>NZ_CP187317.1:0-4664232 GCF_058188415.1 Citrobacter sp. LJND-P06 | reverse complement strand
GGCGGACTCCACTCGAACAAAAGTCGATAATGACAAAGGCTGAAACATTCATGATTGTTGGCGCACGTCGAAAAGACCCTGCATGAGGGTGACGCACGAACCGCTTTCTGCGGTTATACACGGGATCCTAAAGGCGACACCATGGCGCACCTGAAGAATGTCGCGTTAAAGCCTGACCAGGATCCGTTGAAACGATCAGGACCGCGGATCATAGCCTAAACTGCGCGAGAGATCTTCTGTTTCTCACAGATTCTTCCCGATTTATCCACAGGATGATCCAGAAGCGGGTAAGTGTAAACGATCCTGGGGAAGTGCTGCAGGATTTCGCACGCATATTGGAAAAATTACTGAGTAAAGCCACTTTGCTACTTAAACGATCTAATAAAGATCCCGTGCGATCCTTGCGCTTTGCCCGTCAGCCTTTATAATCTTCCCCCCGGCGCGTAATGCCCGTAATTACGGCGTTAATGCTGCTCATTTTCCACGCGAAAACGTGCGAAAAACGCAGGGATTTAAGGAAAGAGAATTGACTCCGGAGTGTACAATTATTACAATCCGGCCTCTTTAATCACCCATGGCTTCGACGTCCGTCGTTCGATGTTTGCTCGGATATCTGTAAAAGCCATTGAATTTATTCAAGTTTAGGTAGAAATCGCCATGAAACGCACTTTTCAACCGTCTGTACTGAAGCGCAACCGTTCTCACGGCTTCCGTGCTCGTATGGCTACTAAAAATGGTCGTCAGGTTCTGGCACGTCGTCGTGCTAAAGGCCGTTCTCGTCTGACCGTTTCCAAGTAATAAAGCTAACCCCTGAGTGGTTAAGCTCGCATTTCCCAGGGAGTTACGTTTGTTAACTCCCAATCATTTCACATTCGTCTTCCAGCAGCCACAACGGGCTGGCACGCCGCAAATCACCATCCTCGGCCGCCTGAATTCGCTGGGGCATCCCCGTATCGGTCTTACCGTCGCCAAGAAAAACGTTCGACGTGCCCATGAACGCAATCGGATTAAACGTCTGACGCGTGAAAGCTTCCGTCTGCGTCAGCACGAGCTTCCAGCAATGGATTTCGTGGTCGTGGCGAAAAAGGGGGTTGCTGACCTCGATAACCGTGCTCTCTCGGAAGCGTTGGAAAAATTATGGCGCCGCCACTGTCGCCTGGCTCGCGGGTCCTGATAGGCCTTATAAGGGTCTATCAACGCCTGATCAGTCCGCTGCTTGGGCCGCATTGTCGTTTCACGCCAACCTGTTCAAGCTACGGAATTGAGGCATTGCGCAGGTTTGGAGTGATAAAAGGCAGTTGGTTGACGGTGAAACGCGTATTAAAATGCCACCCTTTACACCCTGGTGGTGACGATCCCGTCCCACCCGGACCATTTGATACCAGAGAACACTAACGATGGATTCGCAACGCAATCTTTTAGTCATCGCTTTGCTGTTCGTGTCTTTCATGATCTGGCAAGCCTGGGAGCAGGATAAAAATCCGCAACCTCAGACTCAACAGACCACGCAGACAACGACCACCGCAGCGGGTAGCGCCGCAGACCAGGGCGTACCGGCCAGTGGCCAGGGGAAACTGATTACGGTTAAAACCGACGTGCTTGATCTGACCATCAACACCCGTGGTGGTGATGTTGAGCAGGCTCAGCTGCCGGCTTACCCGAAAGAGCTCGGTTCTAAAGAGCCGTTCCAGTTACTGGAAACAACTCCGCAGTTCATTTATCAGGCACAAAGTGGCCTGACAGGTCGTGACGGCCCGGATAACCCGGCTAACGGCCCACGTCCACAGTACAACGTCGAAAAAGACGCCTTTGTGCTGGCGGATGGTCAGAACGAACTGCAGATCCCGATGACCTACACTGACTCCGCTGGCAACACGTTTACTAAAACGTTTGTACTGAAGCGCGGTGAGTATGCTGTCAATGTGAACTACAGCGTGCAGAACGCCGGCGAAAAACCGCTGGAGATCTCCACCTTTGGTCAGTTGAAGCAATCCATCAATCTGCCTTCTCATCGCGACACCGGTAGCAGCAACTTTGCGCTGCATACTTTCCGTGGCGCAGCGTACTCCACGCCTGATGAGAAGTATGAGAAATACAAATTCGAGACCATTGCCGAAAACGAAAACCTGAACGTCAGCGCGCACAACGGCTGGGTGGCAATGTTGCAACAGTATTTCGCAACGGCGTGGGTTCCGCGTAATGACGGCACCAACAACTTCTATACCGCTAATCTGGGTAACGGCATTGCTGCCATCGGCTACAAATCTCAGCCGGTGCTGGTACAGCCAGGCCAGACTGGCGCGATGACCAGCACCCTGTGGGTCGGCCCGGAAATTCAGGATAAAATGGCGGCCGTTGCACCGCACCTGGATCTGACCGTGGATTACGGCTGGTTGTGGTTCATCTCTCAGCCGCTGTTTAAACTGCTGAAATGGATCCACAGCTTCCTGGGTAACTGGGGCTTCTCCATCATCGTTATCACCTTTATCGTTCGTGGCATCATGTACCCGCTGACCAAAGCGCAGTACACCTCCATGGCGAAGATGCGTATGCTGCAGCCGAAAATTGCGGCAATGCGTGAGCGTCTGGGCGATGACAAACAGCGTCAGAGCCAGGAAATGATGGCACTGTACAAAGCTGAGAAGGTTAACCCGCTGGGTGGCTGCTTCCCGCTGATCATCCAGATGCCAATCTTCCTTGCGCTGTACTACATGCTGATGGGCTCCATTGAACTGCGTCATGCGCCGTTCGCCCTGTGGATCCACGACTTGTCTGCACAAGACCCGTACTACATTCTGCCGATCCTGATGGGCGTGACGATGTTCTTCATCCAGAAGATGTCGCCGACCACGGTGACCGACCCGATGCAGCAGAAGATCATGACCTTTATGCCGGTCATCTTCACGGTGTTCTTCCTGTGGTTCCCGTCAGGTCTGGTGCTGTACTATATCGTCAGCAACCTGGTGACCATTATCCAGCAGCAACTGATTTACCGTGGTCTGGAGAAACGTGGCCTGCATAGCCGCGAGAAGAAAAGCTCCTGACAGTAAGTCATAGCTCTATGGAAGGCGGTCAAATGACCGCCTTTTTTATTTGTATTCAACGAGACATATCATGAGCCACAACGACACTATCGTCGCCCAGGCTACCCCACCGGGACGCGGTGGCGTCGGCATCCTGCGTATCTCCGGCCTCAAGGCGCGTGAGGTTGCCGAAGTTGTACTGGGCAAACTGCCAAAACCGCGTTATGCCGACTACCTGCCGTTTAAAGATGCCGATGGCACCGCACTCGACCAGGGGATCGCGCTGTGGTTCCCCGGCCCGAACTCGTTCACGGGCGAAGACGTACTGGAACTGCAAGGACACGGCGGCCCGGTGATTCTCGACCTGCTGTTAAAACGCATTTTGACGATCCCGGGTCTGCGCATTGCAAAACCCGGTGAATTCTCCGAGCGGGCGTTCCTCAACGATAAGCTCGATCTGGCCCAGGCAGAAGCGATTGCTGACCTGATTGACGCCAGTTCAGAGCAAGCGGCGCGTTCAGCGCTGAACTCGCTGCAAGGGGCGTTTTCCGCGCGCGTAAATCATCTTGTGGAAGCACTCACTCACCTGCGCATCTACGTGGAAGCGGCGATTGACTTCCCCGATGAGGAGATCGACTTCCTGTCGGACGGCAAAATTGAAGCGCAGCTAAATGGCGTTATCGCCGATCTCGACGCCGTGCGTGCTGAAGCGCGTCAGGGAAGCCTGCTGCGTGAAGGAATGAAGGTGGTCATTGCGGGTCGCCCCAACGCGGGTAAATCGAGCCTGTTGAATGCGCTGGCGGGGCGTGAAGCCGCGATAGTGACCGATATTGCCGGGACAACGCGCGACGTACTGCGCGAGCATATTCACATTGACGGTATGCCGTTGCACATCATCGACACCGCCGGTCTGCGCGATGCTAATGATGAGGTAGAACGTATCGGCATTGAGCGCGCGTGGCAGGAGATTGAACAAGCCGACCGCGTGCTGTTTATGGTGGACGGCACGACGACTGACGCGACCGACCCGGCAGAGATCTGGCCGGACTTTATCGCTCGTCTGCCTGCTAAGCTGCCGATCACTGTCGTGCGCAACAAAGCCGATATTACCGGCGAGACGCTGGGGATCAGCGAAGTGAACGATCACTCACTGGTTCGCCTCTCCGCCCGTACTGGCGAAGGTGTGGACGAGCTACGTGACCATCTTAAGCAAAGCATGGGCTTTGAAACCAATATGGAAGGCGGCTTCCTGGCGCGTCGTCGTCACTTGCAGGCGCTGGCAGAAGCCGCTGAGCATCTCCAGCAAGGGAAAGCACAACTGCTGGGTGCATGGGCTGGCGAACTGCTGGCAGAAGAACTGCGCCTGGCGCAGCAAAGCTTGAGCGAGATAACCGGGGAGTTTACCTCCGACGATCTGCTGGGGCGGATCTTCTCCAGTTTCTGTATCGGTAAGTAACCTCAAATAATAACCCTGCCTCTTCCGCATTAACGTTTTGTTAATGCGGAGCCTCCTTTAATTATTCGTGATTAATATCTCATATTAACAATTATGTTATATATTCTGGTTTTTAATTTACTGTGATTACAATCACAAGTGTTTAAGGTAACGGTAGACAAATAATTTTATTGCAATAATGTATCATGGTATCTAAATGAGGATAAGCATATCATGATTATCTTAAATTCATACATCACCTCAAAATGGTTTAACATCGATAATAAGATTGTCGATGACCGTCCTTAACGCATTTCATTTCTCTCTCTATATAATCAAAAATTAGATTCCGTATGATCTGATTTTTTGGTATGCCTTAAATAATTCAAGCTTCATGACTGACTGCAAAAGCAACCCGGTATTCTTGTGTCTATTCGGAATATGGGTAAATGAACGTCGCCTGTAGGCATGTAACCTGAAGCAGAACAGGTATACCGGTTAAACAAGAATGGCTGTTTTCAATAAACAGTCACAGGGAACGTTGTACCTAAATTAATTGAAGGGTTATATCATGGAAAATTTCAAACATTTACCCGAGCCATTTCGCATCAGAGTTATTGAACCCGTAAAACGTACGACCAGAGAACACCGTGAGAAAGCGATTATTGCCTCCGGAATGAACCCATTTCTTCTGGATAGTGAAGATGTCTTTATTGATTTACTGACAGACAGCGGCACCGGAGCTGTCACTCAGAATATGCAAGCAGCAATGTTGCGTGGCGATGAAGCCTATAGCGGTAGCCGTAGTTATTATGCTTTAGCCGATGCAGTAAAAAATATATTTGGTTATCAACACACAATCCCTACCCACCAGGGGCGCGGTGCAGAGCAAATTTATATCCCTGTATTAATAAAAAAACGCGAACAAGAAAAAGGGTTAGATAAAACCAGGATGGTCGCGTTCTCAAACTATTTCTTTGATACTACCCAGGGCCATAGCCAGATAAATGGCTGTACGGTTCGTAACGTCTATATCAAAGAAGCGTTTGATACCGGCGTGCGTTACGACTTCAAAGGCAATTTTGATCTGCAAGGGCTGAAAAGTGGTATTGAAGAGGTCGGCGCCAATAATGTGCCATACATTGTCGCAACCATTACCAGTAACTCAGCAGGTGGGCAGCCTGTCTCACTGGCAAACTTAAAAGCCATGTACCGCATTGCTAAAAAGTACGATATTCCCGTCGTTATGGACTCCGCACGCTTTGCTGAGAATGCCTATTTTATCAAGCAGCGCGAAGCTGAGTATAAAGACTGGAGTGTTGAAGAGATCACCCGCGAAACTTACAAATACGCAGATATGTTAGCCATGTCAGCGAAAAAAGATGCCATGGTTCCGATGGGGGGATTACTGTGTATCAAGGATGATACCTATTTCGATGTTTATACCGAGTGCCGTACCATTTGTGTCGTTCAGGAAGGTTTCCCCACCTATGGCGGCCTGGAAGGCGGTGCCATGGAGCGACTGGCGGTTGGCCTCTATGACGGTATGAACAATGACTGGCTGGCATACCGTATTGCGCAGGTTCAATACTTAGTTGATGGACTGGAAGAAATCGGCGTTGTGTGTCAGCAAGCGGGCGGCCACGCGGCGTTTGTTGATGCAGGTAAATTATTGCCGCACATTCCGGCAGAGCAGTTCCCGGCGCAGGCACTCGCATGTGAGTTATATAAAGTCGCGGGGATCAGAGCGGTTGAAATTGGTTCGTTTTTATTAGGTCGGGATCCAAAAACAGGCAAACAAATGCCTTGTCCTGCCGAGTTACTTCGGTTAACCATCCCTCGTGCAACCTACACCCAATCCCATATGGACTTTATTATTGAAGCATTTAAGCATGTTAAAGAAAATGCTGTAAACATAAAAGGATTAACATTCACATACGAACCTAAAGTGTTACGCCACTTTACGGCAAAACTCAAAGAAATCTAATAACATAATTAGAATGGCTATGGAAACATAGCCATTTCATTAATTGGCCTCCTGGTTTAAGGATGCATAATGGACGACAACTCAAACGCGAAACATTCTTCCTTTTGGGGAATAATGGTCATTGCAGGTACAGTAATTGGTGGAGGGATGTTTGCTTTACCTGTAGATCTCGCTGGCTCCTGGTTTTTCTGGGGGGCTTTTATATTAATAATCGCCTGGTTTTCAATGTTGCACTCCGGATTATTATTGTTAGAAGCTAACTTAAACTACCCAGTAGGTTCCAGTTTCAACACCATTACAAAAGATTTGATTGGCAATAAATGGAACATCGTAAGCGGTATCACGGTAGCATTTGTTCTCTATATTCTTACGTATGCTTACATCTCAGCAAATGGGGCAATAATAAGCGAAACCATTGCAATGAACTCAGGGCACCATGTTAACCCGCGTATCATTGGGATTAGTACCGCAGTTTTTGTGGCGTGTGTTTTATGGTTTAGTTCGTTAGCGGCCAGCAGGATCACATCATTATTCTTAGGTTTAAAAATAATTGCCTTCGTGGTTGTTTTTGGCTCTTTATTCTTCCAGGTTGATTACTCTATATTACGCGACATCAGTGTTACAACGAACAATGAGGTGTCGTATTACCCCTATGTATTAATGGCAATGCCTGTCTGTCTGGCTTCTTTTGGTTTTCATGGCAACATTCCCAGCCTTATCATTTGCTACGGAAAAAGAAAAGATAAGCTAATCAAAAGCATTGTTTTTGGTTCTCTGCTGGCCCTCTTTGTTTATCTGTTCTGGCTGTATTGCACGATGGGGAACATCCCACGCGAGAGCTTTAAAGAGATTATTTCGTCAGGTGGGAACGTTGACTCGCTGGTAAAATCCTTTCTCGGCACAAAACAGCATGGCGTCATTGAGTTTTGTCTTCTCGTTTTTTCGAACTTAGCCGTTGCCAGCTCTTTCTTCGGTGTCACCTTAGGGCTTTTTGATTATCTTGCCGATCTTTTTAAAATTGATAATTCACACTCAGGTCGTTTTAAAACGGTACTATTAACCTTTATACCTCCTGCGGTTCTGTACTTAATCTTTCCTAATGGGTTCATTTACGGGATTGGCGGCGCGGGGCTTTGTGCCACAATCTGGGCGGTTATCATTCCTGCCGTTCTGGCCATGAAATCCAGAAAGAAGTTTCCAAACCAAATGCTGACAGTCTGGGGTGGTCTCGCGATCCCTTCGGTCGTCATTATTTTTGGTGTCGTGGTTATTTTTTGCTGGTTTGGAAACGTATTTAATATCTTGCCCAAATTTGGTTGAGTACGTTTAGTTTGTCGTGAAGCATACGCTAACAGAGAGATCGAAAACGCTGTTGGCGTATGTTTTCCTTTTTCATTTTCCTTACAGGAAATCACTGTTGTCCAAATGGCAACTCGTCTCACAGAACACCTCCCCGTATGCTTAGCGCCACGCTTATCGTGAGGACGCTATGACCCGCTTTCTACTCTGCAGTTTTGCCCTTGTTTTACTCTATCCCGCCGGTATTGATATGTATCTGGTGGGTTTACCGCGAATTGCCGCCGATCTGAAGGCCAGTGAAGCGCAGTTGCATATTGCGTTCTCTGTCTATCTGGCCGGGATGGCAACCGCCATGTTATTCGCCGGAAAAGTGGCCGACCGCTCCGGGCGTAAACCTGTTGCCGTCGTCGGTGCGGTGATATTCATCTTTGCCTCTACGCTCTGTTCGCTCGCGCAGGACGGTTCGATGTTTTTAACCGGACGCTTTATTCAGGGCATTGGCGCGGGGTGCTGCTACGTGGTGGCCTTTGCCATCTTGCGCGATACGCTGGACGATCGCCGCCGGGCGAAAGTACTGTCACTGCTTAACGGAATAACCTGTATTGTCCCGGTGCTGGCGCCGGTTCTGGGGCATCTGATCATGCTTCGATTCCCGTGGCAAAGCCTGTTTTACACCATGATTGCGATGGGCATCGCAGTGTGCCTGCTGTCATTGTTCATCCTGCGGGAAACACGCCCAACCACCCCTTCATCGTCTTCATGCTCGCCACAAAGTGCAGAGTCGCTGATCAATCGTTTTTTCCTCAGCCGTCTGGCAATCACCACGCTGAGCGTCTCGGTTATCCTCACCTTTGTGAATACCTCACCGGTACTGCTGATGGAAGTGATGGGTTTTGATCGCGGTGAATATGCCACCACCATGGCACTGACCGCTGGCATCAGCATGGCCGTTTCGTTCTCTACGCCATTTGCGTTAGGCGTGTTTAAGCCACGTACATTAATGGTTACCTCACAGGGGCTGTTTCTGGCGGCAGGCGTGGTGCTCAGCCTCGCCACCAGCAACGCGGTGACACTGTTTGGCCTGACGCTTATCTGCGCGGGTTTCTCGGTCGGCTTTGGCGTGGCAATGAGTCAGGCGCTGGGTCCCTTTTCTTTGCGGGCTGGCGTCGCCAGTTCAGCGCTGGGGATTGCACAGGTTTGCGGTTCGTCGCTGTGGATTTGGCTGGCCGCCATTGTTGGCATCAACGCGCTGAATATGCTGATCGGGATTCTGATTGGTTGTAGCATAGTCAGCCTCTTGCTGATTATGCTCGTCGCACCCAACAGGTCTGCACCCGACCATGAAGAAATCCATCACCAGTCTCGATCTTAATTTGTTGTTATGCCTGCAGCTTCTGATGCAGGAGCGCAGCGTAACCAAAGCGGCGAAACGGATGAGCGTTACCCCTTCGGCAGTGAGCAAATCGCTGTCGAAGTTGCGGGCATGGTTCGACGACCCGCTGTTCGTGAATACGCCGCTCGGACTGACGCCAACGCCGCTGATGCTGAGTATGGAGCAGAATCTGGCGGACTGGATGCAGATGGGTAATCAACTGCTGGATAAGCCGCATAACGAGACGCCACGAGGGCTGAAGTTCGATCTGGTCGCCGAGACGCCGCTGATGATGATCATGTTCAATTCTCTGTCGCAACAGATCTATCAGCGCTATCCGCAGGCCTCCATTAAAGTCCGCAACTGGGATTACGACTCGCTGGACGCCATCACGCGTGGCGAGGTCGATATTGGTTTTACCGGCCGTGAGAGCCATCCACGTTCGCGAGAGTTGCTGAGCCTGCTGCCTTTATCGATCGATTTTGAAGTGCTGTTCACCGACTTACCGTGGGTATGGCTGCGGGAAGATCATCCGGCGCTGCGGGAAGAGTGGAATCTTGAAACCTTCCTGCGCTATCCGCATATCAGCATCTGCTGGGAGCAAAGCGATACCTGGGCGCTCGATGACGTGCTGCAGGAGATGGGGCGTAAACGCAACATCGCCTTAAGTCTACCTGGGTTTGAACAATCGCTGTTTATGGCGGCGCAACCCGATCACTCGCTTCTGGCGACCGCGCCGCTTTATTGTCAGCGTTATAACCAACTCCACCAACTCCCGTTAGTTGCGCGCCCCTTGCCTTTTGACGCCGCACAGCGGGAAAAGCTCATGGTGCCGTTCACCCTCCTCTGGCATAAACGCAACAGCCATAACCCGAAAATTGTCTGGTTAAGGGAGACACTTAAAGCCCTCTACAGCCCCCTTTCCTGACGCTGAATTAGCCATTTAGGTAAGGGAAATGTAAATGTCACGTAAGGTACCCTGATTCAGTCGAATTTTTGCGCGGTTAAGTCTGTCCATAATTCATGTAAATGTTACTCTCATAATAATCACGGACCATTAATCACGGAGCGAAAAATGGCGACACATTTTGCCAGAGGGATTCTGACGGAGGGACATTTAGTTTCAGTCCGGCTCCCTTCTCAATGCCATATTGAGGCCAATAATCTTCCCACTCATCGCCGCACGCGGTTCCTTGCCTCCCGGGCCTTACTCGCTGAACTGATGTTTATGCTTTATGGCATCAGCGAACTACCAGAGATAGCTGTCCAGGCGAAAGGCAAACCCACGTTTCGCGATCGCAACCTGCCCGATTTCTCCATCGCATACGCCGGAAATATGGTCGGCATTGCGCTGACAACCGAAGGCGAATGCGGTCTGGATATGGAGTTGCAACGTGCAACCCGTGGCTTTCACAGCCCACATTCAGCAGGAAACCCGGTGTTCTCCAGCAATGAAACCCTGTGGATCAACAATCAAAACGACCCTAATGAAGCACGTGCGCAGCTCATCACCTTGCGCCAGAGCGTACTGAAACTCACTGGCGATGTCCTCAACGATGACCCACGAGAGCTCCAGTTGATCCCCGTTGCTGGTCGTCTGAAGTGCGCTCATGTTGCACAAATCGAAGCCCTCTGCGATGCGGAAGATGTGCTGGTATGGTCGGTTGCCGTCTCGCCCGCCATTGAAAAGCTGAAGGTTTGGGAGTTTGATAGTCAACAGGGGTGGAAAAGCCTGCCCGATATCCAGACTCGCGCCAACGCATCCACCGGTCGCCTGATGCGATTCGCCCAATTATCCACCGTTAAATCGTGTACACATAACTGACCCGGCCACATCCCGGCCATCATGATGAAAAAGGAGTAATCATGTCTGAAACGTTGAAGGTTGTTACGTTACTGGGGAGCCTGCGCAAAGGCTCATTTAATGGGATGGTTGCCCGTACCCTGCCAAAAATTGCCCCGACAGGCATGGAAATCAACGCATTGCCGTCCATTGGCGACATCCCATTGTATGACGCCGATCTGCAACAAGAAGAGGGTTTTCCGCAGAGCGTAGAAGCGCTGGCGGATCAAATTCGTCAAGCGGATGGGGTGGTCATTGTGACGCCGGAATATAACTACTCCGTACCGGGTGGCCTGAAAAATGCCATCGACTGGCTGTCCCGCCTGCCCGACCAGCCACTGTCTGGAAAACCGGTGCTGATCCAGACCAGTTCAATGGGCGCTATCGGCGGCGCGCGCTGTCAGTATCATCTGCGTCAGATTCTGGTTTTCCTCGACGCCATGGTAATGAATAAGCCTGAATTTATGGGTGGCGTGATTCAAAACAAAGTGGATCCGCAAAATGGCGAAGTGATTGACCAAAGCACGCTGGATCATCTGACGGGTCAACTGACCGCGTTTGGCGAGTATATTCAGCGGGTTAAAGCATAAAAAAAGCCCGGCGACAGTGCCGGGCTTTGATTTGAAATGATTTATGTGGTTATGCCTGATGGCGCTTCGCTTATCAGGCCCACGAACCCACGTGGCCTTGTAGGTCGGGTAAGCGCAGCGCCACCCGACAAAAATACAGAGCTATCGCCAATCAGTGCGCGTCGATAAACACAATCTTCAGTATGAACAGCAACGCCACTACAACCACGCAAGGGCTGAGATCGCGCAAGCGACCGGTGCCGATTTTCATCACACAGTAAGAGATAAAGCCCAGCGCGATACCTTCAGTGATAGAGAAACTGAACGGCATCATCACGGCGGTGATAAAGGCCGGTACGGACTCGGTTAAATCGTCCCACTTCACGCGCGCAAGGCTGGAGGTCATCAGTACACCGACATAAATCAGCGCACCCGCGGCCGCATAACCCGGCACCATTCCCGCCAGTGGCGACAGGAAGATAACCAGCAGGAACAGCAAGCCCACGACAACCGCCGTCAGACCGGTACGTCCACCAACTGAAACACCGGAAGAGGATTCAATATACGCCGTCACGGAAGAGGTGCCGATAAACGAACCCGCCACCGAGGATACGCTGTCGACAAACAGCGCCTGTTTCATACGTGGGAACTTCCCTTTCTCATCGGCCAGACCCGCTTTGTCGGTCACGCCAATCAGCGTACCGGAGGAGTCAAACAGGTTAACCAACATGAAAGAGAAAATGACGCCAGCCAGACCCAGATTCAGTGAACCGGCCAGATCCACATGGCCAATCACAGTCGTGACGCTTGGCGGCGCAGAGACGATACCGTTGTAGTGCACATCACCCAACATCCAGCCCAGCAGCGTTGTGACCACGATAGACACCAGCACCGCCGCGTGAATGTTGCGCGATGCCAGAATAGCGATGATAAAGAAACCCAGCACGCCCAGCAGAACGCTGTGCGACGTCAGATTTCCAATCGCCACCAGCGTGTCTTTATTGGCGACAATGACACCGGCATTTTTCAGCCCCATCATGCCAATGAACAAGCCGATACCGCTGGTGATGCCTACGCGCAGACTGACCGGAATATTGGCAATCATCCAGTAACGTACGCGGAAGATGGTCAACAACAGCAGACCAACAGCGCCCCAGAAAATGGCGCCCATCCCGACCTGCCACGGCAGGCCCATTGCCTGAACCACAACAAACGCGAAAAAGGCGTTCAGACCCATTGCAGGTGCCAGCGCGACCGGCAGGTTGGCAAACAGGCCCATCAGGATGCTACCAAATGCAGCAATCAAACAGGTGGTGACGAAGACAGCGCTGGTATCCATGCCAGCAACGCCAAGAATTTGTGGGTTAACAAAAACGATATAGACCATCGTCAGGAAGGTCGTGAAACCGGCGATCACTTCGGTGCGTGCCGTCGTGCCGTGTTCGCGCAGTTTAAACACGCGTTCCAGCATACCCTGACCAGAAGCCTGGGTTGTGTGTTGTTGACTCATTATCAATTTCCGAACAAGGAGGGAAAATTCGTCGCTATCCTATACCAAAATGCGACAATAGGGGCGGTTGCGAGATACTTTTTTTCATTGATTTTGCTTATACGGCAACGATTGCGTCTCTCAATTCTGCATTACGTAAACGTTAAACTTGCAAAAAAGGAAAGGCATGTCCCAGATTGAAGCGGTATTTTTTGACTGCGACGGTACGCTGGTCGACAGCGAAGTGATCTGTTCCCGTGCGTATGTCGCCATGTTCCAGGAATTTGGCATAAAGCTCGATCTCGAAGAGGTGTTTAAACGCTTTAAGGGTGTAAAACTCTACGAGATTATCGACATCATCAACGAAGAGCATCATATTGCGTTGGCGAAAACTGAGCTGGAACGCGTCTTCCGCGCCGAGGTCGCACGCCTGTTCGACACGGAACTTGAAGTGATCGCGGGTGCAAACGCCTTGCTGGACAGCATGACGGTGCCAATCTGCGTCGTCTCTAACGGCCCGGTCAGTAAAATGCAGCATTCCCTGGGAAAACTGGGCATGTTGCACCACTTCCCGGAAAAACTGTTCAGCGGCTACGACATTCAACGCTGGAAGCCAGACCCGGCGCTGATGTTCCACGCAGCAAAAGCGATGAACGTCAATGTGGAGAACTGCATTTTGGTGGATGACTCTTCCGCTGGCGCACAGTCAGGAATTGATGCGGGTATGGAGGTGTTTTACTTCTGCGCCGATCCGCACAACAAACCGATCGATCATCCCAACGTAACGACCTTTACGGATTTGGCGCAGTTGCCGGAATTGTGGAAGGCGCGCGGGTGGGATATTACGCGTTAATAAAAAGCCGGATGGCGGCTGCGCTTATCCGGCCTACAGGATCTGTGGTTTTTTAGGGCGGGTTAGCGAAGCGCCACCCGCCAATAAAATCACTCTTTAGGGTCTTTTCCCGCCAGCAGTTTATCCAGCTCATCGCCGCCGACGTGACGGAAATCCTGCCCTTTCACGAAGTAGAAGATGTATTCACAAATGTTCTGGCAGCGGTCGCCGATTCGTTCAATCGAACGTGCGCAGAACAGCGCTGTCAGTACGCTCGGAATGGTTCGCGGATCTTCCATCATGTACGTCATCAACTGACGCACGATGCCTTCATATTCCTGGTCGACTTTTTTGTCTTCCCGGTAGATACGTACCGCTTCATCCAGATCCATGCGCGCAAACGCATCCAGAACGTCATGCAGCATCTGTACAGTGTGGCGACCCAACGATTCCAGACTCACCAACAGCGGCTGATGCTGAGAAGAGAACTTCTCCAGCGCGGTACGACAGATTTTATCGGCAACGTCGCCAATACGTTCCAGCTCCGCGATAGTTTTGATGATCGCCATCACCAGACGCAGGTCACTGGCCGTTGGCTGACGTTTGGCGATGATGCGCACGCAGGCTTCATCAATCGCAACTTCCATCATGTTGACCTGTTTGTCGCCTTCAATCACGCGCTTTGCCAGTTCACCGTCCTGGTTGTGCATGGCGGTAATGGCGTCAGACAGTTGCTGTTCCACCATCCCGCCCATGGTCATCACCTGAGTGCGAATGCTCTCCAGTTCAGCGTTGAACTGGCCGGAAATGTGTTTATTAAGATTGAGGTTATCCATGTTGCACTCCTGAATCAGCCGTAGCGACCGGTGATGTAGTCTTCTGTTTGCTTTTTAGCGGGCTTGGTGAACAGATCGTCCGTGTTACTGAACTCAATCAACTCGCCCAAATACATAAACGCCGTGTGGTCGGAACAACGCGCCGCCTGCTGCATGTTGTGCGTTACGATAACCACGGTGTAATCCTGCTTCAGCTCGGTGATCAGCTCTTCAATACGCCCTGTGGAAATGGGGTCCAGCGCTGAACATGGCTCATCCAGCAGCAACACTTCCGGACGAATAGCGATACCGCGCGCGATGCACAGACGCTGTTGCTGGCCACCGGAGAGAGAGTACCCGCTCTGGTGCAATTTATCTTTGGTTTCGTTCCACAATGCGGCCTTGGTCAAAGCCCACTGAACACGCTCATCCATGTCGGCGCGGGAGAGCTTCTCAAACAGACGCACGCCAAACGCGATATTGTCGTAAATGGACATCGGGAACGGTGTCGGCTTCTGAAACACCATGCCCACTTTAGCGCGCAGCAGCGCGATATCCTGGGTATTGGTGAGAATATTGTCGCCATCCAGCAGAATTTCGCCTTCCGCGCGTTGATCGGGGTAGAGCGAATACATTTTGTTAAAGGTGCGCAGCAACGTGGATTTACCACAGCCAGATGGGCCGATGAATGCCGTCACCTGGTTCTTCGCGATATCCAGGTTGATGTTCTTCAGGGCATGGAATTTGCCATAGTAGAAGTTCAAATCACGAACCTGAATCTTACCTTGGGCTGTCTCAACCATACTCATTTCAATCTCTTCCTCATTCGACGCCGCCTTCGCCGCGCCGCAAAATTGTGCCTGATGACGCTACGCTTATCAGGCCTACCAATATGTGCGTAAAAAATTAACCGTGTTTATTCTTGGCAAAAATGACGCGCGCGAGAATATTCAGCAGCAGAACGCACAGGGTGATAATCAACACACCAGCCCAGGCCAGTTGCTGCCATTCAGCAAACGGACTCATCGCAAATTTAAAGATGGTCACCGGCAAGTTGGCGATCGGCTGCATCATGTCGGTGCTCCAGAACTGGTTCGAGAGCGCGGTAAACAGCAGCGGGGCGGTTTCACCCGCGATACGCGCAATCGCCAGCAGAATACCGGTCATGATGCCGGAGACTGACGCCTTCAGGGTAATCGCAGAGATCATCTTCCACTTTGGCGTACCCAGCGCATAAGCCGCTTCACGCAGGCTATCCGGCACCAGTTTCAACATGTTCTCTGTGGTTCGAATGACGATAGGCACCTGCAGCAACGCCAGCGCAATCACACCTGCCCAGCCGGAGAATTGTTCCATCTGCGCGACCACAATGGTGTAGACGAACAGACCGACCACAATCGACGGAGCAGAAAGCAGAATGTCGTTGATGAAGCGAATGACTTCAGACAGCCAGGATTTGCGGCCATATTCCGCCAGATAAATCCCCGCCATAATGCCCAGTGGCGTACCCAATACGGTCGCCCACAGAATGAGTAAACCACTACCGGCCAGGGCGTTTGCCAGACCGCCGCCCGCCGTATTAGGCGGTGGCGTCATTTCGGTGAACAGCGCCAGCGACATGCCGTCGATACCGCGTACAACGGTAGAGAACAGGATCCAAATGAGCCAGAACAGCCCGAACGCCATAGTCGCCATGGAGAGCGTCAGCGCGATGCGGTTTTTCATGCGACGACGCGCCTGCATTTTGCGGCGGGATTCCGCCAGCGCGGCAGTAGATTGCATCTCGATCGTAGCCATTAGCGTGCCCCCTCGTTCTTAGCAAGGCGCATGATCATAAATTTAGACGCTGCCAGGACGATAAAGGTGATGACGAACAGGATCAGGCCCAGTTCCATCAGCGCGGCAACGTGCAGCCCCGATTCTGCTTCGGCAAACTCATTCGCCAGCGCAGAGGTAATACTGTTGCCCGGCATATACAGCGAGGCGCTGTCGAGCTGGTAGGTGTTACCGATGATAAAGGTTACCGCCATGGTTTCGCCAAGCGCACGACCTAACCCCAGCATAATGCCGCCAATCACCCCATTTTTGGTGTAAGGCAGAACAATACGCCAGATAACTTCCCAGGTGGTGCAGCCAATGCCGTAGGCCGACTCTTTCATCATCACCGGGGTCTGTTCGAATACATCACGCATTACCGCCGCAATGTAGGGGATTATCATGATAGCGAGGATCACACCAGCGGCTAAGATACCGATACCAAAAGCCGGGCCTGAGAACAGTGCGCCAACAAACGGAATGTTGGAAAGGACGTTCCCTACCGGCTCCTGGAACCAGGTCGCAAACAGCGGGGCGAAAATAAACAAGCCCCACATGCCGTACACGATACTCGGAATAGCGGCCAGCAGTTCAATCGCGATCCCCAGCGGACGTCTCAGCCAGTTTGGCGCCAGTTCCGTTAAAAATAAGGCAATGCCGAAACTCACCGGAACGGCGATCAGCAAGGCGATAAATGAGGTTACCAGCGTGCCATAAATGGGAACCAGCGCACCGTAGATATCGTTTGGCGCGTCCCACTCTTTGGTCCACAGGAACGAAAAGCCAAACTTCTGGATACTTGGCCAGGAGGAGATGATCAGAGAGACAATAATGCCGCCCAGCATCAATAGCACAAGCAGCGCAGCCAGTTTTACCAGCGCGCTGAATATCATGTCACCCTTTTTACCCGGTGGGTTAAAAGCAGGCTTAGTTGCAGCCATAAATTACTCTTTCCGTTGAACGCGTTTACGAAGTTGCCCAAGCCGGATGGCGCTACGCTTATCCGGCTTATCTATCGGGCCTACAGTCTGAACCGTAGGGCGGACAAGCGTAGCGCCATCCGCCAATTCGTCAAAGATATTCTGTTAATACAGCGCTTTACCGCTGCTGTCTTTCACGTTGGTTTTCCACGCAGCGCGAACCTGCTCAACCACGCTGTCTGGCAGGCTGGCATAATCCAGGTCGTTAGCCTGCTTGCCGCCATTTTTGTATGCCCAATCGAAGAATTTCAGCACTTCAGCGCCCTGCTCAGGTTTTTTCTGCACTTTGTGCACGAGGATGAAGGTCGTGGAGGTAATTGGCCACGCGTCTTCACCTTTCTGGTTCGTCAGATCCTGAGCGAATGATTTGCTCCAGTCAGCGCCTTTTGCCGCGTTGGCGAAGTTCTCTTCAGTCGGGCTTACCGGCTTACCATCGGCGGAGATCAGTTTGGTGTAGGCCAGGCTGTTCTGTTTGGCATACGCGTATTCAACGTAGCCAATGGAACCCGGCAGACGCTGTACGAACGCGGCGATACCGTCGTTACCTTTACCACCCAGACCGGTCGGCCAGTTTACTGTCGAGCCGGAACCGACTTTCGATTTCCACTCTTCGTTCACTTTCGCCAGATAGCTGGTAAAGACGAAGGAAGTACCGGAGCCATCAGCACGACGCACAACGGCAATATTCTGAGAAGGCAGTTTCAGACCAGGGTTCAGTTTGGTGATGGCTTCATCGTCCCACTTTTTGATTTTGCCGAGGTAGATGTCACCCAGTGTTTTACCGTCCAGCACCAGCTCACCAGACTTCAGACCTGGGATATTCACCGCCAGCACCACACCACCGATCACCGTCGGGAACTGGAACAGATCTTCCTGAGCCAGCTTTTCATCAGACAACGGGGCATCAGATGCGCCGAAATCAACCGTATTTGCAGTAATTTGTTTAACACCACCGGAGGAGCCGATACCCTGGTAATTGACTTTATTACCGGTCTCTTTCTGATAGGTATCTGCCCATTTGGCATACACTGGCGCAGGAAAAGTTGCACCTGCACCTGTCAGGCTTGCCGCTGCGTTTACAGCGAAAGCGCTCATGGATAAGGTCGCGGCGACAACAGTTGCGACAGTGGTACGCATAACTTTCATAATGTCTCCTGCAAGATTCGTAAATCATTGTTAAGTGGCTACGATAAGCAAAATAGGACAAACAGGTGACAGTTAAATGTACGAAATATGACAGTTTTATGACAACAAAAGAAGTGGTGCTCATTTTCTAAAAAACATCATAAAGAAACAATGCGTTACGTGTTTTTATGGCACTAATATTTCGCAGAAATTTTCTTTTTATGACACTGAAACAGTAGCTGAATATGACGCTTTGTGACATGAAAAAGAGGGGGGATGCTTCAAAAAAAACGGGGATAAAAAATGCCCCGCTTTCGCAGGGCATTTCACAGATTATTCAACCGTAACCGATTTTGCCAGGTTACGCGGCTGATCCACGTCGGTGCCTTTGATCAGCGCCACGTGATACGCCAGCAATTGCAGCGGTACCGTATAGAAGATCGGCGCAATGGCCTCTTCCACATGCGGCATTTCAATAATGTGCATATTATCGCTGCTGGTGAATCCGGCATCCTGATCGGCGAAGACATACAACTGACCGCCGCGCGCGCGAACTTCTTCAATGTTGGATTTCAGTTTTTCCAACAGTTCGTTGTTCGGAGCCACTACAATAACCGGCATGTCTGCATCAATCAGCGCCAGCGGGCCATGCTTCAGTTCACCTGCGGCATAGGCTTCTGCGTGAATATAAGAGATCTCTTTCAGTTTCAGTGCGCCTTCCAGCGCAATCGGATACTGATCGCCACGACCCAGGAACAGCGCGTGGTGTTTGTCAGAGAAATCTTCAGCCAGCGCTTCAATGCGTTTATCCTGAGACAGCATCTGCTCAATGCGGCTCGGCAGTGCCTGCAGGCCGTGAACGATGTCGTGCTCAATAGAGGCATCCAGGCCTTTCAGACGCGCCAGTTTCGCCACCAGCATCAGCAGAACGGTCAACTGAGTGGTAAATGCTTTCGTGGAGGCAACACCGATTTCGGTACCGGCATTGGTCATCATCGCCAGGTCAGATTCACGAACCAGGGAAGAGCCCGGAACGTTACAAATCGCCAGGGAACCCAGATAACCCAGCTCTTTCGATAAGCGCAGACCGGCCAGCGTATCGGCCGTTTCGCCAGACTGCGAAAGGGTGATCATCAGGCTATTGCGACGCACGGCGGATTTGCGATAGCGGAATTCAGACGCGATTTCCACGTCACACGGGATCCCTGCCAGAGATTCAAACCAATAGCGGGATACCATACCGGAGTTGTAGGAAGTCCCGCAGGCGATAATCTGAATGTGCTCGACCTGAGCCAACAGTTCGTTCGCCTTCGGCCCCAGCTCGCTCAAGTCCACTTCACCGTGAGTAATACGTCCGGTCAGGGTATTTTTGATAGCGTTAGGCTGTTCGTAGATCTCTTTCTGCATGTAGTGGCGATAAATACCTTTATCACCGGCGTCGTACTGCAGATTGGATTCGATATCCTGACGTTTCACTGCCGCGCCCGTTTTATCGAAAATAGAGACGGAACGACGGGTCACTTCCGCAATATCGCCTTCTTCCAGGAAGATGAAGCGACGGGTGACAGGCAGCAGCGCCAGCTGATCGGAAGCGATAAAGTTCTCACCCATACCCAGACCAATGACCAGCGGGCTACCAGAGCGAGCCGCCAGCAGCGTATCCGGTTTACGGGTATCCATGATAACAGTACCGTACGCGCCGCGCAGTTGCGGGATAGTACGCAGCACGGCTTCACGCAGAGTGCCGCCTTGTTCCAGTTCCCAATGCACCAGGTGAGCAATCACTTCGGTGTCAGTTTCAGAAACAAACGTATAACCACGCGCCTTCAGTTCTTCGCGCAGCGGTTCATGGTTTTCGATGATGCCGTTATGCACCACCACAATGTGCTCAGAAACATGCGGATGCGCATTCGCTTCTGAAGGTTCGCCGTGGGTTGCCCAACGGGTATGAGCAATACCTGTACCGCCGTGCAACGGGTGTTCTTCTGCGGCCTGTGCCAGCATCTGAACTTTACCGAGGCGACGCAGACGGGTCATGTGCCCTTCGTTGTCGACCACAGCCAGGCCCGCAGAGTCATAGCCGCGGTATTCCAGACGACGTAAACCTTCGAGAAGGATTTCTGCTACATCACGTTGCGCGATAGCGCCAACAATTCCACACATAGTTTTTAATTCCGATTTTGGCAGTATGCCAGTCGTTGTCGGTCAACCTGTATGCCCGTATTTTCGGGCGCCCCGAGCCTTGTAGAGAGTGGGGTTATTTTTATAAGTACTGCTTTTTGGGCGGGGGATTATGTTATCCCCTCAACCCTGTTTGCCGGAGGGCAGCGTAAACGCGTTGCCCGGCCTACAAAATTTGAATTTACTTCTTCTTCACCGGACGCTTCCAGCCCTGCTTATGGACTTGCGGTACACGGCTTATCACCAGTTCGTTATCAGCGACGTCACGAGTAACGGTAGTACCCGCCGCGATCGTCACCCCTTTGCCCACTTTTACTGGCGCTACCAGTTGGGTATCAGATCCGACAAACACATCATCGCCAATAATGGTTTTAAACTTGTTCGCGCCATCGTAGTTACAGGTGATCGTACCTGCACCAATGTTCACGTTATCGCCAATTTCAGCATCACCCAGGTAGCTCAGATGACCGGCTTTCGAGCCTTTACCCAGACGCGCTTTTTTCATCTCGACAAAGTTACCGACGTGCGCGCCTTCCAGCAGTTCAGCACCTGGGCGCAGACGCGCGAACGGGCCAATAGTACACGCCGTTGCCAGATGTGCATCTTCCACTACGCTGTATGGGCTGATTTCACAATCGTCGCCAATCACACTGTTTTTGATAACGCAGCCCGCGCCAATCTTCACGCGATGACCGAGCGTAACGTTGCCTTCGATGATAACGTTAGTATCAATTTCAACATCCCGCCCGTGCGATAACGTACCGCGCAGGTCAAAACGCGAAGGATCACGCAGCATAACGCCCGCCAGCAGCAGCTTTTCAGCCTGCTCAGACTGGTAAACGCGTTCCAGACGGGAGAGTTGCAGACGGTTGTTCACGCCTTCCACTTCGCTGAGTCTGTCAGGGTGAACGGCGGCGATTTCGCGGCCTTCCTGGTACGCCAGCGCAATAATGTCGGTGATGTAATACTCGCCCTGAGCATTGTTATTCGTCAGTTTTGACAACCAACGTTTCATATCTGCGCCGTTGGCAATCAGGATACCGGTATTAATTTCCTGGATCTGACGTTGCTCGTCGCTTGCATCTTTGTGCTCAACGATACCGGTGACCTTACCGTTTTCACGCGTAATACGGCCATAGCCGGTGGGATCATCCAGCTTCACCGTCAGCAAACCAATGCCGCCCTGCGGTTTTGCATCACGCAGGCGCTGCAATGTGTCGATTGAAATCAGCGGTACGTCGCCATAGAGCATTAAAATGTCTTCGTCGTCGCCAAAGAATGGCGCAGCCTGCTGCATCGCATGACCTGTACCCAACTGCTCGGCCTGCAAAACCCAATTCAGGTTGTCTTCTTTCAGTGTCTGCTTAAGCAGATCGCCACCGTGGCCATAGACCAGATGAACGTGAGATGCGCCAACTTCATTAGCTGCATCAATGACATGCTGAACCATCGCTTTTCCCGCGAGGGTATGGAGCACTTTAGGAAGATCGGAATACATGCGTGTGCCTTTACCTGCGGCAAGGATCACTACGCTCATAGCACTGTTCAACATACGCATCCTGACTGTGATAAGAGAACGAATTTATACCGTTTCACATTGAAAATACTACATTTTTTTCGCCGTGAAATGGGGTGTAGATAAAATGCTCATCAGGGGTCTTTCCCCACAAGATAATGAGACATTTTCGTCCATCGTCGCGCCTTTTGTCTTCTGAAAAGTAAGACATACCTCTCATTAAGTCCTTAGGCTAATGTTTTTGCTCTTTTTTTGATCCATGAATAAAGGATAAGAAAGGGCTTAAAAAGCGGGAAACCGAAGAAAAGGCAAAAAAAAACCAGCCTGAATTCAGACTGGTTTTTATGCTTTCAAGCCGGTGTTACATCGCTTTTTTGGTCAACTCGATAACGCGCAGTTTGGCGATCGCTTTGGCCAGTTCCGCAGATGCCTGAGCGTAATCCACGTCACCATGAGAGCTCTTAATGTGCTCTTCAGCCTTACGTTTCGCTTCCAGGGCTCTCGCTTCATCGAGATCCTGCCCGCGAATCGCGGTATCAGCCAGTACGGTCACGTTGCCAGGCTGCACTTCAAGAATGCCGCCGGACAGGTAGATAAACTCTTCATGACCGAACTGTTTAACGATGCGGATCATACCAGGCTTAATGGCGGTGAGCAGCGGGGCGTGGCCCGGGTAAATACCCAGTTCACCTTCACTACCCGTTACCTGGATTTTTTCGACCAGACCAGAGAACATTTGTTGCTCTGCGCTGACGACGTCCAGGTGGTAAGTCATTGCCATATCACCCTCCGATTAAGGCGTTAAAGTTTTTTGGCTTTCTCGACAGCTTCTTCGATGGTGCCAACCATATAGAACGCCTGCTCTGGCAGGTGATCGTATTCGCCATCCATGATGCCTTTAAAGCCACGGATAGTATCTTTCAGCGATACGAATTTACCTGGAGAACCGGTAAAGACTTCAGCAACGAAGAATGGCTGGGACAGGAAGCGCTGAATTTTACGCGCACGTGCTACCACCAGTTTGTCTTCTTCGGACAGTTCGTCCATACCCAGGATCGCGATGATGTCTTTCAGTTCCTGGTAACGCTGCAGGATGGACTGAACGCCACGCGCGGTGTCGTAGTGTTCCTGACCAACGACCAGCGGGTCCAACTGACGGCTGGTGGAGTCCAGCGGGTCAACGGCCGGGTAGATACCCAGAGAGGCTATCTGACGGCTCAGTACCACGGTTGCATCCAGGTGAGCAAAGGTGGTGGCTGGTGATGGGTCAGTCAAGTCATCCGCAGGTACGTATACCGCCTGAACGGAGGTGATAGAACCGGTTTTGGTAGAGGTGATACGTTCTTGCAGAACACCCATCTCTTCCGCCAGCGTCGGCTGATAACCTACCGCTGAAGGCATACGGCCCAGCAGTGCGGATACTTCAGTACCGGCCAGGGTATAACGATAGATGTTATCAACGAACAGCAGAACGTCACGACCTTCGTCACGGAACTTCTCAGCCATGGTCAGGCCGGTCAGCGCAACGCGCAGACGGTTTCCCGGTGGCTCGTTCATCTGGCCATAAACCAGGGATACTTTATCCAGAACGTTAGAGTCGGTCATTTCGTGGTAGAAGTCGTTACCCTCACGAGTACGTTCACCCACGCCTGCAAACACGGAATAACCGGAGTGCTCGATCGCGATGTTACGGATCAGCTCCATCATGTTTACGGTTTTACCTACACCCGCACCACCGAACAGACCGACTTTACCGCCTTTCGCAAACGGGCAGATCAGGTCCATTACTTTGATACCGGTTTCCAGCAATTCCTGAGAGCTGGACAGCTCTTCATAAGAAGGTGCTGCGCGGTGAATCGCCCAACGTTCTTCTTCGCCGATGTCGCCTTTCATGTCGATCGGCTGACCCAGGACGTTCATGATACGACCCAGAGTTGCTTTACCTACCGGGACTTCGATCGGGTGCTCGAGGTCTTTAACTTCCAGACCACGACGCAGACCGTCGGAAGAACCCATGGCGATAGTACGTACGATACCACCACCGAGCTGCTGCTGAACTTCCAGCACCAGGCTTTCATTACCATTCATAACCTCAAGAGCATCGTACACGCGCGGTACGGCATCCTGAGGGAATTCGACGTCAACCACGGCGCCGATTACCTGGACAATTTTTCCAGTAGCCATCTTGAATCCTCTACGAATTAACCTGGTTATACCGCGGATGCACCACCGACGATCTCGGTGAGTTCCTGAGTAATGCTGGCCTGACGAGCTTTGTTGTATACCAACTGCAGCTCTTTAATCAGGCTGCCGCCATTGTCGGTCGCGGCTTTCATCGCCACCATACGTGCGGCCTGCTCGCTGGCCAGGTTTTCTACCACACCCTGATAAACCTGAGATTCAACGTAACGACGCAGCAGGGTATCCAGCAGCGGTTTCGGGTCGGGTTCATACAGGTAATCCCAGGCTTTTTGTTTTAACTCTTCATCTTCCGATGCCGGTAATGGCAGCAGTTGAGTGAGAGTTGGCACCTGAGACATGGTGTTAATAAATTTGTTGCTGACAACGTACAGTCTGTCCAGACGGCCTTCATCATAGGCCTGCAGCATCACTTTAACCGGACCGATCAGTTCGGACAGGGAAGGGTTATCCCCCATACCGGTTACCTGAGCAACCACATTACCGCCAACGGAGCTAAAGAAAGACACGCCCTTAGAGCCGATCATTGCGAGTTCGCTCTGAACGCCTTTTTCGGACCATGCTTTCATATCTGCCAGCAGTTTTTTGAACAGGTTAGTGTTCAAGCCGCCACACAGACCACGATCGGTCGACACCACCAGGTAGCCCACGCGTTTAACGTCGCGTTCTTCCAGGTAAGGGTGCTTATATTCCAGATTACCATTCGCAAGGTGACCAATCACTTTGCGCATGGTCTCTGCATAAGGACGGCTGGCCGCCATGCGCTCCTGCGATTTACGCATTTTGGAAGCGGCGACCATCTCCATCGCTTTAGTGATCTTCTGCGTGTTCTGGACGCTTGCGATCTTACTACGTATCTCTTTTGCGCCGGCCATGAGCTTCTCCTCAATGCCTTGCGGTCTGCCCTAAGACAGACCGCCAGACGTTACCAGGACTGGGTTGCTTTGAAGGAATCGAGGATAGCTTTCAGCTTGCCTTCGATTTCATCGTTATAGCTACCGGACTGGTTAATCTCTTGCATCAGCGGAGCGTGGTCACGGTCGACATAAGCCAGCAGAGCAGCTTCGAAACTACCGATTTTCGCCAGTTCCACATCTTCGAGGTAACCGCGTTCAGCCGCAAACAGCACCACACCCTGTTGTGCAACAGACATTGGGGCATACTGTTTCTGCTTCAGCAGTTCAGTGACTTTCTGACCGTGGCTCAGCTGCTTACGCGTAGCGTCATCCAGGTCGGAAGCGAACTGAGAAAACGCGGCCAGTTCACGATACTGTGCCAGTGCGGTACGAATACCACCGGACAGTTTCTTGATGATCTTGGTCTGCGCTGCGCCACCTACACGAGATACGGAGATACCCGGGTTAACCGCCGGACGAATACCGGAGTTAAACAGGTTGGTTTCCAGGAAGATCTGACCATCGGTAATGGAAATTACGTTGGTCGGAACGAACGCAGAAACGTCACCCGCCTGGGTTTCGATAATCGGCAGAGCGGTCAGGGAGCCGGTTTTACCTTTAACTTCACCGTTGGTGAATTTCTCAACGTATTCCGCGTTAACGCGGGATGCGCGCTCCAGCAGACGGGAGTGGAGGTAAAATACGTCGCCCGGGAATGCTTCACGTCCTGGCGGACGACGGAGCAGCAGGGAAACCTGACGATAAGCAACAGCCTGTTTGGACAGGTCATCGTAAACGATCAGTGCATCTTCACCGCGGTCACGGAAGTATTCGCCCATTGCGCAACCGGCATATGGCGCCAGGTATTGCAGTGCAGCGGATTCAGACGCGGTCGCCACAACAACGATGGTGTTGGACAGAGCATTATGCTCTTCCAGTTTACGCACCACGTTAGAAATGGTGGACGCTTTCTGGCCGATAGCCACGTACACACATTTGATGCCGGAATCGCGCTGGTTGATGATCGCATCGACTGCCATTGCGGTTTTACCGGTCTGACGGTCACCGATGATCAATTCACGCTGACCACGACCGATTGGGATCATGGCATCAACGGATTTATAACCGGTCTGAACCGGCTGATCGACGGACTGACGTTCGATTACGCCCGGTGCGATAACTTCGATTGGCGAGAAGCCATCGTTATCAACCGGACCTTTACCGTCGATAGGGGAACCCAGAGTGTTCACCACACGCCCCAGCAGGCCACGGCCAACCGGAACTTCCAGAATACGACCAGTACACTTAACTTTCATGCCTTCGGCAAGGTCAGCATACGGCCCCATCACAACGGCACCTACGGAGTCGCGCTCCAGGTTCAGTGCGATAGCGTAACGGTTACCCGGTAGGGAAATCATCTCACCCTGCATACAGTCGGCAAGGCCGTGAATGCGGATAACACCGTCACTTACAGAAACAATAGTACCTTCGTTGTGAGCTTCGCTCACAACACTGAACTGAGCAATGCGCTGCTTGATCAGTTCGCTGATTTCGGTGGAATTCAGTTGCATGCTCCAGTCCCCTTAAGACTGCAAGACGTCTGCAAGGCGTTCAAGACGGCCGCGTACGCTACCGTCAATGACCATATCACCCGCTCGGATGATAACGCCTGCCATTACAGACTTATCGATTTTGCAATTCAGCTTAACTTTGCGTGACAGACGTTTTTCCATCGCAGCGCTGATCTTCGCAAGCTGTGCTTCACTCAGCGTGGTCGCAGACGTGACTTCTACCTCAGAGGTAGACTCACTGGCTGCACGCAGATGAATATACTGCTCCAGAACATCCGGGAGCGCGTTCAGACGATTATTTTCAGCCATCACCTTAATCAGGTTCTGGCCGTTTTCGTCCAACTGCTCACCGCAGACTGCGATAAACGACTCAGCGAGCGTTTCCGGCGCCAGTGCGCCAGAGAGAAGCTCTGCCATTTGTTCGTTCTTGGTTACCTCGGCTGCAAACGCCAGCATGTCCTGCCAACGTTCTACACTTTGGTGTTCGACGGCAAAGTCAAAAGCTGCTTTGGCGTAGGGGCGAGCTACCGTAATAAATTCAGACATCAGCCCCTCCCTCCTTACAGTTCAGCGACAAGTTTATCCACGATGTCGCTGTTAGCAGCTTCATCCACGGAACGTTCGATGATCTTCTCGGCGCCAGCAACAGCCAGGATAGCAACTTGCTTACGCAGCTCTTCACGGGCACGTTTACGCTCGGCTTCAATTTCCGCCTGCGCCTGCGCCACGATTTTAGTACGTTCCTGCTCTGCTTCAGTTTTGGCTTCGTCCAGGATCTGAGAGCGACGTTTGTTCGCCTGCTCAATGATAACCTGAGCTTCCGCCTTCGCTTTTTTCAGCTGGTCGGTCGCGCTGGCCTTTGCAAGGTCAAGGTCCTTATGTGCTCGTTCTGCGGAAGCAAGACCGTCAGCAATTTCTTTTTGACGTTTTTCGATGGCAGCCATTAACGGCGGCCATACGTACTTCATGCAGAACAGAACGAACAGGACAAACGCGATGGCCTGGCCGAGGATTGTTGCGTTAAGATTCACAGCACAATGCCTCTATCTAGTTAACGTTCTGATATTGCTCTTAATTCAAGCAACGCTTACTACGCGACAGCGAACATCACGTACAGACCCAGACCTACAGCGATCATCGGGATAGCATCCACCAGACCCATAACGATAAAGAACTGAGTACGCAGCAGAGGAATCAGATCAGGCTGACGCGCTGCGCCTTCCAGGAATTTACCCCCGAGGATGCCGATACCGATCGCAGCACCGATCGCCGCCAGACCCATCATCACAGCGGCAGCGATGTACAGCAGATCCATATTCAGGTTTTCCATGACAGTCTCCAGTTTGTTTCAGTTAAAACGTAGTAGTGTTGGTAAATTAATGCTCTTCAGACGCCATCGACAGATAGACAATCGTCAGAACCATGAAGATGAAGGCTTGCAACGTAATGATCAGTATGTGGAAAATGGCCCAGGGCACATTCAGAATCCACTGTGACCACCACGGCAACAGGCCAGCAATCAGAATGAAAATCAGCTCACCGGCATACATGTTGCCGAACAGTCGCAGACCGAGAGAAATCGGTTTGGACAGCAGGCTTACCCCTTCAAGGATTAAGTTGATAGGGATGAATGCCCAGTGATTGAACGGCTGCAGCGTCAACTCTTTCGCGAAGCCGCCGAGGCCTTTCATTTTGATGCTGTAGAACAGAATGAGGATAAATACGCCCAGAGCCATAGACAGGGTGATGTTCACGTCAGCAGACGGAACCACACGCAGTGCAGGCAAGCCGAGAACATGCTCACCGATGTACGGCAGCAGGTCGATAGGCAGTAAGTCCATCAGGTTCATCAGGAACACCCAGACGAAAATCGTCAGGGCCAGCGGTGCGATCAGCTTGCTTTTACCATGGTACATTTCTTTCACGCTACCATGCACAAAGCCGATCACCAGCTCAATCGCGGTCTGAAATTTACCTGGTACGCCGCTGGTTGCCTTTTTCGCAACGCTACGGAACATAAGCAGGAACAACAGACCCAGCACCACCGAGAAGAACATGGAGTCAATATTGAGCGTCCAGAAGGTGGCTGGGGGGTTATGCGGATCCACCAGCGAGAATGTACGCAGGTCCAACTGAAGGTTATTCAGATGGTGTCCTATGTAATCCTGCGGCGTCATATTTTCAGAAGCCATGATGCCTTTTACCCTTTGTTGTTAATTACAGCCGGCGCCAGTATCTGAACCACCAGCACCAAAACCCACGTAACGATCAGCGGTAAAAATACCGCCTTCAAAACCGCCAACGCCACCACCAGTAAAACCAGCATCGCTAACACCTTAAACGCTTCGCCGAAGGCGAACGACCAGGCCACTCGGCCTTTTGCTGGTATCTGCGCCTGGTGACGCCAGGCAAATATCATAAACAACATATTAGGCAGAAACACTGCCATCCCTCCACATATCGCGGAGATGCCCCAGAAGGGGTCTTTGAAGCTAAACAGCAATCCACTTGCCATTACAGCCAGTAGCTGAATGAACAGAAGCTTACGAGCAACGTTTCGACTCAAGAGCGACACAGACATCACGTTTTTACTCCTGCTACCATCGAGGTATGCCGCGTGTCGTATAAAACGTTCTTTAAGACCCGGAGTCAAGCATCAAAAAGCGGTCAAATTATACGGTGCGTCCCCGTGATTTCAAACAATAAGTAGCTAAAAGGTGAATAAATGTTTAAATATTTCTCTCTGCCCCGCATTTTTAACTTTTAGTCAAACTGTGAACGATCGTGCAAAACTGCAAACAGCGCGAAAACACTGGCGATAAAGCGTGCTTCAGATCACATATTGAGCATATTCGCCCTGGCAGTATTTATTTACTTGGCAAATGGTGCCTTTTCAACTTTTTGATATTTAAGAGTAAAGTCACTCACCATTTTAAAAACATCGAACTACAACATAAAAACAACCCATTGACATTCATAATAAATATTTAACATCAAAGAGTGATTTGCAAACCCTATTTTTAGCAGACTGATATTTTCAATGTTGACTACTTTTATCATTAACAAAAAAAGGGTCTTTGTCGAAATGAAAACAAATAGTGACGCTATCGTTAAGTGTAACCAGTTATAACGGCACGATACCCCACTATTTTTAACACCTGAGGTACCGTTTTTTTTCTATTTTTTTTGACAAATATTAAATTTTGTTTGCCTTAACGACGACCAGGTGACGTTCACCTTCCAGTTGTGGAACCCGCAGTTTAACGACCGATTCCACACTAAATTCAGCAGGCAACGAGGCGATTTCATCCTCTGGTAACACCCCTTTCAGCGCGTAAAAGCGACCGTTTTCGCCCGGCAGATGATGGCACCAACTGACCATATCATTGAGTGAAGCGAACGCACGGCTGATCACACCATCAAACGGCGGCTCGGAAGGAAACTCCTCAACCCGGCTCTGAACAGGCGTGATGTTATCCAGTTTAAGCTCATGTTGAACCTGGCGCAGAAAACGCACGCGTTTACCCAAACTGTCCAGCAGGGTGAAATGCGACTCAGGGCGTACAATCGACAAAGGAATTCCAGGCAGACCCGGGCCTGTACCAACATCGATAAAACGCTGCCCTTGCAGATGCGGTGCGACAACAATACTGTCCAGAATATGGCGAACCAGCATCTCACCGGGATCTCTGACAGAGGTCAGGTTATAGGCCTTGTTCCACTTATTCAGCATATCAACATACGCGACCAACTGATTTTTCTGGTGATCGGTGAGCGAAATACCTGCTTGATCCAGCAGACGAGAGAGTTTGTTGATCACGGTAGTTACCTGTATTCGGCGGGTGGCGCGATGCTTACCCGCCCTACGATGTACTGTAGGCCCGATAAGCAAGCGCTATCGGGCAATAAAAAATGATTACGCGCTACGGCGCAACATGCCTTGTTTTTTCAGCCAGACCAGCAGAATAGAAATTGCCGCAGGCGTAACGCCGGAGATGCGCGATGCCTGGCCAATGGAGACCGGTTTATGATCGTTCAACTTGGCGATAACTTCATTCGACAAACCAGAAACCTGACGGTAATCCAGCGTCGCGGGCAAAATGGTATTCTCGTTGCGCTGCTGTTTTTCGATCTCATCCTGTTGACGGGCGATGTACCCTTCGTACTTCACCTGAATCTCAACCTGCTCAGCAGCCTGAACATCGTCCAGAGACGGAGCAAACGGCGTCAGCGCGGTCAGTTGTTCATAGGTCATTTCAGGGCGGCGCAGCAGATCTTCACCACTCGCTTCACGCGAGAGCGGCGCGCTTAGGTGAGCATTCACTTCGCCCGCAGATTCGGAGGATGGAGCCACCCAGGTCGATTTCAGACGCTGACGTTCACGCTCAATGTTTTCCAGCTTCTCATTGAAGCGAGCCCAACGCTCATCATCCACCAGGCCCAGTTCACGGCCCATTTCGGTCAGGCGGAGATCGGCGTTATCTTCACGCAGCATCAAACGGTATTCCGCGCGGGAGGTAAACATGCGGTACGGTTCTTTGGTACCCAGGGTGCACAAATCGTCCACCAGTACCCCCAGATACGCCTGGGAACGCGCTGGCGCCCAGCCCTCTTTGTCCGCAGACAGACGGGCAGCATTCAGACCAGCCAGCAGACCCTGCGCAGCAGCTTCTTCGTAACCGGTCGTACCGTTGATTTGCCCGGCGAAGAACAGGCCGTGGATATATTTGCTTTCCAGCGTTGGTTTCAGGTCACGCGGATCGAAGAAGTCATACTCGATAGCATAACCCGGACGAACGATCTTCGCGTTTTCCATCCCTTGCATGGAGCGGACGATCTGCATCTGCACATCGAAGGGCAGGCTGGTGGAAATCCCGTTCGGGTAAATTTCGTTAGACGTCAGCCCTTCCGGTTCCAGGAAGATCTGGTGCTGGTTCCTGTCGGCAAAGCGCATCACTTTGTCTTCGATCGACGGGCAGTAACGTGGGCCGATCCCTTCGATCACACCGGCATACATCGGGCTACGATCGAGGTTATTACGGATCACGTCATGGGTTTTCTCGTTGGTGTGGGTGACGTAGCACGGCATCTGGCGTGGATGCTGAGACGCGTTGCCCAGGAACGAGAAGACCGGCAGCGGATTGTCGCTATTTTGCTGACCCAACACGCTGAAATCGATGGTGCGCGCATCGATACGTGGCGGTGTACCGGTTTTAAGACGGCTCACACGTAAAGGTAATTCACGCAGACGTCGGGAGAGCGGGATCGACGGCGGATCGCCAGCACGGCCACCGCTGTAGTTGTCCAGCCCAATATGAATTTTGCCATCCAGAAAGGTTCCGACGGTCAGTACGACGGCTTTCGCGCGGAATTTCAGACCCATTTGAGTCACTGCGCCAACAACACGATCGTTTTCGACAATCAGATCCTCAACCGCCTGTTGGAAGATCATCAGGTTCGGTTGGTTCTCCAGTGCGGTGCGTACCGCCTGGCGATAGAGCACGCGATCCGCTTGTGCCCGGGTTGCACGAACGGCAGGGCCTTTGCTTGCGTTTAGTATCCTAAACTGAATACCTGCATGGTCGATTGCTTTGGCCATCAGCCCACCGAGCGCATCCACCTCTTTTACCAGATGTCCCTTCCCAATACCGCCAATAGCGGGGTTGCAGCTCATTTGCCCCAACGTGTCGATATTGTGTGTCAAAAGCAGGGTTTGTTGACCCATACGCGCTGCGGCCATAGCGGCCTCAGTGCCTGCATGACCCCCGCCAATGATGATGACGTCAAAAGGATCCGGATAAAACATGGTAATTGCCTCGCATTACGGCGGTGTGAAAATGGATTGAAGCCCGGGCCGTGGATTCTACTCAACTTTGTCGGCTTGAGAAAGACCCCGGGATCCTGGGTATTAAAAAGAAGATCTATTTATTTAGAGATCTGTTTTATTGTGATCTCTTATTAGGATCGCCACTCTCTGTGGATAACAAGGATCCGGCTATTAAGATCAACGCGTTGCAGAGGATCATTAGCTGTGAATGATCGGTGATCCTGGCCCGTATAAGCTGGGATCAAAATGAAGGGTTATACACAACTCAAAATATGAACACGCGTTATTCTTTGGATAACTACCGGTTGATCCAAGCTTTTCACCAGAGTTACCCACAGTTGATCGCACGATCTTTACACAATTTTGAGTAAATTAATCCAGGATCCCAACCAAACCTCTGCCGGATCTTCCGGAATATCGTGTTCAAGGATGTTGATCTTGAGTGTCTCGCCTATCTGTTTTGCTCCAGAACGCTTCAGTTCTGCTTCTATTTTATCGATAGCACCACAGAAGGTGTCGTATTCACGACTACCGATGCCAATGGCGCCGAAACGCACCTGGGACAGATCGGTTTTTTGAGACTGGAGATCTTCATAGAAAGGAAGAAGGTTGTCTGGAATGTCTCCCGCACCGTGCGTAGAGCTTATTACCAGCCAGATCCCTGACGTGGAGAGATCCTCTACCAACGGCCCGTGTAGGGTTTCTGTTGAAAAACCCGCATCTTCCAGCTTTTCAGCCAGATGTTCTGCAACGTATTCGGCACCGCCAAGGGTGCTGCCGCTAATAAGAGTTATGTCCGCCATACGAGCCCATCCTGATGAAGATGGGCTATTGTACGCTGTGAGCGAGCTGGGATCTACCTGTGGAAAAGCAGGGGATTTAAAAAAATGATTATGGGCGGATAGTCCGCATGATCGGGTTCTGCAAAGAGATCAGCGTTTCAGTGGACTGAATTTCATCAATTGTTTGGATCTTGTTGATAAGTACCTGCTGCAGCGCGTCGATCGAGCGACACATGACCTTAATAAAGATACTGTAGTGGCCGGTGGTGTAATACGCCTCCGTCACTTCATCCAGACTTTCCAGTTTGGCTAAAGCCGACGGATAGTCTTTTGCACTTTTTAAAATAATGCCGATAAAACAGCAGACGTCGTATCCCAACTGTTTCGGGCTGACGTCAATACGTGCTCCGGTAATGATCCCTGCTTGTTTCATTTTCTCTACGCGAACGTGAATGGTGCCAGGGCTGACGCCAAATTGTTTGGCCAGTTCAGCGTATGCCGTACGCGCATTTGCCATTAATGCCTCAAGGATGCCGCGGTCCAGATTGTCGATCTGATAATTTTCCATTGGTTTTTCTTATGTAGATTAGAGATTCACTCTATTTTAGCCTCTAATATTAATGAATCAAAAGCTAAGCGGCCTTTTTGTTTGATGATTATTGAAAATCACCTGCATTCTGTTGCTTAATCATAACCAACAGGACGCAGGAGTATAAAAAATGAAAACCGCTTACATTGCCAAACAACGTCAAATTAGCTTCGTGAAATCTCACTTTTCTCGCCAACTGGAGGAGCGTCTGGGTCTGATTGAAGTTCAGGCACCGATCCTCAGCCGTGTTGGGGATGGCACGCAAGATAACTTGTCGGGCTGTGAAAAAGCGGTACAGGTGAAAGTGAAAGCATTGCCAGATGCCCAGTTTGAAGTGGTGCATTCTCTGGCAAAGTGGAAACGACAAACCCTGGGACAACACGACTTCAGCGCGGGCGAAGGGCTGTACACGCACATGAAAGCGCTTCGCCCCGATGAAGACCGTCTTTCTCCGCTTCATTCGGTCTACGTTGACCAGTGGGACTGGGAACGCGTAATGGGCGACGGTGAGCGTCAATTTTCTACCCTGAAAAGCACAGTAGAGGCGATCTGGGCAGGAATTAAAGCCACTGAAGCTGCAGTAAGCAAAGAATTTGGCCTGGCACCGTTCCTGCCGGATCAGATCCACTTTGTTCATAGCCAGGATCTGCTTTCCCGTTATCCTGAGCTGGATGCGAAAGGCCGTGAACGTGCAATCGCTAAAGAGTTGGGCGCTGTTTTCCTGGTGGGGATCGGCGGCAAGTTGAGCGATGGACACCGTCATGACGTTCGTGCGCCGGATTATGATGACTGGAGTTCCGCCTCCGAGCTGGGTTATGCCGGTCTGAACGGCGATATCCTGGTCTGGAACCCAGTACTGGAAGATGCGTTTGAACTTTCTTCAATGGGGATTCGTGTCGACGCCGATGCGCTGAAACACCAACTGGCGCTGACCGGTGACGAAGACCGATTGAGTCTGGAGTGGCATCAGGCATTGCTGCGTGGTGAGATGCCACAAACGATCGGCGGTGGTATCGGTCAGTCTCGCCTGACTATGCTACTGCTGCAACTGCCGCACATTGGTCAGGTACAATGCGGCGTATGGCCAGCGCAGGTGCGTGAAAGCGTCTCTTCTCTGCTCTAAGAATTTAACGCCGCCAGCGTCGCAGCAGGCGGCTACGCATCCCGGTATCAAAGCGCCAGATATGATCGAAAATGCGCATGATTCCGGGTTTGCCATGTTCTGACATCGCCACCGCATGAAAGCGATGTTGATGCACCCGTTGTAACTCTCCCACTTTATTCACCACATCGTCCGGCAGTCGCTGTGCGATAAAATCGGAAATCACCACCGCATCTGCGTCAAACCATTCCCTGCCTTGCATGCGTTCGATAATGGCGCGAAAACAACTGGCTATATCCGTACCGCCACGAAAACTCTGGCTCAAAAAACGAATAGCCTGCTCAATACCTTCCCGGCCAGACAACTCGTAGCGCACCACTTCGGTGGAAAACAACATGATGAAGCAGCGACGGTTATCGGCGAGCGCAATACGCATTAGCGCCAGACAGAATGCCTTGGCGCACTGTTCATTAAACCCGCCCATTGAACCGGAGGTATCCACACAGACGATAAACGGGCCGCGGGGTTGTTCGTCGAAATCCTGATGCACCACCGGACGTTCAGTGATTTTCTCGCGCCATGCTTCACCGTGCAGTCGATAGGTGAGCAACTGTTTTTCCACCAGCCGCCGGTAGAACTCATATTCCAGTTCGGTGATGCCGAGCGTTGCCAGCTCTGGCGGGAGTAAGCGCAGAATGTCGTCGCTTTGCTGAATGCCGTCTACCTGCTCTGGCACCGTGGCGGGTTCGCGAACCAGTGTGCGGAACGTTTCCATCGGCGCATCTTTGCGCGGCACGGATTTGGCCTCCCGTGAGCGGCCTAATTGTTCCGCCAGTTTTTTGAGCTCGGGCTGTTCGGTCAGAAAATCGCCATACTTAACAATTAACTGATAATCCCCACGTTTGAGCTGACCTGCGCTCATGTCCCACAGGCGACCCGCTGCGGTGTCGTTTTCCGCCAGTACCGGTTCCAGTTGTCCGCTCAGCGTCAAACGTTCCTGAACTTCACTCAGCAATTGTTCGCGTTCTTCCTCCAGCATCTGCTGATTTAGGGTGGTGGCCTGAACCACGAGACTCAAACGCCAGCGTTGCAGGAAAAGGGTGTGTAACGAAGGGGTAAAGACGCTATTACTGTCCACCAATTGTTGCGCCTGCCCGGCGTAGGGCGAGTGCAACCGGTGCAGCAGCGCTAATATTTGCGGGAGCTGTACAATAAATTGCGGTGTAGAGAGAAGCTGGCTTTGTTGATAGCTCATCACCTCTTCCGTCAATTCAGGGGGAACAAGCGTATCCTTGATTCGGCTGCGTAGCGCTTCACGCCAGCGCGGCAAATCATCGGTAATCGCATTTTTTAACCGGGGGTATCGTTCAAAAAATACCGCCAGTTTTGGCGATGCAAGCAGCGCGAGGATCATCTCTTCGATGATCCACTCTTCGCTGACAGCCAGCATGATATTCAGCATATCAAGGGTTAACATTGCAGTGCCTGACGAATTTGTGTGCCTACATCCTGCAGACTGGCTTCGATACGACCTAACCAGTCGCTATGGATAAAGAGGCATTTTTGTTGTTCGCTAAACAGGTTGTGCTGCTGATGCCAGTCATTGTCCAGCGCTTCCAGTTGTTGTTTGATTTCGCTGGGCATATTGTCTTCAGATGAGCCAGGAAGCGCCAGGCGAGTGCCCTGCAAGCTGACATCGCGAACAACCAAATGCTGGGCGCTGTCGACTTCCATATTCAGCGTTTGGGCAAAACCGATCCCATTCAGTTTGCCCCGGATCTCCCCGCCTTTCGATAGCCACAGCTCCAGGGCGCCACGATCAAACGTAATATGTATCACTTCCATATCGTGCAGCTTCAACGGTTTTTGCAGTAACAGTGTCAGGGTGGTGGCACTGACGTCTGGCGGCAAATCGTAATGCGGACGCCGACTGAACATACCCCCCAGACGCACAACGGTGAATGCGGTTTGGTCGCTTTTCTGCTGTTGAATCTGAATACGGCGTTGAGTGATGCCCCCCAGTCGCGTCAGCATCGCCTGCTGCTGCCAGGCGTGACTGGTCATCAATATTTCCAACTGTTGCTGCATCAGATTCAGGCTTTGTACGTCGTACCACAGGCAATCCTTCAGCAGAATCAGGTCGATAGGCGCGACGGCTTCGCGACCACTGAAGAAGGCGCTGGCTTGTAACAGGCGAATGGCTTTTTTCCAGCGTCGATCCGAGACATAGGGCGCATTTGGCAGCGCATCAAGCTGTTGGCGCAGGGTAAAAATCAGTTCAAATACGTGATCGGGCAACGAAATAGTGCCAATGGTTTTTTGCCATTGGTGATATTCGTCATCGGTGACCTGTAGCGAGGCCGGAACGGGATTTTCACTTTCATCCAGTTGGCTTATCAGCATTGAGCGGAAATTGGCTTTGTCCTGCACTTTATCCAGCCACAGGCGGATCAGCATACGGTCATACAGCGCTTCAAGACTGCTGTCTGCTTCCGGCAGTTCGTTTGATGCCGCCACCAGCAGACGCATAGGGATTTTTTCTTCGTAGGCGCCGTTGCGAAAATGACGTTCGTTGATGGCGGTCAGCAATGTATTGAGGATTGCCGGGCCGGCTTTCCATATTTCGTCCAGAAAGACGATTTCAGCTTCGGGCAGATATCCGGCGGTTAATCGCTCATAGCGCCCTTCATCTTTTAATGCCTGAATGGAAAGTGGGCCAAAGACTTCTTCAGGCGTGGAAAAACGGGTCATCAGATATTCAAAAGCTCTGGCGTGCTGAAAAGCATATTTGAGTCGACGGGCAATCAGGCTTTTGGCAATACCAGGGGGGCCGAGTAAAAAAACGCTCTCTCCGCTCAACGCGGCTAAAAGACACAAGCGTACGGCATGGCTGCGTTCATAAAGTCCCTTTTCCAAAGCACTGCTCAGACGGGAAATTCTTTCCGCTAATAAATGTGGGTGAGCCATAATAGAGTGGCGTCCTTTCATCAGTTGTACCATGTAAACAGCGAGTATAGACGTTTCGCTCCAGGGGTATTAATAGACTGAAGCGCTGTTTCATATTCTTTGCGCCAGATTAATCTGCCGCAATTTAGGGGTACGATTTTGCGATTAATCGTGCATACTTGCGCTTTTTTGTGGGCCAAGGGACTACGCACACATTTCATATATAAACGAAAGACTAGTCTATGAGCACTGATAATAAGCAATCATTGTCTGCGATTACTCTCGCGGCGATTGGGGTGGTCTACGGTGATATCGGCACCAGCCCGCTATATACGCTTCGCGAATGTTTGTCCGGTCAGTTCGGTTTTGGCGTTGAGCGCGACGCTGTGTTTGGTTTTCTGTCGCTGATTTTTTGGCTGTTGATTTTTGTTGTCTCCATCAAGTATTTGACGTTTGTCATGCGTGCAGATAACGCTGGTGAAGGCGGGATCCTGACACTCATGTCGCTAGCCGGGCGGAATACATCGGCAAGAACAACTTCCGCATTGGTCATTATCGGACTGATCGGGGGGAGCTTTTTCTATGGTGAAGTGGTGATCACCCCAGCAATCTCGGTTATGTCGGCGATTGAAGGTTTGGAAATCATTGCGCCGCAGCTCGATACCTGGATTGTCCCGCTTTCTATTATCGTCCTCACCCTGCTGTTTATGATTCAGAAGCATGGTACCGGGATGGTGGGTAAGCTGTTTGCACCAATCATGCTGATTTGGTTCCTGGTGCTTGCCGGGCTGGGTTTGCGCAGCATTATCGCCAATCCAGAAGTGTTACAAGCTTTAAACCCGCTGTGGGCTGTGCATTTCTTTCTGGAATTTAAAACCTTATCCTTTATCGCATTAGGCGCTGTGGTGCTGTCTATTACCGGTGTCGAAGCGCTGTACGCCGATATGGGCCATTTTGGTAAGCTCCCTATCCGCCTGGCATGGTTCTCTGTGGTATTGCCTTCGCTGGTGCTGAACTATTTCGGTCAGGGGGCGTTATTGCTCAAACACCCGGAAGCCATCAAAAACCCGTTCTTCCTGTTGGCGCCGGATTGGGCGTTGATTCCGCTGCTGATTCTCGCCGCCCTGGCGACGGTTATCGCTTCACAGGCCGTCATCTCTGGCGTTTTCTCACTGACGCGTCAGGCTGTACGCCTTGGCTATTTGTCGCCAATGCGCATTATCCATACTTCAGAGATGGAGTCGGGTCAGATCTACATTCCCTTTGTAAACTGGATGCTCTACGTCGCTGTGGTGATTGTGATTATCAGCTTCGAGCACTCCAGCAATCTGGCGGCGGCGTACGGTATTGCGGTGACGGGAACAATGGTATTGACGTCAATCCTTTCTACCACCGTCGCGCGTAAAAACTGGCACTGGAATAAGTACTTCGTCGCGCTGATCCTGGTGGCGTTCCTGTGCATTGACGTTCCGCTGTTCTCGGCAAACCTCGATAAACTGCTTTCAGGCGGTTGGTTGCCATTAAGTCTGGGTCTGGTGATGTTTACTATTATGACGACCTGGAAAAGCGAGCGCTTCCGTCTGCTGCGGCGCATGCATGAGCACGGCAACTCTCTGGAAGCGATGATCGCCTCACTGGAGAAATCACCGCCGGTTCGTGTGCCGGGCACCGCGGTGTATATGTCGCGCGCACTGAACGTTATCCCGTTTGCCTTGATGCATAACCTCAAGCATAACAAGGTGCTGCATGAGCGGGTTATTCTGCTGACGTTGCGCACGGAAGATGCGCCTTACGTACACAACGTGCGTCGTGTGCAGATTGAGCAACTGTCACCCACCTTCTGGCGCGTGGTGGCCAGTTACGGCTGGCGCGAAACGCCGAACGTTGAGGAAGTTTTCCATCGCTGCGGTCTGGAAGGGTTAAGCTGTCGAATGATGGAAACCTCTTTCTTTATGTCACACGAATCGTTAATCGTTGGAAAACGCCCGTGGTATCTCCGTTTGCGCGGCAAACTGTATCTGCTGTTGCAGCGTAATGCGCTGCGTGCGCCGGATCAGTTTGAGATCCCGCCTAACCGGGTTATTGAACTGGGTACCCAGGTCGAGATTTAAACCGAACAACGCCCTCTTTCATGATGAAAGGGGGCGTTTTGTATATCCCTTCTCAGATTTTATTCTTCACCATGACGCGGTTTGCGAAACGTTTCGATGCCGATCACATTTCAATAACCTCAGGGTGGTTATCTGCGCATTATTGCGACTAAACTTATCGTCAGCGAAACGTTTCGCTAGTGGAGTAAGAAAATGAAGAAAGGCACGGTACTCAATTCTGAAATTTCATCGGTGATTTCCCGATTGGGGCATACCGATACGCTGGTGGTGTGTGATGCGGGTTTACCCATTCCGGGCAGCACATCGCGTATTGATATGGCATTAACCCAGGGGGTGCCTTCATTTATGCAGGTACTGGATGTCGTCACCCGTGAAATGCAGGTCGAGTCGGCCATTCTCGCGACGGAAATCAAACAACATAATCCGCAGCTCCACGAAACGTTGCTCAAACACATTGAGCAACTGCAACAACACCAGGGAAACACCATAGAAATTCGTTACACCACGCACGAACAATTCAAAAAACAAACCGCAGACAGTCAGGCGGTCATTCGCAGCGGAGAGTGTTCTCCGTATGCGAATATTATTCTCTGTGCTGGCGTCACGTTCTGAGGCCATCATGGACGCATTACTGCAACTCAAAGGGATCGATAAAGCGTTCCCAGGCGTAAAAGCGCTATCCGGCGCCGCGTTGAATGTTTATCCAGGCCGCGTTATGGCGCTGGTGGGCGAGAACGGCGCGGGCAAATCCACCATGATGAAAGTGTTAACCGGCATCTACTCACGTGATGCGGGTTCTTTGTTGTGGTTGGGAAAAGAGACCACCTTTACCGGCCCTAAATCTTCTCAGGAAGCCGGTATCGGCATCATTCACCAGGAACTGAACCTGATCCCGCAACTCACCATCGCCGAGAACATTTTTCTGGGCCGTGAGTTTGTGAATCGCTTTGGCAAAATCGACTGGAAAAAGATGTATGCCGAAGCCGACGTCCTGCTCTCAAAGCTCAATCTGCGCTTTAAAAGCGACAGGCTGGTGGGCGAACTGTCGATTGGCGATCAGCAGATGGTGGAAATCGCCAAAGTGCTGAGCTTTGAATCCAGAGTCATCATTATGGATGAACCTACGGATGCGCTTACCGATACCGAAACGGAATCTCTGTTCCGCGTTATTCGCGAATTAAAGTCGCAGGGGCGCGGGATTGTCTATATTTCTCATCGTATGAAAGAGATCTTCGACATTTGCGATGACGTAACCGTTTTTCGTGACGGACAATTTATTGCCGAACGTGAAGTGGCCTCGCTGACCGAAGATTCACTCATTGAAATGATGGTCGGTCGTAAGCTTGAAGATCAATACCCGCGCCTGAATAACGCGCCGGGAGAGATCCGCCTGAAAGTGGATAATCTGTGTGGCCCCGGCGTTAATGATGTTTCCTTTACGCTGCGCAAGGGCGAGATCCTGGGGATTTCGGGCTTGATGGGCGCCGGGCGTACCGAACTGATGAAGGTGCTGTATGGCGCGCTGCCTCGCACCAGTGGCTATGTCACTCTCGACGGCCATGAAGTGGTGGCGCGTTCGCCGCAGGATGGCCTGGCGAACGGTATTGTCTACATTTCTGAAGACCGTAAGCGTGACGGCTTAGTGCTCGGCATGTCGGTGAAAGAGAACATGTCGTTGACCGCATTAGGTTACTTCAGTCGTACCGGCGGCAGCCTTAAACACAAAGATGAACAACAGGCGGTCAGTGATTTCATCCGCCTGTTCAACGTGAAAACGCCGTCAATGGAACAGGCGATTGGCTTACTCTCCGGAGGAAACCAGCAGAAGGTGGCGATTGCCCGCGGTTTAATGACGCGTCCAAAAGTGCTGATCCTCGATGAGCCGACCCGTGGCGTGGATGTGGGCGCTAAAAAAGAGATTTATCAGCTTATTAACCAGTTTAAGGCCGATGGCCTGAGCATCATTCTGGTCTCATCTGAGATGCCAGAAGTATTAGGCATGAGCGATCGCATCATCGTCATGCATGAAGGGCATCTCGGCGGTGAATTCACTCGCGAGCAGGCCACCCAGGAAGTATTAATGGCTGCCGCTGTGGGCAAGCTTAATCGCGTGAATCAGGAGTAAAAAAGATGACTACCCAGGCTGTTTCTGGTCGCCGTTATTTCACCAAAGCATGGCTTCTGGAGCAAAAGTCGCTCATAGCCCTGCTGGTGCTGATCGCGATTGTTTCCACGATGAGTCCTAACTTTTTTACCGTTAATAACCTGTTCAACATTCTTCAGCAAACCTCAGTCAACGCCATTATGGCGGTGGGGATGACGCTGGTCATTCTGACGTCGGGTATCGATTTATCTGTCGGTTCTCTGTTGGCGCTCACCGGTGCTGTTGCGGCGTCGATTGTCGGAATTGAAGTTAACGCGCTGGTGGCGGTTGCCGCTGCCCTGGCGTTAGGTGCCGCCATTGGCGCAGTGACCGGGGTGATTGTCGCAAAAGGCCGCGTTCAGGCGTTTATTGCCACGCTGGTGATGATGCTGCTGCTGCGCGGTGTCACGATGGTGTATACCAACGGTAGCCCGGTGAATACCGGATTTACGGATAATGCAGACCTGTTCGGCTGGTTTGGCATTGGTCGTCCGCTGGGCGTTCCAACGCCAGTCTGGATTATGGGAATCGTCTTCCTTGCAGCGTGGTATATGCTGCACCATACCCGTCTGGGACGCTACATCTACGCGTTGGGTGGCAACGAAGCCGCAACGCGCTTGTCCGGCATCAGCGTCAGCAAAGTCAAAATTATCGTCTATTCATTATGTGGGCTACTGGCATCACTGGCGGGCATTATCGAAGTGGCTCGTCTTTCATCGGCGCAACCCACGGCAGGTACGGGGTATGAGCTGGATGCCATCGCCGCAGTCGTTCTGGGCGGTACCAGCCTTGCTGGTGGTAAAGGACGTATTGTGGGGACATTGATCGGCGCACTGATCCTTGGCTTCCTCAATAATGGTTTGAATTTGTTAGGTGTTTCCTCCTATTACCAGATGATCGTCAAAGCGGTGGTGATTTTGCTGGCGGTACTGGTAGACAACAAAAAGCAGTAACAACGACTACAGGACATCTTAAATATGAACATGAAAAAACTGGCTACCCTGGTTTCTGCTGTTGCGCTTAGCGCCACCGTGAGCGCGAATGCGATGGCAAAAGATACCATTGCGTTGGTTATCTCCACGCTGAACAACCCGTTCTTTGTCACCCTGAAAGAGGGCGCTCAGAAAGAAGCCGATAAACTGGGCTATAACCTGGTGGTACTGGATTCGCAGAATAACCCGGCTAAAGAGCTGGCGAACGTGCAGGATTTAACGGTACGCGGCACCAAAATTCTGCTGATCAACCCAACCGATTCCGACGCGGTAGGTAACGCGGTGAAGATGGCTAACCAGGCCAAAATCCCGGTCATCACCCTGGACCGTGTAGCGTCTAAAGGCGAAGTGGTCAGCCATATCGCTTCAGATAACGTGCTGGGCGGTAAGATTGCGGGTGATTACATCGCGAAGAAAGCGGGTGAAGGCGCGAAAGTTATTGAACTGCAGGGGATTGCGGGGACATCCGCCGCGCGCGAGCGTGGTGAAGGTTTCCAGCAGGCCGTTGCGGCTCACAAATTCAATGTGCTTGCCAGCCAGCCTGCTGACTTTGACCGTACCAAAGGTCTGAACGTGATGCAGAACCTGCTGACCGCACACCCGGATGTACAGGCCGTATTTGCTCAGAACGACGAAATGGCGCTCGGTGCGCTGCGCGCTCTGCAAACCGCAGGTAAATCTGATGTGATGGTGGTTGGATTTGACGGCACGCCGGATGGCGAAAAAGCGGTAAATGATGGCAAACTGGCTGCGACCATTGCTCAGTTGCCGGATCAAATCGGTGCTAAAGGTGTTGAGACTGCTGATAAAGTGCTGAAAGGTGAGAAGGTTCAGGCTAAATATCCGGTTGACCTGAAGCTGGTCATCAAGCAGTAATAAGCGATTCAGGCAGTTTACTGCCTGATGGCGACATAAATACGCCATCCTCAGAAGGTACAAACATTCTGAAGATGAAAGCGTAAAAAGAAAAGCAGGGCACGCGCCACCCTAATACGGTGGCGCACTTTACTGGACATTCCGAACATGAAAACCGCAGGCAACCTCGTTGTTCTTGGCAGTATTAATGCCGATCACATCCTTAATCTAAAATCCTTTCCAACCCCAGGCGAAACCGTAACAGGTAACCACTATCAGGTGGCTTTTGGTGGAAAAGGCGCCAATCAGGCGGTTGCTGCGGGCCGTAGTGGTGCAAATATTGCGTTTATTGCCTGTACGGGCGATGACGACATTGGCGAAAGCGTTCGCAAACAGCTAGCCAGTGACAACATCGATATCGCGCCAATTCGCGTTATCAAGGGTGAAGCAACAGGCGTGGCGCTGATTTTCGTCAATAGCGAAGGTGAAAACGTCATCGCCATCCATGCGGGTGCAAATGCGGCGCTATCGCCTGAGCTGGTGGAAGCGCAACGCGAGCGAATTGCCCAGGCCTCTGCATTATTGATGCAACTGGAGTCACCCATTGAAAGCGTGTTGACGGCGGCCAAAATAGCCCATCAGAATAAAACCACGGTGGCGCTTAACCCGGCACCTGCCCGTGAACTTTCCGACGAACTGCTGGCGCTGGTGGACATTATTACGCCTAATGAAACGGAAGCTGAGAAGCTGACCGGTATTCGGGTGGAAAACGATGAAGATGCCGCGAAGGCTGCTCAGGCGTTGCATGCCAAAGGTATTCATACCGTATTGATAACATTGGGCAGCCGTGGCGTCTGGGCCAGTGTGGATGGCGAAGGTCAGCGGGTTCCTGGTTTTAAAGTCGACGCAGTCGACACGATTGCAGCCGGAGATACCTTCAACGGCGCACTGATTACCGCGTTACTGGAAGAGACTCCTTTGCCTGAAGCGATTCGCTTTGCGCATGCCGCTGCCGCCATTGCGGTAACGCGTAAAGGTGCGCAGCCCTCTGTTCCGTGGCGCGAAGAGATTGAGGCGTTTTTGGGTCAGCAGAGGTAACGCTTGGCTACAATGAAGGATGTTGCCCGTCTGGCGGGCGTTTCTACTTCGACAGTCTCTCACGTAATTAATAAGGATCGCTTTGTTAGCGAGACTATTACCGGGAAAGTCGAAGCAGCAATTAAAGAATTAAACTACGCGCCTTCCGCCCTGGCGCGTAGCCTGAAGATAAATCAGACCCGCACGATAGGTATGCTGATCACCGCCAGTACCAACCCTTTTTATTCAGAACTTGTTCGCGGCGTGGAGCGTAGCTGCTTTGAGCGGGGCTATAGCCTGGTGTTATGCAATACCGAAGGCGATGAGCAACGTATGAACCGTAATCTGGAAACGCTGATGCAAAAGCGGGTTGATGGTTTACTGCTGCTTTGTACCGAAACACATCAGCCTTCCAGGGAGATCATGCAGCGCTACCCTTCCATTCCGACAGTCATGATGGACTGGTCTCCCTTTGATGGTGAAGGTGAAAGCGATCTGATTCAGGATAACTCGCTGTTAGGCGGGGATTTAGCGACGCAGTACCTGATCGATAAAGGCTTTACACGTATTGCGTGTATTACCGGGCCGCTGGATAAAACACCGGCGCGTTTGCGACTGGAAGGCTACCGGGCGGCGATGAACCGTGCCGGACTGATTGTCCCGGAAGGTTACGAGATAACCGGTGATTTTGAGTTTGGCGGTGGGTTTGAAGCGATGCAAACACTACTGTCACATCAGGAACGGCCGCAAGCGGTCTTCACGGGTAACGATGCAATGGCCGTTGGTGCTTATCAGGCGCTATATCAGGCAGGATTGCGTATACCACAGGATATGGCGGTGATTGGTTATGACGACATTGAACTGGCGCGCTATATGACGCCACCGCTCACCACGATTCATCAAGCCAAAGATGAGTTGGGCGAACTGGCCATCGATGTGTTAATTCATCGTATGGCTCAGCCCGAATTACACCAGCAGCGCTTGCAGCTTACTCCGGTTTTGATGGCGCGGGGGTCGGTGTAGACGTATGCCGCTCTTTGATCAGATTGCGACCGTCTTTGGTTTTTAGCAGTATGAACATGAGTGCGGATACCACGGTAATCGCGCCCATCGTCATAAAGGTATAATGGAACTGCTCAACCGTGTTGGTGCCTTCCATTCCTTCATAAATGCGCAGCACGGCGGCGCTGATGGCGACCCCTAAACTGATAGAAAGTTGTTGTGTGACAGCCAGTACGCTATTCCCGCTACTGGCATTGTCATCGGTCAGGTCGGCAAGCGTGATAGTGTTCATGGCGGTAAACTGGGTAGACATCGCCATCCCCAGCACAAACAGCGGCAGAATCAGCATCCACACTGGCATCGCGGGAGATTGCAGGGAAAACTGAGCAATCATCAGGCCGATAAATACGGTAATCCCCACCAGTGTTTTCCGGTATCCAAGGCGACGTAGCACCTGCGTAACGGTCGATTTAGCCAGAATGGAACCCAACGCCGTCGGCGCCATCATACAACCGGCAATCAGCGCCGGATAACCGAACCCCACCTGTAGCATGAGCGGCATTAAGAAAGGAACACAGCCTGTACCCAGGCGCGTCGCGAGATTTCCTGCAATACCGACAGAAAAGGTTCGCGTTTTGAAAATAGGCAGGGCGATTAACGGTGTTGGATGGCGACGAGCATGACGAATATACGTCAGTAGCAACACAACACTGAAAGCAATAATGCTCAGCGCTATCCAGCTTGCGACAATCTTCTCGCCAAATAACTCCATTCCGCTGGAAAACAACACCAGGCTCAAGCCAAAAAGAAAGAAGCCGGTCATATCGAAGCTGCGACGTGGCGTCGTAAAGTTAGGCATGTACTTGCGTGCATACACAATACCGGCCACGCCAATAGGAATATTAATCAGGAAGATCCAGTGCCAGCTTGCCCAGGTGACCAGCACGCCTCCCAGTACGGGGCCGAGGATTGGGCCGACCAGGCCGGGCATCGTAACAAAGTTGAGCACAGGGAGCAGTTCACTGCGGGGATATGCCCGCAATAATGCCAGACGGGCGACCGGCATCATCATTGCGCCGCCGATCCCTTGTATTACGCGAAAAATGACCAGTTGGGTTAACGACCCCGAAAGTGCACATGCCAGAGAGCCAAACGTAAATAAACCAACGGCAATCATAAAAATGCGGCGAGTGCCAAAACGGTCTGCCAGCCACCCACTCACCGGAATCAACATGGCGACCGTTAGGGTGTAGCTGATAATGGCAGACTGCATCGCCAGAGGGGAACGGTTAAGGCTCTGCGCAATGGCGGGGAGGGCTGTATTAAGGATCGTGGCGTCCAGGGCCTGCATAAAAAAGGCCATGGCCGCTATCCACGGCAACCCGGCCATACTGCGCGCTTTTTTTTCTGACATTCAGTCTCTCGTTATTTGTCTGGTAGCTCGTTTGGCGCAATGAGTAATGCCTGACAAGCTTTGAAGGCGAGATCGCCATCGCTTTCTTCTATTGCATCCACAATGGCCTGGTGCAAATCAAGCTTCACCACGTCGTTATAAGTAATAGAGGTAAAGTAGGTGTGGTAGACCGAATGGAATAAGGTCGCAAAAGAGATAAGAAAGGGATTCGCACTCATCTCGTAGATATGCTCATGCCAGGCCATATCGACTTCAACCCAGCGCTCACGCTTAAAGTTCTTTTTCAGCGCGACCATCTCTTCCATTAATGCGTTCAGATATGCCTTCTGCTCAGCAGTACCTATTGTTGCTGCCAACAAACACGCCTGAGGTTCCAGGCTAATGCGCATCACCAGAAAATGTTCAATGACCTGATGGACGTTTTCTTCTGTCATCCACCAGGTGAGCAACTCCTGATCGAGAAAATTCCAGTTTGCCTGTGGCATCACCCGCGTACCAATGCGCGGGCGTGGTAAAACCATACCTTTGGCGGTTAATGTTTTCACGGCTTCACGCACTGCGGTACGACTTACGCCAAATTGTGAACCTAACTCTATTTCACCGGGCAGAATGGTGCCTGGGGCGTATTCACCTTTTAATATCCGCTGCGCCAGCTTTTCGGCCAGAACATAGGAAAGATTTTTCTGTGCGGCTAACTGTTGTGCGCTTAAAGACATGAATGGTCTTCCTTTCTCGAATTCTCACTCTTTAGTATGCCACCTGGAAGTGTGATTGCGGCTGCAAAAACGACAATTTGCTTATTTTGTGGCATCTTAATGGCTGTTTTGGTGAAAAAAGAGACAGTCAGAAAGTTATTTTAAATTTCCACTTGTCAGCCTGAAATAACTCCCTATAATGCGCCTCCACTGACACGGAACAACGGCACGCAAGCCGCCGGGTCAGCGGGGTTCCACTGAGAACTCCGGCAGAGAAAGCAAAAATAAATGCTTGACTCTGCAGCGGGATGGCGTAATATGCACACCCCGCGCCGCTGAGAAAAAGCGAAGCGGCACTGCTCTTTAACAATTTATCAGACAATCTGTGTGGGCACTCGAAGATACGGATTCTTAACGTCGCAAGACGAAAAATGAATACCAAGTCTCAAGAGTGAACATACGTAATTCATTACGAAGTTTAATTCACGAGCATCAAACTTAAATTGAAGAGTTTGATCATGGCTCAGATTGAACGCTGGCGGCAGGCCTAACACATGCAAGTCGAACGGTAGCACAGAGGAGCTTGCTCCTTGGGTGACGAGTGGCGGACGGGTGAGTAATGTCTGGGAAACTGCCCGATGGAGGGGGATAACTACTGGAAACGGTAGCTAATACCGCATAACGTCGCAAGACCAAAGAGGGGGACCTTCGGGCCTCTTGCCATCGGATGTGCCCAGATGGGATTAGCTAGTAGGTGGGGTAACGGCTCACCTAGGCGACGATCCCTAGCTGGTCTGAGAGGATGACCAGCCACACTGGAACTGAGACACGGTCCAGACTCCTACGGGAGGCAGCAGTGGGGAATATTGCACAATGGGCGCAAGCCTGATGCAGCCATGCCGCGTGTATGAAGAAGGCCTTCGGGTTGTAAAGTACTTTCAGCGAGGAGGAAGGCAATACGGTTAATAACCGTGTTGATTGACGTTACTCGCAGAAGAAGCACCGGCTAACTCCGTGCCAGCAGCCGCGGTAATACGGAGGGTGCAAGCGTTAATCGGAATTACTGGGCGTAAAGCGCACGCAGGCGGTCTGTCAAGTCGGATGTGAAATCCCCGGGCTCAACCTGGGAACTGCATCCGAAACTGGCAGGCTAGAGTCTTGTAGAGGGGGGTAGAATTCCAGGTGTAGCGGTGAAATGCGTAGAGATCTGGAGGAATACCGGTGGCGAAGGCGGCCCCCTGGACAAAGACTGACGCTCAGGTGCGAAAGCGTGGGGAGCAAACAGGATTAGATACCCTGGTAGTCCACGCCGTAAACGATGTCGACTTGGAGGTTGTTCCCTTGAGGAGTGGCTTCCGGAGCTAACGCGTTAAGTCGACCGCCTGGGGAGTACGGCCGCAAGGTTAAAACTCAAATGAATTGACGGGGGCCCGCACAAGCGGTGGAGCATGTGGTTTAATTCGATGCAACGCGAAGAACCTTACCTACTCTTGACATCCACGGAATTTAGCAGAGATGCTTTAGTGCCTTCGGGAACCGTGAGACAGGTGCTGCATGGCTGTCGTCAGCTCGTGTTGTGAAATGTTGGGTTAAGTCCCGCAACGAGCGCAACCCTTATCCTTTGTTGCCAGCGGTTCGGCCGGGAACTCAAAGGAGACTGCCAGTGATAAACTGGAGGAAGGTGGGGATGACGTCAAGTCATCATGGCCCTTACGAGTAGGGCTACACACGTGCTACAATGGCATATACAAAGAGAAGCGACCTCGCGAGAGCAAGCGGACCTCATAAAGTATGTCGTAGTCCGGATCGGAGTCTGCAACTCGACTCCGTGAAGTCGGAATCGCTAGTAATCGTGGATCAGAATGCCACGGTGAATACGTTCCCGGGCCTTGTACACACCGCCCGTCACACCATGGGAGTGGGTTGCAAAAGAAGTAGGTAGCTTAACCTTCGGGAGGGCGCTTACCACTTTGTGATTCATGACTGGGGTGAAGTCGTAACAAGGTAACCGTAGGGGAACCTGCGGTTGGATCACCTCCTTACCTTAAAGAACCTGCCTTTGTAGTGCTCACACAGATTGTCTGATGAAAAGTAAATAGCAAGGCGTCTTGCGATTGAGACTTCAGTGTCCCCTTCGTCTAGAGGCCCAGGACACCGCCCTTTCACGGCGGTAACAGGGGTTCGAATCCCCTAGGGGACGCCACTTGCTGGTTCGTGAGTGAAAGTCACCTGCCGTAATATCTCAAAACTGACTTACGAGTCATGTTTGAGATATTTGCTCTTTAAAAATCTGGATCAAGCTGAAAATTGAAACGACACACTGTGTCTGTTCTCCGTAATAAGAACAGGCAAGCGGTGTGTTCGAGTCTCTCAAATTTTCGCAACACGATGTGTTTTACGAAACACCTTCGGGTTGTGAGGTTAAGCGACTAAGCGTACACGGTGGATGCCCTGGCAGTCAGAGGCGATGAAGGACGTGCTAATCTGCGATAAGCGTCGGTAAGGTGATATGAACCGTTATAACCGGCGATTTCCGAATGGGGAAACCCAGTGTGATTCGTCACACTATCATTACGTGAATACATAGCGTAATGAAGCGAACCGGGGGAACTGAAACATCTAAGTACCCCGAGGAAAAGAAATCAACCGAGATTCCCCCAGTAGCGGCGAGCGAACGGGGAGCAGCCCAGAGTCTGAATCAGCATGTGTGGTAGTGGAACGGTCTGGAAAGTCCGGCGATACAGGGTGATAGCCCCGTACACAAAATCGCATGTGTTGTGAACTCGAAGAGTAGGGCGGGACACGTGGTATCCTGTCTGAATATGGGGGGACCATCCTCCAAGGCTAAATACTCCTGACTGACCGATAGTGAACCAGTACCGTGAGGGAAAGGCGAAAAGAACCCCGGCGAGGGGAGTGAAAAAGAACCTGAAACCGTGTACGTACAAGCAGTGGGAGCCTCTTTAATGGGGTGACTGCGTACCTTTTGTATAATGGGTCAGCGACTTATATTCTGTAGCAAGGTTAACCGAATAGGGGAGCCGAAGGGAAACCGAGTCTTAACTGGGCGTTAAGTTGCAGGGTATAGACCCGAAACCCGGTGATCTAGCCATGGGCAGGTTGAAGGTTGGGTAACACTAACTGGAGGACCGAACCGACTAATGTTGAAAAATTAGCGGATGACTTGTGGCTGGGGGTGAAAGGCCAATCAAACCGGGAGATAGCTGGTTCTCCCCGAAAGCTATTTAGGTAGCGCCTCGTGAACTCATCTTCGGGGGTAGAGCACTGTTTCGGCTAGGGGGTCATCCCGACTTACCAACCCGATGCAAACTGCGAATACCGAAGAATGTTATCACGGGAGACACACGGCGGGTGCTAACGTCCGTCGTGAAGAGGGAAACAACCCAGACCGCCAGCTAAGGTCCCAAAGTCACAGTTAAGTGGGAAACGATGTGGGAAGGCACAGACAGCCAGGATGTTGGCTTAGAAGCAGCCATCATTTAAAGAAAGCGTAATAGCTCACTGGTCGAGTCGGCCTGCGCGGAAGATGTAACGGGGCTAAACTGTGCACCGAAGCTGCGGCAGCGACACTATGTGTTGTTGGGTAGGGGAGCGTTCTGTAAGCCGTTGAAGGTGGCCTGTGAGGGTTGCTGGAGGTATCAGAAGTGCGAATGCTGACATAAGTAACGATAATGCGGGTGAAAAGCCCGCACGCCGGAAGACCAAGGGTTCCTGTCCAACGTTAATCGGGGCAGGGTGAGTCGACCCCTAAGGCGAGGCCGAAAGGCGTAGTCGATGGGAAACAGGTTAATATTCCTGTACTTGGTGTTACTGCGAAGGGGGGACGGAGAAGGCTATGTTGGCCGGGCGACGGTTGTCCCGGTTTAAGCATGTAGGCGGAGCGTTTAGGTAAATCCGGACGCTTATTAACGCTGAGGTGTGATGACGAGGCACTACGGTGCTGAAGTAACAAATGCCCTGCTTCCAGGAAAAGCCTCTAAGCATCAGGTAACACAAAATCGTACCCCAAACCGACACAGGTGGTCAGGTAGAGAATACCAAGGCGCTTGAGAGAACTCGGGTGAAGGAACTAGGCAAAATGGTGCCGTAACTTCGGGAGAAGGCACGCTGATATGTAGGTGAAGCGACTTGCTCGTGGAGCTGAAATCAGTCGAAGATACCAGCTGGCTGCAACTGTTTATTAAAAACACAGCACTGTGCAAACACGAAAGTGGACGTATACGGTGTGACGCCTGCCCGGTGCCGGAAGGTTAATTGATGGGGTTATCCTTAGGGAGAAGCTCTTGATCGAAGCCCCGGTAAACGGCGGCCGTAACTATAACGGTCCTAAGGTAGCGAAATTCCTTGTCGGGTAAGTTCCGACCTGCACGAATGGCGTAATGATGGCCAGGCTGTCTCCACCCGAGACTCAGTGAAATTGAACTCGCTGTGAAGATGCAGTGTACCCGCGGCAAGACGGAAAGACCCCGTGAACCTTTACTATAGCTTGACACTGAACACTGGTCCTTGATGTGTAGGATAGGTGGGAGGCTTTGAAGTGTGGACGCCAGTCTGCATGGAGCCAACCTTGAAATACCACCCTTTAATGGCTGGTGTTCTAACGTAGACCCGTGATCCGGGTTGCGGACAGTGTCTGGTGGGTAGTTTGACTGGGGCGGTCTCCTCCTAAAGAGTAACGGAGGAGCACGAAGGTTAGCTAATCCTGGTCGGACATCAGGAGGTTAGTGCAAAGGCATAAGCTAGCTTGACTGCGAGAGTGACGGCTCGAGCAGGTGCGAAAGCAGGTCTTAGTGATCCGGTGGTTCTGAATGGAAGGGCCATCGCTCAACGGATAAAAGGTACTCCGGGGATAACAGGCTGATACCGCCCAAGAGTTCATATCGACGGCGGTGTTTGGCACCTCGATGTCGGCTCATCACATCCTGGGGCTGAAGTAGGTCCCAAGGGTATGGCTGTTCGCCATTTAAAGTGGTACGCGAGCTGGGTTTAGAACGTCGTGAGACAGTTCGGTCCCTATCTGCCGTGGGCGCTGGAGAATTGAGGGGGGCTGCTCCTAGTACGAGAGGACCGGAGTGGACGCATCACTGGTGTTCGGGTTGTCATGCCAATGGCATTGCCCGGTAGCTAAATGCGGAAGAGATAAGTGCTGAAAGCATCTAAGCACGAAACTTGCCCCGAGATGAGTTCTCCCTGAGACAATAAGTCTCCTGAAGGAACGTTGAAGACTACGACGTTGATAGGTCGGGTGTGTAAGTGTAGCGATACATTGAGCTAACCGATACTAATGAACCGTGAGGCTTAACCTTACAACGCCAAAGGTGTTTTGGTGAAAGAAAGACATCAATATCAGCTTGATACAGATTAAATTAACGCGCAGAGAAGCGAGTTAATAACAGAATTTGCCTGGCGGCTGTAGCGCGGTGGTCCCACCTGACCCCATGCCGAACTCAGAAGTGAAACGCCGTAGCGCCGATGGTAGTGTGGGGTCTCCCCATGCGAGAGTAGGGAACTGCCAGGCATCAAATTAAGCAGTAACCGGAGTTTCCGGTAGTTGTAGAAAAATTCGGTGGAGCGGTAGTTCAGTTGGTTAGAATACCTGCCTGTCACGCAGGGGGTCGCGGGTTCGAGTCCCGTCCGTTCCGCCACTTATTAGAAAATTAGGCCTGCTATTTTAGCAGGCTTAATGATAAGAAAATTTAGGGGCGTAGCTCAGTTGGTAGAGCACCGGTCTCCAAAACCGGGTGTCGCGAGTTCGAGTCTCTCCGCCCCTGCCAGAAATAATCCTTAGCATTTTTGCTAAGGATTTTTTTTGCCTGAAATTTGCCTGGACGTAGTGTCCACATTACCTGTCATTGTATTTCACCCGGCATCCTTGCCAGATCCAACGACCTTAATCTTCCAGTACGTTTGTTTTTAGAAGATCGCGAATTAACGCATTTTTATCGCTATTTTGTAACCATATTGCATATAACGGTCGTGAAAGCGTTGAGCTATCGGTAACCGTGTGGAGTCCACCTTTCTCTTTGGCCCAGGTCACCGGTAGCCAACTGCAACCGTTGAGGGGAGAAAGTTGCTGCCGTGCGAGTTCTGCTGAACTGGTTGTGAGTACGGGGACTTCATCACTCGCAATCAATCCGGTTTCATGTTGTTGAAAGTCTGGGCCCCATTCAAGACGCAAGTAATTCAACTCGTCTTTTGTTCGTGATGGCGCGGTGCAGTAAAGCGCTAGTGTGAAGTGGCCAAGAAGCTGGCTACTAAATTCGTCCATTTTGGGCGCTTCAGTGGTAATCAGCAGATCCAGTTGTCGCTCATGGAGTTGCTTAACTAACGACTGTCTCTGAGCGATTCTGGCCTCAAATTGTAGACTGGTTTGCGGGTCCTGAGACTGGTACAAACGCCCCAGCCAGTCATTTAGCATGCACTCCCAAAGAGAGGCACTGGCACCGATAGAAAATTCATTATGCCGTGACGTATGTGCGACCTCTTTGCGTGCGGCCTGCCACGTGTTCATCAGTGTTTCTGCATAAGGCAGAAGCTTCTCTCCGGCCGCAGTTAAACGGATATTGTTTCTGTGGCGAGTGAACAGGTTCACACCAAGCTGATTTTCCAGTTGTCTAATACGAAAACTTACTGCTGATTGAGTCAGATAGAGTGCTTCAGCTGCACGACCAAAGTGGCGTGTCCGACTCACTTCCAGGAAAGTTTTCAACAATTCCGTATCCACAATGCGCTCCACAAAATTATTTGTCGTTATGATTTAAATCTTTTGTTTTACACTCTGTCAAGCGTAACTAATACTCCGCGCCATAAATAGCTCGGCCAAAGAATTAGGAGCGTGCAGGATGGCGGAAAGCTTTACGACGACTAATCGATATTTCGACAATAAGTATTATCCTCGTGGATTCTCTCGTCATGGTGATTTCACCATCAAAGAGGCACAACTGCTTGAACGTCATGGTTATGCCTTTAATGAGCTGGATCTGGGTAAACGAGAGCCAGTCACAGAAGAAGAAAAACTGTTTGTCGCGGTATGTCGTGGCGAACGTGAACCTGTTACAGAGGCTGAACGCGTTTGGTCTAAATACATGACGCGTATCAAGCGTCCCAAGCGTTTCCACACGCTGTCTGGTGGTAAGCCGCAGATGGAAGGTGCTGAAGATTACACCGAATCTGACGATTAATAAAAAAGGGCATTTTGCCCTTTTTTTATGCCAGCAATTTCTGCAGGTGAATGAGCAGTCTGTCTATCGCCCGGTAGCCGACAGCTTCTTGTAAGTGCTGTCGTTTAATACTGTCTGAGTGCTCTATATCGGCAATGGTACGTGCCACTTTCAGCAATCGTTGCCAGGCGCGTACAGATAACCCCAACTGCATCAGCGTTTCCTCAAGCCAGTGTGCATCATCACTGAGCAAATGGCAGTACTTCCGAATTTCCTGAGTATTCATTTGCGCGTTTAATTTCCCCTGTCGTTTGTACTGACGTTCCTGGGCCGCGATAACACGTTGTTTAACCGTAAAACTATCCTCTCCTTTGGCTATCGACTGGCTGAGAATGCCAGGTGGCGGGAGTGGGATCTCAAGAGAAAGATCAAAGCGATCGAGAAAAGGGCCGGATAGACGGTTGAGATAGCGCAGTGTCTGCTCAGGCGAACAGCGATTATGGTTTCCCTGATAGTGACCTGTGGGACTAGGATTCATGGCAGCAATCAACTGAAAACGCGCTGGATAGGTAATTTTCGCTCGCGTGCGGGAAAGATGAATTTTCCCGGACTCAATAGGTTCCCGCAGCGCGTCCAGCGTACGTCGCTCAAATTCAGGCAGTTCATCGAGAAACAGAATGCCATTGTGTGCCAGCGAGATTTCTCCTGGGGCGGGTATTGAGCCACCACCGACCATGGCGGCTAATGATGCACTGTGGTGAGGTGAGCGAAACGGGCGCTGCTTCCAGTGCTTTTGCACGGTGTCAGAATTGACCAGACTGAGAATCGCTGCGCTTTCCAGTGCTTCTTCGTTGCTGAGCGGCGGAAGCAGCCCATTTAAGCGGCTGGCAAGCATGGTTTTTCCTGTTCCTGGGGGGCCTATCAGCAGCAAGTTATGGCCACCTACTGCAGTAATTTCCAGTCCTCGCTTACCTTGTTCCTGGCCGATGACATCACTGAGGTCATCCGACGATGCACCGGAAGTCAAATCTTCTGTTACAGGCCTTTCAAGGTCATGCTTACCCTCCAGAAATGCGCATACAGATTGTAAATGATCGGCTATCAGGCACCCCTCGCCACTGATTAAGCCAACTTCAGCGGCATTTTCACTGGCGACAATAATCCTTCTGCCAGCACGAATCGCTTCTGTTGCGCTCGAAATCGCTCCCGGAACGCCACGTAACGCCCCTGTAAGCGCCAATTCACCTACCAATTCATATTCGCTAAGTTTATGCGTTGCAAGCTGTTCTGATGCGGTCAGAAGCGCGACAGCAATCGGTAAATCATATCTCCCTCCTTCTTTGGGGAGATCGGCCGGGGCGAGGTTTATCGTGATTTTCTTCGCCGGAAATTCATACCCACTATTGATAATGGCGCTGCGCACCCGATCCCGGGCCTCTTTTACGGTGGTTTCCGGTAATCCCACCATGGTTAAACCGGGAAGACCATTGCTGATATGGACTTCGATAGTGATAGGGGGGGCATTAACGCCAAGGGCGGCGCGAGTGTGAACAATTGAAAGTGACATAACTCCTCCTGATACAGCCATTATGTCGAAGTTAATGACGACAATATTTTGCTAAATAGCGTTTTTTAGCGACTGATTCATGAGATTTTGTGCAACTTTGCAAAGGCAGGCTGATGTTCGGAATACCGTTCGCAAAAGGGAACATACGCGAGATTTCAGGGGAAAATGGCTGTTCAGTGGGAAAGAATATGAAATATTTTCACTTTTTATTTTTCTTATACAAAACAATATGTTTTTGCTAAACCGTTAGCTGTGTCAGAAAAAAGAGAATAAAAATATCTTGTGCTATTTGTGAAATCTATGGTAACTCTTTAGGCATTCCTTCGAACAAGATGCAAGAATATACGAAAATGACAGCCCTTCTACGAGTGATTAGCCTGGTCGTGATTAGCGTGGTGGTGATTATTATCCCACCGTGCGGGGCTGCACTTGGACGAGGAAAGGCTTAAGAATCAAGCCTTAACGAACTAAGACCCCCGCACCGAAAGGTCCGGGGGTTTTTTTTGACCTTAAAAACATAACCGAGGAGCAGAAAATGAATAACAGCATAAAATTCTGTTTCTCCAAATTTATGGCGGGGAAGTAACTATGAATGGGGCGCAATGGGTAGTACATGCTTTGCGAGCACAGGGTGTTAAAACCGTTTTTGGTTATCCCGGTGGCGCAATTATGCCGGTTTACGATGCGTTGTATGACGGCGGCGTGGAACACCTGTTGTGCCGACACGAGCAGGGGGCTGTTATGGCAGCTATCGGGTATGCGCGTTCGACCGGTAAAACCGGCGTCTGTATCGCAACCTCCGGACCAGGAGCGACCAATCTGATCACCGGTCTTGCGGATGCGCTGTTAGATTCCGTTCCCGTTGTCGCCATTACTGGCCAGGTTTCTGCGCCTTTCATTGGCACCGATGCTTTTCAGGAAGTGGACGTGTTAGGGCTGTCCCTGGCCTGCACCAAACACAGCTTCCTGGTGCCGTCGCTGGAAGAGTTGCCCCGTATCATGTCCGACGCCTTCAGGATCGCGAATTCTGGACGGCCAGGCCCCGTTCTGGTTGATATCCCTAAAGATATCCAACTGGCCAACGGTTCTCTTGAGCCCTATTTTTCCACTGTGAAAAATGATGTTACGTTTCCGCACGCTGATGTTGAACAGGCGTGTCGAATGATAGCGCAAGCGCAAAAGCCGATGCTGTACGTCGGGGGCGGAGTGGGGATGGCGCAGGCGGTACCCGCGTTGCGTGAATTTCTCGATGCGACCCGTATGCCAGTCACCTGCACGTTGAAAGGGCTTGGCGCTGTCGATGCAGACTATCCGTATTATCTTGGCATGCTGGGGATGCATGGCACGAAAGCGGCAAACTTTGCGGTGCAGGAATGCGATCTGCTGGTGGCTGTCGGTGCGCGTTTTGATGACCGGGTGACCGGCAAGCTGAATACCTTCGCGCCCAATGCCTGCGTGATTCACATGGATATCGACCCCGCAGAAATGAACAAGCTGCGTCAGGCGCACGTCGCCCTTCAGGGCGATCTGAATACCCTGCTGCCAGCTCTGCAGCAGTCGTTGAATATTGAGGACTGGCGTCAGCATTGCGCTCAACTGCGCACCGAGCATAGCTGGCGCTATGATCACCCTGGTGACGCAATCTATGCCCCGCTGTTGTTGAAGCAGTTGTCAGATCGTAAACCGGCAGACAGCGTCGTGACGACGGATGTGGGTCAACATCAGATGTGGTCGGCGCAGCATATGACCTATACCCGCCCGGAAAACTTTATCACCTCCAGCGGCCTGGGAACGATGGGTTTCGGCCTGCCAGCGGCGGTGGGCGCACAAGTGGCGCGACCGGATGACACCGTTATCTGTATCTCCGGTGACGGTTCCTTCATGATGAATGTGCAGGAACTGGGCACCGTAAAACGCAAGCAGTTACCGTTGAAAATCGTCTTACTCGATAATCAGCGTTTAGGGATGGTACGACAATGGCAGCAACTGTTTTTTCAGGAACGCTATAGCGAAACCACCCTTACCGATAATCCCGATTTCCTCATGTTAGCCAGCGCCTTCGGCATTCCTGGCCAACACATCACCCGTAAAGACCAGGTTGAAGCGGCACTCGACACCATGCTGAACAGCGAGGGGCCTTACCTGCTTCATGTCTCAATCGACGAGCTTGAGAATGTCTGGCCCCTGGTGCCGCCCGGTGCCAGTAACTCAGAAATGCTGGAGAAATTATCATGATGCAACATCAGGTTAATGTGGCGGCGCGTTTCAGCCCGGAAACGTTAGAGCGTGTTTTACGTGTGGTACGTCATCGCGGTTTTCAGGTGTGCGCTATGAATATGGAAACAGCCAGCGATGCGCAGAATATAAATATCGAATTGACCGTTGCCAGCCCCCGGTCGGTCGACTTACTGTTTAGTCAGTTAAGTAAACTGGTAGACGTTGCACATGTTGCCATTTGCCAGAGCACAACCACATCACAACAGATCCGCGCCTGAGCGCAAAAGGAAGAAAAATGACGACGAAAAAAGCTGATTACATTTGGTCCAATGGCGAGATGATTCGTTGGGAAGATGCGAAAGTTCACGTAATGTCCCACGCGTTGCACTACGGTACGTCAGTGTTTGAAGGGATCCGTTGCTACGACTCTCACAAAGGCCCCGTGGTATTCCGCCATCGTGAACATATGCAGCGCCTTCGCGACTCAGCAAAAATTTATCGTTTCCCGGTGACTCAGAGCGTTGATGAGTTAATGGAAGCCTGCCGCGCCGTTATCCGCAAAAACAATCTGACCAGCGCGTATATCCGCCCGCTGGTCTTTGTGGGCGATGTGGGGATGGGCGTTAACCCGCCAGCAGGATACACCACTGATGTGATCATCGCCGCGTTCCCGTGGGGCGCCTATCTGGGCGCTGAAGCGCTGGAGCAGGGGATCGATGCGATGGTTTCTTCCTGGAACCGCGTTGCGCCAAACACCATTCCGACCGCCGCAAAAGCGGGCGGTAACTATCTTTCTTCTCTGCTGGTGGGTAGCGAAGCGCGTCGCCACGGTTATCAGGAAGGGATTGCGCTGGATGTGAACGGCTACATTTCTGAAGGTGCAGGCGAGAACCTGTTTGAAGTGAAAGATGGCATTCTGTTCACCCCGCCGTTCACCTCGTCCGCGCTGCCGGGCATTACGCGTGATGCGATCATCAAGCTGGCAAAAGAGCTGGATATCGAAGTGCGTGAGCAAGTGCTGTCCCGTGAATCTCTGTATCTGGCGGATGAAGTGTTCATGTCCGGAACCGCAGCAGAAATCACCCCTGTGCGCAGCGTAGACGGCATCCAGGTCGGTGAAGGTCGCTGTGGCCCGGTCACCAAACGCATCCAGCAAGCATTCTTTGGCCTCTTCACCGGTGAAACGGAAGATAAATGGGGCTGGTTGGATCAAGTTAATTCATAAGCATAATTTTGGGACGGCACGCACCGTCCCGCTAAATAGTCAGACGGGAGTAAATAGAGCATGCCTAAGTATCGTTCCGCTACCACCACCCATGGCCGTAATATGGCGGGTGCCCGCGCACTGTGGCGCGCAACCGGGATGACCGACGCCGATTTCGGCAAGCCGATTATTGCGGTTGTAAACTCGTTTACCCAGTTTGTGCCGGGCCATGTGCACCTGCGCGATCTTGGCAAACTGGTTGCTGAACAGATTGAAGCGGCAGGCGGTGTTGCCAAAGAGTTCAACACGATTGCGGTGGATGACGGTATCGCCATGGGCCACGGGGGCATGCTTTATTCACTGCCGTCTCGCGAGCTGATCGCCGACTCTGTTGAGTATATGGTCAACGCCCACTGCGCTGACGCGATGGTCTGCATCTCCAACTGCGACAAAATCACCCCGGGGATGCTGATGGCCTCCCTGCGCCTGAACATTCCGGTGATCTTTGTTTCCGGCGGCCCGATGGAAGCCGGTAAAACCAAACTCTCCGATCAAATCATCAAACTCGATCTGGTCGATGCGATGATCCAGGGCGCTGACCCAAAAGTGTCCGACGAACAAAGCGATCAGGTTGAACGCTCCGCGTGCCCGACCTGCGGCTCTTGCTCCGGGATGTTCACCGCCAACTCAATGAACTGCCTGACCGAAGCGCTGGGCCTGTCGCAGCCGGGTAACGGCTCGCTGCTGGCGACCCACGCCGACCGTAAACAGTTGTTCCTCAATGCCGGTACGCGCATTGTTGAACTGACCAAACGTTATTACGAGCAAGACGACGAGAGCGCGCTGCCGCGCAACATTGCCAATAAAGCAGCGTTCGAAAATGCCATGACGCTGGACATCGCCATGGGCGGCTCTACCAACACCGTTCTTCACCTGCTGGCGGCGGCGCAGGAAGCGGAAATCGACTTCACCATGAGTGATATCGACAAACTCTCCCGCAAAGTCCCTCAGCTGTGTAAAGTCGCGCCGAGTACGCAGAAATACCATATGGAAGACGTACACCGCGCGGGCGGCGTACTGGGGATTCTGGGCGAACTGGACAGAGCTAAACTGCTTAACCGCGACGTGAAAAACGTGCTCGGTCTGACACTGCCGCAAACCCTGGAGCAATACGACGTTGTCGTGACCCAGGACGACGCGGTGAAAACCATGTTCCGCGCAGGGCCTGCGGGTATCCGCACCACCCAGGCATTCTCTCAGGATTGCCGCTGGGATACGCTGGATGATGATCGCGCGAATGGCTGTATCCGCTCGCTGGAGCACGCTTACAGCAAAGACGGCGGCCTGGCCGTGCTTTACGGCAACTTCGCGGAAAACGGCTGCATCGTCAAAACCGCAGGCGTCGACGACAGCATCCTCAAATTCACCGGCCCGGCCAAAGTCTACGAAAGCCAGGACGATGCAGTAGACGCTATCCTCGGTGGCAAAGTGGTCGCTGGCGATGTGGTTGTCATCCGCTACGAAGGTCCGAAAGGCGGCCCGGGGATGCAGGAGATGCTTTATCCCACCACATTCCTGAAATCGATGGGCCTCGGCAAAGCCTGTGCGTTGGTGACTGACGGTCGTTTCTCCGGTGGTACTTCCGGTCTTTCTATCGGCCACGTTTCCCCGGAAGCGGCGAGCGGCGGCAATATTGCGATCATCGAAGATGGCGATTTGATCGAAATTGATATCCCGAATCGTGGCATCCAACTGCAACTGAGCGAGCAGGAAATCGCGGCGCGTCGTGAGGCGCAGGAAGCCCGTGGCGATAAAGCCTGGACGCCGAAAAACCGTGAACGTCAGGTCTCCTTTGCCCTGCGTGCCTACGCTAGCCTGGCGACCAGTGCCGACAAAGGTGCGGTGCGCGATAAATCGAAGCTGGGGGGTTAATGATGGCTGACTCGCAACCCCTGTCTGGCACCCCTGAGGGTGCCGAATATCTCAGAGCGGTGCTACGCGCACCGGTCTACGAAGCAGCGCAGGTCACGCCGCTGCAAAAAATGGAAAAACTATCGTCGCGCCTCGATAACGTTATTTTGGTGAAACGCGAAGACCGCCAGCCGGTGCACAGCTTCAAGCTGCGTGGGGCTTACGCCATGATGGCGGGGCTGACGGAAGAACAAAAAGCGCAGGGTGTGATCACCGCATCCGCAGGTAATCATGCGCAAGGCGTGGCGTTCTCCTCTGCACGTTTAGGTGTAAAGGCGCTGATTGTCATGCCAACCGCCACCGCAGACATCAAAGTCGATGCCGTACGCGGTTTCGGTGGCGAAGTATTGCTGCACGGCGCCAATTTTGATGAAGCGAAAGCCAAAGCGATTGAGCTGTCGCAGCAGCAGGGCTTTACCTGGGTGCCGCCGTTCGATCATCCGATGGTGATTGCAGGCCAGGGCACGCTGGCGCTGGAACTGCTGCAACAAGATGCTCACCTTGACCGCGTGTTTGTGCCGGTCGGCGGTGGCGGACTGGCGGCGGGTGTGGCGGTGCTTATCAAGCAACTGATGCCGCAAATTAAAGTGATTGCCGTAGAAGCGGAAGACTCTGCCTGCCTGAAAGCGGCGCTGGAAGCGGGTCATCCGGTCGACCTGCCACGCGTAGGTTTGTTTGCTGAAGGCGTGGCGGTTAAACGCATCGGCGATGAAACCTTCCGTCTGTGCCAGGAGTATCTCGACGACATCATCACGGTCGACAGCGACGCTATCTGTGCGGCGATGAAAGATCTGTTCGAAGATGTGCGTGCGGTGGCGGAACCGTCAGGTGCGCTGGCGCTGGCGGGGATGAAAAAGTACATCGCTCAGCACAATATCCGTGGCGAGCGACTGGCGCATGTGCTTTCCGGGGCTAACGTTAACTTCCACGGTCTGCGCTACGTTTCCGAACGCTGCGAACTGGGCGAACAGCGCGAAGCCCTGCTGGCAGTCACCATCCCGGAAGAAAAGGGCAGTTTCCTGAAGTTCTGCCAGTTGCTTGGCGGGCGTTCGGTCACTGAGTTTAACTACCGCTTTGCCGATGCTAAAGATGCCTGCATTTTCGTGGGGGTGCGTCTGAGCCGCGGTCTGGAAGAGCGTAAAGAGATTCTGCAACTGCTCAATGACGGCGGTTACAGCGTGGTGGATCTCTCCGACGATGAAATGGCGAAACTGCACGTGCGCTATATGGTTGGCGGACGCCCATCGAAACCGCTCAAGGAACGCCTCTACAGTTTCGAATTTCCGGAATCACCGGGGGCGTTGCTGCGCTTTCTCAACACGCTGGGCACACACTGGAACATCTCTTTGTTTCACTATCGTAGCCACGGTACTGACTACGGGCGCGTACTGGCGGCGTTCGAGTTGGGCGAGCATGAACCTGATTTTGAAACCCGCCTCAATGAGCTGGGCTACGACTGCCACGATGAGACGCAAAACCCGGCATTCAGGTTCTTTTTAGCGGGTTAGTGTTAGAGATTGCCTGATGGCGCTGCGCTTATCAGGCCTACAATGGGTCGTAGGCTGGATAAGGCGCTTGCGCCGCCATCCGGCAAAACCCCGCCCGATGGCGCTACGCTTATCAGGCCTACAATGTGGTCGTAGGCTGGATAAGGCGCTTGCGCCGCCATCCGGCAAATTCCCGCCCGATGGCGCTGCGCTTATCAGGCCTACAATGTTGTCGTAGGCTGGATAAGGCGCTTGCGCCGCCATCCGGCAAAACCCCGCCCGATGGCGCTGCGCTTATCAGGCCTACAATGTGGTCGTAGGCTGGATAAGGCGCTTGCGCCGCCATCCGGCAAAACCCCGCCCGATGGCACTGCGCTTATCAGGCCTACAATGTGGTCGTAGGCTGGATAAGGCGCTTGCGCCGCCATCCGGCAAAATCCCATCCGATGGGGTTAATGGTTCGGCAAAATCGCCCAGAACGCATCAATCAGCGGCTCATGCAGCCGCTTTTTTTGTGCGCAGACGCCAAGTTCGAACGGCGTTTTTTCATCGCTGCGCTCCAGAATCATCACGCGATTGCGCACCGGTTCAGGGCTGTTTTCCAGCACCACTTCCGGCAGCAGCGCCACACCGCAGCCGAGTGCGACCATTGAGACCATCGCTTCATGGCCTCCCACCGTGGCGTAAATCAACGGATTGCTGATCTTGTTGCGCCGGAACCACAGCTCAATACGGCGGCGTACCGGCCCCTGGTCGGCCATGATGAATGGAATTGTCGACCAGTCCGGGATATCCACCGAGACTTGATTACGCACCGGGCAGGGCAATGCGGGGGCGATCAACACCACCGCCAGATTCTCCAGCATCGAAAAGGCGACTGCACCGGGCAGCGTTTCCGGTTTCCCGGCAATTGCCAGATCCGCTTCGCCTGTTACCACTTTTTCCATCGCATCGGCGGCATCACCGGTCGTGAGCTTAATTTCGACGGACGGATGTTCCGCGCGGAAGCGATCGAGAATCGGCGGCAGATGGCTGTAGGCGGCGGTCACCGAGCAGAAGATATGCAGCTCGCCAGAAAGCGACGGCCCTTGCTGGTCGATGGTGTGGCGCAGTTGCTGATACTGCAGCAACGTTTGCTGGGCAAAAACGCGTAACTCCTCACCTGCTTCGGTCAGCGTTACGGTGCGGTTATCGCGCACAAACAGCGGTTGGCCGAGATCTTCCTCCAGGCGCTGAATCTGCCGGGAAAGCGTGGAAGGGCTGACGTGCATCGCCCGTGCGCTGCGGCCAAAATGGCGGCTCTCCGCCAGATGCAGAAAGGTTTTCAGATCGCGTAAATCCACAGATCGCACTCCACGCTTTTACGTTGCAGAAATTGCAACGTGACGTTGTGAATATATCAATTTCCGCAATAAATTTCCTGTTGTAATGTGGTTCCATTCTCGCAATACGCGAACCGAACAATAAAGCACGACAACACAACATCACGGAGTTCACCATGGCTAACTACTTCAACACACTGAACCTGCGCCAGCAGCTGGCACAGTTGGGCAAATGTCGCTTTATGGGTCGCGACGAATTCGCCGATGGCGCGAGCTACCTTCAGGGTAAAAAAGTGGTCATCGTTGGCTGCGGTGCTCAGGGTTTGAACCAGGGTCTGAACATGCGTGATTCCGGCCTGGATATCTCCTACGCGCTGCGTAAAGAGGCGATTGCTGAGAAACGCGCCTCCTGGCGCAAAGCGACCGAAAACGGCTTTAAATGCGGTACTTACGAAGAGCTGATCCCGCAGGCGGATCTGGTCGTTAACCTGACGCCGGACAAACAGCACTCCGACGTGGTGCGTTCCGTACAGCCGCTGATGAAAGACGGCGCGGCGCTGGGTTACTCTCACGGTTTCAACATCGTCGAAGTCGGTGAGCAGATCCGTAAAGACATCACCGTTGTTATGGTCGCGCCGAAGTGCCCGGGTACCGAAGTACGTGAAGAGTACAAGCGTGGTTTCGGTGTACCGACGCTTATCGCCGTTCACCCGGAAAACGATCCGAAAGGCGAAGGTATGGCGATTGCCAAAGCCTGGGCTGCGGCCACCGGTGGTCACCGTGCGGGCGTGCTGGAATCGTCCTTCGTGGCAGAAGTGAAATCTGACCTGATGGGTGAGCAGACCATTCTGTGCGGTATGTTGCAGGCGGGTTCTCTGCTGTGCTTCGACAAGCTGGTGGAAGAAGGCACCGATCCGGCCTATGCCGAAAAACTGATTCAGTTTGGTTGGGAAACCATCACCGAAGCCCTGAAACAGGGCGGCATTACCCTGATGATGGATCGTCTGTCTAACCCGGCGAAACTGCGTGCTTATGCGCTCTCTGAACAACTGAAAGAGATCATGGCGCCGCTGTTCCAGAAGCACATGGACGACATCATCTCCGGCGAATTCTCCTCCGGCATGATGGCTGACTGGGCTAACGATGATAAGAAACTGCTGACCTGGCGTGAAGAGACTGGCAAAACCGCGTTTGAAACCGCGCCGCAGTTTGAAGGCAAAATCGGCGAGCAGGAGTACTTCGATAAAGGTGTGCTGATGATCGCGATGGTGAAAGCGGGCGTTGAGCTGGCATTCGAAACCATGGTGGATTCCGGCATCATCGAAGAGTCGGCTTACTACGAATCCCTGCACGAACTGCCGCTGATCGCGAACACCATCGCCCGTAAGCGTCTGTATGAAATGAACGTGGTTATCTCTGATACCGCTGAATACGGCAACTACCTGTTCTCATACGCTTGCGTACCACTGCTGAAATCATTCATGACTGAGATTCAGCCGGGCGACCTGGGTAAAGCCATTGCCGAAGGCGCAGTTGATAACGCGCAGTTGCGTGATGTGAATGAAGCGATTCGCGGTCATGCGATTGAGAAAGTGGGTCAGAAACTGCGTGGCTATATGACGGATATGAAACGTATTGCTGTTGCGGGATAAGGCATAGCACGAATTGCCGGATGGCGACGTAAACGCCTTATCCGGCCTACAAAAAAATGACCGTTTCGTAGGCCGGATAAGCGTAGCGCCATCTGGCAATAAAAGCCCGGTGAATTTGCTCACCGGGCTTTTTGCTACTTAGTTACGGTACAGCACCTTAATGATGTGGTAACCGAACTGGGTGTGCAGCGGGCCGGTTGGCTCCAGCACTGGGCAGGAGAAAACCACTTTATCGAACGCCGGAACCATTTGACCCTGACGGAATTCACCCAAGTGACCGCCTTTTTTGCCTGACGGGCAGGTAGAGTGTTTCTTCGCCAGCTTCTCGAAGTCTGCGCCGTTTTTAATTTGTTCCAGAAGATCCAGAGCCAGTTTCTCTTCTTTAACAAGGATATGCAGTGCTGCTGCTGTTTTTGCCATGATATGCGCCTTCAAAAGGGGTCAATAAGGCTGGCGATTTTAGCATGCGTTATCGGCGATATAACACCTTGATGATGTGATAGCCAAATTTGGTTTTCACCGGCCCATAGGGTTTCAACAACGGGCAACTGAAGACCGCAGCATCAAACGGCCCCACCATCATACCCTGCTTAAATTCGCCCAAATCGCCACCGTTGCGACCAGACGGGCAGCGCGAATAGCGCTTTGCCAGATGATCAAAACTGATGCCGCGTTCCAGTTTGGCGAGGATCTCAAGGGCAAGTTTTTCGGTTTTTACCAGGATATGCAGGGCGGCGGCGCTCTTTGCCATGGTGATTTTCTCATCGTGTTTGTGCTGCCAACACTTTACCATTCGGCGGGTAAATCTCAGCGCAACTTTCTGCTACAATCCTCCCCCCGTTCGAAGATTGAGCAATACTCCTATGCGTTTAAACCCCGGCCAACAACATGCTGTCGAATTCGTCACCGGACCCTGCCTGGTGCTGGCGGGGGCGGGTTCTGGTAAAACACGCGTTATCACGAACAAGATTGCCCACCTCATTCGCGGCTGCGGGTATCAGGCACGGCACATTGCTGCTGTAACCTTTACCAACAAAGCGGCGCGTGAGATGAAAGAACGTGTCGGGCAGACGCTGGGGCGCAAAGAAGCGCGCGGCCTGATGATTTCCACTTTCCATACGCTGGGGCTGGACATTATCAAGCGGGAGTATGCCGCGCTGGGGATGAAGTCCAACTTCTCGCTGTTCGACGACACCGATCAGGTAGCGTTGTTGAAGGATCTGACCGAAGGGTTGATCGAAGACGATAAAGTGATGCTGCAACAGCTGATCTCGACGATCTCCAACTGGAAAAATGATCTGAAAACGCCTGTGCAGGCGGCGGCCAGCGCGAAGGGCGAGCGGGATCGCATTTTTGCTCACTGTTATGGCCTGTACGATGCGCATATGAAGGCGTGTAACGTGCTGGATTTTGATGACCTGATCCTGCTGCCCACGCTGCTGCTGCAACGTAATGAAGAGGTGCGCGAACGTTGGCAGAATAAGATTCGCTATCTGCTGGTGGATGAATATCAGGACACCAACACCAGCCAGTACGAGCTGGTGAAGTTGTTGGTGGGCCAACGCGCACGCTTTACGGTGGTAGGGGATGACGATCAGTCAATCTACTCCTGGCGCGGTGCCCGCCCGCAAAACCTGGTGCTGCTGAGTCAGGATTTTCCGGCTTTGCAGGTGATCAAACTCGAGCAGAACTACCGTTCCTCCGGGCGCATCCTGAAGGCGGCGAATATCCTCATTGCCAACAATCCGCACGTCTTTGAAAAACGACTCTTTTCCGAGCTGGGTTATGGTGCCGAGCTTAAAGTGTTGAGTGCGAATAATGAAGAGCATGAGGCCGAGCGCGTCACGGGCGAACTTATCGCCCACCACTTTGTGAATAAAACCGAATACAAGGATTACGCCATCCTGTACCGCGGGAATCACCAGTCGCGGGTGTTTGAAAAATTCCTCATGCAGAACCGGATCCCGTACAAAATTTCCGGCGGCACGTCGTTCTTCTCCCGCCCGGAGATTAAAGATCTGCTCGCCTACCTGCGCGTTTTAACCAATCCGGACGATGACAGCGCATTTTTGCGCATTGTGAACACCCCAAAACGCGAAATCGGTTCGGCCACGCTGCAAAAACTGGGCGAATGGGCGATGACCCGCAACAAGAGTCTGTTTACCGCCAGCTTTGATATGGGGCTTAGCCAGACATTGACCGGGCGCGGGTATGATTCGCTAACCCGCTTTACGCAGTGGCTGGGCGAAATTCAGCGCCTGGCGGAGCGTGAACCGATTGCGGCAGTACGCGACCTCATCCACGGCATCGACTATGAGTCCTGGCTGTATGAAACCTCGCCAAGTCAAAAAGCGGCGGAGATGCGCATGAAAAACGTCAACCAGTTGTTTAGCTGGATGACGGAGATGCTGGAAGGCAGTGAAATTGATGAACCGATGACGCTTACCCAGGTGGTGACCCGTTTCACCCTGCGCGACATGATGGAGCGTGGGGAAAGTGAAGAGGAGTTAGATCAGGTTCAACTGATGACGCTGCATGCTTCAAAAGGCCTCGAATTCCCGTATGTCTTTATGGTGGGGATGGAAGAGGGCTTCCTGCCGCATCAGAGCAGTATTGATGAAGATAATATCGATGAAGAACGCCGTCTGGCCTATGTTGGGATCACGCGCGCACAGAAAGAACTCATCTTCACATTGTGCAAAGAACGCCGTCAGTACGGTGAGCTGGTACGGCCTGAACCGAGTCGTTTTCTGTTGGAACTGCCGCAGGACGATCTCATTTGGGAGCAGGAACGTAAGGTCGTGACGGCCGAAGAGCGAATGCAGAAAGGGCAGAACCATCTGGCAAATTTGAAAGCGATGATGGCGGCAAAGAGAGCGAAATAGTTGGCCGGATAAGCGCTGAAGCCCTCCGGCAAAAAGCGTCTTACAACACGTCCAGCGGCCAGTGGACATAGCTTTGCCACTGGCTTTCTTGATCAATAAGCTCTTTACCCAGCGGATGACGCGCGAACCAGCCTTCGGGGAGAATTAACGTCAGATTTTCATTCTGCGCTTGCAACACAATATCAGGCACCAGATCGTCACGTCGCCGACTGGCAAAAATAATTGCCAGACGCAGTAAACGACAAAGATGTTCTGCCACGCGCGGCGGCACCGCATTTTGCTGGTGGAGCGACGAGAGATCGACAGGGTTGGTCTGATTTAATAATAACGTTGCCAGTAATTTCTTTTGCGCAGGTGTAAAACCCGGTAAATCAAGATTTCGCACCAGGTAGGCCGCATGCTGCGGCGCTTGCCTGAAATCGACGCTTAACCCAATCTCATGCAACTGGCAGGCGCTGATCAATATTTCGCGGCTGATCGGTTCAATATGCCACTCATTTTCCACCTGATCGAGGAAAGCGGCGGCGAGATTTGCGACGCGGTTTGCCTGTTCGGTATCAACCATAAATCGCCGCTGAACGTTACGCAGCGTGCGGCTGCGAATATCCTGTTCGACGGCCAGATGCAGCATACCGTAGACCAGACCTTCACGCAGCGCACCGCCGGCAAGGGTCATACACTGAATGTTCAGTTCGGTGAAAATGGCGATAAGAATAGCGAGACCGCTGGGGAAGACTAATGCGCGCTCAAGCGTTAATCCTTCAATTTCCAGCTCTTCCAGACGACCACAATGAATGGCACGCTGCTTTAACTGTTGGAGCTTCGCCAGCGTAATCCGCTCATCCATGCCCTGCGCCATCATGATTTCTTGTAGCGCTTGCACTGTGCCAGAGGCACCCACACACACTTTCCAGCCATGATAGCGCAACTCATCAGCAACGGGACGCAGTACTTCGCGTGCGGCTTTTTCCGCCTCATCAAAGTTTTCCTGTCCCAGGTTGCGATCGGTAAAGTAACGCTCAAGCCAGGTAACGCAACCCATCGACAAACTAAACAGGGAGGTGGTTTGCGCCCCGGTACCGGTGACCATTTCAGTACTGGCACCGCCGATATCGACCACCAGACGCTGGTCTGCGCCGCCAGTGGTATGGGCGACACCCTGATAAATCAGACGGGCTTCTTCTTCACCGCTAATGACCTGAATGGGACAACCGAGGATATCTTGTGCTTTGGCAATAAACTCGCCTGCATTGACGGCAAGGCGTAATGTTGCCGTTGCGACCACGCGGATTTGCGGTTGGGGAATATCCTGCAGACGTTCAGCAAACAGACGCAGGCACTGCCAGCCGCGCTCCATTGCCTCTGCAGAAAGGGCATTATCACTGTTCAGCCCAGCAGCCAGACGCACCTTGCGCTTGATGCGGGTAAGCGTCTGGATGCTTCCAGCCACCTCGCGTACAACCAGCATATGAAAACTATTGGATCCGAGATCGATAGCTGCATAAAGCGACGAGGTGGAGCTGAGCATATTTTCTTAACCTGAACGACGACGGTTACGAGGTGCGCCAGTGCGGCGTGGTCCGTTGCCAGGGCGTGAACGCGTCAGACGCAATGGCTTAGGCAAATCGGTCATCAGCGCGTCCGGATTGTATTTGCTCACCGGAATAGAGTGACCAATGTAGGTCTCAATGGCGGGTAGATTCAATGCGTACTCTTCGCAGGCCAGACTGATGGAATGCCCGCTTGCGCCGGCACGACCCGTACGGCCGATACGGTGGACGTAATCTTCACAGTCATCCGGCAGGTCGTAGTTAAAGACGTGCGTCACTGCAGGAATGTGCAGACCGCGCGCCGCAACGTCAGTCGCCACCAGAATATCGAGGTCACCACGGGTAAACTCCTCGAGAATGCGCAGACGTTTTTTCTGTGCCACGTCGCCGGTCAACAGACCTACGCGATGGCCGTCGGCAGCAAGGCTACCCCAGATATCTTCGCAACGATGTTTGGTGTTCGCGAAAACTATGGCGCGATCTGGCCACTCTTCTTCGATCAGCGTTTGCAGTAAACGCATCTTTTCTTCATTAGAAGGGTAGAACAGCTCTTCTTTAATGCGATGACCCGTTTTTTGTTCCGGCTCAACTTCAACGTATTCGGCGTTGTTCATCTGCTCAAACGCCAGTTCGCGTACGCGGTAAGACAGGGTGGCGGAGAACAACATGTTCAGGCGCTGAGTGACTGGCGGCATACGGCGGAACAGCCAACGGATATCTTTAATAAAGCCCAGATCGTACATGCGATCGGCTTCATCAAGCACGACGACCTGAATGGCGCCAAGGTTGATATGGTTCTGTTTCGCGTAGTCGATCAGACGACCCGTGGTGCCGATCAGAATATCGACGCCGCTTTCCAGCACTTTAAGCTGTTTGTCGTAACCGTCACCGCCGTAAGCCAGACCTAACTTCAGGCCTGTTGTTTGCGCCAGCGGCTCCGCATCAGCGTGGATCTGCACGGCTAATTCGCGCGTCGGCGCCATAATTAGCGCGCGCGGCTGGTTCACCTTGCGATCGGCAATGGCGGGATGAGAGAGAAGATAATGAAACGTCGACGTCAGAAACGCCATCGTTTTCCCGGTACCGGTTTGCGCCTGCCCTGCAACATCACGACCTGCCAGCGTTAGCGGGAGGGCCAGTGCCTGAATGGGCGTGCAATTATGAAACCCTTTATTTTCAAGGGCTTCTATCACCTTAGGGTGCAGGGCGAAGTCGGAAAACTTCTGTTCTGTTAAATGTGTTTTGCTCATAGTGTGGTAGAATATCAGCTTACTATTGCTTTACGAAAGCGTATCCGGTGAAATAAAGTCAACCTTTAGTTGGTTTTGAAGGCTGCGTCCCCCAATTGTTAGTAGCGTCAACGGTTAGTGACGTCGACACTCACGAACAATTGAACGACACAGCCTGAACCAACACGCCAGGCTTATTCCTGTGGAGTTATATATGAGCGATAAAATTATTCACCTGACTGACGACAGTTTTGACACGGATGTACTCAAAGCGGACGGGGCGATCCTCGTTGATTTCTGGGCAGAGTGGTGCGGACCGTGCAAAATGATCGCCCCGATTCTGGATGAAATCGCTGACGAATATCAGGGCAAATTGACGGTTGCTAAACTGAACATCGACCAGAACCCAGGCACTGCGCCGAAGTATGGTATCCGTGGCATCCCGACCCTGCTGCTGTTTAAGAACGGTGAAGTGGCTGCAACCAAAGTGGGCGCTCTGTCCAAAGGTCAGCTGAAAGAGTTCCTCGACGCCAACCTGGCGTAAGGAAATATCATGTTCGGGCGACCAGCATCCTAAATTATGCGGATGACTGGACGCCCGGCTTGAGTCATGCTAAGTTAGTGTTGACTTCGTATTAAACATACCTTATTAAGTTTGAATCTAGTTTTAGCCAATACTTCCCGTTTTATCTCACGCGAGAAGTGGACAGATTCCTGGCTTGTCACTCAATCCGTCTTGTCGTTTCAGTTCTGTGTACTTTCCTGTGACCAGACAGCGAACAGACATGAGTTGATGGCCGTAAACAGGCATGGATGATCCTGCCATACCATTCACAACATTAAGTTCGAGATTTACCCCAAGTTTAAGAACTCACACCATTATGAATCTTACCGAATTAAAGAATACGCCGGTTTCTGAGCTGATCACTCTCGGCGAAAATATGGGGCTGGAAAACCTGGCTCGTATGCGCAAGCAGGACATTATTTTTGCCATCCTGAAGCAGCACGCAAAGAGTGGCGAAGATATCTTTGGTGACGGTGTGCTGGAGATATTGCAGGATGGATTTGGTTTCCTCCGCTCTGCAGACAGCTCCTACCTCGCCGGTCCTGATGACATCTACGTTTCCCCCAGCCAAATCCGTCGTTTCAACCTCCGCACTGGTGATACCATTTCGGGTAAGATTCGTCCGCCGAAAGAAGGCGAACGCTACTTTGCGCTGTTGAAAGTTAACGAAGTTAACTATGACAAACCGGAGAACGCCCGTAATAAAATCCTGTTTGAGAACTTAACCCCGCTGCACGCAAACTCACGTCTGCGTATGGAACGTGGTAATGGTTCAACAGAAGATTTGACTGCTCGCGTACTGGATCTGGCTTCACCAATTGGTCGTGGTCAGCGTGGTCTGATTGTGGCGCCGCCGAAAGCCGGTAAAACAATGCTGCTGCAGAACATCGCCCAGAGTATTGCGTACAATCACCCGGACTGCGTGCTGATGGTCCTGCTGATCGACGAACGTCCGGAAGAAGTGACCGAGATGCAGCGTCTGGTGAAAGGTGAAGTGGTTGCTTCCACCTTTGACGAACCGGCATCTCGCCACGTTCAGGTAGCGGAAATGGTGATTGAGAAGGCGAAACGCCTGGTTGAGCACAAGAAAGACGTTATCATCCTGCTTGACTCCATCACCCGTCTGGCGCGTGCTTACAACACCGTGGTGCCGGCTTCCGGTAAAGTGCTGACTGGTGGTGTGGATGCCAACGCCCTGCACCGTCCGAAACGCTTCTTCGGTGCCGCGCGTAACGTGGAAGAGGGCGGTAGCCTGACCATCATCGCCACGGCGCTGATTGATACCGGCTCCAAAATGGACGAAGTTATCTACGAAGAGTTTAAAGGTACAGGTAACATGGAACTGCACCTTTCTCGTAAGATCGCTGAAAAACGCGTCTTCCCGGCAATCGACTACAACCGTTCCGGTACCCGTAAAGAAGAACTGCTCACCACTCAGGAAGAGCTGCAGAAGATGTGGATCCTGCGCAAAATCATTCACCCAATGGGCGAAATCGATGCAATGGAATTCCTCATCAATAAACTGGCGATGACTAAAACCAACGACGACTTCTTCGATATGATGAAACGTTCGTAAGCCAGTTTTTACCCGAAAACGCCACGTTTTTACGTGGCGTTTTTCATTTATATCTGTAATCTTAACGACACATTTACAAAAGTACGGTATCACATGCCGTTACTTTGCGTTTCATTCGTAATTTGTACCGTGTGGTTGATAATTATACAAAAGCACCTGATTCAGCACAGGGTTTCCCTTCTGAATAAAGGTCTTCATGGTTATACTTCTGCTATTAATTTTCTTTGAGAGCATGCATTGTGAATTTACTTACAGTGAGTACTGATCTCATCAGTATTTTTTTATTCACGACACTGTTCCTGTTTTTTGCGCGTAAGGTGGCAAAAAAGGTCGGTTTAGTGGATAAACCCAACTTCCGCAAACGTCACCAGGGACTGATACCGTTAGTTGGTGGGATTTCGGTTTACGCAGGCATTTGCTTCACTTTCGGAATCGTTGAGTATTACATTCCACATGCTTCTCTTTATCTGGCGTGTGCTGGCGTACTGGTCTTTATTGGTGCACTTGACGATCGCTTTGATATCAGCGTAAAAATTCGCGCCACGATTCAGGCCGCTATCGGCATTATCATGATGGTCGCCGGCCAACTCTATTTACGCAGTCTGGGGTACATCTTTGGACCCTGGGAGATGGTGCTCGGTCCTTTCGGTTATTTTCTCACGCTGTTTGCCGTATGGGCGGCCATTAATGCCTTTAACATGGTTGATGGCATTGACGGATTGCTCGGCGGGCTTTCCAGCGTCTCGTTCGGGGCAATGGGGCTTATCCTGTGGTTTGACGGACAGACGAGCCTGGCAATTTGGTGTTTTGCGATGATTGCCGCCATCCTGCCTTACATTATGCTGAACCTGGGGATTCTGGGGCGTCGCTACAAAGTCTTTATGGGCGATGCGGGCAGTACGCTGATTGGTTTCACCGTCATTTGGGTCTTGCTGGAAACCACACAGGGTAAGACACACCCGATAAGCCCGGTTACCGCGCTATGGATTATTGCCATTCCATTGATGGATATGGTGGCGATCATGTACCGCCGCTTGCGTAAAGGGATGAGTCCCTTCTCTCCCGATCGCCAACACATTCATCATTTGATCATGCGCGCAGGGTTTACTTCCCGACAGGCTTTTGTGCTGATTACGCTGGCGGCGGCGATTCTGGCGTCCATCGGCGTTGCGGCAGAATATTCTCATTTTGTTCCCGAATGGGTCATGCTGGTGCTCTTTTTGCTAGCATTCTTCCTCTACGGTTACTGTATTAAACGTGCCTGGAAGGTGGCAAGATTTATCAAGCGTGTGAAGCGCAGACTCCGTAGGAACCGTGATAACAAGCCAAACTTAACCAAGTAAATTGAGGATACGATGACACAACCATTACCGGGGGCACACACTGTGAGCGCTGAAAATGAACTGGATATTCGTGGGTTGTTTCGTACCTTATGGGCTGGAAAACTATGGATTGTTGGCGGGGCGCTGCTCTTTGCGCTGGTTGCGTTAGCCTACACTTTTTTTGCGCGTCAGGAATGGAGCGCAACTGCTATCTCAGATCGTCCAACCGTCAATATGCTGGGAGGATATTATTCCCAGCAACAGTTCTTACGTAATCTGGACGTCAAGGCGAGCGTTGCGCCCCTCGACCAACCTTCAGTTATGGATGAAGCGTATAAAGAGTTCGTGATGCAACTGGCTTCCTGGGATACGCGTCGCGATTTCTGGCTACAGACGGATTACTACAAGCAGCGCATGGTCGGAAACAGCAAAGCCGACGCGGCAATGCTGGATGAGATGATCAACAATATTCTGTTTACCCCAGGCGATGTTGCCCGCAATACCAATGACAGTGTAAAGCTGGTGGCGGAAACCGCTCCTGATGCAAACAATTTGCTGCGACAGTATGTTGCCTTTGCCAGCCAGCGGGCGGCAAGCCACCTCAACGATGAGTTAAAAGGGGCATGGGCGGCGCGTACAGTACAAATGAAAGCGCAGGTGAAACGCCAGGAAGAGGTCGCTAAAGCAATTTTCTCTCGTCGTGCTCACAGCATTGAACAAGCGCTTAAAATCGCAGAACAACATAATATTTCTCGCACTTCTACCGATATTCCTGCCGATGAATTGCCCGATTCTGAGCTATTTTTGCTTGGACGTCCGATGTTGCAGGCTCGACTTGAAAACCTGCAGGCCGTCGGTCCCGCGTTCGATCTGGATTACTTCCAAAACCGGGCAATGTTGAACACACTGAATGTAGGTCCAACTCTGGACCCACGTTTTCAGACCTATCGTTATTTGCGTACGCCGGAAGAACCGGTAAAACGTGATAGCCCACGCCGTGCTTTCCTGATGATTATGTGGGGCATAGTGGGAGGGCTGATCGGTGCTGGTGTCGCACTAACCCGTCGCCGCACGATTTAGCAATAGCGTTGCAGTGAGGGGCTGGGCCCTCACTGCCAATCCGAAGAGAATCGATGTGAAAGTACTGACTGTATTTGGCACGCGACCGGAGGCGATTAAAATGGCGCCTCTGGTTCATGCGCTGGCAAAAGACCCTTATTTTGAGGCCAAAGTTTGCGTCACTGCGCAGCATCGGGAGATGCTGGATCAAGTGTTAAACCTCTTTTCCATCGAACCTGACTACGATCTCAATATAATGCAACCGGGTCAGGGACTAACGGAAATAACCTGTCGGATTCTGGAAGGCTTAAAGCCTATCCTTGCTGACTTCAAGCCAGATGTGGTGCTGGTTCATGGCGATACGACAACGACGATTGCCACCAGCCTTGCCGCCTTTTATCAACGTATTCCGGTTGGGCATATCGAGGCCGGATTGCGCACCGGCGATTTGTACTCCCCCTGGCCAGAAGAGGCTAACCGCACGTTGACCGGGCATCTGGCGATGTATCATTTTGCGCCGACCGAAAATTCTCGCCAGAATTTGCTGCGGGAAAATATTCCTGATAATCGCGTTTTTGTCACCGGTAACACCGTCATAGACGCGCTGATTTGGGTTCGCGACCGTGTTCTGGCGAGCGATACCTTACGGGCAGAACTGGCGGTGCAGTACCCTTTCCTCAACAACAATAAAAAAATGATCCTGGTAACAGGCCATCGCCGCGAAAGTTTTGGCAAGGGCTTTGAGCATATCTGTCATGCGTTGGCAGAGATTGCCGCCGCGAATCAGGATGTGCAGATTGTCTATCCGGTGCACCTGAATCCGAATGTCAGCGAACCGGTCAACCGCATTCTTGGCCACGTTGAAAATGTGGTTCTGATTGAGCCGCAGGACTATTTGCCGTTCGTTTGGTTGATGAACCACGCCTGGCTGATCCTGACCGATTCCGGCGGTATTCAGGAAGAAGCACCATCCTTAGGTAAGCCGGTGCTGGTGATGCGTGAAACAACGGAACGGCCGGAAGCTATTACGGCAGGTACGGTGCGTTTGGTGGGTACAGATCAGCAGCGTATTGTGGAAGAGGTCACGCGCTTGCTGCACGACGAAAATGAATATCAAACCATGAGCCGCGCCCATAATCCTTATGGTGACGGTCAGGCATGTGGCCGGATTTTAGACGCGTTAAAAAATAATCGGGTATCGCTATGAGTTTTACGACCATTTCTGTTGTTGGGCTGGGATACATTGGACTGCCAACGGCAGCCGCCTTTGCTTCCCGCCAAAAGCATGTCATTGGCGTGGATGTTAACCAGCACGCGGTGGACACCATCAATCGCGGTGAGATCCATATCGTTGAACCGGACCTGGGCAGCGTCGTGAAAACGGCTGTTGAAGGGGGATATCTGAGTGCCACAACGACGCCTGTTGAAGCCGATGCATATCTGATCGCGGTACCGACACCCTTCAAAGGCGATCATGACCCCGACATGGCGTATGTCGAGGCTGCGGCTAAGTCTATTGCGCCCGTGCTGAAGAAAGGCGCGCTGGTGATCCTCGAGTCGACCTCTCCGGTCGGGGCGACGGAGCAGATGTCGGCGTGGCTGGCAGAGATGCGCCCTGATTTGACGTTCCCACAGCAGGCGGGCGAGCAGGCAGAGGTGAATATTGCGTACTGTCCAGAACGCGTGCTGCCGGGACAGGTGATGGTAGAACTGATTAAGAATGACCGCGTAATTGGCGGTATGACGCCTGTTTGCTCAGCACGCGCCAGCGAACTCTACAACATCTTCCTTGAAGGTGAATGTGTGGTCACGAACTCCCGCACGGCAGAGATGTGTAAGCTGACCGAAAACAGCTTTCGTGATGTCAACATTGCATTTGCCAACGAACTGTCGCTCATTTGCGCCGATCAGGGGATCAACGTCTGGGAACTGATTCGTCTGGCGAACCGCCATCCGCGCGTGAATATTCTCCAGCCCGGCCCTGGCGTCGGAGGGCACTGCATTGCCGTCGATCCGTGGTTTATCGTGGCGCAGAACCCACAGCAGGCGCGTCTTATCCGTACCGCCCGCGAAGTGAACGATGGTAAACCGCATTGGGTGGTCGAAAAGGTAAAAGCGGCCGTGGCGGATTGTCTGGCCGCAACGAACAAACGTGCCAGCGAAGTGAAAATTGCCTGCTTTGGCCTGGCATTTAAACCCAACATTGATGACCTGCGTGAAAGCCCGGCGATGGGCATTGCGCTGAACATTGCCCAGTGGCACGCCGGTGAAACACTGGTGGTTGAGCCGAACATTCACCAGTTACCCAAAAAACTGGATGGTCATTGTACTTTAGCCACGCTGGAAAGCGCGCTGGCTGACGCCGATGTGCTGGTGATGTTGGTTGATCATAACGATTTTAAAGCGATTAAAGGTGATGCGGTTCATCAGCAATATGTGGTGGATACCAAAGGAGTCTGGCGGTGATACTCCGCGCCAGTATTGAACCGCTGAGCTGGGAAAATACGTTCTTTGGCGTGAACAGCGCCATTGTGCGTATCAGTCCAGACGCGCCTGCGTTGACATCTGATGCTTTACAACCCTGGTCGCGTGTACAGGCAAAAATTTCAGCGTCGTGCGTGGATGAACTTGATGCCTTACAAGCACTGGGGTTCTCGCTGGTCGAGGGTGAAGTCAATTTAGCACTGTCGGTCGCAAACGTCAGCGATGGCGGCGATGCGGAAGTGGCGCAACGAGGCGATATTCCGGCGTTACGCCAGTTAGCCAGCGAAGCGTTCTCGCAAAGCCGTTTTCGCGCGCCGTGGTATGCGCCGGATGCCAGCGCCCGCTTCTACGCACAATGGATTGAGAACGCTGTGCTGGGCACGTTTGACCACCAGTGTCTGGTTCTCCGGGCGGCGGGAGGCGAGATTCGTGGTTATGTTTCGCTGCGTGAACTGAATGACGCCGATGCGCGAATTGGCCTGTTGGCCGGGCGCGGCGCGGGCGCTGAATTAATGCAGGCTGCGCTCAACTGGGCGCAATCTCGCGGAAAGACAACATTGCGGGTGGCGACCCAGATGGGCAACACCGCCGCGCTTAAACGTTACATACAGAGTGGTGCCAACATAGAAAGCACCGCGTACTGGTTATACAGGTGACAAAATGATTCCATTTAACGCACCGCCGGTGGTGGGAACCGAACTCGAATACATGCAATCGGCCATGGGCAGCGGCAAACTTTGTGGCGACGGCGGCTTTACACGCCGCTGTCAGCAGTGGCTGGAGCAACGCTTTGGCAGTGCAAAAGTGCTGCTGACGCCGTCCTGCACCGCCTCGCTTGAGATGGCGGCGCTGTTGCTGGACATTCAGCCGGGCGATGAAGTCATCATGCCGAGCTACACCTTTGTGTCGACAGCGAATGCTTTCGTATTGCGCGGGGCAAAAATCGTCTTTGTCGATATCCGCCCGGATACCATGAACATTGATGAGACGCTCATCGAAGCTGCTATTTCTGAAAAGACACGCGCCATTGTTCCGGTTCATTACGCAGGCGTTGCCTGTGAGATGGATGTCATCATGGCGCTGGCGGCAAAGTACAACCTGTTTGTGGTCGAAGATGCCGCACAGGGCGTCATGTCCACCTATAAAGGTCGCGCGTTAGGTACTATTGGGCATATTGGCTGCTTCAGCTTCCATGAAACCAAAAACTACACTGCCGGTGGTGAAGGCGGCGCGACGCTGATTAATGACCGATCGTTAATCGAGCGCGCGGAAATTATCCGCGAAAAAGGCACTAACCGTAGCCAGTTCTTCCGTGGTCAGGTGGACAAATATACCTGGCGGGATATTGGTTCCAGCTATCTGATGTCCGATCTTCAGGCGGCGTATCTGTGGGCGCAACTGGAGTCGGCAGACCGCATCAATCAACAGCGTCTGATGCTGTGGCAGACATATTATGACGCCCTGGCTCCGCTGGCGCGCGCCGGACGCATTACCTTACCTTCAATTCCTGATGATTGTGCGCAAAACGCCCATATGTTCTACATCAAATTGCGGGATATTGATGATCGTAGCGCGTTGATTAACTTTATGAAAGAAGCCGAAATTATGGCGGTCTTCCACTACATCCCGTTGCATGGTTGCCCGGCGGGCGACAAATTTGGTGAGTTTATCGGCGAAGATCGCTACACCACCAAAGAGAGCGAGCGTTTACTGCGCCTGCCGCTGTTTTACAATCTGTCACCCGCCAATCAGCGTACGGTGATCACGACCTTGCTCAACTACTTCTCCTGAAATGTCGCTCGCAAAAGCGTCCCTGTGGACGGCTGCCAGCACGCTGGTAAAAATTGGCGCGGGGCTACTGGTAGTGAAACTGCTGGCCGTGGCGTTTGGGCCCGCAGGCGTCGGCCAGGCGGGTAACTTTCGCCAGATGGTGACCGTGCTGGGCGTTTTGGCTGGCGCTGGCATCTTTAACGGCGTCACCAAATACGTTGCCCAGAATCACGACAATCCGGCGCAATTGCGCAATGTCGTCGGCACCTCCTCGGCGATGGTTTTAGGGTTCTCGACCCTGCTGGCGCTGATCTTTTTGCTGGCGGCGGCCCCCATCAGCCAGGGACTGTTTGGACATACTCACTATCAGGGGTTGGTGCGTCTGGTTGCACTGGTGCAAATGGGGATTGCCTGGGCGAATCTGCTGTTGGCGCTGATGAAAGGGTTTCGTGACGCGGCGGGTAATGCACTGTCGCTGATCGTGGGTAGCGTGTTGGGCGTGGTGGCCTGGTATATCTGCTACCGCGTCGGTGGTTACGAAGGGGCTTTGCTGGGTATGGCGTTGGTGCCTGCGCTGGTGGTTGTGCCGGCTGCGGTGCTGTTGCTTAAGCGTGGAACACTCCCTCTGCGTTATCTAAAACCGTCCTGGAATAGCGTCCTTGCCGGGCAACTGTGTAAATTTACACTGATGGCGCTGATTACCTCCATCACGATACCGGTGGCGTACGTGATGATGCGAAACCTGCTGGCGGCGCACTACAGTTGGGATGATGTGGGGATCTGGCAAGGTGTCAGCAGTATTTCAGATGCGTATCTGCAATTTATTACCGCCTCGTTTAGCGTTTATCTGCTGCCGACATTGTCGCGTCTGACGGAAAAGCGCGATATTACGCGGGAAGTCGTGAAGTCGCTCAGGTTTGTTTTACCGACGGTTGCGGTCGCGAGTTTTACCGTCTGGTTGCTGCGCGATTTTGCCATCTGGCTGCTGTTTTCCGCCAAATTCACGGCGATGCGCGATTTATTCGCCTGGCAACTCGTCGGTGATGTATTGAAGGTTGGCGCCTATGTTTTTGGCTATCTGGTGATCGCCAAAGCGTCGTTGCGGTTTTATATTCTGGCTGAAATCAGCCAGTTCATTTTGTTGACGGCGTTTGCCCACTGGCTGATCCCCGCGCATGGCGCGTTGGGCGCTGCACAGGCGTATATGGCAACCTATATCGTCTATTTTTCCCTTTGTTGTGGCGTATTTTTACTCTGGCGTAGGCGAGTATGACTGTACTGATTCACGTACTGGGATCGGATATCCCTCACCATAATCAAACCGTATTGCGGTTTTTCAATGATGCGCTGGCCGCCACAAGCGAGCATGCGCGCGTCTTTATGGTTGCAGGTAAGGATGCGGGATACAGTGAAAGCTGCCCGGCGCTCTCGCTGAGTTTCTACGCCGGTAAAAAAACGCTGGCAGATGCGGTGATTGCCCTTGCGAAAGCCAATCGCCAACAGCGTTTCTTCTTCCACGGTCAGTTCAATCCCCGCCTGTGGCTGGCGCTGTTGAGTGGCGGAATCAAGCCGCAACAGTTTTACTGGCACATTTGGGGGGCAGATCTGTATGAAGTCTCCCGTGGGCTGAAATTCAAACTGTTTTATCCCATTCGCCGTATGGCGCAGGGGCGTGTGGGCTGTGTGTTTGCGACTCGCGGCGATCTGAGCTATTTCGCTCAGCGGCACCCGCGTGTGCGTGGGGAATTGCTCTATTTCCCGACGCGCATGGACTCTTCGCTGAATAACATGGCAAACGAACGCCAGCGCGAAGGGAAAATGACGATTCTGGTAGGAAATTCTGGCGATCGGAGCAACGAACACATTGCTGCGTTACGCGCGGTACACCAGCAGTTCGGCGATACGGTAAATGTGATCGTCCCGATGGGATATCCGGCGAATAACGAAGCCTATATCGACGAGGTTCGTCAGGCGGGGCTGGCGTTGTTTAGCGCTGAAAATTTACAGATCCTCAGCGAAAAGCTGGCGTTTGATGCCTATCTTGCACTACTTCGTCAGTGTGATTTGGGCTACTTTATTTTTGCCCGCCAGCAGGGGATTGGCACGTTGTGCCTTCTGATTCAGGCTGGCGTTCCGTGCGTACTTAACCGCGAGAACCCGTTCTGGCAGGATATGGCGGAGCAGCATCTTCCGGTGCTGTTCACGACAGACTCTCTCAATGAACCCGTCGTTCGTGAAGCGCAGCGTCAACTGGCGTCCGTCGATAAGAACGGCATAACGTTCTTTAGCCCGAACTATCTACAGCCCTGGCATAACGCGTTACAGATTGCCGCAGGAGACGTTGTATGAGTTTGATGCAATTCAGCGGTCTGCTGGTGGTCTGGCTGCTCTCCACTCTGTTTATCGGCACGCTGGCCTGGTTTGAATTCCGTCGCGTCCGTTTTAACTTCAATGTGTTTTTCACCTTGTTGTTTTTGCTGACGTTCTTTTTTGGATTCCCGTTGACCAGCGTTCTGGTGTTTCGTTTTGACGTTGGCGTTGCGCCGCCGGAAATTCTGCTGCAGGCGCTGTTGTCTGCAACCTGTTTCTACGCGGTGTATTACGTCACGTATAAGACCCGCTTGCGTAAGCGGGTTTCCGATACTCCGCGTAAGCCGCTGTTTACCATGAACCGGGTCGAGACGCATCTTACCTGGGTCTTGCTGATGGGGATTGCGTTGGTGAGCGTGGGCATCTTCTTCATGCACAACGGATTTCTGCTGTTCAGGCTCAATTCATACAGTCAGATATTCTCCAGTGAAGTCTCCGGCGTGGCATTGAAACGCTTCTTCTACTTCTTTATTCCGGCGATGCTGGTGATTTATTTTTTACGCCAGGACAGCAAAGCGTGGCTGTTCTTTTTGGTCAGCACGGTCGCGTTCGGTTTGCTTACCTACATGATTGTCGGCGGTACGCGTGCGAATATCATCATCGCGTTTGCCATCTTCCTGTTCATTGGCATCATTCGCGGCTGGATTTCACTGTGGATGCTGGCAGCGGCGGGGGTGCTGGGGATCGTCGGCATGTTCTGGCTGGCGCTGAAGCGCTACGGGATGAACGTCAGCGGCGATGAAGCGTTTTACACGTTCTTGTATCTGACTCGTGACACCTTCTCCCCGTGGGAGAACCTGGCACTGTTATTGCAAAATTATAACAATATTGAATTCCAGGGTCTGGCGCCGATCGTCCGTGATTTTTACGTCTTTATCCCGTCCTGGCTGTGGCCTGGACGGCCAGGTATTGTGCTCAACTCCGCGAATTATTTTACCTGGGAAGTGCTCAACAACCATTCGGGCCTTGCCATCTCACCGACCCTAATCGGTTCGCTGGTGGTGATGGGAGGGGCGTTGTTTATTCCGCTCGGGGCTATTGTGGTTGGCTTGATTATCAAGTGGTTCGACTGGTTGTATGAACTGGGTAATCGGGAGACCAATCGTTATAAGACGGCGATTCTGCACAGTTTTTGCTTTGGCGCCATCTTCAATATGATTGTCCTGGCGCGAGAAGGTCTGGATTCGTTTGTCTCACGGGTGGTTTTTTTCCTCGTGATTTTTGGTGTTTGTCTGTTGGTGGCGAAACTGTTGTTCTGGCTTTTTGACTCTGCCGGGCTCATTCATAAACGAAAATCCTCGCTGCCGCAGACACAGGTTGAAGGGTAAAGATGACAGATAACACGACTGCACCTGTCTACGCGCTGCGTGGATTACAGTTGATTGGATGGCGTGATATGCAGCATGCGCTCAATTACCTGTTTGCAGAAGGCCAGATTAGGCAAGGAACGCTGGTCGCGATTAACGCTGAGAAGATGCTGACGGCGGAAGATAACCCCGACGTCCGGGCGTTGATTAACGCCGCGGAGTTCAAATATGCGGACGGGATTAGCGTTGTGCGCTCGGTGCGCAAAAAATTCCCTCAGGCTCACATTTCGCGCGTGGCCGGTGCAGACCTCTGGGAAGCATTGATGGAACGGGCTGGAAAGGAAGGCACGCCTGTTTTTCTGGTTGGCGGCAAGCCGGAGGTACTGGCGCAAACACAGGCAAAATTACGCGCGCAATGGAATGTGAATATCGTCGGTAGCCAGGATGGATATTTTAAGCCTGAAGAACGTCAGGCGCTGTTTGATCGTATTCATGCCAGCGGCGCGAAGATTGTGACGGTTGCGATGGGGTCGCCAAAACAGGAAATCCTGATGCGTGATTGTCGTCTTATTCATCCACATGCCTTATACATGGGCGTGGGCGGCACGTATGACGTTTTTACCGGACACGTTAAGCGCGCGCCTAAAATATGGCAAAAACTGGGGCTGGAATGGCTGTACCGTTTATTATCACAGCCAAGCCGTATTACCCGACAGCTACGTTTACTGCGTTACCTCCGCTGGCACTATACCGGCGACCTCTGAATCTCCCTCTTGATCCTTTCGGGTAGTGCATTCTGCGTAATGCACTGCCCTGTCGCATAACAATTGCTGCTTTATTGCTCAAAGCATTAATTTTTTAAATGCTTTGTTTGCCATTTTGGAAAATTTAAGAAACCATTTGCTCCCATCATTGCAGTGCCGTGGTGCGTATTGCGCCAGCCGTTAATCGCCGGCGCCGCATGGGCTGTTATGGCAAAAGACGTACTCATAACAATAACCGGTCATACCGGGAAAAAAGCAAACACGACAAGAGGATTTATGGCAGAGAAGAAACCGGAGCTACAGCGTGGGCTGGAAGCTCGTCATATCGAATTGATTGCTCTCGGGGGCACGATTGGCGTCGGCCTGTTTATGGGCGCCGCCAGTACGCTGAAATGGGCCGGGCCGTCAGTCCTGCTGGCGTACATTGTCGCCGGGCTATTTGTTTTTTTCATCATGCGTTCAATGGGCGAAATGCTGTTCCTTGAACCCGTCGCCGGTTCATTTGCCGTCTACGCTCACCGCTACATGAGTCCTTTCTTCGGGTATCTCACGGCGTGGTCTTACTGGTTCATGTGGATGGCGGTGGGGATCTCGGAGATCACCGCTATTGGGGTCTATGTGCAATTCTGGTTTCCAGAAATGGCGCAATGGATACCCGCATTGATCGCCGTAGCATTGGTCGCACTCGCGAATCTTGCCGCCGTTCGCCTGTATGGCGAAATCGAGTTCTGGTTTGCGATGATCAAAGTCACCACCATTATTGTGATGATCGTGGTCGGTCTGGGGGTGATTTTCTTCGGCTTTGGTAACGGCGGTCAGGCCATTGGTTTTGGCAACCTGACGCAGCACGGCGGCTTCTTCGCCGGTGGCTGGAAAGGCTTTCTCACGGCATTGTGTATTGTGGTGGCGTCCTATCAGGGCGTTGAGCTGATCGGTATTACCGCCGGTGAAGCGAAAAACCCGCAGGTTACGCTGCGTAGCGCGGTAGGCAAAGTGTTGTGGCGTATCCTGATTTTCTACGTGGGCGCGATTTTCGTTATTGTGACTATCTTCCCGTGGAATGAAATTGGCAGCAACGGTAGCCCATTTGTTCTGACCTTTGCCAAAATCGGGATTACCGCAGCGGCGGGTATTATTAACTTTGTGGTACTGACGGCGGCGCTTTCCGGCTGTAACAGTGGGATGTATAGCTGTGGGCGCATGTTGTACGCGCTGGCGAAGAACCGCCAGCTTCCGGCAGCGATGGCCAGAGTGTCCCGTCACGGCGTACCGGTTGCTGGTGTGGCGCTCTCTATTGTGATTTTGCTGATTGGCTCTTGCCTCAACTACATCATCCCAAATCCTCAGCGCGTCTTTGTTTATGTCTACAGTGCGAGCGTATTGCCGGGCATGGTGCCGTGGTTTGTGATCCTGATTAGCCAACTGCGCTTCCGTCAGGCGCATAAAGAGGCGATCGCCAGCCATCCTTTCCGCTCGATTATGTTCCCCTGGGCGAATTATTTGACGATGGCATTCCTGGTTTGCGTTTTAATTGGCATGTACTTTAATGATGATACGCGTATGTCGCTGTTTGTCGGCATCCTCTTTCTGCTTGTCGTTACCCTCGCCTACAAGGTCTTTGGCCTGAATCGGGGTGTTGATATCCAGAAAGTGGAGAAATAAGCGACAAAACGCACAAACCCTGAGCAAACGATAATTTTCTTTAAAAAGGCACTAGACAGCGGGGTGGGAAGTCCGTATTATCCGACCCCGCAACGGCGCTAAGCGCCCGTAGCTCAGCTGGATAGAGCGCTGCCCTCCGGAGGCAGAGGTCTCAGGTTCGAATCCTGTCGGGCGCACCATTTACCCGGTGCTGGAGCTGCGGTGGTTTTAAAGACCGCGTAAAAGATTTGCAGTGGTGGCTATAGCTCAGTTGGTAGAGCCCTGGATTGTGATTCCAGTTGTCGTGGGTTCGAATCCCATTAGCCACCCCATTATTTGATAAGTTGTGACAATGCGAAGGTGGCGGAATTGGTAGACGCGCTAGCTTCAGGTGTTAGTGTTCTTACGGACGTGGGGGTTCAAGTCCCCCCCCTCGCACCACGACTTAAAGAATTGAACTAAAAATTCAAAAAAGCAGTACATCGGCGAGTAGCGCAGCTTGGTAGCGCAACTGGTTTGGGACCAGTGGGTCGGAGGTTCGAATCCTCTCTCGCCGACCAATTTTGAACCCCGCTTCGGCGGGGTTTTTTGTTTTCTGTCGTTCCCTTCTTTTGTTTTATCCCCGAATACATCCACATACGGTATGTCACTGCCTGGCGACGCCATCGCGTAAGATTGTCGCTGTCGGGCGACAAGTAATTTTATGTTTTTACACTGTTTCTTTATATTCGCGCAGAGTTGTCGTTATACAGAGACAAATGACGCCTGAGGGTGAAGAAGGGGATGGGAGTCAGCCGTCGCAAACCCGCTCAGGGCGCGGTTTCGCGAATCGTCTGAATCATTACTTTTTGCAGTTCAATCATGGCACACATTGTGCAATAATATACGGGTAGATGCTCATTCCATCTCTTATGTTCGCCTTAGTGCCTCATAAACTCAGGAATGACGCAGAGCCGTTTACGGTGCTTATCGTCCACAGACAGATGTCGCTTTCGCCTCATCAAACACCATGGGCATAACGTTGAGTGAAGCACCCATTTATGTTGTCATACAGACCTGTTTTAACGCCTGCTCCTGATGGAGTGGGCGTTTTTTTATGGGCGTTACCGTAGAGTGGCATGCCCGGTAAGCTGCTCGCCACCGGGCATGAGGGTGTTATTGCGGGGGATTATTCTGCAACGTCAACATCAGGCCATCGCGACGCATCGCCGCAGCGTCTTCTGGCTGATGGAGTCTGTCCAGCACATCGGCAAGCCAGGCGTAGTCATAGGCATCCGGGCGTTGTTTGAGCGCAGCACGGAAGGCCAGGGCAGCTTCTTGCCATTCACCATGTTTCATCAGCGACTGACCCAGCGTGCTCCACAGTAGCGGACGATCGCCAACATTTTTAATCTGTTGACGGAGGACTTTCTCCACCAGCTCAGGATTGTTGCTTTTCAGACGCGGGATCGGCAATACCAGACGATCGTCATACTGGCGTTTCAGGCCATCAATGATGATCTGTTGCGCAGTGTCGTGATCGTCACATTCGATCAGATGTTCTGCCATAGCAACCTGCAGGGCAACCTGATGACGGGTTTTACGGCTTTGGTTTTTCCACCAGTCACGTAACCCTTCACTGCCCTGATCGGCGCGCGCCTGATCCATCAGACCAATCCACGCCTTCTGTTCCAGCAGGGCGCGGTGCTCTTCATCACCGACTTTGGCTTTTGCCATCGACGGGATAACCTCCAGCAACGAACTCCATGCGCCGGTACGGATATAGGCTTGCTCTGCCAGGCGTAATACTTCCGGATGGCGTGGCGTCACTTCCAGCAGTTTGTCTACGCCATGGCGCGCTGCGTGGTTCTCATTACGCGCCAGTTGCAGACGTACGCGGGCGATTTCCACCGGGATGGTATCGTTACCGGCAATTTCGGCAGCGCGCTCAAGGTGTTGATTCGCACGCGCTTCATCGCCACGCTGTTGCGCCGCTTCGGCGGCCAGAAGGTAATTCACCACCGGCTGTTCAGCATGATCGGCATTTTTCGACATCAGCTTCTCAACCTGCTGATAATCTCCTTCTGCCAGTTTGAGGAGCGCCTGCTCCGTTTGCTTGCGTGCACGGCGGCGTTTACGACCCACAAACCAACCGCGTGTGTGTGCGCCTGTGCGGAAAATGCGGCGTAGCAGCCATTCGATCGCAAACAGCGCAACCAGCATGACGATCAGAATAATGACCAGGCCAGTGACGCTGGTTTCAATATTGTAATTGTCGGTCTGGATCAACACATATCCCTGATGACCCGCGAGCATCGGGCCCACCACGATACCGGCGATCAACAATACAAAGAGCAATAATACTTTTAGCATCATTATTCTCCTTGCGGCGCAGCAGACGGAGTGTCAGCTTGTGGTGCAGGTGCAGGTGCAGGTGCAGGTGCAGGTGCAGGTGCAGGTGCAGGTGCAGGTGCAGGTGCAGGTGCAGGTGCAGGTGCAGGTGCAGGTGTAGACGATGTTGATTGCGCCAACAAGTTACGCACGCGAGTTTGCATCAGCTTCTCAAGAATTTCCTGGCTTTTCAGCGTATCCGGCACATCCATGGTGATGCTCTGCTGGCTCAGTTTGTCCACGTCATCAAGGAACGCTTTGGTCGTCGCATCTTCGGTGTCGTAGTACGCGCGAACCCAGGTGGAAACGTTATCCAGCGCCTGGCGGTAGGTTTCTTCCTGATGGCGCGGAACGGCTTGCGCCGCGACTAACAGGCGTGAACGGATATTTTCACGCAGGTAAACATCCTGATTTGGCGCCAGCAGCGGCACGGCAGTCTCATCGCGACGACGAATGGTGATGAAGCTGTCCATAAAATTCTGCCAGCTTTTTTGCAGGTTAACGCGCCATTCGCTGATGGAGCTAGACAGTTCGCTGCTGTCGGAATCCATCGGTGAATCATCGTTGTCGTTGTCAGCCAGACGCAGATTATCGATCTGGTTAGAGAGTTGATTGACCTTGAGGATAATACCGTCGTAGTCCACCTGCGAGACAGATGACAGGCTGGCAATATCATCGGTAATGGCACGGCGTGCGGTGATGAGACTCGGATCGTTCATATCCGCAAGGCTGGCGTCCGCGCTCTTTAACAGCGCTGCGGCGGTGGTGACATCCTGATCGCTCCACAGCTTACGTCCGGCAAGCTTCACCAGAAAATCAGCCTGTGCCAGCAGCCAGGTTTTGGCATCGCTCCCGGAGATGGTGGCGACTTTCTGCTGCACATCGGCGAGTTGTTTCGCCAGTGTCGTTTGCTGACGGTTCGCCTCATCCAACAGTGTTGCCTGTTTTTTAATAATGCTTTCGAATTCTGTTTTTTGGGCTTCCTGCGCTTTTTGCAACGCTGTCAGTTGATTAGCTAACGCATCGTTGGTGGCTGTCTGTGTCGTCGCCTGCTGTTTCCCCCAGCCATAAAGTCCAGCACCTGCCGCAAGGGCAATGGCGATAGCTACCGCGCTCAGGATAAGCGAAGTGCTATTTTTGCTCTTTTTCTCAGTGTTGACTGGCTGTGATGTGGTTTCCACGGCCTCCCTGGTTTCTTCAACCGCGGCGGAGGATTTTTCTTGTTCCGTCATTATGGCATCCCATTATGAGAGTTATTGTAATGCGCGCAGTAGCGCATCGTTGTCGGCGTTATCAGCGACCTTAATATCTTGCCAGCCCAATTCCCGGGCGAGGTGCGCCAGACGCTCGCTGACGACCAGCAGCCGACAGCGTAGTAACCAGTGTTCCCGATACCATTGTGGTGTCATTGACCAGAGCTGTTGCAACATCTCGCCACTGGTGACAACCACTGTTGTAACACCACGAGAGTGCCAGCGCATGGCCTCTTGCGCACCGTCGTAATGTTTTGCACTGCGTTGATAACATTCACAAAAAATGACATCAGCCCCGCGTTCTATTAGGGTGTCTCCTAACAGTTCACGTCCGCCATTGCCACGTAAAATAAGTGCCTGCTTACCTGCAATATTTTGTAATTCAGGTAATTGTAGCAAGACTTCGCTAATTTCCCGATCCAGAGGATAACGAATATTGCACCCGCTCACCGTATGCAGCGCCAGCGCCGTGGTGCGGCCAATAGCAAAATACTGCGGGTGCGATGGCCAGTTTTGCCCAAGTTGCTGAAGTTGAGCATGGGCGAAAGTGACAGCATGTTGGGAAAGGGTGAAAACGAGATCGTTCTGAGTCAGCGTGGCCAGGCGATCGGCAAGGGTATTGAGCTCACGACCCGGCGTGAACTCAATGAGCGGAAAGCTCCAGGCCACCTGCCCAAGTGTGCGCAGACGGCTCACTAACTCTTCCCCTGAGGGAGACGGGCGGGTGACCAGAATACTCATGCAGGGGCTTCTCCGTTATAAATCTCAGTCAGAATGGCGCGGGCCCCGTTCTCCAGCAGTTCTTCTGCCAGGGAGATGCCCATCTGTTCGGCATCCTGAGGCGAGCCGCGTCGTTCGCCGCGAATCATCTGCGAACCATCTGGGGCGCCTACTAACGCACGTAGCCAGATTTCACCGTCGATGATTTCAGCATAGCTGCCAATAGGCACCTGACAGCCACCTTCCAGGCGGGTGTTCATGGCGCGCTCCGCTTTAACACGCACGGCGGTGTCATCATGATTCAGCGGAGCCAGCAGTTCACGGGTACGGGTATCATCCAGTCGACACTCAATGCCAACTGCGCCTTGCCCGACCGCGGGAAGCGAAATTTCTGGCGGCATGGCGGTGCGAATACGTGACTCCAGTCCCAGGCGTTTTAACCCGGCTACGGCCAGAATAATGGCGTCATAGTCACCGTTATCCAGTTTGCTGAGGCGCGTTCCGACATTGCCGCGCAATGAGCGGATAATAAGATCCGGGCGGCGTTCGGCCAACTGGCACTGGCGACGCAGGCTGGAGGTGCCTACGATGCTGCCTGCTGGCAGTTCATCCAGATGATGATAGGTATTTGAGACAAACGCATCGCGCGGGTCTTCGCGTTCGCAAATGGTGACCAGTCCGAGGCCTTGCGGGAATTCAACCGGTACATCCTTCATGGAATGCACGGCGATGTCCGCGCGTTGTTCCAACAGCGCGACTTCCAGCTCTTTGACGAACAAGCCTTTTCCACCCACTTTCGCCAAAGGGGTATCAAGAATTACGTCGCCACGTGTCACCATTGGCACCAGTTCAACAACCAGTCCAGGATGATTCGCCATCAAGGCGTCTTTGACAAAATGTGCCTGCCAGAGCGCAAGGGGGCTTTGGCGTGTGGCAATTCTTAAAACTTTGTCTAACATGCTTGTTACCGTCATTTTCGTCCGTGAACCATCCTAACATCCTTACAAGTGGGATGTCAGTGTTACGGTCAAAGGTGAGTGAGAGAGTCGGCGTTGTGTCGTCAATGGTCGTGAAGCGTGACGAGAAAGCGCCTTGCCCTATACAGAATTTACACGAAGCGAACGGTGCTACACTGGTAAGTAGTGCAACTTTCTTTACGGTCAATGAGCAAGGTGTTAAATTGATCACGTTTTAGACCATTTTTTCGTCTGTGCCTCAAAGAGGAGACCGAAAAAAGGTAACGGCTATTTTTGACATACGGTATATCCCGAATGATGACGTTTGCGAAACCATGTAACGGTGGCGACAAACAGAAACATGACGGGTAGCAACATCAGGCGATACGTCTTGTACCTCTATATTGAGACTTTGAAACAGAGACTGGATGCCATTAATCAACTGCGTGTGGACCGCGCGCTTGCTGCCATGGGCCCTGCTTTCCAGCAGGTATACAGTCTGCTGCCGACATTATTGCATTATCACCATCCGCTGATGCCGGGTTACCTGGATGGTAACGTTCCCAAAGGCATTTGTTTCTACTCGCCTGATGAAACCCAACGCCACTATCTGAATGAACTGGAACTGCACCGTGGTATGTCTGTGCAGAATCCCCCGAAAGGTGAATTGCCGATTACCGGCGTTTACTCAATGGGCAGTACGTCTTCAGTCGGGCAAAGCTGTTCTTCTGACCTGGACATCTGGGTCTGCCACCAATCCTGGCTCGACAGTGAAGAGCGCCAGTTGCTGCAACGTAAATGCAGTCTTCTGGAAAGCTGGGCCGCCTCGCTGGGCGTTGAAGTCAGCTTCTTCCTGATCGACGAAAACCGTTTCCGCCACAATGAAAGCGGCAGTCTGGGTGGTGAAGACTGTGGCTCCACGCAGCATATCCTGCTGCTCGACGAATTTTATCGCACCGCTGTGCGTCTGGCCGGTAAACGTATTCTGTGGAATATGGTGCCGTGCGACGAAGAAGAGCATTACGACGATTACGTGATGACCCTCTACGCACAGGGGGTGTTGACGCCAAACGAATGGCTGGATCTGGGCGGACTGAGCTCACTCTCAGCGGAAGAGTACTTTGGCGCCAGCCTTTGGCAGCTCTACAAAAGCATTGATTCACCGTACAAAGCGGTGCTGAAAACGCTGCTGCTGGAAGCGTATTCCTGGGAATACCCGGACCCGCGCCTGTTGGCGAAAGACATCAAACAGCGTCTGCACGATGGCGAGATCGTTTCCTTTGGTCTTGATCCCTACTGCATGATGCTGGAACGCGTGACTGAATATCTCACGGCGATTGAAGATCCCACGCGCCTGGATCTGGTGCGTCGATGTTTCTACCTGAAAGTCTGCGAGAAACTGAGTCGTGAACGCGCCTGTGTTGGCTGGCGCCGTGAAGTCTTAAGCCAGTTAGTCAAAGAGTGGGGTTGGGACGAAGCGCGTCTGACCATGCTCGACAACCGCGCTAACTGGAAGATCGATCAAGTCCGCGAAGCACACAACGAACTTCTCGATGCCATGATGCAGAGCTATCGTAACCTGATCCGCTTTGCGCGCCGTAACAACCTCAGCGTTAGCGCCAGTCCACAGGATATCGGGGTATTGACCCGTAAACTGTATGCCGCATTTGAGGCGTTGCCGGGTAAAGTGACGCTGGTGAACCCGCAGATTTCGCCGGATCTCTCCGAGCCGAATCTGACGTTTATCCATGTGCCGCCGGGTCGTGCCAACCGTTCAGGCTGGTATCTCTACAACCGCGCGCCGAACATGGATTCCATCGTCAGCCATCAACCGCTGGAATATAACCGTTACCTGAACAAGCTGGTCGCCTGGGCGTGGTTTAATGGTCTGTTGACCTCACGTACGCACCTGTTTATTAAAGGCAACGGCATTGTTGATCTGCCGAAGTTGCAGGAGATGGTGGCTGACGTGTCGCACCATTTCCCTCTGCGTTTGCCCGCGCCAACGCCAAAAGCGCTCTACAGTCCGTGTGAAATTCGCCACCTGGCGATTATCGTCAACCTTGAATATGACCCGACTGCGGCGTTCCGTAATCAGGTCGTGCATTTTGATTTCCGCAAGCTGGATATCTTCAGCTTTGGCGAAGAACAAAATTGCCTGGTGGGCAGCGTTGACCTGCTGTATCGCAACTCATGGAACGAAGTGCGTACTCTGCATTTCAATGGCGAACAGGCGATGATTGAAGCGCTGAAAACGATTCTGGGCAAAATGCATCAGGATGCCGCCCCGCCGGACAGCGTGGAAGTGTTCTGCTACAGCCAGCATTTGCGTGGACTGATTCGCACCCGCGTACAGCAACTGGTTTCTGAGTGTATTGAACTGCGACTCTCCAGCACGCGGCAGGAAACGGGGCGCTTCAAAGCGCTACGCGTTGCGGGCCAGACCTGGGGACTGTTCTTTGAACGCCTGAACGTTTCAGTGCAGAAGCTGGAAAACGCCATCGAGTTCTACGGCGCCATTTCACATAACAAGCTGCATGGGCTTTCTGTGCAGGTTGAGACAAACCATGTGAAATTACCGTCGGTGGTGGATGGTTTCGCCAGTGAAGGGATTATTCAGTTCTTCTTCGAAGAAACCGGCGATGATAAAGGCTTTAATATCTACATTCTGGACGAAAGTAACCGGGCGGAAGTGTACCATCACTGCGAAGGTAGCAAAGAGGAGCTGGTGCGCGACGTTAGCCGCTTCTATTCGTCTTCCCACGATCGCTTTACGTATGGCTCCAGTTTCATCAACTTTAACTTGCCACAGTTCTACCAGATCGTGAATACCGAGGGTCGTGCGCAGGTGATCCCGTTCCGCACACAGTCGATTGGTACGGTGCCCCCGGCCAGTCAGGACAATGACACACCGTTGTTACAACAGTATTTCTCTTAATGTGTGTGCCGGATGGCGCTGACGCCCATCCGGCAAAAATCTTAACGGAAGCTAACCGCCTCACCCGCTTGCTGCGTTGCTGCTTGCTCAAGCAGCGCCCAGAAGGTTTCGCCGCTGCGGTCGCAGATCCATTCGTCGCCTTTCAGATCAAAATGGTAGCCGCCCTGTTTAGTCGCCAGCCACACCTGGTGCAACGGCTCCTGGCGGTTGATGATAATTTTACTGCCGTTTTCAAAGGTAATGGTCAGCACGCCACCGTTGATTTCGCAGTCGATATCGCTGTCGCCGTCCCAGTCGTCCAGACGCTCTTCAATGGTCATCCACAGGGTGTCCGCAAGGCGATGAAATTCACTGTCGTTCATTTTTTTATCCCATTTTTCGTGATGTTCGCAGTATAACGCGAAACAAAACACGTTGCAGTTTGCAGGCAAACTCTTGCTTTTACGTCTTCTCCTGCGATGATAGAAAACAGAAAGCATGAACTTACAGGCAACCCATAATGAAAAACGTGTTTCAGGCACTCGCTGTACTTCTTACTCTGTTCAGCCTGACGGGCTGCGGACTTAAAGGCCCGCTCTATTTTCCGCCAGAGGACAAAAATGCACCGCCTCCGACGCAAAAGGTTGAACCGCAAACGCAATCCACCCTGCCAGAACGAAATGATCGTGCAACAGGCGACGGCCCAACTCAGGTGAATTACTGACGGTAACTCTCTGTACCCGCGTGAATGGAGCGAATGATGCAATTCTCTAAAATGCATGGCCTTGGCAACGATTTTATGGTCGTCGACGCGGTAACGCAGAATGTTTTTTTCTCGCCGGAATTGATCCGCCGTCTGTCGGACAGACATCTGGGGGTCGGGTTTGATCAACTGTTGGTGGTCGAACCACCTTACGATCCCGAGCTGGATTTTCATTACCGCATCTTTAATGCAGATGGGAGTGAAGTCTCGCAGTGCGGTAACGGTGCACGCTGTTTTGCCCGGTTTGTTCGCCTGAAAGGGCTGACGAACAAGCGTGATATTTGCGTCAGCACGGCCAATGGCCGCATGGTTCTGAGCGTCACCGACGACGAACTGGTGCGGGTCAACATGGGCGAACCCAACTTTGAACCGGCGCAGGTGCCTTTTCGCGCCAACAAAGCGGAAAAGACCTATATTATGCGAGCCGCTGAACAAACAGTATTGTGCGGCGTCGTTTCGATGGGGAACCCGCATTGCGTGATTCAGGTTGATGATGTTGATACGGCCGCCGTAGAAACGTTGGGGCCGGTTCTGGAAAATCACGAACGTTTTCCTGAGCGCGCCAATATCGGGTTTATGCAAGTGGTCAAACGCGAGCATATCCGGTTACGCGTTTATGAGCGTGGGGCAGGAGAAACCCAGGCCTGCGGCAGTGGTGCGTGCGCTGCCGTGGCAGTCGGCATTCAGCAAGGTTTGCTGGCAGAAGAAGTACGCGTGGAATTACCCGGCGGTCGCCTTGATATCGCCTGGAAAGGTCCGGGCCATCCGTTATATATGACTGGCCCGGCGGCACATGTCTACGACGGATTTATTCATCTATGAAGCAACCAGGGGAAGAACTACAGGACACACTCATGGAACTGGATGACCGTGTGGTCGTCGAGTATTTACAGCGTCACCCTGAGTTTTTTATCCGCAATGCGCGCGCTGTCGAAGCGATGCGTGTCCCGCACCCGGTGCGTGGAACCATCTCTTTAGTGGAATGGCATATGGCGCGCGCGCGCAACCATATCAATGTGCTCGAAGAGAACATGACGCTACTGATGGAGCAGGCTAACGTCAACGAAAGCCTGTTTAATCAGTTGTTGCATCTCCAGGGGCGACTGGCGTCAGCCAGCAGCCTGGATGAGATGCTGATACGTTTTCATCGCTGGGCGCGCGATCTGGGGCTCGCTGGGGCAACAATCCGCTTATTCCCCGATCGCTGGCGACTCGGCGCGCCGTCGAGTTTCACGCATCTGGCATTAAGTCGTCAGGCCTTCGAACCGTTGCGCATTCAACGTCTGGGGCACGAACAGCACTATCTTGGCCCGCTCAACGGCCCGGAACTGCTGGTGGTGCTGCCGGAAGCCAAAGCGATAGGCTCGGTAGCGATATCAATGCTGGGGCGCGAGGGCGATCTCGGCGTCATGCTGTTTAGCAGTCGTGATGCGCACCACTATCAGCAGGGGCAAGGGACGCAACTGCTGCAAGAATTAGCGCTGATGTTGCCGGAGTTGCTTGAGCGTTGGATTGAACGCATATGACAGATTTGCCGCTTTCTCAGGATGTTGCCCGCTTTTTGCGTTATCTGGGCGTGGAGCGGCAGCTTAGCCCAATAACGCTCCTGAATTATCAGCGTCAGCTTGATGCCATTATCGCATTAGCCGGGGAAACCGGAATGCAGAACTGGCAGCAATGTGATGCTGCGAGAGTACGCAGTTTTGCGGTGCGCAGTCGTCGCAAAGGGCTTGGCCCCGCCAGTCTGGCGTTGCGCCTCTCTGCATTGCGCAGTTTCTTCGACTGGCTGGTGAGTCAGGGCGAGTTGTCGGCTAACCCGGCGAAAGGGATCTCCGCACCCAAAGCGCCGCGCCATCTGCCGAAAAATATCGACGTTGACGATGTGAATCGCCTGCTGGATATCGACCTCAATGATCCGCTTGCCGTACGCGATCGGGCAATGCTGGAGGTGATGTACGGCGCAGGACTGCGTTTGTCAGAATTGGTTGGGCTGGATATCAAACATCTCGATCTCGACACGGGAGAAGTGTGGGTGATGGGGAAAGGCAGCAAAGAGCGACGTCTGCCCATCGGACGTAATGCGGTGGCGTGGATTGAACACTGGCTGGATCTGCGTGGCCTGTTTGGCGGTGACGACGATGCGCTGTTTCTCTCCAAACTGGGAAAACGGATTTCGGCGCGTAACGTGCAAAAACGGTTTGCCGAGTGGGGCATTAAGCAGGGGCTGAATAGCCATGTAAATCCGCACAAACTGCGCCACTCGTTTGCCACCCATATGCTGGAGTCGAGCGGTGATTTGCGCGGGGTACAAGAGTTACTGGGGCACGCCAATCTTTCGACCACTCAAATCTATACTCATCTTGATTTTCAACACCTGGCCTCGGTGTACGATGCGGCGCATCCGCGCGCCAAACGGGGGAAATAATGCGTTTTTACCGGCCGTTGGGGCGCATCTCTGCGCTCACCTTTGACCTGGATGACACCCTTTATGATAACCGTCAGGTTATTCTGCGCACCGAGCAGGAAGCGCTCGCCTTTGTGCAAAACTATCACCCTGCGCTGCGCACATTACAAAACGCCGACCTGCAACGGTTACGTCAGGCAGTGCGTGAAGCGGAACCCGAGATTTACCATGATGTTACCGAATGGCGCTATCGCGCCGTAGAACGCGCCATGTTGAATGCGGGATTATCAGCCGAAGAGGCGACAGCAGGCGCCAACGCCGCGATGATGAATTTCGCAAAGTGGCGCAGCCGGATTGACGTCCCGCAGGAGACACACGACACGCTGGCGACACTGGCTGAAAAGTGGCCGCTGGTGGCGATTACCAACGGCAATGCGCAGCCGGAGTTATTTGGGCTGGGCGACTATTTTGAGTTTGTTCTGCGGGCGGGGCCGGACGGTCGTTCTAAGCCGTTTAGCGACATGTATACCTTAGCTGCTGAGAAGCTCAACGTCCCGATCGGCGAGATCCTGCATGTGGGTGACGATCTTACCACCGACGTCGCTGGCGCCATTCGCTGCGGTATGCAGGCTTGCTGGATCAAGCCGGAGAATGCCGACCTGATGCAGACCAATGACAGCCGTTTGTTACCTCATCTGGAAATTTCCCGGTTGGCATCGCTGACCTCGCTGATATAATCCTCAATAGTTCTGTATAAAATTCCAGGGTTTTGGCGGATGGCGCTACGCTTATCCGCCCTACGCTGACTGCGATCACGTAGGCCCGATAAGCGAAGCGCCATCGGGCATTTCGCAGTTTATCTATTCCTAACGCGGCGGTGCCATCAATGGACGTTTCTTACCTGCTCGACAGCCTTAATGACAAACAGCGCGAAGCCGTCGCTGCTTCGCGCACCAACATGCTGGTGCTGGCGGGGGCGGGCAGTGGTAAGACGCGCGTGTTGGTTCACCGTATCGCCTGGTTGATGAGCGTGGAAAACTGCTCGCCGTACTCCATTATGGCGGTGACCTTTACCAACAAAGCGGCGGCGGAGATGCGCCATCGTATCGGGCAACTGATGGGGACGACGCAGGGCGGGATGTGGGTCGGCACCTTCCACGGGCTGGCGCACCGTCTGCTGCGTGCGCACCATTTAGATGCCAATTTGCCGCAGGATTTCCAGATCCTCGATAGCGAAGACCAGTTGCGTCTGCTGAAGCGCCTGATCAAAGCCATGAATCTTGACGAGAAGCAGTGGCCGCCGCGTCAGGCGATGTGGTACATCAACAGCCAGAAAGACGAAGGGCTGCGCCCGCACCATATTCAAAGCTACGGCAACCCGGTTGAGCAGACCTGGCAGAAGGTGTATCAGGCTTATCAGGAAGCGTGCGACCGCGCAGGGCTGGTCGATTTCGCCGAACTGCTGCTGCGCGCTCACGAACTGTGGCTCAATAAACCGCATATTCTTCAGCACTACCGCGAACGCTTCACCAATATCCTGGTCGACGAATTCCAGGATACCAACAACATTCAGTACGCGTGGATCCGCCTGCTGGCGGGCGATACCGGCAAAGTGATGATCGTGGGCGACGATGACCAGTCAATCTACGGCTGGCGCGGCGCACAGGTTGAAAACATCCAGCGCTTCCTCAACGATTTCCCCGGTGCGGAGACCATCCGCCTGGAGCAAAACTACCGTTCGACCAGCAATATTTTGAGCGCGGCGAACGCCCTGATTGAGAACAACAACGGTCGTCTCGGTAAGAAGCTGTGGACGGACGGCGCGGACGGCGAACCTATCTCGCTTTACTGCGCCTTTAACGAACTCGACGAAGCGCGCTTTGTGGTCAACCGCATCAAAACCTGGCAGGACAACGGCGGCGCGCTGGATCAGTGTGCGATTCTCTATCGCAGCAACGCCCAGTCACGTGTGCTGGAAGAGGCGTTACTTCAGGCGAGCATGCCGTACCGCATTTATGGCGGGATGCGCTTCTTCGAACGTCAGGAAATCAAAGACGCGCTCTCTTACCTGCGCCTGATCGCCAACCGTAATGACGACGCCGCGTTTGAGCGTGTGGTGAATACGCCTACGCGCGGTATTGGCGATCGCACCCTGGACGTAGTGCGCCAGACCTCGCGTGACCGTCAACTGACGCTATGGCAAGCCTGCCGCGAGCTGTTGCAGGAAAAAGCGCTGGCGGGTCGCGCTGCGAGCGCGTTACAGCGCTTTATGGAACTGATTGATGCGCTGGCACAAGAAACGGCGGATATGCCGTTACATGTGCAAACAGACCGCGTGGTGAAAGACTCTGGCCTGCGCATGATGTATGAGCAGGAAAAGGGCGAGAAGGGCCAGACGCGTATCGAAAACTTAGACGAACTGGTGACGGCAACGCGGCAGTTCAGCTATAACGAAGAAGACGAAGATTTAATGCCGTTACAGGCGTTCCTTTCCCATGCCGCGCTGGAAGCGGGCGAAGGGCAGGCGGATACCTGGCAGGATGCGGTACAGTTGATGACCCTGCACTCGGCGAAAGGGCTGGAGTTCCCGCAGGTGTTTATTGTCGGGATGGAAGAGGGGATGTTCCCGAGCCAGATGTCGCTCGACGAGGGCGGGCGTCTGGAAGAAGAACGTCGTCTGGCCTACGTCGGCGTTACCCGTGCGATGCAAAAACTGACCCTGACCTATGCCGAAACGCGTCGTCTGTACGGCAAAGAGGTTTACCATCGCCCGTCGCGCTTTATCGGTGAACTACCGGAAAACTGCGTGGAAGAAGTCCGCCTGCGTGCGACGGTGAGCCGCCCGGTCAGTCATCAGCGGATGGGCACGCCGATGGCGGAGAACGACACTGGCTACAAACTCGGCCAGCGCGTGCGCCACGCCAAGTTCGGCGAGGGTACGATTGTGAATCTGGAAGGCAGCGGCGAACACAGTCGCTTGCAGGTGGCGTTCCAGGGACAGGGAATCAAATGGTTAGTGGCGGCGTACGCCAGACTGGAAACGGTCTAATATCACTAACTTTATGATTCGTAGGCCGGAGAGGGCGAATCCGCCATCCGGCAATCTGCCGCTTAATGTTCTGAAAACATAGATAAATCATCCCTCTCTGCTAACCTTAAAGCATTAGGGGGAATTATTACTTTTTCGCGTTCCGTTGCGAGTTGACGTCAAATTTATGCTGGCGTAACATGCGCGCACGATTACGCTAAGAGGACATTCGCCTTGGACACACCCAGTAGATGCTGGCTCATTATCCTGTCATCCAGGATCAACTCCTAAGGCTATCCCTTTTTGCTGATAGCCTTCGCGGTTGTCAGCGACTTTCTCTCTTTTCCCGTCGCGTTGAGTCAGGCTGTTTAATGGTCTGAAACCCAATTTGTTTCTGTGTGCCCACCGAGCGTCCGATATTTTTATGCATTGGGAGTCCCGGTCATGCTGAGCGCATTTCAACTGGAAAAAAACCGACTGACCCGGCTGGAAGTCGAAGAGTCACAAACCCTGATTGATGCTGTCTGGATCGATTTGGTCGAACCGGACGACGACGAACGCTTACGCGTACAATCTGAATTGGGTCAGAGCCTGGCAACACGCCCTGAACTGGAAGACATCGAAGCATCCGCCCGTTTCTTCGAAGATGAAGACGGTTTGCACATCCACTCCTTTTTCTTCTTTGAAGATGCGGAAGACCACGCCGGTAACTCCACGGTGGCATTTACCATCCGTGATGGCCGTCTGTTCACCCTGCGTGAACGTGAACTGCCCGCGTTCCGTCTCTATCGTATGCGCGCCCGTAGCCAGGCGATGGTGGACGGTAATGCGTATGAGCTGCTGTTGGATCTGTTTGAAACCAAAATCGAACAACTGGCGGATGAAATTGAAAACATCTACAGCGACCTGGAAAAACTCAGCCGTGTGATCATGGAAGGGCATCAGGGCGATGAGTATGACGAAGCGCTTTCCACGCTGGCGGAACTGGAAGATATCGGCTGGAAGGTTCGCCTGTGTCTGATGGATACCCAGCGCGCCCTCAACTTCCTGGTACGTAAAGCGCGTTTACCGGGCGGGCAACTGGAGCAGGCGCGTGAGATCCTGCGCGATATCGAATCCCTGCTGCCGCATAACGAATCCCTGTTCCAGAAAGTGAACTTCCTGATGCAGGCGGCAATGGGTTTTATCAACATCGAGCAGAACCGCATCATCAAGATCTTCTCGGTGGTTTCCGTGGTGTTCCTGCCGCCGACGCTGGTGGCCTCCAGTTACGGGATGAACTTTGAGTTTATGCCGGAGCTGAAGTGGAGTTTTGGCTATCCTGGGGCAATTATCTTTATGCTTCTCGCCGGACTGGCGCCATATCTGTACTTTAAGCGCAAGAACTGGCTGTAATATCCCGCCCGGTGGCGCTACGCGTACCGGGCCTACAGACCCCAGGTTTGCTCATTCTTAACCTTCAGCAGATAGAACCAGATATTCGCTTTGAAACCGACTAATGCGGATATGGCGTATCCAATGATACTGATGTCATAGGCCATGGAGATAGCACCTACCGCCAGAAAAAGGACTAACACGGTAATGCCTTTCTTCCACAGGCCTAAATAAAACAGGTAAACGAAAGAAAAGACTAACGCCCAAACATTTAGCCCCATACTCATTTTCTGGCTGAACGAGAGGGTTTTGTATCCTGAGGCGTAAAGCGGGGGTGTTTTCCAGAAACCAGGAAGACCGTACTGGTCATAGAATGCAAATCTGGCCTGCCACTTTTCGCTCAGTTCTCCGATCTTATCTTCGTTCTTTTCCATAACATTCCCTTCTCCATGACATGATAAACATGCTAAGCATCAGCCAGTGAGAAAAAGAACTAAACAAGATTATAGGGAAGTGGCGTTATTTCAGAATTTATAAAGATTTTCCCGGCAGAGGAATGCTGCCGGGAGAGTATTACTGGCGAGGTTTTCTGCGCTGGGTATAAATTGCATCCATCACGAAAATCGCCAGCGCCGCCCAGATAAAGGCGAACGTCACCATTTTATCGGCACCCGGCGTTTCGCCGTAAAACACGACCGCCAGAATAAACATCAAGGTTGGGCCGATATACTGGAAGAATCCCAGGGTGGAGAGGCGCAGACGCGTTGCCGCGGCGGTAAAACAGAGCAGCGGTATCGTGGTAACAATCCCTGCGGCTATCAGCAACAGGTTTAGCGACATGGGGTTTTTATCCATATGGCTGGTGACGCTGTCGGCAATGCCAAACAGATAAATCGCGGCGACCGGCAAAAGCCACAGCGTTTCAATCAGCATGCCGGTTTGCGCTTCCACCGCAATCTTTTTACGCACCAGACCGTAAAAGGCGAAACTAAACGCCAGCCCCAGCGCGATAATCGGCAGCGAGCCGAACGTCCAGAGTTGCACCAGTACGCCGCAAGCCGCCATCGCGACAGCCAGCCACTGCATTCGACGGAAACGCTCGCCGAGGAAAATCATCCCCAGCACGATGTTCACCAGCGGGTTGATAAAGTAGCCCAGGCTGGCTTCCAGCATGTGGTGGTTATTCACCGCCCAGATAAAGAGCAGCCAGTTTCCGCCGATCAGAACCGCCGACAACGCCAGCAGGAAGATTTTCTTCGGCGTTTGCAGCAGCGTTTTTAAATACGACGACTGACGACTGACGCTGATCAGCGCCACCATAAAAAAGAATGACCAAATTACGCGGTGCGTCAGGATTTCGTCCGCTGGAACGTAAGAGATCAGCTTGAAGTACGCGGGTGCGATACCCCAAATAAAATAAGCAGCAAGAGCGAGTAATACGCCCTGCCGCGTTTGCTTAGCATCCATCGGGAAAACTCATATCAGAAATAGAACGGCAGTTTACCTTTTTTCACGTACTTACCCCACCATATAAGTGGCGGTCGCGCTGGCGATATAAAGATTATCCTCGTTATGTAACTCCACGCGTGCCACGGCGACCTTATTGCCCGCCCTGAGTAAGCTGCTGGTGGCGGTAAAACGGTTACCACGCCCCGGGCGTAAGTAATCGACGCGGAGATCGATGGTGCCCATGCGTGACATCCGCTGGCGCAGTTCATCTTCACTGATGGTTTCGTGACGGGTCAGGGTACTCCCCACGCAAACCAGCCCGGCAGCAACATCTAATGCAGAGGCAATCACCCCGCCATGCAAAATGCTCTGTGACCAGTTCCCAACCATCATTGGCTGATTACTGAAGGCTAATTGGGCAAACTCTTTTTCATAGCGCTCCAGTTCCAGCCCCAATGCCCGGTTAAACGGCATATGGTAGACAAACATTTCCCCTACTAATTGCAGGGCTTCTTCAGCAGTAAGTACAGCAGACATACGATTGGACACTCCATGGTTAATGAAATGTTGATATTATGCTTCTTGTTTGTTGTTTTCTACTTTAGGAGAGGATAACTAAACAGGAATTGAGTAAGTATGTAGAATGCTTGAAAGATAATTTTACAAATCATAAAAATTTAGTTCAGGAGACAAGTACCGATGCGGGCGATTCTGGGGTGGTTATTACCAGCAGCAATGCTGCCGTTGGCCGCGTATGCGCAGGACGCGACAGAGAAAGATATTCAGGGTGCACCATTGGTGCGAGGCAGTATTATTGCCAACATGCTGCAAGAGCATGACAATCCGTTCACGCTGTACCCCTACGACACCAACTATCTGATTTACACCAGTACCAGTGACCTGAATAAAGAAGCTATCAGTAGCTATAACTGGTCGGATAATGCTCGCAAAGATGAAGTGAAGTTTCAGCTAAGTCTGGCTTTCCCGCTCTGGCGTGGCATTCTGGGGGCGAATTCGGTGCTGGGGGCGTCCTACACCCAGAAATCCTGGTGGCAACTGTCGAATAGCGAAGAGTCCTCGCCTTTCCGTGAAACGAACTACGAACCGCAGCTATTTCTTGGATTTGCCACCGATTATCAGTTTGCGGGCTGGACTTTGCGCGATGTCGAAATGGGGTATAACCACGATTCTAATGGCCGTTCAGATCCGACATCGCGTAGCTGGAACCGTCTTTACACCCGTCTGATGGCTGATAACGGCAACTGGCTGGTGGAAGTGAAGCCGTGGTATGTCGTGGGCAGTACCGATGATAACCCTGATATCACCAAATATATGGGGTATTACCAGCTTAAAATCGGCTATCACCTCGGTGATGCGGTGTTAAGTGCAAAAGGGCAGTACAACTGGAACACCGGATACGGCGGCGCAGAAATTGGGCTCAGCTATCCAATGACGAAGCATGTGCGTCTCTATACCCAGGTTTACAGCGGATATGGCGAATCTCTGATCGACTATAACTTTAATCAGACGCGTGTCGGTGTGGGTGTGATGCTGAACGATATCTTCTGATAAGCAGTTAAACATTGCAGTTTCTCTCTCAGGCGCTGAAAATAGCGCCTGTTTTTATACTGGTGAATGGGGTTAATGTGGCGCAGGCGGAAGTGTTGAATCTGGAGTCGGGAGCTAAACAGGTTTTGCAGGAAACCTTTGGCTACCAACAGTTTCGCCCAGGTCAGGAAGAGATTATCGACACCGTTCTTTCCGGTCGCGACTGTCTGGTTGTGATGCCAACCGGTGGCGGAAAATCCCTGTGCTATCAAATCCCGGCGCTGCTTCTGAACGGGTTAACCGTGGTGGTTTCGCCGCTCATCTCGCTGATGAAAGACCAGGTTGATCAACTGCTGGCCAACGGCGTGGCGGCGGCGTGTCTGAACTCAACCCAGAGCCGTGAACAACAGCTTGAGGTGATGACGGGTTGCCGTACCGGGCAAATCCGCCTGCTGTATATCGCACCTGAACGCCTGATGCTGGATAACTTTCTTGAACATCTGACCCACTGGAACCCGGTGTTGTTAGCCGTTGACGAGGCCCACTGTATTTCACAGTGGGGACACGATTTCCGCCCGGAATACGCCACACTGGGTCAGCTTCGCCAGCGTTTCCCCGCCCTGCCATTTATGGCGCTCACCGCAACGGCCGACGACACGACCCGACTGGACATTGTTCGTCTGCTGGGTCTTAACGATCCGTTAATTCAGATAAGCAGTTTTGACCGCCCGAATATTCGCTACATGTTGATGGAGAAGTTTAAGCCGCTCGATCAGCTCATGCGTTACGTTCAGGAGCAGCGCGGTAAGTCGGGCATTATTTACTGTAATAGCCGGGCGAAGGTAGAAGACACTGCCGCGCGTTTGCAAAGTCGCGGCATCAGTGCGGCGGCGTATCATGCGGGTCTGGAAAACGACGTTCGCGCCGATGTGCAGGAAAAATTCCAGCGTGACGATCTGCAAATCGTGGTGGCGACCGTGGCGTTCGGCATGGGGATTAACAAACCCAATGTGCGCTTCGTGGTGCACTTCGACATTCCGCGTAATATTGAATCCTACTATCAGGAAACAGGCCGTGCCGGTCGCGACGGTCTGCCAGCAGAAGCGATGCTGTTCTACGATCCGGCGGATATGGCGTGGCTCAGGCGCTGTCTTGAAGAAAAACCGGCCGGGCAGTTGCAGGATATTGAACGCCACAAGCTGAATGCGATGGGAGCGTTTGCGGAGGCACAAACCTGTCGTCGTCTGGTGTTGCTCAACTATTTTGGCGAAGGGCGTCAGGAAGCGTGCGGCAACTGCGATATCTGCCTCGACCCGCCAAAGCAGTACGACGGATTAATGGATGCGCGCAAAGCGCTGTCGACGATCTACCGTGTTAACCAGCGCTTTGGTATGGGGTATGTCGTGGAGGTGCTTCGTGGCGCGAATAACCAACGCATTCGCGAATTCGCCCATGACAAACTGCCGGTCTACGGCATTGGCCGTGAACAGAGCCACGAGCATTGGGTAAGCGTCATTCGCCAATTGATTCATCTTGGGCTGGTGACGCAAAACATCGCCCACCACTCGGCGCTCCAGTTAACCGAAGCGGCGCGTCCGGTATTGCGCGGCGATGTGGCGCTTCAGCTTGCCGTGCCGCGTATTGTCGCGTTGAAGCCGCGCGTGATGCAGAAATCCTTCGGCGGTAACTACGATCGTAAGCTGTTCGCTAAATTGCGCAAATTGCGTAAAGCGATTGCCGATGAAGAGAATATCCCGCCCTATGTGGTTTTCAACGATGCAACGCTTATCGAAATGGCGGAACAGATGCCGGTGTCGCCGAGTGAAATGCTCAGCGTTAACGGTGTCGGCATGCGAAAACTGGAGCGTTTTGGCAAAGAGTTTATGGCGCTGATCCGCGCGCATGTCGATGGCGACGACGAAGAGTAGTCAGCCAGGAAAAAAAGTGCCAGGATGGTGACTCTCTGAACTCTTTCCCCGCGAGTCATTTTTTATGTTGATGCTATTCCTCACCGTAGCCATGGTGCACATTGTCGCGCTGATGAGCCCTGGCCCCGACTTTTTCTTTGTCTCCCAAACGGCTGTCAGTCGTTCACGTAAAGAAGCGATGATGGGCGTGTTGGGCATTACCTGTGGCGTGATGGTCTGGGCGAGCGTGGCGCTGCTTGGGCTGAATCTGATCATTGAGAAAATGGCCTGGTTGCACACCATTATCATGGTGGGCGGCGGTCTGTACCTGTGCTGGATGGGGGCTCAAATGCTCCGCGGCGCGTTAAAAAAGCAGGAAACGACAGCTCCCGCGCCGCAGGTGGAGTTGGCTCAGGGTGGGCGTAGCTTCCTGAAAGGCTTGCTGACTAACCTGGCGAACCCGAAAGCGATTATTTACTTCGGCTCAGTGTTCTCACTGTTTGTCGGTGATAATGTCGGCACGACTGAGCGCTGGGGTATTTTTGCGCTGATTATCGTGGAGACGCTGGCGTGGTTTACGATTGTTGCCAGTCTGTTTGCCCTGCCGAAAATGCGTCGCGGGTATCAGCGCATGGCGAAATGGATCGACGGTTTTGCCGGTGCGTTATTCGCAGGTTTTGGCATTCATCTGATTATTTCGCGCTAAGTGACAGGCCGGAAAAGCGCTCGCGCTTTCCGGCAACATTTCAGGCATGTCTTGCTGAGGCTAACAGTGCGCCGACCAGCATGAACAACGAACCGAACACTTTGTTCAGCGCCTTCATTTGTTTTGGCCCCTTAATCCACACCGCGATGCGTTGCGCCAGCGTCGCATAACCGATCATCACAATAACATCGACCACAATGGTGGTGACGCCGAGGATGACGTACTGCATCAGTTGCGGTTCCTGCGGCAGGATAAATTGCGGAAACAGGGCGGCCAGAAAAACAATGCTTTTTGGGTTGGTCAGATTGACAAAGACGGCGCGTTTGAACAATCGGCCACGAGATTGTGTGTTTGCCATTGTGTTCAGAACAATCGCACCCGCGGCGCGCCATTGCTGGATACCCAGCCAGATAAGATAAGCGGCTCCCGCCCATTTCAGAACCTCAAAGGCGATGACCGAGCGTGAAAATAGCGTCCCCAGACCGATCCCCACCAGAACGATGTGAATACCAAGCCCGGTTTGCAGACCCGCAATGGACGCCGCTGCGCCACGATAGCCGTGGTTGATTGACGTGGTCATGGTATTGATGGCGCCGGAACCTGGCGAAAGACTCAAAATAATGGATGTCAGCAGGTAGGCGAACCACCATTCAAAGCTCATGAGAAACTCCCTGATTGTCTATTTTTATGCCACAATACGCTACTGTTGCTGTGTTGTGTCAGACATGACAAAAAAAACGATTTTACGTGGTTAACGAGGCTGGATACCCGATGTTTCAGCAGCAAAAAAACTGGGAAACAAGAGAAAACGCGTTTGCCGCTTTTTCCATGGGGCCACTGACAGATTTCTGGCGTCAGCGGGAAGAAGCGGAGTTCACGGGCGTGGACAGTGTTCCGGTACGCTTTGTCCGTTTTCGCGCAGAAAAAAATGATCGTGTGGTCGTGATTTGTCCCGGCCGCATTGAAAGCTATGTAAAGTACGCCGAGCTGGCGTATGACCTGTTTCAGACGGGTTTTGACGTGCTCATTATCGACCATCGTGGGCAAGGGCGTTCCGGGCGGTTATTGTCGGACACGCACCGTGGGCATGTGGTGAGTTTTAATGATTATGTCGATGATTTAACCGACTTTTGGCGGCAAGAAGTTCAACCGGGGCCGTGGCGAAAACGCTACATTCTCGCGCATTCCATGGGCGGTGCGATTGCCACCCTGTTTCTGCAACGCCACCCCGCGCATTGCGATGCCATCGCGCTTTGTGCGCCGATGTTTGGTATTGTGATGCGTCTGCCCTCGTTTATGGTGCGCCATATTCTCGACTGGGCCGAAGGGCATCAACGCATCCGTGAAGGGTACGCGATTGGCACGGGTCGCTGGCGGGCGCTACCGTTTAGCATGAACGCGTTAACCCACAGCCGGCAACGCTACCGTCGCAACTTACGTTTTTATGCCGACGAACCGCAACTGCGGGTGGGTGGGCCTACATATCACTGGGTACGTGAAGGTATTCAGGCTGGCGAACAGGTGCTGGCTGGGGCGGGCGATGATGCGACGCCTACGCTGCTCATCCAGGCAGAAGAAGAGCGTGTGGTGGATAACCGCATGCATGACCGTTTTTGTGAAATCCGCGCCGCAGCGGGCCATCCTGTAGAAGGAGGTCAGCCGCTTGTCATCAAAGGCGCGTACCACGAGATCCTTTTTGAAAAGGACGCAATGCGCTCAGTCGCGCTCAACGCTATTGTTGAATTTTTCAACAGGCATAATTCACCCAGCGAAAATCGCTTTGCATAGAGGTTTAATTTTCTTATGTATCAGGTTGTTGCGTCTGATTTAGATGGTACGCTACTCTCTCCCGACCACACGTTATCCCCGTACGCTAAAGAGACGCTGAAACTGTTGAATGCCCATGGCGTCAATTTCGTTTTTGCGACCGGGCGTCACCATGTCGACGTAGGGCAAATCCGCGATAACCTCGAGATCCAGTCTTACATGATCACCTCCAACGGGGCGCGAGTGCACGATCCCGATGGAAACCTGGTGTTTACGCATAACCTGGATCGCGACATTGCCAGCGATTTGTTTGGCGTGGTGAACTCGAATCCCGATATCGTCACCAACGTTTATCGCGACGACGAATGGTTTATGAATCGCCATCGTCCGGATGAGATGCGTTTTTTCAAAGAGGCGGTTTTCAATTACTCGCTGTTTGAACCCGGTTTGCTGGAACCTGAAGGCATCAGCAAAGTGTTCTTCACCAGCGATTCTCATGAAAAACTGCTGCCGCTGGAGCAGGCGATAAACGCGCGTTGGGGCGATCGTGTCAACGTGAGTTTCTCTACGCTGACGTGTCTGGAAGTGATGGCCGGTGGCGTTTCGAAGGGACATGCGCTGGAAGCCGTCGCCAAAGCAATGGGCTACAGCCTGAAGGATTGCATCGCCTTTGGCGATGGCATGAACGACGCTGAAATGCTCTCTATGGCGGGTAAAGGCGGCATTATGGGCAACGCGCATCAGCGCCTGAAAGACCTGCATCCGGGACTGGACGTGATTGGCACCAACGCTGACGACGCTGTGCCGCATTACCTGCGTGAGCTATTTTTATCCTGATGTAACTGTTCTTTAGTTGACCAGTTGTCAACTGAACTCTCCGCTACAATGGATGCTCCTTGTTCAAAGAGACATCCATTGTGGCGCTACTCATCATTACCACGATCCTGTGGGCCTTTTCGTTTAGCTTAATTGGCGAGTATCTTGCCGGGCATGTCGACAGCTATTTTTCCGTGCTGATGCGTGTGGGGCTGGCGGCGCTGGTCTTCCTGCCATTTCTGCGCACGCGCGGGCAGTCGCCGCGGACGATTGTGCTCTACATGCTGGTCGGCGCAATGCAGCTAGGCATCATGTATCTGCTCAGTTTCCGCGCTTACCTGTACCTGACCGTCTCTGAATTTTTACTGTTTACCGTCCTTACACCGCTTTATATCACGCTGATCTACGATCTGTTGAGTAAGCGCAGGCTGCGCTGGGGCTATGTGTTGAGCGCACTGTTGGCAGTGATTGGGGCGGCAATCATTCGCTATGACAAAGTCAGCGACCACTTCTGGACGGGTTTATTGCTGGTACAACTGGCGAACATCAGTTTTGCCATTGGTATGGTGGGTTACAAGCGGTTGATGGAGATCCATCCGATGCCGCAGCACAACGCGTTTGCCTGGTTCTACATGGGGGCATTTCTGGTGGCTGTCGCCGCCTGGTTTATGCTGGGAAATCCTGACAAGCTCCCGACGACCCCATTACAATGGGGCATTCTGGTCTGGTTGGGCGTAGTGGCGTCTGGGCTGGGGTACTTTATGTGGAACTACGGCGCGACGCAGGTGGATGCAGGTACGCTGGGCATCATGAATAACGTGCATGTACCTGCGGGACTGCTGGTCAACCTTGCTATCTGGCAAGAACAGCCCCACTGGCCAAGCTTTATCATTGGGGCGACGGTGATCCTGGCCTCACTGTGGGTACATCGCTATTGGGTCGCTCCGCGCTCCGTACGAACGGTAGATGATCGCAAGCGTGGTTCCGCGCTGAACGAATAAAGGCTTCCGTGACCGCCTGCCGTTGTTCGCCATCGCGGACGGCGGCGTAGAGGCGACTCCACAATCCATCACCCAGGGTTTTGGTCACTACCAGGCCCTGGCGTTCAAAACTCTCCACCACCCAGTGCGGCAGGGCGGCAATCCCCATTCTGGCGGCGACCATCTGAATTAACAGCAACGTGTTATCGACGCTTTTCAGCGACGGGCTGACGCCCGCAGGTTGCAGGAAGTGGCGCCACACGTCGAGGCGGCTGCGCTGCACCGGGTAGATCAGCAGCGTTTCGCTGGCGAGATCTTCCGGTGTAATCAGCGTTTTGCTGGCCAGTGGATGATCCGGGGCCAACACCAGACGCACCTCAAAATCAAACATGGGTGAATAGTGCAGTCCGCTGCGCGGCAGGATATCGGAGGTCATCACCAGATCCAGCTCGTCCTGCTGCAACGCGGGTTGTGGGTCAAACGTCACGCCGGATTTGAAATCCATCTCCACCTGCGGCCATTTCGCGTGGAAATTTTCCAGCGCCGGGGTCAGCCACTGAATACAGCTATGACATTCAATCGCAATACGTAGCCGGGTCTGTTGCGGCTCGTTGCATGCCTGAAGCGCCCGGCTGATCTGCGGCAGCACCTGGTTCGCCAACTGCAGGAGAATCTCTCCCTGCGGTGTAAAACGCAGCGGCTGGCTTTTACGCACAAAGAGCCGGAAGCCGAGGCGTTGTTCCAGATCGCTGAACTGGTGAGACAGGGCGGATTGGGTCTGATGCAACGTTGCCGCGGCGGCGGCCAGCGAACCACTATTCCGCAACGCCTGTAGCGTTTTCAGGTGTTTAATTTCGATCATGAAAGTCCTTCACTTCGGCATGAACAAATTGCGCTTGAGGAATACACATTACATTTACATTATGGATGTGTAAACATCTGGACGTCCAAAACTCGTCATATTTCGACTTGCAGGTGCGTTGGTTTCCTCGCTTACCCCGGTCACTTGCTTCAGTAAGCTCCCGGGAATGCGCTGTGTCACCGCCTTCCTGCCAGCCGAGCTATTTAGAGTTTTGCTTTCAGATTCAATAAAATAATGAGAGGAAGAAAAATGACAATATTGAATCACACCCTCGGTTTTCCTCGCGTTGGCCTGCGTCGCGAGCTGAAAAAAGCACAAGAGAGCTACTGGGCGGGCACGACGTCTCGTGAAGCGTTACTGGCTGTAGGGCGCGAGTTGCGCGCTCGCCACTGGGATCAACAGAAGCAAGCCGGTATCGACCTGCTGCCGGTCGGCGATTTTGCCTGGTACGACCATGTTCTGACCACCAGCCTGCTGCTGGGTAATGTTCCGGCTCGTCATCAGAACAGCGATGGAAAGGTGGATATCGACACCCTGTTCCGCATTGGTCGCGGTCGTGCGCCAACCGGCGAACCGGCAGCGGCGGCGGAAATGACCAAATGGTTTAACACCAACTACCACTACATGGTGCCGGAGTTTGTGAAAGGCCAGCAATTCAAACTGACCTGGACACAGTTGTTGGATGAAGTGGACGAAGCACTGGCGCTGGGTCACAAGGTAAAACCTGTGCTGCTGGGGCCAGTCACCTACCTGTGGCTGGGCAAAGTGAAAGGCGAACAATTTGACCGCCTGAGTCTGCTCAACGATATTCTGCCGGTGTACCAGCAGGTGCTGGCGGAACTGGCAAAACGTGGCGTTGAGTGGGTACAAATTGATGAGCCAGCACTGGTGCTGGAGCTACCGCAGGAGTGGCTCGAGGCTTACAAACCGGCTTACGATGCGCTCGCGGGTCAGGTGAAACTGCTGCTGACCACCTATTTTGAAGGCGTGACGCCGAACCTCGACACCATCACCGCGCTGGCGGTACAGGGGTTGCACGTTGACCTGGTTCATGGGAAAGATGACGTGGCAGAACTGCACAAGCGTCTGCCGTCTGACTGGCTGCTGTCTGCCGGTCTGGTGAACGGTCGTAACGTCTGGCGTGCCGATCTGACCGAGAAATACGCGCAGATTAAAGACATTGTCGGCAAACGATCTCTGTGGGTCGCCTCTTCCTGTTCGTTACTGCATAGCCCGATCGATCTCAGCGTGGAAACGCGTCTGGATGCCGAGGTGAAAAGCTGGTTCTCCTTCGCTCTGCAAAAATGCGGCGAACTGGCGCTGCTGCGTGATGCGCTGAACAGCGGCGATACCGAAAAACTGGCGGAATGGAGCGCCCCGATTCAGGCGCGTCGTCATTCCACGCGCGTTCACAATGCGGCAGTGGAAAAGCGTCTGGCGGCGATCACCGCCAAAGACAGCCAGCGTGAAAACGCCTATGAAGTCCGTGCTGAAGCCCAGCGTGCGCGCTTCAATCTGCCGGCGTGGCCGACCACCACCATCGGTTCATTCCCGCAGACCACAGAAATCCGCGGTCTGCGTCTGGATTTCAAAAAGGGAAATCTCGACGCCAACAACTACCGCACTGGCATCGCAGAACACATCAAACAGGCGATTGTTGAGCAGGAACGTCTGGGGCTTGATGTGTTGGTTCACGGTGAAGCCGAACGTAACGACATGGTGGAATACTTTGGCGAGCACCTCGACGGTTTTGTCTTTACCCAAAACGGTTGGGTGCAGAGCTACGGTTCCCGCTGCGTGAAGCCGCCGGTGGTGATTGGCGACGTCAGCCGCCCGGAAGCGATCACCGTCGAATGGGCGAAATACGCACAGTCTCTGACCGACAAACCGGTGAAAGGCATGCTGACCGGCCCGGTGACCATTCTTTGCTGGTCTTTCCCGCGTGAAGACGTAACCCGTGAAACTATCGCCAAACAAATTGCCCTGGCGCTGCGTGACGAAGTGGCGGATCTGGAAGCCTCAGGGATTGGTATCATCCAGATTGACGAACCGGCGCTGCGCGAAGGTTTACCGCTACGTCGCAGCGACTGGGCTGCGTATCTGGAGTGGGGCGTGGAAGCGTTTCGCATCAACGCCGCCGTGGCGAAGGATGACACCCAGATCCACACCCACATGTGTTACTGCGAGTTCAACGACATCATGGATTCGATTGCGGCGCTGGACGCTGACGTTATCACCATCGAAACCTCGCGTTCCGACATGGAGCTGCTGGAGTCCTTCGAAGAGTTTGATTATCCGAACGAAATCGGGCCGGGCGTGTATGACATTCACTCGCCGAACGTACCGAGCGTGGAGTGGATCGAAGCACTGCTGAAGAAAGCCGAGCAGCGTATCCCGGCGGAGCGTCTGTGGGTGAACCCGGACTGCGGCCTGAAAACCCGTGGCTGGCCGGAAACCCGCGCCGCGCTGGCAAACATGGTGAAAGCGGCGCAGAACTTGCGTCAGGCGTAATGCCCGGCGGCGCTGCGCTTGCACGGGCCTACAAAACCAGGTCGTACCTGTAGGCCGGGTAAGGCGAAGCCACCACCCGGCAACAAACGGAAACCTCTCCCATCTCGGGGGAGGTTTTTTTAACCCCCGCTTAAACGCGCGCTGATGGTCGGCTGCTGGAAATAATCCATACACCACTGACAGACTTTCCCCATACCATCAGAGCGTGCAGCCAGAAATAATTTCGTGGCGTGTTTGTGTTCCTGCATCGGTTTTTTGAGCAGTTTTCCACTGTTCAGCAACGGGAGTGCCAGATGGTGCGGGATATAGCCAATGCCCGCATTCTGCTCAATAAGCGCAATGGCAGTGGCAAAGTCAGGAACAAACACGGGTTTTTGTCCTTCCAGCAGCCATGCCTGTAATGGCGGGAAATTCACTGACGTATCACGGATACACACCGCCGGATACTGACGTAATTCACTATTTTCCAGTGGGTGGCGTTTCGCCGCGAGCGGGTGCTGCGGGCTCACGACAAAGTCCCACTCCATTTGTCCGACAGGTTCGCTGATAATCCCTTCAGAGCTGGGAACGGCGTGTGGCGCCCCATAGACCAAATCTGCCCGTTTGCTGTATAGCGCATCCCAGCAACCGTTGTAAACTTCGAGATCAATGGTCAGGGTGGTCGACGTGAATTGGTGTTCGAAGTCGCGGATAAAGTCCACCAGCAAGGCACCCGGAATAATATTGTTAACCGCAATTGTCAGTTCGCGCTCAATGCCGTCATGGATCAGCACTGTATTGCGTTTTAATGCTTCCATATCGCCGAGAATGGTTTTGCTGTGTTCAGTAAAATACCGGCCCGCCGGGGTCAGCTCAATGTAGCGACCTCTGCGTGTAAACAGGATGACGCCCAGACTCTCTTCCGCTTTTTTTATCGTATAGCTGACGGAGGATGGCACCTTATTCAGTTGTTCTGCGGCGATAGTAATGCTCTGGTGTCGGGCGGCCAGGTGAATAACGCGGAGGGTTTCGTCTGAGATGAACATAAGGCTTCCTGGTCGACGGTGAACGGCTGAACCGTTGTGGGTTCAGCCGTAAGAGTGACATCCATTATATCCAGGAACTAACGGCGCTGACCCAATCGACTTAACAACGCATAAGAGACGCAGGCCACAACGATGGAATCAACAGACGGGATGGTCGTCAGGGTAAAAAAACCTTTGACCGTCATCAAACCAACTACAGCGCCGAGGATCCAGGCCACAAACGTTAGCGCTTTAATCTGCGGTTCCTGAGTCAGGCAGGACTCTTGATACCCCTCCCGGCGATACAGAATAAAGTCTGCAATATAAATGCCAGCCACCGGCGGGGTTGCTATCCCGAGGAACAGCAAAAATGGGATAAACCACGCCATGATGTCCAGACTACCCACAATGGCGGAAAGCACGCCCAGCGCGACGGTGATCTGCCATTTTGGGAAACGTGACAGTAGCGTGGAAACCACCAGCGTCCCCTGGAACATATTTCCTGCGTTTCCCGTGACACAGGCGAAAACTAACAACAGCGCGGCGGGGAGTACGGCACCGAAAACAGCCATTGCCCCCAGCAGAGAACCCTGACCGCTGATCGCACTGGGTGTCGCCCCAGCCCAGTACAGCAGTGGATAAGCGATGAGAAAGGTCACGCCTGCGGCGATCAGCGCATGTTTACGGTTATGCACAAAGCTGCCGAAGTCGGGTAGCGTGGCGACCAAAACAATAATGGTGCCGACGACGGTGGAAACGGCAACACCCGTATTCATGCTCGCCACGCTTGCCGGGGCTGCAATCTCGCTGTGTGTTGCGGTGTAGAGGATGTAACACAGAACCAGAGTGATAATTGGCACCGCGATCTGCGCTACCTTACCCAATACGGTAAAGCCAAATGCCGTCGATGCGATAAAAATAACACAGCCTGCAGCGACCAGCAGTGGCAACGGGAGTTCAAGTCCGTGCTGTTCCAGGAGGTCATGTACTGAGTGACCAAACATGTTAGCGGTAACCGCAATCCAACCAAACAAGCTGATCGCCATCAGAATGTTGATAGCGACAGCCCCTTTTTCACCAAACGCATATTTCACAATCCCGTAGGTTGGCAGGCGCGCCTTTTCACCCACGCTAATGGTAATGGCCGCCAACAGGGTAAGTATGGCGCCACCCAACAGCACTACGCTGATTAAACTGCTGCTGGAAAGCTGATTACCCAGACTGGAGGATGACAACAGAACAGGTGTCACCGCGATACCCAGCAAAATCATGGCAATATGCAAGCCAGATGCCGTATTGATATTCTCTTCTGTTTTACGCATATCATGTTCCCTCTCAAAATGCGCGTTACACAGTATGGAAATGCCCAGTGTATTTGCGCCAGCTTCCTGATTCAGTAATTTCCCGTTGGCCTTCCGTCAGCCAGTTTTCGGCTAGCACACCCAGTACTTCACTGCCGTCGGCGAGTTTGACTTTACCAATCGCCAACCCGGCGGGTTCGCTCATCAATAGTTCTGCGAAACTTGCCAACGGCAGTTCCCAGATTTCCAGTTCGACATGCGTGCCGCCCTCAGCCACACGGATCATGCCCGGATGGCGGTCATTGATGCTCCACAAACGGTAGTGAGCATCGGTACGGTCTTCACGGACAAAAATACCGCCCGCTTTTTGCATATTGGGGTTCAGTTCCAGACCGCGCATCAGAGTTCCGTTTACGGCCAGTAAGGTGGTGGTCATCATGCTTTTCTCCAAAATCTAAGGGGTTATCCATGTGCCGCTCTGATGCGCCAATGCGGCTTTGATCGCCTGTGGGCTGGTAATGAGGCCGCTGGCGTTTTTGCCCTGTTGCTGGCTGGCATTGATAAAGCTGAGGATGGCTTCGATTTTCGGCTGCATGCTGCCCACGCCAAAATGTCCTTCCTGTAACAGGGTTCGTGCTTCGGAGACGTTAATGGCATCAAGCCATTGCTGTTGCGGAGTGCCGAAATGGATCGCCACTTTTTCCACGCCGGTTGGAATAACCAATAGATCGGCGCTTAACTGGTTGGCGAGCAGGGCAGAGGCGAGATCTTTATCAATCACCGCTTCAACGCCTTTAAGTTGATTTTCCTCGCGTACTACGGGGATTCCACCGCCACCACAGGCGATCACGATGTAACCCTGGCGCACCAGATGGGCGATGGTGTCGTGTTCGATAATGGCTAATGGTGTAGGCGAAGGTACGGTGCGTCGCCAGCCTCGACCGGCATCCTCCATCAGTGTCCAGCCGAGTTGCTGCTGGCGTTCTTGTGCCGTCACTTCATCAAGAAACACGCCAATCGGCTTACTGGGGATGGTGAACGCGTTGTCGTGCTGGCTGACCAGCGTTTGGGTCACGAGAGTGATCACCGGTTTTTGAATGCCACGGCGTGCTAACTCGTTATGCAGCGCCTTCTGGAACATATAACCAATCGCGCCCTGAGTATCGCCAACCGCGTAATCCAACGGTACTGGCGAAACCTCGTTACTGGCTAACTCGGAACGGCGCATAATAAAACCCACCTGCGGTCCGTTGCCGTGGGTGAGCACCAGATCCCATCCGCTCTCGACCATATCGACGATAGGCTTCACGCTTTCCATAACGGCGGCGTACTGATCGGGGATACTATTGTGACGATCATCTAAGATCAGGGCGTTGCCGCCAACGGCAACAACCGCTAAGGGTTTGCTCATCATTTTTCCCCCCCAGCGACAGCCTGCGCCAAAGCGGTGATTGCCTCGACAAAACAGGACATTGGCGCGGTGGTGATCCCCGCACCAATCTGTCCGATACCTGCCTGTTTATGGGCGATCCCTGTATTGATGATCGGCAAGATGCCGCGGTCAGCAACCTTGCGTGCATCGATACCTGCCGCGGTGGGGGCGAAATTAAGTGCGGGTAGTGTAAATGCCGGATTACCGCCCAGCGTGATCGCCTGCATACGCCGACTGTTATTGGTGGCATCGGCAGGCGTACCGCCTACAAACTTCACAATTGCCGGCGAAGAGGCCATCGCGAACCCTCCGACGCCTGCGGTTTCGGTAATTGCGCTGTCACCCAGATCGGCCGCTGCGTCATCTACATCGAAACCGGGGAAGAATAGCCCTTCGACAGCATTCGCTGGTGCCTGAAACCAGCGGTCACCGGAGCCTGAAAGGCGAATGCCGAAATTCACACCGTTGCGTGCCATTACCGTGACCATTGAACTGAACGGGATGTTGGCAGCGGCATCCATCATTGCCTTGCAGGCCGCCATTGATAGATTAAGGAAGAAGTGGTCGTTACTGGTGATGAAGTTCACTGTTCGCTGTACGCTTTCCAGAGGCAATTGGCAGCTCAGCAGGGCAGGCAGTAGTCGTTTAATGAGTAAACCCGTGGCTGCAGCATTGCGGTTGTGGACTTCATCGCCCATATGCAGTGCCTGTGCCATCAGCGGTTTTAGCTCCAGTTCGCCGAGTTGCGCGAGTGCGGCTTTTAACGCAGGTGCCAGTTCGTCGCGCATCCAGTACAGGCGATTAAGAACTTCATCATTATTTGCACCGAAGCGGAGCACCTTACCCAGGCCTTCGTTGAAATTACTGAAGGCACGCTGACCGTTGGTTTTATTTTCAACCACCCATAACGGCATGGACGGGCTGATAATGCCTGCCATCGGCCCAACGGCATGGTAATGATGGCAAGGTTCAAGAGCGATGCTACCTGATGACACCAGGCGTTCAGCGTCTTCATGGTTGCTGGCCCAGCCTTCAAACAGCACGGCACCGACGATCGCTCCTTTAACCGGACCACACATATTTTCCCACGCGATCGGCGGGCCGGAGTGCAAAATCAGTTTGTGTGCAGCCATCTCCGGGATCGCATCGCGAGCAGACATCACGTCGACCAGCGCTGGCTGCGCGTTGAGATAGCGATCCATGGCAACCTGGTTGGCCTCTTCGACCTGCGGATGGCGCATCAGCGCGGCCAGATCCAGCCCAGCTTCGACATCACCCTGCGCAGGCGGCTGCCAGTTGAGGGCAACCACTTCGCCCCCGACTGCCTGAATATTGCTGGCGAAGCTCTGAAGCCCGGCATTGACCACTTTCAGTGGTTGAGAAAATAAGGTGTTCATACACGGGTCTCCTTCTTCTGAGCCTGAATCTGTGCGACCTGGCTGGCCCACAGTGCGGCCTGAGCATTGCAACCGGCGATGATGACGCCAGCGTCACGTAACGCTGCAACCTGTTGGCTACGTTGTTGGGGGTCTGCTTCTGTTCCGCAAACGTGCGCAATCAGCAGTGGCGTGTTGGTTTTATCGATATGGGTAAGTAGTTCCAGCAACTCTCTGGCGGGGGTCTCGGACGCGCCATAACCCAGTACCAGATCAAACAACACAACGGCAGTGTGCGGATCGTTCAGTTCCGCGAGGAGTCGCTGATTACGCAGCGTGGGATCGATCATGGGGTGCGGTTTGCCACGCGTGAAATCATCGTCACCCATGTCGATAAGCGAGTGGTTGCGGCTTTGCCAGAGATTTTCTAACGGCTGATTACCTGATACGGGCGTATTGGATGAGGCTATGAACCCTTTTTGCTGACAGATAAGTTGGGCTTCATAGCAGAAGGTGCCGCCTGCAAACACGCCACGGATATCCTGACGATGGGCTGAAAGCGGCTCACAGGCTTGCTGCAACATGGTGAGGTCTTGCGATAGCAGTTCATATTTCTTTTCTATGGGTGACTGTCCGTTAAGCAACGCCACGGCGACATCGGCAGCACCCGCAAGGGTGGTGGCGGCGATAACGTTCGGCCGGGTTATCTTTGCCGGGTCCGCGCCGAGGAAATTTACGACCACAGGTTTCCCCGTCGTCTGTGCTCGCTCAAGAATACGTTGTGCAACAACCGGTGAGGGGGGCTTCGAAATCAGGACGATAACGCGGGTTGCGTCATCTTGTGCCAGTGCGTCCAGGCCAAACAGCATAGAGATGCCGCCAATCTCTTCACTGAGATCGTGCCCGCCAGTGCCCAGAGCCTGAGAGATCCCGGCACCATGCTGATCAATGCGGCAGGTCACTTCTTGCAAGCCGGTACCGGAAGCGCCAACAATACCGATTTCACCGCGCTTCACCACGTTGGCGAATCCCAGAGGGATTCCGTTGATAATTGCAGTGCCACAGTCCGGCCCCATCACGATACGGTGACGAGTACTGGCTAGCATTTTGATTTTTTTTTCCTGCGCAATGCTCACGTTGTCGCTGAACATCATCACATTCATGCCAAGATTCAGCGCCTTGATGGCTTCCGCCGCAGCGTAATCTCCGGGGACAGAAATCAACGCCAGGTTAGCGTCAGGTTCTTTTTCCAGCGCCATCTCGATACTCACCATTTCGGGAGTGTAGATGCCACTACCGTTATCTTCCGCTGGTTTGCTGGTGAGGTGTTGCTCTGCAAGCGATAGCGCCTCATCGCAGACGTCATCTTCGCCCATCACAGCGATCACCAGATTGTTCGGGCCTGCAGTAATGTTACTGCCGAAGTTTGCATCCTTGAGCTGTTCAAGGTTGGTGAGCGTACCCATCACCACGGACGCTTGTTGAACGCCGGGCAACTTACTGATTTGTGCAGAAATCTGCATTAGAGAAACAGAGTCCTGGTAGAGATTTTCGAAAATTTTATATTTAACTTTCATTGCGTTATGCCTGTTTCTTGCTGCCCGAAAGCTATTTTTGGGCAATGCGATCCCCTGTAGCATTGCGAAAGTGCTACCGGAGAGAGGGGTTAATTCAAAATGTTGTGTTCAGGGTTCTCATGCCGTGAAGGAGACCGGCGAGACAGTCCACCCCTGATGACGCGCCAAATTGCATGACGTCTTCTGCGCAGGCGGCGATTGTGGTGGGCGACGCGTTCTGGGTCAGTTGCTCAAGCAAATGGCAAATCGGCTGTGAGAAGTGCCCGTGTAGCGCGCGGCTCAGGTAGTGCCTGCTGATATCCGTTGTATGTTGCAAATTTTGCTCAATACGTTGTCCCAGTCTGCGGCGGTGGTCGGCGAGTGGTGTAGAAAGCTGCCATGGCCAGAGTGCCGCAAGATAACCCACCAGATAATCATCGCCGTCTGGCGTCAGCCCCTTGCCATAACCAATCAGCTTTGGAATCTGGCGCTCAAGCTGTTCTGGCGATTCCTGCAACTGTCGTCCGTGGTAACTCATCTCTCGTCCACGCCAGCGCAATGCGCTTTCAACCTGATGTTCCAGGCAGAAAAGCAGAAGCTGCGAGGCTAGCGTCGGAAAATGGCGCTGCGCGTTAGGGAATACATCCGGCGTCAACGAGTTTCCCGTTATCTGCGGTTGCCATATTGTCGCGGTGCGCATCTCCACGCTGAAACGGCTGGTTTGCAATCGACCGTGAGTCAAACGAAGTGGTTCAGCGACGGTGGTCGCTTGTCGCCAGTCCCAGCGCGTAGGCAGCGCGACGCGTAGCGCATCGGGCAGGTTTTGATACGTCTGCGCGCATAACACCGTGATGAGAGAACCCTCTTCTGCACGCAGGTTAATCGCGCGTGCAAACACGCTATGTACGCGTAAAACCTGCGAGCCACTCAGAGGGAAGAGATACCCTGCTGAGTGTGCGAAGAGCGCTACCTGCTCCATCTGCGTTACCCTTTCAGTCCTGTAATGATGGCGTTTGCATCGCTAACCCAACCAAAAATCGCCCCCTGCGCTTTGATCATCTCCAGCGCGTATTTCTGGAATTCCGGGAAATAGGAGCCCACGCAATCTTGCGGAATAATGCACTCATAACCGCGATCGTTTGCTTCACGAACGGTGGTGTTGACACAGACTTCAGTGGTGACACCACAAACAATCAGCGTTTTGATGCCGTGGTTTTGCAGAATCAGGTGCAGGTCGGTTTGATAAAATGCGCCCTTACCCGGTTTATCAATCACCGGTTCGCCTGCGACAGGATACAGTTCAGGGATGATGTCGTGACCGGCTTCGCCTCTGACCAGAATGCGTCCCATCGGTCCCGGCTCGCCAATAAAGGTTTTTCCACCACGTGTGAGCTTGGCTTTTGGGCAATCGCTGAGGTCGGCACGATGACCTTCGCGAGTGTGGATAACCAGTAATCCTTTTTCGCGAGCCGCGGACAGCACCGCTTTACAAGGGGCAATTGCGCTTCGAACCAGCGACACATCGTTACCCAACGCTTCGCCAAATCCACCGGCTTCAACAAAATCACGCTGCATATCGATCATCACCAGCGCGGTCGTTTGGGGATCAAAAGGTAAAGCAAAAGGTAGGGCGTGGAATTCGTGCTGCGTCATGGTTAATCTCCTGTTTGCAAATGAAACAATCCGTTTGTTCTGATCGTGAGTATTCAGGAGAAAAACGGTGTTAGACAGGAAAAAAGTTTGGTGCACAGCAACGAAAATTTTGTATTCAGCCAGAGCGCGGGAGACGAATGTGAAGAGGGTCATAACAACGCGTGCAGCAACAAAATAATTGATGCTGTACGCGTTTGAGCTTAAAAAAATTGTTGCAATAGTGTGAGCTAACCCACCTGTTTTCGGTGGTTACTTTTTACTTCCGTACTGCGCAAACCACGCCAGCATTCTCTGCCAGCCGTCTTTCGCGGATTCTTCGTGATAGCTCGGGCGATAATCCGCATTAAACGCATGTCCCGCATCCGGGTAGACGACAATCTCCGCGTTGGCATTGGCGGCACGGAGTGCATGACGCATGGTTTCCACGGAATCAACGGGAATGCTGGGGTCTTGTCCGCCGTACAGCCCCAGAACCGGGGCATTCAGATCGGTTGTGATATCCACGGGCTGTTTCGGGGAGTTCAGCGTTTTGTCGCCCACCAGTTTGCCGTACCACGCCACGGCTGCTTTTAACTGTGGGTTATGCGCGGCATACAGCCAGGTAATGCGACCACCCCAACAGAAACCGGTGATCATCAGGCGATGGACATCACCACCGTTGCGGGAAGCCCAACTGGCGACATGATCCAGATCCGCCAGCACTTGCGAATCAGGAACTTTAGCCACCAGACCACTCAATAGCGTGGGGATATCGGCAAAATCGTTGGGATCGCCTTCGCGGAAATAGAGTTCTGGCGCGATAGCCAGAAACCCTTCCAGCGCCAGGCGGCGGCAAACGTCGCGAATATGTTCATGCATGCCAAAAATTTCTTGTACCACGATGACAATCGGCAGTGCGCCTTCGCTGTTTTTAGGGCGCGCGTGGTATGCCGGCATATCATCGCCCTGAGAGGGAATCGACGTCAGTCCAGCGATGATGGCGTCATCCGTCGTATGAACAATGGTAGAGGCAAGAGGTGAAGCTGCAGGTGCAAAACCCGGTTGTTGTGTCTTTGTCATGGTATTCTCCGTACCCTTAAGAAAATTAGCGCAATGTTAAATATAGACAGCATGCAACAAATCACATTGCCTGAAACGGTCTATCTTTTGTGCAACGGAGAGTGATACTGATAGGTTTATGTGATGTAGATCGCTATTTTGTGGAAATCCAATGCAATTTATTTACATCATGGTGATGAGTGTCACGAAATTGTTTTGAGTCCTTCGGTAGAGTGTCTTTTTGCTTCTTCTGACAAAACCAATTCACAGAGGAGTTGTATATGTCCAAGTCTGATGTTTTTCATCTCGGCCTCACTAAAAACGATTTACAAGGGGCTACGCTTGCCATCGTCCCTGGCGATCCGGAGCGTGTGGAAAAGATCGCCGCGCTGATGGATAAGCCGGTTAAGCTGGCATCCCATCGCGAGTTCACTACGTGGCGTGCTGAGCTGGATGGTAAAGCAGTGATTGTTTGCTCTACCGGTATTGGCGGCCCGTCTACCTCTATTGCTGTGGAAGAGCTGGCACAGTTGGGCATTCGTACTTTCCTGCGTATTGGTACTACTGGCGCGATCCAACCGCACATTAACGTTGGCGACGTACTGGTCACTACCGCTTCTGTTCGTCTGGACGGTGCGAGCCTGCATTTTGCGCCGATGGAATTCCCGGCCGTGGCAGATTTTGCCTGTACCACCGCGCTGGTTGAAGCGGCGAAATCCATTGGTGCGACGACGCACATTGGTGTGACGGCGTCTTCTGATACCTTCTATCCAGGCCAGGAACGTTACGATACCTTCTCTGGTCGTGTAGTGAGCCGTTTCAAAGGCTCCATGGAAGAGTGGCAGTCGATGGGTGTCATGAACTATGAAATGGAATCCGCAACGCTGCTGACCATGTGTGCAAGCCAGGGTCTGCGTGCCGGTATGGTGGCGGGCGTTATCGTCAACCGTACCCAGCAAGAGATTCCCAATGCAGAAACGATGAAGCAAACAGAAAGCCACGCAGTGAAAATTGTGGTGGAAGCGGCGCGTCGTCTGCTGTAATTCTCTCTTCTCTTGTCAAAGGCCGACGCGTTCGGCCTTTTTCGTGTCAACACCCTCACCGGAAAACGCAGGACACGGCGAAATGCACGGCATCCTGCTCTGAACGTACGCAATAACTGAGGCGAAAGACGCGCTATTTTTTTAGCTGTAGCGCCAGAGCCAGTACTCCCGGGCCATTCATCCGACCATAATCCACCATAGGAATGGCTTCGACAGGTACGCTTCCTGCAGTCACTGTTTCTACGCGGGACTTCAGATAGCTCACCTGGGGGCCTAACAAAATAACATCCGCTTTTTTCCATTCTTCGTTAAGTTTGGCATCAGGAATCGCCCAAATATTGGCCTCTATCCCCTGTTGTTTAGCCGCGTCGACCATTTTATTCATCAACATGCTGGTGGACATACCGGCGTTGCAGACAAGCATAATATTAATCATGTGATTACCCTCAGGATGATGTTGCCTGCGCCAGAGCGACACGCTCGGCAAATTTCAGGAAAGGAAGATAGATACCAACGGTAATGGCGATTATCAGTATCTGGAGAACGGAGGCTCTCCAGTCTCCGCCGGTCGCCAGGAAGCCAGAAATAATCGGCGGCGTAGTCCAGGGAATTTGTACCGTGACGTGGTTAATCCAGCCCCAGGCTGTGGCGTAATAGGCAATAGTCAGGCCAATCACCGGGGAGAGAACAAAAGGAATAATCAGCGCGGGGTTGAACACAATCGGGAGACCAAAAATGATGGGTTCGCTGATATTGAACACGCACGGCGCCGTAGACAGTTTGGCGATATCCCGGTAATCGGTTTTGCGGCTAAAGAGGTAAATCGCAATCAGCAGAGCAATCGTATTACCGGAGCCGCCCATCACCCCGAATGTGTCTTTAAATGCCATACAGATAATATTCGGAATGTCCTGGTGCTGGGCAAAGGCAAGGGTATTTTCCTGCATATTATTAAGCAGAAAAGGGTCCAGCAGCGCACCTGAAATTACCCCCTGATGGATGCCCACGGAAAAGAACAAATTGGCGATAGTCGTTATCAACAAGAATCCAGGCAGACTGGTCGTGACGGATTTCAACGGCTGCTGTATCAGGGTTGCAATGAGCGAATTAACATCCATGCCGCTAATGCTTTGAACTGTGAACGAAAACAGAGCAAAGATAACCATGGTCAACATAATAGGAATCAGTGAATTAAACGAGCGGACCACCGCCGGAGGGATTGCGCCGCCGCTGATTGTCACCTGCAATTTTTTTGCCGAGGAGAGGCGGATAAACAGAGATGTCACCACCAACCCCGTTAATATTCCCACGAACATACCGGCAGACCCGGTGGACGCGAAGGAAATCCCCCCAGTGACCGTGACGTGCTGATGCGTGAAAACATCCGTCAGTTGAATACTTTCCGGCATGAAAATGACGACGGTGGCGATAGATAGCAGAACTGGCGCAATCGGGTCGGCATAGCCTTTGTTTTGGCAAAGATGGTACGCAATGGCACCCGCAATCAGCACCGAGATGAAGTTCAGCGAGCCGTTAACCACCGCATTGCCGACCTGCTGCCAGTGAATCAGGGAGGCATTGCTGATGAACCCCGCAAGCACGCCGTCAGGTTTGATGAGCGTATTATTGATAAGTACCATCAGACCCGCCAGGACAAAGAAAGGCATTAAGGTGGCAAAGGCATCACGTAACGAGCGTAAATGAACCTGCCCGCCGATGCGCTGGGCTACATTGACTGCTTGATCCAGGAGTTTCATACCGCATTAACCTCAAAAGTCGACATACAATCCATTGAAATAAAACCCGTTCTGTTGGCTCAGCGCCTGATAGAACTTGCCGCTTTTCTTGATGGTGCGTTGCTGCGTTTTCAGATCGAGGCTGACCAGGCCGTAGCGATTCTTGTAGGCATTGATCCATGACCAGCAGTCGATAAATGTCCACAGGTGATAGCCTTTAATATTGCATCCATCAGCAATGGCCTGATGCAGGTACGCAAGGTGGTTCTGAATAAACCCGATTCGGTAATCATCCTGTACCTGGCCTGCGTGAATAAAGCGTTCTTCGTTGGCTACCCCCATCCCATTTTCAGAAATGAAAGCCTCGATATTGCCGTAGTTATCACGGATATCGACGCACAAATCGTAAATACCTTGCTCGTAAATTTCCCATCCGCGATGTGGATTAAATTTCCTGCCCGGCAGGACATAACTTTCAAAATACCATTCAGGCATAAAAGGGGCGTCGGGACTGAAGGCTGACGTTCGAGCCTTGACTCTGCGGGGTTCGTAATAATTAAGACCCAATATCTGAACGGTGTTTTCGCGAATGTCGCATAAATCCTGTTCAGTGTATTCAGGCATAAGATCGTGGACGCGCAGAGCATCAACCAGTTTAGGTGGGAAGATGCCTTTGACTGAAGGGTCGAGAAAACTACGGTTGTAAAACAGATCGGCGTATTCTGCGGCTTCTACGTCCCTGGGATGTTCGCTTCGCGGATACGTCGGGCTGAGATTAAGGATGATGCCCACTTTGCTTGTTAACTGATGCCGTTTAAACGCTTTAACGGCCAGCGCGCTCGCCAGAATGGTGTTGAATCCTACCTGAACACCGCGTTTGAAATCGATGACATTCGGGTAGTGGAAATCTTCCATATACCCGCCCAGTACGGGGCCAAGAGGTTCGTTGAAGGTAAACCAGTGAAAAACAAGATCGCCAAATTCCTGAAAACACGTATCGCAGAAATGCACATACGCAGCCACAACAGCGCGGTTTTCCCATCCGCCTGACTGCATCATCGCTTCCGGCATATCAAAATGGTAGAGATTCGCAAAAGGCTTGATCCCCTTTGCGTTCATTTCGCTTAACATTGCCCGATAAAACGCGACGGCATCCTGACAAACCTCTCCGGTGCCTTCAGGGAACAGCCTGGCCCAGGAGATCGACAGACGAAACGAGTTGTGCCCGGTCTGTTTCATCAACTCAATATCATCGACATATCGGTGGAAGAAATCGGTAGTGATATCGGTGTTTATACCCTGGTAAAAACGGTGTGGATATTTATCCCATGACATATCCCACTGGGTGCGGCCTTTGCCCGTGTTACCCCGTCCTTCAGCCTGCTCAGCAGACCAGGCGCTTCCCCACCAGAAATCATCAGGAAAACGCATAAACTGGGGTTGAATGTTCATTTCCCCACCCCTTCATTCAGGCCCGTCACTGTCTGTTCATAGTCAACATTTTCGAGATTCATTTTATTTACCAATGAAATAATTAGCTATCTAAGTAATCATATTCCCCTGTAATTTGTTTAGTAAACGCTTTGTTTTTTGGTGTTTTGTTTTTGTGATTGGCTTCACTTAAGGGCAATGATTGGCTGTTACTGCTCATAGTTGCGCTTACGATGGCGTTTAATTCTCTTTTTTAGTAAACAGCGAAGGAGTACGCGGCGCGGACGTAACGCTATGACAAAACAGACGTTACAGACAAAATAATGCCGTCAGTACAAAAGAGGACGGGAGGAATGCAGATGATGGTCAGAGTGAGAGACATTGCGGCCAGCAACAGAAGATATTCTCCTGCCCGTACAACTGATCGTTCGGGCCAGCACGTAATGTTGTCAGACAGCTACGGACTCTCGCAAGCGCGATCCTGATTGAGATTTGCGTAGCGCCTCGCAGGAAACTCCTTTTAAACTGGACGTTTATACAGCACAATTCTATTTTGTGCGGGTAAAGTCTGTTCCATCAGGCTTACGTCGTTTATGCAGGAGGCGTTGTGGATATCTCAATCATTGTTTATGCGGTTATCGCATTGGTGGGCATTGCGATTGGCTGGTTGATGGCCAGCTACCAGCATGCGCAACAGAAAGCCGAACAATTTGCCGAGCGCGAAGAGCTGGTCGCGGATTTAAGTGCGACAAAACAGCAGCTTGCTCAGAGCGATCACTGGCGCGATGAATGTGAGCTTCTCAACAATGAGTTACGTAGTCTGCGGAGTATTAATACCTCCCTGGAAGCTGACCTGCGTGAAGTCACCACCCGCATGGAAGCGACACAGCAGCATGCAGAAGACAAAATCCGCCAGATGATCAACAGCGAACAGCGTCTGAGCGAGCAGTTCGAAAACCTGGCAAACCGGATATTTGAGCAAAGTAACCGTCGGGTCGATGAGCAAAACCGCCAGAGCCTTAACGGCCTGCTGACGCCACTGCGCGAACAGTTGGATGGCTTTCGGCGTCAGGTGCAAGACAGCTTTGGTCAGGAAGCGCGTGAACGCCACACTCTGGCGCATGAAATTCGCAACCTCCAACAGTTGAATGCACAGATGGCGCAGGAAGCGGTCAACCTGACGCGTGCGCTCAAAGGTGACAACAAAACCCAGGGTAACTGGGGAGAAGTGGTGTTGACACGCGTGCTGGAGGCATCGGGTCTGCGTGAAGGTTATGAATACGAAACGCAGGTGAGCATTGAGAACGATGCCCGTTCCCGGATGCAGCCAGATGTGATTGTGCGTCTACCGCAGGGCAAAGACGTCGTGATTGACGCCAAAATGACGCTGGTGGCTTACGAGCGCTATTTTAACGCACAAGATGATTACACCCGCGAAAGTGCGATGCAGGAACACATTGCGTCGGTACGCAATCATATCCGTTTGCTGGGGCGTAAGGATTATCAACAGTTGCCAGGGTTGCGCTCGCTGGACTATGTCCTGATGTTTATCCCTGTTGAACCCGCTTTTCTGCTGGCGTTGGACAAACAGCCCGAACTGATTACCGAGGCGCTTAAAAATAATATTATGCTGGTAAGCCCAACAACCCTGTTGGTGGCGCTACGCACAATCGCCAACTTGTGGCGCTATGAACATCAAAGCCGTAATGCCCAGCAAATTGCCGATCGGGCCAGCAAGCTCTATGACAAAATGCGGTTGTTTGTCGATGATATGTCGTCCATTGGTCAGAGCCTGGATAAGGCGCAGGACAACTATCGGCAGGCGATGAAAAAACTCGCCTCAGGCCGTGGAAACGTGCTGGCCCAGGCGGAGGCGTTTCGCGGGTTGGGGGTGGAAATTAAACGCGAAATCAATCCGGATTTGGTTGAACAAGCCACGACGCAGGATGAAGAGTACCGTTTACGCTCTGTTCCAGAGCAGGCACAGGACGCTGCTTACCCTGATGATGAGGGAGGAAAGCAGCAATCACGCTAGCCCATTCGGGGTAGTTGAACCCAGTAGAAGGGTAGGGCAAATTGCCCCAATCTGTTACACTTCTCGAACATTTTATTGATGAGCAGGCACTGAGATGGTGGAAGATTCACAAGAAACGACGCACTTTGGCTTTCAGACCGTCGCTAAAGAGCAGAAAGCTGAGATGGTGGCCCACGTTTTTCATTCTGTGGCGTCAAAATACGACGTCATGAATGACTTAATGTCATTTGGCATTCATCGTTTGTGGAAGCGCTTCACCATTGATTGTAGCGGCGTTCGACGTGGGCAGACCGTTCTGGATCTGGCGGGCGGTACGGGCGACCTGACCGCGAAGTTTTCACGGATGGTGGGTGAGACGGGTAAAGTCATCCTGGCGGATATTAACGACTCAATGCTCAAAATGGGGCGTGAGAAGCTGCGTAATATCGGCGTCATTGGCAACGTTGAGTACGTTCAGGCGAATGCGGAAGCATTGCCATTCCCGGACAATACCTTTGACTGCATTACCATTTCGTTCGGGCTACGTAACGTAACGGATAAAGATAAAGCATTGCGTTCGATGTATCGCGTCTTGAAGCCGGGTGGGCGTTTGTTGGTGCTGGAGTTCTCCAAACCCATCATTGAACCGCTGAGCAAAGCCTATGATGCGTATTCATTCCACATCCTGCCGCGAATTGGTTCGATGGTCGCAAGTGATGCGGAAAGTTACCGTTATCTTGCCGAGTCCATCCGTATGCATCCCGATCAGGACACCCTAAAAGGGATGATGCAGAACGCCGGATTTGAAAGCGTCGACTATTACAACCTGACGGCCGGTGTTGTTGCTCTGCATCGCGGTTACAAGTTCTGACAGGAGATCGGGGATGCCTCTTAAACCCTTAGTGACCGCAGGAATCGAAAGCTTGCTCAACACCTTTCTGTACCGTTCGACTGCATTAAAGTCAGCGCGGGCGCGCTTGCAAAGCAAGGTACTGCGTGTAGAGCTGAAAGGATTTTCGACGCCATTAGTATTGGTGTTCAGTGAACGCCAGGTCGATGTACTGGGGGCATGGGAAGGTGAGGCCGACTGTACGGTGATAACGCATGCCAGCGTATTGCCAAAATTACGCGACCGGCAGCAACTTACTACGCTTATTCGCCGTGGTGAACTGGAAGTGCAGGGCGATATTCAGGTGGTGCAGAATTTTGTTGCGCTGGCCGATCTGGCTGAGTTAGACCCTGCGGAACTGCTGGCACCCTACACTGGCGATATCGCTGCGGAAGGGATCAGCAAAGCGTTGCGCGGTGGGGCGAAATTTTTGTGTCACGGGGTTCAACGCCAGCAACGTTATGTCGCTGAAGCGATCACTGAAGAGTGGCGCCTGGCGCCAGGCGCGCTTGAAGTTGCCTGGTTTGCGGAAGAAACCGCCGCCGTGGAGCGTGCGGTTGACGCGCTGGCTAAACGGCTGGAAAAACTGGAGGCCAAATGACGCCAGGTGAAGTACGGCGCCTTTATTTCATCGTTCGCACCTTTTTAAGTTACGGCCTTGATGAACTCATCCCAAAAATGCGTATTACGCTGCCGCTTCGGTTATGGCGTTATACATTGTTCTGGATGCCGAATAAGCACGAAGACAAACCGCTGGGAGAGCGACTAAGACTGGCGTTGCAGGAATTAGGGCCAGTGTGGATCAAGTTTGGTCAAATGCTCTCCACTCGCCGTGATCTTTTCCCTCCTCATATCGCCGATCAGCTTGCGTTACTGCAGGACCGGGTTGCCCCGTTTGATGGGAATCTCGCCAAAGCACAAATCGAGGAAGCGATGGGCGGATTGCCTGTCGATGCCTGGTTTGATGATTTTGATATCCAGCCATTGGCCTCTGCGTCGGTTGCTCAGGTGCATACCGCGCGCCTGAAATCGAATGGCAAAGAGGTGGTGATTAAAGTGATCCGCCCGGACATTCTGCCGGTTATTAAAGCGGACATGAAGCTTATCTACCGACTTGCTCGCTGGGTTCCACGCTTATTGCCGGATGGTCGCCGTCTGCGCCCAACCGAAGTGGTGCGAGAGTATGAAAAAACGCTGATTGATGAACTTAATCTGCTGCGTGAATCTGCCAACGCCATTCAACTGCGTCGTAATTTTGAAGGCAGCCCGATGCTCTACATCCCGGAAGTCTATTCCGATTACTGTAGCCAAAATATGATGGTTATGGAGCGGATTTACGGCATTCCTGTCTCGGATGTGGTGACGCTGGAAAAGAACGGTACCAACATGAAGCTTTTGGCTGAACGTGGGGTACAGGTCTTTTTTACCCAGGTCTTTCGCGACAGTTTTTTTCATGCGGATATGCACCCGGGGAATATTTTCGTTAGCTATGAGCATCCTGAAAACCCCAAATACATAGGCATCGATTGCGGGATCGTCGGCTCGCTGAATAAAGAAGATAAGCGCTACCTGGCGGAGAACTTCATCGCGTTCTTTAATCGTGACTACCGTAAAGTCGCGGAGCTGCATGTGGACTCCGGTTGGGTTCCAGCAGACACCAATGTCGAAGAGTTTGAGTTTGCCATTCGTACGGTATGCGAACCGATCTTTGAAAAACCGCTGGCGGAAATCTCGTTTGGCCATGTGTTGCTGAATCTGTTTAATACTGCGCGCCGGTTTAATATGGAAGTTCAGCCCCAGTTGGTATTGCTGCAAAAGACCTTGCTGTATGTTGAAGGTGTCGGACGTCAGCTTTATCCACAACTCGATCTGTGGAAAACCGCCAAGCCATTCCTCGAATCCTGGATTAAAGATCAGGTCGGTATTCCTGCACTGGTGAGAGCATTTAAGGAAAAAGCCCCGTACTGGGTCGAAAAAATGCCAGAATTACCTGAACTGGTGTATGACAGTTTGCGCCAGGGCAAATATTTACAACACAGTGTTGATAAGATTGCGCGCGAGCTTCAGGCGAATCATGTACGCCAGGGACAATCCCGTTATTTACTGGGGATTGGTGCCACCTTATTGTTAAGTGGGACATTCCTGCTCATCAACCGTCCCGAATGGGGTTTGATGCCTGGCTGGTTAATGGCGGGTGGTCTGGTTGCCTGGATTATCGGCTGGCGTAAAACGCGCTGATTTTTTCATCGCTCAAGGCAGGTCGTGTAACGTATAATGCGACCTTATTAATTCATCATCTATCACAGAGGAACATGTATGGGTGGTATCAGTATTTGGCAGTTGTTGATCATTGCCGTCATCGTTGTACTGCTATTTGGCACCAAAAAGCTCGGCTCCATCGGTTCCGATCTCGGCGCGTCAATTAAGGGTTTCAAAAAAGCCATGGGCGATGATGATACGAAGCAGGATAAAACCAGTCAGGACGCTGATTTTACTGCTAAATCTATCGCTGATAAGCAAAGCGAGCCTAAAAAAGAAGACGCCAAGAGCCACGATAAAGAGCAGGTATAATTCGTGTTTGATATCGGTTTTAGCGAACTGCTATTGGTGTTTGTCATTGGCCTCATCGTTCTGGGGCCTCAACGCTTACCTATAGCGGTAAAAACGGTAGCGGGCTGGGTTCGCGCATTGCGATCCCTTGCAACCACTGTTCAGAACGAACTGACCCAGGAGCTTAAGCTCCAGGAGTTTCAGGACAGCCTGAAGAAGGTTGAAAAGGCGAGCCTGGATACCCTGACCCCTGAACTGAAGGCATCAATGGATGAACTTCGTCAGGCTGCGGAGTCAATGAAACGTTCCTACAGTGCTAACGATCCTGAAAAGTCGAGCGACGAAGTACACACCATCCATAATCCGGTGGTGAAAGGAAACGAAGCGCAGCACGAGGGCGTCACCCCTGCCACCGCTGAAACACAGGCCAGTTCACCGGAACAAAAACCGGAGGCGGTTGCTGCAACGCCTGCGCCGACGGAGACCGTTTCCGCGAACGTGACGGACGCAGAAAAGAAATCCGCCGCGCCTGTTCTCGAATCCTCCCCTTCGCCGAGTGATAAACCGTAAACATGGCTGTAGATGATACTCAACCCCTTATTACGCATCTGATTGAGCTGCGTAAGCGCCTTTTGAACTGCATTATTGCGGTTATCCTGATTTTTCTGGCGTTGGTTTACTTTGCCAACGACATTTATCATTTGGTTGCTGCGCCGCTGATCAAACAGTTGCCTCAGGGGGCGACGATGATCGCCACAGATGTGGCCTCGCCGTTTTTCACCCCGATCAAACTCACCTTTATGGTGTCGTTGATTTTGTCAGCGCCGGTGATCCTGTATCAGGTGTGGGCGTTTATTGCTCCTGCGCTGTATAAGCACGAACGCCGTCTTGTCATGCCGCTGCTGGTATCCAGCTCACTGCTGTTCTATATCGGTATGGCATTCGCCTACTTTGTGGTCTTCCCGCTGGCATTTGGTTTTCTGGCAAACACCGCACCGCAAGGCGTACAGGTTTCTACTGATATCGCCAGTTATCTCAGCTTTGTGATGGCGCTGTTTATGGCATTCGGCATCTCCTTTGAGGTTCCGGTCGCCATTGTGCTGCTGTGCTGGATGGGGGTAACGACCCCTGATGATTTACGCAAGAAGCGCCCTTATGTGTTAGTCGGCGCATTCGTTGTGGGGATGTTGCTGACCCCGCCTGATGTCTTCTCGCAAACGCTGCTGGCGATACCGATGTATTGCTTGTTTGAAGTTGGCGTCTTTTTCTCTCGTTTCTATGTGGGTAAACGACAAACGCGAGATGAAGACAACGAGGCTGAGAACGAGAAAGCTGAAAACGCTGAGAAAGCAGAGAAAACCGAAGAATAAACACAACCGCCCGTCAGGGCGGTTGTTGTATTGGAGGCAGCATGTTTGACATCGGGGTAAATTTAACCAGCTCGCAGTTTGCGAAAGACAGAGACGAGGTTGTGTCGCGTAGCCTGGCTGCAGGTGTGGACGGTATGCTTCTGACAGGAACCAATCTGCACGAAAGTCAGCAGGCGCAAGCGCTGGCGCGGCAATATACGCGCTGCTGGTCGACGGCTGGCGTTCATCCACATGATAGTAGTCACTGGCAAGCATCAACCGAAGAGGCGATAGTCGCGCTGGCAGGTCTGCCGGAAGTCGTGGCAATTGGCGAATGCGGTCTGGATTTCAATCGCAATCTCTCCACGCCGCAAGAGCAGGAGCGGGCTTTTCTGGCGCAGTTACATATTGCCGCAGAATTACAGATGCCTGTTTTCATGCACTGTCGCGATGCGCATACCCGTTTTTTGACGCTACTGGAACCCTGGCTGGATAAACTGCCTGGCGCTGTACTGCACTGTTTTACTGGAACTCGTCAGGAGATGCAGGAGTGTGTGGACAGAGGGCTTTATATTGGCATCACGGGGTGGGTTTGCGACGAACGCAGAGGGCTTGAGCTACGCGAGTTGTTACCTTTTATCCCGGCAGAAAAACTGCTGATTGAGACGGACGCGCCGTATCTTCTGCCCCGGGACATCTCTCCCAAGCCAGCATCAAGACGTAATGAACCCGCCTGGTTGCCGCATATTCTTGAGCGTATCGCGACGTGGCGTGGGGACGATCCGCAACACCTGGCAGCAATAACAGACGATAACGTCAGAGCGCTGTTTGGGATCGCGTTTTAAATCTTACGAAATCCGGTATTTTTCACGCTCTGCTTTACCTCTTTATTCAACAGGTTAAGCAACAGCATTGAACGCGCTTCGCCATCGGGTTCGGTAAAGATAGCCCGCAGCCCTTCGAATGCCCCTTCTGTAATGAGTACGCTGTCGCCAGGATAAGGCGTTTCTGGGTCGACAATATCGTGATGTTTGCAGATAGAGAGCTGATGAATCACGCTGGAGGGGACTGTTGCGGGCTGTGCGCCAAACCGTACAAAATGGCTGACGCCGCGCGTGGCGTTGATCGTCGTGGTATGAATCACTTCCGGATCAAACTCGACGAACAGATAATTAGGGAAAAGAGGCTCACTGACTGTGGTACGTTTACCGCGTACTATTTTTTCCAGGGTAATCATCGGCGTCAGGCAATTCACCGCCTGTCTTTCGAGGTGTTCCTGGGCACGCTGAAGTTGCCCGCGTTTGCAGTACAGTAAATACCAGGATTGCATAATGACTCTTATTTCCTTATTAGGGGCGCAAGCATAGCAAAAGCTATGCGCTAAGTTAATTATAATCCCCGGGTTTGCTTGCTTCGCCGAAGTTCACGCTAATTTAACAAAAATACAGCATCACGATGATGAACGCCGTATAATGAGGCGCTTACGAAGAGGCCATAATGGACGCCATGAAATATCACGATTTACGCGACTTCCTGACGCTGCTTGAACAGCAGGGCGAGCTCAAACGCATCTCGCTTGAGGTCGATCCTCATCTGGAAATCACCGAAATTGCTGACCGCACGTTGCGTGCCGGTGGGCCTGCCCTGTTGTTTGAAAACCCCAAAGGCTATTCAATGCCGGTGCTGTGTAACCTTTTTGGTACGCCGAAGCGTGTTGCCATGGGGATGGGGCAGGAGGATGTTTCTGCTCTGCGGGAAGTGGGTAAGCTATTGGCGTTTTTAAAAGAGCCGGAACCGCCGAAAGGGTTTCGCGATCTGTTTGATAAACTTCCGCAGTTCAAACAAGTCCTCAACATGCCAACAAAGCGTCTGCGCGGCGCGCCCTGCCAGCAGAAAGTGTTCTCTGGTTCAGAGGTGGATTTAAACCGCATTCCCATCATGACCTGTTGGCCGGAAGATGCCGCCCCGCTCATCACCTGGGGTCTTACGGTGACGCGTGGGCCACACAAAGAGCGGCAGAATCTCGGTATCTATCGTCAGCAGTTGATTGGCAAGAACAAACTGATCATGCGCTGGTTATCTCATCGCGGCGGCGCGTTGGATTTTCAGGAGTGGTGCGCTGCGCATCCGGGCGAACGTTTCCCGGTGGCTGTGGCGCTGGGCGCCGATCCGGCGACGATTCTCGGTGCGGTAACGCCTGTGCCTGACACTCTCTCGGAATATGCGTTTGCAGGTTTGTTACGCGGCACAAAGACAGAAGTCGTCAAATGTATTTCCAACGATCTTGAAGTCCCTGCCAGTGCGGAAATCGTGCTGGAAGGCTATATCGAGCCGGGTGAGCTGGCGCCGGAAGGCCCTTATGGCGACCATACTGGCTACTACAATGAAGTGGATAGCTTCCCGGTCTTTACCGTCACGCATGTGACGCAGCGTGAAGATGCTATCTATCATTCGACATACACCGGCCGGCCGCCCGACGAACCTGCGGTGCTGGGCGTGGCGCTAAACGAAGTCTTCGTTCCCATTTTGCAAAAGCAGTTCCCGGAAATCGTCGATTTTTATCTGCCGCCGGAAGGCTGCTCTTATCGACTGGCCGTGGTGACAATTAAAAAACAGTACGCCGGTCATGCGAAGCGCGTCATGATGGGGGTGTGGTCATTTTTACGCCAATTTATGTACACCAAATTTGTTATCGTCTGCGATGATGATGTCAACGCACGCGACTGGAATGATGTCATTTGGGCGATAACTACCCGTATGGACCCGGCCAGGGATACCGTGCTGGTAGAAAACACGCCAATTGATTATCTGGATTTTGCCTCGCCAATCTCTGGGCTTGGTTCAAAAATGGGGCTGGATGCCACCAACAAATGGCCTGGTGAAACCCAACGTGAGTGGGGGCGTCCCATTAAAAAAGATCCTGACGTTACCGCGCGTATCGATGCGATCTGGGATGAGCTGGCCATCTTCAACAACGGTAAAGGCGCCTGAGGCGCGATCGTTTTGCCCTATAGACCCGACAGAGGGAGCGCATGACAACCTTAAGCTGTAAAGTGACCTCGGTAGAAGCTATCACCGATACCGTATATCGCGTACGTTTAGTGCCAGACGCAGCGTTTTCTTTTCGCGCTGGTCAGTATTTGATGGTGGTAATGGACGAGCGGGACAAACGTCCGTTTTCTATGGCATCCACGCCGGATGAGCAAGGGTTTATTGAGTTGCACATCGGTGCCTCGGAACTCAATCTGTATGCCATGGCAGTGATGGACAGAATCCTGAAAGACAGAGAAATCGTGGTGGATATGCCGCACGGTGAAGCCTGGCTACGTGATGATGAAGAGCGTCCGCTGATCCTGATTGCCGGGGGAACTGGATTCTCTTACGTGCGTTCAATTCTGCTTACTGCGCTGGCGCGTAACCCGCAACGCGATGTCACTATTTATTGGGGCGGTCGGGAAGAAAAGCATCTTTACGATCTCTCTGAGCTGCAAGCGCTTGCGGTCAATCATCCTCATCTGCGTATTGAGCCGGTGGTTGAACAACCAGAAGCGCAATGGCGTGGCCGCACGGGAACGGTATTAACTGCGGTCTTACAGGATCATGGTACGCTGGCTGGACATGATATCTACATCGCCGGACGTTTTGAGATGGCGAAAATCGCTCGCGACCTGTTCTGCAACGAACGCAGCGCGCGGGAAGACCGTCTGTTTGGTGATGCGTTCGCTTTTATTTAACGCAATAAAAAACCCGCCCCTGACAGGCGGGAAGAACGGCAACTAAACTTTCTTTCTTCGCCATTGACACCAATGGCGTTGAGATAACACGGTTGTAGGCCGGGCAAGCGAAGCGCCCCGGCATTTTGCCCGATGGCGCGTTGCTTATTGGGCCTACGTTATCTTGCTTAAACCCGCTCAAACACCGTCGCGATCCCCTGACCCAATCCGATACACATCGTCGCCAGACCAAACTGGACGTCTTTGCGTTCCATCAGGTTTATCAGGGTGGTGCTGATACGTGCGCCAGAACAACCGAGCGGATGACCCAGGGCGATCGCGCCGCCATTCAGGTTGATCTTCTCGTCGATCTGCTCCATCAGCCCCAGATCTTTAATACACGGCAGGATCTGTGCGGCGAACGCTTCGTTCATCTCAAATAAACCGATATCACTGGTCGAAAGCCCTGCTTTTTTCAGCGCCAGTTTTGAGGCTGGCACAGGGCCGTAGCCCATGATTGAAGGGTCACAACCCACGACGGCCATTGAGCGAATGCGCGCGCGCGGTTTCAGACCCAGCTCACGTGCACGACTTTCGCTCATCACCAGCATGGCGGCAGCGCCGTCGGAGAGGGCAGAGGAGGTGCCTGCGGTGACCGTACCGCTGACCGGATCAAACGCGGGTCGCAGTGTGGACAATGCTTCGACGGTGGTTTCCGGGCGGATAACCTCATCGTAGTTAAACTGCTTTAGCACGCCGTCGGCATCATGACCGCTGGTCGGGACGATTTCGTTTTTAAAGGCGCCGAACTGCGTGGCCGCCCAGGCGCGGGCGTGTGAACGCGCAGCGAAGGCATCCTGCATTTCACGGCTGATACCGTGCATGCGGGAGAGCATTTCTGCCGTTAATCCCATCATGCCCGCGGCTTTCGCCACATTGCGGCTTAAGCCGGGATGGAAATCGACGCCGTGACTCATCGGCACATGGCCCATATGTTCCACACCGCCAATCAGGCACGCCTGCGCATCGCCGGTCATGATCATCCGCGCGGCGTCATGCAATGCCTGCATTGATGAACCACACAGACGGTTGACGGTCACCGCAGGGACAGAGTGCGGCACTTCCGCCAACAGCGCGGCGTTACGGGCAATGTTGAAGCCCTGTTCCAGCGTCTGCTGTACACAACCCCAATAAATATCGTCAAGGGCGGCGGGTTCCAGCGCGGGGTTACGCGCCAGAAGACTACGCATTAAGTGGGCGGAGAGATCTTCTGCCCGCACGTGACGAAACGCACCACCTTTCGAACGGCCCATCGGGGTACGGATCGCATCAACAATTACAACCTGTTCCATTGTGACTCCTTAAGCCGTTTTCAGGTCGCCAACCGGACGGGCAGGCTCAACCGAGGGATAGTACGGTTCGTTATGGCGCGCTTTGTTACGCAGACCTTCCGGTACTTCATACATCGGGCCGAGATGCTGATACTGTTGCGCCATATCGAGATATTTTGCGCTGCCAAGCGTGTCCAGCCAGCGGAATGCGCCGCCGTGGAACGGAGGGAAGCCCAGACCGTAAACCAGCGCCATATCGGCTTCTGCCGGGCTGGCAATGATGCCTTCTTCCAGGCAACGCACCACTTCGTTGACCATCGGGATCATCATACGGGCGATAATCTCTTCGTCGCTGAAATCACGCTTCGCTTTGCTGACGTCAGCCAACAGATTGTCCACGGTGGCGTCTTCTTCTTTCTTCGGCTTACCTTTGCTGTCTTCTGTATAGCGCCAGAAGCCCAGACCGTTTTTCTGACCGAAACGGTCAGTCTCAAACAGTGCATCGATAGCGTCGCGATAGTCTTTCTTCATACGCTGTGGGAAGCCTGCTGCCATCACCGCCTGCGCGTGGTGTGCGGTATCAATGCCCACGACATCCAGCAGGTACGCCGGGCCCATTGGCCAACCAAACTGTTTCTCCATCACTTTGTCAATTTTGCGGAAGTCCGCGCCGTCACGCAGCAACTGGCTGAAGCCTGCGAAATACGGGAACAGTACGCGGTTAACAAAGAAGCCAGGGCAGTCGTTCACCACAATCGGCGTCTTGCCCATCTTGCTGGCCCAGGCCACCACTTTGGCGATGGTTTCATCTGAACTTTTCTCGCCGCGAATGATCTCAACCAGCGGCATCCGGTGAACCGGGTTAAAGAAGTGCATGCCGCAGAAGTTTTCCGGGCGTTTCAGGACGCTCGCCAGTTCGCTAATGGGAATCGTGGACGTATTCGACGCCAGTACGGTGTCCGGACGAACTTTATCTTCCGTCTCCGCCAGTACGGCTTTTTTCACTTTCGGATTCTCAACGACCGCTTCCACCACCACGTCGACGCGCTCAAAACCGGCATAGTTCAGCGTTGGGTGAATGGTAGAAATCACGCCCGCCATTTTCAGACCGTCGATCTTACTGCGCTCAAGCTGTTTGTTCAGCAACTTGGCGGCTTCGGTCATACCGAGGGTGAGTGATTTGTCGCTGATATCTTTCATGATAACCGGTACGCCTTTCCAGGCGGACTGATACGCGATCCCCCCACCCATGATTCCGGCACCCAGTACGGCAGCCTGCTTCGGTGTTTCAACGTCTTTGGTGAGCGTCTTCGCTTTGGCTTTAACGAACTGATCGTTGAGGAAGATACCGACCAGTGCGCGGGCTTCATTGGTGTGCGCCAGCGGGACAAAACTCTGGTTTTCCAGTTTTAATGCTTCTTCACGACCAAAACGGGCAGCAGCTTCAATGGTCTTCACCGCCGTGAGCGGCGCCGGGTAATGTTTACCTGCGGTTTGCGCGACCATCCCTTTGGCGATGGTAAAACTCATTGCCGCTTCAATTTTGCTGAGTTTCAGCGGCTCGAGCTTCGGCTGACGTTTGGCTTTCCAGTCAAGGTCACCATTGATTGCCTGATGTAGCACCGCCAGTGCGCCATCAATCAATTTCTCTGGCTTCACCACGCCATCGACCAGACCGATTTTCAGTGCCTGTTCAGCACCGACATCTTTACCTGCCGCGATGATCTCCAGCGCGCTGTCTGCGCCCAGCATACGGGGCATACGAACGGAACCGCCAAAGCCAGGCATGATCCCCAGCTTCGTTTCTGGCAGACCGATACGCAGATCTGGCGTCGCCAGGCGGTAGTCGGTCGCCAGAACGCATTCGCAGCCGCCGCCCAGCGCATAACCGTTGACGGCGGAAAGGGTGGGAACAGGTAAATCTTCCAGACGGTTAAAGACGCTGTTGGCAAAATGCAGCCACTGGCTTAACTGCTCTTCGGGAACGAGAAACAGTGAAAGGAATTCGGTGATATCTGCACCGACAATAAAGGCCGCTTTATTGGAACGCAGTAGCAGCCCTTTTAAATCTGTTTGCTTTTCCAGCACGTCAAGCGCCTGGCCGAGGCTGGCGACGGTCGCGGTGTCGAGTTTGTTGACCGAGCCTGGAGCATCGAACACCAGTTCGGCAATGCCATTTTCCAGCCAGTCGAGGTACAGGGTGTCGCCTTTGTAAAGCATGTCAGTCTCCTGAATCTGCAAGGTGATCTGGTCATACCAGATTAAGCGAGTGTGTATTTTGTGTTAATAAAATGCAAACGACTGATTAAAAAAATGACGATTTGATCACGCTTGGCAGAAATCACGCAGCCACAATGCGATGTGCTAAGATGCGAAGACTTGAGGTCAAAAACAGAAGGGAAAAAAATGGAATCACTGGCCGCACTCTATAAAAATCATATTGTTACCTTGCAAGAACGGACTCGTGATGCGCTGGCTCGCTTTAAGCTGGATGCGTTACTGATTCACTCTGGTGAGCTCATTAACGTCTTCCTCGACGATCATCCGTATCCGTTCAAGGTCAATCCGCAGTTTAAAGCCTGGGTGCCGGTGACGCAGGTGCCCAATTGCTGGTTGCTGGTCGATGGCGTAAACAAGCCAAAACTGTGGTTCTATCTGCCGGTCGATTACTGGCACAACGTCGAGCCGCTGCCGACCTCCTTCTGGACCGAAGACATTGAAATCATTGCGCTGCCAAAAGCCGACGGCATTGGTAGCCAGTTGCCAGCCGCACGCGGCAACATTGCTTATATTGGCCCGGTGCCAGAGCGTGCATTACAGCTGGATATTGCTGCCAACAACATCAACCCGAAAGGGGTGCTCGACTACCTGCACTATTACCGTTCCTATAAAACGGATTATGAACTGGCCTGCATGCGTGAAGCGCAGAAAATGGCGGTGAACGGTCACCGTGCCGCAGAAGAAGCCTTCCGTTCCGGTATGAGCGAATTTGACATCAACCAGGCTTATCTGACGGCGACCGGGCATCGTGACACGGATGTACCGTACAGCAACATTGTCGCGCTCAACGAACATGCGTCAGTCCTGCATTACACGAAGCTGGATCATCAGGCTCCGTCTGAAATTCGCAGCTTCCTGTTAGATGCCGGCGCGGAGTACAACGGCTATGCGGCTGACCTGACCCGTACCTGGTCTGCCAACAGCGATAATGACTACGCTCAACTGGTTAAAGATGTGAATGACGAACAACTGGCGTTGATTGCTACGATGAAATCAGGCGTCAGCTATGTGGATTATCACATTCAGTTCCATCAGCGCATCGCGAAGCTGTTACGTAAGCATCAGCTTGTGACCGACATGAGCGAAGAGGCGATGGTGGAAAACAATCTTACCGGGCCGTTTATGCCGCACGGTATTGGTCATCCGCTGGGGCTGCAGGTACATGACGTGGCCGGTTTTATGCAGGATGATACTGGAACGCATCTCGCTGCGCCGTCGAAATACCCTTATTTGCGTTGCACTCGTGTGCTTGAGCCGGGAATGGTATTAACCATTGAGCCGGGGATTTATTTCATCGAGTCACTGTTGGCGCCGTGGCGTGAAGGGCAATTCAGCAAACACTTCAACTGGCAGAAAATCGAAGCGCTGAAACCGTTTGGCGGCATTCGTATTGAAGACAACGTGGTTATCCACGCAAACAACGTTGAAAACATGACGCGTGATTTGAAACTGGCGTAATGGACAGTTGGTTAATCCCTGCATCGCCGGTCACTGTTGTTGAAGAGATCAAAAAGAGCCGCTTTATTACGCTGCTGGCCCATACGGACGGCGTAGAAGCGGCGAAAGCGTTTGTGGAATCTGTCAAAGCGGAACACCCGGCGGCCCGCCACCACTGTGTGGCGTGGGTGGCGGGTGCGCCGGACGACTCGCAGCAACTGGGTTTCTCGGATGACGGCGAACCGGCGGGCACGGCAGGGAAACCGATGCTCGCACAATTAATGGGCAGCGGTGTCGGTGAGATTACCGCCGTGGTGGTTCGCTACTATGGCGGTATTCTGCTGGGTACTGGGGGGCTGGTGAAGGCCTATGGCGGCGGCGTGAATCAGGCGCTGCGACAGTTAACCACGCAACGCAAGACGCCATTAACCGAATATACTTTGCAGTGTGAATATGGTCAGTTGACCGGGATTGAAGCATTGCTGGGACAGTTTTCCGGTAAGATCGTTACCAGCGATTATCAGGCATATGTTCTGTTACGGGTGGCGCTTCCTTATGCAAAAGTGGATGAATTTACAGCAAAACTGGCAGATTTTAGCCGTGGTTCATTGCAATTATTAGCGATTGAAGAATAATCCCCACCTCATTTTTAGAACAAAGGAAGCGGCAGAGATGCATTTTCGCGCCATTACCCGAATCGTTGGACTACTGGTCATCTTATTTTCGGGGACAATGATTCTCCCAGGGTTGGTTGCGTTGATCTACCGTGATGGGGCGGGTCGGGCATTTACCCAAACTTTCTTTGTCGCGTTGGCAATTGGTTCTTTACTGTGGTGGCCAAACCGTCGGGAGAAAGGCGAGCTGAAATCCCGCGAAGGGTTTCTCATCGTGGTTCTGTTCTGGACCGTACTGGGTAGTGTGGGTGCGCTACCGTTTATCTTCTCTGAGCAACCGAACCTCACCATTACTGATGCGTTTTTTGAATCCTTTTCCGGGTTGACAACAACCGGCGCCACCACGCTGGTGGGGCTTGATTCGCTGCCACATGCCATTCTCTTTTATCGTCAGATGCTGCAATGGTTTGGCGGTATGGGGATCATCGTCCTGGCGGTGGCCATTCTGCCTATCCTCGGCGTTGGGGGAATGCAGCTTTATCGGGCAGAAATGCCAGGGCCGTTGAAAGATAACAAAATGCGCCCGCGCATTGCCGAAACCGCAAAAACCCTGTGGCTGATTTATGTGTTACTGACCGTGGCGTGCGCGCTGGCGCTGTGGTTTGCGGGGATGCCCGCCTTTGATGCCATTGGGCACAGCTTTGCCACCATCGCCATTGGCGGTTTTTCAACGCATGATGCCAGCGTGGGGTATTTTGACAGCCCTGCTATCAATACCATTATTGCTATCTTCTTACTGATCTCCGGTTGTAACTACGGCCTGCACTTCTCTTTATTGAGCGGGCGCAGCCTGAAGGTTTACTGGCGTGACCCAGAGTTTCGGATGTTTATTGGTGTACAGTTGACGCTGGTGGTCATCTGCACCCTGGTTCTATGGATCCACAATACCTACGCCTCGGCGCTAACGACGCTGAACCAGGCTTTTTTCCAGGTGGTGTCGATGGCGACAACCGCTGGGTTTACAACGGACAGTATTGCGCGCTGGCCGCTCTTTCTGCCTGTTCTCCTGTTGTGTTCTGCCTTTATCGGCGGCTGTGCGGGATCTACCGGTGGTGGCCTGAAGGTGATCCGCATTCTGTTGCTGTTTAAGCAGGGGAACCGCGAACTGAAGCGACTGGTTCACCCGAATGCGGTGTACAGCATAAAGTTAGGAAACCGTGCGTTGCCGGAACGTATCCTCGAAGCCGTCTGGGGTTTCTTCTCCGCGTATGCATTAGTCTTTATCGTCAGCATGCTGGCTATTATCGCCACTGGTGTGGATGACTTCTCTGCCTTTGCTTCTGTTGTCGCAACGCTCAACAACCTGGGGCCAGGCCTTGGTGTCGTTGCAGACAACTTTGCCAGCATGAACCCTGTTGCGAAATGGATCCTGATCGCCAATATGCTGTTTGGTCGTCTGGAAGTCTTCACCTTGCTGGTGCTGTTTACCCCCACTTTCTGGCGTGAATAATGGAGTAACACGTGAAAACACTCATTCTCTTCTCTACCCGGGATGGACAAACGCGCGAGATTGCCTCGTATTTGGCTTCTGAATTAAAAGAGCTGGGGATCTGGGCGGATGTCGTTAATCTTCATCGTACTGAGGAGCCGGACTGGCAAAGTTATGATCGCGTGGTGATTGGGGCGTCTATTCGCTACGGTCATTATCATGCGGCTTTCCAGGAGTTCGTGAAGACACATTCTGCAAGATTGAACGCAATGCCGAGTGCGTTCTATTCGGTGAATCTTGTTGCGCGTAAGCCGGAAAAGCGAACGCCGCAGACAAACAGCTATGCGCGCAAGTTCCTGATGAACTCGCCGTGGCGTCCCGATCGTTGCGCGGTGATTGCGGGGGCGCTTCGTTATCCTCGTTATCGCTGGTACGACCGCATTATGATTAAGCTCATCATGAAGATGTCAGGCGGTGAAACGGACACGAATAAAGAAGTGGTATATACCGACTGGGAACAAGTGGCGATCTTCGCCCGTGAAATCGCGCAATTAACCAGCAATTCGTCGTCAAAATAGGCGTAAAGAATAAAAAATAAGCACTCGGAAGATTATTTTAAATTTCCACTTGTCAGCCTGAAATAACTCCCTATAATGCGCCTCCACTGACACGGAACAACGGCACGCAAGCCGCCGGGTCAGCGGGGTTCCACTGAGAACTCCGGCAGAGAAAGCAAAAATAAATGCTTGACTCTGCAGCGGGATGGCGTAATATGCACACCCCGCGCCGCTGAGAAAAAGCGAAGCGGCACTGCTCTTTAACAATTTATCAGACAATCTGTGTGGGCACTCGAAGATACGGATTCTTAACGTCGCAAGACGAAAAATGAATACCAAGTCTCAAGAGTGAACATACGTAATTCATTACGAAGTTTAATTCACGAGCATCAAACTTAAATTGAAGAGTTTGATCATGGCTCAGATTGAACGCTGGCGGCAGGCCTAACACATGCAAGTCGAACGGTAGCACAGAGGAGCTTGCTCCTTGGGTGACGAGTGGCGGACGGGTGAGTAATGTCTGGGAAACTGCCCGATGGAGGGGGATAACTACTGGAAACGGTAGCTAATACCGCATAACGTCGCAAGACCAAAGAGGGGGACCTTCGGGCCTCTTGCCATCGGATGTGCCCAGATGGGATTAGCTAGTAGGTGGGGTAACGGCTCACCTAGGCGACGATCCCTAGCTGGTCTGAGAGGATGACCAGCCACACTGGAACTGAGACACGGTCCAGACTCCTACGGGAGGCAGCAGTGGGGAATATTGCACAATGGGCGCAAGCCTGATGCAGCCATGCCGCGTGTATGAAGAAGGCCTTCGGGTTGTAAAGTACTTTCAGCGAGGAGGAAGGCGATACGGTTAATAACCGTGTTGATTGACGTTACTCGCAGAAGAAGCACCGGCTAACTCCGTGCCAGCAGCCGCGGTAATACGGAGGGTGCAAGCGTTAATCGGAATTACTGGGCGTAAAGCGCACGCAGGCGGTCTGTCAAGTCGGATGTGAAATCCCCGGGCTCAACCTGGGAACTGCATCCGAAACTGGCAGGCTAGAGTCTTGTAGAGGGGGGTAGAATTCCAGGTGTAGCGGTGAAATGCGTAGAGATCTGGAGGAATACCGGTGGCGAAGGCGGCCCCCTGGACAAAGACTGACGCTCAGGTGCGAAAGCGTGGGGAGCAAACAGGATTAGATACCCTGGTAGTCCACGCCGTAAACGATGTCGACTTGGAGGTTGTTCCCTTGAGGAGTGGCTTCCGGAGCTAACGCGTTAAGTCGACCGCCTGGGGAGTACGGCCGCAAGGTTAAAACTCAAATGAATTGACGGGGGCCCGCACAAGCGGTGGAGCATGTGGTTTAATTCGATGCAACGCGAAGAACCTTACCTACTCTTGACATCCACGGAATTTAGCAGAGATGCTTTAGTGCCTTCGGGAACCGTGAGACAGGTGCTGCATGGCTGTCGTCAGCTCGTGTTGTGAAATGTTGGGTTAAGTCCCGCAACGAGCGCAACCCTTATCCTTTGTTGCCAGCGGTTCGGCCGGGAACTCAAAGGAGACTGCCAGTGATAAACTGGAGGAAGGTGGGGATGACGTCAAGTCATCATGGCCCTTACGAGTAGGGCTACACACGTGCTACAATGGCATATACAAAGAGAAGCGACCTCGCGAGAGCAAGCGGACCTCATAAAGTATGTCGTAGTCCGGATCGGAGTCTGCAACTCGACTCCGTGAAGTCGGAATCGCTAGTAATCGTGGATCAGAATGCCACGGTGAATACGTTCCCGGGCCTTGTACACACCGCCCGTCACACCATGGGAGTGGGTTGCAAAAGAAGTAGGTAGCTTAACCTTCGGGAGGGCGCTTACCACTTTGTGATTCATGACTGGGGTGAAGTCGTAACAAGGTAACCGTAGGGGAACCTGCGGTTGGATCACCTCCTTACCTTAAAGAACCTGCCTTTGTAGTGCTCACACAGATTGTCTGATGAAAATTAGCAGTAAGAAATCTCTGCAGGCTTGTAGCTCAGGTGGTTAGAGCGCACCCCTGATAAGGGTGAGGTCGGTGGTTCAAGTCCACTCAGGCCTACCAAATTTATCCTGATACTGCGTTGTGAAACGACTCGCATACTTCAGTATGCTTCGCCATTCCACGCCTTGTCTCAGTATAAATTACCGGTAATGAGATTTAGCATTTGTGATGGGGCTATAGCTCAGCTGGGAGAGCGCCTGCTTTGCACGCAGGAGGTCTGCGGTTCGATCCCGCATAGCTCCACCATTACTTACTGCAAAAACACAAGAAAACTTCAGAGTGTACCTGAAAAGGTTCACTGCGAAGTTTTGCTCTTTAAAAATCTGGATCAAGCTGAAAATTGAAACGACACACTGTGTCTGTTCTCCGTAATAAGAACAGATAAGCGGTGTGTTCGAGTCTCTCAAATTTTCGCAACACGATGTGTTTTACGAAACACCTTCGGGTTGTGAGGTTAAGCGACTAAGCGTACACGGTGGATGCCCTGGCAGTCAGAGGCGATGAAGGACGTGCTAATCTGCGATAAGCGTCGGTAAGGTGATATGAACCGTTATAACCGGCGATTTCCGAATGGGGAAACCCAGTGTGTTTCGACACACTATCATTACGTGAATACATAGCGTAATGAAGCGAACCGGGGGAACTGAAACATCTAAGTACCCCGAGGAAAAGAAATCAACCGAGATTCCCCCAGTAGCGGCGAGCGAACGGGGAGCAGCCCAGAGTCTGAATCAGCATGTGTGGTAGTGGAACGGTCTGGAAAGTCCGGCGATACAGGGTGATAGCCCCGTACACAAAATCGCATGTGCTGTGAACTCGAAGAGTAGGGCGGGACACGTGGTATCCTGTCTGAATATGGGGGGACCATCCTCCAAGGCTAAATACTCCTGACTGACCGATAGTGAACCAGTACCGTGAGGGAAAGGCGAAAAGAACCCCGGCGAGGGGAGTGAAAAAGAACCTGAAACCGTGTACGTACAAGCAGTGGGAGCCTCTTTAATGGGGTGACTGCGTACCTTTTGTATAATGGGTCAGCGACTTATATTCTGTAGCAAGGTTAACCGAATAGGGGAGCCGAAGGGAAACCGAGTCTTAACTGGGCGTTAAGTTGCAGGGTATAGACCCGAAACCCGGTGATCTAGCCATGGGCAGGTTGAAGGTTGGGTAACACTAACTGGAGGACCGAACCGACTAATGTTGAAAAATTAGCGGATGACTTGTGGCTGGGGGTGAAAGGCCAATCAAACCGGGAGATAGCTGGTTCTCCCCGAAAGCTATTTAGGTAGCGCCTCGTGAACTCATCTTCGGGGGTAGAGCACTGTTTCGGCTAGGGGGTCATCCCGACTTACCAACCCGATGCAAACTGCGAATACCGAAGAATGTTATCACGGGAGACACACGGCGGGTGCTAACGTCCGTCGTGAAGAGGGAAACAACCCAGACCGCCAGCTAAGGTCCCAAAGTCACAGTTAAGTGGGAAACGATGTGGGAAGGCACAGACAGCCAGGATGTTGGCTTAGAAGCAGCCATCATTTAAAGAAAGCGTAATAGCTCACTGGTCGAGTCGGCCTGCGCGGAAGATGTAACGGGGCTAAACTGTGCACCGAAGCTGCGGCAGCGACACTATGTGTTGTTGGGTAGGGGAGCGTTCTGTAAGCCGTTGAAGGTGGCCTGTGAGGGTTGCTGGAGGTATCAGAAGTGCGAATGCTGACATAAGTAACGATAATGCGGGTGAAAAGCCCGCACGCCGGAAGACCAAGGGTTCCTGTCCAACGTTAATCGGGGCAGGGTGAGTCGACCCCTAAGGCGAGGCCGAAAGGCGTAGTCGATGGGAAACAGGTTAATATTCCTGTACTTGGTGTTACTGCGAAGGGGGGACGGAGAAGGCTATGTTGGCCGGGCGACGGTTGTCCCGGTTTAAGCATGTAGGCGGAGCGTTTAGGTAAATCCGGACGCTTATCAACGCTGAGGTGTGATGACGAGGCACTACGGTGCTGAAGTAACAAATGCCCTGCTTCCAGGAAAAGCCTCTAAGCATCAGGTAACACAAAATCGTACCCCAAACCGACACAGGTGGTCAGGTAGAGAATACCAAGGCGCTTGAGAGAACTCGGGTGAAGGAACTAGGCAAAATGGTGCCGTAACTTCGGGAGAAGGCACGCTGATATGTAGGTGAAGCGACTTGCTCGTGGAGCTGAAATCAGTCGAAGATACCAGCTGGCTGCAACTGTTTATTAAAAACACAGCACTGTGCAAACACGAAAGTGGACGTATACGGTGTGACGCCTGCCCGGTGCCGGAAGGTTAATTGATGGGGTTATCCTTAGGGAGAAGCTCTTGATCGAAGCCCCGGTAAACGGCGGCCGTAACTATAACGGTCCTAAGGTAGCGAAATTCCTTGTCGGGTAAGTTCCGACCTGCACGAATGGCGTAATGATGGCCAGGCTGTCTCCACCCGAGACTCAGTGAAATTGAACTCGCTGTGAAGATGCAGTGTACCCGCGGCAAGACGGAAAGACCCCGTGAACCTTTACTATAGCTTGACACTGAACACTGGTCCTTGATGTGTAGGATAGGTGGGAGGCTTTGAAGTGTGGACGCCAGTCTGCATGGAGCCAACCTTGAAATACCACCCTTTAATGGCTGGTGTTCTAACGTAGACCCGTGATCCGGGTTGCGGACAGTGTCTGGTGGGTAGTTTGACTGGGGCGGTCTCCTCCTAAAGAGTAACGGAGGAGCACGAAGGTTAGCTAATCCTGGTCGGACATCAGGAGGTTAGTGCAAAGGCATAAGCTAGCTTGACTGCGAGAGTGACGGCTCGAGCAGGTGCGAAAGCAGGTCTTAGTGATCCGGTGGTTCTGAATGGAAGGGCCATCGCTCAACGGATAAAAGGTACTCCGGGGATAACAGGCTGATACCGCCCAAGAGTTCATATCGACGGCGGTGTTTGGCACCTCGATGTCGGCTCATCACATCCTGGGGCTGAAGTAGGTCCCAAGGGTATGGCTGTTCGCCATTTAAAGTGGTACGCGAGCTGGGTTTAGAACGTCGTGAGACAGTTCGGTCCCTATCTGCCGTGGGCGCTGGAGAATTGAGGGGGGCTGCTCCTAGTACGAGAGGACCGGAGTGGACGCATCACTGGTGTTCGGGTTGTCATGCCAATGGCATTGCCCGGTAGCTAAATGCGGAAGAGATAAGTGCTGAAAGCATCTAAGCACGAAACTTGCCCCGAGATGAGTTCTCCCTGAGACAATAAGTCTCCTGAAGGAACGTTGAAGACTACGACGTTGATAGGTCGGGTGTGTAAGTGTAGCGATACATTGAGCTAACCGATACTAATGAACCGTGAGGCTTAACCTTACAACGCCAAAGGTGTTTTGGTGGAAGAAAGACATCAATATCAGCTTGATACAGATTGAATTAATGTGTTCAAAGGACATGTTAATAAACAGAATTTGCCTGGCGGCTGTAGCGCGGTGGTCCCACCTGACCCCATGCCGAACTCAGAAGTGAAACGCCGTAGCGCCGATGGTAGTGTGGGGTTTCCCCATGCGAGAGTAGGGAACTGCCAGGCATCAAATAAGCAAAAAAGCCCATCCTGACGGATGGGCTTTTTTGCGTCTGCGGTTTGCGGAAAATGCCTGATGGCGCTGCGCTTATCAGGCCTACAGGTAGGATAAGCGAAGCCGCCATCAGGCAATCCAAATGACACGGCTCATAAATTCCGCATCCATTGCTCAATAAAATCAGTGAGTTGTTCGACATCATTGATATCTAATTGCGGAACATCAACCCTCAATGGCACATCGCTGGCGACGGCAATCACATGTGCATCAATCACCAGCTCTTCCTGACTGCGCCCGGTTTCCTCGCGAAACAACACGATCTTCGCAATGTCCTCATGCTTGAATCCTTCTACCAGAATCAAATCCAACTTTGAGGCATCCATTCTGCTGGCCAGAAAGTCGAGATCCAGTTCCTCTTCTTCCGGCGTTTCCGTCATGAGCGCCCAACGCTGTTGGCTGGCAACCAGCGTTTGTGCAGCGCCCGCTTTGCGTAGCTCATAGCTGTCCTTACCGGGTTTGTCGACATCCATATTGTGGTGAGTGTGCTTAATCAGTCCTGGACGAATTCCTCTGACGCACAGTTCCGGAATCAATTTTTTGAGCAGCGTGGTTTTTCCCGTACCGCTCCATGCGGCAATGGCAAGTAGAGGGATCATTGTTTCTCCTGCCATCTGGCAAGTTCTTCAGGGGTATTCACATTAATAAATGCGTCTTTTTGGTCACTAAAATCAACGGCATGTCCACCGGCAAGACGCATAAAGACCATGACTCGACGCTCGCCGGACTGAAGGTAATCCTGTAGTAAAGGTTGTACTGAGCGGTTTACTAAAGCGATAGTTGGGTGATCCCGCTCGCCATCATGAACCCATACTACGGCTGAATCGTTGCGTTGGGCCTTTAAACGCGCAACCAGATCGCGAGGAATATACGGTGTGTCACAGGGACAAAACAGAAACCAGTCGCCTTTTTCCTGCAGAAAAACGGAAAGCATACCCGCCAATGGACCCGGAAAATCTGCAAGTGAATCGGGGATCACTCTCAGACCACTTTTTTGGTAAATATTTTGATGACGATTGGCATTAACCACAACAGTTTCAAGCTGCGATAAAAGATTATCGGCAACGTGTTTCCAGAGAGGTTTGCCGTCCAGTTCAAGTAAACCTTTGTCGGCCCCGCCCATTCGGCGAGCTTTACCTCCCGCCAGTACAACCCCCGTTATTGCACTATCCAGATTCACTGATATCGCCTCTTTTATTGTGGGATTGACCCTGCTAACGTATCTATATCAAGAGTAAGGAGCACAACCATGAAATGTAAACGCCTGAATGAAGTTATCGAACTCCTGCAACCAGCCTGGCAGAAAGAACCCGATCTTAACCTGATGCAATTTTTGCAGAAACTGGCGAAAGAGTCAGGTTTTGACGGTGAGCTTGCGGATTTAACTGACGACATTCTGATCTATCACCTGAAAATGCGTGACTCAGCAAAAGATGCCGTGATCCCTGGGATTCAAAAAGACTATGAAGAAGATTTCAAAACGGCGTTATTGCGTGCACGTGGTGTTATTAAAGAGTAAAACCTTGTAAGTGACTCCACGAAAAGCGTTATGAAATGATATCCTGAACTATTCGTAGTATTTTCCGGATGATGGGATGAACGACAGCGCTTTTACTTTCCAGACACTACACCCGGATACCATCGTGGATGCACTGTTTGAGCAGGGGATCCGGGTGGATTCCGGTCTTACTCCGCTCAACAGTTATGAAAACCGCGTCTATCAATTTCAGGACGAAGATCGTCGACGTTATGTCGTTAAATTTTACCGTCCTGAGCGTTGGTCTGTGGATCAAATACTGGAAGAACACCAGTTTGCATTAGAATTGGTCAATGACGAGGTTCCGGTGGCGGCCCCCATTGTGTTTAACGACCAGACGTTGTTAAACCACGAAGGGTTCCACTATGCCATCTTTCCCAGTGTCGGCGGCAGGCAGTTTGAAGCCGACAATATTGATCAAATGGAAGCCGTAGGGCGCTATCTTGGCCGCTTGCACCAGACCGGACGTAAACGTCCTTTTGCCTCCCGACCGACAATCGGCCTCGAAGAATATCTCTTCGAACCCCGTAAGTTGTTCGAAGATGCGCCGCTGATACCCTCAGGCCTGAGGGGCGCTTTTCTGAAAGCAACCGATGGACTCATTTCTGCTGTTACCGAAAGATGGCATACCCGTTTTGACACGCTACGCTTACATGGCGATTGCCATGCAGGGAATATTCTGTGGCGTGACGGCCCACTGTTTGTCGACTTAGACGATGCCCGCAATGGGCCTGCCGTGCAGGATCTCTGGATGTTGCTCAATGGCGATAAAGCAGAGCAGCGGATGCAACTTGAGACGATCATTGAGGCTTATGAAGAGGTGAGTGAATTTGATACCTCTGAACTCGGACTGATTGAACCTTTACGCGCCATGCGTTTAGTTTATTATCTTGCCTGGCTTATGCGTCGTTGGGCTGATCCTGCATTTCCCAAAAACTTCCCATGGCTCACTGGGGAAGATTACTGGCTGCAGCAAACGGCGACGTTTATCGCGCAGACAAAAACGCTGCAGGAACCCCCTTTACAATTAACGCCAATGTATTAATCGAACACATCAGGAGAGAGATTACATGAAAAAGATTTGGCTGGCGCTGGCTGGTATGATTTTAGCATTTAGCGCATCGGCAGCGCAGTTCAGTGATGGCAAACAATACATCACGCTGGAAAAGCCGATCGCTGGCGAGCCTCAGGTTTTAGAGTTTTTCTCGTTCTACTGCCCGCATTGCTATCAGTTTGAAGAGGTTCTTCATGTTTCTGAAAACGTGAAGAAAAAACTGCCGGAAGGCGTGAAAATGACCAAATACCACGTTGAGTTCCTGGGGCCGTTGGGCAAGGATCTGACGCAAGCATGGGCCGTTGCGATGGCGCTGGGTGTGGAAGACAAAATCACCGTTCCGATGTTTGAAGGTGTGCAGAAACTGCAGACCGTCCAGTCTGTCGCGGACATTCGCAAAGTCTTCGTTGATGCGGGGATCAAAGGTGAAGATTACGATGCGGCATGGAACAGCTTTGTCGTGAAATCACTGGTTGCCCAGCAGGAAAAAGCCGCTGCTGACCTGCAGCTTCAGGGTGTACCGGCGATGTTCGTCAACGGTAAATATCAGATTAACCCGCAAGGGATGGATACCAGCAGCATGGATATCTTCGTGCAACAGTACGCTGATACTGTAAAACACCTGGTTGAAAAGAAATAACGAAAACGCCGGTTACTGACCGGCGTTTTTATTTGATGTCTTAATCTCTTCTATTAGTTCGTCTTTCTGAACCCACAGCGTATTCAACCAAAGCTGAAAGCGGCGTTTAAATCCTTTGTCATTAACATAATCCCCGTGCAATTCTTCCTGTACAGGCTCGAGGTTTACACGTACGACGATACGGGTCAGTTTACCGCTCAACATGTCGTAGAAGGGACGACGGCTGTTTTCCGGATAGCACAGCGTGACATTGAGCAACTTATCAAATTGCGATCCCAGGACGTTCAACGCCATAGCAATCCCCGCCGCTTTGGGAGGCAACAAGTTTTTGTAGGGTGATCGCGTCTGCTGGTGCTTCTCATCGGTAAACCGTGAGCCCTCGACGAAATTCACAATGGTCGTTGGATGCGCGCGAAACTTCTCGCAGGAGCGTCGGGTGGTTTCCACATCCTTGCCACGCTGCTCAGGGTGACGCAGCAGATAGCTGCGTGAGTAACGCTTCATAAAGGGCATATCCAGCGCCCAGCATGCCAGGCCGATAAACGGTACCCAGGCCAGTTGCTGTTTGAGAAAATATTTATTCATCGGGATGTGCTTACGGAACAGGACGCAAAGCACAACAATATCTGCCCAGCTGTAATGATTACAAATGAGCAGATACCAGTTTTTCTTGTTCAGCCCCTCCAACCCTTCTACGTCCCACTTTAGCCATGGGTTGAGGTGCAGGAGCAGCGCGAGGCCTTCACACCAGCAAAACATCATGAAATTGCAGAAGACGGAAACCTTGCGCCAGACGAAAGGAATGGGCAAAAGGAGTTTCACGATTCCGGCGATGATTATCGGTACAGAACATAAAATCGTAACCAAAATGGTCAATACGATACTCAGCAAAAGTGTTATCGCAGCGAGTATTCTCGTCATAATTAAATTATTCAAAAGGTTAGCCATAAATAGTGCGTTAAAGACACGCAAGGGGCAGATTTTATCAGAAAACGGACCAAATAATGGGTCTTCGCGAAATAGAAAAGTTAACTATATCTATCCACATCCAGATATCGGCATCATTTTAAGAATAAATTTTCAGGTTTGTGCCTAACATAATGAAAAGAATGAATAAAAGTCATGAAATTTAAAGCATTATACCTGAGATAAACTAAATTAAATTATTTATGCACAAAGTTATCCACAATTTACTTTGCGAGGGATCCAGAAGATCTGCAAAAGTTTTACGACAAATACGGTGAAAAACTCATGTTTTCATCCTGTCTGTGGCATCCTTTAACCATAATCTGATAAACAGGCACGGACATTATGGTTCAGATCCCAGAAAACCCCCTTATCCTTGTAGATGGTTCCTCTTATCTCTATCGCGCATATCACGCGTTCCCGCCGCTGACGAATGGTGCGGGGGAACCAACGGGCGCGATGTACGGCGTTCTTAACATGCTGCGCAGCCTGATTATGCAGTATCAGCCAACGCATGCGGCCGTGGTATTTGATGCTAAGGGTAAAACCTTCCGTGATGAATTGTTCGAGCATTACAAATCTCATCGCCCGCCGATGCCTGACGATCTGCGGGCGCAGATCGAACCTTTACATGCAATGGTAAAAGCGATGGGCTTGCCGCTGTTGGCGGTTTCCGGTGTTGAAGCGGATGATGTCATCGGTACGCTGGCGCGTGAAGCGGAGAAAGTCGGTCGCCCGGTACTCATCAGTACTGGCGATAAGGACATGGCCCAGTTAGTGACGCCGAACGTTACGCTCATCAACACCATGACCAATACCATTCTTGGCCCGGATGAGGTGGTGAATAAGTACGGTGTCCCGCCTGAGTTGATCATCGACTTCCTGGCCTTGATGGGAGACTCCTCCGATAACATTCCGGGCGTTCCGGGTGTCGGCGAAAAAACCGCACAGGCTTTGCTGCAGGGGCTGGGTGGCCTTGATACGTTGTATGCCGAATCAGACAAAATTGCCGGCCTGACTTTCCGTGGTGCGAAAACCATGGCGGCGAAGCTCGAGCAGAACAAAGATATGGCGTATCTGTCTTATACGCTGGCGACGATCAAAACCGACGTCGAGCTGGAATTGACCTGCGAACAACTTAACGTCCAGCCGCCTTGCGCGGACACGTTGGTGGATCTGTTTAAAAAGTACGAATTTAAGCGCTGGATTGTCGATGTTGAAGCCGGGAAATGGCTGCAGGCAAAAGGCGCAAAGCCCGCAGCAAAATCGCAAGAAACCATCGTGGTTGACGAAACGCCTGAAGAACCCGTAGCGGCGCTCTCTTATGAAAACTATGTGACGATACTGGACGAAGCCACGCTGGTAAGCTGGATTGAGAAACTGAAAAAAGCGCCAGTCTTTGCATTTGATACCGAAACCGACAGTCTCGATAACCACTCTGCGAATCTGGTGGGTCTGTCTTTCGCCATTGAACCGGGTGTAGCGGCTTACGTCCCGGTTGCTCATGATTATCTTGATGCGCCCGATCAGGTAGCCCGCGACCGCGCTCTGGAACTGCTAAAACCGTTACTGGAAGATGAGAATGCTCGTAAGGTCGGGCAAAACCTGAAGTATGACCGTGGCGTATTGCAAAACTATGGCATTGAGCTGCGCGGTATCACTTTCGATACGATGCTGGAGTCTTACATCCTGAATAGCGTTGCAGGCCGACACGATATGGATAGCCTGTCCGATCGTTGGTTGAAGCACAAAACAATCACCTTCGAAGAGATTGCCGGCAAAGGTAAAAACCAACTGACGTTTAACCAGATTGCGCTGGAAGAAGCCGGACGTTATGCCGCGGAAGACGCCGACGTCACCCTGCAACTGCATCTGAAAATGTGGCCAGAACTGCAGAAGCACAAAGGGCCGCTGAATGTCTTTGAAAACATCGAAATGCCGCTGGTGCCCGTGCTGTCTCGTGTTGAACGTAACGGCGTGAAGATCGACCCCGTCGTGTTGCACAAACATTCGGAAGAGCTGTCGTTACGTCTGGCGGCGCTGGAACAAAAGGCGCATGAGATCGCGGGAGAAGCGTTTAATCTCTCCTCCACAAAGCAGCTTCAAACGATTCTGTTTGAAAAGCAGGGAATTAAGCCGCTGAAGAAAACGCCGGGTGGCGCGCCGTCAACGTCGGAAGAGGTGCTGGAAGAGCTAGCGTTAGACTACCCGTTGCCGAAGGTGATTCTGGAATATCGCGGTCTGGCGAAGCTGAAATCGACCTACACCGATAAGCTGCCGCTGATGATCAACCCGAAAACCGGACGCGTGCATACCTCTTATCATCAGGCGGTCACTGCAACAGGCCGTTTATCATCAACCGATCCAAACCTGCAAAATATTCCAGTACGTAACGACGAAGGCCGCCGTATCCGTCAGGCATTCATTCCACCGCAGGATTATCTGATTGTCTCGGCGGATTACTCGCAAATCGAACTGCGTATTATGGCGCATCTCTCGCGAGACAAAGGGCTGTTGGCCGCTTTTGCACAAGGAAAAGATATTCACCGCGCAACAGCCGCAGAAGTCTTTGGTCTGCCGTTGGAGAGCGTAACGGGTGAGCAGCGTCGCAGCGCAAAAGCCATTAACTTTGGCCTGATCTACGGCATGAGCGCTTTCGGGCTTGCGCGCCAACTGAACATTGCGCGTAAAGAAGCGCAGAAGTATATGGATTTGTACTTCGAACGATACCCTGGCGTGCTGGAGTATATGGAACGCACGCGAGCACAGGCAAAAGAGCAGGGATTCGTTGAAACTCTGGAAGGGCGTCGTCTTTACTTACCAGACATCACGTCGAGCAATGCTGCGCGGCGTGCAGGTGCTGAACGTGCGGCGATCAACGCACCGATGCAGGGAACGGCAGCAGACATCATCAAACGTGCGATGATTGCCGTTGATGACTGGCTGCAAACCGAGCAACCTCGGGTGCGCATGATCATGCAAGTGCATGATGAACTGGTGTTTGAAGTGCACAAAGACGATCTCGATGCCGTATCGAAAAAGATCCATCAATTGATGGAAAACTGTACGCGCATTGATGTGCCGTTGCTGGTGGAAGTGGGAAGCGGCGAAAACTGGGATCAAGCGCACTAAGGCTTTACTGAACCACGCTCTTTTTCGTAACTAAGCAACATAAGATAGTGCGTTTTGTGATGATCATTAGAATTCCCTATGCAAGGAATGAAAAAAAATTACAAAAAGTGCTTTCTGAGCTGCTCAAAAAAGAGTAAAGTTATTCGCGTAGGGTACAGAGGTAAGATGTTCTATCTTTCAGACCTTTTACTTCACGTAATCGGATTTGGCTGAATATTTTAGCCGCCCCAGTCAGTTAATGACTGGGGCGTTTTTTATTGTACTTTTCATACTTCACGCTGCAGGTGCGTTGGTTTTCTCGCTCACCTCAGTCACTTACTGATGTAAGCTCCCGCGTCGCCGCCTTCCTGCAACTTAAATTATTATGAGTAAAAGCGAAAACACGATCCGTAGGCCGGATAAGCCACGTTAGCGACATTATCCGGTACAACATTCGTAGGAAGGGATTATTCTGCGTCCTGGTTCTCTTCAATTGGCGCCAGTTCGCTAAACCAGGTATCCAGCTTCTGACGCAACTTATCCACGCCTTGCTTCTTCAGCGACGAAAATGCTTCTACCTGCACATCACCGTTAAACGCCAGAACGGCTTCACGCACCATATTGAGCTGAGCTTTACGCGCTCCGCTGGCCAGTTTGTCTGCTTTCGTCAGCAGAACCAAAACCTGAACATTGCTCTCAACGGCCCACAGAATCATCTGCTGGTCGAGATCCTTCAGCGGGTGGCGAATGTCCATCAGCACCACCAACCCTTGCAGGCTCTGACGCTTTTCCAGGTATTCCGCCAGCGCACGCTGCCATTTGCGTTTCATCTCTTCCGGGACTTCGGCATAACCGTATCCTGGCAGGTCGACAAGACGTTTACCGTCCACGACTTCAAACAGGTTGATCAACTGTGTGCGACCAGGTGTTTTGGAGGTACGCGCCAGACTCTTCTGGTTCGTCAGGGTATTCAGTGCGCTGGATTTGCCTGCATTGGAACGGCCAGCGAACGCCACTTCGATTCCGGTATCGGAAGGTAAGTGGCGAATATCAGGCGCACTCATCACAAAGTGCGTCTGTTGATAATTCAAATTAATCAAAGGGGTCGTCTCCGTCAGTCAAAGCTTTGCAGCGATTATACCTGAACCCCAGCAAAAGACGGATGTTTCGACATATGCCCGTGTAAGTAAAAACCCTGTAGTTTGTGAGACATTGACGATTGCAGATATACGAAATTCCAGAGTCATTGCCGGGTGATAAGTCATTTAGCTTAAACAAATCATTACGTTATTTTTTTAATGGTGCTCTTACACGTCGAAAACGTCGTGTGGGTCACTTGTCTGTCTGACCTGATCGCGTAAAGTAGTGCTCATAGCGAGGATGCTAACAGGACAGATGGACTCAGGATGAGGGTCAGGAGCGCCAGGAGGCGAAGACACAGGATTGTCAGGGAGACAAGCGTCCGGAGACGTATGTAAAAGGAAATGGAAGCAACACGGAATGTTTCAGGCTAAAGGAAAGACAGGGTGTGTTGATGGCCGACAAGGAATGTAGAACCCGTTAAGGGCTATGAGTAAAGAAAAAAGGCGACAGATGACTCTGTCGCCTTTTTTCTTTACTTGCTTTCTGCTAGATTCCGCCGCAAATGTATACTGAATAAAACGGCCAAAGACGAATTATTATGAAATCAACTTCTACACCACGCGGCAAAGGTCCCGCAAAAGCGCGCCGTAAAACACGCGAAGAGCTTAACCAGGAAGCTCGTGACCGTAAGCATCAGAAAAAACACCGTGGCCATGCGGCGGGTAGCCGTGCGACGGGCAGCGAAGGTGCTTCTGGTTCTAAGAATACGAACAAACAAAAAGATCCACGCATTGGCAGTAAAACCCCCATTCCATTGGGTGTGACTGAAAAAGTCACCAAACAGCACAAACCGAAGAGTGAGAAACCTATGCTTTCACCGCAGGCTGAGTTGGATTTACTGGAAACGGATGAGCGCCTGGATGCGCTGTTAGAACGTCTTGAAGCAGGCGAAACCCTCAGTGAAGAAGATCAGTCCTGGGTTGATGCTAAGCTGGATCGCATCGATGAACTGATGCAGAAGCTGGGTCTTTCTTATGAAGACGATGAAGAAGAAGAAGAGGACGAGAAGCAGGAAGATATGATGCGCCTGCTCAAAGGCGGCAACTAACGGGTTTACACCGTGGGTCTTCCCGTCCTGCTTATAACCCTTCCGGTTATATGTTATCTGGTGTGGTTATTCGTTAAACTACAGCGGTTGTCGCGGCGACAGAAGTGGCTGCGCAACCGGCTTATCACCCGTAGTGGGGGAAAGCCGGTACGCCGTACCCGCCAGCGACGCCATCGGAAGGAGTGAGCATGTCTGAACAGCTAATAGACTGGGATCTGGCCCTGATCCAGAAATATAACTATTCCGGGCCACGATATACGTCGTATCCCACCGCGCTGGAGTTTTCTGAAGACTTTGGCGAAGAGGCATTCCGACACGCTGTGGCGCGTTATCCTGAGCGCCCGCTGTCTCTCTATGTACACATCCCATTCTGCCATAAGCTCTGCTACTTCTGCGGTTGCAACAAGATTGTGACCCGCCAGCAGCACAAAGCCGATCAGTATCTTGATGCCTTAGAGCAAGAAATAGTGCACCGTGCGCCGCTATTTTCCGGACGCAACGTTAGCCAACTGCACTGGGGGGGCGGTACGCCAACCTATCTGAATAAAGCGCAAATCAGCCGCTTAATGACGTTGCTGCGCGAACACTTCCATTTTAATGCAGATGCGGAAATCTCGATCGAGGTCGATCCCCGTGAGATTGAGTTGGATGTGCTCGATCATTTACGCGCAGAAGGTTTTAACCGTCTGAGCATGGGCGTACAGGACTTCAACAAAGAGGTTCAGCGTCTGGTCAACCGCGAGCAAGACGAAGCGTTTATTTTTGCCCTGCTGAATCACGCGCGTGACATCGGTTTTACCTCCACCAACATCGATCTGATTTACGGTTTGCCGAAACAGACGCCGGAAAGCTTCGCATTCACCCTGAAACGCGTGGCGGAACTGAAGCCTGACCGTCTGAGCGTCTTTAACTACGCGCATCTGCCGACCCTGTTTGCCGCGCAGCGTAAAATTAAAGATGCCGATCTGCCCAGCGCGCAGCAGAAACTGGATATTCTACAAGAGACTATCTCTTCGTTAACCGAAACGGGTTATCAGTTTATCGGGATGGACCACTTTGCCCGTCCGGATGATGAGTTAGCCGTCGCGCAACGTGAAGGCGTACTGCACCGTAATTTCCAGGGCTACACCACCCAGGGCGATACCGACCTGCTGGGGATGGGCGTTTCCGCCATCAGTATGATTGGCGACTGCTACGCGCAGAACCAAAAAGAGCTGAAGCACTATTATCAACGCGTTGATGAGCAGGGAAATGCGCTGTGGCGCGGTATTGCATTGACCCAGGATGACTGTATTCGCCGGGATGTTATTAAGTCGCTGATTTGCAACTTCCGTCTGGATTACACGACGATTGAGCAGCAATGGGCGCTGAATTTCGCAGACTACTTTGCTGAAGATTTGAACCTGCTGGCGCCATTGGCAAAAGATGGGCTGGTGGACGTCAATGAAAAAGGGATTCAGGTGACGCCAAAAGGGCGTTTGCTGATCCGTAACATTTGCATGTGCTTTGATGCGTATCTGCGCCGTAAAGCGCGGATGCAGCAGTTCTCTCGCGTCATTTAAAAACGCCCCAGTGGCGTGCGCTTACCGGGTCTACGATGCTCAGACCTGATAAGCGTAGCGCCATCGGGCGTTTTGTTCGTTACTCCATTCCTAACTCTTTGAGCTTGCGTGTCAGGGTATTACGACCCCAGCCGAGCAATCTTGCCGCTTCCTGTTTATGCCCCTGCGTATGACGTAACGCGGTCGTTAACAGTGTGCGCTCCATTTCCGGTTGCGCTTCCGAAAGCAGGTTTTGATGACCGGAACGTAACGCCCGATCGGCCCACTGCGCCAACAGCGTGGCCCAACTGTCTGGCTGCATATGTGAAGGACTGTCGGGAACGGCAACGTCAAACAACTCGCTGGGGAGATCCTGAATTAACACTTCCTGTCCGGCGGCCATGACGGTGAGCCAACGGCAGGTGTTTTCCAACTGGCGCACGTTACCCGGCCATGCCAGGCGCGTCAGGGCGGCTTCGGTTTCCGGGTGTAATTGTTTGGCTTCAACCCCTAATTCCTGCGCGGCGTCTTGCAGAAAATGACGCGCCAGACGGGGTATATCTTCCCGACGCTCACGCAGCGGCGGCAAATGAACGCGAATTACGTTCAGGCGATGGAACAAGTCTTCACGAAACTTGCCTTCCTGCACGCGTAATTCCAGATTCTGGTGAGTGGCGGCGATGATACGCACATCCACTTTCACTGGCGCATATCCGCCGACGCGATAAAACTGCCCGTCAGCGAGGACACGCAATAAGCGTGTTTGTACGTCCAGCGGCATGTCGCCAATTTCATCCAGAAACAGCGTCCCACCGTCAGCCTGTTCAAAACGCCCCTGACGAATGGTATTGGCGCCGGTAAATGCCCCTTTTTCGTGACCAAATAACTCAGATTCAATCAAATCCTTCGGAATGGCCGCCATATTCAGGGCGATAAACGGGGCTTTGGCACGCGGGCTGTGGCGATGCAGGGCATGGGCAACCAGCTCTTTGCCGGTGCCGGACTCGCCGTTGATCAGCACACTGATGGAAGAGCGAGACAACCGACCAATAATACGAAAGACATCCTGCATGGCAGGGGCTTCACCAATGATATCGGTCGTCGGGCCGCTGTTCTGGATATTCCGGGGCTGTTGCTGCTCCTGATAATGGCTGATGGCGCGCTCAACCAGCGCGACTGCCTCGTCAATATCAAACGGTTTTGGCAGGTAATCAAATGCGCCCTGCTGGTAAGCGCTGACGGCAGCGTCCAGATCGGAATGTGCCGTCATAATGATGACCGGCAGCATCGAGTGGCGTTGCTTAATCTGTTTTAACAGCGCCAGACCGTCCATTCCCGGCATACGGATATCTGACAGCAGAACATCTGGCGTTTTGCTTGCCAGCGCGTCCAGCACCTCGTTACCGCTTTCAAATGTGGTGCAGTTCAGCCCTGCTCCGGCGAGCGCACGTTCAAGCACCCAACGGATGGAACTATCGTCATCGACGACCCAGACTATTCCTCGTTGCATAAACGTCACCTTTATTTCCTGATAGGCAGGTAAACCGAGAACTCGGTATGACCCGGCCAACTGGTAAATTCAATCTTGCCGGAATGTTGATCAATCAAATTACGGGCGATGGACAGACCCAGCCCGGTACCGCCTTCACGACCACTCACCATGGGGTAAAACAACGTATCCTGCAAATGAGAAGGAATGCCCGGGCCGTTGTCTTCTACGTCGATACGCGCCGCCAGACGATAACGCATCCCGTGCAGGGTTAGCTGGAACGCGGTACGGGTGCGCAGAATAATTTCTCCGCCGTTCGGCCCCAGTGCCTGAAGGGCGTTACGCACGATATTTAGCAGCACCTGCTCGATTTGGTCCGGATCGTGCGCCAGCTCAGGCAGACTCGGATCGTAATCACGAATCAGCGTCACGTTTTCTGGCAGCTCCATTGAAACCAGCGCCACCACACGTTCTGCGACCTTATGAATACTTTCGTTGATGTGCATACCTGGATGTTGTGGCCCCAGCAGGCGGTCAACCAGATTACGCAACCTGTCCGCTTGTTCGATAATGACTTTGGTGTATTCCAGCAGCGCCGGATCGGGAAGCGCCTTGCTCAGTAACTGCGCCGCGCCGCGTAAACCGCCAAGCGGATTTTTAATTTCATGTGCCAGCCCACGCACCAGATCGCGAGCAGCAATTTGTTGAGCATGCTGCAACTGCTCCTGGCTCAGACGGCGTTGGTTATCCATTGGCGCCATTTCCAGCAGGATAAGGCCATCTGGCAGCCTCTGTGCGGTCACGGAGAGGATATGTGAGTGACTGTCTAACACCAGGGTGACTTCGTTGTCTGTAAAGCCCTGGCCGGCTTCTAAGCTTTCGCGCATCAGCGCAATGTTTAACGAAAAATAGCTCAACAATTCAGGTAGCGGCGAGCCATACAGTTTGCGGGAACTCTGGGCGAGCAACTGCTGCGCGGCGGGATTGGCGTAATGCACCACCAACTCGTCATCGACAAGTAAGATGCTATTGATTAACGAATTAAGGATCTGCCCAGCATCGGGCAGCATGCCAGTTGCCATTCAGCAGTCTCCTGGAAAAGTTTGCACCAATTTAGTGCATTATAGCTTTTTACTGATAAAAAGCGCGTGAAGTCCGGTTGTTGGTGGAGAAAAAAGCCCATCCGGAGATGGGCTAAAAGTTTCCACGGCAACTAAAATTCTCCGTATCTTTCTTACCGCAGCGGTGTTGGCTGCTTTCAGTCACCCGAATCACTTAGTGGACTAAGCTCATCGGGATTCCTTCGATTGCCGCCTTGCTGCAATAAGAAATCTACGCGAATTACAACTCATTAAACGCTGTAGTACAGTTCAAACTCTACCGGGTGCGGCGTCATGCGTACGCGGTCATCTTCTTCACGACGCAGCGTAATGTACGCATCGATTGCTTCGTCGGTGAACACGCCGCCTGCGGTCAGGAACTCACGGTCCAGATCCAGTTCTTTCAGGGCTTCTTCCAGAGAGCCAGCAACCTGTGGGATCTCTTTCGCTTCTTCCGGCGGCAGGTCATACAGGTTTTTGTCCATCGCTTCGCCCGGGTGGATCTTGTTCTTAATACCGTCAAGACCCGCCATCAGCAGGGCAGCAAAGCACAGGTACGGGTTAGCCGCCGGATCCGGGAAGCGCACTTCGATACGACGCGCTTTCGGAGAAGCAACAACCGGAATACGGATAGAGGCAGAACGGTTACGGGCAGAGTAAGCCAGCATGACCGGTGCTTCATAACCCGGAACCAGACGCTTGTAGGAGTTAGTGGTCGGGTTTGCCAGGGCGTTGATCGCTTTAGCGTGTTTGATAACGCCGCCGATGTAGAACAGCGCCTGCTCAGACAGACCGGCATATTTGTCGCCAGAGAACAGGTTTACGCCGTTCTTGGACAGAGACATGTGGCAGTGCATACCGGAACCGTTATCGCCAAACATCGGTTTCGGCATAAAGGTTGCGGTTTTACCGAAGCGGTGCGCAACGTTGTGAACCACATATTTGTAGATCTGAATTTCGTCCGCTTTTTTGGTCATGGTGTTAAAGCGGGTCGCGATTTCGTTCTGGCCTGCGGTTGCCACTTCGTGGTGATGTGCTTCAACAACCAGACCCATCTCTTCCATGATCAGACACATGGTGGAACGAATGTCCTGAGAAGAGTCTACCGGAGGAACCGGGAAGTAGCCGCCTTTCACGCCAGGACGGTGACCTTTGTTACCACCTTCATATTTGGTGGAAGAGTTCCATGCACCTTCGATATCGTCGATAGCGACGTGGGAACCGGAGATAGATGCGCCGAAACGAATGTCATCAAACAGGAAGAATTCTGGCTCTGGCCCGAACAGAACGGTGTCTGCGATGCCGGTAGCGCGCAGGTATTCTTCAGCGCGTTTGGCGATGGAGCGCGGGTCACGGTCATAGCCCTGCAGCGTGCCTGGTTCCAGGATGTCACAACGGATAATCAGAGTCGATTCTTCAAAGAACGGGTCGATGAGCGCAGTGGATGCATCTGGCATCAGTACCATGTCAGATTCGTTAATGCCTTTCCAGCCGCCGATGGAGGAGCCGTCAAACATTTTGCCTTCTTCGAAGAATTCGGCATTTACCTGATGAGCAGGAATAGTGACGTGCTGTTCTTTACCTTTGGTATCGGTGAAGCGCAAATCAACAAACTTCACTTCGTGCTCGTTCAGCATCGTCAATACGTGTTCAGCGGACATACTTTAACTCTCCCGGATTGGTCATTGTCGTCGTGGTAACGAGGTCTACAATTCTGCAAAAATTGGCCGTGTCGCCGTAAAAAATATAAAGCGAAATCTGTGCCAACTTTTAAATTGCCCCTAAAAGGCGTTATCATGCGCACCATCGTGCAAAAGGGCTGCACCATGGTGAGCACGCTGCACCAATATAGTGCTTCAATGTGAACATTAAGCACCATGTTGGTGCAATGAGCAATGAGTAACCCTTTTAACGCTCCGTGAAAGCGATCACAAAGAAACTCTGCAATACTTGTTTGCGGAGGATGTTTGTGATCCTGTTTTGTAGTGCGATTAATCCGTGTACAATAACGCGCTATTCCTAATGCCCGAGGCAAAGTTGTGATCGAAAATTTGCGTAACATCGCCATCATCGCGCACGTTGACCATGGTAAAACTACCCTGGTCGACAAGCTGCTGCAGCAATCCGGTACGTTTGATGCGCGTGCCGAAACCCAAGAGCGTGTGATGGACTCCAACGATTTGGAGAAAGAGCGTGGGATTACCATCCTCGCGAAAAACACCGCTATCAAATGGAATGACTACCGTATCAACATCGTTGATACCCCGGGGCACGCCGACTTCGGTGGTGAAGTTGAACGTGTAATGTCCATGGTAGATTCCGTGCTGTTGGTCGTTGATGCAATGGATGGTCCGATGCCGCAGACGCGCTTCGTGACCAAAAAAGCCTTTGCTCATGGCCTGAAGCCAATTGTTGTTATCAACAAAGTTGACCGTCCGGGCGCACGTCCTGACTGGGTTGTTGATCAGGTATTTGACCTGTTCGTTAACCTTGATGCTACTGACGAACAGCTGGACTTCCCTATCGTTTACGCTTCTGCGCTGAACGGTATCGCGGGTCTGGATCACGAAGATATGGCTGAAGATATGACTCCGCTGTATCAGACCATCGTTGATCGCGTACCGGCACCGAACGTTGACCTTGATGGCCCGCTGCAGATGCAAATCTCTCAGCTGGACTACAACAACTACGTTGGTGTTATCGGTATCGGTCGTATCAAGCGCGGTAAAGTTAAACCGAACCAGCAGATCACTATCATTGATAGCGCAGGCAAAACCCGCAACGGTAAAGTCGGTAAAGTTCTGACCCATCTGGGTCTGGAACGTATCGAGAGTGACATTGCAGAAGCAGGCGATATCATCGCGATCACCGGTCTCGGCGAGCTGAACATCTCTGATACCATCTGTGATACGCAGAATGTTGAAGCGCTGCCAGCACTGTCCGTTGATGAACCGACTGTATCCATGTTCTTCTGCGTAAACACCTCTCCGTTCTGTGGTAAAGAAGGTAAATATGTTACCTCTCGTCAGATCCTTGACCGCCTGAACAAAGAGCTGGTGCACAACGTGGCACTGCGCGTTGAAGAAACGCCGGATGCGGATGCGTTCCGTGTTTCTGGTCGTGGTGAGCTGCACCTGTCTGTTCTTATCGAAAACATGCGTCGTGAAGGTTTCGAAATGGCGGTTTCCCGTCCGAAAGTTATCTTCCGCGAAATCGACGGCCGTAAACAAGAGCCGTTCGAAAACGTAACGCTGGACGTCGAAGAGCAGCATCAGGGTTCTGTCATGCAGGCTCTGGGTGAGCGTAAAGGCGACCTGAAAAACATGAATCCAGATGGCAAAGGCCGCGTACGTCTTGACTACGTGATCCCAAGCCGTGGTCTGATCGGCTTCCGTTCAGAATTCATGACCATGACCTCCGGTACCGGTCTGCTGTACTCCACCTTCAGCCATTACGACGATGTTCGTGCGGGCGATGTTGGTCAGCGTCAGAACGGCGTACTGATCTCCAACGGTCAGGGTAAAGCGGTTGCGTTCGCACTGTTCAGCCTGCAGGATCGCGGTAAGCTGTTCCTCGGTCACGGTGCAGAAGTTTACGAAGGCCAGATCATCGGTATTCACAGTCGTTCTAACGACCTGACTGTAAACTGCCTGACCGGTAAGAAACTGACCAACATGCGTGCTTCCGGTACTGACGAAGCAACCACGCTGGTTCCAGCTCAGAAAATGACTCTGGAGCAGGCTCTGGAATTCATCGATGACGACGAACTGGTAGAAGTTACCCCAACTTCCATCCGTATCCGTAAACGTCACCTGACTGAAAACGATCGTAAACGCGCAATGCGCGGCGCGAAAGAAGAGTAATTAACCCTTCTTTCTACGATAAGACCCCGCCTTCGTGGCGGGGTTTTTTTTGGATCTTTTTGGCCGCACGCAGACCTCACCGGCGCGGTTCCCTCCTGGCGCTCTTCACCTGCCAACCCCCCGTACCCTCGCCATAAGAGAGCTTTGTCACATTTATCTTCAAAGCATGTCGGCGCTGTTTGCTTTCTTTTTTAGCGTCAGCGTATGATGCTTTCACTGGTTTAAACCAAATGGGTTAAACAATGACGAGCAATCAGTCGACCGTTGAAAATGCGAAAGAGAAGCTGGACCGTTGGTTAAAAGAGGGGATCACCACGGCAGGTGGAAAGCTGCCCTCTGAGCGGGAATTAGGTGAGCTGCTGGGTATTAAGCGTATGACGCTACGTCAGGCGCTGTTAAATCTTGAGGCTGAATCCAAAATATTCCGTAAGGATCGTAAAGGATGGTTCGTCACCCAGCCTCGCTTCAATTACAGCCCGGAATTATCGGCGAGCTTTCAGCGTGCTGCGCTTGAACAGGGCAGGGAACCGTCATGGGGATTTACTGAGAAAAGCCGTATTGCCGATTTTCCAGAGATGGTTGCGCCGTTGACAACCGTCACCGCATCCGACGAACTGTATCGGGTGACGGGGTGGGGTGCACTGGAAGGGCATAAAGTTTTTTACCATGAAACGTTTATTAATCCTGTAGTGGCTCCAGGTTTTATTGATCAGCTTGAAAACCAATCTTTTTCTACCGTATGGGAACAAATCTATAAAAAAGAAACGGTAGTAAAGAAGCTGGTTTTCAAACCGGTTCGTATGCCTGGCGATATTAGTAAATTTATTGGTGGCTCCGCCGGGATGCCAGCCATTCTTATTGAAAAACATCGGGCTGATCGCGATGGGAATATCGTACAAATAGACCTTGAATACTGGCGATTTGAGGCAGTTGATCTCTTTATTAACTTGTAGGTGTATTATGGTCACAATGAATAATGCAGAAAAAATTCTGGCGCGTGTAGACAACCTTCCCCTCTATCTTCATGCATATGCTTATCATCTTAATATGCGCCTCGAGCGAATTTTACCCAATGACTTATTGGATATCGCGCATGAGAACCAGCTACGTGGTGTAAAAATCCATGTTCTTGATGGGGAACGCTATTCACTTGAAAATATGAATGACAGCGAACTTTCTGCTTTTGGTGATAAAGCACGTCAGTTGAATCTTGATGTTCATATTGAGACCAGTGCCTCAGATAAAAAAGCCATTGATCAGGTTACTGCTATTGCATTAAAAACAGGTGCGTCATCCGTTCGTTTTTATCCACGCTATGAAGGTAATCTGCAAGAAGTCATGTCGATTATCGCCAAAGATATCGCCTATATTCGTGACACTTACCAGAACAGCGGCTTAACCTTCACACTTGAACAGCATGAAGATCTGAAAAGCCACGAACTGGCCTCATTAATTAAGCAAAGTGGAATGGAGTCACTCTCTCTGCTGTTTGACTTTGCCAATATGATTAATGCGAATGAGCATCCCCTCGACGCACTGGACACAATGGCACCGTATATTACTCAGGTGCACATTAAAGATGCGCTGATCGTTAATGAAGAAGGCGGACTCGGTCATAAAGCCTGTATCTCTGGTCAGGGCGATATGCCGTTTAAAGCGTTGCTGACAAAACTGATCTGTTTAGGTGATGAAAAACCTCAGGTTATGGCCTATGGCCTGGAAGAAGAAGTTGATTATTATGCCCCGGCATTTCGTTTCGAAAATGAAGGTGATAATCCCTGGATCCCATGGCGTCAAATGAGTGAAACACCACTACCTGAAGCCAATGCCCTGGAAGAACGCCTAATAAAAGAAAAAGAAGATGCGATTAACCAGATAAAATTTGTGCGCAGTGTAGTGCAACAAATCAAAAAAGAGGCGATTGATATTCTAAATACGTAATGCTGTTTTAATTTCTCTTATGTGCATGGAAAACCATTCCTGGAGAATGGTCGGGTTGCTATTGCCTTTAGAAACAATGAATTTAGTCATACTTTAGGGGATGTTATGCTCACCAAAAAGAAATGGGCGTTGTTTAGCCTGTTAACGCTGTGTGGCGGTACAATTTATAAATTACCGTCATTAAAAGATGCGTTTTATATACCAATGCAGGAATACTTTCATTTGACCAATGGTCAAATTGGTAATGCGATGTCGGTGAACTCATTTGTTACGACGGTGGGTTTTTTCCTGTCTATCTATTTTGCCGACAAACTGCCACGTAAATACACCATGTCGTTTTCGCTGATTGCCACAGGGTTGTTAGGCGTTTATCTGACAACGATGCCAGGCTACTGGGGAATACTCTTTGTATGGGCGTTGTTTGGCGTCACCTGTGACATGATGAACTGGCCAGTGCTACTAAAATCGGTGAGCCGATTGGGTAATAGCGAACAGCAAGGGCGTTTGTTTGGTTTCTTCGAAACCGGTCGCGGGATCGTGGATACTATTGTGGCGTTTTCTGCACTGGCGGTCTTCACCTGGTTTGGCAGCGGGTTGTTGGGATTCAAAGCCGGTATCTGGTTCTATTCCATCATTGTCATTGCGGTTGGGGTCATCATCTTCTTTGTTCTGAACGATAAAGAGGACGCGCCTACGGTCAATGTCAGCGAAACCGAAGACGCGAAAAAAAGCCCGGGTATGACGACGGTACTGAAAGACAAAACGATTTGGCTAATCGCCTTTAACGTCTTCTTTGTCTATGCCGTCTACTGCGGTTTAACGTTCTTCATTCCGTTCCTGAAAAATATTTATATGCTGCCAGTCGCGCTGGTGGGGGCTTATGGCATCATTAACCAATATTGCCTGAAAATGATTGGTGGGCCTGTTGGCGGTATGATTTCAGATAAAATACTGAAATCACCGAGTAAATACTTATGTTACACCTTCATGATCAGCACGGTCGCACTGGTACTTCTCATTATGCTGCCTCATGAAAGTATGCCGGTTTATTTAGGGATGGCGTGTACGTTAGGATTTGGCGCGATCGTATTTACGCAGCGTGCTGTTTTCTTCGCACCGATTGGCGAAGCGAAAATTGCGGAAAACCATACCGGGGCCGCGATGGCGCTGGGCAGCTTTATTGGTTACGCACCTGCCATGTTCTGTTTCAGTCTCTATGGCTACATCCTGGATTTAAACCCAGGCATGGTCGGTTATAAGATTGTCTTCGGCATTATGGCCTGCTTCGCATTCTGCGGCGCGGTAGTGTCGGTGATGCTGGTTAAACGCATTAGCCAGCGTAAGAAAGAGTTGCAGGCAGCCGAAGCCTGATACTTTCTCCGAAGTAAGCATGTAAAAAAGCCGCTGATAATCAGCGGCTTTTTTATTTGAAGCGTCAGGAAGCATCCTGATCTGCAACCACTAGTTCAATGTTTTCCTCATTGAGTAATTGTTGGAATGACGTTGGAGGGGGGGCATCGGTAAAAAATACCTGCACTTTACGCGCGTTACCGATGGACACTGCGGCAGATGCCGTAAATTTGGTGTGATCGGCAACTAATAACGTATTACGCGCATGTTTCATCATTGTCCTGGCAACGAGGGCTTCGTTGACGTCAAACTCCAGCAGCGCCCCGTCATGCTCAATAGCGCCAATGCTGGTGATCAAATAGTCGGCCCTGAACTCCTCAATAAAACTCACTGCAGCAGGACCAATAATTCCCCCGTTATGCGCACGCAGAGTCCCTCCTGGTACCATTACTTCAATATCCTGGTTTTTATACAGAATTTGAGCAACCCGCAGGCTGTTGGTAATGATGCGCAAGTCCCGGCGATTGAGCAATGCTCTGGCGACCGCTTCCACAGTGGTTCCAATGGTAATAAAAACCGTACAGCGTTCTGGCAGATAATCGGCAACAGCTTCTGCTATCGCCCCTTTCTCCTGAGTGAGCGATAGCTCTCTTTGCTCAAAAGCGGTATTCATAATGCTTGATACGCGCCCGGCACCACCATGATGTCGTGTAATCAGTCCTTGTTCACTAAGTTTACGAATATCACGGCGAACCGTTTGTGTGGAAACATCAAGCAATTGTGCCAGTTCCTCGATATTCATATAGCCTCGTTCAGCGATGTAATGAACAAGCTGATCGTGTCGAGGGTTACCGGTGACTTCGGTGATGCTCATGAATACTCCTGTACTCTTCCCCTGTAAATGTTCACTATTTTACGCATAAAGTGACAAAAATGATTCGGTTTGCTCACGATTAGGAATTCCGGCGCGTCCCCCAGGCTGAGTACATTTCATTGCTGCTACTGCACTGGCGAACCTAATTGACTGTTCAATCGTCATTTTTTCTGCCAACGCGACGGCCAATGCCCCGTGAAAGACATCGCCTGCCCCGGTTGTATCAACGACATCAACAGAAAACGCAGACTGCTGGTAGAGGCGCTGATCTTCAATCCATAACGATCCTTCCCCGCCAAGTGTGACATAAACCAGGCCTTCAGTTTGTGTCGCTGCCAGACTCAAACCTGTGGTCGGGTCATCTTGTCCGGTCATGCGTTTTAACCCTGGCGTCGAAAACACCGCATGATCGGAAAGAGCAACCAGAGGCGTAATATCCTGCGGTGTCATATCTGCATCCAGCAGTGTCTGTACGCCGGCTGCCCGCGCTAGCGTAAAGGCTTTTAATGCACCTTCGTGCCAACGTACATCGGCCAGCACGATGTCATAACCCGTGAAATCAATCTCTTCTAGCCATTGCGCATCAGTGTCCAGGTCTGGACTCGGGTAGTTGACGATGATTCGTTCCCCGAGATTATCGACCAGAATGGCGGATTGTGATGAGCGCGCATTGGTGTATTGGCGACAATAGGTTGTATTCACTCCCCAGCCCTGAAGCTCGCTGATAAGCGTTTTTCCACAGCTATCGTCGCCCAGTCGCCCAATGAAGTCGACTTCAATCCCGAGCCTGGCAATCGCAACCGCCGCAGTCGCTGCTGGCCCACCTCCTGTCTCAAGATATTGACTTGACTGATACTTACCACCTCCATCAGGCAAAGTGTTCAGAGAATAAATGCGATCCTGAACGGCGATTCCGACGCAAGCAATTCTGGTCATATGTGTTTGGTCCTGTGTGAAGTTGTCTTGTTTTGTTCATTTTAATGACATAAATGATCAAATTAGTGACGCACCTCTAGTTCTTAGTCATAAATTACAAATATGCTCAAAAACAGACGAAAATGACTTTTTATTTGTAATTATTTTGTCAACCAGAGACAGGAGATCGTTCATGACCACCATTGCATTCCTGGGATTGGGCCAGATGGGTAGCCCAATGGCCAGTAATCTGTTGCAAAAGGGGCATGCTTTACGCGTATTTGACGTTAATCAGCAGGCCGTCAATGAGTTAGTCCTACAAGGGGCAACCGCTGCTCAAACACCTGCTGAAGCAGCTAAAGGTGCAGAGTTCATCATCACCATGCTGCCAAATGGCGACATTGTTCGGCAGGTGATGTTGGGCGATTCCGGGGTGCATGAAACAGTATCCCATGATGCGTTAGTTATCGATATGTCCACCATCCACCCCCTCCAGACGGATGCGCTGATCAGTGAGTTGAAAGTGAAAGGCATCAGCATGATGGATGCCCCGGTCGGCAGAACTTCAGTAAATGCTATTGATGGCACATTACTGATTCTTGCGGGCGGTACGCCTGAGCAAGTCGAACAGGCGCGTCCAATTCTGATGTGTATGGGGAATGAATTGGTAGAAGCAGGCGGCCCGGGAATGGGGATCCGTGTGAAGCTGATTAACAACTACATGAGTATTGCGCTGAACGCGCTGTCGGCAGAAGCCGCAGTCCTTTGTGAGTCTCTGGGTCTTAGCCTGGATGTGGCGATTAAGGTCATGAGTGGAACTGCCGCAGGCAAGGGACACTTTACGACAACCTGGCCTGGGAAAGTGCTGAAGGGGGATCTGTCTCCGGCATTTATGGTGGACCTCGCACTGAAAGATCTGCGCATTGCCGTTGATGTTGCACACCAGACCGGCGCGCCGTTGAACATGGGTATTGCGGCAGAAGCCTACTACACCACGGCCAGCGAAAACGGCAGAGGGCGCCAGGACTGGAGTGCGTTGTTATCTCAGGTTCGCCAGCAGGCTGGCCGTCCGGATTCACTTTAAATTTAAAACATTCACAGGAGTTACTATGTCTTCCCAAAATACCCCGTACACGCTGAAAGATATTTCTCGCCCAGGTGGTGGATTCGCTATGCTGGCCGTTGATCAACGTGAAGCCATGCGTCTGATGTTCGCCGCGTCCGGACACCCAAAACCCGTTGCCGATAGCGTGTTAACTGACTTTAAAGTCGCCGCAACACAGATCCTTTCTCCTTATGCTTCGGCGGTTCTGGCAGATAAACAGTTTTGTCTTGATGAAATTGTCTCTCAGGGAGCCGTGGCGGATTCATGCGGCCTGATCGTTGCTGCTGACCACTTTGTGCCTGGCAATGGCATTCCGGTTGATAGTGTTGAAATCGACAAAACGGTTGATCCGCATCAGGCGCGTCAGATGGGCGCAAAAGCGATGAAACTGTTGGTGCTGTGGCGGGAAGATGAGCCAGCAGAAGTGCGTCTGGCGATGGTCGAAGAATTTGTAGAGCGCTGCCGTAGCGCCGGGTTGGTGAGCATTATTGAACCTGTAGTGCGCCCGCCTCGGAAGGGTTGGGAATTTGACAAAGAAGCTGCCATTGTTGCGGCGGCTGCAGAGCTTGGCGGTACGGGCGCCGATCTCTACAAGGCAGAAATGCCATTAGGTGGTAAAGGCGATGAACAGACGTTACTGGCTGCGTGCCAGAAACTTAACGACCAGATGAAGATGCCCTGGGTCATTCTCTCATCTGGCGTTGATGCGGATGTCTTCGGGCGTGCGGTTCGCATTGCCATGAAAGCTGGCGCTTCAGGATTCCTGGCCGGGCGTGCCGTGTGGGCTTCTGTCGTCGGGGCGAAAGATCCGCAAACGATGTTGCGTGATGTTTCCGTTCCACGTCTTCAACGCCTGGCGGAAATTGTTGATGAAGGTATCGCGCAACGCTAATCACCCAATCATAACGATTCTGGAGAATAACAATGGATAAAATTACCCAGGTTTTATTTTCTGATATTGGAAAAGTCACCACCCAGTACGTGGAAGTGCCGCACCAGGAACTGAAACCACATGAAGTCCGCATTGCTCCTGTGTTTTATGGAATATGCGGCTCTGATCTGCACGTCCTGAAAGGGGGGCATCCATTCGCGAAACCTCCTGTTGTGCCAGGGCATGAAATTGCGGCACGCGTAACGGAGGTGGGGAGCGAAGTGACCCACATTCACGCGGGCGACCATGTTGTTGTCGATCCGATTATGGCCTGCATGGAGTGCCGTGCATGTAAGGCGGGGCGCTTTAATCTCTGTGAACCACCTCAGGTTGCAGGCTTTCGTGCACCAGGATTTGCCCGTTCACAGCATATCGTCCCTGCCCGGAACTGCCACGTTGCCCCCGCGTCTTTACCGCTGAAAGTTCTGGCCTTTGCTGAACCGGCAGCCTGCGCGCGTCATTGTGTAAACCGTATGCCGCAAGCCTCGCTGGAGAGCGTGTTAGTCATCGGGGCCGGAACCATTGGACTCTCTATTGTTCAGGCATTGCGCATTATGGGTGCGGGAAAAATTACCGTTATCGAACCCGATGAAGCCAAACGCGCGCTGGCATTAAAGCTCGGCGCCGCAGATGTCTGGGCACCAGGCGAGCTTGATGCGGATGTTCGTTTCACGGGCGCAATTGATGTGGTTGCGGCTCAAGCCACGATTAACGATGCATTCATGCGCGTGTATGCGGGCGGTACGGTGGTGTGTATGGGCGTGCCGAGTGGGCCTCGCGAAATCCCACTTCCGATGATGCAACGCTTTGAACGTGATTTGCTCAATTCCGGCATGTATATACCAGAGGATTTTGATGCCGTTATTGAGTGGTTGGCGGATGGTCGGTTTGATACCAGTGAACTGGTCACCGATTTGTTCCCTGTCGATGATGCGGCGAAGGCATTTGAACGCGCGCAGCAAAATGACTCAATAAAAGTCATGCTGCAGTTCGCTGAAGATTGATGGTGTAAACCTCTGTCTGGCGCTGCGTAACAGCAGCGCCACCCTACAACAATGAAGAAGGACACTGCGATGAGTCAAATCACCAGTCCTGCACCATACTCAATCGGTCGTCCACAGGATGTGATTGATATTGTAAATAAAAACTCAGCAGTTAATACCAGCATCGGTGTTATTTTTATCGCATTGGGTGGCATTCTAATTGATGCGTATCAGGCTGCGATGGTGGGTTTTGGTAATAAGTACATTGCAGCCGAGTTTGGTATTTCTCCGGGTCTGGCGGCGACAGTTAACGCTTCCGTGTTAGTGGCCGCACTGATTGGCGGGCTATTAGCGAACCGTGTCATTAACCGCTTTGGTCAAAAGCGTGCATTTATCATCGGAATGGGGTTGTGCACGATCGGGGCAGCTTCCGTCGCCATTGCGCCTAATATCTGGTGGGTGCTGGTATGCCGTGTCGTGATGGGCTTTGGGTTAGGTATTGATTTCCCACTGGCCACAAACGCTGTGGCAGAATTACGGGGATCAACATCGAAGAAGACCGGCTCGTCAGTTAACCTTTGGCAAATGGCCTGGTATGTTTCAACCACCGTTGTTTACCTCGTTCTGCTTCCGTTGCTTCTTTCTGGTATTGCTGAAGAACAACTTTGGCGCTACGGAATTTTCGCGGGTGCCATCTTTGCCGTCATTATCATGATCCTGCGTTACTTTTTTATCGGTGAATCTGCGATGTGGGCTGCAAGGGTCGGTCGCTATGAAGAAGCCTGCGGGATTCTGGAAAAACGCTATGGCGTTAAAGCTCAGGTTGCTAAGTTATCGAAATCAGATGCTACCTCTGCTGAAAAACCAGAAAGTAAATTTCGTGGCGGTTATGGCATCTTGTTCAATTCGCGCTACCGTAAACGCACCATTCTTGGCTGTGTCGTGGCAACCATGCAGGCCTGGCAATATAACGCCGTGGGCGTTTATTTGCCGCTGACACTGGCGGGAATACTGAGTGGGGGATTAACCGGCGCATTAACGGGTTCCGCGGTAGTGAACGCACTTTGTGGGGTCACCGGCGGCTTAATCGGCTCGCTCATTCTCCAGCGATTGGGAACACGTCTCCAGTCCATGTATGGATTTGCGTTAGTGACCGTGGCGCTGCTGGCGTTAGGTGCCCTGGCAACCACAAGTCCCTGGCTTTCCTTAAGTCTGCTGGGCACGATTATATTCTTCCACTCTGCCGGTCCTGGCGGATTAGGAATGACCATTGCAACACTCTCTTACCCACCCACTATACGACCCACTGGTGTCGGGTTTGCGCGTGCCATCATGCGTACAGGAGCCATTGCCGGGCTTATCTTCTGGCCTATGTTATGGGGGGCGTTGAAGACTGAGGCGTTTTACTGGCTGGCGATTGTCCCTTTCCTTGGATTCCTTACCTGTGTGTTGATTAAGTGGGAACCGCTGGGAGCGAATGTCGATGCTGAGGATGAACAGGTATTAGCGGAGTTGGAAAAATAATCACAATGCGCGTCGGCTTCTGCCGACGCGCTGATTCATAAAACGCTATACCCATAAAGTGGTTTCGTTCTGCAGCTTTCTCGCCGAGATGGAGAGGAAAATTATGTCTGAAAAATTACCTGGATCGAGTGAAGGGCTATCCGGCAAAGCCATGAGACGTGTCGTCATGGGAAGCTTCGCTGGTGCGTTGATGGAGTGGTATGATTTTTTTATTTTCGGAACAGCAGCAGGACTGGTTTTTGCTCCTCTGTTCTTCCCTGACAGCGATCCCTTTATTGGTCTGATTGCCGCCTTTGCTACCTTTGGCGTGGGCTTTTTAACCCGCCCGTTGGGTGGCATCGTTTTTGGCCATTTTGGTGATAAAGTCGGGCGAAAAATAACGCTGATCTGGACTCTGGGTATTGTTGGGACTTCAACCTTTTTAATCGGTTTTATTCCAACATATCAGGAGATTGGCATTTGGGCTCCGCTCATTCTGATGGTACTTCGCCTGATACAAGGATTTGGCCTTGGCGGAGAATACGGCGGTGCGGCGTTGATGACGATAGAGTCTGCGCCGGAGGAAAAACGTGGATTTTTGGGCTCGTTGCCGCAAACGGCAGCTTCAGTGGGCATTATGCTGGCTACAGGGGTTTTTGCGCTCTGTAATCATTTTCTGACCCAGGAACAATTTCTTTCCTGGGGATGGCGTATTCCATTTTGGTTATCTGCTGTGATGCTGATTGTCGGTATGTTTATACGATTGCATACCGAAGAAACCCTGGATTTTCAAAAACAAAAATCGGTTGAGACACACGATAAAGCACCATTGCCGCTGATTGAACTCTTCCGCAAGCACCCGCGTAATATTCTACTTGCAGTGGGAGCGCGGTTAGCAGAAAGTGTTTCATCAAATATTATTAATGCTTTTGGCATTGTTTATATTTCCAGCCAACTGGCGTTATCAAGGGATGTACCATTAACAGGTATGCTTATCGCTTCAGCGATTGGTATTTTTTGTTGCCCTTTGGTTGGATGGCTTTCCGACCGGGTTGGTCAGCGTAAATTATATTTGTTCGGTGCTGGTTTTTGCATCCTGTTTGCATTTCCATTTTTCTTACTGCTGGATACAAAAAGTACACTCATTATTTGGTGCAGTATGATCCTGGGCTATAACTTTGGCCCAACGATGATGTTCGCCGTGCAACCTACACTGTTCACCCGCATGTTTGGTACCCGGGTTCGCTATACGGGTCTTTCTTTTGCCTACCAATTTTCCGCAATTCTTGGCGGCTTAAGCCCACTTATCGCATCAAGCCTACTCGCGCTAGGCGGAGGTGAGCCATGGTATGTGGCATTGTTCCTTTTTGGTATTTCAATCCTCTCATTTATTTGCGTCTGGCTTATCGAACCACATTCACACGATAACCCCGATGTGAAAAAACAATTAAAACCTTACCGATATATCAGGGAGTAACGACATGAATGAGCACCAGCAAGCGCTACAACACGCTTTTGACGCCACCTGGCCCGGCCCTATGGGCGATCCCGTACACCTGGAAAATAAACATATTTGCCTGCGGATTTATCCCCATGATGGGGCAAGGATAACGTCATTACAGGCATTCGGTTTTGAGGTTTTGCGACAGTGGGAACCACAACGCAAAGCATTCCAGTATGGGTGCTTTCCGATGGTGCCCTGGGCTGGACGTCTCGGGTATGCGACATTGAACGTTAACGATCAACGTTATGCCTTACCCGCGAATAAACCGCCTCATGCACTGCACGGTATGGCATGCTACTCATCATGGGAAATCGTCGAGCATAAAACGGATACGCTGATGCTGCGAATGCCGCTTGGTTCTCCATGGCCCTGGTCGGGTGAGGTTCTGCAAATACTGACGCTTAAAGAGAATTCGCTGGTCTTACGCCTTGAGATCCACTCAATGGCGGAATCCTTCCCTGCATCTGCGGGCTGGCATCCATGGTTTGTCAAACAGTTGAATCAACAGAATAGCGACGGTCAATTACAGGTCGTTTTTGATGCGGACTGGCAGGAAGAAGCGGGAAGTGACGAGCTGCCGACAGGCAGAAGAACGTCGCCTCAGCCAGGGCCGTGGGACGACTGTTTTGGTTTTTCTGCCGGGTTAGATGTCAAATTGCAATGGCCAGGAAAATTGAGTTTGAACATGACATCGGCTGCACAAAGCCTGGTAGTCTTTGATAAACAGCCCGATGCGACATGCGTTAATCCGCTCACCCAGGCGCCGAATGCGATTAACCTCACTCCGCAGTTTGTCACGATGGATGCTCCTCTGGTCATTGAATCATGTTGGCAGTTTACTCAATTGGCTTAACGTATCTCATTGAAATAAAAAGAGACTGAACGTAAGCTTGTTATTCTCAGCACACTCCATGGCAGTGCATATTTTATGTCTATGTCCTGGTGGTGTTTCATAAAAGAACCGTCTGCAAAGGCGGTTCCCTTCACATTTTTTATAAATAGATAATCTTCCTGGTATTTCTTGTAAAATTCCTAAGGGAATTATTCTGCGTTCATATGTGTATTTCATCTCCGTTGTTTTATAAGCTTTTTATTAGTCAGAAACACAATTATGTATCTTACATAATTTTCCTATAAGAATAATGCAAATATATAAACGGCAATTTTAAATTTGTCATTTTATTGTTACTGACTATTTATTGACTTATTTCATGGCTAATAGTATTTAGTAAAAAGCTTAAAGCATTTATCGATATGGCTGATTCTTCATTTATTTAAAAATGAACAGGCATTCTATTGTTTAAAGATTTTTTGGCTTTCAATAGCTTTCGATGCTTATTGCCAGGACGTTGTCGCTGGAAATTATTCAACAGGATGTAATATATGAGAATACGACTCTCACCGCTGGCGCTGGCCGTTTCACTGGGCCTCAGCACTATTTCCGCCGTCTCGTTTGCAGAAGATGACGGGGTCTACAATGGTTTCGTCTACTGGAATGAAAATTTTGGCGATCGTTATACGATTAATGGCGCCGATAAAAGTGGATACCAGGGATCCGCCATCTATAAAAACAAAGACAATGGTACACCCGGCGATATCAGTACCGGTATGATTTTTGGCGACAATCTGACAGCGACGACCAACGGTTTTCTTCGTTCCGGGCAAGATGTGGTCATGACCAAAGCGGGCGATAATATTCAGGGTTCCATTGTTATTGGTCATAATGCGACGCTAACCGCAAAAACAAGCTCCAGTGACGGAATTAACGTTGGTTACTCCAATGGGTCTATTCAGGTCATTGTCGGCGATCACCTGACCATAAACGCTGCGGGTATGGGGGTGAGAGCAAACCTTGGGCAATCGGATAACGTTAATAACGTTATTGTCATCGGCGACAATGCCCAAATTACGACGACCGGGTATGGGGCCAACGACAGCGATGGCAATGGCTATGGTGTTTACGCCGGAAACCGTGAAAGAACGACAACCGCGACGGATGCCGAAAACTCCCTGCAAAAGGGGAGCGCTAAAGTCATCATTGGCCGCGACAGTATGATTACGACCTCTGGCACGTCGTCCCACGCTGTGTTTGCCAACAAAGGGGGTCAGGTCATCCTCGGTGATAATGCCACGATAAGAACGAATAATAAGTCGACCTCTGCAACGGCAATCGCCAATGGCATTAATGCAGAAGCCGGTAAACAGGTGAATACCGAAGGTGGCAAAATCTCGTTGTTAGGCGGGGTTAATGTCTCCACTGCTAAAGCGACAGCCTGGGCTATCTCGTCGACCGGTTTAGGTTCAGAGGTGCGTTCCTGGAACCCTGATGCCAGTACTGACACCGCTGGACTGTTTGCCATTGAAGGCAATATTCGGGCAGATAATCAGGGTGTTATTGCGCTGAATATGATTGACGATTTGCGCGAAGTTGATGGTGAAACTGTCTTGCAGCCCAGCGTCTTTAATGGCAATGCGATGGCGACAAATCAGGGGGTTATCACGCTTTCCCTGCGTGACCAGACTCAGATGACGGGTGACGCCAATGCGGCTTCGTCAGGGATTGTGAATTTGGCGCTTACCGACGCCGCAATGCTTGATGGCAGCGTGAACGCCAGCGACAACGGGACGGTGAACCTGGCACTCGCGAGCAGCAGCCGATTTACGGGAACGGCAGATACGAGTACCAGCACAGGTATCGTCAATACAACGCTCAGTGATGATGCTATCTGGTCGATGACCGGCGATTCAGTCGTCACTACACTGGCACTTAATGACCGCTCCACGTTGCGATTCAGCGCACCTGACGAAGGCGCTCCTTTGGCACCCAAGACACTGATTGTTGAAGGTAATTATACGGGTAATGGCGGGACGCTGGTACTCAACACTGTGCTTGAAGGCGATGAATCCTTAACCGATAAACTGATCGTAAAAGGGGATACTGCCGGTAATACCCATGTCGGTATTAACAATATCGGGGGGATGGGCGATCTGACCCTTAATGGTATTGAGATTGTGCAGGTTGAGGGTAACTCCAGCGGTACTTTTGCCAAAGCCGGGCGTATCGTGGCGGGTGGCTATGATTATGATGTGGTGAAGAATGCCAGTAACTGGTATCTCACCAGCCAATTGAGTCCGGTCGATCCTGACCCGGAACCCGACCCAGAGCCAGGCGATCCCGATCCGGTCGATCCTCCAGCGCCACCGGGGCCTGTTGATCCCGTTGATCCGCCAGCACCGCCGGGGCCGGTTGACCCTGTTGATCCGCCTGCGCCTCCAGGCCCGGTCGACCCGGTGGAACCACCAACACCTCCGGCCCCCGAGCCCGGTGAACATCAGTATCGCCCGGAATTTGGTACCTATCTGGCGAACAACTATGCGGCCAATACCCTGTTTATCACCCGATTGCATGACCGTCTGGGAGAAACGCAATATACGGACATGCTGACAGGCGAACGGAAAGTGACCAGCCTGTGGCTGCGCAACGAAGGGGGGCATACCCGCTTTACTGATGGCAGCAACCAGTTGAAAACCAAAGCGAACCGCTATGTGATGCAGATAGGGGGTGACCTGGCGCAATGGAGCAGTGATGGTCTGGATCGCTGGCATCTTGGCGTAATGGCGGGTTATGCCAATCAGAAAAGTAAAACGCAAAACACATACACCGGGTATGCATCCCGCGGTCATGTGAATGGCTACAGTGCAGGTCTGTACGCAACCTGGTATGCAAACGAAGCGGATAAAACAGGAACCTATCTGGACAGTTGGATTTTGTACAACTGGTTTGATAACACCGTGAGCGGCGATCATCTGGCCAGCGAGAAATACAAATCAGACGGTATTACGGCCTCTATTGAAGGCGGTTACAGCTTCCTGGTAGGGGAAAGTGAGCGTGCAAGTTACTGGATCCAACCCAAAGCACAGGCTATCTGGATGGACGTGCAGGCCGATTCGCACCGCGAAAGCAACGGCACTCAGGTGAAAGACACAACAGACGGCAACCTGATGACCCGACTCGGCGTGCGTGCATACCTGAAAGGTCATAACGCGATTGACGATGATAAAAACCGTGAGTTCCAGCCGTTTGTAGAAGCGAACTGGATCCACAATACCCACAACCAGAGTGTCCGGATGGGGGCCATTCAGGATGAAATCAGCGGCACTAAAAATATCGGCGAATTGAAAGTCGGGGTTGAAGGGCAAATTAACCCGCGCCTGCAGGTGTGGGGCAACGTCGCACAGCAGGTTGGCGACAACAGTTATAGCGATACTGCGGCTATGTTAGGTGTTAAGTACAGTTTCTAAACGCGACACCAGGGAAAACAAGGCGATGCATAGCATCGCCTTTTTCAGATATGACCGTTACCGGTTTCACGATGTGACACATAGTCAAACCTCTCCTTTCCCGCTACAGTTATTCATCCACGGCTAGCAAGGAGAAGAACATGCTCTATATCTTTGACTTAGGTAATGTGATTGTCGATATCGACTTCAACCGCGTGTTAGGCACCTGGAGCGATCTGAGCCGTGTCCCGCTGGCGTCGTTGAAGCACAGTTTTACGATGGGAGAGGCCTTTCGCCAGCATGAAAGGGGTGAAATAACCGATGAGGCTTTCGCCGAGGCGATTTGTCATGAAATGGCGCTGCCGCTGAGTTACGAACAATTTTCTCATGGCTGGCAGGCCATTTTTGTCGGTATTCGCCCTGACGTGATTGGCATTATGCAAAAGCTGCGTGAGCAAGGGCATCGCGTTGTCGTTCTTTCTAACACCAACAGATTGCATACTACATTCTGGCCGGACGAATACCCGGAAGTTCGCCAGGCCGCCGACCATATTTATCTTTCCCAGGAACTGGGAATGCGTAAACCGGAAGCGCGTATTTACCAGCATGTCCTGCAGACAGAAGGTTTTTCTGCGGATGATGCCGTCTTTTTTGATGATAACGGCGATAATATAGAAGGGGCTAATCAGTTGGGGATCACCAGCATCAGGGTGACCGACAAAACAACCATCCCGGACTATTTCGCGAAGTTGTTATGCTAAAAAACGTTCACCAAAAAGCCAGGCATCATACGCGTCCAATATGGGCCTGGCTTAAGTTATTGTGGCAGCGCATTGATGAGGACAATATGACGACCCTGGCCGGGAATCTTGCCTACGTCTCATTGCTCTCATTAGTGCCCTTCATTGCTGTTGTTTTTGCCCTTTTCGCTGCATTTCCCATGTTTTCTGACGTGAGTCTTCAACTGCGTCACTTTATCTTCTCCAACTTTCTCCCCGCGACGGGGGATGTCATTCAGCGTTATATCGAACAGTTTGTCGCCAATTCCAACAAGATGACGGTGGTGGGCGCCTGCGGGCTGATCGTGACGGCGTTGTTACTGATGTATGCTGTTGATAGTGCGTTAAATGCCATCTGGCGCAGCAAGCGCACGCGTCCAAAAGTCTACTCTTTCGCCGTTTACTGGATGATTTTGACGCTGGGCCCGCTGCTGGCAGGCGCCAGCCTTGCGATCAGCTCATATCTACTCTCCCTTCGCTGGGCCAGTGAACTCAATAGCGTTATCGATGATGTGCTGCGCATTTTTCCGCTTTTGCTTTCCTGGATCTCGTTCTGGTTGCTGTATAGCGTTGTCCCCACCATCCGCGTTCCAAACCGGGATGCGATAGTCGGGGCGTTTGTCGCCGCCATCCTGTTTGAAGCAGGGAAGAAAGGATTTGCGCTCTACATCACCATGTTCCCCTCTTATCAGCTCATTTACGGCGTACTGGCGGTGATCCCAATTTTGTTTGTCTGGGTTTACTGGACGTGGTGTATCGTCTTGCTTGGGGCAGAAATAACTGTCACTCTCGGGGAATACCGCAAACTCAAACTAGCCGCAGAACAAGAAGAAGCAGACCAACCATGATTGCATTAATTCAGCGCGTAACCCGTGCCAGCGTCACCGTGGAGGGAGAGGTGACGGGTGAAATTGGCCCAGGACTTTTAGTGTTATTGGGTGTCGAAAAGGATGATGACGAACAGAAAGCGAACCGCTTGTGCGAACGCGTACTGGGCTATCGAATTTTTAGCGATGCCGAAGGCAAAATGAACCTGAACGTGCAGCAGTCAGGAGGCAGCGTGCTGGTGGTTTCACAGTTTACGCTGGCCGCTGATACCGAACGCGGTATGCGACCGAGCTTCTCAAAGGGTGCCGCGCCGGATCGCGCAGAAGCGCTATATGAATACTTTGTTGAGCGTTGCCGCCAACAGGAAATGAACACGCAAACCGGGCGTTTCGCTGCCGATATGCAGGTTTCGCTGGTTAATGATGGCCCCGTGACGTTCTGGTTACAGGTATGAACCAGCTTCCGGTGTGGCCGCGGGTAACAAGAGAGAGTACAGCTATGTATCACCTTCGAGTACCGCAAACAGAAGAAGAATTAGAGCGTTACTATCAGTTTCGCTGGGAAATGCTGCGTAAACCTCTGCATCAGCCAAAAGGCTCAGAACGAGATGCCTGGGATGCCATGGCGCATCATCAGATGGTCGTGGACGAAGAGGGGAATCTGGTCGCTGTTGGCAGGTTGTATATCAATGCCGACAACGAAGCCTCTATCCGCTTTATGGCCGTTGATCCTGCGGTGCAGGAGAAGGGGCTGGGAACATTGATGGCGATGACCCTGGAATCCGTGGCGCGCCAGGAAGGGGTAAAGCGCGTTACGTGTAGCGCCCGTGAAGACGCGGTCGAGTTTTTCGCCAAACTGGGTTTTGTGAATCAGGGCGAAATTACCACGCCGCAAACCACACCGGTTCGACACTTTTTAATGATTAAGCCTGTTGCCACACTGGATGACATTCTGCACCGCGGCGACTGGTGTGGGCAGCTACAGCGCGCCTGGTACGAACACATCCCTCTGAGTGAGAAAATGGGGGTGCGAATTCAGCAGTACACCGGGCAAAAATTTATCACCACCATGCCTGAAATGGGCAACCAGAACCCGCATAAAACCTTATTTGCCGGAAGCCTTTTCTCTCTGGCAACGCTGACGGGGTGGGGACTTATCTGGTTAATGCTGCGCGAACGCCATCTTGGTGGCACGATTATTCTTGCTGATGCCCATATTCGCTACAGCAAGCCCATCAGCGGAAAACCGAGCGCCGTCGCTGATTTAGGCTCGTTGAGCGGCGATCTGGATCGTCTGGCAAGAGGCCGCAAAGCGCGGGTTCAGATGCAGGTGGAACTCTTCGGTGATGACGTGCCGGGCGTGGTGTTCGAAGGCACTTACATTGTGCTTCCCGCAAAGCCGTTTGGTGCGTATGAAGAGGGCGGTAACGAGGAAGAGTAGGGGTTAGCTAATCGGGTTCGTGTGTTGGTGTTGTTACGGATGATAAAAACCCCATCATCCGTCTGCCGATAAAATAGGGCACGTGAGCGATAGTCATGTTGGCTAACCCCCTTCACTGGCATCGGAATCATCGCGGTCAGTGTCGACCATTCTGCTCATGAGTCGGTCGGGGTGATCGCTCATGGTGATATGGGTTGTTCCGGGCATCAACTCATCCTGGCGTGTTATCTATTAACACCCGATGGCAATGCAAAATGACACGGGGAGTATGACCTTCCCGCCTTCCATGCTACATCCCGTACGACTTCCCGTGCTGCCAGGCTGAACCCTCCCAACTGAAGGCAGGTACATCTCATAACCGCTAAGCAGCGTATCGCGGGTGATGATGTAGTCCGGTCATACTTTGCTGTATGGATGTACAGTTTTATACGCTCACTTTTGGCGGATGGGAATAGGGAAGGCAGGGAAATATGAATTCTGGAAAGATGCTCGCAAAAGTAAAAATACCCCTACAAACACTCTATTTTTAATAATATCCCGGGTGTAAATTGCTCATACCTTAACCTGCGGTGATATACTGGAAATATATATGAGCATAATGATTGGACTGGATATGGGCAGAATTTTACTCGATTTATCAGATGACGTTATTAAACGGCTGGATGACCTGAAGGTACAGCGCAATCTTCCTCGCGCGGAACTGTTGCGGGAAGCGGTCGAGCAGTATCTGGAAAGACAAGATCAGGCAGAAACAACGATTTCTAATGCACTCGGCCTGTGGCAAGGCTGCGAAGAAGATGGCGTTGAATATCAGCGCAAACTTCGCGAGGAGTGGTAATGGCTAAAGGATCGGCACTTTTTGACACCAATATTTTAATCGATTTGTTTAGCGGACGGGGAGAAGCAAAGCAGGCGCTGGATGCATGGCCGCCACAGAACGCGATAAGCCTCATCACCTGGATGGAAGTACTGGTTGGTGCCAGGAAATACAATCAGGAACATCGCACGCGGGTTGCGATGAACGCATTTAACATCATTGGAGTTTCGCAGGAGATCGCTGAGCGAAGCGTTGCCTTGCGTCAAGAGTATGCGATGAAGCTTCCGGATGCGATCATTCTGGCGACGGCACAGATTCACCGCCTTGAACTGGTTACGCGTAATACGAAGGATTTTGCGGGAATACCTGGCGTCGTGACGCCCTATGAACTGTAACTCGGGCGACTTACGCCGCCCGGTAATACAATGGAACTTATTCCCCCTCTCCTGGGAACAGGAACGGGTTGATGGAACTGCGGGCAAAGCCCTCTTGCTCCATACGTGCGTCCAGTATCAGTGAGGCGAGGTCGTCGGCAACGGCTTCTACTTTAGGGTCTTTTTCCTGATAGAGAATCTTCAGGTAAGTGCCGCAGTCACCGCAGCTTTCCGCTTTAACCGCTGACTGCTCGTTATCGAGAGACCAGTAGTGCAAATCGCGACTCTGTTCGCAGTTGCTGCATTTCACGCGTACCACGTGCCACTCGGTTTCGCACAGGTTGCAGTGCAGGTAACGCAGCCCTTGGGTCGTGCCAATTTGCACCACGCTGGAGACCGGCATTGAGCCGCACACCGGGCAGAACTGGCGTTGCTCGCCATATTCCGCACGGGCTTTCCCCGGAATCAGGCTCGCCATCTGCGCCCAGTAGAGCGACAACGCGGCCCAGATAAACGGCGCTTTATCGCTGCTCACTAACGAGAAGTCAGAGGCAAACAGCGCGCTGGCCATCATTTCCAGTTCCTGAGATGACGCTTTCTCCAGATTCTCAATCACTGCCAGTGCCGGGCCGCTCATTTCGGGTTTCAGCTCGGCAATCAGTGAAAGCAGGAGTTTCTGCCAGTGTTTATCACGCGGTAAAACGTGAATATCCAGCGGCGGCTTACCCTGCTCATTTGCCTCTTTGATGCGCGCGGTGAGATCTATCTCTAGCGGATGATCGTACAGCACCACTTCCTGGGCATGTGCGATCAGCGCGGCGAAGCGCAGGTAATCGCCCAGCGGGTTATTCTCAGCCAGCTCGCGCAGACGTTCAGCGCGGCGGTTATATACATTTTTGAGCCTGGGGAATAACAACGGCGGAATCATATCCGCCGTGCGTTTTTCGCTCGAACCCAGCTCATCTTGCGGGATTATGCGAATACTCATTCAGATGACTTTTCCTGTTTCTGGCGAACTTCACGGTACCAGCGCGGGTGATGTTTCTTCGCCCACGATTTGGTAACCCATCCTTCCACCATCGCGGTAATGGTGCCTTTCACCCAAAGGGCGGCGTAAATATGCACCATGATAACCACAATTAACGCCACTGCGGCAAATGAATGCAGCATTAACGCGAATCGGATCACCGGGATTGAGAAAGCAGGCGCAAAGTACGGACGCCAGATGATCACACCGCTCACCAGCAACAGCACCAGGAAGATAATCGCCGCCCAGAAAACGCATTTCTGACCGAAGTTATACCGTCCGGTGTCACCTACTTCCTCGTTGACGACGATCTTACGAATATTCTTCGCCCAAAAGATATCATCCCGATTGATTAGATTGTGGTGCCAGTAACGGAAAAACATGATGATGAACGAGGCAAACATGATTACGCCAACAAACGGGTGCAGAATTCGCGCCAGTTGTGGAGTGCCCATAATTTGCATCAGCCAGTTGAAGGAGGGGAAGAAGAACCCCAGCCCGCTCACCGCCGCCAGGATGAAGCAGAAGGCGGTGACCCAGTGGTTGATACGTTCCGGCGCGGAGTAGCGCACGATGGTGTCACGTCGTTTCATTTGCGCACCTCGTCATTCTCTTCGTGCAGATTGTCATCTTCCTCTTCCGTACGGTTCGGGCCGACGCCAACGTAGTGGAAGATACTGGCTGCAAAGGTCGCGGCAAAGCCGACCGCTGCGAGAGGTTTCCAGATGCCTTTCCAGAATTTCACGGTCGCGCTGATTTCCGGGTTCTCCGGCAGACCGTGGTACAGATTCGGCTTGTCGGCATGGTGCAGCACGTACATTACGTGCGTACCGCCAACGCCCGCCGGATCGTACAGACCCGCATTGTCGTAGCCACGCGTTTTCAGTTCCGCCACGCGTTCGCCCGCCAGCGTTTTCATATCCTCTTTGGTACCAAAGTGAATGGCACCCGTCGGACATGTTTTCACGCAGGCCGGTTCTTGCCCGACGTTCACACGATCAACACACAGCGTACATTTGTAGACGCGGTTGTCTTCTGGATTCAGTCGCGGCACGTTGAACGGGCAGCCGGCAATACAGTAGCCGCAGCCTATGCACTGCTCAGACTGGAAGTCGACGATGCCGTTGGCGTACTGAATGATCGCGCCTTCCGCCGGGCACGCCTTCAGGCAGCCCGGATCGGCACAGTGCATACAGCCGTCTTTGCGGATCAGCCATTCCAGTTTGTCGTCCTGCTCCACTTCCGAGAAGCGCATCACCGTCCAGGATTTGGCGGTTAAATCCGCCGGGTTGTCATACACCCCGACGTTGCTACCGATTTCATCACGAATATCGTTCCACTCAGAACAGGCCACCTGACAGGCTTTACAGCCGATACAGGTGGTGACGTCGATAAGCTTCGCCACCTCTTCCTGATGGTCCCGCGCCTGAGGCGCGGGGGTGAAACCGTTAGTCGCGGAACGACGGATGATGTCTTGAGATTGGTAAGCCATATCGTCTCCGTTATACCTTTTCCACGTTCACCAGGAAGGACTTAAATTCCGGCGTCTGCGTGTTCGCATCACCGACGAATGGCGTCAACGTATTGGCGATAAAGCCTTTCTTCGCCACGCCTTCGTAGCCCCAGTGGATAGGAATACCGATGGTATCGATATCCTTGCCGTTCGCTTTCAGCGTGCGAATACGCTTGGTCACTACCGCCTTGGCTTTGATATAGCCACGGTTGGAAGAGACTTTCACCGTATCGCCATGGGCGATGCCGAGTTTATTCGCCAGCTTCTCGCCGATCTCCACGAACTGTTCCGGCTGCGCGATAGCGTTAAGCAGCGCATGCTTGGTCCAGTAGTGGAAGTGCTCGGTCAGACGATACGTGGTTCCGACGTACGGGAATTTATCGGCTTTGCCCAGCGCCTCTTCGTCGCCTTTGAAGATACGGGCGGCAGGGTTGGAGATAACGTTCGGGTGCAGCGGGTTAGTACCCAGCGGCGTTTCAAACGGCTCGTAGTGTTCCGGGAACGGCCCTTCCGCCATCTTATCGATAGCAAACAGGCGTCCCATCCCTTCCGGCTGCATGATAAACGGCCCGACATTGCTGCCAGGTGCTGCGGCGCTGTAGTCCGGAATATCCATCCCGCTCCATTTTGCGCCATCCCATTTCAGGATTTGGCGTTTTGGATCCCACGGGTTGCCCTGCGGGTCAGCGGAAGCACGGTTATACAGAATGCGGCGGTTGAGTGGCCATGCCCACGCCCAGCCCAGCGTATTGCCAAGGCCTGACGGGTCGGCGTTATCACGACGCGCCATCTGGTTGCCTTCCGGCGTCCAGCTACCGGCGAAGATCCAGCATCCGCTGGAGGTGGTGCCGTCGTCACGCAGTTGCGCGAACGAACTGAGCTGTTGGCCTTTCTTGACGATCACAGCGCCCGTTGCCGGGTCGATGATATCGGCCAGCGCTTTACCGTTACTCTCCATCGCCACTTCTTCCGAAGCCGGCTCATGTGGTGTGGAGTAGTTCCAGCTCATGCTCAGCACTTGTTCCGGGTTGGCGCCACCCTGTTCGGCATACATCTTGCGCAGACGCAGGAAGATACCGGCAAGAATTTCGCCATCAGTGACCGCATTCCCCGGGGCATCGGCACCTTTCCAGTGCCACTGCAGCCAGCGACCGGAGTTCACGATAGAACCGTTCTCTTCGGCAAAGCAGGTGGACGGCAGACGGAACACTTCGGTCTGGATTTTTGACGGATCAACGTCGTTCGACTCACCGTGGTTTTGCCAGAAGGTCGAGGTTTCCGTATTGAGCGGGTCGATGGTCACCAGGAACTTCAGTTTGGAGAGCGACGCCACCACTTTGTTTTTGTTCGGGAATGAAGCAACCGGGTTAAAGCCCTGGCAGATATAGCCATTCACTTTGCCCTGGCTCATCATCTCGAAATACTGCAGGACGTCGTAGCCTTTGTCCCACTTCGGCAACCAGTCAAAGCCCCAGCTATTTTCGGCTGTCGCTTTATCACCAAAGAAAGCCTTCATCATTGAGACGAAGAATTTCGGGTAGTTGCCCCAGTAGTTAACCTGACCTTCCAGCAGCGGTTTTGGCGTGCTGGCGGCAAGGTAGGTTTGCAGGTCAGTTTGCTTCTCGCTTGGCAGCGTCATGTAGCCCGGCAGGCTCTGAGATAACAGGCCAAGGTCGGTCAGCCCCTGAATGTTGGAGTGACCGCGCAGGGCGTTAACGCCGCCGCCGGCCATTCCCATGTTGCCGAGCAGCAACTGGATCATCGCCATGGTGCGGATGTTCTGCGCGCCAACGGAGTGCTGTGTCCAGCCGAGGGCATACAGGAACGAGGCGGTTTTGTCTTTTGCGCTGGTTTCTGCGATGTACTCACAGACCTTCAGGAAGTCGGCTTTCGGCGTACCACAGATGTTTTCCACCACGTCCGGCGTGTAGCGGGAGATGTGCTGTTTCAGCAGGTTCCATACGCAGCGCGGGTGTTGCAGGGTGGTATCGCGTTTAGCGAAGCCGTTTTCGTCCAGCTCGTAGTTCCAGCTGGTTTTGTCGTACTTGCGTTTGTCCGCGTCATAGCCGGTAAACAGGCCATCTTCAAAGCCAAAATCTTCACGCACGATCAGGCTGGCGTTGGTATAGGCTTCGGTATATTCGCGGTTGAATTTTTCGTTGTTCAGCAGGTACAGCATGACGCCTGACAAGAAGGCAATGTCAGTACCGGAACGGATTGGCGCATAGAAATCGGCCACCGACGCTGTACGCGTGAAACGAGGATCAATCACAATCAGCTTCGCGCCGTTGTGAATTTTGGCTTCCATCGCCCAGCGGAACCCTACAGGGTGAGCTTCAGCGGCATTACCGCCCATCACCACGATCAGGTTGGCGTTCTTGATGTCGACCCAGTGGTTGGTCATCGCACCGCGGCCAAATGTTGGAGCAAGACTTGCTACCGTTGGTCCGTGTCAGACGCGCGCCTGGTTGTCGACCGCGAGCATACCCAGCGCGCGGGAGAATTTTTGTGTTAAATAGCCGGTTTCGTTACTGGAAGCGGATGCGCACAGCATCCCGGTGGAGAGCCAGCGGTTAACGGTAACGCCTTCGGCGTTTTGTGCAACGTAGTTGGCGTCGCGGTCTTCTTTCATCAGTTTGGCGATGCGGTCAAATGCCTCATCCCAACTGATTTGTTGCCACTTATCAGAGCCAGGGGCACGGTATTCCGGAAACTTCAGGCGGCTTTCTGAGTGGATGAAGTCCACCAGACCAGCCCCTTTCGGGCAGAGCGCCCCGCGGTTTACCGGATGGTCAGGATCGCCTTCGATGTGGAAGATAGATGCTTTGGCGTTTTTAGCTCCATCGCCGAGACTGTACATTAACAGCCCACAGCCGACGGAACAGTAAGTGCAGGTGTTACGGGTTTCGCGGGTGCGCAGCAGTTTATATTGCCGTGTTTCCGCGAGCGCTACGCCGGGCGCGAAGCCCAGTGCCGCTGCCGTGGTGCCTGCCATACCGCCAGCGCAGATCTTAAAGAACTGCCTTCTGCTGACCTGCATGGTTCGCTCCTTGTTTCGACATTGTCACTTCCCTTTTACATTTGTATCCAGATGCGCGGGGAGTGGTTGTTATTTTTCTTTACGGATATGCCCGTAAAGGTCCAGAATTGGGGTAATTTCCCTCCATCCAGGAGGGGTTTGTAAAGAATACCACATTGTTGGTATGCGTGTTCTTATACGGTTAAAAGAAAGTGAATAAGATACATCCCGAAGAAGCCAAAAGTGTGATAAATGTCACAGGATCTCGTCAGGTGACCTTATGGAAACGTGAGGATTTACACCATCCCCGGCCAGATGAGGTCGCTGAAGAAGTGCCCGTCGCGTTGGTATACAACGGGATTTCTCACGTCGTGATGATGGCGTCGCCTAAAGATCTTGAGCACTTCGCAATGGGATTTTCGCTTTCCGAAGGCATTATCGACCACCCGCGCGATATTTATGGGATCGAGGTTGTGCCTTCCTGTAACGGTCTTGAAGTCCGGGTCGAACTCTCCAGTCGGCGCTTCATGGGGCTGAAAGAGCGTCGACGAGCGTTGGCCGGAAGAACCGGCTGTGGAGTGTGTGGCGTTGAGCAACTCAACGACATCGGTAAACCCGTTCAACCCCTGCCATTTACCCAGACGTTTGACCTTGCGAACCTTGATGGTGCCCTCAGGCATCTGAGCGATTTTCAGCCGATTGGGCAACTCACCGGGTGTACGCACGCCGCGGCATGGGTTCTGCCCTCTGGTCATCTGGCCGGGGGACATGAGGATGTGGGTCGCCACGTTGCACTGGATAAACTGCTGGGTCGGCGTGGCAGGGAAGATGACACCTGGCGACGCGGTGCCGCACTGGTTTCCAGTCGCGCCAGCTATGAGATGGTGCAAAAGTCAGCGATGTGCGGCGTTGAGATCCTGTTCGCGGTTTCCGCCGCCACTACGCTTGCGATTGAAGTCGCTGAGCGCTGTAATCTGACGCTGGTGGGTTTTTGCAAACCGGGCAGAGCGACGATTTATACCCATCCGGAGCGTCTGATCGCGGAATAAATAATATTCAATTAATTTGAATAAGAATGGCAAATCCTTCCGCTTTTAGTTGTTTGAGTAACCGCCTATTATTTATCACATCAAGGCATGGCGCCTTACTCATACAGCTAAGTTAAAGGGTTTACATCATGAAAAGCATCAAAACTTTTGTCGCAGTCATCGCTCTCGCTACCTCTTTCGGTTCTTTCGCTGCCCAGTCTATTACCGCGACAGGCTCGACGCTGGAAAGCGCTGAAGCAAAAATCGCAGCCCAGGCAGAACGCGCAGGTGCCAGCGATTACAAAATCACTCAGGCTTACACCGGTAACCGCGTGCATATGACCGCTGAACTGCTGAAATAAGCCGAAGCATGTGTTGAAAGAGCGCCCCTGAGGCGCTTTTTTCGTTTCTGCGTTTACTGTTTTAATAGACCGATAAACGCCTCATACCCACTTAATCCGCAAATGGTTTCGGCGGGATGGCGGCACAGCACGCTGGCCAGATAGCTAAAGATTTTTAGCTCATGACGCGCATCGGCGGCGGCGCAGGCGATCAGTACATGGCTCACGGGGTCGTTATTGACCTGAATGGCGTGCTCGAGGGTAATAAAGAATCCGCGAAAACGCCGTTTTTGCTCGCTCCAGCAATGGGGGATCGCCAGATGATTGACAATCAGGTTCTCACCTTCGCCTTCACGGGCGCAGATGCGTTGTGCTTCATCGTCGGTAATCTGGTTTTGCGCCACCAGCCGGTGACAAATCTGGCGGGTGATGTTGAGCCAGCCTTCATCGGGGGCATTTGAATAGTGGAAACTGCCTGATGCAGAAAAGAAACGTTCTGGCTGCTGGCGAATAAAGGCGGTGGCGAGAAAGTGTTTGATTTGTTCAGTGCCAGCGGAGGAAACGATATTTTTGATGGTCAGGACATTTTTTAATGAATCATCCAGTAAATAATGGCTGTTATTGACGATCAACAGCGGTTCGACCTCCTGGATTATTGCATGCACATCAGCAAGGGTTCGCGCAATCATCACCCGACAATTCAATACGTCACGCTCAATGGCCTGCTGGTTAATGGTGGCAACCGCATTTTGATCGGATAACAGAATGATGGGCTGGCGCTCATTTTGATGCCGCTCCAGCGCACAGGCAAAATAGAGCCCGATCAGGTCGCTGTCGAACAACGGGATAGCCACTTGTTCACGCAACAGCGCAATGAAGCGCAGGCTCATATCGAATGCGGCGGGCCAGGCGGCTTTCAGGTTGTTCATGCTGCCCTGGCGATGTTCCGATACCCACTGGGGCGCTGAAATGCATCTTCGCAGGTGGCCGGTAATGTTCTCGACCAGTTGCGTATCAATGATGTTCAACGCGGCGACGCCGGGGATGCATTGTAGCAATGCGCATACGGCATCAGTGGAGATGGTCATTGCCTGTTGTTGCTGTGTTTCCAGCAATCCGGTAAGTGTGTTGAAGGCGCTCTCGCCGAGATAAATCCCGCCCTGTTCCACGACGTTTTTCAGCGCAGTCTGCTGATATTCCGGCCAGGCACTGGTGAGCTGATTGCGAAGGGCGTAGACCGCCAGTATCAGGCTGGCGAGGTATTCCCCCGAGATCAGCGGAAACTCATCAAGCTGTTCACATGCGGTATTCAGTTGTTCGACGCTGTTGCGTGTAATACCGGGAAGTGGAATTAACAGCGGATCTTTTTTGAGCAGATTTGCCAGCAGGACAATGCGTTTTTCTTCTGGCTCATCAATGAAATGACCGACGCCTGGGCGACTGGAAAGACAAAATGCACGCTCATAGCGTTGCTTCAGCCGCGACAGACGGTCTGCAACCCAGGTTTCCGGCAAGTTAAGCGAAGAGGCCAACTGTACGCGGGGGGTAAAGGGGGTCAACAGCAGGAGCGCCAGCAATCGATCATCATTATCATGGCGCTGCAAAAGCTGGAAAAAGTTGCGCCTGTCGATGATATCCAGTTGATAGCCGGTACTACCGCCAGGCTGGATGCGAGCCTTACCGCTGAGGGTAAAGTTAATGTAATCAATATCGCGCAGGATGGTTCTGCCCGAAACGCCAGTTTGCTGCGCCAACGTATTTAGCGAGCAGGGCTGTTGTTCAAGAAGATCGACAAGCGTTAACTGGCGTTCACTGAGCATCAGGTCACCCGGCGAAAATCGGTGAACGCGTTGACCTTATCTGCCGTCAACGACGTCAGCAGTTCGCGCACTAGCGTAAACAGCGCATCATAATCCGCTGCGGAAATCATACCGCTGTTGGCGTGAAGGTAACGGGTGGGCAAACAGAGCGCCGCGACCGGGCGGCCACCGCCCATTACGTTATAGCGCCCGCCGTCCGTCGCCCCGGTTTTCATGGTGCAAAACTGTAAGGGGGCACCGCTGCTTTCCGCACACGCTTTTAACGCAGCGACCAGTTGCTGATTGGGGAAATAACGCTTATCGAACAGCATCAAACCTGGCCCCGCGCCCAGCTTCAATGGGTATTTTATGCTGTTGATACCGGGCACGTCGCCCGCGACCGCCGTATCCAGTACGATCACCAGGTCGGGTTTGATATGCTCCGCCGAGGTTTGCGCCCCGCGTAGCCCGACCTCTTCTTCAACGCTCCCGACGCCGTAAAGCGTAATCTCCGGGTTATCTACTGCCTGTAAAAGTTCCGCCATCAGGGCGCAGCCGACGCGATTATCCAGCGCTTTGCCGACAATTTTGTCTTCCCCCCAGCGGGCAAAGTTCGCTTCCGGACTAATGAAATCACCGATAGCGATATCCCGATTTTCTACCTCTTCACGGCTGTTCGCGCCAATATCAATGAACATCTCGTCAAATGACAGCGGCTGTTGTTTCTGCTTTTCCGTTAAGGCGTGTGGTGCAACGGAGCCGATAACACCGGGGATTTTACATCCTTTGCGGGTACGAACGGTGACGCGATGGTTCAGCATCGACTGATTCCACCAACCCCCAATCGTTGTGAAGCGCAAAAAACCGCTATCGTCGATATGCGTCACCATAAAGCCGACTTCGTCCATATGGCCGACTACCGCGACCTTCGGCCCGCGATGGCCTTTGCGGGCGACAACGCTGCCGAGGCCATCAAAGGTAATTTCATCCACGCAGGGTTCAAGCGTATTGATGAGAAGGGTGCGAACTTCCTGCTCATCGCCGCTGACGGCGCTGGCTTCGCATAACTGCTGAAGTAACTCAATGTTCATGAGCAAGCTCCTGCTGCGTGGCTTTACGTCTGAGCCACAATCCTTTCAGGATAATGATTAACGAAATGTTCAGCGCCAGGCCGATTGCCAGCACCAGATAAAATGACCCCACCGGAGACATCAGGCCGATCAGCGGGTCAAAAATACCTAACCCCGGCGCGAGACGTTTGATTCCGAAGGCGATCACCAGTATGCCGGTAATACCGCCGGAAAGTGTGTTGGCGGTGATCATCGGCAGCGGTGCGGCCAGCGCGTAGGGGATCGCCGGTTCAGTGGCGACGGTAGCGCCGACCACAATTGCGCTACTGGCGGCTTCTTTTTCCTGTTGGGTAAATAGCTTAGGCGCAATGTAAGTGGCAATGCCCGCCGCGACAGGCGGCATCAGCGCCACTACGCCGACGATGGCGTACCAGTCATAGATATGTTTTTCCAGCAGCGAGAAGCAGAAAAACCATGCGGTTTTGTTGATTGGCCCGCCCATATCAAATGCCAGCATCGCCCCAACGAGGAAAGCGGCCCCCATTTTCATGGAGGGCGGAATGGTATTGAGGAAGTGCAGCAGACCGCTCATCATGTCGGACATCACCGGGCCGATGACGTAATAGGTCAATACGCCAAACACCAGCAGAGTGACAAATGGGATCAGCATTGAGCCGAGCAGCGGCTGGAGCGCTTTGCCGAGCTTAACTTTGCGAAACCACAGCACGAAATAACCGATCGCCAGCCCCAGTACCACCGCGCCGAGAAATCCCGCGCCGGACTGGGTGCCGAGCAACCCTTTATCATTAGCCAGATAGCAGACCAGAAACGCCGGAGCAAAAGCGGGTTTATCGGCAATCGACCACGCGATGTACGCCCCCATAATCGGGATCATAAAGGTGAAACCCAGATAGCCGATGGATTCGACAATCCAGGTAAATGACGGCGCGCCTTTCGACATATCGGTATACGGTAAGCCGAACTGCACCAGCATATTGGCAATTGCCACCATAATACCGCCGCCGATAACAAACGGCAGTGCCGCCGAAACGCCTGCCATCAGGTGGCTCATTACGCTGCCCTGTTGGACATCCTGCTTGCCGAGTTTCACACCGCTATCTGCGGCAAAAAGCTGCGAATGAGACGGTAATTGCGTGAAAATCTGGTCGATATTTTTCAGTGCCTGGGAAATGGCAATTTCATACACTTTTTTCCCCGCGAAACGCGCCCGCTCTTCACCGCTTAAGCCTCTCCCGATGGCTAAAATCACGTAATCGGCGGCGGCGATCTCTTCGCCAGTCAGGCGATTTTCAACACCGCTTGCTCCCTGGGTTTCGACTCTCATGGTATGGCCGAGCGAACGCGCTTTTTGCTCCAGCGCTTCCGCCACCATATAGGTGTGGGCAATGCCCGCAGGGCAGTTGGTGATCGCCACTAAACGTAAGGATGACGCCATAGCCGCTTCCTTATGAAGTTAAGGTCTGATTTAACAGGGCAAGCACCTGGCTGGCGTCACCTTGCTTCAGTTGGTTAATGAAATCCTGATGGATGATTTTGCGACACAGCGTGCCGATGATTTTGACCTGGGCGTCTTCGCCGGTTTGCGGTACGCCGAGACAGATCCAGCAGTTGACGCCTTCGTCGTCGCTGGCCTTCCAGTCAACGCTGTGGGGTTTACGTGCAAACAGAACAAAGGGTTGCTTCACGCAGACGCTTTTCCCGTGAGGAACGGCGATACCCGATCCAAATCCGGTGGAGTGCAGTTTTTCTCGCATCAGTAGCGTTTGCAGAAATAGCGTGCGCTCCGTGATATAGCCATTTTTAAACGCCATTTCTGCCAGTTGCTTGAGAATGGAATAAGGGGTGTTGCCCTGAATATTCAGATCAATACAATTTGCGCTGAGTTCTGACATAGAGAGATTCCGTTAACTTCTTTTTTATAATGTTAACGGTGAACGGGCAATGAGATGAGCGGCAATATGTCTGAGGTCAGTGACATAATGCGTGCTAAGCAAGCCTGGTCTTTGTGCACGGGAGCACATTTTAACGAATGGCGATATTGCAATAGACTTTCTGAAGCGCGAATAAATGCGTCTTGAATTGCGTTTTGTTTTCGTGGGGAAGCCACTAATAAAAATAGCGGGAATAATTATGACGGTAAGCGGGTATTAATGCGTTGCGTCATTATACGTTCTTCATTGATTAGGTAGCGAGTACCCGGTGTAACGCTGCTTGCGACAAGACCAAAATAAATCGTGGTATTCTATATAATATTCTAATGAATTTGATCAGCCGTTTGAATTGCAGCGAAAATGATAAATACAAAAAATGATCGGTGGTTGTACCGCCATGAGCGCAATACAGAGATAGTCTAAAGCGCCCGTGGGCGCTTTTTTAGTTTATGCCCGCCAGTCTCAGCAATGCCGTGACCACGGCCGCCGCGATAATCACCACAATCAATGGCATCTTGCGCCAGGCTAAAAATACGGCAAAGGCGACGCCTAACACGCGCGCCATTCCGGCAAAATGGTCGCTTTCATAAAAGGTGGTCGCCAGCGCCACAGAAAACAGCAACACGGTGGCCGCGTCGGAAAGTAATGCCTGAGAACGCTCAGAAAGGGCTAAGCGACTCCCGAGTTTTGCCCCGCCGAGGCGCATCAAATAGGTGCCTGCCGATAAAATGGCGATACCGATAATAAACAGCGTCATGTTGCCCATTATTTTTTCCTCGTCAGTAAGCCAAGCAGGGAAAGCAGCACCGGCAGGCCGACCGGCGCAAAGGGAACGGCGGCGAGCGACACCACAGCACCGCTCAGGCCACGTACCAATGTGGTGCGATTTTTAAAGGCCGGGACAACCAGCGCCAGCAAAATGGCCGGGAATACGGCATCCAGCCCGATAGTTTCCGGATCTGGCAACATTTTGCCTACCACGGCGCCGAGCAGTGTACCCAGCGGCCACAGAATGGCGACGCCCATTCCGCACAGCCAGTAAGCGGCTTTACGCTTCTCCGGCGTTTTCTGCGACAGGCCGAACACCACACTTTCATCGTTCATAATATGGCAGCCGAGAAAGCTGGCCGCGCGGGTGCCGACCAGGTCGCGTACCGTCACGCCAAACGGGATATGACGGGCGTTTACCAACAAGCCTGCAGCGGCGGCGGCTAACGGATTTCCACCGCTGGCGATAATGCCAATGAACATAAATTCGGATGCGCCAGCCAGCACGGTGATGGAGAGCACAAACGGCACCCAGAGAGGGAAGCCGTAGGCCATCGCCAGCGAGCCGTAGGACATGCCGACAACCCCCACAGCCAGACAGACTAAAAATATCGCTTTGATCGTGTCCCCTTTGAGACAAGAGAGAAAGTGCTTCATGTTATTTAGCCATATCGAACGAGTTTCCATTATAATGAACGCAACAGATTTGTATTTCAAGACGAACGATTCGTTCGATATAAAAAACGCGGAGTCGTGTATGACACAACCCATCAGCGTGATTGCCAAAAGTCTGGTTCGCGAACGTCAGCGGACGGGGCTGTCGCTGGCAGAAATCGCCCGGCGGGCAGGGATCGCCAAGTCCACGCTTTCCCAACTTGAAGCGGGGAATGGTAATCCTAGCCTGGAAACGCTCTGGTCGCTCTGTGTTGCGCTGGATATTCCTTTTGCACGCTTACTTGAACCCCAGGTACAAAAAACGCAGGTGCTCCGTCGCGGAGAAGGGACGAAAGTCGTGGCAGAACTGGCGCACTATCAGGCTATTTTGCTGGCGAGTTGCCCACCTGGCGCTCGGCGTGACATCTATCTGCTGTTGACGCAACCTGGGGCGGATCGCATTTCACATCCGCATCCATCGGGCTCGGTTGAACACATTATTGTGACGAAAGGAAAAGCGCTGGTCGGTCTGACAGATGTGCCAGAAGAGTTAAACGAGGGGGATTATATTTGTTACCCCGCCGATCAGGATCATATTTTCAAAGCGCTGGAGCCGGACACTCAGGCGATTCTGGTGGCTGAGCAAAATTAAGTGTTCGTTGAATATCACGGCGTGGTGGTATAAATACCGCGCCGAATGATTATTTATAATTATTGCTTCACTCAAATTATATTTATTTGTTTTTGCGATATTTCGTTTATTTCAACCCTTTTGTTATATTCCTCACGAACTGCAAACTCCCTGTATTTACACTAAAAAATCACCATGCTACTACTTATTAGCCTGTAGCAGCACAGTCAATAATTGCGAGTTGTTTATATAATCAATTATAGCCGCTGTTAAATATAAAAACAAAATACATTCTATTTTTATATTCATTACGTGTATTTTTTAAAAAATACGCGGGTCATTCTTTATTTCAAGGAAAGTGAACAAATGAAGAAAACGACGCTAGCGTTAGCAATAGGTCTATTATGCGTGGCGCATAATGGGGTTGCTAAAGCGCAAAAAATGACGCTTGAGCAGCGGCTTGAGCAACTCGAAGCCAGACTGGAGGCCGCAGAAAATCGGGCGGCGAAGGCAGAAAGTCAGGTTCAGCAATTACAGGTTCAACAGGCGAGCGAAATTCGAGAAATTAAAGCCGTCCAGGGGAATACACCCGTCAACAGCCAGACGTCTTCTGAGGAGACGAAAAATAATGCAACCAGGCCTAATCTGCTCCTTTCCGGTTATGGCGATCTAAAAATCTACGGTGACGTAGAATTCAACATGGATGCAGAAAGTAAGCATGGCCTGTTGGCCATGACCAATGCCAATATGGGTAGTGATCCGACCAACGAAAAATGGAATGTTAATGGCCGAATTTTGCTGGGATTTGATGGCATGCGTAAGCTGAATAATGGTTATTATGCCGGATTCTCCGCTCAACCGTTGGGCGATCTGTCTGGCTCGGTGAATATCGATGACTCCGTTTTCTTCTTCGGCAAAGAGAATGACTGGAAAGTGAAGGTTGGACGCTTCGAAGCGTACGATATGTTCCCACTCAATCAGGATACCTTTGTTGAGCATTCGGGTAATACCGCCAACGATCTTTATGACGACGGCAGTGGCTATATCTACATGATGAAAGAGGGCCGTGGGCGCTCTGATGCTGGCGGCAACTTCCTGGTCAGTAAGCAAGTCGACAACTGGTACTTCGAATTAAACACCCTGCTGGAAGACGGTACTTCACTTTATAACGATGGCGATTTCCATGGTCGTGCAATGGAGCAGCAGAAAAACGTTGCCTATTTGCGTCCGGTTATCTCGTGGTCGCAGGATGCATTTTCAGTTGCTGCGGCGATGGAATCGAACGTGGTCAATAACGCTTACGGCTACACCAACGGCGACGGCAAGTTTGTCGATCAGTCCGACCGCACCGGTTACGGTCTGACAATGACGTGGAATGGCCTTAAGAATGATGCGGATAACGGCGTGGTGGTGAACCTGAATACTGCATATCTTAACGCCAGCAATGAACACGATTTTACCGCCGGGCTGAACGCGCTGTGGAAACGCTTTGAACTCGGTTATATCTATGCACATAACAAGATTGATGATTTTGAAGGGGTAGTCTGTGATGACGACTGCTGGATTAATAATGAAGGCACCTATGACATTCATACCTTCCACGCCTCATATCAGTTCGCTAACGTAATGAATATGCAAAACTTCAACATCTACCTTGGCGCGTATTATTCGATTCTGGATAGCGACGGTGATGGCACACACGGCGACGGTTCTGACGATCGCTACGGTGGCCGCGTTCGCTTTAAATACTTTTTCTAATCAAAATGACCCGGTGGCGTTTTCACCACCGGGTACACAACTTACTCCAGATAAAACACTTCTTTTATCTCTGTACTCAACGGACTGTTGTCTGAGTGAGTCGGCATCACTTCACGCATGTGTTTCCACCAACGCTGGCAGACGTCGGTACTGGCAACTGCATTCCAGCGCTCCTCTGACTCAATCTCGACGGTCGCAAACAGCAGGTTGCGTTCTTTATCGAGATAAATCGCGTAGTGATGCGCGCCGTGCGCTTTCAGCACCGCTTCCAGTTCCGGCCAGATGGGGTTATGACGGCGCTGATACTCTTCGTGCGTGTCGGCATACACCTGCATCACAAAGGCTTTGCGGATCATAACGCCTCCAGATACAGCTCACGAACCTCATCGCGGCTGGCGGTACGCGGGTTACACGGCGCGCACGGATCGGCCATGGCTTTGTCCAGCCAGCCTTCGATATCCTCTTTGGTCACACCTAACTGGCTGAAACCTGTCGGAATACCCACACGTTTGCTCAATGCGCGAATGGCGTTGATCGCTTCCATGCTTGCTGCTTCATCACTCATATTGCGCGTGTCGACACCCATCGCCTGCGCCACGCGGGCAAAACGCGCAATGGCATTTGGACGGTTAAAGTTCTCGATGATGGGCAGCAGAATGGCGTTGCAGACGCCGTGCGGCAGGTTGTGGGTGGCGCCCGGTTGGTGCGCCAGCGCATGAACCAGACCAAGACCGGCGCTGTTGAACGCCATGCCCGCCAGATACTGACCAAACGCCATTTGCTCACGCGCTTCGAGATTATGACCTTCGTCTACCGCTTTCGGCAGCCACAGGGCTATCAGGCGAATCGCTTCCAGCGCGTTGGCGTCGGTGAGCGGGTGCGCGCCAATGGAAACATAGGCTTCGATCGCGTGCGTCAGCGCATCCATACCGGTCGCGGCCGTCACGGATGCCGGGATTTCCAGCATGACGCTGGCGTCATCGACGGCAATGTCAGGAATGATGTTCGGGTCGATGATGACCTCTTTGACCTGACGCGCAGAATCGATGATCACCGCGTTACTGGTCATTTCCGCTGCGGTACCGGCAGTGGTATTAATCGCTACCAGCGGCACGCCTGCGTTTTTCACTTTTCCGACGCCGGAATAGGCTGTTGATGGGCCAGGGTTTGCGGTCAGAATTTTCACCGCTTTGGCGGTATCGATCGGACTGCCGCCGCCAAACGCGATGATGTAATCGCAGTTCGCGTCCTGGTATGCCGCATAGCCTTTTTGCACCAGCGCTTCGGTCGGGTTTGGGAACACCTCATCGAACAGATGGTAAGACATTTGATGCGCATCCAGCGCGGCAAACAGGCTATCCAGCAGACCCAGTTTGACCAGTTGACCATCGGTGACGATCAGCGCTTTACCCCATTGCTTATTCGCCACGAGGTTAACCATATCGCCAATTGCCCCTGCGCCATGCAGACTGATTTTCGGAAGTGCCAACATAAAGCTCATGATTACTCTCCTTAAATTATCGCTGTATGTCCGGCGGCAGTGTCCGTGTCGCCGGGTGCGGGCGGTGCTATTACAGCGCCAGAGCGCTGGCCAGCGGTGTCACGCCAAAACGTTTACCGAGCGCAATAAGCTCTTCACGCGTGATCGTTTGTTTCATGCCACCCATCGAATAGATTTTGACTAAAACTTCAGCAGATTTCTCTGCGGTATCTATCAAACCGAACGCGTCGTCCAGGGTAGGGCCACTGCCGAATACGCCGTGGAACGGCCACAGTACCAGCGAATGTTTCTGCATTTCGACCGCAGTCGCCTGGCCGATTTCGTCAGTACCCGGCACCATCCACGGCAGAATGCCGACGCCGTCCGGGAAGACCACCAGACACTCGGTGCTGCCTTCCCACAACTGGCGGGTAATGACGTCGGTGCGGTTTTCCAGCACGTAGGTCAGGGCAATCAGGTTGGTGGCGTGGCAGTGCATGATCACGCGGTCTGTGCCGCCGGTGGCCTTGATGCGCTCGCAGTGGGAAAGGAAGTGCGCCGGGAGTTCGGAGGTCGGCACCGCTTCGTGGGTTAAGCCCCACAGGATGTGATAGCCCGCGCCGTCGCTGTCGATTTTAACCACGCCGATGTTTGCCGCCGGGTCGAGTTGAACGTTGCGGAAGAATTTACCGGAACCGGTCACGATAAACGGGGTGTTTGCCAGTAACGGCATCGGCTGGCTCAGCGCGATATAGCGCGGTTTTGCGTGGAAATCACTCGCAAATGGCGCAATATCCGCTTCATCCAGACGCAGCGTCAGGTTGCCGCCGTTGCGCTCATCCCACCCTTTCAGCCAGGCGTCAGACGTGGCTTTGATCATTCCCTGGACGAACCAGGAATTCATAATGTTCTGCATGTTCGGTATTCCTGTCTATTTTGTTGCCCGAAATCGCTCGGGTCTTACGAATGCCGGATAGCGACGCGATGCGTCTTATCCGGCCTACAAACCCATTGCGCTCAGTTAGCCGCGTGTGCTCAGAATCTCTTTTTCGTACGCGCGCACGTTCTCCAGCCACTGGCTTCCCGCAGGCGTATCGTGACGCTGGCAATACATCTCCCACACGGCCTGCCACGGCAGGCATTTCTGCTCTTCAAGCAACGCCAGACGCGCGGTGTAATCGCCTTCCGCTTCCAGCTTACGCAGCTCGGCAGTCGGCTCCAGCAGGGCGCGCAGCAGCGCTTTCTTCATGTTGCGGGTGCCGATAACCCACGCGGCGATGCGGTTGATAGATGCGTCGAAGAAGTCGAGGCCGATATGCACACGGTCGAACAGATCGTTGCGCACAATTTCGCTGGCAATCGCCTGCGTTTCATCGTCCAGCAGCACCACGTGGTCGCTGTCCCAACGTACCGGGCGGCTCACGTGCAGCAACAGGCGCGGGACATACAGCATGGCGGAAGAGATTTTGTCGGAGATAACTTCAGTCGGGTGGAAGTGGCCCGCATCCAGACACAGCGCGGTCTGGCGGCTGGCGGCGTAGCCCATATAGAACTCATTGGAACCGACGGTGTAGCTTTCTGCGCCAATACCGAACAGCTTGCTCTCAACGGCATCAATGTGGTGCGCCGGGTCCAGTTTCTCGCTGATGACGTCATCCAGCGCATTCAGCAGACGCTGACGCGGTGCCAGACGGTCAACGGTGATGTCTTTCATGCCATCCGGGATCCAGATGTTCATCACCGACGGAGTGCCCAGTTGCTCACCGAAATAGGCGGAGATGCGGCGGCTGGCCTTGCAGTGATCGATCCAGAACTGACGGATTTTCGCGTCCGGGTGGGAAAGGGTGAACCCGTCGGCGCTCAGCGGATGCGAGAAACAGGACGGGTTAAAATCGAGACCCAACTGGTTGGCTTTCGCCCACTCCACCCAGTTTTTGAAGTGTTCTGGTTTTATCTGGTCGCGGGCAACCGGCGTGTCGGATTCCAGATAGATCGCGTGCAAATTCAGACGTTTCGGCCCTGGGATCAGGCTCAGCGCCTGCTCCAGATCGGCACGTAATTCGGTCGCGTTACGCGCTTTGCCCGGATAGTTACCCGTCGCCTGAATACCGCCGGTCAGGTTGCCTTCCGGGTTTTCAAAACCGGCGACGTCATCGCCCTGCCAGCAGTGCATAGAAACCGGCAGACGATCGAGCTGGCGCAGCGCCTCTTCGACATCGATACCTACCGCAGCAAAACGCTGTTTCGCCAGTTCCCAGGCTTGTTCAAGTTGAGTGGTCATGCGCAAAGCTCCTTTGTCTGTCGTGTGGATTGAAACTGCGCAACATGGCGGGCAATTTCGCTATCAGGATGAGGAATAAAGGTGGTGAGGTCGTAGTTGGCGCTCACCACCTGACGGAAATCATCAACGTTGGTCAGTTCGTCCAGTGTCATGAGCTGGATACCGATGTTGCCGAGCGTGGATGCCTCTACGGGGCCGGCCATCACACGGATACCGCAGGCGTCGGCGCACAGTTGGTTCAGTAATGCGTTCTGGCAACCGCCACCGACGATATGCAGGCTGGTGAAGGCTTCGCCGCGAAGGTCGGCCAGTTCCTGCAGGACGCGGGCGTACAGCAACGCCAGGCTGTCGAAAATACAGCGAGCCAGTTCGGCGTCTTGGGTGGGCACCGGTTGACCGGTTTCACGGCAGGCAGCCTGAATTTCCGCGCCCATATCGGCAGGGTTGATAAAGCGATCGTCATTGGGATTAATTACGAAACGGCAAGCGGGCAGCGCCTGCGTTTGCGCGATCAGCGCAGGCAGATCGGTAATCTGGCGTTCTTTCAGGACGCGCTGCAGCAGCCACAGTCCCATGATATTTTTCAGCACGCGGTAGCGTCCTTCCGCGCCGCCCTCGTTGGTAATATTGGCGCTCAGCGCGGCATCATTGGTATAAGGCGTTCTGCTCTCGAAGCCCATCAGCGACCAGGTACCGGAAGAGAGGTAGGCGCTGTTTTTTTCTGCCAGCGGAGAGGCAATCACCGCGCTGGCGGTATCGTGACTGGCGACGGCAACGACCGGGATCTGATTACCCTGCGGGCAAATCCAGTGACCGATGACATTGCCCGGATGCGTTGGCGTGCCGAACCAGGCGTGATTCGCGCCAGTCCACGCCAGCAGCGTGTCATCCCAGCCGTCGGTATGAATATTGACGAGCTGCGTGGTGGTGGCGTTGGTGTATTCCCAGTTCATTTTGCCGGTCAGGCAATAGGCGAAGTAATCAGGAATAAGCAGCGCGTGCGCCACCTGGGGGGTAAGCTCCGGTTGTTGTTCAACCAGCGCACGTAATTGATACAGCGTGTTAAACGGCAAAAACTGAATACCGCTGCGGCGATAGATTTCCGCTTTCCCGAGTTGCGCCTGCGCCTGTTGCATCACGCCTGTGGTGCGACTGTCACGGTAGGAAACGGGCAGGCCGACACGCTGACCGTGTTTATCCAGCAGCACATAGTCGACGCCCCAGGTATCAATCCCGATGCTGTCAATGCGGATGCCTTCATCGCAGACTTTCTCCAGCCCAAGACGAATGGCCCCTTCCAGACTGTCGATATCCCAGGCGTCGAAGCCGTCTGTTTTTTGCAGGCAATTCACGAAACGGTGGATTTCACGCAACGTCAGGGAGCGGTGTTCGCTGTCGTAACGCGCCAGCATAACGCGTCCACTGGATGCGCCGAGATCGACCGCGACACAATGGCGAAAAGTCATAATGAAGTCCTTCCAGGAGTAATGGCAATGAGTCTAAGAATCCCGGGGAAAAGGAACCTTCTCGCTACTGACAGCCAAAATTAGCCGCTGGCAAGAAAGCAAAGATGAACGTGATGGCGTTCACAGTTTCCAATCATGAGCCTGTTTTTGCCTGATGTGACGGCGTCCGCATTTAGCGAACTTTCCTGCTCTGTCTTGAAAAAATGACTGGATATGCGCGCTTTCGTGTCAAAACTTTAAGGTGAGGTGGCGACCCCTTAATTACTATTTCAGTCATGTTCCACTCCAAGTCAGGAAGCCATCATGACCCTATTGCACAGCGTGGATTTTTTTCCTTCAGGTAAGGTTCCTATCGCCATCGAACCCCGGCTTCCGCAGTCTGCGTTTCCTGAACACCATCATGATTTTCATGAAATCGTGATTGTTGAACATGGCACGGGAATTCATGTGTTCAACGGACAGCCGTATACCATCAGCGGCGGCACCGTCTGTTTTGTTCGCGATCATGACCGACACATGTATGAACATACTGACAATCTATGCCTGACCAACGTGCTCTATCGTTCGCCGGATGCGTTCCAGTTTCTGGCAGGGCTGAACCAGCTTTTACCGCAGGAACAGGATGGGCTGTATCCGTCCCACTGGCGGGTAAACCAGGGGGTGTTACAGCAGGTGCGCCAGTTGGTTGCTCAACTGGAACAACCCGATGGAGAGATGGACACGCCAGCGGTCGCCAACCGCGAAATCGTGTTTATGCAGTTGCTGGTATTGCTACGCAAAAGCAGTCTGATGGAAGGGGCGACGGATAATGATGCGCGGCTGAATCACCTGATGGCCTGGCTGGAAGATCACTTTGCCGAAGAGGTCTGCTGGGAAGCCGTGGCCGATCGGTTTTCGCTCTCACTACGTACCTTGCACCGTCAGTTGAAACAACAAACCGGGCTAACACCTCAGCGCTATTTGAACCGCCTGCGTTTAATTAAAGCGCGTCATCTGCTACGCCATAGCGACGACAGTGTTACCGATATCGCCTATCGCTGCGGATTCGGCGACAGTAACCACTTTTCGACGCTTTTTCGCCGCGAATTTGACTGGTCGCCGCGTGATATCCGCCAGGGGCGCGACGCATTGCTGCAGTAACGCCGATGCCACGTGAAGTATGACGGGTATATCAACGTTTTTTGCCGCCGCTTGACGCATACTACTGTGCTGTTATTGGTTGAGGTGATGTGGTGGCAAATCAGCTCGTTCTTCATAAAGCCGACTTTTTTGCAGGCGACGCGCAGGCTGTGGCTGTTGCCGACCGCTACCCGCAAAATGTCTTTGCGGAACATACCCATGAGTTTTGTGAACTGGTGCTGGTGTGGCGTGGCAACGGTTTGCATGTGCTTAATGAACGCCCCTACCGCATTACGCGCGGCGACCTGTTCTACATTCGCGCCGAAGATAAACACTCCTACACCTCCGTTAACGATCTGGTATTGCAGAACATTATCTACTGCCCGGAGCGGCTGAAGCTGAATCTATGCTGGGAAGAGGCAATACCTGGATTTAACGGCACCCAATGGCAGCCGCACTGGCGTCTGACCAGCGCCGGGATGACTCAGGCGCGGCAGGTTATCAGCCAGCTTGAGCATGAAAGCCAGCAGAGCTGCCCGTTGGCTAACGGTATGGCGGAGCTGCTGTTTGGGCAACTGGTGATGATCCTGCAGCGCCATCGCTATGCCACGGATAATCTGCCTGCTACCTCAAGTGAAACGCTGTTGGATAAACTGATCACCGCGCTGGCGGGCAGCCTTGAGCACCCGTTTTCGCTGGATGAATTTTGCGAGCGGGAAACCTGCAGTGAACGCGTGTTGCGCCAGCAGTTTCGCGCCCAAACCGGCATGACCATCAACCACTATTTGCGCCAGATTCGCGTCTGCCACGCGCAATATTTGCTCCAGCATAGCCGCCTGATGATCGGTGAGATTTCGATGCAATGTGGGTTTGAGGACAGTAACTATTTTTCCGTGGTGTTCACGCGGGAAACCGGGATGACGCCAAGCCAGTGGCGCCATCTCAGTCATCAAAGTGATTAACTCGCCATTCCCATTCCGACAATATTAGCAGCGATGATAATCACCACGCAGCCCAGGCTCAGCACACTCACAGGACGTCGACCGGCGTTTTTCCACTCTTTCAACACCAGCCCGACAATACCGCCGCACAGGACGTAGAAACTCATGTGCAGCATCCAACTGATGTAGTCATACTGCGCCGGAATGCGCGCGTGGCCCCAGGCGTAGAAGAAGAACTGCAAATACCACATCAGACCGCCAAGCGCTGACAGCAGCACGTTGGTGATGATCAGGGATTTTGCCAGCGAGAAGTCGGCGGTTATCGACAGACTCTTCACTTTTGCCAGACGAATAAAGCAGAAGCCCAGGTTGACCAGCGCGCCGCCACCCATAATCACCACGTAGCTGGGCAGGGCGACATACAACGGATCCACGCCAAGAGCAGCAGCGGCTTCATGCATCGGTTTGGCGGCATTCATTGCAAAGGACATGCCGGCCGAGAAGATCCCGCACATGACCGCCAGCAGCAGACCTTTTTTCAGGTTGAACTCTTCGGCTTTGATGCCCATTTTACGCTCTTTCAACTGCCCGGCACGGGTCACAATCCCCACGCCGATAAGCGCCACCAACACGCCAAGCAGCGTCATGCGTCCGCCTTCGGTGTTGATCAGGACATCGAAGTTACCGTTGAGAATGGGCGTCATCAGCGTACCGACAATCAGCGTAATGCCAATCGCGATACCAATCCCCATCGACATACCGAGATAGCGCATGGTCAGGCCGTAGTTAATATTGCCGATACCCCACATCGCGCCAAACAGGAAAACAGGTAATAAAGTAGAAAGGTTAAACGAGCTGTAGTAGGCCCAAAAATCGGGCAGCAGCATGGCGCTGATAGTCCACGGCAGGATAATCCAGGAGACAATCCCGCCAACCGACCACATCGTTTCCCATGACCACTGTTTTACTTGCTTAAACGGGGCATAGAAACAGGCTGCACTGGCCGCACCTATCAAATGCCAAAAAATACCCATCGTAATCGCGTTACTCATGAATTTATCCTCATCGTTTTTATTGTCGCGTTACCCCTTCGACGTGATGAGTGTAAAAATTGTGCAGATTCTTAACCTTCTTCCCGTTGCCGCTTTTTGTTCTCTTTGGCAATAGACGCGTTAAGCGGGTGATTTAGCTCACATCTTTGGTAAGTGGGGGCGGGGTTATATCCGTATGAAAAGTGCGGCATTGATAATCATTTTCAATATCATTTAATTAACTATAATGAACCAACTGCTTACGCGGCGTTAACACCCAGCCGCTCGATAATAATGGAGATGAATATGAGCTATACCCTGCCATCCCTGCCGTACGCTTACGATGCACTGGAACCGCACTTCGATAAGCAGACGATGGAAATTCACCACACCAAACACCATCAAGCCTACGTCAACAATGCCAATGCAGCGCTGGAAAGCCTGCCAGAATTCGCTGGCCTGTCTGCCGAAGAGCTGATCGCGAAACTGGATCAACTGCCAGCAGATAAGAAAACCGTACTGCGTAACAACGCGGGCGGTCACGCTAACCACAGCCTGTTCTGGAAAGGCCTGAAAATCGGCACGACCCTGCAGGGCGACCTGAAAGCCGCTATCGAACGTGACTTTGGTTCCGTTGATAACTTCAAAGCCGAGTTTGAGAAAGCCGCTGCCACCCGCTTTGGTTCTGGCTGGGCGTGGCTGGTGCTGAAAGGCGACAAACTGGCCGTGGTATCTACTGCGAACCAGGATTCCCCGCTGATGGGTGAAGCTGTCTCTGGCGCATCTGGCTTCCCGATCGTCGGTCTGGACGTGTGGGAACACGCTTACTACCTGAAATTCCAGAACCGCCGTCCGGACTACATTAAAGAGTTCTGGAACGTGGTGAACTGGGACGAAGCAGCCGCGCGTTTCGCCGCGAAAAAATAAGTCTGATTGTTGCCTGATGGCGGTAATGCCATCAGGCTGCATGACTTAACCTTTTGTTAAGAACACCTCATCAATCGTTCGGCAGTCTTTCTCACCCAGCTCACCGCCTGCATTGCGTGAAACCCCGGTGCAATAACCAAATTTACGTGATACCACGGTTTTAATCGTGGTGACAAAATCCTCACCGATGGCGTAAATGGACATATAGGTGCCGATCTTGTCTTGAATTTCACGCAACTTTTGCAAATCGCCCTGTTTAAACGCCTCACGCGCATCGACAAAAAGCTCAGGCATCACGTTGTTTAAGCCAGAAATGATCCCTGCGCCGCCTGCCATCAGGTTAGGGAGGTAATACTCGTCATAGCCGGAGAGGACGGCAAAGTCATCGCGCACGGCGCGGGTGGTCTGGATCATGCTGCGGGTGTGAGACTGGCAATCGACGGTATCCTTAATACCGGCAAAATGGGGGAACTCGGCAGCGAGCGTTGCGACCAGCTCAGGGGTTAAATCGCAGCCGGTGCGTGCCGGGAAATTGTAGGCGAACCATTTTCCGCGTAATGCGCCGCCAAGTTTGCGGAAATAGCTCAGGAGCTGTTTTGTTGTTTGTCCGTAATAGTACGGCGGCAATACCATCACCGCATCGTAACCCGCTTTGTCGGCTTCCTGTGCCATCTGTAAAACGTCGCTCATACAGGTGGAAGAGACGTTGGCGACCATCTTCAGGGAGCTCATTGATCGGGCTTCCCGGATCAGCATCAGCCGTTCTTCAAGGCTAAAAGAGGCAAATTCACCGATGCTGCCCATCAGCAAAATAACATCGATTTTGGCGTCGGTAAGGCGCTTGAGGTGATGCTTCAGACCTGAGAGATCGACGTTTCCATCATTATCCATCGGCGTAATGGAGGGACACCAGACACCAGCAAATTGCGATTGTACTGTCACGTTGTTGACTCCTGTTATGAAATGGCGTTTTAAAATCATCCTAATTGATAGCATGTCTGGCCATTCATCGTGTGAATCCGGCTCTCATTTTGAGCGCTGAGGTAAAATAAATATGCTCTAATGAGGATTATTTAGCGGGGAGAGGGAACAGATGCGATATCCAGTCGAGGTGTTTACAGGCAAGGTTCTGGACTATACGGGAAGCCGCCCCAGCGCCATTGCGAAGATTCAGGTGGATGGCGAACTGATGCTGACGGAACGGGGTCTGGAGGGTGATGAGCAGGCGGAGGCGAAAATCCACGGTGGGCCCGATCGCGCACTGTGTCATTACCCGCGGGAGCATTATCTGCACTGGGCCCGGGAATTCCCGGAACAGGCGGATCGGTTTGTCGCGCCCGCGTTTGGTGAAAACCTCTCAACCGACGGTCTGACTGAACAGAATGTCTATATTGGCGATATCTTCCAGTGGGGAGAGACGCTGATTCAGGTGACGCAACCGCGTTCGCCCTGCTTCAAACTCAATCACCATTTCGGCATCAGCGACATGGCAAGCCAGATGCAAAACGCCGGTAAAACGGGCTGGTTGTACAGCGTTATTGCGGCCGGGAAAGTCTCGGCGGATGCGCCGCTGGTTCTGGTGTCGCGCGTCAGTGACGTCACGGTGCAGGAGGCCATTGCGATTGCCTGGCATATGCCGTTTGATGATGCGCAGTATCACCGTTTGTTGTCGGCGGCAGGGTTATCAAAAAGCTGGACAAGAACGATGCAGAAGCGGCGCTTAAGCGGCAAGATCGAAGACAATTCGCGTCGTTTGTGGGGAAAATAAGCGCCGCCATCTGGCAACGGAAAAAATGCCTGATGGCGCTACGCTTATCAGGCCTACCGTTCGTGGGGATTTGTAGGCCGGATAAGGCGTTTACGCCGCCATCCGGCACAATCCGTTACGAACGTTTATACAACGGTAGCCAGATAACCAGCCGTAAACCGCCCAGTGGGCTGTCTTCCGCTTTGACCCAGCCACGGTGCTGCTGAATGGCGGTTTCCACAATCGCCAGACCCAGGCCGGTTCCGCCGGATTCGCGATCGCGCGCCTCGTCGGTACGGTAGAAGGGGCGGAAAATCTGTTCCCGATCTTCCGGGCTGACGCCTGGACCATCGTCGTCCACGGTAATCGTGATCCCGTCTTTGTCCACCGCGAAGCCGACTTCAATCTTCGTGTGTGAATAGCGCAGGGCGTTACGGACAATATTCTCCAGCGCACTTTCCAGCGCATTCGGGTTGCCATAGAGTGGCCACGGCCCCGGCGGGAAATTCACCGTCAACGATTTGCCCATCTGCTCGGCTTCGAAGGCGGCGTTATCCAGCACATCGCCCCACAGATGATTGGCTTTCATCGTTTCACTGACCAGCGCGTTTTTCTGCTGATTACGCGACATCACTAACAGGTCGTTGATCATGCTGTCGAGTCGGTGCGCTTCGGTTTCAATCCGCTCAAGCTCTTTACTCTCGCCGCTACGGCGACGCAGCAGGGCGGTGCCGAGTTGCAGGCGCGTCAGCGGGGTTCTCAGTTCGTGAGAGATGTCCGACAGCAGACGCTGTTGCGTGGTCATCATTCGCTCGAGCGCAGTCACCATTTGGTTAAAGCTGGCGCCAGCCGCGAGAAATTCCTGCGGGCCTGCTTCCAGTTCTGGATGTTGTCGTAAGTTACCCTGCGCCACTTCATCCGCCGCGTTTTTGAGCTTACGCGCCGGTTTCGCCAGGCTCCAGGCCAACCAGAGAAGCAGCGGGGTGCTGACCAGCATCGTCACAATCAGCAACAGCAGAGGGCGGTCAAACAGCAGATTAATAAAATCGGATTGCGAACTGCTGGCTGGGCGGATCAGATAGAGTTGGTAGTTATCTTCTCCATCTCTGACGGAGAACGGTCCCACCATCTCAACGCGACCATATTTTTTCTTCTGCGGATGATCGGCGTTATCCGCCTGACCAATAAAGTTACGAATGATCTGCATTTCGTTGCGTTCTGCGCCGATCACGCGTCCTTCAGTGGTGACAAGCAATAACCGCTGTCCAGGCGGCGCCCACTTGTCAATCGCCCGGAACAAGCGACGCCACCACATCAGGTCATTGGGTGGATCGTTCGCGAGTTCAGCTTCAACGTGTTGCTCAATCATCAACCCCTGGCGCTGTTCGCTGTCCAGTAGCTCGGTCATCTGGCGTGAGTCGAGCTTGGGTAACATCAGAACCAACATCAACACCAGTGCCAGCGTCAACCAGAAGATAGCAAAGATGCGGGCGGTAAGGCTCCCTATCATGAAGCGGAAACCATCAGATAGCCGCGACCGCGCAGGGTTTTAAACCACGGATGTCCATCTTTGCGTTCCGGCAGCTTGCGGCGCAGGTTCGAGATATGCATATCAATCGCGCGGTCAAATGGCGTCAGGCGTTTGCCCAGCACTTCCTGGCTTAAATGTTCACGCGAAACCACCTGGCCGAGATGCTGAGCCAGCAAATAGAGCAGGGTGAATTCGGTGCCGGTTAACTCCAGGGTTTGACCATCAAAGCTGGCTTCCTGGCGACCCGGATTGAGACTTAAGGCATCCACTTCCAGCGTTGGCGAGCCGTTGTCGCTGCTTTGCTGTTGTTCGCTCCAGTGGGAACGGCGCAGGATAGCGCGGATGCGCGCGACCAGTTCGCGGTCATTAAACGGTTTGGGTAAATAGTCGTCCGCGCCCAGCTCGAGGCCAAGTACGCGATCCAGTTCGCTGCCGCGCGCGGTCAGCATGATTACGGGGGTTTGGTGTGTCTGGCGAAGCGCTTTCAATGTATCGATACCGTTTTTCTTCGGCATCATGACATCGAGCAAAAGTAAATCAATGCTGTCGTCCAGAAGTTCAAGCGCCTGCTCCCCGTCATGGGCAACCAGCACATCGAAGCCTTCCATTTCGAGCAACTCCTTTAACAGGGAAGTCAGCTCTCGGTCATCATCAACTAATAGGATTTTATTCATTATTTAAATACCTCCGAGGCAGAAATTACGTCATCAGGAGTCGCGAATCTATGACTTTACGTTGTTTTACACCCCCTGACGCATGTTTGCAGCCCGAATCGTAAACTGTCTCTCGTTGAATCGCGACAGAAAAGATTTTGGGAGCAAGTGATGCGCAAAGTTACCGCTGCCGTCATGGCCTCAACGCTGGCACTCAGTTCTTTAAGCCACGCTGCTGAAGTCGTTACAGGCGATAACTGGCACCAGGGCGAAGGATCTACGCAGCGCAGTACGCAGAGCCATATGTTTGACGGCATAAGTTTAACCGAACATCAGCGTCAACAGATGAGAGATCTGATGCAGCAGGCAAGACACGAACAGCCTCCTGTTAATGTTAGCGAAGTGGAGACAATGCATCGCCTTGTCACCGCAGAAAAATTTGATGAAAGCGCTGTGCGCGCTCAGGCAGAAAAAATGGCACAAGAACAGGTTGCCCGCCAGGTCGAAATGGCCAGGGTTCGCAACCAGATGTATCGCCTGTTAACGCCGGAGCAGCAAGCGGTTTTAAATGAGAAACATCAGCAACGAATGGAGCAGTTGCGCGACGTGGCGCAATGGCAAAAAGGCTCATCGTTGAATTTATTGAGTAGTAGCAACTCACGTTCCCAGTAACAAACCCTGTTTTCCTTGCCATAGACACCATCCCTGTCTTCCCCCACATGATGTGGGGGTTTTTTTTGCCCTCATTTTGTCATCCGGTTATTGACTGACTGTTTTACGCCATCCGTTATACTACCGTCATGTCCTGGCAGGAGTATTTATGAATCAAACCTATGGACGGCTGGTAAGCCGGGCGGCAATCGCTGCGACAGTGATGGCGTCGTTGCTACTTTTAATCAAGATTTTTGCATGGTGGTACACCGGGTCGGTGAGTATTCTGGCGGCGCTGGTGGACTCGCTGGTGGATATCGCCGCGTCGTTAACGAATCTTTTGGTGGTGCGCTATTCGCTGCAACCCGCAGACGATGAACATACTTTCGGGCACGGCAAGGCCGAATCGTTGGCGGCGCTGGCGCAAAGTATGTTTATTTCGGGCTCTGCGCTGTTTTTATTTTTGACCGGCATCCAACACCTTATCCAACCCACGCCGATGAAAGATCCCGGCGTTGGCGTCGTGGTGACGGTTATCGCACTGGTCTGCACGATTATTCTGGTCACGTTTCAGCGCTGGGTCGTGCGCAGGACGCAAAGTCAGGCTGTGCGGGCAGATATGCTTCATTATCAGTCTGATGTTATGATGAACGGAGCGATTCTTGTAGCGCTTGGCCTCGCCTGGTATGGCTGGCATCGCGCAGACGCCTTGTTTGCGTTGGGAATCGGCATCTATATTCTATATAGCGCGTTACGAATGGGATATGAGGCGGTGCAATCGTTGTTGGATCGCGCATTGCCCGACAACGAACGTCAGGAAATTATTGGAATCGTGACATCATGGCCTGGCGTCAGCGGCGCTCACGATCTTCGCACACGGCAGTCAGGGCCGACTCGCTTTATTCAGATTCATTTGGAAATGGAAGATCATCTGCCTCTCGTTCAGGCCCATGTGGTGGCTGAACAGGTAGAGCAGGCGATTTTGCGGCGTTTTCCGGGCTCAGATGTCATTATCCATCAGGACCCGTGTTCCGTCGTACCCAGGGAAGGTAAAAGGTTTGAGCTTTCGTAATTCGTTGTAAAAAAAGTGAACCAGGCCAGCATTTTGTGTATAAATTACCGCCGTTTGGCCTGACCTGAATCAATTCAGCAGGAAGTGGTTGCTATACTATCTGCATAGGCGTTGGGTCGTGTCGATATGCAGAATCGGCTTCCGGCAACAGATTTCATTTTGCATTCCAAAGTTCAGAGGTAGTCATGATTAAGAAAATCGGTGTGTTGACAAGCGGCGGTGATGCGCCGGGCATGAACGCAGCAATCCGTGGCGTTGTGCGCGCAGCGTTGACGGAAGGGCTGGAAGTAATGGGCATTTATGACGGCTACCTGGGTCTGTATGAAGACCGTATGGTTCAGCTTGACCGTTACAGCGTGTCCGACATGATCAACCGTGGCGGCACCTTCCTCGGTTCCGCGCGTTTCCCGGAATTCCGCGATGAAAATGTGCGTGCAGTGGCTATCGAAAACCTGAAAAAACGGGGTATTGACGCGCTGGTGGTGATCGGCGGTGACGGTTCGTACATGGGTGCAAAACGCCTGACTGAAATGGGTTTCCCATGTATTGGTCTGCCAGGCACTATCGACAACGACATCAAAGGCACCGACTACACCATTGGTTACTTTACGGCGCTGGGGACGGTGGTTGAAGCGATTGACCGTCTGCGTGATACCTCCTCCTCTCACCAACGTATCTCTATCGTTGAAGTGATGGGGCGTTATTGTGGCGATCTGACCCTGGCGGCAGCGATCGCGGGCGGTTGTGAGTTTGTGGTGGTGCCGGAAGTGGAATTCAGCCGTGAAGATCTGGTCGCTGAAATCAAAGCCGGTATTGCGAAAGGCAAAAAACACGCCATCGTCGCTATCACTGAACACATGTGCGACGTTGACGAACTGGCGCATTTCATCGAGAAAGAAACCAAACGTGAAACCCGTGCAACCGTGCTGGGACACATTCAGCGTGGCGGTTCTCCGGTGCCTTACGACCGTATTCTGGCGTCCCGTATGGGGGCGTATGCCATTGAATTGCTCCAGGAAGGTTTCGGCGGTCGTTGCGTGGGTATTCAGAACGAACAACTGGTTCACCACGACATCATCGACGCTATCGAAAATATGAAGCGTCCATTCAAAGGTGACTGGCTGGACTGCGCGAAGAAACTGTACTGATCGCAGTTGCGGCTTATCCGGCCTACAAATGCAGTATGTAGGCCTGATAAGCGTAGCGCCATCAGGCATAAAGGCGGAGTGAATCCCGCCTTTTTTACGTTCATTCATATTCCCCGTAGTTATAGCAAATCTTTTTTTATTCTTTAATGTTTGAATTTCTTTCTGGCACGCTCTGATCATCACAACACAGCATAAGAGAGTTGGGCGATGAACAAATGGAGTGTGGGATTAACGTTGTTGCTGGCATCCACCAGCGTTCTGGCGAAGGATATTCAATTACTTAACGTTTCGTATGATCCAACGCGTGAGTTGTACGAGCAGTACAACAAAGCGTTTAGCGCACACTGGAAACAGCAAACGGGTGATAATGTGGTGACCCGCCAGTCGCATGGTGGTTCCGGTAAGCAAGCGACCTCCGTGATTAACGGCATTGAGGCGGATGTGGTGACCCTGGCGCTGGCCTACGATGTAGACGCCATTGCGGAACGTGGTCGTATTGATAAAAACTGGATCAAACGTCTGCCGGACAACTCTGCGCCTTACACCTCCACCATCGTCTTCCTGGTTCGCAAAGGGAATCCAAAGCAAATTCATGACTGGAACGATCTGGTAAAACCTGGCGTATCCGTCATTACGCCGAACCCGAAGAGCTCAGGCGGCGCACGCTGGAATTATCTGGCGGCGTGGGGTTATGCCCTGCACCACAACAACAACGACCAGGCGAAAGCCCAGGATTTCGTGAAGGCGCTGTTTAAGAATGTGGAAGTCCTCGATTCCGGCGCTCGTGGTTCCACCAACACCTTCGTAGAACGCGGGATTGGTGATGTCCTGATTGCCTGGGAGAACGAAGCGCTGCTGGCAACCCATGAACTCGGTAAAGACAAATTTGAGATTGTGACCCCGAGCGAGTCCATTCTGGCGGAACCGACCGTTTCGGTCGTCGATAAAGTGGCTGAGAAAAAAGGCACGACCGAGGTGGCGCAAGCCTATCTGAAGTACCTCTATTCGCCGGAAGGCCAGGAGATCGCAGCGAAAAACTACTATCGCCCGCGCAATCCTGATGTGGCGAAGAAATATGAAAGCGCCTTTCCGAAATTGAAACTCTTCACCATTGATGAGGCGTTCGGCGGCTGGACAAAAGCGCAAAAAGAGCACTTTGCAAACGGCGGAACCTTCGACCAAATCAGCAAACGCTAAGCCTTTCTATGACTCTCTGGCCCGGTAGCGCGACGCTATCGGGCTTTTTTATTTGTCATCATTTTGCGTTACTCTTGCACGTCAATGAGATACAGGAAACGCACAATGAAAAAAACAGGCTATCTTTCACTGGCGATTGTCGTCATCGCCGCCGCAACGGGTGTCGGCTACTGGAAGTTTTCAGGAAACCCGGATGCGCTACGGGAGAAAGTTCTGGAACAGTGCGTGCCAAATCAGCGCCAGCATCACAATCCGGCGCCCTGTACAGAAGTGACGCCGGAGGCCGGTTATGTGGTGTTTAAAGACAGAAATGGCCCTCTGCAATATCTGTTAATGCCAACTTACCGCATTAACGGCACGGAAAGTCCCTTATTGATGGAACCGTTTACCCCCAATTTCTTCTGGCTGGCCTGGCAGGCGCGTAGCTTTATGAGTCAAAAGTACGGACAGGAGATTCCTGACAGCGCCGTTTCATTAGCAATCAACTCACGCACCGGACGGACGCAAAACCATTTCCACATCCATATCTCCTGTTTGCGTAAGGACGTTAGAGCGCAACTTGATGACAATATGGCAAAAATTGGCACTCGCTGGTTGCCGCTCGCGGGTGGAATACGCGGGCACGAGTATCTGGCCCGTCGGGTCACCGAGAACGAACTGGCGCAACGCAGTCCCTTTATGATGCTGGCAGAAGAGGTGCCGGAAGCGCGCGATCATATGGGTAGCTACGCGCTGGCGATGGTACGCCAAAGCGATGACGCCTTTGTCTTGCTGGCGACGCAGCGCAATCTGTTGGCGTTCAACCTGGCGTCTGCTGAGGAAATTCAGGATCATCAATGTGATATTCTGAAGTAACCCACCATATCTGGCGTTTACTCTATCAGCCTGTCCCCGTATCCTTGTTGAAAAAAACAACAGGAGACAGGCATGTCACTCTGGTTTTCGCACCCTTTGTTCATCCCTTCACTGCTTGTCGGTCTTACCATTCTGCTCTGGGCGACGTCTCTGCTGCCGGAATTTATTACGGCGTTGTTGTTTTTTACCATTGCGATGGTGGCAAAGATTGCGCCGCCGGACGTTATCTTCGGCGGCTTTGCTTCTTCGGCATTCTGGCTGGTATTTAGCGGATTTGTATTGGGGATTGCGATCCGTAAAACGGGGCTGGCTGACCGGGCGGCGAGGGCATTGTCGGCAAGGCTAACCGACTCCTGGCCGTTGATGGTGGCGAGTGTAGTACTACTCAGTTATGCACTGGCGTTTGTTATGCCTTCCAACATGGGGCGTATCGCATTGCTGATGCCGATTGTGGCGGCGATGGCAAAACGCGCCGGAATTGCTGAGAATACGCGCGCCTGGTACGGTCTGGCGCTGGCGGTGGGTTTTGGCACCTTCCAGCTTTCTGCCACGATCCTCCCTGCTAACGTGCCTAACCTTGTCATGAGCGGCGCAACAGAAGGTTCGTATGGCATCCATTTGAATTATTTGCCGTATTTGTTGCTTCACACCCCCGTTCTCGGCTGGCTTAAAGGGGCGGCGCTGGTTCTCCTGATTTGCTGGCTGTTCCCGGGTAAGCCCCAGGTGTCAGACGATACCTCATCGCCTGCGCCCATGAGTCGCGATGAAAAGCGATTATCCTGGATGCTGGCAGTGGTGCTGGTGATGTGGGTCAGTGAAACCTGGCATGGCATTGGCCCGGCGTGGACTGGGCTGGCGGCGGCAGTCATTACCCTGTTACCGCGCGTAGGCTTTATCAATGGCGAGGAGTTTTCCAGTGGCGTGAATATCCGCACGTGCATCTATGTGGCGGGTATTCTGGGACTGGCAATTACCGTGACGCATACCGGGATTGGTAGCGCGGTCGGAGAGGCGCTGTTGCAGATTATGCCGCTGAACGCAGAAAACCCCTTCACCAACTTTGTCACGCTGACCGGGATCACCACCGTCCTCAACTTTATCATGACCGCCAATGGCGTTCCGGCGTTGTATACCACGCTGGCAGAGAGTTTTTCTGATGCGACCGGGTTCCCGTTGCTTTCGGTCATTATGATCCAGGTGCTGGGTTATTCCACGCCGCTACTGCCGTATCAGGCATCGCCGATTGTCGTGGCGATGGCGTTAGGGAAAGTACCGGCCAGAGCAGGGATGTTGCTGTGTCTGGCGCTGGCGCTGGTCACCTGGATGGTGTTGCTGCCGCTGGATTATCTGTGGTTTAGCGTGCTGGGAAAATTGTAACTGCGCAGCGTCACAAACCCGATATATTTTGAGCGGTCACCCCTTCTGTTTTGTGATGTAGCTGATTGTTTTATCAGCATAAATATCGGTTAATAGCCGTGAACACCCTCGTTCAGAGAAATTCAAGGATCAACTCATGGACCGGTTAACCCCCATTCGTCTCTGGCCTGCATTTCTTTCGGTTTTCATTACCCTGATGTTGTGGTTTGCTGTCCCCAACCCTTCCGGTGTGACGCCTGAAGCCTGGCATTTACTGGCATTATTTATAGGTACTATCGCGGCTATTATCGGTAAAGCCCTGCCTATTGGCGCTATCGCAATCATTGCGATTATGCTGGTGGCAATGACGGGCGTGACCAATCCAGGTAAACCCTCTGCGGCGCTTAATGATGCGCTGAGCGGCTTTTCTAACCAATTGATCTGGTTGATTGGTTTGTCGATTATGCTCTCGCAAAGTTTGTTGAAAACGGGGCTGGGGGCGCGTATCGGCTATGGATTTATCGCGTTGTTTGGTAAACGTACGCTGGGTATCGCCTGGGCATTGACGCTGGCTGAAACATTGATTGCGCCAGTGACCCCCAGTAACACCGCGCGCGGTGGCGGTATCATCCATCCGGTCATGCGTGCTATCGCGGAAAGCCTGGGGTCGCAACCGGGGAACAGCGAAAATGGCTCGACGGGCCGTTACCTGGCGCTGGTAAACTACAATATTAACCCCATCAGTTCGGCGATGTTTATCACCGCCACAGCACCTAACCCCCTGATTGTGAGCTTTTTAACCAAAGGCACCGAGGGGGTTTTGAACATGACCTGGGGGATGTGGGCGATTGCCGCGCTGCTCCCTGCGGTGGTGTCACTGGTGCTGATGCCGCTCGTCATCTGGTGGCTTTATCCTCCTGCCATTACCCGCACGCCGAATGCGCCGCAGTTCGCGCGACAAAAGCTGGAATCGCTTGGGCCGTTGTCGCTTGCCGAGAAAATTACGCTCGCCGTTTTTGCTCTGCTGCTGTGTTTGTGGGCGGGGATCCCGGCGCTCATTATGGGGAGTGGCTGGACAGTTAACCCAACCAGCGCCGCCTTAATTGGGCTCTCCATATTGCTTATCTCCGGGGTATTGAGCTGGGATGACATTCTTAAATGTCGCGGCGCCTGGGATACCGTCGTGTGGTTTGCGGCACTGGTGATGATGGCTGAATTTCTCAGCAAGCTGGGTCTGGTGAGTTGGTTAGCCGTGAGTGTGGGGAATACTATCGATCAGCTCGGCGTGCACTGGGGCGTCGCCACACTGTTACTGGTTCTGCTCTATGTTTACTCTCACTACTTTTTTGCCAGTACGACCGCGCATATTACGGCGATGTTTGCGGCGTTCTTCGCCGCAGGATTAGCGCTGGGCGCACCGCCTGCATTGCTGGGCTTAATGCTCGCTTTTTCCTCATCGCTGATGATGTCGTTAACGCATTATGGTACGGGCACCGCGCCAATCATATTTGGCTCGGGATACGTCACACTTGCGGAATGGTGGAAAACGGGACTGGTGATGAGCGTGGTAAACCTGACCGTCTGGGGGATTGTCGGTGCGGTCTGGTGGCGCTGGCTGGGATACTGGTAAATAACAAAGTGGCGGTAGATGACTCATCTACCGCCACCACAGCAATTACGCCTGTTTAGCCGCTTCTGCTGCTTTGACGATCACGGCGAAAGCATCAGCTTTCAGTGATGCGCCGCCAACCAGCGCGCCGTCGATGTCCGGCTGAGCGAACAGTTCTGCTGCGTTGGACGCGTTTACAGAACCGCCGTACTGGATGATAACCTGCTGTGCGATTGCTGCGTCAGCTTTAGCAATGTGGTCACGGATGAATTTGTGAACAGCCTGAGCCTGTGCCGGAGTCGCAGATTTGCCTGTACCGATCGCCCATACCGGTTCGTAAGCGATAACCACGCCTTCGAATGCGCTCGCGCCCTGCGTTTTCAGCACGGCGTCAATCTGACGTGCGCACACTTCTTCCGTTTTGCCTGCTTCGTTTTCTGCTTCGGTTTCACCGATGCACAGAACCGGGATCAGACCTTGCTCTTTCAGAACCGCGAATTTCTTAGCGATCAGTTCATCAGACTCTTTGTGATAAGTACGACGCTCTGAGTGACCGATGATGATGTACTTAGCACCGATATCTTTCAGCATTTCTGCTGAAGTTTCACCCGTGAACGCGCCAGACAGGTTCAGGTCAACGTTCTGCGCGCCCAGCATGATGTGGCTACCCGCTGCAGCGTGATTCGCCAGGTCGATATACATTTCCGGCGGCGCGATAGCAACGCCACAGCCCGCAACGCCAGCCAGCTCTTTGCGCAGGTTAGCAATCAGCTCGTTTACCATGTGGCGGCTGCCGTTCAGTTTCCAGTTACCCATCACTAAAGGATGTCGCATTTCAATTCTCCACGCTTTATCAGCGAATTAAGGAATATGGCCGCCCTTCAGGGCAGCATGGTCTGTGAAACAGTATAGAGATTCGTCGCTGGAAAGGCTTTGCTTTTTGTCATTTATTCGCCCCTTCCAGACCTTCAGATAGTGCCAGCTTAATCGGTTCAACAGCGAAGGTCAGTCCCTTTTCGCCGTTATCTGCGACAACATAGCGAATTGCGCCTTCGGTTTCAGCGTAGTAGCGCTTATTCTTGCCTGCAATAAGCAACCGCTGGAGTTTTTTCTGGCTTTGTTCCTTCGTCAGTAATGGCGCGACGCTACGAATGACGGCCGCCATATACTCCAGCGCTTTCGTCCTTGCCGCTTTTTGCTCAGGCCCTTGAATGGGGAGCCAGGTTATCTGCATACTTTTGATTTTTAACGTGCCGCGCTCGAGCGCCGTGGAGGCGTACAGGTTTTCGTTGATCTTGCTGGCGGCGCGCGTCAGATTGGCTTTGTCCCGACTGCTGTCGATAGCGCGAAATTCGTTCAGTGAAAGCTTAGGGTTTTGGCTGTTAAAGTTTTCGCGAAACTGGCTTATCGAGAGATCGAATGTCGGGGCGCCAGCCAGCAGATACGGCGCCGTCGTCGTCGAGGATTCTTCTGCCTGCACCGTTGTGCTTACGGAAATCACAGAAAACAATAGTAAAAACAGCGTACATCCTGGCTTCATCAATCTTACCTTTCGTTATGGCTGCTCACGATTAAAACGATAACTGTCTGGCTTGTCAAAAGGGTAAACTATGGGGCAGGGCAATAATAAAGGAACTTACATGACCATACAGCAGTGGTTATTCTCATTTAAAGGGCGTATCGGACGCCGTGACTTCTGGATTTGGATCGGGCTGTGGATTGTTGGCATGGTAGTTCTGTTCACTCTGGCCAGTAAACAATGGCTTGAGATTAAAACGGCGGCGTTTGCTCTGGTCTGTATGCTCTGGCCTACGGCGGCGATAACGGTAAAACGCCTGCATGACAGAGGGCGTTCAGGTCTGTGGGCGCTACTGATGATTCTGGCGTGGATGCTGCTGGCGGGCAACTGGGTGATGCTGCCGGGAGTGTGGCAGTGGGTCGTCGGACGTTTTGTCCCAACGGTTATCCTGGTCATGATGCTGGTAGACCTGGGCGCATTTGTCGGCACCCAGGGTGAGAATAAATTTGGCAACGATACGCAGGATGTGAAGTACAAGGCGTGATGTATCGCGTTGCCGAATGGCGGCATAAAAGGAGCCATTCGGCAAAAAATTACCAGTAGTGTTCTGCGGTCATATGGCCCGGTCGGCGGCGCAGGTGTTTGGTCATTTGCCGGGTTTCTTTCAGCAATTGCTGCGTGTCACGAACCATCTGCGGGTTACCGCAAAGCATGATGTGGCTGGTTTCTTTATCCATCGGCAGGCCAACCGCTTTTTCCAGCTCACCGCTTTCAATCAGCGCCGGTATACGCCCGGTTAGCGAACCCGCGATAGTTTCCCGGCTTACCACTGTTTGAATTCGTAATTTGCCTTCGTAGCGTGCTTGTAGCGCCAGCATGAGCGGCAAATAGCTTAAGTCGGCGGCGTAGCGCGCGGCATGCACCAGCACCAGATTTTTAAAACGATCGACGTCTTTACCCTGTTGCAGAATTGACAGGTAAGGGCCAATTGCCGTTCCCGTCGCCAGCATCCACAGCGTGTCGCAGTCGGGAACCTCATCCAGCACAAAAAAGCCTGCGGCTTCACTGACGACCTGGACGTCATCGCCGGGTTTCAGCGCTGCCAGACGTGGGCTCAGTTTACCGTCGGGAACGATAACCAGGTAAAATTCCAGGTCGGGGCTTTCGGGCGCGTTGACATAGGAATAGGCGCGCTGGACGCGCTCGCCGTCAATCTCCAGCCCGAGTTTGGTAAATTGACCCGCCGTGAAGGGATGAACCGGGGCGTGAACGGTCAGACTCAACAGCGCCTCAGTCCAGTACTGCACTTTAGTCACTTTGCCTGTTACCCACTCTGCCATGGTCTTCTCCTGTTCCTGTCAATAGTCCTATCTTCGTTCGTTGGTCGAAAGATTTCCAGCCCATATGGGCCGGAAGGCTCTATTGATCAAATGATACGTCATCTTTCACGCGGCCTCTTGGTTGGCGGTACTCGCGAAACCCAGTCACAGCGTTATCTCTGCGCCTGGGATTTTGCACGCTTGCCGCCACGACGTAACGTGAAGGAATTTGGTGTCAGATTTTAAAGGATATGCGCCTGTACGTCCGGGTCTTTGCGATCGAGGTAATGAATTGACTGGATGCGGCGAATGGTGCGTGATTTCCCGCGGATCAGCAGCGTTTCGGTGGTGGCGATGTTGCCTTTACGGCTGATCCCCTCCAGCAGGTCACCTTTGGTTATCCCGGTTGCGGAGAAGATGACGTTGTCGCTGCGCGCCATTTCGTCCAGACGCAGCGCTTTACCCGCTTCAATGCCCATGGCCTTGCAGCGCGCCAGTTCCTGCTCGCCAATGCGACGATTGTCTTCGCTGTCACCTTTGACATCATGACGTGCCAGCAGGCGGCCCTGCATATCGCCATCCAGCGCGCGGATCACGGCGGCAGACACAACACCTTCCGGCGCGCCGCCAATCCCGTACAGTACGTCGACTTCGCTGTCTGGCATACAGGTAAGAATAGAGGCGGCAACGTCGCCGTCAGGAATCGCAAATACGCGCACGCCCAGGGTCTGCATCTCTGCGATCACCTCATCATGGCGTGGTTTCGCCAGAATGGTGACGGTCAGTTCGCTCAGCGGTTTGTTGAGTGCTTTTGCCACGTTATTCAGGTTTTCCGCCAGCGGCAGGTTGATATCGATAGACCCTTTTGCGCCTGGACCCACGATCAGCTTTTCCATGTACATATCCGGCGCGTTCAGGAAGCAGCCCTTGTCGCCGACGGCCAGAACCGCCAGTGCGTTAGCCTGACCCATCGCCGTCATACGGGTGCCTTCGATAGGATCGACAGCAATGTCTACCGCGTCGCCGTCTCCGGTACCGACCTTTTCGCCGATAAACAGCATTGGCGCTTCATCGATCTCGCCTTCGCCGATGACAATCGTCCCGTCAATATTGACCTGGTTGAGCATAATGCGCATGGCGTTAACGGCCGCGCCGTCAGCAGTATTTTTATCGCCGCGCCCCAACCATTTGTAGCCAGCCAGCGCAGCCGCTTCGGTCACGCGGGAAAATTCGATGGCAAGTTCTCGTCTCATAGCAAACTCGTAGCAGAAAGAAATTGCGCGAAGTGTAGCACAGGGGAAGGGAGGGGATTATTGATGTATATGCGTGTGCAGCGTTGCCCCACGCGAAGGTTTTGCCGGACGGCGAAGCCGCCATCCGGCATGACAACATTACTCTTCGTGATCTTCCCACGCCAGGGCGCGTTTGACCGCTTTCTTCCAGCCGCTGTAACGGTAATTACGCTCGGTGGTTTCGATACCTGGGCGGAATTCACGTTCGATGACCGCTTTTTCCTGTAGCTCATCCAGATTTTGCCAGAAACCGACTGCCAGACCGGCCAGATAGGCGGCACCCAGCGCGGTGACTTCGCGTACTTCCGGGCGCTCAACGCGAGTGCCGAGAATGTCTGACTGGAACTGCATCAGGAAGTTGTTGGCAACAGCGCCGCCGTCCACGCGCAGGGCGTGCAGACGAATACCGGAGTCAGCCTGCATCGCTTCCAGCACGTCACGCGTCTGATAGGCAATGGATTCCAGGGTAGCACGGATGATGTGGTTAGAGTTCACGCCACGGGTCAGGCCAAAGATAGCGCCACGCGCATACGGGTCCCAGTAAGGGGCGCCCAGACCGGTAAAGGCCGGTACGACATACACGCCGTTGGTATCTTTCACTTTAGTCGCAAAGTATTCGGAGTCGAACGCGTCGCTGATGAGTTTCATCTCGTCGCGCAGCCACTGAATAGACGCGCCTGCCATGAACACGGCACCTTCCAGGGCATAGTTCACTTCGCCTGTCGGGCCGCAGGCAATGGTCGTTAGCAGACCGTTTTCGGATTTAACGGCTTTCTCTCCGGTATTCATCAGCATAAAGCAGCCGGTACCGTAGGTGTTTTTCGCCATCCCTTCTTTTACGCACAGTTGGCCGAACAGCGCGGCCTGCTGGTCACCTGCGATACCCGCGATGGGAATACGCGTGCCACCTTTACCGCCAATGTTCGTCTGGCCGTACACTTCAGAAGAGCGACGGACTTCCGGCAGCATGGCGCGCGGAATGTCCAGCGCGTCCAGCATCTTGTCATCCCAGTCCAGCGTGTGGATGTTGAACAGCATGGTACGTGAGGCGTTGGTGTAATCCGTCACGTGAACGCGTCCCTGAGTCATTTTCCAGATGAGCCAGGTATCCACGGTGCCAAACAGCAGTTCGCCGCGACGAGCGCGCTCACGTGAGCCTTCTACGTGATCGAGGATCCATTTCACTTTGGTGCCAGAGAAGTACGGGTCAATCACCAGACCGGTATTGTTGCGAACATACTCTTCCATGCCATCGCGCTTCAGGCGCTCGCAAATGTCGGCGGTACGACGACACTGCCAGACAATTGCGTTGTAGATTGGTTTACCGGTTTCACGTTCCCAGACGATAGTGGTTTCACGCTGGTTAGTGATACCGATGGCCGCAATCTGATCGGAATTGATGTCTGCTTTCGCCAGCACTTCTACCAGCGTAGAGCTTTGGGTGGCCCAGATTTCCATTGGGTCATGTTCTACCCAGCCCGCTTTTGGATAGATTTGCTCAAATTCGCGTTGCGAAACACTTATGATATTTGCATCGTGGTCCATTACGACCGCGCGAGAACTGGTAGTGCCCTGGTCGAGCGCAACAATATATTTTTTCTCAGTCATCATTTTTTCCCGTAGTCACATTACAGCGAAGCTTTTTGTTGTGAAGTTGTCGTGGCGTCTTTCTCTTCCACGACACAGGTATCGCAAGGTAAATGGCGGCCAATCAACTTGCGATAAGCGAACGCACCCAAAATGGCGCCCGCAATAGGGCCGAACAGCGGCACCAGGAAGTAAGGGATGTCTTTGCCACCGGTAAAGGCAATATTGCCCCAACCCGCGAGCCAGGCGAAAGCTTTCGGGCCGATGTCACGTGCCGGGTTCATCGCGAATCCGGTCAATGGGCCCATTGATGCACCGATAACCGCAATCAGTAAACCGATGAGCAGTGGCGCCAGCGGGCCGCGAGGCACACCGTTACCGTCATCAGTCAGTGCCAGAATGACCCCCATCAGAATAGCGGTAATCACCATTTCAACCGCGAAGGCCTGCACAAAATTGATATGTGGGTTTGGATAAGTAGAGAAAGTCCCTGCCAGATTGAGACTTTCGACGCTGCCACGCACGATATGATTCGTTTGTTCAAAGTCGGCAAAAAGATTGTAGTAAAGCCCGTAAACCAACGCCGCCGCGCAAAAAGCACCGGCAAATTGAGAAACGATGAAAGGGACGACTTTGCGCTTGTCAAAACACGCGAACAGCCACAGTGCGATGGTCACCGCTGGATTCAGATGTGCGCCAGAAACACCTGCGGTCAGGTAGATAGCCATCGCTACACCCAGACCCCAGATAACGCTGATTTCCCACTGACCAAAAGTAGCCCCGGCCACTTTGAGTGCAGCGACACACCCCACACCGAAGAAAATCAACAACCCGGTACCGAGGAATTCAGCAATGCACTGGCCTTTTAAGGTTGATGTTTGACTCATAATCGGATCCTGAAGAGAGATTAATGTTTATTGTATGCGAGGAGGTCACTGACATCCGCGATGCCCTGTAGGCACGCTGTTAATTTAGCGTTAACGCGCAAAAGCGAGAAATATCGAAATTAAAATGTGTGTACTGCGTCAACAAAATGAGCGTTATCGCGCCATGAAGCGCATTTTGAGACAAAGCAAGAGTGTGAGCTGAATCATTTCATTAACCAATATGTTAACACTTTAACGATATTGAATTGATGTCACCAGGACAAAGATGAAAAGTGTTGCAAACCGCGATCTGCGCGGTATGCCGCTGGACAGCGGCGACGGGGCTTCATACAATCGGCACTATATGTTGTGCGCGTTTACATTAAAGCGTCGCCTTGCAATTCAGGAGAGGTATGACCATGTCATTAGAAGTGTTTGAGAAACTGGAAGCAAAAGTACAGCAGGCGATTGATACCATCACGCTGCTGCAGATGGAAATTGAAGAGCTGAAAGAAAAGAACAACAGCCTGGTACAGGATGTTCAGTCTGCACAGCACCAGCGTGAAGAACTGGAGCGCGAGAACCACAGTCTGAAAGACCAGCAGAGCGGCTGGCAGGATCGTCTGCAGGCGCTTCTCGGCCGTATGGAAGAAGTCTAATCCTCGTCATATTTCACGTTATGGCGGCGTTGGCTGCGCGTATTCACCCCAGTCACATAGTTATCTATGCTTCTGGGGATTCATTCGCTTGCCGCCTTGCCCTAACGCGAAATCTTTAGAGGATTGCGGTCAAGTTATGTAGGCCGGATAAGGCGCAAGCCGTCATCCGGCAATATCATAGCGTTACCGCGATACAACGTGAGTTTCAGGCATTCAAACCCCCATCCACGTCCAGACCCGTGCCGGAAATCTGCCCAGCCGCTGGGCTTGCCAGAAACGTCACCGCCGCTGCAACATCCTCCGGTGTACCGTAATGCCCTGTCGCAATAAGCTGTCGTTGGGAGTCCGCCTGTTCGCCATCTGCTGGGTTCATATCACTGTCCGTTGGGCCGGGATGGACAAGGTTGACGGTAATTCCCCGTGGGCCGAGATCACGAGCCAGGCCACGGGTTAGCGAGTTGAGCGCTGATTTAGTCATCGCGTAGACAGCAATCCCCGGCTGGGCGACACGGTTGGCAAGGCAACTGCCAATATTGATAATTCGCCCACCTTCAGGGAGATGTGGCAACGCGGCCTGTATGGCTACCACCACGCCACGGATATTCACGTTAATCAACGCGTCGATGTCTTCCAGTGACAGCGACTCCAGCGGGCCTCCGCGTGCGATCCCTGCGTTGTTGACCAGAATATCTAATCCTCCTAGTGACTGTATCGTGTGATTTACGGCGTTCTGAATAGCCTGAGCGTTTGCACTGTTTGCCTGAATAGCCTCGCCATGGCGGCCGAGTGCTGTAATTTCATTGGCAACGGCCTGGGCTTTCTCCGCAGATTTTTCATAGGTTATAACAACATCAGCACCGGCTTTCGCCAGCGACAGTGCAATCGCGCGCCCTAATCCACGACTGGCTCCGGTGACCAGCGCTTTTTTACCTGTCAGATCGATATGCATGATGACCCCGTGACGAGAGTGATGAGATTCATCATTAGGTATAGAGAGAGTTTTTTCTTCGTCAATGCGCTGAATGGGGGAATCGAAAGGGTGACGCGGCAAAAAAGAGGGGCTGGAGATTTCCAGAATCGAAGTAAATTGCCAGTCAGTTGTTTAACCGACTGGCATCACACCGAATTGCGGTATTTTCTTTACTCGATATCGAGGGGGTCTTCGGAGAGGATTATCCCGGTATTGTCGGCATACAGATGGTCGCCGGAAAAGAACGTCACGCCGCCAAAATTGACGCGCACATCGCTTTCCCCAATGCCTTCACCTGCGGCACCCACCGGAATGGCGGCAATCGCCTGAATACCGATGTCCAGCTCTTCCAGATCGTCTACCTGACGCACTGCGCCGTAGATGACCAGACCTTCCCATTCATTCTGTACGGCCAGACGCGCCAGTTCGGCGTCGACCAGCGCACGACGGACAGAACCACCGCCATCGACCAGCAGGATGCGTCCACGGCCGTTTTGTTCGAGCAGATCATACAGCAACCCGTTGTCCTCGAAACATTTTACCGTAATGATTTGTCCGCCAAACGACGACCGTCCTCCAAAGTTAGAGAACAGCGGTTCCACGACGTTGACATCTTCCTGGTAGATGTCACAAAGCTCGGAAGTATCGTATTTCATAGGATCAACGTTCAGTTGCTGCGAGAATTTTTAGTATATCGCGCTATGTGTACTGTTGGCAAAATCATCAATTGTTAATTGATATTTGTCAGTTAAACAGGCCACTGACTTAAGAAAATGCCAACCACAAACAGTAGGTTAGTTAATAGCGCGGCTTTGACCGTTCGTTCCAGCATTGGGCGCATCGCCGCCGGTTCCATTTCGCGCATCACATACCGTGCCTGTTTGATGAGAAGCGGCGCCGCCAGAATAAACAACCATCCCCACAGGCTGTGCAAAGAGAGCAGGTTAAACAACGCCAGGCAGACCAGAGTCCCCATCAGCAGGCAGGCGTGATAGCGACGGGCGTTGACCGCGCCTAAACGCACAACCAGCGTGTTTTTACCGTTTTCCTTGTCACTGTTGATGTCACGCAGGTTATTGATATTGAGCACCGCTGTTGCCAACAGACCACAGGCGGTTGCCGGTAGAATGAGTTCAGGAATCAGCGAGTGTGCCTGCAAATACCAGCTACCCATGACGCTCAGCCAGCCAAAGAACACCAGTACGGAAATATCACCCAGACCGATGTAACCATATGGGCGGTTACCCACGGTGTAGGTAATGGCCGCGATAATCGACAGGCCGCCCAGCACCAGGAAACCGACAAAATCGGTCAGTGTGTCACATGCTACGAAGACCAGCGCCAGGCCAGACAGGCAAATGAGCGCGACGGTGACGATCAGCGCCCGCTTCATCTCTTGCTGAGTGATAACCCCTTTTTGCATACCACGCAGTGGGCCAATGCGGTCAGGTTTGTCGCTGCCTTTGACGGCATCGCCATAGTCGTTAGCGAGGTTTGACAGGATCTGCAGCAGCCCTGCAGTAATCAATGCCAACACGGCAACCAGCGGATCGAAGAATCCTTTCCACCATGCCAGGGCCGTACCGACGATGATCGCCGCGAAGGCGAGCGGTAGGGTCTTGGGTCGTAAACTTTCCAGCCAGGCTTGTGAGCGGCTAATTTGTTGTTGTTCAGTCATATTTAGCGCCAATAAAAATGGGGCCTTTCAGCCCCATCAACAATGATGAAAATGCATTGAACGCGATTATAGGATAAAACGGCTCAGATCTTCATCTGCGACCAGCGCATCCAGATGTTTGCTCACATAATCCGCATCAATTGTTATGCTTTGACCGTTCAGATCGCTTGCATCATACGAAATATCTTCCATCAGACGCTCCAGCACGGTGTGCAAACGACGGGCACCGATGTTTTCGGTGGTTTCGTTCACCTGCCATGCGGCCTGAGCGATACGTTTGATGCCGTCTTCGGTGAACTCAATGTTCACACCTTCGGTCGCCATCAACGCTTTGTACTGGACGGTGATAGAGGCGTTAGGTTCAGTCAAAATACGCTCAAAGTCGCTGGTGGTCAGCGCCTGCAGTTCAACGCGGATCGGCAGACGACCCTGTAATTCAGGGATCAGGTCAGACGGTTTTGCCACCTGGAATGCGCCGGAAGCGATAAACAGAATGTGGTCAGTCTTGACCATACCGTGTTTGGTGGAGACGGTGCAGCCTTCAACCAGCGGCAGCAGGTCGCGCTGTACGCCTTCACGAGAGACATCCGGGCCGGAGGATTCGCCGCGCTTACAGATTTTGTCGATTTCGTCGATAAACACGATGCCGTGCTGCTCGACCGCGTCGATCGCGTCCTGTTTCAGCTCTTCCGGGTTGACCAGTTTCGCCGCTTCTTCTTCAATCAACAGCTTCATTGCATCTTTGATTTTCAGTTTGCGCGGTTTTTGTTTCTGGCCGCCCAGGTTCTGGAACATGGACTGCAACTGGCTGGTCATCTCTTCCATTCCCGGAGGCGCCATAATTTCAACGCCCATCGGTGCGGCGGCGAGATCGATCTCGATTTCTTTATCATCGAGCTGACCTTCACGCAGTTTTTTGCGGAATGCCTGGCGTGCAGCAGACGGTTCAGACGGTTGTTCAGCCTGGCCCCAGTTATTTTTCGCCGGTGGGATCAGCACATCCAGAATACGCTCTTCCGCCATCTCTTCCGCACGGAAACGGTTTTTCTCGATAGACTGGACGCGAACCATTTTGATGGCTGAATCTGTCAGATCGCGGATGATGGAGTCAACTTCTTTACCGACATAGCCCACTTCGGTGAACTTGGTCGCTTCAACTTTGATGAACGGCGCGTTGGCCAGTTTTGCCAGACGACGAGCGATTTCGGTTTTACCGACACCGGTCGGGCCGATCATCAGAATATTTTTCGGGGTCACTTCATGGCGCAGCTCTTCGTTGAGCTGCATGCGGCGCCAGCGGTTACGTAAGGCGATAGCAACGGAGCGTTTCGCAGCGTCCTGGCCAATAATGTGCTTGTTCAGTTCGCTGACGATTTCGCGTGGGGTCATTTCAGACATGGGAGATCCTTACGCTTTAGACGGTAATTCTTCGATGGTATGGAAGTGGTTGGTATAGATGCAGATATCACCTGCAATATCCAACGCCTTTTCAGCGATTTCACGCGCGCCGAGCTCGGTGTTTTCCAGCAGAGCGCGTGCTGCCGCCTGGGCGTACGGGCCGCCTGAGCCGATGGCAATCAGATCGTTTTCGGGCTGCACGACGTCACCGTTACCGGTGATGATGAGAGAGGCGGTTTCATCCGCGACCGCCAGCAGCGCTTCGAGTTTGCGCAACATGCGGTCGGTACGCCAGTCTTTCGCCAGCTCCACGGCGGCTTTGACCAGGTGACCCTGATGCATTTCTAATTTGCGCTCAAACAATTCAAACAGGGTAAAGGCATCCGCAGTGCCGCCGGCAAAGCCCGCAATGACTTTGTCGTTGTACAGGCGGCGAACTTTTTTCACGTTGCCTTTCATTACGGTATTACCCAGTGTGGCCTGACCATCACCGGCGATAACGACATGGCCGTTACGGCGTACGCTTACTATTGTTGTCACGAGCAGACCCCTTGGTTACAAATGCAGAATACAGGCCCCGCACAGTTTACGGGGCGTAATGCAAGTATAGATGGGGGGGATTTTGGGGGTTTCAACCCCCAGTTGCGAGTCGAATGCAGTTTGTGTGACCCGCCATCTTCAGGCGGTTGATGGTGCCGTCGGCATTTTCTTTGCCTTTCACCGGGCCGATCACCACGCGATTCCAGCCGTTATTGGTGGTAATGCGGGAATCAAAACCTTCAAAGGCCAGTTGCGCACGTACGGTTTCTGCCTGCTCTGCGCCTTTAAACGAGCCACACTGCACCATCCAGCGGCGCTCATCTTTCTTCTCTGTTGTTGGCTTCGGCGCGTCCGCTGCACGCGCAATTGGCGCGGCCTGTTGCGTTTTTGGCTGTGAAGCGGCGGTGTGCGCCGGTGTTTGCAACAGATCCTGATAAGGCTGCGCAGCCGCAGTCTGTTTGGGTTGCTGCGTCTGACGAGGCTGCTGTACAGGGGCGCTTTGCGCTGTGCGTGTTTGTTGCTGCGACGGCTGAGTAGGCTGCTCAGTCACGCGAGGTTGCGTACGCGGCTGTTGAACCGGCTGAGTATTGGCCCACTGCTGTTGTTGCACTTGTTGCTGGGCCAGACGCTGACGCTGTAATGTTTGCTGGCGCTGTTGAGGCGTCTGCTCGTTCCACGGCACTTCGTTTAACTGTGTCGGCTGCTGGCGCATATCCGCCTGCATTTGCGCCAGCAACTGGCGTTGTTCATTGGTGAGCTGGTCTGCGTTCATGACTTCGCCGCCCGCAGAGGGTTCAGTAGGCGCACGTACGCCAGGCTGGCGGCTTTCCAGCTCTTTGATGTAGCGCCAGCGCTCTTCCGGTTTTGGCGGCAATCCATTACCGGTGACCTTCTGGCCCTGCAGTGTTTCGGACTCTTCTTTTTTGTGATGAGTAATGAAGTACAGTCCACCGATAAAGGCCACAAGGACGGCGGCAGCAATTGCGACCATTGCTGGTGAGACCGCAGGTATGTTGCGTTGCTTGTTCCGTGAGGTGCTCTTTTTGCGCCGCGAAGGTGCCGGTTGGCCGCGACGTACATAATCTCGTTGTGCCACTATCGTTTCGCTGTATTTATTCGTTCGTCAGCCCGCCATGTTACTTAAGCGGCGGGCCTTTGACCAGACAGGGGAGTCTTAAAGCGTTTACTTTAAGTTAAAGCGCGCGTTGAACCCCGAATTATAAGCTCGCAGTCCAGTAAACGTGAACCACTGCTGACATTCTGTCCTTGCAGTTGATCGAGCAATAACAGCATAGCTTCTCGTCCAATTTCAAAGCGTGGTTGCGCAACGGTAGTCAGGGGTGGATCACAAAATTCCGCCAGCGCGATGTTATCGAAACCAATAATGGACAGATCGTCGGGAATTCTCAGACCGCGGCGTTTGGCCCAGGACAGCGCCCCGAGCGCCATAACATCGCTATGACAGAACACGGCCGTAGGCGGTTGTGGCAGTTCGAGCAGTTGTTGAAGCGCGTTCGCACCTGCTTCATAGGTGAAATCACCGCGAGCGATATAATGCGGATCAACCGTAATACCACTGCGACGCAGTGCCTGAACATAGCCTTGTAATCGGTAGTGGCAAAGCGGCATCTCTTCGGGGCCGGCGATACAGCCAATACGCTGATGCCCTTGTTCATGCAGGTAATTCACGGCATCAAAGGCGGCAGTCAGGTTATCGATGTGAACGGTTGGCAACTCCAGTTCGGGGGCAAATTCGTTCGCCATCACCATGGGCGGTAAATTGCGCTGTTCTTCAATACTGGCGTCAAAGGGGAGACGTGAACCGAGCAGCAGCATGCCGTCAATCTGTTTGGTGATGATCAGATTGATAAACGTTTTTTCTTGCTGATTCTGGTGGGCGCAATCGCCGATCAACACCAGATAGCCTTGCTTAGCCGCGGTCACTTCGATGCCACGGATAATTTCACTGAAAAACGGATCGCAAATATCCGGGACAATCACCAGGATTGTGCGTGATTCATTGCGTTTAACGTTTCGTCCCATTGATTGCGGTAAATAGCCCACCTCCATAGCTGCCTGTTCCACCCGGCTACGGGTCGACTGGGAGACTTTATCTGGGTTCATTAACGCGCGGGACACGGTTGCTGTTGAGACTTTCGCCTTTAGAGCAACATCTTTCATTGTAGCGGCAGCAACCTGATTCTTCGGTTTCACTCTCTCTCCTCGCCTGGGGCATGCAGGCGCAGAACTATCCCTGGAAAACTAATATCAGAATCATTTTTATCAGATAGTTAATGGAAGCGGTTACAGAATTTTCATAAAAAGTGTGATGAGTCCTGAATATTTCGATCCACCTCGCATCATGAGGGGGTTATCCCTCAATCGGATCGACATCCAGCACCCATTTGACCTTGCGTGAATCGGGCAGCGTATTGATCAGCGCCATCGTGCCGCTGACGATATGTTGCAGGCGAATCCGGGACGGATGCTGGAGTAAAATTTGCCAGCGATAGCGACCGCCGCGTTTGGGCGCCAGGGCGGGAACCGGCCCCAAAACCCAGAGTTTGTCATCCGCCAGCGGGCTGGCCTGAATCAGATTGCGCAGTTGCTGCAGAAATAGCGGCGCCTGCTGATTGTTATGATCTTCCGCCCGAACAATAACGTGACTGGTCCAGGGCGGGAGCTGGAGCGTTTGCCGTTCTGCCAGCGCCTGCTCTGCAAAGGCGTCATAACCTTTGTGCAGCAGAGTTTGCAGCAGCGGATGCTCCGGATGATGTGTCTGCAACACGACTTCACCCTGCTTCCCGGCGCGCCCGGCACGCCCGGAAACCTGGGTATAGAGCTGGGCAAAGCGTTCTGCTGAGCGAAAGTCTGCTGAGAATAGCGCGCCGTCAACGTCCAGCAGCGCCACCAGGGTGACATCCGGGAAATGGTGGCCTTTGGCCAGCATTTGCGTGCCGATCAAAATCCGTGCGCCGCCACGATGCACTTCCGCCAGATGCTGTTCCAGCGCGCCTTTGCGGCTGGTTGTGTCGCGATCGATGCGGGAAATCGGTACGCCCGGGAAGAAGGGGGCCAGCGCGTGTTCAAGTTGCTCCGTGCCTAATCCGACCGGCACCATGTGCGTAGAGCCGCAGGAAGGACACTGGCGCGGCACCGGGCGCTGGCTGTCGCAGTGGTGACAGCGTAAATGGTGTTGTGCCTGATGCAGCGTGTAATAGTGGTCGCAGCGCGGACATTCTGCTGTCCAGCCGCAGTCATGGCACAACAGTGCAGGGGCAAATCCCCGGCGGTTAAGGAACAGAATAACCTGATTATCAGCCTGCAAATGCTGACGCATACGCGTGATTAACGCGGGAGCCAGTCCGGCTTGCACCTTCTGGCCTTTCAGGTCGAGCACATGCTGCATGGCAGGACGGGCATTGCCAGCGCGACGCGTCAGGCGCAGCATGCGGTACTTTTTCTGCCGCACATTGCAGAGCGTTTCCAGCGCCGGTGTGGCGGAGCCGAGAATGATGGGGATCTGCTCGCTATGGGCGCGATAAACAGCAAGGTCGCGGGCATGATAGCGCCAGCCTTCTTGTTGCTTGTAAGAGCTGTCGTGTTCTTCGTCAATGACGATGACGCCGAGGTTTTTAAATGGCGTAAACAGCGATGAGCGGGTGCCGATAACAATCGCCGCTTCACCATTTTTGGCCTTCAGCCATGCCGAGAAACGTTCGCTGTCATTCAGGCCGGAGTGCAGTACTTCGACAGGCGCATTAAAGCGCTCGCGAAAACGGGCGATTGTTTGTGGGGTCAGGCCGATCTCCGGCACCATCACCAGCGCCTGTTTTCCCTGAGCAAGCACGTTTTCCAGCACGCTAAGATACACTTCCGTTTTGCCAGAACCCGTGACACCGGCCAGCAGCCAGGCCGAGAAACTGTCTGACGCGCTGTGAATCGCGCCAACCGCGGTGGCTTGCTCGGTGTTCAGCCGCAGGCGTTCACCGGAGACAGCATAGTGCGTGCGCCAGTCGGTAAAGGCGGGTGTTTCACTCGCCAGGTCGCTCAAACCTTTTTTACGCAGCGCCTGCAGGGCCGCATCATTAAAGTCGAGATCCGCCACCCGATCGCGCCAGATTTTACCCTGGCGTAGCGCGGCCAGCGCCTGCTGTTGTTTTGGCGAGCGTTTCAGGCTGTTGAGGTCGACAGCCTGTCCCTCTTCCGTGGCAAACCAGTACCACATTGGGGCGTTGCAGGCGGGTCTGCCCTGGCGCAACAAAACAGGCAGGGCATGAAACAGCACATCACCGACAGGATGATGGTAATAATCCGCCGCCCACAGCAGTAAACGCCAGACGGAGGACGAAAAAACCGGTTCCTCGTCCAGCACCTCGATCACCGCTTTGAGTTCATTTAGCGGTAATTCGCTTTGGTCGCTGACGGAGACAACAATCCCAACGCGTTCTTGCTGCTTACCAAACGGCACGCGCACGCGACACCCGGCTTGAGCGCTCATGCCCTGTGGCAAGAGATAGTCAAAGGTACGGGGAAGCGGAACGGGTAAGGCAACGTGCGCAACGGGCATGTCATCATCCTGACTTGAAATCTGGCGGGTTAGTATACACATTGTGGTAAGGGAGCGCGGATCAGTTTGCATACGCTGGCTAATTTCTGTATGATTCGCCGCCTTTGATGCAAATTGATTGTGTCAAAACTATACTATCAACATCGCGTGGTGTCTGGCGTTAGGGCTGGAAGAGCGACGCGGCCTTAACTGAGGTTTCCCATGAAAAAAGATATTCACCCGAAATACGAAATGATTACTGCAAACTGCTCTTGCGGTAACTCTATCCAGATCCGCTCCACCGTGGGTCACGATCTGAACCTGGACGTATGTGGCCAGTGCCACCCGTTCTACACTGGCAAGCAGCGTGATGTTGCAACCGGTGGCCGTGTTGACCGCTTCAACAAGCGTTTCAGCATCCCGGGCAGCAAATAAGTTTTGCTTCTCAGAAAAAAGCGCCTTACGGCGCTTTTTTTGTGCCTGAAAATTGAAATACCCATTCCTTGCTTGAATAAATAATCTTATTTATATAGAATAAAAACAGCGTTTCTATTTTTTAGATAAATTATTTCTATTAGTGACCTTCATCGTTTTCATCTTCTCGTTTTTGCCATTTATTTATTTTGGTGGCAAAATTGAAAAGGTTTTCTCTCTCTTGCTTAAATACAATCATTTAGAAATCTTAAAATATCCATAGATCCATATTGTCTTCTCTTTTAAAGAAAACAGGTGGGTTGATTTCTTAATTGCGCATGAAGAGGGATGTTCATGAAATTTAAGTCCGCGTTATTACTTATTCCATTATTCTCTGCGGCCGCTCAGGCGGGTTATGTTGATTATCGTCATGAATATTATGACGATGGCCGTAACTATGACCGTGTTTATATGTCTCACCGTTTTGCGACAGGTTTTGGTGTTGCTGTAGAAGCCATTTCACGTTCCGACGATGCGCAATCTAATGATGCGTGGAACAATATGGAAAGTAACGGTAACGAGTATACGGCAAGCTATCAATTCACCTGGAAGGATCTCATCTGGCAGCCCGGTATCGCGATCGAAACGGGTGATAACATCGCAATTTATAAACCTTATCTGCGCGTGCAGTATAATATCAATGACAACTGGTGGACTGCGTTCCGCTATCGTCAGGAATATTCGCGTAGAAACGCTGACGGCAAAGATGACCGGATGGTTTATCGCCCGGAAGCCTGGCTCGGTTATAACATCAATGACTGGATGTTTGAACTCAACGGTATTTATAAAATTGCCGACAGTGAAGATCTGTATAACAACAAAAAAGAAGATTATGAATATAACTTCCGTGTTGCTTATAAGATTGGTTCCTGGGTTCCTTTTGTTGAAATTGGCAACGTTTCTTCAGGTTATAACACGACAACGACGGACGATCGCCAGACGCGTTATCGTGTTGGCCTTGGTTATAACTTCTGATTGTTAATCTCAGCTATATATAAAACATTATTCGAATTGTATTTAAAGATGCCTCAGCGTCTTGAACCCCGCTTTCCCTGACCATGCAGGTAGCCTGGCGACAAGCCAGGTCACGCAAAAAGGGAGTGAGTGCAACTATTGAAAAAAGAGTGAGTGGAAGCACGCCTTATTATTGCCCTGAGTATCAGGACGTACGAGTACCTCGCGTGAATAATGTGTCTAAGGAGTTGACATAATGTCTAGTGATGAACATGTTATAGGAAGCACAAGCATTACCAACAGGCCTTTCGGATTCAGAGATAAAATAGGTTACTTATGTGGCGACCTGGGAAACTGTTTTATTCTTGGGTTGGTGAATAGTTTTTTAATGATTTATTACACTAACGTGCTCGGTGTTTCTGGCGTCATTGTTGGGTCACTCTATTTTGTGACAAAACTCTTTGATGCGTTTGTTGATGTCGCCGTAGGGCGCTTATGCGATACGTCTAAACTGACCGCTTACGGGCGCTTTAATCCCTGGGTTCGTCGCATGAGATACCCTTTTTGCATTATTTCAGTCGTTCTTTTTCTGCCGTTTGTTCATGAATTTTCTGAAACGGCGAAAATTATCTATATCTGCTGTTCTTATTTTATTTATGGCTCGTTGTTATCGACGGTTAACATTCCTTATGGTGCAATGTCGGCGGCGATTAGTTCGAATCCGGACGATCGTGTTTCGCTTTCGACTTACCGCAGTATTGGCTCGGCGATTGGTGGCGGGACAACCGGCTTTTTTATTCCCATTCTGATGTATACAACCCTGGTTGATGGAAGTCAGGTTATTTCGGGGCAACATTTCTTCTGGATTGCGATTGGCTGCTCAATACTGGCTTTTCTCTTTTTAACCCTGACCTGTCACTTAACGACAGAACGCGTGCGTGTGGAAAAGAAAGAGAGCATGCCGGTTTCTGTTTTGCTGAAGGGATTATTACGCAATAAAGCGCTGATCGTTTTAGTCATTGTGGATCTGCTTATTGTTATTAATCAGGGGCTCTCGGGCACCAATATGACCTATCTGTTTAATGACTATTTCCACAACAGAGCCGCAATGTCAGTTGCACTCCTGTTTACCTTTGGCTCCCTGATTCTGCTGGCACCTTCGGCGTCCTGGCTCACGAAGCGTTTTGGTAAAAAAGAAGCCAGCGTCGGCGCACTGCTCTTTTCGGTGGTGATGTATCTGATTATGTACTTCATCCACATCACGGATGCGAAAATCTATCTGGTCTTCCTTTTCCTGGCGACGCTGGGGGCCGGGTTATTCAACCTGATGATTTGGGCGTTTATGACTGATGTTTGTGACTATCATCAGTATGTCACCGGTGACCGTGAGGATGGCACCGTTTATGGTGTGAACTTCTTTGCCCGCAAAGTGGGTCAGGCATGTGCAGGGGCCATTGGCGGTTTTATGCTGGCTATCATCGGTTATCAATCCTCCTCAACGGGCGGTGCTGTTCAAACCAACGCCGTGCAGGAAAATATTTACACGATGGCGAATCTCTTACCGGCGTTATGCCTGTTTTTGGCCGCGATGATTTTGATTTATTGCTATCCACTCAACCGTAAAGAAACGCTCAAAATGGAAGAAACACTGAATAAATTCAATGGGATTAGCAAATAACCCGTGAATACCCTATGAAAATGCTGGGGTCATGAGTCTGAAAGGCAGGGGGAAACCTCTGCCTTTGTTGTTTCGCTACCACCGCCAGTTGAATGGCTTTAGGTTGTGTTGAGCGAGAAATCTGAAAGTGAATATCGCCGGTTTACGGCGGCCAGGCAAAAGCGGATACGGCACCCGGCAGGCTGAAGATCGGTAGTCCGTGTTTCATTGGTAAACGTCCTTGTTACACCCTTAAAAAAGCGGCTGGTTAATCCCGCGCCGCTCTTTTCTGCTTTAGTATTCCCACGTCTCCGGGTCGATCCCCAGTTCACGCATGATCTCTTTTGCCGCTTCGGGGATTTCATCACTGCGTTCTTTACGCAGATCGTCGTCATTCGGCAAGGGTTGCCCGGTGAACGCGTGCAGGAACGCTTCACACAGCAGTTCGCTGTTGGTGGCGTGACGCAGGTTATTCACCTGACGACGCGTGCGTTCATCGGTGAGGATTTTTAACACCTTCAGAGGAATGGAAACCGTAATTTTTTTGACTTGCTCACTCTTCTTACCGTGCTCAGCGTATGGGCTGATATATTCGCCGCTCCATTCAGCCATGAGATACTTAATCCTCTTCGTCATTAGTATGAGGCCGGAAATTGAGTCCAGGCCATAATTGCGCGTAGTTTACCGTAGTGGCGCGGCCCTTACACGAAGTTAGCCGTCGCGGATGTGCGCTAATGCGTATAATTTTAACGGCTATTTTCCGTTTGCTCAATCTATACGCAAAGAAGTTTAGATGTCCAGATGTATTGACGTCTATTCTAACAATGATTACTCTGAGGTCTGACTTTCACTGACTCAGCCCAGGAACTTCTCAACATGACGCGTAAACAGGCCACCATCGCAGTGCGTAGCGGGTTAAACGACGACGAGCAGTACGGTTGCGTTGTCCCACCGATTCACCTTTCCAGCACCTATAACTTTACCGGTTTTAATGAACCGCGTGCACACGATTACTCTCGACGTGGCAATCCTACGCGTGATGTCGTCCAGCGTGCGCTGGCGGAGCTTGAAGGCGGCGCAGGCGCGGTGCTCACCAATACCGGGATGTCGGCGATTCATCTGGTGACGACGGTGTTCCTGAAGCCAGGCGATCTGCTGGTGGCGCCGCATGACTGTTACGGCGGCAGCTACCGTTTATTCGACAGCCTGGCAAAACGTGGCTGCTATCGTGTGCTGTTTGTCGATCAAGGTGATGAGCAGGCTCTGCTGGCCGCGCTGGCAGAAAACCCCAAACTGGTGTTGGTGGAAAGTCCGAGTAATCCATTGTTACGCGTGGTGGATATTGCGAAAATCTGCACACTGGCGCGTGAGGCCGGTGCGGTCAGCGTTGTGGACAACACGTTTTTAAGCCCGGCGTTGCAAAATCCGCTGGCATTGGGCGCCGATCTGGTGTTGCATTCATGCACTAAATACCTGAATGGTCACTCGGATGTAGTGGCGGGTGTGGTGATTGCAAAAGATCCTGATACCGTGACGGAACTGGCGTGGTGGGCGAATAATATCGGTGTCACCGGCGGTGCGTTTGATAGCTACCTGTTGCTGCGTGGACTGCGTACATTGTCGCCGCGCATGGAGGTGGCTCAACGCAATGCCCAGGCCGTTGTTGATTATCTGCAAACTCAGCCGCTGGTGAAAAAACTGTATCATCCGTCTTTGCCAGAGAATCAGGGGCATGAGATTGCTGCGCGCCAGCAAAAAGGCTTTGGCGCGATGTTGAGTTTTGAACTGGATGGCGATGAGCAGACGTTGCGCCGCTTCCTGAGCGGGCTGTCCCTGTTTACGCTGGCGGAATCCTTAGGGGGCGTTGAGAGTTTGATCTCTCATGCTGCGACGATGACGCATGCGGGCATGGCGCCGGAAGCGCGTGCCGCCGCCGGGATCTCCGAGACGTTGCTGCGTATCTCCACGGGTATTGAAGATGGCGAAGATTTAATTGCCGACCTGGAAAATGGCTTCCGGGCTGCAAACAAGGGGTAAACATGAGTGTGATTGCGCAGGCAGGGACGACGGGTCGTCAACTGCATAAATTTGGTGGCAGTAGTCTGGCAGACGTGAAATGTTATCTGCGTGTCGCAGGCATCATGGCGGAGTACTCGCAGCCCGACGATATGATGGTCGTTTCCGCCGCAGGCAGTACCACCAACCAGTTGATTAGCTGGCTGAAATTAAGCCAGACCGACAGACTCTCTGCGCATCAGGTTCAGCAGACGTTGCGTCGCTATCAGAGCGATCTTATCAGTGGATTATTACCGACAGAGGTCGCAGATGACCTGCTCAGCGCCTTCGTCAATGACCTGGAACGGCTGGCGGGTTTGCTCGACAGCGGTGTGACCGATGCCGTTTATGCGGAAGTGGTCGGGCACGGTGAAGTGTGGTCGGCGCGCCTGATGTCGGCGGTGCTTAACCAACAGGGACTGGCGTCTGCATGGCTGGACGCGCGTGAGTTTTTACGTGCCGAGCGCGCCGCACAACCGCAGGTAGACGAGGGGCTCTCTTACCCATTATTGCAGCAACTGCTGGCGCAGCACCCGGGAAAACGCCTGGTGGTAACCGGATTTATCAGCCGCTGTAATGCGGGCGAAACGGTACTGCTGGGCCGTAACGGTTCTGACTACTCCGCTACGCAAATTGGCGCACTGGCCGGAGCCTCCCGCGTCACTATCTGGAGCGATGTGGCCGGGGTGTACAGCGCTGACCCGCGTAAAGTGAAAGATGCCTGCCTGCTGCCGCTGTTGCGTCTGGATGAAGCCAGTGAACTGGCACGTCTGGCGGCGCCGGTTCTGCATGCCCGTACCTTGCAGCCCGTTTCCGGTAGCGATATCGATCTGCAACTGCGCTGTAGCTACACGCCGGATCAGGGTTCCACCCGTATTGAACGCGTGCTGGCTTCCGGTACAGGCGCGCGTATCGTGACCAGCCATGATGATGTCTGCCTGATTGAGTTTCAGGTGCCTGCAAGCCAGGATTTTAAGCTGGCGCACAAAGACATCGATCAGATTCTGAAACGGGCGCAGGTGCGTCCGTTGGCGGTTGGCGTCCATAATGACCGCCAGTTGCTGCAGTTTTGCTACACCTCCGAAGTGGCCGACAGCGCGCTGAAAATCCTTGATGAAGCGGGTTTACCGGGCGAGCTGCGTTTGCGTCAGGGTCTGGCGCTGGTGGCTATGGTCGGGGCTGGCGTAACGCGTAACCCATTGCACTGCCACCGATTCTGGCAGCAGTTGAAAGGCCAACCGGTTGAGTTTACCTGGCAGTCGGAAGAAGGCATCAGTCTGGTGGCGGTTCTGCGCACCGGGCCAACCGAGAGCCTGATTCAGGGTCTGCACCAGTCCATTTTCCGCGCGGAAAAGCGGATCGGTCTGATGCTGTTTGGCAAAGGCAACATCGGTTCACGCTGGCTGGAGCTGTTTGCCCGCGAGCAAAGCACGCTCTCGGCGCGTACGGGATTTGAATTCGTGCTGGCAGGCGTGGTGGACAGCCGCCGTAGCCTGCTGAACTATGAAGGGCTGGATGCCAGCCGCGCGCTGGCGTTCTTTAACGACGAAGCCATTGAGCAGGACGAAGAGTCGCTGTTCCTGTGGATGCGTGCGCACCCGTATGACGATCTGGTGGTGCTGGATGTAACCGCCAGTGAGCAACTGGCCGATCAGTATCTTGATTTTGCCAGCCATGGTTTCCACGTCATCAGCGCCAATAAACTGGCCGGGGCGAGCACCAGCGATAAGTACCGCCAGATCCATGACGCGTTTGAAAAAACCGGGCGTCACTGGTTGTACAACGCCACGGTGGGGGCTGGTTTGCCGATCAACCACACGGTGCGCGATCTGATCGACAGCGGCGATACCATTCTGTCGATCAGCGGGATCTTCTCCGGCACGCTATCGTGGTTGTTCCTGCAATTTGACGGTACGGTTCCCTTTACCGATTTGGTGGACCAGGCGTGGCAGCAGGGGCTGACAGAGCCGGATCCGCGCGTTGACCTTTCCGGTAAGGATGTGATGCGCAAACTGGTGATTCTGGCGCGTGAAGCGGGCTACGACATCGAGCCGGATCAGGTGCGCGTAGAGTCACTGGTGCCAACGCATTGCGAAGAGGGGTCAATCGACCATTTCTTTGAGAATGGCGATGAGCTGAATGAGCAGATGGTGCAGCGTCTGGAAGCCGCCCGCGAAATGGGACTGGTGCTGCGCTATGTGGCGCGTTTCGATGCCAACGGCAAAGCGCGCGTCGGTGTGGAAGCGGTGCGTGCGGAACACCCGCTGGCGGCACTGCTGCCGTGCGATAACGTCTTCGCCATCGAAAGCCGCTGGTATCGCGATAACCCGCTGGTGATCCGTGGGCCGGGTGCTGGCCGTGACGTGACCGCCGGGGCCATTCAGTCAGACATCAACCGCCTGGCGCAACTGCTGTAGTCCTGCACCGCCTCCGGCCTACGTTAAGCATCACTCGTAGGCCGGATAAGCACAGCGCCATCCGGCGCGATATCTTGCAAATATTCGACGACGGTATCGGCGTCTTTGCCATCCTCCTGTTGCAACATCTCCTGACCCGTTATAAAACATTCTGAATGCATCACATCTTCCACCCCTTCTGCTATTCAGCGTCAGGGCGTGGCTTAACGCAGAGGTGCTGCAATTCCTTGTCTGTTCGGACTCACTTGAATTATTTTCATCTTCACTGAGGATTCCTCACCGTTAATGGTGATTTTTCGGTTGACGTCACGCCGCTTTTCCGTCATTTTTACATCTAGACGTCTAAATGGATAGATGTTCACAACACAACATATAATGACAAAAGATTGATGAGGTAAGGTATGAGCTTTTTTCACGCCAACCAGCGGGAAGCCCTGAATCAGAGCCTGGCAGAAGTCCAGGGTCAGATTAACGTTTCGTTCGAATTCTTCCCGCCGCGCACCAGTGAAATGGAGCAGACCTTGTGGAACTCCATCGATCGCCTGAGTAGTCTGAAGCCAAAATTTGTCTCTGTGACTTACGGCGCCAACTCGGGTGAGCGCGATCGTACGCACAGCATTATTAAAGGGATTAAGGATCGTACCGGTCTGGAAGCGGCACCGCACCTGACCTGTATCGATGCGACACGTGATGAATTGCGCACGATTGCGCAGGATTACTGGAATAACGGTATTCGCCATATCGTTGCGCTGCGTGGCGATCTGCCGCCGGGCAGCGGTAAGCCGGAAATGTATGCGGCTGATCTGGTGGGATTGCTGAAAGAGGTCGCGGACTTTGATATCTCTGTTGCCGCCTACCCGGAAGTGCATCCTGAAGCAAAAAGCGCCCAGGCCGATCTGCTCAACCTGAAGCGCAAAGTGGATGCCGGTGCCAGCCGTGCTATCACGCAGTTTTTCTTTGATGTGGAAAGTTATCTGCGTTTTCGCGATCGCTGTGTCTCTGCGGGCATCGATGTTGAAATCATTCCAGGCATCCTGCCGGTTTCTAACTTTAAACAAGCGAAGAAATTTGCTGACATGACCAACGTGCGAATTCCGGCCTGGATGTCACAAATGTTCGACGGTCTGGACGATGACGCAGAAACCCGCAAACTGGTCGGCGCGAACATCGCGATGGACATGGTGAAGATCCTAAGTCGGGAAGGGGTAAAAGATTTTCACTTCTATACGTTGAACCGGGCAGAGATGAGTTATGCCATTTGCCACACGCTGGGTGTAAGGCCTGGTGTATAAAATGCCTCGGCCCTCTTCGGAGGGCTTTTTTTCGATCACATTGATCTACATCTCTGTAACTAAAAATATAAAAGGTATCAGCTATCGAATCTGTGGATTATTTCGACTATATCTTATCTCTGGTGGTGTATATCGTAGTTAGAACACTGTAAAGGGAGCATATAGATGAGCATGTCCGACGATAGCCAGAATAACGTGTCCGCCGGGAAGTGTCCTTTCCATCAAGCAAACCCGGACCAGAGCGCAGGCGCTGGTATGAATAACCGCGATTGGTGGCCAAAGCAACTTCGCGTTGACCTCCTTAATCAACACTCCAACCGTTCGAACCCGCTGGGTGAAGACTTCGACTACCGTAAAGAATTTAGCAAACTCGACTACTCCGCCCTGAAAGGGGATCTCAAAGCGCTCCTGTCCGATTCTCAACCGTGGTGGCCTGCGGATTGGGGCACCTATGCCGGTCTCTTTATTCGTATGGCCTGGCACGGTGCCGGGACTTACCGCTCTGTGGATGGTCGCGGTGGCGCCGGGCGCGGGCAGCAACGTTTTGCGCCGTTAAACTCCTGGCCGGATAACGTCAGCCTGGATAAAGCACGCCGTCTGCTGTGGCCTATCAAACAGAAATATGGTCAGAAAATCTCATGGGCCGACCTGTTTATTTTGGCGGGTAACGTCGCGCTGGAAAACTCAGGCTTCCGTACCTTTGGTTTTGGCGCCGGTCGTGAAGATGTGTGGGAACCGGATCTCGACGTCAACTGGGGTGATGAGAAAGCGTGGCTGACCCATCGTGACCCGGAAGCGTTGGCAAAACGTCCGTTAGCCGCCACCGAAATGGGGCTGATCTACGTCAACCCGGAAGGGCCAAACGCCAGCGGGGAGCCTCTCTCTGCGGCATCCGCTATTCGCGCCACCTTTGGCAACATGGGGATGGACGACGAAGAAACCGTAGCGCTTATTGCGGGCGGGCATACGTTGGGTAAAACGCACGGCGCTGCCTCTGCATCGCATGTGGGCGCAGACCCGGAAGCGGCCCCGATTGAACAACAAGGTTTAGGCTGGAAGAGCAGCCATGGCACCGGTGTTGGGGCGGATTCCATTACCTCCGGCCTGGAAGTGGTCTGGTCACAGACGCCAACCCAGTGGAGCAATTATTTCTTTGAAAACCTGTTCAAATACGAATGGGTGCAGACGCGCAGCCCAGCGGGCGCGATCCAGTTTGAAGCGGTCGACGCGCCTGACATCATTCCGGATCCGTTTGATCCGTCGAAGAAACGCAAACCCACCATGCTGGTGACGGATCTGACGCTGCGTTTTGACCCGGAATTCGAGAAAATTTCCCGTCGTTTCCTGAACGATCCTCAGGCATTTAACGAAGCCTTCGCTCGCGCCTGGTACAAGCTGACGCACAGAGATATGGGGCCGAAAGCGCGTTACATTGGCCCGGAAGTGCCGAAAGAAGATCTGATCTGGCAAGATCCGCTGCCACAGCCGGTATTCAATCCGACTCAGGAAGACATTATTAACCTGAAGTCTGCTATTGCAGGTTCCGGGCTTTCCGTCAGCGAGTTGGTGTCGGTAGCATGGGCATCGGCATCGACCTTCCGTGGTGGTGATAAACGCGGTGGCGCTAACGGTGCGCGGCTGGCATTGGATCCGCAGAGATTCTGGGATGTTAACGTGACGGCAGCCCGCGTTCTGCCTGTACTGGAAGGCATTCAGAAATCTTCCGGTAAAGCATCACTGGCCGATATTATCGTTCTCGCGGGTGTGGTGGGTGTAGAGCAGGCGGCAAGCGCAGCAGGCGTGAGCATTAGCGTGCCGTTTACACCAGGGCGTGTCGATGCGCGTCAGGATCAGACCGACGTTGAAATGTTTGAACTGCTTAAGCCTGTCGCAGACGGTTTCCGCAACTATCGCGGCGAACCCGGCGAGGCGACAACGGAATCTCTGCTGATTGATAAAGCGCAGCAGTTGACGCTCACCGCGCCGGAATTGACGGTGTTAGTGGGTGGGATGCGCGTTCTGGGCGCCAACTTTGATGGTAGCCAGCATGGCGTTTTCACCGAGCGTCCAGGCGTACTCAGCAATGATTTCTTTGTTAATTTGCTGGATATGCGCAACGAATGGAAAGCGACCGATGAGTCTGCGGAGCTGTTTGAAGGCCGCGATCGTCAAAACGGCGACGTGAAATACACGGCGACTCGCGCTGACCTGGTATTTGGTTCAAATGCCGTGTTGCGTGCATTGGCCGAGGTTTACGCGTGCAGCGATGCCCACGAGAAGTTTGTGAAAGACTTTGTCGCGGCATGGGTGAAAGTGATGAACCTGGACCGTTTCGATCTGCTGTAATCACTGATAGTGAAGTCACCGGATAGCACTTCGCGGCGGCGTGATTGTCGTCGCTGAAGTGTATTTGTCAGCGTATAGTACCTGCCGGGAACACCAATTTACTGGATTTATCATGTCAGCCTCAGGAAAGAGTCACTCACTGGCAATCAGTGGTCTTATCATCCTCACCCTTATCTGGAGCTATAGCTGGATCTTTATGAAGCAAGTCACGAGCTATATTGGCGCGTTCGACTTCACTTCACTGCGCTGTATCTTCGGGGCCTTAATCTTATTTCTCGTACTGCTCTTACGTGGCCGTGGGATGCGTCCGACACCATTCAAATACACGCTGGCAATTGCGTTACTACAGACCTGCGGCATGATCGGGCTGGCGCAGTGGGCGCTGATGAGCGGCGGTGCGGGCAAGGTGGCTATTCTGACCTATACCATGCCGTTTTGGGTGGTGATTCTGGCGGCGCTGTTTCTGGGCGAACGACTACGGCGTTTGCAATACGCGGCGATTATGATTGCGGCAATCGGTTTACTGCTGGTGATGCAGCCGTGGCAACTGGATTATTCTTCGCTGAAGAGCGCCTTGCTGGCGATCCTTTCCGGGATCAGTTGGGGAGCGAGCGCCATTGTCGCCAAGCGGATGTATGCCCGCCACCCTCGTATCGATTTACTCGCGTTGACCGCATGGCAGATGCTGTATGCGGCGCTGATCATGAGTCTGGTGGCCTGGTGGGTTCCGCAGCCTAAAGTTGACTGGCAGCCCATCGTATTCTGGGCGCTGGCGTATAGCGCTATTCTGGCGACGGCGCTGGCCTGGAGTTTATGGCTGTTTGTTCTGAGGAATCTGCCCGCCAGTATTGCCAGCTTAAGTACCCTGGCGGTGCCGGTTTGCGGCGTTCTGTTTTCCTGGTGGCTGCTGGGTGAGAATCCCGGCGTCGTTGAAGGCGGCGGCATTGTGCTGATCGTTCTGGCGCTGGCAATCGTCAGCTATAAAAAGCGTGAGGCGCAGGTACAAAAGGTCACGTCATCGTCGTGAAGGCCATCTCGCCCTGCCTATTTGCAGTAAAAAGAGCATAAAAAAACGCCCGGACAATGCCTGACACCGTTCACGTAAACCAATAAATGAGGGGAAACACCGGGATTTGGTTCCCGGAGGGATGCCAAACCCGGTGGTCGCCCCGGATATCTCGGTCTTAAACTAACGGTGTCAGAACAATACCGGGAGTCTCAGCCGGCTTTTATTCCCACTCTTGCAGGAAACGCTGACCATACTGGTCGGCAACCAACAGGGCGGCATAGACCTCATCCGGTGTCGCGCCGCCAGGCATGTTGTGAATCGTTTCGCCTTCTGCGCAAGACGCTTCTGCAACCGTGCGCATTTTTGCCGGAATATCTTGTTTAATATCCAGTTGCGCCAGGGTGATGGGCAAACCGACGGAATGGCACAGCGCGGCAACGGTTTCGATCTCTTCGACCGGCGCATTTTCCAGAACCAGTTGCGTCAGCGTCCCGAAAGCGACTTTCTCACCGTGATAGTAGTGATGCGCGTCCGGAATCGCCGTCAGGCCGTTGTGTATGGCATGGGCTGCCGCCAGCCCCCCACTTTCAAAACCCACACCGCTCAGGTAAGTGTTGGCTTCAATAACGCGTTCCAGAGCCGGCGTCACCACATGCTGCTCAGCGGCCAGCATGGCTTTTTCACCTTCTTCGATAAGCGTGTTGTAGCACAACTCGGCCAGCGCCAGCGCCGCCTGTGTGCATTTCCCGCCGGCCATCGTGGTCGCGCCGCTGCGTGAACAGGCGCGGGCTTCAAACCAGGTTGCCAGCGCATCGCCAATACCTGCGGCTAACAGACGTGCAGGCGCGCCGGCAACGATTTTGGTATCCACAATGACCATATGCGGGTTTTGCGGCAACAACAGGTAACGGTCGAACTCACCTGCGTCAGTGTAGATAACGGAGAGCGCGCTGCACGGTGCGTCGGTCGACGCAATGGTAGGCGCAATGGCAACCGGAATTCCCATAAAGTGGGCCAGCGCTTTTGCGGTGTCCAGCGTTTTACCGCCGCCGATACCCAGCACCGCGCCGCACTGTGCTTTTTCCGCCACGCCACGCAGGCGATCAATTTCATTTTGTGAACATTCACCGCCAAACGGCGCAACTTCCAGTACCAGTCCTGCATCTTTAAAGCTTTTTTCCAGGGCCGTCTGGGCAAAACCTAAGACAAATTTGTCGCCGACCACCAGCCAGCGTTCTGCCATAGGTTTGAGGTAGTCGCCAAGGCGGGTGATGACATCTGCACCCTGGATGTATTTACCAGGTGATTGAATGATGCGATCCATACTCTATTTCCTCTTTTATCCGTCATAATTCAGGCTGCAGATGCGTTGGCTTTTGAGTTACTCGTCTCATCCATGAGACTCGCCCTTATGGGCCGTCGCTCACCCCAGTCACTTACTGATGTAAGCTCCTGGGGATTCGCTGCGTCGCCGCCTTCCTGCCGCGTGAATTATTTAGCCTAAAAATGAATGCTTCCAAACGTGTTTTTCCAGTCCTGCTCAAACTTCTCTATTGCTGACTCTACCGCAGGGGTATTCAGCATTTGTTGCGCTACATCTAATGGCAGGGTGATTGCTTCGCATCCGACCAGCATGCAATCCAGCGCCTGGCGCGGGGTTTTAAAGCTGGCGGCGAGCACCATGCTTTCTGGCGCGTGAAGTTCCAGCAAGGTTTGCAGTTCCTGTACCGTACGAATACCATCGCCACCCTGAGCATCGATGCGGTTCACATAGGGGGCGATATATTTCGCGCCAGCCAGCGCGGCAAGCAGCCCTTGCGCGGCGCTGTACACAGCGGTACCCAGCGTAGTGATGCCTTCTTTTTTTAGCTGTTTTATGGCGGCTAGCCCTTCGGACGTGACCGGGATTTTGACTACGATCCCCGGAACCGCATCGCTCAGACGTTTGGCTTCTTCCACCATGCCTTGCGCGTCGCGGCTCATGGTCTGGGCAAACAGAGTCCCTTCTTCGCCAATCGCTTTTTGCAGCCGGGGCAGCACATCCCAGATGGACTCTTTGCTGGCTGCCACGATGCTGGGGTTCGTCGTCACCCCGGCGAGAGGAAAGAGACGCGCCAGACGTTTAACTTCCGCCACGTTGGCGGTATCCAGATACAGTTCCATAATGTGTCCTTTTTACAGTTCCAGTTCGTGTTGCAGCAGGCTGGCAATCGCCTCGGCAGAGGCGGCGTTAACCAGCGCGTGGCGGAATTCTTCGTGCATGATGCGGCGCGCCAGGCGCGAGAAGATGCGCATATGCTGGTCGCCAGCGGCGTGTTTGTTGAGTGTCAGCATGATGATGAATTGCGCGTCCTCATCGCCCCAGCGAACGGGCTCCTTCAGACGGGCAACGCTTATCGTCGACTGTTCGATATGTTCCGATTTGCTGTGTGGAATGGCGAAGCTGAAGCCCAGTCCGGTAGAGAACACGGCTTCACGCGCCCACAGGTCGGCTTCGAGTTTACGCGGATAACGACAGCGGCTTGCCAGCAGCAGATTGTCGGTCATCCCTTTGAGCACCTCTTCTTTGCTGCGCCAGTCGCTGTCGAGTGTGATGCATTGCGCACTGACCAGCGGCGCATCCTGCTGCGTCATTCGGAACTGCGCCAGCAGGTGTTCGACTTCCAGTGAGGTTCGACAAGCCATCGCCTGATTCAGTAACTGGCGGCAGGCACGGCTGTCGAGTTGCGACATACGCGCTTTGGCGGCGGGAATAGAGGGCGCGCTCATGCTGATTTCGTCCAGACCCAGGCCAACCAGCAGCGGCAGTATCGAGCCTTTTGCCCCCAACTCTCCGCACAGACCAATCCATTTACCCTGGCGATGTACGGCTTGCACCGCATAGTCCAGTGCGCGCAGGAACGCTGGGTTAAGGCTGTTGTAGTGGCGGGTGACTTTGGCGTTGTCGCGGTCGACGGCCAGCAGGTATTGCGTCAGGTCATTACTGCCAATACTAAAGAAATCAATCTCTTCACAGCATTGATCGATAATGAACATCACGGAAGGCACCTCCAGCATAATGCCAAACTGGATCTTCTCGTCAAAAGGCGTGTGCTCATTGCGTAACTGCTGTTTGGCTTCTGCCAGCTTCTCTTTGACCCACAGGATCTCTTCCATTGAGGAGATCATCGGGATCATAATTTTCAGGCTGCCGTGCGCCGACGCGCGCAGGATCGCCCGTAATTGCGTGGTGAATAGCGCTACATATTCTTCATAAATGCGTACTGCGCGGTAGCCGAGGAAGGGGTTGGCTTCGGCCGGAATATTCAGATAATCAACGGGTTTATCACCACCGATATCCATCGTGCGCACAATGATGCTGCGGCCATTTGCGGACTCCAGCGCCTGGCAAAAAATGTTGTACAGCTCGTTCTCGCCGGGGGCGCTGGTTCTGTCCATATACAGCATTTCGGTACGAAACAGGCCGACCGCTTCCGCGCCGTTGCTAAAGGCGGCGTGTGCTTCGACAGAATGGGCGATGTTGGCCGCCACTTCCATACGGATGCCGTCGGCAGTGCGGGCTTGCTGGGTGAGCCAGACGCGTTGCTGTTCGTACAGGGCTTCTTGCACGCGGGTTTCTTGCTGGTAATAACGGGCCACGGCTTCATCTGGCGCGACCACCACCGCGCCAGCATTGCCATCAATATAAACGGGTTGCTGGAGCCAGGGCGTTAAGGTTTCAATGCCCACGCCAACCAGCGTGGGGATATTGAATGAACGGGCCAGAATGACCGTGTGCGATGTGGTGCCGCCGCTTTTTAACAGCAGACCCTTAAGGAATGTTTTGTCCAGCTCAAGGAACTGGCTTGGCGTGAGTTCGTCGGCCATGCAGATTGTCGGCTGCGTGAGCTTACCGGGCGCAGGAAAACGCTGTTCGCCATAAATCTGTTGCAGCAACTGGAAGCAGACGTCGCGTACGTCCAGCGCACGTTCCTGTAAATAGCTGCTGCTGGAGCGGGAAAATTCGTCGCAAAAATGGCGGGCGCTTTCAACAATCGCTTGGGCACAGCTTAATCCACGAGAAACGCCTGCCAGTAAATGCTGGCGCAAAGCGGTATCGCCTGCCAGCGAGCGGTGGGCTTCAAGAATCGCGCGGGTGGCGCCGTCGCTGTCGAGTAAGCGGAACTCAATATTCTTCATCAGCAGCGTCAAACCGTTGTCCAGTGCGGACTGTTCGGTTTCCGCATCCTGAGCGGCAGGAAGATCGCCAGGTACGTTGAGATCCTGCGAGGAGAGCAGCGTCAGGATGCCCCCCGCACTGCCGTTGCAGACGGCGCGTGCGAGAAAAAGCCGTGGATTGAGTCTGGTGAGCGAGGCCGGAAGCGGCTCCATCTCGTGGTTTTTCACCTCTGTCAGCGGCGCGTCGCAGTGCACGAAGTCATCACGCAGCCACTGGCTCAGCGTTTGATGCGCAGTGTGTTCATCGGTACCGGAGATCAGAATCTGGCAACGATCGCCCGCCAGTGTGTCAGTGCCGATCAGCGCCAGCGCACTTTTGGCATTGCCTTTACGATCGGTGCGTAAATTATGCCACTCAATCTGCGAGGTAAAGGTATTGCACAGCGTTTCAACATGACTGGCCGGGCGTGCATGTACGCCATTGGGCAGCTCACAGGTAAATTCCACAATCAGGGCCATTGCCTCTCTCCCATAACGGTTTTCTGGTGACAGGATAAAAGGGCAGCACTGCGCCCCGCCATGTGACAAATCTGCCAAAAGCTGGACAAATGTAATGTAAGCCGCAAAGTGCGATGCGCTTCACAACTCACCATGGGGTGGCTATTTTTTTAGATTATGCAAGTTATGAAGCGGATCTCATTTTTGTACTGACATTACAAAAATCCAGTAAATGGCCTTTTTATCCACTGTCTGCTCCCCGTTGGATTGCCTATTGTTTGCCACAACAACATTATGGATATGGGCTTTTAGCCCGGGAGCGACTTATGAAAGAGTTGGTGCAGATCCTGAAAAATACCCGCCAGCATTTGATGACTGGCGTTTCGCACATGATCCCCTTCGTGGTGGCGGGCGGTATTTTACTGGCCGTTTCCGTCATGCTGTATGGCAAGGGGGCCGTACCCGATGTCGCCACCGATCCCAATCTGAAAAAACTGTTTGATATCGGTGTGGCGGGGTTGACCCTGATGGTGCCTTTTCTGGCGGCTTACATCGGTTATTCCATCTCTGAACGTGCCGCGCTGGCGCCGTGCGCCATCGGCGCCTGGGTCGGCAACAGCTTCGGCGCGGGATTCTTCGGGGCGCTGATTGCCGGGATTATTGGCGGTATCGTCGTCCACTATCTGAAGAAAATCCCCGTACACAAAGTGCTGCGCTCGGTGATGCCCATCTTTGTTATTCCTATCGTCGGTACGTTTATTACCGCGGGCATCATGATGTGGGGGCTGGGCGAACCGGTCGGCGCGCTGACCGGCGGTCTGACGCAGTGGCTGCAAGGCATGCAACAGGGAAGCATCATTTTACTCGCGGTCATCATGGGATTAATGCTGGCCTTCGACATGGGCGGGCCAATTAACAAAGTCGCTTATGCCTTTATGCTGATCTGCGTTGCGCAAGGGGTGTACACCGTGGTGGCGATTGCTGCGGTCGGTATCTGCGTTCCGCCGCTGGGTTTAGGCCTGGCGACGCTGATTGGTCGTAAAAACTTCTCGTCTGAAGAGCGCGAAGCGGGTAAAGCCGCGCTGGTGATGGGCTGTGTTGGGGTCACGGAAGGCGCCATTCCTTTTGCCGCGGCAGACCCGCTGCGCGTGATCCCGTCCATTATGCTGGGCTCGGCGTGTGGGGCGGTCACCGCAGCCCTGTTTGGCGCTCAGTGTTATGCCGGTTGGGGTGGGCTGATTGTGCTGCCCGTCGTTGAAGGCAAGCTCGGTTACATCGCGGCAGTGGCTGTGGGTGCCGTGGTGACGGCGGTTTGCGTGAATGTGCTGAAAAGTCTGGCACGTAAGAATGTGTCTCAGGTTGACGTGAAAGAAGACGACCTGGATTTAGAATTCGAAATGAATTAAGCGAGGAATAAGCCATGACAAAAATTATCGCAGTAACTGCATGTCCTTCTGGTGTGGCACACACCTATATGGCGGCGGAAGCCCTGGAGAGCGCCGCGAAAGCGAAGGGCTGGGATGTGAAGGTTGAGACACAAGGCTCAATTGGACTGGAAAACGAACTGACTGCCGCAGATGTGGCTGACGCCGACATGGTGATCCTGACCAAAGATATCGGCATCAAGTTTGAAGAGCGCTTTGCGGGTAAAACCATTGTGCGCGTCAACATCAGCGATGCGGTTAAACGCGCGGATGCCATCATGAACAAGATTGATGCTCATCTGTCGCAGACTGCGTAGCCGTTTTTTGCCGGATGGCGGCGTCGCCCTATCCGGCCTACGGGTTTGCAGACTCTGTAGGCCTGATAAGCGTAGCGCCATCCGGCACACGTTTTTCCACAGGAGTTCCTCATGACGAATCGTATCCAGCGCCTGAAAGCGGCTTTGTTTCAGCATAATCGCGAAATTTCGCTCGAGCGCGCACAGCTATATACCCTCAGCCATCAGCAAACCGAGGGGCAGCATGTCATTCTGCGTCGGGCTAAAGCCACCGCGTATATCCTTGAACATGTTGAAATTTCGATTCGTGATGAAGAGCTGATTGCCGGAAACCGTACCGTGAAGCCGCGGGCGGGCATTATGTCGCCGGAAATGGACCCTTACTGGCTGCTTAACGAGCTGGAGCAGTTCCCGACGCGCCCGCAGGATCGGTTCGATATCAGCGAAGAGGATAAGCGCCTCTACCGCGACGTGCTGTTTCCGTACTGGGAAAAAAGGTCAATGAAGGACTTCATCAACGCGCAGATGACTGATGAGGTGAAGGCTGCCGTCAGCACGCAGATTTTTAGCGTCAATCAAACGGATAAAGGGCAAGGGCATATCATTATTGATTATCCGCGCCTGCTGGAAAACGGTCTGGGGACGCTGGTGGCGCAGATGCAGCAACATTGCCAGCAACAGCCGGAAAACCCTTTCTACCAGGCGGCGCTGCTGCTGCTTGAGGCTTCTCAACAGCATATTCTGCGTTATGCGGTACTGGCGGAGGAGATGGCGAAACAGTGCCCGGATGCGCACCGTCGCGAGGAGTTGTTGAGGATAGCCGACAACTCTCGCCATAACGCCTGGCATAAGCCGCAAACCTTCTGGCAGGCGTGTCAGCTATTCTGGTATATGAACATCATTTTGCAGTATGAGTCGAACGCCAGCTCACTTTCCCTCGGGCGTTTTGACCAGTATATGCTGCCCTTTTACCAGGCGTCGCTAACCCAGGGCGAGTCTCCGGCGTTCTTAAAAGAGCTGCTCGAGTCGCTGTGGGTCAAGTGCAATGACATCGTGCTGTTGCGATCTACCAGTAGCGCACGCTATTTCGCCGGCTTCCCGACGGGATACACCGCGCTGCTCGGCGGGCTAACAGAGAACGGGCGCAGTGCCGTCAATATGCTCTCATTCCTCTGTCTTGATGCTTATCAGAGCGTTCAGCTCCCGCAACCCAACCTTGGTGTACGGACTAACGCGCTGATCGATACGCCCTTTTTAATGAAAACCGCGGAAACCATTCGCCTGGGTACCGGCATTCCGCAGATCTTTAATGACGAGGTGGTGGTTCCTGCTTTCCTGAATCGCGGTGTCTCTCTGGAAGATGCACGTGATTATGCCGTGGTGGGGTGTGTGGAACTGTCGATCCCGGGCAGAACCTACGGTCTGCACGACATCGCGATGTTCAACCTGCTGAAGGTCATGGAAATCAGTCTGTATGAGAACGAAGGTAATAACGCGCTGACGTATGAAGGCCTGCTGGCGCATATTCGCGCCAAAATCAGCCACTACATCACATTGATGGTTGAAGGCAGCAATATTTGCGATATCGGCCATCGTGACTGGGCGCCGGTACCGCTGCTCTCTTCGTTTATCAGCGACTGTCTTGAGAAGGGGCGTGATATTACCGATGGGGGGGCGCGCTATAATTTCTCCGGCGTACAGGGGATCGGAATCGCCAACCTGAGCGACTCCCTGTATGCGCTAAAGGGACTGGTCTTTGAGCAACAACGCTTAAGTTTCGATGCGCTGTTGTCGGTGTTGAAAGGCAATTTCGCGACGCCGGAAGGTGAGAAGGTTCGCGCCAGACTGATTAACCGATTCGAAAAATACGGTAATGATATTGATGATGTGGATAACATCAGCGCTGAACTGCTGCGTCATTACTGTAAAGAGGTCGAAAAATACCAGAACCCGCGCGGGGGGCAATTTACGCCAGGGTCGTACACCGTTTCGGCTCATGTACCGCTGGGATCGGTGGTAGGCGCAACGCCAGACGGACGCTTCGCCGGAGAACAACTGGCGGATGGCGGGCTGTCACCGATGCTGGGTCAGGATATGCAGGGGCCAACGGCGGTACTGAAATCAGTCAGTAAGCTGGATAACACGCTGTTGTCGAACGGGACGCTGTTGAACGTGAAATTTACCCCAGCAACGCTTGAGGGTGAGGCTGGATTGCGCAAACTGTCCGACTTCCTGCGGGCGTTTACCCAGCTAAAACTGCAACATATTCAGTTTAACGTCGTGAATGCGGAAACCTTGCGGGAAGCGCAGCAGCGTCCGCAGGACTTCGCCGGGCTGGTGGTGCGAGTGGCGGGTTACAGCGCCTTCTTTGTCGAGCTGTCGAAGGAGATTCAGGATGACATCATTCGGCGCACCGCGCATCAGTTGTGAGGTTGTTGAGCCGTACGGCGAGGATGTCGCGCGTATTTTCAACATTCAGCGCTATTCGCTAAATGACGGTCAGGGAATTCGCACGGTGGTCTTTTTTAAAGGCTGCCCGCATACCTGTCCGTGGTGTGCGAACCCGGAGTCCCTTTCTCCCCGAATCGAAACGGTGAGAAGAGAAAGTAAATGTCTGCACTGCGCGCCTTGCTTACGTGATGCCGATGAGTGTCCTTCCGGGGCCTTTGAGCGAATTGGCCGCGATATCACGCTGGATGCGCTGGAGCATGAGGTGATGAAAGATGATGTTTTCTTTCGTACCTCGGGCGGCGGCGTCACCTTATCGGGCGGCGAAGTGTTAATGCAGGCGCCTTTTGCAACACGGTTTTTGCAGCGTCTACGTCGTTGGGGCGTCTCCTGTGCGATTGAAACCGCAGGGGACGCTCCGGCCAGTCGATTGCTGCCACTGGCAAAAGCGTGTGACGAAGTCTTGTTTGATTTAAAAATCATGGATCCCGTACTGGCGCGCGACGTTGTAAAAATGAATGTGCCCCGGGTACTGGATAACCTTCGCCTGCTGGTGGAAGAGGGCATTTCTGTTATCCCCCGTTTACCGCTGATCCCCGGATATACGCTGAATGCAGACAATGTGCAGCGTGTGCTGACGCTATTATTATCATTAGGTATAACCCAGGTTCACCTGCTACCGTTTCATCAGTATGGCGAGCCAAAATACCGTCTGCTTGAACTGCCGTGGGCGATGAAAGATGTTGCCGTTCCGTCGGAGTATGAAGTGGCGGCATGTCGTGAAATGGCAGAGCGCGCCGGATTTCAGGTCACTGTGGGAGGTTAATATGGCAGTCTCAGCTGCTCGATATCTGGTTGCTGTGACCGCGTGCGTGAGCGGCGTGGCGCATACCTATATGGCCGCCGAGCGTCTTGAGAAGCTCTGTCAGCAGGAAAAGTGGCATATCAAGATTGAAACCCAGGGCGCGCTCGGGACAGAGAATCGTTTAACGGAAGCGGATATTAATCGGGCTGACGTCGTGCTGCTGATTACTGATATCGAGCTGGCGGGGATCGAACGTTTTAGCCACTGCCGTTATGTTCAGTCAGGCATTAATGCCTTTCTTCGCGAGCCGCAGCGTGTGATGAGTGCGGCGCGTAAACTTGTCACTGCGCCGCAACATACCCACATTATTCTGGATTAACGTCCTTCTCCGTGAGCTGGCTGTGGTATTGCCGACGATACTCTGACGGTGAACGCGCCGTATTTTTACGAAACAGGCGACAAAAATAGTTACTGTCGACAAACCCGCAGGTGCGGGCCACTTCTTTGACTTTGAGATCGTAACCTTTGAGCAATGTCTTCGCATGCTCCAGCCGTGTGTGGTTCAGGTATTCGTTAAAGCCGATGGCGCCGGTTTTTTGAAACAGGTGCGAGAGGTAGTTTGGCGAGATATAGAAGGCCTGAGCGACCGATTCCCGGGTGAGCGGCGTGGCGTAATGTTCATCAATATAGTCGCGAATAGCTTCGAACAGCGCGTGGCTTCGTGATGCGGTTTGGATCTGACTGCCAAGCAGGTCGCGACAATGGCTCAGCAGGCTGGCCACGATCAGCCTGACGGTCTGCTGTTCCTGCGGCTGCATTTGCATTTCATTCAGCGTTTGCAGCAAAAAAGAGCCAATGCGGGGGCCACGACGCGCCACATTCTGTTTAGCCAGATTTTGGTATTGTTTTCCGTCCCAGTGAACGACGCTGAAACCTAACTGCTGTTTGCCAAACAGAATACTGAGCGTGGTGACGGGGGTATTCCATTGCGGAAAGTTCCAGCCGCCAGCCGGGACGTACAAAACGTCGCAGGGGGTCAGTGCAGCCGCAGGCATCCCGGCGATCCCTGCATCGACAAATTCACCTTCCAGCACAATCTCCAGACGCGGAAAATCAACCCGATAAGCAAGCGCTGGGATCGGACCGTTGGCCGTGGCGAAATAAATCTGACGTAGCGCCGTGGGGCCATTAATGAGACGAGAAAGAAGGTGACTGACGTCGTGATACATGATGTTCCCTTATGGCGCTGACAGGGCAACATTAACTGGCATCATAAAAAAAGGCCACTCTAAAAAGAGTGACCTTCAATCGACTCATGGCGTCTGTTACTGATTTCCGACGCGATCCCCGTATGGGAGGGTGTCGTAATCTACCAGCGCGTTTTTCTTGTAGGGGTTACCAATCCAGCGCGTCACTTCTTTAAATTGCGGGCTGGTGATGGAACGCGTTGGGTCATACCCGTCGTAGGTTAATCCTGCTAAGTCAGACCAGGTGTGGATAAACTCGGAGCTGCTGTATTTACGGTCGACATCCTGTGAGAGATCTCGCGGATGCGCAGCCTGCCATTTTTCTGACGTCCACAACAGGAAGGGGACGGTATACATATGGCGCGTTGGATTTTCTTCGTTGCGCCCCTGTGTTTTATGCGGCGGCGTGTCGTACACCTCTTCGCCGTGATCGGAGAAGTAGAGCAGGAAGCCGTTCGGATCGGTGGCTTTGTAGTCATTAATCAGACTGGCAATCACGTGATCGTTGTACAGATTGGCATTGTCGTAATCGTTATACGACTCCAGCTCATCGTCGCTCAGCCCGGCAGGGACGTGGTCGGTCTTACCATCAAACGTGCCCTGGTTTTCCGGGTAACGAAATTTGTACCTAATGTGCGTACCCAGCAGGTGAACGATAATGAATTTCTTCGGTGCCGGGTCGGCTAACACTTCTTTAAACGGTGTCAGCACGTTGGAGTCATATTCGCGCGCACTTTGGGTGCGTTGTTGGTTCATATAGAACTGCTTGTCGGTCTGTTTTGAGAACACGGTCAGCATGGTGTTACGGGCGGTCATTGTCTGTTGGTTGGTGATCCAGAAGGTCTTATAGCCCGCCTGTTTCATCATGTTCATCAGTGACGGCTTCGACAGATACAGATCGGGTTCCTGTTCATTGGCGAAAGTCAGCGCCTGCTGCAGGATCTCAATCGTGTATGGCCGTGAGGTTACGACGTTAGTGAAGACGCTCAACTTAGGGTCTGAATTGCGCAGGGCGTCCAGTTGTGGCGTGGTTTCACGCGGGTAGCCGTACAAACTCATGCGACCACGTTGGGTGGACTCGCCAATCACCAGGACAAGTGTGCGCGGAGCATCACCGGAATTGTCTTTAAAATTCGCCAGCGGCGGCAGCGCGTGGTTCTGGTTCAACAGATTGTTTAGCGAGGTCAACTGGCGTTGATACTGGTAATAGCCAATCACAAATTGCCAGGGGGCCGCAGGCTCCAGGCGTGAGGACAGTACGCTTAGCGTTTTTTCATACGGTGCGCCGTTAACGGCTGACTTGGTCACGAACGGATGCAGGAGAAGGCCGTACAGCAGGGCAAAGGAGACGGTCCAACGCCAGCGTCCTGGAATATAAATGGGGCGAAGACGTGTCCACAGCAGTACTGCTACAGCGGTATAGGCTATCGCGATGACAATGATTTTCAGACTGAAATACTGACTCAGAAACTCGCTGGCTTCGTTGGCATTGGTTTCAAACATCACGAACAGGACGCTTTGTGAAAACTCCTGACCGTAAATGACGTAATAACAGAGCGTTGCCAGTGATGCTGCCCACAGTACGATACCTACTATGGCGGCAATAACACGCGTCCGGCTGGGAAACAGCAACACCGGGATCAACCAGAGCGAGCTGTACAGCAACGAGTCACGTAGCCCGTTTGTGCCGCTGAACCCCGTGATGCAGATAATTGCTTGCAGTAGCGTTGAGAAAAAACAGAAATAGAGAAGTGCCCAGCCCAGAGCTTTCCAGCTAAATGCTGGCTTAGGCTGGAGATTTAAGGATTGCATAGAGTAAGCCTGTCTTTAATAGTGGCGCCAAACGTAGCACCCAAACCTTAAGAAAATCTGAATCATCAAGATGAATACTAAATATCCACTCAGTGAATGAAATGCAGACAGAATAGAATGAATCGCGGGGACTATAACATCACTTTGAAATGCCCGCCCTGGACAATGTCACAGGGCGGTGTAAGGGGGGAAAATTAACCGGTATTGCGCATGCCAGCAGCCACGCCAGCGATAGTGACCATTAGCGCTTGTTCAACTCGCGGATCGGGTTCTTTACCCTGTTCTTCCGCCAGACGCGAGCGGTGTAACAACTCTGCCTGCAGGACGTTTAGCGGGTCGGTGTAGACGTTTCTTAGCTGGATAGACTCGGCGATCCACGGCAGATCCGCCATCAGGTGGGCGTCGTTGGCGATAGCCAGCACTACCTTGATGTCTTCCTCCTGCAGATGGCGCAACTCTGCACCCAGCGGCCACAGCTCTTTTTTGACCAGACGCTGGTCGTAGTATTCTGCCAGCCACAGGTCTGCTTTTGAGAACACCATTTCCAGCATCGCAAGACGCGTGGAGAAGAACGGCCAGTCGCGACACATGGTTTCCAGTTCGCTCTGCTTGCCATCTTCGACCACTTTTTGCAGCGCGGTACCCGCACCTAACCAGGCCGGCAGCATCAGGCGGTTTTGCGTCCAGGCAAAAATCCACGGAATGGCGCGCAGCGATTCAACACCCCCGGTGGGGCGACGTTTTGCCGGACGCGAGCCAAGCGGCAACTTAGCCAGTTCTTGTTCCGGCGTTGCTGAGCGGAAATACGGCACAAAGTCTTTGTTTTCACGCACGTAGCCGCGATACATATCGCAAGAGATGACGGACAGCTCATCCATAATATGACGCCAGTCTTCTTTCGGCTCTGGCGGCGGCAACAGGTTGGCCTCCAGAATCGCGCTGGTGTACAACGACAGGCTGCTGATGGTCACTTCCGGCAGACCGTATTTGAAGCGGATCATCTCGCCTTGTTCGGTGACGCGCAGTCCGCCTTTCAGACTGCCTGGCGGTTGGGAAAGGAGTGCCGCATGAGCCGGGGCGCCGCCGCGACCAATGGAGCCGCCGCGCCCGTGGAACAGCGTCAGTTCAATGCCTGCTTTTTCACAGGTTTTGATCAGCGCGTCCTGCGCCTGATACTGCGCCCAGGAGGCGGCCATCACACCGGCATCTTTCGCGGAGTCAGAGTAGCCGATCATGACCATCTGCTTGCCCTGAATAAATCCGCGATACCAGTCAATATTCAACAACTGTGTCATCACGCTATCGGCATTGTTCAGGTCATCCAGCGTTTCGAACAGTGGCGCGACAGGCATGGCAAAGCCAATACCGGCTTCTTTCAACAGCAGATGAACGGCCAGTACGTCAGACGGTGTTTTTGCCATCGAGATGACGTAAGCGGCAATGGACCCGAGCGGCGCTTCGGCGATGACCTGGCAGGTATCAAGCACTTCGCGGGTTTCATTGCTGGGCTCCCAGTTACGCGGCAGCAGCGGACGTTTGGAGTTCAGTTCGCGGATCAGGAAAGCCTGCTTGTCGGCTTCTGACCAGTTCTCATAATCGCCAAGACCGAGGTAACGGGTCAGTTCGCCCAGCGCTTCAGTATGACGCGTGCTCTCCTGACGGATATCAATGCGAACCAGCGGTACGCCAAAGCATTTCACGCGGCGAAGGGTATCGAGCAGTTCGCCGTTGGCGATGATGCCCATGCCACATGCCTGAAGTGACTGATAACAGGCGTACAGAGGTTCCCATAGCTGTTCGTTTTGGGTCAGCAAACCAGCCGGTTTCGGCAGCTTCTCGCCTTTCAGACGCGCTTCCAGCCAGGCCTGAGTTGCCATCAGGCGCGCGCGCAGGTTTTTCATCAGGTAGCGGTAAGGCTCCGACTCGCCTTCTTCGCCGACCATTGCTAACAGTTCCGGCGTGGCATCGACCATGGACAGTTCGGAAATTAAAAATTGAATGTCTTTCAGGAAGAGGTCGGTGGCTTTCCAGCGGCTTAGCAACATCACATGGCGGGTAATATCTGCCGTTACGTTTGGGTTGCCGTCACGGTCACCGCCCATCCAGGAGGTAAAACGAACAGGGACGAAATCAACGGGCAGTGTGTAACCCAGATTCTCTTCGAGCTGTTCGTTCAGCTCACGCAGGTAGTTAGGCACGCCCTGCCACAGACTGTTTTCGACAACGGCAAAGCCCCATTTGGCTTCATCCACCGGACTTGGGCGTAGTTTGCGGATCTCATCGGTATGCCAGGACTGGGCGATCAACTGACGCAAACGGCGCATCAGTTGATGACGTTCGTAATCGACGATGTCTTTGTTATCAAGCTGCTTCAGGCAGGTGTTAACTTCACCCATTTTATGGATAAGCGTACGGCGAGTAATCTCTGTCGGGTGCGCGGTGAGCACCAGTTCCAGGGACAAGGACTCCACGGCCTTTCTGATGGTGGCGTCGTCGAGATCGGGTTGGTTTTTCAGTTTACGCAGGGTGCGGGCAATCACTTCCGGGTTGCTGGCAGCTTCGCCATGCGGCGAAATACTGTGGTATTGCTCAGCGGTATTGGCCAGATTCAGAAACTGACTGAACGCACGGGCAACCGGTAAAAGCTCGTCGTTGGACAGATTCTGTAGCGTAGTGAGCAACTCCTGGCGGTCGGCTTCATTGCCAGCACGAGAAGATTTAGACAGCTTACGGATTGTTTCTACGCGATCAAGAATGCTCTCTCCCAACGCATCTTTGATGGTTTCTCCCAGCACTTTGCCGAGCATACTGACATTACTACGCAACGCGGAATATTGTTCGTTCATATGACCCCAGACACCCCATCTTTAATTTGATTGCCCTGTATTTTTCATGCCACAGCGGTGTTGGCTGCGCTCGCCCATCGGGGTCACTGGCTGATGTCAGTTCCCTGAGATGTGCTGGTGCGCGGCCTTGCTGCAATATGGAATCTTTCGGACATTGTTCTTCGTCGTCTTTTATAAAGCCACGTAAAAGACGTGACGTCAATTGCGGCGAAATCGGTTCAGCAAACGAAAAAATGGCAGCAATTTACGTTATTTAATTCAGCAGGAATCAGATAAGTATTGCTAATGAAAATGTAACAATCTCGCCTCGCCTATTCCTTTCGGATGGGCGAGGCGAGGGATCGTTAATGCCAGCAGAAGTGATGTACCACTTGCGTGATCAATTCACGTGTTGGCTTAATGAAGCGAGTTTCCAGATACTCATCCGGCTGATGGGCCTGGTTAATGGAACCCGGCCCGAGCACCAGCGTTGGGCATAGCGTCTGGATAAACGGCGCTTCGGTGCAGTAGTTCACCACATCCGTTTTCGTCCCCAGCAGCTTTTCGACCACCTCAACCAGTTGATGATTGGGCGGGCACTCGTAGCCTGGGATCGGTGGGTGCAATTCTGACACCGTCAGGCGACCCGGCCAGCGTTCGCTCACTGGCGCCAGAGCGTCATTGAGCAGGCCGTTAAGATCATTTAGCGTCATGCCCGGCAGCGGACGGATATCCATATGCAGTTCACAACAGGCGCAGATACGGTTCGCCGCATCGCCGCCATGAATATGACCCAGATTTAACGTCGGGTACGGGACGGTAAACGCTTCGTAGTGATAGCGCTCTTTCAGGTCGTCACGCAGTTGCATGATGCGGCCAATCGCGTCATGCATCAGTTCAATCGCATTCACGCCACGCGCCGGATCGCTGGAGTGCCCAGACTGACCCAGAATACGTATCGCGTTTGAAATATGGCCTTTGTGGGCGCGCACCGGTTGCAGCGATGTCGGTTCGCCAATAATCGCGCAGTCCGGGCGCAGAGAAGAGGTTTCTGCAAAATAGCGCGCGCCCGCCATGCTGGTTTCTTCATCGGCGGTCGCCAGAATGTAGAGCGGTTTTTTCAGCTTTGTGACATCCACGTCGCGCAGGGCATCGAGAATAAACGCGAAGAAACCTTTCATGTCAGCCGTGCCCAGACCGTAGAGCTTATTGTCGTGTTCGGTCAGCGTGAAAGGGTCGCGCGTCCAGCGTCCATCATCAAACGGTACGGTGTCGGTATGCCCGGCTAGCAACAGACCACCCGCACCGTGTCCGACACTGGCGAGCATATTGAATTTATGACGGGTTCCGGGGACGGGCTGAACGTCAACCTGAAAGCCCAAATCCGTAAACCATTCAGCCAGTAGAGTGATTAAAGACGCATTGCTTTGATCCAGCGCTTCTTCGGTTGCGCTAATCGATGGTGTGGCAATCAGAGCGCGGTAAATCTCGATAAATGGCGGTAAATCGTTTTTCATTGTTGACACACCTTAGGTCATGATAGTATCAATATTCATGCAGTATTTGTGAATAAAAATACAATAACGTTAAGCGTAATAAAACCCACCAAGTGTAAGGTGAGGTGAAAAACCTTAACCCGGTGAGGAAGATTCCCGTCTTCCCGATCACATAGACGTAAGAAGGTGAACAGCCCCGATGTTGAATACGCTGATTGTGGGTGCCAGTGGTTATGCTGGCGCAGAGCTTGTGACCTATGTAAATCGCCATCCTGATATGACCATAACCGCTTTGACCGTCTCAGCGCAAAGCAATGATGCGGGAAAGTTAATCTCCGATTTACATCCGCAGTTAAAGGGCATTGTCGATCTACCGTTGCAACCGATGTCTGATATTAGCGAGTTTAGCGCAGGGGTGGATGTGGTGTTCCTCGCCACTGCCCATGAGGTGAGTCACGACCTGGCGCCGCAATTTCTGGCGGCAGGCTGTGTGGTGTTCGACCTATCCGGTGCGTTCCGCGTTAATGATGCCGCCTTCTACGAAACATATTATGGTTTTACGCATCAGCACCCTGAACTGCTGGAGCAGGCGGTGTACGGTCTGGCCGAGTGGAACGCCGATAAACTGAAAGAGGCGAACCTGATTGCCGTTCCGGGGTGCTACCCCACGGCAGCGCAGCTTTCGCTAAAACCGCTGATTGATGCCGATCTGCTGGAGCTTTCCCAGTGGCCGGTGATTAACGCCACCAGCGGCGTGAGCGGCGCCGGGCGCAAGGCCGCAATTTCAAATAGCTTCTGCGAAGTGAGCCTGCAACCGTACGGCGTGTTTACGCACCGCCATCAGCCGGAAATCGCAACGCATCTGGGAGCCGACGTTATCTTCACGCCGCATCTGGGGAACTTCCCACGCGGCATTCTGGAAACCATTACCTGCCGCCTGAAACCGGGTGTCACGCAGGCTCAGGTCGGACAGGTATTGCAACAGGCGTATGGTGATAAACCGCTGGTGCGTCTGTATGACAAAGGCGTTCCGGCACTGAAGAACGTTGTTGGGTTACCGTTCTGCGATATCGGATTCGCAGTACAGGGCGAGCACCTGATTGTTGTGGCAACCGAAGACAACTTATTGAAAGGCGCAGCGGCGCAGGCCATGCAGTGCGCTAACATCCGTTTTGGCTTTGCCGAAACGCAGTCTCTTATTTAAGGGTGCAATGATGAATCCATTGATTATCAAGCTGGGCGGCGTATTACTGGATAGCGAAGAGGCGCTGGAGCGTCTGTTTACTGCACTGGTGGACTATCGTGAATCGCATCAGCGTCCGCTGGTCATTGTGCATGGCGGCGGCTGTGTGGTGGATGAGCTGATGAAAGGGCTCAACCTGCCGGTGAAAAAGAAAAACGGCCTGCGTGTGACGCCTGCTGACCAGATTGACATCATTACCGGCGCGCTGGCGGGGACGGCAAACAAAACCCTGCTGGCGTGGGCGAAGAAACATCATATTGCCTCTGTGGGTCTTTATCTTGGCGACGGTGACAGCGTAAAAGTGACTCAGCTCGACGAAGCGTTAGGCCATGTTGGACTGGCGCAGCCGGGTTCGCCTAAGCTGATTAACACCCTGCTGGAAAGCGGTTTTCTGCCGGTGGTTAGCTCAATCGGCGTGACCGAAGAAGGCGAGTTGATGAACGTCAATGCCGACCAGGCAGCAACCGCGCTGGCGGCAACGCTCGGTGCGGATCTCATTCTGCTCTCCGATGTGAGCGGCATTCTCGACGGGAAAGGCCAGCGTATTGCCGAGATGACCGCCGACAAAGCGGAACAACTGATTGAACAGGGCATCATTACTGATGGCATGATTGTGAAGGTGAATGCGGCTCTGGATGCGGCGCGTACGCTGGGTCGTCCGGTGGATATCGCCTCCTGGCGTCATGCGGAACAACTTCCGGCGTTATTTAATGGTACGCCGATCGGTACGCGTATTCTGGCGTAAGATTCTGTGCCGGATGGCGCTTTGCGTATCCGGCCAATGTGGGCTTGTAGGCCCGGTAAGCGCAGCGCCACCGGGCAAAAATTTGATTATTAAGGAAATTTGCTATGGCACTTTGGGGTGGGCGTTTTACACAGGCGGCGGATCAACGGTTCAAACAGTTCAATGACTCTTTGCGCTTCGACTATCGTCTGGCGGAGCAGGATATCGTCGGCTCTGTGGCCTGGTCCAAAGCGCTGGTGACCGTTGGCGTGTTGACCACCGACGAGCAGTTACAGCTTGAAGAAGCACTGAACAATCTGCTGGAAGAGGTACGTCTGGATCCGCAGCAGATCCTCAAAAGCGATGCCGAAGATATTCATAGCTGGGTCGAAGGTAAGCTTATCGACAAGGTCGGTCAGTTAGGTAAAAAGCTGCATACCGGACGTAGCCGTAACGATCAGGTCGCGACCGATCTGAAACTGTGGTGCAAAGAGACCGTCGCGGAGCTGCTGAACGCAACCCGTCAACTGCAAAGTGCGCTGGTGGACACCGCGCAAAATAACCAGGACGCGGTGATGCCGGGCTATACCCATCTTCAACGTGCGCAGCCTGTCACGTTTGCTCACTGGTGTCTGGCTTATGTTGAAATGCTGGCCCGCGATGAGAGCCGCCTGCAGGATGCGCTTAAGCGTCTGGACGTCAGCCCATTAGGTTGCGGCGCGCTGGCGGGGACTGCTTACGAGATTGACCGTGAACAACTGGCCGGTTGGCTGGGCTTTGCCTCGGCAACCCGCAATAGCCTGGACAGCGTTTCCGATCGTGACCATGTCCTTGAACTGTTGTCCGACGCGTCTATCGGGATGGTTCACCTGTCACGCTTTGCAGAAGATCTGATTTTCTTTAATACCGGCGAAGCGGGTTTTGTTGAGCTTTCCGATCGCGTGACGTCCGGCTCTTCTCTGATGCCGCAGAAGAAAAACCCGGATGCGCTGGAGCTTATCCGTGGGAAGTGCGGCCGTGTGCAGGGCGCGCTGACCGGCATGATGATGACGCTGAAAGGCCTGCCGCTGGCGTACAACAAAGATATGCAGGAAGACAAAGAGGGGCTGTTCGACGCGCTCGACACCTGGCTGGATTGTCTGCATATGGCGGCGCTGGTGCTGGACGGTATTCAGGTGAAGCGTCCTCGTTGCCAGGAAGCGGCGCAGCAGGGCTATGCCAACGCGACGGAACTGGCGGATTATCTGGTCGCCAAAGGCGTACCGTTCCGCGAAGCGCATCATATTGTGGGCGAAGCGGTGGTCGAAGCAATTCGCCAGGGTCAGCCGCTGGAAGCGTTGTCGCTGAATGATTTGCAGAAGTTCAGTGCGGTGATTGGCGATGATGTTTATCCGATCCTGTCGCTGCAATCCTGTCTGGATAAACGGGCGGCCAAAGGCGGCGTTTCGCCGCAGCAGGTTGCTCAGGCGATCGACTACGCGAAAGCGCGCCTGGGTTAACGATTTCTGCTCACACTCTCTGGAAAACCGGAGAGTGTGAGTGGCCTGTCAAATCTGAAATCTCTGCCATTCACGATACACTTCAATCTTCACCCTCCACCATCAGACCAGATAATTAACGCATTATCCGGCATGTCATCCCCTTGTCTTTAATCTTGCACTGGTGATTGCGGGCTGCGTTACGTTTACCGGGGGCTTTCCTGCTTACAACCGGTCGGGATTGACGGCGGTGGTCATATTTATGCAAAAAAAAAGCGGACCACGGGGTCCGCAAAAGTTCACGTTGGCTTTCGTTATGTCGAGTATGAGAGAAACTCTCTGAACGGGCAGTGGCTTCAAGGGGTTAAAGAGGTACCGCTCCGTTTCTGTGATGTATTATTAGTCAGAAAGCTTGATAGGGATAATCGTTCGTTGCTATGCTACCTATCGCCATGAACTATCGTGGCGACGGAGGATGAATAATGAATATTCGTGATCTTGAATACCTGGTGGCATTAGCCGAACATCGTCACTTCCGGCGGGCGGCGGACTCCTGTCACGTTAGCCAACCGACGCTGAGCGGGCAGATCCGCAAGCTGGAAGACGAGCTGGGCGTGATGCTGCTGGAGCGTACGAGTCGTAAAGTTCTGTTCACTCAGGCAGGTTTGTTGCTGGTGGATCAGGCGCGTACCGTACTGCGTGAGGTCAAAGTGCTCAAGGAAATGGCAAGCCAGCAAGGCGAGACAATGTCTGGGCCGTTACACATTGGTTTGATCCCAACGGTTGGCCCGTATTTGTTGCCGCATATTATTCCCATGCTGCATCAGACCTTCCCGAAGTTAGAAATGTACTTGCATGAAGCACAGACGCATCAATTGTTAGCGCAACTGGATAGCGGCAAACTCGACTGCGTTATTCTGGCGCTGGTGAAGGAGAGCGAGGCGTTTATCGAAGTCCCGCTGTTTGATGAACCGATGATGCTGGCGATCTATGAAGATCACCCGTGGGCGAACCGCGATCGCGTGCCGATGTCCGATCTGGCGGGCGAAAAGTTGCTGATGCTGGAAGATGGCCACTGTCTGCGCGACCAGGCGATGGGCTTCTGTTTTGAAGCTGGTGCGGATGAAGATACCCATTTCCGGGCGACCAGTCTGGAAACATTACGCAATATGGTAGCGGCAGGAAGCGGGATTACCCTGTTGCCTGCGCTGGCGGTTCCGCGGGAACGTAAGCGTGATGGCGTGGTTTATCTGCCGTGTATTAAGCCTGAACCGCGTCGTACGGTGGGGTTGGTTTATCGTCCAGGATCACCGCTGCGCAGCCGTTATGAGCAGTTGGCGGAGGCCATCCGTGGTTCGATGGATGGCCATTTTGACAACGCGTTAAAACAGGCGGTTTAAACCATTTAACGCCGCTACCCGATAGGCTTCCGCCATGGTCGGGTAGTTAAAGGTGGTGTTAACGAAGTACTCAATCGTGTTACCGCCACCTTTTTGTTCCATGATAGCCTGGCCTATGTGAATAATTTCTGCCGCACGCTCACCAAAGCAGTGGATACCCAGAATTTCTTTGGTTTCGCGATGGAACAGGATTTTCAGCGTCCCGACATTCATCCCAACGATTTGCGCCCGCGCCAGATGTTTAAACTGGGCACGTCCTACTTCATACGGCACTTTCATCGCTGTCAGTTGCTGTTCGGTTTTCCCGACAGAACTGATTTCCGGAATGGTATAAATCCCGGTGGGGATATCTTCGATAAGATGGGCGGTGGCTTCACCTTTGACCAGCGCGTGTGCGGCGATACGTCCCTGATCGTAAGCCGCAGAGGCCAGGCTCGGGTAACCAATTACATCGCCCACAGCATAGACGTGCGGTAATGCCGTTTGGTACATGCTGTTGACTTTCAACTGACCGCGACTGTCTGTTTCCAGACCAATATTTTCCAGCGCCAGCGAATCCGTGTTGCCGGTGCGCCCGTTTGCGTACAGCAGGCAATCCGCTTTCAGTTTTTTGCCGGATTTCAGGTGCATGATCACGCCATCGTCACACCCTTCGATTTTCTCGTACTCTTCATTGTGGCGAATGACGACGCCGCTGTTCCAGAAGTGGTAAGAGAGGGAGTCGGACATTTCCTGATCGAGGAATGCCAGTAGGCGATCGCGGGTATTGATCAGGTCGACTTTGACATCCATTCCCCGGAATATCGAGGCGTATTCACAGCCAATAACCCCCGCGCCATAAATAAGCACGTGGCGCGGTTCATGTTGCAGACTGAGAATGGAATCGCTGTCATACACTCGGGGGTGCGAAAAGTCGACATCGCCAGGATGATACGGGCGAGAACCGCAGGCGATGACAAATTTCTCGGCCGTCAACGTTTCTACCGTACCGTCATGGCATTCCAGTGCAAGCGTGTGTTCGTCAACAAAACGGGCGTTACCTTGCAGGATTTCGCAGTGATTACGCTCATAAAAACCCTGCCGCATGCGCGTTTGCTGATTTATTACGTTATCGGCATGGTTGAGAATATCGGCAAAGGAAGAACGAAGCAGTCGGGAGTGGTCGCTGTAAAGAGGGTTCTGATTGAATTCGATGATACGGCTAACGGCGTGACGGAGCGCTTTTGACGGAATGGTGCCCCAGTGGGTACACCCGCCGCCAACGTTATGATAGCGCTCAATGACGGCGACGCGCGCTCCAAGCTTAACCAGACCCATTGCAGCGCCTTCGCCGCCGGGGCCTGAACCTATTACTATTGCATCGTAATCGTAGGAATGTGGCATGGTAAGGCTTACCTGTTCTTATACATAAAAGCAACAGGATAGTAACATTATTGCCGGGATAACCCAATTATCGTTGTGCTTTTTTGCGAAGTCGAAGCACAAACTGCGCGTAAACAATCATTCACAATCCGGCGTAAACCCGTTACTTTTAATCTCTGGTATAGTGCCAGACAAGGCATACGGAAGGATTCAGACATCGTGATGGGCGTTAGAGCGCAACAAAAAGAAAAAACCCGGCGTTCGCTGGTAGAAGCCGCATTCAGTCAACTGAGTGCTGAGCGTAGTTTCGCCAGTCTGAGCCTGCGTGAAGTTGCGCGGGAAGCGGGCATTGCGCCAACCTCGTTTTACCGCCATTTCCGCGATGTGGATGAGCTTGGTCTGACGATGGTCGATGAAAGCGGTTTAATGCTACGCCAACTGATGCGTCAGGCGCGTCAGCGTATTGCCAAAGGCGGGAGTGTGATCCGCACCTCGGTCTCCACATTTATGGAGTTTATCGGCAACAATCCAAACGCCTTCCGTTTATTATTGCGTGAACGTTCGGGTACCTCTGCCGCGTTTCGTGCGGCCGTTGCGCGTGAAATTCAACATTTCATCGCGGAACTTGCGGACTATCTTGAACTCGAAAACCATATGCCGCGTGCGTTCACTGAAGCTCAGGCCGAAGCCATGGTGACGATTGTCTTCAGTGCGGGCGCGGAGGCATTGGATGTTGGCGCAGAACAGCGTCGGCAATTAGAAGAGCGACTGGTATTGCAACTGCGCATGATTGCGAAAGGGGCATATTACTGGTATCGCCGTGAACAAGAGAAAATGTCACATCACTCCGAGTAACGTGAAGGATGAGCAATGAAACAGTCAGGTCAAGATAAAGGTACGTTATTGCTGGCGCTGGTCGCTGGCTTGTCAATCAATGGTACATTTGCGGCGCTGTTTAGCTCCATTGTGCCATTTTCTGTCTTCCCGTTAATTGCGCTGATACTGGCGGTGTATTGCCTGCATCAACGCTACCAAAATCGCACTATGCCTGTGGGGCTACCGGGCCTCGCTGCCGCCTGCTTTATTCTGGGTGTGCTGCTTTACAGTACCGTGGTTCGTGCGGAATATCCGGATATCGGCTCCAACTTCTTCCCGGCGGTACTGTCGGTGGCGCTGGTGTTCTGGATTGGCTTTAAGGTTCGCAATCGTAAGCAGGAATTGGCAGAGTAATGCAGTAGGCCTGATGGCGCTATGCTTATCAGGCCTGCAACGGCAACACGTTTTACTTCGCTGTCAGCAATACCCCGCACTCCATATGGTGCGTATACGGGAACTGATCAAACAACGCCAGGCGTGACACATTGTGCGTCTGGCTTAATGTTTCCAGGTTCTTGCAGAGCGTCTCTGGGTTGCAGGAGATGTAGAGGATACGCGGATACGCCTGCACCATTTTTTCGGTTTCACTGTCCAGGCCGCTGCGCGGCGGATCAACAAAAATGGTTTCGCACTGATAACTCTTCAGGTCGATGCCCTGTAGACGGTTGAATTCGCGCACACCGTTCATCGCCTGAGTAAACTCTTCCGCAGCCATACGAATAATTTGCACGTTATCAATGTGATTCGCGGCAATATTGTACTGTGCTGCCGCCACTGACGGTTTGGCGATTTCCGTCGCCAGTACGCGGTCAAAATTGCGCGCCAGCGCTAACGAAAAGTTACCGTTACCGCAGTACAGCTCAAGCAGGTCGCCGGTCGATCCTTTGGTTGCATCCAGCGCCCATTCCAGCATGTGAACGTTCATTGCTGCGTTGGGTTGGGTAAAGCTGTTCTCCACCTGGCGGTAGATCATCTCTTTCCCGGCAACCAGCAGACGTTCGTCAATGAAATCCTGGTCCAGCTCAATTTTGGTTTTCGTCGCCCGGCCAATCAGATGCACATTCAGATTTTTTGCGCGTAACGCATCCCGTAGGGCTTCGGCTTCTTTACGCCAGGCATCATCCAGTTTTTTATGGTACAGCAGCGTCACCACTGCCTGATTGCTCATTGTCGTGAGGTAATCAATCTGGAACAGCTTGTGGCGTAGAGTGTGATTGTCACGAACGCCTTCAATCATGGCGGTCATCAGTTGGTTGATAAGCTCGCTAGCGGCCGGGAAGCTGTCGACGCGAATGCGGTTTTTGGTCTGCTGATCAAACATGATGTGGTACAGGTCATCACCGTCGTGCCATAAACGAAATTCGGCGCGCATACGGTAGTGACTGACCGGCGAGCGAAACACTTCCGGCATTAGATCAGAAAACGGCGCCATCATACTCTGCAAACGGACGACTTTCTCGGCAAGCTGCGCGTCATACTGTTCTGTCGGAAGGTGTTCGGGGGTCATGATGCATCCTGAATAATAAAAGTACGCGGGGATTGTAGGGATTGCTCATCAGATGTCCAGTCATTGATGATTACGGATTTGTGATATCCAGCCTGGACAATAGGTTATAGCAGAATGTAGCATCCGTGCTCCGGTCCTGTGAGTTAAAAGGGAACCCAGTGTAAATCTGGGGCTGACGCGCAGCGGTAAGGAATGATGAGATGGATGCGCAAGCAGACACTGCCGTCAGGTGGGAAGTCTTCATCTCTTTTTATCTGGTACATAGATAATCTTCCAAGCCCGAAGACCTGCCGGCTAACGTCGCATCTGGTTTTCATCATCGCGTACTATCGATGGGGCCTGCGGCATCCTTCTTAGATTGTGGATGCTTTACAATGATAAAAAAAACCTCGCTGTTGACGGCGCTCTCCGTCACAGCATTTTCCGGGTGGGCACAGGATGTTAACCCGGACACCATGGTCGTTACTGCAAACCGTTTTCAACAACCTCTCAGCGCTGTGCTTGCCCCTGTGACTGTGGTCACGCGTCAGGATATTGATCGCTGGCAATCGACTTCCGTGAACGATGTGCTGCGCCGTCTGCCTGGGGTAGATATTTCGCAAAGCGGCGGCTCCGGACAGCTCTCTTCCATTTTTGTTCGTGGGACGAATTCCAGCCATGTGCTGGTGTTGGTTGATGGCGTCCGCTTGAATTTGGCGGGGGTCAGTGGATCTGCGGATCTCAGCCAGTTCCCGGTGGCACTTGTTCAGCGTATTGAATACATCCGAGGCCCGCGTTCCGCTATTTATGGTTCGGATGCGATTGGCGGCGTGGTAAACATCATTACAACACGCGAGAAATCTGGCACAGAGTTGTCTGCCGGATGGGGAACGAACAGTTATCAGAACTATAATATTTCAACGCAGCAACAGGTTAGTGAAAACACACGCGTCACGCTGATGAGTGATTATGCCTATACCCGTGGTTTTGATGTTGTCGCTTACGGTGGTACAGGCGTCCAGCCGCAATCCGATCGGGATGGCTTCCAGAGCAAGACGCTTTATGGCGCGCTGGAGCATAATTTTTCCGAAACCTGGAGCGGGTTTGTGCGTGGCTATGGCTATGATAACCGTACTAATTATGACTCCTACTACTGGCCGGGCACACCGCTGATCGACACGCGTCAACTCTATAGCCAGAGCTGGGACGCCGGATTACGCTTCAACGGCGAGAGCATTCAATCTCAACTGGTTTCCAGTTATAGCCACAGTAAGGACTATAACTACGACCCTGAATATGGTCGTTATGATGACTCCGCGACGCTGGATGACATGAAGCAATATAATGTCCAGTGGTCAAACAGTGTCGCCGTTGGTCGTGGTAATGTCGGGGCAGGTATCGACTGGCAGAAACAAACCACGACGCCCGGAACGGGTTATGTGGCTGAAGGTAATGAACAGCGCAACACAGGTCTTTACCTGACAGGGCTGCAGCAACTGGGTGACTTCACCTTTGAAGGTGCAGTGCGCAGTGATGATAATTCCCAGTTTGGCCGTCACAGTACCTGGCAAACCAGCGCCGGATGGGAATTTATTGAAGGCTATCGTTTTATTGCTTCCTACGGCACCTCTTACAAAGCCCCGAATCTGGGACAACTGTATGGCTTCTACGGCAATCCAGATCTGAATCCTGAAGAAAGTAAACAGTGGGAAGGTGCGTTTGAAGGGTTAACGGCAGGCGTTAGCTGGCGTATTTCAGGTTATCGTAACGATATCGATGACATGATCGATTATGACGATCACGCCCAGAAATATTACAACGAGGGGGAAGTCCGTATTAAAGGGGTTGAGGCAACCGCGAACTTTGATACGGGGCCGTTGGCGCATACACTCAGTTACGATTATGTTGATGCCCGTAATGCCATTACCGACAAACCGCTGCCTCGTCGCTCAAAACAACTGGTCAAATATCAACTCGACTGGCAGGTGTATGATTTTGACTGGGGCCTGACGTACCAGTATTTAGGCACCCGTTACGATACTGACTTTGTCACGTATGAGAATGTCAAAATGGGCGGCGTGAGTTTGTGGGATCTGGCTGTTTCATATCCACTCACCTCACAACTGACAGTTCGTGGTAAAATAGCCAACCTGTTCGACAAAGATTACGAGACAGTTTATGGCTACCCAACTGCAGGACGGGAATACACCTTGTCTGGCAGCTACACCTTCTGATCCACGTCCCACCGTGCTGGTGTTTGATTCCGGCGTTGGTGGGCTGTCAGTTTATGATGAGATTCGGCATCTCCTGCCGGATCTCCACTATATATACGCATTCGATAACGTCGCTTTTCCCTATGGGGAAAAAAGCGAAGAGTTTATCGTTGAGCGCGTTGTTGAAATTGTCACTGCAGTTCAGCAGCGTTACCCTCTCGCGCTGGCCGTCATTGCCTGTAACACGGCCAGTACGGTTTCACTGCCTGCATTACGTGAAAAGTTTGCTTTCCCGGTAGTAGGGGTCGTCCCTGCGATTAAACCGGCAGCGAGACTGACGGCGAACGGCGTGGTGGGGCTACTGGCGACGCGAGGGACGGTCAAACGCCCTTATACCCATGAGCTGATTGCGCGCTTTGCTAATGAATGTCAGATCTCCATGTTGGGATCTGCTGAGTTGGTAGAACTGGCTGAAGCCAAGTTGCACGGCGCTCCTGTTCCCCTGGAAGAGTTGCGACGCATTCTGCGTCCCTGGCTTCGCATGCAAGAGCCGCCGGATACGGTGGTATTAGGCTGCACGCATTTCCCTCTATTACAGGAAGAGTTATTGCAGGTACTTCCTGAAGGGACGCGGCTGGTCGATTCCGGTGCTGCAATTGCGCGCCGTACTGCCTGGCTGTTAGAACATGAAGCACCAGATGCAAAATCAACGGATGCGAATGTTGCGTTTTGCATGGCGGCAACGCCGGAGACTGAACAGTTATTACCCGTTTTACAGCGTTATGGCTTCAAAACGCTCGAAAAACTGGCTGTTTAAATGTGTTTTGCTTAAAAAGAAAACACTTGGAAGATTATTTTAAATTTCCACTTGTCAGCCTGAAATAACTCCCTATAATGCGCCTCCACTGACACGGAACAACGGCACGCAAGCCGCCGGGTCAGCGGGGTTCCACTGAGAACTCCGGCAGAGAAAGCAAAAATAAATGCTTGACTCTGCAGCGGGATGGCGTAATATGCACACCCCGCGCCGCTGAGAAAAAGCGAAGCGGCACTGCTCTTTAACAATTTATCAGACAATCTGTGTGGGCACTCGAAGATACGGATTCTTAACGTCGCAAGACGAAAAATGAATACCAAGTCTCAAGAGTGAACATACGTAATTCATTACGAAGTTTAATTCACGAGCATCAAACTTAAATTGAAGAGTTTGATCATGGCTCAGATTGAACGCTGGCGGCAGGCCTAACACATGCAAGTCGAACGGTAGCACAGAGGAGCTTGCTCCTTGGGTGACGAGTGGCGGACGGGTGAGTAATGTCTGGGAAACTGCCCGATGGAGGGGGATAACTACTGGAAACGGTAGCTAATACCGCATAACGTCGCAAGACCAAAGAGGGGGACCTTCGGGCCTCTTGCCATCGGATGTGCCCAGATGGGATTAGCTAGTAGGTGGGGTAACGGCTCACCTAGGCGACGATCCCTAGCTGGTCTGAGAGGATGACCAGCCACACTGGAACTGAGACACGGTCCAGACTCCTACGGGAGGCAGCAGTGGGGAATATTGCACAATGGGCGCAAGCCTGATGCAGCCATGCCGCGTGTATGAAGAAGGCCTTCGGGTTGTAAAGTACTTTCAGCGAGGAGGAAGGCAATACGGTTAATAACCGTGTTGATTGACGTTACTCGCAGAAGAAGCACCGGCTAACTCCGTGCCAGCAGCCGCGGTAATACGGAGGGTGCAAGCGTTAATCGGAATTACTGGGCGTAAAGCGCACGCAGGCGGTCTGTCAAGTCGGATGTGAAATCCCCGGGCTCAACCTGGGAACTGCATCCGAAACTGGCAGGCTAGAGTCTTGTAGAGGGGGGTAGAATTCCAGGTGTAGCGGTGAAATGCGTAGAGATCTGGAGGAATACCGGTGGCGAAGGCGGCCCCCTGGACAAAGACTGACGCTCAGGTGCGAAAGCGTGGGGAGCAAACAGGATTAGATACCCTGGTAGTCCACGCCGTAAACGATGTCGACTTGGAGGTTGTTCCCTTGAGGAGTGGCTTCCGGAGCTAACGCGTTAAGTCGACCGCCTGGGGAGTACGGCCGCAAGGTTAAAACTCAAATGAATTGACGGGGGCCCGCACAAGCGGTGGAGCATGTGGTTTAATTCGATGCAACGCGAAGAACCTTACCTACTCTTGACATCCACGGAATTTAGCAGAGATGCTTTAGTGCCTTCGGGAACCGTGAGACAGGTGCTGCATGGCTGTCGTCAGCTCGTGTTGTGAAATGTTGGGTTAAGTCCCGCAACGAGCGCAACCCTTATCCTTTGTTGCCAGCGGTTCGGCCGGGAACTCAAAGGAGACTGCCAGTGATAAACTGGAGGAAGGTGGGGATGACGTCAAGTCATCATGGCCCTTACGAGTAGGGCTACACACGTGCTACAATGGCATATACAAAGAGAAGCGACCTCGCGAGAGCAAGCGGACCTCATAAAGTATGTCGTAGTCCGGATCGGAGTCTGCAACTCGACTCCGTGAAGTCGGAATCGCTAGTAATCGTGGATCAGAATGCCACGGTGAATACGTTCCCGGGCCTTGTACACACCGCCCGTCACACCATGGGAGTGGGTTGCAAAAGAAGTAGGTAGCTTAACCTTCGGGAGGGCGCTTACCACTTTGTGATTCATGACTGGGGTGAAGTCGTAACAAGGTAACCGTAGGGGAACCTGCGGTTGGATCACCTCCTTACCTTAAAGAACCTGCCTTTGTAGTGCTCACACAGATTGTCTGATGAAAATTAGCAGTAAGAAATCTCTGCAGGCTTGTAGCTCAGGTGGTTAGAGCGCACCCCTGATAAGGGTGAGGTCGGTGGTTCAAGTCCACTCAGGCCTACCAAATTTATCCTGATACTGCGTTGTGAAACGACTCGCATACTTCAGTATGCTTCGCCCTTCCACGCCTTGTCTCAGTATAAATTACCGGTAATGAGATTTAGCATTTGTGATGGGGCTATAGCTCAGCTGGGAGAGCGCCTGCTTTGCACGCAGGAGGTCTGCGGTTCGATCCCGCATAGCTCCACCATTACTTACTGCCAAAACACAAGAAAACTTCAGAGTGTACCTGAAAAGGTTCACTGCGAAGTTTTGCTCTTTAAAAATCTGGATCAAGCTGAAAATTGAAACGACACACTGTGTCTGTTCTCCGTAATAAGAACAGATAAGCGGTGTGTTCGAGTCTCTCAAATTTTCACAACACGATGTGTTTTACGAAACACCTTCGGGTTGTGAGGTTAAGCGACTAAGCGTACACGGTGGATGCCCTGGCAGTCAGAGGCGATGAAGGACGTGCTAATCTGCGATAAGCGTCGGTAAGGTGATATGAACCGTTATAACCGGCGATTTCCGAATGGGGAAACCCAGTGTGATTCGTCACACTATCATTACGTGAATACATAGCGTAATGAAGCGAACCGGGGGAACTGAAACATCTAAGTACCCCGAGGAAAAGAAATCAACCGAGATTCCCCCAGTAGCGGCGAGCGAACGGGGAGCAGCCCAGAGTCTGAATCAGCATGTGTGGTAGTGGAACGGTCTGGAAAGTCCGGCGATACAGGGTGATAGCCCCGTACACAAAATCGCATGTGTTGTGAACTCGAAGAGTAGGGCGGGACACGTGGTATCCTGTCTGAATATGGGGGGACCATCCTCCAAGGCTAAATACTCCTGACTGACCGATAGTGAACCAGTACCGTGAGGGAAAGGCGAAAAGAACCCCGGCGAGGGGAGTGAAAAAGAACCTGAAACCGTGTACGTACAAGCAGTGGGAGCCTCTTTATGGGGTGACTGCGTACCTTTTGTATAATGGGTCAGCGACTTATATTCTGTAGCAAGGTTAACCGAATAGGGGAGCCGAAGGGAAACCGAGTCTTAACTGGGCGTTAAGTTGCAGGGTATAGACCCGAAACCCGGTGATCTAGCCATGGGCAGGTTGAAGGTTGGGTAACACTAACTGGAGGACCGAACCGACTAATGTTGAAAAATTAGCGGATGACTTGTGGCTGGGGGTGAAAGGCCAATCAAACCGGGAGATAGCTGGTTCTCCCCGAAAGCTATTTAGGTAGCGCCTCGTGAACTCATCTTCGGGGGTAGAGCACTGTTTCGGCTAGGGGGTCATCCCGACTTACCAACCCGATGCAAACTGCGAATACCGAAGAATGTTATCACGGGAGACACACGGCGGGTGCTAACGTCCGTCGTGAAGAGGGAAACAACCCAGACCGCCAGCTAAGGTCCCAAAGTCACAGTTAAGTGGGAAACGATGTGGGAAGGCACAGACAGCCAGGATGTTGGCTTAGAAGCAGCCATCATTTAAAGAAAGCGTAATAGCTCACTGGTCGAGTCGGCCTGCGCGGAAGATGTAACGGGGCTAAACTGTGCACCGAAGCTGCGGCAGCGACACTATGTGTTGTTGGGTAGGGGAGCGTTCTGTAAGCCGTTGAAGGTGGCCTGTGAGGGTTGCTGGAGGTATCAGAAGTGCGAATGCTGACATAAGTAACGATAATGCGGGTGAAAAGCCCGCACGCCGGAAGACCAAGGGTTCCTGTCCAACGTTAATCGGGGCAGGGTGAGTCGACCCCTAAGGCGAGGCCGAAAGGCGTAGTCGATGGGAAACAGGTTAATATTCCTGTACTTGGTGTTACTGCGAAGGGGGGACGGAGAAGGCTATGTTGGCCGGGCGACGGTTGTCCCGGTTTAAGCATGTAGGCGGAGCGTTTAGGTAAATCCGGACGCTTACTAACGCTGAGGTGTGATGACGAGGCACTACGGTGCTGAAGTAACAAATGCCCTGCTTCCAGGAAAAGCCTCTAAGCATCAGGTAACACAAAATCGTACCCCAAACCGACACAGGTGGTCAGGTAGAGAATACCAAGGCGCTTGAGAGAACTCGGGTGAAGGAACTAGGCAAAATGGTGCCGTAACTTCGGGAGAAGGCACGCTGATATGTAGGTGAAGCGACTTGCTCGTGGAGCTGAAATCAGTCGAAGATACCAGCTGGCTGCAACTGTTTATTAAAAACACAGCACTGTGCAAACACGAAAGTGGACGTATACGGTGTGACGCCTGCCCGGTGCCGGAAGGTTAATTGATGGGGTTATCCTTAGGGAGAAGCTCTTGATCGAAGCCCCGGTAAACGGCGGCCGTAACTATAACGGTCCTAAGGTAGCGAAATTCCTTGTCGGGTAAGTTCCGACCTGCACGAATGGCGTAATGATGGCCAGGCTGTCTCCACCCGAGACTCAGTGAAATTGAACTCGCTGTGAAGATGCAGTGTACCCGCGGCAAGACGGAAAGACCCCGTGAACCTTTACTATAGCTTGACACTGAACACTGGTCCTTGATGTGTAGGATAGGTGGGAGGCTTTGAAGTGTGGACGCCAGTCTGCATGGAGCCAACCTTGAAATACCACCCTTTAATGGCTGGTGTTCTAACGTAGACCCGTAATCCGGGTTGCGGACAGTGTCTGGTGGGTAGTTTGACTGGGGCGGTCTCCTCCTAAAGAGTAACGGAGGAGCACGAAGGTTAGCTAATCCTGGTCGGACATCAGGAGGTTAGTGCAAAGGCATAAGCTAGCTTGACTGCGAGAGTGACGGCTCGAGCAGGTGCGAAAGCAGGTCTTAGTGATCCGGTGGTTCTGAATGGAAGGGCCATCGCTCAACGGATAAAAGGTACTCCGGGGATAACAGGCTGATACCGCCCAAGAGTTCATATCGACGGCGGTGTTTGGCACCTCGATGTCGGCTCATCACATCCTGGGGCTGAAGTAGGTCCCAAGGGTATGGCTGTTCGCCATTTAAAGTGGTACGCGAGCTGGGTTTAGAACGTCGTGAGACAGTTCGGTCCCTATCTGCCGTGGGCGCTGGAGAATTGAGGGGGGCTGCTCCTAGTACGAGAGGACCGGAGTGGACGCATCACTGGTGTTCGGGTTGTCATGCCAATGGCATTGCCCGGTAGCTAAATGCGGAAGAGATAAGTGCTGAAAGCATCTAAGCACGAAACTTGCCCCGAGATGAGTTCTCCCTGAGACTATAAGTCTCCTGAAGGAACGTTGAAGACTACGACGTTGATAGGTCGGGTGTGTAAGTGTAGCGATACATTGAGCTAACCGATACTAATGAACCGTGAGGCTTAACCTTACAACGCCAAAGGTGTTTTGGTGGAAGAAAGACATCAATATCAGCTTGATACAGATTAAATTAACGCGCAGAGAAGCGAGTTAATAAACAGAATTTGCCTGGCGGCTGTAGCGCGGTGGTCCCACCTGACCCCATGCCGAACTCAGAAGTGAAACGCCGTAGCGCCGATGGTAGTGTGGGGTCTCCCCATGCGAGAGTAGGGAACTGCCAGGCATCAAATTAAGCAAGAGGCCATCCGAAAGGATGGCCTTTTTGCTTTACCTGTAGCCAGACAGTTCACTACGGTGAGAGCAGGACAAAATCGTCGGGAACGATTTTGAACGCCGTTGACGGCGGCCCCGCAGGGGCGAGTATCAGGATGATACGAGTACTATGGAGTCGGGAACGATTTTGAACGTTGCGCAGCAACGGCCCGGAGGGTGACGGGCAGGAAAGCCCGTCATACAACTGCCAGGCATCAAATTAAGCAAGAGGCCATCCGAAAGGATGGCCTTTTTGCGTTTCGTATATATCCTCTTATCCCCCCCTCGCCATAACCACAAGCCATACTGCTGCTTATGCTGTAAACTAAGCGCGATTTTGCATCAGGAAAGCGTCTATGAATCACTCCCTTAAACCCTGGAATACCTTCGGTATTGAACAATCTGCCAACGCAATTGTTTGTGCTGAAAATGAACAACAAGTACTGAACGCCTGGCAATTAGCAAACTCACTTGGTCATCCGGTACTGATACTGGGTGAGGGGAGTAATGTGCTCTTCCTTGAACCTTTCCGGGGGACGGTGATCATTAACCGTATCAAGGGAATTGCAGTGACGGAAAAAACGGATGCGTGGCACTTGCATGTCGGTGCGGGTGAAAACTGGCATCATCTGGTGCAGTACTCTCTTGAGCAGGGAATGCCGGGTCTGGAAAATCTGGCGCTAATTCCTGGCTGTGTTGGTTCATCCCCTATCCAGAATATCGGCGCTTATGGCGTAGAGCTACAACGTGTCTGCGAATACGTTGACTGCGTTGAATTGTCGACAGGCAAACATCTGCGCATAAGTGCTGAAGAATGCCGTTTTGGTTACCGTGACAGTATTTTCAAACATGAATATCAGGATCGCTTTGTGATTGTCGCTGTTGGCCTGCGCTTGCCTAAACATTGGCAGCCCGTACTGACTTACGGAGATCTCGCGCGTCTGGATCCTGCAACGGTCACACCTCTGCACGTTTTTGATTCTGTCTGCCATATGCGTACAACAAAGCTACCCGATCCGAAAGTGAACGGTAATGCAGGTAGCTTCTTTAAAAACCCGGTTGTCGCCGCTGATATTGCACAGACGCTGCTGTCAACATTCCCCGGCGCGCCACATTATCCGCAAGTGGATGGTTCGGTGAAACTGGCTGCAGGCTGGCTCATCGACCAGTGTCAATTGAAAGGCGTGGGTATTGGTGGTGCTGCTGTACACCGCCAGCAGGCACTGGTGCTGATCAATGCTGAAAATGCGACAAGTGAAGACGTTGTGCAGCTTGCACACTTTGTGCGTGAAAAAGTGGGTGAAAAATTTAATGTCTGGCTGGAGCCAGAGGTTCGCTTCATTGGATCTACAGGTGAGATAAACGCTGTGGAGGTCATCGCATGAAGGATAATACCGTTCCCCTGACGCTCATTTCTTTATTGGCCGATGGTGAGTTTCATTCCGGTGAACAACTGGGTGAAAAGCTAGGAATGAGTCGCGCGGCAATTAACAAGCATATCCAGACGTTACGCGACTGGGGTGTCGATGTGTTTACCGTTCCAGGCAAAGGATACAGCTTACCGGAGCCGATACAGTTACTGGATGCTTCGCGCATTCTTAGCCAACTGGATGGTGGCACTGTTTCCGTACTTCCCGTTATAGATTCTACGAATCAGTACTTATTGGATCGTATCGGGCAGTTGAATTCTGGTGATGCCTGTGTGGCAGAATACCAGCAGGCAGGCCGTGGCCGACGCGGGCGCAAATGGTTTTCACCGTTTGGCGCCAATCTGTACCTCTCTATGTTCTGGCGTCTGGAACAAGGCCCGGCAGCGGCGATTGGTCTGAGTCTGGTCATCGGTATTGTCATGGCAGAAGTGCTGCGTGATCTGGGTGCTGATAAAGTACGGGTGAAATGGCCTAACGACCTTTACCTTCAGGATCGGAAACTGGCCGGTATCCTTGTCGAGTTAACAGGAAAAACGGGCGATGCTGCGCAAATTGTCATCGGTGCAGGGATCAATATGGCGATGCGCCGTGTAGAAGAAGGGATAGTGAATCAGGGATGGATTAACCTTCAGGAAGCCGGTATTACCCTTGATCGCAATACACTGGCTGCACGACTTATTAGAGAGCTTCGCGCCGCGCTGGAATTATTTGAACAAGAAGGATTAGCCCCTTATCTGTCCCGCTGGGAACAACTGGATAACTTTATTCATCGGCCTGTGAAACTGATCATCGGTGATAAAGAAATATTTGGTATTTCTCGAGGAATAGATACTCAGGGAGCATTACTGCTTGAACAGGATGGTGAGATTAAATCCTGGATGGGCGGGGAAATATCGCTGAGAAGCGCAGAATAATAACAAGGGGGAGCTATGGCTCCCCCGTTACGTTATTTTCTCAGTCGCACTTGTTCGACGGCGTGATTGGCACTCTTCGTCATGATGAGGCTGGCACGTTCACGAGTTGGCAAAATATTTTGTTTTAGATTCAACCAGTTGATCTCTTTCCATAGCGATGTCGCTGTATTGATAGCTTCATCTTTAGATAATTTTGCATAGTTATGGAAATAGGAATCTGGATCGGTAAACGCCCCTTCGCGGAACTTAAGGAAGCGGTTGATATACCACGTTTGAAGTAATTCTTCGGGTGCGTCGACATAGATAGAGAAGTCGACAAAATCAGAAACAAATACATGATGCGGATCGTGCGGATAGTCCATTCCGCTTTGCAATACATTTAATCCTTCAAGAATCAATATATCAGGCTGTGCAACCGTTTTATCCCCATCCGGGATCACATCATAAATTAAATGTGAGTAGACCGGGGCCGTGACGTTTGGCACGCCTGATTTGAGATCTGAAACGAATTGCACCAGGCGACGCATATCATAAGACTCAGGGAATCCTTTCTTCTTCATCAAGCCGCGATCTTTTAAGACCTGATTGGGATACAGGAAACCATCTGTCGTAATCAATTCAACGCGACGGTGCTCGGGCCAACGGCTCAGTAGTGCTTGCAGGACACGCGCAGTGGTGCTTTTACCGACCGCAACGCTACCCGCAATGCTAATGATGTAGGGAATGCGCTGACCGTTAGTCCCTAAAAATTGCTCCAGAACCGCCTGGCGACGCAGGTTTGAACTGATGTAAAAATTAAGCAGGCGCGAAAGGGGTAAATAGATCTCGGCAACTTCTTCCAGCGACAAATCTTCATTAATACCTTTGAGTCGCGCAACCTCATCCTCTGCCAACGTCATTGGCACGGAATCGCGGAGTGCAGCCCATTGGTTGCGATCAAACTGTAGGTAAGGCGTCATTAACGTTTGCTCTTTTATACTCATAAGCATGTTTCTGACTGTCATTGCTCTATCAGGTCGATGATAAAAAGGCGAATCATCCCCGGCATGCAATGGCACGTCACATTTCAGTTAATTTGGACAATAGGCAGGAGGGTAACACCAGATGGGAGGGAATAATAAGAAAAAATATCTCATGAGAAACTTTAGCTGGGGGACGATGTGGCGGATATACCTTATGCATAAGAGGTGAGTTCTCTTCATTAGTGTTCCTGAATCGCTGCGATAAAGGGGGTTAAAGCTGAAAAAATGCACAGGCTGGAATGGGAATCGACTATTTATCGATCTCATAGTGCAAAATGTGAGCGAAAGAACATTTTATGCAATTTTTTAGTTGCATGAGTGCGAATGTCTCCATAAAATGCGCGCTACTTGATGCCGACTTAGCTCAGTAGGTAGAGCAACTGACTTGTAATCAGTAGGTCACCAGTTCGATTCCGGTAGTCGGCACCATCAAGTCCGGTGGGGTTCCCGAGCGGCCAAAGGGAGCAGACTGTAAATCTGCCGTCACAGACTTCGAAGGTTCGAATCCTTCCCCCACCACCACTTTCTGGCAGCGTTTTCGCCGCCTGAGTTGATTAAAAAATCAATCAGCTCAAAACATAAAAAGAGAGCAATCTCTTTTTTGTTACAGAAAGAACTGGGTAGCCGAGTTTCAGGATGCGGGCATCGTATAATGGCTATTACCTCAGCCTTCCAAGCTGATGATGCGGGTTCGATTCCCGCTGCCCGCTCCAAGACGTGCTGATATGGCTCAGTTGGTAGAGCGCACCCTTGGTAAGGGTGAGGTCCCCAGTTCGACTCTGGGTATCAGCACCACTTCACTTCTCCTTCCCGTTTCTCTCTGTTTACCGTTAAAAACATTCAACAGTTCAGGCATATCGCCTGGTTGATGTGGTGATATCACCGATTTATCCGTGTCTTAGAGGGACAATCGATGTCTAAAGAAAAGTTTGAACGTACAAAACCGCACGTTAACGTCGGTACTATCGGCCACGTTGACCATGGTAAAACAACGCTGACCGCTGCCATCACTACCGTACTGGCTAAAACCTACGGCGGTGCTGCTCGCGCATTCGACCAGATCGATAACGCGCCGGAAGAAAAAGCTCGTGGTATCACCATCAACACGTCTCACGTTGAATATGACACCCCGACTCGCCACTACGCGCACGTAGACTGCCCGGGCCACGCCGACTATGTTAAAAACATGATCACCGGTGCTGCGCAGATGGACGGCGCGATCCTGGTTGTTGCTGCGACTGACGGCCCGATGCCGCAGACTCGTGAGCACATCCTGCTGGGTCGTCAGGTAGGCGTTCCGTACATCATCGTGTTCCTGAACAAATGCGACATGGTTGATGACGAAGAGCTGCTGGAACTGGTAGAAATGGAAGTTCGTGAACTTCTGTCTCAGTACGATTTCCCGGGCGACGACACTCCGATCGTTCGTGGTTCTGCTCTGAAAGCGCTGGAAGGCGAAGCAGAGTGGGAAGCGAAAATCATCGAACTGGCTGGCTTCCTGGATTCTTACATCCCAGAACCAGAGCGTGCGATTGACAAGCCGTTCCTGCTGCCTATCGAAGACGTATTCTCCATCTCTGGCCGTGGTACTGTTGTTACCGGTCGTGTAGAGCGCGGTATCGTTAAAGTTGGCGAAGAAGTTGAAATCGTTGGTATCAAAGAGACTGCTAAGTCTACCTGTACTGGCGTTGAAATGTTCCGCAAACTGCTGGACGAAGGCCGTGCTGGTGAGAACGTTGGTGTTCTGCTGCGTGGTATCAAACGTGAAGAAATCGAACGTGGTCAGGTACTGGCTAAGCCGGGCACCATCAAGCCGCACACCCAGTTCGAATCTGAAGTTTATATCCTGTCCAAAGACGAAGGCGGCCGTCATACTCCGTTCTTCAAAGGCTACCGTCCGCAGTTCTACTTCCGTACTACTGACGTGACTGGCACCATCGAACTGCCGGAAGGCGTAGAGATGGTAATGCCGGGCGACAACATCAAAATGGTTGTTACCCTGATCCACCCGATCGCGATGGACGACGGTCTGCGTTTCGCAATCCGTGAAGGCGGCCGTACTGTAGGCGCGGGCGTTGTTGCTAAAGTTATCGCTTAATCGCTGATAACATTTGACGCAATGCGCAATAAAAGGGCATCATTTGATGCCCTTTTTGCACGCTTTCGAACCAGAACCTGGCTCATCAGTGATTTTTTTTGTCATAATCATTGCTGAGACAGGCTCTGAAGAGGGCGTTTAGTCCGAAACTCATCAGAGCATTTCGGTTTGGATTGCCTCGCTTACGCGGGGTGAAAATGTTTGTAGAATACTTCTGACAGGTTGGTTTATGAGTGCGAATACCGAAGCTCAAGGAAGCGGGCGTGGCCTGGAAGCGATGAAGTGGGTGGCTGTAGCCCTATTATTGCTTGTGGCTATCGTTGGCAACTACCTCTATCGTGACATGATGCTGCCGCTGCGCGCGCTGGCCGTAGTGATTCTGATTGCGGCAGCGGGTGGTGTTGCGCTGTTGACGACAAAAGGTAAAGCGACGGTTGCTTTTGCCCGTGAAGCGCGTACTGAAGTCCGTAAGGTCATTTGGCCGACTCGCCAGGAAACATTGCACACCACACTGATTGTGGCTGCAGTTACTGCAGTAATGTCACTAATCCTGTGGGGACTGGATGGTATTCTGGTCCGCCTGGTATCCTTTATCACTGGCCTGAGGTTCTGAGATGTCTGAAGCTCCTAAAAAGCGCTGGTACGTCGTTCAGGCGTTTTCCGGTTTTGAAGGCCGCGTAGCGACGTCGCTGCGTGAGCATATCAAATTACACAATATGGAAGAGTTGTTTGGTGAAGTCATGGTGCCGACCGAAGAAGTGGTCGAAATCCGTGGTGGCCAGCGTCGCAAAAGCGAACGCAAATTCTTCCCGGGCTACGTACTGGTCCAGATGGTGATGAACGACGCAAGCTGGCACCTGGTGCGCAGCGTACCGCGTGTGATGGGCTTCATCGGTGGTACTTCCGACCGTCCGGCGCCAATCAGCGATAAAGAAGTTGATGCGATTATGAACCGCCTGCAGCAGGTGGGTGATAAGCCGCGTCCGAAAACGCTGTTTGAACCGGGTGAGATGGTTCGTGTTAGCGATGGTCCGTTTGCTGACTTTAATGGCGTGGTTGAAGAAGTCGACTACGAGAAGTCCCGCCTGAAAGTTTCTGTTTCTATCTTCGGTCGTGCGACCCCGGTAGAACTGGATTTTGCTCAGGTTGAAAAAGCGTAACACGTCGATCAAAAAAGCGGCGATTTAATCGTTGCACAAGGCGCGAGATTGGAATACAATTTCGCGCCTTTTGTTTTTATGGATTCCATCCGTAAAACGAATTTTATCACGGGGAGCCTCTTTGAGGCGCTATAACCCAACCAGAGGAATTTAGAATGGCTAAGAAAGTACAAGCCTATGTCAAGCTGCAGGTTGCAGCTGGTATGGCTAACCCGAGTCCGCCGGTAGGTCCAGCACTGGGTCAACAAGGCGTGAACATCATGGAATTCTGTAAAGCGTTCAACGCAAAAACTGATTCCATGGAAAAAGGTCTGCCGATCCCGGTTGTTATTACCGTTTACGCTGACCGTTCTTTCACTTTCGTTACCAAAACGCCTCCGGCAGCAGTACTGCTGAAGAAAGCGGCTGGTATCAAGTCTGGTTCCGGCAAGCCGAACAAAGACAAAGTGGGTAAAATTTCCCGCGCTCAGTTGCAGGAAATCGCGCAGACCAAAGCTGCCGACATGACTGGTTCCGACATTGAAGCGATGACTCGCTCCATTGAAGGTACTGCACGTTCCATGGGCCTGGTAGTGGAGGATTAAGAAATGGCTAAACTGACCAAGCGTATGCGCGTGATCCGTGACAAAGTTGATGCAACTAAACAGTATGACATCAACGAAGCTATTGCTCTGCTGAAAGAGCTGGCCACTGCTAAATTCGTAGAAAGCGTGGACGTTGCCGTTAACCTCGGCATCGATGCTCGTAAATCTGACCAGAACGTACGTGGTGCAACTGTACTGCCGCACGGTACTGGCCGTTCCGTTCGCGTAGCCGTATTTACCCAGGGTGCAAACGCTGAAGCTGCTAAAGCTGCAGGTGCTGAACTGGTAGGTATGGAAGATCTGGCTGACCAGATCAAGAAAGGCGAAATGAACTTTGACGTTGTTATTGCTTCCCCGGATGCAATGCGCGTTGTTGGCCAGCTGGGCCAGGTTCTGGGTCCGCGCGGCCTGATGCCAAACCCGAAAGTTGGTACTGTAACTCCTAACGTTGCTGAAGCTGTTAAGAACGCTAAAGCGGGTCAGGTTCGTTACCGTAACGACAAAAACGGCATCATCCACACCACCATCGGTAAAGTGGATTTTGACGCTGACAAACTGAAAGAAAACCTGGAATCTCTGCTGGTTGCGCTGAAAAAAGCAAAACCGACTCAGGCGAAAGGCGTGTACATCAAGAAAGTTAGCCTCTCCACCACCATGGGTGCTGGCGTTGCCGTTGATCAAGCTGGTCTGAGCGCTTCTGCGAACTAAGATTAGCTTTACGTGGGCGGTGGATTTGTCTACAATTCTACCCCCACGATTCTGTTGAAATATACAGACTCTATGCGAGTCATTTGAATTGCGGCAAGGTAGCAAGCGAGTGAATCCCGGGAGCATAGTTAACTATGTGACTGGTGTGAGCGAGAGCAGCTAACGCAGCAGCGGTTCGAAGGACGAAGTCATAGACAAGATTTGTTCGTTGGAGCCTGGCCTAATCCAGGCCTCCGTCGAAGACCGCAGGTGTTTCGTAAGAAGCTTAATGCCCTGCGTAGACGGTGACAGAACGCTAAGATTATTTCTGATACTCTGGCTTGTTTCTGCTCACCGTATTTAGACGCTCTGTCCGTTGGGAAGAGTGAAGTGAGTTCCGGAACATGAGTTCCGGCAAACATCCAGGAGCAAAGCTAATGGCTTTAAATCTTCAAGACAAACAAGCGATTGTTGCTGAAGTCAGCGAAGTAGCCAAAGGCGCGCTGTCTGCAGTAGTTGCGGATTCCCGTGGCGTAACTGTAGACAAAATGACTGAACTGCGTAAAGCAGGTCGCGAAGCCGGCGTATACATGCGTGTTGTTCGTAACACCCTGCTGCGCCGTGTTGTTGAAGGTACTCAGTTTGAGTGCCTGAAAGACGCGTTCGTTGGTCCGACCCTGATTGCATATTCTATGGAACACCCGGGCGCTGCTGCTCGTCTGTTCAAAGATTTCGCGAAAGCGAATGCAAAATTTGAGGTCAAAGCCGCAGCCTTTGAAGGTGAATTGATCCCGGCATCGCAAATCGATCGCCTGGCAACTCTGCCGACCTACGAAGAAGCAATTGCACGCCTGATGGCAACCATGAAAGAAGCTTCGGCTGGCAAACTGGTTCGCACTCTGGCTGCTGTTCGCGATGCGAAAGAAGCTGCTTAATCGCAGTTATCTTTATCAAGCATCTGCTTACGTATAAACTTATTCTGATTTTCAGGAACAATTTAAATGTCTATCACTAAAGATCAAATCATTGAAGCAGTATCCGCTATGTCCGTAATGGACGTTGTAGAACTGATTTCTGCAATGGAAGAAAAATTCGGTGTTTCCGCTGCTGCTGCTGTAGCTGTAGCTGCTGGCCCGGCTGAAGTTGCTGAAGAAAAAACTGAATTCGACGTAATTCTGAAAGCTGCTGGCGCTAACAAAGTTGCTGTTATCAAAGCAGTACGTAGCGCAACTGGCCTGGGTCTGAAAGAAGCTAAAGACCTGGTAGAATCTGCTCCAGCCGCTCTGAAAGAAGGCGTGAGCAAAGATGACGCAGAAGCACTGAAAAAATCTCTGGAAGAAGCTGGCGCTGAAGTTGAAGTTAAATAAGCCAACTTTTCTGGTTGCAGCCTAAGAAATTAGGCTGATGGCTGGTGACTTTTTAGTCACCAGCCTTTTTGCGCTGTAAGGCGCCAGTAGCATTTCACACTGTTTGACTACTGTTGTGCCTTTCAATGTTTGTTTCTATCGACGACTTAATATACTGCGACAGGGTGCTCGCTCTGTGTAAATCGCAACGAAATGGTTTAAGCGTGATAGCAACAGGCATTGCGGAAAGTAATCAATTTTCCGATCAACAAAATAGTGTTGCACAAACTGTCCCTTCGTCGGACAGATGGGTCGACTTGTCAGCGAGCTGAGGAACCCTATGGTTTACTCCTATACCGAGAAAAAACGTATTCGTAAGGATTTTGGTAAACGTCCACAAGTTCTGGACATACCTTATCTCCTTTCTATCCAGCTTGACTCGTTTCAGAAGTTTATCGAGCAAGATCCTGAAGGGCAGTACGGTCTGGAAGCAGCCTTCCGTTCCGTGTTCCCGATTCAGAGCTACAGCGGTAATTCCGAGCTGCAATACGTCAGCTACCGCCTTGGCGAACCGGTGTTTGACGTTCAGGAATGTCAGATCCGTGGCGTGACCTATTCCGCACCGCTGCGCGTCAAACTGCGTCTGGTGATCTACGAGCGCGAAGCGCCGGAAGGCACCGTAAAAGACATTAAAGAACAAGAAGTCTACATGGGCGAAATTCCGCTCATGACTGACAACGGTACCTTTGTCATCAACGGTACTGAGCGTGTTATCGTTTCTCAGTTGCACCGTAGTCCGGGCGTCTTCTTTGACTCCGACAAAGGTAAAACCCACTCTTCGGGTAAAGTACTGTATAACGCGCGTATCATCCCTTACCGTGGTTCCTGGCTGGACTTCGAATTCGATCCGAAGGACAACCTGTTCGTACGTATTGACCGTCGCCGCAAACTGCCTGCGACCATTATTCTGCGTGCGCTGAACTACACCACTGAGCAGATCCTTGACCTGTTCTTTGAGAAAGTTGTTTTCGAAATTCGCGACAACAAGCTGCAGATGGAACTGGTGCCGGAACGCCTGCGTGGTGAAACCGCATCTTTTGACATCGAAGCTAACGGCAAAGTGTACGTCGAAAAAGGCCGTCGCATTACTGCGCGCCACATTCGCCAACTGGAAAAAGACGATATCAAACATATCGAAGTTCCGGTTGAATACATTGCTGGCAAAGTAGCCTCTAAAGACTACGTTGACGAATCTACTGGCGAGCTGATCTGCGCAGCGAACATGGAGCTGAGCCTGGATCTGCTGGCTAAGCTGAGCCAGTCTGGCCACAAACGTATCGAAACGCTGTTCACCAACGATCTGGACCACGGTCCGTACATCTCTGAGACTGTACGCGTCGACCCAACCAACGATCGTCTGAGCGCGCTGGTAGAAATCTACCGCATGATGCGCCCGGGTGAACCGCCGACACGTGAAGCGGCTGAAAGCCTGTTTGAGAACCTGTTCTTCTCCGAAGACCGCTATGACCTGTCTGCGGTTGGTCGTATGAAGTTCAACCGTTCTCTGCTGCGCGACGAAATCGAAGGTTCCGGTATCCTGAGCAAAGACGACATCATTGAAGTGATGAAGAAGCTCATCGATATCCGTAACGGTAAAGGCGAAGTCGATGATATCGACCACCTCGGCAACCGTCGTATCCGTTCCGTAGGCGAAATGGCGGAAAACCAGTTCCGCGTTGGCCTGGTACGTGTAGAGCGTGCGGTGAAAGAGCGTCTGTCTCTGGGCGATCTGGATACCCTGATGCCTCAGGATATGATCAACGCCAAACCGATTTCTGCAGCAGTGAAAGAGTTCTTCGGTTCCAGCCAGCTGTCTCAGTTTATGGACCAGAACAACCCGCTGTCTGAGATTACGCACAAACGTCGTATCTCTGCACTCGGCCCAGGCGGTCTGACCCGTGAACGCGCAGGCTTTGAAGTTCGAGACGTACACCCGACTCACTACGGTCGTGTATGTCCAATCGAAACGCCTGAAGGTCCGAACATCGGTCTGATCAACTCCCTGTCCGTGTACGCACAGACTAACGAATATGGCTTCCTTGAGACGCCGTACCGTCGTGTTGTTGATGGCGTGGTGACTGACGAAATTCATTACCTGTCTGCTATTGAAGAAGGCAACTTCGTTATCGCTCAGGCGAACTCCAACCTGGATGACGAAGGGCACTTTGTAGAAGATCTGGTTACCTGCCGTAGCAAAGGCGAATCCAGCTTGTTCAGCCGCGACCAGGTTGACTACATGGACGTATCCACCCAACAGGTGGTATCCGTCGGTGCGTCCCTGATCCCGTTCCTGGAACACGATGACGCCAACCGTGCATTGATGGGTGCGAACATGCAACGTCAGGCGGTTCCGACTCTGCGCGCTGATAAGCCGCTGGTTGGTACCGGTATGGAACGTGCTGTTGCCGTTGACTCCGGTGTAACTGCGGTGGCTAAACGTGGCGGTACCGTTCAGTACGTGGATGCTTCCCGTATCGTTATCAAAGTTAACGAAGACGAGATGTACCCGGGCGAAGCAGGTATCGACATCTATAACCTGACCAAATACACCCGTTCTAACCAGAACACCTGTATCAACCAGATGCCGTGTGTGTCTCTGGGTGAGCCGGTTGAACGTGGTGATGTGCTGGCAGATGGCCCGTCCACTGACCTCGGTGAACTGGCGCTCGGTCAGAACATGCGCGTGGCGTTCATGCCATGGAACGGTTACAACTTCGAAGACTCCATCCTAGTTTCCGAGCGTGTTGTTCAGGAAGACCGTTTCACCACTATCCACATTCAGGAACTGGCATGTGTGTCCCGTGACACCAAGCTGGGGCCAGAAGAGATCACCGCTGACATCCCGAACGTGGGTGAAGCTGCGCTCTCCAAACTGGATGAATCCGGTATCGTTTATATCGGCGCAGAAGTGACCGGTGGTGACATTCTGGTCGGTAAAGTAACGCCGAAAGGCGAAACTCAGCTGACCCCGGAAGAGAAACTGCTGCGTGCAATCTTCGGTGAGAAAGCGTCTGACGTTAAAGACTCTTCTCTGCGCGTACCAAACGGTGTTTCCGGTACGATCATCGACGTTCAGGTCTTTACTCGCGATGGCGTAGAAAAAGACAAACGTGCGCTGGAAATCGAAGAGATGCAGCTGAAGCAGGCGAAGAAAGACCTGTCTGAAGAACTGCAGATCCTCGAAGCTGGACTGTTTAGCCGTATCTACGCGGTACTGGTTGCCGGTGGCGTTGAAGCTGAGAAGCTCGACAAACTGCCTCGCGATCGCTGGCTGGAACTCGGCCTGACCGACGAAGAGAAACAGAATCAGCTGGAACAGCTGGCTGAACAGTACGACGAACTGAAGCACGAGTTCGAGAAGAAACTCGAAGCGAAACGCCGCAAAATCACTCAGGGCGACGATCTGGCACCGGGCGTGCTGAAGATTGTTAAGGTTTATCTGGCGGTTAAACGTCGGATCCAGCCTGGTGATAAGATGGCAGGTCGTCACGGTAACAAGGGTGTTATTTCTAAGATCAACCCGATCGAAGATATGCCTTACGATGAAAACGGCACGCCGGTAGACATCGTACTGAACCCGCTGGGCGTACCGTCTCGTATGAACATCGGTCAGATTCTGGAAACCCACCTGGGTATGGCTGCGAAAGGTATCGGCGATAAGATCAACGCCATGCTGAAACAGCAGCAAGAAGTCGCGAAACTGCGCGAGTTCATCCAGCGTGCGTACGATCTGGGCTCTGACGTTCGTCAGAAAGTTGACCTGAACACCTTCACCGATGATGAAGTTCTGCGTCTGGCTGAAAACCTGAAAAAAGGTATGCCGATCGCAACGCCGGTCTTCGACGGTGCGAAAGAGTCTGAAATCAAGGAACTGTTACAGCTGGGTGGCCTGCCGACTTCCGGTCAGATCACACTGTTCGACGGTCGTACCGGTGAGCAATTCGAGCGCCAGGTTACCGTTGGCTACATGTACATGCTGAAACTGAACCACCTGGTTGATGACAAGATGCATGCGCGTTCTACCGGTTCTTACAGCCTGGTTACTCAGCAGCCGCTGGGTGGTAAGGCGCAGTTCGGTGGTCAGCGCTTCGGGGAGATGGAAGTGTGGGCGCTGGAAGCATATGGCGCGGCATACACCCTGCAGGAAATGCTCACCGTTAAGTCTGATGACGTGAACGGCCGTACTAAGATGTATAAAAACATCGTAGACGGTAACCATCAGATGGAGCCGGGCATGCCAGAATCCTTCAACGTACTGTTGAAAGAGATTCGTTCGCTGGGTATCAACATCGAGCTGGAAGACGAGTAACTCTCGCTCAAACAGGTCACTGGTGCTGGCGTAACAGCCAGCACCAGATTGTGCTAACTCCGACGGGAGCAAATCCGTGAAAGATTTATTAAAGTTTCTGAAAGCGCAGACTAAAACCGAAGAGTTTGATGCGATCAAAATTGCTCTGGCCTCGCCAGACATGATCCGTTCATGGTCTTTTGGTGAAGTTAAGAAGCCGGAAACCATTAACTACCGTACGTTCAAGCCTGAGCGTGACGGCCTTTTCTGCGCCCGTATCTTTGGGCCAGTAAAAGACTACGAGTGCCTGTGCGGTAAGTACAAGCGCCTGAAACACCGTGGTGTGATCTGTGAGAAGTGCGGCGTTGAAGTGACCCAGACTAAAGTACGCCGTGAGCGTATGGGCCACATCGAGCTGGCGTCTCCGACTGCGCACATCTGGTTCCTGAAATCTCTGCCGTCCCGTATCGGCCTGCTGCTCGATATGCCGCTGCGCGATATCGAACGCGTACTGTACTTCGAATCCTATGTGGTTATCGAAGGCGGTATGACCAATCTGGAACGCCAGCAGATCCTGACTGAAGAACAGTATCTGGATGCGCTGGAAGAGTTCGGTGACGAATTCGATGCGAAGATGGGTGCGGAAGCTATTCAGGCCCTGCTGAAGAGCATGGATCTGGAGCAAGAGTGTGAAACTCTGCGCGAAGAGCTGAACGAAACCAACTCTGAAACCAAGCGTAAGAAGCTGACCAAGCGTATCAAACTGCTGGAAGCGTTCGTTCAGTCTGGTAACAAACCAGAGTGGATGATCCTGACCGTTCTGCCGGTTCTGCCGCCAGATCTGCGTCCGCTGGTTCCGCTGGATGGTGGTCGTTTCGCAACGTCGGATCTGAACGATCTGTATCGTCGCGTTATCAACCGTAACAACCGTCTGAAACGTCTGTTGGATCTGGCTGCGCCGGACATCATCGTACGTAACGAAAAACGTATGCTGCAGGAAGCGGTTGACGCCCTGCTGGATAACGGTCGTCGCGGTCGTGCGATCACCGGTTCTAACAAGCGTCCTCTGAAATCTTTGGCCGACATGATCAAAGGTAAGCAGGGTCGTTTCCGTCAGAACCTGCTCGGTAAGCGTGTTGACTACTCTGGTCGTTCTGTAATCACCGTAGGTCCATACCTGCGTCTGCATCAGTGCGGTCTGCCGAAGAAAATGGCACTGGAGCTGTTCAAACCGTTCATCTACGGCAAGCTGGAACTGCGTGGCCTCGCCACCACCATCAAAGCCGCTAAGAAAATGGTTGAGCGTGAAGAAGCTGTCGTTTGGGATATCCTGGACGAAGTTATCCGCGAACACCCGGTACTGCTGAACCGTGCACCAACACTGCACCGTCTGGGTATCCAGGCATTTGAACCGGTACTGATCGAAGGTAAAGCTATCCAGCTGCACCCGCTGGTTTGTGCGGCATACAACGCCGACTTCGATGGTGACCAGATGGCTGTTCACGTACCGCTGACGCTGGAAGCCCAGCTTGAAGCGCGTGCGCTGATGATGTCTACCAACAACATCCTGTCTCCGGCGAACGGCGAACCTATCATCGTTCCGTCTCAGGACGTTGTATTGGGTCTGTACTACATGACCCGTGACTGTGTTAACGCCAAAGGCGAAGGCATGGTGCTGACTGGCCCGAAAGAAGCTGAGCGTATTTATCGCGCTGGCCTGGCCTCTCTGCATGCGCGCGTTAAAGTGCGTATCACTGAATACGAAAAAGATGAAAACGGCGAACTCGTTGCGAAAACCAGCCTGAAAGACACGACCGTTGGCCGTGCCATTCTGTGGATGATCGTACCGAAAGGTCTGCCTTTCTCCATCGTCAACCAGGCGCTGGGCAAGAAAGCAATCTCCAAAATGCTGAACACCTGTTACCGCATTCTGGGTCTGAAGCCGACCGTTATCTTCGCTGACCAGACGATGTACACCGGCTTTGCTTATGCAGCGCGTTCAGGTGCATCTGTTGGTATTGATGACATGGTCATCCCAGAGAAGAAACACGAGATCATCTCTGAAGCGGAAGCTGAAGTTGCTGAGATCCAGGAGCAGTTCCAGTCTGGTCTGGTCACCGCGGGCGAACGCTATAACAAAGTTATCGATATCTGGGCTGCGGCGAACGATCGTGTATCCAAAGCGATGATGGACAACCTGCAAACTGAAACCGTTATTAACCGTGACGGCGTAGAAGAGCAGCAGGTGTCTTTCAACAGCATCTACATGATGGCCGACTCCGGTGCGCGTGGTTCTGCAGCACAGATACGTCAGTTGGCAGGTATGCGTGGTCTGATGGCGAAGCCAGATGGCTCCATCATCGAAACGCCAATCACCGCGAACTTCCGTGAAGGTCTGAACGTACTCCAGTACTTCATCTCGACGCACGGTGCGCGTAAAGGTCTGGCGGATACCGCACTGAAAACGGCGAACTCCGGTTATCTGACGCGTCGTCTGGTTGACGTTGCACAGGATCTGGTCGTAACCGAAGACGATTGCGGCACTCTCGAAGGTATCACCATGACCCCGGTTATCGAGGGTGGTGATGTTAAAGAGCCGCTGCGCGATCGCGTTCTGGGTCGTGTGACTGCAGAAGACGTTCTGAAGCCGGGTACGGCGGACATTCTGGTTCCTCGCAATACGCTGCTGCACGAACAGTGGTGTGACCTGCTGGAAGCGAACTCCGTTGACTCCGTCAAGGTACGTTCTGTTGTATCTTGTGACACCGACTTTGGTGTATGTGCGCACTGCTATGGTCGTGACCTGGCGCGTGGCCACATCATCAACAAAGGTGAAGCCATCGGCGTTATCGCGGCACAGTCCATCGGTGAGCCGGGTACACAGCTGACGATGCGTACGTTCCACATCGGTGGTGCGGCATCTCGTGCGGCTGCTGAATCCAGCATCCAGGTGAAAAATAAAGGTAGCATCCGTCTGAGCAATGCGAAGTCGGTTGTGAACTCCAGCGGTAAACTGGTTATCACCTCCCGTAACACCGAACTGAAACTGATCGACGAATTCGGTCGTACCAAAGAAAGCTATAAAGTGCCTTACGGCTCCGTTATGGCGAAAGGTGATGGCGAACAGGTTGCTGGCGGCGAAACCGTTGCAAACTGGGATCCGCACACCATGCCGGTTATCACCGAAGTGAGTGGTTTTGTCCGCTTCACTGACATGATCGACGGCCAGACCATTACTCGTCAGACCGACGAGCTGACCGGTCTGTCTTCTCTGGTGGTTCTGGATTCTGCAGAGCGTACTGCGGGTGGTAAAGACCTGCGTCCGGCACTGAAAATTGTTGATGCTCAGGGCAACGATGTTCTGATCCCAGGCACCGATATGCCTGCTCAGTACTTCCTGCCGGGTAAAGCGATTGTTCAGCTGGAAGATGGTGTACAGATCAGTTCTGGTGACGCTCTGGCGCGTATTCCTCAGGAATCCAGCGGTACCAAGGACATCACCGGTGGTCTGCCGCGCGTTGCGGACCTGTTCGAAGCACGTCGTCCGAAAGAGCCGGCAATTCTGGCGGAAATCAGCGGTATCATTTCCTTCGGTAAAGAAACCAAAGGCAAGCGTCGTCTGGTGATCACGCCGTTAGACGGTAGCGATCCGTACGAAGAGATGATTCCGAAATGGCGTCAGCTCAACGTGTTCGAAGGTGAACGTGTAGAACGTGGTGATGTGGTTTCCGACGGTCCGGAAGCACCGCATGACATCCTGCGTCTTCGTGGCGTACACGCGGTAACGCGTTACATCACCAACGAAGTACAGGACGTATACCGTCTGCAAGGCGTTAAGATTAACGATAAACACATTGAAGTTATCGTTCGTCAGATGCTGCGTAAAGCGACCATCGAAAGTGCAGGTAGCTCCGACTTCCTGGAAGGCGAGCAGGTTGAATACTCCCGCGTCAAGATCGCTAACCGCGACCTGGAAGCGAACGGCAAAGTTGCGGCAACATATTCCCGCGACCTGCTGGGTATCACCAAAGCGTCTCTGGCAACCGAGTCCTTCATCTCTGCAGCATCGTTCCAGGAGACCACGCGTGTCCTGACCGAAGCAGCAGTAGCGGGCAAACGCGACGAACTGCGCGGTCTGAAAGAGAACGTCATCGTGGGTCGTCTGATCCCGGCCGGTACCGGTTATGCGTACCACCAGGATCGTATGCGCCGCCGTGCCGCTGGCGAATTGCCTGCAGCACCGCAGGTGACTGCTGAAGATGCGACTGCCAGCCTGGCAGAGCTGCTGAACGCAGGCCTGGGTGGTTCTGACAACGATTAATCGTTGAAAGCCATAATAAAAAACCCGCTTCGGCGGGTTTTTTTTTGCCTTCAGGCATGTCGTTTGTAGGCCGGATAAGTCGCTTGTGACGCCATCCGGCAAAACACGACGCGTATTAATTTACCGGCGGCAATCGACGATAAAGTTCAATCATATCCCCCGCCAGATCCTGAATCACCATGGCGTTCATCAGATGATCCTGGGAGTGAACGGTGATGAGATTCACCGGTAATTTGCCCGTGCCTTCGTCAATACCGATAAGCTGCGTCTGGATTTTATGCGCCGCTTTAACGTAATCGCGTGACTCTTCCATCGCCTGCTCTGCACCTGCAAAATCGCCTTTACGTGCCAGTTGTAGTGCTGTCAACGCCTGGCTGCGCGCGGTACCGGCGTTAACCAGTAACTCCATGATGATAGTTTCTAACTCTTCCATGTTCTTACTCCATAAGCTTAAGGGCTTTCTCCAGCACGACATCGCCTTTCATCATGCCGTAATCCATCATATCGATCACTGCGACTTTCTTCCCTAATGGGTCGGCAAGCGCCTGAAGCTTCGCCTGCTCGTACTTCACCTGTGGACCAAGCAGGACAATATCCGCCGCAGCAATATTCTCTTTGAATTCAGCAACAGGAACAGCCTTGATACTGACCTCAACGCCTTTTTTTTGCGCAGCGTCTTGCATGCGTTGTACCAACATACTGGTGGACATTCCGGCAGCACAGCATAAAACGATATTCTTCATAATTGGCTCTCACAATTTCCCTGGTCATTCATCTTTAGTCCCTGACAGGGGAGAGGACAACTGTCTTAAAGTGAATGTGTGTAAAGCATCACAAAGATACGCCATAAAAAATGAAACCGGTTACGGTAAGACTGGAAGCATCAAAAAGGCCCGTCTCTGCGGGCCTGGTGCTTTAGGATATTTACAGAAGAGGCGTTGGCAGGATACGGTTTTTTCCCTGCTGTTTGGCGAGATAAAGCGCTTCATCGGCACCGATGATTAACTGCTCCAGCGATTCCATATTCCACTCTTTCATACCCGCGCTGAAGGTGACGGTCAGATTCTCTTCGCGCCAGGTTCTCTGCGCTATGATCGTGCGCCATTGTTCAAGCAACGTGAAAGCCTCCTTAGCATGTTCACCCGCAAAGAGAACGGCAAATTCTTCACCCCCATAACGGTAAAGGGAAACAGAATGGGGCTGCATCACCTGAATGCCTTCACGCGCCACGTTACGCAGAACAATGTCGCCGCTCAGATGTCCCCAGGTGTCGTTGATAGATTTAAAATTATCAATGTCCACCAGCGCCAGGGTGAAGGGTTGGTGATCGTTCATCAGCGCGGCAATGTCACTGTCGAATGCACGACGGTTTTTGCAGCCAGTCAGTGCGTCAATTGTCGCCTGGCGGACATAGGCCATCTCACGTTCTTTATTTAACTCGATGGCCTTACTGAGCATGGCTTCCAGGCGGGGTGCCCGATTAACATCTCCGGTCTTGATGGCGTTGATGATGTTCATCAATACCGTTCGGGAGGTATGACGTAGATAAAGCCCAAACAGTACGACCATCATGGCTGCCAGCGCTAATCCCCAGGACACAATATTGGTTTCGTGACGAGTGAGATCCATCAGCATGGTGTCAGACACCCGGTAAACGACAAACCAGTCTGGATTCGTAAATGAATAGTAGTAGTACCAGACATTACTTGTTGAATCGAAAACATACCCTTCGCCACTGGTCATCCTGTCCATCAGTTTTTCACTGATATACGGCTTAAATAACGCGCCAGTATCCGGATGTAGTACAACTTTCCCATCACGGTCAGCGACAAAAAATTCTCCCTGAACAGGGGCAACCATCTGGCGCAGGGTATAACTCATTGACGTGAGATCAAGGTGAAACGCGATACTGCCTTTCAGTCTGCCTTCAGGTGAAATGACTGGCTTGTAGATGGCCACCGTTGGGTAATGGGTGAAGTAGTCCATGTGAGGATTTGTATAGTGGCTGAATGTACTGGCTTTTGCCTGGTGTACAAACCAGGGGCGCGTTTTTGCATCAAAGGCTTTGCTATTTTCATCGGTTAACACTTCCGGGGCTCGCAGGTAGTTGCCCTCAGTATCCGCCAGCGAAATGGAAGAGACGGTTGGCATCAGCGTCTGTAACTGCATTAGCAACCTCAGGCCTTCCTCTGGGTCGATATTCACCGTTTCATTTAACTTGTCGTCACGAGAAAAGAAGGTCGCCGCGCGCGCGAGGATATAGTCGTTTTCGCGTAGCAACGACTCCGTATAGTTAACCGCAAGGTTGTGCGTGAAATTGCGGTTAATGTTGTGGTAATCCTCCAGGAAATCTTTTCGCTGCGTGAAGGTGATGAAAATTGCGATCAGAATAAAACTGAGCAAAATCCCCCCGAAGCTCACCAGCATGGGGGTCGTGAAGGAAAGTCGTCTATTGTGGCGTGCCATGGGCTGTGGGTCATCCCTGAAGGTGTAAGTCCTGAAAAGGTGAGTAAAGCCGACAACAGAGTTCCGTACATCAGGACAGAATGTATGCAATTATAGCTGTGAGGGTATAGCTAAAGATGATTTATCTTAAAAACAAATAAGATTATCTCTGCTTATGTCGTAAATAAAATTTTGTGCTACACAGCGGTTTGGAGCAGGGCGAAAATGAGGAAGAAAAATTCCGCCCTGGTCAGCTTCCGTTGCTGACATCGACAACATAAAAAAACGGGAGTCTGAATACCATCTCCCGTTTTTTACATTACGTATGGGCTCGTAACTTATTCAACTGATTACAATATGATTCACCGCGCTTGCGAGGCTCGCCCCAAAAAACTGTCCCAGTCTTTCCAGACCGGCTGTAATCCTTGCGCCGCCAGCGCCCCGGCAACGTCTTCAGGACGCCGGGCGTCGTGCGGAGAAAACTGCTCCAGTTCAGGATTTTCGTCAGCATAACCGCCTGGTTGTGTCTTCGAAAATGCGCTGACATTGTTAATCGCCAGGGGGATGACGTGATCGCGAAACCACGGTGATTCACGCGTAGAGAGCGACAGTTCTATCTCAGGAGCAAGCAGGCGAAACGCGCAGATGGTTTGTACCAGTTGACGTTCATCCATGATGGACGCTGGCTCAATCCCTCCCGTACACGGACGCAGACGTGGGAAAGAGATTGAGTAGCGGCTCTGCCAGTACTGTTTCTGCATCCAGAGCAGATGCTCAGCCACCATATAGCAATCTACCCGCCAACTGTCAGACAGACCAATCAGCGAACCCAGACCGATTTTATCGATCCCCGCACGACCCAGCCTGTCTGGTGTTTCCAGTCGCCAGAAGAAGTCCTGCTTTTTACCTTTCAGATGGTGCTGTGCGTACATCGTCTGATGGTAGGTTTCCTGATAGACCATTACGCCATCCAGCCCCAGGGTTTTGAGCTCGGCGTACTCTGCTTCTGACAGTGGTTGCACTTCCATCTGTAAAGAGGCGAACTGGCGGCGGATGGCAGGCAGATGGCGGCGAAAGTAGTCCATGCCCACTTTCGCCTGATGCTCCCCGGTCACCAGCAGCAGGTGCTCAAATCCCAATGCGCGAATGGCTTCACATTCACGGGAAATCTCTTTGTCATCCAGTGTCTTGCGCTTGATGCGATTGCTCATTGAAAAGCCGCAATAGGTGCAGTCATTGGCGCAAAGGTTGGAAAGATAGAGTGGAACGTAAAGACTGACCGTATTACCAAACCGCTGGCGGGTAAGGCGTTGCGCTTTTTGTGCCAGCGGCTCGAGGTACGCGCTTGCCGCAGGAGAGAGCAGCGCCATCATGTCATCGCGATCCGGTTGCGTGGCGTTCAGCGCCCGTTCGACATCGGCAGCCGTTTTGCTGTTGATGCGCAGACGGATATCGTCCCAGTCCAACTCGCGCCAGCGGTCGGTGAACGTTTTCATGCCGATGTCTCCAGAAAACCGGTCAACGGGCTGGTGGGGTGAGCCTGTGTACTGCGTCTTCCCGGTACGGCCTGTCGCGCCAGAATGCCCGCTTCTACAGCCAAACGGAAGGCCTTCGCCATCATCACCGGATCGTCAGCCACTGCAATCGCCGTATTGACCAGCACGGCGTCGGCGCCCATTTCCAGGGCCTGTGTGGCGTGACTGGGGACACCGATCCCCGCATCGACGACGACCGGGACGGTTGACTGCTGGATAATAATCTCCAGCATGGCGCGGGTTTCCAGCCCCTGATTTGAACCAATCGGCGCGCCGAGCGGCATCACGGCGGCGCAGCCGACCTCTTCAAGGCGTTTACACAGCACCGGGTCGGCACTGCAGTAAGGGAGAACCACAAATCCCTGTTTGACCAGCGCCTCGGCGGCTTTCAGTGTTTCTATCGGATCCGGCAGCAACCAGCGCGCGTCAGGGTGAATTTCCAGTTTCAGCCAGTGAGTGCCTAGCGCTTCCCGCGCTAATTGTGCGGCAAAGATAGCCTCCTCCGCCGTTTTGGCGCCAGAGGTATTGGGCAGCAGCGTGACGCCCGCTTCCCGCAACGGCGCCAGAATAGCGTCATTGTGCTGGCGCAAGTCAACGCGCTTCATCGCCAGCGTCACAAGCTGGCTGCCGGAGGCGCGAATCGCCTCTGCCATTAAAGATGAAGAGGCGAATTTCCCTGTCCCCGTGAACAGGTGTGAGTCGAACGTTTTATCTGCGATACGTAGCATATCAGCCCCCGGCAATGACCTGAAAAAGCAGGATCTGATCGCCGTCCTGCACAATGTGATGTTCCCACTGTTCGCGCGGCAGGATCTGTTGATTGAGCGCCAGCGCGGCACCTGGTTTGAGTTGGTCGAGTTGATTCAGCAGGTCGGTAACAGACATTCCTACTGCGCACTGCATCGGCTCATCATTGAACTGAATCTGCATGTTGCCCTCCGCATACCGGGCAGTCGCTGGCGCGTTGTAACGTCAGGCTGCGCCATTGGCTGGTTTTGGCGTCAAACAGACGCAGTTTGCCCGTGGGCGTTTCCATACCGTTCAGGAGTTTGATGGCTTCCAGCGCCTGCAATGTGCCCATCACACCGACCACGGGCCCTACGATGCCGGCGGTACGGCAGTTGCGTTCCGGCTCTTCGTCGTCCGGCCACAGGCAGCGATAACAGCCCTGCTCCCAGGGGGGCGTCAGAACCATCAATTGACCGCCAAAACCAACGGCGCTGGCGGTAATCAGTGGCGTATTGAGCGCGACGCAGGCGGCGTTGATCGCCTGGCGGGTAGCCATGTTGTCGGTACAATCCAGTACTACATCGGCGTTAGCGACCGCGTGTCGAAGCGCATCGCCGGTGAGACGTTGCTGTAACGCCACCAGTTCAATATCCGGGTTGAGACGTGCCAGTCTCAGCTTCGTGACGTGCGATTTCGGGCGAGCGATATCATCGGTAGTGAAGAGGATTTGCCGTTGCAGGTTACTCAGATGCACATCGTCATCGTCTGCCAGAACCAACGTGCCGATACCCGCGCCCGCAAGATAGAGCGCAGCGGGCGAGCCTAATCCGCCTAAACCGATGACCAGCACGTGGCTTGCGAGCAGCTTTTGCTGCCCTTCAATCGCGATATCGCCAAGCAAGATCTGGCGGCTATAGCGCATAAAATCACGATCATTCATCGCCAGCTCCTGCTACCGAAAGCAACTGCGCGGTGGCAGCACGCCAGTCTGTTGCCTGCGTAATCGCGCTGACGACGGCAATACTGCCGACACCGGTAGCCAGTACCGCAGGCGCACGCTCAAGGCTAATTCCGCCGATGGCGACGGCAGGATAATCAGCCAGACGTTTAATATGGCGTGCCAGTTGTTCCAGCCCTTGCGGGGCGGAGGGCATCTGTTTGGTTTGTGTCGGGAAGACATGCCCCAACGCGATATACGAAGGGCGAGCGGCCAGCGCCACGTCGATTTCCATATCATCATGGGTCGAGACGCCAAGGCGCAACCCTGCCGCCTGAATCGCTTTCAGGTCGGTCGTTTCGAGATCCTCCTGACCCAGATGGACGCCATACGCGTTGTGCTTGATCGCCAGTCGCCAATAGTCGTTGATGAACAACCGGGCGTCAAAACGACGCCCCAGCATAATCGCGGCGACCACATCCGCTTCCACGTCTTCATCGCGCTTATCTTTAATCCGCAGTTGAATCGTGCGCACGCCCGCCTCCAGCAGGCGTTCAATCCAGAGTACGCTGTCCACCACCGGATAAAGTCCGAGACGGAAAGGGACGGTGGGAAAATCCGGCTGGTACATTATGCCTCCTCTTTTTTGAGGTAGATCTCACCGCCTTTGGCGCGGAAGTTCTCCGACATGTCGGCCATACCCACTTCAATGGTTTGAGCGGCGGCGTAGTCGCGAACTTCCTGGCTGATTTTCATCGAGCAGAACTTCGGCCCACACATTGAGCAGAAGTGGGCGACTTTGCCCGATTCCTGCGGCAGCGTTTCATCGTGGTACGCGCGGGCGGTGAACGGGTCGAGCGCCAGATTAAACTGGTCTTCCCAACGGAATTCGAAGCGCGCTTTCGACATGGCGTTATCGCGGATTTGCGCGCCCGGGTGGCCCTTTGCCAGGTCGGCGGCGTGAGCGGCGATCTTGTAGGTGATAAGCCCTTGTTTCACGTCTTCTTTGTTGGGTAAGCCGAGATGTTCTTTCGGGGTGACGTAGCAAAGCATCGCGCAGCCAAACCAGCCAATCATCGCCGCGCCAATCCCGGACGTGAAATGGTCATAACCCGGCGCGATATCCGTAGTCAATGGGCCTAAGGTGTAGAACGGCGCTTCATGACAGTGCTCCAGCTCTTCGGTCATGTTGCGGCGGATCATCTGCATGGGGACATGCCCTGGGCCTTCGATCATCACCTGTACGTCATATTCCCAGGCGATTTTGGTCAGCTCGCCGAGGGTGTGCAGTTCAGCAAACTGCGCTTCGTCGTTGGCGTCACGAACCGAGCCTGGACGCAGGCCATCGCCGAGAGAGAGTGCAACGTCGTAGGCGGCGCAGATTTCGCAAATCTCGCGAAAGTGCTCGTAGAGGAAGTTTTCCTGATGATGGGACAGGCACCATTTCGCCATGATTGAGCCGCCGCGCGAGACAATCCCGGTCAGCCGTTTGGCGGTCATCGGCACGTAGCGCAGCAGCACGCCCGCGTGGATGGTGAAGTAATCCACCCCCTGTTCCGCCTGCTCCAGCAGCGTATCGCGGAAGGCTTCCCAGGTCAGATCTTCGGCGATCCCGTTGACCTTCTCCAGCGCCTGGTAGATCGGCACCGTACCGATCGGCACCGGGCTGTTACGCAGGATCCACTCGCGGGTTTCGTGAATATAGCGGCCCGTTGAAAGGTCCATCACCGTGTCCGCGCCCCAGCGGGTAGACCAGACCAGTTTTTCGACCTCTTCTTCGATGGACGAGGTCACCGCCGAGTTGCCGATATTGGCGTTTACTTTGACCAGGAAGTTGCGACCAATAATCATTGGCTCAGATTCCGGGTGGTTGATGTTGGCAGGGATAATTGCGCGTCCGGCGGCCACTTCATCACGGACAAACTCCGGGGTGATGTTTTCCGGCAGACGTGCGCCAAAGCCTTCACCTGGATGCTGGTGGCGCAACACTTCACTGCGGATACGCTCGCGCCCCATGTTTTCACGGATAGCGATGAATTCCATCTCCGGCGTGACGATCCCCTGGCGTGCATAATGCAATTGCGTGACGCATTTCCCGGCTTTGGCACGTTTCGGCGTGAGCAGACCCGTGAAACGAAGTTCGTCCAGACCGTCATCGGCCAGGCGCTCTTTGGTATAGGCAGAGCTGCGGTCGGTCAGTGCTTCGCTATCGGCGCGGGCGTCAATCCACGGTTGACGCAGTTTTGCCAGACCCTGTTCAACATTAATCGCGATATCAGGATCGCCGTACGGGCCCGAGGTGTCATACACCGGAATGGCTTCGTTTTCTTCGTACTGAGGATGGTCTTTTGTGCCGCCGGTCAACGTCGGGCTAAGCTGGATTTCGCGCATTGGGATGCGGATATCCGCCTGCGAGCCGGTGATATAGATGCGTTTTGAATTCGGAAAGGCGGTGCCTTCCAGCGTATTGATAAAGTGTTGTGCTTGTTCGCGTTGCTGGCGACGGGTTAATTTTGTTGCAGACATAGCTCATTCCAAAAAAAAGTAAGGAGTGGCTTGTCAGACGACGGATGAACCAAAAGAAGGGATCGCCCAGGAGGGCGATACAGCAGCATTTTGACTCTTGTTCCCTTCGCAGGTATTAGCCTGATCAGGTTCCGCGGATCCCGAATTAACGGTCTCAGCCCGTGCTTTCACACTGGGCACTCCGACAAGAAATAGCCCCCGGTAAAGGGGGCGACGAAGATAAGTTACGCGTTAATAGCGTAGAACTCAAGCAGGACGTTTAGTCTTTGCGCTGTCGTGCATCGCGTCAAAGACCAGCATGATCAGCTTGTCTTCAAGGATAAATCGGGATTCCAGCGCTTCGCCGATATCTGATAAAACCTTTTGAAATTCAAGATAGTTATCATGGTCGATGGCCATTTCCAGGCTGGAATCGTAGTAATCCATAATGCATTGCGTATTGGCTTCCAGCAACGGCCAAATTTTCGTTGCGTTTAAAAGCTGCCCGTTACCTTCCAATTTATGGAGAATACGTTCATAAATACTGAAATGTCCGGCGGAAAGGTAATCGACCAGACTTTGACAAAAATCATCCAGCGCTTTTTCGTTTAAGCGCATGTACGATTCTTTGCCAGGCTTAATGCCAACCAAATTGTAGTAAGCCACGAGCAGATGCTTACGTACATGTAGCCAGCGATCAACCAGTTTATTACTTCCTCTGACGTGCTCTGTCAGGTTATCCAGCTGGTTTAACATGATTGACTCCGCAAGTTTAGATTCAAAAAACTGCTCACTCAAAAATGTAAAAATAATGTAAACAACATGCCTGTGAAGCAAAGGTAGCGCAAGAGATATGGATCGTATAATTGAAAAATTAGACAGCGGCTGGTGGATCGTCAGCCATGAGCAAAAAATATGGCTACCTCGCGGAGAACTGCCGCATGGCGAAGCGGCAACGTTCGATCTTGTTGGGCAGCGCGCGCTTCAGATTGGGGAGTGGGAAGGCGAACCCGTCTGGCTGGTACAGCAGCATCGCCGCCATGATATGGGATCCGTACGACAGGTTATCGATCAGGATGTCGGCCTGTTTCAACTGGCCGGGCGGGGTGTGCAACTGACGGAGTTTTACCGTTCGCATAAATTTTGTGGCTACTGCGGTCATTCGATGTACCCGAGTAAAACCGAATGGGCCATGTTGTGCAGTCATTGCCGCGAACGTTATTACCCTCAAATAGCGCCTTGCATTATTGTGGCGATTCGCCGGGAAGATTCCATTTTGCTCGCCCAACATACCCGCCATCGCAATGGTGTGCATACGGTGCTGGCTGGATTTGTTGAAGTGGGAGAAACCCTGGAACAAGCGGTGGCGCGTGAAGTCATGGAAGAAAGCCGTATTAAAGTGAAGAACCTGCGCTATGTCACGTCGCAGCCGTGGCCATTCCCGATGTCGCTCATGACCGCGTTTATGGCGGAGTACGACAGCGGGGAGATTGTTATTGATCCGAAAGAGTTACTGGAAGCGGGGTGGTATCGTTATGACGATCTGCCGCTACTGCCGCCGCCGGGCACGGTTGCACGTCGGTTGATCGAAGATACGGTGGCAATGTGTCGGGCAGAGTACGAGTGACATGATACACTGGGCGCATAACGCTAAAGGAATGTAAAAATGACCGAACTGAAAAACGATCGTTACCTGCGTGCGCTGCTGCGCCAGCCCGTTGATGTCACCCCTGTATGGATGATGCGCCAGGCAGGCCGTTATCTCCCGGAGTATAAAGCCACCCGCGCACAAGCGGGCGATTTTATGTCACTGTGCAAAAATGCCGAGCTGGCGTGCGAAGTCACCCTCCAGCCGCTGCGCCGTTACCCGCTTGATGCGGCGATCCTCTTTTCGGACATCCTGACCATTCCGGATGCGATGGGCCTGGGGCTTTACTTTGAAGCCGGAGAAGGCCCGCGCTTTACCGCGCCGGTGACCTGCAAAGCCGACGTCGATAAATTGCCAATCCCTGATCCCGAAGATGAACTGGGCTACGTGATGAATGCGGTACGCACTATTCGTCGCGAACTGAAAGGTGAAGTCCCATTGATCGGTTTTTCCGGCAGTCCGTGGACGCTGGCGACGTACATGGTGGAAGGCGGTAGCAGCAAAGCCTTTACCGTCATTAAAAAGATGATGTATGCAGACCCGCAGGCGCTCCATTTACTGCTCGATAAACTGGCGAAAAGCGTCACGCTGTATCTCAATGCGCAGATCAAAGCGGGCGCACAGTCGGTGATGATTTTCGATACCTGGGGCGGCGTGCTGACCGGGCGCGATTATCAGCAGTTCTCGCTCTATTACATGCATAAAATTGTCGATGGTCTCCTGCGTGAAAATGAAGGGCGTCGTGTGCCAGTCACGCTGTTTACCAAGGGCGGCGGCCAATGGCTGGAAGCGATGGCGGAAACAGGCTGTGATGCGCTGGGACTCGACTGGACCACTGACATTGCCGATGCACGTCGTCGCGTAGGACATAAAGTGGCGTTGCAGGGGAATATGGATCCTTCCATGCTGTATGCGCCAGCGGCGCGTATTGAAGACGAAGTCGCGACGATTCTGGCGGGATTCGGCCAGGGTGAAGGCCATGTCTTTAACCTTGGGCACGGCATTCACCAGGATGTGCCGCCAGAACACGCGGGCACCTTTGTAGAGGCAGTACACCGGATTTCAGCGCAGTATCACCAGTAAGGGAAGGGATGGATCTCGCGTCGCTACGCGCTCAACAATGTGAACTGGCTGCATCGGTTTCCCGCGAAGATCGTCTGGATAACGATCCTCCGGATCTGATCGCCGGCGCTGATGTTGGGTTTGAGCAGGGCGGTGAAGTGACGCGAGCTGCAATGGTACTGTTGAAGTATCCTTCGCTTGAGCTGGTGGAATATAAGGTGGCGCGCATCGCCACCACCATGCCGTATATTCCAGGTTTTCTCTCCTTTCGTGAATATCCCGCGCTGCTGGCCGCGTGGGAGCAACTCTCGCATAAGCCTGATTTAGTGTTTGTCGATGGCCACGGTATTTCTCATCCGCGTCGCCTCGGCGTTGCCAGCCATTTCGGGCTGCTGGTGGATGTGCCGACCATCGGCGTGGCGAAAAAACGGCTGTGCGGCAAATTTGACCCTCTCTCTGCCGAACCTGGTGCTTTGGCGCCGTTAATGGATAAAGGCGAGCAACTGGCATGGGTCTGGCGTAGCAAAGCGCGCTGTAATCCACTGTTTGTTTCTACCGGACACCGGGTTGGGCTGGACAGCGCCCTTGCGTGGGTACAACGCTGTATGAAAGGGTATCGCTTACCTGAGCCTACCCGTTGGGCTGACGCGGTGGCGTCGGAGCGTCCGGCATTTGCGCGTTGGCAAGAAATTCAGCCTTGATTCAGGTACACTTCCGCTAATTATCGTTTTCGAGATCTCATCATGTTACAAAACCCGATTCATCTGCGCCTTGAGAAGCTGGAAAGCTGGCAACATGTCACTTTTATGGCCTGTTTGTGCGAACGCATGTACCCCAACTACGCCATGTTCTGTCAGCAGACTGAATTTGGCGATGGGCAGATTTACCGTCGAATTCTGGATTTGATTTGGGAAGTGCTGACGGTCAAAGATGCGAAAATCAATTTCGACAGCCAACTGGAAAAGTTTGAAGAGGCTATTCCGTCGGCAGATGATTACGATTTGTACGGCGTTTATCCCGCGATTGATGCCTGTGTGGCATTAAGTGAATTGATGCACTCGCGTCTGAGCGGTGAAACGCTGGAGCACGCGATTGAAGTCAGTAAGACGTCTATTACCACCGTTGCGATGCTGGAAATGACGCAGGCGGGTCGTGAAATGACCGACGAGGAACTGAAAGAGAATCCTGCAGTTGAGCAAGAATGGGACATTCAGTGGGAAATATTCCGACTTTTGGCTGATTGCGAAGAACGCGATATTGAGCTGATAAAAGGGTTACGCGCAGACCTGCGCGAGTCCGGCGAGAGTAATATCGGTATAAATTTTCAGCAATGAGACCAGAAAACGTGATTTAACGTCTGATTTGTCGTGCCTGAAGGCTTCCCTTCCGCCCCCCGTCTGGTCTACATTTGGGGGGCGAAAAAAAGTGGCTATCGGTGCGTGTATGCAGGAGAGTGCTTTTCTGGCATTTTCGTCGCACTCGATGCTGAGCAAGCGATAAACACATTGTAAGGATAACTTATGAACAAGACTCAACTGATTGATGTAATTGCAGACAAAGCAGAACTGTCCAAAACCCAGGCTAAAGCTGCTCTGGAATCCACTCTGGCTGCTATTACTGAGTCTCTGAAAGAAGGCGATGCTGTACAACTGGTTGGTTTCGGTACCTTCAAAGTGAACCACCGCGCTGAGCGCACTGGCCGCAACCCGCAGACCGGTAAAGAAATCAAAATCGCCGCAGCTAACGTGCCGGCATTTGTTTCTGGCAAAGCACTGAAAGACGCAGTTAAGTAATTCGCGTGGCAGTGAACAGTTTTAGCGAAGGGGCGGGTTCGCCCCTTTTGTCTGTCTGGCGTCGTACGCTGACGTTGGCAGGCGCGCTATTGCTGACCGCATGCAGTCAGCACTCTGCGCTTCCCCCCTTTACGGCCAGCGGTTACGCGGACGATAAGGGGGCGGTGCGTGTTTGGCGTAAAGATTCCGGCGATGATGTCCATCTGCTTTCCGTCTTTAGTCCATGGCGTGGCGGCGATACGACTATGGCTGAATATCGCTGGCAAGGCGATACGCTCTCTCTGATTGAATTCAACGTTTACGGCAAACCGGCTGAGCATATTCGCGCGCGTTTCGACGATCGTGGTGAACTGAGCTTTATGCAGCGCGAGGTTGGCGGGCAAAAACAGCAGCTGTCCAGCGATCAAATTGCGTTATACCGCTATCGCGCCGCTCAAATCCGCCAGACCAGCGACGCGTTGCGTCAGGGCCGAGTGGTTTTACGCCAGGGACGCTGGCATGCCAATCAGACCATTACCACCTGCGAAGGCGAAACGCTGAAGCCCGATTTAGATACGTGGGCAATCAGCCATATTGAGCGCCGCCAGAGCCGCTCGTCGGTTGAGGTGAGCGTGGCATGGCTGGAGGCGCCTGAAGGTTCTCAGTTGCTACTGGTGGCGAATGAAGACTTTTGTCACTGGCAACCGAAAGAGAAAAATTTCTGATACATCGGGGATTACCAGTTGTCCATCATCCCCATATGACCCCCTCCGCATCCGCCGTGACCCATTCCGCCACCGTAGCCTGCGCCACGAGGTATACCTGCTTGCGCCAGAGCAACATCCCGCTGGACGCGCTGTTCATCCAGTGATTGATTCAATGCCTCCATCTCTTTTGCTATGGCATTAATCTTCTTGCTATCGGGTGTGCTGGTCGAGAGTTGTGCGTTGTATTCATAGCGTTTAGAGGCTAATTGCTGGCGTAACGTATTGGTTTGCGCATAATAGTCGGCATAAATCTTTTGTGCGGTAGTTTGCTGCTCTACCGTTAGCGGGCTCCCGCCCTGTTGCCACATTCCATCATTATTCCCCCAGTGATGGGCCCAAGCCGGGCCAGAGCCCAGGACCGTCAGAGCGAGAGCGATTAGCGTTAGACCGTGTTTTTTATTCCGTTTCATATTTGGATCTCCTGTTGCTTATTTCACTGTCTATCTGCATTTATCGTGCCAGATATGCTATCCGGCAGGGAAGGGGCAAACGGAAGTCCGGCTAAGCGCAGGCGAGTAAAAATGACTCGCTCAGTGAAATCAGTGGGTTATTTCTACTCAGTACGACGCCGGTTTTGTGGTCAGGGACGAAAATGGGTAGCATAAAAACTGGCATAATTTTTTCTTCTGCTATGCCGGAACGATTTAGGTCAAGGGAGTGCCATTTATGCGCAGTCAGAAGGATTATGCTTTAACCGGCCTGAGTTGGCTGTTGCCGATGTTGATTCTGGTGTTGGTCAGTGCATTTTCGGTGATGATCATTCGTGATTACGGGCGCGAGAGCGAGAGTGCCTTGCAAACCCAGCTGGAAAAGGGGCGTGTGCTTATCCGTGCGCTGGAGTCTGGAACGCGGGTGGGAATGGGGATGCGTATGCACCATATCCAACAGCAGACCTTACTGGAAGATATGGCCGGGCAACCAGGTGTTCTTTGGTTCGCGTTAACCACAGCCCAGGGTGACATTATTAGCCATAGTGACCCGCGGCAGGTGGGGAAAAAACTCTATAGTCGGGAAGAAATGCGCGGGCTAACTATCGGTGAGCAGGAAGGATGGCGGCATATTAACACGACCGATATTAACGGCAGACCAACACCAGCGCTGGAGATCTATCGGCAATTTCGGCCATCGTTGAAATCAATGGGGCACGGTAGGTCATGTGCTAACGGTGATGGGCAATCATCGGCTGCTGGGCAGATTATTTTTATCGCGTTTGACGACCAGGAGCTGGACGCGGCCAGGGACCGGGAGTGGCGTAATACCCTCATTATGCTGTTTGCGCTGACTGTGGTACTGCTGGCGACTATCCTGACTTTCTTCTGGTATCGGCGCTATTTGCGTTCTCGTCAGCTGTTACAGGATGAGATGAAACGCAAAGAGAAGCTGGTGGCGCTCGGACATCTGGCGGCAGGGGTGGCGCATGAAATTCGCAACCCGCTCTCTTCCATCAAAGGGTTAGCGAAGTATTTTGCCGAGCGCTCGCCTGTGGGGGGCGAATCCTATGAGCTGGCGCAGGTCATGGCAAAAGAGGCTGACCGGTTAAATCGGGTGGTGAGCGAACTGTTGGAACTGGTAAGGCCTACGCATCTGACGTTACAGGCGGTGGATCTCAATGACATCATCAACCATTCGTTACAGCTCGTCAGTCAGGATGCGCGGAGCAGGGCGATTCAACTGCAGTTTACCGCCAATGGGGCGCTGCCGGCGGTTCAGGCCGATCCTGACAGGCTAACGCAGGTTTTACTGAACCTGTACCTGAACGCGATTCATGCTATCGGTCACCAGGGCGTCATTACGGTCGAGGTGGGCGAAAGCGCAGGCGATCGCGTTAAAATTGTGGTCACCGACAGTGGGAAGGGGATTGCAGCAGAAGACCTGGATGCGATATTTACACCTTACTTTACCACCAAGGCTGACGGTACCGGGCTTGGATTAGCGGTGGTACAGAACATCATTGAGCAACATGGCGGAACCATTCAGGCGACAAGCGTTCCAGGTAAAGGCACCGTCTTTACTCTTTATCTACCGCTGAAAGCGAGAGAACAGGACAGACAAGGATGACTCGCGTGAAAATCGATATTCTGGTCGTGGATGACGACATCAGCCATTGCACGATTTTACAGGCGTTGCTTCGTGGGTGGGGCTATGACGTGGCGCTGTCCTACGGGGGACGCGAGGCCGTAGCGCGGGTACGTGAACATGTCTTCGATCTGGTGTTATGCGATGTGCGTATGGCCGAAATGGACGGCATCGAAACGCTTAAAGAGATCAAAGCGCTGAATCCGGCGATCCCCATTTTGATTATGACGGCGTACTCCAGCGTCGAAACTGCGGTAGAGGCGCTTAAAGCAGGCGCGCTGGATTACTTAATTAAACCGCTGGATTTCGACAGCTTACAGGACACTCTCGAAAAAGCGCTGGCGCATACGCGAAACGCTGGCGTTGAATCACCTTCAGCCTCTGCCGCTCAGTTCGGCATGATCGGCGAAAGCCCGGCGATGCAGCGGTTACTCGCTGAAATCGCAATGGTGGCGCCCTCCGATGCCACGGTATTGATTCATGGCGACTCGGGAACCGGTAAAGAGCTGGTGGTCAGGGCGCTCCATGCCAGCAGTGCACGCGGCGAAAAACCATTGATCACACTTAACTGCGCGGCGCTGAATGAGTCATTGCTGGAGTCTGAGCTGTTTGGGCATGAAAAAGGCGCGTTTACCGGAGCAGACAAACGGCGCGAGGGGCGTTTTGTGGAGGCCGACGGCGGCACGCTGTTTCTCGACGAAATTGGCGATATCTCGCCGATGATGCAGGTTCGTCTGCTGCGAGTTATTCAGGAGCGTGAGGTTCAGCGGGTTGGGAGTAATCAGACGATTTCTGTCGATGTCAGGCTGATTGCGGCGACTCACCGTGATTTGGCAGCGGAAGTCAGTGCGGGGCGTTTTCGTCAGGATCTCTACTATCGTCTGAATGTGGTGACGATTGAGATGCCGCCTTTGTGTCAGCGTCGGGAAGATATTCCGCTACTGGCCGAACACTTTCGTCAGCGATTTGCTGAGCGAAACCGTAAAGCGGTGAAGGGATTTACCCCGCAGGCGATGGATCTGCTGATTCACTATGAGTGGCCCGGGAATATCCGCGAACTGGAAAACGCCATTGAACGCGCGGTGGTTCTGCTGACGGGGGAATATATCTCTGAGCGAGAATTGCCGCTCGCCATTGCGGCGACGTTGGTGAATGTCGACGATGATCGCGAGATCCAACCGCTGGTGGATGTTGAGAAAGAGGTGATTCTGGCGGCGCTGGAGAAAACGGGCGGCAACAAAACCGAAGCCGCCCGTCAGTTAGGGATTACGCGTAAAACGCTGTTGGCTAAGCTCAGCCGTTAGTTCTGCTCACGCTCGATGGCGCGCCAGCCGATATCTTTACGGCTGAAGCTGCCATCCCAGTGGATATGATCCATCAGCGCGTAGGCGCGCTTCTGTGCTTCGGCGACCGTATGGCCCAGCGCAGTAGCGCACAGCACGCGCCCACCGCTGGTCAGTACCCGATCGTCATCGGCGAGTTTCGTCCCGGCGTGGAACACCTTACCGTTTGCCACTTCTTCCAGCGGCAGACCGTGGATCACGTCCCCCGTGCGGTAGTCGCCCGGATAACCACCCGCCGCCATGACGACGCCCAGAGCAGCACGCTCGTCCCACTCGGAGGTCTTCTCGTCCAGCTTGCCTTCGCAGGCGGCCAGGCACAGCTCAACCAGATCGGACTTCATGCGCAGCATGATTGGCTGGGTTTCCGGATCGCCAAAGCGGCAGTTGAACTCAATAACCTTTGGATTGCCCTGTTTATCGATCATCAGACCGGCATACAGGAAACCGGTGTAGGTGTTGCCTTCTGCCGCCATGCCTTTCACGGTTGGCCAGATGATGCGTTCCATGGTGCGCTGGTGGACTTCATCCGTTACCACCGGGGCAGGTGAGTAAGCACCCATCCCACCGGTGTTAGGTCCGGTGTCTTTATCGCCCACGCGTTTGTGATCCTGACTGGTGGCCATTGGCAGTACGTGATCGCCGTCAACCATCACGATAAAGCTCGCTTCTTCGCCGTCGAGGAACTCTTCGATAACGATGCGATGACCCGCATCGCCAAAGGCGTTACCTGCCAGCATATCGTGAACGGCAGCTTCGGCCTCGCTCAGCGTCATCGCGACGATAACGCCTTTACCGGCCGCCAGACCGTCAGCTTTGATGACGATAGGGGCGCCTTTCTCGCGCAGATAAGCCAGCGCAGGCTCAATCTCGGTAAAGTTCTGGTATTCCGCCGTTGGGATCTGATGGCGCGCCAGGAAATCCTTGGTGAACGCTTTTGAGCCTTCCAACTGTGCGGCGCCTTCGGTTGGGCCGAAGATTTTCAGACCCGCAGCGCGGAACGCGTCAACCACGCCAATCACCAGCGGTGCTTCCGGGCCGACGATGGTCAGGTCAATCTTCTCATTCTGGGCAAAGCTCAGCAGCGCCGGGATATCGGTCACGCCGATAGCGACGTTTTGCAGGGCTGGCTCCAGCGCCGTGCCTGCGTTGCCCGGTGCCACAAAGACAGTTTCAACCTGCGGCGACTGCGCCGCTTTCCAGGCCAGCGCATGTTCGCGCCCACCGTTACCAATCACTAATACTTTCATCGTCTGCTCCGTGAATTAATGGCGGAAGTGGCGCATATCAGTGAAGAGCATCGCAATACCGTGCTCGTCGGCGGCGGCAATCACTTCATCATCACGAATAGAACCGCCAGGCTGAATAACGCAGGTCACGCCAGCTGCGGCGGCAGCGTCAATACCGTCGCGGAACGGGAAGAAGGCATCAGAGGCCATCGATGACCCTTTCACTTCCAGACCTTCGTCGGCCGCTTTGATGCCAGCGATCTTCGCTGAGTAAACGCGACTCATCTGGCCCGCGCCGATGCCGATGGTCATATTGCCTTTGGCATACACGATAGCGTTGGATTTCACGAATTTCGCCACTTTCCAGCAGAACAGCGCATCACGCAGTTCCTGTTCGGTCGGCTGACGTTGGGTGACTACGCGCAGTTCTTTTGCGTCGACCATGCCCAGGTCACGATCCTGAACCAGCAAACCGCCGTTCACACGTTTGAAGTCCAGACCCGGTACGCGCTCAGCCCACTGACCGCAGGTCAGTACGCGCACGTTCTGTTTGGCCGCGGTGATTTTCAATGCTTCTTCGCTGGCGGACGGCGCAATGATCACTTCGACAAACTGACGCGAGATAATGGCCTGCGCGGTTTCAGCATCCAGCTCGCGGTTAAAGGCGATGATGCCGCCAAATGCGGAGGTCGGGTCGGTTTTGTATGCGCGATCGTAAGCGTCGAGGATGGAGTGACTGATGGCGACGCCGCATGGGTTGGCGTGCTTCACAATCACGCAAGCTGGCTCAGCAAACTCTTTCACACACTCCAGCGCTGCGTCGGTATCAGCGATGTTGTTATAAGAGAGGGCTTTCCCCTGAACCTGCGTTGCGGTGGCAACGGAAGCTTCTTTGACATTCTCTTCTATATAGAAGGCTGCCTGCTGGTGGCTGTTTTCACCATAACGCATATCCTGCTTCTTAATGAAGTTGAGGTTCAGGGTGCGCGGGAAACGGCCAGCGGCTTCTTTGCTTTCACCGTGGTAGGCCGGAACCATGCTGCCAAAGTAGTTGGCGATCATGCTGTCATAGGCGGCGGTGTGTTCAAACGCTTTGATGGCGAGGTCGAAACGGGTGTCGAGGGTAAGAGAACCGTCGTTGGCATCCATCTCTTTAATAATGGCGTCATAGTCGCTGCTCTTTACTACGATGGCGACGTCTTTATGGTTCTTCGCGGCGGAGCGCACCATGGTTGGGCCGCCGATATCAATATTCTCTACCGCATCTTCCAGCGAGCAGCCTTCACGGGCAACGGTCTGGGCAAACGGATAAAGGTTAACAACTACCATGTCGATCGGCGCGATGCCGTGTTGTTCCATAATCCCGTCGTCCTGGCCGCGACGACCGAGAATACCGCCGTGGACTTTTGGATGCAGGGTCTTCACTCGTCCATCCATCATCTCCGGGAAACCGGTGTAATCGGAAACTTCGGTCACTGGCAGACCTTTTTCTGCTAACAGACGGGCTGTACCGCCTGTGGACAGCAGCTCCACACCGCGTGCGGAAAGTGCCTGGGCGAATTCGACAATACCGGCTTTGTCAGAAACACTGAGCAGAGCGCGGCGGACTGGACGACGTTGTTGCATGGTAAATCCCCTGGATTTGACGATGACAGAGAGCGTTAGCTGAATTTTTCGTGAAAAACTCAGCTAACGCCCCTTACGGGGCATCCTTATTTGGCGGTGGCATTGTAACGAAAACGTTTGCGCAACGCTCGCGAATTTTTCCTCTTTCAATGTTGCCCCCGTTTTGCTCGCTGAAGATCGTATATAGAGAAAGAAGATCGCAGAAATAATCGAGTGGTTTGTGGATAACTCTGTGCGTAAATGGGTATAAGGCGGGGTTTTGCTGTGGAATGCAGCAGTCAGTCATTTTTCTGTCATTTAAGGGTTGCGGGCGCCAGATAACTCCCTATAATGCGCCTCCATCGACACGGCGGATGTGAATCACTTCACAGAAAAACGCAAGTGAGATTGAAGAGAAAATTCCTGAATAAGGGTTGACTCTGAAAGAGGAAAGCGTAATATACGCCACCTCGCGACAGAGCGCTAAAGCGCGTCGCAACTGCTCTTTAACAATTTATCAGACAATCTGTGTGGGCACTCGAAGATACGGATTCTTAACGTCGCAAGACGAAAAATGAATACCAAGTCTCAAGAGTGAACATACGTAATTCATTACGAAGTTTAATTCACGAGCATCAAACTTAAATTGAAGAGTTTGATCATGGCTCAGATTGAACGCTGGCGGCAGGCCTAACACATGCAAGTCGAACGGTAGCACAGAGGAGCTTGCTCCTTGGGTGACGAGTGGCGGACGGGTGAGTAATGTCTGGGAAACTGCCCGATGGAGGGGGATAACTACTGGAAACGGTAGCTAATACCGCATAACGTCGCAAGACCAAAGAGGGGGACCTTCGGGCCTCTTGCCATCGGATGTGCCCAGATGGGATTAGCTAGTAGGTGGGGTAACGGCTCACCTAGGCGACGATCCCTAGCTGGTCTGAGAGGATGACCAGCCACACTGGAACTGAGACACGGTCCAGACTCCTACGGGAGGCAGCAGTGGGGAATATTGCACAATGGGCGCAAGCCTGATGCAGCCATGCCGCGTGTATGAAGAAGGCCTTCGGGTTGTAAAGTACTTTCAGCGAGGAGGAAGGCGATACGGTTAATAACCGTGTTGATTGACGTTACTCGCAGAAGAAGCACCGGCTAACTCCGTGCCAGCAGCCGCGGTAATACGGAGGGTGCAAGCGTTAATCGGAATTACTGGGCGTAAAGCGCACGCAGGCGGTCTGTCAAGTCGGATGTGAAATCCCCGGGCTCAACCTGGGAACTGCATCCGAAACTGGCAGGCTAGAGTCTTGTAGAGGGGGGTAGAATTCCAGGTGTAGCGGTGAAATGCGTAGAGATCTGGAGGAATACCGGTGGCGAAGGCGGCCCCCTGGACAAAGACTGACGCTCAGGTGCGAAAGCGTGGGGAGCAAACAGGATTAGATACCCTGGTAGTCCACGCCGTAAACGATGTCGACTTGGAGGTTGTTCCCTTGAGGAGTGGCTTCCGGAGCTAACGCGTTAAGTCGACCGCCTGGGGAGTACGGCCGCAAGGTTAAAACTCAAATGAATTGACGGGGGCCCGCACAAGCGGTGGAGCATGTGGTTTAATTCGATGCAACGCGAAGAACCTTACCTACTCTTGACATCCACGGAATTTAGCAGAGATGCTTTAGTGCCTTCGGGAACCGTGAGACAGGTGCTGCATGGCTGTCGTCAGCTCGTGTTGTGAAATGTTGGGTTAAGTCCCGCAACGAGCGCAACCCTTATCCTTTGTTGCCAGCGGTTCGGCCGGGAACTCAAAGGAGACTGCCAGTGATAAACTGGAGGAAGGTGGGGATGACGTCAAGTCATCATGGCCCTTACGAGTAGGGCTACACACGTGCTACAATGGCATATACAAAGAGAAGCGACCTCGCGAGAGCAAGCGGACCTCATAAAGTATGTCGTAGTCCGGATCGGAGTCTGCAACTCGACTCCGTGAAGTCGGAATCGCTAGTAATCGTGGATCAGAATGCCACGGTGAATACGTTCCCGGGCCTTGTACACACCGCCCGTCACACCATGGGAGTGGGTTGCAAAAGAAGTAGGTAGCTTAACCTTCGGGAGGGCGCTTACCACTTTGTGATTCATGACTGGGGTGAAGTCGTAACAAGGTAACCGTAGGGGAACCTGCGGTTGGATCACCTCCTTACCTTAAAGAACCTGCCTTTGTAGTGCTCACACAGATTGTCTGATGAAAAGTAAATAGCAAGGCGTCTTGCGATTGAGACTTCAGTGTCCCCTTCGTCTAGAGGCCCAGGACACCGCCCTTTCACGGCGGTAACAGGGGTTCGAATCCCCTAGGGGACGCCACTTGCTGGTTCGTGAGTGAAAGTCACCTGCCGTAATATCTCAAAACTGACTTACGAGTCATGTTTGAGATATTTGCTCTTTAAAAATCTGGATCAAGCTGAAAATTGAAACGACACACTGTGTCTGTTCTCCGTAATAAGAACAGGCAAGCGGTGTGTTCGAGTCTCTCAAATTTTCGCAACACGATGTGTTTTACGAAACACCTTCGGGTTGTGAGGTTAAGCGACTAAGCGTACACGGTGGATGCCCTGGCAGTCAGAGGCGATGAAGGACGTGCTAATCTGCGATAAGCGTCGGTAAGGTGATATGAACCGTTATAACCGGCGATTTCCGAATGGGGAAACCCAGTGTGATTCGTCACACTATCATTACGTGAATACATAGCGTAATGAAGCGAACCGGGGGAACTGAAACATCTAAGTACCCCGAGGAAAAGAAATCAACCGAGATTCCCCCAGTAGCGGCGAGCGAACGGGGAGCAGCCCAGAGTCTGAATCAGCATGTGTGGTAGTGGAACGGTCTGGAAAGTCCGGCGATACAGGGTGATAGCCCCGTACACAAAATCGCATGTGTTGTGAACTCGAAGAGTAGGGCGGGACACGTGGTATCCTGTCTGAATATGGGGGGACCATCCTCCAAGGCTAAATACTCCTGACTGACCGATAGTGAACCAGTACCGTGAGGGAAAGGCGAAAAGAACCCCGGCGAGGGGAGTGAAAAAGAACCTGAAACCGTGTACGTACAAGCAGTGGGAGCCTCTTTATGGGGTGACTGCGTACCTTTTGTATAATGGGTCAGCGACTTATATTCTGTAGCAAGGTTAACCGAATAGGGGAGCCGAAGGGAAACCGAGTCTTAACTGGGCGTTAAGTTGCAGGGTATAGACCCGAAACCCGGTGATCTAGCCATGGGCAGGTTGAAGGTTGGGTAACACTAACTGGAGGACCGAACCGACTAATGTTGAAAAATTAGCGGATGACTTGTGGCTGGGGGTGAAAGGCCAATCAAACCGGGAGATAGCTGGTTCTCCCCGAAAGCTATTTAGGTAGCGCCTCGTGAACTCATCTTCGGGGGTAGAGCACTGTTTCGGCTAGGGGGTCATCCCGACTTACCAACCCGATGCAAACTGCGAATACCGAAGAATGTTATCACGGGAGACACACGGCGGGTGCTAACGTCCGTCGTGAAGAGGGAAACAACCCAGACCGCCAGCTAAGGTCCCAAAGTCACAGTTAAGTGGGAAACGATGTGGGAAGGCACAGACAGCCAGGATGTTGGCTTAGAAGCAGCCATCATTTAAAGAAAGCGTAATAGCTCACTGGTCGAGTCGGCCTGCGCGGAAGATGTAACGGGGCTAAACTGTGCACCGAAGCTGCGGCAGCGACACTATGTGTTGTTGGGTAGGGGAGCGTTCTGTAAGCCGTTGAAGGTGGCCTGTGAGGGTTGCTGGAGGTATCAGAAGTGCGAATGCTGACATAAGTAACGATAATGCGGGTGAAAAGCCCGCACGCCGGAAGACCAAGGGTTCCTGTCCAACGTTAATCGGGGCAGGGTGAGTCGACCCCTAAGGCGAGGCCGAAAGGCGTAGTCGATGGGAAACAGGTTAATATTCCTGTACTTGGTGTTACTGCGAAGGGGGGACGGAGAAGGCTATGTTGGCCGGGCGACGGTTGTCCCGGTTTAAGCATGTAGGCGGAGCGTTTAGGTAAATCCGGACGCTTATTAACGCTGAGGTGTGATGACGAGGCACTACGGTGCTGAAGTAACAAATGCCCTGCTTCCAGGAAAAGCCTCTAAGCATCAGGTAACACAAAATCGTACCCCAAACCGACACAGGTGGTCAGGTAGAGAATACCAAGGCGCTTGAGAGAACTCGGGTGAAGGAACTAGGCAAAATGGTGCCGTAACTTCGGGAGAAGGCACGCTGATATGTAGGTGAAGCGACTTGCTCGTGGAGCTGAAATCAGTCGAAGATACCAGCTGGCTGCAACTGTTTATTAAAAACACAGCACTGTGCAAACACGAAAGTGGACGTATACGGTGTGACGCCTGCCCGGTGCCGGAAGGTTAATTGATGGGGTTATCCTTAGGGAGAAGCTCTTGATCGAAGCCCCGGTAAACGGCGGCCGTAACTATAACGGTCCTAAGGTAGCGAAATTCCTTGTCGGGTAAGTTCCGACCTGCACGAATGGCGTAATGATGGCCAGGCTGTCTCCACCCGAGACTCAGTGAAATTGAACTCGCTGTGAAGATGCAGTGTACCCGCGGCAAGACGGAAAGACCCCGTGAACCTTTACTATAGCTTGACACTGAACACTGGTCCTTGATGTGTAGGATAGGTGGGAGGCTTTGAAGTGTGGACGCCAGTCTGCATGGAGCCAACCTTGAAATACCACCCTTTAATGGCTGGTGTTCTAACGTAGACCCGTGATCCGGGTTGCGGACAGTGTCTGGTGGGTAGTTTGACTGGGGCGGTCTCCTCCTAAAGAGTAACGGAGGAGCACGAAGGTTAGCTAATCCTGGTCGGACATCAGGAGGTTAGTGCAAAGGCATAAGCTAGCTTGACTGCGAGAGTGACGGCTCGAGCAGGTGCGAAAGCAGGTCTTAGTGATCCGGTGGTTCTGAATGGAAGGGCCATCGCTCAACGGATAAAAGGTACTCCGGGGATAACAGGCTGATACCGCCCAAGAGTTCATATCGACGGCGGTGTTTGGCACCTCGATGTCGGCTCATCACATCCTGGGGCTGAAGTAGGTCCCAAGGGTATGGCTGTTCGCCATTTAAAGTGGTACGCGAGCTGGGTTTAGAACGTCGTGAGACAGTTCGGTCCCTATCTGCCGTGGGCGCTGGAGAATTGAGGGGGGCTGCTCCTAGTACGAGAGGACCGGAGTGGACGCATCACTGGTGTTCGGGTTGTCATGCCAATGGCATTGCCCGGTAGCTAAATGCGGAAGAGATAAGTGCTGAAAGCATCTAAGCACGAAACTTGCCCCGAGATGAGTTCTCCCTGAGACTATAAGTCTCCTGAAGGAACGTTGAAGACTACGACGTTGATAGGCTGGGTGTGTAAGTGTAGCGATACATTGAGCTAACCAGTACTAATGAACCGTGAGGCTTAACCTTACAACGCCAAAGGTGTTTTGGTGAAAGAAAGACATCAATATCAGCTTGATACAGATTAAATTAACGCGCAGAGATGCGTGTTAATAAACAGAATTTGCCTGGCGGCTGTAGCGCGGTGGTCCCACCTGACCCCATGCCGAACTCAGAAGTGAAACGCCGTAGCGCCGATGGTAGTGTGGGGTCTCCCCATGCGAGAGTAGGGAACTGCCAGGCATCAAATAAAGCAAGAGGCCATCCGAAAGGATGGCCTTTTTGCTTTACCTGTAGCCAGACGGTTCACTACGGTGAGAGCAGGACAAAATCGTCGGGAACGATTTTGAACGCCGTTGACGGCGGCCCCGCAGGGGCGAGTATCAGGATGATACGAGTACTATGGAGTCGGGAACGATTTTGAACGTTGCGCAGCAACGGCCCGAAGGATGACGGGCAGGAAAGCCCGTCATACAACTGCCAGGCATCAAATAAAGCAAGAGGCCATCCGAAAGGATGGCCTTTTTGCGTCTGCGGTTTGCGGAAATGCTGATTGTCGCAGTGTTTCTCAGATCAGATCCGGTATCCAGATGAGTCGATCCTACCTTGGCTTATACTCCTAAATTGCTGGATAAAGTTATCCGGCAATAAAAACCGTACAAAACCGCTTATGCTCCGGTATACGCCAGATTCAATAACGGATACGGTTTTCCAAGATCATCAACCTCTGAACGCCCCGTCACTGTAAATCCCATTTTCTTATAGAATCCAACAGCTTGTTCATTTTGCTCATTAACGTTAGTCGTTAACCTGGGCGCCAGCGTCAGCGCATACTCGACCAGCCATTTCCCCACACCACAGCCGCGAACATCAGGATCGACGAATAATGCATCCATATGCTCACCGGTGAGCAGCATAAACCCTACAGGTTCATCCCGTTCTGTCACGGCCAGCCATAAGGGTGCTTCTGGTAAAAACGAACTGACCCGCTCTTCCAGCTCAATGCGATAGTTCGCTGACAGGAAATCATGGGTGGCATCGACTGAACGGCACCAGATGGCAATCAATTTCTCGCCTTCATCACGCCGCGACCGGCGAATGCTAATAACCATATCTTCTCCTTTTATTTATGCTTATATTTTATCGTAGATACCGTCGTGAAACTTTCTCACCTTTAGCATACAGGCTCGACATCCGCGCAATTCCTGGTTATCTTCAGCTATCTGGATGTCTAAACGTTTAAACGTGTGTAGTGAGGTTATCAGGTTATGCCGATTCGCGTACAGGACGAGCTGCCCGCCGTCAATTTCTTGCGTGAGGAAAACGTCTTTGTAATGACGACGTCTCGCGCTTCCGGTCAGGAAATTCGCCCTCTGAAGGTGCTTATTCTCAACCTGATGCCAAAGAAGATTGAAACGGAAAACCAGTTCCTGCGTCTGTTGTCGAACTCACCGCTTCAGGTGGATGTTCAATTACTGCGCATTGATGCTCGAGAGTCGCGTAATACGCCAGCGGAACATCTGAATAACTTTTACTGTGACTTTGACGATATCCGCGATCAGAACTTTGATGGCCTGATTGTGACCGGCGCGCCGCTGGGTCTGGTTGAATTTAATGATGTCGCTTATTGGCCGCAGATCAAGCAGGTACTGGAATGGGCGAAGGATCACGTCACCTCGACGTTGTTTGTGTGTTGGGCGGTTCAGGCCGCGCTGAATATCCTCTACGGGATCCCAAAGCAAACGCGCACAGATAAACTTTCTGGCGTTTATGAGCACCATATTCTTCATCCTCACGCTTTACTGACTCGCGGATTCGATGATTCGTTCCTCGCCCCGCACTCACGCTATGCCGATTTCCCGGCGGTGCTGATCCGCGATTATACCGATCTTGAGATCCTGGCTGAAACAGAGGACGGTGATGCTTACCTGTTTGCCAGTAAAGATAAGCGCATTGCCTTTGTGACGGGTCATCCGGAATATGATGCGAATACGCTCGGCAGTGAATACTTTCGGGATGTTGAAGCGGGATTAAACCCGGATGTACCGTACAACTATTTCCCAAAAAACGATCCGCAAAACAGACCACGTGCAACATGGCGTAGCCATGGCAATTTGTTGTTCATCAACTGGCTCAACTATTACGTCTATCAGATCACGCCATATGATCTGCGTCACATGAATCCAACACTGGATTAATCTTCTGTCGCTAACGATCCTAAAGCGTTTCAGCATGTTGAATCAGGCACCTTCGGGTGCCTTTTTTATTTCCGAAATGCAGCTCATCGTGTAATTAAATTTTATTTTTATTGTTATCAATAGGTTAATTATAAATTAAATTAAAAATGGAAATTGTTTTTGATTTTGATTTTTAATTGAGTAGTCTTAGTTGTGCTGAACGAAAACCACACAACGATCCTTCGTTCGCATTGGGGGATGTATTTGGATCCATGACGAGGAGCTGCACAATGAATCAACAGGCAACGACAACTGATGAACTGCTGTTTACCCGGCCATATGGTGAGCAAGAGAAGCACGTTTTGACCGCAGAAGCGGTGGAGTTTCTGACCGAACTGGTAACGCGGTTTACGCCGAAGCGCAATAAACTGCTGGCCGCACGCATCCAGCAACAGCAGGATATCGATAATGGTAAGTTGCCTGATTTTATTTCGGAAACGGCTTCCATTCGTGATGGTAACTGGAAAATTCGTGGGATTCCCGAGGACTTACAAGATCGGCGCGTAGAAATTACCGGCCCTGTAGAGCGCAAAATGGTGATTAACGCCCTGAATGCTAACGTGAAGGTCTTCATGGCGGATTTTGAGGATTCTCTGGCGCCGGACTGGAATAAAGTCATTGATGGGCAAATTAACCTGCGCGACGCAGTCAATGGCACCATTAGCTACACCAATGAAGCCGGAAAAATCTACCAGCTCAAACCCGATCCAGCCTTACTGATTTGCCGCGTGCGCGGCCTGCATTTGCCGGAAAAACATGTCACCTGGCGTGGTGAAGCGATCCCGGGCAGCCTGTTTGATTTTGCCCTCTATTTCTTCCACAACTACAAAGCGTTGCTGGCAAAAGGCAGCGGCCCCTATTTCTACCTGCCGAAAACCCAGGCCTGGCAAGAAGCGGCGTGGTGGAGCGAAGTGTTCAGCTACGCTGAAGATCGTTTTAACCTGGCGCGGGGCACCATCAAAGCGACGTTACTGATTGAAACGTTGCCGGCAGTGTTCCAGATGGACGAAATCCTGCATGCGCTGCGTGACCATATTGTCGGTCTCAACTGCGGCCGCTGGGATTATATTTTCAGCTATATCAAAACGTTGAAGAATCATCCGGATCGTGTTCTGCCAGACCGCCAGGTGGTGACGATGGACAAACCGTTCCTCAGCGCTTACTCGCGTCTGCTGATCAAAACCTGTCACAAGCGCGGCGCATTTGCGATGGGCGGCATGGCGGCGTTCATTCCGAGCAAAGACACCACACGCAATAACCAGGTGCTCAATAAGGTAAAAGCGGACAAATCGCTGGAAGCCAATAATGGTCACGACGGCACCTGGGTTGCTCATCCGGGGCTCGCGGATACTGCGATGGCAGTGTTTGATGAAATCCTCGGTGAACATAAAAACCAACTGTTCGTCACGCGTGACGACGATGCGCCGATTACCGCCGAACAACTGCTGGCACCCTGTGAAGGTGAGCGTACTGAAGAGGGGATGCGCGCCAATATTCGCGTGGCGGTGCAGTACATCGAAGCGTGGATCTCCGGCAACGGTTGCGTACCGATTTACGGCCTGATGGAAGATGCCGCGACGGCGGAAATCTCCCGTACTTCTATCTGGCAGTGGATCCATCATGAGAAAACCCTCAGCAACGGCAAAGCCGTTACCAGGGCGTTGTTCCGCCAGATGCTGGCAGAAGAGATGCTGGTGATTCAGGAGGAACTCGGCGAGCACCGCTTCAGCAGCGGGCGTTTCGATGAGGCCGCCCGTCTGATGGAGCAAATCACGACGTCTGATGACTTAATCGACTTCCTGACCCTGCCAGGCTATCGCCTGCTGGCGTAAATGCCCGGGCCATTTTGAATCAGGGCAGTATGCAAACTGCCCGTGACCAAACAGCTTTCACCAATAACGCCTGGGAAGCCAGGAAAATAATATGGAGCATCTGCACATGAAAACCCGTACTCAACAAATCGAAGAATTACAGAAAGAATGGACACAGCCGCGCTGGGAAGGGATTCGTCGCCCTTATAGCGCGGAGGACGTGGTGAAATTACGCGGTTCGGTCAACCCGGAATGCACGCTGGCACAGTTGGGTGCCGCCAAAATGTGGCGACTGCTGCACGGCGAATCAAAAAAAGGCTACATCAATAGTCTCGGCGCGCTGACCGGTGGTCAGGCGTTGCAGCAGGCGAAAGCCGGTATTGAAGCAGTTTATCTGTCTGGTTGGCAGGTGGCGGCGGATGCTAACCTGGCGTCGAGCATGTACCCGGATCAATCACTGTACCCGGCGAACTCCGTCCCGGCCGTGGTGGATCGGATCAACAACACTTTCCGTCGTGCGGATCAGATCCAGTGGTCTACCGGTATTGAACCCAACGATCCTCGTTATGTGGATTACTTCCTGCCGATCGTCGCCGATGCAGAAGCCGGGTTTGGCGGCGTGCTGAACGCATTTGAACTGATGAAATCGATGATTGAGGCCGGTGCAGCGGCTGTTCACTTCGAAGATCAGCTGGCGTCAGTGAAGAAATGTGGCCACATGGGCGGTAAGGTTCTGGTGCCGACGCAGGAAGCGATTCAAAAACTGGTGGCTGCGCGTCTGGCGGCCGACGTGATGGGCGTACCGACTCTGGTGATTGCCCGTACCGATGCGGACGCGGCAGACCTTATCACCTCAGACTGCGATCCCTATGACAGCGAATTCATCACCGGCGAGCGCACCAGTGAAGGTTTCTATCGCACGCACGCCGGTATCGAACAGGCAATCAGCCGTGGCCTGGCTTATGCACCGTATGCGGATCTGGTGTGGTGCGAAACCTCCACGCCGGACCTCGAGCTGGCTAAACGTTTTGCCGATGCCATTCATGCGAAGTATCCGGGCAAACTGCTGGCCTACAACTGTTCTCCGTCGTTTAACTGGCAGAAGAAGCTGGACGACAAAACGATTGCCAGCTTCCAGCAGCAGTTGTCGGATATGGGCTACAAATACCAGTTCATCACGCTGGCAGGCATCCACAGCATGTGGTTCAACATGTTCGACCTCGCGCGTTCTTATGCGCAGGGCGAGGGCATGAAGCACTACGTCGAGAAGGTGCAGCAGCCGGAATTCGCCGCAGGTAAAGACGGATATACCTTCGTCTCACACCAACAAGAAGTGGGAACCGGTTACTTCGACAAAGTCACCACCATTATTCAGGGAGGCGCCTCTTCGGTCACCGCACTGACGGGGTCTACTGAAGAATCTCAGTTCTGATGTAGCGCAAGCCGGATGGCGCAGTTGCTTATCCGGCCTACGACACCCTGTAGGCCGGATAAGGTGCTTGCACCGCCATCCGGCAACACCGTGCACTGAACGAGGTTGAATATGTCGCGTGGCCTGGAATTACTGATTGCTCAAACTATCCTGCAAGGCTTTGACGCGCAGTATGGTCGATTTCTGGAAGTGACGTCCGGCGCTCAACAGCGCTTTGAACAGGCCGACTGGCATGCCGTGCAGCAGGCAATGAAAAGCCGTATCCACCTTTACGATCACCATGTGGGTCTGGTCGTGGAACAGCTACGCTGTATCACTGGCGGCAAAACCACCGATGCGGCGTTTTTGCTGTGCGTCAAAGAACATTACACCCGGCTGTTGCCGGATTACCCGCGCTTCGAAATTGCGGAGAGCTTTTTTAACTCTGTCTATTGCCGGTTATTTGACCACCGCTCGCTGACCCCCGAGCGGTTATTTATTTTTAGTTCTCAGCCGGAACGCCGTTTCCGCACGATTCCTCGGCCGCTGGCAAAGGATTTTTTTCCTGTGAATGGTTGGGAACCGCTATTAACGCGCGTGCTGAGCGATCTTCCGCTTCGCTTACCCTGGCAGAACAAAAGCCGTGATATTCACTACATCATTGAGCATCTGACAGAGGCCTGCGGTGCGGAAGGCCTGCACCATTGTCATCTGCAGGTGGCGAATGAGTTGTTCTACCGCAACAAAGCCGCCTGGTTAGTGGGGAAGCTGATGACCCCGACAGGCACGCTGCCCTTTTTACTGCCGATTCACCGCACTGATGAAGGCGAGCTGTTTGTCGATACCTGCCTGACCACCACGGCGGAAGCCAGCATCGTATTTGGTTTTGCCCGCTCCTATTTTATGGTGTATGCGCCGCTGCCTGCCGCGCTGGTTGAATGGCTGCGGGAGATCCTGCCGGGCAAAACGACCGCGGAGCTGTACATGGCGATCGGCTGCCAGAAACATGCGAAAACCGAAAGCTACCGTGAATACCTGTGGTATCTGGCAGAGTGCGATGAGCCGTTTATTGAAGCGCCAGGCATACGCGGCATGGTCATGCTGGTGTTTACCCTGCCGGGCTTTGACCGGGTCTTTAAAATCATCAAAGACAAATTTGCTCCGCAAAAAGAGATGTCTGCCGCCCACGTGCGCGCCTGCTATCAACTGGTTAAAGAGCATGACCGCGTGGGGCGTATGGCGGACACCCAGGAGTTTGAGAATTTTGTCCTCGAGAAGCGGCAAATTGATCCGGCATTAATGGCGCTATTCATGCAGGAGGTGCCAGAGAAAATCACCGATCTTGGCGATCGCATTGTCATCAGCCATTTGTACATTGAACGGCGTATGGTGCCACTCAATATCTGGCTGGAACAGGTGGAAGGCCAGCAACTGCGTGACGCGATTGAGGAGTACGGTAACGCGATTCGCCAGCTTGCCGCCGCCAATATTTTCCCCGGCGACATGTTGTTCAAAAACTTCGGCGTCACCCGCCACGGGCGCGTCGTGTTCTATGACTACGATGAAATTTGCTACATGACGGAAGTGAATTTCCGCACTATTCCGCCGCCGCGTTATCCGGAAGATGAGCTGGCCAGCGAACCGTGGTACAGCGTTTCGCCGGGCGATGTTTTTCCGGAGGAATTTCGTCACTGGCTTTGCGCAGACCCCAGAATTGGGCCGCTGTTTGAAGAAATGCACGCCGACCTGTTTCGCGCCGACTACTGGCGTGCATTACAGACGCGAATTCGTGAGGGGCATGTGGAAGATGTTTACGCTTATCGCCGCCGTCAGCGGTTTAGCGTGCGCTATAATCAGGCCGGATAAGTCATCGGTAGGCCTGATAAGCGTAGCGCCATCAGGCATTTCATCGACGGATGGCGGCGTAAACCCGGCTTAGCGGAATCCGCCGTACGCCAGCGTCACCTCTTTCGCAGCCTTAATTGCCATGGCACCGAACTCAGTCACCCGGTCATCGGTGATGCGCGAAATCGGCCCGGAGATGGAAATCGCGGCAAACGGCTCGCGATGCTCGTCATAAATGCACGAAGCCACACAGCGCAAACCCAGCGCATGTTCTTCATCATCAAACGAATAACCGCGTTTACGCGTCTGGGCAAGGTCATCTTTAAGATGCACGGGCGACACCAGCGTGGCATGAGTATACGCGTGCAACCCTTTACGGTGCAGTAGGCTGGTGACTTGTTCTTCGCTCAACTGCGATAAGAATGCTTTACCCGCACCGGATGCGTGCATCGGCAGTTTGCCGCCGATAGGCGCAGACATGCGCATCAGTTGGGTACATTGTACCTGGTCGATGATAATCGCCTGATGGTCACTCTGGTCAAGTACCGCCAGATTGACTGTTTCGCCGGAGTCTTCCATCAACTTGCGCAGGATAGGATGGACAATCGCCAGCAGATTCCGACTTTGCAAAAAACTGCTGCCAACAGTAAATGCATGCGCGCCGACTGCCCAGTGGCCCAGTTCACCGACCTGGCGCACAAATCCCTGTTGCTGCATGGTGGTCAACAAACGGTGAGTCGTTGAATTCGGTAAACCTGCCTGTTGCGCCAGTTCGGTTAGCGCTACGCTGCCGTTAGACTCAGCAATCCATTCCAGCAGCTTCAGGCCACGGGTGAGAGACTGAACTTGTCCGGTCGCGGGGGTCGTGGCAGCAGCGGGTTTTCTTCCGCGTTTTGCGGGAGGGTTAGTGCTCATAGGTCAGCGAGTCCTTATGTTCACAGACGAGGCAGAAAAAAATTCCGCATGGTGGAAATAATTTCCTTTTTATTATGCCATGGACAAAGGAAAAGCACTGCTCCGATGAGTTGAGTGATCGGTACACAAAGACGCCATAGAAGGGTCAGAAGTGGATCAACTCATAAACTCCCTGAATAATTCCATGAATATAGGTTTGATCCATCCCGATGATGCCTTCAACAAAAATGTCAGAACGAACCTCGGTTGAGAGTTTGAATTTTAAATAGTAGCTTTCATGGTATTTCAGGTTTTTACCCACAATCAGGGTTATCATTCCCTCCATAGGGCAAAATGTGACCTCATTCTCAATATTATTATCCCTTAGTTCTATTAGCTGAGAATAAAAATCTTCCAGTTCTCCGATATAGCAATCCCATTTGGCGACCAGATTTATGCCTTTTGATTTGAACTCGACGTACATATCCAGGCTTTTGCTGTAATATCCATTATAAGACTCATCACTGATCATTGTGAGTGGTGTGATGGTAAGTTCAGCATATTCAGAGTAAATGTTAATCATGTCTCTACCCCTTATAGGCAAAATGAGTAATGGTCCAGGTTCTCTCATTGACAATAACTTCCAGAGTATAATCTTTATTCTCATAGCTTTCTAAATATTTATTGTACCTTGAACGACGAATACCTATCTCATAACGAGCCGTTTTAAGATCCGATTTCCGGAGTAAGTCTGGCATTCTTCTTCCAAAACGAATGGCTTTTTCTTGAATATAAACGGGAACATATCTACCTGGTTCTCTCATGTGTTCCGCTGTTTTTGGTGTGAATTTTAATGCTTCAGGAGAAAGGCCTATCTTCATCCTTCCTCGAAGAATATTCATCACTGCTTCACCTAACAGGGACTCAAATTCAATAAACAATCCGCGCTGAGTTAGTGCTTTAAATGAGAAAAGGCCAAATCGAAATGCTTTGTAGACCACCGCACCGATGAAAACAAAATCTAAAGGATCTAACCATGGATGTTCTAACGGCAGTTCCATCCTCATAACATAATGACCGTTGTAGTCATAAACGTCATAAAGGTCTGACATATCTTTATTTAGATAACCGATACACAATCCAGTTTCTTCATCTATGATTGGTGAGTAATAGTGTGGGACGTATTTATCAGGAATGAGTGAAAAGAAATCACCGTTTTCCATAGGTGAGGTGAACGTATAGTGAATCCCGTAATGGTCATCATATAAAGAATTTTCAGATATATCTTCCATGAATTGTTAATCCTTGTTTGTTAAAAATAAAATAAATCTAATTCAGTCATTGGAAAAAGAAAACAAGAATAAGTGTTATATATCCTGGCTACCTGAAAATTTCTCAATATGAATGCGCGTAAAACTTGCCTGGTAGGTGTGGTAGGATGAAAAAAACCTCTGTCGACAATAAGAATCAGGGGTAAATCCAACATCACGCACGCCGTCAGCCGCATGGAGTAAAGAAGTGAGCACTATCGAAAAGCAGCTAAAACAACAGTTAAAAGAACGAATTCTGGTACTGGATGGTGGCATGGGCACGATGATCCAGGGCTATCGTCTGAGTGAAGAGGATTTCCGCGGCGAACGCTTTGCCGACTGGCCGTGCGATCTCAAAGGTAATAATGACCTGCTGGTGCTGAGTAAACCGGAGGTGATCACCGCGATTCATAACGCCTACTTTGAAGCGGGCGCGGATATCATCGAAACCAATACCTTCAACTCCACGACTATCGCGATGGCGGATTACCAAATGGAATCCCTGTCAGCGGAAATCAACTTGGCTGCGGCAAAACTGGCGCGTACCTGCGCTGACGAGTGGACGGCGCGCACGCCGGAAAAACCGCGCTATGTGGCGGGCGTTCTCGGCCCAACCAACCGCACGGCGTCCATTTCACCCGACGTGAACGATCCGGCATTCCGTAATATCACCTTTGATCAACTGGTGGCGGCTTACCGTGAATCCACCAACGCGCTGGTGGAAGGCGGTGCGGACTTGATTCTGATTGAAACCGTGTTCGATACGCTCAACGCCAAAGCCGCTATTTTTGCGGTGAAAGAGGAGTTTGAAGCGCTGGGCGTTGAACTGCCGATTATGATTTCCGGCACCATCACCGACGCTTCCGGGCGCACGCTCTCCGGCCAAACGACGGAGGCGTTCTACAACTCTCTGCGCCACGCCGAAGCGCTCACTTTTGGCCTCAACTGCGCGCTGGGGCCGGATGAACTGCGCCAGTATGTGCAGGAGTTGTCGCGTATCGCCGAATGCTACGTCACCGCGCACCCGAACGCCGGGCTGCCAAACGCCTTCGGCGAATATGACCTTGATGCCGACACCATGGCGGCTCAGGTTCGCGAATGGGCGGAATCGGGCTTCCTGAATATCGTCGGCGGCTGCTGCGGTACCACGCCGGAACATATTGCGGCGATGAGCCGTGCGGTTGCAGGATTGCCGCCGCGCCAGCTTCCGAAAATTCCGGTGGCCTGCCGTCTTGCCGGTCTGGAGCCGCTGAACATCGGCGCGGACAGCCTGTTTGTCAACGTGGGCGAGCGTACCAACGTGACCGGTTCCGCCAAATTCAAACGCCTGATTAAAGAAGAGAAATACAGCGAAGCGCTGGAAGTGGCGTTGCAGCAGGTTGAAAGCGGTGCGCAGATTATCGACATCAACATGGATGAGGGAATGCTCGACGCCGAAGCGGCGATGGTGCGTTTCCTCAGCCTGATCGCCGGTGAGCCGGACATCGCTCGCGTGCCGATCATGATCGACTCCTCGAAATGGGATGTCATCGAAAAAGGGCTGAAGTGCATTCAGGGCAAAGGCATCGTTAACTCCATCTCGATGAAAGAGGGGGTAGAAACCTTTACCCATCACGCGAAGTTGCTGCGTCGTTACGGGGCGGCGGTGGTAGTGATGGCCTTTGATGAACAGGGTCAGGCCGATACCCGCGCGCGCAAAATCGAGATCTGCCGTCGGGCGTACAAAATCCTCACCGAAGAGGTCGGTTTTCCGCCAGAAGATATCATCTTTGACCCGAACATCTTCGCGGTGGCGACCGGCATCGAAGAGCACAACAACTACGCGCAGGATTTCATCGGCGCCTGCGAAGACATTAAACGCGAGTTGCCGCATGCGTTGATCTCCGGCGGCGTCTCTAACGTCTCGTTCTCGTTCCGCGGTAACGACCCGGTACGCGAGGCGATCCACGCCGTGTTCCTCTACTACGCCATTCGTAACGGCATGGATATGGGGATCGTCAACGCCGGACAGCTGGCGATTTACGACGATCTGCCTGCCGATCTGCGCGACGCGGTGGAAGATGTGATCCTCAACCGTCGTGACGACGGCACCGAACGTCTGCTGGAGCTGGCGGAAAAATACCGCGGCAGCAAAACGGATGATTCTGCTAACGCTCAGCAGGCCGAATGGCGTAGCTGGGACGTAAAAAAACGCCTCGAATATTCCCTGGTGAAAGGGATCACCGAGTTCATTGAACTGGATACCGAAGAAGCGCGCCAGCAGGCTGCACGCCCGATTGAAGTCATTGAAGGCCCGCTGATGGATGGCATGAACGTGGTCGGTGACCTGTTCGGCGAAGGAAAAATGTTCCTGCCACAGGTGGTGAAATCCGCCCGCGTGATGAAGCAAGCGGTGGCTTACCTTGAACCGTATATTGAGGCCAGCAAAGAGAAAGGCTCCAGCAACGGTAAAATGGTCATCGCCACCGTCAAAGGCGACGTACACGACATCGGCAAAAACATCGTCGGCGTGGTGTTACAGTGCAACAACTACGAGATTGTTGATTTGGGCGTGATGGTTCCGGCGGAGAAAATCCTCAGAACCGCCAGAGAAGTGAATGCGGATTTGATAGGCCTTTCCGGGCTGATTACCCCGTCGCTCGATGAGATGGTTAACGTGGCGAAGGAGATGGAGCGTCAGGGCTTCACCATTCCGCTGCTGATTGGCGGCGCGACCACCTCGAAAGCGCACACGGCGGTGAAAATCGAGCAGAACTACAGCGGCCCGACGGTGTATGTGCAAAACGCCTCGCGCACCGTTGGCGTGGTGGCGGCCTTACTCTCCGACACGCAGCGCGATGACTTTGTCGCCCGTACCCGTAAAGAGTACGAAACGGTGCGTATCCAGCACGGGCGCAAGAAACCGCGCACGCCGCCGGTTACGCTGGCGGCAGCGCGTGACAACGATCTGGCGTTCGACTGGGCAAGCTACACACCGCCGGTGGCGCATCGTCTGGGTGTACAGGAAGTCGAAGCCAGTATTGAAACCCTGCGCAATTACATCGACTGGACACCGTTCTTTATGACCTGGTCGCTGGCCGGTAAATATCCGCGCATCCTGGAAGATGAGGTCGTGGGCGAAGAAGCGCAGCGCCTGTTTAAAGATGCCAACGAGTTGCTCGATATGTTAAGTACGGAGAAATCCCTTAACCCGCGAGGCGTGGTGGGGTTGTTCCCGGCGAACCGCGTTGGTGATGACATCGAAATCTATCGTGACGAAACGCGTACTCATGTGCAGGCGGTCAGCCACCATCTCCGCCAGCAAACCGAGAAAGTGGGTTTCGCCAACTACTGCTTGTCTGACTTTGTGGCGCCGAAACTGAGTGGTAAAGCGGATTACATCGGTGCTTTTGCCGTCACCGGCGGGCTGGAAGAAGACGCGCTGGCCGATGCATTTGAAGCCCAGCACGACGACTATAACAAGATTATGGTGAAAGCGATTGCCGATCGTCTGGCAGAGGCCTTCGCGGAATATCTGCATGAGCGCGTGCGTAAAGTCTACTGGGGTTATGCGGCGCACGAGAACCTTAGCAATGAGGAGCTGATCCGCGAAAACTACCAGGGTATCCGCCCGGCCCCGGGCTATCCGGCCTGTCCTGAACACACGGAAAAAGGCACCATCTGGGAACTGCTGGAGGTGGAAAAACACACCGGCATGAAGCTCACCGAATCTTTCGCCATGTGGCCGGGGGCGTCGGTGTCGGGTTGGTACTTCAGCCATCCGGACAGCAAGTACTATGCCGTCGCGCAGATTCAACGCGATCAGGTAGAGGACTATGCGCTGCGCAAAGGTATGCCGGTTGCCGAGGTCGAGCGCTGGTTAGCGCCGAATCTGGGTTATGACGCAGATTAATTCATAAAAGAGGGCAGATAAACTGCCCTCTTTATTCATTATATTATTCATTTTTAATGAGAGGTTTGTAGTTCGGTGATTGGCGTCACTTTTAAGTAATCCAGTGGAGTTTATTTTATATTTCACTAGTTTTTGCTGATTTAGTGGCGTATGAAATATAAAAGGAATAAATATCATGGATGTTTATGATTTGCGTAAAGGGCGTATCAGACCGAAAGAATTTGAATGCATTCTTGCGACTTATTTTTCCAGGTCGGAAATTAAAAGACATTTTTACCTGGAGAAGTCAACCTTGGGTTCTTTTAATGGCTATCAGTTAAAAAGGATTTATGGGATAAAACCACCTTTTTCTAATTCCCTGCGAAGCAGGGATGCGGAACAGGTTATAAATGACGGTATCGAAAAAGGTTATCTGGTCGTTGTTGACCATTTTGACTCGGGAAGAAATGGGGTTAAATATCCTTTTTTTATCGCTGAAGGGGGTGAACTTTTTTGTGTGAATGATAATTCACTGAGCTATCAATCGGTCAGTTTCATTCTAAAAGTATTTAAGTCAAGTGTGTTTTCATATGGTAAGCCATTACCTACGCGAAGTGATTATATTCCTATTACGAAAGAATTTGGACCCGGTTTTTGGAGAACAGTGAATGATGACTACCATGCCTTGAGCAACTTAGGTGTGATGCTCGTCAACAGGGCCACTTCGATGGGGGATGAAGGGCGCCTATTTATGTCAGAGGGTAAGGATTTTATGCATACTTCCCGAGATAAAATACAAGAGTGGTCTCCATTACCGGATAGTATTGATGAAGATAACCGATTAATTATTTACAAACGCTCTGTTATTCGACGTTATGGTGAAAAAAGAGAAACAAACCAACATTATCTTGAAAGTGATGATGCCTGGACGCAAGATGGAAAATCATGGCAATGGATACCTGGAATAAGCAATGAAGATTATGAATTTAAAAAATAATATTTTTATTTTCTGGGGATGTATGGATGCTGTATCTGTAATAAGTTACATAGCGTTTTCCCTTGTTTATGGTAAAATTCCGCTCTACACTGACTTGGTTAATTTTTTGAATGTATTTTCATCTTTAGATGTTGTTGGTGTGGATTCGTTTATCATTAGTGCTATATTTGTTTTTAATGTTGTATTGTATATTACATTGATTTTTTCTTGTTATTTCTTTTTGTTCAATAAAGACGTGTCTTACAGGTTTTTGTGGTGTCAGGAATTTTTACGGATGACTTCATTAACGTGTTCCGTATCTATTATTCCTATTGCAATGCATTTTATTAATGGATATCCACCTTATGTTGGTATAGCACTCTTTGTTTTCTCCGAATGCTGTAAGGTGGCAACAGTATGGTTATGTAAAAAGTATGCCGAGCGCAGTGACTCTTAAACGTTTCTGTAAGCATTGCCTGCAATAGCAGGGAGGCTTGAGAGAGATCACTTTTCCCTCCAACAACCGGGAGGCTCATCGAGCGCCCTGTCTCTTTCTTTCGTTTAAACCCTTATACTGGAAGAAGGTTCGGGATCATCGTAGGGCGGATAAGCGTAGCGCCATCCGGCATGGGTATGATGCCTGATGGCAACGCTGACGCGTTTTATCAGGCCTACGGTCATTCATGAACCTCAGGAACATATAAATATAAGGAGAACCTGATTCCGTGTTAACTCTGTTACACCTGCTTTCAGCTGTTGCTCTGTTGGTGTGGGGCACTCACATTGTGCGTACCGGCGTGATGCGTGTTTTTGGCGCGCGTCTGCGCACTGTTCTCAGCCGTAGCGTTGAAAAGAAACCGCTCGCCTTCTGCGCGGGGATTGGCGTGACTGCACTGGTACAAAGCAGTAACGCCACAACCATGCTGGTCACCTCATTTGTCGCCCAGGATCTTGTCGCCCTGACGCCTGCGTTGGTGATTGTATTAGGCGCTGATGTGGGGACCGCGCTGATGGCGCGTATCCTGACCTTCGATTTGTCCTGGCTGTCGCCGTTGCTGATTTTCATTGGCGTTATCTTCTTTTTGGGGCGTAAACAGTCCCGGGTCGGGCAACTGGGAAGGGTAGGGATTGGCCTGGGTCTGATTCTGCTGGCACTGGAATTGATTGTGCAGGCGGTGACGCCGATCACGCAGGCCAACGGGGTGCAGGTGATATTCGCCTCGTTGACCGGTGATATTATGCTGGATGCGCTGATTGGCGCGCTGTTCGCCATTATCAGTTATTCCAGCCTGGCGGCGGTGCTGCTGACGGCAACCCTGACGGCGGCGGGGATTATTTCGTTCCCGGTGGGGCTCTGTCTGGTGATTGGAGCCAACCTCGGTTCCGGCTTGCTGGCGATGCTCAACAACAGCGCGGCCAACGCGGCGGCGCGTCGCGTGGCGCTCGGCAGTTTGTTGTTCAAGCTGGTGGGGAGTCTGCTGATTCTGCCGTTTGTTCACATGCTGGCGAACGCGATGGATGCACTGCCGCTGCCAAAATCTGAACTGGTTATCTACTTCCACGTCTTTTACAACCTGGTGCGTTGTCTGGCCATGGTGCCCTTTGCCGAGTCGATGGCGCGATTTTGTAAGCGTATTATTCGTGACGAACCAGAGCTGGATGCCCACCTGAAACCGAAACATCTGGACGTGAGCGCCCTGGACACACCGACCCTCGCACTGGCCAATGCCGCGCGTGAAGCGCTGCGTATTGGCGATGCGATGGAGCAGATGATGGAAGGGCTTAAGCGCGTGATGCACGGTGAGCCACGCGAAGAGAAAGAGCTTCGCAGGATGGCGGATGATATCAACGTGCTGTACACCGCGATCAAGCTCTATCTGGCGCGGATGCCAAAAGAAGAGCTGGCGGAAGAAGAGTCTCGCCGCTGGGCAGAAATCATCGAAATGTCACTTAACCTGGAGCAGGCCTCCGATATCGTCGAACGGATGGGGAGCGAGATTGCCGACAAATCACTGGCGGCGCGCCGGGCCTTCTCCGTGGAAGGACTGAAGGAACTGGATGCACTGTACGACCAGTTGCTCAATAACCTGCGACTGGCGATGTCGGTCTTCTTCTCAGGAGATGTGACGACCGCGCGTCGTCTGCGCCGGAGTAAACATCGTTTTCGTATCCTCAATCGCCGTTACTCTCATGCTCACGTTGACCGTCTGCATCAGCAGAACGTGCAAAGCATTGAAACCAGCTCACTGCACCTGGGTCTGCTGGGGGATATGCAGCGTCTCAATTCACTGTTCTGTTCCGTCGCCTATAACGTGCTGGAGCAGACGGATGAAGACGACGAGCGGGATGATTATTGATAAAACCGGAAACCTGATACGCATCGCGCCGTCAGGTTTCCGACTCACTTACGAATAACCCCCACGCCTGAAAAGCGCAACAGTTCACATTTATTGTGAATGTGTGGCGCCACGATTATTTTTTATCGCCCGCAAGGTGAGGTATATTTCGCTTTTACAGGAGAATTTATGCTGCCCGACTCATCCATCCGATTAAATAAATACATCAGCGAAAGTGGAATTTGCTCCCGTCGCGAGGCCGATCGTTATATCGAACAAGGCAACGTTTTCCTGAACGGTAAACGCGCCACTATTGGCGATCAGGTAAAACCTGGCGACGTTGTAAAAGTTAACGGTCAGTTGATTGAGCCGCGCGAAGCAGAAGATCTGGTGCTTATCGCCCTGAACAAACCGGTAGGTATTGTCAGCACCACGGAAGATGGCGAACGTGACAACATCGTCGACTTTGTTAACCATAGCAAACGCGTGTTCCCGATTGGTCGTCTGGACAAAGACTCGCAGGGGCTGATCTTCCTCACCAACCACGGCGATCTGGTCAATAAAATCCTGCGCGCCGGTAACGATCACGAAAAAGAGTATCTGGTCACGGTGGATAAACCGGTGACGGATGAGTTTGTCAGTGGGATGGCGGCAGGGGTGCCGATTCTCGGCACGGTCACCAAGAAGTGCAAAGTGAAAAAAGAAGCCCCGTTTGTGTTCCGTATCACGCTGGTGCAGGGGCTGAATCGCCAGATCCGCCGGATGTGCGAGCATTTTGGCTACGAAGTCAAAAAGCTGGAGCGTACGCGGATCATGAACGTCAGCTTAAGCGGTATTCCGCTGGGTGAATGGCGTGATTTAACCGATGATGAACTGATTGACCTCTTCAAGCTTATCGAGGGTTCTTCTTCTGAGGCGAAGCCAAAAGCGAAAGCGAAGCCGAAAACGGCGGGCATCAAACGTCCGGTCGTGAAGATGGAAAAAACCAACGAGAAAGCACGCCCGGCGTCAAACGGTAAACGTTTTACGGCACCGGGACGTAAGAAGAAAGGGCGCTAGTTAGCGTTTACCGCGCGTTGGCGTATTGGCCGACCAGGAAAAAGATGCCTCGGCATCCGGTTTATAAGCCTGCTTTTTCTTCAACTGGCGGGCTTTTTTTGCTTCTGCTTCCCGCAGCGCCATCAGTTTGTCGATGTATTCCTTTTTCACGCTGTTGGTCTCCGCGTTAGTCAACGGACGACCGTGTGCAATACGGGCGCGGTCCAGCAGCGTTTTCAGTTCACGCTGTTCGCGTTCAGTCATCTCTTTTTGGGTAATGCGGGGGAGTGCCATAGGTGTGCCCTCAGTCAGCCAGATAGCCCAGTGTACGGTAATTTGCACAAAAGAAACTAATCCTGAAAGACCCTCGCAAATTATTTATTCCTGACGTGACGAATCATCCCCCTTTCACTAGCGTATCGGTAATGTTGCGAAGGCGCTTCTCTCAGCATAATTTCAGCTATGTATGTATAAAATTTTATACAAGGACGTGATATGCTTTCTAAAAGGCCATTGTTAAAGTCCATTGCCTGGGTTGGCAGTGCACTGGAGGATTTATGCCGCTTTCCTGAAGCGGTACGTAAAGATGCGGGGTATCAGTTGTACCGCTTACAGGCTGGTCTGGAAGCAATGGATTGGAAATCCATGCCAGAACTAGGACGGGGCGTTGAAGAGATCAGGCTACGACATACTGCGGGGAGTTACCGGATCATTTATTGTGCCCGGATTGGCGCCGACTTGTATGTCCTGCACTCTTTCTGTAAGAAAACACAGCGCACTTCTGAGCATGACAAACATATTGCAAAAGTGCGTTATCAGGCAGTAATGCGTCAATGCAGGGGGCATCAATGAGCAACGTAATTGACAGTAAAATTCGGCATATCACATCGCCGGAGACCAATATTTTTACTGAACTGGGTTTTGCTGAACCCGCAGCGCAAATGCTTCAGCAGGATGCTGAGCGTGAGGTAGAGCAACTTATTCGCCTGAAAAAACAGCTTATGCAGGAGATTTCGAGCTGGATTGGCGAGCATCAGCTAAAACAGGCCGAGGTCGCCATGAAGTTAAACATTTCACGGCCGAGGGTTTCGGATGTGGTGAATCAGAAAACCAGCAAATTTACGCTGGATGCGCTGGTAATGATGCTGGTTAAGCTGGGAAAGCCAGTAACACTCCAGATAGGCTAGCCAGCCCGGCAACCTTGCCGGGCCAAAACTTATCTTTCGTTCACCACATCACGCGACTTCTCATCAATCGGCTTTCCTGACCAGTACCCCGCCAGCAGCGAACCGGAAAGGTTATGCCAGACGGAGAACAGCGCGCCAGGCAGCGCTGCGAGTGGGCCGAAGTAGATTTTGCCCAGCGCCGCCGCGAGGCCGGAGTTTTGCATCCCGACTTCAATGGCCAGCGTACGGCAGGTGGACTCGTCAAAGCCAAATAATTTCCCGCCCCAGTAACCGCCAAGCAGGCCGATGGTGTTATGCAGGATAACGGCGATAATCACCACAAAACCGACTGACGCAATATGCGAGGCAGAACCGGCAACCACTGCGCTAATGATCGCCAGAATGCAGGCCATCGAAAAGGCGGGCAGGTACGGTTCCACTGCTTTCACGACGCGTGGGAACAGATGGTGCACGATAAGTCCGAGGCCAATCGGGATCACCACGATTTGCAGAATGCTGAGCAGCATACCCATCACATCCACCTGAATATGCGCGTCGACATACAACCGCGTGAGTAGCGGAGTGGCAATGACACCGACCAGCGTGGAAACGGAAGAGATAGTCACCGACAGAGCGACATCGCCTTTCGCAAGGTAAATCATGACGTTGGACGCCGTACCGCTGGCGACACTGCCCACTAACACCATCCCGGCGGAGAGTTCCGGCGGCATCTTAAACAACAGCGCCAGCACCCAGGCGGCGAGCGGCATGACCAGATAGTGCAGGAATATCCCTGCGGCAACCGGCGCGGGGCGCGAGAGCACGCGTTTGAAATCGTCAATTTTCAGGTGCACACCCATGCCGAACATAATCAGCATCAGTAGCGTGGCGACCCACGGGCCGATGGCGGTAAAGGTGGTTGGCGTGTTGTAGGCAATAACAGAGAGTAGCAGCGCCCATAACGGGAACAGCCGGGTCAGTACAGCGAGCATGTTATATTCCTTGCGATAATGTTGTGTTTGCTTGTTATAAAAAAGCCGGGTTCGAGCCCGGCTATTGTTATTATTTATCGTGTGTTCGAATTTTATTCAAACAAATTATGATGCAGTTTCTGCACCACTTGCTCGGCCTCAGTGCCTGGCACCAGGAAACAGAGGTTATGGCTGGAAGCGCCATAGCAAATCATACGGATATTAAACGGCTCCAGTACGCCGAAGACCTCTTTACCCACGCCGCAGGCTTTTGACAAATCGTTGCCAATCAGCGCCACCAGGGCGAGACCTTCCTCGACTTCTACCCGACACAGTGCAGACAGTTCCATCAGCAGTGACTGTGTCAGCAGCGTATCGCCTGTTGAGGTGGAACCGGTGGTGTCCAGCGTTAACGCGACGCTCACTTCAGAGGTGGTTATCAGATCGACCGAGATATTGTGGCGCGCCAGAATGCCGAATACTTCGGCGAGGAAGCCACGGGAGTGCAGCATATTCAGGCTATGCAACGTTACCAGGGTTTGTTTACGACGCAGCGCCAGCGCGCGGAACAATGGCGGATTTTGCGTCTGGTTGCACACCAACGTCCCGCCTGCTTTTGGATCTTTGCTCGAGCCAACAAATACCGGAATGTCACTGCGAACGGCGGGCAGCAGGGTCGCCGGGTGCAACACTTTCGCGCCGAAGGTGGCCATTTCCGCCGCCTCTTCAAAGGCAATTTCATCAATGCGCTGCGCGGAAGGGACGACGCGTGGATCGGTGGTGTAAATGCCCGGAACGTCCGTCCAGATATCAACGCGCGTTGCATGCAGCGCTTCGGCAAGCAGTGCGGCGGTGTAATCGCTGCCGCCACGGCCCAGCGTCGTGGTGCGACCTTTGCTTTCGCTACCGATAAAGCCCTGGGTAATCACTAATCCTTCATTGAGTCGTGGAGCCAGTTGTTGTGCCGACAGTTCTGATAGCGCCGCGATATCCGGTTCCGCACGACCAAAACGATCGTTGGTGCGCATCACTTTACGCACGTCAAACCACTGCGCCTGGACATTGCGCTCGCGCAGGATCTCCACAAACAGCAGAGTGGACATCAGTTCACCGTGGCTGACCAGTTCGTCGGTAAGTGCCGTGGAGGTCGCCAGCGACGCGGCTTCTGCCAGCGTGGTGATGTTTTCCAGCAGGCGTTCGATCTCTTCGCGGATCACGTTGGGGTAACGTAAACGTTCCAGAATATCGAACTGAATTTTGCGGATAGCGTCGAGTTTTTCGAAACGTTCTGTCGGCTCCAGACCTTCAGCCAGCGCTACCAGCAGGTTGGTAATCCCGGCAGAGGCAGAAAGAACCACTAAACGGACGCTGGTATCGGAAAGCACCACGTCGGCGCTACGGTTCATGGCATCAAAATCGGCTACGCTTGTACCACCAAACTTGGAGACAACAATATTTGTCATTACAACCTCGTGTCAGGGAATGAAAAGAGCGACCATGGCACAAGGGCGAAATAAAAACCGGTGCAGGCGCAAATACCGTATTTATAAATAAAATGTGTGGAGGACACTGTCAACGACGGGATTATGCGGATTTTTCATGCTGCCCAGGCTCTGAGTAACGGTGCTTATAACAGCTATACTCGTCGTACTTCGGGTTGCCTGTGCGTGTACGGCCGAATCGCTTATCTGACCGGGCGTTCCGGGATTCTTTTGCGTGCCGTTTTCCTGCAACGCGAATTTTTGCTGCTTTTCATCCGCGTTTGACACAGTCCTGGGTTACGGCACTAAAACAATCACACTTTTCTGTGACTGGCGTTACAATCGATCTCAGTCACAATTCTCAAAATCAGAAGAGTATTGCTAATGAAAAACATCAATCCAACGCAGACTTCAGCCTGGCAGGCGCTACAAAAACACTTTGAAGAGATGAAAGACGTTACGATCGCGGATCTGTTCGCGAAAGATAGCGATCGTTTCTCTAAATTTTCTGCAACGTTCGACGATTTGATGCTGGTGGATTTCTCCAAAAACCGCATCACCGAAGAGACGCTGAGTAAGTTACAGGCGCTGGCCAAAGAGACTGACCTGGCGGGTGCTATCAAGTCGATGTTCTCCGGTGAAAAGATCAACCGCACCGAAGATCGCGCGGTACTGCATGTTGCACTGCGTAACCGTAGCAATACCCCGATTATCGTTGACGGCAAAGATGTGATGCCGGAAGTCAACGCGGTGCTGGAGAAGATGAAAACCTTCTCTGAAGCGATTATCTCAGGTCAATGGAAAGGTTACACCGGTAAAGCGATCACCGACGTGGTGAACATCGGTATCGGCGGCTCTGACCTCGGCCCGTTCATGGTGACCGAAGCGCTGCGTCCGTACAAAAACCATCTGAACATGCACTTTGTGTCTAACGTTGATGGCACCCATATCGCGGAAGTGCTGAAGAAAGTAAACCCGGAAACCACCCTGTTCCTGGTCGCGTCTAAAACTTTCACCACGCAAGAAACCATGACCAACGCCCACAGCGCGCGCGACTGGTTCCTGGCAACGGCTGGCGATAACAAACACGTCGCCAAACACTTCGCGGCGCTGTCTACCAATGGTAAAGCGGTGGGCGGGTTCGGTATCGACACCGCAAACATGTTCGAGTTCTGGGACTGGGTGGGCGGTCGTTACTCCCTGTGGTCTGCGATCGGCCTGTCGATCATTTTGTCCGTCGGTTTTGACAACTTTGTTGAGTTGCTCTCCGGCGCGCACGCGATGGACAAACACTTCGCCACCACTCCGGCGGAGAAAAACCTGCCAGTACTGCTGGCGCTGATCGGCATCTGGTACAACAACTTCTTCGGCGCAGAAACCGAAGCGATTCTGCCGTATGACCAGTATATGCACCGTTTCGCGGCCTATTTCCAGCAGGGCAACATGGAATCCAACGGCAAATACGTTGACCGTAACGGCAATGCGGTGGATTACCAGACTGGCCCAATCATCTGGGGTGAACCGGGCACTAACGGTCAGCACGCGTTCTATCAGTTGATTCATCAGGGCACCAAAATGGTTCCTTGCGACTTTATCGCACCGGCGATTACGCACAACCCGCTGTCGGATCACCATCCGAAACTGCTGTCTAACTTCTTTGCGCAGGCCGAAGCGCTGGCATTTGGTAAATCCCGCGACGTGGTTGAGCAGGAATACCGTGACCAGGGTAAAGATCCGGCAACGCTGGAAAATGTGGTGCCGTTCAAAGTGTTTGAAGGCAACCGCCCGACCAACTCCATCCTGCTGCGTGAAATCACCCCGTTCAGCCTGGGTGCGCTGATTGCGCTGTATGAGCATAAAATCTTTACTCAGGGCGCAATTCTGAACATCTTCACTTTCGACCAGTGGGGTGTTGAGCTGGGCAAACAACTGGCAAACCGTATTCTGCCGGAGCTGAATGATGATAAAGAAATCGACAGCCATGACTGCTCGACGAACGGTCTGATTAACCGTTATAAGCAATGGCGTGGATAATTAATATTACGTAACGAATGCCGGCTAAATGCCGGCATTTTTTTATCGGATAATTCCTGTTGTCTGTGTTTTGACGCTAACTGCTATATTGAGCTTAATCCTAAAATAACAAATAACCTGTAATTCGCCCTGTGTTATTTTCAGATAATACGGATAATTAAAAACAATGATAAAATCATAATTACATGATTTTAATGCTATTTTTAATTTAAGATCAAATTGCTTTTATTCTAAAAGTCTAATCATCCTAAAACGCTCTTGCTATTTCCCATCACGGCAGTTGGCTTGCCTTAATTGTGTATACTCGATCCCGCCTGAAATTATTTTGGGTAAATCTCCATTCATTCAATGAAGGGAAATAGCAATGAAAAAAGTTCTGTATGGCATTTTTGCCATTTCTGCACTTACGGCAGTCTCCGCCTGGGCAGCTCCCGTTGAGGTGGGAGAAGCGGCCGGTGCGGCAGCAACGTCGGTGTCGGCGGGAAGTTCCTCCGCCACCAGCGTAAGCACCGTAAGTTCTGCGGTGGGCGTCGCACTGGCGGCGACCGGCGGTGGCGATGGTTCTAATACCGGAACCACGACCACCACGACCACCCGTACCCAGTAATACCGGTACGTTTAATTCTAACCACACTTCGGTGTGGTTATTTTGCCCCTCTGGAGAAGAGTCGTGAAGCGACCTGTACTGATCGTCATTTGCCTGCTGCTACAGGCATGTTCAGCCACCACCAAAGGGCTGGGTAATTCATTGTGGGAAAGTCTGTTTGGCACGCCGGGCGTGCAACTGACGGACGATGATATTCAGAACATGCCCTACGCCAGCCAGTATATGCAGCTTAATGGCGGGCCTCAGTTGTTTGTGGTGCTCGCTTTCGCAGAGAACGGGCAGCAGAAATGGGTGACGCAGGACCAGGCCACCCTGGTGACGCAACATGGCCGCCTGGTGAAAACGCGCCTCGGCGGCGACAACCTCATTGACGTGAATAACCTGTCTGCTGACCCACTGGCAAAGCCGTTGCAGATTAAGGATGGTGCAACGTGGACTCGCACGATGGGCTGGACTGAGCATAAACAGGTGCGCTACGCCACCGCCCGTTCGGTCTTCACATGGGCAGGCGCCGACACCTTCACACTCGGCAGTGAGGAGACGGCGGTGCGGGTGCTGGATGAAGCCGTCACCACCGACCAGACTCGCTGGCATAACCGCTACTGGATTGATAGCGACGGACACATTCGCCAGTCAGAGCAGTACCTGGGGGCAAACTTCTTCCCGGTAAAAACCACGCTCATTAAGGCGGCGAAACCATGATGAAACCGTTTATTGCGGCGCTGTTCCTCAGTCTGAGTGCGCCATCTGTCTTTGCTGCGGGCACCGTGAAGGTTTTCAGCGCTGGCACGACAGAGCCGAAAACGCTGACCGGTGCCGAACATCTGATTGACCTGGTAGGGCAGCCCAGACTGGCGAATAGCTGGTGGCCTGCTGCGGTCATCAGCGAAGAACAGGCGACCGCCACGGCGCAACGTGAGCAGCAGGCGCTGTTGGCGCGTCTGGCGGCGTATGGGAGAGACGATAACGGTGGCGATGCTGTGGCAATCAGTGTGCTTTGCCAGCAAATTCAGGCGTTGAAAGTGACCGGCAGGCAATTTATCCCCCTCGATCCGGACACCGTACGCGTCGGTGAGCGGAGCAATCCGCCGTTGCAGGGAAATTACACCCTGTGGGTGGGGCCGCAGCCCACGAGCGTCACGCTGTTCGGTCTGGTGAGCCGACCGGGTAGCCAGCCGTTTACCCCCGGCCGTGATGTTGTGAGCTACCTCGAAGGACAAAGCCTAATTACTGGGGCGGATCGCAGCTATGCATGGGTCGTTTATCCCGACGGCCGCACACAAAAAGTGCCGGTGGCGTACTGGAATAAACGCCACGTTGAGCCGATGCCCGGCAGCATTATTTTTGTTGGTCTTTCCGATTCCGTCTGGAGCAACCCCCCCGATGCGCTTAACGCCGACATTCTTCATACCCTGACGCAGCGGATACCCGAATAATGAAAAAAATACATCTGCTCAGCATACTGGCGCTGGGTGTCAGCGCGGCGTGTCACGGTGAAACGTTTCCCGCCCCCATTGGCCCGTCACAGTCTGATTTTGGCGGCGTGGGGCTGTTGCAAACGCCCACGGCGCGCATGGCGCGGGAAGGTGAGATGAGCCTGAACTACCGTGATAACGATCAGTACCGCTACTACTCCGCCTCGGTGCAGCTTTTCCCGTGGCTGGAAACCACGCTGCGCTACACCGATGTTCGCACCAAACAGTACAGCAGTGTGGCGTCGTTTTCCGGCGACCAGACTTACAAAGATAAAGCCTTCGACGTGAAATTACGCTTGTGGGAAGAGAGCTACTGGATGCCGCAGGTGGCGGTCGGCGCGCGCGATATTGGCGGTACCGGCCTGTTCGATGCGGAATACATTGTCGCCAACAAAGCCTGGGGGCCGTTTGATTTCTCGCTGGGCCTCGGCTGGGGTTATCTGGGTACCAGCGGCAATGTGAGCAACCCATTTTGTTCCGTCAGCGACAAATATTGCGATCGTGATAACAGCTATAAACAGGCGGGCTCTGTCGATGGCAGCGAGATGTTCCACGGCCCGGCATCGCTGTTTGGTGGCGTAGAATACCAGACCCCCTGGCAACCGCTGCGCCTGAAACTGGAATACGAAGGCAATAACTATCAACAGGATTTTGCGGGCAAGCTGGAACAGAAAAGCAAGTTTAACGTCGGCGCTATTTATCGCGTTACCGATTGGGCCGACGTTAACCTCAGCTATGAGCGCGGCAACACGTTCATGTTTGGCGTCACGCTGCGCACCAACTTTAACGATCTGCGACCCACTTATAACGATAACGCCCGGCCGAAATACCAGCCAGAGCCGCAGGACGCTATCCTCCAGCACTCGGTGGTGGCGAATCAACTGACGTTGCTGAAATACAATGCCGGGCTGACGGATCCGAAAATTCAGGTGAAAGGCGACACGCTGTATGTCACCGGTGAGCAGGTGAAATACCGCGATTCCCGCGAAGGGATCGAGCGCGCTAACCGGATAGTCATGAACGATCTTCCGGAGGGGATCCGCACGATCCGGGTGACGGAAAATAGGCTCAATATGCCGCAGGTGACGACCGAAACCGAGGTGTCCAGCCTGAAGCGTCATCTGGAAGGCGAACCTCTGGGTCACGAAACCCCACTGGCGCAAAAACGCGTGGAGCCCGTGGTGCCACAAGCCACGGAACAGGGTTGGTATATCGATAAATCACGCTTTGACTTCCATATCGATCCGGTGTTGAACCAATCCATTGGCGGCCCGGAAAACTTCTATATGTATCAGTTGGGCGTGATGGGGACCGCGGATCTGTGGCTGACGGATCACCTGCTCACTACCGGCAGTCTGTTCGCGAATATCGCCAACAACTACGACAAATTTAATTACACCAATCCACCGAACGACTCCCAACTGCCGCGTGTGCGTACCCACGTGCGTGAATACGTTGAGAATGACATTTACGTGAATAATCTCCAGGCCAACTACTTCCAGTACCTGGGGAAGGGTTTCTACGGGCAGGTTTATGGCGGTTATCTGGAGACTATGTTTGGCGGCGCAGGGGCAGAAGTGTTGTACCGTCCGGTAGACAGCAACTGGGCGTTTGGTCTGGATGCTAACTATGTGAAACAGCGTGACTGGCGCAGCGCACAGGACATGATGAAGTTTACCGACTACAGCGTGAAGACCGGGCATTTAACGGCGTACTGGACACCGTCGTTTGCTCAGGATGTGCTGGTGAAGGCGAGCGTCGGTCAGTATCTGGCGGGGGACAAAGGCGGCACGCTGGAAATTGCCAAACGCTTTGATAGCGGTGTGGTGGTGGGCGGTTACGCGACCATCACGGATGTTTCGCCGGATGAGTATGGGGAAGGGGACTTCACCAAAGGGGTCTATATTTCCGTACCGCTGGATCTCTTCTCTTCCGGGCCGACCCGTAGCCGCGCGGCGATAGGCTGGACGCCGTTGACGCGTGATGGCGGTCAGCAACTGGGTCGCAAATTCCAGTTGTACAATATGACCAGCGATCGCAGCGTGAATTTCCGCTGACAGGAATGTTGATTGCCCGCTGGCGTTACACTTACCGGGCCTACAGTGGTAGGCCGGATAAGGTGTTTACACCGCCATCCGGCATCTGCGCGGTGCCTGATGGCGACGCTGATGCGTCTTGTAGGCCTACAGTCTTGTAGGCGCTGATAAGCGCAGCGCCACCGGGCGATTCCCCTGGTCTGCACAAAATATAAACAAAAAATGTAGATCTCTGTCACATTTCTGCGTTATACAGGAACCTCGCCACTGAGAAAGAGGTGCTGTTATGACGTCGCTATCTCGTCCGCGTGTTGAGTTTATCTCCACGATTTTACAGACCGTGCTCAATCTTGGGCTGTTGAGCCTGGGTCTGATTCTGGTCGTCTTTCTGGGCAAAGAAACCCTGCATCTGGCGGATGCGCTGTTCGCGCCGGAGCAAACCAGCAAGTATCAACTGGTGGAAGGGCTGGTGGTCTATTTCCTCTATTTTGAGTTTATCGCGTTGATTGTGAAGTATTTTCAGTCAGGCTTTCACTTTCCGCTGCGTTACTTTGTCTATATCGGGATCACCGCCATTGTGCGGTTGATCATCGTCGATCATAAATCCCCCCTGGATGTATTGATCTATTCGGCGGCGATCCTGCTGCTGGTGATCACCCTGTGGCTGTGTAATTCAAAACGGCTCAAACGGGAATAAAAAAAGGGCGCTCCGTAGAGCGCCAAAATCACAGTCACAAGTTGGGATAACGTAAGTTGAGGGTTGCAGTGGCAATGCCCGTTGCCGGGCGGTCTATCACAGGTACTTCGATGAAACTTAACGCAGGTATTAACCTTTCACACCGCCTGCCGTCAGGCCGTTAACCAGCCAGCGCTGTGCCAGCAGGAACACGAGGGTGATCGGAATCGCAGAGAGTACGGCGGCGGCGGCAAAGTCGCCCCACAGGTAGTTTTGTGGGTTGAGATATTGCTGCATACCAACGGCCAGGGTGTAACTATTCACATCTCGCAGCAGCAGAGAGGCGACCGGCACTTCGGTAATGGCGGCAATAAACGACAGAATAAACACCACGGCCAGAATCGGTACGGAAAGTGGCAACAGCACCAGGCGGAAGGCCTGCCACGGGGTTGCGCCATCCAGCGCCGCCGCTTCTTCAAGCGATCCGTCGATCGTTTCGAAATAGCCCTTAATGGTCCACACGTGCAGCGCAATGCCGCCCAGATAGGCGAAGATCACCCCGCCGTGGGTATTCAGACCGATAAATGGAATGTACTGGCCGAGGCGGTCAAACAACGCGTACAACGCCACCAGAGAGAGCACCGCCGGGAACATCTGGAAAATCAGCATCCCTTTCAGCAGAGTCGCTTTGCCTGGGAAACGCATACGGGCAAACGCGTAAGCACAGGTCGTGGAGAGGGTGACGATGCCAATCGCGGTGATGCCAGCGATTTTCACCGAGTTCCACAGCCACAGCAGTACCGGGAATGGCGGTGGAGTCACGCGGCCATCGGCATGTTCAACGCTGAATCCCAGTGCCAGTTTCCAGTGCTCCCAGGAGATATTTTCCGGGATCAGGCTGCCGGTGGCGAAGTTACCTTCGCGCAGTGAGATAGCAATGACCATCAGCAGCGGGAACATAATCGCCGCAATAAAAATGAGCAGCAGAAGGTGCGTTGTGAAGAGACGCAGCTTTTGAGATTTCGGTTGTACCATAGCCATAATTTTTTTACTCCTTAACATCGCTCCAGGCTATTTCACTTGCCACTCTGAACACTGGCAGTGCTCAGAATCCTCACGTACTGCGTGTACGCTCCGGTTCTTCCGCGCTGGCAGCATCCAGACTGGCTGCGCCAATGACGCCTGGTGATTCTGATTAATCAAACTTCATACGCGTGGCTTTCAGGTTCACAATCGCCAGCGCACCGACCAGCAGGAAGATCAGCGTGGCAATCGCCGCCGCCAGTCCAAAGTCCTGGCCACCGCCGCCTTCGAAGGCGATACGGTAGGTGTAGCTGACGAGCAGGTCGGTATACCCGGCAGGTGTGGTCGTGCCGAGTCGATCCGGGCCGCCGTTGGTCAACAGTTGAATCAGTACGAAGTTGTTAAAGTTAAAGGCAAAGCTGGCAATCATCAGCGGCGTCAGCGGCTTAATCAGCAGCGGCAGCGTAATCTTAAAGAAGTTCTGGAATGGGGTTGCGCCATCCATTGCCGAGGCTTCATACAGGTCGTCCGGAATCGCTTTCAGCAGGCCCATGCACAGGATCATCATGTACGGATAACCGAGCCAGGTGTTGACGATGATAATCATCGAACGGGCCGTGGTCGGGTCGCTGAACCAGGCCGGTTTGATGCCAAACAGCGCGCTCAGCATCATGTTGATTTCACCAAAGCTCTGGTTGAACAAACCTTTGAAAATCAGAATCGAGATAAACGACGGAACGGCGTAAGGCAGAATCAGCAGCACGCGGTAAATCGCTTTACCTTTCAGCGCTTCCCACTGCACCAGGCACGCCAGCACCATGCCCACCGCCACGGTCAGAAGCACGGTGAGAACGGAGAACACCACCGTCCAGACGAAGATAGCGAAGAACGGTTTTTGGATCCCTTCGTCGGTAAAGACGCGGGTGAAGTTCTTCCAGCCAATGGTCACGGTATAGCCTGGACTCAGTTTCTGAGTATCCCAGCCGCCTTCGGCGTTGATGGACTGGTAGTAACCAATATCGTTATTTGCGCGGTATTTCACGCCGCTCTGGTTGTTCGTTAGCGTACCGTCGTCCGCCAGCGAGTAGAGCGGTTGTGTGCCGGAGAACTGGCGCAGTGAGCTCATAGTAACGTTGCTTTCATCCGGCAGGATGGCGGTTAACTGGGTCAGCGCCTGACGGTTCTGGGTGATAACACGCAGATTCGCGCGTTCACCGGCTGGCAGGGCGTCGGTCTCTTTCAGTTTCAGTTTCTGCTCGCCGCCAAATTTAAAGGCGTCGGAGAGATAATTTTTACCGCTTTCACCGTCGGTAAGGGTCAGTTGCCACTCGTCACCCGCCGGATACAGACCAAAATTGTAGGTTTTCCCCGCCTGATAAGAACGATCCAGCAGGACTTGCTGGGTGCGTTCGAAGGAAAGCTGGTTGGTGCTACTGTAGTTAGTAAATGCGATAGCGATGGTACAAATCAGCGGGAACAGAACAAACAGTCCCATACCGGCCATACCCGGATAAACATAGCGCCAGGCGTAGGCCTTACGATTGGCGAAAATATACAGGCCAGCTGAGCTTAAAATCAGCGTCATGATGGCGAACAGATATTCCCCTTGTGCATACATTAAAACGACAAGGTAACCCACCAGCAAGCCCAGCAGACCCATCACTGACCATTTCAGTGTGTCGCTTTGCCACCAGTGTTTCTTTTTAATGACATCCATGGGGATCTTCCTCTACAGCATTGAAATCTTGTGGCAAATGCGCCGGGTGGCGCTGCGCTTATCAGGCCTACGGTTTTCTGTAGGCCGGATAAGGCATTTATGCCGCCATCCGGCACATGCACTGCGGCATTACTTGGTGATACGACCCTGTGCGTCTTTCAGCGCAGCGTCTACGGTCTGACGACCACTCGCCGCGTTGATCACAGCGGTACGCGTTGCATACCAGAACGCAGCCATCTGCGGAATGTTCGGCATGATTTCGCCTTTCTGGGCGTTATCCATGGTGGCTGCGATACGCGGGTCTTTCGCTAACTGATCCTGGAAGGATTTCAGCGCAACGGCACCCAGCGGTTTGTCCTTGTTCACGACATCCAGACCCTGATCGGTCAGCAGGTAGTTTTCGAGGAACTCTTTCGCCAGTTCTTTGTTCGGGCTGGCGGCGTTAATACCGGCGCTCAGAACCCCAACGAACGGTTTAGACGGTTTGCCTTTGAAGGTCGGCAGCAGTGTGACGCCGTAGTTCACCTTGCTCTTGTCGATGTTCGACCACGCCCACGGGCCGTTGATGGTCATCGCGGTGTCGCCTTTGTTAAAGGCCGCTTCAGCGATGGAGTAATCGGTGTCTGCGTTCATGTGCTTGTTCTTGATAAGATCAACCAGGAACGTCAGACCCGCTTTCGCGCCCGCGCTATCGACACCGACGTCTTTCACGTCGTATTTGCCGTTTTCAAACTTAAACGCGTAACCGCCGTCGGCGGCAATCAGCGGCCATGTGAAGTACGGTTCTTGCAGGTTGAACATCAGCGCGCTCTTACCTTTCGCCTTCAGCTCTTTATCCAGGGCAGGGATCTCTTCCCAGGTTTTCGGCGGGTTGGGTACGAGGTCTTTGTTGTAAATCAGAGACAGCGCTTCAACCGCGATGGGGTAGGCGATCAGTTTGCCGTTGTAACGTACGGCATCCCAGGTGAACGGATAAAGTTTGTCCTGGAACGCTTTGTCCGGGGTAATTTCTGCCAGCAGACCAGACTGCGCGTAGCCGCCGAAACGGTCATGCGCCCAGAAGATGATGTCCGGGCCGTCACCGGTTGCGGCAACCTGCGGGAATTTTTCTTCCAGCTTGTCAGGGTGCTCGATGGTGACTTTGATACCGGTGTCTTTCTCGAATTTTTTACCCACTTCAGCAAGGCCGTTGTAGCCTTTATCGCCGTTAATCCAGATTACCAGCTTACCTTCTTCAATCTTGGCGAGAGCCGAGGCGGAAAACATCATCGTCGTCAGTGCGGACAATGCGAGGATGCGTGCGCCAGTCTTGATTTTCATATTCCCCATCCTTTTTGGTGAAGTGCTCGTGGATACTCAGAGGTGGCTTAACGGTTCTTAGTTTCTTTATACGACAACCTCTTTCCATCCTCCTCGCCACTACGCCCCACCCCCGCTTTATGTGATGTGTGTTGCATTAATGTGAGTAATGCGTGTTGGCGCACATAAAAACACACTGTTTTTTGCGGGCTACGTCACGAAATTCCCCCGCGGCGTACCGCACGGGTCTCAGAGCCTGCTTTCTCATCCTCCCGCCTCCTCCCCCATAAAAAAGCCGGGGGGTGGAGGATTTACGCAACCCATCGATAACGCATAGTCGGGGCATGATGAATGTTGCTGTCTATGACAGGTTGTAACGAAGGGAGAAGGGCATGGCGAGCGTACAGATGCGAAATGTAACGAAAGCCTGGGGTGACGTGGTGGTATCGAAAGATATCAATCTCGACATTCACGAAGGGGAGTTCGTGGTGTTTGTGGGACCCTCAGGCTGCGGTAAATCGACATTGCTGCGTATGATCGCTGGGCTTGAAACCATCACCAGCGGGGACTTGTACATCGGTGAACACCGGATGAATGACATCCCGCCCGCCGAGCGTGGCGTCGGCATGGTGTTCCAGTCTTATGCGCTCTATCCCCATCTTTCTGTTGCCGAAAATATGTCATTTGGCCTCAAGCTGGCGGGTGCCAAAAAAGAGGTGATGAACCAACGCGTCAATCAGGTAGCGGAAGTGCTGCAACTGGCGCACCTGCTGGAACGTAAACCGAAAGCACTCTCTGGCGGACAACGTCAGCGTGTGGCTATTGGTCGTACGCTGGTGGCTGAACCGCGCGTGTTCCTGCTCGATGAACCCCTTTCCAACCTTGATGCCGCACTGCGTGTGCAGATGCGTATCGAAATCTCCCGTCTGCATAAACGCCTGGGGCGCACGATGATTTACGTCACCCACGATCAGGTCGAAGCGATGACGCTGGCCGACAAGATTGTCGTGCTGGACGCCGGTCGCGTAGCGCAGGTCGGTAAACCACTGGAGTTATACCACTATCCGGCAGACCGCTTCGTGGCGGGTTTTATCGGTTCTCCGAAGATGAACTTCCTGCCGGTGAAAGTCACCGCGACGGCGATCGATCAGGTTCAGGTGGAGTTGCCGAATCGCCAACACGTCTGGTTGCCGGTCGAAAGCCGCGATGTTCAGGTCGGCGCAAATATGTCTTTAGGTATTCGTCCGGAGCATCTGCTGCCCAGTGATATCGCCGATGTCACCCTGGAAGGCGAGGTTCAGGTCGTCGAACAACTTGGTCACGAAACGCAAATTCATATCCAGATCCCCGCCATCCGTCAAAACCTGGTGTACCGCCAGAATGACGTGGTGTTGGTAGAAGAGGGTGCCACATTCGCTATCGGCCTGCCGCCAGAGCGTTGCCATTTGTTCCGTGAGGATGGCACTGCATGTCGTCGGTTGCATCAAGAGCCGGGCGTTTAAGCACTCCCATTAAATACGCGAAGTCTGCGAAAGACGATGTGTAAAAAAAGAAAAGCAATGATCTCAGGAGATAGAATGATGATTACTCTGCGCAAACTCCCTCTGGCAGTTGCCGTTGCAGCAGGCGTTATGTCTGCTCAGGCAATGGCCGTGGATTTCCATGGTTATGCTCGTTCCGGTATTGGCTGGACGGGTAGTGGCGGCGAACAACAATGTTTTCAGGCAACCGGTGCTCAAAGTAAATACCGTCTCGGTAACGAATGTGAAACCTATGCGGAATTGAAATTGGGTCAGGAAGTGTGGAAAGAGGGCGATAAGAGCTTCTACTTCGACACTAACGTTGCCTACTCCGTAGCACAGCAAAACGACTGGGAAGCAACCAGTCCCGCCTTCCGTGAAGCGAACGTGCAGGGTAAAAACCTGATCGACTGGCTGCCAGGTTCTACCATTTGGGCCGGTAAGCGCTTCTACCAACGTCACGACGTTCATATGATCGACTTCTACTACTGGGATATTTCTGGTCCTGGTGCGGGTATCGAAAACATCGATCTGGGCTTCGGTAAACTCTCTCTGGCAGCGACCCGTTCTCAGGAAGCGGGCGGCTCTTATGCTTTCAGCAGCGATGAAGTTTATGACGCCACGAAAGACACCGCGAACGATGTGTTCGACGTCCGTCTGGCCGGTATGGAAATTAACCCAGGCGGCACGCTGGAATTAGGCGTTGACTACGGCAGCGCCAACACGACTGACGGCTATGACCTTGCCGATGGCGCCACCAAAGATGGTTGGATGTTCACCGCTGAACATACACAGAGCATGCTGAAAGGCTACAACAAGTTTGTGGTGCAGTACGCCACTGACGCGATGACCTCTCAGGGTAAAGGCATTCCTCAGGGTAGCCGCAGCCAGGATATCTTCGGTAATTTCGATAACGATCAGGACTTCCTCAACAACAACGGTAGCCTGACCCGTATTCTCGATCACGGTGCCATCTCTCTGGGCGATAGCTGGGATCTGATGTACGTGGCGATGTACCAGAATATCGACTGGGATAACGACAACGGTACGGAATGGTACACCGTTGGTGTTCGCCCGATGTACAAGTGGACGCCAATCATGAGCACCCTGCTGGAAGTGGGTTACGACAGCGTCAAGTCTCAGAAAACCGACGACACCAACGACCAGTTCAAAATCACCCTGGCGCAACAGTGGCAGGCTGGCGACAGCATCTGGTCTCGTCCGGCTATCCGCGTATTTGCAACCTATGCGAAGTGGGATGAGAAATGGGGCTACGACAATGGTGTTGCCGTTAGCGATACCAGCACCACAACCTTCAGCCGTGGCGACGACGATGAAGTCACCTTTGGCGCCCAGATGGAAATCTGGTGGTAATGCTTCGCTAATCTGACGTAAAGACCTAAAGAGGGGCGTAAGCCCCTCTGTTCTGGAGTTTAGCGCGCTATTGCCTGGCCACCGCTGAACCCATGCTATCTGAGGTGATAACAATGAAAATGAAGAAAAGTCTCGTTGCCCTTTGTTTCTCTGCAGGGTTGTTCGCAAGTGTCCCTGGTGTGACGCTGGCGGAAGTGAACTATGTTCCGCAAGACATTAGCGCTGCGCCTGCGATTCCGACCGCGGCATTACAACAATTAACCTGGACGCCTGTCGACCAGAGCAAAACGCAGTCCACACAACTGGCTACTGGCGGTCAACGCCTTGATGTTGCTGGCATTAGCGGCCCGGTTGCCGCCTATAGCGTACCGGCAAACATTGGTGAGCTGACCCTGACGCTGACCAGTGAAGTGAACAAGCAAACCAGCGTATTTGCGCCGAACGTTCTTATTCTTGATCAGAACATGACGCCTTCTGCATTCTTCCCCAGCAGCTATTTTACCTATCAGGAGCCGGGCGTAATGAGCGCGGATAGCCTGGAAGGGGTGATGCGTCTCACGCCAGCCCTGGGCCAGCAGAAGCTCTATGTTCTGGTCTTTACCACCGAAAAAGATCTCCAGCAGACCACTAAGCTGCTCGATCCCGCTAAGGCCTATGCAAAAGGGGTCGGTAACGCCATTCCGGATATTCCCGATCCTATCGCGCGTCATACCACCGACGGCCTGTTGAAACTGAAAGTGAAAACCAACAGCAGCTCCAGTGTGCTGGTGGGGCCGCTGTTTGGCTCTTCCGCACCGGGCCCGGTGACCGTCGGCAACACAGCGGCACCTGCGCCGACTTACGCAGCTCCGGCGGCGGTTGCTGCCGCACCTGTCGTCGCGCCAGCATCGGCGAAGAAAAGTGAGCCGATGCTGAATGACACCGAGAGCTACTTCAACAAAGCCATTAAAGATGCCGTCGCCGCAGGTGACGTGGATAAAGCGCTGAAACTGCTTGATGAAGCCGAACGCCTGGGGTCCACATCTGCCCGTTCCACCTTTATCAGCACTGTAAAAGGCAAGGGGTAACCGTCTCCCCGCATTGCTGATTTTGCAACAACTGGTGCGTCTCCTGGCGCACCTTTTTTTATCATTCCATGCGAATTGTTACACTCCTGTTGCGCAACAGTTCACTTAATTATGTTTACGCCTCCCGTAATCTCTTTTCTGCGATACAATGCCCTCAGGTTATGAACTGGAGAGCAAGGCATGCCACACCCTGCGTTAACGCAACTGCGTGCGCTGCGCTATTTCGACGCAATCCCTGCGCTGGACTCCCAACAGCTGGACTGGCTGTTGCTGGAAGATTCCATGACCAAACGTTTTGAGCAGCAGGGAAAAAAGGTGAGCGTGACGATGATTCGGGAAGGATTTGTTGGGCAACATGAAATAGTGGAAGAACTGCCGCTATTGCCGACGGAATCCCGTTACTGGTTACGTGAAATTCTGTTATGCGCGGATGGTGAGCCCTGGCTTGCCGGGCGTACTGTGGTGCCGGAGTCAACGTTGTGCGGCCCTGAACTGGCGTTGCAAAATCTGGGTAAAACCCCGCTCGGGCGTTACCTGTTTACATCATCGACGTTGACCCGAGATTTTATCGAGATTGGTCGCGATGCAGCGCTGTGGGGACGTCGTTCCCGTCTGCGGTTGAGCGGAAAACCGCTCCTGCTGACAGAATTGTTTTTACCTGCATCGCCGTTGTACTGAGAGGAAAATATATGGAGTGGAGTCTGACGCAGAATAAGCTACTGGCGTTTCACCGCTTGATGCGTACGGATAAGCCAATCGGCGCTTTACTGCTGCTCTGGCCAACACTGTGGGCGCTGTGGCTGGCGACACCCGGTGCGCCGCCGCTGTGGATTCTGGCGGTGTTTGTGGCGGGCGTCTGGTTGATGCGCGCGGCGGGATGCGTGGTGAATGACTATGCCGATCGCAAATTCGACGGGCACGTCAAACGCACGGCGAACCGACCGCTGCCCAGCGGCGCCGTCACCGAGAAAGAAGCGCGGGTGCTTTTTGTGGTTCTGGTGCTCCTCGCTTTCCTGCTGGTGTTGACGCTGAATACGATGACGATTCTGCTGTCGGTGGCCGCTCTGGCTCTGGCGTGGGTCTATCCCTTCATGAAACGTTACACGCATTTACCGCAGGTGGTGTTGGGTGCGGCGTTTGGCTGGTCAATACCGATGGCGTTTGCTGCCGTCAGTGAGTCGGTTCCGCTGAGTTGTTGGTTGATGTTCCTCGCCAACATTCTTTGGGCAGTGGCTTACGATACGCAATACGCCATGGTGGACAGGGACGATGACCTGAAAATCGGCATTAAATCGACGGCCATTCTGTTCGGTCAGTATGACAAGGTGATCATTGGCATCCTGCAGGTGGGTGTGTTGGCCTTGATGGCACTGATTGGTTGGATGAACGGCCTGGGGCTGGGATACTACTGGTCGCTGCTGGTGGCGGGCGCCTTGTTTGTGTATCAACAAAAACTGATTGTGCACCGTGAACGTGAAGCCTGTTTTAAAGCATTTATGAATAACAACTATGTTGGCCTGGTGCTGTTTCTGGGGCTGGCGATGAGTTACTGGCACTTCTGATAAAAAAGCCCGGTGGCGCTCGCGCTTACCGGGCCTACATAATTGCGCAGAACCGTAGGCCGGGTAAGGCGAAGCCGCCACCCAGCTTTTTAACATCACTCGTCCTGCGTTGCGCTTTCTATGGTTAAACGCACATCTGAGGTAATCAGATTAGCCAACATCTGATAAACCTTCATCGTCTCTTCAGGCTCCGCATCACCGGTATCACTGATGTACTTCTCATCACGCAGGGTCAACACCAAAGAGCTGAATACCGCTTTGTCGAAGAACTCCGGCGCGTTGATCCCGTGCAGTACGGAAAGACGCTGAGCCATGGTGCGGCTCTCTTTTTCTAGCGTGCCGCGGTTGATCGACGGATTTGCGCTCAACAGCCAGAAGGTGATGGCATAACGTTGCAGCGTTTCACGCGCGCCCGCGGCTAACAGTTGCAGAGTACGGGAATGCGCCGGGTTGATATTCAACTCGTCTTTCTGGACGGTAATCAGCCCCTGACGCTGCATTTCGCTTATCAGCGCGTCGATGACGCCCGCCAGTTCATCCCGCTCCCAGCGCAGGAACAGTTCTGCTTTCAGCATCGGGTAGAGAATTTCAACATGCTCAAGCAGTGCGTCGCGGGAGATGCGGCGATGCTGCGTCACGATGGCTGCCATCAGTGAAGGCAGAACCAACATATGCGCAATGTTGTTGCGATAGTAAGTCATCAGTACCGCCTGCTCGCGCGGAAGAATGATGATATCGCCGATAGTATCTTTCTCGACCTCGAACTTGTTCATTTGCAGCGCGTGGTCAATCAGTGCGCTGGCGCTGACCGACGGAACCGTAGAGTCGGTGGAATACGGGACATTACGCATCAGATCCAGATAACACTCGAGCTGCTCTGTCAGTTGCTCGCGCGTTAACGAACGCTGACGGGACGCCAGCAACGCGGTGCAACACAGGTTCATGGCGTTTGCCGCACCCGCTTTGTTAATCCTGACCATCAACTCAGCAGCGATACCATTGACCGTTGGTGTCAGCCAGGCGGGACGCACGGCTTCGATAGGATCGATAGATTCACGCCACTCAGGAACATGCTGGTTCAGGTACGTCATCAACGGCATCGGTTCGCCAAAGTTAACATAGCCCTGACCCAGATTACGCAGCTTGCTCAAGCCACGCAGCATTTGCGGCAGGCTCTCTTTTTCTTTCGTCGCGCCACGCAACTCTTTGGCGTAAGTCCCCACCTCCATCACGTGCTCGTAACCGATGTAAATCGGCACCAGAGTGATTGGACGCGTACCGCCGCGCAGCATCGCCTGAATGGTCATCGACAGGGTGCCGGTTTTCGGATCCAGCAGACGGCCAGTACGGGAACGCCCGCCTTCCACAAAATATTCAACGGAATAACCACGGCTAAATAGCTCGCCGAGATATTCGCGGAAAACGGTGGAGTAGAGTTTGTTGCCCTTAAAGGTACGACGAATAAAGAACGCGCCCAGGCGACGGAAAATCGGGCCGGCTGGCCAGAAGTTCAGGTTGATACCGGCAGCGATATGCGGCGGCACCAGCCCCTGATGATAGAGTACGTACGAGAGCAACAGATAGTCCATATGGCTGCGGTGGCAGGGCACATAGACGATTTCATGCCCGTCGTGCGCAAGCTGACGTACACGCTCTGCATTATGGACATTGATCCCCTGATACAGTCGGTTCCAGGTAAAGCCCAGAATGCGGTCGGTCAGGCGAATCATCTCGTAGGAGAAGTTGGCGGAAATCTCTTCCATCAGCGCAATGGCGTTCTGCTGCGCTTTTTCATGAGAGATTTTTTTGCTGCGTGCTTCGTCTTCCACCGCGCGCGCAATGGCTTTTGACGCCAGCAACTTGTTGAACAGATCCTGTCGGGCAGGCAGACGCGGCCCGACCGCCGCCAGACGCTGACGGGCGAAATGCATTCGTGCCACACGCGCCAGTTTTTGGGCAATAATTTTGTCGGTTCCGTGCTCGTCAGCCATCCGTCGTAAGGAAACAGAAGGCGAGAAACGGACAAAACTGTCGCGCCCCAGCCAGGAAACGGCAAAGAATTTCTGTACGCCATTCAGCATACGCAGAGGGGGATTTACCTCACCCTTTTCACGCCCCGGAGAGCGGCCGAACATCACCGATACCGGCACCATCTGTACATCCAGATCTGGATTACTGCGGTGAAGGTCGAGGTAATTGTGAAAGAGTTTGATCGACTCTTCTTTCGGCGTGTAATAGGTGAATACGCGCGGGCCGCCGTGAATAAACACATAACGCGGCAGCAGAGTTCCGTCTATCTCCAGCGGCTCTAACGGGTCGGGGAGATCGTGCGCCAGGCATTGGGCGCGCAATGTCAGCAAGTCCGCTTTTGAGTTGTACGGTAAAACGTACATAATGGGACGAGATGTATCGAGCCCCAATTCCGGAGCGGGTTCCGCTGGAATAGACTTGCTTTTTACCAGTACGGTTAATGGTAAATTCAGTAATTTGTAGTAAATTCGTGGCCAGCCAGACATAAACGATGTAAAGCCTCTGGTTAATAATGCAAATGCGCTGCAAGGATATCAGAAAGTCTAGCGAATTTCTGGTGTATCCCGTCATACTTCGCGCCGCTGTAACCCGAATTTTGTGGGTTAATCATATAATGTCATTGACGCTGATAACGCAAAAAGGTTCTTTTGATGGCCAATAATACCACTGGATTTACCCGAATCATTAAAGCTGCTGGTTATTCATGGAAAGGTTTTCGTGCTGCATGGATTCATGAAGCGGCATTTCGTCAGGAAAGTGTTGCTGTGCTGTTGGGCGTGGCGATTGCCTGCTGGCTGGATGTGGATGCCATCACGCGCGTTTTGTTGATTGGTTCTGTCATGCTGGTGATGATCGTGGAAATCCTCAATAGCGCGATTGAAGCGGTGGTTGACCGCGTTGGCTCTGAACACCATGAGCTTTCCGGGCGGGCGAAAGATATGGGGTCAGCGGCAGTATTACTGTCGATTTTTGTCGCGATGATCACCTGGGGAATCCTGCTGTGGTCGCATTTTAGATAAGGCTTCCATAATCCGATAAATCTCTTGTTTTTTGTGCTGTTTGTGGTTCCAAAATCGCCTTTAACTGTATATACTCACAGCATAACTGTATATACACCCAGGGGGCGGAATGAAAGCGTTAACGGCCAGGCAGCAAGAGGTGTTCGATCTTATTCGGGATCACATCAGCCAGACAGGCATGCCACCGACGCGTGCGGAGATCGCGCAGCGTTTGGGGTTCCGTTCCCCAAATGCGGCTGAAGAACACCTGAAAGCGCTGGCACGTAAAGGTGTCCTGGAGATTGTCTCCGGCGCCTCTCGCGGTATCCGCCTGCTGGTGGAAGAAGAAGAGGGGCTGCCTTTAGTCGGTCGCGTGGCGGCAGGGGAACCCCTTCTGGCACAGCAGCATATTGAAGGCCACTATCAGGTCGACCCATCGCTGTTTAAACCTAATGCCGATTTCTTGCTGCGCGTCAGCGGTATGTCGATGAAAGACATTGGGATTATGGACGGTGATTTGCTGGCGGTACACAAAACTCAGGACGTGCGTAACGGCCAGGTGGTGGTAGCGCGTATTGACGATGAAGTCACGGTAAAACGCCTGAAAAAACAGGGCAATAAAATCGAACTTCTGCCAGAAAATAGTGAGTTCAAACCGATTGTGGTTGACCTGCGCGAGCAAAACTTCACGATTGAAGGGCTGGCTGTCGGTGTCATCCGTAACGGTGAGTGGTTGTAATTCTCTCCAGGCCGGATTAGACGTTTACGCTGTTATCCGGCGACATGCCCGGTGGCGCTACGCTTACCGGGCCTGGAAAAAACGCCTGGATAGGGCATTTACGCCATCATCTGACGATCTAACTTCTTTTTTATCACTCCTTCTCAGGCTTTCCCGCATGCCTTTCTTTACCTCTTCCGACAAAGCACTCTGGTGTCTCGCATTACCGATGATCTTCTCCAATATCACCGTTCCCTTGCTGGGACTGGTCGATACTGCGGTGATTGGGCATCTGGACAGCCCTGTGTATCTGGGCGGCGTTGCTGTGGGCGCAACGGCAACCAGTTTTCTTTTCATGTTGTTGCTTTTCTTACGCATGAGCACCACCGGGCTGACGGCTCAGGCATTTGGCGCCAAAAACCCCCAGGCGCTGGCGCGTGCGCTGGTGCAGCCACTGATTCTGGCGCTGGGGGCGGGCACCTTAATCGCGCTGTTCCGCACGCCAATCATCGATCTTGCATTGCATATCGTCGGTGGAAATGAAGCCGTGCTGGTACAGGCGCGGCGTTTTCTGGAGATCCGCTGGCTGAGCGCCCCGGCATCGCTGGCGAATCTGGTGCTGCTGGGCTGGCTGCTGGGCGTTCAGTATGCCCGTGCGCCGGTGATCCTGCTGGTTGTCGGCAACATTCTCAATATTGTGCTCGATCTGTGGCTGGTGATGGGCTTGCATATGAACGTGCAGGGCGCAGCGCTGGCGACGGTGATTGCTGAGTATGCCACGTTGTTGCTTGGGCTGTTGATGGTGCGCAAAGTGCTTAGATTGCGCGGCGTGTCATCCATGATGCTGAAACAGGCCTGGCGGGGGAATTTCCGCCGTTTGCTGGCGCTTAACCGGGATATCATGCTGCGTTCGTTGTTGCTGCAACTGTGCTTTGGCGCGATCACGGTTCTCGGGGCGCGACTGGGCAGCGATATCATTGCGGTGAATGCTGTTCTGATGACCCTGCTGACCTTTACCGCCTATGCCCTTGATGGATTTGCTTATGCAGTCGAAGCACATTCCGGGCAGGCGTATGGCGCCCGTGACGGCAGTCAGTTGCTGGATGTCTGGCGTGCGGCATGTCGACAGTCAGGGATTGTGGCGCTGCTGTTTGCTCTCGTTTATGCCCTGGCGGGCGAACACATCATCGCGTTGCTGACGTCGTTGCCACAAATTCAGCTTTTAGCCGATCGCTACCTTATCTGGCAGGTGGTGTTGCCGTTAATCGGTGTCTGGTGTTATTTGCTGGATGGCATGTTTATCGGGGCCACGCGTGCGGCGGAAATGCGCAACAGCATGGCCGTTGCGGCGCTGGGATTTGCACTCACGCTGTGTGCATTACCCTGGCTGGGCAATCATGGACTGTGGCTGGCGTTAGCCGTTTTTCTGGCGCTCCGTGGACTCTCGCTGGCCTGGATCTGGCGGCGTCACTGGCGACACGGAACCTGGTTTTCCCAAGCTTGATGGTTAAAAATTCCGAATATCAAAATGAACATGGGGTAACTGACTACAATTAATCTCACGTCCAGCAGAAAACGTAGTGTATTTGGGCGAAGCAATATCGCTAATCACCACTAATCATGAGGACTCGATGATGAATAAAGACGAAGTCAGCGGTAACTGGAAACAGTTCAAAGGGAAAGTGAAAGAGCAATGGGGCAAGCTGACCGATGATGATATGACGGTCATTGAAGGTAAGCGTGACCAGTTGGTCGGTAAGGTTCAGGAACGCTACGGTTACGCCAGAGACAAGGCGGAAAAGGAAGTGAGCGACTGGGAAGCACGTAATAAATACCGCTGGTAATCAGCCACCGCGACCCGAAAGTACAAGGATGTACAGTCCATTGGGCGGTTTGCCGCCCAACCCGCTTAACGCGGTTTTTTCTTCACCAGAATCGAATGATCGTGCTGGCACTCTTCTGGATGGCGACACGCTTCAACTTCGACGCACGCCGGGCATAATCCGTGCGCTTCAATCACGTTATGACGCAGGGCAAACCCCATTTGGGCCGCCAGCGTATGCATAATATCTTCCACGCCTTCAGCGCTTTCTTCTTTCACCACGCCGCAGCGGTCACAAATGAACATGGCTGAACTGTGGGTCGGCTGATCGAACAGATGGCAGAGCACATAGCTATTGGTGGATTCGACCTTGTGAACAAAGCCTTGCTCGAGCAAAAAATCGAGCGCACGATACACCGTAGGCGGCTTGGCCTGCGGCTCTGTTTCACGTAGCAGATCCAACAGATCATAGGCGCTGATTGCCCCTTGTTGCAGGCTCATCAAACGCAACACTTCGAGGCGCTGAGGAGTAAGTCGCACATTGCGCTGTGCGCAGAGTTTCTCAGCTTGCGCCAATAGGTCTTGTCTTGTGGTCTTTTCCATTTGGCACCCCGGAGTACGTGAAACGTTAATCCCTTACTTTATCATGTTCTTCTAAAAACACCGAGATCCCCCGCGGTGTGCTATACCTGACCCATTGCATCCTGGAAAAGCAAAATGAAAAGACCTGATTGCATTCGTCACTGGCGCGACGCAGAAGGCGCTGATGACTCTACCTATCCGGGTAGCGATGAGCTATTTTCCATCGGCGCGCCGCTGGCGCGAACGCTCGGATTGCGTCGGCTTGGCATTCACCATGAACGCCTCCCGCCGGGTCGCCGTACCTCATATCCACATGCGGAAAGCGACGAAGAGGAGTTCATTTATGTGCTGGAAGGTTATCCCGAAGTCTGGATAAACGGCTATCTGTGGAAATTAGAACCCGGAGACAGCGTTGGTTTTCCGGCTGGAACAGGGGTGTGCCACACCTTTATCAATAACACCAGCGCAGAGGTTCGCCTGCTGGTCGTCGGAGAGGCGAATAAAAAGCACAACCGCATCTATTACCCGATTAATCCGGTATATGCCGCCACACGAGAAGACCGCTGGGTTGACCATCCGCCGCAGTTTTTTGGCCCGCATGACGGAAAACCAGGGCGAAAATAGCACCGTTCCTGGGCGTTGATCCTCGGGCTGGGACGGTCTGCGCCGTCGGCCCGGCTCACACGCAATGCAGCCATCTGCGTGCGGTCTTGCCTCTCTGGTTTTGCTTTATGCTATAGTAGCGCCCCTTTTTCAGAATGCTTAATTAATTGCCATGCCAGAAACTTCGTCCCCCGTTTTGCCTGCTCATCGTTTTTCTATCGCGCCGATGCTCGACTGGACGGACAGGCATTGCCGCTATTTCCTGCGCTTGCTCTCCCGCCAGACGCTGCTCTATACCGAAATGGTCACGACCGGCGCAATCATCCATGGCAAGGGCGATTATCTGGCGTACAGCGACGAAGAGCATCCCATCGCGCTGCAACTGGGCGGTAGCGACCCTGCTGCGCTGGCGCAGTGTGCGAAGCTGGCACAAGAGCGCGGTTATGATGAAATCAATCTCAACGTGGGCTGCCCTTCCGACCGCGTACAAAACGGCATGTTCGGCGCTTGTCTGATGGGCAACGCGCAACTGGTGGCGGACTGCGTGAAGGCGATGCGTGATGTGGTGTCGATTCCGGTGACGGTCAAAACCCGTATCGGTATTGACGATCAGGACAGCTACGAGTTTCTCTGTGATTTCATCACGACGGTTGCGGGTAAGGGTGAATGCGAGATGTTTATCATCCACGCGCGCAAAGCCTGGCTTTCTGGCCTTAGCCCGAAAGAAAACCGGGAGATCCCGCCGCTGGATTACCCGCGCGTCTACCAATTGAAGCGTGATTTTCCGCATCTGACGATGTCGATCAACGGCGGCATTAAATCGCTGGAAGAGGCGAAAGCGCATTTGCAGCACATGGACGGCGTGATGGTCGGGCGCGAAGCCTATCAAAACCCGGGTATTCTGGCCTCTGTCGACCGTGAGATTTTTGGTGCGACGACGGCCGATGCCGATCCGGTGGCAGTGGTGCGCGCGATGTACCCGTATATTGAGCGAGAACTCAGTAACGGCACCTATCTGGGCCATATCACCCGCCATATGCTGGGTCTGTTCCAGGGGATTCCGGGAGCGCGTCAGTGGCGTCGCTACCTGAGTGAAAATGCCCATAAAGCCGGTGCCGATATCAACGTGCTGGAGCATGCGCTGAAACTGGTGGCGGATAAGCGTTAATTTTTCACTAAAACCTGGTCAAATTCACCACGCCCTGCACAATATTGCGGGGTGTTTTGCTTTTAAATCAATGCGTTAATTTTTGGCATGTTTCTTGTAATGGTCTGTGCAGATTTCATTAGGGGGGAGCATCATGCTGGAACTACTGTTTGTCATTGGATTTTTCATCGTGTTGATGGCGACGGGGGTTTCCCTGTTGGGCGTTCTGGCCGCGTTGGTCGTGGCGACGGTGGTGATGTTTTTGGGGGGCTGTTTGCGTTGATGTTCAAACTGCTGCCCTGGCTGCTACTGGCCATTGCGGTGGTGTGGGTCATTAAGGCGATAAAAGCACCGAAAATCCCACAATATCAGCGTAATAACCGTTGGCGTTACTAAAGATGTGAGGGATGGGTCACAACCTGAAACTTTGCTCTTAGAACCCATTAGGAATTGATTATCAAATCTGTCACTATTGCGCGTCTAACGAATTCATCGAGCTGTACCCTACATACAGCCGAACTAAAAAAAGAAAGGGCTTCCCATGTGGAAGCCCAATTTCTTTCTACACCATTACGGAATGAGCAGGCTTGAACCCTGCGTTGTTCTGCTCTCCAGCGCCTGATGCGCGCGCTGTGCATCTTTCAGCGCATACTTCTGATCCTCTGCGACATCGACCTTAATAACGCCACTGGCAATCAGCGAGAACAGCTCATTACTGGCCTCGGTGAGTTCATCACGATTGGTGATATACCCTTGCAGAGAAGGACGCGTCGTATACAGCGAGCCTTTCTGATTCAGGATACCTAAGTTAACACCGGTGACTGGCCCTGATGCATTACCAAAACTGACCATCAGGCCGCGACGTTGCAGACAATCCAGCGAAGCTTCCCACGTATCTTTGCCAACGGAGTCGTAAACCACCTGCACTTTTTTGCCGCCGGTTATCTCTTTGACCCGATCGACAATGTTTTCTTCACGGTAGTTGATCACCTGCCAGGCGCCCGCCTGCAAAGCCCGCTGCGCTTTTTGCGCATTGCCAACCGTACCGATAAGCTTAGCGCCCAGCGCTTTCGCCCACTGACAGGCAATCAACCCTACGCCGCCTGCGGCTGCGTGGAATAAAAAAGGCTCATCGGGTTTGATTTCATAGGTTTTGCGCAGCAGATAAAAGACGGTTAAACCTTTCAGAAAAGAGGCCGCCGCCTGCTCGAAAGAGATAGCGTTCGGTAAAATGGCGGCTTTATCGGCTGGGACATTGTGCACAGAACTGTAGGCCCCGAGCGCTGACTGGGCATAAACGACGCGGTCGCCGGCCTTGAGATGTTTGACGTTGCTGCCGACTTTACTGACAATCCCCGCCGCTTCGGTGCCTAATCCACTGGGTAACGAGGGAGGCGGGTACAGGCCACTGCGAATATAGGTATCAATATAGTTAATGCCAATGGCTTTATTTTCGACCTGGATTTCGTTCTCCGCCGGGTCTGCGGGCATAAAGTCCACCACTTTTAGTACGTCAGGGCCACCATGCTTGTGAAATTCAATTCGTGTTGCCATGCTTCCTCCAGAACGTATCGTTAGGGTCTACTTATATGGTAATCTTTCGACCCACTCTTTATCTCGGTAACTCCATTCACTATGGCAGGAAATAAACCCTTCAACAAACAACAGACTGAAGCTCGTGACCGCGATCTGCAGGTTGCCGGGCTGAAAGTGCCGCCGCACTCGATTGAAGCGGAACAGTCGGTGTTGGGCGGTTTAATGCTGGATAACGAACGCTGGGACGATGTGGCTGAGCGCGTTGTGGCGGAAGACTTTTACACCCGCCCGCACCGTCACATTTTTACCGAAATGCACCGCTTACAGGAGATGGGCAAGCCTATCGACCTGATCACCCTGGCGGAATCGCTGGAAGTACAAGGGCAACTGGACAGCGTCGGCGGATTTGCTTACCTGGCGGAGCTATCCAAAAATACGCCAAGTGCGGCGAACATCAGCGCGTATGCTGATATCGTCCGTGAACGCGCCGTTGTTCGTGACATGATTTCTGTTGCCCATGAAATTGCGGATGCGGGCTTTGATCCGCAAGGGCGCTCCAGTGAAGACTTGCTCGATCTGGCAGAATCACGCGTCTTTAAAATCGCCGAAAGTCGCGCCAATAAAGACGAAGGTCCAAAAAACATCGCCGATGTGCTGGATGCCACCGTTGCCCGTATCGAACAGTTGTTCCAGCAGCCGCACGATGGTGTCACCGGCGTAAATACCGGTTATGACGATCTCAATAAAAAGACGGCGGGTTTGCAGCCGTCGGATCTGATCATCGTTGCGGCGCGTCCGTCGATGGGTAAAACGACATTTGCGATGAACCTCGTCGAAAATGCCGCGATGTTGCAGGATAAGCCAGTGCTTATCTTCTCTCTTGAGATGCCCTCAGAACAGATTATGATGCGTTCTCTGGCGTCGCTTTCGCGCGTGGATCAGACCAAAATTCGTACCGGGCAACTGGACGATGAAGACTGGGCGCGGATCTCCGGCACCATGGGGATTTTGCTTGAAAAGCGCAATATTTATATTGATGACTCCTCCGGCCTGACACCGACGGAAGTGCGCTCCCGCGCGCGCCGTATCGCCCGCGAACACGGCGGTATCGGGCTTATCATGATCGACTACCTTCAGTTGATGCGCGTGCCGTCGCTTTCTGACAACCGTACACTGGAGATCGCTGAAATATCCCGATCGCTCAAAGCGTTAGCGAAAGAACTTCATGTTCCGGTCGTCGCGCTGTCACAGCTTAACCGTTCACTGGAACAACGTGCCGATAAACGCCCGGTTAACTCCGATTTGCGTGAATCTGGCTCCATTGAGCAGGATGCGGATTTGATCATGTTTATCTACCGTGACGAGGTTTATCACGAAAACAGCGATTTAAAAGGCATCGCAGAAATTATTATTGGTAAACAACGTAACGGCCCCATTGGTACGGTACGTCTGACATTTAACGGTCAGTGGTCGCGTTTTGATAATTATGCGGGGCCGCAGTACGACGACGAATAAATCTCCGTTATCCTTCACGCCGCAGACGCGTTGACACGCCCGAGAATCCCCGGTTACTGAGTTATCTAAGCTCCCGGGAATTCCTGGGCTTGTCGCCGTCCTGCCACGCGAACGATTTAGGCGATTCTTTTTATAAGGATTTGAAATGCAAGCGGCAACTGTTGTGATTAACCGCCGCGCTCTGCGACACAACCTGCAACGACTGCGTGAACTGGCACCTGCCAGCAAACTGGTTGCGGTCGTGAAAGCGAACGCTTACGGACACGGTCTGTTAGAGACCGCGCGGACGCTCCCCGACGCTGACGCCTTTGGCGTCGCGCGTCTCGAAGAAGCCCTGCGACTGCGCGCAGGAGGGATCACGCAACCCATCCTGTTACTCGAAGGCTTTTTTGACGCCGCCGATCTGCCGACCATCTCCGCGCAGCATCTGCATACCGCCGTACACAATCAGGAACAGCTCGTCGCATTAGAGTCGGCAGTGCTGGATGAACCGGTGACCGTGTGGATGAAACTCGATACCGGTATGCACCGTCTGGGTGTCCTTCCCGAGCAGGCCGAGGCATTTTATCAACGCCTGACGCAGTGTAAAAATGTGCGCCAGCCGGTGAACATCGTCAGCCATTTTGCCCGTGCAGACGAACCGGAATGCGGTGCGACCGAGCAGCAGCTCGATATTTTTAACGCCTTCTGTGAAGGTAAACCGGGTCAGCGTTCTATTGCGGCCTCTGGCGGGATCCTGCTGTGGCCGCAGTCTCACTTTGACTGGGCGCGTCCGGGGATCATCCTCTACGGTGTTTCACCGCTGGAAAACCAGTCCACGGGCGCCGATTTTGGTTGCCAGCCGGTGATGTCGCTGACCTCCAGCCTGATTGCCGTACGCGAACATAAAGCGGGCGAGCCGGTCGGTTACGGCGGAACCTGGCGAAGTGAACGCGACACGCGTATGGGCGTGGTGGCGATGGGGTACGGCGATGGTTACCCGCGAGCTGCGCCTTCCGGTACGCCAGTGCTGGTAAACGGTCGCGAAGTCCCGATCGTGGGCCGCGTGGCGATGGATATGATCTGCGTTGACCTGGGGCCAGAGGCACAGGATAAAGCGGGCGATCCGGTCATTTTATGGGGTGACGGACTGCCGGTTGAACGCATCGCTGAAATGACAAAAGTAAGTGCTTACGAACTTATCACGCGCCTGACCTCAAGGGTGGCGATGAAATATATCGACTAAGCGCACGGTGTGCCGGATGGCGCAGACGCGTATCCGGCCTACCCATTTGTACTGACCGTAAGCCGGATAAGGCGTGAAAGCGCCGCCATCCGGTACTTCTTAGCTAAACATCCTCTCGATCTTCTCTCGCTTCCGGTTTATTGTGTCTTTACCCCCTGCCTGTAAACCTGGAGAACCTTCGCGTGTTTCAAAAAGTTGACGCCTATGCAGGCGACCCGATTCTTTCGCTCATGGAGCGCTTCAAAGAAGATGCGCGTCGCGACAAAGTGAACCTCAGTATCGGTCTGTACTACAACGAAGAAGGGATTATCCCGCAACTGAAAGCAGTCGCGGAGGCGGAAGCCCGTCTCAATGCCCAGCCGCATGGCGCTTCGCTGTATCTGCCGATGGAAGGTCTGAACACCTACCGTCACACCATTGCCCCGCTGTTGTTTGGCGCTGACCATCCTGTGCTGGCGCAGCAGCGTGTCGCGACGATCCAGACGCTGGGTGGGTCAGGCGCGCTGAAAGTGGGCGCTGATTTCCTGAAACGTTATTTTCCAGACTCTGCCGTGTGGGTCAGCGATCCGACGTGGGAAAACCACATTGCGATTTTTGAAGGTGCCGGGTTCGAAGTAAGTACTTACCCCTGGTATGACAAGGCGACCAACGGCGTTCGTTTCAACGACCTGCTGGCGACGCTCGATACCTTACCGGCGCGCAGCATTGTATTGCTGCATCCATGCTGCCATAACCCAACCGGCGCAGATTTAACGCATGCGCAGTGGGATGCGGTCATTGAGATACTGAAAGCCCGCGATCTGATCCCCTTCCTCGACATCGCCTATCAGGGCTTTGGCGCGGGTATGGACGATGATGCGTACGCCATTCGCGCGATCGCCAGCGCCGGGCTGCCCGCGCTGGTCAGTAACTCCTTCTCGAAGATTTTCTCTCTGTATGGCGAGCGTGTCGGCGGTCTTTCCGTGGTGTGTGAAGACGCTGACGCTGCCACTCGCGTGCTGGGTCAGCTCAAAGCCACGGTACGTCGCAATTACTCCAGCCCGCCGAATTTTGGCGCGCAGGTAGTTGCTGCAGTATTGGGTGATGATGCGCTGAAAGCGAGCTGGCTGGCGGAAGTGGAAGCGATGCGAACCCGCATTCTGGCGATGCGTCAGGAGCTGGTGAAAGTTCTGAGTACCGAGATCCCAGGGCGTAACTTTGACTATCTGCTGCAACAGCGCGGTATGTTCAGCTATACCGGCCTCAGCGCGCTTCAGGTGGATCGCCTGCGTGATGAGTTTGGCGTCTATCTGATCGCCAGTGGACGCATGTGCGTTGCCGGTCTTAATGCCAGTAACGTTCAGCGCGTCGCGAAGGCGTTTGCCGCTGTAATGTAATCTCCTGCCTGTGAGGCTGGCGCCTGGTCAGCCTCTTTTTCTTCCGGTGTTTCTAACTCCAGCCACCCCTCGCATGACTGTTCCTGTTTCCACTCACTTTCTCACTCCTATTTATTGTTAACATATTGATTAATCATGTTTTTTCATGTTGGTACGAATACTGCAATACAACAGCAGTCTACGACCCTCAGGAGAACAACATGGAGAACATGACCTCACCCGGAACGCTGCTCAATGGAGACAATGCGACCTGGCTTGAAGAGTATTACCAGACCTGGTTGCAATCACCCGAACAGCTCCCGGAAGACTGGCGGCGTTTTTTTATTTCTCAGGAATTGTCTTCCACTGAAACCTGTTCAGCGGTAATGGCGTCGGGCCCGGCATTAAAAAAACAGGCTGCGGTAACGCAGTTGATTCATGCCTGGCGACATTTCGGACACCTCAGAGCGAAGCTGGACCCGCTGTCATTGGTAGAACTCCCCGACGTGCCGCAACTGACGCCTGCATTTTGGGGTTTAACGGAGGACGATTTACGCCAGGAATTTAACGTCACCTTTGGCGAACACAGTACCCAGATGCCGCTTAAGCAGATTATCTCCATGCAGGAACAGGCATGGGCGGGAAGTCGCGCATATGAACTGGCGCATCTGGATAACCGCGACGAAATCACCTGGCTGTTGGCACGAATTGAGCGCAGTAATGCGCCACAGGCGGATGCGCAAACCTGTCTGGAGCGATTCGAAAACCTGGTGGCCGCAGAAACGCTGGAACGCTATCTGCATACCCGTTACGTCGGTCAAAAACGTTTCTCGCTGGAAGGCGGGGAAAGCGCGATCCCGGCGCTGATTACGCTGGCGAAACGTGTACGTGAGCAGGGCGTTGATGAGCTGGTTATTGGTATGGCGCATCGCGGGCGTCTGAACGTACTGATCAATTTACTGGGTAAAGATCCGGCGCAACTGTTTGCCGAATTCGAAGGAAAACAGACGATTGGCGCCGGTTCTGGTGATGTGAAATACCATATGGGGTATTCCACCAATATGCAGACGCCGGCGGGATTGCTGCACATTGCGCTGGCCTATAACCCGTCGCACCTGGAAATCGTTAACCCGGTGGTACTTGGGCAGGTACGGGCGCGGCAGAATCGGCGGGGCGAAAATGGCCAGGCTTGCGTCATGGGCGTATTGATTCATGGCGATTCCGCACTCGGCGGGCTGGGTGTAAACCAGACCACTTTTAACCTGTCGCAAACCACAGGCTACGGTACTGGCGGCACCGTTCATCTGGTTGTCAACAATCAGGTCGGATTTACCACCGCCCGTTTACAGGACATGCGTTCCTCACGCTACTGCACGGATATCGCCAAAATGGTGGCGGCGCCGGTGATCCACGTTAACAGCGATGATGTCGACGCCGTTTGTCAGGCGATTGAGCTGGCCTGCGACTGGCGAAATACCTTCCACCGCGACATCGTCATCGATCTGGTCTGTTTCCGTAAGCACGGTCATAACGAAAGTGATGAACCTCGTCTGACGCAACCGCAGATGTATCAGGCGGTAGACAGTCATCCGGGAACGCGAACCCGCTACGGTGAGATGCTTTCCCGCCGTGGTGTTCTGACCCCCGCGCAGCAGGATGAAAAAGTCAGTGCCTATCGCGACTGGCTGGACGCCTGCCAGAAACGCGATCCGCTGCCGGTGCCGGATGCCACGCATCCGTTCAGCGCTAACTGGGAGGGTTTAAGCAATCCGCAGTGGAGCGCGCAGCCGGAAACCGCCCTGTCGGCAGAAGAGCTGGCCCGTTACGGCGACCTTCTCACCACACTTCCACACGACGTGGTCGCCCATCCCACCATCAAACGCCAGCTTGCCCTGCGCAAAGAGATGGCGGCAGGCACCCAACCGGTGGACTGGGGAATGGCAGAAACGCTGGCTTACGCCTCGCTGGTCGATCAGGGCATCGGCGTGCGGTTATCCGGCGAAGATTCTGGACGCGGCACGTTCAGCCATCGCCATGCCGTGGTGCATGACCAGACGCAAGCGGGTCGCTACCTGCCGTTACAGCATATCCGCGAGGGGCAGGCATCTTTCGAGGTCTTTGACTCCGTATTGAACGAAGAAGCGCTGCTGGCCTGGGAATACGGTTACTCCACCTCCGCACCGCAGCAACTGGTGATTTGGGAAGCGCAGTTTGGTGATTTCGCCAATGGCGCGCAGATCGCCATCGACCAGTTTATCTGCTCAGGCGAAACCAAATGGGGGCGCTACAGCGGGTTAACCATTCTGTTGCCGCACGGCTACGACGGACAGGGGCCGGAGCACTCTTCGGGCCGTCCTGAACGCTGGCTGCAACTCTGTGCAGAACAAAACATGCACGTAGTGATGCCAGGGGATTCAGCGCAAATGTTCCACCTGCTGCGCGGGCAAGCGTTACGCCCAATGCGCAAACCGCTGGTGGTATTTATGAGTAAGCGCTTACTTCGATTTAAAGGTGCGATGAGCGAGCTTTCCGCGTTGAGTTCCGGGAGTTTCCAACCGGTCATTACCGACACCTTCCCGCGCGATTCGTCGCAGGTTAAGCAGGTCATTCTGTGCAGTGGTCAGGTCTATTACGACGCCCTGGAAGCCCGTAAACAGCGTGGTCTTGATGAGTGCGTGGCCATCGTGCGCGTCGAGCAGCTCTATCCGTTCCCGACCGACGAGCTTAACGCAGTGCTGGCGCAATGGCCGCAGTGTTCACGCTGGGTTTGGCTACAGGAAGAACCGGAGAATCAGGGCGCGTGGCGGCAAATTCACCATGAACTGACGGCGTTGGCGCTGGATAAACCGTTCTGGCATTACGCGGGGCGTCCGGCCGCCGCTGCACCGGCAACGGGTTATGGCCGCGTTCATAAACAACAAATTGACGATTTTCTTGCGGATGCGTTTGCGCACATCCAGCCATAAAAAAATAACAAGGAAAATATCTGATGATTGAAATTACTGTCCCTCAATTACCGGAGTCTGTGTCGGAAGGCACGTTGACGACGTGGTGTAAAAAAGAAGGCGATTTCGTGCGCCGTGACGAAGTCGTTGCAGAGCTGGAAACGGACAAAGTGATCCTCGAAATCCCTGCGCCGCAGGATGGCGTATTAACGCGCATTCTGGTCGAGGAAGGCAATGAGGTGGGCTCTTCTCAACTGTTGGCTTATCTGGAGCCGCAGGCCGCCGCTGCCGAAGTGGTCATCGCAGAGGTTGCACCGACGGTCATGCCGGCTGCGCGTCTTGAAGCTCAGCGCAGCAATGTGAATCTTACGGAAGTTGCAGGGAGTGGACGTCAGGGCCGCATCCTGAAAGAAGATGTGCTGCAGCATGCTCAGCCTGCCGCACCCGCACCAGCGCCGACGATGGCACCGGCTACCCCGCGTCCTGTCGCCCCCGCCGGTTCTCGCGAGGAACGTCGCGAGCCCATGTCACGTTTGCGCGCGCGTATCGCCGAACGTCTGCTGGCCTCGCAACGGGATAACGCCATTCTGACCACGTTCAACGAAGTGAATATGCAGAACGTGATGGATTTGCGAGCCCGCTGGAAAGACCGCTTTGCCGAAAAACACGGCGTGAAGTTGGGCTTTATGTCGTTCTTCGTGAAAGCCGTCACCCGCGCCCTTGAGCGTTTTCCAATCGTCAATGCCAGCGTTGAGGGCAATGACATTGTCTGGCGCGACTACTGCGACATCGGGATTGCGGTCAGCAGCAACCGTGGGCTGGTAGTGCCGGTGCTGCGCAATGCGCAAACCCTTTCTCTTGTCGATATCGAACGGCAAATCGCCGATTACGCCGCACTGGCGCGTGCAGGAAAACTGCCGCTGGAAGCGTTGCAGGGCGGCTCGTTCTCTATCACTAACGGCGGCACATTTGGCTCCATGATGTCCACGCCCATTATCAACCCGCCGCAGTCAGCCATTCTCGGTATGCACGCCATTACCCCGCGTCCGGTTGCCGAAAACGGTCAGGTCGTGATTCGCCCGATGATGTACCTCGCCCTCAGCTATGACCATCGCATTATCGATGGGCAAGAAGCGGTGCAAACGCTGGTGGCGATCCGTGAACTGCTGGAAGCGCCAGAACAACTGTTGCTGGATCTGTAAGGAGAAGAGTGATGAGTCCATTTTTTGACGTCGCGGTCATTGGCGGCGGCCCCGGTGGATATGTGGCCGCGCTGCGGGCGGCGCAGCGCGGGCTGAATGTGGTGTGTATTGATGATGGGGTCAACGCGCAAGGCGAACCGTCGCCGGGCGGCACCTGCCTGAACGTCGGCTGTATTCCGTCAAAATCGCTGCTGCAATCGTCCGAACTGTTTGCCCAGATCCAGCATGAAGCGGCAGTTCACGGCGTTAAAGTCAAGGAAGTGTCGTTTGACGTTCCTTCGATGATCCAACGCAAAGACGCCATCGTGCGTCGCCTGACGCAGGGGATCCGCCTGCTGTTTGAAAAAAATAAGGTGACGCATATTTCCGGCCAGGCAACGTTGCGGGAACAGCATGAGGGGCTCTGGCAAGTGCAGGTCAACGAGCAGACGGTGAGCGCCAAAAATGTGGTGATTGCGACCGGTTCGCAGCCGCGCCAGCTTGCGGATGTGGCGACGGATAACACGCACATTCTGGATAATCGCGGGGCGCTGTCATTAACCGAATGCCCGGCGCGTCTGGGGGTGATCGGCGCGGGGGTGATCGGCCTGGAGCTTGGCTCTGTCTGGAATCGCGTAGGCGCACAAGTCACGCTGCTGGAAATGGCGGAAACCTTCCTGCCCGCCCTGGAGCCGAGAATGGCGAACGAGGCGCGTAAAGCGATGGTTGCCAGCGGTCTGGATATGCAGTTCGGGGTCAGCATTGATGCGGTCGAACGCCATGGTGACGAGGTGGTGATCCGCTGGCGGCAGGGCGAAAACGTACAGGAAACGCATGTCGACAAGCTGATTGTCGCCATTGGCCGTGAGCCGCGTCTGTCCGGGATTGATCTGGCGGCGCTGGGGCTGGCATCGAATGGTCGCGGCGGCATTGACGTTGATGCGCTGTGCCGCACGGGAAAACCCGGTCTGTGGGCGATTGGCGATGTCGTACGTGGGCCAATGCTGGCGCATAAAGCGATGGAGGAAGGCCTGAACGTGGCCGATCAAATCGCGGGACTGCCCGTCGAACCGGTCAACTTCTCGCTGATCCCTTCGGTGATTTACACCCAGCCGGAAGTGGCGTGGGTGGGGGAAAGTGAGTCGACGCTGAAAGCCTCCGGTATCGACTTCAACAAAGGTCATTCACTGTTTGCGGGCAACGGTCGCGCGCTGGCGCTGGGGCAGGATGGCGGGCGCTGTACGCTCTACGCCGACAAACGCACCGATCGTGTACTGGGCGGGGCGATTATCGGCCCGCAGGCTTCTGAACTGATTAACGAAATTGGGTTGGCGATGACGTTTAGCGCCTCGGGCGAAGATATCGCCTGCGCGGTACATGCGCATCCCACGTTGAGTGAAGTCATACACGAAGCGGCAATGGCGCTGAATAAACAGGCGCTCCACGGATAACGTTCAATACCACCGAGAGACATTATGAATTTACATGAGTATCAGGCCAAATCCTTACTGGCCGGCATGGGAATGCCATGCCCGAATGAAGTTGCTATTCACCATATTACGGAGTTGCCAGACGCGTGGAGCCGCATCGCCAGCGAAAGCAAAGGCGCGGTGCTGAAAGCGCAGGTACATGCCGGAGGACGCGGCAAAGCGGGCGGCGTGAAGGTGCTGACGCAGTTCCAGCAGGCTGAAGCCTTTGCTGAGCAGATGCTCGGCTCGCAGCTTGTCACCTACCAGACCGGGCCAGAAGGCCAGTATGTCAGCAGCATCCTGGTGTGTGAAAACATCTACCCGGTACGCCAGGAACTCTACTTTGGCATGGTGGTGGATCGTGAAAGTCAGTGTGTGACGTTTATTGTCAGCCCGGAAGGTGGGGTCGAGATTGAAAAAGTCGCGCATGAGACGCCTGAGAAAATCGGCAGCGTCAGCGTAGACCCGCTGACGGGCATTCAACCCTGCCATATTCGGGAGATGTTCACGGTTTTGAACCTTGAAAATGCCCTGTTCCCGGCGTTCAGCCGTTTAGCGAATCAGGCCTGGAAGGCCTTTAACGAACTGGATTTTGCCCTGCTGGAAATTAACCCGCTGGTGCTGCGTGAAGACGGCGGATTTATGTGCGCTGACGCGAAAGTGTCGTTAGATGACAACGCACTGTATCGCCACCCACAATTGCAGGCGATGCGTGATGAAACGCAGGAAGACCCTCGCGAAAGTCAGGCGGCGAAACTCGATCTCAACTATGTCTCGCTGGACGGCAATATCGGCTGCATGGTCAATGGCGCCGGGCTTGCGATGGCGACCATGGACATCATTAAGCTCTATGGCGAGCAACCGGCTAACTTCCTCGATGTGGGCGGCGGCGCGACGCAGGAACGCGTCAGCGAAGCGTTCAGGCTGATTGTCTCTGACGACAAAGTACAGGCCATTCTGGTCAACATTTTCGGTGGGATTGTGCGTTGCGACATGATCGCCCGCGCCATCATTCACTCCCTGCGGGAAACGGAAATTACCTTACCGGTCGTTGTACGTCTGTCTGGCAATAATGCGGCCGAAGGGCAACGTTTGCTGGCGGAAAGCGGCCTCGCGGTGGAAGCCGTTGGCTCTCTGGATGATGCCGCTAAGCGCATTATCGCATTACTGAATTAACTGGAGGTTAGTGTGAGCGTTTTGATTGATAAGCATACCCGGGTTCTGGTGCAGGGCATTACCGGTAAAAATGGGACGTTTCATACCGAGCAGGCGATCGCGTATGGCACAAACATCGTCGGCGGCATCACGCCAGGGAAAGGCGGGCAACTGCACCTGGATCGCCCCGTTTTCAATTCGATGAAAGAGGCGATGAAACAGACAGAAGCGGATGCCAGCGTGATTTATGTGCCTGCGCCGTTTGTGCTGGATTCGGTTGTTGAGGCCGTTGAAGCTGGCGTTAAATTGATAGTGGTGATAACCGAAGGCGTTCCGACGCTGGATATGGTGAAAGTACGCCGCCTGCTGGATTGCCACCCGGACGTCCGTTTAATCGGCCCGAACTGCCCAGGCATTATTACACCAGGAGCGTGTAAGATAGGGATTATGCCGGGCGATATTCATCGTCCAGGACGCATCGGCATTATTTCCCGTTCAGGGACATTAACCTACGAAGCCGTGGCACAGACCACCGCGCTGGGATTAGGTCAGTCGACCTGTATCGGTATTGGCGGCGATCCGGTTCCCGGAACGAACTTTATTGATGCGCTACGTTTATTTGCTGATGATCCGCAAACCGATGCGGTCATTATGATTGGTGAAATTGGCGGGAATGCAGAAGAACGCGCCGCAGAGTTTATTCGTCACGAAATGAACAAGCCGGTCATTGGTTATATTGCGGGTGTCACTGCACCGAAAGGAAAACGTATGGGACACGCCGGTGCCATTATTTCTGGTGGTAGCGGTAGTGCCGAAGATAAATTCCGTGCATTTGATCAAGCAGGTATGGCCTGGACACGAAACCCGGCATTAATCGGCGAGACATTGTGGAATGCCATTAAGTAATTAACGGCAATGTAACAGGGGGCGATAAGCCCCCTTTTTTATGTGTGCGGTTTTATATTCACCTTTTTTTACCTGTGCGGAAATTCACGCATTTTATCGAGAGTGTTTTTTATTAAAATTCTTTAATAACAGCATCTTAATGCGTTTTTAAAAGATGGCATAACACCTGCATTAGAGAAACAGGTCTTTTATCTTTCACGTTGAGGTGATTATGTCATCAGTCCCTAATAATGTTGCGCAAAAGCGTAGCATCATCCCTAACCCTGGTTTATGGCTCGCCATTATTGCCGGTCTTATTATTATGTTCCTGCCGCTGGGTGACTCATTACCGGTTGCCGGGCAACATATGATTGCGATTTTAGTTTTTGCGATCATTGTCTGGATAAGCGAAGCGATGGATTATACCGCCAGCGCGATTGTCATTTCGGCATTGATTATTTTCATGGTTGGCTTTGCGCCGGATATGAACCACCCGGACACCATTCTGGGTACAGAGAAAGCCCTGAAAATGACGCTCTCAGGTTTTTCTAATTCTGCGCTGGCCCTGGTCGCGGCGGCGATGTTTATTGCGGCGGCAATGACAATAACCGGTCTGGATAAGCGGATCGCGTTATTTACCATGTCAAAAATAGGCGCCAGTAGCCGCAGTATTATTATTGGCGCGATTGTCGTGACCATTGTATTGAGCCTGGTGGTTCCCAGCGCCACGGCCCGTACGGCCTGTGTCGTGCCGATTATGATGGGGGTTATTGCCGCATTTAAGGTCGATAAACACTCCCGCCTTGCGGCATCTATGATGATTGTTATCGCTCAGGCAACCAGTATCTGGAACGTGGGTATCCAGACTTCCGCCGCGCAGAACCTGCTTTCCATCGGCTTTATCAATAAAACATTTGGTGCTGGTCATTCGGTCAGTTGGCTCGACTGGCTGTTAGCAGGCGCGCCCTGGAGCCTGGCAATGTCGGTGATCCTCTACTTCCTGGCCCGAAAACTGCTGCCACCGGAAACGGAAGCGGTTGAAGGAGGCAGTGATGCGATTAAAAAAGCGCTGGTGGAATTGGGGCCAACAACGGGGAAAGAAAAACGTCTGATTGCTATCTCATTGTTGTTGCTGGTGTTCTGGTCTACTGGCGGAAAACTGCACAGCATTGACACGACCTCCGTTACGCTGGCTGGCCTGGCGGTCATGCTGATGCCGGGCATTGGTGTGATGCAGTGGAAAGAAGTGGAGAAGCGCGTGCAGTGGGGGACGTTGCTGATGTTTGGTATCGGGATAAGCCTGGGCTCTACGCTGCTTGATACCCAGGCGGCATCCTGGATGGCAAATTACGTCGTGCAAGGTTTTGGTCTGGACGCGTTACCCCCGCTGGCGATCTTCGCCATTCTTGCCGCGTTCCTGATTGTCATCCACCTGGGATTCGCCAGTGCCACCGCGTTAACCGCCGCGCTGCTGCCGATTCTGATCAGCCTGTTGAGCAGTCTGCCGCCGGAACTGGGCGTTAACCCAGTCGGTATGACCATTCTGTTGGCCTTTAGCGTCAGCTTTGGTTTCATTTTGCCGATTAATGCGCCGCAAAACATGGTGTGTCTGGGAACCGATACCTTCTCGCCGCGCCAGTTCACCCGCGTGGGGATTTGGCTCTCTGTGATTGGTTATTTGCTACTGCTGTTTTTTGCCGCCACCTGGTGGAAATTTCTGGGTCTGATGTAAGGAGATACGCCATGTCACTGCAAATTGCACTGGAAAAAGTCCGTTGGTTAACGGCGGGATTACTTGAGCTGAATGGCTGCGATGCGGATATCGCCCAGGATGTCGCTGAACACATGATTGAGGCCGAACGTTATGGTTTTCCCAGCCACGGCGTCACGCTACTCCCGAAATATCTTGAGAACATCGCCAGAGGCGACGTGACACCCAATGCCCGACCCGAAGCGCTGGTCAGCGAAGGCCATCTGCTGCGTTACCATGCGCATAATGGTTTTGGTCAGCACGCGGCAAAAGTGGCGATGAATGCGGCCATTGAGCGAGCAAAAGAACATGGATTTTGTCTGCTCACCTTGTGCCACGCGCACCATTTAGGGCGTATGGGACACTTTGGCCAGATGGCGAGCGATAAAGGGCTGGCGATGCTGGCGATGAGCAATGTCACCGGAAGACCGGCGCTGGTCGCTCCCTGGGGGGGAGCGCAGGCCCGCATGACCACCAATCCGTTCTGTTTTGCCTGGCCGTTTAACGATGGCAGGCCGCCGATGCTGGTTGATTTTGCGACCAGCAGTATGGCGTTGAACAAAGCGCGGGTGATGTCTGTTGAGGGCAAACAGGCAGCGCCGGGGCAGGTGATTGATGCGCAAGGCAATCCCAGCACCGATCCGGGGGTGCTGTTTACTTCGCCATCGGGCGCGCTGTTGCCGTTTGGCGAACATAAAGGGTTTGGTCTGGCGTTGATGATTGAAATGATGGCGGGGATCTTGTCCGGTGGGGATACGATCGCAGAAGATCATCAGGCCGATGGATCCGCGCATAACCACCTGTTTGCATTGATCATTGATCCCGCGAAATTCAGCGATCGGGCGGAAGAGAAAGGGCAGTTTTTTGCCGACTACCTGCTGGCGACCCGGCCGCAGCCGGGGGGCAGGCCGGTTATTTACCCTGGGATGCCGGAGGCCGAAACGCGGGAGCGCAACAGCAAAACGATTGCGATCCCGACCGCGTTCTGGTCATGGGTGGTGGAACACTACGCCCGCAAAGGGATTGATTTGGGTCTGCATCCCCAGACGCCTGCACTAGCTGGTTGAGTCCAGTCGGTAAAGCTGGGGCTGAATCTGGTGCTTATTCAGTTTGTCATATAACGTCTTGCGCGGCAGTTGCAGTAGCCGCGCAGTCAAACTGACCTGACCTTCTGTTTGTCGCAGCATATCCTCAATGAGTTTTTTCTCGAACGCATCAATACAGGCGGTCAGACCTCGTTCCTCTTGCTGGGTCATCGGCACTGACTGGTGCTGGGTTAATAATCCTAATACAAAGCGCTCGGCATTGTGTTTAAGTTCCCGCACATTGCCAGGCCAACTTTGTGACTGGAGCCAGGCAAGCAGCATGGGGGAAATATCGGGCAGGGGGCGATTGTATTTTTGCGCAGCCTGACTGGCGAACCAGTAAAATAGTTCTGGAATATCCTCCCGTCGCTGGCGCAGAGGAGGAATACTCAGGCTCACCACGTTCAGACGGTAATAAAGGTCAGCGCGGAAATTATTTTCTTCACTCTGGCGCAGCAGATCTTCTTTTGTCGCGGCGATAACGCGGCAGTTCACCGGAATTAATTGGTTGGCGCCGAGTCGCTCAATGGTTCGTTCTTGCAATACGCGTAAAAGTTTCACCTGCATACCTGGCGGCATACCTTCAATTTCATCCAGAAATAGTGTACCGCCGTTAGCGTGTTCTATTTTCCCAATTCGCTTCTTCAGCGCGCCGGTAAACGCACCGGGCTCATGACCGAAAATTTCACTTTCAAAGAGGGTTTCAGGTAATCCTGCACAGTTTAATGCGACAAACTGACCTTTATGGCGGGTGCTCCAGTGGTGCAACATGCGGGCGACAACTTCTTTGCCACAGCCGGTTTCGCCGTAAATAAGCACATCGGCATCCGTATCCGCGACATTCATGATCATTTTACGCAATTGCTGCATTTGCGGGCTACGACCAATCAGAATTGGGCCGTTTTCTTGTTGCAGGCGGGTGAGCAATTGCTTGTTCTCTAATACCAGTCGGCGTTTTTCCACCGCGCTGGCAATAATGCTGAGCAATTTATCGGAGCTACAGGGTTTTTCGATAAAATCGCAGGCGCCATTGCGCATGGCTTCAACGGCCATTTCAACATCGCCATGACCGGTGATTAAAATGACGGGGATTTTGGCATCGATTTCAATAATACGGTTTAATAACTCTAAACCGGATATCCCGGGAAGTCTGACATCGGTGAGCACAATAATATTCGTTTGACTCTCAATCACCGGTAAACTCTGCTCAGCATTAGAACAAGATATCACGCGATAACCTGCGAGGGTCAGCGTTTGCTCGCAGGCAAAGCGCACATCATCGCTGTCCTCAATATAAATAATGGTAATATCGTTTGCATTATTTACCATTGTCTTCTCTCCATTCTGGCCATGATAAAGTAATCATCGCACCACCTTCCGGATGATTACTGGCGTGGATTGTTCCATTCGAGTTTCTGACTATTTCGCTGACAATAGCGAGACCGAGCCCAATACCTCGACGTTTGGTGGTGAAAAACGCTTCAAATATTCGCTCAATAATTTGGGGTGAAAATCCGCAGCCATTGTCTTTCAGTGTGATGATAACTTTATGATCTGCCTTATAAATTGAGATATCCAGACGTTTACGTTGCTGATCTTCCATCGCGTCCAGGGCATTGGTTATCAAATTACTAAAGATCTGCTCAAGACCCAATTCATCACAACCGACAAAGAGAGGACTGGACGGTGCTTTAATTCGGCGTTCAAGATTATTTTTTTCCATGCTGTGATTCAGCAATGCGACCGCGCTGTGCATGACTTTAATCACATCCGCAGAACCTTTTGGCACCCGATGGCGGGAGGCGAAGGTTTTTAGTTCCGACATTAATTGAGTCATTCGTTCAACAACGGAAATGATGTATTTGAGATTCTGGTCTGTCTGCGAATACATCTTTTTCGCCAGCATCGTGCGGGCGTTGTCCGTCAGAGCATGGATCGCGGCCAACGGTTGGTTTTGCTCATGGGCGATTTCTGTCGCCATCTGCCCTAAGGCGGCAAGCTTATTGGATTCCGCCAGTTCGCTGCGCGTCAGTTGAATAATGTGCTCTGCCTGACTGCGTTCTTTCATCTCCTGAAGCAGTTTTTGATTCATTGTCTCGAGAGCATAAGTCCGTTCTTTAACCTGCATCTCAAGCGTTTCATTTGCCTGTGTTAATAACTGTTGAGCATGCGATCGCATACGCCAGTATTTGATGATGACCAGCACCAGTAAATACAAAATGAGGGTGATTACCAGTGAAATTGCCCATGTCCAGTAGAAATTATCTAATGGCACAATGATGGTCATTTTCCAGTTAAACTCGGGAATGGTAATTTGCTGAGTGTAAAAACGGGGTAATAAACAAAATTGATTTGCTTTCTCTTTTAAGAAAATAAACTCACCAAATGTGAAACATGGATAATAATCAGCAGGTAAAATGTTATTTAAACTGTATTGACGAGTTAATTGTAATTTTTCTTTTATTTGAGAAGGTAATGGTTCTAAGGTTCTCATTCGCCATTGTGACTTTGAACTTAAAAATATAATGCTGTGTTCATCACTCACGATGATATTTTCAGGGCCTTCTGCCCATACGTTTTCAATATCATTAAGGCTAATTTTAACGACCACGACGCCGACGATTTTTCCCTCGCGCTTGATACCGGTAGACAGGAAGAATCCCGGGGTATTCGTTGTACTGCCGATACCGTAGAATCTACCGTTCAGCCCCATCATCGCTTGTTTATAGTAGGGGCGATAGCTATAGTCCTGACCCACATAACTTCCGGGTTCTTTCCAGTTACTGGAAGCAATGGTTTTGCCTTGCGCATTAAGAATAAATATCGCTGCTGTTTTTAATTGTGTATTGAAATACTCAACATGCTTATTAAGGCTCTCGGAAACATTATCACCCGGTTGGTCCATAGACTGTTTTATTATATTGTCCATCGACAGCATATAAGGCAAAATATAATATTGATCTATCGTTGAATATAATGTTGACTTGTACATCTCTAAACGCATTTTATCCGTGCCGACTAAGGTCATAAAACGCATATGCAGAAATAATACAGAGATGGTCAGCATTAATATCAGGAGAAAAATACTTGTGATGTGAAATCGCCATCTGTTTTTAATAATAAAAGAGCATGGTGTTCTCATTCAGTATCCACGGACGAGTATGATAAATGCGACCAGTATATTCCTTACGCAGTGATGATGAGAAATGAAATAGTACCATTGTGTGAGTAAGTGAGCAGAATACATCGGGTACTGTGTGGTTTATCACACAGCGTGTTATATCGGGAGTGATCACATTCAGTAACATAAATTAAGGGCAGGGTGTGATCATGCTCTTTTTCTATAACAAAACCGGAGATAATTCTTCCCTTAACCCCCCTCCGGGGTTATGGTCAGAGAGTTTTTTTGAGCGCAGGCTCAATTTTATAATCATAACTCGCTGACTATTTAGGGAAAAATATGCGCAAGATAACGTTGGCATTGAGCGCCGTTTGCTTATTGTTCACACTAAACGGTCCCGCTGAAGCTCTGGCCTCTTCTCCTTCGCCATTACACCCCGGAACCAATGTCGCTAAGCTCGCAGAGCAAGCCCCCATTCACTGGGTTTCTGTTGCACAAATTGAAAACAGTCTGGCAGGACGCCCCCCGATGGCCGTCGGATTTGATATTGATGACACCGTGCTGTTTTCCAGCCCGGGCTTCTGGCGCGGCAAAAAAACCTGGTCCCCGGACAGTGAAGATTACCTGAAGAATCCGGCGTTCTGGGAGAAGATGAATAATGGCTGGGATGAGTTCAGCATCCCGAAAGAGGTCGCGCGTCAACTCATTGACATGCATGTTCGCCGCGGCGACAGCATCTTCTTTGTCACCGGACGCAGTCAGACGAAAACAGAAACTGTCTCCAAAACGCTGGCCGATAACTTCCATATTCCGGCAGCGGCGATGAATCCGGTGATCTTCGCGGGTGATAAAGCAGGGCAGAACACCAAAACACAGTGGTTGCAGAGTAAAAATATCCTGATGTTCTACGGCGATTCGGATAACGATATTACCGCCGCCCGTGATGTGGGGATTCGTGGCGTTCGTATTCTGCGTGCGTCGAACTCAACCTACAAACCGTTGCCGCAGGCAGGCGCGTTTGGTGAAGAAGTGATCGTCAACTCAGAATATTAAGACAGTGGGGGAGCGTTGCGCTTGCCGGTTTGCTGTTTTTTTAAACAAAATTGAGCTGTTCACTTTTACCTTTCGCTGACTTGCTGCACACTGAATAAAAGATGTTCTCAGTGGGCGGCATGCGTGTAAGGGGAATAAAGATGACCAATTCGGAGTTACTGCAATATTGCATGGCAAAAACAGGCGCAGAGCAGAGCGTGCACAGCGACTGGAAGGCCACACAAATTAAAGTGGAAGATGTCCTCTTCGCGATGGTGAAAGAGGTGGAAGAACGTCCTGCAGTTTCTCTGAAAACCAGCCCTGAACTGGCAGAGTTGTTGCGGCAGCAACACAGCGACGTGCGTCCCAGCCGACATCTGAACAAAGCGCACTGGAGCACGGTATATCTGGACGGCTCACTGCCGGATTCGCAGATCTATTACCTGGTTGACGCCTCTTATCAGCAGGCCGTGAACACGCTACCGGATGAGAAACGTAAGCAGTTGATATGACGCGGAACGTTGAGGCGATCAGTGCCGCTTCCTGACATCCCAGGAAGCGGCATTTCTACCACTACAGCATCGGTTTGAGGAAACGGGCAGTGTGTGAGGCTTCGCACTCTGCAACGGTTTCTGGCGTACCGGAGACGAGGATTTCCCCGCCGCCGCTGCCGCCTTCCGGGCCTAAATCGACAATCCAGTCCGCCGTCTTAATCACGTCCAGATTGTGCTCAATCACCACTATGGTGTTGCCTTGATCGCGCAACTGATGCAGCACGTCCAGCAGTTGCTGAATATCCGCAAAGTGCAGACCGGTCGTTGGCTCATCGAGAATATAGAGCGTCTGCCCGGTGCCGCGTTTGGATAACTCGCGCGCCAGTTTCACGCGCTGCGCTTCACCACCGGAGAGCGTCGTCGCCGACTGACCAAGACGAATGTAAGTCAGACCGACATCCATCAGGGTTTGCAGCTTACGCGCCAGCGCCGGAACGGCATCAAAAAACTCGCGCGCTTCTTCGATGGTCATATCCAGCACTTCGTGGATGGTCTTGCCTTTGTACTTAATCTCCAGCGTTTCGCGGTTGTAGCGTTTGCCTTTGCACTGATCGCACGGCACATAGATATCCGGCAGGAAGTGCATTTCGACTTTGATCACGCCATCGCCCTGACAGGCTTCGCAGCGCCCGCCACGCACGTTAAAGCTGAAGCGTCCTGGCGTATACCCGCGCGAGCGTGATTCCGGTACACCGGCAAACAGTTCACGTACAGGGGTGAACACGCCGGTATAGGTCGCCGGGTTGGAACGCGGTGTACGGCCAATCGGGCTTTGGTCGATGTCGATGACCTTATCAAAATGTTCAAGACCCTGAATATCGCGATACGGCGCGGGTTCAGCCAGCGTCGCGCCATTCAACTGCGTTTGCGCAATCGGGAACAACGTGTCGTTAATCAAGGTCGATTTACCGGAACCGGAAACGCCGGTAATGCAGGTAAACAGGCCCACGGGCAGCGTCAGCGTCACGTCTTTCAGGTTGTTGCCTCGCGCACCCGTCAGTCGCAACACTTTCTCGGGATCCGCCGCAACGCGTTGTTTGGGCACTTCAATCTTGCGTTTGCCGCTCATGTACTGGCCGGTGAGCGATTCCGGAACCGCCATGATATCGTCGAGCGTGCCTTCTGCTACCACCTGACCGCCATGGACGCCCGCGCCAGGGCCGATATCGATCACATGGTCAGCGGCGCGAATCGCATCTTCGTCGTGTTCCACGACGATAACGGTGTTACCAAGATTACGCAGATGGACAAGCGTTCCCAGCAGACGTTCGTTGTCACGTTGATGCAAACCAATCGACGGTTCATCCAGCACGTACATCACGCCGACTAACCCCGCGCCAATCTGGCTGGCCAAACGGATACGCTGCGCTTCGCCGCCGGAGAGGGTTTCCGCAGAACGGGAAAGCGTCAGGTAATTCAGGCCGACGTTGACGAGGAACTTGAGGCGATCGCCGATCTCTTTCAGGATTTTCTCCGCGATCTTCGCCCGCTGACCGGCGAGCTTGAGGTTGCTGAAGAAGTCCATCGCATGGCCGATGCTCATGTCGGAAATCGCAGGCAGCGGCGTGTTTTCAACAAACACATGACGTGCTTCACGACGCAGGCGCGTACCTTCACAACTGGCGCACGGACGATTACTGATGAACTTCGCCAGCTCTTCGCGCACCGCACTGGATTCCGTCTCTTTGTAGCGGCGCTCCATATTGTGCAGCACGCCTTCGAACGGATGGCGACGTACTGAGGTATCGCCGCGATCGTTCATGTACTTAAATTCAATGTTCTCTTTACCTGAACCGTACAGCACGACTTTGTGAACATTCGCGCTCAGGCTGGCCCACGGCGCATCCACGTCGAACTTATAGTGCTCAGCCAGCGATTTCAGCATCTGGAAGTAATAGAAGTTACGACGGTCCCAGCCGCGGATAGCGCCACCCGCCAGTGACAGCTCGGGATTCTGGATCACCCGGTCGGGATCGAAATACTGTTGCACGCCAAGGCCGTCGCAGGTCGGGCAGGCGCCCGCCGGGTTGTTGAATGAAAACAGCCGGGGTTCCAGTTCACGCATACTGTAGCCGCAAATTGGACAAGCGAAGTTGGCGGAGAAGAGCAGCTCTTCCGCTTTTGGGTCATCCATGTCGGCCACTACCGCCGTACCGCCGGAAAGCTCCAGCGCCGTTTCAAACGATTCGGCCAGGCGTTGGGAGAGATCGTCGCGGACTTTGAAGCGGTCGATCACCACCTCAATGGTGTGTTTCTTTTGCAGTTCCAGTTTCGGCGGATCGGAGAGATCGCACACCTCACCGTCAATACGGGCGCGGATGTAGCCCTGGCTCGCCAGATTTTCCAGCGTTTTGGTGTGTTCGCCTTTACGCTCTTTGATAACTGGCGCCAGCAGCATCAGGCGCTTTCCCTCTGGCTGCGACAGCACGTTATCCACCATCTGGCTGACGGTCTGGGCCGCCAGCGGAACATCGTGATCCGGGCAGCGCGGCTCACCGACGCGGGCGAACAACAGACGCAGGTAGTCGTGGATTTCGGTAATTGTCCCGACCGTAGAGCGCGGGTTGTGGGACGTCGATTTCTGTTCAATTGAGATGGCGGGCGACAGCCCCTCAATGTGGTCGACGTCCGGCTTTTCCATCAGCGACAGAAACTGACGCGCATACGCGGAAAGGGATTCAACGTAACGACGCTGCCCCTCGGCATACAAGGTGTCGAAAGCGAGCGAGGATTTGCCAGAACCCGAAAGCCCGGTCACGACAATTAATTTGTCGCGGGGGATGACGAGGTTGATGTTTTTGAGATTATGGGTGCGGGCGCCCCGAACTTCGATCTTATCCATTCACCTTTCCTGGATTAAACGCTTTTGCCCGGTCGCATGGAGCCACCGGTGACGACAAACGGTTAATTATGACACAATAAAACCTGAATGGATATCCAGTATCGGAATGCAAAACGCAGGTGCCTGTGTAACAATGTCCGGCTGAGGTTGTTGACTGGAATCGACCTCGCAACGTAGTAAAAGCGCTATTGGAAATGCTACAATCCCGCGCTTACACTTATTAAGAAACGTTTTTCAGGAGACACGATCATGGCCAGCAGAGGCGTAAACAAGGTGATTCTCGTCGGTAATCTGGGCCAGGACCCGGAAGTACGCTATATGCCGAATGGTGGCGCAGTTGCCAACATTACGCTGGCTACTTCCGAATCCTGGCGTGATAAAGCGACCGGTGAGATGAAAGAGCAGACCGAATGGCACCGTGTTGTGCTGTTTGGCAAACTGGCGGAAGTCGCCAGCGAATACCTGCGTAAAGGTTCTCAGGTCTATATTGAAGGTCAGTTGCGTACCCGTAAATGGACCGATCAGTCCGGCGTAGAAAAATACACGACAGAAGTGGTGGTTAACGTCGGCGGCACCATGCAGATGCTGGGTGGCCGTCAGGGCGGCGGCGCTCCGGCAGGCGGCAGTGCAGGTGGTCAGCAGCAGGGTGGTTGGGGTCAGCCTCAACAGCCTCAGGGTGGCAATCAGTTCAGCGGCGGCGCGCAGTCTCGTCCGCAGCAGTCTGCACCGGCACCGTCTAACGAACCGCCGATGGATTTCGATGACGACATCCCGTTCTGATAATTATGGGTTAATACGGTAACGTGTTTTCTGCAACCCCTTGTCTCGGCAGGGGGTTTTTTATTGCCTAATAAAAAGCCTCCACGGAGGAGGCTCTTCTCAACATCAGACTAACACCATCGGCCACTCGGGTGGCGTATGGCTCATCACCTCCACCATCACCGATTCGATATTGCTCCAGATGGTCGAGATATCCACCAGAGTAATGCCGAGCAGACCGGTCGCAAACCAACAGGCGGAGGCTACGCCAAGTGCGCTACTGATGACTGACAGCCCAATAGCGTCTGATTTACGAAACCGAATATTCAGCGTGCTGGCTAAAAACATGAGCACGGCGCTCAGCAATTGCCAGCGAAGAAGAACCACGCCAGTGGTGATGGTTGCCATGAAACAAATCCTCTGAGAGTAGCTGCTGCCCTGGACAGCATGGTGCTGTTCACGGGAGACGTGGTGCACTCTGGCTATCGGCGGGCTTTGAAAACAAGACTTAATGAAACGTTGTTTTTGTTTCATTCGTTTTGTGAACTATATCACACCGAGTGATTTATTCGCCAGCGTGGAACCCCCTTTTTTGCCTGTTTTATAACCACAGTAAATATGTGGTAAATAAGGGGGGAGAGGACTTCTGGCGGTCATGTTTCAGGTTGTATGCGCGATTATTCACATTATTTAGCGGCAGGCGTTGAGTAATAAAGATGTATCTTTATTACTCATTTATATTTTCAGTAAAATTAACCATTCAGAAAAGTTAACGAAATTCTTTAAAAATACGCATATTTTCATTTAAGAAAAATCCGAATCCTTGCTGGGGCGCGTATTCCTTAATAAAAATAAACGTAACCTCAAGTTTGCCTTACGGGAAAATATTATCATCATCCGTCAATCTCAGATTTTTACTAAGAAAAGTCTGTTGCTAATGTTGATAGATTCATGCAATTTAACCACCTGTTTGTTATAGGCTCAACGTGTTTCAAGTTGCATGTGCGACGGCTGCATTCGTTCACCCCGGTCATTGCGTTTTGTGAGTGCCTGGGTTCGCTTTTACGTGCCGCGTCACTACGGTTTGTCCTGCGACTCGAATTATTGAGCCAGAACATCCAGCCTTGATGATTACAGGCACATATACTGCAGGGAAATAGGGCTGAAATGAATCGTAGTGCGCGCAGCAAGATGCTGAAGTTCCTCGGAACAATCATGGTGGCATTGCTCCCCGTGATGCTGGCGCTATGGTTCGCACAAGGACGCGCGGTATCCGAAACGCACAACCAACTTCACTCTTTTGCACAACTGGCGTTAGATAAAACCGAGCTGGTTATCCTACAGGCTGATTTAGCGCGTGATGCGGCAGAACAGTATCATGGCAAGGCATGCACTTCCGCACATCAGCAGCGTATGCTGAATATTATTCGTGGTCGCCTGTATATTAGCGAGCTAATTTATGCCCAGGGCGATCATTTCTTGTGTTCGACCGTTATGGCGCCCGCCAGCCCTTATATTATTCCCTCTGCCAATTATCAACGAAAACCTGACACCGCTATTTATTACTATCGCGATACCCCTTTTTTTGCAGGCTATAAAATGACGTATATGCAAAGGGGAAACTATGTAGCGGTGATAAATCCGTTATCTTACAGTGAAGTGATGTCTGACGATCAGTCCCTGGCCTGGGGGGTGTATGATACGGTCACCGAATCATTTTTCTCTGTCAGCGAGTGGGCCAATGTTGAACAATTACTCCCGCTGATACGCCGTAATAAATTAGTTTTTCAGGAAGACAATCGTTTCTACACGATTGTGCATTCCGAAAAACGCCCGATAGCGGTGATTGTTTCGACTTCAAACGCCCGTTTTTACCAGAATCTGTATCACCAGGCCACGCTGACACTGCCGTTAGGCATTATCTGTAGCATTCTTCTGCTGTTGATGGGGTGGCGTACCCGCCGGGATTATCATTCTCCTCGCCGTTTGCTGCAGCGGGCGATTGATAAACGTCAACTCTGTGTGCATTACCAGCCGATCATTGATGTCAAAAATGAAAAATGCGTCGGTGCCGAGGCACTGTTGCGCTGGCCGGGATGTGAAGGACAGGTCATGAGCCCCACGGAGTTTATCCAACTGGCAGAAAAAGAGGGCATGATTGAACAGCTTACGGATTATGTCGTCGAAGGGGTGTTCAATGATTTGGGCCATTTCCTGGCGCGGCATCCCCATCTGTATATTTCGATCAACCTCTCGGCTTCCGATTTTCACTCCTCGCGCCTGATTGCGTTAATTGCTGAAAAAGCACGTCAGCATTCAGTGCTTGCGCAACAAATTAAAGTGGAAGTGACGGAGCGCGGATTTATTGATGTACCTAAAATGACGCCGGTGATTCAGGCGTTTCGTCAGGCGGGCTACGAAGTTGCCATTGATGATTTCGGCACCGGGTATTCGAACCTGCACAATCTGTATTCGTTGAATGTCGACATTCTGAAGATCGACAAATCGTTTGTCGATACGTTAACCACCAACAGCACCAGCCATCTTATCGCGGAACATATTATTGAGATGGCGCAAAGCCTGCGTCTGAAGACCATTGCGGAAGGTGTGGAAACGCAAGAGCAGGTCACCTGGCTGCTTAAGCGCGGTGTCCATTACTGTCAGGGATGGCACTTTGCGAAAGCACTGCCGCCGCAAGAGTTCAAGCAGTGGTTACAACGACCGCTCGTGAGCATGATGCAGCACGAGCAGTAATATTACAGGCTATGGCGGTAGTCGCTGGGGGTGCGATCAAACTCGCGGCGGAAGACACGCGAAAAGGTTTGTTGCGACACATATCCCAGATCCATCGCAATATCAAAAATCGGGCGCTCGGTCGTTCGTAGTTCAACGGCAGCCAGCAGGAGTCGACGCTGGCGAATATAGTCGCCCAACGTCTGGCGCATCACCGTTCGGAACATTCGCTGCAAGTACCACTTCGAATAACCTGATTTTTTTGCGACCACATCAATGTTCAGCGGTTGGTCGATATGTTCATCAATCCATTCAATAAGGGTTTGAATAATCTGCTGATGGGACATATTGCTGCCTCTTTCTCAGTGTTCAATTCGTCGTTTTGTCTGCGGGCGAGTATAATTCCTCAAGTTAACTTGAGGTAAAGCGATTTATGGAAAAGAAATTACCCCGCATTAAAGCCCTTTTGACACCGGGCGAGGTGGCAAAGCGTAGCGGCGTGGCGGTATCCGCTTTGCACTTTTACGAAAGCAAAGGGCTGATCAGCAGTATTCGCAACAGCGGCAATCAGCGACGATATAAGCGCGATGTGTTGCGTTATGTGGCGATTATCAAAATTGCTCAGCGAATTGGCATTCCCCTTGCCACCATTGGCGAGGCGCTGGGCGTGCTGCCGGAAGGTCATACCTTGAGTGCAAAAGAGTGGCGGCAGCTTTCATCGCAGTGGCGTGAGGAACTGGACAGGCGTATTCACACGCTGGAGGCGTTGCGTGATGAACTGGACGGGTGTATTGGCTGCGGTTGTCTTTCTCGTAGCGACTGCCCATTACGTAACCCTGGCGATCAGTTAGGCGAGCAGGGGACGGGCGCGCGATTGCTGGAAGATGATTAAACGGTTTGCGTTGACCCGCTGGCGCGATGTTGACCAGGGTTGCCATTTACGCGTTTTTGCAGGACGGAAAACGCGCGCTCCAGTCATAACAGGACAAAACTAAAGCGCCACAGGAGGGCGCTTTAGTTTGTTTCCGGTCTTTGTCTTTCACTCTATCCCGCTGGTTCACGGGAGGGTTTCCCCCGACATCAACACCCCTCAGTCGAGCACGTGGTGGAGGTTCCGGTCTGTGTTGATACTGTAATTGTATGCCACGACCGCAGGTTTGCCACTGTTATGGCGATTATTTAGCCGAAATTTTTACGCCATCTTCGACAATTTTCTATAGTTAATTGGAATGAAAAACAGGAGGCAAACATGCTGACAGTACATCACTTGAATCAGTCCCGATCCCAGCGCGTACTGTGGGCATTAGAGGAGTTATCGCTGCCGTACCAGATTATTCGTTATCAGCGTGAAAAGACGATGCTGGCGCCGCCGGCGCTGAAAAAAATCCACCCTCTTGGTAAATCCCCGGTGATTGAAGACAACGGCGCCATCCTCGCCGAGTCTGGGGCAATACTTGAGTATTTGCAGGAAACCTATGACAGCGCAGGGCACTTTAAACCGGCTGATAGCGAACAGAAACGGCAGTACCGGTTCTGGCTTCATTATGCCGAAGGTTCGCTGATGCCTCTGCTCCTGCTGAAACTGGTTTTCGTGAGCCTTGGTAAACCTCCCGTTCCTTTTGGGTTGCGTACGCTGGGCGGCGTGCTGGGACAAGGGGTGCAAAAAGCCTGGCTCAATCCGCAACTGGAAACGCACGCCCGCTATATTGATGCGCATCTGGCGGAACGCCCCTGGTTTGCCGGAGAGCATATCAGCATGGCGGATATTCAAATGAGCTTCCCGCTGTTTGCGCTGCTTGCCAGAAGCGGAATTGATGACCTGACGCACATCAGCGCCTGGAAAAAACGGGTGGAGACGCGACCCGCCTGGCAACGCGCGATTCATCAGGGAGGCGCATTTGAGATCCCCGGCGGATAAAATGTTTTCTGGTTGATTTATGAACAGCTCAGGAGAAAATTGTTATCAGATTGCGCATTGACGATAACGTTTGCGCATCGATTGTCTGTTTCTTCGCCATTCTAAAAAGAAATGCGTAAAAAGGGACAAAGTTCAGTTGAAAACCCCCGTAGAATCGCTGGATAATCGTTTGCTTTTTTTTACTACCCGTTTTGTATGCGCGGAGCTAAACGTTTGCTTTTTTGCGACACCCCTATTGTTGCAAACGTAGCACATGGAGATGACGTTTCGCTGGCAGTGGATTGTCCACCACGCATATCGACGAAAAAATAAACTCTCAGGGGATGTTTTCTATGTCTACGCCTTCAGCGCGTACCGGCGGTTCACTTGACGCCTGGTTTAAAATTTCACACCGTGGAAGTACCGTCCGTCAGGAAGTGGTTGCCGGATTAACGACGTTTCTGGCGATGGTCTACTCTGTGATCGTCGTTCCGGGGATGCTGGGTAAAGCAGGATTCCCGCCAGCCGCTGTATTTGTGGCGACCTGTCTGGTGGCGGGTGTGGGTTCGATTGTAATGGGTCTGTGGGCGAACCTGCCTCTGGCCATTGGTTGTGCGATTTCTCTGACCGCGTTCACCGCGTTTAGTCTGGTATTGGGTCAGCACATCAGCGTACCGGTCGCGCTTGGCGCGGTGTTCCTGATGGGTGTCCTGTTTACGGTCATCTCCGCAACGGGTATCCGTAGTTGGATCCTGCGAAACCTGCCGCAGGGTGTGGCGCACGGTACAGGGATTGGTATCGGCTTGTTCCTGCTGTTGATTGCCGCGAACGGCGTGGGTCTGGTGATTAAGAACCCGCTGGACGGCCTGCCGGTCGCGCTGGGTCATTTTGGCTCCTTCCCGGTGATCATGTCGCTGATTGGTCTGGCGGTGATTGTCGGCCTGGAAAAACTGAAAGTGCCAGGCGGTATCCTGCTCACCATCATCGGTATTTCCGTTGTGGGTCTGATCTTCGACCCGAACGTGCATTTCTCCGGTGTTTTTGCCATGCCTTCTCTGAGCGATGAGAACGGTAACTCGCTGATTGGCAGCCTGGACATTATGGGCGCGCTGAACCCTGTTGTACTGCCGAGCGTACTGGCGTTGGTGATGACGGCGGTGTTTGATGCCACAGGCACAATCCGTGCGGTCGCCGGTCAGGCGAACCTGCTGGATAAAGACGGGCAGATTATCGACGGCGGTAAAGCGCTGACCACGGACTCCCTGAGCAGCGTCTTCTCCGGGCTGGTCGGTGCGGCTCCGGCTGCGGTGTACATCGAATCAGCAGCCGGTACGGCAGCAGGCGGAAAAACTGGCCTGACGGCGATTACCGTTGGCGTGTTGTTCCTGTTTATCCTGTTCCTTTCCCCGCTCTCCTACCTGGTGCCGGTCTATGCAACAGCGCCAGCGCTGATGTATGTCGGTCTGCTGATGCTGAGCAACGTGGGCAAAATCGACTTTACTGATTTTGTTGATGCGATGGCCGGTTTGGTCACGGCGGTATTTATCGTCCTGACCTGCAACATCGTGACCGGCATTATGATCGGTTTTGCGACGCTGGTGATCGGTCGTCTGGTCTCTGGCGAATGGCGTAAGCTGAACATCGGTACGGTGGTGATCTCGGTGGCGCTGGTTGCATTCTATGCGGGCGGCTGGGCTATTTAATCCTGTCGACCCCTCTAAAAACGGGTGGCTTTTGCCGCCCGTTTTTATTTTCGGAGCACATCCCGTTGTCTTTTGCGTTACTCTGAGGAAGATAGAATTGAGGCACGACGCCTCTCAGTACTTATCATAAGAAACATCGCAATCAGGGATCGCATGGAAATTTTCTTCACGATACTCATCATGACCTTCGTGGTCTCGCTGTCCGGGGTAGTGACTCGCGTATTACCCTTTCAACTCCCTCTCCCCCTCATGCAGATCGCCGTTGGCGCGTTGCTGGCGTGGCCGACGTTTGGTTTGCATGTGGAATTTGACCCTGAACTGTTCCTGGTTCTCTTTATACCGCCGCTGCTGTTTGCGGATGGCTGGAAGACGCCGACCCGCGAATTCCTTGAGCATGGGCGAGAGATTTTGGGGCTGGCGCTGGCGTTAGTGATCGTCACGGTGGTTGGGATCGGTTTTATGATTTACTGGCTGGTGCCGGGCATTCCGCTGATACCCGCTTTCGCGCTGGCGGCGGTACTGTCGCCGACCGATGCGGTGGCGCTCTCCGGGATTGTCGGTGAAGGGCGTATACCGAAAAAAATTATGGGCATCCTGCAAGGTGAAGCGTTGATGAATGACGCCTCCGGCCTGGTGTCGTTGAAGTTTGCTGTGGCCGTGGCGATGGGCACGATGGTGTTTACCATCGGCGGCGCAACGGTAGAGTTCTTTAAGGTGGCGACTGGCGGGGTGCTGGCGGGGTTTGTGGTCAGTTGGCTCTATGGTCGCTCTCTGCGCTTCCTGAGCCGCTGGGGTGGCGATGAACCGGCAACCCAAATTGTTCTGCTGTTCCTGCTGCCGTTTGCCTCCTACCTGATTGCGGAACATATTGGCGTGTCCGGCATTCTGGCGGCGGTGGCGGCCGGGATGACCATTACCCGTTCCGGCGTTATGCGCCGTGCGCCACTGGCGATGCGTCTGCGTGCTAACAGCACCTGGGCGATGCTGGAGTTTGTGTTTAACGGCATGGTCTTCCTGCTGTTGGGGCTGCAATTGCCTGGCATCCTGGAATCGTCGCTGGTAGCGGCAGAAGCCGATCCGAACGTGGAAATGTGGATGCTGTTTACCGATATTGTGCTGATTTACGTGGCGCTGATGTTGGTACGATTTGGCTGGTTGTGGACGATGAAAAATTTCAGCCAGCGGTTCCTGAAGAAAAAACCGATGGAGTTTGGCTCCTGGACGACGCGCGAAATTCTGATTGCCTCTTTTGCCGGGGTGCGCGGGGCCATCACGCTGGCGGGTGTGCTTTCCATCCCGCTGCTGCTGCCGGATGGCGGTGTCTTTCCTGCGCGCTACGAACTCGTCTTTTTGGCCGCAGGGGTGATTTTATTCTCGCTGTTTGTTGGTGTGGTGATGCTGCCGATTCTGCTGCAACATCTGGAAGTGGCCGACCACTCTCAGCAGCAGAAAGAGATACGGATTGCACGGGCGGCGACGGCAGAGGTGGCGATTGTCGCCATCCAGAAAATGGAAGAACGTCTGGCGGCGAATAGCGAAGAGAACATCGATAACCAGTTGCTGACGGAGGTCAGTTCCCGCGTGATTGGTAATCTGCGCCGTCGTGCTGATGGGCGTAATGATGTCGAAAGTTCAATGCAGGAAGAAAACCTTGAGCGGCGATTCCGTCTGGCGGCATTACGCTCCGAACGCGCCGAGTTGTATCACCTGCGCGCCACGCGCGAAATCAGCAATGAAACGTTGCAGAAACTGCTGCACGACCTCGATTTGCTGGAAGCGCTGCTGATCGAAAATCAATAAGTCTCGTGGTTGCCTGATGGCGCTTCGCTTATCAGGCCTACAAATCCAGCCTGTGCGCCCGGTGGTGTCTCGCTTACCGGGCAATGCGCATACACATTCGGCAACGATGCGCCGGTGAACGTGCCTGATGGTGCTTCGCTTATCAGGCCTACAATACCTGTAGGGTTCTACGTAGGCCGGATAAGGCGCGAGCGCCGCCATCCGGCAACCCACTTTGCGAGCCGCATTCCTGAATTAATCTGGCTATATTGCTGCTTCCCTCTGATCCTTCTAAGGTGCGAAAAAAGGGGGGAGTATGTCTGACTATCGGCGCAACTATATTAACGGTGGGACATGGTTTTTTACGGTTAACCTGCGCAATCGCAGAAGTCATCTTTTAACAACGCAAATCACTGCGCTTCGCGATGCCATTCGGGTGGTTAAACGAAATAAGCCATTTCACATTAATGCCTGGGTCGTCTTGCCCGAGCATATGCACTGTATCTGGACGCTGCCGGACAACGAATATGACTTTTCCTGCCGCTGGCGGGAGATTAAAAAGCGATTCAGTAAGACACTGCGCTTAAACCAGGTCTGGCAACCGCGATTCTGGGAACACACCCTCCGGGATGAACGTGATTACCATCACCACATTGATTATATTTATCTCAATCCCATTAAGCATGGCTGGGTTAAGCAGGTGAACGAATGGCCTTTTTCCTCGTTTCATCGTGATGTGAGGCTTGGTTTGTATCCAGAAAACTGGGGCGGTGAAATGGCCGATTTATGTGCAGGTGAACGTGCCTGATGGCGGCTTCGCTTATCAGGCCTACAAATCCAGTCTGTGCGTCCGGTGGTGTCTCGCTTACCGGGCAATGCGCCGTTCTTGTGTTAACCAAAACCCTTCGCAACATTTCAACCATGCCTGGGCGCTGTGTGACAGGTAAACGCCTTCGCGCCAAATCATTCCCAACTGCCAGTGTAAGTCGCTCTCCAGCGGGAGCCAGCGCAGCGTGTTCTTATCCAGACGCTGGCAAATCGGTTCCGGCAAAATGGCAATGCCAACGCCCGCCTGCACCATCGCCGCCAGAAAATCCCACTGCCCGCTGCGTACGGCAATGCGCGGCTTCACGCCATGTTGGTGAAAAAGCTGCATTAACTGGCGGCTCAACGCAAAATCTTCGTTGTAGATAAGCAATGGGTGTTCCGCCAACGCTTCTGGGGAAATTGACTCGCACTTCGTCCACTGGCCGGAGCGTGGCACCAGCACGCACAGGGGATGGCTAAAGAGCGGCAACGTTGCCAGCCCGCTTTCCTCTTCGACAGGCAGCGCGGTCATGGCAACATCCAGTTCACCATTGACCACTGCCTGCTGCACCGTCAGGCCGCCAAATTCTGAAATCTTCAGCTCCACGCCGGGGTAGCGCTGGCGAAACAGGCTGATCGGCCCCGCCATTAACATGCCTACCATCGGGGGAATGCCGAGGCGCAACACGCCTTTGTTGAGATGGTTAATATCCCCCAACTCGGCTTCCAGTTGACGGAATTCGGCGAGAATCGCCAGTCCGCGCTCAAAGACCACGCGCCCCGTATCGGTCAGCAAAAGCCGCCGTCCGTCGCGGATAAGCAGCGTACAGTTGAGTTCATCTTCAAGGTTCTTCAGCATTTTGCTGATGGTAGGCTGGGTGACAAATAACTTCTCCGCTGCGCGGGTGAAACTTTGCTGGCGCACCACCTCGACAAAATAACGCAGCGTTCTGATATCCATGATTATTCCTTAAGACTATGCCTGCAATGAGTTTAATTCATTTCAGTCCAGGGCGGAGGCTCTCTATACTGGCGCTTCGTATTATTTTTCAGGACATTTCCTCATGGCTGTGGCGATAAGCCGCGTTACGCCTGCCGTTGTGCAACGACTCCAGGTACCGGTTCAGGTACTGCTGTATGCAGGTTTATTTGTTTTTGCCCAATATCTCGTCGCCTGGCTGCATCTGCCGTTACCCGCCAATCTGGTCGGGATGGTGTTGATGTTGGCGTTGATTGTCTGTCGGGTCGTGCCGCTCAAATGGGTTCGGGCGGGCGCACACTGGTTGCTGGCAGAAATGCTGCTGTTCTTTATTCCGGCGGTGGTCGCTGTCGTCAACTACACGCAACTGCTGCTGGTGGACGGATGGCGAATCTTTGCGGTGATCGCCATCAGCACCCTGATGGTGCTGGGTACCACCGCGTGGGTGGTGGATAAAGTGTATCGCTACGAGTTAAACAGGTTAAACCGTGAGTAATTTCCAGTTAAGCATACTGTGCCTGGCTGTCACGCTGGTTATCTATTTCGCCAACAAACGTCTGTATCGCCGTTTTCGTAAGCTGCCGTTAATGCCGTTGGTTCTCACTCCCGCGCTGCTGGTGTTGATGCTGGTATTTGGGCATATCTCCTGGCAAAACTACATTGGCGAATCGCACTGGCTGTTGTGGCTGCTCGGCCCGGCGACCATTGCGTTTGCCGTACCGGTTTACGATAACATTGCGATTATCAAACGCCACTGGATGTCGCTGACCGCGGGCGTGGTCACCGCGACGGTGGTGGCCGTCACCAGTTCTGTGTGGCTGGCGCGCTTATTTACGTTGCCGGATGAGATCCAGCGTAGTCTGGCGGTGCGCTCTATCACTACGCCTTTTGCGCTGGCGGCGGCAGAGCCGTTGGGTGGACAACCGGATTTAGTCGCGCTGTTTGTGGTGGTCACCGGGGTATTTGGTATGGCGGTTGGCGACGCGCTGTTTTTGCGTCTTTCCATTCGCGAAGGGATGGCAAAAGGGGCAGGGTTTGGCGCCGCGTCCCACGGTGCGGGCACCGCGCGATCCTATGAACTGGGTCAGCAGGAAGGGGTTGTGGCGAGCCTGGTGATGATGCTTTCAGGGGTAGTGACCGTGCTGGCGGCGCCGCTGGTTGCCAGATTTATGTTCTGATTTTGCGGTCGGCAATGTTCATTACACTACGTACTCATTACACTGACGGGTAACTCTACTCGCCAGTGTAAGGATACAAAGTGTGAAGTATTTATGGCTGTCTGCCCTCTTATTTAGCCAGTTTGTTTTGGCCTGGTGTCCTGATGAAAATCAACACATCTCCTTGCAGGGTAAGCTGGTGCAGCACACTTACCCTGGCCCGCCGAATTTCGAAAGCATCGAGGAGGGTGACGAAGCGCTGACTTACGATTTTTTGCAGCTTAACGAGCCACTTGAATGCAATATTACCCGCGCAGACGAACAGGTTCCTGAAGTGCAGCTTATTTTCATCGATAAGACGAAAGTCACTTACGCCGACATCGCGCCCAGCCTGGATAAAGAGGTCATCGTAACCGGTGAAACCCAGTATTTGCAGTCTGGTTGGCACTTCACGTCCGTTTTACTCCTGCTGGATGATGTAAAAGAGGTCACCGGGGCGACCACGCCAGAGCAGAAAAAGAGTATGTTGGCTCAGTTGCAACAGTTCCAGCAGGCGCTGCGAGAAAAGGATGTTGCCGCGCTGAAAGCGTATTTTGTGTTTCCGGTTGAGGGCGATACATGGGGCTTTTTCCCTCATATTGACTCTCAGGAGCTGGAAAAACTCACCGAAGTCGTTTTTGACAAAAATGCGACAAAAGTGATTGATAGCTTGCAGATGCTCAGTGAAATCACGGTGAATCCTGATGCGCAGACCCTCGGCGAGCGCAGGGTAGACGCGTTGTCTGAAGAAGAACAAAAACGCCACTACTTTCCAGCAGAAGATGATGGGGTGTTCTATTACGAGGAAAATGGGCAAAAGCATACCGTTGAAGGGACGTGCGATACCGTTGCTGGCGGCGAGTTCGAAGAGGGGAGTTTGCGTCTTTATCTGGGGACCAGCGCCAATAAACAGCTCCCCGGCCTTTCAGAGTACTGCGATGGCGCATCGACTTACATTTTTAAGCTTATTGACGGAAAACTCAGACTGGTGAGCGGTATTACCGTAGGGTAAAGGAAAGCGCCACGCGGCTTGTCACCGCGTGGCGCTCGCGATTTATTTCAATCGCGAAACCAGTTCAAATTCTTTAAAGTTCACCGGACGCTGTTGCTGCATAGAGATATTTCCGGCGATGCCGGTGAGAATCGACATCGCCCCGGCGCGGTGGTCGGCGGCGCGCTGGAGGGGGTCATGTTTTGGCTCGCCGAACAGGTCTGCCAGCATGGCGTTATCGCCCCCCCCATGTCCGCCTTCTCCCAGTGTGAAATCCGCCTTCCACGGTGCGGCAAACATCGGATAAACGGTGATATCGCAAGCCTCAAGACTGCCCTCATTCTCACGTTCGCCCCCGGCGTTCACGTAAGATTTCTCAACAATCTTCATCTCCAGGCGTCCTTCACTGCCGTTAAAGACCACGTTTAACCCTTCCCATGGCAAATACGTATTCAGTGAGTAGGTAAGCTGCACCTGATTCTGGTATTTCACCAGCACCGACAGGGTGTCTTCAATGGTAATACCGTCGCTGAACACACTTTGATCGCGAAAGTAATTGTCCTCATGTTCCGCATCCAGATAGAGCGCTTTAAGCTGTGGATTTTCTGCCATCTGTAGCGCAAACGGATCATCTTTGGCGTGTGAGTAACCGTGGGCGCGCGGGTAAAATTGCGTCACGCCACGGCGTTCGGCGTTCTCTTTACCGTAAAAACGCAGGCCGCCTTCGGCATAAACGCGCTCCGGGTAGCTCGCCAGCCAGAAGTTCATCAGATCAAAATGGTGGGTGGATTTATGCACCAGCAGGCCGCCGCTGTTGCGTTTTTCGCGGTGCCAGCGACGGAAATAATCGGCCCCATGCTCCGTATTCAGCAGCCATTCAAAATGAACCGAGTAAACCTCGCCAATGGCGCCATTCATCAACAGTTCACGCACTTTGCTGTGGTGTGGGGCGTAGCGATAGTTAAAGGCGACCCGTACCTGCTTGCCGGTTTCTTCAATGGCATCCAGAATGCGCAGCGCGCGCTTTTCATCGATGGTCATCGGCTTTTCTGTGATCACATCGCAGCCCGCGTGCAGCGCCCGGACGATGTAATCGTCATGTGTGCGATCCATCGTTGTGACAATAATGATATCCGGACGGGTTTCGCGGATCATTTCTTCAAACTGCCGGGCTTTCCAGGTGGAGGCGGGGACTGCGCCTTCTTTCTCCAGCAGTTGATTGGCGTAGTTCATACGGGTTTGGTTGGTATCGCAAAAGGCGACCAGTCGGGCGTTCTCTTTCCATTGTCCGCCAATAGCCGAGATATACAGTCCCGCACGCCCACCGGTTCCCACCAGGGCATATTTTTTCATAGCATCCTCTTTTCACTAAATGAATTAATGTATTGATGTAGTAAAAACGGCGTTTCAATTTTCTTTGGGTACTGTAGCGCTATTGCAGGAGAGGGGGAGAACGCAATTCTAAAAATGTGATCCCCGGCCAAAATGGCCGGGGAGGAGGAGAGATTAATGCGCGCGACCCTGCTCTACGCCAAGGCCGGTCTGGGAACGGATAAACTGGGCGCGGAACTGCTCACGCTCGCGATTACCTTCTTCGGAGTTATCGGTTGCTGAGAAGAACCAGATCCCGAGGAACGCGGCGGAGATAGAGAACAACGCCGGGTATTCATACGGGAAGACCGCTTTTTCGTGACCGAGGATTTGCACCCATACGGTTGGGCCAAGCACCATCAGCACCACTGCGGTTAACAGGCCTAACCAACCGCCTAACATCGCACCCCGGGTGGTCAGTTTTGACCAGTACATCGACAGCAGGATGATCGGGAAGTTGCAGCTTGCCGCAATGGCAAACGCCAGGCCCACCATGAAGGCGATGTTCTGGTTTTCAAACAGCACGCCCAACACGATAGCAATCACGCCCAGCACCAGTACTGTTATCTTCGACACCCGCAGCTCTTCACGTTCGGTTGCGCCTTTACGGAATACGTTGGCGTACAGATCGTGAGAGACAGCCGATGCCCCGGCCAGCGTCAGACCCGCTACCACCGCCAGAATGGTGGCGAAGGCGACCGCAGAGATAAAGCCGAGGAACAGGTTGCCGCCCACTGCGTTCGCCAGGTGGACTGCCGCCATGTTATTGCCGCCAATCAACTTGCCCGCAGCGTCTTTGTACTCAGGGTTAGCACCGACCAGCATGATCGCGCCAAAACCGATGATAAAGGTCAGGATGTAGAAGTAACCCATAAAGCCGGTGGCGTAGAACACGCTTTTACGCGCTTCGCGGGCATCGCTGACCGTGAAGAAACGCATCAAAATGTGCGGTAAGCCCGCAGTACCGAACATCAGACCCAGCCCCAGCGAAAGTGCGGAAATCGGATCTTTCACCAGCCCACCAGGACTCATGATGGCAGAACCTTTAGGGTGTACCGCCATGGCTTCGGTGAACAGATTGTTGAAGCTAAAGCCGACGTGCTTCATCACCATAAAGGCCATAAAGCTGGCGCCGAACAGCAACAGCACCGCTTTGATAATCTGTACCCAGGTGGTTGCCAGCATACCGCCGAACAGCACGTACATCATCATCAGTACGCCGACCAGCACCACCGCAATGTGGTAGTTCAGACCGAACAGCAGCTCGATCAATTTACCGGCGCCGACCATCTGAGCGATCAGATACAGCGCCACGACGACCAGTGAGCCGCAGGCAGAAAGAATACGGATCGGCCCTTGTTTCAGGCGGTAAGAGGCCACATCCGCAAAGGTATAACGCCCCAGGTTACGCAGGCGTTCTGCGATCAGGAACAGAATGATCGGCCAGCCGACCAAAAAGCCCAGCGAGTAGATAAGCCCATCGTAGCCGGAGGTAAAGACCAGCGCGGAGATCCCAAGGAAGGAGGCCGCGGACATATAATCGCCCGCAATCGCCAGCCCGTTCTGGAAGCCGGTAATGTTGCCGCCTGCGGTGTAATAGTCGTTACGCGAGCGCACGCGTTTAGAGGCCCAGTAAGTAATACCGAGCGTAAACACGACGAAAATCAGGAACATGATGATCGCTTGCCAGTTGGTTGGCTGGCGTTGAACAGCACCGCTAATCGCATCTGCTGCGTTGGCAGCATAAGGTAGTGTGGCGGCAAGCGCCGTCAGGACTCTCTTCATGATGCTTTTACCTCGTGCAGTACCGCGTTGTTCAGGCGGTCGAATTCGTTGTTCGCTCGCCAGATATAAATACCGGTCAGAATGAAGGAGATAAGAATTACCCCAACCCCAATAGGGATCCCCCGGGTGACGCTGGTACCGGCGTGTAACGGGGTACCCAGCCAGCCAGGTGCGAAAGCAATCAGAAGGATAAAGCTGATATAAACCACCAGCATGATAATTGACAGAATGGTGGCAAACCGTTGCCGTTTTTCAACTAACTCCCTGAAACGCGCGCTGTCTTCTATCCGCTGATAAATAGTGTCATTCATCACAGAGTCTCCAGAGGTATTCCCTTTGTCTTTCGCGCCACAGGTTCGTTGGCCGCACTCGCCCACCCCAGTCACATAGTGATCTATGCTGTCGGGGATGTGCTCGCTTGCCGCCTTCCTGTAACACGAAATCCTTTGGGGGAGGTTTTTATAATTCCCTCCCGGTGAAGGGAGGGTAGGGGCAGATTTGTAGGCCGGATAAGACGCTGATGCGTCGCCATCCGGAATATTTTTCTTATGAAGGCATTGCGATGGCCTGCTTCTCTTCGAGCAGTTTCTCTACCACGCCCGGATCGGCGAGGGTCGAGGTATCGCCCAGATTGCTGGTATCGCCTGCCGCTATCTTGCGCAGAATGCGGCGCATAATCTTGCCTGAACGGGTTTTGGGCAGAGAGTCAGTCCAGTGCAGGACATCTGGCGTCGCCAGCGGGCCAATCTCTTTACGCACCCAGTTGCGCACTTCGGTATACAGCTCCGGTGACGGTTCTTCGCCGTGATTCAGCGTCACGTAGGCATAAATCGCCTGTCCCTTGATGCTGTGCGGGATACCGACCACCGCCGCTTCGGCTATTTTTGGATGTGACACCAGCGCTGACTCGATCTCCGCCGTCCCCAGACGGTGACCGGAAACGTTCAGCACGTCATCGACGCGTCCGGTTATCCAGTAATAGCCGTCTTCGTCACGACGCGCGCCATCACCGCTGAAATACATGTTTTTGAAGGTAGAGAAGTAGGTTTGCTCAAAGCGTTCGTGATCGCCAAACAGCGTACGTGCCTGTCCTGGCCAGGAGTCTGTGATCACCAGATTGCCTTCGGTTGCGCCTTCCTGCGGATTGCCTTCGTTATCCACCAGCGCAGGTTGTACGCCGAAGAAGGGGTGTGTCGCGGAGCCTGCTTTCAGTTCGGTCGCGCCCGGCATTGGCGTTATCATAAAACCACCGGTTTCCGTCTGCCACCAGGTGTCTACCACCGGGCATTTCTCGTTACCGATCTTCTTCCAGTACCATTCCCAGGCTTCCGGGTTGATAGGCTCGCCAACCGAACCGAGGATGCGCAGGGAAGAGCGGTCAGTCCCTTCAATGGCCTTATCGCCTTCTGCCATCAGGGCGCGAATCGCGGTAGGTGCGGTGTAGAGAATATTGACCTGGTGTTTGTCCACCACTTGCGACATCCGCGCAGGGGTTGGCCAGTTCGGTACACCTTCAAACATCAGAGTGGTTGCGCCGCAAGCCAGTGGGCCATACAGCAGGTAGCTGTGTCCGGTGACCCAACCCACATCGGCGGTACACCAGTAGATATCGCCCGGGTGATAGTCAAAGACATATTTGAACGTGGTGGCGGCATACACCAGATAACCCCCGGTGGTATGCAGCACACCTTTAGGTTTACCGGTGGAGCCGGATGTATAAAGGATGAACAGCGGGTCTTCGGCGTTCACTTCGACAGGCTGATGATCGGCGCTGGCCTGCTCAATCAGATCGCCCCACCACAGGTCACGACCTTCCTGCCAGTCAATTTTTCCGCCCGTGCGCTCTAACACCACCACATGCTCAACGCTCTTCACGTTGGGATTTTTCAGCGCGTCATCGACGTTCTTTTTCAGTGGGATGCTACGCCCGGCGCGGACGCCTTCATCGGCGGTAATCACCAGACGTGAGCTGGAGTCAATAATACGCCCGGCAACGGCTTCCGGTGAGAAGCCGCCAAAGATAACGGAATGCACGGCGCCGATACGGGCACAAGCCAGCATCGCGACCGCCGCTTCCGGCACCATTGGCATATAGATGGCCACAACGTCGCCTTTTTTAATGCCCAGCTCAAGCAGAGTGTTGGCGAAACGGCAGACGTCGCGATGCAGTTCGCGATAGGTAATGTGTTTGCTCTGTGAGGCGTCGTCGCCTTCCCAGATGATGGCGGTGCGATCGCCGTTTTCTTGCAGGTGACGGTCAAGGCAGTTTGCCGCCAGATTCAGCGTGCCGTCCTCGTACCATTTAATTGAGACATTACCTGGAGCAAAGGAGGTGTTTTTCACCTTCTGATACGGTTTGATCCAGTCGAGAATTTTGCCCTGTTCGCCCCAAAACGTATTGGGATCGTTAATTGACTGTAGATATTTGGCTTCGTACTGCTCCGGATTGATCAGGCAACGATCCGCAATGTTTGCGGGAATAGCGTGTTTATGGATTTGGCTCATGGCTTTTGTTCTCCTTGTAAGATGTTAATAATATGTCTCATAAACGTTAAATGTAGGGGCTTTGACAGTTTTGTTTGGTATTTGCGCGGCAGATCACGCAATAACGGAATTGTGCAAATTAGCGGCAAACTGATTTTTGAAGGGAACTCGCAAAAATGAGTTAATTCTTTCTATAACATGGCGTTATAAGTTATTTCTTGAAAGTGTGCGTTGTGTCGAAAGTTGATAAAAGAAGTGGGCGACAAAGGAGGTTAATAACTCTAAAGTGGTATTTAACATGCACTTACAATTGATTAAAAACAACATTTTAAGTGTGGTTATTTGTTACACATAGAGGGGAGTAATGTCATAACAGTGTTCGTGCGGTTGCTGTTATGGGAGAACAATAAAAGAACCGCCATTGCAGACAATGGCGCAATCTGGATGAGACCTCTATGGCAAGGATTACACAACGCGCACGCCGTTTCTTCAGCCTGATATTGCCTTTTTTATTTATTTCTACCGTTTACGCTGAGCAAACGTCCGTACCCGCAAAAACCGTTACCGTTGAAGCGAAGAATGAAACGTTCGCGCCTCAACATCCCGATCAATACCTCTCCTGGAAAGCCACCTCAGAGCAGTCAGCCCGTGATGATGCGCTGGCTGAAGACCCGCGACTGGTGATCCTGTGGGCGGGATATCCCTTCTCCCGCGATTACAACAAACCGCGTGGCCACGCGTATGCGGTCACCGATGTTCGCGAAACCCTGCGTACCGGCGCCCCGAAAAACGCCGAGGACGGCCCGTTGCCGATGGCCTGCTGGAGCTGTAAAAGCCCGGACGTGGCGCGTCTGATCCAGAAAGACGGTGAAGACGGTTACTTCCACGGTAAATGGGCGCGTGGCGGGCCGGAAATCGTGAATAATTTAGGCTGCGCCGATTGCCATAACACCGCCTCGCCAGATTTCGCCAAAGGCAAACCGGAGCTCACGCTGTCGCGCCCCTATGCCGAACGTGCGATGGAAACCATTGGGAAACCGTTTGATAAGGCCAGCCGTTTAGACCAGCAATCAATGGTTTGCGGACAATGCCATGTGGAATACTACTTTGACGGTAAAAATAAAGCCGTCAAATTCCCGTGGGATGAAGGCGTGAAAGTTGAAAATATGGAGAAATATTACGACACGATCGCCTTCTCCGACTGGACTAACTCGCTGTCGAAAACGCCAATGCTGAAAGCGCAACACCCGGAGTATGAAACCTGGAGTGTGGGCATTCACGGTAAAAACAACGTGACCTGTATCGACTGTCACATGCCGAAAGTGCAGAACGCCGAAGGCAAACTCTACACCGACCATAAGATTGGCAACCCGTTCGACAACTTCGCCCAGACCTGCGCCAACTGCCATACGCAAGACAAAGCCGCGCTGCAAAAAGTCGTCGCCGAGCGTAAACAGGCGATTCATGACCTGAAAATCAAGGTTGAGGATCAACTGGTTCGTGCCCATTTTGAAGCCAAAGCCGCGTGGGATGCTGGTGCGACAGAGGCGGAAATGAAGCCGATTCTGGAAGATATCCGCCATGCGCAATGGCGCTGGGATCTGGCGATTGCTTCGCACGGTATTCATATGCACGCTCCGGATGAAGGCCTGCGGATGCTGGGTAGCGCGATGGACAAAGCCGCGGATGCGCGAACCAAACTGGTGCGTCTGTTGGCGACCAAAGGCATCACGCATGAAATCCCTCTGCCGGACATCTCCACCAAAGAGAAAGCCCAGCAGGCGATTGGTCTGGACGTGCAGAAAATCAACGCCGAGAAACAGGACTTCATTAAAACGGTGATTCCGCAATGGGAAGATCAGGCGCGTAAAAACGGTCTGTTAAGCCAATAACCTCAATTTGCCGGATGACAGCGCAAGCGCCTTATCCGGCCTACGGAAGTCTTGTAGGCCGGATAAGCGTAGCGCCATCAGGCATTATGCAACGGAGTGAATATGAGCGTATTACGTTCGTTATTAACTGCTGGGGTGCTGGCGTCAGGTCTGTTCTGGAGCCTGAGTGGAATGACCGCCACGCCAACGCCCCAGGAGTCTGAACAACGCTGGACGGTGACTCAGCAGCGCAGCCCAGATGCCGCTTGCCTGGACTGCCACAAGCCGGACACCGAAGGTATGCATGGTAAACATGCCTCTGCCATTAACCCGAACAATAAACTGCCGGTCACCTGCACTAACTGTCATGGTCAGCCGTCACCCCAGCACCGCGAAGGGGTGAAGGATGTGATGCGCTTTAACGAGCCGATGTACAACGTCGAGCAGCAGAACAGCGTCTGTATGTCCTGCCACCTGCCTGAGCAGTTGCAAAAAGCGTTCTGGCCTCACGATGTTCATGTAACGAAAGTGACGTGCGCCAGTTGCCACACGTTGCATCCAAAGCAAGACACGATGCAGACGTTAAATGATAAAGAACGGATCAAAATTTGCGTCGATTGCCACAGCGATCAGCGTAACAATCCGAACTTTAATCCGGCGTCCGTTCCCTTGCTTAAGGAGCATCCATGAGTTGCTCCCGTCGCCAGTTTATCACCCGCGTCGGCGCGCTGGTGGCGGTGAGCGCAACGGCAGGACGCGTGGTAGCGAAAACGTTGAACATCAACGGAATACGTTACGGTATGGTGCATGATGAAACATTATGCATCGGCTGTACCGCCTGTATGGATGCCTGTCGGGAAGTCAATAAAGTGCCGGAAGGGGTATCGCGTCTGACGATTATTCGTAGCGAGCCGCAGGGCACATTCCCGGATGTGAAATATCGCTTCTTCCGTCATTCGTGTCAGCACTGCGACCATGCGCCCTGTGTGGACGTCTGTCCGACGGGGGCCTCATTCCGCGATGCCGCCAGCGGCATTGTGGATGTGAATCCGGATCTCTGCGTCGGCTGTCAGTACTGTATCGCTGCCTGTCCGTACCGCGTGCGCTTTATTCACCCGGTGACGAAGACGGCGGACAAGTGCGATTTCTGCCGGAAGACCAATCTGAAAGCGGGCAAACTGCCAGCCTGCGTCGAGTCCTGCCCGACGAAGGCGCTGACGTTTGGCAATCTCGACGATCCCAACAGCGATATTTCTCGCTTGTTGCAGCAGAAAACGACCTACCGCTACAAGCTGGCGTTGGGAACCAAACCGAAGGTCTACCGCGTTCCCTTTAAATTTGGGGAGGTGAGCCAATGACACACGCTTCTGCTTTCCATTTTGAATCGCTGGTGTGGGACTGGCCCATTGCCATCTACCTGTTTTTGATTGGGATCTCCGCCGGGCTGGTCACACTGGCCATTTTGTTGCGTCGTTTCCATCCCGAGGCGGGCGGGGCGGACAGCACGCTGCTGCGCACCACGCTGGTGGTGGGGCCGGGCGCGATTATTCTCGGCTTGTTAATCCTTGTCTTCCACCTGACGCGTCCGTGGACTTTCTGGAAGCTGATGTTCCACTACAGTTTCACCTCGGTGATGTCGATGGGGGTCATGCTGTTCCAGCTTTATATGGTGGTGCTTGCTCTGTGGCTGGCAAAAATCTTTGAAAAAGAGGTGATTGCCCTGCAACAGCGCTGGTTGCCACGCCTGGGAGGGGTACAGAAGGTTCTCACGCTGCTGACGCCGTTCCATCGCTTGCTTGAAACGGTGATGCTGGTACTGGCGGTGCTGCTCGGCGCGTATACCGGTTTTCTGCTCTCGGCGCTGAAGTCCTATCCGTTCCTGAATAACCCGATTTTGCCCGTCCTGTTCCTGTTCTCGGGGATCTCTTCCGGGGCGGCGGTGGCGCTGATCGCCATGGCGTTGCGCCATCGCGGCAATCCACACAGCACCGAAGCGCACTTTGTACACCGCATGGAAACCCCGGTGGTGTGGCTGGAAATCTTCCTGCTGGCGGCGTTTTTCGTCGGACTGGCGCTGGGGGATGACGGCAAAATGCGCGCCCTTTCGGCGGCCCTGGGCGGCGGATTCTGGAGCTGGTGGTTCTGGCTGGGCGTGGCGGGATTAGGATTGATTGTGCCGATGCTGCTGAAGCCCTGGGCAAATCGCGGTTCGACGTTCCATGGCGTGCTGGCGGTGTGCGGCGCCAGTCTGACCGGTGTGTTGTTACTGCGCTTCTTTATTCTTTATGCAGGGCAACTGACGGTGGCATAGCTTTTTGGATCTCTTCCTTCCTGAAGCCGGGTTTCTGGCGCTGCTATTAAGTCTCGGGGTCAACGTGTTGACCCCGCTTGTTACGTTTTCGGGCGTACGCCTGCGCTGGCAGCGGGTTATGTGTCTGGCGACGGTGGGCGTGCTGGCGCAGTTTGCCCTGCTACTGCTCGCGTTTTCCATTCTGGTCATCTGCTTTCTCACCAGCGACTTCTCGGTCGTTTATGTTGCCCAGCACAGCTACCGTTTGTTGCCGTGGGGATTAAAACTGGCGGCGGTGTGGGGCGGTCACGAAGGATCGCTGCTGCTGTGGGTGCTGCTGCTTTCCGGCTGGGGAGCGCTGTTTGCCTGGCGTTATCGCAGGGCGTCTGATCCTCTGTTTCCTCTGACGCTCAGCATTTTGTCAGTCATCACGGCCTTACTGCTGCTGTTCGTGGTGGTATGGTCTGATCCGTTTGTGCGCCTGTTTCCGCCTGCCATCGAAGGGCGCGATCTCAATCCGATGCTGCAACATCTCGGGTTAATTCTTCATCCTCCGCTGCTCTATCTTGGCTACGGCGGTTTGATTGTGGCGGCGGGCGTGGCGTTAGCGTCACTGTTGCGCGGCGGTTTTAGCGCGGCAACGGCCTGGGTCTGCTGGCGTTGGGCGTTGTCCGGCTGGTGCGCGCTGACGCTCGGTATCATTCTTGGTTCATGGTGGGCGTATTGCGAGCTGGGCTGGGGCGGCTGGTGGTTCTGGGACCCGGTGGAAAACGCCTCCTTATTGCCCTGGCTTTCCGCCAGCGCGCTGCTGCACAGCCTGTATGTCTCACGTCAGCGTGGCATCTTCCGCCACTGGTCGCTGCTGCTGGCTATTCTGACCCTGATCCTCTCGCTGTTGGGCACGCTGATTGTGCGCTCCGGCATTTTGGTTTCCGTACACGCCTTTGCGCTGGATAACGTGCGTGCTGTACCGCTGTTTGGACTTTTCTGCGCCCTGAGTCTGGCCTCACTGGGACTGTACGGCTGGCGGGCGCGGGTCACGCAGCAGGCGGCGCGGTTCACCCTCTGGTCGCGTGAAATGCTGATTCTGGCGGCGCTGCTGTTTTTTAGCGCGGTACTGCTGATTGTGCTCATCGGTACGCTCTACCCCATGCTCTACGGCCTGTTGGGGTGGGGGAGGCTCTCTGTTGGCGCCCCCTATTTTAACCGCGCCACGTTGCCTTTTGGTCTGCTGATGCTGGTGGTGATAGGACTCTCGGCGGGCGGATTCTGGAAACGTTCGCCGTCCATCTCCCTGCGCCGTCGGGTATGGCCCTTTGCGATTGGGCTACTGGCGGTCGCGCTATGCTGGTCGCTCGGTGCGACAGAAGCGTTAGCGTGTGGCCTGGTGGCGGCGGTGATGCTGCGACTCTGGTTTCAACCTGCACAGGCGTTGCGTCGTCAGCTTCCGGCGCTGCTGGCGCACAGCGGGGTACTGATGGTGGCGGCGGGGATTATCTTCTCCAGCGGCAGCCGACAGGAGGTCAGTCTTAATCTGAGTCCGGGACAGCAGGTTGAGCTGGCGGGCTACACCTTCCGTTATGAACGCCTCGACCTGGAAGCAAAGGGGAACTACACCACCGAAAAGGCGCTGATTTCGCTGTGGAAGGATAAGACGCGCATCGGCAGTCTGCTGCCTGAACGGCGCTTCTATGCTGCGCGTCGCCAGCAGATGATGGAGCCGGGTATTCGCTGGAATCTGCTCCACGACTGGTATGCGGTGATCGGTGAAAAAACCGGGCAAGACCGTTACGCCATGCGTTTGTACGTGCAGACCGGCGTGCGCTGGATTTGGGGCGGTGGGTTGTTGATGGTGTTCGGTGCGCTGCTCAGCGGCTGGCGAGGGAGAAGACGCGATGCCTAAGATGACCTCATTTTTGCCGGATGGTGGCGTAAATGCGTTATTCGGGCGCCGTCCAGGCCTGATAAGCACAGCGCCATCAGGCATTATCATCGCGTTTATCTTACTGTTTTTCATCCCCTTTACCAGCCACGCCCAGGTTGTGGACACCTGGGCCTTTGAAAGCCCGCAACAGCAGGAAAAATCCCTGTTCATAGCCAGCCAGTTGCGTTGCCCGCAGTGCCAGAATCAAAACTTGCTGGAATCCAATGCACCGGTTGCGGTGAGTATGCGCCACCAGGTTTTTACCATGGTGGCGCAAGGGAAAAGCGAAGAGGAGATCACCCGCTGGATGACGCAACGTTACGGCGAATTTGTCCTCTATAACCCACCGTTGACGGGCCAAACGATCGTGCTGTGGGCGTTGCCGTGCGTACTGCTATTGCTGGCAGGAGCCCTGTTATGGCGGGCGAGCGTCAGCCAGAGCAAAAAGGAGGGCGAATGAGTTTGCATCAGGTGAGCGTACAACTGCTGCGTCACAGCCAGCGCCAGGCGAGTCAGCAGATGTCGGAGGGGGCCGCAACAGCATTGCAGCGGGAACTACATCACTGCCTGGCCGAACCGGCGGTGATGAGCGTACCCTTACGTCCGTTGCCGGTGAAGACGCTGACCGTTGCGGTGGCGGGCGTGTTGCTGCTCTGCATCGGCGGTTATCTGCTTAGCCCTAAATGGCAGGCGGTGCGCCAGGAGCAGCAGCGGCTGGCAGACCCGCTACACGTTTTTGCCGATGAGCCGACCCCTGAAAAACAGCTATTGGCGTTGCAGGCGAAGATTCGTGCGAATCCGCAGGACAGTGAGCAGTGGGCGATGCTTGGCGAGTATTATCTGTGGCGCAATGCGTATCAGAATGCGCTGCTGGCCTACCGTCAGGCACTGCGCCTGAAGGGCGAAAACGCGGAGATCTATTCGGCGCTGGCAACGGTGCTGTACTACCAGTCCGGGCAGCATATGACGCCCGCGACGCGGGAAATGATTGATAAAGCGCTGGCGCTGGATGCGACGGAAGTGACGGCGTTGATGTTATTGGCCTCTGATGCGTTTATGCAGGCTAACTACGTACAAGCCATTTCATTGTGGCAACAATTACTGGATTCGAACTCGCCGAGAGTTAACCGCGTGCAGCTCATTGACGCTATTAATATGGCGAAAATGTTGCAGAATCAGCAGAAATGATTTCACTTTTTTGTGATTTTTATCTTTTTTGATGTTTATAAAATAATCAAATGAACAAAAAGATTAAAATGATTCCAAAACTGTATTATTCAAATTAATGACTATAAAAATCTTTCCATAACAAATGGTTATTGATGATTATCGCGATAAACTCGCATTATTATGCATTAAATTAGCGAAAAGCCTCGTTCTTAAAGGGTTGCACAAGATGCCGTGTAAATGGTACTGATTATGCCCGTTAAAAAACACTACAAACGTACACAACACAATTCATACCCTTTCAGTATGTAACCATTCTCACGTCAGCGCACGTAGAATGGCGCTTCATTGAGGAAGTTTGTCGTTATGAAAAACATGAAAATCAGCCTGGCCTGGCAAATTTTGCTGGCGATGGTGCTGGGCATTCTGCTGGGCAGTTATCTCCATTACCACAGTGACAGCCGCGAATGGCTGGTGCTAAACCTGCTCTCTCCGGCGGGTGATATCTTTATCCACCTGATCAAAATGATCGTGGTACCGATTGTGATCTCTACCCTTGTGGTCGGTATTGCAGGCGTCGGCGACGCGAAGCAACTGGGGCGTATTGGCGCCAAGACCATAATCTATTTCGAAGTGATCACGACCGTTGCCATTATCCTTGGGATTACCCTGGCGAACGTGTTCCAGCCCGGTTCCGGGATCGATATGTCGCAGCTTGCGACGGCGGATATTTCAAAATATCAGAACACAACGGCAGAGGTGCAGAGCCACGCGCATGGCTTGATGGGCACCATTTTGTCGCTGGTGCCGACCAACATCATCGCCTCGATGGCAAAAGGTGACATGCTGCCGATTATCTTCTTCTCGGTACTGTTTGGTCTTGGCCTGTCATCGCTGCCGTCAACGCACCGCGAACCGCTGGTGGCCGTGTTCCGCTCTATTTCAGAAACCATGTTCAAAGTGACGCATATGGTGATGCGCTATGCGCCAGTCGGTGTGTTTGCGTTGATTGCCGTCACCGTTGCCAACTTTGGTTTTGCCTCGCTGTGGCCGCTGGCGAAACTGGTGCTGCTGGTTCACTTCGCGATTCTGTTCTTTGCCCTGGTGGTGCTGGGAATCGTGGCGCGGATATGTGGGCTGAGCATCTGGATCCTGATTCGTATTCTGAAGGATGAGCTGATTCTGGCGTACTCGACGGCCAGCTCGGAGAGCGTGCTGCCGCGTATCATTGAGAAGATGGAAGCCTACGGCGCACCGGCGTCGATCACCAGTTTCGTGGTGCCCACCGGGTACTCCTTTAACCTCGATGGTTCAACGCTGTACCAGAGTATTGCGGCCATTTTTATCGCGCAGTTGTACGGCATCGACCTGTCGTTGTGGCAGGAAATCGTGCTGGTGCTGACGTTAATGGTGACATCAAAAGGGATTGCTGGCGTGCCGGGCGTATCTTTCGTGGTGCTGTTGGCAACGTTGGGTAGCGTGGGGATCCCGCTGGAAGGTCTGGCGTTTATTGCCGGTGTTGACCGTATCCTCGACATGGCGCGTACGGCGCTGAACGTGGTGGGCAATGCGCTGGCGGTGCTGGTGATTGCCAAGTGGGAACACAAGTTTGACCGCAAAAAAGCGCTGGCGTATGAGCGCGAAGTGCTGGGTAAATTCGATAAAACCGCCGATCAGTAATTGATTGCGGGTTGATTGCCGGATGGCGCTTCGCTTATCCGGCCTACATTTCCTTTGTAGGCCTGATAAGACGCGAGAGCGTCGCCATCAGGCAATCTGATTCACCCATTGGTTAACTTTTCAAACTCTTCGCAGCCGGTATCAAACCCTTCCATACAACTCAGATTCAGCCAGTGCAGCGCCTTCTGTTTGTTCTTCTCAATAAAACCCTGTTCACCGTTGAGGAAAATCATTCCGGCCCAGTATTCGGAATATCCGGTACGGGAAATCGCGGAGCTGCGTTTGAAGTACCAGGTGGCTTTAGCGTCGTCTGCGGGGATCCCCACTCCGTTGGCGTAAATCAACCCGAGCAGCATTTGCGCATCGACGGCAGAGTCATTTTCCAGATTTTCAGAGGCGTTTTGCAGTAGTGAAATCGCTTTTAGATAATCGGGGTGACCCGCCTGAGTATTGACCAAAATGCGCGCCAGCGTAATTTCGCCCGGCAGACTCCCGGCCTGTACGGCTTTTTCGGCGAGCGTCCTGGCTTCGGGGTAATCCAGACTCACCGGATTGGTGATTTTGATTTGCGCCAGTAATGCGCAGGCGTCCGCATCACCGTTATCCGCCGATTTTTGCGCCCAGAATTCGGCCTGACTCAGGTTACCTGAGCTAAACCAACTGTCTGCGAGATAGTATTGCGCACGTCTGTCTCCGGACTCGGCGGCCTTCAAATACTGGCTGCCTGGCTCAGGCTCTTCGGCATGGGCAACGAATATCATCATTAACATCAATGCGAAAAGTCGTTTCATCTTATTTTTATGTTTAGGGTACGGAATAGGCAGTATAGAGCGATCTTTTAGATAAAAAAACAGCCTCCAGAAGGAGGCTGTTGAGGCGGATATCAAACGAAAACCGATCAGCCCATCGCACTTTCGCGCAGGCTGGTTTTCAGCTTGGTGTACTCGTCAATCACATACTGTTCGGCAGTGCGCTGATCGGCGATGCGTTCAACGTTAACGGCACAGTATTTATACTCTGGCGTTTTGGTAATCGGGCTTAAGTTCTCGGTCACCAGTTCATTACATGCGCCAATCCACCACTGGTAGGTCATGTAAATCGCGCCTTTGTTTGGACGATCGCTCACTGCTGCACGGGTGATGACTCGGCCTTTGCGGGAGTTAACCCACACCAGCTCTTCATCTTTAATACCCAGACGCTCAGCGTCGTCGGTATTAATTTGCGCATAGCCAGGTTCATCCGCCAGCGCGGCCAGCGCCGCACAGTTGCCGGTCATCGAACGGCAAGAGTAGTGGCCGACTTCACGCACCGTAGAGAGCACCATCGGATACTCTTCGGTGAGCTTGTCGATAGGCGCTACCCAGTCACAGGTGAAGAACTGCGCCAGGCCGTTCGGGGTGTCAAACTTCTCTTTAAAGAGGTAAGAGGTTCCCTGATCGGCGTCCGACGTATCGCGGCATGGCCACTGGATATAGCCCAGTTCGCCCATCTTCTCGTAGGTGGCACCGTAGAATTCTGGGCACAGATTGCGCAACTCATCCCAGATTTCCTGGGTGTTGTTGTAGTGCATCGGATAGCCCATACGGGTCGCGATTTCACTGATGATTTGCCAGTCTGTTTTCAGATCCCACTTCGGCTCAACCGCTTTGAAGAAGCGCTGGAAGCCACGGTCAGCGGCGGAGAAGACGCCTTCATGCTCACCCCATGACGTAGACGGTAAAATAACGTCTGCGGCAGCGGCGGTTTTGGTCATGAAGATGTCCTGCACGATGACCAGTTCCAGATCCTCAAACCCTTTGCGCACCGCAGAGAGTTCCGCATCGGTCTGAAGCGGATCTTCACCCATAATGTACGCTGCGCGTACTTCGCCATGCGCCGCACGGTGCGGCAGTTCGCTGATGCGATAGCCGGTATGTGCAGGCAGACTTTCCACGCCCCAGGCTTTGGCGAATTTCTCGCGGTTTTCCGGGAACTTCACGTACTGGTAGCCCGGATAGGTATCCGGCAGCGCACCCATGTCGCACGCGCCCTGAACGTTGTTCTGGCCACGCACCGGGTTAACGCCCACGCTTGGCTTACCGAGGTTACCGGTCAGCATGGAAAGGCTGGTCAGTGAACGTACGGTTTCGACGCCCTGATAGAACTGGGTGACACCCATGCCCCACAGGATTGTCGCGTTTTTCGCGGTCGCGTACATACGCGCAGCCTGACGAATTTCCTGTGCGCTAACGCCAGTAATGTCTTCGACGGACTCCGGCGTATAGCCTTCGACAATCTTACGATACTCTTCAAACCCTTCCGTACGGGAGGCGACGAACGCCTGGTCGTACAGGTTTTCTTCAATAATGACGTGACCCATCGCATTGAGCAGCGCGATATTCGAGCCGTTTTTCAATGCAACGTGCATATCGGCAATACGCGCGGTTTCGATTTTGCGCGGATCGCAGACGATAATTTTCGCCCCGTTACGTTTAGCGTTGATCACGTGATTCGCCACGATAGGGTGGGAATCCGCCGGGTTATACCCGAAGATGAACACTAAATCTGTGTTATCAATTTCATTGATAGCATTACTCATTGCGCCGTTACCGACCGATTGGTGCAGACCTGCAACCGATGGGCCGTGTCAGACGCGAGCGCAGCAGTCAACGTTATTGGTACCAATAACGGCGCGCGCGAATTTTTGCATTACATAGTTGGTTTCATTACCGGTACCACGGGAGGAGCCGGTAGTCTGAATGGCATCCGGGCCATACTTGGCTTTGATGGCGCTCAGGCGGTCAGCAACGTAATTCAGCGCTTCATCCCAGGACACGGATTCCAGTTTGCCGCCACGCTGGCGACGGATCATAGGGGTTTTCAGGCGTGGGGTCAGGATCTGGGTATCATTGATAAAATCCCAGCCATAATAGCCCTTCAGACACAAGGTACCCTGATTGGTTTTCCCCTGCGCCGCCTCCGCCCGAACGATTTTGCCGTTATCGACCACCAGGTTGATTTTGCAACCTGATGCGCAATACGGGCAAACCGTGACGACTTTTTTCATCGGTCTCGCTCCAGTTAATCAAATCGCGCATACGCGCTGTCGCCTTCAGTATGCATCTTTTATGCCATCTTTTTATTGTGGGCATTCCCTGATATTACGGGCAAATTTTGGGCAAAATGCTGACGAAAAGCAGGCTGTCGTCAGTTTTGACGTGACGAATGCAAAATATGTGACAGCCAGTCAATGTGACGGTGCTTATGTTTCCAGCATCTCCTCCTGCGCAATTTCTGTTACTCCGGGCAGAATCATTCACACTCATCTGAGTGAGAGGCGAAAGGGGAAGGATGATGAAACCTGCTGTTTTGATCGTGGATGATGACACCGCAATCTGCGCACTGCTGCAGGATGTGTTGAACGAGCATGTTTTTGCGGTTACCGCCTGCCATACCGGACAAGAGGCGATACGCTGCGTCGAAGAGCGCCCCGACATCGCGTTGGTTCTGCTGGATATGATGCTGCCCGACATCAACGGATTGAGGGTGTTGCAGCAGGTTCAGAAAATCAGGCCGACGCTGCCTGTGGTGATGTTGACAGGGATAAGCAGCGAATCTGATGTGGTGGTGGGGCTGGAAATGGGGGCGGATGATTACATCTGCAAACCGTTTAATCCCCGGGTGGTGGTGGCGCGCGTCAAAGCCGTGCTGCGCCGGGGCGGCGTACCGGTAACTGAAGGTGGCGTTACGCAAATCGCCGGCCTTTCATTTAACGGCTGGCATCTGGACACCGGGCGTTGCCAGTTGCGTGACCCGCAGCAGCAAACGATAGATCTGACGCAAGGGGAGTACAGTCTGTTATTGGCGTTGGCGCAAAATGCCCGCCGGGTGTTGAGCCGCGAACAGTTGCTGGCGCTCACGCACAGCGACAGCATCGAGGTGTTTGATCGCACCATCGATGTGTTAATCATGCGTTTGCGCCGCAAAATCGAAACCAATCCGCATCAGCCGACGCTCATAAAAACGATACGCGGTCTGGGGTATGTGTTTGCTGCCGACGTCCAGCATCACGACAAGGCGGCATAATGTTGTTGATCCGACCGCTGAAATCCCTCAAGTATCCGGCATTTCCGCCTTTAACTCTGCCAGCGTTTTGGCGCCGTCAATGGCGTTCGCGCACAGCAGGCTAGCCCGTGCGCAGGCATGCGCCAGCGTAATGCTGTCGGCCAGCGACCATGACTCATGACAGCCGTACAGAAAGCCCGCGCAAAAGGCGTCGCCTGCGCCAACGCTGCCGACGATCTCCTCCTGCGCCAGTTTCTGCGACGGTATCCAGACGCCAGGTTTGTCCGGCGTTTCCCCCCACGCCCCTTCCGGGCAGTGGATCACCACGCGCTGTCGAACGCCCGCGTTGAGCAACTCCCGCGCGATGCTGGTGATGTGCGGAATATGCGGCCCGCCGTCCGGATAACGAACCTCCAGACCGCTGAACTCCCCGGCTTCCAGCTCGTTAATCACCAGATAATCCAGATGAGGCAACGCGGGCAACACCAGCGGCTGATAACGCGGGTCACCCTTGCGTGAAACCAGATCCAGCGACGTTTCAAACCCATTCTCGCGCATTTGCGCCAACAGCCGCGCGCTGCGCGTACCGTACTGACCATCCGGCATATCCAGACTGTCGAGCAGCAGCAGATAGCCGAGATGGAAGATTTTCATCGTGTTGTCGAGGCTATCAAAGGCGGGCAGATCCAGCAGGCGGTTCGCGCCAGGCGAGTGAAAAAAGGTGCGCTGGCCGCTGGGGTCGGTCATGACTTGCGACATTGAGGTCGGCGCGAAGGTGGTGCGCTGCACATGCTGGCGATTGACATGATACTGCTCCAGCATCGCCATAATGTAGTCGCCGTCGCTGTCCTGACCGATAAGCCCCACCGCCTGTAACGGCAAACCGGTGTGCATTTTTGCCAGCGTCAACAACACGTTGAGCGGCGCACCGCCCGTAGAACGCTCGCTGTGACTAATTTCAGCCAGCCAGCCGCGCTCCGGCCACTGCACAATTTGGTGTACATGATCGACCAGCATATTGCCCGCAGCGATGATGCCTTTGCGTTCCATCACGCTTTCCCCGCGCTGCCAAAAATGCGCATCTGCTCAGAGACGGTATCGGAAATCGCGGCCTCAATGCCCAGCAATAGTTCGGCAAATTCATCGTACAGCGGCTGGCGGTTCGCCATACGCGATTCGATGGCAGCCAGCGCCGCCTGCGACATTCCGGTGTAGAAGTTGATCTTGTGAATGCCCAGTTCGATGGCGCGGCGAAAATCCGCGTCGCTGATACCGGAACCACCGTGCAGCACCAGGGGGATCGCGGCCTGCTGGCGGATTTCTTCCAGACGAGGGAAGTCGAGTTTTGGCTCGCCTTTGTATTTACCGTGCGCGTTGCCGATGGCGACCGCGAGGGCGTCAATCCCGGTTCTGTCGACGAAGTCCCGCGCCAGCAGCGGATCGGTAAACAGTGATTCGTCGGCATGACCATACAGCGCGCCGCCTTCGTCACCGCCGACGGCCCCCAGTTCAGCCTCTACGGAAACACCCACAGCGTGGCACATTTTCACCACTTCGCGGGTCTGGCGAATGTTCTCTTCATACTCCAGCGTCGAGCCGTCAAACATCACCGAACTAAAGCCCAGACGTAGCGCCTGAACCACCGATTCAAAATGCAGACCGTGATCAAGATTAAGCACCACCGGAATGTCGTGGCGGGCAGCCTCGAATTTAATTGTCTCGACCAGCGAATCCAGCGAGACATACTTAAAATGCACTTCGGCAATATTGATGATAAACGGCGAGCGTTCCTGCTTCGCCGCGGCAAACAGCGCGCGCAAAAAGTGGGAGTCTAGGACGTTAAACGCGCCTAACGCGTAGCGATGCTCACGGGCGTGGGCGAGCCCATCAGCAAGAGAAATCAGTGGCATAACAGCCTCCTTGTTCAACGGAACAGTCGATACTCGTTACACAGCACCAGTTGCGCCGGTTCATCTTCTTCAATGTCGTTATAACGGGCGAGTGGCTGCAGGAAGTGGTTGTCGTGGTCGTCGTCATTGACGGAAGAGACTTCGCCGACCAGCACATCGCCGAAGCCAGACTCTGCCCAAAAGCTGTGATACAGACCGGGCGTCAGGCAGATGCTCTCTCCGGGCATCAGGCGCAACTGGCTTCCCGCCGCGTGGGTTTGTCGGCAGCCATCAATCACCACCGTGACAGCGCTATTATCTGTTTGATCGTGGGCGTCGGCGTTCCACAACTCCACGACCAGATTACCGCCGCCGCGATTGATGATGTCCTCATGCTTGCGCCAGTGAAAATGCATCGGCGTGATTTGCGCGTCCCGCACATGCATGATTTTTTCGGCGTAGCACTTTTCGTAAGGGAAGGCGTTGGGTGAACCGTTGCGCAGGGTAAAAAGCGTTAACCCTAAGGCGGCAAAGTTATCCCCGCCAAAAGCCGTCACATCCCAGCCGAGTTTGAGATCGAACACTTCACGCCAGACGTCGGCATCCAGCTTTCGCCATTGCGTTGGCGCAAAACTGGCGAAGGGCGGGAGGTGGATGTCATGCATGGAAAAAAACTGCCGTGTATGACCAAGGATTTCGTTTATTTCGGAGCGTTTCATGGACTGGATTCTCCTTGTGTGATGTCGCCTTGCAGGCCTGATGAGGCATTTTTGCCGCCATCCGGCATGGGTTTATTGCCTGATGGCGCTGCGCTTATCAGGCCTGCATAGAGGCCGCTTGCCGCTATTTCACCGTCCAACCCTTATAGCCGCTGACGTTGCTCTTATCGATCATCGTCACCGGGATAAGCACCGGCTCTTTCGGCGCAGGTTTCCCCTGTAGAATGTCATAGCCGATCTCTACCGCTTTTGCCGCCATGACCTGCGGATCTTGCGCAGGCGTGCCGACAAACAGCGAGTTCTCACGCTTCAGCGCCTCTTCAGCATCCGGGCTGCCATCGACGCCAACAATAAAGAACTCGTTACGTTGCGCCTGTTTTGCTGCGAGATCGGCACCGATCGCCGTCGGATCGTTAATCGCAAACACGCCGTCGATCTTCGGATTCGCCGCCAACAGGGCGGTCATCACTTCCAGTCCGCCTTCACGACTGCCTTTGGCGTTTTGGTTATCGGAAAGTACCTTGATATCCGGATGTTTTTTGAATTCGGTCTGGCAGCCTTCCACCCGATTCTGTACGGCAGACACCGGCGGCCCGTTGATGATCACCACATTGCCTTTGCCTTTCAGGCGATCGGTGATGTATTTACACGCCATTTCCCCTGCCTGGGTGTTATTGGAGGTAATGGTGGCGTCTGCGCCTTCTGCCGCGACGTCAACCGCAACGACCACGATCCCCGCGTCTTTTGCCCGCTTCACCGCCGGGCCGATCCCTTTAGAATCCGCCGCGTTAAGGATTATCATGTCGACTTTGGCGGCGATAAAATTGTCTATCTGCGACACTTGCTGGCCCAGATCGTAACCGCTGGAAACCAGCGTCACTTTCACGCCGTCACCCGCCAGCTTGCGCGCTTCCAGCTCCGCGCCTTTGGTTATCTGTACAAAGAATGGGTTGGCAAGATCGCCCACCGTCACACCGATCGATTTGAGATCTTTGGCCTGCGTAAACGGTGCTGCGGTCAGCAGCGCGCCTGCACAGAGCGCGGTTACTAATGGCTTCAAACGCATAGTCTTTTCCTCACGTAGGGTACTTTTTGTTGTCATTGCCTGATGGCGCTACGCTTATCAGGCCTACGGAGTTGTAGGACGGATAAGGCCGGCAGGTGTGTTATGCACTTTGATGATGTCGGGTACGGTATTTATCGATCAGCACCGCAATGATGATCACCGCCCCTTTGATCACCAGTTGCCAGAAGTAGGAGACGCCCATCAGCGTCATGCCGTTATTGAGTGTGGCAATGATCAACGCCCCCACCAGCGTGCCGGTGATCGTGCCGATCCCGCCGACAAAACTGGTGCCGCCGAGGATCACCGCGGCGATGGCGTCCAGCTCGTAGCCCATCCCTAAGTTGCCGTTGGCGCTGTACAGACGTGACGCGCTCATCACCCCGCCAAGCCCGGAGAGCAGGCCGCTCATGCCGTAAACAAACAGCAGCACCAGCCACACTTTGATGCCGGTTAAGCGCGCCGCCTGCATATTGCCGCCCACCGCGTAGATATGAACCCCCAGCGTGGTGCGGCGCAAAATAAACCAGCACACCACAATGACCGCCAGCGCAATCACCACCAGCCACGGAATCGGCCCGAGATAGTTGTTACCGATCCACTCGAAACTGATATTGGAGTTAATCACCGTGGTGCCGTCCGCCAGCAGGTAGGCGGCGCCGCGCAATGCCGTGTAAGTGCCGAGAGTGACAATAAACGGCGGCAGTCCGGCAAAGGCCACCAGTGCCCCGTTAAACAAGCCCAGCAGCATACCGAGCATCAGCGCGACCGGCACAGAGAGCATGGCGAATTCGGGGATCAGTGAAACCACCATCGCCGCCACTGCCGTGGTGCCAAGAATCGACCCGACGGAAAGATCGATACCGCCTGTCAGAATGATGAAGGTCATTCCTGCCGCTAACACGATGTTGATCGACGCCTGGCGGGTAATATTCAGCAGGTTGCTCTCGGTAAAAAAGTTGGGTGCGATAAAGCCAAATACGGCAACAATCAGGATAAGAATGGGCAAGATCCCGACGGTTTGCATCAGATCGCCCATCAGCATTTTTTTGGCGGAGGCGGATTTCGCCACCTGCGGGGGAGTGGGTGAATTATTCATGGTTGCCTCGCCTGAGGGTGGGAGTCGTTCGCGCCGGTGGCCAGCGTCATAATGTTTTCCTGAGAAATACTTTTTCCGTCCAGCTCTCCGGCAATGCTGCCTTCGTGCATGACGTACACCCGATCGCTCATGCCGACGACCTCCGGCAGTTCGCTGGAGATCATCAGGATCGCCACGCCCTGGCGTGCCATGTCATTCATGATGCGATAGATCTCGCTCTTGGCGCCGACATCCACGCCGCGCGTCGGTTCATCAAGGATCAAAATGCGCGGGCCAATCGCCACCCAGCGCGAAATCAACAGCTTTTGCTGGTTGCCGCCGGAAAGCCCGCCCGCCCGCACCTGCGCATGTGGCACACGGATGTTGAGTAACTGAATGGCATCGTCGGAGATCGTCTGCGCTTTTTTACGGTTGAGCATCCCCCAGGTGGCGTCACGTTCCAGCGTCGCCATGGTGATGTTCTCTGCCGCCGCCAGTTCTAAAAACAGCCCCTGTTCTTTGCGGTTCTCGGTGAGATAACCGATGCCATAGTCGATGGCTTCGCGCGGGGAGTGGATCACCACCGGTTCGCCGTCCACTTCCAGCATGCCGCCGGTGGCTTTGCGTACGCCAAAAATCAGTTGCGCCAGTTCAGAGCGCCCGGCGCCGACCAGCCCTGCCAGGCCGACAATTTCCCCGGAACGCACCAGTAAACTGCACGGCTGTACTTTGCCGCCGTCGGTCAGGTGATGCACATTCAGGCGCACATTTCCGAGTGGAATATCGCGCTCTTTGTTAAACAGATCGCTCAGGGGCCGACCCACCATCATGCGTACCAGTTCGGCGGCGTTGAGTTTGTCGCGGGTCAGGCTGCCGACGTACTGTCCATCGCGCAGCACGCTGACGCGATCCGAAAGCTCGTACACTTCCGCCATGCGGTGGCTGATGTAGATAATCGCCATGCCTTCATCACGCAGGCGCATGATCAGTTCAAACAGGCGGTGGGTTTCACGCGAGGAGAGGGCGGCAGTGGGTTCATCCATCACCAGAATTCGGCTGTTGCGGTGCAGGGCGCGGGCGATTTCCACCTGCTGTTGTTCGGCGATGGTCAGCCGCATCACTTTATCGCTGGCTTTAAACTGTGCGCCGAGGCGATCGATAACCTGCTGCGCCTGCAGAACCATCTCTTTGCGTTGCACCAGCCCACCGCGCGACAGTTCGCTGCCAAGGAAAATGTTCTCCGCGACGGTCAGGTTCGGGGCAAGCTGCATCTCCTGATAAATCAGGGTTATGCCCGCGCTCAGGGCATCTTTTGGGCCTTTGATATGGAAAGGCTGACCGTCAATCAGGATCTCACCGCTGGTGGCGCTGTATGCCCCCGCAAGCACCTTCATCAGGGTGCTTTTTCCCGCGCCGTTTTCCCCCATCAGGGCGTGAATTTCGCCGGGATATACCGTCAGATCGACCCCTTTCAGTGCGTAAAATTTGCCAAAGGCTTTGGCAATATTGCGCATCTCCAGAACCGGTGCCCTGCTCATGGCGGATCTCCTGCGGTGTTGTCGATATCAGCAGTCCATCACAGGAAAGTAAATGCAAAATGTCAGAAGCCGTTCATATTTGTCATAGTGATATTTTTCTTCATGGAGCGTGATATGCCGCAGCCTGGGCGTCACTTTTTCGCCAGCGCGCGCGGGCGATTGCTGTTTTTTAACCTGCTGGTGGTAGCGGTCACGCTGATGGTGAGCGGCGTGGCGGTACTCGGGTTTCGGCACGCCAGCCAGATTCAGGAGCAGGTACAACAGCAAACGGTTGATGACATGACCGGCAGCATGAATCTGGCGCGCGACACTGCGAACGTGGCGACGGCGGCGGTGCGGCTGTCACAGGTGGTCGGCGCGCTGGAATATAAAGGTGAGGCGGAACGCTTACAGGAGACGCAGCGAGCGCTGAAACAGTCTCTGGAACAACTGGCCGCCGCCCCGCTGGCGCAGCAGGAGCCGGAGCTGGTCGCCCGCATCATTCAGCGTAGCAACGAACTGCAAACCAGCGTAGCGGGTATGCTTCAGCGCGGGCAGCGACGGCATCTTGAGCGTAACGCGCTACTGAGTTCGCTGTATCAGAATTTGAGCTATCTGCGGCATTTGCAAAAGATGAATCCGGCGCAGGATGCGGTGTTACTCGCTCAGATGGACAGACTGATCGTGGCGGCCATCGAAACGCCCACGCCGCGTTCGGTGGTCAAGCAACTGGATAGCGTGATGCCCCTGTTACCAACGCGTAACGCCCACCCGCTGGTCAACGGCATCCTCAGTGACTTCAATCAGGAATTACGCCAGCTTGAACCGCTCTCGGCGGCGCTGGAACAAAGCGATCTGGCGATCATCTGGCATATGTTCCACATCAAAGCGCTGGTGGCGATCCTCAACAGCGACATCAATCAATATGTGGCGCAGGTGGCGGCCAGCTCAGAGCGGCGGGTGGCGGAAAGCCATCAGGAGTTGCAGTCTATCATTATGTTTATCATGACATTTGCCCTGCTGGCGATTGTCATTACCGGATTTGCGGGCTGGTATATTTACCGCAATCTTGGCTCCAACCTGACGGCAATCTCGCGGGCAATGTCCCGCCTGGCGCACGGCGAGTCGGACGTCAGTGTCCCTGCCTTGCAGCGGCGCGACGAACTGGGAGAACTGGCGCGCGCGTTCAATGTTTTTGCCCGTAATACCGCCTCGCTGGAACACACCTCGCGCCTATTGAAGGAAAAAAGCACGCAACTGGAAATCGACAGAATCGAGCGCAAAGGGCTGGAGGAAGCGCTGCTACACAGCCAGAAAATGAAAGCGGTTGGGCAACTGACGGGTGGGCTGGCGCATGACTTTAACAATCTGCTGGCGGTGATCATTGGCAGTCTGGAGCTGGTTAACCCCGACTCGCCGGATGCGGCGCGAATTTCGCGGGCGCTAAAAGCGGCGGAACGCGGGGCGTTGCTGACCCAGCGGCTACTGGCCTTCTCCCGCAAACAGTCCCTGCACCCCCATGCGGTGGAGTTGAGCACGTTGCTGGAGAATCTTGGCGAACTGATGCGCCACTCGTTGCCCGCGACCCTGACGCTGGACATTGAATCTCAGTCGCCCGCCTGGCCGGCGTGGATTGACGCCAGCCAACTGGAGAATGCCCTCATCAACCTGGTGATGAACGCCCGCGATGCGATGGAGGGGCAGATGGGCACCATCAAAATTCGCACCTGGAATCAGCGCGTCACGCGCAGCAGCGGGCGTAAAGAGGATATGGTTACCCTGGAGATTGCTGACCACGGCTGCGGGATGTCGCAGGAGATCAAAGCGCAGGTTTTTGAGCCGTTCTTCACCACCAAACAGACCGGCAGCGGCAGTGGCCTGGGGCTCTCTATGGTGTACGGATTTGTGCGCCAGTCCGGCGGGCGGGTGGAAATCGAGAGTGCGCCGGGGCAGGGAACGACGGTCAGATTGCAACTGCCCCGCGCGATTGTGCCCGTTGTGACCGCTGCGGAACCGCTGGCAGAGGAGGATGTGGCCCGCACGGATAAACTGGTTCTGGTTCTTGAAGATGAGGCCGATGTACGCCAGACGCTGTGCGAGCAACTGCATTTGTTGGGCTACCTGACGCTGGAAGCCGCCAACGGCGAACAGGCGATGCAGATGCTCGCCGCCTCCTCAGCGATCGACATTTTTATCAGTGACTTAATGCTACCCGGCGGGTTAAGCGGCGCGGATGTGGTGAACCATGCGCTGAAACACTACCCCCAACTGACGCTACTGCTGATCAGCGGTCAGGATTTACGCCCGGCAGATAATCCTGCACTGCCGGATGTGGCGCTGTTGCGTAAACCTTTTACCCGGGTACAGCTTGTGCAGGCGCTGCATCAGGCAGTGATAAAAAGCGACAGCGCGCCAGCGAATGTGGCAACAGAACCGCAGATGAATTGAGAATTCTGAAGGTGCTTACAGTGGGTTTGCGCGCCTGATTCAGAAAACCAAAATTTTCGCTGAGTTTAGGCATTCATCAGGCGAGGAAGCAAAACCGGTGATGTTAATCTGAGCAAATACGGTCTGATTGGGATATAAAAGGAATTATGCCAGTACTGACAAAAGGTGACTCACCGATGATTGTGATGCCTACAACGTACAGCCCAATGACTGTCGCCCGCTCTTTTAACGTCGTGGAAGAATTTGCACTTTCAGGGCGCGTTTTACAGGTCATTTATGACCCTCAAACGCCAAGAGCGGCCATTATCGAAGCGGACGTTGAAATGTTTGAAGGCGTTCCCCGCCACCGTGTCATTGCGGCCCTCGATTTACAGCGAAAAGACGCCTTAGGTAAAGATATCGTTGCCGTTGAACGCTGCTGGGAAGAGGCCAACGTGCTTCAGGTGGAAGGTATCTGTGTTCAACCGCTTGAGCGCGATAAAGGGCTGGCGACGCGTTTGTATGAGGCTCTGATTCTGCGATGCGGCATCACGCTTATCAGTGATTTTGAGTAGTATGATGGCGGGAAAATGCTCTGGCAAAAGATCGCGCGTGAGTCCGATCAGATTTCCGTTTTTGTGTTAGACACGGAACAAGGGGCATTCTGGCCCTATGATGGCAGTAAGGTAATTTATGATGGCGGCTGTATTCCTGAGGAGCGTATCTGGAGTAATTCTCCGGACCAAAAATGCCACGGTGTCGTATTGGTCGCAGAGGACAAACAGCGCGCTAACCAGTTAATGGCAGCGACGACTTCCTGGCGAAATTGAGATTCCTCCGCTACTCCCCGCGTTTACCTTTCATTAACGTAAAGCCAGCCCACCTGCGAGACTGGTCTTATGAAACGTTACTCTATCGCTCTGTTACTGAGTTTGTGCTCTGTATGCAGCCCACTGGCCTATGCCGACATTATCGATGATGCCATCGGCAACATTCAGCAGGCGATCAGCGATGCCTATAAACCCGATAGTGACCGCCGCTATGACGATGACTCCCGGTATGACAACGGGCAACGGCAGATGAGTGACGATCGCCGCAGACAGTACGACGACAGGCGTCGTCAGTTTGAAGACCGGCGTCGTCAGTTAGACGAGCGCCAGCGCCAGCTCGATCAGGATCGTCGTCAGCTAGAAGATGACGAGCGAAGGATGGAAGAGGACTACTATCGGTAGCCGTTACTCCTTCGCGGATTTGACGCATTCTCTTTGGGCACTCGAGATACTACAACGCGCGCGTTTACCCGTTTGTTTCGGGCTGAACCGCGCTGAGGCGATTGCCATGCCCGGCGAGGCGAGGGACTAAAAAGCCCAACACGCCCCCTGCGAACAGGCCAGTACAAAAGACTATCCACACAAACTCATGACTGAATAATGCCCTGGCGCTGAGCGCATGGGGAATGAGTTCGTACAGTAACGAGAGCGCGCCGCCAATCGCCGCACAGGCGAAGCTGCGCCAGTAACGTGAGTCGTAAATTCTGTCCGGCAGGCAGGCGCTGAGAATACCTGTCGCCAGCGCCGGTATCGCGCCGATTAACCACGTTAAGGCCAGAAACTGTGGTAACACTCTGCTGATATCGAACAGCAATTCCCACGGAGAATCTCTAAAATAGAGCGCCGTGATGGCGACGGTGAGGGGAACGCCGGTAAACGGCCCCAACACAGTAAACCAGCAGGCATGATGGATAATACGGCGTGTTTTTATGTTCACAGGATCCCCTTCAGCGTGTTTTCTTCGCAGGGAAAATAGGCTGCGTAAGTGAAGAGACGATGAAGTGACGCTAATCCAGCACAATCTCCATCCCGTCGAAGCCCGCTTCAATGCCTTCCGGCAGCGGGTTCTCCATCAGCCACAGGTCGAACTGATGGCTGATGTGGGTGAGGATCACCCGTGGGCAGCGGATGACGTTATTGAGCGCCACGACGGTATTTAAATCACAGTGGTTACGTGCAGGCTCCGTGCGTGGCGGGTGGCTACAGTCGATGATGATTGCCTGCGGCTGATTGTTCAGCAGAAATTTCAGCGTTTTGTCTGGCAATCCGGCGGTGTCAGAGAGCCACGCCACGCGGCTGTGCGCCGTTTCCAGCAGATAGCCAAACGTCAGCTTTGAATGATTCAACGGCAGCGGCGTGACCTGTAATCCCTGCAAATCAAACACCACAAACGGCTTCACCGTGTGGCTGAAATCCAGAATCCCCGGATGCTTAAACAGATCGTCACAGCCCTGATCGTCAGGCGGGCCATATACCGGGATCGTCGCACCCACGCCCCAGCGGAGCGGAAACAGCCCCTGGACATGATCCATATGGTAGTGAGTGAGCAGAAACTGACGGAAAGATCCGGCAGGCCAGTTGTCCATAAGATCATGCAGACCGGCGTCCAGCAGCGTTACCGCGTTGTTGAATTTGAGTGATCCACTACAGGGGCGGCGGCGATAGTGCGCCTGCAAACGCGCGCGACGACAGGCGGCGCAGTCGCAACCAAAAGCGGGCACCTGCTGTGCGCCGCCGGTGCCGGTTAAGGTGATGGTCAAACTCATTGTGGCTCCCCTTGTCGTATCGTGCCGGATGGCGACGCGAGCCTCTTATCCGGCCTACGTACCTCACAATGCTTTTGTGAAGCGGAAATGGCTCCGTTCATACCCTTCGCGCAGGTAAAAACGGTGCGCGTTGTGACGCGTCACGCTGGTGGAAAGCTCGGTCATTTCTGCCCCTGCCAGGCGTGCTTCTTCCTCCGCCCACGCCAGCAGCCGACTGCCGACTTTGCCTCCGCGTGCGTGCGGCATCACCACCAGTTCCTGAATTTCGCCAATCCAGTTGGCGTGATGCAGATGAAACTGCAAATGCAGACCAATCATGCCAACCACCTGGCCGTCGAGCAGCGCCAGTTGGTAGCGCAAATTGCTATCCTGCAAATTAGCGGCAAACCCGGCGCTAAAGGCCTGGCGGTTAAATTCGGCCTGCTTTAGCTCGCAGATAAGCGCATAAACATCGTCGCTATCTGCTGGGGTGGCATGGCGTAGTTCACAGTTAAACATCTATTTTCTCCTTGCGACCCATCAGCGTGAGTAACGCATCGACGGACTGCAATAAACTTCCGTCGTTATTCAGCTTATGACAGTTTAATGGCGCGTAACGGGCGGCGCGTTCGAGGCGAGCGGCGATCTCCGTTTCATTTTCTCTCCCGCGAGCCTGTAAGCGCTGGCGCAGGATAGCAGAAGACACCTCTAAACAGACAGGAAACAGCGATTCGCCGTAGCGTGCCCGCGCTTGCGCCAGATGCGCGCGCGAACCGTTGACCACCACGTCGAAACCGGCGTGTAGCCAAAGGTCAATCTCTACCCCTATGCCGTAATAAAAGCCGTTGGCGTGCCAGCTTAGCGCCAGCAAATTCTGCCCGGCGCGGGTAAAAAACTCGTGTTCACTGAGGGCGATATGGTTTTCATGCCCGGCGTTGGCCGACCGGGTGATGTAACGATGCGCCACCAGCAGTTGCGCAGGTTCCTGCTGGCGAAGCTCCGCCAGCAGGCTGTCCTTCCCGGAGCCGGACGGCCCCATCAGCCAGATCAGTTTTCCCATCGTCAGAACACCCTTTTTCCCTGCCGCCAGACATGGTCGATATGAATATGATCGCCTTTGCGGTGCGCCAGCACCAGGTCGGCGCGCTTACCTTCGGCGATCACGCCGCGATCGTCGAGGTTCAGCGCCCGTGCCGGGTTACGGGTGACCAGTTGAATGGCCTGTGGCAGCGTAAAGCGGTTGGCTTCGTCGTCGGCGACGCGAAACGCCGCATCGAGCAGGCTGGCGGGGTAGTAATCGGAAGAGAGAATATCCAGCAGTCCCCTTTCCGCCAGCGTATGCGCCGCCACGTTGCCGGAGTGCGAACCGCCGCGCACGATATTGGGCGCGCCCATCAGCACGTTCATCCCACATTGTCGCGAAGCCAGTGCGGCGTCGAACGTGGTGGGAAACTCGGCGATCACGCTGCCAAGTTGATGCGACTCCCGCACATGATCGTGGGTGGCGTCATCATGACTCGCCAGCGCGATATGCCGCTCGCGACACAACTGTGCAATGGCGGTACGGTTCGGCTGCGACCAGCGCGCCGCAAGCTGAAGTTGTTCTTCTTCATAGCGGGCCATCTGCTCATCGGTAAGCGAATATTTGCCCTGATAGTATTCGCGGTATTTTTCACGGCTGGCGAACTGACGTTGTCCCGGCGAGTGATCCATCAGTGATACCAGCGTCACCGGTTCACGACCCACCAGTTTTTCGAACAGCGGCAGGGTGGAGTGATGCGGCAGCTCGCAGCGCAGATGCAGACGGTGCTCGGCGCGGTTGACCCCGCGCTTTTGCGACTCCTCCACCGCATTGATCATCTTTTCCAGGTTTTCCAGACGGTCACCGCCGTCGCGGACATCGCCAATCGCCACCGCGTCCAGCACGGTGGTGATGCCGCTGGCGACCATCAGCGCGTCGTGACTGCTCATGGCCGAATGGGCGGGCCAGTCCACTTTTGGGCGCGGAGTAAAGAATTTATCGAGATTATCGGTATGCAGCTCAATCAGCCCTGGCAGCAGCCAGCCGCCTTCACCGTCCAGCGCCTCGGGAAGACGGCTCTGACTTTGCGCAAAGGCGCGAATCACGCCATCCTGCATTTCCAGCGATCCGTGCACCACTTCATCTTCCAGCACTAGCTTTACATTGTTGATAATCATGCTGTTTTTCCCATCAGGTGCAAACGGTCTGCCACGCGCTCGCGCACGGTGCTATCGTGAAAAATGCCGACAATCGCCGCGCCGCGGGCTTTTGCTTCTTCAATCAGCGCCACTACCGCCGCGCTGTTTTTGGCGTCCAGCGAGGCGGTGGGTTCATCAAGCAGCAAAATCGGGTAATCGACAATAAACCCGCGGGCGATGTTGACGCGCTGCTGTTCGCCGCCGGAAAAGGTGGAAGGGGCGAGATGCCACAGCCGTTCCGGTACGTTCAGGCGGATCAGCAGGTTCGCGGCTTTGGCGGCGCATTCCTCGCGTGATACGCCGAGATCCAACAGCGGCTGCATCACCACATCCAGCGCGCAGACGCGTGGGATCACCCGCAGGAACTGGCTGACCCAGCCAATCGTGGAACGACGGACGTCGAGCACCTTACGGGCGGGTGCCTGTACCAGATCCACCCATTCACCGTCGTGGCGAATGTGGATGTGTCCTTCATCAGGTAAATAGTTGGCGTACAGGGAGCGTAACAGCGTCGATTTGCCGCTGCCGGAGTGGCCGTGAAGCACCACGCATTCGCCCTTTTTGACCTCCAGAGAGGCGTTTTTCAGCACCGGCAGACGCACGCCGTTTTGCTGGTGAAGCACGAAAGTCTTACTCACGTTTTCTACGCGGATCATGTTGGCCTCTTGGTTCTTTTTGCCGGATGTCCGATCGCCGGATGGCGGCGTTGCCTTATCCGGCCTACAAATGCATGTTTTTCGTAGGCCGGATAAGGCGCGTTAGCGTCGCCATCCGGCAAAACAGCGACATCAATTCTGTAAAACCGACGACACCAGCAACTGGGTGTAAGGGTGATGCGGATCGTCGAGCACACGGTCGGTTAACCCACTTTCCACCACCTGACCCTGTTTCATCACCAGCAGGCGGTCAGCCAACAGGCGCGCGACGCCCAAATCATGGGTGACAATCACCACCGCCAGATCCAGTTCCACCACCAGCCCGCGCAGCAGGTCCAGCAGTTTGGCCTGCACGGAAACGTCCAGCCCGCCGGTGGGTTCGTCCATAAACACCAGCTTCGGGTGAGTCACGAGGTTACGGGCGATTTGCAGACGCTGCTGCATGCCGCCGGAAAAGGTGGTCGGCAGATCGTCGATACGTGAGGCGGGGATCTCCACCTCCTCCAGCCAGCGCTTCGCGGTGGCGCGGATCTCGCCGTAGTGACGCGCGCCGGTCGCCATCAGGCGTTCGCCGATATTGCCGCCCGCCGATACCTGACGGCGCAGACCGTCCAGCGGGTGCTGATGCACCACGCCCCATTCGGTGCGCAGCAGGCGGCGCCGGTCGGCTTCGTGCATACCGTACAGCGAGCGGTTCTGGTACTGAATCTCGCCCGACTGCGGCGTCAGGCGCGAAGAGATCGATTTCAGCAAGGTGGTTTTGCCGGAACCGGACTCCCCGACAATGCCCAGCACCTCGCCAGGCCACAGGTCAAAAGAGACATCGCTGAAGCCTTTGCCCGGCGCGTAGAGATGGGTCAGGTTGTTAACCGAAAGCAGCGGTTGCGTCATTGGCTGAGGGCCTCGCTCTGTTGGCGGCAGTAATCGGTGTCGGAGCAAACAAACATCCGTTTGCCGGTGTCATCGAGCACCACTTCGTCGAGATAACTGTGCGTCGAACCGCAGATGGCGCAGGGTTCATCCCAGGTTTGTACGGAAAACGGGTGATCGTCAAAATCGAGGCTTTCTACCCGCGTGTAAGGGGGAACGGCATAAATGCGTTTTTCGCGGCCAGCGCCAAACAGTTGCAGGGCGGGCATCCTGTCCATCTTCGGATTATCGAATTTTGGAATTGGCGACGGATCCATCACGTAGCGACCGTTGACCTTCACCGGGTAGGCGTAAGTGGTGGCGATATGACCGAAGCGAGCGATATCTTCATACAGTTTTACCTGCATGATGCCGTACTCTTCCAGCGCGTGCATGGTGCGGGTTTCCGTTTCGCGCGGTTCGATAAAGCGCAGCGGTTCCGGGATCGGTACCTGAAAGATAATGATCTGATCTTCAGTCAGCGGCGTTTCCGGGATCCGATGACGCGTCTGGATCAATGTCGCATCTTCTGTTCGTTCGGTGGTGTTGACGCCGGTGACGCGTTTGAAGAAGTTGCGGATCGACACCGCGTTGGTGGTGTCATCAGCACCCTGATCAATCACCTTCAGCACGTCCGGCTCGCCAATCACGCTGGCGGTCAACTGAATACCGCCGGTGCCCCAACCGTAAGGCATCGGCATTTCGCGCCCACCGAAAGGCACCTGATAGCCAGGGATCGCCACCGCTTTCAAAATGGCGCGGCGGATCATCCGTTTGGTCTGCTCGTCCAGATAAGCAAAGTTGTAGCCGGAGAGGTTAGTGGTCACGGGCGGCCTCCTGTTGCAGGCGTTTGAGCAGTTCCAGTTCGGCCTGGAAATCGACGTAATGGGGAAGTTTGAGGTGCGAAACAAACCCCGCCGCCTCGACGTTATCCGCATGCGCCAGCACGAACTCCTCGTCCTGCGCCGGGCCGGTGACCGATTCATCGTAGTCGGGTGCCTGTAGGGCGCGGTCTACCAGCGCCATTGCCATCGCTTTGCGTTCGCTCATGCCGAACACCAGTCCGTAGCCGCGGGTGAAATGCGGGGCTTCATTTTCTGGCGCGACAAAGCCGTTAACCATTTCACACTCGGTCATCAGCAGTTCGCCGACGTTCACCGCAAATCCCAGCTCTTCTGGCACGATGTCAATCCCGACAAAACCGCTGCGGATCTCGGCGGCAAACGGGTGGTTGCGCCCGTAACCGCGCTGGGTGGAGTAGGCCAGCGCCAGCAGGTAGCCTTCGTCGCCGCGCATCAATTGTTGCAGGCGCGAGGAACGTGAGCAGGGGTATACCGGCGGCGTGCGGGTGATGTCGTCAGGTTGAGCGCCGTTATCTTCTTCACGCTTCGCTAAACCCTGACTGGCCAGCAGTGAAAAGACGTGCGGAGCCGGTTCCTGCGTACTTTCTGCGGGACGCAGCGGCGGCGTTCCACCATTCGCCAGCAGGGTAAAATCGAGCAGGCGATGGGTGTAGTCGTAGGTTGGCCCCAGTAACTGCCCGCCGGGAATGTCTTTATAAACAGCGGAGATGCGGCGTTCCAGGCGCATTCCGGCGGTATCCAGCGGCTCACTGACCGCCAGTTTCGCCAGAGTGGTACGGTAGGCGCGCAACAAGAAGATGGCTTCGACGTTATCGCCGCTGGCCTGTTTCAGCGCCAGCGCCGCCAGTTCGCGGTCAGCAATACCGCCTTCGGTCATCACCCGGTCGACGGCGAGATTCATCTGCTGTTCGATTTGCGCCACGCTCAGTTCGGCAATCGTGCTGTCGCCGCGACGTCGGTTCTCCTGTAGCGCATGGGCGTTGGCTATCGCCTTTTCGCCCCCTTTAACGGCGACGTACATCAGCACACCTCCACATGGGTGGTGCGTGGAATAGCCAACAGCCGGTCGCCGCAGGTGAGGATCAGATCGACCCCCAGCGGAAAAGGATGCGGGCGCTCAGTAAGCTCGCGGATCAGGCAGTCCGGTAGCTGTGGCGCGATCATGCGCTCTTCTGCAATGCCCGCACCGGTAAGGCGCAGCATGCGTCCGCCGCTCAAACTGGCAACCTGTACGATCAGCGTGGCGCTGGTTTCCGGCGCCACGGCAGAACCGGCGGAGAGGGCGTTAAGCTGCTCGCTGCTGATGCGCTCGTCGGCGACGGCAAAGGTCGCCTGTTGCGGTTGTTCCACCAGGGTTGCGCTGGTGTGAAAGCGCAGATTCTGACTGGCGATGTCGTTGTTCACGGCGGGCGACAGCCAGACCGGTGTGTCGCCGTCAACCAGCGTTAGCAGCACGCTGGTGGTGGCGATATCCAGCGGCTGCCAGCCGTGTTTCAGTTGCTGTAGAGCCACAATAACGCCGGGTTCGCTCATGGCTTTCAGCAGGCGGCGAAAGCTCTGCTGTGCGTCCTGAACCGGGGAGTGAAAGGCGGTCAATAGTGCTGTCGATCGTGTCATGTGTTATCTCCGCGTACCAGCGTGAAGAAGTCGACCCGGCTGGCGTTGACGTCGGCACGGCGAGCGTTTCTTTGTGCGTCGCGTTCCGCTTCCAGCGGGGCAATTAAGGTTTCCATTAGGTTCTGGAAATGCGTCTGTTCCTGGAGCAGCGCGTCGATGACGGCGCACTGTTCGGCGTGGTGTTTGTTGCGCCCCAGCAGATAGCTGTAGCCCAGCGTGCCGCTGGCAAGGCGTACCACCGCACGGGTAAGGGTGGTGTCCCCGGCGAAGAAGCGGTTGCCGGTGCCGCCCATCCGCGCCTGAATCTGCATCAGTCCGGTTTCCGGGGCGCGAATCAGTTCATATTCCGGCGTCAGCGCCAGCGCCTTGATGCGCGCGTTCAGTCCTTCGGCGTGGCTGTAAGCCAGCGCACGCATCCAGCGCTGGCGGGTAGAAGTATCAAAGTGCATTCAGTGCTCCATGATGAATTCGATCATGTCGGCGCGGGTCAGGCTGACGGAGTATTCCGTTGCCTGTGCTTCGCCTTCACGGTGGTTCAGGGTGCGCACGCACAGCAGCGGCGCCATATTGGGGATTTCCAGTACCTTGCTTTCTTTGGCCTGCGCGCGGCGGGCGCTGATGCGTGTTTGCGTGCGTTGCAGCGCCAGTCCCGCGTGCTCGCGCAGATAGTCGTGCAGCGAACCGCTGCTAAAACCCTGCAAGAGCGGCCAGAGAGTGAGGTCGGAAAAATAGTGGTCAATCAGGCACAGGGCGATGCCGTTCACCCGACGCAGGGTGCGCAGGTGGATGACGTTGTCGCCCTCGTTGACGCTCAGTGCGTCGGCAATCGGGCTGGAGGCCGGGCGTAGCACCGCCAACAGCTTTTCGCTGGTGGGATGGCTACCCTGATCCAGCAGATTCTGGCTGAAGCGTGCCTGGGCGTTGAGTGGGTAATCGAATGGGCGCATTAGCACCAGCACGCCGACGCCCTGACGACGCTGTACCCAGCCTTTCTCCACCAGTTGGTCGATAGCGCGGCGCAGCGTGTGGCGGTTCACCTCAAAGCGGGCGGCAAGCTGATGCTCTGCCGGAAGGTAGTCGCCGCAGCGGTAATGTTGACGAAGCTCCTGCTCAAGTCGGGCGGCAATTTCCTGATAACGCGTCGGATAGCTGGTCGGATGTGTAGACAAGTGCATAGCAATCAATGCCTCGCTGATCAGATGAAGTGCTTACGTAAACGCTGGGAGAGGAAATCCAGCAGGCTGACGGTGACGATGATCAACACCATCAGGGCGCAGGTTTGCTGAAACTGAAAGCCGCGAATCGCCTCCCACAGCGTGACGCCGATGCCGCCTGCGCCGACCATTCCGACCACGGTTGCCGAGCGGACGTTGGACTCAAAGCGGTACAGCGAGTAGGAGATGAGCAGCGGCATCACCTGCGGCAGAACGCCGTAGAGGATCTCTTCAATTTTGTTGGCGCCAGTGGCGCGAATGCCTTCTACCGGGCCAGGCTCAATGGCTTCTACCGCTTCGGAAAGCAGCTTGGAGAGCACCCCGGTAGTGTGGATAAACAGCGCCATCACTCCGGCGAACGGGCCAAGACCGACGGCGACGACAAACAGCATGGCGAAGACCATTTCGTTAATGGCGCGACAGGCGTCCATCGCTCTGCGCATCGGCTGGTATATCCACCATGGCACGAGGTTGTCGGCGCACATCAGGCCGAAAGGAATCGAAAGAACAACGGCGAGGGCGGTTCCCCAGACGGCGATTTGCAGGGTGACGGCCATTTCACCGAGATAGTCCTGCCACTGGCTGAAGTCCGGCGGGAAGAAGTCGGCGGCGAAGGTCGCCATATTGCCGGAATCCTCGATCAGCGTGAGCGGGGCCATTTCCGCGCCGTTCCAGGAGACGACGAGCACGGCGAGCAGGATGGCCCAGCTCAGCAGCGAGAACCAGCTACGTTTCGGCGGTGGGACGGTGATGGTTTGCATGACGTTCTCCGTGGTTTGTCATTGCCGGATGGCGCTACGCTTATCCGGCCTACATGTGGAACGTAGGCCCGGTAAGCGCAGCGCCACCGGGCATAACATTACTGCACCGCTTTGTTCACGCTGGTCATCGCACCCAGCGCGGCGGTCAGACGGTCGAGGTCATCCAGTTGCGCTTTCAGCGCCGAGGTTTTACTGGTTTTCTCTTCCTCGTTCAGCCCGTTGTTGTCCTTCACGCCCTGCATCTCTTTAAACAGCGCCAACTGGCGAATCGGCACCAGTTGCAGATCGCTGGAGGCACGGAACGGCGCCCAGCCCAGACGTTCCAGCGTGGTTTTCTCTTCCGGCGTTTTGCCGTAATTCATAAAGAAGTCGTACACCTTGTCCTTGGTGGTTTCGGAGAGATTCTTACGCCAGACGATCGGGTCGCCCGGGATCAGCGGCGACTTCCAGATAACCTTCAGCGCTTTCAGCTTTTCTGGCGCGGAGGTTTTCAGCTTGTCGAGGTTTTCGGTGTTGTTGGTGGCGACATCCACCTGCTTGTTGGCGACGGCCAGCGCGTTGGTTTCGTGTCCGGCGTTGACGGTGCGTTTGAAGTCGCTGGCGGCGATATTGTTTTTGGCGAAGACGTAGTAACCGGGGACGAGGAAACCCGATGTGGAATTGGGATCGCCGTTCCCGAAGGTCAGATCCTTACGTTTGGCGATCAGATCATTCAGGTTGTTGATCGGACTGTCTTTATTGACGATCAACACGCTCCAGTAACCGGGGGATCCATCGGCGGCGACCGTCTGGGCAAAGACCTGACCGTTGGCGCGATCCACCGCTTCCATCGCCGAAAGGTTGCCGTACCAGGCGATGTCGACTTTGTTAAAGCGCATCCCCTGAATGATCCCGGCGTAGTCCGGGGCGAAGAAAGCATTCACTTTTATGCCCAGCGACTTTTCCATGTCTTTCAGGAACGGTTCCCACTGCGGCTTCAGGTTTTGCTGTGATTCGGTCGAAATAATGCCAAAGTTCAGCGCTTTTTCCTGTTCTTCGGCATGAGCCGGGCTTAACAAGGTGCTGATGCTGAACATGCTGGTGAAGGCCAGCGCGGCAACGGCTTTATAGCTCATCTATCATCCTCATTTGGCATTGTTCCAGGCTATTTCACTTACTCGCCTGGTCTTTTCAGTTAAGTTAAGCAGCCTGCGCGTTCTGTTCGACGCGGTTCATGCTGCGGTAGAGATGGTCAAATCTTTCGTTATCAAAATGCTGGCTACTGCCATCAAAAAACACCTGTCCCTGACGCAGGGCGACAATGCGTTCGCAGTAGCGCAGGGCGTAATCCACCTGATGTAGCGTGACGACCACGGTAATACCGTCGGTCTGATTGATATCGCGCAGGGTATCCATCACGATGCGCGCCGATTCCGGGTCCAGCGAGGCGATAGGTTCATCGGCCAGAATGACTTTTGCCTGCTGCATCAGCGCACGGGCGATGGCGACGCGCTGCTGCTGACCGCCGGAGAGCGTTGAAACGCGCTGATACGCAAACTGCGCCATCCCCACGCGAGTCAGCGCCTGCAATGCGCGTTGTTTCTGCGACGGGCTGAACCAGCTAAAACAGGTACGCCAGAACGGCGTGCTGCCGAGTGCGCCAATCAACACGTTCTCGAGTACGGTCAGACGGTTCACCAGATTGAACTGCTGGAAGATGTAGCCGGTGTGGGCGCGGCTTTTGCGGATGTCACGCGCCAGACGGCCTTCGCGCTGGACGGTGCGATCCAGTAGTTCCACATGGCTGCCTGGCGATTTATCGCCAGTAATTAACCCGCTTAAGTGACGTAAAAGGGTGGATTTGCCGGAACCGGACGGGCCAAGCAGAGCCACCATCTCACCGGACGCGATATCCATATCAACGGCGTGTAGCGCCTGCTGCTGATTGAACGTTTTGGAGAGTTTCTCGACACGAATCATCGTTTGCATGGTGCGGCCTCACTAAAAAAGTGGCCCCATCGTGGCGGATTAATGTGACGATTTTGTTAAGAGTTGGTGACTTGATGATGAAGAGTTGAGGAGAGATTGATGACAGAATGGGAGGGCGAGCCTCCCGCCAGGTTACTCGGTCGGCTGCTGTTGTTTCACAACGTTAATCATCCACGGCACACCGTATTGATCGGTGACTTTACCGAATCCGTGTGCCCAGAAGGTTTCCTGCCAGTCCATTTCGATTTGACCTTTGGCGGCAAGGTTGTCAAACCAGCGCTTTCCTTCTTCGACATTTTGCGTATCAAGAACCAGCGTGAAGCCGGAGTAGTGTGCTTTGCCTGGTGCAACGGCATCACTCATCATGATATCGCTACCTGCAATGCGCACGTTGGCGTGGGCGATGGCGTTATCGGGGAATGTCATTCCGGACGGGCAACCGTCCTCGCTGTCCTGCGCCGATTTGGGCATTTCACCGAAGCTGATTTTGTAGAGCAGTTCTGCGCCCAGAGTCTGTTGGTAGTACGCGATGGCGTCGGCGCAATTGCCGGCAAAAGAGATGTAGGGACTTAACGGCATAATGTTTACCTCAGGTAAAAGAAGCCAGTTAAGTGTAGTTATCGTCGACCTGGTAAGCGAAGCGCCACCGGGCAATAAATGCCGGATGGCGGCGTAAACGCCTAATCCGGCTTACAAAAATCAGTTCTTTTTCACGAACTCGGATTTCAGCTTCATGGGGCCAAAACCGTCAATTTTGCAATCGATGTTATGGTCGCCTTCGACCAGACGGATGTTTTTCACTTTGGTGCCGATCTTCAGCATTGAAGAACTGCCTTTCACTTTCAGATCTTTAATCACGGTGATGCTATCGCCGTCCGCCAGCAGATTGCCGTTGGCATCTTTCACGATCAGCTCATCGCTGTCGTGAGCCGGTTCGGCATCGTTCCATTCGTGAGCACATTCCGGGCAGATGAACATGCCGTTATCTTCGTAGGTATATTCGGAGTTGCATTGTGGGCAATGGGGTAATGACATGTGGATTTCCTCAAAAGGTCAGCAAGGGCAAAAGCGCCCAAAAATGGCAGATTGCCGAAAAAGGCCGCAATTATACATAAAATCCTTAACGTTGTCGGGACTATTCCCACCTTAAGAATATGTCACCCCGCGGCTGGAGGTCGCGGTGGGGGCAAAAAAATGTCATGACGATTTTTTTAAGGGAAATTGCTACGTTTTACTATTTAAGATAAGGTGAGGCAAACCTTCTTATAATAATTTGCCAGCGGCACTAACACACCCTCGATTTTTGTTAGTGAGCACAATCTTACCCCCTAATTCAGGTAGGTAAGAATGACGCTATTGAGTCTGAAAATTTATATGTTCATCATAATTTAAGTGATGTGTACTGAACGTCTCCCTTTATCTTTCTTATGGTTAACGGTCAGCAAGAAGCGGTCAGCAAGCGTTGATGCATTCCTTATTACCCTCAGGGTTTTATTTTTTTTAATATTTTCTATACGTAATTAAATATGCCGAAAATTCATAATAAAAATTACGGCTAAATAAAAGTAATATAAATTTGCGTTAAGGAACAATTTTTTCATGCACACACAGACAATCTATGAATTAAGTCAGGAAGCTGAGCGTTTGTTATTGCTCTCGCTCTCGCATCTGAGGCAAATAGCCGCATTTTCGCCGACGATGCAGGAGAGTGAGCGTGAAGGAAACGACATCAGTGGAGAGAGTATTCTTCCGCCACATTTTAGCGCCCGTGGCATTGCTGCCCAACACGCTATGCTGAACAATGAGTTACGTAAAATTACGCGGCTGGAAATGGTTCTGGCTATCGTTGGCACCATGAAAGCGGGAAAGTCGACGACCATTAACGCAATTGTCGGAACGGAAGTGTTGCCCAACCGCAATCGCCCGATGACCGCACTGCCGACGTTGATCCGTCACACCCCGGGTCAGCAGGAACCGGTGCTGCATTTTTCCCATGTTGCCCCGATTGATACGCTGATGCACAGGTTGCAACAACGGCTGCAAGCGTGCGATCGCCAGCATCTGACACTGGCGCTGGAAATCGACAAAGACATGGATGGCCTCATCCAGCGCATTGAAAAAGGTGAGGCGTTCGAGCGTCATTATCTGGGCGCGCAGCCTATTTTCCACTGTCTGAAGAGCCTGAACGACCTGGTGCGCTTGTCGAAAGCGCTGGAGGTGGATTTTCCGTTTTCCGCCTACGCCGCCATTGAACATATCCCGGTCATTGACGTTGAGTTTGTGCATCTGGCGGGGCTGGAAAATGCGCCAGGACAACTGACTTTGCTGGATACGCCAGGGCCAAACGAAGCCGGACAACCGCACCTGCAAACCATGCTCAACGAACTGTTGACCCGCGCTTCTGCGGTGCTGGCGGTGATGGACTACACCCAACTGAAGTCTATCTCCGATGAAGAGGTGCGCCAGGCTATCGCCGCGGTGGGCAAATCCGTCCCGCTGTATGCGCTGGTGAACAAGTTCGATCAAAAAGACCGCAACAGTGACGATGCCGAACAAGTCCGGGCGATGATTTCCGGCACGTTGATGAAGGGCTGTATTACGCCGGGGCACATTTATCCGGTTTCTTCGATGTGGGGATATCTGGCGAATCGGGCGCGTCACGAACTGTCGGTACACGGTCGGTTGCCCGATCCTCAGGAACAACGCTGGGTTCAGGATTTTGCGCAAGCCGCGCTCGGTCGGCGCTGGCGGCTGGCCGATCTTGACGATACTGAACACATTCGCCATGCGGCGGATTTGCTGTGGGAGGATTCGCTGTTTGCACTTCCCATGCAAACGCTGATGCAGGCGGCGTATGCCAATGCCTCGTTGTATGCCCTGCGCTCGGCGTCGCATAAGTTATTAAATTATGCTCAGAGCACACGTGATTATCTCGATTTTCGCTTTAACGGTCTGACGGTTGCGCAGGAAAAGCTGCAGGTGAATATCGCCCAGGTCGAGGCGGATTTACAGCAGTTACGGGCGAGCCAGGCGTCTGTGGGCGATGAAGTGCGCCACGAAGTCGCATTGGCGATGGACGCGGCTAACGCATTGCTGAACCAGCAGGATGCCGTCATTTTACGCGACATCAGCCGTTTATTCAGTGAAGAAAACATCGTGGCGATGTCAAAACGCGACACGCTTTCGCCGATACCCGACGCCGAAATCGTCGGCGAAACGCTGGTGTTATACGACGAAAGTCAAGCGCAGGTTGTCTTAAGCAAAATCCGGGCGTCCTGTGAGGTCGTGTTATTAAGGGCGCAGGAGAATGTCAGCCGCGAACTGGCGTTACGCTTTGAGCAACTCGAATCGACGCTGGCGCGGGTGTTTACGGATGCGATGCGCCCGATTGAAGCGCGGGTTAAAGAGGTGCTGAGTCATACCGGTTTTCGGGCGCGGATCAGTTTTCCGGCATTTCATGCTGCTCTGCTTAATTTCAACACCCAACCCTTGTTCAGAGAGGCGATGAGCCAGGAGAACCTGCAAGACGCGCAGAATCCGCCGTGCGCAAGCGTACGTGAAACCTTCTCTCGCTGGCTGAACCAGCCTCACTGGGGGGGACGAGATTATGTGGAAACAAAAGTGCGTTACCTCATTCATTTTACGACATTGCATTCCAGTCTTGAGGAGTATGTCTGCCACTTTAGCCAGCAAATCCGTAAAGTGTTGGCGGCTCAGGTTGATGCTTCTGTCACGGCAGGCATGACAACGTTCTTTGCTGATTTTTCACAGTGTCTGTCGGGGCTGCAGGAGAGCTTGCGGGAAAGCCTGGCGATGCGACAACAGAATGAATCTGCGGTGACGGCGCAGCGCCTGCAATTGCAGCACAGTCTTTCTACCGTGGTGTGGATGTATGAGGACTCGCGTCTGTTGCTTGACGATATCCAAACCCTTTTTGCGACTGAGCAGACATGACAAATACGTTACGGGAAGGCCCGGGGCGGATGCTGGAATGTATTCACCCGAAGTTTATGGTTTCTCTGGTTCAGGGAGAAGAACTCAAACGGTCTGGCGGTACGCTGCAAGAGCAGTCGTTTCGCGAGCGCCTGTTGCAAGAGATGTTGACCTATGCACAGCTTCGTACATGGGCGATGGCGGGGAGAGGCAGCGAGCACTTGATGATGCGCTTCACGCTGGTGGAAAAACTGGCGGGGATGCTTGATCCCGGTCATCTGGCGCTGTCCCGCATTGCTCAGCACCTGGCGCAATTGCGACGCAGTGAGCTTCCCCGTGTATACGCGACGCCTGATATCCGACAGCAACTCGATGCGTTAACCGACGAGTTTTCCCGGCGCTGCGCGTACAAAGAAAAGGCGCTGACGCAACGGGGGCTGACGGTACAGGCAGGGGATCACAGCGAGCAGGTTTTTACCCGCTGGCGAGCCGGAGTGTACGACGGCTGGTCATTGCCGGGGCGCTGTTTTGTCGCGCTTGAGGAGCTACGGTGGGGCGCTTTCGGTGATGCCTGCCGGTTGGCTAATGCCGACGTTGTATCGATGCTGAAAGACAATTTGCGCGCGATGGCCAGTCACGCGCTGGCGCAAAGCATTCACGCCGCGCCAACAACTCGCCATTACTACCCGCAGTGGCTCAATATGCCCAATACCCAGGGAACAAACGACAATAATGATCTGTTGAACTGGCTTGGAGACTGGTGTGATGCCGACAAACATCCGGTGTGCTGGTCCGTGACGCAGCGCTGGAAAAATGTGGCGTTAGGGATGCCGAGACTCTGTTCGGCGCAGCGGCTGGCGCATGCGATGGTGGAGGAGATTTTTGCACCGTCCCCTCTGGTAAGCCCAGAGGGGACAGGGAGGACTTAGTGATTTAAGGAGTCAGCCGGCTGCTCTGCGCTGCTTTGTGCCTGGACGTTACCGAAGCGTTTGGCGTACAGGGCAGTGATAATCGGCACCAGAATCGCGGTCACAATCACGCTGGCAGCGACCAGGGCGGTGGCCGATGCGGCAACCGGTTCAAATGCCGGGTTAATTTGCGCGATGATTACCGGGTTGGCGACGGCAGCGCCGGCTGCGGAAGAGGCCGCGACGCCTGCTGTACCGTTCCCGCCACCGATCACACGGTCAGCGATAATCAGCGGAATACCGGTGATGATAATGACCGCTACACCCAGCACGATACCCAGCAGACCGGTGTCCATAATGACGCCCAGGTTAATGGTGTTACCGAGTGCGAAGCCGAAGAACGGAATCAGTACTGGCGTGGCTTTGCTGAAGAAATCACGGAAATCTTTATCAAGGTTACCCAGCGCAAAACCGATCAGGAACGGCAGGATAGCGCCCACAAAATGGTGGGGTTCAAATGATGCCAGACCCGCAGAACCCAGGATAAGCATGGTCATCAACGGACCGGATTCCAGAGACATCAGAACGAAGGCGCCAGACTCTTCTTTGGTGCCGTACTGGTTCATCAGGCTGGCGTACAGACCGCCGTTGGTCATGTCCATCGCAGAGACAATCGCCAGAACGGACAGACCGGCGAAGAAACCGGTTTGAATGCCGTTTTCCGGAATAAACATGGCACAGATCATTGCCACGGCCCAGGCCACGGCGATTTTGGTGATCACCAGCGTCCCGGATTTACGTAACACAGTCCCTGTGGCACGCAAGTTAATGGAGGCGCCAATACAGAAGAACCATACCGCCAGAATCGGCACGGTACCGGTAATCATCCCTTTGGTAAAACCACCAAAATAAGCACCGGTGTTAGGTGCCAGAGTATTCAGGATGGCACCGAGTACCAGAGGAACCAGCATCATCCCACCAGGGATACGTTCAATAGCGGCTTTAATTTTCATAAGCGTCCTCAAGACTTGTCGCGTGGAACGCACGGACAAGCCAGTAAATTATATTAATTTCAAAATCTTATGTTGCTAAGGAAGCGCAGGTTCTCCTCCTTCTCATTGCTGGCACAAATCGGATGCGGCTTGCGTCAGTGTGTCGCGATCCCCAGAGATGTTGTGTCTGCTGTCATCTTGCATTCAATGGAACTACGATTCAATCAAAATAAAACGGTGTTTTAGTTACCCGTATCACATATTTTATGGAAACCTTTCCGGAAGCCATGGAATATTAAAAATGCTGTAAATGCTTTGTAAAAAGAGAAGGGTGTTTTTGTCTGATAGCTTAATAATCACGCCAGTGATATTTCATTTTAATGCGCAAGTGATCGGCATGTTTGCGTGTCAATAAACACTATTTTCCGTAAGCAAAAAATAGACTGAGAATGACCTTATTTACAGTTGATGACGAAGAGAACATATATGTGTGAAGTTGATCACACATTTAAACGCTGGTAGGGTAAAGAAGTCATTAACCGCCCAATCAGGCGTCAACAGGTTCGGTTGTACAGGCCTCAAACGGTCAGTGGAAGTAAACCTGCTACGCTTGTTATTTGATCTGCATCTGTGCAGATACCACGCTCTACGGGGACGTTAGCGCATTGCGCCAATGAATTCGATATGTAGCGAGACGGGCTTAGTCTACGAGGACAGCTATGCTGAAAAGGAAAAAAATAAAACCGATCACGCTTCGCGACGTGACCATCATTGATGATGGTAAATTGCGTAAAGCGATTACCGCAGCGTCGCTGGGTAACGCGATGGAGTGGTTTGATTTTGGTGTTTATGGCTTTGTTGCCTATGCGTTAGGTAAAGTATTCTTTCCAGGGGCCGACCCCAGCGTGCAGATGATTGCCGCGCTTGCCACCTTCTCCGTTCCCTTCCTGATTCGACCGCTTGGCGGATTGTTCTTCGGTATGTTGGGCGATAAATACGGTCGCCAGAAGATCCTCGCTATCACCATTGTGATTATGTCGATCAGTACCTTCTGTATCGGGTTGATCCCCTCGTATGCCTCTATTGGCATCTGGGCGCCCATCCTGCTGTTGTTGTGTAAGATGGCGCAGGGGTTCTCGGTGGGCGGTGAATATACCGGGGCGTCGATTTTTGTCGCCGAGTATTCGCCTGACCGTAAACGCGGGTTTATGGGCAGTTGGCTGGATTTTGGCTCCATTGCGGGATTTGTGCTTGGCGCGGGGGTCGTCGTTCTGATTTCGACCGTGGTCGGCGAGGAAAACTTCCTGGATTGGGGCTGGCGTATACCGTTCTTCATTGCACTGCCGTTAGGGATTATTGGTCTCTATTTGCGTCACGCGCTGGAAGAAACCCCGGCGTTTGTGCAGCACGTTGAAAAGCTGGAGCAGGGCGACCGTGAAGGATTGCAGGACGGCCCGAAAGTGTCGTTTAAAGAGATTGCCACTAAGCACTGGCGTAGCCTGCTGACCTGTATTGGTCTGGTGATTGCAACCAATGTCACGTACTACATGTTGCTGACGTACATGCCGAGCTATCTCTCGCATAACCTGCATTATTCTGAAGATCACGGCGTGCTGATTATTATCGCCATTATGGTCGGGATGCTGTTTGTACAGCCGATTATGGGGCTGCTGAGTGACCGTTATGGCCGCCGTCCGTTTATCATTCTGGGGAGCGTTGCGCTGTTTGCCCTGGCAATCCCGGCTTTTATGCTGATCAACAGTAATGTTCTCGGTCTGATTTTTGCCGGTCTGCTGATGCTGGCGGTGATCCTCAATTGCTTTATTGGGGTGATGGCCTCGACGTTACCGGCGATGTTCCCGACGCACATTCGTTACAGTGCGCTGGCGGCGGCGTTTAATATTTCGGTACTGATTGCTGGTCTGACGCCAACGCTGGCGGCCTGGCTGGTGGAGAGTTCGCAGAATCTGATGATGCCGGCCTATTACCTGATGGTGATTGCGGTGATTGGTTTTGCGACCGGGATCACCATGAAAGAGACTGCGAATCTTCCGCTGAAAGGCGCGACGCCAGCGGCGTCGGATATTCAGGAAGCGAAAGAAATTTTGCGCGAGCATCACGATAATATCGAACACAAAATCGAAGATATCGATCAGGAAATTGCTGAGTTGCAGGCGAAACGCTCACGTCTGGTACAGCAGCATCCGCGTATTGATGAGTGATACGTAAACACTTAAGGTTCACTTAATCTCTATTGTGCACACTCTCCTCCAGCGTTGAGGAGGAGAGTGTCATGAAAAAGCGTGTTTACGAAAGTTTAACCACCGTATTCAGCGTCATGATCGTCAGCAGTTTTGTCTACATTTGGGTGACCACTTACTGATCTTTATTCAGTATGACCCAGGCGCGCGTGCCTGACGTGTCTTCACGGTTATGCAGGAAGAACTGCCCGCGATGCAGTTGCGTGATGCGACTGACAATACTGAGCCCCAACCCAATCCCGCCATATCGACTGTCCATGCGAACAAAGGCTTCGCTGAGCTTCCCACATTTACTTTCATCAATCCCCGGGCCTTCGTCTTCAACGGCCATAATCGCGTCGTGACCGGTGTTGAGACTGATGGTGATGGTTGTCCCTTCCGGGCTGTAGCGGTGCGCGTTTTCGACCAGATTGCGCAGCAACATACGCAGCAGCGTGGCGTCGCCGCGCACCGTGACATCCTCTGCGCTGTCTGGCAGTAGCAGCGTTTGCTGGCGTTGATCCAGCATGGTGCTCAGCTCGTCATAAGAGGGCAGGATCACGTCATCCAGCAGCTTCACATGTTGATAATTTCCCAATGAGAATGACTGGCCGACACGGGCGAGTTGCAGCAATTGCGACACGCTATCCATCATTTGGTCGAGACGGGCGACCAATGGCGCGACATCGACATTATGCGCTTTGGAGAGCAATTCCAGATGCAGACGCACCCCGGAAAGCGGGGTACGTAATTCGTGGGCGACATCTGCGGTGAACAGGCGTTCATTCTCAAGCGTCGTGGTTAAGCGGGTGACCAGTTGATTCAGCGCCGTGACCACTGCGTCTATCTCAATCGTACTACTGTGAATGTCGATAGGGGTCAGATTATCCGCGGTACGCGTTTCCAGCTCTTTTTGCAGGTCGGCAAGTGGGCGGGTAATGCGCCGAACCGCCTGATAACAGATGAGCAACGTCAGGCTGACCATAAACACGGCAGGGACGATCAGACTGGCTACCGCTTCACGGATCTCATGCAAGATGTGGCGGTCATTGTTTCGATTCTCGCGTAGCGCCTGCTCGAAAAGCTGAATCTGCTCGATGCTTTCGTGCCAGAGCCAGAAGGTACTGATCAACTGAAATACCAGCAGAATCAGGCCGATGGTGAGCATCAGACGCTGACGAAGGGTCATGGGTCTGTGCAGAAAACGCGTCAGGTTCACTTAGTTTTCCTCAGCGACAACCAGCATGTAACCAAACCCCCGAACGGTGCGGATACGCGATTTCCCCACTTTGTCACGCAGGTTGTGAATATGCACCTCCAGCGTATTGGTCGACGGCTCGTTGTCCCAGTTGTAAATGTCGTTGTACAAGATTTCGCGATGCACCGGGCTGCCTGCTTTGAGCATCAGCCGTGACAACAACGCGTACTCTTTCGGCGTTAAGACCAGCTCTTGCCCCTCCAGCCAGACCTGACGACGCCCTAAATTCAGCGTCAGATTGCCGACAACCAGCTCACTCTCACCCTGATTATTATGGCGACGCAACAACGCCCGAATGCGCGCGTGCAGCTCTTCCAGGGCGAACGGTTTGACCAGATAGTCGTCGGCGCCGACATCCAGCCCGGTGATACGGTCGTTGAGCGTGTCGCGGGCGGTGAGGATCAGCACCGGGAGGGTGCATTTCTTCTGCCGGATGCGGGCCAGAAAATGCAGTCCGTCTTCATCAGGCAACCCCAGATCCAGAACCACCAGACTATAATGACCTGTCTCCAGACAATGCTCTGCGGCGCGCGCAGTAGAGACGCCGTCACAGGCGTATCCTTCGGTTTGTGCGGCAAGAATCAGTCCCTGCAATAACAACGTATCGTCTTCAACAATCAGAATTTTCATTAGGTTAGCCTCCTGCAGGGGTGCAGAATATCATCTGCAGCCTGGTAATACTTCGTCTGCACGCCCGTTAATCCCAGCAGGGTCGAGAAAAGATTGTCCTGCGAGAAATCTTGCGAGCTTGCCTGTTTTTGTAAACACGTCTGGTCAACCTGATAGCGTTTTTGATAATCATCAGAAAGCCAGAGCAGCATCGGCACATGTTTTTGGGTATCCGGGGCAATGGCGTAAGGCAGTCCGTGGAGATAAACACCGTTTTCGCCCAGGGACTCACCGTGGTCGGAAAGATAAACCAGACTGGTGGTGAAATTATCCTGATGTGATTTCAATACATTGATCGCTTTATCAACAATATAGTCAATGTACAGGATGGTATTATCGTAAGTGTTCACTAACTGTTGCTGTGAACAGGTCTGAATTTCGTTGGTGTCGCAGGTAGGGGTAAATTTCCGAAACTGCGGCGGATAACGGTTGTAGTAGGTTGGGCCGTGGCTGCCAATGGTATGCAGGACAATCACACCATCCCCCTGGAGTTTGTCGATGTACTCTTCCAGACCGTGAAAGAGGACTTCGTCATAGCACTCCCCCTCAATACACTGCCCCGGCAAATTCAGCACCGTCATATCCTGATGCGGAACACGATCGCACGCGCCCTTACAGCCGCCGTCGTTGTCGTTCCACAACACGTTAATGCCTGCCCGTTGGATAATATCCAGCAACCCTTCCTGATGATGCGCCAGCTCTTCGTCATAGTGTTTACGCGGCATACCGGAGAACATACAGGGTACGGAAATCGCCGTCGCGGTCCCGCAGGAGGTGGTGTGGGGGAAATAGACTACGTTGTCTTTTTCCAGGCGCGGATTGGTCTGGCGCGAATAACCCGAAAGCGAGAAGTTGTCGGCGCGAGATGTTTCGCCGACGATCAGGATGGTCAGGTTTTTACGCGGTTGTTTGAGCATGAGCGGGTTGCGATGGGCATCCTCGCCAATACGCACCAGCGGCAGGTTGGCAAGACGCTGGTGTGAATACCAGGAGGACGTCGCGACAATGCTGCTCGACGGGCTGAGCGCTTTGATCAGTTGTTTGTTATTGCGAAACAGCGAGGCGTAGTCTTTGTAGAAAAAGAGGGCGACCAGCAGAATCAGCAGCACGGAAATCAACACGCTGATGGCGCGATACACCGCACCGCGCAACGCCGGGGTGGTTGGTTTTATTTTTACCCAGCAGGCTATCACCGCCGCCAGGATGCCGCATACGCCCACCATGAACACCATTTGCGGCGTTATCAGGGCGAATGTTTCTGCCGCCGTGGTATCCATCATGTTGGCAATCATCGAGCGGTCGATAATGATGCCGTAGGTCAGGATGAAGTATTGCGCCGCCGCGCCGACCACAATGAACAGGCAGGCCAACGGGCGATTCAGCCACAGGAAAGAGGCCAGCGTCAGCACAATATTCATTACGCTGAAGGAAACCACCGGCATGGATAAAAACACCAGCACGTTGCGCAGGGAGTCCAGCGGTAAGTCCTGCAATACTTGCTTATAGAAGGCCATGTTCAGGCAGATGGAAATATAGAATGAGAGCAGCAGGAGCCAGGACATTTGTCCGAGAATCGGTCTTCTAAAAAGGCGCTTTAACATTAGGGAAGTTCCATCAACTAAGTGGCGCAGATCCTCGCAAAGTAAAGTTAAGCCAACCTTAAGAATTTAAGGTTGGCGATTGCCTGCCCGATGAGGCATGACTACCTCACCGGGCAACAACGAATGACGAAGGTTAATTACGGCTAACCGGTGCATCCAGCGGATACGGATTTTTGTGGATCCGGTTGTAGTTCAGCGCGTACAGCGCGGTGATGATCATCAACGTCACGAACGACCACATCACCTCTTTCGCGCCGGAGCCGACCACCGCCCAGACGCAGTAGACAAACGCCACAAACGTCACCAGCAGGTAGAACGGACGCGCTTTACCAAAGTGGCCGTGACCCAGCAGCAGTAGGGCGGCACAGGTATACAGGTACGGCACCAGCGTAAAGATGACCGACACCGAAGAGACCAGACCGAACTCTTTTGCCGCGTTGGGGGACATGCTGCTGAACTGGAAAATCGTCATCAGAATACCGACAATAATCAGCCCGGCGACCGGGGTTCCTGCTTTGTTCACGCGGGCGAAAATAGGTGGAAATAGCCCGTCGTCGGCGGCCGCTTTTGCCGTCTGACCCGCAAGCAGCGTCCAGCCGCCCAGAGAACCTAAGCAGCCCGCTGCCGCGCAGAAGGAGACAATGGCGCCAGCAGTATTCCCCAGCGCCATGCGTGCGGCGTCACCGAAAGGCGACGCTGAAACACGCAGGGCAGCGTTGGGGATCATCCCCATGATGGCCGTGGTAGAGAGGACGTAACACACGGCGGCAATCAGCACCCCGCCAATGGTGGCAATGGGGACGTTGCGTTTTGGGTTTTTCACCACGCCGGCCGCCACGGAGGCGCTTTCTACCCCAATAAACGACCACAGTGTGACGCTCAATGTGCTTTGGATCGCGCCAAAGGTGTTCATGCCGCTGACGTTCCAGGCGGCCATATAGGTTTCACCCCGGAACCAGAACCAGCCAAAGACCGCGATGCCCACGATAGGCACCAGCGCCAGGACAGTCGCAACAGCCTGCACGCGGGTGATCATTTTTGGCCCAACAATGTTCAGCAGAACGAAGATCCACAGAACCACGACGCAGGTGAGCGTTAGTACCAGCGGATCTTTGAGGATCGGGAAGAAGTAGCTCAGATAACCGACGCCAATAACCACCATGGCAATGTTACCGATCCAGCAGGCTAGCCAGTACAAAACGTTGGTTTGATAACCCAAAAAAGGGCCGAAGCAGCGGCGTGCGTAAGCGTAGGAGCCACCGGGACTGGAGTCTAAGGACGACATTTTGGCGTAGACCATCGACAGCGCCAGTGCGCCGATAATCGTGACCAACCATCCGTAGATTGCAATCCCGCCGGTTGAAGCAAGGTTTGCGGGAAGCAGGAATACGCCTGAACCCATAATGTTCCCCGACACCATAAGGGTGACGGGGATTAAGCCCACTTTGTGAGCATCAGCATCCGTCGACATGTTTATCTCCTGGAAAGGTGAATCGCTACGTTAAAGTACGACGTATGATACGCCCTCAGAAGACCGCTTATTTATTATGGGGCGGGGTTATCGCCAATGCTGATATTATTGTGGCTCATCGTAAATCAGGGGGTGATTAAATAACCTGGCGCGCCCGGTGCTGGCTGACATAATTCAGTGGCGTCATGCCATAGAACTCTTTAAACACCGATATAAAGTACGATGTACTGCTATATCCGCACAGTTGAGAAACCTGTGAGATATTTTTTCCGTCCATGAGTAATTGATTCAAAGCGTAACGCATACGACAAGTTGTGATAATTTGGCTATAACTTGTGTTTTCATTTTTGAGCTTTTTCTTTAACAAGCTCGGGCTTAAACATAAACAACTGGCGACCATGCTCAGGTTCCAGTCTTTATGGATATCGCTCTGAATGATGTGATAAACACTGTCGCTGATGCGGCTGCGTAGCATATGCATTAATAGCGAAATAAATTTTTTGCTGTCGAGAAAGCGTGATAGCACGGTGAACAGCAGCGAGCGAGTGCGTTCCTTTTCACTCTCATTGTGTGATTCCTCCAGACTGTGTGCGGCTGCGACGCGGAACACATCCGGCGTCAGGCACGCGGCAGTCAGTAACGGCGTAGCGGAGCGTTGCCAGACCGGAACCTGTGAAAGATCTTTATTTAAAAAACGCAGATAGTCTTTAATGATGTCACGACTGATGTGCACCACCAGAGAATTATTGAGCGAAGAAATATCAATGATGTTATTTTCGCAGGCAAGCAACGCCATATGGTTTGCCTTTAAATTCACTGCCTCTTTGCCATTGACTCTCAGCCAGACATCTTTCTCAGTTAATACCACTATGCAAGGTTTGTTGCTGCAAATTCTCATACCCGAACTCCTGGAATATGAACATAAAATACCGGATCTCGCCAAAGGAGAGAGATACCGGGAGTAATTTCAATTGTATGATGAATCAAGTGCTGCAATAAAATAGCGTGCCTGAATAGAATTACAATACCCAGGGTGATTATGAGTGTGTACATAATTTTTTACGCATCGCGCCCGACGATTTTTGCGCAAAAAAAAAGCGCGGGGGGGCCCGCGCAAAAGGTATGACAGTGTTATTGTTTTGCAGCATTACTCAGGAACCACAGAGACACGTCATCCTCAAACTTCAAAACAGACAGTTGTGTTGTGGCATTACGCCTTCACGCACATGACGTGATACACACCATCAATAATTTCCGTTCCTTCGGTTTCATGCTCAAAGCCAGGGAAGTGATGGTCCCAGGACTGCAGTGAGCGTAAGTAGCTCACCTGCGGGCTGTTTTCATCACCAAAGTTTTCCCCTGACAGCAGCATCGGGATACCTGGCGGGTAAGGAATGACGGCGTTCGCCGCAATACGACCCGGCAGGTTTTCAATGGCCACCATTTCAACGTTGTTGTTGACGATGGCGTCCCAGGCATCGCGCGGCGTTATCTCAGCGGTCGGCAGACCGGAGTAAGCGGCGTTGAGGCGCGCGCCGGGATTATTTTCACGCAGCCAGCTAAACATGGTGTCACCGAGATCGTGAATGCCCATGTTCGCGTAAGTGTCAGGATAGTTCTGCGCCAGTTCCGGCATTACCTGCGCCAGCGGCGTGTTGGCGTCATAATGATGTTTGAAAGAGCATAAGGTGTTGATCAGCGTCCCCCATTTGCCACGGGTGACCCCCATAGAGAACAGGAACATAATCTGGAAGTCGGTGGTTCGGGTCGGCACAATCCCATGACGGCCAAGCCAGGCGGTCACCAGCGCGGCAGGCACCCCTGTCTCTTCCAGTTCGCCGTCATCACCCATCCCCGGTGCCAGAATACTGACTTTTATCGGGTCGAGCATGCTCCAGTTATCCGGCAGATCCTTAAAGCCGTGCCAGGATTCGCCAGGATGCATGACCCAGCAATCCTGCTCAGTGGCCAACAGTTGTCTCGGGGCATCAGCAAAGTCGTAGGTTTTTCCGGTTGCCGGGTCAGTGACGACCTCTTTGTTCCACGGTTTAAAGAACCACTGCCCATCTGCGGCGAATTCGTTGTACAACCGCGCCATGGCCTGGCGGAAGTCGATCGCTTCTTCGATAACCTCCTGGGTTAGCGACAGGCCGCTGTTTCCATCCATCATGGAAACCGCCACATCGTTGGAGGCGCAAATCGCATACAGCGGCGAGGTGGTGGCGTGCATCATGTACGCCTGGTTAAAGCGGGAGAAGTTGATCGCGCCTCGACCTTCACGTACGTGGATGTAAGAGGCCTGCGAGAGCGCATTCAGTAATTTGTGGGTGGAGTGGGTGGCGAAAACGGTCGGGCCGCTGTGATCGCCCGGTTGACCGCGCATGGCGTAGTGGTCGGCGTAAATCGGGTTGAAACGGGCATAACCGTACCAGGCTTCGTCGAAGTGCAGGCGGTCAGTGGTTTGCGCCAGCAGCGCCTGCGCCTCTTTGGCGTTGTAGCAGACACCGTCATAGGTGCAGTTGGTGACCACGCTGTAGGAGGGTTTTTGCCCCGCTTTGTCTTTGGTCAGCGGGCTTTCGCTGATTTTTTTCTGCAACGTTTCCGGCTGCATTTCTTGCGGGTAGATAGGCCCGATAATGCCGTAGCGGTTACGGCTCGGCACCATATAGACCGGTTTTGCGCCCGTCAGGATCAGCCCCTGTTCGATGGATTTGTGGCAGTTACGATCCAGCACCACCACGTCGTTGGCGGTCATGCAGGCCTGCATGATAGTGCGGTTAGAACCGGAGGTTCCCACCACCACGGACCAGGAACGGTCGGCGCCAAAGACGCGAGCCGCATTTTTCTCACTCTCGCCAAAGGCGCCAGTATGGTCGAGTAAGGAACCCAGTGTGGTTCGTTCGATCCCCATGTCGCTACGGAACAGATTTTCGCCATAGTAATCATGGTAAAAACGACCGGCTGGCGTTTTGGTAAAACCGACGCCGCCCTGGTGGCCAGGCGCTGCCCAGGAGTATTCGTGGATGTCGCTGTATTTCATCAGCGCGTTGAACAGCGGCGGCAGGAGTTGCTGACGATAACGGGTCATTGCGGCGATGGCGCGCCCGGCAATAAAGTCTGCGGTGTCTTCCAGAATCCAGGCGAATTCATCGACAAGCTCCAGCAGGTCGCGACCCAGCGATGCCGTCGCTTTTTCCCTGTCGCCTAACAGGAAAACCGGGACGTTTTGCTGGCGTTCGTGAAGCTTGCCGATCAATTGCCTGACGTTCTGGTGTTCATCCTGCTGTTCCATTTGGTAGCTGAACATTAGACAGTCAATGGCTTCATTGGCGGACAGGATGGCGTAACCGTCATCGAAAGACGTGGACTTAATGACGGTGACGTTTTGCCGACTTAAGGCGTCTGCCAGACGTTCGACGGCGCTACCGACCCAGGTGTCCTGGTGCAGAAACTCACTTTCAACAATTAATACTTTCATCATCTCTTACCCGTTGTGGAGGTAATGCAATTTGCGGATTGCAGACACACCGTATGAATGTGACGCGGGCAAGTATTATCCTGAGAAAGAGAGCGTGTAAAGTGAGTGAAAAATGCGCGACTTTTAATTTTTTAGTTTAATAAACAACGTATTAAATTGAGATGATAACGTTTTAGTTACGTGGTTTATCGACAGGTGAACTATTTTTTTGGCTGATAATGATATCGCTCCGGGGCTGTGCGAACGTGTTATCCGGCCTCTGTCTACTGGCCGGATAAGCGCGGTGTCATTCCAGGGTCAGAAACCCGGTAGCAGTGAGTAGCGTCGTAGCTGGCGGCAATGGTAACCGGCCAGCAGTATCACCGTGGTTAATGCGCCGAGCAGGGCGCAGAACATATCTGACTGGGTATCCCACGGATCGCCCTGAGTGCCGAGGAAGTCATCTGCCCCCTGACCCATCGCCAGTGCCGCCCACCATTCGATAAGCTCATAGGTCGCGCTGATGGCCAGTGCTACGCAGCACACCAAAAAGGCCAGCATTTTACGGCCACGGACAATGTGGCCGCGCAGCAAAATCTCGCGCGCCGTCAGGGCAGGGACTAACCCCTGGAAGAAATGGCCTAATTTGTCGTATGGATTGCGGCTGAGTCCCAGCCATTCCTGGACGTCGAATCCCATCGGGACTTTGGCGTAGGTGTACATGCCGCCGACCATCAGAATGATGGCGTGTAAGAAAATGAGCGTATAGAGCAGGGGCGTCAGCGGGTAGCGTTTCGCCGTTGCCAGCAGCAGCGGGACGACAATAATCACCGGCGTGACTTCCATCAACCAGGTGAGTTTCTCCCCGGCAGAGAGGCCGGTATAGAGGAGAATCAGCCCTAAAATGAGAGCGCCAGCGTGTAACATCAAGGGATTAAGCGTGCGGGTCATGATGATTTCGTGACTCAAAGGAAAAGGTCACTATTCACCGACGTGGGGAAAAATTCAACGCCTGTATTTCACAGGAAAAAAACGGCCCGATGGGAAACCGGGCCGGGATGGTTATTTCGCGCAGTTAGCGCACTGCTTGCTAACGATCTGCTGGAAGAAATCGTTGCCTTTGTCATCCACGAGGATGAAGGCCGGGAAATCTTCTACTTCGATTTTCCAGATTGCTTCCATACCCAGTTCCGGATATTCGACACATTCCAGATGCTTGATGCTCTGTTGCGCCAGAACGGCCGCCGGGCCACCGATACTGCCCAGATAGAAGCCGCCATGTTTGTGGCAGGCGTCGGTCACCTGCTGGCTACGGTTGCCTTTTGCCAGCATGATCATGCTGCCGCCGTGCGATTGCAGCAGATCGACGTAGGAGTCCATACGACCCGCGGTGGTTGGGCCCAGGGAACCCGACGGGTAGCCAGCCGGTGTTTTGGCCGGGCCTGCGTAGTAGATCGGGTGATCTTTAATGTACTGTGGCAGACCTTCTCCTGAGTCAATACGCTCTTTCAGCTTCGCGTGGGCAATGTCACGCCCGACGATGATGGTGCCCGTCAGTGAAAGGCGAGTGGAGACCGGGTACTGTGATAGTTGGGCGAGGATCTCTTTCATCGGGCGATTGAGGTCAACGTTGACCACTTCACCTTCACCTGCCTGGCGCAGGGATTCCGGAATGTACTGGCCCGGATTCTGTTCCAGTTTTTCGATCCAGATACCGTCGCGGTTGATTTTGGCTTTAATGTTACGGTCTGCGGAACAGGAGACGCCCATCCCCACCGGACAGGATGCGCCATGACGCGGCAGACGGATCACGCGGATATCGTGAGCAAAGTATTTACCGCCAAACTGGGCGCCGAGGCCGAGTTTTTGCGCCTCTTCCAGCAGTTCCTGCTCCAGTTGAATGTCGCGGAACGCCTGCCCGTGCGCGTTGCCTTCGGTCGGCAGTTCGTCGTAGTAGTGCGTGCTGGCGAGTTTCACCGTTTTCAGGGTGCTTTCCGCAGAGGTGCCGCCAATGACAAACGCGATATGGTATGGCGGGCAGGCCGCGGTTCCCAGAGTACGCATTTTGTCGACGAGGTAGTTTTTCAGTTTGCCTGGGGTCAGCAGGGCTTTGGTTTCCTGATACAGATACGTTTTGTTCGCGGAGCCACCGCCTTTGGCGATGCAGAGAAATTTGTATTCATCGCCGTCAACGGCGTAGAGGTCGATTTGCGCGGGCAGGTTGCTGCCGGTATTAACCTCTTTGTACATATCTAACGCGGCGTTTTGCGAATAGCGCAGGTTGTCTTCGATATAGGTGTTATACACGCCTTTTGACAGCGCGGCTTCGTCGCCACCGCCCGTCCAGACACGCTGGCCTTTTTTACCCATGATGATCGCAGTGCCGGTATCCTGGCAGGTCGGCAACACGCCTTTCGCCGCGATTTCTGAGTTTCTTAAGAATTGCAGCGCGACGTATTTATCGTTTTCGCTGGCTTCGGGGTCGTGAAGAATAGAGGCGACTTGCTGCTGGTGTGCTGGGCGGAGCATAAAGGAGGCGTCATGGAAGGCTTGCTGGGCCAGCAGCGTAAGGGCTTGCGGCTCGACCTTCAGAATCGACTCTCCTTCGAAGTCGCTAACGCTAACGTGCTCGGAGGTCAGCAGATAGTACTCTGTTTTGTCTTTCCCCATCGGGAAAGGCGCCTGGTAAGTGAATTCAATTTTTGACATTTGCTTCCAGCCTGTTCGTTTTTATCAGGAATGTAACATTCACTGTCTATTTCGAGGTGCGTGCCGCGCTTAACGGTGCGGCACGCGAGGTGTGGTTACAGGAACCCGTACATGGCAGCGAAGACCCAGCCAAATACGCAGGAGACGCTCACGCCGATCAAACCCGGCATAATGAAGCTGTGGTTGATCACGAAGCGACCAATGCGGGTGGTGCCGGAACGGTCAAATTGAATGGCCGCCAGATCGCTCGGGTAGGTCGGCAGAATATAGTAGCCGTAGCACGCAGGTGCTGAAGCCACGATATACGCCGGATCGACGCCGATTGCCAGTGCCACCGGAACGATAGCCGCCAGCGCTGCTGCCTGAGAGTTTACAAACTTGGAAACCAGCAGCAGAACAATCGCATAGGCCCATGGATACTCTTTCACCATCTCACCCAGCACGCCCTGGATTTCATCCATATGCGCGCCGAACATGGTTTCTGCCATCCAGGCAATACCGTACACCGCCACGATGGCTATCATACCTGAACGGAATACTTCGTTTTTTGAGATAGAAGCAGGATTGGTTTTGGTCAGGATAATAATGAGCGCACCGGTCAGCAGCATAAACATCTGAATGACCAGAACCATGGACAGCGGTTTGCCGCCAAAGGACGGACGCAGATCAGAGAAGGCGCCCAGTACAGCAACGATTGCGATAGAGGCCAGGAAGATCCACATCGCCAGCCAGTTGCTCTTCGGCAGTTTTTTGTCTAACAGCGTTGCGGTATCGCCGTACACGTAATGGTGGTTTTCCGGAACGGAAATAAACTTCTGAAAATCTTCGTCTTTATCCAGATCTTTACCACGGAACCAGCTAAAGATACCGATAGCCAGTATACCCAACAGCGTGGAAGGAATCGTGATAGAGAGCAGGTCAAGGAATTCCAGATGCTTGCCTTCGAAGGTCACATTACCCAGCATCGCTACCAGTGATACCACTGCAACGGAAACCGGGCTGGCGATGATCCCCATCTGCGCACCGATGGAACTCGCGGCCATTGGACGTTCCGGGCGAATATTGTTCTTAATCGCAACGTCGTAGATGATTGGCAGAATGGTGTACACCACGTGGCCCGTACCGCAGAGAATGGTCAGCGTACAGGTTACAAAGGGTGCCATGATGGAGACATATTTCGGGTTGCGGCGCAGTAACTTCTCCGCAATCTGCAACATGACGTCCAGACCGCCGGAAGCCTGCAAGGTCGCCGATGCTGCCACCACCGCGATGATAACCAGCATAACGTCGACCGGTGGTTTACCCGGCTGAAGATGGAAAACAAAAACCAGAATGACAAGGCCGATACCGCCTAACAAACCCAGCGCGATACCGCCCTTTCTGGCGCCATAAAACAGACACACTAATATAATGAGAAGTTGTATACTAAATAACATTTATTTACCCTCGCGAAAAACCCAGTCAATTTTGTTAAATGGCTCACTGACAATTTTTGATTTCCTGTAGACATATCAAAAATTGGCAAATATTCGTTATCTCTGCATTTGCGATTAATGCAATGCCAGATTCTTTAGGAAATTATTAAAAATGTTTAAGTTATTATAGTTCTTTTCAGAGATGAGCACTCTCTGGCGATGGGGCGCAGGGCTTTTAATGACGAGCAGTGGCTGGCGTTGTCGTTTTTGTATGTTATTCCAGTTATTCAATAACATATCATCAGCGCTACCTCTTCTGCTATTACGTAAATCACAGCTAAAAGAGAAAGTTATTTTATTTATGTGATCACAGTCACGCCGGAGTATTGAATTATAATCCGGGAATGTAGAATCAGTCGTCTGCTCACAAAAAGATACGGTATTCATAAGATGTAGCATGTTCTCCATTGCTACTTATTTTAAATTACCTGAAGTATTTAGCTAATTCAGGCAAGTCCTTTTTTAATAAAAATACACACTCTGTAAGTTAGATAATACTTAAATAACTTTTGTTAGCGCTTATGAAATTAAAAACAACGAGGCGTAAATCAATTATAAGATACTGAATTAAATGCCGTATTACGGCCCAGTTTGATCTGGCACAAGCTTTGTATTGGGGTAATTAAATCTAAGACCTGGTAATTTTTCATTATTGTAATAATTTTTACGATTATATAACGAATAACCCCAGGTCTGCATTTTCTTTTTACTGACAATATTGCTTAAGTAACGAGTAATGCTCAGCCTGAATACGATAACGGTAAACCGGTCTGCCGGTGACGCCATAATGAATACTGGTAAACAATATATGGCAGTTCACCAGCCAAATAAGGTACTTTCGGCAGGAAACACGAGATATATTAACCTCGTTTGCCAATTCATCAGTGGAAAATTCCATTTCCTGGTGAGCGTCTATCCACTGGCACAGCGTGCGCAGCGTTTGCGGCGTCAGACCCTTTGGCAGACGTCGGTTATCCTGCTCGCTGGAGGCGCTGCCGTGAATGAGTTGGTCGAGTTCTGACTGTTCATAGTACTGACGTTTTTCCATCGCGACTTTTCGTTGCCGCCAGCCCGTCAGCGCCTCTTCGAAGCGGGACGCCTGAAAAGGTTTAATCAGATAATCGACCACACCGTAATGGAGGGAGTCTTTGATGGTGGTGGCATCGGCTGCTGAAGATATAACAATGACATCGCATTTGTAGCCCGCACTGTGCAGGATCGGCAACAGATCCAGCCCATTTTCCTTTTGCATATAAATATCCAGCAAAATCAGGTCAATAGGATTTTCGCCATTGAAGATGATCTCTTTTGCTTTCTCCAGCGTGGAGGCGGTTCCGCAACAATGAAAGCCAGGGATTTGCGCAACATAGCGACGGTTTAGCTCCGCTACCATTGCGTCGTCATCAACAATTAAGACATTGATCATACACGGGTCCTCTCCCCATCCCAGGGTAACTGTACATAAAATTGTGTAAAGATCCCAGGTTCTGACTCGACGGAAATGTGACCGCCAATACTTTCAACCTGTTGTTTTACTAAAGATAAACCCACACCGCGTTCGGTTCCCTTTGACGAGACGCCTTTCTCAAAAATGTGAGCGATACGCTCGGGTTCGATGCCCGGGCCATCATCATTCACTTCGCAGTGTAGAAAACCATGCCGATAATGTAAGGATACGCTGATTTCGCCGCCGGGCGTTTGATCGAACGCCTCCAACGCGTTATCAATCAAATTACCCAAAACGGTAATCAACACAGTGACTTGATCTTCATTGCTGCACTCCGGCAACTGGCTTTCATTACTGACAACCAGACTGTGCCCTAAATCGGAGGTGCGATTCATCTTACTGAGTAAAAAACCTGCGATGACGGGGGACTTTATTTTCCCCAGCAGTGAGCCGATCTCTTCCTGATAGTTATTCGCGGTCTTCAGAATATAATCTTCCAGCTGCTTATAACTCTTCAGATGCAATAATCCCAGAATCACATGCAATTTGTTCATAAATTCGTGGGATCGTTCACGGAGTGCATCCGCGTAGTTGACCATACCGTCCAGTCGTTGCATGAGCTGGCGAACCTCGGTTTTATCCCTGAAGGTTGAGATTGCGCCGATGATTTTTCCATTGCTGCGTACCGGGACGGTGTTGATTAACAGCAACCGGTCTTTGATGGTTATCTCTTCGTCGCGGCGTGGTTTACCGTCGCGAAGCACTTCGCTGAGATCCACAACCTGCGACCAGGCATGGCTGAGGGTGGAGAGCTGCGCATCGTCCTGGGATTTCCGCCAGGCGAGCAGTTCCTGCGCCGCCTGATTTATCAGCGTCACTTCGCCGCTGCTGTCGACCGCGATCACCCCCTCTTTTATGGATTGCAGCATCGCCTGACGCTGTTCAAAAAGCGTGGAAATCTCGTAGGGTTCCAGGCCAAACAGAATGCGTTTTAGCACCCTGACCAGCACGTAAGCGCCTAACAGACCGACCAGGGCGCCAAATAAAACAGACCAGATAATGCTCCAGCGGCTGTTGTTGATTTGCTCGGTGACCCGACTGAGTTCGAGGCCAATGGCGACGACGCCGATCTGTTGATGGTTTTCGTCATAGATGGGGGTGAATACCCGCAGCGCTTTCGCCAGAAAACCGCGATTGATGGCCACGTTTTCTTTTCCCTGTAGGGCCAAAAGAATGTCGTCGCCTTTAAACGGTTTGCCGATGCGCTGGGCTTCGGGGTGCGAGTAGCGGATGCTCTGCATATTGGTGATCACGACAAACAACAAATCGTTACGCTTACTGACGGCTTCGGCAATCGCCTGAAGACCGCTTTCTTCGGGTTTTTTCTTGAGGCCGCGACGAACTTCCGGGGAATCTGCCAACGTCCGCGCCACCGCCAGTGCTTTATTCGCCAGTGCGTCGCGGGTCATCTGGCTGATTTGTGAGAAGTAAATCAGATGGACAACCAATAGCACGGAGAACAGCACGGCGCTGACCATCAGTATCACCGTTGTACCGAGTTTCATGGGCCGTTTACGCACAGCGAGGCGTTGCAGGGAGTGTCTCATCGCAGTCCTGGATTCACGAATCGTAAGGGTATTATCCCTGATGGGCTGCGTAATTCAAAGGCGCCAGGTTTTTTCTGGCGCCGGAGTAACATAATTAACGACCTGTAAAACCTCGGGATTTGCGGGTCGACCGCCTGAACCCGGTGGACATATTAAGGGGTCAGGAAGACCTGTGGCGTTGCGGCGTCGGGATGCGGGCCAACCTGAACGTCGGCGCCGTACCAGCGGGATAACGTTTCGCGTTGCAGAACGTCGATGGGCGTACCTTCAGAGACGATCCGGCCTTCATGCAGCAATAGAATGCGATCCGCCCACAGTGCCGCCAGATTGAGATCGTGCAACACCACGCAAACGTGAAGTTGTCCCTGCCTGGTGAGCGATTTAAGCAACCGGAGCAAATGCTGCTGATGAAACAGATCCAGCGCAGAGGTGGGTTCATCCAGAAACAGCCAGCCGCGGGGGGAACCTTCGCGCCACAGTTGCGCCAGCGCACGCGCTAACTGCACACGCTGTTGCTCGCCGCCGGACAGCGCAGCATAACGCCTTCCCGCCAGCGACAGGCATTCGGTCAACTGCATCACCTGATGAATCACCGACGCTTCAGGCTGTGGCGTCCAGGGCATTCGCCCCATCCCAATGACGGTTTCGACTGGCCAGTCGAAACCCACCTGCGTTTGCTGGAGCATGACGGCGCGGTAGCGCGCAAGGGTTTGCGCTGACCACTGCGCCAGCGGTTTGTCCGCTAACAAACAGCGACCGCGCGCCGGGGGAATATAGCCTGTGAGCAGTCGTAGCAGCGTTGATTTTCCCGCACCGTTGGGGCCAATAAGCGCCAGTAATTCCCCCTTCGCAAGGCTAACAGACACGTCACGAATCACGGGTCTGTTGGCAACCGTATAGCTTATCTCTTCGGCAATGAGGCGTTCAGCCATGTTGTCCTCCCCGGCGAAAAATAAGCCACAGGAACCAGGGGGCGCCCAACATGCTGGTCAGGAGTCCGACCGGCATTTCTGCCGGGGCAACCAGCGTGCGGGCAAGCGTATCGGCAACGAGTAACAAAAACGCACCGGCCAGCACAGAACCCGGGATAACCGCCCGGTGGTCTGCGCTTAACCCCATGCGAATCACATGCGGAACGACCAGACCGATAAACCCAATGACCCCGCTGATGGCGACCGCCGCGGCGACCAGCAACGCGCTGCAAACCAGTAAAATACGCTGAACAGTGCGGACATCGACGCCCAGATAATGGGCCTCTTCGTCGCCCAGTTGCAGGAGATTAAGCGTGGTTGCCAGACGCCAGATGATCACGACCGTGGGGAGCATCAGAGAGCTCACCGCCAGCAGCGTTGACCACTGCGCCTGACCGAGACTTCCCATTCCCCACAGCGAAAGCTGGCGGAGTTGCGCGTCGTTACTGAGCCACGACAGAACGCCTACCGCCGCGCCGCACAAGGCGTTGATAGCGATACCGACGAGCAGAAGACGCGAAAGCGAGCCATGATGCTGCCGGCTGAGCAAAAAAATCACGATCGTCGCCACCAATGCCCCAACGAACGCCGCCAGCATTGGGGCGTAAAGCATCAGCAGCGGGGACAAGGTGAATGGCAGGACTACCCACAGCGCAACGGCAAGCGCCGCGCCGCTGCTGATCCCAAGCAGGCCGGGGTCGGCAAGCGGATTGCGAAAAAGCCCCTGCATGACGCAGCCTGCCAGCGCCAGCGAACCGCCGATAACCAGCGCGAGCAGCACTCTGGGCAAACGAATGGTCAACCAAATCTGACGTAAGGCATCATCACCTTCCCGCCAGAGCAGGTTCACCGGCAGGCGCAGCGCGCCAAAGCCGCTCGCCAGCACGGTCGCCAGCGCCAGTATCAGCGCCAGCGTATACAGAGAGAACGTGATATGCCGTGGCATCAGGGCAACGACTCCGCTTTGCTGCGTAGCTGCTGGATAGCCTGCGGAGTGCGCACGCTAAAGCCGAGCAGCGCCATTTCATCAACTGCCAGCACCTGCTTATGGCGACCCGCAGGCGTTTGCGCCAGTCCGGGCAGTTTCCACAGGTTTTCTTCACCGCCCAGGGCCGCGAGGCCTTCTTTAGGTATCACCACAAGATCAGGCTGACTGGCGATAACCCCTTCCTGAGAAAGTGGCTGGTAGCGAGAGAATCCCTGCATGGCGTTGTGTAATCCCGCCGCGCGAATGGCGGCGTCAGCTCCCGTTTGCTGTCCGGCCGCCATCGCATTCATCCCGCCGTGATTCAGAATAAATAGCACACGTTTATTGAGCGGTGTCGTTGGCAGGGCAGTGATTTCCTGATGCAACGTTTTTCGCAGAGCCTCGCCTTGTGCTACCCGATGGGTGGCCTTCGCGATGATCTGGACTTTCTCATCAATGACGCTGAGATCGCTGCGACCCGGCAGGGTAATCACCTGAACCTTGCTTTGCTCAAGCTGTTTGAGAACCAGCGAAGGCTGCGCCTGGCTGCTGGCCAGCACAAGCGTAGGGCGCATGGCGAGTAGTCCCTCGGCATTAAGCTGGCGCAGATAACCCACATCAGGCAGGGCAGTGGCCTCCAAAGGCCACTGGCTGGTGCTGTCACGGGCGACAAGCGAGGACTGCGCCCCGAGCGCATAGACTATCTCGGTGACATCCCCCCCGAGGGCGACAATCTTATCTGCCGTGGCAGCAAAAGTGCTCAGCGGCAGTGCGACAATCAGGGCGAGCCATTTTTTCATGCCGCCAGTCCTTTAGGCGCAAGGGCATCGATCTGCTTACGCCATTGTGATTGCTCCGGCTCGCCTTCACTCCGTTGACCGTAGAGTTGGGCAATTTGCGTGCCGTCATGTGCAAAAAGCTCGAGGCTGGTGACGTGGCCGTCAGCGGTCGGTTTTCGCGTTATCCAGCTCTCGGCAATCTTCTCTTCCAGCAGATGCAGCGTAAAGGTTGGATTAAATATGTTCAGCCACCCCTTCATTGGCACCACTTTTTCGACAACGCCAGTAAAGATTTGCACACATCCTTTGTTACCGACGAAGACCATGATTTCGTTACCGTCCTGGCGGGCCGCGTTAAGGATCTCCGCCAGCGCACTGTTCGACACTTTACAGGCCAGATCGTCAGCAACCTGTTCAAACGCCTGCTGACGGGTCAGGTTATGCCGTTTTAGCAGGGTGAAGAACTGGTGAACGTCGGTCATCGCACGCCACTCTTTTTCAATAGTACCTGCCTCTGTCTGTGGCGCGCTGGCGGGGGCGTCGGCCACTTGTAGCGCCAGCGGTGGGTTCTCTTCAGAGATAAAACGGTGCAGGACGTCATTCCATGCCGGGATTTCCGTGTTGTCGGTCGCGTACACTTTCAGTACGGCATCCCCGTGATAGTCAAAGAATTGAATGCTTTGGCGCTCGCCACGGGCGCTTGTTTCCTTGACATGGAACACCCAGGCCCACTGATTCAGAAACAGGCGCAGATCGAGCGCTCGCGGGTTAAGTACCAGTCCGGCGTGGCCGCTCAGATGCTGGTGGGTGAAGGCGCCAACCTGTTCATGCACCGCGTATTCGTTGCGGCAAATGCATTTTGTTTCGCCAACGGCTTCCAGCGCAGCGAGGAGTTCGCGGATGTCACCGTGCAGTCTACGGGCATCATGACCGACGCGGGCAAACGTCAGTTCGGCTTCGCTGATATTCATCAGACCCGCGATATCGCGCGCGTATTTTCCCGGGTTCTGTTCTTTTAGCTCAAGCCAGCGAGTGTAGTGATTCATTGTCTCTTCCTTCCAGATAATAGCCCCGGCGAACCGGGGTGCGATGATTACCATTGATAGCTCACGAAAATTTTGCCGTTACGGCCATCCTGCGGAATACCCTGCGGCGACCAGTACTCTTTATCGAAGGCGTTGCCCAGTACGAGTGTGGTGGTCATGCCTTTCAACGCTTGTTGTCCCTGGTAGCTGACGTAAAAATCGTTTACGGCATAACCCGGCTGTTTACTGTATTCGCTGCTGATGTGCGTTGAGCGATCGGCAAAGGTGCCGACCCAGCCGACGGAGAAACCGCTTTGTGCCACCGGCACGTTGAGCTTGCTGGTGACGGTGTCCGGGTTAATGCTGGAGATATATTCGCCAGTATCCGTATCTTTGCCACGCGTGCGGTTGTACGCGACATCAAGGCTGAACAGGTCAGTCGCGTATTTTGTCATCACGTCCCAGCCCCAGATTTTGGCGTTCGGCACGTTGTAAGACATGGTGGTGGCTGCGGCGAAGTCGACGGATGTGGAGATATAATCCTTCGCGTTGGTATCAAAGTAGCTGGCCTTAAACTCCAGAGCGTCGTTGGACAGCATCAGGTCGTTAAAGCGCAGCCCAAAACCATACTCCTGCGTTTCGTTCGTTTCCGGGCGCAGATTCGGATTCGGTATCCAGTAGTTAGTGTAGAAGCTGCCGATAGAGAAATGTTTGGCGTCGTTATACATTTCGCCCATTGTCGGCGCGCGGAATGCCTGAGCATAAGAACCAAACAGCATCAGCCAGTCGGTGGGGCTGACGGTCATCCCGGCACGCGATGACCATTTGTCTGCATCGACATCATCATAACCGTCGCTGCTGCCACGGTAGTTGTCATAACGCGTGCCGCCGAGTAGCGTAACGGGCAGGTCGCGCAGGGTGATTTCATCCTGTAACCAGCCAGAGCTGAAGTCGATTTTCGCTTCCGGGAATCCGGTCGTGGCGCCGCCGGGATGTTGTTCCTGGCGGTAATATTCGCCGCCGTACGTCAGCAGATGAGAGGCAAAAGAGTCGCTGAAAAGACGGCTGCGGTTTTCAACTTTGCCGCCTTTGGTCGTCTGTTTGCGAAATTCACCGGTGCTGTCGATATTCTGCGTGTTAATGCGGGCTTCAGACCAGTACGCGCTAACATCGGCGTTCAGCCAGTCATTACCTTGCGGGGCAAGTTTATAAGACATCTGCATATCACGCTGGATTGTCGAACGGTCCACCATCGGATTACTGCCGCTTGAGGCTTCAATGGTTTGTGGATTCTTCGGTTCCTGCGCAGCATTATTGTAATAGCGCAGTGAGCCGCTCAGCGACTGGGCCTCGTTAATCTGCCAGGCACCTTTCGCCAGCATATTATTGATGGACTCATCGTTGGGCGCGGTAGAACCATCACCCTGACGCAAATCGCCGCGATCGCGGCCAGACCATGCCACCAGACCGTCCAGATTATCGCTGCGACCAAAAGCGCTGGCACCCATACCCAGACTGTGATCGCCGGTGCCGCCGGTGCCAAAGACGCGGAATCCGCTGTTTTGCCCTTCCTGGAGTAGATCGTTGGCATCGGCCGTCTCATAGGCGATGACGCCACCCAGCGCGCCGCTGCCGTACAGCAGCGCTGAAGGCCCACGCACAACTTCAATACGTTTAATCAAGGCAGGGTCGAGGAACGTGCTGTTGAGATGCCCGGTGTCGGTTCCCTGACGGACACCATCAACCAGAATCAATACACCACGGCGGTCATAGCCGCGCAAGTTGACATCCTGACCATTCGTGCGTCCCGTCCCATTCAGGGTGATGCCAGGGACGCTCCGCAGCAGGTCAGCGGCAGAGCTGGCGGTCTGGTTTTCGGGATCGGACGTCTCAATAACGCTGACCATCATCGGCGCCTCGAAAGCGCTGCGGGCGTTGCCGGTCGCGGTGACGGTCATATCGTCTGTGGTTGCGTAAGCCGCCCCAGGCAAGGCGCTGGCGATGATGATTGCCAGTAGCGATGGGCGCAAAGAGGCAGATTGCAGGCGTAACATAACAACTCTCCATAAGGAAATTGAAAAGTGCTGGCTGCCTGGGGTGACCTGGGTGGCTGGCGAAAAATAGGCTGTTTTATTTAGTCAGGATCAGTTTTCCGGATTGCGTCTGGCGCAGCAGGTAATGTTGACCTTTATGTTCAATCAGCACCCATCCCTCTTCGCCAAGCAGCATCTTGCTGTCTATCTGGCGCTTCGTGCGAGAAGGGGAGAGCGGCGTCGTGTCTTTAATGTGTTGTGCTGCCGTAGTGTTAAGCATACCAGGCACGTCCGTTATGAAAATGATAACAAGAATGATTATCATAAAGATCAAGTTTTGCATCAAGAGTTATTTCGCAAAATTGTGTCTGGATCAATTTTGCCGGAGTAAGAGCGCTGGACTTCCTGAGCAGGGCCGGTGTTGAGGGGCGGGGTTGCGTTGTCAAAAAACCTCTCTTCTGTGGGATACGACGCTGACTTCGCATTTGAGTTGCGCTGGTGTGCTGTTCCTGAACCAGGGAACGGGAATTGAGTGTTGAAGTCTCTGGCTCTATGACAATTTTGGAATAATAGTATTCACTGTTTTGCATCTTTTAATTGTTTATCTTTTTTGTGGTTTTGGTACTCTCTTAAACATTCATCAGGACGACTCCTGAGTTGAATTTGTATTAATTGTTCATGTCAGTATTTAATAACGCGCTAACTATTTTGATTTGCAAAATAGTTTAATTAATCTGTGGTGTTGGAGTTATTCCTTATTATCGATGTTGACTCCGCAATAAATCGCCACGTTACTCAACTATATCTGGATGGATATAGTTTTGTTTTATAACTTCATAGCGCTAATGATTGTTTGTTCAATCATTTAAAATACTTATATTTTATGTTGTTATATGAGAGGCTAATTGAGTGAACATTGAGAATAATGAAATGCTTGAAAAACATGACTTTGAGTATCTTAAAAATATTGACTTTAATTCTGCACTCTACTTTTCTGCGGTGATGAGCTATAAAACGATATTTAATGCCAGCGTGGTGTTGAACTGTTCAGCACCCACAGTGAGTATAATGCTCAAACGCTTTTGCTCTTACTTTCCCGTACCGCTTTTTGAAAGGGAAGGGCGTTGCCTGCGTCCAACTAAATACGCGGTAGAACTGGATAAAATGATCGGGGAAACCTTTTTGAAATTTGCTCTGGCGGTGAATGACGACTCCCGCAAAGCAAAGGCGTTTGCATGAGTATTACTTGCACTCTTCACTTATAACAGCAGAGCTGCGTCAAATGGCATAGTGACCTGCTGTTGTTACGGTTTATTTTCCTGTGCCATTAGCTCAATAATATAATCTAACGATGATTGTACGCGGAATGGCAGGTTCTTCCGGCTTCTATAAATGACATAGCAATCAATATAAATGCCCCATTCTGGAGGCAAGACGGCCTGTATTCCGCTGGTATCTTTCAGAAGTAAATCGGACGTGACCATGTATCCCATCCCATTCCGGCAGCAATTGATGGCGGTGTAAACATTGTCAAACTTTAGTTTTCCCGTAACGGCGACCGATTTTACTTCTGCAGTCTCTGCATTCGCAAACTCAAAAATATTTTCATAGCTGTTATTCGCCATTGAACTTAACAAAATGAAAGGATGCCGGGATAACTCATCTGGCGTAGTGAAAGGATGGCGTTCGCGAAACTCTGGGGTTGCAAAGACATCCATCCGTATGCGTTTTACTTTTCTGGCGATCAAATTCTGATTATGCGGTGGCGAATAGGAGATCAGCATATCGCAGGAATTATTAAAACTTACGCCTTTAAAGTAGTCGGCTTTATAGTGATTCGATGTTGTTATTGTTACGTTCAAATCGGGGAATCGTTGAAACAAGGGCGGCAGAATATTTTCTGCAAGATAAGCCTGCATACCTGAAGGGGAAAAGATGTTTACTTCGCCCGAAGGGGCTTTCTTGTAATGCTCAACCAGTTCAAAGAGCTCATCATTTTCAAAAATGTGCTTTCTAATGCGAGGCAGCAGCGTTTCGCCGAAGGCGGTTAGCCTGACAGGTCGACTCTCCCTATCAATTATTTTAATGCCTAACGTTTCTTCCACTGCCGCAATGCTTTTACTGATGCTGGCCTGGGTCAGACCAGCATTTTTCGCAGACAGACTGAAACTCTTCGTTTCAACAAGATCCAGCAGTATTTTTAAATCTCTGATTTTTAATTGTTTCATTATGTCTGTTCTGTAAACATTGTGCCTTGTTTCCAGTGTAGATGATCTACGACCTGAAATAATTACCCGACATCAACAAGGCACAATGAACTGCTTAATGGTCCAGATAGAGGTAATGCATCCAACTGGTCATACGCAGTAATACTTTACGCATAATGGCCACATGAGAAAAATGATCTGAATAGACGGCCACTTGCGCGTATATGCCATCCGGTAAAGCATCAATACTCTCATCCGGATTCAGATCAATAAGGGCGAGAACACCTTCAGTACCCGGCGTAGCCGTCAATGATTGTAATGCCCCTTGAGCCTGATACGAACCGCCTGGAATTGCCGGAAGTACGCTTGCCAGTTTTCCTGTGAATACCTGGCCGGGTAAAGAGTTGAACACGATCTCGGCTTCATCGCCGGCTTTTAAACGCAACAATGAGTTCTGGCGGAATTGCGCCACGATCTGCCGTTTTTGTTTGGGGATAAACACCATTACCGGACGCAGCGGTAACGCCGCTGCAAATGTACCCGGGCGGATCAACACCTGAGTGGCGTAGCCATCGCTCGGTGCGCGGACAACCGTCTGCTCTAAATCAAACTTTGCTTCAGCAAGTTGGGCGCGCAGGCTGGCAACCTGCGATTGTTCGCCATTGAGGAGGCTATCAAGCTGGCTTTTGATTTGTGCCTGCTCTGCAACGGATGACTTTACTGCCGCATCCTGAGCGAGGTAGCTTTGCCGTGCATGATCGATATCGCTTTCTGAAAACGGATTCACCTTTGCCTTACTGCCCTGTAAATAGCGTTGGTAATCTTTGTACAAGCGATCGCGCTGTGCCGTTGCCGTCGCCGTATTGGCGATGGTTTCATCCAACTGCGCCTGTAGCGAATCAGTATTATGGATTGCAGTGACAATATCGGCTTCCAGTTTTGCAACGCGGGCCTGGAAGCGAGTCGGATCCAGTTCAAAAAGGACTTCGCCTTTTTTGATCAGTTCGTTTGGCTTATCCGTGACCTTACGCACAATCCCCGTCACCTGTGGCGTAATCGGAACGGATATCACCGCTTTTTGCGCCTTAAAGGTATAAGGGTGGTTATAGTTCATTAATAGAATCAGGGCACCAACCAGAAAGATTCCACCCAGAGCTGCTGTTGGGATACTCCATTTATTGACAGGAATCTTGAATATTTTAAAGACCAGCCAGGCCAGAGCCACGTAAGTCAGAATAATTAATAAATCCACAATTAATTGCCTTGAGTGTTATCAGAGTCAGCGTGTTTTTGTTGCTGTTTCACCAGCCGTTCAAGTTCAGCAATACGCAATTGCAGATTTTCATACTGCGGTTGCTGTGCAGACTGCATTCCCCATCCGCGGTCGGGGCGGTACAAGGTGGCCCAAATCCACAGGAACGGCCACAGTACATGCAAAGTGAACAGGCTTACCCATCCGGCAACATGTATGGCATCGGCATGTGGGTGGTTACGCTTTTTTGCGATTTCGTAAGGAATGTCATGAATGATAATGACACCGTAAAAAATTATCAGAAACACCAGGATTAAAACGCCAAGTGCAAAATAATTAAGGAACATACTATTCCTCCTCCCTCCGTCGGGTTGGTAAAACGAAGCTCGACCCATCTTCTTTCGCTGACGTATCACCCCTGAGTTATGGTTTAGGGGGAATAGTACTAAGGGGGGTAGCGCGGTTATGTCATCACGGGATGATAAATCCCGGTATATTGTTTTGAGTCAGTACGGTTTTAGTGAATATTCTGTTAATTTTACTTATTTCGATAATGTCGTGCTTAATGGTAATGAAAGCAGGATACCTTATTCAATATGTCTCGCTAGAGTTAATCGTTTAGAATTATGAAACGATTTAACTATATGGAATATAATAATTACAATTAAATTGCGTGGTGAGTTTTTAAACGCTATTTTGTAAATGTTTCATAAGGCGCTTCAAGTAAGAGAAAGGATTCTTTTTTCTGAGTTGATGATGTTTATGAAATGTGAGTAAATGTGCCTGAAAGAGAAATAAACAATTACTATTCTTAACACATCATTTGACCGCCACCCGTGCGGTCTTTTTTTTATGCATTATTTTTGAAAATGTTTCTCTGCGCAAAGAGAGTGAGTCGTCATGAATTATTGCGGCGAGTATTGGTACGGATAGGGCCAGAGAGTAAGCATATTATACTGGGAAAGTAGTCAATGATGCTGTTTAGTTTTCAGTTATAAAATCTTCTGCTTTAACTCCTGACTTTCTGAGTTCGCCTGGGGTTATTTTATATTTTTTGCGAAATGCCCGACAGAATGACTGTTGTGAACTGTATCCTGCATTTAAGGCAATATTTAGAATAGTATTCTGCGAATTCATTAATTCAAGCGCGGAATGATTAAGGTAGATATCTTTTATAAAGCGCCCAAGCGATATTCCCGTATGCACTTTAAAAAAAGATTGCAGGTAAAACTTTGAAAATCCAGAGATAGTAACAAGATCATCAATCTGTAACTTGTCTTCTGGTCTTTCATTAATCAATGCGATCAGTTGGTTAGACACTTCCTTTGTAAATAAATTGTTTTTTGAACATGCCATCTATTCTCTGTTCCTACTGACTGTACACTGCCGATGTATTCAATAATCATATAATGCGATATCAATAACAACGTTTATTTTACGAAAATCTAGATTGGCGCAGTCTTTTTTTTGTGATGGATTTCTCATATTTACACCATTCTTATTTTGATGAAATGTTAAGTGTTTAAATATCTTAAATTATTAAATATTTTTGTGTGAATGCGTTATTCTTAATATTTTTTTAAGCAAAGTGTGCAGGGTGATATAAGGCGAAGTGCGCAATGAAAGAGATTATGTGTCATGTACTGACGCTTTTTTTCTTTTTATCAGAATTTTTTCTTCTCAATGATTCAGCATTTTATATTATCGATAATTAATGTAGTTGTCATTTATTCTGTCTTTATCCCCAGGTGTTACATAGTCGTTATATCAATTTCAGATGTGGCGATTTTATTATTGTTGACAGCATTACGTTAACTGTTCATATAGTTATGATGTCTGGTGTGTTGTGAGTGATGCAGGTCTTTTGGGGTTACAGGCAATGCAAATGACTTTTCCACTTATAACAGAGAGCAGACACACATATTTTGAGTGACCATCTGATTCTTCAAAATAAACACAAGTGTTTAAGTGTGATAACCAGTGATGACGAGGGATATATGAAAAAGATAATTGCTGGAGCGCTAGTCGCTGCTTTTTCTTTCAGTACGCAGGCTGCGGAAATGATGCTGCAAAAAGACTTCGAGAAAGTCGCCGATCAGTATGTCAACGTCGGTGAGGTCGCTACGTCAGGTACGACCAGTACCGCTGAGGCGAAAGCTGAGCTTTCTAAAAAAGCAGATGAAAAAGGGGGAGACATTTTCGTAATGACCTCGGGTAACACCAATAACAAGATCCACGGAACGGCCAACGTTTATCGGAAAAGGTGAGTCTGAACTGCCCCATGCCAGAGGAAAAACCGTATCCGGCGATGTCCGGCTGCGACAGGAACTGAATCAATGGGGGGAGAGGTCTGAAGCCGACCTGAACCTATACCTATAAATGCAAAGAACCCGCCCTTTAGGCGGGTTCTTTGCATTTATAGCGCACCAGGCTCTTCTATATATAGATGTGCTGGTTTTCACTGTGATCAAGAGACACACCCTGGGGCGACAAGTGCAAATCGATATCTGTCTCTCACCACATCTTTCTCACCCTTCGCCACTGACTGCGTCCTGTTGCCGCGTCGGCAAAATCAGGAGACGGTTGGTGATGGGAAAAGATCATTGGCCATTTGCACCAAAAGCAAAGACCGGCCTTATTAAAGGGGCTCAATAGTGCCGTCGTGTTGGAGATGCGCTAACGCTGCTGGCGTTGAACTGCTGAAAGGGCTGCGCTGATGAACATCTATATAGATGTAGGAATGCAGGGAGGGCAGAATGTGTGTCAGGTATAGATAAATGACATGTCTCCCCGGCATAGATACACGACTCTGTAAGTCGTTGCGGCGGGAAATATCGACATCATTGTGGATAACTCTGTGCGTAAATGGGTATAAGGCGGGGTTTTGCTGTGGAATGCAGCAGTCAGTCATTTTTCTGTCATTTAAGGGTTGCGGGCGCCAGAGAACTCCCTATAATGCGCCTCCATCGACACGGCGGATGTGAATCACTTCACACAAACAGCCGGTTCGGTTGAAGAGAAAAATTCTGAAAATCAGGGTTGACTCTGAAAGAGGAAAGCGTAATATACGCCACCTCGCGACAGAGCGCTAAAGCGCGTCGCAACTGCTCTTTAACAATTTATCAGACAATCTGTGTGGGCACTCGAAGATACGGATTCTTAACGTCGCAAGACGAAAAATGAATACCAAGTCTCAAGAGTGAACATACGTAATTCATTACGAAGTTTAATTCACGAGCATCAAACTTAAATTGAAGAGTTTGATCATGGCTCAGATTGAACGCTGGCGGCAGGCCTAACACATGCAAGTCGAACGGTAGCACAGAGGAGCTTGCTCCTTGGGTGACGAGTGGCGGACGGGTGAGTAATGTCTGGGAAACTGCCCGATGGAGGGGGATAACTACTGGAAACGGTAGCTAATACCGCATAACGTCGCAAGACCAAAGAGGGGGACCTTCGGGCCTCTTGCCATCGGATGTGCCCAGATGGGATTAGCTAGTAGGTGGGGTAACGGCTCACCTAGGCGACGATCCCTAGCTGGTCTGAGAGGATGACCAGCCACACTGGAACTGAGACACGGTCCAGACTCCTACGGGAGGCAGCAGTGGGGAATATTGCACAATGGGCGCAAGCCTGATGCAGCCATGCCGCGTGTATGAAGAAGGCCTTCGGGTTGTAAAGTACTTTCAGCGAGGAGGAAGGCAATACGGTTAATAACCGTGTTGATTGACGTTACTCGCAGAAGAAGCACCGGCTAACTCCGTGCCAGCAGCCGCGGTAATACGGAGGGTGCAAGCGTTAATCGGAATTACTGGGCGTAAAGCGCACGCAGGCGGTCTGTCAAGTCGGATGTGAAATCCCCGGGCTCAACCTGGGAACTGCATCCGAAACTGGCAGGCTAGAGTCTTGTAGAGGGGGGTAGAATTCCAGGTGTAGCGGTGAAATGCGTAGAGATCTGGAGGAATACCGGTGGCGAAGGCGGCCCCCTGGACAAAGACTGACGCTCAGGTGCGAAAGCGTGGGGAGCAAACAGGATTAGATACCCTGGTAGTCCACGCCGTAAACGATGTCGACTTGGAGGTTGTTCCCTTGAGGAGTGGCTTCCGGAGCTAACGCGTTAAGTCGACCGCCTGGGGAGTACGGCCGCAAGGTTAAAACTCAAATGAATTGACGGGGGCCCGCACAAGCGGTGGAGCATGTGGTTTAATTCGATGCAACGCGAAGAACCTTACCTACTCTTGACATCCACGGAATTTAGCAGAGATGCTTTAGTGCCTTCGGGAACCGTGAGACAGGTGCTGCATGGCTGTCGTCAGCTCGTGTTGTGAAATGTTGGGTTAAGTCCCGCAACGAGCGCAACCCTTATCCTTTGTTGCCAGCGGTTCGGCCGGGAACTCAAAGGAGACTGCCAGTGATAAACTGGAGGAAGGTGGGGATGACGTCAAGTCATCATGGCCCTTACGAGTAGGGCTACACACGTGCTACAATGGCATATACAAAGAGAAGCGACCTCGCGAGAGCAAGCGGACCTCATAAAGTATGTCGTAGTCCGGATCGGAGTCTGCAACTCGACTCCGTGAAGTCGGAATCGCTAGTAATCGTGGATCAGAATGCCACGGTGAATACGTTCCCGGGCCTTGTACACACCGCCCGTCACACCATGGGAGTGGGTTGCAAAAGAAGTAGGTAGCTTAACCTTCGGGAGGGCGCTTACCACTTTGTGATTCATGACTGGGGTGAAGTCGTAACAAGGTAACCGTAGGGGAACCTGCGGTTGGATCACCTCCTTACCTTAAAGAACCTGCCTTTGTAGTGCTCACACAGATTGTCTGATGAATGATGAACTTCTGAATGTACTTTCGAGTGCATTAAGAAGTTTTGCTCTTTAAAAATCTGGATCAAGCTGAAAATTGAAACGACACACTGTGTCTGTTCTCCGTAATAAGAACAGGCAAGCGGTGTGTTCGAGTCTCTCAAATTTTCACAACACGATGTGTTTTACGAAACACCTTCGGGTTGTGAGGTTAAGCGACTAAGCGTACACGGTGGATGCCCTGGCAGTCAGAGGCGATGAAGGACGTGCTAATCTGCGATAAGCGTCGGTAAGGTGATATGAACCGTTATAACCGGCGATTTCCGAATGGGGAAACCCAGTGTGATCCGTCACACTATCATTACGTGAATACATAGCGTAATGAAGCGAACCGGGGGAACTGAAACATCTAAGTACCCCGAGGAAAAGAAATCAACCGAGATTCCCCCAGTAGCGGCGAGCGAACGGGGAGCAGCCCAGAGTCTGAATCAGCATGTGTGGTAGTGGAACGGTCTGGAAAGTCCGGCGATACAGGGTGATAGCCCCGTACACAAAATCGCATGTGTTGTGAACTCGAAGAGTAGGGCGGGACACGTGGTATCCTGTCTGAATATGGGGGGACCATCCTCCAAGGCTAAATACTCCTGACTGACCGATAGTGAACCAGTACCGTGAGGGAAAGGCGAAAAGAACCCCGGCGAGGGGAGTGAAAAAGAACCTGAAACCGTGTACGTACAAGCAGTGGGAGCCTCTTTATGGGGTGACTGCGTACCTTTTGTATAATGGGTCAGCGACTTATATTCTGTAGCAAGGTTAACCGAATAGGGGAGCCGAAGGGAAACCGAGTCTTAACTGGGCGTTAAGTTGCAGGGTATAGACCCGAAACCCGGTGATCTAGCCATGGGCAGGTTGAAGGTTGGGTAACACTAACTGGAGGACCGAACCGACTAATGTTGAAAAATTAGCGGATGACTTGTGGCTGGGGGTGAAAGGCCAATCAAACCGGGAGATAGCTGGTTCTCCCCGAAAGCTATTTAGGTAGCGCCTCGTGAACTCATCTTCGGGGGTAGAGCACTGTTTCGGCTAGGGGGTCATCCCGACTTACCAACCCGATGCAAACTGCGAATACCGAAGAATGTTATCACGGGAGACACACGGCGGGTGCTAACGTCCGTCGTGAAGAGGGAAACAACCCAGACCGCCAGCTAAGGTCCCAAAGTCACAGTTAAGTGGGAAACGATGTGGGAAGGCACAGACAGCCAGGATGTTGGCTTAGAAGCAGCCATCATTTAAAGAAAGCGTAATAGCTCACTGGTCGAGTCGGCCTGCGCGGAAGATGTAACGGGGCTAAACTGTGCACCGAAGCTGCGGCAGCGACACTATGTGTTGTTGGGTAGGGGAGCGTTCTGTAAGCCGTTGAAGGTGGCCTGTGAGGGTTGCTGGAGGTATCAGAAGTGCGAATGCTGACATAAGTAACGATAATGCGGGTGAAAAGCCCGCACGCCGGAAGACCAAGGGTTCCTGTCCAACGTTAATCGGGGCAGGGTGAGTCGACCCCTAAGGCGAGGCCGAAAGGCGTAGTCGATGGGAAACAGGTTAATATTCCTGTACTTGGTGTTACTGCGAAGGGGGGACGGAGAAGGCTATGTTGGCCGGGCGACGGTTGTCCCGGTTTAAGCATGTAGGCGGAGCGTTTAGGTAAATCCGGACGCTTATCAACGCTGAGGTGTGATGACGAGGCACTACGGTGCTGAAGTAACAAATGCCCTGCTTCCAGGAAAAGCCTCTAAGCATCAGGTAACACAAAATCGTACCCCAAACCGACACAGGTGGTCAGGTAGAGAATACCAAGGCGCTTGAGAGAACTCGGGTGAAGGAACTAGGCAAAATGGTGCCGTAACTTCGGGAGAAGGCACGCTGATATGTAGGTGAAGCGACTTGCTCGTGGAGCTGAAATCAGTCGAAGATACCAGCTGGCTGCAACTGTTTATTAAAAACACAGCACTGTGCAAACACGAAAGTGGACGTATACGGTGTGACGCCTGCCCGGTGCCGGAAGGTTAATTGATGGGGTTATCCTTAGGGAGAAGCTCTTGATCGAAGCCCCGGTAAACGGCGGCCGTAACTATAACGGTCCTAAGGTAGCGAAATTCCTTGTCGGGTAAGTTCCGACCTGCACGAATGGCGTAATGATGGCCAGGCTGTCTCCACCCGAGACTCAGTGAAATTGAACTCGCTGTGAAGATGCAGTGTACCCGCGGCAAGACGGAAAGACCCCGTGAACCTTTACTATAGCTTGACACTGAACACTGGTCCTTGATGTGTAGGATAGGTGGGAGGCTTTGAAGTGTGGACGCCAGTCTGCATGGAGCCAACCTTGAAATACCACCCTTTAATGGCTGGTGTTCTAACGTAGACCCGTGATCCGGGTTGCGGACAGTGTCTGGTGGGTAGTTTGACTGGGGCGGTCTCCTCCTAAAGAGTAACGGAGGAGCACGAAGGTTAGCTAATCCTGGTCGGACATCAGGAGGTTAGTGCAAAGGCATAAGCTAGCTTGACTGCGAGAGTGACGGCTCGAGCAGGTGCGAAAGCAGGTCTTAGTGATCCGGTGGTTCTGAATGGAAGGGCCATCGCTCAACGGATAAAAGGTACTCCGGGGATAACAGGCTGATACCGCCCAAGAGTTCATATCGACGGCGGTGTTTGGCACCTCGATGTCGGCTCATCACATCCTGGGGCTGAAGTAGGTCCCAAGGGTATGGCTGTTCGCCATTTAAAGTGGTACGCGAGCTGGGTTTAGAACGTCGTGAGACAGTTCGGTCCCTATCTGCCGTGGGCGCTGGAGAATTGAGGGGGGCTGCTCCTAGTACGAGAGGACCGGAGTGGACGCATCACTGGTGTTCGGGTTGTCATGCCAATGGCATTGCCCGGTAGCTAAATGCGGAAGAGATAAGTGCTGAAAGCATCTAAGCACGAAACTTGCCCCGAGATGAGTTCTCCCTGAGACTATAAGTCTCCTGAAGGAACGTTGAAGACTACGACGTTGATAGGTCGGGTGTGTAAGTGTAGCGATACATTGAGCTAACCGATACTAATGAACCGTGAGGCTTAACCTTACAACGCCAAAGGTGTTTTGGTGAAAGAAAGACATCAATATCAGCTTGATACAGATTGAATTAACGCGCAGAGAGGCGGGTTAATAAACAGAATTTGCCTGGCGGCTGTAGCGCGGTGGTCCCACCTGACCCCATGCCGAACTCAGAAGTGAAACGCCGTAGCGCCGATGGTAGTGTGGGGTCTCCCCATGCGAGAGTAGGGAACTGCCAGGCATCAAATAAAAGCGAAAGGCTCAGTCGAAAGACTGGGCCTTTTGTTTTATCTGCTGTTTACCGGATATGGTTATCCGGCAATACAAAGCGTACAAATAAACGAAGAAGCCCATCCTGACGGATGGGCTTTTTTGCGTCTGCGGTTTGCGGAAAATGCCTGATGGCTACCTGTAGGCCTGATAAGCGCAGCGCCATCAGGCACGATACAAACGCATTCTTCCCTAACACAAGCTCACTATGGTTGAAAACCGTCTGTCCAGACGCTCTCATTTCTGTGAGGTATGGATTTATAACGGTATCCAGGCACCACCGGCACGGTGACTGTCTAACACCGCATCAATAAAACGCATACCGTTCACTCCCTCTCCCACACAGGGAAGATCGTCTGTCTCAGGCGGGGGAGGAATTCCAGCCTGCATGGCGTGAATGCGCAGTGCGGCATCGGTATACAACTGAGCGAAAGCTTCCAGATAACCCTCCGGATGACCTGCGGGCACTCGGGTGGCATGCGTTGCCGCCGGACTCCCGCTGCGTCCCCGTGTCAGTCGCTGTGCCTGACCCGCAAGTGGGGTAAACCAAAGCTGGTTCGGCTCCTCCTGACTGAAGACTAAACTGGCACGAGAGCCGTAGAGACGCAGTACCAGTCGGTTTTCCTCGCCACTGGCGACCTGACTTGCAACCAGAGAACCCCGGGCGCCGTTGGGATAACGCATCCAGACCTGAACATGATCATCAACCCGCCTGCCGGGGACAAAGGTGTGAAGCTCGGCGCTGAGCGTCTCCGGCAACTGACCGCTGACAAAGGCGGCGAGCTGCCAGGCATGAGTGCCAATATCTCCCAGACAACCAGCCTGACCGGCCCGCGCGGGATCGGTGCGCCAGGCCGCCTGCCGATGACCGCTGGCTTCCAGCGGTTCTGCCAGCCAGTCCTGAAGATATTCCACCTGCACATAACGTAGCTCGCCAAGTTCACCGGCGGCCACCAGGGCACGGGCATGGCGCACCATCGGGTATCCGCTGTAAGTGTGCGTCACGGCAAACAGTCGCTGCTGCCGTTTTGCCAGTGCGGCCAGTGCTTGTCCTTCCCCGAGCGTCATCGCCAGCGGTTTATCGCAAATCACATGGATACCCGCGTCAAGAAAAGCGGTTGCCACAGGGGCATGCAGATGATTCGGTGTCACGATAGCGACGACTTCTATGCCGTCCGGACGGGCAGCTTCCAGCCGTGCCATCTCGCGAAAATCGCTGTAACTGCGCGGCAGTTTCAGTTCCGCCGCACTGGCCGCCGCGCGGTCGGGATCGCCTGAGAGGGCCGCCGCTACCAGTTCGTAATGATCATCCAGCCGGGCGGCCATTCGGTGTACGGCACCGATAAAGGCGCCTTGCCCTCCACCCACCATACCAAGGCGCAGACGGCGATTCATGTTTTCGCTCCCAGTCCCAGCAAGGTGAACAACTGAGCAGGATCGAGATGGCTGTCGGCAAAGTCGTCGAAGGCATGTTCCGCCACCCGAATGATGTGCTGGCGGATAAACTGCGCCCCTTCAGCAGCACCGCTCTCTGGGTGTTTGAGGGCACACTCCCACTCCAGCACGGCCCAGCCTGAATAATCATACTGGGTCAGCTTCGAGAAAATAGCCGTAAAGTCTATCTGACCGTCGCCGAGCGAGCGAAAACGCCCTGCACGGTCCAGCCAATCCTGATACCCCCCATACACACCCTGACGCCCGGAAGGGCGAAACTCGGCATCTTTCACGTGAAACGCCTTGATTCGCGGATGATAAATGTCGATAAATGCCAGATAATCAAGCTGTTGTAGTAAGAAATGACTGGGGTCATAGAGGATGTTGGCGCGCGGATGCGCATCCAGTGCCGCCAGAAAACGTTCGAATGTCACTCCGTCGTGCAAATCTTCACCGGGGTGTAGCTCATAACAAACGTCAACACCCTGCTCATCAAACGCATCCAGGACAGGACGCCAACGGCGTGCCAGTTCGGCAAAGGCTTCATCGATAAGCCCTGCTGGTCGCTGGGGCCAGGGATAAAGGTAAGGCCAGGCGAGGGCGCCGCTAAAGGTCGCATGCGCCGTTAACCCCAGTCGCTGAGAGGCCTTCGCCGCCGCCATCAGTTGATTCACCGCCCACTCGGTACGTGCGGTCGGTTTCCCCCGCACCTCTGGCGCAGCGAATTGATCGAACAGGGAATCATAGGCTGGATGTACCGCCACCAGTTGTCCCTGCAAGTGAGTAGAAAGTTCTGTGATGACGATCCCATGTTCTGCCAACTGTCCGGCGACCTCGTCACAATAGGTTTGACTGTGTGCCGCGAGGTTCAAATCGAACAGATGGGGATGATTGGTGGGGAGTTGCACCCCGTTGAACCCCAGACCTGAGGCCCAGCCAGCCAGCCCCTGCAACGTGTCGAAGGGAGGGTGGTCACCGATAAATTGTGCAAGAAAGACTGCCGGCCCTTTGAGGGTTTTCATGCGCAACTCCTTCATCATGCGGTGAAAGTGGGTGTTGCGGGGGAACCGCCCCCCGCATGTACACAAACTCAGAATGGTGAATCAGGGAAGTAGAAATCTTTGGCGTTCTCTTTGGTGATCAACACTGAAGGAATAATGGTTTTGGCAGGCAGTTCCTTGCCCTGCAGACGCGCCTCTGCGGTCAGTTTGATCGCATCATAGATAAACTTGGGTGAATAGGAGACGTTCGCCTGGATGCGCGGATCGCTTCCCTCCATTAACGTTTTGACCGCCCCTTTGGCACCCGCGCCACCAAACACGATTTTGATGTCATCACGTTTGGCCTGGTCAATGGCCTTGAGCACGCCTACCGCCATATCATCATCGGCAGCCCAGACGGCATCAATATGCTTATAGCGCGTAAGGAAGTCTTGCATCACTTTGAAAGCGTCATCCCGGTTCCAGTTGCCGTATTTGGCATCAAGAATTTTCATTTCAGGGTGCTGTTTGATAACGGCAGTGAAGGCGTCAAAACGCTCGTTATCCAGCGTGGTCGGAATGCCGCGCAAGGCGACCAGTTCACCTTTTCCGTCCATCACCTTCGCCAGATATTCGGCAGGCAGTTTGCCAAATGCGGTATTGTCACCGGCAACGTAAGCATCCTGGGCTTTGGTGTCGGTCAACCCTCTGTCAACGACCGTAACGTACACGCCTTTATCCTTCACCTGCGCCACTGGCTTGGTCAGCGTTGCGGATTCAAAGGGGAAAATCACCAGGGTGTTCATTTTGTTAACCGTTAACAGATCCTGCAATTGATTAGCCTGTTCGGGGGCGTTGGCGGCCGTTTTCACGATGACCTTGAGATCGGGATGTTCTTTCTCTAAATCTGCTTTGGCCTTGTTGGCCCACCAGACGATGCCGGAGGTAAAACTGTGGGTGGCCGTGGGAATAGAGACACCCAGTGTTACACTCTCTGCCGCCCAACTGGTGTTGAGCGAGCAGGCAAGGACACTGGCACCAATAATGCGAAGCGCTTTATTCATCGAGTTATCTCCAGTAAATCAAACGGTTTGCCCGCGTGCCCGCGGATTTCCTCTGTTACCACTCCCTCAGCGCCCGCGTTGCAGAAAAGCGACGATGATAATGACCACCCCCTGAACGGCGGCGTTGAGATAAACGCTGATGATGCTGGTGAGATTAAGAATGTTACTGATAACGGAAAGCAGGATGGCGCCGATCACCGTACCGACAATGCGTCCTTCCCCTCCTTTGAGGGTCGTTCCGCCCACCACCACGGCAGCGATGGCTTCCAGCTCCCACAACAAGCCGGTACTCGGGGTGGCGGAACCCAGCCGTGGAACATACAGCAGAGTCGCGATCCCCACACAAAAACCGAGTAGCGCATAGGTCAGGATCTTGATTCGATCGACGCGGATCGCGGCATAACGCGCGACCTGCTCGTTAGATCCGATGGCCTGTGCATAGCGGCCAAAAGCGGTACGGTTGAGTAACAGCCCGCCCGCCAGTGCCACGATGGCAAACACCCACACCGGGATAGGCACGCCGAGCAAACTGCCATAATAGACAGGGCTGTAGATATCTGCCTGAGTGTCAGCGAGCGTGAGCGCGCCCCCATCCGCCAGCCAGGTGAGGCAAGCCCGAAAGATACCCAGGGTGCCCAGGGTGACGACAAAAGCTTCGATCTGCCCTTTGGTAATCAGCAAGCCGTGCAAAGAACCAAACAGTGCGCCCAGCACCAGAGCAAACAACGCCCCCAGCACCACGCCGGCCAGGGGATTATCGGTGAAGTGATTCATAAACAGGATCACACAGCCAGCGATCAGGGCAGCCATGGAGCCCACCGAAAGATCGATACCGCCGGACATAATGACAAAAGTCATGCCCACCGCGATGATGCCGATAAACGCCGTGCGGGTCAGTACATTCATCAGGTTGTCGAGGGTGGCAAAATCCGGGTTAAGCAGGGTGCCGATGATACACAACAGAATCAACCCAATCAGTGGGCCAAATCCTGAAAGATGCGACCAGGTACGACGGAAGACAACGAAAAGATCAGCGTGTGCCGGTTGCATAGGTGATTAGCTCCTCTTCGTTCAGATTCTCAGCGCTAAGCTCTGCCTGCAACCGCCCCGCACGTAACACCAGTACGCGATGGCACAAACCGATCAGTTCTATCAACTCGCTGGAGATGACGACAACGGCGCGTCCTTCTGTGGCAAGCCGTTGGATCAAAAAATAAATATCTCTTTTGGCTCCCACATCGACGCCGCGGGTAGGCTCATCAAGCACGATAACGCGTGGGTTCGGGTGCAGGTATTTGGCCAGCACCAGTTTTTGTTGATTTCCCCCGGAGAGCATGCGCGCCCTGGCGCTAAGATCACCCACTTTCAGCCCAAAGACGGTTACCGCCTGCTCAAGTGCTTCCCGCTCAGCGTGCTGATTGAGTAACGGTGTGGCGTAGCGTTCCAGCGTCATCAGCGTCAGGTTTTCGCTCAATCCCAGATTGATATGCAAGCCCTTACCTTTGCGATCTTCCGGCATATAGGTGAGGCCATGACGCATGGCGTCGCGTGGGTTATCGGGGCGAACTTTTTTTCCCCCCAGCGTCAGCGTACCGGCACTGCGCGGTCGCAGCCCCACGATGGCTTCAAAAGCCTCAGTGCGTCCGGCACCGACCAGACCGGCGAAGCCGAGGATTTCACCCTCGCGTACGTTAAAGCTGAGCTCGTCGATCCAGCCGGGAACGGACAACCCCTCGACGGCCAGGGCAACGGGCGCTTCTCTGGCAGGTGAACGCTTCGGCGGAAACATGTCGGACATATCACGTCCAACCATCAGGTTTGCCATCTGCTGGCGCGTGAGATCGGCGGTGGCTGCGCGGGTAACGAAGCGGCCATCGCGCATCACGACGACCTCATCGGTGAGGTATTTGACCTCATCCAGTTTGTGAGAAATATAGATGATGGTGACCCCATCTTCTTTAAGCTTGCCGATCAGCGCGAATAATCGCTCTGTTTCCGCGGGCGTCAGCGTGGCGGTGGGTTCGTCCATGATTAACAAACGTGCCTGGCGTGATAACGCTTTGGCTATCTCGACCAGTTGCTTCTCTGCGACGATCAGCCGCCGTACCAGCGTATTTGGGGAGATCCTGAGACCGACGTCGGCAAGACAGCGCGCGCTCGCCTGTTCCATGGCGCGCTCATCCAGCAGCCAGCCTCGTTTATATTCATGGCCGAGGAAAATATTTTGGGCAATCGTGAGGTGCTCGGCAAGATTGAATTCCTGATGGATCAGCACCACACCGGCTTGTTCGGCCTCACGGGAAGAACGAAAATGACGGGCGGTGCCGTCAATACGCACTTCACCTTCGCTGGCCTGCTCGTAACCGGCGAGAATTTTCATCAGGGTTGATTTACCGGCTCCGTTTTCCCCCAGCAGGCCATATATTTTTCCCGGCGCCAGCGTAAAACTCACCCCATGCAACACGCGCACCGGGCCAAATGCTTTGCAGATACCGACAAATTCAATGGCGAGGCTCACAAGGACATTCCTTGTGTATTCAGGAGAGTGCCATGACAGCGGGTACGGTTTATGACTCCCGGAACCCGATACGTTCCCTCCCACGCTGCGTCGCTGATCCCCATCATTCTCACCCGGCGTTGTCGATTGTCTCCTGAATTTGAGTGCAGTGCACAAGGTATAAAAATGCAAGTCAGGACAATGATTTCTGCCGGGCGGCGCAAGATTTGGGTTTTTAAACCCGTCCTCACTGACGTAGCGCCGTTTCTGAATACTGTTGAAGTGCACCAGATATACACCAGAGAGTTCCTGCGTTGGCTAAAATGAAAGGATGCGCCATGCGGAGTCTCTCGCCATGAATGCCCTCTCGTTTCACCGATTTTTCATTGCCCTTATTGCCGCACTGCTGCTTGTTGCCCCCGTGTATGCTGCTTCTGCTGAGCAAAATCAGCCCCCTGCTGTCACTGCTGAGCAAGGCCAGTCTCACGCTGATTCTGCTGAACGTGATCAGCCTCAGCAGGAGGAGCGAGAGGTGCTCGAAGTCAATATGGATGAGCTGCTGCAACCCTGGGTGGGGGATCTGCCAGGGATGCTCGATCGCCGGGTGATCCGGGTACTGACGACCTACAGCAAGACATTTTTCTTCATCAACAAGGGAACCCAGCGCGGCGTTACCCATGATGTGTTTATGGCGTTTGAACGCGAACTCAACGCCAGGTTACTGGAGGAGGACAAGCTAAAACAACGCCACCTCAAAGTACGTATTATCTTCGTACCGGTGGCGCGCGATCAGTTGTTTATGGCCCTTAACGAGGGGCGGGGAGATATCGCCGCTGCGAATCTGACGATTACCCCGGATCGTCAGAAACTCGTGGATTTCACCATCCCCTTGTATATCAATGTCAAAGAACTGCTGCTCTCGGGGCCCAACTCCCCTAAGGTAGAGACACTGGAACAACTCTCGGGCAAGACGGTGTTTGTGCGTCCCTCATCCAGTTATTACGAGAGCCTGAAGGCGCTTAATGCACGCTTTGCTAAAGCCTCACGTCCCCCCGTTATTCTTGAGGAAGCCCCTGAATCACTTGAGGATGAAGATCTTATCGAGATGCTGAATGCCGGGCTCATTCCGCTGATCGTCGTCGATCGGCATAAAGCTGAGTTTTGGAAACAGGTGTTTCCAAAAATTCAGATACACGAAGATATCGTGTTGCGCGGCGATGCTAATATCGCGTGGGCTGTACGCAAAAATAGCCCGGAACTTCTCGCGTTGCTGAATGATTTCGTTAAGGAAAATGGCGAGGGCAGCAAACTGGGTAACATCCTGTTGTTCCGTTACCTGAAGAGCGCAAAGTATGTCAAAAGCGCTGCAGCCCAGAAAGAGCGTCGTAAGCTGCTGAAGATGGTGGATTTATTCAGAAAGTACGGCGAACGCTATGACGTGGACTGGCTGCTAATGGCCGCGCAGGGTTATCAGGAATCGCGGCTCAATCAGTCCGCCCGTAGCCACGTGGGGGCCATCGGCGTGATGCAGGTGATGCCGCGTACGGGCAAGGAAATGAAAGTGGGCGACATCCGTAAGCTGGATCCCAACATTCATGCTGGGGTGAAATACATGCGCTGGATGATAGACAATTACTACGGTGATGAGCCGATGACCCAGCTTGATAAGGCGCTCTTCTCGTTCGCCTCCTACAACGCGGGGGCGGCTCGCATTGCCCGGCTACGCGCCGAAACAAAGACGCGGGGCTTTGACCCTGATGTCTGGTTTGGCAACGTGGAATATATGGCCGCTGAGCAGATCGGTGCAGAAACCGTCACCTATGTGAGTAACATCTACAAGTACTACATCGCCTACCGACTCATCATGGACGAAGTTGCGCGTAAAGAGAAAGACGCAGAGGACTCACTCAGTGACGTCACCCCGAAACAGACCGACAAGGCCACAGAGAAGGCAAAAAAAGAAACCGCAGACAAGCCGTGATACTCCCTGCCTGAAAGTCAGCAGAGCGGGGCACAGTGACCGGAGGAGAGGGGTGTTGCTAAGAGAAAGTGCTCGGGTGCGGTTCAGGGGGAAGCAGGAGAATTTGTGTTCAGAACGATCCGTAATCTACCGGAACGCTAAAAAGCAAAAACCCAGCCATAGGCTGGGTTCTTTAAATAGTGGTGCCCGGACTCGGAATCGAACCAAGGACACGGGGATTTTCAATCCCCTGCTCTACCGACTGAGCTATCCGGGCAACGGGGCGCATTAAACCGTAATCTGTACCCCCCGTCAACCAGATTTCTCTTTTTGTTGTCTGATTGCTTATCTTTGCGGCGATTTTGTCGCGGATAGGATTATTTTGCTTAAAATTACCGCGCGTTGTCATGCTCACTGGATTTTTGCGTTGCTTCAACCCGGCTAACAAAGGTGGGTAGCATCCAGGTGCCGCCGAGGACGATTTCCCGGCAATCGCCAGTGGTGTATTTCAGGCTACGCACAAATGTTTTGCCGTCCCACACCCACTCTTCTCCGCTAACGCAGTCGGCGATACCGCGACCTTTATTGAAGAACGTAATCACGCCATCGGCATAGTTGGTGGCATCGGTCGTGATGAGCTGCGGGTCGCGGGTCAGTGCGCTGTCCACCACCCACATGGCATAGCCTTCGTTATACGCGGCGCGCCAGCAGAGCCCCTGGATCAGGGTATGCGATTGATCAATGGCGGTGAGCGTTAACTGGCGGTCTTTGGCAGGGATATTCTCGTTATCCCAGTCATCGCAGTCATTGGTGAGTTTTTTCTCTAATACCGTGCGTTGATTTGCAGTGAGTGGCGTTGCTGGTGCTGAGGGCGTTACGGGCGCGGCAATAATGACAGGCGCCGGGACTGCCGCCAGTACGTTTTCATCACTGGCCTTGCCTTTACGCAGCAGAGCACTCTGAGTTCCTATACGCTTCTGGAATTCATCCATTTTAAGCAACACGGCATTGGCGCCTGCGCTGGAGAGCGTTTTGCGCTGCCCATTTAGCGCAATCTCAATTTTTTTGTCCTGAATCAGCGCCTGAAGCAGGGCGGTGATTTGCGCGTTGTTGAAACGAAAATGCTCTTTGTCTTTGGCCGTGAGTGTTCCCTGCGATTGTCCATCAATGAACATACTCACGCTGGCATCGGCAGGGATATCATTTTGGGTTTGTGCGAAGGTCGCCAGTCCGGTGGCCTGCTGCCCAGGGCCTGCCTGACGGGTCAGCAAGACACTGATTTCTCCGGTATTGACGCCGTAACCTGCGGCACGGCAGGTGCCGGTATTGTCGCAGGAGAGTTCCCAGTCTTTGTGGTCAAACGAAAAGCCGGTTAACGGTGCGGCAAACAGTGGGATTGAAAACAATCCCGCTGCCGCAATGAGGGGGAGACGGCGCATATAATTCCCTTTATGTATCAGTATTGCTGAAATTATATGCGCATCAGTAGGGGAGCGATAGGTGGATCAGGTCAGTGCGCCCGCCTTACGGCACTGAGCAAACCGCAGGATATCTTCTGCCAGGCGATGCGCAGTATCGACATCGGCCTGGCTACGGTTCACCAGCATACGGCTGAGACACCCCTCCAGCACCAACTCCATCTGCCGGGCGACCATGGCCGGATCGTCAATTTCCAGCGTGGTCAGCAACTCATGGGTAAAATCGTGCGCAGCCCGTTTTTGTTGATCCGCCAGTTGGTGAATGGGGTGGGTGGGATCAGGATAAAACGTGCAGGCGGCGATAAACAGGCAGCCCGGATAGCGGTGATTAATCATACATTCTGACAAGGCACTGTAGCGCGCCAGGAGCTTTTGCTCTGCACTCAGTGTTTCATCCAGTATAAGCTGACGGCGCCAGGTCTCTATCTGATGACTCAGATGACGTAACGCATCATAGAGAATCGCCTCTTTATCCGGCCAAAAACGTTGTAATTCGTCGAGCGGATAATCAACGCTTTCGGCGACCATCTCCAGTGTGGTCGTTGCTATCCCTTGAGTCTCAAGTAATTTTAGGGCTTCTCCCAGGACATCTTCACGTTGCACGGTATTTTCCTCTGTTTTTCCTTTTGCAAGTGTCGCTCACGGTTGCCGATCGCGCAAATGTGCGCTAAAGGTCGCCGCATCCATAAAGCCCGTCACCCGTGCTTCTGGGTGTTCATGCCCCTGTGCATCAAAGAACAAAATGGTGGGCAATCCCAGCACATGGAGGTGCTTCAGTAAGGCCACATCCTGTGCGTTGTTGGCGGTGACATTGGCCTGTAACAGCACCGTATCGCCCAATGCCTGCTGTACCTGCGGATTGCTGAAGGTATATTTCTCAAATTCTTTACAGGCGACGCACCAGTCGGCATACAGATCAAGCATCACGGGTTTGCCTTTGGCGCGCGCCAGCGCCTGCGTTAAGTCATCGACCGAGGTGACTGGCGTAAAGTTCAGATGCGCCTGCGTTTGTGCCGTTGCGTTACCGAACGCCCAGTCCTGCAACGGACGCACGCTGACTAACGCTGCGGCCAGCAGGACAATCTGTACCATGCGCATCCAGCGCCGTTTTGCCTGCAGGCTAGTGATAAATGCCCAGCCAAAGAAGGCAACGCCCAGTAATGCCCACAAACGCAGGCCCCATGCGTCACCGATGATACGTTCGAGCAAAAAGACGGGTAGCGCGAGGATAACAAACCCAAAGGCCGTTTTGACATGTTCCATCCACGGGCCGCTTTTGGGCAGCAGGCGGTTGCCGAAGACGGTGACCAGAATCAGCGGTAACCCCATCCCCAGCGCGTAGAGATACAGCGTCCCGCCACCGAACCACATGTCTCCGCTCTGGGCGATATACAGCAAAATAGCGCTTAGCGGCGCGGTGGTACACGGCGAGCAGATCAGCCCGGCAATCGCCCCCATCGCAAACACGCCGCCAGGCGATCCACCCTGCTGACGATTACTCATCAGCGTGAGGCGCGTTTGCAGCGAAGAGGGGAGCTGTAGCGTGAACAGGCCAAACATCGACAGCGCCAGCAGGGTAAACACCACCGCCAGGCCAATCAATACATACGGATGCTGCAACGCCGCCTGAAACTGTAATCCGGCAGCCGCGACGACCAGGCCAAGCGCGGTGTAGGTCAGCGCCATCCCCTGAACGTAGATAAAGGTCAGCAGCAGGGCGCGTCCGGTTGAGAGGCGCTGTTTGCCGCCCAACACGATACCGGAAATGAGCGGGTACATCGGCAGAACGCATGGCGTGAAGGCAATGCCAATCCCGATCAGCAACGCCCACAATGCAGAAAAGGGCAGTTGGCTGTCGGGTTGCGGTGCGTTTTCTGCTTGCGTTGCTGAAGGGGGGCGCGCCGGTTGCACATCTGCACTGGCAATCACCGGGCTTAGCGGCACGGTTTTCGTCTCTGGCGGGTAGCAGAAACCGGCGTCAGCGCATCCCTGATAGACGACGGTTAATGTCGCCCCAGACGCGGCCTGGTTGACCGTCACCGGGATAGTCAATCGCTGGCGATAGATTTCGCTTTTGCCATAAAATTCATCTTCGTGCCAGACGCCCGCCGGGAGCTGTACCGCGGCAATCTCTGCCTGAGACGGCGTGATAGTGATTTGCTTGCGATAAAGGTAATAGCCTTCTTTCACTTGCCATGAAAGATTAAGGTCATGCTGATTCTGCTGAAAATCAAAGCTAAAAGCCTGGTCGGCAGGCACAAATTGCGAGCGACCAGGCGCGTCAAATAATCCGGCGAAGACGGATGTGCTGCACAGCAGCAGGATCAGCGTAAGGATGCGTTGAGCCATGAGAGGTAATCACTATCTCCATGAGTAACGGGTAAAACCAGAAGTTCGGGTGTTTGATAGGGGTGGTGAGACTTCAGGCAATCAAGAAGCGCTTGCTGGTGCAAAACCGAGGATTTGAAGATCATCTGCACTTCGTATTCCTGCTCCAGTTTCCCTTCCCAGTAATACAGGGAAGTGGCGCCCGGGATGAGCGTAGCGCATGCCGCCAGTTTTTCTGCCAGCACTTTGGCTGCCAGGTCCTGGGCTGTTGCTTCATCCGGTGCAGTACAAAGCACCACAACGGCATCGGGGATGGACATATCCTGACTGTTAACATCAAGCATAAACACCTCGAAAGGACAGAATGACCAGCAAGAGAGTGGTCACTATACATCGGACGAGGGAAGGATGTTAGTCAAAGCGGGGAAAGGGGTGCGGGGCGTATAAACGCCCCGCGGGTAACACTTACAGCATGAAGCTGCCCAGCAGGAAGCCGAAGCAAACAGCAAGGACAACGCCCAGCGTACCTGGGATGAAGAACGGATGGTTAAAGACTAACTTACCGATACGGGTTGTACCGGTGTCATCCATCTGAACCGCCGCAACCAGTGTCGGGTAGGTTGGCAGAATGAACAGACCGGAAACGGCTGCGAAAGAAGCCACAGCAGTCAGCGGAGAAACGTTCAGCGCCAGCGCCATCGGCATCAGTGCCTTAGCCGTTGCAGCCTGAGAGTACAGCAGTGCAGAAGCAAAGAAGAAGATTACCGCCAGCAGCCACGGATGACCCTGAATTACGCTACCTGCAGTCTCTTTGATCCAATCGATGTTGGCAGAAACGAAGGTGTCGCCCAGCCATGCCACGCCCAGGATACAAATACAGGCGCTCATCCCTGCTTTGAAGGTGCTGGAGTTCAGGATGGAGTCAGTTTCAACACGGCAAAGGATGGTGGTCAGCGTCGCGACGCTCAGCATGATGATCAGAATTGCGTTGGTGGTGTTCATCAGCGGTTTAGCGACCAGGCCGAGGCTCGGGCTGTTGATGATGGCATAAGCCACAACACAGACTACGCCCAACAGGAACAACCAAACAGATTTTTGCGCACCTGCTTTGATTTCAACTTGCTTCTCGCCGCGCAGTTCAACCAAACCTTCTTCCAGACGCTTACGGTATACCGGATCGTCAGAAAGTTTAGAGTTAAACAGCATGGTGACCAGGAAGGACATCACCAGCACCGCCAGCAGGGTGGACGGAATGACCACGGACAGCAGGTGAATGTAGCTGATGCCATGACCTTCCATAACGGAAGACATGTATACCACCGCCGCAGAGATTGGCGACGCGGTAATGGCTATCTGTGCAGAAACCACCGCCGTGGAGAGCGGACGGCAAGGTTTGATCCCTTGTTCCTTCGCCACTTCAGCGATAACTGGCAGAGTTGCCAGAGAGATGTTGCCTGTACCTGCAAAAATAGTCAGGAAATACGTCACGATCGGAGCGAGGATCGTGATGTATTTCGGGTTTTTACGCAGCAGTTTTTCTGTCTGGTGAACCAGATAGTCCAGACCGCCTGCGACCTGCATGGCAGAGATGGCAGCGATAACCGCCATGATGATGGAAATAACATCGAACGGGATATTACCGGGCTTAACGCCTATGGCTGCAAGAACCAAAACGCCAAGCCCACCTGCAAATCCTATACCAATGCCCCCAAGTCTGGCGCCCAAAAAGATTGCCAGCAAAACGATGATAAGTTCTACAACTATCATATTAGCCTTCCTTGTTGTTTAACAAGTTGATATTAAATTGTTGTTTTTAAGTAACTTCTAATAAGAAAAAAGGCACGTCATCTGACGTGCCTCTTATGGTACTACCCTGTACGATTACTGTTCACTTTCATCAGTATAACGTTTTGCTTTATAAGCAGGGTGCATCAGGTTCTGTGCAGAGAAAATATCGTCCAGCTCAGCTTCAGTCAACAGACCGCGCTCCAGTACGACTTCACGTACACTCTTACCGGTTTCAGCACAGATTTTCCCAACGATGTCGCCGTTGTGGTGGCCGATGAACGGGTTGAGGTAAGTGACAATACCGATTGAGTTGTAAACGAACGCTTCACAGACTTCTTTATTAGCAGTGATACCGTCAATGCATTTTTCCAGCAGGTTGTAGCAGGCGTTGCTCAGGATATGGATAGATTCAAACATTGCCTGACCAATAACCGGCTCCATTACGTTCAGCTGCAGCTGACCCGCTTCGGACGCCATAGTAACGGTGATGTCGTTACCAATGACTTTAAAGCATACCTGGTTAACCACTTCTGGAATAACCGGGTTCACTTTAGCTGGCATGATGGAAGAGCCCGCCTGCAGTTCCGGCAGGTTGATCTCGTTCAGACCGGCACGTGGGCCAGAAGAGAGCAAACGCAGGTCGTTACAGATTTTGGACATCTTCACAGCCAGACGTTTCAGTGCGCTGTGGACCATAACATAAGCGCCGCAGTCAGAGGTCGCTTCAATCAGGTCTTCTGCTGGTACACAGGCGAAGCCAGTAACTTCTGCCAGTTTCTGTACCGCTAAAGGAGAGTACTCTTTAGGGGTATTCAGACCTGTACCGATTGCTGTTGCGCCGAGGTTAACTTCCAGCAACAGTTCTGCGGTATGGCCAATGTTTTTCACTTCTTCTTTCAGCAGTACGCTGAAAGCACGGAATTCCTGACCCAGGGTCATCGGCACAGCATCTTGCAGCTGGGTACGACCCATTTTCAGGATACCCTGGAATTCTTCCGCTTTACGCTCAAAGCCTTCGCGCAACTGGTTGATAGCATCAATCAGTTTAACGAGGGATGCGTACACCGCGATACGGAAACCGGTCGGGTAAGCGTCGTTGGTGGACTGACATTTGTTCACGTGGTCGTTCGGGTTCAGGTACTGATACTCACCTTTCTGGTGGCCCATCAGTTCCAGCCCAATGTTGGCCAGCACTTCGTTGGTATTCATGTTTACGGAGGTGCCTGCACCGCCCTGGTAAACGTCTACCGGGAACTGGTCCATGCATTTGCCGTTGTTCAGAACTTCATCACAGGCGGCAATGATGGCATTTGCCACACTCTTAGGAATAGTTTGCAGCTCTTTGTTGGCCAGGGCCGCTGCCTTTTTCACCATTACCATACCGCGAACAAATTCAGGAATATCACTGATTTTGTTATTGCTAATGTAGAAGTTTTCAATCGCTCTCAGAGTGTGAACACCGTAGTAGGCTTCCGCTGGAACTTCCCTGGTACCCAACAAATCTTCTTCGATACGAATGTTGTTTAACATGTGAACCTTCTTTTTCAAGCTGCCAAAAAATTACATTAAACACACAGGATATATGTGGTTTCGAATGTTTCCTGACCGACGATTATCCCCTACATCGGTCTGATGTCCGAGATGATATGCTGCTTCAGGATTTCTACCGTAATCTGGATCACTTTAAGTGTGGCTAATTACTCCTTATTTATTATTTTGTGAGATAGATCACCCCTTTTGGATTACTCCCATAAATATATCCAAAAATGGCTTGAAATTTTGCTAAGCACCTCAATATAAGTTGGATGCAAATTGCACAATCATTCAAAAGACGTGCTGAAACGGCGGTTACCTACAGGAGAACCCTTTGCGCTGGATACCACTTGTTGCCATCTTTCTCTATGTTTACATTGAGATTTCTATTTTTATCCAGGTCTCCCAGGTACTGGGCGTACTGATGACGTTGATTCTGGTGATCTTCTCTTCGATCGTTGGTATGTCGCTGGTGCGCAATCAAGGATTTAAAAACTTTTTGCTGATGCAGCAGAAAATGGCGGCAGGAGAAAGCCCGGCTGCGGAGATGATCAAGAGCGTATCGCTGATCATTGCGGGTTTGTTGCTGGTTCTGCCAGGTTTCTTCACCGATTTCCTCGGCCTTCTTCTTTTATTACCGCCGGTACAGAAACATCTGACGATGAAACTGCTGCCGCACCTGCGTTTCTCCCGGATGCCGGGCGGCGGTTTTAGCGCCGGAACTGGCGGTGGAGATACGTTTGACGGCGAGTTTCAGCGCAAGGACGAAGAGCGCGACCGTCTCGATCATAAAGACGATCGCCGCGATTAAAGAGTATAGTAGGCCCGGTAAGTTTAGCGTCATTCGGCATCCAGGTCGGATGGCGCAGTGCTTATCCGGCCTATAAAGGGTTTTCAAGCCCTTTTCGCCTGGGTAAAAATAGCCATAGCACCGCCAGCATAATAATGGCGTACAGGCTTTTCCAGCCGACCATCGCCAGTAAAAGCAGGCACAACACCCCGCCAATGACCGCCAATGCGCGATAGCGTCCTTTCAGTAAACGGCACCCTGCCAGCATGCACAGCAGATAGATCATAATAAAAATGCCATTAGCGTAGACAATCAGCGCATTGAGGTTGATGTCGAGCGCGTAAATACACAAGGTGCTGATAACGCAACATACCAGCACGGCATTCAGCGCATTGTGCGGGATCTGGCGGGAGGAGAGGCGTGCCAGATAATGGTCTGGTTTGTATCGTGCTTGCGACCAGACCAGGCGGGCAAAACTTTGAATATAAATATTCAGACTGGCAAAACAGGCCAGATAGCCAATAACGCAGGCAACCCACAACGCCTGGACGCCAAACAACCGCACGACAATTTCAGGCAGCGAAGCCGCCGCCGCCATCTGCTCGCCGTAAGCGCCAAAATGCAGCACCACCACCGTACACGCCCAGTAAACGGAACCCGCCAGCAGCAGGCCAATCATCAGGGCGCGCGGAAAGTCTCGCTCAGGTTTTTTGAATTCGGATGCCAGATGCGCAAAGGCTTCAAGACCGACGAAGCACCAGAACATCACCGACAGCGCAGAGAACAGCCCCGACATGTCGATATCGCCTGGCGCCGGGAAGGGGATTTCAGCGGGTTGCAGTTCGCCAGCCCACCAGATGGCGACAATCAGCGCCACAATCAGACCCGCGATGATGGTTTGCAGGTTCGCGCTTGAGCTGGCGCCGCGAGAGCCGATGTACCACACCAGGACAAGCGTCCCCAGTTCCGCCAACAGTAATTGTCCACCGTGCCAGCCAAACATCGCCTGGCCGAAACCTGCGGCAATATGCAGCGCGGCGGGTAAACCGACGGGAATGACCGACAAAAACAACCAGCCGGTCACCCGCTCCATATGATCCCCAAACGCCATGCCAACAAAATGCGCCACGCCTCCGGCGCTGGGGTAATGACGGCCAAGTATCGCGAACACGATGGCCACCGGAAAAACTAACACGATGAGTATCGGCCACGCCCACAGGCTGTTATTCCCCGCGACAAGGGCGGCCAGTGCAGGAACGGCAAAGACACCCGTGCCTAACAACGATGTCGATAACAGGCCAATCCCCTGAGCCAGTCCCAGCTCTTGTTTTAGTCCGCTCATGTAATGGTTATCCGGTTACGCCTAAAATTCAGGCAACTGCACAGATTTTTGATGGTATCACAATCAGATTTGCTGATGACCGCGGCCCTGAAATTGGTGCGAAATGTGAGGTGGGTTGGTGTTTTGAGCGGATTTTCTCCTGATAAGAATTTTTTTTTAGTTTCCCCCTTGAAGGGGTATAACCCCATCCCCATCTCTCTGGTCACTAGCCGGGAAATCCGTTTACGGGCCGGCGTCACCCATAACTGATAAAGACTTTCTCAAAGGAGAGCTATCAATGAGTATTCGTCCGTTACATGATCGTGTGATCGTCAAACGTAAAGAAGTTGAATCCAAATCAGCTGGCGGCATCGTTCTGACCGGTTCTGCAGCAGGTAAATCAACTCGTGGCGAAATCATCGCTGTCGGTAAGGGCCGCATCCTGGAAAACGGTAGTGTGCAGCCGCTGGACGTGAAAGTCGGCGACATCGTTATTTTCAACGATGGCTACGGCGTGAAGTCCGAGAAGATCGACAACCAGGAAGTGCTGATCATGTCCGAAAGCGACATTCTGGCAATTGTTGAAGCGTAATCCGCGAACGACACTGAACATACGAATTTAAGGAAAAGAGATAATGGCAGCTAAAGACGTAAAATTCGGTAACGACGCTCGTGTGAAAATGCTGCGCGGCGTAAACGTACTGGCAGATGCAGTGAAAGTTACCCTCGGTCCGAAAGGCCGTAACGTGGTTCTGGATAAATCTTTCGGTGCACCGACCATCACTAAAGATGGTGTTTCCGTAGCACGTGAAATCGAACTGGAAGACAAGTTCGAAAACATGGGCGCGCAGATGGTGAAAGAAGTTGCCTCTAAAGCGAACGACGCTGCAGGTGACGGTACCACCACCGCGACCGTACTGGCTCAGTCCATCATCACTGAAGGCCTGAAAGCTGTTGCTGCGGGCATGAACCCGATGGATCTGAAACGTGGTATCGACAAAGCTGTCGCTGCTGCGGTTGAAGAGCTGAAAGCACTGTCTGTACCGTGCTCTGACTCTAAAGCTATCGCTCAGGTTGGTACTATCTCCGCTAACTCCGACGAAACCGTAGGTAAACTGATCGCTGAAGCGATGGACAAAGTCGGTAAAGAAGGCGTGATCACCGTTGAAGACGGTACCGGTCTGCAGGACGAACTGGACGTGGTTGAAGGTATGCAGTTTGACCGTGGCTACCTGTCTCCTTACTTCATCAACAAGCCGGAAACTGGCGCAGTAGAACTGGAAAGCCCGTTCATCCTGCTGGCTGACAAGAAAATCTCCAACATCCGCGAAATGCTGCCGGTTCTGGAAGCCGTTGCTAAAGCAGGCAAACCGCTGCTGATCATCGCTGAAGATGTTGAAGGCGAAGCACTGGCAACGCTGGTGGTTAACACCATGCGCGGCATCGTGAAAGTGGCTGCTGTTAAAGCACCGGGCTTCGGCGACCGTCGTAAAGCAATGCTGCAGGACATCGCGACTCTGACCGGCGGTACCGTAATCTCTGAAGAGATCGGTATGGAACTGGAAAAAGCGACCCTGGAAGATCTGGGTCAGGCAAAACGCGTTGTGATCAACAAAGACACCACCACCATCATTGATGGCGTGGGTGACGAAGACGCAATTCAGGGTCGAGTGACTCAGATTCGCCAGCAGATCGAAGAAGCAACGTCTGACTACGATCGTGAAAAACTGCAGGAGCGCGTAGCGAAACTGGCAGGCGGCGTTGCCGTTATCAAAGTCGGTGCTGCGACCGAAGTTGAAATGAAAGAGAAGAAAGCACGCGTTGAAGATGCCCTGCACGCGACCCGTGCTGCGGTAGAAGAAGGCGTGGTTGCTGGTGGTGGTGTTGCGCTGATTCGCGTAGCTTCCAAACTGGGCGATCTGCGTGGTCAGAACGAAGACCAGAACGTGGGTATCAAAGTTGCGCTGCGCGCAATGGAATCCCCGCTGCGTCAGATCGTGCTGAACTGCGGTGAAGAACCGTCTGTTGTGGCTAACACCGTGAAAGCGGGCGACGGTAACTACGGTTACAACGCTGCAACTGAAGAGTACGGCAACATGATCGACATGGGTATCCTGGATCCAACCAAAGTGACCCGTTCTGCTCTGCAGTACGCCGCTTCTGTTGCTGGCCTGATGATCACCACCGAGTGCATGGTTACCGATCTGCCGAAAGGCGATGGTGCTGACTTAGGCGCTGCTGGTGGTATGGGTGGCATGGGCGGTATGGGCGGCATGATGTAATCGTGCGCTATACCCCATAGCATCAAGAAACCCCTGGGCAGAAATGCCCGGGGGTTTTTCTTTTCGTCATGTTTTTAGTATAAGATTCTCACACGGACGATCTACGTCCAGCTCATTGATTACGGGGAATAACATGCACGTGAAATATTTAGCAGGGATCGTCGGTGCCACGCTACTGATGGCGGGTTGTAGCTCCAGCAACGAACTGAGCGCCGCCGGTCAAAGCGTACGCTTCGTAGAAGACAAGCCAGGTGCTGAGTGCCAGTTGGTTGGCACGGCGACCGGTAAGCAAAGTAACTGGCTGTCTGGTCAGCATGGCGAAGAGGGCGGCTCAATGCGAGGCGCCGCAAACGACCTGCGTAATCAGGCGGCAGCAATGGGTGGCAACGTGATTTATGGCGTGAGCAGCCCATCTCAGGGCATGTTATCCAGCTTTGTTCCGACCGCCAGTGAAATGAACGGTCAGGTTTATAAGTGCCCGAACTGATTTATTCAGTGTTGAAAGCGCCCTCCGGAAACCTGAGGGCGTTTTGTTATTCTGCCGTTGTGGCCAATGTTGTCTGATAAAGCTGATGCAGTGCTTTCAGGCAACGCTCTCGTGGAAAGTGACCCGCACCGGATGCGATGGTCGCCACGGTAATACGACAAGGTTTTCCTTCCAGCTTTTTCAGCCGTGGGCTGAACGCCAGTAAGCGCCGGGCCATTGCCGCGGTCTCTTTCATTTCCCCCCGAATTCGGGATTTCACGATGGTGCCGCAGGCGCAATCTTGTCCATTGCTGTCGGTATAGTGGTAAACCAGCGCCAGATAATGCGTAAACAGCGTTATTTTCCACGCCGGATGGGGATAGTTGTCATACACCATCTCACCGTTGTTTTTAATATCGGCATCGTACATGGGCAGAAAATCCAGTAGTGAGGAGATCCTTAGCGATAGCTTATGCATGCCGGCGTTATTAATGGCGTGAGAAATGGCGCGGATGATGAGCGCAAGCTGCGCGTCTTCAAGCTGGAGGATCAGTGAATGGCCGCCCTGCAGTGAAAACGCCAACTGAAATCCTCCGGCGTGACCGGCGCGGGGCTCCAGTTTCTCGACCCGCAGGCGGATATCGGCTTCCAGTAGCTGTTTTTGGGTCAGTGGCGGAATATGGTTGAGCATTGCCTGCGTGGCGGCATCCTGGCTTTTTTTGAACGCCGCTTTCTCTTTGGCATTGCGCTGGTTTTGCAAAGACAGACGATGCTCAAAGCAGAGATACAGATCGCGCAGTTGTAGCGCTGGAATAAAAATCAGCGAGGTGTCGTTCTGCTCATGCTTGAGGTTAAGCGCCAGCGCCTGGAACTGATTGCCGTTTCGAATGACGCCAGTGTTAATGCCGGTGAGTGTTAAGGCCATGATGGTTCTCTCTGGATAGGTTTGTTCTGTCCGAAATAATCGGGGGCTAAAATAACACCCGGCTTTGTTTCGTGAGAGTCGGTATCCGGACTTGAAACCTGCGCGAAGCGCTTCGCGCAGGGTCAAAAGAGAGGGACTATCGCTGCCTTAACTGCAAATCTAACGGCGTTTTACTCGGTTCACCGCCAATTTCTCGTGCCAGTTTCGGCACCATATAGCCGGAAACCAGCGTCAGCAATTCACGCATAATGGCGCGGGCTTCGTCGTCGCTGACCAGAAAATGGGCCGCGCCCTGAACCTTATCCAGAACGTGCAGATAGTAGGGCATCACACCTGCATCAAACAAAGCGTTGCTGAGATTCGCCAGCGTTTGCGCGTTATCGTTGATATCGCGCAGCAGCACGCTCTGATTCAGCAGCGTGACGCCTGCCATTTTTAGCTTACGCATCGCCTGGCGGAAATCGTCGCCAATCTCCTGCGCATGGTTTATATGGTTGACCAGCAAAATTTGCAGGGTGGATTGTGCAAAACGGGCGACGAGGTCTTCTGTGATCCGCGCAGGGATCACAATAGGCAAACGGCTATGAATACGCAGACGTTTAATGTGCGGTATCGCTTCCAGTTGCGTGAGCAGCCAGTCCAGTTCGTGGTCTTTGGCCATCAGCGGATCGCCGCCGGAGAAGATGATTTCATCCAGCTCCGAATGCGCAGCGATGTAATCCAGAGCCACCTGCCAGTTTCGTTTATTGCCCTGGTTTTCCGCATACGGGAAGTGGCGGCGAAAACAGTAGCGACAGTTTACCGCACAGCCGCCTTTTACCAGCAATAGCGCCCGGTTGCGGTATTTGTGCAGCAATCCGGGCACAACGCTGTGCTGTTCTTCCAGCGGATCGGTTGAGAAACCCGGCGCTGCGACAAATTCGTCACGCGAGGTGAGTACCTGGCGTAAAAGCGGATCATCAGGATTGCCTTTTTCCATCCGCGCCACAAAAGCACGGGGAACCCGCAAGGCAAAAAGACGTTTTGCCTCGCGACCTGCAAGCAAGTTTTCATCAGCGTCTACATTTAAAAGACGCAACAGTTCATCCGGATCGGTTATAACATCTGCAAGTTGCACTAACCAATCTTCTCTGGATGGGGTGTTTAGGGTTACAATATGCGCCATTTTGTGGCTAAGCTACCAATTAACAAATTCAGAGGGCCTTATGGCGACTTACTATAGCAACGATTTTCGTGCCGGTCTTAAAATCATGATGGACGGCGAACCTTATGCAGTTGAAGCCAGTGAATTCGTAAAACCGGGCAAAGGCCAGGCTTTTGCGCGCGTTAAGCTGCGTCGTCTGCTGACCGGTACTCGCGTAGAGAAAACCTTCAAATCCACCGACTCTGCAGAAGGCGCAGACGTTGTAGATATGAACCTGACTTACCTGTACAACGACGGTGAGTTCTACCATTTCATGAATAACTCCACTTTCGAACAGCTGGCTGCTGACGAGAAAGCGGTAGGTGACAGCGCTAAGTGGCTGCTGGATCAGGCTGAGTGCATCGTGACTCTGTGGAACGGCCAGCCTATCTCCGTGACCCCGCCGAACTTTGTTGAACTGGAAATCATTGAAACTGACCCAGGCCTGAAAGGCGATACCGCAGGTACTGGCGGCAAACCGGCAACGCTGTCTACTGGCGCAGTGGTTAAAGTTCCGCTGTTCGTTCAGATCGGCGAAGTGATCAAAGTGGATACCCGTTCTGGTGAATACGTATCCCGCGTGAAGTAATACGCCTTACTTGATCTCATGGTGCAGCGTTTGCTGCGCCATACATTTTCCAGGGCAGGAATGATGAAACGTCTTCTCAGTCTTGTAACACTCGTCTTACTGACCGCAACCCTGTTGACGGGGTGTAATACCGCACGTGGCTTTGGCGAAGATATCAAACATCTCGGCAATTCCATCTCCCACGCTGCCAGCTAGTCTTTTCGCATCGTCTTAAAAACTGTCTGTTTCCCGCCAAGTTACGGGATGTTGTCTATGATTAAGTAGCAATACGTACAACATTGGCTAAAAAGGAAGACGCTATGGTTAAGAAGACAATTGCAGCAATCTTTTCTGTTCTGGTACTTTCCTCTGTATTAACCGCCTGTAATACGACGCGCGGCGTTGGTCAGGATATTTCCGAGGGTGGCCAGGCTATCTCGGGCGCTGCGGCAAAAGCTCAGGATTAATCATGAACGGTACGACCGCTGTGCGTGTCGTGCCGTTAATCTTACCGTTCTGGCAATGATAAAAACGGCGAATAGCGATTATCCATGTGCAGTTTCATGCGAATATTGCGTTTGTAGGTATAAACCGTTTTGCCATGAATCCCGAGCGCACTGGCAATCGCGTTATTTCCCGCGCCTTCCATCCACATCGTCAGCACTTTCTCTTCCTGTGGCGTCAGCAGTGATGTCGCCGTTTTGGGCGTGTCTAAAAGCGGTCTCACGCGTAACGCCGCGTGAATCGTTTTTGAGAGCGCATACAGCGTGGCTGTTTTTGATAACACAGTATGGACAGAATATCGTGAGCTGAACGCCGAAGCACGGTATTCGCCGCCTGATTGCAGCAAGATCAGCGGAGCCATCCCACAGGCCATAAAGAAGGGCGCAATGGGCTGAAATGGCTGAGAATCGTTAAGAAAACTATATAAATCAGCGATGATCAAATGAGGTTTCCACTGCAGAATATGTTCTTTTGCCAGCAAAAGATTATTTAACCCGGACACCAGGAACGAACCATTAAACACACCAGAATGATTAAGCCAGGCCTCTATTCCCGTACGGGTAAAGTGGCATCGGTCAATCACTAATATTTTCAACATAACATTATCGCATTCAGAAGTAAGGCCAATGGCTTCCTGACTTCAGAAAGCGTTTCATCATAGAGACGTCCGATGAGTACTAAATGGCGGAACTGCGTTGCTTATTGCACCCAATTCAGGCTTTTAAGTTATCTGAAATAAAAAGATTGAAATTCACTTTTTGTCGGGCAAAAATACCCTTTCATTCATCGGCTTGTGGGACGACCTGCAAACGTATCTTTCACCGGGGACGGCCCCATCTCTCTGGAGCCTAAAATGTCCTGGATCGTTTTATTCATTGCTGGCCTGCTCGAAGTTGTCTGGGCGATTGGCCTTAAATATACCCACGGATTTACCCGCCTGACGCCGAGTGTGATTACCATCGTTGCTATGGTTGTCAGTATTGCGATGCTCTCCTGGGCAATGAAAACCCTGCCAGTGGGGACGGCGTATGCTGTCTGGACCGGTATCGGCGCCGTTGGTGCGGCTATCACCGGGATTATCTTACTGGGCGAGTCTGCCAGCCCGATGCGTCTGGCAAGCCTGACGCTGATCGTTGCGGGTATTATCGGGCTGAAGCTCAGCGCTCATTAATGGGGTTGTTTCACCCAGATTAACTTACTGACATCAAACCCTTCCCGGATCGCGATGGCGAGTATTTGCTGCTTCATGTCGTCAGAAATGGTCGGCGTGCGCGAGAGTATCCACAAATAGTCGCGATCCGGGCCGCACACCAGCGCGTGGTGATATTCTCTGTCTAGCGCGATGACGTTGTAGCCACCATAGAACGGGCCAAAGAACGAGACTTTCAGCGCGGCCCGACTGGGATCGCCAGTAAACCAGGCCTTTCCTTGCGTTTTTTGCCACATATCTCGATCCGGATTGTAGCCCTTGTTGGTCACATTAAGACCGCCGTCATCGCGCAGGCTGTACGTGGCGGTGACGTTTTCCAGCCCTCTTTCGAAGCGATGATCAAAGCGAGCAATTTCATACCAGGTGCCGAGGTAGCGTTTCACATCAAAGTTATTGACGACGGTAACGCCCTTCGGCGGCGTGGGTGAGCTGCAAGCAACCACTAAAAACGCGGCTGTCACCGCGGTGATAACAGGCAGAATGCGCATGGGGGTTTCCTTGCTGGTTTTCTGTTAAGTGTAGATGACAGCAAGGAAAAGGTAGGCGGCAACAGGTTACTGCAGTGATTCCAGAATCTGGTAGGCGGCCGCAACACGTGCAGGATTTGGATAGCTTTTATTCGCCAGTATCACGATACCGAGGTTTTTCTCTGGAATAAAAGCAACGTAACTGCCAAACCCGCCGGTAGATCCCGTCTTGTGTACCCAGGAGGCTTTGACCGCAGGCGCGGGCGGGTTAATTTCCACGGCTGTCATCGCCGCCAGCGCGATCTTATTATCGCTACCCTTGATCACCGTTTCGCCCTGTACCGGCCAGTTCAGCATTTCCCAGCCTAACCCCTGATACATCTCGCCAATACGCCAATAGCGCGACTGGGCTAACGCCACGCCTTGCTGCAGCGTTTTGTCCTGAATGTGGGAGGCGTCCATGTTGGCCAGCACCCAGCTTGCCATATCTTCAATGCTGGATTTCACACCATACGCTTCTGCATCCAGCGGGCCGGGTGAAACATGGACAGGCTTACCCTCGCGATAACCCCAGGCATACTCTTTCTGTGCTGACGTGGGGACGGTAATCCAGGTGTGTTCGAGTTTTAGCGGTTTGAAGACGCGCGTAGTCATCGCCTCTTCGTAATTCATTCCAGAAGGTTTAACCGCCAACGCGCCAAACAAGCCGATGCTGGCATTGGCATACAGACGCTTGCTGCCCGGCGTCCACTCCGGCTGCCAGGTTTGATAGTAGTGAAGCAGCGAGGCTTCATCCGTCACGCTATCCGGCACCTGAAGCGGTAAGCCCCCTGCGGTATAGGTCGCCAGATGTAGCAAGCTGATGCCCTGCCACTGCTTAGTGTTCAACGCTGGCCAGTATTTTGTTGCCGGATCGCTGAGTTTGATTTCACCGCGAGCGACAGCATCGCCCGCCAGCACGCCGGTGAAGGTTTTACTCACGGAGCCGAGTTCAAACAGGGTTTGTGGGGTGACGGGCCGGTTTTTGGCGATGTCGGCATTACCCCAGGTAAAGTATCTTGGCGTGCCCTGGTAAATCACCGCAACCGCCATGCCCGGAATCGCCTGCTCTTTCATTAAGGGTGCAATGGTGCGGTTTACAACATCAGCGATCTGTTGCTCAGTGTGCGGCGTGGCAAGCGCTGAACCAGAGGCAGTAAGGAGTAACATACTGCAGAGGATTTTGTTCATCATGGCGTATTTCCGTAACAGAGAACCCGAGGGATGTCCGGGGCAGATTGCGGCAGTAGATTACACTATTTGCGATGATGGCAGGGAAAAGAGGCGGTAGAAATAAAACGGCCCGCCAGTGGCGGGCCGGAATAACGATGGTACTAATCAGAGCGAGACGATAGCAATCAGCGTCACAACGGTCAGAATAGCAGCCAGACCGTAGAACACCCACTTGCCAGCCGGCACGTGGATTTTCAGGTCATGCATTGCGTGGTGCATACGGTGTAAACCACACCACAGCGGCAGAACGATCATCAGGAACATGAACGCGCGGCCAATAAAGCTTTGCGCAAAGGCCAGAACACGTTCAAAGCTCAGAGCATCGCCCGGAAAAAGTCCCAGTGGCAGCATAATGCCGACCAACAGAACCATGACCGGCGCAATGATCGCGCCCCACATACCACCTGCACCAAACAGTCCCCAGAATACGGGTTCGTCAGAGCGTTTTGGATTTGGATTAATCATCCCGGACTCCTTACCAGTACAGGGCAACATACAGAATAACTACAGTCGCAACTGCAGTAACCGCCCAGAGACCTTTGATGATCGGCTCTGGCCCCATTTTTTCGTCTTTTACGATGATATTGGCAGCTTTTGGCGCCAGCTCAAACCAGGTCTTGGTATGCAGCAAGGCTGCAGCCAGGGCGATCAGGTTGAGGATCACCACCACTGGGTTTTGCAGAAAACCAACGAATCCCATCCAGGATTCTGCGCCGTGTTTGAGGGCAAACAGGCCGAAAATCAGTTCAATGCTGAACCAGACTGCCGGCACCGCTGTGCCTTCGCGCAGCATGTAAAAGCGATAAAACGGCAGCTTTTTCCACCAGGTGGACGTCATTGGCCGCACATAGGCTTTGCGTTTAGTCGTCATGTTGCACTCCTTAGCGTGGTTTCAGGGTAGCGATAAGAAAGTCTTTCGAACTTTCTACTTTACCCTGCTGGATGGCCGCAGCCGGATCGACGTGTTTCGGACATACTTCGGAGCAGTAGCCCACGAAAGTACAAGACCAAACGCCGTTCGGGCTATTCAACTGAGCCATACGCTCTTTCTTACCGTGGTCACGGCTATCTTCGTTGTAACGATGCGCCAGCGTAATCGCTGCCGGGCCGATGAACTCAGGGTTCAGGCCGAACTGCGGGCACGCGGCGTAACACAGACCACAGTTGATGCAACCGGAGAACTGGTGATACTTCGCCATTTGCGCCGGAGTCTGGGTATTTGGACCCTGATCCGGTGTGCGCGGGTTACCGATGATGTACGGTTTGATGGCTTCCAGGCTTTCGATAAAGTGCGTCATGTCGACGACCAGATCGCGCTCAATCGGGAAGTTGCCCAGCGCTTCAACCTTCATGCCGTTGGTGTATTCACGCAGGAAGGTTTTGCACGCCAGTTTTGGTACGTTGTTGACCATCATGCCGCAAGAACCACAGATAGCCATACGGCAAGACCAGCGGTAGCTCAGGTCTGGTGCCAGGTTATCTTTGATGTAGCCCAGCGCATCCAGCAGCGACGTTGTTTCATCATAAGGTACATCATAGAAAGCACTGTGCGGCGCGGTATCCACTTCCGGGTTATAGCGCACCACCTCAACTTTCAGATTTTTCATCTCAGCCATTCGCCTTCTCCTTCTTATCGGCTGCTTCCGCTTCGCCACCATATACACGTTTTGCTGGCGGCAGAGTGGTGATTTTCACGTCGCTGTAGTCCAGGCGTGTGGTGCCATCAGCATCGCGGAAGGCGAGGGTGTGTTTGAGGAAGTTGACGTCGTCACGCTCGGTGCAACCTTCATCCAGACGCTGATGCGCGCCGCGCGATTCTTTACGCGCCAGCGCGGAGTGCGCCATACATTCAGCAACATTCAGACCGTGGCCCAGTTCGATGGTGTACAGCAGGTCGGTATTGAAGACGCTGGAGGTGTCGGTAATACGCACGCGCTTGAAGCGTTCCTGCAGTTCAGCCAGCTTATCAACCGTTTTCTGCATGAGTTCTGGCGTACGGTAGATACCGCAACCTTCTTCCATGGACAGACCCATTTCATCACGGATCTTCGACCAGTTTTCGGTGCCTTCCTGATTCACCAGATTTTTCAGACGCTGTTCAACGCCTGCAACCTGCGCATCAAGCGCGGCGCTGTTGGCAGCACCTGCCGTAGAAGCACGTTCCATCGCTTGCTCACCCGCCAGACGGCCAAAGACCACCAGTTCTGCCAGGGAGTTAGAGCCCAGACGGTTGGCGCCATGCAGACCCACAGAGGAACATTCGCCAACGGCAAACAGACCTTTGATGCGGCTTTCGCAGTTTTGATCGGTTTCGATACCGCCCATGGTGTAGTGCGCGGTCGGACGAACCGGGATCGGCTCTTTAACTGGATCAACGCCGACATAGGCTTTTGCCAGTTCGCAGATGAACGGTAAACGTTCGAGCAGTTTTTTCTCGCCGAGGTGACGCAGATCGAGGTGAACCACATCGCCACGCGGAGTGGAGATGGTGTTGCCTTTACGCCATTCGTGCCAGAACGCCTGAGAAACTTTGTCGCGCGGACCCAGTTCCATGTATTTGTTCTTCGGCTCACCCAGCGGGGTTTCCGGGCCCATGCCGTAGTCTTGCAGATAACGGTAACCGTTTTTGTTAACCAGAATACCGCCTTCACCACGGCAGCCTTCGGTCATCAGGATACCAGAGCCTGGCAGACCGGTCGGGTGATACTGAACGAACTCCATATCACGCAGCGGAACGCCGTGGCTCAGCGCCATGCCCATACCGTCACCGGTTACGATGCCGCCGTTGGTGTTGTAACGGTATACGCGGCCAGCGCCGCCCGTTGCCATCACCACCGCGTTAGCACGGATTTGCATCAGCGTGCCTTCCATCATGTTCATCGCTACCAGACCACGGGCATGACCGTCGTCTACCAGGATGTCCAGAACGAAGTGTTCGTCAAAACGCTGAATTTGCGGGAACTGCAGGGAAGTCTGGAACAGAGTGTGGAGCATATGGAAGCCGGTCTTATCCGCGGCGAACCAGGTACGCTCAATTTTCATCCCGCCGAAGCGACGTACGTTGACGCTTCCGTCTTCACGACGGCTCCACGGGCAACCCCATTGCTCCAGTTGCGTCATTTCAGTTGGGCAGTGGTGAACAAAGTAGTCCACGACATCCTGCTCACACAGCCAGTCTCCGCCCGCTACCGTATCGTGAAAATGGTAGTCAAAGCTGTCATGATCCTGCGCGACAGCAGCAGAGCCACCTTCGGCAGCAACGGTATGGCTGCGCATTGGGTACACTTTTGAGATCAGTGCGATTTTAGCGTTGGGATTTGCTTGTGCGGCAGCAATTGCAGCACGTAATCCCGCGCCACCGGCGCCTATAATGGCAAGATCGGCTTGAAAGGTTTGCACGACATTCCTCCAGATTGTTGTTATTTCGCCCACCACGCAGTCAGTTTAGTCTCTGAGGTATGCGGATGGCGAATGCGATTCCACTGCTCCTTTATAGGTACAGTAGTATAGTCGCAGGTATAGAAGGGAAATTTGACGTGTTCGATTTTTTTAGCGTATCAATGGCGCTAATTATCATTGATTTTGATTAATTTAATTACTAAAGCATCTATCTCCAGTTTTTTAACCCTCGATTCAACATAAGTCGCTCCCGCACAAAATTTGTCTCCCTGACAGGTTACGAGTAGACTTCGTGCCCTTGTCATATATCGGAGAAAGAACCATGAGCGAAACGGCCACCTGGCAGCCGAGCGCGTCCATCCCCAATCTGTTAAAACGTGCGGCAATTATGACGGAAATTCGTCGTTTCTTTGCCGATCGCGGAGTGCTTGAGGTTGAGACGCCTTGCATGAGTCAGGCGACGGTAACAGACATTCATTTGTTCCCGTTTGAGACGCGTTTCGTTGGACCTGGTCATTCGCAGGGGATGAACCTCTACCTGATGACCAGCCCGGAATACCACATGAAACGCCTGCTGGTGGCAGGATGTGGCCCGGTCTTTCAGCTATGCCGTAGTTTTCGTAATGAAGAGATGGGGCGTCACCATAACCCGGAATTCACCATGCTTGAGTGGTATCGTCCTCACTACGATATGTACCGCCTGATGAATGAAGTGGATGATCTGCTGCAACAGGTGCTCGATTGCCAGCCCGCAGAGAGCCTCTCTTACCAGCAGGCGTTTCAACGCCATCTCGAAATTGACCCGCTGTCAGCCGATAAAACCCAGTTACGTGAAGCCGCGGCTAAACTGGATTTAAGCAATATCGCGGATACAGAAGAAGACAGGGACACGCTGCTGCAACTGCTGTTTGTCATGGGCGTCGAGCCGCATATTGGCAAAGAGAAGCCTACGTTTGTGTACCATTTCCCGGCAAGTCAGGCATCTCTGGCGCAAATCAGCACTGAAGATCACCGCGTGGCTGAGCGCTTTGAGGTGTATTTCAAAGGTATTGAGCTGGCGAATGGTTTCCATGAGCTGACGGACGCTCGCGAACAGCAGCAACGCTTTGAACAAGACAACCGTAAGCGCGCGGCGCGCGGCCTGCCGCAGCAGCCTATCGACACGAATTTGCTCGAAGCCTTAAAAGTGGGTATGCCGGATTGCTCCGGTGTGGCGCTGGGTGTGGATCGTCTGGTGATGCTGGCATTAGGGGCTGAAAGCCTTGCCGAGGTGATTGCTTTCACCGTCGACCGCGCATAACAGCCTTTTTGCAAGGCGGCGGCTAAATCGCCGCTTTGCAGCTTCTATGTTCATTTTACCTCTAATAGCCACAATTGGGTTCTGGATATCTGCTATCGTTCCGGCCTTAATCCTGTTTTGATTTACGTATTGCTGACCTCTACAGGGGACAGCGCAAATGGGTGAGTGACGTTTGAAAAACGTTCTCCCCGGTGAGGAAGATTTTAATGCCCCAAACAATAAAAAAAATGAGCCTGATTGGCCTCATTCTGATGATATTTACGTCAGTTTTTGGTTTCGCAAATAGCCCCTCCGCTTTTTATTTAATGGGGTATAGCGCCATCCCGTGGTATATTTTTTCTGCATTATTATTCTTTATTCCCTTTGCCTTAATGATGGCAGAGATGGGTTCCGCGTATCGAAAAGAAGAGGGCGGTATTTACTCGTGGATGAATAATAGCGTTGGGCCACGCTACGCATTTATCGGCACCTTTATGTGGTTCTCCTCCTATATTATCTGGATGGTGAGCACCGCCGCCAAAATTTGGGTTCCTTTTTCGACATTCTTATTTGGCGCAGACATGACGCAGCACTGGCAGTTTGCCGGGCTTGAACCTACCCAGGTCGTTGGACTGCTCGCCGTGGGATGGATGATTCTGGTGACGGGCATTGCCGCCAGAGGGATCAATAAAATTGCACGTATTACCGCAGTAGGCGGTATTGCCGTGATGTGCCTTAATTTAGTTTTGCTGTTGGTGAGTGTCGCTATTTTGTTATTAAATGGTGGGCATTTTGCGCAAGATATTAATTTTGTTGCCTCACCGAACCCTGGATATCAGTCCGGTCTGGCAATGTTATCGTTTGTTGTTTTCGCTATTTTCGCTTACGGCGGTATTGAAGCCGTCGGCGGGCTGGTCGATAAAACTGAAAAACCGGAAAAAAACTTTGCCAAAGGAATTGTCTTTGCGGCCATTGTGATTTCAATTGGCTATTCTCTGGCGATATTTTTGTGGGGTGCCAGCACGAACTGGCAGCAGGTATTAAGTAATGGTTCTGTGAACCTCGGTAACATTACGTATATTCTGATGGAAAGCCTGGGGATGACGCTGGGCAATGCGCTACATCTCTCACCAGAGACGGCAATGACGCTGGGCGTCTGGTTTGCCCGCATTACCGGGCTTTCGATGTTTCTTGCTTATACCGGCGCTTTCTTCACATTGAGTTATTCACCGCTGAAAGCGATTATTCAGGGGACGCCAAAAGCGCTGTGGCCTGCGTCTGTCACGAAACTGAATTCGACGGGGATGCCCGCCAATGCGATGTGGGCGCAGTGTCTGCTGGTCAGCCTGTTTATTCTGCTGGTCTCTTTTGGCGGCGATACCGCGTCGGCGTTTTATAACAAACTGACGCTGATGGCCAACGTATCGATGACGCTACCGTATCTGTTCCTCGCGCTGGCATTTCCCTTCTTCAAGTTTCGCGAGGGGCTGGAGCGACCGTTTGTTATCTTCAAAACGAAGGTTTCTACACTACTGGCAACCGGGACGGTTGTGCTGGTGGTGGCGTTTGCCAATGTGTTCACCATCATTCAGCCAGTGATTGAAGCAGGGGACTGGAATAGCGCCTTATGGATGACAGGCGGTCCGGTGTTCTTCTCGTTACTGGCGATGATGATTTACCAGAACTACACGCGTCGGATGGAAAAACTGCCGCAGTGGGTGACGGAGTAATCGGGATGCCGGGCCAGCATTAGCGCCGCCCGGCATCGTTAACGCTTACAAACTCCCCGCCGGACGTCCCTTCTTACCTGCAGACGTCAGCGTTTTACCTGTCCTCGTACCGTTCAAACTTTCCAGGCGCATCTGGAACGGTGGGAATGGCATATCAATACCGTGTTCATGGAAGCCCGCCAGAATTAACTGGTGGATTTCATGGCGCAGCGGCATACGGTGCCCCATCTCTGCGGCATAGATACGCAGTTCGAAGATCTGAATCCCTTGCTGGAGATCGACCAGGAACACTTCCGGTGCCGGGTTATCGATAACCAACGAGCAACGTTGCGCCGCCGTCAGCAGAATTTGCGTGACCTCTTCGCTGTTCGCGCTGGAAGGCGCCGGAATGGTCAGCACCACACGCGTCACGGAGTCAGAGAGCGACCAGTTAATAAACTGCTCGGTGATAAACGCTTTGTTGGGCACGATGATCTCTTTACGGTCCCAGTCGCTGATGGTGGTCGCTCGAGTATTGATTTTCGTCACGCTGCCCGTCAGGTCACGAATGGTCACCGTATCGCCAATACGAATCGGCTTTTCGAACAAAATGATCAGGCCCGAGATAAAGTTGGCGAAGATTTCCTGCAAACCAAAGCCCAGACCGACACCGAGCGCCGCAACCAGCCACTGTAATTTTGACCACTCAATCCCAATCATTGAGAAACCGACCAGTCCGCCAATCAGCATCAGCAGATATTTGGTAATGGTGGTGATGGCATAACCCGTGCCCGGGGTTAAATCCAGATGCTGAAGCAGCGCCAGTTCCAGCAGCGCGGGCAAATTACGAACCAGTTGCGTGGTGATGATAAACACCAGAATCGAAATTAATACGGCGCCCAGCGTGATCGGCTCCAGGCTCTCTACACCCTGCACCGTGGACGTGACATCCCACAGCGAAATATTTTCAAGGAACCCAAAGGCGGAATGGATTTCTGACCACAACACGATGACGGATAACAGGGCGATGAGCATCAGAATCGAACGCACCAGGCGCAGCGACTGGGCGCTGATGGTGTCGAGATCCACTTCGCTTTCATCGACCTCAACGGTTCCCTCAAGGCTGGTGGAATGCGCCTGTTCTTCTTCACCCCGCGCACGCTGCGCTAGCATTTCAGCGCGGCGGTGTTTGGCGCGATCAAAGGCTAACCGGCGGCGCTGAATCAGCATCCAGCGGCGGATGACGTGATAAATCACCAGCAGCAAGAACCAGATGGCGACCGAGGTTTCCAGTCGCGCCAGCAGCGCCTGCGCGGTCGCCAGATAGCCCACGACGGCAGCAAAAATCGCGACCAGCGGCGCGCCCATCAGCAGGTTCCACAGCATTCTGTTGACCATGTTTTCGCCGCTGCCCTCTTTATCGAGATACAGCGGGATACCGGCACGTTTCAGGCTGAGGGTCACTATCGCCAGCGCTCCGCAAATGAGCATGAAGCAGAGACGTCCCAACGAGGCGGAGAACTCCCGGTCATTGAGATTATCAAACATAATCAATGCCATAATAAGCGGCACGATGAATCCGATACTCATCAGGTAATAGCGCATCGCGCGCGCCACGCGGTGACGTGGCCAGCCAAAGTGCGCCACAAACAACCCGTTTGGACGCGCGAAGGCGGCGCAAATCATCACCACCCACAACAGGGGAACGGTCGCGGTGACGCCATCGCCTATCGCAACGGCCAGCGGGTAAGGCCACGCTTCCCGCAGCCCAAACCCTAATGTGGCCCACAGCACCGGAAGCGGCGAGGCGACCAGTATTGACCAGAACACGGTGCGCAGTGTTAGCCAGAAGTGATCCTGGGTGACTTTTCCAACGCGGGCGGATGAACGCTCCAGGAAACGGGTGAAATGCTTACGCGAGTAAAGACTAAAGCCCACCAGAATCAGTGCGCCAAACAGTGGCAGCAGCGTCTCTTTACTGGTCAGCATCATGATGCTGGCCTTGCCAAGTTGGTTAAAGGTATCCAGTGAAATCAGCCGACGCAGATCCTGAACGAGCTCTATCGGCCAGGTGAGCGACATCGGACTTACATCGGAAGTCCAGAACAGGTAGCGGTGCGTCGCTTCGTTGACTTCTTTGAGCGCATCTTCCAGTTGGCTGTTGGAGACTTTCAGCTTGGTCAGCTCAAGGATCAGCGTATCTCCGCCCTGTAGCAGGGAATTCAACAGCTCGCGCTGGGTGCGAAGCTGCGCATCCAGAATCCGGTTTTGTTCGGCGGTGAGCGGCTTGCCGTCAGCCTGATGGATCTGGCGCAGTTGAGGCTGCTTATTAAGCAGGTCTTCGTAGCGCATACGGTGCACACGTAGCTGCGCCATTTCTGTATCTAACTGCTGCGGTTTGGGCATTTCCGGCAGGCGTGAAACCTGAGCACGTAGCGCTTCGCCAAGCATATTGGAAACGCCCAGCCATTGTGCCTGTTCCCGCAGTGTATTGAGCGCCTGGCGTACCTGCAGGGTTTGGCTGGTGGCCTGACGCTGCTGTGAGGCCACCAGATCCATGCGCTGCGCTTGCTGGTTGAGCGCTTGCGACAATTCCCGGTTTACTTTGAACTGTTCGACGATACCCGTGGGCAGACCATCACTGTTTTCCGCCAGCAGTTCGGTACTCTCCAGCGCGCGCTCGGCTTCACGTTGGCGCTGGCTGTTTAATTGATTGCGTAAGGCTTGCAGATAAGCGTCAAGTTGTTGGCTCTGCTTTTCCGCCAGTTCTGAGCGCATACGCGCCAGTTCCTGACGATTGTTTGCTGAAAGCTGCGCCAGTTCGAGTTCATCCACCTGGGCTTTGAGTTTGGCGGATTCGGCCTGCATACCAAAAATTTGCGCCTGATTCAGCGGGGTATTGCCGCTAACGGTGCCGAGTCGTCGTTCAATATCATTCAACTGGCGGCGGGCATCGGTTTGTTGCTGCGGAAGTTGACTCAGTGAGTCGGCAATTTCCCGGGCGCGTTCCTGCTCCTGCTGGGCCTGGCGGCTTTTATCCAGCAATTGACTACTGACCTGGAGGATCTCCTGATTCAGCGCCTCGGTGGACATCCCCGGTGGGACGTCGCGTGGTTCGTCGCGCAGGTTATTAAGCTGGGCGCGTAATGTCGCAGACAGCTTCGGGAAATTGTCGATAACTTGCTGGTATTGCTGGGCGCGCTCGAGGGAGCCTTTACGTTCCTCAAGCGCGTTCAGGGCAGACTGGAGTGCCTCAACGGCCTCTGGCTGGGCGGGTTTCGCCGCTTTTGCCTGCTCCAGTTCCTGGGTGATTTGTTTGGCGTCGGGGGCCGTCGCGGCGTACGCCCCCTGGCTGAGGCACCAGGCCATCAGAAAAGTGATAATCAGGCGCACGTCAGTCTACCCTTGTCGTTAGCTTTGTTCTGTCTTGTCGTCAACCGGCGGGTTGGCGTCGTGTTCTTCGGCGATCTCCGCTTGTGCAACCGGCGCAGTTGCCGCGTCTGACGAGGTGAAAATCTCGGTAGAGGTGGCCAGTGGTTGACCAATTTTGGTCGCGGACAGACTTTGCAGTTGCTCGACCAGATTCACTTTACCTGGCGCAAACAAGTTGATGACGGTGGAACCCAGCTTAAAGCGGCCCATTTCCTGGCCTTTCAACAGCGCAACGGAACCTTCGCTTTCGCCCGCAGGCCATGTCCAGCGTTTGATGACGCCTTCACGTGGCGGCGTGATGGTTCCGGCCCACACGGTTTCAATGCTACCGACGATGGTTGCGCCGACCAGGATCTGCGCCATCGGACCAAATTCGGTATCAAACAGACAAATGACTCGCTCGTTACGGGCAAACAGGTTTGGGACGTTTTGCGCGGTCAGATGGTTGACGGAGAACAGATCGCCCGGCACGTAAATCATTTCACGCAGAATACCGTTACACGGCATGTGTACGCGGTGATAGTCACGCGGGGAGAGGTAAGTGGTGACAAACGAACCGTTACGGAACAGGTCTGCCATCAGATAGTTGCCAGCCAGCAGCGCCTCGAGGCTGTAGTTATGTCCTTTGGCTTGCAGAATTTTGTCTTCTTCGATACGACCTAACTGGCTGATTACGCCGTCAGCCGGCATTACCAGAATATTCGGGTCAGTATCTACCGGGCGCACATCGTCACGCAGTGGACGTACAAAGAAGTCGTTAAACGTGCGATAGCTGGCGGTGTCCGGCTTCTGTGCTTCATTCATGTCGACCTTGTAGCACTTCACGAACAGGTCGATAACCAATTTGGTCAGCCATCCCGCCCGTTTGCTTGCGCCCCAACCCGCCAGGCGAGTGAGCCATAGTTTCGGCAGAATGTACTGTAGCGAAAGTTTAAATGAGTTTAACAAGGTAGCCTCCAGGCCATTGTTTTGTCGTTCCTGATCCGGCATATGAGCCGGATCCTGAAAAAGGGGGACGATTCTAGCGACGCTTAGCTTAGTTGTCAGTTATCCGAATCAGAAAAGTTTTTACGCGTTTTTACCTGCGCCATGCTTTCGAGGATACGGTGATAATTTTCGAAGCGGGTCTCGGCGATCGTCCCTTTCTCTACGGCTTCACGGATAGCACAGCCTGGATCCGCATCATGTTTGCAGTCGCGGTATTTGCAATGCCCTAAATAGTCATGAAATTCGACAAAGCCGTGCGTGATTTGTTCCGGCTCAAGATGCCATAACCCAAACTCACGCACGCCGGGGGAATCGATGACATCGCCACCGTGCGGGAAGTGGTACAGGCGAGACGCGGTGGTCGTGTGCTGACCAAGACCGGAGTTGTCGGAGACATCGTTGGTCAGGATCTCTTTTTGCAGGCCGAGCAGGTTATTGAGCAGACTGGATTTCCCTACGCCTGACTGACCGGCAAAAATGCTAATACGATCGGTCAATGCCTCTTCAAGCGGTTCCAGCCCATTTTTCGTATGGCTTGATACCATCAATACGCGATAGCCAATGTTGCGATAGATATCCATCTGTTCGTTAACGAAGGCCATGCCTTCATCGTCCAGCAGATCGATCTTGTTGAGTACGATAATCGGTTCAACCTCTAACGTTTCGCAAGCCACCAGATACCGGTCGATAATATTGAGCGACAGCTCCGGCAAAATGGCGGAGACAATGACGATTTGGTCGATGTTGGCGGCAATCGGTTTTACGCCGTCATAAAAGTCAGGGCGCGTCAGCACCGAGGTACGTTCATGCACTGCTTCGACAATGCCTTTAACGTTTACGCCTTCCGCCGCCGCTTTTCCTGGACGCCAGACCACGCGATCGCCGGTGACCAGCGAACGGATGGTTCGACGAATATTGCAACGGTGTACTTCACCGTTGGCGGATTCGACGTCGGCATGCATACCAAAGCGGCTGATGACAATACCTTCAGCGGTTTCACCAAACAGATTGTCATCGTAATCGGCCTTCTCCGTGGACGTTTTAAGACGACGCTGGTGATTGGCGTTCACGCGGCGCTGTTGGCCTTTGGAGAGTTTATTTTTACTCAATCGTACTGGCTCCTGGTCGCCCATTGTGGGCAAAACATCTATGATACACGCTATTTTAGATGAATATAGTCACACTGAACGTGACCTCTGAAGGGTGGAAAATAGCATGAGTGCCAATGAAAACAACCTCATTTGGATAGATCTTGAAATGACGGGGCTGGATCCCGAGCGCGATCGCATCATTGAGATCGCGACACTGGTGACCGATGCCAACCTGAACATCCTGGCAGAAGGGCCGACGATTGCAGTGCATCAGTCCGACGAACAACTGGCGCTGATGGATGACTGGAACGTGCGTACCCATACCGGAAGTGGTCTGGTGGATCGTGTGAAGGCAAGTACCGTGGGCGACCGTGAAGCGGAACTGGCGACGATTGAATTTTTGAAAGCGTGGGTGCCCGCCGGAAAATCGCCTATTTGCGGTAACAGTATCGGACAAGATCGTCGCTTCCTGTTTAAATACATGCCGGAACTGGAGGCGTACTTCCACTACCGCTATCTGGATGTGAGTACGTTAAAAGAGCTGGCGCGTCGCTGGAAGCCGGAAATTCTCGATGGTTTTACCAAGCAGGGCACACACCAGGCGATGGATGATATCCGTGAGTCGGTGGCGGAACTGGCGTACTACCGCGAGCATTTTATTAAGCTGTAATTGTGTGGGCCGGATAACGCAGATATCCGGCCAACGAACTTGCGCTATGGCTTTTTTGCCGCTAAATTGTGCGCTTTGGCGAATAATTCGGCACTTGAACGAAAAAATAAAAAAATCGCTTTTAGGGGGGTTGCAGCTGGAAGGATTTCTCGTATAATGCGCCTCCCGTAACGACGCAGAAATGCGAATTACGACAGCAACAAATTTAATCGAAGAGTTTCGAGTTGCAGCAAGACGGCAGCTAGGAAAACGAAGATTTTGCGGGAATAGCTCAGTTGGTAGAGCACGACCTTGCCAAGGTCGGGGTCGCGAGTTCGAGTCTCGTTTCCCGCTCCAAAATTTGAAAGTATCGCAAGATACGCGCAGCATCAGCTTCACCTAAGCGGGAATAGCTCAGTTGGTAGAGCACGACCTTGCCAAGGTCGGGGTCGCGAGTTCGAGTCTCGTTTCCCGCTCCAAAATTTGAAAGTATCGCAAGATACGCACCACCCAAGCGGGAATAGCTCAGTTGGTAGAGCACGACCTTGCCAAGGTCGGGGTCGCGAGTTCGAGTCTCGTTTCCCGCTCCAAATTCTTACCTCAATAAAATTATCCACAACGCGTTATCACGTTGGGGACGATTTCTTTTGCTTCTGACATACTCTTGTAAACAGACTTATCCACAGGACAGGGCATTATTCCTGGAATGCGAAAAACTTCGCCGGGTGAATAGTAACTTTGCAATTTGTTGAAAATATTGGATTAATTATCATTTTGAATTGCTAGTGCGATCACTTGACGATTTTTTCCCTCTTGAATCACAATGCATTTTTATTTTTATACACAAGCTGTGGATGATTCAGGCGTCGCGTGGCAGACCTTTTTCAACCACTCTGATCAGTCGTTGTTTCTTCGGTAATTGCACCTCTACCACACACGCGTTGCGCCTCTCAATTTGCCGGGCGACCGCCCATTCTATGTGCTCATCAAGAAGTGGGTGCTCACCTCGGCGACTTTCCAGCGCCTGAATCACCGCGTCATCCCACGGCGCATTTCCGAGTGCGACAGCAATATTTCGCAGCCAGCGTAAGTGACCAATGCGCCGGATTGCAGAACCCTCTGTGACTTTCAGAAATTTGGCTTCGTTCCAGGTGAACAGTTCAATCAGTTCCGGGGCGTGTAGCGGTTTACGCGGACTGAAATCATCCTCGACGGTCAGTTGCGAGTAGCGATTCCACGGGCAAATAAGCTGACAGTCATCACAACCATAGATTCGGTTGCCTATCAGTGGGCGAAGTTCTTCAGGGATCGCACCTTCCAGTTCGATGGTGAGATACGAGATACAGCGGCGGGCATCGACGGTGTAAGGTTCTACAATCGCACCGGTCGGACAGATAGTCATGCAGGCCACACATTTTCCACATCCCTCTTCCTGAGGGGCGTCGATGGGCAGAGGCAAATCGATCAGTAGCTCGCCAAGGAAAAAGAATGAACCTGCCTCGCGATTAAGTGTAAGTGAGTGCTTACCTGTCCAGCCGAGACCGGCTTTTTCAGCCAACGGGCGTTCAAGAATGGGCGCAGAGTCGACAAACGGTCTAAAATTCAGCGAAACACAATGTTGCTGAATCATCTCCCCCAGCTTTTTGAGGCGGTTACGTAAGAGTTTGTGGTAATCGCGGCCCAAAGCATAACGGCTGACGTAGCCCAACCGGGGATTTTTCAGCGTGCTGGCGAAGGCGGCGTTAGCGGGCAGATAGTTCATGCGTACGCTGATCACGCGCAGAGTACCGGGCAATAATTCGTGTGGCCTGGCGCGCATCATGCCGTGGCGGGCCATCCAGTCCATCTCGCCGTGGTATTGTTTGTCCAGCCATGCCTGCAGTTTGGGTTCGGCTTCGCTAAGGTCGGTATCGGTAATACCAACCTGCTGAAAGCCCAGTTCCAGCCCCCACTGTTTGATATTGTGCGCTAACTGATTGAGATCGAGGGGCTCTGACATGACGGACCATACAATGAAGAAATACCCCACAAGTATACCACACTCCATTTGGCCCGCCGATGACATCAAGAGCGTGGAGCGCGAAGCGGCAGACGCTTTCGGATTGACGCTGTACGAACTGATGCTGCGTGCGGGCGAGGCGGCGTTTCTGGTTACCCGCAGTGCGTACCCGGAGGCCCGCCACTGGCTGGTGCTCTGCGGGCACGGCAATAACGGCGGTGATGGCTATGTACTGGCAAGGCTTGCGAAAGCCGCAGGCATGACTGTCACGCTGTTGGCACAAGAAAGCGATAAACCGCTCCCCGAAGAGGCTGCGCAGGCTCGCGAGTCCTGGCTAAATGCGGGTGGCGTTACCCATGCGCCAGATATCGTCTGGCCTGTGGGAATTGACGTCATTATTGATGCGCTGTCAGGTACTGGCCTTAAGCAGGCCCCGCGCCAGTCTCTTGCCGCACTGATTGAACATGCCAATGCGCATCCCGCTCCCGTGGTGGCGGTGGATATACCTTCTGGCCTGCTGGCGCAGACAGGCGCGACGCCTGGCGCGGTGATTAACGCCGCACATACGGTCACGTTTATTGCGCTGAAGCCCGGCTTGCTGACGGGAAAAGCGCGGGATGTCACCGGGCATTTGCATTTTGATGCGCTGGGTCTGGAGAACTGGCTGTCGAGGCAGGAAAGGCAAATCCAACGCCTTGATGCTTCGCAACTCAGGTGCTGGTTGACGCCGCGTCGCCCGACGTCGCACAAAGGCGATCACGGTCGGCTGGTGATTATTGGCGGGGATTATGGTACTGCCGGGGCGATTCGTCTGGCGGGCGAGGCGGCGCTACGAACCGGCGCCGGGTTAGTCCGGGTGCTGACGCGCGGTGAAAACATCGCGCCGCTGCTGACGGCCCGGCCAGAGTTGATGGTTCATGAACTGACCCCGCAATCTCTTGAGGAAAGCCTGGCATGGGCAGATGTGGTGGTGATTGGCCCAGGGCTTGGACAACAGGCGTGGGGTAAACAGGCGTTGCAGAAAGTTGAGAATTTTCGCAAACCAATGCTCTGGGATGCGGATGCGCTCAACCTGCTGGCAATCAATCCCGATAAACGTCACAATCGCGTGATCACTCCGCATCCGGGGGAAGCTGCCCGGCTGCTGGGCTGTTCTATTGCAGAAATAGAAAGTGATCGCTTACTTTCAGCACGCCGTCTGGTAAAACGGTACGGTGGTGTTGTGGTGCTAAAAGGCGCGGGAACGGTTGTTGACGCAGAGTCAGCGGTGCCAGCGATTATTGATGCCGGTAATGCGGGAATGGCCAGCGGCGGTATGGGCGATGTGCTCTCCGGGATGATTGGCGCATTGCTCGGACAGAAGCTTACCCCGTATGATGCAGCGTGTGCGGGATGTGTTGCCCACGGCGCGGCAGCGGATGTGCTTGCTGCGCGTTTCGGCACTCGCGGCATGCTGGCGTCCGATCTCTTTTCCACGCTCCAGCGTATTGTTAACCCTGATGTGATTGACGTAAACCATGATGAATCGAGTAATTCCGCTACCTGATGAACAGGCGACATTAGACCTGGGACTGCGGGTCGCTAAAGCCTGTACGGGTGCGACTGTTATCTATTTGTACGGTGATTTAGGCGCGGGTAAAACCACCTTTAGCCGTGGGTTCCTGCAGGCGTTAGGCCATAAAGGCAACGTGAAAAGTCCAACCTACACGCTGGTGGAACCTTATTCACTCGATAACCTAATGGTATATCACTTTGATTTATACCGTCTTGCGGACCCTGAGGAGCTGGAATTTATGGGGATCCGTGATTATTTTGCCAATGATGCCATCTGCCTGGTGGAATGGCCGCAACAAGGTAAAGGTGTACTGCCTGACCCGGATGTCGAAATACACATAGATTACCAGGCGCAAGGTCGTGAGGCGCGCATTAGCGCGGTCTCCTCATCAGGTAATTTGTTGCTGGCGCGTTTAGCCGGTTAACCTTAAGGGTGGCGGGATGATTTTTCGCATCAGAAATTGGTGGGTGGCTACGCTGGTCTTGCTGTGCGCGCAGGTCGGGGCTGCCAGCCTCTCCGATATTCAAGTTTCCAACGGTGAACAACAGGCGCGGATTACGCTGAGTTTTATCGGCGATCCGGATTATACCTTTTCGCAGGACAGTAAACGTACCGTTGCGCTGGATATCAAACAGAGCGGTGTGATTCAGGGATTACCCCTGCTGTTTAGCGGCAATAACCTGGTGAAGGCGATCCGTTCGGGAACGCCGAAGGATGCGCAGTCACTGCGACTGGTTGTGGATTTAACCGAAAACGGGAAAACCGACGCCGTGAAGCGGCAAAACGGCGGTAATTATACCGTCGTCTTTACGATTAACGCCGATGCCCCGCCTCCACCTCCGCCACCCCCGCCGCCGGTGGTGGTAAAACGCGTTGAGACGCCGGAGATTGCGCCACGCCCGAGTGAGCCTGCACGTAACCCGTTTAAATCCAGTAACGATCGCACGACGGCGGTGGTGAGCAGTAACACGCAAACGCGTCCTGCGACGCGCGCTCCGGTGAGTAATGGCGACAAAGTCGTCATTGCCATTGATGCCGGTCACGGTGGGCAAGACCCAGGGGCTATTGGCCCCGGCGGTGTCCGTGAGAAGAATGTCACAATCGCCGTCGCCCGCAAACTGCGTACGCTGCTCAACGATGATCCGATGTTCAAAGGTGTCTTGACGCGTGACGGAGACTACTTCATCTCGGTGATGGGGCGTTCGGACGTCGCGCGTAAGCAAAATGCCAATTTCCTGGTGTCTATCCATGCGGATGCCGCGCCAAATCGCGATGCGACAGGGGCGTCGGTGTGGGTATTGTCAAACCGACGCGCCAACACAGAAATGGCGGGCTGGCTGGAGCAGCATGAAAAGCAGTCCGAACTGTTAGGCGGTGCGGGCGATGTACTGGCAAACAGCCAGTCCGATCCTTACCTGAGTCAGGCGGTGCTGGATTTGCAATTCGGTCATTCACAACGCGTAGGGTATGATGTGGCGACCAATATGATCAGTCAGTTACAGCGTATTGGTTCGATGCATAAACGTCGTCCTGAACACGCCAGCCTCGGCGTATTGCGCTCACCAGATATTCCCTCGGTGCTGGTTGAGACTGGTTTTATCAGCAACCATAGCGAAGAGCGTTTGCTGGCAAGCGATGATTATCAGCAGCAACTGGCTGATGCCATCTATAAGGGGCTGCGTAACTACTTCCTGGCGCATCCGGTGCAATCCGGGCCGCAGGGAACGCCTGCGCAAACGGCCAGCGCGACTGCGCCGGGCGAGACGCTAACAAACTAAGGAATAGTCATGCCGATTCAGGTTCTTCCGCCGCAACTGGCGAACCAAATTGCCGCAGGTGAAGTGGTGGAACGACCTGCGTCGGTGGTCAAAGAGCTGGTAGAAAACAGCATTGATGCTGGCGCGACGCGAATTGATATCGATATTGAACGCGGCGGCGCAAAGCTTATCCGTATTCGCGATAACGGCTGTGGCATTAAAAAAGACGAACTGGCGCTGGCGTTAGCGCGTCACGCGACCAGTAAAATCGCCACGCTTGACGATCTTGAGGCGATTATCAGCCTCGGGTTTCGCGGTGAAGCGCTGGCGAGTATCAGTTCGGTGTCGCGGTTAACGCTCACCTCCCGCACCGCAGAACAGCCCGAAGCCTGGCAGGCGTATGCTGAAGGGCGTGACATGGACGTGACGGTTAAACCCGCCGCGCATCCGGTGGGCACGACGCTGGAAGTGCTGGATCTGTTCTACAATACCCCGGCGCGGCGCAAGTTCATGCGCACCGAGAAAACCGAATTTAACCATATTGATGAGATTATCCGGCGCATTGCGTTGGCGCGTTTTGACGTCACGATCAATTTGTCGCACAACGGCAAAATGGTGCGTCAGTATCGTGCGGTAGCGCAGGACGGGCAGAAAGAGCGTCGACTGGGCGCAATATGCGGTACTCCGTTTCTGGAACAGGCGCTGGCGATTGAGTGGCAACATGGCGATTTGCTGCTGCACGGTTGGGTGGCTGACCCTCGTCATACGACGGCGGCGCTGGCGGAAATTCAGTACTGCTATGTGAACGGCCGTATGATGCGCGATCGGTTGATCAATCATGCCATTCGTCAGGCCTGTGAAAACAAACTTGGCGCCGATCAGCAGCCTGCGTTTGTGTTGTATCTGGAAATCGACCCCCATCAGGTTGATGTCAACGTGCATCCCGCCAAACACGAAGTGCGGTTTCATCAGTCGCGCCTGGTCCATGATTTTATCTATCAGGGGGTTCTCAGCGTGCTGCAACAGCAGCTTGAGGCTCCGTTGCCGTTGGCTGAAGACGATGAGCCGACGCCAAGGCCTATCCCCGAAAACCGTGTGGCGGCTGGACGCAATCACTTTGCTGAACCCGCCGTCGCGCGTGAACCGGCGACACCGCGTTATTCGACGCCTTCTCCGGAGAGTCACACTGGCCGTCAGGCAACCGCACAGTGGCCACAGGCTCAACCGGGTTATCAAAAGCAGGAGGGGGAGGTTTATCGTCAATTGCTACAGACGCCTGCTCCGGCACAGAAAAAACAACGTCCTGATGCTGTCGAGCCTGCGCTGGCCGGACACAGCCAGAGTTTTGGTCGCGTACTCACCATTATTGGCACCGATTGCGCGTTACTCGAAAGCGAGGGTCGCATCCAGTTACTGTCGCTGCCAGTGGCTGAACGCTGGCTGCGACAGGCACAACTGACGCCCGGAAAAGCGCCGGTTTGCGCCCAGCCGTTGCTGATCCCGCTGCGCTTAAAAGTGGCGGTGGATGAAAAAACGGCGCTGCAAAACGCGCTCCCCTGTTTGGCGGATTTAGGGATTGAATTTCAGCTGGATGCGCAGCATGTGACCATTCGAGCTGTGCCTTTACCCTTACGCCAACAAAATTTACAAATCTTGATTCCTGAACTGATAGGCTACCTGGCGCAGCAATCTGGCTATGAGGCAGACAATATTGCCCAGTGGATTGCGCGTAATCTGATGAGTGAACATCCGCAGTGGACTATGGCGCAGGCCATTACCCTGTTGGCTGATGTTGAGCGGTTATGTCCGCAACTTGTGAAGACGCCACCGGGTGGTCTATTACAACCTGTTGATTTACATTCGGCGATGAACGCCCTGAAACATGAGTGATATCTGTAAGGCAAGCCTGCCAAAGGCGATTTTTTTGATGGGGCCGACGGCCTCCGGCAAGACGGCATTAGCAATTGAATTGCGTAAAGTTTTGCCAGTAGAGTTGATAAGCGTTGATTCCGCCCTTATCTATCAAGGGATGGATATTGGTACGGCCAAGCCCGACGCTGAAGAGTTAAAGGCCGCTCCGCACCGATTGCTGGATATTCGCGATCCTTTGCAGGCGTATTCCGCGGCGGATTTTCGTCGTGATGCCCTGGCGGAGATGGCTGACATCACTGCGGCGGGACGTATTCCGCTGTTGGTGGGCGGTACGATGTTGTATTTCAAGGCGTTGCTTGAGGGATTGTCGCCATTACCGTCGGCGGACCCAGAGGTCAGAGCCCGAATTGAGCAACAGGCGGCAGAGCAGGGATGGGACGCGTTGCACCGACAGCTTCAGGAGATTGATCCTGTTGCGGCCGCGCGAATTCATCCAAATGATCCGCAAAGACTTTCCCGGGCACTGGAAGTTTTTTTCATTTCGGGTAAAACTTTAACGGAACTGACGCAAACGTCAGGAGACGCTCTACCGTACCAGGTGCATCAGTTCGCCATCGCCCCGGCGAGCCGTGAACTGCTCCATCAGCGAATTGAGCAGCGTTTTCATCAGATGTTAGCTTCAGGTTTTGAAGCAGAAGTGCGGGCGCTTTTTGCCCGTGGAGATTTGCATACGGATTTGCCTTCCATTCGTTGCGTGGGATACCGCCAGATGTGGTCATACATTGAAGGCGATATATCATACGATGAAATGGTTTATAGAGGTGTTTGCGCCACGAGGCAGTTGGCGAAGCGTCAGATAACCTGGTTACGAGGTTGGGACGGTGTGCACTGGCTTGACAGTGAAAAGCCGGACCAGGCGCGAAACGAAGTATTACAGGTTGTTGGTGCTATCGCAGACTGAATGTGTACAATTGAGACGTATCGTGCGCAATTTTCAGAATCGAAAGATTCAAAGTACAAATAAGCATATAAGGAAAAGAGAGAATGGCTAAGGGGCAATCTTTACAAGATCCGTTCCTGAACGCATTGCGTCGGGAACGTGTTCCGGTTTCTATTTATTTGGTGAATGGTATTAAGCTGCAAGGTCAAATCGAGTCTTTTGATCAGTTCGTGATCCTGTTGAAAAACACGGTCAGCCAGATGGTTTATAAGCACGCGATTTCTACTGTTGTCCCGTCTCGCCCGGTTTCTCATCACAGCAACAATGCCACCGGCGGCACCAGCAGTAACTATCATCACGGTAGCAGCGCGCAGGGTTCTTCTGCGCAACAGGACAGCGAAGAAACCGAATAAGGTTTGTTGCTGTTTATCCATGTCGGGGGCGCCATAATAGCGGCCCCCGCTGGTTATTTATGAGGGTTTACGCTTGTTTGACCGTTATGATGCCGGTGAGCAGGCGGTACTGGTACACATCTATTTTTCGCAAGACAAAGATATGGAAGACCTACAGGAGTTTGAATCTCTTGTCTCTTCCGCCGGTGTCGAAGCAATGCAGGTGATTACCGGTAGCCGTAAAGCACCGCACCCGAAGTATTTTGTTGGTGAAGGTAAGGCAGTTGAGATTGCGGAAGCCGTGAAAGCGACTGGCGCTGCGGTCGTGATTTTTGATCATGCTTTAAGCCCTGCCCAGGAACGAAACCTGGAACAGTTGTGCCAGTGTCTTGTTATCGACAGGACCGGTCTGATTTTAGATATTTTTGCCCAGCGTGCGCGTACCCATGAAGGTAAGTTGCAGGTTGAGCTGGCGCAGTTGCGCCATCTGGCCACACGTCTGGTTCGTGGCTGGACCCACCTTGAAAGGCAGAAAGGCGGGATTGGTTTACGCGGTCCAGGGGAAACCCAGCTCGAAACCGACCGTCGTTTGCTGCGTAATCGTATTTTGCAAATACAGTCGCGCCTGGAGAAAGTTGAGAAGCAACGTGAGCAGGGGCGGCAGTCGCGCAAGAAAGCGGATGTCCCAACCGTATCTCTGGTGGGGTATACCAACGCCGGAAAATCCACCCTGTTCAACCAGATAACCGAAGCCCAGGTCTATGCAGCAGATCAACTGTTCGCGACCCTGGACCCGACGCTGCGTCGCATTGACGTTGCGGATGTCGGTGAAACCGTGCTGGCGGATACCGTTGGTTTTATCCGTCATTTACCGCATGACCTGGTGGCAGCCTTTAAGGCGACTTTGCAGGAGACACGTCAGGCCACGCTGTTGTTGCACGTAGTGGACGCGGCTGACGTACGCGTACAGGAAAACATCGAGGCAGTGGATACGGTGCTCGAAGAGATCGATGCTCACGAGATCCCGACTCTGATGGTGATGAACAAGATCGACATGCTGGACGACTTTGAGCCGCGTATCGACAGAGATGAAGAGAATAAACCAATCCGCGTCTGGCTTTCCGCACAGACCGGTATTGGCATACCACAGCTTTTTCAGGCTTTGACTGAACGGCTTTCTGGTGAGGTTGCGCAGCACACGTTGCGTTTGCCGCCGCAGGAAGGTCGCCTGAGAAGTCGGTTTTATCAACTTCAGGCAATAGAAAAAGAGTGGATGGAGGAGGACGGCAGCGTAAGTTTGCAAATTCGTATGCCGATCGTTGACTGGCGTCGCCTCTGTAAACAAGAACCGACCCTGGTAGATTACGTAGTCTGACCAGGACGAAAGGCCTGAAGATTTTTGCCCAATACTTATCGGATTTTGGGGTGCAGGACGGCGGCAACGCCCCTGTAGTGCAAAAAACGGGGTATATCACCGCATAACAAATATGGAGCACAAACATGGCGTGGAATCAGCCCGGTAATAACGGACAAGACCGCGACCCGTGGGGGAGCAGCAAACCTGGCGGCAACCCTGAGGGAAATGGAAACAAAGGTGGCCGCGATCAGGGGCCTCCTGATCTGGATGATATCTTCCGCAAACTGAGTAAAAAACTCGGTGGTCTGGGTGGCGGTAAAGGTACTGGCTCTGGCGGCGGCAGCTCATCGCAAGGCCCGCGCCCGCATTTGGGTGGTCGTGTCGTCTCCATCGCGGCGGCAGCTATCGTCATTATTTGGGCGGCCAGTGGTTTCTATACCATTAAAGAAGCGGAACGCGGCGTGGTGACACGCTTCGGTAAATTCAGCCATTTGGTTGAGCCGGGTCTGAACTGGAAACCGACATTTGTTGATGTTGTCACCCCGGTGAACGTTGAAGCGGTGCGTGAACTTGCGGCGTCCGGCGTGATGCTGACGTCTGACGAAAACGTCGTCCGTGTTGAGATGAACGTGCAGTACCGCGTAACCGATCCGCAGCGTTACCTGTTTAGCGTGACCAGCGCCGACGACAGTTTGCGCCAGGCAACCGACAGCGCCCTGCGTGGGGTTATCGGTAAATACACCATGGACCGCATTCTGACCGAAGGCCGTACCGTGATCCGTAGCGATACCCAACGTGAACTGGAAGAGACGATTCGTCCTTACAACATGGGTATCACGCTGCTGGACGTCAACTTCCAGGCTGCACGTCCGCCGGAAGAGGTGAAGGCCGCGTTTGACGATGCTATTGCAGCGCGTGAAAACGAGCAGCAATACATCCGTGAAGCAGAAGCGTACATCAACGAAGTTCAGCCGCGTGCAAACGGTCAGGCGCAGCGTGTTCTTGAAGAAGCGCGTGCTTATAAGACACAAACCATCCTGGAAGCGCAGGGTGAAGTGGCTCGCTTTGCCAAGATCCTGCCGGAATATAAAGCCGCACCGCAAATTACTCGCGAGCGTCTGTATATCGAAACGATGGAAAAAGTGTTGAGCCATACCCGCAAAGTACTGGTCAACGACAAAGGCGGTAATCTGATGGTTCTGCCATTGGATCAGATGCTGAAAGGTGGGAACACCTCCGGGGCAAAGAGCGATAACAGCGGGGCGAACAACCTGCTGCGTCTGCCGCCGGCGTCTTCCTCCAGCAACAGCGGAGCAAGCAACACCTCGTCCACCAGCCAGGGCGATATTATGGACCAACGCCGCGCTAACGCGCAGCGTAACGACTACCAGCGTCAGGGGGAATAACGATGCGTAAGTCAGTTATTGCGATTATTATCATCGTGCTGGTAGTGCTGTACACGTCTCTCTTTGTGGTTAAAGAAGGCGAGCGCGGGATCAAGTTCCAGTTCAGCAGCGTCGTGCGCGACGGCGACAAGAAACCGCTGATTTATGAGCCGGGCCTGCACTTCAAGGTTCCGTTCATTCAGTCGGTTAAAATGCTCGACGCGCGTATCCAGACCATGGACAACCAGGCCGACCGTTTTGTCACCAAAGAGAAGAAAGACCTGATCGTCGACTCTTACATCAAGTGGCGCATCAGTGATTTCAGCCGCTACTTCCTGGCAACAGGCGGTGGTGATGTTTCTCAGGCCGAAGTGCTGCTGAAACGTAAATTCTCTGACCGTCTGCGTTCTGAGATTGGTCGTCTTGACGTGAAAGATATCGTCACCGATTCGCGTGGTCGTCTGACCCTGGAAGTGCGTGACGCACTGAACTCCGGTACTGCGGGCACCGATGACGAAGTGGCGACGCCAGCCGCGGATAACGCGATTGCCGAAGCCGCTGAGCGCGTGACCGCTGAAACTAACGGTAAAGTGCCGGTCATCAACCCGAACAGTATGGCGGCGTTGGGTATCGAAGTGGTCGATGTGCGTATCAAGCAGATCAACCTGCCTGCTGAAGTGTCTGAGGCGATTTACAACCGTATGCGCGCTGAGCGTGAAGCGGTCGCGCGTCGTCATCGTTCGCAGGGCCAGGAAGAAGCGGAAAAACTGCGTGCAACCGCGGATTATGAAGTGACGAAAACGCTGGCGGAAGCCGAGCGCCAGGGCCGCATTATGCGCGGTGAAGGCGATGCCGAAGCGGCGAAACTGTTTGCGGACGCCTTTAGCCAGGATCCCGATTTCTACGCGTTCATCCGTAGCCTGCGTGCTTACGAGACGAGCTTTGAAGGAAATCAGGACGTCATGGTGATGAGCCCGGACAGTGATTTCTTCCGCTACATGAAGACACCGAGCACCACGGCACGTTAAAATAACGTCAGGTTATAGATGAGTAAAACCACCGGCATCTCCAGGGATGCGGTGGTTTTCTTTTTTTAAGGATAACGGATGAACTCAACAATTTGGCTGGCGCTTGCCCTGGTTTTGGTGTTTGAAGGTCTGGGGCCGATGCTTTATCCCAGGGCCTGGAAGAAAATGATCGCTGCCATGACGCAATTGCCCGAAAATATTTTACGCCGTTTTGGTGGAGGTCTTGTGGTTGCGGGCATTGTTGTCTACTACATGTTGAGGAAAACGATTGGCTGATCAAAAAGTGGGCTGATTACCCGATTTTAGCCCGCAAAAAGTGCTGTATATATAAAAAAGCGATGGTAGAATCCATTTTTAAGCAAACGGTGATTTTGAAAAATGGGTAACAACGTCGTCGTACTGGGCACCCAATGGGGTGACGAAGGTAAAGGAAAGATCGTCGATCTTCTGACTGAACGGGCTAAATATGTTGTGCGCTACCAGGGTGGTCACAACGCAGGCCATACTCTCGTAATCAACGGTGAAAAAACCGTCCTCCACCTTATTCCATCAGGCATTCTTCGCGAAAATGTTACCAGCATCATCGGTAACGGTGTTGTGCTGTCTCCGAGCGCGTTGATGAAAGAGATGAAAGGACTGGAAGACCGTGGCATTCCTGTTCGTGAGCGCCTGCTGCTGTCTGAAGCCTGTCCGCTGATCCTGGATTATCACGTTGCGCTGGATAACGCGCGTGAGAAAGCTCGTGGTGAGAAAGCGATTGGGACTACAGGTCGCGGTATTGGGCCGGCGTATGAAGATAAAGTTGCTCGTCGCGGTCTGCGCGTTGGCGACCTGTTCGACAAAGCCACCTTCGCTGAAAAACTGAAAGAAGTGATGGAATATCACAACTTCCAGTTGGTGAATTTCTACAAAGTTGAAGCGGTTGACTACCAGAAAGTGCTGGATGATGTCATGGCGATTGCCGACATCCTGACTTCGATGGTTGTTGATGTTTCCGACCTGCTGGATCAGGCGCGCAAGCGTGGCGATTTCGTCATGTTCGAAGGTGCGCAGGGTACACTGCTGGACATCGACCACGGTACTTATCCGTACGTAACTTCCTCTAACACCACTGCGGGTGGCGTCGCGACCGGTTCCGGCCTGGGTCCGCGTTTTGTGGATTACGTTCTGGGTATCATCAAAGCTTACTCCACGCGTGTGGGTGCGGGTCCGTTCCCGACAGAACTGTTTGATGAAACTGGCGAGTTCCTGTGCAAGCAGGGTAACGAATACGGTGCGACCACCGGTCGTCGTCGTCGTACTGGCTGGCTGGATTCCGTTGCTGTGCGTCGCGCTGTACAGATCAACTCCCTGTCTGGCTTCTGCCTGACCAAACTGGACGTACTGGACGGTTTGAAAGAGGTGAAAATCTGTGTGGCTTACCGTATGCCGGATGGCCGTGAAGTCACGACCACTCCGCTGGCAGCTGACGACTGGAAAGGCATTGAGCCGATCTACGAAACCATGCCTGGCTGGTCTGAAACCACGTTTGGCGTGAAAGAGCGCAGCGGTCTGCCGCAGGCAGCGCTGAACTACATCAAGCGTATTGAAGAACTGACCGGTGTGCCGATTGATATTATTTCTACCGGCCCGGATCGTACTGAGACCATGATTCTGCGCGACCCGTTCGACGCGTAATCTATGGCAATGCCCGGTGGCGCTGTGCTGGCCGGGCCTACGGTTTATCCGTTATCCCAGGCCGGATAAGGCGCATAGCGCTGCCATCCGGCTTAATTATTTGCAAGATCCTCGCTTTTTTCCTTCCCACACTGAAATAAATTAGCGGCCTGGCTGTTGGCTGGTTTATCATCAATATAATTAATACTACCAGGTCTATCCCGTTTTCCCCTTTTCCTGAGGTTGATGTGCAGTTAACAAGTTTCACCGATTACGGATTACGCGCGCTAATCTATATGGCGTCGCTACCGGATGGACGTATGACCAGTATTTCTGAGGTGACAGAAGTCTACGGCGTGTCCCGTAATCATATGGTCAAAATAATTAATCAACTTAGCCGGGCGGGCTATGTGACTGCTATTCGAGGAAAAAATGGCGGTATACGCCTGGGCAAACCCGCTGATAAAATTCGTATTGGTGATGTGGTGCGCGAGCTGGAGCCCCTGTCGCTGGTGAACTGCAGCAGCGAATTTTGCCACATAACCCCAGCCTGTCGACTCAAACAGGCACTTTCTAAGGCAGTGCACAGTTTTCTCACGGAACTGGACAACTATACGCTTGCCGATTTGGTTGAAGAGAATCAGCCACTTTATAAATTATTGCTGGTGGAGTGACGTAAAACTCCACTGGAGCTGACTACGGAGGAACCGAGATGTCACATGATCCTTTCCAGGAACGCGAAGCTGAAAAATACGCGAACCCTATCCCGAGCCGGGAATATATCCTCGAACATTTAACGAAACGCGAAAAACCGGCCAACCGTGATGAACTGGCCGTTGAACTGAATATTGAAGGCGAAGAGCAGTTGGAAGCCCTGCGCCGCCGTCTGCGCGCTATGGAGCGTGACGGACAGCTGGTCTTCACTCGCCGCCAGTGTTATGCGCTGCCGGAACGTCTCGACTTACTGAAAGGCACCGTTATTGGTCATCGCGATGGCTACGGTTTTTTACGCGTCGAAGGGCGTAAAGATGATTTGTACCTTTCCAGCGAGCAGATGAAAACCTGCATCCATGGCGATCAGGTGCTGGCGCAGCCGTTGGGCGCTGACCGTAAAGGTCGTCGTGAGGCGCGTATCGTGCGCGTACTGGTGCCGAAAACCAGCCAGATTGTGGGTCGTTACTTCACCGACGCTGGCGTGGGATTCGTTGTGCCGGACGACAGCCGCCTGAGCTTTGACATTCTGATCCCACCTGAAGAGGTGATGGGCGCGCGCATGGGCTTTGTGGTGGTGGTGGAACTCACGCAACGCCCGACTCGCCGCACCAAAGCCGTGGGTAAAATTGTCGAGGTTCTGGGTGACAATATGGGCACCGGCATGGCTGTCGATATGGCGCTGCGTACCCATGAAATCCCTTATATCTGGCCTGCAGCGGTTGAAAAACAGGTTGCCGGGTTGAAAGAAGAAGTGCCGGAAGAGGCGAAAGCGGGCCGTGTCGATCTGCGCGACTTACCGTTGGTGACTATCGATGGTGAAGATGCGCGTGACTTTGACGATGCCGTCTATTGCGAGAAAAAACGCGGCGGCGGCTGGCGTTTGTGGGTCGCGATTGCTGACGTTAGCTATTATGTGCGTCCGCCAACACCGCTGGATCAGGAAGCGCGCAATCGCGGAACGTCGGTTTACTTCCCGTCGCAGGTCGTGCCAATGCTGCCGGAAGTGCTCTCGAACGGTTTGTGTTCGCTGAACCCGCAGGTTGATCGCCTGTGTATGGTCTGTGAAATGACCGTCTCTACCAAAGGGCGTCTGACCGGCTATAAATTCTATGAAGCGGTGATGAGCTCTCATGCGCGACTGACCTATACCAAGGTTTGGCACATGTTGCAGGGCGATCAGGATCTGCGTGAGCAGTATGCGCCGCTGGTGAAACACATCGAAGAGCTGCACAACCTTTACAAGGTGCTGGACAACGCGCGTGAAGAACGCGGCGGTATCTCTTTTGAGAGTGAAGAAGCGAAGTTTATCTTCAACGCCGAACGCCGTATCGAACGCATTGAGCAGACGCAGCGCAACGATGCACACAAACTGATTGAAGAGTGCATGATTCTGGCAAATATCTCAGCGGCACGCTTTGTTGAGAAAGCCAAAGAACCTGCGCTGTTCCGTATCCACGACAAGCCAACGACGGAAGCGATCACCTCTTTCCGTTCGGTACTGGCGGAACTGGGGCTGGAACTGCCTGGCGGTAACAAACCCGAACCGCGTGACTACGCGGAGCTGCTGGAGTCGGTCGAAGGCAGACCCGACGCAGAAATGCTGCAAACCATGCTGCTGCGTTCAATGAAGCAGGCGATTTACGATCCGGAAAACCGCGGGCACTTTGGTCTGGCACTGCAACAATATGCGCACTTTACGTCGCCTATCCGCCGTTATCCTGATCTCTCATTGCACCGTGCAATCAAGTATTTGCTGGCGAAAGAGCAGGGCCATAAAGGTAACAGCACCGAGACGGGCGGCTACCATTACTCAATGGAAGAGATGCTGCAACTGGGCCAGCACTGCTCCATGACCGAACGCCGTGCAGATGAAGCCACGCGTGACGTTTCTGACTGGCTGAAGTGCGACTTTATGCTGGATCAGGTTGGTAATGTCTTTAAAGGCGTGATTGCCAGCGTGACAGGCTTTGGGTTCTTTGTCCGTCTTGATGAACTGTTTATTGATGGTCTGGTGCACGTCTCTTCCCTGGATAACGACTATTATCGCTTCGATCAGGTTGGGCAACGTCTGACCGGCGAATCCAGTGGTCAGATGTATCGTCTGGGCGATCGCGTGGAAGTGAAGGTCGAAGCGGTCAATATGGATGAGCGTAAAATCGACTTTAGCCTGATCTCCAGCGAGCGCGCACCGCGCAACGTTGGGAAAACGGCGCGTGAGAAAACCAAAAAAGGCGATAACGGAAAACCTGCGGGCAAACGCCGTCAGGCTGGCAAAAAGGTGAATTTCGAGCCGGACAGCGCCTTCCGTGGTGAGAAGAAAGGCAAACCCGCTAAACCTAAAGCTGAGAAAAAAGGCGATAAAAAAGCGAAAAAGCCGTCGGCAAAAACGCTTAAAATCGCTTCAGCCACCAAGGCAAAACGCGCGGCAAAGAAGAAAGTCGCTGAATAACGATATGACACTGTAGGCCGGGCGCGCGCATCGCCGCCCGGCGTTACATGCCGATGACGGCAACATTAACCATTAACGAGTACATTCATGAGTGAAATGATTTACGGCATCCACGCGGTGCAGGCCCTGTTGGAGCGTGCTCCTGAGCGTTTTCAGGATGTCTTTATTTTGAAAGGCCGTGAAGACAAGCGCCTGCTGCCGCTGATCCATGCTCTGGAAGCGCAGGGTGTTGTCATCCAGTTGGCGAACCGCCAGTTCCTGGATGAGAAAAGTGAGGGTGCGGTACATCAGGGAATTATTGCGCGTGTGAAGCCTGGCCGTCAGTATCAGGAAAACGATCTGCCGGATCTGATTGCCTCACTCGAACAGCCGTTTCTGTTAATTCTTGACGGCGTGACCGACCCACACAACCTGGGTGCGTGTCTGCGTAGCGCCGATGCGGCTGGCGTCCATGCGGTGATTGTACCGAAGGATCGCTCCGCGCTGTTGAATGCGACGGCCAAAAAAGTCGCCTGTGGTGCAGCCGAGAATGTGCCGCTGATCCGTGTGACTAACCTGGCGCGCACTATGCGCATGTTACAGGAAGAGAACATCTGGATCGTCGGTACCGCTGGTGAAGCTGACCATACGTTGTATCAGAGCAAAATGACCGGTCGTCTGGCGCTGGTCGTGGGCGCGGAAGGCGAAGGTATGCGTCGTCTGACCCGTGAGCATTGCGATGAGCTGATCAGCATCCCAATGGCGGGTAGCGTCTCGTCACTTAACGTTTCCGTTGCGACGGGGATTTGCCTGTTTGAGGCCGTACGCCAACGCGGTTAAGGCTATTTTTGCAGAAAAACCATCCAAATTAGGGATGGTTTTTTTTTATCTGAAACGGATAATGTGAGGCGTAAATTCGAGCTTTATCGTATTCATCATTAAATAGTCAATTTATGGAAGAATATATGGCATGGACAGCACCGGCGCGAATCGAGGCGCTACGGAATTTCCCTTCTAAGAATATGGTTACAGTAAATAATGAGCATGCTTTACTTATTATAATAAGTCATTGCGGCAATCGCCTTGCGTAGCTAACGCCCGGTAACGAGACGTTGAGAGAGTAACGATAGTGGAAAATCAGGTGTGAAATCTGTCTGTCTGTCTGCTGTTGTTATCTTATTGATATTAAAGCGTGTTATTGATTAATTTCAGGAAGAATATAATGCATATACTGGATTCATTAGTGGCTTTTTGCGCGTATTTTTTTATCGGTGCAGCCATGGTGATACTTTTCCTTTTTATCTATTCAAAAATTACGCCTCACAATGAATGGCAACTGATTAAAAACAATAATACGGCAGCAGCGCTGGCGTTTAGCGGTACGTTGCTCGGCTACGTCATTCCATTATCCAGTGCGGCAATCAATTCGGTCAGCATACCGGACTATTTTGCCTGGGGTGGAATTGCGCTGGTTATCCAACTGATGGTTTACGGCGGCGTGCGGTTGTATATGCCGACACTGAGCGAAAAAATAATTAATCACAATACTGCGGCGGGAATGTTCATGGGCACGGCCGCGCTGGCAGGGGGAATTTTCAACGCCGCCTGCATGACATGGTAATGGACGATCATGGCGAAAAAACGAAAATCCAGGCAGAAAAAAACGGCGGCGGGGCGTATTGATACTCTGCAAAGCGGCAATCCGGTTAGCGCCTCCCAGCCAAAACAGAACCGCTATGGGGGCAAATTTCTGACGCTGGCGATCATGGGTGGCGCCGCATTTTTCGGCCTCAAAAGCTGTGGTGATGAGGGGAGTGCGGATGATGATGGCGACGGCGTTTATTACTCTACAGTGAGCGATTGCATCGATGACGGGAATAGCGCCACCGTGTGTGCAGATGGCTGGAATAACGCAAAGGCCAGCTTTTACGCGGATGTGTCCGCGAACATGAGCCAGGAACTCTGCCAGTCACTCTATTTAAACTGCTATTTTGACAGCGTTGATCATAGCTGGCTCCCCGTGATCTCCGGTTTTCTGCTCAGTCGTTCGATTCGTAATGAACGCGATGAACAGTACGTTTACAGCAGCGGCGGTTCCTCGTATGTCTCTCGCCCAGCATGGCGGGTTGCCTCGGGTAATTATGTCTGGAGCGGTAAAAGAAATGCCACCAACTATCGTGATACCTCCCACCATGCCATAGCGCCGAGGGTCCCGACGGAATCTCGTGGGGGATTTGGCCGCTTCTTTAGCTCACATGGTTCCAGGGGAGGTTAACCATGCTGCGACATGCTGTCCCTGTGCGCAGAGATCTGGACAAGATCGCCTGCGATCACGGTTTCGATTTTCATATTATCGACAACGAAATTTACTGGGATGAGAGCCGGGCATACCGGTTTACCCTGCGGCAGATTGAAGAGCAGATCGAAAAACCGACCGCTGAACTCCATCAGATGTGCCTGGACGTGGTCGAGCGGGCGGTGAAGGACGAACACATTATGCAGCAACTGGCGATCCCGCCGCTGTACTGGGATGTTATCGCCGAAAGCTGGCGCAGCCGCGATCCTTCGCTGTACGGGCGGATGGATTTCGTCTGGTGCGGTAACAACGTCCCGGTCAAACTGCTGGAATACAACGCAGATACGCCAACCTCGCTGTATGAGTCTGCCTATTTCCAGTGGCTGTGGCTGGAAGATGCCCGGCGCAACGGCATGATCCCGCGCGATGTCGATCAGTACAACGCGATTCAGGAAAGGCTTATCGCCCGCTTTGGCGAGCTTTACAGTCGGGAGCCGTTCTACTTCTGCTGTTGTCAGGAAAGCGATGAGGATCGCTCCACGGTGCTCTATCTGCAGGATTGCGCGCAGCAGGCGGGGCAGGAGACGCGGTTTATCTATGTTGAGGATCTTGGCCTTGGCGTCGGCGGCGTGCTGACCGACCTCGACGATAACGTGATTAAACGTGCTTTTAAGCTCTACCCGCTGGAGTGGATGTTGCGCGACGATTACGGCCCACTCCTGCGTAAACGCCGTGAACAGTGGATTGAACCGCTGTGGAAGAGTGTTCTCAGTAATAAAGGGTTGATGCCGCTGCTGTGGCGCTTTTTTCCCAACCATCCCAACCTGTTACCGGCCTGGTTCGACGGTGAAAAGCCGTGTATTCAGCCCGGTGAAAGCTACGTGCGCAAACCCATCTACTCCCGTGAAGGCGGTAACGTCACCCTCTTTGATGGCAAGAACAACGTGCTTGAACACGCTGATGGCGATTATGCCGACGAGCCGATGATCTACCAGGCGTTTCAGCCATTGCCGCGTTTTGGCGAGAGTTACACGCTAATCGGCAGTTGGATTGTCGATGATGAGGCGTCAGGTATGGGAATCAGAGAAGATAATACCTTGATTACGAAAGATACTTCGCGTTTCGTCCCCCATTATATCTCGGGGTGATCCCGCTTTTGTGATCTCCCTCCGCAGTCGCTGACGTGGTACTGACCATACTTACAGTCACTGCCACTGGAGGAGGGAGACATCATGCACTGGCAAACGCATACCGTTTTTAATCAACCCGTTCCACTCAATAACAGCAATTTATTTCTGTCTGATGGCGCGCTCTACGAAGCCGTCGCCCGGGAAGGCGCTGGCTGGGATAGCGATCTGCTCGCCAGCATCGGCCAACAGCTAGGCACCGCAGAATCGCTGGAATTGGGGCGTCTGGCCAACATGTATCCGCCTGAATTATTGCGCTACGACCCACAGGGACAGCGTCTTGATGATGTGCGTTTTCACCCTGCCTGGCACCTGCTGATGCAGGGATTGTGTGCGAACCGCGTCCATAATCTGGCCTGGCAAGACGATGCCCGCGCAGGGTCGTTTGTCGCCCGGGCGGCGCGCTTTATGCTGCATGCTCAGGTGGAAGCGGGGACGCTTTGCCCCATTACGATGACCTTTGCCGCGACGCCGCTGCTGCGACAGATGTTGCCCACGCCCTTCCAAAACTGGCTGACGCCTCTTGGTAGCGATCGCTACGACTCTCATCTTCTCCCCGGCGCGCAAAAGCGTGGTTTGCTGATTGGCATGGGAATGACGGAAAAGCAGGGCGGTTCTGATGTTCTGAGCAATACCACTTTTGCGGAACGCCTTGACGATGGCGCATACCGACTGGTGGGGCACAAATGGTTCTTTTCCGTTCCGCAAAGCGATGCGCATCTTGTTTTGGCGCAGGCAAAAGGCGGACTCTCTTGCTTCTTCGTACCGCGCTTTTTACCTGATGGGCAGCGAAATGCCATCCGTTTTGAACGGCTGAAAGACAAGCTGGGCAATCGTTCGAACGCCAGTTGCGAAGTCGAGTTTCAGGACGCAATTGGCTGGCTGTTAGGCGAAGAAGGCGAGGGGATCAGGCATATCCTGAAGATGGGCGGGATGACCCGTTTTGATTGCGCGCTGGGCAGCCATGGAATGATGCGCCGGGCATTTTCTGTCGCTATCTATCACGCCCATCAACGGCAGGTATTTGGCAAACCGCTGGTTGAACAGCCCATGATGCGTCAGGTGCTGAGCCGTATGGCGTTACAACTTGAAGGCCAGACGGCGCTGCTGTTTCGACTGGCACGCGCGTGGGATCGTCGTCGCGATGAGAAAGAAGCGCTCTGGGCGCGTTTATTCACGCCTGCCGCGAAGTACGCGGTGTGCAAAAGCGGTATTTCATTTGTCGCGGAGGCGATGGAAGTGCTCGGTGGAATAGGGTATTGCGAAGAGAGCGAGTTGCCACGTTTGTACCGGGAAATGCCGGTGAACAGTATTTGGGAGGGGTCTGGCAATATCATGTGCCTTGACGTGCTTCGGGTGTTGAGCAAACAAAGCGGCGTATACGAGTTGTTGGCCGATGCTTTTGCCGACGTCAAAGGCCAGGATCGCTATTACGATCGCGCAGTGCGTCAACTCCAGCTACGACTGCGCAAGCCTTCAGAGGAACAAGGGCGGGAGGTAGCGCAGCAACTCTTTCTGCTTGGCTGTGGGTCGCAAATGCTGCGGTATGCATCTCCGCCGGTGGCACAGGCCTGGTGTCAGATGATGCTGGACACGCGCGGCGCGGCGCGTTTGTCCACTCAGGTACAGAATGATTTGCTGCTGAGAGCAACAGGGGGATTGCGTTAGAGGCGAGACTCCCAGGCCGGGTTAAGCGCAAACGCTGTCACCCGGCATACAGGGACAATCAGGCGTACAGTATGGCTTGTACGCGCCAGTTATCTGGCTGCTGATCTTCGTACATCTGAATAATGCGGTACCAGGAGGCGCCTTGCTCATCGGCTTTTAACGCCACGATACGTTCCACATCCTGCGGGTTCCCTGCAATATTGCTGACGGAAATCTGGCCAATTTCATTCAGGCCTGTGACGCAGTCAGCACTGGCGAATTCGGCAGACTGAGCCGTGGTACTCACCAGTCCGGCAGGAACCAGCAGTGAGGATAAGGCAAGTGATTGTTTCATCGTCAGCTCCATTATACGTTTCCCCACCTGGGTAGGGCATTCCGTCGCGGTAATAAACCTCCAGCACCCTGCTGTCGGTTTATTGTGCACAGGTAAACGCATAGGCACGCAAAGCAATGTAAAACTGACTAAAAATCAATCTACTGTTATTTACGATATAAAATGGCCTGTGAATACCACTGACCTGTCACGATGGTTTCATCGACCAACACAATAACGTAATAATCTGCTTTGGCGGCGATGGCCTTTGCTCTGATTTCCGCCACGGCGTCATCCGGGGAACCCCTAACCAGGGCACTCACCGCCCCCATTCGTTGCAACCCATGTGACTGGTCGCGGCGAATTTCCTGAGGTTGGTCAGTGACGGGTGGTGCAGGTTGCGGCGTACCCTGAAGTACACTGCAGCCGCTTAAGAACAAAACCAGCATCAAAGAGGCAAACCGGCGCATAACTCTATCTCGTTTCCTGATAGCCATAGTGTAGTGCCTTATTAATTTCCCTTTAGGGGGAATGTTCCCGAATTGTTATCTCTCACGCGATTTTCGAATGAAAATGTTGCGAAAGCGTAACCCAGTTCTCAACATTGTGAATCACTGTCGAACACATAAACTTGTGCTATGAATTTTGCCGTGGCATACCAGAATAAAAGAGGTGTAAAAATGATAGAGATTGAAACACGGTATCTGGCAGAGAATCCCGTTCTACATGCGTTTCCGCAGGGAAAACGTGAGACACCGCTACCTTGTCTCATTTTTTATCATGGCTTCACCTCTTCCAGCCTCGTGTATAGCTACTTCGCTGTTGCACTGGCACAGGCCGGGTATCGGGTTATTATGCCTGATGCGCCGGAGCACGGCGTGCGATTTACTGGTGATGCACAGTGGCGAACCTGGCAATTCTGGCAAATTCTGCAGCAAAATATGCAAGAATTCGCTGCGTTACGTGCGGCGGCGCAGGCGGAAAACTGGATTCTGAACGAACGCCTGGCGGTGGGAGGGGCGTCGATGGGCGGCATGACGGCGTTGGGCATTATGACGCGTCATCCGGAAGTGAAATGCGTCGCCAGCCTGATGGGATCGGGGTATTTCACCCAACTGGCACAGACGCTCTTTCCCCCGTCCTCACTGGAAACACCTTCGCAGCATGCCGAATTTGACAAGATCCTTGCCCCGCTGGCCGGGTGGGAAGTGACCAGTCAACTGACTCATGTGGCAAATCGACCGCTGCTGCTGTGGCATGGGCAGGAAGATGATGTGGTTCCTGCCTCGGAATCATTACGCTTGCAGCAAGCATTGAGCCAACGGGGGCTGGATAAGAATCTGACCTGTTTATGGCAAGCGGGAGTACGCCACCGCATTACGCCAGAAGCGCTGGCAGCCACGGTCTCCTTTTTTCACCAGCATCTTTAAACACGCAGAACGTTAACCCCTTATGCTCCAGGTTATTGCAGGAACATGGGGGCGACAGCGCCCAAAAAAAGCCCCCTCAAGAGGGGGCAAATCAAACTATGGCAATGTTCTCGTTGGTTGTTACTGAATGGCTAGCGATAAATGTCTGCGCTGGCATGCATGTTACCGTTGCTACCTGGCTCCCGGATCAGGATGACGTGGTAGTACGTTGCGCCTTGCGCATCTGTTTCTTCGTTCAGAGCTTGATCTGCTTCACTTTCAGTGGCGAAGTTATGGTTAATGTAAATCACGCCTAAGCTCTGCACATCATCCATATTCCTGGCTTGATGATTATCGATTTTAATGGCTGCCGTCGCATTTGCACTGAGCAAAAGTGCAGCCAGAAGGGTAAAAACACGGGCTCGCATACTGTACCTCCTCGACTGCTGTGTCTGGTCGGCGATATCTCCTGTGAATGGATAACGTCTGATTTAATTCTAATCGCTACTTGAGAAGGGGATGGCGACCATTTCTGATGCAGTTGTTCAAAAAATTACCGCATTGCCTTCTTCACCTTCATTTATAAGCCACTTGTGCATGTCGTTACGCTCAAAAAAATACCTGTTTTTTAAGAATGAACTCTTACGCAATAATCAATTTTAATGCAGAAATCCGCCCCTTATAGTGATCGCCAACATAAAGATAACTTTATGATATTAAGGCAGAAACTAATGGATACTTCATTCATGGATTTCAGCTATTTCACGATCATGTTTATGGTTGCGCTAATAGCCGGTTTTATCAATGTGGTTTCAGGCGGCGGTGGTTTTCTCTCCATCGGCGCGTTGCTGATTTCCGGTTTGCCGCCCGCCAATGCATTAGCGACGAATAAACTTCAGGCACTGGGCAGTTCACTCACCTCTGGTATTTACTTTTTGCGTCAGGGCCATATTAACGTTCAACAACATAAATATGTGTTTTTATCCGCTTTTGCCGGTTCAGCAGTGGGAACCACGCTGATCCAGTTTATTGAGCCGGAGTTACTGAGAAAGCTGTTGCCGGTGTTAATTATCGCCGTTGCCATTTATTTCATTTTTGCCCCCAACCTGAGTGAGCCAAAACAGCGGCAGAAAGTATCGCTGTTTCTCTTTTCGTTGGTGTGCGGTGTCGGCGTCGGATTTTATGATGGGTTTCTCGGGCCGGGGGCCGGTTCGTTTTACACGCTGTGCTACATCCTGATGTGGGGATACAGCATTGATAAGGCGCAGATCCACTCTAATTTCATTAATCTTGCGTCTAACATTGCCTCCATTCTGTTCTTCATCGCCGGAGGGAAAATGATTTGGTCACTCGGGTTGGTGATGTTTGTCGGGCAGTCTCTCGGCGCTCGCCTGGGCGCGACGGTTGTGCTGACGCGCGGTAAGAAAGTCATCAGGCCGATGATTGTGATTGTCTCCATCTGTATCAGCGTCAAGATGCTGCTGGACATGTACTGACGGCACTGTCATGACGCGCTGATAAATAATCGTACAATCACCTTGAGTTTACCGGCCACCGCCAGTATTATGACGCGTCATTTTTCAGCCGACCTTTAACACGTTCCTTGCCTCCATGGGCCTCGGCTGACCCAGACAGGAGGCTGAATAATCCGTAAGGAGCAATTCGATGCGTCATTACGAAATCGTTTTTATGGTCCATCCTGACCAGAGCGAACAGGTTCCGGGTATGATCGAACGCTACACTGGTGCAATCACTGCAGCAGAAGGCACGATCCACCGTCTGGAAGACTGGGGCCGCCGTCAGCTGGCTTACCCGATCAACAAACTGCACAAAGCTCACTACGTTCTGCTGAACGTTGAAGCACCGCAGGAAGTGATCGATGAGCTGGAAACAAACTTCCGCTTCAACGATGCCGTTATCCGTAGCATGGTAATGCGTACTAAGCACGCTGTTACCGAAGCATCTCCAATGGTTAAAGCGAAAGACGAGCGTCGTGAACGTCGCGATGATTTCGCAAACGAAACCTCTGATGATGCTGAAGCTGGGGATTCTGAAGAGTAATTTCTGATGACCAACCGTTTGGTGTTGTCCGGCACAGTGTGCAGGACGCCGCTTCGCAAGGTCAGCCCATCAGGAATTCCTCATTGCCAGTTCGTGCTTGAGCATCGTTCTGTGCAGGAGGAAGCCGGTTTTCACCGGCAGGCGTGGTGTCAAATGCCCGTTATTGTTAGCGGACACCAAAACCAGGCCATTACTCACAGTATAACGGTCGGTAGCGCAGTGACCGTTCAGGGGTTCATCTCTTGCCATAAGGCAAAGAACGGCCTGAGCAAAATGGTTCTGCATGCCGAGCAGATTGAATTGATAGATTCTGGAGACTAGCCATATGGCACGTTATTTCCGTCGTCGCAAGTTCTGCCGTTTCACCGCGGAAGGCGTTGTTGAGATTGATTACAAAGACATCGCAACGTTGAAAAACTACATTACCGAAAGCGGTAAAATTGTCCCGAGCCGTATCACCGGTACTCGTGCAAAATACCAGCGTCAGCTGGCTCGCTGCATCAAGCGTGCTCGCTACCTGTCCCTGCTGCCGTATACCGATCGTCATCAGTAATCGGCCGCTGTCTATTAACGACTTTAAGAGGATAAGGTAATGCAAGTTATTCTGCTTGATAAAGTAGCAAACCTGGGTAGCCTGGGTGATCAGGTTAACGTTAAAGCGGGCTACGCTCGTAACTTCCTGGTACCACAGGGTAAAGCTGTTCCTGCTACCAAGAAAAACGTTGAATTCTTCGAAGCGCGCCGCGCTGAACTGGAAGCTAAACTGGCTGACGTTCTGACCGCTGCTAACGCACGTGCTGAAGCAATCAACGCACTGGAAACCGTAACCATCGCGTCTAAAGCAGGCGACGAAGGTAAACTGTTCGGTTCCATCGGTACTCGCGACATCGCTGACGCTGTTACTGCAGCTGGCGTTGCCGTTGCTAAGAGCGAAGTTCGTCTGCCGAACGGCGTTCTGCGTACCACTGGTGAGCACGAAGTTGACTTCCAGGTTCACAGCGAAGTCTTCGCTAAACTGGTTGTAAACGTTGTTGCTGAGTAATTAATTACTCATCACCACGACAAATCGCCGGCCTTGTGCCGGCGTTTTGCTTTTCAGAAAACCCCTCTGTTTCTCTCTGGCTATTCTCTATCCTTTTCGGGATAATCAAAAAATAAAACATAATTTCAAAGTGATACTGGAATGGACGTTACCCACCCACAGCCTCTGTTTGCCCGCAAAAATGTGGTTTACCTGAGTGCCGCCTTGTGTTGTTTGCTATGGGGAAGCGCGTACCCGGCGATAAAGAGCGGGTATGAGATCTTCCAGATTGCCACGGATGATATCCCCTCAAAAATTGTTTTTGCTGGTTACCGATTTTTATTTGCGGGCGTGTTACTGCTGTTGCTGGCGATGATGCAGCGAAAACCTATCGCCCGCTTAAGCCCACGACAGTTTGGTCAGTTAACCCTGCTGGGGCTGACGCAAACGTCGCTGCAATACATTTTTTTCTATATCGGCCTCGCCTTCACGACGGGCGTAAAGGGGTCGATCATGAATGCGACGGGCACCTTCTTTAGCGTGCTGCTGGCGCACTTTATCTATCAGAATGACAAACTCAGCTACAACAAAACGGTAGGCTGTATTCTGGGCTTTGCTGGCGTAATGGTGGTCAACTTCAACAGCGGTCTGATGGACTTTAACTTTAGTTTGTTAGGCGATGGCTCGGTGGTGATGGCGGCCTTTATTCTTTCCGCCGCGACGCTTTACGGTAAACGTATTTCTCAGACGGTAGACCCGACGGTCATGACGGGCTATCAGTTAGGGATAGGCGGCCTGGCGCTGGTTATTGGGGGTTATGCTTGCGGTGGCTCACTGACCGTACACGGACTCTCTTCCGTGGCGATCCTCGGCTATCTGACGTTGCTCTCATCGGTGGCATTTGCGCTGTGGAGCATTTTGCTCAAATACAACCGCGTGGGAATGATTGCCCCGTTTAATTTTCTGATCCCCGTTTCCGGCGCGGTTTTGTCGGCGACCTTCCTCGGCGAAAATATCCTCGAGTGGAAATACGCGCTGGCGCTGGTGCTGGTGTGCTCGGGGATTTGGTGGGTGAATAAGATTCGTAAGGGCTGAACGTTATAGGCCCGGTAAGCGCTAGCGCCACCGGGCACGCATTTACCGTACGCGTATAAAACTGCCATTTGGCTGACGGGTAAACAGAACCTGCTGGTTATTACCGGTATCAATGGTTAAGCCCGTGACCACGCCGTTAGCATTCTGGCGGATCTGCACCATCTGACCATCTTTAAGGTTGCTGAGTGGTTTACCTGCGCCCTCTGCCTGCGCCATGGCGTAGACATCCGTTGGCGGCAGGCCATGGTCGCGAAACACTTGCGCCAGCGTTTTACCTGAATCCACGCGATAAGAACGCCACTGCTGGTCAATCCCGCTATCCTGCTGGAAGGGTTGGGATTGCGTCGGTGCTTGTGTCTGCGGCGGCGTTTGTTCCTCTGGCTGCTCGTCCTGAATAGGTTCAGGGGCGACGGGGGCGACTTGCCCGGGATCATTTTGCGGGGCAACTAACTGCGCCTGAAGCTGGGCTTCCGTGGGCGGTTGTGACTGCGACTGGAGATCCAACTGGGCATTTCGCGTGACGACTGGCGTCTCGCGGGTGTCATTTGAAGGAAGCAGGAAGCCAATCACCAGCACAATGGCTGCGGCGATGATGCCACGACGATGCATAGGTGGCAGTGGGTCCATGATGCGAAAATTGTCCGGTGCATGCCAGATTTTCGCCAGGGTTGGTTTTAGTTCAAAGCGCCCGGGCATGGCTTTCCTCCTGCTCCGCTTATCGTTCCTCGATCATAGAGTATAGATGGCTAACGCTATGATGTTCGTCATAATGCCCGCTTTCGTGACCTCAGCGCGGGATACACCTATTGTTTATGTTTCCCTGCGATTTGTCATCTCTTCCCGAGACAAAGTTTTACCGGATGCGGTGTGGCTGATATGCTTCCCGCTTCTTGAAATCCGATGAAAGGAAATATGATGGCAACCCCGACTTTTGACACTATCGAAGCGCAAGCAAGCTACGGCATTGGTTTGCAGGTAGGCCAGCAACTGAGCGAATCTGGTCTGGAAGGGCTGTTGCCTGAAGCGCTGGTTGCAGGTATTGCTGATGCGCTGGAAGGCAAACACCCGGCAGTGCCTGTCGATGTGGTTCACCGTGCGCTGCGCGAGATCCACGAACGTGCTGATGCGGTACGTCGCGAACGTTTCCAGGCCATGGCCGCTGATGGTGTGAAATTCCTGGAAGAAAACCGTGAGAAAGACGGCGTGAACAGTACTGAGTCCGGTCTGCAATTCCGCGTGATCAACCAGGGTGAAGGCGCAATCCCGGCGCGTACCGATCGTGTACGTGTGCATTACACCGGCAAACTGATTGACGGTACCGTGTTTGACAGCTCTGTTGCGCGTGGCGAACCGGCTGAATTCCCGGTAAATGGCGTGATCCCAGGCTGGATCGAAGCGCTGACGCTGATGCCGGTCGGCTCCAAATGGGAACTGACTATTCCTCAGGAACTGGCATACGGCGAGCGTGGCGCTGGCGCGTCCATCCCGCCGTTCAGCACGCTGGTGTTTGAAGTGGAACTGCTGGAAATCCTGTAAGCAGTGACTTCTGTTCCCCTCTTCATTGAGGGGGACAGAAAAAAGAGTGAAAAACCTTCAGTTAGCGAGAAGTCGACATTTTATTTTGCAAATGTGCCCACAGCGTGTATTTTTGTGAACTGATTCTCGTTGTCAGAGTGATATGACACTCACTTTAAACATAAAATTAACATTATATTTAAATCTTAGTATTCATCCCGCCAATTCTTACCTAATATCGATGAGTCCCGATAACGGGTTCGTCGTAGCATAGATGTACGACAGACGCATTAAAGGCCGTAGAGCCTAACAACACAGACAGGTACAGGAAGAAAAAAACATGGTAGATCAGGTAAAAGTCGTTGCCGACGAAGAGGCATCGTCTGAACAGTCGCTACGGCGCAATCTTACAAACCGCCATATTCAGCTTATCGCCATCGGCGGCGCTATTGGCACTGGCTTGTTCATGGGGTCCGGTAAAACCATCAGCCTTGCAGGGCCGTCGATCATTTTCGTTTATATGATCATCGGTTTTATGCTCTTTTTCGTGATGCGCGCAATGGGAGAATTGCTGCTCTCGAATCTCGAGTACAAATCATTTAGTGATTTCGCCTCCGACTTGCTCGGGCCGTGGGCGGGATATTTTACCGGCTGGACCTACTGGTTCTGCTGGGTGGTCACCGGAATGGCCGACGTCGTCGCCATTACGGCTTATGCGCAATTCTGGTTCCCTGGGCTATCTGACTGGGTGGCCTCGCTGGCGGTGATTGTCCTGCTGCTGAGCCTCAACCTCGCCACCGTAAAAATGTTCGGCGAGATGGAGTTCTGGTTTGCGATGATCAAAATCGTGGCCATCGTGGGGCTGATCGTCGTCGGTCTGGTGATGGTGATGATGCACTTCCAGTCGCCAACCGGAGTAGAAGCCTCGTTTACTCACCTGTGGAATGACGGCGGCTGGTTCCCGAAAGGCTTAAGCGGCTTCTTTGCTGGTTTCCAGATAGCCGTATTTGCCTTCGTGGGTATTGAGCTGGTGGGGACGACGGCTGCGGAAACTAAAGATCCGGAGAAATCCCTGCCGCGAGCAATCAACTCGATTCCGATTCGTATCATCATGTTCTACGTCTTTGCGCTGATCATCATCATGTCAGTGACGCCGTGGAGCTCAGTCGTACCGACCAAGAGCCCGTTTGTGGAACTGTTTGTGCTGGTCGGTTTGCCTGCTGCTGCCAGCCTGATTAACTTCGTGGTACTGACGTCTGCCGCATCTTCCGCGAACAGCGGCGTGTTCTCCACCAGCCGTATGTTATTCGGTCTGGCGCAGGAAGGGGTTGCACCGAGCGCGTTTGCGAAGCTGTCTAAACGTGCTGTTCCGGCAAAAGGGCTGACCTTCTCCTGTATCTGCCTGCTGGGCGGTGTGGTGATGCTGTATGTTAACCCGAGCGTGATTGGTGCATTCACCATGATCACCACCGTGTCGGCCATTCTGTTTATGTTCGTCTGGACTATCATTCTGTGCTCGTACCTGGTGTACCGCAAACAGCGCCCGCAACTGCATGAGAAATCAATTTACAAGATGCCGTGGGGCAAGGTGATGTGCTGGGTGTGCATGGCGTTCTTCGTGTTTGTACTGGTGCTGCTGACGCTGGAAGAAGATACCCGTCAGGCGCTGATCGTCACTCCGCTGTGGTTCATCGCGCTGGGTCTAGGCTGGCTGTTTATTGGCAAGAAACGTATGGCTGGCGTGCGTTAAGTCTGTTGCCGGATGGCGCTATCGCTTATCCGGCCTGGAAAGGCTCGAAATGTAGGCCCGGTAAGCGGTAAGCGCCACCGGGCTTTTTTTTATTCCCCGGAAAGAGCGCGCGGGAACAGTACGTTGTTTTCCAGACTGATGTGTTCCATCAGATCGTCAATCAGTTCGTTAATACCGTTGTACATGGCTTTCCATGTCGTGCAGGCTTCCGGCGGTGGCGTCACGTTGTTGGTGGTGTGCTTGATCACTTCCAGCAGTTCACCCGCGTCATCGTGCTCGCTTTCCATGACGCTTATCGGGCCCATCGCCTGGCTTCCCATTCCCTGTTTGATCATCGGGAACAGGATCTGTTCTTCTTTCATCATGTGGCTGGACAGTTCCTGATGCAGCATCGTCAGATATTTCGCCAGACCTTTCGGTACGCTGGGTTTATCTGCGTGTACGCGTTCGACTTTGCTCGCCTGCAGAATAAGTTCCGGCAGTTGCTCACGGTGGCGATCATGATAACGCACGATGATGTGGTCGATGATGTCGGGGAGTTTTGCGGTACGCCAGTCTTTCTCAATCGGCTGTTCAGCAAGCGTTGCCAGTTGCGCTTCGATAGCGTCGACATCCAGCTCTTTACGCGCGGCTGCGCGCGCCAGCGTCTGCTTACCGCCGCAGCAGTAATCCATATCGTACTTACGAAACAGCGCCGAAGCGCGAGGGATCGAGAGCGCCAGTTCACCTAAAGGTTGATCGCGATAAGACATAGCTGTTACCTCATTCTCAGTAATATAAAGTGCATTTTAAATACATCTTTAAGGCGAAGCTATACCTCTTTCGAGTCACAACGAAACGTGATGACTGTCACGAAATTTTCTTATTCTCTTAAGGTGCTGAATCTTATTAAAAAGAGCTGAGGATCTGCGTTAGTCGTCGACGGCTGGATTAAATAAGCTGGCGGCACTGCCGATAGTTAGACCTCAGGCAATACTTGCATAAGAAAAGGCAACAGATGTTCAAACGGATCAAAGTCATCACCTTACTGATTATCGTGCTACTCGCCCTCGGCGCGATGCAGATCATTTCCGCAGGCGTTTTTATCGGCGCGCTCAACCACGACAAACAAAACTTCACCGTGTCACAGCTTTCCAGCCAGAACGTGGCTGAATTTACCGACGCGTGGATAAGCCTGAACCAGGCGCGCGTGACGCTCAACCGGGGTATGCTACGGCTGCAAGGTAACATGGCCAATCAGATCAATGGCGGGCAGTTGAATGAACTGGTGAATGCTGCGAACCGTATGCTGGCAGAGGCAAAGCGCCATTACGACAACTACTACGCATTACCGGAAACGCCGGGCCTGGATGAACACCTGGCCGACAGGCTGGAGGAGCAATATGGCCTCTACTCGGCAACGCTGGCGAAAATGAACGTACTGCTGGCTGAAGGCAAGCTGGAAGAGATGTTCAGGCAGAATGCCGAGCAAAAACAGACTGCTATGCAGGCAGTTTACCATGAGTGGCGTACCGCACAGGCTGAACTGGCGAATGCAGGAATGCGGGATAACGAAAACGACTATCAGCGTATCCTGTGGATTATGACCCTCATTATGCTGGCGGTTGTGGCGATTATCGTCATCAGTTGGATTGCTATGCAGCGTGTATTATTGAAACCGCTGCATGATGTGATGGCGCACATTCGCCATATTGCGGCAGGCGATCTGACCCACCGTATTCAGACGGACGGCAGCAATGAAATGGCACTGCTGGCGCGCAATCTTCACGAGATGCAGCAGGCGCTGGCGACCACCGTCAGCGTGGTACGCGACGGGGCCGATACCATCTACACCGGTGCTGGTGAAATTACAGCGGGTAGCAACGATCTCTCTTCACGGACAGAACAGCAGGCGGCATCGCTGGAAGAAACGGCAGCCAGTATGGAGCAGCTTACCGCGACCGTGAAACAAAATGCGGACAATGCGCGTCAGGCGACTAATCTGGCGCGAAATGCTTCTGAGACGGCGCAGAAAGGCGGCAAGGTGGTGGATGGCGTGGTGCGTACCATGGATGAAATTGCTACCAGTTCCAGCAAAATTGCCCAGATAACCAGCGTGATTGACGGCATTGCATTCCAGACCAATATTCTGGCGTTGAATGCGGCCGTGGAGGCGGCGCGGGCGGGAGAGCAGGGGCGTGGGTTTGCGGTGGTTGCGGGTGAAGTGCGTACCCTGGCACAGCGTAGCGCGCAGGCGGCAAAAGAGATAAAGGCGTTAATTGATGACTCGGGCAATCGGGTGAGCGCAGGCGCGGCGCTGGTGAATGAAGCCGGTGAAACCATGGCCGAGATTGTGAGTGCGGTCAGCCGTGTCACCGACATCATGGGCGAAATTGCCTCTGCTTCCGATGAGCAAAGCCGGGGCATCGATCAAGTCGGTCAGGCTGTTGCAGAAATGGATCGCGTGACGCAACAGAACGCCTCGCTGGTGGAAGAATCGGCCTCCGCTGCCGCGGCGTTGGAAGAGCAGGCTGCGCGTCTGAACCAGACGGTAGCGGTGTTTAACGTCTCGCGCCAGACGGCGGCGTAAACATCTTATACGGCCTGCACGCTATAACGTCGTAGGCCGTATATACGCAGCACCCTTTTGGTAACATCACGACTCTGTAACCGCGACAATACCTGGCTTCTCTGGTTTTGCCCGCACCGCAATCACCACTCCAACCACCAGCAGAGCAATCCCGCTCAGTGTCAGCAGTGGGGGCATTTCTTCACGCAGAATAAAGGTGTACAGCAGGCCTGCCAGCGTCTCGAAGACAATCAACGGGCCGAGGATAACCGTTGGCAAACGCTGGCTGGCGACGTTCCAGCATAACGCGCCTACCCACGAACAGAGGATCGCGATGGCCACCATCAGGCAAAGAAACACTGCCGGGCGCGGCCCAAAGGGCAGATCAAACAGGGGCGTTTGTCCCTTCAGCCAGAGGCAGGCGGCGACATACCCAAGCAAAGAAACCGGCAGAGTGACCAGCGCCTGCGCCGTTGCCCACATCATCGGGTGTTTATCCGGATTCTCGCGCAACCAGCGGGCGTTACGCAGCGCATACCATGCCCAGCACACCACGGAGATTAGCGCCAGTGCGATGCCTGAACCATAGCGCCAGCCGTTAAAATCGGGAATTCCCTGATCAAGCTCCGCAACATTCACGCAGAGCAGCCCAATGGCGATGAGTACCAGCGCGGGCGTTAAGCGTAGCCAGGATAATTTGCCGTCGCGCTGACTGTAAAGCAGGTTGGCAAATACCGGGATCACCACCGGCAGCGTTCCGATGATCATCGTTGAGACGGGGGCGCCGGTGCGCTGGATCGCGCTCGCCAGGCAGAAGTAATAAATCAGATTGCCCATCATCGTCAGCGCCAGCGCAGTCAGCCAGTCTTTACGCGTTAACTGGCGAAGCCGCACGCGCCCAAGCCAGGCCACGGGTAACGCGATCAACCCGAGTGCCAGATAACGCCCCATCGCCTGCAATACTGCCGGGTATTCCGGCACGATCAACGGCCCGACAAAAATCAGTCCCCACATCAGCCCCGCCAGCAGGGCATACAACACACCGCTAATCATTTTTACATCCACATTATTGAACGTAATGAGAAGTGTAGGCAGGGAATCCACGCCCGTATTGTATGAGGTTGCTGATTAACCGGAAAACACCTGCTTTTGGTAGCGTACCGGGGTGATGCCGTAGCGATGGGTAAAGCTACGGGTGAGATGGGATTGATCGGTCAATCCGGTGGCCGCCGCCACTTCTGCTGCAGGCATACCGTGGGTGAGAAACGTCTTTGCCCGCCACAGTCGAATCGCCATCAGCATTTGATGCGGCGTCACGTGGAAATGGGCTTTGAACTGACGCTGAAAATGCCAGGGGCTTAGCGACGCGACGCCCGCCAGTTCCTCCAGCGTGACAGAATGCATATAGTTATCATGCAGATACTCGCGCACGCGATCAAAACGGTGTGCGCCTTCGCGCAGCGTCGGGGCATGACGCGCCAATGGCTGGAACGTGTCGATAAGAGAGAGCAGCAGACCTTTTTGCGCCAGCGGATCGTCCGCGTGCCAGAGTCCCTGGATCAGCGAACAAATTTGACTCTGTCGTAACGGATCGTGGCGCGTAACGTCCTGAAACCACCAGTGACGGATCCCGGTCACCTCTTCCAGCAGGTCGGGCTCGAGATAGATCATTCGGTAACGCCAGCCGTCGGCTGTTTCGGCCTCGCCGGTATGCAACTCATCGGGATTCATCGTGACGACGGACTGGGCGGGAGCAACATATTGCGTACCGCGATAGCGAAAGCGTTCGGCTCCGGCTTCTATCGCACCGATCCCGAACGCTTCATGGGTGTGGGGTTCAAAGGCGTAACGCGAAATATGGGCATGGTAAAGTTCAACGCCGGGAACCTGCGCCAGATGGCGAAAACGGGCGCTGTCTTTCTCATCAATAAACTGTTCGGGTACGCCTTGCACGGTGTCTCTCCCCTGGAACCATCGTTTCATTATCAGAGATGACTCCCGGGGATGCCACTGCAATTAACGAATTTTTAACACCTACAGGATGCTTTTGACGCTCTCTGCCAGCGGGGTGGTCGAACGTCCAGTCAGTTTGCTCAATGTCTTGCTGTCGTCAAACAGGCCACCGTTTGAGGCGCCCACATCGGAATCCGCCAGCATATCCGCCAGCCCTGCAGGCAGACCTACGCTTTTTAGCGCTGAGGCAAAATCCGCCTGGCTCAGATTCTGATACACCACATTTTTCCCGCTCTGTTTTGCCAGTTCGGCGGCCAGTTGGCTGAGTGTCCAGGCTTCATCGCCCGCCAGTTCGTAAACCTGACCGGCATGGCCCTCTTCGCTTATCACGCGTGCAGCCGCGGCGGCATAATCAGCACGGGTGGCGGAGGCGATTTTGCCTTCCCCTGCGGCACCGATAAACACGCCGTGTTCAAGCGCTGCGGGCGCACTGGCCAGGTAGTTTTCGGTATACCAGCCGTTACGCAGCAAAGCGTGGGGAATGCCGGAGTCTGCCAGCATTTTTTCGGTTTCAACGTGCTCGACATGCAGTCCCAGCGGGGAGCTATCGGCATGAAGAAGACTGGTGTAGGCGATGAATTTTACATCGGCTGCCAGCGCGGCATTAATCACATTGCGATGCTGCGCGCTACGTTGCCCGACTTCGCTCGACGAAATCAGCAGCAGTTTATCGATACCCTGTAGCGCGGTGGTGAATGCCGCTTCGTTGTTGTAATCCGCCTCACGCACGGTAATGCCTTGCTGACGCAGGGCCGTGGCTTTCGCCGCGTGACGAACGATTGCCACAATCTGGCTGGCAGGAACGGTTTTCAGTAAGGATTCGATAACATGGCGGCCCAGTTGGCCGGTTGCACCGGTAATTGCGATCATGAGAAGTCTCCATCGGTTTGTCTTGTGTTTGACTACGCTAACACCTAAACTTACTTTTAGTAAGTACGCACAAAAAGGTAAGTATAAAAATGACAAACTCAACGCTTTCTCAGCAATTGCGCGAGGGGAATTTGTTTGCCGAACAGTGCCCGTCCCGTGATGTGTTAAAGCACGTGACCAGTCGCTGGGGGGTATTGATTCTGGTGGCGCTGCGTGACGGAACGCACCGCTTCAGCGATTTGCGCCGCAAGATGGGCGGCGTGAGCGAAAAGATGCTGGCGCAATCGTTACAGGCGCTGGAGCTGGACGGTTTTGTCAATCGGGTGTCGTACCCGGTGGTTCCACCACACGTAGAATACAGCCTGACGCCGTTGGGTGAGCAGGTCAGCGATAAAGTGGCCGCGCTGGCGGACTGGATAGAACTGAATTTACCGCAGGTTCTGGCGATACGGGATGAGCGTGCGGCGTGAGTATTTGCAGGATGGCGGCTGACGCCTTTCCGGCCTACAATTTCGCATTGACCCGTAGGCCGGATAAGACGCTGTGGCGTATTATCCGGCAATGAAGGGCGCGTTATTGACGCAAATCCACCTGATAAATCGCAAAACCAATCTCATCGGTGGCGACGTTCTTCAGCGGATACTGTCCTTTCTCTTTGATAAACGCGGCGGCTTTATCGGTCGGGGATGTCTCAAAACGGATATCCAGCGTCGTTTTACTGCTGATGGGCGCCAGACGCCAGTTATTGTCCGCCGCCGGATGGATTGCGCCTGCGCGCTTCGTTTCTGCGCCTATCCAGGCGGCCAGCACCGAACGGTTCTCATCCGGTGAAGCAAAAGCAATGTGATTTTCGCCGGTGCCCGCAAACTTGCCACCGTAAGCGCGATAGTTATTGGTGGCGACCAGGAACGTCGCGTTCGGGTCAATCGGTTTGCCGTTGAAGGTCAGATTCTTGATACGTTCTGCGTTGGGGTTGATGGTCTGACATTCGCCGTCATAGCGAGCGGGCTGCGAAACATCCACCTGGTAATTAACCCCATCAATCACATCGAAGTTATAGGTGCGAAATCCCTCCCAGTTAATCAGCGACTGCGGCTTGCTGCTGTGGATATCAATCTGGTTAAACTGCCCTGCCGAGCATTCCAGCCACTCTTTTACCTCTTTGCCGCTGGCTTTGACGACCACCAGAGTATTGGGATAAAGGTAGAGGTCGGCGGCGTTACGGAAGGTGAGTTGCCCTTTTTCCACCTCAACAAAGCTGGCGGGATCGTTTTTACGACCACCGACTTTAAACGGCGCGGCGGCAGAAAGCACAGGCAGTTTTGCTAAGTCCGGATCGCCCTGAATAAAGTGTTCAACGTAGGCTTTTTGCGCCATATTCACGACCTGCACGGTCGGATCATCTTGTACCAGCGCCAGATAGCTGTACATGTTATCTGCGGATTGACCAATCGGTTTACCGACAAATTTGCGCGTAGCGTCATGATCGGCTTTCAGGATATCGACCAGCTTACGGTCTTCCGCTGCCAGCGATTTTTTCGCCGCCGCGTCATAAATCGGGCGCGCTTCGGCTTTCGCCTGTGTCACCTGCCATTTCCCGCTGTCGTTATTCAGCACCAGATCCACCACGCCCAGATGATCGCCCCATATGCCCGGCATAACGGCCGGCACACCGTTAAGGGTGCCTTTGGCGATATCCGCGCCTTTAATGCTGGCGAAATCTTTGCCCGGGAAGACGGCATGCGCGTGGCCAAACATAATGGCATCCACGCCCGGAACTTCGCTGAGGTAGTACACCGAGTTTTCCGCCAGGCTGTGGTACGGGTCGGCTGAAAGACCGGAGTGCGCAATCACGACTACCACATCGGCGCCGTTGGCGCGCATTTCGGGGACATACTTGCGGGCGGTTTCGGTGATGTCATTCACCGTCACTTTGCCGCTGAGGTTGGCTTTATCCCAGGTCATGATTTGGGGCGGCACAAAACCGATATAGCCGATTTTGAGCGTTTGCTTATTTCCGTCCTTATCGATGACGTCTGTCTCTTTGATAAGATAAGGGGTAAACAGCGGTTTCTGGGTTTTAACGTCGATGATATTGGCGTTAACGTAAGGGAATTTCGCGCCAGACAGCGCCGCGTGGAGATAATCCAGACCATAATTGAATTCATGGTTGCCAAGGTTTCCGACGGCATAATCCAGCGTATTCAGTGCCTTGTAGACAGGATGAATATCGCCTTTTTGCAGTCCTTTGTCTGCCATGTAATCGCCCAGCGGGCTCCCCTGAATCAGATCGCCGTTATCGACCAGCACGCTGTTTTTCACTTCATTTCTGGCGGCATTAATCAAACTTGCCGTGCGTACCAGGCCGAATTTTTCCGTCGCGGTATCTTTGTAATAATCGAAATCCATCATGTTGCTATGCAAATCAGTGGTTTCCATGATTCGCAGATCGACGGTCGCCGCATTCACGCTGGCAGCGATCAGCGTGGCCAGGAGCGTTGCGCTAAACTTAATCATCAGGGGCATCCTTTTAAGATCTAAGCCACAAAAGAAAATGTATCTAAATCTTCTTGCTTACAGAATCGTGAATCATGCCATGAATTTACCCGCCAAAACCGCAGTCATTATCACAGTTAGCGGATCCCCTGACGATCGGGTATAAGTAAAACAACGAGTTAACGCCACGGCCACAAATGAGGTGGAGAATGTTAGAACATGTATGCCAGCTTGCACGGAATGCGGGTGATGCCATTATGCAAATTTACGATGGAGTCAAACCGATGGAGATCACCAGCAAGCAGGATGATTCTCCGGTCACTGCGGCGGATCTTGCCGCGCATGCCGTGATACTCGAAGGATTACAGGCACTGACGCCAGATATTCCGGTTCTTTCGGAGGAAGACCCGCAGGGTTGGGACGTGCGCCAGCACTGGCAGCGTTACTGGCTGGTAGACCCACTGGATGGCACGAAAGAGTTCATTAAACGTAACGGGGAATTCACCGTTAATATTGCGCTGATCGACAAAGGCAAGCCGGTATTGGGCGTGGTTTACGCACCCGTCATGAAGGTGATGTACAGCGCGGCGGAAGGAAAAGCCTGGAAAGAAGAGGGCGGTACGCGCAAACAAATTCAGGTACGCGACGCCCGCCCGCCGCTGGTGGTGATTAGCCGCTCACATGCAGATAACGAAATGAAAGAGTATTTGCAGCAGTTGGGCGAGCACCAGACAACCTCGATTGGGTCTTCCCTCAAGTTTTGCCTGGTGGCAGAAGGGCAGGCGCAGTTGTATCCACGCTTTGGCCCTACTAACGTCTGGGATACCGCTGCGGGCCACGCGGTTGCCGCTGCCGCCGGGGCGCATATTCACGACTGGCAGGGTAAACCACTGGATTACACGCCGCGCGAATCCTTCCTTAACCCCGGCTTCCGGGTCTCTATTTACTGAGTAATTTATGCAGCAGGGCGATCACCTGCTGCACCTCTTCCTGCGTTAATGCGCCATCTTTTGCCCACTGAATTCGTCCTTCTTTGTCGAGTACGGCGATCGCTGAACTCTCTTCATCCAGTTGCCAGGTTTTACGCGCAATGCCGTCGCTGTCGACAATAAACTGCGACCACGGGTAGAGCTTCTTATTACTCTCAAGGCTACTGCGCACGAACATACCGGAGCCAGGAATGGCGTCATCCGTGTTGACGATAGTGGTGGTCTGGTATTTGTCGTGCGGTAATTTTGCCGCTTTGATGGCCTCGATCAGCGTCGCGTTTTTCTCTTTGGCTGAAGTGCGTCCGGCGATGTGTTGCAGCACGCGAACTTTTCCAGTCAACTGCGCGCTATTCCAGCTTTTGTAGCTAAACTTATCATTATCAAGAATCAATTCACCGCGATCGGCGATCCCCACGGGCGACACGCGCTGGTGCGTTTCGAAGTTATGGGCGGAGGCCATCATCGGCAGTAACAGGCATGAGAGCGCCAGAAGCTTACGTAAGGTCATGGTGTTTCCTTATTAATTGCAGGTGATCCGACCACTTGGGTCTGAGATTTAATCATATGTGCGAATAATGCTTTTTCCCGCAAGCGCAATGCCAGTTTGCGGACGGGCGCACAAATCCTGCGAAAAATGAAGGCTTATACTGAATCCAGCGTATCAGTGAAGAGATAATTCTGAATAAGTGTAACGGAAAGGTAAATAAACTTATACGCGCTGGAAACAGCGTCGAGATAGTCTATAGTCATATGGCATTAAAATTTGCGCCTTAGAACAGTTGGGCTGATTGTGGCACCGCAAAGGCGTAATGCTCAGCAGGAGACAACAATGAAAATTTTCCAACGGTACAACCCGCTGCAGGTGGCGAAGTACGTGAAGATCCTGTTTCGTGGACGGTTATATATCAAGGACGTAGGCGCTTTTGAGTTTGATAAGGGTAAGATTCTTGTCCCAAAAGTGAAGGACAAACAGCACTTTTCTGTGATGTCCGAAGTTAACCGTCAGGTTTTGCGTCTGCAAACTGAGATGGCTTAACCGAAGTGCTATGCGATAGTTAAAGCAGTATAAAAAACGGCTCCTGAAACAGGGGCCGTTGATGTTTCTGAGGCTTACTTATCTTGATGATTCGGTGCAGGACGCTCACGGACTTTTTGTTCCAGTTCTTTGCTGACTCTGTCCAGCACATCCGGGATGAAACGCTCAGAGAAGCCACAGGCGATGGACAGTAGAATAAATTCAGCGACATCTTTGAGTGAGTTAAATTTCAGGTCATAGATTATCGACATTGTTGTGCTCACATTCGTGGGTTTGCTGCCCAGACATTTTTCAAATGCGCTTTCAATTTGTGGGAGAAGATTAAAGTCGCCAATCTTTAGCGCCGTGTTTTGAAACATGATTAACAGGAGTAATAGAACGAACGGCGCAAGCGTACCAAGAATAATCGATAAGAAAATCCCCCACTTCCCGTTAACGAGTTTCAACAGCAAGTCTTCCCGGTCAACACCATCCACACTTTTTTCTGCAATGCATTGAATACGCCTGACAACGCTGATTACCGCGCCAAAATATCCGGCACAGATCATCGCAATGACGAGCATGACGGCATTGCTGGTCATGGCGATTCTTGAACACTCGAGAAATGTTTTGGCAACAACGGAGAAAGCAAAAGAAATCGCTGAAACTGCAAACATAATGAGAAGGAGTAAGATAAATAGCATTTTGTATTTTGCTATAACCTTCTCTTTATTATCGAGAAAATGATAATACTTGTGCAGCAACCCTGAAATATAGAGCGTCTCTTCCCTTAGATGCAATATTTCAGTGGCATTGAGTATTTTACCAGAAAAAAAGTCTTCTTTACTTAGGTACTTGCTTGATTCTTTAGGTAAAATTTCTTTGTAGCGTGATGTTAGCTGGAGATAATACTTTTTCAGGCAAACGTCTGGTGCAATGCCAATCAGTTTTTTTTCGATATAACATAAATCTTCGAGCGTATCGTTGTGATTGAGAAAATGGATTTTTATGTCCCTGACTTTCTCCAGATACATTCGACTGGTATTTTGCTCTGTTGCATAAAGATCAACGAGTTGCAGGAGTTGATTTATCTTAAATCTGAACTCATCAACAATAACGTTTTTATGGGTACAGAACGCCATGATGACTCTCTCCTGAAAACCCGGTAGGTAAAGAGATCATTGATTACGGTATTAATGTTATCACTACTTATTTATTCGTATTTTAATCATGCTAAATGCAATGCCAGGTTGCCTGATGTTTTTTATAGAATAAATTCAGTGAATTATGTCAACATCAGGTAATAAATGCTGGTGATGGATGAAAATCAGGGGCAACGCAGGGCCGCCCCTTGAGGGTGCTTATTCCGCGTGCTCTTCTTTGGCGTCGGGCAGCTTCGGCGTCAGCGTCGTGGGTTTGGTGCCGAGTCGCGTGACCAGCAACTGATCGATACGGTAGTTATCAATATCCACCACTTCAAACTTGTAGCCGGAAAACTTCACCGAGTCGGTACGTTTCGGGATTTTTCGCAGCATAAACATCATAAAGCCGCCGATGGTTTCGTAGTTACCCGACTGTGGAAACTCGTCGATATCCAGCACGCGCATGACGTCGTCGATAGGCGTACCGCCATCAACCAGCCATGAATTCTCATCACGGGCGACAATCTGTTCTTCCAGACCCTGGCCCACCAGGTCGCCCATTAATGTCGTCATCACATCATTGAGGGTGATAATACCCACCACCAACGCGTACTCATTCATGATAACGGCAAAATCTTCGCCCGCGGTTTTGAAGCTTTCCAGCGCTTCAGAGAGGGTTAAGGTGTCCGGAACGATCAGCGTATTGCGGATCTGGACGCCGCTGTTTAGCGCCATGCTCTGGTTCGCCAGCACGCGGTTGAGCAGGTCTTTTGAGTCAACGTAGCCAATGATATGGTCGATGTCTTCGTTACAGACCAGGAATTTCGAGTGCGGATGCTCCGCCACTTTGTTTTTCAGACTTTGTTCATCTTCATGCAGATCAAACCAGATCACGTTTTCACGCGAGGTCATGGAAGACGGCACGGTACGAGATTCCAGTTCGAACACGTTTTCAATTAATTCGTGTTCCTGTTTACGCAGCACGCCGGCTAATGCACCGGCTTCAACGACGGCATAAATATCATCAGACGTAATATCGTCTTTACGTACCATCGGCAGTTTGAAGATGCGAAAGATGGTGTTTGCCAAACCGTTGAAGAACCACACCAATGGGCGAAACACAAACAGGCAGAAGCGCATCGGGTTGATGATACGCAAAGCAACAGCTTCTGGCGCAATCATACCGATGCGTTTCGGGGTTAAATCTGCGAACAAAATAAACAGACCGGTGACCAGCGAGAAAGAGAGAATAAAGCTCAGTTGCTCGGACAGCTCCGCTGAAAAGTAGCGAGAGAACAGGGAATAAAATGCCGGAGAAAAGGCGGCGTCGCCCACGATACCGCCGAGAATGGCGACCGCGTTCAGGCCAATTTGCACCACGGTAAAGAACATCCCCGGGTTTTCCTGCATTTTCAAAACGCGCTGGGCGTTGATATTGCCATCATCAGATAACAACTTAAGTTTAATTTTACGTGAGGCGGCAAGCGAGATCTCGGATATCGAGAAGAACGCACTCACAGCGATCAAGCAGAGTATGATTAAAATACTGTTTAACATATCTTATCCGGCGTTATGCCAGATCCTCGGAAGGGAGAAGAGTATAAATCCATATGAAATACACATTGAAAACCGGCCCGAAGGAAGTGAGCCGGTAATTTCAGTCGCTAGTATAGCGTAAGGTACTGTAATGCCGCCAGAGGGTCAGATTTCGACACTCCCGAAGATCTGATACGCGTCGTGCCATCAGGCCATCAAATTAACTGCCTGCGAATAAAATCATGCATCAGGCGGCAGACATACCCCAATTCCGCCAATGCCGCAGTAGCCGTACGGATTTTTGTGCAGATACTGCTGGTGGTCATCCTCGGCGTAGTAGAACGGGGTGGCGTGGCTAATCTCGGTAGTAATGTGGCGATCGTCATTTGCTGCGGTCATCGCCGCCTGAAAGCGTTCAAGACTGGCGCGGGCGGCGGCGTCCTGTTCCGGTGTTAGCGGATAGAGAGCGGAACGATACTGTGTCCCCTGATCGTTGCCCTGACGCATACCCTGCGCCGGGTCGTGGTTCTCCCAAAACACCTGTAGCAACTGCTCATAGCGGATGACCTGGGGATCGTAGACCACACGAACGGCTTCGGCGTGACCGGTTTGCCCGGAGCAGACTTCCCGGTAGGTGGGATTTGGCGTATAGCCGCCGGTATACCCCGCCGCCGTGCTATATACCCCGGGTAATTGCCAGAACAAACGCTCAACGCCCCAAAAGCAGCCCATGGCAAAGAGGGCAATTTCCATCCCTTCGGGCACATTTGTCATGGAGTGTTCGTTTACCGCATGAAGAGTGGCTACCGGCATCGGGGTATTGCGCCCGGGTAGTGCATCTGCTTGAGTAACCAGATGCTTTTTATCAAATATGTTCATGGTGCGGGCCTCCCAAAAACTGTCATTTGGTTTAAGGTTGTAACAAGACGCTTCTTTGCACACAATAACTACCGTGAATGTGTCTAAAGTAAACATAAGAAATATTTGGGTTGTCGTCTGTTTTTCAACCTTTATTGTTGAATTTTTGTTAAGCCATTGGATGGTGTAGTGTTCTTTTTCCAGGGCCAGGAAAAAAAGGATATTCAGGAGAAAATGTGCCACATATCCGTCAGTTATGTTGGGTCGGCTTGCTTTGCTTGAGTGGCTCTGCCGTCGCCGCGAATGTCCGTCTACAGGTTGAAGGTTTGTCGGGAGCGCTGGAAAAAAACGTCCGTGCTCAACTGTCGACGATTCAGGGTGACGAAGTCACGCCGGATAGACGTTTTCGCGCGCGCGTTGATGATGCTATCCGCGAAGGGTTAAAAGCGCTGGGCTATTACGAGCCGACCATTGAATTTGATTTGCGTCCGCCTCCGGCGAAAGGGCGTCAGGTATTGATTGCCAAAGTCACGCCGGGTCAGCCGGTGTTGATTGGCGGTACTGAGGTCATTTTACGCGGTGGCGCGCGGACCGATAAAGATTATCTGACCTTGCTGAAAACGCGGCCAGCGCTGGGAACCGTGCTGGATCACAGTGACTATGATGACTTCAAAAAGTCGTTAACCAGCGTCGCGTTGCGTAAAGGGTATTTCGACAGCGAATTCAAAAAGAGCCAGTTGGGTATCGCGCTGGATCGCCATCAGGCGTTCTGGGACATCGACTATGATAGCGGCGAACGTTACCGCTTCGGGCATGTCACGTTTGAAGGTTCGCAGATCCGTGACGAATACCTGCAACATCTGGTGCCGTTCAAAGAGGGCGATGAGTACCAGTCAAAAGACCTGGCGGAGCTGAACCGCCGCCTCTCCGCCACCGGATGGTTTAACTCCGTCGTGGTTGCGCCGGAGTTCGATAAGGCCCGCAAAACGAAAGTTCTGCCGCTGAAAGGCGTTGTGTCACCGCGTGTAGAAAACACCATCGAAACCGGTGTGGGCTATTCAACCGACGTTGGGCCGCGCGTGAAAGCCACGTGGAAAAAACCGTGGATGAACTCATACGGCCACAGCCTGACGACCAGCACCAGTATTTCAGCGCCGGAACAGGTGCTTGATTTCAGTTATAAAATGCCGCTGCTGAAGAACCCGCTGGAGCAATATTATCTGGTTCAGGGCGGCTTTAAGCGCACGGATCTCAACGATACCGAATCAGACTCCACCACGCTTGCCGTCTCCCGCTACTGGGATCTTTCCAGCGGCTGGCAGCGCGCCATCAATCTGCGCTGGAGCCTTGACCACTTTACCCAAGGGGAAGTCACTGACACCACCATGCTGCTTTATCCTGGGGTGATGATAAGCCGGACGCGCTCACGCGGCGGTCTGATGCCGACGTGGGGGGATTCGCAGCGTTACTCTATTGATTATTCCAATACGGCCTGGGGTTCCGACGTCGATTTCTCGGTCTTTCAGGCGCAAAACGTCTGGATCCGTACGCTCTACGATCGCCATCGTTTTGTGACACGTGGCAATTTCGGTTGGATCGAAACGGGTGATTTTGACAAAGTGCCGCCGGATCTGCGTTTCTTCGCCGGGGGCGACCGCAGTATTCGCGGTTATAAATACAAATCTATCTCGCCAGAATACAGCAACGGCGACCTGAAAGGGGCCTCGAAGCTGGTGACCGGCTCGCTGGAGTACCAGTACAACGTTACCGGGAAATGGTGGGGCGCGGTGTTCGTTGATAGCGGCGAAGCGGTCAGCGATATTCGTAAAAGCGACTTCAAAACGGGTGCTGGCGTGGGTGTACGCTGGCAATCTCCCGTCGGGCCAATCAAGCTCGATATCGCTGCTCCCGTCGGCGATAAAGAAGAGAGTGGTATGCAGTTTTACATCGGTCTGGGGCCAGAATTATGAGTCTATGGAAGAAAATAAGCCTCGGCGTACTGATTTTTATTCTGCTGCTGTTGGGAACAGTGGCGTTTCTGGTGGGAACCACCACGGGTCTGCATCTGATCTTCAATGCGGCGAATCGTTGGGTGCCGGGGCTGGAGATCGGTCAGGTCACGGGAGGCTGGCGTGATTTGTCGCTGAAGAACCTGCGCTATGCGCAGCCCGGTGTGGCGGTGAATGCGGGCGAGGTGCATCTGGCCGTCAAACTCGACTGTCTGTGGCACAGCAGCCTGTGCGTTAACGATCTGTCGCTGAAAGACATTCGCGTTGCCATCGACAGTAAAAAAATGCCGCCTTCTGAAGCGGCGGTGGAAGAAGAAGACAGCGGCCCGCTGAACCTTTCCACGCCTTATCCAATCACGCTTTCACGCGTGGCGCTCAATAACATCAACCTCAAAATTGATGACACAACAGTCTCGGTGCTGGATTTTACTTCCGGCCTGAACTGGCAGGAGAAAACCCTGACCCTGAAGCCGACATCGCTTCAGGGACTGCTCATCGCCTTGCCAAAGGTGGCGGAGGTCGCGAAGGAAGAGGTGGTTGAGCCGAAGATCCAGAACCCGCAGCCCAATGAAAAACCGCTGGGCGAGACGCTGAAAGATCTCTTCTCCAGACCGGTGCTGCCGGAAATGACCGATGTGCATTTACCGCTCAATCTTAACATTGAAGAATTTCGCGGCGAGCAGGTGCGCATTACCGGTGATACCGATCTGACGGTAAACACGATGCTGCTGAAGGTGAGCAGTATCGATGGCAACATGAAGCTGGATGCGCTGGATATCGACTCCAGCCAGGGGAGCGTCAACGCTACCGGTAGCGCGCAACTGAGTGACACCTGGCCGGTAGACTTCACCCTTAACAGCACGCTGAATATCGACCCGCTCAAAGGCGAAAAGGTGAAGCTAAAAGTGGGCGGCGCGCTGCGCGAGCAACTGGAGCTTGGCGTTAATCTTTCCGGCCCGGTCGATATGGTTCTGCGCGGTCAGACGCGTCTGGGGGAAGCGGGATTACCGCTGAATCTGGAGATCGTTAGCCAGCAACTCGCCTGGCCGTTTACCGGCGATAAGCAGTTTCAGGCAGACGATCTTAAACTCAAGCTCACCGGCAAGATGACCGACTATACGCTGTCGATGCGTACGGCGGTGAAGGGGCAGGATCTTCCACCGGCCACCATTACTCTGGACGCGAAAGGTAACGAGCAGCAGATCAATCTCGATAAACTCACCGTCGCGGCGCTGGAAGGGAAAACCGAACTGAAGGCGTTGCTCGACTGGCAGCAGGCGATTAGCTGGCGCGGTGAACTGACGCTGGATGGCATCAATACGGCAAAAGAGATCCCCGACTGGCCATCTAAGATCAATGGGTTGATTAAAACCCGGGGGAGCCTGTACGGCGGAACCTGGCAGATGGAAGTGCCAGAACTCACGCTGACCGGTAACGTGAAGCAGAACAAACTTAACGTGAACGGTTCACTGAAAGGCAACAGCTACCTGCAATGGATTATTCCGGGGCTGCATCTGGAACTGGGGCCAAACAGTGCGGATGTGAAAGGCGAGCTGGGGGTAAAAGATCTCAATCTTGACGCCACCATCGATGCGCCAGGGCTTGATAATGCGCTGCCGGGACTGGGCGGGACGGCAAAAGGGTTAGTGAAAATACGCGGTACGGTTGACGCGCCGCAACTGCTGGCGGATATCACGGCACGCGGTCTGCGCTGGCAGGAACTTTCGGTGGCGCAGGTTCGTGTGGAAGGCGACGTCAAATCCACCGACCAGATTGCCGGAAGTCTCAACGTTCGCGTTGTACGGATCGTGCAGCCTGACGTCAATATCAATCTTGTGACGCTGAATGCCAAAGGCAGTGAAAAGCAACATGAACTGCAACTGCGGATTCAGGGGGAGCCAGTTTCCGGGCAGCTTGATCTGGCGGGCAGCTTCGACCGTAAGGAAGAACGCTGGAAAGGCGCTCTCAGCAATACGCGCTTTCAGACGCCGGTTGGCCCGTGGTCACTGAACCGCGCCATCGCGCTGGATTATCGTAATCAGGAACAGAAGATCAGTATTGGGCCGCACTGCTGGACGAACCCGAATGCTGAACTGTGCGTACCGCAAACCATTGATGCGGGCGCAGAAGGGCGAGCGGTGGTCAACCTTAACCGTTTTGACCTCGCGATGCTGAAACCGTTTATGCCGGATACCACGCAGGCCAGCGGCGTATTTAGCGGCAAGGCCGATGTGGCCTGGGACACCACCAAAGAAGGGTTACCTCAGGGGCAGATAACGCTCAACGGTCGTAATGTGAAGGTGACGCAAACCGTCAATGACGCGCCGCTGCCGGTGGCGTTTGAAACGCTGAACCTGACTGCCGATCTCCACAACAATCGTGCGGAACTGGGTTGGTTGATTCGCCTGACCAACAACGGTCAGTTAGACGGGCAATTGCAGGTGACTGACCCGCAGGGTCGACGCAATCTTGGCGGCAACGTCAATATCCGTAATTTCAACCTGGCGATGGTAAACCCCATTTTCTCGCGGGGTGAGAAAGCATCGGGAATGTTGAATGCCAACCTGCGGTTAGGCGGCGATGTGCAAAGCCCGCAGATGTTTGGTCGATTGCAGCTCAGCGGCCTGGACGTCGACGGCAACTTTATGCCGTTTGATATGCAGCCGAGCCAGCTTTCGATGAACTTCAACGGGACACGCTCCACGCTCGCCGGGGTGGTAAGTACCCACCAGGGGCAAATTAACCTGAGCGGCGACGCTGACTGGAGTCAGATCGACAACTGGCGTGCGCGTGTTGCGGCGAAAGGCAGCCGGGTACGGATAACCGTACCGCCAATGGTGCGCCTCGATGTCTCGCCGGATGTGGTGTTTGAGGCGACGCCGAGTCTGTTCACCCTGGATGGCCGGGTGGATGTGCCGTGGGCGCGTATTGTCGTGCATGACCTGCCGGAAAGTGCGGTGGGCGTCTCCAGTGATGAGGTGATGCTCAACAATAACCTGCAACCAGAGAACCCGCAGAGTGCCTCGATTCCGATCAACAGCAACCTGACTATCCATGTCGGTAATAACGTTCGTATGAGTGCTTTCGGGCTGAAAGCGCGTCTGACGGGCGATCTTAAAGTCGCGCAGGACAAGCAAGGTCTGGGGCTGAACGGGCAGATCAACATTCCGGAAGGTCGCTTCCATGCCTACGGTCAGGATTTGATTGTGCGTAAAGGTGAGCTGTTGTTCTCGGGGCCGCCTGATCAGCCGCTGCTCAACATCGAAGCCATCCGTAATCCGGAGGCCACCGAGAACGATGTGATCGCCGGTGTGCGTGTTACCGGAACGGCGGATGAACCGAAGGCGGAGATCTTCTCTGACCCGGCGATGTCCCAACAGCAAGCGCTCTCTTATTTGTTGCGCGGCCAGGGTCTGGACAGCGATCAAAGCGACAGTGCGGCGATGACATCGATGCTTATTGGTCTGGGGGTTGCACAAAGTGGTCAGGTTGTGGGTAAAATCGGGGAGACATTTGGCGTAAGCAATCTGGCACTGGACACGCAAGGGGTAGGTGACTCATCCCAGGTGGTGGTCAGTGGGTATGTACTGCCAGGTCTACAGGTGAAATATGGTGTGGGGATATTTGACTCTTTAGCGACACTCACGCTACGTTATCGTCTGATGCCCAAGCTATATCTGGAAGCGGTGTCTGGCGTAGATCAGGCACTGGATTTGCTCTATCAGTTCGAGTTTTAGCTATGCGAATATTTGTCTACGGCAGTTTACGACGCAAACAGGGCAACAGCCACTGGATGACCAACGCCCAGTTGCTGGGCAACTACAGTATCGATAACTACCAGTTGTACAGTCTGGGCCACTATCCAGGCGCAGTTCCGGGAAACGGGACGGTACACGGTGAAGTTTATCGTATTGATAATGCTACGCTGGCCGAGCTTGATGCCTTGCGCACCAGGGGCGGTGAATATGCACGCCAGTTGATCCAGACGCCGTACGGGAGTGCATGGATGTATGTGTACCAACGTCCGGTTGACGGTTTAACGTTGATTGAGAGCGGCAACTGGTTAGATAAAGACCAGTACTAAGATGAACACGCCACCTTCGGGTGGCGTTGTTTTTTGCGCGTACTGCTTCCGCATGCATAAAAAAAACACCGCCGAAGCAGTGTTTTTTAATTCGCGGTAGGAATTACTTCTTCGCAGCGCGCTCGAAGGAGGCCACGATTTCAGCTTTCGCTGCTTCTGCGTTATCCCAACCGTCAACTTTAACCCACTTGCCTTTTTCGAGGTCTTTGTAGTGCTCGAAGAAGTGAGTGATTTGGGCTTTCAGCAGTTCCGGCAGATCGTTCACATCTTTGATGTGATCGTATTCTTTGCTCAGCTTGGTGTGCGGTACTGCAACCAGTTTCGCATCTTCACCCGCTTCGTCGGTCATTTTCAGCACGCCAACCGGACGGCAACGAATGACAGAACCCGGCTGCAGCGGGTACGGCGTCGGGACCAGAACGTCTACCGGATCACCGTCCAGGGACAGGGTGTGGTTGATGTAACCGTAGTTGCACGGATAGAACATCGCGGTAGACATGAAACGGTCAACGAACAGTGCGCCGCTCTCTTTGTCAATTTCGTATTTGATCGGATCGGCATTTGCCGGGATCTCGATAACAACGTAGATATCTTCAGGCAGGTCTTTACCCGCTGGGACGTTGAGTAAGCTCATGTCTGTTTCCTTTAAAATGTATGGCAAACAAGTGGCAAGTATTATAGCCAACTCGTGGCGAAAGTCTTCGCTTGTTTTCGTTTCCATCCATGATCCCTCGCCGTTTTTAGTCCGTTTGCATGACAGAAAAATCCATAACAACAGCTGCATTTTTCATAAGCGAATGGAAGCGATTACAAACTTGTGATTAACGTTTTATTTACTTTTTTGAAGTGTGATGTAACGCAATTCGTTACATGTTCCATTGTCTATAGTTTTTCCGCGACTGTTTGTTAATCAACGATAACTTACCCGACGAGGACGCACTTATGTGGAAGCGCTTACTTTTAGTCACAGCAGTTTCGGCAGCTATGTCGTCTATGGCGATGGCAGCCCCTTTAACCGTAGGATTTTCGCAGGTCGGCTCTGAGTCTGGCTGGCGCGCCGCTGAAACAAACGTGGCGAAAAGTGAAGCTCAGAAACGCGGCGTTACGTTAAAAATCGCCGACGGTCAGCAAAAACAGGAAAACCAAATTAAAGCGGTGCGTTCGTTTGTGGCCCAGGGCGTGGATGCGATTTTCATCGCGCCGGTGGTGGCAACGGGTTGGGAGCCGGTGTTGAAAGAAGTCAAAGATGCCGGGATCCCCGTGTTTTTGCTCGATCGTTCCATTGATGTCAAAGACAAATCTCTCTATATGACCACCGTGACTGCCAACAACGTGCTGGAAGGGCAACTGATTGGTGACTGGCTGATTAAAGAGGTGAACGGTAAGCCGTGTAACGTGGTGGAACTGCAGGGGACGGTCGGCGCCAGCGTGGCGATAGACCGTAAGAAAGGGTTTGCGGAAGCCATCGCCAAAGCGCCAAACATCAAAATCATTCGCTCGCAGTCTGGCGACTTTACCCGCAGTAAAGGTAAAGAGGTGATGGAAAGCTTTATTAAGGCGGAAAACAACGGCAAGAACATCTGCATGGTTTACGCTCATAACGATGACATGGTGATCGGTGCGATTCAGGCGATTAAAGAAGCCGGTCTGAAACCAGGCAAAGATATCCTTACCGGATCTATCGACGGGGTGCCGGATATCTATAAAGCGATGATTGACGGAGAAGCGAACGCCAGCGTGGAGCTGACGCCGAACATGGCGGGGCCTGCATTTGACGCGCTGGAGAAATATAAGAAAGACGGCACTATGCCTGAGAAGCTGACCATTACTAAATCGGTTCTCTACCTGCCGGATACCGCCAAAGAAGAGTTAGAGAAGAAGAAAAATATGGGCTACTGATTTAGCCCCAGGTCGCCCGTAGGCCGGATAAGGTGTTTACACCGCCATCCGGCATAACATTGCCTGATGGCGCTTCGCTTATCCGGCCTACGGGGCGCCACGCGTTGTACCGGAGGAACCATGACTATCGAACAACATCAGGAAATCCTCCGTACAGAGGGATTAAGCAAATTTTTTCCCGGCGTTAAAGCGCTGGATAATGTCGATTTTAGTCTGCGTCGTGGCGAAATTATGGCGCTGCTGGGGGAAAACGGTGCGGGGAAATCGACGCTGATCAAGGCGTTGACCGGCGTGTACCATGCGGAACGCGGCACTATCTGGCTGGAAGGTCAGACTATCTCGCCTAAAAATACCGCCCATGCCCAACAGCTCGGGATTGGTACGGTCTATCAGGAAGTGAACCTGCTGCCGAACATGTCGGTGGCGGATAACCTGTTTATCGGACGTGAACCTCGTCGTTTTGGCCTGTTGCGGCGCAAAGAGATGGAAAGGCGCGCCACCGAGCTGATGGCCTCTTACGGATTTTCTCTCGATGTTCGCGAGCCGCTCAACCGCTTTTCAGTGGCGATGCAGCAAATCGTAGCCATTTGTCGGGCCATCGATCTTTCGGCGAAGGTGCTGATCCTCGACGAACCCACCGCCAGTCTGGATACCCAGGAAGTCGACATGCTGTTTGGGCTGATGCGCCATCTGCGCGATCGCGGCGTCAGCCTGATTTTCGTGACGCATTTTCTCGATCAGGTGTATCAGGTTAGCGATCGGATCACCGTACTGCGCAATGGCAGCTTTGTCGGCTGCCGTGAAACGCGCGAACTCCCGCAGATCGAACTGGTGAAAATGATGCTGGGGCGTGAGTTAGATACCCATGCCTTGCAGCGTGCAGGCAGAACCCTGTTGAGTGACAAACCGGTAGCGGCATTCAAAAACTACGGCAAAAAGGGAACCATCGCTCCCTTTGATCTCGAAGTTCGCCCTGGTGAGATCGTTGGTCTGGCGGGGCTTTTAGGATCGGGGCGAACGGAAACCGCAGAGGTGATCTTCGGGATCAAACCGGCAGACAGCGGCAGCGCGATGTTCAAAGGCAAACAGCAAACGCTACGCTCACCGCACCAGGCATCGTGTCTGGGAATCGGCTTCTGCCCGGAAGACAGGAAAACGGACGGCATTATTGCCGCCGCCAGCGTACGGGAAAATATTATTCTGGCATTACAGGCGCAGCGTGGCTGGTTACGACCGATTCCCCGCAAAGAGCAAAATGACATTGCCGAACGCTTTATTCGCCAGTTGGGTATTCGTACCCCGAGCGCCGATCAACCGATTGAATTTCTTTCCGGCGGCAATCAGCAAAAAGTGCTGCTGTCACGCTGGCTACTGACCAAACCGCAGTTTCTGATCCTCGATGAACCCACGCGCGGTATTGACGTTGGCGCACATGCCGAGATCATCCGCCTGATCGAAACGCTGTGCGCAGACGGTCTGGCATTGCTGGTGATTTCGTCCGAACTGGAAGAGCTGGTGGGATACGCGGATCGCGTCATTATCATGCGCGATCGCAAGCAGGTGGCGGAGATCCCGCTGGCAGAACTGTCCGTACCGGCGATCATGAACGCCATTGCGGCCTAAGGAGATAATCGTGATGCCTCAATCTCTCCCTCAGTCTTCTCCGCCGAAAAAGCGCTTTCGCTGGTCGACGGGGATGCCGCAACTGGTGGCGTTAGCGTTGGTGCTGCTGGTGGATAGCATTGTGGCACCGCACTTCTGGCAGGTGGTATTGCAGGATGGGCGTCTCTTCGGTAGCCCGATTGATATTCTGAACCGCGCCGCGCCGGTGGCGCTGTTGGCGATCGGTATGACGCTGGTGATTGCCACCGGGGGCATCGATCTTTCTGTCGGAGCCGTGATGGCGATAGCCGGGGCGACCACCGCCGCCATGACGGTCGGCGGGCACAGTTTACCTGTCGTTCTGCTTGCCGCGCTGGGAACGGGGGTTCTGGCGGGGTTATGGAACGGCATTCTGGTGGCGATCCTTAAAATCCAGCCCTTTGTCGCGACGCTTATCCTGATGGTCGCCGGGCGCGGGGTCGCGCAACTGATTACCTCCGGGCAGATCGTGACCTTCAACGCGCCGAATCTCTCATGGTTTGGCAGCGGCTCGCTGCTGCTGATGCCGACGCCGGTCATTATCGCCGTGTGTACGCTGGTGCTGTTCTGGCTGTTGACCCGCAAAACGGCGCTGGGGATGTTTATTGAAGCCGTGGGGATCAACATTCGGGCGGCCAAAAATGCCGGGGTAAACACGCGGGTCATCGTCATGCTCACCTATGTTCTGAGCGGCGTGTGCGCGGCCATCGCCGGGATCATTGTTACCGCTGACATTCGCGGAGCAGATGCCAATAATGCCGGATTATGGCTGGAACTGGACGCCATTCTGGCGGTGGTGATTGGCGGCGGATCGCTGATGGGCGGGCGGTTTAATCTGCTGCTTTCGGTGATAGGTGCGTTGATTATCCAGGGGATGAATACCGGGATTTTACTGTCCGGCTTTCCACCGGAGATAAATCAGGTCGTTAAAGCTGTCGTCGTACTGTGTGTGCTGATTGTGCAGTCTCAGCGTTTTATTAGCGTGATAAAAGGAGTGCGTGGTCATGATAAAACGTAATTTACCGTTAATGATCACCCTCGGGGTCTTTGTGCTGGGCTATCTCTGGTGCCTGACGCAGTTTCCCGGTTTTGCCTCTACGCGGGTTATCTGCAACATCCTGACTGACAACGCCTTCCTGGGGATTATTGCCGTCGGGATGACTTTTGTGATCCTCTCCGGCGGGATCGATCTTTCCGTCGGGTCGGTGATCGCCTTCACCGGCGTGTTCCTGGCAAAAGCGATCGGTGACTGGGGGATTTCGCCGCTGTTGGCGTTTCCGCTGGTGCTGATGATGGGCTGTGGGTTTGGGGCATTCATGGGACTGCTGATTGATGCACTGAAGATCCCGGCATTTATCATTACTCTCGCGGGGATGTTCTTTCTGCGCGGCGTCAGCTATCTGGTTTCCGAAGAGTCAATTCCGATCAACCATCCCGTGTATGACACGCTCTCGAGTCTGGCGTGGAAAATCCCTGGCGGCGGTCGCCTGAGCGCGATGGGGCTGCTGATGTTGGCGGTGGTGGTGATAGGGATTTTTCTGGCGCATCGTACGCGGTTTGGTAATCAGGTTTACGCCATTGGTGGGAGTGCGATTTCGGCGAACCTGATGGGGATTTCAACGCGCAGCACGACCATTCGCATCTATATGCTCTCGACCGGGCTGGCGACGCTCGCCGGTATTGTGTTCTCTCTCTATACCCAGGCCGGTTACGCGCTGGCGGGGGTTGGCGTCGAGCTGGATGCTATCGCCTCGGTGGTGATAGGCGGCACATTGCTGAGCGGCGGCGTGGGCACGGTGTTAGGCACACTCTTTGGTGTGGCAATCCAGGGGCTGATTCAGACCTACATTAACTTTGACGGTACGCTCAGTTCCTGGTGGACCAAAATCGCCATCGGCATTTTGTTGTTTATCTTTATTGCATTGCAGCGAGCGCTGACGGTGTTGTGGGAGAATCGGCAGAATGCGGTGGTGACGCGCGTAGCGACGAAGCCATAACGTGTCGGGCGGCGCTAACGCTTAGCCGACCTACCGTTCGACATCAGAGACAGGCCCGATAAGCGAAGCGCTATCGGGCCTTTTCAACGACAGGGATTACGCGTCCGGGTACTCGCGGATAAAGCGTTCGACGTCTTCAACCATGTGGTTGTTACCGACGAAGAACGAACGACGCTGGTGCAGGCTTTCCGGGGTGATATCCAGAATGCGCTCTTTGCCGTCACTGGCTTTGCCACCGGCTTGCTCAGCCAGGAACGCCATCGGGTTGCATTCGTACAGCAGACGCAGTTTCCCGTCCGGGTGGCTGGCGGTGCTTGGGTAGAGGTAGATCCCGCCTTTGAGCAGGTTACGATGGAAATCCGCCACCAGGGAACCAATGTAGCGCGAGGTGTACGGGCGCTGTGTTGGCTTGTCTTCTTCCTGGCAGAACTTGATGTATTTCTTCACGCCCATCGGGAAACGAATGTAGTTGCCTTCGTTAATGGAATAGGTGCTGCCTTTTGCCGGAAAGCGCATACGCTCCTGGCTGAGGCAGAAAACGCCGAGAGAAGGATCGTAGGTGAAGGCATGTACGCCGCAACCGGTGGTATAGACCAGCATGGTTGAGGAACCGTAAACGACGTAACCCGCAGCGACCTGCTTGTTGCCAGGTTGCAGAAAGTCTTCTTCGGTCACCGGTGTGCCAACAGGCGTAACACGGCGGTAAATGGAGAAGATTGTGCCGACAGAGACGTTCACATCGATGTTGGAAGAGCCGTCCAGGGGGTCCATCAGGACAACATACTTCGCGTGTTCACACCCTTCAAAGACGACAATTTCATCTTCTTCTTCAGAGGCGATACCGGCAACAATATCACGCGCCTTCAGTGCAGCTTTCAGTTTTTCGTTCGCGAACAGATCGAGTTTTTGTTGAACTTCGCCCTGTACGTTCTCAGCACCGCTGGCACCCAGAATATCGACCAGTCCGGCTTTGTTGATATCGCGGTGGATGATCTTGGCGCCCAGTTTTATCGCCGACAGCAAAGCAGTGAGTTCACCCGTAGCATGAGAAAACTCGTGCTGCTTTTCGACAATAAATTCACCTAACGTTTTCATAACACTTTCCCTGCAATCAATGTGGAGTAAAGCGACCGAGGCAATCTTAACAAATATTCGCGGGGCCGCGCTTAGGTGAATCGCGCCAGCAAACTACGGAATCGCCTGAAATACATTTCTCAGTCGCATAACATGTGCGTAAAATGGCTCCCAGATTAAAAAAGGATAGTGACGTATGCGCATTCATATTTTGGGAATTTGTGGCACTTTCATGGGCGGTCTGGCGATGCTGGCGCGCTCGCTCGGTCATGAAGTTACCGGTTCGGACGCCAATGTGTATCCGCCGATGAGCACCTTACTTGAGAATCAGGGCATCTCTCTGATTCAGGGATACGATGCCAGCCAGCTCGACCCGCAGCCGGATCTGGTCATCATCGGCAATGCCATGACCCGTGGTAATCCCTGCGTTGAGGCGGTGCTGGAAAAAAACATTCCTTTCATGTCTGGCCCACAGTGGCTGCATGACTTTGTTCTGCGCGATCGCTGGGTGCTGGCGGTGGCGGGGACGCACGGCAAAACCACCACGGCGGGGATGGCGACCTGGATTCTGGACGTCTGCGGTTACAAACCGGGTTTCGTGATTGGCGGCGTGCCGGGAAACTTTGACATCTCCGCTCGCCTCGGCGAGAGCGAATTCTTCGTCATCGAGGCTGACGAGTACGACTGCGCGTTCTTCGACAAGCGCTCCAAGTTCGTTCACTACTGCCCGCGTACGCTGATCCTTAATAACCTCGAGTTCGATCACGCGGATATCTTTGACGATCTGAAAGCGATCCAGAAACAGTTCCACCATCTGGTTCGTATCGTCCCGGGACAAGGGAAGATCATCTGGCCGGAAAACGACATCAACCTGAAGCAGACGATGGCGATGGGATGCTGGAGTGAACAGGAACTGGTCGGCGAGCAGGGCCACTGGCAGGCGAAAAAACTGAACACCGAAGCGTCTGAGTGGGAAGTGTGGCTGGACGGCGAGAAAGTGGGTGAAGTGAAGTGGGCGCTGGTTGGCGAACACAACATGCATAACGGGCTGATGGCGATTGCCGCCGCACGTCACGTAGGCGTGCTGCCGGCTGACGCGGCTAACGCGCTGGGATCGTTTGTCAATGCGCGTCGCCGTCTGGAACTGCGCGGGCAGGCCAATGGTGTGACGGTGTATGATGATTTTGCGCATCATCCAACGGCCATTCTCGCGACCCTTGCCGCTTTGCGCGGTAAAGTGGGCGGCACAGCACGGATCATCGCGGTACTGGAACCTCGCTCGAACACCATGAAGATGGGGGTTTGCAAGGACGATCTGGCACCGGCGTTAGGACGCGCGGATGAAGTGTTCCTGCTGCAACCGCAACACATTCCGTGGCAGGTCGCGGAAGTCGCAGAAGCGTGTGTACAGCCTGCGCACTGGCATGCCGATGTGGATACATTAGCGGATATGGTGGTGAAAACTGCCCAGCCAGGCGACCATATTCTGGTGATGAGTAACGGTGGGTTCGGTGGGATCCATCAAAAACTGTTAGACAAACTCGCGGCGAAAGCGCAGCAGTGATCGACCGAATGTAATGTCATAATGGCCAGCGTAATCCTGCTGGCCTTTTTTATTCCTTCGCCCTGGCTGCGAAGGCTTTTTTTACTCGTTTTACGATGATTAACGGATCCCGGAACCCCCTTCATGATGCCTGACTCCCTGAATCCCGATGTGATTTACCATAACGGTAAAATTTATACGGCAGATAAGTCCGATCAATTTTGTGAAGCTATCGCCATCAAACAAGGCTATATCACCGCTGTCGGCAGCAGTCATGAACTGCTGGCGCTGGCGGGGGCGCAAACGGACGTGATCGACCTGGAAAAAAGGGTCGTGCTGCCAGGACTTATCGATAGTCATATGCATCCATTCTGGGGGGGAAAGCAGCTTCGCGGCTGTAATCTGAACTATGCGGCGCTGACCGTGGAAGAGACGCTGACGCTTCTCCAGCAGCACCTTGATGAGGATCCGCTGAAGGAAGAAGACGACTGGTTATCCGTGCGCGCGTGGCAGCGCCAGGCGATGATCCCGGCCGGTGCTGACATGTGTCGCCAATCGCTGGATACGCTGAACACGCGCCGCCCGGTGGTGCTTTTTTCCAATGACTGCCATACGCTGGCAGCCAACAGCCGCGCGCTGGAGATGCTGGGCATCACCGAAGAAACCCCGGTTCCTGCGGATGGCAAAATCGGCCGGGATGAAGAGGGGCGTTTAAACGGGATTCTCGAAGATGCGCCAGCCATGCGCGCTTTCGATAGCATTCCCACCGGTACGCCGGAACAGTGCGTGCTGATTGCCCGTCATGTTCAGCGGGTGCTGAATCAGCAGGGCGTGACCACGGTCATGGATACCCGGGTTTACGAAGAGCAACTGAAGGCGTTTGCCGTGCTGCGTGATAGCGGCGAGTTAACCCTTCGAATGTGCGGCGCGCGTGAAATTACGCCGGACAGCGTTGCGGGCCCACAGGATGCCGCCCGCGCACTGGATGAACTTGTCGACTTTAACCAACGCTGGAATGATCCGGTGTGGCAGCCCGCGCCTGGCTTTGGCGTCAGCCATGTGAAGTTCTTTGTCGATGGCGTGCTCCAGCCCCCGACCATGACCGCATCGCTGCTTCAGCCTTACCGTAAAAACAGAGGGACGCACGCACACCCTGACTGGCAGCCGACAGAAGACTATGGCGATCTCTACTTCACCCCCGAGGTATTTACTGCGCTGGTGAAAGAGTGCGGACGTACCGGCGTTCACCCGCATATGCATACGGTGGCGGAAGGGGCGATAGAGATGGCGCTTGATGCGTTGCAGGAGATGCGTCAGGCCTGGCCGCAGAAAGACGTCCGTCCGGGTCTTGCGCACAATGAGCTTGCGGCGGCGCATCAGTATGCCCGTTTTGCGAAGCTGGATGTCACGGCGGTACTCTCCTATCAGTGGGCGGGATTACCCGCAGTGTTGATTGAGGAAGAGCGCGCCATGCTGGGTGAAGAGCGATTCCCGCATCTTGAACCGCAAGGGCGATTCCTTGATGCTGGCGCACGTCTGGCGTATGGCAGTGACTGGCCAATCGACCGCCTTGATGAGTGGTATAACCTGCAAATTGCCATGACGCGCCGGGCGTGGGATGCCGAAGGCAACCCAGCGGGGCCACGTCTTGATAATGACCGCAATTTAACACTGACCGAAGTATTGCGCTCTGCCACGATCGATGCGGCCTACATGATTGCCCGTGACGATGAGGTCGGCTCTCTCGAACCGGGCAAACTGGCCGATCTGATTGTTCTGAAAGACGATATCTTCAGCAATCCACCGGAAACCTTATTCAAAACGCGCGTGTTGCGTACGGTTGTCGGCGGCAAAGTGGTTTGGCAGGACGCCTGATAGTGTGAAATAAACAGCCTGTTTCTGTTACGCAAACAGGCTTATCTATTTATAAAGTTGTATTTAAACAGAATAAATACCCTCGAATTCATTTTGTTTTCGGCGTTCTACAGATTTACATATGAAATAAATTAATAAAATTAATGTAAACAATTTTATATGAATAGAACGCTTATTATGCTTTTCAAAATTCAACTCATATGTAAAAATTCGCGGTCTTTTTTTTATTATAAATAAACCTTTCAACGGTGCCTTTTAACAGCGCCAGGAGATGATACGGGAATGCCACAAAAACATCAGCTACGAAGAGTGCTTAAAACACCGGCCCTGGTCGCATTTGGTCTGGCGTATATGGTTCCGCTGGGAGTATTTACCACCTACGGACAGGTGACTGTCCTCAGTGAAGGGCATTTGCCCGTTGCTTACCTCGTGACGATTGCGACGATTCTGTTTACTGCGTTGAGTTACTGTCGTATGACCAGCGCGCTGCCGCTGGCAGGTTCTGCTTATTCCTATGTTCAGCGCAGTTTTGGCGGCAGAATGGGATTCTTAGTGGGATGGGCGCAGATCCTTGATTATTTATTCCTGCCAATTCTGAATTATCTTGTTTTAGGCATCTTCCTGCACGAAGCATTCCCGGCGATCCCGGCTCCTGTCTTTGTTCTGGCATCTATTATCTCGGTCAGTCTGCTGAATATTCTTGGCGTACGACTGATGACATCCGTTAATTTCACATTAATCGCGGCACAGTTAATTTTTATCGTGCTGTTTATCGCCCTTTCTTTTAGCCAGGCCGATTTAAGTCCGGATGCGCTGCTGCGTCCTCTGTTAGTAGACAGTGGGCATCTGGGCGGATTACTGGCCGGTGCGGCGGTGCTCTGTCTGGCGTTTTTGGGGTTTGACGCTATCGCGACAATGGCGGAAGAGGCCGATGATGCGAAACGGACGTTACCTCGCGCCATTATCATTACCGTCCTGCTGGCGGGCGTCATCTTTATTGCCGTGTCGTATGCCGCGCATTTGATCTACCCGGACTGGCAATCGCTGATCCCGGTTCAGGATACCGCAAGTCTGGTGGTGTCAGAAAAAGTGGGTGGCAAATGGATGTACAACTTCTTTATGGCGGCTTACCTGACCGGCGTTTATGCCTCTGCCATGACGGCGCAGACCGGCGTATCGCGTATCTTCTATGCCATGGGACGTGAAGGCGTATTGCCGAGAAAAATCTTTTTCCATCTGCATTCGCGTTTCCATACGCCGTATCGGGCGATTATTTTTGTGGCGCTGGTTTCCCTGACGGCGCTGGAGCTGAGTCTGGATCTTGTTGTCTCGATGATCAGTTTTGGGGCGCTCGTCGCGTTTACTTTTGTGAATCTCAGCGTCATCAAATACTTCCTGATCAACCAACAACGCCGTGGTGTCGCTGCGCTGTTTCACTATGGTCTGCTGCCGTTACTGGGCGTAGGGATGTCGGTGTGGCTGTGGACGAACTTAGCGCCGGATGCGTTAAAAGTGGGCCTTGTGTGGCTGGCGGTTGGATTTGCCTGGCTGCTGTATATGACGCGGGGGTTGCGCCAGTCGCCGCCGTCAGTCGATTATGATGAAATCGCGCACCTGATTAATTAATCCTCTCTCCCGCGCACGGCAGTGCGCGGGTTGTCATTCACTTTTTCAACACCTGATATGCTGACCTGTAAAAAAATAACATCAACAGAATCGACGCTCTTTCAGCGTCTGGACGCGCTGTACTCAACGGCTTTCCCCTGGCATGAACAGCGGGAGATGCACGCGAAGCAACAGGCGATTGCCAGCCCGCATTACGCCCTGGAAGGGTGGTTTGAAGAGGATTTGTTTGTGGGTCTGAGCGGATGCTGGACGTTTGACGACTACGTTTACGTTGAACATCTGGCGATTGACGGGGCCTTGCGCTCGCAGGGGTATGGCAAAATCATCCTAGGGCACATTCTTGCGCGTTCACCAATGACGATTCTGGAAATTGATCCACTGACGACGGAAATCGCCGAAAAACGGCTGCGGTTTTACGAATCGATGGGATTTTTTGCGAATCCATGGCCGCACACGCATCCGGCGTATCATTCGGGCGTGGCCGGGCATGCGTTAATGGTGCTGAGTTACCCTGAGCCGCTAGCGGAATCTCACTATGCGCGCTTCAATGCGGATTTATGCCAGCGCGTCATGGCGCCATAAACAATAATGCCCCAGCGTTGCTGAGGCATTCTGAACGGAATTACGCTTCGTTTTCTGCCAGCTCACGCAGATACTGGAAGATCTGACGAGCCGACTTCGGCGGCTTGTTACCTTCTTTCTCTTTTTTGGCATTGCGAACCAGAGAACGAAGTTGCTGACGGTCGGCGTTTGGCCACAGGTTCAGTACTTCCGCTACTGCCTCATCCCCTTCATCAATCAGACGATCGCGAAGGTGTTCAAGCTTGTGAAACAGCACAACCTGTTGGTTGTGGCGATTCTTCAGCTTATCCAGTGCCTGGCGGATCGGATCGACATCGCGCTGGCGCAACATTTTACCAATCAACTGCAACTGACGGCGGCGGCCTTCCATTTTAATACGCTGGGCCAGTTCAATGGCTGCACGCAGGTCCGCATCGAGCGGGATTTTATCCAGCGCGTTTTTCCCTAATTCCACCAGTTCCACACCCAGGCGTTTTAACTCCTCGGCGTCACGTTTAATTTCACTTTTACTGACCCAGATAATTTCATCGTCTTCGTCTTCGATGTCATCACCGGGAACGTCGTCGAGCCAGTCTTCGGGCTGCTTAGTCATGTCAGGCTCCTTTAAAAAAAGAGGCTAATGTTACCAGTTAAGATGCGCACTGAAAAACGGTTCTCTGTTAGACTTCAGAGAAACTCTCTCTACATTATGGCATTTGCGATGAAAGTAATCTCACAAGTTGAAGCGCAGCGTAAGATTCTGGAAGAAGCGGTATCGACAGCGCTGGAGTTAGCGTCAGGCAAATCGGATGGTGCGGAAGTCGCCGTCAGTAAGACTACCGGTATCAGCGTAAGCACCCGTTATGGTGAAGTGGAGAACGTAGAATTCAATAGTGATGGCGCTCTGGGCATCACCGTGTATCACCAGAACCGTAAAGGCAGCGCGTCATCCACCGATTTAAGCCTGCAGGCAATTGCGCGTACCGTTCAGGCGGCGCTGGATATTGCCCGCTATACGTCGCCGGATCCGTGTGCAGGCGTGGCAGACAAAGAGCTGCTGGCTTTTGACGCGCCAGACCTCGATCTGTTCCATCCCGCTGACGTCTCCCCGGATGAAGCCATTGAACTGGCGGCGCGTGCGGAACAGGCTTCCCTGCAGGCGGATAAACGCATTACCAATACCGAAGGCGGCAGCTTTAACAGCCACTACGGCATTAAAGTGTTTGGCAACAGCCACGGCATGTTGCAGGGCTATTGCTCCACCCGTCATTCGCTTTCAAGCTGTGTTATCGCGGAAGAGAATGGCGAAATGGAGCGTGATTACGCGTATACCATTGGCCGTGCCCTGGGCGATTTACAAACGCCGGAATGGGTGGGCGCGGAGTGCGCACGCCGCACCTTATCTCGTCTGGCGCCGCGCAAACTGTCTACCATGAAAGCGCCGGTTATCTTTGCCAATGAAGTGGCGACCGGGCTGTTTGGCCATCTGGTTGGCGCCATTGCGGGCGGCTCGGTGTATCGCAAGTCCACCTTCCTGCTCGACTCGCTGGGCAAACAGATCCTGCCAGAGTGGTTGACCATCGAAGAGCACCCGCATCTGCTGAAAGGGCTGGCCTCTTCACCGTTCGACAGCGAAGGCGTACGTACGGAACGTCGTGATATCGTTAAAGATGGCATACTGACCCAGTGGCTGCTGACCAACTATTCGGCGCGTAAATTAGGGCTGAAAAGCACCGGGCACGCGGGCGGCATTCACAACTGGCGTATTGCCGGACAGGGCCTGAGTTTTGAGCAGATGCTGAAACAGATGGGTACGGGTCTGGTGGTTACTGAGCTGATGGGACAAGGCGTGAGCGGCATTACCGGCGACTATTCCCGTGGTGCGGCGGGCTTCTGGGTCGAAAACGGTGAAATTCAGTACCCGGTGAGCGAAATCACCATTGCCGGTAACTTAAAAGAGATGTGGCGCAATATTGTGACCGTCGGTGATGATATTGAAATGCGTAGCAATATACAGTGTGGTTCAGTGCTGTTACCGGAGATGAAAATCGCCGGGCAGTAGTCTCAAATGGCGCGACCTGCCGCGCCATAAACTTCAATAATAAAAAGGAAGTGAGCAATGCGTAAAAACCTGTTAGCGATGCTGGCTGTGTCATCTCTCGTGCTGAGCTCGGCCAATGTGTTTGCGGCCGATCTTGAAGATGACATGGGGATCCTCAACGACAATTTGAAAGTGGTCGAGAAAACGGATAACGCAACGGAATTGAAAGATGCGTTAACCAAAATGCGCACCGCCGCGCTGGATGCCCAAAAAGCCACGCCACCGAAACTGGAAAACAAATCCCCTGACAGCCCGGAAATGAAAGATTACCGTCAAGGCTTAGAGACGCTGGTCGGTCAGATCGACGGTGCGCTTAAACTGGCAAATGAAGGCAAAGTGACAGAGGCGAAAGCCGCGGCAGAAGCGCTAAAAACCACGCGCAACGAGAACCATAAGAAGTTTCGTTAATTGTCTTATCCTGGCGGGGGAAATGTTTTCTCCCGCTGAACGATGATTCAGATACCTTATCTACTCAGATAACGGTACGGAGAGTCGGGATGGGTAAGAGAAAACCTCGCCGTTTACCACCATGCGGATAAACGGCTTTCAGATTAACGCAGGTGATGCACAACCTGATTACTACTACCGCGCCAGATAAGCGCCGGGTCTTTTAAATCCTGCACAAACTTACCGTCAACCAACACGTTGATAAGATCCACAACCTCCCTTTGCGCGGCGTCGAGTTCATCGAGCTTATAGCCAGTCCACACCCAGATATCTTTACCCGGGCACTCCGCGTGGATACGTTTCACCAGCTTGAGAATGTCCGGTACGTTTTGTGGATGCAGCGGGTCACCGCCGGAGAGCGAAATGCCCTGGCGTTTGACGCGCGTGTCGTTAAGATCGGCGATAATGCGGTCGGCCATTTCTGCGGTGAACGGCATTCCTGAGTTCACGCGCCAGGTGCTTTTGTTGTAGCAGCCGGGGCATTCATGGACGCACCCTGAAACAAACAGGGTGCAGCGTGTGCCGGGGCCATTAACGATATCGACAGGATAATATTGATGGTATTGCATTTTCGCTTCTCAATTGACGCCATTACTGCGGTGGCTGCTCTCACTCACCCGGGTCACTTACTTAAGTAAGCTCCCCGGGATTCATTCGTTTGCCGCCTTGTCCTGGCGCCAATTGCTTTGCGAAAAACGTATTAATATGTGAAAGCGTTAAGCCGGGTCGTTGTAGTCGTTGTAGGCCGGATAAGGTGCTTGCACCGCCATCCGGCATCTACGTATTGCAAACGGAAGATTAACCGAGCTGCCCGTTACCCAAATGTTTAATGCGGCGCTTCACTTCTTCCTGCTTACCGGCGTTAAACGGACGTGCATCCGGGCTACCTAAATAACCGCATACGCGACGCGTCACTGAGACGCGCGCGGCATCGTGGTTGCCGCATTTCGGGCAGGTAAAGCCTTTGCTGGTGCACTCAAACTCACCGGTAAAGCCGCACTCGTAGCATTCGTCGATCGGCGTGTTGGTTCCGTAATATGGCACGTGCTGATAGCTGTAATCCCAGACGTCTTCCAGCGCCTTCAGGTTGTGCTGAATGTTCGGGTACTCGCCGTAGCAAATGAAACCCCCGTTCGCCAGCGGCGGGTACGGCGCTTCAAAATCGATCTTATCGTACGGGTTGACCTTCTTCTCGACGTCGAGGTGGAAGCTGTTGGTGTAGTAGCCTTTGTCCGTCACGCCAGCAATCACGCCGAACTCGGCGGTATCCAGACGGCAGAAGCGGTCACACAGGTTTTCACTCGGCGTACTGTACAGGCTGAAGCCGTAACCTGTTTCTTCTTTCCACTGATCGACAGCCTGACGCAGGCGTTCCACAATGGCGATACCTTTGGCACGTAGTGCTTCGCTGTCGTACAGATGCTCGTTGCCAAACAGGGCATTGATGGTTTCATGGATACCGATATAGCCCAGTGAGATGGACGCCCGGCCATTTTTAAAGATTTCAGAAACGTCATCGTCTGCTTTCAGGCGCACACCGCAGGCACCTTCCATATAGAGGATGGGCGCGACGCGTGCTTTAACCCCTTCAAGACGGGCGATACGGGTCATCAGCGCTTTACGCGCCAGCGCCAGACGGCTCTCCAGCAGTGTCCAGAATGTCGCTTCATCACCGTGGGCTTCCAGCGCGATGCGCGGCAGGTTCAGGCTAATGACGCCCAGATTGTTACGACCATCGTGGATCTGCTCGCCGTTTTCGTTTTCCCAGACACCGAGGAAACTGCGGCAACCCATCGGGGTTTTGAACGAGCCGGTGACTTTCACCACCTGATCGTAGTTCAGGATGTCCGGGTACATGCGCTTGCTTGCGCACTCCAGCGCCAGTTGTTTGATGTCGTAGTTAGGATCGCCAAATTTGTGGTTCAGGCCATCACGAATCGCAAACACCAGTTTTGGGAATACCGCGGTTTTGCGGTTTTTGCCCAGACCCGCAATACGGTTGCGCAGAATGGACTGCTGAATCAGACGCGATTCCCAACTGGTGCCAAGGCCAAAACCAAAGGTCACGAACGGCGTCTGCCCATTGGCAGTGTGCAGCGTGTTCACTTCGTACTCCAGAGACTGGAATGCGTCATAGCACTCTTTCTCGGTACGGGAATGCGCATAGCCGTCTGCATCCGGGATTTGCCACTCTTCAGCGGTTTTGCGGTGCTTAGTGAAGCTGGCGGTAACAAACGGGGCCAGCACTTCATCAATACGGTTAATGGTGGTGCCGCCATAAATATGGCTGGCAACCTGGGCGATGATCTGCGCGGTGACCGCCGTGGCAGTGGAGATGGATTTTGGCGGTTCTATCTCCGCGTTACCCATCTTAAAGCCCTGCGTCAGCATGCCTTTCAGATCGATCAGCATACAGTTGAACATCGGGAAGAACGGGGAGTAGTCGAGATCGTGATAGTGAATATCACCACGCTCATGCGCCTGTACCACATCGCGTGGCAGCAGATGCTGACGCGCATAGTGTTTAGCCACGATACCGGCCAGCAGATCGCGCTGGGTCGGGATCACTTTGCTGTCTTTGTTGGCGTTTTCGTTGAGCAGTGCGGAGTTGGTTTGCTCGACCAGACCGCGGATTTCCTGGTTCAGGCGACCACGCTTCTCGCGCTGAATATCGCGATCGTGGCGATACTCTATATAGGCGCGGGCGAGTTGTTTGTACGGACCCGACATCAGTTGGTTTTCAACCGCGGTCTGGATGTCGTTGATATCGACCTGACTGCGCTCATTCATTTGGTTGCTAACGACTTCTGCGACGGTGGCGCAGTAATCTGCGTCATCGACTCCCGCTGCTTTAGCTGCACGCAGAATGGCTTCCTTGATGCGCTCTGATTTAAACGGCACTTTACAGCCATCACGTTTCATCACATGCGGTGTCATGATCACTCCATATTTATAAGAACAGGTTATCCACAGAGGCTGGGGAAGCATGCCTTGGTTTATTCATCTCTCTATCCAAAGACTTCCCGCAATCCTGACCCATTTTATCCACAACAGCTGCACTATACGGTCAGTTGTGGTTGATGCAATTGTAGACGATAAATACAACATATTGGGTCGGCGTGCATTTTAAGTTCTATATGTAGTGATTTGCATCAAGGATGTTTACGATTTTATTGACGTAGGACAAAGTAAAAACCAGAGCGTACAGATGACGGGCACTACAGCCTTTGTAAATTATTTCCAGAAAATTCTGATTAATTATCCAACAAAAACAGCAGGGTAAATTCAGGCAAACGCAGCGCTGCCCGGCGCGGTTTCCCGCTGCGTTAGCCGGATTATCCCGCGGTAGAGAGCCGCACCGGATATTCCTTCCCTCTTGCCACTGCCGCTGCCGCCATCTTGTAAGGCGACCGTGATTTTGCCCGTGTGGCGGTTTTACGTTCCGGTGAAATACGTTTCATCTGTCACGCCATCGCCCACAGATTCATTTTCAGCGAGGGAAACCACGGCCCTGGTACTAAGAGACATAATCCAAAGTAATTAATTTTTATGTCGCATATAACATTGTTGATTGTCAGGCGGGAAGTGTCATTCTGATAAAGTTGTGTGGCATTTTCAGTGGGCTTGAAATATTACAACTGCTTACACAATACCGGTTAAAAACAAAATAAACGAACACAGGATTTAATCCTGCATTTTTGTTATTGACTTGCTTGTTATTCCATTGAAAAAGCAAAACACATTTATATTAAATTGTTTTTCTCCTGCTTTTCCATTTGTTTTGTTCGTTAAACTATTTATTAATATTCAACATTGCATTATTTGCAAGAATGACTGTTTGTTCTATCATGAAAATAGTTTGGTAAATTAAACGTAAAATAAATTCATTCATATCATTAAATTATCTTTCATCTCTTTTAATGTAATGCCCGCTATTTATTGGCCTGCTTTTAATTTTGCAAGGTCGGGATAACTGCGTGGTTACAATCAATTGGAATAACGTCATCATGGAAATTAACGAACTATCCACGGTCATTGAAAAAAGACTCGTTGCCAGATTTCTGGATATGTTCATCAAGCTTGGGCTGATCCTGGCACTGGGTTCCTTCTGCTTTACTGTCATGTCCCCTTTTATGAATATGTTGCTGTGGGCGCTTATTTTGGCGGTCACGCTGTATCCATTGCATCAGCGTTTTGCTGTCCGAATGGGAAAAAAACAGGGCAGGGCGTCGACAGTCATTGTGTTATTGGGGGTGTTGTTAATCGTCGCACCAACCGTTGCCATGCTGAGTTCTCTGGGGGATAGCGTAAGCAATCTTGTGGAGAATGTGGGCAGCGATAGCCTGGTCATTCCAACACCATCGGAGAAGATTGCCTCTATTCCGCTGATTGGTGGAAAAGTGTATGCCGTGTGGCTCAAGGCGTCGACGGATTTACCCAGCCTTATCAGCAGTTATCGTCCGCAGTTGGGCGATATTGCTAAGCAGGTTGTGGGGGTTCTGGCGAGCATGGGCGGCGGATTAATTGGCTTCGTCTTCTCCTTCATCGTTGCGGGTATCATGATGGCCTGGGGTGCGCCCGGCGCGCGCAGCGCCGAGAGTATCGCCATCCGTATCACCGACACACAGCGCGGCCTTGCGCTGACCAAACTGTGTACCAGCACCATTCGTGCCGTCGCGATGGGCGTTATCGGGGTTGCCTTCATTCAGGCGCTGCTGGCCGGTATTGTCATGGCAATTGCCGGTATTCCTGCGGTTGGCATCTTCTTCGTCCTGGCGTTGATTCTGGGGATTGCTCAGGTACCCGTTATCCTGGTGACTGCACCTGCGATTGCCATCATGTGGATGTCAGGCGATCACGGTACGGCGCTCAATATTGTCTACACCGTGCTGCTGCTGGTTGCGGGTATGGCAGATAACGTGCTTAAACCTTTGTTGCTGGGACGTGGTGTTGATGCGCCTATGCCCGTGGTGCTGTTGGGCGCGCTGGGGGGAATGGCGGCCAACGGTATTCTCGGCATGTTCGTTGGGGCGACGTTGCTTTCCATCGGCTATCGCATCTTCATGGCCTGGGTTAACCAGGGGCCAGATGGCGTAGCGGCGAGTGGAAAAGATGTTCAATGATCGTCGCGTTGGGCGTCTCCTGTTGACAGGAGGCGCCTGCCTGCTGTTGAGCGCGTGTACCACCCTGGGGCCAGACTATAAGTCGCCGCAAGTCCCGGAACTGAACCAGTGGCAGGCGGCGACCAAAAGTACGGCCGCCAACGCCGCCACACAAAATTATGACCAGTGGTGGACGCAACTCAATGACCCCACGTTAACCGCACTTATCAACGAAGCGCTGCGCAAAAACCCGGACGTTAAGATTGCCGGTCTGCGCTTGCTTGAGTCTCGCGCACAATTAGGCATTGCCGAAAGCCTGTTGGGGCCGCAGGCGACTGTCGGTACGGGTGAAGTGATAACGGGCGGCACGCGTCGTGATGGTCGTTATAATGACACCACCAGCTATAGCGCCGATTTTAATCTGGGCTGGGAGCTAGATTTTTGGGGTAAGTTCCAGCGCGGCGTGGAATCTGCCGATGCGAGTTACTTCGCGACCCTCGCGCAGTATGACGATATTCAGGTGCTGATGGCTGCGCAAGTGGCGCAACTGTATGTGAATATCCGCACCTTAGAAGCGCGGCTGCAAATTACCCGCAGCAACGCTGAAATTCAGCAACGCAGCCTGCAAATCACCGAGCGTCTGTTCCTCAGCGGCAACAGTGCTGAACTCGACGTGCAGCAAGCGAAAACCCAATACCTCTCAACACTCTCCAGTATCCCGCAACTGGAAACCAGCCTGCGTCAGAGCCAAAACGCGCTCAGTGTGTTGCTTGCGCGTAAACCCGGCCCATTGCCTGAGATGGCGGGTAATACCGGGGTGCTTCCACAGGGCAATCTGGCGTTGGTGTCTGAATTGCCTGCCGATCTGTTGCGCCGTCGGCCTGATGTGCGGGTTGCGGAACGGCAACTGGCTGCCCAGTCGGCCCTTATCGGGGTGGCCGAAAGCGAGCTCTATCCTTCTATTTCACTGATTGGCAGCGTGGGAATCAGTGCGCGCAGTGGGACGAGCAGCACGCTGTCCTGGGTGGCTGGCCCTACATTTAGCTGGAATTTGCTCGATCAAGGGCGGCTTGGCAACCAGGTTTTGGTGCAGGATTCCCGCTTCTTGCAACTGCATGAACGCTATCGTGACGTCGTGTTTCAGGCCGCACGTGAAGTCGATGATGCCGCGATCGCCTACGCCAATGGCAAAGACGAGATTGAGCTTCTGACCCAAACAGGAGAGGCGGCTACCCGCTCACTGGAGATCGCGAATACGCAATACCGGGAAGGGATGGCCGATTTCCAGCGGGTACTGGATTCGCAACGCGCCTTGTTCAATCAACAAGAGCGCCTGGTGAACAGTCGTGGTGCGCTGATGCGCGACCTGGTCACGCTGTACAAAGCGCTGGGCGGCGGTTGGGAAAGTGGGCGGCAACGTCCGCTGGTTGATCAACAAACCGATGCGCATTTACGTCAGAGGGAGGAGTGGGTCCCTCTGCTGGACGCGCCTCTGCCAGCAGCAACTGATCTCAAAGAAGGTAAAAAGCAATGACCGAACCCTCATCCCCGGCGGGACAAGCGAGTCGTCGTGGCGTGATAAGTCTCCTCGCCGTGATCGTGGTGCTGCTGTGCTGGTATTTAGCGGCCGACCGACTCACGCCCTATACCTCGCAAGCCAGAATTCAGGCTTTTGTTATTCCTATCTCTTCTGAGGTTGCCGGGCAAATTCAAAAAGTCTATGTGCGTGACAATCAGCAGGTGGCGCCAGGAGATCCGTTATTTGAACTTGATCCCGAGCCTTATGACATCGCCTTGTCGCGCGCGCGTTCAGATTATGAAACGGTATTAAGTTCGGTCAAGGCAAACAATGAAGCCATTGCCGCTGCCAAAGCGGGTTTGCAGGCCGCGACTGCCGCTTACCAGAATGCCGCGAAAGACGCGGAACGCCAGGAGCGTTTGTATCGCGAAGATCCCGGCACCATTTCAGTCCGCCGTCTTGAAGTGGCGCAAGCCACACGTGAAACCGCGCGTAGCCAAATGGCGGCGGCAGCGGCTGATGTGCGCCGTGTAACCGAAATGGCGGGGGTGGAAGGCGACAATAATTCACAACTGCTCAGCGCGCGTTCGGCGGTTCGTAAAGCCGAACTTGACCGGAAAAATACCGTGATTGTGGCGACCAACCGTGGCCTGGTGACTGATTTGCGCACCGATGTGGGACAGTTTCTTGGCGCAGGAGCACCGGTAATGACCCTGGTTGCCATCAACGATGTCTGGATCAGTGCGGACATGACAGAGAACAACCTCGGCAATGTGAATCCTGGCGATGAAGTCGCCATTCTGCTCGATAGCCAGCCGGGGCACGTTTACAAAGGGCAGGTGCGCAGCATTGGCTATGGCGTCAGTGCCACGCAAAGCCAGCCGGCGGGGGTATTGCCGACAATCGACAATAACCGTGACTGGTTACGTCAGGCTCAGCGTTTCCCGGTCAAGGTGGCGTTCTCTAAAGATGATTTTCCCCCGGTCGACAGTTTACGGGCGGGTGGGCAAGCAGATGTGCTGGTGTACGCGAATGGCAGTGGCTTGATGAGCGTTTTAGGTAGCGTCTACATACGGTTGATGAGCGTGTTCTCGTATATCTACTAAGGTGCTGCGCTATGCATAACGGAGATCGTGCGGTACTGAGGATCAGTTGCGGAACCGCGATTGCCGCGCTGGCCTGTTATAGCCTCGCGCTGCCGATGCCCCATCTGGGGTGCATCATGGCCTGGATTGTACTCTGTCAGGGCAAACCGTTACCTATCAAGAAAGGGATAGTGGCGGGCCTTGGGCTAATGGCAACCATGATGGGGGGCGTGTTGATAGTGCCTTTGTTAACGCACTATCCGATGCCCGCACTCCTGCTGACCGCGCTGTTGCTTTACCTGCTGATGCTGATGTGGCTTGCAGGGAAGGGCACTCAGGCGATGTTGCTTACCACGGCGGTCACCATCATTCCCATTGCCGGGCTGATTGAACAAACCCTTGCCGTTGGCATCGCTCAGATGATGGGGCTTGGCATCATTATTGGCACGGTGGTTAACCGGATTGCTCTGACCGTCTTTCCACCGCAGGCAACACCCGGCTCGGCGGGAAAAGCCTATGTTGCGCCGCAGTCGCCTCATTATCTGGCCCTACGCGCGGTACTTATTGTGCTGCCCGTCTGGCTGCTGGCGTTGAGTAATCCCGCTTTCTATATTCCGGCGGTGATGAAAACAGTGATGCTTGCACAGCAAACCAACACGCTGGCGGCAAAACAGGTGGGTCGTGAGTTGGTGTTGTCGACCCTGATGGGTGCGCTGTTAGCCGTGGTGTTGTGGTTTGGCTTAAGTCTGTGGCCTTCGCTTTTGATGCTGGTGCTGTGGCTTGCGCTGGTCAGCCTTTGGGTGGCACGGCGGATGGTGCGCCTGGTTGCAAACCGGTTTATCCCCTCTTTTTGGAGCAACGCCTGGGTCACCTGCCTCATCTTGTTTGGCCCGGCTATCCAGGATAGCGCTGCCGGCAAAGATGTTTGGTTGGCGTCTGCGATGCGTTGCGCTTTGTATGTTGCCGTTGCCCTCTATGGTTGGGCATGTGTTGTGATTCTTGAACGCTGGCGCCCGAGTGGTCGGCCTGCGTCAGAAGCCACTTCAGGAGATTAATATGTTGCTGGTTTTAGTCACAGGGATGCCCGTCATCCTGCTGAATATGTTATTACAGTCGTGGGTTTCGATTGGCTGTATCCGTTTTTACATCAAACGTTTTCACCATCGCGAAGGGATGATGGCCGGGGTGCTGGCGCTGTTTGGCATCATTACCATCGTGCTGATGGGCAATCTGCTGCAAATCCTGCTCTGGGGGATTTTATTCCTGTGGTTGGGGGAGTTTTCAACGCTCAAAGAGGCTGTTTACCATTCAGGCGTTAACTTTGCCACGCTCGGTTATGGCGATATCGTGATGAGTGCAAAGTGGAAGTTATTTGGCGTACTCGAGGCCGTGAATGGGGCGATGATGATTGGTCTGTCTGGCGCCAGTATGCTGGCGGTCTTACAGCATCATATTCGCAAACTGCTCGGGCAAACTAAATAGCACATCCCTGCGGATTCCACTGGGCTTACGAAAACACGTCGACGATTTTCCCGCCGGGAGCCAGGGTTGCAAGGGAGGCGGCGGGGAGCCTCCCTTGCGCGTTCACGGGTAGGGTGATTACAGAGAAGCAGTGGACATAAGGTGAACGTCACCCTTCACCAGAGTGACAGGTTCTCCCTGATTTCTGAACTGACCAGCATCAGCGTATCTGCATCCCCTATTTTTATTTCAACAACCACCAGACCGCTTCAAAAGGCCGTAGCGTCATGGGGCCGGGAAGCTGGGCGACCTCATCGTAGTTATGCAGCAAAACCTGCCAGTTTCCGCTGAGTGGCGCAGGTTGCCAGTCCTGACATTCATGGCTCAGATTGGCGATCACCAGCAGTTGCTGCCCCTGCCATTCACGACGATAACACCACAAATGTGGGCTGTTCGGTAACAGATCCTGGTAATCGCCCCAGGTCAGAATCGGCTCTTTTTTGCGCAGCGCGATCAGTTGCTGATAGGTGTAAAAGACGGAGTTTTTATCCGCCAGCGCCGCCGCGACGTTAATCTTCGCCGCGTTGTCGCACAGGTTTATCCACGGCGTGCCGTGCGTGAAACCGGCATTTTCACTGTTATCCCACTGCATTGGCGTGCGGCTGTTGTCGCGCGATTTACTGGCAAGAATGGCCAGCAGTTCATCAGCATCCTGATGTTGGGCAAGGCGCTCGGCAAACATGTTGTGACTTTCTACGTCACGGTAGTCGGTGATGTGGCTGAAATGCGGATTGGTCATTCCGATCTCTTCGCCCTGGTAAATGTAGGGCGTGCCCTGCATACCGTGAAGCACCATCGCCAGCATCTTCGCGGCCGGAACCCGGTATTCGTTTTCATCGCCAAAACGCGAGACAATGCGCGGCTGGTCGTGATTACACCAGAACAGCGCATTCCATGCGACGTTGTGCATCCCCTGTTGCCAGTGGCGGAACAGCGCTTTTAATGCCACATAATCAGGCTTCGCCAGCGTCCATTTTTCACCGCCGGGGTAATCGACCTTCAAATGATGAAAATTAAAGGTCATCGACAGTTCGCTGCCATCCAGCGCGGCATAGCGTTGGCAGTGTTCCAGGCTGGTGGAAGACATTTCGCCAACGGTCATTAATCCACGCGGAGTAAATACATCGCGATTCATCTCGTGTAAAAATTCATGCGCGCGCGGGCCGTCGGTATAAAAACGGCGGCCATCGCCGTCGGGATCGTGCGGGAATTCCTGATTTTTCGAAATCAGGTTCACCACGTCCAGGCGCAGGCCATCGACGCCGCGATCGGCCCAGAATTCGCAGACTTTTTTCAATTCGGCGCGAACCGCAGGATTCTCCCAGTTCAGGTCGGCCTGTTCTGGCGCAAAGAGGTGCAGGTAGTATTGCTCACTGTCGGCGTGCCAGTCCCAGGCGTAACCGCCAAACTTTGAGCGCCAGTTGTTGGGCCGCTCATCCGGCGTTCCGTCGCGCCAGATATAGAACTGGCGATACGGACTCTCTTTATTGAGTGCTTCGCGAAACCAGGCGTGCTGCGTCGACGTATGGTTAAACACCATATCCAGAATAATGCGGACGCCGCGTGTTTTTGCCTGCGCGACCAGCTCATCAAAGTCATCCAGTGTGCCGTAGGCGGGATCAATCGCCATATAGTCGGCCACGTCATAGCCGTTATCAATCTGCGGAGATACGTAGAATGGCGTCAGCCAGATGGCGTCTACGCCCAGTGTTTGCAGATAGTCGAGACGCTGCGTGACGCCGCGTAAATCGCCCGTGCCGCTTCCGGTTGTGTCCTGAAAACTGCGGGGATAGATCTGATAAATAACGCCGTTTTGCCACCAGTGGGGAAGGGTGTTCATTATTTTTTCCTGGAACAAATGCGATGGGGCGCAACGGCGCCCCACAAAAAATTAGACGATCTGCAACGTGCCCTGACGGTATTTGCGCTGATAGACAACAGAGGTCAGCACCATCGGAATAACGATTGCGACCACCATCGCCATACTAAACACCTGCCAGTAACTTGGCTGAATCGAGAGAATGCCCGGCAAGCCGCCGACGCCGATGCCATTCGCCATGACGCCGTTCAGGCCGCACAGCAATCCGGCAAGACCGGAGCCAATCATCGCGCACAGCATGGGGAAACGGTATTTCAGGTTGATGCCGTACATTGCCGGTTCCGTAACCCCAAGATAGGCGGAGATCGCGGCAGGAACGGAGATCTCACGTTCGTTGTGTTTACGGCTGGAAATAATGATCCCGACCACGGCAGATGCCTGTGCGATATTCGACAGCGCAATCAGCGGCCAGACGGGCGTACCGCCCATGCTCTGGATCATCTGCATGTCGATAGCCAGCGTGGTTTGATGGACGCCCGTTATCACCAGCGGGGCATAAAGGAAGCCGAACAGCGCCGCGCCAATCGGTGCAAAACTGCCGGTCATCAGGTGACGCACAGCGAACGCAACGCCGTCGCCAATCATGCGGCCAAACGGGCCGATCAACGCGTGCGCGAGGAAGACCGCCAGAATCAGCGAACATACAGGCACCACCACCAGATAGAGGTAGTCCGGCACGATGCGCTTCAGACGTGTTTCAATCAATCCGAGCGCCAGGCCTGCCAGTAACGCCGGGATCACCTGCGCCTGATAGCCCACTTTCGCTATGCTGAACATGCCAAAGTCCCACACCTCTGGAACCTGTTGTCCCAGCAGATAGGCATTCATCAATTGAGGAGAAACCAGCGTCACACCGAGGACGATCCCGAGGATGGGCGTTCCGCCCATTTTCTTCACCGCAGACCAGCAGATCCCCACCGGCAGATAGAAGAAGATCGCTTCGCCGATAAGCCACAGGAAGTCATAAAGGGTTTTCAGTGACGGATGCATTTGCGCCAGCGTTTGACCGTTACTCATCGGCAGATCGCCAATCACGTTACGGAAACCGAGGATCAGACCACCGCTGATTAACGCGGGCAGCAGCGGGAAGAAGATCTCGGCGAAATGGGAGATCAGTTGTTCGTGCCATTTCATGTTCTGGCGGGCGGCTTTTTTCGCCTGCTCTTTGTCGGCGCTGGCCTGTCCGGTGGTCGCCAGCAGGGCTTTGTAGTAGTCGCCAACGTCGGTGCCAATCACCACCTGGAATTGACCCGCATTGGTGAAGCAGCCTTTAACCATCGGTAATTGTTCAATTTCTTTCGGTTTAGCATCTGCTGGCTGATTGAGGACAAAGCGCAGGCGAGTAATGCAGTGGCTTACCGTGGCGATGTTATCGCGCCCGCCCACCAGCGCTATCAACTGGTCGATATCAGCTTGTTTAATTTTACTCATCATTTAGCCCCGTGGCAGATGAAGTGATGTTGTGTTGTAACCTGCCGCAAGAGTATATCTTCGTTACATTTTCTAAAATGGGAACGTTCCCGAAACGCAGCGAAGATCACAAATTACCGTGCAAAAAACGCGCGTGTTGTCTTCAGGAGAGGGCGGAGGGGATCACTATCTGACGGGGATCGCTGCGTCCGTTGATCTGCTCGATCAGTTGCAAGGCCGCCTGGCGTCCCGCTTCGGCATAGCCTGGATCGACAGTGACGATCTCCGGGTGGAGAAATTTCATCAGCGGCGTACTGCCGACGCTGGCCAGTTGTAGCGCCTCAATGCGCTGTTCCTGCAAATATTTACTGGCGCCTAACGCCAGCGTGTCCGTTGCACACACCAACGCAGTGGTGTCCGGGGTAATGACATCCACCGCATGATCGTAGCCTTGCTTCATGGCAAGACCTGGTAGCGCCGCTACAGGATGCAGTTTATGTTTTTTACAGAAGGCCAGATAGGCGTCATGGCGACGTTGACCGGTGGTGATGTCGCTATGCGGAACCCCCAGAAAACTGATATGCCGGTGACCCTGATCGTACAGGCGCTGCATCAGGGTTTTGATGGCGCCGTCATCGTCATAACACACGGAGGCAAAGCCTTTGGCATCACGGGCCAACAGCACCAGCGAAGGCTGCCAGGGCGTGAGCGTCTCTTCATTAATACCGGTAAAACCAAACAGCACGACGCCATCAATGTTCCGCCGCCGGAGCATACCCAGATGTTCTTCTACCAATGCCGGTGAAAACTGACTCTCCATCATAATGGGGTCATAGCCTTGTTCATAAAAGGCGGGGAGCATGGTTTGTACCGCGAGATTTTCAGACAACGAGTCCAGACGCGTGACGATAATGGCGACCACTTTGTCGCTCTGTCCACGCATGGCGCGCGCGGAACGAGAAGGGGAAAATCCGTGCTGATTCATCACCGCTTCGACACGCTCGCGGGTCCGTTCGCTGACGCCGCTTTCGTTATTGAGCACGCGGGAAACGGTTGATTTCCCAACGCCGCTTAAGCGGGCGATGTCTTTAATGGTCAGCCGATTTTGCATCCTGTTTTCCCGTGATACGTCTGGTCTTTGAAAAGGAATCACTTTACTCAAGTGAGCGGCAATGGGCAAAGTCTGGTTTACGTCTGGTTTAGTCACCTTCAGTTATCATACCGCCATAATATACACAAACCTTATGGTTTTCTGCGCATTGCGCGTCATTCACTTACCGGAGGCTGTATGGATCCCGATCCCACCCCTCTCTCGCGAGGGCGACGTATTTCTTTCCGGTAAGCCTGCTTTTCACTGTCTTACCGGAGACGTAAGACAGTGACGTTCTGACGTCCCTGTTAGCACTTTACATTACCCTCAGGTAAGGCATTGCCGCGCCTGACGGATTTTCTGCGCCTGTGTTATCGGGCGCGGAGGGACTGCCCATGTTTAAAAATATCACCCGTTTACTCTTTGTCCGGCTAAGCCGCCATTTGCCTTATCGTCTGGTGCAGCGTGATCCGTTGCCCAACGCGCAGACCGTGGCCAGTACGCCCGTTCCCCCTTCATTAAGTGAGCGCTGTCTGAAGGTCGCCGTGATGGAGGAAGAGACGCTCTGGCAGACATTCGACGCGCACCCGGAAGGGCTGAATCATGCCGAGGTTGAGCACGCCCGTGAAAAATATGGCGAGAACCAGCTTCCGGCTCAGCAGCCCGCACCGTGGTGGCGACATTTATGGATGTGCTATCGCAACCCGTTCAATATTTTGCTCACTATTCTGGGCGGGATCTCCTATGCCACGGAAGATCTGTTCGCCGCCGCGGTGATCGCCCTGATGGTCGTCATTTCCACGCTATTGAATTTTGTGCAGGAGGCGCGTTCGACGAAAGCGGCGGATGCCCTGAAGGCGATGGTCAGTAATACGGCGACGGTACTGCGTGTGACAAGCGACACCGGAGAGAACGGCTGGATTGCGTTGCCCATTGACCAACTGGTGCCGGGCGACATCATCAAACTGGCGGCGGGCGATATGATCCCGGCCGACCTGCGCGTCTTCCAGGCGCGCGATCTGTTTGTCGCCCAGGCCTCTCTGACGGGCGAGTCGCTGCCGGTCGAGAAAGTGGCGACGACGCGTGACCCGCAGCAAAGCCATCCGCTTGAGTGCGACACGCTGTGTTTTATGGGCACCAATGTGGTGAGCGGCACGGCGCAGGCAATCGTCATGGCGACGGGTGCCAATACCTGGTTTGGCCAACTGGCGGGAAGCGTCACCGAACAGGAAAGCGAGCAAAACGCTTTTCAAAAAGGCATTAGCCGCGTCAGTATGCTGTTGATTCGCTTTATGTTGGTGATGGCGCCAGTGGTGCTGATCATTAACGGTTACACCAAAGGCGACTGGTGGGAGGCGGCGCTCTTTGCGTTGTCGGTGGCCGTTGGCTTAACGCCGGAAATGCTGCCGATGATTGTCACTTCCACGCTGGCGCGGGGCGCGGTGAAGCTTTCAAAGCAGAAGGTGATTGTCAAACATCTCGACGCCATCCAGAACTTTGGCGCGATGGATATTCTCTGCACCGATAAAACCGGCACGCTGACGCAGGATAAAATTGTGCTGGAAAATCACACCGATATCTCGGGAAAACCCAGCGAACGCGTGCTGCATTGCGCATGGCTGAACAGCCATTACCAGACCGGGCTGAAGAATTTACTCGATACCGCCGTGCAGGAAGGGGTCGATGAAGCCTCTGCGCGCCAGCTTTCCGGTCGCTGGCAGAAAATTGACGAAATCCCGTTTGATTTTGAACGCCGCCGGATGTCAGTCGTGGTGGCAGAAGACACCAGTGTGCATCAACTGGTGTGCAAAGGCGCATTGCAGGAGATCCTCGGTGTCTGCACTCAGGTGCGGCACAACGGCGACATTGTGCCGCTGGACGACATTATGCTGCGCCGTATCAAACGCGTGACGGATACGCAGAACCGCCAGGGTCTGCGCGTGGTGGCGGTGGCAACGAAATACCTGCCCGCGCGTGAAGGGGACTATCAGCGTATTGATGAGTCCTCTCTGATCCTTGAAGGCTATATCGCGTTTCTTGATCCCCCGAAAGAAACCACTGCACCAGCGCTGAACGCGTTGAAAGCCAGCGGGATAGGCGTAAAAATCCTTACCGGAGACAGTGAGCTGGTGGCGGCGAAAGTCTGCCACGACGTCGGGCTGGATGTGGGGGACGTGGTCGTCGGCAGTGACATCGAACGGCTCAGCGATGATGAACTGGCGACGCTGGCGCTGCGCACCACGCTGTTTGCGCGCCTGACGCCGATGCACAAAGAGCGTATCGTCACGTTGCTGAAACGCGAAGGGCATGTGGTCGGTTTTATGGGCGACGGTATCAATGACGCGCCTGCACTGCGTGCTGCCGACATTGGTATTTCCGTTGACGGCGCAGTGGACATTGCCCGCGAAGCCGCAGATATCATCCTGCTGGAAAAAAGCCTGATGGTACTGGAAGAAGGGGTAATAGAGGGGCGGCGCACCTTCTCTAACATGCTGAAGTACATCAAGATGACCGCCAGCTCTAACTTCGGTAATGTCTTCAGCGTACTGGTGGCGAGCGCTTTCCTGCCGTTCCTGCCGATGTTGCCGCTGCACTTACTGATTCAAAACCTGCTGTACGATGTATCCCAGGTGGCAATCCCGTTTGATAACGTTGATGATGAGCAGATCCAAAAGCCGCAGCGCTGGAATCCCGCCGATCTTGGGCGCTTTATGCTGTTCTTTGGGCCGATCAGTTCGATCTTTGACATTCTGACGTTTTGTTTAATGTGGTGGGTCTTCCACGCCAATGTGCCGGAAGCGCAAACCCTGTTCCAGTCAGGCTGGTTTGTGGTGGGGCTGCTGTCGCAAACATTGATTGTGCATATGATCCGTACCCGCCGCGTGCCGTTTATTCAGAGCCGCGCCGCATGGCCATTAATGCTGATGACCTTACTGGTGATGGTCGTGGGGATTGCGTTGCCGTTCTCACCGCTGGCAAGTTATCTGCAATTGCAGGCGTTACCGCTGAGCTATTTCCCATGGCTGGTGGCGATTTTGGTGGGGTATATGACGCTGACGCAGTGGGTGAAGGGGTTTTATAGTCGGCGTTACGGTTGGCAGTGATCTGTTTTGCCGGAGTGTTAGCGCCATCCGGCAATCGTAATCCGGGCATTAGCGCCCGGATTTTTATCGCTTAGCGACGAACGGCAATCGCTTCGATTTCAATCTTCACGTCTTTCGGCAGACGTGCCACTTCGACGCAAGAACGCGCAGGGAAGGTGGCATTGTGCTCAGTGAAGAACGCTTCGTACGTGGCGTTCACGGTGGCAAAGTCGTTCAGATCTTTGACGAACACGGTGGTTTTAACGATGTCGCCTACTTTCAGGCCTGCCGCTTCGACGATAGCTTTTACGTTATCCAGCGACTGACGCGCCTGAGCGGACACGTCTTCCGGTACGCTGCCGGTTTTTGGATCAACCGGGATCTGACCGGAAGTGATGATCATGCTGCCCAGGTCTACGCCCTGAACATATGGGCCGATTGCTGCTGGTGCATTTTCCGTCGCGATAGTTTTGCTCATGATATCTCCTGAATTACAGCGGTAATTGAGGCTGCCTCAAGCCACTTGAGGGATGCAGCCTCATGTCCCGGTCATTATAGGGAGCCGGGAATCCATAACCAACCCCAATTAGTTGGCGAGCACCACATAATGAGAAAACTCTTTTTCACAGTATTTGCATTTGAGTGCAATGTCGTCTACGCGTTTTTTCACTGAAAAACTGGAAGAAACCGGTTCTGCATGGCTGATGCAGTTGCTGTTCGGGCAGACCAGTACGCTTTCAATACGCTCCGGCAGACTGGGGCGGGATTTGCCCACAACGTCATAATCATCAATGCGATTCACGGTGGCTTGCGGGGCGTACAGCGAGAGTTGGTTTACCTGCTCATCGGTCAGAAACGTGTTCTCGATTTTGATAAGGTCTTTGCGGCCCATTTCGCCAGACGGCAGGTTAAGGCCGATGGTGATGCGCTGGTCAGTTTCGGTCAGCTTGAACAGGGTCAGTAGCTTAAAACCGACCTGAGCGGGAATGTGGTCAATCACGGTGCCGCGTTTGATTGCTTCAACCTGAAGTTTGTTATCGTGTGTCATCTCTTTTCCCCTTACAGTGCCAGATCGCGATTCAGAACCAGTGCCAGTAACGCCTGGCGAGCGAAAATGCCGTTCCCAGCCTGCTGGAAATACCAGGCGTGCGGTGTTTTGTCGACGTCAGTGGTTATCTCATCAATACGCGGCAGCGGGTGCAGAACCTTCATGTTTTCACGCGCGCCGTTCAGGTCGCTGGCGCGCAGGACAAACTGCGCTTTGACGTTGGCGTATTCAGAGGGGTCCAGGCGCTCTTTCTGTACGCGGGTCATATACAGAATATCCACCTCAGCCATCACCTCTTCGAAGTTGCCGTGCAGACTCCAGGCAATGCCTTTCTCATCGAGCATATCGAGAATGTACTGCGGCATGGCCAGCGCATCCGGGGCGATAAAGTAGAAGCGATTACCTTCAAACTTTGCCAGCGCCTGCGTCAGAGAGTGTACGGTACGGCCATATTTCAGGTCGCCAACCATCGCGATGTTCAGGTTATCCAGGCGGCCTTGTGTCTCCTGAATGGTGAACAAATCCAGCAACGTTTGAGTCGGATGCTGGTTAGAGCCATCACCCGCATTCAAGACCGGTACGTTGCCGGAAAACTCGGTGGCCAGACGCGCCGCGCCTTCCTGCGGGTGGCGCATGACGATAGCGTCAACGTAGGTACTGATAACGGAAATGGTGTCCGCCAGCGTCTCGCCCTTTTTACCCAGCGAGGTGTTGCTGCTGTCGGAGAATCCGACCACGCTGGCGCCCAGACGGTGCATTGAGGTTTCGAATGACAAGCGGGTACGGGTTGACGCCTCAAAGAAACAACTGGCGATCACTTTGTGCTTCAGCAGCTCCGGCTGTGGGTTGGTTTTTAATTTCGCCGCGGTCGCCAGGACCAGACTGAGGTCATCGCGACTAAGGTCGTTTATGGAAATGATGTGTTTTTGATATAGCGGGTTAGCCATGTTTATCTCCTGACGCCTGGGCAAAAAAAAAGCCCCTCAATTGAGGGGCTGGGAATAGGTGAGCAACGGAAAGAAAAACGGCAGTCCGGCGCCTGTTTTCAGACGCGGTAAGACAGAATGTCGAACACACTGGACCATACTTCCTCCCGGCAAATTGTCCGCGATTATACTCAGCTCCGTTATGGGATCAAGCGATTAATGCACAATTTTAATAAAGAAAACGATTGAGGTGAGTGGAATGGCGTTTTTACTGCATTTTTATTCGTTGCTGGCGCGACTACCGATCGCCACGAAAAACATGCGCTGTCGCAAAATATGATGAAATAGCAATGGTGTGGCAGTCGATTTTTCCGTATAACCACTAAAATGAAACGACGTTTTAATTAATGGGGTGTAGGATGATCACAGGTAATATCCACAATCTGCAATCCTGGCTGCCGGAAGAACTGCGCCAGGCGATTGAATATATCAAAGCAAACGTGACGGATGCGACCGAAAAGGGTAAGCATGATATCGACGGCAGCCGCCTGTTCTATCTGATCTCAGAAGATATGACGGAACCGTTTGAGAAGCGCCGTGCCGAATTCCACGCCCGTTACCTCGATATTCAGATCGTGTTAAAGGGACAGGAAGGGATGACGTTCAGTACGCTACCTGCGGGTACGCCGGAGACGGACTGGCTGGCGGACAAAGACATTGCATTTTTGCCCGAAGGCATTGAGGAAAAAACCGTCGTGCTGAGCGAAGGTGATTTCGTGGTGTTTTATCCGGGTGAAGTGCATAAGCCGCTGTGCGCGGTGGGCACACCAGCGACAGTGCGTAAGGCTGTCGTGAAGATGCTGGTGGCATAATTTCCCCACATTTGCCGGATGGCACAGCGCCATCCGGCAACTCAACTTACTGGCTTAACGTCGCCACCATGACCGCTTTGATGGTGTGCATACGGTTTTCAGCCTGATCAAAGACAATGCTTGCCGGAGACTCAAATACTTCATCGGTGACTTCCATACCGCCATGCAAACCATACTCCTGTGCCATTTTCTTACCGAGGGTGGTCTGGTCATCGTGGAACGCGGGCAGGCAGTGGAGGAATTTCACCTGCGGGTTATCGGTCAGCGCCATCATCGCGCTATTCACCTGATATTCACGTAGCAGCGCGATACGTTCTGCCCACTTCTCTTTGGCTTCCCCCATCGACACCCACACATCGGTATAGATAAAGTCAGCGCCTTTTACGCCTGCCGCAATCTCTTCGGTCAGTGTGATATCACCGCCGTTTTTCTGCGCCATCGCCTTGCATTCCGCCACAAGGGACGCTTCCGGCCAGCAGGACGTTGGCGCAACCAGGCGTAGATTCAGCCCCGTTAATGCCGCCGCTTCCAGCATCGAATTGCCCATGTTGTTGCGCGCATCGCCTGCATACACCAGCGTCATTTCATTGAACGCTTTGCCCGGCAGATGCTCCTGCATGGTCAGCAGATCAGCCAGTAATTGCGTCGGGTGAAATTCATTGGTCAGGCCGTTCCACACCGGCACGCCAGCATACGCCGCCAGTGTTTCGACAATATCCTGGCCGTAGCCGCGATACTGGATGCCGTCGTAGATGCGCCCCAGCACGCGCGCGGTATCTTTGATCGATTCTTTATGGCCAATCTGGCTGCCGCTGGGGCCGAGGTAAGTCACGCGGGCGCCTTGATCGTATGCGGCAACTTCGAAAGAGCATCGGGTACGGGTCGAGTCTTTTTCGAAGATGAGCGCGATATTTTTACCGGTCAGTTTTGGCGTTTCGCTACCGTTTTTTTTATCGGCTTTTAGCTGCGCGGCGAGTTGCAGCAGAGTGGTAAGTTCAGCGGAGGTGAAATCAAGCAACTTCAAGAAATGCTTCTGATATAACGCAGACATGGTTCCCTCACATGGTTAAGACCACTTGTTGAATATAAATTCAATTTATATGGATGGTTATTCATTTGCAACCCTGTTTAACAAATCTTTGCTGGAAAGGTGGAGGCAATGTCAGCGGTATGTGACAATAAGAGTATCGGCAGGACATTATGAGGAATCAGCCATGGCAAACCCGGAACTACTGGAAGAGCAGCGTGAAGAGACGCGCTTGATTATTGAAGAATTACTCGAGGATGGCAGCGATCCCGACGCGCTGTACACCATTGAGCATCACCTTTCCGCAGATGACTTCGAAACGCTGGAGAAAGCCGCGGTCGAAGCGTTCAAACTCGGCTATGAAGTGACCGAGCCGGAAGAGCTGGAAGTGGAAGAGGGCGATACCGTCATTTGCTGCGATATCCTCAGCGAATGCGCGCTGAACGCTGAGATAATAGATGCTCAGGTAGAGCAACTGATGAATCTGGCAGAGAAGTTTGAAGTGGACTACGACGGCTGGGGAACCTACTTTGAAGACCCTAACGGCGAAGACGGCGACGATGAAGATTTCGTCGACGAAGACGACGACGGTGTGCGCCACTAAGTTCCAGATGCTATACGGTACGACAGCGCCTGCTGTCGTACCTTAATGATAGGTTGCCAATGGATTACCCGCAAATACTCTCCCCGGTTCTCTCTTTTCTGCAATGCCCAACGCCAACGGCGTGGCTCGATAAAGCCCGCGATCCGGCGAATCTCCCGCTGCTGTTAACTGACCACCTGGTGTGTGAGCTGAAAGCCGCGCAAACGGCGATGCTGCTGGTGCGTAAATATGTTGCGGATAAACAAGGCGCTGATGCGTTGCTCGCCTGGTTACAGCCCTACGAAGCGTTTGCCTTCCGCGAAGGGCCGGAGCCCGATTTCGTCGCCCTGCATAAGCAGATAGGCAAAAGCGCGATGCCGCAGACGGACGATCCGTGGGGGCAGGCGTTGATCGACAGTATGGTGCTGCTTATCAAAGAGGAGTTGCATCACTTCTGGCAGGTGCGCGAGGCCATGACCGCGCGCCAGATCCCGTATGTGAAGATCACCGCCAGTCGCTATGCCAAAGGGATGCTGAAAGAGGTGCGTACCCACGAACCGCTGACGCTGATTGATAAGCTGATTTGCGGGGCGTATATCGAAGCGCGTTCCTGCGAGCGTTTTGCCGCGCTGGCTCCCTTTCTCGATGAGCCGTTGCAGAAATTTTATCTCTCGCTGCTGCGTTCAGAGGCGCGTCACTATCAGGATTACCTGGCGCTGGCGCAGCAGGTGTCAAAAGCGGATATTACGCCGCGCGTGCGCTTCTTTGGTGAAGTGGAGGCGGCGTTAATCACCTCGCCGGACGACGAGTTTCGCTTTCACAGTGGAATCCCCTCTCCCTGAGGAGAGGGAAACATTATAGCACTTTCAGCATTCGCACTTCGCAATCGACATGGCCGGTGCAGCCAAGCGGCCCGTCGATATGCTCAAAGCCGAGATGTTCATACAGCGCAATCGCTTCTTTCAGAAAGGCAGTGGTTTCCAGATAACAACGCTTAAAACCCTGCGCACGGGCGTGATCGAGCGCCATCAGCGCCAGCTTTTTCGCCATCCCTTTGCCGCGGGCAGAAGGCAGGAAATACATCTTCTGCAATTCACAAATATCCGGCTCGCTACAGGAGAGTGGCGCAATGCCGCCGCCGCCCACAATTTTCCCCTCCTGCTCGAGCACCCAATAGGCATGGCCTGACTGGCTGTAGAGTTGAAAGAGCTCATCTAAATTCGGATCGGCAACGGTGTAGCCTTTGTCGGCGGTCAGACCGTATTCGGCAGAGACTGTGCGGATGACGCTGGCAATGGCGGCATTATCCCCAAGCGTAAGGGTGCGCAAGGACAATGACTGGACTGGGGCTGCATTCATTTAATTGCTCAATATAAAATCTCTATTCATTATTTTCATTTAATACCACTCTCAAACGTTGGGTGCAAGATCCGATTCCAGGAATTCCTGATGTTGTGGTTAACTTCAACGGCGCTCATACTAGGTAATCAGTTAATCAAAATTGTTTGTTATTCATTGGTGTTATATTTAAAAATAAAATGGAGATTTATGAGTATGGTTAGGGATACAGGTGCGCAGCACCGTTTTGTTTTTCACGGTAACGTCGGAAGGTTTTTCCTCATTTGCCTGGTTAACATGCTGCTGATAATTATTACGCTGGGTGTTTATTTGCCGTGGGCTTTTGTCAAAAGTCGTCGTTATATTTATGAGAATATGGAACTGAATGGCGCTCGCTTTAAATATGATGTGACCGGCGGGGCTATTTTTTGCAGTTTATTTTTGCTGGGACTTTTCTTTTTGCTGGCCAGTATTGTGTGCGACATGATTAATCCGATGCTCTCTGCGCTCCCGATGCTGGCTTTCGTGATTCTGATGCCGTTGATGATAGTGAAGGGCGTGCGTTATCAGGCGATGATGACATCGCTCAATAATGTGCGTTTTGGTTTTCAGTGCGCTTCAGGGCAAGCGATGTGGGTGCTGCTGGGCTTACCAGTGTTGATGTTGCTGGCCAGTGCGATAGTGATTTTTGTCTTCAATGCGATGTTAGGTACGCCTTCTGACATGACCGGGTTGATTGTTCATGGGGTTATCGTCACGGTCGCGGGTTTGCTGCTGATGGGGATTATCAATGGCATCAGCTATGGTAAATGGATGCAACTGCTGGGGAATAATGCGCGTTTTGGTCTCCATTTATTTTCCATCACGCTTTCCATTAAGCGTTGCATTATAGCCTGTATGCTGTCGATGCTCATTTTGCTTCCCTTTATTATTGTTATCGGGAAATTAATCTGGCCGCTGTATATGGATTTGATGGTTGCTGCGGCGACCGGTGGGCTTGATGAAGCGGCAAAGTCAGCAATCATGTCACACTATCTGGTAGAAATTATCGTTGGTTATCTGCTTTATTTTGTCGGTATTATTTTGTCGGCAACGTTTATTATGACGTCCCTGCGCAATATTTTTATTAATGGTTTGCAATTGGGCGAGGGGGTGCGCTTTCATTCATCAATGACCTTTATTGGAATGCTGACGCAAATTCTGGTGTTGGCCATCGTTTCTGCTGTGACGATGGGTCTGGCTTATCCCTGGGCAAAAATTCGCTTCATTCGCTATCTGGCAAACAATACGGTTGTTATCGGTGATTTGGATGCTATTGACCTGGCGGATTCTGAAGAACAACCTGACAAAGGGTTCTTCGCTTTGCTTTGTCGTGGTGTTGTACCCGCGATGCCATTTATCTGAGTAAAAAAAAGCCGGAGAAATCTCCGGCTTTTCCGTCATACCATCACGATCACAGCGCGGCGATAACCGCCTGCTGCTCAACCAGTTTCGCTTTCGCTTCCGCGTAACCGTCCAGCTTCTCACGCTCTTTGGCAATCACCGCTTCCGGTGCGCGCGCCACAAAGCCTTCGTTAGACAGTTTATTTTCGATGCGGCTGATTTCGCCTTCGATTTTCGCCACTTCTTTCGCCAGACGCGCCAGCTCATCTTCTTTGTTGATGAGGCCAGCCATCGGGATCAGCAACTCAGCGCCGTCGATGATTTTGGTTACCGATACCGGGCCTTTATCATCGGCTGGCAGCACTGTGATGCTCTCCAGACGCGCCAGGTTCAGCAGGAAGCTACGGTTGTCGTTCACACGACGCTCCGCGTCCTTGCTGCAACCGCGCAGCAGCAGCTCCAGCGGTTTACCCGGGGCGATGTTCATTTCTGCGCGAATATTACGTACCGCAATGATGGCCTGTTTCAGCCACTCGGTGTCAGAAGCCGCTGCTTCATCAACCTGAGACGCATCGTACTGCGGGAACGGCTGCAGCATGATGGTGTCAGCGGTGATACCGCAAATCACTTTCACGCGCTGCCAGATGGTTTCCGTGATGAACGGGATGATCGGGTGCGCGAGGCGCAGCAGACCTTCCAGTACGGTCACCAGCGTGTGGCGGGTGCCGCGCAGTTCAGACTCAGAACCGCCGTTCATCACCGGCTTGGTCAGCTCCAGATACCAGTCGCAGAACTGGTTCCAGGTGAACTCGTACAGGATGCCTGCAGCGATATCGAAGCGGTAGTTATCCAGCGCTTCGCGGTACGCTTTGATGGTCTGGTTAAACTCCGCCAGAATCCAGCGGTCTGCCAGCGACAGGGTCATTTCGCCGCCGTTGAAGCCGCAATCCTGATCTTCGGTGTTCATCAGCACAAAACGGCTGGCGTTCCACAGCTTGTTACAGAAGTTACGGTAACCTTCCAGGCGCTTCATATCCCAGTTGATATCGCGACCGGTAGAGGCCAGTGCCGCCAGCGTGAAACGCAGGGCGTCGGTGCCGTGCGGTTCGATGCCATCCGGAAACTGCTTCTCGGTGCGCTTACGGATTTTCTCTGCTAGCTGCGGCTGCATCATGTTGCCGGTACGTTTCTCCAGCAGGTCTGCCAGGGAAATACCGTCGACCATATCCAGCGGGTCAATGACGTTACCCTTGGATTTGGACATCTTCTGGCCTTCGTCGTCACGAATCAGACCGGTCATGTAGACGGTATGGAACGGAACCTGCGGCTTGCCGTTTTCATCTTTGATGAAGTGCATGGTCATCATGATCATGCGGGCAATCCAGAAGAAGATGATGTCGAAGCCGGAGACCATCACGCTGGATGGGTGGAACTGACGCAGGGCGTCGGTGTTTTCCGGCCAGCCGAGAGTGGAGAAAGTCCACAGCGCGGAGGAGAACCAGGTGTCGAGAACGTCTTCGTCCTGACGGAGCGCAACGTCGGCACTCAGGTTGTTTTCCTGACGGACTTCATCTTCGGTGCGACCCACGTAGACGTTGCCCGCTTCGTCGTACCACGCCGGGATACGGTGACCCCACCACAGTTGACGGGAGATACACCAGTCCTGAATATCGCGCATCCAGGAGAAGTACATGTTTTCGTACTGCTTCGGCACGAACTGAATGTCGCCATTCTCAACCGCTTCAACCGCCGGTTTCGCCAGCACGTCAGCACGCACGTACCACTGGTCGGTCAGCATCGGTTCGATAACCACGCCGCCACGGTCGCCGTAAGGAACGGTCAGATCGTGCGGTTTAATTTCTTCGAGCAGGCCGAGCGCGTCAACGGCAGCTACCACCGCTTTACGGGCGGCAAAGCGCTCCAGATTCTGGAACTCCGCCGGGATGTCGCTGGCGTAGACGTCAGATTCTTCGCCTTTGGTATCAAAGACCTGAGCGCTTTCACGGATATCGCCGTCAAAGGTCAGAATGTTGATCATTGGCAGGGCGTGACGTTTACCGACTTCATAGTCGTTAAAGTCGTGCGCCGGGGTGATTTTCACGCAGCCGGTGCCTTTTTCCATATCGGCGTGTTCATCGCCCACAATCGGAATGCGGCGGTTTACCAGCGGCAGCACCACGAATTTGCCAATCAGATCTTTATAACGCGGATCTTCCGGGTTTACGGCCACGCCGGTATCGCCCAGCAGGGTTTCCGGGCGGGTCGTCGCAACCACCAGATAATCTTTACCGTCGGCGGTTTTTGCGCCATCGGCCAGTGGATAGCGGATATGCCACATTGAGCCTTTGGACTCGCGGTTTTCCACTTCCAGGTCAGAGATGGCGGTGCGCAGTTTCGGATCCCAGTTGACCAGGCGCTTGCCACGGTAAATCAGGTCTTCTTTGTAGAGGCGTACGAAGACTTCTTTCACGGCATTGGAAAGACCTTCGTCCATGGTGAAGCGCTCGCGCTCCCAGTCCACGGAGTTACCGAGGCGGCGCATCTGACGGGTAATGGTGCCGCCGGATTCCGCTTTCCACTGCCAGATTTTGTCGATGAACGCATCGCGTCCGTAATCGTGACGGGTTTTACCTTCTTCAGCGGCAATCTTGCGCTCAACCACCATCTGGGTGGCGATACCGGCATGGTCGGTCCCCGCCTGCCAGAGGGTGTTTTTACCCTGCATGCGCTGGTAGCGGATCATGGTATCCATGATGGTTTGCTGGAAGGCGTGACCCATATGCAAACTGCCGGTGACGTTCGGCGGCGGGATCATGATGCAGAAGGATTCTTTACTTTCATCACCGTTTGGCTTGAAGTAGCCCTGCTGTTCCCAGTGCTCGTAAAGCGGCTGTTCGATATCTTGTGGGTTGTATGTCTTTTCCATTATTTCCAGGTTGCCGTATTCAGGTTAAAACCAGCCACGCGGTAGGCTTTGTAGCGTTCACGTGCCAGTTGTTTCAGAGAATCTTCGTAAGGTACAAAGTCTATCACTTCTGTGAAAGCGGTGGCAAAATCTGCAAAGTTTGTTCGCAGGCTGATCAAGATATCCCGCGGGCTACTGTTGCGTTTTTGCGGCCAGGCAATTTCAACCGGCGCGCCGCCTCTCGGGCCTTCACCCGCCAGATTATGCGGAACAAAACGGTCAGCCGGTCTTGCCCACAGCGCTTCATCCAGACGAATGGCCTGCTGCTCATCTTCACAGGCAATCAGCACGCGCTTGCCACTGCGCCAACGTTCTGCGGCAACGTCGCACACCAGTTGTTCGACGGCGCTTAAGCCATCGACGTGGGTGTCGTTGTCCAGAAGGTAGAACGTTGCATTCTTCATATATGGGGCTTCTTGTTGTGGATTTAAATGCAAAGCCGGATGACCCGGCCTTATTGCCTGATGGCGACGCTAACGCGCCTTATCAGGCCTACAATCGTATTTCATTCATCGACAAATTACGGCTTGTAGGCCGGATAAGCGCAGCGCCATCCGGCAAACAAACTTACTCTTCGCCGTTAAACCCGGCGCGGTTCAGCAGGAACTGCGACAGCAACGCGACCGGACGACCGGTTGCGCCTTTCGCCTTGCCGGAACGCCATGCGGTACCGGCGATGTCCAGGTGCGCCCAGTTGTATTTACGGGTAAAGCGCGACAGGAAGCAGCCTGCGGTGATCGCCCCGCCAGGACGCCCGCCGATGTTGGCCATATCCGCAAAGTTGGACTCCAGTTGCTCCTGGAACTCATCACCCAGCGGCAGACGCCATGCGCGGTCACCCGCCTGCTCGGACGCGCTGATAAGCTCGTGCGCCAGCGGATTATGGTTCGACATCAAACCGGTGATGTGATGGCCCAGCGCAATCACGCAGGCGCCAGTCAGGGTTGCCACGTCAATCACCGCTTCTGGCTCAAAACGTTCAACGTAGGTTAACACGTCGCACAGCACCAGACGGCCTTCGGCATCGGTGTTCAGCACTTCAACGGTCTGGCCGGACATGGTGGTCAACACGTCGCCCGGACGATAAGCTCGCCCGCCCGGCATGTTTTCACAGCCCGCCAGCACGCCGATGACGTTAATCGGCAACTGCAGTTCCGCCACCATGCGCATCACGCCGTACACTGCCGCCGCGCCGCACATGTCGTACTTCATCTCGTCCATGCCTTCGGCAGGCTTGATGGAGATACCGCCGGAGTCAAAGGTCAGCCCTTTACCCACCAGTACGATCGGGCGTACGTCTTCGGACGGATTGCCTTTGTATTCGATAACCGACATCAGCGATTCGTTTTGCGAACCGTTGCCCACCGCAAGGTAGGAGTGCATGCCCAGCTCTTTCATCTGCTGTTCGCCGATGACGCGGGTAATGACGTTTTTGCTGTAGGAATCGGCCAGTTGACGCGCCTGCGAAGCCAGATAACCGGCGTTACAGATGTTCGGCGGCATATTGCCAAGATCTTTTGCTGCCTTGATACCGGCGGCAATCGCCAGACCGTGCTGGATAGCGCGTTCGCCGCTGGTCAGCTCACGGCGGGTCGGTACGTTGAAGACCATTTTACGCAGCGGACGACGCGGTTCGCTTTTGTTGGTTTTCAGTTGATCAAAACTGTACAGCGTCTCTTTGGCTGTCTCGACCGCCTGACGCACTTTCCAGTAGTTATTGCGACCTTTGACGTGCAGTTCGGTCAGAAAGCAGACGGCTTCCATTGAGCCAGTATCATTCAGTGTATTGATGGTTTTCTGAATGACCTGCTTGTACTGGCGCTCATCAAGTTCGCGCTCTTTGCCACAACCAATAAGGAGAATTCGCTCGGACAAAACGTTCGGCACATGGTGCAACAATAGCGTCTGCCCCGGTTTTCCTTCCAGTTCGCCACGGCGCAGCAGTGCGCTAATATAACCGTCGCTTATCTTATCGAGCTGTTCTGCAATCGGAGAGAGGCGACGCGGTTCAAAGACGCCCACGACGATGCAGGCACTCCGCTGTTTCTCCGGGCTACCGCTTTTTACACTGAACTCCATGCACTACACTCCTGATTCTTAAAGACAACGGCGGTGGCTACGGATAGAATTGCAAGCTTTCGTAACTCATGTCCGCTGTTGCGGTGACTTCGTGTTAATCTTAACGTTATTACGGTATTGGCACGTCAGAACAATTTTCTGAGAGGTGAATCCGTTGAGTATAATAGTCTTAGCGACGATTTCGACGACTCAAGAGAATAAATGACGTTTAAGCCATGAAACAAGCTAAAATCCTGCAAAAGACGAGTTTTTACGGGCGTATTTAAAGTGATAATCATAAGATATCTGGTACGGGAGACGCTCAAAAGCCAACTTGCGATCCTATTCATCTTGCTTTTGATTTTCTTTTGTCAAAAGTTAGTGAGGATCCTCGGTGCGGCGGTTGACGGTGATATTCCGGCAAATCTGGTGTTCTCGCTACTGGGGCTGGGCGTGCCTGAAATGGCGCAGCTCATTCTGCCTCTCAGCCTGTTCCTCGGGCTGCTGATGACGCTGGGCAAACTGTATACTGAAAGTGAAATTACGGTCATGCACGCCTGCGGGTTGAGCAAAGCCGTCCTGGTAAAAGCCGCCATGGTACTGGCGTTGTTTACTGGCATTGTCGCTGCGGTCAACGTCATGTGGGCGGGACCTTTATCATCTAAACATCAGGATGAAGTGCTGGCGGAGGCGAAAGCCAACCCCGGTATGGCTGCGCTTGCGCAGGGGCAATTCCAGCAGGCAACCAATGGCAGCTCGGTTCTGTTTATCGAAAGTGTCGATGGCAGCGACTTCAAAGATGTATTTCTCGCGCAAATCCGTCCGAAAGGCAACGCCCGACCTTCCGTGGTGGTGGCTGATTCCGGGCATTTGACGCAGCTTCGCGACGGTTCTCAGGTGGTCACCCTGAATCAGGGAACACGCTTCGAAGGAACCGCGTTATTACGTGATTTCCGCATTACCGATTTCCAGAACTATCAGGCGATTATCGGGCATCAGGCGGTTGCGCTGGATCCTAATGATTCCGAGCAGATGGGGATGCGCGCGCTGTTGTCGGCCAATACCGACCGTGCCCGGGCGGAGCTGCACTGGCGCCTGACGCTGGTGTTTACCGTATTTATGATGGCGCTGATGGTCGTGCCGCTGAGCGTGGTGAACCCGCGCCAGGGACGTATCCTTTCAATGCTCCCGGCGATGTTGCTGTATCTGCTGTTCTTCCTTGTGCAGACCTCCCTGAAATCCAATGGCGGCAAAGGCAAACTGGACCCGGCTCTTTGGATGTGGGCGGTGAACCTGGCATATCTGGCGTTGGCGATAGGCCTGAACTTGTGGGATACGGTGCCGGTACGCCGTCTGCGTGCCCGTTTTATGCGTAGAGGAGCGGTGTAATGCAGCCATTTGGTGTACTTGACCGCTATATCGGTAAAACCATTTTCACCACCATCATGATGACGCTGTTCATGCTGGTGTCGCTCTCCGGCATCATCAAGTTCGTCGACCAGCTAAAAAAAGCCGGGCAGGGGAGCTACGATGCGTTGGGCGCTGGGATGTATACCCTGCTCAGCGCGCCAAAAGATGTGCAGATCTTCTTTCCGATGGCGGCGCTGTTAGGTGCGTTGCTGGGGCTGGGGATGCTGGCGCAGCGCAGCGAGTTGGTGGTCATGCAGGCTTCTGGCTTCACCCGTATGCAGGTGGCGCTGTCGGTCATGAAAACGGCCATTCCACTGGTGCTGTTGACGATGGCAATTGGCGAGTGGGTTGCCCCGCAGGGCGAGCAGATGGCGCGTAACTATCGTGCTCAGCAAATGTATGGCGGCTCGCTGCTCTCTACCCAGCAAGGGTTGTGGGCAAAAGACGGCAATAACTTTGTGTATATCGAACGGGTTAAAGGCGATACGGAGCTGGGCGGGATCAGTATCTACGGTTTTAACGATCAGCGCCGTTTGCAGTCGGTGCGTTATGCCGCTTCTGCGAAATTCGATGCTGAGCACAAAGTATGGCGTCTGTCGCAGGTCGATGAGTCCAACCTGACCAATCCGAAGCAAATTACCGGTTCACAGACGGTGAGCGGTACCTGGAAAACCAACCTGACGCCGGACAAACTCGGTGTGGTCGCGTTAGATCCGGATGCGCTCTCCATTAGCGGCCTGCACAGCTACGTGAAGTATCTGAAGTCGAGTGGTCAGGACGCCGGACGCTACCAGCTCAATATGTGGAGTAAAGTGTTCCAGCCGCTCTCTGTGGCCGTCATGATGCTGATGGCGCTGTCGTTCATTTTCGGCCCGTTGCGTAGCGTTCCGATGGGGGCGCGTGTTGTCACCGGTATCAGCTTTGGTTTTGTCTTCTATGTGCTTGACCAGATCTTTGGTCCACTGACGCTGGTTTATGGTATTCCGCCGATTATTGGCGCGCTGTTGCCGAGCGCCTCGTTCTTCCTGATTAGCCTCTGGTTGATGTTGCGGAGATCGTAATCCTGTCGCCCTCCCGTGACGCGGGAGGGCATTTGTCGCACCTTAGCGTTTTCTTCCGCCCAACAAACTCCCCAACATCCCGCGTATAATTTGATTGGTGACCTGGCGCGCTGCGCTTTTGGCAACACTCTGTACGACACCATCACGTTTACCGCCGCGTGGCCCGGTACTGCCAAACAGAATGTCTTTCAACCCGCCGAGAATACCATCGTCAACCGCGACCTCTTTGCCTTTCACCGTCGGGTTGTTCTGTTGTTCTGTGCTGGCCTGCACACCCTTTTGCAGCCTCTCGTAAGCGGATTCGCTATCCACCGCTTCCTCATACTTGCCGTACAGGGCAGAGTGATTAATTAACCCGTTGCGTTCATCGTCGGTGAGTGGCCCCATCCGCGAGCAGGGCGCAATGACCATTGCGCGTTCCACCACCGACGGACTGCCTTTAGCATCAAGAAACGAGATGAGCGCTTCACCAGTACCCAACTCCTGAATGGCTTTTTCGGTATCAAATGCCGGATTTGCCCGCATCGTCTGCGCTGCGGTTTTCACCGCTTTCTGATCTTTTGGTGTAAAGGCGCGCAGGGCATGTTGCACACGATTACCCAACTGCCCGAGCACGTTGTCGGGTATGTCGGACGGGTTCTGTGAGACGAACCAGACGCCCACGCCTTTTGAACGGATCAGGCGGATAACCTGTTCGATTTTATCCAACAGCACCTGTGGCGCGTCGTTGAACAACAGGTGCGCCTCGTCGAAGAAGAACACCAGCTTCGGCTTCTCCAGATCGCCCGCTTCCGGCAGTTGCTCGTAAAGTTCGGAGAGCATCCAGAGCAGGCTGGCGGCATACAGTTTTGGCATCTGGTAAAGTTTTTCTGCGCTGAGGATGTTGATAATCCCTTTGCCGTTTGCGTCGACGCGCATCCAGTCGGTGATCTCCAGCATCGGCTCGCCAAAGAAGTGGGTCGCGCCCTGTTGCTCAAGGGTCAACAGGCCACGCTGTATCGCCCCCACCGAGGCGCTACTGATATTGCCGTACTGATTCTGGAAGGATTTGGCGTTATCGCCAATGTATTGGGTAATGGCCCGCAGGTCTTTGAAATCCAGTAGCAACAGCCCCTGGTCATCAGCGATACGAAAAATAATATCAAGGACGCCGGACTGTACCTCGTTCAGGTTCAGCAGACGCGCGAGCAATAACGGCCCGAGATCGGAGATGGTCGCTCGTACCGGATGGCCTTTTTCGCCGAAAATATCCCACACCACCACCGGATTGGCGTGGGGCTGCCAGTCGGCGATACCGATATTTTTAAGCCGGGTAAGCAGTTTTTCCGAGGCTACGCCCTCTTCAGCCACGCCCGTCAGATCGCCTTTCACATCCGCCATAAACACCGGAACGCCGATTTCCGACAGCGACTCGGCCAGCTTTTGCAAGGTGACCGTTTTACCCGTCCCCGTCGCGCCGGTAATCAGCCCGTGACGGTTCGCCATGCCTGGCAGTAAGAACAACTCGGTTTCTGGCGTGCGGGCAATTAATAAGGGTGCGCTCATTAGATTTCCTCCATTTATCCTGCCTGGAGTATAGGCAATGGGAATGAAAGAGAATATGCGCAGGGGAGAGAAAATAACTTATAGCGTATTGCCGTGATAAATCTGGTATCCCAAATCAATCGTATTGTGGTTGTGGTCGTTGTTCTTGATTTTGCTCAGTAACATCTGAGCCGCCATGCGCCCGATGTCAAAGCGTGGCGTTATCACACTGGCGAGGCTTGGGATCATCTGTCGGCCCATCTCCAGCCCGTGGAATCCAGCAATGGAAATTTGATCCGGTACGGACAGCTCGTGTTCGCGACAGAACAGCAACGCACCCATCGCAATATCATCATTGGTGCAAAAGACACCGTCTAAATCTGCATGTGCGATCAGCGCGTCGCGCATCATCTGCGTGCCCAGATGAATCGAGGAGATGGCCTTTGGGTTGATACGCAAGGGCGTCAGACCCCGTTGTGTCATAGCATCGCAGTAACCGTGAAAACGTTGTTCGTCACGGATATCGTCTTTTGAACCGAGATAGAGGATCTTCCGCCGCTGGCGCTTATCCAGCATAGTGCTGACCATATCAAACGCGGCCTGGCGATTATCAAACCCGACTTCCATGTCCAGACGATCGCCCTGAATATCCATCAGTTCCACCACCGGAATGTTGGCCGAACGCATAAATTTAACAGTACGCAGGGTGTGATATTTCTCGGAAAGAATAATGCCGTCGATATTATACGAGAGCAGGTTGATCACCGACTCTTCCTCGGATTCCCGATCGTAATTGTAGTTGGCGATCAGCGTTTGATAGTTATGGTCTGAGGTCACCGACTCTATACCGGCGAGAATATCGGCGAACAACTGGTTTTGAAAAGAGGGGATCAGCACGCCGAGCGTATAGCTTTGCGCATTCAACAGCATGGCTGGTGCGCGGTTAGGGATATAATTAATTTCCTCCATAATCTGCGCAATACGTTCGCCGGTTTCCTTTGCGACCTTTTTCGGTGAGCGAATATAGCGGCTCACTGTCATTTTGGTTACGCCCGCGAGCGTGGCGATATCCTGCAAAGAAATTCTGTGATTCCTCATTTTCTCTCCAGTACCGGGGCGCGCCGGCGATATCGCCCCCGGTGGTTAATCGGGTCTTTTCTGACACCTTAATGCAGAATGGCGTTCAGCGTAAGGACACCCAGCAGCCCCATAATCGAAATCAGCGTTTCCATCACTGTCCACGTCCGCAGCGTTTCACCCACGCTGAGGTTAAAGTAACCTTTAAACAGCCAGAATCCCGGGTCGTTAACGTGTGAGGCAATAACACTACCCGCTCCGGTTGCCAGCACCATCAGCGCTGGATCGGCATGGGTAACATTAATAATCGGCAGCACTACACCTGCAGTGGTGATCGCCGCGACGGTCGCTGAACCGAGCGCGATACGTAGCAATGCTGCTACTGTCCAGCACATCAGCAGCGGAGAGAGCGAAGTGCCGGTCATCAAGTGCGAGATATATTGACCCACGCCGCTGTCCACCAAAACCTGCTTAAATGCACCGCCGCCCGCGATAATAAACACAATCATAGCGATGGCGCCGATAGAGTCGCCAATAATATCCATAATTTGTTCTATCGTACGTCCGTTACGTCGGCCAAGGGTAAAAATGGCGATGACAATGGCGATAAACAGTGCGACCGCAGGGTTACCGATAAACTCAAAGAATACCCGCACGGTGTTGGTTTTTGGCAGTGTAATTTCACAGACCGCCGCAACAGCCATCAGTATGACGGGGATCACCGCAGCAAATATACTGTTCCAGAAGGACGGCATCTCCTCTTCGGTGAACAGGTGCGGGTTAAACAACCCCGTCGGCGGCGCTTTTTCAAAGCGGGTCAGCAGTTTTGAAAATAGTGGGCCTGCTACAATAACGGTCGGAATGGTGATAATGAATCCATACAACAGTGTGGTACCGAGATTGGCTTCAAAAATCGTCGCAATGGCGGTCGGCCCTGGATGCGGCGGCAAAAAACAGTGCGTGACCGAGAGTGCGGCCACCATGGGTACGCCAACGTACAGCAGCGGCAAGCCTGAAGAGGCCACGACCGTAAAGACCAGCGGCAGCAGTAGAACAAAGCCCACTTCGAAGAACATCGCCAGGCCGACAACCAGCCCGGTGATGACCAGCGCCCACTGAACGCGCTTTGTACCAAACGTATCGATAAGGGTGGTGGCGATGCGTTGCGCGGCTCCGGTATCGGAAATCAATTTACCCAACATTGCGCCAAAACCGAGGATCATCGCCAGCCCGCCGAGGGTGCCGCCAATCCCGTTCTGAATAGAATGTAAAACGGCCTGTGCGTCCATCCCTTCGGCAAACCCTACGACGGCGGCTACCAGGACCAGGGCGATAAAGCCATTGACCTTAAAACCAATCATCAGAACCAGAAGCAGCGCGACACCTGCTGCAATTATGATTAATGGCATAATCTTATCTCTTATGTGTGCCAAAAAGGCAGCGCTTGCACGCTGCGTAGTGTTGTTCAGCGTTTATACAGCGACCAGCATGCCGCCATCGACGAAGATCAGGTGTCCGTTTACGAAGTCAGAAGCTTTGGAAGAGAGGAACACGGCTGCGCCAATGAGTTCTTGCGGATCCCCCCAGCGTGCGGCCGGTGTACGTTTGCACAGCCACGAGGTGAAGGCTTCATCTTCAACCAGCGCTTTGGTCATCTCGGTTTTGAAGTATCCCGGCGCGATGCCGTTCACCTGGATATTGTGGCGTGCCAGCTCAACGCACATTCCGCGGGTGAGCATTTTCACTGCGCCTTTCGAAGCGGCATACGGCGTAATGGTGTCTCGTCCCAGTTCGCTCTGCATGGAGCAGATGTTGATGACTTTCCCGGCCTGACGCTCCACCATCCTGCGGGTCACTGCCTGTGATACCAGGAACACTGCGGTTTGGTTTACCGCGATCACGTCGTTCCACTCCTGCTCCGGGAACTCGGTAAATGGATGGCGGCGCTGAATACCGGCGTTATTCACCAGCACATCAATCGGGCCAATATCCTTTTCGATATGTTCGATGGCGGTATCAATATCCTGTTTATGCGTAACATTGAAAGGCGCGGCAACGGCGCGAACACCTTCCTGCAGTAGCCTTGCGACAGCGGTTTCCGCGCGTTCTGGCGTAATATCATTGACGATAATCTGCGCGCCAAATTTGCCCATCCCGGTTGCCAGTAAATAACCAATACCCTGAGCAGAACCAGTGATCAGAATGTTTTTGCCATCCAGTGAAAAAAGATCGTTCATCGTGTTATTCCTTATTTTGTTTCTTCAAAAACGAGCTGGACTTTTGCCGCCTGGGTTTTATCTCCGGCGAAGATCAGTGCCTGTTCGAGGTCGGTAAACAGATATTCGGCGCTCAGTAACGGCAGCGGGTTGATAACGTTATTTGCCAGCCACGACACCGCAGTGTTGAACTCGGTGGTAAAACGGAACGAACCTTTGAGCGAGATTTCTTTCCCGATAAGCATCATCATCGGGAATTCCGGCACTGCGCCGCCCATGCCGACCTGCACCATCACGCCTTTTGCGCGGGTCACTTCCAGACAGGTGGTGATCGAAGAAGGGTGCCCCGAGACTTCGAAGCTGACGTCGAAATAGCCTTTCTCTTTTTTCCATTCATCGAGCGAGTTCTGCTGCGGGTTAATGAGTGTATCGGCGCCCATCTGCTGAGCCAGTGTGAGCGAACGCGGGCTGATGTCTGCGCAGACGATTTCTGCCGCGCCGAGCGTTTTCACCGCGCTGACAATCAGGCAACCAATAGGGCCTACGCCGGAGATAAACACGCGTTTGCCCTGCAGATCGCCCGCTTCGTGTGCAGCATGGATTGCCACGGCCAGCGGTTCGGCAAAGGCCATTACTTTCTCGTCGGCCTGTTGTGGGTAAGGAATGCACTGCGCGGTATCGACGATTTTAAACTGAGTAAAGCCGCCGTCGACGTGGGGAAAATACATGGCGCTGCCAAAAAAACGCATTTCCGTGCACTGGTTTTCTTCATGCTGCAAACAGTATTTACAGTGACCGCAAGGCTTAGATGGATTAATGGCAACCGACTGACCTTCATGTAATTCTGTCGAATCGCTATGAACTACTTTACCAATCACTTCATGGCCTAAAATCATGGGTGCTTTGACGGTGAAATTACCGACTTTTCCTTCCTGATAATAATGTAAATCGGAACCGCAAATTCCCCCTCGGGTAATTTTAACCAACGTTCCTTTATTATTATCCCATTCAATATTTTGGTCTGTAATGGCAACGGTTTTCTTGCCCGCGACAACGCAGGATTGTGTTTTGACTTGCATAAATGCCTCACTGGTCAGGTAGTAACCTCGGCAGCATTTAAACGGTTTTGTTTGTTATCATTTGTGACGCAAGTCACGCTGGGAAATTGTTACACTACAATGTTACGCATAACGTGATGCGCCTTGTAATTCTCATCAGCGGTGCTAAAAAAGCGTGAATTATCCAAACCAGAGGGCGTAGTATCGCGCCATAGAATATGAATCTGGAGTTTTCGATGGCCGGGGAAAGTTATATTTTGATGGGTGTTTCGGGTAGCGGTAAATCATTAATTGGCAATAAAATCGCCGCATTATTATCAGCGAAGTTCATTGATGGTGACGATCTCCATCCCGGCAAAAATATTGATAAAATGTCTCAGGGAATACCGTTAACTGATGAGGACAGACTACCCTGGTTAGAACGATTAAATGATGCTTCTTATAGTCTTTATAAAAAAAATGAGACAGGGTTTATTGTTTGCTCATCATTAAAAAAACAGTATCGCGATTTTTTACGTAAGGGTAGCCCTAACGTGCATTTTCTCTGGCTGGATGGAGACTACGACATTATTCTGGCGCGGATGCAACGCCGGGCAGGGCATTTTATGCCCGTTGGTTTGCTGAAAAGTCAGTTTGGCGTGTTGGAATGTCCGAAGGCGGATGAGACGGATATCGCCCGAATCGATGTCAATCATGATATCGAACATGTAACGGAACAGTGCCGCCAGGCGGTGCTCGCTTTTCGCAAGGCACAATAAGCTCAGTCCCGTTAGGGACTGAGCCACATCATCAGAAGTCGGCTTTCAGCACCACGCGGTAGCGCGCTTTGCCGTCGCGAACGTGCTGGATGGCTTCGTTGATTTGCGACATTGGGAACAGCTCTGTCGTCGGCGAGACCTTGCTGCGCCCGGCAAATTTCATCAGCTTGCGCAGCTCATAAGGCGTACCCGTCGCCGAACCGGAGATGCTGCGATCGCCAGCAATCAAGGTAAACGCCGGAACCGGCAGCGGCTTCATCACTGCACCGACGGTGTGGAAATGGCCGCCATAGGCCAGCGCTTCAAAATAGGGCTGCCAGTCGAGATCGACATTAACGGTGTTGATGATGAGATCAAACTGTCCTGCCAGCGCATTTAACGCTTCTGGATCGCGGCTGTTCACGACTTTATCAGCCCCCATCGCCAGCACTTCCTGCTCTTTCGACGGATTCGAACTAAATGCGGTCACTTCACAGCCCATCGCGTGCAGTAGCTTAATAGCGATGTGCCCAAGACCGCCGATGCCGATCACCCCCACGCGACTGGTCGCGGTGATGTGGTGCATCAGCAGAGGTTTAAAGACCGTAATACCGCCGCATAACAGAGGGCCCGCGGACTCAATATCGATGCTCTCCGGAAGCGGGATCACCCACTGCCAGTCTGCCCGCAGTTTTTCGGCAAAACCACCACGGTTGAGAATGGTGGCGACGGCGCCTTCCAGACAGTTAATCTGATTGCCGCTGATACAGGCATCGCAATGCCCACAACTGCGTGCCGTCCAGCCAACGCCCACGCGCTGGCCAACTTTCAACCCTTTTTCCTGCGCGGCACTGCCGAGCGCCGCCACGCGACCAATCACTTCATGCCCGGCAACCAGCGGGTACTGAGAGAATCCCCATTCGTTGTCGATCATGGAAAGATCGGAATGGCAGATACCGCAGTAGTCGACCTGTACCTCGACATCTTCCGGCCTGAGTTCACCGGCATCATATTCAAAAAGTTCGAGTTCGCTGCCCGCCTCTTTTGCGGCATAGCTTTTTATAATGGACATCATGTTTCCCTCGATGGGTGTTGAACAGGAAGTGTAGAGCATGGTCGGCAGGGGCGCTTCGCAGAAGGGGGGCTCAAGGCGCGAGAGGAGAGGGAGAAATGTGATGAATACTGGTTTTAACGTGCGTAATGCTGAAAATTTCGACACTTAGCGAGTGAGGCACACGCTGCCGCTTGCATGGTGGCGCGTGACAGGTATAATCCACAACGTTTTCCGCATACCTCTTCAGTGCCGAAGTGGCGAAATCGGTAGACGCAGTTGATTCAAAATCAACCGTAGAAATACGTGCCGGTTCGAGTCCGGCCTTCGGCACCATACAAAGCTTTTTTCAAGTCTACTAACGTCTACTTTAGTCCATAAAAACAGTAAGTTAAGCAGGTTTCTGGCTTTTCTTAGTCTGTCCACGTCTACTCAATTCCTTGAACATATACCAACTGATGATGGTATAACTGTTGGTATTCCCGGTTCGATAGATTTTGATACCAACACTGGAGGTATCAACTGATGGCTCTCACCGATATCAAAGTTAGAACTACCAAGCCCTCCGACAAACCTTTCAAACTCACTGATGGGCAGGGGATGCACTTGCTGATCAACCCCAATGGCTCAAAATACTGGCGACTTCAATACCGTTTCGATGGCAAACAGAAAGTTTTAGCATTGGGTGTTTATCCAATGGTCTCTCTTAGTGAAGCCCGCAAGAAACGAGATGAAGCCAAAAAATTAGTATCGCTTGGTCTCGACCCCTCAGAAAAGAAAAAAGCAGACAAAATCGAGCAAAGCGAAGCCCTGACATTCGAAGCTGTTGCAAGGGACTGGCATACTGCCTGTAAAAGGAAATGGTCAGATTCCCATAGTGAGAGGGTTTTAAAGAGCCTTGAAGATAACCTTTTCTCTTTCATAGGAAAGAGAAAAATAGCCGAGCTTAAAACCAAGGATCTACTCGTTCCGATCAAGGTTGTTGAAGCTTCTGGACGGTTAGAAGTAGCAGCCCGTCTACAACAACGAACCACAGCAATTTTGCGATATGCCGTCCAGAATGGCTTAATTGACTATAATCCGGCCCAAGAAATGTCTGGGGCTATTGCTGTAGCAAAAAGAATCCACCGACCGGCATTACCGTTTGATCGCTTCTCTGAACTCCTAGAGCGAATTGAAATATTCAAAGGTAGAAAGCTCACGAAGTTAGCCGTAAAGCTTACATTGCTCATTTTTATTCGTTCGAGTGAACTCAGGTTTGCTCGTTGGTCAGAGATAGATTTCGACAATGCCATGTGGACTATTCCTGCAGAGCGAGAGCCATTACCCGGAGTGAAACATTCGCATCGTGGTTCGAAAATGCGAACTCCACACCTTGTTCCTTTGAGTTGTCAGGCATTGGCTGTGTTGACGGAAATTAAAGAGATCAGCGGTGACCATGAACTCGTGTTCATTGGCGACCATGATTTCAGAAAGCCCATGAGTGAAAATACGGTAAACAAGGCTTTGAGGTCTATGGGCTATGACACAACCGTGGAGGTCTGTGGACATGGATTCAGAGCTATGGCTTGTAGTGCTTTAATTGAATCCGGTTTGTGGTCGAAAGATGCTGTTGAACGGCAAATGAGCCATCAGGAGCGGAACTCAGTTCGTGCTGCGTACATACATAAAGCAGAGCACCTTGATGAGAGAAAGCTTATGTTGCAGTGGTGGGCCGATTACCTTGACCTCCTTAGAATACGACAAGTTTCACCATTTGATTTTAAAAAGATTTAACTATGAATAAGTAGATGATCAATCGCTCTCCCTTATCAATCTTGTTAAGGGAGAATTAATTCAAATAAGCAGTGTTAACTCATTCAAGCTTTGAATACAGTGGAGGGATTAATGAAAGTAGTAAGCCCTTATGAAGAATTAAAAAGCTGGTTTAGTCTCGAAAACTATGAGCAGTTAAAATCACTTACAATCAAAGAACTGCATACTGAGCTTGCCTTTAGAGAAGCAATTTTCGACAGTGTAAATTTTGGATGGGAAGATGATAATCAAAATTTAAGGTCTATCCTTGAAGGTAATCCTATTTTAAGCAGACAAGATAATAATCATGGTCATTTTGGCAAGGGCCAAAGGCATGTTGCGCAGGTTAGCTTTGGTGATATAAAAAAATTAGAGAACAAGTTAATAATGTTTAGCATGGATTTTTTTGAAGAAAATGGCGATTTCAAAAAAGAGTTGAAAAAGAAACCAATTACAAAAACTATGAGGGACTTTTTTCTTAACCAAAATAGCAGCAAGATGTATGTTTCATTTGATTTAGGAATGTCCAGCGATGAAGAAATTATAACAGCCTTACAAACGATGCTACCAGATCTTAGAAAAGAATATGAAATTGAGCCAGTGAAAACAGAAAAAATTGGACTTGCAAAAATAAGAAAACTTGTCGATTACAATATTATCCCAATGATGGATTTATTGATTTGGGCAAAGTTTAAAAAAGTAAAAATCTCAAATATGGTCTTGTCTCGTGTCTTGTATCCCGACTTTACAAATGAGATCAGAGGAGAAGATCACATTAAAGATACAGACAGGCCTGTTGCAGAGAAGTCATTGAATGGCGAAACAACCCGTAGTCTGGAATATTTTATCAGCAAAAACAGCCATCTCCGCAACATACCGATTTCGGAACTCGGATCTTTCTAGTTGTAAATCATCATGTTAATTGTCAAGGGGAGGGCGTAAATATTTTTCTTCCCCGGAATTTCCTTTCATTCTTCCCTCATCTAACTTTTCAGTTATCAGCATTCCCTTCATAGATACGAATCTGTGTGGCTAATATCTTCGTAACGGAAGCGGAGGAGACAGCCAAATGAGTACAACTAATCAAAGCTTAATTCGTTTACCAGAAGTCTTGAAACGAACTGGTTTCGGCAAGGCCTGGATTTATCGTCTGATCAGTGAAGGTCGGTTTCCGGCCCCCGTTAAGATCGGTGTTCGTGCCGTTGCTTTTGTCGAGAGTGAAGTTGACGAGTGGATTCAATCAGTTATCGAAACAAGCAGAATTAAAGTTGCTTAATTAAACTTGGGAGAGATTTTTATGAATATCGAAGAATTTGTGAGTGAAGATAACCATATGTGCAATTTATGCGGAGATCGGTTTTACAAGATCTTTGACCAAGAAGTGATTTATGACTTACCCAATAACGAGTTTAATAAAGAAATAATTTACTGGCTCAGTCAGTACCTTGTAGGAAATTTGAGAGAACCTTTAGACTCGATCTCTGAGCTTAATGCTTCCAAACAGATATATGTTTACGAGACCTGGTTCTCGCTAATTAAATGCCCTGATGAAATGAAACTCTTGGCGAAGCGGATAATTCTATATCTGTTGGATTAAGAAATATTTATGAAAATGTAAAGTTTGGCTGCATATTTTTGCTTAAAACTTTACAGAATAACTTACATTATTTTTATGATCGTTTATTAGCAAGGCAGTGAGATAGTTTTCGAGGTATTAGGTGTACATAATTCTAACTAGATCTACCAGATGATAATTTGACAGGAATAATCGTCTATCTCACTGTTTTAATTTAAATAAATATCTTAATCGATCCAAATAAATTTGTAAATCTACGAAATGCTTATTATTAATATATTGGAATTATACTTTTTGTAAGGTTTAGGAGGGAAATATGTGCAGTATTTGTGTAGATTCGTTTATGTTGGAAAATGGTGAGAGGTATTGCCATGTTGTAAATAAAAAAACTGGTGAGCCATTGTATTATCCAAATTTGTATATAACAACACAAGTCAGAAATCGGTCAGAGTCTATATCAACAATGAAAGTTATTGCCGGTAGCCTTTCATTGTTATATCGATTCTTTATGAGGAAAGAGATCAATGTTGATGAAAGAATACAGAAAAGGATATTTCTGGCTCCTCATGAAATTGATGATTTGATTGAGTTTACTTCATTCAATTTTAAAAGTGGTATGGATAATGATTTTTGCGTTTCAAATGTCAAAAAACCAACTAAGTATTTTAGGATTACAACAATAGCTAACTATCTGGAATGGCTATGTAAAATACTTCTTTCTCATACAGGTCAGAAAGATACAATCAAAGAGATACTTGTTTTCATTAACAACATAAAAAGAAAGAAACCAAGGAACAATGACAAATATGTTATGGATATCGAAAAGAGCTTAGACAAAGCTCAACTGGATTCTTTGTTTAGCATTCTTTCGCCAGGAAGTAACTTGAACCCGTTTACGGAAACAGTACAAAAAAGAAATAACCTAATATTCCTATTATTACATTGCTTTGGCATGAGAGCCGGTGAACTTTTGAATCTGCGAATTGGTGACATAGATTTTGCAGAATCAACAATAGCAATAAGGAGGAGAGCAAATGATAAAACAGATCCACGAGTTTATCAGCCATTAGTGAAGACTTGTGAGAGAAAATTAATTGCTGATGCGAACCTTATATATGAAATTTCAGATTATATCTTGAATGATCGTAGAAAAGTTAAAAATGCTAATAAGCATGACTTTCTGTTTATTACCTATAAGGAAGGGAAGACACAAGGACAACCGCTATCATTTTCTTCATACCATAAAATAGTGAGTGTTGTTCGTCAATCATCCTCGCTTCTAAGTGGATTAACAGGCCATAAATTACGACACACATGGAATTATGATTTCTCGAAAACAATAGATAAGGCTAAGGACATATCCGACGAAAAAGAGCAACAAATCCGTTCTTATCTAATGGGATGGCTACCAGGTTCAGACACTTCAATAATCTATAATCGCAGGCATATTTTTGAGCTATCGAAAAAAACTGCACTTGAGCAGCAAGAGCAACTATTCAAAGGAGGATTTGATGAATAATTTAATTAAACAAAACTATGATAAAATGTCAATTCATGAACAAAAAATCGTCACTTTGATTGAGAGCAATGGAATCAATATTAGAAACTTAATATGTGTTATGGACGAAAGTTTGGTTTGTGGGTTTGTGAATACATTACAATATTATTTTTGTAATAAAAGCCATTCGCATGTAAAAACAATAATTAAAAGCATTAGGGATTTTATTAGCATTGTTTCTCCTAATTATATTGATGATAAAATAATAATCCAATATCAAAATATAAAATTATCAAAAGCCGCAGCATCATTTCGCGTTTTACGACCATTTTTGATTAAATGGTTTGAGTTAGGATATTCAGGAATAGATGAAAGTGCGGTAGAACTGTTAAAGCATTTGGACCTAAAAAAGAAAAAATCTGGTCAGTCTGTACTACAAGGTGATCCAACAGAGGGGCCACTAACTAAAGAAGAACATAATTCTTTAATTAAGGCTATGAATCATGCATATAGAAAAGGTGAACTGTCACTGCCACATTATGCAATATCACTATTGATCAGCCTTACTGGTAGAAGACCGCAACAATTAGTTTTTTTGAAATATAAAGATATACTTCAAAGGGATTTAGGTGATGGTGAAATAGAATATGTGATTTCAGTACCACGAGTTAAACAACGGAGTAAACAGCTACAATATCGAGAACTTGCAATAATATCAGAGGTCGCATCAATTGTTCAACTGCAAGCTAATCAATCAGTGAAACTTGTTGAGCAAGCTCTTGGAAAAACTCTTGATGATTATTCTAAAGGAGAAGTTCCTATTTTCTTAAATGAGGAGAAACTCTCTGAGTTATCCATAACAGATTCAATTCATCTGGAATTTAATACATTACATGCAAAACCTACAATTTCTAATGTAGCATTGAAAAGTATTGTTAATATTGGGAATGTAATCTCCAACCGTACCGGCGAGATACTAAATATTACTCCTCGTCGGCTTCGTTATACAATAGCAACTATGCTGTTTAAGGATGGGTATAATGATAACATTATAGCTGAGTTATTGGACCATTCCTCTACTTCATGTATAGGGATTTATATTAAAAATATTGCTGATAGTGTTGAAAGGATCGATTCCGCTGTTTCAGAACAATTGTCATTTGTCGCTGATATTTTTATGAATGGAATCAAATCGAAAAAGATTAATCATTTCAAATTTTGTTCTTCAAGTAGATGCCCGAATCAGAATTCAGGATTTCCTTGTAATCAATGTGTTTTTTTTATTCCATTTGAACGTAGTGAGGCGAATCATCTATGAATAATATCATTTTGTTCAAATCAAAAAAACATCTTCTTGTAGAAGAAAATTATAATGAGTTTATAAAGTTTTGTCGCTATCAACTGACCGGACTAACCCAAACTCAGGATTGGGACCAGTATGCCTGGGAAGGATATGTCACATTCAGAAAAATAGGGATTGGGAATAAAGTCTTTGATTCCAATGATGCAATGCACGAAGATTTTATAAAGTTTGCGAAAGCATATATCAGATATCAACACTCATTGAAACCATTGAAAAATTATGGGTCTATTATGATGGCCTTGCGATGTCTCGAACAGGCTCTTTTGCAGGTTCTGAACAATGCTCTGATTTATAATGTAACAGCCGTTGTTTTCGATGAAGCAATGCAGATCGGAAGTAAATATTTTAAAGGTAACGTTTTGGCTAAATGTGGAATACAGCTTGAAAAAATATCAAAGTTTCTATATGAACATAATCTTCTGAAGTCAGGATATATCTCATGGAAAAACCATGTAAAACAGAAAGTCAAAAACAATTATCTTCCTGAGATTGAGGATTATCACCGAAGCGATAAGTTACCAGATGAAGAAGCATTACTCGCTATTGCTGATATTTTTTCTAAAAATGATGAGTTACTGAGCCCAAGGGATAAGTTCACCAGTTCAGTATTTGCACTTCTACTTTGTTGTCCTAGCAGAATTTCTGAGATTTTAGCCTTACCTGCTGATTGTGAGATTACACAAATAGATGGCAAGGGTATCGAAAGATATGGTCTGAGATTTTATTCGGTTAAGGGTTATGGACCTAATATCAAATGGATTCCACGGGTTATGGCACCAGTTGCAAAGAAAGCAATTAGAAGATTACTTTCCTTATCACAAAATGCAAGAGCACTTGCTCAATGGTGCGAAAAATACCCTGATAAATTTTACCGGCATGAACTTTGTCCAAAAGTTGATGAAAATTCAAAGTTGACAGTTGTACAGGTTTGTCATGCACTTGGCTACCATTTACATGATCATAAATCATGCGTTCTAAAAATTAAAAGAACGAGTTTGGATGGTGGGAAAAGTTTCTTAAATTCCAATGATTATAACTATTCATTGAGTGAGTTATGGGAAATGATTAGCTCTGGTTTTAGCAGAGATTTTCCATGGTATGATGAAGAAAAATCCATAAGATTTAGCAATGCCTTATGTTTACTGAATTATCGCCAATTCTCGTTATCCCGAATGAGTGATATCTATTCATTTTATAAACCTACTAAAGCATTCTTTTTTGGTGACATACAAAGTAAAAGAAGTTTTGAAGTGGGGTATAAAAATATTTTCGCCCGACACGGATATTATGATACTGAAGGTCAGCCACTGCTTATTCGCTCACACCAACCACGACACCTTTTAAACACTATAGCCCATTATGGCGAAATGTCTGAACTTGATATTGCTAAATGGTCTGGTCGTGTCAATGTGAATCAGAACAGAGTTTATAACCACGTTTCGGAAGAAGATATGTTAGATAAAATCAAAGCTATTAAATTGAGTAGGAGTAATTATTGTCGAAGGGAGTCAATACCGACAAATGAATTGACAATTGATTTTGATAACCTTCATCAAGGTGCAATACACTTAACAGAATTTGGTTACTGTGTACATGACTACTTAGTTAAGCCTTGTGCAAAAATCAATGAATTTATAGAATATGATAATGAAGCCCTGGGAATAAAATCAATAGATAGAATTAGACTTGAATCTATCCGAGAAAAAGTAACAAAACTGAAGTGTATAACGCAGACCGCTTATGAAAATGGTGATTATGGTGCAGACAAATGGCTGCAACACCATGAAAAAAATTTGGAAAGAATTAATAAGCTTTTGAATAATTAAAATAGGAGATACTTATGGCGAAACATTTGATCAGGAGTGAAATAAAGGCAATTACGCACATTATATTGACTTGGGACGGCAAAATTACATGGAGTGATTTATGTGAATCAGTTTATAAGAATTTAAACAGAACTATCACAAGGCAATCTTTAAGTGCTCATGATGAAGTTGTTGAAGCATATAGATCAAAGAAAAATTTGTCTAATTTGAAAAAATCTGGCCTTAAAAAGCCAGCTAACTTAACGATTGCGGCACAACAAATAATAAATCTTAAAGCCGAAAATGAAATGCTGAAAAAACAGAACAATAGATACAAAGAGCAGTTTAGCTATTGGCAGTATAATGCTTATAGACATGGTCTCACTATGGAACAATTGAATAGACCATTTAATAAAAAATAATATTTGATAGGTTACACCTATTGACAAGTTAAATAAATACGATAAATATAAACATATGGTCAGGAAGACTATTTCAATTATGCAAGGATGCATTTTATGGACAAAAACATCATCAATTCAGAGTTTACTCTGGAAGAGCAACTTATCATTATTGTCGATAAGTATATCTCAAAAAGATACCATCCCGGAGATAAAAGTTTCTCATATCAACTTTACCTAATTTTTGTGGGATACCATTTAAAATATTTCTACCCTAAAAGGATTTATTCCAAATCCAATCGTAATATTGATAACATAATGACTATGTTTAGCTCGGTATACAAAAGTCTGACAAGCAATCTTCTACAACGATTAAATAACAAGGAAGGAGTTATTAGGGAACTAAACTCGCTTGTTAATTACATAGATAACAATCAAGAAAAAGCAGAGGAAATCTATGATACTGTCAGAGCACAATATGAAATGAAAGTAATTGAGAAAGAGTTAACCCGTGAAGTTCGCGTAAGAACCGTCAGGTTATAGGCAATAAAAAGCCCCTGAGCAGGGGCTAAAAAAGACTTATTGATACAGGCTACTACTGAACTTCTTTCCAGATACCATCTGCTTTCACAAGCTTAACAGGCCTTGTCTGTTTCATATTACTAATAGAGGCATCGACAATGCAGTTATAAACATTGTTTGCTTCTTCTGTGCAGCTAACTTTCTTCACATAATCGATTTTTAAAAGATCCTTTTCTGAAACTCTTGAATCAAAAGCTTTCATACTGGCATTTGATTTATCTACAACACTTTTGAAAGCATTGTATATATCGTCTTGCGATGGTTCACTGTTACATGCGGTTAAAATAAAAGAGGTAAGAATAACTGTGAGGATTGAGTATATTTTCATTTTCTTATCCAAAAATAATTAATTAAGAATACCAGTTTTGGTGTTGTTGTTATCAGAGGAGAAAGTCCATTTACTTACGGTCTCTCCCTTGAAGTCGATCTCAAGAGTTTTAGACTGAGTCTGAGAACCGCCAGTAAACAGCCCCACAACAGGAATGAAAGTCGTTGCATTGAACTGATTGTTAGACATGAAATATTTCCATTGCTCATGTCCGTCATCGAGTGTGGTTCTTGTATCAGGCTCACCTAACTTAGTGAGTAATTCCGTCTTAGTTGTTTTGTTTTTAATGATCTTTGACTGGAGACTTTGTGGTGTTTCGTTTTTAAGGTTCTGGTTCCCTGATGTTGAACAGCCAGAAAGCAGGAAGACAATAATAAAAAAAGAGGACGTTATAAATCGGTTCATTTACTTTCTCATTTTATGTTTGCGGTTGTGTGAAATTAATTTCACCGTATAAAAACAACTCTGTCTGCATACATTCTTTTGATTTTATAGATAAGAATAATGATGCTTACGAAAAACGTAATGACTGATACAAGAGTGCTGCCGGTCCACGAAAATGCTAACCACGCGAGACCAAATGCCACGAATTGAAACAGGAATGCCACACTGAGCGGGCTTTCACCGTAAGCGACCTTTGCATGACAGCCTTTGCAAATCCGCACACCATGAGGACTTTGTGTAAAGCAGAACGGGCACTTTATTGTTTCGTTTTCCATAGCTATCCCAATCTGGAAGATTAAATGGTGCGTTTACAGAGATTCTCGATGACCGACTCGCTTTAGTAAAATTGCTTGTACCGATCGATGGTTGTTACTTGATAGGTGTTATCTATCATAACTAGCTTATCGATCTGTAATAACGATCAATATTATCTTGACTAAACACAAATTTATTACTCAGCAATTGAGTTATGTTACGAAAGGTGTTTACAACTAGCTGTCTATAAACGAATTTTTCTTACAGGTTTAAGATGATGTGTTGAATAGATTTCTGAGATGTTTGTGGGAGTCTTATGAAGAATGCTCTTACCATAGCTTCGAAGAAGCTCTACGAGCCTCCTTAGAAATGGAATCCAGCCGATGAGCCTGAGATGCTTTTGCTGTTTGACGGCATTCTTTTGAAGAATCTTTTCTACGATTTCTTTTCTTCTGTCTTCTCTGAGCCGTAATTCCAGTTCGGCAATTTTTTCACTTATGCTTTCCCTTGGAATATCCGTTGTTGCAACATCTTTTGCAGGAGCAGGAGCAGGAGCAGGAGCAGGAGCAGGAGCAGGAGCAGGAGCAGGAGCAGGAGCAGGAGCAGGAGCAGGAGCAGGAGCAGGAGCAGCAGGGGGGGCTTTTGTTGGTGTGTTGGTTCGTATCGCTTCTAAGTGGTCAGGGTTGTAGCTAAGTTGCTTTTGAAGATTTGCCCAAGAGTAACCCTTGCCTAACTGCGAAGCTTTGAAAGCTATATCGCGGTAAGAGAATGAGAAGCCGTTCATTTTACCGGTAGAGGCAATATTGGCCTTCCAAGATACTTCCGCTTCTTCCAGCCGTTTTGTGAAAGTTAAAAGGTCAGGTGTATCTGCCAAACTTTTATCAATGATCTGTTGAAGAAATTTCTTGGGGCAGGGAACACTAGTCCGAGCCGATAGCATTTGTTCGTTTCGAGAGATTCTCTTCCGCTTCGGTTGTGCTTGCGAGTGGGGAGATGCAGTTTTGGTCACTGTCAGGCCATGAGCGACTTCGAGTTTACTGATGATTTGTGTGCTGATGAGATTTTCATTCCTACCCAAGTAGAGCTTCCCACCATTGAGATCTATGCGACTTGCGATAATGTGTATGTGCTGACCAGCCGGATCGTCATGAAGCACATAACAACGAAGATGAGTATCACTGAACCCCATCCTCTTAATGTAGTCATCTGCGATGCTGGACCATTTTTTAGTCGTTAGTGATTCACCTGCTGGTAAGCGGAGGGAGTTATGCCATACTGGTTTCTGAACATCTGGGCGAAGCTGTTTAGTGCCATCAAATTCAGAGATCAGTTCAAGTGCTGCATCACCTAACATGTTCCCGCCAATGACGACTGGATCACTTTTGTGGTGTGCTCCCGGTTTCAATGCGTATTGGACCACACCAGCAAAGTTCTTACCCCTGCGAATCTTCCGCATACCCTTCATTCGGGAGGCTCCATATACTGTCACTTAAAAGATTCGTGCGAAGCTCTTCAAGTTGTCGCTTCACAGCGAAAAGCTCTGTATGAGTAAGGTGACTATCTTTGCTCTTACCATCTATGTGGGCCGCAATGCGATTTAGTTTTTGCGATATGTCGGTTAAAGCTATCCATGCTTTGGTATTAATCGCAGGTATAACGGGAGGTAACTTTTGAAGGGAAGCCATACGAAGCCACTCTCCTTTTTTATAAGAGCCTCGCTTTATATTCAGGAGTTGCAGTTCTTCAACATTCAATCGGACACTGACACAATAGCTTCTTACTGCTTCTAAAGGAATTTTACTTTTATTAAAGCTACCACGGCGGGAAGTTTTGGATAGATCTATGTTATCTGTATAAATACTCTCTTTCATGTAAACTCCATTTTATATGTTACTGATTGATAAGCATAATCCGTATGCTTCATATATCATTTATACAATTAATTAGTAGTTTGTCAATCAGCAGCCTTGATTGTGTAGGTGTTCTTTTATTGTCTGACTGAAAGGAAGCAAGAAAAGCAAGAGCTTTATAGAACGGTGCAACCGCTTCTATAAATTAGCTCTTGCTTTTTTATTATTAATTATCCTTAGTGTTGACGTGTTAGGGAAAATAAATTAAATAAATAATAAACAGGAGGATTTATGAATAAATGGGTTATGGCGAAATTAGGCAAGGTTGTTGAAAGATATAAAAATGATAAAATCTTCTTGCTATTGGATCTAATACTTTTCGGTTGTGTAATAAAAATATTTATTATAATTGCAGTTGAATAACCCCCTACTTTTTAGAGGTAGGGGGTAAGATTATTTTATTCTATTATACTGACCATAATCATTTACAGGATATGAAACATGGTTATACCAAGTTTGCTTAAATTCATATGCGTTTATAAATAATAAAAAAACAAGCGCACATAAAATGCTCTTTCTAATCGATGACAGTTTATCATCGCTAAGACGTTTAACTGAGTTTATGGGTAAGAAATAATATACTAAAGAGAATGTTATTATTATCAAAATAGCAAACAAAAAGAAATGCTCTGAAAGATATTTAAAAAATACAAATTTTAATATATCAAAAAAATTCTCATTGGCACTTATTAAATTGGAACTGAACATTACAAATCTCCTTTACCGTAAAACATTTGTGTATTAACACTAAGCATTATAAATGTTCACCGCAATGTAATAAATAGGTATGCTTACATTGACCTACTGGCATTAATCCAAAATAAATTCTTGAATGGTGTTTTAAATTATCAGCAAGGTTACTTGCATTTATCTTCATATGGAACTCACAGTTGATCTGCCTTTCAGTTCCATCATCAAGTTGGATAGTAGGAAAGAGGTGTCCCTTATTTGCTCCCTGTGGAGAACATTCAAACCCTGATTCTGTATGTATCCAATGCATTGCTTCTTGAATATTTCTTATGGCTGGGTCTAATCTATTTAAGATGGTAAGAGCTTTCGTAATTGGTATAGAAAAATCAGTAATCCCCTGATTGTTACCTAAAGTTGAAAGTGTATTAGAGAAATTATCGGAGAATTTAACTTTATCAAAAATATACACACATCTTAATGCATAATCTTCATTTGATTCTGGACATAATGACAAGTGCTTTTCATGTATACGATTATAATCATCTGGTGTTGAAACAGTCTCACATTCTTCTAAGTCTTTAATGGTATCAACAGGTGATATTATAGAATAATAAAAAGAATCATCATATTTTTTTAATGCACACTCAGTAGCATTGTTATTATCAATATCATCAGTGGCATAAAGACCGAATACTTGACTTAATTTTCCAATAATAGCGGAGCGGAGTTGCATATCACTGATTTCATCTGATAAAATGTCAAAGACAGTAATTTCAGGTGCCATTTCATACCAATTAGATGTAGAAACGACTTCTGTGATATCTCGTGGAGAATGTTGGCCTATTAGCTTTTCCAAATGAAGAACATTATCTAAATCGCAAATGTCTTCGTGTTTGAGTAAAAAGTTCAGAGATATAAAATTGCGACTTTTCATTATTTTCAGCCCTTGATTATCGTTTCCATATCGATAACAGTTTGATCGAAGAAACCTTCTGGCCATTGATCTAAGCTGGCTCTCTTATCCGATTTTATTTGTTTTATTATTGGTGAGATTGTATTTAATGGTTTTTCGAAATAATAAATAAATAATTTATCGTGTTGCAATATATTTTTGCGAACCGCTATCCTTGCTCCATTAATGATGTGCTCACTATGGGTTTCAACTAATAATTGGATACCAGCTTCTGCTGCACAAGCTATCAACTGCCCCAGCTTGCTTTGACCTCTGGGATGAATATGAGCTTCGGGGTTTTCAATTAATAAGACATCTCCTTTTTTTGCACCTATAATAGCTGCAATAATACTTAATGAATAGCTAATTCCGAATCCTATATTACCTGCTCTATATTTTTTAGAGTCGCCTCCATAGTTGAACATTCCCCACCCTATATGAGCCTCTTTATAGACATTAATATCGAATGCTACACCAGGGGAAATTTCCCCAAGCCATGCTTCAATCGATGAAATTATCGTTGAGCTTGAAGCCTCGGCATGAATACGAGGATCGTTCTCAGGCAAGTTAATCTCGCTTGCAGTTGCTTCGTTTATCAATGAGTATAAATAATCAATAAGATGCTCTCCATTCTTACCTAACCAACCCTTACGGTGACTTTGAATTACAGGAACATTATCGCGCGGTCCCCAACGTTCAGCAGATATGAATTGAAAGTTATTTTTTAATTCTTTAACCCACGAATTTTCGCCATGAAGTAACGGTAGACTGAATTTTGGCAGTCCGTTATTGACATAACCTTTTTCAAATCCCCAGGTACAAGATTCATCATTGGTTTGTATATTTATACGAATACTATCATCGGCAGCTTCGATGTTAAGTATGTCATTATGGTCACCAAGATTAATTAATGGGCCATTTAACTCTATGTCTGTATCATGGACGGATTGAAGCGGTAAAAGTATTGACTGAATAATACTACTCTTACCTACACTATTAATACCGACTAGAAAATTGAGTTGGTTAATCTCAATGTCGCAATCGATGAAACATTTGAAATTTTCTAAATGAATCCTATTAATTATCATTTTTAATCAAACCCTCAATTAACACTTCTTTATTTGTAATATCTTGGATTAAAGAAATAAAGTTATCAAATCTATATAAGATAGTCGCTTTTTTACCAGTGGACTGGCTAATTGCATAATCAAAGTCTTTATCACTGTCGTTATAGCTTTCAGAAATCCAATCGACATAGCTGGGGATGTCACCACTAATTAGACCATCAAATTTGGCTATAAATTCGTTTTTAGTGCTTATTAATTCAGCAACAATATCGTCGTCGAGTAATGCAAAAACTGAAACCATCATGATTAGCAATTGCTTATTTATCGATGGAGAGTTCTTTTTCTTGAATCGATGGGTACCGAAAATATTGTTGGAAATTGAAATTCCTTTCTTGAATTTCTCGAAAAGAGTGTAAAAAACTTCCGAACACTCATCATTTTTCCATTGTGGCAGACTATGCCCTTCTTCATCAGAGAATGTCCCGTTAAGTTTAAAATTAAACTTATTTAGGTATTTCATTGTATGAACAAGAAAATCATCTTCCCTGTTATATTTATAGTCTCGGTAGCTAAAAAGAATGAATGAAATAATTCCAAGAACATATTCCATATCTTTCATTCGTTTTGGATTGACTTTGCCAAAAGTTGAATCTATAAATTCTGGTGTTTCTGCTAAATATCGGATGAATGGTATCGAACTTCCGGGGTTCAATGCACATCTTATTTCTTGCGGGCTTAATGCTCGACCGTAGGTGTTTATTCTCTGGAATAATTCTCTGACCATTTCAAAATCGTTCTTTTCAACAGATATCAAATGTCCATTAATTTGATATTCACGGATCTTTCTTTGATATTGTCGAGGTAGATCTTGAAATGATTTTTTGTAAACAGAATCATTTGGGTCGTTAAAATATTTTAGATCTGTTAAAATAAATTTACCGCGCATATAGTCGAAAATTGTGGTTGTTCGTTGAAGACCGTCAACGATTAACCAAGTACCATTTTCCCTTTCAGCAAAGTAAAACATTGGTATTGGTAGCCCCAAAAGTATGGACTCTATAAGTAAACTTTTTTCTTTCTGGCTCCATACTCGTTCCTTTCTCTGAAAATCAGGCTGTAACTCAATTTCATTATACTGAATGCGATCATAAATTAAACTGAAGCTCATAGTGAGCTGTCTGATCTTTAAATTTTTACGATCAAAACTGGCTTTTTCGTTATAATCGGTATCCTCTTCATCATTATCTAAATCTTCTTCCAAGTTATCATTGTCAGTTTGTGAATTGAGGGATAAGGAATCCTCGAATAATGGTTCTACCCTTTTATTTGTTTTGAAAAATATCTGGGAAAAACTCTCTTCAAGTAAGGTTAATGATTGTAAACATTCTGTAATTCCTTCCTGTCTAATCTCACCGGGATATTTTGTGCTGACTTCTTGCAAAGAATAACTTATTTGATTGTTAATCTGATTAAGTTTTTTGTGTATTTCATAATAATTAAGAGTGTCTTTAGCTGTTAAAGCTGCTTTAACCTTTCTTAACTCAATACCACTGGCTTCTTTTAATGTTCCATAATCATGAGTAGGATTATCTAATAAAAGAATATGTTTTTTGTTCTTATATTTAAAATGTTCTATATAAGGAAGGTTAGATAAAATTGTCTCTGGATGATGGCGACTGCTACCACTTCCACCTAACGAAGACTCCACATTAGCATAGCCAAACTCTAAAAGATCTTTTAAAATATGTTCAAACTCATGGATGTTTCTAGATACTTTTTTTCCAGACACTGGTTTGACATAATATTTACCGGAATCTTTGTCCAGTTCAATTAAAGTAATTGTTTCTGAATTAGAGTTAACTGGGGCTAAAGTAAGCCCAATTAATTTCAAGATGTCGTTAAGTAATTCCTTTAGATTCATATCAGACTTTACTCAATGAAGTTAGATATACTTTGTGCTATTTCTTTTGCAAGAACAACAGGCACACCGTTGCTGATAGTCTTAAATTTGCTTGAAAGAGTCATGTTATCAGGTAACTCAAATTTATCCGGCACAGATTGTATCCGCATGACTTCACGTACTGACAACCGTCTTGGTTTATAGGGGTGTAAATGAACCTCATTGTTACCATAAGCTGCAGTAGGGCTGAATCGCCATCTGTGTAACCGTTTAAAACTTTTGCCTGTTATATCGCCCTCATCAATTATATTGAATTTATCGCTATACGCTTTAAAAACGTCGTTTTGATTTGGAAGGTTTTCTATAGATGAGGTGAAAACGACATCTTGTACAAGCAAGCTATTAGGTAAATCATCAGGTTTGGTTGGATTTCCGCCATAAGGTGTTCTTTGGGGCCAAGGAAATCTTCCCCTTGCATTTGTATAAAGAGGATTTACAGGCCAGCTAAACCAGTTAAACTTTTCTAAACTTGAGCTTTTTTCTTTTTTTAGCTCAATTATTAGTTGTAAATTAATTTTCTCAATTTCAATCAAGCTTGCATAACCCAGTTTGTCAAAAATGAAGCTTTTTTTGAAACCAACAACAAATAGCCTTTCTCGATCTTGAGGAATGCCATAATCTAATGAGTTTAGTACCTTAATATCAAAGCAGTATTCTTTAGATAATTTATATAACAAGTCAGCAAGATATTTTCTGTGTGTGCTTTTCTGAATTAAACCTTTAACATTTTCCAATGTGAAAAATTTAGGGTGAAAATCATTTATGATATCTACAAAGATACCTGTAAGTTTCCCATTTTCACCATCTTTACCTAAGTTTTTACCTGCATTAGAGAAATCTGGGCATGGAGGGCCGCCAATGATACCAAAATCATTATTATCTATTAATCCAGACGAGACATTTTCTCTGACAATTGATTTACTTATTGTTTCTATGGAGCCCTCGAAAAGATTGATGTCTTGTGGATTAACTCCATACAGTTTGCTATGACCATGCTTAAAACCAGTGATGAAATCGGTGTTGATTTCATTATGCCAGACGATGTCAAAATCGGCTGATCGGAAACCCATATCGAGTAACCCGACACCAGTGAAAAATGAAAGAACCGATTTAGTCAATTTCTCGCCTTTAAAGATAGTTATAATACTTATCTTTATTATATCATATGTCGAACCATTTTCCTATAGGTATATGTATTTATTGTGGATTTACATATAAGTATCAATAATATTATTTGTCAAAATGTTCCTAATATGTGATTTAAGTAATATTTCATTTGATTTTTGGATAAATTATCTTGTATTTCCTTTAGTAAGCGAAGTTGGGTTTCAAAAATTCAATGAGTTATCATATGGAATAGAGAATATATTCTATACTTTATAGATGAAATTTTATCATCATAATGAAATAAGTTGCACTTTGTTTAAGAAAGGATTAAAACAGTAACGTTGGTTTTCTAAGATGTTGTTTATAATCATTCTCATTATTGGTTGTTCATTATGAATTTTTTAAACTTTAAAATATAGGAACTACATACATGAGCTACGAGAACGAAAGTCAAGTAACCAAATGGTTAAAAGAAAATACAAAACTGTCTTGGACCCGTACTGGAAGCGACACTCCAGCAGTTAAACTTGATAGACTATATACAAATCGAAGCGAAGGTTATGAAATCCGCGATGTAATACTTCGATTTTTTAAAGATAATAATGTCGGGCATAAGGATGAACATTATAAAATTATATATGACGGCATTATTAATTACAAAAAAGGTCATCGTGTAGAAACATCAGACTTACTTGAACACTTAAAAACCTACTTGAAAAAATAACATCTACTAAATTAATATAGAGCGAGTTTATTCTCGCTCTGCTGATGCATCTTTTTCTTTTATTTTTTTCGTTAATTCAAGCACTTCTTTTAGATATTGCAAATGATTTGCAATATTTTTAAGTGCTAATGCTCCAAGTGATAACCCTAAAAGAAAAGCCAACCCAAATACAATTAGTGTATTTGTTGTGCCAGAGTTGAAGAGCCCTTTTGATATGGTATCACCTAATTTGTCTAACCCACCAAAACCTTGAACTGCAGAGTATGCTAATCCTATTATTGATAAAACAGCAGTTTTTTCTCCAAAGAAATCATTTATCCTTGATTTTACTCTTTGTATCTTTATATTTAACCAATCTATTGAATAGTTTAATTCAGTCAACGAGTAAGGCATCAGTTTTTGTATGTTTTGTTCATCATTATCAATTTCACAAATCAGGTCATTGAAAATTTCCTTTTTGAAGTTGAGCATGAACTTCACGCCAGGAATTATAGGGGTAAATAAGTATATTATACCGGCAATTGAATTGAGGGCATACAGGATGAATGCAGGTAAAATAAATGGTTGTTTGGGAAGGTCAAAGACTTTGTAGATAACAGCCATTATGACCATTAAAATAAGAGAAAAGAGAGATGTAAGGAATGAATATACTTGAATCTTTCTAAGTAAGTTACTTTTTTTATTTATCTGATTATAGGGGGCATAGGAGTTCATTTTGCTTATAGTTTTGATGATTTGATTTACTCTATACATTGTTTATAATTCCATTAATAAACTATTGCTTATGACAGTTGATTACACTATGTATAGATTTTACACTATCAATCTGTAATGACGAATGCATTCTGTTCGATTATCACCAATAGGGACTGATGGTATCAATGATGGTATCATGACCAATATAGTAATTTTTAATCCATTAAGATCATAAGGATAGTTGCGATGTTCGAGTCCGGCCTTCGCACCATCGATATGCAATCAAGTCGCTCAAGGGCGGCTTTTTTTGTACCTGAAATCCAGTATCCGCAAGGCTTTCCTCGCTTTTTCACTCAACCTAAGTCAACCTGATTCAATCTACATCAACTTACTGATGCGGGTACATCTGTGGGTATATCCCGGTTCGATAATGTTTGTACCCACAAAGAACCCTTGAAATGATACTCATCATGGCTCTGAGTGATGTGAAGGTTCGTTCGGCAAAGCCTGAAGCAAAATCCTACAAACTGACTGACGGTGATGGCATGGTTTTGCTTGTTCACCCGAACGGTTCGAAATACTGGCGGCTGCGTTATCGTTTTGGCGGTAAGGAGAAAATGCTGGCGCTGGGGAAATACCCTGAGGTTTCGTTGGCGGATGCCAGGGCTCGTCGCGATGAAGCCCGTAAGCTGTTAGCTAATAGTGTCGATCCCAGTGAGAACAAGAAAGCCGTTAAGGTAGAGCAGGAGCAAGAGGCGATAACGTTTGAAGTGGTCGCCAGAGACTGGCATGCCAGCAATCAGAAATGGTCTGCATCGCATAGCGCGCGTGTATTGAAAAGCCTTGAAGATAATCTCTTTGCTGCCATCGGTAAGCGGAACATTGCGGAGCTTAAGACTCGGGATCTTCTTGTACCCATCAAAGCGGTGGAGTCATCTGGGCGTCTTGAAGTCGCCGCCCGTTTACAGCAGCGGACTACCGCGATTATGCGTTTTTCCGTTCAGAGCGGCTTAATCGATTACAACCCCGCGCAAGAGATTGCTGGTGCGGTTGCTACGGCGAAAAGACAGCACCGTGCTGCCCTGGAGCTTAACCGCATTCCTGAATTGCTTCACTGTATCGATCACTATTCCGGAAGACCATTAACCCGACTTGCTGTCGAACTTACCTTGTTAGTTTTTATCCGTTCAAGCGAGCTGCGATTTGCCCGTTGGTCAGAAGTAGATTTCGAAACGGCCATGTGGACGATTCCCGGTGAACGTGAACCGCTGGAGGGTGTTAAGCATCCTCAACGTGGTTCAAAGATGAAGACGCCGCATCTTGTTCCCTTGTCGCGACAAGCTCTCGCAATTTTGGAAAAGCTCAAAAGCATGAGTGGAAACCGTGAGCTAATTTTCATTGGTGATCACGATCCGCGTAAACCGATGAGTGAGAACACGGTGAATAAGGCGCTGAGAGTGATGGGTTATGACACGAAAACGGAGGTCTGTGGGCATGGATTCAGGACGCTGGCTTGTAGCTCATTGATTGAATCTGGTTTGTGGTCGAGAGATGCGGTGGAAAGGCAGATGAGTCACCAGAAGCGTAACACTGTGCGTGCGGCTTACATTCATAAGGCCGAGCATCTGGGAGAGCGCAGGCTGATGCTGCAGTGGTGGGCGGATTATCTTGATGCGAATCGCAATGAGGCCACATCACCTTATCTCTATGCAAAGATTAATGAACCCTTATCTTGATTGAATATAAGCAGCCATTCAGTTACTTATCAATGAAATGGTTGTTTATACCCGTGTTGCGCGCTGTATCGTCAACGGCATTACGACCGCCAGGCAACCTTTCTCCTTAAAGGCGGAATTCAACATGTTTTTATAATACTCTTTTTTGATGACTTCGCTGCGCCGGAGGCCATGTGTAACGTGGTTTAGAGTAAGTAATGTTGATGATCTACCCCGAGATAGATTCTTCTAGCCTTTAATTTAAATTTATAACTGTTGGCTAACAACGCTGAACGGTTCTCTGCCAACGGCGGTGATCTCCCCCCAATAAACAGTGCCAGCCTAAACCGCAGTAGCCAGTCTTTCCTTCCACTCACAAAGAAACGCATTGCCATGAAAAGATACTGTACCCAGGAACCGATTGTTGTTCGGGGAGAAGACATTTTCTGCATCAGATGGCTGATGCGGTCTGGCGAAAAGGATCTAAAAAAACGCTCACTTCCGGTGCGGCGCTGGAAAAAAGCGACACAATGTCCTGCACTGCTTTTCCGTGATGATCTTTGCGCCAGGCGAGGCTCAGCGGCGAAGGGGGGCGCATCATCGGGATCTGGCGACTGACCAGCGCACCTTTTTCAATAAGCGGCAGGCATAAGTATTCAGGTAAAAAACCGACCCCGACGCCGGCGAGATGCGCGGCCAGTTTCGTCTCAATATCCGGCACGACAATTTCTTTCTGCCCGGGTAAACGCCAGGCCACGCGTTTGGTCAACCTTCTGGCGCTGTCTTCAATATTGACCGCCGGGTAGCGGCGAAGCTGCGCTTCTGTCAGTGGGTCGGTGTGTTGTGTCAGTGGATGATGTGGAGCCATAACAAACAACCAGGAAATATCTCCCAGCGGTGCAAGGGAAATAGTGTCTGATAGCGTTTCCGTTCCAGTTGCACCAATGGCCATCGAAAAATCGTCATAAAGCAGAGAATCCCATACACCCATGTAGATATGCCGGGAAAAATAAAATTGTGTAAATGGGTAGCGTTGCGACAGCCAGGCTAACAGGCTGGATACAGCGTGTGGGCTGTACAATAAATTGTTGACGACGATATTGACCTGCCGCTCGACGCCATTGTTTATCTGCTGAAGTTCGCCAGGCATGCTGTCTACCCACCCCAGCCATTCTCTGGCCTGTGCCAGTAAGTGCTCTCCGGCGGGTGTCAGTGAGACGCTACGCGTCGTGCGGTTTAATAAAGAAACTCCCGTGTTGTCTTCCAGCAGTTTGATGCGATAGCTGATGGTTGCCGTGGTTTTATACATCTTTTCTGCGGCCCTGGAAAAGCTGCCAGTTTCGGCAATACAGACAAATGTACGTAGGGTTTCGGGGTCCAGCATGATGGGCGCCTCAATGAATTATCGAACAATTTTCCCTTTATTTTTAAGTATTTTTTCACAATATCATTTTAATTAATGTGGTCTTTGTCTGGTTTTGGAAAAATATTCCAACTTTGTGTTGATGTTCATTTTTGTAGGTTCTAAATTAGCCGATATGGACACCACAGACCCTTTTTTAGGTGGCGGTGTAAAGGATTTTGCTTAAAGGATACTGTCATGAAACTTGAAGTATTACCGTTGACGCGTGAGGCGTTCTTGCCTTATGGCGACGTAATTGAAACGCAAGGGCGCGATTTTTTTCATATTAATGAAGGCAAAGTGAAGCGTTTTCACGACCTGGCTAACGTCGAGATCCTGCAGCAGGATCGTACGTTAATCAGCATTAACCTGGCGCAACCGGCAGCGCTGCCCATTGTTGTCACTGAACTGGAGCGCCATCCATTGGGCACGCAGGCGTTTATTCCGATGAACGGTGAAGCCTTTGTGGTGGTCGTTGCACTGGGAGAAGACTCACCGGACTTAAATACGCTGCGCGCTTTTATTACTGATGGTAAGCAGGGCGTGAACTACCACCGCAGTATCTGGCACCACCCGCTGTTTGCATGGCAGACCGAAACCAGCTTTTTAACAGTGGATCGCGGAGGGCTGGACAATTGTGATGTGATGAGTATTCCAGCCAGCGAGTTGGCCTTTGTGTGACGTAGCACATGACGTTACTGATTATCTTGCTTAATATGTTCGTATTTTCAAACTATTAACGTTCATGTTAGAGCCGGGGATGATTGGAGTATGACAGAGGTCAAACGCCGTGGCAGGCCTGGGCAAGCAGAGCCCGCCGCGCAGAAAGGTGCTCAGGCGCTGGAGCGAGGGATTGCCATCTTACAGTATCTGGAAAAAAGCGGGGGGAGTTCGTCGGTAAGCGATATATCCATCAATCTGGATTTGCCGTTATCGTCAACTTTTCGGTTGCTAAAGGTGCTGGAAGGTGCGGAATTTGTTTATCAGGACAGTCAGTTAGGTTGGTGGCATATCGGGCTTGGCGCATTTAATGTCGGCACTGCCTACATCCACAACCGGGATGTGTTGTCCATCGCGGGGCCTTTTATGCGCCGACTGACGTTGATGTCTGGCGAAACCGTGAATGTCGCCATTCGCAATGGCAGTGAAGCGGTGCTGATTGGTCAGCAAGAGTGCAAAGCAATGGTCAGAATGTGTGCCCCGCTGGGGAGCCGGATGCCGCTTCATGCTTCCGGGGCCGGGAAAGCGTTGTTGTACCCCTTACTGCCGGAAGAGCTGGTTAATGTGCTTCTGACGACCGGGATGCAGCGCTTTACACCCAAGACGATTGTTGATTTGCCGGCGTTGCAGCGAGATCTGGAAGACGCGAAACATCGGGAATATTGCCTTGATCATGAAGAGCATGTCACCGGCCTGAACTGCATTGCTTCCGCTATTTACGATGGTTCCGGTACTGTGGTTGCTGCGATTTCCATTTCAGGCCCGGCGTCACGTTTGACGCCCGACCGGTTCGACAGCCAGGGGGAGTTGGTGCGCGATTGCGCGAGGGATATTAGTATCGCCCTTGGACTCAAAGTCTGATCATTCGTATTACGAAATAGCCCGCTCACCGGAGCGGGACTTTTTTAACAAATTTTAATATTGGAAAAATTTTCCAACATCATGAGGTAGGAAGAAAATGGCAAAAATGCGAGCCGTGGATGCGGCAATGTATATTCTGGAAAAAGAAGGCATCACCACGGCATTCGGCGTACCCGGTGCAGCCATCAACCCGTTTTATTCTGCAATGCGCAAGCATGGCGGCATCCGCCACATTCTGGCCCGTCATGTTGAAGGGGCTTCACACATGGCGGAAGGCTACACCCGTGCCGTTGCGGGTAATATCGGCGTGTGCCTGGGCACTTCCGGGCCTGCCGGAACGGACATGATCACCGGTCTGTACTCTGCCTCAGCCGATTCTATTCCTATTTTATGTATTACCGGTCAGGCACCGCGTGCACGACTGCATAAAGAAGATTTCCAGGCAGTAGACATTGAATCTATCGCCAAGCCAGTGACCAAAATGGCCGTAACGGTTCGCGAAGCGGCACTGGTTCCGGGTGTGTTGCAAAAGGCATTTCATCTGATGCGCTCCGGCAGACCCGGCCCGGTGCTTATCGATCTGCCTTTTGATGTTCAGGTCGCAGAAATTGAATTTGACCCGGAACTGTATGCTCCGTTACCCGCCTATAAGCCGACCGCTACACAAGCGCAGGTAGAGAAAGCGCTGGAGATGCTGATTCAGGCCGAGAGCCCGGTCATCGTCGCAGGTGGTGGTGTTATCAATGCGGATGCGGCGGCATTGCTGCAACAATTCGCGGAAATCACTCAGGTGCCAGTGATCCCGACCCTGATGGGATGGGGTTGTATCGCCGATGATCACGAGCTGATGGCCGGGATGGCTGGATTGCAGACCGCGCATCGTTACGGTAACGCGACCCTGCTGGCTTCTGATCTGGTATTCGGCATTGGTAACCGCTTCGCTAACCGCCATACCGGTTCGGTAGAGAAATATACTGACGGTCGTAAGATCATTCACATCGACATTGAACCGACGCAGATTGGCCGCGTTCTGTGCCCGGATCTGGGCATCGTGTCTGATGCAAAAGAAGCGCTGTTGTTACTGATTGAAACGGCGAAGCAGATGCAAAAAGAAGGGCGCCTTCCTTGCCGCGAGCGTTGGGTGGCGGAATGCCAGCATCGCAAAGGGACGCTGCTGCGTAAAACTCACTTCGATAACGTCCCCGTCAAACCACAACGCGTGTACGAAGAGATGAACAAAGCGTTTGGCCGCGATGTTTGTTACGTCACGACGATCGGGTTGTCACAAATCGCTGCCGCGCAGATGCTGCACATCTTTAAAGATCGCCACTGGATCAACTGTGGCCAGGCCGGGCCGCTGGGCTGGACTCTTCCGGCAGCACTGGGGGTTTGCACTGCGGATCCGCAGCGTAATGTGGTGGCCATTTCGGGCGACTACGACTTCCAGTTCATGATCGAAGAGCTGGCTGTCGGCGCGCAGTTCAATATTCCGTACATCCATGTTCTGGTCAATAACGCCTATCTTGGTCTGATTCGTCAGTCTCAGCGCGCGTTTGATATGGATTACTGCGTACAACTGGCGTTTGAAAATATTAACTCCAGTGAAGTTAACGGCTATGGCGTGGATCACGTGAAAGTGGCTGAAGGCCTGGGTTGTAAAGCGATCAGGGTCACCACGCCGCAGGAGATTGCTCCGGCGCTTGAACAAGCTAAAGTCCTGATGAATCAATACCGTGTGCCAGTCGTCGTGGAAGTGATCCTTGAGCGCGTGACCAACATCTCGATGGGTAGCGAACTGGATAACGTGACGGAGTTTGAAGAAGTGACGGACAGCGCACTCGATGCGCCAACTGAAACCTGTTTCATGAAATATGAATAAGTGAGGTCAACGATGTTGCGCTTTTCTGCCAATATTTCCATGCTTTTTCAAGAGTACGATTTTTTAGAACGCTTTGAAAAAGTCGCTGCCAGTGGATTTCACGGTGTTGAATTCATGTTTCCTTATGACTACGACATCGATGTACTGAAGCAAAAGCTCACGGAAAACAAGCTTGAAATTGTTCTGAATAATTTACCGGCCGGAGACTGGGCGGCGGGTGAACGCGGTATCGCCTGTATTCCTGGACGTGAAGAAGAGTTTCGCGAAGGCGTTATGGCGGCCATACGTTATGCCAAAGTATTAGGCACGCCTAAAATTAACTGTCTGGTCGGGAAAACGCCGCAGGGGATTTGTGAAGAAGAGGTTCGTCGCACGCTGGTGAATAACTTACGCTTTGCGGCCATGGCCCTGGCGAAAGAAAATATTCTTCTGCTGATTGAGCCGATTAATACCTATGACATCCCTGGTTTTTATTTGACGGGAACGCAACAAGCGCTTGCACTTATTGCGGAGGTTGGCAGCGATAACCTGAAAATTCAATATGATATTTATCATATGCAACGAATGGAAGGTGAATTAACTCAGACCATGCAAACCTATGCTAACAGCATCGGACATTTGCAAATTGCAGATAATCCACATCGTGGTGAACCGGGTACCGGGGAAATTAATTACGAATATATTTTTAACCGTATTGCAGAATCAAATTATGACGGTTGGGTGGGATGCGAATATAAACCGCAGACTACCACTGAAGCCGGTTTAACATGGTTTGAACGTTATCGTTAATACGTAATCCATAATTGGGCAGTATTTATTATTCCGCAATGGGGAAGGGATAACTATTGCCCAAATCTGTAAATGTATAAATTAAGAGGTTGATGATGAAACTGGGATTTATTGGTCTGGGTATTATGGGAACGCCGATGGCCGTTCGTCTCGCCAGCGCCGGACATGATTTACACGTTGCGACAATTGGACCGGTTGCCGACACCCTGCTTGCACTGGGTGCCAAACATGTCGAAACCGCAAAACAGGTTACTGAACATTCTGACATTATCTTCATTATGGTTCCTGACACGCCACACGTGGAAGAAGTGCTGTTCGGTGCCAATGGATGTGCCAGTGTGAGTCTGCAGGGCAAAACAATTGTCGACATGAGTTCTATTTCGCCAATTGAAACCAAACGTTTTGCCAAACAGGTTCAGGAAGCAGGCGGTGATTATCTTGATGCGCCAGTATCCGGTGGGGAAATCGGCGCGCGTGAAGGTACGCTCTCCATTATGGTTGGTGGTGAAGAAGCGGTCTTTGAACGTGTTAAACCGTTGTTTGACATTATGGGTAAAAATATCACCCTGGTGGGGGGGAATGGCGACGGCCAGACCTGCAAAGTGGCGAATCAGATTATTGTCGCCCTGAATATCGAAGCCGTGTCAGAAGCTCTGGTCTTTGCTTCAAAAGCGGGCGCCGATCCTGCTCGCGTACGTCAGGCATTAATGGGTGGATTTGCTGCCTCACGTATTCTGGAAGTTCATGGCGAACGCATGTTAAAGCGCACGTTTAATCCGGGCTTTAAGATTGCATTGCATCAGAAAGATTTAAATCTTGCGCTTCAGAGCGCCAAAGCGCTGCAACTGAATTTGCCGAATACGGCGACCTGCCAGGAACTCTTTAATACCTGTGCGGCGAATGGCGGTAGCGAAATGGATCACTCAGCCCTTGTTCAGGCGCTGGAATTAATGGCCAATCATAAACTTTCTTAATGGAAAATCGCTGCTCTCAGCGCAGCGATTTTAGTAATGCGTAGATATTGCAATAAGCAGGCGAGATTATGAGTCAGAATAATAAAGCGGCGGATAATTACTGGAAGAAGATCATCGTCGTTATGAGTCTGGGGTGGGTGGCAATTTGGATCTATCGAACAATATTGACTCCAGTTTATCCTGAAATACAGGCGTCACTGGGTAATATCAGTAATTCAGAAGTCGGTGCGATCGCCAGTTTTTATTTTCTTGCCTACTGCGGTATGCAAATTCCATGCGGAATACTGGTGGATAAAGTAGGGCAGAAAATCATACTGATGTGTGGTTTTTCGGTCTTCATACTGGGCACGTTATGTATCGCTAACGCTAATACACTGAAGTTGATTTATATCGGTTCAATGTTAGCCGGAGCGGGATGTGCCTCTTTTTTCAGTTCTGCCTATTCGCTGTCGTCGGCCAATGTTCCGCAAGAACGGCGCGCGCTGGCTAACGCCATTATTAACAGTGGGGCGGCGATTGGCATGGGCATCGGTTTGATAGGCTCCAGTTATCTGGTCAAAAGCCTGCACATGCCGTGGCATAACCTGCTGTACATTGTGGCTGCGATTCTGGTGGTTATGCTGTGTGTTTTTATGCTGGTTATCCGTCGCAAAGTGAACACCAGCGTGGCGGCAGATAATGTGTCTGCTCAAACGAAAACCGTGGCAAAGGAGGAAACCCCCGGGTCATTGTATTCCCCGCTGTTATGCAGCGTGTACTTTCTCTATTTCTGTACCTGTTATGGCTACTATCTGATCGCGACATGGCTGCCGTCGTTTCTGCAGACCGAGCGCGGATTTGATGGAAGCACCATTGGCCTGGCTTCAGCGATGGTGGCCGTCGCGGGCGTACCTGGTGCGCTGTTCTTTAGCCACCTGGCGGATAAGTTTCGCCAAAGTAAGGTGAAAGTGATTCTGGCGCTGGAAGTCCTGGCGGCTGTCATGCTGGTCGCCACCGTGTTGTCGCCCACCGCGACGACGCTGATGGTGAGTCTGGTGTTGTACGGATTACTGGGGAAAATGGCGGTTGACCCGATTCTGATTTCTTTTGTATCAGAACAGGCATCGGCAAAAAATATGGGGCGCGCCTTCAGTCTGTTTAACTTTTTTGGAATGAGTTCCGCCATCATTGCACCGATGCTGACAGGGTTTATTTCTGACCTGACAGGCTCGAAAGAACTGAGTTTTATGATTTCTGCGGGTCTGGTCACCACGGGAACACTTTTATTTGCAGTAGCCACACTCTATAAAAGAAAGCCGATAGTCAGTTGTTCGCTTTCGCAGTCATAATTATAAATTTATTAATTGTTATTATTATTTGATTTGTTCCGCTTAGCTAAACCTGTAAACGTAATCTGATGCGTAAATAGAGGGTATTATGGAACAACGTAGAAAGTTATACCAGGACAGAGGTTATAGTGACGACTTGCTGCCCAAAGGCGAGTCGCAACGTAACTGGAAAGCATTTAATTATTTTACCCTATGGATGGGCTCCGTACATAATGTGCCAAATTATGTCATGGTGGGCGGATTCTTCATTCTTGGGTTATCAACGCTCAGTATTATGATGGCCATTATTTTTAGTGCGTTCTTCATTGCGTTGGTTATGGTATTAAATGGTGCCGCCGGAAGTAAATATGGCGTTCCGTTCGCCATGATATTACGTGCTTCTTATGGTGTCCGCGGTGCATTATTACCGGGCATTCTGAGAGGCGGTATCGCTGCCATTATGTGGTTTGGTTTGCAATGCTACGCCGGATCGTTAGCATTTTTAATCTTGCTCGGAAAAATATGGCCGGAATTCCTGAATCTGGGAGGGGATTTCAAATTGCTGGGTCTGTCATTACCGGGACTGATCGCCTTCCTGATTTTCTGGCTGGTTAACGTCGGTATCGGTTTTGGCGGTGGCAAGGTGTTAAATAAGTTCACCGCCATCCTCAACCCGTGCATTTACATCGTGTTTGGCGGCATGGCAATTTGGGCTATCTCGCTGGTAGGTATTGGTCCAATTCTCGATTACCTGCCTCAGGGTGTCGAGAAATCACAGAACAGCGGTTTTCTGTTGCTGGTGGTGATCAACTCGGTAGTGGCGGTGTGGGCAGCGCCTGCGGTGAGTGCTTCAGACTTTACCCAGAACGCGCGTTCGTTTAAAGATCAGATGCTAGGGCAGACGCTGGGATTTATCGTCGCTTATGTCCTGTTCGCGATTGCCGGGGTTTCGATTATCGCGGGTGCCAGTATCCACTATGGTGTTGATACCTGGAACGTGCTGGATATTGTGCAAAAATGGGATAGCCTCTTTGCTTCCTTCTTTGCGGTACTGGTTATTTTGATGACCACTATTTCAACGAATGCGACGGGGAATATTATTCCGGCAGGCTACCAGATTGCGGCAATTGCGCCGACGAAACTGACGTACAAAAATGGCGTGTTAATTGCCAGTATTATCAGTCTGTTAATTTGCCCGTGGAAATTAATGGAAAACCAGGACAGTATTTATCTGTTCCTCGATATCATTGGTGGTATGTTGGGGCCAGTGATTGGCGTGATGATGGCGCATTATTTCGTCGTGATGCGTGGTCAAATTAATCTTGACGAGCTTTATACAGCGCAGGGTGATTATAAGTATTTCGATAATGGATTTAATCTTACGGCTTTCTCGGTAACGTTGGTGGCAGTAGTTATCTCTTTGGGCGGGAAGTTTATTCCTATGCTGGAGCCGATTTCTCGCGTGTCATGGTTTGTTGGCGTTATCGTTGCCTTCGGTGCTTATTCTTTATTGAAAAAAGTGCCTAAGCCAGCAGTGCAACAATGCAACAATGCAACTAAATAACATCATAAATTAAATAAGTTTTTACCATGGCGTATAAGGCCATGAAAGAGAACATTAAACATCTGTATATCTATAAGGAACATCATATGTCATTTGATTTAATTATTAAGAACGGCACTGTCATTTTAGAAAATGAAGCCAGAATTATTGATATTGCGGTGAAAGACGGAAAAATCGCGGCCATCGGTGAAAACCTGGGCGAAGCAGCGCAGGTTATGGACGCCACTGGACTGGTCGTTTCACCGGGTATGGTTGACGCCCACACGCACATCTCTGAACCGGGCCGTACCCACTGGGAAGGTTATGAAACCGGCACTCGCGCGGCGGCTAAGGGCGGCATCACGACGATGATCGAAATGCCGCTGAACCAGCTGCCAGCGACCGTTGATCGCGAAACCATTGAACTCAAATTCGATGCGGCTAAGGGCAAACTCACTATCGATGCAGCACAACTGGGCGGTCTGGTTTCTTATAACCTGGATCGTCTGCATGAGCTGGATGAAGTCGGCGTGGTTGGGTTTAAGTGCTTCGTTGCCACCTGCGGCGATCGTGCGGTTGATAATGATTTCCGCGACGTTAACGACTTTCAGTTCTTCAAAGGGGCGCAAAAACTGGGCGAGCTGAATCAACCGGTTTTAGTCCACTGTGAAAATGCGCTGATTTGTGACGAGCTTGGTGACGAAGCGAAGCGCGAAGGCCGCGTAACCGCTCACGATTATGTGGCGTCCCGTCCGGTATTTACCGAAGTTGAAGCCATTCGTCGCGTGCTGTATCTGGCGAAAGTTGCCGGTTGCCGTCTGCACGTTTGCCATATCAGCAGCCCGGAAGGCGTAGCGGAAGTCACCCGCGCCCGTCAGGAAGGCCAGGACGTAACCTGTGAATCCTGTCCGCACTATTTCGTACTGGATACCGATCAGTTTGAAGAAATCGGCACCCTGGCGAAGTGCTCTCCACCGATCCGCGATGCAGAAAACCAGAAAGGCCTGTGGGACAAACTGCTGGGCGGCGAAATCGACTGTCTGGTCTCCGACCACTCACCGTGCCCTCCGGAAATGAAAGCAGGCAACATCATGCAGGCATGGGGCGGCATCGCCGGTTTGCAGAGCTGCATGGATGTAATGTTTGACGAAGCGGTACAAAAACGGGGTATGCCATTAACTCAGTTTGCGCGTCTGATGGCGACCAACGCGGCAGATATTTTTGGTCTGCAGCATAAAGGCCGTATCGCGCCGGGCAAAGACGCCGATCTGGTCTTTATCCAGCCGAACAGCAGCTATGTTCTGACGGCAGAAGATCTGGAATATCGCCATAAAGTTAGCCCGTACGTTGGCCGTACAATTGGAGCGCGTATTGCGAAAACGCTGCTGCGCGGCGATGTGATTTATGACATCGAGCAAGGCTTCCCGATTGCACCGAAAGGCCAGTTTATTCTCAAACACCAGCAGTAATTCACGCCCTGCGCCCGTCATTTGACGGGCGCTTTTTCAGGAGCATCGGATGGCTGTATTTCCTGTTAATCGACGCAATACCCTGGCTGGTTTTCAGTGGTTTTTCTTTATCTTCTGCAATACCGTCGTGATCCCGCCTACTCTTCAGTCTGCGTTTCAACTTCCGGCCAGCGCCCTGATTACCCTGACGCAATACGGATTTCTTTCAACAGGACTGGCGTGTCTTGCTCAGGCGTTGTTCGGGCACCGTCGGGCGATTATGGAAGGCCCGACCGGACTGTGGTGGAGTACCATTCTGACGGTCACGGTGGGGGAAGCCGCACGCGGTACCGGGATAGACAGCATCGCCACCAGTCTGGCCGTCGGTATTTTTTTGTCATCGCTGCTCACCATCCTCATTGGCGTAAGCGGTGCAGGGCATCGTCTGGCGAGGCTCTTCAGCCCCACGGTGATGGTCTTTTTTATGCTGTTACTGGGTGCGCAACTCACTTCTATCTTTTTTAAGGGCATGCTTGGGCTACCGTTCGGTGCGGTACCGCCACAGAGCACCCTACAACTGGCGCCGTTTGGTTTGTCGCTGCTGGTTATGTTTTTCATCCTGTGGATGATTATTTTCCTGCCTGACAAAATTGCCCGCTATGCCTTGTTGATTGGCGCGTTGGTCGGGTGGGGCGGGTGGTATCTGTTATTTCAAACGCCACCTGCGACGGTGGCATCAGGGCATATCCACTGGCAGTGGTTTCCACTGGGCAGTCATGGCGCCCTACGACCCGGGATTATTCTGACCGCCTTGCTGGCCGGTTTGGTCAACATTACCAATACCTATGGCGCGCTACGTGGAACGGACGTCTTCTACCCAGAACAAAAAAATGGACGTTCGCGTTATCGTCGCAGCTTTGTGGTTTCAGGATTAATGACCTTACTCACCCTCCCGTTGAGTGTGGTGCCGTTTTCTCCTTTTGTCTCCTCCATTGGACTATTAACGCAAACCGGGGAACGTTCGCGCGTGCCGTTTATTCTGGGGTGCCTTTGCTGTCTGACTGTTGGCCTGTTTACGCCGCTAACCCATTTTTTCACCACCTTGCCGTTACCGATCAGCAGCGCCGTGATGCTGGTTTCTTATTTGCCGTTGCTCTATTCCAGTTTGTCTTTCAGCAAACAAATCACCTTCACGGCCAGGAATATCTACCGCCTGGCGCTGCCGTTATTTGTGGGACTTTTTTTGATGGGTTTGCCGCCGGTGTTTCTACAGGAACTGCCGTTGGCCCTGCGTCCTCTGCTCAGTAACGGATTGTTGGTCGGCATTTCGTTAGCGCTGGTCATGGAAAATCTCATTCCCTGGGATCGAATTAAATAATTGCTCAACAATAGGATTAACAATGAAAATTGTAATTGCTCCTGACTCATTTAAAGAAAGTGTCAGTGCGGAAAAATGTGCTGCCGCGATTAAGGCTGGTTTTCTGTCGGTATTTCCCCAGGCGGATTGCGTGTGTTTGCCCATTGCCGATGGTGGGGAAGGGACGGTCACTGCGATGGTAGAGGCGACCGGGGGGCGTGTTATCTCCCTGCTGGCGACGGGGCCGATGGGAGAGACCGTTCCGGCCTTTTATGGACACAACGGTGCGGGTGATACCGCATTTATCGAAATGGCTGCCGCCAGCGGTTTAATGCTGGTACCCGCTGAAGCCCGGGATCCTCTTCTGGCCACAAGCTACGGCACCGGGGAGATTATCCGTCATGCGCTGGATGCGGGTATTCGCCACTTGATCCTGGGGATTGGCGGTAGTGCGACGGTGGATGGCGGAATGGGAATGGCGCAGGCGTTAGGCGTGCGATTCCTTGATGCCAGTGGCGAGAGTCTGGGCTACGGCGGCGGAGAGCTGGCGCGGCTGGCGCGTATTGATATGAGCCAAATCGACTCCCGCCTGGCGGAGTGCCGAATTGAAGTGGCGTGCGATGTAGATAATCCTCTGACGGGGCCACGTGGCGCTTCTGTGGTGTTTGCGCCGCAAAAAGGTGCCAGCCCTGCGATGGTTGAAACACTGGAACGGGGTATGGAGAACTATGCCCGGGTTATCCAGATGACGACCGGGCAGGAGGTGCAGACGTTGATTGGCGGTGGCGCGGCGGGCGGTATGGGCGTGGCGGCGCGGATTTTCCTCAACGCGACCCTGAAACCCGGAATCGATATTGTTATTGATGCCGTTCATCTTGATGACGCTATCAGAGAGGCGGATTTGGTTATCACCGGCGAAGGACGTATTGACTCACAAACCACCGGTGGGAAAGCACCGCTTGGCGTGGCGCGCGTGGCCCAAAAATATGCGGTTCCGGTGATTGGTATTGCAGGTGTTCTGAGCGAAGACGTTGAGGTTGTGCATCAACACGGTATCGATGCGGTATTCAGTATTCTGCCGGCTCTGGCCTCGTTGCCAGAGGTTCTGGCGAAAGGAGAACAAAACCTGTATCACTGCGCGCGCAACATTGCTTGCGTAATGAAAATGGGTCAGCAGGTTCGTCGCTGAAACAATAAAAAAAGCCACGGTTTACACCGTGGCAAAATCCAACATAGCTAAACAAAAGTGGTTAGACCGATTTCATATTTAGATTTCAACGTCGCGGTTGCAGTCTTTCGAATAGATATAGCTGAAGGTTTCCCCTCCCACGCCATAACCGGCCTGTAACGAATATGCGCCCATGAAAATGTAATCGCCTTTCTTCACTGGCACCCACTGATTATCCAGGTTGTAGACGCCCTGACCTGAAAGAATATAGGCACCGTGTTCCTGAACATGTGTTTCGATATACCCGTGGCTGGCGCCTGGCTCGAAAGCGAGAATATGCATATTCATATCAAAGCCGAGCTCTTTGGGTAAAAAGTCGATCAGGATGACATTCTCCATCCCTTCGTAATGAATACGCTCCAGTTGGCTGACATTGCCAGAAACCAGATACGGTGCGTGGTTTTCTGTCGGCACATAGCGGCGCTTATAGAGAAATACCTGGCTATCGGTCGCGAGATTATTGGTAAACGTGACGAGATCGCCCGGCGGGCAATACAGATAACCGCCTTGAGTCAGGGTAAATGTTTGTCCCTGCGCACCGGCCGTGATTTCACCGCTGATAACATATAAAAATGTCTCAATGCCTTCACCGCCAAAACCCTGAGTATTACCGCCCTTTTCATGCAGGGTGACCAGGTAATCGACAAACGACGCCCCCAGTTTCGGCGTGGACAAAATCGTGGCATCGCAATTTTCAAAACCGGGAATGATATTTTTCACCAGGCCATCTGGCGTCAGCAGTGCAAAATTGCCATGCCGGACGATAGAGCGGCTGCTCAGTAAATCTTCACGATATCCCACAACATTATTTAAATATCCCATTTCAGTTTCCTTATTCAGTCCAGGCCAGTTGGTGAAGCATTAACGCCAGTGTTTTTACGCCCTCTGCAAGATCGTCAATCAACGTTTCTTCCAGTGGGTTATGGCTGATCCCGTTGATGCTGGGCATGAAAATCATGCAGGTCGGAATGGTCGGTGCAAAAATTTGCGCGTCGTGTCCGGCTCCGCTGTGCATCAGACGGTAATTCAGATTCTCTTTCTCGCAAAGCGCCGTGAGCTGTTGAACCAGCCCTGCATCCATCGGCACTGGAGCTTCATCCATCCATAAGTCGATATCGATGCCGATTGCCATCTCCTGGCAAATGCGTTGCATATCGGCTTCCAGCTCAGCCGTAAACGCTTTCAGGGCGTCGGCGTCGGTATGGCGGCAATCAATGGTGAAGAGTGTTTTACCCGGCACCACATTGACCGTATTGGGCTGGGGATCGACCTTACCGAACGTCAGCACCAGCGGGTCGCCGTGAGCGTTGGCTTTGGCGATGGATTCGCAGCAGATGCGACTGAATGCATGCACGGTATCACGGCGATAACTCATCGGCGTGGTTCCGGCGTGGTTCGCTTCGCCGGTCAGCGTAATGGTGTAGCGGCGTTGACCAACAATGGCATTCACCACGCCGATCGGTTGTTTATTCGCTTCAAGCACGCGGCCTTGCTCGATATGCAGTTCGACGAAGGCGCGAAGATCTTTACGTGCCGGTACCGGTGAGCTGGGCAGGGTAAAGCCGCAGGCGTTCATCGCCTCGGTGAAACCGATGCCTTTGGCGTCTGTGATGTTTTGTACATCAGACGGATTGGCTAGACCGACAATATTTTTGCTGCCCCAGAAAACGTAGGGGAAGCGGCTGCCTTCTTCTTCCGCCAGCGCCACCACTTCGAACGTACGCAGCGGCGGGCCGTAGGTTTCTTTCAACCAGCTCGCGGCAAGCCAGGCTGCCAGCGCGCCAAATTGACCATCGAGATTGCCGCCGTTAACCACGCTGTCGATATGGGAGCCGCTCAGGATAACCTCATCCGGATAGCGGGTACCGGTCAGTCGGCCATACAAATTACCGACATCATCAAATCGGGTTTCCAGCCCGCTCTCACTCATCCGTTTTTTAAAAGCGAGCTGAGTCTCCAGCCATTCGTCAGAATAAAGTAAACGCGTCAGTCCACCTGCCGGATCGGCGCCAAATGAAGAAAGCCAGGGTAATGTCTCCTCAATTGCCTGACGGAAATGATTAGTCATGTACAACTCCTGATTCTGAATTTATTGGGCAAATGGGGAATTGGTTTCGTAAGAGCGGAGATAAATGGCGTCCGAAACCAGATATTCATAAATATCGTCAACAATATCGATGCCATCTTTGGCACTCAATTTTTCATTGATATCCAGGTTTTGCCCCGGGTAATACACTTGTGAAAAACCTGGCGCTGGTTTTATTGCATTTAATTCACGCATGGTTTCACTGATGTGTTTACGGAATAAATCACTGGAAGAGAAAAATGCCGGATTAATAACGATATGCAGTTGGCCTAATTCACGACCCTTACTCAGGTTTTCATACATGGAGCTGACTTGACGACCAAACGGAAGATTCATCAGAATCCCGGAAAGTACGTCGATCATCATCATTAATCCATACCCTTTAGGGCCCGCAGCCGGGAGCAGCGCATTCACCGCAAAAGGATCGGTGGTTGGCGCGCCATGCTTATCGACAGCCCAGCTATCCGGGATATTTTCCTGGCGTGAGCGGGCATCGAGAATTTTTCCCCATGCCTGTACGGTGGTCGCCATATCGAAGGTGATGATATCGTCATTTTCTCCCGGCGCGGCAAACGCTAACGGGTTCGTACCGTAGTAGACCTCCGCACCGCCAAAAGGCACTACCATGGGGTCTGACTGACAGACCGATAGCCCGATAAAACCGGCCTGCGCTGCCTGATTGACAAAGTAGGAAATCGCACCGCTGTGACCCATTCGGCGAACACCGACCACGGCCACGCCATTTTCACGCGCCATGTCGATGGCTTTTTCCATCCCCATTTTTGCGGCGACCTGACCTGCAGCGTTGTCTGCATGCAGAATGGCGCTGCAGGGGCCGGTTTGTTCGTATTCGAATTGCGGACTTCGGTTGGTTCCGCCTTTCGAAATACGTTCTGCGTAATACTCAACACGCACAGCGCCATGAGAATGAATGCCCCTGGCATCGGCATAAGCTAATACATCGGCGACAGTCGTCGCGTGGTCATGCGTAAGCCCTGCCTTGGTTAGCTTATTGATAATTAGCTGCTGAAGTGTTTCCCGACTGATTCTCATCTGCCTTCCTTTTAACGACGGTGTAAAGCTTAAAGCGCTATTGGCGACGAATATACCGGGAAAATAAAAGCAAACTGTGATCCGTCAGCGTAAAACTATATAGTTAGATTTTATTTGATAATCCTGCGTAATTTATTGCGGTTAATTAAATGAATCCATTAATTGAAAAAATACACTAATTTCATCGGGACTGTTTGAATTCTTCTGGTAATAAATTGCATGTGATTTTAGTCACGCTAAAAATTACTTTGTGGCGCTAGCCTTACCACAGAACAATCACGCTCATTCAATTGCAATGGGTGCAATTATTGGGGAGTTAATATGATTCATGCCTTTATCAAAAAGGGCTGTTTTCAGGATTCTGTCAGTTTGATGATTATTTCGCGAAAACTGAGCGAATCTGAAAACGTTAATGATGTTTCGATTATGATGGGAACGCCTGCCAATAAATCTCTGCTGGAGGCGACAGGATTCTGGCATGACGATTTTACGACTGCGACACCCAATGATATCTGTGTAGCGATCCGCACGGATGATGCCGATGACGCGATCACTGGCATCATCAACGCCCAACTGGAGGCGGCGTTAACTGCGCTGGCGCAGGGGAGTCATCAGGGCCAGTCGTTGTCAGTGGTACGTCGCTGGGAGAGCGCGACCCGGACGCTGCCTCAGGCTAATTTAACCCTGATCTCTATTGCCGGTGAATACGCGGCTGAACTGGCGCATCAGGCGCTTGATGATGACAAGAATGTCATGATCTTCTCCGATAACGTTTCTCTGGCAGATGAAATTACATTAAAAACCCGCGCCAGAGATAAAGGGTTGCTGGTGATGGGGCCGGATTGCGGCACCGCGATGATTGCCGGAACGCCGCTGGCGTTTGCCAACGTTGTCCCGCACGGCAATATCGGCGTCATTGGTGCTTCCGGCACCGGTATTCAGGAACTGGTGTCGCAAATCGCTCTCGGCGGTGAAGGGATTACCCACGCTATCGGTCTTGGCGGTCGTGATTTAAGCGAAGATGTCGGTGGCATTAGCGCCCTGAGCGCGCTGGAAATGCTGACGAATGATGAGCAAAGCCAGTTGATCGCCTTTGTCTCCAAACCGCCTGCCCAGTCTGTACGCCAGCAGATCATTACCACCATGAAGCAAAGCGGAAAGCCGGTTGTGGCGCTGTTTTTGGGCTATGTTCCGGCCGCGATGCGGGATGAAAATGTCTGGTTTGCCCGTACGTTGGATGAGGCGGCGCGACTGGCGTGTCTGTTGTCCCGCGTGATACGCCGACGCGAATCACTGGCCAGCGTGGCCGACCAACGAATTCTCGGCCTGTATACCGGAGGTACGCTGGCGGCAGAAGCTGCCGGTCTGCTTGCTGAGCGTCTCGCTATTCAGACCGATTCCGATCATCCCAACGGCATGATGCTCAACCACGACGGCCATCAGATTATCGACCTCGGTGATGATTTTTACACCGTCGGGCGTCCGCATCCGATGATTGATCCCTCCCTGCGCCACCAACTGATTACCGCGCTGGCTGATGACAGCCAGGTCGGGGTATTGCTGCTGGATGTGGTGATTGGTTATGGCGCCACGCCGGAACCCGCGGAGTCGCTGGTAGAGGCGTGTCAGCGCGCTACTGCCGGGCGCACAGAAGACCAGCCGTTGCACATTATTGCCACCGTTACCGGTACTGACAGCGATCCGCAATGCCGTTCCCGCCAGATAGCCATACTCGAGGACGCGGGGGTGATGGTGGTGGATACCCTGCCGGAGGCCACGCTCCTGGCGGCAGAACTGATTAGCGCAACGCAGGCCGTGGAACGCGGGCAACCTGCCAGCTTGTTGGAGGGGGTGGCGGTGATCAATGCCGGTCTGCGCAGCTTCGCTCTGGATCTACAGTCTGCCGGCACGCCGGTTGTTCACTATCAGTGGGCACCGATCGCGGGCGGAAATAAAAAACTGGCACGTTTATTAGCACGTTTGCAATAAGAGGACATTATGTTTACATCACTGGCTCAAGCCAATGCTGCAGTAATTGAACAGATCCGCAATGCACGCCCGCACTGGCTGGATGTCAAGCCTGCCGGTTCATTGATTCCGGCGTTGAACGAGACAAAAACCTTGTTGCATGCCGGCCCGCCTATGCGCTGGCAGGATATGACCGGCCCGATGAAAGGGGCCTGTATCGGTGCCTGTCTCTTTGAAGGCTGGGCGCAGGATGAGATAACGGCAACCGCAATGCTGGAAAGCGGTGAGATCACCTTTATCCCTTGCCACCATGTGAATGCGGTCGGGCCGATGGGCGGTATCACCTCGCCGGGAATGCCGATGTTGGTTGTGGAGAATCTCAAGCAGGGAAACCGTGCTTACTGCAATCTTAACGAAGGGATCGGCAAAGTCATGCGCTTTGGCGCCTACGGCGAAGATGTACTGCAACGTCAGCGCTGGATGCGTGATGTGCTGATGCCAGTATTGAGTGCCGCGCTGCATCGTATGGAAAACGGCGTGGATCTCACCGCCATGATGGCGCAGGGCATCACCATGGGTGATGAATTTCACCAGCGTAATATCGCCACTTCCGCATTACTGATGCGCACCCTGGCGCCTCATATGGCGCAACTCGACCACGATAAACAACAGATCTCCGAAGTCATGAGCTTCCTGGCGATCACCGATCAGTTCTTCCTGAACCTGGCGATGGCCTATTGCAAAGCCGCGATGGACGCCGGGGCGCAAATTCGCGCCGGAAGCATTGTGACGGCCATGACGCGTAACGGCGACATGTTCGGGATCCGCGTCAGCGGCCTTGGCGATCGCTGGTTTACCGCACCAGTGAATACGCCTCAGGGCCTGTTCTTTACCGGTTTTTCGCAGGAGCAGGCTAACCCGGATATGGGCGACAGCGCGATTACGGAAACATTCGGTATTGGTGGCGCAGCAATGATCGCCGCACCGGGCGTCACGCGGTTTGTCGGCGCGGGCGGGATGGATGCGGCGAAATCCGTTTCCGAAGAAATGGCGGAAATCTTCCTCGAACGCAATATGCAATTGCAGATCCCGGGCTGGGATTTCCAGGGCGCGTGTCTGGGTCTTGATATCCGCCGGGTTGTGGAAACGGGGATCACTCCGCTCATTAATACCGGTATTGCCCATAAAGATGCGGGCATCGGACAGATCGGTGCCGGGACTGTCAGAGCACCGCTGGCCTGCTTTGAGCAAGCGCTGGAAGCTCTGGCTGAAGAGATGAGCGTGAGCTAAGGGCTACGTGATGCATGATATCCATCCACTTTTGGGTTGCCAGGACACGGTTGATTTTCGCCAGGCATGGCGTACCGGCGGCGTCTGGCGCCGGACGATCACCCTCTATGTTGAGGACGGCGCTTTACTGACCTTGCATCATGCCGGTCGGGGGATAAGCCCAGGTGGATGGGTATTACGTCATCACGACTTTACGCAACTGAGCCGGGAAATTATCGCGGGAGCGATGCCCGTGGTGACAGAGTCCGGGATTCAACTGGGCAGATCGTTGCTTTTGCCGCCCGTCAGACAGTGTTCGTTGCGGCTGACGGCTGGCAAAAAGGTCAGCCTTCTCCCGGCATCGTGTGTCGACCGGGCAGACGAGACGGGATTGTTTGGCCCTTTATCGAAGGCCACGCGATTACCGCTGCTCCCTGAACTGAGACAGATGTTGCACTGTTTTGCTGCGTCCCTCGCCGGAGAGGATATCGACTGGACGTTATGGCTGGGGCGAGGCCCGGGTCTGACGCCCAGCCAGGATGACATGCTGATCGGCATGATGCTGGCTGCCTGGGAGGCGGGATGGCTCAACGCGCATAACAGCAACGCTTTTTTTCGTGCTTCAGGTTCTCTGCATACGGCGACGACTCAGGTCAGTGCCAATTACCTGCAATACGCCGCACGGGGATGTTTTGCCTCCCCGCTGTTGCACTTTGTCTTTGCGCTACGTTCCGGTCGTCGTATGACGGCGGCAACGGCGTCGCTGTTGGCGATGGGACATACCTCAGGCGCAGATACGCTGTTGGGGTTTTGGCTAGCGCAACACTTTATTAGAGGATAGCGAATGAAAACGCTGGTCGTTGCCCTTGGCGGCAATGCGTTACTACAGCGCGGCGAAGCGCTGACGGTCGAAAATCAGTACCGTAATATCGACAGTGCCGTATCGGCTCTGGCTCGTCTGGCGCAAGAATACAGGCTGGCGATTGTGCACGGCAACGGCCCTCAGGTCGGATTGCTGGCTTTGCAAAATCTCGCTTATCGGGATGTGACCCCTTATCCGCTGGATGTGCTGGTGGCTCAAACTCAGGGCATGATCGGCTTTATGCTGGCGCAGCGCCTGATGTGTCAACCCGGTATGCCTCAGGTGACGACGGTGATGACACGCATTCAGGTGTCTGAACAGGATCCTGCTTTCGCCAAACCGGAGAAGTTTATCGGCCCGGTGTATCGTCCTGAACAGCAGTCAGAACTGGAAGAGCAGTACGGCTGGACATTGAAGCGCGATGGTCAATATCTGCGTCGGGTTGTGCCGTCACCGATGCCGGTAAGCATCCAGGAAAGCGACGCGATTCGTCGTCTGCTGGGACAAGGCGATGTGGTGATTTGCTGCGGTGGCGGCGGTGTTCCCGTGACGGAAAACGGACGTGGAGCAGAGGCGGTGATCGATAAAGATCTGGCCGCTGCGTTGCTGGCAGAACAGATTGATGCTGACGGTTTGGTGATCCTGACAGATGCGGATGCGGTGTACGAACATTGGGGAACCCCGATGCAACGACCGATTCGTGAAGCGACGCCGGAAATGCTGCTCCCGTTTGCCAAAGAAGACGGATCAATGGGGCCGAAAGTGACGGCAGTCAGTGGTTATGTTAACCGCCGACAAAAACCTGCCTGGATAGGCTCCTTGGCTCGTATCGACGATACGCTGGCGGGTCTTGCCGGCACCTGCATCAGACCGTAACCACTGCGGTCTGTCTATGAAGTGTATCGGGCGTGCGCCCTTGCAGGCCCGATACACCACATGCCAGTCATCCGTATTACGGCAGTTCTAGCGAAAGCGCGGTTTCGCGCAACCCATGATATTTTAACAGACTAAGATGAGTACTATTATGAGTGGTTACAATGCAGTATTAGCAAGAAATACGGAAAATGCGCCAAAAGATTTAGGGCCTTATTCGCAAACGGTGGCTTTCTCTCATTATAATCATATTTCTGCTCAATTACCTGTTGATCCAATATCGGGGATACTGGTTTCTGGCGGGATAAAAGCTCAGGCTGAGCAATGCTTTAAAAATATTAAAGCCATTGTGGAAAGCATTGACCATGTTATGAATGACGTCGTCAGAATCACGGTATTCGTGAAGAATATTAAAGATATGGGCGTGGTCAATGAGGTCTATAAATCCTATTTCCCGGTCTATGTTCCTGCCCGCACGACGGTTGCCGTTGCTGCATTGCCGATGGACGCGTTAGTGCAAATTGAAGCGCTGATTTCCCACGGTGAGGGTACGATCCCGGGTGCGCCGCAATCAGGCGATCTTATCAAACTGACCAATAACACAGTCAATGCGCCGGTATGTCCTCTGTCGACACAAACCGTGGCATTTTCTCATTACAATAATATTTCCGCACAATTGCCGATAGACGCAACATCAGGAAAACTGGTCACCGGTGGTATTAAAGAGCAAACCAGACAATGCTTAAATAATATTAAAGCGATTCTGCACAGCATTGATGTTCCTTTTGACGATATCGTTAAAATTAATCTCTATCTTAAAGATCTTGCCGATATTGATGCCGTCAACGACGTGTATACCACCTTTTTCCCTGATTCATCGATTGCCCGTAGTGCCGCCTATTTTCCGGCACGTACCACCATCGCCGCCAGTGCTCTGCCAATGGATGCGTTAGTACAAATTGAAGCGGTAGTTTCTCATGGCGATGGTACACCGCCTCAGGCGGTTGAAGACCGTCACGGGATCGTCATTAAGGCGAATAATACAGTTAACGCCCCAACCAGTTCACTGCATACACAAACCGTTGCGTTCTCTCATTACAATCATGTTTCCGGGCAATTACCGTTAGATCCAAAAACAGGGGCGATGGTCAGCGGAGACATCAAAGCGCAGACCGAACAATGCCTGAACAATATTAAAGCCATCGTGGAAAGTATCGACCACGCGATGACGGATATTGTGAAGGTTAATATTTTCCTGAAGAACATCGCAGAAAGTCAGGCTGTCGATGAGGTTTATGCGTCCTTCTTCCCAGGTGGAACCCCGGCCCGCCGCACCGTGGGGGTTGCAGCACTGCCTCATGATGCGTTAATCCAGATTGATGTCGTGCTGTCCAATGCGGAAGGTACGCCGCCAACCGCATAATAGACCATCGAGGAACACGGCGTGTTAACGGGAAACCGCTGACAGCCGTTGTTCCACACCCGTTAATACACCAATTTTCCCTCTGCCAACAGGTTCAACGCCACTGGCGTACGAACTCCCCAATAGCCTGATAGGTTGCGCTGGCTTTTCCCGGTACTTTGTCTTCGAGCATGAGCCAGGCGTGAACCAGACCTGCGAAGTGGCGGTGCTTCACTGAGACTCCTGCGCCTTTCAGTCGGGCAACTAAAGCAACGCCTTCATCACGTAGATTATTTTTTAGCTATTCTTGCTTATTTTCTTTTTTATCTCGCTCAGGATTTGCGAAATTAACCCTTACTTTTTTAAATGTTATTTGGGATAACAATGTGAATTAATACAAGTTATTCCAAAAGTCTTTACATGCGGCATTGCTTATCAAGAAAACAGATATCGATAAGTTAAATTATGGGTTTCATCATATTTAAAACTTGAATTACATTTCCTTTACATTTTTAACTGTCTGGCAGGAATATAAATTTCAGCATCTAATACACAGGGTTAACTCTATATGGAAGGAAATAACAAATTATTGTATTTGAAAAAAGCGTCATTACTGACACTTTCGCTGTTTTTTTCTGTCAATGTACTGGCTGCCGGGTTGCAGTGCGAAAATAAGGATTTCACGTTGCAAACGCTGGGGACTGGCGGGCCGATTACAGATGATCAGCGTGCTTCATCGGGAGAAGTTATTTGGCTAAATGGGAAGTCGGCCATTCTTATTGATGCTGGTGGCGGTATTTTTTTACGTTTTGGCCAATCGGGCGCCCGTCTGGAGGATTTGAAACTCATCGCCATCAGCCATTTCCACACTGACCATGTCTCGGATCTGGCGCCGATTTTAAAAGGCGGTTATTTCCTGAAGGAGAAGGAAACCATTAATATTGCGGGGCCAGAAAGCGGCGGCGTATTCCCGTCAATGACGCAATATTTTAACGCACTCTTTAAAAAAGAAGATGGCGCGTATTCCTATCTGAATGGACTGTATAACGCGACAGATGGTTTACAACTCGCAAGTCACGTTAAAGATATTAGTTACACCGCCACTGAGCCGCAATTGGTGTATCAGGACGATGAAATGAAAGTGACCGCCCTGGGGATCCCTCACGGCGATGTTCCTTGCCTGGCGTTTCGTATTGAAACGGCGAAAGGCACTATTGTGGTGTCAGCCGATCAGAATGGCAGTAATAAAGCGTTTGCCGGTTTTGCCAAAGGCGCGGACATGCTGGTGATGCCGTTAGCCATTGATGAAGATACCGATGACACCTCGAAATTTATTCATGCCTCCCCGGATGTCGTGGGCAAGGTGGCTGCCGAAATCAATCCCAAAGTGCTGGTACTCAATCACTTTATGGGCAAGGGGTTGCGCCTTAAAGAGCAGTCCATCGACATTGTGAAACAGTATTACCACGGTTCGGTCTATAGCAGTCGCGATCTCTCCTGTTTCCCGATCTCATTAGCCAATGCGAAGGAATAACCGATGAAAAAAGATATCGTACTTTCAATCGTCGTGGGTTCCCTGATGGCCGCTGGAATGGTTAACCCCGCCAGTGCGACAGAGGCGAGCGGCAACGCCAGTCAGGTGCAGAAGAAAGCGCCAACCAGTAGCGGTAAATGTGCCAGTGGTAAATGCGGTACCGAGAAAATCTATAGTCAGGCCGCGCTTAAGCATGATCCTCAGGATCAACTGGTGCGCGCCAGAGACGGTAAATGTGGCCTGACGGGGGAAGGTATCAATAAGCCTGACTCCGCCCAACTGGCGAGCGCCGAAAAATGTGTTAGTGGCGTATGCGGGAAATAACCGCAAAGGGAGCCGGAATCGGGCTGCGCGGCGAGCATATAACGGCACTGCTGCAACAGCCCCGCCGTCAGGATATCGACTTTCTCGAACTGGCCCCAGATAACTGGATGAATATCGGCGGCGCGAAGAAAGAGCAGTTAGCCGATATCAGCAAAAAATATCCGTTAATTGCGCACGGACTGAGTTTATCCATTGGTGATAGTTGCCCCTTAAATAAAGAATATATCAAGGATGTTCGCCGTTTTCTCGACGAATACCATATTGATATTTACAGCGATCATTTGTGTTTTTCTCGCGATCGCCAGGGGTATCTCTACGATCTACTACCCGTACCCGGTTTTACCGATGTGTTGCCTTATTTAGCCGCGCGTATTGACCAGGTGCAAAATATGATGGGGCGGCAGTTGGTTCTGGAAAACATCTCTACTTATCACCGCTACGTTGGTGAAATGCCGGAGGCGGAGTTTTGGGGCGAACTCCTTAACCTTAGCGGTTGCGGAATGCTGCTGGATATTAATAACGTCTTTGTGAATGCCTGTAATCATGGGTTTGATGCCGTTGAGTATATTCGCAGCATTCCGTCGTCGTCGATTATCTATTACCACATCGCAGGTCACCTGGAGTATGAGGAGTTTCGCCTCGACACTCATGGAATGCCAGTACCAGAGGAGGTATTAACACTGGCAAAACAGACCGTGCAGTTTCATGGCGCGAAACCGTTGCTGCTGGAGCGTGATAACAACGTGCCACCCCTGGCGGCGTTGTGTGCGGAATTAACGCAAATCAGGGAATACCTTTTATAAAAGCGAGTGCCTGTGACGACACATGATTTAGCACCTGCATTATTGGTCGAGATGGAAACAACATTTTCGGCTCAACTTCGGGCCAGAACGACAGCGGGCGACACCTGTTCTCGCGGTATGTCGCTATACCGGAAAATTGTCAGAGAGAATATTGACGGCGTGTTGCAACGTGTTTTCCCTTTATTTTGTCAGCGTATTAAAGAGGCAGATATTCAGGATCTGACGGAGGCTTTTCTCCATCAGCATCAGGCCAGCCAACCGGAATTTCATCAGGTGGCGACAGAGTTGCTGCTTTTTATGCGTCAGCAACGTCAGCGGTCGCCTTATGATTTGGCGCTAATCGAATATGAATGGCTGCTGTACGCCGTGGAAATCGATGACAGTCACGTTCCACCGCCTCAGAAAACGTCGTTGCGGTTGGTACAGACTGGCGATGTGGACGTGGCGCGAAATCCCACGCTGAAGCTGGTGGCTTTACCGTTTCAGATCCACGAGGGAGAGCCTTGTTCTGAGGATGAAGGGCGCCTGAATTATTATGCGTTCTTTCGAAAGCATAATAATGCGCTGTATCAGAAGAGGCTCAGTCAGGTTGATGTGAAACTGTTGTCAGCGATGGATCATCAGATTATTTCAGCCGAACGATTGCTCAATACCGTCTCACCGGGTTTAGCTGATTTCTGTTTGCACTCGTGGCTGGAAACCAACAATAACGACGAACTTTTGTCTTTAAAATACAAAGGGTGATGCTATGTGGATAAACGTAATTTCGTGGTACAAGCTCGTTATATCAAAAATAAAGAAAGCAGACTTTATTGCGCTGCTGCTTATCCGTCTTTTTTTAATTCCGGTGATTTTTGCTGGCGCACACTCCAAGGTCATGGGATTTAGCGGCACGGTGGCCTGGTTTTCGCAATCGACAGCAGAAGGCGGGCTGGGGCTACCGTTTCCCTGGCTGCTGGCGTTTCTGGCAACGTCGACTGAAGTGCTGGGGTTGATTTGTATTACGCTGGGGCTTTTCACCCGGATCATCGCCATCCCAATGATCGTCGTGATGAGCGTCGCCAGCCTGATGGTTCACTGGTCGCACGGTTGGCTGGCTATCGCCAGTAACAGCATGGAATCCAGTCAGCGAATGACGGCGTTTCTCCAGTGGTTGATGGAAAACTACCCCGGTCGTTATAACTATATTACGCAACTGGGTGACCCGATTATCCTCAACAACGGTATTGAATTCTCAGCCACTTATTTCATCATGCTGTTAGTTCTGCTGATCTACGGTGGCGGAAAATATGTCAGCGTGGACTATTGGCTGACAAAAGCGACACCTGTCTGGCGCAATCAGAACAGTAATACCGCGCTTAAATCCTAAAACGACGCCGTATTTCTGAGAGAAAAAATGGCAGCGGGATGACCCGGCTGCCATTTTTAATGGTTAAAACTGACGACGCTTATTTTCTTTTTCCCGTTGTCGGTGTCTTGACGGTCGGGGAAGATAACGCATCGATCATGCCATTATGCTGACGTTGCTTCTAACGCCATTTTTTGTTGCTTAATCCTTTTGGCCAGAATAGTGGAGCACACGAAGCCCAGCAGGCTGAATGCCACCATCACGCTGAAGACATAGTTATAGCCGGTAATGCCTTTGAAGTTATCCAGAAGCGCGCCGTACAGAGTGTAGGCAAACATGGCCGGCATGTAGCCGATGATGCAACCAAATGCCATCGCAGAACCACTGTACTGGCGTGAGATGCCGATCTCATCCATCGGTGCAAAGAAGATTGCGCGCTGGGAGAAAATAATGGCGCCAAATCCTAACGTCACCGCCATCCCGACATACACATTCATCGACTCGTGAGGCAACTGAATGAAGAGGATCATGGCAATTGCCGCGATCAGGAACGTCCATTTCAGATAGACCGTTGGCGATTTAGTGACTTTATCGGCAAGGAATCCGCCAATCGGGCCGCCGACCATTTTTAACGCATACTGGTTGATGATACCGTACGCCCCAACAAGGGCTACCGGTAACATATAGATATCCTTTAAGAAAGGGATGAAGTAGGTTAATCCACAGTACGCGGCGTACACAAAGAAGATACCAAATGCGGCCAGCCATACGTTAGCGCAGGTCAGAACATGTTTGATGCCCTTGAGAACTTCCAGATTTGCACTGCTGTTATCGCGAGCGGTGACTTTGTCATCATCGCCCACAATGAAATAGGTAATAACTCCGACGGTGAGCGTAATTAACGTGTAGAAAAGCAGACCCGCCTGCATACCTGCTTTACCTTCGCCGAACTGCACAAAAATAAACAAGGCACCGGAGGCGACAATCACATCGACAACACCACGGCCGGCTTCCAGGAAACCAAACATTCGTCCCTGTTCTTCCTGTTTCCCCAGCAGGCGTACGGCTTTCAACAATACGGGCCAGAAAATGACATCGCCAAAGAAGGCCATTGCCGCAAAACAGAGCAGATAACCGGTGAACGAAGGCAGTGTGGATAAATACAATCCACAGAGTCCCACACCAATCAACCCAAAGGGTAAGAGTATTTTCTTGGAATAACGGTCAGCAATATACAGGGAAAGAAACAGTCCTGTTGTCTGGATAATGGTATATACAGTGAAGCCGAGACCAATTTGTGTATTGGTTAAACCCCAGTCATTTTGCATCGGAACGTAAAATACGTCCTTCATGCTGGAAAGTTTAAATATCGTTCCACCACCGAGGACTAAAAAGCACAGTCGTGCCCACTTGTTCATGAACATAGTTATACCTTCACTTACATAAAAGCATAGAGGGAATAACCTTCCATATCCGCGATTGATAAATATCAAAGCGATAAGAAAGTTGATGTAATTATCGTTGTGTAAGATTAATTTATAATATTTAAATTAATTTTCGTTAATAAACTTATTGCATATGTTTCTGACATAGTGAATTTGTTCTATTGCATGTTCTGATTCCTGAGCAAGGCGTGCATCAACCTTATCGGCATCAGGTAACGGTGTATAACTCGCGGTTCTCCAGGGGATCCACGGGTTATCTCCCTCATCGTCGAAACGGAAAGCGGGAGCAAAGTAATCGACTTCTTCCTCAAGGCCGAAAGAGATGACCTGCGGCTTGTCTTCGCCCAGCAACAATAACGCTCTGAGCATCTCTTCCATGGGTAAATCCCCATGCCCGGAGCGGCACGCTTCATGTGCCCAGCCGGAACCATCCTGGATGATTTTGGCATCTTTTACATGTACTTGCGTTATGTACGGTGCCATGACTTTCAGGGCGTCGAGCGGCTTTTCATTGGCATTAATCATATTGCCGAAGTCAAAAAGAATTGAAAGATTCTTCATCCCGCTCTGTTTTACTAAGCTGACCAGTTCTTCCCCTTTGAGATCTTCATGCTGCTCGATTGTGAATGTCAGGCCGCAATCATCGAACTGAGATAAATATTCGATATCTAACGCTATCTTTTCCATGACGTCGTGCAGATGTCCCTCATAGCGAGGATAAAAACGGACGGATGACGCGCCTGTCGCACGGGCAATCCTGATAGCATCATCCAGCGTTTTTTTATCTGATGCGCTGGTTTCAATGTTTACATCCAGGCCGTAGTCTTCTGCTTTTTTCCTGAAATCAAATAACTGATGGTCACTCAACATTTGTAAAGCCTGAGTTTCACCATCCTCAACATGAATCTTCACGCCCTGTAATTGATGCTGATGCGCAATATCCAGGAGATCGCCTGGCAGGATCCGTTCGTAGCGCATATTTAAATGAAATGCATAGGCATGCAAATATAGGGGAATATTGCTGGCTCGCTCAGCGAGGCACACCCTGTCTGTCGTTTTCATTTTCACCCTCATTCATTGATATAGAGTTCAACGGACTCTAGTCTCCAGTACTCAAAGTCAACCTGAACCACTCTTTTCTCTCGTGTAGCCCGATGTTTTTCGACCAGAATGACGAAAGAATTTGGCGCAACGCCCAACTCTTTGCATGCCTGATCAGGTATTTTTACGGGTTTAAATACCATGCTTTTTATACTCAAAAACTGACTGAATTCTCTTTCCCAGACTTCGGCAAATGACTGGTTGTTGATTTTATTCACAAAGCCAGGGGCGAAGTCGGCGTCAATGTAGGACTCATGATAAAAAACCTTATGCCCGTCAAGACCACACCAGCCCGTGATGAGATAGCTGCTGGTATTTTCAGAGAACGCCTTTGTGACGCTGGAAGGCGGCGCTTCGCACAATTCTTCTTCCAGATACCCCCAAAACGGAAGCCGTCCCTGGGCGCGGGCTTCGGCATTAAAGCTGGACTGCGCTTTTGGGTTATAGATGAAACGTTTGGGCGCAATAAACCAGCCGCTACGATTTTTCCTGAAGATGAGAGAAGCCACCTCCAGTTCCAGCAACACTTGTCTCAACGTCATCCTGCGGGTATCCAGCAATTCACAGAGCTCCCGCTCTGAAGGAAGTCGTGAACCCGCAGCCAGATTTGTCTCAGATAACCACTTTTCCAGGCGCTCCCGGATGATATCTACATAGCTTTTGTCTTTCATGCTCACCAATCTGGTATAAACCAATTTTTCGCTACGTTAAGGGATTTAGGTTAAACAGCAAGTTTTTTCGCCAATGGTGGTTAAATTTTGTGTCCCTTATCGCAAATAATAGGATGCGCATTCATTTGAAATACGTCTTATTGGTGATATCGGTGGCATTCAAAATAAAACGACGATCTTTGGTTTCACAGACATTGAGTTTTATTGTTGTTGTTTTGTTAATTATTTTATTTATCTAAAGTCAGGGTCGGGTAAAGGGGGATCGTTATGAAAGAGTAAACTGTTCGGAGAGTGGGATTATTTAGCGTACAAAAATTTATGGAGTGAAAGAGTCACAACACCCTCGTACAATGATAATTAGCTGTATGCATCATCAGGAAAAAACAATAAACATAATTCGAATATAAAATATAATCGACGCCTTTAAATATATTTCCAGAAAATAAGATTGTCGAAAAATAGACATTGCATGTCATTAAAAACCATTCCCGCTCATTGTCTCACGCGTCAGATCTGGCATTGCAAAACCATTGCATAAAAACGTGAACCAGATCGCTGTCGTAAATTGTGATTTCTGAAAGTACGCTGTTTTGTACAAATTACTTTACGACTTTAGTGATATTAATCACAAAATTAACCGTGGAGGGTGATCGTAATCCCACAATATCCACTCTCAAAAATAGAGAATGTGAGCTGAAAAGGGGCTGGAAAGTTATGTTTTCAGTGCGTTCTTGCTTTTACCGTGTCTGAAGGGACGTTGCAAATCACTGCGTGGTAAATAACTTGTTGAATATGAAAAGCTAAGAAAAGAACGTGTGATTTATATCACGCGCATTTACACTTTTCTTTATCATTTGAAATGATTAATGGTGCGGAAGCTATTTTCTTCAGTAATTAAATCTTGCATAGTGCCAACACATTATTTCCACCCCCTGGTTCAGGCGGTGAATAGTTATATCTCCTCAGAGCCTGTTGATGAGATAAGGGTGCTTTACTTCACATTAATACGAACATGAAAACTGTGTACTGGAGAAACAAAATGAATTATCCGGCAGAACCCTTCCGTATTAAAAGCGTTGAAACTGTATCTATGATCTCGCGTGATGAGCGCATTCAGAAAATGCAGGAAGCGGGTTACAATACTTTCCTGTTAAATTCGAAAGATATCTATATCGACCTGCTGACAGACAGTGGCACCAACGCAATGAGCGATAAACAGTGGGCCGGTATGATGATCGGTGATGAAGCTTATGCGGGTAGCGAAAACTTCTATCATCTGGAAAGAACAGTTCGCGAACTGTTTGGTTTTAAACATATTGTGCCTACTCACCAGGGGCGCGGCGCAGAAAACCTGCTGTCAATACTGGCAATTAAACCGGGACAGTATGTCGCCGGGAACATGTATTTCACCACCACGCGTTATCACCAGGAAAAAAATGGTGCGATCTTTGTCGATATCGTACGTGACGAAGCGCACGATGCCGGTCTGAATATTGCGTTTAAAGGTGATATTGATCTTAATAAACTGCAAAAACTGATCGATGAAAAAGGCGCAGAAAATATTGCCTATATTTGTCTGGCGGTCACGGTTAACCTCGCGGGCGGTCAACCTGTTTCTATGGCGAATATGCGCGCCGTCAGAGAATTAACTCAGGCTCATGGAATTAAAGTGTTCTACGATGCGACCCGTTGCGTAGAGAACGCCTATTTCATCAAAGAGCAGGAGCAAGGGTTCGAGAATACCAGCATCAAAGATATCGTGCATGAAATGTTCAGTTATGCTGATGGTTGCACCATGAGCGGCAAAAAAGACTGTCTGGTGAATATCGGCGGTTTCCTGTGCATGAACGACGATGAAATGTTCTCCGAGGCCAAAGAACTGGTGGTGGTTTACGAAGGGATGCCATCCTACGGCGGCCTTGCGGGCCGTGATATGGAAGCCATGGCCATTGGTCTGCGTGAATCCATGCAGTACGAATACATTGAGCACCGTGTTAAGCAGGTTCGCTACCTGGGCGATAAACTGAAAGCGGCGGGTGTGCCTATTGTTGAGCCGATCGGCGGTCATGCGGTGTTCCTGGACGCGCGTCGTTTCTGTGAGCACCTGACGCAAGATGAGTTCCCGGCGCAAAGCCTGGCAGCCAGCATTTTCGTGGAAACCGGCGTTCGCAGTATGGAGCGCGGTATTATCTCTGCCGGTCGCAGCAAAGAGACGGGTGAGAACCACCGTCCAAAACTGGAAACGGTGCGTCTGACGATCCCACGCCGCGTATACACCTATGCACATATGGATGTGGTGGCAGACGGTATTATCAAACTGTATCAGCATAAAGAAGATATTCGTGGGCTTAAGTTCATTTATGAGCCTAAGCAGTTACGCTTCTTCACTGCGCGTTTTGACTATATTTGAATTTTTCGTGGCCCCAGGTAACTGGGGCCTTTTTGTTTTTATTTTCACAGAACAGGAAGCCTTTACCGTATCGGCGATTCTTTGCTGACTAATAAAAATGCAAACCTGACTTCAACACGTTCATTATCCGAAGATGTAAAAATGACAGCCGTAATTATAAATAATAGTCAACAGGAACATTTATTATGGATATTAATGCCATTGAAAGACAGAGTACCCCCGGATTAATTAGCGGGACAATGCTTGTCATTGCGACCGTTGTGGGAGGGGGGATGTTTTCTCTTCCGATTGCGATGGCTGGCGTATGGTTTCCCGGCGCTTCTGTCATTCTGATTGTTATTGCCATCATGATGTTGTTAACCGGCCTGATGTTGGTTGAGGTTAACCTTCACTATGGTGCTGGAGCCAGTTTTAATACGTTTACACAGGATTTGCTAGGGCAAAAGTGGAATGTCGTCGTTGGGATTGCCTTTGGCTTTGTGCTGTATATCTTAACCTACGCTTATATTTCCGGCTCCTCGGCGGTGATGGCGCAGACCGTGTTCAAATACAGTGGCGTTCGTTTCCCAGCGAATATTTCAGTGGTTCTTGTCAGTATGCTGGTCGGCGTGATCGCCTGGTACAGTTCATTGCTGGTCGGGAGAATTACGACCGTTCTTATCATCGGTAAGTTTTTGGCGTTTTTTGCCACTTTCTCCGGGCTGGTCGGTCATATTGAGGTGGCGAAACTGGTCGATAGCGCTGAGATCGCGCTACCGAATGCCCAGTACCTTCCGTACATCCTGATGACGCTGCCGTTTTGCATTATCTCTTTTGGTTTTCATGGCAACGTGCCGAGCCTGGTTAAACTCTACGGAACACAAGGTGTACCTCACATCACGCGCTCCATCATCATCGGTACGCTCTTTGCCGTATTGCTGTATGTCTTTTGGCTGGCGGTCACGATGGGGAATATCAGTCGTGCGGACTTTCCTCCGATCATTGCCAAAGGGGGGAATATCGATGTGTTTGTGGAAGCCATTAGCGGGTTATTTACCAGTCGGTATATGGACTTGATCCTGACATTCTTCGGTAATTTCGCGGTTGCCAGTTCGCTGTTAGCGGCCACGTTGGGTCTGTTTGATTATATCGCCGATCTGTTCCACTTCCCGGATGACAATATGGGACGTATGAAAACCGCGCTGGTGACCTATTTCCCGCCTGCGGCCGTGTGTTTCTTCTTCCCGAATGGCTTCGTGCATGCGATTGGTTACGCGGGTCTGGCGTTTACCATCTGGAGCGTGATCTTACCGCCTATTCTGGTCAAAGCCGCACGTAAACGTTTTGCGACGGCGCATTACACCTCTCCGTGTAACAACACGGTGCTGAATCTGGTGATTGTGGGAGGGGGGATTGTCTATCTGACTGTCGTGCTGGATGTGTTTGGCTTGCTGCCGACATTCCGTTAGGTCTTCAGGCAAGAAAGGAGTCGCTATGTTTCTGACATTACTCAGTTGGCAGCATCCGCTGGTGTATCGATATACCTGGCTACGGATGTGGGTGGTGGTGTTAAGAACATCCGGATTGCGTAAAAGCAAAGAAGGGAAAGGGAATCAGGCCTGTCGGTGACAGGCCTGCCTGGTTTTACACCCGGAAGTAGGCTGGTGGGAGCAACATGGCGAACGCGTCGATTTTTCTCACCATCTTTTTCCAGAACAACATAACAACAATCCTCTATTTGAAACATCGGCGCTATTTTATTCTGCTCTGGAGGCGCTTAAAAGATAGTCTACGCGTTCTCTCTTTTGTGAAGGTGTAAAGCTTTTTGTTCACAGTGGCAACCGGCCGTCGTCGGGAAGAGGGGGCTATGATTTTTACGCATAGCCGCTAATAAAACGGCATTTTTTACCTAAACATCATGCTGATAGTGTGTTTCTGAACTCAAGCTGAGCAGTGAGAAAGCGATGAAACATACGATTGGGATCTTAGGTGGAATGGGGCCAGCAGCGACGGCGGATATGCTGGAAAAGTTTGTTTACTTACGCGACGCCAACTGCGATCAGCAGCATATTCCGCTGATTGTGAGCTCTATCCCGGATATCCCCGATCGCACGGCCTGTTTATTATCCGGTGGCCCTTCACCCTATCTCTATCTTGAGCGTTATCTGCATATGCTGGAAGAGGCGGGGGCGGAATGTATCGTGATCCCCTGCAATACCGCGCATTACTGGTTTGAGGATCTGCGGGCCGTGGCAAAGGTTGAGATGATCAGCATTCTGGATGCGACCCTGGGTGAAATCCCTGCGTCAGTCAAACGCGTGGGTCTGCTGGCGACAAACGCCACGCTGGCGACAGGGTTGTATCAGAAAAAAGCGACGGCACGAGGACTCACCCTGATCCCGCCGGAAGCAACGGGGCAGGAACAGGTGATGCAGGCCATTTATGCTCTGAAAAGCGGTGATAAAGCGGCGGCAGAAAAGCTGTTATTTCCGCAAATCGAACGACTGATTTCCCGTGGCGCGCAGAGGATCATCATGGGGTGTACCGAAATTCCACTTATCGTGTCCGGGCATGAGGACGCGGCTGGTTGCCGCTTTATCGACTCGACTGCGTCACTGGTGCGTGCCGCCATTCGTTGGTATGAGTCCTGGCCGGATACGCAGACAGCGCTGGCATCGGAACAGTTTGCACATGCCTGAATGACGTTCAGGGGGCGGCGTGAAGGTTATGCAGTTCCCGCCAGAAACGCTCCGCTAAAGGATTCATGCGCGTGTCCATGCGGTACGCGTAAGCCTGGATTGGGATCACCAGCGCGTCATTGTCCAGCACGATCAACTGTCCGCTGCTGAGTTCCTGGCGAATGGCATACTCCGGCAGCCAGGCGATGCCGCAGCCGTCCAGCGCGACCTGCTTTAACAACTCACTCATTGAAGAGACAAAAAACGTGCTGAAACTGAGCTCGGCGTGGCGGGTCAACGTGCGATTTATCAACCTGCCCATATAGGAGTTGCGGCTATAGTTCAGCAAGGGGAAGTGAGGCTGGTCAAGGGTATAACGGGGTTGCCCCTGTTCGTTGCTGGCGCAGACGGGAAAGAGTTGCGACTCGAACAAACGAATGTTGGCAAACGGCGCCTGCAACAGATTTTCGTCGTGATAAGAAAAGATAAAATCGCTTTGTCCTTCCCGCAGCATATCGACAGCTTGATCGACATCGATCGCCTCAACCGACCAGGTAAACTGCGTGGGCATCGCTCTGACAACGCCCGGCAACAGGCCGAGGGAAAGCGAATGCGCCGCGGCAACTTTGATTTTACGCAGTGTGAAATCGCTGCCGCCCCGCAGTTCCGTCAGGTTGCTTTCCAGTTGTTGCAGCAAATGACGAATTTGAGAATGAAAGATTTTTCCCTGCTCAGAAAGCTGTAGCGGAGAGATTTGGCGATTAAACAGTTCGACGCCCACGGCGCTTTCCAGCGCGCGGATCCGCCGACTGAACGCAGGCTGTGAGACATTACGGATGATCGCCGCCTGAGAGAAGTTACGGCACTTTTCCAGGGTCAGAAAATCATAAAGCCATTTCGTTTCAATGTTATGCAAACCTGCACCACTCTCGTCCATTCCTGTATACCTGTCAGCCGCTCGTTTGCGCATTCTACGTTCATTCGAACGGCTGACAACCGTTTCGACCTACTCAAACGTCCCTTTTACGCAAGCTTTACCGTCCACGACCATCCGTTTCCCGCGCGCGTAAACCTGCTCAATGCGCAGTTCCGGCGTCATCACCAGCAGGTCGGCGTCGCGACCGGGGAGGATTTCGCCTTTACTGGCAAGGTTCAGAAACGTCGCCACGCTGGTGGTAAGGGGGCGCAGCGCATCGGTCAGCGTAAAACCGTAGTCGTTAACCAGCGCGTGCAGGGTTTGCAGCAAACTGTCGAAACCGGCAACGCCAATGCCCGTCAGATTGCCCGCCGCGTCAAACAGCGGTTGGCTGCCGTTGCCATCAGAGCTGAGCGTGACCTGGGTAAGCGGCACGCCCGCTTTCACCGCGCGCGCGATCCCTTCTGGCGGCGTCACCGGGCCGGGAATACCGCTGGTGATATCGATAGTGCCGCCTTTAAGTGCGAAGGTCAGCGCCTGATCGAAGAGGAATTCGCTGCGGTTTACGTGGGTCGGGAGCAACTTGCCCATCGGCACATCGCTGTTTTCCAGAATGTCATACAGCGGTTGCAGCCCTTTTTTACTGCTGCCCATGTGGAACACGCTGACGCCAGGCTTGCCGCCGAGCAGCCCGCCAACGCGGGATGCCGCCGCCATGCTGGCCAGTTGATAATCGCCTGGCGCGGCAGAGCGATGATCGGAGACCGCGCATTTCACGCCGATAACGCGATCGATCAGCGCCACATCTTTCTCCACGGAACCGGTGATGGTCGGCGAAGGAACATGATAAGCGCCAGTCAGCATCCAGGCGGTGATCCCTTCTTCATTTAGCGCCCGGGTTTTCGCCAGCAGGGATTCAGGATGGCGGGTGACGGAGTCGGTGCCCAGCAAGCCTATCACCGTGGTGATCCCCGCTTCGGTCAGGCGGCTCAGCGTGACTTCCGGCGTCCGTGTGGTGGGGCCGGCTTCACCGCCGCCGCCAATCAAATGAACGTGCTGATCGATAAAACCCGGGCACAGAATGCGCCCGTGTAAATCGATGACCGTACAGTCCGGTACAATGTCTGCCGGGATCGTGCTATCAACGGCAATAATCTTGCCGTTGGCCAGCAGCACGTCGCAAATTCCCCGGTCTTCTGGCGCATACAGATGCGCCCCCTGCAACAGAGTAAACTCTGCGGCGGATAAATCAGACATGATGACTCCTTACTAAACAATAAGCTGCATAACCCAGATTGAAAGTAATGCGTTAATAGCGCATACCGCGATGATATGGGGATAGTATTTGGCATTCACTTCGGCAGTCCCGAGACAGCGACCGACGTTCTGTACCGGATTCCCCATCAGATAGATGGCCGGGAGCAAAACCGTGACGTCGTGGCCGCTTAGGGCTCCGGCCATGAGCAGGCTTGCAGAGACGCCGACGGCGCCGCCCATGCTCATCAGCGAGGCTAACAGAACGGTTGCCGCTTCGCCGGGAAGTCCCCACAGCGCCATGACAGGCTGGCAGATTTGCCCCACCCAATCGAGTAAGCCCGTAATTTTTAAGGCCTGAATAATCACGAACGCCATGACAACGTTAGGCAGCAGGTTGGTGGTGGCGATGGTAAAACCGCGACGGGCGCCATCGATAAACATATCCATGACGTTTTTGCGAACCTGAGTGGTCATGATTGTGCTCCTTGCAGAGGGTGGCGACGTTCTTCGAAGTTAATCCAGAGACGCAGCAGGTTCGCGCCGACAAATTTAAAGACCAGGATCACCGCCAGTGGGACGATCACGGAGGTGCCGAGAAACGCGAATACGGCGACGCCGGAGGAAAAATAGTTGGTGATAATGGCACTGCCGCTGGTCTGGTACGCCGCAAAAATGACTTTATCCCGCTCGGTAATTTCCCCTTCCTGTGCAAGCTCTTTGGTCATCCCGGCTGCCGCATCGGTGTTTTGCAGGTTAGCGATGAGCGCCAGTGAACAAATACCGGGAATACCCAGCAACGGTTTAAGAATCGGGGTCATCAGTTGTTGAGCCGCCCGCAGACCGCCCAGACCGTCGGTGACGGCAATGATGCCCAGAGAGAGAATGACCGACGGGGCGAGTTCAAGCGCGAACAGAAAGCCATCTTTTGCCCCTGTGCCACCCGCACCGCGAAATGACGTAGTAGCGTGTCCTGCACTGCCGGGAAGTTGACCAAACCCGCCATTCAGCACGGTAAAATCAAAAACGCGCCACCATCCGTCACTCCCTGAAAAAACACCTGAAAAGAAAATGATGGTCAGAAAAAATGCCAGATAGCCTTTAATTCCAACCTTTTCCGTTGCAAGCGGTATGGCCGCTTGTTCCGCTTGTTCCGCTTGTTGCGCCATAGTGAACCCCGTTATATTTTTTTGATAATGTGTGTTTGCAGCGACAGGCCATATTGGGCCTGAAACTGAATGACCTTATCAGTCATAGGGAAATGGGGAAAATGCAAGTATGTTTCGAGCTATGCGTTTCTTGCATAGCTTAGGGAGAGGGGGAGGGTATTGATCCGTTTACGCCGTGGCGGGCGCTAACGTTTATACAGCTGTATTGCGCTGATGGTGGCTGCGAAAAACAACGCGGCGGCGCCCCACAGCGTGGCGTAAGTCAACGCTTCTGAACCGCTGCCCAGCATACTGGTTAACATCGGGCCGACGATCTGACCGATGCCGTAGGTCAGCGTCACGACGCCTAACAGATTGATGTTGCCCGGAACGCTCAACTGGCGTGCCAGTGGCATCACCAGAGAGGTGGTGCCCATAAAAGTGGCGCCAAAGCCAATGCTGCTCACAATAAGCAAAAGCGGCGCATTGCTGGCAAGGGTCAGCATCACGCAGACGCCCTGGATAATCAGATTCGCCGTCAGGCATTGCAATACTCCCCAACGTTTTGCCGCCCACAACCAACCGAAACAGCCTGGAATAATCGCCAGACCCACCAGTGACCAGAGATGTAAGGCGATTTGCGGTGAGCCCGCATCACGCGCCATCAGCGGTAAATAGGTGGCGACGATGATATAGCCGAATCCGGCAAGGCCGTACAGCAGCGCCAGTTGCCACCAGCGCATGACGGGATTTCGCGACGTCGCCAGTGGCGCAGGGGGCAACGCGTGAGCGCGACCGGGCATCAGCCAGGCCAGCAACAGCAGTAACAGGCCGGAGAACGCGCCCGCCCCAAGCCAGAGTGCTGGAGAGGCTAACGACCTTTGGATCCCGGCGATCACATACTCATTACCCAGAATAATCCCCGCGCCAACGCCGGAAAAAAGAGACGCAATAACAAACGGATGGCGCGTATGGTGCAGCACAGTCATGGTGCCGAAAATCATCATTCCGGCACTGGCGACCCCCGCCAGAAAACGTATCAGCATCACCAGGGCGGGTTGCGTGAACACCGACATGGCGACGATCAGCCCTCCGGTCGCAACGGCCGAGGTCAGCAGCATGGGGCGTAAACGCGAGGGAAGATGGAACAGGCCGAAGGAGAACAACAGGCTTCCCGCCAGATACCCGGCATAGTTGGCGCTGGCAATCCACGACAGTTGGCTGAACGAGAAATGACCTTCCGTCAGCAGCAGCGCCAGCATTGGCGTATACAGAAAGCGACCAATCCCCATGCCCAGCGCCAGCACCAGCAGGCCAAAAAGCGACGTCCTGATGGAATAGCGATCCGAATCCGTGTTCCCCTGAATCATGCCGTCTTCTCTTTCCTTCTCTCATGACTGTTTTGTTATCATACATAGGCAAATGATAATAAAAAGTAAAATAATTAACGATTGCTAAATCCAGTGCGGCGACATCCATAATTAACGGTAAGCACAGGTTCTGAAAGAAGGGTGATATCGTGCGGTGTCAGCGCACAAGCGCGTTGTTCTATGCTATCTATACGGGCGAAAACGTGTGGTAGAGGTAAACGAAGATGTGGCAAACGCGAGCGCTGGAGCTTAACAATCAGGCGTACTGGAACTGGGAAAAAGCCTGTGAACTGGTCGAATGGGCCGTCGCGCATGATTTTAATACCCTTATTGTTGGGCAGGTCGATCTGTTCGACAAACTGGTTTCCCCCAAAGGCTACACGCCGCATCAGTATAACGACCGCCTTTCCAGCCAGCAGCGCGCCCGCTGCGTCTACCTCAACCGACTGGGAAAACTCTGTCAGCAAAAAGGGCTGCGCTTTTATCTGCAAGCCAAAGAATTTAACTTTCCGACCGATCTGTTGCTGGCGCATCCGCAACTGTTTGAACCGGGTCGCGGCGTCCGGTTTGACGTCGATTTCTGGTGCGGGTATCTCGCCGACAAAGTCTCGCTGATTTGTCAGCGCATTCCGGCGCTCACCGGTTTACTGGTGGCGATTTCCAACACCGACGGCCTGTTGCCGGTTTCGCGTCCTAACTGGGAGTTACCGTCGGATGACGACACAACCCAGCCCCAGCGCGATGAGCGCAGTTTTGCCATTTACAGCCGCTGTTTCAATACGTTATCCCGCGTGATGCAGGCGGAAAACAAACATCTGGTTCTGCGCGTATTCCCTGCCGGGAACCACGATCTCGGCAATGTGCTGGCGGCGATCCGCCCGTTGCCGGAGAGCGTCAGCGTCTCCATCAAACTCACGCCAGAACGATTCTGGCCCTCCTTTCCCAACAACCCGGCGCTGTTGCAGGTTCGCGAACGTGAAGTGTGGGCCGACATCGACCTGGTCGGCGAAGAAGTCGGCTGGGGCGTTTTTCCGTTCCCGCGTATCAATGAATTGCAGGGAAGACTGTTGTGGTGTCGCAGCAACCCGGCGATTCGTGGCGCGGTCTGTAAAGCCAGTTGGGAAGGCGTCGATAACCACTGGATTATGGGCACCCTGAGCGCCTGTAATCTGGTGGCATGTAGCCGGATGCTGGCCAATAGCGCAACGCACTATAGCGAAGCGCAACTGATGACCTGGTGGCTGGATGAAACTTACGGCTGGCGCCCCGACGCACAAACGTTTGAGACGTTCTGTTCGCTGATGGAGCAGGCGGGGCAGGTGCTGTACAAGGCCACCTACGTACGTGACCATGTTTTTCACCGCCACAGCCAGGTGCCGGAAAGCTACGGCCAGGCGGTCTGGAGTTTGTACGGGCAGCTTAACCGTAACCACTGGCTACCCGGCTCAGAGCGGGACATCACTTTCGATCGCAGCGATGTCGAAACCTCCGCCGCCTGCCTCTCCCGTATCGCCAGTGAAAAAGACGAAGCCCGGGAGGCTGCGGCAGCGCTGCGTGAACAGGCGCTGAGTTTTGCGCAAACGGCGGCCTTCCCTTACGCGCTAAAACGTCGCTGGCTGGAGGAGTGGCAAGGGTTTGCGCTCTACTGCCACCTGTTTTTACATGCCCAGAAAGCCTTTTTCACCCTGCGTTTTGCCCACGAAGCGGAGAATAGCTGGAGTATGCGCGAGATCTGCCAGATCAACATTCAGGAGCTGTACCGCAGTGCGGCTGAGCTGGAAGATTACTGCGCGAAACACGCGGATGCGTCGCCTGGTCTGCACGTTTTGTTCGACGCTTCGCGGGTGCGGTCGCTGGCAGACAGCCTGAGCGAAGAGCTTAAAATCCTGAAAGGGTGATTTTTATGTGATGCAGATCACTCAAATTGAGGGTGTCTCAAATTTGGCGTGATCTGCGTCACACAGCATGCTCATCACCCACAATATTATGTGATCTAAATCACGCTCTATCGCCTGGTATTTTCCGAATTGTGAGTTGTCAGGCATATCCCGATATTCCCCAAAAACGGTTGCTCGCCTCAAAAATCAAACCCGCTGATGATACCGCCCATCGCATGAATCCTGCTGGAGATGAGGAAATATGTCACAGGGTGACTGGAAAGTGGTACAGGGAGACGCACTGACGCGTTTCCTGTTTTCAGCGGCAAAAACAGAACGCTTTGCCGAGTTTTACACGGGCGAAGGTGCAGACCCGGCGGCCAGTGAATCATTTTGTCGCGACGTGTTTCGCCAAAACCTGGCGCAGCGTGCGGTCGACTCCGCGGCGGCCCTGACCTGCAATGAAGCCGTTATTGCCGACGAGCACGGCGTCGTTTCTTTTCCTGACTTCCGCCCGCTGCCGTTTCACATTCAGCGCTGGCTGGCGATTGATCTTTACGCGCCGTCCACCGGAACCTTCGCGTTTCGTCTGGGCACCTGCGGCGGCGTGCGAGTCTGGTGTGAGGGCGCTCAGGTCGTCTGTTTCACGCCGTTTACGCGCAATCTGATGCAGCATACCGACGTTGAAATCCCGTTACGCGTAGGAAAAAACAGTCTGCTTATCCACCTGGATGAGCTGGCGGAGCGCGAGGTTTTCTGCGCTCTGCACATGGTTTATCTGGGCGCGGAAGCCCTGAGCGCGGCGTTTCCCCACACTCAGGTGCTGGCTGAACATCAGTGCGTGTCGCAGCATCCGGTGGTTTCCCCTACCAACGTCTGCGCCAGCCACCTGCTGACGCTGATGCAACAGCGCGAATACGGCCCTCAGGCGGAAACGCTGCTGTACAGCGCTCTTAAGCGCATCAGCGCACGCGAAGAAGGTTCGGTGTTCTCTGTACTGCCGCTGCTGCAAATCTGGCGTTGTCACCAGGGCGAATACTTTTCTGAGGTGCTGTTTCGCCGCATAAAATCCACGCTGATGGGCTACCGCTACTGGCGGGATGAGCGCGGATGCGACGCGATGTGCTTCGACACCGAAAATCACGCGCTGGCTTTCCATGCCGCGCAGTATCTGGCGGGGCAGAGTTTCCCGGATGAATTGTTTATCGCTTCGTGCCGCAAAGGGCGCGAGCAGCAGGCGATCGCCAACGCGCGGCTGGAACACTGGCTGAGCGTGGTTGAAACACAGGGGCTGGCTGAATTGAATGCAAGCGTAAGTTATCCCGTTGATTATCGCGGGCTGTCTGCGCTCGCCCTCATGGCAGACGATGCGAGCCTGCGCGATCGTGCAACCAGACTGATGAAAGGAGTTCAGGCATGAATCGTGATGCACTGATGGGAACGTTGGATCGGGTGGTTCGCGGATTTTGCCGACTGAAAAACCTGGATGAAGTGGGCACCAGCGACGGTTTTTCGATCCACTTTGAAGAGTGGGAATGGGAGATCGGCGTGGGGCTGTACGGCTTCTGGCGTTTTGCGGATTTCCAGCAGGACACGGCGCTGCAACAGTCGATCCTCACCTGGTATGAAACGCAGATCGGCAAAGGGTTGCCGGAGATGCAGATCAACACCACGGCGCCGATGATCGCGCTGGCGCTGGTGGCGAAACACCATCAACGCCAGGATCTGTTAGCCGTCGTCAATGACTGGGCGGATGCGCTGCTGCGTGATTTGCCGAAAACGGAAGAGGGCGGTTTTCAGCATGTGGTGAAAGAGCAAGCCAATACCGGTCAGTTGTGGGACGACACGCTGTTTATGACCTGTCTGTTCCTTGGCGTGGCGGGCATTGCGCTAAAACGTCAGGATCTGATTGATGAAGCGGGATATCAGTTCCTGCTGCACACGCGTTATCTCAGCGATCCGGCGAGCGGGTTGTGGTATCACGGCTGGACGTTTGTGGATAAACACCATTACGCCGGGGCATTTTGGGCGCGGGGCAACGCGTGGATCACCGTGGCGATCCCGGAGTTTATCGAGCTGATGGGCGAGCATCTCGACACCAGCGTGCGGCGTTTTCTGTCGCAGGTGGTGGCGCGCCAGGTACGTACGCTTTGCGAGTTACAGGCCGAGAACGGCATGTGGCATACGGTGCTTGACGATCCGCTGTCACCGCAGGAGTCGTCCGCCACGGCGGGCATTGCCTACGGGATGCTGCGCGGCGTGCGGATGGGGATTCTGGATGATTCCGTCAGCGCCAGTGCGCTGCGCGCGTTCGACGCCGTGATGGCGCGGGTGGACGACGGCGGGCTGGTGCTGGAAGCCTCACGCGGGACGATGCTCGGCTGGGATATTCAGTATTATTGTGACATCGCGATAGCCCCGGTGCCGTATGCCCAGGCGCTGACCATGCTGCTGCTGCTGGAAATGGACCAGGGAAACTGGCTCGACGTCACGCGATAGCGTTTTTGCCGGATGGCGGCATAAATGCCTTATCCGGCCTACAGACTCGGCGCAGGGTTTTGTAGGCCGGATAAGGCGAAGCCGCCATCCGGCAAGGCCAGGCAAACCGCCAGCACTAAAAATTAGGCAGCGTCAGCAGAGATGGAATTTGCGAAAGCAGATACAGCACCAGGCCAATAGAGCCGCCGACCAGCGTGCCGTTGACGCGGATAAACTGCAAATCTTTGCCGATATTCAGCTCAATTTGCCGTGACATATCCCGCGCATCCCAGCTTTTGACCGTGTCGCTGATGTGGCGCGTCAGGAACGCGGCGAACTCTGGCGCGACCTTACGCGCGGCCTGTTCCAGATGACCATTCAGCGATGCGCGCAGCGCTTCGTCGGCGACCAGCGTTTCACCAAACCATTGTCCGGCATGTGCGATCCGCTGCTTCACGCGGGAATCCGCGGCATTAATATCTGCTTTCAGCCACTGACGGACATCGCCCCACAGTTCGCCGAGATAACGGTTAAACGCCTCATCTTCTTTCAGATACGCTTTGATGTTCTCTGCCCGCAACGCCATTTCCGGATCGTGTTTGAGCTTGTCGATCAGCGTAAACGTCGCGCGATCAAAGGCATGGCGGATCTGATGGGCGCGATCGTGACTGATATCATCAAGTAGCGAGTTGACGGCCTCTGAAACCAGTTCGGCGCTGTGTTCTCCCAGCCATTCGGTCGGCAAAATCTTCGCTTTAAGCGGGTGCTCCGTCTCCAGCCAGCGCACAATCTGCTGGGCGATAAACGCCCGCGAGCTGTCGCGCTGGAGCAGGGAAATAAGCTGGGCAATCAGCGTATCGAGCAACGCCTGATGGCGATCGTTTTTGGTCATACTCTCCAGCATTAATGCGCTGGCGCCGGAAAGATCCACCTTATCAATGGCTTTATGCACCGCGCGCTTGATCAGCCGTTGAATGCGGGCGTCGTCGGTCAGCTCCAGAAAACCGCTCACTATCTGCAACAGATGCTGCCCTATCCGCTGGGCGTTTTCCGGCTGGCTGAACCAGTTCCCGAGAAGGCTGGCCGGTTCGTGGCGGCGGATCAGCGCCACCAGTGACTGCGTATCGAGAAACTTCTCCTGGACGAACTGGCCAAGATTTTCGCCGATCCGGTCTTTATTGCGCGGGATAATCGCCGTATGGCGAGAAATAAACGGAATCGGCACCCGGCGAAACAGCGCCACCACCGCAAACCAGTCGGCCAGCGCGCCGACCATCGCGGCTTCGGCAATCGCCTTAATGCCCAGCACCCAAAAGTTGGGCGGCAAAAAGAGTGTAATGACAAACGTTGCCGCCGCCATCAGCAGCAAAGAGAGCGCCAACAACTTGGCACGTTTGAGTTCAGCGATTTTATTCATAAGGGTAAGGATAGAGGGAGGCGGGGGAAAAGTGCAAAAGGCAGTGAGGTAAGACACGCTGTTCACGATTTTAATGTGTTCATGAATCATGAACGAAAAGTTATCGTGAACACATTATTGAGCGTTGTACTTTGAAACGCGTAACGGTTGATGACAAAGCCACAGCGTGTCTGCCCCCGTTTCGTACATACCCAGCGCCGACATCGGATGCGAGGAGGGGAGTCCGTAATCAAGGTTAATGCTATTTCCCTTGATCCTGTTGGCGGGTAAGACAGGTGTGTGCCCACACACAATCCATTCGATATTCTCTATTGGTCGCGTGTCCACCGTTTTGTGACGTCTTCTGCCTGAGAGGCAACTGCGGAGCGCTGCGGGTTCTTCATTCAGCAAGCCCATCAGGAAGTCATTGATATCCTCATATTCCTGGGCCACTTCAGCATGGATAACGCAATAGCGTTTTCCGCGTGATGAAAGCAGTATAGCCAGCGGCAAGTCGGCGATTTTACGGCATAGAGGGTTTTGCTCATGCTCCGGTAATGAAAAAAACCATGCACCGCCTGCATTGACGATTTGCATCCGCGCAGCCTGCTTCTGTTCGGGTGGCGCAGCCATGTCCCAAAGGAGCAGGTTGTGTTCATGATTACCGCGAACCGCATGGAACCATGGTTGGTCGAGTAAGGAGAGACAATCGTGTGGGAACGCGCCGCGATCGAAAAGATCGCCCACCGCGATAAGTCGGTCTTTCCTCGCATCAAATTGAACATGTTTCAGTAAAGCGTTCAGCTCTGGAAAGGCACCGTGCAGATCCCCCACGATGAAATCCCGGCCGAGGTGATTATAAAGGAGTGTGGTAATCATGTGGCTTCCCTGCGTTGAGTCTCTGAATAATAAAACAGCGGTTGCATGAAATAACAGTTTGTTCATAAAATCACATTGTTCATGAATCATGAACAGAGAAAAAGGCGTGAACAAATGAACAATGAAATTGAGATCGTTGAGAGTGCTCTTAACCAGCTACCCAAAGAGTTGGGGCAATTCGAGTATGCCTCTCTACCCGAGCAACATCCCCTGGACGGTACACTGTTGCTGAACATGCCTGACGGGAGAAAAACCGTTTTTTACACTGAGGTTAAATCACAGCCGCGCAAAGAGTGGCTTGAAAGGTGGAAGACAACATTAACCAGTGAGGGGCCACAGCATGCCGGGCTATTGGTTTGCTTATATTTGTCCCCCGGGCAACAGCAATATTGCATCGATCATAGCCTTAATTTTATTGATGCTGCGGGTAATGCCTTTATCTCTGCTCCAGGTTTGTATGTGTATATCACAGGGAAAAAAAACGAACGACGTGTTGAACGTTCAGATTCGCTTTCCATTGGCATCATGAAATTACTGTTTGTATTGTTGTCAGATGAAAAGGCAATCAACTACACCTATCGGAAACTTGCTGAATTAGCAGGTATTTCTCTGGGAATGGTGAGCAAAGGTTTTGATTATCTGTCCGGCAAAAAATGGTGTCGTGAGAGTAATGACGGGCGGCGCTTTACGCGGGTCAACGATCTTTACTGGTTGTGGGTGCAGGAATACCCCATTGTTCTGCGACCGAAACTCAAAACACTCGGGTTGACGGGCGATTTGCACTGGCATAACGCGCGCTTGTTGCCTGGGGAATGCTGGGCGGGGGAAGTCGCAGGGAATGAACTGAGCGACGGATATTTGCACCCTGAAAAAATCCAGTTTTTCACACCCTATTCGTTTACTGAACGATGGAAGGCGATGGGGTTGCGTCCGTCGCGGGAAGGCCACTGGCAGCTCATTGAGAACTTTTGGGGAGAAGCATTCACGATCAATAAACGTGCTTATGCGTTATTGACCATCGCTGAACTGCTGGCCTCCAGTGACGATCGGAACATTGAAACCGCGAGGCGAATTAATGCTCAATATCTACACATTGCAAAGCCCACTTTCTGAGGATATTCGCGCCACGCTGGAGCGCATTACCCGTATATGTCAGGTTGCCGGAAGCGAATTTTTTGTTGCCGGAGCGATGGCGCGCGAAGTGCTGTTGACGCATGTGCATGGCAGAAGCACAGGGCGACATACGCGTGATATTGATATTGCTGTACTGATAGAAGACTGGCCGCAGTTTGACTTACTGAAAAACAACATGTTGGCACAAGGCGCAACCGAAATTTCCGGCAATGTGCAGCGAGTACTGTGGGAAGGGGTTGAGATCGATATTTTACCTTTTGGGGGCGTTGCACAGGGAGACGAAATTCGCTGGCCACCAGAGCTGGCGGTGGCGATGTCAGTAGAAGGCTTTGCAGAAGCCTGGGCGAATACGCTGATTATTGAGATACCCGGATGCGGCGAAGTGCGGTTCAGTTCATTGCCAGGCCTGCTGTTGTTGAAACTGTTCGCCTGGCGAGCGCGCGGGGACGAATTCACCAAAGATGCGGTCGATATTTACAAAATCCTTCACGAGTACCAGCATGTCGAAGATTCACGACTTTATGACAATGCTGAGTGGGGGGCGCGCGTCGACTGGGACCCGGAGCGTCTGGGAGCTTTGCTGGCGGGAGGCGATGTTGCGGCTCTAATGTCAGAGGACAATCGTAAAAGTCTGCGCCAGTTTGATATGCAAAAGCTGGTGGACATTATGGTCAGACAACGGGTTGATGCTTCCGAAGAACGCATCGAGCTGCTGGTGGGGGACTTCTGGGATACGCTTTTGAGGTAAGCCGATGATGTTTAGCCGAAGGTATTTTTACTCCGCTCAACCAGGGCGATAAACTCCAGGAGTTGCCGTTGCCTGCGCACCGCCATCAGCAGCAAAAAGAGCGCCAACTACCTGGCGCGTCAAATTACTGCATTCCCTGCCTGACAGCGACAAACGTGAACGCTACGACATTCCCCGTACCGGGGCCATTCTTCTGGCGGTCAGATAATGCTCTTGCCAGTAACTGCCTGACAAATGAGAGAGCATCACGCCCTGGGAACTCGACGCATGGATAAATTGGTCATTACCGACAAAGACACCGACATGGCGAACATTGGGTTTTGTCATAAAAAAGACCAGATCCCCAGGTTTCAGTTGTGCCTGTTGAACGAGGTAGCCAATATGACTCTGCTCAGCGGCGGTTCTCGGTAAATTCAGATGAGCGACGGAGTGTATTACTCTTCGGGTGAACGCCGAACAGTCAATACCATTATGGCTATTTCCGCCCCAGAGATAACGGGTGCCTTTCCATTGGGCATATTCATCCATAATACGTTGCTTTAAATTCCCTTCTTTTAATATATATGTTGGCGGAGTCGGTGATTTAAAAGTAAAAACAGGATCGGCTCCCCATTCTTCAGGAATAATATGTTCGAAAGCAAAGGTGGTTGAAGAAGAAAGTACAAAAACAATAAATAAAATTAAACGAAGCATAACTCATAAATTAATTTATAGGGTCACATCCTTACATTTTGCGCAAAAGAAACCCATCAACCATGATGGTTTAAAATTATAGTTTTAACGACGGAATGAATAATAACACCGATGAATGAATCGATCGTTAACTATACGGTCTAAAATTGGACTGATACATCCATTCTATTGATTTTGGCGCTTTCCCTCACGCGGGAGCCTCACCGCGCAGCGCCTCCAAAAAGCGTGTGAACAGTTCCGGTAACGGCTCGTCGTACCACAACGCATACAGGTCGGCCGGGATCGTCTCTTCCAGCGGGAGAAAGGCCACGCCGGGCCAGTAGATCAGCCCGCAGGTTTCCGGCAACAGCGCCACGCCGCTGCCGGTGCTGACCAGCGCCAGCGCGGTTTGCGGCTCGAAAACCTGATGGGTGATCAGCGGCGAGACGCCCAGTTCGAGACAGCGTTCGTACACCTGATGGGCAAAATCGCTGCGGGTAAAAGAGAGAGAAATAAACGCCCGATCCGCCAGATCGACCAGCGAGACTTTTCCGCGACGGCACAGCGGATCGCTTTCATGCACGGCGACATGCACCCTTTCACGGGCGATCAACTGGCAGCGGATCTTCGCGCCCGGATGCGGGATCACATTGCGGTTGACGGCGATATCAATGGTGCGGGCGCGCAGCGCTTCGGTTTGCTCGTGCTGCCCCAGTTCATGCAGCGTCCAGTTTACATCGGGGTTGGCTTCCCGAAACGCTTTCATCCTTTCCAGCAACGGCCCCCACATTGCGCTGCCAATCACCCCAATATTGATGTGTTGCTTTTCGCTGCGACCGATCTGACGCACATAGTTCAGCGACTGTTCGGTGGCGTTGAGGAGGCGGTCGACTTCGGTTTTCAGCACTTTTCCGGCGTGGGTCAACGCGACTTTGCGACTCGATCGTTCGAACAACTCTACGCCGAGGATCTCTTCCAGCTCTTTGATTTGTACGCTGAGCGGCGGCTGGGAGATGTTCAGCCGTGCGGCGGCGCGACCAAAATGCAGTTCGTCGGCAAGGGTCTGAAAATAGCGCAGCATCCGAAAGCGAATGCGGCTGTTGGCCTGAGGATCGATCATGCCGGGCACCGTGAAGGAGGAGGGTGGCGGTATCATGCAACCCTCCCTGAAGGCTGTCAAACCGCGACCGCCTCGCCCTGATGCAGCCGTTCGGCTTTGCTACAGGCAATGCCTGCCAGCAGGGTTATCATCAGCAGCGCGTAGGCAACGGTAGACGCATTCACCGCGCCGTGCAGACCGAAGCGGCTGTTGACCAGCGAAGACACCGTCGCGAACAGCAGTGTGCCAACGGTGCCGCTGGTGAGCAGCGCGGAAATCAGCGTCGGCGAACTGCGGCTGACCTGCAACGAACCGTAGCTCATCAGCCCGGAGAACAGCCCGGAGTTGAAGAAGCCAAACGCGCCGCAGGCAATCAAAATCAGCGTGGTGTTGCTGCTGTTACTGATAAGCGCTATCGACACCAGGCCGACGGCGGTGCAAATGAGCAGAAAGGTGCGCAGCTTCATCCACCTGACGGTGAACTGGTTGAGGAACAACCCTGTCGCCTTCGTCACCCAGTACACGGTGGTGTACAGCGCCGCCTGTTCTGGCAGCATCTGGAAACGCCACATCAGATAGCCCGGCGTCCACATGGTGAAAATCGGCTCCGCCAGCAGAAACAGGAACAGCGCCCCGCACAGCAGCCACACCGGGCGCCCCCACGGCTCTTTGCTGGCGGTTTCCTGATGCGTCGGTTCCGGTGATTCGGTCGCCGGGTAGCGACTGCGCAGGGTGAGGATCAGCATCATCACGCCGAGCGCGCCCATAATGGCGTACATCGCCATCCAGCTCGCGCCCATTTTAAACAGCCACGCCAGCAGGAAAGAGAGCGTTGCGCCCGCCAGACTGAAGAAGAAGTCGGTAAAAATCAGGCTCGATGAGCGGCTTTTTTCGTCCGGGTTGATGCGCACCACCAGGTAGCTGCCGATGGTCATAAAAATCCCGCCGCAGGCGCCAATAATGGCGACCGCGATGCTGAACATGGTCAGCGTTGGGGTGACGAACAGCAGGGCGCTGATCAGAATGGTCAGCGCGGCGGCGATCGCCAGCGGCTTTTGCAGACCCCACTTTTTCATCAGAATACCGCCGAGCATGATCGGCACGAACATGCCGATATTCATCAGCGTAAACACCTGGCCGATAAAGCTCGGGTCTTTGTTGAACGCCGCACAGAGCGGGCCGAGGACGATGCCGAGCGTCGACACCAGCGCGCCGACAAAGTAATAGCTCAGATACGAAATCGCGTTCAGGCTGCCGCGAGAGTAATTTTCTGACATCTGCGTTTCTCCTGGCGGGCAATACACCCGCCGCTGGACGGGAACTTAACGGTAGTTCTTCACGAACTGGCTAATCAGGCGAATGAAATCGTCGGTGACCATCGCCGCGCATTTCAGGGTTTGTTCGTGGGAGAGTTCCACGTCGCTTAAGCCTTCCGCCATATTGGTGATCGCCGACACCGCCAGCACTTTCAGGCCGCAGTGGCGCGCGACGATCACTTCCGGCACCACCGACATGCCCACCACGTCGCCGCCGATTTTCTGCATCATGCGGATCTCCGCCGCCGTTTCGAAGTTCGGGCCAGGGTAGGAGACGAACACCCCTTCGTGGAGTTTCAGACCCAGATCGCGGGCGGTGTGATGCAGTTTTTCACGCAGGTCTTTGTCGTAGGCGTTGGCGAGGCTAAAGAAGCGCGGGCCAAAGCGGTCGTCGTTTGGCCCGACCAGCGGCGTCGACGGCATGGTGTTGATGTGATCGTTAAGCGCCACCAGGCTGCCCGCCGGAATAGCCGGATTGAGCGAGCCCGCCGCGTTGGTGCAGAACATAAATTCGCAGCCGAGCAGTTTAAAGGTGCGCACCGCGTGGGTCATGATGCCCATCCCGACGCCCTCGTAAAAATGGCCGCGCCCTTTCATGCAGATAATGTCCACGCCGTGCAGCGCGCCCATCACCACCTCTCCCGCATGCCCAATCACGGTGCTGACCGGGAAACCCGGCAGTTTTTCATAAGAGATAACGGTTTTGTTTTCGAGCTTATCGGCCAGCGCCCCAAGGCCCGATCCGAGAATAAAGGCGATGCGCGGGGTAAAGCCCGGCTTCGCGTTGCGGAGGATTTCAACGGCGTCGAACGGGGTATCGTTAATCACGGAATGAGACATAAAAACTCCTGAATGCGTAGGTTTATGCCCATTCTGCGAAGCGGATGATTGCTAATCCAATTGGATAAACGCGGTTATTGATTCGATTTTTTGAATGGATGGCGTGCACACATTATCGGACTGACGAAACTTCAACGGGTTATGCAGAAGAGCACGCGGCACTGGCGGCTGGCTGGCGAAAATGGGCGAGTTGAAGTGTGATGAGGCTCACTGATGGTCAGTTCGGGTTTGGGCGGTGTCTTTGCTGGCGCACTATTGTATTCATGAACGCAAGGCATCGCGCACGGTGTTTCTGCCGGATGGCGGCGCAACGCGCCTTATCCGGCCTACGCTATGGCAGGTCGGATAAGCGCAGCGCCATCCAACAGGCTTAGATTGGTTTTTGCGTTTTACCCGCAATCACCCCAATAAATTCCTGCACCTGCTTTTGCTTACGCGCCGATAACTTACACACCTGGCGCAGCGACTGCATTAATTCGCTCTCTTCGACGGCGGGCGGCAGCGCGGTCAGCACAATACAGCCGTCCATCACTTTCACGTCTACTTCCGTACCGGTGGTAAAACCGGCCGCCTCCAGCCACTGACCTTTCAGGGTGAGCGCGGGGATGGGCGTATAATCAGGGGAACGACTCGCATAACTCACCGTCAGACGACGGTTATTTACCGGGGACACTTCTGGTTCAAACTGTTCTGCAATACAATGCGCGGTAGTCATATTCTCTATTCTCGTGGTAATAGGGATTGTGATAAGCGATGCGGGTGTGTTCGAGCACATCCGCATCGCGCTAAAAACCTGTACATATCATCAGCAAAAAAACAAAAAGTCCAGATGAAAATCAATGAAAATAAGAAACCTGATGTGGGTAAATATAATTTTTGGTGATAAAAATAAAGCGGCTATTTAGCCGCTTTATTGATTTATGAAGATGATTAAATTTAATTTATTGCCGCATCGGTGAGCGCATCAGCCAGATGCAGTTGGGTCTGCTGGGCGGATTGGATTTTGGCATTAAGTTGATTGCAGAGCTCAAGCAAAATATTAACTTTATCAATTATTCTATACTGCTCATTTAAAGGGGGAAGAGGGATGTTTAGATTTTCAACATCTCCTACTCGCAAATGCTTAACAGTCAGGCCTACAGCATTTTTCGATGCCCTTTCAAGTAAATGAGGTTCTGTAAGTGCAAGTAAGAGAAATTCATTAGAAACGAATTCATGCATAACCCGAATAAGCATTGTCCGTTGCCCTAAACACCATTTAACATTTGGCGGTATAATCAATGCTTCACCCATAGGAGCCTCACGGGTAAATATAATATCTCCAGGTAAAGGTGGGCAGCGCTTGGACCAAAAATCATATGTTTCCTGGTTAATAAACTTTAAGTCTTGTTCCAAGAATTTACGTTCACGAATATTAGTTGTCCTGATAATAGGTATGCCAGTGCTTGTATAGGGCGCTGTTTTATTGTGGCAATCAACTAAGTATTCGCAAAGCTCAATAAGATGAACCGGGATCCAATTATTAGGTAATTTAAAGGGCGGTTTTGCCTTTTTTAATTTGTTTATTTTACGAAGCATTGTGTCTGCTTCTTTATTATTGGTTTGTTTTTTGAATTTATTATTTCTTGATGTGCTTAGTTGTTCTAGTAGAACATCAGCTGAAATATCATTCGGATCCTGAGGCACCAGTTTGCCCATCACCGCCAGTTGCAGAATGGTCTGTTTTAAGGCATCAACGCTGGCTTCGGTGGTAAACAGCGTGTCGAAATGCTCGCTAATACGCGCCCAGTTTTCCGCCAGTTCCTCGGCGTTTTGGCTTTCCGTCAGCGTGCCCAGCAGGGTTTCAACCAGTTGCTGATGGGCGTCCAGACTGGTTAGCGAGTGCTGTTCCAGTTGGTCGCAGAGGGTATTCAAAATTGTTAACTTTGCAACTATTCGATATTGTTCACTCAGTGGGGGAAGAGCCATTACTGTATTACGTAGAGTGCCTAGCGAAACAAATGGTTGAACACCACCACTCGAAGTTTCTTTTAAATATATAGATAGAGATTCTAATACATATTTTAGATAGCTCGGAACGGAAGTCTGTTTGTTGTAATATTTGAACAGAGCAATATTTTTTATGGAGAAGTCTTCATGCACATCTACAATTACAGGGTTGCCAATACTACCAATCATAGCAAATAAAATATCATTGAACTCTACGTTAGAACGTTCTTGGATTTTATTATGAGCTTCAGTGCTTATATATTTGACATCATCAAAATTAAGCTTTCCAGAAGATAAATTTTTGCTTGTTACTAATGGATACCCTTGGGATTGATATTTAGGGGTGTCATGAGTACCGTCTCTGACATCATATACGTCTGCCAATCGCACCCACTCCCATCCCTCCGGCAATTCGAATGGCTTCTCTTCTTCGCTAATTTCCGGCAGTGGCTTCGGCTTTTTAATTTTTCCCTGTTTCACCAGTTCCGCTTTTTCTGCCGCAATACGCTTCAGCAGTTCCGACGCCGGTTCATCGTTCGGATCCTGCGGCACCAGTTTACCGCGCACCGCCAGTTCCAGAATCAGCTCACGCAGTTTCTTAATGCCATACAGATCAATTTTACCGGAACTGCCGCGCCCGGCGGTGGAACGGGTTTGCAACGCCGTGGTCCAGGTGTCGATATTCTCAACGATCAGCTTTTCCACGCTCATCCGTTAATCTCCTTGCCGGAGAGCGCCGCGCCGAGGATATCGCGCAACTGATGGCGCAGGGTCTGGATCTCTTGCTGCTGCTTCGCGTACTGTGCCAGCAGTTCGTCCGGGTCGTGGCTGACGGTTTCTGCCTGATGCGGGTTCTTGATGTCGAGGTTAAAGTTACGCGCAATCACCTCATCAATGCTGACCTTCCACGCCTGTTCGTTCTCGACACGGCTGGCGAAACCGTCGGCTTCGTTGCCCCACCAGTCGATCTCCGCCTGGAACTCTTCAAACTTCATCGGTTTGGTTTTGCTGTAGTTTTTCACTCCCGCCGGATACGGATGCTCATAGAACCAAATCTCTTTGGTTGGCTGGCCTTTGGTGAAGAACAACAGGTTGGTTTTAATGCCGGTGTACGGGTTAAACACGCCGTTGGGCAGACGCACGATGGTGTGCAGGTTGCACTCCTCGGTGAGCAGCTTTTTGATTTTGGTTTTGACGCCTTCGCCAAACAGCGTGCCGTCCGGCAGCACCACCGCCGCGCGGCCCTTTTTCGCCAGCACTTCAATAATCAGTTGCAGGAACAGATCCGCCGTCTCGCGGGTCTGCATTTCGGACGGGAAGTTTTTCTCGATGCCGTCTTCTTCCGTGCCGCCAAACGGCGGGTTGGTGACAATCACATTGAGCTGCTCATCCCAGGAGGAAAGCGGCTTGTTCAGGGTGTTGTCGTGACGGATTTGCACCGGCACTTCAATGCCGTGCAGCAGCATATTGGTGGTCGCCAGCAGATGCGGAAGCTGTTTCTTCTCCACGCCGTGGATCTGCTGTTGCAGCGTCTGGTGATCGGCCACGCTTTGCACATAGCGGGTTTTTACATGATCGAACGCGCAGGCGAGGAAACCGCCGGTACCGCAGGCCGGATCCATGATCGACTCGCCGAGTTTCGGGTCAACGCGATCCACCATAAAACGGGTGACGGCGCGCGGGGTATAGAATTCACCGGCATTTCCCGCCGATTGCAGATCTTTGAGGATCTGTTCGTAAATATCGCCAAACAGATGGCGTTCGCTGGCGCTGGTGAAATCAATTTCATTCAGCTTGTTGATCACCTGACGCAGCAGGGTGCCGTTTTTCATGTAGTTATAGGCATCGCTGAACGCCTGTTTGACCACAAAGCCGCGCGGGTTTTTGTCGATAGGCGCGGTGAGGTTTTTCAGCGTCGGGAAGAGATCGTCATTGACGAATTCCAGCAGGGAATCGCCGGTGATCCCTTCACTGTTCGCCGCCCAGGTGCGCCACAAATAGCGTTGCGGAATGGGGAACTGGTAGTTGTCCTGTTCCAGCTCCAGCGTCTCTTCCTGAGCATCGAAGATTTTCAGAAACAGCAGCCAGGAGAGCTGGCCGAGGCGCTGCGCATCGCCGTCCACACCGGCGTCTTTACGCATAATGTCCTGTAAGGATTTGATAACTGAACTGATTGACATGTTGTCTTCCATTAAAAACAAGGCCTTCTGCAACCGCGGGGTTGCAGAAGGCGCAAAAGAGAGTGGTTATGCGGAGCGGGGCGCTATTTGGTAGATTTCGTTCTCCAGCTCGCTGATGGCCTGATTATACCCGTTACGGTCGCCAAATCCGGTTTTAATAATTTCCGGTAACGTCCCCATACTGTCGAACGGCTTGAGCTTCAGCACCTGAATGCTTTCGATCTCCTGCACCCCCACATCGGCGTATTTATCGAGCAGATTATCCAGCACCGTTTGCGCCGCTTCGGAGTATTTGGTGAAGTAATTCCGCTTGCGCACGTTGTCGGCGCGCTCTTTGCGCGTTAACGGCGGCTGACCATATACCACATGGCAAAGCATGTCGAACGGGTCAAGGTCTTTGCCGATTTCTTCCGCCAGCACTTCCCAGATGATCCCCTGTTGTTCCAGTTCCCTGATGATCGCTTCTTTGCGATCGGCATCTTGCCATTTGCGGGTAAAGTCATCCAGCGAGGCATACTCTTTGAGCAAGGTTTTGCGGGTGTAATCTTTAAAGGATTCGGTGACCAGCTTACCGTCGGCATCGTAATACTGAACGCGCTGGGCAATAACACCCACCGCCACGCCGTTGACGTGAAACTTGCGTACTTTGTTCTCGTCGTCTTCCGGCAATGGGCCGATATCACCGGAGCCGGTGGTGTCATACGGCGCGGGATCTTCATCTGCGCCCGTCACCTCATCTTCAGCGTCTTCTGTTGTATCGTCGAACTGTTCTTCAAAGTCGGAATCCGGGTTGGCGATATCATCCGGCGTGGTGTCCATGACCTTTTCCGGGATGCCGTCAAAGCGTTCATCGGCGAACAATTCGGTGGCTTTTTTGAAGTCGAGAATGGTAAACCACAGTTTGCCGTAGCGTTCGTCGATACGCGTGCCGCGCCCGATGATCTGCTTGAATTTGGTCATCGACTGGATGTTTTGATCCAGAACGACCAGTTTGCAGGTTTTAGCATCGACGCCGGTGGTCATCAATTCGGAAGTGGTGGCAATAACCGGATAGTCTTTCTTGGGGTTAATAAAGTTATACAGTTGGGCTTTGCCAGTCTCATCATCACCGGTGATTTTCATCACGTACCTGTCGTTCTTTTTCACCTGTTCCGGGTTGAGATTGATCAGCGCACGTCGCATCCGCTCGGCGTGATCGATGTCGTTACAGAAGACGATGGTTTTATCCATCGGGTTGGTGCGTTTCAGGTAGTCCGTGATGGTTTTTGCGACCAGTTCGGTGCGTTCATCAATGACCATGGTGCGATCAAAATCTTTCTGGTTATAGATGCGATCGTCGATCAGTTCACCGTTTTTATCCGTCTGATTTTTTGTCGGACGCCAGCCTTGCAGATCCACATCAATATCGACACGCACGACTTTGTAAGGCGCAAGGAAGCCATCTTCGATCCCCTCTTTTAACGAGTAGATATAAACCGGATCGCCGAAGTAATCGGTGCTGGAGACGTCGTGCGTCTCTTTTGGCGTGGCGGTTAAACCAATTTGCGTGGCGGAACTAAAGTAGTCGAGGATTTCGCGCCAGGCGCTGTCTTCCGAGGCGCTGCCGCGATGGCATTCGTCGATCACAATCAGATCAAAGAAATCAGATGCAACATCCTTAAATGCTTTTTGCTCTTCATCCTGACCGGTAATGGCCTGGTAAAGTGCAAGATGGATTTCATAAGCAGGATCGATAGTGCGCCCGGAAACTTTGGTCATTGCCGAACCAAACGGCAGGAAATCGTTATTCTTTGACTGATCGACCAGAATGTTGCGGTCGGCCAGAAACAGGATCCGCTTTTTACTTTTCGCTTTCCATAAGCGCCAGATTATCTGGAACGCGGTATACGTTTTCCCCGTTCCGGTCGCCATGACCAGCAGAACGCGGTTTTGCCCGCCTGAGACGGCTTCGATGGTTTTGTTGATGGCCTGAAGCTGATAATAACGCGGCGATTTTCCGCTGCCGTCGTCGTAGTAGTCCTGCGTAATGACCGGAAGCTGAGCCTGCGTGTAGCCTTTCCACTGGCAGAATTTTTGCCAGAGTTCAGCAGGAGAGGGAAAATCATCTAAGGTGATTTGCTTTTCAAGGCATTCCCCTTCGGCGGCGGTGGCGTCGCGGAAGATAAAACCATCGCCGTTGGTGGCAAAGACGAAAGGAACGTCCAGCAGTCGCGCATACTCGATGCCCTGCTGCATTCCTTTACCGATTTCGTGTTTATTGGCTTTCGCTTCAACCACGGCCAGTGGAATGCCCGGCTTGTGATACAGCACGATATCGGCGGATTTCACCGTTCGACGCGCCGCGACTTTACCGCGCACGATGACTTTGCCGTCCCGGAGTTTGACCTCTTGTCTGATTTGCGTCGTGTCGTTCCATCCCGCATTCAGGATGGCAGGCATAACGCGTTTGGTAATGATATCCGCTTCCGTCAGGTTACTCAGGTTCAGGCCAGCCATAGCATATTCTCTACCAATAGTGGATTGCTCTGATTTTACACAAATTTGTTACGTAAGCCATGAACAGATATGGCGGCACGGCATCAGAATGAAATGACTTACTCCATCTCAAACTCATCAAACAACTGTAAATCCACGTCCAGTAATTCCACCGCATTGCTGCGACGAATACCGACATTGTTTTCAATCAGCAGCTCAAGCAGACGGTCGCCGTCGATAAGCGTAATCGGTGCGGCGCCTGGAAACAGCGCGGCTTCTGCGCACTTCGCGGCAAATTTCCCGGTGGTGATAAGCGTACCGCGAATCGCTTTGTGGTAAGGCAATGCGCCGCGTAGCTGGTCGATAAACGGGCGAGTAATGGTGTTCTGCATTCTTTTCACCTGCACCACTTCGGTGATGGTGGTAATGCCGACCTGCACCTGACCAATCACGTCCACGCCTTTATCGCCGGAGGCTTTCGTCACTTCCACCTGCTCATAGCCCATGGCTTCCAGCAGTTGGCCGACAAGATGCTCAAACTTATACGGATTCATGGTGCTGATTTGTTCGCGCAGCAGCTCTTTTTGCTGTTCGTTATAGCGTTTCACCGCGTCCAGCAGCTCTTTACGCGGATCGCTTTTCCGCGCCGGTAAGGCTTTGCCCAGCCAGTCACGCCCGGCGTCGGTGATCAGATAGCTCATGCCTTCGCGCGCAACCATGTCGCGGTCGATCAGGTTATTGAGGCGAGAGTAAAGCGTGCTTTTTACCGAACTGGCAGAGGCAAATTTGGAATGCTGGTGGAGGAATGCCTGCCATTCTGGCAGTAAATCGGCACGACGCGACATTTCGCGGCCAGCTAACAGTTCCAGCAGTTGCAGGATGCCTTCCTGATCGTCCAGCGAACGCAGCGTTTTGTCGTCATCATTGAGGAATTGCTGCCCGCGGGCGGTCGGTTCCCAGACGTCATTCGCGGTGCTAACCATCAGATCAAATTGCGGATAGTTGAGGAATAAGTAGCAGCCATAGCTGTGGCGCGGGTTGAGAACGTGGTTATCCATTTCCCAAATGCGGCGGGCGATTTCTGCGTCTTCGCCCGTTAGGCGTTCACTGATCCACAGGTCGGGTTCTGACCAGTCGACGGGCTTTTGCGGTGTGCCGGTTTGCTCATGGATGGCGTTAATCATGTTGCGCACCGCTTTCAGGGAATAACCCGACACGGCTTTCATCATCGCTTTAACCTGAGAATAGGTGGGAAAAAGCGGGGTAATGACTTTGTAATTTTTCACGATAATCCCTTAACGATAGCAATGGCGATAGCTTGCCACAGTATTTGAAACATTCCATGGTATGAATCACTTAACCGCGAAAAGGAAGGCTCGTTATGGTCATTTTTATGCCGTCTACGGCTTAAAACCCCAAAAAGATCTTTCCAAAATGTGATGCTATTTCCAACAATATCGTTATACTCGTAAGATAATTGTCTATACATTTTTGTATATACAATAAAGGAAGATACAATGCCGATGGAGTATGAATGGGATGCTAACAAGGCCAGAAGCAACCAGATAAAACATGGCATTCGCTTTGAATATGCCGTTCTGGTGTTCGATGATCCGTGGCATCTCTCAAGGCAGGATCGCATAGAGAACGGTGAGCACCGCTGGCAAACCCTCGGGCTTGTGCATGGGATTATTGTCATTCTCGTTGTCCACACCGTTCGTTTTGAAAGTGGCAGCGAAGTCATGCGGATCATTAGCGCCCGAAAGGCAGACAGTAAAGAGAGGAATCGTTATGAGCATGGTTAAACATAAACGCGGCAGCGTATCCGCGCTGAGTGCTCAGCATGAGGCTGAACTTAAGGCGCTGGCGAAGAAATCCGATGCGGATATTGATTACAGCGACATTCCTCCGTCGGAGGACGGACAGTGGGCTGAGGCGGCACGGGGTAAATTTTTTCGCCCATTGAAAACGCAAGCTTCTGTGCGGATTGATGCTGATGTCATGGAATGGCTGAAACGTCCGGGGAAAGGCTATCAGACGCGGCTTAACGCCATTTTGCGCGAAGCCATGTTGCGGGAGCAAAACAAAAAATAGTGAGTGTTTACTCGCGTGTAGATGGCGGATGTCGGATGTCGGATGTCGGATGTCGGATGCCGGATGGCGGCTACGCCTTATCCGGCCTACAAATCGGCACAGGCCTGAGGCACAGGCCCGATAAGCGCAGCGCCATCGGGCATCAGGAGGGTTTACTTCTTCAAGCCCGCAAACGCGGCGCGGATCTCGTCTTCGGGGAGTTGGATCCCAATGAACACCAGCGTGCTGTGCGGCTGTTCGTCGCCCCACGGGCGATCCCAGTCGGCGCTGTAGAGGCGTTGCACGCCCTGGAACAACAGGCGATTTGGTTCGCCGTCAATCCACAGCATCCCTTTGTAGCGCAGGAGTTTGTCGGCGGATTCCAGCAGCAGATTTTCCATCACGCGGGAAACGTCGCCGATGTCGACCGGGTAATCCAGCTCCACCACAATCGATGAAATATCGTTCTGCTTGTCGGCGATAAAGTGGAAACGCGGTGCGGCGCTGACCACGTTCTCTTCCAGCATAAAGCCGTTGGTGTTGAACAGCAGGGCGAGGTCGATGTCGCCATGGGTAACGGTGTAAACCGGGGCGCGGGCGTTGATACGCGCCAGGCGTTCACGCAGTTTTTCGCTTTCTCCCGCCACATCGGTTTTGGTCAGCAGGATGCGGTCGGCGTAGCCAATCTGCGACTGGGCGATGGTGAACTGGTTCATCTGCTCGTCGGCATGGACTGCATCGACCAGCGCAATCACGCCGTCCAGCAGGTAGCGTTCGCACAATACTTCATGCGAGAAAAAGGTCTGAATAATCGGGCCGGGATCGGCCATGCCGGTGCATTCAATCACCAGACGGTCGAACTGGATGTTGCCCTTGTCGAGGTTGTCGAGCAGGTCTAACAGCGCGTCTTCCAGCTCGCTGGAGCGGGTGCAGCAGATGCAGCCGTTGGTGAGGGTTTTGATCTGGGTGGCGCGATCGCCAATCAGTTGATCGTCAACGGACACTTCACCGAATTCGTTTTCGATAACGGCAATTTTGTAGCCGTGCTGTTCGTTGAGAATATGGCGCAGCAGCGTGGTTTTACCGGCGCCAAGAAAACCGGTGAGTAGGGTAACTGCAATCGGGGTCATTCATTTCTCCTTCTAACAGCAACTGCTTCCGCCGCTACCGTAGCGGGCTTCCTGGCGCTCGCGGAAGAATTCTTCGTAAGTCATATAGGGCAGGTCGGGATGGTTGGTCTTCATGTGCTCGACGTAGTTGTCGTAGTCTGGAATGCCAATCAACATCTTTGCCGCCTGACCGAGATATTTTTTTGCCTGACCTAAAGTACCAAACATTATACCGTCCAGATAGAAAAAGCCCGGTGGCGCTACGCTTACCGGGCCTACAGGATCTGTGTAGGGCGGGTTAGCGTAGCGCCACCCGCCAGGTTTTTAGTGGTGTGAAGAGGTCTTCACGCCGCCTTCCGGAATCGGTACGTACGGAGTTTCTTTGTCGGTACGACCGTTGACGTTACGCACGTTCAACCAGGTTTTGATAGCGTAGAAGATGATGCTGTACACCACAATCAGGAACAGAATACTCAAACCTGCGTTGGTGTAGTTGTTCACCACGATATGGTTCATGTTGGCAATCTGCTGTGCAGTCAGTTCACCGCCATTCGCAATCTTCTCTTTGTACTGGCTGGCCATGTAGAAGAAGCCTTCCATCTGCGGGTTGGTGCTGAACAGTTTCATACCCAGCGCCCAGGTGGTGCAGAGAAGCAACCATGATGCCGGAATAACAGTAACCCAGATATATTTGGTGCGCTGCATTTTAATCAGTACCACGGTGCCCAGAACCAGCGCCACGGCAGCCAGCATCTGGTTAGAGATACCGAACAGCGGCCACAGGCTCTTAACGCCGCCCAGCGGATCAACCACGCCCTGATACAGCAGGTAGCCCCACAGACCAACACAACCAGCAGTGCCCAGTACACCGGCGACCAGAGAGTCGGTTTTCTTCAGGAACGGCACGAAGTTACCGAGCAAATCTTGCAGCATAAAGCGGCCAGCACGGGTACCGGCGTCCAGCGCGGTCAGGATGAACAGCGCTTCGAACAGGATCCCGAAGTGATACCAGAAGCCCATATCCGCCATCGGCAGCACTTTGTGGAATACGTGTGCGATACCCACAGCCAGCGTCGGTGCGCCACCTGCGCGGTTCAGTACGGACGGTTCGCCGATGTCTTTCGCGGTTTGCAGGATCTGCTCAGGCGAAATCACGAAGCCCCAGGAGCTGACGGTCGCGGCGGCGTGTGCCGTCACGTCTTTCAACTGCGCCATAATCAGCGGCGCGTTTTCACCACCCATTTCATGCAGGTTCGGCATGGTGATGCCAAGGCCTGCTGGCGGGGTGTTCATCGCGAAGTAAAGACCCGGTTCGATGATGGACGCAGCAACCAGCGCCATAATCGCAACGAAGGATTCCATCAGCATGGCACCGTAACCGATAAAGCGAGCGTCGGTTTCGTTGGCCATCAGCTTCGGCGTGGTGCCGGAAGCAATCAGCGCGTGGAAGCCAGAGACGGCACCACAGGCGATGGTGATAAACAGGAACGGGAACAGCGCGCCTTTCCACAGTGGCCCGGTACCGTCAATGTACTGGGTTATGGCAGGCATTTTCAGTTCCGGGTTGATGATAACGATACCGATCGCCAGACCGACGATAACACCGATTTTCAGGAACGTTGCCAGGTAGTCACGCGGGGCCAGAATCAGCCATACCGGCAGCAGCGCGGAGATAAACGCGTAGCCGATCAGTGCGAAGGTAATGGTGGTGTCTTTAAAGGTCAGCGCCGGGCCCCAGTACGGGTCGTGGGCAATCACGCCGCCGAAGTAAATAGAGGCAACCAGCAGAACGATACCAATCACCGACACTTCGCCCACACGACCCGGACGCAGGAATCGCATGTAGATCCCCATGAACAGCGCGATAGGCACAGTAGAGCACACGGTGAACACGCCCCACGGGCTTTCGGCCAGCGCTTTTACCACGATCAACGCCAGTACCGCGAGGATGATGATCATGATTAAGAAGCAGCCGAACAGCGCAATGGTACCCGGCACGCGGCCCATCTCACCTTTGATCATCTCACCGAGAGATGCGCCGTTACGGCGGGTCGAGATGAACAGTACCATGAAGTCCTGTACCGCACCGGCCAGTACCACACCTGCCAGCAGCCACAGCGTACCCGGCAGATAACCCATCTGGGCGGCCAGTACAGGCCCTACCAGCGGACCCGCACCGGCGATGGCGGCGAAGTGGTGACCGAACAACACGTAGCGGTTGGTCGGCACGTAGTTCAGGCCGTCGTTATTGATGACCGCAGGCGTTGAACGCGTCGGGTCAAGTTTCATCACCTTTTGAGCGATGTACAGGCTGTAGTAGCGGTACGCTACCAGATATACAGAGACGGAAGCGGCCACAATCCACAGGGCGCTGATGTGCTCGCCCCGACGTAATGCCACTACCGAGAGGCAGAGCGCCCCGATGATTCCGAGAATCACCCAGGGTATGTGCTTGAATATCTTTTTGGTATCCATAGTAAAACCTGGTTTCTTTAGATTAATAATTGGCCGAAGCCGTTTGGGTTCAAGTGTGTGTTTGAGGAGGTATATGACTGTTATGCTGGCGACGATCTTGCCAGAGAAACGCGCGCGTAAAGTAAGGTAAATAGGCGAGTGGTTATATGTCAGCGTAAGCGGTCAGGAGTGTCAGCGAGCGGTAAAGAGAAGGCGTAAGCGGCGGAGATTGTGTGACTTAGGTCACAATGAAAGCGGGCGGCAGCGCGGCCGCCCGTGGGCTTTATGGGGTTAGACGGTGGTTTCCATTTCCGTCATTACCGGATGGAAACGACGCTTGAAGTAGATTAGACCGTGACCGTCCTCGCCCAGGATAATATTTTTGATCTCAACCAGATAAACCAGATGCGTGCCAATCGCCTGCACATCGCGGATCTCCCCTTCGAGGCTGGCCAGCGCGCCTTTCAGCACCGGTTGCGCCAGCGGCCCTTTTTGCCAGCAGGAAAGGTTGAAACGTTCTTCCATCGCCATTCCGGTCATGCCAGCGAAGTGGCGCGCCATCAGTTCCTGCTCGTGGTTCAGCACGTTGACGCACAGCTTACCGTTGTCCTGAAACACCGGATTCATGGCGCTGTTGGCGTTAAGGCAGACCATCACCGACGGGGGCGTATCGGTCACCGAGCACACGGCGGTCGCGGTGATCCCGCAGCGTCCGCCGTCGCCTTCGGTGGTCACAATATTGACCGCCGCTGACAGGCTAGCCATCGCATCACGAAAACGCAGACGTTGTTCATCTAATTGCATTTTGACCTCCGACTGCGTTATTTCAGCAGCGTATCCAGCAGGTTGATATCGTTGTTGTTGTGCAGGTGTGGCACCGTCCAGCCGTTCTGGTCGTACTCAGACAGGCAGCGGTCAACCATCGCCATCATTTTGTCCATGTTGCCGGAGGTCTGCGCCTGACGCAGACACTGCAGGCGGATCTCGTCCTGGCTACCGGAGTAGTTGATTTCATATAACTCGTGGCGTCCACCAAATTCGCTGCCGATGGCGTCCCACATTAGTTTTAAAATCTTAATGCGTTCAACGTGATCCATTCCGTTGGAGCCGCGCACGTATTTTGCCAGATACTGATCGATCTGTGGATTATTCAGATCACGCGCGCTGGAAGGCAGATAGATCAGACCGCTGGTGACGTTACGCTCAATAATGTTTTTGATCTTTGCATAGGCCATCGGCGCCATCACGCGGTAGGTTTGCAGCGCCGCGTGATCCGGCAGCCAGGCACCGTTGACCCACGGCGTCGCCTCAGAACACATGGAGTCGCTCAGCGCCCAGAACATGTTACGCCAGGCCACGACTTCCCCGAGATCGGCCTGCACGCCGCGGAACTCCGCGGTGCCGGTACATTCGAGCGATTTTTTCAGCAACGCGGTGATAAAGTCGAGTTTGACCGCCAGACGCACACACGCCTGCAACGGATACATGCGGGCGAAACCGCCTTCCATCGTCCAGCGACGGCAGCGATCAAAATCGCGGTAGATAAGCACGTTTTCCCACGGAATGAGCACTTTATCCATCACCAGAATGGCATCGTTCTCGTCAAAACGGCTGGAGAGCGGGTAGTCATACGGAGAACCGGTCGCGCCTGCCACCAATTCATAAGAGGCGCGGGAAATCAGTTTCACGCCGTCGGCGTCCATTGGGGCGACGAACATCAGCGCGAAGTCCGGGTTTTCCCCCATCACCTGCGCAGAGCCAAAGCCGATCATGTTGTAGTGGGTCAGCGCTGAGTTGGTTGCCACCACTTTTGCGCCGCTGACGATGATCCCGGCGTCAGTCTCTTTTTCCAGTTTGATGTAGACGTCTTTCACTTCGTCGGCCGGTTTGTGGCGGTCGATCGGCGGGTTGACGATGGCGTGGTTAAAGTAGAGTCCGGTTTCCTGAATGCGGGTGTACCAGTTGCGGGCGTTCTGCTCAAACTGACCGTAAAACGCCGGATTCGCCCCCAGCGCGCAGCCAAACGCGGCTTTATAATCCGGCGTACGTCCCATCCAGCCGTAGCTCAGACGGGACCACTCCGCGATGGCGTCACGCTGCTGGCGCAGGTCGTTGGCGCTTTTCGCCACGCGGAAGAATTTGTGGGTGTAGCCGCCGCTGCCGGTGTCGGTGCCCCAGCAGAGGGCGTCTTGCATCTCCGGTTTGTGCAATGCGTCGTAGAGTTGGGCAACAGACGCCGCCGCGTTGCGAAACGCCGGATGGGTGGTGACGTCTTTCACGCGTTCACCGTAGATGTAGATCTCGCGGCCGTCCTGTAGACTTTTTAAGTACTCTTCACCGGTTAAGGGGCGTTTGGCGTCAGCGCGGAAATCTTCAGGTTTCATAGTCAGACTCTCTTTTCGTATCGGATGGAAAGCCTGCGCCAGCGGGCGTCTTAGGCTTTAATGTTAAATTTATGTTTTGTTTTTGTTGTTCAATTGAAGCGTGATAAGGCGACGGCGTGAAGGGACGATTGCGACAACGGCGGGTACTTTTCAGACGGGATTGCGTTTTGTGATCCAGGCGGCTTTTTGGCGGGCGGCGCTGCGCTTACCCGCCCTGCGGTGAGGGAAAATTCACGATACCGGTACTTTACTCGCCCGGTACGCACTCGGCGAACATCCCACCAATCGGTTAAAGAAGCGGGCAAAATAGGCGGGATCTTTAAACCCCAGTTGCCAGGCTATCTCATTGACCGCGCTGTCAGAAAAGAGCAGCAGCCGTTTGGCCTCGCGCAGTTGCCGGTCGAAGATCAGGCGTTTAGGGGGGCGGTTGGCGAAGCGGCGACAGATATCGGTCAGGCGGGACTCCGTGAGATGCAGCTCACGGGCGTAGTCCGGTACGCTCCAGTGCTGGTGGAAGTGGGTGTCGATCATCTGGGTGAAACGCTGGAACAGCTTCAGTTCGCCGCGCATCCCGCTTGCCGCATGGTCATCAAGTTTGGCGTTACGCAGCAGCAGGGTGAAGACCGCCTGCGCCAACAGAACCAGCGTGTGTTCGCACCCCGGCAGTTGTTCCGTCGATTCCCGCTCAATCAGCCGCCAGTAATGGGCCAGCGCTGCGAGTTCGTCCGGTTTGTCTGCCAGCGAAAGGCAAATCCCCGGCAGGCCGAATGTCTCCCGCGTGCCGGGGTAAAGCACTTCTAACAGCGGCCAGATCAGCGCTTCCCGCACCGTGAGTACGTGACCGTCGCTGTCTGATTCGGTAATAAACGCATGCGGTACGGAGGGCGGCGTCAGGACAAACAGCGGCGCCTGCACCGAATAGCGGTGATCGTCGAGCTGGAGTTCGATCTGCCCGGTATCAAGAAAGTGCATCTGAAAAAACTGGTCGTGGCGATGCGCCTGCATATCCCGGCCAAAAAACGCCGCCATGCGGGCGAATGACTGGTAATGCACATCGTCGCTGCCGAGGCTTTCGTCATACTCTTTGCTGATGTCGATATTGGCGATCGAACTCTGGCACATACTCGCTCCTTACGGGGTGGCGCGTGGGCGCGATGACTGCATGGGAATTAACCAGACAATGACGGCGCCGACAACCAGCAGCGAGGCGACAAACCACAATCCGCTGTTAAAGCTGCCGGTGACATCTTTCAGCCAGCCGATCATAAAGGGGCTGAGCGCCGATCCAATATTGCCCGTCGCGTTGATTACCGCAATCCCGATCGCTCTCGCCCGCAGGCTGATCGACTGATCCGGCGTGGTCCAGAAAATAGCCATCGCGCAGAACGATCCGGTCGAGGCCATGACGATCCCCAGCATCTGGAGCAGATTGTTGCCGGTAGCGGAGGCCAGCAGCCAGCCCGCGGCGGCGAAGAGATACGGCAGGGCGGTGTGGTGCTTACGCTCCTGACGGCTGTCCGAATGGCGGCTCCAGAAGATCATCCCGAAAATGGTACACACCTGCGGAATGGCGGCCAGCAGCCCGATAGTAATGTTGCTGCTGCCCTGATTAAAACTTTGCAGGATCTGCGGCGTCCAGATGCCAATCGCGCTGAGGGTATTGGTCAGGCAGAAGTACGCCAGCGTATACATCATCACAATCGGGGTGAAGATTTCGCGCCACAGACTGCGTTGCTGCATGGCGTGATGACTGACAGCGCCTTCCGGCTGCACCAGCGTCAGACGGTCGTTGTCCATCATCTCTTGCAGACATTTTTTGTCTTCTGCGGTGAGCCATTTGGCCTTCGACGGGGAGTCATCCAGCCAGAACCAGACCAGGACGCCCAGCAGAACCGACGGGAACCCTTCCAGCAGGAATAACCACTGCCAGCCGCGAAGATCAAACAGGCCGTCCATCGCCAGAATATAGCCGGAGACAATCGAGCCGAGCGCGGTGGTGACGGGCATGGCTATCATAAACAGGGCGTTGGCGCGGGCGCGGAAAAACGCCGGAAACCAGTAGGTTAAATAGAGCAGAATGCCCGGTAAAAAACCGGCCTCGGTGATGCCGACCAGAATACGCAGGATGTACAGGCTGTTCGGCCCGGTGGCAAACAGGGTCGCGGTGGAGGCAATTCCCCACAACACCATAATGGTCGCAATCCAGCGGCGAGCGCCGACGATGCTGAGCATGATGTTGCTGGGAATACCGAAAATAACGTACGCGGCGTAAAACAGGGTGGTCGCCAGGCCAAACATGGTGGCGTTTAGCCCCAGATCGCGGCCCATTGTTAATCCGGCAAAGCCAATGTTGATGCGATCGAGGAATGAAAAAATAAACAGCACGAACAGAAACACGATCAGGCGGCGAAACAGTTTGTTGATCACCGACTGTTGCTGCACCGTCAGTTGTTTATGCTGACTGGCAGGGTTTTGCTTCTCAGGGATTGCAGATGAGGTGTCGCTCATTTTTTTTCCTCTAATGGGAATTTTGTAGGGTACGACATGGATTATGCCGGAGGAGGGCTAACGCCTTATCCGACCTGTGTTTTGGTACTGCTGTCTGCCGGATGGCGGCGATGCCTTATCCGGCCTACGGTTCGGTACTGCTGTCTGCCGGATGGCGGCGATGCCTTATCCGGCCTACGGTTCGGTACTGCTGTCTGCCGGATGGCGGCGATGCCTTATCCGGCCTACGGTTCACTACTGCTGTTTGCCGGATGGCGGTGATGCCTTATCCGGCCTACGGTTCGTTACTGCTGTCTGCCGGATGGCGGCGATGCCTTATCCGGCCTACGGTTCGGTACTGCTGTCTGCCGGATGGCGGCGATGCCTTATCCGGCCTACGGTTCACTACTGCTGTCTGCCGGATGGCGGCGATGCCTTATCCGGCCTACGGTTCGTGCCCTATCCGGCCAGCGGGATGCGTTGTAGGCCGGATAAGCGCAGCGCCATCCGGCGTTAATACACGCCGGGTGCTGCCGGTTTGGCATCAGTGTGGACGCCAAACCGTGCGGCCAGCGCTTCGGCGGCGCGGGCGAGCAGGGTGGTGTCGACGCCGACGGCGACAAACAGCGCGCCGAGTTCAAGATAGCGTTTCGCCAGTTGTTCATTGGCCATCAGAATGCCCGGTGCTTTACCCGCTGCCCGAATCTGCGCAATGGCGTGCTCAATGGCGGCCTGCACGTCCGGGTGCTGCGGATTACCGGCAAAGCCCATATCGGCGCTCAGATCCGCCGGGCCGATAAACACCCCATCGACCCCTTCAACGTCCAGAATCTGTGGCAAATTCTTCAGCGCTTCGCGGGTTTCGATCTGCACCAGCACGCACATTTCATCGTTCGCTTTTTGCAGATAATCCGGGATGCGATTCCAGCGAGAGGCCCGCGCCAGAGCGCTGCCGACACCGCGAATACCGGCGGGGGGATAGCGTGTCGCGCTCACTGCCAGACGGGCTTCATCGGCGTTTTGTACCATCGGAACGAGCAGCGTTTGCGTGCCGACGTCCAGCAACTGTTTGATCTGCACCGGATCGTTCCACGACGGGCGAACGATCGGCTGGCTGGCGTAGGGGGCAATCGCCTGCAGTTGCGTCAGCACCGTTTGCACGTTATTCGGCGCATGTTCACCGTCGATAAGCAGCCAGTCGAAACCCGCACCCGCCAGCAACTCCGCGCTGTAGTTGCTGCACAGTCCCAGCCACAGGCCGATTTGCGGACGGCCCGCTTTCAGAGCTGCTTTGAATACATTTTGCATGGTCGTCTCCTTATACAAAGCGGCAGCTAATCGAACCCATGTTGCCGTAGTCCACATGGAAGGTATCGCCTTTGCTGGCTGTGACCGGGCGAGTGAACGAGCCACCGAGAATGACCTGCCCTGGCTCCAGCTGTACGTCGTAAGGCGCCAGCTTGTTCGCCAGCCATGCCACGCCGTTGGCCGGATGATTCAGAACACCTGCTGCAACGCCCGTCTCTTCGATCACGCCGTTGCGATAGAGCAGGGCGGAGATCCAGCGCAGATCCAGCGCGTCGGGTTTGATCGGACGTCCGCCGAGGATCACCCCGGCATTGGCGGCGTTATCCGAGATGGTGTCGAACACTTTGCGCGGGCGCTGCGTTTCCGGGTCGATGTTGTGACAGCGGGCGTCGATCAGCTCCAGCGCCGGGATCACGTAATCTGTCGCGTTGTAGACGTCGAACAGGGTGCAGTTCGGGCCGCGCAGCGGTTTTGCCAGTACGAAAGCCAGCTCGACTTCAATGCGTGGGACGATAAAGCGATCGGTTGGGATATCGCTGCCGTCATGGAAAAACATGTCGTCGAGTAACGCGCCGTAGTCCGGTTCGCTTATCTGCGAGCTGGCCTGCATCGCTTTTGAGGTCAGGCCGATTTTGTGGCCTTTCAGCACGCGTCCTTCGGCGATTTTCAGGCTGACCCATTCGCGTTGAACGGCGTAGGCGTCGTCGATGGTGATCGCCGGATAATCCAGCGAGATCTGGCGGATCTGCTCGCGGGATTGTTCCGCCTGATGCAGGCGCTGCGCAATCAGGGTATGGGTGTGTTTATCGAGCATGATAGTTTCCTTTGTGCTGCTGTTGCCGGATGGCGGCTTCGCTTATCCGGCCGACGGTTCGGTGCTGCGCCTTATCCGGTTTACGGTTTTGTGCTGTTGTAGGCCCGGTAAGCGCAGCGCCACCGGGCAAAAAGCGCGTTACTTAAATAACGCGTGCACATTGTTTTGTTTGTAATTCAGCGTCGGATGCAGCTCGTCGAGTTCAAACGACAGCGCCAGATAGCGGTTTGCCATCAGGTCGGCGAAATGGGTTTTAATCAGCGCAAACAGCATCTCGCCCACTTCCTGACGGCTCTCCAGACTGCGCCCGGTGCCGATTTTCAGCGTCATATGCACAAACGCGTAGTCGTGTTGACCGTCGGCCATCTGCCAGGTATCCAGCCAGTGTGCGCGGCTGCGGATACCGCCGAGCGGGAAAATACCGGTGGCGGCAAGCGCGGCGTTAACTTTGGCGAACAGCCCCGGCAAGTCGGCCTGTTCACGGATGTTGTCGGTACATTCAGCAATAAAGTGCGGCATAATTTCTCCTCAGGCGGGCAGCGGGAAAACGGCGTTGACCTGGCCGGTGCCGGAACTGGCGAATAATTCGGTGAGGAACTCCACCTTGCCGTCGTATTTGTCCCAGCCGAGCATCCCCAGCAGCATCACCGTGTCGTGCATGTTGCCTTCGCCGTAGCAGTAGTCGGCGTACTCCGGCAACATGCTGCAAAATTCTTTAAACTTCCCTTCGCGCCACAGCTTGACCACCCGTTCGTCCATCTGACGATCAAACTCGCGGGTGTAGCTGTTCATCCCTTCTTCCGCGCGCTGGTCGTCGATGAAACGGTGCGACAACGAGCCGCTGGCGAGCACCGCCACGGTGCCGTCGTATTTTTCAATCGCGCTGACGATCGCCTCGCCAAGCTTGCGGCTGTCGGCAAAGTCATGAACGGTACAAAAGGCGGAAATCGACACCACTTTGAACTGCTTGTCGCTGTTCATGTAGCGCATCGGCACCAGCGTGCCGTACTCCAGTTTGAGGCTCGGAATGTTGTGCGCTTTCGCCCGCACGCCCAGCTTTACCGCTTCGTCGGCAATCAACTGACCCAGCTCCGGGTTGCCGTCGTAGTCGTAGGTCATGTCGCGGATAAAATGCGGCAGTTCGTTACTGGTATAAATGCCGGAAAAATGGTCCGCGCAGTTGATGTGGTAGGCGCTGTTCACCAGCCAGTGGGTGTCGAACACGATAATGGTGTCGACGCCCATTTCGCGGCAGCGATGGCTGATCTCTTTGTGTCCGTCAATCGCCGCCTGGCGGCAGCCGTGGTTTTTCCCCGGCAGCTCAGACAGGTACATCGACGGGACGTGGGTGATTTTTGCGGCTAACGCTAATGTGCCCATATCAGACTCCCCATTTCGGGATCGGATGGTCGCCCATAGAAATGCAGACGTTCTTCATTTCGGCGAACACCTCAAAGCTGTATTCCCCGCCTTCACGTCCGGTGCCGGAGGCTTTGACGCCGCCAAACGGCTGGCGCAGATCGCGTACGTTCTGGGTATTCACAAACACCATGCCCGCTTCGATATTGCGCGCCAGACGCAGCACTTTGCTGACGTCCTGAGTCCAGATGTAAGACGCAAGGCCGTATTCCACGTCGTTGGCCAGACGCAGACCTTCCGCCTCGTCTTTGAACGGCATCAGGCAGGCGACCGGCCCGAAGATCTCTTCCTGGGACACGCGCATCCGGTTGTCGACGTCTGCCAGCACCGTTGGGCGCAGGAAGTTGCCGTTTCTCAGATGAGCAGGCAGATCGGTCGGTTTGTCCGGGCCGCCCGCCAGCAGAGTTGCCCCTTCTTCAATGCCGAGGCGAATATAGCCGGAGACTTTTTCCCAGTGCTGCTGGCTAATCAGCGCGCCGACCTGAGTGTTCGGATCGTTCGGATCGCCTACGCGCAGGCGGTTGGCGCGTTCGGCAAAGCGTTTGACGAATTCCGGGTAGATGCTCTGCTGAATAAAGATGCGCGAGCCCGCGGTGCAACGCTCGCCGTTGATTGAGAAGATGGTGAACAGCGCGGCGTCCAGCGCGCGCTCGATGTCGGCGTCTTCAAAAATCAGCACCGGCGATTTGCCGCCCAGTTCCATTGAATATTTCTTCAGCCCGGCGTTTTTCATGATGTTGCGCCCGGTGGCGGTGCCGCCGGTAAACGAAACCGCCCGCACGTCGTGATGACGCACCAGCGCGTCGCCCGCAGTCGCGCCGTAGCCCTGCACCACGTTCAGCACGCCCGCCGGAATGCCCGCTTCCAGCGCCAGTTCGCCCAGACGGTCAGCGGTCAGCGGCGAGAGTTCAGACATCTTCAGCACCGCCGTGTTGCCCAGCGCCAGACACGGCGCGACTTTCCAGGTGGCGGTCATAAACGGCACGTTCCACGGCGACACCAGCGCACAAACGCCCACCGGCTGCACCAGCGTGTAGTTGAGCATCTTGTCGTCGACCGGATAGGTCTTGCCGTTCATCTGCTGGCAGACTTCGGCGAAAAATTCGAAGTTGTGAGAGGCGCGTGGGATCAGGACGTTTTTGGTCTGATGGATAGGCAGACCGGTGTCGGCGGTTTCCATCGCCGCGATCTCTGGCACGTTCTGGTCGATCAGGTCACCGAGGCGGCGCATCAGGCGCGCGCGCTCTTTCATCGGCAGGTTGGCCCATTTCGGGAACGCTTCTTTCGCCGCCGCTACCGCCTGGTTAATCTCCGCTTCACCGCCGGAAGCCACTTCCGCCAGTACTTCCCCGCTGGCCGGATTGGTGGTGTGGAAGTAGTCGGTACCCGCCACATTTTTGCCGTTGATCCAATGGTTTATTTTTTTCATTTCGCGCTTTCCTCACTCACAATTCGGTTGACCAGGCGGCCCACGCCTTCCACTTCCACGACGACTTCATCGCCCGGCACCACGTCGGACAGCCCTTTTGGCGTGCCGGTGGCGATCATGTCGCCCGGTTGCAGTGTCATAAATTCGCTCAGGTAAGCGATCAAAAACGGGATGTTGAAGATAAGATCGGCAGTGGTGCCCTGCTGGCGCAATTCGCCGTTGACGAAGGTGCGCAGGGCTAAGTTGTGCGGATCCGGGATGGCTGCTTTATCAACGATCCACGGCGCAATCGGGGTCAGACCGTCGCGGCTTTTCACCCTCAGGTTGGGGCGGTAGTAGTTTTCCAGGTAGTCACGGATGGCGTAGTCGTTGCAAATCGTATAGCCCGCCACATAGTCCATCGCGTCGGCTTCGGCGACGTTGCGCGCCGTTTTGCCAATCACCACCACCAGCTCCGCCTCGTAGTGCATGTACTCGACGTTGTTCGGGCGCACGGAGGTTTGTCCGTCACCGGTAAATGAGTTTGGCGCTTTGATAAACACCAGCGGCTCTTCCGGCGGCGTAAATTCCAGTTCGCTGGCGTGGTCGGCGTAGTTCAGACCCAGCGCGAACAGGGTGCCGTGAGGGTGCGAAAGCGCAGGCCGCGTTCGGGTTTCCGTGATGTCGCGTGCGTCCACCACCGGGTTTTCCAGCGGCGGGAAACCCTCTGCCAGAATACGCACCTGGTCGCCGGGGCGAATTTCCACGCGTGCCTGCGGAGTGCCTACCAGGATGGCGTCGCCCGGGTTAAGGGTGGCGAATTCGCTGAGCGCGCTGAGCAGTTCGGCAGCGCTGCGTTGCAGGTCGGCAGTGTTCCAGCGATCGGCTTCGCGACCGCTGATTTCAGTGATAATCGTCAGGTTATCGACGTTTTTCAGCGCCACTGTTTCGCCCAGCGGGCAGAAACCGTCGCGGCATTTGGCTTTGATGGCCGGGCGGTAGAAACTCTCTTCCGGCAGGCTGACCTCGTTGGCCAGTGCGTAACCGGCGATGTAATTCGCCGCCGCTTCAACCGGGACGTTACGGGCTGTTTTGCCGACCACCAGCGCGACCGTCGCACCGCTTTGCACCTTCTCGCCCTGTGGATGCGGGATGGCTTCGCCGTGACGAATCACGGTGTTTTGCGGTTTGATAAACCAGACAGCCGTCTTCGGCGGTGCTTTATACGGGGCCTGCGTAAACGCGTCGCGCCAGGCATCAAGCTGGCTGCGGTGGTTTAACGCGACGGCAAAAACAGTACCTTTCATACACAAACTCCTCAGGGTGAAATACCACACTGTGATTTCATTAATATATTAATGATTTGGTTGTATGCTTTTGCTTCTCGTTTGGCAAATGGAAGTGAAATATTTGTGATGATAATAACAATAAATTTACATATGAAATTTAATGTTTATACTTATCATGTGATTAAGAAAATGGTGTGGTTTCTGTTAGACTTTTTCGCCTAAAACATCTTGTTTATAAAAACATCAATAACGAATTGTTTATCTGTTAATGATTTTTCCAGGGGAAGACCATGCATGACTCTTTAACCATTGCACTGTTGCAGGCACGGGAAGCGGCAATGTCTTACTTTCGGCCCATCGTGAAGCAACACAATCTGACGGAACAACAGTGGCGCATCGTGCGCGTACTGGCGGAACATCCGTCTATCGACTTCCACGATCTGGCGTTTCGTACCTGCATTTTGCGCCCGAGCCTGACCGGCATTCTGACGCGGATGGAACGTGATGGGCTGGTGTTGCGATTAAAGCCGGTGAATGACCAGCGAAAACTGTATGTGTCGCTGACGAAAGCCGGAAATGCGCTGTATGAACATGCGCAGGCGCAGGTGGAAGAGGCGTACCGGCAAATTGAAGCGGAATACACGCCAGAGAAGATGCAACAACTGACGGCGCTGCTGGGCGAGTTTATTGCGCTCGGCAACCGCCATATTGCCGAACGTGGGGAAGAAGAGTAACTACGCGTCCGGGTTCGCCAGATGAATCAGCGTTTCGGTTCTGGCGGGGGAAAGCGGTTCACGTGGCTGGGGCAGCGGCCACTGATAGAGCCAGCGGGCGCTGGTGGCACAGGTTTTTCCCTGACAGGCGCCCATACCGCAGCGTGAGGCCAGCTTTGCGGTTTGCCAGTTTTTCGCCCCGGCAACGTCGCCGCAGCGCACATCTTCACAGCGGCAGAGCAATGTTTCTGGCGTGACCACCTCTTTCAGCGTGTCGGGCAGGGCAAACGTGGCATTCAGCGCGTCGGCAAAACGTTGCCAGCGATCGCGTTTTTTGAGCGCGTCGATCGCGCTGTCCGGGCGCTGTGCCGCGATATACCCGGCCACTTCCCCTTCCGCCAGCGCCAGTTCGCTGCCGCCAAACCCCGTACACTCTCCAGCGGCGAAAATATCGGGCTGACTGGTGCGCTGCTGCGCATCCACGGTGATGGCATTGTTTGCTGTCGCACAGCCAAAAATCAGCGCCGGTTCAAGGTTGGGCACCAGGCCATAGCCAATGGCGAGACGGTCACAGGCGATTTCCCGAATTTTACCGTGTTGGCGCACGGTGACCGCCCGCAGTTTGTCATCGCCCAGCGCCTGCGTGACCTGGCTTGCGGTGGTGTAACCTGCTGGCGCAATGCCAAAAAGTTGGCGCAGTTTGTCTGGCCAGCGCCACAACCCCATCGCAAAGCGAACCAGCGCACTACGCGGTGCCTGTTCCACAATCGCAACAACATTGCCGCCCGCTTTGCGCACCGTATCGGCAACCGCCAGCAGCAACGGGCCGCTACCGGCAATAACCACCCGTTCGCCGTTAAGCGGTAAACCCTGCTTGATCTGCGCCTGTAAACCGCCTGCGCCAGTGACGCCAGGCAGCGTCCAGCCGGGAAAGGGCAGCGAGAGCTCGCGCGCGCCGCAGCATAAAATTAATCGCTGCCAGTGGACAATCCCGCAGTTTTCGGCGGTTTCAAACAGCACGCTGTGTGAGGAGGGACGGGCAATCAGACGGGCTGCGGACAAATGCGTGATCCGCGATTCGCGTGCCACGGCGTCACGGTAGCGTCTGGCGAGCGGCGGGAGTGCGACCTGTGGCCCGTCGCGCCAGATTTGCCCGCCGGGTCGGGGGTTATCATCCAGAATGACCACCTGTTTGCCGCTTTGCGCTGCCGCCAGCGCGGCCGCCAGCCCGGCAGGCCCGGCGCCCAGGATCAGAATGTCACAATGCAGTGTGCGCATGGCAGCTCCTTTCTATTTTCATCTCCGGCTGGCATTCCGTCTGGCAGGCCAGCACCCGGCGTCCATTCACCGTCACGCGGCACTCCTGACAGACGCCCATTCCGCAAAACGGGGCGCGTGGGCGGTCGTGTACCGAGCGGCGCGTCACGGGGCTGCCGCTCATTGCCAGCGCGGCGGCGACGCTGATGTCCGCCGGAACCTGGCAGGGCAGGCCGTCAATAAACAGGGTAATGATTTTCATGCGCTGGCCTCCTGGCGTATCAGGCGTGCGGGCAGCCAGGCGTCCGGCGCGAACGCGGGTCGCTCGCCGAGGATCTGCGCACAGAGAAGCTCGGCGGTCGCCGGGGCGGTGGTCACGCCCAGCCCCTCATGACCGAGCGCCAGCCAGACGCCGGGGCGAGAAGGGTGCGGGCCGATAAGCGGATTGCCGTCTTCGGAGGCGGCGCGAAAACCGCTCCAGCAACGGATGATGTTCAGACTGGCGATGGCCGGTAAGAAATGGTGCGCGCGCTTGAGCATCATCGCCAGCAGCGGCAGATCCAGCTCACGATCGAGGGTGTCGAACTGGCGTGAAGAACCAATCAGCCATTGTCCGGTCGGGCGCGGCTGGACATTAAACGCCACCGACGTTCCCCCGGCGTGGGCGCTGGCGCCGTAGCCCAGTTCCACCAGTTGATGGTTGAGCGTTGCGCCGTAACGGTCGGTAATCGCCAGTTGGCCTTTTTTGGGGCGCAGCCAGTTTTCCTGCAACAGCGCGTTGGCGCCCAGGCCGCAGGCGACCACAATCGCGCGCGCCCGCAGACGTTTCCCGCTTTCCAGCACCACCTGGGGCGCATCGATTGAAACGGCCCCTTCGTTGACACAGGTGATGGCCTGCGCCGCATCGTCAATAAACCAGCGCGCCACGTTGGGGCGTAAACAATGCCGTCGCCCGGCACCCATAAACCGCCCGCCAGATTCGGCGTCAGCAGCGGTTCACGCGCGGCAACCTGCGCACGGGTCTGCATTTCGCTGGCGACCTGGTACGCTGCCATGCGCTGTTGTTTTTCCCCGGCGAGAGCCAGTTCTTGATCGTTTTCCGCCAGCCATAAGGTTCCGCAGCCGCGCCAGGCGCAGGTTTGCGGCATTCGTGACGTGAGTTCCCGCCAGCGCGCCAGCGACCAGGCCGACAGCGCCAGTTCGGCGGGATCGTCATCCATACAGACCAGATGCCCCATTCCGGCGGCGGTTGCCCCAGCGTGCCCGTCGTCGATAAGGGTGACGCGTTGCCCGCGCTTCGCCAGTTGCCAGGCACAGGCTGCGCCAATGATCCCGGCACCGATGACAATGACGTCGCTTTCTGTCACAGGGTTATCCCCCAGCGGAAAGGATCGTCCGCATTGAGGATCAACCGGTTGTCGCCGCACACCCACGCTTCACCGCGGATCGTCGGAATGACCTGAGCGCCTTTGCGGGTAAAACTGGCCGTAAACTGACTGCCGATGATGCTCGCCTGTCGCCAGATTTCTCCGGGATTCAGTTTGCCGTCATCGGCGAGGCACGCCAGTTTGGCGCTGGTGCCAGTGCCGCACGGCGAACGGTCCCACGCTTTGCCTGGACAGAGAACAAAGCTGCGACTGTCGGCACGGTAGTCACTGGCAAACAGCTCAATATGATCGATAACGCCATCATTTTCGCCACGGATCCCTGCCGCTTCCAGTCCTTCACGGATCGCCCACGCAAACTCGGTGAGGGCGGGGATCTGCTCTGGCGTGATATCGAAGGGATGATCGTTAACGAGGAAAAACCAGTTGCCGCCCCAGGCGATATCGCCAGTGACGGTGCCGTGTTGCGTGACCACGCTGACCTGTTTGCGCCAGCGATACGACGGCACGTTTTCGACCGACACGCTGCCGTCATCGTGGAGAGTGGCGGTGACATCACCCACCGGGGTTTCAATGCGGTGCTGGCCGGGCTTGATGCGCCCAAGCCAGGCCAGAGAAGCAATCAGCCCTATCGTGCCGTGACCGCACATATTCAGGAATCCGGCGTTGTTGAAAAAGATAACCCCGGCGGTGGCCTCGGGGGAGACGGGTTCGCACAGCAGCGCGCCGACCAGTACGTCATTTCCGCGAGGCTCCAGGATGATGGCTTTGCGCCACGCATCGTAATCGTTAGCAAAGCGTTCCCGACGCTGCGCCATCGTGCCGTTACCGAGATCCGGAAAACCCGCAACCACCAGGCGCGTCGGTTCGCCGCCGGTATGTGAGTCAATCACTCTGAGTTCGCTTTCCTGCTGTGTCGTTGTCATGAGATCTCCGAAACGTTAAAAGTTTGTTTCTAAATGCTGGCGCAACCCTGGCATTCCGGCTTGACTGCTTTCACCACGCCAGATGACGAAATCAGCACAGTACATCCGCATGTTTTTGCATGGTCTTCATATTTATTTCTTATTAATCATTTTGTTATGCCTGTGGTAAACCAAAAGACGCCCCTGCGCCAGTGCGTGAAACAGGGGAAATCGTAAACCACAGGCAGGATCGCAAAACGCGTCACTGGCGCTTGATGAGTTAACAAAAAGTTAATAAACATCCCTCGTCACTTATTGTGAGGAAGCGTTATGTCCTGTGTTTCTGATGACGTGTCGGGGAAAGCCCCGGCGCAAGAAATGGGGCTGGAGGTGGGTGAACTCAGCCAGATTTGCGAAGGGCTGGCCCGCCAGCGCCCGGAAAATATTCAGACTTTGTTGAATGCGATGGCGCTGATTGCGCCGTTACTCAACGCCATTCCCAACGTGGTCTTTTTTATCAAAGATGTGCAGGCAAGATACCTGCTGGTCAATATGACGCTGGCCCGTCGCTGCGGGTTCAAGAATGTGGTGTCGTTGCTGGGGAAAACCTCGGCGGATGTGTTTCCTTCTGCGCTGGGACAGGGTTATACCGAGCAGGATCTGCGGGTTCTGCGCGACGGCGTGACGCTGCGCGATCAGCTGGAGATGCATCTGTATAACGGTCGCGAGCGAGGCTGGTGCCTGACGCAGAAGCTGGCGCTGCGCGATATCCATGGGCGGGTGATCGGGATGGCCGGGATCTCCCACGATCTGCTGGAGACGCAGGCGCGTCATCCCGCATGGCAACGGCTGGCGATCGTCGACGATCATATCCGCAAACACTACCACCGCCCGATCGCAATGGAAGAGTTGACCGTGTTGAGCGGGATGTCGGTGGCGCAGATCGAACGCTACTGCAAACGCATTTTTCACCTGACGCCGCGTCAGATGATCCACAAAGTTCGCCTCGAAAAAGCCACCGAATTACTGGCCGGCACGACCCCCATCACCGATATCGCCTTGCAATGCGGCTATACCGATCACAGTGCGTTTAGCCGCCAGTTCAAAGCGATGACCGGCTCCACGCCACGGGATTTTCGCCTGACGCTGGCGGGCTGATCCTCCGTTTGCGACCTCCCTCAGGGAAGAGGGGAGAATCGCCACTGTGCTAATTTCGTCATCCTTGCAAAGGAAAACCCACAAGCCGCCGAACGCCTTAGCCGTCAATCTGTCAGTGAATATTCACCATTCGTTCACCAATGTTTAACAAATTGACGACAAGGAATCGAAAATGAGCAAAAAAGCTATTCACTGGAGCGGCGTATTTCCGGCCGTCAGCACACAGTTTCGCAGCGATTACTCACTGGATTTGGACGCCACCCACACGGTGATGAAAAACCTGGTCAAGGATGGTGTTTCAGGCCTGGTGGTTTGCGGCAGCGTGGGGGAGAACACCTCACTGACCACTCAGGAAAAATTACAAATTATCGAAGTGGCGAAAGACGCCGCTGGCGGCCAGATCCCGGTGATTGCCGGGGTGGCGGAGTTCACCACCGCGTTTGCTCAGAAGATGGCGAAAGAGGCCGAGAAGGTGGGCGTCGATGGCATTATGGTGATGCCTGCGCTGGTCTACTCTTCAAAACCGCATGAAACTGCCGCTCACTTTCGCTGTGTAGCGACCGCCACCGACCTGCCGATTATGGTTTACAACAACCCGCCGATTTACAAAAACGATGTCACGCCAGACATCCTGGCGACCCTCGCCGACTGCGACAACATCGTCTGTTTTAAAGATTCTTCCGGCGATACCCGTCGCTTTATCGATCTGCGTAATGCCGTAGGCGACCGCTTTGTGCTGTTCGCCGGGCTGGACGATGTGGTGGTTGAGAGCATTGCGGTGGGCGCTGAAGGCTGGATCTCCGGGATGTCGAACGCCTTCCCGCGTGAGGGCGAGACGCTGTTCCGTCTGGCAAAACAGCAACGTTACGAAGAGGCAATGGCGCTGTACCGCTGGTTTATGCCGCTGCTGCATCTCGATGCGCGCCCGGATCTGGTGCAGTGCATCAAGCTGTGTGAAGAGCTGCTGGGACGTGGCAGTGCGGTGACGCGTCCGCCGCGTCTTGCGCTGGAAGGCGAAACCCGCGCGCAGGTGGTGGCGGTGGTTGAACAGGCGCTGGCAACCCGTCCACAGTTGCCGGATGTCGGCCTCTGAACGCAGGAGTGAACATGACATTACGACAGTCTGAACAGGGTTTGCAGTTTATTGCCGGTCAGCGTGTTGGGGGTGGCGATGCCACCCTGCTCAGCCTGCGCGCCGAAGATGGCGAAGCCACCGGTTATCGTTTCCTGTCGGCCACCCGCGAGGAGGCCGCACAGGCGGCGCTGGCGGCAGAACGGGCATTCGCAGTGTATTCACAGACCACGCCTGAAGCACGGGCGCGGTTTCTCGAGGCTATCGCCAGTGAACTGGACGCGCTGGGCGAGGCGTTCTTTGCTATCGCGCATCAGGAAACGGCCTTGCCTCTGGCGCGTTTGCAGGGCGAGCGGGCGCGTACCAGCGGCCAGTTGCGGATGTTCGCCGGAGTATTGCGTCGCGGCGATACGCATGGCGTGCGCATTGATACCGCGTTACCCGATCGCCAGCCGCTGCCGCGTGCGGATTTGCGCCAGTATCAGGTGGCACTCGGGCCGGTTGCTGTCTTTGGCGCCAGTAATTTTCCGCTCGCCTTTTCGACCGCCGGAGGCGACACCGCCGCGGCGCTGGCCGCGGGTTGTCCGGTGGTGGTGAAAGCGCATCCAGGTCATATGGCGACGGCAGAATACACCGCACTGGCGGTATTGCGCGCGGCAGAGGCGTGCGGCATGCCAGCAGGCGTTTTCAATATGATTTTTGGCACCGATATTGGCGCAGACCTGGTGAGTCATCCGGCGATTCAGGCGGTGGGTTTTACCGGTTCTCTGCGCGGCGGGAAAGCGTTGCAACAACTGGCGCAGCAGCGCCCGCAGCCGATTCCGGTGTTTGCGGAGATGTCCGCCATTAATCCGCTGATGATTCTGCCTCAGGCGCTGGCGAAAAATGCCGAAACGCTGGCACGCGATTTGGTGGCTTCGTTCACGCTGGGCAGTGGTCAGTTTTGTACCAAGCCGGGGCTGATTCTGGTGATGCAGGGAGAAGGGGAGAGCCGTTTCTCTGATGCGTTGGTCGAGGCGGTGGAGCGCGCCCCGGCGCAGGTGATGCTCAATGCCACAACGCTTGCGCATTATCAGCAAGGCGTTAGCGCGCTGGATGCCCATCCGAATATTCAACGTATTGCGGGCCGCAATGAGAACGTCGTCGGACGTGCGCAGGCACGCCTGTACAAAGCACCTGCTTCGCTGCTGCTGGCAAAAGATCCGCTGTTGCAGGAGGAAGTGTTCGGGCCGCTGGCGGTGTTAGTGAGCGTGGCGGATGAGGCTGAACTGTGCGCCATTCTGCGAGTGATTCAGGGACAGCTCACCGCGACGGTGCATGCTGAAGCCGATGACCGACAACTGGCGGCGCGGTTGCTGCCAATGCTGGGCGAGAAAGCCGGGCGCGTGCTGTTTAACGGTTATCCCACCGGCGTGGAAGTGTGTGACGCGATGGTACACGGCGGCCCGTGGCCGGCGACCACCGATGCGCGCGGCACGTCGGTCGGCACCAAAGCCATCGAGCGTTTTTTGCGCCCGGTGTGTTTGCAAAACGTCCCTGGCGCGCTGTTGCCGCCTGCCGTGCAGGATGCCAATCCATTAAACCTGCTGCGCCTGGTGAACGGGCAGTGGACCCGGGAAGCGATTTCCCCCTCTGTTAACTGAAGGGCACAATCATGACGATTCACTCTACACCTCAATCTCAGACCCGGGTTGTTGAGTCGGGGAAATTTAAAAAGCAGCTAACGTTAACGGATCTGACGTTTATTGGACTGGGGGCGATTTTTGGTTCTGGCTGGCTGTTTGCCGCCAGCCATGTCGCCTCAATTGCCGGGCCTGCCGGTATCGCCTCGTGGGTGATCGGCGGTATCGCCGTGCTGCTGCTGGGCATTGTTTATTGTGAGCTGGGCGCGGCGTTGCCGCGTGCCGGGGGCATTATTCGTTACCCGGTGTTTTCTCACGGCGAGCTAATGGGGTATCTGCTGGGTTTTATTACGCTTATCGCGTTTTCCAGCCTGATCTCCATCGAAATCGTCGCGGCGCGTCAGTATGCCGCGGCCTGGTTCCCGGCTCTGACACAGCCCGGTTCCAGCGACCCGACGTTGCTCGGCTGGGTGGTGCAATTTTTGCTGCTCTGCTTTTTCTTTGCGCTGAACTACTACAGCGTGAAAACGTTCGCCCGCTCGAACAACATCATCAGCGTCCTGAAATTCCTGGTACCGCTGGTGGTGGTGATCACCCTGTTTGCCTTCTTTAAACCCGAAAACCTGCACGCGCAGGGGATTGCGCCGTTTGGCATGTCGGGCGTCGAGGCGGCGATAAGCGCAGGCGGGATAATCTTTGCCTATCTGGGGCTAACGCCGATTATCTCGGTTGCCAGTGAAGTGCAAAACCCGCAGCGAACCATTCCGGTGGCGCTGATTTTGTCGGTGGTGCTTTCGACGATTATCTATGTGCTGCTGCAAGTGGCGTTTCTGGGCAGTATCCCGACGGAGATGCTGAATGGCGGCTGGGCGGAAGTCAGTAAGCAGTTCTCTTTGCCGTATCGCGATATCGCCATTACGCTGGGGATGGGCTGGCTGGCGTTTATGGTGGTCAGTGACGCGATTGTTTCCCCGAGCGGAACCGGCAATATTTATATGAACGCGACGCCGCGCGTGATTTACGGTTGGGCGAAAGCGGGCACTTTCTTTAAAGCGTTTACCCACATTGATAAAGAGTCCGGTATTCCGCGTCCGGCGTTGTGGCTGACGTTTGGTTTATCGATTTTCTGGACGCTGCCGTTCCCGTCGTGGGAGCAGTTGATCAGCGTCGTTTCCGCCGCGCTGGTACTCAGTTACGCCATTGCGCCGGTCACGGCGGCAGGGCTGCGCCGGAATTCGCCGGATTTGCCGCGTCCGTTCCGCGTTCGCGCATTTCATATTATTGGCCCACTGTCGTTTGTTATCTCCGCGCTGATTGTCTTTTGGTCTGGCTGGGGAACGCTGTCGTGGTTGTTAGGGCTGCAGATCGTCATGTTTGTGGTGTATGTGCTGTGTAAATCCAAAGTGCCGGTGCATACCGTCAGTCTGGCGCAGCAGGTGAAGTCTTCGCTGTGGCTGGTCGGTTTTTACGCGCTGATTATGCTGTTCTCCTGGTTAGGCAGTTTTGGCGGTACAGGGGTGATTGGTCATCCGTGGGATACCGTGATTGTTGCGGTGATGTCGCTGGGAATTTACTACTGGGGCGAGCGGACTTGTCTACCACAAGCTAACTTTACTGGAGACGAAGAAGAGTAAAGGAGAAAGTAATGACAATGGTAAACCTCTCATTAACAGAGGCTTACTCGCTGGCGCATCAGGTGCTACGCGGGAATGGATTCAGTGAAGAGCATGCCGCTGTTGTGGCGCGCAACGTGACCAACGGGGAGCGCGATGGCTGCGCTTCCCACGGTTTATGGCGGCTGTTGGGGATTGTCGACACCTTACGCAAAGGTAAAGTGTCGCCAGACGCCATGCCGGTGGTGACCGATAACGCCCCGGCGATTGTGAAGGCAGATGCCGGCGGCGCGTTTTCGCTGCTGGCATTTGAACAGGCGTTACCGTTATTGATTGAGAAAACACGGCATTGCGGTATCGCGGCGCTGGCTATCAATCGCTGCGTTCATTTTTCGGCGCTGTTTGCCGATATTGAACCGCTCACAGACGCCGGACTGGTGGGTTACGCCTGTACGCCAAGTCACGCCTGGGTGGCGCCTGCCGGGGGCACGCGCCCGCTGTTTGGCACTAACCCTATTGCGTTTGGCTGGCCGCGTGGCGAAAGGCCGCCGTTTATCTTTGATATGGCAACCAGCGCGGCGGCGCGGGGAGAGATCCAGCTTCATTTACGCGCCGGAAAACCGATCCCCGAAGGCTGGGGGGTAGACAGCGATGGGCAGCCGTCTACCGATCCGCAGGCGGTGCTGGATGGCGCGATGCTGACCTTTGGCGGGCATAAAGGCTCGGCGTTTGCGGCGATGGTCGAGCTGTTGGCTGGCCCGTTGATTGGCGATATGACCAGCGCGGAGTCGCTGGCCTGGGATAACGGCGCGGGTGGCTTACCTTATGGCGGCGAACTGATCCTGGCGTTTGATCCGACCCGTTTTCTGGGTCAGGAGGCGCATGTTCATCTGGCGCGGGCGGAAACGCTGTTTGATGCGATGCAGAGTCAGGGGGCGCGTTTGCCTGGCGAGCGGCGTTTTGTGGCGCGGGAAAAGGCAGAGCAGGAAGGCGTGGTCATTACCCGTACCTTGTACGATGACATCTGCGCGCTCAGGTAAGGTCATCAGGCGGTAGTCTGTCATGGCGTTTTTTGCCAGCATTTTGCACAAAATACCTGTGACAGACGTCGCTATTGCATAAAGTTTTCTCATTCCAGGCCGACAACCAGAGTATCTGTCTAGCGGAATGAGAAAACATGTTAAAACGAATTAAGATTGTGACCAGCTTACTGCTGGTGTTGGCAATATTTGGCCTTTTACAACTGACCTCGGGCGGTTTGTTCTTTAACTCATTGAAAAATGACAAAGAAAACTTCACCGTTCTACAGACCATTCGCCAGCAGCAGTCCACGCTGAATTCCAGTTGGGTTGCGCTGCTACAAACACGTAATACCCTCAACCGGGCGGGTATCCGCTACATGATGGATCAGAACAATATCGGCAGCGGCGCCACCGTTGTCGATCTGATGCAGATTGCGAGCACCTCCCTGAAACAGGCGGAAAAACACTGGGCCGATTACGAAGCACTGCCGCGCGATCCGCGTCAGAGCGAAGCGGCGGCTGTTGAGATCAAACGTAGCTACGATATCTATCACAATGCGTTGGCGGAACTGATCCAGTTGTTGGGCTCGGGTAAGATCAACGAGTTCTTTGATCAACCGACGCAGGGCTATCAGGACGGTTTTGAAAAACCGTATATGGCCTATATGCAGCAGAATGATCGCCTGTATGACATTGCGGTCGAAGACAATAATAGCTCTTACAGCCAGGCGATGTGGGTGCTGGTCAGCGTATTAATCGCGGTGCTGTTGGTGATTGTCGCCGTCTGGTTCGGTATTAAGTTCTCTTTACTCGAACCGATGAACCGCCTGATCGAGAGTATTCGTCATATCGCCGGGGGCGATCTGGTGAAGCGTATTGAGGTGGAAGGCTCTAACGAAATGGGCCAACTGGCGCAAAGCCTGCGCCATATGCAGGGTGAGCTGGTGCGTACCGTCGGCGATGTGCGCAACGGCGCTAATGCGATTTACAGCGGTGCCAGCGAAATCGCGATGGGCAACAACGATCTTTCTTCCCGTACTGAACAGCAGGCCGCCTCCCTGGAGGAAACCGCAGCCAGCATGGAAGAGCTGACCGCCACCGTGAAACAGAACGCCGAGAACGCCCGTCAGGCCAGCCATCTGGCGCTGAGTGCGTCAGAAACCGCGCAGAAAGGCGGTAAAGTGGTGGATAACGTGGTGCAAACTATGCGTGATATCGCCTCCAGTTCGCAGAAAATTGCCGACATTATCAGCGTGATCGACGGTATTGCTTTCCAGACTAACATTCTGGCGTTGAACGCGGCGGTAGAAGCGGCGCGTGCGGGCGAGCAGGGGCGCGGTTTTGCGGTGGTTGCCGGTGAAGTACGTAACCTGGCGCAGCGCAGTGCTCAGGCGGCGCGTGAGATTAAGAGCCTGATTGAAGACTCGGTCAGTCGCGTGGATGTTGGTTCGACGCTGGTCGAGAGCGCGGGCGAAACCATGGATGAGATTGTTAACGCAGTCACCCGCGTGACCGATATCATGGGCGAAATCGCTTCTGCCTCTGATGAGCAGAGTCGCGGTATCGACCAGGTCGGTCTGGCAGTCGCAGAGATGGATCGTGTGACGCAGCAGAACGCCTCGCTGGTGGAAGAGTCCGCCGCTGCGGCTGCTGCGCTGGAGGAACAGGCCAGCCGTCTGACTCAGGCGGTCGCCGTATTCCGTATCCAGCAGGAGCAACAGCGTTCTCGTGATGTTGTCGCCGCGAAAAGCGTTTCTGCGCCGGTACCGCCGCGTAAAGCCGCAGCTACCGATACCGGTGAGAACTGGGAAACGTTTTAATCGTGTGTTGTCGCGCCCTGTTGAGCAGGGCGCGACACATTTTTACAGCGCGGGCAGGAAGGTTGTCAGGGCCGGAATAAACGTCACCATCAGCAACACGACGATCAGCGCCGCTAATAGCGGTAACACTTCACGCAGGAAATCAGAAATTTTTGTTCCGGTAATCGACGTCGCGACGAACATCACCGTTCCCATGGGTGGCGTCAGGCAACCGATGGCCAGGTTCAGGATCATCATCACACCGAAGTGAATCGGATCGATACCCAGCAAACGTACTGTTGGCATTAATAGCGGAACCAGTACGATGATGGCGGCGTTTCCTTCAATAAACATCCCCAGAAACAACAGAACCAGGTTCACGATCAGCAGGAACATGTAAGGATTATCAGAGAATCCTGTCATCACCACGGCCAGATCCTGCGCAATCTGTTCGTTCGTTAATACCCATGCCAGCGCCGAGCAGGTCATGATGATGAGCATGACGCTTGCCGTTGAGCGTGCCGTTTCCAGTAACGATGCCGCGATATCTTTCAGCGTCATTTCACGATAGAAAACGGTTCCGATAATAATCACAAACACTGCGGCAATGGCGCCTGCTTCCGTCGGGGTGAAAATCCCAAAGCGGATCCCGCCGATAATCACCAGAATCAAAATTAATGCCGAGGTGGCACCTTTACCCGTTTCCCAAAGCTCGCGGCATGTCGGGCCATGGGCTCTGGCAGGGCGATAACCACGTTTTTTCGCGATTAAATAGATAGTGAACATCAGCGCGACGCAGCACAACAGTCCCGGAATGATCGCAGCCATAAACATTTTTCCGATGGAGACATCGGCGACAAAACCGTAAATGATCAGGGCGATTCCCGGGGGAATGATTGGCGTGATAAGCGACCCGGCCGCGGTGACGGCGGTAGAGAAACTTTTGCTGTAGCCGAGTTTGGTCATTTCCGGCACCAGCATTTTTGACAACATCGCACAGTCAGCCAGGTTAGATGCCGACAGGCCTCCCATCATGGTACTGAGCAGAACGTTGGACTGGGCTAGCCCGCCCGGATAGTGGCCAGAGAGCACCCCGGTAAATCGCAGCATACGGTGCGTAATACCGGTGTAATTCAGCAAGTTACCGAGCAGGATGAAGAACGGAATTGCCAGTAACGTGACGTTTTCGCCCGCGCCAATAATACGTTGCACAGCGATCAGCGGCGAAATGTCGCCCGCCATATAAAAGTAAGTCAGTATCGCGACCAGTACGCTGATGAATATCGGCGTGTTCAGAATAAACAGAAACAATAAGACAATACACGCGATCGCTACTGACATACGACCTCCCTGCGTTTCAGTTTTTGAATGTCTTGCCAGAGGTGTTGCAGGCAAAACATCACCATGATCCCAGCGCCTGTCGGCACAGCAAAATCGATGTACAGATAGGAAACCCCAAGAATGGGGGTGATTTTATCGACGGCGATGAGTGAAAGCTCATAGCCGAGATAGCCAAATGTTGACAGTGAGACAATGGAAATCATATGGGTGATGATGGCGCAGGATAGACGCCAGTTTTCCGGCAGCATGGAGGTGAAGGCATCAATACTGACGTGCATACGATGGCCCATTGCTGAGGCCGCACCAAGCATAATCAACCAGATGTAACAGATGATCAGCGCTTCCTCACCCCAGATCAGTGGGGCGTTAAGCAGCCAGCGCATCAGTACGGCCGCTACCGTAATGAGCACAATCCCACCTGCCATCAGGCAGGCCAGAATATCGCTGAATTTATTGAGAAACCGAAACATAGTCATACCTATACGGCGATACTTTTTCAGAGAGAGGAAAACGCGCAGGCAATGTGCTGCGCGATTGTTCCGTTACTGTGCAATGATTTCCTGTGTTTTTTCATACAATCCTGGCGTCCATTCCGGGAATTTTGTGTAGAACGGTTTTGACGCTTCGCGGAACAGATTGCGATCAACTTCGACGACGGTGACACCTTCTGCCTTCATCTTCTCAATCAGCTCTTGTTCTTCCTTTTGAACGAGCTCAGTCAAGTATTTCCCTGCTTGATCGCCGGAGTTCACCAGGGCGGTCTGAATTTCTGGCGGCAGTTTTTTGTAGGTATTGCTTCCCATCACCAGGTTAGTCACGTTTTCGACATGGCCGGTGAGGATCAGGAATTTAGCCGCTTCATGATGTTTTTGTCCGTACAACACCGGAATCGGGTTTTCCGCGCCATCAATAACTTTCAGGTTCAGCGAGGTGTAGACTTCAGCGAGAGGAAGTGGCGTCGGGGTTGCGCCCATCGCTTTCATGCCTTCAATTTGAATGCGGTTGTTCGGAACGCGAATTTTGAGGCCTTTCAGATCTTCTGGTTTGGTGACCATTTTGGTGGTCAGCATATGACGCGTACCATACAGCCAGTCTTTAGAGACGATGTGCAGGCCTTTAGCATCCAGTTTGTTTTCCAGATCCTTGTACCAGTCTGACTGGTTGAGTTTGAAAATGTCCTTATAGCTGTTGCCAACGTAAGGACCAAACATAATGCCAAAATCAGGCACATAGTCAGAGAAGAATGCGCCATCAGCGAGGGTAATCAGTGGACTACCCAGTTTCATTTGTTCAATGACATCTTTTTTCGAGCCTAATTGTGAACTGGGATAAACAACAAGCTCACCTTTACCACCGGTTTGTTCATTAAATAAGCGTGCCCATTCACGGATCGCCTTATCAAAAGGTTCTCCTGGGTTGTTTTCGTAGGCAACTTTTAACGTATATTCGGCAGCGGCTAATGCGGAATTGCTAAAAGAGACAGTGGCGAGTATAGAGCCAACGGCGAATGCTAGTAACGTATTTCTTTTTTTAGACATCAGACTCATTATTACTCTCCATTTTTTTAGTGGGTACTGAGGGTATTATTATCTTTCCCGGTTTTTCGGGATATATTACAGAGTTTCTAAACTATTTATTTTTATGCGTATTGATTGTCTTAAAATGTTTATCAGAGCCTAAAATGTCTTATTAATGGATGGTTATTTTTATTAAGAAATTGTGGCTACGGTAATGGTTTGCTGTTTTTAATCGGTATTTAAAGTCTTCTGGGTTTGCTACTCGTCGTGTTGATGGAGTGGATCATGGTCTGCCGGGCGGTTTGCAGGTGCTGGCGTAATGCCGCTGTGGCGCTGAGGTCGTTTCGGCAGATTAGGGCGCTGAGAATCGTCATATGCTCATTGACAGCAACGATATTTCTTTGCTTGAGATCGCTCTCATCCCATTGATAATGAAAGTGAAAAATAACGGAAATAATCTCCAGCGATTGATCGAAAAAGACATTTTCGGCGGCGCTGAGAATCAGGTTGTGAAAGTCCCGGTCTAGCAGGGAAAACATGCGATAGTTGTCACTGATCGTGTCGCGTAATGCGCGGTGACGATCGAGTAAATCTCGCGCTTTCTGCCAGCGGATATCCGTGACAGGGAGATTCAGGAAGTGTTGCAGGGCGTGGGTTTCCAGCATTTCCCGTATTTCGAAAAGCTGTTCGGCATAGCGTTGATCGAACTGTTGCATACGCCACAGACCCCGCCGTTCGCTGATAATCAGATTGTAACGCCCGAATTTTAAAAGATATTCCCGCACCACGACCGGGCTGACACCGGCAGCGCGCGCCAGTTGCAGTTCGGAAAAAGTCTCTCCTGCGCGTAACTGCCGTTGGTTAATCATGGTGAAAAAGGCGTGTTCGAAAATACGATTTTGCTCTGCCAGTGAGGCTGTAGTGCAGGCGAAACCGTCGTCATTATTGGGCTTGCGGGCGATCACGTAGTCGCTGCCAACTGGCGTCAGTACGCCGCATTCGCTTAAATGACTGAGCATATGGCGCACCGTGGTACGGCTGATGTTATACATCTCCGCCAGGGCGCTTTGCGAGGGGAGTGGGGACGGGATATGGCCGCGAGCCATATCATCGATCATCTGATTAATGACATTGTGACGTAAATTTTGCGAGCGGCTCATCGGTCTCTCCTTTTGGCGCGTATTAAAACCCGATTTAAAACATTTTTATGCGTCGGTATTCACAAATTACGTTTTCTGTCTCTTCGATATTTTTATTTTCATCGATATCTGATGCAACGAAAAACAGGAGAGCTGAATCATGTCAACGATGAACACGCTGATTTGCCAGGAACCGAAAAATTTAGTTTGGGAAGAACGTGAAATTCCTATTCCTGGTGAGGATGAGGCATTAATCAAAATTAAATCCGTAGGGATTTGCGGTACCGATATTCATGCCTGGGGAGGTAATCAACCTTTTTTCAGTTATCCTCGTGTATTGGGCCATGAAATATGTGGCGAAATTGCCGGGTTAGGTAAAAATATCCAGCATCTGAAAATGGGCCAACAGGTCGCCGTGATTCCCTACGTGGCCTGCCAGCAATGCCCGGCGTGTAACAGTGGACGTACCAACTGCTGTGAGAAAATTTCGGTGATTGGCGTGCATCAGGACGGCGGCTTTAGCGAGTATTTATCTGTTCCTGCGACTAACCTGCTGGCGGCGGACGGTATTGATCCGCAGGCGGCGGCGCTGATTGAGCCTTATGCCATTAGCGCACATGCGGTACGCCGGGCGGCGATTGCGCCAGGCGAGCAGGTACTGATTGTGGGGGCAGGGCCGATAGGACTCGGGGCGGCGGCTATTGCCAACGCCGACGGCGCGCAGGTGGTGGTTGCCGATACCAGCCCAGCCCGTCGGGAGCATGTGACTTCTCGCCTGGAACTCCCGGTGATTGATCCGTCTGCCGACGATTTTGACGCACAGTTACGTGCGCAATTCGGCGGATCCCTGGCGCTAAAAGTCATTGATGCGACGGGGAATCCGCATGCGATGAACAATAGCGTTAACCTGATTCGCCATGGTGGCAGCATTGTTTTCGTTGGACTATTCAAGGGGGACTTGCAGTTTTCCGACCCTGAGTTCCACAAGAAAGAGACCACCATGATGGGCAGTCGTAACGCCACGCCGGAGGATTTCGCCAAAGTCGGGCGTCTGATGGCGGAAGGTAAGCTGACCGCAGAGATGATGCTGACGCACCGCTATCCCTTCACCACCCTGGCGGAGATCTACGAAAGTGATGTGATTAACAACCGTGAGCTTATCAAAGGCGTGATTACTTTCTGACAGGGATAGAGTAATGAAGGCATTGAATAGAAAGAATTTTCCAGGTCATAACTACCCGACGAAAGTGATTCAGTTTGGTGAAGGCAATTTTCTGCGCGCGTTTGTCGACTGGCAACTGGATGTCCTTAATGAGACGACGGATTTGCAGGCGGGCATCACCCTTGTCCGCCCTATAAATACTGATTTTCCGCCGTCGCTCAATACCCAGGATGGCCTGTACACCACGGTGATACGGGGCCTGAACGAGCAGGGCGAGGCCGTTAGCGACGCGCGTTTGATCCGCTCGGTGAATAACGAGATTAACCCGTATCAGGATTTTGCCGGGTATCTGGCGCTGGCGCATAACCCTAATATCCGCTTTGTGTTTTCTAACACCACTGAGGCAGGGATCAGCTATCACGCAGGTGACAGTATTGACGATGCTCCGCCGGTGAGTTTCCCGGCGAAACTGACTCGCCTGTTGCTGGAGCGTTTTAATCACTTCAACGGTGCGCCAGACAAAGGCTGGGTGATCATTCCCTGCGAACTGATCGACTATAACGGCGATGCGCTCAAGGCGTTAATTCAGCGTTATGCACAGGAGTGGCAGTTGTCTGCGGCGTTTCTCGACTGGCTGGAAACAGCCAACACATTCTGCTCCACGTTGGTGGACAGAATCGTGACCGGTTATCCGCGTGAAGAGGCGCCAGCGCTGGAAGCACAGTTGGGGTATCACGATGCGTTTCTCGACACCGCCGAGCATTTTTATCTGTTTGTGATCCAGGGGCCGGCCTGGCTGGCAGACGCGCTGAAATTGACGGAATCTTCGCTGAATATTCGCATTGTCGCCGACATCAAGCCGTATAAAGAGCGTAAAGTCGCCATTCTCAATGGCGCGCATACCGCACTGGTGCCGGTGGCGTGGCTGTGTGGGCTGGATACGGTCGGCGAGGCGATGCAGGATGACGATGTGCGTCACTTTGTGGAAAAGGCGATTAACCAGGAGATTATCCCGGTTCTGGATCTGCCTGCTGCTGAGCTGCGTGAATTTGCCGATGCGGTGACCGGGCGTTTCCAGAATCCGTATATCCGCCATCAGCTACTTTCTATCGCGCTCAACGGCATGACGAAATTCCGCACGCGTATTTTGCCTCAGTTGCTGGCTGGTCGGCAGAACGGTACTTATCCCGTGCGGCTGACGTTTGCGCTTGCGGCGTTGATCGCGTTTTACCGTGGCGAACGGGCAGGTGAGACGTATCCACTCCAGGACGACGAGCAGTGGCTCACTCGCTATCAACAACTGTGGCCGCGTGTGGGTACAGATCTGACGTTGCATGAGCTGGTCAATGCCGTACTCAGCGATAACGCGCACTGGGGCGAGGATTTAACGCTGTTGCCAGGGCTTACCGCCCAGGTGACGGACTGCCTGGAAAAGGTACGGGTACAGGGAATGCGTCAGGCGGTGAAAGCGCTGGATTAAGGTTGCCATGCAGCGCCCGGAGTCGTGTTGGGCGCTGTTTTTTTCACCGATAATGAGAGGCCCGGTGGCGTGACGCTTATCGGGCCGATGCTTTCCACACGGGGTTATCCTTCGGCATTCACCACTTTGATTTCCACCATACCGATCCCCAGTTTACGTGGCGAGTGTCCCAAAATGTTGCCCTCGTTGCTGGATTGCGGGTCGGGTGGCGTAATCACCAGCGTGCTGGCCGCTTCCGGATTGTCAAAATGCAGTGTGGTTGTGGAGATATCATTACCTAACCGCAGGATCTGTTCTTCTTTGCCCACACGCACCGGAATGGGACGATCGGCGTTCGCGCCGTAGGCTTTGGCGGTGATCACCAGATCGAATTTTTTGGGCAACGGCGTCTTGTACTCGATTTTGACCTCTTCTCCCACCTGCGCGTTTGACCAGCGCCCCCAGGATTCCGGGCGAGAGATGCCGCTGAACTGTTTCACCTCTTCTGGCGCGCCTGCAACGTTAAAGACGAAACTGTCCGCTTTGTAGCGAATATCGTTATCGACGATTTTCAGCGTATCCACGTTGCCTTTATAGCGTTCCATATCGATGAGGGTGTTCTTAAACGCGGTCTTGCCCTTCCACTGTGCTTTGTTCACGTGCTGTACGGTTTGCTCCCCGCCCAACTGACCCTGCGAGACACACCAGTCGGTAGAGAGCGCCAGTTCCGGCGACCACAGTTGTGCCATTTTGTAGCAGCGATCAACCCAGACAAAGTTGTCGCGTGGGGCAAAATCCGCCAACTGGAAGCGTAGCGGGGCGGAGTATTCGCTTTCCGGCAGCGGTTCAACGCGATTGTCTGAAACGCGCAGCAGCAGCGGCAAACGGAAATGGCTGCCCGAAAAGGCAATCATGTTTTTATCCTGATCGATGGTGAACGTTTTCATCTCTTTGGGGAAATTCCACAAGCGGATGATATCGGGTTTCCACGCCAGAACTTTCTCTTTAATGTTCAGGAACACCAGCGACATGGATTCGCCGGACAAACTGCTGCGCCCGAGTCCAATAAAGTTATCCCCGCCGAGAATATCGAGTATGGTCGCGCCGTTATCCATCGTGTTGCGTTTGACCGCCAGCGTCTCTTGCTGAGGCTGGTCGCCGCGCAGAACGAAAAACAGGTTATTGCGATCTTGTTTATTCAGGTACTTCCATGCGGTGTTGTTCATCGCCAGATGATCGGAAGTGACGACGATAACGGTGTCTTTAAACCACGGAGACGCTTTGATCTTATTGATAAACTGGGCGATGTTTTCCTGGCTGCAACTGACGGCGCTAAATGACTGGTTAGGCTTGCCGTCGAAGTCGTAGCGTTTACGGTTGCAGGTGCGCGAGATAAATCCATCCGGGTGATGCGTGTCGACGGTCAGCGTAAACAGAGAGAAACGCTGGCCGGAGCGAGAGAGTTCTTCAAACTTTTTCCATGCTTCGTCGAGCACGGTATCGTCGTAGAAACCCCAGTCATTACGATACGTTGGGTCCGCGACCACGGTTTTTAACTCTTCGGCGCCGTAGAGATGATCAAAGCCGTGGGATTTCAGGAACACATCTTTGCCGGCAAAACGCAGGTTCGCGCCCTGAACAAAGTAGTTCTGGTAACCGGAGTTCTTCAGGATATCGCCAAGGCAGACATTCTGCGGGAAGAAGCTGGAAACCGATGCCGAGGCGTTGCCTTCAAAGGGGGCAAACAGAGGAATACCGCACTGGGAGGCTACCATCCCGGCAATGGTGTAATCCGTGCCCGGCAATTGCATGGTTTGACTGAAATCTAGCCCTTCGTTTTTCAGCGCGCCCAGTTCCGGAGCGAGATCCGGGAAGGCATCGTTGTCAAAATAGGTGCGCTCAAGACTTTCGCCATAGATATAGACCAGATTCAGTTTGGGGTTGGGGATCGTTTTCGACGGCTCTTTGTAATACGCCGTGAAATCAGGATCGCCATCGCGGGACTGTGATTTCACCAGTTCGGTAATCTGGCGAAACGCCGGGCTGGCATCTACCGAACCCAGTGCCAGCAGCAGTGCCAGCAGACTATAACCCATATGATGAGGATGGTGACGACGGCGGCGAAGAACCCAGCCCAGCGCACCAAATACCAGCGTCAGCGCGAGGAAAATCCCCACGCCCGGAAGAATGTATTTACTGACGCCTGCGCCCGTCAGGCTGTTGGTCAAGGTGTAGAGCACCGCATCGTTGATGCCGTCGCCGGTAAAGTAGTCGCTGGCATAGAGTGTAATGTTCAGGACAACAAAAAGACCGAGCACCGTCAGCGTGGCGGCAAACCACCAGGTGTTACGACCCGCTTTCCAGGCATAAATCAGCACAGAAGCGAGAAACAGGGCGATGGACAGGAATTCAGACAACGAACGATCCTCAGTTATAGCCTGCTCCTCCCGGCTAAATATCAGGAGGGCTAATCTTTTTCGGGGTAGACAATGTAATTGCGATGTTACACTGCTGCAATTCTAGTGACATTAAATTACGTTGTTATTCAGAATTGGTTTAGAAAGCGTATATTTTGATCGCCATCACTTCCCGTGATTCCGGCGTGTATCAAGGGGTGAGGGGAGAAAAGAGAGGATTAAGGCCGCGTTTCAGGCTCAGGCGCTAAAACGCGGCGTGTGAAACGATTAGGAAATGAAACTCATGCCTTGCTTAAGTACCAAATCGCAGGCTTTGGTTTTGACCTGCTCCGCCAGCGGCGTGCTGCCGATGTTGCTCAGATTCAACTGCTGGCCGTCTTTGGTGTTCAGCAGACCCTGAATACCGTCCATATAGTTGGTATCCTGTTTTTGCTCGTTTGCGCTCAGGCCCAGTTTATCCAGAACCTGATTTTTGACGTTCTCCGCATCGGTCGCGGACGCGAGTTTTTGTTTGGCGCAATACTGCAAAATCCCCGCCGCGTTGTTCATGTTGCTGGCGCTCAACGCGTCAGTGCTGCCATTTAACAGACTGGTGAGGGAGGAAAGCGACGTGCTGCTCTGTCCTGAGGTGGTGCTTTTGGTGAGTTCGTTGGCGGCGCTTGAGAGCGAATCCTGCCAGGATGATGCGAAAATGCTGGTGGAGATGAGTGCGCTGGCGGCAATCGCGCAGCGCAGAATGCGTTTTGTTGTTTTCATAATGGTAACTCGTATGTGCCTTTTCAGCGAAAGTATAGCGCTGCTCGTATTAAGAATGGTCTTAATACTCTTTCCCGGTCACACGGCTACGATAGCTATCCCAGTTGAAATTTACCCACAAACTGTTGCCCAAACGCATACGATCCATCACACGCTCGCCGAGCAATTTGCTCATCTCTTCCATATTGCTGTTGGTCAGCATACCTGTAGGGCGTTTTGAGGATGAGCGACGATCGACGATCTGATTGATGATCACTTTTTCGTAGCGAGATTCGGTTTGTACGCCAATTTCGTCGATGACCAGCAGATCGACATTGCTGAGATCGTTGAGCAACTGTTCTTCACTGGTTTCACGATTCGTGAAAGTCTCTTTCATCGCTGACATAATATCGGCGACGGTAATGATCAGGACTGATTTTCCCCGCAGCAGCAGCTCGTTGCAGATTGCCGCCGCAAGGTGGTTTTTTCCGGTGCCTGGCTTGCCCGAGAAGATAAAACTGGCGATGTTGCCATCGAACTCTTCGACATACTGTCGGGCTTTGCTGAGTGCGTTCATTTGGCCGTCGCACTCGACCCGATAGTTCTCGAAAGAGCAGTTTTGATGCAACGGGCGGATGCCGGAACGGTTGAATGTGCGCTGCATCTTCATCGCCCGGTTTTCTCGGGCCAGCGCGGCAGCGCGAATTTCACCCTGCTCTTTCTGCCATGCCAGCAGTTCTTCGCCTGTTTTAAACGCAGGCACTACATTCGCCGGCATTATTTTTTGCAGACGTTTCATCAGATCGCCAACGTTTTTCATCGTTACCCTCTAAATCCCGGTGGAATGTGGTTGTCAGGTTCGCTAATGCTATTCACATCACGTTTGGGCATTCCGCCATTGCTGGAGCGGCCAATCTGGAGACTGCGCGCCAGTTTTTGCTGCCACTGAACATGGTGAAAGACTTTGCCTTCCGCCTGCCAGTAAGTCACAAATGACGCCAGCTCTTCCGCTGTCGCCGGCTCTCTTAACGCGATGCCCCATAATGCCGCCTGACGCTGGAAGTCGGCGTCCGGCTGCCAGTCAGGATACATCGCAAATTTCCCCATCGGTACCGCAACGGGCGTGGCCTGCGGTTCTTCGTAAAACTGCGCGTCCAGTGTGATGTCGCTTCCCGGGCGCGACAGTTTTTCTTCCAGCGCCAGCAATTCTGCCAGACGGGCAGGCGTGACGGCATAAAATGCAGGCACGTTATTGGCAAATACCGCGACCGCGCCGCCAGCCGATTTTGCCAGCACGGCGTTGTGATCGTGGACTAATGCGTCAATACCGATGACGTCCGGGGTTAAAATTCTGCAAGACATAATGTTTCTCAATACGGAACAACAACCGAGAAGGGAGACTGTTTTTATAGTAACACACCGATGACCAGAAGCGGCAGGGAGGCGGGGTCACCGCCTCCGATTCGCAAAGTGATGCCAGAGGAGGGGGAATCAAACGCGTGGGCGTTTGCGGTACAACCAAAGCCCCGGCACAGAAAGTCCGATGGAGAGCGCGCCAACAATGGATGAGGCTTTCAGGAAATTGGTCAGCAAGGTGATCATCAGAGGATCGCTGTAGCCAAAATGGCCGATCTTAACGGCGGAAATCATCGCCGTGTAGGCGGAGATCCCCGGGAACATCGGGATAACCGCCGCTACGGTGAAGACCTTCGGGTGCGCCAGATACCAGCGCGACCACTGGATACCGATGCTGCCGACCAACAACGACGCCATAAAGGTCGACCATTCAATGTTAAACCCGGCGGTCATCATCGCCATCCGTGACCCGTGACCCAGCGCACCCAGCAGGGCGCACCAGGGCAGCGCCCGGTGTGGCACGTTAAAGACCATGGCGAACCCGACGGCCGGGATTGCCGACAAAATCATGTCCTGCATAAGGGCAAGAATAAATTCGATCACACCCATCCGCGAAGCCCCCATAACGTTAAAGCCATCACGACACCTACACAGGTTGCCAGCGTCAACAGGCTGGCGATCGCCCAGCGCGCCAGCCCGGTATTGATGTGACCTTTAAACATATCTGCGACAGAGTTGATTAACGGAAATCCCGGAACCAGCAGCAGTACGCTGGCCGCCATCGCGATGGTCGGGGTTTGACTGAACGTGTCCAGACGCAGTAATAGACCGGAGATGGTTGTGGCGACAAAGGCTGTAATGCAAAAGTTGATTTGCGGGTGGAGATGTCGGTGCGCCAGAAACTGACGGATATACATGGCCACCATGCTGGCGAAAAAGGTGATTACGGCGCCGTCCCATCCGCCCTTATTCAGTTTGCAGAAACAGGCGCAGGAAAGTCCGACCATGAAAGCCACCAGCCATCGCGGATAACGCAGCGGTTTGATTTGGCTAAAACGCTTCTCGACTCCCCGGCAGTCCAGGAGTTTGTGTTCAGCCAGAATCACAATGTGCTGAACTTCCGTGACAACGTGCATATTAATGCCACGATCCTGATTCTTCCGCGTCGACGTCAGACAGTGACCGTCTTTAATGGTGGTGAGAACGATAGCGTTAGAAGAGATGGCGCTTTCTACGCTGTCCATTCCGAGCGCCAGACCCAGACGCGTGGAGAGCTCATCAACCAGTGCGCTTTCTGCTCCGTGCTGCAATAAAAAAAGCCCGCATTGAATACATAACCGTGTAACCGTTCGTTGTAACAACTGCTCTGTTTGCATGACTCGCCCTGATTGAAGAGACGGGTAAAAATGACAAAGTCTTCTTTGTAACACGAAGTGCGAGTCCGTTGGCTCTGGCCCGGATCAATCTTTGTGTTGAAAAAAACGTCAGGGCGATGCGGTTGATCATGTGAACCGCGTCGCCTTCCGTTTTGCGTTGAGATTCATCATTGCAGTGCATTGATCAGGTTATGTCAACGAGGAAGGTTTACGTGAAGCACACCGACGATATTCCCTGACCGCCTGTTGCTAGCATTATGATTATACGGAGATTACTGATACGACAGACACCCTTATTATTTATCAATGAAGATGAGTGGATGTCGTCAAAAACATATTATTAATTTATTAAAAGAAATTAATTCATATTAAAGCAGTCGATCATTTAATTTGGATAATTTACTTGTGCGGTAATTGTTTTTATAAAACATAATGTGATAATGTTAATAGGAACTTATACCAGGTGGGTTCTGGTATGGCCGCAGTCACAATACACAAGAATAAAATAATGGAATAATTCACATCGCTAATCAAATTTATTTTCACTGTGCTATTTATATGTTTTATTTATTAATGGCGGTGGGAATGAGAAAGGATGTGAATATGGAGGGAGTATGTTGCCAGGACGCTACAGAAATGGAATTGTTATCAGTAAAATACCCGTTATCCAGGCCGGACTAAGAGGCATCTTTCTGGGTCACTTTCCCGATCATGAGGTCACATTTTGCCGTTCAATCGAAGCGCTTACGTTGTTGCAGTTGAGTCGCTCTGATCTGGTGTTGGTCGATTTATCGGGGGAGAGCAATCAGCCTCGTGCTGTTTGTGAACAGTTCTGTACATTATTGACGCAATACAGTGAAATTCATTGGGTTTTTCTCGTTTCCCGTACTTACTACCCTTCGGCCATTGAGCTATTGATGGGGCCTGGCACGACGTTGCTTTCTGACGAGGATCCGGTCGAAAGCGTGGTTAACGCCATTCGTTCAGGTAATCATAGTGAAGAGCGAATCAGTAAAGATCTGATATGTCCGACACTGCAAGAGATGAAGGAATATGGCGGTCAGTCGATGGTGCTTACGCTATCGGAACGAAAAGTATTACGGCTTCTCGGAAAAGGCTGGGGAATTAATCAAATCGCGACGTTGTTGAAGAAGAGTAATAAAACCGTCAGTGCCCAGAAAAACAGTGCCATGCGTCGTTTGTCTATACACAGTAATGCCGAAATGTACGCATGGATTAACAGTTCTCAAGGAGCAAGAGAACTGAACTTACCTTCAGTATATGGAGATACCACGGAATGGAAAAAAGAAGCATTAAGAGAAATGTCGCACTGGTAGAAAAGTGTGCAATGAGTAGTATTGGTATTAAGAGTTTATTTAATTCAGTTCCTGAATGTCTCTATAAGCTTCATCTCTTTTCCAATCAGTTTGAATTTAAAAAAGCGATGGTTAATACGCCTTTTTCTGCGGTTATTTTCTCACTTTCTGCAATACGAGAAGATCGTCGGGTCGGGTTGGCGTGCCTGACGGAACTGGCGATCGATTTCCCGCGTATGCGTCGACTGGTCATTGCTGACGACGATGAGGAAGCCCGTCTTATTGGCTCTCTGTCGCCATCGCAACTGGATGGCGTATTAAGTAAATCATCGTCGCTGAACAGTTTACAAGAACAGTTATCTTTAGCGCTGAACGGCGTACGTCAGGTGACGGAAAGCAGCAGCAATCTTTGGTATACCAGTCAGAGTCGTATGATAAGCCCTACAGAGCGTGAGATTTTACAGTTTATGTCGCACGGCTACTCGATGGTTCAGATAGCTGTGCAGCTTGAACGTAATATCAAAACGATCCGGGCACATAAATTTAATGTGATGTCCAAGCTGGGCGTGAGTTCGGATGCCGGGTTGTTGGATGCAGCAGATATCTTGCTGTCTCTGCGCGCTGTGGATCCCCGTTCCAGGCTGCACACGGCATAGCGCTGTGTACCTGAAATGGCGAACGAGGCGTTTTGCTCAGACCTGACGGCGGATCACTGGCAGACATCAATCCAGGTCGCTGACGTCAACTCGGCCATCCTTTCAGGTGCGATTCTTATTGCACTGTTCGTTGCGCCAGCAGCGGGCAATACCTCTGTGTAATGCCTGAGGGAGACGTCGCAATAGACTGGCAGAGGCGTTTCCAGACCAAAAGGGCAGACGCCGCCTGGCGGGTGACCTGTTGCACTCACCACTTCATCAAAACTGAGCATACGCGCTTTCGCCCCAAATGTTTCTTTGAGCTTTTTATTGTCCAGGCGGACATCACCTTTGGCGACAACCAAAATAATGTTGTCTTTCACCTTTAGGGAAAGCGTTTTTGCAATTTGTCCCGGCTCCACATTGTGGGCTTTCGCAGCCAGTTCAACCGTTGCTGTGCTCTGATCCAATTCGATAATTTCAATTTCGGGGGCATATTCGGCCAGAAATTGCCGTACAGATTGCAGACTCATTCATTCCTCCTGACGCGGTGTAAGCAGCCCTGTTCTTCGGAAAACTGCGTGGCGTAATTTGTCATAGGGAAAGTATCGCTGTAAATATTTTAAAGTAACAATCCAGCAACATGCACAAATATTAGATCCTCTTCACAATCACAGAAACCGGTTACAGTAACCGGTTGCGGTACGGGTGGGAGAGATTAATACTAAAATTGTCACTTCCTCTGTATCACATAATAAGAGCCATCTATGAAACTTGATTCTCTACGCTGTATCGCGGGTCTTTATTCCGGCACGGTTGTGAAAAGTGGTAATGGATTCTTACGTGGCGGTGCTGCTGCTGCCTGCATATCTACGTTGTTTTGACGGACTGGAGAGCGGATATGTCTACCAACCATGCTGTGTTTAATGTGATTTTTCGGTTTGTTGAAAACTATGTTAGCCCCGTTGCCGGGCGTATATCCTCACAGCGCCACGTAATGGCGATCCGCGATGGGTTTATTTCGGCAATGCCGTTTATGATTGTCGGATCGTTCTTGCTGGTGTTTGCCTATCCTCCTTTTTCTCCGGATACCACCTGGGGGTTTGCCCGTGCGTGGCTGGATATGGCAAAACAGTTTGAAGGTCAGATACTCACGCCGTTTGATATGACGATGGGGATCATGTCCATCTACATTTGCGCGGCCATCGCATACAACCTGGGGAAACACTACGCTAAGTCGCATCAGTTAGATCCTTTTATGTGCGCAATGCTTTCGATCATGGCGTTTTTACTGATTGCGGCCCCTAAAACGAAAGGTTCCCTGCCGGTTGACAGCCTCGGAGGCACCGGTATTTTTACCGCGATCCTGGTGGCGATTTACTGCGTCGAAATGATGCGTTTTCTGAAAGCGCACAATATCGGAATTCGCTTGCCGGATCAGGTTCCCCCGATGATCAAAAACTCTTTTGATCTGCTGATTCCGGTGTTGGTGGTGGTTCTCACGTTGTACCCACTGAGCCTGCTGATTCAGGCGCAATTCGATATGCTGATCCCACAGGCCATCATGGCGATCTTTAAGCCATTAGTTTCAGCGGCTGACTCCTTGCCGGCAATTTTGCTCGCGGTGTTGATTGGCCATCTGTTGTGGTTTGCGGGGATACACGGCGCCGCGATTGTCTCCGGGATGCTACAGATGTTCTGGCTGACCAATCTTGGGATGAACCAGAGCGCACTGGCGCAGGGCGCACCGCTACCGCATATCTTCATGGAAGCGTTCTGGACGTTCTTTATTGTTGTCGGCGGATCCGGTGCGACAATGGGGCTGGTGATTTGCTATTTGCGTAGCCGGTCTGTCCACCTGCGATCCATTGGTCGTTTGAGTGTGGTTCCCAGCATTTTCAATATTAACGAGCCGGTCATTTTCGGTACGCCGATTGTAATGAACCCGGTATTTTTTATTCCGTTCCTGCTCGCACCGATGGTTAACGCGGTACTGGCCTGGGCGGCAATGAAACTCGACTTGATTGGGCGCGTGATTTCCGTTGTTCCGTGGACCGCACCAGCACCGGTAGGGGCTGCCTGGGCGTTAGGCTGGGATTATCGTGCAGCAGTACTGGTGGTGGTGCTGGCGTTGGTGTCCGCCGTGATTTATTTCCCATTCTTCAAAGTTTACGAGAAACAGTTGCTGGCGCAGGAAGCTGAAGAAGCTCAGCGTACGGAAGAGGAAAGTCAGCAGGTTGCATAAAGCGAAAAAGCAAGGGGCGATGGCTCCTTGCTTATTTTAACGTACAGTCGCCACACTGCTGAACATCAGGAAGGCGATAGCGCTGGCAGCAGGTTCTGCGCACCAAAAGCCCTTCGCGTGGAACAACAGTTCGCCACAGGGGGTTATCTTCACCGCCAGACAGCTTTTTCTCGAAGAAGCAGGTCTGGCGCAGTGTCGCCAACAACTCTTCTCCCAGTAACGGTTTCATTTCTGTCAGATACCAGTGGATCAAATACCCGGTATTGCTCCAGATGAGTTTGCTATTAATCTCTCCGGTGGCTTCCAGCGCCTGAACGATGGGCATTAACGCCCGGAGAATCAACGTTTCCATCCGTTGCTGGGGAGTGTGTAACGTCGCCCGGTTATCCTGGTGCACGTCAATCCAGAAACAGGCTGCCCGTCCGGTTTCATGAAACTCAACGCTGACATATTCAGGTGAAACATCAATGGCTTCTTCCTGAGTCAGCAGAGCAAGCATCAGCGGGGGAACCATCAGTCCGATATACCATTGCGCCCACAGCGAAATCAGCGGTTTATTTTCGCGTGGCTGTGTGGGTTGATTGCGATAGATATGATCGGAATATATCGCCAGCAAAGAGCGTAACGCGCTGGGAGTAGACCACTGGGCCAGCGTCATGACACCTTGCGGGGCGGGTTCATCAAGACGAATAAATTCCAGTAGATGCTCGCGGGTTTGCGCGATCGTTTCACGCACGGCATCGGCAAGCGCTGGCTCCCCGGACGGGAGATGAGCTTGCCAGATGACATCTTCAATAATAGGAGCAGAGCGATAGGCCATAGCGCTATATCTGGATAGTAATCTAAATGATAATGATTACGAATCCTAGCGATAGAGCGAAACGATGGCAAGTGCTTTGTCGCTATCCTCTGCGACGCAGCACGATTAAACCATCAGGGGAGGGGGAGTTCATCGAAAACCAGCGTGTTATTTCGCCCCTGGTTTTTCGCTTCATACAGCGCTTTATCGGCTCGTGAGATCGCGCCATCAATGTCCTGATCGACCAATGGCGCAATGCCGATGCTGATGGTGACATTTGTCGCAGTACTCTCATTAAACATATGCGGGATCTCGAGATCGTAGACTTTTTGGCGAATCTGTTCGGCGGTAACTCGCGCCTGTTGTTGATCCACCGCAGTCAGCAAAACCATGAATTCTTCGCCGCCAAAACGCGTGACAATATCCCGTGAACGGACGGCGTCACGAATGGCCGCAGAAACGCGAATCAGCGCCTGATCGCCCATCATATGCCCGTAATGATCGTTGTAGGCTTTGAAGTGGTCGATATCGAGGAGTAAGACATAGTGCTCGCGGGTGTCCAGGGCCAGCAGGGTATCCAGCTTATTTTGCAGACCGCGACGATTGTACAAACCGGTCAATGGATCCAGCATACTCAGACCGTTCAGTGTCTCCCTCTCTTCCAGCAAGTTGTACATCAACCGTTGAGCGAAGCGGTCATAGCGCTTTTGGATAACATGCTGAATGGCAACGCCTGCCATCGGCAAGGCCATTAAATAGAGGATCCGTATTCCGTGATCGTGGCCATTAAGCCATAAGCAGACAAACACCGAAGGTAACGAGTGAAGCGTAAACGCAATAATGTTGTTAGCAAACGCAATGGAGCCAATGAATAACACGCTCAGCAGGGAAATCATTAAAAAAGCGTCATCACTATGACCTAACATCCTGTATTTCATTGCAATATAACTCGCCCACAGCAGGCCAAATATCAGGGATACGATGGGAAGACTGATTTTTTTATCGGCGTATTTCCCATGCCAGACCAATAACAGCGTGCTTGCGGCAACGATAAAAACCGCCGGGGCGGGAAGTGTGCTGACCTCAAATAGGGGAAACGCTAATGCAAACAGTGCCGATGCAGCGTTAAGAAACAGAAAAAGGCGGAGTGAAAATTGATACTTCTTGGTACGTAGTGTTCGCCAGGATTGTGCTGTCATATCTAAATATCGTTATTAATCTGCAAGATACGTTGTGTGGGGTACAAAATGAAAAATAACGTGCGAGGATGAAACTCACAGAGGTATACGTTTTATGGTGCTCGTAGGTTAACCAGCGAGCAATTTATCACCCTGCTGAATTTATGTCATCTATCGTTAAGTAAAACTTATTGCTGTGATGAATGCGCCATGCTGACAGATGAGAAATTATATCATATGATATTGATTATCATTATTGCTGTCAGAGGTGAAATCATGTTGCAACGTGCGCTGGGCAGTGGGTGGGGGATATTGTTGCCTGGAATGATTATTACCGGACTGGCGTTTGCCGATCTCTCTCTCGCAGCATGGAAAGCGATGGTTGTGTCAGGATTGCTACTGACTTCATTGATGTTATATCACAAACAGTTACGACACTTTGTGTTGCTGCCATCATGTGTGGCGCTGGTGAGCGGCATTGTGCTGGTGGTGATCAACGCGAGTCAGGGATAAAACAGAGAAGGAAAAAACAGCGTGGGAAATAAGATAATTGGTGCGAGGGGGGGGACTTGAACCCCCACGTCCGTAAGGACACTAACACCTGAAGCTAGCGCGTCTACCAATTCCGCCACCTTCGCACAGTCATCTTACTTTTTGATATCGCCTCGTTGGTGCGAGGGGGGGGACTTGAACCCCCACGTCCGTAAGAACACTAACACCTGAAGCTAGCGCGTCTACCAATTCCGCCACCTTCGCCCAGTGCGAGCAATATCAACGTGGTTTATGGTGCGAGGGGGGGGACTTGAACCCCCACGTCCGTAAGGACACTAACACCTGAAGCTAGCGCGTCTACCAATTCCGCCACCTTCGCATACCATCGATTCTTAAAAAAAGAATCACTACCACGGAGGCGCATTCTAGTGGTTTTCAGCTTTTCGTCAATAGTTAATTACGTGGGATGAATTGATTGCTGTAAAAATGGCCTGGCATGTGGCGACCGGATGACAGATGCCAGCGTCAGACCCGGTCTTCACATTCAGTCAATCAGGCTTTCTTCGCCTGACGGGTCATCACCGTGCGGTATACCTTAAAGCGGCCGGTTTGCGCGATGACTTCGTGGAAGCCAAATGTCTCATCCAGCACTTTCGGATACGGCAGGAAGGCGTTGGCGACAATCCGCAGCTCTCCGCCGCTGTTCAAATGGCGAACGGCGCCGCGAATTAACGTTTGTGCAGCGTCAAGACTGGTCTGAACGCCGTCATGGAAAGGCGGGTTGGAGATGATCATGTCAAAACGCCCCGTCACTTCCGAGAACACATTGCTGGCAAATACGTCACCTTCAATGCCGTTCGCTGCAAGCGTTGCACGGCTGGCTTCAACCGCAGGCGCGGAAACATCACACAAGGTCAGGCGCACTTTCGGGGAGTGGCTCACTAATGCGGCAGACAACACGCCTGCGCCACAGCCAACATCCAGAACTTTACCTTTGGTGTGTGGCGTCAGCGTTGAGAGCAAAAGCTGGCTGCCGACATCCAGACCGTCACGGCTAAACACGCCAGGCAGGGTTTTGATGGTAAGCCCTTCGCAAGTATATTCACCCCAGAAGGCGTCGGCATTAAAGACCGGCTGTTTTTCCAGGCGACCGTGATACAGACCGCAGCGACGCGCACTATCGATTTTATTCAACGGCGCGTATTCGGCCAGCATCTGCTCAGCGCTGCGAACACCGCTACGGTTTTCACCCACCACAAAAATGTCCGTACCGACAGGCAGCAGCGACAATATGTTCATCAACTGAAACTGCGCTTCCGGTTTGTTTTTCGGCCAGTAGTAGATAAATGTGTCGCAGTCGGCGACATCGCTGGCCTGCGCCACCAGGCTAAAACGCGCGTTGTCACCCATCTGGCGGCTCAATACCTGCCAGTGGTGAAATTGTTGAGTATGCACACGGCTGGCGGCACATTCGAAGCGGGCAGGCAGGTCATCCTGCAAATCTCCGGCAAACAGAATACGGCTTTGTTCGAAATCATCACTGTGACGCAGCAAGACTTCACTTGCCGGGGTAAAAGCAGACATGAAAAATTCCTCTATTGTTCCAGGCGGCGATTATAGTTGTTTGTTGGCGCAGTTTCGACGAATTTGCTATATTTGCGCCCCTGACAGACAGGAGCGTTTCGCTATGACATCCCGACGAGACTGGCAGTTACAGCAACTGGGCATTACGCAGTGGTCGCTGCGTCGCCCTGGCGCGCTGCAGGGCGAGATCGCGATTTCACTTCCTGCGCACGTTCGTCTGGTCATGGTTGCCGAGGACTTACCGGCGCTGAATGACCCGCTGATGAGCGATATTTTACGTGCGCTGACCCTTAGCCCGGATCAGGTGCTGCAATTGACGCCTGACCGCGTCACGATGCTGCCGCAGGGGAGTCGCTGCAATAGCTGGCGGCTGGGGACAGACGAACCGCTGTTACTGGAAGGCGCACAGGTATTAAGTCCTGCGTTTAATGAATTACGGGAAAACCCAACGGCACGCGCCGCACTATGGCAACAAATCTGCGCATATGAACACGATTTCTACCCTCAATCCGACTGATCTCCCCGCAGCCTTTCAGATTGAAAAACGCGCCCATGCGTTTCCGTGGAGCGAACACACTTTTGCCAGTAATCAGGGCGAACGCTACCTCAACTATCAATTGACGGTAGACGGGAAGCTGGCGGCCTTTGCCATTACGCAGGTCGTACTGGATGAAGCGACGCTGTTTAATATTGCCGTCGATCCGGATTTTCAACGTCGGGGACTGGGACGCGCGCTGCTGGATCATCTTATTGATGAACTGGAAAAACGCGGCATTCTGACGCTATGGCTGGAAGTCCGCGCCTCTAACGTTGCCGCCATCGCGCTGTATGAAAGCTTAGGCTTTAACGAGGCAACGATCCGCCGCAACTATTATCCGACGGCGGATGGGCGTGAGGACGCCGTCATAATGGCACTTCCTATAAGTATGTAATAAAAGAGGCAAGGTGTAATGATGAAGTGGGACTGGATTTTCTTTGATGCCGATGAAACGCTGTTTACGTTTGATTCCTTCACCGGTTTACAGCGGATGTTTCTCGACTATAGCGTAACCTTTACCGCTGAAGATTTTCAGGACTATCAGGCCGTCAATCAACCTCTGTGGGTGGATTATCAAAACGGTGCGATCACTTCATTACAGTTGCAACACGCGCGTTTCCTGGACTGGGCTGAACGTTTGAATGTGCCGTCGGGCCAGCTTAATGACGCATTTATTAATGCGATGGCGGAAATTTGCTCGCCATTACCGGGTGCTGTCTCTCTGCTCAACGCTATTCGCGGTAAAACAAAAATTGGCATTATTACCAATGGATTTACCGCGTTGCAGCAAATTCGCCTTGAGCGTACCGGACTGCGCGACTATTTCTCCCTGCTGGTCATCTCTGAGCAGGTTGGCGTGGCGAAACCGGACCCGCGAATTTTTGATTATGCGCTGGAGCAGGCGGGCAACCCTGACCGTTCTCGCGTGCTGATGGTAGGCGATACCGCAGAGTCTGATATTCTTGGTGGTATCAATTCCGGGTTATCCACCTGCTGGCTAAATGCGCACCATCGTGAGCAGCCTGCGGGCATTCAGCCGACCTGGACGGTGACGTCATTAAGCGAACTGGAGCAGCTCCTGTGTAAACACTGATTGCCTCCCCCCTGTTGATGGGTAAAATAGCCGCAATTTTTCGTATTCAACATGCCCGGCCTTAGCCGTGCTTACCTAAGAAGATTTGACTATGACGTTGTCTCCTTTCTTGCAAGAGGTGGCCAAACGCCGCACTTTTGCCATTATTTCTCACCCGGATGCCGGTAAAACTACCATCACCGAAAAGGTGTTGTTATTCGGACAGGCTATCCAGACCGCCGGTACGGTAAAAGGTCGTGGCTCCAGTCAGCATGCGAAATCAGACTGGATGGAGATGGAAAAGCAGCGTGGTATCTCTATTACCACCTCTGTGATGCAGTTTCCGTATCATGACTGCCTCGTTAACCTGCTGGACACCCCCGGGCACGAAGACTTCTCGGAAGATACTTATCGTACGCTGACGGCGGTGGACTGCTGCCTGATGGTGATCGACGCCGCGAAAGGTGTAGAAGACCGTACCCGTAAGCTGATGGAAGTCACCCGTCTGCGCGATACGCCGATCCTCACTTTTATGAACAAACTCGACCGTGACATCCGTGATCCGATGGAAGTGATGGATGAAGTGGAGCGCGAGCTGAAAATCGCCTGTGCGCCAATCACCTGGCCGATTGGCTGCGGTAAGTTGTTCAAGGGCGTTTACCACCTCTATAAAGATGAAGTGTATCTCTACCAGACTGGTAAAGGGCACACCATCCAGGAAGTGCGCATCGTGAAAGGTCTGGAGAACCCGGATCTGGATAAAGCCGTCGGTGAAGAGCTGGCGCAACAACTGCGCGATGAGCTGGAGCTGGTCAAAGGCGCATCTCACGAATTCGATCATGAGCTGTTCCTGGCCGGTGAAATCACGCCGGTCTTCTTCGGTACCGCACTGGGTAACTTCGGTGTGGATCACATGCTGGACGGTCTGGTGGAGTGGGCGCCTGCGCCGATGCCGCGCAAAACCGATACGCGTGTGGTAGAAGCCGAGGAAGAAAAATTCACCGGTTTCGTCTTTAAAATTCAGGCCAACATGGACCCGAAACACCGTGACCGCGTTGCCTTTATGCGTGTCGTTTCCGGTAAATACGAAAAGGGCATGAAAATGCGCCAGGTGCGTACCGGTAAAGACGTGGTGATTTCTGACGCGCTGACCTTTATGGCCGGTGACCGCTCTCATGTGGAAGAGGCGTATCCGGGTGATATCCTCGGTCTGCACAACCACGGCACCATCCAGATTGGCGATACCTTCACCCAGGGTGAAATGATGAAGTTCACGGGTATTCCGAACTTCGCGCCGGAACTGTTCCGCCGTATTCGCCTGAAAGATCCGCTGAAGCAGAAGCAACTGCTGAAAGGGCTGGTGCAGCTCTCTGAAGAGGGCGCGGTGCAGGTCTTCCGTCCTATCGCCAACAACGATCTGATCGTTGGCGCGGTCGGTGTACTGCAGTTTGACGTCGTGGTTGCGCGTTTGAAGAGTGAATACAACGTTGAAGCGATTTACGAATCGGTGAATGTGGCGACCGCACGCTGGGTCGAATGTTCTGACGTGAAGAAATTCGAAGAGTTCAAACGTAAAAACGAAATCCAGTTGGCGCTGGATGGCGGTGATAACCTCACGTATATCGCCCCAACGATGGTCAACCTTAACCTGACGCAGGAACGTTATCCTGACGTTCGGTTCCGCAAAACCCGCGAGCACTAATCTACCTTCCAGAGCGCGGTATCGCCGCGCTCTGCGACGTTTTCCCTCTTCTCCCCCCGTTGCGGAATGTTCTTAAATCCCTCTGTTTTCCCTATGATTGTCTGTTTTTTAACCGCATCAGCAAGCGATTTTGCGATTGTGATCTATATTTAACAAAGTGATGACATTTTTGACGGCTTTTACAACTACTTGGATTGTGAATGTTGGTTGTTAAAGCTGTAAATAATTTTAATCACGATATTAAAAACTGACTCAGAAGGTACCAGGGCAGAGTTTCATCATAAGAATTGCTGATTGTGACCTCTGCCATTGACTTCTGAACTGGGTGATTTTCACCACATTCAGCAATGCAGCCTCGTGTTGCCTGCGCTCAAATTACGAGCAAACCATACAGGAATTAATCGATGACTATGACAAGACTTAAGATTTCTAAAACTCTGCTGGCCGTTATGTTGACCTCCGCTGTCGCGACAGGCTCTGCGTTTGCAGAAACCTCTACGATGGATAAGGCGCAATCCGGGGCTGAAAGCGCAGGGCAAAAGATCGATAGCTCTATGAATAAAGTCGGTAATTTCATGGATGACAGCACCATCACTGCGAAAGTGAAAGCCGCACTGGTGGACCACGAAAGCATTAAGAGCACCGATATCTCCGTTAAAACCGACCAGAAAGTGGTGACACTCAGTGGGTTTGTCGAAAGCCAGGCGCAGGCAGAAGAAGCTGTCAAAGTGGCAAAAGGCATTGAGGGCGTGAGTTCCGTCAGCGACAAACTTCATGTTCGTGATAGCAAATCAGATTCCGTGAAAGGCTACGCAGGCGATACGGCAACTACCAGCGAGATCAAAGCGAAGTTGCTGGCTGATGACACCGTTCCCTCCCGTAAAGTGAAAGTCGAGACTACCGATGGCGTGGTTCAGCTCTCCGGTACCGTCGATTCTCAGGCGCAAATCGAGCGCGCTGAAAGTATCGCCAAAGCGGTTGATGGCGTGAAAAGCGTCAAAAATGATCTGAAAACTCAGTAATTCTTCGTAATTTGCCCTCCTGACTTTGTCGGGAGGCGCACTGTGCACCACACTCAAATTATCGCAAATGAGCAGCCTGAGCGCTCATCTCAAGCGGTCGACATTAACAAGGGTAAAGGAGAGGCTTATGTTTCGTTGGGGCATTATATTTCTGGTTATCGCGTTAATTGCCGCCGCTCTGGGTTTTGGCGGACTGGCTGGCACCGCTGCAGGGGCGGCGAAAATAGTCTTCGTCGTCGGGATTATTCTGTTCCTGATCAGCCTGTTTATGGGCCGTAAACGACCCTAGTGCTTAATCCGTAACGTTTTGTTGATACTAAGCCAGTCTAACGGACTGGCTTTTACGGTTTTAGCACAGGCAAAATTGCGTTACTTTGTTGCTCTATAATACAAAAAGAACAGGAAGGCAGAGGTGGGGCAGCGAATACCCGTCACGCTCGGCAATATAGCGCCGTTAACAATCAACACATTCCGCCCGGGCAGCATGGCACTGGTGTGCGAAGGTGGAGGACAGCGGGGGATTTTTACCGCTGGGGTGCTGGATGAGTTCATGCGCGCGCAGTTCAACCCCTTTGATCTCTACTTCGGCACATCCGCGGGGGCGCAAAACCTCTCGGCTTACCTCTGCAATCAGCCCGGCTATGGGCGCAAAATCATCATGCGGTACACCACGAAGCGCGAATTCTTTGATCCGGTGCGCTTTGTGCGCGGGGGAAACCTCATCGACCTCGACTGGCTGGTGGAGTCGAGCGCCGGGCAGATGCCTCTGGCACTGGATAACGCAGCGCAGTTGTTTGAAACGGGAAAAAAGTTTTACATGTGCGCCTGTCGCGGCGATGACTACTCGCCGGTCTATTTTTCGCCCACCAAACAAAACTGGCTCGATCTGCTTCGCGCCTCCAGCGCCATTCCTGGATTCTATCGCACGGGCGTCGAGCTTGATGGTATCAGCTATCTGGACGGCGGCGTCAGCGATGCGATCCCCGTTCGTGAGGCGGCGAAGCAAGGGGCAAAGACGCTGGTGGTGATCCGCACCGTCCCCTCGCAGATGTACTACACGCCACAATGGTTTAAGCGTATGGAGCGCTGGCTGGGGGAAAGCAGTTTGCAGCCGTTGGTCAATCTGGTGAAGCATCACGAAGCCAGTTACAGTGCAATTCAGCGCTTTATAGAAAAGCCGCCGGGTAAATTACGTATTTTTGAGATCTACCCGCCAAAACCGTTACAAAGCATGGCGCTGGGGAGTCGCATTCCGGCATTGCGTGAGGATTACAAAACCGGGCGTCTGTGCGGGCGCTATTTTTTGGCGACGGTGGGGAAACTGCTGGCGAAAAACCCACCGATAATCCGCCATACGCCGAAGATTGTGGTTCCCGGAAGGGTGGTGGTGCCCGCCGCTCCGGTGGCTAACGACGCGCAGGTGAAAACCATGAGTGGTGCGCCGCAGGCCAATGACACAGCGTTCAACAGTGAGGATCTGGCGTGAGTCGGTGTTTTATCGATACGCACTGCCATTTTGATTTTCCGCCTTTTTGCGGCGATGAAGTGGCCAGTATTCAGCGCGCTGCAGATGTCGGCGTCGGAAAAATCATCGTCCCGGCAACGGAGTCGGCGAACTTCTCACGCGTGCTGGCGCTGGCGGAACAGTTCCCGCCGCTGTTTGCCGCACTCGGCCTGCACCCCATTGTCATTGAACATCACACAGACGACTGCCTGGATAAACTCCAACAGATCCTGGATAAACGCCTACAGAAAGTGGTGGCGGTAGGGGAGATTGGCCTGGATCTTTACCGGGACGATCCTCAGTTCGCAAGGCAGGCGTTCTTGCTGGAGGCGCAACTGAAACTGGCGAAACGTTATGAGCTGCCGGTTATCCTCCACTCGCGTCGCACGCACGACACGCTGGCGATGCATCTTAAGCGCCAGAATTTGCCGCGAACCGGCGTGGTACACGGTTTCTCAGGAAGCCTGCAACAGGCGGAGCGCTTTGTTCAACTGGGCTATAAGATTGGCGTGGGTGGCACCATTACGTATCCTCGCGCCAGTAAAACGCGTGATGTTATGGCGCGACTGCCGCTGGACGCTTTACTGCTGGAAACGGACGCGCCGGACATGCCGCTGAACGGTTTTCAGGGGCAACCGAACCGCCCGGAACAGGCCGTCAGAGTGTTTGAGGTGTTATGCGAATTGCGCCCGGAGCCTGAAGAGGTGATTGCCGATGCGCTGTATCGCAATACAACGACGCTGTTTGATCTTTGATTGCCGGAGGGCGAACGCGCTGTACCTGTAGGCCCGGTAAGCGTCAGCGCCACCGGGCAATTCAGATTTAAAGATACAGCGCCGGGAAAATCAGGTTAGTCACGCCGCGCTCCTGCAAGGCGCTCGCCAGGGCTTTCACGTCGTCCGGCGTTGCGCTCGGCCATGCTTTGGCTTCGCCATACACTCCGTGGGCGTGGAAAGCATTCAATCGGATGGGAACATTTCCCAGCGTAGAAATAAACGCCGCCAGCGGGTCTATCTGTTGCAAATAATCAACCTGACCGGGAATGACCAGCAGCCGCAGTTCCGCCAGTTTGCCACGTTCTGCCAACAGTGAAATGCTGCGCTTAACAAGCGCATTATCCCGCCCGGTGAGCCGTTGGTGGCACGCGTTACCCCACGCTTTAAGATCAAGCATGGCCCCGTCACACAGCGGGAGTAATTTCTCCCAGCCGGTTTCGCTCAACATACCGTTGCTATCGACCATGCAGCTCAGATGACGCAGGTGCGGGTCGGCTTTGATGGCCGCAAACAGTTGCAGGATAAACGGTAATTGCGTTGTGGCTTCGCCGCCGCTGACGGTGATGCCCTCAATGAACAATGATGCTTTGCGGATATGACGTAATACATCGTCAATGCTCATCGTCTGCGCCATCGGCGTGGCGTGTTGTGGGCACATTTGCAGGCAGGTATCGCACTGCTTACAGACATCAGCCTGCCACACCACTTTCCCGGCAACGAGACTCAGCGCCTGGTGCGGGCAGTAAGCGACACACTCTGCGCAATCATTACAGCGTCCCATCGTCCACGGATTGTGGCAGTTTTTACAGCGCAGATTACATCCCTGTAAAAACAGGGCCAGACGACTGCCTGGCCCGTCCACGCAGGAGAAAGGGATAACCTTACTTACCGAAGCGCATCTGTTGTTCATGGCTTATCACGCGGGGTTGTCGTTCCAGAATACGTGTATTACGTGCGGCTTCTTCTCCCAGCCAGGTAGTGTTGGTACGGGAGCCTTCAGCGCGGTATTTTTCCAGGTCTGACAAACGCACCATATAACCCGTGACGCGCACCAGATCGTTGCCGCTGACGTTGGCGGTAAATTCACGCATACCCGCCTTGAACGCCCCAAGACAAAGTTGTACCAGCGCCTGCGGATTACGTTTAATGGTTTCATCCAGCGTCAGGATGTCGCTGATACCAGAGTGATACCACGCATGGTGCGGCGCGACGGTTTGCAGATGGGTGATGGGATCTGGTTCGTCGCCATAGGGCAGACGCGCGCCCGGCGTTGTGCCGATATCTGAACTGATCCCCGACTGCGCATGCAGCATCGCTCTTTGCTTCCAGCCGTGTTTTACCGGTGTCTTTTCGACAAACCCAGCCAGTTGCTCACTGATGCGATAACCCAGCGCGTTTGCGGCCTCATCTTTCCCATATCGCGCTTTCAACCCTGCTTTTTCACACAGCAGATTGACGGCTTCCGCCAGGCCATACATCCCAAACATGGGCACAAAACGTTGTGGATCGATCAACCCTTCCTGCACGAGGAAGCTATTCTCAAAGAAATGTGATTGTTCGTAGAGGAAGTCACAGCGGGCATCAATGATGGAAATTTGTTGCTGACAGTAGTGCGGTAGCGTGCGCGTAAAGAAGTCATCGACAGAAGTACTGCGCTCTGCAACGGCTTTCAGGTTAAGCCTGACCAGTGTGCTGCCGCCTCCGGCAAGGGGTAAAGAGTTGTAACAACTGACGACGCCATAACCGCCTTTTGTGAAAATTTTATCATTTTCAGGGCCGTTGGAAATATGGGGCTTACTGCATTCGCAAATATTTTTCGCCACTTCCAGCAGCAAATCATCCGGTGTAATTTGCGGATCATAAATAAACGTCAGATTAGGTGCTACCTGCTTTAGCTCTGCATCTGCGCGTAAAATTGCACGGGTGACAGGGGTATCGGCAGGGCCAATATTGGCATGCATAAACGCATCAGGAAGGGTTCTGTCGAGATAGCGCCAAAAACGTTTTATTCGAATGTCGATCTCTTCTTGTGTTAGAATTCTAACATATGGTTGCAGCAGCGTATCAAGCTGACCAAGGAAGACCGGCATCGATGTTACCGAGGGCACATGGTGGTACAGAATGGTGAGCAAGGATAATGCGTCATCCAAATCCTGCGCCCCTTCCAGTTCCAGCCACTGTGAACCGTTAGCCAGAAAACGCGCATAATCAGGCAATACATAGCGGGGTTTGAAGGGGGCATGTCCTTCAAACATATCGCAAATAACGCCGTCATCCAGCGCCTGGCGGGCATCAGCCGGGAGCGGCGGATAAGGCAGATTGTTCTCGGCCTCCAGCGCCAGGAAATGGCGTTTTTGTTCAGGGCTGAGCACCGGGCTGGCCACGATTTGCTGGCAACGTTGTTGCAGGGCGGTTTCGCTTGAAACAGGCATCTTCGCTTCCTTTTTGTACCGAAGGTTTAGCGCCATTGTAGAAAGTTACGCCACGATAGCTTTTGATCCTGATGCGCCTGTCGCATTCTCGTGGGGCCTGAAAAGGTCATTTATTTGAAGTTGATCGCATTAGAGTAATGCAAATTTGTACGTAGTTTTCATTAACTGTGATGTATATCGAAGTGTAATGGCGGATGAATGTTAGAATACTAACAAACCCGCAAGGTGAAATTTTATACGGCGATGCCGTTGGAGAATCAAATGACCGATTTAAAAGCAAGCAGCCTTCGCGCGCTGAAACTGATGGACCTGACCACCCTGAACGACGACGACACCAATGAAAAAGTGATCGCGCTGTGTCATCAGGCGAAAACCCCGGTCGGCAACACGGCTGCTATCTGCATCTACCCGCGTTTTATTCCCATCGCGCGTAAAACCCTGAATGCGCAGGGCACGCCGGATATCCGTATCGCGACGGTGACTAACTTCCCGCACGGTAACGACGACATCGACATCGCGCTGGCAGAAACCCGTGCGGCAATCGCCTACGGAGCAGATGAAGTGGACGTGGTGTTCCCGTACCGCGCGCTGATCGCGGGCAATGAGCAGGTCGGTTTTGATCTGGTTAAAGCCTGTAAAGATGCCTGTGCGGCGGCTAACGTGTTGCTGAAAGTGATCATCGAAACCGGTGAACTGAAAGAAGAAGCGCTGATCCGTAAAGCGTCTGAAATCTCCATCAAAGCCGGTGCGGATTTCATCAAAACCTCTACCGGTAAAGTGCCGGTAAACGCGACGCCGGAAAGCGCGCGCATCATGATGGAAGTCATTCGTGATATGGGCGTTGCCAAAACCGTTGGTTTCAAACCGGCAGGCGGCGTACGCACGGCTGAAGACGCGCAGCAGTTCCTCGCGATTGCCGACGAACTGTTTGGCGCTGACTGGGCTGATTCTCGTCACTACCGTTTCGGCGCATCCAGCCTGCTGGCGAGCCTGCTGAAAGCACTCGGCCACGGCGACGGTAAAAGCGCAAGCAGCTACTAAGGTGCTAAGTGCCTGATGGCGCTTCGCTTATCAGGCCTGCGACATATCACCGTAGGCCGTATAAGGCGTTAGCCGCCATCTGGCAAAACCGCCTGCAAACTCTTTTCCTCATGGAGGTTACCTTGTTTCTCGCACAAGAAATTATTCGTAAAAAACGTGATGGCCACGCGCTGAGTGATGAAGAAATTCGTTTCTTTATTAACGGGATTCGTGACAACACCATCTCTGAAGGGCAGATTGCCGCCCTGGCGATGACCATTTTCTTCCACGATATGACAATGCCAGAACGCGTCTCGCTGACCATGGCGATGCGGGATTCAGGAACCGTACTGGACTGGAAAAGCCTGAATCTGAACGGCCCGATTGTTGATAAACACTCTACCGGCGGCGTAGGCGACGTGACCTCCCTGATGTTGGGGCCGATGGTGGCAGCCTGCGGGGGTTACATTCCGATGATCTCCGGGCGTGGCCTCGGTCATACCGGCGGTACGCTCGACAAACTGGAAGCGATCCCGGGGTTTGATATCTTCCCGGATGACGCTCGTTTTCGTGAAATTATTAAAGACGTGGGTGTGGCGATCATTGGGCAAACCAGTTCGCTGGCACCGGCGGATAAACGTTTTTATGCCACGCGCGACATTACCGCGACCGTGGACTCCATCCCATTGATTACCGCCTCCATTCTGGCCAAAAAGCTGGCAGAAGGGCTGGATGCGCTGGTTATGGATGTCAAAGTGGGTAGCGGCGCCTTTATGCCAACCTATGAGCTTTCTGCCGCGTTGGCAGAAGCGATCGTCGGCGTTGCCAATGGCGCGGGAGTGCGGACAACGGCGCTGCTGACTGACATGAACCAGGTGCTGGCCTCCAGCGCAGGCAACGCGGTAGAAGTGCGTGAAGCGGTGCAGTTCCTGACCGGCGAATATCGCAATCCACGTCTGTTTGACGTCACGATGGCGCTGTGCGTTGAGATGCTGATCTCCGGCAAGCTGGCCCGTGATGATGCAGACGCGCGTACAAAACTGCAGGCGGTGCTGGATAACGGTAAAGCGGCGGAGATCTTTGGTCGTATGGTTGCGGCGCAGAAAGGGCCGACGGACTTCGTTGAAAACTACGCAAAATACCTGCCGACAGCGATGCTGAGTAAAGCGGTATATGCTGACAGCGAAGGGTTTGTTGGTGCAATGGATACCCGCGCGCTCGGCATGGCGGTAGTGTCGATGGGCGGCGGTCGCCGTCAGGCATCGGACACTATTGATTACAGTGTTGGTTTTACCGACATGGCGCGACTGGGTGACAGTGTTGATGGACAACGCCCGCTGGCGGTGATCCACGCGAAAGATGAGGCCAGTTGGCAAGAGGCGGCGAAAGCGGTTAAAGCGGCAATCAGACTTGACAACGAAGCGCCTGAAATTACACCGACAGTGTATCGTCGAATCACCGAATAGCGATATACTGATCTGATCGCTTTTTTGCAGCGCAAGATGTATGGAGAACAAGATGAAACGTGCATTTATTATGGTGCTGGACTCCTTTGGTATTGGTGCAACTGAAGATGCGGATCGCTTCGGCGACGTAGGTTCCGACACTCTGGGCCATATTGCAGAAGCCTGCGCCAAAGGCGAGGCTGACAATGGTCGTAAAGGCCCACTGAATTTGCCTAACCTGACCCGTCTGGGTCTGGCGAAAGCGCACGAAGGCTCTACGGGTAAAATCGCTGCCGGGATGGATGGCAACGCAGAAGTCATTGGCGCCTATGCGTGGGCGCATGAGCTTTCTTCCGGTAAAGATACCCCGTCGGGGCACTGGGAAATCGCTGGCGTGCCGGTTTTATTTGACTGGGGTTACTTTAGTGACCACGACAATAGCTTCCCGCAGGAACTGCTGGATAAACTGGTGAAACGCGGTAATTTGCCGGGCTATCTGGGCAACTGCCACTCTTCCGGGACGGTGATTCTGGACGAGTTGGGCGAAGAGCATATGAAAACCGGCAAGCCGATTTTCTACACCTCCGCGGACTCCGTGTTCCAGATTGCCTGCCATGAAGAAACCTTTGGTCTGGATCGTCTGTACGAGCTGTGCGAAATCGCCCGCGAAGAACTGACCGAAGGTGGCTACAACATTGGCCGTGTTATCGCGCGTCCGTTTATCGGCGACAAAGCGGGCAACTTCCAGCGTACCGGTAACCGTCACGATCTGGCCGTTGAACCGCCAGCGCCGACCGTGTTGCAAAAACTGGTCGAGGAGAAAGACGGTCATGTGGTTTCCGTGGGTAAAATCGCGGATATCTATGCCAACTGCGGTATCACCAAAAAAGTGAAAGCCACGGGGCTGGACGCGTTGTTTGACGCGACCCTGAAAGAGATGAAAGAAGCGGGTGACAAGACTATCGTCTTCACCAACTTTGTTGACTTCGACTCTTCCTGGGGCCACCGTCGCGATATCGCAGGATATGCAGCAGGTCTGGAACTGTTCGACCGCCGTTTGCCTGAGCTGATGGAGCTGGTTGGGGAAGATGACCTTCTGATCCTGACCGCTGACCACGGTTGTGACCCAAGCTGGCAGGGCACCGACCATACGCGTGAGCACATTCCGGTACTGGTTTATGGTCCGAAAGTGAAACCCGGTTCGCTGGGTCACCGTGAAACGTTCGCGGATATCGGCCAAACGCTGGCAAGCTATTTCGGCACGTCGGCAATGGACTACGGCAAAAACATGCTGTAAACCTCTTGCCCGGCGGCGTTGCGCTTGCCGGGGCTACTGAATCGTAGGCCGGGTAAGCGAAGCGCCACCCGGCAAAAAAACTTATAAGGGATCTGAAGATGGCAACCCCACACATTAATGCAGAAATGGGCGATTTCGCAGACGTAGTTTTGATGCCGGGCGACCCGCTGCGTGCGAAGCACATTGCTGAAACTTTCCTTGAAGATGTTCGTGAAGTAAATAACGTTCGCGGTATGCTGGGTTTCACCGGGACGTATAAAGGCCGTAAGATCTCCGTTATGGGTCACGGTATGGGTATCCCGTCCTGCTCTATCTACACCAAAGAGCTGATCACCGATTTCGGCGTGAAGAAAATCATTCGTGTCGGTTCCTGCGGCGCAGTACGTACCGATGTCAAACTGCGTGACGTGGTGATCGGTATGGGTGCCTGCACCGATTCCAAAGTTAACCGCATCCGTTTCAAAGATCATGATTTTGCCGCGATTGCCGATTTCGGCATGGTGCGTGACGCCGTTGACGCCGCAAAAGCCCTGGGCGTTGACGCTCGCGTTGGCAACCTGTTCTCCGCAGACCTGTTCTACTCTCCGGACGGCGAAATGTTCGACGTGATGGAAAAATACGGCATTCTGGGTGTGGAAATGGAAGCCGCGGGTATTTACGGCGTGGCAGCCGAGTTTGGTGCGAAAGCGCTGACTATCTGCACCGTATCCGACCATATCCGTACCCACGAGCAGACCACTGCCGCTGAGCGTCAGACGACCTTCAACGACATGATCAAAATCGCGCTGGAATCTGTACTGCTGGGCGATAAAGAGTAATTTTGTTTTGTACCCGGTGGCGCTCACGCTTACCGGGTAAAAAAGCCGGGTGGTGGCTTCGCCTTACCCGGCCTACAAAACCGTATTGATATTATCGAACCGCTTTCATAATCCACGCCGACAATTCCCGCAACGCGTTCTCCTGCTCCGGGAAATCCACTAACAGCGCATCACACGCCTGTTGCAGTACCTCTGAACGATACAGACAGCCTTGCAAACGAGTCGCCAACGCTTCCAGCGGTGCCGGGTTCAGACTATCGGTAAAGATCTGAGCACGGGTGATGAGGCCTTTCTCAACATCAAAATGCAGCTCCACGCCGCCCCAGCTAAAGCGTTCATCCAGCAAATGCGAAAACGCCGGTGCCTGACCAAAGTTCCATTCCCAACTGCTTTGACGGGCAAAGGTTTCGGCAAAGTTTGGCAGATCTGGCGCTTTATCCGGTGAAATAATTTCCGCTTCCACACGCTCGCCGTAGTGGGCGAAAAAGGCGTCGGTTATCGCCTCGCACGCCTGAGCGTGAGTAATACCCGGCAACAGCTCGACCAGATTCGCGACCCGCGCACGCACGGAAGTAATCCCTTTGGCTTCAAGCTTCTTCTTATCCGGATTCAGATAGTTCGCCAGACGACTCAGGTCTGCGTTGAGCAACAATGTGCCGTGATGAAAACCACGGTCTTTCGTTTCACGATAGGCGGAGCCGGACACTTTGCGCTCCCCATCGGCGGTTTTAACGATCAGGTCGTTACGCCCGGAAGCCTCGGCGGTAACGCCGAGTGAATTCAGCGCATCCAGCACAATGGCCGTAGAAATGGTTTTGTCGTATTCCGGCTTCCCCGCCATAAAGGTAAAACAGGTATTGCCGAGATCGTGGAATACCGCGCCACCGCCGCTGCTACGGCGCGCCAGACGGACGTTGTCTTCCTCCATGCGCCGGGTATTGCACTCCTTCCACGGATTTTGCGCCCGGCCAATAACCACCGTATCCGCGTTACGCCACAGGAACAAAACGCGCTGAGTGGCAGGCATCTGGCGGAAAATACACTCTTCGACGGCGAGGTTGAACCAGGGATCGTAAGAGTCTGAGATAAGTAAGCGTAGTGTCGACATGGCAGATTTCCTTTCTATAACTGACGTCTATAGTAATGCTAACGGACTGGCGCTGCACTTTCGCGACTTACGGCTCCTTTTTCTCGTTCTCATCCTCTTCGGGTACGGACTTGCTGGCGGTAAGCAGGAAGGGGGATTGTTGCCAGCGCGTGCGTTTGCCCTGAAGAAGGGTTCGGGTTAATACCACGCCAATAGCCAGTGACAAGAGCAGCATCAGGCGTAGAATATTGGTGGTATTGTCGACCTGCTTCGCTTCGGTGGCTAAGGTGTGCGTGTCGAGCGTCAGACGCAGATAACCCAGTGGGCCATTCTTCCCCTGAATAGGTTCGACGATCTGCTGGTTAAAATAGCCGCCGGCTTTTTTGCCGTCCAGCGCCAGCCTGTCGCGCACATTAACGCTTTCACCTGCACGGGTAATGAGATCGCCTTGCTCATCGTAAACTCCGGCATCCAGAATTCGGCTCTCTTCCGTTAGCTGGCGGAGCACAGCGGCGATACGTTTTTCATCTGGCGTTTCGGTGCGCATTAACGGTGCGATGTTGAGCGTCACCTGATGCGCCAGCGTACGAGCCAGTTCTTCCAGTTGCGGATTTCGTTGTCGCTGATGGTTTTGACTGAACCAGGACGCACCCTGCATCAGCGCGACAAGCAGTGCGAGACAGAACAATACAATCACTGCACGATGAAGCCGGAATTTGAGTTTTGCGCGAGCCATAATCCACCTGCTGAAAATTTGAGGCTTAATGTTGCCAGAAGCGATGGTTACAGGGTAGCCTCATGCGTTATTTTCCCCTGGATGTTTCCCGACCCGTACGATTTTACAGGAGCTTTAATGCCTAACATTACCTGGTGCGACCTGCCTGAAGATGTCTCTCTGTGGCCAGGTTTGCCCCTCTCATTAAGTGGTGACGAGGTGATGCCACTCGATTACCACGCAGGCCGTAGTGGCTGGCTGCTGTATGGTCGCGGGCTGGACAAGCAGCGCCTGACGCAATACCAGAGCAAGCTGGGGGCGGCGATGGTGATTGTCGCCGCCTGGTGCGTCGAGGATTATCAGGTTATTCGTCTGGCGGGCTCATTAACGCCGCGCGCCACAAAACTGGCGCACGATGCAAAACTGGATGTTGCTCCGCTGGGTAAGATCCCGCACCTGCGTAAGCCAGGCCTGCTGGTGATGGACATGGATTCCACCGCGATCCAGATCGAATGCATTGACGAAATCGCGAAACTGGCCGGTACGGGTGAAATGGTGGCGGAAGTGACCGAACGGGCGATGCGTGGGGAACTGGATTTTACCGCCAGCCTGCGTAGCCGTGTGGCGACGCTGAAAGGTGCGGATGCCGATATTCTACGCCAGGTTCGTGAAAACCTGCCCCTGATGCCGGGGCTGACGCAACTGGTGCTGAAGCTGGAAACGCTGGGCTGGAAAGTGGCTATTGCCTCTGGCGGGTTCACTTTCTTTGCACAATACCTGCGCGACAAGCTACGCCTGTCGGCGGTGGTGGCGAACGAGCTGGAAATCATGGACGGGAAACTCACCGGGAATGTGATTGGCGATATCGTTGATGCGCAATACAAAGCCAATACGCTGGCGCGCCTTGCGCAGGAGTATGAGATCCCGCCAGCGCAGACCGTGGCGATCGGCGATGGTGCTAACGATCTGCCGATGATCAAAGCGGCAGGGCTGGGAATTGCGTACCACGCCAAGCCGAAAGTGAATGAAAAGACGGAAGTGACTATCCGTCATGCCGATCTGATGGGGGTGTTCTGCATTCTCTCCGGCAGCGTGAATCAGAAATAACGAGGTAAACCGTGGCAAAAGCTCCAAAACGCGCCTTTGTTTGTAATGAATGCGGGGCCGATTATCCGCGCTGGCAGGGGCAATGTAGCGCCTGCAACGCCTGGAACACCATCACTGAGGTACGCCTTGCGGCATCGCCGACGGTGGCGCGTAACGAGCGACTCAGCGGCTATGCTGGTCATGCTGGCGTGGCAAAAGTGCAGAAGCTGGCGGATATCAGCCTTGAGGAACTGCCACGTTTTTCGACCGGTTTTAAAGAATTTGACCGCGTACTGGGCGGCGGTGTCGTGCCCGGCAGCGCCATTCTGATTGGTGGGAACCCCGGCGCGGGGAAATCTACGCTGCTGCTGCAAACGTTGTGCAAACTGGCGGAACAGATGAAAACCCTGTATGTCACCGGGGAAGAGTCTTTGCAGCAGGTGGCGATGCGCGCCCATCGGCTTGGACTGCCGACCGCGAATCTGAACATGCTTTCGGAAACCAGTATTGAACAGATCTGCCTGATTGCCGAAGAAGAGCAACCGAAACTGATGGTCATCGACTCCATTCAGGTGATGCACATGGCGGATATTCAGTCTTCGCCGGGCAGCGTTGCGCAGGTTCGTGAAACGGCGGCTTATCTGACTCGCTTTGCCAAAACTCGCGGTGTCGCCATCGTGATGGTCGGTCATGTAACCAAAGACGGTTCACTAGCGGGGCCCAAGGTACTGGAACACTGTATCGACTGTTCCGTGCTGCTTGATGGCGATGCCGACTCCCGATTTCGTACGTTGCGCAGCCACAAGAACCGTTTTGGCGCGGTCAATGAACTGGGCGTTTTTGCGATGACCGAGCAGGGGCTGCGGGAAATCAGTAACCCTTCCGCTATTTTCTTAAGCCGTGGTGATGAAGTGACCTCCGGTAGTTCGGTGATGGTGGTCTGGGAAGGTACGCGCCCTCTGCTGGTGGAGATTCAGGCGCTGGTCGATCACTCGATGATGGCAAACCCGCGTCGCGTTGCCGTTGGACTGGAACAGAATCGCCTGGCCATTTTGCTGGCGGTGCTGCATCGTCACGGCGGTTTGCAGATGGCCGACCAGGATGTATTCGTCAACGTGGTGGGCGGTGTCAAAGTGACGGAAACCAGCGCAGACCTGGCATTACTGCTGGCGATGGTGTCCAGCCTGCGCGACAGACCTTTGCCACAAGATCTGGTGGTGTTTGGCGAAGTCGGGCTGGCGGGGGAGATTCGCCCCGTGCCGAGCGGCCAGGAACGGATTTCTGAGGCGGCGAAACACGGTTTCCGCCGTGCTATTGTCCCGGCGGCCAATGTCCCGAAAAAAGTGCCGGAGGGGATGCAAATCTTCGGTGTCAAAAAACTCTCAGATGCGTTAGGCGTGTTTGACGACTTATAATTGCCTATATGTACTCGCCTCCCGGGCCTGAAAAGCGTCGCGCCATCAGGCATGGGGGGTGAAAGTGCCGGATGGCGACGATGCCTTATCCGGCCTACGATTTTTTCAGCAGGAGGCACCTTTGTCAGCGTTCGACTACTTAAAAACCGCCATTAAGCAAAAAGGCTGCACATTGCAGCAGGTGGCCGATTCCAGCGGAATGACCAAAGGGTATTTAAGTCAGTTGTTGAATGCCAAGATTAAAAGCCCCAGCGCGCAAAAGCTGGAGGCGCTGCATCGTTTTCTGGGGCTGGAATTCCCACGAATGCAGAAAAATATCGGTGTGGTGTTTGGTAAATTTTACCCCTTGCACACCGGCCATATCTATTTGATTCAGCGCGCCTGTAGCCAGGTGGACGAACTGCATATCATCATGGGCTATGACGACGCGCGTGACCGCGCCTTGTTTGAAGATAGCGCGATGTCACAGCAGCCGACGGTTTCCGATCGTCTGCGTTGGTTATTACAGACCTTTAAGTATCAAAAAAACATTCGTATTCATGCTTTTGATGAAGCGGGCATGGAACCGTATCCGCATGGCTGGGATGTCTGGAGCAACGGCATTAAGACGTTCATGGAAGAAAAAGGGATTCAGCCTAACTGGATATACACTTCCGAAGAGAACGACGCCCCGCAGTTTCTTGAACATCTGGGAATTGAAACCGTACTGGTGGATCCGAAACGCACCTTTATGAGCATCAGCGGGGCGCAAATTCGCGAAAACCCGTTCCGCTACTGGGAATACATTCCCACCGAAGTGAAACCGTTTTTTGTGCGCACCGTGGCGGTACTGGGGGGAGAGTCGAGTGGTAAATCGACGCTGGTGAATAAACTTGCCAACATCTTCAATACCACCAGCGCCTGGGAGTATGGGCGTGATTACGTCTTTTCTCACCTCGGCGGCGATGAGATGGCGTTGCAATATTCAGATTATGACAAAATCGCCCTTGGCCATGCGCAATATATTGATTTTGCTGTTAAATACGCCAATAAAGTGGCATTCGTCGACACTGACTTTGTCACGACCCAGGCGTTCTGTAAAAAGTATGAGGGGCGCGAACATCCTTTCGTTCAGGCGTTGATTGATGAATACCGTTTCGATTTGGTGATCTTGCTGGAAAACAACACGCCGTGGGTGGCTGACGGTTTGCGTAGCCTGGGGAGTTCGGTCGATCGCAAAGAGTTTCAGACGCTACTGGTATCGATGCTTGGGAAGAACAATATCGAGTTTGTACACGTCGAAGAAGCGGACTATGACTCGCGGTTCCTGCGCTGTGTGGAACTGGTCAAAGAGTTGATGGGCGAGCGGGGATAAAAAAATGGCCCTCCGCAGAGGGCCATTCAGATTACTTCGCGATACGCTTGTACTTGATACGCTTCGGCTCCAGCGCGTCTGCGCCCAGCGTGCGTTTCTTATACTCTTCGTATTCGGTGAAGTTACCTTCGAAGAATTCAATCTTACCTTCATCCTGATAATCCAGAATGTGGGTAGCGATACGGTCAAGGAACCAACGGTCGTGCGAGATAACCATCGCGCAACCCGGGAATTCCAGTAAGGCGTTTTCCAGTGCGCGCAGGGTTTCGATGTCCAGGTCGTTGGTCGGTTCATCGAGCAGCAGCATGTTGCCGCCAACCTGCAGCAGCTTCGCCAGGTGCAGACGACCGCGCTCACCGCCGGAGAGTTCGCCGACGCGTTTGCCCTGATCAACACCTTTAAAGTTAAAGCGGCCAACGTAGGCGCGGCTTGGCATTTCGGTGTTGCCGATCTTCATGATATCCAGCCCGCCGGAAACTTCTTCCCATACGGTTTTGCTGTTATCCATCGCGTCACGGAACTGGTCAACAGAGGCCAGCTTCACGGTTTCGCCCAGCGTAATGGTGCCGCTGTCTGGCTGCTCCTGACCGGACATCATACGGAACAGGGTAGATTTACCCGCGCCGTTCGGACCGATAATGCCGACAATCGCCCCTTTCGGTACGGAGAAACTCAGATCGTCGATCAGTACGCGATCGCCGTAAGACTTACGCAGGTTACTGACTTCAACGACTTTATCGCCCAGACGCGGTCCAGGCGGAATAAACAGTTCGTTGGTTTCGTTACGTTTCTGGTATTCGGCGCTGTTCAGCTCTTCAAAGCGTGCCAGACGAGCTTTGCCTTTGGACTGGCGGCCTTTCGCGCCCTGACGCACCCACTCCAGCTCTTTCTCAATGGATTTACGGCGAGCCGCTTCCTGAGAGGCTTCCTGCGCCAGACGTTGGTCTTTCTGTTCCAGCCAGGATGAGTAGTTGCCTTCCCACGGGATACCTTCGCCGCGGTCAAGTTCGAGGATCCAACCGGCAACGTTATCGAGGAAGTAACGGTCGTGGGTGATCGCCACAACAGTGCCTTCGAAGTCGTGCAGGAAGCGTTCCAGCCAGGCCACGGATTCGGCATCCAGGTGGTTGGTCGGTTCGTCGAGCAGCAGCATGTCTGGTTTTTCGAGCAGCAGACGGCAGAGCGCTACACGGCGACGTTCACCCCCGGAAAGGGTAGCGACTTTCGCATCCCAGTCGGGCAGACGCAGTGCGTCAGCAGCGCGTTCCAGTTGTACGTTCAGGTTGTGGCCGTCATGCGCCTGGATAATTTCTTCGAATTTACCCTGTTGCGCAGCCAGCTTGTCAAAATCAGCGTCCGGTTCAGCGTACTTCGCGTACACCTCATCCAGGCCTTTCAGTGCGTTAACCACTTCGGCAACCGCTTCTTCGATAGACTCGCGAACGGTGTGTTCCGGGTTCAGCTTCGGTTCCTGCGGCAGATAGCCAATTTTGGTGCCAGGCTGTGGGCGCGCTTCGCCTTCGATATCGGTATCGATGCCAGCCATGATACGCAACAGGGTCGACTTACCGGCACCGTTCAGGCCCAGTACGCCGATCTTAGCGCCAGGGAAGAAGCTCAGAGAAATGTTTTTCAGAATGTGACGTTTCGGCGGAACCACTTTGCCGACACGATGCATGGTATAAACGAATTGAGCCACGTTGGACTTCGCCTCTATGTTTATCGTGATGAATAAGAGTTTTCAAAGGCGAAGTGTAGCTGTTTTCACTGTCCAATCCCAGCTAGCAGATCTCACTCGCAGTAAAAGTAAAAAAGTGTCCGCAACGTGGCGCAAATGCTCATGACTGGTTAGCATAAATTTATTACGTGGCATGAAGCTGCATTGACGCACATTGATTAGAGGAAGAGCTTGTGGACAAAGCCAAACAATTTACCTGGCGTCTTCTGGCGACCAGCGTATGCCTGCTGACGGTGAGTAGCGTGGCAAGGGCTGATTCACTGGACGAACAGCGTAACCGCTATGCGCAAATTAAACAGGCCTGGGATAACCGACAGATGGATGTCGTTGATCAGATGATGCCAGGACTGAAGAATTACCCGCTATACCCCTACCTTGAATACCGTCAGATCACTGACGATTTGATGAATCAACCGGCCGTGACGGTCACCAACTTTGTTCGCGCAAATCCGACGCTGCCTCCGGCGCGCACGTTGCAATCGCGTTTTGTGAATGAGCTGGCACGACGTGAAGACTGGCGAGGGCTTCTCGCGTTCAGCCCGGAGAAACCCGGCACCACAGAAGCGCAATGCAATTATTACTACGCGAAATGGAATACCGGGCAACCCGAAGAGGCATGGACTGGCGCAAAAGAACTCTGGTTGACGGGAAAAAGCCAGCCGAATGCCTGTGACAAATTATTTAGCGTATGGCGGGCTTCCGGCACGCAGGATCCGTTGGCCTATTTAGAGCGTATCCGGCTGGCGATGAAGGCGGGCAACACGGGGCTGGTGACGGTGCTGGCCGGACAAATGCCCGCGCAATACCAGACGATTGCCTCTGCCATTATCTCTCTGGCGAATGATCCCAACAGCGTGATGACATTTGCGCGCACCACCGATGCGACTGATTTTACCCGTCAAATGGCGGCGGTCGCCTTTGCCAGCGTGGCGCGTCAGGATGTTGAGAATGCCCGACTGATGATCCCTTCTCTGGTGCAGGCGCAGCAGCTCAATGAGGATCAAACTCAGGAGTTGCGTGACATCGTCGCGTGGCGACTGATGGGCAATGATGTCACCGATGAACAGGCGAAATGGCGTGACGACGCCATTATGCGATCGCAGTCGACGACGCTGGTCGAACGTCGTGTCCGTATGGCGTTGGGAAATGGCGATCGTCGGGGTCTGAACACCTGGCTGGCGCGTCTGCCAATGGAAGCCAAAGAAAAAGACGAGTGGCGTTACTGGCAAGCCGATCTGTTGCTGGAGCGGGGCCGCGATGCGGAGGCGAAAGAGATCCTGCATGCGCTGATGCAGCAGCGGGGTTTCTACCCGATGGTGGCCGCACAGCGTTTAGATGAAGAGTACGTCCTGAAAATTGATAAAGCACCTGATAATGTTGATTCGGCGCTAACCCAGGGGCCAGAAATGGCGCGGGTTCGGGAACTGATGTACTGGAATATGGACAACACTGCGCGTAGCGAATGGGCGAATCTGGTAACCAGCAAAACCAAATCCGAACAGGCGCAACTGGCGCGTTATGCCTTCAACAACCACTGGTGGGATCTCAGCGTGCAGGCGACGATCGCCGGCAAGTTGTGGGATCATCTGGAAGAGCGTTTCCCGCTGGCTTATAAAGATCTCTTCACGCGCTATACCAGCAGTAAAGATGTTCCGCAGAGCTACGCAATGGCCATTGCGCGTCAGGAAAGCGCGTGGAATCCGAAAGTGAAATCCCCGGTGGGGGCCAGCGGTTTGATGCAAATCATGCCGGGCACGGCAACGCATACGGTGAAAATGTTCTCCATTCCGGGGTACAGCAGTCCGAATCAACTGTTAGACCCGGAAACCAATATCAATATTGGCACCAGCTACTTACAGTATGTGTACCAGCAATTTGGCAATAACCGCATCTTCTCCTCTGCGGCTTATAACGCCGGGCCGGGACGCGTACGCACCTGGCTGGGTAATAGTGCCGGGCGCATTGATGCCGTTGCGTTTGTGGAAAGCATTCCTTTTTCTGAAACGCGCGGCTATGTGAAGAATGTGCTCGCTTATGATGCTTACTATCGCTACTTCATGGGCGGGAAGCCGACGTTGATGAGTGACACAGAATGGCAGCGCCGTTACTGACCGCGTCGGTTGTGTTATGCTATCGTACTCGTTAAAGAGTACAATCAGGGGAAGCGAGTTCGTTTCCCCGAGCAATATGGCGATATTTTATGACCCAGCAATCTCCCTATTCAGCTGCGATGGCAGAGCAACGTCACCAGGAATGGTTACGTTTTGTTGAGCTGTTAAAACGCGCCTATGAACAAGATCTCCATCTTCCACTCCTGAGTTTGATGATGACGCCGGACGAGCGCGAAGCGCTGGGAACGCGCGTGCGTATCGTTGAAGAGTTGTTGCGTGGTGAAATGAGCCAACGTGAGCTGAAAAACGAACTGGGGGCGGGGATAGCGACAATCACGCGCGGCTCGAACAGCCTTAAGTCTGCGCCGGTCGAACTGCGTCAGTGGCTGGAGCAGGTACTGCTGAAAAACGGCTGACGGTTGGTTGCCGGAGGGCAATCTACGGTGAAATACCGCCTTTTTGTGGGCCGGTCAAGCGTCGCGCCGTCAGGCAAAATGCTATTGATACACCGCATTATGGAACGGACTTAACGCCAGAATCACCGCCTGGTGATAGACGCTGGCGCGGGTTAACGTTCCGGCGGTAAACACGCCAATCGCCCCCTCTTTACGCCCAATCTCATCAATGCCGGTATAGTGAGACATCACCGGGCCGAGCGCGTCTCCGGCCTTCACTTTCTCCAGAATGACGGCGGGTAATGGCAGGGTGGCTGAACGTGATTCCCCGCGCTGTTCGCGGTTTTCGATAACGACCCAACTGAAGGTACTGCCCTCATCAATACCCGCTTCAATGGCGACCCAAAAGTCAGCCTGCGGGCGCAGGGCGCGTGCGTTTTCTACCCGATTTCGTGCGCCAGCGCGCGTTTCCTGACTTCCAAAGGGCTGTTCTGGTACCCCGCTCTCGACGGAGACGGATTCAATATGGCAGGATCCTTCACCGAAGATCTCGTTAAATGCCTGCAGAATTGCCTGAATTTTGGCGGGATTGGTGGTTGCTGAGACAACATGGTGCATAATCAGATTTACTCAGAAAAGAATGTCATCGCAGTATAACGGATAAAAAGCATGTTACAGGTATACCTTGTTCGCCACGGTGAGACGCAGTGGAACGCCGAGCGACGTATTCAAGGCCAGTCTGACAGCCCGCTAACCGCTAAAGGTGAGCAACAGGCCGTGCAGGTGGGTGTGCGCGCCAAAGAGCTGGGCATCACTCACATTGTGAGCAGTGATTTAGGTCGCACGCGTCGCACGGCAGAGATAATCGCCCAGGCGTGTGGTTGTGATATCACCTTCGATTCTCGTCTGCGTGAGCTGAATATGGGGGTGCTGGAAAAACGGCACATCGATTCACTCAATGAAGAAGAAGAGAACTGGCGTCGCCAACTGGTTGATGGCACGGTCGATGGCCGTATTCCGGATGGCGAATCAATGCAGGAATTAAGTGAGCGCGTAAACGCGGCGCTGATGTCTTGCCTGGAACTCCCGCAAGGCAGCCGACCTCTGCTGGTCAGTCACGGTATTGCGCTGGGCTGTCTGGTGAGTACGATTCTGGGGCTGCCAGCCTGGGCGGAACGCCGGTTACGTCTGCGTAACTGTTCTATTTCCCGCATCGATTATCAGGAAAGTTTATGGCTGGCGTCTGGCTGGGTGGTTGAAACCGCAGGAGACATCTCACATCTGGATGCCCCTGCGTTGGATGAGCTACAGCGTTAACGACGAATCGGAATCAGGAATTCGCAGCGCAGGTTAATAGGGCGGTCGCCGGCTTTTGCATCATCTGCCGGGAAGTATCGCTCTATATCCTGCCCTTTACGGCGGGTCAGATTCAGCGTTGGCATGCAGGTACCGTAGACCGTCAGGATAAAGTCCTGAACACCGGTGCCCAACCCTTCATAAGTGAACATCACATATTCGCCACCTTGCAACAGGACTGGGTGTCCGGCCTGCACATAACCGTCGGCTTGCTCTCGCGGTAAGGCGGTGGTGTAAAACACTTCCTGCTCGTCATCTTTCTCAAGGCTTGGACGCGACTCGTTAAGTCCGTACAGCACCGGAGGGATGGTAGGCGCCTGGCTCAGGAAATCTCGCCAGAACTGAACGCGCATCTCGTGGCGGAAGTCGGAAATTTGTTCCAGCGAACAGGAATAACTCTGTGTAATGCCGAGCAGACTGGTGTCTTCCAGCGTAACAAACTGATGTTCAGGCAGGGTAAATTCGCCCAAACGCAGAGGAGGGCGGATCCCGAAGGAGCTCCACTCTGGAGAACGGCGATACAACGCTGGCGTTTGGGAGAACTGTTTCTTAAAAGCGCGTGTAAAAGTTTGTTGAGAATCGAAGCGGTATTGCAGAGCAATGTCCAGAATAGGACGCGCCGTCAGGCGCAACGCCACAGCGGATTTTGATAATCGACGGGCGCGGATATAAGCGCCGATAGCATGGCCCGTCACGTCCTTGAACATTCTCTGCAGATGCCACTTGGAATAACCCGCTTTTGCCGCCACATTGTCAAGCGACAGGGGCTGATCCAGATGACCTTCCAGCCAGATTAAGAGGTCGCGAATAATGCCAGCCTGATCCATAAAATATCCTCATCCTTTCAACAACGAGTACCTGACATCAGGTATTCGGATAATAGCATTTTTTGCTGTTTTAGCATTCAGTGTTTTTTTTGCGCATAAATGCTTTTTTTGGTCAGTCGAAAGCGTGATTATTGTAATCCTGTGATCTGTAAACATTTTATCTTAGAATGTTTAATAATTGCACAGCGTAACATTTAAAAATGGTAACAATATGAAATATAAGAGCTTAGTAATATCCTCAATTCTGCTCATGCTGACACAGGTTGCGCATGCAGAGCAGATTGGTTCGGTCGATACCGTCTTCAAAGTGCTGGGGCCTGACCACAAAATTGTCGTGGAAGCGTTTGATGATCCCGATGTCAAAAACGTCACCTGCTACGTGAGCCGTGCAAAAACCGGAGGCATTAAAGGGGGACTGGGACTCGCTGAAGACACCTCTGATGCCGCGATTTCGTGTCAGCAGGTTGGGCCGGTAGAACTGAGTGAAAGAATTAAAAACGGTAAGGCGGAAGGTGAAGTCGTCTTTAAGAAGCGGACTTCGCTGGTATTTAAGTCATTACAGGTTGTCCGTTTCTATGATGCGAAGCGCAACGCGCTGGCCTATCTGGCATACTCTGACAAGGTTGTCGACGGGTCGCCTAAAAATGCCATTAGCGCAGTACCCATTATGCCGTGGCGGGAATAACAGGGAAGTCTATGCAACAGGAACGGGTCTGGTTGGTTGAAGATGAGCAAGGTATTGCCGATACGCTTATCTATATGCTGCAACAGGAAGGATTTGCCGTCGAGGCGTTTGAACGCGGGTTCCCCGTACTGGAACAAGCGCGTTCCAGACTGCCTGATGTCATCATTCTGGATGTAGGATTACCCGATATCAGCGGTTTTGAGTTGTGTAGAAAATTGCTGGAACATCACCCGGCATTACCGATCCTCTTTTTGACCGCACGTAGCGACGAAGTGGATCGGCTTCTCGGGCTGGAGATTGGCGCGGATGACTATGTCGCGAAACCCTTTTCTCCACGGGAAGTGTGCGCCAGAGTGCGCACACTGCTTCGGCGCGTGAAGAAATTTTCAACCCCTTCACCTGTTCTGCGTATTGGGCAATTTGAGCTGAATGAACCTGCGGCGCAAATTGCCTGGTACGGTATGCCGCTCAACCTTACGCGCTATGAATTTCTGCTACTGAAAACGTTGCTGGTGTCACCGGGGCGCGTTTACTCTCGTCAGCAACTGATGGATCTGGTCTGGGCCGATGCGCAGGATTCCTATGACAGGACGGTCGATACGCATATCAAAACGTTGCGGGCGAAGCTTCGGGCGATCAATCCGGACGTCTCTCCCATTAATACGCATCGCGGTATGGGATACAGCCTGAGGAGCGCCTGATGCGCATTGGGATGCGATTGCTGCTCGGCTACTTTCTGATTGTGGCCGTCGCCGCCTGGTTTGTATTGTCGATCTTTGTGCAGGAGATAAAGCCCGGTGTGCGCAGGGCAACGGAAGGGACGCTGATCGATACGGCGACGCTGCTGGCGGCGCTGGCGCGGGATGATGTGCTCTCTGGCGATCCTGCACATGGACGACTGGCGCAGGCGTTCAGCCATCTACAGAACCGTCCTTTTCGCGCCAATATCAGCGGCATTAACAAAGTGCGCAATGAATACCATGTCTACATGACCGATACCCAGGGCAAGGTACTGTTTGATTCCGCAAACAAAGCGGTGGGTGAAGACTACTCCCGCTGGAACGATGTGTGGCTCACGCTTCGCGGGCAGTATGGCGCGCGCAGCACGCTGCAAAATCCGGATGACCCGGAAAGCACGGTGATGTATGTCGCCGCGCCGATTACCGACGGTAACACTATTATCGGCGTACTCAGCGTGGGTAAACCCAATGCGGCGATGGCGCCGGTCATTAAGCGTAGTGAACGGCGAATATTGTGGGCGAGCGCCATATTGTTGGGCATCGCATTAGTGATTGGCGTTGGGATGGTCTGGTGGATCAACCGCTCCATTGCCAGACTGGCGCGCTATGCCGATTCGGTAACCGAGAATCAACCAGTCGCCTTACCAGAACTGGGCAGCAGTGAGCTGCGTAAACTGGCGCAGGCGCTGGAAAGTATGCGTCTGAAGCTGGAAGGTAAAAACTACATTGAACAGTATGTGTATGCGTTAACCCATGAATTGAAAAGCCCGCTGGCGGCGATTCGCGGCGCAGCGGAGATCTTGCGGGAGGGGCCGCCTCCCGATGTGGTCGCGCGGTTTACCGGGAATATACTGACGCAAAACGCCCGCATGCAGGCGTTGGTCGAGACCCTGCTACGCCAGGCGCGACTTGAAAACAGGCAGGATATCGCGTTGACGCCGGTGGCTGTCGACCCGTTGTGGACGCAGGTGGGCGAGGCCCGCGCCATCCAACTGGCGGCAAAAAATATTTCGCTGCATATCAGCCCTTCGCCATTTGTGGTTTCAGCCGACCCGGCACTGCTGGAGCAGGCGCTGGGGAATCTGCTTGATAACGCGATCGATTTTACCCCTGTGCAGGGGGCGATTTTCCTGAAGGCGGAAGCCGATGCGGAGTACGTCACGCTCCTGATTTGCGATACCGGCAGCGGAATTCCCGATTTTGCGCTGCCGCGTATATTTGAACGTTTCTACTCGTTGCCGCGTGAGAATGGGCATAAGAGCAGCGGTCTGGGACTGGCGTTCGTGAGCGAAGTAGCCCGCTTACTCAAAGGCGAGGTCGCTTTGAAGAACCGCCCGGAAGGCGGCGTTCAGGCATCGCTGACACTTCACCGTCACTTCACATAACTTCAAATTCTCCCCACATAGCCTCTCTACTCTGCGGTCATTGCAAAGGAGAAAAGCTATGTTTAAATCCCCCCTGTTCTGGAAAATGGTCACGTTGAGTGGCGCGATATTACTGCTGTTGATTCCGTTGATGATGGTCAGACAGATAATCGTGGAGCGAGCGGATTACCGTAGCACCGTCGAGGATGCGATTCGTCAAAGTACCAGTGGGTCGCAAAAAGTGGTCGGCCCGCTGGTAGCGATTCCCGTTACAGAGCTGTATACGGTTCTGGAAAATGAGAAAGACGTTCAGCACAAGCGCAGCTACATCCATTTCTGGCTGCCGGAATCCCTGATGATGGAGGGAAATCAGAACGTTGAGTCCCGTAACATCGGTATTTATGACGCTCAGGTCTGGCACAGCGATTTGTCGGTGAAGGCGGAGTTTGATGCCTCTCGCCTGAGAGAATTAGACAGACCGAATATCACCCTCGGAAAACCGTTTATCGTGGTAGGCGTAGGCGATGCCCGGGGAATCGGTGTGGTGAATGCGCCGCAGGTGAATGGCACCGCGCTGGCCGTTGAACCCGGTACCGGACTTGCCGGCGGTGTGCAAGGCCTGCATATTCCACTGCCGGATGCGCAATGGGTAAAGACCAATCTGAGTCTGGCGTTTTCGCTGAATCTGAGTGGAACCGGGAGTTTTTCCGTGGTGCCGGTGGGGCGAAATAGCGAAATGACGCTGGTTAGCAACTGGCCCCATCCCAAATTCCTGGGCGATTTCTTACCGACCAGCCGTGAGCTGAGCGAGTCGGGTTTTCACGCAAAATGGCAGAGTAGCTGGTTTGCCAATAATCTTGGAGAGCAGTTTCCCGAGGTCGGAGAGACCGAAAAAATGGGCTGGTACAGCCTGCCGTCGTTCAGAGTCGCCGTCACCACGCCGGCCGATCAGTATCAATTAACCGACAGGGCGACAAAGTATGCCATTTTGCTGATTGCGCTGACGTTCATGGCCTTTTTTGTCTTTGAGACCCTGACGGCGCAACGACTGCATCCCATCCAATACCTGCTGGTCGGGATGTCACTGGTCATGTTTTACCTGTTATTACTGGCACTGTCTGAACACATTGGTTTTACGGCGGCATGGGCTGTGGCGAGTCTGGTAGGCGCGTTGATGAACGGTGTTTATTTACAGGCGGTGCTGAAAGGGTGGCGTAATAGCGTGGTGTTTACCCTGGCGTTATTGGCGCTGGATGGGGTGATGTGGGTACTGTTGAACTCCGCAGACAGCGCGTTGTTGCTGGGAACCGGCGTGCTCCTGTTGGCGTTGAGCGGGGTGATGTTCCTGACGCGTCATTTTGACTGGTATTCGCTTTCTCGCCCAAAGGCGAAAGAGTCCAAACCCGCGAGTGATGATGAATTGCGTATCTGGAAGTAGCTGCGGTGAGAAATGAAAAACGGCGCCAGGAGCGCCGTTTTTAATACCGGAGGTGTCAGGATTAATCCTGCAGGTCGCCGCAGAAACGGTAGCCTTCGCCGTGGATGGTGGCGATAATTTCCGGCGTATCCGGTGTTGATTCGAAATGTTTACGAATACGACGGATGGTCACATCAACAGTACGGTCATGCGGCTTCAGCTCGCGACCGGTCATTTTCTTCAGCAGTTCTGCGCGAGACTGGATCTTACCCGGGTTCTCACAGAAGTGAAGCATGGCACGGAATTCGCTGCGTGGCAGTTTATACTGCTCGCCATCAGGGCCAATCAAAGAACGGCTGTTGATATCGAGTTCCCAACCATTGAACTTGTAGCTTTCAACGCTACGACGTTCTTCGCTGACAGTCCCCAGGTTCATGGTACGAGACAGCAGGTTGCGCGCACGGATAGTCAGTTCGCGTGGGTTAAACGGTTTGGTGATGTAGTCATCCGCACCGATTTCGAGGCCGAGGATTTTATCGACTTCGTTATCGCGGCCCGTCAGGAACATCAACGCAACGTTAGCCTGTTCACGCAATTCACGCGCTAACAGAAGACCGTTTTTCCCTGGCAAATTGATATCCATAATCACCAGGTTGATGTCATATTCAGAGAGGATCTGATGCATTTCCGCGCCATCTGTCGCTTCGAATACATCATAGCCTTCCGCTTCGAAAATACTTTTTAACGTGTTGCGTGTTACCAACTCGTCTTCAACGATAAGAATGTGCGGGGTCTGCATGTTTGCTACCTAAATTGCCAACTAAATCGAAACAGGAAGTACAAAAGTCCCTGACCTGCCTGATGCATGTCGCAAATTAACATGATCGGCGTAACATGACTAAAGTACGTAATTGCGTTCTTGATGCACTTTCCATCAACGTCAACAACATCATTAGCTTGGTCTGGGTACTTTCCCTCTGGACCCGACAGTGTCAAAAACGGCTGTCATCCTAACCATTTTAACAGCAACATAACAGGCTAAGTGATACCGGACACCCAATAAAACTACGCTTCGTTGACATATATCAAGTTCAATTGTAGCACGTTAACAGTTTGATGAAATCATCGTATCTAAATGCTAGCTTTCATCACAAAATTGCAGCAATCCAACTAGTTGCGCGACCTAACTAATAAATGTAATGAATCCAATGGATGCGCTTCATTTTAAATTAAATTATCCTAAATAAACAGAAGGATATGCAACTTTTATTAACATAATATTCGTTAGTAAACACAGGAAACAGTTTAGCGTCTTTTACTGAATGTGAAATGTTGATCCAGTGATTTTCGTTAAAAATTTGTAAATTCGCGCTGCGTAATATGATGATATGCATCACATTATTCCCTGCGGGCCAGTCAAAAAGAGTCTCATAAATGCGTTTAACAATCATCCTGGTCGCCCCGGCCAGAGCGGAAAACATTGGTGCGGCGGCACGCGCCATGAAGACGATGGGTTTTACCGATTTACGTATCGTCGACAGTCAGGCCCACCTTGAACCCGCCACGCGTTGGGTTGCGCATGGTTCAGGTGATATTATTGATAACATTACTGTTTTTCCTACCCTGGCAGCGGCTCTGCACGACGTTGAATTTACCGTCGCGACGACAGCCCGCAGCCGCGCGAAATTTCATTACTATGCAACGCCGGCAGAACTGCTGCCCGTGTTGCAGGAAAAGTCCGGCTGGATGAATCACGCCGCCCTGGTGTTTGGACGCGAAGATTCCGGGCTGACAAATGAAGAACTGGCGTTGGCAGATGTGCTGACGGGGGTTCCGATGGTCGCTGATTATCCTTCGCTCAATTTAGGCCAGGCGGTGATGGTCTACTGCTATCAATTAGCAGGTTTAATGCAACAATCCATAAAAGAGACTGAAACATCGGATGAATTTCAGTTGCAGGCATTACGCGCACGAATTGTAAGGTTAATGAGTTCTCTGGATGTGGCTGATGACATCAAACTGGCAGATTGGTTACAGCAACGCATTGGCCTGTTAGGGCAGCGGGACACCGCAATGTTGCACCGTTTGCTGCATGATATTGAGAAAAATATAACAAAATAAAATCTTACCTAAATAGAGTTGTATGGTTTTTTGCTCTGGTTTCAAGTGGGGTTCTCGCTCTGCATTGGTTGAAAGTAAATACGCAGGCAGCAGCTCGTGAACAAGTTTCGGAGTGTGATCAAATTAAAAATTTATTGACTTAAGTCATCAGATACTTTAACCAATATAGGCAGACAGCACAGACAGATAATAATTACAGAGAACACAACATCCATGAAACGCATCAGCACTACCATGATTACAACCATCACCATTACCACAGGTAACGGTGCGGGCTGACGCGTACAGGAAACACAGAAAAAAGCCCGCACCTAAACAGTGCGGGCTTTTTTTTCGACCAAAGGTAACGAGGTAACAACAATGCGAGTGTTGAAGTTCGGTGGTACATCAGTGGCAAATGCAGAACGCTTTCTGCGGGTTGCCGATATTCTGGAAAGCAATGCCAGGCAGGGGCAGGTCGCGACCGTGCTTTCTGCCCCTGCGAAAATTACTAACCATCTGGTGGCGATGATTGAAAAAACCATCGGAGGTCAGGATGCTTTACCCAATATCAACGATGCCGAACGCATCTTTTCCGAACTTCTGACGGGACTCGCTGCCGCGCAGCCGGACTTTCCGTTGGCGCAATTAAAAGCCTTTGTCGAACAAGAATTTGCGCAGATCAAACATGTGTTGCACGGCATCAGCCTGCTGGGACAGTGCCCGGACAGCATCAATGCTGCGCTCATCTGCCGTGGCGAAAAAATGTCGATCGCCATTATGGCGGGCTTGCTGGAAGCACGCGGCCACGGCGTAACGGTCATCGACCCGGTTGAAAAATTACTGGCGGTTGGGCATTACCTCGAGTCCACCGTCGATATCGCTGAATCCACGCGTCGTATTGCTGCCGGGCGTATCCCCGCAGACCATATGGTGCTAATGGCCGGTTTTACCGCCGGGAATGACAAAGGCGAGCTGGTCGTGCTGGGGCGTAATGGCTCGGACTATTCGGCGGCTGTCCTCGCAGCCTGTTTACGCGCAGATTGTTGTGAGATCTGGACTGACGTTGATGGCGTGTACACCTGCGACCCTCGGCAGGTGCCGGATGCCAGATTACTGAAATCGATGTCTTATCAGGAAGCCATGGAGCTTTCCTACTTCGGCGCCAAAGTTCTCCACCCTCGCACGATTACCCCTATTGCTCAGTTCCAGATCCCATGCCTGATTAAAAATACCGGCAACCCGCAAGCGCCCGGTACGCTGATTGGCGCGAGCTGCGACGATGACAATCTGCCGGTGAAAGGGATCTCGAATCTTAACAACATGGCGATGTTCAGTGTTTCCGGCCCGGGTATGAAAGGGATGGTAGGAATGGCGGCGCGCGTGTTTGCCGCCATGTCTCGCGCCGGTATTTCGGTCGTCCTGATCACGCAGTCTTCTTCAGAGTACAGCATCAGTTTCTGTGTGCCGCAGGGCGACAGCGCACGTGCCCAGCGCGCGATGCAGGATGAGTTCTACCTGGAGCTGAAAGAAGGTTTGCTGGAGCCGCTGGCGGTGACTGACCACCTGGCCATCATCTCTGTGGTGGGCGATGGTATGCGGACGCTGCGTGGCATTTCAGCAAAATTCTTCGCGGCGCTGGCCCGTGCCAACATCAATATTGTCGCCATTGCGCAAGGCTCGTCCGAGCGTTCTATTTCTGTCGTGGTCAACAATGACGATGCAACAACCGGTGTCCGCGTTACACACCAGATGCTGTTCAATACCGATCAGGTCATTGAAGTGTTTGTTATCGGTGTCGGCGGTGTCGGCGGCGCATTGCTGGATCAACTCAAACGCCAGCAGACCTGGCTGAAGAATAAACATATCGATCTGCGCGTTTGCGGTGTGGCGAACTCAAAGGCGCTGCTGACCCATGTGCATGGGTTGAATCTGGAAAACTGGCAGGCGGAACTGGCGGAAGCGAAAGAGCCTTTCAACTTAGGCCGTTTAATTCGTCTGGTGAAGGAATATCACCTGCTCAACCCTGTGATTGTGGACTGCACCTCCAGCCAGGCCGTTGCGGATCAATACGCAGACTTCCTGCGTGAAGGTTTCCATGTGGTGACGCCAAACAAGAAGGCGAACACCTCGTCGATGGATTACTACCATCAACTGCGTTTCGCAGCGGAAAAATCGCGGCGCAAATTTTTATATGACACGAACGTTGGCGCGGGCCTGCCGGTGATTGAAAATCTGCAAAACCTGCTCAACGCGGGGGATGAGCTGCAAAAATTCTCCGGGATTCTCTCCGGCTCGCTCTCCTTTATCTTCGGTAAACTGGATGAAGGAATGAGCCTCTCGCAGGCCACCACGCAGGCCCGCGAGATGGGGTACACCGAACCTGATCCGCGCGACGATCTCTCCGGGATGGATGTTGCGCGCAAGCTCCTGATCCTCGCCCGTGAAACAGGTCGGGCGCTGGAGCTTTCCGATATCGTGATCGAACCGGTGTTACCGGAAGGATTTGATGACTCTGGCGATGTGGCGACGTTTATGACGAATCTGCCGCAGCTTGATGACGTGTTTGCGGCACGCGTGGCGAAAGCCCGTGATGAGGGCAAAGTGTTGCGCTATGTGGGCAACATTGAAGAGGACGGCGTTTGCCGCGTGAAGATTGCCGAGGTCGATGGCAACGATCCGCTGTTCAAAGTGAAAAACGGCGAAAACGCGCTGGCGTTCTACAGCCACTATTATCAACCGCTGCCGCTGGTGTTGCGCGGTTACGGTGCGGGCAACGACGTCACGGCGGCGGGGGTCTTTGCCGATCTGCTGCGTACCCTCTCATGGAAGTTAGGAGTTTAACATGGTGAAAGTTTATGCTCCGGCTTCCAGCGCCAATATGAGCGTTGGATTTGATGTCCTTGGCGCGGCAGTGACGCCCGTTGATGGTTCGCTGCTGGGCGATGTGGTCACCGTTGAGGCGTCGGACAGCTTTCGTCTGATTAATCGGGGGCATTTTGCTGACAAACTGCCTTCAACGCCGCGTGAAAATATTGTCTACCAGTGTTGGGAGCGTTTTTGCCAGGAACTTGGCAAGCAAATCCCGGTGGCGATGACGCTGGAAAAAAACATGCCGATAGGTTCCGGGTTAGGTTCCAGCGCCTGTTCCGTCGTTGCTGCGCTGGTGGCGATGAACGAACACTGCGGTAAACCGCTGAACGATACGCGACTGCTGTCCATTATGGGGGAGCTGGAAGGGCGTATCTCCGGCAGCATTCATTACGATAACGTCGCGCCGTGTTTTCTGGGCGGTATGCAGTTGATGATTGAAGAAAACGGCATCATTAGCCAACAGGTGCCAGGCTTTGATGAGTGGCTATGGGTACTTGCCTATCCGGGGATCAAAGTGTCCACGGCGGAAGCCCGCGCGATCTTACCTGCGCAGTACCGCCGTCAGGACTGCATCGCCCACGGGCGGCACCTGGCTGGGTTTATTCATGCCTGTTATTCCCGTCAGCCGCAGCTTGCTGCAAAGCTGATGAAAGATGTGATTGCTGAGCCGTATCGCGCGCGTCTGCTGCCTGGTTTTAGCCAGGCGCGTCAGGCGGTGGCGGAGATCGGCGCGCTGACCAGCGGTATTTCCGGCTCCGGGCCGACGCTGTTCGCGCTGTGCGATAAACCGGATACCGCGCAACGCGTAGCGGATTGGCTGACTAAACACTACCTGCAAAATCAGGAAGGCTTTGTTCATATTTGCCGTCTGGACACGGCGGGCGCACGAGTACTGGGATAATCAATGAAACTCTACAATTTAAAAGATCACAATGAACAGGTCAGCTTTGCGCAGGCCGTTACGCAGGGACTGGGCAAAAATCAGGGATTGTTCTTTCCACATGAACTCCCGGAATTTAGCATGCCCGAGATCGATGAGATGCTGAACCAGGACTTCGTTGTCCGCAGCGCAAAGATCCTCTCAGCATTCATTGGGGATGAGATCCCGCAGGAGATCCTTGAAGAGCGTGTACGCTCTGCGTTTGCCTTCCCGGCGCCGGTGGCTAAGGTCGAAAGCGATGTCGGCTGTCTGGAGCTGTTTCATGGCCCCACGCTGGCATTTAAAGATTTCGGCGGGCGTTTTATGGCGCAGATGCTGACACATATCAGCGGCGATAAACCAGTCACCATCCTGACGGCGACCTCCGGGGATACCGGCGCGGCGGTGGCTCACGCGTTCTATGGCCTGAAAAATGTGCGTGTCGTTATCCTTTACCCGCGCGGAAAGATAAGCCCATTGCAGGAAAAACTCTTCTGTACCCTTGGCGGTAACATTGAAACCGTGGCAATCGACGGTGATTTTGATGCCTGCCAGGCTCTGGTGAAGCAGGCGTTTGATGATGAAGCGCTGAAGCAGGCGCTGGGTCTGAACTCGGCCAACTCCATTAACATTAGCCGTCTGTTAGCGCAGATTTGTTACTATTTCGAAGCGGTTGCGCAGTTGCCGCAAGAGGCACGTAATCAACTGGTGGTTTCTGTTCCGAGCGGTAACTTCGGCGATCTGACCGCTGGCCTGCTGGCGAAATCGCTCGGTCTGCCGGTGAAGCGTTTTATCGCCGCGACCAACGTGAATGACACCGTTCCGCGTTTCTTGCATGACGGGGAGTGGGCGCCTAAGACAACGCAGGCGACTTTGTCGAATGCCATGGATGTCAGTCAGCCGAACAACTGGCCGCGTGTGGAAGAGTTGTTCCGCCGTAAGATCTGGCGCCTGAATGAACTGGGTTACGCGGCGGTAGACGACGCGACGACGCAAGAGACGATGCGTGAGTTAAAAGCGGTGGGTTACACCTCAGAACCCCATGCGGCAGTTGCCTATCGTGCGTTGCGCGATCAATTGCACCCTGGCGAGTACGGCCTGTTCCTGGGAACCGCGCATCCGGCGAAATTTAAAGAGAGCGTGGAGGCTATTCTCGGCGAAACGCTGGATCTGCCAAAAGAGCTGGCGGATCGCGCCGATCTGCCGCTGCTTTCTCATCATCTGCCCGCCGATTTCGCGGCGCTACGTCAGTTGATGATGACGCGTAGCTAGTGACTGTGCCGGATAGCGACGCGAAAGCGTCTTCTCCGGCCTGCGGAACTGTCGTTATGTTTTGTAGGCCGGATAAGGCGTAGCCGCCATCCGGCATGCTTCAATTACTGTTCGTGGCGTTTAAACACCAGTTCACCTTTCCCTGACGCTTCTTCATCAAAGAAATAGCCTTCGCTGTTAAATCCGGTGAGCTGCTCCGGTTTCGTCAGGCGATTTTCAATAATGTAGCGACTCATCAGACCGCGCGCTTTTTTGGCGTAGAAGCTGATGACCTTGAACTTGCCGTTTTTCTCATCAAGGAAAACCGGTTTGATAAGCTCAGCGTTGAGTTTCTTCGGCTTCACGGATTTAAAGTATTCGTCTGACGCCAGGTTGATGACAACCTGATCACCTTGCGCCTTCAGGGCTTCATTGAGCTTTTCAGTGATCGTATCGCCCCAGAATTGGTAGAGATCTTTCCCTTTCGCGTTTTCAAGGCGAATCCCCATCTCCAGACGATAAGGTTGCATCAAATCCAGCGGGCGCAAGACGCCATACAAACCGGACAGCATACGTAAATGCTGTTGGGCGAAGTCAAAATCTGCATCGCTGAAGGTTTCCGCGCGCAGTCCGGTGTAGACATCCCCTTTGAACGCAAGAATAGCCTGACGCGCATTCTCGGGGGAGAAGTTGGGTTGCCAGTCGTGAAAGCGGGTGGCATTGAGGTCGGCCAGCTTGTCGCTTATTCCCATCAGTTTACCAATCTGCGGCGCAGAGAGTTTACGTGCCTCGTGGATAAGCTGCTGGGAGTGATCCAGCAGCTCGGGCAGGGTATGACGCGTAGTCGCCAGCGGGCTCTGATAATCGAGCGTTTTTGCAGGTGAAATAAGAATCAGCATATCCAGTCCTTGCGGGAAATTTACTGCGACTTTAGCAAAAAAAACGACAGAATTGATCGATGGCTGCGATTACCTTGTGTCATCCCGATCGCCAGACGCGTCTTCCCAGCTCCCTGGTGCCAGTTGTTGGCTGATATCAGGATAACGAAGCGGATCAAAGACGGGCCGTACGCCGAGTTTAAGTTGACGCAGGTAATCTCCCGCAAGGGTACACACGACCGGAGAGAGTAACAGTATTGCCGTCAGGTTGGTGATCGCCATGCAGGCCATAATAATGTCGGCCAGTTGCCATACAACCGGCAGGCTCAGTAGCGTTCCCAGAACCACCATACCGACGGTGGTTATCCGCAATATCCAGACATTTCGGACGTTGTCCAACTGAAGAAAAATTAGGTTGTTTTCGGCGTAAATATAGTTGGCGACGATCGAGCTGAAGGCAAACAGCACCACAATCAACGCGACGAATCCTGCTCCCCATTCTCCGGTCAATGAGGTCATCGCCCGCTGAACAAGCTGAATACCTTCGGTCGGCATATAGGTGGTGCCATGGCCAGCCAGTAAAATGATCATGGCGCTGGCCGTACAAATAATCACTGTGTCGGTAAACACGCCAATCATTTGCACAATGCCCTGCGCAGCAGGATGGGGAGGCCATGATGCTGCCGCCGCTGCGGCGTTAGGCGAAGACCCCATACCGGCTTCATTCGAGAACATTCCCCGTTGAAATCCACTGGTGATGGCCTGGCTGAGCGTATAGCCAGCGACACCTGCCGTCGCTTCCTGCCAGCCGAAGGCACTCTTCACGATAGCGATAACGATGCCGGGGAGTTGGTCAATATGCCAGACACAGATCGCCACACTGGCAGCCAGCCACAGCATGGCCATCATGGGGACAAACCACTGCATGATCCGTGCGACACCTTTGATCCCACGAACGATCACCAGCAATGCCAGCGCCGCCAGCGCCAGGCCGGAATAGAGGGGAGGTATGTCAAAAGCAAAATTCAGTGCCCGTGCGACAGAGTTTGCCTGGACACTGTTAAAAATAATACCGTAAGCAATGAGTAAGAAGATGGCAAAGATAACGCCCATCCAGCGCATCCCGAGTCCCCGCGCCATATACCAGGCCGGGCCGCCGCGAAACTGGCCTTTGCTGTCGCGTTCTTTATAGAGTTGGGCGAGTGAGCATTCAGCAAAGGATGTCGCCATACCTATCAGCGCTGACATCCACATCCAGAATACGGCACCGGGGCCGCCTGCGGTTATCGCGACGGCGACGCCCGCTAAATTGCCGCTGCCAACGCGGGCGGCAAGGCTGGTGCAAAGTGCCTGAAATGACGTTAAGCCGCCGGGTTGTGGGGTCAGGCTATTTTTCAGACTTTTGCCAAACTGGCGAATATAGCGAAATTGAACGAACCCGGTACGATAAGTGAACCAACACCCTGCGCCAAAGAGCAGGTAGATCATTACCGAACCCCAAAGTACGTCATTAATAAATGATAAAAAATCAGGCATTAACATCCCTCTTGTTGATGCCGGTACGCTTCTCTATTCCTGTGTAAGCGTTACCAATTCAAATGCAGTATATACCCTGCAAGATGATTGATTACAGAATCGTATGATACACAAGAGTGTGGTCAGTAATGCCGTGCAGGGTCAATGTCGCGTTAAAAACAGCATCGGGCGGATAACCGCATTGTCTTCGGTTGCGATGTCAGTGCGTCGTGTTATCATCAGGGCAGACCGGTTACATCCCCCTAACAAGCTGTTTAAAGAGAAACACTATCATGACGGACAAATTGACCTCCCTTCGTCAGTTCACTACCGTGGTGGCTGACACCGGAGACATCGCGGCAATGAAGCTGTACCAGCCGCAGGATGCCACAACTAACCCTTCTCTCATTCTGAATGCAGCGCAGATCCCGGAATACCGTAAACTGATTGACGACGCCGTTGCCTGGGCTAAACAGCAGAGTCACGATCGCGCGCAGCAAGTGGTTGATGCCACTGACAAGCTGGCGGTGAACATTGGTCTGGAGATCCTGAAACTGGTTCCTGGCCGTATCTCTACCGAAGTTGACGCACGTCTGTCTTACGACACCGAAGCGTCTATCGCAAAAGCGAAACGTCTGATCAAACTCTACAACGATGCGGGTATCAGCAACGATCGTATTCTGATCAAACTGGCTTCCACCTGGCAGGGCATTCGTGCTGCTGAGCAGCTGGAAAAAGAAGGCATCAACTGTAACCTGACGCTGCTGTTCTCCTTCGCGCAGGCGCGTGCATGTGCAGAAGCAGGCGTGTACCTGATTTCTCCGTTCGTAGGTCGTATTCTTGACTGGTATAAAACCAATACCGACAAGAAAGAGTATGCGCCGGCTGAAGATCCGGGCGTGGTTTCCGTGACGGAAATCTACGAGTACTACAAACAGCACGGCTACGAAACAGTGGTGATGGGCGCAAGCTTCCGCAACATGGGTGAGATTCTGGAGCTGGCGGGTTGCGATCGTCTGACAATCGCGCCTGCATTGCTGAAAGAGCTGGCGGAAAGCGAAGGCGCTGTTGAGCGCAAACTGTCCTTCTCTGGCGAAGTGAAAGCACGTCCGGAACGCATCACCGAGTCTGAATTCCTGTGGCAGCACAACCAGGATCCGATGGCTGTAGACAAACTGGCGGACGGTATCCGTAAGTTTGCTGTAGACCAGGGTAAACTGGAAAAAATGATCGGCGACCTGCTGTAATCATTTTTAGCGTGGCCCTGATACGGGTCACGCTAACCCCTCTGAAACCTGTCTGTCCGTCCCTTCGCAGTGTATCATTCTGTTTAACGAGACTGTTTAAACGGAATAATCATGAATACCTTACGTATTGGCTTAGTTTCCATCTCAGACCGCGCCTCCAGCGGTGTTTATCAGGACAAAGGTATCCCGGCTCTGGAAGAGTGGCTGGCCGCCGCCCTGACGACGCCTTTTGAAGTGCAAACCCGACTGATACCGGATGAACAGGCGATTATCGAACAAACGCTGTGTGAACTGGTCGATGAGATGAGTTGTCACCTGGTGCTGACGACCGGTGGAACCGGGCCTGCGCGCCGCGACGTTACGCCGGATGCGACGCTGGCCGTCGCTGACCGGGAAATGCCCGGCTTTGGCGAACAGATGCGCCAGATAAGCCTGCACTTTGTGCCAACGGCAATTCTCTCTCGCCAGGTGGGCGTCATTCGCAAACAGGCGCTGATCCTCAATTTGCCTGGACAACCGAAATCCATCAAAGAAACGCTGGAAGGGGTGAAAGGCGCGGACGGCAAAGCGCTGGTGGCGGGGATTTTTGCCAGTGTACCGTATTGTATACAGCTTCTGGATGGCCCGTATGTGGAAACCGCACCCGACGTTGTAGCATCATTCCGCCCGAAAAGCGCTATCCGCGATACAAACGCCTGAAGTTAACCGTTTCGTGACATAAGCGGTGAAGTGAGTGGAGTATTGAATTGTTTACGGTATAGTAATTTTTAATTTACATACCGCTTAACCAAATCAATAACTCCACTTTACTCATGGTTTGCTATGTCACAACACACACGACCTCTGAATCGTCAGGATTATAAAACCCTTACGCTGGCCGCTCTCGGTGGCGCGCTTGAGTTTTATGACTTCATTATTTTTGTCTTCTTCGCGGCTGTCGTTGGCGAACTGTTTTTCCCTGCTGATATTCCAGAATGGCTCCGCCAGGTGCAGACCTTTGGCATCTTTGCCGCCGGTTATCTGGCGCGTCCGTTGGGTGGCATCATCATGGCGCACTTTGGCGACCTGGTGGGGCGTAAAAAAATGTTCACCCTGAGCATTTTATTGATGGCCGTGCCGACGCTGGCGATAGGTCTGTTACCCACCTTTTCCTCCCTGGGGATTCTGGCGCCGTTGCTGCTGTTACTGATGCGCATTTTGCAGGGGGCGGCCATTGGCGGTGAAGTCCCTGGCGCGTGGGTGTTTGTGGCGGAACATGTTCCTGAACGTCGGATAGGGATCGCCTGCGGGACGCTGACCGCGGGATTGACGGTGGGGATCCTGCTCGGCTCTGTCGTGGCGACACTGATTAACACCAGCATGACTCCGCAGGCAGTACACGATTATGGCTGGCGTATCCCCTTCCTGCTTGGGGGCGTTTTTGGCCTTGTGGCGATGTATTTACGCCGCTGGTTACAGGAAACACCCATCTTCCTCGAGATGCAGCAGCGTAAAGCGCTGGCGCAGGAGCTTCCGGTAAAATCCGTTGTGGTTAATCACCGAAAAGCGGTGGTTGTCTCGATGCTGCTGACCTGGCTTTTGTCGGCAGGTATTGTGGTGGTGATTTTGATGTCGCCAGTCTGGCTGCAAAAACAATACGGCTTTGCGCCAGCGCTGACCCTACAGGCAAACAGCATCGCCACCGTCATGCTGTGTGTGGGGTGTTTGCTGGCTGGACTGGCCGCCGATCGTTTTGGCGCCAGTAAGACGTTCATTGTGGGGAGCCTGTTGCTGGCGTGCTCAAGCTGGTTCTTTTATCACTTATCTGGCGCGCATCCGGAGCAGCTATTCTTTCTTTACGGCGTGGTAGGGCTGTGTGTCGGTGTAGTAGGGGCGGTGCCCTATGTCATGGTCAGAGCTTTTCCGGCGGAGGTTCGCTTCACCGGTATTTCATTTTCTTACAATGTCTCGTATGCGATATTTGGGGGACTGACGCCAATTTTCGTCACCGTGATGATGGGCATTTCGCCGATGGCGCCTGCCTGGTATGTACTGGCGTTATCGCTGATAGGGTTGGGATTAGGAATGTGGCTGCGTCAGGATATGTATTGCCGTGACATCCATGATGAGGCAAAACTGCAGCAAGAGTAAAAAATATCCCCCCGGTCGGGGGGGATATCAACAAACTAGTGTGCTTCGCCGATAGGCAGAATGGTGCGCCCAAACTGCTCGTTCAGCACTTCGCCCATGGCCAGATAGATGGCGCTGGAGCCGCAAATTAAACCCACCCAGCCTGCAAAGTGGATCACCGCCGCATTGCCGCCGATGTTGCCGACAGCCAGCAGAGCAAACAGCACTGTCAGACTCAGGAAGACAAACTGCAGCGCACGGTTGCTCTTCAGCGTACCGAAGAACATAAACAGCGTGAACACGCCCCACAGTCCCAAATACACGCCCAGGAACTGCGTATTGGGTGCATCTGTCAGACCCATTTTCGGCATTAACAGGATCGCGACCAGCGTCAGCCAGAAGGAGCCGTAAGAGGTGAATGCCGTTACGCCGAAGGTGTTGCCTTTCTTGTATTCCATCAGGCCGGCAAAGATCTGCGCGATACCGCCGTAGAAAATCCCCATCGCGAGAATAATACCGTCAAGCGCAAATAAACCCACGTTATGCAGGTTAAGCAGAATGGTGGTCATGCCGAAACCCATCAGGCCCAGCGGCGCCGGATTAGCCAACTTAGTGTTGCCCATAATTCCTCAAAATCATCATTGATTGAATGGTGAAATAGTTCCCCCGATAAATCAGTATCCGTTCGGGGCGCGGCATAATAATCATGGGGATGGGGGCTGTCTATGATCTATCAGGGGTAAAATGAAGTATTTTTACTCAAGTGCGCGGATTACTTTTGAGTGACGCCGATCACACGGCAGTTACACCGTTTATACCGTGCTCATTGAGCCCTCCAAAAGAGACTGCGACGCCGCGCTTTTCGTAAAGGCTCTTTCTGGATTTCGCTCTTATAAAGGTTCCAGAAGAGAGATAAACGCACTTTTCAGGTCGAGGTTCGGTCGTCTTATTATGCTTTTCTGGTGTTTATTTTCGCTTCGCAGTAAAAAAAATTTTTGTGCCCCCCTTGATGACGTAGGTTACGACCCCATCTTGTAGTCAACCGCAGTGAGTGAGTCTGAAAAAAAACGATTCAGGGTAGTTGAAACCGCACGTTTCGCCCTTATTACAGATTCACAACCACATGATGACCGAATTTTTAGTGGAGACGTTTAGATGGGTAAAATTATTGGTATCGACCTGGGTACTACCAACTCTTGTGTAGCGATTATGGATGGCACTACTGCACGTGTGCTGGAGAATGCCGAGGGCGATCGCACCACGCCTTCTATCATTGCTTATACCCAGGATGGTGAAACTCTGGTTGGTCAGCCGGCTAAACGTCAGGCAGTGACAAACCCGCAAAACACCCTGTTTGCGATTAAACGCCTGATTGGCCGCCGCTTCCAGGACGAAGAAGTACAGCGTGATGAAGCCATCATGCCGTACAAAATCATCGGTGCTGACAACGGTGATGCATGGATTGATGTAAAAGGTCAGAAAATGGCACCGCCGCAGATCTCTGCTGAAGTGCTGAAAAAAATGAAGAAAACGGCGGAAGATTACCTGGGCGAACCGGTAACTGAAGCGGTTATCACTGTACCTGCTTACTTCAACGATGCTCAGCGTCAGGCTACCAAAGATGCCGGTCGTATCGCAGGTCTGGAAGTCAAACGTATCATCAACGAACCGACTGCAGCAGCGCTGGCTTACGGCCTGGATAAAGAAGTCGGTAACCGTACTATCGCGGTCTATGACCTCGGTGGCGGTACTTTCGATATCTCTATTATCGAAATCGACGAAGTTGACGGCGAAAAAACCTTCGAAGTTCTGGCGACCAACGGTGATACCCACCTGGGTGGTGAAGACTTCGACAGCCGTATGATCAACTATCTGGTTGACGAATTTAAGAAAGATCAGGGCATTGACCTGCGTAACGACCCGCTGGCAATGCAGCGCCTGAAAGAAGCCGCAGAAAAAGCGAAAATCGAACTTTCTTCTGCGCAGCAGACCGACGTGAACCTGCCGTACATCACTGCAGACGCGACCGGTCCGAAACACATGAACATCAAAGTGACCCGTGCGAAACTGGAAAGCCTGGTCGAAGACCTGGTGAACCGTTCTATCGAGCCGCTGAAAGTTGCTCTGCAGGATGCTGGTCTGTCTGTTTCTGACGTTCAGGACGTTATCCTGGTCGGCGGTCAGACTCGTATGCCGATGGTGCAGAAGAAAGTTGCTGAGTTCTTCGGTAAAGAACCGCGTAAAGACGTTAACCCGGACGAAGCTGTTGCAATCGGTGCAGCGGTTCAGGGTGGTGTACTGACCGGTGATGTGAAAGACGTACTGCTGCTGGACGTTACCCCGCTGTCTCTGGGTATCGAAACCATGGGTGGCGTGATGACAGCGCTTATCAGCAAAAACACCACTATCCCGACCAAGCACAGCCAGGTGTTCTCTACCGCTGAAGACAACCAGTCTGCGGTAACCATCCATGTGCTGCAGGGTGAACGTAAACGTGCCGCTGATAACAAAGATCTGGGTCAGTTTAACCTGGATGGAATCAGCCCGGCGCCGCGCGGTATGCCGCAGATCGAAGTGACCTTCGATATTGATGCCGATGGTATCCTGCACGTTTCCGCGAAAGACAAAAACAGCGGTAAAGAGCAGAAGATCACTATCAAAGCGTCTTCTGGTCTGAACGAAGAAGAAATTCAGAAAATGGTTCGCGAAGCAGAAGCGAACGCAGAATCTGACCGTAAGTTCGAAGAGCTGGTTCAGACCCGTAACCAGGGTGACCATCTGCTGCACAGCACCCGTAAGCAGGTTGAAGAAGCAGGCGATAAACTGCCCGCTGACGACAAAACTGCCATCGAGTCTGCGCTGACTGCGCTGGAAACATCGTTGAAAGGTGAAGACAAAGCAGACATCGAAGCAAAAATGCAGGCGCTGGCTCAGGTTTCCCAGAAACTGATGGAAATCGCTCAGCAGCAGCATGCACAGCAGCAGGCTGGTTCAGCTGATGCTTCTGCAAACAACGCGAAAGATGACGATGTTGTCGACGCTGAGTTTGAAGAAGTGAAAGACAAAAAATAATCGCCCTTTGATTGGGTAATTACTGACACGGGCGAAGAGGTTTTCCTCTCCGCCCGTTTATGCATGTTAAGGGCAGATAAAAAGAGATGGCTAAGCAAGACTACTACGAGATTTTAGGCGTTTCCAAAACAGCGGAAGAGCGTGAAATCAAAAAGGCCTACAAGCGCCTGGCCATGAAATTTCACCCAGACCGTAACCAGGGTGATAAAGAGGCCGAAGCCAAATTCAAAGAGATCAAAGAAGCCTACGAGATCCTGACCGATGCGCAAAAACGTGCGGCTTACGATCAGTACGGCCATGCTGCGTTTGAGCAAGGCGGTATGGGCGGCGGCGGCGGTTTTGGCGGCGGGGCTGACTTCAGTGATATCTTTGGTGACGTGTTTGGCGATATCTTTGGCGGCGGTCGTGGCCGTCAGCGCGCTTCACGTGGTGCTGATTTACGTTACAACATGGATCTCACTCTGGAAGAAGCCGTGCGTGGCGTCACCAAAGAGATCCGCATCCCGACGCTGGAAGAGTGTGATGTTTGCCACGGAAGCGGCGCGAAATCAGGTACCAAACCGCAGACCTGTCCAACCTGTCACGGTTCTGGCCAGGTACAGATGCGTCAGGGCTTTTTCGCGGTACAGCAGACCTGTCCGCATTGCCAGGGCCGCGGGACGCTGATTAAAGATCCGTGCAACAAATGCCACGGTCACGGTCGCGTTGAGAAAAGTAAAACGCTGTCCGTTAAAATCCCGGCAGGCGTGGATACCGGCGATCGCATTCGTCTTTCCGGTGAAGGTGAAGCCGGTGAGCATGGCGCACCAGCAGGCGATCTGTACGTTCAGGTGCAGGTAAAACAGCACCCGATTTTCGAACGTGAAGGCAATAACCTGTACTGTGAAGTGCCAATCAACTTCGCAATGGCGGCGCTTGGCGGTGAGATTGAAGTCCCAACGCTGGATGGCCGCGTGAAGCTGAAGGTGCCTGGCGAAACACAGACCGGCAAATTGTTCCGCATGCGCGGTAAAGGCGTGAAGTCCGTACGCGGTGGCGCACAGGGCGATTTACTCTGCCGTGTTGTCGTTGAAACGCCGGTTGGCCTGAATGACAAGCAGAAGCAACTGTTGAAAGACTTACAGGATAGCTTTGGTGGCCCAACGGGCGAGAAAAACAGCCCGCGTTCAAAAAGCTTTTTCGACGGCGTGAAAAAATTCTTTGATGATTTGACCCGCTAATTGCTTGCATGAGATCGGACAAGGGCCTGAGGTTGAGAAATCTCAGGCCTTTTTTATTATACGTATTCATATGTTTCGGTAAGGCGTAAGACTTTATCTCATCGCAAAAACCGAATTGTTAATCATAAATAATCTAATTTTAACGATCGATCATGCGGGTTAGTATAGTAATTACGAAGTATTCACCTGATTGAGAGAATAAAAAGTGAAACATCTGCACCGTTTCTTTAGCAGCGATGCCTCTGGGGGCATCATTCTTATCATCGCCGCAGCGCTGGCTATGTTGATGGCGAACCTGGGGTGGAGCAGTGGCTGGTATCACGCATTTCTGGAAACCCCGGTACAACTGCGGGTCGGCGCGTTAGAAATCAATAAAAACATGCTGTTGTGGATTAACGACGCACTGATGGCGGTGTTTTTCCTGTTGATAGGGCTTGAGGTCAAACGTGAACTTATGCAGGGGTCGCTGGCCAGTTTGCGTCAGGCGGCTTTCCCGATCATTGCCGCCATTGGGGGGATGATTGTCCCGGCGTTGCTCTATCTGGCGTTTAACTATGCGGATCCCGTTACGCGTGAAGGGTGGGCCATTCCAGCCGCAACCGATATCGCGTTTGCTCTGGGGGTGCTGGCGTTGTTGGGCAGTCGTGTACCCCTGGCGCTGAAAATATTCCTGATGGCGCTGGCGATTATCGACGATCTGGGCGCGATTGTGATTATCGCGCTGTTCTACACCAGTGACCTTTCCGTGATGTCGTTAGGGGTTGCCGCGTTTGCGATTCTGGTGCTGGCCGTCCTGAATATGTGCGGGGTAAGGCGTACCGGTATTTATATTTTGGTGGGCATGGTGTTGTGGACAGCAGTGCTGAAGTCTGGAGTACACGCAACGCTTGCTGGCGTGATTGTCGGCTTCTTCATTCCGCTAAAGGAGAAGCACGGTCGCTCTCCGGCCAAACGTCTGGAGCACGTTTTGCATCCGTGGGTGGCGTATCTGATTCTGCCGCTGTTCGCTTTTGCCAATGCCGGTGTTTCGTTACAGGGGGTGACGATAGACGGTCTGACCTCCATGCTCCCGCTGGGGATTATTGCGGGTCTGTTAATCGGTAAACCGCTGGGTATCAGCGTGTTCTGCTGGCTGGCACTGCGTCTCAAACTGGCGCAATTACCGGAAGGGACGAACTTCCAGCAGATTATGGCCGTCGGGATCTTGTGCGGTATCGGATTTACCATGTCGATTTTCATCGCCAGTCTGGCATTTGGAAATGTCGACCCTGAGCTGATTAACTGGGCAAAACTGGGAATTCTGATCGGATCGTTGTTGTCAGCGATTGTGGGTTATAGTTGGCTTCGTGCCCGCTTAAATACGCCTGTTTAACGGGCGTGGAATGACAAGGGAGCCACCTGTGGCTCCCTTTGCGACATTGTTCAGGGAGAGAAATGAGCATGCCCCATATTAATTACAACCATCTTTATTACTTCTGGCATGTCTATAAAGAAGGTTCTGTTGTGGGTGCCGCAGAGGCGCTGTATCTGACCCCACAAACCATTACTGGCCAGATTAAAGCCCTTGAAGAGCGTTTACAGGGCAAATTATTCAAGCGCAAGGGGCGTGGTCTGGAGCCCAGCGAGTTAGGGGAATTGGTTTTTCGCTACGCGGATAAAATGTTCACGTTGAGCCAGGAGATGCTGGATATCGTGAATTACCGCAAAGAGTCAAACCTGCTGTTTGATGTTGGCGTGGCGGATGCGCTTTCCAAACGTCTGGTCAGCAGCGTGCTGGATGCGGCTGTGGCTGAGGGAGAACAAATTCACCTGCGCTGCTTTGAATCTACGCATGAGATGTTACTTGAACAACTGAGTCAGCATAAGCTGGATATGATCATCTCTGATTGCCCGATAGACTCCACGCAGCAGGAAGGACTCTTCTCCGTGAGGATTGGCGAATGCAGCGTCAGCTTCTGGTGTACTCATCCACTCCCCGAAAAACCGTTTCCTGCCTGTCTGGAGGAGCGCCGGGTATTGATTCCAGGGCGCCGTTCAATGCTGGGACGTAAATTGTTGAACTGGATTAATTCCCAGGGACTAAACGTTGAAATTCTGGGCGAGTTTGATGATGCGGCGTTGATGAAGGCATTTGGCGCCACTCACAATGCGATTTTTGTGGCTCCAACGCTCTATGCGAATGATTTTTATGCAGACGATTCGATTGTTGAAATCGGGCGCGTAGAGAATGTCATGGAAGAGTACCATGCCATTTTTGCGGAGAGGATGATTCAGCATCCTGCGGTACAACGTATTTGCCATGCGGACTACAGCACGCTTTTTGCTCCTGCGGGCAAGTAAGGCGAGTGTGCCGGACAGACATAAAAAAACCCGCTTGCGCGGGTTCTTTTACAAAGCTTCAACACTCAGGCAATTAAGCCAGTTTGCTGATTTGTGCAGTCAGGTTAGCTTTATGACGTGCAGCTTTGTTTTTGTGGATCAGACCTTTAGCAGCCTGACGGTCCACGATTGGTTGCATTTCGTTAAATGCTTTCAGTGCAGTAGCTTTGTCGCCAGCTTCGATAGCTGCGTATACTTTCTTGATGAAAGTACGCATCATAGAGCGACGGCTTGCGTTGTGCTTACGAGCCTTTTCAGACTGAACGGCGCGCTTCTTAGCTGATTTGATATTAGCCAAGGTCCAACTCCCAAATGTGTTCTATATGGACAATTCAAAGGCCGAGGAATATGCCCTCTTAGCCTTCTTTTGTCAATGGATTTGTGCAAATAAGCGCCGTTAAAAATGCAGCACTCGTTGCGTAGTGATGGCGCAGGATTCTACCAGCTTGCTGACTGTGAATACAGCTTTTCCGCGATAAAAATTGAACAGAGCGGCCAGTTTTTTGTATTGATTTGGCCATAACAATGAAAACAAACCTCTTTATGTTTCGCTGCATCAATCGCCGGTTAACCTTGACCGCTGTACAAGGTATACTTTGGCGATTTTCACTGTTTTGAGCCAGACATGAAGCTGATACGCGGCATACATAATCTCAGTCAGGCCCCACATGGGTGTGTGCTGACTATTGGTAATTTCGACGGTGTGCACCGTGGTCATCGTGCATTGCTGCAGGGCTTGCAGGAAGAAGGGCGCAGGCGTGGTTTACCGGTCATGGTCATGATATTCGAGCCACAACCGCTGGAACTGTTTGCGACTGAAAAGGCGCCTGCGCGTCTGACCCGTCTGCGGGAAAAACTACGCTACCTGGCAGAGTGTGGCGTCGAATACGTGCTGTGCGTGCGTTTCGACCGGCGCTTTGCCGCGCTCACGGCGCAAATGTTTATCAGTGACCTGCTGGTAAAGCGTCTCGGTGTACAATTTCTTGCCATTGGCGACGATTTCCGCTTTGGTGCTGGTCGCGAAGGCGATTTCTTGTTATTACAGAAAGCGGGCGCTGAGTATGGTTTTGACGTCACCAGCACCCAGACGTTCTGTGAAGGCGGTGTGCGTATCAGCAGTACAGCGGTGCGCCAGGCGTTGGCAGAAGACAACCTGTCGCTTGCTGAAAGTTTACTGGGACGCCCCTTTACCATCTCCGGGCGCGTTGTCCACGGCGATGAGTTAGGGCGCACCATCGGCTTTCCTACGGCGAATTTACCGCTACGTCGTCAGGTTTCCCCGGTTAAAGGGGTCTATGCGGTTGAAGTGATGGGCCTTGGCGACACGCCGTTACCCGGCGTCGCTAACATTGGCACTCGCCCAACGGTGGCGGGTGTGCGTCAGCAGTTGGAAGTGCATCTGCTGGACGTTGCAATGGACCTCTACGGTCGCCATATAGATGTAATACTGCGTAAAAAGATACGCAATGAGCAGCGGTTCGCTTCTCTTGATGAGTTGAAAGCGCAGATCGCGCGTGATGAGTTAACGGCCCGCGAATTTTTTGGGCTATCAAACCCGGCGTAAGCCTACGTGAAAAATACGGAAACGAGAATCTGATGAGTGACTATAAATCAACCCTGAATTTGCCGGAAACAGGGTTCCCGATGCGTGGCGATCTCGCCAAACGCGAACCGGGAATGCTGGCGCGTTGGACTGATGATGACCTGTACGGCATCATTCGTGCGGCCAAAAAAGGCAAAAAAACCTTCATTCTGCATGATGGCCCTCCTTATGCGAATGGCAGTATTCATATTGGTCACTCAGTTAACAAGATTCTGAAAGACATTATCGTGAAGTCCAAAGGACTGACGGGATTTGACTCACCTTATGTTCCGGGCTGGGACTGTCATGGTCTGCCTATCGAACTGAAAGTTGAACAGGAATACGGTAAGCCGGGCGAGAAGTTCACTGCGGCAGAGTTCCGTGCGAAGTGCCGTGAATATGCGGCGACGCAGGTTGACGGTCAGCGTAATGACTTTATCCGCCTGGGCGTGCTGGGTGACTGGTCGCATCCGTATCTGACCATGGACTTCAAAACCGAAGCCAACATCATTCGTGCGCTGGGTAAAATCATCGGTAACGGCCACCTGCATAAAGGCGCGAAGCCGGTGCACTGGTGCGTAGACTGCCGTTCCGCACTGGCGGAAGCGGAAGTTGAATACTACGACAAAACCTCTCCGTCTATCGACGTGGCTTTCCATGCCGCCTCTCAGGATGACGTGAAAGCAAAATTCGGCGTCACTTCTGTGAAAGGCCCTGTCTCTCTGGTTATCTGGACTACCACGCCGTGGACGCTGCCTGCTAACCGTGCGATTTCTCTGGCGGCGGATTTTGACTATGCGCTGGTACAGATTGACGATCAGGCGCTGATTCTGGCGAAAGATCTGGTTGAAGGCGTCATGCAGCGTATTGGCGCTGCAAACTACAGCATCCTTGGCACGGTAAAAGGTGCGGAACTGGAACTGTTGCGCTTTACCCATCCGTTTATGGGCTTCGACGTCCCGGCTATCCTTGGCGATCACGTAACGCTGGATGCCGGTACGGGTGCCGTTCATACCGCACCGGGCCACGGCCCTGACGACTATGTGATTGGTCAGAAATACGGTCTGGAAGTCGCTAACCCTGTTGGCCCGGATGGCACATATCTGCCGGGTACGTACCCGACGCTGGATGGCGTTAACGTATTCAAAGCAAACGATGTTGTCGTTGCATTGCTGACTGAAAAAGGCGCGCTGCTGCACGTTGAGAAAATGCAGCACAGCTATCCGTGCTGCTGGCGTCACAAGTCTCCGATCATCTTCCGTGCGACACCGCAGTGGTTTGTCAGCATGGATCAGCAAGGTCTGCGCGCGCAGTCGCTGAAAGAAATTAAAGGCGTACAGTGGATCCCGGACTGGGGTCAGGCACGTATCGAATCTATGGTCGCGAACCGCCCTGACTGGTGTATCTCCCGTCAGCGTACCTGGGGTGTGCCGATGTCTCTGTTTGTACACAAAGACACCGAAGAGCTGCATCCTCGCGCCATTGAACTGATGGAAGAAGTGGCGAAGCGCGTTGAAGTTGACGGCATTCAGGCCTGGTGGGATCTCGACCCGAAAGAGATTCTGGGCGATGACGCTGACCAGTATGTGAAAGTGCCGGATACGCTGGACGTCTGGTTTGACTCTGGTTCCACCCACTCTTCCGTGGTCGATGTGCGCCCTGAATTCTCCGGCCACGCTGCGGATATGTATCTGGAAGGTTCTGACCAGCATCGCGGCTGGTTCATGTCTTCTCTGATGATCTCCACCGCGATGAAAGGCAAAGCGCCATACCGCCAGGTACTGACCCACGGATTTACCGTGGATGGTCAAGGTCGCAAGATGTCTAAGTCCATCGGTAATACCGTTTCTCCTCAGGATGTGATGAACAAACTGGGCGCGGATATCCTGCGTTTGTGGGTGGCATCGACCGATTATACCGGTGAGATGGCCGTTTCTGACGAAATCCTGAAGCGTGCTGCCGACAGCTATCGTCGTATCCGTAACACCGCACGCTTCCTGCTGGCGAACCTGAACGGGTTCGATCCGGTGAAAGACATGGTGAAACCGGAAGAGATGGTCGTGTTGGATCGTTGGGCGGTTGGCTGTGCGCAAGCCGCACAGGAAGACATCCTGAAAGCGTATGAAGCCTACGATTTCCACGAAGTGGTACAGCGCCTGATGCGCTTCTGCTCCGTTGAAATGGGCTCGTTCTATCTCGACATCATCAAAGACCGCCAGTACACCGCGAAATCAGACAGTGTGGCGCGTCGTAGCTGCCAGACTGCCCTGTATCACATTGCAGAAGCGCTGGTGCGCTGGATGGCACCGATCATGTCTTTCACCGCAGATGAAATCTGGGGCTATCTGCCAGGTTCCCGCGAGAAATACGTCTTCACCGGCGAGTGGTACACCGGCCTGTTTGGTCTGGCCGATGCCGAAACCATGAACGACGCTTTCTGGGACGAGCTGCTGAAAGTCCGTGGCGAAGTGAACAAAGTCATCGAACAGGCACGTGCAGATAAGAAAGTGGGCGGTTCTCTGGAAGCAGCGGTGACGCTGTATGCCGAGCCGGAACTGGCCGCGAAGCTGACTGCTCTGGGCAACGAATTGCGATTCGTCCTGTTGACCTCTGGCGCGACTGTTGCAGAGTATGCAAGTGCGCCTGCTGACGCACAGCAGAGCGAACTGCTGAAAGGGCTGAAAATCGTCCTGAGCAAAGCCGAGGGTGATAAGTGCCCGCGTTGCTGGCATTACACGACGGATGTCGGCCTGGTGGCGGAGCACGCAGATATCTGCGGACGCTGTGTTAGCAATATCGCCGGTGATGGCGAACAACGTAAGTTTGCCTGATGAGTAAGCCTATCTGTTCAACAGGACTGCGCTGGCTGTGGCTGGTGGTAGTCGTGCTGATTATCGATTTGGGCAGCAAATACCTGATCCTCCAGAATTTTGCTCTGGGGGATACGGTGTCGCTGTTCCCATCGCTTAATCTGCATTATGCGCGTAACTACGGCGCGGCGTTCAGTTTCCTTGCCGATAGCGGTGGCTGGCAACGCTGGTTCTTCGCCGGTATTGCCATTGGTATTTGCGTTATCCTGATGGTGATGATGTATCGCGGGAAGGCTTCGCAAAAACTGAATAACATTGCTTATGCGTTGATTATTGGCGGTGCGCTGGGCAATTTATTCGATCGTTTGTGGCACGGCTTCGTGGTCGATATGATCGACTTCTACGTCGGCAACTGGCACTTCGCGACGTTTAACCTCGCGGATACCGCCATTTGTGTCGGCGCGGCGATGATTGTGCTGGAAGGCTTTTTGCCTTCGAAAGAGAAAAAAGCCGCATAAGAAATGGCCGGGTGGCGCCATCAGGCAAACCTGTGCCGGATGGCGGCGTATGCGCCTTATCCGGCCTACAATATATCGCAATCTTTGTAGGCCTGATAAGCGTAGCGCCATCAGGCAAACCTGTGCCGGATGGCGGCGTAAACGCCTTCTCCGGCCTACAATTTATCGCAATCCTTGTAGGCCCGGTAAGCGTAGCGCCATCAGGCAAACCTGTGTCGGATGGCGGCGTAAACGCCTTCTCCGGCCTACAATTTATCGCAATCTTTGTAGGCCTGATAAGCGTAGCGCCATCAGGCAAACCTGTGCCGGATGGCGGCGTAAACGCCTTACCGGCCTACAATTTATCGCAATCTTTGTAGGCCTGATAAGCGTAGCGCCATCAGGCAAACCTGTGCCGGGTGGTGGCGTAAACGCCTTCTCCGGCCTACCATTTATCGCAATCCTTGTAGGCCCGGTAAGCATAGCGCCACCGGGCAAACAGGCGGCAGCAATGTTAAAGAGCAACCTGCATGTCTAAATCAGTACAGAGTAACAGTGCGGTGCTGGTGCACTTCACCTTAAAGCTCGACGATGGCTCCACCGCAGAGTCGACCCGCAATAATGGTAAACCTGCGCTATTCCGCCTGGGTGATGGCTCTCTGTCTGAAGGACTGGAGCAGCATCTTCTGGGCCTGAAAAATGGCGAAAAAACCACGTTTTCTCTCGAGCCGGATGCCGCCTTTGGCGTATCGAGCCCGGATTTGATTCAGTATTTCTCGCGTCGGGAATTTATGGACGCGGGTGAACCCGAAATCGGGGCCATAATGCTCTTTACCGCAATGGACGGCAGTGAAATGCCTGGCGTGATCCGCGAAATCAATGGCGACTCCATCACCGTTGATTTCAACCATCCGCTGGCAGGGCATATCGTTCATTTTGATATTGAAGTGCTGGAAGTCGATCCGGCACTGGAGGCGTAAAATGCAGATCCTGTTGGCCAACCCGCGCGGATTTTGCGCAGGTGTAGACCGCGCTATCAGCATTGTTGAAAACGCGCTGGCGATTTATGGCGCGCCAATTTATGTTCGTCACGAAGTGGTACATAACCGTTATGTGGTGGACACCCTGCGCGAGCGTGGGGCAATTTTTATAGAGCAAATCAGTGAAGTACCCGACGGCGCGATCCTGATTTTCTCTGCCCATGGCGTTTCTCAGGCGGTACGTAACGAGGCGAAAAGCCGCGATCTCACGGTTTTTGACGCGACCTGTCCGCTGGTAACGAAAGTGCATATGGAAGTGGCGCGCGCCAGCCGTCGCGGCGAAGAGTCGATCCTGATTGGTCATGCAGGGCACCCGGAAGTCGAAGGTACGATGGGGCAGTACAGCAACCCGGTAGGGGGGATGTACCTGGTCGAATCGCCAGAAGATGTCTGGACGCTGAATGTCAAAAATGAGGGCAAACTCTCCTTTATGACGCAAACCACGCTTTCTGTGGATGACACCTCAGACGTTATTGATGCGCTGCGTAAGCGATTCCCGAAAATCGTCGGGCCGCGTAAAGACGATATCTGTTATGCGACGACTAACCGTCAGGAAGCGGTGCGTGCGCTGGCTGAAAAGGCCGATGTGGTGCTAGTGGTCGGTTCCAGGAACTCCTCAAACTCCAACCGTCTGGCTGAACTGGCGCAGCGAATGGGGAAAGCGGCATTTCTTATCGATGATGCGACCGATATCCAGGAATCCTGGGTAAAAGAGGCCAAATGTGTGGGAGTGACCGCTGGGGCCTCCGCACCGGATATTCTGGTACAGAATGTCATTTCGCGTCTGCAGGAGCTTGGCGGCGGCGAAGCGATTCCTCTGGAAGGCCGTGAAGAGAACATCGTTTTTGAAGTGCCGAAAGAGTTACGAGTGGATGTTCGTGAAGTAGAGTAAATCTTGCACGTGATGATTATGAGAAGATGCCAGACTTGATGTCTGGCATTTTTTTATGGAGGAAATATGCGCCTACCCATTATTCTCGACACCGATCCCGGTATTGATGATGCTGCGGCGATTGCCGCTGCGCTGTTTGCCCCTCAGCTTGACCTACGGCTGATGACCACGGTTGCCGGTAATGTCTCGGTGGAGAAGACCACCCGTAACGCCCTGCAACTGCTGCATTTCTGGAATGCCGATGTTCCCCTGGCGCAGGGCGCCGCCACGCCGCTGCTGCGTCCGTTACGCGACGCCGCTAATGTTCATGGCGAATCCGGTATGGAAGGCTATGATTTTGTCGGCCATGACCGACAGCCGCTGGCTAAACCGGCGTTTATCGCTATTCGTGACGCGCTGATGAGCGCCCCGGAACCGGTAACTCTGGTGGCGATTGGCCCGTTAACAAACATTGCGCTGCTGCTGATGCACTCTCCAGAATGTACGTTCAATATCCGTCGTCTGGTGATCATGGGCGGTTCTGCCGGGCGAGGGAACTTTACCCCTAATGCCGAATTTAATATCGCTGTCGATCCGGAAGCTGCCGCCCGTGTATTCCAGAGTGGCATTGACATTGTGATGTGCGGGCTGGATGTCACGAATCGGGCCATGCTGGCGCCGGAGTATCTGACCACGCTACCCTCACTGAATCATACCGGAAAGATGTTGCATGCCCTGTTCAGCCACTATCGCAGTGGGACAATGAGCAATGGCGTGCGGATGCACGACCTCTGCGCTATCGCCTGGCTGGTTCGCCCGGATCTGTTTACCGTCAAGCCGTGCTTCGTCGCGGTAGAAACGCAGGGGGAATATACCGCTGGAACAACCGTTGTGGATATTGAGGGACGAATGAACAGACCGGCAAACGCACAGGTCGCCCTTGATATTGACGTTGTCGGTTTTCAGCATTGGGTGGCCGAGGTGCTGGCATTGGCTCCGTAAATCCAGGTGTATCAAACGGTATGGTGCGACTTATTCCGATGCATCATGCCTTTTACTGATATCTCACCCTGTTTATCATTAAATTCTAATTATCGACGTTTTTGGCTAGCGGTGCGGCAGCGCGCTGGTTAATCTGAAAACGATTTACGTAAAATTAACAAAAGAGAATAGCTATGCATGATGCACATATCCGCGTTGCCATCGCGGGAGCCGGTGGACGCATGGGACGTCAGTTGATTCAGGCGACACTGAGCATGGAAGGCGTCCAGTTGGGCGCAGCGCTGGAGCGGGAAGGTTCCTCATTGCTGGGCAGCGATGCGGGTGAACTGGCGGGTGCCGGAAAGTGCGGTGTTACCATACAAAGCAGCCTTGATGCCATCAAAGACGATTTTGATGTGTTCATCGATTTTACCCGCCCGGAAGGGACGCTAACGCATCTGGCTTTTTGCCGCCAGCACGGCAAAGGCATGGTGATAGGTACGACCGGGTTTGACGATGCCGGTAAGCAGGCGATTCGCGACGCCGCTCAGGAAATAGGAATTGTGTTTGCGGCGAACTTTAGCGTGGGCGTTAACGTCATGCTGAAGCTTCTCGAAAAAGCGGCAAAAGTAATGGGCGATTACGCCGACATTGAAATTATTGAAGCCCACCATCGTCATAAAGTGGATGCGCCGTCAGGGACAGCACTGGCGATGGGGGAAGCAATTGCCCATGCGCTGGACAAAGATCTTAAAGACTGCGCCGTCTACAGCCGGGAAGGCTATACCGGCGAGCGCGTGCCCGGCACGATTGGTTTTGCTACCGTACGTGCGGGTGACATTGTGGGTGAACATACCGCGATGTTTGCTGATATCGGCGAGCGCGTTGAGATCACGCATAAGGCATCCAGTCGCATGACATTTGCTAACGGAGCCATAAAATCGGCAATTTGGTTGAAGTGCAAATCAAAGGGTCTTTTTGATATGAGAGATGTGCTTAATTTAAATGATTTATAAGTATGAGTTACCCTTAGTGATGTGGTCATTGTAGTCATAATTTATTGATTACATAGGGCAATATTTTATTGCCCTTTTATTTTATCGATTTTTCGATGTTTTTTAAGTGAGTTGCTTATAAATTTATGTTTTCATCTTCTGTTTTGTTGGTTTTATGTAAATTTTGACCAAATGGTCTACTTTTTCTATCTTGATAACGCATTTTCATACTCTTTTCATCGCGCAAGCGTTTCCTGACACGACTTAGCTGATCTTTTTGCCTGTTAAATCGCGTGATTTATCTCAGTGACGTAAAATAATAATAAAAATTCCCCTTTCAGGTAGACTTTTGTCTGCTCTGTCTCTAGAATGCCGCCGTTTGCCAGAAATACATGGGTAAGCAAATTTGCATTGATTCATGCAATCAAAATGAATTAATATGCAAATAAAGTGAGTGAATATTCTCTGGAGGGTGTTTTGATTAAGTCAGCGCTATTGGTTCTGGAAGACGGAACCCAGTTTCACGGTCGGGCCATAGGGGCAACGGGTTCGGCGGTTGGGGAAGTCGTTTTCAATACTTCAATGACCGGTTATCAAGAAATCCTCACTGATCCTTCCTATTCCCGCCAAATCGTCACTCTTACTTATCCCCATATCGGTAATGTCGGCACCAATGAAGCCGATGCAGAATCCTCTCAGGTACATGCGCAAGGCCTGGTCATTCGCGACCTGCCGCTGATTGCCAGCAACTACCGCAATACTGAAGACCTCTCTTCTTACCTGAAACGCCATAACATCGTGGCGATTGCCGATATCGATACCCGTAAGCTGACGCGCCTGCTGCGTGAGAAAGGCGCTCAGAACGGCTGCATCATCGCCGGTGATAACCTGGATGCGCAACTGGCGCTGGAAAAGGCGAAAGCCTTCCCGGGGCTGAACGGGATGGACCTGGCGAAAGAAGTGACCACGGCTGAAACCTACGGCTGGACGCAGGGTAGCTGGACGCTGGCAGGCGAACTGCCAGAAGCCAAAAAAGAAGAAGAGCTGCCGTTCCACGTCGTTGCCTACGATTTTGGCGCCAAACGCAACATTCTGCGTATGCTGGTTGACCGCGGCTGCCGCCTGACGGTTGTCCCGGCGAAAACCTCTGCCGAAGACGTCCTGAAGCTGAATCCGGACGGTATCTTCCTGTCAAACGGCCCGGGTGACCCGGCGCCGTGTGATTACGCTATCGACGCGATTGAAAAATTCCTCCAGACCGAGATTCCGGTATTCGGCATCTGCCTGGGCCATCAGCTGTTAGCGCTGGCCAGCGGTGCGAAAACCATCAAGATGAAATTCGGTCACCACGGTGGTAACCACCCGGTGAAAGATATCGATAACAACGTGGTGATGATTACCGCGCAGAACCACGGTTTTGCGGTCGATGAAGCGACGCTGCCTGCAAACCTGCGTGTGACCCACAAATCGCTGTTCGATGGCACCCTGCAGGGGATTCACCGCACCGATAAACCGGCGTTTAGTTTCCAGGGCCACCCGGAAGCGAGCCCGGGGCCGCACGACGCAGCGCCGCTGTTCGACCACTTTATCGAGTTAATTGAGCAATACCGTCAGTCCGCGAAATAATCAGGAGTTAAAGAGCCATGCCAAAACGTACAGACATAAAAAGTATCCTGATTCTGGGCGCGGGCCCGATTGTTATCGGTCAGGCGTGTGAGTTTGACTACTCCGGTGCCCAGGCGTGTAAAGCCCTGCGTGAAGAGGGTTACCGCGTCATTCTGGTGAACTCTAACCCGGCGACCATCATGACCGACCCGGAAATGGCCGATGCCACCTACATCGAGCCAATTCACTGGGAAGTGGTGCGCAAAATCATCGAAAAAGAGCGTCCGGACGCCGTTCTGCCAACCATGGGCGGCCAGACGGCGCTGAACTGCGCGCTGGAACTGGAACGTCAGGGCGTACTGGAAGAGTTCGGCGTGACCATGATTGGCGCGACGGCCGATGCGATTGATAAAGCGGAAGACCGCCGTCGCTTCGACATCGCGATGAAGAAAATCGGTCTCGACACCGCGCGCTCCGGTATCGCTCACACGATGGAAGAAGCGCTGGCGGTTGCCGCTGACGTCGGCTTTCCGTGCATCATCCGGCCTAGCTTCACCATGGGCGGCACCGGCGGCGGTATCGCCTATAACCGCGAAGAGTTCGAAGAGATTTGCGAACGCGGTCTGGATCTTTCCCCCACCAATGAGCTGCTGATTGATGAATCGCTAATTGGCTGGAAAGAGTACGAGATGGAAGTGGTGCGTGATAAAAACGACAACTGCATCATCGTCTGCTCTATCGAAAACTTTGACGCCATGGGCATCCATACCGGTGACTCCATCACGGTGGCTCCGGCGCAAACGCTGACCGACAAAGAGTATCAAATCATGCGTAACGCCTCGATGGCGGTACTGCGTGAAATCGGTGTGGAAACCGGTGGTTCTAACGTCCAGTTTGCGGTAAACCCGAAAAACGGTCGTCTGATTGTCATCGAAATGAACCCGCGTGTCTCCCGCTCCTCGGCGCTGGCGTCGAAAGCAACGGGCTTCCCGATTGCAAAAGTGGCGGCGAAACTGGCGGTCGGTTACACCCTCGATGAGCTGATGAACGACATTACCGGTGGACGTACCCCGGCCTCGTTCGAGCCTTCCATCGACTACGTTGTGACCAAAATTCCACGCTTTAACTTCGAAAAATTCGTCGGCGCGAACGACCGTCTGACCACCCAGATGAAATCTGTCGGTGAAGTGATGGCGATTGGTCGCACCCAGCAGGAATCCCTGCAGAAAGCGCTGCGCGGCCTGGAAGTTGGCGCGATGGGCTTTGACCCGAAAGTGAGCCTGGATGACCCGGAAGCTCTGACTAAAATTCGCCGCGAGCTGAAAGATGCCGGTGCTGAGCGTATCTGGTACATCGCTGACGCCTTCCGCGCGGGCCTGTCTGTTGACGGCGTGTTTAACCTGACCAATATCGACCGCTGGTTCCTGGTACAAATTGAAGAACTGGTGCGTCTGGAAGAAAAAGTGGCGGACGTGGGCATTAACGGCCTCGATGCTGACTTCCTGCGGCAGTTGAAGCGCAAAGGGTTTGCGGATGCGCGTCTGGCAAAACTGGCAGGCGTTCGCGAAGCGGAAATCCGCAAGCTGCGCGACCAGTTCAACCTGCACCCGGTTTACAAGCGTGTGGACACCTGCGCGGCAGAATTCTCCACCGACACCGCGTACATGTACTCCACGTATGAAGATGAGTGTGAAGCGAATCCGAATCAGGATCGCGACAAGATTATGGTGCTGGGCGGTGGTCCAAACCGTATCGGTCAGGGGATTGAGTTCGACTACTGCTGCGTGCACGCCTCGCTGGCGCTGCGCGAAGACGGTTTTGAGACCATTATGGTCAACTGTAACCCGGAAACCGTCTCTACCGATTACGACACCTCTGACCGCCTGTACTTTGAGCCGGTGACGCTGGAAGACGTACTGGAAATCGTCCGCGTCGAGCAGCCGAAAGGCGTTATCGTGCAGTATGGCGGGCAGACGCCGCTGAAACTGGCGCGTGCGCTCGAAGCGGCGGGTGTTCCGGTTATCGGTACCAGCCCGGATGCGATTGACCGTGCAGAAGACCGTGAGCGCTTCCAGAAAGCCGTTGACCGCCTGAAGCTGAAACAACCGGCGAACGCCACCGTGACCGCGATTGAGATGGCGGTTGAGAAGGCGAAAGAGATTGGCTACCCGCTTGTGGTGCGCCCGTCTTACGTACTGGGCGGCCGTGCGATGGAAATCGTCTACGATGAAGCCGACCTGCGTCGCTACTTCCAGACGGCGGTCAGCGTTTCTAACGATGCGCCGGTGCTGTTGGACCGCTTCCTCGACGATGCGGTTGAAGTGGACGTCGATGCTATCTGCGACGGCGAGATGGTGCTGATTGGCGGCATCATGGAGCACATCGAACAGGCTGGCGTTCACTCCGGTGACTCCGCGTGTTCTCTGCCTGCTTACACGCTGAGTCAGGAAATCCAGGACGTGATGCGCCAACAGGTGCAGAAACTGGCCTTCGAACTGCAGGTTCGCGGTCTGATGAACGTACAGTTCGCGGTGAAAGACAACGAAGTCTACCTGATTGAAGTCAACCCGCGTGCGGCGCGCACCGTGCCGTTCGTCTCTAAAGCCACCGGTGTTCCGCTGGCGAAAGTGGCAGCGCGCGTGATGGCCGGTAAGTCACTGACTGAACAGGGTGTCACCAAAGAGATTATCCCGCCGTACTACTCGGTGAAAGAAGTGGTGCTGCCGTTCAACAAATTCCCGGGCGTTGACCCGCTGTTAGGGCCAGAAATGCGCTCTACCGGGGAAGTGATGGGCGTGGGTCGCACCTTCGCGGAAGCGTTCGCCAAGGCGCAGTTGGGCAGCAGCTCCACCATGAAAAAACAGGGCCGTGCGCTGCTCTCCGTTCGCGAAGGCGATAAAGAGCGCGTGGTTGACCTGGCCGCTAAGCTGTTGAAACAGGGCTTCGAGCTGGATGCCACCCACGGTACCGCGGTAGTGTTGGGCGAAGCGGGTATCAATCCACGTCTGGTAAACAAGGTGCATGAAGGTCGTCCGCACATTCAGGATCGTATCAAGAACGGCGAATATACCTACATCATCAACACCACCGCAGGTCGCCAGGCGATTGAAGACTCCAAGCTGATTCGCCGCAGCGCGCTGCAGTATAAAGTGCATTATGACACCACGCTGAACGGCGGTTTCGCCACGGCGATGGCGTTAAATGCGGATGCCACTGAGAAGGTGACATCGGTGCAGGAAATGCACGCGCAGATTAAAAAATAATCTCTGCTGGCGGGCACTTACCCGCCATCCGGCAAAACGGAATATTTGCCATTAATCTAAACGGTTCCTTTTCAGGAGCCGTTTTTTTTGGCGGTGGTAAGTTAATTCCAGGATATTTATATTTCTTTAATCATATTTACAATGTGACAAGCAAGATTTAGCTCACACTAATTAACCTCCAACTTGCATATTATCGCTGATATCCACGACTTTAATACGGCTAATGGCATTGCGTTAATTTGCGCCGACAGAGCCTGAGCAAGAATTTTAATTAGTGAAAATGGTGTGCCTATGTGTGAAGAATATGTTGAAAAACCGCTTTATTTGTTAATTGCTGATTGGGTGATGGCGCAAAATCGTTGGGTTAGCGCCAAAGAGATAGCAAAGCATTTTGATATGGACCATTGCAAAGCGATTAATACGGTTTCTTATATTCTCTCTGAGGTTGGGGAAATATCCTGCGAAACCAAGACAATTCCAAACCAACTTGAGGGGCGGGGATGTCAATGTCAGCGACTGGTGCGTATCAATAATATTGATGCTTCGCTATATACCCGACTGGGTATCAGTGTGCAGACAAAAGTGGTCAGTCCGGTGAGCAGATCGTGTATGCCAGTACCGCCCAGAGAACTTAATCGCGAACAAAAATGGCAGATGATGCTTTCTAAAAGCATGCGTCGTTAATCGTCATGGCCTGTTTGTCGGAGGGCGTCGTGAAACGCCTTTCCGGCAAACATTTTCATCTTTTTCATCGGCCGGACAGGCGCTGATGCCATCCAGCATGATTTACATTTCCGATTTTGGTTTTACTTCCGTTGTGCCTTTCAGTCGCGGCCGGTTTGCTTCTACCTGTGTTAACGGTTGTGTTTCATGTAGCGCGGCCCGACAGCGAACAGCAAGATCCTGATATTCCTTCGTATTGAGCCGCTTCCAGCGTAACTCGTCGTCCGTCACCGGGCGCAGAAAACGTGCGGGAGTGCCCACCAGGAGCTGGCGGGGAGCACCGGCAAATCCTGCTTTCACAAAACTCATCGCAGCGACGATGCTCTCTTCACCAATCACGGCGCCGTCCATGATGACGCTGTTCATGCCGACCAGCGCGTCCCGACCTACAATGCAACCGTGCAGAATCGCGCCGTGTCCAATGTGCCCATTATCATGCACGATGGTGTCGGTGTCGCAATAGCCATGCATAATGCAGCCATCCTGGAGATTGGCGCCCGCTTCAAGGATCAGGCGGCCATAGTCACCGCGCAGCGAAGCGTGTGGGCCGATATACACTCCGGCCCCAACAATCACATCGCCAATAAGTACGGCGCTGGGATGGACATACGCCTCTGGGTGTACCACCGGAATCAGGCCTTCAAAGGCGTAATAGCTCATAAATAATCCTGTATGTTTTTTGCCGGATGGCTTATCCGGCCTACGAAACAGCACACCTTGTAGGCCTGATAAGCGTCAGCGCATCGGGCATTAACGCCCTTTCCAGACCGGATCGCGTTTTTCTGCAAACGCCTGCGGCCCTTCGACGGCATCTTCGGAATGCAGTACGGCAGGGTAATGTTTTAGCGCGCCGCTGCGGATGTGGCGATAGCCTTCTTCAACCGGCATTTCGCTGGTGGCGCGGTAAATCTCTTTGAGCGCGGCGATGGCCAGCGGTGCGCTGTCTACCAGTTGTTGCGCGAGTTCGCGGGCGCTGTCCATGAGTTCGGACTGGCTCACGACGCGGTTCACGATCCCCCAGCGCAGTGCTTCTTCAGCATCCATACGTCTGCCGGTCATCACCATTTCATTGACGATGGCAGGCGGCAGCAGTTTCGGCAGGCGCAGTACGCCGCCGCTGTCCGGTACGATACCCAGTTTGGCTTCTGGCAACGCGAAGCTGGCGTTTTCTGCGCAGACAATAAAGTCAGCCGCAAGCGCCAGCTCAAAGCCGCCGCCAAACGCATAGCCGTTAACGGCGGCAATGACCGGTTTGTCGAGGTCAAAGATTTCGGTTAAACCTGCAAATCCACCAGGACCAAAATCGGCATCTGGCGCTTCACCTTCAGCAGCGGCTTTCAGATCCCAGCCAGCAGAAAAGAATTTTTCTCCACCGCCGGTAATGATGGCCACGCGCAGCTCTGGATCGTCACGGAACTGGAGAAAAACCTCGCCCATTTCGAAGCTGGTTTTCGCGTCGATGGCATTCGCTTTTGGCCTGTCCAGGGTAATTTCCAGAATGGGGCCGTTGCGGGTCAGATGTAATGATTCACTCATTTTTCACTCCTTAATTATTTTTATTCCGTTACAGAGGCAGCACGGGGCCTGCAAAGCGCTGCATCCATTTCGTCGTGATAATTTTTCTGCGTGGGTTATTTCCCCACCGTGTGCGTTATTTCAGATTTTTTTTGATTATTTTTCCTGAACAATTACGTGGCAAATCGGTTCGTATCTCCATAAAAGAGGGAACTTTAAATTTCGCCATATTCAGTTCACAAAAACTGAAAAATTCATCTTCACTTAACGTTTCCCCTTCGTTAAGAACCACAAAGGCTTTAATCGCTTCATCGCGAATAGAATCTTTAATCCCAACGACAACGATGTCCTGAATCTTTGGGTGTGCGGAAATGATATTTTCCAGTTCAACGCAGGAGACGTTTTCCCCTCCGCGCTTGATCATGTTGCAGCGCCGGTCGACAAAATAGAAAAAGCCCTCTTCGTCCCGGTAGCCGGAGTCACCTGTATGTAACCAACCTTCTGGCTCCAGCGCTTTTGCGGTTGCATCCGGGCGGTCGTAATACTCTTTGAAAATGGTTTTCCCTGGGATGCCTTTGATACAGATTTCACCTGTTTCACCCGGGGGAAGAGGGCGGTTGTTCTCATCACGAATTTCGGCTTCATAGCAAAAACCGACTCGCCCGATAGAAGGCCAGCGTCGCTTGTCTCCCGGTCTGTCGCCAATGATCCCGACAATAGTCTCTGTCATTCCGTAGGAGGTGAGTAATCTGACGCCGAAGCGCGTAACAAAGTCATCTTTTTCCTGCACCGACAGGTTGAGGTAGAACATCACTTCGCGCAGGTGATGCTGGCGGTCTTGTGGCGATTCGGGTTGCACCATCATCGTGCGGATCATCATCGGGATGCATTCGGTGACAGTAGCGCGGTATTTTCGTACCTGTTCCCAAAACGCGCGGGCGCTGTATTTCTCGAGCAATACAAAGGTACTGCCCACCGAAAACGCGGCCATTGCCGCCGTACACTGACAGTCGATATGAAAAGCAGGCATCACCGTCAGGTAGATATCATCCTCGCGCAAAGCGCACTGCCAGGAAGAGTAGTAGCCTGCGAAACGTAAATTATAGTGGGTGATGACCACCCCTTTCGGGCGTGATGTGGTGCCAGAGGTGAACAGGATTTCGGCGGTATCGTCGGTACTGAGCGGCGGGGCGTAATGAAGCGTAGGGGATTGCTGCTCACTCAACTGCGTAAAGTTGATAACGCCATCGACCTTTGGAATGTCTTGCCCGATGAGACAAATGTACGTAAGCGGATTGTCGCTATCTTGCTGAATTTGTTGGTACATCGGATAAAACTGGCTGCTGGTGACTAACAACTGCGCCTGGCTACTTTGCAAAATCCAGGTGCTTTCCTCCCGCAGCAGTCGGGCATTAATGGGCACCATGACAGCGCCAATTTTTGCCAGTCCGAACCAGCAGAAGATAAATTCCGGACAGTTATCCAGATGCAGTGCAACCTTATCGCCTTTTCGAATACCTAACAAATGGAACAGGTTTGCTGTACGGTTGATTTCCTCATTCAGCGAGGCATAGCTAAATTGCTGTACGACGCCTTCGCTGGACTCGAAAATGAGCGCCATTTTATCATCATAGACGTCCGCAAGGTCGTCCCACATCTGACGTAAGTTTTGTCCGCCAACGATATCCATTGCACCTCTATCCGTTTTTCACCGTGATGGCGCTAACTGGCAAAGCCAGCCAGCGCGACCGCGTTTAGTTCTCAACTTTGGCCAGGCCTTTGCCGACCAGCTCTTTAATGTCTGCTTCGCTATAACCGATATTTTTAAGAATGGCGGCGGTGTCCATGCCGTGTGAAGGCATGCCTCGCCAGATTTTCCCAGGGTTGTTTTTGAATTTCGGCATCACGTTCGGCCCTTTGCAGGTGCGACCATCAATCGTTTGCCACTGGGTGATAGATTCACGGGCTACGTATTGCGGGTTGCCTTCCAGTTCCGGGATAGTCAGTACTTTTGCACAGGCGATATTCAACTCGGCAAAACGTGCCTGTACCTCGGCGATGGTGTGCGCTGCCAGCCAGGCATCCAGTTTTTCTTCTACTAAGGGGCCATACGGACACTCGACGCGGTGAATCAGCTGCGTGCCTTCCGGGACTTCTGGCGTCCCCAGGATGTGTGCGAGGCCAATATCTTTAAAGCATTCGTTAATTTGGGTAATGCCGACCAGCTCCATGACGATATAGCCGTCCGCGCATTTGTAGAGTCCACACCCGGCGTAGTAGGGGTCTTTGCCTTTGGTCATTCGCGGGCAAATTTCGCCGCCGTTGAAGTGATCCATCATGAAATACTGCCCCATGCGCAGCATGACTTCGTACATCGCGACATCAATACTTTCGCCTTTACCGGTTTCACGTACCCGGTACAGTGCCGCCAGCGCCGCGGTGGTCGCGGTCATGCCGGAAAAGTAGTCCGCCGTGTAAGGGAAGGCTGGCATTGGCTGATCGACGTCGCCGTTTTGAATCAGGTAGCCGCTGAATGCCTGGGCAATGGTGTTGTACGCCGGAAGGTTGGTGTACTCATCTGTACCGTACTGGCCAAAACCGGAAAGATGGGCGATAACCAGCTTCGGGTTATGCTCCCAGAGCACTTCATCAGTGATCCCCCGACGGGCAAACGCCGGGCCTTTACTGGCTTCAATGAAGATATCGGTGGTTTCCATCAGTTTAAGAAACGCTTCCCGGCCTTCATCTTTGAAAATGTTCAGGGAAAGCGCGTGCAGATTGCGACGTGAAAGCTGCGGATAGTTGGGCTGGACGCGGATCGTATCGGCCCAGGCAACGTTTTCAATCCAGATGACTTCCGCGCCCCACTCGGCAAGCATTTGCCCGGCGAACGGCCCAGCGATTTCAATCCCGGAGAAGACAACCCTCAACCCGGTAAGCGGCCCAAAGGCGGGCATCGGTAAATGGTCCATATAATAGCTCCTGACAGGTTTTGTAGGCCTGATAAGGCGCGTAAGCGCCACATCAGGCAACGAATGCCGGATGCGCTGCGCTTATCCGGCCTACGGGCGTACTGAATTAGCGATATTGTTTCAGTACTGCACGACCCAGTGTCAGGATCTGCATTTCGTCTGAACCGCCGGAAACACGGTCAACGCGCAGGTCACGCCAGAAACGTGTGATACGGTGGTTGCCCGCAATCCCCACGCCGCCCAACACCTGCATAGCACTGTCCACAACTTCAAACGCAGCATTGGCGCAGAAGTATTTACACATCGCGGCATCACCGGAGGTGATGGTGCCGTTATCGCTCTTCCATGCTGCTTCAAACAGCATGTTTTTCATGGAGTTTAATTTAATCGCCATGTGAGCGAATTTTTCCTGAATCAGCTGGAAGCGACCGATAGTTTCGCCAAACTGCACGCGCTGATTCGCATAGCGCGCGGCATCTTCAAAGGCGCACATTGCGGTACCGTAGTTGGTTAAGGCCACCAGGAAACGTTCGTGATCGAACTCTTCTTTTACGCGGTTAAAGCCATTACCTTCACGACCGAACATGTCTTTCTCATCCAGTTCGACATCGTCAAAGTTGATTTCACAGCAGCTGTCCATGCGCAGACCGAGCTTCTCAAGTTTGTTCACTTTGATGCCCGCTTTGCTCATATCGACACACCATTCGGTATAAACTGGTTTGTCCGGAGAGGCGGCGTCTCGTGCCATTACCACGACGTAAGGGGTATAGGCGCTACTGGTGATAAAGCACTTACTGCCGTTAAGATAAACCTTACCATTTTTACGTGTATAAGTAGTTTTTAAACTACCAACATCTGATCCCGCTCCCGGTTCTGTGATGGCGGAGTTCCACATTTGCTTCCCGGTTCCCTGGAAAGCCATGATCTTATCGATCTGCTCCTGGGTTCCTTCACGCAGGAAGGTGTTAAACCCGCCTGGAAGCTGGTACAGAACATACGTTGGTGCGCCCAGGCGTCCCAGTTCCATCCAGACCGCCGCGACGGTGACAAAACCGGCTTCCAGTCCACCGTGTTCTTCCGGGATCAGCAGGCTATCAATGCCCATGTCCGCCAGTGCTTTTACAAAACGTTCTGGATAGACGCTGTCGCGATCGCACTCGGCAAAATACGCTTCCCAGTTTTCACTGGCCATCAGTTCACGAATACCGGCGACAAACAGTTCCTGCTCGTCATTTAAATTAAAATCCATCTTCCAACCTCTTGATATATTGGGGTTAAAGTTACTTGTCTTTCCAGTGCACTTTGGCGTCTTTAATAAAGGACAGCGTCACCATGATATTGACGAAGAACAACGGACAGCCGCCGGCGATAATGGCGGTTTGTATCGGTTTCAGCCCGCCAAGCGCCAGCAGTACGATACCGATAACGCCAACCAGCACTGACCAACCGATGCGAATCAGCAGAGGCGGTTCTTCGCCGTCGCGGACTTCGCGGCAGGTCGACATTGCCAGGGTGTAAGAACAGGCGTTAATCAGTGTTACCGTGGCGATAAAGCAGAGGATAAAGAATCCCCACATCGTGGCGGTACTGAACGGCAGTGCGGCCCAGGTTTCGATGATGGCGCGCGCCACACCGTGTTGTTCGATTAACTGCGGAATGTTGAGAATGTTTTTGTCCATCAGCAGCAGGGTGTTACTGCCGAGAACGGTCCACAGGATCCAGGTGGATGCGGTCAGACCCAGCACCATCCCGAAGCACAATTCACGAACGGTACGTCCACGGGAAATACGGGCAAGGAAGATACTCATCTGGATGGCGTAGATAACCCACCAGGCCCAGTAGAAGACCGTCCAGCCTTGCGGGAAGCCGCCTTTGCCGATGGCATCGGTATAAAACAGCATGCGTGGCAGATACATCAGCAACATGCCGACGGAATCCGTGAAGTAGTTCATGATGAAGCTGGCGCCGCTGACAATAAACACCCAGCCCAACATCAGGAAACTTAAATAACTGCGTACGTCACTGGCGATTTTCACCCCTTTTTGCAGACCACAGGCGACGCAAATCGCGTTCAGGATGATCCAGCAGGTGATGATGATGGCGTCCAGTTGCAGCGTATGCGGAATGCCAAACAACCACTGCATACACTCTGTGACCAGCGGTGTCGCCAGACCCAGACTGGTACCCATCGCAAAGATCAGCGCCACCAGATAGAAGTTATCAACGATGGTTCCGAATAAGCCTTTTGCGTGTTTCTCTCCGACCAGCGGCACCAGCGTTGAGCTGGGGCGAATGACGTCCATTTTGCGAACAAAGAAGAAGTAAGCGAACGCAACGGAGAGGAAGCTATAGGTTGCCCACGGTAACGGTCCCCAGTGGAACAAGCTGTAGGCAAGGCCGAGCTCTTTCGCGCCCGTGGAATTCGGCGCAAGGGCAAACGGCGGTGTCGAGATGTAGTAGTAAATCTCAATCGAACCCCAGAATAAGACGGCGGCTGAGGTACAGGAGGCGAACATCATAAAAATCCAGCTGGTGGTGCTGAATTCCGGTGCTTCATCGCCTAATTTCTTTTTGGCATAGGGGCCGAAAACCAGCCAGAACCAACCAAAAAGCATAACGATCATGTACCATTCGAATGCCCAACCCCAGACATTTGTGACGTAACTAAATACGGCGTTAATAACGACATTTGCCGCATCCAGATCGCGAACGGTTAGCCAACATAGTATTCCAACAATTATTAATGGAGGAAAAAAAACCTTTGGTTCAATTCCAGACTTTTTCTTTTCATTTTTCATAAGTTAATTCCAGTGTCAAAACAAAATTTATTTTGTATTCCCGGATGTTATTTCTTGTTTGTTTTTTGTAATAATAATTTAATGATTTATTAACCTCAGGAACGCGTTGGAAAGTACTTCATAATGGGTATTCGTACCGCTGTGTACTGTTACCAGTGTCACACTTTTATGTCGGGTTGTTTTAGGTGATTATTTTGTTTTTTTTAATTTAAAATCATCATGTTACATGCAATTTTTTTACTTTCGTAACCCTCCGGGTTTCAATATTGGTGATCAACAAAGCAATATTGAAAGTTTTTGGTTTTGATGTCTGCTTTCAATATTAGTGAGGAGCTTAACATTATTGAAAGTTGAAAATATCAGTGTGTGACATTTTCAATATTGGTGATTAATGTTTAATTTCCGAATTAAAGAGCGTGGTATCTGTATATTTAACACTGCCGATATGAACGACGTTTCCTTCATGATTTCTGGAGATGCAATGAAGATAATTACTTGCTACAAGTGTGTACCTGATGAACAGGATATTGTGATTAATAATGCTGATGGATCATTAGATCTCAGCAAAGCGGATGGCAAAATTAGCCAATATGATCTGAATGCGATCGAAGCCGCTTGTCAGTTGAAACAGCAGGTTGGCGAGGCTCAGGTGATCGCGTTGAGCGTAGGCGGCAAAGCGCTGACTAACGCCAAAGGGCGTAAAGATGTGCTCTCCCGTGGCCCTGATGAACTGATTGTGGTGATTGACGATCAGTTTGAAAAGGCCTTACCGCAACATACGGCTGCCGCGCTGGCTGCCGCCGCGAAAAAATCCGGCTTTGATCTGATTGTCTGTGGCGATGGTTCTTCTGACCTTTATGCACAGCAGGTGAGCCTGCTGGTAGGCGAAACGCTGCAAATCCCCGCCATTAATGGCGTCAGCAAGATCCTCTCGCTGGCGGATAACACCCTCACGGTGGAACGTGAGCTGGAAGATGAAATTGAAACCCTGAGCATTCCCCTTCCTGCGGTGGTGGCCGTTTCTACCGACATTAACACCCCGCAGATTCCGTCCATGAAAGCCATTCTTGGCGCGGCCAAAAAACCGGTTCAGGTCTGGTCATCAGCGGATATTGGATTCAATGCGGTTGATGCGTATTCCGCTCAACAGGTTGCTGCGCCGAAACAGCGCGAACGTCAGCGCATCGTCATTGAAGGCGATGGTGAAGAACAGATCGCCGCGTTTGCCGATCATCTGCGCAAAATTATTCGTTAAAAGGGGATGTTATGAGCAAGTTTTCCAGTGTCTGGGTATTCAGCGATACCCCTTCTCGCCTGCCGGAACTGATGGGTGGCGCACAGGCTTTAGGTGAACAGATTAATGCGTTTGTGCTTAACGATACTGACGGCGTGACGGCGTTTCAGTCCGGTGCAAATCATGTCTGGCAACTGAGCGGTAAGCCCGATGACCGCATGATGGAAGATTACGCCGACGTGATGGTGCAAACCATTCGTCAGCAAAGCGAGGCGGGCGTCGTGCTGCTGCCTAATACCCGTCGCGGCAAACTGCTGGCGGCAAAGCTGGCGTTTCGTTTGTCGGCTGCCGTCTCCAACGATGCGAGCGCGGTAGAGAAAAAAGACGGTCATGCGGCCGTTAAGCATATGGTTTACGGCGGTCTGGCCATTGGTGAAGAGACGATTGCGTCGCCATTTGCTGTTATCACGCTCAGCAGCGGCACGTTTGAAGCCGCAGCTCAGGATGCCTCTCTGAGTGGGACTGCGCAGGTTGTACAGTGGCAGTCACCTGAGATTGCGGTGACCCGCACGGCAACACTGGCGCGTCAAAGCAACAGCGTTGATCTCGACAAAGCACGTCTGGTGGTCAGCGTTGGGCGTGGTATCGGCAGCAAAGAGAATATTTCTCTGGCAGTCGCGCTGTGTGAAGTCATTGGCGCGGAGCTGGCTTGCTCTCGCCCGGTAGCGGAAAACGAAAAGTGGATGGAGCATGAACGTTATGTCGGGATCTCCAACCTGATGCTTAAGCCAGATCTGTACCTGGCGGTCGGGATTTCCGGGCAAATCCAGCACATGGTAGGGGCGAACGGCTCACAAACCATTTGCGCCATTAACAAAGATAAAAATGCCCCGATCTTCCAATACGCTGATTACGGCATTGTCGGCGACGTCATGAAGATCCTGCCAGCGCTCACGAGCGCGTTAGCACGCTGATCCACCAGGCAGGGCCGGATCCCGGCTCTGCCATCGACAGGTTAATCTGGAGTTCTTATGTCCGAAGATATCTTTGATGCCATCATCGTGGGAGCAGGGCTGGCCGGTTCGGTTGCGGCGCTGGTGCTCGCCCGTGAAGGGGCACAGGTTTTAGTTATCGAGCGCGGCAATTCTGCAGGTGCGAAGAATGTCACCGGTGGGCGTATTTATGCCCATAGTCTTGAACGCATTCTCCCTGGGTTTGCTGAACAGGCCCCCGTCGAACGTGTAATTACCCACGAAAAACTCGCCTTTATGACGGATAAAGGGGCGATGACGGTGGATTATTTCAACGGTGAAGACGCCGCGCCTTCACAAGTTTCGTATTCCGTACTGCGCAGTAAATTTGACGCCTGGCTCATGGAACAGGCGGAAGAAGCGGGCGCGCAACTGATCACCGGCATCCGCGTCGATAACGTCGTTAAGCGCGACGGGAAAGTGGTGGGTGTTGAAGCCGATGGCGATATTCTCGAAGCGAAGGTCGTTATCCTTGCTGATGGGGTGAATTCTCTGTTGGCAGAACAGTTGGGCATGGCAAAACGCGTTGAAGCAGAACACGTTGCGGTCGGGGTGAAAGAGCTTATCGAATTGCCCAAATCGGTGATTGAAGATCGCTTCCAGTTGCAGGGCAACGAAGGGGCTGCCTGCCTGTTTGCGGGATCGCCAACCGACGGCCTGATGGGCGGCGGTTTCCTCTATACCAATGAAACCACCATCTCTCTGGGGCTGGTGTGCGGCCTTCATCATCTGAAGGACGCCAAAAAATCGGTTCCACAGATGCTGGAAGACTTTAAACAACACCCGGCAGTTGCACCGCTTATTGCAGGCGGCAAGATGGTTGAATACGCTGCGCACGTCGTTCCTGAAGCTGGAATGAACATGCAGCCTGAACTGGTGGGCGACGGCGTGTTGATTGCCGGTGATGCCGCCGGAATGTGTATGAACCTGGGTTTTACCATTCGCGGTATGGATCTGGCAGTCTCGGCAGGTGAAGCCGCCGCGAAAACAGTACTCTCCGCCATGCGTAGCAACGATTTCAGCAAGCAAGGACTGGCGGAATATCATCAGCATCTGGACAACGGCCCGATGCGTGATATGCGCATGTATCAGCGCTTACCTGCATTCCTCGACAACCCGCGCATGTTTAAACAATACCCTGAAATGGTGGTCGGCATTGCTCGCGATCTCTTCACCATCGATGGTAGCGCGCCGGTGCCGATGCGTAAAAAAATCCTGCGCCATGCTAAGAAAGTCGGCTTTATCAATCTGATGAAGGACGGCATTAAAGGGGTAACTGCATTATGACTTCTTCCGTCAACGTAGACGTCAAACTGGGCGTTAATAAATTCAATGTGGATGAAGAGAATCCACACATCATTATGAAAACTGACCCCGATAAACAGGTACTGGAAGTTCTGATTAAGGCCTGTCCTGCGGGACTGTATAAAAAACAGGATGATGGTAGCGTGCGTTTCGATTATGCCGGGTGCCTGGAATGCGGCACCTGTCGGATCCTCGGCTTGGGGACGGCGCTGGAAAAATGGGAATACCCGCGCGGCACGTTTGGCGTGGAGTTTCGTTACGGCTAAACCCGATGCCGGATGACGCTGACGCGCATCCGGCCTACTAAAATATGTAGATCTGTAGGCCGGATATGACGTTTCGCGTCGCCATCCGGCAACGTTGCCGATGAAACAGGAAGCCACCATGCAACAGCCAAGGAATTTTGACGATATCAAATTCTCATCCATTCACCGCCGAATCATGCTGTGGGGAAGCGGTGGCCCTTTTCTGGATGGGTACGTACTCGTCATCATCGGCGTTGCGCTGGAGCAATTGACCCCGACATTGGGCCTGAACGCAGAGTGGATCGGTATGCTCGGCGCAGCGACGCTGGCTGGGTTGTTTGTCGGTACTTCGCTGTTTGGCTATATTTGCGACAAGGTCGGCCGCCGCAAAATGTTCCTTATCGATATCGTCGCCATTGGGGTGATATCGGTGGCGACCATGTTTGTGACTACACCGTTTGAACTGCTCATCATGCGTGTGCTGATTGGGATTGTGATTGGCGCAGATTATCCCATCGCCACCTCAATGATCACTGAGTTCTCCAACACCCGCCAGCGGGCGTTCTCCATCGGTTTTATTGCCGCCATGTGGTATGTGGGCGCGACCTGCGCCAACCTGGTCGGTTACTGCTTATACGACGTTGAAGGCGGCTGGCGCTGGATGCTGGGCAGCGCTGCGATTCCGTGCCTTATCATCCTGATTGGCCGTTTTGACCTCCCGGAATCCCCGCGATGGCTGCTACGCAAAGGGCGGGTGGAAGAGTGTCAGAAGATGATGATCAAACTGTTTGGCGAACCCGTCGTGTTTGATGATGAACCGCCTAAGGAAACCCGCTTCCTGCAGTTGTTCAACCGCCGTCATTTTCCGTTTGTGCTTTTCGTGGCGGTTATCTGGACTTGCCAGGTGATCCCGATGTTTGCCATCTACACCTTTGGCCCGCAGATAGTCGGATTGCTCGGCTGGGAACAGGGACGGAGTGCGGCCTTAGGAAACGTGGTTATTAGCCTCTTCTTTATGCTGGGCTGTGTTCCGGCCATGTTCTGGCTGAACAGCATCGGTCGTCGCCCGTTGCTTATCGGCAGCTTTGCGATGATGACGTTCGCCCTGGCGCTGCTTGGGTTTATCCCCAATTTAGGGATCGGTCTGGTGGTGGTGGCATTTGCGGTCTATGCGTTTTTCTCCGGTGGGCCGGGTATTTTGCAATGGCTTTACCCCAACGAACTGTTTCCCACTGACATTCGCGCTTCCGCGGTCGGTGTCATCATGTCGCTCAGCCGTATTGGGACGGTGGTCTCTACCTGGGCGTTACCGATTTTCATCACCCGTTACGGAATTAATAACGTGATGCTGATTGGGGCACTGATTTCGCTGATAGGTCTGGTTGTCTCCGTCATGTTTGCCCCGGAAACGCGTGGCCTGACGCTGTTGCAGGCAGGGAATATGAAAATTCGCGGTAAGCCATAAGCGACCGGAACCTCTTGTTCAGAATTCTCATCCTGACCGCTCAAGAATATTGACTATAAGCCTGGTGAATAACTGACTACACTCTGTGGTAAAAGAGTGTCGCAAAATAACAGGCTAATCATGATTCTTATCATTTACGCGCATCCCTATCCGCACCATTCGCATGCGAATAAGCGGATGCTCGAACAGGCAAGGACGCTGGACGGTGTAGAAATTCGCTCTCTTTACCAGCTCTATCCCGACTTCAATATCGATATCGCCGCAGAACAGGAAGCGCTATCCCGCGCTGATCTGATTATCTGGCAACACCCGATGCAGTGGTACGGCGTTCCCCCCTTGCTAAAACTCTGGATGGATAAAGTCCTTTCTCACGGTTGGGCCTATGGACACGGCGGAACCGCGCTTCGCGATAAACACCTGATGTGGGCCGTCACCACGGGCGGCGGCGAAAGCCACTTTGATATTGGCTCACACCCGGGGTTTGACGTGCTTTCCCAGCCTCTGCAGGCCACTGCAATTTACTGCGGACTGACCTGGCAGCCACCGTTTGCTATGCATTGCACGTTTATTTGTGATGACGAAACGCTACAGGCGCAGGCGCGTCGCTACAAGCAGCGGTTGATGGAATGGCAGGAGACGCACAATGGATAGTCACACGCTAATACAGGCGTTAATTTATCTCGGTTCTGCGGCGCTGATTGTGCCGATTGCCGTGCGGCTTGGCTTGGGGTCAGTGCTGGGGTATCTCATCGCCGGATGCATTATCGGCCCCTGGGGATTACGCCTGGTGACAGACGCCGAATCTATCCTGCATTTTGCTGAGATTGGCGTGGTGCTGATGCTGTTTGTTATCGGCCTTGAGCTGGACCCGCAGCGTTTGTGGAAACTGCGGGCCTCGGTGTTTGGCGGCGGCGCTTTGCAGATGGTGGTCTGTGGCGGCCTGATTGGGCTGTTCTGCATGTTCCTCGGTCTGCGTTGGCAGGTTGCAGAGCTGATTGGTATGACGCTGGCGCTCTCTTCGACGGCCATCGCCATGCAGGCGATGAACGAACGCAATCTGACGGTTTCCCAAATGGGGCGTAGCGCCTTTGCGGTGCTGCTGTTCCAGGATATCGCGGCAATTCCGCTGGTGGCGATGATTCCCTTGCTGGCGACCAGCGGTGCCGCCACGACCCTGGGGGCGTTTGCGCTTTCTGCCTTGAAAGTCGCGGGTGCCCTGGTGTTGGTGGTGTTGCTGGGGCGCTATGTCACGCGTCCGGCACTGCGCTTTGTGGCGCGTTCAGGCCTGCGGGAAGTTTTCAGCGCCGTGGCGCTGTTCCTTGTGTTCGGTTTCGGTTTGCTGCTGGAAGAGGTGGGCCTCTCAATGGCGATGGGCGCGTTTCTGGCGGGCGTACTGCTGGCGAGCTCAGAATACCGACATGCGCTGGAAAGTGATATTGAGCCGTTTAAAGGGCTATTGCTGGGGCTGTTTTTCATTGGCGTCGGCATGTCGATTGATTTTGGCACGCTGATTGATAACCCGCTGCGTATCGTCATTCTGCTGGTGGGCTTCCTGGTCATTAAAATGGGTATGCTGTGGCTTATCGCCAGACCGTTACAGGTACCGAACAAACAACGTCGCTGGTTTGCCGTATTATTAGGGCAGGGGAGTGAATTTGCGTTTGTGGTGTTTGGGGCGGCGCAAATGGCGAATGTACTGGATCCTGAATGGGCCAAAGCGCTGACGCTGGCGGTTGCACTCTCTATGGCGGCGACGCCGATTTTGCTGGTGTTGCTGACCCGGATGGAAAAATCCGCCGCCGAAGAAGAACGTGAAGCCGATGAAATTGATGAAGAACAGCCGCGGGTGATCATCGCCGGGTTCGGGCGCTATGGTCAGATAACCGGCCGTTTGCTGTTGTCGAGCGGGGTGAAAATGGTCGTTCTCGATCACGACCCTGACCATATTGAGACGCTGCGTAAATTTGGTATGAAGGTGTTTTACGGCGATGCGACGCGCATGGATTTGCTGGAATCTGCGGGGGCGGCAAAAGCAGAGGTGTTAATTAACGCCATTGACGATCCGCAAACCAGTCTTGAGCTGACTGAAATGGTGAAGACCCATTTCCCCAGTCTGCAAATTCTTGCCCGCGCCCGCGATGTCGATCACTACATTCGTTTGCGACAGGCCGGGGTGGAGATGCCGGAACGTGAAACCTTCGAAGGCGCGTTAAAGACCGGACGTCTGGCGCTGGAAAGTTTAGGGTTAGGCCGTTATGAAGCGCGTGAACGCGCGGATCTGTTCCGCCGTTTCAATACACAAATGGTTGAAGAGATGGCGCTGGGGGAAAACGACGCAACTGCCCGCGCGGCCGTCTACAAACGTACCAGTGCAATGCTGAGTGAAATCATCACCGAAGATCGCGAACATTTGTCTTTAATTCAACGCCATGGCTGGCAAGGCACGGATGAAGGTAAACATACGGGCGACGTTGCCGATGAGCCGGAAGTGAAACCGTCAGCATAAGGTAAAAAATGTGATGTTCTGCAAACTTTACTGCTAATTGACTGTTTTTGAACTACTGTAAGGCTGGCACTCCACTTTAAATCAGTGGGGTCGTCAGCAGAACGGAAAATTTTCGTGCTCATCTTCTTTCCGCCAGTCGACGAAAGATTGCGCTTTCCGTATAGTGGCGACAATTTTTTTGCATCCGGGAATTATTCAATGATCAGTCTGATTGCGGCGTTAGCGGTAGATCGCGTTATTGGCATGGAAAACGCCATGCCATGGAACTTGCCTGCCGATCTCGCCTGGTTTAAACGTAACACGTTAAACAAGCCTGTCATTATGGGACGTCACACCTGGGAATCCATCGGTCGGCCGCTGCCAGGACGTAAGAATATCGTTATCAGCAGCCAGCCAGGTACCGACGATCGTGTGCAGTGGGTGACCTCTGTTGACGACGCGGTGGCAGCCTGTGGCGATGCGCCAGAGATTATGGTGATTGGCGGTGGCCGCGTTTACGAGCAGTTCCTGCCGAAAGCGCAGAAGCTGTATCTGACGCACATTGATGCCGAAGTTGAGGGGGATACGCATTTCCCGGACTACGAGCCTGATGACTGGGAATCGGTATTCAGTGAGTTTCATGACGCCGACGAGCAGAACTCACACAGCTACTGCTTTGAAGTTCTGGAACGCCGGTAATACTGATTAGCAACGCGCTATCAGAGAATCAGGTACAGAGTGCCGGATGACGACGCTGACGCGTCTTATCCGGCCTGTATTTCTATTGCGTGATTACGACGCCACAGCCTCATGTTCACCTGGGTTTCGGTGACGGTTTGACGGCTGCACAAAATATTTTTTATCTTCCCAACGCAGGCAGGTTAAGTCACCGCCCCAGCAGCATCCCGTATCCAGCCCGTAAATACCTTCTGGCGTGCCTCTGCCTTCCAGTGAGGCCCAGTGTCCGAAAACAATACTGTACGCTTCGCTAACCGGGCCAGGTATGGCAAACCAGGGCTTCAGCGGCGCTGGCGCGTTTTCCGGAGACTCTTTGCTGTACATATCCAGTTGACCATTCGGAAAACAGTAGCGCATGCGGGTAAATGCGTTGGTGATAAAACGTAGCCGCGCCAACCCCGTTAACTCTGGTGTCCAGTTGTTTGGCATATCGCCGTACATTGAGTCCAGAAAGAAAGGGTAGGAGTCGCTGGATAAGACCGCTTCGACATCGCGGGCGCACTCTTTGGCGGTTTGGAGATCCCACTGTGGCGTGATGCCCGCGTGGGCCATGACCAGTTTCTTCTCTTCATCAACCTGTAATAGCGGCTGACGACGCAACCAATTGAGCAGTTCGTCTGCATCTGGCGCTTCGAGAAGCGGAGTCAGCCTGTCTTTGGGCTTATTGCGGCTGATGCCAGCAAATACGGCCAGCAAATGAAGGTCATGATTGCCCAGCACTAAGCGAACGCTGTCACCCAGTGATTTAACGTAGCGCAGCACATCCAGAGAACCGGGACCACGGGCGACCAGATCGCCCGTCAACCATAGCGTGTCATTCCCAGGGGTAAATTCTACTTGTTCTAACAATGCGATCAGTTCGTCGTAGCAACCGTGAACGTCGCCAATGAGGTATGTTGCCATCGCTTTAGTTTTAATGAATGAGTGTAGGGACAGCGAGTCGAAATACGGGGATATCGATCGTAAAGGCGGCGCCATTTTCGTCGATCATTTCGTAATGACCCTGCATGGTGCCCAGCGGCGTTTCAATGACGGCACCGCTGGTATACTGATATTCTTCACCAGGTTCGATGTGTGGCTGTACGCCGACCACACCTTCACCCTGTACTTCAGTTTCACGACCATGACCATTGGTAATCAGCCAGTAGCGACCTAATAGCTGTACCGGCGCTCGCCCCAAATTGCGGATGGTCACGGTATATGCAAAGACATAACGTTCATCATCAGGTGCGGACTGCGCCTCAATATAGACGCTTTGTACCTGAATACACACTCGGGGCGAATTGATCATGCTTAACTCTCCTTCGACGGCGGGTTCTCTGACAGATAGTTCGCCATCTTGCAGTATTGCGCGACAGAAATATTCTCCGCCCGCATTGCCGGGTCAACGCCCAGTTCGATCAGCAACTCAACGCTAAACAAATTACCGAGGCTGTTACGAATCGTTTTGCGACGCTGGTTAAAGGCTTCGGTAGTAATACGGCTCAGCACGCGAACATCTTTGACCGGATGCGGCATCGTTGTATGCGGCACCAGACGTACGACGGCAGAATCCACTTTAGGCGGCGGCGTAAAGGCCGATGGCGGCACTTCAAGAACCGGGATCACCTGACAGTAATACTGCGCCATGACGGTTAATCGACCATACGCTTTACTGTTTGGTCCTGCAACCAGACGGTTCACAACCTCTTTTTGCAGCATAAAGTGCATGTCAGCAATGGCATCAGTATAGCTAAAGAGATGGAACATCAACGGCGTGGAGATGTTGTAGGGCAAGTTGCCAAACACACGCAGCGGCTGACCCATTTTTTCGGAAAGCTCGCCAAAATTCATGGTCATGGCATCTTGCTGATAAATCGTCAGCTTCGGCCCCAGGAATGGGTGCGTTTGCAGACGTGCAGCCAGATCGCGGTCAAGTTCAATGACCGTGAGCTGATCCAGGCGTTCGCCTACTGGCTCCGTCAGTGCTGCCAGCCCTGGACCGATTTCGACCATGGCCTGACCCTTCTGCGGGTTGATGGCAGAGACGATACTGTCGATCACAAACTGATCGTTGAGAAAGTTTTGCCCGAAGCGTTTACGGGCTAAGTGGCCCTGATGGACTCTATTATTCATTGAGTATTAACAATCATTTTGATGGCGAGATTAAGCGCCGTAATAAAACTGCCGACATCGGCTTCTCCACGACCCGCGAGTTCAAGCGCGGTGCCGTGATCAACAGATGTGCGAATAAAGGGTAGGCCCAACGTGATATTCACGCCGCGCCCAAAGCCCTGGTATTTTAGCACGGGAAGACCCTGATCGTGGTACATTGCCAGAACAGCATCGGCACTATCGAGGTATTTAGGCTGAAATAGCGTATCGGCGGGCAGTGGGCCGCTTAAATGCATACCCTGTGCGCGCAGCGCATCCAGCACCGGAATGATCGTGTCGATCTCTTCCGTTCCCATATGACCGCCTTCTCCGGCATGCGGATTCAGACCACACACCAGAATATGCGGATCGGCCAGGCCAAATTTCAGGCGCAGGTCGTGATGCAAAATGCCGATCACCTCTTGCAGCAGGTCAGGCGTAATCGCATCGGCAACGGCTCTGAGCGGCAGATGTGTGGTGACCAACGCAACGCGAAGTTCTTCGGTTGCGAGCATCATGACCACTTTCTTCGCCTGCGAGCGTTCTTCTAAAAACTCGGTGTGTCCGGTAAAGGGTACGCCAGCGTCATTAATGATGCCTTTGTGAACCGGGCCGGTCACCAGCGCGGCAAATTCGCCCTGCAAACAGCCATCGCAGGCGCGAGCCAGCGTGTCCACCACATACTGCCCATTTGCGACCGCCAATTGACCCGCAGAGACCGATGCGCGCAGGGCGACAGGTAAGAGGGTCAGCGTGCCAGCGGACTGCGGTCTGGCCGGAGAGTGGGGCGAATAAGGGAGTAGCGTGAGCGGTAAACCGAGCATCGCTGCCCGGTCTGTTAATAGCGTGGCATCGGCACAAACGACGAGTTCTACCGGCCACTCGCGCTGTGCAAGCTGGACAACTAAGTCCGGGCCAATCCCGGCGGGTTCGCCGGGAGTGATGACAACACGTTGAGTTGTGCTCATTAATTGCTCAGAATTTTAACGTATGCGCCAGCGCGCTGTTCCTGCATCCAGGTTGCTGCTTCTTCCGAGAACTTACGGTTCATCAGCATGCGATAGGCTCTGTCTTTCTGGGCCGCGTCGGTTTTATCAACGTTACGCGTATCTAATAGTTCAATCAGATGCCAGCCAAAGGAAGAGTGCACCGGGGTGCTCATCTGGCCTTTGTTCAGTCGGGTCAGCGCATCGCGGAAGGCAGGGTCGAAAATATCAGCCGCTGCCCAACCCAGATCGCCGCCCTGGTTGGCAGAACCCGGATCCTGAGAGAACTCTTTCGCTGCGGCGGCAAACGTGGTTTTGCCACTCTTGATGTTCGCTGCGATCTCTTCCAGTTTCAGGCGCGCCTGCTGATCGGTCATGATCGGCGACGGTTTCAGCAGAATATGGCGGGCGTGAACTTCAGTCACCGAAATGCTCTGGCTTTGGCCGCGCATATCGTTCACTTTCAGGATATGGAAGCCGACACCTGAACGAATCGGGCCGACGATATCACCTTTTTTCGCGGTGCTCAGCGCCTGAGCGAAGATACCCGGCAGTTCCTGAATTCGACCCCAGCCCATCTGGCCGCCATTCAGCGCCTGTTGGTCAGCCGAATGGGCGATGGCCAGTTTGCCGAAATCAGCGCCGTTTTGCGCTTGCTCAACGACAGAACGCGCCTGGCTTTCAGCTTCGTTCACCTGGTCGGAGGTTGGGTTTTCCGGCAGCGGAATCAGAATATGGCTCAGGTTCAGCTCGGTACTGGCGTCGTTTTGTTTACCCACCTGCTGGGCCAGCGCATCCACTTCCTGCGGTAGAATCGTGACACGACGGCGTACTTCGTTGTTACGCACTTCAGTGATGATCATCTCTTTGCGGATCTGGCTACGGTAGGTCGAGTAGTTCAGACCGTCGTAAGCCAGACGGCTACGCATCTGATCCAGCGTCATGTTGTTCTGCTTGGCAATGTTGGCGATGGCTTGATCCAACTGCTCGTCAGAGATTTTGATGCCCATTTTCTGGCCCATCTGCAGCATAATCTGATCCATGATCAACCGTTCAAGGATCTGATGGCGCAGCGTAGCGTCATCCGGAAGCTGTTGACCCGCCTGACCCGCGTTGAGTTTTACTGACTGCATTAACCCATCGACGTCACTTTCGAGTACGACGCCGTTATTGACGACGGCTGCGACTTTATCGACTACCTGTGGGGCAGCGAAACTGGTATTCGCGATCATGGCGATACCGAGAAGCAGCGTTTTCCAGTTCTTCATACTTTTTCCATTTCAATTAACCGCAATGCGGATTACGTGGTAAATCAATCAGATCACAAAGAGTTCTGGTACGGCAGAATGTTCGAGCGCAGCATCTCTTGCGTGCCGAGACCATAATTGGAGCTCAGGCCGCGCAACTCGATGTTAAAGCCGATCACGTTGTCGTAGACAGAATCTTGTTTGTCATTATCCCAACCATTCAGCTTACGTTCGTACCCGAAGCGCAGCGCATAACAGCAGGAGTTATACTGTAGACCGAGCATCTGGTCGGCAGCTTTATTCACATTGGTGTCATAGTAGTAGGCGCCAACAATGGACCACCGGTCAGCAATCGGCCAGCTTGCCACCATACCGACTTGATTGATCCCGTCTTTATACTGCGGGGCATTCCAGCGCGTGTCGCTACTATTTCTGGGCAAGGTTGCCTGAATATATTCCGGGCTGGCGTACCGGTAGTTCAGTTGCACCAGGCGATTTTCATCCCGACGGTATTCAATGCTGCTGCTGCTGGTCGCCACGCTGTCCAGACGCGTGTCATATTGCAGACCGCTACGTAAACCCCAACGATCGGAAATACGCCAGTAGGTGTCGCCCGCCCAAACCAGTGAACCTGTTTTGTCATCATTCTCCCATTTTATGTTGTCATCGCCAGTGCGAGACTCCGTGAAATAGTAGATTTGACCCAGAGAAACGTTAAAACGTTCAACGGCAGCGTCATCATATACACGAGATGTGACGCCGGTCGTGACCTGGTTGGCGGAAGAGATACGGTCCAGACCGCCATAAGTACGGTCGCGGAACAGGCCAGAATAGTCAGACTGCAGCAAAGACGAATCGTAGTTGTAGATACCGCTCTGGTCACGGAACGGCACATACAGATACTGGGCGCGAGGCTCCAGCGTCTGGGTGTAGCCCGGTGCAAAGGTGGCCATGTCGCGTTCAAAAATCATCTTACCGTCGACTTTGAACTGCGGCATCACGCGGTCAGCGGACTCATCCAATTTTTCTGTGTTTAACGGATTGTTGTTGTACGAATCCAGATTGGTTTGCTGGTAGTGGGTTGCCAGCAGCTTGGCTTCCGTGTTGATACTGCCCCACTGATTCGACAACGGCAAATTGATGGTCGGTTCGATGTGCAGACGGGTTGCTTCCGGCTGATCGTCTTTGCTGTTAACAAAATGCACCGCCTGACCGTAGATACGCATATCAAAAGGACCGACGTCATTCTGATAGAGGTTAACGTCTAACTGGGGTTCAGCCGAGTAACTGCTGGTGCTCTGATCGCTAAAGACCTGGAACTGTTTGGTCGATACGGTGGCGTCAAAGTTTTCCACCGCATAGCCAACGCTAAATTTCTGCGTCGCATAGCCATCAGTACTGGAACCGTACTTGTTATCAAAGTCATTGAAGTATTTGGAGTCACTGACCTTGGTGTAGTCAACGTTGAAACGCCACACCTGATCCATGACGCCTGAGTGTTGCCAGTAGAACAACCAGCGACGCGAGTTATCATCGTTAGGATTTTCGTCACTGTAGACATTATCGGAGTTCAGGTAGTCAAACTCCATCAAACCGGCGCCCGCATGGGTGAGGTAGCGGAATTCGTTCTCCCACATAATGCCGCCACGGCGGTGCATGTAGTGTGGGGTGATCGTGGCGTCCATATTGGGCGCGATGTTCCAGTAGTACGGCAGATAGAACTCAAAATAGTTATTACTGCTGTACTGCGCATTCGGGATCAGGAAGCCTGAGCGGCGTTTGTCGCCAACCGGTAACTGCAAATACGGGCTATAGAAGACCGGAACAGAGCCGACTTTAAAACGGGCGTTCCAGATTTCCGCCACCTGCTCTTCGCGGTCGTGGATAACTTCAGTGCCCACCACGCTCCAGGTGTCCGCGCCGGGTAAACAGGAGGTGAAGCTACCGTTTTCAAGGATGGTATAGCGGTTTTCGCCACGCTGTTTCATCAGATCCGCTTTACCGCGCCCCTGACGACCGACCATCTGATAGTCGCCTTCCCACACGTTAGTGTCTTTGGTATTCAGGTTCGACCAGCCTTTCGGCCCCTTCAGGATGACCTGGTTGTCATCATAATGGACGTTACCCAGTGCATCGACAGTACGAACGGGCTCGGGGAGTCCTTGCGCTTCTTTCTGATGGAGTTGTACCTCATCAGCCAGAAGACGGCTATTGCCCTGGGCGATATCCACATTACCGGTAAACACCGCGTCATCAGGGTAGTTCCCTTTGGCGTGATCGGCGGTAATGGTTACGGGTAACTGGTTCGTCTCGCCCTGCACCAATGGACGGTTATAGCTTGGCACGCCCAGCAAACACTGTGAGGCGAGATCGGCTGCGGCGCCCTGCTGGCTATAAAGGGCGCTGGCAATCATGGTGGCCAGAAGAGTGGGAATACGTTTTTTCATACGTTGTATTTATTGTTCCATCATCGGTAGCGTTGCGCGTGACAAACGGTCAGAGACTAACGTACTCATCTTCACTGCGCTAGTGTTAATCCTGTCCGTTTTATACCCGCCGTCTTCCTGGCTGCATCTTCTATGGCGGTACGTTATCGCCTTGTTGCAACTCGAAATCCAATGGATATAGCGTCTGTGGTGTTAGGCACGGCATTGAATGACAGGTATGATAATGCAAATTATAGGCTATGTCCCACAATTGACCGTAGCGTTGATTGCCGTAAAAGCACCTTATATTGTGGGACATAGCCTCACTGACCGCGTAAAGATTTGGGGAGTCTATGCAGTACTGGGGAAAAATAATTGGTGTCGCCGTGGCTCTAATGATGGGCGGAGGCTTCTGGGGCGTGGTTTTAGGCCTGCTGGTCGGGCATATGTTCGACAAAGCCCGCAGTCGCAAAATGGCGTGGTTTGCGAACCAACGTGAACGTCAGGCGCTGTTTTTTGCCACGACTTTTGAAGTCATGGGACACTTAACCAAATCGAAGGGGCGCGTTACCGAAGCCGATATTCATATCGCCAGTCAGTTGATGGATCGGATGAATTTGCATGGTGAATCACGTACGGCGGCGCAACATGCCTTCCGCGTCGGAAAATCAGACAATTACCCATTACGCGAAAAAATGCGCCAGTTTCGTAGCGTCTGCTTTGGGCGATTCGATCTGATCCGCATGTTTCTGGAGATTCAGATTCAGGCGGCGTTTGCCGATGGCACTTTGCATCCGAACGAGCGGGAAGTGCTGTATGTGATCGCCGAAGAGTTAGGGATTTCCCGCACGCAGTTTGACCAGTTTCTGCGCATGATGCAGGGCGGGGCACAGTTTGGCGGCGGATATCAGCAGCAATCCGGCGGTGGATGGCAACAGGCGCAGCGCGGGCCGACGCTGGAAGATGCCTGTAACGTGCTCGGCGTGAAACCTGACGACGATGCGACGACGATCAAACGCGCTTATCGTAAGCTGATGAGTGAGCACCATCCTGACAAACTGGTGGCGAAAGGTTTACCGCCGGAGATGATGGAGATGGCGAAGCAAAAAGCGCAGGAAATTCAAAAAGCGTATGAGTTGATCAAAGAGCAGAAAGGCTTTAAGTGATGGTTTTGCCGGATGGCGACGCAACGCGTCTTATCCGGCCTACGTTGATGAACTTTGTAGGTCGGATAAGCATAGCGTCATCAGGCAGTTATGTTAAAAATCCACCGGGGCTTTGAAGGTCATGCTGTTACCGTATGCAGGATGCGTAATGGTGAGCATTTCGGCATGCAGTAACAAGCGTGGTGCCATTGCCAGTGCTTCTGGGGATGCATAAAACCGGTCGCCTAAAATAGGATGTCCCAGCGCCAGCATGTGTACGCGTAGCTGATGAGAACGCCCGGTAATCGGTTTGAGGACGACCCGGGCGGTATTATCCGCCGCGAAATCCACCACTTCATATTCGGTTTGTGCCGCTTTTCCCGTCTCATAACACACTTTTTGTTTTGGCCGGTTCGGCCAGTCACAAATCAACGGTAAATCGACCACGCCCTCGCTGGGCGCGGGATGCCCCCACACGCGCGCAACATACTGCTTTTTCGGCTCACGCTCGCGAAACTGACGTTTGAGTTCACGTTCGGCCGCTTTCGTGAGCGCCACTACAATCACGCCGCTGGTCGCCATATCCAGACGATGCACCGACTCTGCCTGCGGGTAGTCGCGCTGGATACGCGTCATCACGCTGTCTTTGTGCTCTTCCTGACGACCCGGCACAGACAACAAGCCGCTCGGCTTGTTGACCACCATAATGTGCTCATCCTGATACAGGATAACCAGCCAGGGATCCGTCGGCGGATTGTAGTTTTCCATTCCCATTTTCAGCTCCGTTATTGATGCGTGACGACAATAAGGCGCAACGCATCCAGACGCCAGTTCGCCTGATCGAGGCTTTCCAGAATCTGCTGACGATTCGTCTCGATAGCCGTCAGTTCGTCATCACGGATGTTAGGGTTGACGGCGCGCAGCGCTTCCAGACGTGACAACTCTGCGGAGAGTTTTTCATCGGCTTCGCTACGTGCGGCGTCGATCAATGCACGGGCAGATTTTTCTACCTGCGCTTCGCCCAGTTGTAAAATCGCGTGGACATCCTGCTGAACCGCATTGACCAGCTTACTGCCGGTGTGACGGTTCACGGCGCTTAACTGGCGGTTGAAGGTTTCGAACTCAACCTGTGCCGCCAGATTAGTGCCGTTTTTGTCCAGCAACATACGAACCGGCGTTGGTGGCAGGAAGCGGTTAAGTTGCAGTTGTTTCGGTGCCTGGGCTTCCACCACATATACCAGTTCAACCAGCAACGTACCGACCGGCAATGCTTTGTTTTTCAACAGAGAAATTGTACTGCTGCCGGTATCGCCCGACAAAATCAGATCCAGACCGTTACGGATCAGCGGGTGTTCCCAGGTCACAAACTGCGCATCTTCGCGCGACAGTGCCACGTCACGCTCGAAGGTAATGGTGCAGCCATCTTCAGGTAAACCCGGGAAGTCCGGCACCAGCATGTGGTCAGAAGGTGTCAGTACAATCAGATTCTCACCGCGATCGTCCTGGTTAATCCCCACGATATCAAACAGGTTCATGGCGAACGCAATCAGGTTGGTATCGTCATCCTGCTCTTCAATACTTTCGGCCAACTGTTGCGCTTTTTCACCGCCATTAGAGTGAATTTCGAGCAGGCGGTCACGACCCTGCTCCAGTTGCGCTTTCAGTGCTTCATGCTGTTCGCGACAGGATTTAATCAGCTCGTCGAAGCCGTCATTGTTTTCAGGCGCGGCCAGGAAGGTGATCAGATCGTTATAAACCGTGTCATAGATGGTGCGTCCGGTCGGGCAGGTGTGCTCAAACGCATCCAGACCTTCGTGATACCAGCGAACCAGTACCGACTGCGCGGTTTTTTCTAAGAAAGGAATGTGGATCTGAATATCGTGCGCCTGGCCGATACGATCCAGACGACCGATACGCTGCTCCAGCAGGTCTGGGTTAAACGGCAGGTCAAACATCACCAGGTTGCTGGCGAACTGGAAGTTACGGCCTTCGGAACCGATTTCAGAACAGAGCAGAACCTGAGCGCCGCTGTCTTCTTCCCCAAACCAGGCGGCAGCGCGGTCGCGCTCAATAATCGACATACCTTCGTGGAATACGGCGGCGCGAATACCTTCGCGCTCGCGCAGAACCTGCTCCAGCTGCAATGCGGTGGTGGCTTTCGCACAAATCACCAGCACTTTCTGCGAGCGGTGACTGGTCAGGTAGCCCATCAGCCATTCAACGCGGGGATCGAAGTTCCACCATGTGCCCGTATCGCCTTCGAATTCCTGATAAATCTGCTCCGGGTAGAGCATGTCGCGGGCTCGGTCTTCCGCGCTTTTACGTGCGCCCATAATCCCGGAGACTTTAATCGCCGTTTGATACTGCGTTGGCAGCGGGAGTTTAATGGTGTGCAGCTCGCGTTTCGGGAAGCCTTTAACGCCGTTACGGGTGTTACGGAACAGCACGCGGCTGGTGCCGTGGCGATCCATCAGCATGGAAACCAGTTCCTGACGGGCGCTCTGTGCGTTTTCACGATCGCTGTTGGCGGCTTGCAGCAGCGGTTCGATATCCTGCTCGCCAATCAGGTCGCCGAGCATATTGAGTTCGTCATTGCTCAGCTTATTGCCTGCCAGCAGCATCGCAACGGCATCCGCAACCGGACGGTAATTTTTCTGCTCTTCAACAAATTGCCCGAAGTCGTGGAAGCGGCTTGGATCCAGCAGACGCAGACGCGCGAAGTGGCTTTCCATTCCCAGTTGTTCCGGCGTTGCGGTAAGCAGCAGGATACCCGGAACGCGCTCCGCCAGTTGTTCGATAGCGGCATATTCACGGCTGGGGGCCTCTTCGCTCCACACCAGGTGGTGCGCTTCATCGACAACCATCAGATCCCATTCGGCGTCGCACAGGTGTTCCAGGCGTTGCTTACTGCGACGGGCGAAGTCCAGCGAGCAGATAACCAGTTGTTCGGTTTCAAACGGGTTATAAGCGTCATGCTGGGCTTCTGCGTAACGTTCATCATCAAACAGCGCGAAACGCAGATTAAAACGACGCAGCATTTCAACCAGCCACTGATGCTGTAACGTCTCAGGCACGATAATCAATACGCGCTCTGCTGCACCGGCTAACAATTGCTGATGCAGGATCATCCCCGCTTCAATGGTTTTTCCCAGACCGACTTCGTCGGCTAACAGCACGCGCGGGGCGTGGCGACGGCCAACGTCATGAGCGATATTGAGCTGATGTGGGATCAGGCTGGTACGCTGACCGCGCAGACCGCTCCACGGCATACGATACTGTTCGCTCTGAAATTTACGTGCGCGATAGCGCAGCGCAAATCGGTCCATACGATCGATTTGACCTGCAAACAGACGATCCTGCGGTTTACTGAAGACCAGTTTACTGTCGAGCAGCACTTCACGTAGCATGACGCCCGCTTCTTCGCTATCAAGACGAGTCCCCACGTAGGCAAGCAGACCATTTTCTTCTTTTACTTCATCGATTTGCAACTGCCAGCCTTCATGGCTTGTAATCGTATCACCGGGATTAAACATCACGCGGGTCACGGGGGAGTCACTACGCGCATACAGACGGTTTTCACCTGTAGCCGGGAAAAGTAAGGTGACGGTTCGCGCATCCATCGCAACAACAGTTCCAAGTCCCAGTTCGCTTTCTGTATCGCTGATCCAGCGTTGACCAAGTGTAAAAGGCATATGTGTTTGGCTCTATATCTTTAATTGCAGGCAATAATCACCCACTGCCAGGCTAAAGTGGCAGCAGGGTTATATGGGTCCAGGAATGGAAAGGGCGCTATGGTACTGGATGGCGGCGCGTTCGTCACGCGTCAAAATAACCCCAGTTGCCCTGTCAGTAGTGTAGCAAAATTATCATCAATAAAGGGAAGAATTCCCTCCGCCACGGGCTGTAGTTGGCGCGTCAGGTAGTGCTCGTAATCCAACGGCGAGTGTTGATAATCCACAGGTTCGGGGCCATTTGTCGTCCACACATATTTTATGGTGCCGCGATTCTGGTATTGCGCAGGCCGCCCGCGCGCCAGGTTCTGCTCATCGGCGAGTCGGGCAGCGCGAACGTGTGGAGGGACATTTCGTTGATATTCACTTAATGGACGGCGCAGACGTTTTCGATAGACCAGCCTTTCGTCCAGCTCTCCCGCCATCAGTTTATCTATGGTTTCCCGCACGTAATCCTGATACGGCTCGTTACGAAAAACACGCAGATACAGCTCCTGTTGGAACTGTTGCGCCAGCGGCGTCCAGTCAGTGCGTACTGTTTCCAGCCCTTTGAACACCATCCGTTGCGCGTCGCCTTCCTGAATCATCCCGGCATAACGCTTTTTGCTGCCGGTATCCGCCCCGCGAATAGTGGGCATCAGAAAGCGGCAGAAGTGGGTTTCAAACTCCAGTTCCAGCGCGCTGGTTAGCTGTTGTTGTTGCAATGAATGCGCCCACCACGCATTAACATGCTGTACCAGCGAACGACCTATTTTCGCCGCCTCTTCTTCCGAGTGCGCGCCCTTCAGCCAGACGAATGTGGAGTCGGTATCGCCATAGATAACGTCATAGCCTTGTTCTTCAATGAGCGCTTTGGTCTGGCGCATGATCGCGTGGCCGCGCATGGTGATTGAGGAGGCGAGTCGGGGATCGAAAAAACGGCAGGCAGTGGTGCCGAGCACGCCGTAAAACGCATTCATAATGATCTTCAGCGCCTGTGAAAGCGGTTTATTGCCGTGACGCTTTGCCTCGTCGCGCCCGAGCCAGATCTGGGTAACGATCTCCGGCAGACAGTGTTTTTCCCGTGAGAACCAGGCGTCGAGGAATCCTTCGGTACTGTGTGTGGGATCGGGCTGCGCCATGCCTTCTATCAGGCCGACCGGATCAATGAGAAACGTGCGGATGATTGAGGGGTACAGGCTTTTGTAATCCAGTACCAGCACCGAGTCATACAGACCGGGGCGAGAGTCCATCACATAACCGCCGGGGCTGGCTAAGGGTGGTACTTCCCCCAGATTTGGCGCGACATAACCGGCGCGGTGCATACGTGGAAAATAGAGGTGCCCGAAGGCGGCAACTGAACCGCCGTGACGATCGGCGGGCAGCCCGTTGACCGTCGCGCGTTCCAGTAAAAACGGCATGATGTCCGTTTTGCGAAAAATCCGCGTGACCAGCTCGCAATCTTTCAGGTTATAGGTGGCCAGTGCGGGTTTATCTTCGGCGAAACGGCGGTCAATTTCGTCCATGCGATCCCAGGGATTGTCGATGGATTTACCTTCGCCGAGCAACTCCTGCGAAACGGTCTCCAGAGAAAATGAGGAGAAATTCCAGAACGCGGATTTCAGCGCTTCAATGCCGTCGATAATCAGCCGTCCTTTTGCCTGAGCGAAGAACACCCCGTTTTTAAAGCCGTGCTCGCGCCATTCCAGCTCAGTTTTCTCGCGCCCCAGGCATAAAGGAATGCGATAGCGTTCAGCATGTTTTTGCAGGACGCGTAAATCGAACTGCACCACATTCCAGCCAATAAGCACGTCAGGATCGTATTGAGCAAACCAGGCGTTGAGTTTTTCCAGCAACAGAGGGCGGCTTGCCACATATTCGAGCTCAAAATCCAGCCCCCCGGCATCGCCATTCTCCGGGCCGAGCATATACACGGTACGTTGGCCGCAGCCTTCCAGACCAATGCAGTAAAGCTCGCCGTGGCGATTGGTTTCGATATCCAGCGACACCCATTTCAGCGGTGGTCGATAATGCGGGTTGGGTTTCAGGCGCGCATTAACGATGGCGCCATGATGGTTTTCGCCATCGACCCACACCGGAGAGGTGATAAACCGCTCCATCAGATAGCGCTCCGGCGGGCGTACATCGGCTTCATAGACCGTAATGCCGTTTTCTTTCAGCCGTTTTTCCAGACGCATGAGCTGTCGATGGGAGCGGCAATACAAACCGGAAACTGGCTGGCGATGAAAATCCCGCAGGTTGAGCGGCGCGATACGGTAGCCATTTTCAGCGCTTAACAATGCAGTGGCGCGGGGAATTTGATCGACGGGGATAAACGCCACCGACTCCTGCGGCGCGAGCGTGACCTGCAATGGACCATTGTCCGTCGCCAGCCAGAATGAGACTTCCGTTCCCTGCGGGGTATCCCGCCAGTGCCGGGTTAAAATAAAACCTGCCTGCGCCACGCTGTGTACCCATCAAAAAAGCCAGGCGTTATTATAGCCTGGCTTAGGTGATTTTGCTGTGGTTTTATACAGGTGTCATTCCAGTGAAACGCAGCGACCCAGGCTATACGTTTATTGCCCGTAATAGGCTTTCGCGCCATGCTTGCGCAGATAGTGCTTATCCAGCAGCGTCTGTTGCATATCCGGCAATTGTGGTGCGAGCTGGCGACAGAAAATGCCCATATAGGCCACTTCTTCCAGCACAATGGCGTTATGAACGGCGTCTTCTGCCGTTTTTCCCCATGCAAACGGGCCGTGGGAGTGCACCAGCACGCCGGGCATTTGTGCGGCGTCAATCCCCTGTTTTTCAAAGGTTTCGACGATCACATTGCCCGTTTCCCATTCGTATTCGCCGTTGATTTCCGCATCGGTCATTTTACGGGTGCAGGGAATGGCGCCATAGAAATAATCGGCGTGTGTCGTTCCAGTGGCCGGGATTGACTGACCCGCCTGCGCCCAAATGGTGGCGTGGCGCGAGTGGGTGTGAACGATGCCGCCGATTGTCGGAAACGCCTGATACAGCAGTCGGTGGGTTGGTGTATCGGAAGAGGGTTTCTTCGTACCTTCGACGACGTCCCCGGTGGCGATGCTCACGACCACCATATCATCAGCGGTCATCACGCTGTAATCAACGCCAGAGGGTTTAATCACGAATACGCCGTGTTCCCGGTCTACCGCGCTGACGTTCCCCCAGGTGAGGGTCACCAGGTTGTGTTTTGGGAGCGCCAGGTTGGCTTCTAACACCTGGCGTTTGAGATCTTCTAACATGTTGGCTCCTGTGTGCCGGATGGCGCTGTGCTTATCCGGCCTACAAATAGCTTCTGTGTGCCGGATGGCGCTGCGCTTATCCGGCCTACAAATAGCTTCTGTGTGCCGGATGGCGCTGCGCTTATCCGGCCTACAAATGGCTTCTGTGTGCCGGATGGCGCTGTGCTTATCCGGCCAACAAATAGCTTCTGTGTGCCGGATGACATTCCGATACGATGCTTAGCGTTTAAAGCCGTAATAAACCTCGTTCCAGCGCAGTGCATCCTTAAAGGCAGGCAAGCGGGTGTCGTTATCGATCACGCTGATTTCGATATCGTGCATTTCAGCGAACTGGCGCATGTCGTTCAGATCCAGCGCATGGCTGAAGACGGTGTGGTGCGCGCCACCGGCGAGGATCCAGGCTTCTGATGCGGTCGGCAGGTCGGGTTGCGCTTTCCACAGGGCGTTGGCCACCGGCAGTTTCGGGAGATCGTGCGGCGTTTTTACCGTGTCGATGCAGTTAACCAACAGACGGTAACGATCGCCCAGATCAATCAGGCTGGCGACGACGGCCGGGCCCGTTTGGGTATTGAAGATCAGGCGGGCAGGATCATCTTTACCGCCAATGCCGAGGTGCTGCACATCGAGGATCGGTTTTTCCTCAATGGCAATCGAAGGGCACACTTCCAGCATATGCGAGCCGAGCACCAGATCGTTGCCTTTCTCGAAGTGGTAAGTGTAATCCTCCATAAAGGAGGTGCCGCCCTGCAGACCGGTTGACATCACCTTCATGATGCGAAGCAGGGCGGCGGTTTTCCAGTCGCCTTCACCGGCAAAGCCGTAGCCTTGCTGCATCAGGCGTTGTACGGCGAGGCCAGGAAGCTGTTTCAGGCCGTGTAAATCTTCAAACGTAGTGGTGAACGCATGGAATCCGCCTTGCTCGAGGAAACGCTTCATACCCAGTTCAATTCGCGCCGCTTCACGTACGTTCTGACGTTTATCACCGTGGATCTGGGTGGCTGGAGTCAGGGTGTAGCTGCTTTCGTACTCGTCGATCAGCGCGTTAATTTCGCCGTCGCTGATGGCGTTCACCACCTGCACCAGGTCACCCACCGCCCAGGTATTAACGGAGAAGCCGAATTTGATCTGCGCGGCTACTTTATCGCCGTCAGTCACCGCCACTTCACGCATGTTATCGCCAAAACGGCACACTTTCAGATGGCGGGTGTCCTGTTTGGAGACGGCGTGGCGCATCCACGAACCAATACGCTCGTGCGCCTGTTTGTCCTGCCAGTGGCCAGTGACAACGGCGTGCTGCTGACGCATACGTGCGCCGATAAAACCGAACTCGCGACCGCCGTGTGCGGTCTGGTTCAGGTTCATAAAGTCCATATCAATGCTGTCCCACGGCAGAGCGGCATTGAACTGGGTGTGGAATTGCAGCAGCGGCTTGTTGAGGATGGTCAGACCGTTGATCCACATTTTGGCCGGGGAGAAGGTGTGCAGCCACACCACCATACCGGCACATTTTTCGTCATAATTGGCGTCGCGGCAGATGGCGGTGATCTCATCCGGGCGCGTACCCAGTGGTTTGAGAACCAGTTTGCACGGCAGTTTGGCTTCTGTATTCAGTGCTTTTACGACGTGCTCGGCATGTTGAGTCACCTGACGCAGGGTTTCAGCACCATACAGATGCTGGCTACCAATCACAAACCACACTTCGTAATTATCAAAAATCGTCATTGTCGTGTCCTTAATGAGTCAGGGTTGCCTGAGCTTCCGGGGCTTTTGGCGCCGGGGCGGCAGTCGGAAGATAGTGTTGTTCAGCGCTTACCGCCCACTGTTGGTAGCGGCGATAAAGCTGTTCAAAGCGTTGGGCCTGTTCCGGGCGAGGTTGCAGCGTGTGCTCGACAGCGCTTGCCATTTTGTCCTGCGCGGCAGGAATGTCGGCGTGTACTTTTGCGGCGACGGCGGCAAAAATCGCTGCGCCGAGCGCGCAACATTGATCGGAGGCAACAATTTGTAATGGGCGATTGAGCACGTCGCAGCACGCCTGCATAACGCTGACGTTTTTACGGGCGATACCGCCGAGCGCCATTACGTTATTGACCGCAATGCCTTGTTCGGTAAAACATTCCATGATGGCGCGTGCGCCAAAGGCCGTGGAGGCTACCAGGCCGCCAAACAGCGCTGGCGCGTCGGTGGCGAGGTTGAGATCGGTGATCACCCCTTTCAGGCGCTGGTTGGCGTTTGGCGTGCGGCGACCGTTAAACCAGTCGAGCACCACAGGCAGGTGATCCAGCGACGGATTTTTTGCCCACGCTTCGGTCAGTGCGGGTAAGAGCTGTTTCTGGCTGGCTTTGATCTGATCTTTCAACTCAGGATGCTGAGCGGCAAGCTGCTCCAGCGGCCAACCGAGAATGCGACCAAACCAGGCGTAGATATCGCCAAAGGCGGACTGACCGGCTTCCAGGCCGATAAAACCGGGCACCACGCTGCCGTCGACCTGTCCACAAATCCCTTTCACCGCGCGTTCGCCAACGCTGTTTTTGTCGGCAATCAGAATGTCGCAGGTGGACGTCCCAATCACTTTCACCAGCGCATTTGGCTGCGCGCCAGCGCCGACGGCACCCATATGGCAGTCAAACGCGCCGCCGGAAATCACCACGTTTTCCGGTAAACCGAGGCGCTGTGCCCACTCGGCACAAAGCGTTCCAACGGGAATGTCGGCAGTAAACGTTTCGCTAAACATTGGGTAAGACAAGTGGCGGTTAAGCAGCGGATCAAGTTCGTCAAAGAAACTGGCGGGGGGGAGTCCTCCCCAGCTTTCATGCCACAGTGATTTGTGTCCGGCGCTGCAGCGGCCGCGGCGAATATCCTGTGGGCGGGTAGTGCCGGAAAGCAGAGCGGGCACCCAGTCGCACAGCTCAATCCATGAAACGGCGGCTTGCGCGACGGCGCTATCCTCGCGGGTGACATGCAGAATTTTTGCCCAGAACCATTCGCTGGAGTAAATACCGCCAATGTAACGGGAGTAATCAACCTTGCCCGGCGTATGACACAGACGGGTGATCTCTTCTGCTTCTTCCACCGAGGTGTGATCTTTCCACAGCACAAACATTGCGTTTGGGTTGTCGGCGAACTCCGGGCGCAGGGCGAGGACATGACCGTCGGCATCAATAGGGGCAGGCGTGGAGCCGGTACTGTCAACGCCAATCCCGACCACCTCTGCGCGCTGTGATGCGCTGAGTTCAGCCAGCACGGTTTTCAGTGCGGACTCCATCGACTCAATGTAGTCGCGCGGATGATGGCGGAACTGGTTATTCGGCCCGTCGCAATAACGCCCTTCCTGCCAGCGTGGATACCACTCTACGCTGGTGGCGATCTCTTCGCCGGTGGCGCATTCCACCGCCAACGCTCGTACAGAATCACTGCCAAAATCGAGGCCAATTGCAATCGCCATCGTCTTACTCCATCCAAAAAAACAGGTATGGAGAAACAGTAGATAGTGGGGATAAAAACCGTCAGGCAGGATCCGCTAATCTTATGGATTAAAATGCTGTGCCATCGCAAAGTGTGACGCTGTGCAAATAATCAATGTGGACATTTCTGTCGTAGTTATAGACACTTTTGTTACCTGTTTTCGTCACCTCTGTTGTGTGGATTTGTTACTGGATGCTTTTCACATGCGGGTTGGTGCTCCACCACTGAAATCGTGGCGGCCGGAAGCGGTGAAATTGAGGAGGCCTCACACAATATGGACAATTTGTTTCTTCATAGAACGCCCGGAGTAATGAGTTTATGGCTGAAATACAAAATGATCCTCTGTTGCCGGGGTACTCGTTTAATGCACATCTGGTGGCGGGGTTAACCCCTATCGAAGCGAACGGATACCTGGATTTTTTTATCGACAGACCGTTGGGGATGAAGGGGTACATTCTTAATCTGACCCTTCGTGGTGAAGGGGTCATCAACAACCACGGGAAACAGTTTATCTGCCGCCCGGGGGATATTTTGCTGTTTCCGCCAGGCGAAGTTCACCATTACGGACGCCATCCCGACGCCAGTGAGTGGTATCACCAATGGGTCTATTTTCGCCCGCGAGCCTATTGGCAAGAATGGCTGGCCTGGCCGACAATTTTTGCGCAGACGGGATTTTATCGCCCGGATGAGGCCCATCAGCCCCATTTTAATGAAATGTTCGGTCAGATTATTAACGCCGGGCAGGGGGAAGGGCGCTACTCTGAGCTCCTGGCGATAAACCTGCTGGAGCAACTGCTATTGCGCCGCATGGAGGCGATCAACGAATCGCTACACCCGCCGATGGATAACCGTGTGCGTGACGCCTGCCAGTACATCAGCGATCACCTGGCGGACAGCCATTTCGATATCGCCAGCGTAGCGCAGCATGTTTGCCTGTCGCCCTCCCGTTTGTCGCACCTGTTCCGGCAGCAACTTGGCATCAGTGTGTTGAGCTGGCGTGAGGATCAGCGTATCAGTCAGGCTAAGCTGTTGCTCAGTACCACACGGATGCCGATTGCCAGCGTTGGGCGCAATGTGGGGTTTGACGATCAGCTCTATTTCTCCCGCGTCTTTAAGAAATGCACCGGGGCCAGCCCAAGCGAATTCCGTGCCGGATGTGAATAAAAAGTGAATGATGTGTCTGCAAAATTGTCATAACCCGTAAACTATTCAGATAAATGATGGCTTGACGAAGTGTGAGCGGGTTTGCAGAATCCCAGCTTCGTAAAACTGACGGGCATATTATGCAAGCATTGCTGGAACACTTTATTCTCCAATCCACACTCTATTCGTTAATTGCGGTCATGCTGGTGGCCTTTCTGGAATCGCTGGCGTTGGTCGGTCTGCTTTTACCTGGCACAGTACTGATGGCGGGGTTAGGGGCGCTCATTGGCAGCGGAGAAGTGAATTTCTGGCATGCCTGGCTGGCGGGCATTGCGGGATGTTTTCTGGGTGACTGGATCTCTTTCTGGCTGGGGTGGCGCTTTAAAAAACCGTTACACCGCTGGTCATTTATGAAAAAGAACAAAGCGCTGCTGGATAAAACCGAGCATGCGCTGCATCAGCACAGCATGTTCACCATTCTGGTGGGGCGTTTTGTGGGGCCCACGCGCCCGTTGGTGCCGATGGTAGCGGGAATGCTGGATCTGCCGATCGCGAAGTTCGTCGTGCCCAATATCATTGGCTGCGTACTGTGGCCGCCTTTCTATTTTTTACCGGGGATCCTGGCCGGTGCGGCGATCGACATTCCCGAGGGGATGCAGAGCGGCGGTTTCAAATGGCTGTTACTGGCAACGGCGCTGCTGCTGTGGGTCGCAGGCTGGCTGTGCTGGCGGTTGTGGCGTTTTGGTAAGGCGGCTCCCGATCGCCTGACGCCCTTTTTGCTCCGTGGCCGCTTGTTGTGGCTGACGCCGGCGATCCTCGCTATCGGCGTGATGGCGCTGGTGGCGTTGCTACGCCACCCGCTGATGCCGGTCTATATTGATATTTTGCGAAAAGTCGTGGGCTACTGAGTTCGGTTTAGGCCGGATGGCGGTTTCACCTTATCTGGGTGCGATCTGTAGGCCGGATAAGGCGTTCACGCCGCCATCCGGCAATGCTAGTTATGCTTTAATCCCCAACAGCGCCGAGGCGCTGGCCTTGCCGCTCAGTAATTCATCGGTATTACCCTGCCACGCGATGCGCCCGTCAGCCACCACGACGGAACGTGTCGCAATACGCGCCGCGTCCTCTATGCTGTGAGACACCATCAGCAACGTCAATTGCCGTTCGCGACACACGTCGCTGACCAACGCCAGCATCTCCTGGCGCAGGGCGGGGTCGAGAGCGGAAAACGGTTCGTCGAGCAGCAACACCGGCTGTTCGCGAACGAGGCAGCGCGCCAGCGCCGCACGTTGACGCTGGCCGCCGGAAAGCTCGCCCGGTAAACGCGCCATCAGGTTATCGATACCCATCTGGCGGGCAATATGCTGAATTTTCTCCCGCTGGGGCGTATTGAGCTTCAGTCCCGGATCAAGCCCAAGGCCGATGTTTTGTTGCACCGTAAGATGGCTGAACAGGTTGTTTTCCTGAAACAGCATCGAAACCGGGCGACGGGCCGGGGGCGTGGTGGTGTGATCCTCGCCTTCAATCAGCAGAGTACCGCTGGCGGGCGCGAGGAATCCGGCAACGAGGTTCAACAAGGTGCTTTTCCCGGCGCCGCTGGGCCCCAGCACCGCCACCTGTTCGCCGCGTTCCACAGAAAGCGTAAAACGCATCGGCAAATGGTGATAAAGCCAGGTGATATCAGTCAGAGTTAACATGTCGCCCCGGTAGTTTTTCAATCACGGTAAAGAGCATAAAGCAGAGTATCAGCAGTAATAATGCCGTTACCGCCCCGTCCTGACTGCGGTAAGAGCCAATCTGCTGGTACAGATAAAATGGCAGCGTGCGGAAATCATCGTTGCCAAACAGGGCGACGACGCCAAAATCGCCAATCGAAAGCACGCAGGCAAACGCCAGCGCCTGCGCCAGCGGCCGTTTCAGCGCGCGCAGTTCCACCACTTTCAGGCGTGACCATCCCTCGATCCCCAGCGACTGACACAGCATACTGTAACGCGCCGTCACATCTCGCATTGGGTTTTCCAGCACTTTCAATGCGTAAGGTATCGCCATTAACGCATTGGTGAAAATCACAATCCCGTCTGCGGATTCCGGCAAACCGATGCTGTTGTTCAGCAGCAGAAAAAAGCCTGTCGCCAGGACAATGCCGGGCATGGCAAGAATCAACATGCCGCTCAACTCCAGCGTTTGGCCTGCCAGCACCTGTTGCCGTGCCCGCAGTTCGCGACTGCTCCACAACAGCATCATGGTCAGAACCACGCACAGCAACCCCGCGGCCAGAGCGATCCGAAGCGAAGTCCACAGGGCCTGCCAGAGCACAGGTTGTGCGAGGACATCCAGCAACTGGCGGTTGAAACCGTCAACAATGACCGCCAATAGCGGAGGCAGCAATAGCAACAGTGCCAGAATAATCAGCGCCGCGTCGCTCAGGCGGCTATGCAGGCGATCGTCCGGGTCGCGCCAGCCTTGCACCAACGTCGTTCCCGGCGCAATGGATTTGCTTAAACGCTGGCTGAGCAGCACCAGCGCCAGGCAGCATGTCATCTGAATCAACGCCAGTATTGCCGCCCGCGCAGGATCGAAGTCGTAACTGAGCGCCTGATAAATCGCCAGCTCAATGGTGGTGGCCTGGGGGCCGCCGCCAAGTGAAAGAACGGTAGCAAAACTGGCGAAGCAGAGCATAAAAATGAGCGCCGCCACTGGCGGGATCTGCCGACGTAACCACGGCCACTCCACAAAGCGGAAGAAATTCCAGCCGCGCATACCTAACTGCGCCGCGAGCTGTCGCTGTTCGCCGGGAATGTTTTCCAGCGCCTGTAGCAGCAAGCGGCTGGCCATCGGCAGATTAAAAAAGACGTGCGCCAGCAGAATACCCTGCAACCCGTAAGGCGAGAAACGCCACTCCAGCCCGAAAGCTTGCCAGAGTGTGGCGAGCCAGCCCTGGCGGCCGTAGACGCTGAGAATACCGAAAACGGCAACCAGTACCGGCAGAATCAGGGTCATGGCGCACAAGCGTAATAACGCCAGACGACCGGGGAAACGGCGTCGGTAAAGCGCTCTGGCAAGGAAAATCGCCGGAACCACCGACAACAGCGCCGAGAGAAACGCCTGCCAGAACGAAAAACGCACCACGTGCCACAGGTAGCTGTCCTGCCAAAGCGAGAGCCATTGTCCCTGTGGCGCGTTAAGCCAGAGCGCCAGAAATGCCGCCAGGGCAACTGCCGCCATCAGCGTGGCGGCACAAAGCCCGGGTATCAGCCAGCCGGGAATTAACGGCTGACGGCGCGTTGCCATTCGCTGATCCATGCCTGACGTTGCGATGCCACTTCAGCAGGAGTGAACTCCAGCGTAGTGGCCGGTTTGGTCAACTGATCAAACCCGGCGGGCAGAGTGACGTGGGTGACAGGGTACATCCAGTTGCCGGTGGGGATGGCATTCTGGAATGCCGGAGAAACCATAAACTTGAGGAATTTCTCTGCCAGTTCCGGCTGCTTGCTGGCGGCGGTACGGGCGGCGACTTCAACCTGCAAATAGTGGCCTTCGCTGAAGTTTGCGGCGGCGTAATGGTCTTTTTTCTCTTCGATAGTGTGATACGCCGGAGAGGTGGTGTAGCTCAGCACCAGGTCGCTTTCCCCTTTCAGGAACAGGCCATAGGCTTCGCTCCAGCCTTTGGTGACGGTGACCGTTTTGGCTGCCAGCTTCTGCCAGGCTTCGGGGGCTTTATCGCCATACACTTTCTGCATCCACAACATCAGCCCAAGACCCGGCGTACTGGTACGTGGATCCTGATAAATCACGCGCCATTTCTGGTCGCTTTCGACGAGCTCTTTCAGGCTTTTGGGCGGATTTTTCAGCTTGTTTTTGTCATAAACAAACGCGAAGTAACCGTAGTCGAAGGGGACAAACGTCTCGTTCTGCCAGCCGCCAGGTACGTTGACGGCATCAGGCGCAATACCGCTTTTCGCAAACAGGTTGGTTTGCGTGGCGGCGTCGAGCAGGTTGTTGTCCAGCCCAAGCACCACATCCGCTTTGCTGTTCTTCCCTTCCATGCGCAGGCGATTCAGCAATGAGACGCCATCTTCCAGCGCCACCATTTTCAGTTCGCACTGGCAGTCGGCTTCGAAGGCTTTCTTGATGGTGGGGCCGGGGCCCCAGTCGGCGGCGAAGGAGTCGTAGGTATACACGGTCAGCACCGGTTTCGCGAAGGCCGGTGCTGCACACAGCACCAGTAAAGGAAGACATTTTTTTAACACTTTGCACCTCAGTAAAAGAGTGGCAAAGGACTTGAGCATGAGCCTCAAATCCCTTCGCCGGCGTTATCCGGATCAGGTTCGACGGGTATTTTCTCAGCCCACGCGTATGGCGCAGCACCCCGTTGAGAACGGCACATTGTAATGATTACGTGAAGAGATCAAAAGGGTTAAGGATCGGGTGGGGCAAACCACGCCGATTTAAAGTCGAACCAGCCGAGCGTGTTCATCCGCAAGCCGCGCATACTGCGTTGTCCCTGGATGATCAGCCAGTGGTGAATGAGTGGCACAATCGCTTTGCTTGCGAGTAATTGTTGACACCAGGCGGCCAGATTCATCTCGCCTGCGTGCCACTGTGCGGCATCTTCTTTCCAGTTTCGTGGGATGCAGTTTTGCAGCAGAGGCACTTCGCATAAGTGAGCGAACAGTGAGAAATCGAGCGGCAACGTGAAGTTGGCGCTGTTGAGCCAGATGTCGCTTTCGATCTCGCCTGCGTGCCACTGATCGTAGTCGATCTCCTGAATATTCAGGTGAACCTGATGTTCTGCCAGCAGGGCACTCATGATTTGGGCGATAACCCGATGTTCAATGTGCTCGCGATAGTACGTCAGCGTCAGGGTTTCCAGACCCGCAGGTTTTTCACCGTGTCCCGGTCGGGCATGGTGCCAGCGGGGCAGTAATCCATAGGCGGGGAACCACAGGCGCTGGTACTGCTCATCGGCGTGGTAAAGCAAATGGGTGGGAGAAAGTACGTGGCTTACCCACTCTCTGACGTGCTGATTGGCGCCGCGATGGGTTCGCGCATCAAAGAGTAAATAGTAACAGCCCTCTTCAAGACGACTCTCAATGGCTTTTTCACTTTCTACAGTGCCTTCGAGCATCAGGCCGCACGTCGGCTCTTCGCTAATGTCCGGTAATACCCAAACGTTCACCTCGTCAATGAGCGCCCGATAGCCAAAGTAATCGTCAAAGGCGTGGATCTTCAGTTGATTACGCGTATTGCGCATCACGGCATAGGGGCCTGTGCCTATTGGATGGCTGGAAAAATTGTTCAGGGTTTCCCATTCCCGCGGCAGGATCATCGCCGGAACCTGGCCTAACAACCACGGAAGCCAGCGATCGGGCTGCGAGAGATGGACATCCAGCGTCCAGGTTGTCGGAGAGACAATCTGCGTAATATGCGAGTAGAGCGGCAGGGCGTTGATGCGCGTGAGAGACGCCACCACATCGTCCATTTCCAGCTCTCGCCCGTGGTGAAAGTGAATCCCCGGTCGCAGAAAGAACCGCCATTGCAAAGGGGATATTTGCTGCCAGTGATGGGCAATATCGGCTTCCAGTTCCCCATTTTCCTCATTTACGCGGGTTAGCGCGCTGAAGATTTGCCGGGCGATGTGGGTTTCAGAACGGCGTAATGCGCTGCCCGGCAGCAGGTTATGCATCGGACGATAGTAAAGCACGCGCAGGATATGTCGGCCCTGACGGAAGCTGCGCCCCAAATGTGAAACCAGCATTTGCCGTACGGCCGTTTTGTCACCGACTAATTGTACCAGTTGGTCTATGCTGTCCTGCTCCAGCAGGTCTTCCGCCCGCTGTTGCTGTAGCGCAAGTCCGGTGTAGAGGAAGGTCAGGCGTGAACGTTTACCGCGACCGACTTCGGCTTCCCAGGTCAGCCAGCCGCGCGCCTGCATTGTGTTAAGCAGCGTACGCATATGGCGGCGGGAGCAACTTAGCAGTTCCGCCAGCTCATTTAGCGTGGTGTCTTGCGTTTTTCCGTCACAGCATTGCCACAGACGGATGAACTGTTGTTGCAGACGACCTGAAGACATAAAAGAGGAACTCCTGCGAAAAACTCAGCAATTTTATAATCCTCATATTAGGCCAATAATGGATTCCGATGAAGCAATATGGAGAGGTCGACTATGCGTCCGTTTTTTCTGCACTACTTTACCGCGACAGAAGGGTTGTCCTGGTTGGCTTGCCTGAGCGCGCCGCAGCGCTTAAAGATGCTCGAAGAACTGATGCAATGGGAGGTGACAGCCTGACCTCTGAAGCCCAAATTGCAGACATCATGTGTGACTGAGTATTGGTGTAGGCTCTGGCCTAAAATCACCCGCCAGCAGATAATACCTGCTGGCTTTTTTCGTTTCAGCAGCGCGAATAAGGAACTGTATGCTCTGGATTATGACGATGGGGCGGCGTCTTAACGGCGTTTACGCGGCGTTCATGCTGGTGGCTTTTATGATGGGCGTTGCAGGTGCGCTTCAGGCACCGACGTTGAGCCTGTTTTTGAGCCGCGAAGTGGGGGCGCAACCGTTTTGGGTCGGGCTGTTTTATACGGTAAACGCCATTGCCGGGATCGCGGTGAGTCTGGGGCTGGCAAAACGTTCGGATAGCCGGGGCGACCGCCGTCGACTGATCATGTTTTGCTGTCTGATGGCTATCGGTAACGCGCTGTTGTTTGCGTTTAATCGCCATTATCTCACGTTGATAACCTGCGGCGTATTGCTGGCATCGCTGGCGAATAGCGCCATGCCGCAACTGTTTGCGCTGGCGCGGGAGTATGCAGACAGTTCGGCGCGGGAAGTGGTGATGTTCAGCTCGGTGATGCGTGCTCAGCTCTCGCTGGCATGGGTGATTGGCCCGCCGCTGGCGTTTATGCTGGCGCTGAATTATGGCTTCACCACGATGTTTGCTATCGCGGCCGGGATCTTTGCCATCAGTCTGGTGCTGATTGCGTTGATACTGCCTTCGGTAGCGCGTGTTGAACAACCCGTCGATGCGCCTGAAACGCCGACCGGAGGCTGGCAGGATAAAAACGTGCGTATGCTGTTTATTGCGTCCACGTTAATGTGGACTTGCAACACCATGTACATCATTGATATGCCGCTCTGGATTAGCAGCGATCTTGGGTTACCGGATAAACTGGCGGGGATCCTGATGGGGACGGCGGCAGGGCTGGAAATTCCGGCAATGATCCTCGCGGGCTATTATGTGAAGCGCTTCGGAAAGCGGCGCATGATGATCACGGCGGTCGCGGCAGGCGTTCTTTTCTATCTTGGACTGATCTTTTTTCACAGCCACACGGCGTTGCTGGTGCTGCAACTGTTTAATGCGGTGTTTATCGGCATTATCGCGGGCATCGGGATGCTGTGGTTTCAGGATCTGATGCCGGGACGAGCGGGGTCGGCAACAACGCTGTTTACCAACAGTATCTCGACGGGCGTGATCCTGGCAGGCGTTATCCAGGGCGCGGTAGCGCAAAGTTACGGACATTTTGCCGTCTATTGGGTGATTGCGGCGATTTCTGTGGTGACGCTGGCGATGACCGGACGGGTAAAAGATGTTTAATTTTGCCGGGTGACGGCTTCGCCTTACCCGGCCTACACGGACTTTGTAGGCCCGTGCAAACGAAGTGCCGCCGGGCAATTCTCCCAGGCGGCACCTGGGGTTAGCGCATAAACGCCGGTTGCTTCTCTTCATATGCCGTAATGGCATCTTCGTGTTGCAGTGTCAGCCCGATGCTGTCCAGACCGTTCATCATGCAGTGGCGGCGAAACGCGTCGAGCGCGAAGGGGTAGGATTTGTCTCCGGCTTTAACCACCTGCGCCTCCAGATCCACGTCGAATGTGATGCCCGGATTCGCCTGCACCAGGGAAAACAGTTCATCCACTTGCGCATCGCTTAACGTCACCGGCAGCAACTGATTGTTGAAGCTGTTGCCGTAGAAAATATCCGCGAAGCTGGGGGCGATGACCACTTTGAAGCCGTAATCCGTCAGCGCCCATGGCGCGTGTTCGCGTGAAGAGCCGCAGCCAAAGTTTTCCCGCGCCAGAAGAATCGAAGCCCCTTTATATTGCGGGAAGTTCAGGACGAACTCTGGATTGGGCTGCTGACCCTGTTCATCCAGGAAACGCCAGTCGTTAAACAGATGTGCGCCAAAACCGGTACGGGTGACCTTCTGCAAAAATTGCTTAGGAATAATGGCGTCGGTGTCGACGTTGGCGGCATCCAGCGGGACAACCAGGCCGGTATGTTTAATAAATTTCTCTGCCATGGTGGTTTCCTTATTTGATGCTGCGAATGTCGGCAAAATGACCGGTAACGGCGGCGGCGGCGGCCATGGCCGGGCTGACTAAGTGTGTCCGTCCACCGCGTCCCTGACGACCTTCAAAGTTACGGTTGCTGGTGGAAGCGCAACGTTCACCCGGATTCAGGCGATCGTTGTTCATTGCCAGACACATGGAGCAACCGGGTAAACGCCACTCAAAACCGGCTTCGATGAAGATCTTGTCCAGACCTTCGGCTTCCGCCTGGGCTTTCACCGGGCCAGAGCCTGGCACGACCAGCGCTTGTACGCCCGGAGCCACTTTACGGCCTTTGGCAATTTCTGCCGCCGCACGCAAATCTTCAATCCGCGAGTTGGTGCAGGAGCCAATAAACACTTTATCAATAGCCACTTCCGTTAACGGAATACCGGGTTTCAGTCCCATATAGGCCAGCGCTTTTTCGGCGGACGCGCGTTCGACCGGGTCGGCAAATGATGCAGGATCGGGAATATTTTCGGTCACGGAGATGACCTGGCCTGGGTTGGTGCCCCAGGTGACCTGCGGCGCTATCTCTTCCGCCTGCAGGGTAACGACGGTATCAAATTTGGCGCCATCGTCGGTCTTCAGGGTTTTCCAGTATGCGACGGCGTCGGTAAAATCTTTCCCCTTCGGCGCGTGCAGACGACCCTGTACATAGTTGAACGTGGTGTCATCTGGCGCGACCAGACCGGCTTTCGCGCCCATTTCGATGGCCATGTTGCACAGCGTCATACGACCTTCCATGCTCAGGGCCTGGATTGCGTCACCGCAAAATTCAACCACATGCCCGGTACCGCCGGCGCTGCCGGTTTTCCCAATGATCGCCAGTACGATATCTTTTGCTGTGATCCCCGGCGCCGCTGTGCCATTCACTTCGATTTTCATGGTTTTGGCGCGGCCCTGTTTCAGGGTCTGCGTCGCCAGTACATGCTCAACTTCAGAGGTGCCGATCCCGAACGCCAGCGCGCCAAATGCGCCGTGGGTCGCCGTGTGGGAGTCGCCACAGACAATGGTCATGCCCGGCAGGGTGATACCCTGTTCAGGGCCCATCACGTGGACGATGCCCTGATACGGGTGATTCAGGTCGTACAGCTCGACGCCGAACGCGTTGCAGTTTTTAATCAACTCCTGCATTTGAATGCGGGCCATCTCGCCAGACGCGTTGATGTCTTTGGTTTGCGTAGAGACGTTATGATCCATCGTCGCGAAGGTTTTACCCGGCTGGCGAACCGGACGGCCATGCGCGCGCAGGCCATCAAATGCCTGCGGAGAGGTCACTTCATGCACCAGATGACGGTCGATATATAACAGCGGGGTTTCGTTCGGCGCTTCATAGACGACGTGTGCATCGAACAATTTTTCATACAAAGTTTTAGCCATGATTACACCCCTTCTGCGACGTAGCGGGCGATGATATCGCCCATCTCATCGGTACTGACTGCGGCAGCGCCACGGGCCAAATCACCGGTGCGGATACCTTCTTCTAACGCGCGATTAATGGCGCTTTCTATTGCGGTTGCGGCGTCGTTCGCGTCCAGGCTATAGCGCAGCAGCAGCGCCAGAGAGAGGATTTGCGCAATCGGATTGGCAATGTTTTTCCCGGCGATGTCTGGCGCCGAGCCACCCGCAGGTTCATACAGGCCGAAACCTTGTTCATTCAGGCTGGCGGAAGGCAGCATACCCATGGAACCAGTGATCATGGCGCATTCGTCAGACAGGATGTCGCCAAACAGGTTGGAGCACAGCAGCACGTCGAACTGAGACGGATCTTTGATCAACTGCATAGTGGCGTTATCGATGTACATGTGCGCCAGTTCAACGTCCGGATACTCTTTCGCGATTTCATTGACGATCTCGCGCCACAGAATGGACGTTTGCAGCACGTTCGCTTTATCAATCGACGTTACTTTATGACGACGCTTACGGGCCGACTCAAAAGCAATGCGAGCGATACGCTCGATTTCAAAGCGGTGATAGACCTCGGTATCAAAGGCTTTTTCATATTGACCGTGACCTTCGCGGCCTTTTGGCTGACCGAAATAGATCCCGCCGGTCAACTCGCGCACGCACAGGATATCGAAACCGTTGGCGGCAATATCCGCACGTAACGGGCAGAATGCCTCCAGCCCCTGGTACAGTTTGGCTGGACGCAGGTTGCTGAACAATTTGAAATGCTTACGCAGCGGCAGTAAGGCGCCGCGCTCGGGTTGCTGGTCAGGCGGCAGATTTTCCCATTTTGGACCGCCGACCGAGCCAAATAAAATGGCGTCCGCTTGCTCACACCCTTCAACCGTGGCCTGCGGCAGCGGCTGACCGTGATTGTCGATGGCGGCGCCGCCGACGTCGTAATGGCTGGTGGTAATGCGCATGGCAAAGCGGTTGCGAACGGCATCCAGTACTTTCAGGGCTTGCGCCATCACTTCCGGGCCAATACCGTCGCCCGGCAAAACAGCAATATGGTAATTCTTCGACATCACACGGTTTCCTTGTTGTTTTCGTTGTTCTGAGCTTTGCGTTGCAACTCTTTTTCGACTTCAGCCGCACGCCAGATGTTGTTCAGGACGTGCACCATCGCTTTGGCGGAGGATTCGACGATATCTGTCGTCAGACCGACACCGTGGAAACGGCGACCGTTATAGTTGGCGACGATATCCACCTGGCCCAGCGCATCTTTGCCGTGGCCTTTTGCCGTTAAGCTGTATTTCACCAGCTCGACGTTGTAATCAGTGATACGGTTGATGGCCTGATAGATAGCATCGACGGGGCCGTTACCGTTGGCCGCTTCTGCCTTCACTTCGTTGCCGCAGGCCAGTTTGACGGACGCCGTGGCGATATCGTTCGAGCCGGACTGCACGTTGAAATAATCCAGACGGAAATGCTCCGGCTCTTCCTGCTGTTTGTTAATGAAGGCCAGCGCTTCCAGGTCGTAGTCGAATACCTGACCTTTTTTATCCGCCAGTTTCAGGAACGCGTCATACAGATTGTCCAGGCTGTATTCGTCCTCTTTATAACCCATCTCATCCATACGGTGTTTTACCGCCGCGCGGCCTGAGCGAGACGTCAGGTTCAACTGAACCTGATTCAGGCCGATTGATTCTGGCGTCATGATTTCGTAGTTTTCACGATTTTTCAGCACGCCATCCTGATGAATGCCGGAGGAGTGGGCAAAGGCGCCGCTGCCAACAATCGCTTTGTTCGCCGGAATCGGCATGTTGCAGATTTGGCTGACTAACTGGCTGGTACGCCAGATTTCCTGGTGATGAATGCGGGTCTGTACGTTCAGGATATCTTTACGCACCTTAATCGCCATGATCACCTCTTCCAGCGAACAGTTACCGGCACGTTCGCCGATACCGTTCATTGCGCCTTCTACCTGACGTGCGCCCGCATGCACCGCGGCCAGCGCATTACCCACTCCCAGACCTAAGTCATCGTGGGTGTGAACAGAGATGATGGCTTTATCGATGTTCGGAACCCGCTCATACAGCCCGGAAATGATGCCGGCAAACTCGAAAGGCATGGTGTAACCCACGGTGTCAGGGATATTGATGGTTCTTGCCCCTGCGTTAATGGCGGCTTCGACCACACGAGCCAGGTCGGCAATCGGGGTGCGGCCTGCATCTTCGCATGAGAATTCCACGTCATCCGTGTAATTGCGCGCACGTTTGACCATGTAAACCGCGCGTTCAATCACTTCGTCCAGCGTGCTGCGCAATTTGGTGGCGATATGCATCGGCGAGGTGGCGATAAACGTATGGATACGGAATGCCTCTGCGACTTTCAGCGACTCAGCCGCCACATCGATATCTTTTTCTACACAACGAGCCAGAGCACACACACGGCTATTTTTAACCTGGCGCGCAATGGTCTGTACGGACTCAAAATCGCCAGGGGAAGAGACAGGGAAACCGACTTCCATTACGTCAACGCCCATACGCTCAAGCGCCAGAGCAATCTGCAGTTTTTCTTTCACACTCAGGCTTGCCTGTAACGCCTGTTCACCGTCGCGTAAGGTCGTATCGAAAATAATGACTTGCTGGCTCATGGTTTAAGTCCTTGTCTCTGAGAGCGCCTTGCATCAGGCATAAAAAAACCCGCGCAGCGGCGCGGGTTTTTTGTCTTACTGGAAGTTGACTTAATGCTGAATGTCGCTCACCAGTCTACCGCGCAACGAGGATGCGTTTAGTAGTAGTAGGCTGAGGAAGCGAACGTTACGAATCATTAATCAAACTCCAGGCGAAAGCGATATGCTTTTAGTGGTACTGGATACGTTGTGTGATGTCAACCCTGTCCCCTGTAAAATGCCGTTGTGGCGTGGGGGATTCTGTCTTTTACTTTAGCTAATTGTGCTGGGTAATCAGTCCAATAAGAGACAAATTAATTGTTGGTCGGTCACATTTTTCATCATTTGAAATATTTAAGCATATTTTTTTTCATTTGGTTGTAAAGAAAGGTCTTTGGATGGTCTTGCAAAGGTGTTGTTTATCTTTATGATTTACATTGTTTTTATATTTTCAGTGAATGGGTTTTTATCCTCACTAGCATCATATTGATAAATTACTGTTAAGGATATGGGTTGTATTAATATAAATATTTAATTAAAACTTAAACAATCATTCACCAAGCGCATGATTGTATATTTGTCGGGCTTATGGTTATATTGCTTTCGCAATTTGAATGTTGTGAATTATTGGGTGTGACATTCATCACGTTATGTTTGTCATATCTTTCACCGTTTTCTAAATGATGCCTTTATGTTTTCCTAATTTTTTTATTTTTCTTTTTCTTATTCTATATGCATGGTAAATCATATTTTCTGAGTTTATTTCTGCATTCCCCCAAGGAAAAGGATGTGTAGTGTGACAGTGGAGTTAAATATGCCAGAAGTAAAAAATAAACCGCATCTTTTAGAGATGGGAAAACCGCAACTTCGCATGGTTGATCTCAATTTATTAACTGTTTTTGATGCGGTAATGCAGGAACAGAATATCACGCGAGCTGCGCATTCTCTGGGGATGTCACAACCGGCGGTGAGTAACGCAGTTGCACGCTTGAAAGTCATGTTTAATGACGAGTTATTTGTACGGTACGGGCGTGGTATTCAGCCGACAGCGCGTGCATTTCAGCTATTCGGTTCCGTTCGGCAGGCGCTGCAACTGGTGCAGAATGAGTTACCGGGTTCGGGCTTCGAACCGACCAGCAGCGAACGTGTGTTCAATCTTTGTGTCTGCAGCCCGTTGGATAATATTCTGACATCTCTTATTTATAATCGTGTAGAACAAATTGCCCCAAATATACATGTTGTTTTTAAATCGTCATTAAATCAGGACACAGAACATCAATTACGTTACCAGGAAACGGAATTTGTTATTAGTTATGAGGAGTTTCGTCGCCCTGATTTTACTAGCATTCCGTTGTTTAATGATGAAATGGTATTAGTTGCCAGCAAAAAACACCCGCATATCAATGGCCCATTGCTGGAAAGCGATGTGTATAATGAACAACACGCGGTTGTATCACTCGATCGTTTTGCGTCTTTTAGCCAACCCTGGTATGACTCAACGGATAAACAAGCCTGTGTTGCCTATCAAGGTATGGCGATGATTAGCGTGCTTAATGTCGTTTCGCAAACGCACCTGGTTGCTATTGCCCCTCGCTGGCTGGCAGAAGAATTTGCAGACTCATTAGAATTACAAATATTACCTTTACCTTTAAAACTGAACAATCGGACGTGTTATCTTTCCTGGCATGAAGCAGCAGGTCGCGATAAAGGACATCAGTGGATGGAAGAATTATTGGTTTCTGTCTGCAAGCGATAAAACGGGCAGAATAAATCAGGGCGCGGCATCTGGTTTATTCTGCATTTTTTAATAAGTGCGAAATTTTATACTGAATTCACCGTCAGACTTCATGCTGAACAACCTGAAAAATAGAGGAATTGCTGTAACTCCTCATTTTTAAGCGATTAATTGTCACCACGAATGCGTATCATGGTGTAATCCGCCATTAAATCCCTTCATTCCTCTCATTTATTCTAATCTCACTCTGTTTACGGGCGTCTGCCCGAATTGCCTGCATCAGGGCGAGCGGTTAATGTGTTTAGCAAATGTTATTCATCATACAGTGAGGCAAGCCATGGAGATGTTGTCTGGAGCCGAGATGGTCGTGCGATCGCTTATCGATCAGGGCGTGAAACAGGTTTTCGGATATCCCGGGGGCGCAGTTCTCGATATTTATGATGCACTGCATACGGTGGGGGGAATTGATCACGTCCTGGTGCGTCATGAACAGGCTGCCGTGCATATGGCGGATGGGTTAGCGCGGGCGACCGGTGAGGTTGGCGTGGTGCTGGTGACGTCAGGCCCCGGAGCGACAAATGCTATCACGGGCATCGCAACGGCCTACATGGACTCTATTCCGCTGGTGATCCTTTCCGGCCAGGTGGCGACCTCGTTGATTGGCTACGATGCGTTTCAGGAATGCGACATGGTGGGGATCTCCCGCCCGGTGGTAAAACACAGTTTCCTGGTCAAGCAGACGGAAGATATTCCTCAGGTGCTTAAAAAAGCGTTTTGGCTGGCGGCGAGCGGGCGGCCCGGCCCGGTAGTGGTGGATTTACCCAAAGATATTCTAAGCCCGGCGAAAAAACTGCCTTATGTCTGGCCGGATGCCGTCAGTATGCGTTCGTATAATCCGACAACGACGGGGCATAAAGGGCAAATTAAGCGCGCGCTGCAAACCCTGGTGGCCGCGAAAAAACCGGTGGTCTACGTGGGCGGCGGGGCGATAAATTCAGCCTGCCACGAAGAACTACGTCAGACCATTGAGACGCTTAATCTCCCGGTTGTCTCTTCATTAATGGGGCTTGGCGCATTCCCGGCAACGCATCAACTGTCCTTAGGGATGTTGGGCATGCATGGCACGTATGAAGCGAATATGACCATGCATAACGCGGATGTGATTTTTGCGGTGGGGGTGCGGTTCGACGATCGTACAACCAATAACCTGGCAAAATACTGTCCAAATGCGACCGTTTTACATATTGATATCGATCCTACGTCTATCTCAAAAACCGTGACGGCAGATGTGCCTATTGTGGGCGACGCGCGTCTGGTGCTGGAGCAGATGCTGGAATTGCTGCCGCAAGAGTCCGCCGCGCAGCCGTTGGATGATATTCGCGACTGGTGGCAACAGATTGAACGCTGGCGTGCCCGCCAGTGTCTGAAATATGACACGCAAAGTGAGAGCATCAAACCGCAAGCGGTGATCGAGGCAATCTGGCGTCTCACCAAAGGTGAAGCGTACGTCACTTCCGACGTCGGCCAACACCAGATGTTTGCCGCGCTTTACTACCCGTTTGATAAACCGCGTCGCTGGATTAACTCCGGTGGGCTAGGCACCATGGGGTTTGGTCTGCCAGCGGCGCTGGGGGTGAAGATGGCGCTACCCGAAGAAACGGTCGTTTGTGTGACTGGCGATGGCAGTATCCAGATGAACATCCAGGAGTTGTCGACAGCGCTGCAATATGAATTGCCTGTTCTGGTGCTTAACCTGAATAACCGATATCTGGGGATGGTTAAGCAGTGGCAGGACATGATCTACTCGGGGCGCCATTCACAATCTTACATGCAGTCGTTGCCAGATTTTGTCCGTCTGGCGCAAGCCTATGGTCATATTGGGATCCAGATTAACCATCCGGGCGAGCTGGAAAGCAAACTGAGCGAGGCCCTTGAGCACGTACATAATAATCGTCTGGTCTTCGTCGATGTGACGGTGGATGGCAGTGAGCATGTCTACCCTATGCAGATACGCGGGGGCGGGATGGATGAAATGTGGTTAAGCAAAACGGAGAGAACCTGATTATGCGCCGGATATTATCTGTATTGCTGGAGAACGAGTCAGGGGCATTGTCGCGTGTGATCGGCCTCTTTTCGCAGCGTGGCTACAACATTGAAAGCCTGACCGTCGCGCCGACTGACGATCCGACATTATCGCGTATGACCATCCAGACCGTGGGGGATGAAAAAGTCCTCGAACAAATCGAAAAACAATTGCACAAGCTGGTCGATGTGTTGCGGGTGAGCGAGCTTGGGCAAGGGTCGCACGTTGAACGCGAAATCATGCTGGTGAAGATCCAGGCCAGCGGCTACGGGCGCGAAGAGGTCAAGCGCAACACCGAGATCTTCCGTGGGCAGATAATCGACGTCACCCCGTCTATTTATACTGTTCAACTGGTGGGAACCAGTGAAAAACTGGATGCTTTCCTGGCAACGTTGCGCGAAGTGGCGAAGATTGTCGAAGTTGCGCGTTCAGGCGTGGTCGGTCTTTCGCGCGGTGATAAAATCATGCGCTAAGGAATACCTTACGCCGATTTCACAGGCCCAACGTTACCGGTTGGGCTTTTTTTTGCGAAATCCGCAATAACCAGAGACAAAAGCGGTTGCACGCAGTGCGTATTCTGCGATTAGATGTTTATAAATTTTACCCATGCCGTCTCAGTGGTTATGGTTTGTACTTTTTACGCAAGGGGCAATTGTGAAACTGGATGAAATCGCTCGGCTAGCCGGTGTATCGCGAACAACTGCAAGCTACGTTATTAACGGAAAAGCAAAGCAATATCGCGTGAGCGACAAGACCGTTGAAAAAGTCATGGCGGTGGTGCGCGAGCATAATTATCACCCCAATGCTGTGGCTGCCGGGCTGCGTGCGGGACGCACTCGCTCTATTGGTCTGGTCATTCCTGACCTTGAGAACACAAGTTATACCCGCATTGCAAACTATCTGGAACGCCAGGCGCGCCAGCGAGGTTATCAACTGCTGATCGCCTGTTCAGAAGATCAGCCGGATAACGAAATGCGCTGTATCGAACACCTTTTACAGCGCCAGGTGGATGCGATCATTGTGTCGACCTCTTTGCCGCCGGAGCATCCTTTCTATCAGCGCTGGGCGAATGACTCATTCCCGATTGTCGCGCTGGATCGTGCCCTCGATCGTGAACATTTTACCAGCGTGGTTGGCGCTGACCAGGATGATGCGGAGATGCTGGCTGGAGAGCTGCGCAAATTCCCTGCGGAAACGGTGCTCTATTTGGGCGCGTTGCCAGAACTGTCGGTGAGTTTCCTGCGTGAACAGGGATTCCGTACTGCGTGGAAGGATGATCCGCGTGAAGTGAATTTCTTGTATGCCAACAGCTACGAGCGGGCTGCCGCAGCGCAGTTGTTTGAAAAATGGCTGGAAACGCACCCGATGCCGCAGGCACTGTTTACCACTTCTTTTGCGCTGTTGCAGGGCGTGATGGATGTGACATTGCGTCGTGACGGTAAATTACCTTCCGAACTGGCTATCGCCACATTTGGTGATAATGAACTGCTCGATTTTCTGCAATGTCCGGTGCTTGCCGTGGCGCAACGCCATCGCGATGTCGCCGAGCGTGTTCTTGAGATTGTTCTGGCGAGTCTGGATGAACCCCGCAAGCCAAAACCGGGTTTAACACGTATCAAACGTAATTTGTATCGCCGTGGCGTCCTTAGCCGTAGCTGAGTGAATACCCCCGCGCCGTAAAATGCTTCGGTGTGGGGGAAATAAAAAATGGAAATCAATAACCGTATCAGAATTAAGATTATTCCTTAAAATCTCGCTGAGCTGTCTTATAAATAATCCTGATAGTACTCTCGCAAACCATTTTCGGTTATTGGGTGGTTATGGCAGGTTACTCTTGAATTATTTTGTTACATGCTTGTGGGGATTTGCCGAATTAACAAACACTTTCCTTACCTGATGCGGTAACGCATCGCACTCCCTGACTGTAAGGGGCATAGCGACCGATAAACAGGTACTGTTATCCCGCTGCAATATGTCCTAAAATGCCGCTCGCGTCGCAAACTGACACTTTATATTTTCTTCAGGTAGTATTGAGTTGTTTTAAACGATAATGAGTTTTTGTTTTTTTTTCTTACAAATATTCATAACGTTAATTTGCTTCGTTCGTTGGACGTAATTTAATCAACGCTGATATTAGCCGTAAACATTGGGTTTTTTACTCCGGTAAGCGTCCTGACTTGCTTGACAAGCTTTTCCTCCGCTCCGTAAACTCCTTTAAGTGGGATTTTGTGGGATAAAGTGGTAATTGGGGGTGAGGCTGGCATGTTCCGGGGAGCAACGTTAGTCAATCTCGACAGTAAAGGGCGCTTATCTGTGCCCACCCGTTATCGGGATCAACTGCTCGAGAGCGCTACCGGTCAAATGGTGTGTACCATTGACATTCATCACCCGTGCCTGCTGCTGTACCCCCTGCCTGAATGGGAAGTTATCGAGCAAAAATTATCGCGTCTGTCGAGCATGAATCCGGTTGAGCGCCGCGTACAGCGCTTACTCCTGGGACATGCCAGCGAATGTCAGATGGACAGTGCCGGTCGTCTATTGATCGCGCCGATTCTGCGGCAACATGCCGCACTGACGAAAGAAGTGATGCTGGTTGGACAGTTCAACAAATTTGAACTGTGGGATGAAACGACCTGGTATCAACGGGTCAAGGAAGATATCGACGCTGAGCAGTCTGTTACCGAAACCTTGTCGGAGCGACTGCAGGACTTGTCTCTATAATGATGATGGAAAATTTTAAACATACAACGGTGCTACTGGACGAGGCCGTAAACGGTCTGAACATTCGCCCTGATGGCATTTACATTGATGGGACATTTGGTCGCGGTGGTCACTCACGTCTGATCCTGTCGCAACTTGGCGACAACGGGCGTTTACTGGCAATCGATCGCGACCCGCAGGCTATTGCCGTTGCCCAAACCATCAATGATCCTCGCTTCTCCATCATTCATGGGCCTTTCTCTGCGCTGGCTGAGTACGTCGCCGAGCGTGAACTGACGGGTAAAATCGACGGAATACTTCTCGATCTTGGCGTCTCTTCTCCGCAACTTGATGATGCCGAGCGCGGCTTTTCCTTCATGCGTGATGGCCCGTTGGATATGCGAATGGACCCAACGCGTGGCCAGTCTGCGGCTGAATGGCTGCAAACGGCTGAAGAAGCGGACATCGCCTGGGTTATCAAAACCTTTGGCGAGGAGCGTTTTGGTAAACGCATTGCGCGCGCCATTGTTGAGCGTAACCGCATTGAACCGATGACCCGCACCAAAGAGCTCGCTGAAGTGATTGCGGCAGCGACGCCGGTGAAGGACAAACACAAACATCCCGCGACCCGTACCTTCCAGGCGGTGCGCATTTGGGTGAACAGTGAACTGGAGGAGATAGAGCAGGCGCTAAAAAGCTCGCTCAGCGTGCTGGCCCCGGGAGGGCGACTTTCCATCATCAGTTTCCACTCGCTGGAAGACCGTATTGTGAAGCGCTTTATGCGTGAGCAAAGTCGCGGTCCGCAAGTACCAGCAGGATTGCCGATGACGGAAGATCAGCTCAAAAAACTGGGTGGCCGTGAGTTGCGAGCGTTAGGCAAGTTGATGCCGGGCGAAGAAGAGGTGGCAGAGAATCCACGCGCCCGTAGTTCAGTTCTGCGAATTGCAGAGAGGACGAACGCATGATCAGCAGAGTGACAGATGCCCTCAGCAAAGTTAAGGGATCATTAGGAAGCAACGAGCGCCATGCTTTGCCTGGCGTGATCGGTGACGATCTTTTGCGGTACGGGAAGCTGCCACTCTGCCTGTTCATTTGCATCATTTTGACGGCGGTGACTGTCGTCACCACGGCGCATCACACGCGACTATTGACCGCACAGCGTGAGCAATTGGTGCTGGAGCGGGATGCGTTGGATATCGAATGGCGCAACCTGATCCTTGAAGAGAATGCGCTCGGCGATCATAGCCGGGTGGAACGGATTGCAACGGAAAAACTGCAGATGCAGCATGTTGATCCCTCACAAGAAAATATCGTAGTGCAAAAATAAGGATAAACGCGACGCATGAAAGCAGCGGCAAAAACGCTCAAACCAAAACGCCAGGAAGAACAGCCCAACTTTATCAGTTGGCGTTTTGCGTTGCTGTGCGGCTGCATTTTACTGGCGCTGGTTTTTCTGTTGGGTCGTGCGGCCTGGCTGCAGATAATCGCGCCAGATATGCTGGTGCGCCAGGGTGACATGCGTTCTTTGCGTGTGCAGGAAGTGGCAACATCACGCGGTATGATAACCGATCGCTCTGGTCGTCCGCTGGCAGTGAGTGTCCCGGTAAAAGCGATTTGGGCGGATCCGAAAGAGCTGCATGATGCCGGCGGCATTACGCTGGATAATCGCTGGAAAGCGCTGGCTGATGCGCTGAAAATGCCGCTCGATCAGCTAGCGGCGCGCGTTAATGCAAATCCCAGAGGCCGCTTTATTTATCTGGCACGTCAGGTAAACCCGGATCTTGGCGATTACATCAAAAAGCTGAAGCTTCCCGGTATTCATCTGCGTGAAGAATCCCGTCGTTACTATCCTTCCGGAGAAGTGACCGCTCACCTCATTGGTTTCACCAACGTAGACAGCCAGGGTATTGAAGGCGTTGAGAAGAGCTTTGATAAGTGGCTTACAGGGCAGCCGGGCGAACGTGTTGTGCGTAAAGATCGCTATGGCCGCGTCATTGAGGATATCTCTTCTACTGACAGTCAGGCGGCGCACAACCTGGCGTTGAGCATCGATGAGCGCCTACAGGCGCTGGTGTATCGCGAACTGAATAACGCCGTTGCCTTTAACAAGGCGGAGTCGGGCAGCGCCGTGCTGGTGGATGTGAGCACTGGCGAAGTGCTGGCGATGGCCAACAGCCCGTCTTATAACCCGAACAACCTGACCGGTACGCAGAAAGATGTCATGCGTAACCGTACCATTACCGACGTCTTTGAACCGGGGTCAACCGTCAAACCGATGGTGGTGATGACCGCGCTTCAACGCGGCGTGGTGCGCGAAAATACCGTACTCAACACGATTCCCTACCGAATTAACGGTCACGAAATTAAAGACGTGGCGCGTTACAGCGAACTGACCCTGACCGGGGTTTTACAGAAGTCGAGTAACGTCGGTGTTTCTAAGCTGGCGTTAGCGATGCCGTCCTCAGCGTTAGTAGATACTTACTCACGTTTTGGGCTGGGAAAAGCGACCAATTTGGGGTTGGTCGGAGAACGCAGTGGCTTATATCCTCAAAAACAACGGTGGTCTGACATAGAGAGGGCCACCTTCTCTTTCGGCTACGGGCTAATGGTAACGCCGTTACAGTTAGCGCGAGTCTATGCAACGATTGGCAGCTACGGCGTCTATCGCCCGCTCTCAATTACCAAAGTTGACCCGCCCGTTCCGGGCGAGCGTATCTTCCCGGAATCTACCGTTCGTACCGTCGTGCACATGATGGAGAGCGTGGCATTACCGGGCGGCGGTGGCGTAAAAGCCGCGATCAAAGGCTATCGCATCGCCATTAAAACCGGTACAGCGAAAAAAGTGGGCCCGGATGGGCGCTACATCAATAAATACATTGCGTATACCGCAGGCGTTGCGCCTGCGAGTCAGCCGCGCTTTGCGCTGGTTGTTGTTATCAACGACCCGCAGGCGGGTAAATACTACGGCGGCGCCGTTTCCGCGCCGGTCTTTGGTGCCATCATGGGCGGCGTACTGCGCACCATGAACATCGAACCGGACGCACTGGCAACGGGCGAGAAAAGTGAATTCGTAATTAATCAAGGCGAGGGAACAGGTGGCAGATCGTAATTTGCGCGACCTTCTTGCTCCATGGGTGCCGGGCGCACCGGAGCGAGCACTGCGGGAGATGACACTCGACAGCCGTGTGGCTGCATCGGGCGATCTCTTTGTGGCAGTAAAAGGTCATCAGGCGGACGGGCGTCGATATATCCCGCAGGCGATAGCGCAAGGTGTGGCTGCCATTATTGCAGAGGCAAAAGATGAGGCGACCGACGGTGAGATCCGTGAAATGCACGGCGTTCCGGTCATCTATCTCAGCCAGCTCAACGAGCGTTTATCTGCACTGGCTGGTCGTTTCTATCATGAACCTTCAGAAAGAATGCGTCTGGTAGGCGTGACCGGCACGAACGGTAAAACCACGACTACCCAACTGCTGGCGCAATGGAGCCAATTGCTCGGCGAAACCAGCGCGGTAATGGGAACAGTAGGCAATGGTCTGCTGGGCAAAGTGATCCCAACGGAAAATACCACCGGTTCAGCGGTGGATGTCCAGCATGTGCTGGCGGGACTGGTAGAACAAGGCGCGACACTCGGCGCGATGGAAGTCTCTTCTCACGGCTTGGTACAACACCGCGTTGCAGCGCTGAAATTTGCGGCGTCAGTCTTTACGAATTTAAGTCGTGATCACCTCGATTATCACGGCGATATGGAGCATTACGAAGCGGCGAAATGGCTGCTGTACTCCACGCATCACTGCGGTCAGGCGATTGTTAATGCTGATGATGACGTCGGTCGTCGCTGGCTGGCGAAACTGCCGGACGCGGTGGCTGTTTCGATGGAAGACCGCATTAATCCCGACTGCCATGGCCGTTGGCTGAAAGCCGTTGAGGTGAATTACCACGACAGCGGAGCCACCATTCGCTTTGCGTCCAGTTGGGGCGAAGGCGAGATTGAAAGTCGCCTGATGGGCGCGTTTAACGTCAGCAACCTTCTGCTGGCGCTGGCTACGCTGCTGGCGTTGGATTATCCGTTGGCAGAACTGCTGAAAACAGCCTCCCGCCTGCAACCGGTTTGCGGGCGCATGGAAGTCTTCAGCGCGCCGGGTAAACCGACCGTCGTTGTTGACTATGCCCATACGCCTGACGCGCTGGAAAAAGCGCTCGAAGCGGCACGCCTGCATTGCGCGGGTAAACTGTGGTGCGTCTTCGGCTGCGGCGGCGATCGCGATAAAGGCAAACGTCCGCTAATGGGCGCAATTGCGGAACAATTTGCGGATGTGGCGGTAGTGACCGACGACAATCCGCGTACCGAAGAGCCGCGCGCCATTATCAACGATATTCTTGCCGGAATGCTGGATGCCGGGCATGCGAAGGTGATGGAAGGTCGTGCCGAAGCCGTTACCAACGCCATTATGCAGGCGAAAGAAGACGACGTCGTACTGATCGCGGGTAAAGGCCATGAAGATTATCAGATAGTCGGCTCCCAGCGTCTCGACTATTCCGACCGTGTGACCGCCGCGCGCCTGCTGGGGGTTATCGCATGATTAACGTAACGCTCAGCCAACTGGCTGAGATTCTGCACGGCGAGTTGCAAGGTGCCGATGTGGCGCTGGACGCGGTAACGACCGATACGCGTCAACTGACGCCGGGTTGCCTGTTTGTGGCGCTGAAAGGCGAACGCTTCGACGCCCACGATTTTGCCGATAAAGCGAAAGCCGGCGGGGCAGGGGCGCTGCTGGTCAGCCGTCCGCTGGATATCGACCTCCCGCAACTGATTGTCAAAGACACGCGTCTGGCGTTTGGTGAACTGGCGGCGTGGGTACGCGCGCAGGTGCTGGCCCGCGTGGTGGCGTTAACCGGTTCATCCGGTAAAACATCGGTTAAAGAGATGACGGCGGCCATTCTGAGCCAGTGCGGAAACACCTTATACACCGCCGGTAATCTGAATAACGACATCGGCGTGCCGATGACGCTGCTACGTCTGAATCATGATTATGACTATGCGGTGATTGAATTAGGCGCTAATCACCAGGGTGAAATTGCCTGGACCGTCGGCTTGACGCGTCCGGAAGCGGCGCTGGTGAACAATCTCGCTGCGGCGCACCTGGAAGGGTTCGGCTCGCTGGCGGGCGTGGCAAAAGCCAAAGGCGAAATTTTTAGCGGTCTGCAGGAAAACGGCATTGCCATCATCAATGCCGACAACAACGACTGGCTGAACTGGCAGAGCATCATTGGCGATCGCCCTGTCTGGCGCTTTTCGCCCAATGCCGCCAACAGTGATTTCACGGCAACCAATATCCATGTGACGCTGCATGGCACGACGTTTACTCTGCAAACCCCGAAGGGCAGCATTGATGTGCTGCTGCCGTTACCCGGTCGTCACAACATCGCCAACGCGCTCGCTGCGAGTGCGCTGTCGATGGCGGTTGGTGCGCCGCTCGAGGCTATCAAAGCGGGTCTGGCTAATTTAACGGCCGTACCTGGCCGTTTGTTCCCGATCCCACTGGCAGAAAATCAACTGCTGCTTGATGACTCCTACAACGCCAATGTGGGGTCGATGACCGCTGCCGTACAGGTTCTTTCTGAAATGCCGGGCTTTCGTGTGTTGGTGGTTGGCGATATGGCGGAACTGGGCGCAGAAAGCGAAGCGTGCCATGTGCAGGTCGGCGAGGCGGCGAAAGCGGCAGGTATCGATTGTGTATTGAGTACAGGGAAACTGAGCCAGGCCATCAGTAACGCCAGCGGCGTCGGCGAGCATTTTGCTGACAAACCTGCGTTGGTGGCGCGTCTTAAGACGCTGGTTGCAGAGCATCAAACAATGACTGTTTTAGTGAAAGGTTCACGTAGTGCCGCCATGGAAGAGGTAGTACGCGCATTACAGGAGAATGGGACATGTTAGTTTGGCTGGCCGAACATTTGGTCAAATATTATTCCGGCTTTAACGTCTTTTCGTATCTGACGTTTCGCGCCATCGTCAGCCTGCTGACCGCGCTGTTCATCTCTTTGTGGATGGGCCCGCGCATGATTGCCCGTTTACAAAAATTGTCATTTGGCCAGGTTGTGCGTAACGACGGCCCGGAGTCGCATTTCAGCAAGCGCGGTACGCCGACCATGGGCGGCATTATGATCCTGACCGCGATTGTCGTTTCTGTGCTGCTGTGGGCTTACCCGTCTAACCCGTATGTCTGGTGTGTATTGGTCGTGCTGGTGGGCTACGGCATTATTGGTTTTGTCGATGACTATCGCAAAGTGGTACGCAAAGACACGAAAGGTCTGATTGCGCGCTGGAAGTATTTCTGGATGTCCGTCATTGCATTAGGCGTGGCGTTTGCCCTCTATCTGGCGGGCAAAGATACGCCAGCCACTCAACTGGTGGTGCCGTTCTTTAAAGACGTGATGCCGCAGTTGGGGCTGTTCTACGTTCTGCTGGCGTACTTCGTGATTGTGGGTACGGGGAACGCGGTCAACCTGACCGATGGTCTTGATGGCCTGGCGATTATGCCAACCGTGTTTGTGGCCGGTGGTTTTGCGTTGGTGGCGTGGGCGAGCGGTAACATGAACTTCGCCAGCTACCTGCACATTCCCTATTTACGCCATGCCGGTGAGCTGGTGATCGTCTGTACGGCGATTGTCGGTGCGGGGTTAGGCTTTCTGTGGTTTAACACCTATCCGGCGCAGGTATTTATGGGTGACGTCGGTTCACTGGCGCTGGGTGGCGCGCTCGGGATTATCGCCGTGCTGCTGCGTCAGGAATTCCTGCTGGTGATTATGGGTGGGGTGTTCGTGGTGGAAACGCTGTCGGTCATCCTGCAGGTCGGTTCCTTTAAGTTGCGCGGGCAGCGTATTTTCCGCATGGCGCCGATTCACCATCACTATGAATTGAAAGGCTGGCCGGAACCGCGTGTCATTGTGCGCTTCTGGATTATTTCGCTGATGCTGGTGCTTATTGGCCTGGCAACGCTGAAGGTACGTTAATCATGGCTGATTACCAGGGTAAAAACGTCGTCATCATTGGTCTGGGTCTCACCGGACTTTCTTGCGTGGACTTTTTCCTCGCGCGTGGCGTGACGCCGCGTGTGATGGATACCCGCGCGACGCCGCCGGGGCTGGATAAATTACCTGAAGCGGTTGAACGCCACGTTGGCAGCCTGAACGACGAGTGGCTGTTGGCGGCGGATCTGGTGGTTGCCAGCCCTGGGATTGCCCTTGCGCATCCTTCACTCCGTGCCGCCGCTGATGCGGGCATTGAAATTGTCGGCGACATTGAGCTGTTTTGTCGCGAAGCGCAGGCTCCCGTCGTGGCGATCACCGGGTCGAACGGTAAAAGCACGGTAACGACGCTGGTTGGCGAAATGGCGAAAGCGGCGGGCGTTAACGTCGGTGTGGGCGGCAATATCGGCCTGCCGGCCCTGATGCTGCTGGATGACGATCGCGAACTCTATGTGCTTGAACTGTCCAGTTTCCAACTGGAAACCACCTCCAGTCTACAGGCCGTTGCCGCCACGATTCTCAACGTGACTGAAGACCACATGGACAGATATCCATTTGGTCTTCAACAGTACCGCGCGGCGAAACTGCGTGTGTACGAGAATGCGAAAGTGTGCGTGGTCAATGCCGATGATGCGCTAACCATGCCGGTACGCGGTGCGGATGAGCGCTGTGTGAGTTTTGGCGTCAATATGGGTGACTATCACCTAAACCGTCAGCAGGGCGAAACCTGGCTGCGCGTCAAAGGCGAAAAAATACTGAACGTGAAAGAGATGAAGCTTTCCGGTCAGCATAACTACACCAACGCGCTGGCGGCGCTGGCACTGGCGGACGCAGCAGGATTACCGCGCGCCAGCAGCCTGAAAGCGTTAACGACGTTTACCGGTCTTGCGCATCGCTTCCAGTTGGCGCTGGAGCATAACGGTGTTCGCTGGATCAACGATTCTAAAGCGACCAATGTAGGCAGTACTGAAGCGGCGTTGAATGGCCTGCATGTCGATGGCACGCTGCATCTGTTGCTCGGTGGAGATGGCAAATCAGCGGATTTCTCTTCGCTGGGACGTTATTTGAACGGCGATCGTGTTCGTCTGTACTGCTTTGGCCGTGACGGCGCGCAACTGGCGGAACTGCGTCCGGACGTCGCTGAACTGACGGAAACGATGGAAGAGGCGATGCGTTTGGTAGCGCCTCGCGTGAAGTCGGGGGATATGGTGCTGTTGTCACCTGCCTGCGCCAGCCTCGATCAGTTCAAGAATTTTGAGCAGCGGGGGGATGAATTTACCCGCCTGGCGAAGGAGTTGGGTTGATGCGCTTCTCTCTGCCTCGCCTGAGAATGCCGCGCCTGCCGGGATTTGGACTCCTGGCATGGGGCTTTGCTGCGCTTAAGGGCTGGGTGATGGCTTCGCGTGAGAAAGACGCGGACAGCCTGATAATGTACGACCGTATGTTGTTGTGGCTAACCCTGGGACTGGCGGCGATTGGTTTCGTGATGGTGACGTCAGCGTCGATGCCCGTGGGGCAAAGGCTGGCGAACGATCCGTTCCTGTTTGCCAAGCGTGATGCGCTGTATATCTTCCTGGCATTTTGTCTGGGGATGGTCACGCTGCGTTTACCGATGGAGTTCTGGCAAAAGTACAGCACCACGATGCTGATTGCGTCGATCATCATGCTGCTGATCGTACTGGTAGTGGGGAGTTCCGTTAACGGGGCATCGCGTTGGATTGCGCTGGGGCCGCTGCGTATTCAGCCAGCGGAATTCACCAAGCTGTCGCTGTTCTGCTACCTCGCGAACTACCTGGTGCGTAAGGTTGACGAGGTACGTAATAACCTGCGCGGCTTCTTAAAACCGATGGGCGTGATCCTGGTGCTGGCGGTGCTTTTGCTGGCGCAGCCTGACCTCGGTACGGTGGTGGTGTTATTTGTCACCACGCTGGCGATGCTGTTTCTTGCCGGGGCGAAACTGTGGCAGTTCATTGCCATCATCGGGATGGGGATATCGGCGGTTGTTCTGCTGATCCTCGCCGAGCCTTATCGTATTCGCCGTGTGACCTCTTTCTGGAACCCCTGGGAAGATCCCTTTGGCAGCGGTTACCAGTTGACGCAATCGCTGATGGCATTTGGTCGCGGTGAGGTCTGGGGGCAAGGACTGGGCAATTCGGTCCAAAAACTGGAGTACCTGCCGGAGGCGCATACCGACTTTATCTTCGCCATTATTGGGGAAGAACTGGGTTATATCGGTGTGGTATTGGCACTTTTAATGGTATTCTTCGTCGCTTTTCGCGCGATGTCGATTGGACGTAAAGCGCTGGAAATTGACCACCGTTTCTCCGGTTTTCTCGCCTGTTCGATCGGTATCTGGTTTAGTTTCCAGGCACTTGTCAACGTTGGCGCGGCTGCCGGTATGCTGCCGACCAAAGGTCTGACGCTGCCGCTGATCAGCTATGGTGGTTCGAGTTTGTTGATTATGTCGACAGCCATTATGTTTTTGTTACGTATTGATTATGAAACGCGTCTGGAAAAAGCGCAGGCGTTTACACGAGGTTCACGATGAGTGGTCAACCGAAGCGGTTAATGGTGATGGCAGGCGGTACCGGCGGACATGTGTTCCCGGGATTGGCCGTTGCTCACCATTTAATGGCCCAGGGCTGGCAGGTTCGCTGGCTGGGTACCGCCGATCGTATGGAAGCGGATTTAGTGCCAAAACATGGCATTGAGATTGACTTCATTCGTATCTCCGGTTTGCGTGGTAAAGGGATCAAGGCATTGCTTGCCGCCCCGCTGCGTATTTTTAACGCCTGGCGTCAGGCGCGCGCCATCATGCAACAGTTCAAACCCGACGTGGTGCTGGGCATGGGTGGCTATGTTTCAGGCCCCGGCGGTCTTGCCGCCTGGTCGTTAGGGATCCCGGTGGTGCTGCATGAGCAGAACGGTATTGCCGGTTTGACCAATAAATGGTTGGCGAAAATAGCAACCACGGTTATGCAGGCTTTTCCTGGCGCCTTCCCGAAAGCGGAAGTGGTGGGGAATCCTGTGCGTACGGACGTGCTGGCGCTGCCTCTGCCGCAGGAGCGTCTGGCGGGGCGTGAAGGCCCGGTTCGTCTGCTGGTGGTTGGCGGCTCTCAGGGCGCCCGCGTGCTGAACCAGACGCTGCCGCAGGTTGCCGCAAAACTGGGTGATGCGGTCACTATCTGGCATCAGAGCGGTAAAGGCGCGCAGCAGACGGTTGAAGACGCTTATGCACAGGCGGGGCAACCGCAGCATAAGGTGACGGAGTTTATTGACGACATGGCTGGCGCTTACGCGTGGGCGGATGTTGTCGTTTGTCGTTCGGGCGCATTAACCGTGAGTGAAATTGCTGCCGCGGGGCTTCCTGCGCTGTTTGTGCCCTTTCAGCATAAAGACAGACAGCAGTACTGGAATGCGCTGCCGCTGGAAAAAGCGGGCGCAGCCAAAATTCTCGAGCAGCCACAGTTTACCGTGGATGCCGTCGCCAGCACCCTTTCCGGGTGGTCGCGAGAAACGTTACTCACCATGGCAGAGCGTGCTCGCGCTGCATCGATACCTGATGCCACAGAACGAGTCGCAAATGAAGTGAGCCGGGCTGCCCGGGTGTAATTGTGGCGGTGCCTTTTGCATCGCATGAAATTTTGAAGTTAATGGCGTAAAGAATGAATACACAACAATTGGCGAAACTGCGTTCCATCGTGCCTGAAATGCGTCGCGTTCGGCATATTCACTTTGTTGGCATCGGTGGTGCTGGCATGGGCGGTATTGCCGAAGTTTTGGCCAATGAAGGGTATCAGATCAGTGGTTCCGATTTGGCGCCGAATCCGGTTACGCAACAGTTAACGAGTCTGGGTGCCACGATCTTTTTCAACCATCGCCCGGAGAACGTCCGTGATGCGAGCGTGGTAGTGGTTTCCAGCGCTATTTCGGCGGATAACCCGGAGATTGTTGCCGCGCATGAAGCGCGTATTCCGGTGATTCGCCGTGCAGAGATGCTGGCGGAATTAATGCGTTTTCGTCATGGCATCGCCATTGCCGGAACGCATGGTAAAACCACCACCACGGCAATGGTTTCCAGTATTTATGCTGAAGCGGGCCTCGATCCGACCTTTGTGAACGGGGGTCTGGTAAAAGCGGCGGGCGTACATGCGCGTCTCGGCCATAGCCGTTATCTGATTGCTGAAGCTGATGAGAGCGACGCGTCGTTCCTGCATTTACAGCCGATGGTGGCGATTGTCACTAACATCGAAGCTGACCATATGGATACCTACCAGGGCGACTTCGAAAACTTAAAGCAGACGTTCATTAATTTTCTGCACAATTTGCCGTTTTATGGTCGTGCAGTGATGTGCGTTGATGACCCGGTGATCCGTGAGCTGCTGCCGCGTGTGGGGCGTCAGACCACGACCTACGGTTTTAGCGATGACGCGGATGTGCGTATTGAAGACTATCAGCAGATTGGTCCGCAGGGGCATTTCACGCTACTGCGCCAGGACAAACCTGCGCTGCGCGTAACGTTGAATGCGCCGGGTCGCCATAATGCACTGAACGCGGCGGCTGCCGTGGCGGTGGCAACGGAAGAAGATATTGAAGACGAGGCAATCCTGCGTGCGCTGGAGAGCTTCCAGGGGACAGGACGCCGTTTCGATGTTCTTGGTGAGTTCCCGCTTGAGCCGGTAAACGGTAAAGCCGGTACGGCGATGCTGGTCGATGATTACGGCCACCATCCAACGGAAGTTGATGCGACTATCAAAGCCGCGCGCGCGGGCTGGCCGGACAAAAATCTGGTTATGCTGTTCCAGCCGCACCGTTTCACGCGTACGCGCGATCTGTACGATGACTTCGCCAACGTATTGACCCAGGTTGATACGCTACTGATGCTGGACGTTTATGCGGCGGGAGAGACACCGATCCCTGGCGCAGATAGCCGCTCACTGTGCCGCACTATTCGTGGGCGCGGCAAGATTGACCCGATTCTGGTGTCTGATCCTGCTCAGGTGGCGGAAATGCTGGCACCGGTATTAACCGGCAACGATTTGATTCTGGTACAGGGTGCGGGAAATATCGGCAAAATCGCACGTTCCTTAGCTGAAATCAAACTGAAGCCGCAAACTCAGGAGGAAGAACAACATGGCTGATAAGATTGCGGTCTTGTTGGGGGGAACCTCCGCTGAACGTGAAGTATCGCTGAACTCCGGCGCCGCCGTGTTGGCAGGGTTACGCGAAGGCGGCGTGGATGCGCATCCGGTGGATCCGCAAGAGGTTGACATCACCCTTCTGAAATCGATGGGTTTTCAGAAGGTGTTTATTGCGCTGCACGGGCGCGGCGGTGAAGATGGTACGTTGCAGGGCCTGCTGGATCTGATTGGCCTGCCGTACACCGGTAGTGGCGTGATGGCGTCTGCCATTTCAATGGATAAACTGCGCAGCAAATTGCTGTGGCAAGGGGCTGGATTACCGGTCGCACCGTGGGTGGCGTTAACGCGCGCTGAGTTCGAAAAAGGGCTTAGCGATGAGACCATGGCGCAAATTTCCGCATTGGGTTTACCGCTGATTGTGAAGCCGAGCCGTGAAGGCTCCAGCGTGGGAATGTCGAAGGTTGAAGAACATAATGCTTTGCAAAACGCATTAGCATTGGCTTTTCATCATGATGAAGAAGTATTGATTGAAAAATGGCTCAGCGGTCCAGAATTTACGGTAGCGATGCTCGGTGAAGAAATTTTACCGTCAATTCGTATCCAACCCGCTGGAACCTTCTATGATTATGAGGCGAAGTATCTGTCTGATGAGACACAATATTTCTGTCCTGCTGGTCTGGAAGTGGATCAAGAGGCTGCGTTACAGGCATTAGTCCTGAAAGCGTGGGCCGCGCTGGGCTGCAAAGGTTGGGGTCGTATCGATGTCATGAAGGACAGCGATGGCCAGTTTTATCTGCTGGAAGCCAATACCTCTCCGGGTATGACCAGCCACAGTCTGGTGCCTATGGCGGCACGTCAGGCGGGCATGAGCTTCTCGCAGTTGGTGGTACGAATTCTGGAGTTGGCGGACTGATATGTCGCAGGCTGCGCTGAACACGCGAAACAGTGAAGAAGAACTCTCATCTTCACGCCGCAGTAATGGAACGCGTCTTGCAGGTATTCTTTTCCTGCTGACAGTGTTGTGCACCGTGTTTGTCAGCGGCTGGGTGGTGTTGGGCTGGATGGAAGATGCGCAGCGTTTACCCTTGTCGAAACTGGTGCTGACCGGCGATCGGCATTACACGCGCAATGATGATATCCGACAGTCAATTCTGGCTCTCGGGGCGCCGGGTACCTTTATGACCCAGGACGTGAACATCATTCAGAGTCAGATTGAACGTTTGCCATGGATCAAACAGGCGAGTGTCAGAAAACAGTGGCCTGATGAATTGAAGATTCATCTGGTTGAATATGTGCCGATTGCGCGTTGGAATGATCAGCATATGGTGGATACGGAAGGTAATGCCTTCAGTGTGCCCACCGATCGGACCAGCAAGCAGGTTTTACCCATGTTATACGGCCCGGAAGGCAGCGCGAGTGAAGTGTTGCAAGGTTACCGTGAAATGGGGCAGGTGCTGGCTAAGGATAGATTCACCCTGAAGGAAGCGGCAATGACCGCTCGTCGTTCCTGGCAGTTGACGCTGAATAACGATATTAAGCTCAATCTGGGTCGGGGCGACACCATGAAACGTTTGGCTCGCTTTGTAGAACTCTACCCGGTTTTACAGCAGCAGGCGCAAACCGATGGCAAACGGATTAGCTACGTTGATTTGCGTTATGACTCAGGAGCGGCAGTAGGGTGGGTTCCCTTGCCTCCTGAGGAATCTAATCAGCAACAGAATCAGGCACAGGCAGAACAACAATGATCAAGGCGACGGACAGAAAACTGGTAGTTGGACTGGAGATTGGCACCGCGAAGGTTGCCGCTTTAGTAGGGGAAGTTCTGCCCGATGGTATAGTCAATATCATTGGGGTGGGCAGTTGCCCGTCGCGCGGTATGGATAAAGGCGGAGTGAACGACCTTGAGTCAGTGGTAAAGTGCGTACAGCGCGCCATTGACCAGGCTGAACTGATGGCAGATTGCCAGATCTCCTCGGTGTATCTGGCGCTTTCTGGGAAGCATATTAGCTGTCAGAATGAAATCGGTATGGTGCCGATTTCCGAAGAAGAAGTGACGCAGGAAGATGTGGAAAACGTGGTGCACACCGCAAAGTCGGTTCGTGTTCGTGATGAACATCGTGTTCTGCACGTTATTCCGCAAGAGTACGCGATTGACTACCAGGAAGGCATCAAAAATCCGGTCGGTCTTTCCGGCGTACGTATGCAGGCAAAAGTGCATTTGATTACGTGCCACAACGATATGGCGAAAAACATTGTCAAAGCCGTGGAACGTTGTGGCCTGAAAGTTGACCAATTGATATTTGCCGGACTGGCGGCCAGTTATTCCGTGTTGACGGAAGATGAACGTGAACTGGGCGTCTGCGTAGTGGATATTGGTGGTGGTACAATGGATATCGCCGTTTATACTGGCGGGGCGTTGCGCCATACCAAAGTAATACCTTACGCAGGAAACGTAGTGACCAGTGATATCGCCTATGCCTTTGGTACGCCGCCGAGCGACGCCGAAGCCATTAAAGTGCGCCACGGGTGTGCGTTAGGCTCCATCGTTGGGAAAGACGAAAGCGTGGAAGTCCCCAGCGTGGGTGGGCGACCGCCGCGCAGCCTGCAGCGTCAGACGCTCGCAGAGGTGATTGAGCCGCGGTATACCGAACTGCTCAATCTGGTCAACGAAGAGATACTGCAATTACAAGAACAGCTTCGCCAGCAGGGTGTGAAACATCATCTGGCGGCGGGGATTGTGTTAACCGGTGGCGCGGCGCAAATTGAAGGCCTTGCAGCCTGCGCCCAGCGCGTGTTCCATACGCAGGTGCGTATTGGTGCGCCGCTGAATATCACCGGACTGACGGATTATGCTCAGGAGCCGTATTATTCAACGGCGGTGGGGTTGCTTCACTACGGGAAAGAGTCCCATTTGAGTGGCGAAGCAGAAGTAGAAAAACGTGTTACGGCTTCAGTTGGCTCGTGGATCAAGCGACTTAATAGCTGGCTGCGAAAAGAGTTTTAATTTTTATGAGACCGGAGAAGATTAACGGTCTCAGGCGACAGGCACAAAACGGAGAGAAACTATGTTTGAACCTATGGAACTGACCAACGACGCGGTGATTAAAGTCATCGGCGTCGGTGGCGGCGGCGGTAATGCCGTTGAGCACATGGTGCGCGAGCGCATTGAAGGTGTTGAATTCTTCGCAGTCAATACCGACGCTCAGGCGTTGCGTAAAACTGCTGTTGGCCAGACCATTCAGATCGGTAGCGGTATTACCAAAGGTCTGGGGGCGGGGGCAAACCCGGAAGTCGGTCGCAATGCGGCGGACGAAGATCGCGAAGCTCTGCGTGCAGCGCTTGACGGGGCAGACATGGTGTTTATCGCAGCAGGCATGGGTGGCGGTACCGGTACCGGTGCAGCGCCAGTGGTTGCTGAAGTCGCAAAAGATTTAGGTATTCTGACCGTCGCTGTCGTGACTAAGCCCTTCAACTTTGAAGGCAAGAAGCGTATGGCATTCGCGGAGCAGGGTATCACCGAGTTGTCCAAACATGTGGACTCTCTGATCACTATCCCGAACGACAAACTGCTGAAAGTGCTGGGACGCGGTATCTCCCTGCTGGACGCATTTGGCGCAGCAAACGACGTGCTGAAAGGCGCGGTACAGGGTATCGCAGAGCTGATCACCCGTCCTGGCCTGATGAACGTCGACTTTGCAGACGTACGCACCGTGATGTCCGAAATGGGTTATGCAATGATGGGCTCTGGCGTGGCGAGCGGCGAAGACCGTGCGGAAGAAGCGGCTGAAATGGCTATCTCTTCTCCGCTGCTGGAAGATATCGACCTGTCTGGCGCTCGCGGCGTACTGGTCAACATTACGGCGGGCTTCGATCTGCGTCTGGATGAGTTTGAAACCGTGGGTAACACTATCCGTGCATTCGCTTCGGATAATGCCACCGTGGTTATCGGTACATCTCTTGACCCGGATATGAATGACGAACTGCGTGTTACCGTTGTTGCCACTGGAATTGGTATGGACAAACGTCCGGAAATCACCCTGGTCACCAATAAGCAGGTGCAGCAGCCAGTGATGGATCGCTACCAGCAGCACGGCATGGCGCCGTTGACGCAAGAGCAAAAACCGGTTGCTAAAGTGGTTAACGACAACACGCCGCAAACCACGAAAGAGCCGGATTATCTCGATATCCCAGCGTTCCTGCGCAAGCAAGCTGACTAAGAATTAGCTGGAATTTGGGTATCGTGGCTCTTTGTGCTAAACTGACCCGCCGAATGTATAGTACACTTCGGTTGGATAGGTAATTTGGCGAGATTATACGATGATCAAACAAAGGACACTTAAACGTATCGTTCAGGCGACTGGCGTCGGTTTACATACCGGCAAAAAAGTCACCCTGACATTACGCCCTGCGCCGGCCAACACCGGGGTCATCTATCGTCGCACCGACTTGAATCCACCGGTAGATTTCCCGGCCGATGCCAAATCTGTGCGTGATACCATGCTCTGTACGTGTCTGGTTAATGAGCATGATGTACGGATTTCAACCGTTGAGCACCTTAACGCTGCTCTGGCGGGCTTGGGCATCGATAACATTGTTATCGAAGTCAATGCGCCGGAAATCCCGATCATGGATGGCAGTGCTGCTCCGTTCGTCTACCTGCTGCTTGATGCCGGTATTGAAGAACTGAAAAGCGCCAAAAAATTTGTACGCATCAAAGAGACTGTTCGTGTCGAAGATGGCGACAAGTGGGCTGAGTTCAAGCCGTACAATGGTTTTACGTTGGATTTCACCATCGACTTTAACCATCCGGCTATCGACTCCAGTACACAGCGCTATGCGATGAACTTCTCTGCTGACGCGTTCATGCGCCAGATCAGCCGTGCGCGTACTTTCGGCTTCATGCGTGATATCGAATATCTGCAGTCCCGTGGTTTGTGCCTGGGCGGCAGCTTCGATTGTGCCATCGTTGTTGACGATTATCGCGTATTGAACGAAGACGGCCTGCGTTTTGAAGATGAATTTGTTCGTCACAAAATGCTTGATGCTATCGGTGATTTGTTCATGTGTGGTCACAACATTATCGGTGCATTTACCGCGTATAAATCCGGTCATGCACTGAATAACAAACTGCTACAGGCAGTCCTGGCGAAACAGGAAGCCTGGGAATTTGTGACCTTCCAGGACGACGCAGAACTGCCGTTGGCTTTCAAAGCGCCTTCGACTGTGCTGGCATAACGACACACCCTGTCGCATAAATTCGACTGGTTAATCTGGCACTCTCTCCGGCCAGGTAAGCCAGTCGTTTTTTTTGTAGCGTGCCCGTCATTTTTTCTGAAGCGATTTTTATGTGTTGCTGAATCGAAATGCAGCGCGTTCGCTGCTTTCTTAAGCATTTTTACCCTTCGCTATTTGTCATTCCTGCTGTAGTACAGCGGTATTAGTGATAAGATTTGTGCGCAAAAATAACGTTTAGAAAGCATAAGCCTGATAGCCGGGCTTCAAAGGTGACATTGAGTGAGTGGAATACTGACGCGCTGGCGACAGTTAGGCAGACGGTACTTCTGGCCGCATCTCTTATTGGGGATGGTCGCGGCGAGCTTTGGCCTGCCCGCTCTCAGTAACACCGAGCCTAATACGCCAGCAAAAGCGACAGCCAGCAACCACGATCAATCTGCGAAAGTAAACTTTAGCCAGCTTGCGTTGTTGGAAGCCACCAACCGTCGCCCGAATTTTACCGTCGATTACTGGCACCAACATGCGATTCGAACGGTTATACGCCATCTTTCCTTCGCAATGGCACCGCAAGCGCTGCCCGTTGCTGAAGAACCGTTACCGCTCCAGGCGCATCATCTTGCTTTACTGAATACGCTCAGCGCCATGCTGACTCAGGAAAGCCAACCGCCTGCGATCGTGCGCCAATTGGCGTACGCCCATTTTACGCCTCAGGCCGTATTTAACGTTTCCGTCTGGATTAGCCAGGCGCAGGGAATACGTGCCGGCCCTCAACGCCTCAGCTAACAACAACAAAACCTTTAATTCATTTTTATGACTTCGCTTCGCGGGGCGTTTGAGATTTTATTATTATGCTAATCAAATTATTAACGAAAGTATTCGGTAGTCGTAACGATCGTACGTTGCGTCGTATGCGCAAAGTAGTCGGCGTGATTAATGCCATGGAACCGGAGATGGAAAAACTCTCCGATGACGAACTGAAAGCGAAAACAGTAGAGTTCCGTGCTCGTCTGGAAAAAGGTGAAAGCCTGGAAAGCCTGATTCCGGAAGCCTTTGCGGTTGTCCGCGAGGCCAGTAAACGCGTCTTCGGGATGCGTCACTTTGACGTTCAGTTGCTAGGCGGTATGGTTCTTAACGACCGCTGCATCGCAGAAATGCGTACCGGTGAAGGTAAAACGCTGACCGCAACGCTGCCTGCTTACCTGAACGCATTAAGCGGTAAAGGCGTGCATGTAGTGACCGTGAACGACTATCTGGCACAGCGTGACGCCGAAAATAACCGCCCACTGTTTGAATTCCTCGGCATGAGCGTCGGCATCAACATGTCTGGCCTGCCTGCGCCGGCAAAACGTGAAGCATACGCGGCGGATATCACTTACGGCACCAACAACGAATACGGCTTTGACTACCTGCGCGACAACATGGCGTTCAGCCCTGAAGAACGCGTTCAGCGTAAACTGCATTACGCGCTGGTGGATGAGGTGGACTCCATCCTGATCGATGAAGCACGTACGCCGCTTATCATTTCTGGCCCGGCTGAAGACAGCTCAGAAATGTATAAGAAAGTGAACAAAATCATCCCGCGCCTGGTGCGCCAGGAAAAAGAAGACTCCGACACCTTTCAGGGTGAAGGCCATTTCTCCGTTGATGAAAAAGCCCGCCAGGTGAACCTGACCGAACGTGGTCTGGTACTGATTGAAGAACTGCTGGTGAACGAAGGCATCATGGACGAAGGTGAGTCACTGTACTCTCCGGGCAACATTATGCTGATGCACCACGTCACCGCCGCACTGCGTGCACACGTGCTGTTCACCCGCGACGTCGACTACATCGTGAAAGACGGTGAAGTTATCATCGTTGACGAACACACCGGTCGTACCATGCAGGGGCGTCGCTGGTCAGACGGTTTACACCAGGCCGTTGAAGCGAAAGAAGGCGTGGATATCCAGAACGAAAACCAGACGCTGGCCTCCATTACGTTCCAGAACTACTTCCGTCTGTACGAGAAACTGGCCGGTATGACCGGTACAGCAGATACCGAAGCATTTGAATTTAGCTCTATCTACAAGCTGGATACCGTTGTGGTTCCGACCAACCGTCCGATGATCCGTAAAGACATGCCGGACCTGGTCTACATGACGGAAGCGGAAAAAATTCAGGCGATTATTGAAGATATCAAAGAGCGTACTGCGAATGGTCAGCCGGTGCTGGTCGGTACTATCTCTATTGAGAAATCCGAAGTGGTTTCTAACGAGCTGGTGAAAGCCGGTATCAAACATAACGTTCTGAACGCCAAATTCCACGCCAACGAAGCGGCGATCGTTGCACAGGCGGGTTACCCGGCTGCTGTGACCATCGCGACTAACATGGCGGGTCGTGGTACTGATATCGTGCTGGGGGGGAGCTGGCAGGCAGAAGTGGCCGAGCTTGAAAACCCAACGCCGGAACAGATTGCACAGATTAAAGCAGACTGGCAGGTGCGTCATGATGCGGTGCTGACATCGGGCGGTTTACACATCATTGGTACCGAGCGTCACGAATCTCGTCGTATCGATAACCAGCTCCGTGGCCGTTCTGGTCGTCAGGGTGACGCCGGTTCTTCCCGTTTCTACCTGTCGATGGAAGATGCGCTGATGCGTATCTTCGCCTCTGACCGTGTTTCAGGCATGATGCGCAAACTGGGCATGAAACCGGGTGAAGCCATTGAGCACCCGTGGGTAACTAAAGCGATTGCTAACGCCCAGCGTAAAGTGGAAAGCCGTAACTTCGATATTCGTAAGCAACTGCTGGAATATGATGATGTGGCGAACGATCAGCGTCGTGCTATCTACAGCCAGCGTAATGAACTGCTGGATGTGAGTGACGTAAGCGAAACCATCAACAGCATCCGCGAAGATGTGTTCAAAGTCACCATCGATGCCTATATTCCGCCTCAGTCGCTGGAAGAGATGTGGGATGTTCCTGGATTGCAGGAACGCCTGAAAAACGATTTTGATCTCGACATGCCGATTTCAGAGTGGCTGGATAAAGAACCTGAACTGCACGAAGAAACGCTGCGTGAACGTATCCTGGCGCATGCTATCGATGTGTATCAGCGCAAAGAAGAGGTGGTCGGTGCAGAAATGATGCGCCACTTCGAGAAGGGCGTTATGCTGCAAACACTCGATTCGCTGTGGAAAGAGCACCTGGCGGCGATGGATTACTTGCGTCAGGGTATCCACCTGCGTGGCTATGCGCAAAAAGATCCGAAGCAGGAATATAAACGTGAATCTTTCGCCATGTTTGCCTCTATGCTGGAGTCACTGAAATACGAAGTGATCAGTACGCTGAGCAAAGTTCAGGTTCGCATGCCGGAAGAGGTTGAAGCCATGGAACAGCAGCGTCGTGAAGAAGCTGAACGTTTGGCGCAAATGCAACAACTGAGCCATAAAGACGATGATTCCGCCGTGGCAGAAGAGCTGGCTGCGCAAACGGGCGACCGTAAAGTGGGTCGTAATGATCCATGCCCTTGCGGTTCCGGTAAAAAATACAAACAGTGCCATGGTCGTCTGAGCTAAGGTCTGAATAAAAACGATAAAGGCGCAGATATCTGCGCCTTTTTTATGGACGAGATAATATGAAAATACTGCAAATCGCGGTGGGCATTATTCGCAACGACGCGGGGGAGATCTTCATTACTCAACGCGCCGCTGATGCTCATATGGCAAATAAATGGGAATTTCCTGGCGGTAAAATTGAAGCGGGTGAATCAGCCGAAGAAGCGATGATCCGTGAGCTACAGGAAGAAGTAGGCATTACGCCACAAGGCGCGGCCTTATTTGATACGCTGGAATACCAGTTCCCGGACAGGCATATCACCCTCTGGTTCTGGCTGGTCGAAAGCTGGGAAGGGGAGCCGTGGGGAAGGGAAGGACAACCGGGGCAGTGGATTGCGCAGAGCGAGCTGGATGCGAAAGATTTTCCTCCGGCGAATGAACCGGTTATCACGAAGTTAAAGCAGAATATGTAGGCCACAGGCCGGATAAGGCGCAGCCTCCATCCGGCAAACAAGGGCGGTTACCCGCCGACAGAACAGCAGCAGATTTACTGCTGTTCTTCGCTCCATTCATCACTCTCTGACATATCGCCAGAACTGGGAATGCGTTTTTCTTCGGCTGCCCATTCACCTAAATCAATCAACTGACAGCGTTTGGAACAGAACGGACGAAATGGGCTGACTTCGCCCCAGACAACACTTTTACCGCAGGTTGGGCAGTTAACGATGGTTTGTTCAGACATTTTCGCTCCTTAAACTCACTTCTTAACAACATGCCAGCTCAAAGTCCAGGCGTTCAGGAACCAGTCCATTTTCACTGTCCAGCGGCATAAAACGGATCGCAAAACGGCTTTTATGCCCTGAAATTTGCGGATAAAGCTGTGAGTCCAGCATCAGTTGCAGACGCAACAGATCTGCATCGTCACCGTTATCCTGATAGAAACCGTTCAGACTGGTTTGCTTACGGAAAGGCGCGGAGTTACGGATCAGATCCAGGATCAGCGTCAACGCCTGGTTAAGTGGACTCAGGCTGGTAAGCCATGTTTCAACCTGAGCATCACGTTGCGATTGCGGTAGATGCAGCCAGATGTGCAGCGTTGGCAGATCAAAACTGCAGCAGCCGCCAGGAATGCTCAGGCGCTGACGAACCAGAGCGACGAGGCGATCTTCACGCAGTTCCTGCCCAATTCGCGGCGCTGAAATCAAAATGCTACCAGCCGTTTTTAATTGCTGGCGAAGGGATTCGATTCGATTTTGATCTACACCAGGCACTTCCATCCAGGCCTTAAGCTTACGCTGCTGGCGCTCAAGTTCTTTGAGAAGTTCTGTGCGCACTTCACCCCGCTCAAACACGTCCAGCAAGTCGCCGATGTTGCGGAAGAAATGCAGTGCCCCTGCATGATCGGCAATAGGGAGTTTGACGGAGAGTTGTTGAATCAGAAATTCAATGCGCAGCCATGTACGCATCTTCTCATTGAGAGGGTGTTCAAAAAGGACCTGGGTGTGCATTACTGTTTTTCCTGTGAGACAAACTGCGACGCAAGCTGTAAATAGTGCGCGTGCAGGCGTGCGACATCCGATGCAAGGGCATCCGGCGCGCCGTTATTATCAATAACATCGTCCGCCACGGCAAGACGTGCTTCACGCGTTGCCTGGGCAGCCAGAATTTGTTCAACATGCTCACGCGTCACATCATCGCGTTGCATGGTTCTAAGGCGCTGTGTCTCCGGGGTAACATCGACCACCAGTACGCGATCGGCCTTTTTGTAGAGCGCGTTCTCAACCAGCAGCGGCACCACCCAAAGCACATAAGGCGACGTGGTTTGTTGAAATTGCCGCTGGGTTTCCTGCTGGATGAGCGGGTGCAGCAAGCCGTTTAGCCAGGACTTTTCTTCTGGGGCGGCAAATATGCGTTCGCGCAAAACCCGTCGTTGCAGCGAACCGTCCGCAGCGATAACGCCTGAACCAAAATGTTCCGCAATCGCGTTAAGGGCAGGTTGGCCGGGTTCAACCACCTGGCGGGCAATAATATCTGCATCAATTACGTTGATTCCGAGGTCAGCAAATGCATTTGCAACGGTGCTTTTACCACTGCCGATGCCGCCCGTTAAGGCTACCGTATACCTCATATAATTCGATCCCGGGAAATTGATTTTGATAATCAAATGGTTAAAAGTTAAACATGCGAAGGCGAGGCTGTTGTGGGGCTTGCCCACTGTTCGCCAGGTAAATTTATGGGATTGTAGCGTAAAAAAAGAGAATTTCGCAGTCTTGCGAAGCCATGATTAGTGCGTATGATAGCGTCACTGGAGTTGTGCTCTCATTCTAATAGCCATTAACCCCAGGAATCCGCACATGCGTATCGAAGAAGATCTGAAGTTAGGTTTCAAAGACGTTCTTATCCGCCCTAAGCGTTCTACTCTCAAAAGTCGTTCCGATGTTGAACTGGAACGTGAATTTACCTTTAAACACTCAGGTCAGACCTGGTCTGGCGTCCCGGTTATTGCTGCGAATATGGACACCGTTGGCACATTTTCGATGGCTACCGCTTTGGCCTCTTTCGGTATTCTGACCGCCGTTCACAAGCACTACTCCGTTGAAGACTGGAGCGCATTTGTCAGTGAAGCATCTGCAGATGTCATTAAGCACGTGATGGTTTCTACCGGGACTTCTGATGCTGATTTTGAGAAAACGAATCAGATTCTGGCGTTGAACCCGGCACTGAACTTTATCTGCATTGATGTGGCAAACGGTTACTCTGAACATTTCGTCCGGTTTGTGGCGAAAGCGCGTGAAGCATGGCCTACAAAAACCATCTGTGCAGGTAATGTGGTCACCGGTGAAATGTGTGAAGAACTGGTGCTTTCCGGCGCGGATATCGTGAAGGTTGGGATTGGCCCGGGTTCTGTATGCACAACCCGAGTGAAAACCGGCGTGGGCTACCCGCAGCTTTCTGCTGTGATTGAATGTGCCGATGCGGCGCATGGTCTGGGCGGCATGATTGTCAGTGATGGCGGTTGTACGATGCCAGGCGATGTTGCCAAAGCCTTTGGCGGTGGCGCAGACTTCGTGATGCTGGGCGGAATGCTGGCGGGTCATGAAGAAAGCGGCGGGAAAATTGTTGAAGAGAACGGCGAAAAGTTCATGCTGTTCTACGGTATGAGTTCTGAGTCAGCAATGACTCGCCACGTAGGTGGCGTTGCGCAATACCGTGCCGCAGAGGGTAAAACCGTTAAGCTGCCGTTGCGTGGCCCGGTTGAAAACACCGCGCGTGATATCCTGGGCGGCTTACGTTCAGCCTGTACTTACGTTGGGGCATCCCGTCTGAAAGAACTGACCAAACGCACCACCTTTATTCGCGTTCAGGAACAAGAAAACCGCGTTTTCAATAGCCTGTAATCGCCTGTGCTGGCGCTACATTCAGCGCCAGCCTCTCACTACCCTCCACTCATTGCATCCCCGAGATGGAAAATGGGTAAATACATTGCCACCACCAGCGTTCCTATAATTAACCCGGTTATCACCAACAGCATGGGTTCCAGTAGTGCCGCCAGGTTATCTGCCAGGGAGAGCGTATTTTCACTGTGATGTCGGGCAAGGTTATGCAACATCGTATCCAGCGAGCCAGAGGCTTCTCCGGTTCTCACCAGTTGCAGGCATAATGGACTAAATTCTCCGGCATTTTTGAACGCCAGCCAGATGGGGTGCCCCGCAGTAATGTCGTGTTGAATTTGCGTCAGTTGTTGCGACCACCAGGGGCAAACGATTGTTTCCCTCACACTCTCCAGCCCGTGTAAAAAAGTGATGCCCGCACTTTGCGTCAGCGCCAGAATGGTAAAGATTTGAGTGAGCTTCTGTCCCCGTGCCAGACGACCAATCATCGGTGTTCGCAGCAGAAGGCGCTGGCACACGATCTGCCAGGAAGGTTTTCGCCGTAGCAGCGTATTTGCAACCGCTAACACAACACAAAGCAACGCCAGCACCCATCCCGAGGACGCTATAAAATCAGCGAATACCATCACTCCCCGCGTCAGGGTGGGTAGCGGTGTATTAAATGTTTTATAGATGGCCGCAAATTCCGGCAGAACAAAGTGCAGCATGGCGAGAACCACCAGTACCGCCATGGTTAAAATGATGATGGGATAGCGCAGCGCTTTTTTCACTTTTTCCGTCAGTAGCTGCTGCGCCTTTTGTTGGCGGGCCAGTTCAAAACAGCATTCATCAAGCTTACCCGTTAATTCTCCGGTACGAATCATCGCCTGATAGAGCGGGGGAAAGACATTTGACCATTGTGACAGCGCGCTGGAAAACGGTATTCCCTGTTCCAGGTCATGAGCCAGAACGTATAGCAATGCTCGCCATTGTCCACTGGGATGCTGCTCAGCAAGTAACATCAGCCCTTCAGAAAGTGTCAATCCGGCTTTGAGGAGCGTTGCCAGTTGGTAGATAAGCTCTGCCGTTTTTTCGGCGCGCCATTGGGCAGTTTTCACGCTTATGCGCCTGACACGAAGCGGTGTAATTCGTTGTTGCGCCAGAGCCACAAGCAACAATACCCGGTTCTCAGCCCACAACGTACCGTCTGCACCGACGCCTTCGTCGTTAAGTCCCTGCCAACGCCAGAGTTGTTTAGCTGCCATGAGGCATACCCAGAACACGGATCAACTCTTCAAATGTCGTTAATCCTTGTTCAACGGCCTGGCAGCCATTGTCGAAAAGCGAACGCATACCGGCCTGCTGGGCATGGGATTCAAGCGTTTCAATGTCAGTTCCGTTAGCAATGAGTTGCCTGAGCGCAGGCGTAACGGGCAGGACTTCGAACAGTGCCGTTCGCCCGTAGAACCCATGGTGGCAATGTTCACAACCGGGCGCCTGCCAGCGCGGTAGCCATGTGGGCCAGAGTGCGGCCGGGAGCGTTATGGAATCTCCGGTGGTATGCCGACAGTGCGGGCACAGTTTTCGCACCAGACGTTGTGCAACCACCAGCGTCAACGCTGAGGAAAGCATCCAGCGCGCCACGCCCATTTGCTGCAAACGCACCAATGTTTCAATGGTTGAGTTGGTATGCAGCGTAGAGAGAACTAAATGGCCGGTTTGCGCTGCTTTAATGGCAATTTCTGCCGTTTCTCCGTCGCGGATTTCCCCAACCATGATGATATCAGGGTCCTGGCGCAGCAGCGCACGCAATACGCCCTGAAAGGTGAGACCCGCACGAGGGTGAATTTGTGTCTGGTTGAGACCTTCAATGGGGATCTCGACAGGATCTTCTACGCTACAGAGGTTAAGGTCTGGCATGTTGCGTGTTTGCAGCGCGCTGTAGAGTGTGACTGTTTTTCCGCTCCCGGTCGGGCCTGTGACCAACACCAGTCCCTGCGGCTGCTGTAGCGCCTGAATAAAGTCGGTTAATTGAGATTCCTGCATCCCTAACGTTTTTATGTCCAGCGCCTGATTGACCTGGTGTAGCAGGCGGAGCACCACTTTCTCTCCACCCCGACAGGGAAGCGTGGCGATACGAAATGAGACTGCGCTACCGGTTAATTCGATGGTGAACTGCCCGTCCTGTGGGAGACGGTGTTCCGCGATGTCCAGATGACCCAGCACTTTCAGTCTCGCGGTCAGCGCCGTACCCGTGTCCAACGAAATATTCGGCAAGGTGTGTAACACGCCGTCCACGCGCAGTCTGATTCGGTAATGGTTTTCAGACGGTTCAATGTGAATATCAGAGGCGCGTTTTGCCAGTGCCGTCTGTAAGGTTTGATGCAGCAATCCCGCGGCGGTGGGGCTGCTTTCCGGGATTGCTGCTGACGGCGCTTGTTGGGGCTTGTGCAGATGGTTTTCCATCTGTTGTGGAGTCCAGCACGCGAGATCGATCCGTTTTTGCGTCGCGAACCGCAGCGCATCCAACAATCCCTGAGAGGGCGAGTCGACCACGGCAATATGGACAGTATCGCTATCCACATTGATGAGTACCGCCTGATGGCGCTGGCACAAGGCCTGGAGTTGAGCGTCTTTCATTATTTAACCTCAGTTGGCGTCAAAGCGAAAAACGTCTTCGCAGGCTTGCTGTAATGCGCTGTCATTTTGGGCTGCGCAAACGCGTGTCCAGCCAGAAATACCGTTAGCGTTATCCCAGCCAGGCGTCATGGTGACGCTCAGACCATTGAGGCTTTCTTGCCCGGTGAGGGTGACGACGCCTTTCGCGATGCGCATTTCTGAGATATAGCGAGTGGTCGTAGGGGAGGGAATCCCATTGGTCGTGGCATTGCACGTATCTGTTCCGCCATGATCCAGCGCGCACAGCTCCACCGCAGTGCGATAGGGGACGAAGGTTTGCAGCATGTCGGTCAGTGCCGCTTTACGCAGGTAGTTTTGGTAAGCCGGAATACCAATGGCACTTAAAATGGCGATGATGCCAATGACAACCATCAATTCAATAAGCGTGAAGCCGCGTTGCTTGTCCATTGTCTGCTCCTTGAGTTAGCTGGCGCTACTGTGGCAAACACAGGGCTGTGCATACGAGAGGCAAAAAGCAAAACGGGAAGGCGGGTTCAGGCGTTTTTATGTTGGTTTCAAAATCAGACAGCGCATTTGCGAAGAGGCTCGAAGAAATGCCGGAGGACGGCGTAACCGCGTTATCCGGCCAACAAAAGAAGTGAGGATGCCAGGCCCGATAAGCGACGCGCCATCGGGCTATGCAATCAGCGATTAGCGAAAACGCATGGAGAGATCCAGTGCGCGCACGTGCTTGGTGAGTGCGCCTACGGAGATGAAATCGACACCCGTTTCGGCAAATTCACGCAGGGTTTCATGGGTCACATTACCTGAAACTTCCAGTCGCGCCTGACCGTTAGTGCGTTTAACCGCCTCGCGCATTTGTTCTGTGTCGAAATTGTCCAGCATGATGATATCTGCGCCCGCTTTCAGCGCGTCGTCCAGTTCATCCAGATTTTCAACTTCGACTTCTACCGGAACATCCGGGTGCAGCCAGAACGCTTTTTCAACGGCCTGGCGTACGGAGCCGGAGGCAATAATGTGGTTTTCTTTGATCAGGAATGCGTCAGAAAGACCCAGCCGATGGTTCGCGCCGCCACCGCAAAGTACCGCGTATTTTAGCGCAGTACGCAGACCTGGCAGCGTTTTGCGTGTATCCAGCAATTGGGTATTTGTGCCAGCAAGCAGATCGACATATTCGCGTACCACGCTGGCAACGCCAGAGAGCGTTTGAACAAAATTGAGCGCGGTGCGTTCGCCCGTTAGCAAGATACGAGACGGGCCATCAAGTTCGAATAACGGCTGGTTGGCTTTGATGCTGTCGCCATCTGCGACATGCCAGGTGAGGCTTACATCGTCGCCTGCCAGTTGAATAAAGACCTCTTCAACCCAGCGTTTGCCGCAAAATACGCCGTCTTCGCGCGTAATAACAATGGCGTGAGAACGTGTGTTCTCTGGCAGAAGTTGCGCGGTAATATCGTTACTGGCATCAACTTCTCCGCCTAAATCTTCGCGCAGCGCCTGGGCAACAGCGGCAGGGATATCCAGATTTATGCGTTCCAACAGCGCGTCACGTCGGTAGTCAGGGTTATAGCGGCGAGGCGGCATGATAAAACTCCAATTGCTAACGAATCATAAGGTAGAAACATGCTACTCTGAACCGGATATCAGCACCACATTTAAGGAGATCTTGCATGTTGTTAGACAAGGGATGGCTGGCAGAGGCGCGACGCGTCCCCTCTCCGCATTTTGATTGCCGCCCGGATGACGAAATCCCTTCATTATTGGTGGTGCACAATATCAGCTTACCGCCCGGTGAGTTTGGTGGCCCCTGGATTGATGCATTATTCACCGGAACTCTGGATCCTGATGCCCACCCGTTTTTTGCCGGGATCGCGCACCTGCGTGTTTCTGCCCATTGTCTGATTCGCCGCGACGGTGAAATCGTTCAGTATGTTCCTTTCGATAAGCGAGCATGGCATGCAGGGGTGTCGAACTATCACGGGCGTGAGCGCTGTAATGATTTTTCCATCGGTATTGAGCTGGAAGGTACTGACACGTTGGCCTATAGCGATGAGCAGTATCAGCAACTGGCCGCAGTGACGCGTACGCTAATCGCGCTTTACCCGGCAATAACCAACAACATGACCGGACATTGCGATATCGCGCCTGAGCGGAAAACCGATCCTGGCCCGTCGTTTGACTGGGCGAAGTTTCGCGCTCTGGTCACCCCCTCGTCGCACAAGGAGATGACATGACGCTGTTTACAACATTATTGGTGCTGATCGTTGAGCGCCTGTTTAAGCTGGGTGAGCACTGGCACCTCGATCATCGGCTGGAGACGTTTTTTCGCCGCATTAAGCATTTTTCGATGCTGCGAACGCTGGGAATGACGGCGATTGCCATGGGCATCACCTTTTTGCTGCTGCGCGCGCTGGAAGGTTTACTGTTCAATGCCCCAACGCTTGCGGTCTGGATCTTGATCGGCCTGCTCTGTGTCGGCGCAGGTAAAGTTCGCCTGCATTATCACGCCTATCTGAATGCGGCTTCTCGCGATGACGCGCATGCGCGTGAGGCGATGGCCAACGAGTTGACGCTTATCCATGGTGTTCCACCGGAGTGCAATGAGCGAGAGTTTCTGCGTGAACTGCAGAATGCGCTGTTATGGATTAACTTTCGGTTCTATCTGGCTCCGTTGTTCTGGTTTATTGTCGGTGGTTCGTGGGGGCCTGTGACGCTAATGGGTTACGCCTTTTTACGCGCATGGCAATCCTGGCTGGCGCGTTATCAAAACCCGCATCAGCGTTTGCAATCGGGAGTTGATGCCATTCTGCATGTGGTGGACTGGATCCCCGTGCGTCTGGCCGGTGTGGTTTATGCCTTGTTGGGGCACGGAGAGAAGGCGTTGCCAGCCTGGTTTGCTTCGCTGGCAGATCTGCACACCTCGCAGTATCAGGTGCTGACGCGTCTGGCGCAGTTCTCACTGGCGCGGGAGTCACATACGGGCAAAGTAGAAACGCCGAAAGCCGCGGTTTCTATGGCGAAGAAGACGTCGTTTGTGGTGGTGGTAGTTATTGCACTGCTCACCATTTATGGGACATTAGTGTAGCGTTGTGCCGGATGGCGCTAACGCTTATCCGGCCTACAATGGAAAAACGTGTAGGCCCGGTAAGCATTAACGCCACCGGGCAACGACTCAGATCGTATCCGCAGGCGGGATGCCAAAATCAGGCATCCCGTTTTCCTTCCAGTGAACTAACTTCAGGCGTGTGTGACGATTCGGATCGTAGAGCGGATCGCCTTCGATTTCGGTGTAGTTACGTGCGTGATAAATCAGCACATCTTCCCCATCCGGCGTTTTTGTAAAGCTGTTATGCCCAGGACCGTACTGGCGGTTTTCATTGTTGGTGGTAAAGACCGGATGCGGTGATTTTTGCCAGTTATCCGGGTTCAACGGATCGGCATCTGCCGCAATCCACAGCAATCCCATACAGTAGTTTTCATCCGTGGCGCTGGCCGAATAGCTGATAAACAGCGTGTCGTCGTGTCGTAAAACGGCGGGGCCTTCGTTAACCAGGAAACCACGACATTCCCAGTCATACTCGGGTTTGCTGAGCATGACCGGCTCACCTTTGAGCGTCCACGGGTTGGACAGTTCAGCGAGATAAATGTTCGAGTTTCCGGCGATGTCCGGCGATTTTTGCGCCCACAGATACCACTGTTTCCCCTGATGGCTAAACGTGGTGGCATCCAGCGCGAAGGTGTCGAACGGTGTTTTGATTTGGCCTTTTTCCACCCAAACGCCAGTGAGTGGGTCGTCATTCGTGCACTCGAGGGCGAACATGCGATGCTGGAACATGCCCAAACTGTCGAGCGCCTGGGTGTGCGCGGCGGCAAAATAGATGTACCACTTATTGGCAATGCGGTGCAGTTCTGGCGCCCAGACAAGTTCGCTCATGGGGCCGCTTTCTGGCTTGCGCCACACCACAACGGGTGCGGCATCGCGCAATCCTTCCAGTGAATCGGCCCGACGGATCTCCAGGCGATCGTATTCCGGGACGGAAGCAATGAAGTAGTAATCGTTGCCGTCCTGGAGGATAAACGGATCAGCGCGTTGCTCAATAAATGGATTTGGCCAGCTGCGCATTAGGCTTTCCTTACTGTTTCAGCAGATTGAATGTCCTGATACTCGTTGAGCTCGCGGTAATTGATGCGACGTTTCTCCAGATCGGCCTGAATCTGCTGCATTAATTCGCGATCGACTTTCAACAGGCGAACCACGCCTGCCGTTATCAGATAACCCATGCCTGGAATGATGGTGAACAGCAGCATAATGCCATTGATGGCATTTTCACTTTGCGCTTTCGCTCCGGCGTCGTAGCCGTACCAGGAGAGCAGGAAACCCACCATCGCCCCGGCAATCGCCAGACCCAATTTCAGGAAGAACAGGTTGCCGGAAAAACTGATCCCGGTGATACGTTTACCTGTTTTCCATTCGCCGTAGTCATCCACGTCTGCCATTAGCGACCAGTGGAGCGGGGACGGGATCTGATGAAGAATATTGAGCAGTACGTACAGTACGACGATCATTGTTGTCGCGTGCGGGTCGAGGAAGTAAAAGGCGCAGGAGAAAATCGCCAGTACGATGTTGGTCCAGAAAAACACCTTCAGTTTGCACCAGCGGTCCGTCAGCACTTTCGCCAGCATACTGCCACCCATCATACCGACCACGCCCAGGCTGATAAACAGCGTCGCGAAATGGGTGCTCTGTTGCATAACCCAGGTGACGTAATACATGGTTGCCGCCATGCGAATAAACCCCGGGCAAACATTGCACAGGGTTAACAGCAGGATTTTAACCCACTGGTCGTTCTTCCAGACGTCTTTGAGGTCTGCTTTTAAATCATCGTTGGTCGGAACTGCCGGACGCACACGTTCACGCACGGTGGCGAAGCAAAACAAGAACATGCACATGCCGATAAAGGCCAGTACGGTCATTGCCATCTGATACCCTTTCGCTTTGTTCTCGCCGCCAAACCAGTCGGCCATCGGCAAGAGGGTGAGCGACAGCAGCAGGGTGGCGATACCCACCATGACAAAGCGATAAGACTGACAGGCGACGCGCTCTTTCGGGTCGTTGGTGATAACACTGCCTAAAGAGCAATAAGGAATGTTGATGGCGGTGTAAGTGAGAGATAACAGGAAATAGGTGACAAACGCATAGATAACCTTGCTGTTGTAGCTCCACTCTGGCGTGGTGAACATCAGTACGCTGAACAGGGCATAGGGGAAGGCAATCCACAGTAACCAGGGGCGAAAGCGCCCGTATTTGCTGCGCGTTCGGTCAGCCAAAGCCCCCATAATCGGGTCAGTGACGGCGTCAATGACGCGCACAGAAAGCAGCAACACGCCGACCAGTGCCGGAGCCAGACCAAAAATATCCGTATAAAAATAGTTAACAAACAGCATTATAGCGCCAAAGATGATATTGCATCCGGCGTCACCCATGCCATAACCGATCTTTTCTCTTACAGACAGCTTACGCGTTTCCATTGAGAATTCTCCCCCATCAGGTGTAAAGAGGATTATTCGCCCCGGTATGGGTAATTGCGTTGCAGTAAAAGGTCGCTGATATGGACAAAACAGCTATGCGCGGGAAAGTGTGAGGCAGGTAACAACCCTCACCCGGGCGGGTGAGGGTAGAGAAGATTAATGCGCTTTTACGGCTTTAGCGGTTTTCTGTTTGCACAAATAGCCGACGCCAAGGATCACCAGCCAGACCGGGATCAGCCAAACGGAGATCGCCATACCCGGCGTCATCAGCATAATCACCAGCACTGCCGCCATGAAAATCAGGCAGATCCAGTTACCTAACGGATAAAACAGCGCCGGGAAGCGGGTGGATACTCCCTGTTGCTCTTTAGCGCGACGGAACTTGATATGCGCGAGGCTGATCATGGCCCAGTTGATGACCAGCGCAGAAACCACCAGCGCCATCAGCAGACCGAACGCAGAGTCTGGCGCCAGATAGTTGATCAGCACGCACAGGGCGGTGACCAGCGCAGAAACCAGTATGGTGTTCACCGGCACGCCGCGTTTATCGACACTCATCAACGCTTTCGGCGCGTTACCCTGTTGAGCCAGGCCGAACAGCATACGACTGTTGCAGTACACGCAGCTGTTATAGACAGAAAGGGCGGCGGTCAGTACCACAACGTTCAGCGCGTTTGCCACAAAGGTATCGCCCAGTTCGTGGAAGATCAGGACGAACGGGCTGACGTCAGCGGTAACACGCGTCCATGGCATCAGAGAGAGCAGGACGGCCAGCGAACCCACATAGAAAATCAGGATACGGTAGATAACCTGGTTAGTGGCTTTCGGGATGCTTTGCTCCGGGTTATCCGCTTCTGCGGCGGTGATCCCGACTAATTCAAGGCCGCCAAACGAGAACATGATGATGGCCATCATCATGACCAGACCAGTGAAGCCATGTGGCAGGAAGCCACCTTGAGCCCACAAGTTGCTGACGCTGGCCTGCGGGCCACCGTTGCCGCTAAACAGCAGCCAGCCGCCGAACAGGATCATCGCCACAACCGCGATAACCTTAATAATGGCGAACCAAAACTCCATTTCACCGAACACTTTTACGTTGGTCAGGTTAATGGCGTTGATAGCAATAAAGAAGACGGCAGCGGAGACCCAGGTCGGGATTTCCGGCCACCAGAACTGGACATACTTCCCAACGGCGGTCAGTTCCGCCATCGCGACCAGAACGTACAGCACCCAGTAGTTCCACCCGGAGGCAAAGCCTGCGAATCCGCCCCAATATTTGTAGGCGAAATGGCTGAAGGAACCCGCAACCGGCTCTTCAACAACCATTTCACCTAACTGACGCATGATTAAAAAAGCGATAAAACCGGCGATCGCGTAACCCAGAATAATGCCGGGCCCTGCAGACTGAATAACGGAAGCGCTACCCAGGAACAGCCCGGTGCCTATCGCGCCACCCAAAGCGATGAGCTGGATATGGCGGTTTTTAAGACCGCGCTTTAGCTGCTCGCCATGCTGTTGACCATCCATCATGAAACCTCGTGTGTGGTTTTACTCTTCATACTCCAGGCTGCTGTGGCGCTGCCCGCACTATTTTGAGTCATTATTTTTGAACGACGCAGTGATGCGTGTGTAAGTTTGCAATTCCGTTTGTTGTATTGTTTTGTTTACGGTTGTGAATTCTAAAATGTTACATAAAAACTTTTGTCTTATTCAGAATAATGGTATGCGGGCGTGAATGCACCTGCTTTATGAAGGGCGGGTGACGACTTGAATAAAAAGAAACCATTTGTAAATGCCATTTCACTGAAGACACTGTTTGCAATGTGAGTATTTATTCAATCATTAAGCACTCGAAATGGATGGTTAAGCAGGTGAATCGGTTCAGATGGGATATTTTTTCGTTTCAATTACGTTAAATCTGCTTTCGCGTGGGTAAATTTAACATTTGTGCATAGTTACATGTTTGAAACGTTATTTCTGTAATCTTGTTAAAATGTGCCTGGTTTACTGATTTCAATCAAAACCTGTATGGACAGAAGGTGAATACTTTGTTACTTTAGCGTCACGAACGTGAAATTGGTAAGACCAATTGACTCTGGGCAAACGGCTTAAGACAGGGAATCATGGCCTACAGCAAAATTCGCCAACCTAAATTATCCGATGTGATTGAGCAGCAGCTGGAGTTTTTAATTCTTGAGGGGACTTTGCGCCCCGGCGAAAAACTCCCACCGGAACGCGAACTGGCAAAACAGTTCGATGTCTCCCGACCCTCCTTACGCGAGGCGATCCAACGTCTCGAAGCGAAGGGTTTGCTGCTTCGTCGCCAGGGCGGCGGGACTTTTGTTCAGAGCAGTCTGTGGCAGAGTTTTAGCGACCCACTGGTAGAACTGCTCTCCGATCACCCTGAATCCCAGTTTGACCTGCTCGAGACGCGCCATGCGCTGGAAGGCATTGCTGCATACTATGCGGCACTGCGCAGCACGGATGAAGACAAAACGCGTATTCGTGAACTCCACCATGCCATTGAACTGGCGCAGCAGTCCGGCGATCTGGACGCAGAGTCCGACGCCGTTCTCCAGTATCAAATTGCGGTCACTGAAGCGGCGCACAATGTGGTGTTGCTCCATTTACTGAGATGCATGGAACCGATGCTGGCGCAAAACGTTCGTCAAAACTTTGAATTACTGTATGCGCGTCGGGAGATGCTGCCGCTGGTAAGCGGTCACCGTACCCGCATTTTTGAAGCGATTATCGCCGGGAATCCAGAAGAGGCGCGTGAAGCGTCGCACCGTCACCTGGCGTTTATCGAAGAGATTCTCCTGGACCGAAGCCGTGAGGAAAGCCGTCGTGAACGCGCCTTACGCCGCCTGGAGCAACGAAAGAATTAGTGATTTTTCTGGTAGAAAGTTAACCAGAAGATGTTGTAAATCAAGCGCTATTTAACGCGCGGCAACTAAACGCAGAACCTGTCTTATTGCGTTTTCCAGCGAAAATGCAATGGGACAGGTTCCAGATAACTCAACGTATTAGATAGATAAGGAATACCCCCATGTCAGAACGTTTCCCAAATGACGTGGATCCGATCGAAACTCGCGACTGGCTACAGGCGATCGAATCGGTCATCCGTGAAGAAGGTGTTGAGCGCGCTCAGTATCTGATTGACCAGCTTCTTTCTGAAGCCCGCAAAGGCGGCGTGAAAGTAGCGGCAGGTGCAGGGGCCAGCAATTATGTAAACACTATTGCCGTTGAAGATGAGCCGGAATACCCGGGCAATCTGGAGCTGGAACGTCGTATTCGTTCTGCTATCCGCTGGAACGCCATCATGACGGTGCTGCGTGCATCTAAAAAAGACCTTGAGTTGGGTGGCCACATGGCATCCTTCCAGTCTTCCGCAACCGTTTATGATGTTTGCTTCAACCATTTCTTCCGTGCGCGCAACGAGCAGGATGGCGGCGACCTGGTGTACTTCCAGGGCCACATCTCCCCGGGCGTCTACGCACGTGCATTCCTCGAAGGCCGTCTGACTGAAGAGCAGATGGACAACTTCCGTCAGGAAGTGAATGGCAAAGGCCTGTCTTCTTACCCGCACCCGAAACTGATGCCGGAATTCTGGCAGTTCCCGACCGTCTCTATGGGTCTGGGCCCAATCGGTGCTATCTACCAGGCTAAGTTCCTGAAATATCTGGAACACCGTGGCCTGAAAGATACCTCTAAACAAACCGTTTATGCCTTCCTGGGTGACGGCGAGATGGATGAGCCAGAATCCAAAGGTGCGATCACCATTGCTACCCGTGAAAAACTGGACAACCTGGTCTTTGTTATCAACTGTAACCTGCAGCGTCTTGACGGCCCGGTCACCGGTAACGGCAAGATTGTCAACGAACTGGAAGGCATCTTCGCAGGTGCTGGCTGGAACGTGATTAAAGTGATGTGGGGCGGTCGTTGGGATGAGCTGCTGCGTAAAGATACCAGCGGTAAACTGATCCAACTGATGAACGAAACCCTTGACGGTGACTACCAGACCTTCAAATCCAAAGATGGCGCTTACGTTCGCGAGCACTTCTTCGGTAAATACCCGGAAACCGCAGCGCTGGTCGCTGACTGGACTGATGAGCAGATCTGGGCACTGAACCGTGGTGGTCACGATCCGAAGAAAGTTTACGCTGCACTGAAAAAAGCGCAGGACACCAAAGGCAAAGCTACCGTCATCCTCGCCCATACCATTAAAGGTTACGGCATGGGCGACACCGCCGAAGGTAAAAACATTGCGCACCAGGTGAAGAAAATGAACATGGACGGCGTGCGTCATATCCGCGACCGTTTCAACGTTCCAGTCACCGATGAGCAGGTTGAAAAACTGTCTTACATTACCTTCCCGGAAGGTTCTGAAGAGCATACTTATCTGCACGCTCAGCGTCAGAAACTGCACGGCTACCTGCCGAGCCGCCAGCCGAACTTCACTGAGAAGCTGGAACTGCCGACCCTGGAAGACTTCGGTGCGCTGCTGGAAGAGCAGAACAAAGAGATCTCCACCACTATCGCTTTCGTTCGTGCCCTGAACGTGATGCTGAAGAACAAGTCGATTAAAGATCGTCTGGTTCCGATCATCGCTGACGAAGCGCGTACTTTCGGTATGGAAGGTCTGTTCCGTCAGATCGGTATTTACAGCCCGAACGGCCAGCAGTACACCCCGCAGGACCGTGAGCAGGTTGCTTACTACAAAGAAGACGAGAAAGGTCAGATCCTGCAAGAAGGTATCAACGAGCTGGGCGCAGGTTCTTCCTGGCTGGCCGCTGCAACCTCTTACAGCACCAACGATCTGCCGATGATCCCGTTCTACATCTACTACTCCATGTTCGGGTTCCAGCGTATCGGCGACCTGTGCTGGGCAGCAGGTGACCAGCAGGCTCGCGGCTTCCTGATCGGTGGTACTTCCGGTCGTACGACGCTGAACGGCGAAGGTCTGCAGCACGAAGATGGTCACAGCCATATTCAGTCTCTGACTATCCCGAACTGTATCTCTTACGATCCGTCTTACGCGTACGAAGTTGCGGTCATCATGCACGATGGTCTGGAGCGCATGTACGGTGAGAAACAAGAGAACGTTTACTACTACATCACCACGCTGAACGAAAACTACCACATGCCGGCAATGCCAGCAGGTGCCGAGGAAGGTATCCGTAAAGGTATCTACAAACTCGAAACCCTCGAAGGTAGCAAAGGTAAAGTTCAGCTTCTGGGCTCCGGTTCTATCCTGCGTCACGTCCGTGAAGCAGCGCAGATCCTGGCGAACGACTACGGCGTAGGTTCTGACGTGTATAGCGTCACCTCCTTCACTGAACTGGCGCGTGATGGCCAGGATTGTGAGCGCTGGAACATGCTGCACCCGCTGGAAACTCCGCGCGTTCCGTACATCGCTCAGGTGATGAACGACGCTCCGGCTGTGGCATCTACTGACTATATGAAACTGTTTGCCGAACAGGTTCGTACTTATGTACCGGCTGATGATTACCGTGTACTGGGTACCGACGGTTTCGGTCGCTCTGACAGCCGTGAAAACCTGCGTCACCACTTCGAAGTTGATGCTTCCTATGTGGTTGTAGCGGCACTGGGCGAACTGGCTAAACGTGGCGAAATCGATAAGAAAGTGGTTGCGGACGCAATCGCCAAATTCAACATCGATGCAGAAAAAGTTAACCCGCGTCTGGCGTAAGAGGTAAAAGAATAATGGCTATCGAAATCAAAGTACCGGACATCGGCGCAGATGAAGTTGAAATCACCGAGATCCTGGTCAAAGTGGGCGACAAAGTTGAAGCAGAACAGTCGCTGATTACCGTAGAAGGCGACAAAGCCTCTATGGAAGTCCCGTCTCCGCAGGCTGGCATCGTTAAAGAGATCAAAGTCTCTGTTGGCGATAAAACCGAGACCGGCAAACTTATCATGATTTTCGATTCCGCCGACGGTGCAGCAGCCGCTGCACCTGCTCCGGCAGAAGCGAAAAAAGAAGCAGCTCCGACAGCAGCACCTGCTGCTGCAGCGGCGAAAGATGTTCATGTACCGGACATCGGCGGTGACGAAGTTGAAGTGACTGAGATCATGGTGAAAGTGGGCGACACCGTTGCCGCTGAACAATCTCTCATCACCGTTGAAGGCGACAAAGCCTCTATGGAAGTCCCGGCTCCGTTCGCGGGCGTGGTCAAAGAGATCAAAATCAACACCGGCGACAAAGTGTCTACCGGCTCGCTGATCATGGTCTTCGAGGTGGCGGGCGCTGCACCAGCAGCGGCTCCGGCTCAGGCGGCTGCACCCGCAGCAGCGGCGGCTCCTGCGGCTTCCGGTTCTAAAGAAGTGAACGTACCAGACATCGGCGGTGACGAAGTTGAAGTTACCGAAGTGATGGTCAAAGTGGGCGACAAAATTGCCGCCGAGCAGTCTCTGATCACCGTAGAAGGCGACAAAGCCTCTATGGAAGTTCCGGCACCGTTCGCGGGCACCGTGAAAGAAATCAAAATCAGCACCGGCGATAAAGTGAAAACCGGTTCTCTGATTATGGTCTTCGAAGTGGAAGGCGCTGCACCTGCCGCGGCTCCGGCTGCTGCTCCAGCACCTGCTGCTGCCGCGCCTGCTCCTGCTGCTAAAGCAGCGGCACCGGCTGCGATTGCCGAAGGCAAATCTGAGTTTGCTGAGAACGACGCTTACATTCATGCGACCCCGCTGATTCGCCGTCTGGCGCGCGAGTTCGGTGTGAATCTGGCGAAAGTGAAAGGCACTGGCCGTAAAGGTCGTATCCTGCGCGAAGACGTTCAGACTTACGTGAAAGAGGCTATCAAGCGCGCTGAAGCGGCTCCGGCTGCCGCAGCGGGTGGCGGTATCCCGGGTATGCTGCCGTGGCCGAAGGTTGACTTCAGCAAGTTCGGCGAAATCGAAGAAGTGGAACTGGGCCGTATCCAGAAAATCTCGGGTGCTAACCTGAGCCGTAACTGGGTGATGATCCCGCACGTTACGCACTTCGATAAAACCGATATCACCGATCTGGAAGCGTTCCGTAAACAGCAGAACGCCGAAGCTGAGAAGCGCAAACTGGACGTGAAATTTACCCCGGTTGTCTTCATCATGAAAGCGGTTGCCGCGGCGCTCGAGCAGATGCCTCGCTTCAACAGCTCTCTGTCCGAAGACGGTCAGCGTCTGACGCTGAAGAAATACATCAACATCGGTGTGGCGGTTGATACCCCGAATGGCCTGGTGGTTCCGGTCTTTAAAGACGTGAACAAGAAGAGCATTACTGAGCTGTCCCGTGAACTGACGGTGATTTCTAAGAAAGCGCGTGATGGTAAGCTGACGGCCGGCGAAATGCAGGGCGGTTGCTTCACTATCTCCAGCATCGGCGGCCTGGGTACCACCCACTTCGCGCCGATTGTTAACGCGCCGGAAGTGGCTATCCTCGGTGTCTCCAAATCGGCGATGGAGCCGGTATGGAACGGGAAAGAGTTTGTACCGCGTCTGATGATGCCAATCTCTCTCTCCTTCGACCACCGCGTGATCGACGGTGCTGATGGTGCGCGCTTTATTACCATCATCAACAACACGCTGTCTGATATTCGCCGCCTGGTGATGTAATCGAAAAGCCGGCCTGACGGCCGGCTTTTTTCTGGTAATCTCATGTATGTTGTGGGGTTATTGGGTGACAAAGACAATTCGTTTGCCGTTTGTTGTTTCAAAATTGTTAACATTTTTGTACACTACGGACGGATAGAACGACCCGGTGGATGATGGGCGACAAGACCAGGGATCGCCGGAAATAAATTAAGAGGTCATGATGAGTACTGAAATCAAAACTCAGGTCGTGGTACTTGGGGCAGGCCCGGCAGGTTATTCTGCGGCCTTCCGTTGCGCTGATTTAGGTCTGGAAACCGTAATCGTAGAACGTTACAGCACCCTCGGTGGTGTTTGTCTGAACGTTGGCTGTATCCCTTCTAAAGCGCTGCTGCACGTTGCAAAAGTTATCGAAGAAGCCAAAGCGCTGGCTGACCACGGTATCGTCTTCGGCGAGCCGAAAACCGATATCGACAAGATTCGTACCTGGAAAGAGAAAGTGATCACTCAGCTGACTGGCGGTCTGGCTGGTATGGCGAAAGGCCGTAAAGTGAAAGTGGTCAACGGTCTGGGTAAATTTACCGGGGCAAACACCCTGGAAGTGGAAGGCGAGAACGGCAAAACCGTTATCAACTTCGACAACGCTATCATCGCGGCGGGTTCCCGTCCGATCGAACTGCCATTTATTCCGCACGAAGATCCGCGCGTATGGGATTCCACCGACGCACTGGAGCTGAAATCTGTACCGAAACGTCTGCTGGTTATGGGCGGCGGTATCATCGGTCTGGAAATGGGTACTGTGTACCATGCGCTGGGTTCAGAGATTGACGTGGTTGAAATGTTCGACCAGGTGATCCCGGCTGCCGATAAAGATGTCGTGAAAGTCTTCACCAAGCGTATCAGCAAGAAATTCAACCTGATGCTGGAAACCAAAGTGACTGCCGTTGAAGCGAAAGAAGACGGTATTTACGTTTCCATGGAAGGCAAAAAAGCGCCTGCTGAAGCACAGCGTTATGATGCCGTGCTGGTGGCTATCGGTCGTGTACCGAACGGTAAAAACCTCGACGCAGGTAAAGCGGGCGTGGAAGTGGACGACCGTGGTTTCATCCGCGTAGACAAGCAACTGCGTACCAACGTACCGCACATCTTTGCAATCGGCGATATCGTCGGTCAGCCGATGCTGGCGCATAAAGGTGTTCACGAAGGTCACGTTGCCGCTGAAGTTATCGCCGGTAAGAAACACTACTTCGACCCGAAAGTTATCCCTTCCATTGCATACACTGAACCAGAAGTTGCATGGGTAGGTCTGACTGAGAAAGAAGCGAAAGAGAAAGGCATTAGCTACGAAACCGCCACCTTCCCGTGGGCTGCTTCTGGCCGTGCTATCGCTTCCGACTGCGCAGACGGTATGACCAAACTGATTTTCGACAAAGAATCTCACCGTGTGATCGGTGGCGCGATTGTCGGCACCAACGGCGGCGAGCTGCTGGGTGAAATCGGTCTGGCGATCGAAATGGGTTGTGACGCCGAAGACATCGCGCTGACCATCCACGCGCACCCGACGCTGCACGAATCTGTTGGCCTGGCCGCAGAAATATTCGAAGGTAGCATCACCGACCTGCCAAACCCGAAAGCGAAGAAGAAGTAATCTTCTGACTTTTGTGAAAGCGCCTCTTCGGAGGCGTTTTTTTTGCCTGAAAACTACCTGTTCTGGTAGCCATCTTATTGATTTATTCCCTAAAAAAATCCTTTCTTCTGCCGATAACCCATTCACCTTTGTGTGGCTTCTGGCTACGCGCTTACTGGGATCTGGACTCTCATTACACGAAGAAAGGAAAAAACATGTCTTTAAAAAAAATCGCGGTTGTTGGTATGGTCGTCGCGGCAATGACGCTGACCGGCTGCGGCGCAATGACCACCGCAGTGAAAAAACGTAACCTTGAAGTGAAAACGCAGATGAGTGAAACCATCTGGCTGGAGCCTTCCAGCGAGAAGACCGTCTACATTCAGGTAAAAAATACGTCTGATAAAGACATGAGCAACCTGCAAACGTTGCTGGCAAATGATCTGTCAGCGAAGGGCTATAAAGTGACCAGTTCACCGGACAGCGCATACTACTGGGTACAGGCGAACGTACTGAAAGCAGACAAAATGGATCTGCGCGAGGCGCAGGGATTCCTGAAAACCGGTTATGAAGGTGCCGCGATGGGGGCGGCTCTGGGCGCGGGTATCACCGCCTATAACAGTAACTCTTCCGGCGCTGCGCTGGGTGTGGGACTGGCGGCGGGTCTGATCGGGATGGCCGCTGATGCGATGGTCGAAGACGTGAACTACACCATGGTCACCGACCTGCAAATTTCCGAGCGTAGCAAAGCGAAAGTCACGACAGATAACGTTGCTGCGCTGCGTCAGGGCACCTCCGGCATTAAGTTGCAAACCAGCAGTGAGAAGGGCGACCGTGCGAAATACCAGACTCGCGTCGTCTCTAACGCCAACAAAGTTAACCTGAAGTTTGAAGAGGCGAAACCGGTGCTGGAAGCGCAACTGGCAAAATCCGTTGCCAACATTCTGTAATCTGACTCTGCGCCCGTAAAAAGGCGAATCGCGTGAGCCATTCCGGGGTTCTGTAGACAAAAAATCCCCGTGTAAAAACACGGGGATTATGAGCCGTCAGCAGCAGCGATGCGCTGCTTTTTTTATGTCGGTTATTCTACCGGTGTCCAGGGGGCATCCTGGGTATATTGGGTGATAGCCGTCACTTTCTCTACGGTATCGTCACCTAAATCAGCCTGATAAACCCGATCGTCCTGATTCACGATAAAGCTCATCACGCCCGTTTCTCCCCACTCCACCGGCCAGGCCAGCAGCGCGAATCCTTTCTCATCATTACTTTTGACGATGCGGAAGTGGTAGCCATGATAACCCGTGCCTGGCACCACCGGGCTGAATGCCGGCCCCAGTGGGCTTGGGTCTTCTCCGGGTTTCATCGGCCAGTACAGGCCATCCTGCTTGCCTTCACTGCTGATCAATTTGGCGGCGAAAACCTGTTTGCGCTGCCAGTAGTCGTACTGGGCGTCAACATAGGCGCGCATTGCCTGTATGGCTGACAGTTCATTACGACCGATGGCGCGGGTGAGAATTTCATCCTCGGCGGCAGCCATATCGAAATGCCAGCCTTTGCTGGTTTTGACGATGGGGACGGGCAGTTGCCAGTCTTCCTGGCCGACATTCAGATGCGCTATGTTCTCTTGTTTTACAATGCGATGGCTGACCTTCCAGTCACGGTTAAAGCGAGCGACCGCTTCCGGGTCGGCCCCTTCCGGCGGGAGATACTGCTGCCAGTTGTCGCCTAACACGGCATTAAGGTGCGTTTCGTTTTGCTGAGCAACAGCATCAGCAAAGGCCTTTGCCGCCTTTTCGGGGGTGGAGAACAACTGCTGTGCGTGGCTCATCAGAGGCAATGACAGCAGCAGGGCACTTAACATGATTTTTTTCATCATTTGCTCCGATTAACGACGGCGTTCGTGACGCTCAGACATATTTCCACGCGACTCGGCACGCTGTTGGGTATTCGCGCGGCTTACACGGCGGCTTTCCTGACCTCGCGATTGCTGAGATTGCCAGGAAGGTGAACGGCTGTCGTTCCCACTGAATGCGTTAGAACGGTTACTCTGTTGTACGCGCGCCTGACGTTGATCTGACGAAACCGTGCTTCGCCGTTGCGTTGAGGATGACTCCACGCGCTGGCGGGCGTTATCGCGTTGCTGCTGAGAAACCTGCTGTTGAGCTTTCGCTCTCTGCTCATTGCGATTCTGCTGTTGTTTCGGCGTTGTCGATTTTTGTAGCGTTTTTTGTGCGGCTTCCCGACGCGTGTTGTTTTGCGGGGTATCGTAACCGCGATAGTTGTTACGCTGGGCAACCTGATTCAGTTGCTGTGAAGCGGCTTTGCGTTGCATATCGCGGGAAGAGAGCGACTGCTGGGTCGCCTGGGGCGATGTGTTGTTACGCTGCTGGAGCTGCGTCATTGCCGCCTGGCGCTGGCTGTCGCGAGATGCTGTCTGCTGCGTTGTATTTAAACCACTGGTATTGGCCCTGGTCTGATTAAAACGCTGTGAGACGGCATTGCTTTGATAAGGCACACCGCCGCGATAAGCAGGGTTGTGCTGCCATTTCATATTCCTGTCTTTAAGATTTTGACCGGAGATACGGTTGAGGTTTTCCACATCAATATTGATGTTGTTGTCCCCGTTACGTTCATAATGGCCGCCACCACCGTTGTAGTCATCGTGATCGTGGTGATAATCGTCGTCGTCATCATCCCAGTCAATGTTGCTGAACAAGGCGTAAGTGGTGGCAACGCCCAGACTTAAACCAAAACCGTTAACAAAACTGCTGGCAAACTGTTGCCCCGGAGGAGGCGGCATATACACCGGCGGGTAGGCTGTATTTGGCCAGGTGCCGTAAACCGTTGAAGGGTTATAGCTCGGGACATAGACGACCTGCGGGTCGGTGGGCTCAATTTTGATGACGGTCGGCGGCGCGGCTTGCGTCGTCGTATTGGTGGTGTTGTTGGTGGTTGTGTTGGTGGTGGTCTGTGTCGAGGCAACTGTTTTCTTCGGTTCGCTGGTCACCGTTTGTTGCGGTGAAGATTTCAGCGCGCCGGTTTGTTGCGCGAGTAATCGCAGTCGCTGCACGGAGTCCATCACATCCTGCGGCTGCCCCAGGAAGGCGTCACCGAGGTTTTGTACCCACGGCGGATTCTCACCCATCATCGCCATAAGCTGTGGAAATGCGACCAGAGATTTGACGCTCGGATCCCACGGTTGGCCTGCGACCGCCTGAATTGCGGCATCTCCCTGCATATTCGGGTTATCACGCGACCATTGCACAGCCTGAACCACGTTCGCCGGGTAGGTAGACGCCATCAGTACCTGAGAAAGCAGCGGATCAGGGAAAAGTGCGATAGGGGCAACCCACTGATCAATTTGGGCATTGGTGAACGTCGGTTTTGCGTCAGGCGCGGCGGCGGCAGTGGGGGCTTGAGGCGGCGTCGCTACAGGGGCTGGGGCGGCCTGAACCGGGACAGGCGCAGGTGTGGGCGCTTCAGGGCTACGGCTTTTGACATACAAAACACCTGAAGCGGCGAGCAATCCAGCACAACACACCAGAGCAATCACATGGGGCTTAAAGGGCAACTTCATCTTCTCTCTCCCGATTCCTGCGGAATCGCCAGGGTCATATTACCTGCCGCATGACGATGCGGTGTGACATGAGTATAGAGAGACAATAGTTTAATTTTTAACTTATCTTGGGATCGATACCGCAAGATGACTATCAGCAGACGAAATTATGTGACTAAACGTAACGGGGGAAAATAATTTCTTGTCCTCATGGCGAAGAGCATTAGACCATACGTAACGATTCAGCCACTTTTTTATGTTGCTTTTTTGTAAACGCATTAACACCCCGCTAAAATCCTGCTATTCTGCCGATTGCGGTATCGGGCATTTACCCTACTAACTGCTGTCTCACAGGAGCGTGAAGAGAATCGCCCATATACAAAAGCGCCGCACTATGACAATGAGAGCGAGGAGAACCGTCGTGCTAGAAGAATACCGTAAGCACGTAGCTGAGCGTGCCGCAGAGGGGATTGTACCCAAGCCCCTGGATGCTACCCAAATGGCTGCGCTTGTCGAGCTGCTGAAGAACCCGCCTGCTGGCGAAGAAGAATTCCTGTTAGACCTGTTAATTAACCGTGTACCGCCGGGCGTTGACGAAGCTGCCTACGTCAAAGCCGGATTCCTTGCTGCTGTCGCCAAAGGCGAAGCGACTTCCCCGTTGATTACCCCTGAAAAAGCCATTGAACTGCTGGGCACCATGCAGGGTGGTTACAACATTCATCCGCTGATCGACGCCCTCGACGATGCGAAACTGGCGCCGATTGCTGCGAAAGCGCTCTCCCACACCCTGCTGATGTTCGATAACTTCTACGACGTCGAAGAGAAAGCGAAAGCGGGCAACGTTTACGCGAAGCAAGTGATCCAGTCCTGGGCCGATGCCGAGTGGTTCCTGAACCGCCCTGCGCTTGCCGAAAAAATTACCGTTACCGTCTTTAAAGTGACCGGTGAAACCAACACCGATGATCTCTCCCCGGCGCCAGATGCCTGGTCGCGCCCGGATATTCCGCTGCACGCGCTGGCGATGCTGAAAAACGCCCGTGAAGGGATCGAGCCGGATCAGCCGGGCGTGGTTGGCCCGATCAAACAGATCGAAGAACTGAACAAAAAAGGTTTCCCGCTGGCCTACGTTGGCGATGTTGTGGGAACCGGTTCTTCACGTAAATCCGCAACCAACTCCGTACTGTGGTTCATGGGCGATGACATCCCGTTTGTTCCGAACAAACGCGGCGGCGGTCTGTGCCTCGGCGGCAAAATTGCACCTATCTTCTTTAACACCATGGAAGATGCGGGCGCGCTGCCGATTGAAGTGGACGTCAGTAACCTGAACATGGGCGACGTGATTGACGTTTACCCGTTCAAAGGCGAAGTGCGTAACCACCAAACCGGCGAACTGCTGGCAAGCTTTGAACTGAAAACCGACGTGCTGATTGATGAAGTGCGTGCCGGTGGTCGTATCCCGCTGATTATCGGTCGTGGCCTGACTACCAAAGCGCGTGAGTCTCTCGGTCTGCCGCACAGCGATGTGTTCCGTCAGGCAAAAGACGTGGCGGAAAGCAACCGTGGCTTCTCGCTGGCGCAGAAAATGGTCGGTCGCGCCTGTGGCGTGAAAGGGGTTCGTCCGGGCGCGTACTGCGAACCGAAGATGACCTCCGTGGGTTCCCAGGATACCACGGGCCCAATGACCCGTGATGAACTGAAAGACCTGGCGTGCCTGGGCTTCTCTGCTGACCTGGTGATGCAGTCTTTCTGTCACACTGCGGCCTATCCGAAGCCGGTTGACGTCACCACGCACCATACGCTGCCAGACTTCATCATGAACCGTGGCGGGGTTTCCCTGCGTCCGGGCGACGGCGTTATCCACTCCTGGCTGAACCGTATGTTGTTGCCGGATACCGTCGGTACTGGTGGTGACTCGCATACCCGTTTCCCGATTGGTATCTCCTTCCCGGCGGGCTCTGGTCTGGTGGCGTTTGCTGCTGCGACTGGCGTGATGCCGCTGGATATGCCGGAATCCGTGCTGGTGCGCTTCAAAGGCAAAATGCAGCCGGGCATCACTCTGCGCGACCTGGTTCACGCGATCCCGCTGTATGCTATCAAACAGGGTCTGCTGACCGTTGAGAAGAAAGGGAAGAAAAACATCTTCTCTGGCCGTATCCTGGAAATTGAAGGCCTGCCGGATCTGAAAGTCGAACAGGCGTTTGAGTTGACCGATGCGTCCGCTGAGCGTTCTGCTGCCGGTTGTACTATCAAGCTGAACAAAGAGCCGATCGTTGAATATCTGAGCTCTAACATCGTTCTGCTGAAGTGGATGATCGCAGAAGGCTACGGCGACCGTCGCACCCTGGAACGTCGCGTTCAGGGCATGGAAAAATGGCTGGCGAATCCTGAACTGCTGGAAGGCGACGCAGATGCAGAATACGCCGCGGTGATCGACATCGATCTGGCCGATATCAAAGAGCCGATTCTGTGCGCGCCGAACGATCCGGACGACGCGCGTCTGCTCTCTGACGTGCAGGGCGAGAAGATCGACGAAGTGTTTATCGGTTCCTGCATGACCAACATCGGCCACTTCCGTGCCGCAGGTAAACTGCTGGATGCGCACAAAGGCCAACTGCCGACGCGCCTGTGGGTGGCTCCGCCAACCCGTATGGACGCCGCGCAGCTCACTGAAGAGGGCTACTACAGCGTCTTTGGTAAGAGCGGTGCGCGCATCGAGATCCCTGGCTGTTCACTGTGCATGGGTAACCAGGCGCGTGTGGCGGACGGTGCGACGGTGGTTTCCACTTCCACCCGTAACTTCCCGAATCGTCTGGGTACCGGCGCGAACGTCTTCCTGGCCTCTGCGGAGCTGGCTGCTGTTGCGGCGCTGATTGGCAAACTGCCGACGCCGGAAGAGTATCAGACCTACGTAGCGCAGGTAGATAAAACCGCTGTCGACACATACCGTTATCTGAACTTCGATAAGCTCTCTCAGTACACCGAGAAAGCGGACGGCGTGATTTTCCAGACCGCGATATAAGGCGTTACATGCTGTTAAAGGCCGGGTGAATTCACTACCGCCCGGCAATATGGCTGGAAGCGCTCCGCTTACCGGCCTATAAAACCCCACTTCCTTCGAAGCGGGGTTTTTTATTTTCATTCCTTCCACCCGTGGCGCTTTTTTTCTGCGACCAGGCTGCGATAATTACAGCATGGCGCAGTGCGGGAATGACGCATTGCCGGGAGCAGAGGAACACATTATGGATTACGAATTTCTGCGTGATATTACCGGAGTCGTAAAGGTGCGGATGTCCATGGGCCACGAAGTGGTGGGGCACTGGTTTAACGAAGAAGTGAAAGAAAACCTGGCCTTGCTTGATGAAGTGGAACAGGCGGCTCAAGCGGTGAAAGGCAGCGAACGTTCCTGGCAACGGGCAGGGCATGAATACACGCTCTGGATGGATGGCGAAGAGGTGATGGTTCGCGCCAATCAGCTTGAGTTTTCGGGCGACGAAATGGAAGAAGGGATGAACTACTACGACGAAGAAAGTCTGTCACTCTGCGGCGTGGAGGATTTTCTTCAGGTGGTTGCGGCATATCGTGAGTTCGTACAACAACGCTAGTTCAGGGATGCTTTACCCAGCGGAGCCTCCGTGCTCCGCGAATACGCTTACAGCGTAGGAATATTACGGGCGTAGTAAATCTCGCGCATTTCCTTCCACAGCGCAGCGGTAATCTCTTTGCGCTCGGTTTCTGTCAGGTCTTCCGGTTTGGTGTGGAACATGTAGTGCTTAAGGTCGAACTCTTTAAGCAACATTTTGGTATGGAAGATATTTTCCTGATAGACGTTCACATCCACCATGTCATACAGCGACTTCATATCCTCGGACATAAAGTTCTGAATTGAATTAATCTCATGATCGATAAAGTGTTTCATACCATTGATATCACGAGTAAAACCCCGCACACGATAATCAATCGTCACAATATCGGACTCGAGCTGGTGGATAAGGTAATTCAGCGCATTTAGCGGTGAAATCACCCCACAAGTGGAAACTTCAATGTCGGCGCGAAAGGTACACAACCCGCCTTCCGGGTGACTTTCCGGATAGGTGTGGACGCAAATGTGGCTCTTATCAAGGTGCGCGACCACCGCTTCCGGCAAAGGGCCTGGATGTTCGGTTTTATCGATAAGTTTGGGGTCTATGGGCTCTTCGCTCACCAGAATGGTGACGCTGGCACCCTGCGGTTCGTAGTCCTGACGGGCAATATTCAGGATGTTTGCACCGATGATGGAACAGGTTTCTGAGAGGATCTCGGTCAGACGGTTGGCGTTGTAGAGTTCATCGATATAGGCGATGTAGCCGTCACGCTCTTCGGCGGTTTTGGCATAGCAGATATCATAAATACAAAAACTCAGGCTTTTGGTCAGGTTATTAAAGCCATGCAGTTTCAGCTTTTTCAATTTTTATCACATCCTTAGGTTCACTGTGCGGACAGTGCATCTTGCAAGTATTGAGGTAAGGCAAAGGCTGCCGTGTGAATTGCCGGATTGTAGTAACGGCATTTCAGACCGGAAGTGTGGAATCGGGCCTGAATAATCTCGGTCGAAAGGTGGCGCAGGGCTTCGTTGTCGGTCGCCCAGGCAAAGGTCATGATCCCGCCGTAATAGGTCGGAATGGCGGCCTGATAGAAACCAACGTCACCAAAGTAGTGGCTGAGTTTGCGGTGGCTGTCGAGCGCTTCATCTTGTTGCAGGAAGCAGACGCCATTCTGGGCGACAAAAATCCCGCCCGGATTCAGGCAGCGTTTGCAGCCTTCATAGAACGCCGAAGTGAACAGGCTTTCGCCGGGACCAATAGGATCGGTGCAGTCGGAAATGATCACATCGAAGGTCTGGTGGGTCTGATTCACGAAGTTGACGCCGTCGTCGATCACCAGTTTAAACCGCGGATCGTCGTAGCTGCCTGCGTTGTGGTTCGGCAAATACTGGCGGCAAAATGAGACTACGCCTGCATCGATCTCCACCATCGTAATGGTTTCGATGTTTTTATGGCGTGTAACTTCGCGCAGCATAGCGCCGTCGCCGCCGCCGATGATCAGCACATGTTTAGCGTGACCGTGTGCGAGCAACGGCACGTGGGTCATCATTTCGTGATAGATAAATTCATCGCGCTCGGTGGTTTGCACCACGCCGTCCAACGCCATCACGCGACCAAACGCGGCGTTCTCGAAAATGATCAAATCCTGATGGTCGGTTTTCTCATGATACAGCACGTTATCCACGGCAAAGTACTGACCAAACTGGTCGTGTAGCGTTTCATGCCACGGGGTATTTTCGGCCATTGGTTGATACCTCCATTGTTGGCGCCCGTGAAAAAGGGCGCAACATCATAGCTAACAATGACCGGTGTTGCACGGTCATTACTTCAGCAATCGGGTATCGGGGAATTTATTTGACGTAGGCCAGCAGACTGAGGGAATCTCGTGCCAGCGCTTTGCATTTTTTTGCGACGGGGATACCAATTCCGCTGAGATCCCGGTAGCTGTCTTCACCGAGGGATTTCATGTCGAAGGTGTCGTAATTACTCAGATCCCACTGGTTTTGCTGGGCAAAAAAGACCAGTGCGCGACGAATCTGCCCATTGGGTAAATTCTGGTATCCACAGTCATTTTTCAGGAACACAAAAACTGCCGTTAAATCGGCCATATCTTCGGCTTCGGACTCACTGAGCGCATAGCTGTTTGCACATACGGCCATCAGGCTGCCGAACAATACGGTTCTGAAAAACGTCTTCATTGCTTCTACCACTGCATCACGGAAATTAAACGTTAGCATACTGTGAGCGAAGCGACGACCTTTATTATCGCATTCGATTATGTCGCTGACTTGACCTTCCTGTAGGGGGAGGGTCTATGCTCAAGTTTTAGGCTGTGTCCCGCCTGCTGAGAATAAGGAAGTGAAAATGCAACGTCGTGATTTCTTAAAATATTCTGTGGCGCTTGGGGTCGCATCTGCACTGCCGCTGTGGAGCCGGAGTGCCTTTGCCGCCACGCGCCCCGCGTTACCGATTCCCGATCTGTTAACCGCCGATGCCCGCAATAAAATACAGTTGATCGTCAAGACCGGGCAATCGACCTTCGCGGGCAAGACGGCCACGACCTGGGGTTACAACGGTAATTTGTTGGGCCCGGCGTTAAAACTGCACAGGGGGAAAGCCGTCACCGTCGACATTCATAATCAGCTCGCTGAAGAGACCACATTACACTGGCATGGCCTGGAAATTCCCGGTGAAGTGGATGGCGGCCCGCAAGGCGTTATTCCGCCCGGTGGTTCGCGCACCGTCATGTTCACGCCCGATCAGCGTGCCGCCACCTGCTGGTTCCATCCACATCAGCACGGAAAAACGGGGCGTCAGGTTGCGATGGGGCTGGCGGGACTGGTGCTTATTGAAGATGAGGATATTCGTAAGCTGCTGCTCCCTACGCAGTGGGGCATTGATGATGTACCGGTGATAATCCAGGACAAACAGTTTTCCGCTGACGGACAGATAGATTACCAACTGGATGTGATGACCGCCGCGGTGGGCTGGTTTGGCGACACGCTGCTGACCAACGGGGCGATTTACCCTCAACACGCCGCGCCAAAAGGCTGGCTACGACTGCGTTTGCTCAATGGCTGTAACGCCCGTTCACTCAACATCGCCGCCAGCGATGGTCGCCCTCTGTATGTAATCGCCAGCGACGGCGGATTGCTGGCTGAGCCTGTCAAAGTGAATGAGCTACCCTTGTTAATGGGGGAACGCTTCGAAGTGATGGTGGATATCAGCGATGGCAACGCGTTTGATTTGGTGACTCTGCCGGTCAGTCAGATGGGAATGGCGGTTGCGCCTTTTGACAAACCGCATCCGGTCATGCACATCCAGCCGCTGGTGGTGACCGCTTCCGGCACGTTGCCGGATACGCTAACCCGGATGCCAGCATTACCGTCGCTTGATGGCCTGACGGTACGCAAACTGCAACTCGCCATGGACCCTATGCTCGACATGATGGGCATGCAAATGCTGATGCAAAAATACGGTGATCACGCGATGGCGGGGATGGAAAGTGGGCAGATGATGGGGCATATGGGTAATGGAAAAATGAATCACGGCAACATGAATCATGGCAGCATGGGGCATATGAATCACGGTGGACAATTTGATTTCCATAACGCCAACAAGATCAATGGTCAGGCGTTTGATATGAATAAGCCGATGTTTGCGGCGGCGAAAGGGCAGTATGAGCGTTGGGTCATCTCCGGTGAGGGTGACATGATGCTGCATCCGTTCCACATTCACGGCACCCAGTTCCGCATTCTGTCGGAAAACGGCAAAACGCCGGCAGCGCATCGTACGGGCTGGAAAGATACGGTACGCGTCGAAGGCGGCGTCAGCGAGGTGTTGGTCAAGTTTGAGCATGATGCCCCGAAGGAACATGCTTATATGGCGCACTGTCATCTGTTAGAGCACGAAGACACAGGCATGATGCTGGGGTTTACCGTTTAAAAAATGAATGCCGGATGGCGCTATGGAATAGCCCAGGCACCGTAGGCGATCGCGGCATTGATTGATTTTAGAGTGTGCGGATTCAAAAAATGCGCTTTATTAACGGATGCCGCGAACCATTACTTTTGCTGGTATACTGCGTGCCTTGCGCTTCGATGCTGTGAAATTCCGAGAAGGCATTGAGTGATTTGTTTTTAAATCATATGGTTAGAGATATGAAACATACTGTAGAAGTCATGATCCCCGAAGCGGAGATCAAAGCACGTATTGCTGAACTGGGTCGTCAGATTACTGAGCATTATAAAGACAGCGGCAGTGATATGGTGCTGGTGGGTCTGCTGCGCGGTTCATTTATGTTTATGGCGGACCTGTGCCGTGAAGTTCAGGTATCTCATGAAGTCGATTTTATGACCGCCTCCAGCTACGGTAGCGGCATGTCCACGACCCGCGATGTTAAAATCCTCAAAGACCTGGATGAAGATATTCGTGGCAAAGATGTGCTGATCGTCGAAGACATCATCGACTCCGGCAACACGTTGTCAAAAGTGCGTGAAATCCTGAGCCTGCGTGGGCCTAAATCACTGGCGATTTGTACCCTTCTGGATAAACCGACTCGTCGTGAAGTGGACGTGCCGGTCGAATACGTGGGCTTTGCGATTCCGGACGAATTTGTGGTGGGTTATGGCATTGATTACGCACAGCGTTATCGCCATCTGCCGTATGTCGGGAAAGTGGTACTGCTGGACGAGTAATCAAAAAAAGAAGCGCCAACAGGCGCTTCTCTTATCAGGCCTGTGCGAAGCCAGGCCCAGATGCCGGGTAAGGCGACACCGCCGCCCGGCATTTTATTGTGAACTTACTTGTGGTTGATGTGTTTCTGTTTGAGGTTGGAAATTCCCTGACGGTAACGCTGTTCAAGGGATTCGCGGCTGGTTGCGGTCACGTCGAGATCGCGCAGCAGGCCATCGTGAATACCATACGCCCAACCGTGGATCGTCACTTTCTGACCGCGTTTCCAGGCGGACTGCATAATGGTGGAGTGACCCAGGTTATATACCTGTTCCATGACGTTCAGCTCGCACAGGGTATCCATACGACGCTCCTGAGGCATTTCACCCAGCAGAGAGCTATGCTTAAACCAAATATCACGGATGTGTAGCAGCCAGTTGTCGATCAACCCCAGTTCCGGGTTTTCAACCGCGGCCTGAACACCACCGCAACCGTAGTGACCACAAATAATAATGTGTTCAACTTCTAAGACATCAACGGCATACTGCACGACAGAGAGGCAATTGAGGTCGGTGTGGATGACCAGGTTGGCCACATTACGGTGCACAAATAATTCGCCCGGTTCGAGCCCGGTTAAACGTTCTGCGGGAACGCGACTGTCGGAACATCCAATCCATAGAAAGCGCGGCTTCTGTGCTTGCGCCAGTTTCTCAAAAAATCCGGAATCCTCTTCCACCAGCATTTTTGACCATAGTGCATTGTTACTGATGAGTGTATCTATGTCTTTCATGGAGGTTAACGACCTGTAACCAAATAAACGCGTTGGGCTAATATAGGTCAACTCCGGGATTATTTAAACCACATATAAAGTGTAGGAACGTAAGGTAAGTAAAAATTTATGACCATTGCACTGGAACTTCAACAACTTAAAAAAACCTACCCTGGCGGCGTTCAGGCGTTGCGTGGGATAGATTTACAAGTCGAAGCGGGTGATTTTTATGCGCTTCTGGGGCCGAACGGGGCAGGAAAATCCACCACGATCGGCATTATCAGCTCGCTGGTAAACAAAACGTCTGGCCGCGTCAGCGTCTTCGGATACGATCTGGCGAAAGATGTGGTTAATGCCAAACGCCAACTGGGTTTAGTGCCGCAGGAATTTAACTTCAACCCGTTTGAAACCGTCCAGCAGATCGTGGTGAACCAGGCGGGTTACTATGGCGTTGAACGGCATGAAGCCACTATACGCAGCGAAAAGTATCTAAAACAGCTCGATTTGTGGGAAAAGCGTAACGAACGTGCGCGCATGTTGTCGGGAGGGATGAAGCGGCGTCTGATGATCGCGCGTGCGCTTATGCATGAGCCGAAACTGTTAATTCTTGATGAACCAACAGCAGGCGTTGATATCGAACTTCGCCGCTCAATGTGGGGTTTTTTGAAGGATTTAAACGACAAAGGCACCACGATCATTCTGACTACCCACTATCTGGAAGAAGCGGAAATGCTGTGCCGCAACATCGGGATTATTCAGCACGGAGAGCTGGTGGAAAACACCTCGATGAAAAATCTGCTCTCGAAGCTGAAATCAGAAACGTTCATTCTCGATCTGGCGGCAAAAAGCCCGCTGCCGAAACTTGAAGGCTATCAGTATCGTCTGGTGGATACCGCGACGCTGGAAGTGGAAGTGCTGCGCGAGCAGGGGATCAACAGCGTATTCAGCCAGCTCAGCGAGCAGGGGGTTCAGGTGCTGAGTATGCGCAATAAGGCGAACCGTCTGGAAGAGCTGTTTGTGTCACTGGTTCATGAAAAACAAGGAGATCGCGCATGATGCAGCTTTACTGGGTCGCGCTGAAAAGCATCTGGGCCAAAGAGATCCATCGCTTTATGCGCATCTGGGTACAAACGCTGGTTCCGCCCGTCATTACCATGACGCTCTACTTCATTATTTTTGGCAACCTGATTGGTTCGCGGATAGGTGAAATGCATGGTTTTAGCTACATGCAGTTTATCGTGCCGGGTCTTATCATGATGGCGGTGATTACCAACTCTTACGCCAACGTTGCGTCGTCGTTTTTTAGCGCCAAATTTCAGCGCAACATTGAAGAGCTGTTGGTCGCTCCGGTACCGACACATGTCATCATTGCCGGATTTGTCGGCGGTGGTGTGGCGCGCGGGCTGTGCGTCGGTGTGCTGGTGACGGCAATTTCGCTGTTCTTTGTGCCGTTTCAGGTTCATTCGTGGCTGTTTGTTGCGTTAACGCTGGCATTGACGTCGGTGCTGTTTTCGCTGGCCGGATTGTTGAATGCCGTGTTCGCAAAAACCTTTGATGATATCAGCCTGATCCCCACGTTTGTGCTGACGCCGCTGACCTATCTCGGCGGGGTATTTTACTCGTTGACGCTGCTGCCGCCGTTCTGGCAGGGGCTGTCGCATCTGAACCCGATCGTCTACATGATCAGCGGCTTCCGCTATGGTTTCCTCGGTATTCATGATGTTCCGTTAATCACTACATTTGGCGTACTGGTGATCTTCACCGTCGCTTTCTACATGCTGTGCTGGTATTTGATCCAGCGCGGACGTGGGCTACGTAGCTGATTTCACATTCCCCTCCTGTTTTGGGAGGGGGATCCTTTGACGGTTATCACCATTACAGATTGATTGCCCTGATAAACTACTTGTCTGCTAAGGAGGTAGGCAATGTTAGGTTGGGTCATTACCTGTCATGACGATCGTGCAGAGGAACTGCTGTATCGCCTGGAAAAGAAACACGGCCCGCAGGCGCAATGCCGCGCGGTGAATTTCTGGCGCGGATTAAGCGCAAATATGTTGAGCCGAATGCTGTGTGATGCATTGCATCAAACAGACTCCGGTGAAGGCGTGATCTTTTTAACCGATGCGTCTGGCGCTGCGCCTTATCGCGTTGCGTCATTGTTGAGCCATAAACACTCTCAGTGCGAGGTGATTTCCGGCATCACTCTGCCATTGTTGGAAAAAATGCTCTCATCCAGAGAGGCGATGAGCAGCGTTGAGTTTCGCAATCAAATCGTCGGGTGTGGCACGTCAGAGGTGACGAGTCTCTGGCATCAGCAGCAAAAAAATCCCCCTTTTGTATTGCTGCATGATTTGTATGAGCGTTAGCCGTTGGTATTGAGAAGGGTTTTGTTACAATAGGCAGGGTGTTCTCGTCCCGGCTATTTCTCATGATCAAACACGTTTTTTTTCTTCTGTTGCTGCTGGTTTCAGTGGGGGCTGGCGCTGCGTTGCCTGCGCGTTATATGCAGACAACGGAGGATGCAGCCGTCTGGGCGCAGATTGGCAACAACATGAAGAACGTGGGAACGCTTCGGGCCGGGCAGATAATCTCTGTTGAACCCATTGCCGCAGATTATTACGAATTCAAATTTGGTTTCGGCACCGGGTTTATCGATAAAGGCCACCTGGCGCCGGTGCAGGGGCATCAGAAAGTCGAAGATGGTCTGGGCGATCTCAATAAACCCCTCAGCAACCAGAACCTGGTCACCTGGAAAGATACGCCCGTCTATAATGCGCCGGATGCGGGAAGCGCACCATTTGGCATACTCGCAGAAAACCTACGTTATCCCATTATCAGTAAGCTAAAAGGGCGACTCAACCAAACCTGGTATCAGATACGGGTAGGTAACCGGCTTGCCTATGTCAGCGCGCTGGACGCGCAGGACGATCACGGTATCCCCGTGCTCACCTACCACCATATTTTACGCGATGAAGAGAACACCCGTTTTCGCCATACCTCGACGACGACATCCGTGCGTGCTTTTAGTAACCAGATGACCTGGCTGCGGGACCTGGGATATACCACGTTGACGATGTACCAACTGGAAGGGTATGTGCGCAATAAGATGAATCTTCCGGCGCGTGCGGTGGTCATTACCTTTGATGATGGACTGAAATCGGTCAGTCGCTATGCGTATCCGGTATTGAAGCAGTATGGCTTTAAGGCGACAGCCTTTATTATTTCATCCCGTATTAAGGGACGTCCGCAGAAATGGGATCCCAAATCGCTGCAATTTATGAGTATTTCAGAACTGCAGGAGATCAGAGATACCTTTGATTTCCAGTCGCATACGCACTTTTTACATCGGGTAGACGGTTATCGTCGGCCAATCCTGCTCAGCCGCAGCTATCACAACATTTTTATGGATTTTGCACGTTCACGCCGCGCGCTGGCGCAGTTTAACCCGCACGTGCTTTATCTCTCTTATCCGTTTGGCGGCTATAACGCCACGGCGGTAAAAGCGGCTAATGATGCGGGATTCCATATGGCGGTCACGACGGTGAAAGGGAAGGTGAAGCCGGGGGATAATCCGTTCTTATTGAAACGACTGTACATCTTAAGAACGGATTCGCTGGAAACCATGTCGCGGCTGATCAGCAATCAGCCGCAGGGGTAACTCTGTTCAGGCAACTTGTACCGGGATCGCCTTCGCCGTGCGTTTCATTTCGTTGTCGCCCTCAAAGTAGGCCACTTTTGGCTGCCAGCGACGTGCTTCTTCGTCGGACATGGTCACGAAACTGGCGATAATCACAATGTCGCCCACGCTGGCGCAGTGTGCCGCCGCACCGTTCACAGAGATAATTTTAGAACCGCGTTCAGCCGCAATTGCATAGGTTGAGAAACGCTTGCCGTTGGTGACGTTCCAGATATCAATAGCTTCGTTTTCAAGAATGCCCGCCGCGTCGAGAAAATCCTGGTCAATAGCGCAAGAGCCTTCGTAATGCAGGTCCGCCTGAGTCACTTTCACGCGATGGAGTTTGCCCTGCAACATAGTGCGAATCATAACGTCTACCTTTCTACCATAACGATAACAAAGCTGATATTTCTAACAGCTTCAGGAAATTCCAGGCAGTATTGCCCGATTTTTAACCCCTGTCTACTGGGTTAATGCAACGCTCTGATTGTCGATCAGACGCGCCTGACCTAACCATGCCGCAACGAGGATAACCGCACGTTTGCTGGTATCCGTGAGTTCCAACAGGGTATCGGCGTCACGAATCTGAATATCATCAGCGCGGAAGCCTTTTTCGTTCAATTCTTGCTCGGCAATGGCGATCATCTCTTCACAATCGCGATCTCCGGCCAGTAATTTCCCGGCAATGCCATTCATGACTTTGTGTAAGCCAGGCGCAATTTTACGCTGTTCAGCCGTCAGGTAGCCGTTGCGGGAGCTCAGGGCCAGACCGTCTTTGGCGCGGATGATAGGAACGCCCACGATTTCAATGTCGTAGCCCATATCGGCAACCATTTTGCGGATTAGCGCCAGTTGCTGAAAATCCTTCTCGCCAAAGCAGGCAACGTCTGGCTGCACCAGGTTGAACAGCTTGCTGACGATAGTCGAAACGCCGCGGAAATGGCCTGGTCGACTGGCGCCTTCCAGCATGGTGGAGAGGCCCGGTACGTCAACGTAGGTGTGGCCTTCAATACCGTGCGGATAAATTTGGTCTGGCGCGGGCGCAAATACCAGGTCGACTTTGCGCTTGTTCAGTTTTTCGCAGTCTTCTTGCAACGTACGGGGATAACGCACCAGATCGTCAGGACGGTCAAACTGCATCGGGTTAACGAAAATACTGACTACCACGACGTCGGCGTGCGTTTTGGCTTCGTCAACCAGTTTCATATGGCCATCATGCAGGTTGCCCATGGTAGGCACCAGTGCAACACGTTTGCCTTCCTGACGCAGACGACGGATATGCTGACGTAGCAGCGGCAGGGTTTCAATAATTAACACAACAGGACTCCTTTAGTGGCCTGATTATCCGTAGGCCTGATAAGCGCAGCGCCAGCAGGCATCTCTGCACGAATGCCGGACGGCGATGCGACGCGTCTTATCCGGCCTACACAATCCAAACGTTGCTTAATGGAAACTGTGTTCTTCGCCCGGATAGACGCCGGACTCAACTTCGGCAATATACTGCCGCACTGCGGCGCGGATGTCGCCCGCTTCTGCCAGGAAATTTTTAGCAAATTTCGGAATATGCCCACCGGTGATGCCAAACGCATCATGCATCACGAGGATCTGTCCGTCGGTGACATTACCTGCGCCAATACCGATCACCGGAATGGAGAGCGCTTCCGTTACCCGCTTCGCCAGCTCAACCGGAACGCACTCCAGCACCAGTAACTGTGCGCCTGCCGCTTCCAGTGCCAGCGCATCATCGAACAGCGCCTGACCGGCATCGCCGCGCCCCTGAATTTTATAGCCACCGAAGATATTGACTGATTGGGGCGTTAACCCCAGATGCCCGCAAACCGGCACCGCGCGTTCTGTCAGCATTTTTACGGTATCCACCAGCCACGCGCCGCCCTCGATTTTGACCATGTTTGCGCCCGCGCGCATGACCACCGCCGCATTCTCAAACGCCTGTTCTGGCGTGGCGTAAGCCATAAACGGCAGATCAGCCAGCAGCAGACTGTTTGGTGCGCCACGACGTACGGCGCGGGTGTGATAGGCAATGTCCTCGACGGTCACCGGCAGGGTGGAATCATGGCCCTGTACCGTCATGCCAAGCGAGTCGCCCACCAGCATCACATTCAGCCCTTCATCGGCAAACAGTTTGGCGAAGCTGTAGTCGTACGCGGTAATGGTGGCGAAGCGTTTTTTGTCTTGTTTGTGTTTCTGCAGTAACGAGATGGTGGTCGGTTTCATAACATTTCCGGATCATGAAAGTATCATTATCCGGCATTCTAACAGCCGTAGTCAGGGGGGCAATTACTTTAAGGAAATGATTAACGCGTGCGCAGATCAGGGTAAGAGGAACGCTAAATTTACCAGTAAGCAGGTTTTTCTGCGGCCAGAAGGGTGAGTTGTTGGTGCAATGTGATGCCATCTGGAAACACACACTCAGGCGCAATTTCAAACAGCGGCCACAGCATAAAGCCACGGTTTTTCATGTCATAGTGGGGAATGGTCAGACGTTCAGTGTTTATCACCTGGTCGCCAAACAACATGATATCGAGATCCAGCGTGCGTGGCCCCCAGCGCTCCGCTTTACGGACACGTCCCTGCTGTAACTCAATACGTTGGGTATGGTTCAGCAGCGCTTCCGGCAGAAGCGTCGTTTCCAGCGCCACGGCGGCGTTCAGATAGTCGGGCTGATCCTGCGGCCCCAGCGGCGGGGTGCGGTAAAACGAGGAGAGAGCGACAATCCGGCTTTCCGGGATCTCTCCCAGCGCCTGAATTGCCGCATTAACCTGCTCCAGCGGAGAGGCCAGATTACTGCCAATTGCGATATACGCAAGGGTCATGCACTGCCCTCACGACGCGGAGCGCGTTTGCGTGGGCGGCGATGACGTCGACGGGCGGCCGGTTCTTCATCCAGTTCGGTCAACATGCCTTTTTGCTCAGGCGGTGCAGAGACCTGGAACTCACCCCACCACTGCGCCAGACGTTGCAGTTCTGTGTTGTTTTCCACTTCGGCGCGCAGAGCCAGTAAATCGTAAGCTGCACGGAACTTAGGATGTTCCATCAGTTTCCAGGCGCGTTTACCCTGGCGGCGCGACATACGCAACTGGAGCTGCCAGATGTCACGCGTGAGGGACGTCAGGCGTTTGGGGATCGCCAGCGAGCGGCACGCTTCGTCCAGCACATCATTCATGGCCAGCGCAAACGCGTCGTAATAAGCCAGACCGCTTTCCTGAGCAATTTTCTGTGCCATCTCGAGCAACGGATACCAGAACATGGCGGCGAACAGGAATGCCGGGTTGACGCGCATATCATTGTGGATACGGGTGTCGGTGTTCTTCAGTACCTGCGCGATGATGCGTTCCATCGGGCTATCGCCGTTTTCGGTGAAATAGCGCGTAATGGTCGGGAACAGCGGCTGGAACAGGCTGTATTCGCACAGTTTTTTATAGGTTTCAAAACCATAACCCGCCTGCAGAAGTTTCAATGATTCTTCAAACAGACGCGCAGGAGGAATATCGTTGAGCAGTGTTGCCAGGCGTGGAATAGGCTCTGCGGTTTCCGGACTGATGCGCATGTCGAGTTTGGCCGCAAAACGGACAGCACGTAACATACGTACGGGATCTTCGCGGTAACGCGTTTCCGGATTACCGATCAGACGGATCACGCCGTCTTCCAGATCCTTCATGCCGCCGACATAATCACGCACGGTAAAATCAGCCACGCTGTAATAGAGGCTGTTGATCGTGAAATCGCGACGTTGCGCATCTTCTTCAATAGAGCCGAAGATGTTGTCACGCAGCAGCATGCCGTTTTGTCCGCGCTGAGACGTGGTGCGGTCAGTGTCGCCGCCTTCATGATGACCACGGAAGGTGGCGACTTCGATGATTTCCGGGCCAAACATAACGTGAGCCAGACGGAATCGGCGACCAACCAGACGACAGTTGCGAAACAGTTTACGTACCTGATCGGGCGTGGCGTTGGTCGTGACGTCGAAATCTTTCGGCTTTTTGCCGAGCAGAAGATCGCGCACACCGCCGCCGACCAGCCAGGCTTCGTAACCCGCCTTATTGAGCCTGTACATTACCTTCAGGGCATTTTCACTGATATCTTTGCGGGAAATTCCGTGCTGTTCACGCGGGATTACCGTCATATGAGGACGGGCGACGACCTGTTCAGCCTCGCTCTCTTCGCGACTTAGCACTTTGCGGCAAAAATTAGCGACTCGGGTAAAAATGGTGCACCTCGGTAGTGTCAAACTTCAATCAGGACAAAAAAATAGCGGCTAATCATAGCTCAGCATGACGCGTTTGAGAACGCCGAATTTACAATAGACGATGCAGGCACTGTCGCAAGCGTCCAGTTCTTCACCGCATATTGCAGCAATTCTTCCACATTCATCTCCTGCCATTCTAACGCGACGTTCTGACCCAGGAAGCGTAACGCATCAATGAGTACCGGGCGCGGATCGCCTTGCGGCAGCGCAGGTGCATGATTCTGCTTGGAGAGTTTAGCGCCTTGTTCGTTGAGCGCCAACGGAAGATGAATATAGTCAGGCGCTTGCCAGCCAAATTGTTGGTACAACGAAATTTGTCGAACGGTGGGTTCGATTAAGTCCGCGCCGCGCACGATTTCAGTAATGCCCTGAAAATGATCGTCCACCACCACGGCGAGGTTATAGGCAAACAGGCCGTCGCGGCGATGAATAATAAAATCTTCTTGCGCCAGATGACGGTCTGCCTGGATATCCCCGCGCAGCACATCATAAAACTGGGTCACGGGATGCTGTTGTTTAATCCGCACGGCAGCGTGTTCTGGCCCATGAGCCAGAGTGCGGCAATGGCCGTCGTAGACTCCGCCGAGGCTTTGGATTCTGGCACGTGAGCAGGTGCAGTTGTAACTCAGACCTTGTTCAAAGAGCCAGGCCAGCGCGTCCCGATACGCCTCATGGCGCTGAGATTGCCATAGTATGTCGCCGTCCCAGTGCAGACCGTAATGTTCCAGTTGACGCAGGATAGTGTCTGCGGCACCGGGAACTTCACGAGGAGGGTCAATGTCCTCAATACGCACTCGCCAGATGCCGTCCTGAGCACGCGCCCGTAGGTAGCTGCCCAACGCAGCGATCAACGAACCAAAGTGTAGCTCGCCGGAAGGGGAAGGGGCGAAGCGGCCAATATAGTGTGACTCTGTCATGGATTAAGAAACATAAAAAAATAAGGCGGGAGTGACTCCCGCCTTGATTGAAAGTGGTAAAAATGGCCGGGATTAACCCGCCATTTGTTTTTCGCGAATTTCAGCCAGCGTTTTGCAGTCGATGCACAGATCGGCTGTCGGACGCGCTTCCAGACGACGAATACCAATTTCCACACCGCAGGATTCGCAGTAGCCGAAATCTTCGTCTTCTACTTTCTTCAGCGTTTTCTCGATCTTTTTGATCAGTTTGCGTTCACGATCGCGGTTACGCAGTTCAAGACTGAACTCTTCTTCCTGTGCGGCACGGTCAACCGGATCAGGGAAGTTCGCTGCTTCGTCCTGCATATGAGTTACAGTGCGATCGACTTCATCCCTAAGTTGATTACGCCATGCTTCCAGAATACGTCTGAAGTGCGACAACTGGGCTTCGTTCATATACTCTTCGCCCGGCTTCTCCTGGTACGGCTCCACCCCAGCGATGGCGAGAATACTCAGGGACGATGTTTTACGGTTTTGCCCTTCTTGCATGTTGCTTCTCCTTAACACGCACTATCGATCCCCATGTTCGGGGGAAAAATCAGGTCGCTATAAATAACAGATGCTTTTCCGGATAGCAATTATCTCTACGTACCACTTGACAACCCTGTGAGGAAAAGCGTATTTGCGCACGCGGCCAGAATACTAACTAACCAGTTGTTTTTACCACTACAATGTAATGGGCAACGGTTCCTTAAGAGTCATGCCTGCGGCAGAAAGTTCCGCTTTATAAATCAGAATTTCTACCCCCTTTTGTTGTGCTTCTATCAGGAGTTGCGCATATTTTGCATCGATATGCCGCGCAGGTGAAAACCGTGTAATGGCTGTGTGCAGTACCGCAAATAACACCACCGCGCGATGGCCAGCAGCCGCTACGCTCATCAATTCCCGAAGATGTTTCTGACCGCGTTCAGTAACGGCATCGGGAAAATAACCCTGCTCTTCTTCCGCCAACGTAACCGATTTTACTTCAATATAGCAGTCGGGTCGGGAATCTGCCTGTAACATAAAATCAATACGACTGCGCTCGACGCCGTATTTTACTTCGCTTTTCAAGACGCTGTAGCCTGACAATTCCGGCAGGTGGTTATTTTCTATTGCCTCTTTCGTTAATCTGTTCGCCCACAGCGTATTAACGCAAATGAATGCCCCGGACTGAGTTTCGGTTAATTCCCAGGTATGAGGATATTTTCGTTTCGTATTTTCTGACGCCGAATACCAAACGGTATCGCCTGCTGTCGCACAGCCGGTCATTGCCCCTGTATTAGGGCAGTGTAACGTTAATTCGACTCCGTCTGGCGTGACAACATCGGCTAAAAAACGCTTATAGCGCTGAATCAACGTCGCGCGCTGTAAAGGGGGAGAGAATTTCATCGGAGTTCCTTGGTTATTCAGCAAGCGTCCAGCGTTGCAGAGCGGTATATCGTGTACGTCCCCGCTCGAATGAAGAGGCGTAAAGGGAAAATTCTGTCACCGGAAACGACCAGCAAAAACCTGGCGGTGGAATCGCCACGGCATGGCTGGCGTCGCGCAGCAGGGTGATATGCGGATGAAAAGGTTGAGGGTTCTGATAACAACCGCTACGCGCAGCCTGCGCCCGCAGCATGTTGGCCAGTTGCAGCAGTCCCCGTGGCGACTGGCGCATTCCCAGCCACACCACGCGCGAACGTAGCCACTGGCCCGCGTCATCCAGGTTGAGCGTAAACCCCGGTTGACGAATACGCCCGGCAAGCTGCGACAACGCCTGTTGTTTTTCCGGGCTGACCTCGCCCAGAAAGGCCAGCGTCAGATGCAGATTTGCGCTGGCCACCGGGCGACCCACTTCAGGGGCAAAATGGGCGGCGCGCCAGGCGATAATTTGCTCACGAACAGGGCCGGGCAATTCAATCGCAAAGAACAGCCGTTTTGGCTCAGTCATGATAGGTACTCGGTTATGAATTAACGCGATGCTACAATGCAGCGCGAAGAAAGTTAACCCTCTGGAGTCATTTGTGACGTCGTTGCCTGTAGCCGCCGTACTGCCTGAACTGCTCACTGCCCTTGATAGCGCCCCCCAGGTCTTACTGAGCGCGCCGACCGGTGCCGGGAAATCAACCTGGCTACCGCTGCAGTTTCTGACGCATAAAGGCATCCAGGGGCGAATTATCCTGCTGGAACCACGCCGTCTGGCGGCGCGCAATGTGGCACAACGACTGGCGGAACTTCTGAACGAAAAAACCGGCGAAACGGTAGGCTACCGGATGCGGGCGCAAAGCTGCGTGGGGCCGCAAACGCGACTTGAAGTGGTCACCGAAGGCGTGCTGACCCGAATTATCCAACGCGATCCGGAGCTTAACGGCATCGGGATGGTTATCCTCGATGAATTTCACGAGCGCAGCGTGCAGGCTGACCTGGCGCTGGCGTTGCTGTTAGACGTACAGCAGGGACTGCGCGACGATTTAAAGCTGCTGATCATGTCCGCGACGCTGGATAACGACCGTTTACAACAGCGATTGCCGGAGGCGCCGGTGGTGGTTTCCGAAGGGCGCGCCTTTCCGGTCGAACGTCGATACCAGCCACTGGCGCCTCAACTGCGTTTTGATGAGGCAGTGGCCGTTGCCACGGCGGATTTACTGCGCAGCGAGTCGGGGTCGTTGCTGCTATTTTTACCCGGCGTTGGGGAGATCCAACGCGTGCAGGAACACCTGACTTCACGCGTGGGGAGCGATGTTCTGCTGTGTCCACTCTACGGCGCATTGTCGTTGGATGACCAGCGGAAAGCCATTTTGCCGGCGCCCGCCGGAATGCGCAAAGTGGTGCTGGCAACCAATATTGCCGAAACCAGTTTAACGATCGAAGGGATCCGTCTGGTGGTGGACAGCGCGCAGGAGCGGGTGGCGCGTTTTGACGCGCGAACCGGGCTGACGCGCCTGATTACCCAGCGCGTCAGCCAGGCTTCCATGACGCAGCGTGCGGGACGAGCGGGGCGACTGGAACCGGGGATCTGTCTTCACCTTCTGCCTAAAGATCAGGCAGAGAGAGCCGCAGCGCAAAGCGAGCCGGAGATTTTGCAAAGCGATCTGTCGGGCGTACTGATGGAGCTATTGCAATGGGGATGTCACGATCCCGCCCAGCTCACCTGGTTAGATCTTCCGCCCGCGCTTCATATGCAGGCGGCTAAGCGGCTGCTACAGATGCTGAACGCGCTCGAGGGCGATCGCCTGAGCGCAACGGGTCAAAAAATGGCGGCACTCGGCAACGATCCCCGACTGGCGGCGATGCTGGTTAGCGCCAGCAACAGCAGTGAAGCCGCAACGGCGGCGAAGCTTGCGGCGATACTTGAAGAGCCGCCGCGAGGAGGGAGCTGCGATTTAAGCGTCGCATTTTCACGTCATCATCCTGGCTGGCAACAGCGCAGTCAGCAGCTTCTGAAACGCCTCAACGTGCGTGCCACGGAACCGGACAGTCGTCTGATTGCGCCGTTGCTTGCCCGCGCATTTGCCGATCGCATTGCGCGTCGACGCGGGCTGGATGGACGCTATCAACTGGCGAATGGGATGGGGGCAAAACTGGATGCTGATGACGCGCTGGGTCGCCATGAGTGGCTGATTGCGCCGCTCTTGTTGCAGGGAAGCGCCTCACCGGATGCGCGTATTTTGCTGGCGTTACCGCTGGAGATCGACGCGCTTATTCAGACGTGTCCCGCACTCTTGCAGCAATCCGATACGGTTGAGTGGGATGACGCGCAGGGCACGCTGAAAGCGCTACGACGGCTGCGTATCGGGCAACTGACGGTAAAAGTTCAGCCGCTTGCCAAACCTTCTGAAGACGAACTGCATCAGGCGATGCTGAATGGCATTCGCGATAAAGGCTTAAGTGTGCTCAACTGGACGCCGGAAGCAGAGCAGCTACGGCTGCGTTTGCACTGCGCGGCAAAATGGCTGCCGGAGTACGCGTGGCCTGCCGTGGATGAGGCCTCTTTGCTGGCTAGCCTGGAATCCTGGTTACTGCCGCAGATGACCGGTGTGCATTCTCTGCGTGGGCTGAAGGCTGTGAATGTGGGTCTGGCATTACGCAGTTTACTGGACTGGTCTATGCTGCAACGTCTGGATAGTGAACTGCCTGCGCATTACACTGTGCCGACGGGAAGCCGGATAGCCATTCGCTATCATGACGATAACCCGCCTGCGCTGGCCGTCAGAATGCAGGAGATGTTTGGGGAAGCGCAAACACCTACTATTGCTCAGGGGCGCATTCCGCTGGTGCTGGAGTTATTATCACCGGCGCAGCGACCGCTGCAAATCACGCGGGATTTAAGCGCGTTCTGGCAGGGTGCCTACCGTGAGGTGCAAAAGGAGATGAAAGGACGCTATCCCAAACATGTGTGGCCGGATGACCCGGCAAATACCGCGCCGACGCGGCGCACCAAAAAGTATTCGTAGTATTTGTAGACCGGATGCCATCCGGCGCACGAGTAGTAAAAATTGAGAGATTTCTTCTTCTGTCCTCTGGCGGAAGAACAGAGAATCAGGCCTTTGCGCCTGAACGTTGCGGAGAAAAAGCATGGCGGGGAATGACCGCGAGCCAATCGGGCGTAAAGGGAAACCGACGCGTCCGGTGAAACAAAAGGTGAGCCGTCGTCGACTCAGAGATGACGAGTATGACGACGATTATGATGATGACTATGAGGATGAAGAACCGATGCCGCGTAAGGGTAAAGGCAAAGGCGGTAAGCCTCGTGGTAAGCGCGGCTGGGTCTGGCTGCTGCTAAAACTGTCGATTGTTTTTGTGGTGCTGATTGCCATTTACGGCGTCTACCTGGATCAAAAAATCCGTAGCCGTATTGATGGCAAAGTCTGGCAATTGCCAGCGGCGGTCTATGGCCGCATGGTGAACCTTGAGCCGGAAATGTCGGTCAGCAAAAACGAAATGGTGAAGTTGCTGGAAGCGACCCAGTATCGCCAGGTGTCGAAAATGACGCGCCCTGGCGAGTTCACCGTGCAGGCGAACAGCATTGAGATGATTCGTCGCCCGTTTGACTTCCCGGATAGCAAAGAAGGGCAGGTACGGGCGCGTTTGACGTTTGATGGCGATCATCTCGACACCATCGAGAACATGGACAACAACCGCCAGTTCGGTTTCTTCCGTCTCGATCCGCGTCTGATCACGATGCTCTCTTCACCGAACGGTGAACAGCGTCTGTTTGTACCGCGTAACGGTTTCCCGGATCTGCTGGTCGATACACTGTTGGCGACCGAAGACCGCCACTTCTATGAGCATGATGGGGTGAGCCTGTACTCCATCGGACGTGCGGTGCTGGCGAACCTGACCGCCGGACGTACGGTGCAGGGAGCGAGTACGCTGACTCAGCAGTTGGTGAAAAACCTCTTCCTCTCCAGCGAACGTTCCTACTGGCGTAAAGCCAACGAAGCCTACATGGCGCTGCTGATGGATGCGCGTTACAGCAAGGATCGCATTCTCGAACTGTACATGAACGAAGTGTACCTCGGTCAGAGTGGCGACAATGAAATTCGCGGCTTCCCGCTGGCGAGTTTGTACTATTTTGGTCGTCCGGTTGAGGAACTGAGTCTTGATCAGCAGGCCTTGCTGGTGGGGATGGTAAAAGGGGCGTCCATCTACAACCCGTGGCGTAACCCGAAACTGGCGCTGGAGCGTCGTAACCTGGTATTACGTCTGCTGCAACAGCAGCAGATTATTGACCAGGAACTTTACGAAATGCTGAGCGCGCGTCCGTTGGGCGTGCAGCCGCGTGGTGGGGTTATCTCTCCGCAACCGGCGTTCATGCAGATGGTGCGCCAGGAGCTACAGACAAAGCTGGGCGACAAGGTTAAAGACCTCTCTGGCGTGAAGATCTTCACGACGTTTGACTCGGTGGCGCAGGATGCCGCAGAGAAAGCCGCCGTTGAGGGGATTCCGGTACTGAAGAAACAGCGCAAACTGAGCGATCTGGAAACGGCTATCGTGGTGGTTGACCGCTTCAGTGGCGAAGTACGTGCGATGGTCGGCGGGGCTGAACCGCAGTTTGCTGGCTATAACCGTGCAATGCAGGCGCGCCGTTCCATTGGCTCGCTGGCAAAACCGGCGACCTACCTGACCGCGCTCAGTCAGCCGAAGCTGTATCGTCTCAATACCTGGATTGCCGATGCGCCGATTGCGCTGCGTCAGCCAAATGGCCAGGTCTGGTCGCCGCAGAACGATGACCGTCGCTACAGCGAGAGCGGTAAAGTGATGCTGGTGGATGCCCTGACGCGTTCAATGAACGTGCCGACGGTCAATCTGGGGATGGCGCTGGGACTGCCTGCCGTCACCGATACCTGGCTGAAACTGGGCGCGCCGAAAGATCAGCTTAATCCGGTGCCGGCGATGCTGCTCGGGGCGTTGAACCTGACGCCAATCGAAGTCGCGCAAGCGTTCCAGACGATCGCCAGCGGCGGTAACCGTGCGCCGTTGTCGGCGTTACGTTCGGTGATTGCTGAAGATGGCTCGGTGCTTTATCAGAGCTTCCCGCAGGCGGAACGCGCGGTTCCGGCACAGGCGGCTTACATGACGCTGTGGACTATGCAGCAGGTGATACAGCGTGGTACCGGACGTCAGTTGGGCGCGAAATACCCGGGACTGCATCTGGCCGGTAAAACCGGAACCACCAACAATAACGTGGACACCTGGTTTGCCGGTATTGACGGTAGTCAGGTCACGATTACCTGGGTGGGCCGTGATAATAACCAGCCAACCAAACTGTACGGCGCCAGCGGTGCGATGTCGATTTATCAGCGTTATCTGGCCAACCAGACGCCAACGCCACTGGTGCTAACGCCGCCGGAAGACATTGTGGATATGGGCGTGGATTACGACGGCAACTTTGTGTGTGGCGGCGGAATGCGTACGCTCCCGGTCTGGACTACCGATCCTGATGCGCTGTGCCAGCAGGGCGAGATGATGCAACAACCGCAATCGGGCAATCCGTTTGACCAGTCATCTCAACCGCAGCAGCAACAGCAACAGCAACAGCAACAGCAGCAGCAACCGTCGCAGGAGAAGAAAGACGGTGACGGCGTTGCAGGCTGGATAAAGGATATGTTTGGCAGTAACTGATGCCCTCAAAACCCGCTTCGGCGGGTTTTTCTTTGCCGCACGGCAAGGCGATATCGCCTGATTTATTAACCCCTTCTTTTCATCTGGTTATTTCTTAACCCCTCAGTTTTCTTAGGGTCGCGTAGCGCTTGCGATCTCGCCAGTATTTCGAATATTATGCCCCGGCATAATAATAATTCTCGTTTACGTTATCATTCACTTTTATCAGAGATATACCAATGGCGCGTTTCAAAACTGCTCAGCCAACCTACTCGCTGCGTAAAATCGCAGTCGTAGTAGCCACAGCGGTTAGCGGCATGTCTGTCTATGCACAGGCAGCGGTTCAACCGAAAGAAGAAACCATTACTGTTACTGCCGCACCTGCTCCGCAAGAAAGCGCATGGGGGCCCGCAGCCACCATCGCCGCACGACAGTCTGCTACGGCGACCAAAACGGATACCCCGATTGAAAAGACGCCTCAGTCTATTTCCGTGGTGACTGCCGAAGAGATGGCGCTGCACCAGCCGAAATCCGTGAAAGAAGCGCTCAGCTACACCCCAGGCGTTGCCGTGGGCACCCGTGGCGCGTCCAACACCTATGACTACCTGATTATCCGCGGTTTCGCTGCCGATGGCCAAAGCCAGAATAACTATCTGAATGGCCTGAAGATGCAGGGTAACTTCTACAACGATGCTGTGATCGACCCCTATATGCTGGAGCGCGCGGAAGTGATGCGCGGTCCGGTTTCCGTTCTGTACGGAAAGAGCAACCCGGGCGGCTTACTGAACATGGTCAGCAAGCGTCCAACCACGGAGCCCCTGAAAGAAGTTCAGTTCAAAATGGGCACCGACAACCTGTTCCAGACCGGGTTTGACTTCAGCGATGCGCTGGATGACGATGGCGTTTACTCCTATCGTTTAACTGGCCTGGCGCGTTCCGCCGATGCGCAGCAGCAGGGCGCAGAAGAGCAGCGCTATACCATCGCGCCGTCTTTCTCCTGGCGTCCGGATGACAAGACCAACTTCACCTTCCTCTCTTACTTCCAGAACGAACCGGAAACAGGTTATTACGGCTGGTTGCCAAAAGAGGGAACGGTGTCTGAATTGCCGAACGGTAAGCGTCTGTCTACCGATTTCAACGAAGGTGCTGACAACAATACCTACTCTCGTAACGAGAAAATGGTGGGCTACAGCTTCGATCACGAGTTTAACGACACCTTTACCGTGCGTCAGAACCTGCGCTTTGCGGAAAATAAAACCTCGCAAAACAGCGTTTACGGCTATGGCGTTTGCACCGACCCGGCGAACGCGGGCAGCAAACAATGTGCAGCGCTGGCACCGGCAGACAAAGGCCACTACCTCGCGCGTAAGTATGTTGTTGATGATGAAAAATTACAGAACTTCGCTGTGGATACCCAGTTGCAGAGTAATTTTGCAACCGGCGACGTCGACCATGTCCTGCTGACTGGCGTTGACTTTATGCGTATGCGTAATGACATCAACTCCTGGTTTGGTTATGACGACTCGGTTCCGCTGCTGGACTTGTACAATCCAGTGAACGGCGATTTCGATTTTAATTCGAAAGATCCGGCGACCTCTGGGCCTTATCAGGTTCTGAACAAACAGAAACAGACGGGTTTGTATATCCAGGATCAGGCGCAGTGGGATAAAGTTCTGGTAACATTGGGCGGTCGTTATGACTGGGCCGATCAGGAGTCGTTTAACCGCGTTTCCGGTACGACCTCAGAGCGTGATGACACCCAGTTCACCTGGCGTGGCGGTGTAAACTACCTGTTTGATAACGGGGTGTCACCGTACTTCAGCTATAGCGAATCGTTTGAACCGTCTTCACAGACCGATGCGCAGGGTAATTTGTTTGCTCCTTCGAAAGGCAAGCAGTACGAAGTCGGTGTGAAGTATGTGCCGAAAGATCGCCCGATCGTGATTACCGGCGCTCTGTATCAACTGACCAAAACCAACAACCTGATGGCGGATCCTTCGGGGTCATTCTTCTCGGTTGACGGTGGTGAGATCCGCGCGCGTGGCGTTGAGATCGAAGCGAAAGCGGCGCTGTCGGCGAGTGTTAACATCGTCGGTTCATACACCTATACCGATGTTGAATACACGACGGACACCAAATACAAAGGCAACACGCCTGCACAGGTGCCGGAACATATGGCGTCACTGTGGGGGGATTACACCTTTTATGATGGCGCATTGTCGGGTCTGACGCTGGGTACCGGGGGACGTTTTAGTAGCTCAAGCTATGGTGACCCGGCAAACTCCTTTAAAGTGGGAAGTTATGCCGTTATGGATGCGTTAGTACGCTACGATCTGGCTCGCGTGGGTATGGCGGGTTCCAACGTGGCGCTCCACGTTAACAACCTGCTTGATCGTGAATACGTCGCCAGTTGCTTCAACACGTATGGTTGCTTCTGGGGCGCGGAACGTCAGGTTGTTGCAACCGCAACCTTCCGTTTCTAATTTCTCTTAGGGCACGGTTTTCCGTGCCCGCTATACAAGTTGGCCGCTATGCAGGAAAACACAACCCATTCCGACACGACGTTTGCGTTGCGCAAAGTCTCCTTTCGCGTGCCTGGACGCACGCTGCTGCATCCTCTCTCTCTGACCTTTCCAGTCGGCAAAGTGACCGGACTTATCGGGCATAACGGCTCAGGTAAATCCACCCTGCTGAAAATGCTTGGGCGACATCAGCCGCCTTCGGAAGGTGAGATTTTGTTGGACGGTCAGCCGCTGGAAAACTGGAGCAGCAAAGCGTTTGCGCGCAAAGTCGCTTACCTGCCCCAGCAGTTGCCGCAGGCTGAAGGGATGACGGTGCGTGAACTTGTCGCGATTGGGCGTTATCCGTGGCATGGCGCATTGGGGCGTTTTGGCGTGGCCGACAGAGAGAAAGTAGAAGAAGCCATTGCGCTGGTCGGTTTAAAACCGTTGGCGCATCGGCTGGTGGACAGTCTTTCCGGTGGCGAGCGTCAACGGGCATGGATAGCGATGCTGGTGGCGCAGGATAGCCGCTGCCTGTTGCTTGATGAACCCACCTCGGCGCTGGATATTGCGCATCAGGTTGATGTGCTGGCGTTGGTGCACCGTTTAAGCCAGCAGCGCGGCCTGACCGTGATTGCCGTGCTTCATGATATCAACATGGCAGCGCGCTACTGCGACTATCTGGTCGCGCTGCGTGGCGGTGAAATGATCGCGCAGGGAACGCCCGCCGAACTGATGCGTGGTGAAACGCTGGAACAGATTTACGGCATCCCGATGGGGATTTTACCGCACCCTGCGGGCGCTGCACCTGTGAGTTTTGTTTATTAATGAGTGGTTTATATCCTCTTTCTCGCCGTCGCTTATTAACCGCGATGGCGCTTTCTCCGTTGCTCTGGAAAATGGGGCAGGCGCGCGCCGCCTCGGTCGATCTGCAGCGTATTGTGGCGCTGGAATGGCTACCGGTAGAGCTTCTGCTGGCACTGGGTATTACGCCTTACGGCGTGGCGGATATGCCTAACTACCGTTTGTGGGTCAACGAACCGCCGTTGCCGGATTCCGTGATTGATGTGGGTCTGCGTACTGAGCCGAATCTGGAACTGCTGACCGAAATGAAACCCTCATTTATGGTCTGGTCGGCAGGATATGGCCCTTCACCTGAGAAGCTGGCACGTATTGCGCCGGGACGTGGGTTTAACTTCAGCGACGGCAAAAATCCCTTAGCGGTGGCGCGCCAGTCGCTCACCGAGATGGCGCAACTTCTCAATGTAGAACCCGCGGCTCAACGCCATCTGGCGGCGTTTGACAGCTTTATCGAAAGCCAAAAATCACGCTTTACGCAGCGCGGGGAGAGGCCGTTGCTGATAACGAGCCTGCTGGATTCGCGTCATATGCTGATCTTCGGGCCGAACTGCCTCTTTCAACCGGTGCTGGACGAATATGGCATTCGTAATGCCTGGCAGGGTGAAACCAATTTTTGGGGAAGCACCGTGGTGGGGATCGATCGTCTGGCTGCCTATAAAGACGCTGATGTTATCTGCTTTGATCACGGTAACCACCGTGAGATGGATGCATTGACCGCCACACCGCTGTGGCAGGCGATGCCGTTTGTGCGTGCCGGGCGTTTTCAGCAGGTGCCCGCGGTCTGGTTCTATGGCGCAACGCTTTCCACCATGAGTTTTGTTCGTATTCTGGGTAATGCGCTGGGAGGCAAGGCGTGAGTAAACGTATTGCGCTGTTTCCTGCGTCATTTCTGGCGGTGCTGCTGATTGCCGCCGCTGGACTCACCTGGACTAATTTCACGATTGCACTGCCTTGTCGCCAGTGGTTGCAAGCATTGTGGTCACCCAATATTGATGTGGTCGAGCAGATGTTGTTCCACTACAGCTTGCTGCCGCGTCTGGTTATCTCTTTGCTGGTGGGCGCCGGACTGGGTCTGGTGGGCGTACTCTTTCAGCAGGTGCTACGTAACCCGCTGGCGGAGCCGACGACGTTGGGTGTGGCAACCGGTGCGCAACTGGGGATCACCATCACCACTCTGTGGGCGCTCCCCGGTGCATTGACGACGCAATTCGCCGCACTGGCGGGAGCCTGTGTCGTCGGTGCCGTGGTGTTTGGCGTCGCATGGGGGAAACGTCTGTCTCCGGTAACGCTAATTCTCGCCGGGCTGGTCGTCAGCTTGTATTGCGGCGCCATCAATCAACTGATGGTTCTTTTCCACCACGATCAACTGCAAAGTATGTTTCTCTGGAGTTCCGGGACGCTGACGCAAACGGACTGGGGCGGCGTGCAGCGCCTGTGGCCACAGTTGTTGGGCGGGGCGATGCTCACTTTGCTGCTGTTACGCCCGATGACCCTGATGGGGTTAGACGACGGCGTGGCGCGCAATCTGGGACTGGCCTTGTCGCTGGCGCGCCTGGCGGTACTGTCACTGGCGATTGTGATCAGTGCGCTACTGGTGAACGCGGTGGGGATTATCGGCTTTATCGGTCTGTTTGCGCCGCTGCTTGCAAAAATGCTCGGCGCGCGGCGTCTGCTGGCGCGTCTGATGTTAGCGCCATTGATTGGGGCGCTGATCCTCTGGCTTTCCGATCAAATCATTCTCTGGTTGACGCGGGTGTGGATGGAAGTCTCCACCGGGTCGGCAACGGCGTTGATTGGCGCACCGCTGCTTCTGTGGCTGCTGCCGCGCCTGCGCAGTATGAGTATGCCGGCGATGAATGCGAATGACAGGGTTGCAGCCGAACGACAGCATGTGCTGGGTTTTGCGCTGGCGGGTGGCGTGCTGCTGCTGGCGGTGGTGATGGTGGCGCTTTCGCTAGGGCGTGATGTGCACGGCTGGACGTGGGCCAGCGGCGCAATGCTGGATGAGTTAATGCCCTGGCGCTGGCCACGTATTCTGGCCGCCATGATTGCTGGTGTGATGCTGGCGGTCGCCGGGTGCATTATTCAACGCCTGACCGGCAACCCGATGGCGAGCCCGGAAGTGTTGGGGATAAGCTCTGGTGCGGCGTTTGGCGTGGTATTAATGCTGTTTCTGGTTCCGGGAAATGCGTTCGGCTGGCTACTGCCTGCCGGGAGTGTTGGCGCGGCAGTGACGTTGCTGATCATTATGATCGCCGCCGGGCGCGGCGGGTTTTCTCCGCACCGTATGTTACTGGCGGGGATGGCGCTCAGTACCGCATTCACCATGCTATTGATGATGTTGCAGGCAAGCGGCGATCCGCGAATGGCGGAAGTGTTAACCTGGATCTCGGGTTCGACCTATAACGCCTCGGGTGAGCAAGTGCTGCATACCGGGATAGTGATGGTGATTTTGTTGGCGATAACACCGCTGTGTCGTCGTTGGCTGACCATCTTACCGTTAGGCGGTGATACCGCACGGGCTGTGGGGATGGCGCTGACGCCTTCGCGCATTGGCCTGCTGATGTTGGCCGCGTGTCTGACGGCGACGGCGACGATGACCATTGGCCCGCTGAGCTTTGTCGGATTGATGGCGCCGCATATTGCGCGGATGTTAGGTTTTCGTCGAACGATGCCGCATATGATAATGTCGGCGCTGGCGGGGGGCGTGCTGTTAGTCTTCGCTGACTGGTGTGGCAGAATGGTACTGTTCCCGTATCAGATCCCGGCGGGATTACTGTCGACGTTTATAGGTGCGCCGTACTTTATCTATCTGTTACGTAAGCAGAGTCGGTAAAATGGTTTTTTACATGTAGGCCTGATAAGCGTTAGCGCCATCAGGCAAAAAAAAGCCGGGTGCGGCTCACGCCTTACCCGGCCTACACTACGTAATCTCGTATTTTACAGCTTCGCGAACACCCGACGTGCGGCGTCGATGGTGTTATTGATATCGTCCACGCTGTGCGCCACGGACATAAAGCCCGCTTCAAACGCTGACGGCGCCAGATAAACGCCTTCATCCAGCATCAGATGGAAGAAACGCTTAAAGCGCTCCACATCACACGCCATCACATCCTGGTAGCAGGTCACGGACTCGGCATCGGTGAAGAATAGCCCGAACATGCCGCCAACATGGTTCATCACCAGCGGAATTCCCGCCTCCTGCGCCGCTTCCAGCAGACCTTCAGACAGTCGCGTGGTCAGCTCATTCAGCGTTTCATGGATCCCCGGCTGGGCGACTTCGGTCAGGCAGGCAAAACCGGCTGCCATCGCGATAGGGTTACCGGAAAGCGTTCCCGCCTGGTAAACCGGGCCGGTCGGCGCCAGCGCATCCATCACGTCGCGGCGACCGCCGAAAGCGCCGACAGGCATACCGCCGCCGATGATTTTGCCCAGGCATGTCAGATCCGGCGTTACACCGTAGTAATCCTGTGCGCCAGCCAGCGCGACACGGAAACCGGTCATCACTTCGTCGATAATCAGCAGTGCGCCAAATTCGTCGCACAACGCGCGCAGGCCTGGCAGGAATTCCGGCAGCGGCGGGATGCAGTTCATGTTACCTGCGACGGGCTCAACGATGATGCAGGCAATCTCCTGCGGATACTGTTCGAATGCCGCGCGAACCGAGTCCAGATCGTTGTAAGTACAGGTCAGGGTATGTTTCGCGAAATCTGCCGGTACGCCCGGAGAATTCGGTTGACCCAGCGTCAGTGCGCCGGAACCGGCTTTAACCAGCAGGCAGTCGGCGTGACCGTGGTAGCAGCCTTCAAATTTGATGATCTTGTCGCGGCCCGTAAAGCCGCGCGCCAGGCGGATGGCGCTCATGGTGGCTTCGGTACCTGAGTTCACCATACGTACCATATCCATGGTCGGCACCAGATTGGTGACCAGTTCCGCCATCTTCACTTCCATCTCGGTAGGTGCGCCGAAACTCAGACCCCGTTCGGCAGCTTCAATCACCGCGTTACGGATAGCCGGATGGTTGTGACCCAGCACCATCGGTCCCCAGGAACCGACGTAATCAATGTAGGCTTTGCCATCGACATCATACAGATACGCGCCGTCTGCTTTTTCGATAAACAGCGGCGTTCCCCCCACGCCAGTAAAGGCGCGAACAGGGGAGTTAACGCCGCCGGGGATGAGCTCGCGTGCTGCGCTGTAGAGGTTTTCAGACTTACTCATGGATGGGTTCCTGGTTCGTAGAAAAAGTGAATGCCCGCTATTCTAAGTAAAGTTATCCGCATTTGAAACAACACGATTTACAGGGGATTTTCACTGAAGAGACGAGTAGAATGCCGTCTCTGCATTTGTATTACCAATTAATGATCATCCAATGAAAACAGACACTCCCTCTTTTGAAGCACAGCACGTTTTGCGCTTACGGCGCAGGGATCTGATCCGCCGACTCGTTGAACGCGATAAAACGCCGCTGGCGATTTTGTTGATGGCAGCCGTTGTCGGTACTGTCACTGGGTTGGTTGGCGTGGCATTCGAAAAAGCGGTGACCTGGGTTCAGAACCAGCGCCTCGGTTCATTAGCCCATGTCGCAGACCATGCGCTGTTGGTCTGGCCGCTGGCCTTTATTCTCTCTGCTGGGCTTGCGATGGTCGGTTATTTTCTGGTGCGTAAATTTGCGCCAGAGGCCGGTGGGTCGGGTATCCCCGAAATTGAAGGCGCTCTGGAAGATCTGCGTCCCGTACGTTGGTGGCGCGTACTTCCCGTTAAGTTTGTGGGCGGTATGGGGACGCTCGGCGCAGGCATGGTGCTTGGACGCGAAGGGCCCACGGTGCAGATCGGCGGTAATATTGGTCGCATGGTGCTGGATGTGTTTCGTATGCGCAGCGCCGAAGCGCGCCACACGTTACTGGCAACCGGTGCGGCTGCGGGGCTTTCTGCTGCTTTTAACGCGCCGTTGGCGGGCATTTTATTCATTCTTGAAGAGATGCGTCCGCAGTTTCGTTACAACCTTATTTCGATCAAGGCGGTGTTCACCGGAGTTATCATGTCCAGCATCGTGTTTCGGATCTTCAACGGTGAATCACCGATCATTGAGGTGGGGAAACTGTCGAATGCGCCGGTTAACACCCTGTGGCTCTATTTGATCCTCGGAATGGTCTTTGGCTGCGTGGGGCCGGTCTTCAATACCCTGGTGCTGCGTACTCAGGATATGTTCCAACGCTTTCATGGCGGCGATATCAAAAAATGGGTATTGATGGGCGGCGTTATCGGCGGGCTGTGCGGGATTCTCGGGTTGATTAAACCGGAGGCGGCTGGCGGAGGATTTAACCTGATCCCCATTGCTGCCGCCGGCAACTTCGGCGTTGGACTCCTGCTGTTTATTTTTATCGCCCGGGTCATTACCACGTTACTTTGTTTTTCCTCCGGTGCGCCTGGCGGTATTTTTGCGCCAATGCTGGCGTTGGGGACGTTACTGGGCACCGCGTTTGGCATGGCGGCAGCGGTCTTTTTCCCGCAGTATCATCTTGAGGCGGGAACGTTCGCGATTGCCGGAATGGGAGCCCTGCTGGCGGCATCTGTGCGTGCGCCGTTGACGGGGATTGTGCTGGTGCTGGAAATGACCGATAACTATCAGCTCATTTTGCCAATGATTATTACCTGTCTTGGCGCAACACTGTTAGCGCAATTTATGGGCGGAAAGCCGCTATACTCTACAATCCTTGCCCGCACACTGGCAAAGCAGGATGCAGAGCAGGCGGCAAAAAGCCAGGGCGTTACCGCGGGCGAGAATACTTGAACGAAATACCAGGGTATTAGATAATGACAAGAGTATTGGGTTAGAATTTGCCCAATTGCCAATGTCGTTTGGAGCAAAAAATGAGTGATGACGTAGCGCTGCCACTGCAATTTACTGAAGCAGCAGCCAATAAAGTAAAAAGCCTGATCGCTGATGAAGATAACCCGAATCTGAAATTACGTGTGTATATCACCGGTGGTGGTTGCAGCGGTTTCCAGTACGGTTTCACCTTTGATGATCAGGTGAATGATGGCGATATGACCATTGAGAAACAGGGCGTCGGTCTGGTTGTCGATCCGATGAGCCTGCAGTATCTGGTGGGCGGATCCGTTGACTACACCGAAGGTCTGGAAGGTTCTCGTTTCGTCGTGACCAACCCGAACGCAAAAAGCACCTGCGGGTGTGGCTCGTCCTTCAGTATCTGATTGTACTGAACATGAAAAAGCCGTGTCATGGACACGGCTTTTTGCTATCGGGTGCGATCATCCAGTGCAAAGGTCGGCAACTTCAGATGCCAGCGAATGGCGGCAAGCCGAATGAGCAACGTCACGACCATCCCCAACATGCTGGACGTCTCCAGTGGAATTTCAAACGTATAATACGCAGTAGCATGCACAATACCGCCGATGATACAGGCCGTTGCATAAATTTCGGTCCGCAAAATCATGGGGACTTCGCGGGCTAACACATCACGAATAATCCCGCCGCCGACGCCGGTAATCACGCCCATACAGATGGCAACCAGTGGGCCGCTTCCCGCAATAAAGGCTTTATTCACGCCGATACCGACAAACACCGCCAGGCCAACGGCATCCAACACCGGGAGCATCCATTTAGGCAGTCTTCTGGGCTGACGCACCAGTACAATGGTGAGCATACTGGTGATCATCGCCACCACCAGGTCGGTGGGATCTTTTACCCAAAATACCGGCCCGTTATCCAGCGCCATATCGCGAATGGTTCCCCCGCCTACGGCCGTGACAACGCCAAGAACCAGAACGCCAAAAGGGTCCATGCGCAGTTTTCCGGCCAGTAATACGCCGGAGATAGCAAATACCGCTGTGCCTACAATATCGAGCCAATAGACGAGCATCGTCGAATCCCCACGGAGAGCCTGGCGGGGCCTGGCTCTATTTCACTTGTGAAAGCGCATTACAGAGTTGTTTTGCGGCGAGGATAATACGCGGGCTTGCGCGTTCAAACCAGTCACTGGTGAGTGGAATAACCGGAATTTTTAGCTGATTTCCCCAGTATTGTTTGATTTTGAGAATTTCGCCCGAATCTCCTGCGACGACGATCGCCTGGGGAGCCCTTGCCAGCACCTGTTCGCGACTCACCTGCGGCCAGGGAACCCGACTATCGGCAAAGACATTTTCTCCGCCACAAAGCTCAATAACCTGGTTCTGAATCGAGTTTTTTCCGCTGGTAAAGGGCGGATTGATGCCAAACTGGAGAAACACCCGCTTTTTCGGTTTCTCTGCATACTGAGATTTTAGCTGAGCATACTCATCCAACAAGGTTTGCGCCGCACGATTGGCTTTCTCGGGATCGGGGCTCCAGGCCGCCAACTGTTGTAAAGCGCCAGCGACCTGCTCGATGGTTTCCGCGTCTATCCAGATGACGTTGATGCCCAGAGAGGTCAGTTGATTGACCTGCCGCTCTGAATTCCCGCCACGCCAGGCGATAACCAGATCGGGCTTTAGCGCCACAATCCGTTCCAGATTCATCCCTTGCCAGGTGGAAACCTCATCGATGTTTTTCGCTTCCGGGGGATAGTCGGAATAACTACTGACGCCAACGGGGGTAATGCCTGCGGCAAAGGCGAGTTCGGTATTAGCGGGGGAAAGAGAAACGACGCGCGGCGCGGCAGACAGCCACACCGGAACAATGAGAAGCAGGGCGGCCAGCGCCCTGGATAATGATTTAGCCATGTGCCAGTTTCTGGACCAGCGTTTCCACCATCAGGCTGGACTGTTTGGCGGCAACTACCAGGAACTCGTCAAAGCTGAGGTGAGACTGCTGATCCGCCACGTCAGAAATGGCGCGAACCACCACAAAAGGCACCTTAAAGTTATGGCAAACGTGCGCGATAGCCGTCGCTTCCATCTCCACGGCAATCGCGTTCGGGAAGTTATGACGGATCCTCGCCAGACTGACTGAGCCATTGATGAAGGCGTCACCACTGACGATCAACCCGCGAACCGCATTCAGGTTCAGTTCTGCAATGCAGGATTCGGCAGCAGCGACCAGTTTGTCATCCGCTTTAAAACCCGCCGGGCAGCCCGGAAGCTGACCAAATTCATAACCAAACGCGGTGACGTCGGCATCGTGATAACGCGCTTCGTCAGAAACCACGATGTCACCGACTTTCAGCGTCGGCGCCAGGCCGCCCGCAGAGCCCGTGTTAACAATGACATCCGGCTTGCAGCGCTCGAGAAGCAGGGTTGCGCCCAGCGCAGCCGCGACTTTACCGATGCCTGATTTCAGTAGCGCAACCTCGGTTCCGTTCAGTTGGCCGGTGTAAATTTCACAACCGCCAAGGGTAATTGTCTGACGGTTTTCGATTTTGTCACGCAGCAGCGTAACTTCTTCTTCCATTGCACCAATGATGCCGATTTTCATAGATTTACTCGCGATAAGCCAGATTTGAGGGCATAGTCTATCATGCGCTTAAGGTGAAGCGCATTGCTCAGGCGGGAGAGAACATGGCACAGGTCGATTTCCGAAATAAAATTAACTGGCACCGTCGTTATCGCTCACCGCAGGGCACGAAGTCTGAACATGAAATTCTACGGATCTTTGAGAGCGATCGTGGTCGGATCATCAATTCTCCCGCGATTCGCCGTCTGCAACAGAAAACGCAGGTGTTTCCCCTTGAGCGCAATGCGGCGGTGCGGACGCGTCTGACGCACTCTATGGAAGTGCAGCAGGTTGGGCGCTATATCGCCAAAGAGATACTGAGTCGCCTTAAAGAGCTGAAACTGTTAGAGAAGTACGGCCTTGATGAGTTGACCGGCCCTTTTGAAAGCATCGTGGAGATGTCCTGCCTGATGCATGATATCGGCAATCCGCCGTTTGGCCATTTTGGCGAGGCGGCGATTAACGACTGGTTTCGCCAGCGGTTGTTCCCGGCAGATGCGGAAAGCCAGCCACTCAGTGACGATCGTTGTGTCGTTGCGGCGCTGCGATTGCGTGAGGGTGAGGAGTCAGTGAATCATCTTCGTCGTAAAGTGCGCCAGGACTTATGTCAGTTTGAAGGGAATGCGCAGGGGATACGTCTGGTTCATACATTGATGCGAATGAATCTGACCTGGGCGCAGGTGGGCGGTATTTTAAAATATACGCGACCGGCCTGGTGGCGGGGTGAAACACCTTCCTCGCATACCTATTTAATGAAAAAGCCGGGCTACTATCTTTCTGAAGAGCCTTATATTGAGCGGTTACGTAAAGAGCTTGAAATGGCACCTTACAGCCGATATCCATTGGCGTGGATTATGGAAGCGGCTGACGACATATCATATTGTGTGGCCGATCTTGAGGATGCCGTTGAGAAAAGAATCTTCAGCGTGGAGCAGCTTTATCATCATCTTTATGAAGCCTGGGGGCATCATGAAAAAGGCTCACTGTTCACGCAGGTGGTTGAGAATGCCTGGGAGAAATCGCGCGCCAATTCATTAAGTCGCAGTACGGAAGACCAATTTTTTATGTATTTACGCGTGAATACACTTAATAAACTGGTGCCGTATGCAGCCCAACGCTTTATTGATAATTTGCCGCAAATCTTTGACGGTAATTTCAATCACGCCTTGCTGGAAGATGCCAGTAGCTTCAGCCAGTTGCTTGAATTATATAAAAATGTCGCGATAAAACACGTGTTCAGCCACCCGGATGTTGAACAACTGGAATTACAAGGCTATCGGGTGATCAGCGGTTTGCTGGAGATTTATCAGCCGCTACTAAAAATGTCGCGAGTAGATTTTTCTGAGCTGGTTGAGAACGAACGACTGAAGCGTTTTCCTATTGAGTCCAGGCTATTCCAGAAGCTCTCTACACGCCACCGCCTGGCCTATATTGAAGTGGTGGGCAAATTAACCTTAGATTCACCTGAATACGCCACGCTGGAATATTATTATCGCTGCCGCCTGATCCAGGACTATATCAGCGGGATGACCGATTTGTATGCCTGGGATGAATATCGCCGGTTGATGGCGGTTGAATAATATTCAACCTTTTGTAAAGATGAACAATAAATTTTTACCGTTTCCAGAAACTTTATACCGGAACTTCGCGCTATAAAACGAATCTGATGTACACAGCAATTTTGCGTTATCTGTTAATCGAGATCGAAACACATGAAAAAAACCACATTAGCAATGAGTGCACTGGCTCTGAGTTTAGGTTTGGCGTTGTCCCCCCTGTCTGCAACGGCGGCTGAGACGGCGTCTTCAGCAACAACAGCCCAGCAGATGCCAAGTCTGGCGCCGATGCTCGAAAAAGTGATGCCATCGGTGGTGAGTATTAACGTGGAAGGCAGCACGACGGTGAATACGCCGCGTATGCCGCGGAACTTCCAGCAGTTTTTCGGTGAAGATTCTCCGTTCTGTCAGGATGGTTCGCCATTCCAGAGCTCGCCTTTCTGTCAGGGCGGGATGCAGCAGGGCGGCGATAACGGCGGCGGTCAGCAACAAAAATTCATGGCGCTGGGCTCCGGTGTCATCATTGACGCTGCAAAAGGCTATGTTGTGACCAACAACCACGTGGTCGACAAAGCCAGCGTTATCAAAGTGCAACTGAGCGATGGCCGTAAGTTCGATGCGAAGGTTGTCGGTAAAGATCCGCGCTCCGATATTGCGCTGATCCAGATTCAGGATCCGAAAAATCTGACGGCGATTAAGCTGGCGGACTCTGATGCGCTGCGCGTCGGGGATTATACCGTTGCCATCGGTAACCCGTTCGGTCTGGGCGAGACGGTGACGTCCGGTATTGTTTCGGCGCTGGGCCGTAGCGGTCTGAACGCAGAGAACTATGAAAACTTTATCCAGACTGACGCCGCCATCAACCGGGGTAACTCCGGTGGGGCGCTGGTGAACCTGAACGGCGAACTGATCGGTATTAACACCGCGATTCTTGCGCCGGACGGCGGCAATATCGGTATCGGTTTTGCCATCCCAAGCAACATGGTGAAAAACCTGACGGCCCAGATGGTCGAGTACGGTCAGGTAAAACGCGGCGAGCTGGGGATTTTGGGAACCGAACTGAGTTCTGAGCTGGCGAAAGCAATGAAAGTCGATGCACAGCGCGGCGCATTCGTAAGCCAGGTGTTGCCGAACTCGTCGGCGGCGAAAGCGGGCATTAAAGCGGGTGACGTCATTACGTCTCTGAACGGTAAACCGATCAGCAGCTTTGCCGCACTGCGCGCTCAGGTCGGAACGATGCCGATTGGCAGCAAAATCAGCCTGGGTCTGCTGCGCGAAGGCAAGCCTGTGACGGTAAGCCTGGAACTGCAGCAAAGCAGCCAGAATCAGGTCGATTCCAGCACCATCTTCAGCGGTATTGAAGGTGCTGAGATGAGCAATAAAGGCCAGGATAAGGGCGTTGTCGTGAATAACGTCAAAGCCAATTCTCCGGCTGCCGTGATTGGCCTGAAGAAAGGGGACGTGATCGTTGGGGCAAACCAGCAGGCGATTAAAAACATCGCTGAACTGCGTAAAATCCTCGACAGCAAACCGTCTGTGCTGGCGCTGAACATTCAGCGTGGCGATAGCTCCATCTACCTGCTGATGCAGTAATCTCTCGCAAAACCCTTTCCCCGCAGGGGAAAGGGTTCTTCCCCGTTTTGTGAAGTTTCCCACAACTCCATACATCTTCCCGTCAGTTTGTGCATTTGCACAATGTTGCAGGCTAACATCTTCCCTATGCTTGAGTTCCGCTCACAGGAGGGTTTATGGCTGGCTGGCATCTTGATACCAAAATGGCACAGGATATCGTGTCACGAACCATGCGCATCATTGATACCAATATCAACGTAATGGATGCCCGTGGGCGCATTATCGGCAGCGGCGATCGCGAACGTATTGGTGAATTGCACGAAGGTGCATTGCTGGTGTTGTCGCAAGGGCGTGTGGTTGATATCGATGATGCGGTGGCCCGGCATCTGCACGGCGTGCGCCAGGGGATAAACCTGCCGCTACGACTTGAGGGGGAGATCGTTGGGGTCATTGGCCTGACGGGACAACCTGAGCACTTGCGTAAATACGGCGAACTGGTGTGTATGACCGCCGAAATGATGCTTGAGCAGTCACGCCTGATGCACCTGTTGGCGCAAGACAGTCGTCTACGCGAAGAGCTGGTCATGAACCTGATTCAGGCAGAAGAAAATACGCCAGCGCTGACCGAGTGGGCGCAGCGTCTGGGAATCGATTTGAACCAACCGCGGGTGGTCGCCGTGGTGGAAGTCGACAGCGGCCAGCTTGGCGTCGATAGCGCCATGGCGGAGCTACAGCAGTTACAGAATGCGCTGACCACCCCAGAGCGGAATAACCTGGTGGCGATTGTGTCACTCACCGAAATGGTGGTGCTGAAACCTGCGCTAAATCCGTTTGGTCGCTGGGATGCGGAAGATCACCGAAGACGTGTTGAACAGCTTATTGCGCGGATGAAAGAGAATGGGCATCTGCGTTTTCGCGTCGCGCTGGGCAACTATTTTACCGGCCCTGGCAGCATTGCCCGCTCGTACCGTACCGCCCGCACGACCCTGATGGTGGGGAAACAGCGGATGCCGGAAAGTCGCGGTTACTTTTACCAGGATCTGATGTTACCGGTGCTGCTGGACAGTTTACGCGGCGGCTGGCAAGCCAATGAGCTGGCGAGGCCGTTAGCACGACTGAAAGCCATGGATAACAACGGATTATTGCGCCGGACACTGGCCGCGTGGTTTCGCCACAACGTACAGCCGCTGGCGACGTCAAAAGCGTTATTTATCCACCGTAATACCCTGGAGTATCGCCTGAACCGAATCTCTGAATTAACCGGGCTGGATTTGGGGAATTTTGACGATCGGTTATTGCTGTATGTGGCATTGCAACTGGATGAACAACGGTAGGCGGGATTGTTTTGTAGGCCGGGTAAGGCGAAGCCGCCACCCGGCAACAAACCGCATTATTTGCGTGTCAACTTCTCAAGATCGGCTTCAATCTCGCTGATCTTATTGGTCACGACCGATTCCAGATGGCGTAAATCGTCGAGGATCTTACGCTTAAGATCGACTTCGGTGCGGTCACGCTGGCAGATCTGATCCAGCTCGTCGATCACATAGCGAAGATTCGGGCTGATCTCCTGCACTTCTTTATACCCTTGACCCACACCATCAGCGACAACCGTTTTGCGCTGGCGAGGATATTTAAACTTAACGCTCTTGGCAAAAAATTCGCCTTTATCCTTCTGGAAATAGATTTTCAGGATATCGTTGTTGGCTTCTTGCCGCAGGCTGTAACGATCGATTTCTTCAGGATTGGTAATGCCCAGACTTTTCAGATTGTCGTACATAGCGGTACCCTTAATCTCAACATAACCTTTGAATAATTAACGAAAAGTTCTTTTTCCGCCACCAGAAGATATAAAAAAAGCGGGGTTGCCCCCGCTTTTTTTAATCATGATTAGTCGATAGTGCGCAGTAGCTCGTTGATACCCACTTTACCGCGGGTTTTCGCATCCACCTTTTTCACAATCACGGCACAGTACAGGCTGTATTTCCCATCTTTGGACGGGAGGTTGCCGGAAACCACTACCGAGCCCGCCGGAACGCGGCCGTAATGCACTTCACCGGTTTCGCGATCGTAAATACGGGTGCTTTGACCGATGTATACGCCCATGGAGATCACGGAACCTTCTTCCACGATCACCCCTTCAACGACTTCTGAACGCGCGCCGATAAAGCAGTTGTCTTCGATGATGGTTGGGTTAGCCTGCAGTGGCTCCAGAACACCACCGATGCCCACGCCGCCAGACAGGTGAACGTTTTTACCGATCTGCGCGCAGGAGCCAACGGTCGCCCATGTATCCACCATGGTGCCTTCGTCAACGTACGCGCCGATGTTCACGTAGGATGGCATCAGCACCGTGTTGCGAGCGATAAACGCGCCCTGACGCACGGCCGCAGGCGGAACCACACGGAAGCCTTCTTTCTGGAAACGCGCTTCATCGTAGTTAGCGAATTTCATCGGCACTTTATCGAAGTAGCGGCTTTCCGCACCGTCGATAACCTGGTTATCGTTAATACGGAAAGAGAGCAGTACCGCTTTCTTCAGCCACTGATGGGTGACCCACTGGCCATCAATCTTTTCTGCGACACGCAGCACGCCGGAATCCAGCAGAGAAATGACCTGATTAACCGCTTCACGGGTCACGGTATCTACATTTGCCGGAGTGATGTCGGCACGACGCTCGAAAGCTGACTCAATAACGTTCTGTAACTGCTGCATTGTTAAACTCTTTCCATATAAATAAACACACTACACTTTATCGTTTGGATTGAGGGCCTCTGTCAACCGTTGATGCACTTCCTGCTGCAGCTCATTATTAAGCGCACGCCGGTCGGCTGTGGCGATTATGAATAAATCTTCTACTCGCTCACCAATGGTTGTAATTCGGGCGCCATGAAGCGAAATTCCCAGATCGGCAAAAATTTGCCCGACCCGCGCCAACAGGCCCGGCTGATCGAGTGCAATCAATTCCAGGAACGATTTTCTGTCGGTATGGGTCGGCAGGAAATTCACCTCAGTCTCGACGGTGAAATGGCGGAGTTTGGCCGGTTGTCGACGCGGCTGTGGCGGCTGCCAGCTACGCTGCGTGATCGCCTGCTCCAGCCCAAAACGGATGGCTTCGTGGCGATCCGACGAAAGCGGGCTGCCATCGGGTTCCAGAACGATAAACGTATCCATCGCCATGCCGTCGCGGGTGGTGAAAATCTGTGCGTCGTGAACGCTCAGATTGCGCCTGTCCAGCTCGGCGCAGACGGCGGCAAACAGATACGGTCTGTCCGGGCTCCAGATAAAAATTTCGGTTCCGCCGCGCGTGGCCTGCGGGCTGAGCAGAATTAATGGATTATTGAGGTCATGCTGCAACAAATGTCGGGCGTGCCAGGCCAGTTGATTTGGGCTATGGCGGACAAAATAGTTGGCGCGACAGCGTGACCAGATGTGATGCAGCGCCTCTTCGTCAATATTATCCATACGCAGCAGCGCCAGGGCCTGCAACTGGTGATGACGCACACGCTCGCGCATATCTGGCGTATTCTGCATTCCCCGGCGGAGCTGTTTCTCGGTGGCAAAATAGAGTTCACGCAACAGGCTCTGCTTCCAGCTATTCCACAGCGTTTCATTGGTGGCGCAAATGTCGGCTACCGTCAGACAGGCGAGGAAACGCAGACGGTGTTCTGTTTGCATCTCTTCGGCGAACTGCTTGATCACTTCCGGATCCTGAATATCCCGTCGTTGCGCCGTGACAGACATCAGCAGGTGCTGACGCACCAGCCAGGCAACCAGTTGCGTTTCGCGTGAGTTCAGACCGTGCAGTTCGGCGAATTTAAGCACGTCCTGCGCACCCAGAACCGAGTGGTCGCCGCCGCGACCTTTGGCGATATCATGAAACAGCGCGGCGATAAAAATCAGCTCGGGTTGTCGCAGGCGAGGCCAGAGATCCACACACAGCGGGTGCGCCTGACGCGTCTCTTCTTTGGCGAAGCTCTCCAGCTTCAGCATGACCCGAATGGTGTGCTCATCCACGGTATAGGCGTGGAACAGGTCAAACTGCATTTGACCAACGATGTGCGACCACTGCGGCATATAGGCCCACAGCACGCTGTGACGGTGCATCGGCAACAGACCACGGCTGACGGCGCCAGGATGGCGCAGCATACTCAGAAACAGCGATCGCGCTTCCGGGATGTAGCAGAGTGGCTGATTAAGATGGCGACGCGCATGGCGAAGATGACGCAGCGTGGTGGAATAGATGCCCGTGATCGCGCTGTTGCGCACCATGGTGTAGAACATCCGCAGGATCGCTTCCGGTTCTCGGATAAACAGATCCTCACTGCGCAGGTCGATCAGCGTACCGCGTAACTGAAAATCGTCATCAATGGGGCGCGGTTTTTCGTCGGCGGACAGTGCGAGGATCGCTTCGTCAAACAGTTGCAGCAGCATCTGATTAAGTTCAGTGACGCGGCGGGTGACCCGGAAATAATCCTTCATCATCTGTTCGACCGGTTCGTTACCTTCGCCACGGTAGTTGAGACGCTGGGCAACGTTTAACTGGCGGTCAAACAGCAGGCGGTTATCGTAACGGTTGACCACCAGGTGGAGTGCAAAGCGAATGCGCCACAGAATATGCAGGCACTCGTTTAGCTCGGCACGTTCCGCCTGCGTTAAAAAGCCGAAACCGACCATCTCGTCTAACGATGTCGCGCCAAAGTGACGGCGTGCCACCCACTGCAGAGTATGAATATCGCGAAGACCGCCAGGACTGCTTTTGATGTCAGGTTCCAGATTGTAACTGGTGCCGTGATAGCGGTGATGGCGCAGGTGTTGCTCTTCCACTTTCGCGGCGAAAAATTTTTCTGACGGCCAGAACCCTTCGCTGAAGATGTGTTTCTGTAATTCAAGAAATAACGCGACATCGCCGATGAGCAGACGCGTTTCGATAAGGTTGGTGGCGACGGTGAGATCCGATAATCCCTCCAGCAGACACTCTTCCAGAGTCCGCACGCTGTGCCCAACCTCCAGTTTGACGTCCCACAACAGAGTCAGTAATTCACCAATTTTTTGCGCCTGCGCGTCGGGCAACTTTTTACGGCTTAAGATCAGCAGGTCGATGTCGGAAAGCGGATGAAGTTCACCACGACCGTAACCGCCAACCGCCACCAGCGCGACATCGCTAATTTGCCCAAAACCGTAATCGATCCACAGTCTCTGTAGGAGCTGGTCAATAAATTCGGTACGGGCTTCAATGAGCATTTCGGCTGAAACGCCTTCGTCAAAGGCCTCGCCGAGCCAACGCTGAAAGACATCAAGATGTGCTTTGATGTCCGCGCAGGTGAGTTCATGTTGCGGCCAGACGCCGGGGTTTTGCGGTTGGCCGGGTAGGGTGGGGAGGGCCGTGTTCGCATGTTGTTCTGGAAGAGTATTCATCGTATGCCACCCATAAAAAAGCCGGATGACGGCGCGAGCGCCTTATCCGGCCTACGGGATAGTGCAATTTGTAGGCCTGATAAGATGCGGGAGCATCGCCATCAGGCAAAAAATTATTCGTCGTGCGTGATGACCGCCGGGATGGTGTCATCCTTGCGTAATGTCAGAATTTCACAGCCATTTTCTGTCACCACAATAGTATGCTCATACTGTGCGGACAAGCTGCGATCTTTCGTTTTTACCGTCCAGCCATCTTTCATGGTACGGATACGATAATCACCGGCGTTCAGCATCGGTTCAATGGTGAACGTCATCCCGGTTTGCAGCACGACGCCACCGTCATCAGCATCATAGTGCAGAACCTGCGGTTCTTCATGGAAGCCGCGACCAATGCCGTGACCGCAGTATTCACGCACCACGGAGAAACCTTCGCCTTCCGCAAATTTCTGAATAGCGGCGCCCAGCGTGCGCAGACGGATGCCCGGTTTCACCATCCGCAGCGCCAGATACAGGCTTTCCTGCGTCACACGGCACAGACGTTCGCCCAGAATAGTGGGTTTGCCGACGATAAACATTTTTGAGGTATCGCCGTGGTATTCATCTTTGATAACGGTCACGTCGATGTTGACGATATCGCCATCTTTCAGATGTTTGGCATCATCCGGAATACCGTGACACACCACTTCATTGATAGAGATGCAGACGGATTTCGGGTAGCCGTGATAGCCCAGACATGCGGAAATAGCATGCTGTTCATTAACGATATAATCGTTACAGATATGATCCAGTTCACCGGTGCTGACGCCCGGTTTGATATACGGTTCGATCATTTCCAGCACTTCGGCGGCCAGACGACCAGCGACGCGCATTTTTTCGATTTCTTCAGGGGTCTTGATTGAGATAGCCATGAATTCTGTCCATCAGTGTCGATTATTTCGACAATAATTGTGTAAGTGCTGTCAATGGTATCAGTCAGGGGTACACGCTGCCAAATTGAGAATCATTCTGAACTTCGCCTTTCGTGCCACAAGTGCGTTGGCTGCATTTTTTCACCCCAGTCACTTACTCCTCGTAAGCTCCAGGGGATTCAAAAATTTGCCGCCTTCTTGTAACACGAAATTCATTGTTCAATTCAGCACGGACTGCCAACAATTATTGGTGTCTGGGGCGTATTTGTGGTATAAAGCGCGCCGGACTTCCGTTCTCTCTCAGATACACAAGATAGACGGAAGCGACAAATCTCACTTTGTGTAACAACACACACGTATCGGCACATATTCCGGGGTGCCCTTTGGGGTCGGTAATATGGGATACGTGGAGGCATAACCCCAACTTTATATATAGAGGTTTTAATCATGGCAACTGTTTCCATGCGCGACATGCTCAAGGCTGGTGTTCACTTCGGTCACCAGACCCGTTACTGGAACCCGAAAATGAAGCCGTTCATCTTCGGTGCGCGTAACAAAGTTCACATCATCAACCTTGAGAAAACTGTACCGATGTTCAACGAAGCTCTGGCTGAACTGAACAAGATCTCTTCTCGCAAAGGCAAAATCCTTTTCGTTGGTACTAAACGCGCTGCAAGCGAAGCGGTGAAAGACGCTGCTAATAGCTGCGACCAGTTCTTCGTGAACCATCGCTGGCTGGGCGGTATGCTGACTAACTGGAAAACCGTTCGTCAGTCCATCAAACGTCTGAAAGACCTGGAAACTCAGTCTCAGGACGGTACTTTCGAAAAGCTGACCAAGAAAGAAGCGCTGATGCGCACTCGTGAGCTTGAGAAACTGGAAAACAGCCTGGGCGGTATCAAAGACATGGGCGGTCTGCCGGACGCTCTGTTCGTTATCGATGCTGACCACGAGCACATTGCTATCAAAGAAGCAAACAACCTGGGTATTCCGGTATTTGCTATCGTTGATACCAACTCTGATCCGGACGGTGTTGACTTCGTTATCCCGGGTAACGACGACGCAATCCGTGCTGTTACCCTGTACCTGGGCGCTGTAGCTACAACCGTTCGTGAAGGCCGTTCTCAGGATCTGGCTTCCCAGGCGGAAGAAAGCTTCGTAGAAGCTGAATAATAAGGCACGCTCGTTAGAGCCCTTATAGACCAGGTAGTATCACGTTTGGTTAGGGGGCCTGTATATGGCCCCCTTTTTCACTTTTAAATCTGTGCGGTTTATGGCCGGGCAGATCAAATCTTCCGAGGATTTTAGAATGGCTGAAATTACCGCATCCCTGGTAAAAGAGCTGCGTGAGCGTACCGGCGCAGGCATGATGGATTGCAAAAAAGCACTGACTGAAGCTAATGGCGACATCGAGCTGGCAATCGAAAACATGCGTAAATCCGGCGCTATCAAAGCGGCGAAAAAAGCAGGCAACGTTGCTGCTGACGGCGTAATCAAAACCAAAATCGACGGCAACATCGCTTTCATTCTGGAAGTTAACTGCCAGACTGACTTCGTTGCTAAAGATGCTGGTTTCCAGGCATTTGCTGACAAAGTACTGGACGCTGCCGTTGCTGGCAAAATCACTGACGTTGAAGTTCTGAAAGCACAGTTCGAAGAAGAACGTGTTGCGCTGGTTGCTAAAATCGGTGAGAACATCAACATCCGTCGTGTTGCTTCCCTGGAAGGCGAAATTCTGGGTAACTACCAGCACGGTGCGCGTATCGGTGTTCTGGTTGCTGCAACTGGCGCTGACGAAGAACTGGTTAAACAGCTGGCAATGCACGTTGCTGCAAGCAAACCAGAATTCGTTAAGCCGGAAGACGTGTCTGCTGAAGTGGTAGAGAAAGAATACCAGGTTCAGCTGGACATCGCGATGCAGTCTGGTAAGCCGAAAGAAATCGCAGAGAAAATGGTTGAAGGCCGCATGAAGAAATTCACCGGCGAAGTTTCTCTGACTGGCCAGCCGTTCGTCATGGAGCCGAGCAAATCTGTTGCTCAGTTGCTGAAAGAGCACAACGCTGACGTTACTGGCTTCATCCGCTTTGAAGTGGGCGAAGGCATCGAGAAAGTTGAGACTGACTTTGCAGCAGAAGTTGCTGCGATGTCCAAGCAGTCTTAATTTCATAAGGAGCCGCCTGAGGGCGGCTTCTTTTTGTGTCCGTCAGGCAAAATTCAGACAGACTCCAGGCGTTTCTGTGCTGATATGCGACATATCATATGTCGCCAGAATTAACCCCATCTTAATCGTTGACAGTCTCAGGAAAGAAACATGGCTACCAATGCAAAACCCGTCTATAAACGCATTCTGCTTAAGTTGAGCGGCGAAGCTCTGCAGGGTACGGAAGGCTTCGGTATCGACGCAAGCATACTGGATCGTATGGCTCAGGAAATCAAAGAACTGGTTGAACTGGGTATTCAGGTTGGTGTGGTGATTGGTGGCGGTAACTTGTTCCGTGGTGCTGGTCTGGCGAAAGCGGGTATGAACCGCGTTGTGGGCGACCACATGGGCATGCTGGCCACCGTAATGAACGGTCTGGCAATGCGCGATGCGCTTCACCGCGCCTATGTGAACGCCCGCCTGATGTCTGCTATTCCCCTGAACGGCGTATGTGACAATTACAGCTGGGCAGAAGCGATTAGCCTGCTGCGTAATAACCGTGTGGTTATTTTGTCTGCCGGTACGGGTAATCCGTTCTTCACTACCGATTCCGCAGCGTGCCTGCGCGGTATTGAAATTGAAGCCGATGTCGTACTGAAAGCCACCAAAGTAGATGGCGTATTTACTGCCGATCCGGCGAAAGATCCAACCGCGACCATGTACGAGCAATTGACCTACAATGAAGTGCTGGATAAAGAGCTGAAAGTGATGGATCTGGCCGCGTTCACGCTGGCTCGTGACCACAAATTGCCGATTCGTGTATTCAACATGAACAAGCCAGGTGCGTTGCGTCGTGTTGTGATGGGCGAAAAAGAAGGGACTTTAATCACGGAATAATTCCCGTGATGTCCAAATACAGGTAATATTCCGCTTTACTGTCGCGGGAGAGGCTCTTACCCGTATATGAATTAATCAGGGCTATACTTAGCACACTGCTACTGTGTGTGACTGTCTGGTCTGACTGAGACAAGTTTTCAAGGATTCGTAACGTGATTAGCGAAATCAGAAAAGATGCTGAAGTACGCATGGACAAATGCGTCGAAGCGTTCAAAAACCAAATCAGCAAAATACGCACGGGTCGTGCTTCTCCCAGCCTGCTGGATGGCATTGTCGTGGAATATTACGGCACGCCGACGCCGCTGCGTCAGCTGGCAAGCGTAACGGTAGAAGATTCCCGTACTCTGAAAATCAACGTGTTTGACCGTTCTTTGGGGCCAGCCGTTGAGAAAGCGATTATGGCTTCTGACCTCGGCCTGAACCCAAGCTCTGCAGGTAGCGATATTCGTGTTCCGCTGCCTCCGCTGACGGAAGAACGTCGTAAAGATCTGACGAAAATCGTTCGTGGTGAAGCTGAACAAGCACGTGTTGCCGTACGTAACGTACGTCGTGATGCGAACGATAAAGTGAAAGCTCTGCTGAAAGAGAAAGAGATCAGTGAAGATGACGATCGTCGTTCTCAGGAAGACGTGCAGAAAATGACCGACGCAGCCATCAAGAAAGTTGATGCGGCGCTGGCAGAAAAAGAAACTGAACTGATGCAGTTCTGATTTCCCTGTACGACTAAAACGCCGCACAGAAAACCTGTAAAGGTTGGCTGGCGGCGTTTTGCTTTTTATCGTATCTCAATTCTTCTGGACGTCTTATGAAGCATTTAACCATTCTGGGCTCAACCGGCTCTATTGGTTGCAGCACACTGGATGTGGTGCGCCATAACCCAGACAATTTCCGCATTGTTGCACTGGTGGCGGGTAAAAATGTTACCCGTATGGTCGAGCAGTGCCTGGAATTCACCCCGCGTTACGCCGTGATGGACGATGAGAATAGCGCCCGTCAGGTGAAGGCGGCGCTTTTGCAGCATGGCAGCCGTACTGAGGTGCTGAGCGGGCAACAATCGGCCTGTGATATGGCGGCGCTTGATGACGTTGATCAGGTGATGGCGGCGATTGTTGGCGCTGCCGGTCTGTTGCCGACGCTGGCGGCTATCCATGCGGGGAAAACCATCCTGCTGGCGAATAAAGAGTCGCTGGTGACCTGCGGGCGTCTGTTCATGGATGCGGTGAAACACAGTAAAGCCCAGCTTTTACCGGTAGATAGCGAACATAACGCGATTTTTCAGAGTTTGCCGCAACCTATTCAGCACAACCTGGGATACGCTGACCTCGAGCAAAATGGCGTGGTGTCGATTTTGCTTACCGGGTCTGGTGGCCCGTTCCGTGAAACGCCATTGCGCGATCTGGCGACGATGACGCCCGATCAGGCATGCCGTCATCCGAACTGGTCGATGGGGAGAAAAATCTCTGTCGATTCGGCCACTATGATGAATAAAGGTCTGGAATACATTGAAGCGCGTTGGTTGTTCAATGCCAGCGCAAGCCAGATGGAAGTGCTGATTCATCCGCAGTCTGTGATTCACTCCATGGTGCGTTATCAGGACGGTAGCGTCCTGGCGCAATTGGGAGAGCCGGACATGCGCACGCCAATTGCCCATACGATGGCATGGCCGAATCGAGTCTCTTCTGGCGTGAAGCCGCTTGATTTTTGCTCGCTCAGCGCGTTGACGTTCTCTGCGCCGGATTATCAGCGTTATCCGTGCCTGAAACTGGCGATGGACGCCTTCGAGCAGGGACAAGCCGCCACAACAGCGCTTAATGCGGCGAATGAGGTCACTGTCGCCGCATTTCTTGCTCAGCAGATTCGTTTTACCGATATTGCCAGTCTGAATTTGTCGGTACTGGAGAACATGGATCTGCAGGAGCCACAAAGCGTAGACGACGTACTGAAGGTCGATGCCATCGCACGGGAAGTCGCCAGAAAACAAGTCACGCGACGCGCCATATGACGATAATCCATCTACAGTAGATCGTGCTATTTGTTAGCGTTGTGCTTCAGTGATATAGTCTGCGCCACCTGATCGCAGGTATTTGGCTTTTTTCGGTCAGGTAAGCCGTGGTTTGACACGGCTTTTTTTTGTAAAGGCTTCAGTATTCCTGAGTACCGTTAAATCCTTTCAGGGACTAAAAACGCGTTATGTTGTCTGCAACTCAACCATTAAGCGAAAATTTGCCAGCACATGGCTGTCGTCATGTTGCGATCATTATGGATGGCAATGGTCGCTGGGCGAAGAAACAAGGGAAGATTCGAGCCTTTGGGCACAAGGCCGGGGCAAAATCTGTCCGTCGTGCTGTGTCTTTCGCTGCCAATAACGGTATTGACGCGTTAACGCTGTATGCCTTTAGTAGTGAGAACTGGAACCGACCAGCGCAGGAAGTCAGTGCGTTAATGGAGCTGTTTGTGTGGGCGCTTGATAGTGAAGTAAAAAGCCTGCACCGCCATAACGTGCGTCTGCGCATTATTGGAGATACCAGTCGATTTAACTCGCGTTTGCAAGAACGTATTCGCAAATCTGAAGCGCTCACGGCCCAGAATACCGGGTTGACGCTGAATATTGCCGCGAACTACGGCGGACGTTGGGATATTGTCCAGGGAGTCAGGCAACTGGCGGAACAGGTGCAGGAAGGTCTGCTGCGCCCTGATCAGATCGATGAAGAAATGCTAAGTCAGCAAATCTGCATGCATGAGCTGGCTCCTGTGGATTTAGTAATTAGGACTGGGGGAGAGCATCGCATCAGTAATTTTTTGCTGTGGCAAATTGCCTACGCCGAACTTTACTTTACTGATGTTCTTTGGCCCGATTTCGATGAACAAGACTTTGAAGGTGCGCTGCATGCCTTTGCTAATCGAGAGCGTCGTTTCGGCGGCACCGAGCCCGGTGATGACAAAGCCTGATGGGGGTCGCTTTTGCTGAAGTATCGCCTGATTTCTGCTTTTGTTTTAATACCTGTTGTCATCGCGGCACTTTTTCTGTTGCCGCCGGTGGGGTTCGCCATTGTTACGCTGGTCGTTTGTATGCTGGCCGCCTGGGAATGGGGACAGTTAAGCGGTTTTGCCACTCGTACACAACGGGTCTGGCTGGCGGTGCTGTGCGGGTTATTGCTGGCACTGATGCTATTTTTATTACCCGAATATCATCACAATATTCGCCAACCGCTGGTTGAAGCCTCGCTTTGGCTGTCGCTGGGCTGGTGGATTGTGGCGTTGTTGCTGGTGTTGTTTTATCCGGGCTCAGCCGCAATGTGGCGTAACTCGAAGATATTACGCGTTATTTTCGGCGTACTGACCATCGTTCCCTTCTTCTGGGGAATGCTGGCGCTGCGCGCCTGGCACTATGATGAGAATCATTACAGTGGCGCTGTGTGGCTGCTCTATGTCATGATCCTCGTCTGGGGAGCAGACTCCGGGGCGTATATGTTTGGCAAACTGTTTGGCAAACATAAGCTGGCGCCTAAGGTTTCTCCCGGTAAAACATGGCAAGGTTTTATTGGTGGTCTGGTGACCGCTGCGGTGATCTCATGGGGTTACAGTATGTGGGCTAACCTTGATGTCGCGCCTTCAACCTTGTTCATATGCTCTATTGTTGCTGCGTTGGCCTCTGTGCTGGGTGACTTAACGGAGAGTATGTTTAAGCGTGAAGCGGGAATTAAGGATAGCGGTCATTTGATCCCAGGACATGGTGGTATTCTTGATCGTATTGATAGCCTGACGGCTGCAGTACCGGTCTTTGCGTGCCTGCTGTTGTTGGTATTCAGGACGCTTTAACGGAAGGTATTATGCTGAGTATTCTCTGGAATCTGGCTGCATTCATCATCGCACTGGGTGTGCTTATCACCGTGCATGAATTTGGTCATTTCTGGGTTGCCCGGCGCTGCGGCGTTCGTGTCGAGCGCTTTTCCATTGGTTTTGGTAAAGCGCTTTGGCGACGCACCGATCGTTTTGGCACTGAGTATGTCATCGCTCTTATCCCCCTCGGCGGTTACGTCAAAATGTTGGATGAGCGCGCAGAGCCGGTAATACCGGAACTGCGCCACCATGCATTCAATAACAAAACCGTTGGACAGCGGGCGGCGATTATCGCCGCAGGTCCGATTGCAAACTTCCTTTTCGCTATATTTGCTTACTGGCTGGTCTTTATCATCGGTGTCCCTGGTGTGCGTCCGGTCGTTGGCGAAATAACGCCCAACTCCATTGCTGCCCAGGCGCAAATTCGGCCAGGTACGGAACTTAAAGCCGTTGATGGTATCGAAACCCCTGATTGGGATGCCGTCCGTTTACAATTGGTGTCGAAAATCGGCGATGAGCATACGACAATCAGCGTGGCGCCGTTTGGGAGTAACCAACGCCAGGACAAAACGCTGGATTTGCGTCAGTGGGCATTTGAGCCAGACAAAGAAGATCCTGTATCGTCTTTAGGGATTCGACCACGCGGTCCACAGATTGAACCCGTGTTGTCAGAAGTGCAGACGAACTCCGCAGCAAGTAAGGCGGGTTTGCAAGCTGGCGACAGGATCGTTAAAGTCGATGGTCAATCGCTAACGCAATGGATGATGTTCGTGACGCTGGTGCGCGATAATCCGGGTAAACCGTTAGCACTCGAAATCGAAAGACAAGGGAGTTCCTTGTCTTTGACGTTAATTCCGGATACAAAACCGGTTAACGGTAAAGCAGAAGGTTTTGCGGGCGTGGTGCCTAAAATTATACCTCTGCCAGATGAGTACAAGACAGTACGCCAGTATGGGCCGTTCAGCGCCATCCTCGAAGCCACGGACAAAACGTGGCAGTTGATGAAGCTGACGGTCAGTATGCTGGGAAAATTGATTACCGGTGATGTGAAACTGAACAACCTCAGTGGGCCGATTTCTATCGCTCAGGGGGCTGGGATGTCAGCGGAGTTTGGGGGCATTTATTACCTGATGTTTCTTGCGCTTATCAGCGTGAACTTAGGGATAATCAACCTGTTTCCGTTGCCCGTTCTTGACGGGGGGCATCTGCTGTTCCTGGCGATTGAAAAGCTGAAGGGCGGTCCGGTATCCGAGCGGGTTCAAGACTTTAGTTATCGCATTGGCTCGATTTTGCTGGTGTTGTTAATGGGGCTTGCACTTTTCAATGATTTCTCTCGGTTGTAAGAGAGTGTTAGGAAGAACGCATAATAACGATGGCGATGAAAAAGTTGCTCATAGCGTCGCTGCTGTTTAGCAGCGCCACCGTATACGGTGCTGAAGGGTTCGTAGTGAAGGACATTCATTTCGAAGGCCTGCAGCGAGTCGCTGTTGGTGCGGCCCTCCTAAGTATGCCGGTGCGCACAGGCGACACGGTTAATGATGAAGATATCAGTAATACCATTCGCGCTCTGTTTGCCACTGGTAACTTTGAGGATGTCCGTGTCCTGCGTGACGGTGATACCCTTCTGGTTCAGGTAAAAGAACGTCCGACGATTGCCAGCATTACTTTCTCCGGTAACAAATCGGTAAAAGAAGAAATGCTTAAGCAAAACCTCGAGGCGTCTGGCGTACGTGTTGGCGAATCTCTGGATCGCACCACTCTGGCTGATATCGAAAAAGGACTGGAAGACTTCTACTATAGCGTCGGTAAATACAGTGCCAGCGTGAAAGCGGTTGTCACGCCGTTGCCGCGTAACCGTGTTGACCTCAAACTGGTGTTCCAGGAAGGCGTATCGGCGAAGATCCAACAGATCAATATCGTCGGTAACCATGCCTTCAGCACTGACGAACTCATTTCTCACTTCCAACTGCGGGATGAAGTACCGTGGTGGAACGTCGTGGGCGACCGTAAGTACCAGAAACAGAAACTGGCGGGCGACCTCGAAACGTTGCGCAGTTACTATCTGGATCGCGGTTACGCGCGGTTCAACATTGACTCTACGCAGGTAAGTCTGACCCCAGACAAGAAAGGGATCTACATCACCGTTAACATCACCGAAGGCGAACAGTACAAGCTTTCAGGTGTTGAAGTGAGCGGTAACCTGGCGGGTCATTCTGCTGAAATTGAGAGCCTGACGAAGATTGAGCCGGGCGAACTCTATAACGGCACCAAAGTGACCAAAATGGAAGATGATATCAAGAAGCTTCTGGGTCGCTATGGTTATGCATATCCGCGTGTACAGTCGCAGCCTGAAATCAACGATGCTGACAAAACCGTAAAATTACGTGTGAACGTGGACGCGGGTAACCGTTTCTATGTGCGTAAGATCCGTTTTGAAGGTAACGATACCTCCAAAGATTCCGTTTTGCGCCGTGAAATGCGTCAGATGGAAGGGGCATGGTTAGGCAGCGACCTGGTCGATCAGGGTAAAGAGCGTCTGAGCCGTCTGGGTTACTTTGAAACCGTCGACACCGATACACAGCGTGTTCCAGGCATCCCGGATCAGGTTGATGTGGTTTACAAGGTTAAAGAACGTAACACCGGTAGCTTCAACTTCGGTGTGGGTTACGGTACGGAAAGCGGCGTCAGCTTCCAGGCCGGCGTTCAGCAGGACAACTGGTTGGGTACGGGTTATTCCGTTGGGATCAACGGTACCAAAAACGACTATCAAACCTATACTGAGTTGTCTGTAACGAACCCGTACTTTACCGTTGATGGCGTTAGCCTCGGTGGTCGTGTCTTCTATAACGACTTTGAAGCTGATGATGCTGACCTGTCCGACTATACCAACAAAAGCTATGGTACGGACGTCACGCTGGGCTTCCCAATCAACGAATACAACACGCTGCGTGCCGGTTTAGGTTATGTGCATAACAAACTGTCTAACATGCAGCCGCAGGTAGCGATGTGGCGTTATCTTGATTCGATGGGAGAAAATCCAGACCCGACGAATGATAACAACAGTTTTGCTGCAGATGACTTCACCTTCAACTATGGTTGGACATACAACAAACTTGACCGCGGGTACTTCCCGACGGAAGGGACGCGTATCAACCTGAACGGTAAAGTGACCATTCCGGGCTCAGACAACGAATACTACAAAGCGACATTGGATACGGCGACCTATGTGCCGATTGATGATGATCACAAATGGGTGGTTCTGGGTCGTACCCGTTGGGGTTATGGTGATGGCTTAGGCGGCAAAGAAATGCCGTTCTATGAGAACTTCTATGCGGGTGGTTCAAGCACCGTGCGTGGTTTCCAGTCCAACACCATTGGTCCGAAGGCACTGTATTTACCTGCGAACAGTCGTCATGACGGTGACGATGATTTCGAAAACGAGTGCGCAAGCACTAACACAGCGCCGTGCGAATCTGATGATGCAGTGGGCGGTAACGCGATGGCTGTCGCCAGCCTGGAATTCATTACCCCAACGCCGTTCATTAGCGAAAAATACGCCAACTCGGTCCGTACCTCTTTCTTCTGGGATATGGGTACCGTGTGGGATACTAACTGGGATTCCAGCAAGTATGCCGGTTATCCGGACTACAGCGATCCAAGCAATATCCGTATGTCTGCAGGTATCGCATTACAATGGATGTCCCCATTGGGGCCGTTGGTCTTCTCCTATGCCCAGCCGTTTAAGGATTACGATGGAGACAAAAAAGAGCAGTTCCAGTTTAACATTGGTAAAACCTGGTAATTGTTCTTCGCAAAGGAATGTAAGTGTTGTGTAGCGATGACTTTTGGCGATCCCATTAAGGGTCGCCTGGCCACGCAAAGAGCTGTACCTTCGGGTGCAAATGGGATGGTAAGGAGTTTATTGTGAAAAAGTGGTTATTAGCTGCAGGTCTCGGTTTAGCAATGGTTACGTCCGCACAGGCTGCTGACAAAATTGCAATCGTCAACATGGGTAGTCTGTTCCAGCAGGTTGCGCAGAAGACGGGTGTTTCCAGCACGCTGGAAAATGAGTTCAAAGGCCGTGCCAGCGAACTGCAGCGTATGGAATCCGATCTGCAATCTAAAATGCAACGTCTGCAGTCTATGAAGGCTGGTAGCGATCGTACTAAGCTGGAAAAAGAAGTCATGGCTCAACGTCAGGCTTTTGCTCAGAAAGCACAGTCTTTTGAGCAGGATCGTGCGCGCCGTTCCAACGAAGAACGTGGCAAACTGGTTACTCGTATCCAGACTGCTGTGAAATCCGTCGCTAACAGCCAGGATATCGATCTGGTCGTTGATGCTAACACCGTTGCTTACAACAGCAGCGAAGTGAAAGATATCACCGCTGACGTACTGAAACAGGTTAAATAAGTAATGCCTTCAATTCGACTGGCTGATTTAGCAGAGCAGTTGGATGCAGAATTACACGGTGATGGCGATATCGTCATCACCGGCGTTGCGTCCATGCAATCTGCGCAAACAGGTAATATCACGTTCATGGTAAATCCTAAGTACCGTGAGCATCTGGCTTTATGTCAGGCTTCTGCCGTCGTGATGACGCAGGATGATCTTCCTTTTGCTAAGAGTGCCGCCCTGGTAGTGAAGAATCCCTACCTGACGTATGCGCGAATGGCACAAATTTTAGATACCACGCCGCAGCCAGCGCAAAACATTGCACCCAGTGCAGTGATTGATGCAACGGCGACGCTGGGTAACAATGTCTCCGTAGGTGCAAACGCGGTGATCGAATCTGGCGTAACGCTTGGCGATAACGTGGTTATCGGTCCGGGTTGCTTCGTTGGAAAGAATACAAAAATCGGCGCAGGTTCACGCTTGTGGGCAAATGTGACGATTTACCACGACATTCAGATTGGTGAAAATTGTCTGATCCAGTCCAGCACGGTTGTGGGTGCAGACGGTTTTGGCTATGCCAACGATCGTGGTAATTGGGTGAAGATCCCGCAACTTGGTCGCGTTATTATCGGCGATCGCGTGGAGATCGGCGCTTGTACAACTATCGATCGTGGTGCGCTGGACGATACCATTATCGGTAATGGTGTGATCATTGATAATCAGTGCCAGATTGCACATAACGTCGTGATTGGCGACAATACGGCGGTTGCCGGTGGCGTCATAATGGCGGGCAGCCTGAAGATTGGCCGTTACTGCATGATTGGCGGCGCCAGTGTGATCAACGGGCATATGGAAATATGCGACAAAGTCACGGTAACTGGCATGGGTATGGTGATGCGTCCTATCACTGAACCTGGCGTCTATTCCTCAGGCATTCCGTTGCAACCTAATAAAGTATGGCGTAAAACCGCTGCGCTGGTGATGAACATTGATGATATGAGCAAGCGTCTCAAAACGATTGAGCGCAAGGTTAATCAGCAAGACTAACGCTTCACCTTTTGCGTGCCAAACTTTCCGGCCTGTCAGCATTCTTTCGATTGCGGCAGGCCGTGTTATTATTGCCTTTTAGTATATTTAGACAGGAAGAGTATTTTGACTACTAACACTCATACTCTGCATATTGAAGAGATTTTAGAACTTCTGCCGCACCGTTTTCCGTTTTTGCTGGTTGATCGTGTGCTGGATTTTGAAGAAGGTCGTTTTCTGCGCGCAGTGAAGAATGTTTCCGTTAACGAGCCATTTTTCCAGGGCCATTTCCCTGGCAAACCGATTTTTCCGGGCGTGCTGATTCTGGAAGCAATGGCTCAGGCAACAGGTATCCTCGCCTTTAAAAGCGTAGGAAAACTGGAGCCAGGTGAACTGTATTACTTCGCAGGTATTGACGAAGCACGCTTTAAGCGTCCTGTCGTGCCAGGCGATCAGATGATCATGGAAGTCACTTTCGAGAAAACACGCCGTGGCCTGACCCGCTTTAAAGGGGTTGCTCTGGTTGACGGTAAAGTCGTTTGCGAAGCAACTATGATGTGTGCCCGTAGCCGGGAGGCCTGATACGTGATTGATAAATCCGCCTTTATTCATCCTACCGCCATTGTGGAAGAAGGCGCCTCTATTGGCGCTAATGCTCACATTGGCCCTTTTTGTATTGTTGGACCCCATGTAGAAATTGGTGAGGGTACCGTACTGAAGTCTCACGTTGTCGTGAATGGCCATACTAAAATTGGTCGCGATAATGAGATTTATCAGTTCGCCTCTATCGGTGAAGTTAACCAGGATCTGAAATATGCGGGTGAACCGACCCGTGTGGAAATTGGCGATCGTAACCGCATTCGCGAAAGCGTCACCATTCATCGTGGCACAGTGCAGGGTGGTGGGCTGACGAAGGTGGGCAGCGATAACTTACTGATGATCAATGCCCACGTGGCGCATGATTGTACGATAGGTAACCGCTGTATTCTGGCCAATAACGCGACCCTTGCGGGCCATGTTTCGCTTGATGATTTTGTCATCATCGGCGGCATGACCGCTGTGCACCAGTTCTGCATTATCGGTGCGCACGTGATGGTTGGCGGTTGTTCTGGCGTTGCTCAGGACGTTCCGCCGTACGTTATTGCTCAGGGCAACCACGCGACGCCGTTTGGCGTCAACATCGAAGGGCTGAAGCGCCGCGGTTTCACCCGCGAAGCGATCACTGCGATTCGCAACGCCTATAAAGCGTTGTACCGTAGCGGCAAAACGCTGGAAGAAGCCAAACCGGAAATCGCCGAACTGGCGAAGCAGTACCCGGACGTTCAGCTATTCAGTGATTTCTTTGCCCGCTCAACACGCGGTCTGATTCGTTAATGGCTGAACAGCGCCCTTTAACGATTGCCCTGGTCGCCGGAGAAACCTCCGGCGATATTCTTGGTGCAGGTCTGATCCGTGCTCTCAAATTACGTGTGCCCAACGCCCGTTTTGTCGGTGTTGCCGGCCCACTCATGCAGGCCGAAGGTTGCGAAGCCTGGTACGAAATGGAAGAGCTGGCGGTGATGGGCATTGTTGAAGTGCTCGGACGCTTGCGCCGTTTGCTGCACATTCGAGCCGATCTCACGACGCGTTTTACCGACCTGCAACCGGATGTCTTTGTGGGTATTGATGCCCCGGATTTTAACATCACCCTTGAGGGCAACCTCAAAAAGCAGGGTATTAAAACCATTCATTACGTCAGTCCGTCCGTCTGGGCGTGGCGACAGAAACGTGTTTTCAAAATAGGCAGATCCACCCATATGGTGCTGGCGTTTCTGCCTTTCGAAAAAGCGTTTTACGATAAATTTAATGTACCGTGCCGCTTTATTGGTCACACGATGGCGGATGCCATGCCGCTGGATCCGGATAAAAATGCGGCCCGCGATGTGCTGGGGATCCCTCACGATGCCCATTGCCTCGCATTGTTACCTGGCAGCCGTGGCGCAGAAGTCGAAATGCTCAGCGCTGACTTCCTGAAAACCGCGCAGTTGTTGCGACAACACTATCCCGATCTTGAAGTCGTGGTGCCGTTGGTCAATGCCAAACGTCGCGAGCAGTTCGAGCGAATCAAAGCTGAAGTGGCACCTGATCTCTCAGTCCATTTGCTTGATGGAATGGGACGTGAAGCCATGGTGGCGAGCGATGCAGCCCTGCTGGCGTCGGGAACGGCGGCGCTGGAGTGTATGCTGGCGAAATGTCCGATGGTGGTGGGTTATCGCATGAAGCCCTTCACGTTCTGGTTAGCGAAACGACTGGTAAAAACCGACTATGTTTCGCTGCCTAATCTGCTGGCAGGAAGAGAGTTAGTCAAAGAGCTGTTGCAGGAAGAGTGTGAACCGAAGGCGTTGGCGGAAGCATTATTGCCCCTGTTGGCAAACGGTAAAACCAGCCACGCAATGCACGACACATTCCGCGCACTGCATCAGCAGATCCGTTGCAATGCCGATGAGCAGGCAGCGGATGCAGTTCTGGAGTTAGCACGATGATTGAATTTGTTTATCCGCATACCCATTTAGTGGCCGGTGTGGATGAAGTCGGGCGCGGGCCTCTGGTCGGCGCGGTCGTTACCGCCGCCGTCATTCTTGATCCGGCCCGCCCAATTGTGGGGCTCAACGACTCAAAAAAGCTTTCAGAAAAGCGTCGCCTGGCGCTGTATGACGAAATTAAAGAAAAAGCGTTAAGCTGGAGCCTGGGGCGTGCGGAGCCGCATGAGATCGATGAGCTGAATATTTTGCACGCGACCATGCTGGCGATGCAGCGAGCCGTTGCGGGCCTGCATATTGCGCCGGAATACGTGCTGATAGACGGTAATCGCTGTCCGGCGCTGCCGGTGCCTTCTATGGCCGTGGTGAAAGGCGATAGCCGGGTGGCGGAAATAAGTGCCGCATCCATTCTGGCAAAAGTGACGCGAGATGCTGAGATGACCGCGCTGGACGCCGTATTTCCCCAATATGGCTTTGCGAAACACAAAGGTTATCCAACCGCTTTTCATCTGGAAGCGCTGGCCGAATATGGTGCGACGGAGCATCACCGACGCAGCTTTGCTCCTGTCAAACGTGCACTGGGACTTGCGTCCTGATTCTTGCGTCGAGAATAAGTAAACCGGAATCTAAAGATGTCTGAACCACGTTTCGTTCACCTACGGGTGCACAGCGACTACTCTATGATCGATGGGCTGGCGAAAACCGGACCGCTGGTGAAAAAGGCGGCCGCGTTGGGCATGCCTGCGCTGGCGATCACCGATTTTACTAACCTTTGCGGTCTGGTGAAGTTCTACGGAGCGGGCCACGGCGCGGGGATAAAACCTATCGTCGGTGCTGATTTTCACGTTCAGAGCGAGCAACTGGGCGATGAACTCACCCAGTTGACGGTACTGGCGGCGAACAATACCGGTTATCAGAATCTGACGTTATTGATCTCTAAAGCGTATCAGCGCGGTTATGGCGCAGCCGGGCCGATTATCGATCGTGACTGGCTGGTCGAATTAAAAGAGGGATTGATTCTGCTCTCTGGCGGGCGGATGGGCGATGTGGGGCGTTGCCTGTTGCGTGGTAACAGCGCGCTGGCTGAAGAGTGTGTCGCGTTTTACGAAGAACATTTTCCCGATCGTTACTTCCTTGAGCTTATTCGCACCGGCAGACCGGATGAAGAGACGTACCTGCATGCGGCGGTAGAGCTGGCTGAAACGCGCGGCTTGCCGGTCGTGGCCACCAACGACGTCCGTTTTCTCGAAACGGGCGATTTTGATGCGCATGAAATTCGCGTCGCCATCCACGATGGCTTTACCCTTGACGATCCAAAGCGTCCACGTAACTATTCGCCGCAGCAGTATATGCGCAGCGAAGAGGAGATGTGCGAGCTTTTTGCCGACATCCCGGAAGCGCTGGAAAACACCGTTGAGATAGCCAAGCGCTGCAACGTGACGGTGCGCCTCGGTGAGTACTTCCTGCCTCAGTTCCCGACCGGCGATATGACCACCGAGGATTTCCTCGTGGCAAAATCCCATGAAGGGCTGGAGGAGCGTCTGGAGTTCCTGTTCCCCGATCCTGAAGTCCGCGCGCAGAAGCGCCCGCCTTACGATGAACGTCTGGAGATTGAACTCAAAGTTATCAACCAAATGGGCTTCCCGGGTTACTTCCTGATCGTTATGGAGTTTATCCAGTGGTCGAAAGATAACGGCGTGCCGGTCGGGCCGGGACGTGGTTCCGGTGCGGGCTCACTGGTGGCCTATGCACTCAAAATTACCGACCTTGATCCGTTGGAATTTGACCTGCTGTTCGAACGTTTCCTTAACCCGGAACGTGTTTCTATGCCTGACTTCGACGTTGACTTCTGCATGGAGAAACGCGACCAGGTAATCGAGCACGTGGCGGATATGTATGGTCGCGATGCGGTATCACAGATCATTACTTTCGGTACGATGGCGGCAAAAGCGGTTATCCGTGACGTTGGCCGCGTGCTGGGGCATCCGTACGGCTTTGTGGACCGCATATCTAAGCTGGTGCCTCCCGATCCGGGCATGACATTAGCAAAAGCGTTTGAAGCAGAACCGCAACTGCCAGAAATTTACGAGGCAGATGAAGAGGTTAAAGCGCTGATTGATATGGCGCGTAAGCTGGAAGGCGTCACACGTAACGCCGGTAAACACGCCGGTGGTGTGGTGATCGCGCCAACCAAAATTACCGATTTTGCGCCGCTGTATTGTGATGAACAGGGGCTGCATCCGGTCACCCAGTTTGATAAAAACGACGTGGAATATGCCGGGCTGGTGAAGTTCGACTTCCTGGGCCTGCGTACGCTGACTATCATTAACTGGGCGCTGGAGATGATCAACGCCCGCCGTGAGAAAAACGGCGAGCCGCCGCTGGATATCGCTGCGATTCCGTTAGACGACAAGAAAAGCTTCGACATGCTGCAGCGCTCGGAGACTACTGCAGTCTTCCAGCTTGAATCCCGCGGCATGAAAGACCTGATCAAACGTCTGCAGCCTGACTGCTTCGAAGATATGATAGCCCTGGTGGCGCTGTTCCGTCCTGGTCCGTTGCAATCAGGGATGGTAGATAACTTTATCGACCGTAAGCATGGTCGCGAAGAGATTTCCTATCCGGATGTTCAATGGCAGCATGAGTGTCTGAAACCGGTGCTGGAGCCAACCTACGGCATCATCCTGTACCAGGAACAGGTCATGCAGATTGCCCAGGAACTCTCCGGCTATACGCTCGGCGGCGCGGATATGCTGCGTCGTGCGATGGGTAAGAAAAAGCCGGAAGAGATGGCCAAGCAGCGCGGCACCTTTGAAGAAGGGGCGAAAAAACGCGGTGTTGACGGCGAACTGGCGATGAAAATCTTTGACCTGGTGGAGAAATTCGCCGGTTACGGGTTTAACAAATCTCACTCCGCCGCTTATGCCCTGGTATCGTATCAAACGCTGTGGCTGAAAGCGCACTATCCGGCGGAGTTTATGGCCGCGGTAATGACCGCCGATATGGACAACACCGAGAAGGTAGTTGGCCTGGTCGATGAGTGCTGGCGCATGGGGCTGAAGATCCTGCCGCCGGATATCAACTCCGGGCTGTATCATTTCCACGTCAATGATGACGGTGAGATTGTTTACGGCATCGGCGCGATTAAAGGCGTGGGCGAAGGCCCGATTGAAGCTATTATTGAAGCGCGTAACGAAGGCGGCTATTTCCGGGAGCTGTTTGATCTGTGTGCGCGTACGGACACCAAAAAACTTAACCGCCGGGTGCTGGAAAAACTGATCATGTCCGGGGCGTTTGACCGCCTTGGGCCGCATCGGGCCGCACTGATGAATGCGTTGGGCGATGCCCTGAAAGCCGCCGACCAGCACGCGAAAGCCGAAGCTATCGGTCAGGCGGATATGTTTGGTGTTCTGGCGGAAGAACCGGAGCAAGTAGAGCAATCCTACGCCAGTTGCCAGCCATGGCCTGAGCAGGTGGTGTTAGATGGGGAGCGAGAAACGTTAGGGTTGTACCTGACGGGACACCCCATCAACCAGTATTTAAAAGAAATTGAGCGCTATGTCGGAGGCTACAGGCTGAAAGACATGCATCCGACAGAACGTGGTAAAGTCACCACGGCTGCGGGGCTCGTCATTGCCGCAAGGGTTATGGTCACCAAGCGCGGCAATCGTATCGGCATCTGCACTCTGGATGACCGTTCCGGGCGTCTGGAAGTCATGTTGTTTACCGATGCCCTGGATAAATACCAGCAATTGCTGGAAAAAGACCGCATACTTATCGTCAGCGGACAGGTCAGCTTTGATGACTTCAGCGGGGGGCTTAAAATGACCGCCCGCGAAGTGATGGATATTGACGAAGCCCGTGAAAAATATGCTCGCGGGCTTGCTATCTCGCTGACGGACAGGCAAATTGATGACCAGCTTTTAAACCGACTCCGTCAGTCTCTGGAACCCCACCGCTCGGGGACAATTCCAGTACATCTCTACTATCAGAGGGCGGATGCACGTGCGCGGTTGCGCTTTGGCGCATCGTGGCGTGTCTCTCCGAGCGATCGTTTACTTAACGATCTCCGTGGCCTCATTGGTTCGGAGCAGGTGGAACTGGAGTTTGACTAATACAGGAATACTATGAGTCTGAATTTCCTTGATTTTGAACAGCCGATTGCAGAGCTGGAAGCGAAAATCGATTCTTTGACTGCGGTGAGCCGTCAGGATGAGAAACTGGATATTAACATCGATGAAGAAGTCCATCGTCTGCGCGAAAAAAGCGTAGAGCTGACGCGCAAAATCTTCGCCGATCTTGGCGCATGGCAGGTTGCCCAACTGGCACGCCACCCACAGCGTCCATATACCCTGGATTATGTCCGCCTGGCGTTTGATGAATTTGACGAACTGGCGGGCGATCGCGCTTATGCAGATGATAAAGCTATCGTCGGCGGTATCGCACGTCTGGAAGGTCGTCCGGTGATGATCATTGGTCACCAGAAAGGCCGTGAGACAAAAGAAAAAATCCGTCGTAACTTCGGTATGCCAGCGCCGGAAGGCTATCGTAAAGCGCTGCGTTTGATGGAAATGGCCGAGCGTTTCAACATGCCGATCATTACCTTTATCGACACCCCTGGCGCCTATCCAGGTGTCGGTGCGGAAGAGCGCGGTCAGTCCGAAGCTATTGCCCGCAACCTGCGTGAAATGTCACGTCTTAGCGTCCCGGTTATCTGCACCGTTATCGGTGAGGGTGGTTCCGGCGGCGCACTGGCGATTGGCGTGGGTGACAAGGTTAACATGCTGCAGTACAGCACTTATTCCGTTATCTCTCCGGAAGGTTGCGCCTCTATCCTCTGGAAGAGCGCAGACAAAGCGCCGCTGGCTGCAGAAGCAATGGGCATCATCGCTCCGCGTCTGAAAGAGCTGAAGCTTATCGATTCGATCATTCCAGAACCGCTGGGCGGCGCGCATCGCAACCCGGAAACCATGGCGGCGTCTTTGAAAGCGCAATTGTTGTCTGATTTGGCCGATCTCGATGTGTTGAGCAAAGACGATTTGAAAAATCGTCGTTATCAGCGTCTGATGAGCTACGGCTACGCGTAACGCGCTACTTTTCTGAAAAGGGCCACTTTTTGTGGCCCTTTTTTTTACCTGCGGTTTGACCAGGCTATGATTAGCTAAGGATTTTCCAGGAGGAACGCATGAATATCATTGCCATAATGGGGCCGCACGGGGTTTTTTATAAAGACGAGCCCATCAAGGAGCTTGAACATTCTCTGCAATCACAGGGATTCCAGATAATCTGGCCACAAAATAGCGTTGACCTGCTCAAGTTTATCGAACACAACCCGCGGATCTGCGGCGTGATTTTTGACTGGGATGAATACAGCCTCGAACTGTGTAGCGATATAAACCAACTGAACGAATATCTTCCCCTTTACGCGTTTATTAATACGCACTCGACCATGGATGTGAGTGCGCAGGATATGCGGATGGCGCTGTGGTTTTTTGAGTACGCGCTGGGTCAGTCCGACGATATCGCAACGCGCATTCGCCAGTACACCAACGAATACCTGGAAAACATCACACCGCCGTTTACCCGGGCGTTGTTTACCTATGTGAAAGAGGGGAAGTACACCTTTTGTACGCCAGGCCATATGGCGGGGACGGCATACCAAAAGAGTCCTGTTGGTTGCCTGTTCTATGATTTTTTTGGCGGTAATACGCTGAAAGCCGACGTCTCTATTTCTGTTACCGAGTTAGGATCTTTGCTGGATCATACGGGCCCACACCTGGAAGCCGAAGAATACATTGCCCGCACATTTGGCGCAGAACAGAGTTACATGGTGACGAATGGAACCTCGACATCGAATAAAATTGTCGGGATGTATGCGGCTCCGGCAGGCAGTACATTGCTTATCGATCGCAACTGTCATAAATCTCTCGCGCACTTGCTGATGATGAGCGATGTGGTTCCCATTTGGTTGAAACCCACGCGAAATGCGCTTGGCATTCTTGGCGGGATCCCCCGGCGAGAATTCTCCCGTACCAACATTGAACGTAAAGTGGCAGAAACGGCACGGGCGCAGTGGCCGGTACATGCGGTCATCACCAACTCGACCTACGACGGCTTGCTCTATAACACAAACTGGATCAAGCAAACGCTGGAGGTGCCTTCGATTCATTTTGACTCTGCCTGGGTACCGTACACCCATTTTCATCCGATTTATCAAGGAAAAAGCGGAATGAGCGGTGAACGGGTGCCAGGGAAGGTGATTTTCGAAACGCAATCTACGCACAAGATGCTGGCGGCCTTATCTCAGGCATCCCTCATCCATATTAAAGGTGAGTACGATGAGGATACCTTTAATGAAGCGTTTATGATGCACACCTCAACGTCACCCAGCTATCCCATTGTGGCTTCTATCGAGACGGCGGCGGCAATGCTGCGCGGCAACCCGGGTAAGCGCTTAATCAACCGTTCGGTGGAACGCGCGCTCCATTTTCGTAAAGAGGTGCAGCGGCTACGGGAAGAGTCGGACAGTTGGTTTTTTGATATCTGGCAGCCGGAAGAGATTGATGAAGCGCAGTGCTGGCCTGTCGCGCCAGGGGAAGCGTGGCATGGATTTTCCGATGCCGATAGCGATCACATGTTTCTCGACCCGGTCAAAGTCACGATCCTGACGCCGGGGATGGATGAGCAGGGCACGATGAGCGAGGAAGGGATACCGGCGGCGCTGGTGGCGAAATTCCTCGATGAACGCGGTGTGGTTGTTGAGAAAACAGGGCCATATAACCTGTTGTTCCTGTTTAGCATCGGTATCGATAAAACGCGGGCGATGGGTTTGCTGCGCGGTCTGACGGAGTTCAAGCGCTCTTACGATCTTAACCTTCGCGTTAAAAATATGCTGCCGGATCTGTACGCGGAAGATCCCGATTTTTATCGCAATATGCGGATTCAGGATCTGGCTCAGGGGATCCATACCCTGATCCGTCAGCACGATCTTTCTGGCCTGATGCTGCGGGCGTTCGATACCTTGCCTGAAATGAAAATGACGCCTCACGAAGCCTGGCAGAGGCAGATCAAAGGTGAAGTCGAAACTATCGCGATTGATCAACTGGTGGGGCGTATTTCGGCCAATATGGTGTTGCCTTATCCACCGGGAGTCCCGCTGCTGATGCCGGGGGAAATGATCACCGAAGAGAGTCGGGCCGTGCTCGATTTCCTGTTAATGCTGTGTTCTATCGGCCATCACTATCCTGGGTTTGAAACGGATATTCATGGTGCGAAACAGGATGAAGATGGGGTATACCGTGTGAGAGTCCTAAAAATGGGTTAACCGCTTGCTTTCGCCCGTGATTGACGGGTAACGTGTTGATAACATGCCTAAAGGAGACGCTATGCTGGGATTAAAACAGGTTCACCATATTGCGATCATCGCGACAAACTACGCCGCCAGTAAGGCATTTTATTGCGATGTGCTGGGTTTTACGCTGATGAGCGAAGCGTACAGAGAGGAGCGTGACTCCTGGAAAGGTGACCTGGCGTTGAACGGGCAGTATGTCATTGAACTGTTTTCGTTTCCCTTCCCGCCAGCGCGTCCCAGTCGACCGGAAGCCTGTGGCTTGCGTCATCTTGCCTTTAGCGTCGATGATGTGGAAAAGGCCATTGCGCATCTGGAAGAAAACGGCGTGAAATGCGAGCCCGTGCGTATCGATCCGTTTACCCAAAAACGCTTCACCTTTTTTAACGATCCTGACGGGTTGCCGCTTGAGTTATACGAGCAGTAAGACTTGTCATTACGGCTTCAGCCCGGTAACGTGCCGGGCAACGCCACAGTAAGTAAGCATCATGACGACACTCACCCTGAACACTTCACTCCTGACCAGTCGCCAGATTCTGGTGGCTTTTAGCGGTGGTCTGGATTCCACTGTGCTCCTGCATCAACTGGTGCAGTGGCGGCAACAGAGCCCAGGTCTCACTCTGCGCGCGATTCATGTCCATCATGGACTCAGTCCCCATGCCGACAACTGGGTGGCACACTGTGAGGCGGTGTGTCAGCAATGGCAGGTGCCGCTGGTGGTGGAGCGCGTCCAGCTTCAGGATTCGGGGCTGGGGATTGAAGCGCAGGCTCGCCGCGCGCGGTATGACGCTTTTGCCCGGATATTGCAGCCCGGCGAAGTGCTGGTCACCGCCCAGCATCTCGACGACCAGTGCGAAACCTTTCTGCTGGCGCTGAAGCGCGGCAGCGGCCCGGCGGGGCTTTCGTCGATGGGGGAACGTTCGCCGTTTGCCGGTTCGTCTCTTATTCGCCCGCTGCTGATGGAAACACGTAGCGCACTTGAACAGTGGGCAAGAGCGCATGAGCTACGCTGGATTGAAGATGAGAGCAATCAGGATGATGCCTACGATCGTAATTTTTTACGGCTGCGTATCATCCCGCTCCTGCAACAACGCTGGCCGCACTTTGCCGGAGCGACAGCCCGTAGCGCGGCATTGTGCGCGGAGCAGGAAAGCCTGCTGGATGAGTTGTTAGCTGACGAGGTCATTGGCTGTACCACGTCGCAAGGTTCGCTACAGTTGCAACCGCTCATGGCGATGAGCGATGCCCGCCGTGCTGCAATATTACGTCGTTGGCTGGCGGCGCAGAATGCGCCGATGCCCTCGCGTGACGGGCTGGAGCGCATCTGGCAGGAAGCGGCGCTGGCGCGAGAGGATGCGTCCCCGTGCTTGCGTTTTGGCGAGTATGAAATCCGTCGTTACCAGTCACAACTGTGGTGGATTAAATCCGTTGCAGGGCAAAGCGATACGGTGTTGAGCTGGTTGTCGTGGCAAACGCCGCTGGAATTGCCCGCCGGTCTTGGAACGGTACACCTGGTGGCCGGTGGTGAGCTGCGAACGCCGCGTGCCGACGAGCCGGTCAGTATCCGTTTTAAAGCATCGGGGTTACTGCATATTGCGGGACGCAACGGTGGACGCAAGTTGAAGAAAATCTGGCAGGAGCTGGGCGTTCCCTCCTGGCGACGGGATACAACGCCGATGCTGTTTTATGGCGAAACGCTGATTGCGGCTGCTGGCGTATTTGTTACGCGTGAGGGGCTTGCAGAGGGGGAATCGGGGGTGAAATTGGTGTGGGATAAGAGCATCTGAAATGCCTGATGACGCTGCGCTTATCAGGCCTACGTATCGCATGGCGCGTAGGCCGGATAAGGTGTTTGCAACGCCATCCGGCAACACATATTCAGGATTCGCTGACCACCACGGTTCCAATTTGCGGGTGGCTGAAACTGGAAATTTTGTCGAGACGTAGCTCACGCGTTTCGCCTGAGACATCTGCAATCAGGTATTCCACATTTTTACGAGAGACCAGATCGTTGGCTTTTGCCTGCATAACCTCGCCATCTTTCAGCGTCAGCGTCAGTATTAAATGATGCTGGCAGGCGAGCTCAAGATTGTCGTAGTCATCGCAATTGATGGGTTGATATGTTTCATTCATTGACATAATCGCTCACCAGTAAGTTCGCGGCAGCATAGGCCGCCTTTTCCCTGACCGACTCTGAAATGGCGCTGTCTTCTGCCACTTCATTAAGCACTTTCAATACGCAACCCAGCGCATCCGGGATATACCCTAAGTCTCCGCTGGCGATTTCCGCATACCGCTTGCGTATTAACTCACAATATTTTTCCACATGCCCTCCTGTCAGCATTCTGACTTAACCGTGGATGCAAGTCTAAGCCTACGAAGATAAACTCTGTTTAGCAAGGTGACTATACCATACTCATTCAAGCAATATCAGCGTCTTGATAGCACAGACATAAGGCATCCGTTAACAGCCTTTTGCCGCCGATTTCGTTACAATGTGCGCCTGATTCGAAAGGAGCTCTCTCATGGCGCTTAAAGCGACAATTTATAAAGCTGTTGTCAATGTGGCGGATCTGGATCGCAACCAGTTTCTTGATGCGACATTAACGCTGGCGCGTCACCCCTCTGAAACGCAGGAGCGCATGATGCTGCGCTTGTTGGCGTGGATTAAATATGCCGACGAACGGCTACAGTTTACGCGCGGCCTGAGTGCGGAAGATGAGCCTGAAGCGTGGCTGCGTAACGATCACCTCGGTGTCGATCTGTGGATTGAGCTTGGACTCCCCGATGAGCGCCGTGTTAAGAAAGCCTGTACTCAGGCCGCAGAGGTCGCGCTGTTTACCTACAATAGCCGCGCAGCACAAATCTGGTGGCAACAAAACCAGAGTAAGTGCGCGCAGTTCTCTAACTTGTCCGTGTGGTATCTGGATGATGAACAACTGGCGCAACTGAGCGATTTTGCCGGTCGTACCATGACGTTGCAGGCGACCATACAAGATGGTGCTATTTGGCTGTCGGATGCTCAGAATAATCTGGAAATTCATCTGACTGCGTGGCAACAGGCTTCATGATTGTTATCTCCCGAAACGTCTCTATTCCCGATAATGAGCTGGAGATCACGGCGATTCGAGCTCAGGGAGCGGGTGGGCAGCACGTTAATAAGACCTCGACGGCTATCCATTTGCGTTTTGACATTCGGGCATCCGGGCTGCCAGAGTATTATAAGGAACGCCTGTTAAGCGCCAGTCACCATCTGATCAGTCAGGACGGTGTCATTATTATCAAGGCGCAGGAATACCGCAGCCAGGAGCTAAACCGGGAAGCCGCGATTGCCCGGTTAGTGGCGGTCATTAAAGAATTAACCGCAGTACAGAAAAGCCGTCTGGCGACGAGACCTGGGCGCGCTGCAAAGGAGCGTCGGTTGTCGTCGAAGGCGCAAAAGTCTTCCGTGAAGGCGCTACGCGGTAAAGTTCGCCATTCTCAGGATTGACGAGCGAGATTGAAAATTTTTATAAGGAATTCATGGTGAAAACAGCGATTTTGTCCGTCGTGGCAGCCTGTACACTCTTTTCATTAATGGGGTGTAATAATCGTCACGACGTGGAGGCGTTACAGCCCGCACAGGCAGCAGAATTAAAACCAATGCAGCAAAGCTGGCGTGGTGTGTTGCCCTGCGCGGATTGCGAAGGTATTGAAACGTCTCTGTTTCTTGAAAAAGACGGAACATGGGTGATGAACGAACGCTATCAGGGCGTGCGCAAAGAACCTTCATCATTTGCGTCATACGGCACATGGGCGCGTACTGCGGATAAGCTGGTGCTGACGGACAGTAAAGGCGAGAAGTCTTACTATCGTGCGAAAGGCGATGCCCTGGAGATGCTCGATCGTGAAGGGAATCCGATTGAGTCGCAGTTCAACTACACGCTTGAGTCTGTGTCTGCCAGCCTGCCGGTGACGCCAATGCCCATGCGCGGCATGTATTTCTATATGGCGGATGCGGCGACCTTTACTGATTGCGCAACCGGAAAACGGATGCCGGTAGCGAATAATGCCCAACTGGAACGAGACTATTTGTCGGCGCGTGGGGAAACGGGCAAACCCGTTCTGCTGACGGTTGAAGGTCACTTTACGCTGGAAGCCAATCCGGATACGGGTGAGAAGGTAAAAACACTGATGGCGGATAAAACGATGAAATTTATTCCGGGTCAGGATTGCGCCAGTAAATAACGCGTGAATCTTTGCGAATAACGTTATAAAAAAACCCCGCATCTGCGGGGTTTTTCATGACTTAACCTTTAATGGCTTTCACCAGATAGTTAAGAATGTCACCGGTTTTGATCAGCTGTTTCTCGCCGTTACGACGGTATTTATATTCGATATCGTCGTTGTCGAGGTTACGGTCGCCCAGCACGATGGTATGCGGAATACCAATCAGCTCCATGTCGGCGAACATCACGCCCGGACGCTCTTTACGGTCGTCCATCAGCACTTCGATACCTTGCGCACGCAGCTCTGCGTACAGCTTCTCGGCCAGTTCCTGCACACGGTAGGATTTGTGCATGTTCATTGGCAGAATCGCGACCTGGAACGGGGCGATGGCGTCAGGCCATACGATACCGCGATCGTCGTAATTCTGTTCAATCGCAGCCGCCACAACGCGAGTGACCCCGATACCGTAGCAACCCATGGTCAGGGTCTGGTTACGGCCATCTTCGCCCTGCACGGCGGCTTTCATTGCTTCGGAGTACTTCGTACCCAACTGGAAGATGTGACCAACTTCGATACCGCGTTTAATCAGCAGCGTGCCTTTACCGTCCGGACTTGGATCGCCTGCGACCACGTTACGGATGTCCGCGACTTCCGGAGTAGCAACGTCGCGATCCCAGTTGATGCCGAAGTAGTGTTTACCGTCGATGTTCGCGCCCGCGCCGAAGTCGCTCATCGCCGCCACGGTACGGTCAATGACCATTGGAATAGGCATATTCACCGGGCCGAGAGAACCCGGGCCTGCTTTCACCACGGCACGAATTTCTTCTTCGGTCGCGAAGGTCAGCGGGCTGGCAACCTGCGGCAGTTTTTCTGCTTTCACTTCGTTCAGCTCGTGGTCGCCACGAACCAGCAGCGCAACCAGCGGGTACGCGCTTCCTTCCACCGCTTTCACCAGCAGGGTTTTCACGGTTTTCTCGATAGGCAGATTGAACTGTTCAACCAGTTCGGCGATGGTTTTCGCGTTCGGCGTATCAACCAGCGTCATCTCCTGAGTCGCAGCAGCGCGTGGTTCTTTCGGCGCGACGGCTTCAGCGAATTCGATGTTTGCTGCGTAGTCAGAAGAGTCAGAGAAGATCACATCATCTTCACCGCTCTGCGCCAGCACCTGGAATTCATGGGATGCGCTACCGCCGATTGAACCGGTGTCAGCCTGCACAGCACGGAAATCCAGACCCATACGGCTGAAAATTTTGCTGTAAGCTGCGTACATGGCATCGTAGGTTTCCTGCAGGGATTCCTGAGAAGTATGGAAAGAGTAAGCATCTTTCATCAGGAATTCGCGGGAACGCATCACGCCGAAACGCGGGCGCACTTCGTCACGGAATTTGGTCTGGATCTGGTAGAAGTTCAGCGGCAACTGTTTGTAAGAGCTGAGCTCGTTACGAATCAGGTCGGTGATCACTTCTTCGTGAGTTGGGCCGAGTACGAACGGACGATCGCCACGGTCTGCAATACGCAGCAGTTCCGGGCCATACTGTTCCCAACGACCACTCTCTTGCCACAGTTCAGATGGCTGAACGACCGGCATTAACACCTCGATGGCACCGGCGTTGTTCATCTCTTCACGCACGATGTTTTCGACTTTTTTCAGGACGCGCACGCCGGTCGGCAGCCAGGTGTATAACCCGGAGGCCAGCTTGCGGATCATCCCGGCGCGCAGCATCAGTTGGTGGCTGATAACCTCGGCGTCGGCAGGTGTCTCCTTCAGAGTGGAGAGCAGGTATTGGCTAGTACGCATGTTGTTACGGTTCCAGTTGGACGATCGAACAGGCTCAACGCGAGCCTGACACAAAAAAAGTGATTTACCCGTCATACTTCAAGTTGCATGTGCGTTGGCTTTCCTGCAACTCGAATTATTTAGGGGTTAGTTTACCAGCGAGAAAGGGATGTCAAAAGAGAAGGCCGCGAAATTACCGTGGTTCCAGCGCAAAGACTTCAAAACCCTCTTCAGTGACGCGCCAGCGCACGTTGAAATCGTGTAGCCAGACGGCGTAGGTTTTACCCGTCTCTTCACCCTTACGATAGGCAGGACGCGGATCCTGCGCCAGCACTTCACGAATAAACGTTTTTAATTGCGGATAATGCTTTTCCAGTGCCAGAAGCTGTTGCTCTACCTCTGCGGTGAAACTCACCGCCATTTCGGCAACCGGGGCATGTTGCGCGTAGCTTGCGGTGGCATCGGGTAACGCCTCGGCAAAGGGCAGATAGGGTTTGATATCGACAACCGGCGTGCCATCGACCAGATCCAAACTGCCCAGCTTTAATATGACGCTCTCTTTCTGGCAGACGATGCCTTTCAACTCAACCAGCGACATGCCGACAGGGTTAGGGCGAAAGGTCGAACGCGTGGCAAAAACGCCCATTCTGGCATTTCCCCCCAGGCGAGGCGGGCGCACAGTGGGGCGCCATCCACCTTCCATTGTCTGATGAAAGACAAAAATCACCCACAAATGACTAAACGCCTCCAGGCCGCGAACGGCATCGGCCTGGTTATAGGGTGCGAGCAAATGCAGTTCACCGTTGGCGCTTTTCACCAGACCCGGCTGGCGCGGAACAGCGAACTTTTCTTTATAAGGAGAGCGGATAACGCCTATTTGCTCGAACTGAAAATGGCTCATTTAGACGAAATGTTCAGGGCCGAACCAATACAAACCGCCTGACGGTAGCAACCTGGCGTACCACTGGTGACTTCGCAGCTGTGCTGCAGAACCGCATTAGCTTTCATTTTAGATGCGTTAATCTGCATGCGTTTGCGTGCGGTTGGAATGCTTGGAGGGGAGTCCTGATTCGATGCCTGGCAGGATTCTCCGCTGACTTCGCCAAGATCGCGGAACGGTTTACCCACTAAATCTTCAGCGTTGGTAATAATTCTGACCGGTGTCGCGCGCGGTGTTTTTGGTTTTTCCGGCTCCGCTTTAGGCGGGGTTGCGGTGCTTTGAACGGGTTCAACAGGGGATCTGCTTAACATAGAACAGCCGCTCAGCATGAGTGCTACTAAACAGATCGGTAAAGCACGCATAATATTTCCTCAATGAATGATCTAATCGTCAGATATTGAATCAGTTGCCTGCATAAATGACAAGACGGGCTTTCGCCCGTCCTGAATAATATTACAGATTGTGCAAACAGCCTAAAATTACCAGCCTTTAACCGCGCCGCCATTGAAGACTTTATTTGCTGCTTCGTAGACTTCGTCAGACTGGTAAGCCTGAACGAATTTCTTCACGTTTTCAGCATCTTTGTTATCTTCGCGAGTCACGACCAGGTTTACGTACGGGGAGTCCTTGTCTTCAACAAAGATACCGTCTTTTGCCGGGGTCAGGTTAATCTGGCTTGCATAGGTGGTATTGATGACGGCCAGTGCAATCTGGGCATCGTCCAGAGAACGCGGCAGCTGCGGCGCTTCCAGCTCAACCAGCTTCAGGTTTTTCGGGTTTTCGGTAACGTCCAGCGCCGTCGGCAGCAGGCCAACGCCTTCTTTCAGTTTGATCAAGCCCACTTTTTGCAGCAGCAGTAGGGAACGACCAAGGTTAGTCGGGTCATTTGGGATAGCGACCTGTGAACCGTCCTGCAGCTCATCCAGCGATTTGATTTTTTTGGAATAGCCAGCAATCGGGTAAACGAACGTGTTGCCTACTGCCACCAGTTTGTAGCCACGATCTTTGATCTGCTGATCCAGATAAGGTTTGTGCTGGAAAGCGTTAGCATCGATATCGCCTTTGCTCAGCGCTTCGTTTGGCAGTACGTAGTCGTTGAACGTGACCAGCTCAACATCCAGACCGTATTTTTCTTTTGCCACTTTCTGGGCCACTTCAGCAACTTGTTGTTCCGCGCCGACAATCACGCCCACTTTGATGTGGTTCGGATCTTTTTCATCCTGACCGCAACCCACAAGTGCCAGAGAACCGATCAAGGCTCCAACTGCCGCAAAGGTTTTGAATTTGAACGCCATGCTTATTTCCTTAATGAGTTATTTGTGTTGTGTTTAATGTTACTTATGCGTCACTGCCCGAACGATGCGATCGCCGGATAACTGAATTAAATAAACCAGAACGACGAGTAATACCAGCACCGTATTCATCACGGTCGCATTGTATCCGATGTAACCGTATTGATAGCCAATTTGGCCTAACCCGCCAGCACCGACGGCACCGCCCATCGCCGAGTAACCGACCAGCGTAATGAGCGTAATGGTTGCTGCGTTCACCAGACCCGGCAGTGCTTCTGGCAGGAGCACTTTACGCACGATCTGTAGCGGCGTGGCCCCCATCGCCCGGGATGCTTCGATAAGCCCGGCAGGGATTTCCAGCAGGGCGTTTTCTACCATACGCGCGATGAACGGCGCGGCGCCAACCGTCAGCGGTACGATGGCCGCCTGCAGACCAATTGACGTGCCAACAATCATTCTTGTGAATGGAATCATCCACACTAAGAGGATAATGAAAGGGATAGAACGGAAAATATTGACCAACGCAGAAAGCGTACGGTAAAGCTTTGCGTTTTCTATAATTTGCCCTGGACGCGTGACATACAGCAGCACGCCTACTGGCAGCCCAATGACAAAACCAAAAAAGCCGGACACAAACGTCATCGCCAGCGTTTCCCAGACGCCACGCACCAGCAACCATATCATCGGCTCAGACATAACCCAGTACCTCTACTTTTACATGGTGTTGCTGCAGCCAGGCAATGGCGGCTTGCGTTTCTTCTGGCGTACCGTGCATTTCCGTCAGCATGATGCCGAACTTCACACCGCCTGCGTAATCCATCTGCGCACTAATAATGTTGTTATTCACGTTGAAGCGGCGCGCCGTTTCTGAGAGCAGAGGGGCATCAACCGACTGACCGGTAAATTCCATACGCAGCATTGGGACGCTATCTGGATGCGGCTCAGGTTTTAAACGTTCCAGATAATCTTCCGGAATATCCAGATGCAGGGTGGACTGAATAAATTTCTGTGCCAGCGGGGTTTTCGGGTGTGAAAACACTTCGCTCACCGTGTCCTGTTCAATCAGCTCGCCGTCACTGATGACCGCCACGCAATCACAGATACGCTTAACCACGTCCATTTCATGCGTAATAAGAAGAATGGTCAGACCGAGACGACGGTTAATGTCTTTCAATAATTCCAGAATGGAGCGCGTCGTCGCCGGATCCAGCGCGCTGGTGGCTTCGTCACACAGCAGGACTTTCGGATTGCTGGCCAGTGCGCGGGCAATCGCGACACGTTGCTTTTGACCGCCGGAGAGATTGGCCGGGTAGCTGTCATGCTTATCACTGAGGCCAACCAAATCCAACAGTTCTGACACGCGACGTTTAATCTCGTCTTTAGGCGTGTTGTCCAGTTCCAGCGGTAAAGCGACGTTACCAAATACGGTACGTGAAGATAACAGGTTAAAATGCTGGAAAATCATGCCTATCTGGCGACGGGATTTTGTCAGCTCAGATTCTGACAATGTAGTCAGTTCCTGACCGCCAACCTGCACGCTGCCTTCGGTTGGACGTTCAAGCAGGTTTACACAGCGAATTAATGTACTTTTACCGGCACCGGAGGCGCCAATAACGCCATAAATTTGCCCGGCAGGGACATGCAGGCTGACATTATTCAGAGCCTGAATGGTGCGAGTCCCCTGGTGGAACACTTTGGTGATATTCGAAAGTTTAATCATTGATTATTTATTATCGTAATTAAGTTAGCCGTGGCATTTTCGTCTGCCTGATACGGTCGACGCCGTTAACAAGATGGATGTTAAGGCATCCAGACGTCTAAATCAATCCGGCTTTCGACGATGAGCACTTTCTTGCTTGCGGAAACATGCGATACTAGCGGCATATACCTTATTCAGGAGTAAGCCGGTGGCAAAATCAGTACCTGCAATTTTTCTCGACCGTGATGGCACAATCAATGTGGATCATGGCTACGTGCATGAAATAGACGAGTTTGAGTTTATCGATGGCGTTATCGACGCAATGCGTGAACTTAAGAAGATGGGTTATGCGCTGGTGGTTGTTACTAACCAGTCGGGTATTGCACGCGGTAAGTTTACCGAAGCGCAGTTTGAAACGCTGACTGAATGGATGGATTGGTCGCTGGCCGACCGGGATGTTGAACTGGACGGTATCTATTATTGTCCGCATCACCCGCAGGGGAGTGTTGAAGAGTTCCGCCAGGTCTGCGACTGCCGTAAACCGCATCCCGGTATGTTTATCTCCGCGCGCGATTTCCTGCACATCGATATGGCTGCTTCTTATATGGTCGGCGATAAAGTAGAAGACATGCAGGCAGCGGCAGCAGCCAATGTCGGAACAAAAGTTTTGGTGCGTACAGGTAAACCTGTCACACCTGAAGCGGAAAATGCAGCAGATTGGGTGATAAATAGCCTTGCAGATCTGCCTCAGGCCATCAAAAAGCAGCAAAAATAGGCGTTATGGTGAAAAGGTGAACGGTTGACGCGTTTTTTCTATTTTTGACTTGTCAGCCCGAAATAACTCCCTATAATGCGCCTCCATCGACACGGCGGATGTGAATCACTTCACACAAACAGCCGGTTCGGTTGAAGAGAAAAATTCTGAAAATCAGGGTTGACTCTGAAAGAGGAAAGCGTAATATACGCCACCTCGCGACAGAGCGCTAAAGCGCGTCGCAACTGCTCTTTAACAATTTATCAGACAATCTGTGTGGGCACTCGAAGATACGGATTCTTAACGTCGAAAGACGAAAAATGAATACCAAGTCTCAAGAGTGAACATACGTAATTCATTACGAAGTTTAATTCACGAGCATCAAACTTAAATTGAAGAGTTTGATCATGGCTCAGATTGAACGCTGGCGGCAGGCCTAACACATGCAAGTCGAACGGTAGCACAGAGGAGCTTGCTCCTTGGGTGACGAGTGGCGGACGGGTGAGTAATGTCTGGGAAACTGCCCGATGGAGGGGGATAACTACTGGAAACGGTAGCTAATACCGCATAACGTCGCAAGACCAAAGAGGGGGACCTTCGGGCCTCTTGCCATCGGATGTGCCCAGATGGGATTAGCTAGTAGGTGGGGTAACGGCTCACCTAGGCGACGATCCCTAGCTGGTCTGAGAGGATGACCAGCCACACTGGAACTGAGACACGGTCCAGACTCCTACGGGAGGCAGCAGTGGGGAATATTGCACAATGGGCGCAAGCCTGATGCAGCCATGCCGCGTGTATGAAGAAGGCCTTCGGGTTGTAAAGTACTTTCAGCGAGGAGGAAGGCAATACGGTTAATAACCGTGTTGATTGACGTTACTCGCAGAAGAAGCACCGGCTAACTCCGTGCCAGCAGCCGCGGTAATACGGAGGGTGCAAGCGTTAATCGGAATTACTGGGCGTAAAGCGCACGCAGGCGGTCTGTCAAGTCGGATGTGAAATCCCCGGGCTCAACCTGGGAACTGCATCCGAAACTGGCAGGCTAGAGTCTTGTAGAGGGGGGTAGAATTCCAGGTGTAGCGGTGAAATGCGTAGAGATCTGGAGGAATACCGGTGGCGAAGGCGGCCCCCTGGACAAAGACTGACGCTCAGGTGCGAAAGCGTGGGGAGCAAACAGGATTAGATACCCTGGTAGTCCACGCCGTAAACGATGTCGACTTGGAGGTTGTTCCCTTGAGGAGTGGCTTCCGGAGCTAACGCGTTAAGTCGACCGCCTGGGGAGTACGGCCGCAAGGTTAAAACTCAAATGAATTGACGGGGGCCCGCACAAGCGGTGGAGCATGTGGTTTAATTCGATGCAACGCGAAGAACCTTACCTACTCTTGACATCCACGGAATTTAGCAGAGATGCTTTAGTGCCTTCGGGAACCGTGAGACAGGTGCTGCATGGCTGTCGTCAGCTCGTGTTGTGAAATGTTGGGTTAAGTCCCGCAACGAGCGCAACCCTTATCCTTTGTTGCCAGCGGTTCGGCCGGGAACTCAAAGGAGACTGCCAGTGATAAACTGGAGGAAGGTGGGGATGACGTCAAGTCATCATGGCCCTTACGAGTAGGGCTACACACGTGCTACAATGGCATATACAAAGAGAAGCGACCTCGCGAGAGCAAGCGGACCTCATAAAGTATGTCGTAGTCCGGATCGGAGTCTGCAACTCGACTCCGTGAAGTCGGAATCGCTAGTAATCGTGGATCAGAATGCCACGGTGAATACGTTCCCGGGCCTTGTACACACCGCCCGTCACACCATGGGAGTGGGTTGCAAAAGAAGTAGGTAGCTTAACCTTCGGGAGGGCGCTTACCACTTTGTGATTCATGACTGGGGTGAAGTCGTAACAAGGTAACCGTAGGGGAACCTGCGGTTGGATCACCTCCTTACCTTAAAGAACCTGCCTTTGTAGTGCTCACACAGATTGTCTGATGAAAAGTAAATAGCAAGGCGTCTTGCGATTGAGACTTCAGTGTCCCCTTCGTCTAGAGGCCCAGGACACCGCCCTTTCACGGCGGTAACAGGGGTTCGAATCCCCTAGGGGACGCCACTTGCTGGTTCGTGAGTGAAAGTCACCTGCCGTAATATCTCAAAACTGACTTACGAGTCATGTTTGAGATATTTGCTCTTTAAAAATCTGGATCAAGCTGAAAATTGAAACGACACACTGTGTCTGTTCTCCGTAATAAGAACAGGCAAGCGGTGTGTTCGAGTCTCTCAAATTTTCGCAACACGATGTGTTTTACGAAACACCTTCGGGTTGTGAGGTTAAGCGACTAAGCGTACACGGTGGATGCCCTGGCAGTCAGAGGCGATGAAGGACGTGCTAATCTGCGATAAGCGTCGGTAAGGTGATATGAACCGTTATAACCGGCGATTTCCGAATGGGGAAACCCAGTGTGATTCGTCACACTATCATTACGTGAATACATAGCGTAATGAAGCGAACCGGGGGAACTGAAACATCTAAGTACCCCGAGGAAAAGAAATCAACCGAGATTCCCCCAGTAGCGGCGAGCGAACGGGGAGCAGCCCAGAGTCTGAATCAGCATGTGTGGTAGTGGAACGGTCTGGAAAGTCCGGCGATACAGGGTGATAGCCCCGTACACAAAATCGCATGTGTTGTGAACTCGAAGAGTAGGGCGGGACACGTGGTATCCTGTCTGAATATGGGGGGACCATCCTCCAAGGCTAAATACTCCTGACTGACCGATAGTGAACCAGTACCGTGAGGGAAAGGCGAAAAGAACCCCGGCGAGGGGAGTGAAAAAGAACCTGAAACCGTGTACGTACAAGCAGTGGGAGCCTCTTTAATGGGGTGACTGCGTACCTTTTGTATAATGGGTCAGCGACTTATATTCTGTAGCAAGGTTAACCGAATAGGGGAGCCGAAGGGAAACCGAGTCTTAACTGGGCGTTAAGTTGCAGGGTATAGACCCGAAACCCGGTGATCTAGCCATGGGCAGGTTGAAGGTTGGGTAACACTAACTGGAGGACCGAACCGACTAATGTTGAAAAATTAGCGGATGACTTGTGGCTGGGGGTGAAAGGCCAATCAAACCGGGAGATAGCTGGTTCTCCCCGAAAGCTATTTAGGTAGCGCCTCGTGAACTCATCTTCGGGGGTAGAGCACTGTTTCGGCTAGGGGGTCATCCCGACTTACCAACCCGATGCAAACTGCGAATACCGAAGAATGTTATCACGGGAGACACACGGCGGGTGCTAACGTCCGTCGTGAAGAGGGAAACAACCCAGACCGCCAGCTAAGGTCCCAAAGTCACAGTTAAGTGGGAAACGATGTGGGAAGGCACAGACAGCCAGGATGTTGGCTTAGAAGCAGCCATCATTTAAAGAAAGCGTAATAGCTCACTGGTCGAGTCGGCCTGCGCGGAAGATGTAACGGGGCTAAACTGTGCACCGAAGCTGCGGCAGCGACACTATGTGTTGTTGGGTAGGGGAGCGTTCTGTAAGCCGTTGAAGGTGGCCTGTGAGGGTTGCTGGAGGTATCAGAAGTGCGAATGCTGACATAAGTAACGATAATGCGGGTGAAAAGCCCGCACGCCGGAAGACCAAGGGTTCCTGTCCAACGTTAATCGGGGCAGGGTGAGTCGACCCCTAAGGCGAGGCCGAAAGGCGTAGTCGATGGGAAACAGGTTAATATTCCTGTACTTGGTGTTACTGCGAAGGGGGGACGGAGAAGGCTATGTTGGCCGGGCGACGGTTGTCCCGGTTTAAGCATGTAGGCGGAGCGTTTAGGTAAATCCGGACGCTTACTAACGCTGAGGTGTGATGACGAGGCACTACGGTGCTGAAGTAACAAATGCCCTGCTTCCAGGAAAAGCCTCTAAGCATCAGGTAACACAAAATCGTACCCCAAACCGACACAGGTGGTCAGGTAGAGAATACCAAGGCGCTTGAGAGAACTCGGGTGAAGGAACTAGGCAAAATGGTGCCGTAACTTCGGGAGAAGGCACGCTGATATGTAGGTGAAGCGACTTGCTCGTGGAGCTGAAATCAGTCGAAGATACCAGCTGGCTGCAACTGTTTATTAAAAACACAGCACTGTGCAAACACGAAAGTGGACGTATACGGTGTGACGCCTGCCCGGTGCCGGAAGGTTAATTGATGGGGTTATCCTTAGGGAGAAGCTCTTGATCGAAGCCCCGGTAAACGGCGGCCGTAACTATAACGGTCCTAAGGTAGCGAAATTCCTTGTCGGGTAAGTTCCGACCTGCACGAATGGCGTAATGATGGCCAGGCTGTCTCCACCCGAGACTCAGTGAAATTGAACTCGCTGTGAAGATGCAGTGTACCCGCGGCAAGACGGAAAGACCCCGTGAACCTTTACTATAGCTTGACACTGAACACTGGTCCTTGATGTGTAGGATAGGTGGGAGGCTTTGAAGTGTGGACGCCAGTCTGCATGGAGCCAACCTTGAAATACCACCCTTTAATGGCTGGTGTTCTAACGTAGACCCGTAATCCGGGTTGCGGACAGTGTCTGGTGGGTAGTTTGACTGGGGCGGTCTCCTCCTAAAGAGTAACGGAGGAGCACGAAGGTTAGCTAATCCTGGTCGGACATCAGGAGGTTAGTGCAAAGGCATAAGCTAGCTTGACTGCGAGAGTGACGGCTCGAGCAGGTGCGAAAGCAGGTCTTAGTGATCCGGTGGTTCTGAATGGAAGGGCCATCGCTCAACGGATAAAAGGTACTCCGGGGATAACAGGCTGATACCGCCCAAGAGTTCATATCGACGGCGGTGTTTGGCACCTCGATGTCGGCTCATCACATCCTGGGGCTGAAGTAGGTCCCAAGGGTATGGCTGTTCGCCATTTAAAGTGGTACGCGAGCTGGGTTTAGAACGTCGTGAGACAGTTCGGTCCCTATCTGCCGTGGGCGCTGGAGAATTGAGGGGGGCTGCTCCTAGTACGAGAGGACCGGAGTGGACGCATCACTGGTGTTCGGGTTGTCATGCCAATGGCATTGCCCGGTAGCTAAATGCGGAAGAGATAAGTGCTGAAAGCATCTAAGCACGAAACTTGCCCCGAGATGAGTTCTCCCTGAGACTATAAGTCTCCTGAAGGAACGTTGAAGACTACGACGTTGATAGGTCGGGTGTGTAAGTGTAGCGATACATTGAGCTAACCGATACTAATGAACCGTGAGGCTTAACCTTACAACGCCAAAGGTGTTTTGGTGAAAGAAAGACATCAATATCAGCTTGATACAGATTGAATTAACGCGCAGAGAAGCGAGTTAATAAACAGAATTTGCCTGGCGGCTGTAGCGCGGTGGTCCCACCTGACCCCATGCCGAACTCAGAAGTGAAACGCCGTAGCGCCGATGGTAGTGTGGGGTCTCCCCATGCGAGAGTAGGGAACTGCCAGGCATCAAATTAAGCAGTAACCGGAATTTCCGGTAGTCGTAGAAAAATTCGGTGGAGCGGTAGTTCAGTTGGTTAGAATACCTGCCTGTCACGCAGGGGGTCGCGGGTTCGAGTCCCGTCCGTTCCGCCACTTATTGAAAGCCCTGAGTGAATACTCAGGGCTTTTTCTTTATCTGCGATTTGGTTATTGCTAGATTTGCAAAAATCTTCTGCGTTTTACCCTCTTTTTCCTCATCTCTGCCACAGCGATAATCCTCCTCTGCTAATGAACAACATTAATAAAGAGGAATTCAATGACAATCCCTGCATTTGGTTTAGGCACTTTTCGCTTGAAAGACGACGTCGTCATCGCATCTGTAAAAACCGCCATTGAGCTGGGTTATCGTGCTGTCGATACCGCACAAATCTATGATAATGAAGCCGCTGTTGGCCAGGCTATCGCAGAAAGCAATGTACCGCGCAGCGAACTCTATATCACCACCAAGGTCTGGACAGAAAATCTGAGTAAAGAGAAGCTGATCCCAAGCCTGAAAGAAAGTCTGAAAAAACTGCGTACTGACTACGTTGACCTGACGCTGATTCACTGGCCGTCACCTAATGATACGGTGTCGGTAGAAGAGTTTATGTCTGCGTTACTGGAAGCGAAAAAACAGGGGCTGACCCGCCAGATTGGGATTTCAAACTTTACAATCCCGCTGATGGAACGTGCTATCGCTGCAGTTGGTGTAGAAAACATCGCAACCAACCAGATTGAGCTTTCTCCGTATCTGCAAAACCGTAAAGTGGTGGATTGGGCGAGCGAACACGGTATTCACATTACCTCCTACATGACGCTGGCTTATGGCAACGCGTTGAAAGATGGAACCATTATCCGTATTGCGACGAAGCATGACTCCACTCCTGCTCAGGTGATTCTGGCATGGGCGATGGGCGAGGGTTATTCAGTGATCCCGTCCTCAACCCGACGTGAAAACCTGGCAAGCAACCTACAGGCGTTGGATCTGCAACTGGATGTCGAGGACAAAAAAGCGATCGCCGCGCTGGATTGCAACGATCGTCTGGTGAGTCCGGAAGGACTGGCGCCGAACTGGGATTAATTCACCTGCGTGCGGGTGGCAACGCTACCCGCATGTTCACTGAGAAAATCGATAAACGCGCGAATCCGTGGACTGACCGCCTTATCGCTGTAGTACACCGCACTAAACGGCATCTCGACCGGAACACGATGTTCGGCGAGCAGTTCAACAAATTCTCCCCGCTCCAGCTCTTTCGCAATCATATAGTCAGACAGACATGCGATCCCGTTGCCGCTTAAACACAGCTGTTTTATCGTCTCTCCGCTATTAGAAGCAAGCCCGCTGGTAATCTCATGAAGCTGACCATCGCAGCAGGAGACCGGCCAGGTATTCAGCGTAGCCGGTTCGGTAAAGCCTAAACAGAGATGATCTTTCAGATCGGCGACGGTTTCAGGCTTGCCATACTGTGCAATGTAATCCGGTGAAGCGATAATTTTGCGGTAGCTGGTAAACAGCGGACGAGCGCGAAGGCTGGAATCGCTTAATGCACCGGCGCGGATCGCCACATCCACCTTCCTCTCAATAAGATTGATAAACGTCTCCGAGGAGACCAGTGAAAGGGTTATTTCCGGATAACGTTCGCGAAATGGCTTGATCAGCGGTGTCAGAAAGTTAAGCGTCACCGGCGTTGCGGCATCGATACGCAGCAATCCACGTGGGGTATTGCGTGTTTCCATAATCTCCGTTTCTGCGGCGGCCATTTCCTGCAATATTGACTGTACGCGCCTGAAATAACGCTCGCCTTCTTCCGTGAGGCTTAACTGGCGTGTTGTGCGATTCAACAAACTCACACCCAATTTCATTTCCAGTTTTTTGACGGCACGACTCACTGCGGAGTTAGCCTGGCCAAGTTGTTCTGCGGCGCGGCTAAAGCTACCACTTTCCACCACAGCAACAAAAATGGTGAGTTCTTCTGATGTTGCTTTCATTTTTGCACCTGAAGCAAAATTATATTGAGATTTTGGATATTTTTGTTATTAAAACACCACTGCATACTACGTGTCATCTACTTAGTGATGATATGGAGTGACTTATGCCGTTAGCGTTACTTGCACTGACAATCAGTGCCTTTGCAATTGGCACAACCGAATTTGTGATAGTGGGTCTGGTGCCGACTATTGCCGAACAACTGTCGATCTCGTTGCCTTCTGCGGGGTTATTGGTCTCAATCTACGCTCTGGGGGTCGCGATCGGTGCCCCGGTGCTGACAGCATTAACCGGACGTTTCCCGCGTAAACAGTTGCTGGTTGCGCTGATGGTTCTGTTTACTGCCGGGAATATTTTGGCATGGCAGGCGCCAGGGTACATGACTTTGGTCGTTGCTCGTCTGCTGACGGGACTGGCGCATGGGGTGTTCTTCTCTATTGGCTCGACCATTGCGACGAGTCTGGTGCCAAAAGAGAAAGCCGCGTCAGCGATTGCCATTATGTTTGGCGGCTTAACGGTTGCCCTGGTAACCGGCGTTCCACTGGGGACATTTATCGGTCAGCATTTTGGCTGGCGTGAAACGTTCCTTGCCGTCTCAATGCTCGGTATTATCGCACTTATCAGCAGCCTGATTCTGATTCCGGCTAATATACCAGGCCGCGCTGCCGCGACGATGCGCGATCAGATTCGTGTGTTAACGCACCCACGCCTGCTGATTATCTATGCCATCACCGCGTTAGGCTACGGTGGCGTATTTACCGCGTTTACCTTTCTGGCACCAATGATGCAGAACCTGGCGGGTTTTTCACCGGCAGCGGTGAGCTGGATTTTGCTGGGGTATGGTGTTTCTGTTGCTATCGGCAATATCTGGGGCGGCAAGCTGGCGGATAAGCATGGCGCAGTTCCGGCGTTGAAATTTATCTTTGCCGCGCTGGTTGTGCTGTTGATGGTCTTCCAGTTCACGGCGTCAGTACAATATGCTGCGCTGGCGACCATCCTGGTGATGGGGATCTTTGCGTTTGGTAACGTGCCAGGATTGCAGGTGTATGTGGTACAAAAAGCGGAACAATACACGCCAAATGCGGTGGATGTCGCTTCAGGCCTGAATATTGCGGCATTCAACATTGGGATTGCGATAGGGTCCATTGTCGGCGGGCAAACCGTACAGCACTTTGGTTTAGCGCAAACACCGTGGATTGGTGCGGTGATCGTGCTGGGCGCTTTCTTACTGATGGGCGTCAGTGGAAGGCTGGATAAACCATCACGCGTTGCCCTGGGCTAAACTATTGATGTAAGTGCTCGCTTACAAAACAATATGTAATTGTCCGTTGAAAGTGTGAGCTAAAATCCCTATAACAGAAGAACCAGTCCGGAACCGGGCTGGTTGACGTTATAGAGGTTTGAAAGTCAAAAGTGCGAAAAAACACCTATGCCATGCGCTATGTCGCCGGACAACCTGCAGAACGGATTTTACCGCCTGGGTCGTTTGCGAGTATCGGCCAGGCATTACCCGCCGGAGAGCCGTTAAGCAGTGAAGACCGCATTCGGATCCTGGTGTGGAATATTTTCAAACAGCAACGTGCCGAATGGCTGTCGGTGCTGAAGAACTTCGGCAAAGATGCGCATCTTGTTTTACTGCAAGAAGCGCAAACCACGCCTGAGCTGGTGCAGTTTGCCACCGCGAACTACCTGGCGGCCGACCAGGTTCCGGCTTTTGTTCTGCCTCAACATCCTTCCGGCGTGATGACGCTTTCAGCCGCTCACCCTGTTTACTGCTGCCCCCTGCGCGAACGTGAGCCGATCTTACGCCTGGCGAAATCTGCGTTGGTCACGGTCTATCCGTTGCCTGATTCGCGATTATTGATGGTCGTGAATATCCATGCGGTTAATTTCAGCCTGGGGGTCGATGTCTACAGCAAGCAGCTACTGCCGATTGGTGACCAGATTGCACACCATAGCGGCCCGGTGATAATGGCTGGCGATTTCAATGCCTGGAGCCGCCAGCGTATGAATGCGCTGTACCGCTTCGCGCGTGAAATGTCGCTTCGTCAGGTGCGCTTTACGGATGATCAGCGCCGTCGGGCCTTTGGGCGTCCTCTCGATTTTGTCTTTTATCGTGGTCTGAACGTTAGCGAAGCCTCTGTACTGGTCACGCGCGCGTCCGATCATAACCCACTACTCGTTGAATTCAGTCCCGGCAAACCTGAGCAATAGGTGTGTCAGGTCTGCCGTAGGGCAGGCCTGTAGCGGTGCTGCCCTTTACCTCCCAATCAGAAAAGGGCAACACAATGACAACACACTCTCATCATGACAACGTCGAAAAACAGTTCGGTTCGCAGGCGAATGCCTATTTAATCAGTACCGTACACGCCACCGGCCGTGATTTGCAGCGTCTGGCACAAAGGCTGTCTGCGTTTCCTCTGGCTCAGGTTCTGGACATGGGGTGCGGAGCGGGGCATGCCAGTTTTATTGCCGCGCAGAATGTGCAGCGCGTTGTGGCGTACGACTTGTCCTCGCAAATGCTGGAAGTCGTTGCGCAAGCTGCGAGCGAGAAAGGATTGAGTAATATTTCTACGCTGCAAGGATATGCTGAAACCTTACCCTTCGACGATCACGCGTTTGATGTGGTTATCAGTCGTTATTCTGCCCATCACTGGCATGATGTTGGCATGGCGCTGCGTGAGGTGTGTCGTGTATTGAAACCGGGTGGCAGGTTGATAATGATGGATGTGATGTCGCCGGGCCATCCGGTTCGTGACATCTGGTTGCAGACGGTTGAAGCGCTGCGGGATACCTCGCATGTGCGTAACTATTCAAGCGGTGAGTGGCTGTCTTTCATTAATAACGCGAATTTGGTCGTCGACACGCTGCTGACCGATCGTTTGCCCCTGGAGTTCAGCTCATGGGTAGCACGGATGCGCACACCGGCCGCATTAGTGGAAGCCATACGCATGTATCAGGAGAGTGCATCGGGGGAGGTGAAGGGCTACTTTGCGTTGCAGGAGGATGGTTCTTTTACCAGTGACACCATCATGATTGAAGCGCGTAGAGCGTAAATAAAAAAGGCACCGGGGGAATCGGTGCCTTTTTATTACATTATTGACCCGTCCTAAATAGCGTTGACACATTTAACTCGCACACTGAGGAGAATGTGATGAACCAATACATTAAACGCACACAACGCGATTACCCACTATCCTTTAAACTGGCCGTTGTTGAACAGGTCGAAAAAGGTGAAATGACTTACCGCCAGGCGCAAGATCGCTACGGTATTCAGGGTAGCTACACAGTCATGGCATGGCTGCGCAAATATGGTCAACTCGACTGGCGTTCCTCCTCTCCTGTCAGAGCATGCGGAGTTAACATGCCTAAAATGCCTCTCACCCCCGAACAGCGAATTAAAGAACTCGAGCAGCAACTCGCTGAATCAGAAATCAAAGCACAGTTTTTTGAAGCGGTTGTGAAAGTTATGAATACGGAGTTCGGAGCGACTCTGACAAAAAAGCAGTTGGACGTCTTATCACGCAAACACAAACGCCGGGACTCACAGTAACACGTGCCTGCCGGTTCCTGGGGATTAGCCGGCAGGCATGGTATCAGTCTTTGCAGCGTGAGCGTGGCCGGGAAATTCAGGCCAGGAACATCATTGAACAGGTGACGACCATCCGGTTGCAACAGCCCCGGCTGGGCACGCGTAAATTGCATTATCTGCTGCGACAACAAGCAGACCCGGCGCTGTATGTTGGCCGTGACCGTCTGTTCCGGATACTGCGTTGCTCGCATTTACTGGTGATGCCGAAGCGGGCCTATCATAAAACGACGAACAGCCATCATCGCTTTTATTGTCACCCTAACTTATTGAAGTCAGGTGAACATCAGGTTGTTGCCAGCCATCCGGAACAGATATGGGTCGCGGATATCACGTATCTTCCACTGCGTCAGGGAACGGCGTATGTCAGTCTGGTAACCGATGTCTGGTCGCGAAAAATAGTGGGATATCATGTACATGAAAGTCTGCATACCCGGCATGTGGCCACCGCACTCAAAATGGCACTGGTGAGCAGGCGTACAACAGCCCCACTGATACATCACTCAGACCGGGGTATCCAGTACTGTTCAACAGAATATCAGGCGCTGCATGAACGTTACGGCGTCATCTGCTCGATGACGGATGGATATGACTGCTATCAGAATGCGCTGGCGGAACGGGTAAACGGGATATTAAAAATGGAATATCTTCTCGTCAGGCCAGAAGATATTGAGCAGGCGAGAAAGATGGTCAGGGAGTCGGTAGAGATTTACAACACACGGCGACCCCATCTGTCGTTAAAATACAAAACGCCCGATGAAGTTCATCAGGCGTTTTAAGGCTGAAAAGTGTCAACCTATATCAGGACTAGTCATATGCTTATCAGGAGTCTGGCATACCGTTGTTTTTCACAAACAACGTTAGCTGATCGCCGGGCTGCAGATTATCCGTATCGTTGTTCCAGCGCATCACATCTTTGATGTTAACGCCGTGACGTTTAGCGATGCTCGAAAGAGAATCCCCTTTACGCACACGATAGGTAATACTGTCGCTGTTGTTTGCCAGTCGCTGCGCGCTTGTGCCCGCGCCAACCGTCAAACTTTGCCCAACTTTCAGGCTGGAACCACGCAGGTTGTTCCACTGCTTCAGATCGCTTGCTTTCACGCCAAGACGCGAAGCGATACCCGAAAGCGTGTCGCCAGAGCGAACCGTGTAGCTACGGCTGTTCAGTGGCGTATTATCTGCAACCAACGTTGACTGTACCGCCGCAATTTCGCCAGAAGCCAGAGATTCACGCAGTTTTGCTGCATGCTTCTTTGGAATCATCACGTATTGCGGGCCACTTGCACCCAACGTGGAGCCTTTCACGCCAGCATTAAATGTCTTTAGCTTGCTGACGGAAATACCCGCCATATCTGCAACCTGCGCCATTTCTACCGGGCTGCTCAAGCGAACACGCGCCAACGCACGACTTTCGTCTGTCGTAGGCAGACGCACGCCATAGCGTTTGCTGTTTTTGAGAATATCGCTCAAAGCCAGCATTTTTGGCACGTACTGCTTCGTTTCCTGAGGCAATGGCAGTGACCAAAAGTCCGTCGCTTTGCCACGAGCTTTGTTCGCTTTCATCGCCTTCATAACGCGACCTTCGCCGCTATTATAAGCCGCTACGGTCAACAGCCAGTCGCCGTCAAACATTTTGTTCAGACGTTGCATCATGTCCAGCGCCGCCGTTGTGGATGCCACAACATCGCGACGAGCATCATAACTGCGCGTCTGTTTTAAACCATAATTGCGCCCCGTGCTCGGAATGATCTGCCAAATGCCAGCTGCATTGGCGCCAGACGTCGCGTGAGGATCAAAAGCGCTCTCCACTATGGGTAGTAGTACCAGTTCCATAGGCATGTTACGTTTTTTAACTTGCCCGGCTATCCAGTACATATACGGCTCTGCCCGTAAAGTTACATCGTGGAGATAGCTCTTATTGCGTAAATATTTCTGTTTCTGTTCGCGAATCCGGTTATTTTCCGGAATTCCCATCTTTAGCTCGTCACCAATGAAAGCCCACAGGTCTTGATCCGGCGCGATAGACGTCCCATCGTCCATCCATCGAGCCTGACTCGTAAACTTTCCTGCTTCCCCTTGACCAGCTGCAGAAAGGCTCTGTGCGTGCTGTTGAACACCAGCGTTCTGAGACGACTGGCACCCCACGAGCAGGACAGAGGCGAGTAATATCGCTTTTGCCTTCATGTGTGTGTCAATAGTTGCTTAAAAGACGACCGATCATAACGGCGAAGTTTGCGAATGACAAGTAGGAATTGTCAGAACCTGTCTTTCTTTGACCTTAACCAGGCAAAACGCTCTTCAGGGTGTTGCAATATTGTTTCTTTGTTTATTTCTTTAATTAAATCAATATCTTCTGTTCTTAGGAAAATATTATTTTGCCGCTCATTTTTCAGAGTAACGGGGAGTGTCATTTGGTTTTTTGCGCGTAACTCATTAACTTTACGATAATATTCATTAATGAACGAATCGTGCGGTAGGATGCTGAGTGCAAACTTAATATTTGATAAAGTATATTCGTGCGCACTACACACCAGTGTATCATCAGGGAGCGCACATATTTTTTTAAGTGATTGATACATTTGAATTGCTGAACCTTCAAATAAACGCCCGCATCCCCCTGAAAACAGAGTATCTCCGCAAAATAGATAAGGTCGGCTAAAGTAACAGATATGTCCTAAAGTGTGACCCGGTGTGGCAAATACACTAAATTCATGCCCTAAAATGAAGGCTGTTTCGCCATCTTTGACTACCTGGGTCGTTCCCTTATCTTGTGTCTCTGCCGGTCCGTAAACCACTATTTTAGGAAAATGCTCACGGAGTTCTTTCACACCGCCAACGTGATCCTGATGATGATGAGTGAGCAAAATCGCTTCTGGTTGCCAGTTATGTTCCGCAATCGCGTCTAACACCGGTTTTGCGTCACCAGGATCGACAATCAGGCAACGTCCTTCATTATTATCAAGAACCCAGATGTAATTGTCCTGAAACGCGGGAATACTGTTAAGATTCATAGATTACCTCTCAAACATAGCGGAAGGTCGTGATGAAACCGGCAAGGATCCCTCAAACTGCTATAGCACCTGAATGCTGGGGCGATTTGCCCTGGGGTGAGTACTATCGTGAGGCGCTGGAACAACAACTTAATCCGTGGTTCGCTAAAATGTATGGTTTTCACCTGCTAAAGGTCGGTAATTTAAGCGCAGAAATCAACTCGGAAGCGTGCGCTGTCTCCCACCAGGTAAATGTTTCCGCACAAGGTTCACCGGTGCAGGTTCAGGCCGACCCATTGCATCTTCCCTTTGCCGACAAATCTGTTGATGTGTGTTTGTTGGCGCACACATTGCCCTGGTGCGCCGATCCGCATCGTTTACTGCATGAAGCCGATCGCGTGTTAATTGATGATGGCTGGCTTGTGTTAAGCGGATTCAATCCGGTGAGCCTGATGGGATTACGCAAATTGGTGCCGGTATTACGTAAAACGAGCCCCTATAACAGCCGAATGTTTACGCTTATGCGTCAGTTCGACTGGTTATCCCTGCTGAATTTTGAAGTGTTGCACTATAGCCGCTTTCACGTCTTGCCCTGGGCAAAGCAGGGAGGGAAGCTGTTGAGTGCGCATGTTCCGGCATTAGGTTGTCTGCAGCTTATTGTCGCGCGCAAGCGAACCATTCCGCTCACGCTTAACCCAATGAAACAAAATAAAAACACAGCGCGAATTCGACAAACCGTCGGCGCGACGCGCCACTACCGTAAACCCGACGCCTAAGCGTCCGGCTGATACCCGGTATCTTCCTGAGTGGGATTCATTGCGGCGGCGCGTGCAAGCTCATCGCAGCGTTCGTTTTCCGGATGGCCGGCATGGCCTTTTACCCATTCCCATTTAATTTGATGCTGGCCCAACGCCGCATCAAGGCGCTTCCAGAGATCAACGTTCTTCACCGGCTTTTTATCCGCGGTTTTCCAGCCACGTTTTTTCCAGTTGTGGATCCACTGCGTAATCCCCTGGCGGACGTACTGACTGTCAGTACTGAGCACAACGTTGCATTGCTCTTTCAGTGCTTCCAGCGCGACAATGGCCGCCATCAACTCCATGCGGTTATTCGTCGTGAGGGTATACCCTTCGTTAAAGGTTTTTTCGCGGCCGCGATAGCGTAAAATAGCACCGTAACCGCCAGGCCCTGGATTGCCGAGACAAGAACCATCGGTGAAAATTTCTACCTGTTTAAGCATCTCTGGTAGACTTCCTGTAATTTGAAATCGAACTGTAAAACGACAAGTCTGACATAAATGACCGCTATGAGCACTGCAATTACACGACAGATCGTCCTGGATACCGAAACCACGGGTATGAACCAGATCGGCGCGCATTACGAAGGGCACAAGATTATTGAAATTGGTGCTGTCGAGGTGGTCAATCGTCGTCTGACGGGAAATAACTTCCACGTCTATCTTAAACCCGACCGACTGGTGGACCCTGAAGCGTTTGGGGTGCACGGTATTGCAGATGAATTTTTGCTCGATAAACCGACGTTTGCCGAGGTCGCCGATGAGTTCCTCGATTACATTCGGGGCGCTGAACTGGTTATTCATAACGCGTCGTTTGATATCGGCTTTATGGATTATGAGTTTAGTAAACTCCATCGCGACATCCCGAAGACGAACACCTTCTGCAAAGTGACCGATAGCCTGGCGCTGGCGAGGAAGATGTTTCCTGGCAAGCGTAACAGCCTCGATGCGTTGTGCTCACGCTATGAAATAGACAACAGCAAACGAACCCTGCACGGCGCATTGCTCGATGCCCAGATTCTGGCCGACGTTTATCTGATGATGACGGGCGGTCAAACGACGATGGCTTTTACGATGGAAGGGGAAAGTCAGCAGCAGCAGGGTGAGGCGGGGATCCAACGTATTGTTCGCCAGGCGGGTAGGTTACGCGTTGTTTTAGCCACTGATGAAGAGCTGGCGGCGCATGAGTCGCGTCTTGACCTTGTTCAGAAGAAGGGCGGAAGTTGTCTCTGGCGAGCCTAGTTTGCCTTTTTACGCGCTAAAAATAACCTCTCGGGCGATTTTTACAGCAAACGATTCGAAACGTGAGAAAAAGCGTTGACGAGGTGCGAAGCAATCCGTAATATTCGCTTCGTTCCCAAGCGGAACACAACGCGGAGTGGTAGTTCAGTTGGTTAGAATACCTGCCTGTCACGCAGGGGGTCGCGGGTTCGAGTCCCGTCCATTCCGCCACTATTCAGAAGGCCTGAATCAGAAATGATTCAGGCCTTCGTCGTTTTCATATCTGTATTTCCCTCCGGTATGCCATTACCCTTTGATTTGTCATCTTCCTCCTGGAACTGCGCGCCGATCTCTCCCTCAACACAATTATTGTGCTTTCGTGGAGTAAATACTCGCCCGACGACTTCCTGCCAGTGAACACGGCAGGGAAGGCGCTGGTAAATACAGCACATCAAGTCATCTTTAATCTGACGAAGATTGCTGAGCGGTTAACCTGAAAAGCGATTCATCACGCAGGCTAAGCGGGGTGAAAAGCTATCACCGATAATGATCGTTTCTTTATTAATGCGTTTCAGCATGTACAGTTTGTCGACGCGTTTGTAGGCGTCGAAAAAAAGATAATCGATTTCATCTGCTGCATCATCATCGGGGGCTTTTTCACGTCCGTCGGGGGTGAGGGTGAAAACGCCTGCGGTATGGCCGAGTGGACTGGCGTAGCGAAAGAACAGTTTACGGTCAACAGTGAACTCGCCCTCATCGCTTTTGAACTTCCCTTGCACTGACAAAGAAAGGTGCCCGGAGTTGTAGCTGGTTATCAACAGGATCCCATTGAGGACCTTTTTTGAGTTATGGACGTCGAGTATCGACGTAAATTCCGAAGAGCAGGAAAAACTGATCTCTTTTTTCTTAGCATTTCCGGAAATGATGAGGAAGGCGATAGCCGCCAGCCCACAAATGGTAATCACAATTGACCATAATAAAGGAGAGTGATCGCTTTCCGGCTTCATATCATTCCTCATGATGACGATACAGGCTGGCACAGTGGTAATAGCCGAGGTTAAGACCGCATTCAGCAGCAAACGACCAGTCAATCAGGTTATGATTGCTCGACCAGGTATTGAGATAGAGATCTTTCGTGTGTGAACAGTTCGGGTTAATGCCAACGGTCTGGAAAATATCCCGCGCCTTCTTTTCGGTAATGGTGTCGGTGAGGGCATTACCTAAAATATGCACACGGCATTTCTCATAGTTGATCGTCCTGAGAATAGAAGCATCCGTCATGAATATTTCATTCGGTATCCAGGTCAGCCAGGTCGTCGCCAGCACAGCAATACCGGTAATTAATGCGGTTATCGCGACTGGCCATCGGTTATGCTTTTTCTTCTTTTGTACCGACACCGGGGGGGCTCTGTCAGTAACCTGTACCTCTTCCCGTTGCTGAATATTGATATTGAGATCACCCATCCGAAATCCCACTCGGGGAATTGTCACGATGAATTCTGCTGGGTGTCCCGTTGACGTTATTGCTTTGCGCAGAAATGAAATGTGCTGGTTGAGGTTAGCATCTGTCGCTCTGGCTCCATTATGCTGAAAAACATTTAGTAAAATCTCGTCACGCGTAGATATCTCTTTGCCATTTTGCAATAAATACAGCAGTAATAGCGATGCTATATTATTCAGTGTGGCCGTCTCACCAGAGGTTAGGTCTTTTAGCATATTTTTATGAGGTCTAAAAACTAAGCCATCGCCAATAATTACGGATTTGATTTTTTTTATTGGTATATGAGAAATCACTGATGTCTCCTTCAAAGCAGGAAATCTCGCATTCGAGTGGTTGAGGCAATAGCATAACATAATTCATTTATAAAAAATGTTCACTCCAATGAACGCTTTGTTAATATTCGCGTAACAATATTTTAATATCCTTTCTGAAGTTATCAGTTCCCCTTCTCGTCTTCTCTATCTTATTGTCATGGCTCGCATTTGATATCCATTGTCATTTTTACAAAACTTTCATAAAAACTTTTTTTAATCATCTAATCTAAATTAAAAAATCATCAACAGATAAAAATGTTATAAATTAGATGAATGTTAGTATTTTATTCTGTTCTGTGTGTTTTCATTGGTCTTTCGTTCCTGTTTTGTCCTGTCACGGGCAGTGACACAACACGATTCTCTGAGTTTGATGGAGAACAGGTTTTCTCATTGTCTCATTTTTTCAGCGACTTAATATAAGCCCCGAAACAGCGTGAACGGCTGTGGAGGGTATTCCGTAGGTAATGCCTGTGAAGTTCAAAATAAGGAGTGGCTTGAGAGTGATTGTCTGCAAGGAAATGCACCGCTGCTACCTGAATATCAGGATTTCCCAGACAGGAATCGTCTGCGGGAATAGAACGTCGAAGTAACCAAAAATAGATATAAGGTTAAGATTTAATATGAAAATGAAAAACGTGGCTATGGCCTGTGCGCTGATGGCGGGAATGACTTTTACTGCTGCTTCTACTTTCGCGGCTGAAAAGGTAGAACCGACTAACGGTAAAATTCATTTTACCGGTTCTTTGGTGAATTCCGCATGTGGTCTGGCTCCTGAATCCAGCCCGGTACAGGTTAATTTTGGTGAGATCCCGACGTCTCAGTTAAAAGACAATCAGCGTGCCGGTGTTAAGCATGCCAAAATCGTTCTGCAAGGTTGTGATACTACCGTCGCGAAAACCGCAACCGTGACCTACAGCCCGGCAACCATTGACAAGGACAACAACGCGCTGGCTGCATTCACCTCTGGTACTGCACAGGGCGCGGGCATCGGTATGATTGACAGCGGTAACCAGGAAGTAAAATGGGGCAAAGCCGCTTCCCAGGTCAACATCACTGACGGCGAAACCGATATCGATTTCGTGGCTTACCTGCAGGCGAACAATGCCTCTGCGGCGGTGACTCCAGGTGATTTCGAATCCACCGTTAATTTCCAGATCGATTATCAGTAATGATCTGAAGCGGGCGCATTGATGCGCCTGCTTAAACCCTCCTGTGAATAACTGAAAGGAAATGCGGTTATGCCTGGATGGCGAACGTTATTGCTTATTATCTTTATGTCGCCTGTATGGGTCATGGCTGGCGTCAATCATATTACCAGTACACCCGGCAAAATGCGGATGCGGGGAAATATTATTGAGGCTGCCTGCTATGTCGATCCGCACGATCGGTCGCTGCTGGTTGAATTTGGCGACATCTCTGCCAGGGATATTTCCGGGAAACCAGAACAGGTGTCTGCACATAATTTCAGCATTCATTTGCTGGGATGTTCATTAGGGGATTCTCAACACCCAGGGAATGTGTTTCAACGCGCCAACATTACCTTTTCCGGCGCACCTGATCGCGATAATCCCGATTATCTGAGTGTGCAATCGGCAACTGAGCATTTAGCGATAGAAATATATGACAGCAAAGGAAAGCAAATTCATCTGGGCGAACCTTCACCGGATTATGCGCTTAACCCAGGAAAAAATACGCTTAATTTTACAGCGTATTTGATCTCCCGTGACGGACGAATGACATCCGGTGAATTTACCGCGGCTACGCATTTTGTTGTGAATTATCTCTGACCTGCTCTGTCAATTCGGATATCTGAAGGTTTACGAACGAAAATGATTACGCTGAAAACAGATAAAAAACGTCTGGCGCTTTGTATTGCTCTGATCTGTGCTTCTTCATGGGTTGAAGCGGATGAGTCAATCGAATTTAATACCGACGTTTTGGATGCCAGCGACAGGCAGAATGTAGATTTGCAGCGCTTTTCTGAAGGTAACTTTGTCGCACCTGGCGAATATCTTCTGGATGTTCGCATTAATGGTCAGGAGATCCCACAGCAGTCGATCCGCTATATTGTCGACCCTGAAAATAAACATAAATCCATGGCATGCCTGACGCCGGAACAGCTCGAATTGCTGGCGCTCAAAGAAGATGCGCTGGTACATATTCGGCCGGTTAGTGCTATCTGCAACGATATTTCCCGTCTGCCTGGGGTAGTACTGAATAACAACGCCGGGGTGTTGGACATTACCGTGCCGCAGGCATGGATGAAATATACCGATCCTGACTGGACGCCACCTGAGCGTTGGGATAATGGCGTGGCGGGGCTGATATTTGACTACAGCATCTCGGGTCAGACCACCCACTATGAACAAGATGGCGGCGATTACCGTTCTCTGTCGGGCTACGGGCAGGCAGGGTTTAATCTCGGTGGCTGGCGTTTTCGCGGACAGTATCAGGCTGATTACTCCTCGGATAATCATCGCGCAAGCATTGACTGGGATCAGATCTACGCCTATCGCCCGCTGCCGATGCAGGCCGCGAAGCTGACGGTAGGTGAAATCTACCTGAATTCTCAGGTATTTGATTCGGTGCGCTTCACGGGCGTTAACCTCGCCAGTGACGAGCGCATGCTACCGCCGAATTTGCAGGGTTACGCACCTGAAGTCCATGGCATTGCCCGCAGTAACGCAAAAGTGACCATCAGCCAGCAGGGGCGAGTCATCTATCAAACCACCGTCCCTGCGGGGCCGTTTAATATTCAGGATCTGCACGGTTCGGTACGCGGCACGCTGGATGTGCGCGTCGAAGAGCAAGATGGCGGCGTACAAACCTTTCAGGTCAATACGGCCGATATTCCCTATCTGACGCGTCCGGGCTACATGCGATACAACGCCGCTGTCGGTAAGCCATCGCGCTATCAACATGACATACAGGGACCGGCGTTTTACAGCGGCGATTTTTCATGGGGGGTCAGCAATGCGTGGTCTCTGTACGGTGGTGCTCTACTGACCGGCGATCGTTACAACGCCTGGTCGATGGGGATCGGGCGGGATTTGAGCTGGCTGGGTGCTTTGTCAGCCGATGCCACGCAATCCGTGAGCCGGGTGAAACATCAGGATGAGAAAAAAGGCATGTCCTTTAAGCTCAGCTATGCCAAAACGTTTGATGAATACAACAGCGCCATCACTTTTGCCGGTTACCGCTTTTCGCAGCGAAACTTCCGCTCTTTCTCGCAGTTCCTCGACGAACAATATGAGAATAACGACAGTGTCGGGAACGAGAAAGAGATGTACACCATCACCGGTAACAAGACCTTTTTTCCTGACGATCCGCGTTTGGCAACGACGCTGTACCTGACCTACACCCACCAGAACTACTGGGATCGCCGCTCACAGGATCGCTACGGAATGTCGATGGGGCACAGCTTTTCGTTCGCCGGTATTCGGGGGATCAGCGCCAACCTTGCGGCTTACCGCTCTGAGTATCAGGGAAAACGGGATGACAGTCTTTCGCTCTCCCTCTCAATTCCGTGGAACGATGGTCGTTCTATGGATTATGAGCTGCAAAACAGCGGCAACCAGACCAGCCAGATGGTTTCGTATTCCGATAACCGCGACCGAAACAACCCGTGGCGCCTGCGGGCTGGTGTCTCTGGTGAAGGCCATACTGCGTTTGATGGCTATTACAAGCACCGCAGCATGATGGCGGAGCTCGAGTCTAACGTCAGTTGGCAGCAATCACGCTACCTCTCCGTTGGCGGCACGATGCGTGGCGGCTTTACCGCGACGCGTCACGGCGCGGCGCTGCATAACAGCCAGGCGTCGATGAACACCGCCCGCGTGATGGTCGATACCGACGGTGTCGCTAACGTGCCGCTGAACGGCGAGCAGGCGCACTCCAACCGCTTCGGCATTGCCGTGGTGCCAGATGTCGTGAGTTATCACAGCTTTGATACCCGCATCGACGTGGACGCGATGGATGAAGACATTTCCGCGACTAAGGCCATCGTGACCAACACCCTAACGGAAGGGGCGATTGGCTATCAACGCTTTGCTGTGGCCCAGGGGCAAAAAATGATGGCGACGTTGCGCCTGAAAGATGGCTCTGCGCCGCCGTTTGGTGCCGAAGTATTCAATGCCAACGGCGTCAGTGTCGCCATGGTGATGGAAAACGGCGTGGCCTGGATTGCAGGCGTGAACCCTGAAGAAGCTCTTTCTGTTGCCTGGGGCGGCCGTGTGCAGTGCCGCTTGCAGGTGCCTCAACACCTTAATCCGGAAGGTAACGTGCTGTTGCCTTGTGAATAATTTCTATAACTTGAATGAATCATGCCATGAAAAACCAAGCTTTTTACTCCGTGCAGCGCTGGCTGAAACCCGTAGCCTGCGGTTTGCTGTTTGTCGCAGAGATCAATGTCTCATGGGCGGGCATTGCGCTCGACCGTACCCGGCTGATCATCACCGGTGATGCTCGCTCCGTCAGTGCGAACTTAACCAACACCAGCCCGAGTATCCCGTTTCTGGCGCAGTCGTGGGTGGAGGATGCCAGCGGGGCAAAGATCACCTCGCCATTGATGGTCTTGCCACCACTTCAACGCATCAATGGTGGGCAAAAGGGGATTGCCCGTGTCACAAAAACCAGTGGCATTAACGCGTTGCCGCAAGATCGCGAAAGCCTCTTTTATCTGAACGTTCGCGAAATTCCGCCCAAACCTGATAAGCCGAACGTCCTGCAACTGGCGATGCAGTCGCGCATCAAGCTGTTTTATCGCCCGACCGCCATCGTGCCGGAATCACCCGGTGCTGTGTGGCAAAACCAGGTGGTCTTTCACAAGCAGGGCATCCACTGGACGGTGGATAATCCGACGCCTTATTTCGTCACCCTCATCGGCCTGAGCCGTAAACCGGAAGCGCAAGGCGGCGGCAAGCTGACGGACTTCCCCGGGATCATGGTGTCGCCCAAATCCTCTCATGATTTCATCGTCACTGATGGCGGTGTCAGCCAGTTCAGCATGATGTATGTGAACGATTTTGGTGGTCATCCCGAACTGAATTTCAGCTGCACAGGCAATGTGTGTAAGGCATTGCCCATGGAGAAGCAGCCCCGGTAACAGGACTCAGTCAATGAAAAAGATGCTTTTCGTTCTGCTGATGGCGGGAGTGGCCTGTACGGTTCAGGCCAAAAGCGGGCGCCAGGATATGAGTAACGTGTCCGGTGAGTATGGCAACGTCCGCTTTCACGGTCGGGTTTTTGTTTCTCCGTGTGTGCTGGATATGGCGTCACGCGACCAGACCATCGATCTTGGTGATATTTCCGCCAGCCGGTTTCACCAGGCCGGCGATCGAAGCGATCCGGTGTTGGTCACGCTGTACCTGAATGACTGCTTAAAAGGCTCCGGTCATACCCTGCGGGATTTCCCCGGGCAGACCAGTGAAATGCCCGAACGGGTGCACAGTACGCTGGAACGCGGGGTTTCGATGACGCTGATGGCCGAAAGCGCGCCGGAAAACAGCGATTTGGGCCGTATTCATGGCGACGTGCGGGGCGCGGGCATCCGGCTGTTGACCGAACGTAATCAGTTGATTCACCTCAGTCAGCCGCAGCGTATGTGGATCCTTAAACCGGGGGATAACGCCATACACTTTCTTGCGGCGCTGGAATCCATCGGGCGTGAGGTGACCGCTGGCGAATTTCACAGTCTGGTCAGAGTGAAGCTGGAGTATCTATGAGCAAATTGCACAAAACGCTGTTGTGGGCAGCACTGGCAGGCTGCCCGCTGGCAGCGCTGGCGTTTACTCAGGGGGAAGGGGAGCCGCAAGGGGGTGTGCCACATCAATATGAAATTGAGCTGAAATCGCTGGATGTGAGCAAAAACCACGCGGGCGGGAGAACAAACCCGTTCACCTGGAATCTGGGAAGTTTGTATGTGGTGGATTTTCACTGCGAGCAGGCGGATATCTCCCGACAGCCGATTTACTACACCACGACCTCGACGATGCCTCTCTCAAACCAGGGGCCGAACCGGTTTCGTCTGAACGAGTATCTGGATGTGGAAGTGCAGGTGTGGGTCGCCGGGCGCTATAACCGATATGCCCAGGCCCCTTTTACCGATGTTTCTAACCGCAACAGCAATAACAGTTGCAAGAAGCGTAAAGGCTACGTACGCGCCACTAACGTTAAAAGTGGTTCGAAAGGAAAAGTGACGTTTATTGTCACTAAACCAATAATTAACGGCATCAATATCGCTTCGCAGTCCCTCCTGGAAGTTGCCGGGCGCATGGGTAATGCGGGGCCTACACCAACAACCGCGATTTCCCGCGTGGTCATTAAATCCGGGCTGATTACCGTGCCAGATAAATGCACCTTTAACCGGGGCGACAAGATCAGTGTTGAATTTGGCGATCTACCCGGTTCCGCCGCAAAACTCAACGGCACCAATTTCAGCAAGTCGATTCCCATTCATGTGCACTGTGAGGGCGGCAGCTTTGACCAGGGGGCGCTGAACATCGATCTCGGTGTACAAACCAGCACGGCCTCAGGTACCGCGGAGTTTAACGATCGTTTTCTCGGCACCCTCAGCAATGGGCAAAAACGCGACGATCTCGGCATCGAAATTAAAGATGAGAGCGGAAGCCCCGTGGTGCCAAATCAGTTCTACAACATGAAGGGCTTTTACCAGAACCAGGGCGACTGGAACCTCACTGCGGCGCCGGTGGCAAAGCCGGGCGTGGGGAGCGTAAAGGAGGGGGAGTTCGAAGCCTCTGCCACCGTCGTTGCGCAGTTTCAGTAGGGTGATGCCATGATATTCAGGACGTTAATAATAGCCAGCGTGCTGTTGCTCAGCGGCGGCGCGCTGGGTGATACCAAACTGGTCGGCGGCGATATGTATTTTCACGGCACCGTCAGGGCACTCGCCTGCAGCCTTCCTCCGGGTGGTGACAAAATTGAGGTCGATTTCGGGCAGATAGCCACCCAGGATCTCTATTCATCAGGGCGCAGTAAGCCAGAAAAATTCAGTATTCAGTTACGTGACTGTAACCCAGACGTCTTTCGCGGGATCTCCGTCACCTTCGAAGGCAGCGAAGATGCAGAGTTACCCGATCATCTGGCTCTGGATAGCAGTGAGCACGGCGGTGCGTCTGGGATCGGCATTGGGATGAGTGAAGAGAACGGTACGGCAATCCGACTCGGCGAGAGCACGTCAGTGAAAGAGATTACTGAAGGGTCGATGACACTCAATTTTCTGGCATGGGTCGCGGCCGAGCCGACGGCGATAAAAAACCAGTCTCTGGAATACGGTTCGTTCAGCGCCAGCGGAACCTGGACGCTGAATTACCAGTAGCATGATGAACAGACTGAATCGCCTGGCCCCGTTGTCCGCGCAGAGATTCTTACTCGCTGCCAGTCTGCTTTTCTGGTGTGGAGGAATGCATCTTTACTGGCCGAATAACGGCGGCAGTGGTCTGTCGTTGCCGCTCAATATTCTGTCCTGGATCTACGCCGTTGTACTGGCAGGGAGCGTGTCCGTGTTGCTGCCTTGCCGACGCTGGCGGCTTACTTTACCTGCCGCCGGGTTTATGGCGGGTTCGCTGATTCTGACACTCCTTTGCCTGCTAACGCCCATGGTCTGGAAAACGGAGGCATTGCTGGTGGCTGGCGCATTGTTGGGTGGCGCACTTTTGTACCTGGCTGTGCTGCAAATTCCGCTGACGGTAAACATACTGACGGTCTTGCTGGCATTGCTATGGAGTGCCTGTCTCCTCGAATGTCTCGCGTTTGTTTATCAGTATCTGCATCTGCCGGGCGTTGGCTACTGGGAGTTTGCCTGGTGGCGCAGTACGCGGCCTTACGGAATTTTTCAACAGGTCAATCTGATGGCCAGTTTTACCGCCTGCGGCGTATTGCTGTCGGCGCTACTCTTTTTACGGATCCATGGCCGCTCCCGCGTAGTCATTGGGTTTGCCTGTGTGTTGATGGGATTTGTACTGCATGAATGTCAGTCGCAAACCGGCTATTTGTCTCTGGTCGTTGGAGAAGTATTGCTGCTGGTCATTTTTCCTTCGCAGCGGCGGACGTTGCTGCTACTCCTGGTACCGCTGGTGGCTGGAATGGCGATGGGGGCAGTCACTCGCCATTTTCTCTCTGTTGCGACAGTGGATCATCTGACGTCATCTCATATTCGCTGGTCGGTGCTGAAAACGTCTCTGGCGCTGTTTGTAGAACGACCGTGGATGGGCTGGGGTGTCGGCAGTTTTGCTGCGGTATTTCTTGAACGTGCGGGACGTTTTGGGCTGAGCAGTATGTCACATCCGCATAACGAGCTGGTGCTATGGATGGTGGAGGGCGGTCTGGTCGGGCTGGCTGGCGCGGTCTGTTTTATCGCAGGTGGTTTCTGGCTTTGGATAAGTGGAAATCACTGGCGGCGTGCGTGCCTGGTGGCAGCGCTGCCCGTGGTGATTCATATGCTGACGGAATACCCGGTCAGACAGTCGACGCCTCACTGGCTGCTGCTGATCCTGTTGCTACGTTGTGCAGACAGTACCGTTAAGAGGTACCGACTGGCGCTTCCTGCGACTGACTTTGTTCGCGTGGTGGCGTTTATCGCGGCACTGGCCTTGACGCCGTTGTTGCTCCTCACGCTGCAGACGCAACAACGATTGACGGTGGCGGAGCGGCAGTCAGAGCAGTGGCGTCTTGCCGAATCGCTCCCTGTGGGCGGCTGGCTAATGGCCACGCGTTACCGGTTTGATGTCGAAATGGGCCATCTGCAACGTTACCAGCGAACCCGGGACGCTCGCTGGCTAGCGCCGGTTCGCCGCTGGGCGCCTGAATATGTGCGTGTTCACCCAGACCCGAATATCTCCTTCACGCAAATCTTGCTTGCGTTGCATCAGCAGGATATGCCCGGTGCGCGTCGTCTGGCGGCACGTTTTTACCTCGAATACCCAAATGATCGCCGTATCCCCTGGTTGCAGGATGCACGACGTCCTTTTAATCAAAAAATGGAATGACATGAACAGACTCAGTGAACGGGCTCTTTATACCCAAGAGCTTCCCCGCAATGCCGAACTGATGCAGATAACCGGGCTGCGCCTGCAGCGTATCCATTTTTTTCATGATGCAGCGCAGGATGTCCGTGAAGTGCTGAGCCTGGTACAGACACCGCTTCATCTGGATCTTTTTTTTCAGCGTCTTTCCGCCATAGAGAAGCAGCAACTCTTTCTGTGGCAAATGCAGCGGGTACTGGCGCTGCGGGGATGCTTTTCGCTGAATTTATCGGTCAGGATGCTGACCTGCCAGCGGTGGATAAACCTGCTTACTGAACAGGTGCATCAGGGACGGATTATTATCGAAATTCAGGATCCTGGTACGATGATGCGTCTGGGAAAGGCCGAACAGAAGGTGGTGTGCGCTGCATTAAACACTCTGATACGGTATGGGTTTCGCATCTGGCTGGATGACGTATTACCAGCGCAGTTTTTTGTCTGGCGACAGACTGGCATTCAATTTGATGCAGTCAAAATCGAAACCGGAATGTTTCATCAGTTCAGGAGCTCGGGATCGCAGTTGACTATGCTGGTCAATCAGTTCCGCGAACTAGGGGGGCAGGTAGTGATCGAAGGGGTTGAAACACCAGAGGACTATACCCTCTGTCGTGTAAGCGGTGCTGATGCTGTACAGGGATATCTGTTTGAGCAGGAAATTTTGCCAGAAGACCTTAATCCGCAATGATTCAGGCCTTCGTCGTTTTCGTTTCTGTAAAATCTATAAAGCCCGCTGCCTGACGCAACGGGCTATCGGCATTATTCGCTCAGCGTCTGGGCAATTTCATTTTGTACCAGTTTACGCTGTTCCGGGGTCAATACCTTGTTCAGCTCAAAGTAGTATTTCACGCGGTAGTAGCGGGATTGTTGTTCAACACTGCCGATCGCCGTCAGTTGTTTTTTGACTGCTGACTCGTCCCATTTCCCGGATCTAATGACATTAATCAGTTCGCCGTCTTTAATGTCCTTCATGGAAATCTTGCTCACATTGGCTTCCAGCTCGCTGTGCAGCTTTTTAATTTGCTCAACCTGAGCGTCGGTCAGTTTGAGCTGTTGCACCACCGGATCCTGGGAAGGAACGGGTGTCTCAGACACGTTTGATGCAAAAGAACTAAAAGAGGCACCGGCCAGCGCTGCCGCGACTAAGGTCATACGTACGAAATTCTTCATTATTTCATCCTGATAAAGAAGTTATGAACTGCGCTTACCACTCAAACAACGAGGGAACATCTCAGGATACGTTGAAAGGTGAGGGGAACCGCACGAATTTGTTTTACGAGAGGTTACTGAGTGAAACAATCTTCACTCTGGTCACACCGTTAGTTAAGATCGGTGTTTCCCCCCATTCATCGGCTTAAACCCGCTATGGGAAACATTTCGCCATAGCGGAAGCGGCGCGCGGATTTATTGCAGCGTGAACGGATCGGCATCCTGCCATGCCGGGAATTTTTCCCGGTATTCCCGCAGCGTGCTGAGCGATAACTCTGCGTCAATGCGGGTTGCGTGATGGGGTTCAGCGGTGGCGATAACCTCACCCTGCGGGCTAATCACCCGACTGTCTCCACGGTAATGGTGGCCGTTGCCGTCAGTACCGACCCGGTTACAGCCTGCAACATATGCCTGATTTTCAATGGCCCGCGCGGTCAGCAACGCCTGCCAGTGTAACGAGCGCGGAGCTGGCCAGTTAGCCACAAACAGCGCCAGATCGTAATCGTTGAGATTGCGGGACCACACCGGAAAACGCAGGTCGTAACAGATCAGCGGCAGGATACGCCAGCCGCGCCAGTTCACAATGACGCGCTCAGTACCCGGTTCATAATGGTGATGTTCCTCCGCCATTCGGAACAAGTGGCGTTTATCATAATGATGAACGGTTCCTTGCGGCTCGACGAGTAAAAATCGGTTAACCGGCCCGCGTTCTGACTGTAGCGCCGCACTGCCTGCAATCAGGGCGTTGGTCTGTTCCGCCTTTTTGCGCATCCACTCGATGAGGGTTTCCTGAGAGAGTGAACGGACTGCCGCTTCCATGGCAAAGCCGGTAGTAAACATCTCGGGTAATACGATGATGTCACGTCCGGTGATGGTTTCCAGTTGTCTGTCAAAGTGGCGCAAATTGGCAGGGCCGTCCATCCAGACCAGAGGTTGTTGCAAAAGCGTGATTTTCAAACCGGGCACGATCGTGGCTCCTCGTTAAGCAGCATTTTTACACTGTAGCATGTGCCACGGCGGAGAGGTGGCAATAAAAAAGCCCCGCCTAAAGCGGGGCTGGAACGGGTAGCGGATGTTTATGCGGCTTCGACTTTACGCACTTTCTCCGGCAACTTTACCGGCTGTGTCGCCAGCTCCTCAGGTTCAAAATCATCAACGTTGATACTGCGCAGACGGCTTGCTTCGGCTTTGACCAGAATCGCTGCTTCATCTTTGTCAATCAACCCTTTCGCCAGTGCGTTATGCGCCAGCTCGTCCAGACGGGTAAATGACAAGTTTTTACCCAGCTCTTTGCAGATACGCTGGTGGATAGGGTCGGCGGCCATCACATCCAGCAGCGCTTGTTCGAGTAAGCCGACCGGGTTATGTTCGCTTGGCGTCAGATACTGGCCACGACCAATGCGGGTACGGGTTGCGCTCGGTGTCTGCAGAATCTTCGCGACTTTATGATCCAGTTTGTCGGAAGGTGCGTGGTAGTGGCGACCTGTCGGGAAGATCACCACATTCAGTAAACCTGCCACCAAACGGTTCGGGAAGTTTTGCAGAAGATCGTCCATCGCCTGTTCAGCCTGATACAACGCATCCTGAACGCCCCAGTGAACCAGCGGCAGGTCGGCTTCGTGACGGCCCTCATCGTCATAACGCTTCAGGACGGCAGAGGCGAGATACAATTGACTTAAAATATCGCCCAGGCGTGCAGAGATGCGCTCACGACGTTTCAAGCTACCGCCCAGCACCGCCATCGAGACATCGGAAAGCAGGGCCAGGTTGGCGCTCAGGCGGTTCAGATGCTGATAGTAACGCTTCGTGGCATCCCCTGTCGGCGAGTAGCTGGTTAATCCGCGCGTCAAGCCCAGCCAAAAGCTGCGCACTTTATTGCTGCCGACATGACCAATGTGTTTGAACAACAATTTATCGAAGGCATTGACGTCGTTTTTCTGCGCGGCGGTCATCTCTTCGAGGACGTAAGGATGGCAACGAATGGCGCCTTGTCCGAAGATCATCATGCTGCGGGTCAGAATGTTTGCGCCTTCAACGGTAATGGCGATCGGGGCGCCCTGATAAGCACGGGCCAGGAAGTTGCTTTCGCCCAGCATGATGCCTTTACCGCCCGTGATGTCCATTGCATCGACAATGGACTGCTGCCCGCGATGGGTACAGTGGTACTTCACAATGGCAGAGAGCACCGCAGGTTTTTCGCCCAGCATAATACCGTACGTAACCAACGACGCCGCCGCGTCCATCACGTAGGCATTGCCTGCAATACGCGCCAACGGTTCTTCAATCCCTTCCATTTTACCGATAGAAATTTTGAACTGACGGCGAATATGCGCATAGGCGCCGGTCGCCAGGGCTACCGATTTGACGCCACCGGTAGAGTTAGACGGCAGGGTAATGCCACGGCCAACCGACAGACATTCCACCAGCATACGCCAGCCCTGACCGGCCATTTTCGGCCCACCAATGATGTAATCGATCGGGACGAAAATATCTTTTCCGCGTGTCGGGCCGTTCTGGAATGGAACGTTTAACGGGAAGTGACGGCGACCGATTTCAACGCCCGGCGTGGCGGTCGGGATCAGCGCACAGGTGATGCCCAGATCTTCTTCGCCGCCCAGCAGTTTTTCCGGGTCTGAGAGTTTAAACGCCAGACCCAGTACCGTGGCGATAGGCGCCAGCGTAATGTAACGCTTGTTCCAGGTCAGACGCATCCCCAGCACCTGCTGACCCTGCCATTCACCCATGCAAACTACACCGGTGTCTGGGATCGCGCCAGCATCAGAACCGGCTTCCGGGCTGGTCAACGCAAAGCAAGGGATCTCCTGCCCCCGCGCCAGACGCGGCAGGTAATGGTTTTTCTGTTCTTCAGTACCGTAATGTTGCAGCAGCTCACCTGGGCCTAACGAGTTAGGAACGCCCACGGTGATTGACAGGATCCCGGAGACGCCAGAGAGTTTTTGCAGTACGCGAGATTGCGCATAGGCGGAGAACTCGAGGCCGCCGTACTCTTTCTTGATGATCATCGCGAAGAAGCGATGCTCTTTCAGATAGGCCCACAGCTCAGGAGGAAGATCGGCCAGTTCATGGGTTATCTGGAAATCGTTCGCCATGCGACAGGCTTCTTCCACCGGGCCATCAATGAACGCCTGCTCTTCAGCGGTTAAATGAGGCTGTGGATAGTTGTGCAGTTTCTTCCAGTCGGGTTTGCCCTGGAATAAATCGCCTTCCCACCAGGTCGTACCCGCGTCGATAGCTTCTTTCTCGGTGCGTGACATTGGCGGCATCACTTTACGAAAACCGCGAAACACCGGGGCAGAAATCATCGATTTACGCATCGGCGTAAAGTTAAACGGTACGAGGATAATGGCCAGAGGAACCAGCAGCCAAACTGACCACAGGCCAGCGACGCCAAGCGCGGCTGTCCAGGCGAGCAGGATAAGACTGCTGAGAAATAAGCTTACGCGGTGATAGAACAGTACACCGAGCAGAACAACTGTTGCGAGAATACTCAAAATCATCATAACGAAAAGCTCCCTTTCTTGTAGGAGGTCTGACCACTTGTGATGATATGGTTGTAGTGGATGTTATTTCTTTTAGCAATGTGTTTACAAAATAATTACAACCGAGCTCACATTGTTGCCGTTTTCTCCGGCACAAAAAATCAAAAGGCAGGGGGCTTCCGGTGGCTTGTACTTCTCGCTTCCTGTGGTATCCGGTACACTGCATCCTGTCATTTACATTCATGCTGAAGGATATCCTCATGTACCAGGATCTTATTCGTAACGAACTGAACGAAGCGGCGGAAACGCTGGCTAATTTTTTAAAAGATGATGCCAATATTCACGCCATTCAGCGCGCAGCGGTCCTGCTGGCAGACAGTTTCAAAGCGGGCGGCAAGGTACTTTCCTGTGGTAACGGCGGCTCCCATTGCGATGCCATGCATTTTGCGGAAGAGTTGACCGGTCGTTATCGTGAAAACCGTCCGGGTTATCCGGCCATTGCTATCTCCGATGTCAGCCATATCTCCTGCGTCAGTAACGATTTTGGCTACGATTATATCTTCTCCCGCTACGTTGAAGCTGTTGGGCGCGAAGGTGACGTTCTGCTGGGGATCTCCACGTCAGGAAATTCAGGCAACGTGATCAAGGCAATTGCTGCGGCGCGTGAAAAGGGAATGAAAGTCATCACCCTGACCGGTAAAGACGGCGGAAAAATGGCGGGCAGTGCGGATATCGAAATTCGCGTACCGCATTTTGGCTATGCTGATCGTATCCAGGAAATTCATATCAAAGTTATCCATATCCTGATTCAGTTAATTGAAAAAGAGATGGTTAAGTAAATCTTCGCTGGGGGTGTTGCACCCCCGCTGTTGTGGAGGTGAAGTATGTGCGAACTGCTCGGGATGAGCGCCAATGTGCCCACCGATATCTGTTTTAGTTTCACCGGGCTGGTGCAGCGTGGTGGAGGAACCGGGCCGCATAAAGACGGCTGGGGAATTACCTTCTATGAGGGTAAAGGCTGTCGCACTTTCAAAGATCCACAACCCAGCTTTAATTCTCCCATTGCGAAACTGGTGCAGGACTACCCGATTAAATCGTGTTCCGTGATTGCGCATATTCGTCAGGCGAATCGTGGGGAAGTGGCGCTGGAAAATACCCATCCCTTTACGCGTGAGCTATGGGGAAGAAACTGGAGTTATGCCCACAACGGGCAACTTACCGGGTATAAATCCCTGGAGACCGGCAATTTCCGTCCCATCGGCGAAACTGACAGCGAAAAGGCCTTTTGCTGGCTGTTACACAAACTGACCGCCCGCTACCCGCGCACGCCGGGCAATATGACGTCTGTCTTTAAATATATTGCCACGCTGGCAGGGGAATTACGCGAGAAGGGCGTCTTTAATATGCTGCTGTCTGACGGGCGCTATGTGATGGCGTTCTGTTCAACGAATTTATACTGGATCACGCGTCGTGCGCCGTTTGGTGTGGCGACATTGCTGGATCAGGATGTTGAGATCGACTTTAGCTCGGAAACCACACCTAATGATGTGGTCACCGTGATTGCCACCCAGCCGCTGACCGGGAATGAAACCTGGCAAAAGATCATGCCAGGCGAATGGCGATTATTTTGTCTCGGGGAGCGTGTAGTTTGATGCCAGTTGCGGCTGAACCACTTCGTGACTCAACGGCTTGCTGACCACGTAACGGCCACCGGTAACAGAAATAGTCGGTGGTTTACGGGTCTGTTCAAAGTAATCGTATCCCGGTTTTAGCTGTGACCAGAAATCTTTGTAATAAGAGTACTTATGGCGTTCCATGTTTGCATCGGTCATGCGGAACGGGTAAATACTGACCTGAACGCTGGACTGGCCAAAGACCAGCGCGCCGGTAACAAACTGGAAAATCTCATCGATGCCGTTATCGGTCATGGCATAACAGCCGACGGAAACGCAGGCACCGTGAATCATCAGATATTTCCCTTCATACCCGTGAGCACGGTCATAAGCATTGGGGAAACCGATATTAATGGCTTTGTAGAAGCGGCTGTCGGGCTTGAGCTGACTGCGCTGAACGCTGTAGAAGCCTTCAGGACTTTTGAAATCGCCCTGGCGTTGCTTAGGGCCTAATCCACCGGAATAGTTGCAAATTTTGTAGCTGTCGAGCAATTGATACTGCTCGCCCATCTTGACGTAGAGATCAAGGGTGCGCTCTTCTTTGAAGATCTGAATATAGACCGGCGACCCCATCAACTGTTGCTTATACTCTTTGCTGACTGGCATGGTCGGGCTGCTGCTGCCCAGCAAACCGGCGAATGAGACGCACGGAATCAAAAGCATCGCAATAAACAATGCGATTTTACGCATACTGCTTTTTCCTTGATAAAACGGTTACACATGCCAGAACGGCAAAAGAGTCCCCAAATCGGACTAATCTGGTTTTGAGCGCTCACATTAGCATCACTGAAGTTTTTCGCAAGTCTCTCGTGTTGCGTTTACAATTTAGTGTTTCTTTATATAAGACACGGCGGGAAAGTACAGTCGGAAACGGACGGATTTACTCTCTTTTTATTGCACATTAATACTGTATACTTAAACAGTAATGTGCGGGGGAGAGGAAGATGCGCAAAATCATACATGTCGATATGGACTGCTTTTTTGCGGCGGTTGAAATGCGTGACAACCCTGCACTGCGCGATATTCCCGTTGCTATCGGCGGCAGTCGCGAGCGCCGGGGAGTGATCAGCACAGCGAACTATCCGGCGCGTAAATTTGGTGTGCGTAGTGCCATGCCTACGGGAATGGCGCTTAAACTGTGCCCTCATCTCACATTATTGCCGGGGCGCTATGAGGCTTATAAAGAGGCCTCTCGCCAAATTCAGGCGATCTTCTCGCGATATACCTCGTTGATCGAACCGCTTTCACTGGATGAGGCCTATCTGGATGTTACTGATAGTACTCACTGCATGGGGTCTGCCACGCTGATTGCCCAGGAGATCCGTCAGACAATCTTTAACGAGCTGCAATTGACCGCCTCTGCGGGAATTGCCCCCGTGAAATTCCTGGCAAAAATCGCCTCCGATCTTAATAAACCGAACGGGCAGTATGTCATTGCTCCCGCGGATGTGTCTGCGTTTATCAAAACGTTGCCGCTGGCGAAAATCCCGGGTGTGGGGAAGGTGTCTGCCGCCAAACTGGAGTCGATGGGGCTACGCACCTGTGAGGATGTGCAGCGCTACGATCTGGCGATATTACTCAAACGTTTCGGCAAGTTCGGTCGGGTGCTGTGGGAGCGCAGTCAGGGCATTGATGAGCGGGATGTGAACAATGAACGGCTACGTAAATCGGTCGGCGTTGAGCGTACGCTGGCGGAAGATATTCATGAATGGGCCGAGTGCGAAGCGATCATTGAACGACTGTATCCTGAACTCGAACGGCGTCTGGCAAAGGTGAGGCCGGATTTGCTCATCGCCCGCCAGGGCATCAAATTAAAATTTAATGATTTTCAGCAGACCACCCAGGAACATGTCTGGCCTCGGTTAACGAAAGAAGACCTTATCGCCACAGCCAGAAAAACCTGGGACGAACGTCGGGGAGGACGCGGCGTCCGGTTAGTCGGATTACACGTGACGCTGCTGGATCCGCAACTGGAAAGACAACTGCTACTGGGGCTTTAACCATGACGATGGACGTTTATATTCGGGAATATCAACCCGATGATTTTGAGGCGTTGTGCGAGATTTTTCTCAGCGCTATCAGAGAGGGCGCCAGCAAGGATTACTCGCCGGAACAGATCGCCGCGTGGGCGCAAATTGATGAAATTGTCTGGCAGCGGAAACTGCGGCAATCGGAGGGGCTGGTGGCGGTTTGCCAACAGAAAATTGTGGGGTTCCTCACGGCCAAACAGGATTACATCGACCTGCTATTTGTCTTGCCGGGTGCACAACGTCTGGGGATGGCGACCTGCCTGCTTCGCCATCTGGAACAACGGCATCCTGACACGGCTTTTTGGGTTGAAGCCAGCATCACCGCAAGACCCTTTTTTATTGGGCAAGGTTATCAGATAGTCAAAGAGCAACAGGTAGAGGCCAGAGGGGCGGTTTTTACCAATTTCGTTATGCGAAAAGCCGTGAGGTGAAAATTGCCCGGTAAGCTGAACCTACCGGGCAGGAGAGCAACTTATTTGGCCGGAATTGCTTTCAGCAGTTCGGTCAGCAGAGTCCAGTAATGGCCTACGCTTTCGATATGAACCTGTTCATCCGGGGAGTGCGGCCCGGTAATGGTCGGCCCAATAGAAACCATGTCCATTTCCGGGTACGGTTTCTTAAACAAACCGCATTCCAGACCGGCGTGGATTATCTGGATGTTCGGCGTCTTGTTAAACAGACGCTGATAGGTTTCACGCACGAGGTGCATGACCGGGGAGTTGGCATCCGGCTGCCAGCCTGGGTAACCGCCTTTCGCCTGCGTTTTCGCGCCAGCCAGCTTGCCCAGAGAATCCAGCATACTCACCACGTAGTCTTTACCGCTGTCGATCAGAGAGCGGATCAGGCAGTGGATTTCCACGTTGTCGTCGGTCATGGTGACCACACCCACGTTCAGGGAGGTTTCGACGACGCCTTTCGCCACGTCGGAATTGCGGATAACGCCGTTTGGCGTGGCGTTTAACAGACGGATGAAGCCATCGCGAGAGGATGTGGTCAGCGCCGCTTTCTCGTTGGCAACGGCATCCAGCAGAACAACCAGATTTTTCTCTTTTGCCGCCAGTTCGTTTTTCAGGATTTCCTGATAAGTGTTCGCCAGAGCTTTCAGGGCATCGACTTTATCAGCGGCAACGGCAACGGTAGCAAAGGCTTCACGCGGGATAGCGTTACGCAGAGTACCGCCGTTGAAATCCACCAGGCGCAGATCTAACTCTTCAGCGTGGCCCGCCAGGAAGCGAACCAGCAGTTTGTTGGCATTACCCAGACCGACGTGGATTTCGCCGCCAGAGTGGCCGCCTTTCAGCCCTTTCAGGGTCAGTTTGAAGCTCTGGAAACCTGCGGGAACCGCTTCGCGGGTCAGCGGCAGGTTAGAGGTGAAGTCGATACCACCGGCGCATCCCATGTAGATCTCACCTTCTTCTTCGGAGTCGGTGTTGATCAGAATGTCTGCCTGCAGCCAATTTGCCTGGAGGCCAAATGCACCATCCATACCCGCTTCTTCGGTCATGGTCAGCAGCACTTCCAGCGGGCCGTGAACGACGCTATCGTCAGCGAGCACCGCCAGCGCGGAAGCCATACCGATGCCGTTATCTGCCCCAAGCGTTGTGCCGCGTGCTTTCACCCATTCGCCGTCGATATACGGCTGGATAGGGTCTTTAGCGAAGTCGTGTACGGTGTCGTTGTTTTTCTGCGGCACCATATCGAGGTGCGCCTGCAGGACGACCGGCTTGCGGTTTTCCATCCCAGCGGTAGCAGGTTTGCGAATCAGGATATTCCCGACCTGGTCGCGCTCTACGTGGAAACCTTTCTCGTTTGCCCAGCCGACAATGTGCTCAGCGAGTTGTTCTTCATGATAAGAAGGATGAGGAATTGAACAAATTTTTGCAAAAATATCCCACAACGGTTGTGGAGATAATTGAGACAGTTCAGACACGATGAGTCTCCTTGGCGATGTCCTGCGAAACTTTCTTGCAGGGCACAGGGTTAGCAGAATATAAAACACCACAAGTCAGGCTTGCGAGATGCAATTGAGAATACCACTTTATCCGGCGGCGGGTAGTAGAAAGCACGTAAAAGAGGGGCAGATTCCGCTAAGCACTGGTTTTTAGCGCGTCAGATCTCTATAATCTCGCGCAACCTATTTCCCCCTCGAACACTTTTTAAGCCGTAGATACACAGGCTGGGACACTTCACATGAGCGAAAAATACGTCGTCACCTGGGACATGTTGCAGATTCACGCACGCAAACTGGCAAGCCGCTTGCTGCCTTCTGAACAATGGAAAGGCATTATTGCCGTTAGCCGTGGTGGTCTGGTACCGGGCGCATTGTTGGCGCGTGAGTTGGGTATTCGCCATGTCGATACCGTTTGCATTTCCAGCTATGACCACGACAACCAGCGCGAGCTGAAAGTGGTGAAACGTGCGGAAGGCGACGGTGAAGGTTTCATCGTGATCGATGACCTGGTCGATACCGGCGGCACCGCTGTGGCGATCCGTGAAATGTATCCTAAGGCACATTTTGTCACCATCTTCGCAAAACCGGCTGGTCGTCCGCTGGTGAACGATTATGTTGTTGATATTCCTCAGGATACCTGGATTGAGCAACCGTGGGATATGGGCGTCGTGTTCATTCCGCCGATTTCCGGTCGCTAATCTCTGAAATTTTCAACGCCCGGTAATGCCGGGCGTTGTTCTTTTTACTCACACACGCGTTACAATAGGCCTCAGTAAGTACCTATGGAGGCTGCACGAATGTCACAGGCTAACCTCAGCGAAACCCTGTTTAAACCCCGCTTCAAACACCCTGAAACGTCCACGCTTGTCCGTCGATTCAATAACGGAACGTCGTCGCCTGTGCAGTCCACGCTGGATGGTAAAACCATTCCACACTGGTATCGCATGGTTAACCGTCTAATGTGGATCTGGCGCGGTGTTGACCCCCGTGAAATCCTTGAAGTGCAGGCCCGCATTGTCATGAGCGAGGCCGAGAGGACAGACAAAGAGTTGTACGACACGGTCATTGGCTATCGCGGCGGTAACTGGATCTATGAATGGGCAAAACAGGCCATGGAGTGGCAGCAGAAGGCCAGCCAGGAGCAAGACGCGAAGCTCAGCGGTCGCCACTGGTTACATGCAGCCACCTTATACAGTATTGCCGCCTATCCGCATTTGAAAGGTGACGATCTGGCGGAGCAGGCACAGGCTCTGGCGAACCGTGCCTATGAAGAGGCCGCGCAAAGATTGCCTGGTACATTACGTGAAATAGAATTTTCCGTGCCCGGCGGCGCGCCGGTGACGGGCTTTTTGCATATGCCAAAAGGCGATGGCCCGTTCCCAACGGTGTTAATGTGCGGGGGCCTCGATGCCATGCAAACCGACTATTACACGCTATATGAGCGCTATTTCGCACCGCGCGGCATCGCCATGTTGACGCTGGATATGCCGTCGGTGGGCTTCTCCTCAAAATGGAAATTGACGCAAGACTCCAGTCAATTGCATCAGCATGTCCTGAGAGCGTTGCCTGACGTTGCCTGGGTGGATCATACCCGCGTGGCGGCATTTGGTTTTCGCTTTGGCGCTAACGTCGCGGTACGCCTGGCCTATCTTGAAGCGCCTCGTTTGAAAGCGGTGGCGTGTCTGGGGCCCGTGGTACATGCGCTGTTAAGCGATCCGCAACGCCAGGGGTCAGTACCCGAAATGTATCTTGACGTTCTGGCCAGTCGTCTGGGGATGCACGATGCGTCCGATGAGGCGCTGCGGGTCGAACTGAATCGTTACTCTCTGAAGGTTCAGGGATTGTTAGGCAGACGTTGTCCTACGCCGATGTTATCGGGCTTCTGGAAAAACGATCCGTTTAGCCCGGAAGAGGAGTCGCGCTTAATCACATCTTCATCATCGGACGGTAAGTTGATGGAGATCCCGTTTAACCCGGTGTATCGCAATTTTGACAAAGCACTGAAAGAAATTTCTGAGTGGATCAATCAGAGATTGTGTTAAGAGATTGCTAAATTTTATCGATTTGGTAAAACAGTTGCTTCACCTAAGGAGATCGCAATGACGTTACCGAGTGGACACCCGAGAAGTAGGTTGATCAAGAAATTCACCGCGCTCGGCCCTTACATCCGTGAAGGGCAGTGCGAAGATAATCGATTTTTTTTCGATTGTCTGGCAGTTTGCGTCAACGTGAAACCCGCGCCTGAAAAGCGTGAGTTTTGGGGATGGTGGATGGAACTGGAAGCGCAAGAGAAGCGCTTCACCTACAGCTACCAGTTTGGTCTGTTTGACAAAGACGGCAACTGGACCGCCGTCCCCATAAAAGAGACTGAGGTTGTAGATCGACTGGAATACACCTTACGCGAGTTTCATGAAAAATTGCGCGAGTTGCTGAAGTCTTTAAATCTGGCGCTGGAACCGGCTGAGAACTTTAAAGAGCCGGTTAAATTATCCGCGTAATCGATATTTTACCGGATGGCTTCGTGAAGCCATCCGGCCAACGCATCAGAATTGGTAGGTCATCCCCACAGCAACGATATCATCGCTGTTGATAGCGAGCTTATTGTCGCTGTCCAGTTGGTTGATTTTATAATCAACAAATGCGGACATATTTTTATTGAAGTAATATGTCGCGGCAACATCGATATAATTCACCAGATCTTCATCGCCTACACCTTCAATATCTTTACCCTTTGACAGGACATATCCCAGTGACGGGCGCAGACCAAAGTCAAATTGATACTGGGCCACGGCTTCAAAGTTTTGTGTTTTATTCGCAAAACCTCCCGAAATGGGGGTCATATTGCGGGTTTCGGAATAGAACGTCGCCAGATAAATATCGTTAGCATCATATTTTAAACCGGTCGCCCAGGCTTCTGCTTTATCACCTGTTCCCCGACTTTGCAGATTTTGCTCATTGGTTCGGTCAGAGTTGGTATACGCGCCGCTGATGGCGAAATCACTGCCGCCGAAATCATAGGTCAGAGACGTACCAAAACCGTCGCCGTTCTGTTTTTTCACATCACGGTCTTCATTTTTCCCCTGATATTGCAACGTGATATCAAGGCCGTCGACAACGCCGAAGAAGTCCGTATTTCTGTACGTCGCCAGACCGCTGGCGCGCTTAGTCATAAAGTTATCGGTCTGCGCGGAAGAATCGCCGCCAAACTCCGGGAACATATCTGTCCAGGCTTCGACATCATACAGCGCGCCCAGATTACGACCGTAATCAAAGGAACCCATATTATTTAATTTCAAACCCGCGAAGGCCAGACGCGTTTTTTGTTGTGATGAATCGCTCTCTGCTTTGTTGGCGGCAAATTCCGCTTCCCAGCGACCATAACCGGTCAACTGGTCATTAATTTGCGTTTCACCTTTAAACCCAAAACGCACATAACTTTGGTCGCCGTCTTTACTGTCATTGTCGCTCATATAGTGCATCGCTTTCACTTTGCCATACACATCCAGTTTATTACCGTCTTTGTTATAGACTTCTGCTGCGTGTACGGATGCTGATGCAACAATACCCATCACCATTAATGCCAGAGAGCTCTTTTTCATTTTCATTCCTGATTTAAATAACGCGCTAAAATTTGCCGGGTGCGATTCCCGTTAAAAAAACAGGAGGATTTTTAACGTTTGGTAGTGAAGGTTTTATGACAAATTAAGACTATTTTTAAAAAAGGGTGATTTATTATTGCAGTAATAAAAACGTCAAAAATTGCCGCTACGCTTGCTGATCCTGCTCAACAAAGTCTCATGCTTTGTACGCTGGTTATTGGCAACCGCCGCCAGTCCTGATAAAACGTTCGTTTGATATCATTTTTCCCACTTTGAACGGCAGAGAATCATGAGTGACAGTCAGACGCTGGTGGTAAAACTTGGCACCAGTGTGCTAACGGGCGGATCGCGCCGCCTGAACCGTGCCCATATCGTTGAACTTGTTCGCCAATGTGCGCAGCTACATGCCGCAGGGCATCGTATTGTTATCGTTACCTCGGGGGCGATTGCCGCCGGGCGTGAACATCTGGGTTATCCAGAGCTTCCGGCGACCATTGCGTCTAAACAGCTGCTGGCAGCGGTAGGGCAGAGTCGTCTGATCCAGCTTTGGGAACAGCTATTTTCTATTTATGGCATTCATGTCGGGCAGATGCTGCTGACGCGTGCTGATATGGAAGATCGGGAGCGTTTTCTTAACGCCCGTGACACGCTGCGCGCATTGCTGGACAACAACATCGTCCCTGTCATTAATGAGAACGATGCGGTTGCGACCGCTGAAATTAAAGTCGGCGACAATGACAATCTTTCTGCGCTGGCCGCGATTCTGGCCGGTGCCGATAAACTGCTGCTGCTGACCGATCAGCAGGGACTCTTCACCGCCGATCCGCGCACCAACCCGCAAGCCGAGTTAATCAAAGACGTTTACGGTATTGATGACGCGCTGCGTTCTATCGCCGGAGACAGCGTTTCTGGCCTTGGGACGGGCGGTATGGGAACGAAGCTACAGGCGGCAGATGTGGCCTGCCGCGCAGGCATTGACACGATCATTGCCGCGGGCAGCAAACCGGGTGTTATTGGCGATGTGATGGAAGGCGTTTCCGTCGGCACACGCTTCCACGCACAGGCTTCTCCACTGGAAAACCGTAAACGCTGGATCTTCGGCGCACCGCCCGCCGGTGAAATTACCGTCGATGAAGGGGCTTCTTCAGCGATCCTGGAACGCGGTAGCTCGTTATTGCCAAAAGGCATTAAAAGCGTGGCAGGTAACTTCTCGCGTGGTGAAGTGATCCGCATCTGCAATCTCGAAGGGCGTGATATCGCTCATGGCGTTAGCCGCTACAACAGCGACGCGCTGCGCCGTATTGCGGGTCACCACTCTCAACAGATTGACGCTATTCTTGGCTATGAATATGGCCCGGTTGCCGTCCATCGCGACGACATGATCACCCGCTAAGGAGCGACGTATGCTGGAACAAATGGGTATTGCTGCCAAAGCGGCGTCGTATAAGCTGGCGCTGCTTTCCAGTCGTGAAAAAAACCGCGTGCTGGAAAAAATAGCCGATGAGCTGGAAGCACAAACTGACACTATCCTGAACGCAAATGCGCAGGATGTAGCCGAAGCGCGCGCTAACGGTTTGAGTGAGGCGATGCTGGATCGTCTGGCGTTAACGCCTGCACGGCTGAAAGCGATTGCCGATGACGTTCGCCAGGTCTGTAATTTGGCCGATCCGGTCGGACAGGTGATCGACGGTGGATTGTTGGACAGCGGTCTGCGCCTGGAGCGCCGTCGCGTGCCGCTGGGCGTCATTGGCGTCATTTACGAAGCGCGTCCTAACGTCACCGTTGATGTTGCGTCCCTGTGCCTGAAAACAGGCAACGCTTCGATTCTGCGCGGCGGGAAAGAGACGTATCGCACCAACGCGGCAACGGTACGCGTGATCCAGCAGGCATTAAAAGCCTGCGGTCTACCAGAAGCCGCGGTTCAGGCGATCGACAGCCCGGATCGTGCGCTGGTGAACGAAATGCTGCGCATGGATAAATATATCGACATGCTGATCCCGCGCGGCGGCGCCGGGTTGCACAAACTGTGCCGCGAGCACGCCACGATCCCGGTGATCACGGGCGGGATTGGCGTATGTCATATCTACGTTGATGACAGCGCAGAGATTGCTCCGGCGCTGAAGATTATCGTCAATGCCAAGACCCAGCGCCCGAGCACCTGTAACACGGTGGAAACGCTGCTGGTGCATCAGGATATCGCGGAGCGCTTTCTGCCTGCACTGAGCCAGCAGATGGCGCAGAGCGGCGTTACGCTGCACGCTGACCCTGTGGCACTGGCATCGCTGAACGCGGGACCGGCGAACGTGGTTGCGGTGAAAGATCAAGAGTACGACGACGAGTTTTTGTCGCTCGATCTCAATGTCAAAATCGTGACTGACCTCGATGATGCTATTGCCCATATTCGTGAGCATGGCACTCAACACTCCGACGCCATTTTGACGCGTACGCTGCGCAACGCCGACCGTTTCGTAAACGAAGTGGATTCATCAGCCGTTTACGTTAACGCCTCGACACGCTTTACCGATGGCGGCCAGTTTGGTCTTGGCGCAGAAGTGGCCGTGAGCACGCAAAAATTACACGCACGCGGTCCGATGGGACTGGAAGCACTGACCACTTACAAGTGGATTGGCATTGGTGACGACACTATTCGTGCATAATTAACGCCGGGTGATGCAAAAATAGGCGTTTGATTCGCAAGGCCATTGACGCATCGCCCGGTTAGTTTTAACCTTCTACCCCGTGTTCGCACTTGTGGACATGTCCTCATCAGGGCCGATATAGCTCAGTTGGTAGAGCAGCGCATTCGTAATGCGAAGGTCGTAGGTTCGACTCCTATTATCGGCACCATTCAAGCATCTCTCAAAGTTTACTTAAATCAACTCAAAGCCCGTTTGCTCTGGACGCTCTCGATAGTATCTTGTCCGTATACACCACCAGCCTTTCTAATGGATGTCGATAGGGCGGCAATTGAGGGTTCATAGGCCATTCGACTGCTGGGGTGGAGGATTCCGCACCATTCAACTGGGGATGTTGGAGGAAGGTCTGCTACGCTGTTCCACAACCGAGAACCCAGTACCAGGATTACATCAGGTTCCAGTTCCCGTACAACCTCCACAAAGGGCGCTTGTGCTGCTGCCCACATTGCAGCGGTCGGAGCAACGCGTGCCTCTTCAGCAACGAATGACTGTACAAAGTTATAAAATGCGACATGCTGCCAGGTGGCGCGGCGTTCCTCATCAGTCGGCCAGTCAGTCCGACCGCGCAGGACGTTTGTCAGCTTGCTGAAAAACGCAAAACCCGGAACGTAGGCGCAGTCCTTAATAACCTTTTGAGTAAAGTCAGAGCCGCTATCCTTTTCAACGCCGTAATGTGATTCGCCAAGAACCAACACGCGCACGCCATAGCGGCTGTTATGGTATTTTTCCCCTACAAAGGGCAGGAAGTTAACGCCAGTCAAATTGAGCATATTAATTCCCTTTCTCCCCTTTAAATTGCTTCCAGTGAGTCGCCAGGCGATCTTTATCCAGGCGATAGCGTAGCGGCGTAATCACTTTCCCTTCGTACTCTTCCCATTCGATGCCCGGCGCAAAATGCACGGTCATGGTTTCCGGATTTATGCCCATCATGTGACGGTCATACAACTTATGGAACGTAGGAGCCAGCAGCACACCGTTGCTGGCGTTATAGCAACCGTCTACCGCAGCCCCCTCAATGTGCGCTGCCTCCAGGACACCATTGAGGTGCTTACCCGTGACCGCGCAGCGTTCGTTAAAGTTCTCCATCACCAGCTTGCGAAAAACAGCCTGAGCGCGAGGATCGCGCTGGAATACTTCGGCCACTCGTCCACTGGCTTTTAACTCAACATCGATCAGCTCCTGTTCTTCCTGTTGGATAGCCGCAATCTGTTCCGGTCGTTTATTTTTCAGCTCAAAGCGGAATTGCCCTCCATCATGCGTCCAGATCTCTTCCCCTTTGGCTTTGACCTCACGACGGAAAAGGCGGGCATCAGCATCCTCACCAATCTTCAGAGTCTGCATAGCGTGCCAGGTACTGCGATATTCAATGCCATTCACGATCACCGGATCAATGATGTGCTGTGGGTCTTTTTGCTCGAGTGCCGTACGCGCGGCAGCTTGCGCCTTCTCCCGGGCTTCCTGCTTCTCTTCCTTCGTCCAGGTGCGTTTAACGGGTTCCGTGGTCGTCACCGGCTTGGTTTTCTCTTCCGGTTCGATTTGGTCTCTGGGGGGGATTACCCGATCATTTACCGGAGCTGGCGATACTGCTGCGGGATAAAACTCTGCCATGTAACGTTCTGCCTGGCGATAAGCGTCCAGCCCGTTCCCTTTGTTCTTGATGTGATATTTCAGGAAGTCAGGAAAGTGGATACCCACTAGTGCCCGCGCTTCAGCCATTTGGTCAGTGTTCATGCCTGGGGCGTTTACCGGGAGGCCAGGTAAATCGTAAGTACGCGGGTTTGGCGTATCGATGCGCGTATTTTTGTTATAGGTCACTGGCACGGGCGTAACAAGGCGTGGTTCAACGGTTTTCGTTGGTGTAAGGCCAGCAGTAGACATCAACCCTGTGTTAAATGTCAGCACTCGGGGCTGCATTTGGATCGATGATTTACGGGCAATCGACCACGGGTCAGGACGGCTCATGGCTCGGCGGCGCGACTCGCTTAACGTCTTTAAATACTCTTGATGGTGACGATATTGTTCCGCAAAAGGGCTTTTTTCAACCGTCTGGCGAATATTGGCCGTACTATGACCACGCTCCATTTCCAGCAGTACAATATTCAGAATGTGCTCGCCCATGAAAGCTTGATAATTCATTCCCATACTGGACATTAATGCCTTTGCTTCTTTGCCAAAGGCTTCCATCCTCCGGTTGTACACCTTCATATAGCTGGATTTCTGCGCACGCTGAGCGGCCACAATCTTTTTTAGCTTCTTGTTACGGTTCTTGCGAGCCATGTTAAGACCCTATTTGCGTTATCAGAGAAAAATAAAGACCTATTTATAAATCAGAAACGCTGATTGAATTCATTGCAAAGTAGTTTTCTACGCTTATACCAAGGTGTTGAGAGACCGATTGATAGTATTCGAGAAGGAGCTGCTTACGCGTGGTGTCGTCTGGAGCCATCAACCGAATCACACTTACTGTAGGATCGTCTGAATAGAGGGTTAAATACTGCGTAAAATGTTTGTTGATTTCCAGTTCGCAAAACTGCTCTTCTGACACCCCAATATGTTGGGCGTGTACGATGGCTTCGTGCTGTATATTGTTAATCAACTTACCGTTGTTTTTAACAAACAGCTCACGGGCAGCGTTAAAGCAATCGTCTCTCGTCATCCGGTCAGTCCTTATAAATGTTTAGAAAATCACCATGTCACAAGCAAAATAATACCCTGGTACTTTGATTAAGCATTTAGTCTACATCAATGACGATAATGCTGGTCAGGATGAGGCGAAGATCTCTGATTTAGCACTGCACTGATTTTTGGCCAGGGTCAGGACTCAACCGAAATCAAGTCGCAGTTGGGGGCATAAGTGGGAGCATTCTCAATCTGCGCAGTGAAAATTTTTCAGGTAGCGATTAATTGTGTAATTGAATTTTTCCGTGAACAAATAACGGACTGAAATCACACATTAAAAAGCCCATCTACGTTTTATTGGTCGTCTATACATTTGTTTGGTAATCATGGATGAATCAGCGGGCTGGCTACTTCAACTATTGGGGAAAAACGCGCCGTAAAGGCGACGTCGAGAGTGCTCCTTATCATTTATTACCCTGGCACAGTCTGGATGTTGCAGCATGCGGCTGGCAGATGGTGATGAATAACCAATTTCATGCGGCAGATATTTTTGCTGAACTTGGATTTGCTCGTGGCGACGCGGCGCGTTGGTTTGCATGGGTGCTCGGCGCTCATGATCTCGGAAAATTTGCTCGTGGTTTCCAGCAGTTATCACGCGAGGCGCATCCGTTATTAGTTCCGGCAGTGAGTGGTAAAGCGTATTGCGAACGTCATGATTCACTGGGTTACTGGTTGTGGATAGATTACCTGGAGCCTCGCTGGAAAGAAGCGGCTTGCGACGCAATACCTTTCAGTTATCAGCAGCGATCCAGTTATGCGCTGGATTGCTGGTTTAGGATCACGACAGGGCACCACGGAAAACCACCGGAAAAGAATGTAGAGGGAGCTCTGGCATTTACGCCAGAAGATAAAGCCGCTGCTGAAAACTGGCTAACCGATCTGTCACACCTGCTTGGTATAGATACCTTACCTGAATGTTTTGCTAACAAAACCTGGCGGGAAAAGTTAAAACAGCAGAGTTGGCTGCTGGCCGGGTTGACGGTGCTGGCCGACTGGCTGGGTTCAAATCAGTCTTACTTTCCTCTGGTGAGTGACATCGTTCCCCTTACTGAATATTGGCAACAAGCCCAGAAGCAGGCACAGCAGGCATTGCAGCAATTGCCCTCGCCCTCAGCTATCCAGGACTTTCACTCCTACCGGGCCTTATTCCCTTTTATCGAACAATTAACACCGCTTCAGCAAAAGGCTTTAGAGGTAGATATTTCAGTACCGGGCCCGCAACTGCTGGTTCTTGAAGATGTGACCGGAGCAGGGAAAACGGAAGCCGCACTGATTCTGGCCCATCGCCTGATGTCTGCCGGGAAGGGCGACAGCCTGTACGTTGGGCTCCCCACAATGGCGACATCAAACGCGATGTTTCACCGCCTTTCTTTGGCCTACAGAGCCTTGTTTTCAAAAAGCAGTATGCCTTCGCTGGTTTTAGCACATGGTGCTCGCCATATGTCTGATGCGTTTAATCATTCATTGTGGAGCGAAGAAAATAACGGGCAGCATCAATATGCGGCAGACGAAAGTGCCGCGAGCAGCGCTTGTAATATCTGGTTTGCCGATTCACGGAAAAAATCTCTGCTCGCTGAAGTCGGCGTTGGCACACTCGACCAGCTATTGATGGCTTCAATGCCGTTTAAACATCAGTCGCTGAGATTGCTTGGGCTTTTTGGCAAGCTGCTGATTTTAGATGAGGTTCACGCCTATGACAGCTACATGGTTCGCCTGCTCGAAGGATTACTTGAATTCCATGCCGCTCAGGGCGGTAGCGCGATAATCCTCAGTGCGACATTGCCCTACTCGCTACGTAGCAAATTACTGCGGGCATTCCAAAAAGGGACGGGTGGCAAATTACCGACTCCAACTCCGGATGCGCAGTACCCCTGGTTTTCATTGCTGACCACTCAAGGTCTTCATGAAAGCTTTACCGCTACACGTCCGGAGGTTGCCCGAGAAGTCAGTATCGCGTGGCTAACCCAGGCACAGCAGGCCGTTGAACTGATTGAGAGTGCTGTAAGTGCCGGACAGTGTATTTGCTGGATTCGAAATACGGTGGATGAAGCCACGGAGGTTTATCGTCAACTGAAGGAGCGTGGAACCGTTCCGGCAGAGGATTTGCTGCTTTTTCATAGTCGCTTTGCGTTTATTGACCGTATGAACATTGAAACCCAGGCATTGAGCCGTTTTGGCAAAGAGAGCACTTCTGCTGGCAGGCAGGGCAAGGTGCTTATCGCCACCCAGGTGATTGAGCAAAGCCTGGATATTGACCTCGATATTATGATTAGCGACCTGGCACCGGTCGATTTACTGATTCAGCGCGCGGGTCGTTTGCAACGGCATCAGCGCGGGACGCGTATTCTTCCTGTACTGCATATTTTTGCCCCTGCCTGGCAGGACGCCCCCCAATCTGACTGGTTAACGGAAACGATTCCAGGAACCGGTTTTGTCTATGCCGACCACGCTTGCCTGTGGCGTACGCAGCACATTCTGAGGGAAAAAGGTGCCATCAGGATGCCGGAAGATGCCCGTGAGTTAGTCGAAACGGTTTATCAGGAATGCGTTTCTGCCCCGCCAGGCCTGGAGCGGGCAAGCGACCAGGCCTATGGCAAAAATCTAAGCGCCAGCGGGGCTGCCGCACAAACGCTGCTTCGTCGTGATGATGGCTACTCGCGGATTGCCAGTGATTTTCCCTGGGATGATGTTGAACTCGCGACACGTTTGAGTGATGCCACTGTTGATCTCTATCTCGCCTGGCAAGACGGTGAACCCTATGCCGAAGGGGAAGATCATGCCTGGGAGCAAAGCCGGTTGTCTGTTCGTGAAAGGCTGTGGAGAAAAATGGCGGCCCATATCCCGCATCTGGAGGGCGACGCGCTGGAGCAGTTGCGGTTGAAAATCCGCAATCCACTGGCGCAGGTGGCGCTGCTGGAAAGGGGAAAGGCATCTGAATTTTATAGTTATGAATCAGGTCTGCTGAACCAGGCAGATAAATAAAAGGGAGATTTATGCAGGAGAACATATGTTTTCACTGATTGTTGACGCCTGGCTACCTGTTATCGACCGCGCCGGGCAGCGCCGGAAAATATCACCACGGCAGCTATTCGATAACGACATTGTTGAACTGGCCTGGCCACGGGCGGATTTCCAGGGAGCCGCTTATCAATTGCTGATTGGCCTGATACAGACCACGACACCGCCGCGAGATGAAGAAGAGTGGGATGATATCTGGGAAGACAGTATCGAACCGGAGCGCTGGTGTGAGGCTCTGGAACGGGTTGCTGAAGCATTTCATTTTGGCCCGCAAAAACCGGCTTTTTTGCAGGATTTTGATGCTCTGCCCGTTGAGCCATCGTCGATATCGGGTTTGCTGGTGGATGCGCCAGGTGGAAACACACTCAAGCTCAATAAAGATCATTTTGTAAAACGAAACGCTTACCAGCAATTTTGCCCGCATTGTGCCGCGATAGCCTTGTATACCGTACAGACGAATTCTCCTGCGGCAGGGGCTGGATTTCGTACCAGTATGCGCGGCGGTGGGCCGATGACGACACTGCTCGTGCCGCGTAAAACGGACGAAGCGCTGTGGCGAAAACTTTGGCTAAATGTCATGCCCACGCGTGATGTCTGGCAAAAAGAGCAACTACCGCTGATTTTCCCCTGGCTTGCCCCCACACGCAGCAGTGAAACGCCGAAAAATATTGTGACACCGGATAATGCCCATCCCCTTCAGGCTTACTGGGGGATGCCACGTCGCCTTGAGATTGATTTCAGCCACACGCAGCCTGGTGAGTGCGATTTATGCGGGGAAATGCATGAAGGTTTGCTGACCAGAATGCGCAGTAAAAACTACGGTGTGCAGTACGACACATGGGTTCATCCGCTCTCGCCTTATCGTCGCGCGGCAAAAGATGCCAGCGCGCCAATGATCCCGTTGAAAGGGCAGCCTGGCGGGCTGGCTTACAAAGACTGGCTGGGCTTAGTCATTGAGTCTGAGGAAAAGCTTAACTGTACGTTTCCCGCCAAAGTGGTTAGCGCAAATACCAAACGGAAGCTTACTCATCTGTGGTGTTTTGGTTATGACATGGATAACGCCAAAGCGCGATGCTGGTATGAACACCGCCTGGCATTATCCACATTGCCCACAGCGCATCAGGACGAACTAAAAGATCTGCTGCAACAAGCTGTTGAACTGGCAGCGGGCAGCCTGCCTTTATTGCGCTTCGCATTAAAAGAGGCGTGGTTCGAAACGCCAAAAGAAGCGAAAGGAGACTTCAGCTTCATTGATATCGCGTTCTGGCAGCAAACCGAAGCCGATTTCAGCACATTGTGGAAGTGTCTAAATCACAATCCGTCAGCCACATTCCCTGAAGCACGCGAAGCGTTATCTCAGTGGCAGATTTCGCTGCGTGATTATCTGTTCCGGGCATTTGATGAGCGTGCTTTTACCAACCCTGATGAGGTTGCAGACCTCGCGCGAATTCTGCGCGCCCGCCTTAACCTTCATAAAAATTTCAACAAACAGAAGTGTTTAAAAGTGTTGTTGCAGTTAACGCATGAGTACGAGGAGAAACAGGATGTTTGAAGTTGATACCGCAAAACCCACAATCCTCACGGACCCGGCGGCGGCTAAAGTGCTGCGCCGCTGGTTTGATTTTTTGCAGGAACGCAATAATCAGCATCAGGGGGTTGCGACAAATGGCCGCGCCTGGCGTGCGGAATTACGCCGCTCTGCGCAGCCTTTTGGTGCCTTAACCACAGCCGCATTTTTTCAACTTAATCAGTCGCTTTTTGCAGCTGCACGTTTGCAACAAAGTGATACCTTCGCGCTGGCAATCGTGGCTTATGTTGTCGCCCATGCACGAAAGGATGAGCCAAAAGTGAGCTTTGCTCGCCAGCTTGGCGAACAAATCAACGGTTCGGTTTGTCTTTCTCGTTTGCGTTTTGATCGCCTGCTGTCCGTCAGGACACCCGCCGAATTGTGCAGCCAACTCACCCGGGCGGTGAAGTTACGGGGCGATAACGGCGTCAATATCGTTTCGTTAGCCGACGGTATTCTTCTGTGGATGCGTGAATGGCAGCAGCGAGAAGAAAATATGCCTGTCGACAGTAACCCGTTTAACCGTTTCAGTGTGCGCTGGGCTAGTGAGTACTTGCTGGCGACAGAAAAATAATAGTTAAAATTAATGGAATAATCATCATGACAACATTTATTCAGCTTCACATTCTTACCGCTTATGCTCCATCAAATTTAAACCGTGACGACACGGGTCGCCCTAAAACCGCCATTATGGGCGGCGTTGAGCGTTTGCGTGTTTCGTCGCAAAGCCTGAAACGCGCCTGGCGCACGTCGGAGGTTTTTGAAGATGCGCTAAGTGGGCATATCGGCACCCGCACTCGCCGCCTGGGAACCCAAATCTTTAAACAGTTACAGGAAAAAGGCGTTGCCGGGAAAACGGCGCTATCAATTGCCGGGAAGATTGCCGGCCAGTTTGGCAAATTGAAAAGTGATAAAGGAGCCAGTGCTGAAGATAATCTTGAAATTGAACAGTTGGTTCATGTCAGTCCGGAAGAGCAGCAACAAATTCAACAACTGTTGGCGGTACTTATCACCGAGGATCGCGAACCAAATGATGAAGAATTAAAACTGCTGCGCGCTAATGCGCAGGCGGTAGATATTGCGCTATTTGGCCGCATGTTGGCATCCAAACCCGAGTTCAATGTAGAAGCGGCATGCCAGGTAGCACACGCCTTAGGGGTAAGTGCTGTCACCGTTGAGGAGGATTTCTTTACGGCTGTAGACGACCTTAACGGAAATGAGACTTCAGGTTCAGCCCATATGGGAGAGCAGGGCTTCGCATCGGCGCTTTTCTATAGCTACATCTGCATTAGCCGCGATTTATTGCTGGAAAATCTTAACGGTAACGAAGAACTGGTTCAACGAACCCTCCGCGCATTTACTGAGACAGCGTTAACCGTTTCGCCTGGCGGCAAACAAAATAGCTTCGCTTCACGCGCATGGGCTTCGTATGTTCTGGCTGAAAAGGGAACGCAGCAACCGCGAGCATTATCTGTCGCATTTTTCAGCCCCGTGCGTGGCGAAGATCAACATGCTCAGGCAATAACGCGCTTACAGCAGCAACAGCAGAAATTTACTCGCGCTTATGGGCAGCAGGCTGATGAACAACGGTATGAAATGAACGTGGAATCGGGCGATGGCACCCTTCAGGAATTGCTGAACTTTGTCAGCCAGTAAGGAGTGATGATGTCCCGATATCTGATCTTTCAACTTTATGCGCCGTTAGTTTCCTGGGGAGAGGCCGCAGTGGGGGAAATTCGTCACACCTCGGCTATACCCAGTCGCTCTGCACTGCTTGGGTTACTGGCGGCTGCGTTGGGTATCAGGCGAGAAGATGAGCCGCAACTTCAGGTTTTTAATCAGCACTATCATTTTGCGGTCAGGCCACTTTCACCGCGTGAGCATTGGGTGCGCGATTACCATACCGTTCAGGTGCCCAAAGAGAATCGCAAACGCTGCTACGCTACACGTCGCGATGAACTGATTCTTTCGTCGGATGAACCAGAAACAATGCTGACTTCACGGGAATACCGATGCGATGCCTGTTATCACATAGCCGTGCGGGAAACACCGGAAGCACCGTTCACGCTTGATGTGCTGGCAAGCGCGCTATTGGCGCCCGTATTTCCGCTGTACCTGGGGCGGAAATCCTGCCCGCCAGCATTGCCATTAAATCCACAGATTATCGAGGGAACGTTGTCTGCGGTGTTTCATCGGGCTTACACCGACGAAAGCTACGGCTTTCATTGTGAAGAACTGGCCGCTATCCGTTCCGCGCCGTTATTTTGCGTCTGGGAAGGGGAGCATGAGGGCGTATCAGAATTCGCCACGCATCAGCGCAGTGATCAACCTCTCAGCCGGCGCCGTTGGCAATTTACGACCCGCGTACAGCATTCTGGCTATCTCATGGAGGAGGGTTAATGTTTCTTTCCCGCGTCTCACTTGATTTGACGAAATTGCCTTCTGCCATGATGCACAAATGGCAGGTTTCCAGGCCCTATGCCAGCCATCAATGGTTATGGCAGCTCTTCACACAGCAGGATGAAAGAACGTTTTTATTCCGCCATGAATCCACGCCACAAGGAGAGCGGTTTTATCTGCTCTCGGATGTTGCCCCTGTTACGGAAGACGCTCTTTTTTCTATCAGCACGAAACCATTCACTCCGCAACTGGTGGATGGCATGACGCTGGTTTTTGCTTTGCGGGCCAATCCAGTCGTGACGCGTAATGGTAAGCGAAGCGATGTGTTAATGGATGCAAAATATCAGGCCAAATTACAAGGGGTAGACCCAGGCGAATTTGCCGCCAGGCAAAGTGAAGCTGCCATTGCGTGGTTAAAGGTACAGGGTGAAAGAGGGGGCTTTGCGATTGATGCGCTGGATGTAAACGTGGTGGGTCAGCAGCGCCAGTGTTTTGCCCGCAAGTCAGGCGAGCGCCCTATAACGTTCACAACCGTGGATTTTGCCGGAAACCTGACGGTGACAAATACCTCACTTTTTATGCAGACCCTGAAAAACGGACTGGGTAAAAGCAAAGCGATGGGGTGTGGGTTGATGCTGATTCGTCGGGGGTAAGATGAGCTACATCCCCTTATCACCTATCCCTTTGAAAGATCGTACGTCGATGATCTTCCTTCAGTATGGTCAGATTGATGTCATTGACGGCGCTTTTGTCCTTATCGATAAAACAGGCATACGTACGCATATTCCCGTGGGATCGATAGCCTGCATTATGCTTGAGCCGGGCACCCGAATTTCTCATGCCGCGGTGCGTCTGGCCGCAACAACCGGAACCTTGCTTGTTTGGGTGGGGGAGGCTGGGGTGCGAATGTATGCCAGTGGTCAGCCGGGTGGTGCGCGATCCGACAGATTACTGTATCAGGCAAAACTGGCGCTGGATGAAGATTTGCGTCTTAAAGTGGTGCGCAAAATGTTTGAACTCCGTTTTGGTGAGCCTGCACCCAGCAGGCGTTCTGTTGAGCAATTACGGGGAATTGAAGGTGCACGCGTTCGCCAGACTTATGTTTTATTGGCGAAACGTTACGGCGTGAAGTGGAATGGCCGTCGCTATGACCCAAAAGACTGGGAAAAAGGGGATGTGGTAAATCAGTGCATAAGTGCTGCTACAGCCTGTCTTTATGGCATCACCGAGGCGGCTATTCTGGCTGCGGGTTATGCACCCGCCATTGGTTTTGTCCATTCAGGTAAACCACTCTCATTTGTTTACGATATTGCGGATATTGTGAAATTTGAGGGTGTTGTTCCCATGGCTTTTGAGATAGCTGCACGAACACCTCTCAACCCGGATAAGGAAGTACGTCTGGCCTGCCGTGACGTTTTTCGGAGTCAAAAAACGCTGGCGCGATTGATCCCATTGATAGAAGAGGTTCTGGCTGCCGGGGAAATCGAGTTACCAAAACCGTTTGAAGATGCTCAACCTCCTGCGATACCTGAACCTGTTTCTATGGGGGATGTGGGGCATCGGGGGTAGAACCATGAGTATGCTTGTTGTTGTTACCGAAAATGTCCCACCGCGCTTGAGGGGGCGTCTCGCGGTCTGGTTACTCGAAGTGAGATCGGGTGTTTATGTGGGAGAGGTTTCTCGCAAAGTTCGTGAAATGATTTGGTTGCAGATAACCGAACTGGCCCAGACCGGTAATATCGTTATGGCCTGGGCGGTGAATAACGAATCAGGATTTGATTTTCAAACATGGGGTGAAAACAGGCGCATGCCGGTAGACCTGGATGGTTTAAGGTTAGTGGCATTTCACCCTGTGGAAAATCAATAAGTTACAGTTCTTTAAAAACAAGGAAAAGTTGGTGGATTTTTATCTGTGATAAAGCTCTTTGAGATCAGTTATATAGTTCAAGAGTGTTCCCCGCGCCAGCGGGGATAAACCGTATTCGCGGGACTTGCCGCCGAATCGCAAAACGTGTTCCCCGCGCCAGCGGGGATAAACCGTCCCGGCTTTTGGTCTGAGGCTGGCGCGGTGGGTGTTCCCCGCGCCAGCGGGGATAAACCGGCCTGAATCACCCAGCGCGTTTCGTGCCAGATGTGTTCCCCGCGCCAGCGGGGATAAACCGCTTCAGGCCTTCCACATGCTCGCCGCGCATCAGTGTTCCCCGCGCCAGCGGGGATAAACCGGAGGGGAGACATCTCCATTTCAGGCTGCCAACGTGTTCCCCGCGCCAGCGGGGATAAACCGGCGTACAACTGGACGGGATTTAGTGCGTTAACGTGTTCCCCGCGCCAGCGGGGATAAACCGCCGTTTGACGAGGTGCGCAGCATGGCAGATGAGTGTTCCCCGCGCCAGCGGGGATAAACCGCGATTCGCAGTGACATCGGGTTGAGTATCGACGTGTTCCCCGCGCCAGCGGGGATAAACCGCAGATCAGAAACAGACACACGCCGATAACGGTGTGTTCCCCGCGCCAGCGGGGATAAACCGATGGAATTTAGACCACCATCAAACGCGCCCAGGTGTTCCCCGCGCCAGCGGGGATAAACCGGATTTGTACAGCACATCCTCAGTATCTGGATGGTGTTCCCCGCGCCAGCGGGGATAAACCGTCCTGCACAGCTTGTTAGCCTCCTTTGTGGCTGTGTTCCCCGCGCCAGCGGGGATAAACCGGAAAAAACGGAATAAAAACAAGGGGCTTAATGGTGTTCCCCGCGCCAGCGGGGATAAACCGCAAATAACCCGCAGGAGGCTATCTATTCGGGCGTGTTCCCCGCGCCAGCGGGGATAAACCGATGGTGCTGCATTCTAATTCACCGTTCGGCACGTGTTCCCCGCGCCAGCGGGGATAAACCGTAAGAGATACCAAATGGCGACAGATAGACCGCGTGTTCCCCGCGCCAGCGGGGATAAACCGTCATTCGGTAATGTTGGCAGCCTGTATTGTGTGTGTTCCCCGCGCCAGCGGGGATAAACCGCGTCCATTGACATAATCCCCGCCGCTACTGACGTGTTCCCCGCGCCAGCGGGGATAAACCGCGGCAAAATCGGCAGTTCGCTGCATTGCGCGGGTGTTCCCCGCGCCAGCGGGGATAAACCGAACGGGAGAAGTTCCTCAATCTGCTTCTTGCTGTGTTCCCCGCGCCAGCGGGGATAAACCGCAATGAAAAAGGCAGAACGCCAGCACCTAGCAGTGTTCCCCGCGCCAGCGGGGATAAACCGATTTGGCCTGAGCATTTCGCCCCGGTTGTAACGTGTTCCCCGCGCCAGCGGGGATAAACCGCCCATAATCCCTGAACCGTCGAAAAGTGACCAGTGTTCCCCGCGCCAGCGGGGATAAACCGCTGGGGCTTGAATTGATGGGCGGTAAAATCTTGTGTTCCCCGCGCCAGCGGGGATAAACCGCACAGGCCTTGTTATTAATCTCAATTGACGACGTGTTCCCCGCGCCAGCGGGGATAAACCGATATTAACTTTAACATGAACGGTGGCGGCTATGTGTTCCCCGCGCCAGCGGGGATAAACCGACTACTCAAAGGATAACTACACGGATGCAGTGGTGTTCCCCGCGCCAGCGGGGATAAACCGGTGGTGGCACTAATGCAGACGCGGCCACCGATGTGTTCCCCGCGCCAGCGGGGATAAACCGACTTTTACGCAGTCCAGCGACGCTATATGCCTGTGTTCCCCGCGCCAGCGGGGATAAACCGGCATGATCGAACAGTTTGATGATGCGATTAGCGTGTTCCCCGCGCCAGCGGGGATAAACCGAATGGATTGTTGCTGGAAAGCTGACGGAGAAAGTGTTCCCCGCGCCAGCGGGGATAAACCGGTATCATTCAGCGCCGACGCCTCATCTTCCATGTGTTCCCCGCGCCAGCGGGGATAAACCAGAGGAACTTTTAGAAATCACGCGAAACAACCTGTGTTCCCCGCGCCAGCGGGGATAAACCGGCGCTATTATCATTCTATCTATTCGCCAGCGGGTGTTCCCCGCGCCAGCGGGGATAAACCGCCTAGCGCCCCGCCCGCGGCCGTCATGCTCCAGTGTTCCCCGCGCCAGCGGGGATAAACCGGCACTTCGCCCCGCAGACTTGGTGGCTATAAAGTGTTCCCCGCGCCAGCGGGGATAAACCGCAGAAGAAATCAGCGTGGCAGAGGCAAAAAAGGTGTTCCCCGCGCCAGCGGGGATAAACCGGCAGTATTACAAAATCATGACCGTGGAGGAGGGTGTTCCCCGCGCCAGCGGGGATAAACCGGCTCCAGCCGCCCGGAAACAGAGTTAATTATTGTGTTCCCCGCGCCAGCGGGGATAAACCGCGTTTTGCAGAATTAATGTCATCCATCATTAAGTGTTCCCCGCGCCAGCGGGGATAAACCGAAGTCAGCAAGCAGCTGGCCGCCCAGCGCGGCGTGTTCCCCGCGCCAGCGGGGATAAACCGCGAATTGTTTCTTGCTGAATGAGTGGCGGTAAGTGTTCCCCGCGCCAGCGGGGATAAACCGAACTGTAGGAACGGATGTAAATCAGATACCTGGTGTTCCCCGCGCCAGCGGGGATAAACCGCGCACAAAAAACGGGGTCGAGGTAATTGGTTAGTGTTCCCCGCGCCAGCGGGGATAAACCGCGCACAAAAAACGGGGTCGAGGTAATTGGTTAGTGTTCCCCGCGCCAGCGGGGATAAACCGCGAACTGCGTGCCGCGCTGGTATTCCTGCGCCGTGTTCCCCGCGCCAGCGGGGATAAACCGCGGCGGAAAATTTATCATGGTTCTCTCTGAGGGTGTTCCCCGCGCCAGCGGGGATAAACCGTTGATGAGCTACAGGAACGCCGCAAGGCTGATGTGTTCCCCGCGCCAGCGGGGATAAACCGGACGGGGATGATCACATCCGAATGATCAAACAGTGTTCCCCGCGCCAGCGGGGATAAACCGTGTATACAGTGGAAGTGGAGACGACCACGCTCGTGTTCCCCGCGCCAGCGGGGATAAACCGGCGATGTACGCTGCGACTATCGAGTCTGAGCTGTGTTCCCCGCGTCAGCGGGGATAAACCGTATACCACAGTGCCAGTAGTTGCCAGATATGCGTGTTCCCCGCGTTAGCGGAGATAAACCGGACATCGCTGACTTCATCATCCCGTATCTGACGTGTTCCCCGTGCCAGCGGGGATAAACCGGAGTATGTGGACTGGTTTAACAGTCCATTTGCGTGTTCCCCGCGTCAGCGGGGATAAACTGACAGCGACATATTTACGTATTCGGCTCAGGTGGTGTTCCCCGTACCAGCCGGGATGTCAGCTACGTCCTGCCATGCGTAAAGAAAGACGTCATTTTCCACGAATAGAAAGCGGTGCTCAAGCGTTTACTCATTGTTCACCTGCCAAACTCATCCAGGAGTCGAAAATGAACGCTAACGCTTTTCCTCGTCGCACCACCCCTTTTATGGTTCTTCCCCTGCTGCTCATCTGCCTGCAAACGCCACAGGTGTTGGCAATGGGTAATAATGACAGCAATAGCAAAACGCCTGACTGCCCGTCAGGGCAGGTCTATGACAGTGTCAGCAAGCAGTGTGTGCCTGAAAAATCCAGCAGTCTGAGTGACGAAGATAAAACGAATTATGCTTATCACCTGGCGAAAAAAGGCGAGTATCAGGCGGCGTTAAACCTGCTGGATACGCTCAAAAATAGTAATACGGCTGAGGCCTGGAACTATCGCGGTTACGCTACGCGTAAGCTTGGCCGCACGGATGAAGGCATTGGCTATTATCAGCGCTCGCTGGCGCTTGAACCCAACTATGCTAAAGCGAGGGAATATCTCGGCGAGGCCTGGATGGTGAAGGGACGTCCGGATCTGGCAAAAGAGCAGCTTAATATCATTGCCGGGATTTGCGGGCAGAGTTGCGAGGAATATCGCGATCTTCAGGCCGCGATCAACGGTCATCCAGAATCCTGATTCATTGAGGGCCAAATCATTACCACCAGCGACGTTCGCCAGCAGCTTGCCGCTCATCTGACGCGTCTTTGGCGTTATGGACTGGTATTGTCGCGCGACCGGGATCTTGCTGAAGAACTGGTTCAGTCCACCTGCGTACGCGCGCTCGAGAGGGGCGCGCAGTACACGTCTGGCACGCGCATCGACAGATGGCTGTTCTCTATCCTGCATTCCATCTGGATCTCTGAGCTGCGCTCTCGGCATGTGCGAACAGGGCAGGGGTTCGTCGCCAGCGAAGATTTAATTGCCCCGGATTACCGTGAGCAGGATGACGCCTGTCTGCATTACCAGACCATCATGCAGCGGGTAAATGCGCTGCCGGAAGCGCAGCGCAATACGGTATTTTTAGTCTATGTTGAAGGGTTTACCTATCAGGAGGCGGCCCAGACGTTAGCGGTTCCGATTGGCACGATAATGAGCCGACTGGCGACGGCACGGGCAACGCTGGCTAAATCCGCTGATGCCCAGCCTCCAAAAAGGGAGAGACACCCATGAAATATCCTCCGTATAACGACGATGCCATTGTTGCCTGGCTTGACGGAGAGATGAGCCAGGACGATGCGCGTAAGTTTGAAGCGCAGTTGCGAAGTGATGAGCAACTTTCCGAACGTACCGCGGAACTGATGAAAAGCAATCAGGACTTTAAACGCGCGTTTGCCCCTTTGCTCGATGAAGCCCCGCTCGCGCGGATGCAGGAAAACCTGGAAAGGCATCTGAATAAAACCTCTGCGCCAGCGTCAGGTATCCGTCGACGCACGCTGGTGGCCGCCTCGATCGGTTTTCTGGTGATGGGGACGGGGGTTGGCTATCTGGTGCGTCCGCTGAACGGCGCACAAAGTGAAAACGAACATATTCGCGATCTCGAGGCGCAATATATGGCGCTTTACAGTGTTGAGACGCTGCTGGATATGGACAGTTCAGCGCCGGTTTTGCAGCGCGGGCTTGCTCGCGCCGCTCAGGATGTCGGGCTGCAACTGCGTGAGCAGCAGCTCGAACTGCATGGCGCGGAGCTGAAAATGGTGCGGATGCTGCGCTACGACAAGATGCCTATCGCCCAGATAGTCTGGGGGCACGTCGATTACGGCCCGATGGCGCTGTGTATTTCGCCGCAGGAAGGTGGAAATTCGACGGAGATCACCAGTGAGCAGCGCCACAGCATGAATATTGCCTGGTGGAGCCGAAGGGGATATCAGTTTGTCCTGATTGGCCGTAACCCGGCGGCACACCTACAGGAAAGCGCGCGCCAACTGTACGCGGCGCTTTCTCTATAAGGCTTTTAAAACGCGGCTGAGTCGCGTGCCATCCGTTGCCCCGTGTTCACCCGCCTCCTTAAACAGACGCGTAAAATTGTCTGGCGAAATCCTCCATGGGGATGGGCTTACCGTATAAATATCCCTGCAAAAACGTCACGTTGCGCGCTTTCAGATACGCGGCCTGAACGTCATTTTCTACCCCTTCCGCCACGGTATGCAGATGTAATCGGGAGGCCAGATCAATGATATTGTCGATGATATGAACAGAGTGCGAATCGATGCCAATATTGCTGACAAAGCTTTTGTCGATTTTAAGGACGTCCACGTTGAAGCTTTGTAAATACTTCAGGCTGGAATTGCCCATGCCGAAATCATCAATGGCGATCAGTACGCCCAGTTTGTGCAGCTCTGCCACCAGTCTTTCCGTTGCGCTATCGGTGACCAGTAATTCCCGCTCGGTGAGCTCCAGAACCAGCTTAACAGGGTTGTCGCTGAATGCCTGGATGAAGGCCCGGCAGTCTTCCACCAGATTGAAGTCTTTTAATTGACTGGCGCTGATGTTGAACGCGAAATGGAAATCCTTCGGCAGCAAATGTACCAGCGGTACAAACTGTTTACGCACCTGGGTCATCAACATCCGGGTCATCGGCATAATGAGATTACAGCTTTCCGCCAACGGGATGAACCGGTCTGGTGGGATAATGCCGAGCGTGGGATGTGACCAGCGCATTAAAATCTCGCAACCTATCCAGTGCGTATGCTCCCCGGAGACGACCGGCTGGAAATAGGGAATAAACTCCTGGAGTTCCAGCGCCTGACGTAATTCATGTTCTGGGGTGATATATCGACCTGACCAGCGAAATACGCCAAAACCCACAATAACGGCCAGTAACAGCCAGGCGAAAAGCGTGAACCGGGAGAAGATCCAGAAGTAATGGACATAGTTCGCCGGGGAAATAACGGTCACTATCCGGAAAGGATATCGGGTCGAGGCCTGCTCCAGGTACCCCGACATGCTGGAGGAGAACTGAGGAACCGAAGAGGTCTGCCACTGCTGCTGACCGACGGCCAGGCCCAGTGGTAAATTGATGCTCATCACATTGAGTTCGGAAAGAATGTGATCGCCATAGAGCCTGACCACAATACTGTCGTTGCCGATGACCATCCGATAGATAATCAGCGGCTGGCCTTTTCTGACCCGGGTGTCGTTCATCAGGTAGAGCATGCCGTTGGTATAATTATCAACGTTGATATTTTCTAAGTTGTTACCGTACAGAGATGAACAGTAAATCTTGTTTCCCTGAGCCAGATTGACGCTACGCACGTCTTGCGAGTAGGCCACCTGTGTTCTGAGCTGGAATTCCACTGGCTCAAGACAGGGTTTGCCGAGATTATCTTTTACGGCGAGCGACGCATATTTGGCGCTGTCCAGCGTCCCTTCGACCAGTTGCAGGGCATGGGTCATCCGCAGGGCAGTGGTTCGCTTGAGATTTGATGTTGTTTGCCAGAAAGTGCTGACTACCCCTAACAGGATACAAAATAACCCCACAAGAATGGCGCGAACCAGTCGGTATTTGAATCGACGCTTCTTTAACAGACCAAACGGCATAACATTGCCTCTGTACCTCAAGTTAACTGCATAGTTTTACCATCTTGCCAGCAAAAGAGGGTGACAGAATCTGTTATTGTTAAAAAAACATCATCAGTGTGACCGAGCAGGGGTAAGGCCGCCGTTTTTCCCGGAGCCAGACGGCGTTTAACGCGTGAGAATGGCAAATTGATGTGGGGTTTTTAGGCGGGTAGAGTGGTGGCCATGATGAAGCGACAAACTTCAAAAACCACCAGAACAGGGAATGTTCAGCCGATTTCCAGCTTCACTTTTTGACCATCGTCTGCGTTTTTGCAACTTCCTTCAGACCACCTTCATTCACGGCATGGGTATAGCCCATATCTTTGAGCAGGGCCTGGGCTTTACCGGAGTTATTGCCCGTATTGCAATACAGATGCAGGGTGTCGTTTTTATCCTGAGTGACTTCACTGATGCGTTGGTCTATCTGGGAAAGGGGAATATTTACGGCGCCGCTGACATGATTTTCCTGAAACTGACTGTCATCACGAACATCAATCCAGTGCTCAGCCGCGAACACGGAGGTAGACGCTATCAGCAGGCTGCTGGCAAGGAGAAGTTTTTTCATCATTCGGGTTTGGTGAACCATCGTAATGGGTTTCCTTTATTGTTTAGGTGAAATATTGCCATCAAATTCAATTGTGATGTCATGACAATTAACGGGCTCGATTCTGACGGTGAAAACAGTACAGGAACAAAAGAGAAAAAACATTGCAGGCACGCGGATTTTTTTAAAACGCTTTTCTGGACTGACTCACGACAGCAGACATTTTTTCCTCCACACCGCGAGGCCTTTTTGTGCCCTCCGAACTCCCGCCCGTGAGACGCTGATGTATAAAAGGGAGGACGCATCAATACAACTCCTTAAATCAATTGCGATTTCTAAAAAATTCACCCTCCGTACAGCTTCTGTTAGGCATGTGTAATTCAGAATTTATCGATCTAAATAGTGTCAGTTGCACCCAATGTGCTGCGTGGTGGTATGTATTTTGATGTGGTTTTTTAGCAGTTCAATGACCTGGCATTGTTCATGTACAGGATCTTTAGCAATACAACATTTCTTAAAAGACAGAAACGCCCTGCCGAATGAGGTTCAAAAGGCAAGTTTGGCTGTTTAAAACCGTTCCCGTACGAACTCAAGGTCACAAAGTAAAAGAGGAATGGGAGAGGGTGAGTGTGAGTGTATTCACCTCTAAAACAGCGAAAACTCGCCGGTTATCCTCCTGAATTATTGGTATTGCATACGCATTGTTGATGATAAGTAAATTTCATGGCTAACAAGACACAAAAGAATAAAGGTCACGTCATTGCTCCTGAGCAAGGCAATCTTTACCCCACGATAGAATTAGGACAGGTACAGGAATTTCGCTTTTTGCACGCCTCTGTGGACGCTGCAATGGAGAAGATCTCGAGAGTACTGGAGCAATTTTTGCGATCCGTTGGCTGTCTTCGTGTTGAGCCGCTTGAGCTGGCGTTTCGTGAATTATCCCCCGTCGAGCGAGAGCAGTGGGTGTGGTGCGCCGCACTCGCGCCGCACGGCGGTCGTGCCAGAAAAATGTTTCGCTTTGGCGTGCATCGGTCGGCGGTCACTGCGATGACGGAAACGGCGCTGGGCCTCAAGCCGGGAACGCAGATTGAGGCGAACGGCGATCAACCACCAAGTGAAACTGAGCGCCGTTTTCTGAATCGGATGGGAGTGGCTCTCACCCTGGGAGTCAGAACGGAATACCCCGCATTGCACGATCTCGACTGGCAGCAGCACTCTACGGATGCCCCGGAAAAAAAAGGGTTATGCCTGACGTTGCGGCTGGTTTTCCAGGATCAATCCTGGCCGCTGACCCTCCACTGGCACATGGCGTTTTCTGAATTGCTGGAGAAGCTGACCGATCAGACGCCGGTAGCATCGCCCATTACCCGGCCACAACTGGAAGCCTCATTGCGAAAAATCCCGGTTCAGCTCAAGACGACCTTGTTCAGTACCAAACTGACGATGGTCGAGCTGGAGCAATTTCTGCGCGGGGAAGTGCTTCCTGTTGCGCCGCTGGAGCGGGTGACGCTGGGCTGCGGCAGTTTCTCAATCGGTGTCGGCCAACTCTATGATCGCAATGGGCACCTGGCATTTCAACTGCATGACGTGTCTCAACAGACACCTTAAATACCCTCTGGAGGTTTTGAATGGCTAAAGAATCGAAAATGGATCTGGACATGGCCGGATTAGATGTTGAGGGATTTGACGATCTGTTTGCCAGCGAGGGCGACGTGCTCAACGAGAGTGCGCCAGAAGAGAGAGTCGTTGAAAAGCGTCCTTTATCTTTCTTCCATCGCTTGCCGGTGACGCTTTCCCTCGAAGTCGCAAGCGTTGAGATCTCGCTGGAAGAGTTGATGACGCTGGCCGAAGGGGCTGTCGTTCAAATGAATAAACTGAGTCATCAGCCGCTGGATGTGAAGGTCAATGGGGTGTTGATCGGCGCTGCCGAAGTGGTCATCGTCGAGGGGCACTACGGATTGCGGATGACCGAATTGTTTGATGACATCAACTGGTCAAAGCTGGCGTGATGTAATGAAAACAGCGCTTCTCCTGTTGTTCACCCTGGTGCCAGCATCCGCCTTTGCCAGCGACGTCCCTCTGCTGACCATTACCGGTGGCGAGGGCCAGCAGGACTTTTCGGTCAAGTTACAGGTTCTGCTGTTGATGACCGTGCTGGGATTACTTCCCTCCATGCTGTTGTTGATGACCTGTTTCACCCGAATCATTATTGTGTTGGGGATATTGCGCCAGGCAATCGGTTTGCAGAGTTCTCCCCCGAATCGTCTGCTGATCTCTATCGCACTCAGTATGACCCTGTTGCTGATGAAACCCGTCTGGCAGGACATTTATCAAAATGCGTTCGTCCCCTATGACGAAGACAAGATGACGCTGATGCAGGCGGTGTCCAGAGCTGAGCAACCGCTGCGTAAGTTTATGCTGGCGCAGACGAGAAAGACCGATCTGGATCTGATGCTGAGGGTGGCGGGAGAGTCGCGTACGACCTCTGCGCAAGAGGTTAATTTCTTTATTCTGATGCCCGCATTCGTACTGAGCGAATTGAAGACGGCATTTCAGATAGGATTCATGCTGTTCATTCCGTTTGTGGTCATCGACATGGTGGTGGCGACAGTACTGATGTCGATGGGGATGATGATGCTTTCACCCATCATCATCTCTTTGCCGATCAAATTGATGGTGTTTGTCCTTGCGGATGGCTGGAGCATGGTGGTCAACACCCTCTCGATGAGCTTCGGAGGGATTCAGTGACGCCCGATAACCTGATGGCGATGATGGTCGAGGCGACCTGGACCATCATCATGCTGGTCTGCATTATTGTTCTGCCGGGTATGCTGGTGGGGTTGCTGGTAAGCATTATTCAGGCGGTGACCCAAATCCAGGAACAGACTCTGAGCTTCCTGCCCCGCTTTGTCGTAACGATGCTGATGATCGTCTTTGCGGGACAGTGGATGGTCAGACAAGTGCTGGAGCTCTTCTCCAGCATCAATCAGTACATTCTTTATTCCCTGCGCTGACCATGCTTGAGATATCTGCGGGCGAATTATTGCAGGCATGGGGGCGTGTCTGGTGGCCATTCTTACGGATTGGCAGCGCCTTTGCCGTCCTGCCGTTGCTGGGATACCCGCTGATCCCCATCCAGGTTCGCGTCTTGCTGGCGTTTCTGATTGCCGTGCTGGCAGCGCCCTTGTTGCCCGCCATGCCAGCGGTCGATCCTCTGTCGTTGAATGCCGTTTTGCTGAGTCTGGAGCAGATCTTTCTCGGGGCCATGATGGCGCTCTTTCCGGTGTGTCTGATTCAGGTGCTGGTCATGGCTGGCGAGCTGCTTTCCATGCAGATGGGCCTGAGCATGGCGCGTATGAATGATCCCGTTAATGGCCTTGCCATTCCGGTGCTGGGCAGTTTTTTCAGCAATATGGGGTTGTTGCTCTACGCCAGTATGAACGGCCACCTGGTGATGCTGGAGGTGCTGGTAGAGAGTTTCAGGGTCTGGACGGTAGGTTCCGGGCCGTTCAACGTGGATTCTTCCAGCCTTATCCAGTTATTTTCCTGGCTGCTGGCGGCGGCGTTGATGCTGTCGCTGCCCGCGATGGTGGCGATGTATCTGGTCAACTTCACCTTTGGGGTGCTCTCAAGGGTTGCGCCGTCCCTCAATATCTTTGTGCTGGGCTTTCCTATGGCCCTGTTATGCGGGTTGTTTTGTATTTTGTTGATTATCAGTGGATTACCGGATCGATTTTCCGATCTGGCGCATAGCATATTCCTCAGCGTGCGCGGCTATTACGGGGGTGAAGGATGAGTGCGGAAAAAACCGAAAAACCCTCGTCGCACCGACTGGGTAAAGCGCGCGACAAAGGGCAAATTCCACGCTCCAAAGATTTGGGCATGGCGATAATCCTGGTCGTCGTCGCGTCTCTGGCGATGCCGCTTTTTGCCCGGTTGGGTAACGCGTTGAGTCAGATACTGACGTTTAATTTGTCCCTGACCCATGAGGAGGTTCACGATCCCGCGCAGATGCTCAGCCACCTGGGGCAGAGTCTCATTGAGACACTGTTAGCACTGCTACCCCTGGCGGGACTCATTATTGCCGTCGGCGTACTGGCGCACATCGTGATGGGAGGATGGAATTTTTCCCTGGAACCTCTGCTTCCCCAATTCTCAAGGGTAAGTCCAATGAAGGGATTTAAACGGATCTTTGGTATGCAGTCGTTGGCCGAATTTACCAAGTCGGTACTGAAAATCGTCGTGATTTCCGCCACCATTTTGCTGTACGTCAGAACCGAATCCGACACCATTGCCGCCCTCTATTATATCGGGTTGAAGGATTCCGTCAGAATGGGAATGGCCATTCTGGTCGATGGCATTTTTTATATGGCGCTGGCGATGTTGGCGATCGGTATTCTTGATGCTCCCTACCAGCAATGGAACCATCTGCGCGGGCTTCGGATGAGCAAACAGGAGCTGAAGGAGGAGCACAAAAATCTGCAAGGTAACCCGGAAATAAAAGGGCGTATCCGGCGGATCCAGATGTCGATGGCGATGCGTTCAATGCGCCGTACCTTAAAGGCCTGTACGTCGGTGGTGATCGCTTCGGTGTCCGGTACTACATCAATCGTCAATTGACCCGGTTGGGTGACGTTGATGGTGACGCCGGGGATCATGTCGCTGATGGTATTGCTCTGGGACTCGTAGCGGATACCGGTATTCTGACCGCCGTACCAGACGATGGCGTTTTGCGCCTGGCTCAGCGTTTTCTGGGTGACGGAAGGGTCAGAGAAGGTGATGGTAAACCCGTTATCAACGCCGGTGTCGTCGCTGGTCACCACCAGGTTGTAGCTGCCGGTATCATCCTTCAGTACCGAGGCAGAGACACCCAGATCATCGCCCTGGGCATTAATGGCATTAGAGAGCGACTCGACCGTCGGCGGGTTGAGGGTGCTGGTATCAATGACCAGACTCACCGGATTGCCATCGGCATCCGTGCCATCAATCGTCAGGGTGCCGGCGGGCACATTGCCGCTGGTACCGAAGTTGAGTGACTCCTGCTGCGCCTTGGCGACCTGCTCGACATAGAGTTCGTGGTGACCCGGGATGGCGCCCGCACCGGTAGATACGGTCGCGCCGGAGTTCTCCGGTAATACTGTCGCTTTGGTGGTATTGAAGCCGTCGTTGTCCGCATACAGCGCTTTCGCTGCCGTCTGTACGCTGGTAATGGCGGTTTCAATTTCTCCCCAGGCGGCGATCTGTGCGTCCACATCGGCCATCTGGGCCTGATAGCGCTCATCGTAAGGCGCCCGCTCGAGCGCGGTGAAGTAGCTGGCCAGATAGGAGGGGTTAATCATAGTGTGTGTATGCCTCTCAGTGAGCGCTGAACATCGTAAAAGCAAGAATCGTGCCGATTTTTATTTAACGATATGCAGACGTAGCACATTCAGAACCATCACAAAAAAATGGACTGCCGGGGCAGTCCATTCAGTGAGACGGTAAGCCGTAATTAGCCGATCATGTTCAGAGCCAGACCTGACATCTGCTTGGCGCTTTGCAGAACCATGGTGCCGGACTGTTGCAGCATCATCTGCTTGGACATGTTGGCCCCTTCTTCCGCGAAGTCGGCATCCATGATTCGCCCTTTCGCCACCTCCGTGTTCATTTCCACGTTCATCAGGTTGCTCTTGGTGTGTTCCAGGGAGTTGATATAAGCACCAGTGGCCGAGCGGGCTGCGGAGATGTCTTCGGAAGCGGTTCCCAGGCTGTCCAAAATGGCCGGGGCGCTGCCGGAGACCAGAGACAATCCACTCAGACCCCCCAGAGAGGTCTTCATCGTCGTTATCTCGGTTGAGACATCAACCTGGATGTTATCGCTACCCTGGCGACCGATTTGTACGTTGATGGCGCCACTACCCAACTTATCAAACAGGTTGTTGCCGGCGTACTGGGTGTCGGTAACGATACGGTTCGCTTCGGAGGCGAGTTTCTGGAACTCCTCGTCCATGGCTTGCAGGTCGGCGGTGGAGTTGGTGCCGTTCGATGCCTGGGTCGCCAGTTCGGTCATACGGTCGGTGATGCTGGTCAGTTCAGCCATCGCCTGGTCAGCGGTCTGCAGCATGTCCTGGGTCTTTTCAATATTACCGATACCGGCGTTCATACCGACCATATCGGAGTTCATGCGGTTGGCGATGGTCAGGCCGGCGGCATCATCCTTGGCGCTGTTGATACGATAACCGGTGCCCAGACGCTCCATGGAGGTGTTCAGGGAGTCGGTGGACTTGGCCAGGGAGTTCTGAGCCACCAGGGAGGCGTAGTTAGTTTGAATAGAAATAGCCATGACAATATTCCTTATAAAGTGCTAGCTGAAACGTAATGCGACATTACGCATATCGAGAAGGGCCCGGCTGACCGGCCTGACCGTCCATCTAGTGAAAAAACGGCAGGTTGGAGCAGTAACTTAAATGGCGAGAGATTTTTTTATTCAGGCAGGCCGATATCGACGAAAAAGAGGGGGGATGGCGTAATGCTGGCGAGTTAAGCAATGAGGGAGAATCTGTCACTCTGGCGGAGGGTGACGTTCACCTTATGTCCACGGCCTCTCTGCAATCACCCTACCTGTGAACGTGCAAGGGAGGCTCGCCTGTACTTAACCCGTTCACGGGACATGAAATGCCAGAAAAGCGGAGAACATAAAGTGAACGGAACCCTTCGCAAAACCAGCATATTGTCCGTTCTGGTTAAAGGCCATATGGCTTATCGGATTGCCAGCGCTTAACTGACCAGCATTAGGGGAGTCGGAGTGGAATTCATTGTTGGCACGGTATTTGCTATTTACCAGACAATAATGCCGTGAATGTCAGCGAAGACAGAGAAAAGTGTGATGACTCAACCTCTCCCCCATCTGGTGCGAATCTATCTCGATCCCTTTACGATGCCCATGTTGCAACAGTTGCTTCATTTTTGCCGTCACAGCGAAGAAGAGCACACCACGTCCCTTACCACCTGGGGACGTTCGACTTTGCAGGAGGGTGAACAGTTGCACCCGCGTCATCAGCATTTTCAGCAGGGCATCGCTCCTGTGATTGGGGTTTACGAGCGATTGGTCGCGCTGTGCGAGCAGCATGGGCGCATCGAGGTGGAGATTCACTCCAATCTTATCTATAGCTCAGATGCGCTGGCGCCATTGCTCAATGCGCTGCACTTTCTCAACTATCCGGTGCGGACGCTGCATCTCTATGAAGATGGAACGTTCGACTACTGTGAGTTGCTCAAACTCAGCGATGAACCGGAGCGGCTGACACAACGGGAAGCGATACTGTCTCGCCTTGAGCGCTATCTCTATGAATCTCCTCGAAGCGTCGGCTTTAGTGGGCCGGGACAAGACAAGATAATCGTGGGGCAGGGGTGGCACCGGTTCTATCCTACCCGCTACCACATGGTTCGACCTGACATTATGACCCGCTTGCCCGCCTTAAAATCGCTGGCCGACGAGCTGCATCCCCATATGGAGCGAACCGACTGGGGGGATTTTGATTTGCTGGCCCCCCATCAGCAGGCGTGGTTATTCCATGCCGTTGGGGTTGACAGGGCATCCCTGGAGCAACTGCTGGCCGGGTGTGAAGATGCGATCATCGTGTTGGGAACGTCGCAAAACGTTCAGGACGCACAAGGCCTGGCGGCGCGCGGGATAATCCGACTCCATCACGATTTACTCAAGCATATCCGCAAGGAGGGTTCTCCTCTTTATATTCGCGGCAAGCCGGCTTTGCTCTTTAAGGGACATCCGGCGGGGCACATCGTCAATGACCATATTGCTCGCCAACATCCCCGGCTGATCCCCCTGCCGGCGTCTATGCCGATGGAATTGCTGCTGATGCTCAAGATTCCCATTCGGGGCATCTGCGGCTTTATGTCCAGTACCCACCTGAGTCTGAGCAAGGAACAGATCCCCTTTATTCTCGCGCCGCCTGAGAAAAACGTGCCGCGCGACGTGGCGTTGCGCCAGTGGCCTCTGCAACGACTGGCGCTGCTGCTGGGGATCGTGGAAGAACGGCAGATTGTGCTCTACAGCGAACTCTATCGACGCGGTGAAATCCCTTATCCGTATTGGGATAAATACACCAGCCAGACTTTGGCGGGACGAAGGGCAATGGACGATATCAAGCGGGGATCGGGTCTGACGTTTCCGCAAAAGACGTTGGCGCTGGGTTTTTATATCAGTCACCCGAATGCGTTCATCGCCCTGGAGAAGAGCCTGGACAATCTGATTCGGATGGGATTCCCGTGCATCCTGGCTATCGATGAGACGAGCCCGGACTTTAGCGCGGTGTGCGAGCACATGAACACGGTAACACGCAAAGATCTGCAGGCATTTACCCTTGCGGCAATCAACGAGGCGGACTTCCGTTTCGACTGCTTCGCCGTCCCTGCGGGGCGCGAAGACCTGCATCGCTATGGTTATCACTGGACAGAATATGGCCCGGTGAGCAGTCAGGGCACTCAGCAGCAGATGATTCTGGGGATCCTTAATGCCCAGAAGAAATATGTGATTTTAATGTGAAGTGAGGAAATCGATGAGAACGCGCCTGATGTTCACGCTGTTATCGCTGCTGTCCGCACAGGCGGTGGCAAACCGGACTGAATTCAACATCAATACCGACACCCTGAGCGAACGTGCCTGTTACTTCGACGGTAAACGCTATTCCGAAGGCGCTGAGTTGCAGAACGGCGAAGAGACTATTCGCTGCGGTGTGCTGGACGATGTGACTGAAAACGGCGCGTTGGGGTGGTTGCGGGAAGGCGATACAGAAAAATCCAGCATCAGGCAACGTCAGGATGACACGGGCCGGGTCATCGAGATCCGTAAATAAGCGGCCCGGAACGGGATGTGGGCGGTTGAGTTAAACACATGACAATTTTTGCCAGGAATCACCATGCTTTCGATACTTCCCCTTATTGGGCGAACTGACGCCTTGTTTGTTCAGGACATCAGCGATGTGGGATCCGCGCTGGGTAGGCACGTTTCCCAATCCCGCTTTCTTGTTTTAGGCGGCGCGGGCTCTATCGGTCAGGCCGTTACCCGGGAGATTTTTAAACGCCAGCCCAAAAAGCTGCATGTTGTTGATATTAGTGAAAACAACATCGTCGAACTGGTTCGTGATATCCGCAGTTCACTGGGCTATATCGACGGGGATTTTCAGACCTTTGCCCTAGATATCGGTTCTCTCGAGTATGACGCGTTTATCGAGGCCGATGGTCAGTATGACTATGTTCTCAATTTGTCGGCCCTCAAGCATGTGCGCAGCGAAAAAGATCCGTACACCCTGATGAGAATGATCGACGTCAACGTCTTTAATACTGACAAGACGCTTCGCCAGTCGATTGCGGCAGGCGTTAAAAAATACTTCTGCGTGTCCACTGATAAGGCGGCCAACCCCGTCAACATGATGGGCGCTTCCAAGCGGATTATGGAGATGTTCCTGATGCGCAGAAGCGAGCAAATGACTATTTCTACCGCGCGTTTTGCCAATGTGGCGTTCTCAGACGGTTCCCTGCTTCACGGTTTTAATCAGAGGTTGCACAAGCGTCAGCCAATCGTGGCTCCGAACGATATCAAACGCTATTTCGTGACCCCGCAGGAGGCCGGTGAACTGTGTCTGATGTCCTGCATTTTTGGTGAAAACAGAGACATTTTCTTCCCTAAATTGCGCGAAGAACAGCATCTCATCACCTTTGCGGAGATCGCCGCCAAATACCTCCAACAGCGGGGGTATGAGCCGTATCTCTGTCGGGATGAGAATGAGGCGCGCGAGCTTGCAAAGACATTACCGGAGCAAGGACGTTGGCCTTGCCTGTTCACCGCCAGCGATACGACGGGCGAAAAAGAGGTTGAAGAGTTCTTCACGGAAAACGAAACGCTGGATATGGCGCGATTCAACCGCATCGGCGTGATTAAAAATGCCCCTGGTTACCCGTCAGAATTGCTGGACGTCTTTGAGCAAAAAATTGATGCGATGAGAGCAAATCGTCGATGGAGCAAGGAGGAGATCGTTGCTCTTTTCTTCGAGGTGATACCCGATTTCGGTCACCAGGAAACCGGTAAATATCTTGATGCAAAGATGTAAGGTGGATCCCATGCAATCATCCCGTCTGGTCACGTTTATTCGCGATATTTATAAAACCAATGGGCCTATCCCGCTGCATGCGCCGGTTTTCTCGCAAAAGGAACGCATTAACGTCACGGATACGATTGAGAGTTCGTTTGTCTCCAGCGTGGGGAACTATGTCGGTGAATTTGAACGCCGGATAGAAGCGTTTACCGGCAGCACGCGTGCGGTGGCGACCGTTAACGGAACGGCAGCGCTTCATGCCGCCTTATACATGGCCGGTATTCAGCACAATGACCTGGTGATAACTCAGGCGCTGACGTTTGTGGCAACCTGCAACGCGCTTTATCACATGGGGGCGCAACCTGTCTTTGTCGATGTCTCAAAAACCAGTCTTAGCCTCTGCCCGCGAGCCGTTGAGGCGTATCTGCAAGAGTATGCCGAGCTGACCGAATTGGGGTGCTACCACAAACAAACGGGGCAGCGTATCAAGGCGGTTGTGCCAATGCACACCTTCGGCCACCCTGCTGAACTGGATGCGTTACTGCTGCTGTGTCAGCAATGGCGTCTGATCCTTATCGAGGATGCGGCGGAAAGCCTGGGCTCCTTCTACAAGGGGCAACATACGGGAACGGTGGGCGAGTTTGGCAGCCTCAGTTTCAACGGCAACAAGATAATCACCACCGGCGGCGGCGGCATGGTGTTATGTCGAAGCGAAGAGCAGGGCGCTCATACCCGGCATGTCACAACGACGGCGAAGTTGCCCCATCCATACGAATTCTTCCACGATGAACCGGGGTTTAACTACCGTATGCCGAACCTCAATGCTGCGCTGGGGTGCGCTCAGATGGAAGCACTGCCGACGTTCCTGAAACAGAAAAGGGCATTAGCACACCATTACGCGGCGTTCTTCCAGGGGCAAGACTGTCAGTTTGTACGGGAACCGGGATACGCGAGTTCCAACTACTGGCTCAATGCCATTATCTGCGAGAGCGAGGCTCAGCGAGACGCGTTGCTGACCGAAACCAACGCCAGTGGCGTAATGACGCGCCCCGTCTGGAAGCTGATGCATCGACTGCCGATGTTTGCCGGTGCGCTTCGTGGGGAACTGCGCGTTTCCGAGTGGCTTGAAAGCCGGGTGATTAACCTGCCCAGCTCGCCTGTGGAGGTCTGACGCAATGAGACGAATTGCGGTCTTTACCGGCACCCGGGCGGAGTATGGGTTGCTCTACTGGTTGATGAAAGAGATTGCTGCGACTCCCGATCTGGAGTTGCAAACGGTGGTTTCCGGCGCGCATTTGTCACCGGAATTCGGACTGACCTACCGGCAGATAGAGCAGGATGGTTTTCAGATTGATGAGCGCGTTGAGATGTTGCTCTCTTCTGACACTGCGGTGGGCGTCATCAAAAGCATGGGCGTTGCGCTGATCGGCATGGCCGATGCCCTGGCACGGCTTGCACCGGATGTGCTGGTGATCCTCGGGGATCGTTACGAGGCGCTGGCGATGGCACAGGCGGCGACGATCATGAGAATTCCCGTGGCGCACCTGCATGGTGGTGAAATTACCGAAGGCGCTTACGATGATGCCCTTCGTCATGCGATAACCAAATTCAGTTATCTCCATTTCACCGCCAATGAAGACTATCGTCAGCGCGTTGTCCAGCTTGGAGAAGCGCCTGAGCGGGTGTTCAATCTGGGAGCCGTGGGGCTTGAACACATCGACAGGACACCGCTGATGACCCGGGAGGCGTTGAGCGCATCGCTGGGATTCACGCTCGACAAACCCTATTTCGTGGTGACTTACCATCCCGTCACTCTCTTTTCAGAACCTGCGGTAGAGAGCTTTCAGGCATTGCTAAACGCACTGGATGAGTATCCCGACTACCCGGTCATAGTGACGTATCCCAACGCGGATAATGGTGGGCGACAACTCATTGCGTTACTTAAGCACTATGCGGCGTTACAGCCAGAGCGGGTGCTGGCTCTCCCTTCTCTGGGCCACCTGCGATATCTCAGTGCGGTCAAACATTGCGCTGTCGTTATTGGTAACTCTTCCAGCGGCATTATCGAAGTGCCTTCGCTCGGGGTGCCAACGGTGAATATCGGGCAACGGCAGAAGGGGAGAATGGCGGCTGCCAGCGTGGTGAATTGCTCGCCCGATAGCGTCTCTATTTCATCTGCCATCAACGACGCGCTGTGTCCTCTTCCCGCCAGTGCCTTTGTTAATCCGTATGGCACGGGGGACGTGAGCCGCCGCATTGTAGCGGTACTGCGTGGTTATCCGCTGACATCAGCCAAAGCCTTTCATGATATCGCCAGGAGTTTACCCCAATGATCCGCATTATCGCCGAGGCAGGCGTCAATCATAATGGGGATGAGTCCCTGGCCCATGCGCTGGTCGATGCCGCCTGGCAGGCCGGTGCAGACATCGTGAAATTTCAAACGTTTAGGGCCGATAAACTGGTCACCGGCAATGCCCGGCAAGCCGATTATCAGACGGCCAATACGGGGAAATCGGAAAGCCAGCTCGCCATGCTCTCCCGATTAGAGCTCTCTTTTGACGCGCATCTTAGCCTCATCCGCCATTGTGAAGCGCTGGGGATCGGATTTCTTTCCACGGCCTTTGATGACGATAGCCTTGATTTCCTCGTTCGCGATATCAGGCTGCAAACCCTGAAAATTCCCTCTGGCGAGCTGACCAATGCGCCCTTTGTTCTCAGACATGCCCGCAGTGGCTGCAACCTGATTGTGTCCACCGGGATGGCGACCCTGGCCGAGGTGGAATCAGCGCTGGCGGTCATCGCCTTTGGCATGGTTCGGGAACACGATGCGCTGCCTGGGATGGAAGCCTTTATGGCGGCCTATGCCTCACCGCAGGGGCAGGCGGCGCTACGCGAAAAAGTGACGCTGCTGCATTGCACCACCGAATACCCGGCGCCGATGTCTGACATCAATCTTAATGCGATGGCGACGCTGGCCCAGGCCTTCGGCTTGCCGGTGGGCTACTCCGATCATAGCGAGGGAATTACGGTGCCTGTTGCCGCCGCCGCCCGTGGTGCCTGTCTTATCGAAAAACACTTTACCCTCGATAAAACGATGGCGGGGCCGGATCACAAGGCGTCACTGGAGCCGTCTGAACTGGCCGACATGGTCACTGCTATTCGCAATGTGGAGATGGCGCTCGGCAATGGCATCAAGGGGCCGCGTCCGTGTGAGCTGAAAAATAAAGCCATTGCCAGAAAGAGCCTGGTAGCGGCCTGCGATATCGCGCCGGGTATGCTGCTTAACGAGCAGAACGTGGCAATCAAGCGACCCGGTGAGGGGATGAGCCCCTATTCCTGGTGGGATGTTATCGGCAAGCGAGCAAGTCATGCCTACCGGGCGGGAGATCTTATCCGTGAATAAGCCGCTCATTATGATTGGCGCGGGCGGCCATGCTTCAGTACTGGCCGATATCCTCACCCGACAAGGGCAGACGATCCTTGCGTTGGTTGCGCCATATTCATCAGGTAAAGGGGCGTTGGCGGGATTACCGCTGTGGCAGGACGAGACGCTCTGCATGACGGTTCCCCCCGAAAAATGTGTGTTGGTCAACGGGATAGGATCACTGCCGGGATGCGGGCTGCGCGGGCGAATCTTCTCGCGCTATCGCGAAATGGGATATCGCTTTGCCAGCGTCCTTGCACAGGAAGCGGTCATCTCTGCCCATGCAAGCCTCGGACTGGGGGTGCAGGTGATGCCGGGTGCCATTGTACAAAGCGGGGCGCAGATTGGTGACAACTGCATCATCAATACCGGTGCCATTGTCGAGCATGACTGTGTGGTGGGCCGCCACGCTCACCTTGCCCCGCGTGCGGTTTTATGCGGTGGCGTGACGCTGGGAGAGCACGTGCATGTCGGTAGCGGAGCCGTTGTTGTCCAGGGGCTGCAACTGGGGAACGAGGCGGTTGTCGGCGCGGGGGCGATTTTGACCCGTAACCTGCCTGAAAATCACATTGTCTATCCTGCCCGTCCTTATTTGACCGAGCGGAATCATAAACAGGGATAAAATTGCAATGAGCAAAGATTGGAAAAAGATCTTGTTATCACCCCAGGATTCTCTGCGTGATGCCTTGTCTATCGTCAATGAAGAAGCCCTGCGCGTGGCCATGGTTGTTGATGATCAGGAGAGACTGCTGGGGGTCGTCACGGATGGCGATATCAGACGTGCAATTCTGGCTGACGTGAGTCTGAGCACTGCGGTTTCCGCGGTCATGAACTGCAATCCGGTGACGTCTCCCATGAATTGCAGCCGAAGCGAAGTCCTCGCAGAAATGAAGACGCGCAGCATTCTTTCTATTCCGGTGGTGGCTGAGGATGGCCGCCTGGTCGGGCTGGAAACCTGGGAAACGGCTTCGGCGCATCGGCGATATGAAAATCCTGTCTTTATCATGGCGGGGGGATTCGGGACACGCCTGAAACCGCTGACGGATCATTGTCCAAAGCCGATGCTGAAAATTGGCGGAAAACCGATGCTGGAAATCCTGGTTGAGCGTTTTTCAAAAACCGGTTTCAGAAATATTTATATTTCCACCCACTATTTGCCAGACATCATCAGGGATTATTTTGGTGACGGCCGTCACTGGGGGGTTAATATTGAATATGTGCACGAAGAAACGCCTCTTGGCACTGGCGGAGCGTTGGGGTTGCTACCCGACAACATCCCTGACTTACCCCTGATTATGATCAATGGCGATGTGCTGACCTCGCTCGATTTTGAACGTTTCATGCTATTTCATGATACGCACTCACCGGCGGCCACCATGTGTATTCGCCAGTATGAATATCAGGTGCCTTATGGCGTTATCAGTTGTGATGGTGAAAAAGTTATCGAAATGACAGAAAAACCGATCCACCGTTATTTCGTTAATGCGGGTATTTATATGTTGAGCCAGACGGTTCTTAAAAGCGTGCCCAAAGACATATCCATTGATATGCCCGCACTGCTGGATTCAAATATCAATGGTGGCTCCAGCGTATTGATGTTCCCCATTCACGAATATTGGCTAGATATTGGTCGTCTGGATGATTTTCATCGTGCCCAGACCGATATTCATCAGTTGGTGTGGTAAATGAAAATAGCCATCATTCCAGCGCGTGGGGGGAGCAGACGTTTACCTGGCAAGAATATAAAGAATTTATCCGGTAAACCCATGATCGCCTGGTCTATTGAGGCTGCGCTAAACAGTACATTATTTGATCGGGTTCTGGTGAGCACCGATTGCCAGGAAATATCGGATATCGCAGAGCACTATGGCGCCATTGTACCTTGCTTAAGACCTGCTATACTGGCAAGTGACACTGCAACAACAAATGATGTTATTTCTCATATGGTTGGAATTGTTGAAGCGCAGTGGGGAAGCGTGAATACGATCACCTTACTGCAACCGACATCACCGCTACGAACCGTATCAAATATTGTTGAGGCTCACGCGTTGTATGAGGAAATGGACGCGTTGAGCGTTATTTCTGTCTGTGAAATGGAACATCCTGTTCAATTGTGCAATAAACTACCAGCAGATCATTCCATGTCTGGTTTTGTTCAGGAAAAATATAATGTAAGAAGTCAGGAGTTAGAGTCCTATTACCGAATTAATGGGGCTATCTACATTTTTGACAGAACATTTGTGGGTTCTTTAACCGCTATCTATGGCGATAAATCATACGCCTACATTATGAGGCAAGAGGAATCAATCGATATTGATAGCATACTGGATTTTGACATTGCAGAAATCATTATGACCCGACGATGACGACTCTTTAGTCATTAAATGGGATTGTAAAACTACCGATATGACCAGAAATAGCGCATATCTTAGAAAAAGGATATATGTCCATTTCAAAGGTAAATCCTTATAATAAACAGGTGTACTTATCGGCCAAAAAGTAAAAAATAGCGGGGCTGGCAATAAAACATAATAGGGTGGGGCATAACTTTTTTTTAAGGTGTGTTCGTTTTTTTATGTGATTTGCATCCCATATTTTTGATACAACGTTTTGATTATTTGATTAAAATTCCATTGACTCTACTTAAGTTAAATCTTTTAATTGGCAACCTTATTGTTGTAAGTGTGTGTAGCTCATGAAAATACTCCTGGTCGAAGACGACAAGTTACTTAATCATCATTTAACCAGTTTATTGACTGAGTCCGACAATCAGGTATACAGCACCGATCGTGCTCAGATAGCACTGCACTATGCGGCCGATTACCCTATTGATGTGGCCATTATCGATCTCGGTTTACCTGATCTGAGCGGCGTGCAACTCATCAGTGAGTTGAGAGCACGGCGAATACCCTTTCCCATTATTGTGCTGACCGCCCGTGGCAGTTGGCAGGATAAAGTGGAAGGGCTGGAGGCCGGGGCCGATGACTATATGGTCAAACCGTTTCAGAAAGATGAGTTGCTGGCGCGGCTCAACGCCTTAGTGCGCCGCAGCGCCGGTTTTATCTCGCCCAGGGTGAAGGTGGGAAATTATGAACTGGACCTCTCCCGTAAAGAGTTGACCATTGGTAGCGAGGCGGTCGTACTGACCAGCTTTGAATATCAGATCCTGGAGTATCTGATGCGAAATGCTCTCCAGGTCGTCTCTAAGCAACAACTACTCGACCAGCTTTATGGCGATGGCGAGGGGGACCCGAATGTCGTGGAGGTGATGGTCAGCCGTCTGCGCAAAAAGCTGGATCCAGGAGGAACCATTCTGCCCATTTCCACTATTCGTCGTCAGGGTTACATCTTTACGATTCCCTGCAACTGAGTACGACAATCCGGCTTTTTATCTGCTGGCGAGAACCCATGCAACTGATCCTTCGCTCCCTCCATTTCAAGCTGATCATGAGCGCCATGTTGATCATTGCGGTCATGATGTCCTTCTCGGTCTATGTGCTCTACATGGGGCATGCCGAAGAGCAGTCTCAGAAGGTCAGCACTCGCATGCAGGAAAATCTCTCCAGTCTACTCTCTGCCGGGCATCCGGCCTCGCACGGGTTCAAGAATTTTGACAACACCCGGCAGGATATTAGCGACCCTGAGCTGGACACATTGATCTGCCGCGCCGATGGGCAGTTGAGCTGGTCGAGCCTGTTTATCCCGGAGGTGATCAAATCCAAAGAGACCCTGTGTCAGGATCTGATGAACCACCTTGGCGGATTATCTCAGGATTATTTTTTCAAGCATTACACCATTAAGAGCGGTGAGAGCTACTTTATCTACAGTTTGCGCTTCCAGCGTAACCATGGTGATGGCCCCACGACTTACTATGTGGTGATGTTCAACTCCGATGCCGACTTTCGCGTCCAGACGCGGGCCTACCTTTACTGGTGCATTCGCCAGGCGCTGTTGGCATATTCGTTACTCGGCATTCTGTTGATGCTCGCCTGTTTCTGGAGTCTTTCTTCACTGCGCACCATGGCAGGTCAGATAGATGAAATCCGGGAAGGTAAACGGGAAGCGCTTTCTAATCATTACGAGCGGGAATTACTGCCGCTAACCGGGTCGGTCAACCAACTACTGGAAAACGAGCGGCAACAGACTCAGCGTTACCAGCACGCTTTGAACGATCTGGCACACAGCCTGAAGACCCGGCTGTCTTTGATCCAGATTACGACGCAGGAGTTCAGGCACGGTCGGGAGAGCCATGACAATATCGACGATCAGATCGTTATTATGGATCAGATCATCCAGTATCAGCTCCGTCGTGCCGTCTCCGGGCGTAAGCGCCTCGCCAGCAAGGGCACTGAACCGGTGCCGCTCATCGAGAAACTGCTGGCGAGCCTCTCCAGGGTCTACCGGCATAAGAAGTTGCAGACTCGCTTTTTATTTGATGATGATGTCTTTTTTGCCGGGGAACAGGGCGATCTGATGGAGCTCATGGGCAATCTCCTCGACAACGCGTTCAAGTTTGCGATCGGTGAAATCAAGGTGACCGTCAGCCACAACTATAATCGACTGAAGATTGAGGTCGAAGACGATGGCCCAGGTGTCGCGCCGGACAAACTGCAACAGATCTTCTTGCGCGGGGTGCGGGCCGACAGCTCATCCGGCCAGGGGATTGGCCTCGCCGTGGCGACTGAAATCGTACACAGCTATGGCGGGCAAATCAGGGTTGAGACGTCCCCTCTGGGCGGGGCTCATTTTATTCTGATATTCACCGACTAGTCTGCTTCCTCTACTAACATTACGGTGGTCAACGAAAACGGGCCGCCGTTTTCACAGACCCTCTGCGGGTTACTTTTTATGCTACATCTCAACCGCCGATCTTTTATGTAATGCCCCCCCTTTTCTAATCGTTCCATTTTCCTGATGGAACTGCGCAAACAATATACCAGGAAGAGTGAGCGTCAATATTCTGAGAATGGCGGCGTTCATCGTTATTACTTAATAAATTATTTATTATTTTAAATTTATTATTTGATTTGGCGGTTTTATGTCCTGGTGTATTTTTATTCGAATTATTTAAATAATCCTATTTGTTTAAATTTAGCGATGTGAAAACTATTTCCCAAGTCACAGATCTTGTTTCTGAAATGATGTTTTATATTACAAGGTTGAATGTTCTTGTTTTCTTGGGTTGCTGTTCCTTTAATTTCAGATAATTATTTTGATATTGCTTTTTATGTAACCAAAAGATTACTGCGATTGTTGATTATTATTGCAGTCTAATGACATTTTTCCGTTTGTTTGACGTTTTCATGAACAGGTCGTGAGGGCGTTTGACTCAGGTGCTGTCTGCTCTTAGGCAACGGCCAGTACGGCTTGATTTGTAGTTTATTTTTTACTCTGAAATTGTTTCGGAGTGCATTATTAGTTTAATAAAATAGGAATAAATAATGACGCGTGCTTTTAAACTGAGTTGCATTGCATTAGTTTTGACTTCCGCAAGCGCTCAGGCATTAACACTTGATTATCGTCACGAGTATAAACAAGACAGTAAGACACAAGCTAACCGTTTAAAACTTTCGCACACGGCGCCAAATGGTGTTTTCGCCAGTGTTGAAGGTAAAATGGAAGAAAGCACAAAGGTTCAGAGTGATGGTTTCAAAGAAGGTAACGGCTCTTTCTCAGGAGCAGGCAGTGAATGGGAATTAGGCAAGAACTACGTTATCAACGATCAACTGACGTTAGCGCCAGCGTTAAACCTCGATAACGGTGATAAATTTGTTGGCTATCGTGCACAGCTTAAAGCTATTTATAAACTCAACGAGAATTGGGTAACAACCCTTCGCTGGCGTGGTGGTATCCAGAATGATGAGGATCCAAACGTTGCTAACAAAAACTATAACCAGTTTAACTGGGAGTTGGGATACGCAAACTCTGCATTTTCAATTATGGGTGATGTAGAGCGTCGCTTTACTAACTACGATGATTATGAAGGTGACAACGGTTACTGGTTGTTCAACGTGACGGCGGCGATGCCGATTAATAAACAATGGACGCCTTATACTGAAGTCGGTTATGTACCGCGTTATAACACCGTGGACGAAGACGATGAAATGGAATTCCGTTATCGTTTAGGGATTAAATACAACTTCTAATCGTTGAAATTCTGCGCTTCGCAGAGTGTTCCTGTGACAGGATAATCCGCTCCCCGGATGACTGATTGATATCAGTTTCCGGGGATTTGCTGAGGAATTATTGTATTTATGAGGCATTGCTCACGTTTTATGGGTGAGTGACGTCTTTTTTTACCGATAAACCCAGACGTGCTGGTTTTTTTGACGTTCGTTGTTACGCTCAATTTAAAAACACAATAAAATCAATAGATTGTAAATCATTCCTGCTGTTATTTCCGCATTGATGCCTGCCATTTTTTTGACCATCCTCACCAAAACGCGTTGATCTGTATCAGGGGGAATCGGCCACTCTCCTGAAGAGTACAGTGAACCCACGTCATCTTGTTTACATCAACACCGACAATGTGGTTATTCCCTGTCGATCCATCTTAAATGCAAAAATACCTTTATCAACTCTATGTTTATTAAGAAAAATGTTTAAAATTTTTGAGCAGATTTCTATGTCAATCATTATTCACGGTTTGCCGATATAAAATCTGTAGAAGTAGATGTTTGTCGACTTTTCATCTTAAATTATGCTATTTGGTACTAGACAAAACTAGTAACCGGTTATCAAATGGTTAAATAATATTTCACCGAATGTAAAACAACGACCAGCGTCATAAAGGACGGCGTGCATTCTGGTGTTTACAAACACGACAACACCTCCCCAGGAGAATTTATGTCTTCCACTGTTAATCCAAACGAAAGCCGAACGTTCTTCGGCCATCCCTATCCGTTGGGATCGCTATTCTTCACAGAAATGTGGGAGCGATTCTCGTTTTACGGCATCCGCCCCTTACTGATCCTGTTTATGGCCGCGACCGTCTATGACGGCGGCATGGGACTGGCCCGCGAAAATGCGTCCGCCATTGTGGGTATTTTTGCCGGTACCATGTATCTTGCCGCGCTACCCGGCGGCTGGCTGGCGGATAACTGGCTCGGTCAGCAGAAGGCGGTCTGGTACGGCTCTATTCTGATTGCGCTCGGCCACCTCTCTATCGCACTGTCCGCCTGGATGGGAGATAACCTGTTCTTTATCGGCCTGATGTTTATCGTTCTCGGTTCCGGCTTGTTCAAAACCTGTATCTCGGTGATGGTGGGGACGCTGTATAAGAAAGGCGATGCGCGTCGTGACGGCGGTTTCTCGTTGTTTTATATGGGGATCAATATCGGGTCGTTTATCGCGCCGCTGATCTCCGGCTGGCTGATTAAATCTCACGGCTGGCACTGGGGCTTTGGTATCGGCGGTATCGGAATGCTGGTGGCGTTGATTATCTTCCGCGTGTTTGCCGTTCCAGCGATGAAACGCTATGACAGTGAAGTGGGCCTGGATTCAACCTGGAACAGCCCTGTCGCGAAGAAGAAGGGCGTGGGTGGCTGGCTTTTGGCGCTGGCGGTTGTTATGGCTATCGTCGTCACGCTGATTGCTCAGGGTGTGATTGTGATTAACCCGGTCGCGGTGGCCAGCATGTTGGTTTACGTGATTGCGGCTTCAGTGGCGCTCTACTTCATTTATCTGTTTATGTTTGCCGGTCTTAGCCGTAAAGAGCGCGCCAGACTGCTGGTCTGCTTTATTTTGCTGGTGTCTGCCGCCTTCTTCTGGTCTGCCTTTGAGCAGAAGCCGACGTCATTCAACCTGTTTGCTAACGACTACACCAACCGTATGATCGGCGATTTCGAAATTCCGGCCGTGTGGTTCCAGTCGATCAACGCATTGTTCATTATTCTGCTAGCACCGGTATTTAGCTGGGCATGGCCGAAACTGGCGCAGAACAATGTGCGTCCGAGCAGTATTACCAAGTTCGTTATCGGTATTTTGTGTGCCGCCGCAGGTTTTGGTTTGATGATGCTGGCTGCGCAAAACGTTCTGAGTAACGGCGGGGCGGGCGTATCACCGCTGTGGCTGGTCGGGAGTATCCTGATGCTGACGCTTGGCGAACTGTGTCTGAGCCCGATTGGGCTTGCCACCATGACGCTGCTGGCGCCAGACAGAATGCGCGGTCAGATGATGGGGCTGTGGTTCTGCGCCAGCGCGCTGGGTAATCTGGCGGCAGGTTTGATTGGCGGTCATGTGAAAGCCGACCAACTGGATATGTTGCCGGATCTCTTCGCGCGTTGCTCCATTGCGCTGCTGATCTGTGCCGCGGTGCTGATCGTGCTGATTGTTCCGGTGCGTCGTATGCTGGCAAATGCTCAGGCGAATAATGAGCAAAAACCGATGACCAATGCCTGATAAACCGTGGTGTTGAACCGTAAAAAAACCGGCATGTGTGAAGTGCCGGTTTTTCCGTTTGAAGGGAGCCTTTAATCAGAATGGCTTCCGGCAGAGATGAACTGCCGCCTTCCCATCACTTCCCGAAAAGTAACGCTGTATATTTCGTTGAAATGGCGCCGCTACGCTTTCCGTCTGTGCCGTAATACCGGTCTTCGCGGCATAACCGTTCTTTGACATCGCAGAAAGTACCGTTGGCAAAGGTAAACTCGGTCGTATCAAATTCCCCCTGTGAAAACAGTCTCTTTGCGGCTTTTTCACCGAGGTACTTTTCGGTCTTATCGCGGGAAACGCCCTTCGCGCTGTCAGCGCAAATATACTGGTCGCACAGTACGCCCGCTTCCGGAGAGTGGAGCGCGGCAGGTTGCTTCGCACAGGCTGATGTCGCCACGGCGGCCAACAGCAATGGCAGGGAGTATGAAAGAATGTTTTTATTCAATGGAATATCTCAGTAAGTCGTTGGGAGCGTTCAGTCTAAACGGAACAATAGCGCGCTGCCAACCGCTTATCCGCAGACATCCCCACGGATACCGCAGGAGGAGAGGGTAGCCATTCTCTTAACTTAAGGGGTCAATACAGCAGAAAAATCGTTGAACAACACCCCCGGGATCTGTTCGCGGGGGTGTTGATGAGGTTAAGGCGTGACGATGTTGAACCAGAACTCAAATTTATCCATGTAGCCGAGCATCTGGTCGAGTTTGGCGCCATCACCGGTCACCTTCACGTCGCCACTATCCTGCGCCTGTTTCAGCGTGACTTCTTTCAGGATAATTTTGTTCAACGTGTCGCGATTCAGTGAAATGGTCGCGTCAGCCTCTTTCGCTTCGGCATTGGCGGTGTGGTTCAGGACGCCGTTCTCCAGCTCCAGTTTGTACTTGCCGCCGTCGCTGCCGAGGTCGATGTTGAACACCGATTTCGCATCACCGGCTTTTTGACCGTTGATATGCACCGCCAGATAATCAAAGAACATTTCCGGGGTCATCGCACGTACGGTATCCGGGCTGGCGGTGTTCGGGGTTGGGCCTTTCACCACGCCATTACGCAGCTCCTGCGCGCCGGTCAGGTAGAAGTTACGCCACGGGCCAGATTCGGCCTGATAGCCCAGTTGCTCCAGCGCATCCGCTTCCAGGTTACGCGCATCCTGGTTATTAGGATCGGCGAACACCACTTTACTGACCACCTGGGCGACCCAGCGGTAATTCCCCTGGTCAAAGTCGGTTTTCGCTTTTTGCAGGATGGCCTCCGCGCCGCCCATGTATTCGACGAATTTCTTCGCCGCTTCTTCTGGCGGCAGTTCATCCAGGGTCGCCGGATTGCCGTCAAACCAGCCGAGATAGAGCACGTAGGTGGCTTTCACATCGTGGCTGACCGAACCGTAGTAACCACGGTTAGCCCACGTATGCGCCAGCGAGTCCGGCAGTTTAAAGTTGGCGGCAATCTCATCGCGGGTCAGGCCTTCGTTGGCCATACGTAAGGTCTGGTCGTTGATATAACGATAGAGGTCACGCTGGCTCTTCAGCAGCTTGACGACATTCTCGTTACCCCACGTCGGCCAGTGGTGCTGCGCCATCAAAATTTCAGCTTTATCGCCCCAGCGAACAATCGCTTCGTTAATGTATTTTGACCACGGCAGCGGCTCGCGAATTTTCGCGCCGCGCAGCGAGTAAGTGTTATGCAGGGTGTGGGTCACGTCTTCTGCGGATTCAATGAGTTTTTTCTCTTCGATAAACCACAGCATTTCAGAAGGCGCTTCGGAGCCTGGCGCCAACATAAAGTCATAGGTCAGCCCGTCAATGACTTCCTTCTGGCCGTCCTTCTCAATGAAATTGGTCGGCGCAATCAGGGTGACGGTACCGGCAGAGGTCGTCGTCCCCAGTCCTGCACCCACCTGACCTTTGGCATCCGGCTTCAGCAGGTTGCCGTACATATAACTGGCACGGCGACTCATTACATTACCGGCCATAATGTTTTCCGCGACGGCGGCTTCCATAAAGCCAGCAGGCGCATACACTTTCACTTTACCGGATTTCACATCGGCTTCATCCACCACGCCGCGCACGCCGCCATAGTGGTCAACGTGACTGTGAGTGTAGATAACCGCGACCACCGGTTTTTTACCGCGGTTTTTAAAGTAGAGATCCATACCGACTTTGGCGGTTTCGGCAGAAACCAGCGGGTCGACGACGGTAATCCCCTCTTTCCCTTCGATGATGGTCATGTTCGACAGGTCAAGGTTGCGGATTTGGTATACACCGTCAGTCACTTCAAACAGGCCGCTGATATTAATCAACTGCGCCTGACGCCAGAGGCTTGGGTTTACCGTATCAGGCGCTTTTTCCCCTTCTTTAATAAAGGCATACTGCTGTGGGTTCCAGACTACGTTCCCCTGTTCGCCATGAATAATGTCGGAAGGAAGGGCGGCAATAAAACCTTTGTGGGCGTCGGTAAAGTCCGTGTTGTCGGAGAACGGAAGCTGGTTGTAGAGTTGTTCGTTGGCTTGCTTAGTGGCGGATGTGGCGTCCTTAGAGGCTGTGTCGGCATAGGCTGGAACAACGAGAGTTGTTAACAAGCCTGCCAGGGCAAGCCCTCTGGCGATGGGTTTTAGTCTCATTATGATTCTCACATTTTTTAGGCTTAGTGATGAATATCAGTTAGATCCCTAAAGTTACATTCTGTAACCCTCGCAATTAAATATAACCCGTTGTTAACATTCAGCCAGTTAATCCATACAAATATTTAATTTAATAAGTTTTACTTAACTTTTTGATTCATCTATCAGGATTAAAGCATCTGAGACGGGAAATCGATAAAAGGGATGATGCCGGGAGGGGAGGTGTAAACGTCACTGCGAGTTTATACGCCCCGACACTGGGCCGCATAAAATTGGGCAACGCTGAAATGTGAAGCATGTTGGTAGATGAAAAAGCACCGGGCTGGTCTATGCTCAAAAAGAGTAATGACGACCTCTATTTTTGACTCTATGAATAATAACGATAATTACACATTTTGGGTGGTGGTGATGAACAGGATGCTGCTCACTATTTTGGCATGTTTTATGGTCATTCTGGCGCTCCCTTCCCGGGCGGCGGAACCCCGACAGCAGCCCACAGACCAGGAGCGTGCGCGCACGGTTTATATTTTTCATCAGCCCATTGTCATGTTGCAGGCGAAGTTTGGCCTGACCACGCCAGAAGAACGCGTTCTGCGTATCCACAATACATTGCGAAATTTTACCCAGGCGGACGTACGCGAACCGTTGAAAATTGTGCCTGTTACCCGCTATCGCCAGCAGGGGCGGCTGATCGTGATGAACGGTAAGCCGGTCATGCTATTGGCGGAAGGGGATCTGGATGAAGGGGATGACCTGACGCTCGACCAGGCAGCGCAGCGCGTACTGGCGCGAATGGAGATCCAGCGAACCTCCCTGCGCGACCAGTATGACAGCGGCTGGCTTGCCCTCTCCGCCGTGAAAACCGCTGCAGGTTTACTGAGTCTCACCTTGTTCTGGTATGGCGCTTACCGCTCCTGGCGGTGGGTACGTCGACATTATCGACGTAAAATTTTCGAAAACCGTAGCTGGATCCCGCAAAACTGGCGGCGTTTCGTCGGTGCGATTGAAACCCGACTGTATGCGTTGTGGATGATTTTGCTCGGTATTATGGCGTTCTATGTCTGGCTAAGCTGGGTATTCAGCCTGTTCCCATGGACCCGGGTGTGGGGGGAATCGCTGGGCGACTGGTCTGTGCGTGTTGTCAGGGAAATCGCGCTGTCGATTGTCTCCGCATTACCGGGACTCATGATTGTCCTGCTCATTTTTGCCATCACCGCGCTGATTTTAAAACTGCTCAAAGTGATCCTTAATCAGGTGGAAGCCGGGCGGTTGACGTTGCCAGGCATTCACCCTGAAACGGTTGGCGCGACCCGTAAGTTAATCTCCGTGGTGGTGTGGCTGTTTGCGCTCTCGGCGGCATATCCTTTTCTTCCCGGTGCGAATTCACTGGCGTTTAAAGGCATTAGCGTCTTTTTCGGTTTGATGCTCACACTCGGTTCTGCGGGGGTGATGAATCATGCCATGAGTGGGCTGGTGCTTATCTATTCACGCGCGCTGCGCAAAGGCGATGTTATCCGTATTGCCGACAACGAAGGGCAGGTCAGCGAAATTGGTATGCTGGCTACCAAGATTATTACCCGGGAAAACTACGTCGTCACGGTTCCCAATGCGGTGGTGGTCAGTGGCAAAATTACCAATCTCAGCGCGCAAAATCCGGACGGCGGCGTCAATTTAACCGTCGGCGTCACAATCGGTTATGACACCCCCTGGCGTCAGGTGCATGCCATGCTTGAACTGGCGGCCAACCGCGCCCAGGGCATCGATCATACGCAGCCGCCGTTGGTGCGCCAGCTCAGCCTGATGGACTGGTACATCTCTTATGAGCTACAGGTTCGTCTGCAGCCCGATGAGTCGCTGGCGGCCGCCCGCGATGCCTTGCATAGCAATATTCAGGACGTTTTCAATGAATTCAATGTGCAAATCATGTCGCCAAACTTTGTTATGCAACCGAAAGGGGCGGTGATGGTGGCGAAGGAAAACTGGTATGCATCACCCGCAATGCCGCCCGAAAAGTCAGAGACATAAGGGGCTAGCGACGATAAATTTCCACGCGATTACGTCCGTTGCTTTTGGCGAGATAAAGCGCCTGGTCTGCTTTCTCAATCAACTGTTTGTAGTCCGGGTGATAATCGTACTCGGCGATACCAATGCTGGTGGTGACCGAGAAGGTTTCTACCGGAGATGCCGAAATCCGCAGCGCGGCAATTTTTGTTCGCAGCGTTTCCAGAATGATGCTCGCCTGCGACACCTCGGATTCGACAAGCAACACCATAAACTCTTCGCCGCCGTAGCGGAAAACGTAATCGCTGCTGCGGATGTGCTCGTAAATCACCGCGGCGACATTTTTCAGCGTGGTGTCTCCGGCATTATGCCCGTAGCGATCGTTGATCTGTTTGAAGTAATCAATGTCGAGCATCGCCAGCACGAACGGTTTACGCGAATGCAGCGCAAGGGAAATCTCGCGGCGCATAATGGTGGGAATAAAGCGGCGATTAAGCAACTGCGTCAGCGAATCTTTGCCGTTCTCTTGTTTCACCAGCTCTTCAAACATGGAAGACAGGAGGAAGTGGATTTGCGCGGATAACTGGCGAATCTCCTGGAGCAAACTCATCCGTTCGTTTGCTGAAGGCTGTTGACCATTCAGTAACACCTGAGTCAGATTGCCGTCGATCTGCTGTATCAGTTGCTCCATCCCGGAAAGCAGTTTTCCGTTACCGAGAATGTGTTTTCCCTTGTGTGATAGCCACATACCAAAGTCAGATTTCGACAGAAAAATCAGCTCTTCGACAGGCAAACCGGTGGCGATATTATAGATAAACTGATTTTCCCAGTCCGTCAGGGAGCGGATTTGGCGCTCCCGCTCTACGTTGACATCATCGTAAATCGTCAACAGGCGGTACTGTTCCTGCGTGTTCATTGAATTTTGGTAATTGGGGGAATACGAGACGGTCATTGCCTCTATCGCGGTGTCCATTGCCAGACTGCTAAAGCAGATAGCATCGCTAAGCACGGTCGTTGGGTAAACGGATTTCGCCTTCAGCAGGCGATACAGCTCATCTTTCAATCTCCGCGCGCCACGGGCGACCAGATCTATCGGCAGGCCGATACGGGCATGAACGACGCCAATATCGCGCTGTTTGGCCAGCAGTTGGTGGAGATCTTCCTGCGCGCTTCCCAACACGCTGCGTAACCAGTGAAACATACTGTGGCTGAGTCGGGTTGCTACCTGCTCGGTATTGAGGAACAGCGCGCTCTCAGCGTGTGAAAGCATATAGTCATAAAAAACGGTAACCAGATGACGAATCTCCTCGTCGGTTAACGAGGTCAAAATCTCGTGAACCTCAGGGGAGGTTTGGTGTAGCAAGGTCTGCCATTCTGTAAGGAGTAGTTTGTCGTTACCGGGTTCTACCTGTTCCATCTTTCCGCCGAATGTAAATACCATTAAAGAGTTGGGTGGATATTACGAGGAATTTCAGTGCGATGGTCAAGTTAAAGCGTGAGACGCGGGCGCGCTGAAGCACTCATTGTCCAACGCTTACGCACTTCACTGAAATTATGGCACAGCAAGCGTACAGTCGCTGAGCAGAGGCGCATCACGGCACGCTGTATCAGCGATTATTTAAAAATAAACGTAAAGTGCTTTGCCTGGTATTATTCCCTTAACGAAAATAGTCTGTTTAATATCAGTTTGTGTTTTTTTAACGTTAAGATATATAGTTTACAACTCACCCTGGCGTAGATGGTCTGGTATTCGTATGCATATTCATCCACCTGTACAACCCGATCAGAGTATTGAGCGTTTAACCGCGGTACTGAAACCATTGGCAGAAAAAATGAAGGTGATACCGCGCAAGAGGATTACGTGGGATTATCAGGGCCAGTCACAGCTCTATCTGTTCATTGAAGGCGAACTTTCAATATTGCGGGCCTCGGATGGGCTTCTGATCGCCACGCTGTATGACCCTCATCTTTTTGGGCTTGCTGAGATGATTCAGCCTGTTCGGGGGCATATTTTACGCGCCGAGAAGGATTCAACAATCCTGCGGGTTGATTCGCAAAAGGCCGCTGACGTGTTTCGTCGGGAAGGATTATGGGAGGATGTCGCAGCGCTGCTCTCGTATCACTCTGCGTATCTGTTTTATCGGGATGCGTTGATTGTGCAGCAAGGCACCTATTCTGTTATTCGTAGCCACTTGCAGGAGATGATTTTACTGCCAGAGGAGACCCGAATGAGAACCTCGATCCTCGAGTATATTCAGGAGAGAACTCACCTTTCGCGCAGTAGTGTATTGAATGTGCTTTCTGCATTAAAACAGGGGGGCTACATAGCGTTTAAACGTGGTGGCTATTTGACGGAACTGACAGAGTTGCCCGAACGGTTTTAATTTCTCGGTGGTGACAGGAATTTCATTATTCTCAGCGCGTTATCACGCCCGTAAATTCTTTTGTCCAAAAATAAATAAACTTATGATTACTCCCGCGCGTGTTTTTATTTATATTTTCTGCGTTTTTATACAAATATACGCGATCGTATAGATTGCAACATGTGAATAATGGGATATTTATGAAGAAGACGCTTGTCGCTTTAATTATTGTTAACGCAGTTACAGCATCAACCGCATTTGCCGCTGCGGATACCGGAACCTGGTATGCCGGGGGTAAATTTGGCTGGTCGCACTATTTTGATACCAGCAGCAGTAAAAACGGAGGAAATAGCTCATCAACGGATTTCGATTTTAATCATGATAATGTGGGTGGCGGAGTGTATACCGGTTATCAGATAACCCCGTGGCTGGCGGTAGAAGGGGGATATGACTATTTGGGGAATATGGGCGTCGAAGGGCATCACGGGGCTTCTGGCGCTAAAATGAAGAGTCAGGGGCTGCAATTGTCATTAAAAGCCAGTTATGGTCTGAATGATAACTGGGATATTTATGGTCGGGCGGGGGCGATGGGTTACCGTGCGGAATCCGACATCAGGGGTAAAAATCACTTTGATACTGGCGTGCGTCCGTTAGTTGCGGTAGGGACGGAATATGCGTTCAATCAAAACCTGGCCGGCCGCTTAGAATATCAGTGGGTGAGTAATGTCGGGAACGCGAATCAGATTGGCGTCAGCAGTGACGTCAGTTCCCTGAATGTCGGTCTGACCTACCGTTTCGCTCAATAATGCGAGAGGCTGTAATCATAAAACCCGATACCGAATGTGTCGGGTTTTAACCGTCAATAGCGTTATGACACTGACTGCAGTGTCATTGAAATCTCCTGCAACCCTTGCACATTATGCTGCGTCAGATAGTTATCGTTCAGGTAGCCTAATTGCTCCAGTTTTGTCAGTGCGGCATAAACCCGCGCTGTCTCGCTGTGGGTGTCAAAAATATCTTTTCGGGTGCTCCGTTGCAGATATGTCTGTTTAAGGTTTGCCGTTAACATGCTTATTTTTTGTTGATTTTGCTGGTGTAGCGGTCGCAATGTGGCTGTGGCTACCGGTGCCTGAACGGTGTCTGGCGCCACCACGGGAACGGTCAGACTATTTAATTGTTGCACAGTGTCAGGCGAGTGAGTGCTACATGCGGTGAGTATGCACAGACTGAGTAAAAGCGGAGAAATACGAATCTTCATAAAAATATAACGCTCCAGGTAAATAACTGGGGGCAATTATCCTGTTCGTTTTTTGTCTGGCGAGAAGATATTTGTTTAATTTTAAATTATGTCCGGTGGATATTTAAAATTAAACAAGTTGGGTTGTGCCAACTGCCGGAGTCAGTGATAACCTGATTTCAGTTATCTACACTACGACATAAGCGTTGAACGTTGTCGAAAATATTTAATGTTATTGGGCTGTTTACTCTTTAGCGTGTTACGGCTCGTTTTGGATTCTCCACTTAAATATTTGCCTGGCAACAATACGCTAGCAAAGAGGCAATTATGAAGCTGAATAAAATTGTTGGATATATGGCGATGGCCGGTGTGTTATCGGCGGCAGTTACCTCATCACCGGTGATGGCAAATGACGCGCCGAAGGAGGCTACGCCGTCCACGAAAGCTGCAAATGAAGCGCTTTATCGCCAACTGCCATTTTCAGATAACACCGACTTTTCGAATGCGCATAAGGGGTTTATTGCACCGTTGCCTCAGGATGTGATTAAAGGCGAGAAAGGCAATGTGGTCTGGAACCCGCAGCAATATGCTTTTATTAAAGAAGGGCAAAAATCGCCTGATACGGTGAACCCAAGCCTCTGGCGTCAGGCGCAGTTGATTAATATCAGCGGCCTGTTTGAAGTGACCGATGGGGTATATCAGATTCGTAATCTGGATCTTTCAAATATGACCATTATCGAAGGGAAAGAGGGGATTACCGTCGTCGATCCACTGGTTTCCGCAGAAACTGCAAAGGTCGGTATCGATCTCTATTACAAAAACCGTGGCAAGAGACCGGTGGTTGCCGTGATTTATACCCACAGTCACGTTGACCACTATGGCGGCGTGCGCGGCGTGGTGGATGAAGCCGATGTGAAGTCCGGTAAAGTGAAAGTGTATGCGCCTGCCGGATTTATGAAAGAGGCGGTTTCAGAGAACATTATGGCCGGTAATGTGATGAGCCGTCGCGCCAGCTACATGTACGGAAATTTATTGAAATCGAATGAAAAAGGCCAGGTGGGTGCCGGGCTGGGGACGACCACGTCTGCCGGTACGGTGACGCTTATTGAACCCACCAACATCATCGAGAAAGACGGCCAGAAAGAGGTTATTGATGGCCTGACCTATGACTTTATGATGGCGCCAGGTTCCGAAGCGCCATCTGAAATGCTGTGGTATGTCGAAGAGAAGCAAATGATTGAGGCCGCAGAGGATGTGACCCATACCCTGCACAATACGTATTCACTGCGCGGGGCAAAAATTCGCGACCCGCTGGCCTGGTCGAAATACATCAATGCCGCCATTGAACGCTGGGGTGACAAAGCGCAGATCATTATGGCGCAGCACCACTGGCCGACATGGGGTAATGAGAATGTGGTTAAGTTAATGAAAAGCCAGCGAGATATGTATCGTTATATCAACGACCAGACTTTGCGTATGGCGAATAAAGGGCTGACCCGCGATGAGATTGCGGCCAACTTCAAACTGCCGGAAGGGCTGGCGAACTCCTGGGCAAGCCGCGGCTACTACGGTTCGGTCAGCCATGATGTGAAAGCCACCTACGTGCTCTATCTCGGCTGGTTTAACGGCAATCCGGCATCGTTGGATGAACTGCCGCCAGAAGAAGCGGCGAAGAAATATGTTGATTACATGGGGGGCCCGGATCAGATCCTGAAGAAGGCCAAAGAGGATTACACACAGGGGAATTATCGCTGGGTGGCGCAGGTCGTGAGTAACGTGGTGTTTGCCGACCCGCAGAATGCCACGGCGCGTAATCTGGAAGCGGATGCGCTGGAGCAACTGGGCTATCAGGCCGAATCTGGCCCGTGGCGTAACTTCTACCTGACCGGCGCGCAGGAACTGCGTAATGGCGTGGTGAAAGGCCCGACGCCGAACACCGCCAGCCCGGACACCGTACGCGCCATGAGCCCGGAAATGTTCTTTGATTATCTTGGCGTCCATCTCAACGGTGAAAAAGCGGCTAACGCAAAAGCCATTTTCAATGTTGATCTGGGTAAGGATGGCGGTATCTACAAACTGGAGCTTGAAAACGGTGTGCTGAATCATACCGCCAATGAGCAGTCCAGCCATGCCGATGCGACGATTACCCTCAATCGCGCAACGCTGAATAAAATTATCCTGAAAGAGGAGACGCTAAAACAGGCGCAGGATAACGGTAGCATGACAATTACCGGTAATGCGGCGAAGTTTGACGAAATGCTGAGTTTTATGGATACGTTCGACTTCTGGTTTAATATCGTGACTCCCTGACTGATGCGCCCAAAACGGCTTTTGGCTGTTTTGGGCATCAGCGTTTTTTGAAATCAGGTCTATTCTATGAATGGGATAAATATGTTTTTCTGAAATCTATTTTCCCCATCGTGTTTTTTCTGGTGAATAAAATAGACAATGATAATAATTTCATCGAGTAATTAATGAAAAAAATAACTCTGGTGTGTACCGGTTTACTCTTTTCTTCGCTTTCCCATGCCAGCGCGTTGTACTTCTATGAAATTGGGACTGAGGATACCGCGCTGGCAGGGGCGGGACAGGCCGCCAGGGCACAGGATGCCTCGACCATTGTCACCAATCCGGCGGGCATGACCCGTTTACCTGATCATATGTTTACCGGGGGATTACAGGTGATGGATGGTGATATTCCTTATCACCTCGATGATTCCAGTAAAGAAAGTCCGGGTAATGTGATGAATATTTTTCCGGGCGCCAGTTCTTTTTATTCTCAAAAAATCAACGACAGGCTATACGCCGGAATTGGATTATATGGGAACTATGGGCTGGGAATTGATTTTGGTGATTGGGCGGGCGATCGTTTGATCAAAAAAAGTACCATGGTGGCAATGACGTTGAGTCCTTCTGTAGCCTACAAATTAAATGACAGGCTGTCGATTGGCGCTTCTGCCAATGCAAACTATGGCTATTTGTCATTAACCCGTAATGTTAATGGGGATGATGAAAAAGAGAATGATCACGACTGGGCGATGAGTTATCGCCTGGGGTTACTGATGGATCTGACCGACAGCACGCGGGCGGGCATCACCTGGACCAGCAAAACCGATTACGACTTTAACATCAACGGCAAAGCGCGCTTGCCGAATTTACCCAATGTTGAATACGATCTGCCTATTTCGGCGCAGGTTCGGGCGCCGCAGCAGATTATGTTCAGTCTGGTGCATGACATTAACCCACACTGGTCTGTGATGGGCGATCTTGGCTGGCAAGACTGGAGCCAGTTTGGTAGCCCGCAGGTCACGATTGCCGGGCAGGAGAGTCAACAGCAGAATCGCCTGAAAGACTCCTGGCATACGGCGTTAGGCGTGCAGTACCGGCCAACAGAACAGTGGCGGCTGAATGCGGGCGTTGCATTCGACAGTACGGTGTATCACTCGCAAAGCGATGTGGCGCTGTCATTACCGACCGGTGATGAATGGCGGTTTGCGACCGGTGCTCAATATCAGATAACCCCGGCGAGCAACGTGGGTTTTGCCGTATCGTATCTGCATATGCAATCGTCAAACGTGAAATCACCAGAGGTATTTTCCGGGAGCTATGACCATCCCTACCTCTGGTTTGCGAGCGTTAACTACAGCTATCAATTCTAAGAGGCGCAGGAATTACCGGTGCGTGACGCCCTCGTAAATGAGTCTCAGGGCGAAAGCACCAATAATGGCGCCGATAACGCGACTGGCGACGCGATTAACCCGTGCATAACCGCGACGAACCGCGGGCAGAGAAAAAGCCTGACTGAGGAAAATGCGCCAGATAACGGAGGAGAGCACAATGCCGGCCCAGGCCATCAGCCTCGCCCATGTCGGTGTTTCTGCGCTCAGCGTCACAGAAAAAATACTGATAAAAAACAATACAGTCTGTGGATTGGAGAGATCGGTTATCAGCCCACGGCGAAAAAACACATACCACGGGGCGGCGATCGGTTGCGAAAGGGCGGACATTTGCGGCGTCGCCTGGTGGCGAATACTGTTCCATGCAAACCACAGCAGGTAGGCTCCGCCGACGATTTTGATAATCGAAAAGATCCCCTCGCATTGGGTAATCAATGTTGCCATGCCGAATAACCCAAGACCGGAATAAAACGCATCACCCAACGCCACGCCCAGACCGGTCAATACGCCCGCCCGCCGACCGGATGCCAGACTGGTTTGCACCACCACAAAGAGATTCGCACCTGGGTTAAAAAACGTTAACACGAACAGGCTGACGGTGAGCACAACGGCGTGGATGGGATCCATAGGCAACACTTCCGAATAATGGGTGAATTAACATCATCTTATTGGTAGCAAAACGGCGCGAGTGAGAGAGGGATCACAAACAAGTGAGGTTAATCTGGCGAGGAGAATAACGGCTGCGCTTTCTGTTGTTCGCCACCCGCGAGTTCCCGGGTGGCGAACGAGGATCAGAAGGTGTATTTCAGTCCTAACATCCCCTGAGTATCGCTATAGCCATTATCGCCGACCTGTTGTGCGACGTTGCCCCACAGTTGCAGACGTGCATTAATTTGGCCTTCCATCCCTACTTTTAACTCGCCGACATTGCGTGACCCTTTGATCTCATTGCTGATGTCATCCATCTTCACGCTGTAATTGTTCGAGTTGTAGATCCAGTTAGCTTCGACAAAGGGCTGGAACGTGCGGTCTTTGCCGTCATCCCTTGCGCTATGGCCCTGCAGATACGCTTTCATCCCCAAACGGGTTTGCAGATTGCCGTCGGTGTCATCGGACACCCGGGTTCCGTTTTTCTCGGTGTGATTGTCGGCTTGCACATCCATCCAGGTCAGTTGTGCTTTCGGCTGCAACCAATAGCTATTGCGGCCATCGCTGCTTTCACCAAGACGGAAGGTGTAACCGGCTTCCACAGAGGCGGTGATACCGTCGGAATCATATTTCTCGGTTGCCAGATTCTCGCCGGACACCTGGTTTTCAAACCAGTTATAGAGCAGCCAGGTATCAACATAGGCACCCGCTTGGTCGGCATCGTTGGCATACCATGTGCCGTAAACCCCGACGCTGTAACCGCTGATTTCACCACGCGAGGAATAACCGGTCAGGCTGGAGTGCGTGCGGCTTTTGCTGTTGGCATATCCGGTCATCAGGCCGAGATGCCAGCGATCCAGACCGTCGCTGCTCCACGTAGCAATATCGCCGCCGAGTTGCAGGACATAGCGGTTGCTTTGGGTACTCAACTGGCCGGAACCCTCTTTAAAGCGGTTATGCCCGCCGATGTGACGCATCCACAGACTGGTGACTTTCTGTTCACCGGTGAGTACATCGGTGTACTGCGTTTCGCCCAGACGGTCATGCAGTCGGGTGTTAAACAGCGTATTTGCGGCGAAGGTATTTGCCAGATAGCTGCCAAATTCCGGGCGATACTGCTGCTTGCCTTCGGGTTGTGGTGTCGGAGTTGGCGTGGGGCCAGGGCCGGGTTCTGGCTCAGGATTGGGCGTCGGCTCTGGTGTCGGATCGGGATCTGGCGTCGGTTCTGGTTCCGGCGTTGGGTCTGGATCGGGTTCCGGCGTCGGATCGGTGACGGCGGTGCTGGTTAAGTACCAGTTTTGATTGTCGCTTTTCACCAGATTGTAATCAAACGCACCGGCCACAATACGGCCTTCTTTGGTAAACGTACCGTCTGATACCCCCTCAATTTCGACAATCTGAATGCCTTCAATGGTTTGTGAACCTGTTCCTCCCGCGTTAGTCACGCTCACACGGGTATTTCCGGCGGTATCGCCTTTGACCAGCAGTTTGTCGGTGGCGGAATCATCACCTGCCAGCGCGGTTTGCAGCACCAGCAGGCCATTATCTGAGGTGTAATCTCCGTTGATGGTCAGCGTGGTTGGGGAAAATGCAGCACGGGTTTGCGGTGAAGAAAGTGTCGCCGTACCTGCCAGTACCAGTGATTTAACGGTTTGCGAATAACCGTTTAAATCCAGATGACCCGCGCTTTCCACCGTGAAATCCGAGTTAGCGCTCAGGGTATTTTCCGTTCCGGTGCGCAGGGTGCCGTTTGCCACCTGAGTGGTGCCGGAATAGGTATTCGCCCCGGTCAGCGTGGTTGTTCCTGAACCTAACTGATTTACGTCGCCTTTGCCGGTAATATTGGCGGCCAGCGTAAAATCCTGACTCAAATGGTTAAAATTCAGAATCGCCGTGCTGAGATTATCGGTATTGCCCAGATGAATACGCGGAACGTTAATTTGCCCGGCGGCTTGTTCTGCTTCGCCCTGAGCGCCGCCAATATTTAAAATACCGGTGCTGCCCTGACCAACGGCGAGCCAAATTATGTCACCGGAATTTATCGTTGCGCCATTGCTGGCAGTAAGAATACCGGTGGCGTCATTATTGGTGGTGGCGAATCCCCCCAGATAAATACCCTGGGTTACGTTCAGCGTGGAATTTTCACCGTCGATAATGGCCTCTCCATGGCCATTGCGATGGGTGTTGTCGGTATTTCCGACATAACCAATGCTAAAGTGTTCCGACAGGGAGAGAGTGCCGCCGTTGGTAATTATCAGCTTACCTTTTCCCTGGTCGCCAACGACTGCCCAGCCTGACGAAACGGTAGAGTTGGCGCCATCAATCGCCACCAGTCCCTCGGCGCCCCCGGCATATTCGCCAATACGCAGCTCATCAATTCCACTTACCGTGCTGCCATTATTAACGAAAAGGGAACCTGAGCCATTATGTGTGCCCAATACCAGATTAACCTGATTCTCGCTATCAAAGGACCAGGAGGCGCCGTTGGTTAACGTGACAGATCCCGTCGCCCCGTCGCCAATGGTGCCTGCTGATGTTGTAATATGACGGCCATCGATAATGAGCGAACCATCGGTATTTTCCCCGACGTTAAGGCTACTAAAACGATCCCAGCCGCTTTCTGTATTTTCTGTATCAGAAAGGGTCAGGCTTTCATTATTATTAATGACAATATCATCATCTGGTGTCGCCGGAGGGGCTATTGACAACAGACTGATATTATTGGCTGATGTCGCGGCGACAGCAGGTACAGATAACGCAAGGGCTATGGCGAGTGATAATGCCGATAGCGGGTGTCGTAGAATAGTTGTTGTCATATTATTCCTCTTCCGTAAGGTAATGCAGTGTTGTTTGTGTTGATGATTGACTCATCATGAGTCGGGTGTGAATACGCAACACACCCCCATCCGTATCCTAAACATTACGTTTGCTTAGTGACATGAATAGCGTATTCCGATAATGCGGATGGTATTTGCACATCACGAAAGAAAGAAATCGTTTAAAAAATCCATAATTGAGTTTATTGATAGATTCCAACAATTATAAATAAGACGTAAAGCGCGGTGATGATTCAGTGTGTGGATAAACAGATAATGGCGTCTTAATGATTTTGATAGTCGGTTTTTTGGTTGCGTTTAAAATACAACGCGATATAACTTTTGGACTTTTTATTTTATTAAGTGATGCTGGTAAGTAAGTTGTGGTTAATATACGCGTGCTTATTCTTTTTATTGATTTAATTGCGAAGGGGAATGATATTATTGCCGCTGTTTTCGTGTTTTATTGCCGTTATATTGATAATAATCAAAAATTATAGCAGTACGAATTTAAGATAACTTATCTCTTCTTTAAGAGAATTGCAAATATATTATGGCGGGGTTTGTATTATTCTGAATACCGATGTTGCCTGGCTGCCATCCGCCACTGAAGCGCAAGGTGGCGAGGCTCTCAACATGCTGTAAGTCATCCGGATTCTGGCGACGGCGTTCACCCGGCAGACGTTGGCACAGGCGGTGTTGTCGCTGCCGCCACGCAAAATCAATTTATACTGATTTTCGCGCTGGATTTTTTGCAGAACATGAACTACTTATTAATCATCCTTGTAGGGTGCTGTAACATTCATGTGTGATGATAGCGTAATAACAAAAATGGGAGTTTTTATATGAAGACAGGATATAAGGTATTGATTGGGGCGTTGGCGTTAGTGGTTTCAAATGCGTATGCAGCAGAGTTGATGACGAAAGTCGAGTTTGAAAAAGTCGAATCACAGTATACCAAAGTGGGTACAATTTCTACGAGCAACGAAGTCTCTACTTCTGATGCGAAGGAAGACCTCCTGAAGAAAGCCGATGAAAAAGGTGCCGATGTTGTCGTACTGACATCTGGCCAGACGGATAATAAAATCCATGGCACCGCCAATATTTATAAAAAGAAATAACGCGCTTCTCTGATAGACAAAACCCGCCAGTCTCACTGGCGGGTTATTCTTTTAATCGCCGCCAGAATGTTGTTCTGCTCACCCCCAGATACCGCGCTGCTGCGGTTTTATCCCCGTTAAACTGTGCGAGAACCTCCTGAGCCGTAAGCGATGTGGGGGCTGGAGGCGCTTCGTCTGTGGCAGTCAGTTCCGGTAACAATCGCTGTAGAAAATGGACATCGAGCGCAGGTTGCGGCTCAACGCTTAAGAAAAGCGCCAGACGTTCCATCATATTGCGCAACTCACGAATATTCCCAGGCCAGCCGTAATGCAGCAGAACCGCCTGACTTTGCTGTAAGCCTTCGCGTACCGATTCGCTAAACGGCGCTTCTAATGCCGCCAGCGACTGTTTTAAAAATCCTTCTGCCAGCGGCACAATGTCAGCATGACGCTCACGTAGCGGTGGCAGCGCCAGGCGCAAAATACTGAGGCGATAAAACAGATCGGTACGAAATTGCCCCTGTTTCATCTGCTGTTCCAGATTGCAGTGGGTGGCACTAATCACCCGCACATCCACCGGGATAGGCTGATGCCCGCCGACGCGCGTCACCTCTTTTTCTTCCAGTACGCGCAATAGCCGGGTCTGGAGCGGCAGGGGCATCTCGCCTATCTCATCCAGAAACAGCGTTCCGCCGTGGGCAATCTCAAACAGTCCGGCGCGTCCTCCGCGACGTGATCCGGTAAAGGCTCCCTCTTCGTAGCCAAACAACTCCGCTTCGAGTAAAGATTCGGCAATCGCCCCGCAATTGACGGCAACAAAAGGCGGGGAACGCCTGCCGCTGCGCCCTCCCTGACGGGTAAAATATTCGCGATGAATGGCCTGGGCCGCCAGTTCTTTTCCGGTGCCCGTTTCCCCCTGAATCAGGACGGGCGCACGGGAACGGGCGTAGAGCATAATCGTGTGTCGAACCTGCTCCATTTGCAGCGAATGACCGCGTATATCGCCCAAATCATAACGGGTGCGCAACCCGTTTTCAGAGGCATACGGGCGGTGTTGTCGTCGCGTCAGGCGGGTCATATCCAGCGCGTCGCTAAAGGCCTGACGCACGGTGGCTGCCGAATAAATAAAGATCCCCGTCATGCCCGCTTCCTCTGCCAGATCGGTTATCAGTCCCGCGCCAACCACGGCTTCAGTGCCGTTCGCCTTCAGTTCATTAATTTGCCCGCGCGCGTCTTCTTCGGTGATATAGCTGCGTTGATCGAGGCGCAGCTTAAAGGTTTTTTGGAACGCCATCAGGGCTGGCAGCGTCTCCTGATAGGTCACCACGCCGATAGAAGAGGTCAGCTTGCCTGCTTTCGCCAGCGCCTGTAAGACGTCGAAGCCGCTGGGTTTAATCAGGATCACGGGAATGGACAGCCGACTTTTCAAATATGCACCGTTCGATCCCGCAGCGATAATCGCATCGCAGCGTTCACTGGCCAGCTTCTTACGGATATAGGTCACGGCTTTTTCAAAGCCGAGCTGGATGGGGGTGATGGTCGCCTGGTGATCGAACTCGAGACTGATGTCGCGAAACAGCTCGAACAGCCGCGTCACCGAGACCGTCCAGATAACCGGCTTATCATCATTTACCCGCGGTGGAAGGTGCGTATCCGCCATAGTCGCCCAAAAAAATGAAGGAACAGAGTATTGGGTGTAGTCTTGTTTCATAAATGTTGCAATGAAACAGCATCACGCGTTTCATGAAACGTTAACTGGCACGCATTTTTTCACTTTCAATATTACTTAGACATCTAATTCATTGTTTTAAAATGAATAAAAATAAAGTGGTTGTCTTTATGCCTGCGTTGGCATAGCCCTTGCTTTATGTAAATCAACTAAGGCAACAAGTTGATAACAAAAGGACGGGATATGTCTCTACATTCTCCGGGGCAGGCGTTTCGCGCCGCGCTCACCAAAGAAAACCCATTGCAGATTGTCGGCACCATCAATGCGAATCACGCGCTTCTGGCCCAGCGCGCCGGATATCAGGCGATTTATCTCTCTGGCGGCGGTGTCGCGGCCGGTTCGCTGGGGCTGCCGGATCTGGGGATCTCCACGCTGGATGATGTGCTGACCGACATTCGCCGTATCACCGACGTTTGTCCGCTGCCGCTGCTGGTGGATGCCGATATCGGTTTTGGCTCTTCAGCGTTCAGCGTTGCGCGGACGGTGAAATCGATGATCAAAGCCGGCGCCGCTGCGCTGCATATTGAAGATCAGGTCGGCGCCAAGCGCTGTGGTCATCGCCCCAACAAAGCCATTGTCTCGAAAGAAGAAATGGTGGACAGGATCCGGGCGGCGGTCGATGCCCGCACCGATCCCGATTTTGTCATCATGGCGCGTACCGATGCGCTGGCGGTCGAAGGGCTGGACGCGGCTATCGATCGTGCCCGGGCGTACGTTGAAGCCGGGGCAGACATGATATTCCCGGAGGCGATCACCGAGCTTTCCATGTATCGCCAGTTTGCCGACGCGGTACAGGTTCCTATTCTCGCTAACATCACTGAGTTCGGCGCGACGCCGCTGTTTACCACTGATGAACTGCGCAGCGCCAACGTCGCCATGGCGCTTTATCCGTTGTCTGCCTTTCGCGCAATGAACCGCGCCGCTGAGCGCGTCTATAACGTGCTGCGCCAGGAAGGAACGCAAAAGAACGTTATCGACACCATGCAAACGCGTAACGAACTGTACGAGAGCATCAATTACTACCAGTACGAAGAGAAGCTCGACGCGCTGTTTGCCAAAAATAAATCGTAGGCCTGGTAAGGCGCAGTCGCCATCTGGCAATGCCGGATGGCACTGCGTTTATCCGGTCGACAAGATGAATTTGTACCTTACACATTAAAACAATGACGAGGACACTATGAGCGACACGACGATCCTGCAAAATAATACCCATGTCATTAAACCGAAAAAATCAGTGGCCCTTTCCGGAGTCGCTGCGGGCAATACCGCGCTGTGCACCGTCGGCAAGAGTGGTAACGATTTGCACTACCGCGGCTACGATATTCTCGATCTGGCCCAGCATTGCGAATTTGAAGAAGTGGCGCATTTGCTGATTCACGGTAAGCTGCCGACCCGCGATGAACTCCAGGCGTATAAAATCAAATTAAAAGCGCTGCGCGGATTACCTGCCAATGTGCGTACCGTTCTGGAAGCGCTACCTGCGGCGTCGCACCCGATGGACGTTATGCGCACGGGCGTTTCCGCGCTGGGCTGTACGCTGCCGGAAAAAGAGGGGCACACCGTCTCCGGCGCTCGCGACATCGCTGACAAGCTGCTGGCCTCGCTCAGTTCCATCCTTCTCTACTGGTATCACTACAGTCACAACGGCGAACGTATCCAGCCGGAAACCGACGACGACTCTGTCGGCGGGCATTTTCTGCATCTGCTGCACGGTGAAAAACCGTCGAAAAGCTGGGAAAAGGCGATGCACATCTCGCTGGTACTGTACGCCGAGCATGAATTTAACGCCTCCACCTTTACCAGTCGCGTGATTGCAGGAACAGGTTCCGACGTCTATTCAGCGATTATTGGCGCGATTGGCGCACTGCGTGGCCCGAAACACGGCGGCGCGAACGAAGTGTCGCTGGAAATTCAACAGCGCTATGAAACGCCGGACGAAGCCGAGGCCGATATCCGTAAACGCGTGGAAAACAAAGAGGTGGTGATTGGTTTTGGTCATCCGGTCTACACCATTGCCGATCCGCGTCATCAGGTGATTAAGAAGGTGGCGAAACAGCTTTCTCAGGAAGGCGGGTCGCTGAAGATGTACAACATCGCCGACCGTCTGGAAGAGGTGATGTGGGAAACGAAAAAGATGTTCCCGAATCTCGACTGGTTCTCGGCGGTTTCCTACAACATGATGGGCGTCCCGACCGAAATGTTTACACCGCTGTTTGTGATTGCCCGCGTCACCGGCTGGGCGGCGCACATCATCGAACAGCGCCAGGATAATAAAATTATCCGTCCTTCCGCCAATTACACCGGCCCGGAAGATCGCCTCTTTGTTCCACTGAATGAACGCAATTAATTAATAACCTCTAAATAGTTACCCAATGGATTTCGAGTTGCATCAAGGCGGCGACGCAGCGAACCCCCAGGCGCTTACACAAGTAAGTGACTGGGGTGAGCGAGGAAGCCAGGACAGATGCAGCTTGAAAGACGAAAGGAAAAAGGAAACGTACCCTATGTCTGCACATATTTCGAACGTCCGCCCGGAATTTGACCGTGAAATCGTTGATATCGTTGATTACGTGATGAATTACGAGATCACCTCAAAGGTGGCGTATGACACCGCGCATTACTGTCTGCTCGACACTTTAGGCTGTGGTCTGGAAGCGCTGGAATATCCGGCCTGTAAAAAACTGCTGGGGCCGGTGGTGCCAGGCACGGTGGTGCCCAACGGCGTACGCGTGCCGGGCACCCAGTTTCAGCTCGATCCGGTACAGGCCGCCTTTAACATCGGCGCGATGATCCGCTGGCTCGACTTTAACGATACCTGGCTGGCGGCGGAGTGGGGCCATCCTTCTGACAACCTCGGCGGCATTCTGGCGACGGCAGACTGGCTCTCGCGTAACGCGGTCGCCGTCGGAAAAGCGCCGTTGACCATGAAGCAAGTGCTGACCGGCATGATCAAAGCCCATGAAATTCAGGGCTGTATTGCGCTGGAAAACTCCTTCAACCGCGTCGGGCTGGATCACGTGCTGTTGGTGAAAGTGGCCTCTACTGCGGTGGTTGCCGAAATGCTGGGGCTGACCCGCGATGAGATCCTCAATGCGGTGTCACTGGCGTGGGTTGACGGCCAATCGCTGCGCACCTATCGCCATGCGCCGAACACCGGCACGCGTAAATCGTGGGCGGCAGGGGATGCCACGTCTCGCGCGGTACGTCTGGCGCTGATGGCGAAAACCGGCGAGATGGGTTATCCGTCGGCGCTGACGGCAAAAACCTGGGGCTTTTACGATGTCTCCTTCAATGGTGAGTCGTTCCGCTTCCAGCGTCCTTACGGCTCTTACGTGATGGAGAACGTGCTGTTCAAGATCTCCTTCCCGGCGGAATTCCACTCGCAGACGGCAGTAGAAGCGGCAATGACGCTCCATGCGCAAATGCAGGCCGCCGGTAAAACCGCGGCGGACATCGAGAAGGTGACCATCCGTACTCATGAAGCCTGTATTCGCATCATCGACAAAAAAGGGCCGTTGAATAACCCGGCTGACCGTGACCACTGTATCCAGTACATGGTGGCCATCCCGCTGCTGTTCGGGCGCTTAACGGCGGCAGACTATGAAGACGGCGTGGCCCAGGATAAACGCATCGACGCGCTGCGCGAGAAGATCAACTGCTTTGAAGATCCGGCGTTTACCACCGACTATCACGATCCGCAAAAACGCGCTATCGCTAACGCTATCACCCTTGAATTTACCGACGGTTCGCGCTTTGAAGAAGTGGTGGTGGAATACCCAATCGGTCACGCGCGTCGTCGTAAAGATGGCATTCCTAAACTGGTCGATAAATTCAAAATCAACCTGGCGCGTCAGTTCCCGACCCGTCAGCAGCAGCGCATCCTGGAAGTCTCCCTGGACAGAACTCGCCTGGAGCAGATGCCCGTTAATGAGTATTTGGATCTGTACGTGATCTAACAACGAGCAGTAAGGCGTAAGTTCAACAGGAGAGCATTATGTCTTTTAGCGAGTTTTATCAGCATTCTATCGAACAACCTGAATCATTCTGGGCCGAACAGGCCCAGCGTATTGACTGGCAGCAACCCTTTACTCAGGTGCTGGATCACAGCAATCCGCCGTTTGCCCGCTGGTTTTGCGGCGGCACGACCAATCTGTGCCATAACGCCATTGACCGTTGGGTGGCGAAGCAACCCAACGCGCTGGCGCTGATTGCCGTTTCATCAGAAACCGAAGAAGAGCGTACGTTCACCTTCAGCCAGTTGTATGACGAAGTGAATGTGGTGGCGTCGATGCTACAGTCGCTTGGCGTACAGCGTGGCGATCGGGTACTGGTGTATATGCCGATGATTGCCGAGGCGCACATTACGCTGCTGGCCTGCGCGCGTATTGGCGCGATTCACTCGGTGGTGTTCGGCGGCTTTGCTTCGCACAGCGTGGCGGCGCGTATTGACGATGCCAAACCGGCGCTGATTGTCTCGGCTGATGCCGGGGCGCGGGGCGGTAAAATCCTGCCGTATAAAAAGCTGCTGGATGAGGCCATCGCGCAGGCAGAGCATCAGCCGCGCCATGTCCTACTGGTGGATCGCGGGCTGGCGAAAATGGCACGGGTGCCGGGGCGCGATCGTGATTTTGCGACGCTGCGCCAGCAGCATCTCGGGGCGAAGGTGCCTGTCGCCTGGCTGGAATCGAACGAAACCTCCTGCATTCTGTATACCTCGGGCACCACCGGAAAACCCAAAGGGGTGCAACGTGATGTCGGGGGCTATGCGGTGGCGCTGGTGACCAGCATGGACACCATTTTTGGCGGCAAAGCGGGCGGCGTCTTCTTTTGCGCGTCGGATATCGGCTGGGTGGTCGGGCACTCCTACATTGTTTATGCACCGCTGCTGGCAGGAATGGCGACCATTGTTTATGAAGGGCTGCCGACGTATCCGGACTGCGGCGTGTGGTGGAAAATCGTCGAGAAATATCAGGTTAGCCGGATGTTCTCCGCACCGACCGCCATCCGTGTGCTGAAGAAATTCCCGACCGCGCAAATTCGCAACCACGATCTCTCCTCGCTGGAAGTGCTCTACCTGGCGGGCGAACCGCTGGACGAACCGACCGCCAGTTGGGTGACGGAAACGTTAGGCGTACCGGTTGTCGACAATTACTGGCAGACGGAGTCCGGCTGGCCGATTATGGCGCTGGCCCGTGGACTGGATGACCGTCCCTCGCGGCTCGGCAGTCCCGGCGTGCCGATGTATGGCTACAACGTACAGTTACTCAACGAAGTGACCGGCGAGCCGTGCGGCGTCAACGAAAAGGGAATGCTGGTGATTGAGGGGCCGCTGCCACCGGGGTGTATTCAGACCATCTGGGGCGATGACAAGCGTTTTGTGGACACCTACTGGTCGCTGTTCTCCCGCCGGGTCTACGCCACCTTTGACTGGGGGATCCGCGACGCCGACGGCTATTACTTTATCCTCGGGCGAACGGACGATGTGATTAATGTCGCCGGACACCGTCTGGGCACCCGTGAAATCGAGGAGAGTATTTCCAGCTACCCGAACGTGGCGGAAGTAGCGGTGGTGGGGGTGAAAGATGCGCTGAAGGGGCAAGTGGCGGTCGCGTTTGTAATTCCCAAACTGAGCGACAGCCTGGAAGACCGCGATGTGGCGCACAGCGAAGAGAAAGCGATCATGGCACTGGTGGACAGTCAGATCGGTAATTTTGGTCGTCCGGCGCACGTCTGGTTTGTTTCTCAGTTGCCGAAGACGCGATCCGGGAAGATGCTCAGACGCACGATCCAGGCCATTTGCGAAGGGCGCGATCCGGGCGATCTGACGACCATTGACGATCCTTCGTCGCTCGATCAGATCCGTCAGGTGATTGAGGCGTAGTTCTGGTGCCCGGTGGCGCTTCGCTTACCGGGCCTACAGACCATCCGACAATCTGTTAACCCCAGACAACCCGATAATGATAACGCCCGGCGCTGAGCTGGAATTCCGGCGAGACGGAAGGACTCCAGGAATCATCGCCGCCAACGCCCATATGGAAGCCATCAATATTGAGCCAGGTTCCTGCTTCCGGCTTTAGTAAATGGCGATGGCTGGTGGTCATCAGTTGCTGCTGGCTGTAGCGGCTGATGTTGAAGTGAAAGTCGCCGTACCAGCGGTGTGCACCATAATTCAGCTCCCGCGTCCCGCAGCGCAGACCGTTTTCACTCGGGAAGACGTAAGGGGTATACATCTCGTCCAGCGACAGATCCCAGCGGTCGAAACAGGCGGAAGAAAGGCGGTCTGGATAGTTTTCGTGTGGCCCCAGCCCTAACCAGTTCACCCGTTTTTCGACCTGTGCGAGTTGGCAACTCAGACCGATCCGCGCCGGGTGTGGCGTACCGCTGACAACCTCAACATCCACCGTAATCTGCATCTCACTATTGCCGTCGATACGGTACGTTTTATGACTTAAAAACAGCGTCTCTCCCTGATATTGCCAGGCGTGGCGGGTGGTCAGCAGCACCGCACTGGAAAGCGCCTCGGCCTCGCATTGCAGCAGCACGGCGTGCAACTGGTAGTGACCGGCGGCCTTCCAGCGTTCAACCCAGGCGTTCGGGTCGATACGGGCGACTTCACTCACCCCGATGTCGTTGTCCAGCGGCGCCCGCGTGAACTGGTCAATAAGCGGAGTCAGCAACTGTGCTTCTTCGTTGATCCAATACTGTGTCAGCACACCCTGCTGGCGACAGAATTCCCAGCGTTTATCGTTCACCGTAATGACGAAGGCGGTTTCGCTGGCGGTAAGCTGCGGGGCTGTGTCGGCGCGTAGAGGCGGCTCAGTACAGAGTTTTTCGTCAAGCTTCCACTGCTGCCAGGCGCTGATATGTCCGGCCTGCGACCAGGCGGTTGCCCGCGGTTGCCCGACACGCACCGTTAACCACCGTTGACCTGCCGTTTTGCCCGCAGGAATTTCTGGCAGTACGATGACCTGGCGGCCCTGGGGGGCGATATCCAGTACCACGTCTCCGGTCGCCAGTGGGTTGCCGTCCTGCGTCACGGCCCAGTGCAGAATCTCGTTATCGCTGCGACGGAACAGGTATTCGCTGGTCACTTCAATCGTGCATTCCGCGCCCGGCAATTGCGAAAACTGAAAAAACTGCTGTGCGTGTTTCGCTTCATACAGCGCAGGATGCGGCGTGCGATCGGCAAATACCAGGCCATTCATACAGAACTGGCGATCGTTGGGCGTGTCGCCAAAGTCGCCGCCGTAGGCAGACCAGGGCTGGCCGTTTTCGTCATATTTTAAAAGCGACTGATCCACCCAGTCCCAGACAAAACCGCCCTGCAGGCGCGGATACTGGCGAAAAGCCTGCCAGTATTTGGCATAACCGCCGAGGCTGTTGCCCATCGCGTGGGCGTATTCGCAGAGGATCAGCGGACGCTGTTCGCCAGGCATCGACAGCCATTTTTTTATCGACCATTTCGGGACGGCAGGGAAGGGTTGATCCTGATCGACGCGGGCATACATCGGGCAGATGATGTCGGTGGCGGCGGTATTTGCGCCGCCGCCTTCGTACTGCACCGGGCGGGAGGGATCTTCGGATTTCAGCCAACGGTACAGCGCGTCATGATTAGCGCCGTGGCCGGATTCGTTGCCCAGCGACCAGATGATAATGCAGGGGTGGTTCCGATCGCGCTGCACCATGCGCGTGACGCGCTGACTCATGGCCGGCAGCCAGGTTGGATCGTCACTCAGGCGATTCATCGGCACCATTCCGTGGGTTTCGATATTGGCTTCATCCACCACATACAGCCCGTAACGGTCGCACAGGGTATACCACAGCGGATGGTTCGGGTAATGGGCGCAGCGCACGGCGTTAAAGTTGTTCTGCTTCATCAGCAGGATGTCCTGCACCATCGTCTCTTCGTCCATCACCTGACCGTTTTTGGGGTGATGTTCATGGCGGTTAGCGCCGCGGAGAAGCAAAGGTTTGCCGTTGAGCAGCAACAGTCCATTTTCAATACCGACCTGGCGGAAGCCGACGTCACAGGCTTCGGCTTCAATCAGCGTGCCGTCAGCGGTATGCAGTTGCACGACGGCGCGATACAGATTGGGCGTTTCTGCGCTCCACAGCGCCGGGCGCTCGACGTGGATACGCAGCGTCGTGCGGTCTGCGTAGGCGCCGCGCTCATCAATGATATCGCTGCCAAACGGTGAGGTACTTGTCCCGACGAGCGTCTCCCCGTGCCACAGATCTACGCTGACGCGGAGATTGTCATGCGGGACGCCCGCCAGCCTGACGTCCGTCTCCAGCACGGCGCGGCTGAAATCATCGTTAAAACGGGTGTTGACGCGCAGGTCGCGGATTTGCGTGTCAGGTTTATGCAGCAAAGAGACATCGCGAAAGATTCCGCTCATTCGCCACATGTCCTGATCTTCCAGATAGCTGCCGTCGCTCCAGCGCAGCACCATCACCGCCAGGCGGTTTTCCCCGGTGAGCAGAAAATGGCTGAGGTCAAATTCAGACGGCAGACGACTGTCCTGGCCGTAACCCACCCAGCGACCATTGCACCACAGATGAAAAGCCGAGTTCACGCCATCAAAAATAATGCGGGTCTGCCCTGCGTGCCGCCCGTTTTCATCAACATTAAATGTGAGTGAGTAACACCCTGTGGGATTCTCCGCCGGAACATACGGGGGATTCACCGGGAAGGGGTAGGTGATGTTGGAGTAGATGGGGACGTCGTAGCCCTCCATTTGCCAGTTGGACGGCACACTTTGGGTATCTGCATCGTCCAGATCGCTCGTTAGCCAGCTTTCCGGGACGGCTTGCGGTGAGGCAAACCAGGCAAATTTCCATACGCCATTGAGGCTTTGCCGTTGCCCCGACGGCAGATTATTTTTCGCTTCATCAGCATTGCGCCAGCTATAAAACGGCGGATGTGATTCAAGGCGATTATGTTGCGTGACACCGGGGTTTTCCCAGTCGCGTCTGGCGAGTACGGCGGCGAGTGAATCTGTGTTCAGGGGCATGGCAGTATCCTGTCTTTATTTGTTTCCGCTCACAATTTTAGTCAACATAAAGTGTGCAGCGAGAGCCTGTAAAGCCGGGGACGTAGAGTGGGTGAAGTGACTCACAGTAATGACGGTGAGCCGGAGTTGAGCTGAGAAACCTGACCGGGGTTGAGCGAGAGTTGTTATCCTTAATATGCTGATAGAAAAGTGAAAGATAAAAATAGTGAGGAAAACGTGAGTGACTCTGCGGCGAAGAACATTCTGTCCATCTACCGGCGTCACGCGGATGCCTATGCCAGCCAGCGATCGCGCACACTGTTCGAAAAACGCTGGCTGGATAAATTCATCGCCGTCATTGGCGGGAAGGGAAGCATTCTCGATATCGGTTGTGGGAATGGTCAGCCGATTGCTGACTATTTTATCCAGCACGGTTTTCAGCTTACCGGGGTTGATGGTTCAGCGGCGATGCTGGCACGCGCCCGGCAATCCTTTCCCGACCAGCGCTGGCTGGAACAGGATATGCGCGAATTAACGCTCAATGACACTTTTGACGGTCTGATTGCGTGGGACAGCTTTTTCCATTTAACCCAGCAGGACCAGCAAAAGATGTTCCCGATTTTTGCGCAGCTCAGTCATCCCGGCAGTGCGTTAATGTTTACCAGCGGCCCCGAAAACGGGATTGCCATGGGGCAGTTTGAAGGCGAGCCGCTGTTCCACGCCAGTCTTTCCCCCCAAGAGTACCGCGCACTCCTGTCTGCAAACGGTTTTGCAGTTGTGGATATGATGATGGAAGATCCCCACTGCACGGGGCATACCATTTGGCTGGCGAAAAAACGCAGGTAAGCGTTCGCTCACGCCACGCCCTGAAAGGTTTTGCGCCATTCGGCGGGACTGACGCCAAATTGAGATTTAAAATGCTGGCGCCAGGTCACTGGCGAAAGAAACCCGACCTGTTCCGCAATCCGTTCGACCGGGAGATGGCTGGATTCCAGCAGTTCCTGGCTCTGGCGCAGACGCTCGGTAATTAGCCACCCGGCCACGCTCGATCCGGTGGCTTTCATAAAATGACGCGTCAAAGTGCGACGGCTCATCATTACCTGCTGCGCCAGCGAGTCCAGGTTATGCTGTTCGCGGATGTGCAGGCGTAAATAATCGATCAGCGCGTTGATGCGCTCATCCTGGGTGTTTTTGGGCACGGGTTGTTCGATAAACTGCGCCTGTCCCCCTTCGCGATGCGGCGGGACAATCATCCGCCGGGCAATTTGATTAGCCACCACGCTGCCAAAGCGTTGACGGATAATGTACAGGCAACAATCCAGCGCGGCGGCGGTTCCTGCCGAGGTAATAATGCCGTCGTCGTCCACGTACAGGGCGTTAATATCAAGGTGAGTCGTGGGGAAGCGCGCCTGAAAATCCTGCTCAAATTCCCAGTGGGTGGCGGCTCGTTTATCGTCAAGTAAACCCGCGTAGCCCAGAACGAAGGCGCCCAGACAAAGTCCGACAATCTGTGCGCCATTATTCCGCGCACTAATCAGCGCGTTGAGTAAACGCTGCGGCGGGCGATGCGCCGTGGCACCCCAGTAGGGGACGACCACGATGTCAGCGTCGATGGCCGCCTCATAGCGGTGAGAGGCGGTGAGCGAAAAACCGTCCAGTGAGCTGACAACTCCGGGCTTTTCCGCGCAGATCTGTACCTCAAATCGTTTTTTCGCCGTCATTTTTTCACTGAAAATGATGCAGGGCACTGAAACGTGGAAAGGGCTAAAATCTTCAACGGCGATAATGGCGACGGTGACTGGACGCATACGATTTCTCATCGGGAGTCATTAAACATTAAAAGGTGAGTATTTCACCATCTTCCGGGACATTCACAAAGTCTGCAATTTGGTTATCCCGGGCATATTGTCTGAGCGCGTCTCGGGTGAGCAGACAGTGGTTAATGGCTTCCATGTGGGTGGCCACAATCTGTGCCTGCGGCAGCGCGAAGTGGGTTTTTAGCACATCTTCCGCGCCCATAATGATTGGGCCAAAACCGAGGACGTGCGCAAACCCTGCATTCACGACCACCACGTCAGGCTGGAAGGTCGACATCGTGGTTTCCACCTCGTCGCGCCAGATTGTATCGCCGACCAGATACAGCGTTTTTTCCTCAGGATGCTGGAAAATCACCCCGCAAGCCTCCCCTAAACGTTCCGCCATTTGTGGAATCGCGTAAGCGCGATCCGAACCGTGCTGACCGCCGGTTTTACGCAGAGTGATATCGCCCAACACGGTGTTATCCGACAATACGGTAAGCCGGGTGAAACCCTGATCCTGCAACGTTTGCGCATCCTGGGCATTTTGTACGTAGACAGGTTTATCTTTGGGGATTGTGCGAGCGGCGACCTCATCCCAGTGATCTTCATGCAGGTGGGTGACGATCAGGGCATCGGCTTGCAACAGCGTGTCAATACTGCACGGTAATTCCACCGTCGGATTACGGATCTCCGCGCGCGCTGTTCCGGCAAATCCTGGATATGCGCCTTGCGGGGCAAGCATCGGGTCTACCAGAAACGTTTTGTGACCAAAGGTGATGAGCTGCGTGGCATTACGGATTTGGGTGATATTCATGAGGGTTACTCCACGTTATGAGTCAGTGATGCCATCGTAGAGTGTTGTCCAGAAGATGAATGTGGGCAAATGGGCAAGTCACGATGAGATTGGGCCAACCTATCCGTCGGGTTCAGCGTAATCGCCGATCGTATTTCTGAAATTCATAAACACGCTTGCCACGCCCAGGATGCGGCAAACAGGTACAGCCCCAAAAAATACAGGTATAATCCCCATAAATATTCAACCGGTTTAGATACGAAGATGACGAAACTCACCTTACAAGAGCAGATGCTTAAAGCTGGATTAGTGACCAGCAAAAAAATGGCCAAAGTCCAGAGAACGGCTAAAAAATCACGCGTTCAGGCGCGTGAGGCAAGAGAGGCCGTGGAAGAGAATAAAAAAGCGCAAATTGAGCGTGATAAGCAACTCAGCGAACAACAAAAACAGGCTGTTTTATCGAAAGAGTATAAAGCGCAGGTAAAGCAGCTTATTGAAATGAACCGAATCACCATTTCAAGAGGCGATATTGGTTTTAACTTCACCGACAATAATTTAATCAAAAAAATCATGGTGGATAAGCTGACTCAGACGCAGTTGATCAACGGTCGTCTCGCGATTGCGCGTTTGGTTGTTGATAGCAGCAGCGAGAGTGAATACGCGATTATCCCTGCGAGCGTAGCCGACAAGATAGCCCAGCGAGATGAGAGCAGTATTGTGTTACACAGCGCGCTGAGTGCAGAAGAGCAGGATGAAGAAGATCCGTATGCTGACTTTAAAGTGCCCGACGATTTGATGTGGTAAATAAAGGTAGTCCAGACTTAAGCCAAAGGCATAGTCTGTGCAGGCGTTGTGCTTTACACTGCGCGCTGCAAAACTGAGTAGATAAACGATTAATCAGGCGGTAATGGCGATGAACGGAACGATCACAACGTGGTTTAAAGATAAAGGCTTTGGATTTATCAAAGATGAAAACGGTGATAACCGTTATTTTCATGTGATTAAGGTCGCCAATCCGGAGCTTATCAAGAAAGATGCAGCGGTGACCTTCGAACCGACGACCAACAACAAGGGCTTGTCGGCCTATGCGGTGAAAGTCGTCCCGGAAAGCAAATACATCTACATTGCGGGCGAGCGCCTTAAGCTCACCTCGATAAAGTCTTTCCTGGTGTACAGCGAAGAAGTTCCTGTCGATACCGGCATAGATAAAGAAAACGCGGTGCTGTCGGTGGGGATCCTGATGAGCAATATCAGACCCAAAACAGACGCGAAGCCTGGCGAAATGCGCTCGGTGAAAAAACTGGCAATCACCACCTTCCAGGGCTCGACGTTAATCTTCTCGGAAGATGAGATAGACATCGAGGCCACGGTAAAAATGCTCAAGATCTGACATCATTCAGACTGACCCGCGCCGAAATTCTGCGGCAGAGATAAGCAGAATTTCGGCACCGTTTTGGTCAGCAGACGCCATTATCGGCCTGCCAGAATGTAATCCCTTTCTCGTGCATTCAGCGCGCATCAATCTTCAATACCCACGGTTTTCCGTGCCTCTTCACTTTACGCTCTCGCTGAGAGGGGTTAGCCGACGATAACGGTGACGGGATTCCGGTGGCGACCCTTTTTGTTTCTAATCATTACCTCATACCCTCTGACACGCGCCAGCCCTTAAGGTGCAGCGTCGGTTGCCGGTTTGCGCGAGCGCTAAAAATGGGTGATGGTACAGGTTATCGTTTGCGTCGCTGTGATAGGCTGATTTTCTGTTTATTACCGTCGAAAATCCCAACAGGAGCCACAACATGTCGCAGCATAATCCGTTGAACGCCATCCTCGAAAAGCAAGATTTTCTGTTGCTGGATGGGGCGCTGGCAACGGAACTGGAAGCGCGTGGCTGTACGTTAGCGGACAAACTCTGGTCGGCTAACGTGTTAGTGGAAAACCCGGAAGTGATCCGCGAGGTTCACCTGGACTACTACCGTGCGGGGGCGCAGTGCGCCATTACCGCCAGCTATCAGGCCACGCCCGCAGGTTTGGCTGCGCGCGGTTTCGATGAGGCGAAATCAAAAGCGCTTATCACAAAGAGCGTTGAACTGGCGCGTAAAGCGCGGGAAGCGTATCTGGCGGAAAACCCGCAGGCGGGCACGCTGCTGGTGGCGGGCTCCGTGGGGCCTTATGGCGCGTTTCTTGCCGATGGTTCTGAATACCGTGGCGACTACCTGCGTAGCCGCGAAGAATTTCAGGCGTTCCACCGTCCACGCGTGGAAGCGTTGCTGGATGCGGGCGCCGATATGCTGGCCTGCGAAACGATGCCGAATTTTGCCGAGATCAACGCGCTGGCAGAACTGTTGAACACCTGGCCGCGCGCCCGCGCGTGGTTCTCTTTTACTCTGCGCGACAGCGAGCATTTGAGCGACGGCACGCCGCTGCGCGAAGTGGTTGCGTTCCTCAGCCATTTCCCTCAGGTGGTGGCGATTGGCGTTAACTGTATTGCGCTGGAAAATACCACCGCCGCGTTACAGCATTTGCAGGGACTGACGTCGCTGCCGCTGGTGGTCTACCCGAACTCGGGCGAGCATTACGACCCGGTGAGTAAACGCTGGCATCAGCACGGCGAATGCCGCGCGCGGCTGGCGGATTACCTGCCGCAGTGGCTGGCGGCGGGGGCACGGTTGATTGGCGGGTGTTGTCGCACCACGCCAGAGGATATTGCCGATTTAAAAGCGCGTTGTTGAGGAAATTGCCGGATGGCGCTTTGCTTATCCGGCCTACAGCTCCGTGCTGTTATTTGAAACTCATACTCTTTTGAGGCCGGATGGCGCTTCGCTTATCCGGCCTACAGCTCCGCGCCGTTATTTGAAACTCATGCTCTTTTGAGGCTGGATGGCGCTTCGCTTATCCGGTCTACAGCTCCGCACCGTTCTTCGACGTTCATGCTCTTTTGAGGCCGGATGGCGCTTTGCTTATCTGGCCTACAGATCCGTGCCGTTACTTGACGTTCATGCTCTTTTGAGGCCGGATGGCGCTTCGCTTATCCGGCCTACAGATCCGTGCCGTTCTTTGACGTTCATGCTCTTTTGAGGCCGGATGGCGCTTCGCTTATCCGGCCTACAGATCCGCGCCGTTACTTGAAACTCATGCTCTTTGTAGGCCGGATAAGACGCGTTGGCGTCGCCATCCGGCAGCGGTGCCATGCGAGCGCGATATTCTGCCTGTCACTAAATGCTCCCCATAACTAACCTTTGCCGTTTTATTTCTAAAAACGCTTTGTTCTTAGCCAGAATTTTTAATTCCTTTATCAAACCCAGCCGCCACGAAATACTGCCTCCATAACAAAACAGGGGGAGCAGACAATATGGCTTTAACATCGCGTAACACCGTCATTGCCGCACTGGCATTCATCGCTTTTCAGGCACAGGCGGTGAACGTCACCGTCGCGTATCAGACGTCTGCGGAACCGGCGAAAGTGGCCCAGGCAGACAACACGTTCGCCAAAGAGAGCGGGGCAACCGTTGACTGGCGCAAGTTCGATAGCGGCGCGAGCATTGTGCGTGCGCTGGCCTCCGGCGATGTGCAGATAGGCAATCTGGGTTCCAGCCCATTGGCGGTCGCCGCCAGTCAGCAGGTGCCGATTGAAGTCTTCCTGCTGGCGTCAAAACTCGGCAACTCTGAAGCGTTGGTGGTGAAGAAAAACATCAGCAAGCCCGAAGATTTGATCGGCAAACGGATAGCCGTTCCCTTTATTTCGACTACCCATTACAGCCTGCTGGCGGCGTTAAAACACTGGGGGATTAAACCCGGTCAGGTAGAGATTGTGAACCTGCAACCGCCTGCGATTATTGCCGCCTGGCAGCGCGGGGATATCGACGGTGCCTACGTCTGGGCGCCTGCGGTGAACGCGCTGGAAAAAGACGGCAAGGTACTGACCGACTCCGAAAAAGTGGGTGAGTGGGGCGCGCCGACGCTGGATGTCTGGGTGGTGCGTAAAGACTTTGCCGAGAAACACCCGGAGGTGGTGAAAGCCTTTGCCAAAAGCGCTATCGATGCCCAGCAACCCTATCTCGCCAATCCTGATGAATGGCTGAAACAGCCCGAAAACATCAGCAAACTGTCGCGCTTAAGCGGTGTACCGGAAGCTGATGTGCCGGGACTGGTGAAAGGCAACACCTATCTGACGCCGCAACAGCAGACGGCTGAACTCACCGGGTCGGTAAACAAAGCGATTATCGACACCGCGCAGTTCCTCAAAGAGCAGGGCAAAGTGCCCGCCGTGGCGACAGATTACAGCCAGTACGTCACCGATCGCTTCGTGCAATAAAGGAGGCGCTGATGCTGCAAATTTCTCATCTCTTTGCGGATTACGGCGGTAAACCGGCGCTGGACGATATCAGTCTGACGCTCGACAGCGGTGAACTGCTGGTGGTGCTGGGGCCGTCGGGCTGTGGAAAAACCACACTGCTGAACCTGATTGCCGGATTTGTGCCGTATCAGCGCGGCAGCATCCTGCTGGATGGCAAACCGGTGGATGGTCCAGGCGCAGAGCGCGGCGTGGTTTTTCAGCACGAAGGTCTGCTCCCCTGGCGCAACGTGCAGGATAACGTCGCGTTTGGTCTGCAACTGGCGGGTGTAGAGAAAGCGCAGCGCCAGCAGGTGGCCCAGAAGATGCTGAAAAAGGTCGGGCTGGAAGGGGCGGGGAAACGTTTTATCTGGCAGCTTTCCGGCGGGCAGCGTCAGCGGGTGGGGATAGCCCGCGCGCTGGCGGCGAATCCGCAGCTTTTGCTACTGGACGAGCCTTTCGGCGCGCTGGATGCGTTTACCCGCGAGCAGATGCAAACCTTGCTGCTGACGCTCTGGCATGAGACGGGCAAAAAGGTACTGCTGATAACGCATGATATTGAGGAGGCGGTATTTATGGCAACGGAACTGGTGCTGTTGTCTCCAGGGCCTGGCCGGGTGCTGGAACGTCTGCCGCTGAACTTTGCCCGCCGTTTTGTCGCGGGTGAACCGAGTCGCCGTATTAAGTCCGATCCGCAGTTTATCGAGACTCGCGAATATGTGTTAAGCCGCGTCTTTGAGCAACGGGAGGCCTTTTCATGAGTGTGTTTATCGGTGATAAGCCGCGTCAGCGGACGTTGAAATGGCGCTGGCCATTTTCGCGACAGATAACATTAAGTCTCACCACGCTGGCGGTTATCCTCGCGGTGTGGTGGACGGTGGCGGCGTTGCAGTTGGTAAGCCCGTTGTTTCTGCCACCGCCGGAGCAGGTATTGCAGAAACTGATCGCCATTGCCGGGCCACAGGGCTTTATGGACGCCACGATGTGGCAACATCTGGCGGCCAGTCTGACCCGCATTGTGCTGGCGCTGCTGGCGGCGGTGATTATCGGTATTCCGGTCGGCATTGCGATGGGGTTAAGCCCAACGGTACGCGGCATTCTTGATCCCATCATCGAGCTTTATCGCCCGGTTCCGCCGCTCGCCTATCTGCCGCTGATGGTTATCTGGTTTGGCATTGGTGAAACTTCCAAGATCCTGCTGATCTACCTGGCGATTTTCGCGCCAGTCGCGATGTCGGCGATGGCGGGAGTAAAAAGCGCGCAGCAGGTTCGCCTTCGCGCGGCAAGGTCGCTGGGCGCCAGCCGCATACAGGTGCTGTGGTTTGTTACCCTGCCTGGCGCATTACCGGAAATTCTCACCGGATTACGTATCGGACTCGGCGTTGGCTGGTCGACGCTGGTGGCGGCGGAGCTGATTGCGGCAACCCGAGGTTTAGGTTTTATGGTGCAGTCGGCGGGAGAATTTCTGGCGACCGACGTGGTGCTGGCGGGTATCGCAGTCATTGCGGTGATTGCCTTTCTTTTAGAACTGGGTTTGCGTGCGCTCCAGCGACGCCTGACACCCTGGCATGGAGAAGTACAATGAGTGAACGTCTGAGCATTACCCCGCTGGGGCCGTATATTGGCGCGCAGGTTTCCGGTGCGGATTTAACCCGCCCGCTGAGCGATAACCAGTTTGAGCAGTTGTATCACGCGGTGCTGCGCCATCAGGTGGTGTTTCTGCGTGAGCAGTCCATCACACCAGAGCAACAGCGTGCGCTGGCGCTGCGTTTTGGTGAACTGCATATTCATCCGGTCTACCCGCATGCCGAAGGTGTTGATGAGATTATCGTGCTGGATACCCATAACGATAATCCACCGGACAACGACAACTGGCACACCGATGTGACATTTATTGAAACGCCGCCTGCCGGGGCGATTCTGGCAGCCAAAGAACTGCCCTCAACCGGCGGCGATACGTTATGGACCAGCGGGATTGCGGCGTTTGAGGCGCTTTCTGCGCCTTTCCGTCAGTTGCTGAGCGGCCTTCACGCGGAGCATGATTTCCGTAAATCGTTTCAGGAATATAAATACCGCAAAAGCGAAGAAGACCATCAGCGTTGGCGGGAGGCGGTGGCAAATCACCCGCCATTGCAGCATCCGGTCGTGCGTACTCATCCGGTGAGCGGTAAGCAGGCGCTGTTTGTCAATGAAGGTTTTACCACGCGGATTGTCGGTGTGACGGAAAAAGAGAGTGACGCGCTACTCGGATTCCTGTTTGCCCATATCACAAAACCTGAGTTTCAGGTGCGATGGCGCTGGCAGCCCAATGACGTGGCGATTTGGGATAATCGGGTGACGCAACATTACGCCAACGCCGATTACCTGCCGCAGCGGCGCATAATGCACCGGGCGACCATTCTGGGCGATAAACCTTACTTCCGTGCAGGCTGAATCCTGGAGAATGGCGCTTCGCTTACCGGATCTCCATTTTTGTAGGCCGGAGATAGCGAAGCCGCCATCAGGTAAATAACGTAACGCTTAAGCCAATGAATAAGGGGAAACACCGGGATTGGGTTCCCGGAGGGACGCCAGACCCGGCGGTCGCCCCGGATATCCCGGTCTTAACTTAACGCAGGATTTTTTTCTCAGCCAGATCCAGCGCAAAGTAGCTGAAGATCAGATCCGCGCCCGCGCGTTTGATCGACCCTAAGCTTTCCAGCACCACTTTCTCTTCATCAATCGCGCCAGCCATGGCGGCGAATTTGATCATCGCGTATTCGCCACTCACTTGATAAGCGCCGATCGGCAGTTCGGTGCGTTCACGGATATCACGCAAAATATCCAGATACGCGCCCGCCGGTTTCACCATCAGGCAGTCAGCGCCCTGCGCTTCGTCGAGCAGCGATTCACGGATCGCTTCACGGCGGTTCATCGGGTTCATCTGGTAGGTTTTACGATCGCCTTTCAGCGCCGTGCCTGCCGCTTCGCGGAATGGGCCATAGAAAGAGGAGGCGAACTTGGTGGAATAGGACATGATGGCGGTGTCGGTAAAGCCTGCGGCATCAAGCGCCTGGCGGATTGCCTGCACCTGACCGTCCATGGCTGCGGAAGGGGCGATAAAGTCAGCGCCAGCCGCTGCCGCCACGACGGCCTGCTTACCCAGATTGGTCAGCGTAGTGTCGTTATCGACGCCGTGTTCGCACAACACGCCACAATGACCGTGTGATGTGTATTCACAGAAACAGGTGTCAGACATGACAATCATTTCTGGCACCGTTTGTTTGCAGATACGTGACATACGTGCCACCAGACCATCTTCCTTCCAGGCATCGCTGCCGGTGTCATCGGTATGGTGCGAAATGCCAAAAGTCATGACGGAACGAATGCCCGCGTTGGCAATGCGCTCAATTTCGCGCGCGAGATGCTTCTCTGGAATGCGCATGACGCCGGGCATCGCTTCAATTGCTTTATAGTCGTCGAGTTCTTCTTCAACAAAGATCGGCAACACCAGGTCATTTAAGCTGAGTGTTGTCTCTTCAAACATAGCGCGAAGCGCAGCAGATTTGCGCAGGCGGCGAGGGCGTTGGATTAAGTCTGTCATGGTATGCCTGATGTTTGTGGAATCGAAGGGCGTAGTATACCTGAAGCTGCGCGCGAGTGTTTTACGAAAGTTGGCCTTATGCTTTTTCCCTCAGGATTAATTAAATAAATAGATGAACAATATTTTGTTATGGCTGGATAAATATTTATATTGGCTGGTTGAATTGTTGTTTTTTGTATATCTAAAATATCAATTCATTCTATTTAATATTATTTAAATATTTTTTGGCTATTTATTCATTGGTTTGTTTTTATTTTCGCATGCTATTGATGTTATGTATAGTTTTTTCTTTTTATTTGTATGTAACATATTAATTTTCAATGATGTTTTCGGGTTTTTATTCGATGGTTTCGGTGTTTTGTTTATTGTCCGGTTCCGGACTGCCGGGAAAGAATAATTGAACCTTTTGGTGTGGGTACCGCATAATCCGCCTTGCGAAATAAAATGTTTTTTACGCATTGATAATTGATGGATCAACGATATTATGTCCCTGAGGAGGGATGAAAGATGCACTCCTGGAAAAAGAAACTTGTAGTCTCAAAATTAGCATTAGCCTGCACATTGGCAATCACTTCTCAGGCAAATGCTTCTACTGATATTTCTGGTACGACTTACACCACGTTTACGCACTATAACGACGCCACTTATGCTGATGGCGTTTATTATGATGGTTACGTCGGCTGGAACAACTACGCGACCGATAGCGTTTATAACGGCGATATCTATCCGGTAATTAATAACGCGACCGTTAACGGCGTCATCTCCACCTACTATCTCGATGACGGTGTTTCAACGAATACCAATAGTAATAGCCTGACGATCAAAAACAGCACCGTACACGGAATGATTACTTCCGAGTGCATGACGAGCGATTGTGCCAATGGTCGTGATACCGGCTATGTTTATGACCGCCTGGCGTTGACCGTTGATAACTCGACGATTGACGATAATTACGAACATTATACCTACAATGGTACAAACGCCGATGGTACCGCTGATACCCACGATGTACCTGTTTTTGGCATGGGTACCGCCATCACGCTGGATCAGGAAGTCGATCTGGCGATTACCAATAATTCTCACGTTGCAGGCATCACGCTGACTCAGGGATATGAGTGGGAAGATATTGACGACAACACCGTTAGTACAGGTGTAAACAGCAGCGAAGTGTTCAACAACACCATCAATGTGACGGATTCTACCGTAACGTCAGGTTCATGGTCAGATGAAGGAACTTCAGGTTGGTTCGGCAATACCAATAACGCAAGTGACTATAGCAATACTCTGACGGCTGATGACGTTGCGATTGCCGCAATTGCGAATCCGTATGCAGACAATGCGATGCAGACGACGGTCAATCTCAGCAATTCTACGCTGATGGGCGATGTTGTGTTCTCCAGCAACTTCGACGAAAACTTCTTCCCGAACGGTGCTGATTCTTATCGTGATACCGATGGCAATGTCGACACCAATGGCTGGGATGGTACTGACCGCATGGATGTTACCCTGAATAATGGTAGCAAATGGGTCGGTGCGGCAATGTCTGTGCATCAGGTTGATACCGATGGTGATGGTGTATATGACAGCGTTGCAGCAGGAACTGACGCGACGGCAACGCTGATCGACATTGCAGCCAATAGCCTGTGGCCATCGTCCACCTATGGCATTGACAACGACAACACCGCTTATGATGAAAACGGTCACGTTATTGGCAACGAAGTTTATCAAAGTGGTCTGTTCAACGTCACGCTGAACGGCGGTTCTGAGTGGGATACCACCAAAACCTCTCTGATTGATACCCTGAACATCAACAGCGGCTCTCAGGTCGTCGTAGCGGATTCCCGACTGATTTCTGACTCAATCTCCCTGACCGGTGGTTCTGCTCTGAATATCGGTGAAGATGGTCATGTGGCAACAGACGCTCTGACTATCGACAACAGTACCGTCTCTCTGGCTGACGATGTCTCTGCTGGCTGGAATGAAACCGATGCGGCGCTGTATGCCAACACCATCACCGTGACCAACGACGGTCTGCTGGATGTCAATGTTGATCAGTATGATGCCAATCCGTTCCGTACAGATGTACTGAATCTGACCAGCACGACGGATACCGGCGGTAATATCCATGCAGGTGTGTTCGACATTCACAGCAGCAATTATGTACTGGATGCCGACCTGACCAACGACCGTACCAATGACACCACGAAGTCTAACTACGGTTACGGCGTGGTTGCGATGAACTCTGATGGTCACCTGACCATTAATGGCAATGGCGACGACGACATTTCTGCTGACCAGTCCGAAGTGGATAACGCAGGCGACCATGTCGCAGCGGCTACCGGTAACTACAAAGTCCGTATCGACAACGCAACCGGTACTGGCTCTGAAGCTGACTACAACGGTAAAGAGCTGATCTATGTGAATGACAAGAACAGCGACGCGACCTTCTCGGCGGCAAACAAAGCCGATCTGGGCGCTTATACCTATCAGGCTGAGCAGAAAGGCAATACTGTTGTGATGCAACAGATGGAGTTGACCGACTACGCGAACATGGCACTGAGCATTCCGTCTGCTAACAGCAATATCTGGAATCTGGAGCAGGATACTGTCGGTACACGTCTGAGCAACTCTCGTCATGGTCTGGCAGATAACGGTGGCGCATGGGTAAGTTACTTTGGTGGTAACTTCAACGGCGACAACGGTACCATTAACTACGACCAGGATGTCAACGGCATCATGGTGGGTGTTGATACCAAAGTTGACGGTAATAACGCGAAGTGGATTGTGGGTGCGGCAGCCGGCTTTGCGAAAGGTGACATGAATGACCATACGGGTCAGGTGGATCAAGACAGCCAGACTGCCTACCTCTACTCTTCTGCCCATTTCGCGAACGACATTTTTCTTGATGGCAACCTGAGTTACTCTCACTTCAACAACGATCTGTCTGCCTCTATGAGCGACGGTACCTACGTTGACGGTAGCACCAACTCTGATGCCTGGGGCTTCGGTCTGAAACTGGGTTACGACTGGAAAGTGGGTGATGCAGGTTATGTCACTCCGTACGGCAGCGTATCTGGCCTGTTCCAGTCTGGTGATAATTACAAGCTTAGCAACGACATGAAAGTTGACGGTCAGTCATACGACAGCATGCGTTATGAACTGGGTGTAGATGCAGGTTATACCTTCACTTACAGTCAGGATCAGGCTCTGACACCGTACTTCAAACTGGCCTACGTTTACGACGATGCCAACAACGATGCTGATGTAAACGGTGACTCTATCGACAACGGCACCAAAGGTTCTGCGGTACGTGTTGGCCTGGGTACACAGTTTAGCTTCACCAAGAACTTCAGCGCCTATACCGATGCTAACTATCTCGGTGGCGGCGACGTAGATCAAGATTGGGCCGCAAACGTGGGCGTTAAATATAGCTGGTAATTAATTCTCCCTGAGGAAATTACCCAGAATTATTTACTCTAAGAAATGCCCGTCAAGGATTTGATGGGCATTACTGTATAGGACGAAAAATGCTATCGTTGAGTAAACCAGTTAATGAATTTGGTAAGCTCGATCAATGTTTGTCAAAATATGGCACGCGTTTCGAGTTGTGTAACGAAAAGCAAACTGTTTTTTCTAATGATAACCATGAGGGCAATACGTTTGTTATCTTAAGTGGCGCCATTTCCTTATGGAGAGAAGAACATATACTTGTCGGTATTGCGCAGGCCCCCTTTATCATCGGGTTATCTGATGGTTTTATGAAAAATGATATGCAGTATAAATTAATAACGGAAGGTAGCTGCGCCGGGTATCATCTTCCTTCTTCTCAAACGATAAAAATAATTGAAAAGAATAATCTGTGGCGCGAGGCATTTTGCTGGCTGGCATGGAAAAACCGTATTATGGAATTGCGCGATTTACAGTTAATCGGTCATAACTCCTACGAACAAATCCGGGCCACGTTGATCTCAATGAATGAGTGGGATGAAGAGCTGCGTTTTCGTATCGGTGTTATGAATTACATTCATCAGAGAACGCGAATTTCACGCTCTGTGGTTGCCGAAGTGCTTGCTGCTTTGCGTAAGGGCGGTTATATCGTAATGAATAAAGGCAAACTGGTTGGCATCACCCGTTTGCCTTCAGAGTACTAAGTCAGGATGCAGGAACCACCCGGGGTTTATTGCCGCTCAATTCAGTGACCAGATCGTTAAGACCGTCACTCATACTGGTAAACCGGGTCAGCGGAGAACGTGTCACCACGACAAATGCGCCGACGTTCTGTTGTGGGATCATGGCCATATAGGTAATAAAACCGCCACCGCCGCCTGTTTTCTGAATGATCCCCGGACGCCCATTCTTCGGTGCCATGTAAACCCAGCCCAGCCCCAGAGCATCCGCTTTGCCTGGGACGTCCATGCCAATCACTTTCCTCAACTGTGCACGTTGATAGATGAGTGTCTGCATGCGGTCAGCCTGGTTGCTGCGGTGATAAAAATCTGAGGAGAGATATTGCTGCATCCAGCGCATCATATCCCCAGGCGTTGAGTACACGCCGCCGCTGCCAACGGCCGCTAACGTGTTATTACAGGGGCTGGCGCCTTTCTCTGCGACCATCAGGCGTTTGCACTGATCGGGCGAGGGGGTAAACGTCGTGTCTTTCATCCCGAGCGGACGGGTGATCTGCTCTTCAAAAATCTGGGTATAAGGCTTGCCTGAGGCGGTTGCCAGCGCGTCGGCCAGCAGGTCGAACGCCAGATTAGAATACGATGCCTGTGAACCCGGCGCGGCTTTTAATGTTGCGGTAGAGAGATAGCTCCAGCGCTGTTCACGGGTTGGCCAGACAAAAACCGGACGATGCGCCGCACCGCCGGGTTGCTCACGCGGCAGTGCACTGGTATGGGTCGCCAGATTCACCAGCGTAATCGGCGCTCCCTGATATGTCGGAACGCGTGCGCCTGGAGGCGCATATTTACTCAACGGATCGTGCAGTTTCACCGTACCCTGATCGAGCAATTTCACCAGCATTTCACTGGTCATTAATTTGGTGAGCGACGCAATACGAATGACAGAATCTAACTGCGGATGGACGTTATTTCCGGGTCGTGTTTCACCAAAACTACGGAACACACGTTGATTTCCATCTATCACAACCAGCGCCATTCCCGTGGCGCCGCTGCCGTAATAAATATGCTCGGCGTAACGATCGACGATATCGGAAGCGAAAACGGGATCGAGGCCAGGTTGGGCCGCGTGGACAGGTGTCAATGACGCCGCACACAGCGCGGCAGAAAAAAGCAGACTACGTTTCAACGGTGGTGTCCATAAGTTAATTGAAGAGAACAATGCGAGTTTACACACTTCTTCTTTCAGGCCGCCTCGACGCGACCTGAACGATTTGTTGTATATACTACTCAGCGGCGCCTGCAAAGCGCTAAATAGAGCAATGATAGTGTGAAAAACGTAACGGCGAGTAAATGGGGCTTTTTTTCTTGAGCGTGAAAGTTCGCTTTTGTGATCCCACGCTTGTGGTAACCTCGGGACGCCGGAGAATTTCGTTTTTGTGAAACCCGTCGAAACAATTCCTGAAGCCCGGAAAGCGAACTAAGCGCCATGATCCTGGTCACAATGGTCGGTTCCGTCTCGTTTTTCGTGGGCGAAGATCTGCATTACCGCCGTATATGGCGCAAAAACAAACAGCAGTCGTCATAACGATAAGAAGTTAGCAGGAGAGCATCATGTTTAAGTCTTTTTTCCCCAAGCCAGGGCCGTTTTTTATCTCGGCATTTATTTGGGCGTTGGTTGCTGTCATCTTCTGGCAAGCGGGTGGGGGAGCCTGGGTTGCACAAATCACAGGCGCGTCCGGTAATATTCCCATCAGCGCCGCACGATTCTGGTCGCTGGACTACCTGGTTTTTTACGCTTACTACATGATTTGCGTAGGGCTATTTGCGCTGTTCTGGTTTCTCTATAGCCCGCACCGCTGGCAGTACTGGTCAATTCTCGGCACATCGTTGATCGTCTTCGTTACCTGGTTTCTGGTTGAAGTGGGGGTCGCCGTCAACGCCTGGTATGCCCCGTTCTATGACTTGATCCAGACGGCATTAAGTTCACCGCATAAAGTGACCATTGGGCAGTTCTATCATGAAGTGGGCGTATTTCTCGGTATTGCGCTGATCGCGGTGGTCATTGGCGTGATGAACAATTTCTTTGTCAGCCACTATGTGTTCCGCTGGCGTACTGCCATGAACGAACATTACATGGCGCACTGGCAGCACCTGCGTCACATTGAAGGCGCCGCACAGCGTGTGCAGGAAGACACCATGCGTTTTGCGTCAACCCTCGAAGATATGGGCGTAAGTTTCATTAATGCCATCATGACGTTGATCGCCTTTTTGCCGGTGCTGGTTACGCTTTCCGCGCATGTACCGGAACTGCCAGTGGTCGGGCATATTCCTTACGGGCTGGTGATTGCGGCGATCGTCTGGTCGCTGATGGGTACAGGCCTGCTGGCCGTGGTGGGGATCAAACTGCCGGGGCTGGAGTTTAAAAACCAGCGCGTTGAAGCGGCTTACCGTAAAGAGCTGGTGTACGGCGAAGATGACGGCAGTCGCGCTACGCCGCCGACCATTCGGGAATTATTCAGCGCGGTGCGCCAGAACTATTTCCGTCTCTACTTCCACTATATGTACTTCAACATTGCCCGCATTCTCTATCTGCAAGTGGATAATGTTTTCGGTCTGTTCCTGCTGTTTCCGTCGATTGTTGCGGGTACCATTACGTTGGGTCTGATGACGCAAATCACCAACGTGTTTGGTCAGGTGCGTGGCTCGTTCCAGTATCTGATCAATTCCTGGACCACACTGGTTGAGCTGATGTCTATTTATAAACGTTTACGCAGCTTCGAACGTGAACTGGATGGGCAAGAAATTCAGGAAGTGACCAACACCTTTAGCTAACAAAAGGAAACGTTATGCCGGCGGTATCCCGTCTTTACCCCTTATCATTACTGGCTGTGCTGGTGTTGGCAGGTTGTAGTACCCAACCCCCGCAGCCCTTAAAAAAGGGTGAAAAACCCGTGGATGTGGCAAGCGTGGTGCGCCAGAAAATGCCGGCAAGTGTGAAAGACCGGGATGCCTGGGCAAAGGATCTGGCAAAGACTTTTGAGAGCCAGGGGCTGGCGCCGACGGTCGAAAATGTCTGTTCGGTGCTGGCGGTGGCGCAGCAAGAGTCAAATTATCAGGCTGACCCCGCCGTGCCAGGCCTGAGCAAAATTGCCTGGCAGGAAATCGACAAACGTGCAGAGCGTATGCATATCCCCGTTTTCCTGGTTCATACGGCGTTGAAAATCAACTCCCCGACAGGGAAGAGCTACAGCGAACGTCTGGATTCGGTGAAAACGGAGAAACAGCTCAGCGCCATTTTTGATGATTTTATTAATATGGTGCCCATGGGGCAGACGCTGTTTGGTTCGCTTAATCCAGTTCACACGGGTGGCCCAATGCAGGTCAGCATTGCGTTTGCCGAGCAGCATACCAAAGGGTATCCGTGGAAAATGGAAGGCACGGTGCGCCAGGAGGTCTTCTCCCGTCGGGGCGGATTGTGGTTCGGTACGTACCATCTGCTGAATTATCCCGCGAATTACAGTTCGCCCATTTTCCGTTTCGCCGATTTTAACGCCGGTTGGTACGCCAGTCGTAATGCGGCTTTCCAGAATGCGGTGGCCAAAGCCAGCGGTGTGAAACTGGCCCTTGATGGCGATCTGATCCGTTATGACAGCAAAGAACCGGGCAAAACGGAACTGGCGATAGGCAAACTGGCAAACACACTGGGAATGAGTGCGAGCGAGATTCGTCATCAACTGGAGAAAGGTGACAGTCTGGCATTCGAAAAGACGGCGCTGTACGAAAAGGTGTATAAGCTCGCAGAAACCAAAACAGGCAACGCGCTACCGAGAGAGATGTTGCCAGGGATTCAACTGGAAAGCCCGAAGATCACACGTAATTTGACCACTGCATGGTTTGCAAAACGGGTGGATGAACGTCGGGCCCGCTGTATGAATTCTCCGGCCGGATAAGCCCCGGAGTCTGTTGGTTCCGGGGTTATTGATGACGCTGGCGCCAGCGCAGAAACGCGGCAATCACACCGAAAATCAAGCATCCCGCGAGGAACGGCACCAGACCAAAAAGGGTGCCGACGCCTAACCCGATCTCAACACGAGGTCGTCCGGTTTCCTGTACCTGCATTAAATGTTCATAGACGCCCGGCGCGTGAACCAGCAGATTCAAAATTTGCGCCCCTGCCCAAAAGCAAAACAGCACAAATACGGCGTAAGCGATGTTACCTGGAGTGGAGTTAGTATCCCGCTTCTTCCCGCCAAACAAAGATTTTGAGAGAGTGAAATCAGCCATAAAGACCTCCGGGGGAATTCTGCAACGCTGGCGTCATACCAGTGGCTCGCAGTCATTCTGGCAGGTCATCGGATTTGTCAATATCAGAATGATGGTAATTTCGCCCAGGGATTACTCCTGGATTGCAGATTTCTGTTCATTGTCACAAAATACGATCTTTGCGTTACGTTGTGTAACATTTCAGAAGTTCCGCTTCCGCCACAGACCGCCTGGCGCAAATGTGCGAGGATGTTCTTTTATGCCCTGTCCCCGGAGCTGTCATGAACTTGCCTGTAAAAATTCGCCGTGACTGGCACTACTATGCCTTTGCCATTGGGCTTATCTTCATCCTGAATGGGGTGGTGGGGTTATTGGGTTTTGAAGCCAAAGGGTGGCAAACCTATGCCGTCGGTCTGGTGACATGGGGCATCAGTTTCTGGCTTTCCGGGCTGATTATTCGCCGTCGTGTGGAAGATGATGCGGAAGATGCCCGATAACGTGCAGCCATCGGGCTTTATCTGCGTCAAAACGTCGGACAGCAGAAGATGCCGTTCGACGTATGACGATGCGCCGTTTACATACTGGTTTTCAGCGCAGTGTTAGCCGCGTGGCGTTCCAGCGCCAACTCGATCAAACGGCTGATCAAATCGGTATAACCCAAACCGCTTGCCTGCCACAGTTTCGGATACATGCTGATATTGGTAAACCCAGGCAGCGTGTTGATCTCGTTGATCACCACTTCATTGTCTGGCGTTAAGAAAACATCGACGCGCGCCATACCCGCGCAGCCCAGTGTTTGATATGCCTGAACGGCGATCTCACGGATCTTTTCGTTCACTTCTGGGGCGATCGCCGCAGGGATCACCACTTTAGCGCCGTTATCGTCAATGTATTTGGTGTCGTAGGCGTAAAAATCGCTGTTCAGGACAATCTCGCCGCAGGTACTGGCTTGCGGGTGATCGTTGCCGAGAACGGCACATTCGATCTCGCGACCGTTGATGCCTTGCTCAACCACCACTTTATGATCAAATTCAAACGCCAGTGCCACGGCCTGATGATACTGCGCTTCGTTGGTGACTTTGCTGACGCCAACCGAGGAGCCCTGGTTCGCCGGTTTAACAAACAGCGGCAGGCCGAGACGCGCTTCTACCTCTGCAAAACTGACCGCATTGCGGTTGGTGCGAGTGAGCGTCATAAAAGGGGCGATATTCAACCCGGCATCGCGCAGCAGGCGCTTGGTGACATCTTTGTCCATACAGGCCGCAGAGCCGAGCACATCAGAACCGACAAACGGTAAATTTGCCACACGAAGCATGCCCTGTAGCGAACCGTCTTCCCCCAGCGTTCCATGAACGATAGGGAAAATCACATCAACCGTTTGCAGCGGTTGACCGTTCTGCGCGTCTATGAGCTGTTGCTCATGTTTGCCGGGCACCTGCGCCACGCTTGTGGCTGAAGGACGCAGCGCAATATGCGCGGGGTCGTCTGCGTTCAGCAGATAGTCACTGGCATCGCTAATGTGCCATTGCCCTTGTTTATCAATACCTAACAGCACAACATCAAAGCGGGTCTTGTCGATGGCATCGACAATATTTTTTGCCGATTGCAAAGACACTTCATGTTCCGCTGATTTACCACCAAATACGATCCCTACCCGCAATTTCGCCATCTTAAAAACCCATTCCATGAAACGCAAAGCGTATACATTACCACGACAAAACGAGGGTTTCGCGTGCTTCTGCCATATTGTTTCGAACAGACCGGAGGCACAAACGCTGCCAAACACAGGTCAAAGCACAAATCCCTGCTAATTACATGGCTTTGCGTGATGTGCTTCACAAATCTGATGAACGGGGAGATAAAATGTCAGTGACGGGCATCCGCACGCTGGATTCCACTTTTGTTCTCTTCAGGTCGACCCGAAGAGGGCGTCGCAGAAAATCCCCTGATGCACAGGGTGTTCCACACTATTCGGGTCTTAATCTGTTCAACAATGATGCGTGTCAGTACCCACGCGTATTATTGTTGTGCAACTTAAGTGAAATTAGACGATTTATCATAACTTTATATTATGGTACGGCGTGAACATTAATATTCATATTTTATTAATATGAAACTATTTAGCTTTGAGAAACGTTTCGCTGTTTAATGCAATGTGATTATTAACACAAAGTCTTTCCTTAATCATAAAAATACTACTTTCATCCTCTAGGCAGTGAGGAATCATAATGATACCGTCAGCCTACTTCGGATAAGGAAATACGTTTATGAAAAACCTCATTTCAGAGTTGCTGCTTAAACTCGCCCAAAAAGAAGAAGAGTCGAAAGAGCTGGTTGCCCAGGTAGAGGCGTTAGAGATTATTGTCACCGCAATGCTGCGTAATATGGCGCAGGTTGAGCAACAGAGGCTGATTCACCAGATAGAGGGCGCACTTGAAGGCGTAAAGCCGGATGCCAGCGTTCCGGTTAACGATACGGAATTGCTGCGCCAGTACGTAAAGAAGTTATTGAGGCATCCTCGTAGCTGATCGTATTCAGGGGTAATAACTGTCATATTGCTGTCATATCAGATACCTATAGTCGCTTTGTTTTTATGCTTGTCATACCTCAAATTGCATTTACTGCAATTTGAATTATTAAGAGCATATTTTATGTATTTATACATGGAGAAAATAAAGTGAAACAAAGCGCTATTGCTATTGCCCTGGCCTCTCTGTTTTTTATCCCCGTCACGCATGCCGGGTCTTCATCTGTGGCCGTGCTGGAGAACCGCGCGGCCCAGGGGGATATTACGACCCCTGGCGGTGCGCGCCGTTTAGCGGCCGATCAAACCTCTGCTCTGCGGGATTCACTCAGTAATAAGCCCGCGAAAAATATCATTCTGCTGATTGGCGATGGCATGGGCGACTCGGAAATAACCGCTGCGCGAAATTATGCCGAAGGGGCGGGTGGTTTTTTTAAAGGCATTGATGCGTTACCTCTGACAGGGCAGTACACCCACTATGCGCTGGATAAAAAAACCGGCAAACCCGATTATGTGACCGACTCTGCGGCCTCTGCTACGGCCTGGACGACCGGCGTAAAAACTTATAACGGCGCGTTGGGCGTCGATATCCACGAAAAAGATCACACGACTCTTCTGGAAATGGCAAAAGCGGCGGGACTGGCAACCGGGAATGTCTCAACGGCGGAATTACAGGATGCGACACCGGCGGCGCTGGTGGCCCATGTGACCTCCCGAAAATGCTACGGCCCTGGCATCACCAGCGAAAAATGCCCGACAAATGCGCTGGAAAAGGGCGGCAAAGGCTCCATTACTGAACAATTACTGAATGCACGCGCGGACGTCACGCTTGGCGGCGGCGCAAAAACCTTTATGGAAACGGCGAAGGCGGGCGAATGGCAGGGAAAAACGCTGCGTGAGCAGGCACAGGCGCGCGGCTACCAGTTAGTCAGCGATGCTGCTACGCTGGCCGATGTTCGCGAGGCCAATCAGGATAAACCGCTGCTGGGCTTATTCTCCGACGGCAACATGCCCGTGCGCTGGGAAGGGCCGAAAGCGTCATACCATGGCAATATTGATAAACCAGTAGTGACCTGTACGCCCAATGAGAAACGTAACGACAGCGTGCCGACGCTGGCGCAGATGACCGACAAAGCGATCGAGTTGTTGAGTAAAAATGAGAAGGGGTTCTTCCTGCAAGTTGAAGGGGCCTCCATCGACAAACAGGATCATGCGGCTAACCCGTGTGGACAGATTGGCGAGACGGTCGATCTCGATGAAGCCGTGCAGCGTGCGCTGGAATTTGCGAAGAAGGATGGCAACACGCTGGTGGTGGTGACCGCCGATCATGCTCACGCCAGTCAGATTGTTGCGCCGGACACCAAAGCGCCGGGCCTGACGCAGGCGCTGAACACCAAAGACGGCGCGGTGATGGTGATAAGCTACGGAAACTCTGAAGAAGAATCACAGGAACATACCGGCAGTCAGTTGCGTATTGCCGCCTATGGCCCGCATGCCGCCAATGTGGTGGGACTGACGGACCAAACCGATCTGTTTTACACCATGAAAGCGGCCCTGGGCCTGAAGTAAACGGCACCTGGCGGTAATTATTTTACCGTCGGGTGGTAATTTCGTCGTAAGCAGCCAGACTTAATGGCACGAAATCCTTCAGTTTATAAAGGTTGAATATTTCGTGTTTCCTGAAGGATTAGGTGTATGAATACCCACAAAAGGAGGGTGCTATGAAAATAACATTACTGGTTGCTTTGCTTTTTGGTTTGGTGTTTTTAACGACCGTCGGCGCTGCCGAGAAAGCCTTAACGCCGCAACAACAGCGTATGACGACCTGCAATCAGCAGGCGACAGCAGAAGCGCTGAAAGGGGATGCCCGCAAAACCTATATGAGTGATTGCCTGAAAAACAGCACGTCTGCACCTGGTGAAAAAAGTCTCACCCCACAGCAACAGAAAATGCGTGAGTGTAATGTCCAGGCGACAGAACAATCTCTGAAAGGTGACGATCGCAACAAGTTTATGAGTGCCTGCCTGAAAAAAGCGGCCTAATGCCTACGCTAAGCGGTAGTGCTAACGGGTGAGAGGAGAAAATCGCTCACCCGAAATATCATACTTTCTCCGCAAGCTTCGTCTCTATAATTTGGGAAAATTGTTTCAGAATGTTCCCAAAAATTATGAATGATGAAAGCTTTTACAAAAAAGCGGTAGCACCGGGTGGAGAGCCCGCCATACCGCCTCCCAATGACCACCAGCGTTCCGGGCTACGCTTCGCCCGGCGAGTCAGGCTGCCGCGAGCAGTAGGACTGGGATGGATGTTCTTCCCCATTTCTGCCGCCCTGGTTGATCAGTCTGTCGCAGGCGGGTGGTGGCTATTTTTGGTGGGGTGGGCATTTGTCTGGCCGCATCTGGCATGGCAACTGGCGAGCAAAGCCATCGATCCTTTAAGCCGTGAAATATACAACTTAAAAGCTGACGCGATTCTTGCGGGGGTTTGGGTCGGCGTGATGGGCGTTAATATCCTCCCCTCGACCGCATTACTGATGATGATGTGTATGAATCTGATGGGGGCCGGCGGTGTGCGGCTGTTTGTCGCCGGGATCGTCTTAATGATTGTGTCTAGCCTGGTGACATTGCAGCTAACCGGTATCACTGTGGCTTTTGCCAGTGCGCAACTGGAATGGTGGCTCTGCCTGCCTGTGATTGTGATGTACCCATTATTGTTTGCCTGGGTTAGTTATCAGACGGCGACGAAACTGGCGGAGCATAAGCGCCGGTTGCAGGTGATGAGTACACGGGATGGAATGACAGGGGTCTATAACCGGCGTCATTGGGAAATTTTATTACGTAATGAATTCGATAATTGTCGGCGCTATCACCGTGACGCCACGCTGCTGATCATCGATATCGACCATTTTAAGAGCATCAATGACACCTGGGGTCACGATGTCGGCGATGAAGCGATTGTTGCGCTGACGCGACAACTGCAAATGACCCTGCGCGGCAGCGATGTTATTGGTCGCTTCGGCGGTGATGAATTTGCGGTCATCATGTGCGGAACCCCTGCGGAAAATGCCATTGCCGCAATGTCGCGGGTACACGAAAGGTTAGGCGCATTGCGTTTACCTTGCGCGCCGCAGGTCACGTTACGCATTAGCGTGGGGATTGCGCCATTAACCGCGCAACTCGGACACTACCGTGAATGGCTGAAATCCGCAGATATCGCGCTTTACAAAGCAAAGAACGCCGGACGTAACCGCACCGAAGTGGCGGCCTGACGTCCAGCGATATCCTCAGGATTTACTGAGACTTTCCGACTTTTCCATACACTTCGCCATAGCTTCGATTACAGCAGCACGAAAGCCTCGTTCTTCAAGGATCCGAACCGCTTCGATGGTGGTGCCTCCCGGTGAACACACCATGTCTTTTAACTCGCCAGGATGTTTACCGGTTTCCAGAACCATTTTCGCCGATCCCATGACGGCCTGCGCGGCGAATTTATACGCCTGAGCGCGCGGCATCCCTCCCAGCACAGCAGCATCCGCCATCGCTTCAATAAACATAAAGACATAGGCGGGTGAAGAGCCGCTGACGCCGACAACCGGATGGATCATCGGTTCTGCGATGATCTCTGCTTCGCCAAAGCAACGGAAAATATTCAGCACATCGGCGGTGTCTTCCGGGGTGACCAGGGCATTCGGCGTCACGGAGGTCATCCCGGCATTAACCAGCGATGGCGTATTTGGCATCGCGCGAATAATTTTACGATCGTGTCCCAGCGCCCGTGCGAGCTGGTCGAGGGTGACCCCCGCGGCAATCGAGACGACCAGCGAGTCTTTGCTCAGGCTGGAGGTGATTTCACTCAGCACTTTAATCATAATGGCGGGCTTTACGGCGCCAAAGACGATATCGGCAACCTGCGCCACTTCTTGTGCGGTCTGCGCCGCGTTAATGCCGTACTGCTCATGCAGGGCCGCAACTTTGTCGGGGGAGGGGGTATAGACCCAAATTTGCCCCGGGAGAACCTGGCCGCTCGCAATCAGGCCGCCAAGAATCGCTTTTCCCATGTTGCCACAACCGATAAAACCGATTTTCTTCTCCATCGTGTCACTCCCCCCTGGGTGATATTCATTGTTTTGATGAGTAAAGCGTAGCTTAACGCGGAATGAGAATGTGCAGAAGGAGAAACAGCACTTTGACGGAAGGCAAAAGCACGAGACAATGTAAAAATGCACATCAGTAAGGAGCGATTATGACAATATGGGTGGACGCCGACGCGTGTCCGAATGTAATCAAAGACATTTTATACCGAGCCTCTGAGCGGATGCAGATGCCGTTGATCCTGGTCGCTAACCAGAATTTGCGTGTCCCGCCGTCACGATTTATCCGCACGATGCGTGTACCTGCCGGTTTCGACGTGGCGGATAATGAGATAGTACGCCAGTGTGAACCCGGCGATCTGGTGATCACGGCAGACATTCCGTTGGCTTCCGAAGTCCTCGAAAAAGGGGCGGCGGCGTTAAACCCGCGCGGAGAGCGGTACAGCGAATCAACCATTCGTGAACGCCTGACGATGCGTGATTTTATGGACACCTTACGCGCCAGTGGGATCCAGACCGGCGGCCCGGATAGTCTTTCTCCACGCGATCGCCAGCACTTCGCTGCTGAACTGGATAAATGGTGGCTGGAAGTTCAGCGCAGGGCGCGTTAACTGCAATAATATCTTTACACTTCACTGCCTGCGATTTCTTGTTATAGTAAGGACGTACGGTATACCACATTCTTTTTGGAATGATTTATTTACACTTAACGATGTACTAGTTTGGTGGTATGATTATTACTTTAACGATATCCGATCCCGCATGTTTGCGGCTCTCCTGGGAACGCCCGCTATGACGCAACCTCTTTTTCTTGTTGGCCCACGAGGCTGTGGTAAGACAACAACCGGTATGACGCTTGCTCAGGCGACCAATTACCAGTTTGTTGATACCGACCAGTGGTTGCAGTCGCATGTGCAAATGACCGTAGCGGAAATGGTCGAAAGAGAAGGGTGGGACGGTTTTCGTGCCAGGGAAACGACGGCGCTTGAGGCAGTCACTGCGCCATCAACGGTTGTGGCAACCGGTGGCGGGATTATTCTTACCGAATACAACCGTCATTACATGCGTAGTAACGGTATTGTTTTCTATTTATGCGCGCCGGTGTCGGTATTGGTTGATCGCCTGGAAGCGGCGCCGGAAGAGGGGCTGCGTCCCACCTTAACGGGTAAACCGTTGAGCGAAGAAGTGCGGGATGTGCTTGAACAACGCGACGCGCTATACCGTGAAGCGGCGCATTACATTGTTGATGCGACGAAAAATCCGGCCCAGGTGGTAGGCGAAATTCTCGCGGCGCTGTCGCAAGCGCATCTCCGTCGGCAGGGCGGCGTCTATACTTAAAGTTCATCCCGTTGTAAAAAAGGAGGAACTATGCCGAATAATCCCCTCTACCCGCGAAAAGCCTGGATTGTCACCCTTGAAAAAGGGACGCCAGGCCAGATGGCGCTCCGCTACCAGCTTCGGGCCGATTACCCCAAACCAGACTCTTTGATAAGCGAACACGCCAGCGAAGAAGACGCACTGGATGCCAAAAAACGCTATGAAGACCCTGATAAAACCTGATGCCATCACGACTCAGAAAGGACTCTGAGCGTGCCTGGATCACATTTATCATACTCTGTAGCGTTCAGCTAAAACTGAAAATTAAACGATAACAATACAGTACTGGAATTAATTGGAATCTTTACACAATGCGTTGCCTAACTGCTGCTACGCTTTTGGGCATTTGTAGCGCAGGTAAGTGTTCGTATATTTACCGGGAATTAACGACGAAGTATAAGAAGGCGGAGCATAAAAATGAGTGCGTCGTTGGCTATTCTCACTATTGGCGTCGTGCCAATGAGTGAAGTCTTACCTCTCTTAACCGAGTATATCGACGAGCAGCATATCGCTCATCATAGTCTGCTGGGAAAAATGTCGCGTGAGGAGGTGATGGCAGATTATGCCGTAGCACCCGGTGATGCCCCCCTGCTGACGCTACTCAGTGATAATCAACTTGCTCATGTTTCTCGGCAGAAGGTGGAACGAGACTTACAAAGTGTGGTTGAAGTGCTGGATAACCAGGGCTACGACGTGATCCTGTTAATGAGCACCTCACCTCTCAATAACATGAAGGCCCGTAATACGATTTTGCTGGAACCCTCGCGCATTATCCCGCCGCTGGTGGCGTCGATTGTCGATGGGCACCAGGTCGGGGTGATTGTTCCGGTTGAGGCGTTACTGGAAGCCCAGACCCAAAAATGGCAGGTATTACAGACGCCGCCGGTCTTTTCGCTGGCGAACCCCATCCACGGTTCGGAACAGCAATTGATTGATGCGGGGAAGGCATTGCTGGAACAAGGCGCTGATGTTGTCATGCTCGATTGTCTGGGTTTTAACCAGCGTCATCGTGATTTGCTGCAAAAGGCGCTGGATGTTCCGGTTTTACTTTCTAATGTCTTGATTGCGCGACTGGCGTCGGAATTACTTGTTTAATTTTGCGTGACAGGCAGAAGGTCAGGCCCCTATATTGAGAATTAACGTAATCATGAAACAGGGCCCGTTTATGCTACAAAGCAATGAGTATTTTTCCGGTAAAGTGAAATCAATCGGTTTTACCAGCAGCAGTACTGGCCGCGCCAGTGTTGGCGTCATGGCCGAAGGTGAATATACCTTCAGTACCGCAGCACCGGAAGAAATGACCGTGGTCAGCGGCGCGTTGAATGTTCTGCTGCCGGGTGAGAGCGAGTGGACTGTGTTTGCTGCAGGCGAGGTGTTTAACGTTCCCGGCAATAGCGAATTCCATCTGCAAGTGGCAGAACCGACCTCCTATCTTTGCCGCTATCTGTAATGTGATTCCCTCTCCTTCGGGAGGTCATGCTGGTCAGTTAGGTATTATGGAGAACCTGTCACCCTGGTGAAGGGTGACGTTCACCTTATGTCCACTGCCTCTCTGCAATCCCCCTACCTGTGAACGTGCAAGGGAGGCTCACCTGTACTTAACCCGTTCACGGGACATGAAATGCCAGAGAAGCGAAGAACATGAGGTGAGCGGAACCCTTCGCAAAACCAGTATGTTACTTCTTTAGAATACGTATCTCAGGCTTTCGGTTGGCCAGCACCTAACTGATTGACATTATTCCTTCGGGAGAGGGAACACTGTACAACTAGCGTTGCGCTTCGCCACCCAGTCCTTCGACCAGACTCTTAATCAGAGCGGCCAGCTCGCCGGTCATCAGGATAAAGTCGGCATCAAAACGTTGGGCAAAATCTTCCCTGTCGATATCTTCGTTTTGATCGCGCAGTTCATCGCAGAACTTCAGGCGTTTGATCGAGCCGTCGTCGCACATCAAAAACTGGATCCGTTGCTGCCAGTCAAGCGCCAGTTTGGTGACCACTTTTCCCGCTTCAATATGATTGGCGATTTCGGTGCTGACCAGATCCTGCTTCTTCGCGCGGATCACGCCGCCATCTTCGAGCATGGCTTTCAGTTCGGCTTCATCGAGCAACTGGAATCCCTGAGCAACCGTACCGGAACGTACCCACTCGGTGAGTGTTAATTCGATAGGGTTTTCCAGCGTCAGCGGAACTACCGGCAAGGAACCGAGGCACTTACGCAGCAGTGCCAGCGTATCTTCCGCTTTTTTGGCGCTCGCGCAGTCGACCATGATCAGGTCATTCACCGTGTCTATCCACATCATTGTCTGGTTAAAACGGCTAAAGGCGCGCGGCAGCAGGGAGTGCAGCACTTCATCTTTCAGCGAATCTTTTTCGGTCTTCTTCAGCTTGCGACCCTGCTCGGCTTCCAGTTTGGCGATTTTCGCTTCCAGCGCCTGTTTGATCACCGGCGCAGGCAGGATCTTCTCTTCTTTGCGCGCGCAAATAATAATTTGGCCATTGGCGGTATGCGTTAATGCATCGCTGTGCGATCCCATCGGCGGTACCCAGCCCATTTTTGCCATATCCTGGCTACCGCAAGGGGTAAACGTCATCGAGGATAGCTGTTTTTCCATCTCCTCAGCACGCAAAGAAACGTCGCGGCTAAGACGGTAAACCATTAAATTTTTGAACCACAGCATAATAATTTCCACGGCCTTGTCGTTAAATGCAGCGGGTATTGATACCCAAATAGTTCGAGTTGCAGGAAGGCGGCAACGCAGAGAGCCCCGGGAGCTTACTGAAGTAAGTGACTGGGGGGAGCGAGGAAAGCCGACGCATCTGCAACTTGAAGGATGCCGGGTATAATAACGAATTGTCGACGGGCTTGCATTGCCAATCAGGGAGCTCGCTTCTACTCTGTTGATATTTCATAAAATGAGGAACGTCGTGTGCGTATAGGTATTGATTTGGGTGGAACCAAAACAGAGGTGATTGCGCTCGGTGATGCGGGGGAACAGTTGTTTCGCCATCGTCTGCCCACGCCGCGCGACGATTATCGACAAACGATTGAAACCATTGCCAGCTTAGTGGAAATGGCTGAACAGGCGACCGGCCAGACGGGAACGGTGGGAATGGGGATCCCGGGCTCTATTTCTCCGTACACCGGGGTGGTGAAAAACGCCAACTCCACCTGGCTTAACGGTCAACCGTTTGATAAAGATCTGAGTACGCGCCTTAACCGTGAAGTCCGGCTGGCGAATGATGCCAACTGTCTGGCGGTGTCTGAAGCCGTGGACGGCGCGGCGGCGGGTGCGCACACGGTTTTTGCCGTGATTATCGGCACCGGATGTGGTTCCGGCGTGGCGCTGAACGGCCGTGCGCACATTGGCGGAAATGGTACGGCGGGCGAGTGGGGACATAATCCGCTGCCGTGGATGGACGAAGACGAGCTTCGCTATCGCGCGGAAGTCCCCTGTTATTGCGGTAAACAAGGCTGCATTGAAACGTTCATCTCTGGCACCGGTTTTGCCACGGATTACCATCGCTTGAGCGGCAACCCGCTGAAAGGCAGCGAAATTATTCGACTGGCGGAAGAGCAGAATGTAACCGCGGAACGGGCGCTAAGTCGCTATGAGCTACGGCTGGCGAAATCGTTAGCGCATGTGGTGAACATCCTTGACCCGGACGTCATTGTTCTGGGCGGTGGGATGAGTAATGTCGACAGGCTGTACCAAACGGTGCCGTCATTGATCAAACCGTTTGTTTTTGGCGGCGAGTGTGAGACGCCGATTCGTAAAGCGCTACATGGCGACTCCAGCGGCGTGCGCGGTGCGGCCTGGCTGTGGCCGCAAACATAATGGCGTAACGCGTTGCCGGATGGCGCTAATCCGCCTCCGGCAACAGACGGGTTATTCCACCGCAAACATCCTGTCCAGCTTGCTGTAGCCCAGCCCATTGATCTTCTTCACTTTGATCTGCACGGGGATCCGTTCTTTCATCGCTTCGACATGGCTTATCACCCCGATGGTTTTACCGGTTGCGTTCAGCGCATCCAGCGCATCCAGCGCGGTGTCCAGCGTTTCGCTGTCCAGGGTGCCAAATCCTTCATCCAGAAACAGAGAGTCGATTCGCGTTTTGTGGCTGACCAGATCCGACAGCGCCAGCGCCAGCGCCAGGCTCACGAGGAAACTCTCGCCGCCGGAAAGCGTACGGGTGTCGCGCACGGCATCGGCTTGCCAGGTGTCGACCACTTCCAGCTCCAGCGCTTCACTGGCTTTGCGTTGCAGTAAATAGCGCCCGTGCAGGCGCGTTAGCTGATTGTTCGCCAGCCAGACCAGATTATCCAGCGTGAGTCCCTGGGCGAATTTGCGGAATTTATCGCCCTCTTTAGAGCCGATGAGCGCATTGAGATACCCCCAGTCTTCCACCTGCTGCGCGGCTTTTTCTATCTCCAGCATCAGTGACTGCTGCTGCTGACGATTGTCGGCATCCTGCTTAAGCTGCTGGCGGATTTCGCCCTGGCGAGTGGCGTTTTCCCGCAACCGGGCGTTGACCTGCGCCAGTGCCTGTTGGATCTGTTCCAGCGTTTGGGTGAGATCCAGCGCGTCGGGAGGTTGCTGCTGGTGATCGGCGAGCGTCTGGGCGGCCTGGACAGCTAATGTCTGCGCCTGCTGTAACTGGTTTTCCAGCGACTGGCGGAGTTGTTCGAGACGGTTAACGGATTCATCATCGAGCAAGGCGGCGAGGAACGCGGCCTGGTCATCGAAGACACTGGCCTGCAACGCGGTGTTGAAATGGGCCTGAGCGTCTGCGGCTCGCTGCGTTTCCTGCGCTTCCTGCTGCTGCAACGTTTGCCATTGACTCTGTAACGACACGCACTCGTCATGCACCTGTCGCCAGTTTTCTAAAGACAGCGGGGCGTTATCGTCAACGGCGATATCGGTGGCTGGCAGCGTCTCCAGCAGCGGGGCTAATTGGGCAATTCGCGTTTGCAACTCCGTCAGTTCCGTCTGACGCCGTTGCCACGTTTGCGCTTCCTGCGTTCTTGCGCTGAGCCAGGACTCTTCCTCGCCTTCGCCGGGCAGTGAGAGCGTGTAGCGTGTCACGTCGGCTAACAGCGACGCGTGGCGTTGGGCTATCTGCTGTTCAAATTGCATCACCTGCTGCGTGTCTGCGGCGATTTGCGCCATCAGAACGTGTCGTTGACTCAGTTGGTGTAACTGCTGTTCGTAGTCATCCTGCGCGGTCAGCCAGGGCGAAATATCGTCCTGCGGCTGCAGCGAAATTTGCAGGCTGGCGCACAGCGTTTGCCATTCCTGTGTAAGTACTTGCTCTTCTTTTAACAGCGTCTGCGATTCGCTTTCGTCTCGCTGTAATTGCTGCGTGAGGGTGTCGAGTTGCCCGCGCAACGTGGCGCCTTCTTCCGCCAGCGTTTTGACCTCTTTTTCCAGCGAATCGCGCCGAGCCTGATTCACACCGGGTTCGAGCGCCTGATAGACCGCTACGGCAGGATGTTCAGTGGAACCACACAGCGGGCACGGCTGGCCGGATTGCAGTAGCGCGCGCTGGCTCTCGAGGTCTTTAATGCGCGCTTCCTGCTCGCAAATCGTTTTGACATCAATAAGTTGCTGGTTTTTTTCTTTATAACGCTGCCGTTTTTCTTCAAGCGCGGTATTACGCTGAGCCTGTTCCTGCTGGCTATGTTGAATCGCCGCCTGTAGCTGTGCCAGCCGTTTCTGTTTTGGCGCGATCTGCCCGTGGAGCGAGGCGAGGCGCTGGCGCAACGGTCGAAGCCTGGCGTGTTGCGCCAGCGCTTGCGTGACCTCATCGGCAGACAGCGCCAGCGTTGGCGCCGCGAGCGCGTCAAGCTTACGGGTGTCGTTTTCACGCTGCTGTTGCCATTTGAGCAACTGCGCTCTGTCGCCGGACTGCTGCGCAAACAGCGCGCGCCACCCGGCCAGTTCACTGCCCCATAAGCGAAAACGATCGTGTTCGGTGAGCCATGCCGTGAGCGTTTGCTGTGTGGCGTGCAGTTCAGCTGACTGGCGCTGGGCATGGGCGCGAAGGCGATTGCGCAAGGATAATGAACTCTGTAAGCGAGTGTTCACTTCTTGAATCTGCTGACGCGTGCGGGTAACGGTAGCGGCTTGTTCCTCAATACGCTCCCACAAGGGACGTAATTGTCGCGCCGGTTGCGCCAGGTTCAGCGCGGCTAACTGCGGCTGCGCGTTTGCCTGCGCCTCTTGCGCCGAGCGTAGCGCCTGCTGGCGACGAGTGACCTCCGTTTGCAACTCACTCTGGCGCGTCAGCCATTGCAGGTGATGCTGCTGCGTTTGTTGGCGCGTGAGGGACTGTTTTTCTTCGTCAGTAAGTACCTGCAAACATTCCGTGAGCGCCTGCAGTTGCTCCGGGGCGAGCAGGGCAACGCCGCTGGCCTGCGCCTGCAGTTTTTCCAGTTCGGTGCGGGCCGTTTTGTGTTTCTCAAAAACCATGGCCGAAATCTGGCCATAAATTTCGGTGCCGGTCAGCTCTTCCAGCAGTTCGGCGCGCTCTTTGGGTTTGGCGTTGAGAAATGCGGCAAACTGCCCCTGCGACAACAGCATAGAGCGGGTAAAGCGCCCGTAATCCAGCCCGGTCAGCGCGGCGGTCATCTCGAGTTTGTCTTTGACCTTATCGGCGAGAATTTTTCCGTCTGCGCAGCGCGCCAGCTCCACGCGAGGCGTCTGCAAATTACCGTCTGGCTGATTGCGGGCGCGGTTTTGGCTCCAGAACGCGCGGTAAGCTTCGCCTTTGACCTCAAATTCGACTTCTGCCAGACATTCCGCGGTATCGCGGGTCATCAGATCGTTTTGTGACTGCGAGAGGGTGCTCAGGCGCGGCGTTTCGTGATACAGCGCGAGGCAAATGGCATCCAGCAGGGTGGTTTTTCCGGCACCGGTCGGGCCGGTGATGGCGAACAGTCCGTTACTGGCGAACGGTTCCGCCGTAAAATCGATTTTCCATTCCCCTTTCAGGGAGTTCAGGTTTTTCAGGCGCAGGCTGATGATTTTCATGCGTCATGTTCCCCGGCGAGAGTGTGTAAGGTGGCGCTGAACAACTGGTTGAGGCGTTCACGCTGGGGAACCTCCAGTTCTTCCAGCGCCAGACGACGCTCAAAAACCTCTTCCACACTCAGTTCGCTCAGGGTTTCGCGTCGCGCATTCACCATGCTTCGCTCACGTTGTTCCCGACTGCGCCGCACCAGCAAAACCTCTACCGGGAGGTCGTCGGTTAACGCCTGAATTTTTCGCTGCATATCGTGCAGGTATTCGTCGGTGGTGATTTCGATATCCAGCCACACCGGCGGGTGTTGCGCCGCGTTCTTAAACGACGCCAGTTGTTCGGTAATGGCCGCTAAATCGCCTTTCAGCACCGCCAGCGGCTGGGTGACCGGAACGGTGAGGCTCTCTATTGAATGCAGTTTTCCGTTTTCGAAACTCACCAGATGAACGCATTTGCTTTTGCCGCACTCATCAAAGCTCAGCGCAATGGGAGAACCGCAGTAGCGAATATGCTCCGTCCCGCCAATCACCTGCGCCCGGTGAATGTGCCCCAGCGCGATGTAATCGGCGGGGGGAAAATTTTGCGCCGGAAACGCATCCAGGGTGCCAATGTAGATGTCACGTACCGCGTCACTTTTACTGGCGCCGACGGTCGTCAAATGTCCGGTGGCGATAATCGGCAGAGGCTGTTCGCCGCGCAGTTCGCAGGCCTGTTGATAGTGCTGCTGATAATAGTCGGTGATGGCGGTGAGCAGATGCTGCTGTTTTTCGCGACCGCTAAGACCGGCCTGACTGGTGATGATGTCACGTGGACGTAAAAACGGGATCGGACACAACACAGCGCCTGGCGTGCCGTCGCGACGGTAAAGATAGTGCGGCGCGTGCCCGGCGCTGGCGACCACGGTGGTGTTCAGAAACGCCAGAATCTCGCGGGATTCGTTGAGCGTGGCGACAGAATCATGGTTTCCGGCCAATACCACCAGATGACAGCCTGTTTGCTGTAAATCGACGACAAAACGGTTATACAGCTCGCGGGCATAGCTTGGCGGCGAGCCCGTATCAAAAATGTCGCCTGCCACAATGATCGCATCCACCTGCCGGGATTGCGCCGTTTCCAGCAGCCAGTCAAGAAAGGCCTGGTGCTCGGCGGCGCGGCTTTTACTGTAGAAGTTTTGGCCGAGATGCCAGTCAGAGGTGTGTAGGATGCGCATAACAGTTCCATGGCGAAAAAGCGTGATCGGGATTATAACCTTTCAGAGAGGTTAATATCTTGTTTATGGGGTGTCATAAATCAACAATCTGGCGTGGGGATTGACACTTTTTTTCATAAAACTGTCATAAATCTGACGCATAATGGCGCCGCATTGATAATGATGACTAGCAACTCTATAACAGGGCAAATCATGGCGAGACGTATTCTGGTCGTAGAAGATGAAGCTCCAATTCGCGAAATGGTCTGCTTCGTGCTCGAGCAAAATGGCTTTCAGCCAGTCGAGGCCGAAGATTATGACAGTGCAGTGAACCAACTGAATGAACCCTGGCCGGATCTGATCCTGCTGGACTGGATGTTGCCGGGCGGCTCTGGCCTTCAGTTCATTAAACATCTCAAACGTGAGGCGATGACCCGCGAGATCCCCGTCGTCATGCTAACGGCCAGAGGGGAAGAGGAAGACCGCGTGCGTGGACTGGAAACGGGGGCAGACGACTACGTCACAAAACCGTTCTCGCCCAAGGAGCTGGTCGCGCGGATCAAAGCGGTCATGCGACGCATTTCACCGATGGCGGTCGAAGAGGTGATTGAGATGCAGGGGCTGAGCCTCGACCCGACATCGCACCGTGTGATGACCGGGGAAAACCCGCTTGATATGGGGCCTACCGAATTCAAATTGCTGCACTTCTTTATGACGCATCCCGAACGCGTCTACAGTCGGGAGCAACTGCTAAACCACGTCTGGGGCACCAACGTGTATGTGGAAGACCGTACGGTCGACGTCCATATTCGCCGCCTGCGTAAAGCGCTGGAACACAGCGGTCATGACCGCATGGTACAAACCGTACGTGGGACAGGGTATCGCTTTTCGACCCGCTTCTGACGCCTTGCTGGCCACCCGGCTGGCAGGGCTTTCAAATCGTGAATGGAGTGTGACGCGTGCTGGAACGGCTGTCATGGAAAAGGCTGGTGCTGGAGCTGATACTTTGCTGCCTCCCAGCCTTCATCCTTAGTGTATTTTTTGGTTATCTGCCCTGGTTTTTACTGGCGTCGGTAACGGGACTGCTCATCTGGCATTTCTGGAATTTATTACGTCTTTCCTGGTGGTTGTGGGTCGACAGAAGTATGACCCCGCCGCCGGGAAGCGGAAGCTGGGAACCGCTGCTGTACGGCCTGCATCAAATGCAGTTGCGTAACAAGAAGCGCCGCCGTGAACTGGGAAACCTCATTAAACGTTTTCGCAGCGGGGCGGAATCGCTGCCCGATGCGGTGGTGTTGACCACGGAAGACGGGGGCATCTTTTGGTGTAACGGTCTGGCGCAACAGGTGCTGGGATTACGCTGGCCTGATGACAATGGGCAAAACATTCTCAACCTGCTGCGGTATCCGGAATTTACGCAGTATCTGAAAACTCGCGACTTCACCCGACCGATCAATTTGGTGTTAAACACCGGACGGCATCTGGAGATTCGGGTGATGCCCTACACCGACAAGCAGTTGTTGATGGTGGCGCGTGATGTAACGCAAATGCACCAGCTCGAAGGGGCGCGGCGAAACTTTTTCGCCAACGTCAGCCATGAGCTGCGTACGCCACTCACTGTGTTGCAGGGCTATCTGGAGATGATGCAGGAGCAATCTCTGGAGGGCGCCACGCGGGAAAAAGCGCTGCATACAATGCGTGAGCAAACGCATCGCATGGAAGGGCTGGTAAAACAGTTACTGACGCTGTCGAAAATTGAGGCCGCACCTGTGCTCTTGCTCAATGAACGCGTTGACGTACCGATGATGCTGCGTGTTGTTGAACGCGAGGCGCAAACGCTAAGTCAGCAGCAGCACAGCTTCACGTTTGAGGTTGACAGTCAGCTTTGCGTGCTGGGCAATGAAGATCAGTTGCGTAGTGCGATTTCGAATCTGGTCTATAACGCAGTGAATCACACCCCGGCGGGGACGCATATCACCGTACGTTGGCAGCTCGCCGCGCAGGGCGTGGAGTTCAGCGTTGAGGATGATGGGCCTGGTATTTCGCCTGAGCATATTCCACGTCTGACCGAACGTTTTTACCGGGTCGATAAGGCGCGCTCACGGCAAACGGGCGGCAGCGGTTTGGGGCTGGCAATTGTTAAGCACGCATTAAATCATCACGAAAGTCGATTGGTTATCGACAGCACCGTGGGGAAAGGCACGCGGTTTAGTTTTGTGCTGCCGGAACGTTTAATTGCCAAAAATAATGCTTAATGTTGCAATGTAAGATTATCTTTCCATAAGCCAGCGAATGCTGGCTTTTTTTCTTTGCGGTAAATATTCACCTGCTGAATTTTTCAACGTCTGCTGCTTTTTTGTTCGCATGATTAGCCATGACTTTTTCTTATGGATGGTGTTTTGTTCCAAGTCGTATATTCATATTGGTTTATTGTTCTGGTTTTGGGATCCCATCTTGCTTTAAAACGTTATAAGCGTTTAAATTGCGCCTTAGATGCTGTCATAGAGACTGCATTCATGCGGTAAATCGAAAAACTATTCTTCGCCGCGCCAGGTCGGGAGCATATCCCGCTGGAATTGATTAAAAATTCCGCTGTATTGTCCCCCAGGGAAAAGCAGAAAATTTAACGTTTTCAACACCACATCCACAGGCAGTAAAATTTTATGACCCATCAGTTAAAATCGCGCGATATTATCGCCTTGGGCTTTATGACATTTGCGCTGTTCGTTGGCGCAGGCAACATTATTTTTCCTCCTATGGTGGGTCTGCAGGCAGGCGAGCACGTCTGGACTGCGGCACTCGGCTTTCTTATCACTGCGGTTGGCTTGCCGGTTCTTACGATTATCGCGCTGGCGAAAGTCGGTGGTGGTGTAGACAGCCTGAGTTCGCCAATTGGCAAAGTAGCAGGGCTCCTGCTGGCCACCGTATGTTATCTGGCCGTCGGCCCGCTGTTCGCGACGCCGCGTACGGCGACCGTCTCCTTTGAAGTAGGGATTGCGCCGTTGACCGGTAACTCCCCGCTGCCGCTGTTTATCTACAGCGTGGTCTACTTCGCCATTGTCATTCTGGTGTCGCTCTATCCGGGTAAATTGCTGGATACCGTAGGCAACTTCCTGGCGCCGCTGAAGATCATTGCACTGACGGTGCTGTCTGTTGCTGCGATTGTCTGGCCAGCAGGCCCGATCAGCGATGCGATGGAGGCCTACCAAAAATCGGCGTTCTCGAATGGTTTTGTAAACGGCTACCTGACCATGGATACGATGGGCGCGATCGTCTTTGGTATCGTCATTGTTAACGCCGCGCGTTCTCGTGGCGTGACGGAAGCGCGTTTACTGACGCGTTACACCGTGTGGGCGGGTCTGATGGCGGGCGTAGGGTTAACCCTGCTGTATCTCGCGTTGTTCCGTCTGGGGTCAGACAGCGCGATTCTGGTTGACCAGTCTGCTAATGGCGCGGCAATCCTGCATGCTTACGTGCAGCACACCTTTGGTGGTGCGGGTAGCCTGATGCTGGCAGGGCTGATTTTCCTCGCCTGTCTGGTGACGGCGGTTGGCCTGACCTGTGCGTGCGCTGAGTTCTTCGCGCAATACGTTCCACTGTCTTATCGTACGCTGGTGTTCATCCTCGGCGGCTTCTCGATGGTGGTATCGAATCTGGGTCTCAGCCACTTGATTCAGGTCTCTATTCCGGTGCTGACGGCGATTTATCCGCCATGTATCGCACTGGTTGTATTAAGTTTTACCCGCTCATGGTGGCATAATTCTTCCCGCGTCATTGCACCTGCGATGTTTATCAGCCTGATTTTTGGTATCCTTGACGGTATTAAAGCATCGGCAATTGGTGACGTATTACCGGCCTGGACCCAACGTTTGCCAATGGCGGAACAAGGGCTGGCGTGGTTGATGCCAACAGTCGTGATGGTGGTCCTGGCGATTATCTGGGATCGTGCAGCGGGTCGACAAGTGACTTCAAACGCTCACTAAATTCACTGACAGTATGTTTTAACCACGGGGCTATTTTTGATGGCCCCGTGGTTTTTTTATTGTGTTGATGGGTTAGGAATCAATGGAAAGTAATAACAAGCTAAAGCGTGGGCTAAGCACCCGGCATATTCGCTTTATGGCATTGGGTTCAGCAATTGGCACCGGATTATTTTATGGCTCGGCAGATGCCATCAAAATGGCCGGCCCCAGTGTGCTGCTGGCCTACATTATTGGCGGGGTAGCCGCATACATCATTATGCGCGCGCTGGGCGAGATGTCCGTGCACAACCCTTCTGCCAGTTCGTTTTCACGCTATGCGCAAGAGAACCTTGGCCCTCTCGCCGGGTACATCACTGGCTGGACGTACTGTTTTGAGATTCTGATTGTGGCCATCGCGGATGTGACGGCATTTGGCATCTATATGGGCGTCTGGTTCCCTGCCGTACCGCACTGGATTTGGGTTCTCAGCGTGGTGCTGATTATCTGCGCCGTCAACCTGATGAGCGTGAAGGTGTTCGGTGAACTGGAGTTCTGGTTCTCGTTCTTTAAAGTTGCCACCATCATTGTCATGATCGCCGCCGGTTTCGGCATCATTATCTGGGGTATTGGCAACGGCGGGCAACCGACCGGGATCCATAACCTGTGGAGTCACGGCGGCTTCTTTAGCAACGGTTGGCTGGGCATGGTGATGTCACTGCAAATGGTGATGTTTGCCTACGGCGGGATTGAGATTATTGGTATCACCGCCGGGGAAGCGAAAGACCCGGAAAAGTCGATTCCACGTGCTATCAACTCCGTTCCGATGCGTATTCTGGTGTTCTATGTCGGTACGCTGTTCGTCATTATGTCTATTTATCCGTGGAATCAGGTGGGCACCAACGGGAGTCCGTTTGTGCTGACGTTCCAGCATCTGGGTATCGCTTTTGCGGCCAGTATCCTCAATTTCGTGGTGTTGACGGCGTCGCTTTCCGCCATCAACTCTGACGTGTTTGGCGTGGGGCGTATGCTGCACGGTATGGCGGAGCAGGGGAGCGCACCGAAAGTGTTCGCCAAAACCTCGCGTCGCGGTATTCCCTGGGTCACCGTGCTGGTGATGACGCTTGCGCTGCTGTTTGCGGCCTGGCTGAACTACATCATGCCGGAAAACGTCTTCCTGGTGATTGCGTCGCTGGCGACCTTCGCCACGGTGTGGGTGTGGATTATGATCCTGCTGTCGCAGATTGCTTTCCGCCGTCGCCTGTCGCCGGATGAGATCAAGGCGCTGAAATTTAAAGTGCCTGGCGGCGTGGCAACCACCGTTGTGGGACTGATCTTCCTGGTCTTTATCATCGCGCTTATCGGCTACCATCCGGAGACGCGTATCTCGCTGTACGTCGGTTTCGCGTGGATTGCGCTGCTGCTGGTTGGCTGGATGTTTAAACGTCGTTACGATCGTCAGTTGGCACAAGCGCAGTAATTTTTGCCCGGTGGCGGCGTTGCCGTATCCGGTCTACTTGTCAGCAGGTAGGCCGGATACGCGTAGCGCCGCGCGGCGAAATCTCCTCCCCCTGGCTCCTCCCCCAATAAACAGTAAGATGATGAGTTATCCTGCATTGCGCTATGGCAAGGTGACTTTATTTTCATCAAAGGGGATACGTGATGTTGAACGCCTGGCACCTTCCGGTTGCCCCATTTGTTAAGCAAAACAAAGATAAACTGGCCATTACGTTATGGTTGCGCGGGGAAAATCCTCCTCAACGCGTAACGCTACGCGCAGAGAATGACAACGAAGAAATTTCGCTGGTCATGCACCCGCTTCGTACGCAGCCACAGCCCGGCATCACGGCCTGGCGCGCGGCGATTGATCTCTCTGACGGACAACCCCGTCGACGCTACAGTTTTAAACTGCTCTGGCACGATCGCCAGTGCTGGTTTACGCCGCAAGGCTTTAGCCGCTTCCCGCCCGCACGGCTGGAACAGTTCGCGATAGACGCGCCCGATACGGGGCCGCAGTGGGTTGCCGATCAGATTTTTTATCAGATATTCCCCGACAGATTTGCCCGCAGTCAGCCACGCAGCGCGGATCAGGACAATGTCTATTATCATCATGCCGCCGGGCAGGATATCGTGCTGTGTGACTGGGACGCGCCGATCACCGCGCAGGCGGGGGGATCCACGTTCTATGGCGGCGATCTGGACGGCATTAGTGAAAAACTGCCGTACCTGAAAACGCTGGGCGTGACGGCGCTGTACCTGAATCCTGTTTTTACCGCACCGAGCGTGCATAAATACGACACCGAAGATTATCGTCATGTTGATCCGCAGTTTGGCGGCGATCAGGCGTTGCTGCGTCTGCGGCATAATACGCAGCGCCACGGTATGCGGCTGGTACTGGATGGCGTGTTTAACCACAGCGGCGATTCACATGCCTGGTTTGACAGACATAACCGGGGCACCGGCGGTGCGTGTCATAATCCGGAGTCGCCGTGGCGTGACTGGTATCACTTCTCGACAGACGGCGTGGCGCTGGACTGGCTGGGGTATCCGAGTTTGCCAAAACTGGATTTCCAGTCCGAAACGCTGGTGAATGAAATTTACCGGGGCGAGGACAGCATCGTGCGGCACTGGCTCAAAGCGCCGTGGAATATGGACGGCTGGCGTCTGGATGTGGTGCATATGTTGGGTGAAGGCGGCGGCGCGCGTAATAATCTTCAGCACGTCGCTGGCATTACGCAGGCGGCAAAAGAGACGCAGCCAGAGGCCTATATTGTGGGTGAGCACTTTGGCGATGCGCGCCAGTGGCTACAGGCCGATGTCGAAGATGCGGCGATGAACTATCGCGGTTTTACCTTTCCGCTCTGGGGATTTCTCGCCAATACCGATATTTCTTACGATCCGCAGCATATCGATGCCCAGACCTGTATGGCCTGGATGGACAACTATCGCGCCAGTCTCTCGCACCAACAGCAGTTGCGCATGTTTAATCAGCTCGACAGCCACGATACCGCCCGCTTTAAGTCTCTGTTAGGCAAAGATGTGGCGCGTTTGCCGTTGGCGGTGGTCTGGCTGTTTACCTGGCCTGGCGTCCCTTGTATCTATTACGGGGATGAAGTGGGGCTGGATGGCAATAACGATCCGTTCTGTCGTAAGCCCTTCCCGTGGCAGGCAGAAAAACAGGATGGTGAATTACTGGCATTGTACCAACGGCTGGCGAAACTGCGTCACCGCAGCCAGGCGCTACGTCATGGTGGCTGCCAGGTCATTTATGCCGAAGACAATGTGGTGGTCTTTGTCCGGGTCTTACATCAGCAGCGGGTGCTGGTGGCGATTAACCGGGGCGAGGCCTGCGAAGTGGTGTTAGCCGATTCGCCGCTGCTCAATGTGACTTCATGGCAATGCCATGAAGGGAAAGGTCAGCTTGCGGAGGATATTCTCAGCCTGCCGGCCATTTCTGCTTCCGTGTGGGTCAGTCACTGATACAGTTTTGCGATTTCAGTGCTGGTGAGTAACGCTTCACGCCACCAGCGCTGTGCAAGACCGTCGCTGTGATTACGCCATGCCATGTAGGCCACGTCCTTTTCACGAAATGAAATCACGGATTTTTCGACCAGTTCACCACAGGCAAGCCACGGTCTGGCGATATGCCGGGGAAGGAAGCCGCAGCCGATACCCGCACGTAACAGCGTGACTTTACTGCTAAAACTGTCGACGCGAATTTGTGCCTGTTCATCCATCAAATTGGATTGTAGCGGCTGACAATAGCGGGCGCTGTCGCTGATCACCGCCGCCCGATGCAGGCAAAGTTGCTCGTTGGTCAACGCATCCGACGCGCTTGCCAGTGGGTGTGAAGGGGCGACGACAAACACATTATCCAGCGTGCCAAGCATTTTGTACGACCATGCGGCGGAGGTGGGCGGCTCATTGATGGCGCCGAGAATAATATCCGCGCCATTATGCGTCAGCTCCTCCCAGGAACCTGCCAGCGTATGATGGGTAAAATTGAGGCGCGTTTGCTTGTTGAGCGCGTCGAAAGCCTCGATGAGCGGGAGTAACGCCTCAAAAGGAAACGAATCGTCGAGCGCGATAGCCAGCTCTTTTTCCCAGCCAGAACTTAACTGAACAGCCTGCTTTTCCAGGTCTTTTGCCGCACTGAGCAGTAATCGTCCCTTTTCCAGCATCATCCGTCCGGTGTCGGTAAATTTCGCCCGGTGACCGGAACGGTCGAGTAGCTCAATATTGAGATCATTTTCCAGCTTCTGAATCATATAGCTGAGTGCTGCCGGGGTTTTAAAAAGTGACTCGGCCGCGGCGGCAAATGAGCCATGTTTGTCGAGTGCGTCGAGGATAAGCAAAACGTCCAGATTGATTCGCATGGGCTGAAAATATCCTGAAAATTAAACAACTCAGTTGTACCGAAGAGAGAAAAACAATGCCAGTGAATATTTTAGAGCGGAATCTGTAAATTTTTTGATGAAGACTGCGACTTTACTTAATACGAAATTATTATCGTCATCGAATGGTAAGTTTTCTTTAATAACTCATTAGAAATTTCCCGCTATACTCAACAAGCTTTCTGATTCAGGATCTTACTACTGACGGAAGTTACAGACCGTCACCTTTTAACTTATTGATTAAGAAGGTGTGATATGTCTATTCGGGAACTCATTAATCCTGACAATTCTACGCTTATTTTTATTGACCATCAGCCGCAAATGTCATTTGGCGTGGCAAATATTGATCGTCAAACTCTCAAAAATAATACCGTTGCGTTAGCGAAAGCCGGGAAGATATTTAAAGTTCCGGTCATTTATACTTCTGTTGAAACGAAAAGTTTTAGTGGTTATATCTGGCCAGAATTGCTGGCGGTACATCCTGATGTGAAACCCATTGAACGTACCTCAATGAATTCATGGGAAGATGCGGCGTTCGTGAAAGCGGTAGAAGCGACCGGTCGTAAGAAATTGATTATCTCTGCGTTGTGGACCGAAGTATGCCTGACATTCCCGGCGTTGATGGCGCTGGAAGCGGGTTACGAAGTGTATGTGGTCACTGACACCTCCGGCGGTACTTCTGTTGACGCGCATGAACGTTCGATTGACCGCATGGTGCAGGCCGGCGCGGTTCCTGTGACCTGGCAGCAGGTGCTACTTGAATACCAGCGCGACTGGTCCCGTAAAGAAACCTATGACGCCGTCATGGATCTGGTGCGTGAACACAGCGGCGCCTACGGCATGGGCGTAGATTACGCCTACACCCTGGTGCACGGCGCGCCTGAACGCAAAGCGTGATGCCAATGGCGGGGCAATCCCGCCATTCTCCTTGTGCAAGGAACCTTCCATGGCGCAACAAAATAAACACGTGACGCTGGTCATTACCCATACTTTGCAGCCCAACCAGGCAGAGCGCTATGAGCAATGGCTGGGGAAAATCATGCCGGTGGCGGCGGAGTTTCCCGGGCATCTGGGGGCCAACGTAATTCGTCCCGCTGACGGACAAACTTTGTGGAACATCATTATTCGTTTCGACACCCTCGAGCATCTCTACAACTGGACCCAGTCGGATACGCGTCGGGTACTGGTGGAAGAAATCGCCCCGCTGCTGGCGGAAGGTGATAAAACGGAAGTCCGCACCGAAGCGGCGTTCTGGTTTACGCCGCCTGCGCCTCACGTCCGTCAGCCGCTGCGCTGGAAACAGTTTCTGATAACCCTGCTGGTTATTTTTCCCAGCACCAATCTGGTGCCGTGGATAACCGGGATGATCCTTCCCGCACTGAAGGGGTCAATGCTATTGCATCTGATTAATGATGCCTGTGTGGTTGCGCTGGTGGTCTGGCTCTGGATGCCCATCGTAACCCGTCTGTTTGCCGGATGGCTGAAAAAAGCCTGATCGGTTTTTCAGGAGATTGTTATGTCTCAAACTGCCACACTTATTCTGACGCACGGAAAAATCCATACTCTTGACCGACACAGCCCGCAGGCGGAGGCCGTGGCGATCAAAGACGGAAAAATTCTGGCGACCGGCACTCATGACAGGATCATGAGTTTTGCCGCTGACGGGACACAAATTGTTGATCTAAAAGGTCACACGGTGATCCCCGGTTTAAACGACTCCCACCTGCATTTGATTCGCGGCGGCCTTAATTACAACCTGGAATTACGCTGGGAAGGCGTGCCGTCATTGGCGGACGCGCTGCGTATGCTAAAAGATCAGGCAGATCGAACGCCATCCCCGCAGTGGGTTCGCGTGGTGGGGGGCTGGAGTGAGTTTCAGTTCGCGGAACGCCGCATGCCGACGTTAGAGGAGCTGAACGAGGCGGCGCCGGACACACCGGTGTTTGTGCTGCATCTTTACGATCGCGCGCTGCTCAACCGGGCGGCGTTGAAAGCGGTGGGCTACACCAAAGCGACGCCCGACCCGGTCGGCGGCGAGATTGTCCGTGACAGCAACGGTAACCCAACCGGGATGCTGGTTGCCAAACCGAACGCCATGATCCTGTATTCGACGCTGGCAAAAGGGCCGAAGTTACCGCTGGAGATGCAGGTAAACTCGACCCGACAGTTTATGCGCGAGCTGAACCGTCTGGGATTGACCAGCGCCATCGACGCGGGCGGCGGCTTCCAGAACTACCCGGAAGATTACGAGATTATTGAGCAGTTGCACGCCAACCATCAGATGACGATACGCATTGCCTACAACCTGTTTACCCAGCGGCCGAAGCAAGAACTGGGGGACTTTGAGCGCTGGACTGACATGCTCAAACCGGGTCAAGGAACCGATTTTTATCGCGCTAACGGCGCAGGGGAAATGCTGGTCTTTTCGGCGGCGGATTTCGAAGACTTTTTGCAACCGCGCCCGGATCTGCCTGAAGGAATGGAAGATGAGCTGGAGCGCGTGGTGCGCCATCTTGTCGAACATCGCTGGCCGTTCCGTCTGCATGCCACCTACGACGAATCCATCAGCCGTATGCTGGATGTCTTTGAAAAGGTCAACCGTGATATCCCGTTCAACGGATTGCACTGGTTCTTCGACCATGCTGAGACCATTACCGAACGCAACATTGAGCGTGTTAAAGCGCTGGGCGGCGGGATTGCCGTGCAGCACCGGATGGCTTTCCAGGGCGAGTATTTTATCGATCGCTACGGCAAAGAGGCGGTAAAACACACGCCACCGGTGGCAAAAATGCTGGCGGCGGACGTTCCCGTCGGACTCGGCACTGACGCAACGCGTGTTGCCAGCTACAACCCGTGGACGGCGCTGTACTGGCTGGTTTCCGGGCGTACTGTCGGGGGGACGGCAATGTATGACGATAACAACCGTCTGCCGCGTGACGTGGCGCTGGAGTTGTGGACGGCAGGAAGCGCGTGGTTCTCCAGCGAACAGGGGAAAAAAGGGCGAATTGAACAGGGACAACTTGCCGACCTGGTGGTGCTGTCGAAAGATTACTTCAGCGTGGCGGAAGAGGAGATCAAAGGGATTGAGTCGGTGATGACGATTGTCGACGGCAAAGTGGTCTACGCCGCGGGACAGTTCACGCCGCTGGCGCCGCCTGCGATCCCGGTAGTGCCGGACTGGTCGCCGGTGGTGAACGTCCCTGGCCACTACCGTTTAGCGCCGCCCGCCGCCGCTAAAACAGGGGCCATTGTCCAGATGCACCAGTGTTGTGGTAGCTGTGGCGTTCACGGGCATCAGCACGATTTAGCGCGTAAATCGGGGATCCCGGTGTCAGATGACCAGGCCTTCTGGGGCGTACTTGGCTGCTCCTGCTTCGCATTTTAATGCTCGACATGCCGGATGGCGCTTACGTACATCCGGCAAAATCCGCTGATTTTTTCTAGAATTGTTTTCATTTAGCTTACAGGGATGGCACAAATGCAACATTGTGTGCCAATCTACGCGCATCTTGTACAGTGAAGGTGGAAACATGGATGATTTTGTAATCCTTGGCTGCTTGGCTTTATTTTTTGGACTGGTGGTGCCGATACTGGCGATTGTCGCGCTGAATCGCACCTCCGTGCTCCGATATGAACTTTCCATTCTGCGCCGACGGGTGGAGGAGCTTGAACAGCGTGGCGCGGACACTGCGCCGGTTCAACAGGCGACACCTGAGCCTGTCATTGCGAAAGAACCGGAGCCGGAGACGATAGTTACTGGCGCCGCATCGGTGTCTGAACGGCCTCCGCTCTCCCTCGTCCTGCCTGAAAAATCCGAACCGCTGCCAGTGAAACCGGTGAAGCCCTCTGCGTTTGGCGGCGTTTTCTCTTCGCTGGCGCGCTGGTTTATGCAGGGAAATCCGCTGGCCAAACTGGGGATTTTGCTGCTCTTCTTCGGTTTATCATTCCTGCTGCGCTATACGGTTGAGCATTCCCTGTTTCCCCTTGAGCTGCGTCTTGCGGCGGCGGCGCTGTTTGCGGTGGTGTTGCTCGCGGTAGGCTGGCGTTTGCGGCACAAACAGCCCGTCTATGCCTTAATTCTGCAAGGGGGAGCGACCGGCGCGCTTTATTTGACCGTCTTTGGCGCATTCCGGCTGTGGCAAATGTTGCCGCTCACGCTGGCGTTTGCACTGCTGGTGCTCATCTGCGCGGCAAGCGTGGGGCTCGCGATTTTGCAAAAAGCGCTGAGCCTGGCGATGCTGGCAAGTATCGGCGGTTATCTCGCGCCGTTGCTGCTTTCCACCGGGAGCGGCAACTATGTCGCGTTGTTCTCGTTTTACCTCTTGCTTTCGCTCGGCATTCTCGCCATCAGCATCTGGCAGCACTGGCGCGAACTTAATCTGCTGGGGCTGCTGTTTACCTTCGGCGTCGGGGGGTTGTGGGGGCTGAGTGATTACCGGCCTGAGTACTGGCTCAATTGCCAGCTTTTCCTGATTGCCAACATCCTTATTTTTGGCGTGTTGAGCGTGGCGCTCTCGCTGCGGGCGCAGGAGAAGGGCAAGCGGATTATTGACGGCGTGCTGGTGTTTGCGCCTCCGGTGATTGGGTTTGGCATGCAATACGCCATGACTGAGCATCTGGAATATGGCCCGGCTATCAGCGCGTTGGGATTTGGCGGTTTCTACATGGTTCTGGCGTGGCTGGCATTACGCCGTTTTCCGTCGATGGGACGTCCACTGGCGCTGGCGGCGCTGGCGCTTGGCGGGGCATTTGCCACGCTGGCCATCCCGCTGGCGCTTTCCGCGCGCTGGACGGCGATGGCCTGGGCGCTCGAAGGCGTGGGCGTGCTGTGGCTGGGTATTCAGCAACAACAGCGGCGGATGAGCTACAGCGGCACCGCATTGATGCTGCTGGCGGTGGTCAGCGGGGGCTGGGCGCTGGCAGAAAATGCCGCGGCGCTGTCGGTGATGACGATCTTCTCGGTGCTGAGTTTGTGTTGGCTGGCAGGGGCGTGGCTGTGGCGCAGTGAGAAAGTCCAGATCAGTTGGGCGCTGCTGGCGGGCGGCGTGGCATTCTGGATTGTCGCCATGGTGGGCGCATCACAACTGATGCTCGAAGACTCAGGTTCTGAGTGGTTTGGCGCGCTGGCGCTGATCGCCGTATCGTGCATGCTTTGGCGTTATCTCAGCGTGCGATTTGCATGGCGAGAGCTGGGGTACAGCCAGTGGCTGCTGTGGCCCGCCATGCTGTCGTTGCTGATGTATCAAATTGACCGGCAGCAGATTTTTGCCGCGGGCTGGCAAAATCTGGCGTGGTGCGTGGCATTGCCTTGCGCGGTGCTTATGTTGTATCGCGATAGTCCACGTTTGTTGCCTCGGCTCTCGCAGGCGCTGCATCTTTCTCTGTTCTGGATGACCGTACTGGCGTTCGCCATGGAATTATTCTGGTTCACCCAGGCATTGCCGTGGGGAATGGACGCCTGGCGCAGCGGTCTGATGATGGCGGCGGGCGGGGTAGTTATCCTGCTGGTACATACGGCGCTGCGCCGCAAACTGTGGCCGTTCACATGCTGGCCGGTTTTGTATGGCGCGGTCGCCTTAGCGCCGCTGGCGGTTATTTTGCTGTTGTATCTGCTGTTGGCGAATCTGGAAGATGGCGTGGTTCTCCATCAGCGTTACATTCCGGGGGTTAACCCGCTTGAAGAAGGGGCGGCCTTCGCATTGTTGGGTCTGTACATTCTTGTTCGTTTCGCTCTTCGCGTATTACCTGCGCCGTTAGCGGCGTACCGTTCATGGGGGCTGGTTGCGCTGGCAGCGCTGGCGTTTTGGTGGCTGAACGGGGCGCTGATGCGCGCGCTGTCGTGGTATGGCGACGTCATGTGGAGCAGTGATGCGTTGTGGCATTCACGTTTGATTCAGACCTGTTTTGCCCTGTTCTGGATGCTCACGGCGTTAATTGTCATGATCCGCGCAACGCGACGTGGTTCGCGACGGGAGTGGTTTTGTGGCGCGACTTTTCTGGGCATCGTTATCCTTAAACTGATGTTGGTGGACAGTGCGAATGGCGGCGGGTTAGCACGCGCCGTCGCCTTTATTGGCGTGGCGATTCTGGTCTTGATCGTGGGGTACTTCTCACCGTTACCGCCCAAAGCAGGAGACGAAAAATGAAAGGGATGAAAGGGGTGTTATGGAGCGTCCTGGTGGGGATGGCGTTCCCGGCGTTCAGCCGTGACGAGGCGCCGGAGATGCCGCAGGATTACGCGGTGGGGATGACGCTTGAAACGACCGGGGAATCGCCCTGGTATCGCGTTCCGCTCCCAATGGAAGTCTATGCCACCAGCGCCTGGCCGGATTTACGCGATGTGCGCGTGTTTAACCGCCAGGGCGACGTGGTGCCTTTCGCGCTTGAGGTGCAGAAATCGCAGGCCACGGAGCCAAAAGCCGTTCCGCTTCGACTCTTTGCGTTTGATGCACCGTCTGTCCCGATGAAACCGAATGACGATAGCGGTACGCAGACGGTGCTGCTGCGTTCGAAAAGCGGGCTGGAAATCCACTTTGAGAGCGACGATGTCAAAGAGATTGGGCAAAGTTTTCTGCTGACGCTGCCGGAAAATGGCGTGGGATCCCTACAGATTTCCCGGTTGCGCCTGGACTGGCGCAATCCTGCGGTAAACTGGCAGGGGAAAGCCTCGGTGTATTACAGTCGTGACTTGCATCGTTGGGATGAGCTTCAGGAAGCCTCGCAGCTTATGGATCTCAGGCGTGGCGATGATCGACTGAAAATCGATACCCTTCGTGCCGACATCACGCTGTCAGCGGATAGCATCGCTTATCTGCTGGTTGTCCTGGATTCGCAAAGCCCGGCGTTGGTTCTGAATGGCGTGAGTGCACTCACCGACTCCAATCCGCCTGCCGCCGAGCGCGTCTTGCTGAATGCCCGTGGCAGTAAAGTTTCACCCGCTGAGGCAATCTGGCGATGGGATCATCCCCAACCGCTGACGGCGCTGGATATCCTTCTGGACAATAAAGGGATCTTACCGGTTGAGCTGGAGTGGCGTAGCAGCGAAAAAGAGGCATGGCGACCGTTGAGTAAGACGGTACTCTTTTGGCTGGATGGGCAGTTTTCTGACAATATTCCCCTCTCTGGTGCGTTGGTCGAGGCGGTTCGCATGACTACCCTGAATGCCAAATTACCGGAGACACTCCCGGTGGTGAGGGGCGTTCGCGATAGCTATCAGGTGATTTTCAATGCCCAGGGGACAAGTCCTTACATACTGGCGTGGGGAAACGGGGCGGCAGTCAAGGCGGATGTCAGCATGGATATGCTGATCCCGAAAGCGCTGGGTGAAAGGCAGAAGATTGACGCTCTGCCGCAGGTTAATCCGCATACCCGCGTGGTTCTGGGCGGCGAAGAACGGTTAACGGCGACCTCAGCGGCTGAACAACAGCGTCTGTGGAAAACAGTGCTGGTCTGGGGAGCGTTAATTCTTGGCGTGGCGGTGCTGCTGACAATGGCGTGGCGAATTTGGCGTGAAGTGAAGAAGGGCGACGCGGCGTAACACAATAAAAAAGGCTCGCCGTGGCGAGCCTTTTCTTAATTCATGCCAATTACAGGCTGGAGACGTTTTCGGTCAGGTATTTTGCAACGCCGTCCGGAGAGGCGTTCATCCCTTCTTTCCCTTTTTCCCACTGCGCCGGGCAAACATCACCGTGCTCTTCGTGGAACTGCAGCGCGTCAACCATACGCAGCATTTCGTCGATGTTACGACCCAGCGGCAGGTCGTTAACCACCTGGTGGCGAACAACGCCGTTCGCGTCGATCAGGAAAGAACCACGCAGCGCCACGCCCGCTTCCGGGTGCTCGATGCCGTAGGCTTTCTGGATTTCGCGTTTGATGTCAGCAACCATTGCGTATTTCACTGCACCGATGCCGCCTTTGTCGACAGGGGTGTTACGCCATGCGTTGTGGACAAATTCAGAGTCAAAAGAAACGCCAACCACTTCAACGCCGCGCTTCTGGAATTCTTCATAACGTTTGTCGAACGCGATCAGTTCTGACGGGCAAACGAAGGTGAAATCCATCGGCCAGAAGAACAGAACGGTCGTTTTACCGTTGGTGTGCTGTTTGAAGTTGAAGTTATCAACAATCTCACCGCTACCCAGTACCGCAGCTGCTGTGAAATCCGGAGCCTGACGAGTAACCAGTACCATATAATTCTCCTGCAAAGTTAAGGGTTTTTGGAACGCAACGCGGGCCAGTATAGAGAGTGTTCGGCAATAAGACAAAGAGGCGCTGACAATCGTTCAGTGAGCTTTTACCTATCAATATCCCCGCAGGGCCGGTAAGTAGCCGCGGGAAAATTGCCGGATGGCGGCTTCGCCTTATCCGACCTACTGATATCTGTTGATATCAGAGCGTTTTCTGCCTGGCCTGCGCCATCATGCGCGGATAAAACTGCCAGAAACGCGCTTCCAGGGCATCGTAGTGGGTATCCAGGTCGTACCAGGAGTCGCGAAGGGCATCAAGACGAGGGCGACGACTGGCCATGCCGTTCAGGACATCCTGTATAAAATCCATATCGCTGTAACGCTCCAGCCACTTTTGTGACCACAGGTAGTTATTCAGATTCACAAAACGCGGCGGCGATTCCGGCAGGATAATCTTGACCTGGGCATGGGCGTAACCCACAAAGGCCTGTAAAGGGAAGTCCGGGGAGAGTTGCGCCCAGTGACGCGACAGGAAGTGATCCCACATTACATCGAGCGTAATGGGCGCGACGCGCCGGGTTTCGGGGCGAAACCACTCTTTTGCCTCTTTCACTTCCGGCAGATTATCGGTGAGCACGTCTATGCGACGATGCATAAAAATACCGTCCACCACATCAGGCGCAAAGTTCGCTTGCGGATTCCCCCGCACAAAATCGGCCAGCAGATTGCCGGAAAGTGAGCTTTCGGCGAGATAAGCCAAATGTAAGTGAGCAAGAAAATTCATGGTTTAATGTTCATCCAGAGGGGTAAAGGTTGCAGGGAGAACGCCCCGGCACTAGACTACCCGCCTCTTATTTTAGTCAGAGTCAGTGTCATGCGCGTTGCCGATTTTTCCTTTGAATTACCCGAGTCCCTGATTGCCCACTATCCGATGCCTGAGCGCAGTAGTTGCCGCTTGCTGTCATTAGACGGGCCGACGGGCGCGCTGACGCACGGTACTTTCACCGATTTACTCGATAAGCTCAACCCTGGCGATCTGCTGGTCTTTAACAATACCCGCGTGATCCCGGCGCGTCTGTTTGGCCGTAAGGCCAGCGGCGGCAAGATTGAAGTGCTGGTTGAGCGTATGCTGGATGACAAGCGTATTCTGGCGCATATTCGCGCTTCTAAAGCGCCGAAGCCAGGCGCTGAATTGCTGCTGGGCGATGATGAGAGCATCAAGGCCACCATGACCGCGCGTCATGACGCGCTGTTTGAAGTCGAATTTAACGACGAACGTCCGGTTCTGGATATCCTCAATACCATCGGTCATATGCCGTTACCGCCGTACATTGACCGCCCGGATGAAGACGCCGACCGCGAGCTGTATCAGACGGTTTACGGTGAAAAGCCCGGCGCGGTTGCGGCGCCAACCGCAGGTCTGCATTTTGACGACCCTCTGCTCGCCAAACTGCGTGACAAAGGTATTGAGATGGCGTTCGTCACGCTGCATGTCGGTGCCGGGACGTTCCAGCCGGTGCGTGTGGACACCATTGAAGACCACATCATGCACTCCGAATACGCCGAAGTGCCGCAAGACGTTGTGGATGCGGTGCTGGCCGCGAAAGCGCGCGGTAACCGGGTGATTGCGGTGGGGACGACGTCCGTGCGTTCACTGGAAAGCGCAGCGCAGGCGTCCAACAACGACCTCATCGAACCGTTTTTCGGCGATACGCAGATTTTTATTTATCCAGGTTATCAATACAAAGTGATTGATGCGCTGGTGACTAACTTCCATCTGCCTGAATCGACACTGATTATGCTGGTGTCGGCGTTTGCCGGTTATCAGCACACCATGAATGCATACAAGTCCGCAGTAGAACAAAAATATCGCTTTTTTAGTTACGGTGATGCCATGTTTATCACGTACAATCCGCAGGCTTTGAATGAGCGTGTCGGGGACTGACTCCGCGACACCGTATGAAAACGTCGGACTGTTTTTCTGACGCTGGAGAAAAAATGAAATTTGAACTTGATACTACCGACGGACGGGCTCGCCGTGGCCGCCTGGTGTTTGATCGTGGCGTGGTAGAAACGCCTGCATTTATGCCTGTTGGCACTTACGGCACCGTCAAAGGGATGACGCCGGAAGAAGTTGAAGCCACTGGCGCACAAATTATCCTCGGCAACACTTTCCACCTGTGGCTGCGCCCGGGCCAGGAAATCATGAAACTGCACGGCGATCTGCACGATTTTATGCAGTGGAAAGGCCCAATCCTCACCGATTCCGGCGGTTTCCAGGTGTTCAGTCTGGGTGATATTCGCAAGATAACCGAACAAGGCGTACACTTCCGCAACCCGATCAACGGCGATCCGATTTTCCTCGATCCTGAAAAGTCTATGGAGATTCAATACGATCTCGGTTCCGATATCGTGATGATTTTCGACGAATGTACGCCGTATCCGGCTGACTGGGACTATGCTAAACGCTCCATGGAGATGTCTTTGCGTTGGGCGAAGCGTAGTCGCGACCGTTTTGACGGCCTTGGCAATAAAAATGCGCTTTTTGGCATCATTCAGGGCAGTGTTTACGAAGATTTACGTGATATCTCCGTCAGAGGTCTGGTAGATATCGGCTTTGATGGCTACGCTGTCGGCGGTCTGGCTGTGGGTGAGCCAAAGGAAGATATGCACCGTATTCTGGAGCATGTTTGCCCGCAAATCCCGACGGATAAACCGCGTTACCTGATGGGCGTCGGCAAACCAGAAGATCTGGTTGAAGGCGTGCGTCGTGGTATCGATATGTTTGACTGCGTGATGCCAACGCGAAACGCCCGTAACGGTCACTTGTTCGTGACTGACGGCGTGGTGAAAATTCGTAATGCGAAGCATAAAAGCGACACCAGCACACTCGATGCCGAGTGTGATTGCTATACCTGTCGCCATTATTCGCGCGCTTACTTGCATCATCTTGACCGTTGCAATGAAATATTGGGCGCACGACTCAATACCATTCATAACCTTCGTTACTACCAGCGTTTGATGGCGGGTTTACGTAAGGCTATTGAAGAGGGTAAATTAGAGAGCTTCGTGACCGATTTTTACCAACGCCAGGGTCGACCTGTTCCACCTTTGAACGTTGATTAATTTTAATAATGAGGGAATTTGAATGAGCTTTTTTATTTCTGATGCGGTAGCGGCAACAGGTGCTCCGGCGCAGAGCAGCCCGATGTCTCTGATTCTGATGCTGGTGGTGTTTGGTCTGATTTTCTACTTCATGATCCTTCGCCCACAGCAGAAGCGTACCAAAGAACACAAAAATCTGATGAGCTCCATTGCGAAAGGCGATGAAGTGCTGACCAATGGTGGCCTGGTGGGTCGTGTGACCAAAGTAGCTGAGTCTGGCTACATTGTTATCGCGCTGAACGACACCACTGAAGTGGTTATCAAACGTGACTTCGTAGCTGCCGTTCTGCCGAAAGGCACCATGAAGGCGCTGTAATTTATTGTTTTCCCAAAGGGAACTGCCGTGTTAAACCGTTATCCTTTGTGGAAGTACATTATGCTGGTCGTCGTGATTGTCGTCGGCCTGCTTTACGCACTTCCCAACCTGTATGGTGAGGATCCGGCTGTTCAAATCACTGGCGCGCGCGGTGTCGCCGCCAGTGAGCAAACGCTGATCCAGGTCCAGAAAACGTTACAAGAAGAAAAAATTACTGCTAAGTCTGTGGCACTGGAAGAGGGCGCTATTCTTGCGCGCTTCGACTCCACCGACACCCAACTGCGCGCACGTGAAGCGCTGATGGGCGTGCTGGGTGATAAATATGTCGTGGCGCTAAACCTTGCTCCAGCGACCCCGCGTTGGCTGGCTGCTATTCACGCAGAACCGATGAAACTCGGTCTTGACCTGCGTGGCGGCGTTCACTTCCTGATGGAAGTGGATATGGACACCGCACTGGGTAAGCTGCAGGAGCAAAATATCGATAGCCTGCGCAGCGAACTGCGCGATAAAGGCATTCCTTATACGACTGTACGCAAAGAAGACAAATACGGTCTGAGCATCACGTTCCGTGATGACAAGGCCCGCGATGAGGCGATCGCTTATCTGACGCCACGCCATCGCGATCTGGTGATCACAGGCCAGGGTAGCAATGCGCTGCGTGCGGTAATGACTGATGCTCGCCTGAGCGAAGCCCGCGAATATGCGGTGCAGCAGAACATCAATATCTTGCGTAATCGTGTTAACCAACTGGGTGTTGCTGAGCCAGTCGTACAACGTCAGGGTGCAGACCGCATCGTCGTTGAACTGCCGGGTATTCAGGATACCGCGCGTGCGAAAGAGATTCTGGGCGCCACCGCGACCCTGGAGTTCCGTCTGGTCAACACCAACGTAGACCAGTCTGCTGCCACTTCCGGGCGTGTACCGGGTGATTCCGAAGTGAAACAGACCCGCGAAGGTCAGCCTATTGTGCTGTACAAACGCGTGATCCTGACCGGTGACCATATCACCGACTCCACTTCCAGCCAGGACGAATACAACCAGCCGCAGGTTAACATCTCGCTGGATAGCGCGGGTGGCAACATCATGTCTAACTTCACCAAGGACAATATCGGTAAACCGATGGCGACCCTGTTTGTGGAGTACAAAGACAGCGGTAAGAAAGATGCTAACGGTCGTTCAGTACTGGTGAAGCAGGAAGAGGTGATCAACATCGCCAACATCCAGTCTCGCCTGGGCAACAGCTTCCGTATTACCGGCATCGACAACCCGAACGAAGCGCGTCAGCTCTCTCTGCTGCTGCGTGCCGGTGCGCTGATTGCGCCGATTCAGATTGTTGAAGAACGTACCATCGGCCCAACGCTGGGTATGCAGAACATCGAACAGGGTCTGGAAGCGTGTCTGGCAGGTCTGGCGGTTTCTATTCTGTTCATGATCTTCTTCTACAAGAAATTTGGTCTGATCGCGACCAGTGCGCTGATTGCTAACCTGGTACTGATCGTCGGCGTCATGTCGCTGTTGCCAGGGGCCACGCTGAGTATGCCGGGTATTGCGGGTATCGTGCTAACCCTTGCGGTGGCGGTCGACGCCAACGTACTGATTAACGAACGTATCAAAGAAGAGTTGAGCAACGGGCGTTCGGTGCAGCAGGCGATCAACGAAGGTTATGCGGGTGCATTCAGTTCCATCTTTGATGCGAACATCACCACGCTGATTAAAGTCCTGATCCTGTATGCAGTCGGCACCGGCGCAATCAAAGGCTTCGCTATCACCACCGGTATTGGTGTAGCAACGTCGATGTTTACCGCAATTGTCGGTACGCGTGCCATCGTAAACCTGTTGTATGGCGGCAAACGCATCAACAAGCTGTCAATCTGAGGAGTGCGTTGTGGCACAGGAATATACTGTTGAACAATTGAACCATGGCCGTAAAGTCTGGGACTTTATGCGCTGGGACTACTGGGCTTTCGGCATCTCTGGTGTTTTGCTGATCGCGGCCATAGTGATTATGGGCGTGCGCGGCTTTAACTGGGGGCTGGATTTCACCGGTGGTACGGTTATTGAGATCACGCTGGAAAAACCCGTGGATATGGATCAGATGCGAGCGTCGCTTGAAAAAGCGGGCTTCGTCGAACCACAGGTGCAGAACTTTGGTAGCAGCCACGACATCATGGTGCGCATGCCTCCGGTGAAAACCGAGAGCGGCAGCCAGGTGTTGGGCAGCAAAGTGCTGGAGGTCATTAACCAGTCCACCGATCAGAGCGCGGCAATCAAGCGTATTGAGTTTGTTGGGCCGAGCGTCGGGGCTGACCTGGCGCAGAGCGGGGCGATGGCGCTGTTGGCGGCGCTGATCTCCATCCTGGTCTACGTTGGTTTCCGCTTCGAGTGGCGTCTGGCGGCGGGGGTGGTTATCGCTCTTGCGCACGACGTGGTGATCACCATGGGCATTCTCTCTCTCTTCCACATTGAGATTGATTTGACCATCGTGGCGTCGCTGATGTCGGTTATCGGCTACTCGCTGAACGACAGCATCGTGGTTTCGGACCGTATTCGTGAAAACTTCCGTAAGATCCGTCGCGGTACGCCGTACGAAATCTTTAACGTGTCGTTGACCCAAACGCTGCACCGTACCTTGATCACTTCCGGGACAACCTTGATGGTTATCCTGATGCTGTTCCTGTTCGGTGGCCCGGTACTGGAAGGCTTCTCGCTGACCATGCTTATCGGTGTGTCTATCGGTACGGCTTCATCTATCTACGTTGCCTCCGCGCTGGCGCTGAAGCTGGGGATGAAACGCGAACACATGCTGCAGCAGAAAGTTGAGAAAGAAGGGGCGGATCAGCCGTCAATTCTGCCTTAAGCAGCGGTTCACGCCATCATCGAAATCCCGGTCAAATGACCGGGATTTTTTTGCTTATCCGTTTGAATTTACTGAAGTGAAACCATTGTTGCAGGGGGATGTGTTACTGCCTGCGCGTGATGACGTTTTTTGCGCCATCAGGATGGAAGGGCGATTTTCTGTTTCTGTCAGTTGAACTGTGCGTCTCTGTTCTTTTGATATTGCCCCATCTGGACAAAACCAATATGGTCAGCCATTAACTGCGCTTCATGCTCACTGTGCGTCACCAGCAGTGCGGTTTGCCCGGCGTCGCGCAAAATATCCCGAACCTCGCTGCCGAGACGCTCGCGCGTTTTTTTATCCAGGCTGGAAAAAGGCTCATCCAGCAACAGGATGTCGGGATGCGGCGCCAGCGCACGGGCTAATGCAATACGTTGCTGTTGGCCGCCGGAGAGCTCATGAGGGTAGCGACCGGCATGGCTGTGCAATTCCACCATTCTCAGCAGTTCCGTCACTCTGGCCTGTTGCGCCTCACGCGGCATCCGGCGTAAACCAAACGCCACGTTTTGTTGCGCTGTCAGATGGGGGAATAACGCATATTCCTGAAAAACCATCCCGACGTGACGTTTCTCTGGCGGCAGATGAATGCCCGGCCCGGCGACGCGTCGTTGTGAAACATAAATCTCTCCGCTTCGCAGCCGTTCAAATCCGGCAACGGCACGTAACACCGTGGTTTTTCCGCAGCCGGAAGCGCCCAGCAAACAGGCCAGTTCACCTTTACGCAAGGACATTGAAAACCCGTTCAGCACCGATTGCTGGCTGTTGCCATAGGCAACATGCACATCCTCAAGGCGTAATGCAATTTCTGACATTGTCGTTCCTTTAGTGGCGGCGCGTCAGTTGATGACGCACCAGCAAAATAACCGGCAGTGTGCCTGCAAGAACAATCATTAAGGCGGCAATGGCCCCTTCCTCATAGGTTCCGCGAGCGGCTTCTGCATAAAGCAACGTTGCCAGCGTCTCGAAGTTGACCGGACGTAAAAGCAGCGTCGTGGGCAACTCTTTCATCGCATCGGCAAAGACTAACAATGCGCTACTGACCAACGCCGGGCGCAATAACGGGAAGTGAACCCGGGCAAACGTTCCTGCGCCATTTTCCCCTAACAAACGCGAGGCTTGCTCAAGGGAAGGGGGGATCCGACCAAGCCCGGAATCCAGTGCGCCGATGGCAATCGCCTGGAAACGCATGGCACAGCAGATAACCAGTAATATGCCCGCAGACATCAACGGCAAGCCGCGAATTTCCAGTAAATCCGCCAGCCATTTGTCGACCGCCATCGCCGGTGTCAGGAATCCAATCGCCAGAATCGTGCCTGGAACCGCGTAGCCCAGGGAGGCGAGGCGCATAACGCCGCGACGAAATCCCGGCATTGCGTTGTCTGCGGCGCTGTGGCGTGCGCTCCACGCCACCAGCAAACTGACGCACACGACCACCAGAGTGGTTCCCCCCGCCAGCGTCAGCGTGTTTTGCAACGCCGAAAGTAACGAGGCGGACAGCGGATTTTCTTCACCTAACCGTTTCAGGCTTTCCCAGACCAAAAACAGAACCGGCGCCAGGAAGCCGAGAATCACCGGCAGCGAAATGATCGCGCCGAGAAGCCAGCCGCGCCAGCCGTGTACGCGTGTGGGTTGGATTTCCCGCAGGCTGCGGCTGCTAAAGCCTTGTTTTCTGCGGCCATAAAATTCCAGCGTCAGTATGCAGAAAATAAACATCAGCATCATGCAGGCGATTTGCGCAGCGGAGGCCAAATCAGAGCGAGAAATCCAGGTGGTATAGACGGTGACGGTTAAGGTTTGCACGCCGAGAAATTCTGACGCGCCAATGTCGTTCAGCGTTTCCAGCAGCGCCAGACTGATGCCCACCGCCAGCGCCGGGCGTGCCAGCGGCAGCGCAACGCGAAAGAAGGTACCGGCAGCGCCGCAGCCCAGCGTGCGGGCAGCCTCCAGCAGGTGCGCAGGCTGGCTAATAAACATCGCCCGGGTCGTCAGGTAGACGTAAGGGTACAGCACTAAACCGAGCAGAATAATGGCGCCTGGTAGTGAGCGCAAATCAGGCAGACGGAACTGTCTCGGGCTGTCAAATCCCAATAAAAAACGGATGAATGTTTGCAGCGGGCCGATGGGATGCATTAAATCGAGCCAGGCGAATGCCACAATATAGGTCGGCATTGCCAGCGGCAGCAGCAGTGCCCAACTGAGAATTTTGCGCCCGGGGAAGTCCCATGCCGTGACCGCCCATGCGCTGCCAACGCCAATGACGCCCACCATTACCGCTACCCCCGCCAGCAGCAGCACGGTATTTTTCAGGACTGAGGGCAGTACAAAGGTGATGAGATTATCCCAGTGGGAGAAGTCAGCCTGCGTTGCCTGCCAGAGAAGCGCCACGATAGGGGTGAGTACGCCCAGCGCAACAAACAGCGCGCCAAGATGCAGCGGCGTTAATAACGACTGCGGCCCGGAAACCAGGCCGCGTAACGTTGTCAGATGAAGTGACTTATTGATCGAATCCAACTTTATCAACCAGGAGACTTGCTTGTTTACGGTATTTCACAATTTCGGTTAACGGGACTTTGTCGACGTCAATCTCACCAATGGTCGCGCTGATAACAGGATCAAGCGTGACGCCTTTCAACACCGGATATTCAAAGTTTGCTTTGGCGTAGAGCTGTTGGGCTGGCGCAGACACCAGGTATTCCATCAGTTTTACGGCCTCTGCTTTATTCGGCGCGTAGCGGGCCACTGCGGCGCCACTGATATTCACATGCGTGCCGCCTTGCTCAAAGGTTGGCTTCACGACTTTAATGGCGTCACCCCAACGGCGGGCATCACTGCCTTCTTTCGCATTTTTCATGTGGCCGACGTAATAGGAGTTCGCCAGACCGATATCACAAATGCCGCCAAGAATATCGCGGGCGACATCACGGTCGCCGCCGGTGGCTTTACGCGCCAGGTTCGCCTTCACGCCACGCAGCCACTCTTCGGTTTTCGCTTCACCGTGGTGGGCAATCATGGCGGCAATCAGCGCCGTGTTATAAGGATGCTGCCCGGAACGGATACACACTTTGCCTTTGTATTCCGGGCTGGAAAGCTGTTCGTAATGCCAGTTATCAATGGGCAGGGATTTATCCGCATAGAGCACACGGGCGCGCATAGACAGCGCAAACCACTGATTATCTTCACCGCGTAAATTGGCCGGAATAGCCGCCTTCAGCGCGTCTGACTGTACCGGCTGTGTGACGCCCGCTTCGACTAAATCGATGAGATTACCGGCATCGACGGTCATCAGCAGGTCAGCAGGGGAGTTTTTACCCTCCGCTTTCACGCGCTCTAACATGCCGTCTTTAATATAAACCGTGCTCACTTTGACGCCGCTGGATTGTGTCCAGCTATCGAGTAATGGCTGAATCAGGCCAGGTTCACGCGTGGTGTAGAGGGTTAACGTCTCCTCGGCCAGCGCGGGGGCGCTGAAACAGAGAGCCAGAGCTGATGCAAGAGTGATTCGGTGCAGTCTGATGCTGGGCAAAGCATTCATCGTTTTTATCCCGGAGTAATTGGAACTAATCGTGATCCGAACAGGCGCCTGTGCTGCAGGCGCGCATACAATAAATGATAATCAGTAGCATTGACAATTGCAGGAAAATGCAACTGATTCACATTTACAAAACTTTAATCAACGATGTGATATGGCAGGGGGGCAGCGCCTTCGCTGAGGGGTACGGCGGAATGTAAAAATGGTTTCACTACTGACAGTATGCTGTCAGTAGCCCTGCTTTATGATTTCTCCTGAACTCACCCAAACAGGCAGGAGGAACCATGAAAAGCATTATTAACTGGTTTGAAATTCCGGTTGCGGATATGGAGCGCGCCATTGCGTTCTATGAGCCGGTGATGCAGATGTCGTTACGCCGTGAAAAAATGGATTGCGCCGATCTGGCGGTGTTCCCCTATGACGAACCGGCGACCGGGGGCGCACTGGCCAAATTTGATGGGATTACGCCATCGACGCAGGGCGCTATTATTTATCTGCATACGGCAGATCTGGCGGCAACACTACAACGCATCTCTACCGCGGGCGGCGAGTGTGTCTTTGGGCCGCTCGACCTGGGGCAGAACATTGGCACTATTGCGCTGTTTACCGACAGTGAAGGCAACCGTGTTGGCCTCCATCAACCCGTGTAATCATCGCGAAGACAGAGAGTGAAAATGACCCGACGCGCCGACCGTTTGTTTCAGATTGTGCAAATCCTGCGTGGCAGGCGGCTGACAACGGCGGCGCTGCTGGCCGAACGGCTTGAGGTTTCCGAGCGGACAATCTATCGCGATATCCGCGACCTTTCATTATCCGGCGTACCGGTGGAAGGCGAAGCGGGGATCGGGTATCGCTTAATGGCTGGCTTTGATCTGCCTCCGCTGATGTTAACGCACCGCGAATCAGAAGCGTTGATGGTGGCCATTCGTTTGCTGAAAACATGGGGAGGGGATTCTCTTTCGCGGGAACTGGAGTCCGCGCAGGAGAAGGTGCTGGCGATATTGCCGGAAGAGAGTCGCCGCCGGGCTGAGCAGACAAGGCTATTTGCGCCTGATTTTGGTACGCAGCCGCATTCCCGCAGTGCCTTTGATCTCATTCACCAGGCGGTTTCGGCGCAGCAGGTACTGGCGTTGCATTATCGCGATGAAGCCGGACATCTCAGTTGGCGGGACGTGCAGCCGCTCGGGATGTTCTTCTGGGCAGAGCACTGGCTGTTGATTGCCTGGTGTGAGCGGCGTGAAGATTACCGCTGTTTTCGCGTTGACCGTTGCCTGCAGATTACCCCGCTTGACCGGCGTTTTCGTGAAGACGCTAATCGCTCATTGCGTGATTTCTTGCGCAAAGTGCAATGTGAAGAAAGGACGTAAATAGTCGTCGCGCCGGGATTGCTAAAAAGTCAGCTTCGCGGGAAACTGCACATGACCTTATAGTTAACCCTGGTACTTCATCATCATGGCGATAATCCCTAAAAATTATGCGCGGCTGGAAAGCGGCTATCGTGAAAAAGCGCTGAAACTCTTCCCCTGGGTCTGTGGGCGTTGCTCACGCGAGTTTGTCTACTCGAACCTGCGTGAGTTGACGGTGCATCATATGGATCACGACCACACCAATAATCCGGAAGATGGCAGTAACTGGGAACTGCTTTGCCTCTACTGTCACGATCACGAGCATTCAAAATATACTGAGGCCGATCTGTATGGTTCCACGGTCATTGCCGGGGAAGATGCGCAGAAGGATGTCGGGGAAGCGAAGTACAATCCGTTCGCTGATTTGAAGGCGATGATGGATAAGAAGAAATAAAAAAGCACCGACGCTATTTTCGTTCGGTGCTTTTATGCCCGGTGGCGCTTTGCTTACCGTGCCTGGGTGATTAGAAGTTATACCCTACGACCAGGTATCCACCCCAACCGGTAGAGCGTACGTTAAAGTCGCCTTTACCGAAGTTCAGCTCTGCGTCATCGCTCCACTGACCGCCATTGTGCCAGTAACGGGCTACGACAGAGTAGTGCCAGTGATCGTAGTTCAGCGCCAGAATGTGGCTGGAAGCGATAGAGTTGTTGGTACGCGCTTTGTTGCCGTTAAGATCGGAGAAATCTTCGTCGCCCAGATCTGAACCCCAGTCGAAGTTAGTGAAGCCGATATAGCTCAGGTTGCCGCCCCACAGATCGGTAATCGGCACGAAGTATTTCACTTTGAAACGGTAGCCGTCCCACTCGTTTTCGTTCGCTGCGCCGTAGTTCTGCCACTGGTATTTTGCATAGACGTTCATGGACAGGCTCATCGGCAGACCGGTGTCGATGTCGGTACCCAGACCCATGTACCAGGTGCTCTGGCGGCCATCTTTGTTACGACCCATGTCGTAGATGTAGTTGTTCGCGAAGTACCACTCTTTAAACGGACCAAAGCTCAGATCGGTATTGGTCAGTTTGTCGATAGAGAAACGCGGTTCGATTTCCATAAACAGCGGAGAACCGTGGTTCCAGATACCTTTCGCATCACCATTACCGCCGAAGAATACCGGGGCATCCGCGTAGCCGTAGAAGTCAAACCAGTCTTTTTTCGCGAAGGCTTCATATTCAAGATAGGTATCGTTACGGATCTGCGGTCCGAAACGCGTATGGTAGCTACCGACCACGTTTACGCTCTGGTGCCACCAGTCTGAAAGATATTCCGGTTTGTCGTTTTCAGCTGCATTAACGGTGAAAGACGACGAGAGCGCCAGCACTGCACCGGCTGCAAGTAATGTTTTTTTCATATGTATGCCACTGTTTAAAAATCCCTTGCGGGAGTGAAAAAGGCGCAAATTGCGTTTCTAAATATTTCGTGTTTCTGCGGAACCTATTATAAAAACCCTTGCTCACAAAAATCTGTCTTGTTTCACAGTTCTATCATCCACGTAATCGATTGCGTTCACGTTTGCGCACTTTAAGCGATAAGAATGTACTGGCTTTAATGAATGTAGCCAATTTTCACTAAAAGTGCGGGCGATGTAAGGGGAATAACAAAACTGAACGGGGAAATGTTGCGGAGCGAACAAAGCGCTCCGCTTGGGCGTTTATTGTGTCACAGGCTGGATGTCGTGGATGCGAATGAACCCTGGCTGGTCAGCAGTCAATCCCTTTAACTGTAACGGAATATCAATGTCGCTGGGCGCCAGAAGACTGGCAGGGGCGTTAATCAATTGATTATGTACATTCACCTCCTGATAATTTTCAGTCGTTCCCTGGAGTTGTCCGTATTCCACCGTACCGCTGAATGCCGGTAATGGATCGTTGGACTCGCCCTGAATACGCAGCGTCAGGCTTGTACCGTCGGCATTCGGGGCAATATTGATAAGCGACATGCGCAGTGTGCCAATCTGGCTGTTCAGACGGGCTGGCGTTTTGGAACCCGGTAACAGGTAAACGCCGCTGGACGATTTCGCATTCAACGTGTTTTGCTGGGTAATCTTTATGGTTTCCTGGTTCAACTGGGTCATTTCTGCATTCAACGTGCTGACGCTGTGATGCATCTGGCGAACTTCGCTCTGCTGCACACAGGCACTAAGACTAAAGAGGCTTCCCACCAGGAGAATTCTTAGGTAACGTCTTGCCATGTAGATTATTTCCTTCATTGTCGGGATAACCTAATGGTAGATCTCTGCGTGAGCAAAGGCATAGATCCTTTGTCTCAAAAGCGCTCTGCCTTTGTTGTCACGTCAGTTCAGGGTAAAATAGATTTCGTTAACCACTGAGGTACAGGACGCCGTATGCATTGCCCATTCTGTTTCGCCGTAGACACTAAGGTTATTGACTCTCGTCTGGTCGGCGAGGGCTCTTCAGTACGCCGCCGTCGGCAGTGTCTGGTCTGCAATGAACGTTTCACGACGTTTGAAGTCGCGGAGCTTGTGATGCCGCGCGTGATAAAAAGTAACGATGTGCGTGAACCGTTCAATGAAGAGAAACTGCGTAGCGGTATGCTCAGAGCGTTGGAAAAACGCCCGGTCAGCGCCGATGACGTAGAAATGGCGTTAAATCATATTAAATCGCAACTGCGCGCCACCGGGGAACGTGAAGTCCCCAGTAAGATGATCGGCAATCTGGTGATGGAGCAACTGAAAAAGCTCGATAAAGTTGCCTATATCCGTTTTGCCTCCGTATACCGCAGTTTTGAAGATATCAAAGAATTCGGCGAAGAGATCGCTCGCCTACAGGACTAAGCCATGCTGGATGAGTTTTACATGGCGCGAGCGCTGAAATTGGCTGCGCGCGGGCGGTTCACCACGCATCCCAACCCGAACGTCGGTTGTGTGATTGTCAAAGAGGGCGAGATTGTCGGCGAAGGCTATCATCATCGCGCCGGTGAACCTCATGCTGAAGTCCATGCGCTGCGCATGGCGGGCGAGAAAGCCAAAGGTGCCACCGCGTATGTCACGCTGGAACCGTGCAGCCATCATGGGCGTACGCCGCCATGCTGTGATGCGTTAGTGGCGGCGGGCGTCACGCGCGTGGTCGCGGCCATGCAGGATCCCAACCCACAGGTGGCCGGGCGCGGACTTTATCGTCTGCAACAGGCAGGCATTGACGTGAGCCACGGGCTGATGATGAGCGACGTGGAAGCGTTGAATAAAGGCTTTCTCAAGCGGATGCGTACGGGATTTCCGTATATACAGCTTAAGCTTGGCGCCTCGCTCGATGGCCGCACGGCGATGGCCAGCGGCGAAAGCCAGTGGATCACCTCGCCACAGGCGCGGCGTGACGTGCAGCGTCTGCGCGCGCAAAGCCATGCCATTCTGACCAGCAGTGCGACGGTTCTGGCCGATGACCCGGCACTCACGGTACGCTGGGATGAACTGGACGCGGATACGCAGGCGCTTTATCCGCAGGAAAATCTGCGCCAGCCGGTGCGCATTGTTATCGACAGTCAAAACCGTGTCACGCCAGAACATCGTATTGTGCAACAGCCGGGTGAAACCTGGTTTGCCCGTACCCACAGCGACGATCGCCACTGGCCGGAAGGGGTGAAGTCAATCATGACCCCGGAGCACAACGGCCATCTTGACCTTGTCCTGCTGATGATGCAGCTTGGCAAACAGCAGATTAACAGTCTCTGGGTTGAAGCGGGGCCGACGCTGGCGGGAGCGCTATTACAGGCCGGATTAGTGGATGAGCTTATCGTCTATGTTGCGCCTAAACTGTTAGGAAGCGACGCCCGGGGATTATGTGTACTGCCGGGGCTTGAGAAATTAAGTCAGGCACCCCATTTTAAATTCAACGAGATACGCCATGTAGGCCCGGATATTTGCCTGCATTTAGTGGGCGCATGATCTCCCGGTTCGAAAGGGAAGCAGCGCACAAAATATTATGATAAAATCCGCCCCCCTGCGGGGCCACAAATGAACCCGAAGGAAGAGTATGAACATTATTGAAGCTAACGTTGCTACCCCGGACGCTCGCGTCGCCATCACCATTGCGCGTTTCAACAACTTTATCAATGACAGCCTGCTTGAAGGTGCGATTGACGCCCTGAAACGTATTGGTCAGGTAAAAGATGAAAACATTACTGTCGTTTGGGTTCCGGGCGCGTATGAGCTGCCGCTGGCGGCTGGCGCACTGGCAAAAACCGGTAAATATGACGCGGTGATTGCGCTGGGTACCGTTATCCGTGGCGGTACTGCACACTTCGAATATGTCGCTGGCGGGGCAAGCAATGGCCTGGCGCATGTCGCTCAGGAAAGCGAAATCCCGGTAGCGTTTGGTGTTCTCACCACTGAAAGTATTGAACAAGCTATTGAACGTGCTGGCACTAAAGCCGGTAATAAGGGCGCTGAAGCTGCACTGACCGCGCTTGAAATGATTAATGTATTGAAAGCCATTAAGGCCTGATTTTTGTAAGGGGAAATCCGTGAAACCTGCTGCTCGTCGCCGCGCCCGTGAGTGTGCCGTCCAGGCGCTCTACTCCTGGCAGTTGTCCCAGAACGACATCGCTGATGTTGAATACCAGTTCCTGGCGGAACAAGACGTCAAAGACGTTGACGTCCTGTACTTCCGTGAACTGCTGTCGGGAGTGGCGACTAATAGCGCGTATCTCGACGGTCTGATGAAGCCGTACCTGTCCCGCCTGCTGGAAGAGCTGGGTCAGGTAGAAAAAGCGGTGCTGCGTATTGCGCTGTTTGAACTGTCCAAACGTCAGGATGTGCCATACAAAGTGGCCATTAACGAAGCTATCGAACTGGCGAAAACCTTCGGTGCCGAAGATAGCCACAAGTTCGTCAACGGCGTACTGGATAAAGCAGCACCTGTGATTCGCCCCAACAAAAAGTAATCTCCAGGCCGTCAGAAGAGCGGGATATTTCCGCTTGCCTGGCGGCTTTTTCTTTTTTCCTGCTGAGGCATAACGTATGGCATGCGGCGAGTTCTCCCTGATTGCCCGTTATTTTGATCGTGTAAGAAGCTCTCGCCTCGATGTCGAGACCGGCATTGGTGACGATTGCGCTCTCCTGAATATCCCTGAAAAACAGACCCTGGCGATCAGCACCGACACGCTGGTGGCGGGCAACCACTTCCTTCCTGATATTGATCCTGCCGATCTGGCCTATAAGGCACTGGCGGTAAACTTAAGCGATCTGGCTGCGATGGGGGCCGACCCCGCCTGGTTAACGCTGGCATTGACGCTCCCCGAGGTGAATGAAGCCTGGCTCGCCGCGTTCAGTGACAGCCTGTTTGAACAACTCAGTTATTACGATATGCAGTTGATTGGCGGCGACACCACACGTGGGCCGTTGTCGATGACGCTGGGTATCCATGGCTATGTCCCTGCCGGGCGCGCCTTAAAACGCTCGAGTGCGAAACCGGGCGACTGGATCTACGTTACCGGGACGCCAGGCGACAGTGCCGCAGGGCTGGCGATTTTACAGAATCGATTACAGGTGGCAGAGGCGAAAGATGCAGAGTATCTGCTGAAGCGCCATTTACGCCCCATGCCGCGTATTTTGATTGGCCAGGCGCTGCGCGATCTGGCGAGCGCGGCTATCGATCTCTCCGACGGGCTTGTCTCGGATTTAGGGCATATCGTCACGGCCAGCGGTTGTGGCGCCCGCGTTGAAGTGGACGCATTACCGTACTCCGATGCGCTCTCCCGTCATGTGGCGCCAGATCAGGCTCTGCGTTGGGCGCTCTCTGGCGGTGAAGACTACGAGTTATGCTTTACCGTCCCGGAAATTAACCGCGGCGCGCTGGATGTGGCTATTGGCCAGCTCGGGGTTCCGTTTACCTGCATCGGACAAATGAGTGCAGACGTGGAAGGCATGAATTTTGTGCGTGACGGGGAGCCTGTCACCTTTGACTGGAAAGGATATGACCATTTTGCCACGCCATAAAGATGTCGCGAAAAGTCGGTTAACGCTATGTAATCCGTGGCATTTATTGGCGACAGGATTTGGCAGCGGGCTTAGCCCTGTCGTGCCAGGTACAATGGGATCGCTGGCGGCGATCCCTTTTTGGTATCTGATGACATTTTTACCCTGGCAGCTCTATTCTCTGGTGGTGATGCTGGGGATCTGCATCGGTGTTTATCTTTGCCATCAGACGGCGAAAGACATGGGCGTGCACGATCACGGTAGCATTGTGTGGGACGAGTTTATCGGGATGTGGATAACCCTGATGGCATTGCCCACCACGGCCTGGCAGTGGGTGGCTGCAGGCTTTGTGATTTTCCGTATTCTGGATATGTGGAAGCCCTGGCCGATCCGCTGGTTTGACCGCAACGTTCATGGCGGAATGGGGATTATGGTCGATGATATCGTCGCGGGGGTGATTTCCGCCGGGATCTTGTATTTCATCGGGCATCACTGGCCGATTGGGTTGATTTAAACGCGTATATTGCCGGATGGCGGCATAAATGCCTTATCCGGCCTACGGGTTAGCACGGCGCCAGTGTAGGCCCGGTAAGGCGAAGCCGCCACCGGGCGAGATATTGCCGGATGGCGGCATAAATGCCTTATCCGGCCTACGGGTTAGCACGGCGCCAGTGTAGGCCCGGTAAGGCGAAGCCGCCACCGGGCGAGACTTTGCCGGATGGCGGCATAAATGCCTGATCCGGCCTACGGGTTTGCACAGAGCCAGCGTAGGCCCGGTAAGGCGAAGCCGCCACCGTGCGAGACTTTGCCGGATGGCGGCATAAATGCCTTATCCGGCCTACAGTTTTGCGCGGCGCCAGTGTAGGCCCGGTAAGGCGAAGCCGCCACCGGGCGAGATTTTGCCGGATGGCGGCATAAATGCCTTATCCGGCCTACGGGTTAGCACGGCGCCAGTGTAGGCCCGGTAAGGCGAAGCCGCCACCGGGCGAGATATTGCCGGATGGCGGCATGAATGCCTGATCCGGCCTACAGTTTTGCGCGGCGCCAGCGTAGGCCCGGTAAGGCGAAGCCGCCACCGGGCGAGATTTTTGCCGGATGGCGGCATAAATGCCTGATCCGGCCTACGGGTTTGCACAGAGCCAGCGTAGGCCCGGTAAGGCGAAGCCGCCACCGGGCGAGATATTGCCGGATGGCGGCATGAATGCCTGATCCGGCCTACGGGTTTGCACGGAGTCAGCGTAGGCCCGGTAAGGCGAAGCCGCCACCGGGCGAGATTTTTGCCGGATGGCGGCATAAATGCCTGATCCGGCCTACGGGTTTGCACGGAGTCAGCGTAGGCCCGGTAGGGCGAAGCCGCCACCGGGCGAGATATTGCCGGATGGCGGCATAAATGCCTTATCCGGCCTACAGTTTTGCACGGAGCCAGCACCACCGGCATTACCACATTACTTAAACCCCACCACCGGATGTTGCTTGTACGGTGTTTCCAGTTCGGCAATCTGTTCGGGTTGCAGCGTTAAGTCCACGGCATTCAGCAGTTCATCCAGTTGTTCTTCGCGCGATGTGCCGATAATCGGCGCAGCAACACCACGTTTACTCAGTAGCCAGGCCAGTGCGACCTGGGCACGCGTCGCGCCAAGCTCTTCACTGACGCCAGCCAGACGTTCAGCGATTTGCGCGTCATTTTCATCGCTCTCATTGTACAAATTTTTACCTACTTCATCAGAGACCAGGCGGGCGGTGGTTTCCCCCCAGGGCCGAGTCAGGCGTCCGCGCGCCAATGGACTCCAGGGGATCACCGCCACGCCTTCCTGATAACACAGCGGCAGCATTTCGCGCTCTTCTTCACGATAGATAAGGTTGTAGTGATCCTGCATGCTGATGAACTGCGCCCAGCCATGCTGTTTCTGGAGCGCCAGTGCCTGAGCGAATTGTGCCGCGTACATAGAAGAGGCGCCGAGGTAGCGTGCCTTGCCGGCCTTGACTACGTCGTTCAGGGCTTCCAGCGTCTCTTCAATGGGCGTGTTGTAGTCCCAGCGGTGAATTTGCAGGATATCGACATAGTCCATGCCAAGGCGGGTGAGGCTGTCATCAATTGAACGCAGAATTTGCGCCCGGGATAATCCTTCCGGCAGGTCGCCGACGGGATAAAAGACTTTGGTCGCGACCACTACGTCTTCGCGACGGGCAAAATCCCGCAGGGCGCGCCCGACAATTTCTTCGCTGCTCCCGTCGGAATAACTGTTGGCGGTATCGAAGAAATTAATGCCGCCAGCGAGTGCGCGTTGAATGATGGGGCGACTGCTTTCTTCCGGTAGTGTCCAGGCGTGATTGCCGCGATCCGGTTCACCGAACGTCATGCAGCCCAGGCAGAGGCGAGAAACCCGGAGGTCTGTTTTTCCTAACGTATTGTATTGCATGATACCACTCCTGCTTTGCTGGTTATCGTTCAAGCATAGCAGGAGTGAGGAGGGGAGTTACGCCAGCCAGGCCTTGATTCTGGCTTCAATACCTTCAGCGTTGAGTCCCAGTTCTGCGCGGGCTTCGTCCTGGGTGCCTTGTGGGATGAAATGGTCTGGCAAACCGAGGTTAAGCACCGGCACGGGTTTACGATGCGCCATCAGCACTTCGTTGACGCCGCTGCCTGCACCGCCCATGATGGCGTTCTCTTCAAGAGTGATCAGCGCCTCGTGGCGAGCCGCCATTTCCAGAATCAACGTTTCATCCAGCGGTTTCACAAAACGCATATCGACTAAGGTTGCATTGAGCGACTCCGCCACTTTGGCCGCTTCTGGCATCAGCGTACCGAAATTCAGAATCGCCAGCTTTTCACCGTGGCGTCTGACGACACCTTTGCCTATCGGCAGTTTTTCCAGCGGGGTCAGTTCAACGCCTACCGCATTACCGCGTGGGTAACGTACGGCAGCAGGGCCCTCGCTGTAGTGATAGCCGGTGAAGAGCATCTGGCGACATTCGTTTTCGTCGCTCGGCGTCATGATGACCATTTCCGGGATGCAGCGCAGGAAGGAGAGATCGAACGCCCCCTGATGGGTTTGCCCGTCAGCGCCCACAATCCCCGCCCGGTCGATGGCAAATAGAACCGGCAGTTTTTGAATCGCAACATCGTGCAGCACCTGATCGTAGGCGCGTTGCAGGAAGGTGGAGTAAATCGCCACCACCGGCTTATAACCGCCAATCGCCAGACCGGCCGCAAAGGTCACCGCGTGTTGTTCAGCAATCGCCACGTCGAAATAGCGATCGGGGAATTTACGCGAGAACTCCACCATCCCGGAACCTTCACGCATTGCCGGTGTGATGGCCATCAGTTTGTTGTCTTTGGCCGCCGTTTCGCACAACCAGTCGCCGAAGATTTTCGAGTAACTCGGCAGGCCGCCGCTGCTTTTAGGCAGACAACCGCTGGAAGGATCAAATTTGGGAACGGCGTGGAACGTAATCGGGTCTTTTTCTGCGGGTTCGTAACCACGACCTTTCTTGGTCATGATGTGCAGGAACTGCGGCCCTTTCAGGTCGCGCATGTTCTTCAGGGTGGTGATGAGTCCGACGACGTCGTGACCATCGACCGGCCCGATGTAGTTAAAGCCCAGCTCCTCAAACAGCGTGCCGGGAACGACCATGCCTTTGATATGTTCTTCGGTGCGCTTGAGTAACTCTTTAATCGGCGGTACGCCGGAGAAGACTTTCTTCCCGCCTTCGCGCAGTGAAGAGTACAGCTTGCCGGAGAGCAGTTGCGCCAGATGATTGTTCAGCGCGCCGACATTCTCGGAGATCGACATTTCGTTGTCGTTCAAAATGACCAGCATGTCCGGCTTGATATCGCCCGCATGGTTCATTGCTTCAAACGCCATCCCTGCGGTAATGGCGCCATCGCCAATCACGCAGACGGTACGACGGTCTTTACCTTCTTTTTCAGCGGCAACGGCAATACCAATTCCGGCGCTGATGGAGGTGGAAGAGTGACCGACGCTCAATACGTCATACTCGCTCTCTTCACGCCACGGGAAGGGGTGTAAACCGCCTTTCTGGCGAATGGTGCCGATTTTATCGCGGCGGCCGGTGAGAATTTTGTGCGGATAAGCCTGATGCCCCACATCCCAGATCAACTGGTCAAACGGGGTATGGTAGACATAGTGCAATGCCACGGTCAGTTCCACCGTGCCCAGCCCGGAGGCGAAGTGTCCACTCGAACGGCTTACGCTGTCGAGTAAATAGCGGCGCAGCTCGTCGCAGAGTTTCGGCAGGCTCTCTTTCGGGAGCAGACGTAACTCCTGGGTGGAATCGACCAGTGCCAGGGTAGGGTATTTGGCTATATCAAAACTCATCAGAGACTCATCGTTTGTTTACCCAAATTGCCGTGCGTTCACGGCAATTCATTACTCAGGGTAGTCAATTATTTATCACGCTGGATTATGTAGTCCGCTAGCGCTTCCAGTGCCGAAGTATCGAGTGATAATGCGGCCAGTTGACGTAAAGACTGGCGTGCGTCATCAATCAGATCCTGGGCTTTATTCCGGGCTTGCTCAAGGCCCAAAAGTGCAGGATAGGTACTTTTGCCAAGTTGCTGATCAGCCCCCTGACGTTTACCCAACGTTGCAGTATCGCCCACCACATCCAGAATGTCATCCTGAACCTGGAAGGCTAATCCGATACTTTCTGCGTATTTATCGAGTATCGGCAGTGCATTTCGTCCGTTTTCTCCGGCACTTAGGGCGCCGAGACGAACCGCGGCGCGAATGAGAGCGCCGGTTTTATGGCGATGGATTCGTTCCAGCGCTTCCAGCGGAACCTGTTTTCCTTCGGCCTCGAGATCCAATGCCTGGCCGCCGCACATGCCCGCGATGCCGCTCGCGTTCGCCAGTTCTGAGATCATGGCGATACGGTCGCGATCGGCCACTTCCGGCATCGGCGCGTCGCTGAGGATGGAAAATGCCAGGGTTTGCAGGGCATCGCCCGCCAGGATCGCATTGGCTTCACCAAATTTTACATGACAGGTCGGCAGACCGCGACGCAGATCATCGTCATCCATCGCCGGTAAATCATCATGGATCAATGAATATGCATGTATGCACTCAACGGCGGCTGCCGGGGCATCCAGCGTAGTGATGCTGACGCCGAACATCTGACCGGTTGCGTAAACCAGGAACGGGCGCAGGCGCTTACCGCCTAATAGTGCGCCATACTGCATGGTTTCAACCACGGGAGTGTTCTGAAAGGGCAAGGGTGCGATAAAACGACTCAACGCCTGGTTTGCTTGCTCAACGCAAGCCTGTAACTGCTGCGTAAAATCCATTTACTTACTCGTTGTCCGGTGTAAAAGGCGTGGGTGAGGCGTCTTCATTATCAGTCAGCAGGATCTGCACGCGCTGTTCAGCTTGTTGCAGCTTAGCCTGCCCCTGACGTGCCAGTTGCACGCCACGTTCGAATTCGTTCAGCGCCTCTTCCAGCGGCAGGTCGCCACTTTCCAGACGGGTAACAATCTGTTCCAGCTCGCTCAGCGCTGTTTCAAAGCTGGCGGGCGCCTCGTTTTTCTTCGGCATAATGAATGTCTGACTCTCAATATTTTTAGCCCCACCATGGTAACGGACTCAGGGCAATTATCAAATAACGCGCAATGTGCGCAGGAGGCGCGCGATGGTGGTATACTTGCGCCCCTGGATGCAGCCGCAGGTGTGGGCTGCTGTATTTTTCCCATAACAAGTCCTTTAGACTTGCCAACGAACCATTGCCGCCATGAAGTTTATCATTAAATTGTTCCCGGAAATCACCATCAAAAGCCAATCTGTGCGTTTGCGCTTTATAAAAATTTTGACCGGAAACATCCGTAACGTTTTAAAGCACTATGACGAGACGCTCGCCGTTGTCCGCCACTGGGACAATATCGAGGTTCGCGCCAAAGATGAAAACCAGCGTCTGGCGATTCGCGACGCGCTGACCCGCATTCCGGGTATCCACCATATTCTCGAAGTGGAAGACGTGCCGTTCACCGACATGCACGATATCTTCGAGAAGGCGCTGGTTCAGTATCGCGACCAACTGGAAGGCAAAACCTTCTGCGTCCGCGTCAAGCGTCGCGGTAAACACCCCTTCAGCTCTATTGAAGTCGAACGTTATGTCGGCGGCGGTTTGAATCAGCACATTGAGTCCGCGCGCGTGAAACTGACCCACCCGGATGTGACGGTACATCTGGAAGTGGAAGACGATCGCCTGCTGCTGATCAAAGGGCGTTACGAAGGTATCGGCGGTTTCCCGATCGGGACGCAGGAAGATGTGCTGTCACTGATTTCTGGCGGTTTTGACTCCGGCGTTTCCAGTTACATGCTGATGCGTCGCGGTTGCCGCGTGCATTACTGCTTCTTTAACCTCGGCGGTGCGGCCCATGAAATCGGCGTGCGTCAGGTTGCTCACTATTTGTGGAACCGCTTCGGCAGTTCGCACCGCGTGCGTTTTGTGGCGATCAACTTTGAACCAGTTGTCGGCGAGATCCTCGAAAAAGTGGATGACGGCCAGATGGGCGTGGTACTTAAACGCATGATGGTGCGTGCGGCGTCGAAAGTGGCTGAACGTTATGGCGTACAGGCGCTGGTGACCGGCGAAGCGCTGGGCCAGGTGTCCAGCCAGACCCTGACCAACCTGCGTTTGATTGATAACGTCTCCGACACGCTGATCCTGCGTCCGCTGATCTCTTACGACAAAGAGCACATCATCAACCTTGCGCGCCAGATTGGCACGGAAGACTTTGCGCGGACGATGCCGGAATATTGCGGCGTTATCTCGAAAAGCCCGACGGTGAAAGCGATCAAGGCGAAGATTGAAGCCGAAGAAGAGAACTTCGACTTTAGCATCCTCGATAAAGTGGTCGAAGAAGCGAACAATGTCGATATTCGCGACATTGCGCAGCAGACCCAGCAGGACGTGGTGGAAGTTGAAACCGTTAGCGGTTTTGGCCCTAACGATGTGATTCTGGATATTCGCTCCATTGATGAGCAGGATGACAAACCGCTGAAAGTGGAAGGCGTGGATGTGGTGTCGCTGCCATTCTACAAACTGAGCACCAAATTCGGCGATCTCGACCAGAGTAAAACCTGGCTGCTGTGGTGCGAACGCGGTGTGATGAGCCGTTTGCAGGCGCTGTATCTGCGCGAGCAAGGTTTTGAAAACGTGAAGGTGTATCGCCCGTAGTCCGTTTGTTGCCCCGGCCATCTGCGCCGGGGTAAGTTTACTCCTGCGAATAAAGCGTCGCGACGCTGCTCACCAACTGGTCGGCTATTTGCGGGATGGCTTCTGTACTGAAAAATCCCATCGTCACCGCAATCGCAACCAGCTCTCCATTTTTATTCCGTAGCGGACAGGCAATCGACTGTGCGCCAGGGATCCCTTGCGTCGGATTGTGGCGCACCGCATAGCCCTGAGATTGTATCCGTTTAATGAGTTGCGCTTGCGCCTGATTCTGCGGCTGATAGTGGGAATAACTCATGAACACTTGCCCTGCCGAACTGGCATCAAGCGGAACGGGCGTATTGGGCAGAAAATCGATATCCACGTTACGGAAACTGCGATTGTAGTGCTTAAGCACTAATCCGGCGTCGGTTGCAACGACGACACCGGTTGAATGGTTGAAGGTATCGCGAAAAGCGATCAGTCGCGCATTAAGCTCATTCACCGGATCGCGTGCTGCCACCGGATCTCCCGCCATCTGAAGAAGGGTTGACCCCAGGCAATAGAGCCCTTTTTCGTTTTGTCCCAGCATACCCGTTCGACAGAGCGAAACCAGATACTTATGTAAACGACTCTTGGACAGATGGCATCCGGTGGCGATATCTATTGCCCGCGCCTGACCGTTTTGACTGGCAACAAACGTCAGAATGTTGACGGCGATATCAACCGAATTTACCCCTTGCGATGTTTCAGCCATATGCGTTCTCTTTTTCTTATCCTCCGCGAGTATACCATCGCGGCTGAAATCCTTACTGCCTTCGCAATTTAAAAAGCGCGCTACGCCTAATTGGTGAGATGTTGACCTGTATCAAGTTAATCAATGGTGTACCTGGATTAACTAATAGTGAACTTTTATGGAGGCAAGGACATGGATGCATTAAGCAATACCCGATTAAAAAGAAGAACCCTGCTAAAGGGGTTTGGCGTAGTGGGGCTATCGTCACTGGTGCCAACGTTTCTGACGCTGCGCCAGGCTAACGGTTCACCGTTGCCCCGGGTTCGTCTTAAGCAAACGGATTACCAGACGTTCCGGTCGACCTGTGCGATGGAATGTTTGCACTGCAACCTGACGGCGTATGTCTGGAAAGACCGCTTAATGAAAATTGAAGCGACGAAAGGCTTCAATGTGAAGTGCTGTTTGCGGGGAATTAGCCGAACAAAATGGGTCTATCACCCGTTGCGCTTAACGCAACCGCTGCTGCGTACGGGGGAAAAAGGCGAGGGTAAATTTAAGCCGATAAGCTGGGATGCCGCACTGGATCTGATCGAAAAAAAAATCAGAGAGACAATCGCCACTGACGGCAATAAAGGTTTACTGCTCACAGCCGCCTCCGGGAACATGGACTCCATCAAAAATGATATGGGTAAAGCGTTCTTCGATTATCTCGGCGGCAGTACAAAAACGGCCGGCTCGTTATGTTGTGCGGCGGTCACCGCCGCTATGATGCCGATGGTGGGGCTGCGTTATGCCGATACTCGCGACACGATAGCAGACAGCCGCTACATCTTGTGCTGGGGAAACAATCCGGCAGTCACCATGCACGCCTATTTTAAACATTACTCACAGGCGCAACGCAACGGCGCGCGACTGGTGGTGATCGACCCCCGATTTAACGAAACGGCGGCGAAAGCCGACGAGTGGGTACCGATTGTGCCTGGTACAGATATCGCGCTGGCGTTAGGGATGATCAACATCATTATGCAGGAGAAACGCTATGACGCTGACTTCCTGCGTGCGCATACCGGAGCGGTTTACCTGGTCGATAAACAGCAGCAGTTGATGCGTGCCGACCCTAAGGAAGCAGACAGCTATCTGGTGTTTGATACGCTGACCCAGACCCTGAAACGCCATGATGCGCCCGGCGTCATGCCTGCATTGTTGAGTGATGAATTGCCCGCCAGCAGTGATTTTACCACCGTGCTTGATAACGTATGGGCACAGGCGAAACCCTGGACGGCGCAAAAGGTAGAAGAAGAAACCGATGTACCCGCGCAGACGGTATTACGCCTGGCGCGGGATTACGCGTCAACGCAGCCTGCGATGATTATCCAGAACATGTCGGGCGCGCAGAGAACCGAGTTTGGCACCTACGTTGCGGCCAGCCAGTTTTACCTGGCGCTGATCACCGGCAATATCGGCAAGGCCGGGGCGGGGGTCTGCGATGCCGGTGGCGTCAGACAGATGGCAAAATTTTCGCCTATCGTCCCTCCGGCCCCCAATGCCGCCAAAATTCCCTCCATTCCTATTCCCAAAGTCGGTGACTGGGTCGTTAACGAAAAACCGCACGCGATTAAGTTCTGGTGGAACATGACGCTGGGGGCCATGACGCAACTGCCAAATACCAACCAGGTCAGAGAAGCCTTTAAAAAAGTGCCGTTTGTGGTGGTCGCGGACAACCTGATGAGTTCGTCTGCGCTGTATGCCGATCTGGTACTCCCCGTCACGACCATTTTTGAAGATGTCAGCTTAATGGCGGGCGTACGCAGCCACTATGTGCAACTGATGGAAAAAGCGGTGGAACCCCCAGGAGAAGCAAAACCTGATTACTGGATTTTTGCTCGCCTGGCCGAGCGTTTTGGCTTTGGTGACGTCTTTAACCAGCCCATTGAACACTACATCGATACCTGTCTTAACGGCTCGGGCATCACCCGTGACATGCTGAAAAAAGGGCCGGTATGTCCTGTTGAGGAAGCGTGGATCCCGTTTAAAGACGGGCAGTTCCGCACGTCGACGGGCAAAGCGCACTTCTACATAGAGGAGTGGGCGAAAAAGGATTTTCTGCCGGTGGTGACCTGGAAGCAGGTGAAAGAGTCGGTAAAAGGTTCGCCTGAGCTGGCGAATCAGTATCCGCTAATGGCGGTGCAGCGCAAACTGGCGCGCAGTGTGCATTCCAGCCACGGCATGAACGAATGGATCCTCGAAGTTCAGCGTAACCGTCCGAACGTGATGATTCACCCTGAAGACGCCCGCCAGCGTCAGATCCAGGCAGGAGAGTGGGTCGTGGTGTTCAATCATCGCGGACAACATCGGGCAATTGCCGACGTGACCACGCATATCAAACGCGGGGTGGTGAGTCTGGATAACGGTTGGTGGGAGCAACAGGGCGGAAGCAGCAGTCATGTCACTAACGATCAGGTGGAAGTGTTGGGGAATGGACACTGTTGCAACAGTACGCTGGTGGATGTGAGAAGGGAGGCATAATCGCGATGAAACAGTATGGATTTCTTATTGATATGCAGAATTGCTATGGCTGCAAAACCTGTAGCATGGCTTGCAAATCGGAAAATATGACCCCTCTTGGGGTGTTATGGCGTCGGGTTCGCGAATGCCATACGGATGAGCCCAACACCCAGGCATTTATTAGCATGTCGTGCAATCACTGCGATGATCCGCAGTGTATGAAAGTGTGTCCAGCGGGAACGTATACGAAGCGGGCTGATGGCATTGTGATACAGGATCACGAGCGCTGCATTGGCTGTCGGATGTGCATCATGGCCTGTCCGTGGAGCGCGCCGGTTTACTGTCCCGAAGAGGGAAAAACCAGTAAATGTAATCTGTGCGCCGAACGCCTTGACGAGGGGTTACAGCCACGTTGCGTGGAGTCCTGTCCGGCAGGTGTATTACGTTTTGGTGAGATAACGGAATTGCGCAAGGAACATACGACACAGTGGGCGGTACTGGAAAAACGCTACAACCTGCCCGATCACACGATCAGTCAGCCCAACATTGTCATTATTCCCCCCAGGGATTGAGGAGAGCGAAATGGAACATTATGAATTGCCATTGGTTTTCTTCACCGTCTTTGCGCAGTGGGGAATTGGCGGCGTACTGGCGCTAACGTTGTGTCAGCATTTCGGCACAAAAAAATTCAGCGCGATGCAATACCGCACGCTGGCATCATGGTTCTGGGTTATCACGGTACTGGGATCGTTTGCCTCGCTGGCGCACCTGGGATCGCCTGAAGGCGCTTATCGCTCGCTTTTTGGGCTAGGTCATTCCTGGCTCAGTCGGGAAGTGGTGATGTTTATTGCGTTGAATGGTGTGATGTTCTGCTGGTTAGTGCTGTGTTGGTTTAAGTCTGAACATCGTGCCGTTGGCCTTCTGGGGGGAATCACCGCGCTTGTAGGCTTGATATCTATTCTGGTGACGTCGCAGGTTTACCATCAAATGGCGCTGCATCCGCTTTGGTCTTCGGTTGCTACACCTGTCAGTTTTTTGGCAACGGCGATTCTGCTCGGTTTTATGAGTGTGGCGGTGGCGTTTGGTTATTGGCATAACGCATCCCCGATCTTAAGCAGAGCGGGGATCCTCATCGGAATTCTGTTAAGTGCAGGCGCGTTGTGGATCCGCTTCCAGGTGCCGGGTGCCGATGCGGCAAGTCCTCTGTTCTGGTGGCAGCTATTCGCCAGTATCGGCGTTGCCGCATGGGGTATTTCCCGCCTGAATGTTGGGGTAAGCGCTTACGCCTGGGGAGCCGTTATTGTGACGGGTGAACTGGCGGGAAGAATGCTGTTTTACAGTAATGTCATGAGCGGAGCACCATGGTTCTAAGCGGATATACTTTTCCCTTCGAATAGCCTGTTTTTGCACGCCGGATGACGAAGTACTACGCCGTCATCCGGCAATCTGACACGATTATTCAAAGCGAATGGGGAGCGTTTTCCCGTTCGATTCCCAGACGCCCTGATAGACGCCATCGTTTAAATCCAGCGTGATCTTCTCTTCGGTTTCAGCAGAAACGCTCGTTCTCAGCGCATAGTGCTGAAGATTCTCCGTACCGCATTTACCGGTAAGTTCGATAGGTGAGCCGTATTTTTCATAAAAGTAGGCTCCGCTGGCCGTCGCTTCATTACAGGTGATATTCAGCACGACGCGCATACTTTTTCCCAACGTGCCGTAGACTAACTTGCCGTTAAGCGAGGGGGCAGGGGAGAGGGGCTTTTCATTGTTAGGGGAAATCAGCGACTTCCCGTAGGGGGTCAGTTGGTCGCGTAACGTTGCGGCGGCGATTTTCGTCGTGAAATCACCGAGTTCATCCAGCGCGCGGTTTGCATGGTTGCTGCAACGTCCATTAATGAAGACGAGATCGCCTTTCTGGAGCGAGAAATTATCAACATAGTACAGCCCGCCCTCATACGTCGCGCATGAGGCATAGAACTCTGCGTAATTAAAATCCTCACCTTTTTCCGCTTTGATTTGCTCTGCCGACTCGGACTTATGCTTATCAACAAAGGTGGTTACCTGGGCGCGAATATCTTTTCTGACGCGGGTGTTTAACTGGTCAATGGTGGCCGGGGAAAACAGATCGTCGAGGGTGATATTCGCGCCACTCGCTAAATCGAAGCTCAGTGGAACATTATACGATTCGCAATAGGCACCGCAGCCTTCCGCAAAGAGGTTTAATGTCAGTATTTTGCTGTCACGATATTCGACGCTGTAGTCCAGAAAGGCGGTAGCATCAATGCCGCTTTTTGCCCGTTTATTTAACGTGGCCTGCGGATCGTTACCCGGCAACTGGTTCAGAAAACGGGAGAAGATAAAATCGTTGATGCGTTTTGCGGCTTGCGGGTTATCCGCTGAGCTGAACCAGGGGAGACGATACTGAGTTTCTGTGCTCTCAGGATAGTTGAAGCTCAGGTTCTTAATGTCTAACTGCGTCGCCATCACACAGCCAGAAAATAGCCATAAAGCCACTCCGCTCAGACATCCCTTCATCTGTTATTCCTTTATTAAGATTAAGCTGGCCGCTGGAGTGGCCTTGTATTTACTCGTAGTAGTTATAAATGCCTGCCGCCATAACTAACTGTGACGCGACCTGATGGGCCTTTTCGCGCCCGACCAGCAGGTCAATGATTTTCAGGCCAAAGTCGATAGATGTCCCCGGCCCCTGACTGGTTAACAGGTTAACACGCGGGTCCCATACCACACGTTTGTCCTGCCACTGTTCAGCCGGAATTTTATCTTTCAGCGCGGGGAATCCGGTCATATTGCCGAGTGGGAAGATCTCGTGCGGAACCAGTACCGTGGCCGCTGCCGCGCAGATTGCCGCGACGATACGCCCGGAGCGATGAAACTGTTTGACCGTTTCAACCAGCAACGGACTGTCGCGAAAACATTCGGCGCCTTTTATACCGCCCGGTAACACAATGATGTCGAAATCGCCGTCAGCCACTTCCACCAGCGGCGCATCCGCGAGCAGTTTCACGCCACGCGAACAGACGATGGTCAGGGAGCCGTCGCTGGCCACGCTCGCCGTAGTGACCTGAATACCGCCACGAACCAGGAGATCGATAGTGGTGACCGCTTCGGTCTCTTCACTACCAGGGGCGAGACATACCAGTGCTTGAGCGCTCATACTCACTTTCCTTTCGTTTTATCATTTCAAACAGACGGGCGTTTTCCGTAACGGCAATACCATGCGCGCGGGCGCGTTTTAATAAGTAGCCGGTAATGTAATCGATCTCGGTATGGCGCAGAGCACGAATATCCTGCAGCATGGATGAGATGTTTTGTGCCGTACTGTCAATCACTTGCTCAACATAATAGCGTAAATCATCCACTGAGGTATGGTGCCCTTCACGTTCGATAACGGCGGCCACCTCCTGACAGATCAGCAGGATTTGTTCAGGGTGTTGTCGCAGCTCGCCATTTGGGCAGCCCCACAGGGCGGTGAGCGGATTGATCACGCAGTTCACGGCCAGTTTGCGCCACATTTCAGTACGAATATTGTTGTGCCAGGCAACATCGGGCAGCACGTTCTGCAGGAGATCGGCGAGGTAACTGTAATCCCCATCCTGTTCACGCGCCGGGCCAATGCGCGTTGTCCCGTTGGCGACGTGGATAATAATGTTGCCATCGTGCCTTGCGGCATGGGTGGTGGTGCCCATCAGCAGTGGTTGAGAAATGCTTTGCAGTTCTTCAATGGTGCCCATTCCATTGTGAATCAACAGAATCGGCGTGGTCACCGGCAGAATTGCCGCAAGCCCTTTCACGGCGTCCGAGACTTGCCAGGCTTTGAGTGTCACCAGCAACAGATCGCTTTTCGCGAGAAAGTCAGGGTCGTTCGCCGTCAGGGATTCATTAAAAATCGAACCATCGGTTTCGATGAGGTTCACGCTGCAATAAGGTTGCGGCACCCGCAGCCAGCCTTGTACTTCATGTCCATGTTTGCACAGCGCTGTAAGCCAAAGTTGCCCTAAGGCTCCGCATCCCAATACGGTTATTTTCATTCATCCTCCTCACCCGCAACAGCACCGGGCGTTCTTCCACATAGTATAGCGCTGTCTGTCGAGGAACTTTGCAGGTATTATGCTTCGCATCAAAAACAGAGGGAGAGGAAAAGATGCCATCTTTCGATATTGTGTCTGAAGTTGATCTTCAGGAAGCGCGTAACGCCGTCGATAATGCGAGCCGCGAAGTTGAGTCACGCTTTGATTTTCGGGGCGTTGAGGCCACTTTTGAGCTGAACGAGACGAATAAGACGATCAAAGTCCTGAGCGAATCTGATTTTCAGGTCAATCAGTTGCTGGATATTTTGCGTGCCAAGCTGCTGAAACGCGGCATTGAAGGGACGTCTCTGGACGTGCCGGAAACCTTCATCCACAGCGGTAAAACCTGGTTTGTTGAAGCGAAGCTGAAGCAAGGCATTGAAAGCGCCGTGCAGAAGAAAATCGTCAAGCTGATTAAAGACAGTAAGCTGAAAGTGCAGACGCAGATTCAGGGCGAGGAAATTCGTGTGACCGGTAAGGCGCGCGACGATCTGCAGTCCGCGATGGCGCTGGTGCGCGGCGGCGATCTGGGGCAACCGTTCCAGTTTAAAAACTTCCGCGACTAAGTGATCATGCCGGATGGCGCACAGCGTGAAGGCCTACAATGTTAGCGTAATGTGTAGGCCCGGTACGGCTGAACGCCGCCATCCGGCGTAATTCCGGCAAAATGATGAATTACGCGGGCTTGATGGTTTGCTCAACCTCAAACCGATTGGTGATTTTGCTGTCAATCTTCACATAGGCGGAATGTTCGCTCGCCACAATCAGCACTTCACTCACCCCTTCTTTTGCCATCAGACGCTGTTTGAGAACGTCATCAGCGGCAACATCTGCTGGAATTTCGACTCGTAAACTGCTGACATACGGTGGTTCTTTCATGGTACTGGCAACCGCCAGCCACACGGCCGTCAGTACAACTCCCGCCAAAAATACCGCCTGACCGTCAAACATCCCATCGACCCATCCCCCCAATGAACCGCCAATCGCAACGCCCAGGAACTGGCTGGTGGAATAGACGCCCATAGCGGTTCCTTTATAACCGGCGGGGGACTCTTTGCTGATAAGCGAAGGGAGGAGGGCTTCCATCAGGTTGAAGGCGAGAAAGAAAAGCTGAACCCCGGCAATCAGTCCCCAGAAATGAACGTTCGCTCCCCACAACACGATTTCCGCTATCAGGATCAGCGCCACGCACCACAGAAATACCCGCTTCATCCGGCGTTTTACTTCTGCATAAATAATGAAAGGCACCACGGAACCAAAAGAGATCAACATGGTGACCAGGTAAATCTTCCAGTGCTCGGCGGCGGGAAATCCTGCGGCGGTGAGCTGACCGGGGAGGGCGACGAAGGTAGACATCAACAGGATGTGCAGGCACATAATGCCGAAGTTGAGCTTAAGCAGTTTGGGTTCGGCAAGTACCTTGCTGAAACTGCCTTTTACCATCCCGGATTCGCGGTTCAGTACATGGTTAGTGCTGTTCGGCACCACCCAGATTGTCAGAATAATACCGAGGGTGGCCAGTATTGCGATCATCCAGAACAGGGCATTCAGCCCAAGGGCGTGGGTGATGACCGGGCCAAGTACCATCGCAATGGCGAAGGTAATACCAAAACTGACGCCGATAAACGCCATCGCTTTGGTGCGGTTTTGCTCGCGGGTCAAATCCGATAACAGCGCCATGACGGCGGCGGCGATAGCACCTGATCCTTGCAGCGCACGCCCCAGAATGATCCCCCAAATAGAGTGGGAGAGGGCGGCGATCACGCTACCGGCGACAAACACCGCCAGGCCACCGACAATAAGCGGCTTGCGACCAATACGATCAGAGAGCAATCCGAAGGGGATCTGGAAGACGGCCTGCGCCAGCCCGTAAATGCCGATGGCAAGTCCAATCAAGGCTTCGCTGGCGCCTTGTAGCGCCATACCGTAAGTGGTCAGAACAGGCAGAACCATAAACATGCCGAGCATGCGCAATGAAAATACGGTTCCTAAACCCCAGGTGGCGCGCAACTCGCCTGGCGTCATTTTATAATCGTTCATTCCCACCTCTGTATACAATTCGCGACTAGTGTAAAGCGGTACGCCGGCGGGGTAAATACGCGGTTAATGAGAAAATATTACGTGCCTAACTAATTTGTTATGTGAAAAAAAAAGGGCGCCGGAGCGCCCTTTTTAAGCGATGTTTGACTTACCAGACGTAGGTCAGCAGGCTTTGCGAATTCGGCACCATAAAGTCAACGGACATCATGACGGAGAGCGCGGTGATGGCGATGATGGAGAAGCCGAAGAGCTTACGCGCCCAGACTTTATCATCTTCCACTTTGTAACCGCGCAGCGCCATGCCGAGCCACCAAACACTGACCGCCGCTGCGACGATCAGGTATTTGTACCCTGCATAGCCGCCAAGGGTCAGCATCAGGGTGGCGATAGCGAACGCCACGATGTACAGCGTGATGTGGTTTTTCGCGACCGAAATGCCTTTGACCACCGGCAGAACCGGGATATTGGCCGCCTGATAATCCTTAAAGCGGAAAATCGCGATGGCATAGGAGTGCGGCATTTGCCACAGGCTAAAGATCGCCAGCAGAATTAATGCACCGCTGTCGAACTGACCCGTTACGGCGCAGTAGCCAATCACCGGCGGCGCAGCGCCGGAAAGAGAGCCAATCAGCGTGCCGTAAACGGAGTGGCGTTTCATGTACAGGCTATAGACGCCAACATACACCACGAAGCCCATCACCCCCAGCCAACAGGCCAGAGGGTTAGCGCCAAACCACAGCAGCATGAAGCCAGCAATACCCAGCAGGGTGGCGTACACCAGCGAGACGTTAGGAGAGATCAGGCCTTTTACCAGCACCCGATTCTTGGTCCTTTCCATCTTCTTGTCGATATCCCTGTCGATGTAGTTGTTAAATACACAACCCGACGCCACAACCAGTGACACACCGATCAGCGTGTAGATAAACAGGGGGTAATCGATGCTGCCTTTTGAGGCCAGCAGGAACCCCCCAATCACCGAGATCAGGTTGCCAAAGATGATGCCTGGTTTCGTTACTTGCAGGTATTGCTTAAACATCATACTCGCCGCTCTTAGTGCATCATCATGTTGTAGTTGAGGTTCCACATAATCCAGATGGAGCCCACAACCAGGATGGCGATGATCAACACGGTAAAGACGAAAGCCGTCATGTTCCAGCCTTCATCAGATTTGGTGTTCATGTGCAGGAAGCACACCAGATGCACCAGAATCTGTACCACTGCCATCGCAAGAATTGTCCCCAGAATTACGGCTGGAGAGGCAGAACCCGTCATCACCATCCAGAACGGAATGACCGTCAGGATGATCGACAGGATAAATCCTGTCATATAGGTTTTTACGCTGCCATGGGACGCGCCGCTATGTTCGGTAGAATGACTCATTACATCGCCCCCATCAGATAAACAACAGTGAACACACAGATCCACACCACATCCAGGAAGTGCCAGAACAGGCTCAGGCACATGATGCGGGTACGGTTAGTGCTGGTCAGGCCGCGACGGGCGATTTGCACCATCAGCACCGCCATCCAGATAAGACCGGAAGTGACGTGCAGACCGTGCGTACCGACCAGCGCGAAGAACGCAGACAGGAAGCCGCTGCGATCCGGCCCCATACCTTCAACAACCAGGTGATGGAATTCATAGATTTCCATCCCGATGAAGCCTGCGCCAAACAGCCAGGTCAACATCAGCCAGGAGATGACCTGGCTCTTGTTGTTTTTGTACATGGCGATCGCCGCCATGCCGTAGGTGATGGAGCTGAACAACAGCAGGAACGTTTCTACCAGTACGAACGGCAGTTCAAAAATGTCCTTACCTGTCGGGCCACCCGCAGTGCCGTTCACCAGAACGGCATAGGTTGCAAACAGAATAGAGAACAGAATGCAGTCGCTCATCAGGTAGATCCAAAATCCGAAGATTTTGGTCTGGCCTGCATCGTGGTGCCCGTGTTCGTGCGCGTGGGCAGTCGCGTGCGCTAAAGTATCAGTTGCCATTTTTCAGCCCTGCCTTAGAAATCTCATCGAAATGCTGATTTTCCAGTTTTTCGACTTCCGGGACTGGTACGTAGTAGTCCACGTCCTCGTCAAAGCTTTTCACAATCCAGCTAATGATCATGCCTGCGAAGCTTGCAATCGCCAGCCACCAGATATGCCAGATCATGGCGAAACCGAAGACGGTCGCGAAGGCGGCAATGACAATGCCCGCACCGCTGTTTTTCGGCATATGAATTTCTTCATAGTGCGTAGGCTGTTTGTACGCTTCGCCTTTTTCTTTCATTTCCCAGAAGGCATCACGCTCGTGAACGTGCGGCACAACGGCAAAGTTATAGAACGGAGGCGGGGAAGAGGTTGCCCACTCCAGCGTACGACCACCCCATGGATCACCCGTCAGGTCACGGTTCTGGTCGCGGTCGCGAATAGAAACGTAGATCTGAATGACCAGGCACAGGATGCCCAGCGCAATCAGCGCGGCACCGCAAGCGGCAATCATCAGCATGGCGTGGAACTGTGGATCAATCTGCTGGCTGAGGCGACGGGTCATCCCCATAAAGCCCAACACATACAGTGGCATAAATGCGACGAAGAAGCCGATGATCCAACACCAGAACGCGCGTTTACCCCAGGTTTCGTTCAACGTGTAGCCGAACGCTTTTGGCCACCAGTAAGTCATACCCGCGAAGCAACCGAAGACTACGCCGCCGATGATAACGTTGTGGAAGTGAGCAATCAGGAACAGGCTGTTATGCAGAACGAAGTCGGCACCCGGAACTGCCAGCAGAACACCCGTCATACCACCCACCGAGAAGGTGACGATAAAACCGATGGTCCACAGCATCGCGGAGTGGAATACGATACGTCCCTGGTACATGGTGAACAACCAGTTGAAAATCTTCACCCCGGTCGGGATGGCGATAATCATCGTGGTGATACCGAAGAAGGCGTTGACGTTTGCGCCCGCACCCATGGTAAAGAAGTGGTGCAGCCAGACGATGAACGACAGTACGGTAATACACACGGTTGCCCACACCAGTGAGGTGTAACCAAACAGGCGCTTACGCGAGAAGGTTGCTGCGACTTCGGAGAACACCCCAAACACTGGCAGAATCAGAATGTACACTTCCGGATGGCCCCAGGCCCAAATCAGGTTGATGTACATCATCATGTTGCCGCCCATATCGTTGGTAAAGAAATGGGTACCCAGATAGCGATCCAGGGTCAGCAGCGCGATGGTGACTGTCAGAATAGGGAACGAAGCGATGATCAGCACGTTCGCACACAAAGATGCCCAGGTAAATACCGGCATCTTGAACATGGTCATACCCGGCGCACGCATCTTCAGAATCGTCACGAAGAAGTTGATACCGGTCAGCGTCGTACCGATACCGGAGAGCTGGAGACTCCAGATCCAGTAATCTACCCCGACACTTGGACTGTACTCTATTCCCGAAAGCGGCGGATACGCCAGCCAACCGGTCTGTGCGAACTCACCGACGCCCAGAGACAGGTTAACCAGAATGACACCGACAACGGTGAACCAGAAGCTCAGGTTGTTCAGGAACGGGAAGGCAACGTCACGCGCGCCGATCTGCAGAGGAACCACCAGGTTCATCAGACCGATAACAAATGGCATTGCCACGAAGAAGATCATAATCACGCCGTGCGCCGTGAAGATCTGGTCGTAGTGGTGAGGCGGCAGGAAGCCTGCTTCCCCGGCCGAGGCCAGCGCCTGCTGACTACGCATCATGACCGCATCCGCAAAGCCACGCAGCAGCATGACGATAGCGACGATGACATACATGATGCCAAGGCGTTTGTGGTCAACCGAAGTTAGCCACTCTTTCCACAGATAGGTCCACTTACCGAAGTAAGTAATGAGGCCCAGTAAGGCCGCCCCACCGATGATAATGGCAGCGATCGTAACCATGACGATAGGTTCATGGAACGGGACTGCATCCAGTGTTAATTTTCCTAACATCGTATCTTCCTCAACCCCCTGAATGGGCGGATTCCGCGTGGCTCATGTCCATGCCTTCCATTCCTTCATGTGAGCTGTGCTCGGCTGAAGGGTGGGTCATGTCCATACTCTTACCGTGAGCCATGAATTTGTTAATAACGTCTTTAAACAAATCCGGTTTCACAGTGGAGAAATATTCCACCTGGTTGTATTCGCTTGGTGCAGCCACTTTATCGAACGCTGCCATGTCATTCATGGTGTTCGAAGACTGTTTCGCTTTAGCAACCCATTGATCGAATTCGGCGCGGTCCTTTGTTGCGATAGCCTTGAACTTCATGCCGGAGAAGCCTGGTCCGCTGTAACTTGCGGAGATACCATCATAAGTACCGACTTCGTTGGCAATCAGATGCAAACGTGTTTGCATACCGGCCATGGCATAGATCTGGCTGCCCAGACGCGGGATAAAGAAGGAGTTCATCACGGAGTTGGAGGTCACTTTGAACTCAACCGGTGTATTCGCCGGGAAGGCGATTTCATTTACGGTTGCAATGCCCTGTTCCGGGTAGATGAAGAACCATTTCCAGTCCATGGAAACCACTTCGATGGTAATCGGCTTCTCGTCATGCGCCAGCGGTTTGCTTGGCTCAAGAGCGTGAGTGGTTTTCCAGGTCAGTACGGCAAGGAAGATGATGATTAAGATAGGCACCGTCCAGACCACAGCTTCCACTTTATTGGAGTGTGACCAGTTCGGGCTGTACTTCGCATCTTTATTGCTCGCACGGTACTTCCAGGCGAAACCAACAGCCATCAAGATGGCGGGAATAACGACAATCAACATCAGGCCAAATGCCGTCAGTATCAATGAACGTTGTTCCAGTCCAATCTGTCCTTTAGGGTCAAGCAGCGCAGAATTACAGCCACTGAGTAATGCAGTGCCTGCAATTAATGACAACCATCCCAAACTTTTATTGTATTTCCTGAGTCTCATTTAACGACCTCAATTCCACGGGACCGGGTGGCGTTTAAAGTGTGTGGGCATTTTACGGGAAGGTTACATTACTGTAAACATCATTGGATCTGTGTTACTGGTTCTGCCGCACGTGTCACATATGTTGCATGGTGTGTTGAATTGACTTTAAGAACCTGTTGCAACATGACGTTATAACGAAAGTGGGTGATCCGATGAGTCAGGGAGGGCAATTGGTATAACCAATGTGAAAATAAAACAATTAATTAACAATCCATTATCAATAAATGGACAATTAAAAAACGGAAAATTAAATACTCATTGGCTGAATCGTGTAAGGAAAATAGGGGGGGTGAAATTGTCAATAATTTCCAAATTCTATTGAGCACAAAAGAACAAATATAATTTTTATCAATTGGTGGTTATTTGACCGTTATAATTACGGCATGTTATTACAACGGCAAATAACATTTTCTTTACAGCAAGCGTGTTTTCCGTAGCGCCAGATAATCGAGCAATCCGCCGAACACAATACCGCACACGGCGACCACCACGCCCGTTTCCAGCATCTCAGGCAGGAACGAGAAATTGGTGTAATCTGCAGCATTCATTGTCAGCAACAGCAGCCACACAACCAGTAAGCAACAGCCTGTTGTCAGCGTGAGCAACGCCAGGCTATAGGCTCTGCGAAATTCCGTTCGCGGAATAAAGTTTTCGCTCTCCCAACTGTGTTCCAGCGTTTGACGACAAACCAACAGCAGCAGCAGCCCCGGAACGGCGGCGACGACGGAAAAGAGATAGAACGTTGGCCAGCCGTGAGCCTCGACAAACCAGCCCGCGACGGGGCCGACATAGACGCGGCCAACCGCAGAGAGCGCGGAGAGAAGGGCAAATTGAGTGGCGGAAAATGATTTGTTGCACAAGGTCATGAGCAGCGCGACAAAAGCTGCCGTCCCCATACCGCCGCACAGGTTTTCGAAAAACACGGCCGCGCCCATGCTGAACATGTGCTTATCGGTGACGGACAGTAACCAATACCCGGCATTTGACGCGCCCTGAAGCATGCCGAAAATCAATAACGCGCGAAACAGCGAAAGACGCTGCATCAAAACTCCGCCGTACAGCGCACCGACAATGGTCGCCAACAATCCCAGCGTTTTATTCACCACGCCAACTTCACCAGCGTCAAAACCGACACCGCGAATCAAAAAGGTGGTGGTCAGACTCATGGCGAAGGCGTCGCCCAGTTTATAGAGCACGATGAGCAGCAAAATCAGCCAGGCGTTGTTACGACCAAAAAAGTCGCGCAATGGCGCAGCGACCGCCTGTTCCAGCGTTTTGGGCACCGGGATGCTATCGGTGGGTTCAGGGGCGAGCAGCGTGGCAATAATGCAAGGGATCAGTAAGGCCGCCATCAGCCAGTACATGCCTTGCCAGCCGAGCCAGCGGTCTGCCATCCAGAGTGCCAGCCCGCCGGATACCAACATCCCCAGACGATAGCCTAACACGCTGATTGCCGCGCCAGTTCCACGTTCCTCGGCGGGCAGCACATCGGTCTTCCAGGCATCAAAAACAATATCCTGTGACGCAGAGCAGAAGGCGATAACAACCGCCAGCGCGGCCATCCAGCGCAATTGCGTGCCGGGTTCCAGGAAACCCATTGCCGCAATTGAAATCAGCAACAGAAACTGTGTGGTGAGCAGCCAGCCGCGACGACGACCTAAGAAAGGCGGCGTGTAGCGGTCCATGATCGGCGACCAGAGAAACTTAAAAACGTAGGCCTGTCCCACTAAGGAAAAGAAGCCAATGGTTTTAAGATCGATGTTCTCAACGGTCATCCAGGCCTGGAGCGTGCCTGACGTCAGCGCGAGAGGTAAACCGGAAGCAAACCCCAGAATCAACAGGATAGCGGAACGCGGTTGCTGAAATATACGTAAATAGTGACTGGACATGGGCTTCTACGGGCCCGGCGTATGCCGGGCCTGAGGGCAGAAATTAACGTGCGTTCTGCTTAATGAAATCGTGAACGCTGGTGTCCTGAGACATATCAGCGATGGTGTCGGTCAGCACGCTGTTAACGGCGTCAGCGATATTTTTGTTAGAGGCCTGCAGTGCGCCTTCGACAGAGTAGCTGGCACGGTAGTTTTTGGTCATCTTGTTCCCGTTTGCCGCCGTCGCGATGATAGCGATGTCGGCTTTGGTCGCGATGTTGTAGCGGACGCTGCCCTGAGACACATCGGCGTACAGTTGGCTCACAATGATTTGCAGGTTAACCGGGCCGTTCGGTCCCACCATGTAGCCACGCGCGGTCATCTGTTTTTCCAGAACTTCTTGCAGCAAGAAACGCAGATCGCGAGACGCGGTCAGAGTCACCATCTGGTTGTCGCGGGTCACTTTCGCCAACGCCTGATCCGGACGCTGATCGGCACCGTTAATGCTGACGGTAACGCCCATCAGACTCGGGTCCTGCTGCGGCAGGGAAATTTTGGGAGAGACATCAATCGTTGTTGGCGGTGTTGCGCATCCTGCCAGCATAACCAGAGCAACTAACGGAAAGAGGATTTTTTTTAACATGTTCGAACTCTCAGTGACTCTTAAACGTGATAGAAATTAAGCGTGATAGAAAAAATTCACGCCATCATAACATCGCTAACGGCGAGGGGAAGTGCTCAACGCATGTAAATTCATTGCGTTGTCGGTTTTCTGACCCACACGGCACAATGCCCCGGTTGTTGGCCATCAAATGGGCAGGTAAGTCAGTAAACTTCATACGTTTGAATGAGAAAATCAGACGAACGCTAAATTTTTGTTGTAAGAGTGTAATGGAAGCGGTAAAAGCGGCTAGTATTTAAAGGGATGGGTGACATCTCAGCGTTGTCGGAGGAGATATTTCATGATGATACGTGAGCAAATAGAAGAAAAATTAAGGACAACGTTCCAACCCGTGTTCCTTGAAGTTGTGGATGAAAGCTATCGTCACAATGTTCCGGCAGGCTCTGAAAGCCATTTTAAAGTTGTGCTGGTCAGCGATCGCTTCATTGGCGAACGTTTTCTTAATCGTCATCGGATGATTTACGGTACGTTAACGGCGGAACTCTCCACAACCGTACATGCGCTGGCGCTGCATACCTACACCATTAAGGAGTGGGAAGGATTGCAGGATACGATATTCGCGTCGCCTCCCTGTCGTGGAGCGGGAAGCATCGCGTAGAAAAACGCATTTGCAACAACTGACGCTTTTCCAGTATGTTGCTACAGATTATGTGAAAACGGCCTGCGGGCCGTTTTGTTTTGTCTGAATTTTGAACGCGCAGTACAGTATTCAGACCAAAATTAGCCGGGAATTGTGAAAAAAGCCGCAGCAACGCGCGATAACCGTTCTCGACTCATAAAAGTGATGCCGCTATAATGCGGCGTCTTATTTTTCGGAATGTCTTCGGGATGATTCTGACGACAGGGAATGTGATTGATTAAGAGAACATCCCAGTTCCGCTAAGCTAACAACCTGTGCTTGCGGAGTAGAGTTGACCGAGCACTGTGATTTTTTGAGGTAACAAGATGCAAGTTTCAGTTGAAACCACTCAAGGCCTTGGCCGCCGTGTAACGATTACAATCGCTGCTGACAGCATCGAGACCGCTGTGAAAAGCGAGCTGGTCAACGTAGCGAAGAAAGTACGTATTGACGGCTTCCGTAAGGGCAAAGTACCGATGAATGTTGTTGCTCAGCGTTATGGCGCTTCTGTTCGCCAGGACGTTCTGGGTGACCTGATGAGCCGTCACTTCGTTGACGCGATCATCAAAGAAAAAATCAACCCGGCGGGTGCTCCGAACTATGTTCCGGGCGAATACAAGCTGGGCGAAGACTTCACCTACGCGGTAGAATTTGAAGTCTATCCGGAAGTTGAGCTGTCAGGTCTGGATGCAATCGAAGTTGAAAAACCGGTTGTTGAAGTAACTGACGCTGACGTTGATGTGATGCTGGATACTCTGCGTAAGCAGCAGGCGACCTGGAAAGATAAAGACGGCGCTGTTGATGCAGAAGACCGTGTTACTGTCGATTTCACCGGTTCTGTAGACGGTGAAGAATTCGAAGGCGGTAAAGCGACTGACTTCGTACTGGCAATGGGCCAGGGTCGTATGATCCCGGGCTTCGAAGACGGTATCAAAGGTCACAAAGCGGGCGAAGAGTTCACCATCGACGTGACCTTCCCGGAAGAATACCACGCTGAAAACCTGAAAGGTAAAGCGGCTAAATTCGTTATCAACCTGAAAAAAGTTGAAGAGCGTGAGCTGCCGGAACTGACTGCAGAATTCATCAAACGTTTTGGCGTTGAAGATGGTTCCGTAGAAGGTCTGCGTGCTGAAGTTCGTAAAAACATGGATCGCGAGCTGAAAGGCGCGGTACGTAACCGTGTTAAATCTCAGGCTATCGAAGGTCTGGTAAAAGCGAATGACATCGACGTTCCTGCTGCACTGATCGACAGCGAAATCGACATTCTGCGTCGTCAGGCTGCTCAGCGTTTCGGTGGCAACGAGAAACAAGCTCTGGAACTGCCGCGTGAACTGTTCGAAGAACAGGCTAAGCGCCGCGTTGTTGTTGGCCTGCTACTGGGCGAAGTGATTCGTACCAACGAGCTGAAAGCTGACGAAGAGCGTGTTAAAGGCCTGATCGAAGAGATGGCTTCTGCTTACGAAGATCCGACAGAAGTTGTTGAGTTCTACAGCAAAAACAAAGAGCTGATGGACAACATGCGTAACGTCGCTCTGGAAGAACAAGCTGTTGAAGCCGTTCTGGCGAAAGCGAAAGTGACTGAAAAAGCCACTTCCTTCAACGAGCTGATGAACCAGCAGGCGTAATTCGTTGCTTAAATAGCGCGAAATTCGCACAAAAGCCCGTCACCGCCCGGTGGCGGGTTTTTTTTTGTCACGCATTTTGCATGGGAAGAGTGCGAAAACAGCGTTTCAGTGTTAGCGTTACAACAAAAGATTGTTATGCTTGAATTATGGCGATGCCGTACCCATAACAGAGGGACTAGCTGATAATCCGTCCATAAGGTTACAATCGGTACAGCAGGTTTTTTCATTTTTTATCCAGGAGACGGAAATGTCATACAGCGGCGAACGAGATAACTTTGCACCCCATATGGCGCTGGTGCCGATGGTCATTGAACAGACCTCACGTGGTGAGCGCTCTTTTGATATCTATTCTCGTCTACTTAAGGAACGTGTCATTTTCCTGACCGGCCAGGTTGAAGACCACATGGCTAACCTGATTGTGGCGCAGATGCTGTTCCTGGAAGCGGAAAACCCGGAAAAAGATATCTATCTGTACATCAACTCCCCTGGCGGGGTGATTACCGCAGGGATGTCTATCTATGACACCATGCAGTTCATCAAGCCGGACGTCAGCACCATTTGTATGGGCCAGGCGGCCTCAATGGGGGCGTTCTTGCTGACTGCAGGCGCAAAAGGTAAACGTTTCTGCCTGCCGAATTCTCGCGTCATGATCCACCAGCCTCTGGGCGGTTACCAGGGCCAGGCGACGGATATTGAAATTCATGCCCGTGAAATTCTGAAAGTGAAAGGGCGCATGAATGAACTTATGGCGCACCATACGGGTCAATCTCTTGAGCAGATTGAGCGTGATACTGAGCGCGATCGCTTCCTCTCCGCTTCTGAAGCGGTGGAGTATGGATTAGTCGACTCGATTTTGACCCATCGTAATTGATGCCCAGGGCGCAAGTGTGCCGCTATAATATCTAAGGGCGGCACAACGCTGATAAGCGACTTGCGCCTGAGAATGGCATTTGCGTCGTCGTGTGCGGCACAAAGAACAAAGAAGAGGTTTTGACTCATGACAGATAAACGCAAAGATGGCTCGGGCAAATTGTTGTACTGCTCTTTTTGCGGCAAAAGCCAGCATGAAGTGCGTAAGCTGATCGCCGGTCCATCCGTGTATATCTGCGACGAATGTGTTGATTTATGTAACGACATCATTCGCGAAGAGATTAAGGAAGTGGCACCGCACCGTGAGCGTAGTGCGCTGCCGACGCCGCATGAAATTCGCAATCACCTGGACGATTATGTTATCGGCCAGGAGCAGGCGAAAAAAGTGTTGGCGGTCGCGGTATACAACCATTACAAACGTCTGCGCAACGGCGATACCAGCAATGGCATCGAGTTGGGCAAAAGTAACATTCTGCTGATTGGTCCAACGGGTTCCGGGAAAACGTTGCTGGCCGAAACGCTGGCGCGCCTGTTGGACGTACCGTTCACCATGGCCGATGCCACCACCCTGACCGAAGCGGGTTATGTGGGTGAGGATGTTGAGAACATCATTCAGAAGCTGTTGCAGAAATGCGACTACGACGTGCAGAAAGCACAGCGCGGTATTGTCTACATCGATGAAATCGACAAGATTTCCCGTAAATCAGACAACCCGTCCATTACCCGTGATGTTTCCGGTGAAGGCGTACAGCAGGCACTGTTGAAACTGATCGAAGGGACGGTTGCCGCGGTTCCGCCGCAGGGCGGTCGTAAACACCCGCAGCAGGAATTCTTGCAGGTTGATACCTCTAAGATTCTGTTTATCTGTGGCGGTGCGTTTGCGGGGCTGGATAAGGTTATCTCCCATCGTGTGGAAACCGGGTCGGGCATTGGTTTTGGTGCGACGGTGAAAGCGAAGTCTGATAAGGCCAGCGAAGGCGAACTGCTGTCGCAGGTTGAGCCAGAAGATCTGATCAAATTCGGTCTGATCCCTGAGTTCATTGGTCGTCTGCCGGTCGTCGCAACGCTGAACGAACTGAGCGAAGAAGCGCTGATCCAGATTCTGAAAGAGCCGAAAAACGCGCTGACCAAGCAGTATCAGGCGCTGTTTAATCTCGAAGGCGTAGATTTAGAATTCCGTGATGAAGCGCTGGACGCTATCGCCCGTAAAGCGATGGCGCGTAAAACCGGGGCGCGTGGCCTGCGTTCTATCGTAGAAGCCGCTCTGCTCGACACGATGTACGATCTGCCTTCAATGGAAGATGTTGAAAAAGTGGTGATCGATGAGTCCGTCATCGGCGGCCAGAGCAAGCCGTTGCTGATTTATGGTAAGCCAGAAGCGCAGCAAGCATCTGGTGAATAATTAGCCATTTCATACAATCAGTTAATCAAAAAGGGGGGATTTTATCCCCCCTTTTATTTTTCCTGTAAACATGCCGTTGAATGTATGGGAAACATCCCCATATACTGCTTACATGTTAATGGTTGTGTGAAACACAGTCGCATAACCAGATTACCTGGCGGACACTAAACTAAGAGAGAGCTCTATGAATCCTGAGCGTTCTGAACGCATTGAAATCCCCGTATTGCCGTTGCGCGATGTGGTGGTTTATCCGCACATGGTCATACCCTTATTTGTAGGGCGGGAAAAATCTATCCGTTGTCTGGAAGCGGCTATGGACCATGATAAAAAAATCATGCTGGTCGCCCAGAAAGAAGCATCAACGGATGAGCCGGGTGTAAACGATCTTTTCACCGTCGGGACCGTGGCCTCTATTTTGCAGATGTTGAAACTGCCTGACGGTACCGTAAAGGTTCTGGTCGAGGGGTTACAGCGCGCGCGTATTTCTGCGCTGTCGGACAATGGCGAGCATTTCTCTGCGAAGGCAGAGTACCTCGAGTCGCCTGCCATTGACGAGCGCGAGCAGGAAGTGCTGGTACGCACCGCGATTAGCCAGTTCGAAGGCTACATCAAACTGAACAAAAAAATTCCGCCAGAAGTGCTGACATCGCTCAATAGCATTGACGATCCTGCCCGTCTGGCTGACACCATCGCTGCGCACATGCCGCTGAAACTGGCAGACAAGCAATCTGTGCTGGAAATGTCCGACGTCAACGAACGTCTGGAATATCTGATGGCGATGATGGAGTCCGAAATCGATCTGCTGCAGGTTGAGAAACGCATTCGCAACCGTGTGAAAAAGCAGATGGAGAAATCTCAGCGCGAGTACTATCTGAACGAGCAAATGAAAGCTATTCAGAAAGAACTCGGCGAAATGGACGACGCGCCGGATGAAAACGAAGCGCTGAAACGCAAAATCGACGCGGCGAAAATGCCGAAAGAGGCAAAAGAGAAAGCGGAAGCAGAACTGCAGAAGCTGAAAATGATGTCTCCGATGTCGGCAGAAGCGACCGTGGTGCGCGGCTATATCGACTGGATGGTGCAGGTTCCGTGGAATGCGCGTAGCAAGGTCAAAAAAGATCTGCGTCAGGCGCAAGAAATCCTCGACACCGATCATTACGGTCTGGAACGCGTGAAAGACCGCATCCTTGAATACCTCGCGGTACAAAGCCGTGTGAACAAAATCAAGGGGCCAATCCTGTGTCTGGTGGGGCCGCCGGGGGTAGGTAAAACCTCTCTGGGTCAGTCTATTGCGAAAGCGACCGGGCGCAAATACATCCGTATGGCGCTGGGCGGCGTGCGTGATGAAGCCGAAATTCGCGGTCACCGTCGTACGTATATCGGCTCAATGCCGGGCAAACTGATCCAGAAAATGGCGAAAGTGGGGGTTAAAAACCCGCTGTTCCTGCTGGATGAGATCGACAAAATGTCGTCCGACATGCGTGGCGATCCTGCTTCTGCATTGCTTGAAGTACTGGATCCTGAACAGAACGTGGCGTTCAGCGACCACTATCTGGAAGTGGACTACGATCTCAGTGACGTGATGTTTGTCGCGACCTCTAACTCCATGAACATTCCGGCGCCGCTGCTGGATCGTATGGAAGTGATCCGTCTGTCCGGTTATACCGAAGACGAGAAACTGAACATTGCGAAGCGTCACCTGCTGCCGAAGCAAATTGAGCGTAACGCACTGAAAAAAGGTGAATTGACGGTCGATGATAGCGCCATTATTGGCATTATTCGTTACTACACCCGTGAAGCGGGCGTGCGTAGCCTGGAGCGTGAAATCTCCAAATTGTGCCGTAAAGCCGTTAAGCAGTTGCTGCTGGACAAATCACTGAAACACATTGAGATCAATGGCGATAACCTGCACGACTACCTCGGTGTACAGCGCTTCGACTATGGTCGTGCGGACAGCGAAAATCGCGTGGGTCAGGTGACGGGTCTGGCGTGGACTGAAGTAGGCGGTGATCTGCTGACCATCGAAACGGCCTGTGTACCGGGTAAAGGGAAACTCACCTATACCGGTTCTCTGGGCGAAGTCATGCAAGAGTCTATTCAGGCTGCGCTGACGGTGGTGCGTGCGCGTGCGGAAAAACTGGGTATTAATCCGGACTTTTACGAGAAACGCGATATCCACGTTCACGTACCAGAAGGTGCGACGCCGAAAGACGGCCCGAGTGCCGGTATTGCGATGTGTACCGCGCTGGTTTCCTGTCTGACCGGTAACCCGGTTCGCGCTGATGTGGCAATGACCGGTGAGATAACCCTGCGTGGTCAGGTGCTGCCTATCGGTGGTTTGAAGGAAAAACTGCTGGCTGCGCACCGTGGCGGGATCAAAACCGTGTTAATTCCTGACGAAAATAAACGTGACCTGGAAGAGATCCCGGACAACGTTATTGCCGATCTTGATATTCACCCGGTAAAACGTATTGAGGAAGTTCTGGCGCTTGCGCTGCAAAATGAACCCTCAGGCATTCAGGTTGTAACCGCAAAATAGTGACCTCGCGCAAAGAGCGCTAATAAAAACAGGGCTGGCAGGCCATTTCGGACTTGCCAGCCTTTTTTTGTATCGCTAACTTAGATGCTGAATTAGGCTTGCCATCATTCACGGGTGTTGTAAGGTTATGGCAGGCCTGATATAACTGCTGCGCGGTCGCACTTTGAAGGATTCTGGTGCGATATAAATTATAAAGAGGAAGAGAAGAGTGAATAAATCTCAACTGATCGACAAAATTGCTGCAGGGGCTGATATCTCTAAGGCTGCTGCTGGACGTGCGTTAGATGCAATTATTGCTTCTGTTACTGAGTCTCTGAAAGAAGGGGATGATGTTGCACTGGTAGGTTTTGGTACTTTTGCTGTTAAAGAGCGTGCTGCCCGTACTGGTCGCAACCCGCAAACAGGTAAAGAGATCACCATTGCTGCTGCTAAAGTGCCGGGTTTCCGTGCAGGTAAAGCGCTGAAAGACGCGGTAAACTAAGCGTGATCCCCTTCCGGGGATGGGAGACAGTACAAGGGCGCATCATTTGATGTGCCTTTTTTATTTTTGAACCGATTTTCTACACGTTGTGGGCTGACAATTGCCCTCGTTTCTTGTCACAATAGGTCTTTCCGCGCAGCGTTCTGGAAACGCTATGCTGCGTGAGGTTTTACATCACCTACAGCGGAGTGTGGTTACACCATGATGGACAACTTACGCACGGCTGCTAACAGTCTCGTGCTCAAGATTATTTTCGGTATCATTATCGTGTCGTTCATTTTGACCGGCGTGAGTGGTTACCTGATTGGCGGAAGCGATAACTACGCCGCAAAAGTGAATGGCCAGGAAATCAGCCGCGGGCAGTTTGAGAATGCGTTTAACAATGAACGCAACCGCATGCAGCAACAGTTAGGCGAGCAGTTCTCTGAACTGGCAGCGAACGAAAGCTACATGAAAACGCTGCGTCAGCAGACGCTGAACCGTCTTATCGACGAAGCGCTGCTGGACCAGTATTCACGCGAACTCAAACTGAACATCAGCGATGAGCAGGTCAAGCAGGCTATCTTTACCACGCCAGCCTTCCAGGTCGACGGTAAATTTGATAACAACCGCTATAACGCGATTGTTAACAAAATGGGAATGACGGCCGATCAATACGCCCAGGCGCTGCGTAACCAACTGACGACGCAACAGGTGATCAACGGCGTTGCAGGCACTGAGTTTATGCTGAAAGGCGAAACTAACGAACTGGCGGAATTGGTTGCCCAGCAGCGTGTCGTTCGTGAAGCAACGATCGATGTGAATGCCCTGGCGGCGAAGCAGCAGGTGACCGATCAGGAAGTTTCCAGCTACTACGAGCAGAATAAAAATAGCTTTATGACGCCGGAGCAGTTCCGCGTGAGCTATATCAAACTGGATGCCGCAGCGATGCAGGAGACGGCCAGCGATGCCGATATCCAGGCATATTATGACCAGCACCAGGATCAGTTCACTCAGCCGCAGCGTAACCGTTACAGCATCATTCAGACTAAAACGGAAGATGACGCGAAAGCAGTACTGGATGCGCTGAACAAAGGCGGTGATTTTGCTGCCCTGGCGAAAGAGAAATCCGCTGACATCATTTCGGCCCGTAACGGTGGCGATATGGGGTGGCTGGAAGACGCCACGACGCCAGATGAGCTGAAAAATGCCGGCCTGAAAGAAAAAGGCCAGTTGTCCGGTGTCATCAAATCGTCTGTCGGTTATCTGGTGGCTCGTCTGGATGACGTCCAGCCTGCAAAAGTCAAACCGCTGAGCGAAGCGCGCGACGACATTGCCGCGAAAGTGAAGCAAGAAAAAGCACTGGATGCGTACTATGCGTTGCAGCAGAAAGTGAGCGATGCGGCGAGCAATGACAACGAATCTCTGGCGGGCGCAGAACAGGCCGCTGGCATGAAAGCAGTTATGACCGGTTGGTTTAGTCACGACAGCTTGCCGGAAGAACTGAATTTCAAACCGGTTTCTGATGCGATCTTTCACGGTGGCCTGGTGGGGCAGAACGGTACGCCGGGGAACAACTCCGACGTTATCACCGTTGATGGCGATCGTGCTTTCATACTGCGTGTTGCTGAGCACAAAGCAGAAGCGGTTAAACCGCTGGCTGAAGTGAAGGAGCAGGTGACTGCGCTGGTTAAGCACAACAAAGCGGTGCAACAGGCGAAGCTGGATGCCGACAAACTGCTGGTTGAGCTGAAAGCCGGTAAAGGCGATGAGGCGATGAAAGCGGCGGGTCTGAGCTTTGGTGAGTCTAAAACGCTGAGCCGTACGGGTCAGGATCCGGTGAGCCAGGCTGCGTTTGGTCTGAGCCTGCCAGCGAAAGATAAGCCTGTCTACGGTGTTGCCAATGACATGCAGGGTAACGTGGTTCTGCTGGCGCTGGATGCAGTGAAAGCGGGTTCAATGCCGGAAGAACAGAAAAAAGCGATGGTTCAGGGGATCACCCAGAACAATGCGCAAATTGTCTTTGAAGCACTGATGAGTAACCTGCGTAAAGCGGCGAAAATTAAAGTGGGTGATGCGCTGGAACAGCAGCAGTAATCGAGACGCTTCGCAAAAACTTGCAAAAAATTGTAATCCCCAAAGGCCGCTTTCGCGGCCTTTTCCATTTCTGATATTTGTCGTTTGTACCTGTTTCTTCGTGCCGTTATCGTGGCTTCGCTGTTAATAAACAAGGAGAAACAGTATGAAACGTGGAATCAAAACTTTGCTGGTAGCGCTGTCCCTGACCTGTACTGGCGTGACAGGCAGCTCGCTTGCCGCTGAGTCAGCGGCAAAAAATCCGGCTGTACAAACCAAGGCTGAAGCACCTGCTACGGCGCAAACTAAAGCGTCAGCCCCTGCGAAAGCCAGCGATGAAGAGGGTACCAGGGTGAGTATCAATACCGCTTCAGCAGAGGCGTTAGCGCGGGCAATGAATGGTGTTGGGTTGAAAAAGGCGCAGGCTATCGTCAGCTACCGGGAAGAGTACGGCCCGTTTAAAACCGTTGATGATTTAAAACAGGTGCCAGGGATGGGGAGTTCGCTGGTGGAACGTAACCTGGCGGTTTTAACACTTTAATAACTTGCGTAGTGGCAAAAATTTGCCATGCTATAGAGGTCATACCAGTTGTGGCCTCTATACAGTCATCTTACCCATAAAAACACACTAAGGTTTCTGCGCTATGCAAACACAGATTAAAGTCCGTGGTTATCATCTTGATGTCTATCAGCATGTCAACAATGCCCGCTATCTTGAGTTTCTGGAAGAGGCGCGCTGGGACGGCCTGGAAAACAGCGACAGCTTTCAGTGGATGACGGCCCATAACATCGCTTTTGTGGTGGTAAACATCAATATTAACTACCGTCGCCCGGCGGTGCTGAGTGACTTGCTGACCGTGACCAGTCAGGTGCAACAAATCAACGGGAAGAGCGGTGTGTTAAGTCAGGTCATTACGTTGGAGCCAGAAGGGCAAGTCGTGGCGGATGCGCAGATTACGTTTGTATGTATTGATTTGAAAACGCAGAAAGCGCTGCCGCTGGAAGGCGAGTTACGCGAAAAACTGGAACAGATGGTTCAGTAACGTCTTATTGCCTGATGGCGCTGCGCTTATCAGGCCTACATGTTCATCTTGCGTAACGAGTAGGCCGGATAAGGTGTTTACGCCGTCACCTGGCAAAACCGGGAGAAATTACTTCAGTCCGGTTTTTTGCTTCATCGCCGCCATGACTGCGGGTTTATCTGCCAGATAGTGGGTCAGTCCGTTCGCTCGCAGGGTACAGGCGGCACAGTGTCCACAGCCGTCGCCTTTGATCCCGTTATAGCAGGTCAACGTCTCCTGACGGACGAGTTCCAGTTTGCCCCAGTAATCGGCCAGCGCCCAGGTTTCGGCTTTATCAATCCACATCAACGGCGTTTCAAAGCGGATATCCTTTGCCATCCCCAGGCTAACCGCGTGATTTAGCGCTTTGACAAACTCATCGCGACAATCGGGATAACCGGAGAAATCCGTTTCACACACACCGGTGATCACTGCCTCGGCTTTTACCTGGTAGGCGTAGATGGCCGCCAGCGTCAAAAACAGGATATTGCGCCCAGGCACGAAGGTGTTGGGAATGCCATCCGCGTCCGGTTCGTAGTCCGGCACCGGAATGTTGTCGCGAGTCAGGCTGCTGACCGCCAGTTCGTTCAGTAGCGTGACATCGAGCACTTTGTGCGAACGGGCACCGAGTTTTAAAGCCAGGTCACGTGCGACATCAATCTCAGCGCGATGGCGCTGACCATAATCAAAGGTGACGCAATGGACTTCATCATATTGATGTAGTGCTTGCGCCAGGCAGGTTGTGGAGTCCTGACCCCCACTGAATACTACGACGGCACGTTTCATGGCTTATCCAGACAAATGATAAAACGCTATGGTAGCGTCTGAGGAGGACGCCGACCAGCTTCTTCATGACGAGGGGGCGGCAGCCATGCTTCGGTGAAGTCAAACCAGCCTCGTGCGTTCAACCGGACTCCATTGACGCCCGGCGGTGCGCTAATGCGATAGTGATAATTGAAGAGTGGTGTGAGCGTGGCATCATTCATCAGATTTGCGAACACCTGCGCAAGTGCAGCATTACGATCTTTTTCGTCGGGTTGAACCTGTAGCGCATCCAGCGTTGCCTGTAGATGGGAGAAGGCGGGCGCGTCTAAGACATGCGGCCATAGCTGATCGCAGCGTAGCCATTGCTCAAGCGTGTACTCTGGCGCTTCGCCAATGAGTCGGTCGCCCATCATCAAATCGGCATATGCCAGAATAGCGCTGTTGTCCCAGTTCTTAGCGTTATGAAAAATAAGCGTTAATTCGCAGCCGAGCGCGGACAGATAGTGTTTGAGCTGTTCTGCCATGGTATGCAGTTCAACGGGCAGATGGTAGACCAGCGTGAGTCTTTCCGGCAGTTCTACCTCATCCAGACCTTCCCACTGGGGTATGCTCCAGTCGGGCAGCAACGCCTGGCTTGGCGTAATCAAATTTTCATCAACAGGCAGCGTTTGCAGGAGCGATGTGTGATGGATGATATCCACCAATCTTCTCGCCTGTTGCAGACTCAGCCCCGGCCCTTTCTTGAGGGTTAAATAACAAAATCCGAGGCTGATTCCGCTACTTACCTGAGTGAGCGTGGTCAGTTCTTCACGTTTCCCGATCGCTATCTGCACCGGGTGACGGCAACTGGTTCCCAGGTCTTGTGCAAAAAGCTGCGGTGTTATCCAGTATTCAACTGCCTTTAGCAGCGGGTGGCTCCGATGAAAATGGTCGTGACTTTCAAGGCGAACCAGCTCCGGCGTAAATAATGCCAGCCGAAAAGGGCCTGTACCGACCAGTGGTAATTGTGGATGCGCCAGACGGCTGCAGTAGCTCGCCAGGCGGTGCGCCAGCCAGTAATCAGGTCGATGCAGAATGAACGTCAGACATTGCGGGTGGCTTTTCTCAATACGCTTCACGCTAATGAACAGCTTATTGAGCGCCGGGAGGTTGAGCAGCATCAGCAGTTGTTCATGTAGCTGCGAGGTTGCCACCACATCGCCATTATGCCAGTAGAGCGTAGAGCGAATATAAAAATCCCAGCGTAAACCGTCGGGGGAGACATCCCAGTGATGCGCCAGATCGCCACACGGGCGCTGATTATGACTGTCGAAACGGGTTAATCCGGAAAAAATCTGCCCGGCGAGATGTTGTTCCGCGCGCCCGGGGAGAAATCCCGGTTGGAGTGGATCAAGCGGGCGATAATAGGGAATACGTAGCGTCGGCGTATCGTTTTGCCATTGCCCGCCCATAAACGGTTGCAACATTGTGCGCAGTTCGCCTGGCGCCAGTTGCGCCAGCTCCAGCACATTGAGTTGCTGCCCTTTCTCCAGCGCTTGCTCCATCATGGTATTGCGCAATGATTCCGGCGTGACCAAAAAGCGGAGTTGCCCGCGTTTACCCCGCCCGGACTGCGACTCCCACGTCAGCCATCCTGCGTCCTGCGACTGGCGAAGCAGTGTTCGTACATGACGTTCGCTGCAAAAACAGCGTTCAGCCAGTTCGCTCACGGTAACAAACTGAGGTTCGCCAGCGGAAGGTTGCCAGAGGCGCTGGTATTGTTTGAGTCGATTAAGCAGTCGCATAAACCCGGAACAATTCCTTTTATCTATTCACTATTACTTCCGTATATCTCAGGTGATACTGAACCACAAGTTAACCGTGTCACAGAGTGGAGAAAGAGATGGCTCGTCTGGCAGCATTTGATATGGATGGCACGCTACTGATGCCAAACCACCATTTGGGCGATGAAACCCTTTCAACTCTGGCGCGATTGCGTGAACGCGACATTACCCTGACCTTTGCGACGGGGCGACATGTGCTGGAGATGCAGCATATTTTGGGCTCGTTTTCGCTGGAAGCCTTCCTGATAACCGGTAACGGCACGCGCGTTCATTCGCTGGAGGGCGAGGTTTTGCATCGCCAGGATCTTGACCCGGACATCGCGGATATTGTGCTGCATCAGGCGTGGGACACGCAGGCCAGCATGCATATTTTCAATGACAACGGCTGGTTCACGGGAGCGGAAATCCCGTCGATGTTGCACGCGCATGTCTATAGCGGTTTTCGGTATCAGATTGTGGATGTCAAACGGATCCCGGCTCATCAGGTGACGAAGATCTGTTTCTGTGGCGATCACGACTCCCTGATCCGGCTTCGTATTCAATTAAACGACGCGCTGGGCGAGCGGGCAAACCTCTGCTTTTCCGCGGTCGATTGCCTGGAAGTTTTACCTCTGGGCTGCAATAAAGGCGCCGCCCTGACGGTACTGAGCAATCATCTGGGCTTTACCCTGGCGGAGTGTATGGCGTTTGGCGATGCCATGAACGATCGCGAAATGCTGGGGAGCGTCGGGCGCGGTTTGATCATGGGTAACGCCATGCCGCAGTTGATTGCCGAGCTACCTCATTTATCGGTGATTGGGCATTGCCGTAATCAGGCAGTCTCTCACTATTTAACACATTGGCTGGATAATCCACATCTACCTTATTCCCCCGAATGAGAGATCCCTTCCAGCAAGCCAGACATGAGTACTCATTGTCTGGCTTTTTTTATACGGGCTTAGCGGACGTTCAGCATCCCGGCAAGTTCCGCCTGCCACGGCGCTAAATCGCCGATATGTGCGCTGACCCATTGCGGGTTGTAGTAGGTGTCGAGATAACGTTCGCCGCTGTCGCACAGCAACGTCACGAGAGAACCGGTTTCTCCGGCATCGCGCATACGGGCCGCGAGTTGCAGCGTTCCCCACATATTGGTGCCGGTTGAGGCGCCCACTTTACGACCCAACTGCGTTTCCAGCCAGTGCGCGGTGGCGATACTGGCAGCATCCGGCACACGTAACATCTCATCCACCACGTCCGGAATGAACGACGGCTCCACGCGTGGGCGGCCGATACCTTCGATTTTACTGCCGACCGGACTGCGCAATGCGGCATCACGTTCCTGCCAGTAGGGTAAAAAGACCGAGTTTTCCGGGTCAACGACCATCAGACGCGTGTCGTAGCCCTGGCAGCGAATGTAGCGGCCAATGGTGGCTGAAGTCCCGCCCGTGCCTGCGCTCATAATAATGTGTCTGGGCACCGGGTTTGGCTCGCACTGCATCTGGCGAAAAATACTGTCGGCAATGTTGTTATTCCCGCGCCAGTCGGTAGCGCGTTCAGCATAGGTGAACTGATCCATATAGTGACCATTCAGTTCACGCGCCAGGTGTTCTGAGGCGGCGTAAATTTCGCAGGCGCTTTCAACAAAATGGCAGCGGCCGCCGTAAAACTCTATTTGTTCAACTTTGCGTTTTGCCGTGCAGGATGGCATGACAGCGATAAAAGGCAGCCCCAGAAGCCGGGCGAAATACGCTTCGGAAACCGCGGTTGAACCGGAGGATGATTCAATGATTGGCGTGCCTTCTTTGATCCAGCCATTACACAGTCCGTACAGGAACAGTGAACGAGCCAGTCGATGTTTCAGACTGCCGGTGGGGTGTGTACTTTCATCTTTCAGATAGAGCTGAATCCCCGGGAACGCAGGCAGCGACAGTCGGATAAGATGCGTATCTGCTGAACGCTGATAGTCGGCGTTAATTTCGTTGATTGCGTTTTTAACCCAGGCGTTATTCATCGGTATTTTCCATTTGTCATTTTGTGCCCAGATTAGCGAAAAGCACGGAAAAAATTGTTGCCATTTAACCTTTAAAATAGAATGTAGGGAGAAAATTCTTCTCTGTGAGGTGGGCATGTTAGATAAAATTGACCGTAAACTGCTCGCCTTGCTGCAGCAGGACTGTACCCTCTCTTTGCAGGCGCTAGCCGATGCCGTTAATCTGACCACCACACCCTGCTGGAAACGACTGAAGCGTCTGGAAGATGACGGTGTTCTGGTGGGCAAAGTCGCGTTGCTGGACCCCGAAAAATTGGGGCTGGGCTTAACGGCCTTTGTGCTGATAAAAACGCAGCATCACAGCAGCGAATGGTACTGTCGATTCGTGACCGAAGTCACCGGGATGCCGGAAGTTCTGGGCTTTTGGCGCATGGCGGGTGAATACGACTATCTGATGCGGGTTCAGGTGGCTGACATGAAACGCTATGACGATTTCTACAAACGTCTGGTGAACAGTGTTCCCGGACTGTCAGATGTCACATCAAGCTTTGCGATGGAACAGATTAAATATACTACCGCTCTACCCATTGAATAATTCTCCCGGCGCTGATTGCCGGAAATCTTGTCAGGACAGAATACGTGCGATTATTTGTTCAATTAAGCTGGTACTTTCGCCGGGAGTGGCGTCGCTATCTCGGTGCTGTTGCCTTGCTTATCATCATTGCTATCCTGCAACTGATCCCGCCTAAGGTGGTCGGTATTGTCGTGGATGGCGTAAGCGCACAACGCTTTACCCCTTCGCAGGTGTTGATGTGGGTGGGAACCATCGCGCTGATTGCCGTCGTGGTCTATCTATTACGCTACGTCTGGCGTGTTCTGCTGTTTGGCGCGTCTTATCAACTGGCGGTGGAATTGCGTGAAGATTATTACCGCCAGCTCAGTCGTCAGCATCCTGAATTCTATCTACGACATCGCACCGGGGATTTAATGGCGCGCGCCACCAATGATGTGGATCGCGTGGTCTTTGCCGCCGGGGAAGGGGTGTTAACGCTGGTGGACTCATTGGTCATGGGGTGCGCCGTATTGATTGTGATGTCCACGCAAATCAGTTGGCAACTGACGCTGTTTGCCCTGCTACCGATGCCGATTATGGCGCTGATGATCAAGCGCTACGGCGACCGGCTACACGATCGTTTCAAACTTGCGCAGGCGGCATTTTCCAGCCTGAACGTTCGGACTCAGGAGAGCCTGACCAGCATTCGGATGATCAAAGCGTTTGGTCTTGAAGACCGACAGTCGGCGCTTTTTGCAGCCGATGCGGCAGATACTGGCAGGAAAAATCTGCGGGTCGCCCGTATCGACGCCCGATTTGATCCGACGATTTATATCGCCATCGGTATGGCAAACCTGCTGGCGATTGGCGGTGGCAGTTGGATGGTGGTTCATGGCGCGTTAACGCTCGGGCAACTGACCAGCTTCATGATGTACCTCGGCCTGATGATCTGGCCGATGCTGGCGCTGGCGTGGATGTTTAATATCGTTGAGCGAGGCAGCGCCGCTTATAGCCGAATTCGCGCCATGCTGGCGGAAGCACCGGTGGTGAATGACGGTGCAGAGCCCGTACCGGAAGGGCGTGGTGAGCTGACGGCGGCGATTGGCGAGTTTCGTTATCCGCAGGCGACGCATCCCGCGCTGGAAGAAGTCCAGTTTCACCTCAAACCCGGTCAAATGCTGGGGATTTGTGGGCCGACCGGCGCCGGAAAAAGCACGGTACTTTCGTTGATTCAGCGTCATTTTGACCTCTCGCAAGGCGATATCCGTTTTCACGGCATTCCATTGACGCAGTTGCAACTGGATAGCTGGCGTAGCCGACTGGCCGTGGTCAGCCAGACACCGTTCCTGTTTTCAGATACGGTCGCCAACAACATCGCGCTGGGGCGTCCAAATGCGACGCAGGACGAAATTGAACATGTTGCACGATTAGCCAGCGTTCATGAGGACATTTTACGTCTGCCGCAGGGTTACGACACCGAAGTCGGCGAACGTGGGGTCATGCTTTCCGGCGGGCAAAAACAGCGTATTTCCATTGCCCGGGCGTTGTTGCTTAATGCGGAGATCCTGATTCTGGATGATGCCCTGTCGGCAGTGGATGGCCGTACCGAACATCAGATTTTGCATAACCTGCGCCAGTGGGGAGAGGGGCGTACGGTGATTATTAGCGCGCACCGCTTGTCCGCCCTGACGGAAGCCAGCGAAATTATCGTAATGCAGCATGGGCGCATTGCTCAGCGAGGCGAGCATGACGACTTAGTCCTGCAACCCGGCTGGTATCGCGACATGTACCGTTATCAGCAGTTAGAAGCTGCGCTGACGGACGCCCCTGAAATGTCAGAGGAGGCGGCGAATGCGTAGTTTTGGACAGTTATGGCCAACGCTGAAAAGGCTGTTGGCGTACGGTTCTCCGTGGCGAAAACAGCTTTCCATTGCGGTGGTCATGCTGTGGGTCGCGGCGGTGGCGGAAGTGAGCGGGCCGCTGCTTATTAGCTATTTCATTGACCATCTGGTGGCGAAAAACAATCTGCCGTTAGCCATGGTGGCGGGGTTGGTCGCGGCCTACATTGGCTTACAACTTCTGGCGGCTGGTCTGCATTACGCGCAGTCGCTGTTGTTTAATCAGTCCGCCGTTGGCGTCGTACAACAACTGCGTACCGACGTGATGGATGCGGCACTCCGTCAGCCGTTGAGCGAGTTTGACACCCAGCCTGTCGGGCAGTTGATTTCTCGCGTCACCAATGACACTGAAGTGATCCGCGATCTTTACGTTACGGTGGTGGCGACAGTGTTGCGCAGCGCCGCGCTGATTGGCGCGATGCTAGTGGCGATGTTCAGCCTGGACTGGCGCATGGCGCTGGTGGCGATGGCAATTTTCCCCGCGGTGCTGGTGGTGATGGTGATTTACCAGCGCTACAGCACGCCGATCGTTCGCCGTGTGAGAGCGTATCTGGCGGATATCAATGACGGTTTCAATGAAGTCATCAACGGCATGAGCGTCATTCAGCAGTTTCGCCAACAGGCGCGCTTCGGGGAGCGTATGGGAGAGGCCAGCCGTTCTCACTACATGGCGCGAATGCAGACCCTGAGGCTGGATGGCTTTTTACTGCGCCCGTTGCTGAGCCTGTTCTCGGCGCTGATTCTGTGTGGGCTGCTGATGTTGTTCAGCTTTACCTCGGCGGGAACCATCGAAGTCGGGGTGTTATATGCGTTTATTAGTTACCTTGGTCGGCTGAACGAACCGTTAATTGAACTGACGACGCAACAATCCATGTTGCAGCAGGCGGTTGTTGCGGGTGAGCGCGTTTTTGAACTGATGGATGGCCCCCGCCAGCGTTACGGTGAAGATACCCGGCCTCTGCGCACCGGACAGATAGACGTCGATCAGGTTTCTTTCTCCTACCGCGACAATCATCTGGTATTGCAGGATGTCAGCCTGTCAGTGCCTTCCCGTGGTTTTGTGGCACTGGTCGGGCATACCGGGAGCGGTAAGAGTACGCTCGCCAGTCTGTTGATGGGCTATTATCCGCTGACTCAGGGCGAGATCCGTCTGGATGGGCGGCCACTCTCTACGCTGAGCCACAGTGTTCTGCGCCAGGGCGTGGCGATGGTGCAGCAGGATCCGGTGGTGATGGCAGACACTTTCCTGGCAAACGTCACGCTGGGCCGCGATATTTCCGAAGCGCGCGTCTGGCAGGCGCTGGAAACTGTTCAACTGGCGGAACTGGCGCGCGGCCTGAGCAATGGTATCCATACGCGTCTGGGCGAGCAGGGAAACACCTTATCGGTGGGGCAAAAGCAACTGCTGGCGCTGGCGCGTGTGCTGGTTGAGACGCCGCAGGTGCTGATCCTGGATGAAGCGACGGCCAGCATCGACTCGGGAACCGAACAAGCGATTCAGCAGGCGCTGGCGGCCGTTCGTGAGCACACCACGCTGGTGGTGATTGCGCACCGGTTGTCGACGATCGTCGAGGCTGACACCATTTTGGTGCTGCATCGCGGCCAGGCGGTTGAACGTGGCACCCATCAACAATTGCTGGCAGCGCAGGGGCGTTACTGGCAAATGTATCAATTACAGTTAGCCGGAGAAGAACTGGCCGCCAGCGCGCGCGAGGAATCGCTTACCGCCTGATGCACCCGCGTTGCCCGTCACTCCCGCGGGTGGTGCAAAAATGAAACGCATCATGCACTGGCATGGTGCGTTTTTTGTTTCCTGCTTCGCTTATGACGCACTTCACATTTCTCCCTCCCTGGTTTGCTGCCTGTTTTTTGTGCAATCCCGTCCCGGAATGGCGCATTTCTCAATGTGGCACACCCCTTGCAACAGTTCACTCGTGTCGCTGCAGCTATTACCCATTTCAGACAGGAGGGGATCTATGAAGCTGGTTACCGTGGTAATCAAACCGTTCAAACTGGAAGACGTTCGTGAAGCGTTGTCTTCCATAGGCATTCAGGGGTTAACAGTCACTGAAGTGAAAGGTTTTGGGCGTCAGAAAGGGCATGCCGAGCTGTATCGCGGCGCGGAATACAGCGTCAACTTTCTCCCAAAGGTAAAAATTGATGTGGCTATCGCGGACGATCAGCTTGAGGAGGTGATCGATATCATCAGCAAGTCTGCATGGACCGGAAAAATTGGCGACGGCAAAATTTTCGTTGCTGAACTGCAACGCGTTATTCGTATTCGTACCGGTGAAGCCGACGAAGCGGCACTGTAACTTTCAGGCTACACAGTGATAGGAACGAAAAAATGAAGATAGCAACGATGAAAATGGGCCTGGCTTCACTGGCGCTGCTGCCAGGTCTGGCGATGGCGGCTCCTGCGGTCGCCGACAAAGCCGATAATGCCTTTATGATGATTTGTACCGCGCTGGTGCTGTTCATGACGATCCCCGGCATTGCCCTGTTCTACGGTGGTTTGATTCGTGGAAAGAACGTGCTGTCAATGCTCACCCAGGTCACCGTGACGTTCGCGCTGGTCTGCATTTTATGGGTTGTTTACGGCTATTCGCTGGCCTTTGGCGAAGGCAATAATTTCTTCGGTAACTTCCACTGGACGATGCTGAAGAATATTGAACTCACGGCGGTGATGGGCAGTTTCTATCAGTATATTCACGTTGCGTTCCAGGGGTCGTTCGCCTGTATCACTGTTGGGTTGATCGTGGGGGCACTGGCTGAGCGTATTCGTTTTTCGGCGGTGCTGATTTTCGTGGTGGTCTGGCTGACGCTGTCCTACATTCCTATCGCACACATGGTGTGGGGCGGCGGTTTGCTCGCATCGCATGGCGCGCTGGATTTCGCGGGCGGCACCGTGGTGCATATTAACGCGGCGATTGCCGGTCTGGTTGGGGCTTATCTGATCGGTAAACGCGTTGGCTTTGGCAAAGAGGCGTTTAAACCGCATAACCTGCCGATGGTCTTTACCGGTACGGCAATCCTGTATGTTGGCTGGTTCGGTTTTAACGCCGGTTCCGCCAGTGCGGCGAATGAGATAGCTGCGCTGGCTTTCGTCAACACCGTGGTTGCAACGGCGGCGGCGATCCTCGGATGGATATTTGGCGAATGGGCGCTGCGTGGTAAACCGTCTCTGCTAGGGGCCTGTTCTGGCGCCATAGCCGGTCTGGTTGGTGTTACGCCTGCCTGCGGCTACATCGGTGTCGGCGGCGCGTTAATTATTGGCGTTGTGGCGGGGCTGGCAGGATTATGGGGCGTGACCATGCTTAAACGCCTGCTGCGCGTTGACGATCCTTGCGATGTGTTCGGCGTTCACGGCGTATGCGGCATCGTCGGGTGTATCCTGACCGGGGTCTTCGCCTCTCGTTCGCTCGGTGGTGTGGGCTTTGCCGAAGGCGTCACGATGGGACATCAGGTGCTGGTACAGTTAGAAAGTATTGGCATTACGATCCTCTGGTCCGGCGTGGTCGCGTTTATCGGTTATAAACTGGCGGATTTAACCGTGGGGCTGCGCGTACCGGAAGAACAAGAGCGCGAAGGGCTGGATGTGAACAGCCACGGCGAGAATGCGTACAACGCGTAATGCAGATTGCCCGGTGGCGCTGTCGCTTACCGGGCTCACAGAAAGCCGGATAAGCGTCAGCGCTATCCGGCTTTTTTCAGTTGTGATTACGCATAACCCCTTCTTGCACAGTAGATGCAACCAGCACGCCGTCTTGCGTGTAAAACTCTCCGCGCACAAAGCCGCGGGCGCTGGAAGCAGAGGTGCTCTCTACGCTGTACAGCAGCCATTCATTCATACTGAACGGACGGTGGAACCACATGGAATGATCGATGGTGGCAATCTGGATCCCTTTTTCGAGAAAACCAATACCGTAAGGCTGCAACGCCACCGGCAGGAAATTAAGATCAGAGGCATAGCCCAGCAAATACTGATGCGCGCGAAGGCTATCCGGCATGGCGCCGTTTGCGCGGATCCAGACCTGACGTGTCGGCTCCGCGACATGGCCTTTTAGCGGATTATGAAATTCGACCGGGCGAATCTCTAAGGGACGATCGCAGAGAAATTTCTCTTTTAACATTGGCGGCAGCAAATGCGCCACTGAGCGGGCAATTTCGGTTTCCGATTTCAGGGATTCCGGCCCTGGTGCGGCGGGCATTTTTTTCTGGTGCTCAAATCCCTCTTCCTGAGCCTGGAAAGAGGCGGTCATGTAAAAGATGGGTTTTCCGTTCTGGATTGCAGCCACCCGGCGGGCGCTAAAACTGTTGCCATCACGCAGCACTTCTACATCGTAAATAATCGGTTTTTGACTATCACCCGGGCGTAAGAAATAGCTGTGGAAAGAGTGTACATGGCGCTCTTCGGCGACCGTTTCTTTGGCGGCACACATCGCCTGGCCGACAACCTGTCCACCAAAAACCTGACGTAACCCCAGGTCTTCACTTTGGCCCCGAAAGAGTCCTTCTTCAATTTTTTCCAGATTTAACAATGTCAGCAAATTTTTCAGTGCCAGACTCATACTTACTCTCCAGGTAATGACGGCGCCGCAGCGATATGGCCACAGTATAACGCAATTTTGAAAGTGGTCGGATGGGTGCAATAGTCTGAATAACTGACTTATTTCAGGAATAAATAGGTAATTTGTGCCAAACTTAATTACGTTATGTGTTTGTTAACCGTGCTCTGACGAGGAAAAAACCGCGCCGGAGCTCGGGTGAGAAGGAGAATTTAATGAAACTTGTGCACATGGTAACGGGTTTAGCGATGGCGGTTGCTCTGGCGGCCTGCGCAGACAAAAGCGCAGATGTTCAGACCCCTGCGCCGAACCCAGGCACGTCTGGAGTGGCGACGCAGCCTGCAATTCAGCAACCTTCAGTTTCAGGTACCGTCTGGATCCGTCAGAAAGTGGCCCTGCCACCGGATGCCGTATTAACCGTGACACTGTCGGATGCTTCACTGGCTGATGCGCCGTCGAAAGTGTTGTCGCAGCAGGCGGTTCGTACTGAAGGCAAACAGGCGCCGTTTAGCTTCGTTCTGCCGTTCAATCCGGCAGATGTACAGCCAAACGCCCGGATCCTGCTGAGTGCAGCGATCACCGTTAATGACAAACTGGTCTTCATTACCGATACCGTGCAGGAAGTGATTAATCGGGGGGGGACAAAAGCCGATCTGACGCTGGTTCCGGTTCAGCAAACGGCCGTGCCGGTTCAGGCTGGCAGCGGAGCGACGGCAACGCCACCTACAGATTACTGATCTGAAATAAACCCTCTTCGATACGGAGCAATGCCAATAAGTTAAGCACTGGCACACCGAAAGGGCTGAGGTATTTATCCAGAACGGACAACATGCTGGTTTTGCGAAGGGTTCCGTTCACCTTATGTTCTTCGCTTCTCTGGCATTTCATGTCCCGTGAACGGGTTAAGGGTGCTATCGCCGCACCCTTAACAATCCCGGCTCCCGGCAGGAAAATTGCCGCTTCGCGGTGTACCTCCGCTTATTCCTCCAGGCTACCGGGTCGGGCGCGAGGTAACGTCCCTGTAAAACGCGCCCTGAACCCGCATCCCTGCGGGTTCCCCCGACCTTACGGAAACACGTCGGCAATTTTCGGCCGGACTCTCCCCACACCTGACCACCTGAATCGTTGTTTAAGCAGCCAAACGGAAATGACTGAAAGTCAGAATGCGAAAGCGACACCACCGTCCGGCTGAAAATCGATGAGACGTTGACGGCTGACCGGGGCCGCCCGCAGGGACGCGGGCGGAGGGGGCGGCCTGCAAGGATGCAGGCTCGACCCCGACCCGAAAGGCAGACGGAATAAGGCGAATATATCGCGAAGCGACGATTTTCCCGCCGGGAGCCAGGGTTGCAAGGGAGGCGGCGGTGAGCCTCCCTTGCACGTTCACAGATAGGATGATTGCAGAGAGGCTGTGAACATAAGGTGAACGTCACCCTTCACCAGAGTGACAGGTTCTACCTAAATTCTTAACTGACCTGCATTACTTCGATAAGGAGAGGGTTAATACACCCAGCGGTATCGCTGTAAATCGATCTGCCCGCTCCCCGAAACCATCACCCCTTCAGATAATAAAGCCTGGCGTTGACGCTGAAGGTCGGGGCCGGTCAACGAGATCGCACCGTGGCGATTCACGACCCGGTGCCAGGGGAGGGCGCTGCCTTCTGGCAACCGCTTTAACACGCCGCCGACCTGGCGAGCGGCACGGGGTGAACCTGCGAGCCGTGCGACATCACCGTAGGTGGTCACAAACCCTTCGGGAATAGAGGCGACAATTTGCCAGACGCGTTGGGGGAAAGAGTCTTGCATATCCATGGTGTATTCCTGCGCTAATCCTTCAGCATAATCCTCAACAGAGGCGGAGTGAAGTCACATTGCGCAAGAAAACAGCATCCGGTGCAGGATCGGTTGCATTTAGCGGGGACAGCAGTGATAATGCGCCTGCGCGTTGGTTAACAACGCTCTCAATGGGGGCTCTGTTGGTTCTCCCGCAACGCTACTCTGTTTACCAGGTCAGATCCGGAAGGAAGCAGCCAGAGCAGACGACGTGTGTGCCGGGATGTAGCTGGCAGGGCCCCCACCCAATTCTGCCGTCCGGCAGGTCAAATAATCTTACGCATTTTTCCCGCACCGGTTTGAAAACGCAACCCGTCCCACAGGGGCTGTAACGTGCTGAATGCCGCGCGCATTGTCTCATCCGGCAAGGCAAATGGCATCCGCAAGAAACGATCAAACGCGCCGGCCAGACCAAAGCGGGTGCCCGTGCCGAGCTGAATACCTGCGCTTTCGGCATGAGAAGCGAACTGGGTGGCTAAGGTATCAGGCAATTCCACCCAAAAAGAGAGTCCTCCCGCAGGCTGGGAAAAAGTCCATTCCGGAAAGTGTGTACGCATCAGTTCGCCACATAACGCGCGCTGTCTGGCCAGTTGTTGTCGCCGTTCAGGAAGGAAGGTTCCGGCGTTTTCAATCAGCCAGCCGGTCGCCAGTTGTTCCAGTACGGGCGAACCGAGGTCAAACGTATCGCGGGTTTGCACCAGTGCGGCAATGGTGCGTGATGATGCACGAACCCAGCCCAGACGCAGTCCTCCCCAGAAACTTTTACCGGCTGACCCCAGCATAATAATGGGCGCATCGGCGTTGTAGCAGGCGAGCGGCGGCGGTGGAGGCGCATCAAACCAAAGATTCACCATCGTTTCATCCACCACCAGAGTGGTGCGCGTTCTGGCGGCAATATCCGCCACGGTCTGGCGAGTCGCGGTATCCATACAGCGCCCGGTTGGGTTATGAAAATCCGGCATCAGATAGGCCATTCTGGGCGACGTTTGCGCAATAGTGGCGACCAGACCGGCGGTATCCCAGCCATGCTCAGGTAAAGAGACGCCCACCGGACGACACGACGCGCCCTGAATGGCGGCGATGGCGAGCGGGTAGGTGGGGTGATCCACGACGACGCGGTCACCAGGCCCGGTCAGCAGACGCAGGATCAACGCCAGGCCACTCACTGCGCCATTGACGACCATTATTTCATCCGGGTGAGTGGGCAGCCCTCGTTCACAATAGTGCCCGGCAATGGTTTCACGTAGCGACAATAATCCCTGCGGTAAATAGCCCGAACTCTGCAGATGCTGGGGCATGGCACACAGCGCCTGGTGGTAGGCCTGATGAATCTCCGGCCCTGCACTCAGCGTGGCAGTGGAAAGATCCAACGCCATGCCGGTACTGGTGCGGGTAGGCACCCGGTGGATATGTTGTGGCAGGATAACTCGCGAGCCACTCCCCTGGCGGCTTTCCAGATAACCTTCTTCACGCAGTTGCGCCAGCGCGCTGGCAATGGTGGTTCGGCTCACGTCCAGCACGGCGGCCAGTTCGCGCTCGCCGGGAAGACGGCTATCAAGTGCCAGACGACCATCCAGAATGAGCAGACGTAGCGCACTCGCAAGCTGGCGCCAGAGAGGGATATGTGAAGCGGTTTCCTGCCAGTGTCCGAGCAAGCGCTGCAGAGATTGGCTTCCATGACGGCGAGATGACATAACAGTCCACTTTTTGAAAACTGGACATTAATCATAGTGCCAATTGCGAAGAAGATGAGTGTTATCTGGCAAGGGGGAAAAATTATGCTGCGTCGATTGGTTCAATTGTATCTGGGGCTGGCGCTTTACGGTGTCTCGACCGCCATGTTTGTGCGTGCGGATTTAGGCGCCGACCCCTGGAATGTCTTTCATCTCGGCGTGGCGAATCTGCTGTCGATGAACATCGGTATTGTGATGATTGGCGTTGGCGTTCTGGTCTTGCTGTTATGGATTCCCTTGCGACAACGTCCAGGGCTCGGAACACTCAGCAACGTTATTGTCATCGGCCTGGCGGCAGACGCCGCCCTCGCGATCATGCCTGAATTTGAATCTCTGCTCGTGCGCACGGTTTTGTTAGTTTCTGCGGTGATCGTCAATGCGCTGGCAACCAGTATGTATATTGGCGCAGGTTTTGGCGCGGGTCCGCGTGACGGCCTGATGACAGGGATTCATGCGCGCACTGGCTGGCCCGTGCGCGCTATTCGTACGGCGATTGAAGTTTCCGTCTTGTTGAGCGGCTGGCTTCTTGGGGGCGCATTGGGGGTCGGAACCGTGCTGTATGCGCTGGCGATTGGGCCGCTTATCCAGATTTGCCTGCCCTGGTTTCGTTATTCGCCAGCGGCGCGTATTCCGCTGCGCAATGCTTCTACGGCACAGTACCGCAATGGCGACTAAACTTAACTGCGACTGACACGGCCAGAATTGTCTTGCCGTGCAGTAACACTTCGGAGGTTTATCTCATGAAGTATGTTGATGGTTTTGTGGTCGCCGTACCTGCCGAAAACAAGGAGGCCTACGTGGCAATGGCGGCAAAAGCTGTCCCGCTCTTTAAAGAGTTTGGGGCATTGCGCGTTGTTGAATGCTGGGCCGACGATGTTCCGAACGGCAAACTGACCGATTTTCGGATGGCGGTGAAAGCAGAAGAGCACGAAGAAGTGGTCTTTAGCTGGATTGAATACCCCTCGAAAGAGGTTCGCGACGCGGCGAATCAAAAGATGATGTCGGATCCACGAATGAAAGAGTTTGGCGAGTCGATGCCGTTTGACGGCAAGCGCATGATTTACGGTGGCTTCTCTCCCATTCTGGATGACTGATGTGACTGGCTGTGCGGCGTGCCGCCAGCCACCCTGACATCACCGATGTTGTTCAGCCCACAGAATAAACTCTGATTTGCCCAGCGCTTTACTGTATAGCCAACCCTGACCGTACTGCACGCCATGCTCACGTAACCAACTCTCCTGGCGGGGAGTCTCAATACCTTCGGCGACCATCTCCAGTTTGAGGGTTTTTGCCATCTCAATAATGTGCGTCGTGACATTTTTATATTCCAGCGCATCGACAAACGATTTGTCGATTTTGAGGATATCCACTTCCAGATTCTGCAAGTAGCTAAGGCTGGAATAGCCCGTACCAAAATCGTCGATATAGATTGCGTGTCCAGCTTTACGGTATTGGGTAATGATTGGCGCACAGGTTTTTGGGTCGGCAAATTCACGTTCGGTGAGTTCCAGCGCGATTTGTGAGGGGGCAACGTGATACCGATTCAGCAGCTTGCTTAAATGCGACGGCAGCGTCTGCGAGGCCAGATCGCTGGACTCAAGGTTGATCGAAATATGCAGCCCGGGGTTCTGTTGCAACCATTTTCCCATCTCCTCGAAGACCGTGTCGATAATCAGATGACTGAGTGATTCTGACAGCCCGGTCTCTTCTGCCAGCGCGATAAAAATGTCTGGCGACAGGTAGCTACCATCGGTTTGCGGCCAACGCGCCAGCGCTTCGGCGCCGACAACTTTACCGGTACGTAATGAAACAATCGGCTGGTAGTGGACTTTTATGTCACGATTTTGAATGGCATCCTGCAGGCGATGGCGGGGCGACTGGATACGGCGCAGAATACGCAGAATAAACGCGGCGCTCAGTAGACCTATTGCAAGACCGATCGGCAGCCAAATAAGGGCCTGACGATACCAGTTTTTTTGCAGTGAAAGCGAGGAAGACCAGGTCACAATAGAAATGCGCATTTCCGGGAAAGGCTGAATATTATAGAGCGTGCCGTTACTCTCCATATGCTGGCCCGCGGTTTGCTGCAAATGCTGAATTATCTCGGGTTTGAGGTGATCGTCGCTGCTGACCACAATGTTGTGCGCTTCCCCAATAATGGCCGCATCAATTCGCGAGGCGCCAAAGGGAATAACATCAATGAAGGATGCGGGATCAATCATCACGATATAGCGCTCTGTGCCCAGCGCCACCATATAGCGTTTTATCCCTAAATCATTCTGTGACGTTAGCCATACACGATAGCCATCCCGGACGATTTTCGCGGGTTCAGGCAGTGCGGCGGCGTGGCTTTTTTGCTCCAGTGATGAACAGACGGGAACGTTATTCTCCAGATATAAGACTTCCTGGACGTAGCGGTAGCTATAAGATACCCGGCGCATCGCCAGCAAATGCTCATTGCTGCAGGGAGTGCCCTCGAAGTGCTCCATCTGCTGTAGCGCGAGTTTTCCCTGAGAGGCGACTTTATCTGCCAGTAAAGCGACACGTGATGAATAGGTATTTAGCTCTTCGATAAATTTCTGTTCAACCTGACGATGTGCCAGCCAAAGGCTTAATCCAATAGGAACAAGGACAGATAAAATAAGTATACCCGTCACCAGACCGGCCAGATGTCGTGTCGTCACGTCACTACCTCTATTTATAAAGCGTAGGCAAAGTATATCTGATCGGGAAAGATCGCCTTTCGTTGATGTCGTTATTCTATGATTTTTTTGGATAACGTGTCTTTCATCGTCAGAAAAAGTGACATTCTGGTTTAATTCCCATTGTGTTAGCAAGGTTGAATTGTCGCTGTTGACAAAGTATTGTTATGTTATAACATAAATTTCAGGGGCGGCTATGAAACCTGATATTCATCCTGTTTATTGCACTGTGTTTTTCCATAACACCAGCGTGCATGCATATTTTCACGTCGATTCAATTATTCGAACCGATCGTGAGGGACATTTTAGTGGAACAAAGCGGGGATAAGATGAAGGTCGTAAATTCACTTCGCAGTGCAAAGCAACGGCATCCGGATTGCCAGGTCGTCAGACGCAAAGGACGCGTGTATGTGATTTGTAAAACGAATCCGCGTTTCAAAGCGGTGCAGGGGCGTAAAAAAAGACGTTAACGGTTTTGCCAACATTTCAGGGAACCCGGTGCGCACCAGGGAAGGCGCGCACTTTTTCTGACCGCGCGAGGATTACGGAGTTGCCTGTGCGCGTGTAAGCGTAAATACATCGTAGAAAGAGAGTTCACCTTTACGCGATATCATTTTTTGCAATTGCGCTTTATGGTCGCTGTCTACACGCGGGGAATGAAGAATAGCGGTGATAAGCGTGGGAGGAACAAAGCGGGTGTTATACCACTCACCGTTATAACAAACTCTAAAATCCAGCACGTCGATATCTTCGAAACGGTAGCGTGGCGCGACGTCAAAAAAGAAAAAGCCATTTAACAATACAAACAAGACCACCAGCAACCAGACGGAATCCACCAGCGTTTCGGACTGGAGCATCACCGCCAGCGTGGCAAACCAGGCGACATACATGCCGACAAACAGTCCAGGATGTTTGCGAATGAAGCTAATGCTAAAACGCGGTCGGTTATCACGTTTTTCACGCGTGTTGAGATCGTCAATGGTTTCGGTAAGCAGGCGTTGTATCTCTGTCATCTTTTGCCTTCGTGATTTCAGCAACATTCAGGGGAACAGCCCATTTTAAAAGGGTGTGCCGAATGAAAAAAGTAACAGATTAACCTCAATTTAGCATAACAGTTACATTTCACCTTACAGCGTTTTGATAATGCGAGCAGGGTTCCCGCCAACCACGACATTTGCCGGAACGTCTTTCGTCACTACCGCGCCTGACGCAACGACCACATTATCGCCAATGGTCACGCCAGGATTAATCACGGCGCGTCCACCGATCCAGACGTTGTTCCCAATAGTGACAGGTTTTCCCAATTCTCTGCCGCTGTTGCGTTCAGTGGCGTCCAGCGGATGTGTGGCCGTGTAGATATGTACGCCGGGCGCAAGCATACAGTTATCGCCGATATGAATGGGGCAGACATCAAGCATCACGCAGTCGAAGTTAGCGTAGAATTCTTTCCCGAGATAAATGTTATAGCCGTAGTCGCAGCGAAACGAGGGTTCGATACTGGCGCCATTTGCGCGCCCCAGTAATTCATTCAGGATTGCCTGGCGTTCATGCTTTTCATCAGGCGAAGTGTGATTGTATCGATGGGTTAACTGACGCGCCCGCAGACTGTCTCTGCGTAAGGTCTCGTCTGCCGGGCGATACATCTCGCCAGCAATCATCTTTTGTTTTTCTTCACTCATCACGCGCTCTCCTGTGGGTTGCCTGAATGTCGCAATACAGTAAAGCGCAGCACACGAAAAGGGAACGTTCCCATCCAGCCGGTGTGATCCAGCTCACGTGAATAAACGTAAGAATTAACAGTAAATACGGAAAATCAGCCTGTCTGGCTGCACGCGTATCTTCCCTGAAAAATGCTTAACCAATTAACGAATAAATTTCCAGACCGAGGTGGGGATCTTGTCGTAAAGCTTATTCATCGTCAATTCTGCGAGGCGGTGGTCTGCTGCTGAGTAAAATACAGCCAATTCATTGTCAGATAATTCATATTTATTTTTCTCAATAACACGTTCAAGCGTGTCAATAGTCTGACAGCGTCGCAAGCGCATCAAATAATCAGTTTTAGTTAATGGTTTATCGGACATAAATCTTACCTATGATTGTAATAGTTTTTAACAAGACAAACTAACAGGATTAGCCCTGGTGGCGTTCACAAAACAGCGAAACAGACGGTTGCCCGATTTTCGCCATTTCTGAAGATCCTGCGCATTAATGCCATAACTGCTGAACAACATAAACGTGTCGTCCAGATATTCATCTATCTGCGCAATCAGCTTATTGTCCTCATTGTACTTAATTTTATAATTAAGTGCGAAGGTTGCAATATGCTCTATCAGCTCATTAAGCTGGAGATTGATCGCCGATGTTGGGTCGTTAACCCAGCCATGGTTACTTTCTTCAAGGTTTGCAAGGCAGTCATGATACAGGGTTTCACAGAGAAACTTAAGCTGTGCGATATCATGTCTTTTGGGTGAGTATTCATCCATAACGCATCCCCTTCTTAGTGGCTTGAACTAACCGAACACCTTCGGGATGGATACAACTTACTGACCTGGAACTTACCCTCATCTCCTGATGATTTAACTATAATCCACTCTAAAAAAGATTTCATCGTCATATTACGAAAAATTACAATTAGGGCGAATTAGGTCACTGTAGCCAATTTTACCCATTTTAGCAGACATATGCGCTGGCGCGGAATGAGGAAAAATCTTTATTACGTTTGCAATTCATGACGTTATCCCCTATGAACGGCAAAACCTGCGCTAACTGCTTGTCGTAACGTAGAAACTACCAGGAATAGTCTCAATATTTCTTAATTAATGAGAATATAAGAAATTACCAAACTGTTCAGGAATAGCCTTTGGTAATCCATGGATTATATGCCTTATTTATCCTGGATAAAATAAATGAACTGACAATAAGCGTTTTTTATGAATTTTATCCAATAAAAAGGCCGCTTGCGCGGCCTTTGTTAAGAGGATGAATTAGTGATTCTCTACCGAATGGCTATGTTCAATGTCTTCATTCTTGCGGCTAAAGCGGCGGCGAACCACCACAAAGAAGACCGGCACGAAGAAGATTGCCAGAACGGTTGCAGTAACCATCCCGCCCATTACCCCTGTACCAACGGCGTTCTGTGCGCCGGAACCTGCACCGGAGCTGATGACCAGCGGCATAACCCCCAGGATAAACGCCAGAGACGTCATCAGAATTGGGCGTAAACGCATACGAACGGCGTCCAGCGTTGCCTCAATCAGACCTTTACCTTCTTTATCCATTAAGTCTTTGGCGAATTCGACGATCAATATCGCGTTCTTCGCCGACAACCCAATGGTTGTCAACAGGCCTACCTGGAAGTAAACGTCGTTGGTCAGGCCGCGGAAGGTAGCGGCAAGCAAGGCACCGATAACACCCAGCGGAACCACCAGCATGACGGAGAACGGAATTGACCAGCTCTCGTACAGTGCTGCCAGACACAAGAACACGACAATCAGTGAAATTGCATACAGGGCAGGGGCCTGGTTGCCTGACAAGCGTTCCTGATAAGACATACCTGTCCAGTCATAACCAATACCGGATGGCAGTTTGCTTGCCAGTTGCTCCATCATCGCCATGGCTTCACCGGTACTCTTACCTTCTGCCGCCTGGCCGAGAATTTCCATTGAAGGCAGGCCGTTATAGCGTTCCAGACGCGGTGAACCGTATTCCCAGCGAGAAGTGGAGAAGGCGGAGAACGGTACCATCTGCCCATTGCTACCACGCACATACCAGTTACCAATATCTTCCGGCAACATACGGTATTTGGCTTCAGACATGACGTAAACTTTCTTCACACGACCGCGGTCGATAAAGTCGTTTACGTAGCTTCCGCCCCATGCTGCGCCAAGCGTTGTATTAATGTCACTGATAGAAACACCAAGCGCCTGTGCTTTTTCCTGATCGATGTCGATCTTGAATTGCGGCGTATCTTCCAGACCGTTAGGACGAACGCCAACCAACAAATCAGGATGCTTAGCCACTTCGCCAAACAGTTGGTTACGCGCCTGGGTCAGTTTCTCGTGCCCCAATCCCGCCTGGTCAATTAGCTGGAAGTCGAAGCCGGTCGCTGTACCCAGTTCCACAATCGCAGGCAAGTTAAAGGCAAAGACCATGGCGTCTTTAATCTTCGAAAACGCCCCCATGGCTCGACCCGTAATCGCCTCTACCTTGTTCTCTTTACCTGGACGTTGGTTCCAGTCTTTCAGAGAGACGAACGCGATACCGGTGTTCTGACCACGACCCGCAAAACCGAAGCCGTTAACGGCAAAGACCGATTCAACGTTGTCTTTTTCTTTGGTCAGATAGTAGTCCGAGACTTCGTCCAGCACCTTCTGCGTACGTTCCTGTGTCGCACCCGCCGGTAGCTGGGCCATCGTCATGAATACGCCCTGATCTTCATCAGGTAAGAAGGAGCTTGGCAGGCGAACGAACAGGTATGCCATACCGACCACAATGATCAAATAGAGCAGCAGATAACGACCGGTGCTGCGCAGAATGTTGCCTACGCTGTCGGTGTAATGGTGCGTACTCTTATCAAACATGCGGTTAAACCAGCCGAAGAAGCCTTTCTTGCCTTCGCCGTGATCGCCTTTGGCGATAGGTTTGAGCATGGTGGCACACAGGGCTGGCGTCAGGATCAAGGCCACCAGTACCGACAAGGCCATTGCCGAAACGATGGTGATAGAGAACTGACGATAAATTGCACCGGTAGAGCCGCCAAAGAAGGCCATCGGAATAAATACCGCAGACAGCACCATCGCGATACCGACCAGTGCGCCCTGAATCTGGCTCATGGACTTACGCGTGGCTTCTTTTGGCGGCAGGCCTTCTTCCGCCATAACACGTTCAACGTTCTCGACCACCACGATGGCGTCATCCACCAACAGGCCGATGGCGAGCACCATCCCGAACATCGTCAGGGTGTTTATCGAGAAGCCGAATATCGCGAGGATGGCGAAGGTACCCAACAGAACCACCGGAACTGCAATGGTCGGAATCAACGTCGCGCGGAAGTTCTGCAGGAACAGATACATTACCAGGAACACGAGGATGATAGCTTCCGCCAGTGTTTTCACCACTTCGTGAATAGAGATTTTCACGAAGGGAGTGGTGTCATACGGGTAAACAATCTTCAGACCCGATGGGAAGAACGGCTCCATCTTCTTCAGTTCGGCACGGATCGCCGCAGCGGTATCCAGCGCGTTTGCGCCGGTCGCCAGCTTGATCCCCAGACCGGAGGCCGGTTTACCGTTGAACTTCGCAATAATGTCGTAGTTCTCACCGCCCAGTTCCACTTTCGCGACGTCACGCAGGCGAACCTGAGAACCGTCCTGATTCACTTTCAGCAGAATTTTGCTGAACTCATCGGCGGAAGTCAGACGCGTTTGCGCGATAATTGACGCGTTAAGCTGCTGGCCTTTCACCGGCGGCGTACCACCCAACTGACCGGCAGCAACCTGGGCGTTCTGCGCTTTGATAGCGTTAATCACATCAACCGGCGTCAACTGGAAGTCGTTCAGTTTGTTCGGATCCATCCAGATACGCATCGCGTACTGAGAACCGAACAGCTGAACGTCACCCACACCGGACGTACGGCTGATGGCATCTTTCATGTTGGCGCCGACGTAGTCCGAGATATCTTCCTGAGTCATGGTGCCGTCAGTGTTAATGACGCCCACGACCATCAGGAAGCTACTGGATGATTTCTCAACGCTAACACCCTGCTGCTGAACTTCCTGAGGAAGTAGCGGCATTGCCAGTTGCAGTTTGTTCTGCACCTGAACCTGTGCGATATCCGCATCGGTACCAGACTGGAAGGTTAAGATGATCTGCACGGTACCCGTGGAGTCACTGTTTGAGGACATGTACATCAGGTTATCGATACCGTTCATGTTCTGTTCGATAACCTGTGTCACAGTGTCCTGCACTGTTTTGGCATCCGCGCCAGGATAGGTCGCGGATATCGATACTGCAGGCGGCGCAATCGTAGGATATTGCGCTACCGGCAGCTTGAGGATCGCGAGTCCCCCTGCCAACATGATGATGATGGCGATCACCCACGCAAATATAGGGCGATCGATAAAGAAATTAGGCATGTCTTAACGGCTCCTGTTTAAGTTAAGACTTAGACTGTTCAGGCTGGCTTCCGCTCGCGGCTTGCTGTTCGTTATCAGCAGTCACTTCTTGTGCTTTTACCTGCGCGCCAGGACGCACTTTTTGCAGCCCAGTTACAATCACGCGGTCGCCCGACTTAAGACCTTCAGTCACCAACCACTTGTCGCCGATCGCCTGAGTGGCGACGATCTGACGGGTTTCCACTTTGTCATCCGCACCGACAACCAACGCACTGGCTTCACCACGCGGGGTACGAGTGACACCCTGCTGCGGAACCAGAAGTGCGGTTGGATTCGTCCCTTCTTCCAGGCGAGCGCGAACGAACATGCCTGGCAGCAAGGTGTGGTCAGGGTTCGGGAAGATGGCGCGTAACGTAATTGACCCTGTGGTTTGGTCAACGGTCACGTCAGAGAACTCCAGCGTACCGGATTGCGGGAATTTGATGCCGTCGTTGGTAACCAGATCGACTTTAGCTTTCCCGTTCTCCTGCTTCAGCGTGCCATTCGCCAACTCTTGCTTCAGACGCAGGAAATCATTGCTCGACTGTGTCACATCGACATAGATAGGGTCGAGTTGCTGGACGGTGGCAAGCGCAGTGGCCTGGCCATTCTGTACCAGTGCACCCTCGGTGACAGACGATTTACCAATGCGACCGCTGATAGGCGAGGTCACTTTGGTGTATGCCAGATTGATACGTGCGGATTCGACGGCGGCTTTTGCGGCCACAACAGCGGCATTCGCCTGTTGTGCATCCGCCTGCGCGGTATCGTAATCCTGTTGACTGATGTACTTGGTGCCCAACAGTTTCTGGTAACGCTTAACGGTCAGCTGTGCGATGTTCGCCGCCGCCTGCGCTTTGGCTAAATCACCTTTTGCACTTTCGTAAGCTGCCTGATAAGTCGCAGGATCAATCTGATAGAGAGACACACCTGCTTCGACGTCACCGCCTTCCGTGAAATTGCGCTTCAGGATAATACCGCTTACCTGAGGGCGAACTTCCGCGATACGGAAAGCGCTGGTGCGACCCGGGAGTTCAGTCGTAATCTGCAGAGGTTCAGTTTTGAGCGTCACAACTCCAACTTCTGGCTTCTGCTGGCCCCCTTTTTGGGCCTCTTTGTCGTCACATCCTGTTAGCGCTAAGCTGCCTGAGAGCATCAGAACGACCGCCAGAGGCGTTAACCCTCTGTTTTTGTTCATATGTAAACCTCGAGTGTCCGATTTCAAATTGATCAATGGTCTAGCCCATAAACCCATTACTGCGTTTATATTATCGTCATGCTATGGTACATACATTCACAAATGTATGTAAATCTAACACCTGTAAATTCACCAACATATGGCACGAAAAACCAAACAACAAGCGCTGGTAACACGACAACACATACTGGATGTAGCTCTGCGGTTGTTCTCGCAACAAGGTGTATCATCCACCTCGCTCGTGGAGATTGCAAAAGCTGCTGGCGTCACGCGCGGTGCAATCTATTGGCATTTCAAAAACAAGTCGGAATTATTTAGCGAAATCTGGGAACTATCAGAATCCAATATTGGTGAGCTTGAGATTGAGTATCAGGCAAAATTCCCCGACGATCCACTATCAGTATTAAGAGAAATTCTAGTCTATCTTCTTGAAGCCACTGTGACAGAAGAGCGCCGACGGCTGCTGATGGAGATTATATTCCATAAATGCGAGTTCGTTGGGGAGATGGTTGTCGTTCAGCAGGCTCAGCGCAGCATCTGTCTGGAAAGCTATGATCGCATTGAACAAACGCTAATGAATTGTATTAATTCGCAAATGTTACCCGAAAACCTTAACACCCGCCGGGCGGCGATATTAATGCGCAGTTATATCTCTGGCATTATGGAAAACTGGTTATTCGCCCCGCAGTCTTTTGACCTGAAAAAGGAGGCGCGCGATTATGTCGCTATTCTGTTGGAGATGTATCAATTTTGTCCAACGCTGCGGATGCCGTTATCTGGCGAAACGCCCTGAGACCCTTTCCAGGATTTTTCCTGGACGCTTTCCATCCTGCTATTTTGTCTGTCAGAGCCGTGATATTCTTGCGGCCTGACTATTTTCGGTCGTTCTTTCGGTTCAGAAACCTTCATTCTCATGACTATGTTGCAGCTCAATAAACGTTTACAGCATCTTGTTTTTATAACCTTTTTTTTCTTCATCCTGCTGCTGTCCTGCCAGTCATCTGTATTTGCGCGCGCGCAATCGAATGGTGACTTGCCGACGAAAGCCGATGTGCAAAGCCAGCTAGACGCGCTGAGCAAACAAAAAGACCTCTCTGCGCAGGACAAACTGGTACAGCAGGATCTTCTTGAGACACTGGAGGCGCTGGACAAAATTGAGCGGGTGAAAGATGAAACCGTTCAGTTGCGTCAGAAAGTGGCGCAGGCTCCGGAAAAAATGCGCCAGGCGTCTGACGCGCTCAATGCACTGAGCGATGTCGACAATGATGATGAAACGCGAAAAACATTAAGCACACTCTCATTGCGTCAGCTTGAATTGCGCGTTGCGCAATTGCTGGATGATTTGCAAAGCGCGCAAAACGATCTGGCGGCCTATAACAGCCAGCTCGTCTCCCTCCAGACGCAGCCAGAGCGGGTACAAAATGCGATGTACACCGCTTCTCAGCAACTGCAGCAAATTCGTAATCGACTGGATGGCACCAATGTGGGCGAAGCGGCGCTACGCCCAAGCCAGCAGGTGCTGCTCCTGGTGCAGCAGGTGTTGCTTAATGCGCAGATAGATCAGCAGCGTAAGAGTCTGGAAGGCAATACGGTCTTGCAGGATACTCTGCAAAAACAACGCGATTATGTCACGGCAAACAGCAACCGACTGGAACACCAGCTTCAGCTATTACAGGAAGCTGTAAACAGTAAACGCCTTACGTTGACGGAGAAAACGGCGCAAGAAGCGGTCAATCCGGATGAGACGGCGCGTATTCAGGCGAATCCGCTGGTGAATCAGGAGCTGGAGATCAACCACCAGTTGAGCCAGCGGCTGATCTCGGCCACGGAAAACGGCAACTCGCTGATGCAGCAAAATATTAAAGTCAAAAACTGGCTTGACCGCGCGCTGCAATCGGAACGCAATATTAAGGAACAAATCGCGGTCCTCAAAGGCAGCCTGTTGTTGTCTCGTATCCTTTATCAGCAGCAGCAAACCCTGCCGTCAGCCGACGAATTGAAAGACATGACCAACCGCATTGCGGATTTGCGTCTTGAGCAATTTGAAGTCAACCAGCAGCGTGACGCGCTGTTTCAGAGCGATGCCTTTGTTGCCAAGCTGGAAGAAGGGCACGCCAATGAGATCAATGATGAAGTTCACGACGCGCTGGTACAGGTGGTCGAAATGCGCCGCGAACTGCTCGATCAGCTGAACAAACAGCTCGGCAACCAACTGATGATGGCCATTAACCTGCAGATTAATCAGCAGCAGTTAATGAGCGTCTCCAAAAACCTGAAAGAGATCCTCACCCAGCAAATTTTCTGGGTTAACAGTAACCGCCCGATGGACTGGGACTGGATTAAATCCTTCCCACAGACGCTGAAAGATCAGTTTAAGTCGATGAAAATCACCGTCAACTGGCAAAAGGCCTGGCCTGCGGTGTTTATTGCTTTTCTGGCGGGATTACCCTTATTACTGATTGCCGGACTGATACGCTGGCGCCTGGGATGGCTCAAAGCGTACCAGCAGAAATTAGCCGTAGCGGTGGGGTCATTGCGTAATGACAGCCAGCTCAACACGCCAAAAGCGATTCTCATCGATCTGATTCGCGCCTTACCGGTGTGTCTGGTTATCCTCGCTGCCGGCCTGATCCTGCTTACCATGCAGCTTAACATCAGCGATCTCCTGTGGGCGTTCAGTAAAAAAATGGCGCTTTTCTGGCTGGTGTTTGGACTGTGCTGGAAAGTGCTGGAAAAAGAGGGCGTCGCCGTACGTCACTTTGGTATGCCAGCACAACTGACCAGCCACTGGCGCCGCCAGATTGTGCGTATCAGCCTCGCGCTACTGCCCCTGAATTTTTGGTCAGTGGTGGCGGAACTCTCACCGTTGCATCTGATGGACGACGTGCTGGGCCAGGTCGTCATTTTCCTGAACCTGCTGTTGATTGCGTTCCTGGTGTGGCCGATGTGCCGTGAAAGCTGGCGCGACAAGGAATCGCACGGGCTGCGACTGATCACCATCACAGTGTTATCAATCGTGCCTATTGCGCTGATGGTCTTAACCGCGACCGGTTATTTCTATACGACGCTGCGTCTGTCTGGTCGCTGGATTGAAACGGTCTATCTGGTGATTATCTGGAACCTGCTGTACCAGACGGTATTGCGTGGATTGAGCGTTGCCGCCCGCCGTATTGCCTGGCGTCGCGCGCTGGCGCGTCGTCAGAATCTGGTCAAAGAGGGCGCAGAAGGCGCCGAGCCGCAGGAAGAGCCGACCATTGCGCTTGAACAGGTCAACCAGCAAACGCTGCGTATCACCATGTTGCTGATGATTGCGCTGTTCGGCGTGCTGTTCTGGGCCATTTGGTCTGATTTGATCACCGTGTTCAGCTATCTCGATAGCATTACGCTCTGGCATTACAACGGCACAGAAGCGGGTGCCGCGGTGGTGAAAAACGTCACCATGGGCAGTCTGCTGTTTGCCATTATCACCTCAATGGTGGCCTGGGCGCTGATTCGCAACTTGCCAGGGTTACTGGAAGTACTGGTACTCTCGCGGCTAAAATTGCACCAGGGGGCGTCTTACACCATCACCACGATCCTCAATTATGCGATCATTGCCATTGGCGCAATGACGGTGTTTGGATCGCTCGGCGTCTCGTGGGACAAACTGCAGTGGCTGGCCGCGGCCCTGTCGGTTGGTCTTGGTTTTGGTTTGCAGGAGATCTTCGGTAACTTTGTTTCGGGTCTGATTATTCTGTTTGAACGCCCGGTACGTATTGGGGATACGGTCACGATTGGAACCTTCTCTGGAACGGTAAGCAAGATCCGCATTCGCGCCACCACCATTACTGACTTTGATCGTAAAGAAGTGATTATCCCGAACAAAGCGTTTGTGACCGAGCGTCTGATCAACTGGTCACTCTCGGATACCACCACGCGTCTGGTGATCCGCCTTGGCGTGGCCTACGGTTCGGATCTGGACAAAGTGAAAAGCGTGCTGTTGCAGGCAGCGGCGGAACATCCGAAAGTGATGCACGATCCGGAACCGGCGGTATTCTTTACCACCTTTGGCCCCAGCACGCTGGATCACGAGCTGCGCTTATATGTGCGTGAGCTGCGCGATCGTAGCCATACGGTAGATGAACTGAACCGCGCTATCGATCGTTTATGCCGTGAAAACAACATCGACATCGCCTTTAACCAGCTTGAAGTGCATCTGCGCAACGAGAAGGGGGATGAGGTGACAGAAGTGAAACGCGAGATCAAAGGCGACGATCCGACGCCAGCGATGCGCTAGAACCGGTTCAGGGCGGCAAGGGAGTCGCCCTGAACGTGTTTAATGAGTGAGCGTGACAAGTTCTTTAGGGGTAAGCCCGGTAAGCTGCGAAATTAACTCTGGCGCCAGGCCACTGGCGAGCATTTTGCGAGCAATACTGCGTGCTTCGGCCAGGCGGCCTTCCTCTACACCTTGTTCAAGCCCCTGCTCAAGTCCTTGCTGTACACCTTCCGCTCTGCCTTTTTCTTCCAGCCATTCAGCGATAGTCATTAGCTGTTCCTTGTAGTGTGGCGCGCTCTGCGCCAACTGGCGAATAAGAACGCCGGGTTCCGTCGTATTTCCAGCCTTCAACATATAATTCATCAGTACGTCGATCTGCGCTGTCGTCAGATTCTCCTGTGTCAGGAGAGTGATTAATTGATCCAGCAATTCGCTCAGATCCCGGTGACGAATATGTTTTTGCAGGAGTTCCAGCATCGCGATCCGTTGATGCGACAGGATCTGATTATCGGGGATTATGGTCAGGTCTACCAGTGTAAATTCGTGACTGTAAAGTGCCGTCGCCAGGTCGGGGTCACTGAACAGGTGATGCCAGTTGAGACTGAAGGGCCAGGGGCTTTCCGTGCCATGGTTAAACAGGATGGGAACAACCAGCGGTAGGGTTTTATGACCAGAGTCGAGATGATGTTGCATGGCGGCAATTGCATAGCGCATCAGGCGAAAAGCCATCAGTTTATCGGGTTTGCTCTGGTGTTCGATCAGCGCATAAACGTAACCGGGCCCATCTTTTGTTTGCAGGGAGTAGAGGATATCGGAATAACTGGTACGCAAATTGTCTTCAATAAAGCTCCCTGATTCCAGCGTTAAGGAGTCCAGATTGCAGATGTTGAGAAACATTTTCGGCAAATGGATCCGTAAAAAATCCCGGGCTATATCTTTTTGTGTCAGCATTTGCCGAAAGACCGCATCGTGCGGCGTGGTGGGGAGTCGTTCCATGTTCTGTCCGCCAATGTCGTCATATGCCGGCGAGTCTGGCATCAACGATAGCGGCAGACCAGAGGGCAATTAATGCGTTTGCGAGGTGTCTTCCACACGTTTTAATTTGTTTTCATAATCACGCTTTACAATCTCCAGCGCGCCTAGCACCGTTCGCACAGGCAACTGGTTTTCTTCAAGCAAGGCAATCAAATCAACGGCCAGTTTGACCTCATCAGGGGCATTTTCAAGCGACATAGCGTCTCCAGGTGTTAGCGGGTTAAACGTGCCAGAACGTTTTCTATTTTTTCCAGCGCGTGGCGACAGCGTGCCAGTCGGGCCTCATAGGCTTCGACTTCACGATGCAATCTCTGTTGTTCATCCAGGCGGGTTGCCCTGGCGAGCAGGGCTTTACGCTCCTGGGTCATTTCCAGCAGACGGCGTTCAAATTGCTGGTGCTGAACCCGTTTGCGTTGCCAACGAGCAAGTGCAGGAGAGCCACTGTCCCATTCCCGGAGTGACCACGAGGCGGTTTCACGAGAGATCGCTTCCATCTGGGAGGCAAGATGCTCAGCAAGCCAGGCGATTTGGGGCAACTGCTGCTTTTCAACGGCATGGCGCAGGGCGGTCAGGTTTTCCCCGGCTTCCTCCAGACAGGCCTGTAGCAATGTGCTGCGCGTATGAAAAAGCTGACGGTCAAAGCGAGGACTGAGCGTTGCATGCAATGCCTGTGGCGCGCAACGCTGGCGCAGGTCAATGAGTTGCTCTTCCAGCTTCTGTAACAGCATGTCGGTTTTCAATTTAACACTCCGATGAAAATGATAACCGTTATGCTAAAGTAGCATTCAGGTGTTCCAGATACTTTTATTATGCAACGTATTATTTTAATCATTATTGGCTGGCTGGCGGTAGTGTTGGGGACATTGGGTGTTGTACTGCCGCTGTTGCCCACCACGCCTTTTATCTTGCTGGCGGCCTGGTGCTTCGCCCGTTCATCGCCACGCTTTCACGACTGGTTACTCTATCGTTCGTGGTTTGGCGGATACCTTCGTTATTGGCAACAGCATCACGCGATGCCTCCTGGTGCCAAACCTCGGGCGATCATCCTTATTTTGATTACCTTCGGTGTTTCTCTTTGGCTGGTCAATATGATGTGGGTACGGATCCTGTTACTGGCAATTTTAAGCTGTCTGCTGATTTTTCTGTGGCGGATCCCGGTGCTTGATGAAAAGCAACAAAAGCACTGAAGCACCATAATCGCTGTTGCAATTGTTGCCAACAGCCAGTAAATTCGACCGTTTTCGAGCACAGGCGCAGGCGGTCAAAGGTTAAACAATCGTTACCTTGACCTGATATGATTGCGCCGTGAGTAACACCGTTCTTAGCAGGCATACATCCATGACCGCGACTGCACAGCAGCTTGAGTTTCTTAAAAATAGCATCAAAAGCATTCACGACTACCCAAAACCGGGCATTCTTTTCCGTGATGTCACCAGCTTACTGGAAGACCCGAAAGCGTACGCGCTTAGCATTGAATTGCTGGTTGAGCGATACAAAGATGCGGGCATCACCAAAGTCGTCGGCACTGAAGCGCGTGGCTTCCTGTTTGGCGCGCCGGTAGCACTGGGCCTGAACGTCGGCTTTGTTCCCGTGCGTAAACCACGTAAATTGCCACGTGAAACGATCGCTGAGAGCTATGAACTGGAGTACGGTACCGATCAGCTTGAAATTCATGTCGATGCCATCGAACCGGGCGACAAAGTTCTGGTGGTTGATGATCTGCTGGCAACGGGTGGAACCATTGAAGCGACCGTAAAACTGATCCGTCGTCTGGGCGGTGAAGTGACAGATGCGGCGTTCATCATCAATCTGTTCGATCTCGGCGGCGAGCAGCGCCTGGAAAAACAGGGTCTGACGTGCTATAGCCTGGTGCCTTTCCCGGGACACTGATTCAGGCTATCTTATTTGCCATTTTGGCCCCGGGCAGTGCTCAAAATCCTCACGTACTGCATGTACGCTCCGGTTTCTGCGCGCTGTCCGTAACCAAACTGGCTGCAACGATAACGCCTGAATATTACCTGTCAACCTCGCTGTATCTGCGAGGTTGTGTTAGCATTACCCCTTCGTGAATCCACCTTCCAGCGTTTCAGAGCCTGCCAATGAGTTATCAGGTCTTAGCCCGAAAATGGCGCCCACAAACCTTTGCTGACGTCGTCGGCCAGGAACATGTGCTGACCGCACTGGCGAACGGCTTGTCGTTAGGGCGTATTCATCATGCTTATCTTTTTTCCGGCACCCGTGGCGTCGGGAAAACCTCTATCGCCCGTTTGCTGGCGAAAGGGCTGAATTGTGAAACCGGCATTACCGCCACCCCCTGCGGCGTGTGTGATAACTGCCGTGAAATCGAACAGGGGCGTTTTGTCGATCTGATTGAGATCGATGCCGCGTCGCGCACCAAAGTTGAAGACACCCGTGACCTGCTGGATAACGTCCAGTACGCGCCCGCGCGTGGTCGTTTCAAGGTTTACCTGATCGATGAAGTGCACATGCTGTCGCGCCACAGCTTTAACGCGCTGCTCAAAACCCTTGAAGAACCGCCCGCCCATGTGAAGTTTCTGCTGGCGACCACCGATCCGCAGAAGCTGCCAGTGACGATCCTCTCGCGCTGTCTGCAATTTCATCTCAAAGCGCTGGATGTCGATCAAATCCGCCATCAGCTTGAGCATATTCTCAACGAAGAGCACATCAGCCATGAACCGCGTGCGCTGCAATTGTTGTCCCGCGCGGCGGACGGCAGTTTGCGCGATGCGTTGAGTCTGACGGACCAGGCGATCGCCAGCGGCGACGGTCTGGTTTCCACTCAGGCGGTGAGCGCGATGCTCGGAACGCTGGACGATGACCAGGCGCTTTCGCTTGTTGAAGCCGTGGTGGAAGCCAACGGCGAACGAGTGATGTCGCTGGTCAATGAGGCGGCCGCGCGGGGTATTGAATGGGAAGCGCTGTTGGTTGAAATGTTGGGACTGCTGCACCGTATTGCGATGGTACAGCTTTCGCCTGCGGCGCTCGGTAGCGACATGGCGGCCATTGAACAGCGCATGCGTGAACTGGCACGGGTCGTGCCGCCAACCGACATTCAGCTCTACTATCAAACGCTCTTGATCGGTCGTAAAGAGCTGCCTTATGCGCCGGACAGGCGAATGGGCGTTGAAATGACGCTACTGCGTGCGCTGGCGTTCCACCCGCGTATGCCGCTCCCGGAGCCAGAGGTTTCGCAACCTGCTTTTGCGCCGGTCGCCCCAACCGCAGCCGTGACCCCGACTCCGGTGCCACAACACGCTGCGCCTGCGTATCAGGCACCTGCGGCCCCACTGCCAGAATCTACCAGTCAGGTACTGGCGGCGCGTAATCAGCTACAGCGTGCTCAGGGAGCAACCAAAGCAAAAAAGAGTGAACCGGCAGCCGCTACCCGCGCGCGGCCGGTGAATAATGCTGCGCTGGAAAGACTGGCCTCCGTGTCTGAACGAGTTCAGGCGCGCCCGGCAGTCTCTGCGCTGGAAAAAGCGCCCGCGAAGAAAGAAGCTTATCGCTGGAAGACAACCAATCCGGTTGTTGAAGTGAAAGAGGCGGTCGCCACGCCGAAAGCGCTGAAAAAAGCGCTGGAGCATGAAAAAACGCCGGAGCTGGCGGCCAAGCTGGCGGCGGAAGCGATTGAGCGCGACCCGTGGGCTGCACAGGTGAGCCAGCTTTCACTGCCAAAACTGGTGGAGCAGGTCGCGTTAAACGCGTGGAAAGAGGAAAACGGCAATGTCGTGTGTTTGCACCTGCGTTCTACGCAGCGACACCTCAATTCCAGCGGCGCGCAGCAAAAGTTAGCCGAGGCGTTAAGTGCCTTAACGGGCTCACCGGTTGAACTGACCATCGTTGAAGACGATAATCCTGCGGTGCGAACGCCGCTGGAGTGGCGTCAGGCAATTTATGAAGAGAAACTCGCGCAGGCGCGTGAGTCGATTATTGCGGATAATAACATTCAGACGTTGCGCCGTTTCTTCGACGCAGATCTGGATGAAGAGAGTATCCGCCCCATTTGATCGTAAGCTGTGCTTATGGTCGTCATCCCTTAACGTGATTGAGAGAGAAGCCTATGTTTGGTAAAGGCGGTCTGGGTAACCTGATGAAACAGGCCCAGCAGATGCAAGAAAAAATGCAGCAGATGCAGGAAGAAGTCGCCAAGCTGGAAGTGACTGGCGAATCGGGTGCTGGCCTTGTGAAAGTGACCATCAACGGCGCGCATAACTGCCGTCGCGTGGAGATCGATCCAAGCCTGCTGGAAGACGACAAAGAGATGCTGGAAGATTTGGTTGCTGCGGCATTCAACGATGCGGCACGTCGCATTGAAGAAACCCAGAAAGAGAAAATGGCATCCGTCTCCTCCGGCATGCAACTGCCACCAGGCTTTAAGATGCCGTTCTGATGCAAACCAGCCCGCTGTTAACTCAGCTGATGGAAGCGCTGCGTTGTCTGCCGGGCGTTGGCCCGAAGTCTGCGCAGCGTATGGCGTTCACGTTATTGCAACGCGATCGCAGCGGGGGGATGCGCCTGGCGCAGGCGCTGACGAAGGCGATGTCGGAGATCGGCCACTGTGCCGATTGCCGCACCTTCACCGAGCAGGACGTATGTAACATCTGTTCGAATCCGCGTCGTCAGGAGAACGGTCAAATTTGTATCGTAGAGAGTCCTGCGGACATCTACGCCATTGAGCAAACCGGGCAGTTTTCCGGGCGTTACTTCGTGCTGATGGGGCATTTGTCGCCGCTGGACGGTATTGGCCCGGATGATATCGGTCTTGATCGTCTGGAGCAGCGACTGGCAGCCGAGCAACTCAGTGAAGTGATCCTCGCGACCAACCCAACGGTCGAAGGGGAAGCCACGGCAAACTATATTGCCGAGCTTTGCGCGCAATATGACGTTGAAGCCAGCCGTATCGCCCATGGCGTACCGGTCGGCGGTGAGCTGGAGATGGTTGATGGCACTACGCTGTCGCACTCTCTTGCCGGGCGTCATAAGATTAAATTCTGAACAAACGGAGGTCGTCCCCGCGGCCTCCGCTTGAAATCTTTTCTCTTCGTCCCCATTTCCCTCTCAACGTGTTTTTTACCATTAAAAATGGCATTGTTGAGGTAGATCTACATGAAAGGACAAGAAACCCGTGGTTTTCAGTCAGAAGTAAAACAGCTTCTGCACCTGATGATCCATTCTCTGTATTCCAATAAAGAAATCTTCCTGCGTGAGCTTATCTCTAACGCCTCGGATGCGGCAGACAAGCTGCGTTTTCGCGCGCTGTCTAACCCTGACCTGTATGAAGGCGACGGTGAGCTGCGTGTGCGTGTCTCCTTCGATAAAGATAAGCGTACGTTGACCATTGCCGATAACGGCGTGGGGATGAACCGTGACGATGTTATCGATCATCTGGGTACCATCGCGAAGTCCGGCACCAAGTCCTTCCTCGAATCCATGGGCTCCGATCAGGCGAAAGACAGCCAGCTTATCGGTCAGTTCGGGGTTGGTTTCTACTCCGCGTTTATCGTCGCCGATAAAGTGACCGTACGCACCCGTGCGGCGGGTGACAAGCCGGAAAATGGCGTGTTCTGGGAATCTGCCGGTGAAGGCGAATACACGGTTGCCGATATCACGAAAGCGGATCGCGGAACGGAAATCACCCTGCACCTGCGTGAAGGGGAAGACGAGTTCCTCGATGACTGGCGTGTACGCTCTATCATCAGCAAATATTCCGACCATATCGCACTGCCGGTAGAGATTGAAAAACAGGAAGAGAAAGACGGTGAAACCGTGGTTTCCTGGGAAAAAATCAACAAAGCGCAGGCGTTGTGGACGCGTAACAAGTCTGACATTAAAGACGACGAATACAACGAATTCTATAAGCACATTGCTCACGACTTCACTGACCCGCTGACCTGGAGCCACAACCGCGTGGAAGGAAAGCAGGAGTACACCAGCCTGCTGTACATCCCGTCTCAGGCGCCGTGGGATATGTGGAACCGCGATCACAAACACGGCCTGAAACTGTACGTTCAGCGCGTGTTTATTATGGATGACGCTGAGCAGTTCATGCCGAACTACCTGCGCTTCGTCCGTGGTCTGATAGACTCCAACGATCTGCCGCTGAACGTTTCCCGTGAAATTCTGCAGGACAGCACGGTAACCCGCAATCTGCGCAGCGCGCTGACCAAACGCGTATTGCAGATGCTGGACAAACTGGCGAAAGACGACGCGGAAAAATACCAGACATTCTGGAAGCAGTTCGGTCTGGTGCTGAAAGAAGGCCCGGCGGAAGACAACGCTAACCAGGAAACGATCGCCAAACTGATGCGTTTCGCCTCTACGCACACCGACTCTTCCGCGCAGACCGTTTCACTGGAAGAGTACATCTCCCGGATGAAAGAAGGGCAGGAGAAGATTTACTACATCACCGCGGACAGCTATGCGGCGGCGAAGAGCAGCCCGCATCTGGAACTGCTGCGTAAGAAAGGCATCGAAGTACTGCTGCTTTCTGACCGCATTGATGAGTGGATGATGAACTACCTGACCGAGTTCGATGGCAAACAGTTCCAGTCTGTTGCCAAAGCAGACGAGTCCATCGATAAGCTGGCGGATGACGTGGACGAAAGTGCGAAAGAAGCGGAAAAAGCGCTGACCCCGTTCGTTGAGCGCGTGAAAACTCTGCTGGGCGATCGCGTTAAAGAAGTGCGTCTGACGCACCGTCTGACGGATACGCCAGCCATCGTGACCACCGATGCCGACGAAATGAGCACCCAGATGGCGAAACTGTTCGCTGCTGCGGGCCAGGCGGTACCAGAGGTGAAATACATCTTTGAACTCAACCCGGATCACGTACTGGTGAAACGTACGGCAGATACCCAGGATGAAGCGCAGTTCAAAGAGTGGGTTGAATTGTTGCTGGATCAGGCGCTGTTCGCCGAACGCGGCACGCTGGAAGATCCTAACCAGTTCATCCGTCGTATGAACCAGTTGCTGGTGTCGTAATTTTTACAAGGCACTGAGCATCACCACAAAAGGGCAACGCACGTTGCCCTTTTTTATGGCGGTTCATTACCGGCTGCACTGCACTTGCCCAGTCTACAAAACCGGAAAGTCCGTAGGCCGGTGTAAGGCGAAGCCGCCCCCCGGCACAGGCATCTCACACTTATTTGCGCTTTAGCGCATCGACACCGTCGTCACGCTATTTGTCGCCAGCGTTTCCTGCGTGTACTGCGCCAGTTCACCGCTTTGCAAATAGACCTTGTGGGTGATGCACAGACTCACTTGCCCTTCCGGTAACCGTAAAAGCCAGGCCTCATCTGCGTTGAGTATTTTTCCCGACCATATTTTGACGTCGTGGCTGATGGCGTAACCACAGGTTTGCTCAATGTAGTGAAGCACGGACTGGCGGCAGTTTTCCTGCGTAAAGTCAGGGAATAACGCCTGGGGCATCCAGGTTTCTTCAATGATGGTGGGCTGTTGGTTGATGATCCGCATTCGGCGATAGTGAATCAACGCGGTCCCTGGCGGTAAGTCAAACAGCGCCGCGACTTCAGTAAAGGTCGACTGGATATCATAACTGAGCACCACGTTATCCAGTGTTTGATCCCGGTGAATACGTTCCGACAGCGTGATGACGTTGTTGTCCTGGTAAAACTCGGGTGGATTAACGAAGATCCCTGAACCTTGTCGGGTATGGACGAACGATTCCCTTTTCAGGCGCGCAACGGCTTTCTGAATGGTGGGGCGGCTGACGCCGTAGCGCTCTGCGAGGGCATGTTCACCTTCTACCGGTTCACCGGCTGCGTATTCACCTTTAAGGATTTTCTCTCTTAACAACAGATAGATATCAAGATACTTCATGGCGTCCGTTGTGGCGCGTCTTACGACGCGCCCTTTGTTAGGCTTGCGGTTGAACGAGAAATTGCTGCTTTTTCGTCATTCTAAGTCGTTTGAGCGCAATAGCAATTGCAGCAGTGGTGATAATGCCGCTGCCCATCGCAACCAGCGCCATTAACGGCTGATCAAAACCGCCCAGCAGAACAATGATCGGGCCGCCATGTGCGACATTGCAATGCAGGCTGAAAACAAAGCCCAGTATGCATGCCACCGCAGAGCCAATCATATTGGCCGGGATCACCGACAGCGGATCGCGGGCGGCAAAGGGGATTGCGCCTTCTGAAATACCGACCAGCCCCATCGCTGCCGCCGCTTTACCGTTTTCGTACTCTTCATCGTCAAACAAATTCAATCGCTTGCCAATAAAGGCCGCCAGCGCCATGCCCAGCGGAGCAACCGGGATGGCTGCCGCCTGTGCGCCCATAAACTGCGTTTGCCCCTGGGCGATAAGACCCACGCTGAACATAAAGACCACTTTGCCAAACGGGCCGCCCATGTCAAAGCCCTGCATCAGTCCCATCACCAGACCAATCAGAATGATATTGCCGGTGGAAAGGTTGGTCAGCAGATGGTTCAGGAAAGCCATCAGGTCGGCCACCGGTGCGCCAATGACAAAGATAAATAAGGCGGCAATGAACGCGGTGCCCGCAATGGGGGCAATCATGATAGGCACCAGCGGTAGCAACATTTTGTGCCAGGAAAGATGGGTCAACCAGCGGATGAAATAGCCCACCAGCAGCCCGGCAATGATCGCGCCGATAAATCCGCATCCGGCGCTGGCGCCGTAAAACGAACCGGTATTGGCAATCCAACCGCCGATAAGTCCTGGCGCGAGCGCGGGCCGTTCACCAATCGCATAAGCGATATACCCGGCGAGGACTGGGATCATCAGGGTGAATCCGACGACGCCGACATTCAGCACCTGGTTCCATAAACTGCCTTCCGGGATAGCCAGTCCAGACGGTGTCGGTACGCCGCCCAGCGCCAGCGCCAGGGCGATCATTAAGCCGCCGGTCACGACAAACGGGATCATGTACGAAACCCCGTTCATCAGCGATTTGTATAACTGGCTACGTACCGTAGTGGTTGACGCCTGTGATTTGACCGTGCCTTTCGCCTGGTAAGGTTGTGCCGCCAGCGCCTGGTGAATTAACCCTTGCGCATCTTTGATGGCGGCTTTGACGCCCGTGATGACCACTTTCTTACCGTTAAAGCGATCCAGGTCGACCTGTTTATCGCAGGCGACAACAATCGCGTCAGCCCGGGCGATATCGTCCCCGGTCGGCGCATTTTTTACGCCAATAGAACCGTTGGTTTCGACAATGGCCTCATAGCCCATCTCCGCGGCTGCTTTTTCCAGCATCTCTGCGGCCAGATAGGTGTGGGCAATGCCCACAGGACAACCCGTCACGCCGATGATCAGCCCGCGTGAGGCGGCGGTGTTTACCGTCCCGGAACATGCGTCATCGTGCTGGCAGAAATAATCCATGACCGCCTGAACATCCTGACAGGCGAGGATCTGACTGACGCTGTCATCTTCCACCAGCCGGGAAGAGATCTGCGCCAGAACTTCAATGTGGGCTTCACTGGCCTGTTCCGCCGAGGCGATCATCAGGATCAGATGGGTGGGTTGCCCATCTTCAGCGCCGTAATCAATGCCCTGACGACTAATGCCAATCGCGACGGCAGGCGATAAAACACAGTGGCTACGGGCGTGCGGGAGCGCAACGCCGCCTTCAAATCCGGTATTTCCCGTCTCCTCTCTTGCCCATATTTCCTGGATAAATTCCCCGGTGTGGCGAATTTTATTCTCGCGGAACAAAAGGTCTGCGAGTTCGGCGATGGCTGCCTCTTTTTGGCTTGATTTGAGATCCAGACAAATCAACGCCGGATGAATCAGGTCGTTTATCTTCACAGTAGACTCTCATGATTATTTGTATTTACAACTTTCGCAGAGGCTAAAAGCTTCCCCTGAAAGGGATCTTGATATTGATCATGACTTTAGCCGCACAACATCCCGTTCATTTGGATTTGCTGGCGATTTCACACATTCCATTTGGCGATGATTTGCTCATTTCAGGATTCTTGATTTAGGTCAAAGACGGTTATTTGTAATTACAAGTTAATAGAGGGACGATGTTTATGTGGAGACAGAACTGTGAGCAAACAACCGATCATCGCCGAACAGGTCGACGTGAATAAAAAGATCCCGTGTGAAAAAAGCCCGCAAGAGCAACTCGCGATCATGGAAGCCTACACCCGGGCATTTCAGTCAACGCCGGAGCGCTTTGCGCGTGAAGTTCGCTGCCTGCAGGAACTCTATCCCACGTTGTTCCGCCGTCCCTTCGCCGACGATCTTATTCTGGGGCGTGTCGACGCGCTGCCGATTGGCTTTGGTTGCGTCACTTCGGTGGGCGGCGTTGGTCACTACTGCCATTTTGCGAAGTTAAGCCAGTTGCGGGACACGCTGGAAACCGAGGCCCTGCGGGAGAGGGTTGATGCGCTTGAGCACTTCTGGCGCGAGTATGACACCCGTACGGTCTATTTCCGTCAGGCGCTCACCGGCGACACGCTGGGCAAGTTTGTCGATGTTAACTTCCCGGCGATTGCTACTGCGCGTTTAAGCGGGATGTATCTGGATTACCCACAACTGATGGATCTGGGGATTGGCGGGCTGCTTTTGCGCATTGACCAACAACAGAAACTGGCTGAAAGCGTGAAGGATGAGACGGCGATTCAGTTGTACCAGGCCTTTCACGATGTGCTGGGCATTTTGCAGCAGGTGATTGACCGACACATTCAGCTTGCCGCAGAGGAAATGGTGAATTGCACGGATACCGATCGCTGCCGGCATCTGGTGCTGTTAATGAGTGAACTGGCGGCTATCCGCAGTGATAAACCGGCCACCTTTATTCAGGGGATTGAGTTGAGCTGGCTGTATAGCCTGTGCGCGGGCGTGGTGAACTATGGGCGCATGGATGACTATCTTGGCGATCTGCTGGTGGCGGATTTTCAGGCCGGGCGACTTACCGAACGGCAGGCTATTGACTGTATTCGCTCCCACTATCGTCTGATTGAAGCGCGTAAAACCACGGTGAATGGCCGTGTTGTCGTCGGCGGGAAAGGGCGACGTAACCCGAAAAATGCTGATGTCTATTGCCGGCTGGCGATTCAGGCCGTCGAGGAAAATGGCGATACGGAACCGCAATTTACATTGCGTATCTATGACGGGATGGACACCGCTATCTGGCAACAGGCGCTGGCGGTGATTGGCACCGGTTTGACCTATCCCATCCTGTATAACGATGACGTGAATATTCCGGCGGTGATGAACGCCATGCAGGTGCCGGAAGCGGAAGCCGAGCAGTATGTTCCCTTTGGCTGCGGCGAGTTCGTACTGGCCGGAAGGAGCGTCGGCACGCCGAACACCTGCATGAACTTACTTAAAATTCTCAATATTTCGCTCAGCGGCGGCATTGATTTTTGGGATGGCAAAGAGAAAAGCGGTGGCGTGGCATTCATTCAGCCCGAACAGATAACCTGCTTTGATGATGTGCTCAGTAACTATCAGCGCCTGCTGGATTACTACATTGACACCACGGCACGCGCCCAGGCGTTGTCTTATCAGGTGATGAATGAGCAAGTCGGGTTTTTATTCACCTCACTGCTGACGGCAGACTGCGTGGCGCGCGGCAAAGCCCTGCTTGATGGCGGCGTGCGTTACCTGGGCGGGACTAACGAAACCTACGGAAACACCAATGCGGCAGATTCCCTGACCGCCATCAAACAGGTCATTTTTACCGAACAACGCTACAGCTATATGACGCTGATTGCGGCGCTGAAAGCGGATTTTCAGGGGTACGACGACCTGAAACGCGCGCTGATTGCCGCGACGAAGTTCGGTAATGACGACAATGCCGCCGATGACCTGGCGGTGATGCAGCATCGCTATGTCTGCAACGGCGTGCGTGACGCGGCGAAGCGGGTGGGGCTGGACAGCTATCTGGTGGTGATCATCAACAACCAGGTCAATACCGAATGGGGGCGTGCCACCAGCGCCTCGGCGGATGGGCGGCACAAAGGCATTTATATGAGCAATGCCAACAACCCACAAAGCGGCGCGGATAAAAATGGCCCGACGGCGATGCTTAACTCGTTGCTGAAACTGGAGGCGAAATATCACGCCGGTTCGGTACAAAACATCAAGTTCAGTAAAGGGCTCTTCAACTCCCGTCGTCCATTGGTTGAGGCGTTGATGCACTCGTATTTTGAGCGGGGCGGGCCGCAACTGATGGTCAGTGTGGTAGGCAAGGGCGAACTGGAGGCGGCGTATCAGCACCCGGAACAATACCCCAACCTGATTGTGCGGGTCGGCGGATTCAGCGCGCGTTTCGTCAATCTGGACAGAGATGTTCAGCAGGAAATCCTCAACCGTACGCTTAACGACTGAGGTGCGCGATGAGCGAGACGGGTACGATTTTTGATATTCAGAAATTTTCTCTTCACGACGGGCCAGGGATCCGTACTACGGTATTTCTGAAAGGCTGCCAGATGCGCTGCGTCTGGTGCCACAATCCCGAATCGCTGAGGGCGGAAAAACAACTGGCGTTTATGGCGCATAAATGCCTGCAATGTCAGCGATGTGCTGAGGTTTGCCCGCACAATTGCCACCAATTTGTCCAGGGTCGGCATGAGATTGACTACTCTGCCTGCCAGGCGTGCGGACGCTGCGTTGAGGCGTGCCCGGCGCAAGCGCTTAAAATCTACGGTCAGACCCGGGATGTTGACGATATCATCGCCGAGGTCATTAAGGACAAGCCCTACTTTGAGAAAACGGGGGGGGGAATAACGTTATCCGGGGGAGAGGCGATGTTCCAGTTCCCCTTTGCGTTGGCACTTGCAAAAGCGGCGAAAGCCGCGGGTTTGCACGTCTGCATTGAAACCAACGGCGCATCGCGCCCTGAGCGCTATCGTGAAATCGCCCCGTGGGTGGATCTTTTCCTGCTCGATTATAAAGTGACTGATGCACGTGCGCATAAATCGCATACCGGTATCGCCAAACGCGTGGTGGAGACGACACTGGAAACGCTCAATGAGATGGGCGCCAGGGTTATCCTGCGCTGTCCGCTCATTCCGGGGTATAACTTCAATGATGAGCATCTTGCGGCGATCCGCGCTATCACCGCCCGTTACGACGCGATCCAGCATAGCGAAATATTGCCATACCATAATTTAGGCATGGCGAAACATCGTGAGTTGGGGCAGATCCCGGTGTGCACGATTGCCGTACCGGACGACGCGACTGTGGCGAAAGCGCTGGACGTTCTGAATCAGGGGGGAGGAAAAGCGGTGCGTCGGGGGTAGAGGCAGATTCCGCAAGCAGAATTTACGCAGGATTTAAACGGCGTGATTAAAAATATTTCACGATATCCTACTGTTAACCGTTTCAGCGGAAGGCACCTTTCTTGAGACAATTGCGTGATGGTGGTATCGTTTAGCGCTTTTTAAAAATATCGACAACCTTTAAGGGGATTTTCGTAATGCGTATCATTCTGCTTGGCGCTCCGGGCGCGGGTAAAGGCACTCAGGCTCAGTTCATCATGGAGAAGTATGGTATTCCGCAAATCTCCACCGGTGATATGCTGCGTGCCGCAGTGAAGTCGGGTTCCGAGCTGGGCAAACAAGCAAAAGACATCATGGACGCCGGTAAACTGGTGACCGATGAGCTGGTTATTGCACTGGTGAAAGAACGCATCGCTCAGGAAGACTGCCGCAACGGTTTTCTGCTCGACGGTTTCCCTCGCACGATTCCGCAGGCTGACGCCATGAAAGACGCGGGTATCGTGGTCGATTATGTTCTCGAGTTTGACGTACCGGACGAGCTGATTGTCGATCGCATCGTCGGTCGTCGTGTTCACGCGGCATCTGGCCGTGTATACCACGTCAAATTCAATCCGCCGAAAGTGGAAGGTAAAGACGATGTGACCGGCGACGAGCTGACCACGCGTAAAGACGACCAGGAAGAAACCGTACGTAAGCGTCTGGTCGAATACCATCAGATGACTGCGCCGCTGATCGGTTACTACCAGAAAGAAGCCGAAGCGGGCAACACCCAATACGCGAAAGTTGACGGTACTCAGGCCGTGGCTTCAGTGCGTGCTGACCTGGAAAAAATCCTCGGTTAAGTTTTTCGCGTAGTGAACCTCTTATCAGGCCTGCTATTATCTTGTAGGCCTGATAAGCGCAGCGCCATCAGGCAATCGGTGCCGGATGGCGGCGTAAACGCCTTATCCGGCCTACCGGCATCGTTAGCGCCATCAGGCAAATTCCCGTCTTACCTCTCGCAGCAATTAGTTCTTCTTCCTCACTTTTCCGCTACAATTCTCCGCAATATGAATGGACAAGAGGCGGTAATGCGTCAGACGAAAACCGGTATTCTACTGGCTAACCTTGGCACTCCCGATGCCCCAACGCCTGCAGCGGTCAAACGCTATCTAAAGCAATTTTTAAGCGACACACGCGTGGTCGATACCCCCCGGCTGTTATGGTGGCCGCTCCTGCGCGGTGTGATTTTGCCACTGCGTGCGCCGCGCGTGGCAAAACTCTACCAGTCGGTCTGGCTGGAAGAGGGCTCTCCGCTGATGGTCTACAGCCGCAGGCAACAGCAGGCGCTGGCCGAACGGCTTCCTGACACGCCTGTCGCATTGGGGATGAGTTACGGTTCGCCCTCGCTGGAAAGCGCGGTTGACGAACTGCTGGCCAATAGTGTGGATAACATCGTGGTCTTGCCGCTTTACCCGCAATATTCCTGCTCGACGGCCGCTGCGGTGTGGGATGAACTGGCGCGCATTCTGGCGGGGAAACGGCGTATTCCGGCGATCTCTTTTATTCGCGATTATGCTGACGACCGTGCGTATATTGACGCGCTGGCACATAGCGCGCGCGCCTCCTTTGCCCAGCATGGCGAGCCGGATTTACTGCTGCTCTCTTATCACGGTATTCCCCAGCGTTACGCCGATGAAGGTGACGACTACCCCCAGCGTTGTCGTGATACCACCCGGGAACTGGTTTCTGCGCTCGGCGTCGCACCTGACAAAGTCATGATGACCTTTCAGTCGCGCTTTGGGCGTGAACCGTGGCTGACGCCGTACACCGACGAGACGCTAAAAATGCTGGCTGAAAAGGGCGTGGGGCATATTCAGGTCATGTGCCCGGGATTTTCGGCAGATTGTCTGGAGACGCTGGAAGAAATCGCGGTGCAGAATAAAGAGGTCTTCCTCGACGCAGGCGGTAAAAAATATGAATATATTCCGGCGCTTAACGATGCGCCAGAACATATCGAAATGATGGTAAAACTGACGGCGCCTTATTGCTGAGCGTCACCCAGTTGCTGTGTGAAGTACTGTGCGCCATCGCGCAGAGCATCATCGGCCGCTTTCATCATCCGTGAGTAGTGCAAAAAGGCGTGGAGCGTACCGGGGTACATTTTGTATTCGCAGGGCTGCTGATGCGCCTGTAACGTCTGGTGCAGCAGGCGGCTGTCATCAATTAAGGGATCAAACTCCGCTCCGGCAATAAAGCACGGCGGCACATTGCGCGTCAGGTCGTTGTTAAACAGACAGTAGTACGGCGATTCGCGATCGTCTGCGTCACGCAGATAGGCCTGTTCATAATTCTGGAGATCCTGACGGGTTAACCCGTCCCAGTCGCCGCCAAACAAACGGCGGCTCACCGAATCCTGCAATCCATACAGTCCGTACCAGAGCAGAACCCCGACCACCTCACCGCAGACAATGTGCTTGTCACGTAGCCAAAGTGCGCTGGCGAGCGACAGCATGGCGCCTGCGGAATCTCCGGCAAAACCGATTTTCTGCATGTTGAGCGAGAACGCGTTCGCATGTTGGTGGAAGAACTGACAGACGGCGGCGGTTTCTTCAATCGCCTGCGGATATCGGGCTTCCGGCGACAGGGTGTAATCGATGCCAATAACCGTACACTGGGTGTAATGCGCCAGGAGCCGCATAATCCGGTCGTGGGTGTCCAGATTGCCGAGAATAAATCCGCCGCCATGCAGGTAAAACAGGGTGGCTTTGCTCTCAGGCTGTGGAAAGTAAAGGCGCGTGGCGATCGCCCCAAACGGGGTTGGAACCGCGTATTCTCGGGTGTTCATTTCTGGCGCATCGGCATTCCAGAACTGCCGTTCGCGGGTGTAGTGTTGGCGCTGAGCGTTGATATCGCCATTCACGGGCCAGGGCGGCAGGTTTTCTTGCTGAAAGTTCGCCACGACGTTCATTTCAGGTGAAATGCGCGCAAGGACGGGGATTTTGTTTTCCGGTTTCATAAAACGCTCCTTGTGAAAGGTATCCATTGTAGAAACTGTCGCCCGAGAAACTGCGATCCCGTCGTCCGATATTGAAACTCTGCCTCACGTCGCGCGATAAGGAAGGAATGTGCTACCATTCTTCGCTCCGTTAGCCACCCCGTAAAAACGACCATGAAATTTCCCGGTAAACGCAAATCCAAACACTATTTCCCCGTTAATGCGCGCGATCCGCTGCTGCAGCAAATACAACCCGAAAACGAAACCAGCGCGTCATGGGTCGTGGGCATCGATCAGACCCTGGTGGACATTGAAGCCAAAGTCGATGACGACTTTGTACAACGTTATGGATTGAGCGCCGGACATTCGCTGGTCATTGAAGATGATGTTGCGGAAGCGCTGTATCAGGAACTGGTTCGCGAGGATCTGATCACCCATCAATTTGCGGGCGGCACCATCGGTAATACCATGCACAATTACTCGGTGCTGGCCGATGACCGTTCCGTTCTGCTCGGTGTGATGTGCAGCAATATCGAGATTGGCGGCTATGCCTATCGTTATTTGTGCAATACCTCCAGCCGTACCGACCTGAACTATTTGCAGGGCGTTGATGGCCCGATTGGTCGTTGCTTTACGTTGATTAGCGAGTCTGGCGAACGCACCTTTGCGATAAGCCCTGGATACATGAACCAACTGCATGCGGACAGTATTCCGGAGTCGGTGATTGCTGGCGCCTCTGCGCTGGTGCTGACCTCTTATCTGGTGCGCTGCAAACCGGGTGAGCCGATGCCGGAAGCCACCATGAAGGCGATTGAATACGCCAAAAAATACAATGTCCCGGTGGTGCTGACCCTGGGGACGAAGTTCGTCATTGCTGACAATCCGCAGTGGTGGCAGGCGTTCCTGAAAGAGAATGTCTCCATTCTGGCGATGAACGAAGAAGAAGCGCAGGCGCTGACCGGGGAAAACGATCCGCTGCTGGCCTCTGATAAAGCGTTGGATTGGGTAGATTTAGTGCTCTGCACCGCTGGCCCTGTCGGTCTGTATATGGCCGGTTTTACGGAAGATTCTGTTAAGCGCAAAACGCAGCATCCGCTGCTGCCGGGCGCGATTGCCGAGTTTAACCAGTACGAGTTCAGCCGCGCGATGCGCCATAAAGATTGCATTACCCCGCTGCGTATTTATTCGCATATTGCGCCGTACATGGGCGGGCCGGAAAAAATCATGAACACCAATGGGGCGGGCGATGGTGCGCTGGCGGCGTTGTTGCACGATATCACCGCCAACAGTTATCACCGTGCCAGCGTGCCGAATTCCAGCAAACACCAATTTAGCTGGCTGACCTATTCGTCGTTAGCACAGGTGTGTAAATATGCCAACCGCGTGAGCTATCAGGTACTGAACCAGCATTCGCCACGTTTAACGCGCGGTCTGCCGGAGCGTGAGGATAGTCTCGAAGAGGCATACTGGGAGCGTTAATGTTGTTTGCCCGGTGGCGCTATCGGGCAAGCATGTAGTCACGTAGGCCGGATAAGGCGTTTTCGCCGCCATCCGGCAATATTGCCCGGTGGCGCTATCGCTTACCGGGCCTACAAGCCGAGCCAGGCCAGGGATTATCCCGTCACCACGTTGCCTGCGGGGGGCGTTTCCAGCCACGTAGGCCGGATAAGGCGTTTTCGCCGCCATCCGGCAATATTGCCCGGTGGCGCTATCGCTTACCGGGCCTACAAACCGAGCCAGGCCAGGGATTAACCCGTCACCACGTCGCCTGCGGGTGGCGTTTCCAGCAGTTCCAGCATGGTGCGGGCGATTTCGCGCTCGCCCATGACCACCTGATTCGCACCCCGTTCGGTAATGTATTCCACTTCATCGTCATAATGCGCGCGGGCGATAATTTCGATATCCGGGCATTTTTCACGCGCGGACGCGACAATCTCACCGGCTTCATAACCGTTTGGAATGGTCAGAATCAGCCAGCGGGCGCAGTCCAGATGCGCCAGATTCATGATCTCTTCATTGGCGGCGTTGCCTAACACCGCGCGGATCCCACGTTCACGCAGCTCATCAACACGGGTACGCGAGGTTTCGATAACCACCAGCGGAATACCGGCCGCCATTAACTTCTCGCCCAGCAGGCTACCGACGCGGCCAAAACCGACCAGCAGCGCGTGGTTGCAGATATCCACCGGGATCTGCTTCTCTTCTTCGATGGCTTCTTCCAGCGTTTGCTCTTCGAGAGTTTCAGTTTTCGCGAGATATTTTTCCAGCAGTGCAAACAGTACCGGATTGAGCATAATGGAGAGGATCGCACCCGCCAGAACAAGATTCTGCCCGGCTTGCGGCAGCAGATTCAGCGCCATCCCGAGTCCTGCCAGAATAAACGCAAACTCACCGATTTGCGCCAGGCTGGTGGCGATGGTTAATGCAGTACGCTGGGAGTGGCCAAACAGACGCACGAGGAAAAAGGCGGCGACGGATTTACCGAAAATAATGATCGCCAGCGTCGCCAGTACGGCCAGCGGCTGCTGAATCAGAATCAGTGGGTCAAACAACATGCCGACGGAAACAAAGAACAATACGGCAAACGCATCACGCAGCGGCAGCGTGTCATGCGCCGCACGGTGGCTCAGTTCAGACTCATTCAGCACCATCCCGGCGAAGAAAGCCCCCAGCGCAAAGGAGACGTCAAACAGCTCGACCGCGCCAAACGCGATCCCCAGCGCCAGCGCCAGCACGGAGAGGGTAAACAGCTCTCTTGAACCGGTGGCTGCGCTACGCGCCAAAATCCACGGCACCAGACGACGCCCGACCAACATCATAATCGCGATAAACGCGACCACTTTACCGATGGTAATCCCCATGTCGATTGCCAGTGACGCAAAACCGACGTTGTCTTTTTCCATCATTCCGGCCACGGCAGGCAGCAGAACCAGCGTCAGCACCATCACCAGATCTTCAACAATCAGCCAGCCAATGGCGATTTGCCCGCGCTGGCTGTCGATAAGCTGTCGCTCTTCAAGCGCCCGCAACAGCACCACGGTACTGGCGGTGGAAAGACATAACCCAAAGACGATACCGGTCATCGGTGACCAGCCCAGCACTGCGGAAAGCGCCATACCCAGTAACGTCGCCACGGCTATCTGGGCGATCGCACCGGGAATGGCGATGGCCTTTACCGCCATCAAATCCTTCAAAGAGAAGTGCAACCCCACGCCGAACATCAGCAGGATAACGCCAAGTTCCGCCAGTTCAGGCGCAAGTTTAGTATCAGCCACAAAACCAGGAGTAAAAGGACCGGCCAGAACGCCCGCTAACAGATATCCCACCAGAGGAGAAATACGCAGTTTATTGGCAAGCATGCCGAATATAAAAGCGAGCACAAGGCCACCTACAATGGTGGTGATAAGCGGGGTGGCGTGATGCATTCCGTCTCCTTTCTGGGTTGTGTTGATCCATTTTTGGCGTGGAAACCAAAATTCCAGGTAATAGTTTATGACAATTTCAATGTTTATGTTTATGAATAATTGTTGAAATTTGATGAAAAATGGAATTTAAGCAGAAAAACGCACGGATCGGAAAACGACGGGAGTCGATGAACAGCAAAGGCTTACGGTGACTGGAAGTGAGGGCGGCCAAAGTTTGCCTTTGGCCGCAGGAAAATCAGGCTTTATGTCGGTTATCAGGTAGGAATATGGTCAGTATCCCCAGAAGTGGCAGGAAAGCACAGATTTTGTAGACCAAATCGATACTGGTATGGTCGGCAACCAGTCCTAACACGGCAGCACCAAGGCCGCCCATGCCAAAGGCAAAACCGAAAAACAGGCCAGAAACCATGCCGATACGACCCGGAAGCAGCTCCTGCGCATAGACCAGGATGGCCGAAAACGCAGAGGCGAGGATAAAACCAATGATCACGGTTAAAATGCCCGTCCAGTAGAGAGTTGCATAGGGTAAAACGAGGGTAAAAGGCGCAACACCCAGAATAGAGCCCCAAATAACATATTTTCTGCCGATCTTGTCACCCAAAGGCCCGCCAATTACCGTGCCTGCGGCAACGGCAAACAGGAAGGCGAACAGATGTATTTGCGCGTTTTGTACCGATAATCCGAATTTTTGCATCAGATAAAAGGTGTAATAGCTACTGATGCTCGCCATATAGAAGTATTTGGAGAATATCAGGATTAACAGGATACCAACGGCCAGTACCACTTTGTTGCGCGGGAGTGGATTGATAATCGCCGCTTTAGGTTTGCCTTTACTCATCCGGTGCTGTGCGGCGTACCAGCGGCTGATCTGCGCCAGTACCACAATCGCCAGCAGTGCGGCCAGCACAAACCAGGCCACATTACCTTTGCCATAGGGCGCGATGATAATCGCAGCCAGCAAGGGGCCAAGCGAGCTGCCAAAGTTGCCGCCCACCTGGAAGATAGACTGCGCAAGGCCGTGACGCCCACCAGACGCCATGCGCGCCACGCGGGAGGATTCCGGGTGAAACACCGATGAACCCGTGCCGACCAGCGCCGCTGCTAACAGTACCGCGCCAAAACTGCCGGCCATCGCCAGTAATACCAGACCGCTCAACGTGAAACACATTCCAATCGGCAGCGACCACGGCATGGGATGTTTATCCGTCCAGTAACCGACCACCGGCTGGAAGAGCGATGAGGTTAGCTGGAAGGTGAGGGTGATCATCCCTATCTGCATAAAGGTCAGCGAGAATTCGGACTGCAATAGCGGGTAAATCGCCAGGATCAGCGACTGGATCATATCGTTCAGTAAGTGGGAAAGGCTGATGGCGCCTAAAATGCCAAACGATGTGCGTGCCTGAACAACGGGCGCAGACGCGCTCGTTAACGGCTGGGTTGGTTCACTCATTGCCATAGAACGTCACTTCTGTTGTTTTGGTTGCGATGTTGGAGATAGTCTGCGTTGTAATTATTACCTGACTAACATACCTGTGGATGGTGTTTGAAGGAAGTCTCAATTCTGAAAACATTTTCGGCTATTATTTCATATCATTGTAATTTCAGCGGTTGATTTTGGGTCAGGGAGAGAAGAATGAAATTTTTGAAGCGGGGTGTGGCGCTGGCTGTGTTCGCCGCGTTCGCACTGGCGAGCCAGCCTGTGCAGGCGTATGAGAAAGATAAAACCTATAAAATAACGGTTCTGCACGCTAACGATCATCATGGTCACTTCTGGCGTAGCGAATACGGCGAGTACGGCCTTTCCGCACAAAAAACGCTGGTCGACGGTATTCGTAAAGAGGTTGCACAGGAAGGCGGCAGCGTGCTGTTGCTCTCTGGCGGCGATATTAATACCGGCGTTCCAGAGTCTGACCTGCAGGATGCGGAGCCGGATTTCCGGGGGATGAATCTGATTGGCTATGATGCGATGGCCGTCGGGAACCACGAATTTGATAATCCGCTTACCGTGCTTCGCCAGCAGGAAAAGTGGGCTAAGTTTCCTTTTCTTTCTGCCAATATCTATCAGAAAAGCACCGGTGAACGCCTGTTCAAACCCTGGGCTATTTTTAAGCGACAGGATCTGAAAATCGCCGTCATCGGTTTAACTACCGATGATACGGCAAAAATTGGCAACCCGGAGTTTTTCACCGACATCGAGTTCCGCAAACCCGCTGATGAAGCCAGGCTGGTGATTCAGGAATTACAGATCAACGAAAAGCCGGACGTCATTATCGCCACCACACACATGGGGCACTATGACAACGGGAATCACGGGTCGAACGCGCCGGGCGATGTCGAAATGGCGCGAAGCCTGCCAGCAGGGGCGCTGGCGATGATTGTGGGTGGTCACTCACAAGATCCGGTGTGTATGGCAGCGGAAAATAAAAAGCAGATTGATTATGTACCGGGTACGCCCTGCGCGCCGGACAAACAAAATGGCATCTGGATTGTGCAGGCGCATGAGTGGGGGAAATACGTCGGGCGGGCCGATTTTGAGTTCCGTAATGGCGAGATGAAAATGGTGGGCTACCAGCTCATTCCCGTGAATCTGAAGAAGAAAGTGACCTGGGATAACGGGAAGAGTGAGCGCGTACTTTACACCCCGGAAATCGCTGAGAATCAACAGATGCTCTCTTTGCTGACGCCTTTCCAGAATAAAGGCAAAGCGCAACTGGATGTGAAAATTGGCAGTGTGAACAGTCGCCTGGAAGGCGATCGCAGTAAAGTCCGTTTTGTGCAGACCAACATGGGACATCTGCTGCTCGCAGCGCAAATGGCGCGCACCAGCGCTGACTTTGGCGTGATGAGCGGTGGCGGTATTCGTGATTCCATTGAAGGCGGCAATATCACCTATAAAAGCGTGCTGAAGGTACAACCGTTCGGCAACATCGTGGTATATGCCGACATGAGCGGGAAAGAGGTGATTGATTATCTGACCGCCGTGGCGCAAATGAAGCCGGACTCCGGCGCGTATCCGCAGTTCGCCAACGTCAGTTTTGTGGCGAAGGACGGTAAGCTCAATGAGTTAAAAATCAAGGATGAACCCGTTGATCCGGCAAAAACCTACCGGATGGCGACGCTGAGTTTTAACGCCACGGGCGGTGACGGCTATCCGCGAATCGACAATAAACCCGGTTACGTGAATACCGGATTTATCGATGCGGAAGTGCTTAAACAGTACGTTGAGCAGAACTCACCACTGGATGCGAGTACTTACGAACCTAAAGGGGAAGTGAGCTGGCAATAATGGCCGTTGTGCCGGATGGCGCTGGCGCTTATCCGGCCTACGGGGCGCTGCGTGTAAGTCGCCATTCAGCAAAAAATAACCATGGAGCGGGTATGAATCCGTTGTGCCGGATGGCGCTGACGCTTATCCGGCCTACGGGGCACCGCGTGTAAGCTGTCATTCAGCAAAAAACAACCGCGGAGCGGGTATGAATCCGTTGTGCCGGATGGCGCTGGCGCTTATCCGGCCTACGGGGCGCCGCGTGTAAGTCGCCATTCAGCAAAAAATAACCGCAGGGTGGGTATGAATCCGTTGTGCCGGATGGCGCTGACGCTTATCCGGCCTACGGGGCGCTGCGTGTAAGCTGTCATTCAGCAAAAAACAACTATGTGGTGGGTATGGATCCGTTGTGCCGGATGGCGCTGACGCTTATCCGGCCTACGGGGCGCTGCGTGTAAGCTGTCATTCAGCAAAAAATAACCATGGAGCGGGTATGAATCTGTAGGCCGGATAAGACGCTTGCGTCGCCATCCGGCAAAACACTTAATCCCGGCGGGCGATATCGGCGAATTTGGCATTCAGAATAGAGGCCAGATCGCCTGCCGCGAGTTCAATGTCCAGCCCGCGTTTGCCGCCTGAAACAAAAATAGTGGCGAACGTCTGGGCGGGCGCGTCAATCAACGTCGGCAGCCGCTTTTTTTGCCCCAGCGGACTGATGCCGCCCACCAGATATCCTGTCGTACGTTGCGCCACCATCGGGTCAGCCATATCGACCTTTTTGGCGCCCAGCGCTTTGGCGACCTTTTTCAGATCCAACTGTCCGGCCACCGGCGTGACGGCGACGGCCAGTTGTTTCATGTCGCCATTCACGGCAACCAACAGCGTTTTGTAAACCTGATCGGCATTCAATCCTAATTTACGCACCACTTCGTCACCAAAATTTGTTTCATTTGGGTCGTGATCGTAGGTATGGATGTTAAACGGGATCTTGTTCTTTTCGAGCAACTTAACGGCGGGAGTCATAACGGTCCTTCTTACTACAAACGTGATATGCCTTCAGCATACGTCCGAAGACAGACGAAAAAATAGTATAATCTTGCGCAATAGGTATTGGCAGTTGCATCAACTTTGAGCGACAATCGGCAGATCCGGACATGCGTCCGGCATAATAATAAAGATGAAATTCCTCTTTGACGGGCCAATAGAAATATTGGCCATTTTTTTAGCGCATCAGTTCCGGTAAATTCCCTTCGCCATAAAGATGCAGCGCCCCTACCGCGACGACGTACTTGCCGGGAGGCATGGCGTAGAGTTGATCCCGCCAGGCGAGATTACGCTGATGCATCAGCACATCATATAACGACTGACTGAAGGTATTCGGCAGTGTGAGATCGTTATTTTGCGGCGGCGTTTTCAGCCACCAGCTCATCATCTGTTGCAGTAGCCTGGCGTTGGTGTGCCAGTGCGCCAGCGTATCGTTCAGCAACGCCAGACCGTTATCGGGCAACTGACACAGGAGCGCTATCTGACTGGACGCCCCTTCCAGCTCAATAATCGATTTTTGTGCCTGCTTCGCTGCCTGGAGCAACTGGTAGTCAATACCATATTCAGCGCGCAGCCCCAGTTGTTGCGCCTGGGTTGCCTGTAAAACCATGGCGATTTGCCACAGCGGCTGGGTTGAGAAGAGAGACGCGGAGATCCCCAGTTCATCGGTGACTTTATGCAGATGATGCAACTGCTCTTCGCTGATACGTTCTTCCAGCGCGGCAAACGTGGGGAGATTCACAAACGGGGTATCGTCGCCGGAAACATCGGCTTCAACGATTAACGCATCGGCCTGTCTGAGTTTTTTCAGTAATTTAGCAGGGAGGGGCGCCATATCGCGACTGCCCATATGGATACTGCCGACCAGATGAAAATGACGATTACCGGGTAAGACAACGTCGATGGCAGGCCAGGTATAATGGTTACCGCGCAGTGCGCGCCAGAACGATTTTACCCAGTACATCAGATCCATACGACCTCCCTTAGTAGAACTCCATGCTAGCGCGTGGTTCGGGAAGGCGCAATGCGTGAATTGCCGGATGGAGATGCTTTGGCGTCTCATCCGGCCAACCATTTTGCGCGAGCGTTGTAGGCCGGATAAGCGTTAGCGCCATCCGGCAAAGATTTACTCTTTCGGTTTAAACCGTAACAGACGGTTGGCATTGCTCACCACGGTAATCGAAGAGAGCGCCATTGCCGCGCCGGCGACGACCGGGTTAAGCAATGTACCGGTGAGCGGCCACAGAATACCGGCGGCCACCGGGATACCGATACTGTTATAGATAAACGCCCCCAGCAGGTTTTGCTTCATGTTACGCAGCGTGGCGCGTGAGATGGCAAGCGCATCCGCCACGCCCATCAGACTATGGCGCATCAACGTGATAGCGGCGGTTTCAATCGCCACATCGCTGCCGCCGCCCATCGCGATACCCACATCGGCCTGCGCCAGCGCCGGTGCGTCGTTGATACCATCGCCCACCATGGCGACCTGACGCCCCTGACTTTGCAGGCGTTTGATTGCATCGGCTTTGCCGTCCGGTAAGACGCCCGCAATCACCTCATCAATACCCGCCTCTTTGGCAATCGCGTTGGCGGTTGTCGGGTTATCACCGGTTAACATCACCAGACGGTAGCCCGCACGATGCAGACGCTGAAGCGCCGCCACGCTGTCGCTGCGCAGAGGGTCACGTACCGCCAGCAAGGCCGCCGCTTTGCCGTCAATCGCCAACAGAACCGGGGTTGAACCCTGTGACGCACGGGCTGAAATCTCCGCGTCCATTTCAGTAGTATCCACCTGCTGTTCATTTAACAGCGCCTGGTTACCCAGCAGTAGGGTATGGCCTTCCGCTTCACCACTCACGCCTAAACCGCGCAGCGTCCGAAAGCCATTCACCTGCGGCAGCGTTGCCTCTGCGGCTTTTTCCAGAATGGCGCGGGCCAGTGGGTGGCTGGAGCCCTGTTCAAGGGCCGCCGCCAGACGCAGCGCCTGGGCTTCGTCTGTTGTGCCAAAGGTTTTGATCGCCACCACCTGCGGTTTCCCTTCGGTCAGCGTGCCGGTTTTATCAAAGACCACTGTATCCAGCGTACTGGCGCGTTGTAAGGCATCGGCATCACGAACCAGCACGCCAAATTCAGCGGCGCGACCCACGCCGGAAATTATCGACATTGGCGTTGCCAGCCCCAGCGCACACGGACAGGCAATGATCAGCACCGTCGTGGCAATCACCAGCGTGTAGACAATTTGCGGTGCCGGGCCAAAGAAATACCAGATAGCGGCGCTCACTAGCGCAATCACCACTACGACGGGTACAAAGACGGCAGAAATTTTATCGGCCAACTGACCGATTTCTGGTTTGCTGCTCTGCGCCTGGCGTACCATGCGGATAATTCGTGACAGGGTAGTGTGGCTGCCGACCGCGCTGGCGCGGAACAACACGCTACCGTCCTGAACGACCGTCCCGGCATGTACGCTGTCGCCTTCGCCTTTCTGCTGCGGGATGGGTTCACCGGTGAGCATCGCTTCATCCAGCCAGGCTTCGCCCTGGGTGATTTCACCATCGACCGGCACGCGATCGCCAGTGGTCAGTCGCAGTAACATACCGGCCTGAACGTCGGCCAGCGGTACGCTTTTTTCACCCTCTTCGGTGACGACGCGTGCCGTCGGTGGCGTTAAATCGAGAAGTTTTTCCAGCGCCTTAGACGAGCGCTGACGGGCGCGCGCTTCCAGCATGTGTCCGAGGTTAATCAGACCAATTATCATGGCGCTCGCTTCATAATAGAGATGGCGTGCTTCCATCGGGAACCACTGCGGCCACAGGTTGACGCTCATTGAATAGAGCCAGGCTACCCCGGTACCGAGTGCGACAAGCGTATCCATCGTGGCGGCGCCGTTCATCAGGCTCTTCCACGCGCTGCGATAGAAATGGCCGCCCGCAAAAACCATTACCGCCAGGGTGGCGAGGCCAATTGCCAGCCACAGGCTGCGGTTATCGGCACTGACCATCATGTTGTCGCCGATCATCCCCCAGACCATCACCGGTACGCCGACCAGCAGCGCGACAATCGCCTGCCAGCGAAAGCGCTTCATGGTGGCGACGGCGGTCTCCTGCTGGCGTTCCCGGCGTTTTGCGTCATCTTCAATGGCTTCTGCGCCGTAGCCGGCTTTTTCCACCGCCTGCACTAAATCGGCGGCGGACGCGCTGCCCATCACCAGCGCAGTGCGTTCCGCCAGGTTTACCCGTGCCTGCGTGACGCCCGGAACGTTTTGCAACGCATTTTGTACCCGGGAAACACAACTGGCGCAGCTCATGCCGCTTAACAGCAGTTGTTGGCTGTCATCATCGGTCGTTGCTGCCGGAAGCTCAGGAGGGACCGCTGCCAGCGCTTCCGACGGGGTTGATGACTCCGCCAGCGGTTTAGCCTTTGGGTGGCTTAACTCAGCACCATAACCGGCTTGTTTGATGGTTTCGATCAAGGCTTCGGCGCTGGCGCTACCGGTGACGTGCGCTTCAGTGACGGTAACGTCCGCCTGTTCCACGTCCGGGCGTTGCTCAAGACTCTCTTTTACGCGTTTGACGCAGTGACCACAGGACAGGCCGTCCAGGGTCAGGTCGATGGTTTGAGACATAACAAAACTCCTTTAAAATGGTCAGATAGTGATTGACCTGAGTAATCGTATTGACTAACTGTTATAAAGGTTAAACCTTCCATCAAGGGGAAGGTCAAGGGGGAAATGTGAATATTAGCGATGTGGCGAAAAAAACCGGGCTAACCAGTAAAGCGATTCGATTTTATGAAGAGAAAGGGCTGGTGACACCGCCGCTGCGTAGCGAAAATGGATATCGCACGTACAACCAGCAACATCTGAATGAATTGACGTTATTGCGTCAGGCGCGCCAGGTGGGATTTAACCTCGAAGAGTGCGGCGAACTGGTGAATTTGTTTAACGATCCGGGGCGGCACAGCGCCGATGTGAAAAAACGTACGCTGGAGAAAGTCGCCGAAATTGAACGGCACATCAGCGAGCTACAGGCGATGCGCGGGCAACTGCTGGCGCTGGCGGACTCCTGTCCCGGCGATGACAGCGCAGCGTGTCCGATTATCGACAATCTTTCTGGCTGCTGTCATCACAAAGCGCAGGCTTAGTTGCCAGGCTGTTTGAGCATAAACACCACGGTGCCACGATACCAGGGAGAGGTTCTGAGCTGCGCGTCGTCCTGCGCGTCCCAACGTCCGTGTTGCACCAGCCCGAGCTTAAAGGGAATGCGCAGCCGTTGCAGCGCGGGTAAATAGTGCGCGTAGTTGTCGACCGTATGACGCCCCTGATAGCTTTGCACCACCAGTTCATTCACCGGTAGCGCGTTGAGCGTGTCGATATCGCCCGTTTTCGCCCAGTCCAATAATCCGGTCACGCCAAGGGCAAACTCGGGCGGTAACTGCTGGCGCAACTGACGCAAAAAAACCGCATAGTCCGCCAGTTGATGAGTGGCGGCGTCAAAATCGACCTGCAAGCCAATGACCTGGTTGCCCATTTTTTGCCAGCGCTGCATCAGGTGGACAATCCGCGCCGGGATCGCCTCCGGTACGTCAAGCGTGGTAAAACGCACGGTGAGCCAGAGCGTCGGAAACGTCAGACGACTCACCGGCAATCCCAGACGCTGAAAGACCACCTCGCCTGAGCGTGTCAGTACCTCGCCCTGATGCAGGTAGACCGTTTGCGCATTTTTCAGGTCAGCGCTGGCTTTCACGCCAGACCACAGCCAGAACGCCTGGTGTTGGCGGGCATTGACGGTGTCTGCCGCCTGCGACTGACCTGTCAGCAGTGCGATTACCAGTAGTACTTGAGCTTTTGTGCCCACGGACTACCCGGATATTCTGTTTTCAACTGCGTGAACCAGCCTTTGCGCTGTCCTTTATCGACCTCTTCGCCGCCGCACTCGTTCATCCCGGATGGCGAATAACACATGATGGCGCGGTAAAGGGCGTAGCTTTTATCCTCGGGTTCCGCTTTCGGTGAGGCGATAACCTGCTGATAGTAGCTCTGGCGATCATACTGACCATACGGGTGTTTGCGGTCGATGGCCGCCTCCAGCGCCGCGTTTCCCGCACCGTCTTTCCATAAATCGACATGGGTTTGCGTGGTGCGGAAAAATTCGCCGAGGCAGTTGAGGGCATGCGCGTCGTTGGCTTTTTTGCTCAGAACGCCTACCGTTTCACTCAGGCCGCGGCAGACATATCCGGCATCCGCTGCGCTGCCGTCCCAGTCAAAGACGCTCAGATTCACGTCGTCGAAGGCCTCACCGATGACCGGAGGTGTAATCGCCTTCACCCGTTTGATGTCGGTTAACCAGTCGCTAAAACGGTTTTCGGTGAGATCACGCACCAGCAGCGTGTGCAGGGCGATGGTGCGCTCTTCATTATTCGTTCCCTGGCTTGCCAACTGGCGCAACAGTTCAAGTGGGGCCTGTGTTTTTAGCACCCGGGAGCGGAATCGCAGGTTGGTCACCGGACTTTGCGGGGCAAAAATCGCGTTAATCTCGTTGTTATAAACCAGTGTTGCCGCCAGTTTCGCCTGGAGATACTGCTGCTGCTCGTTATCTTTGCTGAGTTTCAGCAACTGTTGCCAGAAATCGCGCGCCGCCTGCCACTGTTGTTGCCCCATCAGCGCTTCGCCGTACAGCACCTGCTCGCTGAAGGCGAGAATATCCTGGGCCGGAAGCTGTTGGGCTGGGGTGACAGCCTGAACGATAGCGGCATAGTTGTCCGTCGCCATCCACAGATTAAGCTGCAGGTTGCGCCAGAGCGGCGCTTTTCCACCTTTCTCAAATACCGGTTTGCTGTTGTCGAGAAGGGCTTGGGTCAGCGTTGGTTTCTGGTCGCTGTTCAGACGCAGCGCGCGTAACAATTCGATGTAGCTTATCTGGAGCGCATCAGGGAATGCTTCCGTGAACGGGGCGTTGTAGAAGCGCATGCCGTACACATTATCGTATTCGGTCACCAGACGACGCAGCGCGTCAGGATCTTCCGCCTGCTGGAATGTCTGCTCATACAATGTTGCCAGTTGCGGCCACGCTTGCTGATACCAGTTGATTCGGCGCAACATGCCGCGAGCTGAATCGGCATACAGGCCTTGCGGCCAGCGTTGCAGATAATGCTGTGCGGCTTCCTGCGCCTGCTTCGCAAACTGCTGGTCTATCTTGCTGATATCAAAATCGCCGTATTCGCCGGTACTGTGCTGGCTACTTTTGTTCAGCGCCGTACGCATCAGCATGTATTGCGCTGTCTCTTCCAGCCATGGATTTTTGCTGTTCGCCAGGGCGGTGAAATCCTGCTCTGCGGATTTGTAATCTTCAGTGTAGAAATAGGTGGCACCGGTCAGATACGTTTTGTACAGCAGGGCAGAGGAATTCGCCGGAAGCGTTGCAAGTGCTTCAGAAACTTGCCCCGCAGTGGCGCCGCTCCAAATCCCCATGCGCGCCTGCGCCAGCGCATGACGTTGTTCCGGCGTCAGCGTAGCGTCATTGATAAGCGCCGCGAAAAACTGACTCACGCCGTCGCTGCTGTTCGAGACGTAGCGGTTTTCCAGTCCGCTGTCGTTTTCGCTCAGACGCGCTACCTCTGCCGGATCGAGTTGCAACGCCGTCGCTTGCTGAGTCAGCGTCGGGTTCTCGCTGGATGTCGCGGTTGGCGCTGTGGGGGCGCTCACGGCGTCCCATTGCGGATGATAGGCAAAATAGTAATCGCGGGAACGGGTGATATCCGCAGGCATCGACTGCACCGGGAGTGCGAATGATTTTGCTTCGCTGAATAAGCGCAGCAGGTTGTCGCGGGTATCATTTCCGGGAGTCAGTACGGGAACGCCTTTCAGCAGGCAGTTTTTGCTGCTCCACGTACAGTCCTCGATATCGAAAGAGGCAAATGCCTGTGGCGCACCCGCCAGCAGCGCGCAGAGGGCGAGTGTTAGGGGAGTCTTCCTGGCCATAATAGTCTTTATTCCCTGATGATTATTGTTCTGATGACGCCGATTTGATTTTCAACGTAATGCCTTCTACGGCGATGACTTCGACATGCGTACCGGCAGTGAGATCCTGTTCGGCGCTGACGGGCCAGGAGCTGTCGCCGACCCGCATGTGACCACGCCCGTTGACCAGCGTAGTCTCCAGAATAAACCGGCGGCCAACCAGTTGTTGCCCGCGTTGATTGAGATGGCTGTCTGACGGTTTTTGCTCGCTGACGCGCCGCGTCAGCCACTTCCACCAGAACCACGCTGCCAGCAGGGTTAACACGGAAAACAGCGTTCCCTGCCACTCCCAACCGAGTGGCAAGAGCCAGACCGTGAATCCGGTGATCACCGCCGCCACGCCGCTCCAGAGCAGATAGCCGTTACCGCCGAGCATCTCAGCGGCCAGCAACAGACCGCCGAGACTGAGCCAAAAAAGATGCGGATGTAACAGGATCATCTCTATCATGGGTTTTTCCGTTCGCTGGCGCTGTCCTTAATCAGTTCGGTGATCCCGGCGATGGAGCCCATCAGACTGCTGGCATCGAGCGGCATCATCACCACTTTACTGTTGTTAGCCGAACCAATTTTTTGCAGCGCTTCGGTGTATTTCTGCGCCACGAAATAGTTGACCGCCTGAATGTTCCCGGAGGCAATCGCGTCGGAAACCATTTGCGTGGCGCGGGCTTCCGCTTCGGCGGAACGTTCGCGGGCTTCTGCCTGTAAAAATGCCGACTGACGATCACCTTCGGCGATCAAAATTTTGGACTGTTTCTCACCCTCGGCTTTGACGATCTCCGCCTGGCGGATCCCCTCGGCTTCGAGGATATAGGCACGTTTGGTACGTTCCGCTTTCATCTGTGCGTTCATGGCGTCGATCAACTCCGCCGGGGGACGAACATCGCGGATTTCAATGCGGGTAATTTTGATCCCCCACGGGTTGGTGGCTTCATCAACAATGTGCAACAGGCGGGTATTGATGTTGTCGCGCTGGGAAAGCATTTCATCAAGCTCCATCGAGCCCAGCACGGTACGGATGTTCGTCATGGTCAAATTGATGATAGCCAGTTCCAGATTACTGACTTCATACGCGGCTTTCGGCGCATCAATCACCTGAATAAAACAGACCGCATCAATCGAAACGTTGGCGTTATCTTTAGAGATAACCTCCTGCGATGGAATGTCGAGAACCTGTTCCATCATATTGATTTTTCGTCCAATGCGATCCATAAACGGCACCACCAGACTCAGACCCGGCTGCAACGTTTTGGTATAGCGACCAAACCGCTCTACCGTCCACTGGTATCCCTGCGGAACGATTTTGACGCCAGCACCGACAATCACCAGTGCGACGAAAATAAGAATCGGGATAAAGATAAGCATCGATAAACCTCCTGTAGTGTTGTCCATGTTAAATACGATTTTTATTGTCTCTGTTAATCAATTATACCTGATTAATCATAGTGAGTTACCTCCTGGTCATTAGAGGGATACACTACATTTTTGCCAGAAACATGAAAAACGGATGTGTAATGAAAGAAGAAAGCATTTTGCTCCAGCTAAATAGGGTGGGATACCAGGCTGGCGCTACCAACATTCTGAATAACATCAGTTTTAATCTTAGGGCGGGGGAGTTTAAGCTGATTACCGGCCCTTCAGGATGTGGTAAGAGCACGCTGCTGAAAATTGTGGCATCGCTGATAAGCCCAAGCCACGGCGAGATCGTGTTTGCCGGGGAGGAAATAACAACCCTGAATCCCGAACACTACCGTCAACAAGTCTCTTATTGCGCCCAGACGCCCGCGCTGTTTGGTGACACGGTTTACGATAATCTGATTTTCCCGTGGCAGATCCGCCATCAACAGCCGGATCCTGACGCATTTGCCGCCGATCTGGCGCGCGTTGAATTATCGCAAGCGATCCTGACCAAGAGCATTACGGAACTTTCAGGGGGTGAGAAACAGCGGGTCGCCTTAATTCGCAACTTACAGTTTCTGCCCAAAGTGCTGCTGCTGGATGAAATTACCAGCGCGTTGGATGAGCGCAATAAACGCAATGTGAACGATCTCATCCATCATTATGTCCGCGACAAAAATATCGGTGTGTTATGGGTCACTCACGATAAAGATGAAATAAACCATGCGGATAAAGTGATAACGCTCCAGCCTCATGCCGGAGAAATGCAGGAGGCAACCTATGAACGAGCATAATATTACCAATGAATCTCTGGCATTCGCGATGATGCTGGTGGTGGTGGCGATGATGATTAGCCACAAAGAAAAACTGGCGCTGGAGAAAGACATTCTCTGGAGTATCTGCCGGGCGGTGGTTCAGCTTGTCATTGTGGGCTATGTCTTAAAATACATATTCGGCGTTAATCATGCCGTTTTGACCATTTTGATGGTGTTATTCATCTGTTTTAATGCGGCGTATAACGCGCAAAAACGCAGTAAATATATCGACAAAGCCTTTATCTCATCGTTTATCGCGATTACCTCCGGGGCGGGCTTAACGCTGGCGGTATTGGTGCTTTCTGGCTCCATTGAATTTGTTCCCATGCAGGTGATCCCCATTTCCGGCATGATTGCGGGGAACGCGATGGTGGCCGTCGGTCTGTGCTACAACAATCTCGGTCAGCGATTTACGAGCGAACAACAGCAGATTCAGGAAAAGCTCAGCCTGGGCGCCACGCCAAAAATGGCGTCTGCCGGACTTATCCGCGACAGCATTCGCGCGTCGCTTATCCCGACGATAGATTCGGCAAAAACGGTGGGACTGGTGAGTTTACCGGGGATGATGTCAGGGCTTATTTTTGCCGGTATTGATCCGGTGAAAGCGATTAAATATCAGATTATGGTGACCTTTATGCTGCTCTCAACCGCCAGCCTGTCGACCATTATTGCCTGCTATTTAACCTACCGGAAGTTTTACAATGCGCGCCACCAGCTGGTGGTGGCGCAGTTGAAGAAGTCGTGATGTTCACTGTAGGCCGGATAAGCGATAGCGACATCCGGCATCAATCAATAGAGCAGGGCGTACAACTGGCGGCGATACTTTGAGGCCAGCGCGTCGCCGGTGCCCAGCGCCGCAAGAATTTCCTGGAATGTTTTACGCGCCTGACCCTCAGCGGCAGAGAGATCTTTCTTCAGATGGCTGAACAACAGCTCCAGCGCTTCTTCATTACGCCCGACCTGATGCAGTTGTAGTGCCAGTTGCGCGGCCAGTGCGGCATCCTGTGGGTGTTCTGCAACCTGCTGCTGTAATTGCTGAATTTCCGGGGTATCCGCCGCCTGTTTCAGCAGTTCAATTTGTGCGACCAGTCCCTGATAACGGGTGTCCTGATCCTGCAATGGCACGGTCTTCAATACCGCTTCGGCCTCTTCGGTGCGATTGAGGGCAATTTGCGTTTCCGCCAGCAGCAGGCCGATTTCGCTGTTCTGGCTGGAGAGCTGCCAGGCGTCTTTCAGCAGCGGCAGCGCTTCTGCGTAGTTGCCTTCCTGCATCAGTTGCATTGCCTGCTGCGCTTTCAGCTCTTCTTCACGCGGCAGCACTTTGTCGAGCAGCGCGCGGATAACGTCCTCAGGCTGCGGCCCCTGGAAACCGTCCACCGGTTGACCGTTCTGGAACAGATACACGGTTGGGATAGCACGCAGACCAAACTGGGAGGCGATCATCTGCTCCGCGTCACAGTCCAGTTTCGCCAGAATAAACTGACCATTGTATTGTGCAGCCAGGCTTTCCAGCACGGGCGTCAGTTGCAGACAGTGCTGGCTACGCTCAGACCAGAAATAGAACAGAACCGGGGTGGTCATTGACTGTTCAAGGGTCTGCTGCAAATTGGATTCGTTAATGTTAACAATATTCTGTACGGACATGGAGTCGCTCTCTTTTGTCTATATTTCCTTTTACATGGGGGCTGAGATACGTGCTTCAACTCACCCCTGTAAAATTTTGTCCATTATGCGCCCTGGCAGCAGGCGTTTAAGTAGCATGACGGCCCACGTCACCATCGTGACGGGGTAGCGTAATTTGGGTTTATCGCTTTCAAACGCGTGGCGTACTTTGGCGACAACGGCCTCCGGCCCCAGCGTAAACCGTGCGGCGATACCGGGGTTTTCTACCGGTTGGTCATTTTGCGTCTGGTTTACATTTTCTGTGAAGCGGGTGCGAATAGGGCCGGGTTCAATCAGACTGACTTTGATCCCCGTGTGGCGCAGTTCCATACGCAGCGCGTCTGACCAGGCCTCCAGCGCGTATTTGCTGGCCGCGTAAGCGCCGCGACCTGGCGTGGAAATCAGTCCCATCACCGAGGAGGTCATAACTATGCGCCCTTCGCGGTGCGGCAACATGGCGGGCAGCAGACGCATGGTGAGCTGATGTGCGCCGAAGAAATTGGCGGAAAACTGCTGTTCCATCTGCTCGCGGCTGATGGTTGAGAGCGGGCCATAAACGCCATAACCGGCATTATTAAAGATCCCATACAAACAATTATCGGTCAGGGCGAGTACTTCCTGGGCCGCGCAATCCACGCTTTCGGGTGAGTCCAGATCCAGCAGAACGCCGGTGAAGCCCATACTGTTCATACGCGCGACGTCTTCGGGTTTGCGGCAGCCCGCCAGGATTTGGAAACCCTGGCGCTTGAGTTCCAGGGCGCTTTCCAGACCGATTCCGCTGGAACATCCTGTTATTAAGACCGATTTTTGCATAACTTTACCTGTCAGGATCTCCGTTGATTTACGAGTCGTGGTTAACTAATGGCGTCAATTGTTTCGCCATCCAGTCGGCGATAAACGGTTGAGCGTCGCGATTAGGATGAATGCCGTCGTCCTGCATCCATTGGGGTTTCAGATAAACTTCTTCCATAAAAAAGGGCAGAAGCGGAATATCGAACTCTGTGGCAAGTCTCGGATAGATGGCGCTAAAGGTTTCATTATACCGACGACCGTAGTTTGCGGGCAGACGTATTTGCATCAGTAGCGGTTTGGCGTTTGCGGCTTTAACGTCCTGCAATATTTTACGCAGCGTTTGCTCCGTTTGCTGAGGCTGAAATCCGCGTAAACCGTCATTGCCGCCCAGTTCTACCAGCACCCACTGGGGTTGATGTTGTTGCAGTAACCCGGGCAGGCGCGCCAGCGCTTGTTGTGAGGTATCACCACTGATACTGGCGTTGACCACCGTTGTTTTGGTCTGCCATTTATCATGCAGGAGCGCTGGCCAGGCGGCATTGGCCGACATACGGTATCCGGCGCTCAGGCTGTCGCCCAGAATCAGTAACGTATCCGCTGCGGCGGCGCGGAAGGTTAACAGAATCAGGAACAGGAAGGGCAGATGCCAGCGGAAAACATTGTTGAAGTTCATCATCTTAAGAAGTCCGTCGGTCAGGGGGAGCATGAGCTTTCCATCCTTACCGGAGTTGAACTGGTTGTCAAACGCGGCGATACCCTTGCGCTGATTGGTGAGTCGGGATCCGGGAAATCCACCTTGCTGGCGATCCTGGCCGGTCTGGATGACGGCAGTAGCGGCGAGGTGAGTCTGGTGGGCAAACCGTTGCACGCGATGGACGAAGAGGCGCGTGCGCAGCTACGCGCGCAGCATGTCGGCTTTGTTTTTCAGTCCTTTATGCTGATCCCCACGCTGAACGCGCTGGAAAACGTCGAACTGCCTGCGTTGTTGCGCGGTGAGAACAGCGGTCAAAGCCGCGCAGGCGCGAAAGCGTTGCTCGAACAACTGGGGTTGGGAAAACGGCTGGACCATCTTCCGGCGCAGCTTTCCGGCGGTGAACAGCAGCGCGTGGCGCTGGCGCGGGCGTTCAATGGTCGCCCGGATGTGCTGTTTGCCGACGAGCCAACCGGTAATCTCGACCGACACACCGGCGATAAGATTGCCGACCTGTTGTTCTCACTCAACCGCGAACATGGCACGACGCTGATTCTGGTGACGCACGATCCGCAACTGGCGGCACGCTGCGACAGGCGTCTGCGGCTGGTCAATGGGCAGTTGCGGGAGGAGGCATGATTGCACGCTGGTTCTGGCGCGAATGGCGCTCCCCGTCATTACTGATTGTCTGGCTGGCGCTGAGTCTGGCGGTGGCGTGTGTGCTGGCGCTTGGCAAGGTCAGCGATCGTATGGAAAAGGGACTCAGCCAGCAAAGCCGCGAGTTTATGGCGGGAGACAGGGCGCTGCGCAGTTCTCGCGAGGTGCCGCAGGCGTGGATTGAGCAAGCGCGCAAACGCGGGCTGAAAGTGGGAGAGCAACTGACGTTCGCCACCATGACCTTCGCCGGCGATACGCCACAACTGGCGAATGTCAAAGCGGTAGACAGTGTCTATCCGATGTACGGCGAACTGCAAACCCAGCCGCCTGGGTTAAAACCACAACCCGGTTTTGTGCTGCTGGCTCCGCGCCTGATGGCGCTACTCAATCTGAAAACCGGCGACACCCTTGACGTTGGCGACGCAACGCTGCGTATTGCCGGGGAGGTGATTCAGGAGCCGGATTCGGGTTTTAACCCTTTCCAGATGGCGCCGCGCCTGATGATGAATATCGCCGATGTTGAAAAAACAGGGGCGGTGCAGCCGGGGAGTCGCGTCACATGGCGCTATAAATTTGGTGGAACGGCGCAACAGCTCGACGGTTATGAAAAATGGTTGCTGCCGCAGCTTAAACCAGAGCATCGCTGGTACGGACTGGAACAGGACGACGGGGCGCTGGGTAAGTCGCTGGAACGCTCGCAGCAATTTCTCCTGCTTTCGGCGCTGTTAACGCTGTTGCTGGCGGTGGCTGCCGTGGCCGTTGCGATGAGCCATTACTGCCGTAGCCGCTACGATCTGGTCGCCATCCTCAAAACGCTGGGGGCCGGTCGCGCACAATTGCGTAAGCTAATTATCGGTCAGTGGTTAATGGTACTGGCGCTTTCTGCGATAACGGGCGGCGGCGTTGGGCTGCTGTTCGAAAACGTGCTGATGATATTGCTCAGGCCCGTTTTGCCTGCTGAGTTGCCCCCGGCCAGTCCCTGGCCCTGGCTTTGGGCGCTGGGGACGATGACCGTGATCTCTCTGTTGGTCGGGCTACGTCCCTATCGACTGCTATTAGCGACACAGCCGCTGCGGGTGTTACGCCGTGATGTGGTGGCAAACGTCTGGCCGCTGAAAATCTATCTTCCGGTCGTGAGCATGGTGGTGGTTGCTCTGCTAGCCGGGTTAATGGGCGGCAGTATGCTGCTGTGGGCGGTTCTGGCGGGCGCGGTGGTGTTGGCGCTCCTGTGCGGGGTATTAGGCTGGATGCTGCTGAATGTCCTGCGTGGCCTGACATTAACTTCGCTGCCGTTACGCTTAGCGGTGAGCCGACTGCTGCGTCAGCCCTGGTCCACCCTGAGCCAGCTCTCTGCGTTTTCGCTCTCTTTTATGCTGCTGGCGCTACTGCTGGTGCTGCGCGGCGATTTACTCGATCGCTGGCAGCAACAAATGCCGCCGGAAAGCCCAAATTACTTTTTGTTGAACATTGCGACGGAACAAGTGACGCCCCTGAAGGCGTTCCTCTCGGAGCATCAGGTGATCCCCGAAGCGTTCTACCCGATCGTGCGGGCGCGGCTGACGGCCATTAACGGGAAACCCACGGAGGGAAATCAGGATGAAGCGCTTAACCGCGAACTCAATCTGACCTGGCAGGATATTCGCCCAAACCATAATCCGATCACGGCCGGAAACTGGCCGCCAAACGTCGGGGAAGTCTCAATCGAAGAGGGGCTGGCGAAACGCCTGAATATCAGCCTCGGGGATTCCGTGACCTTTATGGGCGATACCCAGGCGTTCAGCGCGAAGGTCACCAGTTTGCGCCGGGTGGACTGGGAAAGTCTGCGCCCCAATTTCTTCTTTATTTTCCCCTCTGGCGCGCTGGATGGGCAACCGCAAAGCTGGCTCACCAGTTTTCGCTGGGAGAACGGCAATGGCATGCTGACGCAGTTGAACCGCGAGTTTCCTACGGTCAGTCTGCTGGATATTGGCGCGATCCTCAAACAGGTGGCTCAGGTACTGGAGCAGGTCAGTCGGGCGCTGGAGGTGATGGTGGTTCTGGTGACCGCTTGCGGCATGTTGCTGTTGCTGGCACAGGTGCAGGTTGGTATGCGCCAGCGTCATCAGGAGCTGGTGGTCTGGCGTACGCTGGGCGCGGGTAAAAAACTGCTGCGTACCACGTTGTGGTGCGAGTTTGCCATGCTGGGGCTGGTTTCCGGGCTGGTGGCGGCCATTGGCGCTGAAACGGCGCTGGCCGTGCTGCAAACCCGCGTTTTTGACTTCCCGTGGGAGCCTGACTGGCGACTGTGGATTGTGCTGCCCTTTTGTGGCGCACTGTTACTCTCCGTTTGCGGCGGATGGCTGGGCGTTCGTCTTTTAAAAGGCAAAGCGCTGTTCCGTCAATTCAATAATTAATTTATATATATGATGATTGCGCGCCAGTTTTTATACTGGCGCGTACCCATTATATGGCACAAATTGATAACTCCTTGATATTTAGTAGCACAAATCATTAAAAACCCGCCAACACAGCAGTGCCAATAAAAGTTAATATTCACATGCTGAATAATTAGCAGGCTATCCCCGTCAGAATTCATGTCGCCTGGCGACGCGTGAATTTTTCAGGGTAAATCTATCAAGGAACAATGATGACTATAAAAACAACAGCGCTGGCGGCATCGATCGGCGCAGCAGTGGCATTGACGTCTTTCGCCTCTCAGGCGGAAATCACGGTTCTGAAACAGGATCCTCAGGCGGGCGATCCTCTGAGCCGTCTCAACTTCACCGTTGGCGGGAGTATCCGTCCGCAGTTCCAGAATATGGCTGGCGATGACGGTGCGAATGGGTATAAGCGTAATGGGTTTGACGGCGGTACACGTTTCCGTTTCGCGGCCGATTACTACCTGTTTGATGACATTAGCTGGGTCAGCTACTACGAGCTGGGCGTGAACTTCCCGGCGATGTTCAACTGGGACAACCACTACGCGGATGGTGCTCACGACACGACCCGTCGTATGCTGTACACCGGTCTGAAAAGTGATACCTGGGGTACGCTGACCTTCGGTCAACAGAACAGCATTTACTATGATGTGGTCGGGGCGAAAACCGATATCTGGGACTACGACATGATCGGTCAGGCACCGGGTAACGGGATTAACGGCGACTATGATGGTTCGTATCGTACCCGTAAATCGCTAAAATATAAGAAAACGGTAGGGGATGTTGATCTCTACGCGTCCTATCTGTTCAGCGACGACTACAACCCGAACAATGGCCTGAAATACAAACGTAAAGGCGGCGGCTCTCTGGGTGTGGATTATCACATCACAGACGATCTGACCTGGGGTACGGCGTGGAACTACACCCGTGCGGAAATGCGTGGCAACGACAGCAAAACCTACGACCAGAACATCGTCGGTACGGCATTTAGCTGGAAACCTGACAACTGGACGTTCTCCATGGGCGGCGGCTGGTATCAGAACTTCATGACCACCAAAAAAGTGTCTGTTAACGATTACTTTGCCGGTGATGCGTGGGGTCTGGAATACTTTGCGGGCTATACATTCCCGATTGGTCAGTATGCGGTTAAATCCATCCAGCCTTACTTTATGGGCGATCGTATTGAATACGTGAATGGTCGTGATTATCTGCGTACCGACAACGGCGTGGGGATTAGCTTCCAACTGGATTATGGTTTCCGTGTTGATTACGAACACGTATTTACCTCCAGCACCGACGACCTGGGTGATATGAACCTGGTGCGTCTGCGTTACGACTTCTAAGTCTGACACTGTGCCCGGTGTTACCGGGCCTACAAAATATATGCCGGATAAGGCCATTGCTGCCATCCGGCATTTTTTTAGTGGCTTAGCCACTCTCCGACGTCATCAAACGTGCCGCGAAAAACAATTTTCTCTGCTTTCTTTTCGAGCTGATAGCGATACATCGGGTCGTAATACTCTTCCAGCAGCGGTACCAGCCAACTGAAATGCGCCTCGGTGCTGCCGGTGCTCTGCTGTTCAGCCAGGGCAATATCGAGCGCAGTGGTCAATTCTTTAAATCGTTGCAGACCCAGCCGACGCTGAATGGCTGACAGCCCGTGGTGCAGATATTCGCTGTATTCCAGCCAGCCGCGCTCTTCGCCATACGCGTGAGTAAAGTCATGATGCATGCGCACGAAATACTCTTCACGCAGCCGTTCCAGACGCAACTCAAAGGGATCGTTGACCACCGCAATGACCGCCTGTGCCATACGCTCACGCAAACATTCCGGCAGATGGTTCGAACCAATCATCCGGCCTTCGTCCTCCAGCACCCAGGAACGCGGCGCCTGGCGCGCATCGACCTTGAGCAACTCACTTGCCAGCAGGTTTTCAAAACTGGCCTGACTGAGTTGCGGCTGCAAAGTGCGGCCAAATGAGGAGCCGCGATGGTGCGCCAGGCCTTCGAGATCGATACCGTTGGGCTGCTGTTGTACCAGTTGCGTCTTGCCGCTGCCGGTACAGCCGCCAATTAAGGTGATGGGCTTTTGCACCAGCTCTTCGGTGAGGCGGATAGCAGACTGGCGTAACGCTTTATAGCCGCCATGGATCAGCGGGTAGTCAATGCCTGACGCGTGCAGCCACTGCTGGACAATGTGCGAGCGTTGACCGCCGCGTGCGCAGCAAAGATAGCCGGTGGGCCGTTGTTGACATGCTTCTCGCCAGCCATCCAGCCGCTGTTGGCGACGTTCGCCGGACACCAGTTCATGACCGAGTTTGAGTGCGGCTTCTGGCCCCTGGCGCTTATAGCAGGTGCCGACGGCGGCGCGCTCTTCATCATTCATCAAGGGCAGGTTAATGGCTGCGGGCATGGCGCCCTGGGTAAATTCGCCTGGGGCGCGTACATCGATTAAAGGCGTGTCGGCGGTGAGGATCGCGCGATAATCCGTTCCATCGTTCATGGGAGATCCTGATAAAACAAAACAGCAATGGGCAGGATTTTACGCGCTGAGGGAGGGGCCGGGAAAGGAGAAGTTCTATTTCCCGGCATTTTTCTGGGTTATATCAGCTTACTTTGCGCCCAAATGATGCCGCTGGCGTAGTCTGGCGGCAGTAATGGCGCCAGTGCTTCCAGCGTGGCGTTAAGGCGTGCGGTGTCGCTGTCGGTCAGATTCAGGTGTCCCACCTTACGTCCCGGGCGAACTTCTTTGTCGTACCAGTGCAGATGCACTAACGGCAGTTTCAGCCAGTCATAATTCAGAGGCGTGCCAATCAAATTCACCATCACCGATGGGCTGTTCACCACCGGCGTCGGTAATGGTAGTCCCGTAATGGCGCGCAGGTGCAGTTCGAACTGACTGATGCTGGCGCCGTTTTGCGTCCAGTGCCCGCTGTTATGCACGCGTGGGGCCAGTTCGTTGATCAACAGCCCTTCTGAGGTGATAAAACACTCCATCGCCATCACGCCAACGTAACCCAACTCCTGCATGATGGCAGAAAGCATGGCTTCCGCCTGTTCCTGCAATCGGGTGTTAGCCTGCGGGAACGCCACGCTGGTACGCAGAATTCCGTCCTGATGCAGGTTGTGGGTCAGCGGATAAAATACGGTGCTGCCGTCGTGCCCGCGTGCGCCAACTAATGACACTTCCCCGGAGAAGTTGATCCCCTGCTCGACAATGCACTCGCCGTAGCAGTCATTCGGGAGTTGGTCGGTTTCATCATGGCGTAAGCGCCACTGTCCGCGACCGTCATAACCTCCGACGCGGCGTTTAACAATCGCCAGTTCGCCAAGCGTGTCGAAAATGTGCGGCCATTCGTCGCTGGCGGCCAGCAATTGCCACGGTGCGGTGGCAAGGGAGAGTTTGTCAAAAAGCTGCTTTTGCGTGAGGCGGTCAGCGATAATTGGGAACACATCGCGGTTGACGAAGGCCGGGTGGCGCGCCAGTTCGCGGGTCAACGCGGTTTCTGGCCAGCGCTCAATTTCTGCGGTAATCACGCTTTGCTGAAAAGGAACGGCGGCAGGTTCGGCGTCCAGTCCCACTGGCCAGACGGCTATCCCTAACGGTTCACCGGCCTGGCGCAGCATCCGCCCTAACTGACCGTTGCCGAGCACGCAGACCTGCTTCATGCCGCACCCCGCGGATCTGGATTCTCCAGCACCTCATCCGTTTGTGCTTTACGCCAGTCATTCAGGCGCTGATGCAACGCGCTGTCATGGATCGCCAGAATTTGTGCTGCCAGCAGTGCTGCGTTCGCCGCGCCCGCTTTGCCAATCGCCAGCGTGCCGACCGGAATACCGCGTGGCATCTGAACAATAGAGTAGAGGCTGTCAACGCCGCTCAGTGCCGCGCTCTGTACCGGAACGCCCAGTACGGGCACCAGCGTCTTCGCCGCAATCATGCCCGGCAAATGTGCGGCACCGCCAGCACCGGCAATAATCACCTGAAAACCGTTCTCTTCGGCGCTTTCGGCGAAGCTGAATAATTTGTCGGGGGTGCGGTGAGCGGAAACAACTTCAACGTGGTGTGGAACGTTCAGGATTTCAAAGATTTCGGCGGCAAACTGCATGGTAGCCCAGTCGCTTTTGGACCCCATCACGATGGCGACACGCGCCGGATTATTGCGGGAAGACATGCGTCTGAAAACTCCTGTGGTGCGGGACACACTGCTTTTGAGGCCACAGAGAATAGCATGATAATCCGGCAAGGAAAACGGTTGCGCGGTTAAAGTTACGGCGAATAGCTGTGAGAATTTAAAACGGGAAGGCGATCAGTTCGACGTTTTCCGGCGTGACTTTTACCATTGAGCCTTCGTGGTGCCAGGCGCCTAAAACGACACGAAACGCGGGTTTTCCGTTGACCGTGAGTTCATGCACCGCCGGGCGATGGGTATGACCGTGAATCAACCACTGAACCTGATGTTTTTCCATCTCGGCTACCACGGCCTGCTGATTAACATCCATGATTTCCAGCGATTTACTGCGGTTGGCGGATTTGCTGCCAGCCCGCATTTTGGCGGCAATACGGCTACGAATAAACAACGGCAGGGCAAGAAACAGCGTTTGCAGCCAGGGTTTATGCACTTTGGCGCGAAACGCCTGATAACCGGCATCGTCGGTACACAAGGTATCGCCATGCATGATCAACACGCGTCTGCCGTACAGGTCAGGTACTTTTTCCTGCGCCAGCAGGGTCATGCCGCTTTCACGGGCAAAACGTTTTCCGAGCAGAAAGTCGCGGTTGCCGTGAATAAAAAAACAGGGCACGCCGGAATCGACCACCGCGTTAATGGCTGCAGCTATCTCGTGGTGCAGGGGATTGGGATCGTCGTCGCCTATCCAGGCTTCGAAAAGATCGCCCAAAATGTACAGTGCGTCTGCCTGACGCGCTTCACCGGCTAAAAAACGCAGAAAACCGGCGGTGATCGCCGGTTCTTCTGTGCAGAGGTGAAGATCTGCAATAAACAGTGTCGCCACGATTACTCGCTGACGGTCACGTTTTCGACGATGACGTCTTCTTTTGGTACGTCCTGATGCATGCCGCTGCGACCGGTGGACACCGCTTTGATTTTGTCTACAACGTCCATGCCTTCAACAACTTCAGCGAATACGCAGTAGCCCCAGCCCTGCATGCTTTCAGCAGAGAAGTTCAGGAAGTCGTTGTCGACTACGTTGATAAAGAACTGGGCAGTTGCGGAGTGCGGAGCCTGAGTACGCGCCATTGCCAGCGTACCACGGGTGTTTTTCAGACCGTTGTTGGCTTCGTTTTTGATAGCGTCTTTGGTGTCTTTTTGCTTCATGCCCGGTTCAAAACCGCCGCCCTGAATCATAAAACCATTAATGACACGGTGGAAAATGGTGTTGTTGTAAAAACCTTCGCGGCAGTAGTCCAGGAAGTTTTTAACTGTTTCAGGTGCTTTGTCATCAAAGGTTTTGATTACGATATCGCCGTGATTAGTGTGGAAAGTAACCATTTTTGCATCCTGTTTCGATATAGTGGTGCTTCGACCCAACGCTGGGTCACAGATAGTGGGGTGTTATAGCATAACCGTAAGACGGGATCATCTTGCAATGTGTGCTGATTCCAGTCTGAATTATGGGTATTATACAGACTTTATTATCCACACACGTCTATACGGAATCTTCGATGTTAAAAATCTTTAATACACTGACGCGCCAGAAAGAGGAATTTAAGCCTATTCATGCCGGGGAAATCGGCATGTACGTGTGTGGTATTACCGTTTACGATCTCTGTCATATTGGTCACGGACGTACATTTGTTGCCTTCGATGTGGTGGCGCGCTACCTGCGTTACCTCGGCTACAAACTGAAATACGTGCGTAACATTACCGATATCGATGACAAAATCATTAAGCGTGCCAACGAAAACGGCGAAAACTTTGTGGCACTGGTCGATCGCATGATTGCCGAGATGCACAACGATTTTGATGCGTTAAACATTTTGCGCCCGGATCTCGAGCCGCGTGCAACGCACCATATCCACGAAATCATTGAAATTACTGAACAGTTGATTGCCAAAGGTCATGCCTATGTGGCTGACAACGGCGACGTGATGTTTGATGTTCCAACAGACCCGAACTATGGCCTGCTGTCACGTCAGGATCTCGACCAGCTCCAGGCAGGGGCGCGTGTGGATGTCGTTGACGTGAAACGCAACCCGATGGACTTCGTGTTGTGGAAGATGTCGAAAGAGGGCGAGCCGAGCTGGCCGTCGCCGTGGGGCGCAGGGCGTCCGGGCTGGCACATTGAATGTTCGGCGATGAACTGCAAACAGTTGGGCAACCATTTTGATATTCACGGCGGTGGTTCTGACCTGATGTTCCCGCATCATGAAAACGAAATCGCTCAGTCGACTTGCGCGCATGATGGCGAGTACGTGAACTACTGGATGCACTCCGGCATGGTGATGATTGACCGCGAGAAAATGTCTAAATCTCTGGGCAATTTCTTCACCGTGCGCGACGTGTTGAAATACTACGACGCCGAAACCATTCGCTACTTCCTGATGTCCGGCCACTATCGTAGCCAGTTGAACTACAGCGAAGAGAACCTGAAACAGGCACGCTCGGCGCTGGAACGTCTTTACACTGCGCTGCGCGGTACGGACAAATCCGTTGCTCCTGCGGGTGGCGACGCGTTTGAAGCGCGCTTTGTTGAGGCGATGAACGACGATTTCAACACGCCGGAAGCCTACTCGGTATTGTTTGATATGGCGCGTGAAGTGAATCGCCTGAAGGGTGAAGATATGGCGGCGGCGAACGCGATGGCCTCGCATCTGCGTAAGCTTTCTGGCGTGCTGGGTCTGCTGGAACAAGATCCCGAAGCGTTCCTGCAAAGCGGCGCGCAGGCAGACGATGGCGAAGTTGCTGAGATTGAAGCGTTGATTCAACAGCGTCTCGATGCCCGTAAAGCGAAAGACTGGGCGGCGGCAGATGCGGCGCGTGACCGTCTGAACGAGATGGGGATCGTGCTGGAAGATGGCCCGCAAGGCACCACCTGGCGTCGTAAATAATGGTCTGGTGCCGGATGCGCTGATGCGTGTCCGGCCGACAAAGTATGATCCGCTTGTAGGCCGGGTAAGACGAAGCCGTCACCCGGCTTTTTAACGTCTACGCCACCACAACATTCCCATCACCACCACACCCGGTAACCACACCCACATCAACTCAGACAACATCACCTGATGCCCGTACGGCGTGGCATAGCGTGAGAGCGCAAACGGCGCGACTTTGATCACCTGCCAGGGGGCGAAGAAGCGTTCGTCAGACCAGGGCCACAGCCAGCCAACACCTTTTCCACCGGTGGTGATTGAATCCAGCAAACTGTGCGACAGCAGTGACACCGTCAGGAACAGCCAGCAGCGAACCAGTCCCGCTCTAAACCATCGTCGCCCGATCAGAACGCATAAAAAGGGCACGACAAAGGCAAATAGCAGCGAGTGGGTAAAACCACGATGGCCAAATACGTTGCCATAGGCAATCCCAAACTTAAACGCCAGTACGTCAGCATCGGGCAGCATCGACAGCACGATCCCGGCAAACAGCAGGCGAGGGGGAATAACCTTGAGGCCGAGGCCGACTCCAAGACAAAGAGGAACGGCAGCGTGGGTAACAATGGTTGGCATGAGGTTCGCTTCGTATGAAAAACAACATGCTAACAGTTTACGGTTTACTGTGAAGGGACGATGAAGTTAATTATCTGAAATAGGGGAAACTGGCCGGATAAGGGGTTAACCGTCATCCGGCACCAGAGATTACGCGACGACGTTAATGCTGTGCCCTTCATAGCTCACGGTGTGTCCCGCGACGATTTTGCAGCGTTTACGGGTTTCTACCGCGCCATCGACCTTGACTAAACCTTCAGCAATGGCAATTTTCGCCTGGGCGCCGCTTTCACACCAGCCTTCCAGTTTGAGCAAATCGCACAGCTCTACGTGCGGGTGCTTGCCTAAAGAAAAATTCGCCATATTAATTACCTTGTGGATCGTGATATTCAACACACGCCTGCAGCGTGTTTTCGATAAGGGTTGCGACGGTCATCGGACCGACGCCGCCGGGCACTGGCGTGATGTATGACGCACGTGCCGCCGCGTCGTCAAAGACGACGTCGCCGACAACTTTACCATTTTCCAGACGGTTAATGCCGACATCAATCACGATGGCGCCTTCTTTAATCCACTCACCGGGAATAAATCCGGGTTTACCGACGGCCACAATCAGCAGATCGGCATTTTCGACGTGATGACGCAGGTTTTTGGTAAAGCGGTGAGTGACGGTGGTGGTGCAGCCTGCCAGCAGCAGTTCCATGCTCATCGGGCGACCGACGATGTTGGATGCGCCAATGACTACGGCATTTAGCCCGTAGGTATCGATATTGTAACGCTCAAGCAGGGTAACAATACCGCGCGGGGTACACGGACGCAGACGCGGTGCGCGCTGGCACAAACGACCTACGTTGTACGGATGAAAGCCATCCACGTCTTTGTCGGGCGCAATGCGCTCAAGCACTTTAACGTTGTCGATGCCCGCCGGTAACGGCAGTTGCACCAGAATACCGTCGATGGTGTTGTCTGCATTAAGCGTATCGATAAGCTCAAGCAGTTCCGCCTCGCTGGTAGTTTCAGGCAGGTCATATGAGCGGGAGACGAACCCCACCTCTTCACAGGCTTTGCGCTTGCTTGCGACATAAATTTGCGAAGCCGGGTTGCTACCTACCAGCACAACAGCCAGTCCTGGGGCGCGAAGTCCGGCCGCTAAACGTGCCTGAACTTTTTGAGCAACCTCAGAGCGCACCTGCTGCGCAATCGTTTTACCGTCAATAATCTTTGCTACCATCAGAGAGAGGATTCCATCTGTTACGTTAAGTCAAAGGGGATGTGACTATTTTGTCAGAAGCGGGGCGCGCTGTCAGTTTTCGTTTGCATCTTTAGATGCGATCGCGGCTGTTCGGCCTTCGGGTTGTGGCTCAGTTTCATGGCAAAGAGCGTCACATTTATGTACCTGGATTAATCAAAATTAACCTGGTCGAAACAATTCATCACCCTGGCATTTTGAGAATGAATTCCCCAAAAACCAGAGTGTTATCTGCATCAGAACCCTTTTCTATATAAAAATTCCCAGGAAATTTCCTATGTCTCAATAGGAAATGGCGCGGGTCAATAAAAGAGTTTGTGGGTATTTTTCATTTGTTGAAAAGTTTAATTTGGCGCTGTGACGAATTGTCATGTTTATAAAGATTAATTAGTGAATCTACTACTCAACAGAGTTAAATGCAAGATTAACTAATATCTTTATGAATATATCTTTACAGGATGTAGAGATAATTTGCCTGACATTTTATGTCGATATTGATTCAACCGGATCCAGCAGGAAGCCGGAACCGAAATGTGTAAATACAAGGGAAACTCATGAAACTTAAATTAATGACCTCTTCAGTTATTGCTGGCCTGATGCTTGTTGCGGGTTCCGCTATTGCTGCTCCGGTAAGCGTTAACGGCGGCACCGTTCACTTTGTCGGTGAGCTGACCAATGCCGGATGTGCTGTTAGCACCGATTCGTCGGATCAGACAGTGACACTGGGCCAGTACCGTACGGCTACCTTTAGCGCAGTGGGTGACACCACAGCACTGATCCCATTCACCATTGTCCTGAATGACTGTGACCCCAAAATAGCGGCGACTGCTTCTGTTGCGTTTTCCGGTCAAAGCGACCTGACTAACGATGCTCTGCTGGCGGTTGTTTCTTCCGATAACAGCACAACGGCAGGCGGTGTGGGTATCGAAATTCTGGACAACAAATCGACTCCGTTGAAGCCAGATGGCGCGACGTTCTCAACGGCTCAGGCACTGATAGACGGCACGAACACCCTCAATTTCTCCGCTCGCTATAAAGCCACCTCAGCAACCACAACGCCGGGTCAGGCTAATGCTGATGCTACCTTCATCATGAAGTACGAATAAGCATTCAGGTTTGAACAAGGATGATAAGTGCCTCAACGGATGAGGCAATATCGGGGATGATAAGGGATGTGGGTGATGATAAGGAAAGGCGTTGCGTTGGCGGGAGTGCTCTGCGCAATGTCTGTCAATGCGCACGCGGAAACACTGGATCACGGGAGTGTCCATTTGCGTGGAAAACTGGTGAACGGTGCCTGCACAGTCGCTTCGGAAAGTGAGGATTTGCGGGTGCAAATGGGGCAATACCGCACGAATATGTTTGCGGGCCCCGGCAGTTTCGCCCCCGTCAGTGTGCCTTTCTCGTTACGCTTAACGTCATGCAGTTCGGATGTTTACGACCACGTCGGCATTGCGTTTTCAGGTGTCACACCTGCAGAAGATCCACAGGTATTCCTTGCCAGCGGCGAGGCCGGTTCTGGAGAAGGTGTCGGTCTTGCATTATTTGATGAGGAACAACGGCAAATTATACCGAATACATTGCCGCTCCATTACGCCCCTATTTTAACGCAAGAGATGACTTTCCATTTCACTGCTCGTTATCGGGCAATCGCGGAAAATATAACGCCGGGAAGTATTCATTCAGATGTGTGGTTTACGCTGGTTTACCCCTGATTTGTTTCCGTGACGCTAATAAAACGCAAAAGGTAATTATTGCCATGCTTACATTTATTAAATCAGGCCTTATTCTATTTCTTGCCTTAATTTCTTCGTTTAGCTCACAGGCTGCGGGAGGCATCGCATTAGGTGCGACGCGTGTTATTTATCCGGCAGAGGCGAAACAAACCTCATTAGCAATTATCAATAGCGATAGCAAAGAACGTTATCTGGTCAATTCCTGGATTGAGAACAACGCGGGTGTCAAAGAAAACGCGTTTATCGTCACGCCGCCCCTTTTTGTCAGCGAATCTAAAAGCGAAAACACGCTGCGTATCATTTATGCCGGACAACCGCTGCCGACTGACCGCGAATCGCTGTTCTGGATGAATGTGAAAGCGATACCGTCAGTCGATAAAAACAATCTCGAAGGGAAGAACGTTCTGCAACTGGCGATTTTGTCGCGCATTAAGCTGTTTGTCCGCCCGGGCAATCTGCCACAGGTTTCAGATGAAGCGCCAGGCCTGCTGAAATTCTCCCGTGTCGGCAACAACATGAAAATCACCAACCCCTCCGCTTATTACCTCACGCTGGTCAACCTGAAAGTGGGAAGCCAAAAAGTGGATAACGTTATGGTGGCGCCGAAAAGCGACAGCCAGATCCAGTTGCCGGGCGGCGCGCAGGGAAGCCTGACCTTCCAGACGGTCAATGATTATGGCGCAGTCACCGCAGCCAAGACGGTTAGCCTGCACTAAACCGTGAGAAAATGATGAAAAAGACAACGTATTTTCCTGGCCTGATTCCGGGGTTTACGCCACATCTGACGGGGGTGGCGCTATCGACGCTGGCTGCACTCTATCCCGCTGTAAGTCAGGGGGAAAGTTACTTTAACCCGGCTTTTTTATCATCAGATGCGGCATCCGTGGCAGATTTGTCACGCTTTGAGAAAGGCAATCACCAGCCTCCTGGCGTTTACCGTGTCGATATCCGGCGCAACGATGAATTTATCGCCATCCAGGATATTCGCTTTGAAACGACCGCGGCGAAGACCGGTGAAAAGTCAGGAGGGTTAATGCCCTGCTTTAACCTGGAGTGGGTTAAGCGTCTGGGAGTTAACACCGCCGCATTTCCTGCGTTGAGTCAGGAAAAGGACAACGAGTGCATCAATTTACCGGAGGTGATACCGGGCACGGAAATCGCCTTCGATTTTGCCTCCCTGCGGCTCAACGTGAGTCTGCCGCAGGTATCACTGCTCAATAGCGCACGTGGGTACATTCCGCCGGAAGAGTGGGATGAAGGTATTCCCGCGGCGTTAATCAACTATAGCTTTACCGGCAGCCGCGGAAGCGACAGCGACAGCTATTTTTTAAGCCTGACAAGCGGCCTTAATTATGGCCCCTGGCGGTTGCGCAATAACGGCGCATGGAATTACAACAAAGGTGACGGATACCACTCACAGAGCTGGAATAACATAGGCACCTGGCTGCAACGCGCCATTATTCCCCTGAAGGGGGAACTGGTGATGGGCGACAGCAATACAGGAAACGACGTGTTCGACAGCATGGGGTTTCGTGGGGGGCGGCTCTACTCTTCCGACAATATGTATCCTGATAGCATGCAAGGTTATGCCCCGACCGTCAGAGGGATCGCCCGTACGCCCGCGAAACTGACGATTCGCCAGAATGGGTACGTTATCTATCAGAGTTACGTTTCACCCGGCGCATTTGCCATTACCGATCTTAACCCGACCTCTTCAAGCGGCGACCTTGAGGTGACGGTAGAAGAGAAAGACGGCAGCCAGCAACGCTATACCGTGCCGTATTCCACCGTGCCGCTTCTGCAGCGTGAAGGGCGAGTCAAATATGATCTGGTGGCTGGGGATTTTCGTAGCGGCAATAGCCAGCAATCTTCGCCGTTCTTTTTTCAGGGAACCGTTATTGCCGGGTTGCCACAAGGCTTCACCGCCTATGGCGGGACGCAACTGGCGTCGCGTTATACCGCGGTCGTGATGGGTACCGGACGAAACCTGGGTGACTGGGGGGCCGTCTCTCTCGACGTCACCCATGCGCACAGCCAACTGGCGGATGACAGCACGCACGAAGGGCAGTCGCTGCGTTTTCTGTACGCCAAATCGATCAATAAGTTCGGCACTAACTTCCAGCTTTTGGGGTATCGCTATTCCACGAAAGGGTTTTACACCCTTGATGATGTGGCGTACCGCAACATGGAAGGCTACGAGTACGATGATGACAGCGAAGGCAATCATCATGAAGAGCCGGAGGTGCAGAGCTATCACAATCTGAACTACAGCAAAAAAGGGCGTTTCCAGGTCAACATTTCGCAGAATCTGGGGGACTACGGCTCGCTGTATGTTTCAGGCAGCCAGCAAACCTACTGGAATACGTCAGAAGTCAACAGTTGGTATCAACTGGGTTATACCAGCGGCTGGCAGGGAATTAGCTATTCCCTCTCATGGTCGTGGAACAAATCCGTCGGTGTTTCTGGCTCTGATCGTATTCTGGCGTTCAGTATGTCTGTTCCGTTTAGCGTCCTGACCGGACGGCGTTACTCGACGGATAACGCGCTGGATCGAGCCTACGCCACCTTCAACAGTAGTCGCAACAGTGATGGGCAGAACAACTGGCAAACCGGGGTCGGCGGTACGTTGCTGGAAGGACGCAACCTGAACTACAGCGTGAACCAGGGAAACAGCAGTACCAACGGCTACAGCGGTAGCGCCAGTGCGAACTGGCAGGCTGCCTATGGCACGCTCGGGATGGGCTACAACTACGACAGAGATCAGCATGATTACAACTGGCAGCTTTCTGGCGGCGTGGTCGGCCATGCCGATGGCATCACCCTCAGTCAGCCATTGGGCGACACCAACGTACTGATTAAAGCGCCTGGGGCCGAAGGGGTACATATCGAAAACCAGACCGGGGTACAGACTGACTGGCGTGGCTACGCAGTGATGCCTTATGCCACGGTGTACCGTTATAACCGGGTAGCGCTTGACACCAACTCCATGAATAACCACACCGACGTGGAAAACAACGTCAGCAGCGTGGTACCGACGCAAGGGGCGCTGGTTCGTGCGGCATTTGAGACGCGCATCGGCGTACGCGCGATGATCACAGTGAAGCTGGGGGACAAACCCGTCCCGTTCGGCGCCGTCGTCCGTGAAACCGCCAGTGGCGTCACCAGTATGGTCGGCGACGACGGGCAAATCTACCTGAGCGGATTACCGCTGAAAGGTGACCTGCTTATTCAATGGGGCGAAGGGGCGAACTCACGCTGCGTGGCGCACTATGCCTTGCCTGATGAAAGTCTGAAACAAGCGGTCACGCTGACCAATGCGAGTTGTCAACGCCCGTCGTCGTGAGAAGGAAAAAGAAGATGAAACTAAAAACAAGATTATTGCTGGGCGGCGTTGCGTTGCTGTTGGCAAATCCGGCACTGGCGGCGATCTGTTATAACGACAACGGTACGCCAACGGATGTTTTTTACGATCTGTCGCATGTCTTTACCAGCAGTAATAACCAGGCGGGAGAAGTCGTGACGTTACCGGATAAGTCAGGCTGGATTGGCGTGAGTGCCTACTGTGTTGGGGCCTCGGAAGACTATACCTACCGCAGCTACGTGAGTACACTTCCCGTGCAAAGTACGGAGGGTGAATTCCAGTATCTGAAACTCAACGACTACTTGCTGGGAGCCCTGAGTATCACGGACGATTATGCGGGCGTATTTTATCCGCCTCGCAACTATGTTCGCATGGGGACGAATCCTAAGGTTGCACAACAGAAAGCTTTCGGTGTGATGGATTCACAGCTTGTTTTTAAACTGAAAGTGATTCGGCCCTTTATCAATATGGTGGCAATTCCCCGCCAGACTATGTTTACGGTTTATGTGACAACCAGCACCAATGATCCGCTGAGTACGCCGGTTTATACCATCAGCTACAGCGGAAAAGTAGAAGTACCGCAAAACTGTACAGTGAATGCCGGACAAGTAGTGGAGTTTGATTTTGGCGATATCGGCGCGGCGTTATTTAGCAACGCGGGCGCGGGGAATCGCCCTGAGGGAGTCACGCCGCAAACGAAAACGATCGCCATCAAATGCACCAATGTGGAGGCGCAAGCTTATTTGTCCATGCGCCTGGAAGCGGAGAAAGTGTCGGGGAAAGCGATGGTCTCTGGTAATCCTGATTTAGGATTTATCGTGTCAGATGACAGCGGCGTACCGCTGACCCCCAACGATATGACGAGCAAAATTCCGTTTCAACTTGATGATAATGCTCAGGCGAATGTCGGGATCCGCGCGTGGCCAGTGAGCGTGACCGGCAATAAACCCACGGACGGTCCCTTCAACGCGCACGGGTATCTGCGCGTAGATTATGACTAAGGAGAACGCATGATTATCCGGGGCTTTTTTGTCATGGTGTGCGGCACGCTGTTCAGTTCGTTTTGTCAGGCAGAGTCACCGCTGGGGGAGATCAACATTGAACTGCGTGGGAATGTGGTGGAAGTTTCCTGCGCAGTCATTGCCGGTGACAGCAATAAAACGGTTGAACTCGGCTCCTGGCCGATAAAACAACTACGCACCACGGGGGATTCGACAAAGCCGGCCCCCTTTAGCCTGAAACTTGAAGGGTGTCCGCCGGGTTCTGCCACGATCACATTTTCAGGAACGTCCGCGCCGGGAACAACGCTTTTGGCTCTGGAGGATGCGGTGATGGCGCAGAAGGTGGCGATTGAGATTCGCGATAGCGATAGCACCCGGTTGCCGCTTGAGCAAGCCAGTCAGCCGGTCACTATTGATGCAAACGGTAATGCGACGCTGAACTTTTTTGCCGACTACATCGCTATAGCCGACGATGCTCAGCCAGGCAGTGCGAATGCGGATGCGACATTTATGATTAACTACAACTGAGGTAACGCGTACTCAGCACTCCCGAACGACGTCTCGTCGGGAGTGTCATTACAAGAGTTCGTGTACTTTCGCGTAATCGATAAGCTCCACTATTGTGTGCAGACCGAGCTTAGAAAAAATGTTGGCTTTATGAGCGCTGATGGTTTTGTTGCTGAGTAAGAGCTGCTCTGCGATTTCTTTATTTGATAATCCGTTCGCCAGATAACGTAAAACCGTGACCTCGCGGTTTGAGAGCGGCATATCATTGAGCTCTCCTTTTCGCATATTTGTATTACTGAGGAAATTAAGCGTATCTGAAGGAAAAAATGAATATCCCGCGAGGATCATATTTACTGCATTATAAATGTCGTTCAGATCCTTCCTTTTGCTGACAAAACCATTCGCGCCAGCCCGGATTGCCCGGCCTGCATAAAATGATTCCGATTTAGACGATAAAAACAGAACCCGCGTATTTTCCTGTATCGATTTAATCCTCTTTAGCAGCGTAAAGCCGTCCGTACCCGGCAGTTCGATGTCCAGAATAACGAGATCCACGGGGTAAGTGCGCAGGTAATCGATCGCTGTGCGATTGTCATCGGTTTTCAGGACAACCTGGATATTGTTATTTTTTTCGAGAAGCACTTCTATCGACATTCTGACAATAGGGTGCTCATCCATAATAATAACGGATGCTGGTTTCATTGTTGTTGCCTCAGACTGTTCGTGCGTCTTTCATTTGTAGGTCATGGAGACGTCGTAGATAGTGTCAAATAGCCAGAAACTCTCCCCATGCAATAAGCTCACGGAAAATGCAATGACATCCCTGTTAGTCGGCTATTTTGCGTAAGAGCAATGAGTGTGTGGAATATCCATTTCCACCAACAAAAGAAATTTAATTTTAGCCAAAGAACCAGACGGATTATACCGGGTCTGTTTTTTCGTAAAAGGTTTATAGAACAACCATTGCGCCAGGCAGTTACAATGTTCTGCACGTTTTAGACAGTTTAACCGTATTTGGAGTTATTATCTCATTATTTTCATTATGGCGTGATAAAGTGCATGGGTAAACACAAAAAACAACACAAAAAACCAATTGTTTAACTGACGTCATGTGTTTCTATGCCGCCTCACCATCAAATAAGATGAAAAAGCTCAATAAATTAGGTATGTATCGAATGCGGCTGGCGTAGTGAGATTCCAGGAATAGTTGTAAATATTGATTTTTTGTAAAAAATTCACAGTAAGGCCGGGCGTAAAATAAGTAATGTCTCATAAATTCTTACGACATAGTGGCTTAGGTGGTTAAATTATGTGAAGAGAAGTAATACTAAGACGATGAATAAGATGCAGTAAACGTTGGCTGTGGGGAAGCCCAAGTCGTGCTGTCAGGCGATTAATTCGATAGATTACCCGATGATATGGCGTATTTTGTAAATGGGCGATTGTCTTTAAGGTGACGCCTTGTGATAAGGCTGAAATTATCGCCCAATCGGCGTGGCTGAAAGTGTCTGTCTGGAGCGCATCTTCGGGTGGCGATAATAATGCCCTGCGCAGCGAGGTGAGATCCTGATGGCGGGACAAGATCTGAAAATTCCCGGCCATTCGCATAAATTGAACCAGGCTGGCGTCTTTACCAGAAACCAGAAGATAGATGTGAATATCATTTCGCTCGCGCATGAAGAGGCGTAAACGTTCGAGCGCTTCGTAACGGGAAATCGCCAGTCCTTCCATATCGATAATCAGTTGGCGTAACTGTGGCCCGTCTGATCCGAGCGTGGTGGGATCAAGCGTGTTGAATACCGCACTGTGTTTACCGGAAAAGAGATAACGGCTTAGCGTATAACCCAGATAGCGATCGGTGGTCACGATAGCTTGTGAGAAGGCGCCGCCCGGCAACGCATAATTGAGTCGTTGATCCAGATATTCAATCTGGTCAACGACCTGTTGCGTTGCCCGGGAAGGATTGCGCGTGCAACTGGCGCTCCTTAAACGACGATGCCGTTCTCTGCGCATCCTGTTTTATCCGTTTTTATTGTCTATCCGGTAAAAGCGCTGGCTCTAAATATCCCTGAACCAGGACTGCGCCAGCGCGATAGGTAAATTCCTTTGCTGATGATTTCAATGCCTTCAATCAGTACAGCCGTTGCAATGTTATACTCCATGAGGACAACACTTATTCAACGCATTAGTATGGCAGCATTAAAAATGCATCTCCAGGCGAGGTTACTTAATTATTGATGGGATATTTCATAATATGCTAAGAAAAACAGTCGGGCATCTATTCCTGCAGAAAATTTAAATTGACCCTGATGTAGTGCAGAAATTGTTGGTCGTTTTTAAGAAGCAGTTTTTTCATAATACGATGGCGAATGGCTTTGGCTTGATGTTCACTCAGCGAGAGGATCTCAGCGCTTTCTGCTAAGGGATAACCTTGAGCGAGAGATTTTAATAACTGGCGTTCTAAAATAGAAAAATGGCGAGTGGTACAGTAATGACAGATTGTCGGAGGAACACGATGACGGAGCGCGCGTTTTTTCAGAATAAGAACCATTTTTTTAGTGATCTCATCCACATCATCTTCACGATAAATATGTGGGAGCATGTAGAGGCAGGGCCTGAACATCAATTTTTCTTTTTCATTTTTGTTGCAGATAATGATCCTTTGTTGATGTCGCGTATGCAGCGGAACCTGATAGCAATCGGCACTGAACCAGTCTTCATCAAGTGATACCAGGGCGATTTCCGCAGTATCCAGAAGGTCGACAGGGAGAAATTGAATGTCCTGCTGCCACTGTTCAGTCAGGCGAGTAATAATAATTTTCAGGCCATGTTTGAAGTGGCTATTCTGTTCCTTGATAGCGATACTCAGCATAGAAAAACATCCAAAACAGAAGTGAGGGTAGGCTAAATATTAATTAAATTTATCAATTTTAAAATACGTAGATCCCTAAATAGCACCCTGTGGAGGCTGGAATCTTACCAGGATATTTCCTGGAGCCCTGAAAATGACCGGAAAGAAGAGGTATTCGTACACTTCATCAGCAACCAGTACGAAAGCCATTGACTCGGCAGGTGCTGACCGTATAATTCACGCGTTTCACCCGCATGAAGACTCATCTTCACAATGCGCCCTTAGCTCAGTCGGATAGAGCAACGGCCTTCTAAGCCGTGGGTCGCAGGTTCGAATCCTGCAGGGCGCACCATTTCGACGTCAACTGACGTCTTTTTTATGCCCAAAATTCAGGATATTGCGCGCCAGGATTCTCTTTGACTCCCTATCGCCAGCAATGTCAGGGAGCGGCAAATCCCGCTCCCTTGCAGTATCAGGATTTCGGGAATATCCAGACATGTTTTTCCGGCAACGCCAGGTGGCAATGCTGCGGATCGCGAACGTCATTGCCATAAGCCCGGATGACAAAATCATCCCCGGAGGTGCGGAAAAGATATTCCCAGCGATCGCCAAGGTACATGCTGGTGAGCAGAGGCAGTTCAAGCTGATTTTCGCCAGGGCCGTCGACTAACGCGACACGCTCTACACGAATCACTGCCGTAGCAGGTTGACCCACTTGCACGCCTTCGCCCGCGTGTCCCCATAATGTCCAGCCGGATCCTTCGATACGCGCTCTGCCATCACGAAGTTCAGTGACTTTGCCGTGCAGGCGGTTATTGCTGCCCATGAATTCCGCCGTAAATAACGTTTTCGGGTTACCGTACATCTCCTGCGGCGTTCCCTGTTGTTCAATCTTGCCGTTATTAAGCAGCAGGATCCGGTCAGAAATGGACATCGCTTCGTTTTGGTCGTGCGTCACCATCAGCGCGGAGAGCCCCAGATTGATGATCAGTTCACGCAGGAATACGCGGGCTTCTTCCCGCAGTTTGGCATCCAGATTCGACAGCGGTTCATCGAGCAGAATGACAGGGGGGTTGTAGACCAGTGCCCGGCCAATGGCGACGCGCTGCTGTTGACCACCGGAAAGCTGATGCGGATGACGTTTACCCAGATGACCAAGGCCCAGTTGATCCAGGACATCCTGAACCCGCTGGGTTATCTCTTTTGCGGCAACTTTGCGAAGTTTCAACGGATACGCCACGTTCTCAAAAACGGTCTTATGAGGCCACAGCGCATAGGACTGGAATACCAGCCCAAGATTACGTTCTTCAGCAGGGATCTCACTGCGAGGCGTACCGTCGTAAACTTTATTTTTACCAATGACAATTGCGCCCTGGGTGGGTTTTTCCAGCCCGGCGACCGCCCGCAGCAACGTCGTTTTACCGCTGCCTGAAGGGCCGAGCAAAGAGACAACCTCACCGCGCTTCAGGTTCATGGACACGCCCTTTAACACCGGATTGTCGCCGTAGGTTAAGTGCAGGTTCTCGACCGATAATTCAATCATGTAATTTGACTCCAAAGCGAAGGGCAATACCCAGACCTACCACCACCAGCAGGATGTTAATAAAGGAGAGCGCCGCCACGATATCAATCGCGCCTGCCGCCCACAGGGAAACCAGCATTGAGCCAATGGTTTCCGTGCCTGGCGAAAGCAGGTATACGCCGGTTGAATATTCACGCTCGAAGATCAGGAACATCAGTAGCCATGAGCCGATAAGACCGTAGCGCGATAATGGGATCGTCACGTGGCGGGTAATTTGCCCGCGTGTGGCGCCGGTGCTGCGGGCGGCCTCTTCAAGTTCTGGCCCTACTTGCAGTAGCGTTGAGGAGATCAGACGCAGGCCGTATGCCATCCACACCACGGTATACGCCAGCCAAACGCTGAAAATGGTACTGCGCAACGATCGCAGCCAGACAATCAGGTTATCGCGCAGCCACTGCGACCACGGCATACCGGAAAGCCAGCCGGATTTCAGGGCGTTATCAAGCCACATTGGCAGGAACAGAAACACCCACAGAAACGCCAGGCCCGCGAGAAGACCGGGTACTGCGCGCGGCACCAGCACGCTGTAATCCAAAAAGCGTGTGGTGCTGTCGGGTTTACGGTGCATGGCGATGCCGACAAACAGATAACAGGCAACCGCCAGCGCGCCGCCAACCACGCCGATGGACATGGAGTTTACAATGGCGCGCAGCAGGTTCGGCTGTGACCAGATAGTACGGAAGGTGCTGAGCGAGAGTTCATCCCACAGAGATACCCCAACGCCCCAGTTGGAGATAAAGGCGCGCAGCACCACCCCCAGCAACGGAACGCCGATGGTCACGGTCAGCCAGAACGCCACGACGCCACCGGCGACCCAGCGCCATTTCCCCAGTGGTAACGCCCGCGCCTGGGAGGCTTTGCCTTTCATGGTGACAAAGCGGTTGGCGGTGCGCATCAGGCGACGCTGTAGCATGACCAGCGGAACCGTAATGCAAATCAACACCACCGCCACTGCGGCCATCAGGTGATAAGAGGGCGTGCCGAGTTTGTTGGTCAGTTGGTACAAATAGGTCGCCAGCACCATATTGCCTTCCGGATCGCCCAGCACCAGCATCAAACCAAACACTTCCAGTCCGAGGAAAAACAGCAGCACGGTCGCATACAGAATCGACGGGCGAACCATCGGCAGACTGACTGACGTCATCACCTGAAGCGGTGATGCACCCGTGATACGCGCGGCTTCCTCAACATCGGAACCCACGCTGCGCAATGCCGACGAGATATAAAGATAGGCGTGGGGAACGTGCGTCAGGCCGGCAATCACCACGATGCTCGACATGTCGTAGATATTCCACGGAACAAAGCCAATCAGCGATTGCGCCCAGAGAGAGAGAAATCCCACCGGCCCGGCCGCTACCACATAACCAAACCCCAGCACCATCGGAGAAACAAAAATCGGTACCAGAATCAGCGGTTCAATCAGCCGTCGGCCAGGTAAATCGGTACGTACCATCAGAAAGGCTAGCACGCCGCCGAGCGGAATGGCGATGGCCACCAGACCGAAAGCGAGAATAAAACCGCTTTTGAGGGCTTTATAGAAATCAGGATCGGTGAAAATGAAGCCAAAGGATTCAAGGCTCCAGGCTTTTGTCGGGGAAAAGAAGGGGGCCGACAAGAAACTCTGTATCATAATGAACGACAGTGGAATATAGATAACCAGTGCTGTTATCAGCACCACCGCGCCACGCGGCAGACTTTGCCACTTTCTGTGTATTGCATTCATAGTGTATCCCTGGTTCCGAAACCCAGAATAACGACATCAGGAAAGCGAAGCGAAGCGCGCCGGATGAGCCGCGCTTCTGTGAAGGTCGGTCTTATTTGGCAGCGGCTTCGCGCCACAATTTGATGTATTCCAGACGTTTTTTCGGTTGCAGGTATTCCAGCAGGCTTTCATCTACCGGGATCGGTTTCAGCGCCTGGCCGAGCATTTTTGTCATCCCGTTGATGTCATTATCCCCTTCGATATCGTTACGAATTGACGGGATATCAGCCTGATTTGCCAGAATACTTTGCCCTTTTTCAGACAACACATAATCCAGCCACAGTTTGGCGGCATTGCTGTTTTGCGCCTGCTGACTGATAAAAGAAACGCGTGACAGAACGAGGGTGTAATCCTTGGGATAAGAGATGCCTAACGAGGGATCGGTTTTAGCCCGCGCTTCAGAGTAAGAACCCAGGATATTGTAACCAATCAGGTTTTCGCCCGAGGAAACCCTTTCCATCATGGTGCCGGTGGACGATTGCACCGCTAAGCCACCTTTGGCAACCTCTGCCAGCGTTTTGAAGTAGTTCGGATCGGCTTTGGAATCCTGGACAGAGAGCATAAAGCCAACTCCGGATTTCTCAACATCGTAGGTGGTCACTTTGCTTTTGAATTTGTCTGTCTGGCTGGCAACAAGTTTCGCCAGCGCAGCGTGGGAGTCAGGGACGTCATTTGCCGGGATCAGGCGTTTGTTATAAATGAAGACCACCGGCTCGTAGGTGGTGCCATACGCCTTATTATTCCAGACAGACCATTTCGGTAATTGGCTTTGCTCAGGCGAGGTGTATTCCTGCGCATAATCGGCGGCGAGCTTCAATGCGGTATCCATCGATGAGCTCCAGACCACGTCGCCGCTACCGCTACCGGAGGCCTGTTCGCTGATAAAACGGTTGTACAGTTCGGTACTGTTCATATCGTTGTATTCAACTTTAATGCCGGGATAAGTGGCTTCGAACCCCTTAATCAGCGGGTCAGCGGATTTGGTATCGGTGGTGGAGTAGACCACCAATTTGCCTTCTTTGGTCGCAGCATCGACAACCTTTTGATAGTCAGTCGGGTAGCCTTGCGGTAATGCAGACATTGCGGAAGTAGAGATCAGCACAGCAGTAGCGATCAGAGAGATGCGGAATGTGTTCGACATTATTATTAACCTTTTAGTTACATTTGAGGAACTAATGGTCAACATGGCGTATGCCGTCAGTCAGACAATAGGGGGGCAAGGGTTCCGTTTCCGAAGTGTGATTATGGGCATTGTTTAGACAATTAACACCATTAAAACCGCGAAGAAGGATCGGCAAACCGACGCGTTGGTCGCCGTTTATTCTGTGCCAGGCGCTTTGCGATACAGTCGTCTCGGATGACCGATGTTGCCATACAGCATCTCGACGCTGATAAAACCCACTTCCACACAATATTCCAGATAACGACGACCGGTGGTTTTGCTGATCCCCACGTTTTCCACCACCTCTTCCACCGACCAGGTGTTTTCCGGGTTGTCGGTAAAAAAGCACTTAATGCGCTCCAGCGTATTGGATTCAATCCCTTTGGTGGAGGGTGTGGGCGGGACGTCGCCGGTGGGCAGATTGAACAACCGATCCAGGGCATGTTGATCGACCACCTTCACCTGACGCATAGCGTTGATAAGCAGCATAAAACGTTCCAGTGATGCGCGCAGACGCTGGAAGAACACCGGTTTAATGAGGTAATCAAACGCGCCGCTGCGCATCGCATGGCTACAGGTTTGCATATCGCTTGCCGCGGTAATGAAAATCACGGAACACTCGAAACTTTTCAGCAATGGGCTGTCGATGAGTTCGACGCCCTGACCATCCGGCAAATAGTTATCCAGCAGGATCAGACGCGGCCGATGCAGGCCGATTAACGTGCGGGCCTCTTCGAGCGTGGTGGCAATACCCACCACACGTAAATGAAAATGCTGTTCGATATACTCGCGATGGAGTTCGGCGAGATGGGGTTCGTCCTCAACAATGACGACATCAAGCGCCCGCGAATTTGTCATGCTTTAGCCCTGTCGAACTGGAATGTGTGTAGGGAATAAACACCGTAAAAATAGTGCCTTGCGGTATGTTGTTGGTGATTTCAATGCTGCCGCCCGCCTTATTAATATAGCCCGCCGCCAGATACAGGCCGATTCCGTGTTCTGATCCTATGATGTCATCGTCGTTTGCGGGTTTACTGCTGAACCCCTGCCTGAAGAGATGGGGTTTGGCCGCATCATCCACGCCGCAGCCTCTGTCGGCGACCTCGATCAGCAGTTCCTGATTTCTGTCCGAAATATATACCTCAACGGGCGCTGTGGGATCGGCGGCTTTGAGCGTCGCATCGACGGCATTGTCCAGCAGGTTACCAATGACAGACATCAGTTCTGTTTCGCTGAGCATGGCCGGAGGGCGGGTTAGCTGGCAGGCGGGGTCAAACTGGAGTTCGATGCCTTTTTCCCGCGCGCTGACGTATTTTCCCAACAGCAGTCCGCACAGCGCCGGAGAAGCGAAATGGGCCGAGACAAAATCCAGCACTTTCTGCGCCCCTTCTGACTGCGCCTGAATATAGCGAATGGCCTCGTCATAATGCTGCATCTGCAACAGGCCTACCAGCGTCGCCGTCCAGTTCAATTGTTCATGGCGCATGATGCGCAAGTTGTCGGCGTAGCGTTTTACCTGGCTTAGCTGACTGCTGAGGGTGTTAATGTCGTTTTTGTCGCGAAAACTGAATACCCAGCCGCTTTCAATGCTGGGTTCCAGTTCAATGGCGACGCGATTGACAATCACCTGGCGCTGATTCAGCACGGCAATATGGTCGTGGCGGTCGCTATTTTTTGAGGCCGGCGGCTGAGAAAAAAAGTCCGGAGACGTCTGTAATACCTTCTCCAGCGGTTTACCGATGAGATCTTTTTCTGACTGATGAATATCCAGTAATTCTCTGGCGGCACGGTTGATTAATATCAGTTGCCGTTCGCCGTTAACCGCAAATACACCTTCATACATTGCTTCAAGCAGCGCTTTTTGTTGGCGAACCAACAGAACGATGTCTTTGGGCTCGAGCCGGAACATCTGTTTTTTGAGATTACGGGTAAACATCCAGGAAAAGAGAAACAACAGAAGCAAAAGGGCGATGCCATATAATCCCGCCTGCCAGAGAATGCGGGCATTTATATTGGCGATATACGACGTGAGATAGCCGACCGAGACGATACCGATGACCTGATGATGGGCATCGAAGACCGGGGATTTGCTGCGCAATGAAACACCTATCCCGCCTTTGCGCACCGAAATAATGGTTTTCCCCTGTAACACTTCCGCATTATCCCCACCAATCATGGGTAAATTAAGACGCTCCGGGGACTCTGAATGGTAGAGATGCTGTTCGTTGACGTCGCCAATGACAATATAACTGGCGTCACTTTGCGCACGCAGTGGCTGAATTAAACGGGCTATTCCGGCGATATCCCTTGCGGCGATTTTTTCCGCAAGACCCGGCATTAACGCAATTTCGCTGGCCTGAACGCGCGCACGTTGCCCGAGATCGTGGTGCAGTTGCCGGTCAATAAAATGAAACAGGATAGCGCCCAGCAGAATTAATAACAGGCAGGAAAATGCCACCAGAGACAAAAAAAGCTTCACCTGAAAAGGGAGTCTGCGTTTCATACGACCTGCGGCAGGAATACAAAAAAGAGACATCCGCGGAGCCTACCACGGAGCAATGCGGGGTGTAATCAGGTAAAAGCAGAGTTGTGAGCTGCGCCACTGCACCACGTATTCTGGGGGCGCTACGACAACGGCCTGACATGCTATGATGCGGATGTTTCAGACCCACAGGAATAAAGTCGGCGACAATGAGCAAGATTACGCGTTACCGAAGTGTATGAAAGTCTTTGATTATTAGACTGTTACAAGGAATGCTATGTTAAACTGGATTTTTAATGATAATAAACGCACGCTTCGGCAAATTTGCGTAGACAGCAAACTATCGACCGCTAAAAAAATACAGAAAATCGATAAGTACCTGGCGAATGGCGGTGATATTAATTTTATTGACCCCGATATTTCTCCATGTAACGTGCTGGTTCCCTTGACGCGTAACCCAGAGTCAGATGTCTCACTGGTGCAATATCTGCTCGATAAAGGGGCGCACATCGAGTGTAATGGTTTCAGTGCTTTTCATTCGGCCATCGAGTTTAATAATACACAGTTAGTGACGCTGTATCTCAATGCTGGCGCCGATCTTTACTATCAGAATAAATTTAATAACTGTTGGCTTAACTACCTTTTTCACCCTGAACCACAGTATGTCTATCAGGACAGTCAACGTAAAAACATGATAGATCTTCTGCTAGAGTCTCACTTAGATATCAATAAAACGGTGAGCTTTTGGACTAATGGCGAGCTAAATCACCCATTAGAAATATTATATTCAGAACAAAGTAAAGCGCTGTTTTTACATATCATAAATAAAGATATCACGCTGAATATTGAAGAGACTACGCTGATCGAAGATATTATTCGGTCGAGCCATTTTTGGGGGCTTGAGGCATTTGCACCGTTGGTGAAACGCTATCCGAATTATAAAAAAGATCGCTATATTATGGCCAATGACAGCAGCTTTTGGGATGACGCCAATCTGCTGGAATTGTGTGTTTACGAAAAAGCAACGGACTATTGTGAGTATTTGCTCGACAATTATCCCGAACTGAAAGCAGACTCTCGTGCCAAAAGCCTGGTCTACGCGGCGCTGACATCAGAGTTTGATCTGCGAATTATCGAAAAACTGCTTAAGGTGACTGTCGATATCAATCGCATCTATAAGATGACGCCACCAGACGGTTATCAGGCACCGTTGATCAGCCAGTATCTGAATAATCCTCATTTTACCGACCCCGATAAGCGCGATTACATCTATCAGGCTCTTGAACTGTTACTCAACTATGGCGCTGATCCCAACAGTGAGTTCGTCAACAACGGTAAACCGTATGAGATGTTGAGCTGGTCAAATCTACGTTTGCTCATCTACCCAATGGTCGAAAAAAGAACGTTTTTACCCCAGTTTCTCGATCTCTTTTTGCGGTATGGTTTGGATATCAATAAGAAATTTGGTTCCGTAGAAGAACCGACCTTGCTGACGATTACTCAACGCGGCTCATGGAAAGAAGACCAGGAAACGATTATTCAGGTGATGGCGTATTTGCAGCCATTGGGACTTGATTTAAGCCTCACCAATATTTACAACACAAACTTTGTCTCAGCCGCGGCGATTTCTTGTCGTACTCAACTGCTGGAATGGTTGATTCAGCAGGGGGGCGATATTCATACGCATTGTGGTCACGATAATTCCCCAATCTTACATAAAGCCATTTCGACCTACTCATTAGATGAAATAACCGGCCCCATACGCCGCCAGACCGTTCAGCTTCTGTTACAACATGGTGCGAAACTCGAAGAGTTTTCAGTCGATGAACGATTTACGCCGTTGATGTGCGCCTGTTATTACGGTGCTCAATCCTGCGTCGACGCGCTGTTAGCGCAGGGGGCAAACCCTAATGCGCTTAATATCGAGGGCACCACGCCAGCGTTGTGTGCCATCATCGGCGGTGATTCAAATGAGTTTCCCCGTTTTGAATCGACGGCCGTGCGGATCCTCAAGCTTTTACAGCAATTCGGGGCTGATTTGACGGTCGAGAATTGCCGTGGCAACAGCCCGCTCGTGGCGGCAATCGAACTGGATTATAAAGAGATATTTGAGGCACTTCTTCAAATGGTGCCTTATAGCCCGCCGCAGCTTGAACACGCGCTCGCTATTCCTGAGCCAGAGAGCTATTTCCACCGCCGTCTACAGCAGCAGATCAAGGGTGAAATTGCGCCCATTCCCACCAAGGCAGAAAACATACCAGAGTTACCTGTCGGCGAAGATAATCCCGTTATTGCGGTATCGCAAAAACCGCAGCGGGTAAAAAAAGCCATTCCAGAGGCCAGCAGTGCGGCTTCGCAGAGAAGCCAGATTCCGACGATTATCGAACTGAAAGCGAAAGTGAAAAGTTTCTTTAAACCGGTAGCCAGCGATCCCGATATTACGGCTATCCAGTTAAACGGCATTGAAGAGCAGATAGACCTGCTCATTGAAAAACTGGATAACTTCAGCTTTTTTCGCCATCAGGCCACCAAAGAGGAGTTTGAAGAAAGCGTTCAGGAATATATCGATGAAGCCGTCGGGCAGATCAACACGTTCATTGAGGATGATTATCCGGCACTGACCGAAGCCCTGGTCGATGCAGTTTGGGTTATTTTGCAGTTCTACCGGGTGGATATTGAGATTGAAACCGCGCTCAGAAAACGCTTCTGGTAAGGTTTATCCTGTGGCCAGAGCCATCTGAGTGAGATGGCTCTGAACTCTCCGGCATCTTGAACAGCGATATTAACTCGCAGCATGTTTTGGCAGCGTCAGAATAAAACGGGTGGCGCGCAAATCAGAGGTGACGGCGACGGTTCCCTGATGGGCGATGACGATTGATTTCACAATGGCCAGCCCGATGCCGCTGCCTTCGCCTTTACGCTGACGAGAGGGATCGACGCGATAAAACCGGTCAAACAGGCGCGGTAAATGCTCAGGGGCAATAGGGGTTCCGGGGTTCTCAACGATAATCTGCACCTGCTCCTTCGCCTCAACGAGCCGCACGGTGACGGATTCTCCTTTCGGGGTGTAGCGCATCGCATTGGAGAGTAAATTACTTAACGCCCGGCGTAACATACTGGGGTCGCCGGATACCCAACATTCGCGGCCTTCAAAGCGTAAACTCACCTCGCGCTCTTCAGCCCAGGCTTCAAAGAAGTCGAAGACTTTGCTCACTTCATCCGCCAGGTTCAGCGCCTTTTTCTCCGGAACGAGCTGATTGTTGTCAGCCTGTGCGAGGAACAGCATATCGCTCACCATCTTCGACATCCGGCCAAACTCTTCAAGATTGGAATACAGCACATCCTCCAGCTCTTTTTGGCTGCGGGGCTGGCTGAGCGCAATCTCGGTTTGCGTCACCAGATTGGTGATCGGGGTTCGGATTTCATGGGCAATATCGGCGGAGAAGTTGGACTGGCGCGTAAAAACATCCTCAATGCGCGCGAGCATGTGATTAAACGAAATAACCAGACGTTCCAGCTCAATCGGCACGGCCTGCGGATCTAAACGGACATCAAGATCTTTTGAGGTCATATTTTGAATACGTCGGCTCACGTTGCGGATCGGTTCGTGGCCTTTATAGACGGCAAGCAGGACGATAAAAATAATCAGTATGCTGACCAACGAGGCTGTCATAATCAGCTTGTTTTTCAGGTCGTTAATATAGTGCAGATGAAAATCTATCGATAACGCCATGTACAACGTCCAGGCGGGTTTACCGTCAGGTAATTGCCCCACCGGTAGACGAATCATTCGCCAGGTAGAGTGAACGCCGTGTCCCTGATTGTGCCCCTGCATGTTCAGGGTTGGGCCGGAAAGTAAAAAGACGTCGCCGTTACCGGCATTTTTATCCGGCGTTGCGCGGCCGATAAACTCGCGCAGGTCAGGCGCGCCAGGCGAATGAAAAATGGCCTTTTTATTGGCATCTTCGAGAGAAATAATGACGTTTGAGTAGCCCGAAACCACATTTCGCAGGGTTTCCAGACGGCGGGATTCCGGCTCCTCAGGAGCGTTGAGAATTCGCTCGAGCGTCGTGCTTATCTCTTTTAAGTCATTAATATCCTGCTCGGCAAAGTGGACTTTTACCGAGTGGATCATCACCCAGGCAAAGGCGAAAAAGGCGGCGATGGTCGCCAGACTGATAAAAAATGTCAGTCGGGTCGCCAGCGAGAAAGGGCGGCGAAACCGCTTAGTGACCATCCGGCACCTCAAGCATATAGCCGACGCCGCGAACGGTCTGGATAAGTTTCGGCTCAAATTCATTGTCTATCTTGGCGCGTAGACGTTTGACCGCCACGTCGATGGCGTTGGTGTCGCTGTCGAAATTCATGTCCCATACCTGAGAAGCAATTAGCGAACGCGGTAACACTTCCCCTTGATGGCGCAGGAAAAATTCCAGCAAGGTGAATTCTTTACTGGTTAAGGTGATCCGCGTTCCGCTGCGGGTGACTTTTCTGCTGACCAAATCCACCGTTAAATCAGCCACCTGAAATTGGCTCTCCACCATCACCGTCGCGCCCCGGCGCAACAGGGTTCTGACGCGGGCCAGCAATTCGGCGAAGGCAAACGGTTTCACCAGATAATCATCCGCGCCCAGTTCCAGTCCTTTAACCCGATGTTCAATGGTGCCCAGCGCCGTGAGAAGGAGGATAGGCATCCCTTTGTTGGCGGCGCGCAGCATACGCACGATATCCCAGCCGTTAACGTCTGGCAGCATGATGTCGAGGATGAGCAGATCGTAATCGCTGGTCATCGCGAGGTGATAACCGTTCAGTCCGTTATCGGTCAGATCCACCACGAATCCGGCTTCTGTCAAACCTTTGGTCAGGTATTCGCCGGTCTTGTTTTCATCTTCGACTATCAAAATCTTCATCACATATTCCTTTACGCATTGGCTGTGCGGGCTCTCAATTCTAGAGAAGCCGGATCGGATAGCAATCGGTTATTGGGAAAATGACAGTTTTGTCATTTTGCTGTCACGGGTTAAACAGAGTCATTTCGGTAAGGTACGGGGTATTCGTTCATTTTCACATTAGGGTTACGCGTCCACGGCGGGCGAAAAGGATTATGTACACATTTAAGCGTCTTACCCTCAGTGCTTTATTTGTCCTGACAGGATGTTCACTGGCGCCGGATTATCAGCGCCCGGAATCCCCCGTGCCGCAACAGTTTTCCCTCTCGCAAAATGCGATGGTCCCCGCGACAACGGGGTATCAGGAAACTGGCTGGCGTACATTTTTCGTCGACCCGCAGGTAAAGGCGCTGATTGGCGAGGCGCTGCGCAACAACCGCGATTTGCGCATGGCAACGCTGAAGGTGCAGGAAGCGCGAGCGCAATATCAGGTGACGGATGCCGACCGATATCCGCAGCTCGACGCAGACTCGAGCGGTAGCTGGAGTCGTAAAGTCGAAGGGGACTCCCGTACCACCCGCGAATATGAAGCCGGGTTGAATTTGAGTTTCGATCTGGACTTCTTTGGCCGACTAAAGAATATGAGCGAAGCTGACCGACAGAATTTTTTCGCCAGTGAAGAAGCCCGCCGCGCGGTGCATATTTTATTAATCTCGAACGTCTCGCAAAGTTATTTCAACCAGCGTCTGGCCTACGCGCAACTGCAGGTTGCGCGGGAAACATTGCAAAACTATCAACGCTCCTACGCATTTGTCGAAAAACAACTGCTGACCGGCAGCACCAACGTGTTGGCACTGGAGCAGGCGCGGGGCGTGATTGAAAGTACGCGGGCTGACATCGCAAAACGGCAGGGAGAGCTGGCGCAGGCCACGCATGCCTTACAACTGCTGTTGGGGAGCTACACAACGTTACCGAATGAGAACGCGGGGAACGCTGGCGATATTAACGGCGTCAAATTACCGCCTTCACTCTCTTCGCAAATCTTATTACAGCGTCCGGATATTATGGAAGCTGAACACACATTAATGGCGGCCAATGCCAATATTGGTGCGGCGCGTGCGGCATTTTTCCCCTCTATTACGCTGACCGGTTCGCTTTCAGGCAGCAGCAGCGATCTTTCCAGTTTATTTAATCCCTCTAACGGGATGTGGAATTTTATCCCGAAAGTGGAGTTGCCGATTTTTAATGCCGGTCGTAACCAGGCCAATCTTGATTTAGCCGAAATTCGCCAGCAGCAGTCGGTGGTGAATTACGAGCAAAAGATCCAGAACGCCTTTAAAGAAGTGGCGGATGCGCTGGCATTACGCCAAAGCCTGGCGGATCAAATGACCGCGCAACAACGCTATCTGGACTCCCTGAACATTACGTTGCAACGTGCCAGAGCGCTCTATCAGAACGGCGCGGTGAGTTACATCAACGTGCTGGATGCAGAACGTTCGCTGTTTACCACACAACAAACCTTACTTGATCTCAATTATGCCCGGCAGGTGAATGAAATTAGGCTGTTCACTGCGCTGGGCGGCGGTTGGGCGGAATAACACCAGGATACACATTCAGGAGACAATATGATGACCACAACATTTAAAGCCGCTGTTTTTAGTCTTTTTGCACTCGTCGCATCGAACGCGCAGGCCAATGAACATCAACACGAAGGGATGATGAACGCCACCCCTGCCGCTGAGCAGACACAAGCGATCGGCGCGACAGGCATCGTAAACGCCATCGATTTGGAAAATAAAAAAATCACGATTAACCACGATCCTATTCCTTCCGTGAACTGGCCGGCAATGACGATGCGCTTTACGCTGACGCCACAAACGCAGCTCGGCGATATTAAGGTCGGTGACAAAGTGGCGTTTAATTTTGTGCAGCAGGGAAACCTGTCGCTGCTGCAGGATATTCGCGTCAGTCAGTAATGCGGATGGCTCGCCGCCTATATTCTTGCCTGCGTTCAGCAGAACGCGGGTAAGCGTAGATGAAGAAATGGAAAACACGATGGCGTCATTTAAACACAATAATCTCGCGCTTATTTTTGCCAGTATGCTTGTCGGCGGCATTATTTCTGTCGGGGGGTATGCATATTATTCTTCAACGCACGGAACTGCTGCGATGACACCCGCGCCGGAAAAAGAGGCGCGAAAAGTTCTGTTCTGGTATGACCCGATGTACCCGAATACCCGTTTTGATAAACCGGGAAAATCTCCGTTTATGGATATGGATCTCGTCGCGAAATATGCCGACGAAGAGACGGGTAATGCCGCAACCACGGGCGTGCGCATTGATCCGAACCAGACTCAGAATCTGGGACTGAAAACCGAAACCGTACGTCGTGGGGCGTTGAATTTTGCGCAGACGTTTCCGGCGAATGTCAGTTTTAACGAATACCAGTTTGTGATTGTGCAGGCGCGTTCAGCCGGATTTATTGACAAGGTCTACCCGCTGACGGTCGGCGATAAAATCAAGAAAGGCACGCCGCTGATAGAACTGACGATCCCCGACTGGGTGGAAGCGCAAAGTGAATACTTGCTCCTGCGGGAGACGGGCGGCACGGCAACCCAGGTCGAGGGGATTCTGGAGCGGTTACGGCTGGCGGGCATGCCGGAAGAGGATATCCGCCGTTTAACATCGACCCGTAAAATTCAGACGCGGTTTACGCTCAAAGCGCCGATTGATGGGGTGATTACCGCCTTTGATTTACGCACCGGCATGAACATTGCCAAAGATAACGTGGTGGCGAAAATCCAGGGGATGGACCCGGTATGGGTTGCCGCGGCCGTCCCGGAATCAGTCGCCTGGCTGATAAAAGATGCCTCACAGTTTGCGCTCACCGTCCCGGCCTGGCCGAATAAATCGTTCACCATTCGCAAGTGGAGCATCCTGCCAAGCCTCGACGCCACCACCCGAACGCTTCAGGTGCGCTTGCTGGTGGATAACCCCGATGAAGCGCTGAAACCGGGCATGAATGCGTATCTGAAATTGAATACCGAAAGCGAGCCAATGCTGCTGATCCCATCAAAAGCGCTGATTGATACCGGCAGAGAGCAGCGAGTGATCACCGTCGATAGCGACGGGCGTTTTGTGCCGAAGCGCGTATCTGTATTTCACGAATCGCAAGGGATGACGGCCATTCGTTCCGGGCTGACCGAAGGTGAAAAGGTCGTTTCCAGCGGTCTGTTCCTGATCGACTCCGAGGCGAATATTTCCGGTGCTCTGGATCGTATGCGGGCGAACACGCCAGCCGATGCCTCCGCTCCGGCGACCCATTCACACTGAGGGATGCGTAAATGATTGAATGGATTATTCGCCGGTCTGTGGCGAACCGTTTCCTGGTGATGATGGGGGCGTTGTTCCTCAGCGTCTGGGGAACCTGGACCATCATCAACACTCCGGTTGACGCACTGCCCGATCTCTCGGACGTGCAGGTCATCGTCAAAACAAGCTATCCCGGTCAGGCGCCGCAAATCGTTGAAAACCAGGTGACCTATCCGCTGACGACCACCATGTTGTCCGTGCCGGGCGCGAAAACCGTGCGCGGTTTCTCGCAGTTTGGCGACTCGTATGTGTACGTGATTTTTGAAGACGGCACCGATCCGTACTGGGCGCGTTCGCGCGTCCTGGAATACCTCAACCAGGTGCAGGGGAAATTACCCCAGGGCGTGAGTGCCGAGATGGGCCCGGATGCCACGGGCGTCGGCTGGATCTTTGAATATGCGCTGGTGGACAGGAGCGGCAAACACGATCTGGCGGAACTGCGCTCCTTGCAGGACTGGTTTTTGAAGTATGAATTGAAAACGATCCCTAACGTGGCGGAAGTCGCCTCGGTGGGGGGCGTAGTGAAAGAGTATCAGGTCGTTATCGACCCGATGAAACTGACGCAGTACGGTATCAGCGTGTCTGAGGTGAAATCGGCGCTGGACTCTTCTAACCAGGAGGCGGGAGGCTCGTCTGTTGAACTCTCTGAAGCGGAGTACATGGTTCGCGCCAGCGGCTATCTGCAAACCCTTGATGACTTCAACAACATCGTATTGAAATCCGCTGAAAACGGTGTCCCTGTCTATTTGCGGGATGTCGCCCGTGTGCAAATCGGGCCGGAAATGCGCCGGGGCATCGCCGAGTTGAATGGCGAAGGCGAAGTCGCGGGCGGGGTGGTTATCCTGCGTTCCGGCAAAAACGCGCGGGAGGTGATTTCGGCGGTAAAAGAGAAACTGGCGACGCTGAAAAGCAGTTTACCCGCAGGCGTCGAAGTGATGACAACCTACGATCGTAGTCAGTTGATTGACCGGGCGATTGACAATCTCAGCTATAAATTGCTCGAAGAGTTTATTGTCGTGGCGCTGGTCTGCGCGCTCTTTTTGTGGCACATCCGCTCTGCGCTGGTGGCGATTATTTCGTTGCCGCTGGGACTGTGTATCGCCTTCATCGTGATGCATTTTCAGGGGATTAACGCCAACATTATGTCGTTAGGGGGCATCGCCATTGCGGTCGGGGCAATGGTGGACGCCGCCATTGTGATGATCGAAAACGCCCATAAACGGCTGGAAGAGTGGGGGCATTTGCACCCTGGCGAAAAACTGGATAACGACACCCGCTGGAACGTGATTACCCATGCAGCGGTGGAAGTGGGGCCGGCGCTGTTTATCAGTCTGCTGATTATCACGCTCTCTTTTATCCCCATTTTTACCCTTGAAGGCCAGGAAGGGCGGTTGTTCGGCCCGCTGGCGTTCACCAAAACCTGGGCGATGGCAGGGGCGGCATTTTTGGCCATTGTGGTGACGCCGGTTCTGATGGGCTTCTGGATCCGCGGGAAGATCCCCGCAGAAAACAGCAACCCGCTCAACCGCTTTTTGATTCGCGTTTACCATCCGTTATTGTTGAAAGTATTACACTGGCCAAAGACCACACTTCTGATTGCTGCCTTCTCTATCCTGACCGTGCTGTGGCCACTCAAAAATATCGGCGGAGAGTTTTTGCCGCAAATTAACGAGGGCGATCTGCTGTACATGCCTTCGACATTGCCGGGGATCTCCGCGGCGCAGGCGGCAGACATGCTGCAAAAAACCGACAAACTGATCATGACCGTCCCGGAAGTGGCGCGGGTGTTTGGTAAAACAGGGAAAGCAGAAACGGCGACGGATTCTGCGCCGCTGGAGATGGTTGAAACGACCATTCAGCTCAAGCCGCAAGACCAGTGGCGTCCGGGAATGACGATGGACAAAATCATCGAGGAACTGGATAAAACGGTGCGTTTGCCGGGGCTGGCCAATTTGTGGGTGCCGCCGATCCGTAATCGCATTGATATGTTGTCTACGGGAATAAAAAGCCCTATCGGGATTAAAGTGTCCGGTACGGTGCTGGCCGATATCGATGCAACCGCAGAGCAAATTGAAGACGTGGCGCGAACCGTGCCGGGGGTTGCCTCCGCGCTGGCTGAACGTCTGGAAGGCGGGCGCTATATCAACATTGATATTCAGCGTGAAAAAGCCGCGCGTTATGGCATGACGGTCGGCGATGTCCAACTGTTCATCACCTCGGCGGTGGGCGGCGCGATGGTCGGTGAAACGGTGGAAGGGATCGCGCGATACCCGATAAACCTGCGTTATCCACAAAGTTATCGCGACAGCCCTGAAACGCTGCGCCAGTTGCCGATTCTGACACCGATGAAACAACAAATTACGCTGGCGGATGTGGCTGAAGTGAACGTGGTTGCGGGGCCGTCGATGCTGAAAACGGAAAATGCCCGCCCGGCCAGTTGGATCTACATTGATGCCCGCGATCGTGACATGGTGTCAGTGGTTAACGATCTCAAAAAAGCGATAGCAGAAAAAGTGCAGTTGAAGCCCGGCACCAGCGTGGCGTTCTCCGGTCAGTTTGAGCTCCTTGAGCGGGCGAACCACAAGCTGAAACTGATGGTGCCGACGACGCTGATGATCATTTTTGTGCTGCTATATCTGGCTTTCCGCCGGGTGGGCGAAGCGCTGTTGATCATTACCAGCGTGCCGTTCGCGTTGGTGGGGGGAATTTGGTTCCTGTACTGGATGGGATTTCATTTATCGGTGGCGACCGGAACCGGGTTTATCGCGCTGGCGGGTGTCGCGGCGGAGTTTGGGGTGGTGATGCTGATGTATCTTCGTCATGCCATTGAAGCCGAACCGACGCTGGAAAACCCGCAGACCTTCACGGCCGAGAAACTGGATGATGCGCTATACCACGGGGCGGTTCTGCGTGTCAGACCGAAGGCCATGACTGTTGCGGTCATTATCGCTGGCTTGTTGCCCATTTTATGGGGCGCAGGCGCCGGGTCAGAAGTCATGAGCCGCATTGCTGCGCCAATGATTGGGGGCATGATTACCGCGCCGCTGCTGTCGCTGTTTATTATTCCTGCGGCGTATAAATTGATGTGGCTGCGCAGGCACCGGAATCAGCAAGCATAATGTCTGAGATGATTTTTTCTCAATAATTATATAATCATCACAGGCAACTATTAAAGGCCAGCATACGTCATGCTGGTCTTTTTTCTGTGTTTCTGCATTAAACCACTCATATAGCATGGTTATTTTTTTAGGCACGGAAAATAGGTGTAATACCCCGATCAAGCGCGTACTGGTTGGAATATTCCCGCCTTAACTAAAATGTGACCCTTAATTCAGGTAGCTTGATTCGCTATTTCAGGTTGCGATTATGTTTGTTGATCTTCTTTGATTTAAACTAAATGCGACATTAAAAAAACGGTTGTGAACGAAAAAAACTGCTGGTGCTCGTTACACTGTTTATATTGCAATCTCCCCATTTTTATTTCAAAATCACGATGGAACAAGCCTTTCTATTCAATTTTGTTATAAAATTTGGGTTAAGTTTAACAGGTGTAAAGCATAAGTTACGCTAAGACCCATCGCATATGAATGTTTTTACAAATCAATAAATCAGTAAAAATAGCTAAAAACTTAATTTTGCTCAAAATAATCGACATGAGATCCATTATGGTTATCCGAAACCAGGGGTGGATGCCTGTCTCGTGTTATCTCAAACGAGAATGAGAAGATTCTCAAATACAAGAATAAGGATTTTAAGATGAGTTTTGGTATGGCGAAGGATGATAGATTTGAAATTATTGCCATCATTCGTGAAGAGCTTCTCAAGAAGACGAAACTTGAAATAGTCTATAAAAACAATAGCATAGTAACGCAACTGGAAAAGGTCGACTTCGAACACTTCGCCATCTCCCACCATGAAGATATCGTCACTGAAAAAATCCAGGGTTTTATTCTGCACAGTGAAGCCGGAATTATTAAATTCAACGCCCGATTCGACCGCGAGTCCTCAGATGATAACGCGGGTGGATTAGTTTATTTTATACCTGACATGATTTTTTTTATTCAACGCAGGCAGCATCAGCGTTTCTCGTTTCTAAAGGGATTTAGTTTTACCTGTTTTGGGCGCTACAAAAACGGCGAAAATTACGTATTTAAAATTAAAAACATTTCGCGTGGCGGTTGTGCGCTTATTGCCGAAGAGGTGAATCCGCGCTTTTTGTATAAAGATGCGGTCATCAAGGGTTCATCGCTGGAGTTCGAACAGTTCGGCAACCTGCAACTGGATATGCAAGTTATCGATGTTGTAGAGATCAATGAGTTTGATGATGATAACCACTTGTATTCCTGCCATCAAATCTCGTGCAAGTTTGATTTTAAAAATCACCGTGAGGAGTCTGAAGTTGAAAAAATCATTATCAACTTTTTGATGAGCAATAAAATTAGAAGTTTATAAGGAAGGTGAACTGGATGTTGATGTGTGGCAATGATAATTTTGTAGGGCATGGCGTCTCAGAGTTCCTGAAAAGTAAAGATGTACCGATTAAAACCTTCAGGTGCGAAGAGATGATCAGTCAGTCATCATTGTATCGGCATCATACGATGCTCTTCAATATCATTGATAACGGGCAGTCTTGTGCTGATTTTGTTGATTTTTTAAATAAAAATCGATTCAAGGTCTATGACAACAACATTGTCATCATCACCGACAGTTTGGTGGCGAAACTGTGTGTTGAGTTGCTCTATGTTGATAAAGCCATCGTATTGACTGAAAAGTCACCCTTACGCGATTTTAATCAAATCGCGTCATTGTCACAGGGGCCAGGTCATCAACGCGTGTTCCGTTCGCAAAAAAAACTGACCGACCGGGAGCAACAAATACTGAGTTTATTGGTCGGCGGCTACAATGCAAAAGAAATCTCCGAGTTAGTTAACCTGAATTATAAAACAATTCAAACTCATAAGATGAAGATCGTCCTCAAGCTCGGATTAACGAACTCTGCAGACCTGAATAAATTGATCGTCAGGTTTAACCATTCTTTGTCTTTTTTACCCTGAATCATATTTGATCAGACGATTTTGAATTATACTCTTCAGACTTCAAGTTGCATGTGCTGTGGTTACGTTCGCTCTCTCCAGTCATTTACTGTAGTAAGCTCCTGGGGCTTGCCTCCTTTCTGCAACTCGAATTATGTAGAGTATATAATACTCACAGGGACTGGGCGTGTAGTCATTTTTATTTGGCGGGAGTCGCCATTTTAGCTGTATTTTTAAGGAGGAGGAGGGTGTTTAATTCCAATGATGTACTCAGAGCGCTACAGGGAGCGTTGAATACCAGTCAACTTTATATGGTCTATCAGCCCATTCTGAATTTACATACTCAAAAGATTTGTGGGTTTGAGGCATTAATGCGCTGGAATAGTCCCGACATGGGAATGATTTCTCCTGATATTTTTATTACGCTGCTGGAAAAAAGCGGCAGTATTGCTTCAGTCGAAGAGATGGTTTCGAATCCTCCCTGGGATGTCGCGACCCGGTGGCCAGAAAATATTTCGCTCTCAATCAATTTTTCCGCGCTGGAACTCAGCGATCCCCAGTTACCTGAACGTGTTCGGCGAAATCTGACGTTCTCAGGTCTTGCCCCCAGCCGCTGCGAAATTGAAGTCACCGAAACCGCACCGATTCGTGACAGCCAGGTCGCCTCAGCGAATATGTCTGCGCTAAAAGCTATGGGGGTAAAATTGTCCCTTGACGATTTTGGTACCGGACACGCCAATCTTGATTATTTGCTGAAATATCCGTTCGATACCTTAAAAATCGACAAAGCGTTTGTCGCAGAGATTGAGCCTGATACAAAATCGGCAAAAATCGTGGAAGGTATTATCGTGTTAGCCCATGATTTTGGTATTGAAGTTCTGGCTGAGGGTGTGGAAAGTAAGGAACAGTTAGATCGGTTGATGCGTATTGGTTGCGATAAAGCGCAGGGCTATTATATTTCTCATCCTGTCCCGGCAGAAAAAATACCCGCACTGTTAACACAATTCAATTATTAGAGCCTATCCCATTAGGCTATTTCACTTGTCATTTTGGCCCTGGGCAGTGCTCAAAATCCTCACGTACTACGTGTACGCTCCGGTTTTTCCGCGCTGTCCGTGTCCAAACTGACTACGCCAATTACGCCTACTGGGATAGGCTCTTAAACGTTCACTTCTGCAACGACCGCTTCCCCCTAAATCCAGACCATAAAAAAGCCTTCTGTTAAAACAGAAGGCTTTTGATTTTCAATGTTCACCATCTCCATTTGAGGTGGTGAACATTTATTTTTAGCGTTAATTAAAACATCTTTTTAAAGCCAATTGAGGCATTAATCGGCGCTTCAACCTGCGATTTACTTCCGCCATTACTGAATTGGGTACCCAATTCACCGTAGACCTGCAGATCTCTGTCAATCGTCCAGGTCATACCGGCTGCCACTTCGGTACTGGAATACTGCTGAGAAGATTCCAGTGTGGTGGTGGTTACGGCGTTGCTGAAGTGCGTTTTGTCTTTTGAACCCAGACCCTGCCACAGGTTTACACGACCGTAAGGCTGGATTTTGCCGTGATTGGTGTCGTAATCCCCCACCAGGCGAACGCCGAGACGGGCTGTGAACGAATCCGCAGTATCCATTTTCACCTTCGTTTTGGTTGAGCCATTCAGCGTGCTGTCGTCAAAGTCACTGTACTGATAGATCAACTGAGCTTGCGGTTCCAGACTCCAGGCGCTGGCGCCTAAGCGGAACGGTTTGCCCACTTCTGTTGACGCCGTCAGCGTGTTGCCTTTCACGGTGTACGAATCGCTATTACCCGATGCTGCCAGGCGGGAATCATGGTTGCCATATTGCAGAACGTTATCAACGTACATGCCGGTTTCAGAGAACCAGGTGGCATAACCGCCAATGTAGAAACCATTGTCGTCGATATTACCGCCTTTACCGGCGCTGCCAACTTTGGTGCCATTCACGCTGCTGTCGATATCCAGGACGCTGGCGTAAACCCCGGCTTTCCAGTTCGCGCCGCCGTAGAGATCGGCACCGACCTGAATCCCGGTGGTATGGCTGCTGGTTTCAGTCCCCGTTGCATCATCCAGTTTGGTTTTTCCGGAGTAACCGATCATCCGTGCCCAGGCGCGGTTGTCTTCATCGATGCCAGGCTTGATATCATCCCCCATACGCTGGTGCATGTTACCCAGCAGGCTGAGATCGCCCTGGCGTACCACACTCGCGAGGCCGTTGATCAGCATCGTTTCTGGACGGTATTCGCTTCTGAGGTACCAGTTTTCTCCCTGACCCTGTGCGTTACCGGCGTGCAGTTGATATTCAAAGGCACCGGCCGCCATACGGTCAGAGGCCAGATGGAAGGCATCCTGCGTGCTTTGCGCGGTGGTGGTGGCGCCATTCAGCGCGGTAACAACTTCGATGCCATCGCCGACGGTCGGCGCGCCCAGTCCGGAACCGTCGACATCAAGCAGTGTACTTCCGCTCGCTTTACCGCCGTCGATGACCAAACGGTCTGCAATACCTTTACCGCTGGCGTCCTGCGACGCCGCGATGTTCAGCGTGCCGCCTTTTGCGTTGTAATCACCTTTAACGGTTAAGGTTGAGCCGACCTGTTGACCGCGGAGTGAAACATCCCCGCTGTTATCCAGTCCTGCAACCGTCTGGTTGTAACCCTGGGTGGTCAGGGTCGTACCTTCCAGAACATAGTGCTGCGATGCCGCGCTCAGGGTGTTTTCGCCACCGGCTTGCAGTTCGCCATTGGCTACCAGCGTGACGCCGCTGTAGCTGTTGGAACCTTCCAGTACCGTCGTACCGCTACCGGTTTGCAGCAACATACCTGTACCGCTGATATTGCCGCTGATGGCATAGGTATTGGCACGGTTGATATTCAACGCGCCGTTATCAACGATGTCGCCCTGGATGCCGCCGATATTGCCGCCGGTGCCCAGTTGCAATGTGCCCTGTGCGATGGTGGTGCCACCGGTGTAGCTGTTGTCCTGGGTTAACGTCAATGTCCCTTTGCCGGTTTTGGTGAGATGGCCGTTACCTTCAACGTCCGTCAGCAGTTCCACATTGTGATTGTTGGTGTCGAAGGTGCCGCCACCGGATTCCAGCGTGACCTGACGCGCCGTGTTGAAGGCTTCGCCATATTTCAGCGTACCGCCGTTAAAGGTGATGCCTGTCTCTGGCGCACCCAGATTCTTATCACCGGAAACTTGCAGCGTACCGGCCGTAATGGTGGTACCGCCGCTGTAGGTGTTGTCGCCATTGAGGATCAGCGTACCCAAATCGCCTTTATTCAGACCGCCGGTGCCGCGAATCTGGCTGTCGATGGTCGCAGTGTATTTTGCGCCATCCACGGTGCCGTCGCCGACGCGAATCAGCGTATCCGCCGTGTTGGTCGTAATCGCTTCGCCGCCGACGTGATAACCGTCAGTAGCAAACTGCGCCCCGCTGATGATGACATCCCCTTTGCTGTTATCGACGGTCACATTGCCTGCTTCACCTTCGAAGACGGCAAATGCGGCGTCGGTAAACGGCGCGTTGAGAATACCTTCCGGTGTGGATTCGTCGGTAGTCCAGTTGTCGTTGCCTTTGCTGGACTGCCAGATGCCGTCGCCGCCGTTAATTACGCCATTGTTTTTCAGCTCGCCGTTTTCACCCCCGGTACCGTCCCAGAAGCGCAGGGTGAGCCCGGCGTGATTGACCAGGTTGACCTGGTTTTTGACCGAGGTCTGCACGTACAGACTGTCTGCCGCTTCTGGCGCATCGGCAATATCCATCACATTGTTGGTCAATGTGCCGGTGTAGTTGATGACGCGGTAAACCCCAACGTCAAAACTTCCGCCCGGTGTGGTTTCAATATTCAGCTTACCGTCGAGGGTGAGATCGCCGTTCACGTTGATCAGATCGTTATAGGTGCCCCCCGGTGTGTTGGCCTGGCCGAACTGATAATCCAACTGTGAATTGTCGCTCAGGTTCAGGGAACCGGTGGTGAGTTTACCGACGCTATTCAGCGCGGCGCCCGCCGTGATGTGGCCGTTGTCTTCCACATTAACGGTACCGCCGATAATTCCGTCGCCGCCGAGCGTAGCGCCGGATTTCACCGTCACCAAGCCCGTTGCCGCAGACTGATTCCCGTTCACCAGCAGGACGCCCTGATCGACATCCGTGGTGCCGGTGTAAGTGTTATCGCCGGTTAAAGTCAGCGTACCGTCGCCGATTTTCGCCAGACTGCCGTCAGTGCCGCTGATGATGCCGCTGATGGTGTCATCAAGGCTCAGATTGCCCAGAGACAAATGCTTATCGCCCAGTTCAACGTTACCGGCACCGGAAAGTGAACCGATAGAGGTCGCGCTATTGACGCCGCGAATATCGACGTTGCCGCCCGCCTGGTTTTTCACCTGAGCCATTTCCGCCATGGCGTTATCGGCAAAGGTCATCAGCCCGTTGTTGGTCACTATCGCGGTGCCGCCGCTGGCGTCATCCTGCAGCGCCAGGGTGCTGTCGCTGGAAACCGCAATGCGTGAATTTCCTGCGGTGGTGTTGTCGGTAAACACCGCGGTTGAACCGCTGTTCAGGTTGATTTTGGCGTTATCCGCCGTCGCCTGTTGCGAGAAGATGGCTTTCGCTTTCTCGGTTAAATTCAGGGTTGAACCTGCGGCGGTGACCGTATCGGCCAGCGTTATCAGACTGTCTGCAATGTTCATGGTGAGCGATTGCAGGCTGGTGTCTGCGCCGCTGACGTTGAGCGTAGCGCCTTTGTTCACATCCACCGTGCTGCTCGCATTGCTGCCGAATGCCCCGGTTTTACTGACGTTTACCGTGACGTTGTTGGCCTTACCTGTCCCGGCAATTTCGGTTGTGCCCTGGTAGCTGTTCGCCCGGTCAAACGTCAGAGTGCTGCCCGCCGTGCTGGAGCTGCTGGTTATTTTCAGTTTACCCGCGCCCGTGATATCGCCGGTTGGGGTGAAGTGATGCGAGTTCAGATCAAAGACCTCAGCATCTTTATTCGCGCCCAGGGTGATGGTTCGATCGGTGCTCAGATCGGCGCCCAGTTGCAGCGTTGAGGCATTGTTAATGGCGAGCCCCGTTCCGGCCTGACCCAGGTTTTTGTCGCTGGAGATTTGCAGCGTGCCGCCGTCAATGCGCGTTCCGCCACGGTATTCGTTCTCGCCGGTTAAGATCAGACGACCCAAATCCGTTTTCACCAGCGTCAGTTTGTCGGCGCTGTCGCCTTCAAGAATACGCGACTCGATGGTTGCGGTAACGTCAGCCCCAGCAGCACCTTCGCCGACGCGCAGCATCAGTTCGTTGCCGCCTGCGGTGGTGGCATAACCGTTCAGCGCATCGCCTTTGACCACGTATCCGTCAGTGCCAAACTGCGCGCCGGAGAACGCAACTTTTCCTGCGGCGTCATCCACCTCAACGGTGCCTGCTTTGCCGGTAAAGATGGCGAAGGCTTTTTGTGCCCACGGCGCGTTGCCATTGCCGTCTTGCTGCGTCCAGTTGTTGTCGCCGTTATCGCCGATAGCCATCCATTTGCCGTCGCCGCCGTCGATAGCGCCATTGCCTTCAATACCGGATTTACCGTGATTGCTGCCTGACGTTTGTCCGTCCCAGAATTGCAGAGTGACACCGTTGGCGTTGACCAGGTTCACCTGATTTTTCAGGATGGTCTGGACAAAAATGTTGCTCTTATCCTGACCGCTCGGCACGCTGCCCAGATCCAGCGTTTGGTTGTCCAGGTTGCCGCCGTAGTTATAAATGCGGTAGACGCCAGGGCCGAACTGCCCGCCTGTGCTTTCGGTGACGTTCAGCGTACCGTCCAGCTTCAGGTCGCCTGCAACATCGATTAAATCGTTACGCGCGCCGCCTGGCACAAAGGCTTGACCAAGCTGGAAATCGGAGGTGGTCTGGTTGCCCAGTTTCAGATTGCCTTTAATGGTCAGCGTACCCGCGCCGCCATCGCCTGCGCTGATGGTCGTGCTGTTATTCATGGCAACGTCGCCGCCAATCACGCCAAACCCGCCCAACGTGGCACTCCCGTTGACGTCCGTCGCGCCGGTCGCTGCACTCTGATCGCCATTGATCAGCAACGTCCCGGTTTTTACCGTGGTTTGCCCTGTATAGGTATTGTCACCCGTCAGACGCGTGGTACCGTCGCCAATCTGCTGCAATGCGCCAGTCCCGGAAATAACCCCATTTAACCGTACGTCGTCAGAACGGTTGATCGCCAACAGGCCGTTATCGAGAATATTGGAAACTTCAGCAATTCCGCCACTGGTGCCGCCAACGCCTAACTGAAGCGTCCCGGTATTATCAATGGTGGTGGAGCCGGTATAGGTGTTATTGGCGGTGAAAATAGTGGTGCCGCCAGCCGCGCGTTCAAAGCGACCGTCACCGCTGATAATCCCGGAATACACTTGCTGTGCGCCGACGCCGTCGCCCTGAGTATCAAAGATCACCCGGCTGCCGGTACCGCTGGTGTTCACCGCGTAATTGTTGATCGTTGCCGCGCTGCTGCTTGCCTCACGGTGATCGCCCGTGCGCAGTGTCGCGCCATCGTTAACGGCAATGGTTTCGCTTTTCAGCTTCAGATCTTCAACGATACGCATGTCTGCCTGCGCGCCGGTGAGGGTCAACGAATCCCAGCCGTCGCCAATATTGGTGCCGGTGCTGAGGTTATCCGCCGTCAGGCTGCCAATTTTGGCCGCATCGCCGTGTGTATTGGTGAAGGTGAGGGCGTTACCGCTTCCCGCCTGGGTGGTGATATGGCGGGTTTCTTTCAGAGAGACGTCGCCGATGTTCGATTTGTTATTCCCGTTCGTGCCATCGAAATTCACTTCACCGGCAAAGGTGCCTTTATTCCAGGTAAAGCTATCGCTGCCGCGACCGGTGTTAATGATCCCGACCGTTTTGCCGCTGATATTGATGGTGTCATTTCCGAGACCTGACTGGATAGCAATCGCCCGATCGCTTGCCGCCTGAACGGTTCCGCTGTTGGTTATCGATTTACCGTTATCACCGCTGGCATCAATAACGGCTTTGCCGCTGGTGCTGTTGGAGATAATGGTTCCGCTGTTGGTCAATGCCGAGACATTTTTGGCAATGATCGCGGAATCGCCGGTCGTATCCTGAACGGTGATGTTGGCCTTAGTGGTGAGATTGCCGTTGGTTTTGGCGAGGATCCCGCTACCCGTGGCGTTGTTGGTGTCGTTATGCACCAGTACGTCGTAGCCCGTGCCGATGTTCAGATTGCCAGTGGCGTCGCTACCATCTTGTTTTTCAAAAGCAAAACCGGTGCCAGCGCCCGTTACGTTCAGTTTATTGTTGGAGCCGTCTTTCACGTTCAGCTCAACGCTGGTACGGATGCCCGGGCCGTCGTTGGCGTTGATGGTGACATTGTTAAGCGTAATGTCTGAGCGTTCCGCATTGTTCTGGATCCCCGCACCGCTGCCCAGTGCGCTGATGGTAACGCCCTGCGCGCTCAACGATCCTGCGCCGGCTTCCAGACGGATGCCGTCGGCGGTGCCGTTGGTGGTGATCTTGTCGGGTTGACCGCCTGTGCCAGAGGAGATGCTCAGGTGCGCGTCTTTGGCTAACAGAACACCGGCCGTGCCGTCATCCACCAAAATGGTGCCCAGCTTTTTAATCTGCGCATCGTCACCGGAGGCGCGAACGCCAATACCATCGGCGACATGCAGCGCAGACATGGAATTGTTGGTAAAGCGCCCGCCCTGTTGTACATCCACCCCGATGCTGTTTTTGCTGGCGAGATTGATACTGCCATTACTGCCGAGAATCAGGTCGCCCAGATTCTTCGCCACATAGGCAATGACGTTCTTACCGCCAGCGGCAGAGGTGATTTTGGCGTTGGACGTGAGCGTTGTGTCCTGAGCATTGCCGTCTTCATCTTTGCCATTCAACTTATGCGGCAGGCCGTCGACAATCCCGGCGGTGGTGTCGGTCCCGGTCAAATTGATGGTCGTTTTATCGCTGATGGTCCCGGTGGCTCCGCCTTCGATGACCAGGGCGGCGGCACCAGTGCCTTCGACGGTGAATTTGGCCTCGCCGGTATCAACCGTACTGCCCACACCGGTCGCCAGAACGCCCGTTGAATTCTCACCCTTTAAGGTCAGTTCAAGATTGGAGGGGATGTGAGTGACCGGGTTTTCAGTGTTCCCATTAAACACCGCGCCGTTGGCGATACGGAAAATGGTCGTCCGCGCCTGGCCGTTGTCATCCATCACCGCTTTGCCGATATTGGCCGTCGCGCCGTTACCATACAAATAGTAACCAATCTGGTCAGTATTATTGAAAGTAGGGCTACTGATGCTGTCGACGTTAGCCACAGCATTGTCGCGCACATGCACACCGATATTACCGGTCTCCTGCAGCGTAATGTGAGAATTCACATTGGCGGTGGCGCGATTCGCATCATTCCCTTCAACCCAAACGGCATAGTTGCGGTCAGTGGTTCCGCCGGTGCCGCCGACGGTAATAGCGCCAGCGGCGCTGGTGGTGGCTTGAGCCGCTTTGTTTGTCGCGCTGATGTGAATACCGATGTTATCGGTGCCGTTGACGTTAATTTGACCATCGTTGCGGATGACCTGGTTGTTCTCAGCACCGCTGTCACGGACAGAGATCCCGTGGTTTGGGCTGACACCGCCTGATGTGTCACCGTTCACCGTGATGGTGCCGGTGTTAATCACATTACCGGTGGCGTTGCCGATCAGAATACCCGAGGCATTACGTACGCCGGTGCCGAGCGTGATAGTACCGTTGTTGGTGACATCGCCCGCGCTTTTGGTCAGGATCCCGGCGCTTTGGCTGGAGCCGCCAGGCATTAACACATCCTGAGTCGTATCGTTGGCATTGCGTCCCAGAGAAATGGAGGCGCCTGTTTCGTTGACGAACGTGGATTTGCCATCCACTTCAACACCGTAAGCGGTACCTTCGCCAAAGGACTTACCATCTTTGCGCCCGTCCACGACATTGATTTGCCCTTTGTTAACCCCGGTCGTTTCGCCGGAAAGTTGCATCCCGATAGCCAGTGTCAGCGAGGTGTCAGGTCTGGAGTTACTCCAGGGATCGGCGGCAGAGGCAGTACCGTAGTCATCCGTGGTAATGGCCTGGTTGATGGTGCCGTTGTTGGTGACGGTACTGGAGCCTTGTCCCTGCATCCCGTACGCGCCATAGCTGTTGACGTTCTGATTGCCGTTCTTGTCGATAAACAGCCCGGAGTTGATGATGCCGTTGTTGGTGGCGGTCGAATTATCGGCCAGCATACCGACAGCCAGACTCAGTCCGCCAGAGGTACGTAACGCGTTAAGTTCACCCTCGTTATTGATGGTGCCGCCGCCCGTCGCTTTCATGACGCCATTAATACTGCCGTCAACCGCCAGAATTGAGCCTTTCTGAATTGTACCGGTGGTTCCCTGGCCGTTGGCATAGACCGCATGTAACTCGCCGCTACCCGCAGTCGCATTGTTGTCATGTGCAAGCCCGTCAGTCCAGACGTCATAATCCCAGTTGACGCTGTCGGCGGCCTTGTCGGACTTCAGCAGGTCGTCGATAAGCGAGGCATATCTTGCCTGTGCGTCAGAGACTTTTGTGACCACGCCCGCGTCCAGCCACAGCTGGATTTGGCTGACTTTTTTGCCATCAGGAGAGGTGGCGGCATCGCTGCTGTTGCCCAGCAACCAGTCATTGAACTGGGCTAACCCTGCGACATCGGTAATCGAAAAGGTCTTTTCGCCGGTATCGACAACATTTCCGTCTTTGTCATAGCCGTAGCTCGTGATGGTGACGTCGTGGCCGAAGGTATCGGTTGTCGTGCCGCTCTGAAATTCTTTACCTGGAACGACCGGCGCGGCGCCAAATTTGACGTAGTTATCCGATTGCCAGTTGACCTGACTACCCGCGTTTTGCGCTTCCAGCAGCGAGGAGTCTTTGGCCATTAACGCAATGGTATTGTCATCCGCGCCGGCATTCTGCGTATCATCGCCGATGTTCAGGTTGGCCGTCGCCCCCTTCTCGGCAAGGGCAAAGCCAAACTGCTTATAAATTTTTGTCTGATTGGCGTCGTAGGTATTTAAAACGAAGGAGCCCAGATCCATCACGCTAAGAAAATTTTCTAGATCTTTGGTGTCGAACACTTTGATCGACGCTGTCTTATCCGGGTCTGCAGGATCGGAAATGCCAAAATCAACGTTTTGCGAAGGCGTGGAGGATTGATAATGGAACAGATAGCCCGCCAGTTGGTCGACGCTGGTGATCTTCGAGGTGGTCTGACCATCGGCGCTGGTGGCCGTCAGGGTGATTTTACCGGCTTCCAGCAGTTCCTTGATGGTGGTGGAATTAACGACGCCGCTCTGACCGTACTCAATGGTTGGGAGTTTACCTGTGATGTTCAGCTCTTTTTGGGAGGCGTTCTGGTCTTCATATAAGAAACCGTAGTCAAAAGTCCCGTTGTGTACGCCTGCGGAGATCGGTTTGCTGAAGTCATTGGAAATAACATGATCGCCGTAGGTGTTCATTGGCGTTGCGGTGGCGACCATGGATACGCCGGTTAATGCGGTCGCTGCGATGATGCTCACAGATTTACGCGTGCTGCTTTTTTTCTTCCCGCGGGATAATTCGGAAACGACGACCCAGAGACCGAGCGCCGCGTTCCAAATAATGCTGTAAACCTTATTCATATATAACCCTCATCTGCATTTCTGTTTTGCATGTGTTAATACGTTGAGTTGTTGGCTGTGTTTGGCTCGCGGAGTGCTGCCTGAGTGTCGATTTTTGAAAAATAGAAAGCCCTTCCGAACGAAGCAGAATTAAAGTGGTGAAGATAAGACGCGTTATTAAAATATCTGGTGGTTAATTCCTTAAGCCAGTGAGCTACAGTTGGCTATACTGAGAAATCATATATTTCAGCCGGGTATTATTGTGTCCCAGTTTTTTGGCAATATTGCTTTTATAGGCGCTGATGGTCTTCTCGCTTTTGTGCGATGCCCCGGCGATTTGGGACAGCGACCAGCCGCGGGCAAACAGCATCATTACGTTGAACTCATTGACCGTCATTGGGTTCGTTAATGGTTTCGGCGCGCAGGGCTTTTTACCCTTGATAATGCTGGTTATTTTTTGCAGGATTGCGTCGAGAGAACCGCGAGCATCCAGAAATTCCAGGCGCATCCCGCAAACGGTCTGGAAGAGTGAGAACGTGTCTTCATCGGCTAAAACGATGATCGTCGCAGAAGGGCGCAATGACATCGTACGGATTATTCCCGCGTATTTTAATGCCTCACTTTCACTCGGGTTAATGATGAGGTAATCAGCATTATGGGATATTTCTTTTCCCGTCGACAGTGTCCGGGAAGAGTGAAATTCCATATCGACAAATAACGTTGTACCGCGCAAGATATCTCGCATGCCTAGCCAGGTGTAAAATGACTCACCTAAAAAAATAGCTTTTGACATAACGATCTCCTTGAATTTGGGTACAGCATACCGCCCCTTTTTTCAACCATTAAAAAAGGGTCTGTCTCACTTTATAAATACGGTTAGATACAGGCGTATATTCGTGCGCGTACTGAACGCTGTTCAGGCATTCTGATTTAGTCGATATTCGCTGTCTTTATTTGAATTTGTAACTATTCTTACGGTGAATATTACTCTTAGCCAAAATGTATGATAAATCGTTTATTTCAGTACACAGGGTATGATTGATAGATTTCACTTATGGATGGTCGGTAACGTCTGGTGACTCATCGGAAAAAGACAGTGAAATCCTAAGTTGTAATGATGAAAATCATTAAGAACCCTTACATTTCAGTGTGATGTCTGTCACGTTTCCTGAAGGGGTGAAGTGGTTAAGAAAATTCCTGGCATGCTGAGGGGGGAAGGACTAAAAAAAGAGGAAAATGGAGGGTGAAAAGCGGGTTTTGGTTTTTAAATCCTAAGATTTAATTTTTAATGGTGTTTTGTTCTTTGTGTTGTCAGATATTTGGTGTTTTGCTTTGAATTTAGCATTTGGTGCTAAATAACAAAATGTAACTTGCTAAGAAACGTTTTGACAGGTAGCGAATTTTCACGATTCAGCCTGCCTGGGTCTCCTGCTCAGCCTGTTTCATTTGAGCTTCCAGCGTGTCGCGGATGCCCGTCAGGGTGCGTTCTTGCTCGGATAACCAGACTTCTTTATCCTGGACGGAGGTCGCAAGACGCCAGGCGTTTTCAGACTCCAGTTCAGTAATCTCTTTTTGCAGGGCGTTAATCTGTGTTCTGAGCTGTTCTATTCTGGCACGCAGGTGTTCGGAATTGTTCAGCCTGTCGCTTGCCATCATGGGTTCCAGACCACGATGAAGCTGGGTGAGTAGCGCGCGAATAGTCGCCAGATCCGCATTCTGGCGGGCCTGGTTAAGCTGAACCATCATCTGATGGGCTTTTTCCTTCAACGCATCGGCGACGACATCCGGGTGACAGAGTCGGCTTGCCTGACGCCACAGGCGCTTAAGCTCATTGCGCTCATCCGCAGAGAGCTGTTGGCCCCGGTCATGACGATGCAGCGCATCCTGCTGCTGTTCGCGGTATTGTTCATATTCGTTATCGGCGTTTTCGCGCGCCTGGCGCGTGGCGCTCTCCTCCTGACGGGTAAAATCATTTTCCAGTTCGCGAATCTCAGCCAGCAGGGCCGTGATAAGTTCAGTCTGTTGCTGCACACGCTTTCGAACCTCCGCCGCTTCCCGGGACGTTGAGCTGAGACTTACCCAGTGCCGTTTGAGCGTCGCCAGTTGATCAATCGCCTGTGAAATGTACTGCTGGCAGGATTGGTAGTCCTTTTCTCTGCGCCTGAGCTCGGCTTCTTGTTTGCGTTGCGCACTGGCGGCCAGTTGCTGGCGTAATTCTAAAATGCGGCTCATTAATGGGCCAAGGCGGAGGTGGTACAGATCATTAAAGTCATCGAGGATCTGAATGCGGGTATTCCGCTTGTCGATCAGCGCGTGTAACTGAGACTCGAGCGCTTTCAGTTCCAGTTTGGCGGCCGCGATAGCCGGATCCTGCCATGTCGACACCGCGCGCTGAGCATCCAGCCAGGCGGTAATCTCAGCCAGGGCGTCGCTGAAACGTCTCTCTTCCAGGGCGCGGGCCATCGACCCAATGGCGGCATCCAGCGCGTCGTCTTTCAGCCAGACGAGCTGCTGCCAGATTATCTCTTCATCTTCGAGTTCGATGGCGCTTTTGACGATCTCTAGCCGTTTAATGATCTTATTCATGAAAACTGTTGCCTGGCATGGCTTAAAAATGAGTGACAGAGAATAGTTCTGAGACACCCGTTTGAAAATACAGAAAAAATATTAAAACGCATTCTGTGGTCTGCGACGCCTTTTCGTCCACCGGAATTCATGAAAATTATCTGTTTCCCGCAATATTAGGGCTTCTGTGGCGCGTTAACCGCCGGTTTTCGCGTTCTCAGCTCCGTCGGATTGTGCCTTGCGACAACGAAGTCGAAATGTTAAAAGGAGCCCCTCAATAAAAACGACACAGGGGTAGGGCGTGAAAAACGCGTCAACTGCATCTGACACCAGTGTGTCAGACGCCGCGTCGAACAGTGAACCGACGCTTCATCGAGGGTTACAAAACCGTCATATTCAATTGATTGCCCTCGGGGGCGCTATTGGCACGGGGCTGTTTCTGGGAATTGGCCCCGCCATTCAGATGGCCGGGCCGGCCGTTTTGCTGGGCTATGGTGTTGCCGGAATCATTGCCTTTTTAATCATGCGCCAGTTGGGCGAAATGGTTGTAGAAGAACCGGTTTCTGGCTCTTTTGCCCACTTTGCTTACAAGTATTGGGGACCGTTCGCGGGCTTCCTTTCCGGCTGGAACTACTGGGTGATGTTTGTGCTGGTGGGCATGGCAGAGCTGACAGCCGCCGGTATTTACATGCAATACTGGTTGCCCGATGTCCCGACCTGGATCTGGGCCGCCGTCTTTTTCATTATTATTAATGCGGTAAACCTGGTGAACGTGCGTCTGTATGGCGAGACGGAGTTTTGGTTTGCGTTAATTAAAGTGCTGGCGATTATCGGCATGATCGGTTTCGGGCTGTGGATGCTCTTTTCCGGCAGCGGTGGCGAGCACGCAAGCATTGAGAACCTGTGGCGTTATAACGGCTTTTTTGCCACCGGCTGGAACGGTTTAATTCTCTCGCTGGCGGTGATCATGTTCTCCTTCGGCGGGCTGGAATTGATTGGTATTACCGCGGCAGAAGCGTGCGATCCGCAAAAAAGCATCCCGAAAGCGGTGAACCAGGTGGTTTACCGTATTTTGCTGTTTTATATCGGTTCTCTGGTGGTGCTGTTAGCGCTTTATCCGTGGGTTGAAGTGAAATCTAACAGCAGCCCGTTTGTGATGATTTTCCACCATCTGGACAGCAATGTGGTGGCCTCTGCGCTGAATTTTGTCATTCTGGTGGCCTCGCTGTCGGTCTATAACAGCGGCGTTTATTCCAATAGCCGGATGCTGTTTGGGCTGTCCGTTCAGGGCAATGCGCCGAAATTCTTAACCCGTGTCAGCCGTCGTGGCGTGCCGGTGAACTCGTTGCTGCTTTCCGGGGCGGTCACTTCGCTGGTGGTCTTGATCAACTACCTGCTGCCGCAAAAGGCGTTCAGCCTGTTAATGGCGTTGGTGGTGGCAACCCTGCTGCTGAACTGGGTCATGATATGTCTTGCGCACCTGCGTTTTCGTGCGGCAATGCGTCGTAAGGGACGAGACACGCAGTTCAAGGCGCTGCTTTATCCTGCCGGGAACTACCTCTGCATCGCGTTTCTGGCGATGATTCTGGTTCTGATGTGTACGATCGACGATATGCGTCTGTCGGCAATGTTACTGCCCGTGTGGGTTCTGTTCCTGTTTGTCACCTTCAAACTGCTGCGCCGTAAAGCCCGCTAACGAATCGCCGATCTCATCCTGTTGATGAGATCGGCATCTTTCCTGGACGTCTAATTAGCGTTGAATCGCGCCTGATAACGACCGAATATCATTGCCGGTTGGCGACTGGTGGATGCGCAAGCCAAACTCTTCGATAACGGCAAAAATATGATCGAAAATATCGGCCTGAATGCTCTCGTATTCCAGCCAGACGACGGTATTGGTGAACGCATAAATTTCGATCGGTAAGCCGTGATCGTCCGGCGCCAGTTGGCGCACCATCATGGTCATATCTTTGCGAATCTTCGGGTGATGACGTAGATATTCATTCAGATAGGCGCGGAAAGTGCCAATGTTGGTCATCTGACGGTGATTGAGTATCGACTCCGGAGCCGATAATTGTTGATTCCATTCATGAATTTCTTGATGGCGCGAGGTTAAATAAGGCGCTAACAGGTGCGCTTTATTCAGCTTTTGCAGCTCCTCTTCACTGAGGAAATGAATGCTGGTTGCGTCAATATTGATACTGCGTTTGATTCGACGTCCACCGGACGCGGACATGCCACTCCAGTTTTTAAACGAGTCGGACACCAGCGACCAGGTCGGGATGGTGGTGATGGTATTATCCCAGTTACTCACTTTCACCGTGGTTAAGCCGATGTCGATCACCGCGCCGTCTGCGCCATATTTCGGCATCTCCAGCCAGTCGCCCAGCTTGAGCATATCGTTGGCAGAGAGTTGGATCCCGGCGACCAGTCCGAGAATGGGGTCTTTGAACACCAACATCAACACGGCAGCCATGGCGCCGAGACCGCTGATGAGAATCGCGGGCGATTGACCAATTAACAGTGAAATCATCAGAATACCGACCAGAATAGCGCCGATAAGCTTAATGCCCTGGAAGATCCCCTTCAGCGGAAGCTGAGACGCAGTGGGGAATTTTTGCGCCAGGTTTAGGATAACGTCCAGCAGGGAGAACATCGACAGCAGGGAATACATCATGATCCACAGCTGCGCACAGGTGGTCAGAATGCCTGCCGCTTCGCTGCCTTTGTGTAACCAAAGCACGGCCTGTATATTGACGATAATACCTTGCAAGGTAAACGCCAGTCGGTGGAAAAGCTTGTTCTGCGTAATAATTTGCAGCCACAGAAGGGAACTGGCCTTCGCACGCCGCTCAAAGGTACGCAGCACAACCCAGTGCAAAATAATATGCACAATAATGGCTGTCAGAAAAATAATGCCAAAAATCATCACCAGCGAGGTGGTGTGATTCATTTCAATGCCTAACTCCTCTACCTGAGATATCAATTCCTGCATAATGTCTCCTTAATAAACAGAGACCTATGATGACGGTTGTAGAGAAAATATGCAAATGCGGGCAGGGGAGGCAACGCACAGATCGTTAACCGGCCGGATCGGAGGCTACGCCTTGATCCGGCACGGAGAGTGCGTTTTAGACTTCCGTCAGGGTGGTTTCCTGAGGCAGACGCGATTTCGGTAGGGCAGCGTTAAAATCTTCGATACTGTGATGCCCGACAGGAACGACGACCAGACTGGTGTAGCCTTTTTCCGTTAAACCAAACTCGGCGTCGAGAATATCGGCAGCAAAACCTTCGATGGGAACCGCGTCAAGCCCCATTGCCGCCACGCCCAACAGGAAGTTACCCACGTTGAGGTAAACCTGTTTTGCCATCCAGTGGTTGTCGTCTTTCAGTTCTTTACGGTGCATATCGGCGAAGAACGTACGGCCTTTGTGGTTAGCGGCTTTGGCTTCCGGCGTGGCGAAACGGCCATCGATCTCTTCCTGATCCACAACGCGCGTAAGCCAGGCGTCATCCATGGCCGTTTTGGCACAGAAGACCACCACGTGGGACGCGTCGAGCATTTTGCGTTCGTTAAACACGAAATTACCGGCGGCAGATTTTGCGACGCGCGCTTTACCTTCATCAGTGCTGGCAACGATGAAATGCCACGGCTGTGAGTTGGTGCTGGATGGGCTGAATTGCAGCAGCGTTTTCAGCTTTTCAGCTTCCTCTGCGGTCAGTTTTTTGCTGGGGTCGAACGCCTTAGTGGAGTAGCGTTTTAAGGCGACAGAAACGATATCCATAAATACTCCTGAGTGTTTGGCACCCTTTGCGGGTGCGTTATCTGCCAGCAGGGTACAGGGTTGGCGCAGAAATGATAAGAGCGAAAAATGCAAAAACACTTATCCGCGCCAACGATAAATCAGGTGGGACGCAGCCGTTTCTGATCTTTTTTCGCCAGGCCATCGACCACCCGGTTCCAGGAATCGTTCACCAGATCGTGAAGCAGCGACTCGCTGATATCGTCGCCCGGATACACCGAGATCCAGTGTTTTTTATTCATGTGATAGCCAGGCTTTATGCTGGGATAAATTTGCTGATTAAGCAGTGATTTTTGTGGATCGGACTTCAGATTAATTAACGGGCGGCTTTGATGCGCTAAGGCAATCATGAAAATTTTGCCTCCCACTTTAAAGACATCGTATTCCGGGCCGAATGGCCAGCAGAGCTCGGTAAACGGCAGTTCAAGCGCGATGCGCTTCGCGCATTCATGCAGAGTTTGCCCGTCCATCATTTTTCCTCACGGGTCAGGGCGCGCCACATCGCTTCAAAACCCAGCGAGATAAATTCGCTGGCGCGGGCGGGATCGCGGGCGGCGAACTCGATGGTCGTTTCCGCCAGTGAAAGAAACAGCGCATCGCCAAACGCGCGGTATTCCTCAGACATGAAAACCGGCAGCACGGAGCGATGGCAGAGATCGCGCAGTTCGGGGAACATGTCATCAGCCTGTTGCTCTGTCTCTTTGGTGATTTTTTCACTGACCGCGAGCTGGCGAATGGTGCGATGCCCGGTGGTGTTATTCAGACCCCAGTTGATATAGCTCTTCCAGATAAAGTGGGTCAGGGTCTTGTCATCGGTAATCGAACGGTCCAGTTCCGCCATCATGGACTGGCAGAGATTCTGTTTCAGATGGAGATAAAGCGCGTTGATTAAGTCATCTTTTGTCGCGAAATAGCGAAACAACGTTCCCTCTGCAACCCCTGCGCCCCGGGCGATGACCGCCGTCGATGCCGCGATGCCGGATTGCGCAATCGCCGTGGTTGCGGCTTCCAGTAATGCCTGTTTTTTGTCTTCACTCTTCGGACGAGCCACTACACTTTACCCTTAAGTCTGTAAGAAAATACGATTGAATCACGGCATGTGCAGCGCCGCAACGGCGAATGTCAAAGATTGAAAATCATCTTGACGGGAAACGTTCGCTTTCTATAATGAGTGCTTACTCACTCATAATCAAGAGTCAGCCGCGCAAACCATCGGAAAGGCGCGCGTTTTCGGGTCAGGATATGAAGCGTCTCACAGTTTATGTGGTTTTTATTATGCTTATTGCCTCAGCAGCCAGTTTGCCGTTTGTCCTTAATCCTGGGTTTGGTCAGGCGCCGCAAGGCAGCCAATTAACCCAGATTGAACAGTCGCCGCACTATCGCGATGGCGCGTTTCGCAACACGCTGCCTACGCCGGGTTATACCGGCGATAAAGGGATGATTGCCGCGTGGTGGGAGTTTCTGGTGGCGAAGCGGGAAAATGCGCGACCGTCTCAGCCCTTGCCGCTGGTGCCTACCGATATTGCCAGTTTGCCGCAGGAGCAGGAGACGCTTATCTGGCTGGGGCACTCTTCCTGGTACCTGCAACTGTCTGGCAAACGCATTCTGATTGACCCCGTATTCAGCAACTATGCCGCGCCGTTTTCATTTTTGAACAAAGCGTTTGCCGGGAATTATCCCTGGACGGCACACACCATGCCGGACATCGATGTGCTGATTATTTCGCACGATCACTATGACCATCTGGATTACGCCACCATCACGGCGTTAATGCCGAAGATTAAACGCGCGGTCGTGCCGTTGGGTGTCGGTTCGCATCTGCGCTACTGGGGAATGAACAGCGACATCATTGAAGAGCGCGACTGGAACCAGACCGTCAGAGTCGACGACGCACTGATGGTGCATGTCCTGCCCGCCCGCCATTTTTCTGGCCGGGGCATTAAACGCAACCAGACCTTGTGGGCGAGTTTCATGTTTGAGACGCCAGAACAGAAAATTTACTACAGCGGCGACTCGGGTTACGGGCCGCATTTTAAAGCGATAGGGGAACAGTTTGGCTCCGTGGATCTGGCAATCATGGAAAACGGTCAGTACGACCAGGACTGGAAGTACATCCATATGATGCCGGAAGAAACGGCGAGGGCCGCGCAGGATCTGCATGCAAAGGCGATTTTACCCGGCCATGCAGGGCGCTTTGTGCTGGCGAAACATACCTGGGACGATCCGTATAAACGTCTGGCGTTTGCGAGTCGCAATAAAGACTACCGGTTGCTGACGCCAAAGTTAGGCGAACAGGTAAATCTGGCTGACCCCACGCAGTCGTTTACGGCCTGGTGGGAATAAGGATTCTTTTTAGAGGGGAGAGCACCATGACGATTTCCGCTCGGGTGATCGACACGATTGTTACGTGGATAGATGACAATTTAAATCAGCCGTTACGCATTGATGATATCGCGCGTCATGCAGGCTATTCAAAGTGGCATCTGCAACGGTTGTTTTTGCAGTACAAGGGAGAGAGTCTGGGACGCTACATTCGACAGCGTAAACTGCGACTGGCCGCGCGTGATTTGCGTGATACAGACCAGAAAGTGTATGACATCTGTCTGAAGTACGGCTTTGATTCGCAGCAGACGTTTACGCGGGTGTTTACCCGCACGTTTAACCAGCCGCCGGGTGCGTACCGCAAAGAAAATCATAGCCGTGCGCACTAAAAAGCCGCGGGAGGCGCAATGACACGGCCTTCGTGACTTACTCTGCCAGTGAGAACCAGCGTCGCCAGATAAAACGAATCACAAGATATTCGATGGCGCCAATCGCCAGGAACCACAGGCAAAACAACAGGGTGTAAAGCTGGTTGAGATCCATTAAATGAAAGGTCGCAACCAGCTTTTGCGCCAGCACCAGACCGAGCGACGGCGCGGGCAGCAGCAAACAAGAGAGAAACGCCATCAGCAGAATACCGGCAGCGGTCATCAACGATTCAAGGGGGTGTTTCATGGCATTGTTAAACTTGAGTTAAAAAGCCATTGTCCGGGATATCGTCAGGTAACGCAAACCCCTCCGTTAAACGCCAATCCATTCACCAAATTGATGATTTCCTGAACGGCGTCTTTTCTTGCCACAAGCAAACTGATATAAAAATTTAACGACCAATCTGCTGGGGTGAACTGTGCCGGAAATTAATCTGTATGGACAAACGGTGGGCGACGCGCTGCCGGACTGGACGGGGGCGTCACTGCTTTCCCGTGTTGCGCTTAACGGGCGTTATTGTCGACTGGAACCCCTCGAACCAGAGCGTCATGCCGCTGACCTTTTCGATGCTTATGCGCAGGCCGCCGATGAGCGTGACTGGACCTGGCTTGCCAGCGAACGCCCGGAAAGTGTGTCGGCGACAATCCGCTGGCTCGACGGCAAAGCCCGTGACGAGACGCTGGTTCCGTTTGCCGTTATTGATACTCGCTCAGCACGCGCGGTTGGGCTGGTCTGTTATATGGCGATTGAGCGGGAGCATGGGTCAGTCGAGATTGGGCATGTGACCTGGTCGCCGCGAATGAAGCAGACGGTGTTGGGTACAGAAGCCATCTGGCTACTGCTGGGCTATGCGTTTGCGCAAGGATACCGTCGCATTGAATGGAAATGCGATTCGCTGAATACGGCGTCGCGTCAGGCGGCAGAGCGTTTAGGCTTTGTCTTTGAAGGTCGGTTTAGGCAAAAAATTGTGCGCAAAGGGCGCAATCGCGACAGCGACTGGCTGTCGATGATTGACGGCGAATGGTCGCAATGCGATCGCGCGCTGCAATGCTGGCTGGCGCCGGAGAATTTTGATGAACACGGCCAGCAGCGAAAAACGCTGGTGGCGTGTCGCGAAGTATAACTGTGTCTCCGCTCTGCACCCGGAGCGGAGTCTGTGTTAGCGTTGCGGCGCAGTTCGTACTGGCGTATCGCCTGCGACATAATAATCGGCGCTACTTTTGGCCAGCGGTGTACGACCGCGAATGGCGTCGGCAATTTTCTCACCGATCATGATGGTGGTGGCGTTCAGATTGCCGGTGATGATTTGCGGCATAATCGAGGCATCCACCACGCGCAGATTCTCCACGCCATGGACTCTTCCTTCGCCATCTACTACCGCCATCTCGTCATACCCCATTTTACAGGTGCCGCAGGGATGGAACGCCGTCTCGGCGTGATCGCGCACAAAGGCGTCCAGTTGTTCATCGGTCTGGCAGTCAATCCCAGGGCTGATTTCCCGGCCACGGTATTTATCCAGCGCGGGCTGGTTGATGATTTCCCGAGTGATGCGAATCGCGTCGCGAAATTCCTGCCAGTCCTGCTCCGCCGACATGTAATTGAACAGTATGGCCGGGTGTTCACGCGGGTCACGTGATGTCAGATGCACATGGCCCCGACTGGGGGAGCGCATCGATCCGACGTGGCACTGAAAACCGTGCTCTTTGACGGCGTTAGAACCGTTGTAATTAATGGCGACCGGCAGGAAGTGGTACTGAAGGTTCGGCCAGGCAACCCCGTCATGGCTACGGATAAACCCTCCCGCTTCAAAATGGTTGCTGGCGCCCGTGCCGGTGCCGGCGAACAACCACTGGGCGCCAATCTTCGGCTGGTTCCACCATTGTAGGGCCGGGTAGAGCGACACCGGTTCTTTGCATTCATATTGCAGGTACATCTCCAGATGATCCTGCAAGTTTTCGCCGACGCCGGGCAAAGGGTGTACCAGCGGAATAGCAAAGGCGGCGAGCAGCGCCGGATCGCCCACGCCGGAACGTTGCAGGATCTGCGGCGAGGCAATCGCTCCGCCGCAGAGCAGCACTTCTTTGCGTGCAATCGCTTTATTCGCAATCGTGCTGTCGCCTTCCAGCCACTCCACGCCCACCGCTTTTTTGCCGTCAAAGAGAATACGGTCGGTCAGGGCATGGGTGATGATGGTCAGATTCGGGCGCTGCCGGGCCTTATCAAGATAGCCCCGCGCGGTGCTGGCGCGACGACCTTGTGGCGTGACGGTTCTGTCCATCGGACCAAATCCTTCCTGCCGGTAGCCGTTGAGATCGTCGGTACGCGGATATCCCGCCTGGACGCCAGCGTCTACCATCGCATGGAACAGCGGATTGTTATTGTGCTTTGGGGTGGTGACGCTCACCGGGCCTTCACCGCCGTGATAGTCGTTGGCACCGGAATCACGGCATTCCGCTTTACGGTAGTAGGGCAGGCAATCGAGGTAGCTCCAGTGTTCGAGGCCCGACTCCTGCGCCCAGTTGTCAAGATCCAGGGCATTGCCGCGGATATAACACATGCCGTTAATCAGAGACGATCCGCCCAACCCCTTTCCTCGCCCGCACTCCATGCGGCGATAGTTCATGTACGGTTCCGGTTCGGTTTCATAGGCCCAGTTATAGCGCCTGCCCTGCAAGGGGAAAGCAAGGGCGGCGGGCATCTGGGTGCGAAAGTCGGCGCGATAGTCCGGGCCGCCTGCTTCCAGCAGCAGTACGGTGGTATCGTGGTCTTCTGTTAAGCGTGTCGCCAGCACGTTGCCAGCAGAGCCGGCACCAATAATGATGTAGTCAAAATGCAAATAAACCTCCTGGTTAGAATTGGGATTGAAACTGACCCATCTCAACCTGGATGGATTTCACCTGGGTGTAGCTTTGCAGCGTCATCACGCCATTTTCGCGACCGATGCCTGAGTGTTTGTAACCGCCGACCGGCATTTCGGCGGGGGATTCACCCCAGGTATTGATCCAGCAGATCCCCGCTTCCAGTTGGTGGATCACGCGGTGCGCGCGGTTAAGATCGTGGGTCACGACGCCTGCCGCCAGTCCGTAGTCCGTATCGTTAGCACGGCGGATGACTTCATCTTCGTCTTCGTAGGTCAGGATTGACATCACCGGGCCGAAAATTTCTTCCCGCACAATGGTCATGTCATCACGACAGTCGGTGAAGACCGTCGGGGCAACCCACGCGCCGTGGTCAAAGCCGTTGCCTGTCAGCGCCTCGCCGCCGCAGAGCAGCGTTGCGCCTTCTGCTTTACCGCTGTCGATATAGCGCAGAACGTTTTCGCGGTGCGAAAAGCTGACCAGCGGGCCAAAGTTGGTGGCCGGGTCGAACAGGTCGCCTGCGCGAATGCGTGCCACGCGGGCGAGGATAGTTTGTTCAAAGGCGCTTTTCATCCGTGTCGGAACAAACACCCGAGTGCCATTGGTGCAAACCTGGCCGCTGCTATAGAAATTCGCCATCATGGCGATGTCTGCGGCAAGATTGAGGCTGGCGTCTTCAAAAATAATCAGCGGTGACTTCCCGCCCAGTTCCATCGTCACCTCTTTGAGCGAAGATGCTGCTGAGTTCGCCATCACTTTTTTGCCGCTGGCAACGCCGCCGGTGAAGGAAACCTTCGCGATGCCCGGATGTTCGGTCAGCCATTGCCCGGTTTCGGCGCCGGTTCCCGGCAGCACGTTAAAGACGCCGTCTGGCAGACCCGCTTCAGTGTAGATTTCCGCCAGCTTTAGGGCGGTAAGTGGGGTGACTTCACTGGGTTTGAAGATCATCGCGTTACCTGCGGCAAGCGCCGGAGCGGATTTCCACAGGGCAATTTGAATCGGATAGTTCCATGCGCCAATGCCCGCGACGACGCCCAGCGGTTCGCGGCGCGTGTAAATAAAAGAAGTTTCACGCAGCGGGATTTGCGTGCCTTCCAGCGCCGGGATCAGCCCGGCGTAATACTCAAGCACATCGGCGCCGGTCACGATATCGACGCTGGCGGTTTCGCTGAACGGTTTCCCGGTGTCGAGTGTTTCCAGTGTTGCCAGTTCGTCATTACGTTCGCGCAGAATATCCACCGCCCGGCGTAAAATCCGCGAGCGTTCCATGGCGGTCATTGCTGCCCAGATTTTCTGCCCGCGTTGGGCACTTCTCACGGCGCGATCGACATCTTCACGGCCCGCTTCCTGCACGGTGGCCAGGATTTCGCCGTTGGCGGGATTGGTAGTCTCGAAGGTGCGACCGCTGACGGCGGCAGTGTATCTGCCGTCAATGTAAAGCTGTTGTTCTGCCATTCGGGACATACGCTCTCCTCGGTTAGTCAGTGGTTTTCGGCAAATGTTGACTGATGAAATGGGTGGTCAGCGCCTGAGCGCGACTCAGATTGAACGGTTCGTTGCTGAGTGCGGCACGTAGCCACAGTCCGTCAATCAGCGCCGCCAGACCGTAGCCCGCCTGTTGCGCCTGTTGATGCGAAAGCTCACGCCTGAACTCGTAAACAATATTGGAGAGCAGACGTTTACCGGCGATCTGCTGCAGCCGAAACAGCATCGGTTGATGCATACTGCTCGCCCAGAAGGCCAGCCAGGCCTTCATTGCCGCCTGACTAATCTGACTGTCATCGAAATTCCCCGCCACAATGGCGCGCAATCGCAACTCGGCGCGGGCGTCTTTCAGCGCATGCAGACGATGTAAAACAGCGTGGCGAAGCTGGCTGGTGATGTCGCGCATCGTCGCCTCCAGCAGCCCATTTTTATCCTTGAAGTAGTGGCTAATGATGCCGGTCGAAACACCGGCGCGACGGGCTATTTGCGCGATGGTGGCATCGTGCATGCCAACTTCATTGATGGCGTCCAGCGTGGCGTCGATCAACTGCCTGCGGCGAAGGGTTTGCATCCCCACTTTGGGCATTTTTTACTGCTCCAATCATCAGTTGTGTTTATGTATTTAACCGTTTTTTGATTGGACGTTCAATATAAAATGTGTATTAATTGTTATATTGATTGGCTGATTTCGTTAAGGAGATATTCAGGGGTGTTTAATTTTTTCATTTAAAAACAAATAATTATTCTTATTTCATTTCTGTGTATAAGGTTATTTTTGGTAAGCGTACAATGACCTTACAGAGTCTCCAGGAGTTTGCTGCTCAACAGAGTAGTCAGCGTTACTTAATCTGAGGTAATCGATGACGAACCTTGTTACCGACGGAGAAAAGGACAAAATCAATCCCGTTGTTTTTTACACGTCAGCCGGACTGATTTTGTTGTTTTCCCTGACCACCATTTTCTTTAGTGATTTTTCCGCCATCTGGATTGGCCGAACCCTCAACTGGGTTTCCAAAACGTTCGGTTGGTATTACCTGCTCGCCGCCACGCTCTATATTGTTTTTGTTATCTTTATTGCCTGTTCACGCTTCGGTTCAGTCAAGCTGGGCCCGGAGCAATCGAAACCAGAATTCAGCCTGCTAAGCTGGGCTGCGATGCTGTTCGCGGCGGGGATTGGTATTGACCTGATGTTCTTCTCGGTGGCTGAGCCTGTTTCTCAATATATGCAGCCGCCGGAAGGGGCGGGGCAGACCATGGAAGCGGCGCGCCAGTCGATGGTGTGGACGCTCTTCCACTATGGGCTGACCGGCTGGTCGATGTATGCGCTGATGGGGATGGCGCTCGGCTACTTTAGCTACCGCTATAATCTGCCGCTGACGATCCGCTCGGCGCTGTATCCGATTTTCGGTAAGCGCATCAACGGGCCTATTGGTCACAGCGTCGATATCGCGGCGGTGATCGGCACCATTTTCGGTATCGCCACTACGCTTGGGATTGGCGTGGTACAGCTCAACTACGGGCTGAGCGTGCTGTTTGATATTCCGGATTCCATGGCGGCGAAAGCGGCGCTGATTGTGCTCTCGGTGGCGATCGCCACCATCTCGGTGACGTCGGGGGTAGATAAAGGGATCCGCGTGCTGTCGGAACTCAACGTGCTGCTGGCGCTGGGGCTGATCCTCTTTGTGCTGTTTATGGGCGAAACGTCGTTCCTGCTCAACGCGCTGGTGTTGAACGTGGGCGACTATGTGAACCGCTTTATGGGTATGACGCTCAACAGCTTTGCCTTTGACCGTCCGGTTGAGTGGATGAATAGTTGGACGCTGTTTTTCTGGGCGTGGTGGGTGGCGTGGTCGCCGTTTGTTGGCCTGTTTTTGGCGCGCATTTCCCGTGGGCGTACGATTCGCCAGTTTGTTTTCGGCACCCTGATTATTCCGTTTACCTTCACCCTGCTGTGGCTGTCGGTGTTTGGTAACAGCGCGCTGTACGAGATAATTCACGGCGATGCGGGTTTTGCCGAAGAGGCGATGACCCATCCTGAACGTGGCTTCTACAGCCTGCTGGCGCAGTATCCGGCGTTTACCTTTAGCGCATCCGTCGCCACGATAACCGGCTTGCTGTTCTATGTGACCTCGGCGGATTCCGGCGCGCTGGTATTAGGGAATTTCACCTCGAAACTGAAGGATATCAATAGCGATGCGCCCGCCTGGCTGCGCGTGTTCTGGTCGGTGGCGATTGGTCTGTTGACGCTGGGAATGCTGATGACCAATGGGATTTCCGCGTTACAGAACACGACGGTGATCATGGGACTGCCCTTCAGCTTTGTGATCTTCTTTATTATGGCGGGGTTGTATAAATCGCTGAAGGTTGAAGATTACCGCCGGGAAAGCGCCAACCGGAACACCGCCCCGCGCCCGATGGGCGTTCAGGATAGATTGAGCTGGAAAAAACGGTTGTCGCGGCTGATGAACTATCCGGGAACCCGTTACACCCGTGAGATGATGGAGACGGTCTGTTTTCCGGCCATGGAAGAGGTGGCGCATGAACTGAAACTGCGCGGCGCGAACGTAGTGTTATCCAGCCTGCCGCCGGAAGAGGGGGACGCGCTCGGTCATCTGGATCTGCGGGTGAATTTGGGCGATGAACGTAACTTCGTTTATCAAATCTGGCCGCAAAAATATGCGATCCCCGGTTTTACTTATCGGGCGCGTAGTGGGAAATCGACCTACTACCGGCTGGAAACCTTTCTGCTTGAGGGCAGTCAGGGGAACGATCTGATGGACTACAGCAAAGAGCAGGTGATCACCGATATTCTCGATCAGTACGAGCGGCATCTGAACTTTATCCATTTGGATCGCGAAGCGCCGGGGAACGGCGTGCTGTTTCCTGGAATGTAGGACGCGTCAGGCATAACGTGATGACGCAGTCACCATAAGTTTGCCATTCGACGTTAACAACACTACCGGCGAGGTGAGGTGAAAAGAGTGCGGTTAAGCGCAGGCTCATGCGGCTTGCGTTTATCGCGCTGATTTTCGCGCTGCCGAATCCCGGCCACGCATTGACCCTTCCACAATACGCTTTATACAGACTCTCTTTGGCGGAAAAAGCCAGCGTTAAGGCGAGCGTAAAAGGCAGCGCGCTGGAGCGTAAAATCTCTCGCTCCTCGATATCAACGATGCTGTCTTTTAGTTCTTCTGCCATCTGCGGTGTAAAAATCACCTCGATATCCACACCCACAGGCTGCCGCGACACAACGGCCAGTGCGGTCGTTGCACAATGACTGATACTGCCCGATAAACCCGCAGGCCATAACGGTTGGCGCTGTTCACCGATGGCGGGAACCGCTTTACTGCCGTACTCGCGCAGCGCGTGGACGGCGGCAATGCGCCCGGCTAAATGCTCGGCTTTACGTTTTCGCCCGGCTGCGTGTAACTGTGCGTGATGCGGGAGCCAGAAGAGATCGTGCTCATGGAAGCTGTCAGGGTCGAACGCAACACAGTGCAGCGTGTGCTCGGCAAAAGAGAAGGTTGAGTGATGAGTTAGCATGGCTTTTCAGAAAATCCCCCTCCCCAAAAGGCGAGGGGGAATCAGCATCAGAAGTGAGTATTTACGCTCATATACCACGTACGACCCGGTTCGTTATAGGTGTACGCGCCAGCGCCAGCCATAAAATCACCGGTTTTCGTGTCGCTGACGGTCTGCGCATTACCTTCACGCCACAGACGTTTGTCAAAGACGTTATCCACGCCGCCGGTCAGACTGACGTTTTTCGTCACATCCCAGGTCGCGCTCAGGCCGACAATGCTGTACGGACTGACGGATTGTTTATCCGTACCCGTGACCGGTTTGCCCTGATAATCGTATTTCTTCGGCTCTTGTTTGCCGTACCAGGTGAGCGTCGATTGCAGAGAAACATCCTGACGTACCTGCCAGCTTAAGGTTGAGTTCAGCGTGTATTCCGGAATAATCGACAGGCGTTCGCCGGTTTCTTTATTCTTACTTTGCAGCATGTAAGTGATGTTGTTGGTCCAGTTTACGGTTTCGCTAACCGGCACGTTCAGCGTCCCTTCCAGCCCTTCGACCACCGCTTTCGGTACGTTTTCCCACTGGTAGATATCGGTGTAGGTCGTTTTCCCTTTGTTGGAGATGGACGTTCTGCTGAGCGGCGTCGTACCGGCTTCAATCTTGTTGCGATAATCGTTACGGAACCAGGTCACGCCCGCCAGCCAACCGTCACGCTTGAATTCCAGACCAATCTCTTTGTTGATGCTGGTTTCGGCTTTCAGGTCATCGTTACCCATCATGTAGCAACCGATGCCGCTGGCCGCCCCCGTGGCATAACAGCCCTGGCCTTTACTGTACAGAATATAGTTCGGGTTAGTCTGGTACAGGCTTGGCGCTTTGTAGGCGCGCGCGATACCCATCTTCAGGGTGAAGTCATCGCCCAGACCTTGCGACAGGTTCAGGGACGGGCTCCAGTTGTCGCCGACAATGCTGTGATGATCGAAACGCAGGCCCGGCGTTAGCATGGTGCTGTCGGTCAGCTCCATGTTGTTTTCGGCAAACAGCGAGAAAATCTCTGCTTTGGAGTACGGACTGCGGTCGGTACTGGATGACCCTGGAATATCGCCGCCCATAAAGGTTTGCGAGTTGGAGAGCATGTCCTTCATGCGCTGTTGGGTCCATTCGGTACCCAGCGTCAGGTTCTGATTCACGAAGAGATCGAACGGAATGCTCACTTCGCTGTGCAGCATGACGTCATTCAGATCGGCATCAACGTATTTTTGCGAGGCTTTTGGATCGAAGATGCCTTCGGTGCCCCCCGCTAGGCCTTCTGGCGTTCGCGAGTTACGGGTATGTTCGTACTGTACCCAGTTGCTGGTGGTGACACCGTTATCCCAGCCGCCATTCCAGGTGAGGGCGTAGTTCTGGCGATACATACGGTTGGTTTCTTCCCCGTAGCTATCTTTCACCAACTGGTTGGTGTTGGTGTTCTGCGTATCACCGGCGTAGAGGTTGCCCTGGCGGTTGTAACCGGCTTCGAATTCCAGAGACTGGAGCGGGGCGAAATCCCAGCGTACAACGCCATTGATATCTTTATTGATAACCCCTTCACGACCCGCAGGCAACGTGTCGGCATAGCTGCCCGTTCGTTCCGATTGATGGCCCTGGTTGATGTCACGCGCATCGGCCTGCGTTTTGTCGAGATTACCAAACAGACGGAAACTGAAATCCCCGCCCAGCGGGCCGTTCAGGCTAAAGTTGGTGCGTTTGGTTGAACCTTCTTCTTTATGTTCTGGCGCGTTGAAATAGGTGTTCCACGAACCGTGCCATTCGCTGCTGCCCTTTTTGGTGATGATGTTCACCACGCCACCGGCGGCGCCATTGCCGTAACGGGCTGCGGCAGGGCCGCGCAGCACTTCGATACGTTCAATCATCTCCGGCGGCACCCATGAAGTATCACCACGGGTATCACGTTCACCGCGCCAGCCAAGGCGCACTGAGTTACGGCTGGTGACCGGTTTGCCGTCAATCAGGATCAGGGTATTTTCCGGGCCCATCCCGCGAATATCAATTTGACGATTGTTCCCGCGCTGACCACTGGTGGAGTTACCCGTCAGGTTGACGCCAGGCATGGTGCGGATGATTTCCGACACATCGCGGGCGGGGGGATTTTTGCGGATTTCATCCGCGGTGATGGTGGAAACGCCCGGCGCCTGTAAGTTCTGCTGGGCGGCGGTCACCACGATAGTGTCTTCATTGGCGACGGCAGGGGTGTCTGCTGTCTCTTCTGCCAGAGCGGGTAGCGCTACCCCATAAATCCCTAAATTGACCAGTAAGGCCAGGGAATGAATCTTCTTGTTCATTGTATGTCCTGCTTTTTTTAGCCACGTGTGCCAACGTCGCCCGGTAAAGGGGCGTTAGCCTGATGTCGCCCGCTTCTGCGCAGACCCTTCATTCCAGAAGAGCACGCAGTGCCAGAGCGTTTATAAGTGGTGGAATACGGTTCGCGCTTCCCACAGCGCGACAATACGCTATTGCAAATGCAAATAGTTATCAATAATATTATCAATATATTTCAGCAATGAATGAAAAATTGCGCAATAAACATGGGGTTATGTTGGTGGCAGCGTTTTCGGTGGGAAGTGAAAGCTGGTGGCAGTCAAAAAATGGACCTGAATGGGTACGTACGGAAAACGGTGATTGCCGGGTCACTTTCTGGTGGCGAGATCCGCAGGGAACAGAAAACCACTCCCCGATACGCCGTGTATGGGTCTACATCACGGGTGTCACCGACCATCATCAAAATGCCATTCCGCAGTCAATGCAGCGCATTGCCGGGACGGATGTCTGGCAGTGGAGCACGGAACTTAGCGCCCACTGGCGGGGCAGTTACTGTTTTATCCCGTCCGCGCGCAACGATATTTTTACCTCATTTGTTGCCGGTGAAACGCCTGAACGCACGACCCTTCGTGAAGGGTGGCGACAACTTTTACCGCAGGCGATTGCCGATCCTCTCAACCCGGTCAGTTGGACGGGAGGAAGAGGGCACGGCGTTTCGGCGCTGGAAATGCCCGATGCTCCGGTGCAGCCTGGATGGAATCACCCTGAAAAGCCGGAGACTCCCCCGCGTTGTTTGCAATGGCGCAGTGAACGTCTGGGCAACACCCGACGCGTGTGGGTGTTTACCACCGGGAAAAATTCTGCGGAGAAACGACCGCTGGCGATTCTGCTGGACGGGCAGTTTTGGGCACAGAGTATGCCGGTCTGGCCCGCTCTTACTTCGCTCACCTCCCGAAAGCAGCTTCCGGCTGCGGTTTATCTGCTTATCGATGCCATCGACACTCCTCACCGTAGCCGGGAATTACCGTGCAACGCCGACTTCTGGCTGGCGGTTCAGCAGGAGTTATTGCCGCAAGTGCAGGCCGTTGCGCCCTTTAGCGATAGCCCTGAGCAGACGATCGTTGCCGGACAAAGTTTTGGTGGACTTTCGTCGCTGTACGCCGCGCTGCACTGGCCCGGGCGATTTGGCTGCGTACTGAGTCAATCGGGGTCTTACTGGTGGCCGCATCGCGGCGCACAGCAGGAAGGGATCATTACCGGGCAACTGAAAGCGGGTGCTGTTTCCGCACAGGGATTGCGCATTGTGCTGGAGGCGGGCATCAGAGAACCGATCATTTTTGAGGCGAATCAGGCGCTTTACCGCCAGTTGCATAACGTGCAGCCGTCGGTGTGCTGGCGTCAGGTTGACGGCGGACATGATGCGCTTTGCTGGCGCGGTGGACTCATGCAGGGGTTGATGACGCTATGGCAACCGCTGACTGACTCCTGCGAGCACCAGAACAATCAGGCCTGAGCCGGGCGAGTTTCCACGACAGGAGTTGAGTATGGAATTCAGTAATCCCTTCGATAATCCGCAGGGACAGTTTTACATTCTGCAAAATGCGCAGCGCCAGTTTAGTCTCTGGCCTCAGCAGTGTTCACTGCCTGCGGGCTGGCAAGTGGTGTGCGAGCCGCAACCACAAGAAACCTGTCAACTCTGGTTGGCGACCCACTGGACGACATTGGCGCCCGCCCATTATGCCGATGTGCAGGAGGCACAATGACCCAACGTTTACCTCTGGTCGCCGCGCAGCCGGGGATCTGGATGGCAGAAACGCTTTCTTCTTTGCCTTCTGCCTGGAGTGTGGCGCATTACGTGGAATTATGCGGCGAACTGGATGCGCCTTTACTGGCGAAAGCGGCCGTGGCGGGAATGAAACACGCTGACACGTTGCGTTTGCGGTTTACGCAAGACAACGGAGAGGTCTGGCAATGGGTTGATCCACAGTTGCCGATTGCCGAGCCGGAGATTATCGACCTGCGCGGTGAATCTGCACCCCACGATGCTGCGCTGGCGGTGATGCATGCCGATCTTGGGCAAAATCTGCGGGCCGATGGTGGAAAACCGCTTACCCTGCACCTGTTGATTCAGGTGGATGACACTCGCTGGTACTGGTATCAACGTTATCATCATTTGCTGGTGGATGGCTTTAGTTTCCCCGCTATTACGCGACAGATCGCCGCCATTTACCGCGCATGGCAACACGGGGAACCGACGCCTGATTCCCCGTTTACCCCCTTTGCCGAAGTCGTGGACGAGTATCAGCGCTACCGTGGCAGCGAAGCGTATCAGCGTGATGGGGCATTTTGGGCGCAACAGCGCACCCAGTTACCGCCTCTTGCGTCGCTGTCTTCTGCCCCTCTGTCTGGCAATGCTGCCAGCGCTGATGTTCTGCGCATGAAATTGAACGCGCCGCAAGGCTTGTTCCGCCAACTGGCCGCCCGTATGCCCGATGTGCAGCGCGCCGATCTCGCACTGGCGTTGGTGACGCTTTGGCTGGGGCGTTTATGTGGACGTCCTGATTACACCGCCGGTTTTATCTTTATGCGGCGGATGGGATCGGCGGCGTTGACCGCGACAGGCCCGGTGCTGAATGTGCTGCCGTTGGGGGTCAACATCAGGGCGGCAGAAAGTCTTGGGGAACTGGCGACGCGTCTTGCCGGACAACTGAAAAAAATGCGCCGCCATCAACGTTATGACGCCGAACAGATTGTCCGTGACAGCGGGCGCACGGCGGGTGGCGAACCGTTATTCGGCCCTGTTCTGAACGTGAAGGTGTTTGACTATCAACTGGATATCCCTGGCGTTCAGGCTATCACCCACACGCTGGCGACGGGGCCGGTTAACGATCTGGAACTGGCGCTCTTCCCGGATGAAGAGGGCGGTCTGAGTATTGAAATCCTCGCCAATAAACAGCGCTATGAAGAAGCAACCTTAACTCAACATGCTTCGCGTCTGATGGCGCTGATTAACCAGTTTGCGGCAAATCCTTCCCTGCGCTGTGGCGATGCCGACATGCTGTTGCCTGCCGAATATGAGCTGCTGGCGAAGGTGAATGCGACGGCGGTGGATATCCCGTCGACCACGCTCAGCGCGCTGGTGGCCCAGCAGGCGAGTAAAACGCCGGATGCCCCTGCGCTGGCGGATGCGCGCTATCAGTTCAGCTATCGCGAAATGCGCGAGCAGGTGGTAGCGCTCGCCAATTTACTGCGTGAACGTGGGGTGAAGCCCGGGGATAGCGTAGCGGTGGCGTTGCCGCGCTCGGTATTCCTGACGTTAGCGTTGCATGGCATTGTCGAAGCCGGTGCCGCCTGGCTACCGCTGGATACGGGATATCCGGACGAACGTCTGCGAATGATGCTGGAAGATGCGCAGCCGAAACTGTTGATTACCACCGATGAACAACGAGCCCGGTTTAGCGACATTCCAGGTCTGGAAAGTCTGTGCTACAGCGAGCCGCTGGCGGCTGGCGACACCGCGCCGTTAGCGCTGTCTCAGCCACACCATACGGCGTATATCATTTTCACCTCAGGTTCGACGGGAAGACCGAAAGGGGTGATGGTGGGGCAAACGGCGATCGTCAACCGTTTGCTGTGGATGCAGGATCACTATTCGCTGACGGCAGACGATGTGGTGGCGCAAAAAACGCCGTGTAGTTTCGACGTTTCGGTGTGGGAGTTTTTCTGGCCGTTTATTGCCGGTGCCAGGCTGGTGATGGCAGAGCCGGAGGCGCATCGCGATCCGCTGGCGATGCAGCATTTCTTTGCACGCTACGGTGTGACCACCACCCATTTTGTACCGTCAATGCTGGCGGCGTTTGTCGCTTCGCTGACGCCAGAAACCGCCCACAAATGTTGCGCCTCATTAAAGCATGTTTTTTGCAGTGGAGAGGCGTTGCCCGGCGACCTGTGCCGGGAGTGGCAACAACTGACCGGCGCACCGTTGCATAATTTGTATGGGCCAACGGAAGCGGCAGTGGATGTCAGTTGGTATCCGGCCTGTGGCGACGAACTTGCCGCGGTGACCGGAAGTAGCGTGCCAATCGGTTATCCGGTCTGGAATACCGGTCTGCGGATCCTCGATGCCATGATGCGCCCGGTGCCTCCGGGAACGGCGGGCGATTTGTATTTGACCGGCATCCAGTTGGCGCAAGGCTATCTGGGAAGAGCGGATTTAACGGCAAGTCGTTTTATCGCCGATCCGTTTGCGCCGGGTGAACGGATGTATCGTACCGGCGACGTGGCGCGCTGGCTCACCTCTGGCGCTGTAGAGTATCTGGGGCGCAGTGACGATCAGCTTAAGATCCGGGGTCAGCGTATTGAACTGGGGGAAATCGACCGCGTGATGCAAATGCTGCCGGATGTTGAGCATGCCGTTGCCCATGCCTGTGTGTTTAATCAGGCGGCGGCGACGGGCGGTGATGCCCGACAACTGGTGGGATATCTGGTGTCACGTTCCGGTTTGCCACTGGACGTCACCGTGTTGCAGGCGCAGTTACGAGAAAAACTCCCGCCGCATATGGTTCCGGTCGTGCTGCTTCAACTGGCGGAACTGCCGCTCAGCGCCAACGGAAAACTGGACCGCAAAGCATTGCCGATGCCGCAGGTGACACAACGTACGCAAGGGCGTGCGCCGCTTCCCGGCACGGAAACGACAATCGCTAACGCCTTTGCTCACATGCTGGGATGCGAGGTCAACGATGTGGAGGCTGATTTCTTTGCGCTGGGGGGACACTCATTGTTGGCAATGAAACTGGCCGCGCAGTTGAGTCAGACATTCGCACGTCAGGTCACACCGGGTCAGATTATGGTGGCGTCCACCGTCGCACAACTGAGTGCGCTGCTGGATACCGTTGAAGACGAGCACTCCCGGCAACTGGGATTCGAAACGCTGTTGCCCCTGCGCGAAAGCGATGGGCCGACGCTGTTTTGTTTCCATCCGGCTTCCGGTTTTGCCTGGCAGTTTAGCGTCCTGGCGCGCTACCTCGCACCACACTGGTCAATTATGGGGATTCAGTCGCCACGACCTCATGGCCCAATGCAGACGGCGGCGAACCTGGATGCGGTTTGTGAGCATCATCTGGCGACGCTGCTAAAACAGCAGCCGCATGGCCCGTACTATTTACTGGGATATTCTCTGGGGGGGACGCTGGCGCAGGGAATCGCTGCGCGCTTACGCGCCCGGGGGGAAAATGTCGCGTTCCTCGGGCTGCTGGATACCTGGCCGCCAGAAACGCAAAACTGGCAGGAGAAAGAGGCCAACGGATTGGACCCGGAGGTGTTGGCCGAGATCGACCGCGAGCGTGAAGCGTTTCTGTCCGCTCAGCGTGGGCATGCCAGCGAGGCGTTGTTCACCGCCATAGAGGGAAATTATGCGGATGCGGTACGCTTGCTCACCACGGCGCGCAGTGTACCGTTTGATGGCCGGGCCACACTCTTTGTGGCCCAACGAACGCTACCGGAAGGGGTTAGTCCTGAGCAGAGTTGGGCTCCGTGGATAGCCGGGTTGGATATCTACCGTCAGGACTGCGCGCATGTCGATATTATTTCGCCGTCCGCGTTTGAGAATATTGGGCCAATAATTTGTGAACTACTTAGCAAATAACGGGCGTTTTCTGGACGTTTTCAGATAATATCTTTATACAAACCCATAATAAGAGCTAATTATTATGGGTTTTTATTTGTATTGAATGTTTTGTAACAAAAAAGAAACATAACCAAAGGGTAAGCAAAATTCCTAATATTGCGTTTGCTTAGGATTATTATACAAAGATCGTTTCGGATAATTCTGAGTTGCTGTTAGAATCTTGTCAAAGAAGGATTCTTTCATCGCGTTTTGTACTCAGGTTATACGGCATGTCATCACTTAATGTTAAACAAGAAAAAGATTCGGAATTTACTGCCTGGCAGCCCGCATCGGCACCCCGTAATAGCAATGAGATTGATTTATTAAACCTCATTGATATTTTATTGCGCGCGAAAAATCGAATTATTACTGTCGTTTTTGCTTTTGCATGTCTCGGGTTACTGATCTCATTTCTGCTACCGCAAAAGTGGACCAGCGAGGCGATTGTCACACCGCCTGAACCTATCCAGTGGCAGGGGCTTGAGAAAACCCTGACGAAACTGCGGGTGCTGGATATGGATGTGAGCGTCGATCGTGACGGCGTATTCAACCTTTTTATCAAGAAGTTTCAATCCCCTTCATTACTGGAAGAGTACCTCCGCTCATCACCTTACGTTATGGATCAGCTGAAAGATGCCGAGATCGATGAGATGGATTTGCACCGGGCAATCGTGGCGCTGAGTGAAAAAATGAAAGCTGTCGACAGTAATGCGGGTAAGAAAAATGATACGTCGTTATATACGTCGTGGACTTTGAGTTTTACCGCTCCGACGCAAGAAGAGGCACAGAAGGTGCTTGCAGGATATATCCAGTATATTTCCAATCTCGTCGTGAAGGAGTCGATTGAGAATATTCGCAATAAGCTGGAAATAAAAACCAGTTTTGAGAAAGCGCGACTGGAGATGGATCGGGCAAGGCTCAAAAACCAGCTTGAGGCCAATATTCAGCGACTCAATTACTCACTGGATATCGCCAATGCAGCCGGGATTAAAAAGCCGGTCTACAGTAACGGTCAGGCAGTAAAAGATGATCCTGACTTTTCTATTTCACTGGGTGCTGACGGGATTGCTCGTAAGCTGAAAATTGAAAAATCTGTGACGGATGTGGCAGAACTAAATGCGGATTTACGAAATCGCCAGTACTACGTTGAGCAGTTGGGCACGATGAATGTCAAGGACGTCAACTTTGTTCCCTTTAAATACCAACTGGCGCCTTCACTGCCTGTGAAGAAAGACGGCCCACGCAAGTCTGTCATCGTGATTCTGGCGGCGTTCCTGGGCGGTATGGTGGCGTGCGGTGGGGTATTACTGCGCCATGCATTGTTTTCCCGCAAGAGGGAAGAATCTCTTTCAATGGAAGAGCAACTGACCTGATGGTTTGCCGGAGAGGAAAACCCTCCGGCTGGCATGAAAGTGGCGTCCGGAACTAGTTTCCGGAACGCCCAAGCGGGACGACTAACGGCGTTCCCGCGATCGGGTCTTCGATTATCATGCAACGCAGCCCATAGATTTCTTCAATCAGTTCCGACGTCACAATCTCCTTCGGCGCGCCCTGTGCCACTATTTTGCCTTCACGTAACGCAATCAGATGCGTGGCATACCGACAGGCCTGATTCAAATCATGCAGGACAGCGGCGAGGGTATATCCTTTCTCACGATTCAGTTCACTCAGCAGCTCCAGCAGATCAATCTGGTGGCTGATATCCAGCCATGTCGTGGGTTCATCCAGTAGCATGATGGATGTCTCTTGCGCCAGCACCATGGCTATCCAGGCACGCTGGCGCTGCCCGCCGGAAAGCGTGTCTACGCTTTGTGTCGCCAGGTTTGTTACCCCCGTGGCGCGCATGGCGCGTATAACCGCCTCTTCATCTTCTTTGCGCCAGCGGGTAAACAAGGGCTGATGCGGATAGCGACCCCGCGCGACCAACTCCTGTACGGTGATGTCGCCGGGTGTGGTGGCATTTTGCGCTAACAGACCGATACGACGAGCCACTTCTTTACTGGCATAGTGCTGAATATGCTCTCCATCCAACCAGACGTGTCCTTTGGCGGGAGTCATCAGGCGACTCAATGTACGCAGCAGCGTCGATTTTCCGCACCCATTCGGTCCGATAATGGCGGTGAAATGGCCGTCGGGAATTGAGACATTCAGATTTTCGGCCACGGTAAATTTACCGTAACCCAGCGTCAACTGGTCGCCACGCAAACGGGCTACTGATTCGGTCATTTTTTGCGGGACTCCTGAATTAACAAGACGATAAGATAAATGCCGCCAAGGCTTACGGTAACAACGCCCACCGGGAGCTGATAAGGCATAAACAGTTGTTGAGCAACCCGATCGGCGAGCAGCAGTAATAGTGCGCCGCACAGCGCTGACAGGGTTAATCCCCAGCGAGCGGTGCCGCTGAGGCGACGTGCAATATGCGGCGCGACAAGCGCGATAAAGGAGATAGGGCCAGCGAGCGCCGTCGCGGCGGCGGTCAGAACCACCGCCACCAGCATCATCAACAAACGGGAGCGCTCCACGCTAACGCCGAGCGCGCAGGCGCTATCATCCCCCATCTCGAGCAGGCGCATACGCCGTACCAGAAGCGCCGCGCAAACCAGCATGGCGATGATCAACGGGGCAGAGGGCCAGGTTTTCACCCATGTCAGGCCGTTGAGTGAACCCGCATTCCATAAACCGGCGGTAAGCGCCGTCTCTAAGGACGCCTCGAGGAGCAACCAGGTATTAAATGCCACCAGCATCGCGCGTACGCCGATGCCAATAATAATCAGCCTGAAGGTTTCAATACCGTTACGCCAGGCAAGCGCCCAGACCACCAGTGACGTGAGTATCCCTCCCAGCATCGCGGCCAGCGCAATCGCCGTCAGATGTTGACCGAACAACACCATGGCAATCAGCACGCCGCTCCAGGCACCGGTGTTGAACCCCATCACATCCGGGCTTCCCAACGGGTTACGCATTAACGACTGGAAAATTGCGCCGCTGACGCCAAGGGCTGCGCCAATAAGCAGCGCCATCAGTACGCGCGGTAAACGCCATTCGGTGACGACCAGCGTGATACTGCGCGGAGCGTCACCCAGTAACGCAGAAATAACCTGCGACGTATCCAGCGTGACGGCGCCACTGCGAAGACTCCATATACTGACGCATACCGCGGCGAATACCAGCCACAGACAGCAGAGGATCAGACGGCGGGAAACGTGTTTCATACGGCGCCCCCGCGTTGTCTGCGTCGGACAAGAAAAATGAGTACCGGTGCACCAATAAACGCACTGACAACTGAAACGCGTAATTCGCCAGGAACGATGACCCGGCCAATGATATCGGCAAACAGCAGCAGGGCAGGGGTAGCCAGAAGTGTGACAGGCAATGACCAGCGGTGATCGGCCCCCACCAGCCAGCGTGCCATGTGCGGCATCATTAAACCAATGAACGCGATAGGGCCGACAATTGCCGTTGCGCTCCCGCATAACACGGTAATCACCAGCAAACCGAGAATCTGGGTACGCGCCACCCTGTTGCCGAGCGCGGTGGCGGTATCGCTGCCCAGACTCAGACTATTGAGCGCCCGACTCAGGCATAACGCGACGACGCCTGCCATCAGTACTGGTGCCAGCACCACCTTCAGCGTGTGCAAACTGCGGATATCCAACGAGCCCGCTTGCCAGAAGCGCAGTTGGTCGTACACATCCGGGTTAAGGAGGGCAATTCCACTGGAAAGCCCTTCCAGCACTGCGCTAAGCGCGACACCGGCCAGCGTCAGCCGTACAGGACTTAACTGACCGCCCCCCTGACTGCCGGTAAACGCCACAATCAGTGACGCCGCAAGGGCACCGGCAAATGCCATCAAGAGTTGTTCCTCTGCGGAGGAATAGCCGAAAAATGCGGCGCCCAGAACAATGGCAAAGCTGGCTCCTGCATTAACACCAAGAATGCCCGGATCGGCAAGCGGGTTGCGGGAGAGCGTTTGCATTAAGGCACCGGCAAGACCCAGCGCGCCCCCGGCCAGTAATCCGGCCAGCGTACGCGGCAGTCGCGCATCCAGCACGATGATGCAGTCAGGGCTTTGACAGTGACCGGTCAGTGCGTCCAGAACGACAGAGGCTGGCAGTGATTTTGCGCCGATAGCCAGACTTAATGCGGTGGCGAGAACAAGTAATAACAACAATCCGGGGACGGCGATAGCGCGCGTCACGGAAACAGAACATGACATATCAAACTTCCCTGATAATGATAGTAATTATCGTTATCGATCTTATTTGGTTATGTTAGCATGTGCAGCCTCTGAATGGATATTTAAAAAAGCTCGTATTAAGGCGTTGTAATGAATCGACAATCCTGGCTATTGAATCTCAGCCTGTTGAAGACGCACCCGGCATTCCGTGCGGTTTTCCTTGCCCGTTTTATCTCCATCGTTTCACTGGGTTTGCTCGGTGTGGCGGTTCCGGTACAGATCCAAATGATGACCCACTCAACGTGGCAGGTCGGTTTGTCGGTGACGCTGACCGGTAGCGCAATGTTTGTGGGTCTGATGGTGGGCGGCGTATTAGCCGATCGCTATGAGCGTAAAAAAGTGATCCTGCTGGCGCGGGGTACCTGTGGTATTGGCTTCATCGGCCTGTGTCTGAACGCGCTGCTGCCGGAACCTTCGCTGCTGGCGATTTATCTGCTTGGCCTGTGGGATGGTTTCTTTGCTTCGCTGGGGGTCACCGCGCTGTTGGCGGCGACGCCAGCGCTGGTTGGCCGCGAAAATCTGATGCAGGCGGGGGCGATTACGATGCTGACGGTTCGCCTGGGATCGGTTATCTCTCCCATGCTGGGTGGACTGCTGTTAGCCACGGGCGGCGTGGCCTGGAACTATGGTCTGGCTGCCGCGGGCACCTTTATCACATTGCTGCCGTTATTGCGGCTTCCGCTATTACCTCCACCGCCTCAGCCCCGTGAGCATCCGCTTAAATCGCTGCTGGCGGCGTTTCGCTTTTTGTTTGCCAGCCCGCTGATTGGCGGTATTGCGCTGCTCGGCGGTTTGCTGACTATGGCGAGCGCGGTGCGGGTGCTCTATCCGGCGCTGGCGCTAAACTGGCACATGTCTGCGGCACAAATTGGTTTTCTCTATGCCGCCATTCCCCTCGGCGCAGCGGTCGGCGCGCTGACCAGCGGACAACTGGCTCACAGCGTACGTCCCGGTCTGATTATGCTGGCTTCCACGGTCGGTTCTTTCCTGGCGATAGGTTTGTTTGGCCTGATGCCCGTCTGGGCGCTGGGCGTTATTTGCCTCGCCCTGTTTGGCTGGCTCAGTGCCATCAGTTCGTTACTGCAATACACGATGCTACAAACGCAAACGCCGGAATCGATGCTCGGCAGGATAAACGGCCTGTGGACGGCGCAGAACGTCACCGGGGATGCTATCGGCGCGGCGCTGTTAGGCGGTCTGGGCGCGATGATGACACCGGTCGCCTCGGCAAGCGTCAGTGGATTTGGACTGGTAATTGTGGGGCTATTACTGCTGCTGTTGCTGAGTGAGTTACGGCGTTTTCGCCAGACGCCTGCAAGTGCCTGATGGCGCTTTGCGTATCAGGCCTACGAGAGATGTAGGCCTGATAAGGCATTCGCCGCCATCCGGCAAAGTAACTTAAAACAGAGCGGCAAGACGGTTCAACAGTAGCGTTGCACTGTAGTAGTCCAGGCGGAACGTTTCGGTACCCAGCGCGTAAACACGTTTATTTTGCACCGCTGGCAGGTGCGCCAGCAATGGGTTGGCATAAATGGCATTGGCGTCGTTGCTGTCACCAGCAAACAAGAATAGTGCCTCACCGTTCAGACCCGCCGCCAGATTTTCACCGCCAAGCTGGACGATGTCGTGGCGTTTCCCCTGACTGGTACTGGTATGCATGTTGGCTGGCAACGCCGCCAGCGTGAAGCCGAGTTGCTCCATCATCTTGCCCTGCGCAGACTCCGGCGTCCATAAGTTGGCGGTGTGCGCGGCGGCAGTGTATACCAGCGCGCTGACCGGTTGCGGCGGCAGTTTAATCTGCTGTTTTACCGCCGCCATTTGTGTATCAAATTCAGCGATGCGTTCCGCCGCCTGTTTTTCCTGTCCGGTTATCCCGCCGAGCTGTGTCAGCAACGACTGCCAGCTTTTATCGTCATAGTTGATGATAAGCGTCGGGGCGATAGAAGAGAGCTGATCGTAAAGCGCCAGCGCAGAGTCGCCGCCGGTGGCGCTTACCAGAATGAGATCGGGCATCTGTGCGGCTACCGCTTCAGCACTGGGTTCGCCGATGTACAGACGGTTCAGTTTGCGCGCTTTCGCCACCTCGCTCCATTGGCGTAAAAAACCGTGATCGTCACCGACGCGGTTGTTCGGCGTGGTGGCCCCGCTGGCAATAACTGGGGCGTCAATGGCCAGCAGCGAACCGGTCAGTGTGACGCTGGTCGAGACAATACGCTCAGGTTTGTGCTCCAGCGTGTGTGTTCCACGGCTGTCGGTTATCTGACGTGGCCAGTCAGCGGCGTGGGCTGAGGAGAATCCGAAAACGAAGAGCCCAATCAGCAGGCCAGGCAGAAAAGATAATCTCACAACGCAGTTCCTGTTATCAGTGAAGTTAATGCTTCTCATTTTCATTGTTAGCGAGAAGGGATGCAAGTCAAAGTCGCACAATGTGTTAGCGCAAGAGTTGACATGCCGTCTGTTTGCTTTTAGGTTAGCGACCGAAAATATAAATGATAATCATTATTAAAACCTTTATCATTTTTGGAGGATGATATGGATACGTCACTGGCCGAGGATGTACAGCAGAAAATGGCAACGCTTGCCCCCGAACATTTTTTCTTTATGTCGCCGTATCGCAGTTTTACGACGTCCGGATGCTTCGCCCGCTTTGATGAACCTGCTGTGGATGGGGATTCCCCTGATAGCCCGTTTCAACAAAAATTACATGCGCTGTTTGCCAGGGCCAAATCGCAGGGGATTAAAAACCCGGTCATGGTCGGCGCGATCCCCTTTGATACACGCCAGCCTTCGTCGCTGTTTATACCGGAGTCCTGGCAGACGTTTTCTCGCCCGGCAAAGCAACAGTCATCGCGCTATTTCACTGAATATCCGTCCCTGAACGTCGTTGCGCGTAACGCCATTCCTGAGCAGGATAATTTTGAGGCGATGGTGGCGAAAGCGGCGGCGCTGACGGCAACGCCGGAAGTCGACAAAGTGGTGTTGTCGCGTCTGATTGATATCACCACCGACGACAATATCGACAGCGGAGCCTTGCTGGAACGCCTGGTGGCGCAAAACCCCGTTAGTTACAACTTCCATGTCCCGCTGGAAGACGGTGGGGTATTGCTCGGCGCCAGCCCGGAATTGCTGCTGCGTAAAGAGGGCGATCATTTCAGTTCTCTGCCGTTGGCCGGGTCGGCTCGCCGTCAGCCTGATGATGTGCTGGACAGAGAGGCGGGTAATCGTCTGCTGGCGTCGGAAAAAGACCGTCATGAACACGACCTGGTCACTCAGGCGATGAAAAAGGTGCTGCGCAATCGCAGCCGTGAATTACAGCTTCCGTCCTCCCCGCAACTGGTCGCCACCCCCACGCTTTGGCATCTTGGCACACCGTTTGAAGGCAAAGCGAACGCACAAGAGAACGCCCTGACGCTGGCGTGTCTGCTGCACCCGACTCCGGCATTGAGCGGTTTCCCGCATCAGGTCGCGAAAAAGTGGATCGCGGAACTTGAACCGTTTGACCGTGAATTGTTTGGCGGCATCGTCGGCTGGTGTGACGCCGAAGGCAACGGTGAATGGGTTGTGACGATCCGCTGCGCGACGTTACGCCAGAATCAGGTGCGCTTTTTTGCCGGTGCGGGAATTGTGCCTGCCTCCTCCCCGATTGCGGAGTGGCGTGAAACGGGCGCGAAACTTTCCACCATGTTGAATGTGTTCGGACTGCATTAAGGAGCAATGATGAGCATTCCTTTCACCCGGTGGCCTGATGAATTTGCCCGTCGCTACCGTGAAAAAGGGTACTGGCAGGATCTGCCCTTAACGGACATTCTGACCCGCCATGCGCTGAGCGATAAAACGGCGGTGATTGAGGGCGAGCGTCACCTGAGCTATCGCCAACTCAATCAAGCCTCGGAGAATCTGGCCTGTAGTTTGCGTCGTAAGGGGATTAACGCGGGCGACACTGCGCTGGTACAACTGGGCAATGTGGCCGAGTTATACATCACCTTTTTCGCCTTGTTGAACATTGGCGTGGCGCCGGTTCTGGCGCTGTTCAGCCATCAGAGAACCGAACTGAATGCGTACGCCAGGCAAATCGAACCAACGCTGCTGATTGCCGATCGCCAACATGCATTGTTCGCCGGGGATGATTTCCTGAATGCGTTTATGGCTGAGCACGCGTCTGTTCGCGTCGTGCAATTGCTTAATGACGAGGGCGAACACAATCTGCGTGCGGCGATGAATCAGCCCGTCGCAGATTTTACTGCGACGCCGTCGCCTGCCGATGAAGTGGCGTATTTTCAGCTTTCCGGTGGCACAACCGGCACGCCGAAACTGATCCCGCGTACCCATAATGACTATTACTACAGCGTGCGTCGTAGTAATGAAATCTGCCATTTCAGCGAAGAGACACGCTATTTGTGCGCTATTCCGGCGGCACATAACTATGCCATGAGTTCTCCGGGAGCGCTGGGCGTGTTCCTCGCGGGGGGAACTGTGGTGCTGGCCGCCGATCCGAGCGCCACGCTGTGCTTCCCGCTCATAGAAAAACATCAGATCAATTCAACGGCGCTGGTGCCTCCGGCAGTTAGCCTGTGGCTTCAGGCCATTGGCGAGTGGGGAAGCAACGCGCAACTGGCGTCTCTGAAACTGTTGCAAGTGGGGGGCGCGCGGCTTTCCGCCACGCTGGCTGCACGTATTCCTGCCGAAATTGGCTGCCAGTTGCAGCAGGTGTTTGGGATGGCCGAAGGGCTGGTGAACTACACCCGTCTGGATGACAGCCCGGAGCGCATTATCCATACCCAGGGGCGCCCGATGTGTCCTGACGATGAGGTCTGGGTGGCGGATGCCGAGGGCAACCCGCTGCCGCAAGGGGAAACGGGGCGTCTGATGACGCGTGGGCCGTACACCTTTCGCGGTTATTTCAAAAGCCCTGAACATAACGCCAATGCATTCGATGCCGACGGTTTTTACTGCTCCGGCGATCTGATCTCGATAGACGAAGCCGGGTACATCACGGTACAGGGGCGAGAAAAAGATCAGATCAACCGTGGCGGAGAAAAGATCGCTGCCGAAGAGGTAGAAAACCTGTTATTGCGCCATCCGTCGGTGATCCACGCGGCGCTGGTCAGCATGGAAGATGAGCTGATGGGGGAGAAAAGCTGCGCGTATCTGGTGGTGACATCACCGCTGCGTGCGGTACAGGTACGACGTTTCCTGCGTGAACAGGGCGTTGCGGAATTCAAATTACCCGACCGTGTGGAATGCGTTGAGGCTCTGCCTCTGACCCCGGTCGGTAAAGTCGATAAAAAACAATTACGTCAGTGGCTGGCGTCACGGGCACCTGCCTGAAGGAGAAAATAACATGGCTATTCCTAAACTGCAGGCTTACGCGCTGCCCACTGCACTTGATATTCCCTCCAGCAAAGTGAACTGGGACGTTGAACCGCAGCGTGCTGCGCTGCTTATCCATGATATGCAGGACTATTTCGTTAGCTTCTGGGGCGATAATTGCCCGATGATGGCGCAGGTGATCGCCAATATCGCCGCGCTGCGTCAGTACTGTAAAGAGAACCATATTCCGGTCTATTACACCGCTCAGCCTAAAGAGCAAAGTGATGAAGACAGGGCGTTGCTCAACGATATGTGGGGGCCGGGGCTAACGCGTTCACCTGAGCAACAAAAAATTGTCGGGCCGCTGGCACCGGATGAGGCCGATAACGTGCTGGTGAAATGGCGTTACAGCGCATTCCACCGTTCTCCACTGGAGCATATGCTGAAAGAAACCGGCCGTAATCAGCTAATCATTACCGGGGTGTATGCGCACATTGGTTGTATGACCACCGCAACGGATGCCTTTATGCGTGATATTAAGCCGTTTATGGTGGCGGATGCGCTGGCTGACTTTAGTCGTGACGAACATCTGATGTCGCTGAATTATGTGGCGGGACGTACCGGTCGCGTAGTCATGACGCAAGAACTGTTGCCCGCGCCGGTTCCTGCCAGCAAAGAGGCGCTGCGTGCGGCTATCCTGCCGTTGCTGGATGAGTCCGATGAGCCGATGGACGATGAAAATCTGATCGACTACGGTCTGGATTCGGTGCGCATGATGGCGCTGGCGGCACGCTGGCGTAAGGTACACAACGACATCGATTTTGTCATGTTAGCGAAGAACCCGACGATTGACGCCTGGTGGACGCTGCTTTCCCGCGAGGTGAAATAATGGCTGGCGTTGATTTTCAGGGCAAAACGGTCTGGGTCACTGGCGCCGGAAAAGGCATTGGCTATGCGACGGCACGGGCGTTTGTCGACGCTGGCGCGTGCGTTACCGGGTTCGATCGTGAATTTACGCGCGACGACTATCCGTTTGCAACTCAGGTGCTGGATATTGCGCAGCGTGAGCAGGTGGCGCAGGTGTGCCAGCGCCTGCTGCAAAAAACCGAACGTCTGGACGTGCTGGTGAATGCCGCGGGAATTTTGCACATGGGCGCGACGGATGAACTCAGCGCCGATGAATGGCAGCAGACCTTTGCCGTCAACGTGGGCGGCGCGTTTAATCTCTTCCAGCAGACGATGGCGCAGTTTCGTCGCCAGCAGGGGGGCGCTATCGTCACCGTGGCTTCCGATGCCGCACATACGCCGCGGATTGGCATGAGTGCTTATGGCGCATCGAAAGCGGCGCTGAAAAGTCTGGCGCTGACCGTCGGGCTGGAACTGGCCGCCAGCGGCGTGCGGTGTAATCTCGTTTCACCGGGTTCAACGGACACCGATATGCAGCGCACGTTGTGGGTCAGTGATGACGCCGAACAGCAGCGAATTCGCGGTTTTGGCGAGCAGTTTAAACTCGGCATTCCGTTGGGGAAAATCGCGCGTCCTCAGGAAATCGCCAATACCATTCTGTTTCTGGCCTCCGATCTGGCAAGCCACATTACGTTGCAGGATATTGTGGTTGATGGCGGCTCAACGCTGGGAGCATAACGATGATCTGGAAACGCCATTTGACGCTTGAAGAACTGAATGCCACCAGCCAGAACACGATGGTGGCGCATCTGGGGATTGTCTACACCCGACTCGCTGACGACGTGCTGGAAGCGGAAATGCCCGTTGATGCCCGGACGCATCAGCCGTTTGGTTTACTGCATGGCGGGGCGTCAGCGGCGCTGGCGGAGACGCTGGGTTCAATGGCGGGTTATCTGATGACCCGCGACGGGCAGTGCGTTGTCGGCACCGAACTGAACGCCACTCACCACCGGGCGGTATCCCAGGGAAAAGTGCGCGGTGTGTGCCAGCCACTGCATCTCGGACGGCAAAATCAGAGTTGGGAAATTGCTGTTTTTGATGAACAAGGACGGCGTTGTTGCACCTGCCGTTTAGGGACTGCCGTTCTGGGGTAATGTCGGCAAAATAAAATGATATTGCAGGGTTAGCAGGTGAATGGAGTGATCCAGTTAACAATGCGATGTAAATGATCAGTGATATATCTGGTTTATGAAGTTGTCATGTTGTTAAAACCAGCAAAGGTGTTATAGAAACAAAATGTAACATCTCTCTGGAACACGCAAACGGACAACAACCATGAATAAATCAGGGAAATACCTCATCTGGACAGTGCTCTCTGTTATGGGAGCATTTGCCCTGGGATATATTGCGTTAAACCGTGGTGAACAGATCAACGCGTTGTGGATTGTGGTGGCGTCGGTCTGTGTCTATCTCATTGCCTACCGTTTTTATGGTCTGTATATCGCCAAAAAAGTGCTGGCGGTTGACCCGACGCGTATGACGCCTGCCGTGCGTCATAACGACGGTCTGGATTACGTCCCTACCGACAAAAAAGTGTTATTCGGTCACCATTTTGCCGCCATTGCGGGCGCAGGCCCGCTGGTGGGGCCGGTGCTGGCGGCGCAGATGGGCTACCTGCCAGGTATGATCTGGCTGCTGGCTGGCGTGGTGCTAGCCGGTGCGGTACAGGATTTCATGGTGCTCTTTGTCTCGACTCGCCGCGACGGTCGCTCGTTGGGAGAGTTGGTCAAAGAGGAAATGGGCCCTACAGCAGGCGTCATTGCGCTGGTGGCCTGTTTTATGATCATGGTGATTATTCTGGCGGTGCTGGCGATGATTGTCGTCAAAGCCCTGACCCACAGCCCGTGGGGAACCTACACCGTGGCGTTTACCATTCCGCTGGCGATCTTCATGGGGGTTTACCTGCGTTATCTGCGCCCCGGACGAATTGGCGAAGTGTCGGTCATCGGTCTGGTATTCCTGGTCTTTGCCATTATTTCCGGTGGTTGGGTGGCCCAAAGTCCCACCTGGGCTCCGTACTTTGATTTCACTGGCGTACAACTGACCTGGATGCTGGTGGGGTACGGTTTTGTGGCGGCAGTACTGCCCGTATGGCTGCTGTTGGCGCCGCGTGACTACCTCTCCACGTTCCTGAAAATTGGCACCATCGTGGGCCTGGCGGTCGGCATTCTGATTATGCGACCCACGCTGACCATGCCCGCGCTGACCAAATTTGTTGACGGTACAGGGCCGGTGTGGACGGGCAACCTGTTCCCGTTCCTGTTTATTACCATTGCCTGTGGGGCGGTGTCCGGATTCCACGCGCTGATCGCGTCCGGCACCACGCCGAAGATGTTGGCGAACGAAGGCCAGGCCTGTTTTATTGGTTACGGCGGTATGCTGATGGAATCCTTCGTTGCCATTATGGCGCTGGTTTCCGCCTGTATTATCGATCCGGGCGTGTACTTTGCCATGAACAGCCCAATGGCCGTGCTGGCGCCAGCCGGAACCACTGATGTGGTGGCTTCTGCGGCGCAGGTGGTGAGCAGTTGGGGCTTTGCGATCACGCCGGACACGCTGCATCAAATCGCCAATGAAGTGGGTGAACAATCCATTATCTCGCGTGCAGGTGGCGCACCGACGCTGGCGGTGGGGATGGCTTACATTCTGCACGGCGCGCTCGGCGGTATGATGGACGTCGCGTTCTGGTATCACTTTGCGATTCTGTTTGAAGCGCTGTTTATTCTGACGGCGGTGGACGCAGGAACCCGCGCAGCGCGCTTTATGCTGCAGGACTTGCTGGGCGTGGTTTCTCCTGGGCTGAAACGCACCGATTCACTGCCTGCCAACCTGCTGGCGACCGCGCTCTGCGTGATGGCCTGGGGTTACTTCCTGCATCAGGGCGTCGTTGACCCACTGGGCGGAATTAACACCCTGTGGCCGCTGTTTGGTATTGCCAACCAGATGCTGGCGGGTATGGCGCTGATGCTTTGCGCTGTGGTTCTGTTCAAGATGAAACGTCAGCGCTACGCATGGGTCGCCCTCGTCCCCACGTCCTGGCTGCTGATTTGTACCCTGACAGCAGGCTGGCAGAAAGCGTTTAGCCCGGACAACAAAGTGGGCTTCCTGGCTATCGCCAATAAATTCCAGGCGATGATCGACAGCGGCAAGATCCCGGCGCAGTACACCGAATCGCAGTTGTCGCAACTGGTGTTTAACAACCGTCTGGATGCCGGTCTGACCGTCTTCTTCATGGTGGTGGTCGTGGTGCTGGCGTTGTTCTCCATCAAGACCGCGCTGGCTGCCCTGAAGGTCGACAAACCGACGGCAAAAGAGACGCCGTATGAGTCGATGCCGGAAAATGTAGAAGAGATTGTGGCGCAGGCGAAAGGCGCGCACTAATCTTCAACTATTAAGCCCTCTCCGGTTGGAGAGGGCGTTTGCATAACAGGTAACCGCTATGTTTGATACGCTCTCAAAAGCCGGGAAATACTTAGGTCAGGCGGCAAGGTTGATGATCGGCGTGCCAGACTACGACAACTATGTTGAGCACATGCGCATTACGCATCCGGATCAAACGCCGATGACCTATGAAGAATTTTTCCGTGAGCGACAAGACGCGCGCTATGGGGGAAAAGGCGGCGCGCGTTGTTGCTAACGGAGGCTCCTCATTTTTTAACGCCGTGAACGGCTGAACGCATAACGCCATTGTCGTTATTTGACCGTCCAGGCTTTCGAAAATTGGCGGCCTGCAAACAATTCCTGCAGGCCGTTGATTTGTTTCAGGCGCAACACTTCATCATCATCCATCCCTAACTCTTTGCCGATTTCTTTCTCGTCCCAGCCGAGTTGTGAGAGTTCACGAACGATCTCCGACATGGCGTGGATCTGGTGTCGACCCCGCGCGCGGTTGTGGCGAATTGTGGACGCAATACGTTCATGGCGGGTGCGCTCCAGACATGCGACGGGCAGATAGCCTTTCAGACGCGCTCTTAGCGCCGCTTTTTTTTTCCCTAATTCATGTCGATGGAAACCATCTATTATCTCGTACTCTTCTGAACCGGATTGTGCGACGACGATCGGTTGTGTGAAACCGTCTGCTTCAATCGATTTTAGCAGCAGCTTTTTCTCCGGCGGCGCGACATTATTTGGGTTGTAATCGTTTGGCGCAATGTGTTCATTTTTAATCCATAATACGCAGTCGACAGGTTCATGACGAAAAGGGCTGACGCTGTGGATGGCCATTCTGAACTCATTAATAGCGCGGATCCGATCTTCTTCCGGCAGTGCCGAGAGAAAGTGGGTTAATTCCTGAGTTAATCGTTGTTGCATAGTATTCCCCATTCCTGACGTTTCGCTTTCATACGTTCGTTATAACGCTGGTAACTTTTCGGTTTTGTTGGGCTAAAAGAGAGCGCCCGGCACCAGTAATCATTATTCAGCAGCACCTTGCAGATACGTCGCCATGATGGGATATCTTTTGTGCCAATATCGCTGTCTTGCGTTTGGGGAATATCGTTCAGACCTTGCTTTTTATACCACTGTAAATAGACGGCGATTTTATTGCAGTAATGTTCGGAGGTTTGTTCCGGCATACTGTTGAGCAACAGCAGGGCGTACTCTTTCCAGCTTAGGTGATCGGGCTTTAAGAGTTTTCGATGACCATAAAAATGGTTGTCGTGACCGGCATAGATACCGCCGCTTTTTACGCCACTCACGCGCGCACACATCGCTGCCCAGCGTTCGGGTTCGAGGACATGGTACAGCCACAGTCCCTGACGCTGCTCCGGGCCGAAAGGTTCGCAAATTCGCATGTAGCGGGTGGGGACGCCAGCCTGGTACATCAGGTTATACAAGGGATTACAGCGTTTTTTTGTTTTTGCGAACCAGGTCCAGATGTCTGCGGTTTTCCAGTCATATATCGGGTAAATGTACCAGGTGTGCCCACCCGGTGCGGAGGTTGTCCAGGGTTTGTCATCCGCAAAACGCTGCTTCTGTGAGGAGGCTATCGCGACAAATCGATTATAAGACTCGTCGGCCCGGATACCGATCAACATGGCGGCAGGCCGGTTATTAGAAAACCAGTCAGCAAAATAACGAACAAATTGCTCAAAGGTCATATCTGGCTGATAAAAAGGAAAATAGCCGGGGTCGGTAATGGCATCCGGCGGTGGTTGGCGCACCCAGTCTGTATTCGGGGCCCAGCATTGCCATTCGGGTTGGTATTGGGATAATGCGTTTTGTGTCGTCAACGGCAAGGCAACCCAATAAAAATCGTCGATGACATCGGCGTAATCATTTCGCAGTGCCTGGACATACTCAATGGTGCATGAGAATTGCGCTTCCCAGTCAATGAATAATATACATATTTTTTTCCGCAGTTGACGGGCAAGGGTCGCGGTCAGGTGCAGCATGAGCCCCGAATCTTTACCGCCCGAAAATGAAACACAGACCCGAGGGAGCGTTTCAAGCGCCCACGTAATGCGCTCTTGCGCGGCCTCCAGGACATTTTGGTCAAGTGGAAATTTGTAGATGGACATTTTGACGCTGGCTCTCAATATTAAATTGATTTTATTCGAGATATTTTATTATAAGATATTCAAATTCTTTAAAAATGCAATGAATTAAAATATTGCGTTCATGAATGTCATTTTGTGATTTATAATAAATGTGAATTAGTTTTCATAAATCCGAGGGCGGTAACGCGTGCAGGTTACTGCTATTGGTTAATTTGTAATATATATAATGAATAATTGGTCGTTGCTTAATTACACGTGGTTATACATATTAAAGCAGTGAGTAAAAATAATGACGATTCTTTTTTGAGCGCGGGCGGATGCATTATGCGGTAAGGGAAGTGAGTGATTTAAGCGGGTGACTGGAATGAGAGCAATCACCCTTGATGGTTGCGTTAACGACTATTCATCATCGCATCCAGTTGTGCTTTTTCTGGCAATCCTACAACCTGCTGTAACGTGTTTTCTTTGTTCATATAGTAGATGGCGGGTGTGACGTTAGCCCCCAAATCGTCCATGATTTTTTGATTGCTGTTAAGCATACGCATCGCCTCAGGAGAAACGGTTGTCGGGATTTCCAGTTTGAGTTTGCCCTTCGAGGCCTCATAGTCGTGCCAGGTTTTTGCCGGGTCTTTCGCGGTCAAAATCGCCGCCGCAGTTGCCGGGCTTTCTGGCTTGATCACGCCAACCAGCAGGGTGCGCAATTGTACTTTGCCGGATTCTACCCAGGGGCGGGCCTGTTGCCAGAATTGCTTGCAGTAAGGGCAGAAAGGATCGGCGAACACATAAAGTACGACGGGCGCATCCTTTTTACCGTCTAACAGCCAGGATGATTTTTCCATGCGCTGCCACAGCTCTCGCCCGGCGGGTGCATAGATCTCTTTTTCTATCAATGCATTGCTGAGGTTTTCACCTTTTTCATCATACATGTACCCGGAGATCGCCTGTTTGCCGTCCGGGGTGAGATAAATGGTGACGCCCATGTCCTGATATTTTCCCAGGTAACCTTTCATCCCGCCCGGCGCATCGAAGGATTTCAGGATTGTAATTCCTTGTTTTTCGATGGCTTTGACCGGCGCTGGCAGTTCTTCCGCCTGAGCGATGAGAGGGAGGAGAGTCAGCAATAGCGTTCGTTTTAGCATTATTTTTCCTTAAAAATCAGTGCGAAAGAAAGGTCGATGATCAAACCTATCGCAGCCATAGAGAAGACCTTAGGCCGGATGATTGCCCTTTCTTCAGTGGGGTGTTGTAATCCCCGTCGCTGTTACAGCCTTTGTTAAGGTAATGTAGAGCGCAACACATAGCCAGTTTCGCTGGCACTGAAGTTACCTACGGGTAGTTCAGGTAATGGGGCCGCCTGAAAAGGGGGCCTTTTTACTTTCTGTCGCCGGTTGGCGGCGTAGGGTTCACAAAGTTGTCTTGCGTCGGTTGTTAGATAACGCTTATTGATTTGATAATGGAAACGCATTAGCCGAATCGGAAAAATTTCGTTAACTTACAACTCAACGAAAACACGGAGGAAGTACAGATGTCCTTGATTAACACTAAAATTAAACCTTTCAAAAACCAGGCGTTCAAAAACGGTGAATTCGTCGAAGTTACCGAAAAAGATACCGAAGGCCGCTGGAGCGTTTTCTTCTTCTACCCGGCTGACTTCACTTTCGTATGCCCGACTGAACTGGGCGACGTTGCTGACCATTACGATGAACTGCAGAAACTGGGCGTAGACGTTTACTCTGTGTCTACCGACACCCACTTCACTCACAAAGCATGGCACAGCAGCTCTGAAACCATCGCGAAAATCAAATATGCGATGATCGGCGACCCGACTGGCGCCCTGACCCGTAACTTCGACAACATGCGTGAAGACGAAGGTCTGGCTGACCGTGCAACCTTCGTTGTTGACCCGCAGGGTATCATCCAGGCAATCGAAGTTACCGCTGAAGGCATTGGCCGCGATGCGTCTGACCTGCTGCGTAAAATCAAAGCAGCTCAGTATGTTGCTTCTCACCCAGGTGAAGTTTGCCCGGCGAAATGGAAAGAAGGCGAAGCGACGCTGGCTCCATCTCTGGATTTAGTAGGCAAGATCTAAGCCTTTAAGGCGCTTCGAAGCCGGATGGCGCTGCGCTTATCCGCCTACACATCGGGCCTACAACATCGTAGGTCGGGTAAACGAAGTGCCACCCGGCAATCAATGGGCGCATCAGCGCCCATTTCATTCCAACACTATGATGCAAGCTGCATTCAGGCTGCTCGAAAGGCCGCTTGCATGATGATGTTTTTAAAGCAGGAGATTAACGATGCTCGACGCTAACATGAAAACCCAGCTCAAGGCGTACCTTGAGAAACTGACGAAACCTGTTGAGCTGATTGCCACGCTGGATGACAGCGCCAAATCGGTGGAAATCAAGGAACTGCTGACTGAAATTGCCGAACTGTCAGAGAAAGTGACCTTTAAAGAAGATAACAGCTTAGCCGTGCGCAAGCCGTCATTCCTGATAACCAACCCGGGTTCAACCCAGGGCCCGCGTTTTGCCGGCTCCCCGTTGGGGCATGAATTTACCTCTCTGGTTCTGGCGCTGTTGTGGACCGGTGGCCATCCGTCGAAAGAAGCGCAGACGCTGCTTGAGCAGATCCGTGAAATCGACGGTGATTTTGAGTTTGAAACCTATTACTCGCTTTCTTGCCACAACTGCCCGGACGTGGTGCAGGCGCTGAACCTGATGGCGGTGCTGAACCCACGTATTAAGCATACGGCCATTGACGGCGGGACATTCCAGAACGAAATCACCGAGCGTAACGTGATGGGCGTTCCGGCGGTTTACGTTAACGGAAAAGAGTTTGGCCAGGGGCGTATGACCCTGACGGAAATCGTCGCGAAAGTCGATACTGGCGCAGAAAAACGCGCAGCGGAAGAGTTGAACAAACGTGATGCGTATGATGTGCTGATTGTCGGTTCTGGCCCGGCGGGCGCGGCTGCGGCCGTTTACTCTGCGCGTAAAGGCATTCGCACGGGGTTGATGGGCGAGCGTTTTGGCGGTCAGGTACTCGACACCGTGGATATCGAAAACTACATCTCAGTGCCGAAAACCGAAGGTCAGAAGCTGGCGGGGGCATTAAAAGCGCACGTCGATGATTACGATGTGGATGTGATTGATAGTCAGAGCGCCAGCAAACTGGTTCCCGCTACGCAAGAAGGCGGCCTGCACCAGATTCAAACGGCATCCGGCGCGGTGCTGAAAGCCCGAAGCATTATCATTGCGACGGGGGCCAAATGGCGCAATATGAACGTGCCGGGTGAAGATCAATATCGTACTAAAGGCGTGACGTACTGCCCGCACTGCGACGGCCCGCTGTTTAAAGGCAAACGCGTGGCGGTGATTGGCGGCGGTAACTCCGGTGTGGAAGCGGCTATCGATCTGGCCGGCATTGTGGAGCACGTGACGTTGCTGGAATTTGCGCCAGAGATGAAGGCCGATCAGGTACTGCAGGATAAAGTACGCAGCCTGAAAAACGTCGATATCATCCTGAACGCGCAGACCACTGAAGTCAAAGGCGATGGCAGCAAAGTTACCGGGCTTGAGTACCGCGACCGTGTCAGCGGCGATGTTCACAACGTGGCACTGTCAGGTATTTTTGTTCAGATTGGCCTGTTACCGAACACCACCTGGCTGGAGGGCGCGGTTGAACGTAACCGTATGGGTGAAATCATCATTGATGCGAAATGTGAAACCAGCGTGAAAGGCGTATTCGCCGCCGGTGACTGCACCACCGTACCGTATAAGCAAATCATCATTGCAACGGGCGAGGGCGCCAAAGCTTCCCTGAGTTCGTTTGATTATCTGATTCGCACCAAAACCGCATAAAAAAAGACAGTAAGACTGTCACCTGCAAGCTCAAACCGCCTGTGAAATTCCGGGCGGTTTTTTTATTGTCTTCAGTAGCAACAAAAAGCCCTGCCGGACTCTCTCCTGGCAGGGCTTTTCAGTATCAGACTCGGGCGAATTAACGCACGACTAACACGGGCAGGTTGGCGTGGCGGACAACGCTTGACGCATTCGAACCGAGAAGATGTGTGCTGATAGATGGGTTTCGCGACCCAATAACCACCACATCGGCCTTCAGCTCTTCCGCTAATTCGTTGACCACGTCGCGCACGTTGCCAAAACGAACATGCGGCTTAATCCGCGAAGGATCAAGACTGAAATGACCGACCATCGTTTGCAGGCGGGTTTCCGCTTCGTGCTGCAGATGCTCCTCAAAACGGCGAACATCGGCGGCAAACCGATGCAAACTCAAACTGGCGGAACCCGGCAGAACATGCAGCAGATGAATGACGCCATCCTGTTGCGCCAGAAATTCAGCGTGGCGTACGGCCTTGTCACTCAGTTCCATTTCGAAAACATCAACCGGCATAATGATTGTTTTGTACATAAGCAGTCTCTCCTTGTTATCGCATGAACATATAACATCATACTAATAAATATGATTCTGTCAGTCACGGCACAGATTTAGGTTTTTAAAGGATCAAAGAGGAGACAATACTGAGAATAAGGGATTACCAGTGCTGTTCGAGAAATAGCACAGCGGCAACGAGAATCGCTGCTATCAGGATATACACTACCGTGATACCGAGAGCCTCAGCCATATGCTTTTCCACCGACAGATACCCCAATCAGGTTAGTTGGTCGTAAAAAAAGCAGGAATGATAAATTTGGTTGATATTTGACCGGAAAGAGGATGCGAATGCATCCTCTGCAAAATAACGCGTTTGGCTTTGATAAGACAGCGTTAGCGCAGGTAATCGCCCGCCGCTTCAGGCTGGTATTCAAGCTCCAGCACTTCAAGGTGCGTAGAGGTGCCACCCGGCAGTTCCCAGTGAATGGTGTCGCCAACGCGCAGACCTAACAGGGCAGCGCCAACCGGAGCCATCACCGACAATTGGGTGCTGCTGTCCGTCATGTTCGCCGGATAGACCAGAGTGCGAACGCGCGTCTCGCCGTCGGCAAGGTTACGGAATTTCACCCGACTGTTCATGGTCACGACGTTATGCGGCATCTCTTCTGGTGAACACATTTGGGCGCGATCCAGCTCTGCGTTTAACGCTTCAGCAATCGGTAAACCGGCAAACGCAGGTTGCTCCAACAGGCGGTCGATGCGTTCGGCGTCGAGGTCGTTGATGATAATAGTTGGTCTGGACATTTATTACTCCATGTCGTCGATACTGCGAGTAGCGCAGGTAAATAATCCCAAAAGAAAACCCTCACCGTCTGGCGGCGAGGGTTTAGCTTTCCTGATGATACTGAGACTTACCCCTTCTTTGAAGTGATTTAGTTCACATTCGGGCAAATCCTTAACATTGATGACGTTTATAGCATTGAGTGAATTTTAGTCGAAAAACGGGATCGTTCTCAAATTTGCATTATGCTTTTTAAGCGCTCGCCGCGGGCGGGTCCACATACTCAGCGTTTCCTTGAAGGAGAGCTCATGAGCCAGTACGACAAACTCACGTTAAAAGATGGCAGTTATCTGTACTTTAAAGATTGGGGCAGCGGGCAGCCTATCGTCTTTAGCCACGGCTGGCCGTTGACGGCAGATGCGTTCGAAGATCAGATGCTTTTTCTGGGATCGAAAGGGTTTCGCGTGATTGCTCACGATCGTCGGGGACATGGCCGTTCGGCACAGCCCTGGGACGGTCATCATATGGATCAGTATGCCGATGATCTGGCCGAGTTGACGTCACACCTGAATTTAAAAGATGCGGTGCATGTCGGACATTCGACAGGCGGCGGTGAGGTTGCACGCTACATTGGTCGTCATGGGACACAGCGGGTCGCGAAAGCCGTACTGATTAGCGCAGTGACGCCCATTATGGTCAAGACCGATTTTAACCCCAACGGCGTACCGAAAGAGGTGTTCGATGGCATCCGGCAAGGTGTCGTCAACGATCGCGCCGCATTTTTCTATGAGCTTACTGCGGCGTTTTATGGCTACAACCGGGCTGGAGAAAAAGAGTCAAAAGCAGTGCGTGAGAGCTTTGTCGAGCAAGGTTTACAAGGGTCAATAAAAGCGCTGTACGACTGTATTAAGGCGTTTTCAGAAACTGATCTGCGGGATGATCTCAAAAGAATGACGATTCCGACGCTGGTTATTCATGGCGATGATGATCAAATCGTCCCGTTTGAAACGTGCGGTAAAGTGGCGGCGGCGATGTTGCCTGACGCGCAGTTGAAAATTTATGAAGGGGGATCGCACGGTATTTGTACCACCCATAAGCACCAGATTAATCAGGATCTGCTGACGTTTATCCAGTCATAGCGGCTGACGGATTGTTCTGCGCTGATCCTCTTTAATCCACAGGGAGATGAGCGAAGCGCAATTGGCGTTAAACCGGCGCGGTTTATGCACCGGTTTCAGAGGCTCAATATCCGACGGCATCCAGAATCATCTGTTTGCCGCAGTTGCCGGGATGCGGTTGCGGTGCAAAAGAGGCGGCAGCCAGCGGCGTGTTGATGGCGTTTGCCTGTAACGAAAACTGCATTTCCGTCAGGTAGGCGGGATTCCCCTGGCAGCTCAACTTCACCGCTTTGACGCTTTCTTTACCCCAGCTTGCCGCCACAGCGGCATCAAAGTCAGCGCGGCTGACGGTTTTGCCGTAATGGTTTCTCAGAAAATCGCCCAGCGCGCTGCGCTTAACCTCGTTGTTCAGGCGCACCATGGTGTTGAAATAGACATTCGGATCAAAGCCAAAACAGGCGCCGTGTTTGGCGTATTCGTAGCGTTCAAGGCACGTGTGTCCTCCGGCACCGGGCATCACCGCGCTCAACTTCGCGGCGCTTTCCAGCGACAGGCCTGTTTGAGGTGCGGCGCATTTACGGCTGGCGCGGGCTTCCGGCAAGTTCGGGATCGGGCGGGTCGCACAGCCGTAGCGCATCCATCGACGTTCATCCACGCCTCTGACGGCAATGGATTTCGGCAGACCTGGCCACAGTCCGTGTACGGTCAGAAAATCGGCTTTGTCCTGGGTTTCTTTTTGCAGGCGGCATTCGTCAGGTTCCTGACGCTGGCGTTCATGCTGGCTTTGGCAAAAACCTGTTTGCCAGGAGAGCGCCAACACATAACGGTCGAAATCACCGTACTGTTTCGCCTGAAGTTCGTCGGCTTTCACCGTGGAGACTGGCAGCAGAAATGCGGCCAGTAAGGGACTGTAATGCCATATTGGTTTCATGATTCATTCTGATATATAGAAATACTGTATATCATCTATTTAACCATAAAAAATGCCAGTCAGGTTTATCTGACTGGCATCATTTTCATACGGCTTTCGGGAAGGGGATTAGTTCCACAGCGCCAGAATCGGCCACCCTACCAGCAGCAGCAACGAGATATAGATGACGCCAAAGATCGCGCCCAGGCGCCAGTAGTCTTTGGATTTCACATAGCCGCAGCCGTAAATGATAACGCCAGGGCCTGTCGCGTAAGGTGTCAGACAGCCCATGATACCGATGGACAGCACCAACAGAGTACACAGGTGTTCCATCGGCACGCCCGGGATACCTTTACCGACCGCCAGAATAACCGGCAGCATGGTTGCGGTATGTGCAGAGAGGCTGGCAAACAGGTAGTGCGCAAAATAGAACACCAGCACCAGCACAATCACCGTTGCGTTAGGCGAGAAGCCTTCCAGGTGAGTACTCATGGTGGAAGCGAACCAGTCGATAAAGCCGGAGCGGGTCAGGCCATTCGCCATCACCACCAGCGTAGCGAGGTTGACCAGGGTGTTCCACGCGCTGTTATAACGGGTAATGTCTTTCCACGGCACAACATGCAGCGCCAGCATCAGAGAGACGGCCAGCAGACCAACGGCGGTGGCGTCGATTATTTCACCGCCAAAGACCCACAGACCTAAGCTGAGCAGTACCAGGCCTATCAGTGTTAACTCTTTACGGGTCAGACTACCCATCGTTTTAAGTTCTTCACCGGCCCATGAGGCGACTTCTGCGCTGTGGGTGATTTCCGGTTTGTAGAGCACGTACGAGAGCCACGGCGCAACGATAAGCAAAATGATACCGACCGGCAGGAAGCCCAGGAACCATTGCAGCCAGCTAATTTGAATACCCGCAATTTTGTTGACGAATTCCAGACCCAGTACGTTCGGCGCAGCGCCGGTGACAAACATGGAAGAACTGATGCTGGTACCGATGACCATCATCCACATCAGATACCCACCGATACGACGAGCGGAAGGATCGTTAGGGAATGATTTAAACAGCGGCGGCAGGTTTTTGATTACCGGGAATACAGTCCCCCCGGTTCGCGCCGTGTTAGAGGGGGTAAACGGTGCCAGCAGGATGTCAATGATGACAATCGCATAGCCCAGCGTCAGGGTACGCTTACCCATGAATTTCACCAGGAACAGCGCGATTCGACGTCCCAGGCCAGTGACTTCGTAACCCAGAGCGAAGATAAAGGCGCCAAATACCAGCCATACCGTGGTACTGGAGAAACCGGCCAGCCCCCATTTCAACGCCTGTTTCCCGGCATCAAAGCTGGGATCCGCCAGCTCTTTGGCATCAAACAGCAGGTAGTCGCTGCCAATCACGCAAATGGTAACGGCAATAAAACTGATGGCTGTCGCCGGAATCGGCTCCAGAATCATCCCGACAATCATCGCCACAAAAACGGCGAAATAGTGCCAGGCCTGAGGGGGCATTCCATCAGGGACAGGGATAAGAAACATGACGCCCATAACCAGCAATGGGGCCAACAACTTCCATATACTATCTTTAGATAAAGACATGAGTGATTCTCCGGAAAGGATCTTTTATGTAATTGTGTTAATGGTTAACTTGCGAAATTTGGGCTAAAAACCAGGTGATAATCAGTAGATCGGCGCAGCCCCCGGGACTGAGGTTGCGTTCAATGCACTGCTGGTCAAACTGGCGTAGAGAATGAAGATCGGCGGGGGTGCGTATTCCCCCATTTTGCAGCAAACTATTTGCCTGCTGCTGTAACCAGTGCAGTCCCTGTTCCCCACCGCGAGACGCGACGTTGGTATCCCCGTTCATCGCCATCAGCAGCAGTAAGGTATCGAGTAACGCCAGTTCAGGATCTCGCCCCTGAGCCAGCAGAACACGGTAGTGCGGCAGCGCATGATGAATCACCAGCGGATAGCCAGCTTCCGCTTCACCTCGCGCACCGGTTAACCCCAATTGTTGATACAGACGCTGACCTGCTGTGAGTTGTTGATTGTTCTGGCGCAGTTCACGTTGTGTCATGCCCGCGCAAAAGGCGGCGGCGGTACGACAGAGCGTCTCGGGCGTGATCGGGGCGTGTTGTTGATGGAGGCGACCCACGGCGGCAAACAGCAATCCCAGCGAAAAAATACTGCCTTTGTGGGTATTGACTCCGGCGGTCGCGCGGAACATGTCTGCTTCGCAAGCCATTCCAATCGGACGCAAACCTTTCAGTACGTCTTCTGGCGACATTGACGCGCTGTAAGCGCCATATTCGATAAAGCGTGGCAGCCAGGCCTGGATTGCCTCAGCGCTACGGTGGAAATCGTCCAGCGCCATATCTTTGTGCGCACCACAGTTGATGCGATCCACCAGACCGGGTTTGGGCGATAAATTCACCTCGGTCATCATGGCGCGCCATCCCAGCGTTGCCCAGTCTTCGAGCAAAGAGGGGGAGAGGACGGTATTTGTGGTCGACGTTGCGTTATTGGGCATCATGCAGCAACGCCTCCATCTGAATGAGAAGATCGGAAAGCGCGTGGGTTTTACCCCGCGCGCATTCAACGGCGCTTTGCTCGCACAGCAGGCAGCGGCGAGGCGCAAGCGCAAAATCGCGGCGGGACATAATGACCCCCTCTGGGGTCAACACATCGATATCCCACAAACGTCCCAGCGGGGACTGATGTTCCAGTTCGATCGTGGCAAGCTTGATGTCGCGGGCCGCACCTTCAAGCGCAAACAGCGCTTCCGGCCCGCTGGCGGAAACCACGATGGACTGCTCCCTGATAAGCCAGCCAGACTTCTGCATCATTGTGCGCAAAGCCTCCACGCCGAGATTAAAGATGCCGCGAGTGACTTCGCTGTCTTTAATCGGCCCCGGCGCGACCACGGTAAAGGAGATCAGTGGTGTCGCGTGGCGCACGAGCCAGGCGTGTTGCTTTGCTTGTCTCTCATCACGGCTGGCGAGCAGCTCGGGAATCGAAACCGGATGATGGGTGGCGTTAACCGGGAGCAGGTGCATGGTTTATTCCTTCACCTGATGAACGACATCAATGACCGAACCATCGCGGTAACGCACCACGGCAATCACACGGTCGGTGTATTCAATCGGGCGAGGCTGACCGGTGAGCAGTTGCGCACGCTCGCGCAGCCATTCGATCGACACCACTTTCATTCCCGCTTCTTTCAGACGTTCGGCCAGTTCCGGGCGCGCCGGGTTGACGGCGATACCGTGGTCTGTCACCAGAATGTCAACGCTGGAGCCTGGGGTCACGCAGGTGGTCACATTATCGACCAGCGTCGGGATACGACCGCGTACCAGCGGAGCGACGATAATAGACAGGGCAGCGGCAACAGCGGTATCGCAGTGACCGCCGGATGCGCCACGCAGTACGCCGTCAGAACCGGTCAGCACATTGACATTGAAGTGAGTGTCCACTTCCAGCGCGCTCAGTACCACGACATCCAGACGGTCAACCGATGCCCCTTTAGAACCCCAGTTGGCGTACTGGTTGGCGCTGATTTCGATGTGATTCGGGTTGCGGGCCAGTGACTCGGCGGCATTACGGTCAAAGCTTTGCACATCCAGCAGCTTGCGGATCAGCCCTTTCTCATGCAGGTCAACGATGGTGGCGGTGATCCCCCCCAGCGCGAAATCGGCACGAATATCGCGGCTGCGCATTTTGTCTTCCAGGAAACGGGTGACGGCAAGAGACGCGCCGCCGGTTCCGGTTTGCAGGGAGAATCCCTCTTTGAAGTAGCCGGAGTTGGCGATCACGTCTGCCGCGCTGCGGGCAATCAGCAGTTCGCGCGGGTTGGTGGTCATACGGGTCGCGTCCGCACCGATTTTATCGGCATCGCCCACCTGGTCTATCTGCACGATGAGATCCACCTGGTCCTGAGCAATGCTGGCCGGGTTATGCGGATAGGGCAGTAACGCTTCGGTCAGCAGCACGACCTGTTTTGCGTTTTCGGCATCGACTTTCGCATAGCCCAGAGAACCGCAACAGGCTTTACCGGTATAGCCATTGGCGTTACCGAAAGGATCGCAGGAAGGAACCCCGAGGAATGCCACGTCAATACTCAATTCACCGCTTTGTACGAGGTGTACACGACCGCCGTGTGAGTGAATTTGCACGGGTTCTTCCAGCAATCCGCGGGAAATCTCTTCCGCCAACGGTCCGCGCAGACCGGAGGTATAGATACGGCTCACCACACCCTTGCGGATATGACCGACCAGCGGCGCGTGGCAGTCGCTGAGCGAACTGGAGGCCAGCGTCAGATTTTTAAAGCCCATTCTGGCGATGGTGTCCATCACCAGGTTGATCGTCAGATCGCCGCCACGGAAAGCGTGGTGGAAAGAAATCGTCATACCGTCCTGCAAACCGGAACGGCGAATGGCCTCTTCGAGATCGGCACACAGTTTTTTGTTGCGTGGTTTTTGCGCCTGCAGGTTCTGTTTTGAGCTGCTCTGGTAGCCGGAAAGTTCACTTTCAGCGCGGCGGCTCCAGGCTGTTACCCGTTCTTTTCGTTGAAGTTGTTCGATTTTCTGCGTCATTTTTTTTGCCTTATTCTTCGCGGATGCCGGAAAGTTCTGCGCGGGAAAGCACCAGACGAGCACGTTCAATGACCGGGCTGTCTACCATCTTGCCGTTCAGCGAAACGACGCCACGACCTTCACGGGCAGCGGCTTCAGCGGCCTCCACCACCAGGCGGGCATGGGTCACTTCTTTCTGCGTCGGGGCATACAGGTTGTGCAGCAGTTCAATCTGACGTGGGTTAATGAGCGACTTGCCATCAAAACCCAACTGCTTGATATGCGAAGCTTCATTAAGGAAACCCGCTTCGTTGTTGGCATCGGAATAGACAGTGTCAAACGCCTGAATACCGGCGGAACGCGCCGCCTGCAAAATGGAGCAGCGGGCAAACAGAAGCTCGGTACCTTCTGGTGAACGCTCGGTACGCAGGTTACGTACGTAGTCTTCTGCACCCAGCGCAATACCGATCAGACGCTCAGACGCATGCGCAATTTCGACCGCGCGAGTGATGCCCAGCGGCGATTCCACGGCGGCTAACAAGCCGGTGCTGCCTGCTTCGCGACCGCAGGTTTTCTCAATGCGCAGGATCTCTTTTTCAATATCGATAACGTCCTGCGCAGTGTCGGTTTTCGGTAAACGCACAATATCGGCGCCACCGCGGACAACGGCTTCCAGGTCGTTGATACCCCATTCAGAATCGAGGGCATTAACGCGCACAATGGTTTCAATATCGTGATAGAGCGGATGTTGCAGGGCGTGGTACACCAGACGACGAGCGGCATCTTTTTCACGCAGGGCGACAGAGTCTTCAAGATCGAACATCAGCGCATCTGCCGGATAGATGAACGAATTGCTGATCATGGCGGCATTGGCGCCAGGCACGAACAACATACTGCGACGGGTGCGGGATTTGCGTTGTTGTAAGGAAGCGGAAATCATTGGCGATCCTCCCAGGGCAGTACCGGGATGCCGCTGGCGCGCGCCAGCAGGGTTTCCAGTCGGGCGCGTAAAATGCAGTCCAGCGCACCTTTATCATCGACATTTAGCTGTACGCCGCGCACATCGTAGCGTGAGAGCACGTCCAGAATGGTCGTGTGGATAGCATCGCCAAACTGTTTTTCAACACTGCTGTTGATTTGCAGGTCGATTTCCTGCGTGTCGAGTGGAGCGATGCGTATCATCACATCTCCAGACTCAAGGGTGCCGGCGACGGCTGCCTGGTTTATTTTCATTTTTCACCTGTTTCTAATGCGGGGGTCTTTTGGCGGACTGTCGCGCTGGATGGGTTGCGCTCAAGCATGTTCTGCAGATAGTGCAGAGTGGCTTCAGGCACCAGTGACGCGATAGCCGTGAGATCTTTTTTAACCAGCAGCTTGCGTACCCAGGAGGCGGAAATCGGCATCTCCTGAAAACACAGCCGCTCAATTTCCACCAGCTCAATGGGTGGGGCGGGAAGCGCGGGCGTCTCCAGCCAGTAACGCATATCGTGGTTGTACTGCGAGGTGACGGTACAAAACGGTTCAGTACCCACGAAACGGTGTGTGACGCCCAGTGCGGGGGCCAGGTACTGGCGGAAAATCTTCAGGTCGATTTCGGTGTAGCAGTGGTTGATAACACTCTGCTCTTTGATGAAATAGCACGGGAAGGTGGCGCGCGAGATGATGTATTCGGAGCCGCGATGGACGGTTAATCGCGGGATATCTGCCGTCCCTTTGAGCACTAAATCAAATCGGTCTTCGTACGGGAAACGGGATGTATCCTCTTTGACTAAGAATACGTGTAGCCAGTCGCATTGTGCGGCCGCTTGTTGGATCAGGTACCGATGACCGTTTGTGAACGGGTTGGCATTCATCACGATACAGCCAATTTTTTTGCCGTCCCGCCGCTGTTTTGCCAGCGATTCCGCGTAGCGTTTTAGTCGTGTGGTGCTGTTTTCCATCAGCACCATCACGCCGGGTACGCTGGTCAGCGTAGCGAAACCACACTGCTTAAACAGCGCTTCGTACTCGGTTTTTGTATAGATGAAGAGGTGCGTGCAGTTTCTTTCATAGGCGAGATTGATAAGCTCAGTCGCCAGCGTTAATGCTAAGCCTTCGCCCCGAACGGATTCGCTGATGGCGACGCATTTTATGATATTTCCAGCAATACCGCCGCAGGCGATCAGGCGATCGTCACGCATAACGGTAATGAATATTTCAACGGTGGTATCCACGCTCAGATCATTCTCTTTCAGGAATCGCGTGATCGCCGCCATTTTTATATTTTCAGAGCGTTTTACTTGTGTGAACACATTATTTTCAAACATAGTGAAAAGGATCCTGAAGATATATATTGTTGCTGGGTTTTTGTGTTTGTTGTGTAATTTTGCTAATTGATAACGTTTTGTTTACGTCAGGGTGTTTTGCTTTTTTTATTCACCATTAGTCCTCTTTCTCCCTGACACATACATCGTAAGGAGTATTAAAGAGGTAAATTTTGATTTATTTCACAAAGAGTTAGATGGTTTTTATGTGTTTTATGGTTTTAAGTTTTTTAATTAACTTAACGATCATTTAAGGCGTGGTTTTAATTTGTTTAATTGATTTAAGGTGGGGAATCTGTGACGATCTTAGATTATTATTATCTTCCGCAAGAAAACATTTTTATTACATCTCTGCGTTAAGTGTACCGGTTGACACACGTAAGGAACAATAATGGCCGTTCATAAAAATAAAAAACAGTTTCTTTTTTTTCGGCGCCTTGCGTTCCCGTTACGCATTTTTCTCCTTATTTTAGTGGTTTCTGTTTTTATCATCGCGGCCCTGGCCCGGTATTTTTCTGCGAGTTTCGAGGACTACCTGGTGACTCATGTCAGGGATATGGCGATGAACCAGGCGAAGATCATTGCCTCGAATGACAGCATTATCTCTGCCGTCGAGCATCGTGATTACCCACGTTTAGCCAGCATTGCAGACAAACTGCAAACCGATACCGATTTTGACTATGTCGTGATCGGCGACCGCAATTCGATTCGCCTCTACCACCCGAACCCGAAAAAAATTGGTCAGCCCATGCAGTTCACTAAACCCGGTGCGCTTGAAAAGGGTGAAAGCTATTTCATTATGGGGGAGGGGTCTATCGGCATGGCGATGCGCGCCAAGACGCCGATATTCAATGAACACGGTGAGGTGATCGGTGTTGTGTCAATTGGCTATCTGGTCAGCAAAATCGACAGTTGGCGGCTGGATTTTGTGTTACCGATGGCAGGCGTATTTGTCCTGTTATTGCTGGTATTAATGCTACTTTCGTGGCTTTTTGCGTCCCATATTCGCCGCCAGATGTTGGGGATGGAGCCAAAGCAAATCGCGCGCGTGGTACGCCAGCAGGAGGCGTTGTTTAGTTCCGTCTATGAAGGGTTAATTGCCGTTGATCCTGACGGGTTTATTACCGCCATTAACCGTAGCGCCAGGAAAATGCTGGGGTTGTCTTCTCCCGGGAGGCAGTGGCTGGGAAAACCGATTGAAGAGGTGGTGACACCCGCAGATTTCTTCACTCAGGAGATAGCAGAGCAACGCCAGAATGTGATGGCTAATTTTAATGGGCTCAGCGTTATTGCCAACCGCGAGGCGATCCGCTCTGGCGACGAGTTACTTGGGGCGATCATCAGCTTTCGAAGTAAGGATGAGATTTATACCCTCAATGCGCAACTGACCCAAATTAAACAATATGTCGAGAGCCTCAGAACTCTGCGCCATGAACATCTAAACTGGATGTCCACGCTCAATGGTTTGCTGCAAATGAAAGAGTATGATCGCGTCCGGGAGATGGTGCAGGGGGAATCACAGGCACAGCAGCAGCTTATCGATAGCTTACGCAGTGCGTTTGCCGATCGTCAGGTCGCTGGTTTACTGTTTGGCAAAGTGCAGCGTGCGCGGGAGTTGGGACTCCAGATGACGATTGTGCCGGGTAGCCAGCTACACCAGCTTCCTGAAGGGCTTGATAGCACAGAATTTGCGGCGATTGTCGGGAATTTGCTCGATAATGCCTTTGAAGCCAGTTTGCGGACCCCGCAAGGAAATAATGTTGTTGAACTCTTTTTGAGTGATGAAGGGGATGAAGTCATCATCGAAGTTGCCGATCAGGGTTGCGGCGTTCCTGAGGCATTGCGCGAAAAAATATTCGAACAGGGGGTCAGTACGCGAACTGACGAGCCTGGAGAACATGGTATTGGGCTGTATTTGATTGCAAGTTATGTGGGGCGCTGTGGGGGGATCATTACGCTGGAAGACAATGATCCTTGCGGCACCTTGTTTTCTCTATTTCTTCCGAAAGTGAAAAAAAACAATGACGGAACCATTAAGCATACTGATCGTTGAGGATGAAACGCTGCTGGCGGAAATGCACGCGGAATATATTCGCCATATTCCGGGTTTTAAACAGATCTGGCTTGCCGGAAATCTGGCGCAGGCCCGGATGATGATTGAGCGTTTTAAACCAGGACTCATTTTACTGGATAACTATCTGCCAGACGGAAAGGGCATCACGTTACTCCATGAATTGACGCAGTCACGCTACCCGGGGGGCGTGGTCTTTACCACGGCGGCCAGCGATATGGATACGGTGTCTGAGGCCGTGCGCAGCGGGGCGTTTGATTATCTGGTCAAACCGATTGCCTATGAACGACTCGGTCAAACGCTCACGCGGTATCAGCAGCGCAGGCGTATGCTGGCGGGTAACGACAGTGCCAGTCAGAGGCAAATTGACGAAATGTTTAATGCATATGCCCGGGGTGAAACTAAAGGCGATCTGCCTACCGGGATCGATGCATTAACGCTTAATGCGGTACTCAAGCTGTTTAGCGATCCGACGGTTCAGCATACCGCAGAAACGGTGGCGCAGGCGCTGACCATTAGCCGGACGACCTCCCGGCGCTATCTGGAATATTGTGCGGGTCGCCATCTGATCATTGCAGAGATTGTTCACGGTAAGATTGGCAGGCCGCAACGAATCTACCATGGGGGATGATTCGGCCATGCCGGATAGCGGTGCAATGAGCGTCGCTACCCGGCATTTAGACGTTAGCCGCCAATGAGCGATGACGCCGGCACCATGACTTCAGTGGCGATGATAACGATCAGCAGTCCCACCATCACCGGGACAGATGTCCGCTTCACCACTTCAAAAGGAGAGATTTTCGCCATACCCGCAACGGCAACGACGACGCCGGATACCGGGGAAATAGTACGGCCCAGATTTGACGCCTGCAGCATGGGAATAGACAGATAAGCCGGGTTAATGCCGGAAGAGTGCGCCAGTTTCGGGATCATCTCCACAAAGGCGTAGAAAGGCGCATTACCGGAGCCTGTTGTCATGGCCGCGAGCATGGTCAAAATCACAAGAACCAGCATCAGAATGATGCTTGCTGAGCCAAAAGAGGTGGCGATAGAGATCAGGCTCTGAATAAAACCGATGGTGCTCAGACCCTGAGCGAACACACCCGCCGCCACTAACAGCATCACCACGCCAGCAAAAGCGTCCGCCATTCCCCGATACGCCACTTCCAGCCCGGAAAAGACTTTTTGCGTATTGAAACCACGAACAAATTCCAGCAAGGCCGCTAATAACATACAGCTCACCAGAATCGTAATAATGTGCAGTTGCGGGCCCCATTTGCCATCAAACACCAGAACACCAATGATCGGGGTAAACGGCAGTATCGCGTAAAAAGAGGGGGCGCTGGTGGTGATTTCATTCACATCGAGCATTTCATGTGAAATGTTTTCTTTTTTATCCAGATAACGCTGCCAGAAAAAGTGGGCGATCGCCATGCCGATAATGGCGGCGATTGAGATCGGCAGCGTCGTTTTAAAGGCAAAATCGATCAACGGCATTTCCGCTGCTTTTGCGGCCAATACGACATCGCCAGAGGTTGGCGAGAGAATAATCGCCGCCGGGGACGCACAAATTGCAGCGGCCGCACCACGACTGATACCGACGTTGACCATCACAGGGAAGAGGGTCGCCATCAGCAGTACGCCAAGCCCCGTTGCGGAGGAGACGGCCAGCGACATCAGGCAGGCAACAAAATACGCGGCGATCATCAGTAAATAGGGCGAGTTGATATACTTCAGGGGCTTAGAGGCTAATTTGACCACCATGTCGTTGGCGCCAATATGCGTCATATAGGCAGCGAAACCACACAGCATCATGATCATCATGCCGAGATCGCCGCCGCGACTCATTAGCAAAATTTTAATATATTCAACGATATCTGTGGCTGTATAGCCTGTGCTGGTTTCACTGGCGGGTAAAACCTGGTGTCCCATGAGCGCACTGATAATTAGCAGTACCAATCCACCCACAAATAATACGCCGGTGGCTGAGTAGCCTTTAATGATGTAGCGCGCTACACCCACAATAACCACAACTCCTATAAGGAGTTCAATAAATGTCAACATTATTTCCCCTGTCGCATGGACACCCAGAAAGTGAAAACGAAGTAAATGACTGCAAAATAGTTTAAAAATGTGCCGAATAAACCGTATTCCCTTGCTGATTGAAATCAATAAAAAGACGGATTCAACGGCGGGCTGACTTTTTTTTAGCCAAAATCTTATTTGTTTTTGATTTGATGTGAGTTTGATGCAAAATTGTTAATTTTCGGGTGGTGACTGAATTTAAATAAGGTTAAGTCTATTTCCATACAATAAAAAAGGGAATTTGTGAGCGTTATTCCCGCGAGGAAATACAGTCGTCGACAATAGAAAACCCGCACTTTGCGATTTTTCTCAGTTCCCTTTTTGTTAAGGTTTTATTTGAGTTGGCTTTGTTACGATCGCCGTCGAACCCCAGAATGGTAATTATGTTGTGATTGTCGCTAAAAAGTATTTTCTTATTTATTCATTGCTGTTTGCTCAGTTGATACTCCTGCCTCAGGTCTTTGCAGAGGACAAAGGGTGGCTTGATACGCTCAAAGATAATGTTGCGCAAACCTGGCAACAGCCTGAACATTATGATCTTTATGTCCCCGCGATTACCTGGCATGCGCGATTTGCCTACGATAAAGAGAAAACGGATCGTTACAATGAACGTCCGTGGGGCGCGGGGTTTGGTCAATCACGCTGGGATGATAAAGGTAACTGGCACGGTCTTTATATTATGGCCTTTAAGGATTCTTACAATAAGTGGGAGCCGATTGGTGGTTATGGTTGGGAGAAAACCTGGCGACCGCTGGCGGATGATAATTTTCATATGGGGTTAGGTTTTACGGCGGGTGCTACCGCGCGTGATAACTGGAATTATATCCCTGTTCCCGTTTTATTACCGTTGGCTTCCATTGGCTATGGACCCGCGACGTTCCAGATGACCTACATCCCTGGAACCTATAACAACGGGAATGTTTACTTTGCCTGGATGCGCTTTCAGTTCTGACGCCTGAGTTCCGGACTTTTCTTAAGTAAAAAACATTAATAAAAACAAAGCGTAATAACGACGAGTTAAAAAATAACGCGACATTTATCACTTTTTGGCAAAGTTCGACTGGACAAAATGCACCACAATTGATGTACTGATACCCGACACAGCATTTGTGTCTATTTTTCATGTAAAGGTAATTTTGATGTCTAAGATTAAAGGTAACGTTAAGTGGTTTAATGAGTCCAAAGGATTCGGTTTCATTACTCCGGAAGATGGCAGCAAAGACGTGTTCGTACACTTCTCTGCAATCCAGACCAATGGTTTTAAAACTCTGGCTGAAGGTCAGCGCGTAGAGTTCGAAATCACTAACGGTGCCAAAGGCCCTTCTGCTGCAAACGTAACCGCTCTGTAAGCATACGACAGCAAGAATTCAAAACCCGCTTAATTGCGGGTTTTTTTTCGCGCCTAGCGCGCAGTCGACGCTGAAAAAAGCCAGAAGGCCATTGCCGTCATCGCAAAAGACCCTAACAGGTTGACCAGCACATTGAGCATCGCCCAGCCAAAACGTCCTTCCTGAAGCAGAAAAACGACCTCGGCTGAGAAGGTAGAGAATGTCGTTAAGCCGCCGCAAAAGCCCGTGGTGATGAGCACCTTCCACATCGGGTCGATATTCGTCATGCGATTGAACCACGCAAGCCCCATCCCAATGATAAAAGCACCCAACAAGTTTGCCACGAGTGTGCCAACAGGGAGCGCCTGATGCAGCGGGTTAAATCGCATACTCAACAGCCAACGTGCAACGCTACCTGTACCGCCACCAATAAAAACTGCTAAAAGAAGTTGTAACACAACACAATCCTGCTATTTGATTGGTATAGGGGTGAGTGTAACGCTGAATAATCCTCTTTGGCGAGTTCAACAAACGTAAGTGGAGGGAATATGTTCGTTGCAGCAGGGCAGTTTGCGGTGAGTCCCTTGTGGGAGAAGAATGCACAAACATGCGTCTCCTTGATGTCTCAGGCGGCAGAAAATGGGGCAGCGTTGCTGGTGTTGCCAGAGGCGTTACTGGCGCGTGACGATCTTGATCCCGACTTGTCGGTAAAATCAGCACAGCTTCTGGAAGGGGAGTTTTTGACCCGCTTGTTACGTGAGAGCGCCGGCAATGCCATGACGACCATTCTGACTCTTCATGTTCCCTCCACGCCGGGACGGGCATTTAACATGCTGGTTGCCCTACGAGCAGGCAGGATTGTGGCGCATTACGCGAAACTTCACCTTTACGATGCCTTCTCGATACAAGAGTCCCGCAATGTGGACGCAGGCGATGCCATTGCGCCACTGCTGGACGTTGATGATATGAAGGTGGGCCTGATGACCTGTTACGATTTGCGCTTCCCTGAGCTGGCATTAGCGCAGGCGCTACAGGGCGCGGAATTGCTGGTGCTTCCTGCGGCGTGGGTCAGAGGGACGCTTAAGGAGCATCATTGGTCAACGTTATTGGCTGCCAGGGCGCTGGACACAACGTGCTATATGATTGCAGCAGGGGAGTGCGGCAACAAAAATATTGGTCAAAGCCGTATTATCGATCCGTTTGGCGTCACGATAGCCGCTGCCGCCGAGACGCCGACATTGATTATGGCGGAGGTTTCCGCGCAGCGGGTTCGCCAGGTCCGGGCGCAACTTCCCGTGTTACATAACCGACGATTTGCGCCACCGCAATTATTATGACGTATTTTTAAACAATGCTTGATTCACCTTGTTACAGATTGCTATTGTGTGCGCGCGCCAAAAGACCGTTACAATTTTCAGGTTAATACGGCGCGTAACGCAGCCTGTTTTAAGTTAAGAAGGTATCTATGGGTGAGATTAGTATTACCAAACTGCTGGTGGTTGCCGCACTGGTTGTTCTGCTGTTTGGTACCAAGAAGTTACGTACGCTGGGTGGAGACCTGGGATCGGCAATTAAAGGCTTCAAGAAAGCGATGAACGATGAAGATGCCGGAGCGAAGAAAGACGCAAGCGGTGACGTTCAGGCTGAGAAACTCTCTCACAAAGAGTAATACCCGGAGCAGGATGTCCGCACGTTATACTCTACAGAGAAAAAAACCGGCGATTTGCCGGTTTTTTTTGTCTGAAATGTAAGTGAGTGTTACGCGATCACTTAACTTCCAGTCCTTTTGCCTGCAAATCTGCATGGTAAGAGGAACGAACAAACGGCCCACATGCGGCATGGGTAAAGCCCATCGCCATTGCTTCCGCTTTCATTTCCTCAAACTCATCAGGGCTGACATAGCGCTGTACCGGCAGGTGGTGACGACTTGGCTGCAGATACTGACCCAGGGTCAGCATGGTCACGCCATGGCGACGTAAATCGCGCATAACCTCAATGATTTCAGCGTTGGTTTCACCCAGACCGACCATCAGACCCGATTTGGTTGGGATCTCCGGATGCGCTTCTTTAAAGCGTTCCAGTAACTTCAGAGACCAATTGTAGTCAGCCCCCGGGCGAACCTGGCGATAGATACGCGGAACGTTCTCCAGGTTATGGTTAAAGACATCCGGTGGTGTTTCTGTGAGGATTTCCAGTGCGCGATCCATACGGCCACGGAAGTCCGGTACCAGCGTCTCAATTTTGATCGTCGGGCTTTTCTCGCGAATGGCCGTAATGCAATCAGCAAAGTGCTGAGCGCCGCCATCACGCAGATCGTCGCGATCGACGGAGGTGATGACAACATAGCGTAACGCCATATCAGCAATCGTCTGCGCCAGTTTTGACGGCTCGTTGGCATCCGGGGCAACCGGACGTCCATGCGCAACGTCACAGAACGGACAGCGGCGGGTACAAATCGCGCCGAGGATCATGAACGTCGCGGTACCGTGATTGAAACATTCAGCCAGGTTAGGGCAGGAGGCTTCCTCGCAGACAGAATGCAGGCCATTCTTACGCATTGCTGCTTTGATGCCCTGAATACGAGTGGAGTCCGCTGGAAGCTTTATTTTCATCCATTCCGGTTTACGCAGCAGGGCTTCACGCTCTGTTGCCACATTTTTTACCGGGATAAGGGCCATCTTATCGGCATCGCGGTATTTAACACCGCGTTCCATCACAATGGGTTTACTCATAGCGTGCGTGTTCCAGTTGCGAATAACGAAGGTAAGCGTTTCAATTCAAGGAAATGTTGTATTTATCAACTATTTTTGAATTAACTATACGCAGTATACCATTGAAACGGGCCATAAAGCAGCCTGAGTGGCCGGCAAAATGTAAAATAGTTGTTGTTTTGTGCTCTTCATCTCCCCCTCCCGGGCGGCTAAGCTGCAACATCTTCACATCGGAAAGCACTGCGTATGATGTCGATAACGTTCTCAAGGATAGGATCGCGCAGACTCACTTTGTTGTAATGCAGTGAAAATGCGATTTTTTCCTCGTTGAGAGCCGCGTAAGGGATATTTTTAAGCGACCAGCAATGGCTAAACAACGTGTAAAAACGTGCAGGCATCATGCCGATCACGTCGCTGTTCGCAATCATCGATGCGATAGTAAAGATGTTGTAGCTACTAAAGCTGACCTGCCGTTCCGGGAACATCTCCTGCACGCGTTGACGTAACGGGTGCAGATTCTGACCTTCCAGCATCAGCAGGGTATGTTCTGCGTTCTTCAGATTGTCTTCGGTGAGTGCTCCCGAAAGCAACGGGTGATCCTGACGACAGACAAGCTCCAGGGTGTCTGTAAACAAGACGTGGCGGTGTATCGCCTGATTGTTATAGGTGTGGTTGTCGATGATCAGGTCTGTCTGAAACTGGGTCAACTGGTTTTCCGCGTTGCTGACGGGAGTGTTGCGCAGCAGAAGTTGCGGGTAACGCTGTCTGATGGCGTTGTAGATTTCTGGCATGACCAGCGCGCCGACGGAAGAGGTTGTGCCGATGGTAATCGTGCGTTGCTTATCGTAACTACCTGTCAGATCCAGTGCCCCAAGAATCGATTCGAAGCCCTGACTAATATACTCGTGCAGGTGTGTGGCATAACGGGTTGGCGTAACGCCCTGACCCTTTCTAATAAATAAGGGATCAGGAAATATCGTCCGTAGTTTTTGAATAGACTGGCTAATAGCCGACGGCGTCAGATTGAGAATTTTGGCGGCATTAACAACACCTTTATGGACATAGACCGCTTCAAAAATAGTCAAAAGGTTGAGGTCGATATTTCTTAGGGTCTTGAATATTTGAGGCTGTTCTTCTCGCTGATGTTCAGGAGGACGTTTTTCAGACACATTACCGTCATTCACTTTTTTGCTCCGAAATCATTCGTGTTTTGAATGATTTAATAAATACAATACCCTGAATTTATATTTAAGATTGAAAATTAACCAACGCAATTATCTGCATTTATTTCAATAAGAGAGTCGAAAAATAGTCTTTATTTTTCATGTGGTTCGTCATTTTATCATGCAGTTGAATTAGGCAAAGCCATAACGACGTTATAGTAGATTGATTGAAAATATAGAAAGCGGGAGGGGAAGTAAAGCATTCAAAGTGTATATAACTAATGACCCAAAAATATATGGGTCATTATATTTCACGGATTACGACTTGATATATTCATGCTCTGGATTGTTAAGCAAAACTAACATGTTCGCCAGTAATCGGGGGCGTACATTATCGGTTGTCGCTTCGCTATCCCATTGAGATATTTTGGCCATCTCCATCCCTGCGTAACCACAAGGATTGATACGTAAGAACGGTGAAAGATCCATATTTACGTTGAGTGCCAGACCATGAAATGAACAGCCACGACGGATGCGTAAGCCCAAAGAACAAATTTTCTTTTCGCCAACATACACACCCGGCGCATCGGCACGCGGATGCGCGTCGATATTCAGCTCGGCAAGGGTATTGACGACAGTTTGTTCCAGCAACGTGACCAGCTCACGGACGCCCAGCTTACGGCGCTTAAGATCCAGCAGCACATACATTACCTGCTGACCCGGGCCGTGATAAGTGACTTGCCCGCCGCGATCGCTCTGGATGACGGGAATATCTCCCGGCATTAATACGTGTTCCGCTTTACCGGCCTGACCTTGCGTGAAGACAGGATGATGCTCAACCAGCCAAATTTCATCATTGCTGTTTTCATCGCGGGTATCGGTGAATTCGTGCATAGCCTGGGAAACGGGCTCGTAAGGCTGAAGACCGAGCTGGCGGACAAGAATTTTATCCTGATACAAAACGGCATCTCCGTAGAGAATGAATAAAAGAGGGGAAAGTATATCACAGAGGGAAACGCTGTTACCCGGACGACGCCGGGTAACCACGGTAATACGACTTACAGCACCATACGAACGATGTCGATGTTGCCTAATTCTTCATACAGGGTTTCTACCTGCTCAATATGAGTCGCAGTGATGGTGATAGAGACCGAGTGGTAATTGCCTTTGCTGCTGGGTTTTACCGTCGGGGAGTAATCACCTGGCGCATGGCGCTGTACCACTTCAACCACCTGATCAACCAGCTCAGGCAACGCCTGCCCCATTACTTTGTAAGTAAATGGTGTAGGGAATTCAAGCAGTTCGTTAAGTTTGGTTTTCATGTCAGCTCCGGCGTAACGTAAATAAATAATAACTCCCGCCAATGAGCGGGAGTTTTACTGATGCTTAGTATATGGGGATGGAAATCACACTTTCAAGTGTTCAATTTTTAACCAAACCAGTGGTGGAACATTAACTTAATGTAATCAACGATTTTACCGAAGAAGTTCCCTTCAGGAATTTCCTGCAACACCACCAGTGGGCGCTGCTCAATGGTTTTACCATCAAGCTGGAAGTTGATTGTGCCGACCACCTGGTTTTTTTGCAGCGGGGCATGCAATTCAGTGGTGTTCAGAACATAGCTGGCTTTCAGGTCTTTCATTCGACCGCGTGGGATCGTCAGGTAGACGTCTTTATCAACGCCTAACGAGGCGCGATCGGTATCACCAAACCAGGCGGGTTCAGATGCAAATTCTTTGCCGACCTTCAGTGGGTTTACGGTTTCAAAGAAACGGAAACCCCAGGTCAGCAGTTTCTTGCTTTCTGTTTCACGCCCTTTGTAAGTACGACCGCCCATCACCGCAGAAATCAAACGCATCTGACCTTCGGTTGCAGAGGCGACAAGGTTATACCCTGCTTTGTCAGTGTGACCCGTTTTGATACCGTCGACCTTCAGGCTGTTATCCCACAGCAGACCGTTACGGTTTAACTGACGAATACCGTTAAAGGTAAATTCTTTTTCGCGGTAGATGGAGTATTCGTTAGGCACGTCGCGGATTAAGGCCTGACCGATCAGCGCCATGTCGCGCGCAGAGCTGTATTGACCGTCAGCATCAAGGCCATGCACCGTCTGGAAATGCGTGTTTTGCAAGCCCAGCGCGCTAACGTAGCTGTTCATCAGGCCGACAAAGGCGTCCTGGCTACCCGCGGCGAAATCCGCCATCGCGACACAGGCGTCGTTGCCGGATTGCAGGTTAATACCACGGATCAACTGTGAAACGGGAACCTGCATACCGGGTTTCAGGAACATCAGGGATGAACCTTTAAATACCGGGTTGCCTGTCGCCCAGGCGTCGTTGCCAACAGTAACCAGATCCGTTTCTTTAAATTTACCGGCTTTCATTGCCTGACCGATGACATAGCTGGTCATCATCTTCGTCAGACTTGCCGGGTCGCGACGCATGTCAGCGTTCTGCTCTGCCAGGACTTTTCCGGAATTGTAATCGATCAGGATGTATGACTCCGCATCGATCTGCGGAACACCCGGGATCATGGTTTTAATATTCAGGTCATCGGCATGCACAGCGGATATGGAGGCTGCGCAAAGCGCCGTGGTGAGCGCCATGCGCTGCAGGAAACGAGCGGAAAAAGTGGTCTTCATGGTCTGAACTACGACATCCGTGATGAAATTAAAAAAGTGCCCTACTATAGCAAATGCTATACCCGCAGGCATCTGACTTTCGGCATGACTTTGTTAGCGTCATTGACAAAACTGACAGTTCAGATGCCTGCTTTACACCGCTACGCGCCGGTAATAAAGGACTGTAATTGAGCTTCGGATTGCAACCGTTGTTGCAAGGTACTGGCTTCGTTTTTACTGGCGAACGGCCCGAGCTGAATACGCCAGACGGCACCGTTTTGCACTACGCGACCCGGTACACCAAACTGCTGGCCTAAGCGCTGTTGATACTGTTTCGCGCGAGCCTGATCGCTCACGGCACCGACCTGAACCACAAAGTGACCGCTGATAGACGTCGATGAGGCTGGCGTTACTGCCGCACTTGATGTGGGGGCGGTGACGGGTGACGTCGTTGCGGCGGGCGCAGGCGTGGGTTCGCTACCTTCCAGTACGCCTGGTGCTAATGTGGTTGGCGCACCCAGGAAACCACTGCTGCTGACTGGCGCACCGGCAGAATCTTCGCTTGTTAGCGTCGAGTTGCTGATCGGGCGAACATCACCTTGTGGCGGTGTTGAGTCTGGTGCAGAAGAGGGACCCCCCGTACCGCCGCTGAGATCAGGGCGAGAAGGCAGGGCGTAGGTTTGTTTCGCAACGGTCGTACACGCCATACCGGGGCCGGAGAGCGAACCATCCTGTGCGACGATAATAGGATCAATCCGCACTTTGGTATTGTTCGACGTGTTCAGTCGGTCGGCAGCGGCACGGGAGAGTGAAATCACCCGATCATTGCCGTAAGGACCGCGATCGTTGATACGAACGACAATCATGCGACCGTTAGCCAGGTTAGTGACTCGCACATAGCTGGGGATCGGCAGCGTCGGGTGCGCGGCGGTAAGCTGCATCGGATCGAACGTTTCGCCTGACGCGGTCAGGTTGCTGCCCGGCTCGGCATCATAAATAGCGGCGAGCCCAGCCTGGCTAAAGCGAGAAGGATCCTGCACGATTTTGTAGCTTTTACCGTCGCGCTGATAATCCTGATTTGCCGTTGGGTTGAGCGGTTCAAAACGCGGATCGGCTCCGCTGATTTCAACAATCGGCCCATTACATACCGCTGGCTGCGGTGCGACGGTCGTTTGTTGCTGACCATCATCACTCGTACATGCCGCGAGCATTCCTGCTGCGATGCAGATTCCAAACCACTGCTTACGCATTGCGTACCCCTTACACGCTTTTCGACAACATTTTTCTGTGGGTGTGGATCGACATAACAATCCCGAACCCGGCCATCAGCACGATCAGTGCGGAGCCACCATAACTGACCAGCGGGAGTGGAACCCCGACAACGGGCAGAATACCGCTCACCATACCAATATTTACGAAAACATAAACGAATAATATCAACATCAAACCACCAGCCATGACCCGGCCGAAGGTCGTTTGTGCCCTGGCGGCAATCCACAGCCCGCGCATGATCAGCAAAATGTAAAGTGCGAGTAGAATTAATATGCCGACCAGACCGAGTTCTTCTGCCAGCACCGCAAAGATAAAGTCAGTATGGCGTTCAGGTAAGAATTCCAGCTGCGACTGCGTGCCGTGTAACCATCCCTTGCCGCGCAGCCCACCCGAGCCAATGGCAATTTTCGACTGGATAATGTGATAACCCGCACCCAGAGGGTCGGTTTCCGGATCAAGAAGCATCATCACGCGTTGGCGCTGATAGTCATGCATCAGGAAGAACCACAAGATGGGGATAAACGCGGCAACCAGCACCACGGCTACGCCAATCAGTCGCCAGCTCAGGCCGGAAAGGAACAGCACGAACAGACCGGAAAGCGCAACCAGAATTGAAGTGCCAAGGTCAGGCTGCGCTGCCACCAGCAGCGTAGGCATGAAGATCAAAACCAGCGCGATCGCCGTGTTCTTTAATGAAGGCGGGCAGACATCACGGTTGATAAAGCGCGCGACCATCAGGGGAACCGCTATTTTTGCAATCTCAGAGGGTTGAAAACGCACGATGCCAAGATCAAGCCAGCGTTGCGCCCCTTTGGATATTGCGCCGAAGGCATCGACCGCCACCAGCAAAATAATACAGAAAATATACAGATAGGGGGCCCAGCCTTCGTAGACACGAGGGGGGATTTGCGCCATCACCACCATGACCACCAGGCCCATGGCGATTTGCCCTACTTTTCGCTCCATCATGCCAATGTCCTGGCCGCTGGCGCTCCAGATAACCAGTGAGCTGTATACCAGCAGCGCAAGCAGAATAAGCATCATGGTGGGATCGATATGAATCTTGTCCCAGAACGTTCGTTTGTTCGGATTATCCGTCATGATTATTGGTCCTCCGCCGCTGTAACCGCTGGGTTTTCCGCAGGCAAATTGGTGTTGTTATCACCCAACATTATGTGGTCGAGGATTTGACGCATGATCGTCCCCACCGCCGGGCCTGCGCCACCGTTTTCAAGGATGATTGCCACGGCAACCCGCGGATCGTTGTACGGCGCGAATGCCGTCATCAGTTTATGGTCACGTAAACGCTCGGCAATTTTGTGCGCATTGTAGGTTTCATTGGCTTTCAGACCAAACACCTGCGCGGTACCGGATTTTGCGGCAATTTTGTAAGGCGCGCTGGCGAAGTATTTATGCGCAGTACCGTTCCCACGGTTTGCCACGCCATACATCCCATCTTTTGCCAGCTCCCAGTAACCCGAATGGATATCACCGACCGGTTTTTCGGGCGGTTGCTCCCAGGGAACCTGTTTACCGTTTTCTGTCGTACTCATCAGGAGATGAGGAACCTTCACCACACCGTCGTTGATCAGGATCATCAGCGCTTTACTCATCTGGATAGGTGTCGCGGTCCAGTATCCCTGGCCGATACCTACCGGAATGGTATCACCCTGATACCACGGTTTCTTAAAGCGCTTTTGTTTCCACTCACGGGTCGGCATGTTGCCGGAACGCTCTTCGGAGAGGTCGATCCCGGTATAATGACCGTAGCCAAACTTACTCATCCACTCGGAGAGGCGGTCTATCCCCATGTCATAGGCGATCTGATAGAAAAACGTATCCGCAGACTCTTCCAGTGATTTCGTGATGTTAAGGTGGCCATGACCCCATTTTTTCCAGTCGCGGTAGCGCTTCTCGGAACCCGGCAACTGCCACCAGCCTGGGTCAAACAGACCGGTATTGCGGTTGATCACCCCGGCACTGAGCGCAGATACCACCACATACGGTTTCACCGTTGAGGCAGGAGGATAAACACCCTGGGTGGCGCGGTTCACCAGCGGCGTATTCGGATCGTTGAGCAAACCTGAATAATCTTTGCTGGAGATGCCATCGACAAAGAGGTTAGGATCGTAACTTGGCATGGAGACCATCGCCAGTACGCCGCCCGTTCGGGGATCGGTCACCACGACAGCGGCACGGCTGCCTGCCAGCAGCGTTTCGATATATTGCTGAAGTTTAAGATCCAACGTCAGGTAGATGTCGCGCCCGGCCTGCGGCGGCACTTCTTTGAGCTGGCGAATAACGCGCCCACGGTTGTTGACTTCAACTTCTTCGTAACCGGTCTGACCGTGCAGAACTTCTTCGTAATAACGCTCAATACCGAGCTTACCGATATCATGCGTTGCAGCATAGTTGGCCAGTTTGCCGTCTTTATCAAGGCGCTCGACATCTTTGTCGTTAATCTTTGAAACGTAGCCAATGACGTGGGTCAGCGCAGAACCATACGGGTAGTAGCGACGTTTATAGCCTTTCACTTCCACGCCGGGAAAACGGTACTGATTGACGGCAAAACGCGCCACCTGAACTTCTGTCAGGTTCGTTTTAACGGGAATAGAGGTAAAGCGGTGGGAGCGCGAGCGCTCTTTTTTGAAGGCCGCGATATCGTCATCGTTTAAATCGACGACACTGCGTAGCGCATCCAGCGTTTCCTGAACGTTATCCACCTTTTCAGGCATCATTTCTATCTGATAAATGGTGCGGTTAAGGGCTAAGGGGATACCGTTACGGTCGTATATGATCCCGCGACTGGGGGCGATAGGCACCAGTTTGATACGGTTTTCATTTGAACGGGTCTGATAATCGGTAAAACGCACGATTTGCAGATTATAAAGGTTGGCGATGAGCACGCCGGTCAGCAGCAATATACCCAAAAAGGCAACCAGCGCCCGGCGCACAAACAGCGCGGACTCAGCCGTATAGTCGCGAAAAGAATTCTGTAGTTTCATCCGCTGCTTAATCTACTCAAGGCTTAAACGATCACTCACGGTGATAAGGGTGATTGGTGGTAATGCTCCACGCCCGGTACAGACTCTCTGCGACCAGCACCCGTACAAGCGGGTGGGGAAGCGTTAGCGCAGAGAGGGACCAGCTTTGTTCTGCCGCTGCTTTACAGGCCGGAGATAATCCCTCCGGGCCGCCAATCAGCAGGCTGACGTCGCGGCCATCCAGCTTCCAGCGTTCCAGTTCTGTCGCCAGTTGCGGCGTATCCCAGGGTTTGCCCGGGATATCCAGGGTGACGATGCGGTTTTTGCCTGCGGCGGCCAGCATCTGTTCACCCTCTTTGTCGAGTATGCGTTTAATATCCGCGTTCTTGCCGCGCTTTCCCGCTGGAATTTCTATCAGCTCAAAAGGCATGTCTTTTGGAAAACGCCGAAGGTACTCCGTAAATCCCGTTTGTACCCAGTCAGGCATTTTCGTGCCAACAGCGACAAGTTGAAGCTTCACGCATTAACTCCAGAGTTTTTCCAGTTCGTACAGACGACGGCTCTCTTCCTGCATGACATGAACGATGACATCGCCCAGGTCAACGACAATCCAGTCTGCCACGTTTTCACCTTCAACGCCGAGCGGCAGCATACCGGCAGCGCGAGATTCCTGTACCACGTGGTCGGCGATGGACATAACATGACGGCTGGATGTACCGGTGCAGATAATCATGCAGTCGGTGATACTGGATTTACCCTGAACGTCTAAGGTGATGATGTCCTGACCTTTCAGGTCATCAATTTTGTCAATAACAAAATCCTGGAGTGCTTTACCCTGCAAGTTTTCCCCCTGGGGTATGAATAGAGATAAAAAGGCCCGTTAGTATACCTGAACCAGAGGCGATGTCGGGACAAAAGTCACCGAACAGGCTTTAGAAAGTGGGCTATCATCCCACCCCACGCAACAGAATGCATCGCCATTTTTGTAAAACAATTTCTGCGAAGCTCTGAACGACGAAAAAAGTCTGGCTGCGGAGGATATCAGCCTGTCAGGGGGTGTCAATGATCGCGACGCCGCTGAAGTGAAAAAAGAGAGTTTTACTCACCCGGCGTCCAGATTGCCCGACTGTTCAACACCTTTAACGTGGCAAAATCTTCACAGAAATCAATGGCGCTCCAGCAGCCCTGATCGACCCGGAAATGCCATATCGAGGTTGCGGGCATCGATAACAGCCGTGCAATCAGCAGGCTCAATACGCCCTGATGGCTGACCACCAGTAAGTTATTATATTCTTTGTAATCAGATAATTGTGCGATGAACCGTTCGATGCGCTGCGAAAAAGCCTGAAAACCTTCGCCATTGGTGGGAATGGCGTTTTGCCAGTCTGCGCACCAGGCGGCGTAGCTTTCGGCGTCTTCACGTGCCAGATCGCGGTGGTGTCGCATTTCCCAGTCGCCAAAAAACATCTCATTAAGCTCCGGTAAAATACGCACCGGAACGTCACGTTCGTGCAGAACCAACCGCGCGGTGTGGCGAGCGCGCTCCAGTTCACTGCAAAACACCTTCTCGAAAGGCACATCACGCAGCAATGTATGCAACGTGCTGGCCTGTGCTATTCCTTTGTCTGTCAGCGGTGTGGGCGCATGGCCACTGTATAGCCCGGCTACGTTAGCTTCGGTTTCCCCATGACGTACTAACCAGAGTCGCATTTTTTCCCTCTTGATACCTATTCACGCAAAACATGATATTCGCCCTGATTGCGCAAGGTTTTTTCAATAAACTAGACGCTTTTAGCCGGAGCGGCACGATGTCTCTACTGAAGAGTGAACATGGCGGTAACACCCGGGAAGCCGCCGCATTGTTGGGCATCTTGCCTGAACAGTTGCTGGATTTTAGCGCAAATATCAATCCCCTGGGTATGCCTGAAAGCCTAAAACGCGCGATCGTCGACAATCTTGCCAGTGCAGAGAAATATCCTGACGTGGAATATTTCAGTTTGCATCAGGCGCTGGCGCGACATCATGGCATTCCTGCTGCGTGGATTCTGGCGGGCAATGGCGAAACGGAGTCTATCTTTACGCTGGTGAAAGGCCTCAAGCCGCGCCATGCGATGATTGTGACCCCAGGATTTGCCGAATACCGGCGGGCGCTACAGTGGGGGGAGTGTCAGATCCGCGAGTTTGCGCTTCGTGAAGCCGATGGCTGGCAGTTGACTGACGCGATCCTCGGTGCGTTGACGCCTGAACTGGATTGCCTCTTTCTTTGTACGCCCAACAACCCGACCGGGCTGCTGCCTGATCCCCATTTGATCCTGACGATCGCCGAACGCTGTAAAGCGCTGGGAATCGCCTTGATCCTCGACGAAGCATTCATTGATTTTATTCCTGATCAGCAGGGATTTATTCCGCTGCTGGAACAACATCCGCACATCTGGGTACTACGCTCGCTCACCAAATTTTACGCCATACCGGGCCTGCGCCTGGGGTATCTGGTCAACAGTGACGAGCGTGCCGTGGCGAAGATGCGTAATCAGCAAATGCCGTGGTCTATCAATGCGTTTGCCGCACTTGCCGGTGAAATTATATTGCAGGATACCGCGTATCAGCAGGCGACGTGGCAGTGGCTGGCACACGAGGGCCAGCGATTTTATGCGCGTTTGCGTGCATTACCGGGGCTGACGGTGTATCCCGGCCAGGCGAATTATCTTCTGTTACGGTGTGACAGGAAGGGCGTTGATTTACAACAGGCTTTGCTGGAACAGCATATTTTGATTCGCAGTTGCGCCAACTACCCAGGCCTTGATACTCGTTTTTACCGGGTAGCAATTCGTAGCCGCGAGGAGAATAACCCGCTGCTCACTGCGCTGAGCGCAGTGTTTACTGATACAGTCCCTGCTGATTGATGTAGTTCAGCACCGACTCAGGCAGCAAATCATCGCAGGGCTCGCCTTTTTCCAGACGCTCGCGAATTAACGTTGCGGAGATATTGAACCATGGGGTTTCTGCCAGATAGATTTTGCCTGCAGGTGACAGGTGTAAATCATCTGGCACCGAGGTCAGATGGCGTTCCAGCCATTGCTGATGTTGCTCATTCGCCATTTGCAGCGGGTATCCCGGACGCCGACAGACGATCAAATGGGTATTGTCCAGAATGGTTTCATAGTCATACCATGAGGGGAAGGTGAGCAGTGAGTCCTGGCCGATGATAAAGGCCAGAGGGCATTCAGGGCCCTGCTCAATCCGCCATTCGTGCAGCGTTTGCGCAGTGTAAGAGGCGGTGGGGCGTTTCAGCTCACGCTCATCCAGAACAAATAACGGTTTGTCGGCGATGGCCAGTTCAAGCATGTGTTTGCGCTGGATTCCCGAGGCTTCTGGTTGCGGGCGATGCGGCGGCACGTTGTTGGGCATGACAATAACCCGGGACAAGCCAATCAAATTGGCCAGCGTTTCTACGGGTTTGAGATGACCATAATGCACCGGATCAAAGGTGCCGCCAAACAGAGCCTGCAATGATTTCATATCAGCCATCAATAAAAACATCGGCCAGTGCTTTATGACAGAGCAGGAGAGAGAGTCCCTCCAGCTCAGCCCACACCGACTGACCGTAATCTTGTTTAAGCGTAATTTCTGTGCGTGTCAGTAACTGTACCGCCTGGCGGAGTTGAGTCTGGCTCAGGCGATTCAGCGCATCGCCAACCATACCCCGGCGATTTTGCCATACCCGATGCTTATCAAATAATGCGCGCAGCGGCGTATGCGCCGATTGTCGTTTCAGGTTAACCAGTAACAGTAACTCACGCTGTATTGTGCGCAGCAGAATCACGGGTTCGCTGCCTTCGAGCCGCAGCTGCTGCAAGATATGCAGCGCGCGTTTGCTTTTGCCCATCAGCAACGCATCCACCCAATGGAAAGGGGTAAAATGGGCGGCATCGTTAACGGCTTGCTCCACGCGTGGCAGCGTGAGTTTCCCGTCGGGCCACAGCAATGACAGCCGTTCCAGCGCCTGCGCCAGCGCCAACAGGTTACCTTCGTAGCAGTAACACAGCAGCTGATTTGCCGCGTCATCGAGATGCAGACCATTTTGCTTTGCCCGGGCGGCAACCCAGCGTGGAAGCTGGGCTTGCTCCGGTGTCTGGCAACTGACCTGCACGCCTGTCGCAGTCAGCGCGGTATACCACGGCGCATTTTCCTGGGCTTTGGTGAGCTTATTGCCCCGAACGATCAGCAGGAGATCGTCATGCAGCAAGGTCGTTAGTGTCGCGAGTTGCTCATTGATGGCGGCGTTGGGGCCATTCTCGGGAAGCAGTAAAAGGAGCGTTTGCCGACTGGCAAACAGACTCATGGCCTGGCATAACGAGAATAGAGAATCCCAGTCGGTACTGGTATCGATCGTGAAGGTGTGGTGTTCTTCAAATCCCTTTTCGGCAGCGACCTGACGGACAGCATCCTGGCTTTCCTGCAACAGAAGCGGGTCATTGCCGAGTAATAAATACGCCGCGCGCAGCCCTTCATTGAGCTGTGCGCGGAGTTGTTCAGGGTACAACTTAAGCATCAGTTACCCAGCGTGGTAGTGACGCGTGACGATGACGTTGCCGGAGCGACGGTTGAGCTCTCAACCGTCGCGTCGTCTTCTTTGGATGACTGAACATCAGCAATATGAACGCTCGTGAGTTTACGAATCAATTGTTCAGCTGCTTTTTCATACATCTCTTTAATGATCATGTCTTGTTCATTGTCTTTTGCCAGCGCCATCTGCGGGTTGTCAAAGAATGAACGATACACTTTTGCACTGATAGGGTAGATGCCATGCCCTGGCATCAGTACGCTGGCGTTAACGGTCATTACCATTTGATACTCCGCCGTTTGACCGTCCCGGAAAACAGAGGCCGTATCTGAGGAAATATTCACCAGGCCCAGGCGCAACGACGGAACATCCTGACGCATCGAATCTTTATCAAGCAATTCGATATCATTCAGACGTAACTGATTACGCACCGCACGGCTTAACGGGCCGTTCGGATCGCCTGAGTCCAGAATCATGGTTTTCATTGTGTCAGGAACCTGCGTGGTATTACGCAGGTGCCAGCCACATCCGGCGGTGGTCAGCACCGCCAGAGATAACACCAATGTTGTCAGAAATCGCACGCTTCCTCCCGCGCTTAGCCAACGACCAGATTGAGAAGTTTACCCGGAACGTAAATCACTTTACGCACGGTCACTCCATCAAGATATTTTGCTACCAGATGTTCCTGGCCAGCACGTTCGCGAACCTGCTCTTCAGTTGCATTCACCGGAACGGTGATTTTGCCACGGACTTTGCCGTTGACCTGAACCACAACCAGCGTGGAGTCTTCAACCATCGCGCTTTCGTCAGCGACAGGCCACGGTGCGTTATCGATATCACCTTCGCCTTTCAGCGCCTGCCACAAGGTAAAGCTTGCATGCGGTGTGAACGGGTTGAGCATACGGACAACCGCCAGCAGCGCTTCCTGCATCAGGGCGCGATCCTGCTCGCTTTCCGTCGGAGCTTTCGCCAGCTTGTTCATCAGCTCCATAATCGCGGCGATCGCGGTGTTGAAGGTCTGACGACGACCAATATCATCGGTCACTTTCGCAATCGTTTTATGGACGTCGCGGCGCAGCGCTTTTTGATCTTCGCTCAGGCTTGCGACATCCAGCGCGACAACATCGCCCTGAGACGTATGTTCGTAAACCAGTTTCCAGACACGTTTCAGGAAGCGGTTTGCCCCTTCAACACCGGATTCCTGCCACTCCAGCGTCATATCAGCCGGGGACGCAAACATCATAAACAGACGCACGGTGTCCGCGCCGTAACGTTCAACCATCACCTGCGGGTCGATACCGTTATTTTTGGACTTGGACATTTTGCTCATGCCGGTATACACCAGCTCATGGCCCGCGGCATCTTTGGCTTTAACAATACGGCCTTTTTCGTCGCGCTCAACGATAGCATCAACCGGAGAAACCCAGTTACGCTCGCCGTTCTCGCCAACGTAGTAGAAGGCGTCTGCCAGCACCATACCCTGACACAGCAACTGCTTAGCCGGTTCGTCAGAGTTGACCATGCCTGCGTCGCGCATCAGCTTGTGGAAGAAGCGGAAATAGAGCAGGTGCATGATGGCGTGTTCAATACCACCGATGTAAATGTCGACCGGCAGCCAGTAGTTTGCCGCTTCCGAATCCAGCATACCGTCATTGTACTGCGGGCAGGTGTAACGCGCGTAATACCAGGAGGACTCCATAAAGGTGTCGAAAGTGTCCGTTTCGCGCAGCGCTGGCTGGCCGTTAACGGTGGTTTTCGCCCACTCTGGATCGGCTTTGATCGGGCTGGAGATACCGTCCATGACCACATCTTCTGGCAGGATCACCGGCAGTTGATCTTCCGGGGTCGGCAGTACCGTACCGTCTTCCAGTGTCACCATCGGGATTGGTGCGCCCCAGTAACGCTGACGGGAAACGCCCCAGTCGCGCAGACGGTAGTTCACTTTACGCTCACCGACGCCCAGCGCTGTTAATTTGTCGGCGATAGCGTTGAAACCTTCTTCAAAGCTCAGACCGCTGAATTCACCAGAGTTAAACAGAACGCCTTTTTCGGTCAGCGCTTGCGCGGACAGATCCGGTTCGGAGCCATCAGCCGCCAGGATAACCGGTTTGATGTTCAGACCGTATTTTGATGCAAACTCGTAATCGCGCTGGTCGTGGCCTGGTACCGCCATTACGGCGCCAGTACCGTATTCCATCAGGACAAAGTTTGCCGCCCACACCGGAATCTCTTCACCCGTTAACGGATGAACCGCTTTAAAGCCAGTATCAACGCCTTTCTTCTCCATGGTCGCCATCTCTGCTTCGGCAACTTTGGTATTACGGCACTCGTCGATAAAGGACGCCAGCTGTGGGTTATTTTCGGCGGCTTTCTGTGCCAGTGGGTGACCCGCAGCAACCGCCAGATACGTCGTGCCCATAAAGGTGTCAGGACGGGTGGTATAGACGGTCAGCGTGTTGTCATAACCGGTCACGTTGAAGGTGATTTCTACGCCTTCAGAGCGGCCAATCCAGTTACGCTGCATAGTCTTAACGGTGTCAGGCCAGTGATCCAGGTTGTCCAGATCGCGCAGCAGTTCGTCAGCGTAAGCGGTGATTTTAATAAACCACTGCGGGATCTCTTTACGCTCAACTTTGGTGTCACAGCGCCAGCAGCAGCCGTCGATCACCTGCTCGTTCGCCAGCACGGTCTGGTCGTTAGGGCACCAGTTCACCGCCGACGTTTTCTTATACACCAACCCTTTTTTATACAGTTCGGTGAAGAATTTTTGTTCCCAACGGTAGTATTCCGGGGTACAGGTCGCCAGCTCGCGGCTCCAGTCATAACCGAAGCCCAGCATTTTGAGCTGGTTTTTCATGTAGGCGATGTTGTCATACGTCCACGGTGCCGGGGCGGTGTTATTTTTTACCGCTGCGCCTTCTGCAGGCAGACCGAATGCATCCCAGCCGATAGGCTGCAGGACGTTTTTGCCCAGCATACGCTGGTAACGAGCGATCACGTCACCAATGGTGTAGTTACGTACGTGGCCCATGTGTAGTCGACCAGAAGGATAGGGAAGCATAGACAGGCAGTAATACTTCTCTTTGCTCTCGTCTTCGGTAACTTCAAATGTGCGCTTCTCATCCCAGTGAAGCTGTACTTTGGATTCTATCTCTTCCGGGCGGTATTGCTCTTGCATGGCAGCCAGTGGTCCTGTTTTCAATACAGCTACAAACGTAGCCTTAGAGGTGGTGTTTCAGATCCGCATAGCATAGCCCAAACGCCCGCGTCAAAACAGCCTTTCGCGCATTCTGCTCTGAATTCCCGTAAGGATAATTCTTGCACGAATTTACATACTCTGTGGGCACTCTTGCAGAGTGGAACGCAAATAACGTCTATTATTATAGACAGTTAACGACCCAGGAGGCGAAGTGATGAACAAGGTTGCTCAATATTACCGTGAACTGGTGGCGTCATTAAGCGAACGCTTGCGAAATGGCGAACGAGATATTGACGCGTTGGTAGCACAGGCGCGTCAACGTGTTTTGCAGGCAGGGGAGTTAACACGAACGGAGGTGGACGAACTGACACGCGCCGTCAGACGTGACCTGGAAGAGTTCGCCATGAGCTACGAGGAGAGCCAGAGCGAGGAAACCGACAGCGTTTTTATGCGGGTGATCAAAGAGAGCATCTGGCAGGAACTGGCCGACATCACCGACAAAACGCAGTTGGAGTGGCGCGAAGTTTTTCAGGATTTGAGCCATCACGGCGTTTATCACAGCGGAGAGGTCGTAGGGCTTGGCAATCTGGTCTGTGAAAAATGCCATTTCCATTTAGCGGTCTACACCCCGGATGTGCTGCCGCTGTGTCCGAAATGTGGTCACGACCAGTTCCAGCGCAGGCCGTTTGAGCCGTGATGCATTGAGCCGTAATGCATTGTGCCGGATAGCGACGCTAGCGCGTCTTATCCGGCCTACAAATGCACTGTTGCCCAGGCCGGATAAGCGTTAGCGCCATCCGGCATCGTTCAGGCGTAAAAAGCGAACCTCTTCGCCTGCAAGATTAATGCAGAATTTTAGCGAGGAAATCTTTGGCGCGTTCTGATTTCGGGTTAGCAAAGAAGGCCTCTTTTTCCGAGTCCTCGACGATTTTTCCTTCATCCATAAAAATGACCCGATTGGCCACTTTTCGGGCAAAGCCCATCTCGTGAGTTACCACCATCATGGTCATGCCTTCGTGCGCCAGTTCCACCATGACATCCAGAACTTCATTGATCATTTCCGGATCGAGCGCGGAAGTCGGTTCATCAAACAACATTGCGATGGGATCCATACACAAGGCGCGGGCGATCGCCACACGCTGCTGCTGGCCCCCGGAAAGCTGCGCCGGAAACTTGTCGGCATGCGCAGAAAGACCCACACGCTCAAGCAGTTTCAGCGCCTTTTTGCGAGCAGGTTCTTTCTCACGCTTGAGGACTTTGACTTGCGCCAGCGTCAGGTTTTCAATGATAGACAGGTGCGGGAACAGTTCAAAGTGTTGGAAAACCATCCCGACACGAGAGCGTAGTTTCGCCAGATCCGTTTTTTTATCGTTAACGACGGTGCCGTCGACGGTAATTTCTCCCTGTTGAACGGGCTCCAGCCCGTTTACCGTTTTGATTAGCGTCGATTTACCGGAGCCCGAAGGGCCGCACACGACCACCACTTCCCCTTTTTGCACTTCTGTGGAGCAGTCGGTCAGCACCTGAAAGTGACCATACCATTTAGAAACATTTTTCAGGGTAATCATTAAACTGTCCTTTTCTTCAGATAGGTGACCAACAACGACGCGCTCAGGCTAATAACAAAATAGACGGCACCCGCGAACAGAATCATTTCGACCTGTGTACCGTCGCGTTCGCCAATGGTGGAGGCGGTACGGAAGAAGTCTGCCAGACTTAATACGTAGACCAGGGAGGTATCCTGGAACAGCACAATGCCCTGGGTGAGCAGCAACGGCACCATCGCGCGAAACGCCTGCGGCAGTATGATCAGTTTCATTGACTGCCAGTGTGTCATTCCTAATGCCAGCGCCGCGCTGGACTGACCGCGTGAAATACTCTGGATACCGGCACGGATAATCTCTGAGTAATATGCCGCTTCAAACATGGAAAACGCGACCATCGCTGAAATCAACCGAATATCGGCTTTCGGTGAGAGTCCAAGTACATCCTGTAAGAGCCCCGGCACAATCAGGTAAAACCACAGCAGCACCATCACCAGCGGGATGGAGCGGAACACGTTGACGTAGGCTTTGGCAAACCAGGCAACAGGTGCAAAGCTGGAAAGTCGCATCACCGCGAGAACGGTTCCCCAGACAATCCCGATGATAACCGCAGTGACGGTAATTTTCAGGGTAATGACCAGTCCCGCCAGCAGATAAGGCAGGGAGGGAACAATAGAACTCCAGTCAAACTCGTACATTATTTGCCTCCCAAATTGCCAGGCAGGCGGATTTTGCGTTCCACCAGACTCATCACCAGCATGATGAAGGCGTTAATCAACACATAGGCCAGCGTAATAGCGGTAAACGATTCCCAGGCGTGAGCGGAGTAATCCAGCAATTTTCCCGCCTGTGCGGCCATGTCCACCAGACCAATCGTGGACGCGATGGCCGAGTTTTTCACCAGGTTCATCATCTCTGAGGTCATTGGCGGCACAATCACGCGATACGCATTCGGCAGCAAAACATAGCGATACGCCTGCGGCAGCGTCAGGCCCATGGCCAGTGCGGCATTTTTTTGTCCACGCGGCAATGACTGGATAGCGGCACGAACCTGTTCGCAAACACGCGCAGCAGTAAACAGCCCCAGACAAAACAGGGAAGAGAGAAAGAATTGAATGTTGGGGTCAAGCTCAGACTTGAACCACATGCCGATATTTTCGGGCAGCAGTTCAGGGATAACCAGATACCAGGTGAAAAATTGAACAATCAGCGGGACGTTACGAAACAGTTCTACATACAGCGTGCCGAGGCTGGAGAGGAAGCGGTTAGGAACGGTGCGCAGGATGCCGAATAAAGAGCCGACCAGGAAAGCAATAATCCAGGCGCTAATAGATAACGCGACGGTGACCTGAAAGCCGCTCCAGAGCCAGCCGAGATAGGTGGTGTTGCCGAACGGGGCTTGTTGTAAAAAAATCCCCCAGTTCCAGTCTATTGACATAAATCTACTCCAGAAAAAAAAGGGTAGCAGGGCTACCCTCGAAGATTGTTGCACAGCGATTTGCGGTTTTCAGGCCAGGTGGGGAACGACCACCTGGCATATAGTCTGTCCGTGCTGAGCAGCAATCGAGAGGGAGGGAAAACCTCCCATTATTTTAGTTAGTTAAGCGCTTTATCATTCGGTTCTTTGAACAGCGTTTTCATCTGCTCAGACAGTTCAAAATTCATATTCAGGTTCTTCGGTGGGATCGGGTTTTTAAACCATTTAGCGAACCATTTCTCCGCTTCACCTGAGGTCTGTGCTGTGGCGATGGTGTCATCCATCAGCTTTTTAAACTCGGGATCGTCTTTACGCAGCATACAGCCGTAGGCTTCCTGAGATTGCGGCTTGCCGACGATTTCCCAGTTGTCCGGTTTCTTCGCTTTCGCACGTTCGCCGGCCAGCAGCGCGTCATCCATCATAAAGGCCACCGCACGACCGCTTTCCAGGGTACGGAAGGAGTCGCCATGGTCTTTCGCGCTGATGATGCGCATGTCCATTTTTTGTTCTTCATTCAGTTTATGCAGCAGCACTTCAGAGGTCGTGCCGGAGGTGACGACGACTGCTTTCCCTTTCAGGTCAGGGAAGTCTTTAATATCACCGCCTTTTTTCGCCAGCAGACGCGTTCCGACGACGAAAATAGTGTCGGAGAAGGCCGCTTGTTTCTGACGCTCAAGGTTGTTGGTGGTGGAGCCGCATTCAAAGTCGAATGTGCCGTTTTGCAGTAGCGGGATACGGTTCTGAGAGGTGATTGGGATAAGCTTCACCTGCAGGTCAGGTTTGTTGAGTTTTTTCTTCACGGCTTCAACGATGGCGTTAGAGTAATCCTGTGAATAACCCACCACTTTCTGCTGGTTGTCGTAATAAGAGAATGGCACTGAGGATTCGCGATGGCCGACAACGATGACGTCGTTTTTCGCGATCTTTTCCAGCGTGCTACCGGCGGCGGGTGCTGCATCTTCTGCATGCGCCAGACCGGCAGACATTCCTATCACCAGCATTGCTGTGGCCAGCTTACGTAATTGCATATCCAACTCCTTTATCGTCTGCGTCAAAAACGCATTGATACCCATTGTGAGTGTCTGTGTTGTTATCACCTGCAACTTTAATGTGCAGTGTTATGACTGTTTGTTAACATTTAGTCTGGCTTAATGTAAAGATATTGCTGCGTTATTGTTTATTTTTGCGAGGTGCGCCGCACCGTTTAGAGGCAAAAATTTGTCATTGCACTATTTTGGCGCTACCCGCGAACGAAACGGGTGCGACCGGGTTGCACAATCGGCAAAAACGCATTTGCTTTGTATAACAAAGCAATAGGCGTGCCAGAGTGAAGTACGGGAGGGAAATTGTTTGCCCGGTAGCGAAGCGCCACCGGGCAAAAGGGGAAGGAGATTACTTACGACGCTGGCGCAGACTCATAATCACGGCACCAAAACCCAACAATGCGGTGATAATCCACAGCGGCCAGTTGCCGGTACGGGCGTATGGCGTCAGGCCCGTCGTTGGCGTGACGCGAGTGGTCAATACCTGACGGGTAAACTGTGGGATCATCGCCTGGATGTCACCCTGCGGCCCAATGACTGCCGTAATACCGTTATTGGTACTGCGCAGCAGCGGACGCGCCAGCTCCAGTGAACGCATCCGCGCCATCTGGAAGTGCTGCCATGGACCAATCGATTTACCAAACCAGGCATCGTTCGAGATGGTCAGCAGGTAATCGGTATCGGGGCGGAAATTGTCGCGTACCTGTTCTCCGAGAATGATCTCGTAGCAAATGGCGGCGGTCAGTTTGAAGCCGTGCGCAAGCAGTTGCGGCTGCACATACGGCCCACGACTGAATGACGACATCGGCAGGTCGAAGAACGGTGCAAGCGGGCGCAGAATAGACTCCAGCGGGACAAACTCGCCAAACGGAACAAGGTGGTTTTTGTTATAGCGATTGGTGGAGTCGTAGCTGTACGGACTGTCTTTACCCAGCGTGATGATGGTGTTGTACGTGTCGTAACGGTTTTTCTTGTTCAGACGCGCATCAACAATGCCGGTAATCAGCGTACTGTTTTTCGATTTCAGCAGGCCATCCATCATGCCAAGAAAACGCTGCTGATTAATTTCCAGATCCGGAATGGCGGACTCCGGCCAGATAATCAACTGTGATTTCCCGAGCTCAGGCTGTGAGGCGTCGAGATAGATTTTCAGCGTGTTGATCAGCTGATTCTCATCCCACTTCAGCGATTGAGGGATATCGCCCTGTACCATGGAAACCTGGATGGTCTTTTCCGGCTCAGGGGTATACCACTGGATATAACGCAGTGGGAAGGGAAGGGCGAAAAGCACCACCGCCACGACAAAGGGACGCCATTGGCGAGTAGCGATGGCGAGGACCAACAGACCGCTGACCATCATCAACAGGAAGTTTATGGCTTCCACACCCATTACCGGCGCCAGCCCTTTCAGTGGGCCGTCAATCTGGCTGTAACCGAACTGCAGCCACGGGAAGCCGGTTAATACCCAGCCGCGCAGGAATTCCGTTATCTGCCAGACAACAGGGGCGGCAATCGCCACGCGAAGCCAGGTAGTCTTTGGCCACAAGCGTGATAATACGCCAGCAAAAAGCCCTGTATAAAGCGAGAGATAGGCGGCCAGCAACACCACCAGAAAGACGTTAACCGGGCCGGGCATGCCGCCAAACTGCGCAATGCTAACGTAAACCCAGTTAATGCCGGAGCCGAAGAGTCCCAGCCCCCAGAAATACCCCACGGCGGCAGACTGAAGCGGACGGCGATTTAAGGTGAGGGCCTGCAAACCCATGAGCGACACAATCGCGGCAGGCCAGAAGTCATACGGAGAAAAGGCCAGCGTCCCGCAGGCGCCGAATAATAACGCCAGCAGCAGGCGAATGCGCTGGCGTTCAATCAATGAGGCAAATGCCATTTTAAGTCCAATCCTGGTTTTATTCGTCCAGTTTCGGCTGAGGTGAGTCATCCGGAATTCTGACATGAACCTGAATAATACGACGGCTATCGGCCATCGCCACTTTGAACTGATAACCATCAATGTCGATGGTTTCACCCCGCGCGGGCAGATGACCAAACGCCTGCATCACCAGTCCACCAATGGTGTCGACCTCTTCATCGCTAAAGTGGGTGCCGAAGGCTTCGTTGAAGTCTTCAATGGGCGCCAGTGCGCGAATAGTCCAGGTGTGGCGACTGAGTTGACGGAAGTCGATATCGTCTTCTTCGTCGTACTCGTCTTCAATTTCACCGACAATCAGTTCAAGAATATCTTCAATGGTCACCAGACCCGAAACACCGCCGAATTCGTCAATGACGATCGCCATATGGTAACGCTGAGAGCGAAACTCCTTCAGCATGCGGTCAACACGCTTACTCTCAGGTACGACAACTGCCTGGCGTAACACTTTTTCCATGCTGAAAGCATCGGCATCGCTGCGCATAAACGGCAGCAAATCCTTCGCCATCAGAATCCCTTCAATGTGATCTTTGTCTTCGCTGATCACCGGAAAACGCGAATGAGCAGACTCGATGATGACATCAAGGCACTCGTCCAGGGTTTGGTTGCGTTTCAGGGTTATCATCTGGGAACGGGGGATCATGATGTCACGAACGCGTTGGTCCGCAATGTCCATCACCCCTTCGAGCATGTCGCGCGTATCTTCATCGATAAGCTCGTTCTGCCCGGAATCACGGATCAGCGCCAGCAGTTCGTCACGGTTTTTCGGTTCACCGTGGAACAGTTGGCTCAGTAACAGGGAGAAAAATCCCTTTTTGCTGTTTAATGTGTCACTACTGTGTGAATTGTCGTCGCTCATGGCGTCGTATGGGTTCTCATGTGAGTTAATGGGTCGCTCGTCACGCGTGTATTCAGCGCACGGCATGGTATCCAGCAGCCGGGCATCAGCCCGGTCGCTTATTCCTTCTCGGCAATGTACGGATCCTCATAGCCCAGAGCAAGCATAATCTCTGTTTCAAGGGATTCCATCTCTTCCGCTTCGTCATCTTCGATATGATCGTAGCCCAATAAATGCAGACTACCGTGCACCACCATATGCGCCCAGTGAGCATCCAGCGGTTTACCCTGTTCTTTCGCTTCTTGCTCAACCACCTGACGGCAGATGACCAAATCGCCCAACAGCGGCATCTCAATGCCCGGTGGCGCTTCAAACGGGAAAGAGAGTACGTTAGTCGACTTATCTTTGCCACGGTACGTCAGGTTAAGCTCGTGACTTTCCGCTTCATCCACCAGACGAATGGTGACTTCTGACTCTTCCTGAAACTGTGGGATCACCGCATTCAGCCATGTCTGAAACTGACTTTCTTCCGGTAAGCCCGTGTTGTTTTCACATGCGAGCTGTAAATCGAGAATAACCTGACTCATTTTTGTCCTTGCTCCTGGGCTTCATGCTTACGAACGGCAGCCAGTTCTGCTTTCCGTTTTTGTTCTGCTTCTTCCCAGGCTTCATAGGCGGTAACGATCCGCGCGACCACCGGGTGGCGTACAACGTCTTCACTGTGGAAGAAATTAAAACTGATCTCATCGACTTCAGAGAGGACTTCAATGGCGTGGCGCAGGCCTGATTTGGTGCTGCGCGGCAGGTCAATCTGCGTGATGTCGCCGGTGATCACCGCTTTAGAATTAAAACCGATACGCGTCAGAAACATTTTCATCTGTTCGATGGTGGTGTTCTGGCTTTCATCGAGAATGATAAAGGCGTCGTTCAGGGTACGACCACGCATATAGGCCAGCGGTGCGACTTCAATCACGTTGCGTTCAATCAGTTTTTCGACCTTTTCAAAACCTAACATTTCGAACAGGGCGTCATACAAGGGACGCAAATACGGATCAACTTTTTGGCTCAGATCGCCTGGCAGGAATCCCAGTTTTTCTCCGGCTTCTACCGCCGGACGGGTCAGCAGAATACGACGAATTTCCTGACGCTCAAGGGCATCGACGGCAGCGGCGACGGCAAGGTACGTTTTGCCTGTACCGGCGGGGCCAACCCCGAAGGTGATATCGTGATCAAGAATATTGGCGATGTATTGCGCCTGGTTCGGCGTACGTGGCTTAATCACGCCGCGTTTGGTTTTGATGTTCACCGCTTTGCCGTATTCCGGCACGCTATCTGCGCTCTGTTCCAGCACCCGCGCTTCTTTGATGGCGAGGTGGATCTGTTCCGGCTCAATATCCTGCGTTTGACCACGCACCGGCGCGGTATCGACATACAGACTGCGCAAAATATCTGCCGCAGCCGTTACGCAAATCGGGCGACCGGTCAGTTTAAAGTGGTTGTCACGGCGGTTAATCTCGATGCCGAGACGGCGCTCCAGCTGTTTAATGTTGTCATCAAACGGGCCGCAAAGGCTCAGCAGGCGGGCATTGTCTGCTGGCTCAAGGGTGATTTCGCGAGTGTCTATGTTCAAACTGTTCCTCTTATGCATAGGATGCCGGAAGATGAATATTCCCGGCCTGTAAGGAAATTATTCACGCCACAGGATAAAGGCGCAAGCATTGCAATGAAGATGGGGACAAAGAGGGGAATTACAAGGCCTGCCCGGTGGCAGGCCTTGAGGATTAAGGCTGGTAGAATCCAACGCCAGAGTCGTTCTCTTTACGGGTACGGGCAATGACCGATTCCGGGGTTTCTGCAATACGCAGGCCCATTTCGTCTTCTGTGCGGATAACTTTACCGCGCAGGGAGTTTGTCCAGACGTCAGTGATTTCCACATCGACAAACTTACCGATCATGTCCGGGGTTCCTTCAAAGTTCACAACCCGGTTGTTTTCGGTACGACCCGACAGCTCCATGATGCTCTTGCGCGATGTCCCTTCCACCAGAATACGCTGAGTGGTGCCGAGCATACGGCGGCTCCAGGCCGTCGCCTGCTGGTTGATACGTTCTTGCAGGATATACAGACGCTGTTTTTTATCTGCTTCCGGAACGTCGTCAACCATATCGGCGGCAGGCGTACCCGGGCGGGCAGAGAAGATAAAGCTGTAGCTCATGTCGAAATTCACGTCGGCAATCAGCTTCATGGTCTGCTCGAAATCTTGCGTCGTTTCGCCAGGGAAGCCGACGATGAAATCGGAGCTTATCTGAATGTCCGGACGCGCTGCGCGCAGTTTACGGATGATCGCTTTGTATTCCAGCGCAGTGTGAGTACGCCCCATCAGATTCAGCACGCGATCTGACCCGCTTTGTACTGGCAGATGCAGGAAACTCACCAGTTCCGGGGTATCACGGTAGACTTCAACGATATCATCGGTGAACTCGATCGGATGGCTGGTGGTGAAACGGATGCGGTCAATACCATCAATTGCAGCGACCAGACGCAGCAAATCGGCGAATGAACCGGTGGTGCCGTCGTAGTTCTCGCCACGCCACGCGTTAACGTTCTGGCCGAGCAGATTCACTTCACGGACGCCCTGAGCAGCAAGCTGGGCGATTTCAAACAGAATGTCATCCGACGGACGGCTGACTTCCTCACCACGGGTGTAGGGCACCACGCAGTAAGTACAATATTTGTTGCAGCCTTCCATGATGGAGACAAATGCCGTTGGGCCGTCGGCACGCGGTTCCGGCAGACGGTCAAACTTCTCGATTTCCGGGAAGCTGATATCGACGACCGGACTCCGGTTGCCGCGCACGGAGTTGATCATTTCAGGCAGGCGATGCAGTGTTTGCGGCCCAAAAATGATGTCGACATAGTGCGCACGCTGACGAATATGGTCACCTTCCTGGGACGCCACACAGCCGCCGACGCCAATAATCAGGTTCGGGTTTTTCTCTTTTAAGAGCTTCCAGCGACCCAATTGATGGAAGACTTTTTCCTGAGCCTTCTCGCGGATTGAGCAGGTATTCAGCAGCAGCACATCCGCTTCTTCCGCCACGTCGGTCAGTTGATACCCGTGGGTGGCGTCCAGCAGATCGGCCATCTTCGATGAATCGTACTCGTTCATCTGACAGCCCCAGGTTTTAATATGGAGTTTTTTGGTCATCGACTTGCTCTTGCGAAATAGTAGCCAGGAATGCAGGGCGCATAGTGTAATGCTTTGACGCGGTTGTGACCAGTATGACCGTTATCAGCCTCAAGGGGTAAAAAATCCTGTAAACTTAAAGCATATTGCTAACAGGATGATTGACCATGACAAATCAACCAACGGAAGTAGCCATTGTCGGCGCTGGGATGGTCGGCGGCGCGCTGGCGCTGGGGCTGGCGCAACAGGGATTTTCGGTGACGGTGATAGAACATGCCGCCCCTGCGCCATTTGTTACCGACAGCCAGCCCGATGTGCGTATCTCGGCGATAAGCGCGGCGTCAGTGTCGTTACTCAAAGGGTTGGGCGTCTGGGATACGGTACAAGGGATGCGCAGCCATCCTTACCGTCGCCTGGAAACCTGGGAGTGGGAAAACGCCCATGTGATGTTCGATGCCGCCGAGCTTAAATTACCGCTGCTGGGATATATGGTGGAGAACAACGTCCTGCAACGTGCACTCTGGCAGGCGCTGGAGGCGCATCCGAAAGTCACGCTGCGTGTTCCCGCTTCCCTCATTGCCTTGCATCGTAATAATGACCGTCACGAACTGGAACTGGCCGATGGCGAGATTATCACGGCAAGGCTGGTGGTGGGCGCCGATGGCGCGAACTCGCGGATTCGGCAAATGGCGGGCATTGGTATCCATGCCTGGCAGTACGATCAATCCTGCATGCTGATAAGCGTGCAATGTGACCGCGATCCCGGCGACAGCACCTGGCAACAATTTACGCCAGACGGCCCGCGCGCATTTCTGCCCTTATTCGACAATTGGGCGTCGCTGGTGTGGTATGACACGCCAGCCCGAATTCGCCAGTTGCAGAGCCTGAGTATGCCGCAGTTGCAGGTCGAGATTGAAAAACATTTTCCTTCGCGTTTGGGGCGCGTCACCGCCATAGCGGCAGGGGCGTTTCCACTCACCCGCCGACATGCATTGCAGTACGTTCAGCCAGGACTGGCGCTGGTCGGGGATGCGGCGCACACCATTCATCCGCTTGCAGGGCAGGGGGTGAATTTAGGCTATCGGGACGTTGATGCGTTGATCGACGTCCTGGCGAATGCGCGCAGCTACGGTGAATCCTGGTCCAGCCATCAGGTACTGAAACGTTATCAGACGCGCCGCATGACCGATAACTTCATCATGCAGAGCGGGATGGATCTCTTCTACGCCGGGTTCAGCAATAATCTGCAACCGCTGAGGATCATGCGCAATATTGGGCTGATGGCGGCAGAGCGCGCCGGGGTACTTAAGCGCCAGGCGCTGAAATATGCGTTAGGGCTGTAATTTTAATCCAGGCCTACGATCGTAGGCCTGATAAGCGTAGCGCCATCAGGCAATAAACGCAGAAAAGCAAAAAGCTCGCCGAAGCGAGCTTTTCTTATGTGGCTGGGGTACGAGGATTCGAACCTCGGAATGCTGGTATCAGAAACCAGAGCCTTACCGCTTGGCGATACCCCAACAGGTGCGTCTACAGTGTAAACGTCTTTTGAAATTGGCTGGGGTACGAGGATTCGAACCTCGGAATGCTGGTATCAGAAACCAGAGCCTTACCGCTTGGCGATACCCCAACAATTTTTTTGGATTTATCGAACTGAATCGATACGTCCTTAATATGGTGGCTACGACGGGATTCGAACCTGTGACCCCATCATTATGAGTGATGTGCTCTAACCAACTGAGCTACGTAGCCAGATTTCTTTCTTCGATGGCTGGGGTACCTGGATTCGAACCAGGGAATGCCGGTATCAAAAACCGGTGCCTTACCGCTTGGCGATACCCCAATGACCGTTGCGGTGAACCGCTATATCGAAGAAAAAATGGCTGGGGTACCTGGATTCGAACCAGGGAATGCCGGTATCAAAAACCGGTGCCTTACCGCTTGGCGATACCCCATCCGTGCAACGCTTACTGGTGAATGGTGCGGGAGGCGAGACTTGAACTCGCACACCTTGCGGCGCCAGAACCTAAATCTGGTGCGTCTACCAATTTCGCCACTCCCGCAAAAAAGATGGTGGCTACGACGGGATTCGAACCTGTGACCCCATCATTATGAGTGATGTGCTCTAACCAACTGAGCTACGTAGCCATCTTTTTTTCGCGTTACCTTATCGGCGTTGCGGGGCGCATTATGCGTATTGAGCCTTGAAGCGTCAACCCCTTTTTCATTGAAAATGGCCGGAATGTGACTGTTTGGTTAGGTTGCGAACAGCGTGGCGCAATATTCGGCAATTATTGGTTATTAATCGTTTTTGTAAGGTTTATTACAATATAAAAAAGAGCCCCTGAGGGCTCTTTTTACACTTTTCGCTTACTTATAGGCAGACTGGTGCACGCCCACCGCACGACCGGAGGGATCGTTCATGGTTTTGAACGCTTCATCCCACTCAATCGCTTTCGCAGAGGAACAGGCGACGGACGGGCCGCCAGGCACACATTCTGCGGCGCTTGGCAGTGGGAACAGCTCTTCAAAAATCTCGCGGTACAAGTACGCTTCTTTAGAGGACGGCGTGTTGTACGGGAAGCGGAAGCTGGCGGTTTCCAGTTGTTGGTCAGACACCTGTTCTGCGGCCACTTCCTTCAGCGTGTCGATCCAGCTATAACCCACGCCATCCGAGAATTGCTCTTTCTGACGCCACGCGACGCTTGCCGGCAGGTAAGACTCAAAACATTCGCGCAGGACATGTTTTTCCATTTTACCGTTGCCGCACATTTTGTCCTGTGGGTTGATGCGCATTGCCACATCAAGGAATTTTTTATCCAGGAACGGGACGCGTGCTTCTACGCCCCAGGCTGACATCGCTTTGTTGGCGCGCGCGCAGTCAAACATATGCAATGCTTGCAGTTTACGTACCGTCTCTTCATGCAATTCTTTGGCATTCGGCGCTTTGTGGAAATAGAGATAGCCGCCGAATACTTCGTCAGAACCTTCACCGGACAGTACCATTTTAATGCCCATCGCTTTGATTTTACGCGACATTAAATACATCGGCGTTGAGGCGCGAATGGTGGTGACATCGTAAGTTTCGATGTGATAAATCACATCACGGATCGCATCCAGACCTTCCTGTACCGTGAAATGGATTTCGTGGTGAACCGTGCCCAGATGGTTTGCCACGTCCTGCGCGGCTTTCAGATCCGGCGCACCTTCGAGTCCGACGGCAAAGGAGTGCAACTGTGGCCACCAGGCTTCAGAACGTTCGTCATCTTCCACACGGCGCGCGGCATATTTCTTGGTGATAGCGGAAATGACCGATGAATCCAGACCACCGGAGAGCAGTACGCCATAAGGTACGTCTGACATCAGGTGGCTTTTGACCGCGTCTTCCAGGGCCTGGCGCAGTTCATTCTTGTCGGTAACGTTCTCTTTTACCGCATCAAAATCGAACCAGTCGCGCTGATAGTACTGGCAGATTTCCCCGTCTTTGCTCCACAGATAACTGCCCGCCGGGAACTCTTTGATGGTGCGGCATACCGGAACCAGTGCTTTCATTTCGGAGGCGACGTACAGGTTGCCGTGTTCGTCGTGTCCCATATAAAGAGGGATGATGCCAAGATGGTCACGACCAATCAGGTAAGCATCTTTCTCGCTGTCGTACAGCGCAAAGGCAAACATGCCTTGCAGATCGTCAAGGAATTGCGCCCCTTTCTCCTGATACAGCGCAAGGATCACTTCACAGTCGGAACCGGTCTGGAAGGTATAGCGATCGCCATATTCTGCACGCAGCGCCTGATGGTTATAAATTTCACCGTTTACGGCCAGAATGTGCGTTTTCTTCTCGTTATACAGTGGCTGGGCACCGGCGTTCACGTCAACAATTGACAGACGTTCATGCGCCAGGATCGCGTTGTCGCAGGCATAAATGCCAGACCAGTCCGGCCCGCGATGACGCATCAGACGTGACAGTTCGAGGGCTTTTTTACGCAGTTCAACTGCGTCTGTTTTGATATCGAATACGCCGAAAATAGAACACATAACCTTCTCCGTTACTCTGTTGCGTGGTGCTTTTTGTGTTTGCTTGATAAAGAAAATGCCGCAAAGCAGGGGAGGGTGCAAGTGAATTGCCGGTCAGATAAGAAAAAATGCAATAGGCATTGTGGATTAGTGAAAAAAGATTACGTGATGAGCGTGTTTATTGATGAATCGGCAATTTTATGGCGATTTTATTAAACGGAGCTTTGCCGGATAGCGGCGTAAATGCCTTATCCGGCGAACAGCGAAGTGCGAATCGTTGGCCTGATAAGCAACGTGTTATCAGGCATGGCGTCGTTTTCAGATAACGTCGATCTCGGCCACGGACGGGTAGATCCAGCTTGGTCTGAACGGCATGCTGTCGATATCGTCAAGCGTGGAGACGCCAGACAACACCAGAATTGTTTCGAGCCCCGCCTGGAAACCAGCAAGGATGTCGGTACGCAGATTATCGCCAACAATCACCGTTTCTTCGGAATGTGCCTGCATCTTGTTTAACGCGGCACGGATGATCCACGGACTCGGTTTGCCCACATAAAACGGCTTGCGACCGGAGATTTTCTCAATACCTGCGCACAGTGCGCCACAGGCCGGATAAAAACCGCGACCGTGGGTGTCCGGGTTGGTGGCGATAAAGCGGGCGCCATTGGCAACAAAGAAGGCCGCTTTATGCATCATTTCCCAGTTATAGGAACGGGTTTCACCGACGATCACGAAGTCCGGGTTAACGTCGGTAATGGTAAAGCCTGCTTTATACAATTCGTGAATCAGCGCGCCTTCACCCACAACGTAGGCTTTCTTGCCTTCCTGACGACGCAGGAAATCGGCCGTCGCCATTGCGGAAGTATAAAAGACGCTGTCAGGCACATTCACACCTGCGGTGGCAAAGCGATTCGCCAGGTCTTGTCCGGTTTGGGAGGGGTAATTGGTCAGCAGCACTAACGGCAGGCCTTTTTCCAGAATACCCGTCAAAAATTCTGCCGCACCGGGTACGGCAATGTTGTCGTGCATTAGCACGCCGTCGATATCACAAATGACATTTTTGATGGTCATGAACTACCCAGGGAAATTGTTATGAATCCGATACTATAAAAGCGCATTAATTTTCCAGCAAATGTTGAAGCAAAATGCCGTTAAGCATGGCGCGTTTTACCAGCGCAAATGCGCCAATGGCGGAGCGGTGATCCAGCGTCGAACGCACAACGGGCAGATTTTTACGAAATGCTTTCAATGCCTGAGTGTTAATGCAGCTTTCAATCGCCGGCAGCAGGACTTTGTCGGCTTCTGTTATCTCACCAGCAATGACAATTTTTTGCGGATTAAACAAGTTTATCGCAATAGCGATAGTTTTTCCCAGATGGCGGCCAACGTGCTCAATAACCTCGGCGGCCAGGCTATCGCCTTTATTGGCCGCCTTGCAGATGGTTTTGATGGTGCAGTCGTCCAGCGGAACGCGGCTCTGATAGCCTTGCTTCAACAAATTATGTACGCGATGTTCAATGGCGGCGTTGGCGGCGATGGTTTCCAGACAGCCAAAGTTACCGCAGTGGCAGCGTTCACCGAGCGGTTCAACCTGGATGTGGCCGATTTCGCCGACATTACCATTACGACCAATAAAAATTCGGCCATTGGAGATGATCCCCGCCCCGGTGCCGCGGTGTACGCGCACCAGAATAGAGTCTTCACAATCCTGGCTTGCGCCAAAATAGTGCTCAGCCAGCGCCAGGCTACGGATATCATGGCCGACGAAGCAGGTAACATGAAAACGTTTTTCCAGCGCTTCAACCAGTCCCCAGTTTTCGACCTGAATATGGGGCATATAGCGGATGACACCGCTTTCGGGGTCGACAAGCCCCGGCAGGATCACCGAAATGGCGATCAGTTCGCGGATTTTACGCTGGCAGCTTTCAATAAAAGTCTCAATGGTATTGAGCAGGGCAAATTCCAGCGTTTCCTGCGTACGTTCTGGGAGCGGGTAATGCTCTTCTGCCAGGACTTTACTGCTCAGGTCGTAGAGGGTCAGCGTGGTGTCGTGACGACCCAGACGCACGCCAATCGCATGGAAGTTACGGGTTTCTGTGATGATAGAGATGGCGCGGCGGCCCCCGGTAGAGGCCTGCTGATCAACTTCTTTGATCAGCCCGCGTTCAATAAGTTGCCGCGTAATTTTCGTTACGCTGGCGGGGGCAAGCTGGCTTTGCTCGGCAATCTGAATTCGCGAGATGGGCCCATGCTGATCAATCAGGCGGTAAACGGCCGCGCTGTTAAGCTGTTTTACGAGATCAACATTACCTATTTGAGCTTGTCCGCCAGGTGTCATACGTTTTCTTACTCAGTAACGACCTCGTTGCCATTAACGATGGTCTTGATGATTTTAAAGTCGTGTGTGAATGCGGTCAGGTTGGCCACTTTACCCGGTGCAATGCTGCCGAGCTGTTGGTCTACACCAATCGCACGGGCAGGGTAGAGGGTCGCCATGCGCAGAACTTCATCGAGTGCGATACCACAATGTTCGACCAGATTACGGACACCTTCAATCATGGTTAAAGATGAACCGCTCAGCGTTCCGTTCTCATCCACACAGAGTCCATTGCGGTAGTATATTGTTTTACCAGCAAAAATGAACTGTTCAATGTTTGCGCCTGCCGGTGCTGTTGCATCTGTCACCAGACACAGTTTGTCGCCTTTCAGGCGTTTGGCGTTACGGATGTTGGCATAATCGACATGCAAGCCATCGGCGATCACGCCACAATAAATGTCAGCTTCATCCAGGATTGCACCCGCCAGACCTGGCTCACGACCCGTAATGTACGGCATGGCGTTATACAGATGAGTGGCGAAGGTAATCCCCGCGCGGAAACCGGCTTTCGCTTCTTTCAACGTTGCGTTGGAATGTCCGGCAGAAACCACAATCCCTGCGTCTGCCAGTTTTGTGATCACGTCAGCGGGAACCATTTCTGGCGCCAGGGTGACTTTGGTGATGACGTCGGCATTATCGCACAGGAAATCAACCAGCGCAGCGTCAGGCTTGCGGACAAAACCCGGGTTATGCGTCCCTTTTTTGACCAGATTCAACCATGGGCCTTCAAGATGCAGACCTAAGGCCTGATGCGGATATTTCGCCAGGTATTCACGCATGACGCGAACGCCCTGTTTCATCAGGTCATCACTGGTGGTGATAAGCGTTGGCAGATAGCTGGTGCAGCCAGAACGTTCATTGGCTTTTTGCATAATTTCCAGCGTTTCAACGCTCACCGCTTCTGCGGTATCGTTAAACTGCACGCCGCCACAACCATTTAACTGTACGTCGATAAAACCGGGGGAGAGGATGGCCCCATTCAGCGAGCGTTGCTCGATTTCCGGCGGCAGTTCAGCCACTGGACAGACTCTTTCAATCAGGCCATTGGCGACAACAATCGCATGGTCATCAAGAATTTCGTGACCGGTAAAAATCCGGCCCTGGGTTAAAGCATACATTCCGACCCCCGATTTCAAAAAATACCGCCCTGCAACACGCTCATCAGGGCGGGGATACAATTACAGACCTTTAATATTTTCGGCTTCTAACTCGTTGAAGTATTTCAGCGTCTTAACTTTCAGCTCCATGGTGGAAGGCTCATCGCACACCACAACAGCTTTCGGGTGCAGTTGCAGACAGCTAATGGTCCACATGTGGTTGACGTTGCCTTCTACCGCCGCCTGGAGCGCCTGCGCTTTCTGATGGCCCAGCACCAGAATCATCACTTCTTCTGCGTCGAGCAGCGTACCCACACCCACCGTCAGCGCATATTTAGGCACCTGGCTGACATCGCCATCAAAGAAGCGCGAGTTTGCCACGCGAGTGTCATGGGTCAATGTTTTGATACGCGTGCGGGAAGCCAGAGAAGAGGCCGGTTCGTTAAACGCGATATGACCGTCGTTGCCTACGCCGCCCATAAACAGGTGGATTTTACCGTAAGCGCGGATTTTTTCTTCATACTGACGACATTCAGCATCAATATCCGCCGCGTTACCATTGAGAAGGTTGATGTTTTCTGCTGGAATATCAACGTGATCAAAGAAGTTACGGTGCATGAAGCTATGATAGCTTTCCGGGTGCTCTTTCGGAAGGCCAACATATTCGTCCATATTGAACGTCACAACATGCTTGAAGCTGACCTGGCCCGCTTTGTGCATTTCAACTAATGCTTTATAGGCGGTCAATGGCGTGCCACCGGTAGGCAGACCCAAAACAAACGGACGATCCGCCGTCGGCTTGAATGCATTAATACGGTTAACGATATGGCGAGCAGCCCATTTGCCGACTTGTTCAGCGGTATTCAGGGGGATCAGTCTCATTCTTCACCTCAAATGTATATGTAGACGTTGGCGGATTGAGTATGGGTACATAGTCAAGCGTAACCTGGTTTTGTATCAGCAAGAGTCAATCCGTCTTGATTTTTTGAATGATAAAATAAGTTTTCGCAGTTAGCCAGTATAAGGGAGTGGTTTTAACGATATTTGGTGACTGGACTCACAAAAAACATGCTTTTAATTTGCGATACGAATTAAATTTTCACACACTCAGAATGCCAGTGAACCACTAAGATAGTGACACAATAAAAACACAGCTGAGAACGCGCCTTAAACGGGGTCTCATAGGGGGAATAAAGTGAGTATTCTAGGTTATTTACAAAAGGTTGGCCGCGCGCTTATGGTGCCGGTGGCCACGCTGCCTGCGGCAGCAATATTGATGGGTGTAGGGTACTGGATTGATCCCGTGGGTTGGGGTGGAGACAACGCGGTAGCGGCGTTCTTCATTAAATCAGGTTCCGCAATCATCGATAACATGTCCGTACTGTTTGCGATTGGTGTCGCTTACGGTATGTCCAAAGATAAAGACGGTGCTGCGGCGCTGACCGGTTTTGTGGGTTTCCTTGTGTTGACCACGCTGTGTTCTCCGGCGGCGGTTGCGATGATTCAGAAGATCCCGGCGGACCAGGTTCCAGCCGCGTTCGGTAAAATCAGCAACCAGTTCGTGGGGATTCTGGTGGGTATCATCTCTGCTGAGCTGTACAACCGCTTCAGCGGCGTTGAGTTACCGAAAGCGCTCTCCTTCTTCAGCGGCCGTCGTCTGGTGCCGATTCTGACCTCCTTTGTGATGATCATTGTTGCCTTCATCATGATGTTTATCTGGCCGATTATCTTCGACGGTCTGGTGAACTTCGGTGAACACATCCAGAAACTGGGTTCCGTTGGCGCGGGCGTCTACGCCTTCTTCAACCGCTTGCTGATTCCGGTGGGTCTGCACCACGCGCTGAACTCCGTATTCTGGTTCGACGTGGCGGGCATTAACGACATTCCTAACTTCCTCGGCGGCGCGCAGTCTATTGACGCGGGCAAAGCGGTTGTGGGTATTACCGGTCGTTACCAGGCGGGCTTCTTCCCAATCATGATGTTCGGCCTGCCGGGTGCAGCGCTGGCTATCTACCACTGCGCGCGTCCTGAGAACAAGGCGAAAGTGCTGGGTATCATGATGGCGGGCGCATTCGCTGCGTTTTTCACCGGGATCACCGAGCCGCTGGAATTCTCCTTCATGTTCGTTGCGCCGGTTCTGTATGTTATTCACGCCGCTCTGACCGGGATTTCTGTCTTCATCGCGGCCTCTATGCACTGGATTGCCGGTTTCGGTTTCAGTGCGGGTCTGGTGGATATGGTGCTTTCTTCCCGTAACCCGCTGGCGACGCACTGGTGGATGCTGATCCCGCAGGGTCTGGTGTTCTTCGCAATCTACTATGTGGTGTTCCGCTTCACTATCACCAAATTCAACCTGATGACTCCGGGTCGTGAGCTGGCGGTTGCCGGTAGCGAAGCCGATGGTCAGGACGTGAATGTCAGCGCCGACAAAGACCAGGATGTTGCCGGTCTGGCGCGTCAGTATATCGCTGCGGTGGGTGGCTCTGACAACCTGACTGGTATCGATGCGTGTATCACTCGTCTGCGTCTGAATGTGAAAGACTCTTCGCTGGTGAACGAAGCGATGGCAAAACGCCTGGGGGCTTCTGGTGTGATTCGCCTGAACAAAACCAGCGTACAGATTATCGTGGGCTTTGTGGCTGAGAAAATCGCTAACGCCATGAAAACTACGGGGCCGGTCGCAGCAGCCTCTGTTGACGCAGCGCCAGCCGCAGCGGCTCCGGTCGCGAAACCGCAGGCCGTTTTGAATACCGTGACTATCGCTGAGCTGGTGTCTCCGGTTACCGGTGATGTTGTGGCACTGGATCAGGTTCCTGATGAAGCGTTCGCCAGTAAAGCCGTCGGCGATGGCGTCGCGGTAAAACCAACGGATAAAACCGTGGTTTCCCCGGCTGCGGGCACCATCGTGAAAATCTTCAACACCAACCACGCATTCTGCCTGGAAACAGAAAAAGGTGCGGAAATCGTTGTCCATATGGGTATCGATACTGTTGCGTTGGGTGGCCAGGGCTTCAAGCGTCTGGTGGAAGAGGGTGCTGAAGTCGTTGCCGGACAGCCGATTCTGGAAATGGATCTGGCGTACCTGAATGCGAATGCGCGCTCAATGATAAGCCCCGTCGTTTGCAGCAACATCGATGATTTTGGTGGGCTGGTTGTGAAAGCGGAAGGACACGTCGTTGCAGGTCAAACGGCGCTGTATGAGATTAAAGGCAAGTAATCGCTCGTAAGGCCGGATAAGGCGCAAGCGTCGGCGTCCGGCAAAATACAACGAAGCAAACAGCCTGAGCGGCGGGGGGAAACCTCCGCCGCTTTTTTTTGCAGCAATTGATCCCATAATGTCAGTCTGTTACGTATTTTAAGTAACTAAAGGTTGTCAGTCTGTCCGGCTTATAAGATCATATGCCGTTATACGTTGTTTACGCTTTGAGGAATCCACGATGAGTGAGGCTGAAGCCCGCCCGACTAACTTTATTCGTCAGATCATCGATGAAGATCTGGCCAGTGGTAAGCACACCACAGTTCATACCCGTTTTCCGCCGGAACCCAATGGTTACCTGCACATTGGTCACGCTAAGTCTATCTGCCTGAACTTTGGTATCGCGCAAGATTACCAGGGTCAATGCAACCTGCGTTTCGATGATACCAACCCGGTAAAAGAAGATATCGAATACGTAGAGTCTATTAAGAACGATGTGCAATGGTTGGGCTTCAACTGGTCTGGCGACATCTGCTACTCCTCAGATTACTTTGATCAGCTGTATGCGTATGCCATTGAGCTTATCAACAAAGGCCTGGCCTATGTTGACGAATTGTCGGCTGATGAGATCCGCGAATACCGCGGCACGCTGACAGCGCCTGGCAAAAACAGCCCGTTCCGCGATCGCAGCGTAGAAGAGAACCTCGCGCTGTTTGAGAAAATGCGGGCTGGCGGTTTTGAAGAAGGTAAAGCGTGTCTGCGCGCCAAAATTGATATGGCTTCACCGTTTATCGTCATGCGCGATCCGGTGTTGTATCGCATTAAATTTGCCGATCATCATCAGACGGGCAGCAAGTGGTGCATCTACCCGATGTACGACTTCACCCACTGCATCAGCGATGCGCTGGAAGGCATTACGCACTCCTTGTGTACGCTGGAATTCCAGGACAACCGTCGCCTGTACGACTGGGTACTGGACAACATCACGATCCCGGTTCACCCGCGCCAGTACGAATTCTCGCGCCTGAACCTGGAATACACCGTGATGTCCAAACGTAAGCTGAATCAGCTGGTGATGGAAAAGCACGTAGAAAGCTGGGATGACCCGCGCATGCCGACGATTTCTGGTCTGCGTCGCCGTGGTTACACTGCTGCCGCTATTCGTGAGTTTTGCAAACGTATCGGCATCACCAAGCAGGACAACACCATTGAGATAGCATCGCTGGAATCCTGCATTCGTGAAGATCTCAACGAAAACGCCCCGCGCGCAATGGCGGTTATCGACCCGGTAAAACTGGTTATCGAAAACTACCAGGGCGAAAGCGAAATGGTCACCATGCCTAACCATCCGAACAAACCGGAAATGGGCAGCCGTGAAGTTCCGTTCAGCGGCGAGATCTGGATCGATCGTGCTGACTTCCGCGAAGAAGCCAACAAGCAGTACAAACGTCTGGTGATGGGAAAAGAAGTCCGTTTGCGTAACGCTTACGTGATCAAAGCAGAGCGTGTAGAGAAAGATGCACAAGGTAATATCACCACCATCTTCTGTACCTACGATGCAGACACCCTGAGCAAAGATCCGGCTGACGGTCGTAAAGTAAAAGGCGTTATTCACTGGGTGAGTGCCGCGCACGCATTGCCGGTTGAAATTCGTCTGTACGATCGCCTTTTCAGCGTACCGAACCCGGGCGCGGTAGAAGATTTCCTGTCGGCGATGAACCCTGATTCGCTGGTTATTAAACAGGGCTTTGCAGAACCGTCGCTGAAGGCTGCGGTTGCGGGTAAAGCCTTCCAGTTCGAGCGTGAAGGATACTTCTGCCTCGACAGCCGCCATGCAACGGCTGACAAACTGGTATTTAACCGTACTGTCGGTTTACGTGATACATGGGCTAAAGTCGGCGAATAAGCCACTCGACACCATCCCACCCGACTAACGCCGCGCTTCGCGGCGTTTTTTTTCGCCTAATTTCCGTTAGATCCTCTGTTTGCGGAGCGAATTAATTACGTTTAAAAAATAATTAATCTAATAAACGATTTTTTGATGAAAGTGCTAAGAAATTTTGGCGTGGCTAAATTGAAGGCGGTAAACGTTTTCATCTTCATGGAAAACAATGGTATTTTTCATTTTGATGATAATTTTTCGCATTTGGTGAATATGTAACAAAAAGCAATGAAATATGTGCGGTCGCTCATATTATTACATACTGGTTACAGAAAGAGATTGATAATTCGCGTCGCGAAAAATAGTCTGTTCACTGTAGTCAATGAGGTTTTCTCAGCGCTATTTTTAATTTTTGTTTTTAGCTGTTCGCCTTTGGCGGCAGCATTTTATACGTCAAAGAGGATTAACATATGCGTACGTTTAGTGGCAAACGTAGTACGCTGGCGCTGGCTATCGCCGGTATCACAGCAATGTCGGGTTGGATGGTTGCGCCGCAGGCAAGCGCCGCGGGCTTTATCGACGATTCGACCTTAACTGGCGGTATCTATTACTGGCAGCGTGAGCGTGACCGTAAAGACGTCACGGATGAAGACAAATACAAAACCAACCTTTCACACGCGACCTGGAACGCCAACCTGGATTTCCAGTCGGGTTATGCAGCGGATATGTTCGGTCTGGATATTGCGGCGTTTACCGCAATTGAAATGGCAGAAAGCGACGACAGCGGGCACCCTAACGAAATTGCATTCTCGAAAAAAAATAAAGGCTATGACGAAGATTACTCTGGCGATAAGAGTGGGGTCAGCCTGTATAAAGCCGCTGCAAAATTTAAATATGGCCCGACCTGGGCACGTGCCGGTTATATTCAGCCAACCGGACAGACGCTGTTAGCGCCGCACTGGAGCTTTATGCCGGGCACCTATCAAGGGGCAGAAGCCGGAGCCAACTTTGACTATGGCGATGCGGGCGCGTTGAGCTTCTCCTACATGTGGGCCAACGAATATAAAGCGCCGTGGCACATTGAAGTCGATAAATTCTATCAGGCGGATAAAAAGACCAAAGTCGATTATCTCCACTCCGTTGGCGCAAAATACGATTTCAAAAATGACCTTATTCTTGAGGCTGCCTTTGGCCAGTCTGAGGGCTATGTCGATCAGTACTTTGCCAAAGCCAGTTACAAATTCGATCTGGGCGGGAATCCATTTACCACCAGTTACCAGTTCTACGGCGCACGCGATAAAGTTGATGACCGCAGTGTGAACGACATCTATGACGGCACCGCATGGTTGCAGGCACTGACTTTCGGTTACAAAGTGGCGGAAGTGGTCGATCTGCGTCTGGAAGGAACCTGGGTTAAAGCGGACGGGCAGCAGGGTTACTTCTTACAGCGTATGACGCCGACCTACGCTTCCTCTAACGGTCGTCTGGATGTCTGGTGGGATAACCGTTCCGACTTTAACGCCAACGGCGAAAAAGCGGTCTTCTTCGGCGCGATGTATGACCTGAAGAACTGGAATCTGCCAGGCATGGCACTGGGTGCGTCGTACGTCTACGCCTGGGATGCAAAACCGGCTACCTGGCAGAGCAACCCGGATGCGTTCTACGACAAAAACCAAACCATCGAAGAATCTTCCTACAGTCTTGATGCGGTTTATACCATGCAGGAAGGACGTGCCAAAGGCACCATGTTTAAACTGCACTTCACCGAGTATGACAACCACTCCAATATCCCAAGCTGGAGCGGCGGTTATGGCAACATCTTCCAGGATGAGCGTGACGTGAAGTTCATGGTTATCGCCCCATTCACTATTTTCTGATGCCAGTCGCGGCAGGGTATATCTCTGCCGCGTCGTTGAGGACTGTTGTATGAAAAAAATGTTACTCATCGCCATTATGACGTCAGGGCTGGTGGCCTGCGCGCAATCTCCTGCACCCAAGGAAGACAGCCGCCTTAAAGAGGCATACAGCGCATGTATTAACACCGCGCAAGGTTCACCGGAAAAAATCGAAGCCTGCCAAAGCGTATTAAATGTGCTGAAAAAAGAAGACCAGCATAAGCAGTTTGCTAACGAAGAGAGCGTGCGGGTACTGGATTACCAGCAATGCATTCAGGCAACACGTACAGGCAATGGTCAGGCGGTACAAGCCGATTGCGATAAAATCTGGAAAGAAATTCGCAGTAAGAACACAGTACAGTAAATGGACTTAGCGGAAGCGAAAAGACCTGCTTTGATAGCAGGTCTTTTTTATGGGCATAAAAAAGCCAACCGGGTGGTTGGCTCTTTAGGCGGGAGCATTACTTTGCGTCGTGCGCATGCTCGTCTTCGCGGCAATCGCCTTCAGCGCAGTGACCGTAAAGATAGAGGCTATGGTTAGTTAAACGAATACCGTGTTTAGTCGCAATCTCACGCTGACGCGCTTCGATAGAATCATCGCTGAACTCGATCACTTTGCCACAATCGAGGCAAATAAGATGATCATGATGATGCTGTTGGGTCAGCTCAAAAACGGATTTGCCGCCTTCAAAATTGTGGCGAGTCACGATACCGGCGTCATCGAACTGGTTCAGCACGCGATACACGGTCGCCAGACCAATTTCTTCACCCATGTCGATCAGACGCTTATACAAATCTTCCGCACTGACGTGATGGTTTTCCGGTTCCTGAAGAACTTCCAGAATTTTTAAACGAGGAAGCGTTACTTTCAGGCCAGCCTTCTTTAATGCGGTATTGTTGTCAGTCATGCGGAATCTGTCCTGTTGCTAAACGATTCACTTCATTAAAGAAGTGACAGAAATTGCACTTGAGAGAATGCGTATCATTATAGAACTGCCATGTCTAAATGAAAACTGCAAGCCTCGGGCAAATAATATTAATCAAAACGTGGTACTGCCGACAATCACACTGTGCAATACCAGAATAACACCCGAACATTGTACAGGGATGGGCAGGAAAGTTACAAATTTGTAGCAATTATTTTGATTGGTTTTATCTATTGATGCGGCGCAGATGATTTCTGCGCCGCACGAAATCAGGCGTTGATGATTTCGTCGAGATGCAGTTCGGCGGAAATCTGTTTAACCCATTTTTCAACGCGCTCAGCGGTCAATTCCGGCTGACGGTCTTCGTCGATAGCCAGACCGACAAAATGATCGTCATCAGCAAGACCTTTGGAGGCTTCGAAGTGATAGCCTGCTGTCGGCCAGTGGCCTACGATGGTTGCGCCGCGTGGTTCGATAATGTCGCGGATGGTGCCCAGCGCATCGCAGAAGTACTCTGCGTAGTCTTCCTGATCGCCACAACCAAACAGAGCCACCAGTTTACCATTGAAATCAATGTCTTCGAGGGTAGGGAAGAAGTCATCCCAGTCGCACTGTGCTTCACCGTAGTACCAGGTCGGAATACCTAACAGCAGAATGTCATACCCTTCCAGGTCTTCTTTACTGCTTTTCGCAATGTCATGAACATCGGCAACGTCTTTACCAAGCTGTTTTTGAATCATTTTTGCGATATTTTCGGTATTACCGGTGTCGCTGCCGAAAAAGATGCCAGTGATTGCCATGAGTAAAATAACCTCTTGAAACTTATTGAAATGGTGGTGGCGTATTGCCCACGGATAAGGGCAATGATAGCAGATCAGTCAGGCATGCGGAAACAGCAAACACGCAGGACTGCACTCTGTGCTACACGATTTATGATTTAGAGCAGAAATTCAGACAGACCCCTGGCCACGCAGCGAGATAAGCTGGTTTGTCAGCATCTCTTCAATGAGCTCACTGCGGCTCATATTGCGTGCTTCCGCCAGTTCATTCAGCGCATCCACGGCATCAGCATTAAGCTTCAGTTCGACACGCTTAAGCCCACGAACCTTGTCGCGTTTAAGCTGATTACGCTTATTAATGCGTAGCTGTTCATCACGCGAAAGCGGATTGGTTTTGGGTCGTCCCGGGCGACGCTCGTGCGCGAACAGATCTAATGTCGTACGGTCCGTTTGTTCTTTGGCCATGATTTTGGTGACTTCGGGGAAACAATCAGCCAGGCGTCTGCCCGGATGGATAGCGCGCCATCATACATCAGCGAGTGAGGCACGCCAACGTCCACGCACGTAATCGCGCGCGGACGCTGAGTTTTTAATCAGTTAGCCTTTTCCGCCAGATACCGGCGTATCGCGCGGAGCACGGCATCTGGTTTTTCTGCATGCACCCAATGGCCGGCACCCGCAATCACATGCGCCCGGGCCTGAGGAAATTGCGTCAGTAAATCGTGACGATAGGCTTCGGTGACGTAAGGCGAATTCCCGCCAGGAATAAACAGCGCCGGATGATTCCAAGCGGGAATGGTTTCCCATCCCACGATATGCGGGTACTGCTCCCACAATACGGGCACGTTAAAGCGCCACTCGCCATCGACATACGACTTTAACAAAAACTGGATAACGCCTTCTTCCTGGAGGTGCTGGCGCATGACGGCCGCCGCCTGCTGGCGCGTTTGCGCGTCCGATTCGGTCACGGCGTTGATCGCAGCAAAGATCTCATCGTGACGGCGCACCTGATAATCAACCGGCGCAATATCAATCGCCACCAGTTGGTGGATACGATCCGGCGCCAGTGCGGTCAGCGCCATCACGGCTTTCCCGCCCATTGAGTGACCAATAAAGGTGGCCTTTTCGATACCCGCGGCGTCCAGAGTATCCAGCAGATCCTGCGCCATCGCCGGGTAATTCATCTCTGCTGAACGGGGAGAAAGACCGTGGTTTCGCATATCAACCTGGATGATGTCGTGATCCTGTACCAGATCGCGCGCCAGGATGCCGAGGTTATCAAGGCTACCAAACAAGCCGTGAACAAGGACGATGGGAGAATTATTGTGCAGCTTTTGTGCAGATTGCGCTCGGATGTTCAATTTCATGGCAAAGTTCTTTTTTTCGCTCTGTCGGGTTAGGGTATTATGTTGACCATTCTGCCACGGGGCTGCAACAACTACGGTAACTCCGAGTTTTTCAGACAGCCTGGCTTGACGCTATCCGCTGTTGGGATTTGCCCCTATAATCCCAACGACTTGTATTCAGATAAGACACCGCACTGGATTAAGATGAAAACGATTGAAGTTGATGATGAACTCTATAGCTATATTGCCAGCCACACCAAGCATATCGGCGAGAGCGCATCCGACATTTTACGGCGTATGTTGAAATTTTCCGCCGCATCACAGCCTGTCACTCCGGCGGCGAAAGAGGTGCGCATCGCGCAACCCGCTATCGTTGAAGCGAAGCCGGTCAACCCCGTAAAAGATAAAGTGCGCGCCATGCGTGAACTTCTGCTTTCCGATGAATATGCGGAGCAGAAGAAAGCGGTAAATCGCTTTATGCTGGTACTGTCTACACTTTACTCACTGGATCACAACGCGTTTGCTGAGGCGACGGAATCGTTGCACGGTCGTACGCGCGTATACTTTGCGCCCGACGAGCAGACCCTGCTGAAAAATGGTAATCAAACCAAGCCGAAACACGTGCCAGGCACGCCGTATTGGGTGATCACCAACACCAACACCGGCCGTAAATGCAGCATGATTGAACACATCATGCAATCAATGCAATTCCCTGCGGAATTGATTGAAAAGGTTTGCGGAACAATCTAATCGTTGCATTAAAAGGACCAGGCTAATGGCAATCCACAAGCGTGCAGGTCAGCCTGCGCAACAGAGTGATTTAATTAATGTCGCCCAACTGACGGCGCAATACTATGTATTGAAACCGGAAGCAGGGAATGCGGAGCACGCGGTGAAGTTCGGAACGTCCGGGCATCGCGGCAGCGCCGGTCGTCATAGTTTTAATGAACTGCACATTCTGGCCATTGCCCAGGCGATTGCGGAAGAGCGTGCGAAAAACGGCATTACTGGCCCTTGCTATGTGGGTAAAGATACTCACGCGCTGTCTGAACCTGCCTTTATTTCCGTTCTGGAAGTGCTGGCGGCAAACGGCGTCGATGTCATTGTTCAGGAAAACAACGGCTTTACGCCGACGCCTGCGGTTTCGAATGCTATCCTGGTCCACAACAAAAAAGGCGGCCCGCTGGCTGACGGCATCGTGATTACGCCGTCCCACAACCCACCGGAAGATGGCGGCATTAAATACAATCCGCCCAATGGCGGCCCGGCAGATACCAACGTCACCAAAGTGGTGGAAGACCGGGCTAACGCGCTGCTCGCGGATGGCCTGAAAGGCGTGAAGCGCATTTCACTGGATGCAGCAATGCGCTCCGGTCATGTAACAGAGCAGGATCTGGTGCAGCCGTTCGTTGAAGGGCTGGCGGATATCGTCGATATGGCGGCGATTCAAAAAGCGGGCCTGACGCTGGGCGTCGATCCGCTGGGCGGTTCTGGTATCGAATACTGGAAACGTATTGCCGCGCATTACAAACTCAACCTGACCATCGTCAACGATCAGGTTGATCAGACTTTCCGCTTTATGCACCTGGATAAAGACGGCGCGATCCGTATGGACTGCTCCTCCGAGTGTGCGATGGCGGGTCTGCTGGCGCTGCGTGATAAGTTCGATTTGGCGTTTGCCAACGATCCGGACTATGACCGTCACGGTATCGTCACGCCAGCAGGGCTGATGAACCCGAACCATTACCTGGCGGTTGCCATCAACTACCTGTTCCAGCATCGTCCGCAGTGGGGCAACGATGTCGCCGTCGGTAAAACGCTGGTGTCTTCTGCGATGATTGACCGTGTGGTGAATGATTTGGGCCGTAAACTGGTGGAAGTGCCGGTCGGTTTCAAATGGTTTGTTGACGGTCTGTTTGACGGCAGCTTCGGTTTTGGTGGCGAAGAGAGCGCGGGCGCTTCTTTCCTGCGCTTTGACGGTACGCCGTGGTCTACTGACAAAGACGGCATCATCATGTGTCTGCTGGCGGCAGAAATCACCGCGGTCACGGGTAAAAATCCGCAGGAGCACTACAACGAACTGGCGGCTCGCTTTGGCGCGCCGAGCTATAACCGTTTGCAGGCAGGTGCAACGTCCGCTCAGAAAGCGGCATTGTCCAAACTGTCCCCGGAAATGGTCAGCGCCAGTATGCTGGCGGGCGATCCGATCACCGCACGTCTGACGGCGGCACCGGGTAATGGCGCCTCCATTGGCGGTCTGAAAGTGATGACCGACAACGGCTGGTTTGCCGCGCGTCCGTCCGGTACGGAAGACGCTTACAAGATCTACTGTGAAAGTTTCCTCGGTGAAGAACATCGCAAACAGATCGAGAAAGAAGCCGTTGAAATCGTCAGTGAAGTGCTGAAAAACGCGTAACGCATTGACGTGTTTTTTTGTAAGCCCGGTAAGCGCTCGCGCTACCGGGCTTTTTTATGCCTTTCTTAACTGTGATTGTTTTTCAGCTCAAAGCGTGGGGACACCAGGCCATATAGCGTCCAGCCAAGGAACGTCACAATGGAACCGTACAGCATGGCTTCCTCTCCTGAAGAATAGAGCGCATAGAAACTGTATAGCGCGCCAATGAATGCCACGACATTTGCCGCTTTTGCTTTGGCGGGGTTCACATTGGCCATTCGCTGAATGATAACCAGCGCGGCCATCGACAGAATGTACGGAATAATGTTAGTCACCACCGCCAGGTTAACCAGAACGTTGAACTGACCGTTGAGCGACGGACTGATGGTCATCAGCGACAAACCACTCTGAATGATAACAATCGTCAGCATCCCTTGCACCGGCGCGTCCACTTTGGTCACGCGGGAGAAGATTTTCGGAAAGTAACCTTCGTCAGCAGAGGATTTAAAGACCTGAGCGATGGTAAATTGCCAGCCCAACAGTGAACCGCAGCAGGACATCACCATCAGCGCCATGATCACTTTACCCACCGCTGGAGTGAACATCTGCGCAAACGCCAGACCGAACGGGGCGGTCGAGTTCGCCAACGCCATATTCGGCACAATCCCGGCAATCACATTGGTGGAGACAATGTAAATCACGGCGGCGCCCAGCGTACCGCCCAGAACCGCGATGGGGACGTTGCGCTCCGGGTTTTCCACCACGTCTGCGTTGGCGCAGGCGGATTCCAGACCCAAAAATGCCCACAATGTCATAGCGATGGAAGACCCCACCGCGGTGAAAAAGGGCACATGATGCGGGTTCCAGGAGTTTGCGTACAGCGTTGGGCTAAACCAGAACCAGCCAATGATACACAGACCGACCACCGGGATAATCACCCCCCAGACCGTGACGCTACTGATTTGCCCGGTAATGCGAGCGCCGCCAAAGTTAGCGAGGGTACAGAGCCATAACACACCGACAGTGGCAAGACCGATTTGCACAGGGGAAAGGGTCGCGCCGAGTAACTCGGTGCCGTAGCCGACAGCAGAAATGGCGATGGCTACGTTGGCTATCAGCAATGAGACGCCATAGGTGTAGTTCGCCATAAAGTTGCCCGATTTGCCGAACGCATACTCCGCATAACCGCCCATGCCTCCGGATTTGCGGCTGAACATGCCGCATTTCGCGAACGCCCACGCCAGCGCCATCGAACCGACTGCGGTGACTAACCAGGAAATAATGGAGAGGGTGCCGACTTCCGCCAGTTTAGTGGGCAGCATGATAATCCCTGAGCCCATCATATTGACCATGGTCAGGATAGTGAGCTGGACAACGCCCATTTTGTTGGATTTAGACTGACCCATTATTTATCCCCCTTTCGCAAGGCACGTTGAGTTTCGCGCGGCGTAATGACGTAGCACCACACGTGCTTACGGCCATCAATTTCTTCGATGTACACGCCCTGCAGTTCCGGCGCGAAGCCCGGCAGCAGGTTGATCCCTTCTTCCAGTGCGGTGAAATAGCGCAATACCGCGCCTCCCCAGACTTCTCCTGGGACTACGCACAGCACGCCCGGCGGGTAGGGGAGCGCGCCTTCGGCCGCAATACGACCTTCAGCCTCGGACAAGCGCACGAACTCAACTTCGCCACGCAGCCAGGCGTAGTTGGCGTCCTGCGGATTCATACTTACGCGTGGGAAATGCGATTTACGGAACATCTCTTTTTGAAGCTGCTTAACGTTGTGGCGCGCGTAGAGATCGTGCATTTCCTGGCACAACTGACGCAGGGTGTAACCCGCATAGCGTTCCTGATGTTGCTTACAGATTGACGGTAGAACTTCGGCGAGGGGCGCATCGGACGCCAGCAGTTTTTCGAAACGAACCAGCAGAGCGACAAGCTGCTGCAACTTCGCCATATCTTCTGCGGGGGTTAACAGGAACAGGATCGAGTTGAGATCGCATTTTTCAGGAACAACGCCATTTTCGCGCAGGAAGTTAGCGAGAATGGTGGCCGGAACGCCAAAAGCGTCGTATTCGCCGTTCTCTGCATTGATGCCAGGGGTGGTGAGCAGAAGTTTGCACGGGTCAACAAAATACTGATGCCTGGCGTAACCTTCAAACGCGTGCCAGCGTTCCCCCGGCACAAAGTGGAAGAAACGTAGGTCATTGGCTATCTGCTCTGTGGTATAAGACTGCCACGGTTTTCCATCGACCAGTCCCGGTATAAACGGACGAATATGGTCACAGTTATCCAGAATCAATTTGCGGGCATCGATGCCGTTCGCCACACAATTCATCCACATATTGCGACCGCTGACGCCTTCATGCATTTTCGCATTGACGTCCAGGGCGGCGAACAGCGGGTAGAACGGGCTGGTGGAGGCATGCATCATAAAGGCATTGTTCATACGCTTATGCGGTACATAACGAGGCTGCCCTTTGATATGACTGTCTTTTTTGTGGATCTGCGACGTCTGGGAGAAACCGGCCTGCTGTTTGTGTACAGACTGAGTGACCAGAATACCCGGAGAGTTTTCGTTCAGATCCAGCAATAACGGAGAGCAGTCGGCCATCATCGGAATGAACTGCTCATAACCGACCCATGCCGAGTCAAACAGGATGTAGTCGCACAGGTGACCTATCTTATCCACCACCTGACGGGCGTTATAAATGGTTCCGTCGTATGTCCCTAACTGAATCACCGCAAGGCGGAACGGGCGCGCCTCCTTTGCGCGTTGTGGCGCCACTTCGTTGATCCGCTCGCGCAGATAGCGTTCTTCAAAACAGTGCGCGTCAATCCCGCCGATAAGGCCATACGGATTACGTGCGGTTTCCAGATAGACCGGTGTTGCGCCAGCCTGCAATAACGCGCCGTGATGGTTAGATTTGTGGTTGTTACGGTCAAAAAGAACCAAATCGCCAGGCGTCAAAAGGGCATTCAGCACGACCTTATTGGAGGAAGATGTCCCGTTCAGAACAAAGTAGGTTTTATCAGCGTTAAACACGTTTGCCGCATGTTGCTGGGCGATGCAGGGCGCGCCTTCGTGGATCAGCAGGTCGCCCATTGCGACGTCGGCATTGCACAGGTCAGCGCGGAAAAGCGTTTCGCCAAAGTACTCAACGAACTGATTCCCTGCCGGATGGCGGCGAAAGAACTCTCCTCCCTGATGGCCTGGACAGTCAAATGCGCTGTTGCCTTGATTTACGTAGTCGACCAGTGCGCGAAAGAACGGCGGGCGTAGTTGAGTTTCATAATGGCTGGCAGCGGCTTCTAACTGACAGCCATAGAAGGCGGTACGGGCTTCATTATGTTCGAATACGCCCGAGATCCGCGGCAAATATTCTGCCGGGACACGCGCTTCATTTTCGGTCGCGATAAAAACAGGAATGCCATAGCCAGTAGCGTCAATTTCATCGAGTTTTCCTCGTTTAATATCTTCGATGGATAACACGACGGCGGCTATATCAATAAACTCACTCTCATTGATATTAATGATGCTGCGCTGTGTGGCGAAATAGTCAGTACAGGAACAACTTACAGCAATCTTTAATTCAGACATGGTTATCTCTTTATTTTAGGTAATAGTAGGCCCTCAATTTCTCGAATGAGAAACTGATATCTCCGGAAAAAAGCAATAGTGACCCGCTGATAAATAAATCAGTGAATTGCTTTTCTTATGATGCAATAAACCCTAACCCGTCCGGTCGCAGGATAAACAGGGTTTAGCAGAGAGAGCACAGGGGTATACCGGCGTAAGCCCGTATAGCAGGGGTCAGGAAGACCTGTATGCGGATGTGCCCGACGTTGAAAAACTACCTATCGGGCGTTAAAGAAATGAAAGTCGAAGCTGTTACGGTGGGCGAACTTCATAATATGAGTTGTTCGCCTTATATGGGGCATTATCCGATTATTATTTTCCATTTTACTTACCATCCATTTGAAATTTTAAAGCCTGGGTATTTTATCCAATAAATTCCTGCGATCCGTGAAGGGGATCAATAAAAAACGATCAATTCGAAAATGTTAAGGCGCCTGGCGTGATTATTTTGGGGTTGGCGGTTATTTCATTTTTGGAAGTGTTTGTTTTTTGTTTTTGTTATTATTAAAACAAATGGATGGGGTTCGTAAATAATCTTTTTTGCGAAAATACTTTCTGAAATTAAATAATGAGTTCATTAAAAAAAATGAAGAACTAATTATGGCATAAACCGATAGCCGATTCCCGTCTCGGTAATAAAGTGGCGAGGGCGGGCGGGATCCTGCTCCAGCTTCTGACGTAAATGCCCCATATAAATACGCAGATAGTGGCTATGTTCGACGGCATTCGGCCCCCAAACCTGATTCAATAACTGGCGTTGAGTTAATACTTTGCCCGCGTTATTTAACATCACCGCCAGCAGGCGAAATTCAATGGGGGTCAGGTGGATCTCTTCTTCACCGCGATGCACAAGTCTTGCGGTCAGATCCACCTTCACGTCAGAAAAACAGACCACCGGATCGGGAGACGGGCTGGCGGAATGACGACGTAAAGCGACACGTAAACGCGCCTGCAGCTCGCCAATACCAAAGGGTTTACTCAGATAATCATCGGCGCCGGCATCCAGCGCGGCGATTTTGTCGCTCTCTTCACTGCGGGCAGAAAGCACGATGACGGGAATAACGCTCCATTGGCGCAGATCGCGAATAAAATCAATGCCGTCGCCATCCGGTAAACCCAGATCGAGAATGATAAGGTCGGGTTTTCGCGTGGCGGCTTCCAGTAAACCACGCTGCAGCGTATCGGCTTCATAGACACGCAGTCCGTCGCCTTCCAGCGCGGTACGCAGAAAACGACGAATGGCCTGCTCATCTTCAACAATCAGAACGTTTGTCACATATCCTCATGAAAATCTTCAAGTTCAGGGGGCGATTCTTGTGGCAGTGTAACACGGAAACAGGCGCCGCCCTGCGGTCGATTATGCGCAGCGATAGTGCCGCCGTGTACCTCGACAATCGCCTGGCAAATCGCCAGACCCAGCCCAACGCCCGGGACTGAAGACTCTTTGTTTCCGCGGGCGAACTTATCAAAAATACGGTGCTCTTGCCCTTGCGGGATGCCAGCGCCATTGTCCCACACATCCAGAGTCAGGTGATCCTCCTCAATATGGGCATCAATGCCGATGGTTGCCTGTGCGCCCGCGTATTTAACCGCATTTTCCAGTAAATTGATCAGCACGCGTTCAAACAGCGGGCCGTCTACGTGAATAAGCGTTAGCGGTTCCGGTAGCGAAAGATTGATCGGATGCGCTAACCCCGGCTCCAGCATTTGCAGGGCGCTGCCCACCACCTCTTCCAGTGTCAGCCACTCCTTCTTAAGATTAAACCCACCAGACTGAATGCGCGCCATATCCAGCAGATTATTGACCAGCCGCGTGGTGTTGAGCACATGCTGGCGGATCTCATTGGCCTGGCGGGCATGGGATGATCCTTCGCTCGCCAGATCGAGCGTCAGGATTTCCGCCTGACCAAACAGCACGGTCAGCGGCGTGCGTAAATCGTGAGAAAGCGCGGCGAGCAGAGCATTACGCAGGCTTTCGCGTTCGCTGGCGAGCCGGGCCAGTTCTTCACTGGTCGTGAGCATCAGACGTTCAAGGGCGCTGGCGACCAGCAGAGTAAATGTTTCCAACAGACGCTGCTGCTCGGGGATCATCAACTGACGAAGGTTGTCCGGCTCGACAACCACCAGACCGTGCGTTTTATCCGCACTTTTTAAGGGCAGGATCTGATACGGAACGCCGGGCAGGGTGTCAGTTCCCGCACCGGCACGTTGACCCTTATCAAAGCTCCACTGGGCGATCGCGTCATCCCAGGGCGTGAGGCCCTGCTGCTGCGTCAGGGGCCTCAGCTTGCCGTTTTCATCGGGCAGTAAAAGCTGGCTGCGCGCCTGAAATGTGGAGGCGATAAACTGCTCGCTGGTGGTCGCGATATCCAGCCTGCTACGCCCGACCGCCAGCGCTTTCGACATTTCGTAAAGATGGCGGGTGCGTTGTTCCCGGTAGCGGGCGACGCGCGCCTGATAACGCACCCCGGCCGTCAGATTCCCAATCACCAAACCGACCGTTAACATCACGGCAAAGGTCAGCAGATACTGTACGTCCGAAACGGCGAGGGTGCCGCGGGGCGCAATAAAAAAGAGGTCGAAACTGACCACGTTAATCACGGTCGCCACTACCGACGGCCAGCGACCGTAAAAGAGGGCGATCACGACCACACCCAGCAGATACAGCATCACCAGATTCGCGGCGTCGAAGGCCACCAGCCACTGCATGGCAATAAGGGTGGTGAAGGCACAGAGTGCGGCGGCAACGATGCAACCCTGAATTTGTACCCGCCACTTGTCTTTAAAGGCGCGGGTGTCGGGGGCGTGCGTCAGCGTGCGGGCGGGCGGTTCATCCAGCGCAACAATGACCTGATCAAGATCCGGTGCGCGTTTTGCCAGCCGCTCGGCAAAGGAATCGCTGCGCCACCAGCGGCGTGTGGTGGGGCGTCCCATGACGATTTTGCCGAGATTATGTTCTCTGGCATAACGCACGACGGCTTTCTCTTCAGCAGGGTCGGAAAGGGTGGCGGTTTCAGCGCCCAGCTCCTGGGCCAGTCGCAGCGCGCTGAGGATCGCCCGGCGTTGTTTTTCCGGTAACTGGTGCAGCGCGGGCGTTTCCACATACACCGCGTGCCAGATGCTGCCAAGTCGCGAGGCCAGTCGGGCCGCCGCGCGTACCAGTTTTTCGCTGCCGGTATTATGTCCGATGCACAGCAGTATGGCGTCGCGGGTATGCCAGACTTTTTCTTCCCCCTGACGGTCGCGCCATGCTCGCATCTGGTCGTCTACCCGATCGGCGGTACGGCGCAGCGCCAGTTCACGCAGGGCAATCAGATTCCCTTTGCGAAAGAAATGCTCGATAGCCCGTTCTGCCTGACCGGCGATATAGACTTTCCCTTCGTTGAGGCGCTGGCGAAGATCGTCAGGAGGGAGGTCGACCAGCACCACTTCGTCGGCCGCATCAAAGAATGGATCGGGGACGGTTTCACGCACGTGAATCCCCGTCACGCCGCTGACGACGTCGTTCAGGCTTTCCAGATGCTGCACGTTCACGGTGGTAAAAACGTCGATCCCCGCTTCGAGCAGCTCTTCAATATCCTGCCAGCGACGGGGATGACGTGAGCCTGGCGCGTTGCTGTGGGCCAGTTCATCCATCAGGATCAGCGCCGGACGGCGGGCAAGGGCGGCATCGAGATCAAATTCGTTGATATGCCGTCCACGATGCGCATGGCGTTTGAGCGGGAGGATGGCGAGCCCCTCCAGCAGCGCGGCGGTTTCTTTGCGTCCGTGGGTTTCCACCACGCCGATTAAAATATCCAGCCCTTGCGCCCGTAGCCGCTGCGCTTCTGCCAGCATCGCCCATGTTTTGCCGACGCCCGCACAGGCACCGAAAAATATTTTCAGCTTTCCCCGATGGGGGGCGCTGGTCTGCTCCAGCAGGCGATCCGGGTCAGGACGCAAGGGTTCGTCGTTCATGTCGCTTAGTGCCCCTGTGACGCATCCAGCGCCAGGTTGAGTTCAACAATGTTTACCACCGGTTGCCCAATAAAGCTGACCCGCGGTTTTTGCGTATATTTTGCAACCTGTTGCGCCACCTCTTCAACGGAGAGCTGACGCGCTTTCGCGACGCGCGGGATCTGCCAGGCCACCGCGGCGGGCGTCAGATTGTTGTCGAGGCCGCTGGCGGAGGCGGTCACCAGTTCCACCGGCACCGTTGGGCTGGCCTCTGGATTGGCGGCGCGCAACGCGGCAATACGGCTCTGCAGTTGTTTATCCAGCTCAGGATTACTGACAGCCAGATTGCTGCCACCCGAAGCCATTGGATTATAGGGCATTTCAGCCGTGGCGGACGGACGACCCTGAAAATAACCGTCGCGGGTAAATGCCTGGCCTATCAGCGCGGAACCGCGCACGCTGTTACCTTCGCGAATGAGCGAACCGTTGGCCTGGTCAGGGAACCACCACTGGCTCAGGGTGGTCGTCAGCAACGGATAAACGCCGCCGGTGATAACCGTCAGAAACAGAAACGTAGATAATGCAGGACGAAAACCAGTCATCAGAAACCTCACACCAGACCCAGCAGGGTCAGCAGTAAATCAATCACCTTGATGCCGATAAACGGCACAACAAGACCGCCCAGACCATAAATCCACAAGTTGCGGCGCAGCATGGCTGACGCGGATAACGGTTTGTAGCTCACGCCTTTCAGCGCCAGCGGGATCAGAAACACAATGACCAGCGCGTTAAAAATGACCGCACTGAGGATCGCGGAATCCGGCGAATGCAGGTGCATCACGTTCAGGGCATTCAACTGCGGATAGGTCGTTGCAAAGGCCGCCGGAATAATCGCGAAATACTTCGCCACGTCATTGGCGATACTGAACGTGGTCAGCGAACCGCGCGTCATCAGCATCTGTTTACCGATGTGAACCACTTCAATCAGCTTGGTGGGGTTCGAGTCCAGATCCACCATGTTGCCCGCTTCTTTCGCTGCCTGGGTGCCCGAGTTCATCGCCACCGCCACGTCGGCCTGGGCCAGCGCGGGGGCATCGTTGGTGCCATCTCCGGTCATCGCCACCAGACGCCCTTCCGCCTGGTACTGGCGGATCAGCGCCAGTTTCGCTTCCGGCGTGGCTTCCGCGAGAAAGTCATCAACACCGGCTTCTGCCGCAATCGCCGCCGCCGTCAGCCGGTTGTCACCGGTGATCATCACCGTTTTGATACCCATTTTACGCAACTGGGCGAAGCGTTCTTTGATTCCCCCTTTGACGATATCTTTCAGCGCAATCACGCCGAGCACGCGGGCGCCTTCGACGACCACCAGCGGCGTGGCGCCCTGGCGGGCGACGTTATCCACTTTTTGTTCGACATCAGCAGGGAACTGACCGCCGTTGGCTTCAACGTGGCGACGAATCGCATCCACCGAGCCTTTACGAATCATCCGGTTATCAATATTGATCCCGCTCATGCGGCTTTGGGCGGTAAACGGCACAAAGGTGGCATGCAATGACTGAACGTCACGCACGCGCAGATTAAAACGCTGTTTGGCGAGGATGACGATACTGCGACCTTCCGGGGTTTCGTCTGCCAGCGAAGAAAGCTGTGCGGCGTCGGCCAGCGTTTTTTCGTCGACCCCCTGGGCGGGCAGAAAATCGGAGGCCTGACGGTTGCCGAGGGTAATGGTGCCGGTTTTATCCAACAGCAAGACATCCACGTCACCGGCGGCTTCCACCGCACGACCGCTGGTGGCTATCACATTCGCCCCCAGCATTCGGCTCATCCCCGCCACCCCGATTGCCGAAAGGAGCCCACCGATGGTGGTGGGGATCAGGCACACCAGCAGGGCGACCAGTACCGTCACGCTGACCGCGTTTCCGCCCCAGACGGTAAAGGGCCACAGGGTCGCCGTCGCCAGTAAAAAGACGATGGTCAGCGCAATCAGCAGGATGGTGAGCGCAATTTCGTTGGGCGTTTTGCGCCGCTGTGCGCCTTCAACCATCGCGATCATCCGGTCAAGGAACGTCTCGCCGGGGTTGACGCTGCATTCAATAACCAGCCAGTCGGAAAGAATACGCGTCCCGCCGGTCACCGAGGCGAAATCGCCGCCAGACTCACGGATAACCGGCGCGGACTCCCCGGTGATGGCGCTTTCGTCCACCGACGCGCCGCCTTCGATAACCTCACCGTCGCAGGGGATAATGTCGCCTGCTTCTACCAGCACAATGTCGCCTTTACGCAGTTCATCCGCCGGGACGTGATCCATTTTTGCGCCATATTTCGGTTCGCGCAGTTTGCGGGCAAACGCCGTTTTTTTAACGCCTTTCAGGCTATTGGCCTGGGCTTTGCTGCGTCCTTCTGCCAGCGCTTCGGCGAAATTGGCGAACAGCACCGTCACCCACAGCCACAGGCTGATAGCGCCCGTAAACAGCGGATTGCCCGGCATATGTCCGGTGGCGATGGCCACCGTAATCAGAGTGGTCAACAGACTGCCAATCCAGACGATGAACATCACCGGGTTGCGCCATTGTGCGTGAGGATTTAACTTTTTCACGGCATCGAGAAGCGCCTGAGCGACCAGGGAGGGTTCGAACAGCGCCAGTTGTTTGCGACTCATAACAATGTGCTCCACATCGCTCAACGTAAAGAGAGGTGTTCTGCCACCGGGCCAAGCGCCAGGGCAGGAATAAAGGTCAACGCGCCGACCAGCAGCACCGTACCTATCAGCAACCCGACAAATAACGCGCCGTGCGTGGGTAATGTGCCGGGGCTGGCGGGCTGGATTTTTTTACTCACCAGCGACCCGGCAATCGCCATCACCGGAATAATGACGCCGAACCGACCAACAAACATGCAGAACGCCAGCAGGCAGTTCCAGAAAGGGGAGTTGGCGCTCAGGCCAGCGAAAGCGCTACCGTTATTGTTTGCGGCGGACGAGACGGCATACAGCACTTCGCTGAAACCGTGCGGGCCCGGGTTTAGCATGGCGCTGCGTCCGGCGTCCGTCATCATGGCGAGTGCAGTGCCGAGCAGAACCAGCGTGGGCGTGACCAGAATCGCCAGTGCGGTCATTTTCATTTCGCGCACGTCGATTTTCTTACCCAAATACTCCGGCGTACGGCCAATCATCAGCCCGGCGATAAACACCGCCAGCAGAACAAACAGCAACATGCCGTAGAGACCCGAGCCAACACCGCCGAAGACCACTTCGCCAATCTGCATCAGCCACATCGGCACCATACCGCCCAGTGCGGTGAAGGAGTCGTGCATGGCAACGACCGCGCCGCAGGATGCCGCTGTCGTCACCACCGCATACAGGCTGCTGACCAGGATCCCAAAGCGACTCTCTTTGCCTTCCATGTTGATGCTGCTGTCCGCGCCCAGCGCCAACAAATGGGGATTGCCCTGGACTTCTGCCCACATCACTACCGCGACGCAGACCACAAAAATCAGCGACATCGCCCACAGCAGAGTGCGCCCCTGTCGGCGATCGCCCACGGCATCACCAAACGCAAAACACAACGCGGTGGGGATCAAAAAGATCGCCAGCATCTGTACCATATTGGTCAGCGCCGTGGGGTTCTCAAACGGGTGTGATGAGTTGGCATTGAAGAACCCGCCTCCGTTAGTGCCGAGCACTTTTATCGCCTCCTGCGAGGCCACCGGGCCCATCGGCAGGATCTGTTGTACCCCTTCGAGGGTGACGAACGGCTGATAAGCGGAGAGGGTTTGCAGTGTGCCTTGCTGAACAAAAAACAGCGCAATGAGCAGCGAAACAGGCAGCAGTATCCACAACGTAATGCGAACCAGATCCATCCAGGCATTGCCCAGCGTACTGATGTTCTGGCGCATAAAGGCGCGGATCAGCGCGAAGACAACCGCAATACCGGTCGCCGCGGAGAGGAAGTTCTGTACCGTAAGCCCGACCATCTGACTGAAGTAGCTCAGGGTCGTCTCCCCACTGTAAGACTGCCAGTTGGTATTGGTGACAAAACTGACCGCCGTATTAAGCGCCAGATGCCAGGAGAGGCCCGGCAGTTGCTGTGGGTTAAACGGCAGCAGGTTTTGCCCAAGCAGCATCAAAAACAACACTGCCAGACCCAGTAAATTCAGCATGAGGAGAGCCAGCAAATAGCGCTGCCAGTTCATCTCTTCGGTCTGGATTCCCAGGCCACGCCAGAGCAGGCGTTCGACGCCGCCCACACCCGGTAGCGGCGTATTATTGATAAGCCTGGCCAGTCCAGACCCTAAAGGCCTGGCGACCACAAACAGCACCAGTAAAAAGCTGGCAATGAGTAAAAATCCTGAAGCGGCCATCAGAATGCCTCCGCATTAATCAAGGCATACACCAGATAAACCAATAACAAGAAAACCAGCCCGATGCCGATTATCACGCCTGTACTCACAGAGCACCTCCCGTGGCATTTTGTTTTGATATCCAGAGGGTAGGTTTTTGGTTGCAAAGATTTCGCAAAAATCCGGGGGGCGGGTATAAAAAAAGTATAAAAATGAAAAAGACCATTATTTAACTAATGGTTAGTTTTAATTTAACTTTCTTGTAACTTAATTACGGTAGTGAAGGTAAATAAAGCGCAAATAGCTAAAAATAAGTGGTCGGATGAGTAGTAAAATTACACGAAAGGCGATACTATTTTCATCAGTTAACCAAGTTCATTTTTCCGGTGCGTTTCACCGGCCAGATAAAGGGGAGAAAAGTATGGAACTCTATAAAGAATATCCTGCACACATTGTCTTGTTACGCCGTACTTTTGCCGTTGTGGCTGGTGTACTGGCGCTGCCGGTGATGTTGTTCTGGAAAGACCGTGCCCGTTTTTATAGCTATCTGCATCGCGTCTGGTCGAAAACCAGCGATAAGCCGGTGTGGATGGATCAGGCTGAAAAAGCCACCTGCGATTTCTATTAATTGATCGTCGCTCGATAATAGCCATCACATGCTCTGGTAATGCCAATCGAAACTGATTGGCATTTACCCTGAAAAAGCAACATGCTGATTTTGAGAAGTGTTCCGTTCACTTCATGTTCTTCGCTTCTCTGGCATTTCATGTCCCGTGAACGGGTAAAGGGTGCTATCGCCGCACCCTTTACAATCCCGGCTCCCGGCAGGAAAATTGCCGCTTCGCGGTGTACCTCCGTTTATTCCTCCAGGCTACCGGGTCGGGCGCGAGGTAACGTCCCTGTAAAACGCGCCCTGAACCCGCATCCCTGCGGGTTCCCCCGGCCTTACGGAAACACGTCGGCAATTTTCGGCCGGACTCTCCCCATACCTGACCACCTGCGTTGTTGTTTAAACAGCCAAACGGAAATTACTGAAAGTCGGAAGGCTGAAGCGACACCACGGTCCGGCTCGAAAATCGATGAGACGTTGACGGCTGACCGGGGCCGCCCGCAGGGACGCGGGCGGAGGGGACGGCCTGCAGGGACGCAGGCTCGACCCCGACCCGACAGGCAGACGGAATAAGGCGAATATATCGCGAAGCGACGATTTTCCCGCCGGGAGCCAGGGTTGCAAGGGAGGCGGCGGCGAGCCTCCCTTGCACGTTCACAGGGAGTGTGGCTTCAGAGAAGCAGTGGTCATAAGGTGAACGTCACCCTTCACCAGAGTGACAAGTGCTCCCTCATTCCTTAGTTAACCCGCGTTACCCCCGCAATGTGGCGGCGCTTATGTCTACACTTATTACAGGCACGAAAAAGGAGCTGTGATGAGTGAGAAAATCCCTGTCGGCATCAGCGCCTGTTTATTAGGCGACGCGGTTCGCTTTGATGGCGGGCATAAACGACTGGCATTTGCCGTTGAAACGTTATCCCCCTGGGTTCATTTTGAAGCGGTTTGCCCGGAAATGGCTGTCGGCCTGCCTGTACCCAGACCCGCATTGCGACTGGTAAAAAATGAAGGCGGTGCCTTCGCGCTACGCTTTAGCGATAAGCGGGAAGGGGATCTGACCGATGCCATGACCACGTTCAGCCATGCGCGTATTGCCGGATTCGAACATTTGTGCGGATATATCGTTTGCGCCAAATCGCCCAGTTGCGGGATGGAGCGCGTACGTGTCTACGATGCTGACGGCAAAAACAACCGTAAAGCCGGGCGCGGGATCTACACCTCGATTTTAATGGAAACCTTTCCGTGGCTGCCGGTGGAAGAAGACGGGCGGCTGCACGATCCGCAACTTCGTGAAAACTTTGTCGAGCGCATTTATGCGCTGCATGAACTGAATGACATTCGCCAGCAAGGACTGACCCGCGCGGCGCTGTTGGGCTATCACAGCCGCTACAAACTGCTGCTGCTGGCGCATTCACAGCCGGAGTATCGGGAGTTGGGGCGTTTTGTGGCGGCCATCCATGCGTGGCCGGATCTGGACGTGTATTTTGCTGAGTATCGCCTGCGGCTGATGACGCTACTCTCGCACCCCGCCACCCGGCGTAATCACACCAATGTCCTGATGCATGTTCAGGGATATTTCCGTAAGCAATTGAACCCCCGTCAACGTCAGGAACTGACTGCGCTTATCGAGGGGTATCGCCGCGCGACGCAACCGCTGCTTGCACCGATCACGTTACTCAAACACTATATGGCGGAGTATCCGGATGCCTACCTCTCCGGACAACGTTACTTTGATCCCTGGCCAGAGGCCCTGCGTTTGCGCTACGGAAGCTAAACGTATTACTGATTCAGGAGTGTTATGACCACCCATCTGGTCTGGTTTCGTCGCGATTTACGTCTGCATGATAATCTTGCTTTAGCTGCCGCCTGCCGGGATCGTTCGGCGCAGGTGCTGGCACTGTTCATCTCTACCCCGACCCAGTGGGCGGCGCACGACATGTCCCCGCGTCAGGCGGCGTTGGTAAATGCCCAACTCAACGCGTTGCAAATCGCGCTGGCGGAGAAAGGCATCCCGCTGCTGTTTCGTGAAGTGGATGATTTCGCGGCCAGCGTCGGCGTGGTTTCTGAGGTATGCCAGCAACATGGCGTCAGCCATCTGTTTTACAACTATCAATATGAAGTGAATGAACGCCAGCGTGATGCTGCGCTAGAGCGCGCGCTAAGCCAGGTGGTTTGTGAAGGATTTGATGACAGCGTGATATTGCCGCCCGGCGCGGTGATGACCGGCAATCACGAGATGTACAAAGTGTTTACCCCCTTTAAAAACGCCTGGCTAAAGCGACTCAAAGAGGAGATGCCCGCGTGTGTTGCGGCACCTGAGCGCCGTAACGGCGGGGCGATGTCGTGCGACGTCACGCCGTTGACATTGACCATGCCACAGCGGGATTTTGACCCGACGTGGTTCCCTGCCGGGGAAAAGGCGGCGATTGTGCAGTTGCGTCAGTTTTGCCAGCAAACGGCGGAACGCTATGAGCAGTTACGGGACTTTCCCGCCCTTGACGGAACCAGCCGTTTATCCGCGAGCCTGGCGACCGGTGGGCTCTCGCCGCGTCAGTGTCTGCATCGCTTACTGGCGGAACAACCGCAGGCCATTGACGGCGGCGCGGGAAGCGTCTGGCTGAATGAGCTTATCTGGCGGGAATTTTATCGGCATTTGATCACCTTTTATCCGCGGCTGTGCCAACACCGCCCGTTTATTCACTGGACCGATCGCGTGCAGTGGAAACGTAACGCCGCGCATTTTCAGGCGTGGCAGGACGGGAAAACGGGTTATCCCATCGTGGATGCCGCGATGCGCCAGCTCAATGCCACAGGATGGATGCACAATCGGTTACGGATGATTACCGCCAGCTTTTTAGTAAAAGACCTGCTGATTGACTGGCGGGAAGGGGAGCGCTATTTCATGTCACAGCTTATCGATGGCGATCTTGCCGCCAACAATGGCGGCTGGCAGTGGGCCGCCTCGACCGGCACCGATGCCGCGCCGTACTTTCGCATTTTTAACCCCACCACGCAGGGCGAAAAGTTTGACCGTGACGGTGACTTTATTCGCCGCTGGCTGCCGGAATTGCGCAACGTGCCCGGAAAAGCCATCCACACGCCCTGGACGTGGGCGCAGAAAGACGGTGTTACGCTGGATTACCCGCACCCGATTGTGGATCACAAACAGGCGCGATTAGAAACGCTGGCGGCGTATGACGCGGCGCGAAAAGGCGGCGCGTAGCAGAGTGCGATGCCCGACAGGCGTAACCCATCGGGCATCCTGTTCTCAGGATTCCAGCGCCACAGGGCGATTTTTGAATTTAAGCGCCTGATACAGCCAAATCAGCATCACCAGGCCGACACAGGCGAATGCGCCCCAGGTTATCTCACTGAAAACATCAATATAGGTATTGATGGAATAGTTGATAGCCCCCGTTGCGTCGAACGCACCTTGTGAAGTCTGGTCGGCAATCACGCCGGCCAGATAGTTGGCGATGGCCCCGGAAAGCAGCATATAAATGCCGGTCAATACGCCGGTCACGCCAGGGATTTCAATCCGCGTAATCTGCGACATCGCCACCGGGTCAATAAACAGTTCAGCAAACCCCATCACCGCCAGACCGAAGACCATCAGCGGCATAGAAGAGTAACCGTAAGTGGCAGACCAGCGCGCGCTGAGCGTCAGAATGCAGAAACCGGCGCTCATCAAACCCAGACCCAGCGCGAACTTACCCCAGATTCGTACCGTACGGTTGCCGGTGATACTCTCTTTGACCAGCCAGGCCAGCACCACGCCGCACAGCATGACGGCGAACGCGTTCACCGACTGGAACATGGCCGTCGGTACCGAATAACCGAAAATATCCCGATTCACAAAGCGGTCGATGTACAGACTGATAGAACTGCCGCCCTGCTGAGCAAATGCCCAGAACAGGAGACTGAAAAAGGTCAGGGTTACAATCAGCTTCAGCTCTTTGCGCTGTTTCTGATTTTGCGCCTGGCGGTAAATTCTCGCCAGAACACTCAGACCTATCACGGTTGCCACAATCAGCGCGTAAACGGCCCATTCCTTCCAGAATAATACGGCGATCAGCAGCGGCGTTGTCACCAGTAATACCAGCAGCCAGGCCCAGTTTGGCAGCCCGGCGTTTTTGGCGCACAGAACCGCTTTATTCACCCCGGTGGTCTGCGAGAAATGACGATTGCCGCACATGAAAATAACCAGCCCCGCCAGCATACCGATAGCCGCCAGCGCAAAACCCATGGCCCAACTGTACTCTTGCTGCACATAGCCACAGGCGATGGGCGCGACGATCGAACCGACATTGCCAGCGGCGTAGAGTAAAGAAAAACCGCCGTCACGGCGCGGATCGTCTGACGTGTATAACTCGCCCAACAGACAACTGATATTGGATTTAAACAGGCCATAACCGCAGACGATAATCGCCAGCGACAGATAGAGGAACGTCGGGGCCATTTCGCTGGCGCCGAGAACCAGATGTCCAATGGCCATTAATAGTGCGCCCAGCATCACCGCCATCCGGTTGCCGAGGACGTTATCTGCCAGATATCCCCCCAGAATAGGGGTGACATACACCAGAGAGCAGTAGGCGCTGAACAACGCGTAGGCGTGATTATCGTCGTACTTAAGCTGATTGGTGAGATACAGGATCAGCAGGGCACGCATACCGTAAAAACTGAAGTATTCCCAAATTTGCAGCGCGACAACGTAGTAAATGGCGCGTGGTTGATATGATTTTTTATTCATTATATTTCCGGCGTGGATGCCACATCGCATGATACATGCGCGACGTGATTGGGTTTCCTTAACATCATAAAGTCGATACAGATCTGATTATTTTTGCAATATGCTGTCTGATTGCATAAATATACATGAAGTGGAGCGGGTGGGGGTAAGCAAATTTTGTCTTAAAATGGCGCGGTTGTTTATCAATATGTCAAAGAAATGGCTATCGACGAACAGGCGGGAGAACGCTATTTTAACGTAATGAATACATTAAGAAGGGAACAATGATGAAAAACACTGAACTGGAACATCTGATCAACGAAAAACTAAACAGTGCGGCCATCAGTGATTACGCGCCGAATGGATTGCAGGTTGAAGGAAAAGCAACGGTACAAAAAATCGTGACCGGTGTAACGGCAAGCCAGGCGTTGCTTGACGAAGCCGTCCGCCTGCAGGCTGATGCGGTTATCGTTCATCATGGTTACTTCTGGAAAGGGGAATCGCCGGTTATTCGTGGAATGAAGCGTAACCGACTGAAAACCCTGCTGACCCATGATATCAACCTCTATGGCTGGCACCTGCCGCTGGATGCCCATCCTGAACTGGGCAACAACGCACAACTCGCGGCGTTGCTCGGGATCACCGTGATGGGTGAGATTGAGCCGTTAGTCCCGTGGGGCGAACTGACGATGCCGGTTCCGGGCCTGGAGCTGGCGTCATGGATTGAAGCGCGTCTGGGGCGTAAACCGTTATGGTGCGGGGATACCGGGCCGGATACGGTTCAGCGTGTGGCGTGGTGTACCGGTGGCGGTCAAAGCTTTATCGACAGCGCCGCCCGTTTTGGCGTCGATGCATTTATTACTGGCGAAGTGTCTGAACAGACGATTCATTCAGCGCGTGAACAAGGACTGCATTTTTATGCCGCCGGACATCATGCGACCGAGCGTGGCGGTATTCGTGCGTTAAGCGAATGGTTGACTGAAAACACCGAGCTGGACGTCACCTTTATTGATATTCCCAATCCGGCCTAAACAACTCTAAGAGGGACGAAAGTGCAACGAGCGCGTTGTTATCTGTTGGGTGAAACGGCGGTGGTACTCGAACTTGAGCCGCCGGTCACCCTCGCCACGCAAAAACGCATCTGGCGGCTGACACAGCGTCTGGCCGAGATGCCGAATGTGGCGGAAGCCATTCCGGGAATGAACAATATCACGGTTATCCTGCGTGAGCCGCAAACCCTGGCGCTGGATGCCATAGAGCGGCTGCAGCGCTGGTGGGAAGAGAGTGTGGCGCTGGAGCCTGACTCACGTTTTATTGAGATTCCGGTCACTTACGGCGGAGCAGGGGGGCCGGATCTGAGCGAGGTGGCCCGACACAGTGGCCTGAGTGAAAAACAGGTGGTTGAACTGCACTCTTCCGTCGAGTACGTGGTCTGGTTTTTAGGTTTTCAGCCTGGGTTTCCCTATCTTGGGAATTTACCGGAACAATTACATACCCCGCGACGTGCGGAACCACGCCTGCTTGTTCCGGCAGGTTCCGTGGGTATCGGCGGCGCGCAAACGGGAATTTACCCCTTGTCGACACCGGGCGGTTGGCAGTTGATCGGTCATACCTCGCTAAAACTGTTCGACCCTATGCGGGATGAACCGATTCTGCTGCGTCCCGGAGACAGTGTGCGATTTGTGCCGCAGAAGGAGGGCGTATGCTGAATATTATTCGTGCGGGTCTGTACACCTCCGTACAGGATGGCGGACGGCAGGGTTTTCGCCAGTCCGGGATTAGCCATTGTGGTGCGCTGGATAAACCGGCGTTGCACATCGCCAATCTGCTGGTGGGCAATGATGCCAATGCCGCGGCGCTGGAAGTGACGCTGGGTCAACTGGTGGTGGAGTTTATGGCCGACGGCTGGTTTGCCCTGACCGGCGCAAGCTGTGAGGCGCGACTGGACGACAAACCCGTCTGGACAGGCTGGCGGTTGCCGATGAAGGCAGGACAGCGGCTGACGTTAAAACGACCGCAACACGGGATGCGCAGCTATTTGGCTATCGCGGGCGGGATTGATGTTCCACCGGTGATGGGGTCATACAGTACCGACCTGAAAGTGGGGATCGGCGGCCTGGAGGGGCGTCTGTTAAAAGACGGCGACCGCCTGGCAACCGGGAAACCTGCACGGCAATTCAGCGGCCCGCAGGGGGTTAAGCAACTGCTGTGGGGGAACTGGATCCGCGCGCTGCCTGGCCCGGAATATCATGAATTTGATACGGCCTCGCAGGAGGCATTCTGGCGCTCACCCTGGCAACTCAGTCCGCAAAGTAACCGGATGGGCTATCGTTTGCAGGGGCAGCCGTTAACACGCACCACGGATCGCGAAATGATGTCCCACGGTTTACTGCCAGGCGTCGTGCAGGTGCCGCACAATGGTCAGCCGATAGTCCTGATGAATGATGCCCAGACAACGGGCGGCTATCCGCGGATTGCCTGCATTATCGAAGCCGATATGTACCATCTGGCGCAAATTCCCCTCGGACAGCCGATTCATTTCGTTCAGTGTTCGCTGGAAGAGGCGCTAAAAGCGCGCCGGGATCAGCAACGTTACCTGCAACAGCTCACATGGCGGCTCAGTGATGAAAATTGACCTCAATGCAGACTTAGGTGAAGGCTGCGCCAGCGACAGCGAACTGCTCACGCTGGTCTCCTCTGCCAATATCGCCTGCGGATTTCACGCGGGTGATGCGCAAACCATGCTGTTAAGCGTGCGCGAAGCACTAAAAAATGGCGTAGCGATTGGCGCACACCCCAGTTTTCCGGATCGGGAAAACTTTGGTCGCACCGCCATGACGCTACCGCCGGAAACGGTGTATGCCCAAACGCTGTATCAAATTGGCGCGCTGGCGGCAATTGCGAAGGCGGAAGGCGGCGTGATGCGCCACGTTAAACCGCACGGCATGTTGTATAACCAGGCGGCCAAAGACGCGCAACTGGCAGATGCTATCGCCAGGGCAGTGCATGCCTGCGATCCGGCATTGATTCTGGTGGGACTGGCCGGCAGTGAACTGATCCGCGCAGGCGCTCACTATGGCCTGACGACGCGCCAGGAAGTGTTTGCCGATCGGGGATATCTGGCGGATGGCAGTCTGGTGCCGCGCACCCAGCCAGGCGCGCTTATCGAAGACGAAGAACAGTCTCTGGCGCAAACGCTGGAGATGGTGCAGTCCGGGCGAGTCAAAAGCATTACCGGCGAGTGGGCGAACGTGGTGGCGCAAACGGTGTGTCTTCACGGGGATGGCGAGCACGCACTCGCTTTTGCCCGTCGCTTGCGCGCCGCGTTCAACGCATACGATATTCAGATTGGCGCATAACGCATTAATATTTATATAAAACAATAAAATAACACGCAACATAACTTACAGGAATGGATTATGGAAGATGCAGTCGCACTCTGGCCACTGATGGGGATCGCCGTCATTGTGGTTGGCTTTCTCTTACGCTTTAACCCGGTATTGGTGGTCATCGTTGCCGGGATCGTCACCGGACTGGCGGCGCATATGCCGATCGCCAGGATCCTTGAAAAATTGGGGGAAGGTTTCCTCAACACCCGTAATCTGCCGTTTACCCTGCTGATCCCGCTGGCCGTTATCGGTCTGCTGGAGCGCCACGGGTTGAAAGAGCGCGCCCAGGCGTGGATTGCCAAAATCCACAGCGCCACGGCGGGACGCCTGCTGATTGTGTATCTGTTTGTGCGTGAAGCCACCGCTGCGCTGGGATTAACCAGCCTCGGCGGCCATCCGCAAATGGTGCGCCCGTTGCTGGCACCCATGGCGGAAGGGGCGGCAGAAAAAAATCACGGCGCGCTTCCCGGCGCGGTGCGTTACCGCCTGCGGGCGATGTCGGCGGCGACCGACAACGTTGGGCTGTTCTTTGGCGAAGACATTTTCGTGGCCTTTGGTGCCATTATTTTCATGCACAATTTTATGCTGGAGTCGGGAGGGATCCAGACTGAGCCGTTGCACATTGCCCTGTGGGGGATCCCGACGGCGATCTGCGCCTTCCTGATCCACGCAACAAGGCTATGGCGTCTGGATAACTATCTGCAGCGAGAAATGGCGAAAGTGAATACCGTTGCGGCCAGCAAAGGAGAAGCGAAATGAATTTTCAACAAAGCTATCTCTACTGGCTGGCCGGTGTGGTGTTATTGCTGGTCGCCGTGATGTCCTGGCGGGATAAAGCCAATCCGCGCCGTTTAACGACCGGATTGTTCTGGGGCGTTTATGGCCTGCTGTTTTTAGTGGGCGACTGGACATATTCTCTGGTTGGCGACAAACGTACGGTGCAAATTGCGGTCGGCGTGGCGGTGGTGCTGATGGCGTTGATTGCCGGTTTCGGCGGCGTGAAGCTGGGCAGCTATCACCAGCGTACCCGCGAGCAGCGTCAGGAGAGCGCCACCCGGCTGGGCAACCGTCTGTTTTACCCGGCGCTGGCGATCCCAGTGGTGACGGTGATCGGCGTACTGATGTTCAACCACATCCCCGGATTACAGAATACGCTGTTTGGCCCTGGCAACCATTCCACGCTGGTCACGCTGTTTTCGATGACCGCAGGGACGGTGATCGGTCTGGGGATGGCGATAAAAATGACCCGCGAGAGCGTCCATCAGCCGATTCAGGAGGCGCGACGTCTTCTGGATTCTATTGGCTGGGCCTTCATCCTGCCGCAAATTCTTGCCACGCTGGGATTACTGTTTACAGCGGCGGGCGTTGGCAGCGGGATTTCGTATCTCACCCAGCACTACCTTGCCGTTGACAGCCGCTTTGTGGCCGTTGCGGTTTACACCCTTGGTATGGCGCTGCTGACCATGGTGATGGGCAATGCGTTTGCCGCTTTCCCAATTGTGACGGCGGGAATTGGTATTCCGATTCTGGTGTTGCAGCACGGAGGTAATCCGGCGGTGATGGCGGCCATCGGCATGTTCTCTGGCTATTGTGGAACGCTGATGACGCCGATGGCGGCCAACTTCAACATCGTACCGGCAGCGCTGCTGGAACTGCCGGATAAAAACGCGGTCATTAAAGCGCAGGTGCCGACCGGCGCGCTGCTGCTGTTGGTCAACGTGTTCCTGATGTATTTTCTGATGTTCCCGTAAGGAGGGCGCAATCCATGAAAACCGTCTTAATCACCGGATTTGAGCCCTTTGGCGGCGAGCAGGTTAACCCTTCCTGGGAAGTCGTCTCCCGACTCGACAATGCGATTATCGCAGGATGTCGCGTGGTGGCGCGCCAACTGCCGTGCGTGTTTGGCGAATCGCTCACGGTACTGAGCGACGCCATTGATGCGTTGTCGCCTTCGCTGGTGCTGGCCGTCGGTCAGGCGGGAGGGCGTGCGGATATTACGCTGGAGCGGGTGGCTATCAACGTTGATGATGCCCGTATCCCGGATAACCGTGGCAAGCAGCCGGTTGATGAGCCGATAGTGGCGCAGGGGCCGGCGGCCTGGTTTAGTACGCTGCCGATCAAAGCGATGGTGGCGGCAATGCGTGAAGCGGGCGTTCCGGCCTCGGTGTCGCAAACCGCAGGGACGTTTGTCTGTAACCACGTGATGTACGGACTGCTACATAAACTCAACGCCAGGCCGGAGGTGAAGGGGGGATTCATCCATATCCCTTATTTGCCAGAACAGGCGGCGGCGCACCCTGGCGCGCCAAGCATGGCGGCGACAACGGTGCGTCAGGCGCTGGAAATCGCCATTACCACGGCGCTACAGGTAGAAAATGATATCGCCGTAACGGGCGGTGCAACCCATTAAGTAAGGACAGAACATGCCAGAAGGCCCGGAGATTCGCCGCGCGGCGGATAACCTGGAGGCGGCTATCAAAGGCAAACCGCTGACGGATGTCTGGTTTGCCTTTGATAGGTTAAAACCGTATCAATCATCGCTGATTGGGCAAACCGTCACTCAGATGGAGACGCGGGGGAAAGCGTTGCTGACCCACTTCTCCTCAGGACTCACGCTTTACAGCCACAATCAGCTTTATGGCGTGTGGAGGGTGGTCGATAGCGGTGAAACGCCGGAAACCACACGCGTTTTGCGCGTCCGGTTGCAAACCGCCGATAAAACCATCCTGCTTTATAGCGCGTCCGATATCGACATGCTGACGCCAGAACAACTGACCACGCATCCGTTTTTGCAACGGGTTGGGCCGGATGTTCTGGACTCCAATTTAACGCCACAGGCCGTTGAAGCCCGACTGCTTTCACCGCGTTTTCGTAATCGCCAGTTTTCCGGGCTTCTGCTGGATCAGGCGTTTCTCGCCGGACTGGGAAACTATCTGCGGGTGGAGATCCTCTGGCAGGTGGGATTGTCCGGGCAGCACAAGGCGAAAGATCTCAGCGATTCGCAGCGCGTGGCGTTATCGCACGCGTTGCTCGATATCCCTCGTCTGTCTTATACCACCCGGGGTCAGGTGGATGACAATAAACATCACGGTGCGCTGTTTCGCTTTAAGGTCTTTCATCGCGACGGTGAAGCCTGCGAGCGCTGCGGCGGTATTATCGAAAAAACGATGCTTTCATCACGACCGTATTACTGGTGTCCGCATTGTCAACGGTAGGGCGACACGTTACCCTTGCAGTCCGCATGTCAGGTATTGAACAGGAGAGAAAATGGATTTTCGGCGTTTTTATGGTGTTGCATTACTTTTCATCTTGACCGGCAGTTCCGCCGTTTTTGCCAGCGACAGCCCGTTACCCATCAACTCATCGGTTGAGGAACTGACCCAAAGACTTGATGGCACGCAGTGGCACTATGCGTCGGTCAGTCGGGAATCGCTGATGGGGGATAAAAACCACCCTGACGCTTTTTACCAACAGACATTCACCGACAAGCCAATCGCCTTCAAAGGCCATGAGATGATGTTCGGTACGGCGTGTCGCTTGTCCTGGAACGCCTACGCTCAGACGCCTGTGAAGTATTATCACAGCAATAGCACCGTTGAAATCTATACCTCCCTGTTTGCCAGTGTCGGTCTGAAACTGCCTGAAAAACTCACCATTCTGGAGACAACATCGCCGGTGGGAGAGTGCCCGTTTGCGGGCGTTGAGTTACTCGATTTTGGCAGCAAACTGGCTTTTTTATATGAAGATAAAATCGTCACTTACACTCGCGGCGGCAATAAACAGGCCACAAAACCGGATACCCGCAAGTGTGAATCGGGGCCACGGGATATGGAATATGTGTATGAAAATGGGGCAATGACGCGCTGTTTTTATCCCAATATGTCGATGAACGACGCCTACGAGGCGCACCGGAAAGCGCGGTCAGATAGCAAAAATCTGCTGCCGACATTGACGCCGGGTAAAAACCTCACCATTGAAAAACTGGGCGATACCGAACGTGTGGAATATCAATGGCAAGGGGATAACGTTTTGCATATTACGCAGAGTTTTCCGGGAGGGACGACGGAATTTTTACTGGAGTCGGCAACGGCGGGAACCACCGTTACAGAAACCGAATTTCCGGATTAATACGTCTCGTCATGACAGAGGCTGTTTCGGCGCATGGGCTGAAATAAACCGGGCCACGGCGGGGCCGGTTAGCAAAATGCTAAACAGCCTCAGGGTCTGCATTGCCATGATCAGCGCCATGTTGGCATTGCTGCCAGCGGCGATCACCGCCACCGTATCCAGCCCTCCGGGGCTGGTGGCAAGGTAAGCGGTCATAAAATCAATCTGCATGTAGTGGGCGAGTCCCCATGCCATTGCTGCGCAAATTGCCAACAGGGCAAAGATCGAAGCCAGAATTTGCGGCAGCGGGCGCAGCGCCAGAAAGAACACCTGTTTGTCGAAACCCAGGCCAATACGCCAGCCGATCGCCATATAAGCCGCCGCCAGCAGCCATTCCGGCAATTCAATTTCAACGATTCCACCTGAATGCAGCACCGCGCCCGCCAGCATCGGCAACAGCATGGTGCCGGAAGGAATGCGTAATACGCGCCCGGCAATTCCCGCGACCGCAGCAAGCAGCAGGGTGGTTAACAGGTTCAGACTGAGCGGCGGGAACCATTCAATCTGCTGGCTGACCGCTTCGGCACCGTTGCCCAGTGCAATACGCGTGACTAACACCGCGGCGCCGGCAACGAACAGTACCCGCAGGTATTGCATGAACGCCACCAGTCGAATATCTGCGCCGTAGTCCTGCGCCATGGAGACCATTGCCGCTGCCCCGCCGGGAGACGAGCCCCACGCGCCGGTGTTGCCGGGTAATCCGCTGTAACGCACCAACAGCCAGCCCACCGCCGCGCTGGAAAGCAGCGTGACGAACAGGATAGCCAGCACAACCGGCCAGTTTACCGCCAGGGTGGTCAATATCGAACTGGTCATGTTTTGCGCAATCATGCAGCCAAGAATCGCCTGTGCGGCAAGAAAAGCGGAACGGGGAAGGCGCAGAGTGACGCCTTTCATACTGAATACAATGCCTGCGATCATCGGGCCGAGCAGCAGTGCCGCCGGGAGATGCAAGAAGAGAAAAATCAGCGAGAGCAGGAGAGAGAGCAGAAACAACAAGCTCCACTGCAAAACGGGCATTTCATGCTCCCTGGTATTTTTGTGAGATGTATCGATACAGCATAGAGAAAGCGGGCGGAGAAAAAAATACCAGTAATCAATAAAAAGGCGGGGGAAGGGCGGTGAAGGCATAAAAAAACGCGCCCGCAGGCGCGTTTTGCTGAGCGCGAAAATTAACGCTTGATCGCGGATTTAAAATCGCGCTGCTCGTAGCCGGTGTAGAGCTGACGAGGACGTGCGATTTTCATGCCGTCGGTGTGCATTTCGTTCCAGTGTGCAATCCAGCCCACGGTACGCGCCATCGCGAAGATAACGGTAAACATGGAGGACGGAATGCCCATCGCTTTCAGAATGATACCGGAGTAGAAGTCTACGTTCGGGTAGAGTTTCTTCTCGATGAAGTACGGGTCGTTCAGCGCGATGTGTTCCAGCTCCATCGCCACTTCCAGCAGGTCATCTTTGGTGCCCAGCTCTTTCAGTACTTCGTGGCAGGTTTCGCGCATCACGGTCGCACGCGGATCGTAGTTTTTGTAAACACGGTGACCGAAGCCCATCAGGCGGAAAGAGTCGTTCTTGTCTTTCGCGCGGCGAACAAATTCCGGTATGTGCTGAACAGAGCTGATTTCTTCCAGCATTTTCAGCGCGGCTTCGTTCGCGCCGCCGTGCGCCGGTCCCCACAGGGAGGCGATACCGGCTGCGATGCAGGCAAATGGGTTAGCGCCAGAAGAACCGGCGGTACGCACGGTAGAGGTTGACGCGTTCTGTTCGTGATCGGCGTGCAGGATCAGGATACGGTCCATCGCACGTTCCAGCACCGGGTTCACTTCATAGTTTTCACACGGTGTAGAGAACATCATGTTCAGGAAATTACCGGCATAGGAGAGGTCGTTGCGCGGGTAAACGAACGGCTGGCCGATAGAATACTTGTAACACATTGCCGCCATGGTGGGCATTTTGGACAGCAGACGGAAGGCAGCAATTTCACGGTGGCGCGGGTTATTCACGTCCAGGGAGTCGTGATAAAACGCCGCCAGCGCACCGGTGATCCCACACATAACGGCCATCGGATGAGAATCGCGACGGAAGGCGTGGAACAGGCGAGTAATTTGCTCGTGGATCATCGTATGGCGGGTAACAGTAGTTCTGAACTCGTCGTACTCTTCCTGGCTCGGCTTCTCGCCGTACAGCAGGATATAACACACTTCCAGATAGTTGGACTCGGTCGCCAACTGATCGATCGGGAAGCCGCGATGCAGCAAAATACCTTCATCGCCGTCGATGAACGTAATTTTGGATTCGCAGGATGCGGTAGAGGTAAAACCTGGGTCAAAAGTGAACATACCTTTTGAACCAAGGCTACGAATATCAATAACGTCTTGACCTAGCGTGCCCTTCAGCACATCCAGTTCAATAGCTGCATCACCATTTAGGGTGAGCTTTGCTTTTGTATCAGCCATTTACGGTCTCCTTAGCGCCTTATTGCTTAAGACTGCCGGAACTCACATTTGCCTTCGTACATCAATGAACCGTTACCAGTTTGTTATTTGGCTCGCCGCTCTGGAAAGAGGGGGGAAGACCTGGGTACAGAGCTATGGGCGCTTGCAGGTAAAACGGTTAATTCATGGCGAATAAGCAGCAAATCAAGTACTTAGCAATCCGAATTATTAAACCTGTTTATCACTAATAACTGTCCTGAAGGAATCGGTCAATACCTATACACTGTTACATAACTTAATGTCAGGTGAAAGAGTGACCCCATAACTTTTACGCATTATATGCTTTTTCTGGTGTCGTTTGTAACAACTTTGTTTAATGGTTGTCAAATCAGATGATTAAAAATTAAATAAATGTTGTTATCGTGACCTATGTCACTGTTCGGGATAAAACCCGACAAACTATATGTAGGTTAATTGTAATGATTTTGTGAACGTCCTATACTGCCGCCAGGTCTCCGGAATACCCTGCAATCCCGAGCCACCCAGCGTTGTAACGTGTCGATTTAGCATCTGGAAGCAGTGTTTTACATGACGCACAGTTATAGATAAGGACGCTGTCTGACCCGCACGCAGACCGGAGTAAGGAAATCCCGCCGTCTTCCAGGCTACAGGATCCTCTCTGTACCCGAAGTCCAAAGGGAATAATAAGAACAGCATGTGGGCGTTATTCATGATAAGAAATGTGAAAAAACAAAGACCTGTCAATTTGGATCTGCAAACGATCCGCTTCCCAATCACGGCGATAGCGTCCATTCTCCATCGCGTTTCTGGAGTGATCACCTTTGTGGCGGTCGGGATCCTGTTGTGGTTATTGGGTACCAGCCTCTCTTCCCCTGAAGGATTCCAGCAGGCGTCCGCCATCATGGGAAGCTTCTTCGTTAAATTAATTATGTGGGGCATTCTCACGGCGCTGGCGTATCACGTCGTGGTCGGTGTTCGTCACATGATGATGGATTTTGGCTATCTGGAAGAAACATTCGAAGCGGGTAAACGCTCGGCCAAAATCTCTTTTGTTATCACTGTCGTGCTTTCACTTCTCGCAGGAGTCCTCGTATGGTAAGCAACGCCTCCGCATTGGGACGCAACGGCGTACATGACTTCATTCTGGTCCGTGCTACCGCTATCGTTCTGACGTTATACATCATCTACATGGTGGGTTTCTTCGCCACAAGCGGCGAGTTGACCTGGGAAGCCTGGACGGGTTTCTTCTCATCGGCATTCACCAAAGTCTTCACCCTGCTGGCTCTGTTTTCCATCTTAATCCATGCCTGGATCGGCATGTGGCAGGTGTTGACCGACTACGTTAAACCGCTGGCTGTGCGCCTTGGGCTGCAACTGGTTATTGTTGTTGCGCTGGTGGTTTACGTCATTTATGGATTTGTTGTGGTGTGGGGTGTGTAATGAAACTGCCAGTAAGAGAATTTGATGCTGTAGTGATTGGCGCAGGCGGCGCAGGTATGCGTGCGGCGCTGCAAATTTCCCAAAGCGGCCAAACCTGTGCGCTGCTGTCTAAAGTCTTCCCAACCCGTTCCCATACCGTGTCTGCGCAGGGTGGCATTACCGTTGCGCTCGGGAATACCCATGAAGATAACTGGGAATGGCACATGTACGACACCGTAAAAGGGTCGGACTATATTGGTGACCAGGACGCGATTGAATACATGTGTAAGACCGGCCCGGAAGCGATTCTGGAGCTGGACCACATGGGGCTTCCGTTCTCTCGCCTCGATAATGGCACTATTTATCAACGTCCGTTTGGCGGCCAGTCGAAAAACTTCGGCGGCGAGCAGGCGGCACGTACCGCAGCCGCGGCAGACCGTACCGGTCACGCACTGCTGCACACGCTGTATCAACAGAACCTGAAGAACCACACCACTATTTTCTCTGAGTGGTATGCGCTGGATCTGGTGAAAAACGCCGATGGCGCAGTGGTTGGTTGTACCGCGCTGTGTATCGAAACCGGTGAAGTGGTTTACTTCAAAGCTAACGCCACCGTGCTGGCGACCGGCGGTGCAGGCCGTATCTATCAGTCCACCACTAACGCGCATATCAACACCGGTGACGGCGTCGGTATGGCTATCCGTGCCGGTGTCCCGGTGCAGGATATGGAAATGTGGCAGTTCCACCCAACCGGTATCGCCGGTGCGGGCGTTCTGGTGACAGAAGGCTGCCGTGGTGAAGGTGGCTATCTGCTGAACAAACACGGCGAGCGCTTCATGGAGCGTTATGCCCCGAATGCGAAAGACCTGGCGGGTCGTGACGTGGTGGCGCGTTCCATCATGATCGAAATCCGTGAAGGGCGCGGCTGCGACGGCCCGTGGGGCCCGCATGCTAAATTGAAACTCGACCATCTGGGTAAAGATGTTCTCGAATCCCGTCTGCCGGGCATTCTTGAGCTGTCCCGTACCTTCGCACACGTTGACCCGGTGAAAGAGCCGATTCCGGTCATTCCAACCTGCCACTACATGATGGGCGGTATTCCGACCAAAGTGACCGGCCAGGCGCTGACCGTGAACGCGCAGGGCGAAGACGTGGTGATTCCTGGGCTGTTTGCGGTGGGCGAAATCGCCTGCGTATCGGTTCACGGCGCCAACCGTCTGGGCGGCAACTCGCTGCTCGACCTGGTGGTGTTTGGCCGTGCGGTGGGCCTGCATCTGCAAGAATCCATCGCCGAGCAGGGCGCCCTGCTGGATGCGACCGATGAGGAAATCGATGCCTCTCTGGAACGTCTGAACCGCTGGAACGGCAACCGTGACGGCGAAGATCCGGTGGTTATCCGTAAAGCCTTGCAGGAATGTATGCAGCATAACTTCTCGGTATTCCGCGAAGGTGATGCGATGGCGAAAGGGCTTGAGCAGTTGAAAGCGATCCGCGAGCGTCTGAAAAATGCGCGCCTGGATGACACCTCCAGCGAGTTCAATACCCAGCGTGTTGAATGCCTGGAGCTGGATAACCTGATGGAAACCGCTTACGCAACCGCAGTATCCGCCAACTTCCGTACTGAAAGCCGTGGCGCGCATAGCCGCTTCGACTTCCCGGAACGTGATGATGAAAACTGGCTGTGCCACTCCCTGTATCTGCCAGAGACGGAATCCATGACGCGACGTCAGGTCAACATGGAACCGAAACTGCGCCCGGCATTCCCGCCGAAGATTCGTACTTATTAATGCGGAGACAGGACAATGAAACTCGAGTTTTCGATTTATCGCTATAACCCGGATGTTGATGACGCTCCGCGCATGCAGGATTACAGCCTGGAAGGCGAAGAAGGGCGTGACATGATGCTGCTGGATGCCTTAATCCAGTTGAAAGAAAAAGACCCAAGTTTGTCGTTCCGTCGTTCCTGCCGTGAAGGGGTGTGTGGCTCCGATGGTTTGAACATGAACGGTAAAAATGGTCTGGCCTGTATCACCCCGATTTCGGCGTTACACCAGCCGGGTAAGAAAATTGTGATCCGTCCCCTGCCTGGCTTACCGGTTGTTCGCGATTTGGTGGTAGACATGGGGCAATTCTATGCCCAATATGAGAAGATTAAACCTTACCTATTGAATAATGGGCAAAATCCACCCGCTCGCGAGCATTTACAAATGCCTGAGCAGCGTGAAAAACTGGATGGATTGTACGAGTGCATTCTGTGTGCCTGCTGCTCAACATCCTGCCCGTCATTCTGGTGGAATCCGGACAAATTTATCGGCCCGGCGGGTCTGCTTGCCGCGTATCGCTTCCTGATTGACAGCCGCGATACTGAAACCGATAGCCGTCTGGAAGGGTTGAGTGATGCTTTCAGCGTATTCCGCTGTCACAGCATTATGAACTGCGTCAGTGTTTGTCCTAAGGGGCTGAACCCGACGCGCGCGATTGGTCATATTAAGTCGATGTTGCTGAATCGCAGTGCGTAAGTAGACATTGCCCGCGGTGGCAATCCTGTAGGCCGGATAAGACGTTTACGTCGCCATCCGGCACATTTTGCCTGATGGCGCTTCGCTTATCAGGCCTACGGGGTCGCCATCCGGCAAATTAGTGCAGGAAACCTCTAAAAACTGCCCATTCAGTCAGACAGTTTTTAAAGGTTCCTTAGCGGACGCAGATCACACGACAGTCCGCAACAAGTGAACCCCGGCACGCACACCGGTTGTGCGTGGTTAGTATCCACGGCGAAATAAGCATACAGAATGCTTAAGGGATCACGATGCAGAACGGCGCAATGAAAGCCTGGTTGGACTCTTCTTACCTCTCTGGCGCAAACCAGAGCTGGATAGAACAGCTCTATGAAGACTTCTTAACCGATCCTGACTCAGTAGACGCCAACTGGCGTTCTATGTTCCAGCAGTTACCTGGCACCGGAGTCAAACCGGATCAATTCCATTCAACAACGCGTGATTATTTCCGTCGTCTGGCGAAGGATGCCTCACGTTACTCTTCTACGATTTCCGACCCTGACACCAATGCTAAGCAGGTTAAAGTCCTGCAGCTTATCAACGCTTATCGTTTCCGCGGTCACCAGCATGCCAACCTCGACCCGCTGGGACTGTGGAAGCAAGAAAACGTGGCAGATCTGGATCCTTCTTTCCACGATCTGACTGAGGCCGATTTCCAGGAAAGCTTTAACGTAGGTTCTTTTGCTGGCGGCAAAGAGACAATGAAGCTGGGCGAGCTGCTTTCCGCGCTCAAACAGACCTATTGCGGCCCGATTGGCGCCGAGTACATGCACATCACCAGCACCGAAGAGAAGCGCTGGTTACAACAGCGTATCGAATCGGGTCGTGCGGCATTTAGCACTGAAGAGAAGAAACGCTTCCTGAGCGAACTGACCGCAGCGGAAGGTCTTGAGCGTTATCTGGGCGCGAAATTCCCGGGCGCAAAACGTTTCTCTCTGGAAGGCGGCGATGCGTTAATTCCGATGCTCAAAGAGATGATCCGCCATGCGGGCAACAGCGGTACCCGTGAAGTGGTGCTGGGTATGGCGCACCGCGGTCGTCTGAACGTGCTGGTTAACGTTCTGGGTAAAAAACCGCAGGATCTGTTCGACGAATTTGCGGGCAAACATAAAGAACATCTCGGCACCGGTGACGTGAAGTACCACATGGGCTTCTCGTCTGACATCGAAACCGAAGGCGGTCTGGTTCACCTGGCGCTGGCGTTTAACCCGTCGCACCTGGAAATCGTCAGCCCGGTGGTTATCGGTTCCGTGCGTGCGCGTCTGGACAGACTCGACGAGCCGAGCAGCAATAAAGTCCTGCCAATCACCATTCACGGTGACGCGGCAGTGACAGGGCAGGGCGTGGTTCAGGAAACGCTGAACATGTCGAAAGCGCGGGGTTACGAAGTGGGCGGTACCGTTCGCATCGTTATCAACAACCAGGTGGGCTTCACCACCTCTAACCCGCTGGATGCGCGTTCTACCCCGTACTGCACCGACATCGGTAAAATGGTACAGGCGCCGATCTTCCACGTTAACGCGGATGACCCGGAAGCGGTCGCGTTTGTGACCCGTCTGGCGCTGGACTTCCGTAACACCTTTAAACGCGATGTCTTCATCGACCTGTTCTGCTACCGTCGTCACGGCCATAACGAAGCCGATGAGCCGAGCGCAACTCAGCCGTTGATGTATCAGAAAATCAAAAAACATCCGACGCCGCGTAAAATCTACGCCGACAAACTCGAGCAGGATAAAGTCGCTTCGCTGGAAGACTCCACCGAAATGGTCAATCTGTACCGTGACGCGCTGGATGCGGGCGAGTGTGTGGTGAAAGAGTGGCGTCCGATGAATATGCACTCCTTTACCTGGTCGCCGTACCTCAACCATGAATGGGATGAAAAATACCCGGATACGGTTGAAATGAAGCGCCTGCAGGAACTGGCCAAACGTATCAGCACCGTGCCGGAAGCGGTCGAGATGCAGTCTCGCGTAGCCAAAATTTACGGTGACCGTCAGGCGATGGCGTCAGGCGAGAAACTGTTCGACTGGGGCGGCGCAGAAACACTGGCGTACGCTACGTTGGTCGATGAAGGGATCCCGGTGCGTCTGTCAGGTGAAGATGCGGGCCGTGGTACGTTCTTCCACCGTCACGCGGTGATTCATAACCAGTCCAATGGTTCCACCTATACCCCGTTGCAGCACGTACATAACGGCCAGGGCACCTTCCGTGTCTGGGACTCCGTGCTCTCTGAAGAAGCGGTACTGGCATTCGAATACGGTTATGCCACGGCGGAACCCCGCACGCTGACTATCTGGGAAGCGCAATTCGGCGACTTCGCCAACGGCGCGCAGGTGGTTATCGACCAGTTCATCTCCTCCGGTGAGCAGAAGTGGGGACGTATGTGTGGTCTGGTTATGTTACTGCCGCACGGTTACGAAGGTCAGGGCCCGGAGCACTCCTCTGCGCGTCTGGAACGTTATCTGCAACTCTGCGCTGAGCAGAACATGCAAGTTTGCGTCCCGTCGACCCCGGCTCAGGTGTACCACATGTTGCGTCGTCAGGCGCTGCGCGGTATGCGCCGTCCACTGGTGGTCATGTCGCCGAAGTCGCTGCTGCGTCACCCGCTGGCCGTCTCTTCTCTTGACGAACTGGCAAATGGCACCTTCCTGCCGGCCATTGGCGAGATTGATGAACTCGATCCGCAAGCCGTGAAGCGTGTGGTGATGTGTTCTGGTAAGGTTTACTACGACCTGCTGGAACAGCGCCGTAAGAACAATCAAAAAGATGTGGCCATTGTGCGCATCGAACAGCTCTATCCGTTCCCGCACAAAGCGGTTCAGGAAGCGCTGAAACCGTACGCTCACGTACATGATTTTGTCTGGTGCCAGGAAGAGCCGCTCAACCAGGGCGCATGGTATTGCAGCCAGCATCATTTCCGTGAAGTGATTCCATTTGGGTCTGCTCTGCGTTATGCAGGTCGCCCGGCCTCCGCCTCTCCGGCGGTAGGGTATATGTCCGTTCACCAGAAGCAGCAACAAGATCTGGTCAATGACGCGCTGAACGTCGATTAATTAAAGGATACAAAATGAGTAGCGTAGATATTCTTGTTCCCGACCTGCCTGAGTCTGTAGCAGACGCGACCGTTGCAACCTGGCATAAAAAACCAGGCGACGCGGTTGTTCGCGACGAAGTGCTGGTAGAAATCGAAACTGACAAAGTGGTACTGGAAGTACCGGCATCGGCGGACGGCATTCTGGATGCAGTGCTGGAAGATGAAGGCACCACCGTGACTTCTCGCCAGATCCTGGGTCGCCTGCGTGAAGGCAACAGCGCTGGCAAAGAAACCAACGCCAAGTCTGATGAGCAAGCGTCTACCCCGGCGCAGCGTCAGCAGGCTTCTCTGTCTGAGCAAAACAATGATGCCCTGAGCCCGGCGATCCGTCGCCTGCTTGGTGAGCACAACCTCGAAGCCAGCGCTATTAAAGGCACCGGCGTCGGCGGTCGTATCACCCGTGAAGATGTTGAAAAGCATCTGGCGAAAGCGCCGGCAAAAGCCGAGGCTAAAGCGCCTGTTGCGGAGCCTGTCGCACAGCCAGCTCTCGGCGCGCGCAGCGAAAAACGTGTTCCGATGACCCGTCTGCGTAAGCGCGTGGCCGAGCGTCTGCTGGAAGCGAAAAACTCGACCGCCATGCTGACGACCTTCAACGAAGTCAACATGAAGCCGATTATGGATCTGCGTAAGCAGTACGGCGACGCGTTCGAAAAACGTCACGGTATCCGTCTGGGCTTTATGTCTTTCTACGTGAAAGCGGTGGTTGAAGCGCTGAAACGTTATCCGGAAGTCAACGCCTCTATTGATGGCGATGACGTGGTGTACCACAACTACTTTGATGTCAGCATGGCGGTTTCTACCCCGCGCGGTCTGGTAACACCGGTGCTGCGTGATGTCGATGCCCTCGGTATGGCTGACGTTGAGAAGAAAATTAAAGAACTGGCAGTGAAAGGTCGCGACGGCAAACTGACCGTTGAAGATCTGACCGGTGGTAACTTCACCATCACCAACGGTGGTGTGTTCGGTTCCCTGATGTCTACGCCGATCATCAACCCGCCCCAGAGCGCAATCCTGGGCATGCACGCTATCAAAGACAGACCGATGGCTGTCGATGGTAAGGTTGAGATCCTGCCGATGATGTACCTTGCGCTGTCTTACGACCACCGTCTGATTGATGGTCGCGAGTCAGTAGGCTTCCTGGTGGCCATTAAAGAGCTGCTGGAAGATCCGACACGTCTGCTGCTGGACGTGTAGTAAACAAGAGTATCACCTGCCCCGTAGGCCGGATAAGCGTAGCGCCATCCGGCAAAGATACCGCTCTGGTCTACGGGTTTAAAGATAACGATTACTGAAGGATGGACAGAACACATGAACTTACATGAATATCAGGCAAAACAACTTTTTGCCCGCTATGGCTTACCGGCGCCGGTGGGTTATGCCTGTACTACTCCGCGTGAAGCAGAAGAAGCCGCGTCTAAAATTGGTGCGGGTCCGTGGGTAGTCAAATGTCAGGTTCACGCTGGCGGCCGCGGTAAAGCGGGCGGTGTGAAAGTGGTTAAGAGCAAAGAAGAAATTCGCGCTTTTGCTGAGCACTGGTTGGGTAAACGTCTGGTGACCTACCAAACGGATGCGCACGGTCAGCCGGTTAACCAGATTCTGGTTGAAGCGGCCACGGATATTGATAAAGAACTCTATCTGGGCGCGGTTGTTGACCGTAGCTCCCGTCGCGTGGTCTTCATGGCCTCTACCGAAGGCGGCGTGGAAATCGAAAAAGTGGCGGAAGAAACCCCGCACCTGATCCACAAAGTCGCACTGGATCCGCTGGCCGGCCCAATGCCGTACCAGGGTCGTGAACTGGCGTTCAAACTGGGTCTGGAAGGTAAACAGGTTCAGCAGTTCACCAAGATTTTCATGGGTCTGGCGACCATCTTCCTGGAGCGCGATCTGGCGCTGATCGAAATCAACCCATTGGTTATCACTAAGCAGGGCGATCTTATCTGCCTCGATGGCAAACTGGGCGCTGACGGTAACGCACTGTTCCGCCAGGCTGACCTGCGCGAAATGCGCGACCAGTCTCAGGAAGATCCGCGTGAAGCGCAGGCGGCACAGTGGGAACTGAACTACGTCGCTCTGGATGGCAACATCGGTTGTATGGTGAACGGTGCGGGCCTGGCAATGGGCACCATGGACATCGTTAAACTGCACGGCGGCGAACCGGCTAACTTCCTGGATGTTGGCGGCGGCGCAACCAAAGAGCGCGTGACCGAAGCGTTCAAAATCATCCTTTCCGACGACAATGTAAAAGCCGTTCTGGTTAACATCTTCGGCGGTATCGTGCGCTGCGACCTGATCGCTGACGGTATCATCGGCGCAGTGGCGGAAGTGGGTGTCAACGTTCCGGTGGTGGTACGTCTGGAAGGTAACAACGCCGAACTCGGCGCGAAGAAACTGGCTGACAGCGGCCTGAATATTATTGCAGCGAAAAGTCTGACGGATGCAGCTCAGCAAGTTGTTGCCGCAGTGGAGGGGAAATAATGTCTGTTTTAATCGATAAAAACACCAAGGTTATCTGTCAGGGCTTTACCGGTAGCCAGGGGACTTTCCACTCTGAGCAGGCAATTGCTTACGGTACGCAGATGGTTGGCGGTGTTACGCCAGGTAAAGGCGGTACTGAACATCTGGGTCTGCCGGTGTTTAACACCGTGCGTGAAGCCGTAGAAGCGACTGGTGCGACCGCATCGGTTATCTACGTTCCGGCACCGTTCTGCAAAGACTCCATTCTGGAAGCGATCGACGCGGGTATCAAACTTATCATCACCATCACTGAAGGCATCCCGACGCTGGATATGCTGACGGTGAAAGTGGCGCTTGATGAAGCTGGCGTGCGTATGATTGGCCCGAACTGCCCGGGCGTTATCACGCCGGGCGAATGCAAAATCGGCATCATGCCGGGTCACATTCACAAGCCGGGCAAAGTGGGTATCGTTTCCCGTTCTGGTACGCTGACCTATGAAGCCGTTAAGCAGACCACTGACTACGGTTTCGGTCAGTCCACCTGTGTGGGCATTGGCGGCGACCCGATCCCAGGCTCTAACTTTATCGACATCCTGAAACTGTTCCAGGAAGATCCGCAGACAGAAGCGATCGTGATGATCGGTGAAATCGGCGGTAGCGCGGAAGAAGAAGCCGCAGCGTACATTAAAGAACATGTGACCAAACCGGTTGTCGGCTACATTGCCGGTGTGACCGCGCCGAAAGGCAAACGTATGGGTCACGCAGGCGCGATCATCGCGGGCGGCAAAGGAACGGCGGACGAGAAGTTCGCGGCTCTGGAAGCAGCAGGCGTGAAAACCGTTCGTAGCCTGGCCGATATCGGCGAAGCACTGAAAAGCGTTATTAAGTAAAGTATTAAAAGAGTAAAACAACCCAAGCCATTCATTTCCCGTAGGTGGATGGCGAAGGGTTGGTTCGTTTCGACATGGTTGGCCATCTGATGATGGCCTTTTTTGTTCTTTTTCTTTATTTAACTTCTTGCGTTTTAATCATAATTTCCTGAGTAAACGAGATAATTTTTTGCGGTTAGCATCATTTTTTCATTACGCCAAATTCTGCATATTACCCACTAACAGAGAATAACCATCGGGGAAATGCATGACTGCGCATAATCAGGATGAATACTTAGATCGTTTTTACTCACTCGCTGATGTCTTCTCCAGTGCGACTGGGCTGGCTGCCGTGGTCGTTGATATACACGGCAATGCGCTTTCAAGTTGTCATCATTTTAATTCCTTTTGTTCGTTGATGCGCGGCCATGAGCAATACCGCTCAGGCTGCCAGCAGTGCGAAAAATATTGCGCCTATGAAGGGCTTAAGGAATCAAAGCCAAAAATACTCAGTTGCCATGCGGGATTGAGCTTATTTTCAATGCCAATCATTCGTGAAGGAAGCCTGCTCGGATTTATCATTTGTGGACAGGTACGGGCGAAATATCAGGAATATAAAACAATTGTCATTCAGGATGAAAGACTGTGGGCTCAAAATGCTGAAATAAGTGAGGCCTGGCGGCAGGTTGCTATTATGGATAATAATCACCTGGTTGCATCAGCAAATTTACTTAATTTCATCGTTAATAATATCACATTAACAGAAAGTAAATATTCATCGACTCTTGATGCGCTCTGTAGCGAATCTCCTTTTTCTTACTCTGAGCTTTCTCGTCATGAAAGGAAACTGGCGGCGGCGTTGCGTTATATTGAGGAAAATCTCTATGGCGAGCTAACGTTAGAGTCTGTGGCTTCTCAGGTCTGCTTAAGCGCAAATTATTTTAGTCGCTTTTTTAAAAAGCAGCAGGGGGTTAATTTCAAAACCTGGGTTAATCAGAAGAAAATGCAGCGTGCCGGTGAACTGCTTCGCGACCCTGGTCATTCAATTGAGAGCATTGCCCGGAAACTTCAATACGCGCAAACCAGTTACTTTTGTCGTGTTTTCCGGGCGGTACATCAACGTTCTCCGCAATCTTTTCGTTACGAGCAGCTTTCTCAGTAAAGGTTTTTCGGCAGTTTAATGTTGTCAGGAATGAACGATAATCGGTCGCTTAGCGTGACGACATCGCCAATCACGATCAGCGCAGGGGGAACAATGTTGGCCTCCTGCGCTTTGTTAAGCAACGTACCCAGCGTGCAGGTTAACCGACGCTGATTCTCTCTTGTTGCCGACATGACAATGGCGGCTGGCGTCTCCGGGGATTTGCCACCCATAAGTAATTCTTCACAAATAAACGGCAAATTGGCAATGCCCATCACGATGACTAATGTCCCGTGGAGTTTGGCAAGTTGCCGCCAGTCTTGCTGTTGATTACCTTCACGGGTGTGACCGGTCACAACATGAAAACCGGAAGCCATGTCACGATGTGTGACGGGAATACCTGCACAGGCAAGGCCTCCAATCGCCGAGCTGATACCGGGAACGACTTCAAAAGGAATGCCAGCATCGACCAGACATTCAACCTCTTCGGCGCCGCGACCAAAGACATAAGGATCGCCACCTTTCAGGCGGACAATGTTTTCATGTGTTTCAGCGTGCTGGACAAGCAGCGCATTGATTTCATGCTGTGGAACGCAATGAAAGCCTGGATTTTTGCCAACATTGATGAGCAGGCAGTCAGGAGAGACCCATTCCAGGATTTTGGGGTTAACCAGTCGATCGTAGATAACCACATCGGCGTGTTGAATGCACTGCATCGCTTTGATGGTCAGCAACGATATATCACCAGGGCCTGCCCCAACGAGCCAAACTTTTCCGGAAATTTTCACACTGTGTCCTTTATCACGTCAAACGTAGAAAATGGCGGAGACTACAATGGCAGAATGATAAAAACGTCGCCGTTTGCCTGTAAGTCATAGCGCTCAATTCTGCTGAAATAATGCGGAGATAATATTGATTGAACTCGCAAACTTTTTTCTTCAATAAACAAGTGTTCATGAAAAATTATTAAGAAGTTATTGACGCTATTTGCCTGAAATTAACCGTATTTAAATTGTGTTTATGACTGTGCTTGAGTATTATTGGTGAATATTTATTCGCTATTTGTGTGAGTAAATCATGGAATGGATCAAAGACAACAATGATGGAAATAAAATATAACTCTCGGGATTATTCTGGAGCATTTACATTGTTTTAATAATTTAAACTTTTTTTGCACGCTGCATATGGAAGACGTTATGAGAGGCAAAATACCGAAAACTGAGCTACTGGTGACTTTCGAAGTGGTGGCACGTCATGAAAGTTATACCCGGGCAGCAGAAGAGTTGGCATTAACCCAGAGCGCCGTGTTTCGACAAGTGAACGCACTGGAGGATTTTCTCAACACCTCACTTTTTAATCATGCTAAAAAGCGTATTTTTTTAAATGCAGCGGGTAAACACTATTTAAGTATCGTTAAAGAAACGCTGAACAAACTGGAACGCGATACAACAACAATAATGACCTGGCAGCCGACCGTACAAGTTATCGAGTTAGCGGTAAACCCGACCTTTAGCACGCATTGGCTGATCCCGAATCTGCGTGAGTTCAATAAACTTAATCCTGATATCATCGTAAATATCCACTCTTTGGCGAATATTGGTGATTTTCTCAACCGCGAGTATGACGCCGCTATCATGCGGGAAGACTTTTGCTCGCCGTGGTCTTCGGTGGAGTATCTTTTTGAAGAGGAAATTTTGCCGGTGTGTAGCCGACATTTGCTCATGGAGCCAGGCCAAAAAGTGTCGGTGGATGACCTGCTCAATGCGTTTCCCTTATTGCACCAAAGTACGCGCATCAAAGGCTGGCAGGAGTGGTTTGCACTGTCTGATGTCAGCAACGCGCAGGTGAACAAAGGGCCACGTTTTGATTTATTGTCGATGCTGATCGCCGCAGTGCGCTCTAATCTTGGTGTTGCGCTACTTCCGCGATTTGCCATTCAGCGCGACCTCGATAATGGCGAGATGGTTATTCCTTGTGATGTGCCGATGCGCACGGGGAACCGTTTCATCATGACCTGGCGAGAAGAAAAAGCGGAATCCCGGCATTTGCAGGTCTTTCGCAACTGGTTGTTAGAAAAATCGGTGGTTTCGCGGGGAATTTGACGTCGTTGTAGCGATACGGGAAGGGCGGCGCACTGGCACCGCCCCTGTATTTACCAGTCGATTCCGGCTTGCGCCTGAATGCCGCTGTCGAAGGCATGTTTTACCGGGCGAACTTCACTGACCGTATCGGCAAGCTCCAGTAACTGGCTATGACAGCCGCGTCCGGTAACAATGACGGTCTGGTGAACAGGACGATTCACAATCGCGGCGATCACTTCCTGCGTGTCCAGGTAATGATAAGCCAGCATATACGTCAACTCATCCAGCACCACCAGATCGTAATGCGCATCGGCCAACATGCGTTTACTCTCCTGCCAGACACCCTGCGCCGCCTGAATATCAGATTCCCGGTTTTGTGTTTCCCAGGTGAATCCGGTACCCATAATATGGAATTCAACGCCGAGAGGTTGCAGGGTGTTGTATTCGCCATTATCCCACTGGCCCTTAATAAATTGCGCGATGCCAACCGTTTTTCCATGGCCGACAGCGCGTGTTGCCGTCCCAAAAGCCGCCGTCGATTTGCCTTTGCCGTTGCCGGTGAAGACAATCAGGATGCCTTTCTTTTCGGTTGCAGCCGCCACGCGGGTATCAACGTGTTCTTTCAGTTTCTGCTGCCGCTGACAGTGCCTTTCGGTATTGGATCGCGCTTCCATTATTGCTCCTTAATGTCCTGCAGGGCAGGTTGTGCAGCGATGCTGCTGCTCAAACTGGCTGAAGAAGTTATTGCCTTTGTCGTCTACCAGGACAAACGCAGGCAGATTTTCGACTTCCATCATCCAGACGGCTTCCATTCCCAGTTCAGGATACTCGAGGCAACGTAAGCTCTTCACATATTGCTGCGCCAGCAGGGCTGCCGCGCCGCCGATGCTGCCGAGGTTAAATCCGCCATGCTTATGACAGGCATCAGTCACCTGTTTGCTGCGGTTGCCTTTGGACAACATAATCAAACTGCCGCCCGCGGCCTGGAACGCGTCCACGTAGCCATCCATACGACCGCCGGTCGTCGGGCCGAGTGAGCCACAAGCCTTGTTCTCGGGGGTTTTCGCCGGGCCTGCATAGTAGACGATATGGTGTTTCATGTACTCCGGCATGGGTTCGCCGTTGTCCAGACGTTCTTTAATTTTGGCGTGTGCGATATCGCGGGCCACAACGATTGGGCCATTCAGGGTGACTCGCGTACCAATCGGCAACGCAGAGAGGTCATGCAGGATCTCACGCAGCGGGCGATTAAGATCAAGGCGAACGGTCTGAGCGCTATTTTCTACACGCTGAGAGTCAGGAATGTATTTGCCCGGATTGTGCTCGAGTTTTTCCAGCCAGATGCCGTGTTTGTTAATTTTCGCTTTAATGTTGCGATCGGCCGAGCAGGAGAGCGCCATTGCGATAGGGCAGGAGCCGCCGTGACGTGGAAGACGAATGACGCGGATGTCATGCGCGAAATATTTGCCGCCAAACTGTGCGCCGATGCCAAATTCGCGGCTGGCGTTGAGCAGTGTGGTTTCCAGCGCGGTGTCGCGGAATGCCTGACCCAGCTCGTTTCCGCTGGTGGGCAGGTTATCGTAGTATTTCGTCGAGGCCAGTTTCGCGACCTTCAGCGCTTGGTCGGCAGATAATCCACCCACCACAAACGCGATGTGGTACGGCGGGCAAGCAGCCGTTCCCAGCGACTTCATTTTTTCGATCAGGAAGTCCTTCAGTTTTTCAGGCTGCAGAATAGATTTGGTTTCCTGGTACAGCGCCGCTTTGTTGGCTGAGCCACCGCCTTTGTTGACGAAAAGGAAACGGTATTCGCTGCCCGGCGTCGCGCTAATATCGATTTGTGCTGGCAGGTTGGTCTGGGTATTTACCTCGGTGTACATGTCCAGTGGGGCATTTTGCGAGTAGCGCAAATTATTCTCTGTGAACGTGGTATAGACCCCTTTGCTCAACTCTTCGGCGTCATTGCAGCCCGTCCAGACATTTTGTCCTTTGCTCGCCACAACGGTGGCCGTGCCGGTGTCCTGACAGTTCGGCAGTACGCCTTTGGCAGAAACCTCAGCATTACGCAGCAGTTGCAGAGCCACGTATTTATCATTACTGCTGGCCTGTGGGTCATGCAGAATACTGGCGATTTGTTTCAGATGTCCGGCGCGCAGGAAAAAAGAGGCTTCATAAAACGCCTGCTGAGCCAGCAGAGTTAGTGCCTCTGGTGCGACTTTGATGACCTCTTCACCGTCTAACTCCGTCACTGAAACGTATTTATTACTCAGCAATTCGTATTCTGTATTATCTTTTTGTTGAAGAAACGGTTCTTGCCAGACAAATGGTTTAGACATGTTAACTTCTCACCTTGTGGTTATTTTGCCGGATGGCGGTGCATGCACCTTATCCGGCCTACGTGTTCACTATCCGTTGTAGGCCGGATAAGACGCCTAAGCGTCGCCATCCGGCATTTTCTTACTGGCCTAAAAAGACGTTAGCTTTCGTCGCGTGAGCGACATCTTCGATTGTTTTCTGTGCGCGAACGCTGTTACCGGCTTGATCCAGCGGCGGAGAGTAAACGGCAATCGCGTACTCACCAGGGACAACGGCGACCATACCGCCGCCGACGCCGCTTTTCGCCGGAATACCGACGGTGTACAGCCACTTGCCGCTGCCATCATAGAGACCGGCAATGGCCATTTCTGCCAGCACCTGCGGAACATACTTCTCGTTCAGCAACTGTTTGCCGTTGAACGGTGATTTACCGTTGTTGGCCAGTACGGCACCCATTTTGGCGAGCTGCTCAACGTTGAGATCGACTGAACACTGACGGGTATAAATCTCAACCGCTTCATCGGTGTTACCGTAGAAGCTGTTGTACGATTCCATCAATTTTGCCAGCGCCTGGTTATGCTGGTTGGTGTCCATTTCCGATTTGAATACCGGTTGGTTGACGACCAGCTTCGCATCTGCCCAGTCATTCATGTAATTGAGAATTTTGTTCCAGCGTTCCGTTTTGTCTTTCGCTTCAATCAGACTCACGGTACTCATGGCACCCGCGTTCACCAGTGGGTTTTCCGGCGCGCCCTGCGTCAGTTCGACCGCCAGACCGGAGTTGAACGGTAAACCAGTGGCATTGGCGCCGAGTTTATCCAGTACCACCTGCGTTCCATGCTGTTCCATCGCCAGCGCCATTGTGAAAACCTTACTCAGCGACTCCATTGGAAACGCTTTGCTGGAATCACCGACTTTGTAGATTTTTCCATCAACGGTCGCGATCGCGATACCGTAGAATTTCGGACTGTAGGTGGCCAGCGCCGGGATGTAGTCGGCGACTTTTCCGTCGTTATTGTTTTTATATTTTTGATGCGCTTGCTCTATGATTTGGGCGTAATCCGGAGCGGGTTGAGCCCAAACGGCAGCACTGCAGAGTAAGCTTGCCGAAAACACACTGACGCTAAGAAGTTTTAGATTCATATAGGATCCTGGTGAAGTTAGTGTTGGTGTTGTTGTTGGAAAAAAGGCCGACCGGAGTCGGCCCAGTGCATCGGGTTTTTATATAATCAGGAAAGAGCAGGTTCAGTAACCGGACGCTGTTCAGGGGCTTTGCCACGGCAACCTTCACCGAAGTGTTCACCTTCCCAGCGGCTGATGATTGCAGCACCCATGGCGTTACTCATGACGTTGGTCGCAGAACGGCCCATGTCGAGGAACGGATCGACACCCATCAGCAAGATCAAACCTGCTTCAGGAATGTTGAACTGGTTGAGGGTTGCGGCAATAACTACCATTGACGCACGCGGTACGCCGGCCATGCCTTTTGATGTCAGCATCAGGATTAACAGCATGGTGATCTGCTCACCCATGCTCAGATCGATGTTACAGGCCTGCGCGATAAATACGGTTGCAAACGAGCAGTAGGCCATGGAGCCGACCAGGTTAAAGGAGTAACCGATAGGCAGAACGAAACTGGCAATCTTGGAAGAGACGCCGAATCTTTCCAGTTTATCCAGCGTGCCTGGGAAGGCCGCTTCAGAGCTGGAAGTGGTGAAGGCCAGCAGGGCAGGTTCGATAATTGATTTGGTCAGACGGCCAATGCACGGACCCACAATCAGCGTCGACGCGCCAATCAGAATCGCCCACAGCATACTCAACGTCAGGTAGAACTCACCCATAAAGATACCGGCGCTGACCATCACGCCCAGACCGCGCTCAGCGATCAGTCCGGAGATGGCGGCAAACACAGTCAGTGGCGCAAACAGCATCACGTAACCGGTCAGTTTCAGCATCACGTGTACCAGAGAATCGAGCACTTTGACGATCGGCTCACCTTTTTCTCCGATCGCTGCCAGGCTGCAACCGAGGAAGATAGAGAACACGACAATCTGCAGGATTTCGTTACGCGCCATCGCATCCACAATACTGGTAGGTACTGCGTGTGAGATGAAGACTTTCAGCGTGAACGGCTCAGACTTAACGGCAGACACTGCGCCGACGTCATGAGGAACAAAGTTAATGCCAGCACCCGGTTGGAAGATGTTAACAATGACCAGACCCAGGGCAATAGAGATCAGGGACGCGAGAATGAAGAGGAAAAACGTTTTTGAGAATATACGTCCCAGGGTTTTCGCATCGCCCATTTTGGCAATACCTACCACGAGGGTAGAAATAACCAGAGGAGCGATAATCATTTTCACCATTCGTAAAAAAATAGTAGTGAAAATGGAAATGTGTTGTGAATATGACTTTGCTGTGTCAACAGATGCCATATTATTTATAGCCACCCCGGCAATCATCCCGAGTATCAGGCCTAATATGATCATCTTTGTTAAACTAATTTTCTTCATGTTTACTCCATCGGAAAATGGCTGGTAATTAATGTGTAGGGTTAGCAAACACCCGAGCGTAGAAAAACGCTCAGGTGCTCGCCTGTTATGACCAACCGCATGAATTATGCGAAGTACCGTGATACAGCAGAATCCAGTACTTCAATGGTTGTTGTTGTGTTAGTTATTAAAAATCAAAATGGATACTGAGTAATGGCGCATGCTGCTGGGCACCATAAACATCATTGTCCCCCACATTCCCGGAGATAATATCGCGCGGCATGACGATTTTTACCGCGTTAGCTGGATCAAACCAGACAATGCGATGAATAAAGTCAGGCTCAACGTGATATAACTCAGCGATAAGCTGTGGTGTTAATTGCCCCGATTCTTTTACGCGCTGATAATCTTCACGAGTTTTAAATAAAATATCTAAAACCAGTTCGTACGGTCCGGCGTTTTTGGAACGGATTACCTGTGCCAGTGAACAAATTGACTGTTTCATGCCTGGATTCCTTCTGGCGTCACCTGTTCGATGTGGAAATCAAAACGCAGTGCGTCGCTTGCCTCAATCAGATGGTAGATTGAGAACTCATACACCGGCCCACTCGGAATATCAGACGGTGAGAACGGGAAGGCGAGGTTGCCCGCCGTTGCAATGCGGTTTTCATAACCGTAATGCAGCAGGGTAGAGCGCACCAGCGAGCAAACGCTGTTGGCAATGTCCTGCGTTGGCGCAACCACGTCCAACAAGATCCCCAGTTCGTGTCCGGCTGACTGCATAGGTTCATGGAGACCCATGACGCCGTTTTTACCGTACAGATGGAACGTGATGCGGATGCTGTCATCATTCAGAGAGAGGTTGCTCGCCACGCTGGCTTTCACCTCTTCAAGAATGGTGTCAATGCCCGCGATCATGATCGGATCGCGTGTTCCGGCGATGGTCATGCAACGGAACCCGACCTGACGCGCACCTTCCAGTTTCAGTGCATAAGGCGTCTCTTCATGGCGTGAGCCGCTGACGTAGACTTCGCCCTCGTTCACAGCCTTAAAGCTACAGCCTTTCAGGTTCAGCACGCCGCCGGGGCCTGGCAGGAAGTAGGGATCTGACTTCTCATACAGGGTGTGGGCAGCGGCCGAGGTTTCGGTAAATTTACGCTTCGGATTAAATGTCTTCAGCGTGAAACCGTTGTCATCGATAATCCCCATCGCGCAGTCTGAACCGGAGCCAGGCGTTGCAGCAATGGCAGCACATTCAAGGATCTTCCCGCAGTGCAGCGCCAACCCTTCATCGAAACCTTGCATGATGGGCAGGGCGGCGAAGCAGACCGGGTCATATGCTCGTCCGCCAAGTACGACCTGCGCACCGGCTTCCAGCGCACGCTGGAAAGGTTCGACACCCATTTGCGCGACGATGTAGGTGCTCGCGTCAATGGCTTCGTGAGTGAGTTCCGGCACGAAGTCGAGGGCGGTAATTTTCCCGTTATCCAACGCCTGGTGAACGACGTCTTTTTCAACATCCGACGGGATTAACGCCATTGAGAAGCTCAGTTTCTCTTCCTGCGCAATCTCGAGGATTATCTGGCGACACCATTCCAGATGCGGTGCCGCGCCGGATCCACCGGCAGTACCAATCACCACAGGAATATTGTTTTTCACGCCAGCGGTGATCATATACCGCAGATCGCGTTTAACGCCGGCCCTGTCGGTAAACGGTTTACCCGCGCCCAGGTAGTGAGGGCCTGGATCGGAGGATCCCGCGTCAACAGCAATAAGATCCGGTGACTCTTCCATGGCTTTGCGAAAACTCTCTTCCGGGAAGCCATAACCCAGAATAGCCGTCGGCGATAAGATCTTAAATGTGCGAGCCATTTCTTAATCCTTTGTCTGCAACAACGCGATGGTACGGTTCATTTCGTTGAACACGATATTGAGACCTTCATCGAAGCCCATACCCGGTTTGATCAGCATACGCATTGGGCGTGCGGCCAGTGCGACATGCACACAGGTGCGGGCGCTGATCTCGGTTTCGTTGCAGGTACCGCCCTGATAGGCTTCCATTCCGTGCTTGTTGCAGTACAGCACTGCATCAACGATGTTGTGAATACCGCCCAGATCCGGGGTTTTAATCTGCACCATGTGGCAACTGCCAGCATCGGTGAAGTCCACGATATCCTGGTAGGTGTTACACCATTCGTCGGCCACAATTTTCACGCCGGAACCCAGACGGGTCAGCTCTTTGGTGATTTCGGTCAACAGACGGATCTGATCCGGTTTGTTGCCCGCATCGACCGGGCCTTCAATGTACAGCGGCAGACCCTGTGCTTCTTGTTCCAGGCTGGCGATATACGCTGCGCAGCGTGCCGGGTCCATATCGAAAATCAGGCCAATCGTGCCGTACACATCGATATGCAGCGTTGGGTGATAGTTCTGGCTGGTACGCAGGCTCAGGATGCGGTCAGACAACCAGCGCACGTACTCACGCAGTTTTTCACCTTCAAGACCCAGTTTCTCTTCGACGTTGTTGATCAGCGCGTGAGGCAGAACATCAACACCTTTGAGGATCATTTTGTCGACGGCGATATAACGGTCGTCGCCGCTCTGACCAAATAAAGGAATCGCTTCCGGAACGCATGGCAACTGCCATTCGTCGCAAACGACTTCTGTTTTCAGGCGACCGGATGCCAGCGCGGTGGCGTCCAGCAGTGCCTGAGACAGACCGTAACGTACTGCGGTATGCAGCAGTTGGCCGTCAATGCGTAACTGGTCGAAGAAGCGGGCGTTCGGCAGGAACGCATCCACATCGCGGCCTTCCAGCAGCGGTTTAATGTGGTCATTCAGGAAGGGAATGAAATTTTCCGCCAGGAACAGAGGGTCACGACCGCCCGCACCAGAGTACTGCACCGCAGCGCAGTCACCGACGGCGACCGTGCCGTTTTCCAGAATCAGTTGTACGGAGACACACTCACCGGCCTGACGGACGGAAGTAAAGCCAGGGGTTACCGGATCGCCGGTGTAAATGAACCCATCATGACCTGCACCATTTTTGATCGCCTGCTGATCGTCAAAATAAAATGAGGAGTAGCCAGCGGTGAAAAGGGCCTGTTTAATTTTCATTATGGTCTTCCTATTAATTTGCTGTGGGATACGGCGTTAATGTCATCGATAACCATCTGGAAGGAAGGTTTACGTCCTTCGAAATTCGCACGCTCTGCGACGTAGTCGTGGTGCAGGGCGAGAATGTCTTTCGGCAGCGGAACCGCACCGGCTTCGAGAATACGAATCGCGCCTGCGTTATCGCGTACCGGCAGGATTTTGCCTGCGTTACAGGAGGCCGGTGCGAAAGGCACGTCCAGAACACCGGCTTCAAAGGCCAGCACTGTGCCGCGCGCAATGTCGCCGTTGCCCAGTTCGAAGACTTTTTTCAGCACTGCGCGGACTTCGCTCTTGATCAGATCCACTTCCTGTTCCACTGCAGCGCACTGCGGGAATTTCTGGTCGTAGACCATGTTGAGCATCTGGCGAGAGGCTTTAAGCCCTTGCGCATTTGCCGCAGCGGTCGGAATACCCCATGCTTCGTGCGGGCTCTTGGTGATCACTTTAGTGGCGCCGGACATACCTGCGACCGCTGCACCCCAGGAGATGATGGCGAACGCTTTGGATTCATCTTCCGGGAAGCCGCCCATCCACTGGTGGAATACCGTACTCAGCTCGTAATCGTCGAAGCCATAATTCTGGAAGTATTCGTGAGACAGTTCGCGCAGGGACTGAATCGCTGCGATATCCTGCGTCAGGCTACCCACCTGTCCGTAACCGACGGTAATCGATTTAACGCCCTGTTCCAGCGCCAGCAGGCCTTCAATAATCGCCACCGAGTGGGACATAAACGGTGGGATCAGCGTGCCGGTCAGCGGGCCGAACGGTTCACGGTTGATACGAATGCCGTGTTCTTCATACATCCCCATCATACGGTCGCAGTACTGCCAGTCGCGGATGGATTTTTCCAGCGTGACGCGCTTGGCGTAAGGGATGTTGTAGGAGATACCACCGCCTTCATAGCTGGTGAATCCACTGGCCATGGAGATTTCACCCAGCAGACGTGCATCTGGCGTACCGTGACGAATCTGCAGGGGTTTTTCCAGCGTTTCGGTCAGACGACGGCAGGCTTCAACCCCGTGGTTAACAACCGGTAACCCGTTAAGTTTTGACGTACCCGCTTCAATGGATTTCTGAATCCCGATCGCCGCTTCTTCATAGCGATTCAAACGGGTATACGCATCGATAGTGGTCGGCAGAAGGTCGCACTCTTGCTGCAATGTTTTGAGCAGTTCAATGTGCTCATCCATTAACGCAACGCCCGCGCGCGGCTGACTCAGGGTTTTACCTTCCTGGTCGGCTTTCAGCAGTGCGTGAGAAAAGCGTTTACTCTCTGGAATAGTCTGTTGGTATTTAACGCCATCTTCGAAATTTTCGACGTCCTTGCCGGTATGCCAGGTCTTGATAACCTCGGCGCGCTCGGTCATGAATTCATCATGGGTTAACTTTTTATTTCGGAGTTCCATTCTTTGTAGCCTTATGTTTTATAGGGTTAAACATTGAATGCTGGTGCGAGCAGCGGCTTGCGGGTACAACCTGGCAACGTTAGCCAGTAGTGGAAGCAGGCCATGGGAATCGCGGTAATATTCGAACTGATTCGGCAACAGGATCCTTCTGCCGTCGTCATCCAGTTCCCGGTATTTAAGCCAGTTGTGAATATCGAACTGGCTGGCGCGTGAGAGCCATCCGCCAGAACCGACGATTTTGCGTACGGTGGTGAGATCGCGACCCATCTGTAAGTCGACGTTTCCCACACAGGTACAGACCTGTTTTTTGGTTCCGGCGTGTCGCTCGGTGGCGTAACCTACACAGAGTCCCGCCAGCAGGGTGTCGAAGTATTTTTCTTCTTCGTTGTGCGGCAGGTAATCCGGGTGTGCCACCAGGTGACGCAGATAGCCGTAAAAGGCTTCCTGACGTGCCGGTTGTTGTGCAAATACGACATTCACCATTTCCTGGGTACTTTCACCCACCACGACGGCGGAGACGCGCATACCCAGATCGCCTTCAACGGTACGTTTGACGAAAGGTTCCGGTACGCCATGCAGTACGGTGTCAGGGGAGAGCGTGTTAGCGCTGGCAGAGTAGACATCCGTCGTGGCACCACCCATGTCGATCAACATGAACTCTTTCCACGCGCTGTCGTAATCGCTTATCGCTTTCACCAGCTCAAAGACAGTCCAGGGCGTTGGCATCGGCTCTTCACCGGTCGCGTCCACAATGACGTCCAGTCCTTTGCCTTTCACGATGCGTGATAAAAACAGATCGCAAATGGCCTGACGGGCGGCATACGGATTCGGGTGATCGAGATCTGGCAGAATGTTGTCTACGATGGTCAGATCCTTCTGCGCCAAAATAGATTGTACTTCGTCCTGAATATCCCGGTTTCCGGCGTAAATAATGGCGCAGTTAACATTCGACTCAGCCAGCGCACGCGCATTTGCCAGGCCGTAGCTTTCTTCGCCACCATCCGTGCCGCCAGAAAACAGCAGGATGTCCGGCGGCGACGATTCCAGTGCCTGGATGTCATGCCGGTTGAGTTTGTACGAGTAATACTGCGCGATTTTTGCCCCCGCAGAGTGTGCGGTGACTTTCGCTGATTCCAGCGTAATAGACGGTACAAGCCCCATTGCGGCAACGGCGAGTCCACCTTTGGCCGATGAGGAATACTTCAACTGCACTTCACCACTTTTCAGTAACGGGCGAGCATCGGTAACATTTAGCACCTGATTCAGGCTGGCAAAAAAACCTTCTGCCAGATGATGCGTGGTGGTTGGCGTCAGGACGTGGTTTACCAGGGTTAACGCGTCCCCTTCGTAATCGAAGAGGGCGGCCTTGGTCCACGTCGATCCGATATCGACAGAGACTGTTTGCATCAGATAGCCTCTTCGAGACAACGTTGTTCAACACCACTGCGCTGTTGAATATCATTGGTGATCAGTTGGCAGACATCTTCCAGATCGTGGCTTGGTGCGAAGACACGGTTAAAGCCCATATCTTTAAATTTCGCTTCTACTTCGGAGAAATCGTGCTTACCGACGACCAGGTTACCGCCGACATAGAGCAGAATTTCGCCGATGCCACGTTCGATGCAGCGCTCACGTAAACCGAGGCAGTCGATATCGCCGTGACCGTAAATAGATGACACCACAATTGCATCTGCACCGGTTTCGATCGCAGCATCGATATATTCATCCTGGCTTACCATCACCCCCAGATTGATTACACGAAAATCATGGTTAGTAAAAACGCGATCCAAAACTTTATTGCCTACCGCATGGCAGTCAGCACCAATGACGCCAATAACAAGTGTAGATTTTTTCATGAGTAATCCTCTGTAGGGCTGTTGGTAAAAAAGTAAGATTCGTTTTTAATATTTAGAACGCAGGTTGTCGTAACCTGTTAATAGCCCAGGAGTGTCTGTTTAAGCTTAAAATGAAGCAATTGATCTATTTTCAAAATATCCTTCTGAAAACGATTGTTTAGAATTTCGTTATTAAATAAAGTGTTTTATATCAGTATGTTATGTTTGTTTTTTCAATGTGATTTTTATTTAATTACAAAAACCACTAATTAAGGCGGATGTCATCTTTGTGATCGAAATCTTATTTACTGTGAATGAGGTTATTTTGTTGCTTAAATAAGGATAAAGATGAAATTGTGAACTGCGTAACGGAATATAATAGGATAAGACGTTAGGTATTTTTATGGTTGTTAATAAAAAGATAAAAATGATAATAATTTGTTTTATCTGATTTGTAACCGATTATACTATTTGCAGTAACATGATTTTATATTTGCGAGCCATGTATCATTCTCCAATTGTAATAATCACGTGAGATACTACTTGATGCTGTTTTCTGCGAGTGAACAAAGCAAATTTATCATCGTCCGTTTTAAACGCATTACGGCAATCGCTAATTACTCAGCCATTTTTTGACTCCACGGGAGACGTTCTCCGGTATCGACGTCGTCGGGCAGGTGCCCGTGTAAAGGTTTCCCTTCGCCGACTGAGGAAGACCTGCGCTGTTCATTAAAATGGCGGAGGGTAGGGAAGAATGTCTCCTGCGTCGGTATCGTTCTTCTGAAAGCGGTCTGTGACGCGATGACTCCTTTTGCCAAAGCGATAATCGACCGCGTGGAAACATGTATGGATGGGCAGATTTGTTCCTTCAGTGGGGGAGGGGAAGTGAAACAGAGATGTTTCTGCCTGCTCAGTCACAGATGTTCAACCAATAACTTGCATGAATAGCAAGCAATCAGACAAAAGCGATACCGGATGCAGATTTGTTGTTAACAGAATAATAACGGGTAAGTGTTAATTAAAATGAGCGTAAAAGTAAAATTATTGTGATTGTTTTTTGTAATGAATTTCCGCTATGGAAAATAACCGTCAATTGACTACGCTAAAAAGTTAAGTCCGGGAACGGGTTAACCCCGCTGATACGTTAATTAAAATACGGTTTTTTTATGCGTACATGCCTATTAGGTAATCATGCGTTTCAATTTCGATACATGCGTGCAACATTGAATTTACTGAAGTTACCAGTAATATACATTGTTAACAGATTTTGTGGATTTTGATATAAATCAAAGTTTAATACTTGGAAAAGCACACTAAAACGCGATAAATTGTCCATGATCAAATTGGTGAAAAAGTGATAAGTTCGCTATAAATTGATCACTGTCGAAAAACGTAAATCTAACTCAATAAAAACCTGTTTATTGTAAGGATTTTGCGGCGTAATATAATTGCGGGATCAATTTGAGTTTTTTATTAACATGTTTGTAACCTTTCATCGTTGCTGTTTCCTCTCACGACAAAACAGTAACGAAGAAAGTGCGCAAATAAATTTGTATTGGGGCATGCGTGTGACCCTTTCTAACGGGGTTCACTCTCGGAGTCTTCATGCGATGAGCAAGGAGTCATGATGTTAGATATAGTCGAACTGTCGCGCTTACAGTTTGCCTTGACCGCGATGTACCACTTCCTGTTTGTGCCACTGACGCTCGGTATGGCGTTTTTGCTGGCCATTATGGAAACGGTCTACGTCCTTTCCGGCAAACAGATTTATAAAGATATGACCAAGTTCTGGGGCAAGTTGTTTGGGATCAACTTCGCTCTGGGTGTGGCAACCGGTCTGACCATGGAGTTCCAGTTCGGGACTAACTGGTCTTACTATTCTCACTATGTAGGGGATATCTTCGGTGCGCCGCTGGCGATCGAAGGTCTGATGGCCTTCTTCCTCGAATCTACCTTTGTAGGTCTGTTCTTCTTTGGTTGGGACCGTCTGGGTAAAGTCCAGCATATGTGCGTCACCTGGTTGGTGGCGTTGGGTTCAAACCTTTCCGCGTTGTGGATTCTGGTTGCGAACGGCTGGATGCAGAACCCAATTGCAGCGGATTTCAACTTTGAAACCATGCGCATGGAGATGCTGAGCTTCTCTGAGCTGGTGCTTAACCCGGTTGCACAGGTGAAATTCGTTCACACTGTTGCCTCTGGTTATGTTTGTGGCGCGATGTTCGTTCTGGGTATCAGCTCCTACTACATGCTGCGCGGCCGTGATTTCGCGTTCGCTAAACGCTCTTTTGCCATCGCTGCCAGCTTCGGTATGGCTGCCATTCTCTCTGTTATCGTTCTGGGTGATGAATCCGGTTACGAAATGGGCGACGTGCAGAAAACCAAACTCGCGGCTATTGAAGCAGAGTGGGAAACCCAGCCTGCACCGGCATCCTTCACGCTGTTCGGTATTCCGGACCAGGATGCGCAGGAAAACCATTTTGCGATTCAAATTCCTTATGCGCTGGGCATCATTGCCACCCGCTCTGTTGATACGCAGGTCATTGGTCTGAAAGACCTGATGGTGCAGCACGAAGAGCGTATCCGTAACGGGATGAAAGCGTATCAGTTGCTGGAAGAACTGCGTGCTGGCTCAACCGATCAGGCCGTTCGCGACCAGTTCAACAGCATGAAGAAAGACCTGGGATACGGTCTGTTGCTGAAACGCTATACCGATAAGGTCACCGACGCGACCGAATTGCAAATTCAGCAGGCAACGAAAGATTCTATACCTCGCGTTGCGCCACTGTATTTCGCGTTCCGTATCATGGTGGCGTGCGGCATTCTGATGCTGGCGATTATTGCGGTCTCCTTCTGGACGGTTCTTCGCAACCGTATCGGCGAGAAAAAATGGCTGCTGCGCACGGCGCTGTATGCGATTCCGCTGCCGTGGATTGCCATTGAGTCCGGTTGGTTCGTCGCTGAGTATGGTCGCCAACCGTGGGCAATTGGTGAAGTGTTACCGACAGCCGTGGCGAACTCTTCGCTGACTGCCGGCGATCTCATCTTCTCGATGCTGTTGATTTGCGGCCTGTACACCCTGTTCCTGGTGGCTGAACTGTACCTGATGTTCAAGTTCGCACGCCGTGGCCCGAGCAGCCTGAAAACCGGTCGTTATCACTACGAGCAGTCCACTGTGACTTCTCAGCCGGCACGCTAAGACAGGAGTCGTCAAATGATCGATTATGAAGTATTGCGTTTTATCTGGTGGCTGCTGGTTGGCATTCTGCTGATTGGTTTTGCGGTCACTGATGGTTTCGACATGGGGGTGGGCATGCTCACCCGTTTCCTCGGTCGTAATGATACCGAGCGTCGAATTATGATTAACTCCATCGCCCCACACTGGGACGGTAACCAGGTTTGGCTGATCACCGCGGGTGGCGCATTGTTCGCTGCATGGCCGATGGTGTATGCCGCTGCGTTCTCCGGTTTCTATGTGGCGATGATCCTTGTACTGGCATCCTTGTTCTTCCGTCCGGTCGGTTTTGACTACCGCTCGAAGATTGAAGACATGCGCTGGCGCAACATGTGGGACTGGGGCATCTTCATCGGTAGCTTCGTTCCACCGCTGGTAATTGGCGTGGCATTCGGCAACCTGCTGCAAGGGGTTCCGTTCCATATGGATGAGTACATGCGTTTGTACTACACCGGTAACTTCTTCCAGTTGCTGAATCCGTTTGGTCTGCTGGCAGGTATCGTGAGCGTGGGGATGATCATTACTCAGGGCGCAACCTATCTGCAGATGCGTACCGTGGGTGAACTCCATCTGCGTGCACGTGCAACGTCGCAGGTTGCAGCTCTGGTTACTCTGGTCTGCTTCGCTCTGGCGGGTGTCTGGGTGATTTACGGTATTGACGGTTATGTTGTGACTTCCGCACTGGATCACCACGCCGCCTCTAACCCGATGATCAAAGAAGTGGCTCGGGAAGCGGGCGCATGGATGGTGAACTTTAACAATGCACCAATCCTGTGGCTGGTTCCGGCGCTGGGTGTGGCTCTGCCGCTGTTGACCATCCTGACGTCTCGTATGGAGAAAGGGGCCTGGGCGTTCGTCTTCTCCTCACTGACGTTGGCCTGCATCATCCTGACTGCCGGTATCGCAATGTTCCCGTTTGTGATGCCGTCCAGCACGATGATGAACGCAAGTCTGACGATGTGGGACGCAACGTCCAGCCAGAGAACATTGAATCTGATGACCTGGGTTGCTGCGGTGTTTGTACCGATCATTCTGCTCTACACCGGCTGGTGTTACTGGAAGATGTTCGGTCGCATCACCAAAGAAGATATTGAACGCAACAGCCACTCTCTGTACTAAGTAAGGAGCTTAAAATGTGGTATTTCGCATGGATTTTGGGAACGCTTCTTGCCTGTGCATTTGGGATAATCACAGCGCTGGCGCTTGAGCACGTTGAAGCAGGCAAAGCCGGACAAGAAGAAAGTTGATGACCAACATTATCGCGATGTTATATGCGGTAATGGATAAGCGCCCCTTGCGGGCGCTTTCCTTTGTGCTGGCAATCGTGTTGGCTGGCTGCATATTCTGGGACCCATCACGCTTCGCAGCAAAAACCAGCGAGCTTGAAATCTGGCATGGTTTTCTGTTGATGTGGGCGGTCTGTGCAGGCGTGATTCACGGTGTGGGATTCCGTCCCCGCGCGGTTCACTGGCAGGGACTTTTCTCGCCATTGATTGCCGATATTGTGCTTATCACCGGTCTGTTTTTCTTCTTCTTCTGAATAAGAAACATCCTTAAATATTTATGGGCTTGCATAAGCCCATAATTTTTTACTCTCCCTTAACTTCCCCCCATTCCCAAGCCTCAATAGCGCGCGTATAGTAGCAACGTTTAAAATCTCTAACTTTTGTTGCATTACCGGGATGTAAAGTGAATACAACGCTATATACAACAGCATTCTCGATGCATCGGGGCGGCAAGTGCGCGAATCACCAGGCGCTGACTGGAGTCAGTGGCTGGAGTGAGTGGACAGAGCCAACAAAGAGGCAGCAGGAATGAATAAGTATATATTTCGATGGCCGGTTCGTGTCTACTATGAAGACACCGATGCCGGTGGTGTGGTTTACCACGCCAGTTATGTCGCTTTTTATGAAAGAGCACGCACAGAGATGCTGCGCCATCATCACTTCAGCCAACAGGTGTTGCTGGCTGAACGAGTCGCCTTTGTGGTTCGCAAAATGACCCTGGAATATTTTGCGCCAGCGCGACTTGACGATATGCTCGAAATCCAAACAGAAATTACGTCAATGCGTGGCACCTCTTTGGTATTCACGCAACGCATTGTCAACGCAGAGAACACCGTGCTGAATGAAGCAGAAGTTCTGATAGTTTGCGTTGACCCACTCAAAATGAAGCCTCGTGCGCTTCCCAAGTCTATTGTCGCGGAGTTTAAGCAGTGACTGACATGAATATCCTTGATTTGTTCCTGAAGGCCAGCCTTCTGGTTAAACTTATCATGTTGATTTTGATTGGTTTTTCGATCGCATCCTGGGCTATCATTATCCAGCGAACTCGTATTCTTAACGCGGCAGGGCGTGAAGCTGAAGCGTTCGAAGATAAGTTCTGGTCCGGAATCGAACTGTCTCGCCTGTACCAGGAAAGTCAGGGGCGCCGTGATACCCTGGCCGGTTCAGAGCAAATCTTCTACAGCGGATTCAAAGAGTTTGTGCGGCTACATCGTGCGAACAATCATGCGCCAGAAGCGGTGGTTGAAGGGGCATCCCGTGCGATGCGTATCTCAATGAACCGTGAGCTCGAAACATTAGAGACGCATATTCCCTTCCTCGGTACGGTTGGGTCTATCAGTCCGTATATCGGTCTGTTTGGTACGGTCTGGGGGATTATGCACGCATTTATCGCACTGGGTGCGGTAAAACAGGCTACCCTGCAGATGGTTGCGCCAGGTATCGCGGAAGCATTGATTGCAACGGCCATCGGTCTGTTTGCTGCAATTCCTGCCGTTATGGCTTACAACCGCCTGAATCAGCGCGTGAACAAGCTGGAACTGAATTACGACAACTTTATGGAAGAGTTCACCGCGATCCTGCACCGCCAGGCATTTACCAGTAGCGAAAGCAACAAGGGGTAAGCCATGGCCAGAACGCGTGGACGAGGTCGTCGCGAACTTAAGTCCGAAATCAATATTGTACCGTTGCTCGACGTTCTGCTGGTGCTGCTGCTGATCTTTATGGCGACAGCACCCATCATTACCCAGAGTGTGGAAGTCGATCTGCCGGATGCGACCGAGTCGCAGGCCGTTAGCAGCAATGACGAGCCTCCGGTCATTATTGAAGTTTCCGGTATTGGGCAATACAGCGTGGTGGTTGAAAAAGATCGTATGGATCAGTTACCGCCAGAACAGGTTATTGCCGAGGCGAAAAGTCGCCTGGAGTCCAATCCGAAAACGGTCTTCTTAATCGGTGGCGCGAAAGATGTGCCTTACGATGAAATAATTAAAGCGCTGAACTTGTTACACAGTGCGGGCGTGAAATCGGTTGGCTTAATGACGCAGCCAATCTGAAGTCTGCGTCCCTCTGGCTTGCAATATAGCGAGTAACAGACGAACAGTTTTTGGGAACCGAGAGTGTCAAAGGCAACCGAACAAAACGACAAGCTCAAACGGGCGATAATTATTTCAGCGGTGCTGCATGTCATTTTATTTGCAGTACTGATCTGGAGTTCGTTCGATGAGAACATTGAGGCTTCAGCCGGGGGCGGCGGTGGATCTTCCATTGACGCCGTCATGGTTGATCCTGGCGCTATTGTTCAACAGTACGATCGTCAGCAGCAACAACAGGCGAGTGCGAAGCGTGCTGAGCAACAGCGTGAAAAACAAGCGCAGCAGCAAGCCGAGGAGCTTCGTGAGAAGCAGGCTGCTGAACAAGAGCGTTTGAAGCAACTAGAGAAAGAACGTTTAGCTGCGCAGGAAAAAGTGCGTGAGCAGACGGAGCAGCAAAAACAGGCTGAAGCCGCAGCGGCAAAAGCGCAGGAGCAACAGAAGCAGGCTGAGGAAGCGGCGGCGAAAGCGGCTGCTGACGCGAAGGCCAAGGCGGATGCTCAGGCGAAACAAGCCGCAGAAGCAGCGAAGAAAGCGGCCGCAGACGCACAGAAAAAAGCGGAGGCTGACGCCGCCGCAAAAGCTGCTGCTGATGCGAAGAAAGTCGCCGAAGTGATGGCGGCTAAGGCTGCCGCTGAAGCTGTGAAAAAAGCGCAGGCAGAAGCTGCGAAGCAAGCACAGGCAGAGAAGGCCGCCGCAGAGAAAGCTGAAAAAGCGGCTGCTGCGAAAGCTGCCGCTGCCGAAAAAGCCGCAGCCGATAAGAAAGCGGCTGCAGATAAAGCCGCAGCGGACAAAAAAGCCGCTGCTGAAAAGGCTGCTGCCGATAAAAAAGCGGCAGCCGATAAGAAAGCCGCAGCAGATAAGGCCGCTGCCGCTAAAAAAGCGGCGGCTGAAAAAGCTGCAGCAGCTTCCGGTGTCGACGATCTGCTGGGCGATTTAAGCTCTGGTAAGAATGCGCCGAAATCCGGCGGCGGGGCGAAAGGCAGCAATGCTTCCCCTGCCGGAAGTGGTAATACTAAAAATAATGGCGCATCAGGTGCGGATATCAGTAACTATGCCGGGCAGATTAAAACTGCCATTGAGAGTAAGTTTTATGACGCCTCGTCCTATGCAGGGAAAACCTGTACGCTGCGCATAAAACTGGCTTCCGACGGTATGTTACTGGATATTCAGTCTGAAGGTGGCGATCCCGCGCTTTGTCAGGCTGCGCTTGCCGCAGCTAAACTTGCGAAGATCCCGAAACCGCCAAGCCAGGCAGTATATGAAGTGTTCAAAAACGCACCATTGGACTTCAAACCGTAATCGCGATGTTGGCCGTCACATCGGTCAACATCAGGCACCGGTTGTCGCTGGGTTCTGGTAGTTTTGTGTATTTGAGTTTGTTAACATTCTGCTAAATTATCGTGGGCTATCTGTCCAGATAAGGGAGATATGATGAAGCAGGCATTACGAGTAGCATTTGGTTTTCTCATACTGTGGGCGTCGGTTCTGCACGCTGAAGTCCGCATTGTGATCGACAGTGGTGTAGATTCCGGTCGTCCTATTGGCGTGGTTCCGTTCCAGTGGGCGGGGCCGGGCGCAGCTCCTGAAGATATCGGTGGTATCGTGGGTGCTGACCTGCGCAACAGCGGTAAATTTAATCCGCTAGACCGTGCTCGTCTGCCTCAGCAGCCGGGTACCGCTCAGGAAGTTCAGCCTGCGGCATGGTCTGCTCTGGGCATTGACGCCGTCGTGGTCGGCCAGGTAACGCCGAATCCGGACGGTTCCTACAATGTTGCGTATCAACTGGTTGACACCGGTGGTGCGCCGGGTACCGTTCTGGCTCAGAACTCTTACAAAGTGAACAAGCAGTGGCTGCGTTATGCGGGTCATACTGCAAGTGACGAAGTGTTTGAAAAACTGACCGGTATTAAGGGCGCGTTCCGCACCCGTATCGCGTATGTGGTTCAGACCAATGGAGGTCAGTTCCCGTACGAGCTGCGCGTGTCTGACTACGATGGCTACAACCAGTTTGTGGTTCACCGTTCTCCGCAGCCGCTGATGTCTCCTGCATGGTCTCCGGACGGTTCCAAACTGGCCTACGTGACCTTTGAAAGCGGCCGTTCTGCGCTGGTCATCCAGACGCTGTCTAACGGCGCGGTTCGTCAGGTGGCTTCTTTCCCGCGTCACAACGGTGCGCCAGCATTCTCCCCGGACGGCAGCAAACTGGCGTTTGCCTTGTCTAAAACCGGTAGTCTGAACCTGTATGTGATGGACATTGGTTCCGGCCAGATCCGCCAGGTGACGGACGGTCGCAGCAACAACACTGAACCGACCTGGTTCCCGGACAGCCAGAATCTGGCATTTACCTCAGACCAGGCCGGTCGTCCGCAGGTGTATAAAGTCAATGTCAACGGCGGTGCTCCGCAACGTATTACCTGGGAAGGATCGCAAAACCAGGATTCTGATGTGAGCAGTGACGGCAAATTTATGGTAATGGTAAGCTCAAATAGTGGGCAACAACACATTGCCAAACAAGATCTGGTAGCGGGTGGCGTACAAGTTCTGTCGTCAACGTTCCTGGATGAAACGCCAAGTCTGGCACCTAACGGCACTATGGTAATCTACAGCTCTTCTCAGGGGATGGGATCCGTGCTGAATTTGGTTTCTACAGATGGGCGTTTCAAGGCGCGTCTTCCGGCAACTGATGGTCAGGTTAAATTCCCTGCCTGGTCGCCGTATCTGTGATAATAAATAATTGATTAATAAAGGAATCATTGAAATGCAACTGAACAAAGTGCTGAAGGGGCTGATGATCGCTCTGCCTGTTATGGCAATCGCGGCATGTTCTTCTAACAAGAACGCCAGCAATGACGGCAGCGAAGGCATGATGGGCGCTGGCACTGGTATGGATGCTTCTAATGGCAGCGGCAACATGTCCTCTGAAGAGCAAGCGCGTCTGCAGATGCAACAGCTGCAGCAGAACAACATCGTTTACTTCGATCTGGACAAGTACGATATCCGTTCTGATTTCGCTGCAATGCTGGATGCGCACGCCAACTTCCTGCGTAGCAACCCGTCTTACAAAGTCACCGTAGAAGGTCACGCGGACGAACGTGGTACTCCTGAGTACAACATCTCCCTGGGTGAACGTCGTGCTAACGCTGTTAAAATGTACCTGCAGGGTAAAGGCGTTTCTGCTGACCAGATCTCCATCGTTTCTTACGGTAAAGAAAAACCTGCAGTACTGGGTCATGACGAAGCGGCTTACTCCAAAAACCGTCGTGCCGTACTGGTTTACTAAGAGAATGACATGAGCAGTAACTTCAGACATCACCTGTTGAGTCTGTCGTTACTGGTTGGCATAGCGGCCCCCTGGGCCGCTTTTGCTCAGGCGCCAATCAGTAGTGTCGGCTCTGGCTCGGTCGAAGACCGCGTCACTCAACTCGAGCGTATTTCTAATGCTCATAGCCAGCTTTTAACCCAACTCCAGCAACAACTTTCCGATAATCAGACTGATATTGATTCCCTGCGTGGCCAAATTCAGGAAAGCCAGTATCAACTGAATCAGGTTGTTGAGCGTCAGAAGCAGATCCTGTTACAGATAGACAGTCTGAGCAGCGGTAGCGCCGCAGCGCAGCCTGCTGCTGGCGATCAAGGTGGTGCGGCAACGACGACTACGCCTGCACCGGCTGCTGACGCTGGCGCAGCAACGTCAGGCGCGCCTGCCTCAAGCGGAGACGCGAATACGGATTACAACGCGGCAATTGCCCTGGTGCATGATAACGCGCGTCAGGACGACGCGATTGTGGCGTTTCAGAACTTCATCAAACAATACCCGGACTCAACGTACCAGCCGAACGCCAATTACTGGCTGGGGCAGTTGAATTACAACAAGGGTAAAAAAGATGATGCCGCGTTCTACTTTGCCTCGGTAGTGAAAAACTATCCGAAGTCTCCGAAGGCTGCTGATGCGATGTTCAAAGTCGGCGTCATCATGCAGGACAAAGGCGATACAGCAAAAGCCAAAGCCGTTTACCAGCAGGTCATCACGAAATACCCTGGTACCGATGGCGCAAAACAAGCGCAAAAACGTCTCAGCGCAATGTAATGCACACCATGCGACCAGAAATCGCGTTATTTCTGGTCGTGTCGTGTGATTCATAAGCAGTTGAGTGATCTATATCGAAATTTTTGTTGCGCTGAAATCTGAAATCAGTAATATATGCCGCCGTTGCCACGGGATATCAAACAAACCAAAAGCAACGCAAAAGTGGGTCGTTAGCTCAGTTGGTAGAGCAGTTGACTTTTAATCAATTGGTCGCAGGTTCGAATCCTGCACGACCCACCACTAACTTAAGTAGATTGTGGTAGTAAAACGTGAAGGATAACGTTGCGTTAGCAACGGCCCGTAGGGCGAGGCGAAGCCGAGTCATCCTGCACGACCCACCACTAAATCAGTTAGTAAGCAGTATCCAGCGTAGTATCGGGTGATTAGCTCAGCTGGGAGAGCACCTCCCTTACAAGGAGGGGGTCGGCGGTTCGATCCCGTCATCACCCACCACTCGGGGCGTTAGCTCAGTTGGTAGAGCAGTTGACTTTTAATCAATTGGTCGCAGGTTCGAATCCTGCACGCCCCACCAATTATTTGGTGGTTCCGAGTAAAATTTTCAGGTAACACCCAAATGGGGCGTTAGCTCAGTTGGTAGAGCAGTTGACTTTTAATCAATTGGTCGCAGGTTCGAATCCTGCACGCCCCACCAATATTAAGGTGGGTTCCTGAAAAGAATAAAGCAGTAAACCCCATAAGGGGGCGTTAGCTCAGTTGGTAGAGCAGTTGACTTTTAATCAATTGGTCGCAGGTTCGAATCCTGCACGCCCCACCAGTGTAAAAAGGCGCCCTAAAGGCGCCTTTTTGCTATCTGCGATTTAGCCGATTAGACAAAATTGTCGGGAACAATTTTGAACAACGCGCCAGCGTTGGCCCGAAGGGCGAGCGAAGCGAGTCATCCTGCACGCCCCACCAGTGTAAAAGAGGGCGCTGGCGGCGCCTTTTTGCTATCTGCGATTCAGGCGATTCGAACCGGTAGGCCGGATAAGACGTTAGTCGCCATCCGGCATCATCAAAAAACGCAATTCTTGTGACTTTTTTACGCCAATCCTCTATCTTGTTTAGCATATAAAACACTTATGCCCGATTAATGCGCGTAGTGCGCTAATGACCGGCAATTTCGTTAAGCCAGTAAAACGAGAAAGCATGATGAGCGTGATGTTTGATCCAGAAGCTGCAATCTATCCGTTTCCACCGAAGCCAGCGCCGCTGAGTGTGGATGAAAAACAATTCTACCGTGAGAAAATCAAACGTCTGCTGAAAGAGCGGGATGCTGTGATGGTCGCTCACTATTATACCGACCCGGAAATCCAGCAACTGGCTGAAGAAACCGGCGGCTGTATCTCGGATTCGCTTGAGATGGCACGCTTTGGCGCGAAACACTCCGCGTCAACCCTTCTGGTTGCTGGGGTTCGTTTTATGGGGGAAACCGCCAAAATCCTCAGCCCGGAAAAAACCATTCTGATGCCGACTCTGCAGGCGGAATGCTCACTGGATCTGGGATGCCCGATCGATGCATTCAACGCGTTTTGCGACGCGCATCCGGATCGTACCGTGGTGGTCTATGCCAACACGTCAGCCGCGGTAAAAGCGCGGGCAGACTGGGTGGTGACCTCCAGCATCGCCGTTGAACTTATTGAGCATCTTGATAGTTTAGGTGAAAAAATCATCTGGGCGCCGGATCGCCATCTGGGGAATTACGTGCAGAAACAGACCGGTGCCGACGTGCTATGCTGGCAGGGCGCCTGTATCGTGCACGATGAGTTTAAAACCCAGGCCTTAACCCGCATGAAGGGACTTTATCCCAATGCCGCCGTGCTGGTACATCCTGAGTCACCGCAATCGATCGTTGATATGGCCGATGCGGTGGGGTCAACCAGTCAGCTCATCACAGCGGCGAAAACGTTGCCGCATCAGCAACTGATTGTGGCGACCGACCGGGGTATTTTCTACAAAATGCAGCAGGCGGTTCCTGAGAAAGAGCTGCTCGAAGCGCCGACGGCGGGAGAAGGTGCAACCTGTCGTAGTTGCGCTCATTGTCCGTGGATGGCGATGAACGGCCTTAAAGCGATTGCTGAAGGCCTGGAACAAGGCGGAGCGTCTCATGAAATCCATGTTGATGAAACGCTGCGAGAAGGCGCTTTAGTGCCGTTAAACCGCATGCTGGAATTTGCGGCTACACTACGAGCTTAATCATGACGTTTTGCTCTGGGGGAAAAGATGGATTTTTTTAGCACGCAGAACATTCTGGTTCATATCCCAATCGGCGCGGGGGGTTACGATCTGTCGTGGATTGAGGCTGTGGGAACTGTCGCCGGTTTATTGTGTATTGGCCTGGCGAGTCTGGAGAAGATCAGCAATTACTTTTTTGGTCTGATTAACGTGACGTTGTTCGCCATTATCTTTTTTCAGATCCAACTCTATGCCAGCCTGCTGTTACAGGTCTTTTTCTTTGCCGCTAATATCTATGGCTGGTATGCCTGGTCCCGGCAAACAAGTCAACATGAAGCGGAACTGAAAATTCGCTGGCTGCCGTTGCCAAAAGCGCTGAGCTGGCTGGCTGTCTGCGTGGTCGCCATCGGTCTGATGACGGCATTCATCGACCCGGTATTCGCTTTCCTGACAAAAATTGCGGTGAATATTATGCAGACGCTCGGGTTGCAGGTCACTGCGCCTGAGCTACAGCCTGACGCCTTCCCCTTCTGGGATTCCTGCATGATGGTGCTGTCGATTGTGGCGATGATCCTGATGACGCGCAAATACGTTGAAAACTGGCTCTTGTGGGTGGTCATCAACGTCATCAGTGTCGTGATTTTCGCGCTACAGGGCGTTTACGCGATGTCGCTGGAATACCTGATCCTGACGTTTATTGCCCTGAACGGCAGTCGGATGTGGATCAACAGCGCGCGCGAACGCGGCTCACGCGCACTTTCCCATTAATGGTGGTGATGTATATGCCCGGATTGCCTCTGGTTCAGTTGGCAATCCGGGCCGTTACAGGGTTGATACTCTAACTGTATGGTGGCGTGTTCAATCTGGTAATGATGGATCAGAAAATGTTGGATACGTTCCAGCAACGCATCATGATCGTGCGGTGGGATCACCTGCACATGCATCGTCATCACCGGCTTCTCGCCGACCATCCAGACATGCACATGGTGCACATTACGCACTTCCGGGATATCCCTGCTGAGATGGCGCTGTAATGCGGCAATATCCAGGGAAACCGGCGCGCCTTCCAGCAGTTCGTTGACGCTATCTTTCAACAAACGCCATGCGCTTCTTAGTACCAGCAGGGAAACCAGAATCGAGAGGATCGGGTCGGCAGGCGTCCAGCCCGTCCAGATGATAATCAGCGCAGCGATGATCGCCCCGACCGATCCCAGCAAGTCTCCCATCACATGCAGGGCCGCAGCCCTGACGTTGAGATTTTTTTCTTCACTGCCGCGGTGCAGTATCCAGAACGAGAGCACATTGGCCATCAGTCCGGCGACGGCGATGACCATCATCATGCCACCTGCAACGGGTTGCGGTGTGTAGAAACGTTCTATGGCCTCCCAGACAATCAAAATGGTGATCACCACCAGCGCGATGGCATTCACAAACGCCGCCAGTGTCGTGAGTCTTAGCCAGCCGAAGGTATGGCGGATTGTGGGCGGTCGTCGGGAAAACTGTACGGCCAGCAGTGCAAAGAGCAGGGCGGCGGCGTCGGTAAGCATGTGGCCCGCATCCGCCAACAGTGCCAGCGAGCCGGAGAGTATTCCGCCCACCACCTCAACCAACATAAATCCGGCAGTGACACAAAACGCGAACAGCAACCGGCGGGCATTTTTATCTTCCGGCAGGTGAGGTGAAGTATGAGTATGTGAGTGCGCCATAGTGCCATCCCTTTGTTATTCTCATCATTACTGTATGACATCATACGGATTTTTGACTGACAAAATAAAAAGGAGAGCTTTTGCTCTCCCGGTATCAGCCAAATTTTCAGGTTTTGGCGACTCAGCAGAAGGGCGCTAACCACTGCGGAAAGCCGATTTAGCGCAGCACAGAATCTGGAAAATAATTTTGATAAGCGTAATTTAAGTTGAAAATTGCAGGCTGGATCTCGTTTTTCGCTACTTTATGGCGTTTTTAAACTGATTTCAGGATTAATCCATGCAAACTGTAAAACCCAGTTTACACTTTCGGGATGAAGATATAGATTGGAGGGATTGCATTCATTTATATAAGTATGGCTACGCTGGAATAATCATGAATTATCAGAACGACGATTTACGCATTAAAGAGATCAACGAGTTATTACCGCCGGTCGCACTCCTGGAAAAATTCCCCGCTACTGAAAACGCCGCCAACACGGTAGCGCATGCCCGTAAAGCGATTCATAAAATTCTGAAAGGCAATGACGATCGCCTGCTGGTGGTGATTGGGCCGTGTTCAATTCATGATCCGGCGGCGGCCAAAGAGTATGCGGCTCGCCTGCTGGCGTTGCGTGAAGAATTAAAAGACGATCTAGAGATCGTCATGCGCGTGTATTTTGAAAAACCGCGCACCACCGTGGGCTGGAAAGGGTTGATCAACGATCCGCACATGGATAACAGTTTCCAGATCAACGACGGTCTGCGTATTGCCCGCAAGTTATTGCTGGATATCAATGATAGCGGTTTGCCGGCTGCCGGTGAGTTCCTCGATATGATCACCCCACAATACCTTGCCGACCTGATGAGCTGGGGCGCCATTGGGGCGCGTACTACCGAATCGCAGGTTCACCGCGAGCTGGCTTCTGGACTTTCCTGCCCGGTAGGATTCAAAAATGGCACCGATGGCACGATCAAGGTCGCCATTGACGCTATCAATGCCGCAGGGGCGCCGCACTGCTTCCTCTCCGTCACCAAATGGGGTCACTCCGCGATTGTGAATACCAGCGGAAATGGCGACTGCCATATCATTCTGCGCGGCGGGAAAGAACCGAACTACAGCGCGCAGCACGTCGCTGTCGTGAAAGAGGGGCTTGGGAAAGCCGGGCTGCCTTCGCAGGTGATGATCGATTTTAGCCACGCGAATTCCAGCAAACAGTTCAAAAAGCAGATGGACGTCTGCGCGGATGTCTGTCAGCAAGTTGCTGGTGGAGAAAAAGCGATTATTGGCGTGATGGTAGAGAGCCATCTGGTCGAAGGGAATCAAAACCTGGAAGGCGGTGAACCGCTGACCTACGGTAAAAGCATTACCGATGCCTGCATTGGTTGGGAAGATACCGACATGCTGCTGCGTAAGTTGTCGAATGCGGTTAAAGCACGCCGCGGATAATCCGCTTATTTGCCCCAGATTCAGAGCCGACTTTTGCAGTCGGCTTTTTTGTCTCTTTTTTACGGAATATAAAAAATTATATAACGATGGCTAAGTACGGTATAATCACGCTTCCGACCCCGTAAGAAAAAGATCTGCCCGCAGACAGATATGCACCCTGATGAAATACTATGTCGCTCTCCGCTAATGTCACTTCCCCAAACGCCATTCTGCGCCTCTACCGGCAGGTTGTGCGTCAACGCTTACTGCTGGCGCTGGTGATTACTCTGGCAATTCTGGCTTCGTTGGTGCTCGATTCAACCCTTGGCGCGTCGGGTTTACCGTTCACGGAACTCTGGAAAACGCTGCTGCATCCTGCGAGCGCGAATGCCGGGGTTCGCGTGATTGTCTGGGATATCCGCTTACCGTATGCGCTGATGGCGCTGCTGATCGGAATGGCGCTTGGGCTGGCGGGCGCCGAAATGCAGACCATTTTAAATAACTCGCTGGCGAGCCCTTTTACACTTGGCGTTTCGTCTGCGGCGGCGTTTGGTGCGGCGCTGGCGATTGTGCTGGGCATCGGGATCCCGGGTATTCCGGCGGCCTGGTTTATCCCCGCCAATGCGTTTGCGTTTGCCTTGCTTTCCGCGTTGTTACTGGATGGCATTACCCGCTGGACGCGTGTAGCGACGTCGGGCGTTGTGCTGTTCGGTATTGCGCTGGTGTTTACCTTCAATGCGCTGGTTTCAATGCTGCAGTTTGTGGCGGATGAAGATACGTTGCAGGGACTGGTCTTCTGGACGATGGGCAGTCTGACCCGCGCCTCATGGGAAAAACTTGGCGTGCTGGCGGTGGTTTTCGTCGTTGTCTCGTGCTGGTCAATGCGCAGTGCCTGGCAACTGACGGCATTGCGGCTGGGAGAAGAGAGGGCGATGAGCTTCGGCATTGATGTCCGGCGTTTGCGACTGGCCGCGTTATTACGCATCAGTCTGCTCTCGGCGCTTTCGGTGGCGTTTGTTGGGCCGATCGGTTTTATCGGCCTGGTAGCGCCGCATATTGCGCGAATGCTGTTTGGGGAAGATCACCGTTTTTATCTACCAGGCAGCGTGTTGACCGGCGGGCTTGTGCTTTCTCTGGCGTCGGTCGCCTCCAAAAACATAGTGCCTGGCGTTATCATCCCGGTGGGGATTGTCACTTCACTGGTGGGCGTACCGTTTTTCCTGAGCATCATTCTTCGCCACCGGGGAAGCGGATTATGAGCGGGCTGATGATTAAGGGGCTGTATGCCGGTTATCCGAATCACCCTGTGATGGGTAATCTGAGTATTCCTGAACTCCCGCGCGGTAAAATCACGGTGTTGCTGGGGCCAAACGGCTGTGGGAAGTCGACCTTGTTACGTGCGCTGGCGGGCTTAACGAAAGCCAACGGAGACGTGTTTCTGGGTGATGAAAACCTGATGTCGCTGCCGTTTGCCCGGCGTGCGCAAAAGGTGGTGTTCTTACCCCAGTCATTACCGCAGGGCGTGCATTTGCAGGTGCTGGAGTCGGTGGTGGTGGCGCAACGCGCAACGGGCGGAAATAACGCTTCGCAGGATCAGGCGCAGGTAATGGCGCTACTTGAACATTTGGGCATTTCACATCTCGCGCTGCATTATCTCGACAGGCTCTCCGGCGGTCAGCGGCAGTTGGTCGGGCTGGCGCAATCACTGATCCGCCGACCTGAACTTCTGCTGCTGGACGAGCCGCTCAGCGCGCTGGATTTAAATTATCAGCTGCACGTTATGGAACGGATTGCTCAGGAGACGCGAACGCGGCAACTGGTGACGCTGGTGGTGGTACACGATATGAATATGGCATTACGCTTCGGCGACCATATTGTGATGCTCAAGGATGGCAAACTGGTGGCGAGTGGCGCGCCGCACGCGGTGATCACCGCAGAACGTCTGGCGCAGGTGTACAACGTCCGTGGGCGCGTGGAACGCTGTTCGCGGGGAAAGGCGCAGGTGATACTGGATGGGGTTATCGGGGTATAAGCACCGGGTAGTCAATCGATGACGAAGGGCTACCCGGCAAATGGGATTACTTCGCTTTGCCCTGATTCGCAACGGCAGCGGCTTTTGCTGCGATTTCGTCAGCATTGCCCAGATAGTAACGTTTGATTGGCTTGAAGTTTTCATCGAACTCATACACCAGCGGTACGCCGGTCGGGATGTTCAGTTCAAGAATTTCATCTTCACCCATATTATCCAGGTATTTCACCAGCGCGCGCAGGGAGTTACCGTGAGCGGCAACAATGACGCGCTCACCGCTTTTGATGCGCGGCAGAATGGATTCGTTCCAGTAAGGGATAACACGATCAATGGTCAGCGCCAGGCTTTCTGTCACCGGCAGCTCTTTGTCAGTCAGTTTGGCATAACGCGGATCGTGGCCCGGGAAACGCTCATCGTCTTTGGACAGCTCTGGCGGTGTTACCGCAAAGCCACGACGCCACTGTTTCACCTGCTCATCACCGTATTTCTCTGCGGTTTCGGCTTTGTTCAGACCCTGCAGCGCACCGTAGTGACGCTCGTTCAGTTTCCAGGATTTCTCTACCGGCAGCCAGGCCTGATCCAGTTCATCCAGCACGTTCCACAGGGTGTGGATGGCACGTTTCAGCACAGAGGTATAAGCAAAATCAAAGCTATAGCCTTCATCTTTCAGCAGTTTACCTGCCGCTTTTGCTTCGCCCACGCCTTTCTCAGACAGATCAACATCATACCAGCCGGTGAAGCGGTTTTCGTTGTTCCACTGACTTTCACCATGACGTACCAGAACCAGCTTAGTTACAGCCATATGCTTACTCCTCAATTATTCATCTAATGATAATTATTCTCATTATATTGCCATGACGCCTCAGCGGCAATGGTTATCCCTATACAATAGCGAAAATTACGTCTTATTGTAACTTTGTTGTAAATGAAAGGTTGCTTTTGCGCTTGAGTAGAAGGGGGGATGAAGTCGGCGTTTAGATGCTTTCCCGGCGTGAAAAGATACTGGAAACGTGAAAATCGTCAAATTCAAAGGTCAATGAGTCACCATTCTTGTCTTTCATCCATTACCGGGTTTTTCCTGTATCAGGTATGGTATTCGTTATTGATTGAATTATTTTACATGGTTTTTTATTGGCACTCCGTCAAAGAGGTTTTAAGCAAAGCGCATTTCCTTATTAAGCGCAGTTTTGAGGGCATTTATTATGATTTGTTCAATAAGTTCTCTGGAGAGAATCATTTTACCTGTGGCCGTAAAATTAGGAAAACAGGTACACGTTAATGCGATAAAAAATGGTTTTATTCGATTGATGCCTTTAACGCTGGTGGGGGCAATGTTTGTTCTTATTAATAATGTCTTTCTGGATTTTGGCGCAGGTTCTTTTTTCTGGTCGATGGGCATTCGGGTTGATGCGGGAACAATTGAATCCCTGAATAGTTTAAAAATTATTGGCGGCAGTGTTTATAACGGCACGCTCGGAATTATGTCGCTGCTGACGCCTTTCTTTATTGGCATGGCGCTGGCAGAAGAGCGAAAAGTTGATGCGCTGGCTGCCGGGTTGTTATCCATTGCGGCTTTTATGACGATCACCCCATATAGCGTGGGCAATACCAGTAATGCCATTGGCGCGAACTGGTTGGGCGGCGCCAATATTATTTCCGGGATTATCATTGGGCTGGTTGTCGCTGAAATGTTCACGTTTATCGTCCGCCGCCGATGGATTATTGTGCTGCCTGATAGCGTTCCCGCGTCAGTCTCTCGCTCGTTTTCCGCATTGATCCCCGGCTTTATCATTCTTCTGATCATGGGGATGATTTCCTGGGGACTGTCGCTGGTGGGGACTCATTTTCACCAGATAATTATGACGTCAATCGCCACCCCTCTGGCATCGCTGGGCGGCGTTGTGGGCTGGGCCTATGTGATTTTTAACTCATTGCTGTGGTTTTTCGGCGTACACGGCGGACTGGCGCTAACGGCATTAAATAGCGGAATTCTGGGGCCATGGGGAATGGAGAACATGGCAACCTACGCTCAGTACGGATCCGTAGAGGCCGCGCTGGCCGCAGGGAAAACCTTCCATTTCTGGACTGGCCCCATGATGGAGTCCTATGTCTATCTTGGCGGGACTGGCGCTACCCTGAGTCTGATCCTCGCGATTTTTATCGCATCGCGCCGCGCTGATTACCGACAGGTGGCGAAAATGGCGCTACCATCCGGTTTGTTTAACATCAATGAGCCGATTCTGTTTGGCCTGCCCATTATTATGAATCCGCTATTGATGATCCCCTTTATTCTTATCCAGCCGATCCTCGCTGGAATTACGCTTGCGGTTTATTCATTGGGTCTGATTCCGCCGTCGACCAATTTTGCACCGTGGACAATGCCTCCCGGCCTTGGCGCATTCTTTAACTCTAATGGAAGCATTGCCGCATTAATACTGGCGCTGGTGAATCTTACCATCGCCACCCTGATTTACCTGCCATTCGTTATCCTCGCGAATAAAGCGCAAACGGTGATTGATGAGGAAGAGAGCGAGGAAGATATTGCTAATGCGTTGAAGTTTTAATGAGAAACTACCATGGAAATTAACACTGTTCATGAGAATCAGTTTTTAAAGGGGAAGGATTTTCACTTCTTTATCCTCGATAAAACTGAGAGTTTCAGTGGATTACATCAACACGATTATTATGAATTTACCCTTGTCCTGACCGGAAGTTACCGTCAGGAGATTAATGGTAAACGCGTTATAATGGAGCGTGGCGACTTCGTGTTTATTCCCGTGGGATCTTATCATCAAACATTTTATGACTATGGCGTAACGCGCATTTTAAATATGGGGATCAGTCGACGCTATTTCGACGAACACTATCTGGATATGCTTCCGTCATGCTTTGTGGCTTCGCAGCGCTACGTGATGTCAAACTCATTTTTAACCTGCGTTGAGTCTACATTATCTACTCTGGATGTGCATCAGAGTGAGTGCGATGAATTTAATAAATTACTCACCTTTTACGTCATTAACCGGCTACAGCATTATGCAGATAATCCTCAGCAGGATTTTGTACCCGGTTGGTTAGCGCAACTGGTAAGAGAAATGCATAAAAAACTGATGTTTGCCGAAAGTGCGCTGGATAATATGGTTAGATTATCCGGAAAAACGCAGTCTTACCTTACACGTGCGACAAAACGATATTATCAGAAAACCCCCGGGCAGATTATTAATGATATTCGTATTAATTATTGTAAGAAGCAGTTAGAGACGACCAATTTTTCGGTGGCGGATATTGCCTTTGATGCCGGGTTCAGTAGCCCGGGTATTTTTATCAATAACTTTAAAAAACTGACGTCTTTCACGCCTGGCAACTATCGCAGGCAATTAATTAATTCACACCAGTAGCACTGGTGTCGATATTCGACAGTGGGCGCGTTTTCTACAGAAAATGCTGGAAACTGTTTTCAGGAGTGAAAATGAAAAAATTAAAAGTGGTCACCATTGGGGGCGGCAGCAGCTACACCCCGGAACTTCTCGAAGGATTTATTAAACGTTATCCGGCGTTACCCGTCAGTGAACTCTGGCTGGTGGATATTGAAGAGGGCAAAGAAAAGCTCGATATCATCCATGCGCTGTGCCAGCGCATGGTAAAGCAGGCTGGCGTACCTATCGCTATCCATAAAAGCCTTGATCGCCGCGAAGCGTTACAGAATGCCGATTTCGTGACCACGCAATTTCGCGTCGGCCAGCTTAAAGCCCGTGAACTGGATGAGCGAATCCCGCTGTCTCATGGGTATTTAGGCCAGGAAACCAACGGCGCTGGCGGGTTATTTAAAGGGTTACGCACCATCCCCGTTATTTTTGACATCATTAAAGATGTGCAGGAGATTTGTCCTCAGGCGTGGGTCGTTAATTTTACCAATCCTGCCGGAATGGTGACCGAAGCGGTGTATCGCTATACCTCATTTCGTCAGTTTATCGGCGTCTGTAACGTTCCGGTGGGGATGCGGATGTTTATTGAGGACATTCTCGGGTTAACGAAAAAGGATGAACTCTCTGTCGATTTATTTGGCCTGAATCATCTGGTTTTTATCAAAGATGTCTGGGTTAACGGGGTGTCGCGATTCGCTGAAGTCATTGATCTGGTGACGTCCGGTATCTATAACGGCAGCACGGTAAAAAATATATTTAGCTTGCCGTTTAGTGGCGGACTTATTCGTTCGTTAAATCTGCTGCCATGCTCTTATCTGCTGTATTACTTTAAGCAGAAAGAGATGCTGGCAATAGAGATGGGCGAATATTACAAAGGCGAAGTGCGCGCCCAGGTTGTGCAGAAACTTGAAAAGACGCTTTTCACACTCTATCAGGATCCTGAACTCGCCGTGAAGCCTAAAGAATTAGAGGCCCGCGGCGGCGCATACTATTCTGATGCGGCCTGCGAAGTAATTAACGCTATCTATAACGATAAACAGACCGAGCACTATATCAACGTTCCTCATGGCGGACATGTCGATAATATTCCCCGGGAGTGGGCGGTGGAAATGACCTGTCTTTTAGGCAAAGACGGCGCGACGCCGCATCCGCGGATTACCCATTTTGACGACAAGGTTCTTGGTCTGATTCACACCATAAAAGCGTTTGAAATTGCCGCCGCCCATGCGGCGTTGAGTGGAAAATTTGACGATCTTTTGCTGGCGCTCAATCTCAATCCGCTGGTGGACTCTGATAGCGGCGCGGAATTACTGGCGCGGGAAATGCTGCTCGCAAATACGCAACATTTGCCGCAGTTCGCCGATGCCATCGACACCCTTCGGAAATGAGGTCAGGGAAGATGTCGACACTGTTAATTGTGAACGCGGATGATTTTGGCTTAAGCGAGGGGATTAATTACGGCATTATTGAAGCGCATCGCCACGGGGTCGTGACCTCAACGACGGCGATGATGAATGCCGGAGGTATTGAGCATGCGGCAGAAATCAGCGCGGATTTTCCCGATCTGGGCGTGGGGTTACACTTTGTTCTCACGTTTGGCGCTCCGTTGTCCGGGATGCCTTCGCTAGCGCGGGAAGGTCACTTAGGAAAATGGGTATGGGAGGTAGCAAAACAGGGCAAACTGGCGGATGAGGATATCGTGGCCGAATTGCACCAGCAGTATGAACGTTTCGTGGCTCTGTTTGCCCGACAGCCGACGCATATTGACAGCCATCACCATGTCCATTTTATCCCCCAGGTCTGGCGGCATGTTGAGCAATTCGCCCGCGAAAAGGGGCTGCCATTACGCATCGACTGGCCGGTCGCCCGGCAGCAAAACATCATCCCGCAGGGGGGGAGGGGCGTTGACCACTTTATCAGTGATTTTTATGCGGAAAACGTTTCAACGCGCTATTTTCTTGCCTCTCTGGCTCAGGCAACGGCAAACGGCGAGCAGAGCGTTGAGCTGATGTGTCATCCTGGATTTATTGATAATACCGTTCGCCAAAGCAGCTACTGTTTTCAACGGCTGGATGAACTGGCGGTGCTGGCGTCGCCTGCATTGAAGCAGGCCGTTCTGGGGCACGGTTTTCGCCTGGGGACATACCACAGTCTGTGATAGCACGCCCGGCGCGGTGCAGTTGCCGGGCGTTTAAGGGAATCAGGCGGGGATAAACTGATATTCCGTCAGGCTCACATACTCTTCGCCCGGGTGAAGAATACAGTCTGGCTGTGGCCATTCCGGATGATTTGGGCTGTCCGGCAGGAATTCACTTTCCAGCGCCAGGCCTTGCCAGTCGGCATACGCGTCCGGCCCACGGGAAGGCGTGCCGCCGAGGTAGTTACCGGAATAAAATTGCAGCGCTGGCGCGCTGGTGTACACCTTCATCTGCAACTTTTCATCCTGTGACCACAGATGCGCGCAGGGAGTGCGTGCATCGCCCCCAGCCTGCAACAAAAATGCGTGGTCATATCCCTTCACTTTGCGTTGATCGTCATCAGCAAGAAACGCACTGGCGATCGTTTTCGCCTGGCGGAAATCGAATGAGGTACCGGCAACGGATTTCAGTCCTTCGCGCGGGATGCCCCCTTCATCAACCGGCAGATATTCATCAGCCAGAATCTGCAGCTTATGATTGCGGACATCGGTTACATCGCCATCCAGGTTGAAATAAACGTGGTTGGTCAGATTGACCGGGCAGGGCTTATCCACCGCCGCGCGGTAGGTAATCGAAATACGATTGTCTTCGGTCAGTCGATATTGCGCGGTGGCGCACAGACGTCCCGGAAAGCCCTGATCGCCATCCTCGGAAGTCAACGCAAACAACACCTGACAATCGTTCTGGTTGACGACCTGCCAGCGACGTTTATCAAAACCGTCGGGGCCGCCATGCAACTGGTTCTCGCCCTGACTCGGTAACAAACTGACCGTTTCACCCGCGAAGCTGTAGCGACTGTCGGCGATGCGGTTAGCATAACGCCCGACGGATGCGCCGAGAAACGCCGATTGTTCGGGATACTGTTCCGGGCTGGAGCAACCCAATAAGGCTTCGCGAACACTCCCGTCACTCAGGGGGATGCGAGCAGAAAGAAGCGTGGCGCCCCAGTCCATCAGGGTGACCACCATCCCTGCGCTGTTGCGCAGGGTAAGCAGGCGAAACGGCTGACCATCAGGTGCCAGCGCTGGGGTTTCATTTAGCACTGTCCGGCTCCTTGTGAAGGTTTGCAGACGTAGAAAGTTTCTTTGATACCGGTTTTTGCTTCGTACTGCTCAGCAACGGCCTGTTGTACGGCGGGTACCAGCGCTTCTGGGATCAGCGCGACGATGCAACCGCCGAAGCCGCCGCCGGTCATGCGTACGCCGCCGTTTTCGCCAATGGTCGCTTTGACAATTTCAACCAGCGTATCGATTTGCGGCACGGTGATTTCAAAATCATCACGCATGGAGGCGTGGGATTCCGCCATCAGCTCACCCATTCGTTTCAGATCGCCGTTTTCCAGCGCGTTTGCTGCTTCAACGGTACGCGCGTTTTCAGTCAGGACGTGACGAACCCGTTTTGCCACCACCGGATCCAGCTCACTGGCAACCGCGTTGAAGGCCTCAAGGCTGACATCGCGCAGAGCAGGCTGCTGGAAGAAGCGTGCGCCCGTTTCGCACTGTTCGCGGCGAGTGTTGTATTCACTGCCCACCAGCGTACGTTTAAAGTTGCTGTTGATGATAACGATCGCCACGCCTTCTGGCATCGATACGGCTTTGGTGCCCAGTGAACGGCAATCAATAAGCAAGGCATGGTCTTTCTTGCCCAGCGCGGAGATCAGCTGATCCATGATGCCGCAGTTGCAGCCAACAAATTGATTTTCCGCTTCCTGGCCGTTGAGCGCGATTTGCGCGCCGTCCAGCGGCAGATGGTAAAGCTGCTGGAACACGGTGCCCACCGCCACTTCCAGCGCGGCGGAAGAGCTTAACCCCGCGCCTTGCGGCACGTTACCGCTGATCACTAAATCCGCGCCGCCAAAACCCGCGTGACGTTTTTGCAGGTGTTTTACCACGCCGCGTACGTAATTTGACCATTGCTGGCTATCGTGGGTGACGATCGGGGCGTCGAGGGAGAATTCGTCAACCTGATTGTCATAATCGACGGCAATGACGCGGACTTTACGATCGTCGCGCGTCGCACAGCTAATCACCGTCTGATAATCGATAGCGCAGGGCAGCACGAAACCGTCGTTGTAATCGGTATGTTCGCCGATCAGATTAACGCGGCCTGGCGCCTGAATGGTGTGGGTGGCAGGGTAGCCAAAAATTTTTGCAAACAGAGATTGTGTGTTCTCTTTCAGACTCATTTTTTACACTCCGGATTCGCGAAAATGGATGTCGCTGACCGCACGCAGGCGTTCTGCCGCTTGTTCAGCCGTCAGGTCACGCTGAGTCTCTGCCAGCATTTCGTAACCGACCATAAATTTACGGACGGTCGCGGAGCGCAGCAGCGGCGGATAAAAGTGCGCGTGCAGTTGCCAGTGTTCGTTCTCTTCGCCGTTAAATGGCGCGCCGTGCCAGCCCATGGAGTAGGGGAATGAGCACTGGAACAGGTTGTCATAACGACTGGTCAGTTTTTTCAACGCCAGCGCCAAATCGGCGCGCTGGTCATCGGTGAGATCGGTCATGCGCGATACATGCGCTTTTGGCAACAGCAAGGTTTCAAACGGCCAGGCTGCCCAGTAGGGGACGACCGCGAGCCAGTGCCCGGTTTCCACGACGGTACGGCTGCCATCAGCCAGTTCACGCTGAACGTAATCCACCAGCATCGGGGAACCCTGCTCAGCGAAATACGCCTTTTGTAGACGATCTTCACGTTCGGCTTCGTTGGGCAGGAAACTGTTAGCCCATACCTGGCCGTGTGGATGCGGGTTGGAGCACCCCATTGCCGCGCCTTTGTTCTCGAAAACCTGTATCCACGGATACGTTTTTCCCAGCTCGGCGGTTTGTTCCTGCCAGGTTTTAACGATTTCCGTCAGTGCGGGGACGCTCAATTCGGGTAACGTTTTGCTGTGATCCGGAGAAAAACAGATAACCCTGCTGGTGCCGCGCGCGCTCTGGCAACGCATCAACGGATCGTGGCTGTCCGGCGCGTCCGGCGTGTCGGACATTAAGGCGGCAAAGTCGTTGGTAAAAACGTAGGTACCGGTGTAGTCGGGGTTTTTATCACCGGTCACACGGGTGTTGCCTGCGCACAGAAAACAGTCCGGATCGTGAGCAGGCAGGACGTCGTTAGACGGCGTTTCCTGCGCCCCTTGCCAGGGGCGTTTCGCACGATGTGGCGACACCAGAATCCATTGCCCGGTGAGCGGGTTAAAGCGGCGATGTGGATGATCGACAGGGTTAAATTGCGTCATGATTGTTCCTTAATCCGGATATCCCTGCGGATGGCGTGACTGCCAGTGCCAGGTATCTTGCGCCATTTCGTCAAGCGTACGGGTGACGCGCCAGTTCAGTTCGCGGTCTGCTTTGCTGGCATCCGCCCAGTAAGCGGGAAGATCGCCTTCGCGACGCGGGGCAAAATGGTAGTTCACCGGTTTGCCGCAGGCTTTACTGAAGGCGTTGACGACGTCCAGCACGCTGCTGCCGACACCTGCGCCAAGGTTATAAATGTGTACGCCATGTTTACCGGCCAGTTTTTCCATTGCAGCGACGTGCCCGTCGGCGAGATCCATCACGTGGATGTAGTCGCGCACGCCGGTACCGTCTTCGGTCGGGTAGTCGTTGCCAAAGATAGCGAGAGAGTCACGACGACCCACTGCCACCTGGGCAATGTAGGGCATCAGGTTATTTGGAATGCCCTGCGGGTCTTCGCCCATATCGCCTGACGGATGCGCGCCGACCGGGTTGAAGTAACGCAACAGCGCGATGCTCCAGTCAGGCTGCGCTTTTTGCAGATCGGCGAGGATCTGTTCGACCATCAGTTTGCTTTTGCCGTACGGGCTTTGCGGCGTACCGGTCGGGAAGCTTTCGACATAAGGAATTTTCGGCTGGTCGCCGTAAACGGTGGCGGAGGAGCTGAAGATGAAGTTTTTGACGCCGGCAGCGCGCATGGCGCCGATCAGACGCAGGGTGCCGTTAACGTTGTTGTCATAATATTCCAGCGGTTTAGCGACGGATTCGCCAACGGCTTTCAGTCCGGCAAAGTGAATCACGGTATCAATCGCGTGATCGTGCAGGATTTCGGTCATCAGCGCTTCGTTGCGAATATCGCCTTCAACGAAAGTCGGATGCTTTTTGCCTAAACGTTCAATAACGGGCAGTACACTGCGCTTACTGTTGCAGAGGTTATCAAGGATGATGACGTCGTGACCGTTTTTCAGTAACTGTACGCAAGTATGGCTTCCTATGTAACCGCTACCACCTGTAACCAACACTCTCATAATTCGCTCCGTTAAGCATATGGTATGGAATAAACATAGCATAACAAAGTTGCGAAAAGTGTGACACGGAATAAATTAGTGGAATCGTTTACACTTCGATATCTTTAGGTTCAGCAATTAATGACGCCATTGTAAATCATAGGATTAAGGAAGAGTTGCAGAGTTTGTCCGAAAAAAAAGGGCGCATTGACGCGCCCACGGATGAAAATCAATGGCGTGCTGTCTGCCGGTAGAGATACCCGTCGCCTTCCGGCACAAACTCCAGGCGATGGGTGATACAGTCTGGCGCGTCTTCGGCGTGGTGAGAGACAAACAGCAGTTGGGTTTCCCCTTCGCCGATCAGTACATCAACAAAGCGGCGGACAAGCTGACGGTTTAGCGGGTCAAGCCCCTGCAACGGCTCATCAAGGATCAGCAGCGTGGGGTGTTTCACCAGCGCCCGAACAATCAGCGCCAGCCGCTGTTGTCCCCAGGAAAGACTATGGAACGGCGCGTCGGCGGTGCGCTTATCCATTCCAAGAATATCCAGCCATTGCTGCACCAGCTTGCGCTGCCTGTCCGAGACGGCCTGATAGATGCCGATTGAATCAAAAAAGCCCGACAGGATCACATTACGTAGCGTGGTACTGACACGGTAGTCAAGGTGCAAACTGCTGCTGACATAGCCAATGTGTTTTTTGATATCCCACAGGGTTTCACCACTGCCACGACGACGCCCAAACAGCGTCAGGTCGTTGCTGTAGCCCTGGGGATGATCGCCGGTGACCAGGCTGAGTAGCGTCGATTTCCCTGCGCCATTAGGGCCGACAATCTGCCAGTGCTCGCCCGGATTAACCTGCCAGCTCAAATGGTTGAGGATAGGGCGATCGTTGTAGGAAACGACGCCGTCTTTCAGCACAATCCGCGCCTCTGTCTCCGACAGGGTGTGGCGCGCGGAAGGGACATCGGGTTCGGGTAATTGCATACCTGCCAGTTGCTCGCTGTGGGCGAGTTGGGCTACCAGCGCCTGTTGTAACAGCGCGGATTTTTCGCCGGTTTCTGTCAGCGTGCAGTCAGCGAGGACGCCCGCAAACTGGACAAAGTCAGGGATCTCATCGAAACGGTTTAAGACCAGCACGAGCGTATAGCCCGATTGATGCAGGGTGGCGAGAAGCTCCGCTAACTGGCGGCGGGAAGCCACATCAAGCCCATCAAACGGCTCGTCGAGAATCAACAAATCGGGTTCGGACATCAGCGCCTGGCAGAGCAGGGTTTTGCGCGTTTCGCCGGTAGAGAGGTATTTAAACCGTCGGGTGAGTAACCCGGTGATGCCAAACTGCGCGGCGAGTTCAGCGCAACGGGAGGGGTTTTTGACCTCTTGCTGGATAATTTCCGCCGTTGTGCGCCCGGTATCTTCTTCGCCTGGGCTGAGCAGATCGGTGTTATTGCGCTGCCATTCATCGCTGACCAGTTGTTGCAACTGTTCAAATGAGAGGCGAGTCCTGCGCGTAAAGGCGCACTGACGTTCACCTTTTAATAAGGGGAGTTCACCCGCCAGCGCTCGTGCCAGCGCGGATTTTCCGCTACCGTTGGAGCCCACAAACGCCCAGCTATCACCCGCATTCAACGTAAACGTGTTCAGTTGAAGCGTTTTGGTATCGCTCAGACGAAACGTGCCTTGCGAAATATGCAACGATGACATTTTATATCCCATTTTTTGCAGCGATGAACCACAGGGATACGTCTTTCGTGAAACAATGTCAATGTGCTTAGCACAACGTGGCGATAATCACGCTGTCGGCGTTAAAATACGCCGTCACGTTGGCGCCTTCTTCCAGTTTGGCGGCCTCTTCACGCGGCAATGTGGCGCACAAGGTCTGACCATCCGGAAGCGTCATCAGCACTTCACATTGCCCGGCGCCGCGTTCGATATGGCTGATGGTGCCCTGAAGCTGATTGTCGGCTGCCTGTGCGGTGGCATCGTCCTGGGTAATACCTACCCAGGGCGCTTTCAGGAGGATCAGTACCTCTTTACCTTCATTCAGGCCCAGACGTTCGCCGCTTTGTGCCGTGATCGCCACTTTCAGTCGCGTTTCGCCATCGGCTAACAGGACGTCGACGTGCTGTTGTACCTGATCGTGGTTACGCGAGGTGATGGTGCCAAACCACTGGTTGCGGGCGCTGGTTTGCAGTGAAAAACGGGAGATCGCCGCCAGCAGACTATTGAGAGGTAACGCATCGTCGTCGCTCAGCACATCGAAGGCTTTTTGCTGAATCTGCGCCAGTAAATCATAAAGCTGGATCAGTCGTTGACCATAACGCGTCAACACCGCGCCACCGCCGCCTTTGCCGCCCGTTGCGCGCTCCACGAGCGTCTGCTCGCTAAGCTGGTTCATCTCGTTAATCGCATCCCAGGCGCTTTTGTAACTGATGCCTGCATCTTTCGCGCCCTGGCTAATGGAGCCGGAAAGCGCAATGTGCTTAAGCAGAGAAATGCGTCGTGGGTCGGCAAACAGTTTTTGCTGAAGTTTCAGGGTGAGAAGGATTTCGGCTTGCATAACAAGATCCTGGCAAAAGGGTTATTGTGACGGAAAACGGCGGGCGCGCAAAGCCGATAGCACAAAAGGGGAGTGCTTTTCTCGTTTATAAGGTTAGAATAACTGAAGGATTATATCTGGAGTTGACCATGTTAGAGTTATTAAAAAGTCTGGTATTCGCCGTAATCATGGTACCTGTCGTGATGGCCGTCATCCTCGGGATGATCTACGGCCTGGGAGAAGTGTTCAACATTTTCTCCGGTATCGGTAAAAAAGATCAGCCCAGACAGAACCATTAATTCCCCAAACGCCCGCTCAGTCGGGCGTTTTTGTTTTCTCAAGATCCTGCTTTCTCTGCCGATATTTTCTTTGTGTCATCTCTCATGGGCGTGAATAACCGCTGGGAAAATGTTGGCAATACCGTTATATTTATTTGTACATAACGATATTCAAAAGGAGTTACAGATGGCTCATAGATGGTTACGCCTGTTTGCCGGGGCAACATTAACGTTAACCGTTGCTGGTCAAGCGCTGGCCGATGAAGGGAAAATCACCGTCTTTGCGGCAGCGTCACTGACCAACGCGATGCAGGATATTGCCGCACAGTACAAAAAAGAGAAAAACGTTGATGTTGTCTCGTCTTTTGCCTCTTCTTCAACGCTGGCACGCCAGATTGAAGCGGGGGCGCCTGCCGATCTGTTTATCTCTGCCGATCAGAAATGGATGGATTACGCCGTTGATAAAAAAGCGATAGATACCGGTTCGCGTCAAACGCTGCTGGGTAACAGCCTGGTGGTTGTCGCACCGCAAGCGAGCGAGCAGAAAGCGTTCACCATCGACAGCAAAACCCCCTGGATGCAACTGCTGAACGGCGGACGTCTGGCCGTTGGCGACCCCGATCACGTTCCGGCAGGTATCTACGCCAAAGAAGCGCTGCAAAAACTGGGCGCATGGGATACTCTGACGGCACAGCTTGCACCGGCTGAAGATGTTCGCGGCGCGCTGGCGTTAGTGGAGCGTAACGAAGCGCCGCTGGGGATTGTTTACGGCTCTGATGCCGTAGCCAGTAAAGGCGTGAAGGTGGTGAGTACCTTCCCGGAAGATTCGCATAAAAAAGTAGAGTATCCGATTGCGATTGTCGATGGACACAAAAACGCCACGGTCAGCGCGTTCTATGACTACCTGAAAGGACCGCAGGCTTCTGACATTTTTAAACGTTATGGATTTACGACGAAGTAATGATACTGACCGATCCAGAATGGCAGGCTGTCTTACTGAGCCTGAAAGTCTCTTCCCTGGCCGTGCTGTTTAGCCTGCCGTTTGGGATCTTTTTTGCCTGGTTACTTGTCCGGTGCTCGTTTCCAGGCAAAGCCCTGCTCGATAGCGTTTTGCATCTGCCGTTGGTGTTACCGCCCGTGGTGGTGGGCTATCTCCTGCTGGTCGCGATGGGGCGACGCGGGTTTATCGGCCAGTGGCTGTATGATGTGTTCGGCATTACCTTTGCGTTTAGCTGGCGCGGCGCGGTGCTGGCGGCGGCCGTCATGTCTTTCCCGTTGATGGTGCGGGCCATTCGCCTGGCGCTGGAAGGGGTGGATGTCAAACTGGAACAGGCCGCCCGCACGCTCGGCGCAGGCCGCTGGCGCGTGTTCCTGACCATTACGCTACCGCTCACCCTGCCGGGCATTATTGTGGGTACGGTGCTGGCGTTTGCCCGTTCGCTCGGCGAGTTTGGCGCAACCATTACCTTTGTTTCCAATATCCCCGGCGAAACGCGCACCATTCCTTCTGCAATGTATACCCTGATCCAGACGCCCGGAGGGGAAAGCGCGGCGGCGAGACTGTGTTTGATCTCTATCGTACTGGCGCTGATTTCTCTGTTGGTTTCGGAATGGCTGGCCCGCATTAGCCGTGAACGGACGGGGAGATAACGATGCTGGAACTCAACTTCTCCCAGACGTTAGGCACACATTGCCTGACGCTCAACGAAACGTTACCTGCCAGCGGGATCACCGCGATTTTTGGTGTTTCCGGTGCCGGGAAAACCTCGCTCATTAATGCCATCAGCGGTCTGACGCGCCCGCAAACCGGGCGCATTGTGCTGAATGGCCGGGTGCTGAACGATGTCGAAAACGGCATTTGTTTAACCCCGGAAAAACGGCGCGTGGGGTATGTTTTTCAGGATGCTCGCCTGTTCCCGCATTATAAAGTGCGCGGCAATCTTCGTTACGGGATGGCGAAAAGCATGGCCGGACAGTTTGATAAACTGGTGGCTTTGCTGGGTATTGAACCGCTGCTGGACCGTTTCCCGGGAAGCCTCTCCGGTGGTGAGAAGCAACGCGTGGCTATCGGGCGGGCGTTGCTGACGGCGCCAGAACTCCTGTTACTGGATGAACCGCTGGCCTCGCTGGATATTCCGCGTAAGCGTGAGCTGCTGCCTTACCTGCAACGTTTGGCGCGTGAAATCCATATTCCCATGCTGTATGTCAGCCACTCTCTAGATGAGATCTTGCACCTGGCGGATAACGTCATAGTGCTGGAAAACGGTCAGGTGAAAGCCTTTGGCGCGCTGGAGGATGTGTGGGGGAGCAATGTCATGCACCCGTGGCTGCCGCAGGAGCAGCAGAGCAGCATTCTGAAAGTCAGCGTACTGGAACACCATCCGCATTATGCGATGACGGCGCTGGCTCTCGGGGATCAGCATCTGTGGGTGAGCAAGCTTGATGAGCCGCTGCAAACCGCGATGCGCATTCGCATCCAGGCCTCGGATGTCTCACTGGTACTGCAACCGCCGCAGCAAACCAGTATTCGTAATATTTTGCGCGCAAAAGTGGCGCAGTGTTATGACGACAAAGGGCAGGTTGAAGTGCAACTGGAGGTTGGGGGCAAGACTCTGTGGGCGAGGATCAGCCCGTGGGCCAGGGATGAGTTGGGTATCAAACCTGGCCTGTGGCTGTACGCGCAAATCAAGAGCGTGTCGATTACCGCCTGATTACAGCAGATGAGAATAGATAAACGCCGCGATGCTGTCGGTGGTATTGTCGCCGATGACAACATTGGCCCGCGCTTTCACCGCTTCCTCGGCATTGCCCATGGCGACGCCGGTGCCCGCGGCTTCCAGCATACTGATATCGTTAAAGTTATCGCCGAATGCAATCACATCCTGCATTGAGCCTCCCTGGGCCTCAACCCACTGCGTCAGGCGTTTTCCTTTGCTGTTGCCTTTACGCGCAATATCCACCTGATCGTGCCATGACCATTCGCACTCCAGACCCAGAGTCTGTCCGACGTGCTGACCAAATTGCTGCAACTTAGGAATGTCTTCGTCCGTCAGGGCGAACTTCCAGACGGCATTCACCTCATGCGCGGCCTGAGCCAGCGAAGGCACCTGGGTAAACGTCGGGCGCTGTTCCGGCGGCAGAGCCTGCGCCCAGTTATTGGTGCGGAGCACGTGCCCGGTCGGGCGCTCATAGAGCATGGCGTCATCAACGTACATCAGCCCGTGGATCTGGTGCTCATCCAGCATATCGATCAATTGCAGCGCCTGACTCACCGGCATGGGATCCGCTTCCAGTACGTTTTTTGCATGATAATCATACAAATAGGTGCCGTTACAGCAAATTGCAGGTGTATCCAGCGCCAGTGCCTGATAAAAAGGGTGAATCGCAACGTGATGGCGACCGGTGACAATGATAAGTTGATACCCGGCTTTTCTGGCGCGTGAAAGTGCCTCAAGCGAGGAGGGCAGCAAGGTCTTCTTCGGGGTCAGCAAGGTACCGTCTAAATCCAGAGCAATCACGCGAGCGGTCATAGATATTTCCAGGTTAAGGTTGAGAGTTTTGTCTGAGAGAATGGTACACCGAGAAGAGAGTCGGACAAAATTCTGAGCGTTAATTCAGAATTCATCGTTAAAAGCGACTACGTTAAGCTGTATCCGGTTATTGCAGCCAGTTGCCAAAGCAAAGGAGCATTCATGAAGCAAACAGTTTATACCGCCAGCCCTGAAAGCCAGCAAATTCACGTCTGGAGCCTGAATCATGAAGGCGTGTTGACGCTTGTGCAGGTGGTTGACGTCCCCGGCCAGGTTCAGCCGATGGTGGTCAGCCCGGATAAGCGCTATCTCTACGTGGGCGTGCGCCCGGAGTTTCGCGTACTGGCGTATCGCATTGCGCCAGACGACGGGGCGCTGACGTTTGCTGCACAGTCCGCATTGCCGGGCAGTCCGACGCATATTTCCACCGATCGCCAGGGCCGCTTTGTCTTTGTCGGATCCTACAATGCCGGAAACGTCAGCGTGACGCGTCTGGAAGATGGACTGCCTGTTGAGGTGGTGGATGTTGTTGAAGGGCTGGAGGGATGCCACTCCGCGAACATCTCGCCGGATAATCGTACTTTGTGGGTTCCGGCACTCAAACAGGATCGCATTTGCCTGTTTACGCTCAGCGACGACGGCAAACTGGTGGCGCAGGAACCGGCGGAAGTGACGACGGTTGAAGGTGCTGGCCCGCGCCATATGGCATTCCATCCGAACCAGCAATACGCCTACTGCGTGAATGAGCTGAACAGCTCCGTGGATGTCTGGGAACTCAACGATCCTCATGGCAACGTGGAGTGCGTACAAACGCTGGATATGATGCCTGCCGATTTCTCTGACACACGCTGGGCGGCAGACATTCACATTACGCCGGATGGCCGTCATCTGTATGCCTGCGATCGTACCGCCAGTCTGATTACGGTGTTCAGTGTTTCTGAAGATGGTAGCGTGCTGACCAAAGAAGGCTACCAGCCGACGGAAACCCAGCCGCGTGGCTTCAATGTTGACCATCAGGGAAAATATCTGATAGCCGCCGGGCAAAAGTCACACCATATTGCGGTGTATGACATTGTCGGCGAGCAGGGGCTGCTAAGCGAAAAAGCGCGCTATGCGGTGGGCCAGGGGCCAATGTGGGTCGTGGTTAACGCCTACTAATTGTGTGTCGCAGGCCGGATAAGGCGTATCAAACCTCATCCGGCGCATTGCCCGGTAGCGCATGCGCTGACCGGGCCAGGACTGCGATTACTGCTTCGGTTCTGCAACCACTTTGCTACCTACCCCGCGGTTGTTGTACTCCCACAGGCGGTTGAAGTTGGTGTCGTTCAGGTTGCGCTGAATCTCACCCTTATCATCCATCGTACCGGTGTTTCCCGTAAACGGGTGCTTGAAAATCGCGGTATCAGCCCACGGTTTGGCCATATTAAAGCCTTCATTGATCACGCTATCGCGGATCACCACCTGACCGTTGGTGTTGGTATCGACATCCAGCGAGCGGCCCAGTTGCGCGACATTATCGCCACTAGCCGTGAAACGGCTGTTGGTGGCAAGGAAGCCGTAGAAGACGTTAGACAGCGTTGCCGGGGCGAAAACGTAGGCTTCTTTTTGTGTACGGGAGTTCACAACGCGGAAGTCCGTGTTATCAAACACCACGGCACCACGACCAGAAACAATATCCACATCCCCTTCGAGGTAGCTATTGGTTACCAGCGTGCGCGGCTGACGATCGTTTTGCAGACGGTTTTGCACGCTGCTGTTGGTCACCAGGAAGGTGTTCTGACGACCGAGAAGGTTCACCTTGTTGATCTGAACTTTGTCGCCGTCGGTGCGCAGGGCAACGGCTGGGTGATGACCGTCATCTACGCTGTCACCGAGATTGTTTTCGATAGTCAGGTTCTGCAATTGCAGGCCGTTATTCTGTGACCAGAACGCCGCTGAACACATGACGCCAATGTTCGCGTTACGTTGGCTCTGACAGCTATCAAACATGTACCACGCGGGTTTACCCGGCATATATTTACCGCCCGGGTTTACCGTGCGACGCCAGTCAGCAATGCTCATATCGCCGTCGATGGCGTATCCAATTTTCACATCAATCGGCTTCTCGCCCATACCGTACAGCGTCAGGCTGCCAGGCGCGGCCGGAATGTACACGGTACCCTGATATTCGCCTGGCATAATCGCGATAAACTGACGCTTATCGGTACGTTTGGTAATGGCAGCATCCACTGCCGCCTGAATCGTCGTATGCGTGACGCCCTGCGTGCCTGCCGGGCCGACCACAAAGTCAGGCTGCGCTGGCAGAGAAATAGAAGAAGGCGACCACGGTGCCGTATTCGGCGTCAGTGAAGCGAAATAATGAGCAGCAACAAAGTTCTGTGCTTCATTCGCCGACAGGATCGGACGCGAGGACGTTCCAGGCGCAGTTTGATCGGAAGGGATTTGATCGGGCGGCGTAGAGCTACAGGCGGTCAGTGTCACGCCAAAAGCCAGTGCCAGCGCCAGACGGGAAACCGAAAATGTGTTCACAGGTTGCTCCGGGCTTTGAAAGTTAAATTAATTCCATTGAAGCCTGCTTTTTTATACTAAGTTGGGCGAAACGGAAAGGCGAAAAGGCAAAAAGTTCATTTCAGGCAGCGGATGCCCCGTGGATTGGGCCGACACGTCACAAATAAGCAACATTTATCGTCCCCCCGGTTGACAATAGCGCTGGAATAAAAATAAATGTCTATACAACCTATGACAAGTGGTGGATGGAATGCGGCAACTTTTACCTGATGACGTTATCTGGCGCAATGTCCGACTGGCGACCATGGACCCTGAACGCAATACGCCGTATGGCATGGTCGAGGGGCATGCGCTGGTGGTGCGTCAGGGCAACATACTGGATATTGTCCCCGAGTCATCATTAGCGGCAGCGCAGGGCAAGACGTTGGATATGCAGGGCCGCCTGGTCACGCCGGGATTGGTAGACTGCCATACGCACCTGATCTTTGGCGGCAACCGCGCCGCAGAATGGGAACAGCGGCTGAACGGGGTTTCGTATCAACAGATTAGCGCCCAGGGCGGCGGTATTAATTCGACCGTGTCGGCGACGCGAAAAGCCTCCGCTGACGATCTGCTTGCCATCGCGCGGGCCAGAATGGCGCGTCTGGTTAAAGAAGGCGTCACGCTGCTGGAGATAAAGTCTGGCTATGGGCTGGATTTGCCCACCGAAGAGAAGATGCTACGGGTCATCGCGACGCTGGCGTCTGAAAACACCGTAGAAATCAGTCCGACGTTACTGGCGGCGCACGCCACGCCAGCGGAATATCGCGACGATCCAGACGGTTACATCACGCAAGTGTGCGAGTCGATGCTGCCTTATTTATGGGAAAAGGGGCTGTTTGAAACCGTGGATCTGTTCTGCGAAAGCGTCGGTTTTACTCTGGCGCAAAGCGATCGTGTGTTCCAGGCCGCACAGGCGCTGGGGATCCCGGTGAGGGGCCACGTTGAGCAACTCTCTTTGCTGGGCGGTGCGCAGTTGGTCAGCCGTTATCACGGCCTGTCTGCCGATCATATTGAATATCTGGACGAAGCGGGCGTCGCGGCGATGCGCCAAAGCGGTACCGTGGGCGTCCTGCTGCCGGGGGCGTTTTATTTTCTCAAAGAAACCCAGCGCCCTCCGGTTGAACTGCTGCGCCGCTATCAGGTGCCGATGGCTATCGCCACCGATTTTAACCCAGGCACCAGCCCGTTCATTAGCCTGCATCTGGCGATGAACATGGCCTGCGTTCAGTTTGGGCTAACGCCGGAAGAGGCGTGGGCCGGCGTCACACGCCATGCTGCGCGAGCGCTCGGGCGACAGGCAACCCATGGGCAGCTTAAAGCAGGCTATGTGGCTGATTTTGTGGTCTGGGATGCGGCGCTTCCGGTTGAAATTCTGTACGAGCCGGGCCGTAACCCGCTGTATCAACGCGTTTTCAGAGGGCAGATAAAATGACGCAATGGCAACCGACTCCCCGTTCTTTATGGCAGGGGCGTGACGACAGCGCTGAAGCCGCCAATGCGCTGCGCCTGTTCCAGACCATCACGCTCAGTCCGACATTTTCCCCATCCTCATACCCGGAGAATATCGCGTTACTGGGGTTTGCCTGTGATGAAGGTGTAAAGCGTAATCAGGGGCGGCCAGGTGCGGCGGGCGCACCGGACGCGCTGCGAAAAGCGCTGGCGAATCTGGCGGCGCATCAGGGGCATGACCGACTGGTGGATTTAGGCAATATCATCGCGCAGGCCCCCGATCTTGAAGCGGCGCAACAGGCCTTGCGTGACGCCGTACGGCAGTGTCAGCAGGCCAATATGCGCACCCTGGTGTTAGGCGGAGGGCATGAAACCGCGTTTGGTCATGGGGCTGGCGTTCTGGATGCGTTCCCGGATGCACGCATTGGGATCCTCAATCTGGATGCGCACCTGGATCTTCGCCACGCACAAAACGCGACGTCCGGCACGCCGTTTCGGCAATTGGCCCAGCTCTGCGAGGCGCAGGAGCGTGAGTTTCATTATGCCTGCTTTGGCGTGAGTCGGGCGGCAAATACCGCTGCCTTATGGGATGAAGCGCAACGGCGTAAGGTGACGGTCGTTGAAGATTTGGACTGCGGCGACGCACAACCACAGCTTTCGCAGTTTATCGCCAGCGTGGACAAAATCTATCTGACTATCGATCTCGACGTGCTTCCGGTCTGGGAAATGCCTGCGGTTTCCGCGCCCGCTGCACTCGGGGTGTCGCTGGCCACCGTGATGCGTCTGGTGGAACCTGTTTGTCGAAGCGGTAAACTTCAGGCGGTGGATATGGTTGAATTTAACCCCCGCTTTGACGATGATGGCAAAGCAGCGCGAGTTGCGGCGCGGCTTGGCTGGCAAATCGCGCACTGGTGGCACTAACACCAGACCCACTTTTAACCGCATAAGGAAGGCTGTTGCATGTTTCCCTCTCGCTCACGTTCTGCCACGGCCAGCGCGCCGGCGCCTTTTTATGAAAAGGTCAAACAGGCTATCAGCGAAAAAATCGCCAGCGGGGTCTGGCAACCCCATGACCGTATTCCGTCGGAAGCGGAGCTGGTGGCGCAGTATGGTTTCAGTCGAATGACCATCAACCGGGCGCTGCGGGAGCTAACCGATGAGGGGCTGCTGGTGCGCTTACAGGGCGTCGGGACATTTGTCGCGGAGCCGAAAGGACAATCGGCGCTGTTTGAAATCCGCAGCATTGCGGACGAAATCATCGCCCGTCACCATCAGCACCGTTGTGAAGTGTTGACGCTTCAGAGCACCAGGGCGACGGCGCTACAGGCGGCGGCGCTCAACGTCAAAGAAGGGACGCCCATTTTCCATTCTATTATGGTGCACTACGAAGACGCTCTGCCGGTACAAATTGAGGATCGCTGTGTGAATGCTGAAGTGGTGCCGGACTATCTCTCTCAGGATTACCAGCAGACAACGCCGCATGCCTATTTGTCGTTGATCGCCCCGTTGACCGAAGGGGAGCACATTGTCGAGGCGGTGCGCGCCACGGCAGAAGAGTGCGCCTTATTAAAGATCAAAGAACATGACCCGTGCTTGCTTATCCGTCGTACCACCTGGTCGGCAACGCAGATCGTCTCTCATGCGCGTTTACTTTTTCCGGGGTCGCGTTATCGCCTGCAAGGCCATTTCATGTCCTGATCGGACAACCGCAAAAACCGTGATTGCTGACGCAATATAACAAAAATGTATCATTTCTGTTAATTGCGTCCTTGCGATAGCTTGTATAGACAAGTATATGTTAGTGACTTATCTGAGCGTTCGTGAGGAATCTGACATGCCCCAAAGCAAATATCGTGAGCAGGATATCCGTGCCCCAAGAGGGACGACCCTAACAGCCAAAAGCTGGCTGACCGAAGCGCCGCTGCGCATGTTAATGAATAACCTTGATCCCGATGTGGCTGAAAATCCCCACGAGCTGGTGGTGTATGGCGGGATTGGACGCGCCGCACGCGACTGGCAATGCTATGACGCCATCGTTAAAGCGCTGACCCAACTGAATGATGATGAAACCCTGCTGGTGCAATCCGGCAAACCGGTGGGCGTCTTCAAAACCCATGAAAATGCACCGCGCGTGTTGATCGCCAACTCCAACCTGGTTCCGCACTGGGCGACCTGGGAGCATTTCAACGAGCTGGATGCGAAAGGTCTGGCCATGTACGGCCAAATGACGGCCGGAAGCTGGATCTACATTGGCAGCCAGGGGATCGTGCAGGGCACCTATGAAACCTTTGTCGAAGCCGGACGCCAGCACTATCAGGGCAACCTGGCGGGGCGCTGGGTTCTGACTGCCGGGCTTGGCGGGATGGGCGGTGCTCAGCCGCTCGCCGCAACGCTCGCTGGCGCCTGTTCACTCAACATTGAATGCCAGCAGAGCCGTATCGATTTCCGTCTGCGTACCCGCTATGTGGATGAACAGGCGGAATCTCTGGATGACGCGCTGGCGCGTATTGCAAAATATACCCGTGAGGGTAAAGCCGTCTCTATCGCCCTGTGCGCCAATGCGGCGGACATCGTGCCGGAGCTGGTAAAACGCGGCGTACGCCCGGACATGGTGACTGACCAGACCAGCGCCCACGATCCGCTGCATGGTTATCTGCCCTCTGGCTGGAGCTGGGAAGACTACCAGCAGAAAGCAATTTCTGACCCGCAAGGGACGGTACTGGCGGCGAAACGCTCAATGGCGACGCACGTCCAGGCAATGCTGGCGTTTAGCGAAATGGGCGTTCCGACGTTTGATTACGGCAACAATATTCGCCAAATGGCCAAAGAGATGGGCGTTGAAAAGGCGTTTGATTTCCCCGGCTTCGTTCCGGCCTATATTCGACCGCTGTTCTGCCGTGGGATTGGCCCTTTCCGCTGGGTGGCGCTTTCCGGCGATCCGCAGGATATTTATAAAACCGATGCCAAAGTGAAAGAAATCGTCAAAGACGATAAACATTTGCATCACTGGCTGGATATGGCCCGTGAACGCATCAACTTCCAGGGACTTCCCGCGCGTATCTGCTGGGTCGGACTGGAGTGGCGGCAAAAACTGGGGCTGGCGTTTAACGAAATGGTGCGTAGCGGTGAAGTTTCCGCACCGATTGTGATTGGCCGTGACCATCTTGATTCCGGTTCCGTCGCCAGTCCAAACCGTGAAACCGAAGCGATGCGCGACGGCTCGGATGCGGTTTCCGACTGGCCGCTGCTGAATGCGTTGCTCAACACCGCCAGCGGCGCAACCTGGGTTTCACTGCACCACGGTGGCGGTGTGGGAATGGGCTTCTCCCAGCACTCCGGGATGGTTATCGTCTGTGACGGCACCGATGAAGCGGCAGCACGTATCGCCCGAGTACTGCACAACGATCCGGCAACGGGCGTGATGCGTCATGCCGATGCCGGTTATGACATCGCCGTCGAATGCGCCGTCGAGCAAGGGCTAAACTTACCGATGATCGCGGCTACTCAAGGAAATCGTTGATATGAATACGCTTATGTTAACGCCGGGACAACTGAGTCTTGAACAACTGCGCGCCGTCTGGCAGCAGCCTGTGCAACTGAGTCTGGATGCCAGCGCGATTGATGGTATTAATGCCAGCGTCGCCTGTGTGAATAACATTGTGGCTGAAGGGCGCACGGCCTACGGGATCAACACCGGTTTTGGCCTGCTGGCGCAGACGCGCATCGCCAACGAAGATTTGCAAAATTTGCAGCGCTCGCTGGTACTTTCACATGCCGCAGGGGTTGGCGAACCGCTGGACGACGCGATGGTGCGTCTGATGATGGTGTTGAAAATCAACAGCCTGGCCCGCGGATTTTCAGGCATTCGTCTGAGTGTGATTGACGCGCTGATCGCACTGGTCAATGCCGGAGTCTATCCGCTGATCCCGGCAAAAGGATCGGTGGGGGCGTCAGGCGACTTAGCGCCGTTGGCGCACATGTCCCTTACGCTGCTCGGCGAGGGCAAAGCGCGCTGGCAAGGTGAGTGGCTCCCGGCGAAGGACGCACTGCGTAAAGCGGGTCTGGAACCTGTCACGCTGGCGGCAAAAGAGGGACTGGCGCTGCTTAACGGCACCCAGGCATCGACCGCGTTTGCGCTGCGCGGTCTGTTTGAGGCGCAAGAGTTATTTGCTTCCGCCGTGGTCTGCGGTGCGCTGACCACAGAAGCTGTATTAGGGTCACGTCGCCCGTTTGATGCGCGCATTCATGCCGCGCGTGGGCAGCGCGGTCAGATAGATGCCGCGGCGCTTTATCGCCACGTGCTGACCGAAAGTAGCCCAATTTCCGACTCTCACCATAACTGTGAAAAAGTGCAGGATCCGTACTCTCTGCGCTGTCAGCCGCAGGTAATGGGCGCGTGTCTGACGCAACTGCGTCAGGTCATGGAGGTTCTGCTTGTTGAAGCCAATGCGGTTTCGGACAACCCGCTGGTGTTTGCCGAAGAGGGCGATGTGATTTCCGGTGGCAATTTCCATGCGGAACCGGTGGCGATGGCGGCGGATAATCTGGCGCTGGCGATCGCAGAGATTGGCGCGCTGTCGGAAAGACGCATTGCGTTGATGATGGACAAACACATGTCGCAGCTACCGCCGTTCCTCGTGAAAAATGGCGGGGTTAACTCCGGCTTTATGATAGCGCAGGTGACGGCGGCGGCGTTGGCCAGCGAGAACAAAGCGCTGGCGCATCCGCACAGTGTCGACAGTCTGCCAACATCGGCGAACCAGGAAGACCATGTTTCTATGGCGCCAGCGGCAGGTCGTCGGTTGTGGGAAATGGCCGCCAATACGCGAGGCGTGATCGCCGTGGAGTGGCTGGCAGCCTGTCAGGGGATTGATCTGCGTGAAGGGTTAACCTCCAGTCCATTGCTGGAACAAGCACGCCAGGCATTACGTGAACAGGTTCCGCACTACACCCAGGATCGTTTCTTCGCTCCGGATATTGAGTGCGCCACTGCGTTACTGGCGCGGGGCGATTTATTGCGTCTGGTGCCGGCGTTTTTGTAATCCGTAGGCCGGGTAAGGCGCTTGCGCCGCCACCCGGCAAAACGACACTTAACTGAACATCGCGGTAATTGATGCGCTGGCGAGCGAATGGAAATGGACATTAAACCCGACCATCGCACCGCTGGCGCCTTCATCGACCTCAATGCGTTCCACATTCAGGGCATGCACCGTAAAGATATAGCGGTGCGTTTCCCCTTTTGGCGGCGCTGCGCCACCGTAGCCCGCCTTGCCAAAATCCGTGCGCGTCTGAATCGCTTCTTCCGGCAGCGGCGAAAGACCGGAGCCTGAGCCTTGCGGTAAAACGCGCGTGTCGGCAGGCAAGTTGACGACAACCCAGTGCCACCAACCCGAGCCGGTGGGCGCGTCGGGATCGTAACAGGTCACGACAAAACTTTTTGTCCCGGCCGGAACATCGTCCCAGGCCAGGTGCGGAGAGATATTATCTCCGTCATAGCCCATCCCGTTAAACACCTGGCGATGGGGCAGTTTTTCCCCGTCGCGCAGGTCGTGGCTGACAAGTTTCATACACCCTCCGTTAATCTGCTGATTCGCAAAAAAGTGTAATCGGTATCAGACAGGCTTACCGCCGATTAATGGATAAAAAATGTTTCCTGCGTCACGGCGTCATTCACCGCCTGCGTCAGTTTACGCAACTGCTCAGGCTGAATAAGGTAAGGCGGCATCAGATAAATCAGCTTACCGAACGGACGTACCCACACCCCTTGTTCCACAAAGAAGCGTTGGAGCGCCGCCATATTCACCGGATGTGTCGTTTCCACCACGCCAATAGCGCCAAGCACGCGCACATCCGCTACCCACGGCGACTGCGCAGCAGGGGTTAATTCCGCGCGTAACTGGGTTTCGATGGCGGCAACCTGGTGTTGCCACTCTCCGCTTTCCAGCAGCGACAGGCTGGCGGTCGCCACGGCACAGGCCAGCGGATTACCCATAAAGGTTGGGCCATGCATAAAACATCCGGCTTCGCCGTTGCTGATGGTTTCAGCGATAGTGCGGGTGGTTACGGTAGCGGAGAGGGTCATCGTACCGCCGGTCAGCGCTTTCCCCAGACACAGAATGTCCGGCGTGATGTCGGCGTGCTCGCAGGCAAACAGTTTACCCGTGCGGCCGAATCCGGTCGCAATCTCATCGGCAATCAGCAGAATGCCTTCGCGGTCGCACATTTTGCGGATGCGGCGCAGCCATTCAGGATGGTACATCCGCATACCGCCCGCCCCCTGGACAATTGGCTCCAGAATGACCGCCGCAATCTCGGTGCGGTGCGCGGCCATCAGACGGGCGAACGCCACCATATCCCGTTCATCCCACTCGCCGTCCATCCGGCTTTGCGGCGCGGGAGCGAACAGATTATCCGGCAGATAGCCCTTCCACAGGCTATGCATGGAGTTCTCCGGGTCACAGACGGACATCGCGCCGAACGTATCCCCGTGATAGCCGTTACGAAACGTCAGGAAGCGCTGGCGGGATTCGCCTAATGCCCGCCAGTATTGCAGCGCCATTTTCATCGCCACTTCCACTGCGACCGAACCGGAATCCGCCAGAAAAACGCACTCAAGTCGCTCTGGGGTCATCGCTACCAGTTTACGGCACAAATTGATGGCAGGGGCATGGGTGATCCCGCCGAACATCACGTGCGACATGCTGTCGATCTGCGTTTTCATTGCCGCGTTGAGCTGTGGGTGATTGTAGCCATGAATCGCCGCCCACCAGGAGGACATGCCGTCCACCAGGCGTTCGCCGTTAGACAAAATCAGTTCGCAACCCTCGGCGCGCTCCACCGGATACACCGGGAGCGGTGAGGTCATTGACGTGTAGGGATGCCAGATATGGCGTTGGTCAAAGGCAAGATCGTCCGTTGTCATAATCGACTTGTAAACCAAATTAAAAAGATTTAGGTTTACAAGTCTACACCGAATCAAAAATTAACAACACCCTTTGGAGAGGCCCGATGGCTCACCACGCTCGCTGGACAATGTCGCAAGTCACCGAATTATTTGAAAAACCGTTGCTGGATTTGCTGTTTGAAGCGCAACAGGTTCACCGTCAACATTTTGACCCGCAGCAGGTGCAAGTGAGTACGCTGTTGTCGATTAAAACCGGTGCCTGCCCGGAAGACTGCAAATACTGCCCGCAGAGTTCCCGCTACAAAACGGGCCTGGAGTCAGAACGTTTGATGGAAGTTGAACAGGTGCTGGACTCTGCGCGTAAAGCGAAAAATGCAGGATCGACCCGTTTCTGCATGGGGGCAGCCTGGAAGAATCCGCACGAACGCGATATGCCGTATCTGGAACAGATGGTGCAGGGCGTGAAAGAGTTGGGGCTGGAAGCGTGCATGACGCTGGGCACACTCAACGACACCCAGGCGAAGCGCCTGGCTGACGCGGGTCTGGACTATTACAACCACAACCTCGACACCTCGCCTGAGTTCTACGGCAACATAATCACCACCCGTTCGTATCAGGAGCGTCTCGACACGCTGGACAAAGTCCGCGAGGCGGGCATTAAGGTCTGTTCTGGCGGTATCGTAGGGTTAGGTGAAACGGTAAACGACCGGGCTGGTCTGTTGCTGCAATTAGCCAACCTGCCGACACCGCCGGAAAGCGTGCCTATCAACATGCTGGTGAAGGTGAAAGGGACGCCGCTGGCCGATAATGACGACGTCGACGCGTTTGATTTTATTCGCACCATTGCGGTGGCGCGTATCATGATGCCCACCTCGTTTGTGCGTCTCTCCGCAGGCCGCGAACAGATGAACGAACAGACCCAGGCCATGTGCTTTATGGCTGGCGCAAACTCGGTGTTCTACGGCTGTAAACTGCTGACCACGCCAAACCCGGAAGAAGATAAAGACCTGCAGTTGTTCCGCAAGCTGGGACTGAATCCGCAGCAAACGGCCGTGCTGGCCGGTGACAACGAACAGCAGCAACGCCTCGAACAGGCGCTGAAGACCCCGGACACCGACGATTACTACAACGCGGCAACCGTATGACCTGGCAGCAAAAAATCGACGATGCGCTGGCAGCGCGTCGTTCTGCCGACGCTTTGCGCCGCCGTCACGCGGTGGTGCAGGGCGCCGGGCGCTGGCTCCATGCGGACGATCGTCAGTATCTCAATTTTTCCAGCAATGATTACCTGGGGCTGAGTCACCATCCGCAGATTATCTGCGCCTGGCAGCAAGGCGCGGAGCGCTTTGGTGTGGGGAGCGGCGGCTCGGGTCATGTCAGCGGCTATTCCGTTGCCCATCAGGCGCTGGAGGAAGAACTGGCGCAGTGGCTGGGGTATTCGCGTGCGCTGTTATTCATCTCCGGTTTTGCGGCGAACCAGGCGGTCATCGCCGCACTGATGGCAAAAGACGATCGCATCGTGGCAGACCGGCTCAGCCACGCGTCGCTGCTGGAGGCCGCCAGCCTCAGTCCCGCGCAACTGCGGCGCTTTACGCATAACAATCCCGAACATTTGTCGCGTTTGCTGGCCGCCCCGTCTTCAGGTCAACAACTGGTGGTGACCGAAGGGGTATTCAGCATGGATGGCGATAGCGCGCCGCTTGCCGAGATCCAGCGTACCGCGCAACAGCACCGCGCATGGCTAATGGTCGATGATGCGCACGGTATTGGCGTTACCGGCGAGGAGGGGCGAGGGAGTTGCTGGCAGCAGCAGGTGAAGCCTGAATTGCTGGTGGTGACGTTCGGCAAGGGGTTTGGCGTCAGCGGGGCGGCCATTCTCTGTTCCGACAGCGTGGCGGAGTATCTGTTGCAGTTCGCCCGTCACCTGATCTACAGCACCAGTATGCCGCCCGCTCAGGCTCAGGCGTTACGCGCCTCTTTGGCGGTGATCCGTAGCGATGAAGGTCGCCAACGCCGGGAAAAACTGGCGTCATTGATTGAACATTTTCGCGCTGGCGTGGATACCACGGCGTTTGCCCTGGCACCTTCACACAGCGCAATCCAGCCGCTGATCGTCGGTGAAAACACGCGCGCATTAGCGCTTGCGGAAACGTTGCGCAGCCAGGGATGCTGGGCGAGCGCGATCCGCCCGCCTACCGTGCCTGTGGGCACCGCACGGCTGCGTTTGACGCTGACCCAGGCGCATGAAAAACAAGACATCGATCGTTTGCTGGAGGTGCTGCATGGCGCAGTTTGATAAGCAGGCCATCGCGGCGGCGTTCGGACGCGCAGCGACGCAGTATGAACAACATGCCGAACTGCAACGCCAGAGCGCGGATGCGTTACTTGAACTGTTGGCGGATCGCGCGTTTTCACAGGTGCTGGATGCCGGTTGCGGGCCGGGGCGCATGAGCCGCTACTGGCGAACGCAGGGCTGCGAAGTAACGGCCCTCGACCTCTCGGCACAAATGCTTGAGGAGGCGCGTCGTCAGCAGGCCGCCGATCATTATTTGATGGCGGATATTGAGTCGATTTCGCAACCTACGGCGAGCTTCGATCTGGCCTGGAGCAACCTCGCGGTGCAATGGTGCAGCGATTTACACCAGGCGTTATCGGAGCTCTATCGCGTGGTTCGCCCCGGCGGACAGGTGGCGTTCACCACTCTGGCGCAAGGGTCGTTGCCGGAGCTGAGCCAGGCGTGGCGGGCGGTCGACAATCGGGCGCATGCAAACCACTTTTTAGCCGGTGACGCTATCGAAAACGCGCTGGAGGGCTGGCGCGTCCGCCACAGAATTCAGGCTATCACGCTGTGGTTTGACGATGCGCTGAGCGCGATGCGTTCGCTCAAAGGCATTGGGGCGACCCATCTGCACGAAGGACGCGAACAGCGAGTGCTTACCCGCAGTCAGCTCCAGCAGTTGCAACTGGCCTGGCCGCAACAGCAGGGAAAATATCCGCTGACTTATCATCTTTTTCTGGGAGTGATTGAACGTGACTAAGCGTTATTTTGTCACCGGGACTGACACCGAAGTTGGGAAAACCGTTGCCAGTTGCGCACTACTGCAGGCTGCCGCAATGCGGGGGTATCGTACCGTTGGTTACAAACCGGTGGCGTCGGGCAGTGAGATGACGCCAGACGGTTTACGCAACGGCGATGCACTGGCATTACAGCGCAACAGTACGCTGGCTCTGGCGTATCAGGATATCAATTCCTATACCTTTGCCGAGCCGACATCGCCGCATATTATCAGCGCCGATGAGGGAAGGCCGATTCTCGCGACGGTAATGTCTGACGCTTTACGGGCGTTAGAAGCCCAGGCTGACTGGGTGTTGGTTGAAGGGGCTGGGGGCTGGTTTACGCCGCTCTCAACGACGCTGACCTTTGCTGACTGGGTTCGAGCCGAGCAACTGCCGGTGATTCTGGTGGTGGGCGTCAAACTGGGATGTATTAACCATGCCATGCTAACAGCGCAGGCGGTACAGCACGCGGGTTTAACGCTCGCAGGCTGGGTTGCCAACGATGTGACGCCGCCAGGGAAACGTCATCAGGAGTATATGGCGACGTTATCGCGCGTGATCCCGGCGCCGCTCTTAGGGGAGATCCCCTGGCTGGATGAATCGCCGGAATGCGCCCCGACAGGCCATTACCTCGATCTCAGCGCGCTGGAGCGGGCGTCATCCCCTGATTAAGTCGCTCGCCGTTTTGCCGGGTCAGTTGCCCCTGCGCCACGTTGCGCCACCTTGCGCCTCTGGCGCAGGCGGAAAAAGCGCCCGGCGACCCGGCGAATCAACGGCATACGTTGCTCCCCCAGCAAAAACAGTGGCACCAACAAAATGGTGAAAATGCGAGCAAGATCTCGTCTGGTAGGGGGCGCGCTGTTAGCTGATAAAAATCAAAAATTAGCGATAATTTTTTTTTAGTTGCCCGAAAATGACCAGAAGGTCGATTTTGCCAGGCGGCAGTCCATACGGGCTGGAAGCAGTTATCCACTATTCCTGTGGATAACCTTGTGCATTAGAGTTAGAAAACATAACGTAAGCGAGAGAATACGCGGCCTGCGACTGAATTGATGCGAAAGACGTCTTAAAGAAATATTCGTTATAAAACAGCTTGTTAAATAAAAGCAATGGCTGAAAGAAAAGTGTCATGGATTGCCATAAAACGCGCATTACACTGCTTGACAAATGTTAAAAAAGTCATAGGTCTGGGGATAACCGACATTGGGTGGTTTTTTATCTCGTCCGGGGCTAAATTTTGCACTGTGATGACGTGGTTTTTGCCTGCGTAACAGAAATACTTTACCGTGCTACTGTTTTTTCATCCAGTATATTTTACTGGCAATCTTAGCCATCCCGAGTAAAATTACACACCTGCCCGCCCATTGCTTCAGGTAGCTGCTCATGAGTAAACCGTTCAAACTGAATTCCGCATTTAAACCTTCTGGCGATCAGCCTGAGGCGATACGTCGTCTGGAGGTCGGGCTGGAAGATGGTCTGGCGCACCAGACTTTGCTGGGCGTCACGGGTTCAGGAAAAACGTTCACCATTGCCAACGTGATTGCGGATTTGCAGCGTCCCACCATGGTGCTGGCGCCGAATAAAACGCTGGCGGCGCAGTTGTACGGCGAAATGAAAGAGTTCTTCCCGGAAAACGCGGTGGAATATTTCGTCTCTTACTACGACTACTACCAGCCTGAAGCCTATGTGCCCAGTTCTGACACGTTTATCGAGAAAGATGCCTCGGTGAACGAACACATCGAACAGATGCGTCTGTCGGCCACCAAAGCGCTGCTGGAGCGTCGGGATGTGGTGGTGGTGGCTTCTGTTTCCGCCATCTACGGTCTGGGCGACCCCGATCTCTACCTGAAAATGATGCTGCATCTGACGGTGGGCATGATCATCGACCAGCGCGCCATTTTGCGCCGTCTGGCGGAATTGCAATACACCCGAAACGATCAGGCTTTCCAGCGCGGTACATTCCGTGTGCGCGGCGAAGTGATCGACATCTTCCCGGCGGAGTCTGACGACATCGCACTGCGCGTCGAATTGTTCGATGAAGAGGTGGAACGTTTGTCGCTGTTTGACCCGCTCACCGGACAGGTAGAGTCAACGATTACGCGCTATACCATCTACCCTAAGACGCACTACGTCACCCCGCGTGAACGGATTGTGCAGGCGATGGAAGAGATTAAAGTCGAACTGGCGGATCGGCGTAAAAATCTGCTGGCGAACAACAAACTGCTCGAAGAACAGCGTTTATCACAGCGTACCCAATTCGATCTGGAAATGATGAACGAACTGGGATACTGCTCCGGCATCGAAAACTACTCCCGTTATCTCTCCGGGCGCGGGCCGGGTGAACCGCCGCCGACGCTGTTTGACTATCTGCCCGCAGACGGTCTGCTGGTGGTGGATGAATCCCACGTGACCATTCCACAAATTGGCGGGATGTATCGCGGCGACAGGGCGCGTAAAGAGACGTTAGTCGAGTACGGATTTCGTTTGCCGTCAGCGCTGGATAACCGTCCGCTGAAGTTTGAAGAGTTCGAAGCGCTGGCCCCGCAAACTATCTACGTATCCGCAACGCCAGGTAACTATGAGCTGGAGAAATCCGGTGACGATATTGTGGATCAGGTGGTGCGACCGACCGGGCTACTGGATCCGGTGATTGAAGTCCGTCCGGTGGCAACACAGGTGGATGATTTGCTCTCCGAAATCCGTATTCGCGCAGCGATCAACGAGCGTGTGTTAGTGACGACGCTGACCAAACGGATGGCGGAAGACCTGACGGAATATCTGGAAGAACACGGCGAACGGGTGCGCTACCTGCACTCCGATATCGATACCGTTGAGCGTATGGAAATTATTCGCGACCTGCGTCTGGGCGAGTTTGACGTGTTGGTGGGGATCAACCTGCTGCGTGAAGGGCTGGATATGCCGGAAGTCTCGCTGGTGGCGATACTTGATGCCGACAAAGAAGGCTTCCTGCGTTCTGAACGTTCGCTGATACAGACCATCGGGCGCGCGGCGCGCAATATCAACGGCAAAGCCATTCTCTACGGCGATAAAATTACCGCTTCGATGGCGAAGGCCATTAGCGAGACGGAACGACGCAGAGAGAAGCAGCAGCAGTACAACGAAGAACACGGCATCATCCCGCAGGGGCTGAACAAAAAAGTGGTCGATATTCTGGCGCTGGGTCAAAACATCGCGAAGACCAAAGCGAAGGGAAGAGGGAAGTCTCGCGCAGGAGCGAAGTCCGATGTGGTTGAACTGGACATGACGCCGAAAGCGCTGCAGCAAAAAATCCATGAACTGGAGGGGCAAATGATGCAACATGCCCAGAATCTGGAGTTTGAAGAAGCCGCGCAGATCCGCGATCAGTTGCACCAGTTACGCGAATTGTTTATTGCGGCATCTTAAGGGACTTTGCGGTAGGCCTGATAACACGCGTTAATGTCGCCATCAGGCCTGTTGATTTAACCGAGCGCCTGTACCGCTTTTTCCAGCGCGCAGTGCAGCAACTGGCGATCATGACGATACGGAATGTCGCTGGCCTCCAGAATCTCCTGAATCACAATTCTGTCGGTGATGGCGGAGGCATCGACTTTCGGCCCGACCACCACCGCATCAATGACTTTCTTCCCGACATACTGCTCCATAATGGCGAGCTTATCGCCAAGGGATAAACTGGCGGCAGGCAGACTCAACTCGCGCCCCAGATTACCGATATACACCATCGGCGCAGGGGTACGTCGTAACGCCTGCGCCAGGTCGTCCAGCAGCAGGATAGGCATCAGGCTGGTGTAAAAACTGCCCGGCCCAATCAAAATCAGATCCGCTTCGCTAATGGCCTGCACAGCCTCACGGGTGGCGGGGACTTTCGGCGACAGCATCAATTCTTGCGGCGGCATGGATAACTGGTCGATATTGACCTCGCCATACACTTCATGCCCCTGGGAGTCGATTGCCATCAGGTCTACCGGCAGCTCCGACATTGGAATTAAATGCGCATCCACTTTCAGCAAATTACGAATTAAATTGATGGCTTCAAGAGGCCTTACGCTAAGGTGATCCAGCGCCTTTAACATTAAATTTCCGAGGTTATGCCCGGAAAGTTCGCCATTACCGCCAAAACGATACTCAAACATAGCCGAAGCGACGCTGGGTTCAGTAATTAACTGGTTCAGACAATTACGCATATCGCCCCAGGCGATACCGCCTTCTGAACGGCGAATACGCCCTGTTGAGCCGCCGTTGTCTGTCGTCGTAACAATACCGGTCAGGCGTGAACCTAATGGCGAGAGTGAAGAAAGAACGCGTCCTAATCCATGCCCTCCGCCGAGAGCCACAACGCGGTCGAGGTCTGCCAGCGTGCGATTGCGCATATGAATTCCTGATGTCAAAAGATCTGCATTACAGTAGCGCAAATCGCGGGTTTTCAGCAATTAGCCTGGTAGGCTGAGCGGAAATAAAATCGTGGCGTCTACCACTTTATGGCGAGGGGTAAGGTACAGCAAAATGATGTATATCAATGCAAAACTGTGGTTTTTGCTTATTCTGTAGCGAAAGTGCACGATCATGACGCTATATATATGATTATACAGCGTAAGTGTAGATGGCGTAAAAAACGTTTACACGCTAGTATCGGCATAACCACAATAAACACTCTAGCCTCTGCACCTGGGTCAACTGATACGGTGCTTTGGCCGTGACAACGCGTAAACGTGCTTGTCACCAGGGCGCAGGAAGAAATGACTCCGCCTCCCGTATTTGGAAAGGTGTACATGGGCTCACAACTTACCGATGCTTTCGCGCGTAAGTTTTACTACTTACGTTTGTCGATTACCGATGTGTGTAACTTTCGTTGCACCTACTGCCTGCCGGATGGCTACAAGCCTGGCGGGGTCACCAATAATGGCTTTCTGACCGTCGACGAAATCCGTCGGGTTACCCGCGCGTTTGCGAACCTGGGCACCGAGAAAGTGCGCCTGACGGGCGGCGAACCCTCCTTACGTCGTGACTTTACCGACATCATCGCCGCCGTGCGTGAAAATGCCGCCATCCGCCAGATTGCTGTCACCACCAATGGCTATCGCCTGGCGCGTGACGCGGCGAACTGGCGCGACGCCGGGCTGACCGGCATCAACGTTAGCGTCGACAGCCTCGACGCCCGACAGTTTCATGCCATTACCGGGCAGGATAAATTTCAGCAGGTGATGGCAGGAATCGATGCCGCCTTTGACGCCGGATTTGAAAAGGTCAAAGTCAATACCGTGCTGATGCGCGATGTCAATCACCATCAACTGGACACCTTCCTTGCCTGGATTCAGGCGCGCCCCATCCAACTGCGTTTCATCGAACTGATGGAAACCGGCGAGGGGAGCGAACTCTTCCGTAAACACCATATTTCTGGTCAGGTGCTGCGTGACGAACTGTTGCGTCGCGGCTGGCTCCATCAGTTACGCAAACGCAGCGACGGCCCGGCGCAGGTTTTCTGTCATCCCGACTATGCCGGTGAAATCGGTCTTATCATGCCGTATGAGAAAGATTTCTGCGCAACCTGCAACCGTCTGCGCGTGTCGTCAGTGGGTAAACTCCACCTGTGCCTGTTTGGCGAAGGCGGCGTCAGTCTGCGCGATCTGCTGGAAGATGACGTTCAACAGCATGCGCTGGAAGCGCGCATTTCTGCCGCCTTGCTGGAGAAAAAACAGACCCATTTCCTGCATCAGAACCAGACCGGAATTACGCAAAATTTATCGTACATTGGTGGATAAACGCTAAAAGGAGATTTCAGATGAGTCAGGTAAGTACTGAATTTATCCCAACCCGTATCGCTATTCTTACGATTTCCAGCCGTCGCGGCGAAGAAGACGACACCTCAGGTCATTTTCTGCGTGATTCCGCGCTGGAAGCAGGCCACAACGTGGTCGATAAGGCTATTGTAAAAGAAAACCGTTACGCCATCCGCGCCCAGGTTTCCGCCTGGATTGCCAGCGACGACGTGCAGGTGGTGCTGATTACCGGGGGAACTGGGCTGACCGAAGGCGACCAGGCGCCGGAAGCGTTATTGCCGCTGTTTGACCGGGAAGTTGAAGGGTTTGGCGAAGTGTTCCGCATGCTCTCTTTTGAAGAGATTGGCACCGCGACGTTGCAGTCTCGCGCGGTGGCCGGTGTGGCCAACAAAACGCTGATTTTCGCCATGCCGGGTTCCACCAAAGCGTGTCGCACCGCGTGGGACAATATTATTGCGCCGCAACTGGATGCCCGTACGCGTCCGTGCAATTTCCACCCTCATTTGAAGAAATAAGTATGTCGCAACTGACCCATATTAACGCCGCTGGCGAAGCGCACATGGTGGATGTCTCCGCCAAAGTGGAAACCGTTCGCGAGGCGCGCGCGGAAGCCTTTGTCACGATGCAGAGCGAAACGCTGGCGATGATAATCGCTGGCAGTCACCACAAAGGCGACGTTTTTGCGACCGCCCGTATTGCCGGGATTCAGGCCGCCAAACGCACCTGGGAGCTGATCCCTCTGTGCCATCCACTGCTGTTGAGCAAAGTGGAAGTACAACTGCAGGCGGAACCGGAGCACAACCGTGTGCGTATCGAATCTGTCTGCCGTTTGACCGGGAAGACCGGAGTGGAAATGGAAGCGCTGACCGCGGCATCTGTTGCGGCGTTGACCATCTACGACATGTGCAAAGCCGTGCAAAAAGACATGGTGATTGGCCCGGTACGCTTACTGGCGAAAAGCGGCGGCAAGTCGGGCGATTTTAAGGTGGATGCCAATGATTAAGGTGCTTTTCTTCGCGCAGGTGCGCGAACTGGTCAATACCGATGCGCTGGAACTGCCCGCTAATTTCACCACGGTGGACGCACTGCGTCAGCATCTGGCGGCACAAAGCGATCGTTGGGCGCTGGCGCTGGAAGATGGCAAACTGCTGGCTGCGGTTAACCAGACATTAGTCAGTTTTGATAACCCATTGGTTGACGGTGATGAAGTGGCGTTCTTCCCGCCTGTGACGGGAGGCTGAAATGGCTGAAACGCGAATTGTTGTAGGATCTGCCCCGTTTAGCGTCGGGGACGAGTATCCCTGGCTGGCGGAACGCGATGAAGATGGCGCTGTCGTCACGTTCACCGGGAAAGTCCGCAATCATAATCTCGGCGACAGCGTGAAGGCGCTGACGCTGGAGCACTACCCCGGCATGACGGAAAAGGCGCTGGCGGATATCGTCGATGAAGCGCGTAGCCGCTGGCCGCTGGGGCGGGTGACGGTGATTCATCGCATCGGCGAGCTGTGGCCTGGCGATGAAATCGTCTTTGTCGGCGTGACCAGCGCACATCGCAGCAGCGCGTTTGATGCCGGACAGTTTATTATGGATTATCTGAAAACGCGGGCGCCATTCTGGAAGCGCGAGGCGACGCCGGAAGGGGAACGCTGGGTAGATGCGCGTGATAGCGATCAACAGGCGGCGAAACGCTGGTGAGATAATGTGATACGCTTAGTGACAGGTATCACTTTCAATCAGGAGATTATCATGGACCGATTTTCAAGACCCGATTCTATCGTTCAGGCGCGATCCGGCCTGCAAACCTACATGGCGCAAGTCTATGGCTGGATGACCTGCGGTTTACTGCTGACGGCGTTTATCGCGTGGTATGCGGCCAATACGCCTGAGCTGATGATGTTTATCTTTTCCAGCAAAATTACCTTCTTTGGTTTGATTATCGCTCAGCTTGGGTTGGTGGTTGTGCTGTCTGCGATGGTGCATAAACTCAGCGCCGGGATGGCGACCACGCTGTTTATGCTTTACTCCGCGCTGACCGGATTAACGCTGTCGAGTATTTTTATCGTCTATACCTACTCTTCCATTGCCAGCACCTTTGTGGTTTCGGGCGGCATGTTCGGCGCGATGAGCCTGTACGGTTACACCACCAAACGCGATCTCAGCGGTTTCGGCAACATGCTGTTTATGGCGCTGATTGGTATCATTCTGGCGTCGTTGGTCAACTTCTGGCTGAAAAGTGAAGCGCTAATGTGGGCGGTGACCTATATCGGGGTGATTGTGTTTGTCGGACTGACCGCCTACGACACGCAAAAGCTGAAAAACATTGGCGAGCAGATTGACGTCCGTGACAGCGCTAACCTGCGCAAGTACTCCATACTGGGCGCATTAACCTTGTATCTGGACTTCATCAACCTGTTCCTGATGCTGCTGCGTATTTTCGGTAATCGCCGTTAATTGCTGTAGTGCCTGACGGCGTTCGTACTGAACGCTGTCCGGCACAAATCACTTCGCCATCGCCTTCTCGTTTTTTGCCCGCAATTTCTTCGCCCGACTCTCCAGCACCAGATAACAGATCAGCGCCAGCAGCAGTGGAATAAAATAATAGAGCACCCGCCAGGCGAGCAGGGCGGCAATAATCGCACCCTGAGAGGTATGTTCTCCTGCGAGAAGGGCGATAAAAACGGCTTCCAGTACCCCAATCCCTGCCGGAATATGCACAATGACGCCTGCGATACTGCTCACCAGTAACACGCCAAGGACAAAGAAAAAGTTTACGGACTGCCCCAATAACAGCCAGATGGTCGCCCCCATCACCATCCAGTTAATGCTGGAAATGACCATCTGCGCGAGGGCGAATTTCCAGGAGGGCAGCACCAGTTTTTGCCCTTTGATGGTGAGATGGCGATGCTTTGCAAAGGCGCAGCACCACAGGTATAGCGTAATGATCAAAAGCAACGCCACGCCCAGAATACGCAGCGTATTTTCATCGATATACCAATGCTCAGGCAGTTGCACTACGCCGAAGGTAAAAATCACGCCCCCCAGCGCGATGTATCCCAACCAGTTGGTGGCAATGCTGAGGGAGAAAATTCGCGTGATCGTGCTGCCCGGTAAGCCGAGACGGGAATAAAGTCGGTAACGCATCCCGATACCGCCAACCCAGGTACTGAGCGTCAGATTAAAGGCGTAACAGATGAAAGAAACCAGCATCACCTGCCGTTTTGCCAGTCGGTGCCCACAGTAGAGGCGCGCGAGCAAATCATAACAGCCATAGAGTAGGTAGCTGACAATCACCAGCCCGACAGCGCCTGCCATGGCCATCCGGTTATAGTCGTGGACAACCGTCCAGACCTCGTTCCAGTCGACTTTGCTGGCGTAGACCACCAGCAGCACGATGACGGCAATAAAAAACAGCCCGGTGAGGATCTTTTTAGCCCGCCGCCAGCGCGTATGGGATTTAGCCATCAGGGTTTGCCCCCTGTATCTTGCGCTTCTACCCGGCCTGTAGTTTCCATCGCTGGCTGGGCTTGTGGTTCAACCCGCGTCAGATGCGGAGTATGGGCCGGAAGCCAACCGACCAGCGCAGGGAAGTGACGTAAAAAGTGGAACGCCAGTACGCTTTTGGTGAGGTTCCACCAGGTGCGTTTAGGCAACATCGATTCATCAACCTGTTTGCAATCATCGGCAATGATCGTGCTGAGATTGTCGCGTAACGTCTGGTTAAATGTCCGATCATGAATGATGATGTTCGCTTCCAGATTGAGCGACAGACTGAGTGGATCAAGGTTACTGGAACCTACGGTTGCCCAGTGGTCATCCATCAATGCCACTTTGCCATGCAGAGGGCGACGGTGATATTCAAAAATCTGTACGCCGCCCTTTACCAGATAGTTGTAAAGCAGCCGCGCGCCGACTTTGACAATCGGCATATCGGGCTCACCCTGCACGATAAGCTTAACGCGCACGCCGCGCCGGGCCGCGTTGCGCATTGCATGCAGCAGGCGATAACCGGGGAAGAAATAGGCGTTCGCAATCATCACTTCGCGTTTTGCCTGGGTGAGCATTTTCAGGTAATGGCGTTCGATATCGTCGCGGTGTTCGTCATTATCGCGCCAGACAAACAGCGCCTGCGCTTCGCCGGGCTGGCGATTTTCCTGCGCGCGATGATGGTGCCGCCACCAGCGGCGTGCCGCGCTCTGTCCCGGCAGATTCTCCAGCTCAAATTGCAGAATATCCTCCACAATCGGCCCTTCAACCCGAACGGCGTAATCCTGTTTGGCTTCAGGGCCATAGTTGGACATCTGTTCGGCGGAGTAGTTAATCCCGCCTACAAAGGCGATCCGGGCGTCTATCACGACAATCTTTCGGTGCATCCGGCGAAACAGATTGGTGCGCATCCCCAACAGGCGCGGGCGAGGATCGTAATAGCGAAAAATAATCCCTGCCGCCGTCAGCTCCTCAACAAAAGCGTCGCTAAGATCCGGGGAACCGTATCCGTCCAGTAACACTTCAGCGTGTACGCCACGTTGGGCGGCCTTGAGCAGGGCCGCGTGCAGTTGTCTTCCTACCTCATCGTCAAACCAGATAAAGGTTTCCAGAATGATTTTCTGCTCCGCCTGGGCGATGGCCTCAAACACGGCAGGGTAATACCGATCGCCATTCTCCAGTAACTGAATCTGATTGCCTTCACGCCAGCCGCATTTCATAGATGAATCTCCGCACTCAGAGGCGCATGGTCAGATAAGTGTCGCCAGTGAGCCAGCGGTAGCGCTGTGGGGGCGCTGGCGTTGGCATTTTTGACATAAATGCGATCAAGGCGCAGTAATGGCAGGCGCACCGGAAACGTCCGCGCCGGGCGACCGTGGGCGCGGGTGAAGATCTCCTCCAGACCCGCACGGGTCTTTAACGGACGGTTAGCCTGTTGTCGCCAGTCATTAAAATCCCCCGCGACAATCACCGGTTCGCCAGGGGGGAGGCTGTTCACCCAGTCGGCCAGCAGGGTGAGCTGCGCCTGGCGGTGGGCTTCACGCAAACCCAGATGTACGCACATAACGTGGATCGGGCTGTTCAACTGTGGCGGAATAATGCGGCAATAAAGCACGCCGCGTTTTTCGCTGTTGCCAACGGAGATGTCACGGTTTTCATCATATTCAATGGGATAGCGAGAAAGTACGGCATTGCCGTGGTGCCCTTCCGGGTAAACGGCATTACGCCCGTAAGCAAAATCACGCCACAGGGTATCGGCGAGAAATTCGTAATGGGGAGTCTCCGGCCAGTTTGCAATGCGCTGGGGGTGTATGTGATGGGCGCCCATCACCTCCTGCAAACAGACAATATCCGCACTGACGGTTCGCACCGCCTCTCGTAGCTCAGGTAAAATAAAGCGCTGGTTAAACGCCGTGAAACCTTTATGGGTATTGAGGGTGAGCACGTTGAATGAAAATCGCTGCGTTTGTCCGGGCATAATTCTCCTGTTTGCATCACTTTCCTGAATAAAAATAGTGTAGTCGCCGTCACAAAAAGATGCGGTCTTACGGAATTTTCCGTAAAGTCCGGTACTCTGAGTAATTAGACAAAAATCCTTCAGGAGATTAGCCATGAGGTGGCAACAACGTGTTCGTGTCGCAACGGGTCTAAGTTGCTGGCAGATTGTGTTGCATTTACTGGTAGTGGCGTTGCTGGTGATGGGCTGGATGAGCGGTATACTGGTACACGTGGGGCTCGGGCTTTGCGTGGTTTACGGCGTGACGGTTTTGCTGATGCTGGCGCTGCAACGCCACCATGAACAGCGCTGGCGCGACGTTGCGGATGTACTGGAAGAACTCACCACAACCTGGTATTTCGGCGCGGCAATGATTGCGCTGTGGTTGCTGTCTCGTGTTTTGCAAAACAACGTACTGTTGGCTTTTGCGGGGCTGGCGATCCTTGCCGGACCCGCGGTGTTTTCGTTACTGGCGAAAGAGAAAAAGTTACATCACTTTGCGTCTAAACATCGCATACGCCGCTGATCCCGTTGTGGCTGCTATCACCAGTAGCGGCCACAAACTTCCCCAGACAATCTTCAGACTCGCATCCTTCAGGTAAATCTGCTTGGTGATATCCGTAAAGTGGCGGATAGGGTTTATCCACGTTAAATTCTGCAACCAGACCGGCATATTCTCGACCGGGGAAACGTACCCCGAGAGCAAAATCGCCGGCATCATAAAGACAAACACGCCGATAAACGCCTGTTGCTGGGTAGCGCACAGCGACGAGATCAACAACCCGAAACCGACCAGCGACAAACCGTAAATCACCATCGTGAAGTAGAACAGGGCCAGTGAACCGGCAAAGGGAATTTGGTACGCCCAGATGCCGATCCCCAGCACGATGGTGGCCTGCCCGGTAGCAACAATCAGCGCAGGGACGGCTTTGCCGATGAAAATTTGCCAGGTGGTCAGCGGGGATACTAACAGTTGATCCAGCGTTCCTTGCTCGCGTTCGCGGGCAACGGAAAGTGAGGTCACGATCATCACGCCAATAGTGGTGATCATGGCGATCAGCGACGGCACCACGAACCATTTATAGTCCAGATTCGGGTTGTACCAATTTCTGACGACCAGCTCGCTGTTGTTGGGTTTGGGCTTACCGTCCATCAGCTCCTGCTGGTAATCTTTGACGATTTGCTGCAAATAGTTGGCAGCGATTTGCGCGCTGTTGGAGTTGCGCCCGTCAAGAATCAACTGCATTGGTGCCTGCTGGAAGGTATCCAGATTACGCGAAAAATCGGCCGGGAAGCGCACCAGTAACAGCGCTTTCTGGGTATCGATAGTCGGTTGGATCTCTTGCGGGCTATTGAGCAGCAGAATATGCGTAAACGCTTTGGCGCGGGCAAAACGTTGGGTCAGCTCGACCGAATGTTTGCCGTTATCTTCGTTATAAATGGCGATGGTGGCGTTGGTGACTTCCAGCGTGGCGGCAAAGGGAAACAGAATCACCTGAATCAGCACCGGCACAATCAGGATCGCGCGGGTCTGCGGCTCGCGCAGCAGCGATTGCAGCTCTTTGCGGATTAACGTCCATAAGCGATGAAACATGCTCTTCTCCCTAATCCAGCCGACGTTTGGTTTTGAGCCACGTCAGACCAATAAACATGACTGCCGACGCGATTAAAAACAGGACGTTGGTCATCAGCACCACCGGGATATTACCGGCCAGAAACAGGCTTTGCAGGGTACTGACGAAATAGCGTGCCGGAATAATGTACGTCACCGCGCGGATAACCGCAGGCATGCTGTCTATCTGGAAGATAAACCCCGACAGCATAATCGAGGGCAAAAAGGCGGCATTTAACGCCACCTGGGCGGCGTTAAACTGGTTACGGGTAATGGTCGAAATAAGCAGTCCCATCCCCAGGGTGCTGAGTAAAAACAGGCTGGTGATAAAAAACAGGATCAGCAACGAACCGCGATACGGCACGCCGAGAATAAACACCGAAACCAGCATACACAGCAACATCGCCAGCATCCCGAGGAAGTAATAAGGGATAAGCTTACACAACAGCAATTCCACGCGGGTGACTTCGGTGGAGAGTAGCGCTTCCATGGTGCCGCGTTCCCATTCGCGTGCGATCACCAGTGAGGTGAGGATGGCGCCGATTACCGTCATAATGATGGTGACCGCCCCCGGGATAATAAAATGCTGGCTGATGGCAGCCGGGTTAAACCAATAGCGGGTCTGCACGTCAATCAACGGCTTAAACTCTTCTCCGCGATCCTCCGCCCGCTGCATTTGCCAGAGTTGCCAGATCCCCTCGACATAACCTTGCACAAAGTTTGCCGTGTTCGGCTCGCTGCCGTCCGTGATCACCTGAATCGGGGCGGTATCATTGGCTCGCGCCATTTGCTGGGCGAAATCAACCGGGATAACCACCAGACCGCGAATACGCCCGGCCTGCATCTTTTCGATAAGCTCATGACGGTTATCGCTGATGGTCGCGTCGATGTAGGGTGAGCCCGTCATGGCGTGCGTAAAGTCGAGCGCCTCTTCACTTTGCTGCTCAAGCAGGATCCCCACCCGCAGTTTGCTGGAGTCGAGATTGATGCCGTAGCCAAAAATAAACAGCAGCAGCAACGGGATCACCACCGCAATCAGCCAACTGCTGGGATCGCGAACGATCTGGCGCGTTTCTTTGATGCACAGGGCGCGTACCCGGCGCCAGGAGAGTACGGTGTTACTCATGCGTATGCTCCTTGTCCCAGTCGTGGATCAGGGTGATAAAGGCGTGCTCCATCGTCGGGTCTGGCGTGTCGTTGTCGGCGGTCTGCGCTTTCAGGTCATCCGGGGTGCCGCTGGCGATCAGTTTCCCGCGATACACAAGACCAATACGGTCGCAGTATTCCGCTTCATCCATAAAGTGGGTGGTGACCATGACCGTCACACCTTTTTCGACCATGCTATTGATATGCAGCCAAAATTCGCGGCGGGTGAGGGGGTCTACGCCTGAGGTCGGCTCATCAAGAAAGAGAATATCCGGTTCGTGCATCAGCGAGCAGGCCAGCGCCAGGCGCTGTTTAAATCCCAGAGGCAGTTCGTCAGTGGCATGTGACGCAATACTTTTCAGACCAAAGGCTTCGCTCATCCGCGCAATTTTTTCGTTTTGCGCGCGTCCCCGCAGACCGTAGACGCCGGAGAAGAAACGCAGGTTTTGCTCCACCGTCAGGTTGCCGTAGAGGGAGAATTTTTGCGCCATGTAGCCCAAATGCTGACGCGCCTTGCCCGAACTGACCTTCAGATCCATATCCAGTACCAGCGCTTTACCGGAGGTCGGCACCAGCAGACCGCACATCATTTTAAAAGTGGTGGATTTCCCCGCGCCGTTGGGGCCGAGCAGGCCAAAAATTTCCCCACGCTTGACGGCAAAATTCACCTGGTCGGTTGCGGCAAAATCCCCAAACTTCTTGGTCAGTTGCTTTGCTTCAATCACCGTCTCGCCGGGCGTTCCCTCCACCGTATGCAGGATGGCGCCAAGCGGGGATTCTGACGTGCCCGCCCCGCCGAGCAGATCAATAAACGCATCTTCAAAGCGCGGTGCAGTTTCATCAATCGCGATTTCCGGCATCCCTTCACCGTTGCGAATATCGTCTGCCGTGGCCTCTTTTTTCAGGATAAGACGAACGGATTTTCCCTGAATCATGCCATCGCTGACCTGTGGCAGTTTTAACGCCTGCTGCAACAGCTTACGGTTGTTTATCTGCGGACTGCTGATTAAGAAACTGCGGCCCGCCATGGTTTGTGTCAGCGCCGTCGGTTCGCCCTGATAGAGAAGTTCACCTTCGTTCATCAGCAGCACGTCGCGACACTGTTCGGCTTCATCCAGATACGAAGTGCTCCACAGGATCAGCATTCCGTCGCCCGCCAGCTCATGCACCATTTGCCACAGCTCGCGCCGTGAAATCGGGTCTACGCCGACGCCGGGCTCATCGAGCAGCAGAACTTTTGGCGCGCCGACCAGCGTACAGGCCAGCCCCAGCTTCTGTTTCATTCCCCCGGAGAGTTTACCGGCCAGCCTCCCGGTAAACGGGCCGAGCGAGGTGAATTCCAGCAGACGTGCAAAGGTTTTTTTCCGCGTCTCGCCAGTGACGCTGCGCAGATCGGCATAGAGATTCAGGTTCTCCATAACCGTCAAATCTTCATACAGGCCAAATTTTTGCGGCATATAACCGAGCACGGCATGCAGTGCGCTGTCGTCGCGAATCGGATCAAACCCAATCACCGAAGCCTGGCCGCCGTCGGGCTTCAGTAACCCTGCGAGCATCCGCATAAGCGTGGTTTTTCCGGCGCCGTCCGGCCCCACCAGCCCGGTGACATAGCCTGCGTGAATCGTGCAGTCGAGCGGCGCCACGGCGCACTTTTCCATTCCCGCGAAGCGTTTAACCAGTCCGTTTAGCGTAATGACGGCGTCATTCATGCCGCGCCTCGTTACCGAACTTCAGTGTCACCGGCATTCCCTGGCGTAGCGCATCATCGGCGTCCGTCACCACAATGCGCAGGCGATAAACCAGATCGGTGCGCAGATCCGGGGTCTCAACGGTTTTCGGGGTGAATTCTGCGGTCGGAGAAACAAAGCCGATTTTGCCGTGATAAGGCTTATCGGGACGACCATCGGTATAGAGCAAGATTTCTCGACCCGGCGGTACCTGGCTCAGGTTACGCTCATCGACGTAAGCGCGCACCCAGACCGGACGCGTCAGCGAGAGAGTGAGAACCGTGCTGCCGGCATTCAGCATACTGCCCGGCTCCACGGCGCGAGTTAACAGCGTCCCGTCAGAGGGGGCGACCAGTGTGGCATCCTGCAAATCGAGTTCAGATTGCGCCAGTTGCGCCTGTGCCTGTTCAAGGCTGGCTTTCGCCTGGGCGATATCCTGTTGGCGATTACCGGTGCGGTACTGGCTCAGTTTGTCCTGCGCCGATTTCAGCGTTGCCTGCGCCTGGTCACGGGATGAGCGGGCATTTTCCAGATCGTTGGCGGAAATGGTGCGACTTTTCCACAACCCCTGCTGACGTTGGTAAAAGTTCTGCGCGTAGTCAAATGCGGCCTGCGCCTGTTTGACGGCGGCCGCCGCCTGGGCTATCTCTTCATCGCGATAGCCTGCCAGCATCAGGTCATACTGTGCCTGTGCGACTGAGACGCCCGCTTTAGCCTGCATTAATGCGTTTTCATACGGTGCTTTATCGAGCGTGCCCAGCACCTGCCCGGAGGTGATGGTATCGCCTTCGTCAACCGCCAGTGAAGCGAGTCGACCGCCAACGCGAAAGCTTAAATTGACGGTACGAATGTCTACATTACCGTACAACGTCAGCCCGTTATCCTGCCGACTTTGGTACCACCACGTTCCACCAGCAATCACGGCGACAAGCACCGCCACGGCCAGTCCGATAGCGACGGGTTTCTTCATGAGTCCAGACTCCTTTGCGTTAAACCTTGCAGAATGAGATCGATATGACAGGTGATCGTCTGGTAAATCAGCGCGGTTTTTTCCTCATCAAATTGCGACCAGCCTGTGCGCTTGAGGATCGTTTCCTTCCCCAGACGGAACGCCAGCACTTCTCCTAACAGAGCATGGGTATGCAAAATGGTTTGGGTATCGTCGGCATCGCTGCCGGTATAGGCCGCAATCAGCCTTGTGAGATGGGTATGCAGTGGGGCGATAACCTGATGGTGTATCAGTTGATAGGCCGCCGTTGGCGAGAGCTGCTCGCGTGAGATGAATTTGCTGAGGTTCACCGTGTCTTCCTGGGTCAGCAGCATAATCATGTTTTTGCAGGCGCGCAGAATCAGCTCGCGCATCGCACCGCGATCGGGCTGCGGCTGGGCGAAGAGATGTTCCGCCTCCTCGGCGTGAGGTCGAAACTGCCCGCCAATAAAGTCGGCAATCCACTGGGCGCAGGCGAGGTAGAGATCGTCCTTTGAACCAAAATAGTAGGTGATGGCGGCGATATTCTGCCCGGCCTGCGCGGCGATATCGCGGGTGGTGGCATGCAGGCCATATTCACCGAACTGCGCAAGGGCAGCGGCAATCAGTTGGCTCTTTGCCTGCTCGCCTTTGGTCGTCATGTTCATAGCATGACCTAAGTATTAATCAATCGATTGATTAACATTATGACTGATTTTTACGCTTGTCCAGCCCGGCGCTTTATTTTGTTTCAGGTACGTTCCGGGATAATTTATGCGGTACGTCACAAAAACTGCTACACTCCGCCCCTTCATGACACTGTGGTTTTTGTCATCTCTTTTGCGAGTATCTCCCTGAAAACTACACCGGGAACGGTCGGGGCGGTTCGGAGTAGTTATGTCTTTTGATTCCCTGGGTTTAAATCCTGATATTTTGCGCGCCGTTGCAGAGCAGGGCTACCGTGAACCCACCCCTATCCAGCAGCAGGCGATCCCTGCGGTACTGCAAGGCCGCGATCTGATGGCCAGCGCACAAACGGGTACGGGTAAGACAGCGGGCTTTACGCTGCCGCTGCTGCAGCACCTTATTTCCAATGAACCGCATGCGAAAGGGCGTCGCCCGGTACGTGCGTTGATTCTGACCCCAACTCGTGAACTGGCCGCGCAAATCGGCGAAAACGTGCGGGATTACAGCAAATACCTGAACATTCGCTCGCTGGTGGTTTTCGGCGGGGTAAGTATCAACCCGCAGATGTTGAAACTGCGTGGCGGCGTCGACGTGCTGGTGGCGACCCCAGGCCGTTTGCTCGATCTGGAGCATCAAAACGCCGTCAAATTGGACCAAATTGAAATTCTGGTGCTGGATGAAGCTGACCGCATGTTGGACATGGGCTTTATCCACGACATTCGCCGCGTGCTGGCTAAATTGCCGCCGAAGCGTCAGAACCTGTTGTTCTCCGCGACCTTCTCCGACGACATCAAAGCGCTGGCTGAAAAATTGCTGCATAACCCGCTGGAAATCGAAGTCGCGCGTCGTAACACGGCGTCCGAGCAGGTGACACAGCACGTCCATTTTGTTGATAAGAAACGCAAACGCGAACTGCTGTCGCAGATGATTGGTCAGGGCAACTGGCAGCAGGTGCTGGTCTTCACCCGCACCAAACATGGCGCCAACCATCTGGCGGAGCAGTTGAACAAAGACGGCATTCGTAGCGCAGCCATCCACGGCAATAAATCGCAAGGGGCGCGTACGCGTGCGCTGGCTGATTTTAAATCCGGCGACATTCGTGTGCTGGTCGCCACGGATATCGCGGCGCGTGGTCTGGATATTGAAGAGCTGCCGCACGTGGTGAACTATGAATTACCGAACGTGCCGGAAGATTACGTTCACCGTATCGGTCGTACCGGGCGTGCTGCGGCAACCGGTGAAGCGCTGTCGCTGGTCTGTGTTGATGAACACAAACTGCTGCGTGACATCGAAAAACTGCTGAATAAAGAGATCCCGCGTATCGCGCTGCCAGGCTATGAGCCGGATCCTTCCATTAAAGCAGAGCCGATTCAAAACGGTCGTCAGCAACGTAGTGGCGGCGGTGGCGGCGGTCGTGGCCGCTCCCCACAGGGGCAAGGTCAGGGCGGTGCAGGTCGTGGTCAGCAGTCACCGCGTCGTTCAGAAGGCGGTGCGGCAAAAGCCGGGGCCAAGCCTTCACGCCGTACGGGTGATGCGAAACCGGCGAGTGATAAGCCGCGCCCGCCACGCCGTCCGCGCAGACTGTCTTCCGCAGAGTAATGCAGTAAACGGGAAGCCCGACCGAATGGTCGGGTTTTTCTTTTTGCGACCCGTCTAAGAAAGTGCCACAATAGTGGCTGTTTATACAGTATTTCAGGTTTTCTCATGGCATTGACCGCTGCGCTGAAAGCGCAAATTGCTGCCTGGTATAAGGCGCTTCAGGAACAGATCCCCGACTTTATTCCCCGTGCGCCGCAGCGGCAGATGATTGCTGACGTCGCTAAAACGCTGGCCGGGGAAGACGGGCGACATCTGGCGATCGAAGCGCCGACCGGCGTCGGGAAAACCCTCTCGTACCTGATCCCCGGTATCGCCATCGCGCGCGAAGAACAAAAAACGCTGGTGGTGAGTACCGCTAACGTGGCCTTGCAGGATCAGATTTACAGCAAAGATCTTCCCCTGCTGCGCAAAATTATTCCCGATCTTAAGTTCACCGCCGCCTTTGGGCGCGGGCGGTATGTGTGTCCGCGCAATCTGGCGGCGTTGGCCAGCACTGAACCTGACCAACAGGATTTGCTGGCGTTTCTTGACGATGAACTCACACCGAACAATCAGGAAGAGCAAAAACGCTGTGCCCGACTGAAGGGCGATCTGGACAGCTATAAGTGGGATGGTTTACGTGACCATACCGATATCGCCATTGATGATTCACTGTGGCAGCGACTGAGCACCGACAAAGCTAGCTGCCTCAACCGTAACTGCCACTATTACCGCGAGTGTCCATTCTTTGTGGCGCGCCGTGAGATCCAGGACGCCGAAGTGGTGGTAGCAAACCATGCGCTGGTGATGGCGGCAATGGAGAGCGAAGCGGTATTGCCGGATCCGAAAAATCTGCTGCTGGTGCTGGATGAAGGGCATCATCTGCCCGATGTTGCGCGCGATGCGCTGGAAATGAGCGCGGAAATCACCGCGCCCTGGTATCGCCTGCAACTCGATCTGTTTAGCAAGCTGGTGGCGACCTGTCTGGAACAGTTTCGGCCAAAAAACACGCCGCCGCTGGCTATCCCTGAGCGTCTGAATGCGCACTGCGAAGAGCTGTACGAACTGATTGCCTCGCTGAATGCGATTCTGAATCTTTATATGCCCGCCACCCAGGAGGCGGAGCACCGCTTCTCAATGGGCGAATTGCCCGCAGAGGTGATGGAGATTTGTCAGCGGCTGGCGAAACTCACCGAAATGCTGCGCGGGCTGGCGGAACTGTTTCTTAACGATCTCAGCGAAAAAACCGGCACCCACGACATCGTGCGCCTGCATCGGGTGATTTTGCAGATGAACCGTGCGCTGGGTATGTTCGAAGCGCAAAGTAAGCTGTGGCGTCTGGCATCGCTGGCGCAATCGTCAGGCGCGCCGGTTTCCAAATGGGCCACCCGCGATGTGCGCGACGGGCAAATGCACGTCTGGTTTCACTGTGTCGGGATCCGCGTCAGCGATCAGCTGGAAAGGCTGCTCTGGCGCAGCGTGCCGCATATTGTGGTGACATCCGCCACGCTACGTTCGCTGAACAGTTTCTCTCGCTTGCAGGAGATGAGCGGGCTGAAGGAGAAAGCGGGCGATCGTTTCGTGGCCCTCGACTCGCCCTTCAACCATGTTGAACAGGGGAAAATCGTCATCCCCCAAATGCAGTATGAGCCGCTTATCGATAACGAAGAGCAGCATATTGCGGAGATGGCGGCCTATTTTCGTCAGGAACTTGAGAGCAAAAAGCACCAGGGCATGCTGGTATTGTTTGCCAGCGGCAGGGCGATGCAACGGTTTCTCGAGCATGTGACGGATTTACGTTTGCTGTTGTTAGTTCAGGGCGATCAACCGCGATACCGGCTGGTGGAGTTGCACCGCAAGCGGGTAGAAAATGGCGAACGCAGCGTGCTGGTGGGTCTGCAATCTTTTGCGGAAGGGCTGGATCTGAAAGGCGACTTGCTTACCCAGGTTCATATTCACAAGATTGCCTTTCCGCCTATCGACAGCCCGGTGGTCATCACCGAAGGGGAATGGCTGAAAAGTCTGAACCGTTACCCCTTTGAAGTGCAGAGTTTGCCCAGCGCGTCGTTTAATTTGATCCAGCAGGTGGGGCGACTGATCCGTAGCCATAGCTGCCGGGGAGAAGTGGTAATTTACGACAAGCGTCTGTTGACCAAAAATTACGGCAAGCGTTTACTGAATGCGTTACCCATTTTTCCGATAGAGCAACCTGTCGTGCCAGACGTTATAGTAAAAACAAAAGCAAAAGCGACTCGCCGCAAACGGCGCTAATGGTGTGCGCACCCCGCAAGGAGTTTTCGATGGATTACCGCAAAATCATCAAAGAGGTTGGGCGAGGTAAAAACCACGCCCGCGATCTGGACCAGGACACCGCGCGCGGCCTGTATACCGAGATGTTAAAAGGGGAAGTCCCTGACCTGGAAATGGGCGGCGTACTGATTGCGCTGCGCATTAAAGGAGAAGGTGAGGCCGAAATGCTGGGCTTCTATGAAGCGATGCAGAAGCACACTATTCGCCTGACGCCGCCTGTGGCAAAACCGATGCCTATCGTGATCCCCAGTTATAACGGGGCGCGTAAACAGGCAAACCTGACGCCGCTGCTGGCTATTCTGCTGCGTAAACTGGGTTTTCCGGTGGTGGTTCACGGGGTGAGCGAAGATCCGACGCGTGTATTGACCGAAACTATTTTTGACATGATGGGAATTACGCCGACCCTGCATGCCGGTCAGGCGCAGGCAAAACTCGACGGACACCAGCCGGTGTTTATTCCCGTCGGCACGTTGTGCCCGCCGCTGGAAAAACAACTGGCGATGCGTTGGCGAATGGGGGTGCGTAACAGTGCCCACACGCTGGCGAAGCTGGCGACGCCTTTTGCAGAAGATGCAGCTTTACGTCTTGCCAGCGTTTCTCATCCGGAATATGTCCCGCGTGTGGCGAAGTTCTTTGGTGATATTGGTGGACGCAGTCTGCTGATGCATGGCACTGAAGGGGAAGTGTATGCCAATCCGCAGCGCTGCCCGCAAATTAGTCTGATCGATAAGCGTGGCGTGCAGGTGCTTTTGGATCGTCAACGCGAAATGCCCGAAGAGCCGGTGCCACTCCCTGTCGCCAAAGATCCAGAAACCACAGCGCGTTGGATTGAGCGCTGCCTGGCGGGCCGCGAACCGGTTCCTGACGCGTTGAAAATGCAAATGGCCTGCTGTCTGGTGGCAACGGGCGAAGTGGAGACACTGACAGAAGGTCTGGCACGCGTCGGTCAGAGTTTTTAACGGATTCAGGTAAAAAAAAGCCCGTCCAGTGGCGGACGGGCAAACAAAGGGTAATACAGGTCTATGAGGGTTGGAGCAGGGCGTCTGTTGGCATACAGACAAAAAATTATTTGTAGATAACCGCAGTACCGCTCATTTTGTTGTTGCTGTATGCAGAGGTAATGCTATAGCTGCTTGCGCCAGCAGCAGCGGCTTTTTCAGCCAGTTTCGCTTCCAGACCGTCCAGGGTGGTGGCGCCTTCCGCAGAAACTACACCGATTTTATTCATGCTTTGTGCTTGTGCAGCCGTCACCGGCTCAGCGGCGAAAACGCCAAAGGAAAGTCCAGACAGAGCGATAGCGGCAACAGCATATTTGATGGTTTTCATAGTTAATCTCTCGCAGGTTATTCTGTTAGTAAGACGATGTTCCGTCGATGTGATAAGTATCACGTTATTGAGCGAGAGATAAAATCGAATAGAATTGACGGCCTCAATCAAAAATATTGAATGACAAATAACCTATTGATTATTAATAAATTCAGATTATCCCTTTACAGTTCCTGATGCTTCGGTTTACAGAGCGAAGGATAACGGCACATTTTGCTATGCAGTTCGCCAAAAAACGTGAGTGTAAAGGAAACCGCATCGCGCGATTTTTTCGGTAAAGATAAGTCAACGTAACTGGCTGTCTTTCGATCCTCTGCGATTATATCCTGAAAATGTTTCGTTTCTTGAATCTTTCTCCTGCTGACAGGCCAGGCATAACCTGACGCCCGGAACGGCTTTGCGTCGGGCTTCGGGGATAGGATCGCCACACTCTTCGCATTCATGCAGACTTTCCCCCTGGGGTAATTCCCCGCGAACGCGTGCGACAGCATCTTCAATGGTATTGTTGATCTGTTCATTCACGGCGTCGTCATTTGCCCATCCGGATGCCATAAGCCGTCACCTCCACATTCATTTCATAGGGTAATTGTAGTGAATGTGGGGGCAATAATCGCACCGTCAAGACAGCGTCTTCTCAGATCTCAGACCATTCACGCAGCAGGTTATGGTAGAGGTTGAGTAAAGAGAGGATCTCCTCGCTTTCGCCGTTGCGGCTTTTGAGCGACTGGATATTTTTGTCCAGTTCAAACAGCATCGCGCGTTTCTTATCATCGCGGATCATCGACTGAACCCACATAAATGAGGCAACGCGGACTCCCCGCGTCACGGGGGTGACGCAATGCAGGCTACTGGAGGGATACAGCACGACATCGCCAGCCGGTAACTTCACCGCATGTTGTCCGTAGGTATCGTTAACAATCAGTTCCCCGCCGTCATAGCTTTCCGGCGAACTCAGGAATAGGGTGGCGGAAAGATCGGTGCGCATCCAGCCGTTTTCCGGGTGGCTGCGTACAGCGCCATCAACATGAAAACCATAGGTTTCATTATCCTGATAGCGGTTGAACAGCGGCATGGAAATCGTTTTCGGCAAGGCGGCAGAGAAAAACAGCGCGCTCTGGTTGATGGCTGACAGTACCGCCTTCTGTAACGCGATATACAGTTCGCTTCCGGTATCAACCTGCTGGTTATTTTTGACCTGAGCGCCCTGAGCGCCAGTGGTTGCCCGGCCATCGATCCAGTCAGCCTGCTCGAGTTGTTGTCGACATTGCGCGACGGCTTGCGGCGTTAAAACGCCCGGAATGTGATACATCATGTGCGATTCTCCGAAAAGTGGGGCCGGGGCCCCACGCGATGCAAATCAGAAATGCATATTGGCTGTGAACAGGAAGGTTCTCGGTTCACCCGGATGATAACGGTATCCGCTCTTGTTAATCGAGGAGACGTAGTCAGTGTCAAACAGGTTGTAAACGTTCAACTGGAAATCGAGATTGCGGTTCACGCGGTATCCCAGTTTTGCATCCGCGACCCAATAACCTTCGGTGTAAGACGGCGTGCCGACCGCACCGTCAGAACCCCGGTGCATGCTGCCGATATAGCGCGCGCCAGCCCCGACGGAGAGATCGCTGGTGGCCTGATACTGGCTCCACAGGGTAAAGGCGTGTTCTGGCGTATACGGCAGGGAAGAGGAACCATCCTGCGCCACATCTTTGCCGTCGCGAATGGTAGCGTGCTGTTGGGTGTAACCGCCGATAACCTGCCAGTCCGGCGTGATGTTCCCGGCAACGGAAAGTTCATATCCTTCCACACGCTTCTTCCCGTACTGGGAGTACGTTCCGTCGTCGTTCTGTTCAACTTCATTTTCGATATCGGTACGGAATATCGCGGCGGTTAACAGCAGACGTTTATCCAGCACTTCCCACTTGGTGCCCACTTCGCTGGTTTTCGCTTTCTGCGGTTTGAAGTCAGTACGGTTAGCGCTGTTGCCGCTGCCGCTCTGGGCGAGGGCAAAGTTATTTCCGCCTGGCGGTTGCTGAGAAATAGCGTAGTTAACATAAATATTGCCGTTGTCGGTCAGGTGGTACAGCGCGCCTGCTTTCCAGTTCACCAGATTGCCCGACTTTGCGGTGTCCACTGTTGTGACCGGGGAACCTTTCGCTGCGCCCGCCGGGCAAGCCACTGCGCCGCGTCCCGTGCCGCCACAGGCGGTGGCGCTATCGTACTCGGTACGGTAATTATCGAGTCGAATGCCGCCGTTGAGTTCAATGTCGCGGGTGATTTGCAGGGTATCGAACGCATAGATGCCGAAGGTGTCGGTCTGGCCGTTGGCGTTTGCGCCATTACGGGTCAGCCCGCCAATGTGGACGTTGCTATTGGGGTTGTAAATATTGACCGGTGGCGGCGTCAGAGGATTTACGCCGTAGTTGGTCTGGGTTTCACGGGTAAATTCGACACCCGTACTGATGTCGTGTCCGATGGAGCCGGTATAAAACGTCGACGTCAGGTTGGTCTGGTTGGTCAGGATCTTGTTGCTGACATCTTTGGTATTCGCCAGGCGAGACCAGGTCCAGGAGTCAACGTTGTTGTCAGGCTGTGTGATGTTCGATGCACCGCCCATCACCGCGGTCATCAGATAATCCTGTTTGACGCGTGACCAGCGTGTGGTGTTACGCAGGGTGGTGCTGTCGGTCAGGTCATGTTCGAAACGCATGGTGGCGGTGTCGGTCGTGGAATCGTCGTAGTCGGAATCCGTGCCGTAAAAATTGTGCGTATCCACTTTGCCAGAACTGTTGAGTACGGACGTGCCAGCAGAAGGCGCAGAATAGCCAGGTAAACCAATCGTCGGGATCCCCCCGTCTGGTGTGTTGTGCTGGGTCACATGCAGATAATTCAGATACAGGCGAGTCGGCGTACTCAGACCGAAAGCGACGGAAGGGGCGACGCCGTAACGTTCGTTTTTAACGTTATCACGGCCCGCGTCATGCGTTTTTTCGCCCATCAGGTTCAGGCGCGCGGCGGTGGTTTCGCCTATCACTTGGTTAATATCCAGCGTACCACGGCGGAACCACGCGCTCCCCGCGCTGGCAGAGGCATCAATGCCCGAGTCGGTACGGGGCTGTTTGCTGATCATATTGATCGAGCCCGTCGGTGCGCTGCGGCCGTAATCGGTACCGGACGGGCCTTTGATCACTTCAACCTGTTCAGTGTTGAAGGTATCGCGCGTGACGCTGCCAATGTCACGCACGCCGTCAATGTAGATGCTGTTTGAGGTATCGGCGCCACGCATATAAACCGCATCGCCCGTGGTGGAGTTACCGTTCTCGCCTGCAAAGAAAGCGCCAACGCCGGGCACGTTTTTGAGTGCATCGGTCAAATTGGTGGCGCCCTGATCTTTGATAACCTGTTCTGAAATCACCGTCATTGTGCGTGTGGTGTCCGCCACCGGGCGCGAGAATTTCGGATCGGCGGATTTTGTCGGGGCGTAAAGCGACGGGGTGGAGGCTTCCACGACTAACGTATCATCCTGTTTCTTTGCCTGTTCATCTGCGGCGACAGCGTGTGCAACAGGCGAAAGTCCGATGCACAGACCGGCAAAAAACGTGAGCGAATGGAAGCTACTGGAAGGCAGGTTGCGATTTTTATCCATGTTAATAAGCGACTTTTTATTATTTGATTGATATTCCCACCCCGCGAAGGGGACATCTCTGCGGATGTCATGCCACTGCAGGTCTCGTCGGTGTGGAATCGTAAGTGATAATGATTTTGATAATGGTTATCACTTGGCGCGAATTTCTATCATTCATTCGTTAAAAAATAAATACATTTATTTACATGGCTCTCAAATTTCACACATGATGTTTACAAAGTGAGCGAATGGTGAAGAAGCGGTAAGGCAGGGGAGAAAGGAAAACTGCATCCAGGACGAATGCAGTTGAGCGGGTAAGAACACTATTTGTAGATGGTTGCAGTGCCGTGCATCTGATTGTTACCGCCAGCGGAGTTAACCACAAAACCTTTCGCGCCTTGTTCACGCGCTTTTTCAGCCAGTTTATCTTCCAGATCGCTTAGGTTAGTCGCCCCTGAAGCGGAAACGGTACCAGACGCTCTTAGCTGTCCGGTTTCTGGACTGGTGATTGGCTGTGCGGCAAATGAAGCAAACGTCAGGCCGGTAAGTACGGTGACTGCAAGTAAAGTGAAGCATTTTTTCATGATGACTTCCTCTGAGAGACAACGGGTAGTGCCTGATAAGTTTAGGACGTCAGAGGACGACAATTAACGCAAAAAATCGATGAAGATCTGCTTATTTTTTGAACGATGCATATTGACGAATATTGACAAATCAAGGACATAAATATTACTTATTTGGGCCGCTCTGGCAGTAAAATTTATGCGCTTTGTCGATAACCTTCTGGCGTCATAACGGTTTTCGCCGCTTAAGCATGTTTACCGCGTTGCGTTATACGGGTATCTTACGCCGCTGTTAAAAGGAGAATGCCATGTCCCCCCAGAAACCGGGATTACACCCCCGTAACCGTCACCACAGTCGTTACGATCTCGCGACATTATGCCAGGTCACGCCAGAGCTGGCGCAATTTCTCGTTCGCACGCCAGGTGGCGAACAAAGCGTTGATTTTGCCAACCCGCTGGCCGTAAAGGCGTTGAACAAAGCGCTGTTAGCGCATTTCTACGCCGTGACGAGCTGGGATATACCTGACGGTTTTTTGTGTCCTCCGGTACCGGGGCGCGCGGATTATATTCACCATCTTGCCGATCTGCTCGGTGAGACGACGGGAACGATTCCGACCACGGCAAGCATACTGGACGTGGGCGTGGGGGCGAACTGTATTTACCCGCTGATTGGGGCTCATGAGTATGGCTGGCGCTTTACCGGAAGCGAAACCAGCGATGAGGCGCTTGCCAGCGCCCAGGCGATTATTAAGGGAAATCCAGGGTTAACCCGCTCTGTCCGTTTGCGTCGTCAAAAAGATCCTACGGCGATTTTCAACGGCATTATTCATAAAAATGAACAATTTGAGGCTACCTTGTGTAACCCGCCGTTCCATGACTCGGCCGCTTCTGCGCGTGCCGGCAGCGAGCGTAAACGCCGTAATCTCGGGCAGGATAAAGACGATGCGCTGAATTTTGGCGGCCAGCAGCAGGAGTTATGGTGTGAAGGCGGCGAAGTGGCGTTCATCAAAAAAATGATCGCGGAGAGCCAGGCGTTTGGCCGTCAGGTCATGTGGTTTACCACGCTGGTTTCGCGCGGTGAGAATTTGCCCCCGCTGTATCGTGCTTTAACGGATGTTGGCGCGGTCAAAGTCGTTAAAAAAGAGATGGCCCAGGGGCAAAAGCAGAGTCGCTTTATCGCCTGGACCTTTATGGATAACGATCAGCGTCGCCGCTTTATGACGCAGAAACGCTGACCGGCCTAGATCGTCGGTTCGTCAGGCGGCAGAGGTTGTGCCGCCGCAGTCCCGCCGGTCGGTGCCGGTAGAACCTGATAGGTTTGTACCGGGGGACGGATATTGGCGAGGTCAAAGTGTTTTTTGACCTGAGTGTCGAGCGCGAAGCGGACAGTCCACTGCTTCAGCGGCAATGTGGTAAACGATACGCGCAGCGTAAATGACGTATTGGTTAAGCCCACAATGCCGGAAAATGATGGCTCGCCAATAATCAGGCCACGCACGTCGTCTATTTCCATCACCGCCGCAACGGCGTCTTTCAGCGCCTGGTTAGCTTTGTCGGCATCTTCATGACGATCCACATCATAGTTCGCCACCACCGAACCAATACCGCGTACGAAGTTGGCGAAGGTGGTTATCGATGACCACGGAACAATATGATAAGCCCCGGTATCCTGACGCACGCCCACCGATCGAATAGACATCCGTTCCACCGTCCCGGTTAACGGCCCGATCGTCACCAGATCGCCGGTATTCATGCCGTTTTCAAACTGGATAAAGATCCCGGTAATAATATCTTTCACCAGCGTTTGCGAGCCGAATGAAACCGCCAGCCCCAGCGCCCCGGCGCCTGCCAGTAACGGCGCGATATTGACCCCGATTTCCGAGAGCACAATCATGATGGTGATGGTACTGATGATCACCGCCAGCGCATTACGAAACAGCGTGAGCAATGTGCGCGTACGTGCGCTGGGCAGCGGACGCCCGTGGACATCGGAGGCCAGACGATTTTCTATCAGGCTTGCCAGTACAGTCCAGCCAATGGCCGAGAAAAACAGGATCAGCGCGATGCGGATCAGGATATCAACCGTTTTTTCGCCTGCCCCGTAATGCAGCCAGTTCCAGAAGTCGAATAATCCCCAGGCGTTAAGCAATAGCATGCCGGCGATACAGACCGTCAGGAATCGCGCCACTTTCAGCGCCATAGAGAGCCAGTTATTGAGCCGTTTTTGCAGTTCAGGGTAGTTTCGCTGCGTTTCGGGAGACAGGGTGATGGTTTTAGCAATCCAGCGAGAGAAGACCCCGGAGATAAACGCGGCGGCGCCAATAATGATCAGACTGCGCACCGTGGCGCCCATCATAAATTTCAGGCTATTGCCGGGATCAAACAGAGAAAAGAAAAACAGCACGATGAAATAGGCGCTGGCCAGCCAGTGCCACACCAGGGCAAAGGCGCGGATAAACAGACTAAAAAACGCCAGCGAACGTTGCGCCAGATCCAGCAGATGCTGGGTGATCTCCTGCTTGTTTTTGAAGATCAGATACAGTGCCCATAAGGTGATGCACAACATGATGATGACGTTGGCCATCGCCCCGACCTGGACATTCACCTGGTTGGAGATAATAGGAACGGCGACAATCAGCCCATAGCCAATCAGGCTGCTGAGCGAACTTAAACGGCGGTTCCAGTAGCGTGCGCCATCATTCTGAAGAGTAAACGGACGCAGCTCCGGCACGGCCGGGCAAAATATCAGGCGCAGGATAGCCTTGAAAAATTCAATCAGCGCAAACGCGTTGAGAAACAGACTCTGCTGAAACGCGATGGTGCGGCTACCTGCGTTCATTTTATCACTCAGCATCTGCCCGACAAATAACGTCAGCGCCAGCAACAGCAGATCGATAATAAACGCGCCGACAATCATCGCTGGTAGCTGTAGCCAGTTACTGCGATCGCGGTTTTTGTTACGCGCCCACTGACCCATTTTGCGATACAGCGGCAGCGTACACAGACGGATGACCCAGTAAAAGGTGAAGACTGAGGCCGCCAGCATTAAAAAATGGGTCAGGGCATTTGTAAATGATTGTGAATTGAAGGGTTTGTGCGGGGAATCGGTAATATTGCGATAGAGTTGGGCAAACTTCCCGGAGAGCGCATCACCGTAGTGACGACTGATGTCAGTGACATTCTCCAGCACGGTTTTTTCTTCTGCAAGCGTAGGGGGCGTGATGTCAGGCACCGACTCTGCGGGAGGCGTCTTCGCGACGCTGCGTAACTGCGCGATCAATTCTTTACGCGACGTCTCGTTCTCCAGCACGTCCGCGAGCGCCGCATAGGCTGCTTTCTTTTGTTCGACATCAGGTTCCGTTGTGGGTGTCGCGCCCGTCTGGGACGGTGTGCCCGTCGTTACGCCGGGTATCACGACTGCGTGGGCGGGAGCGCCCAGTAGAATGAAGAGGATGAACAGAATCCACCGCATGACTCCTCCAGTGAGAAAGTAAAACAAAAAGATAAGTATAGAGGATGGGGGAGGAGGAATTTGAAATGGGACAATTCGCAGGGAACCTCCCTTCGAAAGAAGGGAGGTGAGCACGGGGATCAGGAGACGTGTTGTAAAAACTCCTGTAAACGCTGACTGGGTGGATTTTCAATCAGCGTTTGCGGGTTACCGTCTTCCGCAATGCGGCCTTTGTCGATGAAGATTAAACGTGAAGCCACTTTCTCGGCGAAGCCAATTTCGTGCGTCACGATAACCATCGTCATGCCTTCTTCCGCCAGATCCTGCATGACTTTCAGCACTTCGTGGCGCAGTTCCGGGTCGAGCGCGGAGGTCGGCTCATCAAACAGCATCATTTTGGGCTTCACCGCCAGCGCACGGGCGATCGCCACGCGCTGTTGCTGGCCGCCGGAAAGCTCAGACGGATAGTGATGAGCGCGTTCCGCCAGCCCGACTTTCGCCAGCAGCTCTTTAGCCAGTTTCTCCGCGTCCTCTTTTTTCGCACCGCGTACGCGCTGTGGGCCGAACATGACGTTTTCCAGCGCCGTCAGATGCGGGAAGAGGTAGAACTGTTGAAACACCATCCCCGCTTCCTGGCGGATTAAGCGCTCGTCCACCTTCGGATCGTTCACTTTCAGGCCATCGACGATCAGATCGCCAGAGGTGATTTCTTCCAGCTTGTTGATGCAACGCAGCAGGGTGGATTTACCGGAGCCGGAAGGCCCGATAATGACGACCACTTCGCCCTGACGGATGTTCAGATCGATGTTATGCAGCACCTGGGTTGGGCCAAAATGCTTAGAGACGTTTTTAAATTCAATCACAGGATTTTCATCCTTCTTTCCAGACGACGCAGAATAAAGCTCAGTACCAGCGTAATGATCAGGTAGAACACCGCAACGGCGCTCCAGATTTCCAGTGCGCGGAAGTTACCGGCAATGATCTCCTGGCCCTGACGGGTGAGTTCAGCCACGCCGATAACAATGAACAGTGAGGTATCTTTAATGCTGATGATCCACTGATTACCCAGCGGCGGCAACATGCGGCGCAGCGCAAGTGGCAAAATGACATGACGAATGGTTTCTGTGCGAGAAAGTCCAAGCGCCAGTCCGGCTTCGCTGAAACCTTTATGGATTGAGAGCACGGCCCCACGCGTAATCTCGGCGATGTAGGCGCCTGAGTTGATCATAATGGTGACGACGGCGGCGCTGAACGGGTCAATCCGCAAATCGTTAAACGCCATTGGCAAGGCGAAGTAGATAAACATCACCTGCACGACGATGGGCGTACCGCGGATGACTTCAATAAAGACCAGCGCGACGTGGTTGGCAATCCAACCGCCATAGGTGCGCGCAAAGCCTGCTGCCAGCCCGATAACCAAACCGCCGGCCAGACCGAGGACCGAAATCCACAAGGTCATTTTGGCGCCTTCAATGAGAAGCGGAATGGCGGGCCAGATGGCACTCCAGTCAAACTGCATATGTCGTTCCTGTTACCGTGGTGAAATTATTCAAAGGCCCATGTTGCCGGAGGCGGACAGGGGCTAAAACGTAGGCCCGGTATGCGTGAGCGCCACCGGGCACGACGAGCCGATTTTCAGGCTGTTTTATTTAGGTTCAGTACCGAACCATTTTTTGTAGATTTCGTTATAGGTGCCGTTATCACGCAGCGTCTTCAGCGCGCCGTTCACTTTCTCGCGCAGTTCATCGCTGCCTTTCGGGAAAGCGATACCATACTGCTGCGCTTCCAGAGACTCACCGACCGCTTTGAACTTGCCGTTGCCCGCGGTTTTGATGAAGTACAGGATGTTAGGCGTATCATGCAGAACAGCGTCTGCACGGTTGGTGCCCAGCTCCATGTACGCGTTATCGATGTTCGGGAACTGACGCAGATCTTTGGTTTTGATGTTGGCTTTCGCGTAATCAACAGAACCGGTTCCGCTCTTCACGGCAACCACTTTACCGTCGAGGTCTTTAACGCTTTTTACGTCGTTATTGTCCGTTTTCACCATCACTAACAGACCACTTTTGTAGTAGCCATCAGAGAAGTCGATCGCTTTTTTACGTTCTTCTGTAATGGTGATGCCCGCCAGCGCCAGATCGATGTTTTTGGTTTGCAGCGCAGGGATGATGCCGCTGAAATCCATCGGTTTCAGTTCATAATCCAGCTTCAGTTCTTTTGCTACGGCAGCCCACAGATCCACATCAAAGCCAACGTATTTGTCGCCCTGTTTGAATTCAAACGGAACGAAGGCCGTGTCGGTTGCGACAACGAGTTTCTTATCCGCGGCGTGAGAAGATACCGCAAAAGCCAGGGTAAGTGCTGCCAGTGAAACTTTTAATACAGACTTCATAGCATTTCCTTTTATATCCACGGGGCGATCCCCTGCGAGAACAGATAATGTAATGAAAAAAACATGCCAACTTTGCAACTCATTGTTTTAACAGGCATGTGTTTTATGTCGTTGCACAATAAGCGGGGCAAAGTCGACGCTTCGCACCGTTTTGGGGCACTGAATTAGTGCAGAATTGTCCTGGTGCAAACGGTATGGCTATTTAGCGTAAAAATTGTTGATAAAACAATCTTTCGTTAACGATTGTGTGAAGTGATTATTACAATTTATTCACTTTGGCAGGGCGGAAGGAATCTTTGGTGCACCATAAAAGTGCAAAACCCCCGCCAGCGCGAGGGTTATTAGAGGAAGTACTTATGACGTGCTTATTCGATGTTGGATTCAATGAACCACAGGAATTTGTCGAGATCGCGAGAGGCGGCGGTGAGGATATCCGCAGTGTCTTCATCTTTCGTTTCGCTGATGGCTTTACGCACATCGTTAGCGACTATCGCATAGCGATCGGCCAGCTCTTTCAGGTGATCCTGTACGGTATGGATATCCAGCGGGTAGCTTTTCAGCGGCGTCTTGCTATTAATGACTTGCGTTGTGCCTAATGCCACGCCACCCAACTGTACTGCGCGTTCAGCCATCGTATCAAGGTGATCGGTCAATGCGGTACGGAAGCCATCCAGCATTTCATGTACGGCAATGAAATTGGCACCGCGCATGTTCCAGTGGGCCTGCTTGGTTATCAATGACAGGTCAATAAACTGAATCACCTGACGATTCAACAGCTCGATTGTCGCTTTCTTATCGCTGTCGGAGACATCGTTGCGGGTATAAAGCAGATTAGACGCTTTCGTTTTTACTAATTTAGCGGTACTCATAATCTCATATCCTCTTGATGTTTTGTGTCCCAGGTAATTAACGAAACTAAGTATAGCAGCAGATTTAATTCCTGCTTTTTTGGTTGTGCCTATTGCATTAATAGCGAGGATGATGAGAAATATAAAAATAGATAAAAATCAAAGGCATGATTGTTTTGTTGTGTCTTTGTTGCTTATTTTTATCAGAGAATGAAAATGAGAATAAATATGCCAACGAGAACGCAAAAATAAAAGGATATCAGACGGTTCAGCAGTGGGAATATTCTGCATGATGATGCACATCATGCAGAACGGCGACGTTAATTAATATCAACTTGCTCTATTTTGGTTTCGCGACGCAGAGTGAGCGTTGAACCCACGGATGCCGCAATGATGGCACCTAAGGCCAGCGTCTGTACCCACGTCAGCGTCTCTCCCAGGAAGATCATCCCGGAAACGGCGGCAAGGGCAGGCTCCATACTCATCAGCGTGCCAAAGGTGCGCGTGGGCAGGCGTGTCAGCGCAATCATTTCCAGCGAATAGGGCAGTGCTGTGGAAAGGACAGCCACCGCCAGACCTAACGGGATAATCGACCAGTGCCACAGGGCATCACCCGCCTGGATGACGCCAAGGGGAACGAAAACCATTGCGGCAATCAGCGAACCGACGGCGACGGTGGCGGGGCCGTGCTCCTCTCCCGCGCGGTGTCCGGTGAGAATATAAACGGCCCAGCAGGTGCCTGCCCCAAGCGCCAGTAACGCGCCGGTGAGATCAACATGAGAGACATCCTGCCCCAGCGGTAACAGAAACCACAGTCCAAGGACGGCCAGCGCCACCCAAATAAAATCAACCGGACGTCGTGAAGAAAACAGGGCCACCGCAAGGGGGCCTGTGAATTCCAGCGCAACGGCGATACCCAGCGGTACCGTCTGGATCGACAGATAAAAGAGGTAGTTCATTCCCCCCAGCGACAGCCCATAAAACACCAGAGGAAGACGTTGTTCTTTTGCAAAACGCAAACGCCAGGGTTTAAAGAACGCGATGAGGATTAATGTACCCAACGCAAGGCGCAGCGCAGTAACACCCGGCGCGCCAACGAGAGGGAATAGCGTTTTCGCCAGTGAAGCCCCGCTTTGAATAGAGGACATGGCAATAAGTAAAACCAAGATGGGTAACCAGACTGGCGTTTTTCGTGACGACCCCGGCATCCTTTCTCCTGTCAATAAATGTGTAGAAAAGTAAAAGGGGGAGTGTAAAGGAAATAACCCTCTGGCGGTTGAGTATTCGTTGAAAAAAAAATCCAGAAAATCCGTAGAATAGGGGTTGGTTGATGGAATAATAATCTGTGTGATTAGGATTAATCTGGATGAAAGTGCCATATTTTGCGCGTAATAATGGTGCAATCATGCGAAAAAGTGATGTTATTTGAAAGAGATAGCGAGCTTTGGAAACGTTCTGTTACATGAAAGGCTCCGTTAGACATCGCGAATCGCAAAGAGTTTCTCATCAATATTTGATATATTTAAAGCTTAGGATTTACTTGAAGCACATTTGAGGTGGTTATGAAAAAAATTGCATGTCTTTCAGCACTGGCCGCTGTACTGGCTATCTCCGCAGGTACTGCTGTAGCTGCTACTTCTACCGTTACTGGTGGTTACGCTCAGAGCGATGCTCAGGGCCAGGCCAACAAAATGGGTGGTTTTAACCTGAAGTATCGTTACGAGCAGGACAACAACCCGCTGGGCGTAATTGGTTCCTTCACCTACACCGAAAAAAGTCGTACTAACAGTGCAGGCGATTACAACAAAACCCAGTATTACGGCCTCACTGCTGGCCCGGCTTACCGTCTGAACGACTGGGCAAGCATCTACGGCGTAGTGGGTGTTGGCTACGGTAAATTCCAGGAAACGAATTTACCGACTGACAAAAACGACACCAGTGACTACGGTTTCTCCTACGGTGCCGGTGTTCAGTTCAACCCGATCGAAAACGTTGCTCTGGACTTCTCCTACGAGCAGAGCCGTATTCGTAGCGTTGATGTGGGTACCTGGATCGCGGGTGTTGGTTACCGCTTCTAATCACTACGGTGATATGAAAAATCCGCCTCTTGGGGCGGATTTTTTTTTGTCTGAAAATGGCGCAAGCGACGGGGCGATATCTCATCCCCGTTCGGTTATCACGATTTGGTATCGAAGATGTCAGTGCCCAGATGGTTGTAATCCACCTTCTGTAACTTGAAGTTGGTGATGAAGATAGGCCCGGCTTTCTGCTCAGAGATGAAACGGTATTTAGTGTCGATCTCTTTCGCGCTGATCCCGGTCCACTGGGTGAAAAAGCCCAGGAAGTCATTAGCGGAACGGCGCGCTTTGATTTTGCGGTGGGCTTTATCATCGCTGGAGATAACCATAAACGGCACCTGGAAGTTCTGCTGGAACTGATCGTCATGCGCCAGATACTGCACCTCTTTTCCACGCTCTTTAAACGCCAGACCGTGATCGGAGAAATAAACCATCGAGAAACTACTGCCGCTATTGCGCAGTTGGTCGTATAGCTGGCGCAGCAGGTCGTCAGTTTGCGTCATGGTGTAGAGATAGCAGGACGTCTCTTTTGACTGCACGAATTCTGCGTATTTACCTTGCGTACGATCGCAGGCCTGCGGATGAGAGCCCATTAAATGCAGGACAATGAGCTGCGGCTGCGTATGCTCGGTTTCGAGTACCTGGGCGGTCATTTTTAACAGCGCTTCGTCACGCACATTTTTGTTCGCTTCAAAGTTACCGTCTTTCAGGAAATGCACTTCGTCAGCACGTTTCGCAATACTGGCAATAGCGGTATCGTACTCGCCAATTTGCCCCTGATTTGAGAACCACCAGGTCTGGAAACCGGCGCGGTTGGCCAGCGTCACAAAGTTGTCCTGATACTGCGGTTGATTGTCCACCACACGGTTAAGCGTCAGCCCAAGCGATTTTTGTGTGGATCCGCTCGCAGCAACGTAATCCATAAAAATATTGCCGTTGACCGTGCTGGCGAAGGGGGTGTTATCCCAGTGACCGCCAAACGCCCCCAGCGCGTCCCGGCGCGCACTTTCGCCAATCACCACCACATAGGTATGGTATTTGGGTTTCACCGCCGTCACCGTCCAGGTGTCTTTCATTCCGGCCAGTTTTGCCATCCGCGCCTTTTCATCAATCACTTCATTGTTATTGACGATAACGTCTTTGACGAAGCGGAATACCGGGTAACCCGTATCTTTCAGTTTAAAGACGCCGCCCCACGCCAGGTTTTGCACGGGGGTAACAAAGAACGTGATGACGCTAAACAGCAGGCACAGGCTGTTGAGCGTATTCCAGGGTTTCTTTTCGCTCTCTTTTTTGCGGCGAATGGCAATCACGCCCAGCGCAAAAATGAAGACACCCACCAGGTAGTTGTACCACGGGAAAATAGTCAGGATCTCAGCCGACTCTTCCACGTTGGTCGAATGCATCGCCAGCAAGGTATTAAAGTTGGGCGAACCGTATGCCTGACCGAACGGAAAATACATTGCGGCGATCAGTGAACATACGCCGATCAACACCTTTTGCGTTCGCGGCGCGCTGCGCCAGAGCAGCAGCAATATGCAGGTAAAGGCTGCGCTATAAAGCAGGCTAAAGGGGTAACCCAGTGCGAGGTTAATCAGCAAAGATTGTAAAAAGTAAAAGGCCGTCCACGGGGTAATGACCCGGCTGCGGGCAATAAGCGAGTCTTTGAGGGTTAAATTCATATGCCACTATTACAAAAACGCCATGTGCTTACCCTGGCGCAAAGGGTTAATGCCTGCCTGAGAGTGCGTGAAGAGGGTATCTGCGTGCCGCAATATATGCAGGGCTGCAAGAAGATAGAGCTTGCTCATGTTTAGGTCAACTACTACAGCGAAAATGTTTTGCGAAGGGGATAGCAAATCAGACAAAAAGAAGGGGTATTTGCGCTGAACCGAGAAAAATTATCTGAAGTGGAGAGAAGAAAAGGAAGCGGCGTACCGCGACGCCGCATTAGTGTGAGGAGGGTTTACCCTGATCTGGTTTGCCGTTGATCATTTCGCACAGCATTGAGATCAGCATTAACCGTACTTTAAAGGGAGAGTGACTAAACACGCGCATACACCTCTTGAATTCGTTCATATAAACCTCCTGACTTCTCGATCCCATCAATCCTTGAGGGATGACTGTATTACATACAGATATAGCACAGGCTATATTATATAGCTATTGCTAAAACGTTAATTTTTTGTGCCAGGACAACTCTGGTTTACAATGGCTTTTCTTACATCTGATACAGTCAACGCGTCACAGTCATGGGGAAGCAGAATGAGTCGTCGCGCAGGTATGCCAACAACAAAAAAAGTGACGCAACTAGTGAATGTCGAGGAACATGTCGAGGGGTTTCGTCAGGTCAGGGAAGCGCACCGTCGTGAACTGATTGATGACTATGTCGAGCTGATTTCCGACTTAATCAATGAGGTCGGGGAGGCGCGTCAGGTTGATATGGCGGCCCGACTCGGTGTTTCGCAACCCACCGTCGCGAAAATGCTCAAACGGCTGGCCTCGGTTGGGCTGATTGAAATGATCCCCTGGCGAGGGGTGTTCCTGACCCCGGAAGGGGAGAAACTGGCGCAAGAAACCCGTGAGCGGCATCAGATCGTTGAAAATTTTCTGCTGGTGTTGGGGGTGAGTGCGGATATCGCGCGCCGTGATGCAGAGGGAATGGAGCATCACGTGAGTCAGGAAACGCTGGAGGCTTTTCGACTGTTTACGCAAAAGAACGGAACCGCATCTGAATGAGTCTTCCCTTTTTGCGTGCGCTCAGGCGCGATCGCTTTTTTCAGTTGTTGATGATTATCGGGATTGGCTTAAGTTTTTGTGTTCCGTTTGCGCCTCGTCGTTGGCTCACCGCCATTGACTGGCATACCATTATTACCCTCAGCGGTTTAATGCTGCTGACAAAAGGGGTTGAGCTGAGCGGCTACTTTGATGTGCTGGGGCGCCGCATGACCCGCCGGTTTGCCACAGAGCGTCGTCTGGCGATGTTCATGGTGCTGGCGGCCGCAGGGTTGTCGACGTTTCTGACCAACGATGTGGCGTTGTTTATCGTGGTTCCTCTCACCATTACCCTCAAAAAGCTGTGCGCGATTCCGGTTAATCGGCTGATCATTTTTGAAGCGCTGGCGGTGAATGCCGGTTCGCTGCTCACCCCGATTGGCAATCCGCAAAATATACTGCTGTGGGGACGTTCTGGCCTGTCATTTACCGCCTTTACCTGGCAGATGTTGCCGCTCGCTGTCGCAATGATGCTGACCTTACTGGTGCTGTGCTGGTTCTGTTTTCCGGCGAAAGCGCTGCAATACCATACCGGGACGCGCTCGCCAGACTGGCAGCCGCGCCTGGTGTGGAGCTGTCTTGGGTTGTACATCGTCTTTCTGACTGCACTGGAGCTGAAGCAGGAGCTGTGGGGACTGGCGATTGTGGCGGCAGGGTTTCTGGTACTGGCGCGCCGCGTAGTGCTCAGCGTGGACTGGACGTTGCTGCTGGTGTTTATGGCGATGTTTATCGACGTGCATTTATTAACCCAGCTTCCCGCGTTGCAGGCGATGTCAGGTCATATCGGCACGCTTTCCGGGCCGGGGCTTTGGTTGACGGCTATCGGACTGTCGCAATTTATCAGCAACGTGCCCACGACGATTTTACTGTTGAACTATGTACCGCCTACGCTGTTACTGGCATGGGCTGTCAATGTTGGTGGTTTTGGTCTGTTACCGGGCTCGCTGGCAAATCTGATTGCATTACGCATGGCAAACGACCGACGCATCTGGTGGCGTTTCCATCTGTATTCGTTACCGATGTTGGTGTGGGCGGCGTTGGTAGGGTATGGGTTGTTGATGTGATCGAAGTGCCAGACCCGATGGCGCTATGCGTATCGGGCCTGGTGAAACCTGTAGGCCGGATGAGGCGTTAGCCACCATCCGGCGTTTACAGCGAATTAGTTCAGACGAACCGGCATACCAGAACGGTTCTGTACCGCCTGTTCAACGACGGACTGATCGACGTCAGGCTGACCGGTGATGCTCGTAATGCTCTTGTTCAGCGTAATCGGCACGATCTCGCCGCCTTCGAACTGAGCTTCAGTGGTCGACAGCGGGTTATGCACCTCAATATAGCGGCTGCCGTCTGGCTCGGTGGTGGCTTTCACTGGCTCATCAATAAACTGAACGCGCGTACCGACCGGCACATTCTGGAACAGGAATTTGATGTCTTCGTTACGCAGACGCACACAACCGTGGCTCACGCGCAAACCAACACCAAAGTTGGCGTTAGTCCCGTGGATAGCATACAGACGGCCAATATACAGGGCGTACAGACCCATCGGGTTATCCGGGCCGGCAGGCACGACCGCTGGCAGCGGTTCACCCGCAGCACGGTATTCGGCGTGCATTTTAGCCGTCGGCGTCCAGGTCGGGCCTGCTTTTTTACGTTCCACTTTGGTGGTCCAGTTGATCGGCGTATCTTTACCTAACTGGCCAATACCAATCGGCAGCACGATAACGGTGTTGGTGCCTTTCGGGTAATAGTACAGACGCATTTCAGCACTGTTGATGACAATACCTTCATGCACGGTATCCGGCAGGATCAACTGCTGCGGAATGTTCAGCACCGTACCGCCTTTCGGCAGGAAAGTATCCACACCAGGGTTCGCTTCCAGCATGTTGGAAAGACCCATCTGGTATTGGGCGGCAAAATACTCCAGCGGCTGGGTATTGCCTTCCGGGACAGTGATGACCTGGTTTTGACCAATCACCCGGCTACCGTCTGTCGGTAGTGGGTAAGTTACGGCTGAAGCAGTGCTGCAAAAGCCAACAACAGCGAGTGCCGCCGCGAAAAACGTTGTCAATTTCATATTCATATTCATTTATGCGAGATTCATTGCCAGGCAGGCTATTGGGTTGAGATTTCTGTAGTGTTGGGAGCGCATTATATGTGCATTCGGGTTCACAGGGAAATCAGATGTGTACGAAATCACATTTTTTCCCTTGATCTGACCTTTTGTTCTGCGTTCATACTTCTGACAATACGCGATCTTTTTTAAGACTTGTGGCATAATATGCGGTTTGTCACATATTTTTCTCAGGATACGCCAGTGTTAGTTTCCAGCAACGTCACCATGCAGTTCGGCAGTAAGCCGCTTTTTGAAAATATTTCCGTCAAATTTGGCGGCGGCAACCGTTACGGCCTGATTGGCGCGAACGGTAGCGGTAAATCCACCTTTATGAAAATCCTCGGCGGCGACCTTGAGCCGACGCTGGGCAACGTCTCCCTCGATCCCAATGAGCGTATCGGTAAGCTGCGCCAGGATCAGTTTGCGTTCGAAGAGTTCACCGTACTGGATACGGTAATCATGGGCCACGCTGAACTGTGGGAAGTGAAACAAGAACGCGATCGCATCTACGCGCTGCCGGAAATGAGCGAGGAAGACGGCTATAAAGTGGCCGATCTGGAAGTGAAATACGGCGAGATGGACGGCTATTCTGCTGAATCCCGCGCTGGCGAACTGCTGCTGGGTGTTGGCATTCCGGTAGAACAGCATTACGGCCCGATGAGCGAAGTCGCCCCCGGCTGGAAGCTGCGTGTGCTGTTGGCGCAGGCGCTCTTTTCTAACCCGGACATTCTGCTGCTCGATGAACCGACCAACAACCTGGACATCGACACCATTCGTTGGCTGGAGCAGACGCTGAACGACCGTGACAGCACCATGATCATCATTTCGCACGACCGTCACTTCCTGAACATGGTCTGTACGCACATGGCGGATCTCGACTACGGCGAGCTGCGTGTTTATCCTGGTAACTATGACGAGTACATGACAGCGGCAACCCAGGCGCGTGAACGTCTGCTGGCCGATAACGCCAAGAAAAAGGCGCAGATTGCCGATCTGCAGTCCTTCGTCAGCCGCTTTAGCGCCAACGCCTCGAAATCGCGTCAGGCAACGTCACGTGCGCGTCAGATTGATAAAATCAAGCTCGACGAAGTTAAAGCCTCCAGCCGTCAGAACCCGTTCATCCGTTTCGAACAGGACAAGAAACTGTTCCGTAACGCGCTGGAAGTGGAAGCGCTGGCCAAAGGTTTTGATAATGGCCCGCTGTTTAAAAACTTTAATTTGCTGCTGGAAGTGGGCGAGAAGGTTGCCATCCTGGGGGCGAACGGCGTGGGTAAATCGACCATGCTGAAAGCGCTGGTCGGCGACATTGCGCCGGATAATGGCACCGTTAAATGGTCTGAGAATGCGCAAATTGGCTACTACGCGCAGGATCACGAATATGAGTTCGAAAACGATCTGACCGTTTTCGAATGGATGAGTCAGTGGAAACAGGAAGGCGATGACGAGCAAGTTGTTCGTAGCTTCCTTGGTCGTCTGCTGTTCAGCCAGGACGATATCAAGAAGCCTGCCAAAGTGCTGTCCGGTGGTGAAAAAGGGCGCATGTTGTTCGGTAAGTTGATGATGCAGAAACCAAATATTCTGGTGATGGATGAACCAACCAACCACCTGGATATGGAATCTATCGAATCGCTGAACATGGCGCTGGAGATGTACCAGGGCACGCTGATCTTCGTTTCTCATGACCGCGAATTCGTGAGCTCGCTGGCAACCCGCGTTATCGAAATTACGCCGGAACGCGTTGTCGACTTCACCGGTAATTACGAAGATTATCTGCGTAGCAGAGGCATCGACGGCTAATTTCCCGTCGTCTTTCACGCTACAGCTGCGTTGGCTGCTCCTGCGCACCCCGGTCACTTACTTTTGTAAGCTCCCGGGGATTTGCAGGTTTGCCGCCTTGCTGTAGCGCGAAATACTTAGGGAAATACTCCTGTTTGCCGGGTGGCGCTAACGCTTACCCGGCCTACAAAAAACATCGATCACGTAGGCCGGGTAAGACAAAGCCGCCACCCGGCAAACAGGTTTAGGGAAATATTCCTGTTATGTAGGCCGGGTCAGGTGAAGCCGCCTCCCGGCAAACAGGTTTAGGGAAATATTCCTGTTATGTAGGCCGGGTCAGGCGAAGCCTCCACCCGGCAAACAGGCACTACATCACCCAGTCACTGCGTTCTTCACCGTTAATCAGCAGCGTGCGCTGCTCACCCGCCGGTAACGACACTTTCAACGCTTTCCACGCCGGACGATAATCGCCGCGCGTTGTCACGTTCAGGTTGATAGTCGAACCTGTACACGCCATCTCCCACGTAAGCCACAGCGCATCGCCGTGCTGATAATTCCAGCTCTCGCCATCATCTTCAAACAGCATACCGTGCGTCGTGCCCGTGCCCTTAACGGGGAAGAGTTTCAGCTCGCGCGTATCGTCTTTCTCTGCGCTGACGTGGGTGATGCGTTCGCTCAGCGGTAAACCGGCGCCTGCCCGTACCAGCAGCGGCAGTTTTTCCAGCGGGGCATCGCGGGTAATCCACTGACCACCAGAGAACCATTCGTGCGTGTAAAAATCGTACCAGCCGGTTTCGTTATCCGGTAACCAGACGCGGCGCTGGCGTTGACCTTCTTCAACCACGCTTGCCACTAAAATATCGCGGCCCAGCAGGAAATCGTCGCACTCTTCGAAGGTTTGCGCATCATGCTCATGGTCGAGGAATGTCGGGCGCAGCATCGGCTCATCGTCGGCATGAGCCTGCCAGAGCAGGGTATAAAAATAGGGCAGTAAGCGATAACGCAGCTCAATCGCACTGCGAATGGCGGGCGTCACACCGGGATACATCCACGGTTCATTGACCGTATGATCGTCATTCCACGAGTGAATAGTAAAGCGTGGGTGCATCACGCCATTCTGTACCCAGCGCACGAACAGCTCGGCGTCCGGTTTGTCGCCGGAGAAACCGCCCACGTCGTGACCGACGTTAAACAGACCGGAAAGGCTCATCCCCAGCCCCATTCTTGTGTTGTAGCGCAGCGTGTCCCAGTGGGTGCGATTGTCGCCACTCCAGGTCTGGACGTAGCGCTGCATCCCGGCGCAGCCCGAGCGCGAGATAAGATACGGCCGTTTTTCTGGCGCAAAACGCTGCTGGGCTTCCAGTGAGGCGCGCATCATCAGCAGCGGCATCACCGGGCGAATGTGCTTAATGGCGATCTCCTGGCCAAAACCGTGACAGCGGGCTTCGCCGTCCCACACTTCAAACTCGTTGTTGTCGTTCCAGGTCGAGTCGATGCCCATCTCCAGCAGTTGAGTGGTCACGCCATCCTGCCACCATTGAATTGTTTGCGGGTTGGTAAAATCGAGATTAGACCCTTCATCGTCCCAGAAACTGGAGCGTTCCGGCGCATTCGTTTCTGAATCGCGAATGAACAGGCCTTTTTCCGCCACTTCGCTATAGCGCGGATGGTCTTGTAGCAAGCACGGCTTGATGTTGGCTGCCAGTTTAAGCCCTGCATCATGGAACGCGCGGGACATCACTTTCGGCTGCGGCACTTTGTCGTAGTTCCAGTTGAAGACGTAGCGCTTGCCGTTGATCGAGGTGTAGCCGGAAGAGAGCTGGAATGAATCGCACGGAATTGCGTGCTCTTCGCACAGGCGAATAAAGTTCATTAGCTGGTTTTGCGCGTCCGGTGCGTCGGTGTAGTGCATGGTCGAGCCGCTGTAGCCGAGGCTCCATTTCGGCCCGAACAGCGTTTTTCCGGTCAGACGCACAAACGCTTTGGTGACGTCCAGCACCCGTTTGCCGGTAAACATGTAGTAATCGATATCACCGGCCTCTGCCTGCCAGCGGCGATACGCGGTGTGGTAGTTATCAATTTCATTGCCCAGATCCAGCCAGCAACTGCTCAGGTTGTCATAAAACAGACCGTAGCTCACATCGTCGCGGCGGGTGATGGTGAAGGGAATATGTTTGTACAGCGGATCGGTGCTGACGGCGTTATAGCCCATCGCGTCCAGATTGCGCATCTCATAGCGTTTACCGTTGCGCTGCAAATTACCGGCTTTCTCGCCCAGCCCGTAAAAGCGTTCATCTTTTTGGCGGCTCAGATAGTGCGCCACGCCGTCGCCGTGGGCGTTCAGCAGATAGGCGCTGGTGCTGCGATCGCTCGCCAGCGGCTGCCAGTCACCCGCCTCATCGCGATAATGCCACTCCAGCCACAGCGGCTGGTGGACGGTGACGCGCAGCTTTTCAGTGCTGATCGTCACGGTTTCGTTCTGCTGCTCCAGGCTCCACGCCGGGCAGCTAAAGCCGCTGAGGTCATCGCGATGACGCCCCTCCCAGGGCACATCTTGCTTCGGTGCGATGCTCCAGGTTCTGTCCAGCGCCAGCGCGCCTTTACGCTTAATCAGTACGCGGAACAGATTCTCTTCCAGCACATACAGGCATACGCGGTGCTGGTTATCCACCAGCAGTTCCAGATGATGCGCTGATTGCTTCTCAACAGTCCAGTTCTTCAGGGTTTTCATATGCAATACATCCACTATCAAGCGCGCTTTGCGCGACGTTCAGCAATAAATGCCACCAGGAAAACAGCGCCAATCAGGTCGAAGAAACCCATGGCGATGAAGAGGGGGTTAAAGCCGATTTTGTCAGCGGTAACACCAATCAAAAGGGAGAACAGGAAACTGGCTATCCACGCCGCCGAACCGCGCATGCCGTTGACGGTCGCCATCTGACCTTTATCGAATGACTCCACGACCAGCGCGCTCAGCATGCAGGAGATAATTTGATGCCCGAAGCCGCCGATGGACATCAGGATCACGGCAACAATCGGATCGCGGGTGATCGCCACCGCGGCGAGCGAAATCATCATAAATGCGCCGGTGACGGAACTGGCGATGGTTGAGTTAACGCGTGAGTAGCCGAACAGGCGGGTATAGAGTTTGGTCAGATAGCCGCTTGCCACGCTGCCGAGATCGGCGGCGAGAAACGGCAGCCAGGCAAATAAGGCGATCTGCTTGAGATCCATATTGTATTCTTTGGCGAAGTAGAGCGGCATCCAGAAACTGAACACTGCCCATGCCGGTTCCGCCATAAATGCCGGGATGGCGATACCATAAAAACGTTTGTTTTTAGCGACGCCTTTCAGCGCGGCGAAGAAAGGCTGTTTTACGGGCGCGGGCTCGTTGTCCTGTTTGATCCAGGCCAGCTCGTCTTTGCCGAGATTCGGGTGCTGTTCCGGGTTATGGTAGAACACCCACCACAGAATCACCCACAGCAGCGCCAGTACACCGGTGAACATAAATGCACCCTGCCAGCCAAAAGAGGCGTGGGCAAAGTAAATAATCGGCGGCGCTAACATCGCACCAATTGAGAAGCCGACACCCGCCCAGCCTGCGGCAATCGGGCGCTCGGTTTTCGGAAACCATTCGCCAATTGTTTTGGCGTTGGCCGGGGTTGCTGCGGCTTCTGCGCCGCCCATAAAGAAGCGCAGAATCGCCAGATGCAGCCAGTTTCCGGCGCCAGCGTGAGCGATACAGGCAATGGCCCACAAACAGGCGCAAATCATAAAGCCGAGCTTCAGACCGATCACATCAATCAGCCAACCGCACAGGGGTTGGAAAAGGGTGTAAGCGAGCTGGAAAGCGCCGACTATCCAGGAATATTGTTCGGTGGTAATACCCAGACTGTCTTTGAGCTCCGGGGCCAAAATACCTAACGAGTTTCGCGTGATGTAGTTAACCGTGACGCCAATTAAAAACAGCACCAGCATGTACCAGCGCAAGTTTTTCATGACACGGCGGGTTTTGCTTGCCGTAACTGTGTTGTTAATGTCCTGACTCATTTCTTTCTCCACAAGACGGACGATAGAGGGAAAATTCATCCTAGTTGTCATACAGATTTGTATCAGTTTGATATGTATCTGTTTTATGGTCTAAAGCTGACATATAACTAGTATGGAAGTGGTGTGACAAATTCACCTTAAGGGAGAAAAGAGGTGGGTAATAGCGGATTTTGTGCAAGCTTTCTCATAACGATTGTCTTTTATTTGTCATGATGCGCCGGACACCCGTTACAGCTTAATCTCAGGATTATGAAAATTTTTTCATATGCCTGATGGAGCGAGATCACAAAATGGATAAAAGGCTCAAAATCGCCGAAATTGCTGCCCGCACGCAGCTCTCCATCAGCACCGTTTCCCGGGTGCTCGCGGGGAAGGCCAACACCAGTGAAAAAGCACGCAGTAAGGTGCTGGCCTGTGCGCGGGAACTGGGGGTGATGGACGGGATGGCGGCGGGGCGTCTGCTGCTCAATAACCTGTTGGTGTTTGCGCCGCAGCGGGCGTTTGATGAGCGGTCGGACATCTTTTACTACCGGGTGCTCCAAAGTTTAAGTAAAGGGCTGGCTTCCCATGAGGTCAGGCTACGCTATTGCGCGCTGGAAGAGCTGGACAGCGATGCCCAGCTTTTTCTGGCGCGTATTAATGAGCCGGAAACGCAGGCGGTGATGTTGCTGGGTATTGATGATCCGCATATTCATGATCTGGTGGTGGATGTCGGGAAACCCTGTATGTTGATCAACTGTCGTGACCGACGGATGCGTTTGCCGGCGGTTGCGCCCGACCATCGCGCGATTGGTGAGCTGGCGGCTGATTATCTGTTTGAGATGGGCCACCGGGACATCATGAACGTGTTCTGTCTTCGCCGTTATACGATGGAACTTCGGCTGGCGGGCGTTCGCGATGCCTGGCAGTCGCATAATCTGAGGTTCAATGATCAACGCGATTTGCTGGTGGTGCCCAGTTTCAGCGCGAAAGAAACAGAGCTACAGGTGAGCGAATGGTTGAAACACACGCCAGCCAAAGCGCTGCCGACTGCGTTTCTGGTGGGCGGCGATTTTATGGCCGCAGGGACGATCAGCGCACTGCAAAAGCAGGGGTTGCGTGTGCCGCAGGATGTTTCGGTCATGAGTATCGACGGCTTTAATCTGGCGGCAATTCAGGATGTTCTCTTAACCGCCGTTCATGTCCCGCGCGATGCGTTGGCAATAGAGGCCGTACAAATGCTTCAGCAGCGGCTGATGCGCCCCGATGCGCCAGTCGGTACGCTGTTGCTCAATGGTTCGCTGGCAATCCGTGAATCTGTCCGGCGGATACGTCAGGGAAAACGACGCACCGCCGTCGAGAGAGAAGGGCTGTATGACGATTAAGCCATACCCAGCGCGCGTTTACCGTGAATATTCAAATCATTGAGCGTAAAGCGTCCTTCCCAGTGGGTTTCATAATCCTCACGGGGGAAGTCGCCTGGTGAGGCGCCTTTCTCCAGTGCGGCTCTGACTTTGTGCGCATAAGCCAGATTCTTTTCGCACAACGGCGCGGCAGGGATGTACATCACGTTACCCCAGCCTTGCTGGTTTTCAACGGGCGCCACGGAGTGAATGACGTCGCAATGCCACCAGACGGAGTCACCGGCTTCCAGTTGTGGAATGCTGGTTAACGCGTCAATTAACAACGGGTGCCATTGTTCGGAAATGGGCAATACTCTGCCTGGCGCGACGCCGCACAGTTCATCTTCCGGCACATCATCCAGCAGGGGACGTAGCAGGACGTACGCCATCGCTTCCGGGATCGGCACCACGTGCAGCAATCCTTGACCGGGCAACATATCGGAAAGCGCTGTCCAGCCCTGGAAAGTACGAAACACCGAACATTTGGTGGTGTTCTCCACGGTGTACTCTTCCACGTCGGTACGGTGCGCAGCGTTCCACGGATCGTACTGCTCGATATTGCCGTCAAACACCTGCGCGAAGACCTGTTGATACGCCGGGAGCAGCCAGCGTTCCAGCGCGCCAGAGTCGGTATGTGCGCCAAGGCCTTTTGAGGTTGTTCCCGGCGGGCGGCGGCGAATACGATCCGGGTAAATCACGCTCACATCCGGGTTAAACCACTGCTTGCCGTCGCTTTCAAAAGTCCACAAACGGTTAAGGAATGACTGGGCGTTAGCCATCTCCTCGCTTTGACGCGCCTGCATTTGCGCCTGTGACCAGTAGATCGGATAAATTTCCGGGCGGGAGGCGGACAGTGTTCCGAAAAAGTTATCGCCAGGGCCTTTATACACCTCGTCAAACTGGTTGCTGTCCAGGTAGTCGAGCATCGACTGATCCCAGTCCAGCGCCTGCTCGCGTGGGAAATGTTGCTTAATGACCACGCAGCCGTGTTGTTTAATCTCTTCTCGCTGGGCGCCTGTGATGCGGCCTGCTTTTATGTCAGCGTAAGTGAGTTCAGGCCAGACAGTTTCGCCGCGTGCTTTACGCGCATTAATGTCCGCCACGCGGGCTGTAATCACATCACTGAGTTTGTCAAAAACCTGCTGAACATCACCGATTTGTGCTCGCAGCGCTTTCTTCATCTGCCGGATAGCGGATTTGTGGTCGGCGGGTAACGTATCGCTGGTAAAGGTAAGAGCCATAAACACCTCACATAAACTTTCATTCGAAAGAAACATAACTTACAAGTGATACTTTAAGTTAAAAATAAGTTAATGCAAGTTGAAATTTTCGACAGTGTGAAAAGAATGCAGAGAGGGGAAGAAAAACGCGAGTGCAATGCGCCGGGGGGGCGAGGGCGTCCGGGAGAACCTTTTACTCTGGTGAACGTCGCCCTCACCAAAATAAAAGGTTCTCCCAATTCCTTAACCAACTGGCATTAAATCACCACGCTCCAGATTGCTGATTCATTCATTGAAGGGGGCGGTTTTATCCAGTACGGCCTGAATAACGTTCAACGCGCCCTGGTGATTATTGTCGTCAGTTGAATAGCGAGAGAGGGTTTTGATGCTGTCTGCGGCATTCTTCATGGCGAACGAGTAGCGCGCCAGTTTCAGCATTTCCGCGTCATTGCCGCTGTCGCCGATGGCGACCACATTTTGCGGCGACAAATTCCAGCGTTTTAACAGGCGGCTAATGCCGTTGGCTTTATGCAGACCCGGAATTATCAGGTCAATAAAGCCGAATCCGCTGGTGACCGGTTTCATAATGCCATTCAACGCGGTATGCAGCGTGTCTATCATTATGGGGATCTGATTATCCGGTAAATTCAGTGAGAATTTAAACAGCACGTCGTCGATGTCGTGGTAATCCTTCACCGGTTTCAGGCGGTGATAGTGTTTTGACATCAGCGCCACAAAGGTGTCGGGGGCGTTTTCGCTGATGTACGCGCTTTGCAAACCACAGGCGACGAAATTGAGCTGTTTATCTTTTAATAATTCGCCAATCACGATTTGCGATTCGTGACGGGTCAGTTCGCCGTGGAAAATTTGCTCGCCATGCTCAAAAACCAGCGCACCGTTTTCGGCGACAAAAGAGATTTCATCTTTGAGTTCGGGGAAGAAGGAGATGAGTTGGTAATACTGATTGCCGCTGGCGACGACAAATTCAATATCGCGTTTTTTCAGTTCTTGATACTGCGCCATAAAACGCGCACGATCGTACTGCTTGGCGTCGTCGAGAAAAGTCCCGTCCATATCGGTGACGATAACTTTTACGGTCATACATTGCTCTCCAGAATATTACTGCGACTAGCAACATTCTAATAACAATGTGACCTGAAGCACAAATTTAATTTCGAATGAAAGTGAGAGAGGGTACAGACGCTGTAGGCCGGATCCGCGTCAGCGCCATCCGGCAATCGTGAGGAGAGGCTGCCGGATGTCGGCGTGAACGCCTTTCCGGCCTACGGAGAGAGGCTTGTAGGCCCGGTAAGCGCAGCCGCCACCGGGCGTGAGGGTTAAAGCATATGTTCGGTACGGGCGATGATGTCGTCCTGGGCGTCCGGGGAGAGCGCGGTGAAGAAGGCGGAATAGCCTGCCACACGCACGACCAGGTCGCGATACTGGTCTGGGTGCTTTTTCGCTTCCAGCAAGGTTTCACGCGAAACGATGTTGTACTGAATATGCCAGCCTTTGTGCTCTTCAAAGAAGGTGCGCAGCAGGATCATCAGCTTCTGCTTGTCGGACTCATTTTCCAGGGTGGCCGGATTCAACTTCTGGTTGAGCAGCACACCGCCGAGAATGGAGCCGGTCGGCAGTTTACCGACGGAGCCAATCACCGCCGTAGGGCCGAGGTGGTCAGTCCCGGAAGAGGGGCTTGCACCTTCCGCCAGCGGCGTGTGGGCTTTGCGACCATCCGGCGTTGCCATTGTCGCGGCGCCAAAAGGCACGTTGGCAGAGATAGAGGACGTACCGGCGTAGTAGTTGCCACCCGTCGGGCCACGACCGTAACGCGGGTTATGGTACTGTTTCAGTTCGTCGATATAGGTCTGGTAAGCGCGGGCCAGCAGGGTATCGACGCTATCATCATCGTTACCGTACTTCGGCGCGCCGTTGATCAGACGCTGGCGCAACTGTTCGTGGGTCAGCCCTTCGAAATCGTCAGCCAGTGCAGCCGCCAGTTGCTGTTGACCAATCGCCCCCTGGTCAAAGACCAGTTTTTTCACTGCGGCCAGGCTGTTACCGAGGTTGGCGATACCCACCTGCAGACCGGAAACCCAGTCATACTTCGCACCGCCTTGCTTGATGCTTTTCGCCCGCTCGATGCAGTCATCGACCAGTGCTGAACAGAGAATGTCATGTACGTTCTCTTCCAGCATGGTATCGACCACATACTCAATTTCGATCGATTTACGGGTGTAGTAGCGGATCTGGGTATCCCAGGCCTCCATCACTTCGTCGAAATTGTTGAAGTTACCGGCAGAGAGCGCCTTTTCCTGTGGCAGGAAGACTTTCCCGCTGGTGGCGTCACGACCGCCTTCCAGCGCTGCCAGCATCACGCGCGCAAAGTTAATAAAGCTCATCCCGGTGCAGCGGTAACCCCACTTGCCGCCAACGGCGGTTTCGATGCAGCCAATAGCCGCGTAGTCGTAGGCGTCCTGCGGGTCGATGCCGAGTTTAATAAATTCCGGAATAACGATTTCGTCGTTGTTAAATGCCGGCATCCCAAAACCACAGCGAATCACCTGTACGCAGGCGTCGAGGAAGTCATTGCTCATCCCGGCGTGGTAGCGCACGCTGAGGTTTGGCTGCGTTGAACGCAGGCGACCACAGGATTCCAGAATGGCATAAGAGAGCGGGTTAACCGCATCCATCGGCTGGTCGTTAACCAGATTCTGACCGCCAATGGTGACGTTCTGATACAGCGGGCTACCGGCAGACGCTTTGGAGTGGGAGCCGGAGCGGATTTTGTTCACTTCCAGCAGTTTCAGCCAGCAGCTATGCAGCAGCTCAATGGCGTGCTCGCGATCCAGCGTCTGGTTCAGCTCGACGTCGCGACGGTAGTACGGATAGAGGTACTGGTCCATACGACCGAACGAGACGGAGTGGCCGTTAGACTCAATTTGTAGAATAAGCTGGATGAAGTAGCACAGTTGCAGTGCCTGCCAGAAGGTTTTTGGCGGTTCGTGAGCGATAACATCACAGTTTTCCGCCATGGCCAGCAGTTCATCGCGGCGGCTTTCGCGCGTTTCGGTAGCCGCCATTTCGCGTGCCAGGTCGGCAAAACGCTCGATGTGCAGACTCACCGCGTCGAGGACGATATCAATTGCTTTGAGGAACTGATCGCCGTGCAGATCTTCCAGGCAGGTGAGATTAATGCGGGAACGACGTTCGTCGACTTTATGACGCAGACCGTCGAGCCCTTTTTCCAGCACCAGTGGGAAGTTGACCGCCAGATGCGCATCACCGGAGGTCATGTTGCCTTCGGCCTTGATGATCCCCGTTTCCAGCAGACCTTTTTGCTCATCGGTAAACATGCCGTAGCAGCGATCCTGAACGGTCTGTCCGCGCCACCATGGGCAGACTTCATGCAGCACGCGTTTGTTCTCTTCGCTGACCGCAAAACCGGCGCCTGGACGATCGGCGAGGTCATCGATCTCTTTTTCAATCCACGAGACGGTGTATTCCGGGAAGATAGGCGCAGCACGGACTTCACTGGCCTGGTTGCCGATGATCAGTTCGTCGTGTTTGATCCAGATAGTCCGCTTTTCCAGATGATGCGCCAGCGCCAGAGCACGACGAACCGGGATAGGTTTATTCAAATGCTGCTGATACATCTCGGTGTAGTGCTGGGCGCGTTCGGTACATACCGGCGGTTTTACAATATGAATAAGCGCGGTTTTGTGTGCCTTGATGCGGTCGCTGAGTGTATCCAGTTTCAGTGTGGTCATGGGAATTATCCTCGTAAAGTCGCGGTCAAACCTTTCGTGCTGGCGTACTGTTGCGCAAAGTCTAGCAGCGCAGGCGCATCAAGCGGTTTGTCTGGGGCGTTGTAGGGTTGACTGAGTAAGTGGTATTTGTTGATGCCCAGCGTGTGGTAGGGCAGAAAATGGATCTCACCGACGTGCAGTTCGTCGGCGGCAAAATCGGTAATGGCTTTTATCGCCTCTTCATCGGCATTAAAGCCCTGAATCAACGGCACGCGAATAATGATTTTTTTCCCTGCGGCGGCCACTTTTTTCAGATTTTCCAGCACCCGGGCGGCGTTGCCATCGGTCCATTGTTTGAACGGGGCGTCGGCAACATGCTTCAGATCTGCCAGAAACAGGTCGATATTCGCTAATGAGGGCGCAATGTATTTCCATGGCACATGCAGACAGGTTTCAACGGCAGTATGAATGCCCGCGTCATGGCTGGCTTTGAAGAGCGCGGCCGCCAGTTCTGGCTGCATAAACGGTTCGCCGCCGGAGAGGGTAATTCCGCCGCCGCTGCGATCGTAAAAGGGTTTATCGCGCAACACGGTGGCCATGATCTCTTCCACGCTTTTCATCTCGCCGCACACGGTTAACGCTTGTGTCGGGCAGCAGTCGGTGAGCGCATTCATGTGGGCGTCGGTCAGTTTCTCACGGTGGATAAGCAGGCCATTCAGCGTACGTTCGCACACACCGGGTGCTGCCTGAGCGCAGAGGTTGCACCCTTCCAGGCACAAACGCGCATCGTATAAAAGATCCTGTGTACGCGCGCGGCTCTCCGGGTTCTGGCACCAGCGGCAGCTCAGGGAGCAGCCTTTGAGGAACACCACGGTTCGTATACCTGGGCCATCGTGTGTGGAATAGCGCTGAATGTTGAAAATCATAAATCGGCCCTCTTGTTTCGTATAAAGATTAAATTACTTTCGAATGAAAGTTATATTGACGCAAGTCAACTAACAGAGAGGTTTTGCCGTGGTATCGTTAATCCATGCTAAATCTCACAGTTTGAGGAATGATTATGGAACTCTATCTGGACACTTCTGATGTCGATGCCGTGAAAGCCCTGGCGCGCGTTTTTCCGCTGGCGGGTGTCACCACCAATCCCAGCATTGTGGCCGCAGGTAAAACGCCGCTGGACGTGTTATTGCCCGAGTTGTATGAAGCGATGGGGGGGAAAGGACGTTTGTTTGCCCAGGTGATGGCAACCACCGCAGAAGGCATGGTCAGCGATGCGCGCCTGTTGCAGGCGATTATTCCTGACATCGTAGTGAAGATCCCGGTCACCTCAGAAGGTCTGGCTGCCATTAAATTGCTGAAATCTGAAGGTATCCCAACGCTGGGTACGGCAGTTTACAGCGCTGCGCAAGGGTTGCTGGCGGCGCTGGCTGGGGCGGATTATGTTGCGCCATACGTGAATCGTCTCGATGCGCAGGGCGGTGACGGTATTCAGACGGTTAATGAACTTCAGCAACTACTGCACATGCATGCGCCGCACGCTAAAGTCCTGGCGGCCAGCTTCAAAACGCCGCGTCAGGCGCTGGATTGCCTGCTGGTAGGGTGTGAGTCTATTACGCTGCCACTGGATGTCGCCCAGCAACTGATCAGCTCGCCGGCGGTGGACGCCGCCGTGAAGAAATTTGAGCACGACTGGCAGGGCGCCTTTGGGCGGACGTCTCTGTAAGTTTTGATCCCGGGTGGGCGCCATGCTCACCCGGTCTTGTTTACTTCCCGCAGACCTCACAGTCCGGATTGCGCATTAACTTCATCTCGCGGAACTGGCAGGTCATTGCGTCATACATGACGATTTTGCCGGAGGCGGGTTTGCCGTACTGCGCCAGCACTTTAATTGCCTCCATGGCCTGCAATGAGCCAATCACGCCAATCAGTGGCGCCATAACGCCCGCTTCCACGCAGGTCAGCGCGTTCTCGCCGAACAAACGACTCAGACAGCGATAGCAAGGCTCACCGTCTTGCCAGGTGAAGACGGTAATCTGGCCTTCCATGCGGATAGCCGCGCCGGAAACCAGCGGCACTTTTGCGGCGAAACAACCCGCGTTGAGCTGGTTACGCACCGTGACGTTATCGGTACAGTCCAGCACCAAGTCATGCTCAGCGATCAGCGCATGGAGGGCTGCATCTTCCAGCAGGGCGTTAATCGGGGCGATAATAATATGCGGATTAATACGCATCAGCGCGTCACGGGCGGATTCGACTTTGGCTTGCCCAACCGTCGCGTCACTGTGCAGCGTCTGACGCTGCAAATTGGAGACCGACACCGTATCAAAATCGAGCAGCGTCAGATTGCCGATTCCCGCGCTTGCCAGATATTGCGAGGCCGCACATCCCAGTCCACCCAGCCCGACCACCAGCACGCGCGCCGCTTTTAAGGCTTCTTGCCCGTCAAAATCGAAGCCACGCAGAATGATTTGCCGGTTATAGCGCATCATCTCCTGGTCGCTGAGCTCAGCCATTACAGACCTCCGAACAGCGCGTTAAACGGCTCGACTTCCACCCATTCGCCCGCTTCAACATTGCCGCGATCGCGCTCCAGCACAATAAAGCAGTTCCCCTGGCTAAAGGAGCTGAAAATATGTGAACCCTGATGTCCGGTCGTGGTGACTTCCAGTTCGCCGTCGGCGGTGCGCTGTAGCACGCCGCGCTGAAAATCGAGACGCCCCGGCGTTTTCTTCAGACGAGAGGCGGTGCGCACCCGCTGGCGTGCGGGCAGTCCACAGGCGGTATTGCCGCTGAGTTTGGCCAGCAGTGGCTGAACGAGTTGATAAAACGTCAGCGCGGCGGAGACCGGGTTGCCCGGCAGACCGCAGAACCAGCTATTGTTGAGTTTGCCAAAGGCGAAAGGTTTACCGGGCTTAATGGCCAGTTTCCAGAACGTAATTTCGCCCAGCTCTTCCAGAATCGTTTTGGTGTAGTCCGCTTCGCCAACGGAGACGCCGCCGGAGCTAATCACCACATCCGCCTGGCTGTCCGCTTCTACAAATGCAGCGCGCAATGCCTGCGGGTCGTCGCGGATAATGCCTAAGTTGATAACGTCGCAACCGAGCTGCTCCAGCATCAGATGCACCGTTAAACGGTTGGTGTCATAAATTTGCCCGTCGCCCAGAGGCTGACCCGGCAGTTGCAATTCATCGCCAGTCGAGAACAGCGCCACGCGCACTTTACGTACTACCGGAACGTCCGCGATGCCCAGCGAAGCCAGTACCGGCAGTTCTGCGGTGGTCAGGCGCGTTCCCGCCGCAAACACCGTGGCGTCAGCGGTAATGTCTTCTCCGCGATGGCGAATGTTTTGCCCGCCGCGAACTTCCGCCGTAAAGCGTACGCCTTCGTCTGTTTGTTCTGTTTGTTCCTGCATTACCACCGCTTCGCAGCCTGCCGGGACGGGGGCGCCAGTCATAATACGGATACAGGTATCTGCTGGCCATTCACCCTGAAAAGGCTGTCCGGCAAAGGCTTTACCGGCCACAGGAAGCGGTTTACCGGAGGCCAGATCGCCTAAGCGAACCGCATAGCCGTCCATCGCAGCGTTATCAAACCCAGGTACATCGAGGGGAGAGACAACGTCGTTTGCCAAAATGCGACCAAAACACTGAACCAGCGGTAGCGTTTCGACGGCGGTAAGAGGGGTAATGCGCGATAACATTTGCGTGAGTGCCGATTCAAGCGGCATTAATCCGGCGGTAAATTCCATGGAAATACTCCTGCGGGGCAAATTCGAATCCGGCTATTATGTCAGAAAATGCCAGCAGACTGTATGCCACCTCGGGCTTAACCTTTACATGCCGCTTGCATCTTTCTATATTCAAAAATTGAATGAAGAATTCACAATAATTCTGATATTTATAGCAAAAGTATGTGCCACCGTTAATGGACGACAAAAATGGGCAAAGCAGTCATTGCGATTCACGGCGGCGCAGGCGCCATTTCCCGCGCGCAATTGAGTCAGGAGCAAGAGCAGCGCTACATTCGGGCGCTGTCCGATATTGTTGAAGCAGGGCAAAGGATGCTCGAAGCAGGGGAAAACGCGCTTGATGTGGTGACGGAAGCGGTGCGTTTGCTGGAAGAATGCCCCTTATTTAATGCTGGCATTGGCGCGGTGTTTACCCGAAATGAAACCCACGAGCTGGACGCCTGCGTCATGGATGGCAACACGCTAAAAGCCGGTGCCGTCGCCGGGGTGAGCCAGTTGCGTAATCCGGTGCTTGCCGCCAGATTGGTGATGGAGCATAGCCCGCACGTCATGATGGTCGGTGAAGGGGCGGAAAATTTTGCTTTTTCGCAGGGAATGGCGCGCGTTTCCCCCGATATTTTTTCGACTCCCCAACGTTACGAACAGTTACTGGCGGCGCGTGCCGCCGGTAAAACGGCGCTTGATCACAGCGGCGCGCCGTTGGATGAAATGAACAAAATGGGCACCGTCGGCGCCGTCGCGTTGGATCAATACGGCAATCTGGCGGCAGCGACCTCAACCGGCGGCATGACCAATAAACTGCCCGGACGCGTCGGCGACAGCCCCCTGGTGGGCGCGGGGTGCTATGCCAATAATGCCAGCGTCGCGGTCTCCTGCACGGGAACCGGCGAGGTATTTATCCGCACCCTGGCGGCCTACGATATCGCCGCGCTGATGGATTACGGCGGACTGAGCCTTGCCGACGCCTGCGAACGGGTGGTGATGGAAAAATTACCGGCGCTGGGCGGTAGCGGCGGATTAATCGCCATCGATCATGAAGGGAATGTCGCCCTGCCGTTTAACAGCGAAGGCATGTATCGCGCCTGGGGATATGCCGGGGATACGCCAACCACGGGGATCTACCGGGAAAAAGGGGATACCGTTGCCACACAGTGACGAACTGGACGCCAGCGATGTACTGGCCGTCAGCAATCTGAATATTGCGTTTGTACAAGAGCAGCAACGCGTTAGCGCGGTGCGCAATCTATCGTTTCGCCTCAGGCGTGGAGAGACGCTGGCGATTGTTGGCGAGTCGGGGTCGGGAAAATCGGTCACCGCGCTGTCGTTGATGCGCCTGATTGAGCAGGCCGGAGGGGAGATTCAGTGTGATGAAATGCTCCTGCGTCGGCGTAATCGTCAGGTGATTGAATTGGGCGAGCAAAGCGCGTCTCAGATGCAGAGCGTGCGCGGTGCGGATATCGCCATGATCTTTCAGGAGCCGATGACCTCGCTCAACCCGGTGTTTACCGTGGGAGAGCAAATCGCTGAGTCGATCCGCTTGCATCAGGGCGCCAGTCGCGAAGAGGCGATGGCGGAAGCCAAACGGATGCTCGACCAGGTGCGTATTCCTGAGGCAAAGGCCATTTTATCCCGATATCCGCACCAGCTTTCCGGTGGTATGCGCCAGCGTGTGATGATCGCGATGGCGCTGTCGTGTCGCCCGGCCGTGTTGATTGCGGATGAGCCGACGACGGCCCTGGATGTCACTATTCAGGCGCAGATCCTGCAATTGATCAAAGTGTTGCAGCAGGAGATGTCGATGGGGGTAATTTTTATCACCCATGATATGGGCGTGGTAGCTGACGTCGCCGATCGGGTGCTGGTGATGTATCAGGGCGAGGCCGTGGAAACCGGCAGCGTTGAGCAGATTTTTCATGCGCCGCAGCACCCGTATACCCAGGCGTTGCTGGCGGCAGTACCACAACTGGGGGCGATGAACGGACAGGCGTTTCCGCGCCGTTTCCCGCTTATTTCACCCAACAACCCACAATTGCGCGAACCGCAGACAGCGCAGGATACGGTTGCCGCAGGCGAGCCCATCTTGCAGGTGCGTAATCTGGTGACGCGTTTTCCGTTGCGAAGCGGCATCTTTAACCAGGTCACCCGGGAAGTCCATGCCGTAGAAAACGTCAGCTTTGATCTCTGGCCGGGAGAGACGCTGTCGCTGGTGGGGGAGTCTGGCTGCGGCAAATCCACGACCGGACGCGCGTTGTTACGGCTGGTGGAATCGCAACGCGGCGAAATTACGTTTAACGGTCAGCGTATTGATACGCTTCCGGCGGGCAAATTGCAGCCGCTGCGCCGGGATATCCAGTTTATCTTTCAGGATCCTTACGCCTCTCTGGATCCTCGCCAGACGGTGGGATACTCCATTATGGAGCCGCTGCGCGTTCACGGTGTGCTGCACGGTGATGCGGCAGCGTCACGGGTGGCCTGGCTGCTTGAGCGTGTCGGTTTGCGCCCGGAACATGCCTGGCGATATCCGCACGAGTTTTCCGGGGGACAACGCCAGCGAATCTGCATTGCCCGCGCGCTGGCGCTCAATCCAAAAGTGATCATTGCCGATGAGGCCGTCTCGGCGCTGGATGTCTCTATTCGCGGGCAGATCATCAATCTGTTGCTCGATCTCCAGCGGGAGATGGGGATCGCGTATCTGTTTATCTCCCATGATATGGCGGTGGTTGAGCGAATCAGCCATCGCGTGGCGGTGATGTACCTGGGGCAAATCGTGGAAATTGGCCCTCGCCGCGCCCTGTTTGAGAATCCGCAACATCCTTATACCCGGAAGTTAATGGCGGCCGTTCCGGTAGCCGATCCTTCCCGACATCGGCCGCAACGCGTGCTGCTGTCCGATGATATCCCCAGCAATATTCGTAAGCGTGGGGAGCAGATTACGCCCGTGTCATTGCAGTTCGTTGGGCCGGGTCATTACGTTGCGCGTGTGCAGCCGGAAAATGCGCTTTCGCGTTTATAACATTCAGACACACAGGGTTTCAGGAGAATAATATGACAAAATTTGTTGCCCGTAATTGGCTGGTTGCAGCGGGCGTTGCTTCGGCGTTGACGGCGTCGCCTGCATTTGCGGCGAAAGATGTTGTGGTGGCGGTCGGCTCCAATTTCACAACGCTCGATCCGTACGACGCGAATGACACCTTATCGCAGGCGGTGGCGAAGTCGTTTTATCAGGGACTGTTTGGCCTCGATAAAGATATGAAACTGAAAAATGTGCTGGCAGAAAGCTACAGCGTCTCCGACGACGGTTTGATCTACACCGTGAAACTGCGTCAGGGGGTCAAGTTTCAGGACGGCACCGACTTTAATGCGGCGGCAGTAAAGGCCAATCTGGACAGGGCAAGTAATCCGGAAAGCCATCTCAAACGCTATAACTTGTACAAGAACATCGCGAAAACAGAGGTGGTGGACTCAGCAACGGTGAACATCACGCTGAAACAACCGTTTTCTGCGTTCATCAATATCCTGGCGCACCCGGCGACGGCGATTATCTCCCCGACGGCGCTGGAAAAATACGGTAGCGAGATTGGATTCCATCCGGTCGGTACGGGCCCGTATGAACTGGATACCTGGAACCAGACTGATTTCGTCAAAGTGAAAAAATTCGCCGGTTACTGGCAGCAAGGATTACCGAAGCTGGACAGCATCACCTGGCGACCGGTGGCGGACAACAACACGCGCGCGGCGATGCTGCAAACGGGCGAGGCGCAATTTGCCTTCCCAATTCCTTACGAGCAAGCCGCGCTGCTGGAAAAAAACAAAAACCTGGAGTTAGTCGCCAGCCCCTCTATTATGCAGCGTTACATCAGCATGAATGTTACGCAGAAACCGTTTGATAATGCCAAAGTGCGCGAAGCGCTCAACTACGCGATTAATCGTCAGGCGCTGGTGAAAGTGGCGTTTGCCGGTTATGCGACGCCTGCCACTGGCGTGCTGCCGCCGGCGATTGCGTTTGCGCAAAGCTATACGCCGTGGCCGTACGATCCGGCAAAAGCGCGCGAACTGTTAAAAGAAGCGGGTTATCCGAATGGTTTTAGCACCACGCTGTGGTCATCGCATAATCACAGTACCGCGCAAAAAGTGTTGCAGTTTACCCAGCAACAACTGGCGCAGGTCGGTATTAAAGCGCAGGTGACGGCGATGGATGCCGGGCAGCGCGCGGCGGAAGTGGAAGGCAAAGGGCAGAAAGAGAGCGGGGTACGACTGTTCTACACCGGCTGGACGGCCTCCACGGGGGAAGCCGATTGGGCGCTGTCGCCGCTGTTCGCGTCGCAAAACTGGCCGCCAACGCTGTTTAATACCGCGTTCTACAGCAACAAACAGGTCGACAGCGATCTGGCGGACGCGCTGAAAACTAACGACCCGACGGAGAAAGCGCGCCTGTACAAAGAGGCGCAGGATATCCTCTGGAAAGAGTCCCCGTGGGTGCCGTTGGTCGTCGAAAAACTGGTTTCGGCACACAGTAAAAAGTTGACCGGTTTCTGGATTATGCCGGACACGGGTTTCAGTTTTGAAGATGCGGATTTGCAGTAAGCCATCTATTCTGCCCCTGATGTTCAGGGGCAGACGCAGGGAGTCTGATGTTTAGTTATGTTCTCAAGCGTCTGCTGGGGTTAATTCCAACCCTGTTGATTGTCGCGGTGCTGGTGTTTTTGTTTGTCCACCTGTTACCCGGCGACCCGGCCCGGCTGATTGCCGGGCCGGAGGCCGATGCGCAGGTGATTGAACTGGTGCGCCAGCAGCTTGGCCTTGATCAACCGCTACATGTTCAGTTCTGGCATTACATCACCCACGTTCTCCAGGGAGACTTTGGGACGTCGATGGTTTCGCGCCGTCCGGTTGCGGAAGAGATAGCCAGCCGCTTTATGCCGACATTTTGGCTGACCATCACGAGCATGGTTTGGGCCGTAATGTTTGGGATGACGGCCGGGATTATTGCTGCGGTCTGGCGTAACCGCTGGCCGGACAGAGTGAGCATGACGCTGGCGGTCACGGGGATCTCTTTCCCGGCGTTTGCGCTAGGCATGTTGTTAATGCAGGTCTTTTCCGTCGAACTGGGTTGGTTGCCAACGGTCGGCGCAGACACCTGGCTGCACTACATTTTGCCGTCTGTCACGCTGGGCGCGGCGGTGGCTTCGGTGATGGCGCGCTTCACTCGTGCGTCATTTGTCGATGTGCTCAGTGAAGATTACATGCGTACCGCCCGTGCAAAGGGGGTGAGCGAAACCTGGGTTGTGCTAAAACACGGTCTGCGTAACGCGATGATCCCGGTTGTCACCATGATGGGGCTACAGTTTGGCTTTTTGCTGGGCGGATCCATTGTCGTCGAAAAAGTGTTTAACTGGCCGGGGCTTGGCCGCCTGCTGGTCGACTCGGTGGAAATGCGCGACTATCCGGTAATTCAGGCAGAAATCCTGCTGTTTTCCCTGGAATTTATTCTTATCAATTTAGTGGTGGATGTGCTCTACGCTGCCATTAATCCGGCTATCAGGTACAAGTAAGGATGCGACTGTTCAACTGGCGCCGTCAGGCGATTTTAAATGCCATGCCTCTGGTGAAACCGGACAGGGTACGTACCCCGTGGCATGAGTTCTGGCGGCGTTTTCGTCGTCAGCGTGTGGCCATGATCGCCGGTGTATTTGTGCTGCTGCTTATCCTGGTGGCGATATTTGCCCGCGGATTAACGCCGTTTGATGCGGAAAATTACTTCGATTACGACCGCCTTAATGACGGCCCTTCCATGCTGCACTGGTTTGGCGTCGATTCGCTGGGCAGGGATATTTTCAGCCGCGTGCTGGTTGGGGCGCAAATCTCCCTGGCGGCTGGGGTATTTGCGGTATTTATTGGTGCGGCGATCGGTACGCTATTCGGTTTACTGGCAGGCTACTATGAGGGCTGGTGGGACAGAATAATCATGCGTATCTGCGATGTGCTGTTTGCTTTTCCGGGCATTCTGCTGGCGATTGCGGTGGTGGCGGTGCTGGGCAGCGGCATTGCCAATGTGATTATCGCGGTGGCGATCTTTTCCATTCCTGCGTTTGCTCGTCTGGTGCGGGCGAATACTCTGGTGTTGAAACAGCAAACATTTATTGAGTCGGCGCGCAGTATTGGCGCCAGTGATGCCACCATTCTTTTCAACCATATCCTGCCGGGAACGGTCTCTTCGATTGTGGTCTTTTTTACCATGCGTATCGGCACCTCGATTATCTCGGCGGCCAGTTTGTCTTTTCTCGGATTAGGCGCACAGCCGCCAACGCCGGAATGGGGGGCAATGCTCAATGAAGCGCGGGCGGATATGGTGATTGCGCCGCACGTGGCGTTGTTCCCGGCGGTCGCGATTTTCCTGACGGTGCTGGCATTTAACCTGCTGGGCGATGGGCTGCGCGACGCGCTGGACCCGAAGATTAAAGGGTAACGACGTCAGGCCAAATTTAACGGTAAAGCGATCCCTCAGATACGTTTACCCAGGATATGCAATGTGCTTTGCTGGGTCGGGGTGCTGAACGTCGTCTCTTTGATAGGTGTTAACCCCTGGCGGGTGTAAAAGCGGTACGCCCGCGGGTTAGCATCTAAAACTTCCAGCCAGAAATACGTTTCACCACGGCATTGCGCCAGATGCACTATTTCTGCAAGCATCGCCTCACCGTAGCCCTTGCCGGTTTCACCGGGCAGCAAATAGAGTTTATGCAGCAGTGTACCTGTCGGGCCGTCATCATCTACGGCGCTGTGCCAGGAGACTTTGGCAAATCCGACCGGAACAGTCTCTGTTGCGATAAACCAGCAACTGGCTTCGCTTTGTAATTCTTCCTGTATTGCGCTCAGCGAGTACTCCTGAAAGAGAAAAGCCTGCAATTCGTTGTGCTCATGCCACAGGTGGGCAAAGTGGTGAGTGTAGCTGGAATAACCCATCTGACTTAATAATGCGGCATCTTCCAGATGCGCTTTTCGTACTGTCATCATTTTCTGGTCGTCTCTCCACGGTGAATAACATTCTACTGTAGTCGAATGCGGCATTATTTGTGGCGAAGATGCGTTTTGAGTGTCGGTGTTAATTCAACGCATTCGGCAGTAAGGTTTTCCTTGTGCCCGTTGAGATAGAACGGAAAAGCGGTGTTCTGCCTGCAATAAGAGAACCGAAATAACGCCATGAATGACGGATAGGTATCCATTAAAACAGTGGAAATTGAGTAAAAAGGTTATTTCAGTTATCAGAGAATCAGCATTATGTCGCTCATCGCTGAATTTCAGCCTGCATGATAATCCACTCGATAAAACAACTGGCTTCTGGATTTCCTTTCTCGGGCAACGTCACTGAATACGTACCCGTCTTTGTCGCAACCTTATACCACGGGATAACCAGTCGTCCTGATGCAAGATGTTTCTCGCAGAAAATACGTGGAATTAAAGCGATCCCCAGTCCATCTTCCGCAGCCTGAATAGCCGCATAGGTATGATCCAGGTGAAGGTGATTCAGAACATGCTCAGTGGATATTTGATGTTGTTCACCCCAGGTTCGCCACAGATCCTCTCGAACCCGAATATGAATCAGGGTATGCCCGGTCAGAAGGGGGGCTTCCTCAGCATGAGGACGCAAGAAATAATTACGGCTGCACACGATGACACTATCTTCGCTCAGAAAAGGTACGGTTCGCAGCCCTGAAAAATGAGACGGATCCCGTCGTATCACAATATCGAAGCTCGCTTTAGGATCCGCGACACCGGTGCCTGTGATTACATTTATCCGTATATCAGGATATTTTTGGTAGAAATCTGGCAATCTCGGAATGAGCCAGTACATTGCAAAAGTTGGCAGGCAATTAACGGTGAGTGTCTTGAGCCCTGAACAACGTTTAATGCTTGTCTCAGCAGCAGAAAGCTCCTGAATGATTTTCTGGCACGTGACTGCAAATCCCCGTCCCGCTTCCGTCAGTTGTACCCGTTTATGACCACGGATGAATAACAGTACGCCCAGCTTATCCTCAAGGGTTCTTATATGCCTGCTGACTGCGCCAGTGGTCAGACATAGCTCATCCGCTGCTGAGCTGAAGCTTTCAAATCTGGCGGCAGACTCGAAAGCCATTAAGTGGGGGAGAGAGCATATTTTTTTCATTGGTTGAGTTTAATTCAACCATGAGTGAGCTAAAAGATCATTTGTCACGGTTTTCAGCGCTGGTTAGCATCCGGATGGAAAAATACTGACAGGATATTCAATATCATGAATCCTTTTTTAGTCCTCTGCATCGGACGTATCGGGTGTTGCGTCGGAAGTATGGCTTTTGCCGGTGCATTGCCGGTTGTACGGGATGAATGGCATCTGGATGCAGCTTCTGCAGGCTCAGTTCAGATGGTTTTTAATATCAGTAATGCCATTGCACTGTTAGCGGCATCCTGGCTCAGTGATCACATTGGTCCGAGAAAAGTTTATCTCGTTTGCTCATGGCTGGGGGTACTTGCCCTCGCGTTATTTGCCTGCTTTGCCCGCGATCTTCCATCCGCTCTGGTATTAATGTCATTTGTCGGGTTAACCCAGGGCGGTACATATACACCCGCACTCATGCTCGCCATTAACATGCACGGTTCGGCGAAAAGAGGGTATGCCGTTGGCACTATGCTTGCTGCAGGATCTCTGGGATACCTGCTTTCAATATTTATTGCTACATGGGGAGCGTTGAGATGGGGTGTTTCTGTCGCCTTCCTGCTCTGTACTGTGGTGGTATTATTTGGGGCTATCCTGGGTTCATATGCTCTGAAAACAGAACAAGATAAACCCGTAGTTGCCCGACAAATACCCCATTTAAAACCACTCCGTAAGGGCAGAAACATCACGGCAATACTCTTGCTGGCAGGTTATACCGCGCATTGCTGGGAGCTTCTTGGAAACTGGTCCTGGACACCCACGCTGGTTGCTACTGCGCTGATTCCCTGGCAGCTATCTCCCGTAGCCATCGGGCTTTTGACTGCGGCGACAATTCATCTGTCGGGAATGATATCAACGTTTACGGTAGGTTCAATTTCTGATCGATTTAACCGGACCAGCGTACTTATTGTTATGGGAGGAATGGGAGCATTATGCTCATTACTGATAGGCTGGTCAGCTTCACTTTCAGCCGGTTGGGTGCTCTTTATGGCTATGATAGGTAGTTTTTTTATCCTGGGTGATTCGGGGGTTCTTTCCGCGGCAATTGCTGATAATGTCGCTCCGGAAACATTGGGCAGAGTGATGGGGATCCGCTCATTACTGGGGTTTGGTATCGGTTCTTTTTCACCTTTCATCGTTGGTATTGTTCTTGACGAGACGAGCAGTTGGAAACTGGCATACAGTGTGCTGGCAATGGGAGGAGGAATCGCATTTTTAGCCGCAATAGCTATACCCATTCTTTCTCCACGGTTGCAGCGCTAGCACCCTTTCCGGAACATGTTTGAGCGATAGTTGGTACGCAGGGGATTTTTATCAGATGGCCCTCGCGTTCTGATCTGCACCCAGGATTAGCATCACACAGTGCCAGAAGCGCTCGCTTCTGGCACAACGCGAGCATGATAAACTCCTGTTCAGGATATCAGCAGCAGTGAGCCTCCTTTGAGCTGATCAATAAGCACCTGTACAAGGGCATATTCTACGGCAGGGCAGCCATGGGATCGTCCACAACGGCCATATTGCTTAACATACTGCTCCCCTGCATAGGGGACGCCATGAAAGACAATTCCGCGCTTAAAAGCATTACTGTTGCTTGCTTCCAGACCTTCCAGTCTTAGTGCTCTGCCATGTTGTGCCATCGTATAGGTACTCAGCGTTTTGTAGAGCCCTAACGAACTTTGGTATGACTCTGGTGTATTTGAAAAAGTGGTCGCCAGTCCGTCATGATTTGGGTCGCTGCCTGTCCCATGTACCGCATGGACACTCTGCACCGTTTTATTGACCCGATCAAAAATATGCATTCTTTTTGTTTTGGAATGCTCTTTAATTTTGAAAACAGCCCAATATCGGGGATTGGAACCGGCATTATTATGTGTCTGCCAGTCAATCATTCGTTTAATGTCATCGTGCGGAACACCCGCTTCTTCCGCCAGTGCATATAATTCCTCTCCGATAGAGGTTCCCGGCACCAGTGGCGGAACACTAACGTCTGCGCTGTCATTATCAATCAGTGAGCGAAGTCTATTGGCCCTGTTCGTCCACCCTTTAAGGAAAACCTTCTGGGATGGATTTTGGGTGGCAATCTGGTTAAATCGGTCAATAACTTTATCGGCAAACAGCGGAATGAATTTGTCATCGGTAGTATTATTGATGGCTTCCAGCGTCTCACTGTTCATTCTGGCGGTTTGATTAATACCCAGCACCGATTGGCAAATTTTTAATGCTGTTCCTGGGCCAAACAACACGCCCATATCAAATAGCGCGGTAGCAATGCTCTGGTCTAACACTTGATCAAGATTTAATACATCCCAATAATTCTTTTTGTAGATAATATTAATGGTTTCAAAACTCATGTTTTTTACTTCTTCTTCTGTAACATCATCTCTCCCCAGATACTCCTTTAATCGCTTAAGCGTGATGCCTTTATTCGTTGGCCCGCCTCTGTCCGCAGGATGGTTTGTATAGCCACCCTCATTTTTTAAGGTAAATATCAGCGCTTCATCAATATTTGACCCCGGTTGATCAATCACGTTATCAATTGTTGTGATATCCGGTACAGGGTCTTCTGGTAAGGGTTTATCCGTAAACGATTTTTCGGCCGTGAAGGCTTCGAGTTTTTTAATTGCGGACAACGTCAAAGGTCCAATAAGACCATCAATTTTCCCACTATAAAGATCTAATGATTTTAATGCTAACTGGAGTGACTCAATTTTGTTATGAGTAAACATCGCATTCTCCTTTATGAGGGGAGTACAGAAAGCAGGGTTATCCTGTACTTATTTATTTGATATTAGCTCCTGGAGTGGGGAAGGAAATTCATTCACAAAATGAGGCGTAAATAACATCATGCTCACGCACTAAACCCGTCAGACCAACGTTATATTGCTGTGTGTCTTTTTAGAAAAACAACTGTTCTCTTCCCCACTAAATGTTTATTGCAACTCTTGTTTGACGGCAAAGAGAGAATAATCCACACGGATGTTTCCCGTTAGGTCAGGGATGCCATCTCGTTTCCGCTCACCATATCGATAATGCTCTTGCTTGTTGAGTGACATATAGAGCAAACCGAGTTGATCATCGGGATTACTCTTCAGTGCAGTGGAGACAACATTCGTTAAGAATTTTGCAATCATCACACCCGCAGCGAACGCTGGATTGGCGGCTCCAAGAATCAGTGTTCCTAAACTTGCAGCAAAAACATCAAAATCAGGTCGCATAACAGCCGATTCCAGCTTCCTTCCTATGTCGTTGGTATTATTGTCATCCTTAATAACCGTCAGGCACCAGTTGAAATTATCTGGGATTTTGGAGGATGAGTAGAGAGTATATCCAGTATCGCCAAAAGTGAGTACGGAATTATCTCTGACCTCAGAGACTTCACTAAAATATCGTGCTGACACAACTTGTTGAACTGCCTGTGTGAGTAGCTGTTTTTTTACCTCCTCATCATTTTCTGAATACCATGCATCAAGTATCGGAATGTCTGCATCTGAGGTAATAAAACTAATTAATTTAACTTGTACAGCATCATCGACAAAAAAAAGAAAACCTTTTTTATGATTATCTAAAATCCTGATTCTGTTTATTCTAAAATAAAACATACTCCCTCCTGTTGTAGGTGGAGATGACATGTGTATTGAATTCAAATAATCAACGTTATTAATTATCTGTTCAATAGCAGTATAGATTGACCACTCAGACCACGCCAATTGTTGCCATTCGCATCATCATTTAACTGAGAGGAAAAAAATTTCATGTTATTAATTTATTATTGTTCAATGATATTGTGTTATAAGAAATTGGAATGGCAGGATAAAATTATCCTCTTTTTTGATTTTTTGACGGAAAAAACGTTATTGCTGACGTTGAAAAAAGCCAGGTATAAAAACCTGGCTTTCCTCAGGGACGGTGCGCCCGTTTATCCTCAGTTCACGCCGCGCTGAAGGCGGCGCGCAAAGGGTTAAACGCGGCTACCCCACAGATCGTATTCGTCGGCGTTCTCAACTTTTACGCGCACGATATCGCCGGGTTTCACGCTTGTTTCACCGTTCAGATAGACCGCGCCGTCGATTTCCGGGGCATCGGCCATACTGCGGCCAATTGCGCCTTCTTCGTCGACTTCATCCACGATGACCATAATTTCGCGGCCCACTTTTTCCTGCAAGCGTTCAGCAGAAATTTGCTGTTGCAACTGCATAAAGCGGTTCCAGCGCTCTTCTTTTACCTCTTCCGGCACCTGATCCGGCAGTTCATTGGCACCTGCACCTTCAACCGGGCTGTACTTAAAGCAACCCACACGGTCCAGGCGCGCTTCTTTCAGGAAGTCGAGCAGCATCTGGAAGTCTTCTTCCGTTTCGCCAGGGAAGCCAACGATGAAGGTAGAACGCAGGGTCAGCTCCGGGCAGATTTCACGCCACTGTTTGATACGCGCCAGTTGGCGGTCAACAGACCCAGGGCGCTTCATCAGTTTGAGAATGCGCGGGCTGGCGTGCTGCAGCGGGATATCGAGGTAAGGCAGGATTTTGCCTTCTGCCATCAGCGGGATAACGTCATCCACGTGTGGATATGGGTAGACATAATGCAGACGCGTCCAGATACCCAGTTTTGAAAGTTCTTCACACAGATCAACCATGCTGGTTTTGACCGGCGCGCCGTTGTGAAAACCGGTACGGTGCTTCACGTCTACACCGTAGGCGGAGGTGTCCTGGGAGATAACGAGGATCTCTTTGACGCCCGCATCGACCAGACGCTTCGCCTCGCTCAGCACCTCGCCAATCGGGCGGCTTACCAGATCGCCACGCATAGACGGGATGATGCAGAACGTGCAGCGATGGTTGCAGCCTTCCGAAATTTTCAGGTACGCATAATGACGCGGGGTCAGTTTGACGCCCTGTTCCGGTACGAGGCTCAGGAACGGATTGTGTTTCGGTTTGGGCACATAGTGGTGAACATGTTCCAGCACCTGCTCGTAGCTATGAGGGCCGGTGATCTCTAGTACTTTCGGGTGAACTTCGCGGATCTGATCGACTTTCGCACCCAGACAGCCAGTGACGATTACCTTGCCGTTTTCGTTCAGCGCTTCACCGATCGCTTCCAGTGATTCTTGTACGGCGCTGTCGATAAAGCCGCAGGTATTGACGATAACCATATCGGCGTCGTCGTAGCTTGGCACCACGTCATAGCCTTCGGTACGCAGTTCAGTCAGGATTCGCTCCGAATCGACGAGGTTTTTCGGGCAGCCAAGGGAAACGAAGCCGATTTTCGGCTGGTGGGTTACTTTGCTCATAGCTTAAAAATTGTTCAGTTATTGGAATGGTCAGGGCAGGGATTCTACAGAGATCCGGGCAAAAATTGTATCGCAATCTCACCAGGTCTTAAGCACAGGCAAGGTGAAGGTTATAGATACAATGTAAATTTTGTTAATTTATGGTGAATTGTTGATCTCAGGCATCATTGCGTTCAAAAAATGACCATACTATTAAGTTGCACCATGAGTAGATAGAGGAGGAACAAGGTATGGTCGTTGGCAGACTGAGAACTGCTCTACTTAACAAGCTTGTCAACGCGCGAATCGATCTCGCCGCGTACCTGCAGTTGAGGAAAGCGAAAGGCTACATGTCAGTCAGCGAAAGTGATCGTCTGCGTGATAACTTTTTTGAATTGAATCGCGAACTTCACGATAAATCACGACTGCAGAAACTTCATCTGGATACAGAAGAATGGGAGGCATTGCATCTTGCTGAAGGTGCATTATCTGCCGCTGCCGTCTGCCTTATGAGCGGGCATCATGATTGTCCGACTTTCATTTCCGTCAACGCAGAGAAACTTGAAAACTGTCTGACGAATTTGACGCTCAGCATCCAGTGCCTGAAAACGCATTCCATGCTGGCACAGGTCTAAGCTGGGGGGAGGCAACTCCCCCTTATCGTCCGTTTTTGTAAATATAATTCTGCACGCCTTCTCGCTGACTACGCTTTAACGCAGAGCCCTACAGGAGGCGTTATGCGTCGATCTCATCGCTGGTTACTCCCATTGTTGCTGTTCTCAACGCTTGTTGATGCCGCGCCATCCGCAGTCAGGGTTGATGTGCTGCAAACCAAACTTGATCATCCATGGTCGCTGGCTTTTTTACCCGATAATCGCGGCATGTTGATTACGCTTAAAGGCGGCCAACTGCGGCACTGGCAAGCCGGCAAAGGGCTTTCCGATCCGCTGACGGGAGTGCCAAAAGTGTGGGCGCATGGGCAGGGGGGATTGCTGGATGTGGTGCTGGCGCCCGACTTTGCGCAGTCACGCCGCGTCTGGCTCAGTTTTTCGGAAAGCGATCTGAACGATAATGCGGGCACGGCAGTAGGGTATGGGCGACTCAGCAAAGACCTGAAGCGTCTTGAGAACTTCCAGACTGTGTTTCGTCAAATGCCGAAACTCTCCACCGGAAACCATTTTGGCGGACGATTAGTATTTGATGGCAAAGGGCATCTGTTTATTGGCTTAGGGGAAAATAATCAGCGTCCTACCGCCCAGGATCTGGATAAATTGCAGGGCAAAGTGGTGCGTCTGACCGATCAGGGAAAAATCCCACCCGATAACCCGTTTGTCAGCAAAGATGGGGCGCGCCCTGAAATCTGGGCGTACGGCATTCGTAATCCGCAGGGGATGGCAATAAACCCGTGGAGCGATACGCTTTGGCTCAATGAACATGGCCCCCGCGGCGGGGACGAAATTAATATTCCGGAAAAAGGCAAAAACTACGGCTGGCCGCTGGCAACCTGGGGAATCAACTACAGCGGTTTTAAAATCCCGGAAGCGAAAGGGGAGATTGTCGCGGGGACAGAGCAGCCGATCTTTTACTGGAAGCACTCGCCCGCCGTCAGTGGCATGGCGTTTTATAACAGCGACCGATTCCCGCAGTGGCAGCAAAAACTCTTCATTGGGGCGTTAAAAGAGCAGAACGTGATTGTTATGACGGTCAACGGGAATACGGTGACGGAAGATGGGCGTATCCTCGGGGAGCGAAGACAACGCATTCGCGATGTTCGCATCGGGCCAGACGGCTTTTTGTATGTGTTAACCGATGAGTCCGACGGGGAATTACTCAGAGTGAGTCCGCGAACGTAACGCGTCATGCCCTCAGACGCCGGGTTAGCCTGTGGCTCACAGACTAACCCGCAGACAGATGCCGCTTAGCTGACCGGGATCATCACGATTTTACGAAACGCCGGACGTTCGCTGAGTTGCTGATACCAGCGCTCAAGGTGCGGACGCGGTGTCCAGGTCAGGCCGACATTGAACAGGTTATAGACGAAGGGGGCGATGGCGATATCGGCCACGCCAAATTCGTTACCGGAGAACCAGCGTTGGCTGGCCAGCGCGTCGTCAAGCATGCCAAACAGGCCATCGCATACTTTAGCGCTGGCGTCGATGGCCGCAGGGTCGCGCTGTTCCACCGGGGTTCTGACCAACCCAAACAGGATCACGCGGTGCGCCGGACTCAACGTTTGATTTGCCCAATCCATCCATTTTTCACCTTCCGCGCGTCGGGCCGGGGAGTCTACCCACAACCGGTTTTGCCCGTACTGCGCTGCCAGATAACGCACAATACTATTGGATTCCCACAGCACAAGGTTGGCTTCATCATCACGCAGTAACGGCACCAGACCATTGGGATTCATGGCCAGATATTCAGCGTCATGATTGAGGCCAAATTGACCTCCGGCGAGAATGTGTTGAAAGGGTAATTCCAGCTCTTCAAGCGTCCATAACACTTTTTTTACGTTGGTCGAGTTGTTCCGTCCCCACAGCGTAATCATAGTAACCCCTTAATTTGATTGGGCAGCCTTAGGGCTGCGTCGGCATCTGACCGGGTACATGGTGAAATAAAGCGCATATTTACGCAACAGCCTGTAAAAAAATCGTGTGGAATGCAGCGTAGCGGGGCGTTATTGCATAAACTTTAAAAACTTTACCTGGTTACGGTTTCTTTAAGCTCGCAAGTGCGTTATTACTCACCAAACGTGTAACACGGTGATGTGACGTGGTTTTTTTGAATGGATACTCGGGTGGCATTTATGAAGCAATACTCCTTTTCTCTTCGCAGCCTTGCTGCGGGCTCAGCACTATTATTCCTTTTTGCGCCGACCTTGCAGGCGGCCGAGCAGACGACCGCGCCGCCGAGCGTTGATGCGCGGGCATGGATCCTGATGGATTACGCCAGCGGAAAAGTGCTGGCTGAAGGTAATGCGGATGAGAAACTCGACCCTGCCAGTCTGACTAAAATTATGACCAGCTATGTGGTCGGACAGGCGCTGAAGGCCGGAAAAATCAAGCTGACGGACATGGTGACGGTGGGGAAAGATGCATGGGCAACGGGAAACCCGGCATTACGCGGTTCATCGGTGATGTTCCTTAAGCCAGGCGATCAGGTGGCGGTTTCTGACCTTAACAAAGGCATTATCATTCAGTCCGGTAACGATGCCTGTATTGCCCTCGCGGATTATGTTGCCGGTAGCCAGGAATCGTTTATCGGATTAATGAATGGGTATGCGCAAAAACTTGGGCTTACCAATACGATCTTCCAGACGGTACACGGTCTGGATGCGCCAGGTCAGTTCAGTACCGCCAGGGATATGGCCCTGCTGGGAAAAGCCTTGATCCACGATGTGCCTGAAGAGTATGCCATTCATAAAGAAAAAGAGTTTACGTTTAACAAGATCCGTCAGCCAAACCGTAACCGTCTGTTGTGGAGCACCAATCTGAATGTCGACGGCATGAAAACCGGGACAACGGCAGGCGCTGGTTACAATCTGGTTGCCTCCGCAACGCAGGGCGATATGCGCCTGATCTCGGTGGTGTTGGGGACGAAAACTGACCGCGTTCGCTTTAATGAATCGGAGAAATTACTGACCTGGGGCTTCCGCTTTTTTGAAACGGTGACGCCGATTAAACCGGATGCTACGTTTGTCACGCAGCGCGTCTGGTTTGGTGATAAGAGCGAAGTGAACCTGGGGGCGGGTGAAGGCGGTTCGGTGACGATCCCGCGTGGACAGCTTAAGAACCTGAAAGCGAGCTTTACCCTGACGGAACCGCAGTTAACCGCGCCGCTGAAGAAAGGCCAGGTGGTGGGCACCATCGACTTCCAGCTTAACGGGAAATCCATTGAGCAGCGTCCGTTAATGGTGATGGAAGCGGTGGAAGAGGGTGGATTCTTTAGCCGGATGTGGGATTTTGTGATGATGAAATTCCATCAATGGTTTGGCTCCTGGTTCGCCTAATCCCCGTGTTGCCGGAGGGCGGCGTTTGCGCTGCCCTCTGGAAAATACTGTTTTAATACATGAGTTTAATGCGCTGCGCTTTCGCGTACTCGACCAGTTCATCATCCGGGCGGCAGTCGCTAATAATGGTATCAAAGCAGGTTAATTCCCCCATTCGCGCCGGTCGCACTTTGCCAAATTTGCTGTGATCCACGACCAGAACGTGGTACTGCGCCATCGACATCGCCCACTGTTTCACCGGTAACTCTTCCAGATTAAAACAGGTCACGCCTTTGCTGACATGCACGCCCGCGGCTGAATAGAAAGCGATATCCGGGCACAGGTTGTTCAGGGTTTCCTGAAAATTGAGCGGCTTAAAAATGGCATTGCTGGCGTGGAATTCGCCGCCACACAGGATGGCGCGACACAACGGTTTTTCCTGCAACGCCAGAAAGGTATTCAGCGAATAGCAAACGGCGGTGAAGGGAAGTTCATTATCGATAGCTTCAATAATCCACGGTGTGGTGGTACCACAGTCAAAAAAAAGCGTCTGATGCGGTTGTATCAGGCTTGCTGCCAGGTGCGCCGCGCGCCGTTTTTCTTCGACCAGACGGGATTTCTGATCGCTGAGTAAATAGTGACTGGCGCTACGGGGTTCCAGAACGATATAGCCGCCCAGCAATACGACGGGCGCGCTTTTATTGTTCAGGTCGCGACGGATGGTCATCTCAGATACGCCCAGAAGGGTCGCGGCTTCTTTTAGGTGTAATTTATCGCTGCGCTTTAAGGCTTGCAGTAATTGACCAATACGCTCGTCGCGTCGTGTTTCCATAGTTCCCCTGAAGAGTTAGTGATCACCCTGCACGGTGCAGGGCGATTAATACTACTCTTTTTTGGTCAGATTAGTCACGCACCCAGCCTTTTCGGATGGGAAGCGCAAAGCAAATGCGATAGCACGTTTGCAGGCTGCGATAGAGCGACGCGCCATATTTTTGCCAAACCATCTGCGCGCTCAGACATCCGATCATCGCCACCAGTAAACCGCCAACCATATCCAGCGGCCAGTGCACGCCGAGGTAAACGCGCGACCAGGCGATTGTCACGGCCAGCACCATCAACACGGCGCCTGACCAGAAACGGTGCCAGAACAAAAATGCCAGCGCAACGGTGAAAATCACCGTGCCGTGATCGCTGGGAAACGAATCATCTGCGGCATGGTGCAGGAAGTTATAGCCAACATGGTCGACAAACGGACGATCGTGAGGGAACAGATGCCCCATTACCCAGGAGACGGCCAGACTGACTACCAGGGCGATCGCCATCTTTATGATTAACTGGCGATGGGCGCAGACCCTCTCTCGCGGTCCCCAAAGCCAGAGTATCACTGCCAGCAACGGCACAATACTGATCAAATCTTTGGCAATGAAAATGGCGAGATCAATTATCCACTGCGCGGAATCGGGGGTGGCGTTGATCAAAGAGAACAGCGAAATATTAATATTTTCCAGCATAACATTCAGGCTTAGCGCAATGAGGTGAATAAAGGACAGCCATGTAAATGACCCGTGCCTGGCTGAGAATAAAATCCCTGTTAAAAACCGTAAAGCGGCATTGTCTTAAATGAAAAATCTCAGGGTAATTAGCAGGATTCCGGCAACATCATAGTGGCAGCAACTTAAATTAACCTTAAAGGAAACTGAAACTAATCGACATTCTGTAAAAATGTGCGCTATTTGCGGTCAACGCGCATAATTTGCTATATCCGCAGACGCGCTTTCATTACACTTTGCGCGATTTTTCATTTGTGAAGAGATTGCATGCAAAACCGTTTATCTTCTGGCGCCCGACTGGGCCGTCAGGCATTGCTTTTCCCTCTCTGTCTGGTGCTCTACGAATTCTCCACCTATATCGCTAACGATATGATCCAGCCAGGAATGCTGGCGGTAGTGGAACAATACCAGGCCGGAATTGACTGGGTGCCGACATCAATGACCGCCTACCTCGCGGGCGGCATGTTCTTGCAGTGGCTGTTAGGGCCGCTGTCGGATCGCATTGGCCGTCGCCCGGTAATGCTCGCGGGCGTGGTGTGGTTCATCGTCACCTGTCTTGCCACGCTGTTGGCGCAAAGCATTGAACAATTTACCTTTCTGCGCTTCCTGCAGGGGATAAGCCTGTGTTTTATCGGCGCCGTGGGGTATGCCGCGATTCAGGAGTCTTTTGAAGAGGCGGTGTGCATTAAAATTACCGCGCTGATGGCCAACGTGGCGCTGATTGCGCCCCTGTTGGGGCCTCTCGTCGGAGCCGCGTGGGTGCATGTGCTGCCGTGGGAAGGCATGTTCGTTCTGTTTGCCGTACTGGCGGCATTCGCCTTTGTCGGTTTACAGCGCGCGATGCCGGAAACGGCAACCCGGATAGGCGAAAAGCTCTCGCTGAAAGAGTTGTGGCGGGATTACAAGCTGGTGTTAAAGAATGTGCGCTTTGTGGCAGGTGCACTGGCGCTGGGGTTTGTCAGTCTGCCTCTGCTGGCATGGATCGCGCAGTCGCCCATTATCATCATTAGCGGCGAACAGCTCAGCAGTTATGAATATGGTCTGCTCCAGGTTCCTATTTTTGGCGCACTGATCGCAGGGAACCTGGTGCTGGCGCGTCTGACGGCCAGGCGAACGGTTCGTTCGTTAATTATCATGGGCGGCTGGCCGATTATGCTGGGACTTATCCTGGCTGCTGCGGCGACGGTCGTCTCCTCTCACGCCTATCTGTGGATGACGGCAGGTCTTAGTCTCTATGCGTTTGGTATTGGCGTGGCAAACGCGGGGCTGGTGCGTTTGACCCTGTTTGCCAGCGACATGAGCAAAGGCACGGTGTCTGCCGCGATGGGCATGTTGCAAATGCTGATTTTTACCGTCGGTATCGAAGTGAGCAAATATGCTTATCTGGGGGGTGGAAACGGCCTGTTTAGCCTGTTTAATCTGGCTAACGGGATCCTCTGGCTGCTCCTGATGTTTATCTTCCTGAAAGATAAACAGGTCGGCGCTTCACGGGAAGGGTGATAATCACCAGCCTGTCGGGGAGCGCCGGCAGGCTGGCTGTTTGAAACGCCGATCAGTGCGAGAACGGCGCTTCGTTGCGAAGAATCCTGTCAATCACGTCCAGCACGCCTTCCTGGTTGTTCGAGCCAGCACGGTATTTTGCGGCGGAAACCACGGCCTCTCTGGCATTCTCCATCGCATAGCTAAAACCGGCCTGGCGCAGCATCTCTATATCGTTACCGCCATCGCCGAAGACGGCGACCTCATCATCGTTGATACCCCAACGTTGTTGGAGCAGACGTAAGCCATTGGCTTTGTGGACGCCTGGAATTATCAAATCGATACTGCCGTAACCGGTATGCACCGGCACCATGATGTCGCCGATGGCCTCGTGCAGTTCAGCCTGCAGTTCAGGAATGCGCTCTTCGGAAATGTTAAGTCCGAATTTAAAGAAAATATCGTTGATATTGCTGAAGTTATCAACGAATTCAAGGCGATGGTAGTACATGGCCGCCATCTCTTTTAAGGCGTCGTCGTACTGCTTCAGGGTGTACGCACTGTTTTTACCGCAGGCGATGATTTCCACCTCCGGGCGCGTCAGCAAATGGTCAACCACCGCATGAAAATCGGCGCGGGACAACTCACCGTTGAACACGTCGTTTCCCTCGCTCACCACCCAACCGCCGTTTTCCGCAACGAAGGCGATTTCGTGGGCAATGTCAGGGAAAAAAGAGATGAGCTGATAATACTGGTTGCCGCTGGCGACCACAAAACGGATCCCTTTCTCTTTCATCTGCTGATACTGCGCCATAAACCGGTCACGGTTATAGGTTTTTTGATCGCTCAGAAAAGTACCATCCATATCTACCGCAATTAACTTGATACCCATTAACCATTCTCCATCGCAGTGTGCGTTTTTGTTTCTGGTTTAGCGACCGCTTTAGCCACCAGCGCCGCCAGCAGCACCAATGCCAGAACGACCAGCATGGCGCTACGCAACCCATAATGTTCGCCGAGATATCCCAACAAGGGCGGCCCGACGAGAAAGGCGAGATAACCGGTGGTGGCGACCACGCTGACGCGCGTCGGGGCGTCGGGGCCGGTATCACTGGCGGCGGAGATAGTCAACGGGAAGCCGAGCGAGGCACCCAGTCCCCAAAGCACCACGGAAAACCCAGCCACCCAGGCGCTATCGACAAAGACGATAAGACCGATACCTAAAGCTCCCATTAGCGCACTGGCGCGCACTACCGCGACGCGGCTATATCTGTCAATAAACCAGCCGCCGGTGAAGCGCCCAACGGTCATCCCTAGCGTGAAACCTGCGTAAATCAGAGAGCCGGACGTTGGGCTAAATCCGTGCCCGTCTACCATTAGCAACGGTAACCAGTCATTGGCAGACCCTTCCGCAAATGCCATTGCCAGTACCACCACGCCAATGAGTAAAAGCTGGATGTCCCGGTAAAAGGGCAGCCCTTTTTCCGCGGAGTGGGTGCCATCCGCGGCGTTTTTACCGGTGCCGTCGGGGATTTCCCGAATGGCGATAAAAATAGGCGCGATGGCTATCAAGCCAGCCAGTAAAATATGCGTTGTGGCCGGTACGCCAAATGCGGTCAACGTCATGCCCACACCGGCGCCCGCCAGTGTGCCCAGGCTATAAAAGCCATGCATCATCGGCAGGACGGTTTTGTTTAATTCGCGTTCAACCGCCGCACCCTCAACGTTTATTGCGACCTCTGCAGAACCGAAACTGGCGCCAAAGACACCTAAACCCAGCGCAAAGAGCAGTGGGGAGGTAAGCCCTAACGCAATGCTGAGGATGGCCATTCCCACGACTGCGCATGACATCGTTATCTGAATAACGTTGCGTGTACCAAAACGCTTCACCAGCCAGGCCGAACACAGAATACCGCTCATCGAACCAATCGAAAGCCCAAACAGAACCGCCCCCATTTCCGCGGTTGAGACAGAAAGGATGTCGCGGATGGCGGGGGTGCGCGTTGCCCAGGACGCCATCAGCAATCCCGGTATGAAGAAGAACATAAACAGCGCCCAGGTTCGGCGTCTTAATGCTCTGCGTGATGAACTGGCGGTCATGAATTCAAACCAAAAAAGAGAAGAGAGAGACAACACTAGCAATTTTGTGTACATTTGTACACAAATGGAATGAGAGGACACAGTGTGCGACGTGCAAACGATCCAAACCGGCGAGAAAAAATCGTTCAGGCTACGCTGGAGGCGATAGTAACTCATGGTCTTCATGCCGTGACGCACCGCAAAATCGCCACTATCGCCCAGGTGCCGCTGGGATCAATGACCTACTATTTTTCAGGCATCGACGATCTTCTGATGGAGGCGTTTAGCGGTTTTACCGAAAGCATGTCGCAGCAATATCAGGCCTTTTTTGATGATGTGAAAGATGCGCAGGGCGCCTGCAATGCGATTACCGACATGATTTACGGCTCTCAGGTCACAACGCCGGACAACATGGAGCTGATGTACCAGTTGTATGCATTTGCCAGTCGTAAACCGGCCTTAAAACAGGTGATGCAGAACTGGATGCAGCGCAGTCAGCGCACGCTGGAGCAGTGGTTTGATCCGGTCACCGCCCGTGCGCTGGACGCATTTTTAGAAGGTATGACCCTGCATTTTGTGACAGACGCAACGCCGCTCGCGCGCGAAGACATTCTGGTGATGGTAAAGCGAATCGCCGGGGAGAGCTGAAACAACGGCTGCTTCCTTATCCGTCGAGCGTTGCGCCCGCCGTTATATTCACCACCGTTGCGGTCATGGCGCTTGCGTGATCCGACGCGAGAAACGCTATCGTCTCAGCCACTTGCGAAAGCGTTGGCAGCCGTTTGAGCATCGTGCTTTGCGCCGCGCCCGCGACCCACTCTTCTACGGATAATCCCATCGCTTGCGCCTTTGGCATAAACACGTCGCGGGTATAAGAGCCTGCCTGTACCGCGTCGGTAATCGCATGACACCGCACGCAGATAGCGCGAATATTTTTCGGGCTGACTTCACTGGCCAGCGCTCTGGTGAACGCTTCTGTCCCTGCGCAGCCGACAATGTGACCGGAATGACCCGACACTGCCATCGGGCCTGCGGGAGCAACGACCGTGAGGATTGTTCCTGTACGTTCACCTCCCATATGGGGAATGACCGCTTTGGATATAGTGAAGTATGCAGACAGAAACGGGCTTATCCCTTGCATAAATTCGGTCAGAGATAATTCTGCGATTCCTTTTCCCTGATTGTGGTTAAAGCCGGTGGCGTTAACCACGATGTCAAAGCTGCCGGTCTGTTGGGCCAGTTGCGCCGTGCGCGTCACGGTGGACTGTTCATCGAGTACGTCGAGGGTAAATGTTCCGACCGTTCCCCCTGCGGCGCGGATTTCACCTGCAACACGATCCAGGCGAGTCTGGGTGCGTGCGCCAAGGTACACCTGCGCCCCTTCACGCGCCATAACATGCGCAACCGCGCTGCCAATTGCGCCGCTACCCCCGAAAACGACAGCGATTTTGCCTTCAAGTAACATTGCGTTATCCCATCACCTGTCTGCCCATTCAAAATTATGGGCAATAACCCGCATCATGCAAGCGGGCAGCAGGTTATGTTGCAGGCGCTAATTTTAGGGCAAGGTCACGGGGGCTGCTTTTTCTTCCCGTTCAGAGCGTTCACGTATGGCCTGCGCTAACTTTTCCTGACTCTCACTTAATTGATTCGAAAGGGCTATATTGCTGGCTGTCAGGGCATCAATCTCTGTCTTATGTTTTTTGTTTTTTTGGATCAGAATGACCGCCAGGACAGGAGCGAGTAAGGCTAACAAGGGTACAAAAACGAGAAATAAAATCATTTCTAAATCCTTTTACGCTATCAATATGAAACAGTTGTGCGTCTTAGGCATGCAATCACTTCGATACCCGAAAAAGCACATTCGACATTATTTTCTGTCGTTGGAATTTTAATTATAGCTGTTGTCAGTCTTGTCGCGATGGCGACCAGGAATCGAGGGTGTTCAGAAGTGAAGAGGGCGAAAACGTCAGGGGGACGGAACTCCGATTTCTGCGACCAGGGTTAGCGTGGTCGCCACTTTGTCGCCATTTAGAAAGGTGACCGGATTACAAAGTGGATATGGTTTAACCAATGAGTTGTGATAAGTAACTTTTGTCAGTAAACTATACGCAGTTAGTGGAAGTGTGATGCCCCCTACACAGACAACCAATCTTGTAGGATTGTAAAAAAGCCCAACCTCACCAGTTGGGCTTTTTTACGTCCAGGTACTACTTATTCGTTGAATCATACGCTGATCTCCCTATAATTCATCTCGTTAGTTGTGTGTCGCAATGCAAAGCCAAAGTACTTACTACTTGAAAAGGAATTCAAATTTTCTGCATGGCTTGCGGAAATGATCATAAGTCCTGGGTGATTACGGGTGGTGCCGGGTCAGACTTTTGGTTTAAGCGCGTCACACTTCCACTAACACTGAAGTGAGGGTGACTATCCAGGCAATGTAAGGGGTATAGTCACCTAAACGCGCTTCCTGAAATGGGAGCAAAACGGATGAAAGCAATCTTAGATGTTGCAATTATCACTCTAAAAGCGCTGACGGCGGTTTTAGAGTTGATCCGCGCTATTTGGTTCTAAGCCAGTAACGTTGGAAACGTAAAGTAAGCCGCTGGGAATAACCGCCCAGCGGCTTTTTTAATGCTTACGTTTCGGGCATGGTGGCCAACGGGTTAAAGCTTAACGAAGTTTCAAGGTGATCAGGTGCAAGGTGGGCGTAGCGCATTGTCATTTTGATATCGTGGTTACCAAGTATTTTTGCAGCGCCAATATATTTCTACCGGACATCATAAAGTGTGCCGCAAAGGTGTGGCGGAGTACGTGTGTTAATTGGCCTCGCGGCAGAACGATAGATGTTTTGTCCATTACTGATGAAAATTGAAAATAGTAATCCTCAAAAAACTTAAATCCCTTCAGGGCTGTCATTTCTTCGTAAAGCTCCTGGCTGATGGGGATGCTTCTATTTTTCTTTCCTTTCGTCCTTGTAAAAGTGATGCGGTACTTTGTGTACTTGTGATCTTGTTAGATTGACTGCTTCACGCCAGCGAGCGCCGGTAGTTAGGCAAATCTTCACCATAAGCGCTAGAAATCTGTTTTGACGGTTATCCGAGGCATCATCTTTGGTCATTCTGAGAGTCTAAAAATTTTAGCGACTGAAAAACTTACTGAACTGAACTCCATAGCCTTGAAGGATATTGACTGATTAGGTCAGGTCAATATTCATAGGTCGGGAAGGCACCTCAATGATTCGTGGTTAGCGTGGTCGCCACTTTGTCGCCAGATACGGGAAAGTGATGGTGTAAGTGATTGATTTGATAGATGGCAAATTTCAGGCAACAAAAAACCCATCAACCTTGAACCAAAACGGCGGGGTTGATGGGCTCCACAAATTGGGGACATCAAAGAAAAGCAGTGGCACTAGTTATGACTGACACCTTTAAGAAAAGTTCTACTCACCTGCAAAAATTTTTCACTTAAAGGCAAATGTCAGTTTTAGCCTAAGCCAGGCCAGATGATGACGATGAGTGTCCCCGCCAGCGTTAACAAGACGTTGGCAATCGCGTAGGTGCCTGCATAACCTAATGCAGGGATGTTGCTGCGCGCGGTGTCGCTGATGATTTCCATCGCTGGGGCACAGGTACGAGCTCCCATCATCGCGCCAAATAATAAAGCGCGGTTCATGCGTAATACATAGGCGCCAAACAGGAAACAGATGACAACGGGCACCAGGCTGACCACCAGACCTGCAATCAGCATTTGTCCGCCGACAGCGCCAAGTCCGTTGCCGATACCGCTACCTGCACTCAAACCGACGCCCGCCATGAATACCATCAGGCCAAACTCTTTCACCATGTTCAGCGCCCCCTGAGGGATGTAGCCAAAGGTGGGGTGGTTGGCGCGCAGAAAGCCCAGCATGATCCCGGCAAACAGCAGTCCGGCAGCATTACCGATCCCGAAACTGAAGTTGCTGAACTGGAAAGTGATCATCCCGATCATCAGGCCAATAATAAAGAAAGCGCAGAAGGCCAGCAGGTCAGTGACCTGGCTGTGAATGGAGATAAATCCAATGCGATCGGCAATGGTTTTCACGCGACGGGCATCGCCGCTCACCTGCAGGACATCGCCTTTGTTCAGCACCACATTGTCGTCAATGGGCATTTCAATCTGGCTGCGGATCACGCGGTTAAGAAAACAACCGTGGTCTGTGAGTTTCAACTGCGCAAGACGGCGTCCCACGGCATTGTGGTTTTTCACCACGATCTCTTCGGTAACGATGCGCATGTCGAGCAAATCACGGTCGAAGACCTCTTTCCCATTACGGAAGCTGTGATCGAGGCGGGCATGGGCGTCAGGGTAGCCCACTAACGCGATTTCATCGCCCATTTGCAACACCGCATCGCCATCGGGATTTGCCAGAATACCGTTACGGCGGATCCGCTCAATGTAACAGCCAGTCTGACGATAAATACCCAGCTCGCGCAGATTTTTTCCGTCGGCCCATGCAACGAGTTCCGGCCCCACGCGGTAAGCGCGGATAACCGGCAGATAGACTTTACGGTTGGCGTCAGTGTCCAGGCCGCGTTCGCGTGCGATCTGTTGGGCGCTGGTTTGCAGATCCTGGTGCTGGAGTTTCGGCAGGTAGCGGGCGCCGACAATTAAACTGACCAGGCCTATCAGATAGGTCAGCGCGTAGCCCAGGCTCAGGTTATCCAGCGCGGCAGAAAGTTGGGAACTCGCCATTCCGGAATGGCGCAGCGTGTCGCCCGCACCGACAAGCACCGGCGTGGAGGTCATTGAACCGGCGAGCATACCGGCCGTCAGGCCGATGTCCCAGCCAAACAGCTTACCTAACCCTAAGGCGATCAGCAGGGCGCTACCCACCATCACCAGGGCTAACATCAGATAGTTTTTCCCATCGCGAAAAAAAATGGAAAAAAAGTTAGGCCCGGCTTCCACGCCGACACAGAAAATAAACAGCATAAAACCGAGATTCAGGGCGTCAGTGTTAATACTGAAGTGCTGCTGCCCTAATAATAGAGAGACGACTAAAACGCCAATGGAATTACCGAGTTGGACCGATCCCAGGCGCAACTTGCCCAGACACAGGCCAAGCGCAAGGACCACAAATAATAACAGGATGTAATTCCCATTTAACAAATCTGCGACGTTTATATTCACGGAGACTAACTTCTTGTTTACTAGTAAGCTGTTGAAAGAAATGACAATTTACGCTAATGTTTTTGCCATGAATTAAGGGGCGACGGCATCGTGCACAGCCTCCAAAATAAAAGCAACAAAGCAATTTATGCGGTTAGTTTAATCTCATTACGTATCAACGGCTATAAGAATCGTGTGGGCGTGTTTTGGCATGGAATGCCGAATGACTTTATCTGACTGGACGCCTTCGGGCGAAAAGAGTGTTCGATAGAGAGAGTGTCAGGAGGAACGATTGAAACATAAACAAGGTTGGGCAGGCGCTGTCTGCTGCTTTGTACTCTTTATAGTGGTGTGTCTTTCATTAGTGATGAACGTAAAAGGTGCCTTTCGGGCCTCGGGTCACCCTGAGATTGGGTTACTGTTTTTTACGCTACCCGGTGCGGTGGCCAGTTTCTGGTCTCATCGCAGGGAAGTGATCAAACCCCTGTTTGGTGCGATGCTGGCGGCGCCCTGTTGTCTGTTGCTCATGCGGTTGTATTTTACACCAACCCGCTCTTTGTGGCAGGAGCTTGCGTGGCTGTTTAGCGCGGTGTTCTGGTGCGCGCTTGGGGCTCTCTGCTTTTTATTTATTAGCAGTCTGTTTGACCCGCGGCGCAAGAAAAGCGAATAACGCCCTCATGATGAGGGCGTTACGTCGCATCAGGCAAACAGATTGACGTTCTCTTTTGCCCACGCTTCAAAATCGGTGCAACCGCCGATGTGTTTTTGATCGACAAAAATCTGCGGCACGGTCTCAACCGGTTTACCGACCGTCTTTTCCAGATCCGCTTTCGTGATCCCTTCAGCGTGAATATCGATATAACGGTAGTTGAAATCGTCGTGCTCATTGCTTAATTTCTCTGCCAGTTCTTTGGCACGTACGCAATAGGGGCATCCTGGACGACCGAAAATTACGGTAAACATTGTTTCTCTCCTCGAACTTACTGAGCCTGACGGCGAATCCCATCATGATGCCGCTAAATGGTGATGATTAAAAGCAGGTTGCACCTGTTGCTTTGATATCTTTAGGCTATATCTGTTAAGCAAGTCATATCCGAAAGTTTTACAATGAGCATCCGTTCATCGGGAGACATCATATGCGGACGATTGGCGCGCTACCCAAAAGTGTGTTGATACTGGAGTTTTTCGGTATGGTAATACTGGCGCTGGCCTTGTTATCGCTCAATCACACTCTCACACTGCCTGCACCTTTCAACACCTCGTTGGCTGAAATAGCGATGATCTTTATTGGCGTCCTGCTCATGATCCCTGCCGCAGTCGTGCTGATGTGGCGAATCGCGCAACGACTCGCTCCGCAACTGATGACACGTACCCCCGACACCTCATCCCGTTCTGACAGAGAAAAACCTCATGACTCCAACCATTGATTTACTGTGCGGTCACCGTTCTATTCGCCATTTTACTGATGAAGCGATCTCCGATGCGCAGCGTGAGGCGATCATCGCCGCCGCGCAGGGAACGTCGAGCTCCAGCTTTTTGCAGTGCAGTTCTATCATCCGTATTACCGATAAAACACGTCGTGAAGCGCTGGTAAACTTAACCGGTGGGCAAAAACACGTGGCGCAGGCCGCCGAGTTCTGGGTGTTTTGCGCGGATTTTAATCGCCATTTACAGATTTGCCCCGACGCCCAGTTAGGCCTCGCGGAGCAGTTATTGCTGGGTGTGGTCGACACCGCGATGATGGCGCAAAATGCGCTGACCGCCGCAGAATCTCTGGGGCTGGGCGGGGTGTTCATTGGGGGGCTGCGTAATAATATTGAGGCGGTAACGGAAATGCTGAAATTGCCAAAACACGTGCTGCCGCTGTTTGGCTTGTGTCTCGGCTGGCCCGCCGATAATCCTGGGGTTAAACCCCGTTTGCCTGCCGGGTTGATTGTTCACGAGAATCAGTATCAGCCGATGGATGCTTCTTTATTAGCGCACTATGACGAGCAGATTGCGCACTATTATCAGACGCGAGACAGCAACGCGCGCCGCGATACCTGGAGCGACCATATTCGGCGTACCATCATTAAAGAAAACCGACCTTTCATTCTGGAATATTTACATAAACAAGGCTGGGCGACGCGCTAAAGGCCATAACCCAGTGTATGATACGCAGGCTTTTACCAGGTCTTTCAGAGAGGTGCAGGGTGAAAATTGCCATTTTGTCCCGGGACGGAACGCTCTATTCTTGTAAACGCCTGCGAGAGGCGGCGATGAAACGCGGCCATCTGGTTGATATTCTCGATCCCCTTTCCTGCTATATGAACGTCAGTCCGGCTGGCTCGTCCATTCATTACAAAGGTCGCCAGCTTCCTCAATATGATGCGGTCATTCCGCGTATTGGTTCTGCGATTACGTTTTACGGCACGGCGTCCCTGCGTCAGTTTGAGCTGCTCGGCAGCTATCCGCTTAATGAATCCGTGGCGATCACCCGCGCGCGCGACAAACTGCGTTCGTTACAGTTACTTGCCCGGCAAGGGATTGATTTACCCATTACCGGAATCGCCCATTCACCGGACGACACCCATGACCTGATCGAGATGGTTGGCGGCGCGCCGCTGGTGGTCAAACTGGTTGAGGGAACGCAAGGGATTGGCGTTGTGCTGGCAGAAACGCGTCAGGCGGCAGAGAGCGTGGTTGACGCCTTTCGCGGGCTTAACGCGCATATTCTGGTGCAGGAGTATATTGCGGAAGCCAAAGGTCGCGATATTCGCTGTCTGGTGGTGGGCGATGAGGTTGTGGCGGCGATCGAACGACAGGCAAAAGAGGGCGATTTTCGCTCTAACCTGCATCGTGGCGGCGTTGCCAGCATCGCCAACATTACGGCACGTGAACGAGAGATTGCCATTAAGGCTGCGCAAACGCTGGGGCTGGATGTCGCGGGTGTCGATATTTTGCGTGCCGAGCGCGGGCCGTTAGTGATGGAAGTGAACGCATCGCCAGGCCTGGAAGGCGTCGAGAAAACCACAGGGGTTGATATTGCCGGGCGAATGATCCAGTGGATTGAACGTCACGCGACAGCCGAATTTTGCCTTAAAACGGGCGGCTAATCTCAATATTGTACCTGATCGTGGTATGACGCGGTCTTTTTGCGTAAGCTGTGCCCGGTATTTTTTCATCGTAAGAGGTAGCACATTATTATGACATCACTGGTCGTTCCCACTCTGGATACGTTGCGTCAATGGCTCGACGACCTGGGCATGAGTTTTTTTGAATGTGATACTTGTCAGGCGCTGCATTTACCGCATATGCAGAACTTCGATGGCATCTACGACGCAAAAATTGATTTGGTGGATAACACGCTGCTGTTCTCTGCCATGGCGGAAGTCAGACCTTCCGCGCTGTTGCCGCTGGCGGCCGATTTATCCGCGATTAACGCCAGTTCGTTAACCGTGAAAGCGTTTCTCGACATGCAGGATGACAATCTGCCAAAACTGGTGGTCTGCCAATCGTTATCCGTGATGCCGGGGGTGACGTACGAACAGTTCGAGTGGTTTGTTCGTCAGAGCGAAGAACAGATCTCAATGGTTATCCTGGAAGCCGGGGCGCACCAACTTCTGTTCAGCGCTGAGGAAGACGCGCAAAAAAATGGCGCTGAAAACCATTTTCTTCACTGATCCCTTCTAAAAAAAAGCAGCCGCTGCCAAAGCGGCTACTGTTTTCATTGTGTTATGCTGTATTTAACCTTTTCTTAAAGAATTATTCACTTCCTTTCCGGCTGTTTCGCTTTACGTCATAGACAAATCCTGCATAAAAAATTGATAAAAGGCGTTTTTTAATCTGAGCTATAGTCTCAAACCCTGGCTAAAGTTATTCTTGCGAGGCTTTTATATCGCGAGCAATGACGGCAGGGGGAGAGTCGACTCTTCTTTACCTGTGTCGGATGAAAAAATATGCATGTTTTTTGCATATCTTAGAATGTGACAATATTGATTCGTTTGTTAACGGATTTTCATAAGGAAAGAGATTATGACCGCCTTAAATAAAAAATGGCTATCGGGTCTGGTTGCGGGCGCTTTGATGGCCGTCTCTGTCGGCACGCTCGCTGCTGAACAAAAAACCCTTCATATCTATAACTGGTCTGATTATATCGCCCCGGATACGGTGGCTAATTTTGAAAAAGAGACAGGCATTAAAGTTATCTATGACGTGTTTGACTCCAATGAAGTCCTTGAAGGTAAGTTGATGGCCGGGAGTACCGGTTTTGATCTGGTGGTGCCATCCGCGAGTTTTATGGAACGTCAGTTAACGGCGGGTGTGTTTCAACCTCTGGATAAAAGCAAACTTCCTGACTGGAAAAACCTCGATCCTGAATTATTGAAGCTGGTTGCCAAGCATGATCCGGGCAATAAATTTGCGATGCCGTATATGTGGGCGACGACCGGCATTGGCTACAACGTCGATAAAGTGAAAGCGGTGCTGGGGGAAGATGCCCCGGTGGATAGCTGGGATCTGATTTTTAAACCTGAAAATCTCGAGAAGCTGAAAAGCTGTGGTGTTTCTTTCCTGGATGCGCCTGAAGAGGTGTTTTCGACGGTGCTGAACTATCTGGGTAAAGATCCGAACAGTACGAAAGCAGATGATTATACCGGCCCGGCAACCGAGCTGTTGCTGAAGCTGCGTCCCAATATTCGCTACTTCCATTCCTCGCAATACATCAACGATCTGGCCAATGGCGACATTTGCGTGGCAATTGGCTGGGCTGGGGATGTCTGGCAGGCCGCTAACCGTGCAAAAGAAGCTAAAAACGGCGTAAATATTTCCTATTCAATCCCGAAAGAGGGGGCGATGGCGTTCTTTGACGTCTTTGCGATGCCTGCTGACGCGAAGAATAAAGAGGAGGCTTATCAGTTCCTCAACTATCTGTTGCGCCCGGATGTGATTGCTCACATTTCCGATCATGTGTTCTACGCTAACGCTAACAAAGAAGCGACGACGTTGGTCAGCCCGGAAGTCCGTGATAACCCGGGCATTTATCCGCCAGCGGATGTACGCGCAAAAATGTTCACGCTGAAAGTTCAGGATCCGAAGATCGACCGTGTTCGTACACGTGCCTGGACCAAGGTGAAGAGCGGTAAATAAGCGTTTGAGGTTATTGCCCGGTAACGCGCGTACCCGTCCTGCAGAACAGTGGGTTTTGTGGGGCGGGTAACTCGCACGCTACCCGGCAATGCGCACCGTGATGGTGCGTAATTTGCACTGTTTTTTTGTTTTATGCCGGAGAGCACCCCGTGAATGAGTCAATCCCCCGCCCGCAGGCGAAAATCCGTAAAGCGCTAACGCCGCTTCTTGAAATCCGCAATCTGACCAAGTCATATGACGGTCAGAATGCTGTGGATGACGTCAATCTCACTATCTATAAAGGCGAAATATTTGCATTACTTGGCGCATCGGGCTGCGGGAAATCCACGCTGCTGCGTATGCTGGCGGGTTTTGAACAACCGACCACCGGACAAATCATCCTGGATGGCGTTGATTTGGCGCATGTCCCGCCTTATCTGCGCCCGATCAATATGATGTTTCAGTCTTATGCGCTGTTTCCACATATGACGGTGGAGCAGAACATTGCGTTCGGCCTCAAGCAGGACAAGCTGCCAAAGGGCGAAATTGACGCGCGCGTGACTGAAATGTTGGGGCTGGTGCACATGCAGGAGTTTGCCAAACGTAAGCCGCACCAGCTTTCGGGTGGGCAACGTCAGCGCGTGGCACTGGCGCGCAGTCTGGCTAAGCGTCCGAAGTTACTGCTGCTCGACGAACCCATGGGCGCACTGGATAAAAAACTGCGTGACCGGATGCAACTGGAAGTGGTCGATATCCTTGAACGAGTGGGCGCGACCTGCGTCATGGTAACGCATGACCAGGAAGAAGCGATGACCATGGCCGGGCGCATTGCGATCATGAATCGCGGGAAGTTCGTACAAATTGGCGAGCCGGAAGAGATCTATGAACATCCGACCACCCGGTATAGCGCGGAGTTTATCGGTTCCGTGAATGTCTTTGAGGGCTTGCTGAAAGACCGTCAGGAAGATGGGCTGGTGATCGACTCTCCGGGGCTGGTACATCCCTTAAAGGTGGATGCCGATGCGTCGGTTGTCGATAACGTGCCGGTATATGTCGCGCTTCGTCCAGAAAAGATCATGCTGTGCGAGGCACCACCGGCAGATGGCTACAATTTTGCCGTGGGTGAAGTGGTACATATTGCCTATCTCGGCGATCTCTCCATTTATCATGTGCGTTTGAAAAGCGGCCAGATGATCAGCGCCCAGTTACAGAATGAACACCGCTATCGCAAAGGTTTACCCACCTGGGGCGATGAAGTGCGTCTGTGTTGGGATGCGGATAGCTGCGTGGTGTTGACGGTTTAAGGAGCGAAGATGAGTACACTTGAACCTGCGGCACGCGTGAACAAACACAGCAACTTCACGCTGTTTATGTCGCGTATGCAAATGAAACATGGGCGCAAGATGGCTATTGCGCTGCCCTATATCTGGCTTGTCCTGTTCTTTCTGCTGCCTTTTCTGATTGTCTTTAAAATCAGTCTGTCGGAGATGGCGCGGGCGATTCCGCCGTATACCAATCTGATGGAGTGGGCTGACGGGCAGTTGTCTGTCACGCTAAATCTGGGGAACTTCCTACAATTAACGGACGATCCGCTCTATTTTGACGCGTATCTGCAATCACTGCAGGTGGCAGGGATTTCGACACTCTGCTGTTTACTGCTGGGGTATCCGTTGGCGTGGGCGGTGGCGCACAGCAAATCTTCGACGCGCAACATCCTGTTGTTGCTGGTGATTTTACCGTCATGGACCTCGTTTTTGATTCGTGTTTACGCCTGGATGGGGATCCTGAAAAACAACGGGGTGCTGAATAACTTCCTGATGTGGCTGGGGGTTATTGATCAGCCGTTGACGATTCTGCACACCAATCTGGCGGTGTACATTGGGATTGTGTATGCCTATCTGCCGTTTATGGTGTTGCCGATTTATACCGCGCTAACGCGTATTGATTATTCGCTGGTGGAGGCTTCGCTGGATTTAGGGGCAAAACCGTTGAAAACCTTCTTTAGCGTCATTGTACCGCTGACCAAGGGCGGCATTATAGCCGGGTCGATGCTGGTCTTTATCCCGGCGGTTGGGGAGTTCGTGATCCCTGAATTGCTCGGCGGCCCGGACAGCATCATGATTGGCCGCGTGTTATGGCAGGAATTCTTCAACAACCGTGACTGGCCGGTCGCGTCCGCCGTGGCCATCATCATGCTGTTACTGCTGATCGTCCCGATCATGTGGTTCCATAAACATCAGCAAAAAAGCGTGGGGGAACACGGATGAACAACTTACCGGTAGTCCGTTCGCCCTGGCGAATTTTCATTCTGGTGCTCGGCTTTACCTTCCTGTATGCGCCGATGTTGATGCTGGTTATTTACTCCTTTAACAGTTCCAAACTGGTGACGGTCTGGGCGGGCTGGTCTACGCGCTGGTACGGCGAGCTTTTCCACGATGAAGCGATGATGAGCGCGGTCGCTCTGAGTCTGACCATTGCCGCCTGTGCGGCTACCATGGCGGTGATCCTCGGCACCATCGCCGCCGTGGTGATGGTTCGCTTTGGCCGTTTTCGCGGCTCCACCGGGTTTGCGTTTATGATAACCGCGCCGCTGGTGATGCCAGACGTCATTACCGGGCTGTCATTGCTGTTGCTGTTTGTGGCGTTGGGACACGCAATCGGCTGGCCGGCGGATCGTGGCATGTTGACTATCTGGCTGGCGCACGTCACCTTTTGTACCGCGTATGTGGCGGTGGTAATTTCTTCAAGGTTGCGCGAACTGGATCAATCGATTGAAGAGGCGGCGATGGATCTTGGCGCCACACCCTTGAAAGTGTTTTTCGTGATCACCTTGCCAATGATTATGCCTGCGGTGATCTCCGGCTGGCTGTTGGCCTTCACGCTCTCGCTTGACGATCTGGTTATCGCCAGCTTTGTCTCCGGTCCTGGTGCGACGACCCTACCGATGCTGGTTTTCTCCAGTGTACGAATGGGGGTTAACCCGGAAATAAACGCCTTAGCGACCCTGATCCTTGGGGTGGTCGGAATTGTCGGATTTATCGCCTGGTATCTGATGGCGCGTATGGAAAAACAACGGATCCGCGATATCCAGCGTGCAAGACGCGGCTGAAGAAACTAAAATCTGCCCACCTGGCTACACTCTGCCGCGCTTGTCGCGGCATTGCTTTCACGGAAGAGAACGCGTTGGGATTTTTTAAAAAATCAGCCTCATCACATGCTCGCCTTAATGTTCCTGCTTTGGTGCAGGTGGCGGCGCTCGCCATTATTATGATCCGCGGCCTTGACTTGCTGATGATTTTTAACACGCTTGGCGTGCCGGGAATCGTTGAATTTATTCATCGCAGCGTGCAGACATGGAACCTGACCCTGGTCTTTTTGGGGAGTCTGGTACTGGTATTTGTCGAAATTTTCTGCGCGTTTTCATTAGTCAAAGGGCGCAACTGGGCCCGCTGGGTCTATCTGCTGACCCAGGTCATTGCGACCGGTTATCTGTGGGCGGCCTCGTTGGGGTACGGCTATCCAGAGCTGTTTAGCATTGCAGGCGAGTCAAAGCGTGAGATCCTGCGTACCCTGGTGATGCAAAAACTGCCCGATATGCTGGTTTTGCTGCTGCTGTTTATTCCCCCCGCCAGCCGCCGGTTCTTCCGTCTGCAATAATGTGTATAATCACCGCCCTGGTAATTTGAAGGTTTTCTTATGCACTGCGCACTCTATGACGCAGGTCGCTGCCGCTCTTGTCAGTGGATAACAGCGCCGATAAGCGAGCAACTCGCGGCAAAAATAGCCGATCTGCACACCTTGTTGGCCGAACGCCCGGTCACCGAGTGGTGTGCGCCTGTCAGCGGCCCTGAGCAGGGATTTCGCAATAAGGCGAAAATGGTGGTCAGCGGCAGCGTGGAGAAACCGCTGCTGGGGATGCTTCATCGTGACGGCACGCCGGAAGATCTCTGCGATTGCCCGCTGTATCCTGCCTCTTTCGCCCCCATTTTTGCGACGCTGAAACCGTTTATCGCCCGCGCCGGTCTGACGCCCTACAATGTGGCGCGCAAACGCGGCGAACTGAAATACATCCTGCTGACGCAAAGCCAGCAAGATGGCGGCATGATGTTGCGTTTTGTGTTGCGTTCAGAGGCTAAACTCGGGCAATTGCGTGCGGCGTTGCCGTGGCTACTGGCGCAATTGCCGCAACTGAACGTCATTACCGCGAATATTCAGCCTGTGCATATGGCTATTATGGAAGGGGAGACGGAAATCTTCCTGACTGAGCAACAGGCGCTGGCGGAACGTTTTAACGGCGTACCGCTGTGGATCCGTCCGCAGAGTTTTTTCCAGACTAACCCCGTGGTGGCAAGCCAATTATATGCGACGGCGCGTGACTGGGTGCGACAGCTTCCGGTCAATCATATGTGGGATCTGTTCTGTGGCGTTGGCGGGTTTGGTCTGCACTGCGCGACACCGGAGATGACGCTTACTGGCATTGAAATCGCCCCGGAGGCCATCGCCTGCGCAAAGCAATCCGCCCGCGAATTAGGATTACAGAATCTGCATTTTCAGGCGCTGGACTCAACCCAATTTGCTACCACTCAGGGGGGCGTACCCGAACTGGTGCTGGTCAATCCGCCGCGTCGCGGTATTGGCAAGGCGCTGTGTGATTATTTAAGCCAGATGGCGCCGGAATACATTATCTATTCCAGTTGTAATGCACAGACAATGGCGAAAGATATCGGTGAATTACCGGGCTATCGCATTGAACGCGTCCAGCTTTTCGACATGTTCCCGCATACCGCCCATTATGAAGTGTTGACGCTGCTGGTCAGACAATCATAAAGCCGCTTTTCACGTAACACCGCTATTTTAAGACCGGGATACCCGGGGCGACCACCGGGTTTGGCGTCCCTCCGGGAACCAAATCCCGGTGTTTCCCCTAATTCATTGGCTTAAACTAATGGTGTTAGCTTATCGCGGCTTTATTCATTTCCGGTCTTACTGCGGGAACCATTGGTCGCTGATTTTCTGATAGGTGCCGTCGGCTTTAATGGCGGCCAGCGCACCGTTCAGTTTTTCCAGCAGGGCTTTGTTATCCGGGCGGACGGCGATGCCAAGACCGGTGCCGAAGTATTGCGGATCGGTCACTTTTTCTGTGGCAGTGCCCAGTTGTGGGTTGGTTTTCAGCCACTCATTCACCACGGCGGTATCGCCAAATACGCCATCAATACGGCCATTCTTCAGATCGATAATCGCATTTTGATAGCTGTCATAAGCCACGGTTTTTACCTCAGGATGTTTGTCCTGCAGGTACTTCTGGTGGGTGGTGCCGTTTTCCATACCGATACGCTTACCTTTCAGGTCGGCGAAGGTTTTGTAGGTCTCTTTTTTCGCAATTACCAGCGCAGAGTTGGCGTAGTAAGGCGTGGTAAATGAAACCTGCTTGCTGCGTTCCGGCGTAATATCCATACCCGAAATCACCGCGTCATATTTTTTGAATTTTAAGGCGGGGATCAGGCTGTCAAAAGCATGATTGGTAAAAGTACATTCAGCCTGCATTTGTTTGCATAATGCTGTCGCCAGATCGATATCAAAACCGACAATGTTGTTGTTCGCATCCATCGATTCAAAAGGGGGGTAAGTGGCGGAAACGCCAAAATTGATCTTTTCAGCCGCTGCGGCACCAGTTGCAAACGTTGCGAGTAATGCAGCCAGAACTAACTTTTTCATTGTGAAACTCCCGTCTGTCAATCTTATGATTTTTACCGTGTCTGCGGTACGAATTCACAATGCCATTTAATGAATTTATATGCAATAAAAACGATTAATTATTTTTTCATGGATAAAAAAAGACGGACAATTGTGAGGCTTGTCCGTCTTGTTGATTCACCGTTATGCAGTTTACGGTTTAATTTCTACGCTCAAACGCCAGGGCTTTACGCTCGACCAAACGCATCAGCAGCGTCAGCAGGCCGTTAACGATCAGGTAAATGACGCCTGCCGCGCCGAAGACCATCACATCGTAGGTGCGACCGTACAGCAACTGACCATGTCCCATCACTTCCATCAGCGTAATGGTGTACGCCAGCGAGGTACTTTTGAAGACCAGTACCACTTCGTTAGAGTAAGAGGAGAGGGCGCGTTTAAAGGCGTAGGGCAACAGAATCGCCAGCGTGTCTTTTTTGCTCATCCCCAGCGCGCCGCAGGACTGCCATTGGCCCTCTGGAATGGCGCGGATAGCACCATAGAACAACTGCGTGGTATACGCGGCGCTGTTCAGGGATAACGCAATTAACGCGCACAGCCACGGCTCCGAGAGCAGATGCCACAGAACCGGATACTCCTGCAGCGACGGGAACTGTCCGGGGCCGTAGTAGATCAGGAAGATCTGCACCAGCAGCGGTGTTCCGGTAAACAGCGTGATATAGGCGCGAACCACCCAGACCAGCACGGGCGTTTTCAGCGTCAGGATGATGGTGAAAACCAGCGCCAGAATCAGCGCAACCACGATCGACGCCACGGTCAACGTCAGGCTGGTATGCAGCCCTTTCATCAATTCAGGTAAATACTCAAGCATCAGCCCGGTCTCCGTTCAAAACGTGTCGCGCGCAGGTCAATGCGTTTGAGAATGTACTGACTGACGAGGGTGATGATCAGATAGATAGCCGCCGCCACGATGTACCATGTGAAAGGTTCCTGGGTTCGGGTGGCGATGCTTTTCGTTTGCAGCATCAGGTCGTTGACGCTGATAAGACTGACTAAAGCCGTATCTTTCAGCAGAACCAGCCACTGGTTACCCAGTCCCGGCAGAGCATGGCGCCACATTTGCGGCATCACCAGACGAAAGAAAATCGCCGCTTTTGACAGACCCAACGCCTGACCCGATTCCCATTGCCCGAGCGGAACGGCTTTCAATGCTCCACGCAGAGTCTGCGAGGCATAGGCCGCATACAGCAGCGACAGGGCAATCACACCGCACAGAAACGGACTGACGTCGAAGTTTTCGATCTGCATTTGCAGCGGGATCTGCACAACGCCGAGGTTAATCGTGAATCCGTCCGACAGCATCAACAGAAGCTGAGAGGAGCCGAAATAGATAAACAGCACGACCAGAATTTCTGGCAGTCCGCGCAGAATCGTGACCAGCGCCGAACCTGCCCATGCAACCGGACGCCATTTTGCTGACTCCCAGACTGCAAAGAGCATGGCGAGCGCCAGGCCAATGATCAGTGCGCAAACGGCAAGGCCGACGGTCATCCCGGCGGCGCTTGCTAAAGGAAAAAATTCATTCATCAAGGATTACTTCTGGAACCATTTGTTATAGATGGTTTCGTACGTCCCATCTTTCTTCACTTTTTCCAGCGCAGTGTTGAATTTCTGCTGCAGCTCGCTGTTGCCCTGACGGACAGCAATGCCCAGACCGGTGCCGAAGTAATCTTTATCGGTGACTTTATCGCCCACCGGCGCCAGCTTCGGATTGTCTTTCAGCCATTCAGTCACCACGGCGGTATCGCCAAAGACGCCATCAATACGGCCGTTTTGCAGATCCAGTTTGGCATTCTGGTAGCTGTCGTACGGAACGGTCGTGATTTCCGGATGCTTATCCATGATGAATTTCTGGTGCGTGGTGCCGTTTTGTACACCGACTTTTTTGCCTTTCAACTGGTCAACGCCGGTGAATTTACCCTGCTGACCAATGAACAGCGCGGAGTTGTCGTAGTACGGGGTGGTGAACAGTACCTGTTTTTCACGCTCCGGCGTGATATCCATCCCTGCCATGACCGCATCGAAACGACGGAATTTGAGGCTTGGGATCAGGCTGTCAAACGCCTGGTTAGTGAATGTACAGGTCGCATCAATCTCTTTACACAGCGCATTCGCCAGATCAACGTCAAAACCAACGATCTTGTTGTTAGCGTCCATGGATTCAAACGGAGGATACGACGCTTCAGTAGCGAAACGGATAGTCTGGGCTGCGGTAGCAGAAAGGCTAAAACTGGCAATTAGCGCGGCAATCAGAACTTTTTTCATTGTCATTGTCCCGAAACTTAGTGAGAGAGATAGTTTTTAAATGCATCGGTCTGCGGATCTGCAAAGCAGCTCGCATCCCCAAGCTCTACGATGTGACCGTTTTCCATATACACCACGCGGCTGGCGGTTTTACGCGCCACTTCCACTTCGTGAGTGACGATCACTTGGGTAATGTTGGTTTCTGCCAGTTCACGAATGATACTGACGATTTGGGCGGTGATTTCCGGATCCAGCGCGGCTGTCGGTTCATCAAACAACAGGATCTGGGGTTCCATCATCAGCGCGCGCGCAATGGCCACACGCTGTTGCTGACCGCCGGAAAGGTGCAACGGGTAACGATCGCTGTACGGCTTCAGACGCAGACGTTCCAGCAGTTTTTCCGCGCGCGCCAGCGCCTGGTCTTTACTCAAACCCAGTACGCGGCAGGGTGCTTCAATCAGATTTTGTTGTACCGTGAGATGGGGCCACAGATTGTATTGCTGAAAGACCATGCCCACGTTCTGGCGCAGCTCACGAATTGCCTTATCGGAAGGCGATTTCGTGAAATCGAAATGGTTACCTGCGATGGTGAGCGTGCCGGAACGCGGCATCTCAAGCAGATTGAGTACGCGCAGTAGCGAGCTTTTACCCGCCCCGCTTGGGCCAAGTAACACCAGTGTTTCGCCCTGAGGGCAATCCAGCGTGATATCGAACAGCGCCTGATGCGCGCCGTAGAAGCAGTTAATGCCGTTTAATTGAATACTCATTGACACTCGTATACTGGCAGTCTGATAGCTATTGAAGCCGCAGATACTACCTTTGACAGAATAGTTATGCAATATTTATGCGTTAAAAGTTAAATGCAAACCGCATTCATAACTAAACATAGCACAAAATAGCGGAGCCGGTGGCCGGCAAGAATAATTGTCGGCATTCTATGCAGAATGCCAGACAATTTATGGGGGTTATGATTTAAGCCTGTGAGAGAATAAGCAGAATGCCCTCTGGCTATCATGCCGCCAGGCTGCCGGATGGCGCTACAGTTTACAACGCTTTATCCGGCAAGCCGGGGGTTAGCGGTTCTCGATCGACTGACGTAAGGTACCGGCTGGCGCATCAACGCTGCCGCCCACATAGCGCACATCGTCAATCACCCAGCACTGGCCTTCATTAATCATCAATACTTCATCACGCCAGCTTTGCGTCCCCTGTTTTTGCTCTACGCGCAGCGGAATATTACGTGCATCACTATTCGGAATGGTCGATGCACTGGCAACGCTGGCGCTATCCGGCAGCGCAGAGCGGCTTGAGAACGGATCGCTGCCCATCAACTGGCTGTGATTTTGATCGCGGCTGGCATCGGTCAGTAATTTCGCCAGATTATCGCTCAGGTAAGGGCGAAGGGCGGTAATGTCATTGTTACGGTGCTGGATGCGGTAATCATAAAACTGTTGAGCCACGCTGTCCGGGCCGCCTTCTACGCAGGAGCCGCTACGTGAACCATTGTCCTTGTATGCGGGGGTTACGGTCGTTGTACAGGCGCTGAGAAGCAGCGCACAGGGAACAAGCAGGGAGAGTTTGCGGTAGCGCATAGTGATTTCCTTATTAAGCTTTCTGCATAAAAGCTGTCTACGATAATGAATAATATCTTTTCAATGATAGCGTATCGGTTCGATAATGCTTTTGAGATCGAGTGCTTAGGCAAATAAGGAGAACAACATGCAGTTTTCGACTACCCCAACGCTGGAAGGGCAGAACATCGTGGAATATTGCGGTGTAGTGACCGGAGAGGCGATTCTCGGCGCTAATATTTTCCGCGATTTCTTTGCCGGCATTCGCGATATCGTCGGTGGCCGTTCCGGTGCCTATGAAAAAGAGTTGCGTAAAGCGCGTGAAATCGCCTTCCAGGAACTGGGCGAACAGGCGAAAGCCCTGGGCGCAGATGCGGTGGTTGGCATCGACATCGATTACGAAACCGTCGGCAAAGACAGCAGTATGCTGATGGTGAGCGTCAGTGGTACGGCAGTGAAAACGCGCCGATGAGACGTGTGTTGTGGCTCATCGCGCTCACGCTGCTATTAGCGGGATGTGCGGGTGAGAAAGGTATCGTCGATAAAGCCGGTTATCAACTGGATACCCGTCGGCAGGCGCAGGCGGCGTATCCGCGTATCAAAGTGCTGGTCATCCATTACACCGCGGATGATTTTGACTCTTCCCTGGCGACGCTGACGGATAAAAACGTCAGCTCGCACTACCTTGTCCCTGCCGTCCCTCCGCTTTATGGCGGCAAACCGCGGATCTGGCAGCTTGTACCTGAGCACGATCTGGCCTGGCATGCGGGGATCAGCTACTGGCGAGGCGCCACGCGTATCAATGACACTTCAATCGGCATTGAACTTGAGAATCGCGGATGGCAACAGTCGGCGGGGACAAAATATTTCGCTCCCTTTGAGCCTGCGCAGATCCAGGCGTTGATCCCGCTTGCGAAAGAGATAGTCGCCCGTTATGACATTAAACCGCAGAATGTGGTGGCGCATGCGGATATCGCCCCGCAGCGCAAGGACGATCCGGGGCCGCTCTTTCCGTGGCGGGAGCTGGCGGCACAGGGCATTGGCGCGTGGCCAGACGCCGCGCGGGTGACGTTTTATCTGGCCGGGCGGGCGCCGCACGACCCCGTGGAGCCCGCCGTACTGCTGGATCTCCTGGCGCGCTACGGCTATGAGGTGAAACCCACGATGACGCCGCGCGAACAGAAGCGGGTGATTATGGCGTTCCAGATGCACTTCCGCCCGGCGTTATGGAACGGCGTGGCGGATGCAGAAACGCAGGCGATTGCCGAAGCGCTACTGGAAAAGTACGGGCAGGGGTGATTCTTCCTCTGTGTGTCTGAGGCAAAAATTATTGAGTCTCTAATTGGACTCACAAATCCTGTCACATCAATTCATCCTAGTTATAATTGTCTCATTCAAATTACTCGCACAAATGCTTGACACAGAATGTACGATGTAATGATGAAAATAAAATAGACAAACAGAGACGCGTTCTCGCCGTAATGTAATTTCTCATTTCAAAGGATTGTCGGTAAGTCTTCGCGGCTGAATTCATTCGCCTTTAATAATTAATCATCTCAAGCGGGTATAACAATGTTAAGTAATTATGGTAAAAAACTGCGCCCTCAACATGAAATGGAAGCCATTATTTCTGCCACCTCTGGTTGCGAAGAAAAAACGTTAAAAAAATGGCAAAAAATCACGACCTCTGATTCTGACTGTATTCACATCATCGTCAGCGGCGAAGTGGAATTTCGTCGCGACTCAGATGAGTTGTGTATGTTTACCGTCGCAGGACAGTATATTTTTGGCCTCTCCGCTATGTTCTATAACTCTCCTCATATGTACGGCCTTGTTCGCAGTAACACCGTCGTACGCTCCATTGAAAAAGAGGCGTTCATCCGTCTGATGACGGAAAAAAACTTATGGAAAGAACTCACCAAAGTACTCTCATGGTATATTTGTATTATGAGTAAGCGTGATGATGTTCTGGTCGCTCGCAGCGCTTATGCTGTGGTGCGTGAATTTTTATTAGAAATTCATGAACTGATTATTCATCATCAACGTGATATCAACGTCTATGACTATATTCAGGAATACACTAACCTGGCACGCAGCACCATTATTAAAATCCTTTCCGATCTGAAAAAAGGCAATTATATCGTCGTGGAAAATGGACGACTTCGTAATCTTACAGCCTTGCCTGAAAAATACTGATTATTCCAGCCGATCGCCTTTTACGCTCAGTGGCGATTGGCCATTTACATATTGTCGCGAAGTCACCTGCGAATTATCCTGCGTTTCGTCAACCGGCGGCGCGGGAATTTTCCCATGCGCATAATCCTGCTGCTGCTCTTTCAATGCCTGCTTAAACAGTTCTGTTAATGATGTATCGTCATCACTCTCGCGGGCATTCGTGCTGGCGGGAGTTTCAGCATGCGCTTCGGTTCCCGGCAATATATCGTGCGAGGTATCGTGCGGAATATTTCCGTCCGGAGCCTGTTGCCAGTCAGCGTCATCGCGAGTCATTGGCATATCCTGCAGCGCGGGAACCTCTTCATGTACCGGCACAGGTTTAGGTTGCGGATGAGGGAATGGTTTACTCACATACACATAATGCATATCTGAAAGTTGCGTTTCCGGTTTGACGGTGCTGACTTTAACCGGGTCAGGCGCAGGATGTCGCAGGTTCCAGTAAATATGCGCGTACACCCCGGCAACCAGCATGGCGGCAAGACCCAGTAGCCATAAAACGGTTGTCGCGGCCATTTTTTTCAGGCTGGGGAAACGCCTGGAAAACCAGACCGCTTCCCCGGTAACGTAGCTGCGCTGTGCGGCGAGACATATTGTAGACATCAGGAATTCTTCTCTTGTGTTGCCGCATCCGTTGCGCTCTGCGAGGCCTGGATCAGTACGCTCGGCGTGGTGTTGTTTTCGCGCATTAATTGCATCAGCGTCTCTTCGCCAGGGATGCCATCCACATGCAGATTCATTTTCTGCTGGAACTCGCGGGTGCGTTTCATCATTTCTGCCGTCCAGTTCTGCGAGTGCGTTTCGGGATGGGCGAGCGCGATACTCAGTTGCTGATCGAGCCAGGCCATATCTTTACTGTCGCTGGCCGTGCTGATGGCGTCTTTACCTTCCGGCGTCAGACGGTGCAGTTGCGTGTAATTTCCGGTCGCGTGCTGGTTATACCAGTTACGGCTGACTTGCCATGTGCGGTTATTCATCAGCAGATCCAGTGAGTCGTTGCCGACACGCGCAACCACGGCGTAGTTAAGGTGGTTCCCGGTTTTCATTTCACTGACCCACGGATACCCTTCGTGCGCCAGCGTCTCCAGCGGCGCATTCCCCTGTTTACACGTCAAATTGACCTTCGCAGCGTTCTGACACTGGGCATCTTCCACCGACGCGTCGTAACCCCACATGACATACAACTGATGCATCGCATTGGGCTGATTGACCATGTCGTTATCGATAACAGGCACCACCGGCGCCTGCGTTTTCGGCAATGGCTGTTTCCAGCTTACCGGAACCGGCAGTTGAATCGGCAGCCTGGCGCTGATTGAGGACGTCAGATACCAGCCGCAGGCGGCGAACAAGACGGAAGCAAATAATCCGACGGTCGCCAGGCGCTTACCGCGGGCTTTGGCGGGCAGGATCTCGCCCGCCGCCAGGCGTAAATGACGCGGCCCCACCGTAGCGGCGCGTTCTGTCCATGCCGCCAGCATCGCCAGGTGCGCCAGTTCATTGAATTGACTCACGTGACCTTTCGTCAGCGCATGCATTTTGCGTACGCGGGCGGGGGCTAACGGTGAGGTTTCACAACCCTGCTCTTCACATTGCGCTTGCACATAATTCAGCATTTCACGGCAGGTCAAAGAACGAATCACATGGTGGGTATGAACATACCCCTGGAGCCCGGAGTGGCGCATCAGAACCGTTTCCTGATCGGCACTGCCCATCAGCACAATCGACAACGGAAACTCAAGTTCCTGTGCCCGGGTCAGTAACATTCCCAGCACATCGCGGCAATTATCTTTCATGGCTTCGATGTGTGAAATCACCAGTACTTTGTTTTTCGCTTTGCGGGAAGCGGATTCTTCCCGCCACTGGTGCAGCACGGCGTCCACCGCATGAAGGCGGGTTTTACTCTCTTTGCTCCCTGGATTGAGCTTGTACAGCAGGCTACTGGCACTCAATTTCGGGAAAGCATTAACAGAAAGGACGTTGTGACTGGCACTTTTCAGCGCATCGCTGTACTGGCACAGCAGGACGGCGTCGTTACAAAAGAGTCCAGTAATTCCCGCCTGTTGGGTTTTCTCCTTCAACAGGTTAAAGATGTCCTGATGATACGGCACAAAAAAATCACCCGAGGTACGGGTGATTTTCCTGAAGGGCGGGTTATTAAAATTAAAATGACTTTGATACATAACGACTGACCGTCTCTTTGCATGATTAACTCTGGGGTCAGAAAGTAAGGGATGCGATGCGTCGGGTCAATTTGAACACAGAGTAAAAATAACCTCTCCAGACGGATTATCATCAAGATTATCATTGGTCAATATTTTTCTGTATTAAAGTTAACGGCAAAGTCGGTGGTCAGTTTTGTGGCAGGTAATTACTCTTTGTCTCACTTATTGGCGCAGTGAGTCGCTGCTTAATTTCGCTATGCAAAAGGCCAGATGAATAATGAGTTTCTCATTTCTATCCCGATGGATAACGCCCTGTATTATGTTTGTGCTGCTTATTTTTTGCGGCCAGCAAGGGTATGTGGTCATTAAGGATTATCGAAAACAGTCAAATAAAATGGCGAACGCGGATGTCACACCGAAACAAACACGCAAGGATGAAAAATCGTTTGCGCTGTTTACCGCCGCAGTGCGCCAGCAAACGCCGTCTGCGGCCACGAAAGCGCCGTTATCCGCCGAAATTGAAGGTATCGTCAGCAGTGATGAAGCATGGCTCTCCTTTGTCGTTATTAAGACTCAAGGTGGACAAAAGAGCTACCGCGAAGGTGAGAACCTGAGCGGATTTAACAATGCGTATATAGAGGCAATCAATAAAGATAATGTGGTGGTTAATTATGAAGGTACTTCGCAGGTACTGGCACTAAAAAAGCCTGATTATTTTAAAGGTGGCGTTGACAGCGGCCCGGTAACCAAATCGACAAAAGATGCAGGCGCTGAAAGTGTGCATCTGGATGATTATCTGGTGTTAAAGCCGTTAATCGAAAAGGGACAACTTGAAGGTTACAACATTAATCCCAGAAATGCCTCCGAGTTTTACAGTCATTCAGGGCTGGAAAAAGGAGATGTGGCAGTAGAAGTAAATTCCGTCGATATGACCAAAGAAAAACAGGCGAAAAATATTCTCGCCAACTGGTCGAAAATGAAAGAAGCGGAGGTCGTCGTCAGACGTCACGCTCACCTTGAAAATATTCGGGTTAATGTTCTAAACAATTAAAAGTGTACAGACATGAAGAAATTTCCCTGGGCGTGCGTGGCGTTGACCGCATTGTCGTTATATTCCGGTTCGCTGCTTGCAGCCAACTTTAGCGCCAGTTTCAAAAACACCGATGTTCGTGAATTTATCGATACGGTGAGTCGTAATTTAAATAAAACCATTCTGGTCGACCCTTCCGTTCAGGGACAGGTGTCGGTCAGAACCTATAACGTGTTGTCGGAAGACGAGTATTACCAGTTCTTCTTAAGCGTGCTGGATCTGTACGGTTTGTCGGTGATCCCAATGGACAACGGTATGATCAAAGTGGTGCGCTCAAGCGTGGCGCGCACGGCGGGCGTACCGCTTGCCGACAGCAAAAACCCGGGCAAAGGCGATGAGATAATCACCCGCGTGGTGCGGATGGAAAACGTCCCGGTACGTGAACTGGCGCCATTGCTGCGTCAACTCAACGATGCCTCCGGTATTGGTAACGTGGTCCATTTCGAGCCGTCGAACGTTCTGCTGTTAACCGGTAAAGCCTCGGTGATAAACCGTCTGGTCGACCTGGTACAGCGCGTGGACAAAGACGGCATTCAGCGCCGTGAGATAGTGCCCCTGCGTTTTGCCTCTGCCAAAGAGTTGTCGGAGATGTTGAATAATCTCAATAACGAAGAGCAGAAAGGGCAGAGTGCGCCACAGTTGACCACCAAAGTGGTGGCAGATGACGAAACCAATAGCCTGGTGATCAGCGGTTCAGAAGACGCCCGTTTACGCACGCGTTCGCTGATCGCTCAACTGGATCGTGAGCAAAATAATGAAGGGAACACGCGAGTGTTCTACCTCAAATTTGCCAACGCCAGCAAAGTGGTGCCGGTGCTGACCGGGATTGGCGAACAGTTGAAAGACAAACCTGGCGCGACGAAAAGCAAAGTGGCGACGGCGGCAAGCGATCTGAATATTACCGCCGACGAATCGACCAACTCGCTGGTGATCACCGCGCAACCTAACGTGATGAACTCGCTTGAGAAGGTGATCGACAAGCTGGATATTCGTCGTCCGCAGGTATTGGTGGAAGCCATTATCGCTGAAGTACAGGACGGTAACGGTCTGGATCTCGGCGTGCAGTGGACCAGTAAACACGGCGGCGTACAGTTTGGTTCAACGGGTCTGCCGATTAGCCAGATCAAGAAATCGAAAGTCGTCGGCAGCTTTACGGGCCTGGCGACCGGCTTCTTTAATGGCGATTTCGGCGCGTTGATGACCGCACTTTCCACCAACGGCAAAAACGACATTCTCTCCACGCCGAGCGTGGTGACGCTGGATAACAAAGAGGCGTCGTTTAACGTCGGTCAGGATGTGCCGGTGCTTTCCGGTTCGCAGACTACCAGTGGCGATAATGTCTTTAACTCGGTTGAGCGTAAAACCGTGGGGACCAAGCTGAAAATCGTTCCGCAGATTAACGACGGTGACATGATCCACCTGAAGATCGAGCAGGAAGTTTCCAGCGTAGATAACAGCTCGACGGAAGATGCCAGCCTCGGCCCAACGTTCAACACGCGCACCATCAACAACGAAGTGATGGTGCACAGTGGCCAGACAGTAGTGCTCGGCGGTTTGATGGAAAACGTGACTAAACAGTCGGTCTCCAAAGTGCCGCTGCTGGGTGATATTCCCGTGGTGGGCCAGTTGTTCCGCTACACCTCGCAGGATTCGGCAAAACGTAATCTGATGGTCTTTATCCATACCACAGTGCTGCGCGACGACGACAATTTCAGCGCGGCGACAAAAGAGAAATATGACCAACTCCGTGCGCGGCAGCAGCAGCGTATGGAAGAGCATAAACTGGGAATTATTGAAAACGCGGATAGTCCTGTACTGCCTGAATTCCCCACGCCGAGCAGCGTTGCCCCCGTGCAAACCAGTGGCAGCGCGTCCCACAACCCGTTTAAACAGTAAGGTGGGGCAACGTGGACGAACTGAGTAAATATCTCTGCAGCAGCAGTTACGCGAAAGATAACGGTATCTTGTTTTATAACGACGAGATCTATATCCGTGGCGATACCCCCGCGCTTGCGTTGCTGGAGATGCGCCGGGTGCTGGGACGCTCTTTCATGCCGGTGACCCTGACGTCGGAAGCGTTCGACGAGATGCTGGCGAAGATCTGGCAGCAAAGCAGCGGCGTCTCGCAACAACTGGTTGACGACATGGATGCGGATATCGATCTGATGGCGTTAACCGAGGAGATCCCGGACAACGAAGATCTGCTGGATAACGACGAAAACTCGCCGGTGATCCGCCTGATCAACGCCATTCTTGGCGAGGCGGTGAAAGAGGGGGCGTCGGATATTCATATTGAAACCTTTGAACGCACGCTGAGCATCCGTTTTCGCGTTGACGGCGTGCTGCGCCCGGTGCTACAGCCCGCGCGCAAGCTCGCGCCGCTGTTGGTGTCGCGTATTAAGGTGATGTCCAAACTCGATATCGCTGAAAAACGTTTGCCGCAGGATGGTCGTATTTCCCTGCGCATTGGCCGTAAGGCGGTCGATGTGCGTGTCTCCACCATTCCGTCGCAGTATGGCGAGCGGGTGGTCATGCGTTTGCTGGATAAAAGCAATCTGAAGCCAGACATCAACAAGCTCGGGCTGATTGATGAAGAGCTGGTGAAGTTAAAAGAGCTGATTGACCGCCCGCACGGCATCATTCTTGTCACCGGGCCAACGGGGTCAGGGAAAAGTACCTCCCTGTACGCCATTCTGTCGGCGCTGAATGGTCATGAACGTAACATTCTGACCGTCGAAGACCCGATTGAATACGAACTGGAAGGGGTGGGGCAAACGCAGGTTAACCCCCGCGTGGACATGACCTTTGCCCGTGGGCTGCGTGCCATTTTGCGTCAGGACCCGGACGTGGTGATGATCGGGGAAGTTCGTGACGCGGAAACGGCGCAAATTGCGGTGCAGGCGTCGCTCACCGGTCACCTGGTGATGTCAACGCTGCACACCAACAGCGCCGCAGGGGCGATTACCCGTCTGCGCGATATGGGGCTGGAGCCTTTTTTAATCGGTTCATCATTGCTTGGTGTCATTGCCCAGCGTCTGGTGCGTCGGCTGTGTACGCACTGCCGAACCACCAGTCCGCTGGATGACAATGAGCACGCGTTGTTCAGCTTTATGGAGACGCCGCCAAAAGCGATTTTTCGTGCGGTGGGCTGTGAGCATTGCCGCCAGAGCGGCTACCAGGGCCGCGCCGGGATCCACGAATTTCTGGTGGTCGACTCCGCCATGCGCCGCGCCATCCATGAAGATAAAGATGAAATGTCTATCGAAACGCAACTGTTTAAACAGGCCTATAGCCTGCGAGAAAACGGTCTGCTGAAAGTGGTGAACGGCGTAACGTCGCTGGAAGAAGTCATGCGCGTGACCGCCGAGCGTGGAGGCGATGAATAATGGCCTTCTACGCATGGACGGCAACGGACGCCGCAGGGAAAACCCAGCGCGGCACGTTGCAGGCTGAGGGGCAAAAACAGGTTCGCCAGATGCTGCGTGAGCAAAAACTGATGCCCGTCAGTATCAACGAAACCCGCGAGAAAGCGGCATCCGGCGCGGCGAAAACCGGGACAAAACTCTCCACGCCGGTACTGTCGATGTTTACCCGCCAGCTTTCAACGCTGGTGAACGCGGCGTTGCCGCTTGAGAGCGCCCTGAAGGCGATTTCGAAACAGAGCGAAGATAAAAAACTGGCGGCAATGGTCGTGGAGATCCGCGAAAAGGTCGTCGAAGGGCATACGCTGTTTGACGCGTTCAGCCAGTTTCCGCGCACCTTTGACAAGCTCTACTGCACGCTGGTGATGGCGGGGGAAAAAACCGGCCATCTGGGCGACGTGCTGGAAAAACTGGCGGAATATAACGAGCAACGCCAGAAGATGAAAAGCAAGCTGACGCAGGCGATGGTCTACCCGATTACTCTGACGGTGGTGGCGATTGCGGTGATCAGCATTTTGCTGGTGGCCGTGGTTCCGCAGGTCATTGAGCAGTTCACCCATATGAAACAACAGTTGCCGGTAACCACCCGCACGCTGATTGCAGTGAGCGATTTCCTGCAGGCCTTTGGGATCTACATCGCAGGCAGTCTGGCGGGAGGCATTATCGGCTTTAAGGCGTGGCTTAAAAACGCGAAAAACCAATTTCAGTGGCACCGTTGGCTGGTTAACGGCGCGCCGATCAAAAAGCTGGTCTGCGCCATTAACAGCGCCCGTTATATTCGCACGCTAAGTATTTTGCAGGCGAGTAGCGTTCCGCTGCTGGACGGGATGTATATCGCCATGGACGGTATCGAAAATCTTTATGCCCGGCAGGTGCTGGAGCAGGCGGCGGATACCGTTCGCCAGGGGGCGACATTATATGCGGCGCTGGAACAGGCGAAATTATTCCCGCCCACCATGCTGTATATGATTGCCTCCGGCGAGGAGAGCGGCGAATTAGGTAACTTAATGGACCGCGCAGCGGAAAACCAGGAATCAGGATTACAGCACCGAATTACATTAACGCTGTCGGTATTTGAACCGGCGCTGGTGGTCACAATGGCGACAATCGTTTTATTTATCGTATTGTCAATATTACAACCGCTTCTGCAACTTAATAATATGGTAGGTTAAATCATGGCTATGAAACGAAAATACCTGGCTCGCCAGGCGGGCTTCACGTTGCTCGAATTAATGGTGGTTATTGTTATTCTCGGCGTACTTGCCAGTATGGTGGTGCCCAATTTAATGGGCAATAAAGAAAAAGCGGACGTGCAAAAGGCGACCAGCGATATTGTGGCGCTCGAAGGTTCACTGGATATGTATAAGCTGGATAACCACCGTTATCCCACTACCGAACAAGGCCTCCAGGCGCTGGTGACCAAACCTGAAATCGCGCCCATTCCGAACGGCTACCGCGCTGATGGCTATATTCGTCGCCTGCCGCAGGACCCGTGGGCCAGCGATTATCTGCTGGTCAGTCCCGGTGAACACGGTGCTGTAGATGTCTTTTCCGCCGGGCCGGACGGTGAAGCGAATACCGCCGATGACATTACCAACTGGTCTCTCGATAAAAAATCGAAATAATGAAAAAACAACGAGGCTTTACGTTGCTGGAAATTATTCTGGCGCTGGTGATATTTGCCAGTTGCGCCATGATGGTGGTGTCAACCATTCCTTCACGCAGCGGTGCGGATATATTTGGCCAGCAATTAAAAGCCCTTGTTGATTATGGTTCTGACCGTGCCGTGATGGACGGAAATATCGTGGGGCTGGTGGTCACAACGGATAATTATCAACTGGTGACGCTGGAAGATAAAAACGGCGAGCGTCACTGGGTACCTTTATCCGCCGGTCGTATTACCACTCAGGGCGAATTTCCACAGGATATGCACGTTTCGCTCATGCCGCAACGCCTGGCTGCCACGAAGGATGCCGATCCGCAGGTGGTCTTTTTGCCGGACGGTGAAATCAGTCGATTCACGCTGATGCTGCAAAGTGACGACAAGCAGCACCATTTCCGCGTGGTGTCGCAAGGGGCGGTGCCCGTATCGGTAGAAAATGATGGCTAACGGCAAGAAAAAACAACAAGGCATGACGCTGCTGGAAGTGATGGTGGCACTGGTCATCTTCTCCACCGCCGCGCTGGCGCTGATGAACTCAGTCACCCTCAATGTGCGTTTCACCCATGGTCTTGCGGATACGTTACAGGCCAGTTGGGTGGCGGAAAACCAGTTAGCGGAAGCGCAGCTTAGCAAAAGCGATTTTCCCGACGCGCAAGAGCATGGGACGGAGATGATGGGCGGGCGCAACTGGAACTGGCGCAAACAACGGGTCAAGACGGCGGATAACGGCTGGGCTAACGCGATACGGGTCTATGCGGAAGGCGACGAAAGCCAGCCAGTCATGACGTTACAGATTATTCCGCCAGGAGAAAGCCAGTGAAGAACAGACAACGCCAGCGCGGATTTACCCTGCTGGAGGTCATGATTGCGCTGACAATCTTTGCGGTGATCAGCACCCTGGCCTGGCAAATTCTGGACGGGGCGATGCGCACCAGTTCCGCGACGGAATCCAGTACGGCGAAGCTTAATCAGCTTCAGCGTGCCTGGAGTCTGATGGAGCGCGATTTCTTTCAGCTTCAGGCGCGTGCGCCGCGTAATGAGCCAACCGTATTCCTCCAGGATGGCGATGCTCTTGAACTGACCACGCTGAATGGCGTGAGTGGTTCAGTGCAGCTTGAGCGTGTGCGCTGGCGGCTGGCTGAAGGGCGTTTGTATCGCGATGTCTGGCCTGCTATCGATAGCCCGGCGGAGGTCAAGCCCGAAGAGGTGCCGATAGTCAGCGACGTGAAATCAGTGGCCTGGCGTTTTTACAGCAAAGGCTGGTTAAACAAGTGGACGGACGCTTCTCATCAGCCAGACGGCGTAGAGCTGACGCTGACCATGAAAGAGGGCGAAACCTGGCGCTGGGTATTTATGACGCCGGGGGACATGCCGGATGCGGCAGCTCCCGCGCCGAAAGACAATGCCGACGCGCCAGCATCGAAAGACAGCGCCGATACGTCAACACCGTCGACAGACGCCGCGCCTGCCGCGCAGACGAAACCGCACGCTGTACCGGAAGGTAAATGATGAGCCCATTACGCAAACAGAAAGGCGTGGCCCTGCTGGTGGTGCTGATCCTGCTGGTCATGATGTCGGCGCTGGCGGCCAAAATTAGCCAGCAGTTCTGCCGTAACCTGCAGAAAACCCACTACCAGGTGAGCCAACAGCAGTTGCGCTGGGCCATGCAGGCGCAGGAAAAGGTGGTGAAGGACAGGCTACAGACCGACGCCAGCGGCGAAAGTAAAGCGCTGGCACCCGACGGCGACTGGCATCAACCGCTGGAAACCCATGGGGAAGATTACACGGTAGTGAGCCAGGTGGAAGACGCGCAAACCTGCTTCAACGTCAATAACCTGCTTGCCGAAGAGAAAGAGGCTCAGGGGCAAGATGCCCCGGCGGTAGCGGAAAAACCGCTTAAGGAGCTGAGTGTTGAGCAGATCCTGACGCAGAGCGGCGTCAGTTTGACGACCGCCGAAGAGATCTATTTGCAACTGGTGGACTACCTCGATGGCGATACAACAACGGCCAAAGAGGGGGCGGAGAGCGATGCCTGGGCGGGAGTGGTTCCGGCCAGACAGCCCGCCAACCAGATGATGCGCAACATCGCAGAGATCAAGCTGTTGCCCGCGTTTCCTGCCGTTACGTACGCCAAAGTGAGCAAGCTGCTGTGTGCGTTGCCGGACTCCGCGAGCAAAGTGGACGTCAATACGCTCAGCCTGGAACAGGCGGCCGTTTTGGCGGCGATGTTTCCCGGAAAACTCACGGAAGATGATGCGGCGCGCATGATTGAAGCGCGGCCTGAAGCCGGTTGGGAAAACATTGAGGACTTCAGCAAGATGCTGGAACAAAACTTCCCGCAGCTTAAAGACGATTTGCCGCGTGTTGCGGAGCAGATGTCCATCAACAGCCGATATTTCCGCGTTAACTATACCGGCAATACCGATGATTTGACGCTACGCATTGTCAGCCAGCTTCAGGTGAATAACGAAGTCGGCGAGATTTTGACGTGGCAGCGTCGTTACCGAATGATTGAATAACAAAAGTCGAATGCTATGAAACAGGTGCTTTTTATTCGTCCCGACAGCCGCGAGGACGGGACGTTATGGTGGTGTGAATCGGGAAGTCAGCAGGTGGAAACGCTTGATAGCCTGGAAAGATTGGGTGAGCTGGCAGACCATCCTCTGGCGTCACGCGTATGTCTGTTATTGCCTGCCAGCGAGATGATCTTCCGCCACTTTACGTTGCCGAAAAAGGTAGCATCGCAGGCGAAGGCGTTCTCGTGGATGGCCGAAGAGACGCTGATCGGTGAGGTGGATAATCTTCACTGGACGGTGCTCAATAAGAAAGGGCGCGAGGTGGATGCGGTGGCGATTGACGCCGCGCGTTTACGTCACTGGCTGAGTCGTTTTCACGACGCGGGATTCAAGGTGGTTCAGGTACTTCCGGACGCCTGGCTGTTGCCAGTGGCGCCGGGGGGAAGCACGGTGGTCGCTCTTGATGAGAGCTATTGGCTGCGTTTTTCACCGGATGCTGCCTGCGAAGTTGATGCGACGCTGCTGCCGTTGTTATTGCAGAAAACCCGTGAAGGTGACGTGCGCGGCTACGGAGAGATCCCCGATGGCGTGGCGGTGGACGAACATCTGGCCTGGCAGCACCCGCTGGTGTTGATTCAACCGCAATGGCAAACATGCCGTATCAACCAGTTGCACGGTGAATTTAGCGCCCGAGCCTCTTCAGGCAGTGCGGTCAAAGGGATCAGAGCGGCGATGATTGCCGCAGGGATCTTGTCGCTGGGCTTGCTGTTAGGGCCGCGTATTGCGCTGGCCTGGATGCTGGTGCAGGAAGAAAATCACGTTCAGCAGGACATTGTGCAGATTTACCAGTACCACTTCCCGAGCATGCGTCAGATGACCAACCTCAAGTATCACTTCGGTCAGAACATGAAGAAGCAGAGCAAGGGCATCTTCCTGCAAATGGATGAGCTGGAAAAAGCCAAACAGTCGGTTCCGGAAATGGAAATTGACTTGCTGGAATACGATGGCTCCCGGGGGGCACTGACGTTGAGCGTCAGTGCGGAAAACCCGCAGGCGCTGCAGGAGTTTGTGAATCGGACGGGAGAGCATTTTGATTTTGCTCTGCAGCCTGTGTCAAAAGAGGCGCCCTATACCGCCATGATTACCGGAAAATATAAATGAAAGAGCGAATCGCGCTGCTGAAATCGCGCTATCAGAATTACAGCCCCAGGGAAAAAAAGGGTTTACTCATTTGCGCTGCAGTCATGTGCTGCGCCGCCGTTTACTACACAGCGGTTATTCCGCTGGATAATATGATTCAAAGCAGTAAATCAACGTTGACGAGGCAAAGAGAGACGCTGAACTGGATGCGTGGAGAAATTGATAAAAATCATCTTCAGGTGCAAAAGGTGAAAACCAATAATCCACGCAGCATTGTGGAAAAGAGCGCGCGCGACATTCATTTATCACTGACGGATGTGCGTCAGGACGGGCAGACGTTATCGTTTGTGGTGGGGCGGGTCAATATTTATCAATTAAAGAACTGGCTGCGGCAAATGAATATGGCCACCGGCATTCGGCTGGAAAAAATAAGTCTGACGCCGGTGGATCATGTGAATGACGTTCAGGCGAAAATTCAGCTCACCTGGAAAAAAAGCGTATGAATACGTTTATGCTGCTCCGGGAGAGTTACCCGGTGGCGGTGACCGGGATGAGTGCGGTACTGGGGGCGATCATCGGCAGTTTCCTCGGCGTCGTGGCGGAACGGGTTCCGGCAATGGTCATGGATGATGAGAACCGCAATAATTTACTTTTTCCTGCGTCGCATTGCCCGGTCTGTCAACATTCGCTCAACGCCTGGGAAAATATCCCGATTGTTAGCTGGCTGGCGCTTCGCGGCCGCTGTAGCGGCTGTCACACGGCGATTCCGCTACGGTTATTGTTAGTCGAACTGGTCACTGCGCTGTTTTTCGGCGCAACGGCCTGGTGGGGGCCGGATGTTCAGACGCTTCTCTCATTGTGGCTGCTGGCGGCCTTTTTATTGCCGTTGGCCATGATTGACGCGCAGCACCAGTTGTTGCCCGATTGCCTGACGCAACCGTTGCTGTGGGCCGGGTTGTTGATACATGCTCTGGATACCCGATTACCGCTCACTGATGCGCTTTTCGGCGCGGTTGCGGGTTACCTGTCGCTTTGGCTCCTCTACTGGGCGTTCCGACTGGCGACCGGGCGTGAAGGCCTGGGCTATGGCGATTTTAAACTGCTGGCAGCGCTCGGGGCGTGGTGCGGCTGGCAGGCACTTCCTGCCATTGTATTAATCGCGGCATTAAGCGGGATTACGTTTTTTCTCGTATTAAGACATTCAGATAAAAATACCCAAATTATTCCTTTCGGTCCCTCACTGGCTTTTGCTGGAATGGCGGTATTCGCTGAGCAGGTGTTCGTTTCCATATTCTGAATATTCTGGTCAAGTTTTTTTTAAAATTATTTCAACGGGGAAAGAGAAGGCGGAATGTTTCCCGTGAGAGTATTGTAAGCGACATAAGCTATACGGATTTTGAGCTTGTATCTTTTTATAGAGGAGTACAGCGCGTCATAAAATAATATTGGCTATGGTTGTTGTTTTTTTAAATAAAGACTCTGTAATGGATATTCCATGTTTTAAAGGAAAACATGGGTTATTAATGTTTATGAATAAATTTATCAGGAAATAAAAATGAAATTTATGAAGCCTAAATACCTGGCGCTCTTTATTGCGGCAGCGACAAGTTCTGCATTTGCTGCAGCGCCGGGTGCTCCTTCTATTAGCAGCGGCAATGACAAATTTGCCCTTGTTGAAGTAGACCAGGCGGCACAGGCGTACAACAACCTCATTAAACTGCATAAAGATGGTGTAGATGTGAAGGTTGAGTGGAATGTCTGGAGTGGTGGCACGCCAACATCAGCGAAAGTTCTGCTGGATGGCACCACCGTCTGGACAGGGGCGGGCAGCAATGCAGGCTCTGCGACCTTCAAGGTGAAAAAGGGGGGACGCTATCAGGAGCAGGTCGAACTGTGTAACACCAGCGGCTGCACCAAGAGCGCCAGTAAGCTGATTATCGTTGCGGATACCGACGGTAGCCATCTGCTGCCGCTGAATACCGCACTGCGTGAAAACAATAAAACATTCGCTCAGCACACCGATAAAGTGGTGGGTGCGTATTATCCGGAGTGGGGCGTTTATGACCGTGATTTCCAGGTCGACAAAATTCCTGCGGCTAACCTGAACCATATTCTGTACGGCTTTATTCCGATTTGCGGCGGCGATGGCATCAACGATGGTCTGAAAACCGTTGAGAATGGCAACAGTTTTGCCGCGCTGCAACGCGCCTGTAACGGCAGCCAGGACTTTACCGTCGCTATCCACGATCCATGGGCTGCGCTGCAGAAACCACAGTCCGGTGTTTCCAACTGGGACGACCCGTACAAAGGTAACTTTGGTCAGTTGATGGCGCTGAAAAAAGCGCATCCGGATCTGAAAGTTCTGCCTTCCATTGGCGGCTGGACCATGTCCGATCCGTTCTTCCATATGGCTGACCCGGCCATTCGCGCACGCTTTGTTGGCTCAGTGAAAGAGTTCCTGCAAACCTGGAAATTCTTTGACGGTGTCGACATTGACTGGGAATTCCCAGGCGGCGGTGGCGTGACTGAAAACCTGGGCAACCCGCAGCAGGATAAAGCGACCTATACCGCGCTGATGCATGACCTGCGTACCATGCTCAACGAACTGAAAGCAGAAACCGGTCGTACCTACGAGCTGACCTCTGCGATCGGTTCCGGTAAAGATAAGATTGAAGACGTGGATTACACCACGGCGCAGCAGTATCTCGATCACATCTTCCTGATGAGCTATGACTTCTATGGCGCGTGGAGCAATACCGAACTGGGTCACCAGGCGGCGCTGAACGCACCTGCAGATCGTCCGGATACCAACTACACCACGGTTAACGGCATTAACGCGCTGCTGGGTCAGGGCGTACAGCCAGGCAAGATTGTTGTCGGCGCTGGCATGTATGGTCGTGGCTGGACTGGCGTCCATGGTCAGACGGGCAATAACCCGTTCACGGGCACAGCCACTGGCGCAGTGAAAGGGACATGGGAACCGGGCGTGGTTGACTATCGTCAGATTGTTAACGAATTCAAAGGTAAAGCGGGTTGGGAATATGGCTACGATGCGACTGCTGAAGCGCCATACGTCTTCAATAAAACCACTGGCGACCTCATCAGCTACGAAGATGCCCGTTCTACTGCCGCGAAAGGCAAATATGTACTGGCGAACAACCTGGGCGGTCTGTTCGCATGGTCAATCGACTCTGATAACGGCGACATTCTGAATGCCATGAATGAAAGCCTGGTGGGGGGATCATCGACACCGGTTGATCCGGTGGTGACTAACCATGCGCCAATCGCTTCAGCGGCCGATCAGAACGTGACAGGCCCGGTAACCGTAACGCTTGATGGTTCTGCATCCAGCGATCCGGATGGTGATGCTATTACCTACAAATGGACTCAGGTTTCTGGTCCAGCCGTGACCATCAGCAACAGCGCTAAAGCGAAAGCATCCTTTAACGTTGCCGCAGCGACCAGCGACCAGACCATGGTGTTCCGCCTGACGGTAACTGATGCCAAAGGGCTGAAAAACGCGGTGGATATCAAGGTTCTGAACAAAGCACCAAAAGCGAACCAGGCGCCGGTAGTAAACCAGATGGAAACGGTCACCCTGCAGGCTGGTGAAAGCCACTCTCTGCATGCGCAGGCAGCGGATCCAGATGGTGATGCACTGACCTATACCTGGAGCGTTCCAGCGGATATGCAAGCGACCGGCGCCAATACCGCCAACGTGAACATTACTGCGCCAGAAGTGACCTCCGAGTCTACCTACACCCTGAGCGTTGTGGTTAGCGATGGTAAAACCAGCGTGCAGTCAAACGTACAGGTTGTGGTAACGCCGAAACCCGCAGACGAAGGTAATACGCCATCAGACGAAGGTAACACCCCATCTGATGAAGGCAATACGCCATCAGACGAAGGTAACACCCCATCTGACGAAGGTACTGCGAACAGCAGCTGTGACAAACCTGTTGATGCGAATGCCAGCAAATATGCAGCATGGAGCGCCAGCAAAGTTTACAACAGCGGCAATACCGTCAGCTTCGATGGTCTGGTGTGGAAAGCGAAATACTGGACGCAGGGCAACCAGCCTGGCTTTGGTGTGGATGCATGGGAACTGGTCAGCAAAGTGAGCATGAACTGGCGTTCTGATGTGGTCTACAACAGCGGTGAAACCACCACTTACCAGGGTTCGGTATACCGTGCGAAATGGTGGACTCGTGGTGATAAACCGGGTAACAGCGATGTATGGGTGAAAGAAGGGGCATCAGCAGATTGCAAGTAATCTTCTGACCCTGACATTACGGGCGTGATCTGCGTCCGTAATGGCTGACGGCTCTCCACGTCGGGCGTCGTCAGCCACTCAACAACATTAATCAATGTGCACAAGGAGGGAGCAGGGACATAAATAAGCAGGTTTTCAAATGAAACGGTTAATCTTGTTGTTGCTGTTGGTCAGCCAAAGTGTTTTCGCCAATTGCTGGGATAAAGCAGCACATTATTATCACGTCGATCCGTATTTATTATTTGCCATTGCAAAAGTGGAATCAGGTATGAACCCTCATGCGGTGGGCTGGAACCACGACGGTTCGCGGGATGTTGGTTTGATGCAAATTAATAGTTCGAATTTTAGTGAGCTGCAACGCCAGGGAATTGATGAGTACCGTTTAATGGCCGAGCCTTGTACCTCCATTATGGTTGGCGCATCTATTTTATCGAATATGATTAAAGTGTATGGCTATAACTGGGAAGCGGTAGGTGCGTATAACGCAGGGCTGAAAAAAGAAAATTATGTTAAGAGAATGACCTATGCCCGAAAAGTCTGGAATAAATACCGTGAAATAAAACCACGAGTTTCTGTTGCATATTAATTTTTGTTTTTTGAAGGGCACAATGCGGTGTTCTTCAAAAAATGAAAACCCGACAATCCCAGGTTTATTTATTAATGGATTAATACATAAGCCGGGGTTGTTAACACCATTGTTGCTAACAAACAGGATTATTTGAAATGACCAAAAGGACAATACTGAGTGTTCTCGTAGCGGGCGCGTGTATCGCCCCGTTTATGGCTCAGGCAAGCACGTTGCAGGCAACCAGCAGCGAACCCTACACCCTTAAAGCCAGCGATCTGGTGAATAAGGAAAAAGAACTCACCAGTTTCCCGTTGATGGCATCGGTAAAAGACACCATTGCCACCCTGGACAACAGTCTGGTTGAGCAGATTGAGCCCGGTCGCGCGGCGAACCCGGAAAACGTGAAACGCGTTGAAGGTATCGTCAAAGCCAGCGATTGGGAATACCTGTTTCCGATGCGCGCGCAGTCTTACACTTACAGTAACTTCCTGAAAGCGGTTGGTAAATTCCCGGCGCTTTGTAAGACCTATAACGACGGGCGTGATAGTGATGCGATTTGCCGCAAAGAGCTGGCGACCATGTTCGCTCACTTTGCGCAGGAGACCGGCGGTCACGAGAGCTGGCGTCCGGAAGCCGAATGGCGTCAGGCGCTGGTTTATGTCCGTGAAATGGGCTGGAGCGAAGGGCAGAAGGGCGGCTATAACGGCGAATGTGCGCCGGACATCTGGCAGGGTCAGACCTGGCCGTGTGGTAAAGACAAAGATGGTGATTTCGTTAGCTACTTTGGCCGCGGGGCTAAGCAGTTGTCCTATAACTACAACTATGGCCCGTTCTCGGAAGCCATGTTCGGCACTGTCCGCACATTGCTGGACAAACCGGAACTGGTGGCGGACACCTGGTTGAACCTGGCGAGTGCGATCTTCTTCTTCGCCTACCCGCAGCCGCCAAAACCAAGCATGTTGCAGGTTATCGACGGCACCTGGAAACCGAACGATCACGATAAAGCCAACGGTCTGGTACCGGGCTTTGGTGTGACCACCCAGATTATTAACGGTGGCGTGGAGTGCGGCGGCCCGACGGAAATTGCGCAGTCTGAAAACCGTATCAAATACTACAAAGAGTTTGCGAAGTACCTGAAAGTTCAGGTTCCGGCAAATGAAGTGCTGGGCTGCGCCAACATGAAACAGTTCGACGAAGGTGGCTCTGGCGCCCTGAAGATTTACTGGGAACAGGACTGGGGATGGAGCGCGGATACGCCAAGCGGTCAGACCTACTCTTGCCAACTGGTGGGTTATCAGACGCCATTCAGCGCGTTTAAAGAGGGCGACTACAGCAACTGCGTGAAGAAATTCTTTAATGTAAACATCGTCAATGATGATGGTTCTGCAACGACGCCTGACGATGGGCAGGTAACGCCGACACCAACGCCGACGCCAACACCGCCGGACGATGAGACGCCGGCACCAGCACCGACGCCGGATCCTGATGAAACGCCGGCAGAACCGACGACGGTTAACCATGCGCCAGTTGCGCAGATTGCGGGCCCGATCGGCGCAGTCGAAGCGGGGGCGAAAGTGTCCCTGAGTGCGGAAGGTTCTACCGATGAAGACGGTAATAAACTGACCTATACCTGGCACTCCCAGGATGGCCAGACCATCACCGGCGAAGATAAAGCCGTTGTGACCTTCAACGCGCCGGAAGCGACGACGGCGCAGCAGTATGAAGTTAGCCTGACCGTGAGCGACGGTGAACTGAGCAGCACCACGTCTTATCTGTTGAACGTGAAGGCGAAAACCGCGTCCGGCGGCGGCACCTCCGGTACTTATCCGGCATGGGTGGCGAAGAGCAAGTACAAGGCAGGCGATATCGTGAACAACCACGGTAAACTGTTCCAGTGTAAACCGTTCCCGTACAGCGGCTGGTGTAACAATTCCGCGACGTACTATGAACCGGGTGCAGGTCTGGCATGGGCTGATGCCTGGACTGCGCTGTAAAAGCAAAACGGCAACCGAAAGGTTGCCGTTTTTTTTCGCCTAAGGGTGTCGCGCTAACGCGGCAGCTTACCGTGGTCGCGAAGCCAGACGGCGGTACGTTCGATCCCTTCGTCCAGGGTAATGACGGGCTGGTAACCCAGCTCTTCCTGCGCACGGGAGGTATCCAGCGTAAAGTCGAAGTTCAGCTTCGACACGCCGTAGTGCGTTAATTTGGGCTCTTTCGCTGATTTATTGCCAAAGCGTTCCATGCTGCGGGCGATCATATCCAGCATCGGGTAGGGCACGGAGCGAATGCGGCAATCAATATTTAACTCAGCAATGAGTTTCTGCACGATACTGCGCAATGTGCGGTGTTCACCGTTGGTGATGTTATAAACGCGACCCGACGGCAATGAATCACAGGCTTCCTGACTGGCCAGCCACATGGCATGGATGGCGTTTTCGTAATAGGTCATGTCCACCAGTGCGCTGCCCCCGTGCGGCAACAGGATACTGCCGTAATGGTACATCATGTGCGCCAGACGCGGGATAAACACCTTATCGTGGGGGCCGAACAGGCTTTGCGGGCGCAACACGGTAAACCGGGTTTGCGGGTTGGCTTGCGCTAACAGGCTGATTACCTCTTCGCCAGCGGCTTTACTGCGGGCGAATTCATTCGCGAATCGGTGAGGGCGGAAGTCCTCTTTGATGTCGCGATGGTGGTGGTAATCGAAATACAGGGAGGGGGAAGAGATATGAATAAAGTTGCGCACGCCCCAGGCCACGGCCCATTCACCCAGACGACGGGTGGCGCGAACATTGGCCAGATCGAAGGCTTCCTGGGTTCCCCACGGAGAGGTAAAACTGGAGCAATGCCATAGCGTGTCGATACCTGCGAGCATCACCTTGGCCTGCGAAGAGACCAGTTCGGTCAGATCCGCATGCACGAATTCTGCTCCCATCTTCTCCAGCAGCTTGCCCATCGCTTCATTGCGACCGGTGGCTCTGACGCTGATGCCTTTATTGCGCAAAAACTCAACCGCGTTTCGACCTAAGCCGCTGGTGGCGCCGGTAACCAGTACCTTCATATCAATCCACTGTGTTTAATAAAACGTCGTGCGCATTCTTCCGTGAAATACGTCTGTATGCAATGGGAAACATGAAACAATACAGCATGTTTTTATTACTAATCTGTGATTTGTTCTGCAAGTCTGGCAATTTGTTTCGCCATACCGCGAAAAATAAACAGATGCGCGGGGATCATCAGCAGCCAGTAGAAAAGTCCGGGCATTCCGTGCGGGTGCCACCAGGCACGCACATCGATCTGTCGGTGACTGCCTTTGTCTTCGAGCGTAAAACTCAGGCGACCCAGTCCAGGGGCTTTCATGCCAAACAGTAATGTGAGTTGTTTTTCTGGCTCGACGATGATCACTTTCCAGCTATCTACCGTATCGCCCACCTGTAAAAGCTCGCGTGCGGGTCGACCCTTTGCCAGTTTATGCCCGATCACGCGGTCCATCAGCGCCCGGGTCTGCCACAAAATATTGCCGAAGAAGTAACGCTCTTTCCCGCCGAGACGGTTCACCACCTGCCATAACGCTTTCAGACTGGCGGGGGTCTTGACGGTAAAGCCAGCCTGCTTGGCGAAATAACCGTATTCCGGACGCCAGCGGGCAAACGCCAGGGCGTCGTATCCCCAGTCGCTGGAGTTCACCAGCTTTTCCTCTTCTTTCAGCGTGCTGCGAACGGCGTCGTCAAAGGTGATAAGTTGTTGCGGTATCAGTGCGCGCAGTGCGGTGTCATCGGCCAGCAGATCGTGTTTCAGCCCCTGTATCAAGGCTTTTGCTGTGGTGGGCGGCACCGAGGTAATAACGTTTAAAAACCAGACTGAAATCCAGCGGGTCGGAAAAGGGATGGGTATCAACAGTCGGTGTTTGCCGCTGACGGCCATAAAGTGCTCAAACTGCTCCTGATAGCTCAGTACCTGCGGCCCGGCAGCTTCGAGAATGCGATGTTCGCTGGCAGGATGCTCCAGCAGCGCCACCAGATAGTGCAGTAAGTTTTCCAGCGCAATCGGCGTGGTGCGTGAGCGTACCCAGCGCGGCGGCGTCAGCACCGGCAGGTTATAGACCATGTCGCGCATCACTTCGAAGGCGGCAGAACCGGCTCCGACAATAATACCGGCGCGTAATTCGGTGACCGGTACGCCAGAATCACGCAGGGTGTCTGCCGTGAGCTGCCGTGCGCGCAAATGTTCAGATTGCTCATGCACGGGCGCTTGCAACGAACTGAGAAAAATCAGTTGTTTGACCGGGGTATCTCGCAGCGCATCGCGGACGTTCAGCGCCACCTGACGTTCATGGGCGATAAAGTCGCCTTTTTCACCCATGCCGTGAACCAGATAGTAAACCGTATCGACCTCTGCCAGCAGAGGCGCGAGATTATCCGGCCAGTTCAGATCAACTTTATGGCAACTGACATTCGCCAGTTGCTGTTTTTCCAGTCGTTCAATACGACGTGCCGCCGCCAGCACCTGATGTCCCTGTTGGCTGAGTTCCTGCACCAGATGTTGACCAATATAACCACTGGCGCCCAGCACCAAAATTCGTTGCGGCACGTCTGTCTCCTTAGCGATGTAAAAAAGCGCGCCAGTGGGCGACAACGTCGGCAAGCTGCTCACGCGATACGTCCAGATGGGTGACCAGACGTACAATCGGCGAGGCGTTGATCAGCACGTTTCGTTCGCGCATATAGTCGCCTAATGCGGCGGTATTCTCTTCGCCCACGCGGACAAACAGCATGTTGGTGTCGTGGCGCATCACATCCGCCCCGGCTTCGCGCAACTGCTCTGCCATCCAGGCGGCGTTGTCGTGATCGTCCTGTAAACGTGCGACGTTATTTTTCAGTGCATACAGTCCGGCGGCTGCCAGAATTCCGGCCTGGCGCATACCTCCGCCGGTCATCTTACGCCAGCGAGTTGCACGTTTAATGTAGTCATGGCTGCCGACCAGTAAAGAGCCGACCGGCGTTCCCAGACCTTTCGACAGACAGATGGTGAATGAATCGCAATACTGGGTGATCTCTTTGAGCTCGCAGCCATAAGCGACCAGGGCGTTGAAAATACGCGCGCCGTCAACGTGCAGCGCCAGACCGCGTTCGCGGGTGAACGTCCACGCCTCTTTCAGATACTCGCGTGGCAGCACTTTCCCGTTGTGGGTGTTTTCAAGGCTGAGCAAGCGGGTACGGGCAAAATGGATATCGTCCGCTTTGATCTTCGCCGCCACTTTATCCAGCGGCAGCGTACCGTCAGGGGCAGCATCGATAGGCTGAGGCTGAATACTGCCCAGCACCGCAGCACCACCGGCCTCATACAAATAATTATGCGCCCCCTGACCGGCGATATACTCTTCGCCGCGCTCGCAGTGGCTCAGTAGCGCCACCAGATTGGCCTGGGTGCCGGTGGGTAAAAAGAGCGCCGCTTCTTTGCCGGAAAGCCCGGCGGCGTACTGTTGCAACGCATTAACGGTGGGGTCATCTCCATACACGTCGTCCCCGACCGGGGCGGCCATCATCGCTTCAAGCATGGCGCGACTCGGACGGGTAACGGTATCACTGCGTAAATCGATCATGGCACATTCCTGGTGTTTAAATGGCGATGTGCATTGTTTTACCTGAGCCAGTTGGTTTTTGCCAGTTCGATCACTTCGTCGCCGCGTCCGCTGATGATCGCGCGCAGCATGTACAGGCTAAAACCTTTGGCCTGCTCCAGTTTAATTTGCGGTGGAATGGCCAGCTCTTCTTTCGCGACAACCACGTCGACCAGTACCGGGCCGTCAATGGACATCGCCTTTTGCAGGGCTTCATCGACCTCAGCGGCTTTTTCCACGCGAATACCGGGAATACCGCAGGCTTCGGCGATGCGGGCAAAGTGGGTGTCGTGCAGTTCGGTGCCGTCAGTGAGATAGCCGCCGGCTTTCATTTCCATCGCCACAAATCCCAGCACGCTGTTGTTGAAGACGACAATTTTCACCGGCAGTTTCATCTGCACAACAGAGAGAAAATCGCCCATCAGCATACTGAAACCGCCGTCGCCGCACATCGCCACCACCTGACGCCCCGGTGCAGTCGCCTGTGCGCCGAGCGCCTGCGGCATCGCATTGGCCATTGAACCGTGGTTAAACGATCCGAGCAGGCGGCGTTTGCCGTTCATTTTCAGGTAGCGCGCCGCCCAGACGGTGGGCGTGCCGACATCGCAGGTGAAGATGGCGTCATCGGCGGCGAAATGGCTGATTTGCTGCGCCAGATACTGCGGGTGAATGGCGTTGTCGCTCGGTTTTGCCAGGTCGTCCAGCCCTTTACGCGCGTTGCGATAATGCACCAGCGCCTTATCGAGGAATGTGCGATCGGTTTTTTCCTCCACCAGCGGCAACAGTGCGCCGAGCGTCGATTTGATATCGCCAACCAGCGCCATATCGACCTTACTGTGGGCGCCAATGCTGGCGGGGTTGATATCGACCTGAATAATTTTGGCGTCAGCGGGATAGAAGGCGCGATAGGGGAACTGGGTGCCGAGCAGGATCAGCGTGTCGGCATTCATCATGGTATGAAACCCGGAAGAAAATCCGATAAGCCCCGTCATGCCGACATCGTAGGGGTTGTCGTATTCGACATGCTCTTTCCCGCGCAGGGCGTGAACAATGGGGGCTTTGATTTTGGCGGCAAACTCGACCAACTCAGCATGGGCACCTGCGCAACCGCTGCCGCACATCAGCGCAATATTGCTGGAATAGCGTAACAGTTGCGCCAGTTTTTTGAGCTCTTCGGCGGTGGGCGTGACAACGGGCTGCGGCGCGTGATACCAGTGCGTACTGGCGCCCTCTGGCGCAGGTTTCAGGGCAACGTCGCCCGGCAGCACGACTACCGAAACGCCGCGATTCAGCACTGCCTTACGCATCGCAATCGCCAGAACCTGTGGGATCTGTTCCGGGCTGGAAACCAGCTCGCAATAGTGGCTACATTCACGGAACAACTCTTGCGGGTGGGTCTCCTGGAAATAGCCGCTCCCTATTTCGCTGGAGGGGATATGGGCGGCAATGGCCAGCACGGGAACGTGATTGCGATGACAATCGAACAGACCGTTAATCAGGTGCAGGTTGCCCGGCCCGCAGGAACCTGCACATACCGCCAGTTCGCCCGTCAGTTGCGCCTCTGCACCGGCGGCAAAAGCCGCAACCTCCTCATGGCGGGTCGACATCCATTCAATCGTTCCCATGCGATTAAGGCTGTCACTCAGACCGTTCAGTGAGTCGCCCGTCACACCCCAGATACGTTTCACGCCAGCCTGTTCAAGGGTTTTGGCAATAAAAGTAGCAACGGTTTGTTTCATGGTTTTCCATCTCCTTAAATGTGATACCGGTTACAAGTTTAGTCGAAGATGGCGGTTGTGCTTTTTATTTCCCTTTGTTTTGTATGGATTTAATGCGTTGTGCCGTGCTGCGCGAAGCATAAAAAAACGGCCACCGTTTCCGATGACCGTTTCAGTTGTAGGCTGGATAAGGCGTTTACGCCGCCATCCGGCACGTCTTACGCGAGCACTAAATCGCCCTGTGGATGGCAGGAGCACGCCAGCACATAGCCTTCGGCGATCTCTGCATCGGTCAGCGTCATGGTGCTGGTGACCGTGTAGTTACCATCCACCACTTTGGTTTTGCAGCAACCGCATACACCGGCACGGCAGGCGACGGTAAGCGGTATGTTATTGCTTTCCATCGCTTCCAGCAGCGTGGTGCCGACCGGCGCATAAAACGCTTTCGCGGGCTGAAGCTTCGTGAACTTCAGACCGTCGGTTGCGGCTTCGGCGACGGGGGTGAAGAACTTCTCTTTAAAGAAGCGGGTAACGCCGAGCGCTTTCACTTCCTGCTCAACCAGATCCATATACGGCGCTGGACCACAGGTCATCACGGTACGAGACGTCAGGTCAGGAACACGTTGCAGCAGTTCAGTGGTCAGGCGGCCTGACACAAAACCGTCGGTGGCATCGTTTTCAGCGACCAGCGTCACCGGATACTGACGCCACTCCTGCGCAAAAATGACATCCTGCGGCGAGCGCACATTATAGATAATCTGCACATCGGCCTGCGGGCGATACTTTGCCAACCAACGGCGCATCGACATGATCGGCGTCACGCCGCAGCCGGCCGCCAGCATCAGGAATTTCTCTTCGGCTTTATCTTCGCAGGTAAAGTCGCCCATCGCATCGGAGAGCCAGAGGTAGTCGCCGCGTTTGACATCACGGGTTAACCACTGTGAGCCCGCACCGTCATCAATCCGGCGAACGGTCAGCGTAATGTACTCACTGACGCCCGGCGTGGAAGAGAGAGTGTAAGCACGCAGTGTCTCTGCCGAGTTGCGTACGCTGACCAGCGCATACTGCCCGGCGCGGTACGGATAATAGTCGTGGCACAGCAACGAAATCGTCCAGACATCCGGGGTTTCCTGATGAATGTGATGAACCTGCATCCGCCATGGGCACTGATGGGTTGGCATTGTCATGATGTAACTCCTTACGCGCTCAGCAGTTGCTTCATATCTTCTTCAACGGTGGTGACGGAACGCAGACCAAATTTCTCGTTGAGTACGGCCAGCAGGTCCGGGGTGAAGAAACCTGGCGCTGTAGGGCCGGTGACGATGTTTTTCACACCCAGTGACAGCAGGGTCAGCAGGATAACAATCGCTTTCTGTTCGAACCAGGAAAGCACCAGAGACAGCGGCAGATCGTTCACGCCACAGCCCAGTTTTTCCGCCAGCGTGACCGCCAGAATAATGGCTGAGTAAGCGTCATTACACTGACCTGCATCAACCAGACGCGGCAGACCTTCGATATCGCCGAAGTCCAGTTTGTTGAAACGGTATTTGCCGCAGGCCAGGGTCAGGATCAGGCAGTCATCCGGTACGCTGGTGGCGAAATCGGTGAAGTAGTTACGTTCACCACGCGCGCCGTCGCAACCGCCGACCAGGAAGATGTGACGCAGTTTTTCACGGCTCACCAGATCGATAAGCGTATCCGCAGCGCCCAGCAGCGTCTGACGACCGAAACCCACGGTGATCAGGTGTGGGATCTCGCTGTACGGGAAGCCTGCCATCTGCTGCGCCTGTGCGATGACGGGAGCGAAGTTGTCACCTTCGAGATGGCTAACGCCCGGCCAACCGACGATGCTGCGAGTCCAGATACGGTCATCATACGCGCCAACGGTCGGGTCGATGATGCAGTTAGAGGTCATCACGATTGGGCCTGGGAAGCGGGCGAATTCAACCTGCTGGTTCTGCCAGCCGCTGCCGTAGTTACCGATCAGGTGTTTGAATTTACGCAGTTCCGGGTAACCGTGCGCGGGCAGCATTTCGCCGTGGGTATAGACGTTAACGCCGGTGCCTTCGGTTTGTTCCAGCAGGTTGTAGAGATCTTTCAGGTCGTGACCGGAGATCAGAATACATTTGCCTTCGGTAGCTTTAACGTTGACCTGAGTCGGTGTTGGATGGCCGTATTTAGTGGTTTCACCGGTATCCAGAATGCTCATCACTTTGAAGTTCATCTGACCGATTTCCATTGAGCACTCCAGCAGAGCGTTCATATCGGAAGGCCAGGTGCCCAGCCACGCCATGATTTTGTGGTACTGTGCATAGATATCGTTGTCGTACTGACCGAGTACGTGTGCGTGCTCCATGTATGCCGCAGCGCCTTTCAGGCCGTACAGGCAAAGCAGACGCAGGCCGAGAATGTTCTCGCCAATGGTGGCTTTGTCTTTATTTGGGGTAAATTCAGCGGCCTGACGTTGCAGTGCGCCCAGATCGTCGCTCGCCAGTTGCAGGTCAGCCATTGGATTGTTGACGGTGGCGTTGACGTCGATATTCAGGCACTGTGCTTTCAGTGCTTCACGCATCGCGATGGCTTCGCGGGCGTAGCCGACAATGCGGGGTGAATCGAAGTTAACGTTGGTCAGCGTGGAGAAAAACGCACGCGGCGCAAAGTTATCAATCTCGTGGTCAATGATGCCGTATTCACGGGCTTTAACGGCCCATGCAGACAGACCTTGTAGGGAGGCAATCAGCAGATCCTGAAGATCGGAGGTTTCAGCCGTTTTACCGCACATACCCTGCGCGTAAGAGCAGCCGTTTCCTGCCGGAGTACGGATGGTTTGTTCACATTGCACACAAAACATGGTCACACCTTTTAAAGTTATATTTAATATACATCTTTAAGATTATGCCTGTGCGCGAAGGGATAAAAGGGATTTCTGATACAACTTGCAGGGAGATTGATTTAGCGCAATTTTGGCGGTAGAGCGCTACCGCCAGAGAGGTATCAGGCGGAGAAAAACGCCATCAGTATGGGCACCAGCAGACTCAGTATAAAGCCATGAACAATCGCGGCTGGAACCATCTCCAGACCGCCTGTGCGCTGCAGCACGGGCAGGGTAAAATCCATCGACGTGGCGCCGCACAGCCCTAAAGCGGTAGAGCGGCTACGACGGACTAAGCCGGGGATCAACATGATGGCGATAAGTTCGCGCGCAAGATCGTTAAAGAAGGCGGAACTGCCAATGACCGGGCCGAAGGATTCGGTAAGCAGGATCCCCGAAAGAGAATACCAGCCAAACCCCGATGCCATTGCCAGCGCGGTGTTGAGAGGCAGGTCGAGAATAAACGCATTGATCAGACCGCCCACCAGGGAGCTGGCAACCACCACGACGGCGACAATCATTCCCCGGCGATTCAGCACAATTTGTTTCAGGGTCATGCCGCTGTTACGTAATTGAATCCCTACCAGGAACAATAAAAAGATCAGCGTATATTCGCTGGCTTCGGCCGCGTGTTGTAAAAAGGCCAGCCCGCTGAGTCCGAGCGCAAAACCCAGCACCACGACGCCGCATAATTTAAGCGACTCCAGCGCCATGGCAATACGTGACGGCAGTTTTTCCTGCTGGTGGTTGTGCCGCCAGGGTATTGAGCGTTCCAGCCACAGTAATGCAGCAATATTACACAGCAAAATAACGGTAATACTGACGGCAGAGTAATAAAAAATAGAGAACAGATTACTGGCGAGGTTATCCAGAAACGCCAGACTAATACCCATAAAGAAAAGAATGAGATAAACCATCCAGCTCAGCATCCGATTAATCAGGATTAATGCGGCTTTCTGTCGAAGGGGAACGAGGTAGCCCACCATCAGCGGGAGCAGAATGATTAAGAGTCCTGAAAACATGAACAGCTGGGTCCTTTAATGAGAATCTGTTTAGCGCCAGTGACACTACCCAATTCCGGCTGCGCAGTCAAAGAGCAAAATAAAAGCCGGGTAGCTTACGCTTTACCCGGCTTACATTTATTGCAATTTACGGACCTGTCGGTCAGATACGTTAATTGCTATCTGACACCGCTGCGCGTGCACTATCAGTATCCGTGTCGCGTTTTTCCAGCAGCGTGCGGTAGATAAGACCACCGAGGATGCCGCCAATGATTGGCATCACCCAGAACAGCCACAGTTGTTCCAGCGCCCAACCGCCCTGGAAGAGGGCGACAGCGGTGCTACGTGCCGGGTTAACGGACGTATTGGTCACTGGAATACTGATTAAGTGAATCAGGGTCAGCGCAAGACCAATCGCAATCGGCGCAAAACCTGCCGGCGCGTGTTTATCGGTTGCACCGTGAATCACTAATAAGAAACCGGCGGTCAGGACAATTTCAATGACAATCGCGGAAAGCATTGAATAGCCGCCCGGTGAATGTTCACCGTAGCCGTTTGATGCAAATCCACTGGCGGTCGCATCAAAGCCTGCTTTACCGCTGGCAATAAGATAAAGCACTGCCGCTGCAATAATGCCGCCGACGACCTGAGCGATGATATAACCAATAACGTCTTTCGTCGGGAAACGACCGCCAGCCCATAAACCTAATGTGACTGCCGGGTTAAAATGACCACCCGAAATATGACCAACGGCAAATGCCATGGTTAAAACGGTCAGACCAAATGCCAGCGCAACACCGGCAAATCCAATACCTAATTCAGGAAATGCTGCTGCCAGAACGGCACTCCCGCAACCACCAAAAACAAGCCAGAATGTACCAAAACATTCGGCCGCTAATTTTCTGAACATACCCACCTCAATTTAAAAAATTGGCCATGATTTCTCATACCAACCGTATTTATCGTCGTAAACGGGTGACGATAAAATGCTAGAATCGGTATTTTAAAAATTTTGAAAACGAAAGTCATCCTATACCCGTCAAATAAATCTACGAAATTTGATTTAAGGCAATATGCGGTTGTTTCTTCTGCGTATTTTTCATAAGCCCTCCGTGTCATTCATTTTCACTTGAAGGTGATCTAGTTAAAAGTAATATAATTCATCAATTTAACTATTGTATTATTTATATATTATTGCAATGTGACAGAGCGAAGTATTTTGTGTGACTCGTTCATAATTCAATCAGTTACCTGTTGTGAATGTGCGGACATCACATCAACCGTGAGATTTTACCGTTATACTGCGGATAGCTTAATGGAATAGTGACTCTTTTCTGGAGGAAACATGATTCTCGAACGTGTTGAGATTGTGGGTTTTCGCGGGATCAATCGACTGTCGTTGATGCTGGAGCAAAACAACGTACTGATAGGGGAGAACGCCTGGGGTAAATCCAGTTTACTGGACGCACTGACCCTGTTGCTGTCGCCGGAATCCGATCTTTATCATTTTGTCCGCGAAGATTTCTGGTTTCCTCCCGGCGATATCCATGAGCGGGAACACCATCTGCATATCATTCTTACCTTTCGCGAATCGCAACCGGGTCGCCACCGGGTACGTCGTTACCGCCCACTGGCCGATTGCTGGACACCGTGTCGCGACGACTATCACCGCATTTTTTATCGTCTGGAAGGCGAATGCGGCGAAGACGACAGCGTCATGACGTTGCGCAGTTTCCTTGATGGTGACGGACATCCATTACCTGTTGACGATATTAACGACCAGGCACGGCATCTTATTCGCCTGATGCCGGTACTGCGCCTGCGCGATGCGCGTTTTATGCGCCGGATCCGCAACGGTACGGTGCCCGATATGCCCGATGTGGAAGTGACCGCCAGACAACTGGATTTTCTGGCCCGGGAACTGGCGATGCGTCCCCAGAATCTGACCGATGGTCAGATACGCCAGGGGCTGTCGGCGATGGTGCAATTGCTGGAACATTACTTCTCTGAGCAGGGCACCGGACAAGCGCGCTATCGGTTGATGCGTCGGCGTTCGAATAACGAACAGCGAAGCTGGCGGTATCTGGACATCATCAACCGGATGATCGACAAGCCCGGCGGGCGAACCCACCGGGTGATTCTGCTGGGGCTGTTTTCGACGTTATTACAGGCAAAAGGCACCCTGAGGTTAGATAGAGATGCGCGCCCGCTGTTGCTGGTGGAAGACCCGGAAACGCGGTTGCATCCCATTATGTTGTCGGTCGCCTGGCAGTTATTGAATCTGCTGCCGCTGCAACGTGTGGCCACCACCAATTCTGGCGAGCTGTTGTCGCTCACTCCGGTGGAACATGTTGTTCGCCTGGTGCGTGAATCCTCGCGCGTGGCGGCGTGGCGACTGGGGCCCGGCGGGTTGAGTGCGGAAGATGGACGGCGCATTGCGTTTCATATTCGTTTCAACCGCGCCTCTTCTTTATTTGCGCGCTGTTGGTTGCTGGTCGAGGGGGAGACGGAAACCTGGGTAATCAACGAACTGGCGCGTCAATGCGGGCATCACTTTGATGCTGAAGGGATCAAAGTGATTGAGTTTGCCCAGTCCGGGTTAAAACCGCTGGTGAAATTCGCCCGACGTATGGGGATTGAGTGGCATGTGCTGGTCGACGGCGACGAAGCAGGGAAAAAATATGCCGCTACGGTGCGCGGCTTGCTCGATAACGACAGGGAAGCGGAGCGTGAGCATCTCACCGTATTACCTGCGCTGGATATGGAACATTTTATGTACCGGCAGGGATTTTCAGACGTCTTTCACCGGGTGGCGCAGATCCCGGAAAATATTCCGATGAACATGCGCAAGATTATTTCGAAAGCGATCCATCGCTCATCGAAACCGGATCTCGCCATTGAAGTCACCATGGAAGCAGGGCGGCGCGGCGTTGATGCGGTGCCAACCCTGTTCAGAAAGATGTTCTCGCGTGTGCTCTGGCTGGCGCGTGGCCGGGCCGATTAACGACGGAACAAATCTGACATTTGCGCCTGAATAGCGTCCAGCATCTGATAGCGACGACGGTATTCAGCGCGCTTCTTGCTGGCAATTTCCGACATATCCTTGCGCGTGAGCGAACAGGGAATGTGGTAATACCCTTTCTCATCGCACTCACCCCCGCAGGCCGTCCAAAAAGCATTGTAGTCCGCGTGGATGTTGTCCTCTTTGTCGCGATAGCGCAGGCTGCGGTAAATGTGCGTTTCGTTGCTAACAGCAAGAATTTGCTGGACTTGTAAGCGTTCGGCGAATCGGCACACCGCCTCCATGACCAGACGTTTGGGAAATAATCCATGACACGATTTGGTCGCGCTTTGAATGGCTTCATGGGGGAGTTCGCGCTTGCCGCCCTGTAGCCCGCCAATAAACAGGGTTCGTTTCCCCTGATATTCACACAGCGTGAAGGTGATTTCCGCCAGCGTATCGCCGTCACCGTTACGCACGAGCAGGGTACTGTCACCCTCTTTATCAAGCGAGATCATCATGGTCAGTTCAAGGGTGAAGATCTCCCCATTTTTACCTTCCAGTTGCGCCAGTTGTAGCCCGGATGTATTCATATATGTTCTTAATTCTTCGGGCGTCATAAATGTATGCAGCAGGGCGTAATGATAACGTAATGCTTCCAGTAATTGTTTGCGGTCCAGATTTGCCGCAAGGTAGGGGCGATGAAGGCGAACCGGGAGTCGCGGCTGTCGCGTCAGCAAGACGTTAAGATCCGGCCACTGTGAAAGCTCGGCCATCCATTCACGACTCAAGCGGGGCATCAGCAGGGAGCGCAACATAAATTTCCGCCGGAAACTGCGTTGATGCCAGAATTTCCCCGGGCGCCACAGGCCGCGGGTCAGACTGAAAAATAACCCCAGACTCGTGATGGGGCGAGAAGGAGAAAAAGCATTTTCGGTGAGCTGCGACATATTCAACCATCCAATAAAAAAGGTGTCGCATCGATTTCATCATCAGCAAACTTAACCAAATATCAATAACTCTGTTACTCTCATTGCCTTTCAATACTTGTTTATTATTGGTTGATGTTGGCTCAATCACTCTGGCGCAATAGACGGGGAATTCAGGATTTTTATGAACATCAAGGGAAAACTTAAAAAGCGGTATCTGCTGGCGATAGGGGTCATTATCGTGGGGCTGATTGCTGCCTGGAGAACACTGAATGCGCCGCTGCCTAATTATCAGACGCTGATCGTTCGTCCCGGCGATCTTCAGCAAAGTGTACTTGCCACCGGCAAACTGGATGCGTTGCGTAAAGTCGATGTCGGGGCGCAGGTCAGCGGGCAGTTGAAGACGCTGTCGGTGGCCATTGGCGATAAAGTCAAAAAAGACCAGTTACTCGGCGTTATCGATCCCGAACAGGCGCAAAACCAGATTAGAGAAGTCGAAGCCACGTTGATGGAACTGCACGCCCAGCGACTTCAGGCGCAAGCTGAATGGAAACTGGCGCGCGTGACGCTCTCCCGTCAACAGCAACTGGCAAAAACGCAGGCTGTTTCGCAGCAGGATCTGGACACTGCCGCCACAGAGATGGCCGTTAAGCAGGCGCAAATCGGCACCATAGACGCGCAAATTAAGCGCAATCAGGCGTCTCTGGATACCGCGAAAACCAACCTGGATTACACCCGTATTGTGGCGCCGATGGCAGGGGAAGTGACGCAAATCACCACCCTGCAAGGACAAACCGTGATCGCTGCCCAACAGGCACCGAACATCCTGACGCTGGCGGATATGAGCACAATGCTTGTGAAAGCGCAGGTGTCAGAAGCGGATGTCATTCATTTGAAACCGGGGCAAAAGGCCTGGTTCACTGTGCTTGGCGATCCTCAGACGCGTTACGAAGGCGCGCTGAAAGACGTTCTGCCGACGCCTGAAAAAGTCAACGATGCCATTTTCTACTATGCCCGTTTTGAAGTGCCTAATCCGAATGGCATTTTGCGTCTCGACATGACGGCTCAGGTTCATATTCAGCTCACTGACATTAAAAATGTCCTGACCATTCCACTCTCTGCGCTGGGCGACCCGATTGGAAACAATCGCTATAAAGTCACCCTGCTGCGCAACGGAGAAACCCGTGAACGGGAAGTGTCGATTGGTTCGCGTAATGATACCGATGTGGAGATCGTCAAAGGCCTGGAAGAGGGTGATGAAGTCGTTACCGGTGAGGGCAAACCGGGAGCGGCGCAATGACGGCATTGCTTGAACTGAACGATATTCGCCGTAGCTATCCGTCAGGTGAGGAGCAGGTGGAGGTGCTTAAAGGCATCTCGCTGCACATTCAGGCGGGTGAAATGGTGGCGATTGTCGGCGCTTCAGGTTCGGGTAAATCCACACTGATGAATATTCTGGGGTGCCTGGATAAACCCACCAGCGGCACCTATCGGGTGGCAGGACGGGATGTTTCTACCCTCGACGCAGACGCGCTGGCGCAGTTGCGGCGTGAGCACTTTGGCTTTATTTTCCAGCGTTATCATCTGCTTTCACATTTGACGGCGACGCAAAACGTCGAGGTACCGGCGGTGTATGCCGGCACCGAACGTAAACAGCGACTGGCGCGCGCGCAGGATCTCCTGCAACGGCTGGGGCTGGGCGATCGTCTGGATTACCCGCCATCCCAGCTTTCTGGCGGGCAACAGCAGCGCGTCAGCATTGCCCGTGCGCTGATGAACGGCGGGCAGGTTATCCTGGCAGATGAGCCTACGGGGGCACTGGACAGCCGTTCTGGCGAAGAGGTGATGGCAATCCTGCATCAACTGCGCGATCGCGGTCATACGGTCATTATCGTCACCCACGATCCGCAGGTCGCGGCACAGGCTGAACGGGTGATTGAAATCCGCGATGGCGAGATCGTGCGTAACCCGCCGCCGAAAAAAACGGCCAGCGGAGAGAATAGTGTCGGATCTGCCGTTAAGACCGGCTCCGGCTGGAATCAGTTTATCAGCGGTTTTCGCGAAGCGCTGACCATGGCGTGGCTGGCCATGGCGGCTAATAAAATGCGCACGTTGCTCACGATGCTGGGGATTATCATCGGTATCGCATCGGTGGTGTCGATTGTGGTGGTGGGTGACGCGGCAAAGCAACTGGTGCTGGCGGATATCCGTTCCATCGGAACCAATACTATTGATATCTATCCCGGCAAAGATTTTGGCGATGACGACCCGCAGTATCAGCAGGCGCTGAAATACGACGATTTGACGGCGATCCAAAAACAACCCTGGGTCAGTTCCGCGACGCCTGCGGTTTCGCAGAATCTGCGCTTACGTTACGCAAATATCGATGTGGCGGCCAGCGCCAATGGCGTCAGCGGGGATTATTTTAACGTTTACGGGATGAGTTTCAGCGAAGGAAATACCTTTAATCGTGAACAGCTAAACGGGCGGGCGCAGGTGGTAGTACTGGACAAAAACACCCGACGCCAGCTCTTTCCGAACAAAACTACGGTGGTGGGCGAAGTCATTCTGGTCGGCAATATGCCTGCCACGGTGATTGGCGTAGCGGAAGAGAAACAGTCGATGTTTGGCAGCAGTAAAATCCTCAGAGTCTGGCTGCCGTATAGCACGATGTCAGGGCGGGTGATGGGGCAATCGTGGCTGAATTCGATTACGGTTCGTGTGAAAGAAGGTTTTGACAGTGCGCAGGCGGAACAACAGCTCACCCGTTTGCTGACGTTACGCCACGGTAAAAAGGATTTCTTTGCCTGGAATATGGACGGCGTCCTGAAAACGGCTGAAAAGACCACCCGTACTCTGCAACTGTTTCTGACCCTGGTGGCGGTGATCTCGCTGGTTGTCGGCGGGATAGGCGTCATGAACATTATGCTGGTTTCGGTAACGGAGCGTACGCGGGAGATCGGTATCCGTATGGCGGTAGGCGCACGCGCCAGCGACGTGCTACAGCAGTTCTTAATTGAAGCGGTTTTGGTGTGTCTGGTGGGCGGAGCCTTAGGTATTGGCCTGTCGATGTTGATCGCCTTTACGCTGCAACTGTTTTTACCCGGCTGGGAAATCGGTTTCTCGCCGATAGCCCTGATTACCGCTTTTTTGTGTTCAACATTTACCGGGATTTTATTCGGTTGGTTACCGGCGCGAAACGCCGCCCGACTGGATCCTGTCGATGCGCTCGCCAGAGAATAATGTGTTGTATTCCTTCAAAAATAAAAATGCCAGCCCTGGGGGCTGGCATTTTGACTGCAGGATGTACACAATGAGACAGAAGAGCTATGCGACAGCTTCTGCTTCAATGATAGGCACGATGACACTGGCGTGATTGCCTTTTGGCCCCTGGTGAACATCAAACTGGACTGATTGTCCGGCTTTTAGCGTTCTGTAGCCATCCATCTGGATGGTAGAGTAATGGGCGAAAATATCTTCGCCGCCGCCTTCAGGGCAAATGAAACCAAACCCTTTGGCATTGTTGAACCACTTAACAGTACCCGTTTCCATGCTTCGACATCCTTCGTAAATCTTATATAAGTAAGATGGAATGAACCGGTGGTCGAGCGGAGGCTGTTCAAAACCTCGCCAACTCTCGAGAGTACAATTTAGAGAAATCAGGCGAGCCGTCAAGCATTTGGCGGGGGGGGTAGGGTAAAAATGAATCAAAATTTTGAAGCAGTTAACGCTATTGCCGGGGAATGTGACAGATGTCGCGGATGACAGTGATAGATGATAGTTATCTATTAATTGAGGTAAATTACTTGTGCGCATACGCTCTTGTCAGCGGCAGAGTAACTGCCAGTAACCGTAACTGAAGATGACGACTGACAATGGGTAAGACGAAAGACTGGCTGGACTTTGACCAGCTTGCGGAAGATCAAGTGCGTGACGCGCTAAAACCGCCATCTATGTATAAAGTGATATTAGTCAATGATGATTACACTCCGATGGAGTTTGTTATTGACGTGTTACAAAAATTCTTTTCTTATGATGTAGAACGTGCAACTCAATTGATGCTCGCCGTTCACTACCAGGGTAAGGCCATTTGCGGAGTCTTTACCGCCGAGGTTGCAGAAACCAAAGTGGCGATGGTGAACAGGTATGCGAGGGAGAACGAGCATCCATTGCTGTGTACGCTGGAAAAAGCCTGAATGCAGGCATAAAAATTGGGGGAGGTGCCTATGCTCAATCAAGAACTGGAACTCAGTTTAAACATGGCTTTCGCCAGAGCGCGCGAGCACCGTCATGAGTTTATGACCGTCGAGCACTTGTTACTGGCGTTGCTCAGTAACCCATCAGCCCGCGAAGCGCTGGAAGCGTGTTCCGTGGATCTGGTTGCGCTCCGTCAGGAACTCGAAGCCTTCATTGAACAAACCACACCCGTTCTGCCTGCCAGCGAAGAAGAACGCGACACGCAGCCGACGTTGAGTTTTCAGCGTGTGCTGCAACGCGCCGTCTTCCACGTTCAGTCCTCCGGTCGTAGTGAAGTTACCGGCGCTAACGTACTGGTTGCTATTTTCAGCGAACAGGAATCACAAGCGGCCTATCTGCTGCGTAAGCACGAAGTCAGCCGTCTTGATGTGGTGAACTTTATTTCTCACGGGACGCGTAAAGATGAGCCGAGTCAGTCTTCTGACTCAGGCAACCAACCGAATAACGAAGAGCAGGCTGGCGGGGAGGAACGTATGGAGAATTTTACGACTAACCTTAACCAGCTTGCGCGCGTGGGGGGGATCGATCCGCTGATTGGCCGTGAGAAAGAGCTGGAGCGTGCCATTCAGGTTCTGTGCCGCCGTCGTAAGAATAACCCGCTGCTGGTGGGTGAATCCGGTGTCGGTAAAACGGCGATTGCGGAAGGGCTCGCCTGGCGTATTGTCCAGGGCGATGTGCCGGAAGTGATGGCGGATTGCACCCTCTACTCACTGGATATTGGCTCGCTGCTGGCAGGAACCAAATATCGCGGTGACTTTGAAAAACGCTTTAAAGCGCTGCTGAAACAGCTGGAGCAGGACACCAACAGTATCCTGTTCATCGATGAGATCCACACCATTATTGGCGCCGGAGCGGCATCGGGCGGCCAGGTGGATGCGGCAAATCTGATCAAACCGTTGCTCTCCAGCGGCAAGATCCGCGTGATCGGTTCTACGACCTATCAGGAATTCAGCAATATTTTCGAGAAAGACCGTGCTCTGGCGCGTCGCTTCCAGAAAATCGATATTACTGAGCCGTCGGTGGAAGAAACCGTGCAGATTATTAACGGTCTGAAACCGAAGTACGAAGCGCACCATGATGTTCGCTATACCGCGAAAGCGGTGCGGGCGGCGGTAGAACTGGCGGTGAAATATATCAATGACCGTCATCTGCCGGATAAAGCGATTGACGTGATCGACGAAGCGGGGGCGCGTGCGCGTCTGATGCCGATCAGCAAGCGCAAGAAAACCGTCAACGTGGCGGATATTGAATCCGTGGTAGCGCGAATTGCGCGTATCCCTGAGAAGAGCGTCTCGCAGAGCGATCGCGACACGCTGAGAAATCTCGGCGACCGTCTGAAAATGCTGGTCTTTGGTCAGGATAAAGCCATTGAGGCGCTGACTGAAGCCATCAAGATGAGTCGCGCAGGACTGGGACATGAGCATAAACCTGTCGGTTCCTTCCTGTTCGCAGGGCCAACCGGCGTGGGTAAAACAGAGGTCACGGTACAACTCTCCAAAGCGCTGGGGATTGAACTGCTGCGTTTTGATATGTCCGAGTATATGGAACGTCACACCGTCAGCCGTTTGATCGGTGCGCCTCCGGGATATGTTGGGTTTGATCAGGGCGGTTTACTGACGGATGCGGTCATTAAACACCCGCACGCCGTGTTGCTGCTGGATGAAATCGAGAAGGCGCACCCGGATGTCTTTAACCTGCTGTTGCAGGTGATGGATAACGGTACGCTGACCGATAATAACGGCCGCAAAGCGGATTTCCGCAATGTGGTGCTGGTGATGACCACTAACGCTGGCGTGCGTGAAACTGAACGTAAATCCATTGGCCTCATTCATCAGGATAACAGTACGGATGCGATGGGTGAGATCAAGAAAGTCTTTACGCCGGAATTCCGTAACCGTCTCGACAACATTATTTGGTTCGATCACTTGTCTACCGAGGTGATTCATCAGGTTGTTGATAAGTTTATTGTCGAGTTGCAGGTTCAACTGGATCAGAAAGGCGTCTCCCTGGAAGTTAGCCAGGAAGCGCGTGACTGGCTGGCTGAGAAGGGCTACGACCGGGCAATGGGCGCGCGTCCAATGACTCGCGTGGTGCAGGACAACCTGAAAAAACCGCTGGCTAACGAGTTGCTGTTTGGCTCGCTGGTGGACGGTGGGCAGGTAACTGTTGCCCTCGATAAAGAGAAGAATGAGCTGACGTATGGTTTCCAGAGTGCGCAAAAGCACAAGCCAGAAGCCGCGCATTAATTTCTTATCATCTGATAAACCGGGCCACAGTGAACTGAGCCCGGTTTTTTTTGCCTTTTGTATGTCGGATGGCGGCATACGCCTTATCCGAACTACGATGCGTGCTTATTTTTAGGCCGGATTAGGTGCCTGCATCGCCATACGGGAATAATTGCGGGCAGCGGTGCTGCTGGCATATGCAACATGCGAAAAAAAAAGCCCGTACTTACGTACGAGCTCTTTCTTAAATATGGCGGTGAGGGGGGGATTGACTCGCTTTGCTCGCCCTACGGGCAGCCCACTCACTGTGTTCGTGGTCTGTCCAACTGGCTGCGCCAGTTGTCGAACCCCGGTCGGGGCTTCTCATCCCCCCGGCGTGTGCGACATGCGAAAAAAAAGCCCGTACTTACGTACGAGCTCTTTCTTAAATATGGCGGTGAGGGGGGGATTCGAACCCCCGATACGTTGCCGTATACACACTTTCCAGGCGTGCTCCTTCAGCCACTCGGACACCTCACCATATTGTATTGCTGCCTGACCGCGTGGGGGGGCAACGGGGCGCTACTATAGGGAGTTGCGCTAAAACGGTCAAGCAGTATTTACGCTTTCACTCTCATTTGGTTACGCAATATACATCTTCCTGTCCTAAGCGGTGAATTGGTATGGATCTCCGGGATCAGCGTTGCCATTTTAGCCAGCGCGGCAGCGCGTGCGCGCAGTCCTGGCATTGGCATATCACCTACGGTCTGAAATAGACCGTTCTGGTTATCGATCAACAGCATCACGGAATCATTCACATCGATAACCGGACACAAACCCTTAAAATTAGCAGGACTGGACAGGGTATTCTCCTCAATGTTTTCAGATTTGGCCAAAACGACCAGCGTTAAAATCGCGAACAGCCTCAGCGATTTCTTGCTTTGTGTTCATCACAAAGGGGCCATAACCGACAATCGGTTCATTTAACGGTTCCCCCGCCAGCAACAGAACGGTAGCGTCACTGCTGGCACCGAGATGGAAGGCTTCTTGCTGCTGGCTCAGTACCGCCATCTGCGCTTCATTGACTGGCGTGGCGCCGTTTACCGTAATGCTGCCTTTCAGGACAATCAGCGCGGTGCTCCAGCCTGCGGGCTGAGAAAGCGTGATGTCGCAGCCTTGCTGTAAACGCATATCCCAGACATTCAGCGGCGAGAAGGTGTGTGCCGGGCCTTTTGTTCCCAGAAAGTCGCCAGCGATTACCCGCGCCGTGCCTGCCTCGCCAGGTAACGCCACGGTGGGAATTAAGGCACTGCTGATACTCTGGTAGCCCGCAGCAGTCATTTTGTCTTTGGCGGGCAGATTTACCCACAATTGCACCATCTCCAGCTCTCCCCCGCGTTCAGTAAATGCAGGAGAGTGAAATTCTTCGTGCAGAATGCCCGCGCCTGCCGTCATCCACTGCACGTCGCCTGGGCCGATGATGCCGCCGCGACCGGTTGAATCGCGATGCTCAACTTCACCGCTGTAAACGAGGGTGACCGTTTCGAACCCACGGTGAGGATGCTCACCAACGCCGCGTTTTTCAGTGCCCGGCGCGAAGGTGTGGGGGCCTGCGTAATCCAGCAGCAGGAACGGGCTCAACGCTTGCGCATGGGACTGGTAAGAGAACAGCGAACGAACCGGGAATCCATCGCCAACCCAGTGCGGGCGCGGTGCGGTGTAGACGCCTGTTACGTGTTTCATCTTTATCTCCTCAATGGCGTAGTGGTGTTTCCAATAAGCTTATATTCATGACAATAAGGTGTATAGTGGCTAAAATGGCATAGACTGTTCTAAAATTGGGACAATGAAATTGAAACCGGATCTCAATGATTTTGCGTGGTTTGTTCATGTCGTCGAGGAGGGGGGATTTGCTGCGGCAGGTCGCACGCTCGATGAACCTAAGTCAAAACTCAGTCGACGTATCGCGCAACTTGAGGATCGTCTGGGCGTCAGGCTGATTCAGCGTACGACACGGCAGTTCAATGTGACTGAAGTCGGGCAGACGTTTTATGAGCATTGCAAAGCGATGCTGGTTGAGGCACAGGCGGCGCAAGATGCTATCGCTGCGCTACAGGTGGAGCCGCGCGGCGTGGTGAAGCTGACTTGCCCTGTCACGTTGTTGCACGCGCATATCGGCCCGATGCTGGCAAAATTTTTGGCGCGCTATCCCGATGTTGCACTGCAACTGGAAGCGACCAATCGTCGTGTTGATGTGGTGGGTGAGGGGATTGATATTGCGATTCGCGTCAGGCCGCGTCCTTTTGAGGATAGCGATCTGGTGATGCGCGTCTTATCCGATCGCGGACATCGCCTGTTTGCCAGTCCGGCATTGATCGCCCGGATGGGGCCTCTTTCTTCTCCCGCTGAGCTCAACAACTGGCCGGGTCTGAGTCTCGCCGCCGGAAAACATATACACCGTTGGGAATTATTTGGCGCTGAAGGGGCGAGGGCCGAAGTGCATTTTACGCCGCGTTTGATTACCACCGATATGCTGGCGTTACGTGAGGCGGCTGTCGCGGGCGTTGGCGTTGTACAGTTACCGGTATTGATGGTCAAAGAGCAACTGGCTGCGGGTGAGCTGGTCGCGTTGCTGGATGGCTGGGAGCCGAAAAGGGAAGTCATCCACGCGGTATTTCCTTCTCGACGTGGATTGCTGCCTTCCGTACGTGCATTAGTCGATTTCTTAACGGAAGAATATGCACGGATGGTAGAAGATTAACGCCTGACATTGCGCCCACAAAAAAGGCCGGATAAACCGACCTTTTATTATCTTTACGCCATTCGGGCGTGAAAACAATCAGCGACTACGGAAGACAATGCGGCCTTTGCTCAGGTCGTACGGGGTCAGCTCAACAGTCACTTTGTCGCCCGTCAGGATGCGGATATAGTTTTTACGCATTTTACCGGAGATGTGTGCAGTAACCACGTGACCGTTTTCTAACTCTACGCGGAACATGGTATTAGGTAACGTTTCAAGAACGGTACCCTGCATTTCAATATTGTCTTCTTTGGCCATCTAATCCTCTGGGGTATCACTACCGTAATTTGAACCGGCAAGATAATGCCGAAGTTCTTTTAATAAGTAAAGATTTGCGCGTTTAAAACACAGCAAATCAGGTTTGGCGCATTACTCCGATCACACACGGCGAAGCCGCACTTAAAGCGCAACGTATAAGGGAGCGATGAGATAAACGATGGGCGTTACCTGACGCGAACTGTTCCTTAACGGCGGCGGGGTAATGGGCATAACCTGCTCAGCGGCACAATTATAACACCCCAACAAAAAATGTGCCGAAAACATTCACTCCTCAGGTGAAAATAACGTGCGAGGCACCCAAAAAAGGGCTGGGAGCCGCTGCGGGCGCATTATGCTGAGGTGTTCAAGGTACTCACGGCGGGCTATTTCCACCGCCCCCAGTGACGCGGTATGGGTATTTAACACCTGGCAGTCGATCAGTTTTCCCCCCTGACGGCGAAATTCAGCACAAAAAACAAACAGTGCTGTTTTGGAGGCATTTTCCTGGCGGCTGAACATCGACTCACCGCAAAAAAGGGTGCCTTGCGATACGCCGTACATTCCGCCCACTAATTCATTGTGGCGCCATACTTCAATGGAGTGCGCATGGCCCAATTCATGCAAACGATGATAAGCCTCTACCACATCGCGCGTTATCCATGTTCCTTCCTCGCGATCGTTGGCACAGCCTTCAATGACCTGGTCAAAAGCATAGTTCAGCGTCACCCGATAGGGCGAGTGTTTGTGAAAGCGCTTCATACTACGACTGAGATGAAAATGCTCTGGCCATAAAACAGCGCGAGGATCGGGCGACCACCAGAGAATCGGATCGCCAGGCGAAAACCACGGAAATATGCCCCGCTGGTACGCCATTAATAAGCGGGCGGGGCTAAGATCGCCCCCAAGGGCTAATAACCCATTGGGCTCGCGCAAAGCGCCTTCCGGGGAAGGGAAGGCTATTGAGTGGCGAGAAAGCTGAACCAGGCGCATGACAGCATAACTCCAGTACGCAAGTCGGATCGTTCAATAATAGCTTACAGACGTTGCTTAAACTGGTAATAACGACCCTGCCTGGCTAACAGATCTGCGTGATTACCTTGCTCAATAATTTGCCCGTTGTCCATCACTATTATTTGATCAAAACGCGACAGCCCGCGCAGGCGGTGTGTGACCATTAACAACGTTTTGTTTCGCATAACATCAGCAAGCAATTCAAGCATTTGGCTTTCAGTTGTGGCGTCTAAACCCTCGGTCGGTTCATCCAGCAACATCAGCGGGGCGTCGTGCAATAATGCGCGGGCGATAGCCAGACGGCGAAGTTCACCGCCGGATAACTGACGACCTCCTTCACCTAACCAGCTATTAAGCCCGCCATCGTCGAGTAATTTCTCCAGACCGACACGGCACAGCATTTCTGACAGCGCTTCGTCGCTGGTGCCAGGCGCCGCCAACAGAAGGTTGTCACGCAGCGTGGCGCTGAACAGATGTACGCGCTGCGGTACGACGCTAATGGTGGCGCGTAGCGTCGTTTCGTTAAGCGTTGAAATCGGCTGATTGTTGATGAGGATCTCGCCCTGCTGCGGATCCCACGCTCGGGTCAGTAACTGCAATAGCGTCGATTTGCCGCAGCCCGTACGCCCAAGAATGGCAATATGCTCGCCCGAATTCGCGTGCAATGAGAGGGAGTCCAGTGCTTTTTGCGATTGCTCAGGATAGCTGAACGAAATATCACGCATCGTCAGCGTTACCTGCTCTGGCACCGCTGAATCCGTATCCGGAAATTCCACCTCGGGTTTCTGTTCGGTGAGATCGGTAATACGCAGCGCGGAGGAGATAACCTGACCAAGATGCTGGAACGCGCCTGTCACGGGGGCCAGTGCCTCAAATGCCGCCAGTGCGCAAAAGACGAAGAGTGCAATAAGCGCGCCGGGTTTGTCGTTGCCACCCACGCCGCCGGAGGCCATCCACAGCATTAACATGACCGCCATCGCGCCAATCAACAGCATGACGGCCTGAGACAGCGCGGTCAGCTCAGACTGATGGCGTTGCGCTTCATGCCACTGCAATTCTGTGCTTTCCATCTGCGCCCGGTAGCGATCGCTGGCGCCAAAGATTGTCAATTCCGCTTGTCCTTGCAGCCAGGCGGTGAGCTGCTGGCGATACTGTCCACGCAGGTGGGTCAGGCTGTGTCCGGTACTCTTCCCCGCGCGGTAAAACAGCGGAGGCAGAATGAACAACGTCAGCAGCATAACCCCCCCCAGCGTTATCGCGAGGGTGACATCGAGAAAACTCAGGCCCAGGGTGACGACCATAATCACCACAAAGGCGCCCACGATTGGAGAGATGACGCGCAAATAGAGATGATCGAGCGTATCGACGTCGGCAACCACGCGGTTAAGCAATTCCCCCTGGCGATAACGGGCAAGCCCGGCCGGAGAGAGCGGCAACAGTTTGCTGAAGGTATAAATTCGCAGATGCTGCAGGACGCGAAACGTCGCGTCGTGGCTCACTAACCGTTCAAAATAGCGACCCGCAGTCCGGGTAATCGCTGCACCACGTACGCCTGCGGCAGGCAGCATATAGTTAAAACTGTATATACCGGTAACACCCACGACGGCGGAAGCGGAGAGGAACCAGCCGGAGAGTGTCAACAACCCAATGCTGGCCAGCAGCGTGACGATCGCCAGCACGATCCCGAGCGTTAACATCCATTTATGGCGCTTGTAGAGCGCTAAATAGGGGAGCAAGGCGCGCATTCAGATGTCCTCCTGACGGTGAGCCAATAACGTGGCAAACGGCCCGTTGGCGGTACTGAGTTGGGTATAGTGACCCTGTTCGACAATGTGCCCGTCCTGCATTACCCAAATGGCATCCCAGTCGGCCAGATCTTCGAGTTGGTGGGTGACCATCAAGGTGGTCTGGCGCCGGGATGCGGCGTTCAATGCCTGCATAACGCGCTGTTCGCTGTGCGCGTCCAGGCTGGCTGCTGGCTCATCAAGCAACAGCAGTTTGCACGGGTTCAACAACGCGCGGGCAACCGCTACGCGCTGCGCCTGACCGACGGACAGTCGGCCAGCCTGATCGCCTGTCGGCGTGTCCAGGCCTTGCGGCAGCATCGGCAGAAACTCACTGACCCAGGCGTTGTCGAGCGCGGCTTTGAGCTCTTGCTCAGTAGCATTCGGACGCGCTAACAACACATTTTCCCGTAATGTTGCCGCAGGCAGTTGCGGATTTTGCCCGACCCAGGAAAGCTGCTTACGCCAGGAGTCGGGAGACAAATCGCGCAGTTCGATGTCGTTAACACGCAATGATCCCTGGTAGGAAAGAAAACCGGACAGTGCATTCAGCAGAGAACTTTTCCCTGAACCACTGCGCCCGACCAGCACCGCGCGGTGGCCTGCTGGCAGTGAGAAATTCAACGGGCCGGCGAGTATTTTACCCTCCGGGGAGGTGATAATGAGATCCCTGGCCTCAATCGAGACAGGGTCTTTCGTCGCCAGCTCAATATCGCCACGTTCCGGGTGGGCGAGGGGCGTTTCCATAAACGTTTTCAGGCTGTCAGCGGCACCCACCGCCTGGGCTTTGGCGTGATAAAACGTGCCAAGGTCGCGTAAAGGCTGAAAGAACTCAGGGGCAAGAATCAGCGCCAGGAAACCGGCGGCAAGCGTGACGCTGGTGCCATAGTGCCCGAAGTTAAGTTCGCCAAGATAAGAAAAACCGAAGTAGACGGCGACCAGCGCGATGGAAAGCGAGGTAAAGAATTCCAGGACGCCCGAAGATAAAAAGGCGAGGCGCAAGACCTCCATGGTGCGTTGGCGAAAATCCTGCGAGGCGGCGCGAATGCTTTCGGTTTCTGCTTCCCCACGCCCAAAAATGCGTAATGTTTCCATACCGCGCAGGCGATCGAGAAAATGACCGCTCAGACGTGCAAGCGCCTGGAAATTACGCCGGTTGGCATCTGCGGCCCCCATGCCAACCATCGCCATAAATAACGGAATCAGCGGCGCTGTTCCGAGCAGGATCAGCGCGGCAGCCCAGTTGGTCGGAAAAATGGCAGCGACGATCAGCAATGGCACGCAGACGGCAAGCGCCATTTGTGGAAGATAGCGCGCATAGTAATCGTGCATATCGTCAATCTGTTCAAGTATCAGCGTTGCCCAGCTTCCCGCAGGCTTTCCCTGAATCCACGCCGGCCCTGCCTGTTGCAGACGATCCAACACCTGGCGACGTATTTCGAAGCGAATATGCTGTCCGGCATGAAAACCGACCCGTTCACGCAGCCAGACGACCCAGGCGCGGAGGATAAAAATCAGTGCCAGCACGATAAAAGGGAGGAGGAGGGCTTCACGAGGAATGTTCTCCATAATCATATGCTGCAGAATACGCGCCATGATCCAGGCTTGAGCGACAATCAGTAAGCCGCTGACAAATCCCAACAGACGAGAAATGTTCAGCCAGCGCTGAGAGAGGACGCTTTGCTGTTTTAACCAGCGAGTTAACTCTTTTTGACGGGTTTTATTCATTGCACGCTTAGCAGGTGAGTTATCAGAATTTTAGGCAGGGCAATGTTACAACGGGGCAAAAATAAAGGCGACTTATAGTCGCCTTTTTTACTTTTGTTTATGATTTGTAAACTTATTTACAGGCGTCGGCTAACCCATCGAGATAACGCTCTGCATCCAGCGCCGCCATGCAACCTGTTCCCGCAGACGTAATTGCCTGGCGGTAAATGTGATCCATCACGTCGCCAGCCGCAAAGACGCCTGGAATGCTGGTTTGCGTGGCATTACCATGAATGCCTGACTGCACTTTGATGTAGCCATTTTCCAGCTCTAGCTGACCGTCGAAAATAGCGGTGTTCGGGCTGTGGCCGATGGCAACGAACAGACCCGCAACGTCCAGCGATTCAATGTTGTCGGTGTTATGCGTATCGCGCAGACGCAGGCCAGTAACGCCCATCTGATCGCCAGTCACTTCTTCAAGCGTACGGTGGGTATGCAGCACGATATTGCCGTTTTCGACTTTATCCATCAGACGTTTGATCAGGATTTTTTCTGCACGGAAACTGTCGCGACGGTGAATCAGATGGACTTCAGACGCGATATTCGCCAGGTACAACGCTTCTTCAACGGCCGTGTTGCCGCCGCCAATGACCGCGACTTTTTGATTGCGATAGAAGAAACCGTCACAGGTGGCGCAGGCGGAAACGCCACGTCCCTTGAACGCTTCTTCTGATGGCAAACCGAGATAGCGAGCGGAAGCCCCGGTGGCAATGATCAGCGCATCACAGGTGTATTCGCCATTGTCGCCAGTCAGACGGAACGGACGGTTCTGCAAGTCCACCTTATTGATATGATCGAAAATTATCTCGGTATCAAATTTTGTCGCATGTTCATGCATGCGCTCCATCAACAGCGGCCCCGTCAGGTCGTTTGGATCGCCCGGCCAGTTTTCCACTTCGGTCGTGGTGGTCAGTTGACCGCCTTTTTCCATACCGGTTACCAGTACCGGTTGCAGGTTTGCACGCGCAGCGTAGACCGCAGCGGTATATCCCGCTGGCCCTGAACCAAGAATAAGCAGTTTACTGTGTTTGGTCGTGCCCATGAGATCCCCATAGTTGTTGGCAGGCAATGGGCAGGATTGTAGGGAATTTGGTGACGTAAAAAAAGAGTATAGCGATTTTGTTAACAATTTGTGTAATAGCAGGAACCAATGAGAGGCCACGAAGAGGGCGCGACTATAATGATTTCTACTTAAAATAGGGGCGTTATAAGGTGATAAAATGACGATTAACGAACGCTCCCAATGAATAATTGGCATGTTGTACTAAAAATCGATGTTTTGCTTTGACAATCCCCTGCTGTTTTGCGAAAACATTCATTGAAGAAGAAAACAGTGATATGTGTGTGATGCATAACCATGCATGTAAATACCATGTTTACCGGCTAGCGAAATCTACGCATGGTGTGGACAGACGCCATTCGTGATATCGATAGCGGCCATCAGGCAACGGTCTTCTCACAATAGACCCGGCATTGCGCGCCGTTAATCCCTCTGGGTTTCGGTCTATTGTGATGGGCATAGGCTCTAAACAGTGATGTGCAAAGAGTCAGGCAGGAGTAGGGAAGGAATACAGAGAGACAATAATAATGGTAGATAGCAAGAAGCGCCCTGGCAAAGATCTCGACCGCATCGATCGCAACATTCTTAATGAGTTGCAAAAGGATGGCCGTATTTCGAACGTCGAGCTTTCTAAACGAGTTGGACTTTCACCGACACCCTGCCTTGAGCGTGTTCGTCGGCTGGAAAGACAGGGGTTTATTCAGGGCTATACGGCACTGTTAAACCCGCATTATCTGGATGCATCACTTCTGGTTTTTGTTGAGATTACTCTGAATCGTGGTGCGCCGGATGTGTTTGAGCAATTTAACACCGCAGTACAAAAACTTGAAGAAATTCAAGAGTGTCATTTAGTTTCCGGTGACTTCGACTACCTGTTGAAAACACGCGTGCCGGATATGTCTGCCTATCGTAAGCTGCTGGGGGAAACCCTGCTGCGTCTGCCTGGCGTGAATGACACACGTACCTATGTGGTGATGGAAGAAGTAAAACAGAGCAATCGTCTGGTAATTAAGACGCGCTAACACGGAACAGGTGCAAAATCGACGCAGTTTGATTACACTCCTGTTAATCCATACAGCAACAGTGCCGGGGCAACCCGGTGCTGTTGTCCGTTTTAGCATCGGGCAGGAAAAGCCTGAAACCTGGAGAGCCTTTTTTGAGCCAGGAATACACTGAAGACAAAGAAGTCACATTGACAAAATTAAGCAGCGGGCGCCGACTACTGGAAGCGTTGCTGATCCTTATTGCCCTTTTTGCCGTCTGGTTGATGGCTGCCTTACTGAGCTTTAATCCCTCAGATCCCAGTTGGTCGCAGACGGCATGGCACGAACCTATCCATAATCTGGGCGGTATGCCGGGAGCCTGGCTGGCTGACACCTTGTTCTTCATTTTCGGCGTAATGGCTTACACCATCCCGGTCATTATGGTGGGGGGATGCTGGTTTGCCTGGCGACATCAGGCCAGCGACGAATATATCGATTATTTTGCCGTGTCGTTGCGCGTGATTGGCGTGCTGGCGCTCATTCTGACCTCCTGCGGTCTTGCGGCCATTAATGCTGATGACATCTGGTATTTTGCCTCTGGCGGCGTGATCGGCAGTCTGCTGAGCACGACGCTTCAACCTGTGCTGCACAGCAGTGGGGGAACCATCGCGCTATTGTGCATCTGGGCCGCCGGTCTGACGCTGTTTACGGGGTGGTCATGGGTCAGCATTGCCGAAAAATTAGGCGGCTGGCTGCTCAATCTTCTGACATTCGCCAGCAATCGTACCCGTCGTGATGATACGTGGGTCGATGATGAAGAATATGAAGATGACGACGAGTTTGCCGGTGAACCTGACGGCGTAAAACGAGAGTCCCGACGCGCGCGTATTCTCCGGGGCGCATTGGCTCGACGCAAACGTCTGGCAGAAAAGTTTACCAATCCACGCGGTCGTCATACCGATGCGGCGCTGTTTTCCGGCAAACGCATGGATGATGAAGAGGAAATTGAATACAGCGCGCGTGGCGTACCTGCCGATCCTAACGACGTGCTGTTCTCCGGGCATCGTGCGACTCAGCCTGAGTATGATGAATATGATCCGTTGCTCAATGGTCATTCGGTCACCGAGCCGGTAGCAGCCGCCGCCGTAGCGACAGCCGCTACGCAAGCCTGGGCTGCGCCTGCCGATCCCGCGTTACAAACTCCGTCGATTGCTGGCGCCGAACCTGTGCCTGTTGCACCTGAGATGCAATGGCAACCTGTACCAGGGCCGGAACATACCGACCCCGTTATCGCTCCGGCACCGGAAGGGTATCCGCAACCGTCGCAATATGGTCAACCTCAGGTTCCTGCTCATGAACCCTGGCAGCAACCCGCACCAGTTGAACCTCAGTCGCACTATTATGCGCCCCCGGTTGCGGAACCTGGCTACGAACAGCCTGTAGCGCCGCAACCGCAAACGCCATGGCAGCCACAAGAAGCCGTTGCGGAGCAAAGCTGGCAACCTGAACCGGTTTACCCACAAGAGCCGGTGCATTCCTCTGAGCCTGTTCAGCAACCGGAACCCATTGCCGTAGAGCCAGAGCCAGAGATTGAAGAATCTAAACCTGCGCGCCCACCGCTTTACTATTTTGAAGAAGTGGAAGAGAAGCGCGCGCGTGAGCGTGAGCAACTTGCGGCGTGGTATCAGCCGATTCCTGAACCCGTGAACGAACCTGAGCCGGTGAAGTATTCTTCACCTGTGACGGCGGCTATACCGCCAGTGGAATCCATTGCCGCGGCGGCGCCATTAGCGGCAGGCGTGAAAGATGCGACGTTGGCGGCAGGGGCAGCAGTCGCTGCGGCTGCACCGGTGTTTAGTCTCGCGGGGGATGGTGCGCCGCGTCCGCAGGTTAAAGAAGGTATTGGGCCGCAGTTACCGCGACCAAATCGTGTGCGTGTTCCGACGCGCCGTGAACTGGCATCGTATGGCATCAAATTACCGTCTCAACGAATGGCGGAAGAGAAAGCGCGCGAGGCGGAGCGTCTCGATTCTGATACGCAGTACTCTGAAGATGAAATCGAAGCGATGCAGCAAGATGAACTGGCTCGCCAGTTTGCGCAATCGCAGCAGCATCGTTATGGCGAAGAGTATCAGCACGATGGTTCTCAACCGGAAGACGAAGATACCCGCGCTGAGGCCGAGCTGGCGCGCCAGTTTGCCTCTTCACAGCAACAGCGTTATTCCGGCGAGCAACCGTCAGGCGCGAATCCATTCTCGCTGGATGATTTTGAATTCTCACCGATGAAAACATTGGTGGATGAGGGGCCGCATGAGCCGTTGTTTACGCCAGGTGTGATGCCGGAGTCTGCGCCTGTTCAACAACCGCAATACCAGCAGCCACAGCAGCCTGTTGCGCAGCCGCCGCAGTATCAGCAGCCGCATCAATCTGTTGCGCAGCCGCCGCAGTATCAGCAGCCACAGCAGCCTGTTGCACAACCGCCGCAATATCAGCAGCCACAACAGCCTGTTGCACAGCCGCCGCAATACCAGCAGCCACAGCAGCCTGTTGCACAGCCGCCGCAATATCAGCAGCCACAGCAGCCTGTTGCACAGTCGCCGCAGTATCAGCAGCCGCAGCAGCCTGCTCCGCAGCCAAAGGAAAGCCTGATTCACCCGCTGCTGATGCGTAACGGTGACGGTCGCCCGGCGCTTAAACCGACCACGCCGCTGCCGTCATTAGATCTGCTGACGCCGCCGCCAACGGAAATTGAGCCGGTGGATACCTTCGCGCTTGAGCAAATGGCTCGCCTGGTCGAAGCGCGGCTGGCAGATTTCCGTATTAAAGCAGACGTTGTGAACTACTCACCGGGCCCGGTTATCACCCGCTTCGAGCTGAACCTGGCTCCGGGCGTGAAAGCGGCGCGTATTTCCAACCTGTCGCGCGATTTGGCCCGTTCGCTGTCTACCGTCGCGGTGCGCGTAGTGGAAGTGATTCCAGGTAAACCTTACGTAGGTCTGGAATTGCCGAACAAAAAACGTCAGACCGTTTATCTGCGTGAAGTGCTTGATTGCGCACGCTTTCGTGATAACCCGTCGCCGCTCTCCGTGGTGTTGGGTAAAGACATTGCCGGTGATCCCGTCGTGGCTGACCTGGCGAAAATGCCGCACCTCTTGGTTGCCGGTACTACTGGTTCCGGTAAATCGGTCGGCGTGAACGCCATGATCCTCAGCATGCTCTACAAAGCACAGCCTGAAGACGTTCGCTTTATCATGATCGACCCGAAAATGCTGGAGCTCTCGGTTTATGAAGGTATACCGCATCTGTTAACGGAAGTGGTTACCGACATGAAAGACGCCGCCAACGCCCTGCGCTGGAGCGTCAACGAGATGGAACGCCGCTACAAGCTGATGTCAGCGTTGGGCGTGCGTAACCTGGCGGGCTACAACGAGAAGATTGCCGAGGCGAAACGCATGGGCCGTCCGATTCCAGACCCGTACTGGAAACCGGGCGACAGCATGGATGCCACGCATCCGGTACTGGAAAAACTGCCGTATATCGTTGTGCTGGTAGATGAATTTGCTGACCTGATGATGACCGTCGGCAAAAAAGTGGAAGAGCTGATCGCACGACTGGCGCAGAAAGCGCGTGCGGCGGGTATCCACCTGGTGCTGGCTACGCAGCGTCCGTCGGTTGATGTTATTACCGGCCTGATTAAAGCGAACATACCAACGCGTATTGCGTTTACGGTGTCGAGCAAGATCGACTCTCGTACCATTCTCGACCAGGGCGGTGCGGAATCGCTGCTCGGGATGGGGGATATGCTTTACTCCGCCCCGAACTCCAGCACACCTGTGCGTGTTCACGGCGCGTTCGTTCGCGATGAAGAAGTTCACGCCGTCGTGCAGGACTGGAAAGCGCGTGGTCGTCCACAGTACGTCGACGGCATCACCTCCGATAGCGAAAGCGAAGGCGGCGGTGGCGGCTTAGACGGTGGCGAAGAGCTGGATCCTTTATTCGATCAGGCCGTCAATTTTGTGACCCAAAAACGTAAAGCGTCGATCTCCGGCGTACAGCGCCAGTTCCGCATTGGCTATAACCGTGCGGCGCGCATCATCGAGCAGATGGAGGCGCAGGGGATCGTCAGCGAACAAGGTCATAACGGCAATCGTGAAGTGTTGGCTCCGCCTCCCTTTGATTGATTGCAAAGATCGGTAAATAAATAAGAATTCAGTCTTTTCTTCTTTCCTCATGCTGATTTTTGGCCTGGAATGGATAGCAGAGGGATCTCCCCATCGGGAGTGACGTATTTTGAGGAATAACAATGAAAAAAATCGCAATCACCTGTGCATTACTCTCAAGCTTTGTCGTGAGCAGCGTATGGGCCGATGCCGCCAGCGATCTGAAAAGTCGTCTGGATAAAGTCAGCAGCTTCCACGCCAGTTTCACTCAGAAAGTGACCGACGGTAGCGGTGCAGCGGTTCAGGAAGGCCAGGGGGATTTATGGGTTAAGCGCCCAAATCTGTTTAACTGGCATATGACGCAGCCCGACGAGAGTATTCTGGTGTCTGACGGTAAAACTCTCTGGTTCTTTAACCCCTTTGTCGAGCAGGCAACGGCGACGTGGTTGAAGGATGCGACAGGCAATACGCCGTTTATGCTGATTGCCCGCAACCAGTCCAGCGACTGGCAGCAATACAACATTAAGCAAAACGGTGATGACTTCGTCCTGACGCCGAAAACCAGCAATGGGAACCTGAAGCAGTTCACCATCAATGTCGGTCGTGACGGCACCATTCATCAGTTTAGTGCGGTAGAGCAAGATGGTCAGCGCAGCAAATATCAGCTGAAGTCTCAGCAGAATGGCGCTGTAGAAGCATCGAAATTTACCTTTACCCCTCCGCAAGGCGTAACGGTAGACGACCAACGTAAGTAGAGGCCTGTGAGTGAGCAATCTGTCGCTCGATTTTTCTGATAATACCTTTCAGCCACTGGCCGCACGTATGCGGCCAGAAAATTTAGCGCAGTATATTGGTCAGCAGCATCTGCTGGCTGCGGGTAAGCCATTACCTCGCGCCATTGAGGCGGGTCATCTGCACTCAATGATCCTGTGGGGGCCGCCTGGCACCGGGAAAACCACCCTTGCTGAAGTGATCGCCCGTTATGCCAACGCCGATGTCGAACGTATTTCGGCTGTTACCTCTGGCGTGAAAGAGATCCGCGAAGCCATTGAACGTGCTCGTCAGAACCGAAACGCGGGCCGTCGTACTATCCTGTTTGTCGACGAAGTTCACCGCTTCAATAAAAGCCAGCAGGATGCGTTTCTGCCGCATATTGAAGACGGCACCATCACCTTTATCGGCGCCACGACTGAAAACCCTTCCTTTGAGCTGAACTCCGCGTTGCTGTCGCGAGCGCGCGTCTATTTGTTGAAATCGCTGACCACCGACGACATTGAGCAGGTACTGAGCCAGGCGATGGAAGACAAAGCCCGTGGCTATGGCGGTCAGGATATCGTCCTGCCGGATGAAACACGCCGGGCAATAGCCGAACTGGTTAACGGCGATGCGCGTCGTGCGTTAAATACGCTTGAAATGATGGCCGATATGGCCGAAGTGGATGATTCCGGCAAGCGCACGCTTAAGACGGAACTGTTGACGGAAATCGCCGGGGAACGCAGCGCGCGCTTTGATAACAAAGGCGACCGCTTTTACGACCTCATCTCCGCATTGCATAAGTCCGTTCGCGGCAGTGCCCCGGATGCGGCGCTCTACTGGTACGCCCGGATCATTACCGCCGGTGGCGATCCGCTGTACGTTGCGCGTCGTCTTCTGGCTATTGCGTCTGAAGATGTGGGTAATGCCGATCCACGCGCTATGCAGGTCGCTATCTCCGCCTGGGACTGCTTCACCCGCGTTGGCCCGGCAGAAGGTGAACGTGCGATTGCGCAGGCGATTGTTTACCTGGCCTGCGCGCCAAAAAGCAATGCTGTTTATACCGCGTTCAAAGCCGCGATGGCCGATGCGCGTGAACGCCCGGATTTCGACGTGCCGGTTCACCTGCGTAATGCACCGACCAAACTGATGAAAGAAATGGGTTATGGGCAGGAGTATCGCTATGCCCATGACGAGCCCAACGCGTACGCCGCAGGTGAAGAGTATTTCCCGGCTGAAATGGCACAAACGCGGTATTACCATCCCACTAAACGGGGTCTTGAAGGTAAGATTGGCGAAAAGCTCGCCTGGCTCGCTGAACAGGATCAAAATAGCCGCACAAAACGCTACCGCTAGCGAAGGCGTTGCGGTAATGTTGGCAATGTATCTTTGCAACCGCAGGCTGCGGTTGCATTCCCTTTTTTAATTCGATAAGCACAGGATAAGCATGCTCGATCCCAATCTGCTGCGTACCGAGCCAGACGCAGTCGCAGAAAAACTGGCACGCCGGGGCTTTAAGCTGGATGTAGATAAACTTCGCGCTCTTGAAGAGCGTCGTAAAGTACTGCAGGTCGAAACCGAAAACCTGCAGGCAGAGCGCAACTCGCGATCGAAATCCATTGGCCAGGCGAAAGCGCGCGGGGAAGATATCGAGCCATTACGCCTGGAAGTGAACAAACTCGGTGAGCAGCTTGATGCCGCGAAATCTGAGCTGGATGTGCTGCTGGCGGAAATCCGCGATATCGCGCTGACCATCCCGAACATCCCTCACGATGACGTACCGGTCGGTAAAGACGAAAACGACAACGTTGAAGTCAGCCGCTGGGGCACCCCGCGTGAATTCGATTTCGACGTTCGCGACCACGTTACCCTGGGCGAAATGCACAGCGGTCTCGATTTCGCCGCGGCGGTTAAACTGACCGGCTCTCGCTTTGTGGTGATGAAAGGTCAGATCGCCCGTATGCACCGCGCACTGTCGCAGTTCATGCTGGATCTGCACACCGAACAGCACGGCTACAGCGAAAACTATGTACCGTATCTGGTGAACCACGATACGTTGTACGGTACAGGTCAGTTACCGAAATTTGCCGGTGACCTGTTCCATACCCGTCCGCTGGAAGAAGAATCCGACAGCAGCAACTATGCGCTGATCCCAACCGCAGAAGTGCCGCTGACCAACCTGGTACGCGATGAAATCATCGACGAAGACGACCTGCCGATCAAAATGACCGCGCATACGCCGTGCTTCCGTTCTGAAGCGGGTTCTTATGGTCGCGACACGCGCGGTCTGATCCGTATGCACCAGTTCGACAAAGTTGAAATGGTACAGGTCGTTCGTCCGGAAGATTCGATGGACGCGCTGGAAGAGATGACCGGCCATGCTGAGAAAGTGCTTCAGTTGCTGGGTCTGCCGTATCGCAAAATTGTTCTGTGTACCGGTGACATGGGCTTCGGCGCATGTAAGACCTACGATCTGGAAGTGTGGATCCCGGCTCAGAATACCTATCGCGAGATCTCTTCCTGCTCTAACGTCTGGGATTTCCAGGCTCGCCGTATGCAGGCGCGTTGCCGCAACAAGTCTGACAAAAAGACCCGTCTGGTTCATACACTGAACGGTTCTGGTCTGGCGGTTGGTCGTACGCTGGTGGCGGTAATGGAAAACTATCAGCAGGCAGATGGCCGCATCGCGGTGCCGGAAGTATTACGTCCGTATATGAACGGACTGGAATTTATCGGCTAATACTGCTTTCTTTGAGTTAAAAAAGCGCCTCAGGGCGCTTTTTTTATGCCCGTTTGATACCGAACAATAATCCATACTCCCTTAGGGGTAATACTGGCTTCGTATGAAACTCAGCAGATTTCGCTGAATTTCATCACACTCATTATATATAAATATATATAGCGATAATATCGATATATAAATAACTACACAACGAAGTATTGCCTTTGTTATGTGAGCAGCAGAGTGAGCCATTATGAAAACTAAGATCCCCGATGCCGTACTGGCAACTGAGGTGAGTCGTCGCGGTTTGGTAAAAACGACGGCGATAGGCGGACTGGCAATAGCCAGTAGCGCGTTCACCCTGCCATTTACCCGAATCGCGAATGCCGCTGAAGCAATCAGCCCGGCCCAGTCCAGCGAAAAAGTGGTCTGGAGCGCCTGTACGGTAAACTGTGGTAGCCGCTGTCCACTGCGCATGCATGTGGTGGATGGAGAAATCAAGTACGTTGAAACCGATAATACCGGTGATGATGATTACGAAGGATTGCATCAGGTACGCGCCTGCCTGCGTGGACGCTCTATGCGTCGACGTGTCTACAATCCTGACCGCCTGAAATATCCGATGAAACGTGTAGGTCAGCGCGGAGAAGGCAAATTCGAGCGTATTAGCTGGGATGAAGCCTACGAGATCATCGCGACCAATATGCAACGTTTGATCAAAGACTATGGCAACGAGTCTATCTACCTGAACTACGGCACCGGTACGCTCGGCGGTACGATGACGCGTTCATGGCCGCCAGGCAAAACGCTGGTTGCGCGTCTGATGAACTGCTGCGGTGGGTATCTGAACCATTATGGGGATTATTCTTCTGCGCAAATTGCGGCCGGACTGAATTACACCTACGGCGGCTGGGCGGATGGCAATAGCCCTTCTGATATTGAGAACAGTAAACTGGTCGTACTGTTTGGTAATAACCCTGGCGAAACCCGCATGAGCGGGGGCGGGGTAACGTATTACCTCGAACAGGCACGTCAGAAATCAAATGCACGAATGATAATCGTCGACCCGCGCTACACCGATACCGGGGCAGGGCGAGAGGATGAATGGATCCCGATTCGTCCGGGTACCGATGCGGCGCTGGTTAATGCGCTGGCGTACGTACTGATTACAGAAGACATGGTCGATCAGCCGTTCCTCGACAAATACTGTGTGGGTTACGACGAAAAAACCTTACCTGCCAGCGCGCCGAAAAATGGTCACTACAAGGCGTATATTCTGGGGCAAGGTAAAGACGGTATTGCGAAAACGCCTGAATGGGCCGCGCAAATTACCGGTATTCCGGCTGAACGAATTGTGAAACTGGCCCGTGAAATCGGCAGCGCTAAACCGGCCTATATTTCGCAAGGCTGGGGGCCGCAGCGCCATGCGAATGGTGAAATTGCGACGCGCGCTATTTCCATGCTGGCGATACTGACCGGCAACGTCGGCATTAACGGCGGCAACACCGGGGCACGCGAAGGCTCTTATGACGTTCCGTTTGAACGTATGCCGACGCTGGAGAACCCGGTAGAAACCAGTATTTCGATGTTCATGTGGACGGATGCGATTGAACGCGGCCCGGAAATGACCGCGCTGCGCGACGGTGTGCGTGGTAAAGACAAGCTTGATGTGCCGATCAAAATGATCTGGAACTACGCGGGCAACTGTCTTATCAACCAGCACTCGGAAATCAACCGCACACATGAAATTCTCCAGGATGACAAGAAGTGCGAAATGATTGTCGTCATCGACTGCCATATGACCTCTTCAGCGAAATATGCCGATATTTTGCTGCCTGACTGCACGGCATCTGAACAGATGGACTTTGCGCTGGATGCCTCCTGCGGGAATATGTCGTATGTGATTTTCACCGATGAAGCCATCAAGCCCCGTTTTGAATGTAAGACTATCTATCAGATGACCAGCGAGCTGGCAAAACGTCTGGGGGTAGAGCAGCAGTTTACGGAAGGGCGTACCCAGGAAGGGTGGATGCGCTATTTGTATGAGCAGTCGCGCAAAGCCATGCCAGAGCTTCCGTCATTTGAAGAGTTTCGCAAGCAAGGGATCTTTAAACAGCGCGATCCTGAGGGGCATCACGTGGCGTACAAAGCGTTCCGTGAAGACCCACAGGCCAATCCACTGACGACACCGTCCGGTAAAATCGAGATCTACTCGCAGGCGCTGGCAGAGATTGCGGCGAGCTGGGAATTGCCTGAAGGTGATGTGATCGATCCGCTGCCGATCTATGCGCCGGGTTTTGAAAGCTACAACGATCCGTTGACCAAAGACTATCCGTTGCAGTTGACGGGCTTCCACTACAAGTCTCGCGTGCACTCAACTTACGGCAACGTGGATGTGCTGAAAGCGTCCTGTCGTCAGGAAATGTGGATTAACCCGATGGATGCGCAAAAACGTGGCATCAAGAACGGAGACAAGGTTCGTATCTTCAATGGCCGTGGTGAGCTTCATATCGAAGCCAAAGTCACGCCGCGTATGATGCCTGGCGTTGTCGCGCTGGGGGAAGGAGCCTGGTATGACCCGGATGCGAAACGCGTGGATCAGGGCGGATGCATTAACGTTCTGACAACACAGCGCCCATCGCCTCTTGCGAAGGGAAATCCGTCACATACCAACCTCGTTCAGGTTGAAAAGGTCTAAGGAGTAACCGATGACAACCCAGTATGGATTTTTTATTGATTCCAGCCGTTGCACCGGTTGCAAAACCTGCGAACTGGCCTGCAAAGACTACAAAGATTTAACCCCGGACGTCAGTTTCCGCCGTATTTACGAGTATGCCGGCGGCGACTGGCAGGAAGATAACGGCGTATGGCATCAGAATGTCTTTGCCTATTACCTCTCCATCGCCTGCAACCACTGTGAAGATCCGGCCTGTACCAAGGTCTGCCCAAGCGGTGCGATGCATAAACGTGAAGACGGTTTTGTGGTGGTAGACGAAGATGTCTGCATCGGTTGCCGTTATTGCCATATGGCCTGCCCGTACGGCGCGCCGCAATACAATGCCGCCAAAGGTCATATGACCAAGTGCGATGGTTGTCACGACCGCGTTGCTGACGGTAAAAAACCGATCTGCGTGGAATCCTGCCCGCTGCGTGCGCTGGACTTCGGCCCGATTGAAGAGTTGCGTAAAAAACATGGCGAACTGGCCGCAGTCGCACCGTTACCGGGCGCGCATTTCACGAAGCCCAGTATTGTGATTAAACCTAACGCCAATAGCCGTCCGACCGGTGATACCACCGGTTATCTGGCAAATCCGAAGGAGGTGTAAGATGGGAAGTGGATGGCATGAATGGCCGCTAATGATCTTCACGGTCTTTGGACAATGTGTGGCTGGCGGTTTTATCGTAATGGCATTAGCGCTGATGAAAGGGGATCTGCGTGCTGAATCTCAGCAGCGGGTCATTGCCTGTATGTTTGGCCTGTGGGTGCTGATGGGGATCGGTTTTATTGCCTCTATGCTCCATCTGGGCTCACCGATGCGCGCCTTTAACTCGCTTAATCGTGTGGGATCTTCAGCGCTCAGTAATGAAATTGCCAGCGGCTCTCTCTTCTTTGCCATTGGTGGGATTGGCTGGTTGCTGGCACTGCTCAGGAAACTCTCTCCCGCACTGCGTAATCTGTGGCTGGTTGTGACGATGGTGCTGGGCGTTGTCTTTGTCTGGATGATGGTGCGTGTGTATAACACCATCGACACCATACCGACCTGGTACAGCGTGTGGACTCCGTTAGGCTTCTTCCTGACGCTGTTCATGGGTGGCCCGTTATTGGGTTATCTGCTGCTGCGCCTGGCGGGTGTGGACGGATGGGCAATGCGACTGTTACCGGTGATTTCTGTACTGGCGCTGGTTGTCAGTGCCATGATGTCCGTGATGCAGGGCGCTGAGCTGGCGACTCTCCATAGCTCAATTCAGCAGGCATCTGCGCTGGTGCCGGATTACGGTTCATTAATGGCCTGGCGTATTGTGCTGCTGGCTGTCGCGCTGTGCTGCTGGATCCTGCCGCAACTCAAAGGGTATCAGCCCGCAGTACCGCTGCTGTCAGTCGCGTTTATCCTGCTGTTGGTGGGGGAGTTGATTGGTCGCGGTGTGTTCTACGGCTTACACATGACAGTTGGTATGGCGGTCGCGAGCTAAGCTAAGCATACAGAGTGTCAATCATCTGAGCCGGGGCTTTTGCCCCGGTTTTTCTTTTTTAACGGCCAGGAGTCTGACGAACGAAAAATAGGACATTTTCAATCATGAAATTTTTCGACTGAACGAAACGGGGTGATTTTGTTTTAGATCAATTAAAACAACAACCTGAGATTTGTTGCTTTCTATCCATTCATGTTAAGAATCAGTATTTCAAATCGATAGTCCTGAAACCCCGTCGTGCCGCTAATTTCGCCGATTGACAATGTTTTTTGCGGTGGCATGATGCGCATGAAATTTGAACTTCCTCACGGTTTTTATCCATGTCCACCTATACCCGGCCTGTCATGCTGTTGCTGTGTGGCTTGCTTTTATTGACTCTGGCGATAGCGGTATTAAACACGCTCGTCCCGCTATGGCTCGCCCAGGAAGATCTGCCGACCTGGCAGGTCGGCATTGTCAGTTCGTCCTATTTTACCGGGAACCTGGTAGGGACATTACTCACCGGGTTTTTAATTAAACACCTTGGGTTTAATCGCAGCTATTACATTGCGTCGCTGATTTTTGCCGTCGGTTGTGTCGGGCTGGGCGTGATGGTGGGATTCTGGAGCTGGATGACCTGGCGCTTTATCGCGGGTGTCGGTTGCGCCATGATTTGGGTCGTTGTCGAAAGTGCGCTGATGTGTAGCGGCACGTCGAGAAACCGTGGTCGGTTACTTGCGGCCTATATGATGGTCTATTACGTGGGGACGTTTCTTGGTCAGGTGCTGGTCAGTAAAGTGCCGACGGATCTGATGAACGTGCTGCCCTGGGTAACCGGTATGATTCTGGCGGGGATTCTGCCGCTGCTCTTTACCCGTATTTTGAATCAGCAGTCTGAAGGCCAAAGCACGACGCCGATTGTCTCTATGCTTAAGCTGCGCCAGGCGCGGTTGGGCGTGAATGGCTGCATTATTTCCGGAATTGTGCTGGGTTCACTGTACGGTCTGATGCCGCTGTATCTCAAGCACCAGGGGATCAGTAACGCCAGCATTGGCTTCTGGATGGCGGTATTAGTGAGCGCCGGTATTCTGGGACAATGGCCGATAGGCCGTCTGGCGGACAAATTTGGTCGACTACTGGTTTTACGTGTCCAGGTCTTTGTGGTGATCCTCGGCAGTCTTGCCATGATGATGCAGGCTGCGATGGCACCAGCGTTGTTTATTCTGGGTGCCGCCGGTTTTACGCTTTACCCGGTGGCGATGGCATGGGCATGTGAAAAGGTCGGACAGCACCAGCTTGTCGCGATGAACCAGGCGTTATTGCTGAGCTACACGGTAGGCAGTTTGTTGGGGCCCTCATTTACGGCCATGCTGATGCAAAATTATTCAGATAATTTGCTGTTTATTATGATTGCCAGCGTATCGTTTATTTATCTGCTGATGTTACTGCGCAAGGCTGGCGAGCATCCAACCCCTGTGGCACATGCCTGACGTAAAAAAGCCTGTTAAAAACAGGCTTTTTTTATGCTGTCATATCTAAGAGTTTTACGTATTGTTTACTTCCTGAGAGAAACGATAATTCAGGCAGGTACTTCTTTTAAAAGGCAGTAATCATGTCAACTCGTCGTTTTCTCACTACCGCGTTGGCGGTGATGTTGTCTTTAACATTCGCTTCTGCTCCGGTTCTCGCCGATCCTGGCAATGGTAACGGGAATGGCGGCGGTAAAAGCAACAGCGGCAACCATGGTAATGGAAATTCCGGTAACCATGGAAATAAACAAAATAATGAGAGCAAGTCAAAGGCGGATAAAAAGAACGTCGATGATGATGTCTCTATTCGGATTAATTACGATCGCGCACGGTCACTGGCGCTTAATTACGGTTTAACCGGATATAAAGCGCTGCCACCCGGCATTGCCAAAAACTATGCCCGTGGTAAGCCTCTGCCTCCGGGGATAGCAAAGAAAATGGTGCCTTCTTCAATGCTGGGGCAGTTACCGTCTTATCCGGGTTATGAATGGCGTATTGTCGGTGAGGATCTGGTGTTAATTGCACTGAGCACCGCGATTGTCACCTCGGTGATAAACGGCGTCTTTAAATAAGCATAAAACATGACGTGTCAGGCACTTTTCCTGACTCCTGGCTTGTCTTTCACGCAACCGGTTGTGGTGGAAGGGGAGTGCAGCAAAGCGCATAAGCAGCGTATTTTTTCAGTTGTGCGCGCGGCAAATACGCTGTTGGAAAATTTTATGTCGTTAAGAGCTTACTCCAACGGTGCCAGCGTTTGTGGGACGGTGTACTGTTTCCCGTCATAGCGCAGAGTCCAGTTGGCCTTACTCAGTGTATCTTTCGCAGTGCATTCACCGTTAGCGTCAATAAAGGCTGTGGATGCCACACTTTTTTCGCTGACACGGATATCGGCGTAACCCTTATGGGAAGAGGGGGCGATAGCAAGAGTACGTTTGATATCGTTAAACTCTCCCGCACAGTTTCCGTCCCATTCGCCGCTGTTAGCCGCCAGCGCTACCCCCGCTAATACCCGGCGTAGTTGGTCATTTTCAATGACGTACAACGACAGCGCATCTTCACCTATCGGATTAACGCGTGAGCTGCCGCTACGGGTAATGTGCAGACCAAAGGCGGTTTGGCCGGGAGCCACTTTCCAGCGTGCGGTATCCAGTGCGATACCCGTAATGCGGATTGCATCATCACTCATTCGATCTGGCAGGTGTAATCGTTGTTTAACGTCCAGTGTGTCTGAGTTGAGCACCAGTAGCTCCAGATCGCCATTGTGTTCATCGACGTTTTTCTCCTGGAACATCAGGGGGACAGCGGCAAGCGTCAATTCAGGCTGGGCAGGCCAGACGCGACAAATCGCGCTTTGGGGTGAGTTGCCCGTGATATCGATAACCTGATTATCACGGGTGATTATCGTCCCTTCCGCTGCCGGTTTCGCATCCGGCCACGCGTGCTGCACAATGGCGTTAATATCGCAACGGTTAGCGGCATTCACGCCCAGGCTGGACAGCAGTAAAATCCCTGAAATAAGTAAGCGCATAATTATCTCCTTTAACGGCCTGACAGGTAGAAGCGGGCTGCAACCTGAACGCTGTCGGTGAAATCAACGATCATCGGCAAAGGCCCAGGGCGATTCTTTTTGGCGATTTATGGGAAGGGGGAAACACTCTGTTGCGTGGATATCGCGTTGGCTGTATGGATTGCATTCATTACAGCGCGCAACGGTATTATCGTAGAAGAACGCGACGGTTTCTTGAGTATTATCATCGTTATACAAGCAAAAAAGCTCCGACCCGGGATTAGCCCGGGCCGGAGCTTCATGGCGTGTAAAAAGAAGCGCGAACATTCCATATCGCAAAACGCCATCCATGCTTTGCTTCCTTAGTACATTAATCAATACATCACTTTATGACCATACTGCTCGAGAATGCCTTTTACACGATCCATGGTCTCTTTCTTCGGCGGATGGACGCCATCAAGTTTGTACTCTTCACCCATCGCCACCCATTTGTGTTTGCCCAACTCGTGATACGGCAGCAGTTCAATTTTCTCGACGTTGCCCATATCACGGGTAAACTCGCCCAGGCGATGTGCAGAGTCATCATCATCAGACCAACCCGGTACGACGACGTAGCGGATCCACACGTTAATATTTTTCGTGGACAGGTAGCGGGCAAATTCCAGCGTGCGATGGTTAGAAACGCCCACCAGGTTCTGGTGGATCTCGTCATTCATTTGCTTCAGGTCAAGCATGACGAGGTCAGTCACTTCCAGCAGTTCATCGATCACCGGATCGTAACGACGGACAAAGCCGTTTGTGTCGAGGCAGGTGTGAATGCCTTCTTTTCTACAGGCGCGGAACCAGTCGCGAACGAACTCCGCCTGCAGAATGGCCTCACCGCCGGAAGCGGTAACGCCGCCGCCGGAGGCGTTCATAAAGTGACGATAGGTGACAACTTCTTTCATCAACTCTTCAACAGTCACTTCTTTACCGCCGTGCGTATCCCACGTATCACGGTTATGGCAGTACAGGCAGCGCATCAGGCAGCCCTGGAAAAAGGTAATAAAACGGATACCTGGGCCGTCAACGGTGCCACAGGATTCAAAGGAGTGAATGCGACCAATAACTGACATTGCGGTGTTTCTCCAGATGTGGCCCATCCGGGGCCGTGTGAGTGCACAGTTGTTCACTGTGTCGAGTCTGTTTTGGCAGTCATCCATTAAGTATAGATAGCTGACGAAACAGGCTGCGGGTAGGGGGACTACCTGTTAAAAAGGCCCCACTTACGTGGAGCCTTTATTGTACGCTTTTTCAGTCAGACAGGGAATTACATGGTCTGAGTGAAGGTACGGGTAATAACGTCCTGCTGCTGTTCTTTAGTCAGGGAGTTAAAACGTACTGCGTAGCCAGATACACGGATGGTCAGCTGCGGATATTTTTCCGGATGTTCCATCGCGTCCAGCAGCATTTCACGGTTCATGACGTTCACGTTCAGGTGCTGACCGCCTTCAATGGAAGACTCGTGATGGAAGTAACCATCCATCAGGCCTGCCAGGTTGGTCTTACGAACTTCGTCGTCTTTACCCAGTGCGTTCGGAACGATAGAGAAGGTGTAAGAGATACCATCTTTAGCGTAAGCAAACGGCAGTTTTGCAACGGAGGTCAGAGAGGCAACAGCACCTTTCTGGTCACGGCCGTGCATTGGGTTAGCACCCGGTCCGAACGGCGCGCCAGCACGACGACCATCTGGGGTGTTACCAGTTTTCTTACCATACACAACGTTAGAGGTGATGGTCAGAACAGACTGAGTCGGGATAGCGTTACGGTAAGTATTCAGTTTCTGAATTTTCTTCATGAAACGTTCTACCAGGTCAACCGCCATGTCATCAACGCGAGAGTCGTTGTTACCAAACTGCGGGTATTCGCCTTCGATTTCGAAGTCAACAGCCAGGCCGTCTTCGTCACGAATCGGTTTAACTTTCGCATATTTGATTGCAGACAGGGAGTCAGCAGCAACGGACAGACCAGCGATACCACACGCCATGGTGCGGATAACGTCACGGTCGTGCAACGCCATCAGAGAGGCTTCGTAGCTGTACTTGTCGTGCATGTAGTGGATAACGTTCAGCGCGGTGACATACTGCTTAGCCAGCCAGTCCATGAAGTGATCCATGCGGTCCATGACTTCGTCGAAGTTCAGAACGTCGCCTTTGATCGGTTCAGATTTCGGACCCACCTGGATTTTCAGTTTTTCATCAACGCCGCCGTTGATTGCGTACAGCATGGTTTTCGCCAGGTTTGCACGCGCACCGAAGAACTGCATTTGTTTACCAACAACCATCGGGCTTACGCAGCAAGCGATAGCGTAATCGTCGTTGTTGAAGTCCGGACGCATCAGGTCATCGTTCTCGTACTGCAGAGAAGAGGTGTCGATGGACACTTTAGCGGCGAATTTCTTGAAGTTCAGAGGCAGTTTTTCAGACCACAGAACGGTGATGTTCGGCTCCGGAGAAGGCCCCATGGTGTACAGGGTGTTCAGGAAGCGGAAGCTGTTTTTGGTTACCAGAGTACGGCCGTCAACGCCCATACCACCGATAGATTCAGTTGCCCAAATCGGGTCACCGGAGAACAGTTCATCATATTCAGGAGTACGCAGGAAACGAACCATACGCAGTTTCATGACCAGGTGGTCAATCATTTCCTGAGCGTCTTGCTCTGTGATTTTGCCTGCTTTGATATCACGTTCGATGTAAGCATCCAGGAAGGTGGATACGCGACCGAAGGACATTGCTGCACCGTTCTGAGACTTAACAGCGGCCAGGTAGCCGAAGTAGGTCCACTGGATAGCTTCCTGAGCGTTGGTAGCCGGACCAGAGATATCGCAACCGTATTTAGCTGCCATTTCTTTGATCTGACCCAGCGCGCGGTGCTGTTCAGCGATTTCTTCACGCAGACGGATAGTCGCTTCCAGGTTTACGCCGTTTTCCAGATCGGACTGCAGAGAGACGAACTGAGCGTATTTGTCTTTCATCAGGTAGTCGATACCGTACAGCGCAACGCGACGGTAGTCACCGATGATACGGCCACGGCCATACGCATCTGGCAGACCAGTCAGAACGCCAGACTTACGGCAGTTCAGAATGTCTTTGGTGTAAACATCGAATACGCCCTGGTTATGGGTTTTGCGGTATTCGGTGAAGATTTTTTTCAGCATCGGGTCCAGTTCGCGATCGTACGCTTTGCAGGAACCTTCAACCATTTTGATGCCGCCAAACGGGATAATCGCACGTTTCAGCGGAGCTTCAGTCTGCAGACCAACAATTTTCTCGAGCGCTTTGTTGATGTAACCCGCGTCGTGAGAAGTGATGGTGGATGCAACGGAGGTGTCAAAGTCAACAGGCGCGTGAGTGCGGTTTTCCTGTTTAACGCCTTCCATCACGCTGTCCCACAGAGCTGTGGTCGCATCAGTCGCGCCAGCCAGGAAGGACTCGTCACCCTCATACGGAGTGTAGTTTTTCTGAATGAAGTCACGGACGTTTACTTCATTCTGCCAGTCACCTTTGGTAAAACCTTCCCAGGCTGTGGCTAACTTTTCATTAAGCTCGGACATGTAACACCTACCTTCTTAAGTGGATTTTTTATTTACTGCGTATAACCAACATCAAAGGACTAATGATGATCGTTGCCACGCAGGTAAATGACCCAGTATGTCAACCCGACCAACAAACCGCCGCCGATAATGTTACCGATCGTAACCGGAATCAGGTTATCGGTGATGAAATTCATCACGGTCAGGTGAGTAAAATTCTCCGGAGCGGAACCGACAGCGGCCCAAAATTCCGGTGTTGCGAAGTCGCGGATTACAATACCCAAAGGGATCATAAACATGTTTGCGATACTGTGCTCAAAACCGCTGGCCACAAACATGGCGACCGGTAATACCATGATGAACGCTTTGTCCATCAGGCTGCGACCTGAGTAGCTCATCCACACGGCCAGGCAAACCATCAGGTTAGCAAGAATACCGAGGCAGACAGCTTCAACAAAAGTATGGTGCATTTTATGGTCAGCGGTTTGCAGAACGTTGAGTCCCCATGCGCCATTGGCGGTCATATACTCGCCAGATAGCCACATAAGTAAGACGAACAGCAAGGCGCCGATCAGGTTGCCAACATAAACGTTAAGCCAATTTTTTGCCAGTTGACCCCAGGTGATACGGCCGCTGGCCTTGGCGACGACAATCAGTACCGTTGAAGTAAAGAGGTCTGCGCCGCAGATAACACAAAGAATCAGCCCCAGAGAGAAGCAGATACCCCCCACCAGTTTAGCCATACCGAACGGCATCGTTCCGGTACCGGTTGTGGCGGTAATATAGAAAACAAAGGCGATTGAGATGAATACACCGGCAGTAATCGCCAGATAGAATGTCTTCAGCGGATGTTTCGTTGCTTTATAGACACCTGCTTCTTCGGCCACTTTGGCCATTGCAGCAGGGAGTAAAAGATCAAAAGGGTTGTCAGCTTTCACACTAACTCTCTCTTTATTAAGTCGGCGACGAGATACTAACAAAGCATTATAGATGAGAATTTGATATAGATCATATCTCACCTGGCTTATAGGCCTTCAAGTCGCATGGTTTTTGCACGATTGCGATGTAATTGATTGATTTATAAAATAAAAATAAATTTTAAAAGTTATAATGTGAGTTGAATTTTTTCTCTGAACCTCTGAAAATGCAGTTAATTAAAATGGAGTAATTGACATCTATTGCAACACTTACGCATTATTTTATGTAATATCAACTACCAATATTTAACCTTGTTATTACATTTATTTTTGGTTAGGCAAAAATAAGTAAAACGGGGCACTAAAAGCGCCCCGTAATATAGCTCAACCGAGTGTTCAAGCCTACTTAGCGTAAGCTATTCGGTTTTATTTTGACCACCAGAGGGCTTTTGCACGTTGCAGCTTCTCATAGGCCTTCAACAGAGACTGGTGCGATGGGAACGCCAGTAAGTCGCCGTCAACCGCCTGTAACCCATAAAACGCTGCTTCGCCGCTCAATGCCGCGCTTGCCGCTTCAACGGCTTCTGCGCCATACATGCGAACAAAAGCATTCAGATATTGCAGAGGTTCACGATCCTCTTCCTGCGCCAGCAGCAGTAATGTCTGCAGGCAACGGTAGTAGTTCGCACGTTCAGCGCTGAAGACAGAGGCGTTAAACTCCATCGTCCACTCAGTCCAGATCAGCGCCTGCTCAAGGTCGCCACCAGCCAGCGCCAGCATCGCTTTTAGCTCGCCAATACGCAGCGTAGACCAGCCGTTATCCGGCCCGGTTGCCAGTCCCAACAGTTCGCGTACGCGGGTAAAGTCGTCAAAACCTTCTTCATCGAGTTGTTCGATAAGATTCAGGTAGGTTTCTTTTTCCCACTCGCTGCCCGGCAGAGCAAGGATCGTTTCGCGCAGGTGGCTACCCATGCTGTTGTTGGCTAACCACAGATCTTCGGCCGGGTAGATGTCAGACATGCCCGGCACAATGATACGGCAGGCATAAACGCCCAGGTGCTCATAATCGGCGATGTACACTTCTTTATCTTCAGCATCGAAGATAGCCATCAGGGTGGCGAATTCTTCTTCCGTGGTGCCGGAGAAATTCCAGTCAACGAACGGGTAATCGGCGTTCTGCTTAAACAGATCCCAGGAGATCAGACCGCTGGAATCGATAAAGTGGGTTTCAAGGTTGGTGTGTTCAGCCACTTCTTCGTCATCAAAGGTTGGCGGGGTAAACACATCAAGATCTTTCAGACCGCGGCCCTGCAACAGTTCAGTGACCGTACGCTCCAGCGCCACGCCGAAGTCCGGGTGCGCACCGAAAGAGGCGAAGCAGGTACCGTTGGCCGGGTTAAACAGAACCACGCAGATAACCGGGTACTGACCGCCTAATGAACCGTCATAAGCGAAAATCGGGAAACCTTCGGCTTCCAGTTTAGCGATGGATTCGACCACGGCCGGATAGCGCGCCAGCACATCGGCTGGGATTTCCGGCAGGCTGATGCTTTCCGCGATAATGCGATTTTTCACATAACGTTCAAAAACTTCAGACAGCCCCTGAACGCGCGCTTCATTCGGCGTATTACCGGCAGACATCCCGTTAGAAACATACAGGTTGCCGATAATATTCATCGGAATATACACGGTCTGGTTATCAGACTGGCGGGTAAACGGCAGACCGCAGACGCCGCGCTCTTCGTTACCGGACTGCAGGTCAATCAGCATACTTCCGGTGAGTTCGTTATCCGGATCGTAGAACGCACGCAGACGCGCATCCAGCAGACCTTCAGGAACGTCGTCATCTTCGGTTAGCGGGAACCATTTTTCGTTCGGGTAATGGACGAACGGGCCATTGGCGATGGTGTCACCGAGCCAGAAATCAGCAAAGAAATAGTTCGTGGACAGACGCTCAAAATATTCGCCCAGCGCGGAGGCCAGTGCCGCTTTTTTTGTCGCGCCTTTACCGTTGGTGAAGCACAGCGCGCACTCTTTGTCGCGAATGTGCACAGACCAGACGTTTGGCACCGGATTCAGCCAGGAGGCCTCTTCAATATGGAAACCAAGGTCGAGCAGTTTTTGCTGGAAGCGAGCGATGGAATCTTCCAGAGCAGCGTCTTTGCCAGGGATAAATGTTTGCGTCATGAAAATCACTTTTGTCGTACGGAAAGCGCGCAATCATACGGGTTTTCCAGGCATGGCGCTATCGCCGCCGGGCCTTCGGCGTAAATAAAAGTATTGACTATGCTTTTACAAAACTCACCCGCGCAAGGGCACAAAAATGAAGGCGTTCGATTGGCAACGTATGGCGCTGGATAACGTGCCGCTGGAGTTTCTGGGGGAAGTGGCGCTGCGAAGCTTCTATACCTTTGTTCTGGTGTTTCTTTTTCTGAAGATGACCGGACGCCGAGGCGTACGGCAGATGTCGCTCTTTGAAGTGTTGATCATTTTGACGCTGGGATCGGCCGCCGGAGATGTCGCGTTTTATGATGATGTTCCGTTGCTCCCGGTGTTGGTCGTTTTTCTCTCGCTGGCCTTGCTTTATCGGCTGGTCATGTGGCTGATGGCGCACAGCGAGAAACTGGAAGATATGCTGGAAGGCAAACCGGTGGTTATCATTGAAGACGGTCAACTGGCCTGGTCGAAGCTCGGGCGGGCGAATATGACCGAGTTTGAGTTCTTTATGGAGCTGCGTCTAAACGGTGTTGAACAACTGGGGCAGGTGAAACTCGCTATCCTGGAAACCAATGGACAAATTAGCGTCTATTTTTTTGCCGACGAAGAGGTGAAGTCTGGACTCAGCATTCTGCCTAAACAATGTACGCAGCGGTTTAACGTTGTTCCCGAGGCGGGGGACTACGCCTGTGTGCGTTGCAGCGAAGTGATAGCGATGAAAGCCGGCGATCATCAATTATGTCCTCGCTGTGAAAATCCAGAATGGTCGAAGGCCAGTCAGGCAAAACGGATCGTCTGACAGCAAAAATATCGGTTTTAACCCGCTAAACCGATAGATTCTGTTGTGTGATGCAACGCGCATTTTTGCGCCGGTCAGTTTTACCCATTGCGGCGCGTGTCACTGAATGATAAAACCGATATCCACAGCAATAACATATATCCAATGTCTGTCGTTCTGCTGTTCGCAACTGACGGGATGTTGAGTTGAAAACAATACAACGTGGTGAGGGGAAATGGCTCAGGTCTTCAATTTTAGTTCAGGTCCGGCAATGCTACCGGCAGACGTGCTTAAACTGGCGCAACAGGATCTCTGTGACTGGCAGGGTCTTGGCACATCAGTAATGGAAATTAGCCACCGCGGCAAAGAGTTCATCCAGGTTGCAGAGGAAGCAGAGAAAGATTTTCGCGATCTCCTCCGCGTCCCCTCTAACTACAAAGTCTTGTTCTGTCATGGCGGTGGCCGTGGTCAGTTTGCCGCTGTTCCGCTCAATATTCTGGGCGATAAAACCACGGCGGATTACGTTGATGCCGGATACTGGGCTGCCAGCGCCATTAAAGAAGCCAAAAAATACTGCACGCCCAATGTGATTGACGCCAACGTCACCGTTGACGGTCTGCGTGCGGTTAAGCCCATGAGCGAATGGCAACTTTCTGATAATGCCGCCTACTTGCACTACTGCCCGAACGAAACCATCGACGGCATCGCAATCAATGAAACGCCGAATTTTGCCTCTGATGTGGTCGTAACCGCCGATTTCTCTTCGACGATTCTCTCTACGCCACTGGATATTTCCCGTTACGGGGTGATTTATGCCGGTGCGCAGAAAAATATCGGTCCTGCGGGTCTGACGATTGTGATCGTGCGTGAAGATTTGCTGGGCAAAGCGCATACCTCCTGTCCGTCTATCCTTGATTACAGCGTGCTGAACGAGAACGATTCTATGTTCAACACCCCGCCGACATTCGCCTGGTATCTCTCTGGTCTGGTCTTCAAATGGCTGAAAGAGCAGGGCGGTGTGGCCGCGATGGATAAAATCAATCAGCAAAAAGCGGAACTGCTGTATGGCGTGATTGATAACAGTGATTTCTATCGTAACGATGTGGCGAAATCTAACCGCTCCCGCATGAACGTACCGTTCCAGTTGGCGGATAGCGCGCTGGATAAACTCTTCCTTGAAGAATCATTTGCAGCAGGGCTGCATGCGCTGAAGGGCCACCGTGTGGTGGGAGGAATGCGCGCCTCTATCTATAACGCTATGCCGCTTGAAGGCGTTAAAGCGCTGACCGATTTCATGATTGATTTCGAACGTCGCCGCGGCTAATTGGCTGTACTTTTTCATCCCCACAGCGTGTCTGTGGGGTTTTTATTTCCGTTTTTGAGAGTTGAGTTTCATGGAATCCCTGACGTTACAACCCATCGCGCGGGTCGATGGCACCATTAATCTGCCTGGCTCCAAAAGTGTGTCAAACCGCGCGTTGTTACTGGCAGCATTAGCACGCGGCACCACTGTTCTGACTAACCTGCTGGACAGCGATGACGTTCGCCATATGCTTAATGCGCTGAGTGCGCTGGGGATTGATTATACCCTGTCTGCCGATCGTACCCGTTGTGAGATCCACGGCAACAGTGGCGCGTTACAGGCTGAAGGCTCGCTGGAACTGTTTCTCGGCAATGCGGGAACCGCCATGCGCCCACTGGCGGCAGCGTTGTGCCTGGGGACGAACGATATCGTGCTGACGGGTGAACCGCGCATGAAAGAACGTCCGATTGGACACCTCGTGGATGCCTTACGTCAGGGCGGGGCGAATATTGAGTACCTGGAGCAGGAAAACTATCCGCCGTTACGTCTTCGCGGTGGATTTACCGGTGGGCAGGTTGACGTTGACGGCAGTGTTTCCAGCCAGTTTCTCACCGCATTGTTGATGACCGCGCCGCTGGCGCCGCAAGATTCGACGATTGTTATCAAAGGTGAACTGGTATCGAAGCCGTATATCGATATCACGCTGAATCTGATGAAAACGTTTGGCGTTGAGATTGAGAACCAGAATTACCAGCGTTTTGTCGTCAAGGGAGGGCAGCAGTATCAGTCTCCGGGCGCGTATCTTGTCGAAGGCGATGCCTCCTCTGCTTCCTATTTCCTCGCAGCCGGTGCCATTAAAGGCGGTACGGTGAAAGTGACCGGTATTGGCCGTAACAGTATGCAGGGCGATATTCGTTTTGCCGATGTGCTGGAAAAAATGGGTGCGACGGTAACCTGGGGCGACGATTATATTGCCTGTACCCACGGTGAATTAAATGCCATTGATATGGACATGAACCATATTCCTGATGCGGCAATGACTATTGCAACCGCGGCATTGTTTGCGAAAGGCACAACGACGCTGCGTAACATCTATAACTGGCGGGTGAAAGAGACCGATCGCTTATTTGCCATGGCGACCGAGCTGCGTAAAGTGGGCGCTGAAGTAGAAGAAGGGCACGATTTCATTCGCATCACGCCGCCCGCGCAATTACAGTTTGCCGAGATTGGAACGTACAACGATCATCGCATGGCGATGTGTTTCTCGCTGGTGGCGTTATCCGACACGCCAGTCACGATTCTCGATCCTAAATGTACCGCTAAAACCTTCCCGGATTACTTCGAACAGTTAGCGCGAATCAGTACGCTTGCGTAATCTGCATGATGAGTGATGAACGCCGACCCTGAGTCGGCGTTTTTTTTCGGACTTTTTGGCCGTGTGCAACAATGCTAATCTCCGCGTGATTTTGTAACTCATTAATATTTATATAAATAATGTTTAATCAACGGATGATTCACATGAAAAATGCAAAAATACTGCTGGCACTCGCCGTTTCCGCCGCGCTGCTGAGCGGTTGTCAAAATACACACGGTATCGACACCAATCTGGCGGTCAGTTCTGGGTTGTCTGCTTACAAAGCGGCGACGCTGACGGACGCCGATGCCAAAACGATCGCGAACCAGGGGTGCCAGGAACTGGATAGCCAAAATAAAATGGCCAGTTCGTCCAGCAACTACAGCAAACGCTTAGCCAAAATCGCCAAAGCGCTGGGTAATAACATCAACGGTACACCGGTTAATTATAAGGTTTACATGACCAGAGATGTTAACGCCTGGGCGATGGCAAACGGCTGCGTACGCGTCTATAGCGGTCTGATGGACATGATGAACGACAATGAGATTGAAGGCGTTCTCGGCCATGAACTGGGTCACGTCGCGCTGGGACACTCGCTGGCAGAAATGAAAGCGTCTTACGCTGTCGTTGCCGCACGCGACGCTATCTCCGCCACCAGCGGCGTAGCGGCTCAGCTTTCTCAATCTCAGCTTGGTGATATCGCAGAAGGGGCGATCAATGCCAAATACTCGCGTGATAAAGAGTCGGAAGCGGATGATTTCTCGTACGATCTGATGAAAAAACGCGGTATCAGCACCCAGGGGCTGGTTGGCAGCTTTGATAAGCTGGCAGCGATGGATGCGGCGCATACTAAATCGATGTTCGATTCCCATCCGCCATCAACCGAACGTGCGCAGCATATTCGCGACCGTATCACTGCGGATAAAAAGTAAAAGTTTGTCATCTCCCGGGCTGAGACTCTCTCAGCCCGCTATAATTGCGTAATTCTTCTGCATTTCATCTCCTGTTGCCCGTAATTTGCAAGCAATACTCACTTTCCGGCGTACAGACGCGTATAATGCGCGGCGTTCACGTTAACGGTATGCCTTTAAGGAGATAAAGATGACAGCAATTGCCCCGGTAATTACCATTGATGGCCCAAGCGGTGCAGGCAAAGGCACCTTGTGCAAGGCAATGGCGGAAGCATTGCAGTGGCATCTGTTGGACTCTGGTGCGATTTATCGTGTACTGGCGTTGGCAGCATTACATCACCATGTTGATGTAACCTCTGAAGACGCGCTGGTGCCGCTGGCATCGCATCTGGATGTCCGTTTTGTCTCAACGAACGGCACTCTGGAAGTGATACTGGAAGGGGAAGATGTCAGTGGCGAAATACGGACTCAGGACGTCGCCAATGCCGCCTCTCAGGTGGCGGCTTTTCCACGTGTGCGCGAAGCGTTGCTACGCCGTCAGCGTGCGTTCCGTGAGCAGCCAGGTCTTATCGCTGACGGACGTGATATGGGCACGGTGGTATTCCCTGATGCGCCGGTAAAAATTTTTCTTGACGCCTCTTCTGAAGAACGTGCTCATCGCCGTATGCTTCAGTTGCAGGAGAAGGGCTTTAGTGTTAACTTTGATCGCCTTTTGGCCGAGATCAAAGAACGCGACGATCGCGATCGAAATCGTGCTGTAGCGCCGCTGGTTCCCGCTGCTGATGCTTTAGTTTTGGATTCTACCCGATTAAGCATTGAGCAAGTGATTGAAAAAGCGTTACAATACGCGCGCCAAAAACTGGCACTCGCTTAAACGCGACCGAATTTGCAGTACCCCCGTTGCAATGGATTGACAGCGGGTATGTTAAACAACCCCATCCGGCACGGAGCCAGGTGGACGTTAAATATGAAACCTGAAGATTAAACATGACTGAATCTTTTGCTCAACTTTTTGAAGAATCCTTAAAAACAATCGAAACCCGCCCGGGTTCCATCGTTCGTGGCGTTGTTGTCTCTATCGACAAAGACGTTGTGCTGGTTGATGCGGGCCTGAAATCTGAATCTGCTATTCCGGCAGAGCAGTTCAAAAACGCAGCTGGCGAACTGGAAATCCAGGTGGGTGACGAAGTTGACGTTGCTCTGGATGCAGTAGAAGACGGCTTCGGTGAAACCCTGCTGTCCCGTGAAAAAGCTAAACGTCATGAAGCTTGGATCACGCTGGAAAAAGCTTACGAAGACGCTGAAACTGTTGTTGGTATCATCAACGGCAAAGTTAAAGGTGGCTTCACTGTTGAGCTGAACGGTATTCGTGCGTTCCTGCCAGGTTCACTGGTAGACGTTCGTCCGGTTCGCGACACGCTGCACCTGGAAGGCAAAGAGCTTGAATTCAAAGTAATCAAGCTGGACCAGAAGCGTAACAACGTTGTTGTTTCTCGTCGTGCCGTTATCGAATCCGAGAACAGCGCAGAACGCGATCAGCTGCTGGAAAACCTGCAGGAAGGCATGGAAGTTAAAGGTATCGTTAAGAACCTCACTGACTACGGTGCATTCGTTGATCTGGGTGGTGTTGACGGCCTGCTGCACATCACTGACATGGCATGGAAACGCGTTAAGCATCCGAGCGAAATCGTAAACGTGGGCGACGAAATCACTGTTAAAGTGCTGAAGTTCGACCGCGAGCGTACCCGTGTATCCCTGGGCCTGAAACAACTGGGCGAAGATCCGTGGGTAGCTATCGCTAAGCGTTATCCGGAAGGTACCAAACTGACTGGTCGCGTGACCAACCTGACCGACTACGGCTGCTTCGTTGAAATCGAAGAAGGCGTTGAAGGCCTGGTTCACGTTTCCGAAATGGATTGGACCAACAAAAACATCCACCCGTCCAAAGTTGTTAACGTTGGCGATGTAGTGGAAGTTATGGTTCTGGATATCGACGAAGAACGTCGTCGTATCTCCCTGGGTCTGAAGCAGTGCAAAAACAACCCATGGCAGCAGTTCGCGGAAACCCACAACAAGGGCGACCGTGTTGAAGGTAAAATCAAGTCTATCACTGACTTCGGTATCTTCATCGGCCTGGACGGCGGCATCGACGGCCTGGTTCACCTGTCTGACATCTCCTGGAACGTTGCAGGCGAAGAAGCAGTTCGTGAATACAAAAAAGGCGACGAAATCGCAGCAGTTGTTCTGCAGGTTGACGCAGAGCGTGAGCGTATCTCTCTGGGCGTTAAACAGCTCGCAGAAGATCCGTTCAACAACTGGGTTGCACTGAACAAGAAAGGCGCAATCGTAAACGGTAAAGTCACTGCTGTTGACGCTAAAGGCGCAACCGTAGAACTGGCTGACGGCGTTGAAGGTTACCTGCGCGCTTCTGAAGCTTCCCGTGACCGCGTTGAAGATGCAACTCTGGTTCTGAGCGTTGGCGACGACGTTGAAGCTAAATTCACCGGCGTTGATCGTAAAAACCGTGCAATCAGCCTGTCTGTTCGTGCGAAAGACGAAGCTGATGAGAAAGATGCAATCGCAACTGTTAACAAACAGGAAGATGCAAACTTCTCCAACAACGCAATGGCTGAAGCTTTCAAAGCAGCTAAAGGCGAGTAATTCTCTGAAACTTCGGGGTGTTTCATCCTGAAGTATCACGAGTTTACTTGACAGATTGCGGGATTCGTCCTGTAATCAAGCACTAAGGGCGGCTACGGCCGCCCTTAATCAATGCAGCGACAGTAACAGCTAATTTTGCCTTTAAGGAACCGGAGGAATCATGACCAAGTCAGAATTGATTGAAAGACTTGCAACCCAGCAATCTCACATTCCCGCGAAAGCGGTTGAAGATGCAGTGAAAGAGATGCTGGAGCATATGGCCTCGACTCTTGCGCAGGGCGAGCGTATTGAAATCCGCGGTTTCGGCAGTTTTTCTTTGCACTACCGCGCACCTCGTACCGGACGTAACCCGAAGACTGGCGACAAAGTGGATCTGGAAGGAAAATATGTTCCACACTTTAAACCGGGTAAAGAACTGCGCGATCGCGCCAATATTTACGGTTAAGTTTTACGCTAAAACTTGAGCCAGAAAAAAGCACCGTAGAGGTGCTTTTTTCGTTTCTGGAACCTCGTCAAAGATAGGGAACTGGAATCCCCTTCGCATTTGTATTTGTGCGTTTCACCCGCCCTTCGAAAACAGCGGAATCCTTGCTGTAAGTTGTCAAACCGCCACCGGACAACCACACCACAACACGGCACACTTTCTCTAACAGGGAGGTGCCTATGAAAATAACAACGGTGAGCGCGTGCGCAGTGTCTGGCATTCTGCCTTTGCTGCTATTGCCTGCACTACCGGATACGCCGTATCTCGCTGTCGTGTTCCTTCTGGCGTGTGTGTTCTGTTTTATTCCCCGGCGTTGGGCGCGTTATGCCGCACTGACCGTGCTCTTCTTTCTGTGGGGGATCCTCGCTGCAAAACAGTCTCTCTGGCCGGGCAATACATTGCCAGGTGCAACGCAACAGGCTGTTGTGCAAATAACGGCAACGGATCATATGACGACGCATTATGGGCAAATTACGCATGTGCAGGGGAAGCGACTTTTTCCGGCGGTGGGTATCGTTTTAAACGATCAGTATTTGCCAGGCAGCGTGTGCGCCGGACAACGGTGGGCAATGACGTTAAAGATACGCGCGGTACATGGTCAACTGAATGACGGTGGGTTCGATAGCCAACGTTATGCGTTGGCCCAGCATCAACCTCTGACGGGGCGTTTTTTGCAGGCAACGGTGATCGACCCCCAGTGCAGCTTACGCGCTCGCTACTTGTCTTCTCTCACGACGGCGCTGGCAAACTATCCCTGGCAACAGGTCATCCTGGGGCTGGGAATGGGGGAGCGTTTGTCGGTGCCGCAGGAGGTGAAAGATCTCATGCGGGATACTGGCACAACACATCTGATGGCGATTTCCGGGCTGCATATTGCCTTTGCCGCGTTGCTCGCGGGGGGAATTATTCGGGGTCTGCAATGTGTATTTCCAACGGGGTGGATCCGCTGGACGCTTCCCCTTGTGGGTGGAATCGGCAGCGCCCTGTTTTATGCCTGGCTTACGGGGTTGCAGCCACCCGCGTTACGCACGGTTATCGCCTTGAGCGCATGGGGAATACTTAAATTAAGTGGACGGCAATGGAGCGGATGGGAGGTCTGGCTTTGTTGTCTGGCGGCGATTGTTATTGCCGATCCTGTTGCCATTCTGTCGCAGAGTTTGTGGCTGTCGGCATTGGCGGTTGCCGCACTTCTATTTTGGTATCAATGGGGGCCTTCTCCAGCCCGCTCGGTATCACGCGCGGGGCGTTTTATAGGGAGTCTCATCCATCTGCAGTTCGGCATTACGGTGTTGCTCTTACCTGTGCAAATTGCGATGTTTCATGGCATGAGTGTGACCGCATTTCTGGCAAATCTGTTTGCTGTGCCACTGGTGACATTTGTTTCTGTCCCTCTCATTTTGGCCGGTATGGTGATGCACCTGACGGGGCCACTTCTCATTGAAGAAGGATGCTGGTATCTGGCCGATCGTTCACTGGCACTCTTGTTTTGGCTGCTCAGCCATTTACCGGAAGGCTGGATCAGTATTGATAAGCGGTGGCAATGGCTGGCATTGTCTCCCTGGTTAATCATTGTTGTCTGGCGATTTGCGGTCTGGCGTACCTGGCCGGGGGTCTGCCTGGCAGGCGCAATGTTAGTCAGTTGGCCCCTATGGCGTACAGAGTCCAAAGATGAATGGCAGGTTCACATGCTGGATGTCGGGCAGGGGTTGGCGATGGTGATTGCCCGCAATGGCAAGGCGATTCTCTATGATACCGGAGGCGCCTGGCCGGGGGGTGACAGCGGACAGCAGGTGATCATTCCCTGGCTGCGCTGGCACAACCTGAAACCCGAAGGCATTATTCTCAGCCACGAACATCTGGACCATCGTGGCGGATTGCACTCATTACAGAAAGCCTGGCCAACGCTTTGGATAAGAAGCCCGTTAGGATGGGAAGGGCACCAGCCCTGTTTTCGGGCAGAGCAGTGGACATGGCAAGGATTGACGTTTCGCGCGCACTGGCCACTCAAAGGCAATAAAGAAAATGGGAATAACCGTTCCTGCGTCGTCAAAGTCGATGATGGCAAGAACAGTGTAATGCTGACGGGGGATATTGAATCCGGCGCAGAACAAAAAATGCTAAGTCACTATTGGCAGCATTTACAGGCGACATTTATTCAGGTTCCGCATCATGGTAGCAATACGTCTTCGTCGCTGGCATTAATTCAACGTGTTGAGGGGCAGGGGGCGCTGGCCTCGGCATCGCGTTACAACGCCTGGCGACTGCCTTCATGGAAAGTCAGACAGCGATACCGGCAACAGGGATATCAATGGCTGGATACGCCGCATCAGGGGCAGATTTCGCTTATCTTTTCCTCGCAAGGTTGGCAAATTCGCAGTCTACGGGAGCAAATTTTACCTCGTTGGTATCATCAGTGGTTTGGCGTGTCAGAGGATAACGGGTAGAATATGCGGCTATTTCAACAAATGCTGGTTTTTTGAATGCATAACGATAAAGATCTCTCTACGTGGCAGACGTTCCGCCGACTGTGGCCCACTATTGCGCCGTTCAAATTGGGTCTGATCGTGGCGGGGGGCGCGCTAGTCCTCAACGCAGCAAGCGATACCTTCATGTTGTCGCTCCTGAAGCCGTTACTGGATGACGGTTTTGGTAAAACAGACCGTTCGGTGCTGCTTTGGATGCCATTGGTGGTGATTGGTCTGATGGTATTACGTGGCATCACCAGCTATGTCTCCAGCTACTGTCTTTCATGGGTGTCAGGTAAGGTCGTGATGACCATACGTCGTCGCCTGTTCGGCCATATGATGGGGATGCCCGTCTCCTTTTTTGACAAGCAGTCGACAGGCACTTTGCTCTCGCGCATTACCTATGACTCAGAACAGGTCGCCTCTTCCTCTTCCGGAGCGCTGATCACCGTTGTGCGCGAAGGGGCCTCGATTATCGGTCTGTTTATTATGATGTTTTACTACAGCTGGCAATTGTCGATCATTCTGATCGTACTGGCGCCGGTTGTTTCAATTGCGATTCGCGTGGTTTCTAAGCGTTTTCGTAGCATCAGTAAAAACATGCAGAACACGATGGGGCAGGTCACGACCAGCGCTGAGCAGATGCTGAAAGGCCACAAAGAGGTGTTGATTTTTGGTGGTCAGGAAGTCGAAACCAAACGTTTTGACAAAGTCAGCAATAAAATGCGTCTGCAGGGGATGAAGATGGTGTCGGCTTCTGCTATCTCTGATCCCATCATTCAGCTGATTGCGTCTTTGGCGTTGGCCTTTGTCCTGTATGCGGCCAGTTTCCCAAGCGTAATGGAAAACCTGACCGCAGGGACGATTACCGTTGTCTTCTCATCCATGATTGCCCTGATGCGCCCGCTGAAATCGCTGACCAACGTCAACGCGCAGTTCCAGCGTGGGATGGCGGCATGTCAGACACTGTTTGCGATTCTGGACAGCGAGCAAGAGAAAGACGAAGGCAAACGTGTTATTGAACGTGCCAGCGGCGATCTGGAGTTCCGCAACGTCACCTTTACCTACCCGGGACGCGAAGTGCCGGCGCTGCGCAATATCAGTCTGAATATTCCGGCAGGTAAAACCGTGGCGTTAGTCGGCCGTTCAGGCTCAGGTAAATCGACGATTGCCAGCCTTATCACCCGTTTTTATGACATTGATGAAGGCCATATCCTGATGGACGGGCATGACCTGCGTGAATACACGCTGGCATCGTTACGTAACCAGGTTGCTCTGGTTTCGCAGAACGTGCATCTTTTTAACGATACTGTCGCTAACAACATTGCCTACGCACGTAATGAGGAGTACACCCGCGAGCAGATCGAAGAGGCTGCACGTATGGCGTATGCGATGGACTTTATCAACAAAATGGATGACGGTCTGGACACGGTCATTGGTGAGAACGGCGTCCTGTTGTCTGGCGGTCAGCGTCAGCGTATTGCGATTGCGCGTGCTCTGCTGCGCGACAGTCCGATTCTGATTCTGGACGAAGCCACTTCCGCACTGGATACCGAGTCCGAGCGTGCAATCCAGGCTGCGCTGGACGAGTTGCAGAAAAACCGTACATCGCTGGTGATTGCCCACCGTCTCTCTACCATTGAACAGGCTGATGAGATTGTGGTGGTGGAAGACGGGCTGATTGTTGAACGTGGAACCCATACTGAGTTGCTGGAACATCGCGGTGTTTATGCTCAGTTGCACAGAATGCAATTTGGTCAATGATCGCACGCATCTGGTCCGGTGAGTCGCCTTTGTGGCGGCTGTTACTCCCACTCTCCTGGCTATACGGCCTGGTGAGCGGGAGTATCCGCTTGTGCTACAGGCTGGGATTAAAACAAACCTGGCGTGCGCCAGTGCCGGTCGTTGTCGTGGGGAATCTGACCGCGGGCGGCAATGGTAAAACGCCTGTCGTTATCTGGCTGGTTGAACAGCTTCAACAGCGCGGTGTTCGTGTGGGGGTGGTTTCACGGGGTTACGGTGGCAAAGCACCATCCTATCCGTTGCTCCTGACGCACGAGACCACAACCGCAGAAGCGGGTGATGAACCGGTACTGATCTCTCAACGTACCGGCGCGCCGGTTGCCGTTTCGCCCAATCGCAGTGATGCGGTAAAAGCTATTCTGGCTCATCATGATGTGCAAATTATTGTGACCGATGATGGGTTGCAACATTACCGCCTGGCGCGTGATGTTGAAATCGTGGTGGTTGACGGTGTTCGCCGATTTGGCAATGGCTGGTGGCTGCCAGCAGGCCCGATGCGCGAACGCGCGGGGCGGCTTAAGTCGGTGGATGCGGTTATTGTTAATGGCGGCGTCGCAGAACCGGGCGAAATTCCCATGCATCTGGAACCCGGCCTTGCCGTTAATTTGCGCACGGGTGAGCGCTGTGACGTGGCGCAACTGCGTAATATCGTGGCCATGGCGGGCATCGGCCATCCTCCGCGTTTCTTTGCGACGCTCGACGCGTGCGGCGCACACCCGCAAAAATGTGTGGCACTGTCCGATCATCAGTCGCTCAGTTATGGTGACGTCAACGCATTACTCAGCGAAGGTCAGACGCTGGTGATGACGGAAAAGGATGCCGTTAAATGCCGTGCGTTTGCAGACGATAACTGGTGGTATTTGCCCGTTGATGCTCAGCTATCGGGTGAAGAACCGGATGCTTTGCTTAAGCAACTCATTTCGCTGGTTCGTTAGCTGAATCAGGCTGCGGCGGCGAACGATTTATGGAGTGATAAATGTCGTTGCCGCAACTCTCTCTTACCGACGCTCGTCACCTTCACCTTGCCGCCCAGGGGCTGTTAAAAAAATCACGCCGTCGCGCGCAGCCCGGCGATATTCTCGCTGCCATTTCACGCATGTCGCTGTTGCAAATCGACACCATCAACATTGTCGCGCGTAGCCCATATCTGGTGCTATTCAGCCGCCTTGGGAACTATCCACCTCAGTGGCTGGATGACGCATTATTGCGCGGCGAACTGATGGAGTACTGGGCGCATGAGGCCTGTTTTCTGCCGCGTAGCGACTTTGCGCTCATCCGCCACCGAATGCTGTCGCCCGAAAACATGGGCTGGAAGTATAAAGCGGCCTGGATGAAAGAACATGCCCGTGAAATCGAGCAACTGATGCAGCATATTCATCACAACGGCCCGGTACGCTCTGCGGATTTTGAACATCCGCGCAAAGGGGCCAACGGCTGGTGGGAGTGGAAGCCCCATAAACGTCATCTCGAAGGCCTGTTTACCGCCGGAAAAGTGATGGTAGTGGAACGTCGCAACTTTCAGCGGGTGTATGATTTGACGCAACGCGTCATGCCCCACTGGGATGATAACCGTGACCTGCTTTCTCAGGCGCAAGCGGAAACCGCGATGCTGGATAACAGCGCGCGCAGCCTGGGGATATTCCGTGAACCGTGGCTGGCGGACTACTACCGCTTAAAACGTCCCGCGTTGAATGCGTGGCGGGACGCCCGGGCAGAACAACAGCAGATAATCCCGGTAGACGTTGAAACATTAGGCACGTTGTGGCTCCATGCAGACCTTCAACCGTTGCTTGAACAGGCGCTGGCGGGCCAATTAACGGCGACGCACAGCGCCGTGTTGTCGCCGTTTGACCCCGTCGTCTGGGATCGCAAACGGGCAGAGCAACTGTTTGATTTCACCTATCGTCTGGAGTGCTACACCCCGGCGCCTAAACGACAATATGGTTATTTTGTCCTGCCGTTGTTGCATCGGGGGGCGCTGGTCGGGCGGATGGATGCCAAAATGCACCGCAAAACCGGGGTGCTGGAAGTGATTGCGCTGTACCTGCAAGAGGGGATCACGCCCGGTGCAACCCTGCAAAAAGGGCTGTTTCAGGCGATTAGCGATTTTGCGCGTTGGCAGCAGGCAAGGCGCGTTACGCTGGGCGTTTGTCCCCAGGGTTTGTTTGGTGACTGCCGACAGGGCTGGGAAATAGACGCAGAGAGATAGACGATTATGTTAATATTTACAGAATCACAATCCGGTCCATCTGGAGGAACTATGGATCATCGTCTGCTCGAAATCATTGCCTGCCCGGTATGTAACGGCAAACTCTGGTACAACCAGGAAAAACAAGAACTGATTTGCAAACTGGATAACCTTGCTTTCCCATTACGCGAGGGTATTCCGGTATTACTGGAAACCGAAGCCCGTCCTTTGACCTCCGACGAGAGCAAATCATGAGTTTTGTGGTCATTATTCCTGCGCGTTTTGCCTCGACGCGTCTGCCCGGTAAACCCCTGCAGGATATCAACGGCAAGCCGATGATTGTGCACGTACTGGAACGTGCGCGTGAATCCGGGGCCGATCGCATTATTGTGGCGACCGATCATGACGATGTGGCGCGCGCGGTAGAGGCGGCTGGCGGTGAGGTGTGCATGACCCGCGCCGATCATCAGTCGGGTACCGAGCGGCTGGCGGAAGTCGTGGAAAAATGTGGATTCAGCGATGATACCGTCATTGTGAACGTCCAGGGCGATGAGCCGATGATCCCGGCGGTCATTATTCGCCAGGTCGCGGAAAACCTGGCGCAGCGTCAGGTCGGTATGGCAACGCTGGCGGTGCCGATTCACAGTGCAGAAGAGGCCTTCAATCCAAACGCGGTGAAAGTGGTGCTGGATGCGCAAGGCTACGCGCTTTACTTCTCTCGTGCGGCGATCCCCTGGGATCGTGACCGTTTTGCCAACAGCCGTGAGACTATTGGCGATACCTTCCTGCGTCATTTGGGGATCTACGGCTATCGTGCCGGATTTATTCGCCGCTATGTGAACTGGCAGCCAAGTCCGCTGGAACACATTGAGATGCTGGAGCAGCTTCGTGTGTTGTGGTACGGCGAAAAAATCCATGTTGCCGTTGCCAAAGAAGTTCCCGGCACTGGCGTGGATACTGCCGAAGACCTTGAGCGCGTTCGCGCTGAAATGCGTTAAGCTTCAATACCGACACCCCGCTCAGTTATGAGAGGGGTGTCGTACCGTTACGATTTTCCTCCACTTTTCTTTTCATCAATTGATCTCATCAGGGTGACATCTGTCCATACGACGCTCATTATGAAAGCAGTAGCGTTTATGAGGGCAATCTGAAATGGAACAGCTGCGAGCCGAATTGAGTCATTTACTGGGTGAAAAGCTCAGCCGTATAGAGTGCGTGAATGAAAAGGTAGATACGGCGCTGTGGTCACTGTATGACAGTCAGGGAAAACCGATGCCGCTCATGGCGAGAAGTTTCACCACGCCGGGGTTGGCGCAACAACTGGCGTGGAAAACGACCATGCTGGCGCGTAGCGGCACGGTGCGAATGCCGGTTATTTACGGCGTCATGACCCATGAAGAGCATCCAGGCCCCGATATTTTACTGCTGGAAAGGATGCGTGGCGTACCCGTTGAAGCGCCAGCGCGAACGCCTGAACGGTGGGAACATTTAAAAGACCAGATCGTTGAAGGCTTGCTTTCCTGGCATCGTCAGGATAGCCGCGGCTGTGTGGGCGCGGTGGATAATACACAGGAAAATATCTGGCCTTCCTGGTACCGTCAGCGAGTCGAAGTGTTATGGAGCACGTTAAACCAGTTCAACAATACGGGGTTAACGATGCATGACAAGCGCATTCTGTTCCGTACCCGGGAATGCCTGCCAGCGCTGTTTGAAGGATTTAACGACAATTGCGTACTGATTCACGGCAATTTCAGTTTACGCAGTATGCTTAAAGATGCCCGCAACGATCAGCTTCTGGCTATGGTGGGGCCAGGCGTGATGCTGTGGGCGCCACGGGAGTACGAATTATTTCGCCTGATGGACAACGCACTGGCGGAAGGATTGCTCTGGCATTACCTGCAACGCGCGCCAGTCGCAGAATCCTTTATCTGGCGGCGTTGGCTCTATGTATTGTGGGATGAGGTTGCGCAACTGGTCAATACAGGGCGTTTTAATCGCGCTAACTTCGATCTGGCGGCCAAATCACTCCTGCCCTGGCTCGCCTGAAACCCCTTTAAGCCACTGCCAGACGCGGCCTAAGGTTTCATATCCGACGCGATCGCTGTGCATCAACCAGACGGGAGAAGGGATCGCGCGTTCCCACGGATTAAGCGGCGAATCAATCGCCAGTTGATTTGCCGGGGCGGGGAGCGGATGAAGCCCCGCCTGCTGGAAGAAAATCATCGCGCGCGGTAAATGCGACGCGGAGGTGACCAGCAGGAACGGCGCATCGCCGATGGCCTGTTTAACGGCAGCCGCTTCTTCTTCCGTGTCTTTGGGGCTATCCAGGGTGATGATATCGCTTAGCGGCACGCCGAGCGATTGCGCAACTCTGGCTCCGGCTTCAGCCGTACTGACACTATTCGTTTTTGCTCTTGCGCCGGTAAAAATCAGTTTTGCACCCGGATTGGCCAGCCAAAGCCGCACGCCTTCGTTGAGCCGCGGCAGGCTGTTGCTTATCAGGTTGGAACTCGGCGCCCACTGCGGATTCCAGGTATAACCGCCGCCCAGCACCACGACATACTCGACTTTTTGCGTATTTTGCCAGGTGGGATACTGGTCTTCGAGCGGTTTGAGTAAACGATCGGCAACCGGTTGCAGGCTTAACAGCAATAATGCGAGCCAGCTCAGACTCAGACACACCTTCCCGGTTTTTTGAAAGCGACTAAACCACACCAGCGCCAGTCCCACTCCCATGATCAAGAGCATGAGCGGAAGCGGCAGCAGCATACCGCCAATCACTTTCTTCAGTGTAAAAAGCATCCTTTTTGGTTCCTTTTTTAACCATATAGCAAGGGATCTGCAGGGATATTACACCAGACAGGTTCATTCTCGGCGTGGCTGTGACAAAATAGCGGTTTTATCAGATAACCCCTTTGTTAGCCTGTGGAGAGCCCTATGCGGGATCGCAATTTTGATGACATTGCAGAAAAGTTTTCCCGTAACATTTACGGAACCACCAAGGGGCAACTGCGGCAGGCTATTTTGTGGCAAGACCTTGACCGTGTACTGGCGGAAATGGGTGAGCAAAAATTGCACATCCTGGATGCGGGCGGTGGCGAAGGGCAAACCGCGATCAAAATGGCTGAACGGGGTCATCGGGTCACGCTATGCGATCTGTCCGGCGAAATGATTGCGCGCGCGCAACTGGCGGCAGAGGCGAAAGGCGTAAGCGAAAACATGCAATTTATCCAATGCGCCGCTCAGGATGTTGCTTCGCATTTGGAAAGCCCGGTTGATCTGATATTGTTCCATGCTGTGCTTGAGTGGGTCGCTGACCCCATCAGTATGTTACAGACGCTTTGGTCTGTGTTACGTCCCGGCGGCGTACTGTCATTAATGTTCTACAATGCTAACGGCCTGTTGATGCACAACATGGTGGCAGGGAACTTTGACTACGTGCAGGTAGGGATGCCAAAACGTAAAAAACGTACGCTTTCGCCAGACTATCCGCGTGAACCGGGGCAGGTTTACCAGTGGCTGGAAAATATTGGCTGGCAGATTACCGGCAAAACGGGTGTACGTGTGTTTCATGATTATCTGCGTGAGAAGCACCAACAGCGTGACTGTTATGAAATGTTAGTCGAACTAGAAACGCGCTACTGTCGCCAGGAGCCTTACATTAGCCTTGGCCGTTACATTCATGTCACCGCTCGCAAACCGCAGATGCAAGGATAACTTATGAGTGAATTTTCCCAGACAGTCCCCGAACTGGTTGCCTGGGCCAGAAAAAATGACTTCTCCATCTCGCTGCCGGTAGACAGACTTTCGTTCCTGCTGGCGGTGGCCACGCTTAACGGCGAGCGTCTGGACGGTGAGATGAGCGAAGGGGAACTGGTGGATGCATTCCGCCATGTCAGTGATGCGTTTGAGCAAACCAGCGAAACCATCGGCGTGCGCGCCAACAACGCGATCAACGATATGGTTCGTCAACGTCTGCTGAACCGCTTTACCAGTGAGCAGGCGGAAGGGAATGCCATATACCGTCTGACGCCGCTAGGGATAGGCATTACCGACTATTATATTCGTCAGCGCGAGTTTTCCACGCTGCGTCTCTCAATGCAGTTGTCCATTGTGGCGGGTGAATTGAAGCGTGCCGCAGATGCGGCGAGTGAGGGCGGCGATGAGTTCCACTGGCATCGCAATGTCTATGCGCCGTTGAAATATTCCGTGGCGGAAATCTTCGACAGTATCGATCTGACGCAGCGCATCATGGACGAGCAGCAGCAGCAGGTGAAAGACGACATCGCCCAGTTGCTGAACAAAGACTGGCGCGCGGCGATTTCGAGCTGCGAAATGTTGCTGTCTGAAACCTCCGGCACGTTGCGTGAACTCCAGGATACGCTGGAAGCAGCGGGCGATAAGCTGCAAGCCAATCTGTTGCACATTCAGGACGCAATCATGACGCGCGACGATCTGCATTTCGTCGACAGGCTGGTCTTCGACCTTCAGAGCAAACTGGATCGCATTATTAGTTGGGGTCAGCAATCTATCGACTTGTGGATTGGCTACGACCGGCATGTGCATAAATTTATCCGTACCGCCATTGATATGGATAAAAACCGCGTCTTTGCGCAACGTTTACGTCAATCCGTGCAGACCTATTTTGACGATCCGTGGGCGCTAACCTACGCCAATGCCGACCGTCTGCTGGACATGCGCGATGAAGAGATGGTTCTGCGTGACGAAGAGGTGACCGGGGAGCTGCCGCCGGATCTGGAATATGAAGAGTTTAACGAGATTCGGGAACAGTTGGCGGCGATCATCGAAGAACAGTTGGCTGTCTATAAATCCAGACAAACGCCACTGGATCTCGGTCTGGTAGTGCGCGAGTATCTGGCGCAATACCCGCGTGCGCGCCATTTTGATGTCGCGCGTATTGTTATTGATCAAGCGGTACGCCTTGGCGTAGCGCAAGCAGATTTCACCGGACTGCCGCCTAAATGGCAGCCGATTAATGATTACGGAGCCAAGGTACAGGCGCATGTCATTGACAAATATTGAACAAGTGATGCCGGTTAAGCTGGCGCAGGCGCTGGCAAACCCGTTATTTCCGGCGCTGGACAGCGCATTACGCTCGGGCCGACATATTGGTCTGGATGAACTGGATAACCATGCTTTCCTGATGGATTTTCAGGAATATATGGAAGAGTTTTACAGCCGCTATAACGTTGAGTTAATTCGCGCGCCGGAAGGTTTCTTCTATCTTCGCCCGCGTTCCACAACGATTATTCCGCGCTCCGTGTTGTCTGAGCTGGACATGATGGTCGGTAAAATCCTCTGCTATCTCTATCTCAGCCCGGAACGTCTGGCGAATGAAGGGATTTTTACTCAGCAAGAGCTGTACGACGAACTGCTGACGCTGGCTGACGAAGCCAAACTGTTGAAGCTGGTGAACAACCGCTCAACCGGTTCAGACGTTGACCGTCAGAAACTACAGGAAAAGGTACGTTCATCGTTAAACCGTCTGCGTCGCCTGGGCATGGTGTGGTTTATGGGCCACGACAGCAGCAAATTCCGCATCACCGAGTCGGTTTTCCGCTTCGGAGCCGATGTCCGTAGCGGCGACGATCCTCGTGAAGCGCAGCGTCGCTTAATTCGTGATGGCGAAGCGATGCCCGTCGAAAACCATCTACAGCTCAATGATGAGCCCGAAGAGAATCAGGCGGACAGTGGAGAGGAAGAATAATGATTGAACGCGGTAAATTTCGCTCACTAACGCTGATTAACTGGAACGGTTTCTTCGCCCGAACGTTTGATCTCGATGAACTGGTCACCACGTTATCCGGGGGGAACGGGGCAGGGAAATCCACCACCATGGCGGCGTTTGTTACGGCGCTTATCCCGGACTTGACCCTGCTGCACTTTCGTAACACTACCGAGGCGGGGGCGACCAGCGGATCGCGAGACAAAGGTCTGCACGGTAAGCTGAAAGCGGGCGTTTGTTACTCCATGCTGGATGTTCTCAACTCACGCCATCAGCGTGTGGTTGTGGGCGTGCGTTTGCAGCAGGTCGCCGGGCGTGACCGTAAAGTCGACATCAAACCGTTTGCCATTCAGGGGCTGCCGATGTCGGTACAGCCGACGCAACTGGTCACGGAAACCCTCAACGAGCGCCAGGCTCGCGTGCTGTCGCTTGCGGAGCTGAAAGAAAAGCTCGACGAGATTGAAGGCGTGCAGTTTAAGCAGTTCAACTCGATTACCGACTATCACTCGCTGATGTTCGATCTGGGCATTATTGCTCGTCGTCTGCGCTCCGCGTCAGACCGCAGTAAGTTTTATCGCCTCATCGAAGCGTCACTTTATGGCGGTATCTCCAGCGCGATTACGCGCTCGCTGCGCGACTACCTGCTGCCGGAAAACAGCGGTGTACGTAAAGCGTTCCAGGATATGGAAGCCGCGCTGCGTGAAAACCGTATGACGCTGGAAGCAATTCGCGTCACCCAGTCTGACCGCGACTTGTTTAAGCATCTGATCAGCGAAGCCACTAACTATGTGGCGGCTGACTACATGCGCCATGCAAACGAACGGCGGGTTCATCTGGATAAAGCCCTTGAGTATCGCCGTGAATTGCACACCTCGCGTAAGCAACTGGCGGCGGAACAGTACAAGCACGTCGATATGGCGCGTGAACTGGGCGAGCACAACGGTGCAGAGGGCGATCTGGAAGCCGACTATCAGGCGGCGAGCGATCATCTGAATCTGGTGCAAACGGCCCTGCGGCAGCAAGAAAAAATTGAACGTTACGAGTCAGATCTGGATGAATTACAGATCCGCCTTGAAGAACAAAATGAAGTGGTCGCCGAAGCGGTCGATCGTCAGGAAGAGAATGAAGCCCGTGCCGAAGCCGCGGAGCTGGAAGTGGATGAGCTGAAAAGTCAGCTTGCCGATTATCAGCAGGCGTTGGATGTACAGCAAACGCGCGCCATTCAATACAACCAGGCGATTCAGGCGCTTGCCCGGGCTAAAGAAATTTGCCATCTGCCGGATTTAACGGCGGACAGCGCGGCGCAGTGGCTTGAAACCTTCCAGGCCAAAGAGCAGGAAGCGACGGAAAAACTGCTCTCGCTGGAACAAAAAATGAGTGTGGCGCAAACCGCGCACAGTCAGTTTGAACAGGCATATCAGCTGGTGGCGGCGATCAATGGCCCGCTGGCGCGCGGTGAGGCGTGGGATGTCGCACGGGAACTGTTGCGCGATGGCGTCAACCAGCGTCATCTGGCGGAACAGGTTCAGCCGTTGCGTATGCGTCTGAACGAACTGGAACAGCGTCTGCGCGAACAACAGGAAGCCGAACGTCTGTTGGCTGAATTTTGTAAGCGCCAGGGTAAGCATTTCGATATCGACGAACTGGAAGCCCTGCATCAGGAACTGGAAGCACGTATCGCCGACCTTTCTGACAGCGTATCGAATGCGCGTGAACAGCGAATGACGCTGCGCCAGGAGCAGGAACAGGTTGAGTCGCGTATTCAGCATTTGATGCGGCGCGCCCCGGTCTGGCTGGCGGCGCAAAATAGCCTGAACCAGTTGTGCGAGCAGAGCGGCGAAGAGTTTACCTCCGGCCAGGATGTGACCGAGTATCTGCAACAATTGCTCGAACGTGAACGTGAGGCGATTGTTGAGCGCGACGAAGTGGGCGCGCGTAAAAATGCAATTGATGAAGAGATTGAACGCTTAAGCCAGCCGGGCGGTTCGGAAGATCAGCGTCTGAATACGCTGGCCGAACGTTTTGGCGGCGTACTGTTGTCAGAAATTTATGATGACGTCAGCCTGGAAGATGCGCCGTACTTCTCCGCGCTGTATGGGCCTTCGCGTCATGCGATCGTGGTGCCGGATCTGTCTCTCATCAGCGAACAACTGGAAGGGCTGACGGATTGTCCTGAAGACCTCTATTTTATCGAAGGTGACCCGCAGTCGTTTGATGACAGCGTCTTTAGCGTCGATGAACTGGAAAAAGCGGTGGTGGTGAAAACGGCCGAGCGCCAGTGGCGCTACTCCCGCTTCCCGGAAGTGCCTATCTTCGGGCGCGCGGCGCGTGAAAACCGTATTGAAAACCTGCACGCCGAGCGCGAAGGGCTTTCCGAACGTTTCGCGACGCTCTCTTTTGATGTACAGAAAACCCAGCGTCTGCACCAGGCGTTCAGCCGTTTTATCGGCAGCCACTTAAGCGTTGCCTTTGACGATGACCCGGAAGCGGAAATTCGCCAGTTGAATGGTCGCCGTGTGGAACTGGAACGCGCGCTGACCAATCATGAAAATGATAATCAGCAGCAACGTGTTCAGTTTGAACAGGCTAAAGAGGGTGTTTCCGCCCTGAACCGCTTGTTGCCGCGCCTGAATTTGCTGAGTGATGACACGCTGGCGGATCGCGTTGATGAAATTCAGGAACGTCTGGATGAAGCTCAGGAAGCCGCGCGTTTTGTGCAGCAGCACGGTAACCACCTGGCAAAACTGGAACCAATCGTCTCTGTTCTGCAGAGCGACCCGGAACAGTTTGAGCAGTTAAAAGAAGACTACGCGTATTCTCAGCAGGTGCAGCGTGATGCGCGTCAGCAGGCCTTTGCGCTGTCCGAAGTGGTACAGCGTCGTGCCCACTTTAGCTACTCCGACTCGGCGGAAATGCTCAGCGGCAACAGCGATCTGAACGAGAAACTACGTGAACGTCTGGAACATGCTGAAGCTGAGCGAACCCGTGCTCGCGAAGCATTGCGTGGACACGCCGCGCAGTTGAGTCAGTACAATCAGGTTATGGCGTCGTTGAAAAGTTCGTACGACACCAAAAAAGAGCTGCTTAACGATTTGCAGCGCGAATTGCAGGATATCGGTGTTCGTGCTGACAGCGGTGCGGAAGAGCGCGCTCGCATTCGTCGCGATGAGCTGCATGCGCAGTTGAGCAATAACCGCGCCCGTCGTAACCAACTGGAAAAAGCGTTGACCTTCTGCGAAGCGGAAATGGACAACCTGACCCGCAAACTGCGCAAGCTTGAGCGTGATTATCATGAAATGCGTGAGCAGGTAGTGACCGCGAAAGCAGGGTGGTGCGCCGTCATGCGGATGGTGAAAGACAACGGCGTTGAGCGTCGTCTCCACCGTCGCGAACTGGCCTATCTGTCGGCGGATGAACTCCGTTCAATGTCGGATAAGGCGCTCGGTGCGCTGCGTCTGGCCGTGGCGGATAACGAACATCTGCGCGATGTTCTGCGGATGTCCGAAGATCCGAAACGTCCTGAGCGTAAAATTCAGTTCTTCGTGGCGGTCTATCAACACCTGCGCGAACGTATTCGCCAGGATATCATCCGTACTGACGATCCGGTTGAAGCCATTGAACAAATGGAGATCGAACTGAGTCGTCTGACGGAAGAGTTGACCTCCCGCGAACAAAAACTGGCGATCAGTTCACGCAGCGTGGCGAACATTATTCGCAAGACAATCCAGCGTGAGCAGAACCGTATTCGTATGCTGAACCAGGGATTGCAGAGCGTTTCCTTCGGTCAGGTCAACAGCGTGCGTCTGAACGTCAATGTCCGCGAAACCCACGCCACGTTGCTGGATGTCCTTTCTGAGCAGCATGAACAGCATCAGGATCTGTTTAACAGTAACCGTCTGACCTTCTCCGAAGCGTTGGCGAAGCTGTATCAGCGTCTGAATCCGCAGATCGATATGGGGCAGCGTACGCCGCAGACGATTGGCGAGGAGCTGCTGGATTACCGTAACTACCTGGAAATGGAAGTCGAAGTTAACCGTGGATCTGACGGTTGGTTGCGCGCCGAATCCGGCGCCCTGTCTACCGGTGAAGCGATCGGTACCGGGATGTCCATTCTGGTGATGGTGGTACAAAGCTGGGAAGATGAAGGCCGCCGACTGCGCGGAAAAGACATCTCTCCATGCCGTCTGCTGTTCCTTGATGAAGCGGCTCGTCTGGATGCGCGTTCCATCGCAACGCTGTTCGAACTGTGCGAACGCTTGCAGATGCAACTTATCATCGCGGCGCCAGAAAACATCAGCCCAGAGAAAGGCACCACTTACAAACTGGTGCGTAAGGTCTTCCATAATACGGAACACGTTCATGTGGTCGGGTTGCGTGGTTTTGCCCCGCAATTACCCGAGCCTCTTCCAGGCACCGAAGACGCCTCATCGCAGGCAAGCTAGATGAAAAGGGCGGCTGAAAGGCCGCCTTTTCCTTTTCGAAAAAGTGAAATGCTGGGTGAAATATCTTTAAACTTCTTTACATTAGGTCAGGCAAAAACTTTTTGATGTTTATATACTGAAGGTAAGCCTGACGAGTAAGCAGGCTTGCTCGTCATACTTCCGTGTGTATTGGCGTTAAGCAGACGGTCTTGCAATGTAAAGTATGATCAAGAAAACAGGGGGCAAGGGATGTTGCTTAATAAAATATGTGGTCGTCGACTCTCGGCAATCAGTTTATGCCTGGTCGTAATATTTGCTCCACTGTTTAGTGTGCAGGCCGACGAGCCTGAAATGATTCCAGGTGACAGTTCCGCCGCGCTCAGCGAACAGCCTACCGCGCTGTCGCAGCCGCAAGCCCAGTCGCCCGTCACTGCGATGATGGCCGGGATTCAGCCTCTTCCAGAAGGCGCCGCAGATAAAGCCCGCGCCGAAATACAATCACAATTACCGTCCGGGTATACACCGGTCTATATGAATCAGCTCGAGCTTCTGTACGCGGCGCGAGAGATGAAGCCGATGTGGGAGAACCGCGAGGCGGTAAAAGCGTTCCAGCAGCAGTTGGCTGAGGTTGCGATTGCCGGATTTCAACCGCAGTTTACCACCTGGGTTGCGCTGCTGACCGATCCCTCGGTGACGGGCCTGGCACGGGATACCGTCCTCTCTGATGCGATGATGGGCTATCTCCATTTTATCGCCAACATTCCGGTGAAAGGCACGCGTTGGTTGTATAGCGATAAACCCTATGCGCTGGCGACACCGCCCATTTCGGTCATTAACCAGTGGCAGGTCGCGCTGGAAAATGGTCAGCTCACTCCGTTTGTAACGAGTCTGGCGCCTCAGCACCCTCAGTATGCGGAAATGCACGGTGATTTGCTGAAGCTGGTGGGGGATTCTCGCCCGTGGCCGCAGTTGAGCAGCACGGCGACACTGCGACCCGGCCAATGGAGTAATGACGTTCCTGCGCTGCGGGAGATTTTACAGCGGACAGGTATGCTGGACGGTGGGCCAAATATCGCCTTGCCTGGCGATGAAACGCCGGCCAGTGCGGTAGTGAGTCCTTCCGCCGTTGCCGTTGACGCGAAACCGGCAGCGCGCAAAACACATCCGCAACGTAAATCGGCTCCCGCCGTTTACGATCGTGAACTGGTTGAGGGCGTCAAACGTTTTCAGGTGTGGCAGGGGCTGGGGGCTGATGGCTCCGTGGGGCCGGCAACCCGTGACTGGTTAAACGTGACTCCCGCGCAACGTGCAGGTGTCCTGGCGCTGAATATTCAGCGTTTGCGGCTACTGCCGGGTGAATTATCCACCGGTATTATGGTGAATATCCCGGCCTATTCACTGGTCTATTACCAGAACGGCAACCAGGTGTTAGCGTCGCGCGTTATTGTTGGGCGTCCCGATCGCAAAACGCCGATGATGAGCAGCGCATTGAATAACGTGGTTGTTAACCCGCCGTGGAATGTCCCGCCGACGCTGGCGCGTAAAGACATCCTGCCGAAACTGTGGAACGACCCCGGATATCTGGAGCGTCACGGTTATACCGTGATGCGTGGCTGGAACAGCAAACAGGCAATCGACCCCTGGCAGGTCGACTGGGGGACGATTACCGCCTCAAATCTTCCGTTCCGCTTCCAGCAGGCGCCGGGCGCGCGCAACTCATTGGGGCGCTATAAATTCAATATGCCCAGTTCTGAGGCGATTTATCTGCACGATACGCCAAACCACACGTTGTTCCAGAAGGACACGCGCGCGCTCAGTTCCGGATGTGTGCGTGTGAATAAAGCGTCGGAGTTGGCGAATATGCTGCTGCAGGATGCGGGCTGGAATGATACCCGCATCTCCGATGCTCTGAAGCAGGGTGATACACGGTATGTCAACATTCGCCAAAATATTCCGGTTAATCTCTATTATCTGACGGCGTTCGTCGGTGCTGATGGACGCACCCAGTATCGTACAGATATTTACAATTATGATCAGACGGCGCGATCCAGTGCACAGATCATGTCAAAAGCAGAGCAATTAATCAGGTAAATGAAGACGTTCTACTTAATCTGTTGTCGTAATACTTAGCCGCAACGGGGCCGATTGGCTGCAGGCCCCGTCGTTGCTGGGGATGGGTTGTCTTGACGTCGGCTTTTTTGCCAGTTAAGGTGCCCCTCGTGCGCCAGAAGTGCATATTAACGATAACATTTACCTGTAGACCTGATTATCATGGACAAATTCAACGCTAATCGCCGCAAATTGCTGGCGTTAGGTGGTGTTGCCCTCGGTGCAGCCATCTTGCCCACGCCTACGTTTGCAACCCTCTCTACCCCTCGTCCGCGCATTTTGACACTCAATAATCTCCATACCGGAGAGTCGATAAAAGCGGAGTTTTTCGATGGCAGAGCCTATATTCAGGATGAATTAGCAAAACTTAATCATTTTTTCCGTGATTTTCGCGCGAATAAAGTGAAGTCCATCGACCCAGGATTGTTCGACCAGCTCTTTCGCCTTCAGGGGCTCTTAGGAACCCGTAATCCCGTACAGCTCATCTCGGGTTATCGTTCGGCGGATACCAATAACGAATTACGCGCCCGCAGCCGTGGTGTAGCGAAAAAAAGCTATCACACGAAAGGGCAGGCAATGGATTTCCATATAGAAGGCGTTTCATTGAGTAATATTCGCAAAGCTGCGTTATCTATGCGCGCAGGTGGTGTAGGATACTACCCACGCAGTAACTTTGTGCATATTGACACCGGGCCGGCACGGCACTGGTGATCCACAGGCTTAACGAAACAGGAGCAGTATGAACTATCGTATTATTCCGGTCACCGCATTCGCTCAGAATTGCTCATTAATCTGGTGTGAGCAAACCCGTCTGGCCGCGCTGGTTGATCCCGGCGGCGATGCAGAGAAGATCAAACGCGAAGTCGAGGCCAGTGGCGTTACGCTCACGCAGATTCTTCTCACGCACGGTCATCTTGATCATGTTGGTGCGGCGGGTGAACTGGCTGAACATTATGGTGTGCCTGTGATCGGCCCGGAAAAAGAAGATGAGTTCTGGCTGCAGGGTTTACCGGCGCAAAGTCGCATGTTTGGCCTGGGAGAGTGTCAGCCTCTGACGCCTGACCGTTGGCTGAATGAAGGAGATCGTGTGAGCGTAGGGAATGTGACTTTACAGGTGTTGCATTGTCCGGGACACACGCCAGGGCACGTGGTCTTCTTTGATGAACAATCGCAGTTACTGATTGCCGGTGATGTGATTTTCAAAGGCGGCGTTGGGCGCAGTGATTTCCCGCGTGGGGATCACAATCAGCTGATCGACTCGATTAAACGTAAATTGTTGCCATTGGGCGACGATGTGACGTTTATCCCCGGGCACGGTCCGCTTTCCACGCTGGGCAACGAACGGTTGCATAATCCGTTCCTGCAGGACGAAATGCCCGTCTGGTAACCGCATAAAAAAGCCCGCAATTGCGGGCTTTGTTTTTTCCGACTGTTTTACAGTACGGCAACAATGGCTTCGCACAGCGGCGCCATGTTATCTGGCGTCATGCCTGCCACGTTAACACGACCAGAAGCCACAGCGTAGACACCAAACTCTTCACGCAGACGCAGAACCTGTTCTTTGGTCAGACCGCTGAACGAGAACATGCCGTTTTGTTTGATGATGAAGCTGAAGTCGCGGTTCGCGCCTTTCTCTTGCAGGGTATTCACAAACAACAGACGCATACGCTGAATACGCTGGCGCATATCGGTCAGTTCTTGTTCCCAGATAGCACGCAGAGCGTCGTTGCTCAGAATGGTCGCCACTACCGATGCACCGTGCGCCGGTGGGTTAGAGTAGTTCGCGCGAATAACGGACTTCATCTGGCTGAAGGCACGGTCAACGGTTTCAGCATCTGCCGCCACCAGCGTACAGGCACCGACGCGTTCGTTATACAGGCCAAAGTTTTTGGAGTAAGAACTCGCGACGATCAGTTCTTTATGCAGCCCGGCGAAAGCGCGCAGACCTTCTGCATCTTCTTCCAGACCACGGGCAAAGCCCTGATAGGCGAAGTCAAACAGCGGCAGCCAACCTTTCTCAACGGAAAGCTGAGCCAGCGTTTGCCATTGTTCAAGCGTAGGATCAATACCGGTTGGGTTGTGGCAGCAGCCGTGGAACAGAACGACATCGCCCGCCTGAGCGTCGCTCAGACTGCTCAGCAGCGCGTCAAAGTCCAGACAATGGTTTTCAGCGTCGTAATACGCATATTCACGTACTTCCAGACCGGCGGAATTAAAGACGCTCTTATGGTTTGGCCAGCTCGGATTGCTCACCCATACGCGTTTGGCCGTCGTATTTTTTGCCAGGAAATCAGCCGCAACGCGCAGAGCGCCTGTACCACCAGGGGTTTGTGCAGTGCGAGCGCGTTTGTCGTTAATCAGGGCGTTACCTTTGCCAAATAACAGTTCCTGAGTGCAACGGCCAAACTCCTGAATACCGTCAATGCCGAGGTAATTTTTCGTCGTTTCATTTTCGAGTAAATATTGCTCGGCTTTTTTAACGCTGGTTAGCACCGGCGTTTTGCCAGTCTCATCTTTATAGACACCGATACCCAGGTTAATTTTCCCAGGACGGTCATCGGCACGAAACAAATCGGCCAGACCCAGAATGGGGTCGGCAGGAGCGGCGGTAATGTTCTCAAACATGACGAGGTTCCATTGTAGTTACAGAAGGAAAATCCGTAATCAGGTTAACGGGAGATTTACAAAATGCCAACTGTTAGTGACAAAAAGCCTGATTGTTTTTCTAAGACACGAGAATTTGCTGGCAGACATAAAAAAACAGGACCGAAGTCCTGTTTTTTAGGCATTTAACAAAGAGGTCTGCTATTAGAACTGGTAAACGATACCGACAGCAACGGTGTCGTCGGAGCCGATACCCAGTTCGTTATCAGAATCGATCTGGTTGATGATGTAGTCGACGTAGGTGGACATGTTTTTGTTGAAGTAGTAGGTTGCGCCCACTTCGAAGTAGTTCACGAGATCAACATCGCCGATGCCTTCGATATCTTTACCTTTAGATTTGGTATAAGCGATGGACGGACGCAGACCGAAGTCGAACTGATACTGAGCAACCAGCAGGACGTCTTCAGTTTTGTTCGCGTAACCATTAAGGCCATTGATGCCGTTAGAGATACGGGTTGCGTTATGCGTTTCGCTGTAGTTAGCCGCCAGGTAGATGCTGTTCGCATCATATTTCACGCCAGCCGCCCACTGCTCAGCTTTCGCGCCACCGTTAGCATAGGCCAATCCTTCCTGAGCGTTGGTACGGTCAGCCGCGCCGTAGGCACCGACGACACCGAAACCTTCGTACTCATAGCTGATTGAACCGCCAACACCATCACCGTTAGAACGACGAACATCGCTGTCACGCTCGTTTTTACCCAGGTACTGTACAGCGAAGTTCAGACCGTCAACCAGGCCGAAGAAGTTGGCGTTACGGTAAGTCGCCAGACCACCGTTACGCTGAGCGAAGAACATGTCAGAGGCGGCGGTATCACCACCAAACTCTGGCAGCATATCGGTGTAGCCCAGTGCATCGTAAACAACGCCGTAGTTACGACCGTAGTCGAAAGAACCGTAATCGCCGTATTTCAGACCCGCGAAAGCCAGACGGGTTTTGTTACCGTCTTGAGCGTCGCTACCGCCTTCGGAGTTGTTACCGGCAAAGTTATATTCCCACTGACCGTAGCCGGTCAGATCGGAGTTGATCTGTGTTTCCCCTTTGAAACCAAGACGGGCATAAGTTTCGTCGCCGTTGCCGCCGTAACTGTTTTTGCCGTTGTCTTTAGAAAAATAACGTAAACCTACTGCTTTACCGTACAGGTCCAGCTTATTGGCATCTTTGTTGTAGATTTCTGCTGCGTTTGCGGTACCTGCTGCCAGCAGTGCAGGGATAACCACTGCCAGAATGTTGCGCTTCATCATTATTTATTACCCTCATTGGTTTTTTTATGACACCTGCCACTGCCGTCAATAAATTCTGTCAATAATAATTTACGAAACTATTGATGAGAGTTTGGTGTCTTTATGTGTCTGACAGGCATCTTTCCATTCAAACTAACGTTTCGCTACAGCGAAAATGCTACAAATATAAAGATTTTGTTTCTATAAGAAAAAATGTGTAACAAAAAATTAAATTTGATGAACTTTGTGAACGCCGTCAAATTTCAGCGCTTTTTCTCGATTTGAAACGCCGTTTTTAATTCCATTTATATGATTTTCTTATGTTTAATTTAGATAAGAGGACGTATTTTCACGTAATGGAGCCGCTGGCAAGGTGAGTCGTATTTCATTTGAAGACATCTGGACTTCCAAACAGGAGGTCAAAAAATGTGCTATAAGCTAAGGGGAAACTCATCTTCAACATAAATTTGCATATATTTTGTTCATAAATATTGCAGAGAAATATGACGTAACAAGAATGTGGATTTGAGGGGTTGCTATTAAATTTGATTACTTCTCGCTCACAAAACTTGACAATTGCACAGATAAAAAAGGCCAGCGAGGCTGGCCTTTAGAGGTGACGGGGGATTAGAAGCTGGCGTTACGCGGTGTACGCGGGAACGGAATCACATCACGGACGTTTTGCACGCCAGTGACATACGCGATCAGACGTTCGAAGCCCAGACCGAAACCTGAGTGCGGAACAGTACCGTAGCGACGCAGATCGCGATACCACCAGTAATCTTCTTTATTCAGGCCCATTTCAGCCATACGCGCATCCAGCACATCGAGACGCTCTTCACGCTGAGAACCGCCAATAATTTCGCCGATACCCGGCGCTAACACGTCCATTGCGGCCACGGTTTTACCGTCTTCGTTAAGGCGCATATAGAACGCCTTAATGTCTTTCGGGTAGTTTTTAACGACCACAGGCGCTTTAAAGTGTTCTTCCGCAAGGTAACGCTCATGCTCGGAAGACAGGTCTACACCCCAGAACACCGGGTTTTCAAATTTCTTACCGCAGTTTTCCAGAATGGTCACCGCATCGGTGTAATCGACCTGCGCAAAATCAGCTTCGATGAAACGTTCCAGACGGGAAACAGCGTCTTTGTCGACGCGTTCGGCGAAGAACTTCATGTCATCTGCACGTTCTTCCAGTACGGCCTTAAAGGCGTACTTCAACATCGCTTCTGCCAGACCCGCAACATCGTCCAGGTTTGCAAACGCCACTTCCGGTTCCAGCATCCAGAACTCCGCCAGATGGCGGCTGGTGTTGGAGTTTTCCGCACGGAAAGTCGGTCCAAAGGTATAGATTTTGGACAGCGCGCAGGCGTAAGTTTCACCGTTCAACTGACCAGAAACGGTCAGGAACGCTTCTTTACCAAAGAAGTCTTTGTCGAAATCAACTTTACCTTGATCGTTACGCGGCAGGTTTTCCAGATCCAGCGTAGAAACGCGGAACATTTCACCCGCGCCTTCCGTATCGGAAGCCGTGATCAGCGGTGTGGATACCCAAAAGAAACCCTGCTCGTGGAAAAAACGATGCAGCGCTTGTGCCAGCGTATGACGTACACGCGCTACCGCACCAATCATGTTGGTACGTGGACGCATATGCGCGACTTCACGCAGGTATTCAATGCTGTGACGTTTTGCCGCCATCGGATAGGTGTCTGGATCTTCAACCCAACCGGTCACTTCGACTTTGGTGGCCTGGATTTCAAAACTTTGTCCCTGACCTGGCGACGCAACGACATGGCCCGTTACAACCACCGAGCAACCGGTCGTCAGACGTAAAACGTCTTCATTGTAATTGGGCAGAGAATTATTGATGACAGCCTGTACAGGATCAAAGCAGGAACCGTCATAAACGGCGAGGAAGGAGATGCCAGCTTTTGAATCTCGGCGGGTACGTACCCATCCGCGCACGGTGACTTCGCTGTCAACGGCTACGCGGCCCTGGAGTACGTCGGCAACAGGCGCAACGCTCATAATATTCTCTCTGTTAATAGTCGGAAAAAATAAACACTTGTCCACCCTTATTGGGGGGATACCTATGTTACCTGGCATCTGCAATCAGACAAGCAGAATTCACAGGCAAATTGAAAGATTTCGGAAATAAACAAAAAATAAAGGGAGCCGAAACGGCTCCCTGGGAGATTAACTGGCTTTTTTGATATGCGGAAGGTCGAACGCTTTACGCAGCGCGCGCACAAACGCTTTGTCATGACAGATGGTTTTACCCGGGCTGTCTGACAATTTGGCGACGGGTTTACCGTTGCATTCCACCAGCTTAATGACAATATTCAGCGGCTTCACTTGCGGTAAGTCGCAGGTCAGGCGCGTGCCAATGCCAAAACTGAGCTGCACACGCGGTGAGAAATGACGATAAAGATCAATCGCTTTTTTCAAATCAAGATTGTCTGAGAAAACCAACGTTTTGGTTAACGGGTCAATGCCCAGCTTTTCATAATGCGCGATCGCCTTTTCACCCCACTCAACGGGATCGCCAGAGTCATGGCGCAGTCCCTGATAACGCGTCGCAAACTCCATACCAAAATCGCGCAAAAATGCGTCCATGGTGATGCAGTCGGTGAGTGCGATGCCAAGCTGGTCAGGATATTCATTCAGCCAGGCGGCAAGAGCCGCACGCTGACTGGTCGCCAGATCCGGGCTAATTTGCTGGTGCGCCTGGAACCACTCATGCGCCTGCGTGCCCATCGGGGTAAGCGACAACCGGCGAGCGAGGTCGTAGTTACTGGTACCGACAAACCACGGTTCCCGTTGAAGGCGTTCAACAATCGCTTGTTGCACCTCACGCGAGAAACGGCGGCGAGTGCCAAAATCCATCAGATGGAAGCGGGACATATCGAGATCGGCCGTTAACGCAGAGAAATCGACTAGCTTACTTTCCAGCGCATCAAGCGCCTGCGCCACGTTCGCTTCTGGCGTACGATATCGGTGCACCAGTTCACTGATCACCGCCAACAGCGGAACTTCCCACATGATGACTTCACGCCACGGGCCGGTTAAGCGGATATTCAGCTTACCGTCATCATTCGTGACGCTCACCTGTTCGGGGTTGTAGCGGAATTCCCGTAACCAGTTAAGGTAATCAGCATTAAAGAAGGGCAGGTTGGAGAGCCATGTAAACTCGTCCTCCTGAAGTTGCAGGTGCTGCATCGCATCCACCTGCTCGCGAATTGCATCGGCATAAATACCCAGCAGGTCGTCGCCGCGGCAACGAAACTCCGCCGCTACGTGAACATCGTAGTAGCGGTGAAAAACGGCTTGCTGCATATGCAACTTATAAGCGTCTGTATCCAGCAGCGAGTGCAGAACAGGAGAAGCGAATTGTGTCATAGGTGCGCAGTAGCATCCTCTCACGGGAGCGTTTAGTACAATAAACAACTAAGAAAACCGCTGGAGTATACCTTGTTTAGCGATTTATTGAACCCCGATCACAACATAAGCGCTCTTTGGGGTCGAGTACATTTCGTGCCTCGTGTTATAAAAATGTAGCGAAAAGGGTGTTTGTGCCTGAAAAGATGAACATTCTGCGTAGCGTGATTTACACAACAGGAATAGACTGGAGTCGAGACTCTATAGAAGATGCTAAAGGTTTTTTTATGACACAACAGCCACAAGCCAAATACCGTCACGACTATCGTGCGCCGGATTACCAGATTACTGATATTGATTTGACCTTTGACCTGAATGCTGAAAAAACCGTGGTCACTGCCGTGAGCCAGGCTGTTCGTCATGGCGCGTCGGATGCCTCACTTCGCCTCGACGGCGAAGACCTGACGCTGGTGTCAATCCACGTGAATGACCTGCCGTGGACAGCGTATAAAGAAGAAGAGGGTGCGCTGATCCTCAGCGACTTGCCGGAGCGTTTTACCCTGCGCATTGTCAATGAAATCAGCCCCGCGGCGAATACCGCGCTGGAAGGGTTATACCAGTCCGGTGATGCGTTATGTACGCAGTGTGAAGCAGAAGGCTTCCGTCATATTACCTGGTATCTCGACCGCCCGGACGTACTGGCGCGTTTTACCACCAAAATCATTGCTGACAAAAGCAAATATCCGTTCCTGCTCTCCAACGGCAACCGTGTCGGGCAGGGCGAACTGGAAAACGGGCGTCACTGGGTACAGTGGCAAGATCCCTTCCCAAAACCTTGCTACCTCTTTGCGCTGGTCGCCGGGGATTTCGACGTCCTGAGCGACACCTTCACCACCCGTTCCGGGCGGAAAGTGGCGCTGGAGCTGTACGTTGATCGCGGCAATCTGGATCGCGCGCCGTGGGCGATGACGTCGCTGAAAAATTCCATGAAGTGGGATGAAGAGCGCTTCGGTCTCGAATATGACCTCGACATCTATATGATTGTCGCCGTCGACTTCTTTAATATGGGCGCGATGGAGAATAAAGGACTCAACATCTTTAACTCCAAATACGTGCTGGCGCGTACCGATACCGCCACCGATAAAGATTACCTCGACATTGAACGCGTCATCGGACACGAATATTTCCACAACTGGACCGGTAACCGCGTGACCTGCCGCGACTGGTTCCAGTTGAGTCTGAAAGAGGGCTTAACGGTGTTCCGCGATCAGGAGTTCAGCTCCGATCTCGGTTCCCGTGCGGTTAACCGCATCAGTAATGTGCGCACGATGCGCGGTTTACAGTTTGCTGAAGATGCCAGCCCGATGGCGCATCCTATCCGCCCGGACAGTGTCATCGAGATGAACAACTTCTACACCCTGACCGTTTACGAGAAGGGATCAGAAGTCATTCGCATGATCCACACCCTGCTGGGCGAAGCGAATTTCCAGAAGGGGATGCAGCTTTACTTCGAGCGCCACGATGGCAGCGCGGCGACCTGCGATGATTTTGTACAGGCGATGGAAGATGCGTCAAACGTCGACCTCTCTCATTTCCGTCGCTGGTACAGCCAGTCCGGTACACCGGTAGTCACCGTAAAAGACGACTACAACCCGGAAACCGAGCAGTACACCCTGACCATCAGTCAGCGTACGCCTGCAACGGCGGATCAGGCAGAGAAGAAACCGCTGCATATTCCGTTTGCTATCGAACTGTATGATAACAAAGGCAAAGTGATTCCGTTGCAGAAGGGTGGCCATCCGGTCAATTCCGTGCTCAATGTGACGCAATCTGAGCAGACATTTGTCTTCGATAACGTCTACTTCCAGCCGGTTCCCGCACTGCTTTGCGAGTTTTCTGCGCCGGTGAAGCTGGAGTATAAATGGAGCGATCAGCAACTGACCTTCCTGATGCGTCACGCGCGTAATGATTTCTCCCGCTGGGATGCGGCGCAAAGTCTGCTGGCGACCTATATCAAGCTGAACGTTGCGCGTCATCAGCAGGGGCAACCGCTCTCTCTGCCGGTTCATGTTGCTGACGCCTTCCGCGCGGTACTTCTGGATGAGAAGATCGATCCCGCGCTGGCGGCGGAGATCCTGACGCTGCCTTCCGCCAATGAAATGGCCGAACTGTTTGAGATTATCGATCCGCTGGCGATCGCCGCCGTGCGCGAAGCATTAACCCGCACGCTGGCGACGGAACTGGCTGATGAGTTGCTGGCGATTTATAACGCTAACCATCTCGATGAGTACCGGGTTGAGCATGCCGACATCGGCAAGCGTACGCTGCGCAACACCTGTCTGCGATTCCTGGCCTTTGGTGAAACCGAACTCGCAAATACATTAGTGAGCCGACAGTACCAGAAAGCCAACAATATGACCGACGCGCTGGCGGCACTTTCTTCGGCGGTGGCGGCGCAACTGCCGTGTCGCGATGCCCTGATGCAAGAGTACGACGATAAGTGGCATCAGGATGGGTTGGTGATGGATAAATGGTTCATCCTGCAATCCACCAGTCCGGCCGACAACGTGCTGGAGACGGTACGTGGTCTGCTGAAACACCGCTCCTTCACCCTGAGTAACCCGAACCGTATTCGCTCATTGATTGGTGCGTTTGCTGGCAGTAACCCGGCAGCGTTCCACGCCGAAGACGGTAGCGGTTATCAGTTCCTGGTCGAAATGCTGACGGAGCTCAACAGCCGCAACCCGCAGGTGGCTTCACGGTTGATAGAACCGCTGATCCGACTGAAACGTTATGATGCCAAACGTCAGGCGAAAATGCGTGCGGCACTGGAACAGTTGAAAGGTCTGAAGAATCTCTCCGGCGATCTGTTCGAGAAAATCAGTAAGGCGTTAGCCTGAGACATTGACCTGTCGTTTGTAGGCCGGATAAGGCGGTAACGCCGCCATCCGGCAAAATGCCCGGTGGCGCTCACGCTTACCGGGCTTACAACGTTCTGAATGCTTACCCATGCCGACGGATCGGCTGTCCCGTTACCCCACGCTGCATCACCCGGTTTAACACTTCAGCTTCCAGCTCGGCTAAACGCACTGAACCCAGGCGGCGCGGGCGCGGGATATCCACGGTCAGATCCAGACCGATTTTCCCATCCTCAATCAACAGCACGCGGTCGGCCATGGCAACCGCTTCGCTGACGTCATGCGTCACCAGCAGCACGGTGAAACCATGCTCCTGCCACAGCGAGACGATTAAATCCTGCATCTCCAGACGGGTTAAGGCATCCAGTGCGCCGAGCGGTTCATCCAACAGCAACAGGCCGGGACGATGGATCAAGGCGCGCGCCAGCGCCACTCGCTGCTTCTGCCCCCCGGAGAGTGCGGCAGGCCATTCGGATGCGCGGTTTTCCAGACCGACTGCCGCCAGCGCCTTGCGCGCAGCGTCCTGCCAGTTACCTTTCAGCCCCAGCCCGACATTGTCGATAACGGACTTCCACGGGAGCAGCCGCGCATCCTGAAACATCATTCGTGTATCGTCCTGGATTTCTGCCAGCGGGGTGGTTCCGGCGAGCAATTCGCCTGCCGTCGGTGTTTCCAGTCCGGCCAGCAGTCGCAGCAGGGTACTTTTACCCCCGCCGCTACGCCCGACCACGGCGACAAACTGGCCTGCCGGAATATGCAGATCCAATTGATTGAGCACGGTATTGCTGGCGTAGCGCCTGGTGACCGCATTGAGCAGCAGCGGCGTACCCTGATTCAGACGTGCGGTATTCATACGGTTGCCTCCTTCACGTAATAGGCCGGGTTCCAGCGTAACCAGATGCGCTCAAGCAGTTGTGCGCTAACATCGGCGAGTTTACCGAGCAGGGCATAGAGAATAATGGCGACCACGACCACATCCGTTTGCAGAAATTCGCGGGCATTCATCGCCAGGTAGCCAATCCCGGAGTTCGCTGAAATCGTTTCGGCCACAATTAACGTCAGCCACATCAACCCAAGTGCAAAACGAACGCCCACCATAATCGAGGGGAGGGCGCCAGGCAGGATCACATGGATAAACAGCGGGAAGCCCGACAGGCCGTAACTGCGCGCCATCTCCACCAATCCACGATCGATATTGCGGATCCCGTGCCAGGTGTTGATATACAAAGGAAACAGTGTCCCCAGCGCGACCAGAAAGATCTTCGCGGATTCATCAATACCAAACCACAGGATAACCAGTGGGATCAGCGCCAGATGCGGTACGTTACGCAACATCTGAATTGAAGTATCCAGCAGACGTTCCCCCCAGCGGGAAAGACCGCTGATAAGCCCCAGCGTCAGGCCAATCGATCCGCCGATCGAAAAGCCGATCAGCGCACGCCAGGAACTAATCGCTAAATGCTGCCACAGCTCACCGCTGATGGAGAGTGTCCAGAACGCTTCAACCACGCCTTCCGGTGAAGGGAACAGGCGACCGGAGAGCCAGCCGGTTGAAGATGCAAGCTGCCAGAGTGCAACGATGCCCACCGGTAAAAACCAGGGGGCAACGCGCAGCAACCCTTTATGAGTTCGCGTTGCCATCAATGTATTCCTTAACGTTGCGCGACGTTACGCGGGATAAATTCGTTTGCTACCGCTTCACCCTGCTGAAGCAGTGGCTGCGGTTGCGGGATTTCCGGTATCGCGATATCCAGATGCGGGAACAGCAACTCGCCCACTTTGTACGCCTCTTCGAGATGCGGATAACCGGAGAGGACAAAGCTGTCGATGCCGAGCGCCGCATACTCATTAATACGTGCCGCCACCGTGGGGCCATCGCCCACCAGCGCGGTTCCCGCACCGCCACGCACCAGCCCGACGCCCGCCCACAGATTTGGGCTGATTTCCAGCTTATCCCGCTTGCCGTTATGCAGCGCCGCCATACGATGCTGACCGACGGAGTCGGTTCTGGCGAAAGCCGCCTGTGCTTTGGCAATGGTGTCATCGTCCAGATGTGCAATCAGCCGATCCGCGGCCTGCCAGGCTTCTTCATTGGTTTCGCGAACAATGACATGCAAACGAATACCAAAGCGGATCTTGCGCCCGCGCGCGGCGGCTTTGGCGCGTACCTGTTCGATCTTCTCTCTCACCAGCTCTGGCGGTTCGCCCCAGGTGAGATAAAGATCAACCTGTTCGGCGGCCAGATCCTGCGCCACGTCCGATGAACCGCCAAAGTAGAGGGGAGGGTGCGGCTGCTGTATCGGCGGGAAGAACAGCTTTGCCCCGCGAACGTGAATATGTTTGCCGTGAAAATCGACGGTTTCACCCAGCAATAACCGCCGCCAGACCTGAGTAAATTCATCGGAGGCGGCATAGCGGTCGCTGTGATCGAGGAAAACGCCGTCCCCTGCCAGCTCCTGTGGGTCACTGCCGGTGACCAGGTTAAAGAGCGCGCGGCCATTGGAGAGCCTGTCGAGCGTCGCGGCCTGGCGCGCGGCGACCGTGGGTGACGTTACGCTGGGGCGCAACGCCACGAGGAACTTGAGCCGTTGCGTTACCGGGATCATTGACGCCGCAACCAGCCACGCATCTTCGCAGGAGCGCCCGGTAGGGATCAGTACACCGGTAAAGCCCAGACGGTCTGCGGTTTGCGCGATTTGTTGCAGATAACCGTGAGTGACCGGGCGCGAACCTTCTTCTGTTCCCAGATAGTGCCCGTCACCGTGTGTCGGTAAAAACCAGAACATATTCAAACTCATAATTTAGCTCCTTCCTGCGAAGTGGCGTGCCAGATGCGGTCGCGAATATCGATTTTTTTCGGTACCAGGCGGTTGTCGTAAAACAGATCGGCGGTTTGTTGCTGTAGTGCGGCAACCGTGGCGTCAACCGGCGCTATTATGGTTGGGGGGCGGTGATCCAGATAGCTGGCGATCACCGGTGCGGGTAATCCCATCGTTTTGGCAAGCAGCGCAATACTTTGCTCGCGTTGGCTCAGCGTCAGCGCATCGGCCTGACTGAAGGTGTTGAGCACGCCCTGAATAAAGGCGCCATTTTTTTCAGCATACGGGCGTGCCGCCAGATAGAACGACCCGGTTTGTTTCAAGTCAGAGCCGTCCTTCAGTACACGCACGCCGCCTTGCAGCAGGGCGGCTGAATAGTAGGGATCCCAGATAGCCCAGGCATCGACGTTCCCCTGCTGGAAGGCCGCGCGGGCGTCCGCCGGGGTCAGAAAGGTCGGTTGAATATCGGTAAATTTTAACCCGGCCTGCTGCAAAGCCCGGAGCAACAGGTTGTGTGAACTGGAGCCTTTCTGGAAAGCGACCTTGCGCCCTTTTAGATCCGCCACGCTTTTAATGGGGCTGTTTTCAGGCACCAGAATCACTTCCGCTTTCGGTTTAGGCGGTTCGACGCCGACATACACCAGATCGGCCCCAGCGGCCTGCGCGAAGATCGGTGGAATATCGCCAGTGCTGCCCAGGTCGATACTGCCGACATTCAGCGCTTCAAGCATCTGCGGCCCCGCCGGGAATTCTATCCAGGAAATTTTCGTTTGCGGATAGCGTGTTTCCAGAAGCTGGTGGCTTTTTGCCAGCACCATACTGATGCTGCCTTTCTGATAACCGATACGCAGCGTCTCTGGCGCGGAGGTCGCTGCGTGAGACAGGGCTGAAAGTGACAGTAAACCGGTCAGCGCCAGCCAGGGGGAATGACGTTTGAAGAGATTAAGCATGGGCGATCCCCTGCGTTGAGTGAAAGGTGGGAACCTGTACATCCCGACGATGCAGCGCGTGCCAGAACGTCTCGAGAGCGTTGTCCAGGCGCAGTTGTAGATTCGGGGTGAAGTGCGGTTTATGCTGATAATCAATAACCTGAGAGTCATCAGCAAACACGCCATGCAGAATTTCCTGCGCTTTAAGCGCGCTTAATACGGGCTTAAGTGCATAGTCAACGGCCAGTAAATGCGCGACGGTGCCGCCGGTGGCGAGCGGCAACACCACTTTCCCTTCGAGCGCCCGCTCAGGCAGCAGGTCAAGCAACGTTTTTAACGCCCCGGAATAGGCCGCTTTATAAACGGGGGTGGCGACAATCAGTCCATCGGCCTCTTTTAACTGGGCGACCAGGGTTTTCAGCGCGGGGCTGTCGAATCGCGCATATAAAAGATCCTCAGGCGCAAAGTTGTGGAGATTCCAGTGGCAGACCTCGACATCCAGAGCACTGAGTTTTTCACGGGCATATTCCAGTAACGCACTGGAACGAGAGGGAAAACGCGGACTTCCCGCCAGAGTGATAATGCGCATATTCTCAATCTCTCCTTATAACCAATTATTTGCTTTTTACTAACATTGATAACAATTTGTGCAGTCTGACAGAGAGATTTTGTGAATCGAAATGATTTATCCGGCAGAGAAAATCTGAAAAACGCATAATTGCGCAGGGGAGGATGAAAACGATTGCGTGGACATCGTCATTTATTGCCGCAGGTCAATTCCCTTTTGGTTCAACATCGCACATAATACGCCCCCGGTTTGCACACCGGGAATCCAGGAGAGTTCATGTACTACCCCTTCGTTCGTAAAGCCCTTTTTCAGCTCGATCCAGAGCGCGCTCATGAATTAACATTTCAACAATTACGCCGTATCACAGGGACACCGCTGGAAGCGCTTGTGCGCCAGAAAGTGCCAGCAAAGCCTGTTACCTGTATGGGGCTGACTTTTAAGAACCCGCTTGGTCTGGCAGCAGGTCTGGATAAAGATGGGGAGTGCATTGATGCGCTGGGCGCAATGGGGTTTGGCTCGATAGAGGTAGGCACCGTGACGCCACGCCCTCAGCCTGGCAACGATAAACCCCGCCTTTTCCGCCTGGTCGACGCGGAAGGGTTGATCAACCGAATGGGCTTCAATAACCACGGTGTTGATAACCTGGTGGAGAACGTCAAGAAATCGCATTTTGACGGCATCCTGGGGATTAATATCGGTAAAAATAAAGATACGCCGGTAGAACAAGGCAAAGATGACTATCTGATTTGTATGGAAAAAGTCTATGCTTATGCCGGTTATATCGCAGTCAATATCTCGTCACCAAATACGCCGGGATTACGCACGCTGCAATACGGCGATGCGCTGGACGATTTATTGACGGCAATTAAAAATAAACAAAACGATCTGCAGGCGATCCATCAAAAATATGTGCCGGTGGCCGTAAAGATCGCGCCGGATCTTTCTGAAGAAGAACTGATCCAGGTCGCCGACAGTTTAGTCCGTCATAATATTGATGGTGTTATTGCTACCAATACAACGTTGGATCGTTCTCTGGTTCAGGGAATGAAAAACTGTGATCAAATGGGTGGTTTGAGTGGACGACCGCTGCAATTAAAAAGTACAGAAATTATTCGACGTCTGTCGCAGGAATTAAACGGGCAGTTACCGATTATTGGTGTCGGTGGTATTGACTCGGTGATCGCGGCGCGTGAAAAAATGGCGGCTGGTGCTTCACTGGTGCAAATTTATTCCGGCTTTATTTTTAAAGGCCCGCCGCTGATTAAAGAAATCGTTACCCATCTCTAACCTTTTCCCTTAATCGGACAACCAGGGCTTTATTTCCAGCCCTGGTTGTTTTATATTCCTTCACTGTTGCTTATTTAAACATTTTGGTCTTTTCTTATTAAGGCAATAAACGAAGCGGCAATCAGGACAATGTTGCAACAGGATGTTAAGCCCAGGAGATAAACGAATGCGAATTAAACCTGACGATAACTGGCGCTGGTATTATGATGAAGAGCATGATCGAATGATGCTCGATCTGGCCAATGGCATGTTATTTCGCTCGCGTTTTGCTCGCAAAATGCTCACTCCTGATGCTTTTTCACCCGCCGGTTTTTGCGTAGAAGATGCCGCGCTTTATTTTTCCTTTGAAGAAAAATGCCGCGACCTCGAATTATCGAAAGAACAAAAAGCGGAACTGGTGCTTAATGCGCTGGTGGCTATTCGCTATCTCAAACCCCAGATGCCAAAAAGCTGGCACTTTGTTGCGCATGCAGAAGACTGGTCGCCTGTCTGTGGCGATGCGGCCTGCGTCTACTTAAGCGACACCGAAGAGCAGGTCAATTTACTGGTGGTGGAACCGGGTGAAAATGCGGCACTTTGTCTGCTAGCTCAGCCTGGCGTGGTGGTCGCGGGACGCACGATGCAACTGGGAGATGCGATAAAGATAATGAATGACAGACTGAAACCGCAAGCCATGATTGACAGTTTCAGCCTTGAGCAAGCCGTTTAACTTTCCAGTCTGAGCGCCGTTTTCGGTACACAGCTACAGCAAAGAATTGTGCCATCCTCGCCTATCGCTGATTTTTTCAGCGCGCTGACTTCGCCTTCCAGCAACCGTACCCGACAGCAACCGCAAATACCTGCCCGACACGAATAGGGAACCCGAATCCCCTGGTTTTCCAGTTGTTCTAACAACACCTGTTGGTTATTGCCACGAAAAGTCTGTCCATGCCAGTCGATATTCACCGTCGCATCCGGGTGTTGTTCTGCGGTGACGGTATCGTCAGGTGCTGCTGCGCCGTAGGCTTTTGCGGGCCCCGTCGCCAGTATTTCGACCTCATCGCCTGTGCGGATCACGCCGCTGTTGCGGGCAATCAGGTTCTGACCGAAATCAACATCGCCATTATCCAGCGCCGTGCGAAAACGCTGTAGTGTGGCGAGCGGTTCGCCAGACGGATGTTTTTGACCTTTTTCCGGACTGACGGTGGTGAAAATACAGCGGCTGCACGGCTTTGCGACATCAAAAATAACGTCGCCGATGCGGATCACTTTCCAGGTGTCCTCTTCCCAGGCGGCGGCACCGCTCACCACCAGGTTAGGGCGAAACTGTTCCATTTTCACGCTGGCCGGGCAGCGCTGTTGTAAATCACGCAGAGAGGCTTCACTGGTCAACAGGTAGGGGAAGCCATCCGCGAAGGAGAGCGGTACGCCGCTGTGTTGTTTAACGCGTCGCGTCAGGTTTGGCCCGACCCAACGTAATTGCACTTCGCGGGAAAAGAAACCGCTCAGCCACCGATTGACAGCATCGGGTGCGATGCGGGCGGTAAAATGGTTTCCCCAGACTTCGGTTGGAGCATCCTGTTCGGCAAAATCAGCAAATCGCACCAGCGCGCTGCTGCCGTCCGGGGCTGTAAGATGCAGCCCGTCGTGCAACAGGGAAGGGGTAAAGCGAACCATTTGCGGAAACTGGCGGGCAGTGATGAAAGTGCCATCGGGTTCGGTGACCATAAAAATACGATCAAACGCCAGACCGCTGGCGTCAGCCAGTGCATGTGTCAGGCCAATGCCGCGCATTGATTTAACCGGATGAACAAAAAGTCTGGTTAACGTCACCACTGTACAGCCCTCAAATGAAAATAAGCCCTCAACTTTATGACATACAGCCCATATTAGCTATAATGCGCAGCAATTTTCCCCGAGTAAAAGTGACGATATGAATTCTCTGTTTGCCAGTACGGCCCGTGGGCTGGAAGAGCTGTTAAAAACTGAACTGGAAAACCTGGGCGCCGATGAGTGCCAGGTCGTTCAGGGTGGTGTCCATTTTAAGGGCGACACACGGCTTGTTTACCAGAGCCTGATGTGGAGCCGTCTGGCCTCTCGCATCATATTGCCGATGGGGGAATGCAAGGTCTATAGCGATCTGGACTTGTATCTCGGCGTTCAGGCAATCGACTGGACAGAGATTTTTAATCCTGGCGCCACGTTTGCTGTGCACTTCAGCGGCCTGAATGACACCATTCGTAACAGCCAGTACGGCGCAATGAAAGTGAAGGACGCCATTGTGGACGCCTTTACCCGCAAGAGTCTGCCGCGCCCGAATGTGGATCGTGAATCCCCGGATTTACGCATTAATGTCTGGCTGAACAAAGACACCGCCAGTATCGCTCTTGATCTGAGCGGCGACGGTCTGCATCAGCGTGGCTATCGCGATCGCACTGGTCAGGCGCCAATTAAGGAAACGCTGGCCGCGGCGATTGTGATGCGTTCTGGCTGGCAGCCGGGCACGCCACTGCTCGACCCGATGTGCGGTTCGGGTACGCTATTAATTGAAGCGGCAATGTGGGCGACCGATCGTGCGCCTGGATTACACCGTGGATACTGGGGCTTCAGCGGTTGGGCGCAGCATGATGAGGCAGTCTGGCAGGAAGTGAAAGCCGAAGCGCAGGTTCGTGCCCGCAAAGGCCTGGCCGACTACAGCTCGCGCTTTTACGGTTCAGACAGCGATGCTCGCGTGATTGAACGTGCGCGCAGTAACGCCCGCCGCGCAGGTATCGGCGATCTCATCACCTTTGAAGTCAAAGACGTGGCACAACTGAGCAATCCGCTGCCCGAAGGACCGCACGGGACGGTTATCAGTAACCCGCCGTACGGCGAACGTCTGGAGAGCGAACCGGCGCTTATCGCGTTGCATAGCCTGCTCGGTCGTAACATGAAAAACCAGTTCGGCGGCTGGAATTTGTCGTTGTTCAGCGCGTCCCCGGATTTGCTCAGCAGTCTGCAATTGCGCGCCGATAAACAATTCAAGGCGAAAAATGGCCCGCTGGATTGCGTGCAGAAAAACTATCACGTTGCAGAAACCACTTCTGAAAGCAAGCCTGCCACGGTAGCGGAAGATTACGCCAACCGACTGCGTAAAAATGTTAAGAAGCTGGAGAAGTGGGCGCGTCAGGAAGGGATTGAATGCTATCGCCTTTATGATGCTGACCTCCCGGAATACAACGTGGCGGTTGACCGCTACGGTGACTGGGTGGTGATTCAGGAATATGCGCCGCCGAAAACGGTCGATGCGCAGAAAGCGCGCCAGCGTCTGTTTGATATCATCGCGGCGACCCTCTCCGTGCTGGAGATGGCCCCGAACAAGCTGGTGCTGAAAACGCGTGAGCGTCAGAAAGGGAAAAACCAGTACCAGAAGATGAACGAGAAGGGCGAGTTCATCGAAGTGAGCGAGTACAACGCGCGTCTGTGGGTCAACCTGACCGACTATCTGGATACGGGCCTGTTCCTTGATCACCGTATTGCGCGTCGTATGCTGGGGCAAATGAGCCAGGGGAAAGATTTCCTTAACCTCTTCTCCTACACCGGCAGCGCCAGCGTACATGCTGGTTTGGGTGGCGCTCGCAGCACCACGACGGTGGATATGTCGCGCACCTATCTGGAGTGGGCGGAGCGCAACTTGCGTCTGAATGGCCTGAGTGGTCGCGCGCACCGTTTAATCCAGGCGGATTGTCTGGGGTGGCTGCGTGAGGCGAATGAGCAATTCGATCTTATTTTTATCGATCCACCGACGTTTTCTAACTCAAAACGTATGGAAGATTCGTTTGATGTGCAGCGCGATCATCTGGCGCTGATGAAGGATCTGAAACGTCTGCTGCGTAAGGGCGGCACCATCATGTTCTCCAACAACAAACGTGGATTCCGTATGGATCTCGACGGACTGGCGGCACTGGGACTGAAAGCACAAGAAATTACGCAGAAAACGCAATCCCAGGACTTTGCCCGTAACCGCCAGATCCACAACTGCTGGCTGATTACCTCAGCCTGAAAGGAAAAGTAAATGTCATTAATCAGTATGCATGGTGCATGGCTGTCGTTTAGCGATGCGCCGCTTCTTGATAATGCAGAATTGCATATCGAAGATAACGAACGCGTCTGTCTGGTGGGCCGTAACGGCGCCGGAAAGTCGACCCTGATGAAGATCCTCAACCGTGAACAAGGTCTGGATGACGGGCGCATTATTTATGAGCAGGATCTGGTGGTTGCGCGTTTGCAACAGGATCCCCCGCGAAACGTTGCGGGCAGCGTGTATGATTTTGTCGCCGAGGGCATCGAGGAACAGGCGGAATACCTGAAGCGGTATCACGATATTTCTCGCATCGTGATGACTGACCCCAGCGATAAGAACCTCAATGAAATGGCGCGGGTACAGGAACAACTCGACCACCATAACCTGTGGCAGCTCGAAAGCCGTATTAATGAAGTGTTGGAGCAGTTGGGGCTTGATCCTAACGCCGCGCTCTCTTCTCTTTCGGGCGGATGGCTGCGCAAAGCGGCGCTGGGCAGGGCGTTGGTGAGCAACCCGCGCGTATTGCTGCTGGACGAACCGACTAACCACCTGGACATTGAAGCTATCGACTGGCTGGAAGGATTCCTGAAATCCTTCAATGGCACGATCATTTTTATCTCTCACGACCGTTCGTTCATTCGTAACATGGCGACCCGTATTGTCGATCTTGATCGCGGGAAGCTGGTTTCTTATCCTGGCGATTACGATCAGTATCTGCTGGAAAAAGAAGAGGCGCTGCGGGTCGAAGATCTACAGAATGCGGAGTTTGATCGCAAACTGGCTCAGGAAGAGGTGTGGATCCGTCAGGGGATTAAGGCGCGCCGTACGCGTAACGAAGGCCGCGTGCGCGCATTGAAAGCCATGCGTCGCGAACGTGGCGAACGCCGCGAAGTGATGGGCACCGCGAAGATGCAGGTCGAAGAAGCGACACGCTCGGGCAAGATCGTCTTCGAAATGGAGAACGTGGATTACCAGGTTGATGGCAAACAACTGGTGAAAGATTTCTCCGCGCAGGTACAACGCAGCGACAAAATTGCGCTGATTGGGCCAAATGGCTGCGGTAAAACGACGTTGCTGAAACTGATGCTGGGCCAGCTTCAGGCTGACGGCGGCCGTATTCATGTTGGTACAAAACTCGAAGTAGCTTACTTTGATCAGCACCGTGCCGAACTGGATCCCGATAAAACCGTGATGGACAACCTCGCGGAAGGCAAACAAGAGGTGATGGTTAACGGTAAATCCCGCCATGTGCTGGGCTACCTGCAAGACTTTTTGTTTCACCCTAAACGTGCCATGACGCCGGTTCGCGCATTGTCGGGTGGCGAGCGCAACCGTCTGCTGCTGGCGCGTTTATTTCTTAAACCCAGCAATCTTTTAATTCTCGATGAACCAACCAACGATCTCGACGTCGAAACCCTCGAGTTGCTGGAAGAAATGATTGACGGTTATCAGGGGACAGTCCTGCTGGTGAGCCACGATCGCCAGTTTGTGGACAACACCGTGACCGAATGCTGGATCTTCGAAGGTGACGGCAAAATTGGTCGCTATGTCGGCGGCTATCACGATGCGCGTGGACAACAGGTACAGCATCTGGCGTTTAAACAGCCAGTTGTGAAAAAAAATGAGGAACCTGCTGCACTTAAAGCAGAAATTGTAAAACGAGCGAGTGGCAAACTAAGCTATAAACTACAGCGCGAACTGGAACAGCTACCCCAGCAGCTTGAAGAACTGGAAGCTAAACTGGAAACGCTGCAGGCCCAAGTTGCTGACGCCAGCTTTTTTAGCCAGCCGCATGAGCATACACAAAAGGTTCTGGCTAACCTGAGTGAAGCGGAACAAGAGCTTGAGCAAGCCTTTGAGCGCTGGGAGTATCTTGAAGCCTTGAAGAATGGCGCATAATTAAAGGAGCACATATGTGCGAACATCACCATGCTGCGAGGCATATATTATGCTCGCAATGTGACATGCTGGTGGCATTACCCCCGTTAGAGCATGGTCAAAAAGCGGCATGCCCACGATGTGGCACAACATTAACAACCGAGTGGGACGCGCCAAGGCAGCGTCCCACCGCGTATGCAATTGTGGCTTTATTCATGCTGCTACTCTCTAACCTATTCCCTTTCGTGAGTATGAATGTGGCGGGGGTGAGCAGTGAAGTTTCGTTTCTGGAAATTCCGGGCGTTTTATTTTCTGAAGATTACGCCAGTCTCGGTACCTTCTTTTTATTATTCGTTCAGGTGGTGCCCGCTTTTTGCCTGATAACGATATTACTGCTCGTTAATCGTGTTGCCATGCCGGAAAAATTACAGGCCAGGCTGGCGCGCGTTTTGTTCCAGTTAAAATCCTGGGGCATGGCTGAAATATTCCTCGCCGGGATATTGGTGAGTTTTGTCAAACTGATGGCATACGGCGATATTGGCGTAGGCAGCAGTTTTATCCCGTGGTGTCTGTTTTGTATTTTGCAGCTTCGTACGTTTCAGTGTGTGGATCGTCGCTGGCTGTGGGATGACATTGCCCCTGCGCCTAAAATTGCGCAGCCGTTAAAAGTGGGAACGCCGGGGATTCAACAAGGTTTACGTTCCTGTTCCTGCTGTACGGCGGTACTGCCTGCCGATGAGCTGGTGTGTCCACGTTGTAATACTAAAGGGCATGTGCGACGTAAAAACAGTCTGCAATGGACGATGGCATTGTTATTCACGTCGATCATGCTTTACCTTCCAGCCAATATCATGCCGATTATGATTACTGATTTGCTGGGTTCAAAATTACCATCCACCATTATTGCTGGGGTGGTTTTACTGTGGAGTGAGGGATCTTATCCGGTTGCGGCGGTGATATTTATCGCCAGTATTATGGTGCCGACGTTAAAAATGATTGCGATTGCATGGCTGTGCTGGGACGCAAAAGGGTTTGGAAGGCGTGACAGCGAAAGAATGCATTTGATTTACGAAGTCGTGGAATTTGTCGGTCGTTGGTCAATGATCGATGTTTTTGTTATTGCCGTACTCTCTGCGCTGGTGCGCATGGGAGGGTTGATGAACATTTATCCTGCAATGGGTGCATTGATGTTTGCTTTAGTCGTCATTATGACAATGTTTTCTGCGATGACATTTGATCCTCGTCTGTCGTGGGACCGTAAACCAGAACCAGACCATGAGGAGTCCTGACAGCATGGAATCTAAAAGTGGGGAAGCCAAAGTGCAGAAGGTAAAGAACTGGTCTCCCGTGTGGATATTCCCCATCGTCACTGCGCTTATCGGGGCATGGGTTCTGTTTTACCACTACAGTCATCAGGGACCAGAAGTTACCCTGATTACCACCAATGCCGAAGGCATTGAGGGCGGTAAAACCACCATAAAAAGCCGTAGCGTCGATGTTGGCGTGGTCGAAAGCGCGACGCTAACCGATGACTTAACCCATGTAGAAATCAAAGCACGCCTCAATTCCGGTATGGAAAAGTTGCTGCATAAAGATTCTGTCTTCTGGGTGGTTAAGCCGCAGGTAGGGCGTGAGGGGATCAGCGGTTTAGGGACGCTGCTGTCTGGCGCCTATATTGAATTGCAACCGGGTAATAAAGGAAGCCAGCTCAATAAATATGATTTGCTGGATTCGCCGCCGCTGGCGCCGCCGGATGCGAAAGGGATCCGCGTGATTCTGGACAGTAAAAAGGCCGGGCAGTTAAGTCCGGGCGATCCGGTGCTGTTCCGCGGCTATCGTGTCGGTTCGGTTGAAACCAGTACGTTTGATCCGCAAAAGCGCAGCATTAGCTATCAGCTCTTTATCAATGCGCCGAACGATCGCCTGGTCACCAATAATGTGCGTTTCTGGAAAGACAGCGGCATTGCGGTCGATCTCACCTCTGCGGGAATGCGCGTAGAGATGGGTTCGTTGACCACCTTGTTTGGCGGCGGAGTCAGCTTCGACGTCCCGGATGGACTTGAGCAAGGGCAACCCGTCGCGGAAAAATCAGCGTTCGTTCTCTATGACGATCAGAAAAGCATTCAGGACTCGTTGTTTACCGACCATATCGACTATCTGGTGTTCTTTAAAGATTCGGTTCGTGGATTACAACCTGGCGCGCCGCTGGAATTCCGTGGCATTCGTCTGGGTACCGTCAGCAAAGTGCCGTTCTTTGTGCCAAATATGCGTCAGGTATTTAACAACGACTTCCGCATTCCGGTGCTGATCCGTATCGAACCTGAGCGTCTGAAAGCGCAGTTAGGCGAAAATACGGATGTGGGCGCACATCTGCAGGAATTGCTGAACCGTGGCTTACGCGCATCGTTAAAAACGGGGAATCTGGTGACCGGCGCGCTGTATGTCGACCTCGATTTCTATCCGAAGGAACCGCCTATTAAGGGCATCCGTGAGTTTAGCGGCTATCAGATCATTCCAACCGTGAGTGGCGGTCTGGCGCAGATCCAACAACGTCTGATGGAAGCGCTGGATAAAATCAACAATCTGCCATTGAATCCGATGATTGAGCAGGCGACCAATACGCTTACTGAAAGCCAGCGTACGATGAAGCACCTGCAAACCACGCTGGACAACATGAACAAGATTACGTCCAGTGAGTCGATGCAGCAGCTTCCAGCGGATATGCAAACTACGCTACGCGAACTGAACCGCAGTATGCAGGGCTTCCAGCCGGGTTCTGCCGCGTATAACAAGATGGTGGCGGATATGCAGCGTCTTGATCAGGTACTCCGCGAACTGCAGCCGGTTCTGAAAACGCTCAACGATAAGAGCAATGCGCTGGTATTTGAAGCGAAGGACAAGAAAGATCCAGAGCCGAAGAGGGCGAAACAATGAAAAAGTGGCTAGTGGTGATGATGTCGGTCTGGCTGACGGCATGCAGCTCCGGTGGAGAAAGTAAAAGCTATTACCAACTGCCTATTGCGCAGGGGGGCGTGCAAAGTACCGCGAATCAGGGAAACCGTCTGCTGTGGGTGGAACAGGTTTCGGTACCTGATTACCTCGCAGGTAATGGCGTGGTCTATCAGACCAGTGATGTGAAGTACGTGATTGCGAACAACAACCTCTGGGCCAGCCCGCTGGATCAGCAGTTGCGCAATACGCTGGTGGCCAGCCTGAATACCCAGCTTCCGGGTTGGGTTGTCGCCTCACAGCCGCTGGGGAGCACTCAGGACACGCTAAACGTCACGGTGACCGGATTCCACGGTCGCTATGATGGCAAGGTTATCGTGAGCGGTGAGTGGCTTCTGAACCATCAGGGGCAGCTGATTAAGCGTCCATTCCATCTCGAAACGACGCAGCAGCAGGATGGCTATGATGAGATGGTCAAAGTGCTGGGTACGGCATGGAGCCAGGAGGCTGCGTCTATCGCCCAGGAGATAAAACGCCTGCCTTAAAGTTTAAACAATTGTAAATTAAACCGCCTCAGACCTTTCGCTGAGGCGGTTTTTTTTCATTTTTATTCCGACAAAATAGCTGTTCTGGCTCACATTTCTTGTACAAATGATTTATTGGGTAGCTCACAAATATGACACTGGCGTGAATTTTGCGCATTGACGGAACCAATGTTTCGCGGTATTCGTTTTAGTGTGATTGCACACTTCGTAATCACTGTTTTCTTTTCCACCAGATAAAAGATGAGGGAAACGAGGCATGAAGAGACAAAAACGAGATCGCCTGGATCGGGCACATCAACGTGGATATCAGGCCGGCATCGCCGGACGCTCAAAAGAAATGTGTCCCTATCAGACGCTGAATCAGAGGTCATACTGGCTGGGAGGCTGGCGAGAAGCCATGGCGGACAGGGCAGTTTTGGCCTGATTCTGTCTCTTTAGAAAAAAGAAACCTCCGCATCGCGGAGGTTTCGCCTTTTATCACTCAGTCAGCAAAAGTGGCTGGCTGTAAAAGGGCAGGATTAGAACGCGGAAGTGTCCTGGAACAGGCCCACTTTCAGGTCATTAGCGGTGTAGATCAGACGGCCGTCGACCAGAACTTCGCCATCAGCCAGACCCATGATCAGGCGACGGTTAACGATGCGCTTGAAGTGGATACGGTAAGTGACTTTTTTCGCGGTCGGCAGAACCTGGCCGGTAAATTTCACTTCGCCTACGCCCAGGGCGCGGCCTTTACCTTCACCGCCCAACCAGCCGAGATAGAATCCAACCAGTTGCCACATTGCGTCCAGACCTAAACAGCCCGGCATGACCGGATCGCCGATAAAGTGACACCCGAAGAACCACAGGTCCGGGTTAATATCCAGCTCAGCTTCGACATAACCTTTGTCAAAGTTACCACCGGTTTCAGTCATCTTGACGACACGGTCCATCATCAACATGCTTGGTGCTGGCAATTGTGGGCCTTTAGCGCCAAACAGTTCACCGCGACCAGAGGCAAGAAGGTCTTCTTTTGTATAGGATTCGCGTTTATCTACCATGTTCTCTGTAAGCCTTATTTTATTGAAGCACGCAGGATAGCTAACACGTGTACGCTGAACAAGTCCGATCAGTTCGGAACAAACCAATTCAGCCAACGCAGTGGCCAGGGGAAACGGTGACGACCTTCCAGTTGCGTTGCTGCCGCAATACGCTCCTGGATAGTTTGCATCAGCGTAGTCTGACCTTCACCGTCCCACACCAGATTTAACAGAAGCGGCAGGGCGTCTGTCACGTCATCCACCGCCCAGATACTGAATTTCTCTTCTTCAACGGCCTGTAGCAGCGCAGGTTGCAGACTAAGATGCCTGACGTTAGCCGCCGGAATAATCACGCCTTGCTTGCCTGATAATTCTCGCTGCTGACAAATCGTAAAGAAGCCTTCAATCTTCTCGTTTAACCCGCCGACCGGTTGCGCGCGACCGAATTGATCGACAGAACCGGTAATCGCGATACTCTGATTAACAGGAACATCAGCCAGCGCACTGATCAACGCGCACAATTCCGCCATTGATGCGCTGTCGCCATCGACTTCACTGTAGGACTGTTCGAAGGTCAGCGAGGCAGAAAACGGGATCTGCTGTTCAAGCTGCAGCTCAGACATCAGGAAAGCCTGCATGATCATCATGCCCTTGGCATGGATATTTCCGCCAAGTTCCGCTTTTCGCTCAATGTCAGTGAATTCGCCATCGCCAATATGCACCACGCAGCTAATACGTGACGGTTCGCCAAATGCGCGAGGGTGGCCTGGAAACTCAATCACCGAGAGCGCGTTGATTTGACCAATGCGTTCACCTTCGGTTTCGATCAGGATCTGTTCCTGGAGGATTTCATCCTGCATCCGCTCGGCAAGGAACCCCTCGCGCCATTCACGCTGGGCGAGCATCAGGCTAAGTTGTTCTGCACTACAGGTCTCCCCTTCACACAGCGGGGCAACGTCTTTGAACTGGCGGGCAATCCATAGCGGGCAGAGCGGCAAGGTGTCCTGCTCGCCAGTATAGCGTACCGCTTCACGAATCAGGGTCTGCCACGCATCAGGGCCGGGGTAGGGCAGATTATTGCTTCTGGCGACCTGAGTCACCCACTGGCACCACTGCGTCATGGATTCTTCATCCACTATCTGCAGGTTGTCTTCAAATTCGCTATAGATAGCCTGTTCTGCGAGTTCCGGCTCCATTTCCTGGAAGTCCGCTAACGACTCGCGATCACCGACCAGTACCACTTTCATTTTAAGCGGCATAGAGGGCACGGAAACAGGCAGGGGGCGAGACTCATCGAATGCGACCCAGTCAAAGCTTTCGCGGCTCACGATGGCTTTCAGACGCATCCATAACAGAGGCTGGGCCAGAAGCGTGCGCAGAGAAATAACCAAAATGCCGCCGTTAGCCTGATGTACCAGACCGGGTTGCAGGGTGATTTCTCCATTAAACTGACGCAGGCAGCCAAACAGTTGTTCGGCTTCAACCCAGTCGGCACTGACTACCTGAGTTAACGTCGCAAAATTGTCTTCTGCTTTTTCTGCTTCGCGAAAACGAATGTGATGACCTGAAATCTCGTAATGACCGCCGGTCAACTTACCGTCGTCGGTGTGCAGCGTTCGGACTGCATCGGCCAGGAGGTTGATATACTCAAGCTCTTGCGGGGCCTTTGCCAGCATAAAAGATGACGAAGCACGTGGCTGGAGAAGTTGCTCCAGACCAAACTGCAATCGCGGTTGAGTATCACTGAGTAAGGTGTCGTTTTCGTCAGTAAAGTGTGGCTGTGCAAATATCTCCTGATAACTGTCGGTATCAGGAACCAGATCACGCCATGCAAGTTTCGTAATGGTCAAAGTTGAGGTTTTTTAGTCTGTTGTGAAAAACGCGATTATACCGTAACAGGCAACTCTGCACACGCGGAAAGCGAACGGAAACACGCAGTATGACGCGCGACAGTTCACAGGCTGGATATTCTTTTCTTCAGATGCGTAAAAAGCTGATATTCTGATAAGAGTTACACGGTAACATTGAGATCGCAATGAAATATCAACAACTTGAAAATCTTGAAAGCGGCTGGAAGTGGAAATATCTGGTGAAAAAGCAGCGTGAAGGGGAGTTGATTACCCGTTACGTGGAGGCCAGCGCAGCCAAAGAGGCCGTCGATTTGTTGCTAACCCTCGAGAATGAACCGGTTCGGGTCAATACCTGGATTGACGAGCATATGAATCCTGCGCTGCTAAATCGGATGAAACAGACGATACGGGCACGACGCAAACGACACTTTAATGCTGAGCATCAGCATACGCGTAAGAAATCGATCGATTTAGAATTTATCGTCTGGCAACGTCTGGCTGGACTTGCGCAGCGCCGTGGCAAAACGCTCTCAGAGACGATAGTGCAACTGATTGAGGATGCGGAACATAAAGAGAAGTACGCCAGTCAGATGTCTACGCTGAAGCAGGATTTGCAGGCTTTATTGGGTAAAGAATAGCGTGTGACTCTGCCCGCATGTTCTGGGAACAGTCGCTGAGAACAGTAGTCTGAGAACGATGGAATGGCGAAAAAAAACCCCGCAAAGCGGGGTTTTTTATTAGACGGAAACTTAAGCCTGAGGCTGAGTTACAACGTCTTTGATACCTTTAACTTCGATCTCAACACGACGATCCGGAGCCAGGCAGTCGATCAGTGCAGCGCGAGCTTTCACGTTGTCACAGGTGTTGCCAGTAACCGGGTTGGATTCGCCCATGCCACGTGCAGAGATTTTGTCAGAAGGAATACCTTTAGAGATCAGGTAATCAACAACGGACTGAGCACGTTTCTCGGACAGACCCTGGTTGTAAGCGTCAGAACCGATGCGGTCAGTGAAGCCCAGAACAACAACGGAACCGTCTTTCGGATCCAGGTTGCTCAGCTGGCTGTACATCTGATCCAGAGCCTGCTGGCCTTCTGGTTTCAGAGTTGCTTTGTTGAAGTTGAACAGAACGTCAGACTTCAGAGTGAAGTGTTTGGTCTGTACTTCTGGAGCCGGAGCCGGAGCCGGAGCTACAACTGGAGCCGGTTCACCCTGGCCGAAGCGGTAAGAAACACCTACGCTCAGCAGGCCGTTGTCCGGACGACCACCAACGGTGTTAGCGTCACCGATGTTGTTGGTCCACTGGTATTCCAGACGGGTAGCGATTTCAGGAGTAATTGCGTACTCAACACCACCTGCGAATACTGGGGATACGCCAGTGTCGTGGTCTTTGAAGCCGGTGTTGTTTTTAGCGTCTGCACGCCAAACCATACCACCCAGACGAGTATAGATGTCCAGATCGTCAGTGATTGGGTAACCCAGTTTAGCGGTCAGCTGAACGCCCTGAGCTTTGAAGGCGCCGGTCTGAGTGTTGCCTTTGTACGGCATACGACCTAACCAGTCATAACCCATTTCGAAACCAACGTACGGGTTAACCTGATAACCACCGAACGCGCCTGCGCCCAGCTGGCTTTCTTCAGTTGAACCGTTGTTGTTGATTTGGTTGTTGCCAATGTCATGGAACTGAGACCAGCCCAGTTTAGCACCGGTATACCAGGTGTTATCTTTCGGAGCGGCCTGCGCTACGGTAGCGAAACCAGCCAGTGCCACTGCAATCGCGATAGCTGTCTTTTTCATTTTTTGCGCCTCGTTATCATCCAAAATATGCCATGAATATCTCCAACGAGATAACACGGTTAAATCCTTCACCGGGGGACCTGCTCAATAGTTACTCTACCGAATCTGCGGCTTAGGCCGAACACCCCTGGCGATGTAAAGTCTACAACGTAGTGGAAAACTTACAAGTGTGAACTCCGTCAGGCATATGAAAAAAAAAGGCTTGTATACACATTATTTAACATTTAGAGATGAGAAATTGAGCAGTAAAAATCGCTGAAACCGCTTCTGGCAAGCGTTCGCACCAAAAAAGCCTTAGGCTTCAATACGGCGGCAAAGCATGAAAAAAAAATCCAGGATAATTCCGAATTTTACTTAATGATACAAATTAGAGTGAATTTTTAGTCCGGAATGCTGTCTCGGGGCTAAGGAGTGGGCTTGCACCGGACGCATAATAAATCCCATTGCATTCCCCTCATCGGCAGCTTTTACCAGTTGCGTATGCTCTTCTTCTGTCAATTCATCCGACAACCAACCGATCACGACACTGTAATTTCCTGTGCGCAATGCCCGAATCATTGATTCTAAAGTATGGCACGGCGAAAGCTGGTTTATTTGCATCACCTTGGTGAGGGGAAGTCCTGCTGACTGTACCCATTCCCGGCTGAGTTTTTGCTGTGGCGTCAGCCAGAGTTGCCAGCGCGATTGCTGCCCTAATTGTTGCAGAAGGGGCAGAAGGAGCAATTGGGTCATCATAGGCTGGTCTTCGCGGTAGACCACTTCACTGATAAGCCCTGCGGTGGAGTTCTCCGAAGAGACACGCGCAATTCGACCGGAAGTGGAAGAGAGCGCCGAAGAACGATTTGCATAACCTGATGTGTACATAATCAATCCAGCCCTGTGAGTTACTGTATGGATATACAGTAACCCTGTGACCCATAAAGATCAACCTTATTTTCGGAAACAGACTCGCAATTTTTATTCGTCGTCGGCGTAAAAACAAAATTCATCTTGCCCCTTTAGAATAAGTTGCCTATTTTCGTCATTAACGGAGCTGTTACTACAATTTATTTATTTAGCTTATGATTTAAAAGGATTTTTATGAGAACACATTCTTATAGTCGAATCTATAAATCTCAAGAATACCTGGCTTCACTGGGCTCGATTGGCTACCGCTCGCTGTTTGGTAGTTACAGTTTGAGTATTGGGGATACTGTCTTTGCGATGGTTGCGAATGGTGAGTTATACCTTCGTGCCTGCGAGCAAAGCGTACAGTACTGTGTGAAACATCCACCTGTCTGGCTGACGTTTATGAAGCGCGGACGTCAGGTCATACTTCACTATTATCGGGTGGATGAAAGCTTGTGGTGCGACCAGCAACAACTGGTGCGTTTGTCACAGTATTCACTGGATGCGGCGGTAAAGGAAAAACATTCCCGATTTTCGCATCATCGTCTGAAGGATTTACCCAATATGACCTTTCATCTGGAGATCCTCCTGAACGAAGCGGGGATTAAAGATGAGAGCACATTACGCAATCTGGGGGCGAAAATGAGCTGGTTGAGGCTTCGTCACCTTAATAACTCCCTGACGGTGAAAGTTCTCTATTCCCTGGAAGGGGCGATTCTCCGGGTACATGAAGCCGCGCTCCCGGCGGTGCGCCGCCAGGAGCTTGCAGACTGGGTTCAGTCTCTTACGACAGAACAGGGGTCTTAGACGGCAATTGCGTAATTTGTCGTTGCAGACGTCCGATCTCGGGGAGCAGCGCTATCAGCAAGCCAATCTGCTGTACGACAAGCGGTTCTTTGCTGTCCGGGAGCGGTTCCAGATGCTGAATCCGCTGTTTTAGCCCCTCCAGCGCCTGATGTACCCGTTGTTCGTCTGCGGGTTGATGATGAAGCGCATCATCGACATAGCACACCGCATCGTCCAGCAGGGTCAGAACCTCCTGATTGGTTAACTGCTCACGGTGAGCGCCTAACGCAGAAATGTAGCTGGTAAAAGTATGGTTGAGGCAAAGTAACCGAAACGCGGCCTCACGTGTTTCTGCGGTGACATCGGGCTCGCTCGACATATTGGACACCACCGATGCCAGTTCTGCATCGCGATTGTGTGCATCCCGGCGGGCAATACGGTAGGTCAGTCGGTTATCACGCCCCTGGTGATATTGTTCGAGGATTGCATCCAGGTAGCGGCAGTTTGCATCCGTCGCGCGTTCCAGAACTCGTGGAAGATTGCGAAAACGCCAGTCAGGCCAGATGAAGCTGACGGCGGCCCACGCGATGGCACAGCCAATGAGCGTATCAATGACGCGCGGGAGAGCGACCTCAAAACCTTCTCCCAGCAAGTTAAAGCACAGCAACACCAGCAAGGTAATGAAGATCGTGGCGTGGGCATACTGCACATTGCGAAATGCGAAAAACAGCACGCCTGTAATCACCAGAAGGATCAATTGCCCTTCGAGGGAGGGAACGAACCACAATATCGGCAAGCCAATGGCGACACCCACCAACGTGCCGATAATCCTCAACGCCAGACGATGTCGGGTGGCGTTATAGTTTGGCTGGCACACGAACAGGCTGGTAAGCAGGATCCAGTAACCGTGATCCATTCCGGTAATTTGGATCAAGGCATAACCCAGGCAGAGAACTAACGACATTCTTACTGCGTGACGAAACAGGGCGGAATCTGGCGTGAAATTGCGGCTCAACCGTAGCCAGGTATCGCTGAATCCGTGCGGACTATCGTCTGCCAGCAGATTCTCTGATTCATTGCGAGGCATCGCCTGCGCCTGCTCAGATTCAATCGTGGCCAGTTGTGCATCTATTGCGCGTAAGTTTGCGAGTAAAAATCCCAGCGTTTTCAGTAAGTCTGCTGAAGCGCCGCCGGCCCGCATGCGTTCGAGCGCCGCGTCAAGGTGGGTGAACGCTCGTTCAAAATGCGGATCATGCTGGTATGGCGTGCGCAATAAAAGACAGCGCGACAGATGCATACAGGCTTGCCCTTGCATCGACATCAGACGCTGAAAGCGGAACATCACGTCGCTGTGGCGGAAATGATCGCGTAACGTTTGATACTGGATATGCGATGAGCTGGCCCGTTCATGAATATCCTGGGCAACAAAATAGTAGTGCAACGTCCGGCGCGTACCGCGTTGCCCACGGTCGCCACGCAGACGAGTGAGCAGAGAGATTTTAGTCTGGTTTAGCGTTGCCATCAGTTGCCCGTTGGCCAGCGCTAAATCGTACAAAGGCGCCTGACTCTCATCTTCAATATCCGGATCATATAACCGGGATTTTAATTCCAGATAATGCGCGAGCTGCTCATAGCTGCGCGCCAGATTATCCTGCAGTGGGCGAATAGGGAATAACAGATGCCCGGTCAGCGTAAGCAGGTTGTACCATACTGCCCCAGCCAGCAGGAGCAATGGTTGTTGATACCACTGTTCGTACAGCGATGCGCCCAGCATGGTGTAGATGGCGATCAGCAATGCGCCAAAAGCAATGGTCGCGTAGCGCTGCCCAAGGCCGCCGAGCAAAATAAATCCGCTGGTCGATAACGTCAGACCAATAGCGAAAAGCCAGGGCCATGGAAACAACAATTCCACGGAGGCGGAGGCGATGAAAAAACAGATCAGGGTGATTATCAGATTGCGCAGACGTCCTGCAAGGCGATCATCCAGATCGGTCAACGCAGCGGCCACCATACCCAGCGTTAGCGGTATGGTTAGTTTCACATCGCCCAGCCACCAGGGCAGGGCCGTTGTGCCGCACAGCGCGATAAAAATACGCACATAATATAACCAGGTACTATTCCAGGTGTACCGCCTAAGCAAGGGACTCAACATAAAGGCCATCAGTCCTGATCATTCAAAACGGCGACGCGCATTTGCTTCGCGCGCAGCCTGAGCGGTTTCAACAGTGACCACGCGGCGGCCAACCGGCCAGAGTGCGATGGCGGCAATTTTGAAGTTCGCAATGCCGACAGGGATCCCGATTATCGTAATGCACTGGGCAATACCGGCGGCAATATGCATCAGGCATAACCACCAGCCGAACAGAATCAGCCAGAATACATTGAGTAACGTACCGCCCGTATTCATCAGCGCATTTTTGCCCGCCGGGTTAAGTTCATCCACATGAATCGCTTCGTTGCCGTAGGGAAACAGAGAGAGTTTGGTTATTTCCCAGCACGAGCGCGTCAGGGGTAATGTAAAAATCAAAACGATACTGACGAGCGTCGCCAGTAACCAGGCCAGGGTGGTCGCAAAACCCCCCAACACAAAATTTAGGATATTCAGAACGGTACGCATAAAGCCTCGGTCAAATCTGGTTTTCTATGATTCAAGGCAATTGTAACGTTTTTTTGGGCTGGAGCACGTTTTCTCTGGCGGTTACACTGAGAAGTAAACCTCTCGTGTGGATCCACTGAGTCATGGAACTGAAAGCAACTTCTCTTGGAAAACGGCTGGCGCAACACCCTTACGATCGGGCTGTTATTCTTAATGCCGGTATCAAAGTCTCTGGCGATCGCCATGAATATCTTATTCCATTCAATCAGTTACTGGCTATCCATTGCAAACGCGGCCTGGTGTGGGGAGAACTGGAGTTCGTCCTGCCGGATGATAAAGTGGTGCGCTTGCACGGTACAGAATGGATCGAAACGCAACGGTTTCACCATCATCTGGAGGCGCACTGGCAACGCTGGAGCCAGGAGATGAGTGACGTTGCTGCGCAGGTGTTGCAGGAACAGTTAGACCTCATTGCACAGAGTACGGGGGAAAACAGATGGTTGACCCGTGAGCAAACGTCAGGAATTCAGCAGCAAATTCGTCACGCGTTTGCGGCGCTGCCGTTGCCTGTCAACCGGCTAGAATCCTTTGAAAATTGTCGCGATACCTGGCGTAAGTGCCTGGCATGGCTAAAAGATATCGAAGGCTGTCGGCTGGCGCATAATCAGGCTTATACCGATGCCATGCTGACAAAACATGCGGCGTTTTTCGAACAGATAGAATCGTCCCCGTTGAATCCCGCGCAGGCCAGAGCGGTCGTCAACGGCGAGCATTCGCTGTTGGTTCTTGCCGGGGCGGGCAGTGGTAAAACGTCGGTGTTGGTCGCGCGTGCCGGTTGGCTTTTGACCCGAGGAGAGGCGTCGGCTGAACAAATTCTGCTGCTGGCTTTTGGCCGTAAAGCGGCCGAAGAGATGGATCAGCGTATTCGCGAGCGGTTACATACTGAAGAGGTCACTGCACGCACGTTCCATGCGCTTGCGCTGCACATCATCCAGCAGGGGAGCAAAAAAGTCCCCACAGTCAGTAAACTTGAAAACGACACTGACGCGAGGCATCAGCTCTTTATTTCGGCGTGGCGACAGCAGTGCAGTGAGAAAAAGGCGCAGGCAAAAGGCTGGCGGCAATGGCTGGAAGACGAAATGCAGTGGACGGTGCCGGAAGGCAATTTCTGGGATGATGCAAAGCTGCGGCGTCGACTGGCACCGCGACTGGATCGTTGGGTGAGTCTGATGCGGATGCATGGCGGCACACAGGCCGAGATGATCGCCAGCGCACCGGAAGAGATCCGCGATCTGTTCGGCAAACGCATCAAATTGATGGCGCCGCTACTGAAAGCGTGGAAAAGCGCGCTGAAAGAGGAAAGCGCTGTCGATTTCTCCGGGCTTATTCATCAGGCAATTATTACCCTTGAAAAAGGGCGCTTTATTAGCCCGTGGAAGCATATTCTGGTTGACGAGTTTCAGGATATCTCCCCGCAACGCGCGGCATTGCTGGCCGCGTTACGTCGGCAAAACCCTCACAGCACCTTGTTTGCCGTCGGGGATGACTGGCAGGCCATTTATCGTTTCAGTGGGGCGCAGCTTTCGCTCACGACGGCGTTTCATCAAACGTTTGGCGAGGGCGATCGGTGCGATCTTGATACGACCTATCGCTTCAACAGCCGGATCGGTGAAATTGCTAACCGGTTTATCCAACAGAATCCACACCAACTAGCAAAACCGCTCAACAGTCTGACGGCAGGGGATAAGAAGGCGGTTACGCTGCTGGAGGAAAGTCAGTTGGATGCCTTGCTGGATAAGCTTTCTGGCTATGCAAAAGAGGATGAGCGAATTCTGGTGCTGGCGCGCTACCATCATTTGAAACCCGCCTGTCTGGAAAAGGCCGCGACGCGCTGGCCAAAACTACAGCTGGATTTTATGACCATTCATGCCAGTAAAGGCCAGCAGGCAGACTATGCGATCATCGTTGGGTTGCAGGAGGGAAGCGATGGTTTTCCGGCACCGGCGCGAGAGTCAATCATGGAAGAGGCTTTGCTGCCACAGGGAGAAGATTTCCCGAATGCAGAGGAGCGAAGATTGCTGTATGTGGCGTTGACGCGTGCCCGGCATCGCGTGTGGATTTTATTTAATAAAGAAAATCCGTCTTGTTTTGTCGACGATCTGAAGCATCTGGATGTGCCGGTCGCGAGGAAACCCTGAGAAACAGGCGGCAAACGCCGCCTGTAGGCTTATGCCTTGAGGCGTTCGGCCAGGTAGCGCTCATAATCCGGGATCAAAATATCCACTTCATCGCTGAAATTTGACGACTGGATAATAAAATCGGCGGTAGAAACGTTGGTGGCAACCGGGATATTCCACACGGTTGCCAGACGCAGCAGCGCTTTGACATCCGGATCGTGCGGCACCGCATTGAGCGGATCCCAAAAGAAAATCAGGACATCAATTTTCCCTTCAGAAATCAGTGCGCCAACTTGCTGGTCGCCGCCCATCGGGCCGCTCAGCATGGCGGTCACGTCCATGCCTGTCGCGCGTTGAATTAAGTTTCCCGTTGTACCCGTCGCGTAAAGTTCGTGCTTTTCCAGCAACGGCTGGTGGCGTTCAACCCAGTTCATCAACATCTGTTTGCAGTGATCGTGTGCAACCAGCGCAATGTGTTTGCGCGCCGGCAAAGTGCGAGTCGTCAGTTCCATAGTTCAATTCCGTAGTTAACCTTGCTACAGAGTACTGGAAGCACTTGACGCTGCAAGAGAAAGACGTAAAAAATGCGGACAGTTGTCAAAACGCTATGAGGATGGCTGTTTTTCTGCCCATTTCAGGAAGTTAGTCCGGGTTTGCGGATCGGCCTGTTTAAACCAGTATTTGAGTCGTTGCTCGGTGAGCGTCTGGGATTGCGGTGGAATGGCATCCAGCTCTGAGATCCCCGAAAGCAGGGTGCTGTCATCGGCCATCATTGTGGCAAACTGTGGCAGAGAGGCGTGTTTAGACGCTTTATTATAGCGTTCAGTTTCAAGTTCATAATCAATGACTTTGGCCGTTGACGTGATGGCCAGAATATCAAGTTTTACAGGGATTGGCATGGCGTCGCCATCGAGAAGTTCAAGGCGTGGCGCGTTATCGAAATGCGCTGTTTCACGCTCGTTCTCCAGCCGCGGCAAATGAAAATTGACCTGGCCAATAAGCTGAGTATCGAAGCTCACCACCAGAGGGGGTGAGATATAGAGCCGCTCTTCATGGCTGGAGAGGCGAATGGTCTTCTCTACACGAAAAACCAACTGATGTGGACCATTATCCAGCTCAATACTGTCGGCTCCCCGTAACAGCGAACTGGAGACTTTTTTACCATCTAAAACAAGAAGATCAACATCACTGGAGAGGCGTAATGTAGTGGCGAAAACGGTGGCCGGCAAAATCAATGCAATGAAGGTTGTCACAATGCCGGCTTTCATAGGGTTCTCCTGTCCAAAGACCGCATAATGAATAATGTATCAAAATTTTTCTGTAATCATCTTTACTAACATATAGACATATTTTTAACTTTTGCTCTCATACATTCGTATGGGGCGAATGGTTGGGACGTCGGGTTTGTCGTACACTTTGCAAAACAGCCTGGAGAAAGATGATGAAAGAGACCGATATTGCTGGCATTTTGACGTCCACCCGAACTATCGCGCTGGTGGGGGCGAGTGATAAACCCGATCGCCCGAGCTATCGGGTGATGAAATATCTGCTCGATCAGGGCTATCACGTTATTCCTGTGTCCCCCAAGGTTGCCGGGACGACGCTGTTAGGGCAGAAAGGCTACGCGACGCTGGCCGATGTGCCGGAAAAAGTCGATATGGTGGATGTTTTCCGCAATTCAGAAGCCGCGTGGGGCGTCGCGCAGGAGGCGATTGCTATCGGCGCGAAAACGCTGTGGATGCAGTTGGGCGTGATTAATGAGCAGGCAGCGGTACTGGCGCGAGATGCGGGTCTGACTGTCGTGATGGATCGTTGCCCGGCGATTGAAATTCCGCGTCTGGGGCTGGCAAAGTAAATCTGTGCGGTTGCCGGATGGCGCGTTGCTTATCCGGCCCACGGTTCCTGGCCGGATAAGACGCGTAGGCCCGATAAGCGAAGCGCTATCGGGCACGGACTAAAATCAATTGCGAAGGCGTGGTGCCTGGAGTTGTTTACGAATCGTGCGGGCCAGTTCATCCATTGAAGGCTGCTCAGGATGTTCGTCCTGCGTTTCGCTACTTAACTGCGCTTCAGCCAGATACGTATGAACAGCCTGACCATTATCGTCTTCCATCACCACGTGATACCAGGGAGCAGCGCGAAGTTCGTCGTTAACCGCCAACTCATCTGGTGACGGTTCCTCGAGCGAATAGACCGGGTCGATATCCACGACCACTCCGAGATAACCTAACAGGGAATGGCGGACCTGCTGGCCAATACCGAATTTGCTGGCAATCATAGTCACCTCCCGGGAAATTAATACTCTCTATTTGAGGGTAAAATTCCACTTTTCAAGTTACATGACGCGACAGGCAAACCCTTTCAGATACAGCCCTTCCGGGTAGGTAGCGATCACCGGATGATCGGCAGCCTGACGGAACTGCTCTATAAATTGTATATCACGACCAGCATCTATTGCGGCATCGGCGATGATTTTCTGAAATAAATCGGTTGTCATCAACCCGGAACAGGAGAATGTCAGCAACACGCCGCCGGGGTTCAGCAACTGGATTGCCAGCATATTGATGTCTTTATAGCCGCGGCATGCGCCCATCAACTGACTTTTATTTTCGACAAATTTCGGCGGATCCATCACGATCACGTCAAATCTCTCGCCACGATCGCGGTAGGTGCGCAGCAGTTTGAAAACATCATCACGCACAAACTCGGCTTTGCTGAGATCCAGCTTGTTCAGTTCAACGTTTTGTTTCGCAATGTCCAGCGCCTCCTGAGAGGTGTCGACACTCACGACCTGGTGACATCCGCCCATCAACGCCGATACTGCGAACCCACCGGTATAGGAGAAGCAGTTGAGAACGCGTTTGTTTTCGACATAGCGACGCGTCGCCAGGCGGCTGTCACGTTGATCAAGGTAGTAACCGGTTTTATGCCCGCCCTGAATATCCACCAGCAGCTTCATACCGTGTTCTTCAATGGGAAGCAGGGCAGGAGGCAGTTCGCCTGTCACAGGCCCCTGGGTTAACTCCATGCCTTCTTTTTTACGCACTGCAACATCGCTGCGATCATAAATGGCGCATTCGGGATACAGTGTCTGCAATGCGCTGATCAGGGCGGCGCGCTGATACTCTGCGCCAGCGCTCAACAGTTGCAGCACAAGGAAGTTGCCGAAACGGTCGATAGTCACGCCGGGCAGACCGTCAGACTCCCCGGCAATCAGCCGATAGCTGTCCAGCCCGTCTTTCTTCGCCAGCCACTCACGCCACTGCTGCGCTTGTTGCAGACGGCGAGTGAAGAAAGCGATGTCGATGGATTCCGTTTTGTCGAATGTCCAGACGCGCGCACGAATCTGCGACGCAGGCGAATACGCGCCGCGTGCTAACCATTTGCCCTGATGGTCAACAATATCAATGGTTTCACCGAGGTTGGCTTTGCCTTCCATGCGAGCGACCGCACCGGAAAAGACCCACGGATGGCGACGAAGTAAAGATTTTTCGCGCCCTTTGGCTAACACTAAACGTACACTCATAATTTACTATTCTGTCGAATCAAAGAAATGGGCGCCATTGTCCTGAGTTTTGCGAGTATTTGCAACGCGCCCCGCGATGATAAGGAGCACAGCAATGTCAAAAATCTGCATAATCGCCTGGGTGCACGGTCGCGTGCAGGGTGTTGGATTTCGCTATAGCACGCAGCATGAAGCGCAACGACTGGGATTAACCGGCTACGCGAAAAATCTGGATGACGGCAGTGTAGAAGTCGTGGCCTGCGGCGAAGCGGAGCAGGTTGAAAAACTGCTTAAGTGGCTGAAGGAAGGGGGGCCAAGGAGCGCCAGAGTTGACCGGGTTCTCAGCGAACCGCATCGCTCTGGCGACGAATTAAAAGGCTTTAGTATTCGCTATTAAATACACTTCACCGGCTTGGGCAGGCCTGCAATTTTCGTGGCCTGTTTAGCCGGGCCTTTCGGGAACAGGCGATACAGGTAGCGACTGTTACCTTTCTCCTCACCCAGTTTATTTGCCATGGCTTTTACCAGCATACGGATCGCGGGCGACGTATTGAATTCCAGGTAAAAATCACGGACAAAGCGAACCACTTCCCAGTGTTCCGCCGAGAGGGTGATGCCTTCGTTTTGCGCAATGACAACGGCCAGAGGCTCGCTCCATTGCGCCGTCTCTTTCAGATAGCCTTCGCTATCGGTATCGATTTCTTTCCCTTCAAAGATCAACATAATTCTTCATAGCGTGAGTAAAACGGTCGCCAGTTTATCAAAAAAAAAAGCCCCGCATAAGCGGGGCAGGATGACACATGTTGTCTCTTAGTCGCGGCTGGCGAAACCCAGAATGCTCAGCAGGCTGACAAAGATGTTGTAGAGCGAAACGTACAGGCTAACCGTTGCACGGATGTAGTTAGTCTCGCCGCCACGGATAATGTTGCTGGTCTCAAACAGGATGGCACCGGAAGAGATCAGGATAAACACCGCGCTAATCGCAAGATGCAGCGCTGGCAGTTGCAGGAAGATGTTCGCCACCATACCAATCAGTACGACAACCACACCCGCCATCAGCATACCGCCGAGGAAAGACATGTCTTTGCGCGTTGTCAGAACGTAGGCGGAGCAGCAGAAAAAGACCAGTGCGGTTCCACCCAACGCCATCGCGATCACATCGCCCATACCTGCAGACAGATAAGCGTTCAGCATCGGGCCGAGAATGTAGCCCATGAAGCCGGTAAATGCGAAAGCGGCGAGGATACCGGTCGGTTTGTTCGCTGTTTTATAGGTCAGGAACATCAGACCATACATACCCACCAGCGTCAGAATCAGACCCGGAGACGGCAGCATTAATACGGTGCTTGCCGTGGCGGTGATCGCTGAAAACGCCAGAGTCAGGCTCAGCAGAAAATAGGTATTTCTCAGCACTTTATGCGTGCTGAGTAGCGATGTACGGTCGCGCGAAGAAGTAATTATACGATCCATGAGTCACTCTCTTATGACAGATGTAATTAATGACGGAGGATAAAGAAATCGCTGGCAATGACACAGCGGTTTTACCCATCTTTACGCAGTTTTTCTCGAACGGGTTAAGCATTTTATTTCAGAAAAATCAGGTAAACCAGTTTAACACACCGATTATACATCGCAGGGAGATCGACGTCGTATAGGTAACTGAAAATTATTGCTTTATTACATGGCGCCCATTATGAGTGGTGATGTCCTCATCAACAGATCAATAAGGTAAAGGGAATGACTCAACTCAACCCGAGGGTGTTTACGTTTACGCTGTTGGCCGTCAGTCTGACGTCGATAACCAGTGCGGCATGGGCAGCGAATATTCCGGCCGGAACGGTATTGGCAGAAAAACAGGAGCTGGTCAGAAACAACGGTAGCGAACCGGCATCACTGGACCCGCATAAAGTTGAAAGCAATGTCGAGTTCGGTTTAATCAGCGATATGTTCGATGGACTGGTCGCCGTCACTCCAGAAGGGGCGATAGAACCACGACTTGCCGTATCCTGGGAAAATAAAGCCAATACGGTCTGGACGTTCCATTTACGCCCTGGGATCACCTGGTCTGATGGCTCGGCTATCACGGCACAAGATATCGTCTGGAGCTGGCAGCGTTTAGTTTCGCCCAAAACGGCCTCTCCTTATGCGACCTATCTGGGGAATATGCATGTGCTGAACGCCGCAGAGATTGCGCAAGGCAACAAAGCGCCTGATACGCTGGGGGTCAAAGCCGTCAATGACAGAACGCTGGAAATCACGCTAACGCAGCCAACTGCCGCCTTTCTCGCAATGCTGGCCCATCCATCACTGGTGCCGCTGGATAAAGTCCTGATAGGTCGTTTTGGCGATAAGTGGACAAAACCCGAACATTTTGTCAGCAGCGGACCGTACACGCTCTCGCAATGGGTGGTGAACGAACGGATTGTGACGGTGCGCAACCCTCGCTACTGGGATGACCAACATACGGTTATCAATAAAGTCACCTGGCTGCCTATTAGCTCTGAGGCGGCGGACGTTAACCGCTACAAAGCGGGAGAGATAGATATTGTCTATACCGTGCCGGTGAACCAGTTCGCGCAACTGAAGAAAACAATGGGCGATGAGCTACGCGTCGCGCCACAACTGTCTACCTATTACTATCAGTTCAATACCACCCGTGCGCCGTTCAATGATCCGCGGGTACGTCGTGCGCTAAATATGGCGCTGGATAAGGACATTATCGCGCAGAAAGTCATGGGGCAGGGACAACGCGAAGCCTGGGTCATTAGCCAGCCTGAAATTGGCGGCGTGACGCTGCGTGCGCCTGACTATGCCTCCTGGCCACGGGACAAACGTATCGCAGAGGCGAAAAAACTGCTAGCCGACGCGGGATTTGGTCCGCAGCATCCGCTTTCGTTCAATTTGCTTTATAACACCTCGGAAACGCATCAACGCATTGCCATTGCGGCGAGCTCGATGTGGAAGAAGAACCTCGGCGTAGAGGCGAAATTACAGAACCAGGAGTGGAAAACGATGCTCGATACCATGCACACCGGTAATTTCGATGCGGTTCGTTATGCCTGGATAGCGGATTACGATGATGCGGCAAGTTTCCTGAATACTTACCGTACTGGCGACAGTGAAAACACGAGCAAGTACAGTAATCCGGCGTATGACGAGGCATTACGTAATGCTGCGAAAGCCGCAACGGTCGCGGAGCGAGGTAAATATTATCAGCAGGCTGAAGACATGCTGGGGCAGGACGTACCCGCAATCCCGGTTTATCACTACGTTCGCACCCATCTGGTGAAGCCGTGGGTAGGTGGATTCGTCTCTGACAGCCTGGGAAATTACTACAGCAAAGATATGTACATCATAAAACAGTGATGGTTTTGCGATGAATAAATAGTCAATTTGTTGTTATTTCAGGCTATTAACAGCATTTTGACTGTTTTTCAGGCAAACGAACGTTTTGGTGCTTTACAGGCCCGTCCGGGATGTTTATAGTGCGCCTCATTGGAAGCGTGGCCGAGCGGTTGAAGGCACCGGTCTTGAAAACCGGCGACCCGAAAGGGTTCTAGAGTTCGAATCTCTACGCTTCCGCCAAATTAAATAAGGGGTTACCGAAAGGTAACCCCTTATTGCTTTGGGCTGTTGGTAAAGTGTTGGTATATTCACTTGGTATATTTTCCAGTTCAGCCGTCGCTTTAACCCTCTTTAGGGTATGATTTTTTTGCTTTAGGCTAGCGCAGCCAGGGTTAGTTGGTAGCGTACCTACCTGTCTCTTTTGGCTACTCGTCCTCACAGTTCTTTATGTTTTTTATTACATCAAAAACCATTTAGCGCTAACGAATATTGAGGAAAAGGAGAAGCATATGAATAAAAATATACACATCATGGTTTTATCATTTTTTGACACTGTATCAACCGCCATCATGGGGTTAGTGGTCAATTCAGTCAGCGGTGCAACCCCGATAACCTAAAGCTAAAATCGCAGAACCCGCATTTGCGGGTTTGATTCGCTCTCTGTGTTACAAACTTAATTAGTTATCCTGCTCCATTGGAGGAGCATTTAAAGTTGGTGATATCTTCACCTTTCTGTCATATGTGACGATCTGACTTTCTGTCTTGTGTCCGCTAAACATCTGCTTTTCTTTGCTACTTCCCTCGTAATCAGACATTGCTGTAGTGGTCAACAAAAACTGGCCGCCGAGCGCAAGCGTGAAGCCATCAGGCAAGAAATGGCGCAAGGTGCGCGCACCACCACGCACCGGTTTAAGGTGTAACGCAATCAGCCTCACTAATACGGGGCTTAATTTTATCTGTGTATAGCGACTCTATTGAGGGAGTCGTTAATTTTTCAGATGATACATTCTTCCTGTTGATCAAAATTTATTTATAGAGGGTTGCTTTGCCGTAGACCTGCCCAGCATCATTACTCTCAGTAGTCATCGTATATGCTGATGCATCACTGTTCATTGCTTCCCATTTAAGGGTGTTTTCAACTTCTTCAACACTGTTTCCCTTTGCAGTGAGGGTGCCGCTCATGTGACTGGCAGAGTTCCCATTGGTATGAGAATCAACAGCAAAGGTCGTTATCGGAAGAGCTATCAGGATCACAGCTATTGAAAAGTGAAGTAAATTTTTCATCATTACATCCTCCTAGCTTATGAGTGATTAAACATAATCACCTCATAAATTATAGGTGAAATGACACAGAAAAAAGTCAAGATTAGATGGGATAATTCTCATCTACTACCCACACGGCGAGTCAGCCCGATGAGGGGGGATGGAGAGGTAAAGTGGAGTAACAAAACGGATAAAAGAGAGGCAAACTACGTAAAAACGTTACGTTAGTTCTGATACAGATCACAACCATTGGCCAAACGGGTTGGATTGTTAGTATGCCATCTCCATTATGTGCATTTTTCTTAACATGGATTACGTTATATGAACATTCGACCTCTCTTCGCCTTAACTTTCATCGGCTTATTATGGGGCGCAGGCGCATCGCAGGGACACGCAAAAGAGTGGAAAAAAGAGTCGGTGGCTGGCTTACGGCAAGGGGCAGAGGAAGGGAATGCGGAGGCACAGCTCGTACTTGCGGCCCTTTACTTAAAGGGTAAAGAGATACCGCAAAATATCAGCAAAGGCCGCGAGTGGCTTATTAAGTCGGCGGAACAGGGAAACGCAGATGCGCAGCACCTTCTTGCACTGATGTATTACGAGGGAAAGGAGGGGCAGAAGGATGACAAGAAAGCGGCCGAGTGGTTTAGCAAAGCGGCTGAGCAGGGGAAGGTTGATGCACAGTACTACCTTGGCATCATGTACTTTGAAGGTCAGGGCGTAAAGCAGGACGACAAGCAAGCCGTTGATTGGCTGACCCAGGCTGCGGAACAGGGAAATGCCGATGCGCGCTATTTCCTCGCATTGATGTACTTCGATGGTGAGGGAGCGCGGTGGTATGACGGTAAGGTCATTGAGTGGTTCGACAAAGACGCCGAACAGGGAAACAAGAAAGCGGTTGAGTGGCTTAGTCAGGCAGCCGGGCGGGGAAACTATCTTGCGATAGCGTGGCTTAACCGGGCGGTTGAACAAGGAAATCCCGATGCGAAGCATTTTCTTGAAGGCAATAAAGCGCTGTTAGAGGGCTACAACACCCTCAAGGCATTGAGTAAAGCGGCTGGGCAGGGAGATGCTAAGGCGCAGGCATTACTCGGCAGAAAGTACTTTGAGGGTGATGGCGTGGGTATGGATCATAAAAAAGCGCTTGAGCTGTTGACGCAAGCCGCCGGGCACGGTGATGCACTGGGCCAGAGCATGTTGGGCGTTATGTATTACCTCGGTGAGGACGTCGGTGTTGCTCAGGATCACCAGAAAGCGTTTACGTTGTTTAACCAGGCTGCTCCCCAGGGCGATATGCTGGCGCAGGGCATGCTCGGCTCAATGTATTTAAAGGGAGAGGGAACCGCTCAGGACAATAAGAAAGCGCTGGCGTGGTTTAGCAAGGCCGCAGAGCAGGGAGACACGGGCTCTCAGACGGATCTTGGGATGATGTACTTAGACGGTAACGGTGTCGCCCAGGACGATAAAAAGGCCGTTGAGTGGTTTGATAAAGCCGCCAGGAAGGGGAATGCAAGGGCTCAGGGTCTGCTGGGAAGCATGTATCTGGAAGGGAAAGGGGTGAAGCAGGATTATGCACAAGCCTATATCTGGTCTGCGGTGGCTGTCGCCAATGAAAATTCTGATGCGCGGACTGCTATGGAGAGCGCAAAGCAGAATTTAACGCCTGCCGCCTTTAAAGACGCGGACGATAAGGCGAGAAACTATTTCGAACAGCACCGCAATCAATCAGAGATGTAATCCCGTCTGAACCACAGGGCGGCGATGTCAGGCGCGCCGCCCGAAAGTGCCATTATCACGCTCTCAGCGCTTACCCGGCTCCTGAATACCGTATTTATTCCGTTTATGCTGATACAGCAAATCGTCGGCTTTTAACAGTGCGGTTTCCAGCGTGTCATCAGGATGCAGTTGATAGCAGCCATAGGAGAAAGCCACGAGTTTGTCTTCATCCAGTGTGGTCAGGTTTTCCTGAATTCGGGCAATGACATCCCAGGATTTCGCCAGCGTATAATCGATCAAAATCAGGCTGAATTCGTCCCCGCCCAGTCGTATACCGTAGTCACTTTTACGAATGGATTGTGCTATTGCCATGCCCAGAGATTGAATGGCTTTGTCACCCATATGATGTCCCAGGGTGTCGTTGATTTTTTTCAACCCATCGCTGTCGATTGAAATGACCGTGATGGCAATTTTTTTCTGCAGCAGAGTACGGATTTTTTGCTCAAGACTGACGTTCATGATTTTGCGATTGTAGAGACCGGTCATCGCATCGGTCACATTGTCGTGAGACAGTGACATGTGACGTATAAACTGTTGTTTAGCATAACGGCAGAGCAGCCAGGTACTGAATAGATAAAGTACGACTAACCACATATTGCTAAGGATAAGATAAAGCGCATCGAGCTTAATATGCAGAGTGTAATACTGCGTTATCGGCTCTTCATAATTAATGGCGTCTGCCGTTTTAATATACGGGCTATGGAAAATGATATGGTCTCGGGTGGTATTGTCAGTGACGTAAAGCGATAAAAATTTCCACAGCAGAGGGCGATCAAGGGTATGGAACGAGGTTGCCAGATCATTAATGTTGATATCGGTAATCAAGATTCCTTTCACAATATTGTGCCGGAACACCGGAGTCAGCATGCTGATGATATTTTTCTTTGTATAGCCATCATGATAAATATGCGAAACGATGTTTTCACCCTGCATCAAATCATTTAATGCCGCGGCGTCAATATTGATGGTGTGGGCGCTACGAACAATATTGATGCTGTCATCATCGGCAACCAGCCAGTTACTGAATTTATAGTGCCGGGTATCAACTAACTGATTGATATAAATGTAATTATGTGCAAGATCAATATAGTACCGCATGTTTTTGAACACATATCCGTTGTAGTTCGAAAAACTGTACTGTGACGAAATTATTGTGTTTGCATGTTGAATAATGGGCAGCGCGGAAACGTCATGACCCCATTGTGCGCACGAGGGATTGTGAGTTTGTAACGTACCCTCCAGAGCGGGCAGGGTTTTACCCACCAGATTTAAACCGAAAATCGTGTTCTCTGATTCGACATGTTTGCATACGTCAGCCATCCCAGCCGTTTCATTTACTGACGCAGACGCGGTGGATGAAAATGCTCTCGATAGACGAAATGCAATATCCTGGTTTATGAACTCCTCATGGAATAATGCAGACTTTCCGTTTTCAGCAATGTATCCCATGTAGCGTTGAAGGCTACGGTATTCATGAGCGAAGAGGGCAAAAAAAATCGATGTCGTACAGGCAATGATGATGATGACGGCGCTGATATATTTATTCGGAAACAAGCTGGTAACTTCCCTTTTTTAACCCACCCGCAAGTGCCCGTAAGTATAGCATCGATAACCCTAAAATTCCCGCCAGCGAGGATAACCCCCGGTGCAGGGGTTATGATTTATCATGGCGTACCGCCTGCTTCGTTCAATTAATGCCCAATCATGTTTGCTTGCGGAATAAGCCGGAAATAGAGATGGTCGGGAACGGGACTCTCCCAGACACCTGCCAGCATGGCGATGCCGACTGCGGAAAATACGATCCCCAGTACCAGTGCGGCCATGATGGCCCCCGAAAGACCATTCGGCCACCGCGTTTTCTGACGTGGAACGGGTTGTGTTCCGGGAGGGGTACGTCCTGAAAAAACCAGTGTTGATGCGACCGGGCAGGATTCAACGCATGTCATACAGGCAGTACATTCAAGCGTTCTCACCTGGATTAACCGGTCTACCGGTATTTGGGAGGGGCAATTTTTGGCGCATTTCCCACAATCAATACAACTGCTGGCATTACGGCGGATTTTAAACGGAGAAAGCAGAGAAAAAAGGCCAAGTAACGCCCCATAGGGGCACAAATATCGACACCAGACATTACGAATAAACAGACTGGCGATGGCGAAAATGATCACACAAACTAGCGTCGTCGTACCGATGTGACGGAAAAAATTGAGCATTTTAACATCGATAATTATCCCGTAGGGCGACATGAGAAAGAGCTGAATTCCCTGGGCCGGTATTGAAAGCGCGATATACAGAAAAAAACTTAACAGCACATATTTCAATCCGCGTAACGGAATATCCAGCCAGCGGGGGAGCGTAAAATGACGCCCAACGCATTTCATCCCCAGACTGCCAAGCAGTTCCGATAGCGTACCCACGGGGCACAGCCAGGAGCAGAATGCTTTTTTAAGTAACAGACTTATCAGTATGAACGCCGCCAGAAGTAGCATGGACGCGGCGTGAATAGGGGGGAGAAAACCGGTTTCCACGGTGTATCTGGCATTCATCAACCCGGCGATAGGCAGCCATCCTTCAATCCCGCCGGGCCTGGGAATAAACACACTGGCACCGCCCGTTTCATAAAAACGGACCCAGAAATAGAAACTAAAACCGATATAAATATTGATGGCCAACAGCAGATATTGTGTGGCTTTACGCCAGGTCAGGGCATTTCGCCAGTCATTCCAGGGTAATTTCCCGCCTATTGTTCCCTGACGGCGTTGCCAGCGTGTTCTCTTCGTTTCGCTCATGACCGCTCATTTTCCCAAAACGTGCATCCATAATGCTACTATGCTACGGCGGGATCCAACGGCGAAAATTGATTTATATCCTGATAATGGTTCGTGGCGCAGAGAAATAACGTTTTGCGCCACCCTGTACCTATAAAGTGGTATTTAGTGTGAGGCTGTCATTTATTTTGGGAAAAAAGTCAGGGGACAATGTCATGCCCCTGTTTACGACAGGTGTTTGCTTTCGTGAAAAATCCGCCAGCGTGTATCCCCTGAAGCCAGTCGTAAAATGTCGATGTCAGAGTTGTTTTTCGTATAAGCGATAGTGCTTATAAGGAACCCCGCCAACCCGTTCAAGGATCGTTCGCATCCCGGTATTCGACTCCAGAATCCACGACATCTCCACCGCATCAATGCGATGCTTCGCAAAGGGGGCGCGTAACGCTTCGATTAACAGCAAGGCAATGACCGGGCCAATGCGGCTAAACTGATATTCTTGACGAACACCCATTAGCGGTACTCGCGCAGTACGTATGCCGCTCACTTTCAGGCGCCAGAGTAGTTTGGCCCAGCCAAACGGGAACAAACGACCGTTGAGATCGGCGATGGCTTCATTGATATTGGGCATGCCAACGATAAACGCGCACGGCGTTGAATCTATTTCAGCGATATAAATCATATCGTCCGGAACGAGAAACTTCAGTTGCTCGCCCATGGTAGCGAATTCGTGTTCCGTGAAGGGGACAAATCCCCAATTGTGTTGCCATCCGGAGTTAAAAATTTCCCGTAGAATCTGCATCTCTTCAGCAAACCGCTTGCGGCTGATACAGCGGATAGTGACCTTTTTGCGGGCCTGATCCATAAGTTGGGTCAGCGACGAAGAGAAAGAGAGGTCCGTACAGCGCATTCGGTAGGCTAAGAGATCTGTCCCTTTTGTGTATCCTTGTTGCTCGATATTGAGAGCATAATACGGCTTACCATGTGGCATTAACACGCAGGGTGGTGTGTCGAAACCCTCGATCAGTAAGCCGCTTTCCTGGTTAATATTCAGGCTAAAAGGGCCGCTGATTTTTCGCGCCCCCGAGGACTTCAGCCACGCTTCGGCGGCGGTAAATAAAGCACTGAACACTTCAGGGTCGTCAATGGCGTCGATCATGCCAAAATGGCCCGTATCTTTACCATACAATCGGCGATGCAAACTATCCACCTGAGCGGTAATTCTGCCCACCACGATTCCTTCCTTTTTAGCAACCCATGCTTGCCATTTGATATGCTCAGAACCCGGGTTTTTCTCTGACAGATGCTCGGCGCGTTCAAGGAATAAGGGTGGAACCCAACAAGGGTCAGCGTGATAGAGCGAAGAAGGGAAAGAGATGAAGGCATTGAGGTCATGTTTATCCATGACTTTTTCTATATGGATCATAAACACCCTTAAATAAAAGTACGGAAATAAAAATAATCGTGTTTGCAGTAATGCAATAACCTGAGGCAATAAATAAAGTTGCTGAATAATTACCGTCCTATTTTACCACTTAATGCCTATACCGCTGCAATGAAAGAATTCAGTGTTATTTGATTGTGAGTGAGCCATGGAAATGATAAATATCAGCGACATATGCAGAATGAAGTATTTATATTAATGATATTATCATCAAAAATATTGCTACATAGATAAATATTCTTGCGAACGATATCTTTTTTGCAAAAAAAAGATGTACTGCTTTATGACTATTTAATTTATATTATCATCTGACAGTTATTCGTTTCGTATATCCAGTGATTTTAAATTCAAACGTTCTCATGGTGTATATGTCCAATAGAATCTCAACTCATTCTCTTCCTATGCGTTATGCTGACTTTTCAACCCTGGTGGAAGCTTTGGACTATGCTGCACTGGGGAATGCAGGAATGAATTTTTATAACCGCCGCACTCAACTTGAAGCCGTGCTGGAGTATCGTACGCTTAGATTGCGGGCAATAGCAGGGGCGCGGCGATTGTTATCGTTGAATCTCAAGAAAGGGGACCGTGTCGCGCTTATTGCAGAAACCAGCGTGGGTTTTGTCGAGGCTTTTTTTGCCTGTCAGTATGCAGGGCTGGTGGCTGTACCCCTCGCGATTCCTATGGGGGTCGGACAACGTGACTCTTATTCCGCGAAATTACAGGGGCTGTTAGCCAGTTGTAAGCCTGTGGCAATTATTAGCAGTGATGAGTGGTTATCACTTATTAATGTTGTCAATGTTCATGGTACGACAACCCATATTCTCAGCAACGCGGATTTTAATGCATTACCGGAAAGGGATATCGAACCCCCTCTGCCATTACCCGACGATATTGCCTATCTCCAGTATACTTCTGGTAGTACGCGCTTTCCCCGGGGCGTCATTATCACCCATCGTGAAGTGATGTCTAATCTGCACGTCATTAGCCATGATGGGATTAAATTACGTGAAAGCGACCGCTGCGTATCCTGGTTGCCTTTTTATCATGATATGGGGCTGGTGGGTTTTCTGCTTACGCCTGTGGCGACGCAACTCTCCGTGGATTATCTCCGCACCCAGGATTTTGCCATGCGTCCGCTGCAGTGGTTAAAATTAATCAGTCAGAACCGCTGCACCGTCTCCGTGGCCCCGCCTTTTGGATACGATTTATGCTTACGACGTATCAATGAAAAAGAGCTCGTCGGGCTGGATCTCTCCTGCTGGCGTGTCGCTGGCGTGGGGGCAGAACCTATTTCAGCCGAACAACTCAATCACTTTGGTGAATGTTTCAGGAGTGCGGGTTTTGACAGCAGCGCCTTTATGCCGTGCTATGGTTTAGCTGAAAATGCGCTGGCAGTCAGCTTTTCCGATGAAGCATCAGGTTCACAGGTGAACGATGTTGACCGCGATATCCTGGAGTATAAGGGAAAAGCCGCAGCGCCAACCCAAAATACCCGGGCAATTTCCACCTTTGTGAATTGTGGAAAAGCGCTGCCGGGTCACCGCATTGAAATTCGTAGTGAAGTCGGGACGCCGCTTCCTGAACGGGAAGTGGGTCATATCTGTATATCCGGCCCGAGTCTGATGAGCGGTTATTTCGAGGATCTGCCTTCACAAAAAGAAATTCAGTCAACGGGATGGATGGATACCGGGGATCTCGGCTATCTGCTGGATGGCTACCTGTATGTGACAGGGCGAATAAAAGATCTGATTATCATTCGGGGCCGTAATATCTGGCCCCAGGATATCGAGTATATCGCGGAACAGGAGCCGGAAATTCACTCTGGCGATGCGATCGCGTTTGTGACGTCTCAGGAGCGGATAATTTTGCAGATCCAGTGTCGGGTCAGTTCTGAAGAACGCCGCGCGCAAATCGTTCACACTCTGATTGCCCGAATTCAAAGCGAGTTTGGCGTTTCTGTTAGCATCGAGCTCTTGCCGCCACACAGTATTCCGCGAACATCATCCGGGAAACCCGCGCGTGCTGAAGCGAAAAAACGCTATCTGAACCTCTTCGCAGAGACGCTAAATTCACCGCTGCCAGTGACGGGTTACGCGCAATGAGTAACACAGTGGCGGTGACAGGAGGAACCGGTTTTATCGGTAAGCATATCGTTGATGACCTGTTGTCCCGCGGCTTTACGGTTCGTGCGTTAACGCGAACCGCGCGTCACGACTCACGCGATAATCTTGTCTGGATCCGCGGTTCGCTGGAAGAGTACGAAGCCCTTGCGCAATTGGTGTCTGGCGCGGATTTCGTTGTCCATTGTGCCGGACAAGTCCGTGGGCGCAAAGAGGCGACCTTTACCCGGTGCAATGTCGAAGGCAGCCAGCGACTGATGCAGGCGGCAAAAGAGAGCGGACATTGTCGCCGTTTTCTGTTTATCTCTTCCCTCGCCGCACGTCATCCTGAACTCTCCTGGTATGCAAACTCCAAGTTCGTTGCCGAACAGCAGTTAACGGCGATGGCTTCGGAAATTGAGTTGGGCATTTTTCGTCCTACCGCTGTATATGGTACCGGTGATACCGAGTTAAAATCGTTATTTAACGCGATGTTGCGCGGGTTTCTTCCGCGCTTCGGTAGACAAGAAACTCAGTTGTCTTTTTTACACGTAAGTGATTTAGCGACGGCCGTGAGTCAATGGCTCATTGCTGACCGGACGACGGTTTATCCTTACGAGTTGTGTGATGGTGTTGCCGGAGGCTATAGCTGGCAACGCATCCAGGAAATAGCCGCTGCGGTGCGAAATGGCCCTGTGCGGATTATCGGTATTCCATTACCGTTACTCAAATTCATTGCCGATATAAGTACATTAATCAGTCAACTTGGCGGAAAAGAACCTATGTTAACTCGCCATAAAGTGTGTGAATTAACACATCCTGACTGGTCAGCGAATAATAAATGTCTGAGTGAAAGTATTCATTGGATTCCCCGGATTAGCCTGGAATATGCATTGCATCATAGGCTATTTTGATTATTTTAATTACAGGTATGTTACATTTCTATGTTAAATCGTGAAGAAGTAATGGAATACACCCTTTACTGTTTACAGGGTATGGTCGAAAGCGGAACGGATATTCATCCTGACAGCGAGCTTGTTAATGATCTTGGTCTGGAATCTATTAAAGTAATGGATTTGTTAATGCTGCTGGAAGATAAATTCGATATTTCCATCCCCATTAATATATTGCTGGATGTCAGAACGCCTGCGCAACTCATGGATGCCTTAATCCCCTATCTGGAGAGTATCAATGAGTCTGTATGATAAATTTTCGCGCATTGCCAGTGAGCGAGAGCAATTTTGCACGACGGGGATTAACCCATTTGGCACCTGTATTGACGAAGTCTATTCTGCAACGGAAGGGCGCATTGGTAATCAAAAGATTATTCTGGCGGGTACGAATAACTACCTCGGACTGACCTTTAATGCGCAAGCAATTGCCGATGCCCAGACCGCATTAGCAACGCAGGGAACGGGAACGACCGGTTCCCGGATGGCGAACGGCAGTTATGGACCGCATCTGGCATTAGAGCAGGAGATTGCTGCGTTTTTTGGTCGTCCGTCCGCAATAGTCTTTTCTACGGGTTATACCGCGAATTTGGGGGTAATCAGTACGCTTGCCGATTATAATGCCGTGGTATTACTGGATGCAGACAGCCATGCCAGTATTTATGATGCCTGTTCCTTAGGTGGCGCAGAAATTATTCGTTTCCGCCATAACGATGCGAAAGATTTGGAGCGTCGTATGGTACGTCTTGGCGAGCGTGCCAAAAACGCAATCATCATTGTCGAAGGCATTTACAGTATGCTGGGCGATATTGCACCTCTGGCTGAAATTGTGGATATCAAAAAACGGCTGGGTGGTTTTTTGATTGTAGATGAAGCGCATTCCTTCGGCGTGATGGGCTTGATGGGACGGGGACTGGCTGAGGCGGCAGGCGTCGAGCAGGATGTCGATATCATCGTGGGAACGTTCAGCAAAAGTCTGGCTTCCATTGGCGGTTTTGCCGTCGGCGCAAAAGCCCTGGATGTATTGCGCTATGCCAGCCGCCCTTATATTTTTACCGCATCGCCTTCTCCGTCGAGTATTGCTTCAGTACGTTCCGCGTTAAAAACGATTGCCACACAACCGGCGTTGCGCCAAAAACTGTGGGACAACGCAGCACGACTGTATAAAGGGCTTGAGAAACTGGGCTACGAACTGAGCTCACACATCAGCCCGGTGGTTCCGGTTATTATTGGTACTAAAGAAGAAGGGTTGCGTATCTGGCGAGAACTGATTGCGTCAGGTGTTTATGTGAACCTCATTTTACCGCCGGCGGCACCCGCCGGGATCACGTTGTTGCGCTGCAGCGTCAACGCTGCACATAGCTGTGAGCAGATTGATGCCATTATTCATGCGTTTGCGCAGTTGAAAAAGTAATGTTTCACCCACAGCGGTTATCCTGCATGAAGATAACCGCTGCGATTTACTGAACGTCCTGCCTGTTAGTGCTGCCGATCAAATCGATAAACCAAAATTAACGCCACTACTAAAAGAAATACCGGCGGCGCCAGCGTCGTCAACTGCGCATTAAGGGAAAACAGTAACCCCAGGTTGACGATGATTTGATAACTGACATAGGTCAGTAACCCAACGACAACGCCGATGGCTAAGCGACTTCCCAGTCCAGGGGAGCGGGGGGCGCTAAAGGCGAAGGGAATAGCCAGTAAAATCATCGCCAGGGTTAACAGGGGATATCCCAGCTTTTGCCATAACGCCAGCTTAAATTCGTTACTGGGTTGGTTCGTCTTTTTCAGCCAGGCAATATAATGATTGAGTTGCGTAATCGAAAAGCTATTACCGGGCAGGGTGAGTTCCACCAGACTCATGTCCGCAAAAAGGGATTGCCACGGCAAGTTTGCTATTGTTTCTGTCGTCTCTTTCCCATTTATCCATTTTTTCTGATTAACGCCATGCAACACCCACGTCCTGCTATCTGAAATTGTGGCTGTCTGTGCATAAATATAGGTTTCCAGCGAACGGTCGGGCCGGTAGTAAAACAACTCAATGCCAGTAGCCTGGTTCTGCTCATCCAGAGCGTTGATTGTGACAAACTCATTATCTCGCCGTGCCCACAGAATGTTTCCCGCCAGATTGTTACTGCTATCAAGCGCATCGGCGCGGTTTTTTAATTGCACCGCCCGTTGTTGTAGCGGCGACGCAATCCACTCGTCGGTTGCGCTGAGGGCGAAGCTCAACATCAGTCCAGCGCACAGTGCTACCATCGCGATTCTGAAAATGGAGAATCCCGTTGTACGGATTGCGGTTAACTCCATGCTTTTCGACAGTTGGCCTAAACCGACGATACCCCCGAGCAGTGCGATGAAGGGGCCAAGATCGATGAGGGTTCTGGGTAATGTCATTAACACGACAATCACCGCTTGCGTCCAGCGGTATCCACCAGGATTCACGTCATCAAGTTCGTTGATCAGATTGAAGGTGGTAAAGAGCGGAAGCAATAATCCTGCGGCGGCAGCAAATCCAATAAAGATATGGCGGAGTAAATAGCGGCTGAAGATCTTCATCGGCGTAGATTCTCCAGGAGAGCAAAGTCGCGGATCACCAGAATCAACACGCCGACAAGCATGAGTAGGGGAACCAACCACACTCCCGGAATGACGGGAAGCGCACCGTTGGCAACCAGAGTGCGACAAATGTTACCGCCATAAAAAATGACAATAAATAACAGGGTGAGCGGGAAAAGCGTTGAAAACCGGCCCTGGCGCGGCTTGACGCGGCTTAACGAGATCGCCAGCAACGCCATTAAAAATGCACAAACGCCGCGACTTTCCCGCCACTGCCGTTCTGCGATATCCGCGGGAACCGTCGAGTGAGATAGCGTTGCTATGGATTTGGCTTTGCGTTTGACATCCTCATTCTGGTCGAGCGGCTTGAGGTGCAGTCGGAGGTGACGATAAATCTGTTCGTTATCCTCGCTGCCCTGATGCGCCAGCACATAGGCCGTGCCTGAGTGCAGCATGACGGAAGGCGTCGTGGGCGATGCGTCGACAACATCAACAACCTGAGCCCTGAATACATTAGTTTTGTTCCCTGAGGCGGTGTAAATCAGCGCATCATTGAGATGTGCAGAGGCGGGAATGATTTGCTGGGCAAGGATCATCCTCCCGTTGTTATTAATATTAAACTTTTTGGCCTGCAAGTGACGGACATCAAGCTCAGATTGTGACTGTTGCTCTAACTGATAAATTTGCGCGTAGGCCCAGGGTCTGCCGTACATAGAGAGGAGCGTAACCAGAATACTCAACGGAATGGCGAGAAACATCACGGCGATATAAAGGCGTAGCGGACTGGCACCTGAGGCGGATATGGCTGTTATCTCCGAATCGGTATACATCTGGCCGAGGGTCACGCCGACGGAGACATACAGGCCGACGGGTAACAGCATCTCAAGTGCGATCAGTATCTTATAGAAAACAACATCCAATACGACGGCAAGCGCTAACGTACCGTTGGCCGCTTCAGTAAGATAGCGCTGAGCGGAATAGCTGGCGAAAATAAAGATCAGAAAACCAATGATGGTCACCACCAGTCGACGAATGCCGGTCATGATGTAGCGCTCAATTAAATTCATAGAGGGCCCGGTTCACCAATCACGTTTCGTACCATCGAGATGACCTGTTGCACCTCTTTCGGTGTCAGATTGCCATCCTTGGCCCATAAAATGTGCCCCTCTTTATCCAGCACCAGAATGGTTGAACTCATTTCATTAAGTTGCCAGGCTTTTCGCCCTAATCCCTCGCTGTCGATAATAAATTGCGCCCACGGGTAGCGGCGTTTGTTTTTTTCAATTTTACCCAGGACGAAAAAACCGGAACCAAAGATCACATCGTCGGTATTGACGATGGTGGTGGGTTGAAAGCGGTCCTGAGGAAAATTCGCTAACTTGACCGCTTTAATCAGCAGTGAATTTTTCTTTTTGGCGGACGTTCGCCCGGCGATGTATTGAATAATGCGCACTTTTCCCGCCAGTTCGCAGCTATTCCAGTTCCGGTAGCTAAACTCATCGTGATTATCCAGAAGCAGTTCACCGCGATCGGTAATACTGATGGGGTGTACCGACTTGCCGACGACAAAGTTATGCGCGGACGCCAGCAGGGGAGAGAGCAGGAATGAAACAACCAATAATGGACGTAGCAGCATCATATATCCTTTATTTCGCTGGTCAGTAAGGGGAGCCATAAGGCGATAAACCTACAGAGGATAATGTGCGAGAAAATGCGCTATACGCTCACGTATATTGCTGTCCAGTACACAAGGTTCATCGTAGGGGATTCGCATTTCCATATCATCCGCCACCATTTCATCATGCCTGTCTCCCATCAGGCCATTAATCGCGGCCAGATAGCGGGAAACTGAGCGGGCATCCTGATTGTCCGGATCCAGAGAGCGTAAGGTGTCGTAGTAAGAAACCTGCTGGCTAATAATTTTTCGAATAACATGGAATTCGCTTCCCGTCAGTTTCGGTTTAGCAATGAGCGTTTGCAGCGTGCGCAGTTGTGCCTGGCAGTAGGCGATAAATCCACTTGTCGTTTCTAACTGGCTATGGCGCAGGGAATACTGGACGAGCATCCAGACGGGGAGGCTAAGGCAAATACGCAACCGTTTTCCATACGTGGCGATAATATCTTTATTCCCATTACGAAACCCATCCTGAAAATGCCCCAGAAAAACGGTCGTTTTACTGAATAACCGGCCAGAATAGTGACTTTTTCGATAAAGTCGCAGGGCAAAACGTAAATGCTTATAACGTGCGCGAATATATTTGTATTGTATCCGTTCTTTCTCAGATAACCCGGCGCCTTTCAGTTGCTTTAGTACTAAATGCAGTAAGTCCTTTCGGGAAACACCCGTCTCCCAAAACTGCAGGCATAAGGCATAACAGCGTTGAATATTTTCATCAGTGCAATACGGGTGAATAATTTCAGGCAGCCTGGCATGTTGATCGACGATGTCATCTTCTTCTACGGCCACAAACAGGCGTTGCAGAATATCCGGTGAGAATGTTTCGCGTGTCATTAAGGGTTCTCTTTGGCCTTCGTGAATTTCAGCAAATGGCGATGGCGATAGGCGTATAACGTTGGTATCAGGGAAAGCAGCACATCCAGGCTCTGTCCGCCGAAGTAGGCAAAAGCAGCACCGAGCACGCCAAAGTGATGCGACAGTCCCACCAGCAGGACAATATAGGCGATGGAGGCAATCGTCTGCGCGGTCAGGAAAGCACGCTGTTTGCCCGCCATAAGCAGCAACGATTCCTGAGGAAAGCCCAGCATCGACACGATAATCGCGCCAAGCATGACCTGTATGAGGTCATATGCCTGAAGATATTTAATGCCAAAAACGAGCGAAATGAGAGGCTTGCCGACAATCACGACCACAAGCGCTACGGCGATGCCGATCCCACCCGCTAACAACGCTGATTTAATCCCCAGTTGCCACGGCTTTTTGCTGCGCGGATCTAAACGCATGACTTCAGGATAAAAGCTTTTTTCGAGCAGCTTGGCTGGGGTGCCTGTCGCATCAAAAAAGGTCATTGCGATTTTAAACAGCCCGGCGGCGGCGGGGCCCAGAACAATCCCCACTAACACGGTGCTGCACGAATTGCGCGCAGCCCAGATCGAGTGGGCAACGTTGGTCGCCCAGACGAAACTCCACGCGCCTTTAATGCGGCGCGCCGATTCAAACAGACGTGGTCGTAGCGCATTGTGGATGTTCCTGCGGCGAAGTTCCCGCGCGGCGAACCACCAGTACATAGTGCCGCCGACCAGGTTTGAGGCATACCAGGTGATCACGAAACCGGCAAATCCATAGTCGCCGAAATAGGCGATAAGACTGCCAAGCGCGCGCAGAAAGGGTTTTGTTGCCTGCTGGATGGCAATCAAATCAAAGCGGTTCACCGCCCGCAGAATCCCCGTAGGCGTCGATGAGGCCATTGACGGGATCAACGTGCAGTAGAGCATTGCGAGCCAGAAACTGTCTGCATCGAGGCCTAACGACTGCGAAAGAAACGGCAGCAGCAGCATCCCAACGAGTATCGCCACGGCGCCGCTGGCGATATCCAGGCCAAAGGAAAATGAGATAACATCGCGGAACTGCTGCGGATTATTGCTTTCCAGCGCGGGCGTGCCGTACTGAACGACCAGTTGCCACGTCTGGAATTTGGCAAAATCGCTGATGCCTTTGGTATAAGACTGAATAATGACCAGCACACCAAACATCGCCGGTGTCATGCCTTTACCCGCACAGGAAAGTGCCAGTAAACCCAGCAGGGCACTCACCACATTGCTGGAGCCTAAATAGGCGCTGTTACGAATGATGGTGCGAAAAGCGCCATCGGCAAACCACTTTTTCATGGGAAAAAACCGCCAGACCAGGTAGATAATCACTTAGCAGGGACAAACCCGCCCAGCGCACACGTGCAGGCCCGCAACGATTGTCGCGCCTGCGTTCGAAAATCATTGAGCAATGGCAGCAACCCGACTCCGGACGGGGGCGATGGAATCGTCACTTTATGGCGCTCTTGCGCTGAGAATCCGCGGCAGCAACGGATGCGGCTTGCAGCGCTTTCTCCAGTACCTCGCGATAGGGCGCTCTGGCGTCGAGATCGAGAATTCTGGAGCCGTTGTAAGTAATCTTCACCATGACGTCGATTTTGTCGCGCAACTCCTCGAAGTCATGGTCGGGCTTACGGGAGAATGCCGTATCAATATCAATATCAAGGCGAATGATGAGTTCGGGGCGGTAACGCGCCATCTCCCGATACAGCCGGGACTCGCGTTTCGCCATGTGTGTTTTCACCCATCCCTTCGCGCGTTCTACGCCAATGCCCGGCCCGTCATAGTGAAAGCCCGAAATTTCGGCCTGGGGATAGCGATCGCTGATCACCAGCACGCCGCTTTGCGCGAGTCGCCGTACCTTGCGCAGATTGGCCATCCTGCGTAACGAGAAACCGTACATTATTAGCGCCGCCCAGAGCGCGGGCGCGCGAGTACTCATGTTTTGCGTTTTTGACGATTTCGCCGCCAGGCGTCGCTCAAGCCATGTGCCAATCAGCGGCAGACGCTTGATTTTGTCGCCATCCTCTCCGGAGACGAGTCCTAAATATCGGCGTTCGGTCACCCACTTTGTTTGCAGATTTTTGACCAGATCGGTTGTCAGCGTGGATTTGCCGGTACCGTCGCAACCCACCACTGCGATAAGCCCTGGTATGTATTCAGGCGGCGGTGAATTGAGCGAGCTCAACGTGTTCATATCCATGTCGTTCAGTCTCTAAAGGGAAAAGCGAACCCGATCCGGGGATCGCCAAGGACGGTCTGAATTGCGCGTAATGACTCAGCAAGAATGTTGTCTGCCGCACCGCGACCGTCCAGTTCGAGGATCGGCGCCCCGTTGAACGCGAGCTGTGGCGTGACGATGACCTTCTCGTGAAGCACGGAAAGTTGATGGTCAGGCTTTCGCGAGAAGGCGGTTTGTTCATCGATATCCAGCCTGATCAGCAGCAGGGGCAGCCAGGAGGCCATCCACTGATACAATTTGATTTCGTTTGCTTTCAGGAACCGTACCCAGCGATTACCGCCGGGGTTTTTTGCCAACTGCGGCCCGTCAAAACGGAACCCAGGCACTTCTACCTGAGGATAACGATCGACGATGATTAAGGTTCCCTGCCGACTTTGCGTCAACATTTTGCGAAATTTGTACGCTCTCCAGCAGGAGAGCAAAAAGATCACCAATGCCGTCACATTCCCGGGCGGTGCGGAGGGGGCGTCGTGAACGCGCATCGCTTTTGCCCGCAGGTAACGACCAAAACAGGCTCCGATTAATGGCAAATGTTCGATCCATTCACCAATACGACCAGAAGACTGCCCCAGATAAAGCAGTTTTGTCGGCATGTAGGATGCCAAATGATTAACCAGGCTGGTTGCCAGGGTTGATTTACCTGAACCATCGCAGCCGACTATTGCAATCACCCGCGCGAAAGGGGGATTAATAGTAGGAATAGTATATTGACTCACGAAAAATCCAGTATTAAAGAAATGATTGTATATTACCTGTCCTGTGCTCAGAATATCTGTTCGGTAAAGTTGTGACAATAACTAATTGTGGTTTTAGTATTAACAATCATATCCTCGACGATATATTAACAAGGAAATATTCATAACGAATATTTTAAGTGAAGGTGTATTTATGCAATCAATAAAACCTCCGCTAATAGCGGTCATTGGCAGCGATGGTTCAGGGAAGTCAACGGTTTGTGAATATCTTATTACTTGCTTGCAGAAATATGGCCCGGCGGAAAGAGTACATTTAGGTAAGCAGGCGGGAAATGTCGGGCGCGCAGTGGTTAAATTACCCTTAATGGGAAAGTCATTGGGTAAAGCTATTGAGCGTAATAAGGTTAAAACGGCAAAAAAATTGCCCGGCCCGGTTCCCGCTTTCGTTATTATGTCCTTCGTGCTTCGCCGGTTACTGCGTTTTCGTCATATGCTGGCATGTCGCCGTCGCGGGTTAATTGTATTAACTGACCGTTTTCCTCAGGTGCAAATTCCTGGCGCTTACGATGGCACTGTTTTTCCTGCCGATGCTGAAGGGAGTCGTTTTATTTCCTGGCTGGCGGAGCTTGAACGTAAGGCGTTTCACTGGATGGCCAGTCACCAGCCCGACCTGGTGATAAAACTGAATGTTGATCTCAACGTTGCCTGTGCGCGCAAACCCGATCATCGCAGAGAAGCGCTGGCTAAAAAGATAGCGATAACGCCGCAACTGACGTTTGGTGGCGCGAAACTGGTTGATATTGATGCCAATAAGTCGCTGGATGAGGTGCTGATGGATGCGGAAAAAGCGATAGCGGAGTTTATGACCGCCTGCGGTTACCATCACATCCCTCAATAATCTGGCGGTGAGTCGGCCTCTTCATTATGCGTTTATCGCGTTGTATGCCCGGTTTGCGAACCGGGCATACAACGCCTGTCCAGTGCCTTTAAATGGCCCGTAACGTCAGAGAAGTTGCAGGGAAGCCCAGTAAAGGATCCCGGAGAGTAGAATCGCCGCAGGCAACGTGAACACCCAGGCCATAGCAATGCTGGTCACGGTTTTTCGCTGTAAGCCTCCGCCATCGACAATCATCGTTCCCGCGACGGCAGAAGAGAGGACATGCGTTGTGGAAACGGGCATACCGATGTAACTGGCAAGACCGATGGAGACTGCGGCTGTGACCTGTGCGGACATCCCCTGAGCATAGGTCATGCCTTTTTTACCGATCTTTTCGCCGATAGTGGTTGCCACGCGACGCCAGCCAATCATAGTGCCAATACCCAGTGCCAGCGCGACCGCCATGATTATCCAGACTGGTGCATATTCAATTGTGCTCAGTATATCGGTTTTCAACCTCTTCAACCGATGAACGTCGTTACTGTTGAGCGCTGGCAGTTTCGCGATGTTATTCGCCGTATCGGAGATACACAGCATAATGCGCCGCAATTGACCGCGCTGTGGAAGGCTTAACGCGTCGTAACTCTCTAAATTCGCGGGCAGGAGCGTTTTGACGCGGTTAAGGGCATCCATCGTGTTTGCCGGGTGACAATGAAACGCCATCGGCTGTGTGGTATCCGCCGTTGACGCCGCCAGCGGTAGCGCTTTGTCAGTGACCTGCTTCAGCTGATCGGGATGCTGCTGCAAGTAGGTTTCCAGATTGCTAATCGCGTCACGGGTGCGGGTTATTTCGTATCCGGTGGCGTTCATGTTGACGACAAAACCGGCAGGCGCGATCCCCACCAGTACCAGCATCACCAGACCAATTCCTTTCTGACCATCATTTGCGCCATGAGAAAATGCCACGCCAGCAGCGGAGGAAATTAATGAGATACGCGTCCAGAAAGGAGGCTTCTTTTTACCGCCTTTCTTTTTTCGTTCCTCCGGGAGTCGGTGGATGCGCGCGCGTTTTTTGGTGCCGCTCCAGTAGCGACGCAGCAAGAAGATAAGCCCCCCTGCAATCACCATTCCGACAACAGGAGAGGCGACGAGCGAAGCAAAGATATTCATCACCGCCGGGATGTTTAACGCGTCGACCACTGATGTGCCCGTCATCAATGCGTTGGTTAACCCGATCCCGATAATCGCGCCGATCAGCGTGTGGGAACTGGAGGCGGGCAGGCCGAAATACCAGGTGCCCAGGTTCCAGATAATCGCTGCCAGCAACATCGAAAAGACCATCGCGAGTCCATGCGACGAGCCCATGTTGAGCAGCAAGTCTGTCGGTAGCATATGGACAATGGCGTAGGCGACGCTGAGCCCGCCCAGCAGGACGCCACAAAAATTAAAAAACGCAGCCATAATGACCGCCAACTGTGGCCGCATTGCGCGCGTATAGATGACAGTCGCTACCGCATTGGCGGTATCGTGAAATCCGTTAATTGCCTCGTAAAACAGAACAAAGACCAGAGCAAGTAAAAGCATTGACCCGGTATAAAAATCCAGGCCAGCAAATAAATGTAGCATAGAGAATATTACGCCATTTTGGGGGTGCGGACTGACGCATTATCAGTGACTTTAGCGATTCGGGCAAAGTGAAATATCGATTTTTTTAGATTTTGTGTTCGGGTTGTTTTATACAAATAATAAATAATTGGTTCTAATTCAAACGGATGGTTGTAAATCTCACCCTGGTTTTTGTACTGCTGTCAGGGCTTTTTAATTTAAGAAGCGTCGCCTGTGCGTGTCATATTCTGTGAATATCAGAACGACACCGGTGTAATTTTCAAACAACGTAAAAAATAAAGTGATGATAGTGTTTTTGATATTCTTTTTGTGAATGTTTTAGGGGCGGTAAATTCCATTCTTATGCGCTTTCTTTAGGGGGTAGGTATTTAGCGTAATACAGGCTTAATTTTAGGATCTGATAAAAAGAGATTTCATGGCAGTGATATATTCATGCGTAATCATATATTTTATTACTGATTGTCTCTCTCTTCATTGATGCGAAAAAATCGTATTGCAGACTGAGAGGAACGCCATAAATACGGCGGCGCTACAGTATCTGAGAGGCAAGGCGAGTTTTGGTAATGAAACCACACTGGCGGTTTCTGAGGGTGAGTTTCAGAAGTTCCTCGCAACGTCATCACCATGCCCGACAGCGTTCCACAGCCCGTTTCCGTTTTCCTGTCGGTGTGTGCAGCGTAACCGTCCCGATGTAGCAAGGGCAGATTACGCTGCTCTGAAATTATGGATGCGTAATAAAGCGTGAAAGCCTCTGGCGCAGTAATCGGTTTTCCTGCCTTAATTGCGCATTCTCTTCCAGTAAGGTGAGCGCAACGGCAATGCCTGGCCAGTCCAGCGCCAGTTCGTGTCGCAACCGCAAGGCGCGTTGCACGACGGCGGCGGCATGGTCGTCGAATTGCCAGGGAACGGCTTTGTGCTCATAGGGCTCAATCACGCCCAGGCCGACAATTTCGTAAAGTTCGTCTTCTGACACACCGGTATGCAGACAAAATTCGGTGATGGTAAAGGTGACGGTCACGTTCGCCATTATGCTTTCCCCCACTCTTTGCGCGGTTCAAAGGACGGTTGTGTCTGCGCCAGTTGTTGCCAGAGGGCCGCCGCTGCGGCGTCTGGTTTTGGCGGCATCACAATCTTAATTACCGCATACAGGTCGCCAGTATGCTTTTTGCTGACCAGTCCCTTGCCCTTGATGCGCAAACGCTGTCCCGCCTGGCTACCCGGTGGGATCGTTAGCAAAATGCTCTCTTTTAGCCCTGGCACGGTGACTTTGGCGCCCAGTGCGGCTTCCCACGGCGCCAGCGGCAGCACTATCTCCAGATCCTGATTGACGATGTCAAACAGTGGATGCGGCGCAATATGGAAAACCAGCCACAGATCGCCATTGGGGCCGCCGTTTTCACCTGGCGTTCCCTGGCCCTTGAGACGAATACGCTGCCCATTTCCAACACCTGCCGGGATTTTTACGTTCAGCGTTTTGGGAATTTCCCGCTCTACAAGGCCAAATGCGTTATACACCGGCACGGTATAACTGACGGTTCGCGCGTGTTCAGTCAGCGTTTCTTCGAGAAATATTGCCACTTCAATCTCGATATCGTGCCCCCGGGTTGCCGGGCGCTGGCGAGATTGTCGGGCATGCTGACCAAAAATTGACGAGAAAATATCATCGAAATCTTCGGTGTTGTCTCTCTGGTTTTCGCTTTGCTGGAACGAGCGGTTAAATTGTGGGTCGTTGCGATGTTGCCACAACTGGTCATACTCTGCCCGGCGCTGTTCATCACTGAGCACTTCCCACGCCTGAGCAACCTCTTTAAAGCGGGTTTCGGCATCGGGTTCTTTGCTGACATCAGGATGGTACTTACGGGCCAGTCGGCGATAGGCGGTCTTGATAGTCTTGAGATCGTCCGTCGGTTTTACGCCCATAATGGCGTAATAATCCTTTAATTCCATAGCGTTCTCTCTCGTAAATCACGGCATGCAAAGGAAATCCCCTGAAAAGACATCACCGTTAAGTGTAGGGTAATCCTAAGAAACGTGTCTGCAAACAGTAAAACATCATTTTGATGAATGAAATGAATCCACGGGAACAGGGGGCCGAAAGGGGATTGCGGGCACGAAATCAGGCTGTGGACATAACTTTACAGCCCAAAGGTTGCCAAAACCTCCCCAGGGGCTAAGATAACCCGCGTCAATCAGTGAGGGTGTAATGGCGAAACAACAACGGATGGGATGGTGGTTTCTGTGTCTGGCATGTGTCGTGGTGATGATTTGCACCGCGCAGCGCATGGCGGGCCTGCACGCGTTGCAGATGGAAACCGCCGCGACTGTCGTGGCCGTTGTGCCGGATGCACCGTCAGAAGAAGCCACGTCGTCAGTCACACCCTGCGAACTTAGCGCAAAATCACTGCTGGCGTCGCCGCCGGTGATGTTCGAAGGGGCGATTCTGGTTCTTTGCCTGCTCTTTGCGCTGCTGGCGCCCCTGCGGGTTATTCGCCTGCCATTTTTCCCTCCGCGAGCCATCTCGCCCCCCACACTCAGAGTTCATCTCCGCTTTTGCGTTTTCCGTGAATGACAGACCGGTTAGTGCTAACGGTTAGTTAATTATTCATGGAGAAAAAATATGATTCTTGTTTTCAGGCAGATGCTGTTCTGTCTGTTATTGCTATGGCTGCCCGTATCCTGGGCGGCAGACGACGGCTGGCTGCGTTCACCCGAGAATGACCATGCCCGTGTGCAACTGCGTGCCGATACCACCGCGCAGGGCGAAACCCGCCTGTTGCTGGAGGTCAAGCTGGAAAACGGCTGGAAGACCTACTGGCGCTCGCCTGGAGAGGGCGGCGTTGCCCCGGCGATTACCTGGAAAGGTGAGATGCCCGATGTCGACTGGTTCTGGCCAACGCCTTCGCGTTTTGAAGTGGCGAATCTGACCACTCAGGGATATCACGACCAGGTCAGCTTTCCGCTGGTGATTAGGGGAAAAGCGCCGGAGAAGATCGAGGGCATCCTGACGCTCTCAACGTGCAGCAACGTCTGTTTGCTGACCGATTATGCGTTTTCCGTGCCGCCGTCCCACCAGGATACGACCTTTGCCCATGACTTTGCTCAGGCGATGGGGCGAGTCCCTTTGTCTCAGGGACTGACCGATTCCATTACCGTTGGCGCGCGCGCCGGGGAACTGGTGGTTGAAGCCGAGCGTGCAGACGGCTGGTCAACCCCAGGGGTGTATCTCGATACTGTCGATGACGCGGAATTCGGTAAACCTCAGCTCCAGATTTCGGGGACGACACTTCAGGCGACGATCCCTGTGCGCGATAGCTGGGGAGAGGGGGCGCCAGATCTTCGCGGGAAGAGCGTCACGCTGGTATTGGTCAACGAGGGGATTGCGCAGGAGAGCACGCTCCCGGTAGGTGCCGCTTCCGCGCCAGTGACAGAAAACGCTGCCTTGCCGCTCTGGCAAGTGGTTCTGATGGCGTTACTGGGGGGGCTAATTCTCAATTTGATGCCCTGCGTGTTGCCCGTGCTGGGGATGAAACTCGGCTCCGTGTTGCTGGTGGAGGAGAAAAACCGACAACAGGTGCGGCGGCAATTCCTCGCGTCGGTGGCGGGAATTATCACCTCTTTCATGGCGCTGGCGCTGCTGATGACCGTGCTGCGCTTGACGAATCAGGCGCTCGGCTGGGGCATTCAGTTCCAGAATCCGTGGTTTATTGGCGTCATGGTGGTGGTGATGCTGACCTTCAGCGCCAGCCTGTTTGGACTGTTTGAATTCCGGCTTCCTTCGGCAATGACAACCCGACTGGCGACCCAGGGCGGTAACGGGATGTCCGGTCACTTCTGGCAGGGGGCGTTTGCCACTCTGCTGGCAACGCCGTGTAGCGCGCCGTTCCTCGGCACCGCGGTGGCGGTGGCGCTGACCGCGCCGCTTCCGACGCTGTGGGGACTGTTTCTCGCACTTGGATTAGGGATGAGCGTGCCGTGGCTGATGGTCGCGCTGCGCCCCGGCCTGGCGTTGAGTCTGCCCCGTCCCGGTCGCTGGATGAACGGGCTACGACGCCTGCTGGGTTTGATGATGCTGGGATCGGCCATCTGGCTGGCAACGCTTCTGCTGCCGCACTTTGGATTATCTACTCACACCCCGACAAAAGAGAGCGTGGTCTGGCAACCCCTGAGCGAGCAGGCCATTCAGCAGGCGCTGGCACAAAATAAACGGGTGTTTATCGACGTCACCGCAGACTGGTGCATTACCTGTAAGGTCAATAAATACAACGTATTGCAAAAAGAGACAGTGCAGAAGGCGCTGCAACAGCCGGACGTTGTCGCCCTGCGCGGCGACTGGACGCTGCCTTCCGCTGAGTTGTCTGATTTTCTGAAAAAGCGTGGCCGCGTCGCCGTGCCCTTTAACCAAATTTATGGCCCCGGAATACCGGACGGCCAGGCGTTACCTACCTTACTGACGCAGGACATGGTTCTGCAAACGCTGGTAAACGCAAAAGGAGTTATGCCATGAAATACCTGATTATTCTGTTCTTCACTCTGTTTACTGGCCTGAGTCTGGCGCAAGAGGCCGCACCGTTTACCCCTGAGCAAGAAAAGCAGATTGAAGCGCTTATCCAGGAAGCCTTATTTAACGATCCAGCCAGTCCGCGCATTGGCGCGAAAAAGGCGACGCTGACGCTCATCAACTTTACGGACTACAACTGCCCCTACTGCAAACAGCTTGATCCGATGCTGGAAAAGATTGTGCAGAAATATCCTCAGGTCGCGGTGGTGATTAAGCCTTTGCCCTTTAAGGGGGAAAGCTCGGTGCTGTCGGCGCGAACGGCGCTGACGACTTGGCGCGAACATCCTGAACAGTTCCTGGCGCTGCATGAAAAACTGATGCAGAAACGGGGATATCACACCGCCGCCAGCATTGCACAGGCGCAGGAAAAATCCGGCGCGGCAGCGGTAACGCTGGATGAAAAAAGCAACGAAACCCTGAGTACCAACCTGCAACTTGCCCGGCTGGTGGGGGTTCAGGGGACGCCCGCGACCATCATCGGGGACGAAATGATCCCAGGCGCCGTGCCCTGGGAGACGCTGGAAGAGGTCGTCAAAGAGAAACTGGCGGCGGCCAATGGTCAGTAAGTTGCGGCGCTGGCTGCGTGAAGGGCTTATCTTGCTGGCGCTACTGGTCGTCGTCACGGTGCTGGTCGATGTCTGGCGCGCGCCACAGGTTCCGCCTTCCTTTGACAGCACGCCGCTGCAAACGGTGGACGGGGAAACGGTCACCCTGGGGAAACTCAGCGAAGAGAAACCGGTCTTGCTCTATTTTTGGGCAAGCTGGTGCAGCGTTTGTCGTTTCACGACCCCGGATGTTGCACGGCTTCACCAGGAAGGGGTAAACGTGATGACCATTGCGCTACGTTCTGGCAGCGAGGCCGACGTCTCCCGCTGGCTGACGCGCAAAAATGTCACTTTCCCGGTTATCAATGATGCGAGCGGCGAGATATCCCGACGCTGGGAAATCAGCGTAACGCCGACGCTGGTGATCGTCTCAAAGGGTGAGGTTGTTTCGACCACCAGCGGCTGGACCAGCTACTGGGGGATGAAACTTCGATTATGGTGGGCTAACGCGTTCTGAAAGCGTGCCGGGGAAACCCGGCATTTTTCCATGCCTGCCGTATTTCAGCCAGACACTTCATCGCCTCATCCCCGGAAGCCATATTTCGCTCCCCAACGAAGTAAGCCCAGAGAATAACGGACATTATCGCCTATCGGCTTTTTTCTGGAGGACAACGTATGGGCGTATTCTGGGAGTCCGGGTTTTACCTGATGTTGATGATTACCGCTACCTTTGTGCTGGCAGGGATGGTGAAAGGCGTCACCGGTATGGGGCTTCCCACCGTGGCGATGGGGATTCTGGGGGCGCTGGTTTCCCCGGTCGCTGCCGCCGCAATGCTGCTGTTACCGTCACTGGTAAGCAATCTGTTTCAATTCGGCGGTGGAGGCAATACCCGGACACTGCTTAAACGTCTCTGGCCGATGCTTTCGATGGTCGTTGTCGCCACATTGCTTGCCAGCGTCTGGATTGCGGGCGGCGACACCCGGCGTACTCAACTGGCGCTTGGCATCGCGCTGATTATTTACGCGCTGTGGACGCTGGCCGGGAAACGCATCCGGGTCAGCACGCAACGTGAAAAACCGGTTTCGATGATGGTGGGGGCGGTGACGGGGTTGCTGACCGGCGGCACCGGTGTTTTCGTGATGCCCGCAGTGCCGTGGCTCCAGTCCCTCGGTTTTGAGAAAGAGGAACTGGTACAGGCGTTGGGCATCTCTTTCACCTTCTCAACGCTGGCACTGGCGCTCGGATTGTGGTGGCACGGTGCGCTACCGGTTCAGTCTGTCACTTTATCGGCATTCGCCATTATTCCCGCGCTCGTCGGGCAGTGGATCGGCACCCGTGTTCGTCGGGTGATTTCACCGTCAGTGTTTAAACGCTGCTTTTTACTCTGCCTGATGGGATTGGGGCTCGAAATGATACTGCGTGCGGTATAAGTGCCATCGTGACTTTGCGGGGATTCCATGCCAGGGTCAATGCAGATTATCCGGGTTAAAGAGTCACACCGTTTACTTAAGCCAATGATTGAGGGGAAATACCGGAATTTGGTTCCCGGAGGGACGCCAAATCCGGTGGTCGCCCCGAATATTCCGGTCTTAAACTCACGGTGTCAGATTAAAGAGGGGCTTATGACGTCGTTTATTTCAGAAAATGAAGAGGAGTTCGAACTCGAATCAAGGATGGCGCTGACCGCTGCGGTGATGGCGGATAAGTCGCGCTCACGCATGCTGAGCGCCTTAATGGATGGGCGCGCGTGGACGGCGACGGAACTCAGTGCGGTGGCGGATGTTTCAGCCTCCACCGCCAGCGCGCATCTGGCGCGCTTATGTGAGCAGCGATTTGTTGTCTCACTGGCTCAGGGACGGCATCGCTATTTTCGGCTGGCCAGCGCAGAGATTGCACAATTACTGGAACGGCTAATGGGGGTGGCGTGGGCGTCTTCCACACCCCGTAAAATTGCCACGCCACGCAGTTTACGCCATGCCCGCACCTGTTATGACCATCTTGCCGGAGAAATCGCCGTCATGCTTTTTGACACCCTGATTTCCCGACAATGGATAACGGCACAGGGCGATGCGTTAACGCCACTGGGACAGGAAAAACTCGCCGAAATAGGCATTGAGGTCGGCGCTGGCGTGTCGCGCAGAAAGCGCTGTTGTGCCTGTCTGGACTGGAGCGAGCGGCGCTACCACACCGGGGGCGCACTCGGCGCCGCCCTGTTGACCTGGTTCGGGCAACAGCGATGGATAACCACCACAACCGGCAGTCGCCAGGTCACCTTTACACCGCTGGGTATCCGCAAACTCCAGCTTCACTTTGGCATTACGGCGCTGCGGTAAATCTTCCGTTTTGCGAATGCGTTCCCGGAAAAAAGTCATATTTCTGTCACACTTAGAAAAATTTGATAACAACAAGAGGTTGTAGGGATGAAAAAATCGTTACTCGCGACAAGTGTGGCAGGGGTTTTATTGGTGTCTGGTTTTGCACAGGCGCAGGCCACACCGGAAGGTTATCAACTGCAACAAGTGTTAATGATGAGCCGGCATAATTTGCGCGCGCCGTTGGCTAATAATGGCAGCGTCCTTGAACAATCGACGCCCAATAAGTGGCCGGAATGGGATGTGCCTGGCGGTCAACTCACCACCAAAGGTGGGGTGCTGGAAGTGTATATGGGCCATTATATGCGTGAGTGGCTGGCAGAGCAGGGGATGGTGAAGTCAGGCGAATGCCCGGCGCCGGATGCGGTCTACACCTACGCTAACAGCCTGCAACGTACGGTGGCGACAGCGCAGTTCTTTATCACCGGGGCATTCCCGGGGTGCGACATCCCTGTACATCATCAGGAAAAAATGGGCACCATGGACCCAACCTTTAACCCGGTGATCACCGATGAATCTGCCGCGTTTAGCGAGAAAGCGGTTCTCGCGATGGAAAAAGAGCGCAGCCAGATGCATCTTAATGAGAGCTATCAGTTGCTGGAGCAGATGACGAACTACAAAGACTCGCCGTCCTGCAAAGAAAAACAGCAATGTTCGCTTCTCGATGCCAAAGACAGTTTTAGCGCGAAATACCAACAAGAGCCCGGTGTTTCAGGGCCATTGAAGGTGGGGAATTCACTGGTCGATGCCTTTACGTTGCAGTATTACGAAGGGTTCCCGATGGAAAAAGTGGCCTGGGGTGAGATTAAAACCGACCAACAATGGAAAGTGCTGTCGAAACTGAAGAACGGCTATCAGGATAGCCTGTTTACCTCCGGCGAGGTGGCGCGTAATGTGGCCAAACCGTTGGTGAAATACATTGATAAAGCACTGGTGAGTGAGCGTAATAGCGCACCGAAAATCACCGTCCTGGTCGGCCATGACTCAAACATTGCGTCGCTATTGACCGCGCTGGATTTCAAACCGTATCAGCTCCATAACCAGAATGAGCGTACGCCGATTGGCGGTAAGATTGTGTTCCAGCGCTGGCATGACAGCAAAGGCAATCGCGACCTGATGAAGATTGAGTATGTGTACCAGAGTTCGCAGCAGTTGCGTAATGCACAGGTTCTGACGCTTAACTCACCGGCGCAGCGTGTGACGCTGGAGCTTAAAGGGTGCCCGATAGATTCGAATGGATTCTGCCCGATAGACAAGTTTGATCGTGTGCTGAACGACGCGGCAAACTAAATGAAGGAAAGGCTCCCCCGTGTGAACGGGGGAGTGCGTGCTACACGTTTTTACGATCGATGGTTTGCTCGCCCCAATAGAGCGAATCTTTATCTGTTTTATTGAAGGCCTTGATCAACACTTCATCGCTGCCTTCTTCCCAAATCTTTTCCGCCAGTTTTTCGTCGTACCGGGCGACTTCAAAAATGGCCTCGGCTATTTCGGGTGACGTATTACGCAGACTTGCCCATTCGCCGACGCGATGAGCTTTCGCTTCTTGAGTTGGCATTCGAATCCTCCTGTTGAAGATTAGCCGTTAAGTTTTACTGCCAGGCCCGCGACATATTCGCCCTGGTAGCGCGCAATAGAGAGTTCCTGCTGGCTTGGCTGTCGTGAGCCATCACCGCCTGCAATGGTGGTCGCGCCATAAGGCGTTCCCCCGCGAACCTGTGAAACGTCAAACAATTCCTGTGCGGCATAACCGATGGGAACAATCACCATGCCGTGATGCGCCAGAGTGGTCCAGGTCGATGTAATGGTTTGTTCCTGACCGCCGCCGGTTCCGGTTGAACTAAAAACACTGGCGAGTTTGCCGTACAGCGCGCCGGAAGCCCACAGTCCGCCGGTTTGATCCAGGAAGGTGCGCATTTGACCGGACATGTTGCCAAAACGTGTGGGGGTACCAAAAATAATCGCGTCGTATTCTGGCAGTTCCTGTGGGGTTGCAACGGGCGTGTTCTGCGTTTTACCCCCGGCTTTTGCGAAGATGTCAGGTGGCATTGTTTCTGGTACGCGCTTAACGATAACCTCCGCGCCTTGTACCTTGCTTGCCCCTTCAGCCACCGCCTGCGCCATGGTTTCAATGTGTCCGTACATGGAATAATAAAGCACCAGAACTTTAGCCATTTTGCACTACTCCTCGGTTTTATCGTCTCCGTAGCGACTCGCTACCTCTATTTAAAGATATGACGTACTGAGGAGAGTGCAAATTTCACAACCATTCTTTTGATTTATAACAATATTTAAACAACCTCTCTTTGACGCAAAATGATACATTTTTAACCCTGTGACTTTTTTTAGTCATAAGAAAGGCTTATTGATTTCCGTAGGGGATTATTTCTTTTATTCCGCTGATCCTGTTGCAGGATATTACGGTTTACTGGCCGATAAGGGGATTTTCACTAAGCTTAGTTCCACGCAGCGAAAATGATGGCGATGTCCATCTGTTGTGTGAGGAGTCACTCCTCGGTACCTATGCAGTATGATGTCTAATCAATGACGGAGGTCAGTAATGGCAAACCATCGGGGCGGTTCCGGCAACTTTGCGGAAGACCGTGAAAGAGCATCAGAAGCAGGCCGTAAAGGTGGCCAGCACAGCGGGGGGAACTTCAAGAACGATCCGCAACGTGCATCAGAAGCAGGCAAAAAAGGGGGCAAAAGTAGTCACGGCAACCGTAACAGCTAGCCTGTCTGAATCTTCCATGGCGTTGAGTGCTGCTGAGACTCACACGTCATAAGGCCACCGCCGCCGGATATTCCGGCGGTTTTTTTTGTCTGCAAGGTTGAACTGTAACAAAACGCAACGCAGACTAAAGGGATTCTGCTCATTGGGTGTCCCATGTCACGACGTTCAGGTTACTCCTTCTCTATAAAGCCCCAGGAAGCCATTCTCATCATCATCACGATGTTTTGGGGAGGCACCTTTCTGGCTGTGCAATATGCGGTTACCCAGAGCGGGCCGTTTTTCTTTGTCGGTATTCGCTTTGCGACGGCGGCGCTGGCCGTGGCGTTGTTGTCGCTGCGCACATTACGCGGGTTGACCTGGCTTGAATGTAAAGCGGGTGTGGCGATCGGCGTCTCGATAGCGCTTGGCTACAGCCTGCAAACCTGGGGATTGCAGTTCATCCCCAGCAGCAAATCTGCCTTTATCACGGCGATGTATGTGCCGCTGGTGCCCTTGCTGCAATGGCTTTGCCTGGGGCGGATGCCGGGTTTGATGCCCTGTGTGGGCATTGTGCTGGCGTTCATCGGACTGGTTTTTCTTGCGGGGCCAGGTGATAACGTGCTGGCGCTGGGCGAGGGTGAATGGATTACGCTTGCCAGCGCGGTGGCGATTGCGGCTGAAATTATTTTGATCAGCGCATGGGCGGGGAAGGTGGATGTCCGTCGGGTGACGGTGGTGCAACTGGCCACGGCATCGCTGGTGGCGTTTATCGCCATGGTTCCGGCCGGGGAGTCGGTTCCGCCGATGTCCACGGGATTGCTGGTGGTCGCGCTCGGACTGGGGATCTTCAGTGCCATTATCCAGGTGACGATGAACTGGGCGCAGCGCAGCGTTTCGCCGACGCGGGCAACGGTCATTTATACCGGTGAACCGGTATGGGCAGGGATTTTTGGCCGTATTGCCGGAGAGCGTTTACCGTTACTGGCACTGTTGGGCGCAGTCTTTATTATTGCTGGCGTGCTGGTCAGTGAATTGAAGTTGAAACGAAAAACACCCTCAGCACAGAGCACCGCTGACGACGCGCCGCAGGTGCCATCGGACTCTCAGTAAGCCAAACCAATCCTGGGTTAACCCCCGCAAGATTTGTTATGCTCATGGCAAATAAAAAAGGAGAGGGCGCATGGCACAAAGCGCAGTCAAAAAACCAGGTAAACGTTCACAGGCCGTCAGCGCAAAACGCCAGGCCATTCTTAACGCCGCACTAAACACCTTTTCCCAGTATGGCATTCATGGCACCCGGCTTGAGCAGGTCGCTGAACTGGCGGGCGTATCCAAAACCAATCTTCTCTATTATTACCCGTCAAAAGAGGCGCTGTATGTGGCGGTACTGCGCCAGATTCTCGACATCTGGCTGGCGCCGCTGAAGGCGTTTCGTGAGGATTTCGCACCGCTGGCGGCAATCAGAGAGTACATTCGCCTGAAGCTGGAGGTTTCCCGTGATTACCCGCAGGCTTCAAGGCTGTTTTGCATGGAAATGCTGGCTGGCGCGCCGTTACTGATGGAAGAGTTAACGGGTGATCTGAAGAAGCTGATTGACGAGAAATCCGCGTTAATCGCCGGCTGGATCGACAGCGGCAAGCTTGCGCCTGTCGATCCGCACCATCTTATCTTTATGATTTGGGCTTCAACGCAGCATTACGCGGATTTTGCCCCTCAGGTGGAAGCCGTGACGGGCGCAACGCTGCGCGATGAAGCCTTTTTTAACCAAACGGTCGAAAGCGTTCAGCGGATGATCATTGAAGGCATTCGCGTGCGTTAACCGGCGGGCGGCAGCGGGCAGCTTAAATCACCTTCTTCACACTGGAGCAGCGAGGCTAAAAACGCGTCGCGCTCTGCGGTTTTGTCTGCCAGACACTGACTGGCGATCATCGACTGTGCGCTACCGCCTTCTGTACCGGAGCTGAGTAATGCGCAATCGGCATCTCTGAGCGCAATCCACGCGCTCTGTGCTTTTTTCAGCAATTCGCGCTGCGGCGGCGCGGCGCGGGTCAGCGCATTCTGATACGTCTCATTGAGTTTTTTATCGGCTGCCTGAAATTGTGCGGCGGCGCAGGTGTTCATTTCGGTTTGCGTGCTGGCGTTCGCGCAGTCATCGGCCAGCGCCTGACTGCTCAACAGCAGTGCAGCGCACGTCAGTATAATTCGGTTCATGCTTCCCTCTGGCTCCATAAAAAAAGGCTCCGTTACCGGAGCCTTAATTAACCACAGCCTTAGCCAATTGTCATCAGGCTGGCGTTACCTCCCGCTGCCGCGGTGTTAACGCTGAGCGAACGTTCAATGTACAGTCTCTCCAGCAGAATGTTGGTTTCGCCACGGGCAAATCCCTGTACAGAAACGATGGCCCCTTCGCGTGCGGCAACGGCTTCGCACAAGGCGCGAAGCTGATCGGAGTCGCCGTGGAAGATAACCGCATCGAACGGTTGCGACGTCAGTCCATCGCGTTTCGCAAACTGAATACGCGTTGAAACGGCGGCAGGCAGGCGTTTTGCCATCTCACGATGCGCGCTATCATCCGGCCACAAAATCAGACTTCCGACCGACATAACGGCGGCAACCTGAACCAGCGCATCCTGCTCGTCTTCCGCCAGGCATAACACACGCTCCCGTGGCAACAGCGTCCAGGTGTTACGTTCCCCGGTAGGGCCCGGCAGTACGCGTTGAGTCCCGGACTGGCTGAGCTCGCTGAACTGCTGGCAGAGCGCACGCAGCGCCGGGCTGGCTTCCGCCCATTGCGTTAATGCCACCAGCGGCTGAATCAGCGCGGTTTTTACCTGGGTATCGACAGCGTAATGGGCATCCTGACGCGCCAGCGTTGTCCCCAGCGCTTTCTCCGGACGGTGCGCCAGCAGGCGATACAGGTACAGCGGGCCGCCCGCTTTGGGGCCGGTTCCGGATAACCCTTCGCCGCCAAACGGCTGCACGCCGACCACTGCGCCGACCATATTGCGGTTAACGTACAGGTTACCCACGTGTGCCGAGCCGGTGACCTGGGCGATGGTTTCATCAATACGGGTATGTACGCCGAGCGTCAGCCCGTACCCGGAGGCATTAATTTGTTCGATCAACGCATCAAGATTGTTACGGTTGTAGCGCACCACGTGGAGAACCGGGCCGAACACCTCTTTTTGCAACTCGTCGAAACTTTCCAGCTCAATCAACGTCGGTGCGATAAAGGTGCCGGACTGCCATTCGCGGGCATCGTCGCTGTTTTCACGAACGGCCTGGAACACCGGACGGCCTTTGGCGCGCATAGCCTGAATATGGCCTTCAATATTGCTTTTCGCTTCATGGTCGATAACCGGGCCGATGTCTGTGGTCAGACGACCCGGATTGCCCATCCGGCATTCGGCCATCGCTCCGCGCAGCATCTTCAGGGTATGTTCAGCGATGTCGTCCTGCAAACAGAGTACCCGCAGTGCAGAGCAGCGCTGCCCGGCACTGTCAAACGCAGAGGCCAGCACATCCACCACCACCTGTTCGGTGAGGGCCGATGAATCGACGATCATGGCGTTCATTCCGCCGGTTTCCGCAATCAGCGGGATCGGGCGACCCTGGGCATCCAGGCGTGTGGCAAGCGTGCGTTGTAATAATGTGGCGACTTCCGTTGAACCGGTAAACATCACGCCGCGGACACGGTTATCGGCGGTCAGTTGCGCGCCTACCGTTTCCCCCCGACCTGGCAGCAGTTGCACCACCCCGGCAGGTACACCCGCTTCGCGCAGGATAGCAATCCCCTGCGCGGCAATCAGCGGCGTCTGTTCTGCCGGTTTTGCCAGCACACTGTTGCCTGCCGCCAGCGCGGCGGCGACCTGCCCGGTGAAAATGGCCAGCGGGAAGTTCCACGGGCTGATGCAGACCACCGGGCCTAATGGACGGTGTGTTTCGTTGTCGAAATCATCGCGCACCTGGCCTGCGTAATAGTGCAGGAAGTCCACGGCTTCACGTACTTCGGCAATCGCGTTGCTGAAGGTTTTACCGGCTTCGCGCACCAGGATGCCAATCAGTTGCTGCATCTGACTTTCCATCAACACGGCGGCGCGTTGCAAAATCGCGGCGCGCTCCTGCGGCGGGGTGGCAAACCAGATCGGGGCGTTATCTACTGCGCTCTGTAGCGCTTGCCCGACTTCGCCTTTGCTTGCTTCGCGCACGAATCCGACGGTATCTTTGGGCTCAGCAGGGTTAATCACGGGCGCCATTTCCCCGTCGGCAACCGGCTGTTCCAGCATCGGTTTCGCCTGCCATTTTTGCAGGGCGCTATTGAGCAGGGCGGAGGAGAGAGAAGCCAGACGGTGTTCGTTGGCCAGATCCAGACCGCCGGAGTTCTCCCGACCATGACCATAGAGGTCGCGAGGCAGCGCAATTTTCGGGTGCGGCAGGCCAGCCTGTCCTTCCTGTTGTGCCAGTTTTTCGACGGCTTCTACGGGATCGGCCACCAGTTCATCCAGCGGTAACGTGGCGTCGGCGATGCGGTTAACAAAAGAGGTATTCGCCCCGTTTTCCAGCAGGCGGCGTACCAGGTAGGCCAGTAGCGTTTCATGCGTGCCAACCGGCGCATAAATGCGGCAAGGACGGTTGAGTTTACCGTCGGCAACTTTACCGGTGACCTGCTCGTACAGCGGTTCGCCCATGCCATGCAGACACTGGAACTCATACTGACCCGGATAGTAGTTTTGCCCGGCCAGTTGATAAATCGCCGCCAGCGTGTGGGCGTTGTGAGTGGCGAACTGCGGATAAATCAGGTTCGGCACGCCAAGCAGTTTCTTCGCGCAGGCCAGGTAGGAAACATCGGTATACACCTTACGCGTATACACCGGATACCCTTCCAGACCATCCATCTGCGCGCGTTTGATTTCGCTATCCCAGTAGGCGCCTTTCACCAGACGGATCATCAGACGGCGGCGCGAACGGGTCGCCAGGTCAATCAGATAATCAATCACGAACGGGCAGCGTTTCTGGTAAGCCTGGATAACAAAGCCAATACCGTTCCAGCCCGCCAGTTCCGGTTCAAAACAGAGTTTTTCCAGCAGGTCGAGCGAGATCTCCAGACGATCGGCTTCTTCGGCATCGATGTTAATGCCGATATCGTACTGGCGCGCCAGCAGGGTCAGCGATTTCAGACGCGGGTACAGCTCCTCCATCACGCGGTCATACTGCGCGCGGCTGTAGCGCGGATGTAGAGCCGAGAGCTTGATGGAGATGCCTGGACCTTCGTAAATACCGCGACCGTTCGAGGCTTTACCAATGGCGTGGATCGCCTGCTGGTAGGAAACCATATAGGCCTGGGCGTCCACCGCGGTCAGCGCGGCTTCACCGAGCATGTCGTAAGAGTAACGGAAACCTTTATCTTCCAGCTTGCGGGCATTCGCCAGCGCTTCTGCAATGGTTTCTCCGGTGACGAACTGTTCGCCCATCAGGCGCATCGCCATATCCACACCTTTGCGGATCAGCGGTTCGCCGCTCTTGCCGATAATACGGTTCAGCGAACGGGAGAGATTGGCTTCGTTATGCGTTGACACCAGCTTACCGGTGAACAGCAGACCCCAGGTCGCCGCGTTAACAAACAGCGACGGGCTGCGGCCAATGTGTGACTGCCAGTTGCCATTACTGATTTTGTCGCGGATCAGCGCATCGCGCGTGGCTTTATCGGGGATACGCAGCAGCGCTTCCGCGAGGCACATCAACGCCACCCCTTCCTGAGAAGAGAGAGAGAATTCCTGCAACAGGCTCTGAACCATGCCGGCACGACCGCTGGCCGTTTTCTGGTTGCGGAGTTTTTCCGCCAGTTGCCAGGCCAGTTTATGTGCCTGTTCCGCAATAGGTTGCGGCAGGCGGGCCTGCTCCATCAGCATCGCGACGGCATCGGTTTCGGCGCGACGGTATGCGCTGGTAATGGCGGCACGAGAAACCGACTGGGGCAAAATGTGCTCGGCAAACTCAAGGAAAGGCTGGTGGATTTCATCCTGCTGTGCGACGGACTCTTCGCTTTCATTCGCCGCACCGGCCAACAGCGCGGGAAGCTCTGGCAACGCGTCATTGTTTTCCAGTTTTTCCAGATAATTGAATATTGCCTGCTTGATGAGCCAGTGTGGGGTGCGATCGATACGTATTGCTGCTGATTTAATACGTTCGCGCGTCGCGTCATCCAGCTTAACCCCCATCGTGGTGGTTCCCATGCCGTGTGCTCCTGTTGTTCTGGTAAGTAGTACTAATGGTTATCGAGAAATATCCACTATGTTGCAACTTTGTGCAACCTTGTTAAGTGTGATGCGGCTTGCAAGCTTAAAAATGAATTAATTGTTAAATATTGGGCGGGTGTTCTCGCATCAGGAAATAAAAAGTGAAATATTTTCTCTGCGGTAGTTAACACTTTTTAAAGGTGCAACCGTGAAAAGTGTGAGAGAGTGCAACCTATAGAAAAATGGGATGCCACCGAATAAAAAATTGATGTAAATGGTGTGTTAAATCGATTGTGAATGACCACCGCTTCCGGCAGGATACGGTCGCCCTGGTAAACATATACACCACTGCCACGTTCCGGCAGGGGATAAACGGCAAGTATCGATATTGCCGATAAATGATTCTGGAGATTTTTGATGGCTATTAGCACACCGATGCTGGTGACATTTTGTGTCTATATTTTGGGCATGATATTGATTGGGTTTATTGCATGGCGTTCAACGAAGAACTTTGATGATTATATTCTGGGTGGCCGTAGCCTTGGGCCATTTGTCACCGCATTGTCGGCGGGGGCATCGGATATGAGCGGCTGGTTGCTGATGGGACTGCCAGGCGCGATTTTCATTTCAGGCATTTCAGAAAGCTGGATCGCGATTGGCCTGACATTAGGCGCGTGGATCAACTGGAAGCTGGTGGCGGGCCGTCTGCGCGTGCATACCGAATACAACAATAACGCGTTAACTCTGCCGGACTACTTCACCGGACGTTTTGAAGACAACAGCCGCATTCTGCGTATCATCTCCGCCGCGGTTATTCTGCTGTTTTTCACCATCTACTGTGCTTCCGGTATTGTGGCGGGGGCGCGCCTGTTCGAAAGCACCTTCGGCATGAGCTATGAAACGGCGCTGTGGGCGGGTGCGGCCGCGACCATCATTTACACCTTTATTGGCGGTTTCCTCGCGGTAAGCTGGACAGATACCGTTCAGGCCAGCCTGATGATTTTTGCGCTGATCCTGACGCCGGTGATGGTCATTATCGCCGTGGGCGGTTTTGGTGACTCGCTGGAAGTTATCAAACAAAAGAGCATTGAGAATGTGGACATGCTCAAAGGGCTGAATTTTGTCGCCATTATTTCCCTGATGGGTTGGGGGCTGGGTTACTTCGGTCAGCCGCATATCCTGGCGCGCTTTATGGCGGCGGACTCGCATCACAGCATCGTGCATGCGCGTCGTATCAGTATGACCTGGATGATCCTGTGTCTGGCGGGGGCCGTGGCCGTCGGCTTCTTCGGTATCGCGTACTTCAACGATAACCCGGCACTGGCAGGGGCGGTTAACCAGAACTCTGAGCGCGTCTTCATCGAACTGGCGCAAATTCTGTTCAACCCGTGGATTGCCGGTATTCTGCTGTCAGCTATCCTGGCCGCGGTGATGTCGACCCTCAGTTGCCAACTGCTGGTGTGCTCCAGTGCAATTACCGAAGATCTGTACAAAGCCTTCCTGCGCAAAGGTGCAAGCCAGAAAGAGCTGGTGTGGGTAGGGCGTCTGATGGTGCTGGTGGTGGCGCTGGTGTCTATCGCGCTGGCTGCCAACCCTGAAAACCGGGTTCTTGGCCTGGTGAGTTATGCCTGGGCCGGTTTTGGCGCGGCATTTGGCCCGGTGGTACTGTTCTCTGTGATGTGGTCGCGAATGACCCGTAACGGCGCGCTGGCCGGAATGATCATCGGTGCTGTCACGGTCATTGTCTGGAAACAATTCGCCTGGCTGGGTCTGTATGAAATCATTCCGGGCTTTATTTTCGGTAGTCTGGGGATTGTGGTCTTCAGTTTGCTGGACAAAGCGCCGTCTGCCGCCATGCTGGCACGCTTTGCGAAAGCGGATGCCCACTACCATTCGGCACCGCCGTCGCGCCTGCAAGAGCAGTAACAGAGCCTGAAGGCATCGAATTGCTGGTCGGATACGTTCATCATCCGACCAAAACACTCCCCAGCCCGCCGCGTGCGGGCTTTTTCGTCTCAATACCCCACAAAGTATTAATAACTATTAATCAGCCAAATATTTACATTCATTCATCATAATCAAAACATTCTGCTTGAGTTTTCCTTCTCTGTAATGATAATCACTATCACTGTAATTTACTTTTCTTTGCATCAGTTGACTGAGAATAACGTTTAAGGGTTCCCCGCATGTTTGTTCCGTTTCTAATTATGTTACGCGAAGGGTTAGAGGCTGCGCTGATTGTGAGTTTGATCGCCAGCTATCTGAAGCGTACCCAGCGCGGTCGCTGGATTGGTGTGATGTGGATTGGGGTGGTTCTGGCTGCGGGATTGTGCCTGGCGCTGGGGATCTTCATCAATGAAACCACGGGTGAATTTCCGCAGAAGGAACAAGAGCTGTTTGAAGGCATTGTGGCAGTCATTGCCGTGGTGATCCTGACCTGGATGGTGTTCTGGATGCGTAAAGTGTCGCGCAACGTCAAAGTACAACTGGAGCAGGCCGTCGACTCCGCCTTGCAGCGGGGAAATCATCACGGCTGGGCGCTGGTCATGATGGTTTTCTTCGCCGTTGCCCGTGAAGGTCTGGAATCGGTGTTCTTCCTGTTGGCTGCGTTTCAACAGGACGTTGGATTCTGGCCGCCGCTGGGCGCGATGCTGGGACTGGCAACCGCAGTGGTGCTCGGTTTCTTACTGTATTGGGGCGGGATCCGCCTTAATCTTGGCGCTTTTTTCAAATGGACCAGCCTGTTCATTTTGCTGGTTGCGGCCGGGCTTGCCGCCGGTGCTATCCGCGCGTTTCACGAAGCGGGACTGTGGAACCACTTCCAGGATGTGGCATTCGATATGAGCACTATCCTCTCAACCCATTCGCTGTTTGGCACGCTGATGGAAGGTATTTTTGGCTATCAGGAAGCACCGAGCGTAAGTGAAGTCGCGGTCTGGTTTATCTATCTGATTCCGGCGTTGGTGCTGTTTGCGCTGCCGCCTCGTGCAGGTACGACGGCGTCTCGTACGGCACCCTGAAAAATGTGGCGCAGAAAATTACTTAGTTACAACATACTTATTTAAAGGGATGAGTCATGACGATTAGCTTCCGCCGTAACGCGCTGCAGTTGGGTATTGCTGCGCTGTTTGCCTCCGCGTTTTCTGCTCACGCAGCAGATATTCCACAGGTTAAAGTCACTGTTAATGATAAACAGTGCGAACCGATGACCCTCACCGTGAATGCCGGGAAAACGCAGTTCATTATTCTGAACCACAGCCAGAAAGCGCTGGAGTGGGAAATCCTCAAAGGCGTGATGGTGGTGGAAGAACGCGAAAACATCGCCCCCGGTTTCAGTCAGAAAATGACCGTCAATCTGCAACCGGGTGAATATGACATGACCTGCGGTCTGTTGACCAACCCGAAAGGGAAGCTGATCGTGAAAGGCAGCGCAACGGCAGAAGCGGCGCAAAGCGACGCATTATTGAGTCTGAGCGGCGCGATTACTGAGTATAAAGCGTATGTTACGGCAGAAACCGCTCAGCTCGTGACCGGCACAAAAGCGTTTACCGATGCCATTAAAGCGGGTGATATCGAGAAAGCAAAATCACTGTATGCGCCAACGCGTCAGCATTACGAGCGTATTGAACCTATCGCGGAACTGTTCTCCGATCTGGATGGCAGTATCGATGCGCGTGAAGATGATTACGAACAGAAAGCGGCTGACCCGAAATTTACCGGCTTCCACCGTCTGGAAAAAGCCCTGTTCGGCGACAACAGTACGCAGGGCATGGAAAAATATGCTGACCAGCTTTATATCGACGTGGTTGATCTGCAAACGCGGATCGGTGAGTTGGCTTTCCCGCCGTCAAAAGTGGTGGGTGGCGCAGCCGGTCTGATTGAAGAGGTCGCGGCCAGCAAAATCAGCGGCGAAGAAGATCGTTACAGCCACACAGACCTGTGGGACTTCCAGGCAAACGTCGATGGCGCGCAAAAAATCGTCAACCTTCTGCGTCCGCAGCTCCAAAAATCCAATGCGGAATTGCTGGCGAAAGTGGATGCCAACTTTAAGAAAGTGGATACCATCCTGACGAAATATCGCACCAAAGACGGATTTGAAACCTATGACAAGCTGACCGATGCCGATCGTAACGCCCTGAAAGGGCCAATCACGACGCTGGCGGAAGATTTGTCTCAATTGCGCGGCGTACTGGGTCTGGATTAAGCACCATGCAGCAAGATAATGAAAACGGCGTGAGCGAACCGTCACGCCGACGTTTACTGAAAGGGATGGGGGCATTGGGCGGCGCGCTGGCACTGGCGGGGGGCTGCCCGGTGGCTCATGCTCAAAAACCACAAAGTGCGCCGGGGACGTTGTCGCCGAATGCCCGCAGCGAAACGCAACCCTTCTACGGCGAACATCAGGCGGGTATTCTCACGCCGCAGCAGGCGTCTATGATGCTGGTGGCCTTTGATATTCTGGCCAGTGATAAGGCGGATCTCGAACGTCTGTTTCGCCTGTTGACGCGCCGTATCGCCTTCCTGGCGACGGGAGGGCCAGCGCCTGAAACGCCAAATCCTCGCTTGCCGCCTATGGATTCCGGGATCCTCGGCGCCTGGATAGCACCGGACAACCTGACCATGACGCTCTCGGTGGGACACGCGTTGTTTGATGAGCGCTATGGATTGCAGGCTCAGATGCCGAAAAAACTGCAGAAAATGACGCGCTTTCCGAATGATTCACTGGATGCAGGGTTATGCCACGGGGATCTGCTGTTACAGATTTGCGCCAATACCCAGGATACGGTGATTCATGCGCTACGCGACATTATTAAGCACACGCCGGATCTCCTGAGCGTCCGCTGGAAACGGGAAGGGTTTATCTCCGATCACGCTGCACGCAGTAAGGGAAAAGAGACGCCGGTCAATCTGCTGGGCTTTAAAGATGGCACTGCCAATCCCGACAGCTCAGACGCCAGGCTAATGCAGGATGTTGTGTGGGTGACTGCAGAACAACAGGAACCCGCGTGGGCGACAGGGGGCAGTTATCAGGCCGTCCGGCTGATTCAGTTCCGCGTCGAATTCTGGGACAGAACGCCGCTGAAAGAGCAGCAGACCATTTTTGGACGTGATAAACAGAGCGGGGCGCCGCTGGGCATGCAGCACGAGCATGATGTGCCGGATTACGCCAGTGACCCGGAAGGGAATGTGATTGCGCTGGACAGCCATATTCGACTGGCGAATCCACGCACGGCAGAAACCCAATCCAGCCTGATGATGCGTCGTGGTTACAGTTACTCGCTCGGCGTGACCAATTCCGGGCAACTGGATATGGGACTGCTGTTCGTCTGTTATCAGCACGATCTGGAAAAAGGGTTTTTGGCCGTGCAAAAACGGCTGAACGGTGAAGCGCTTGAAGAGTACGTTAAGCCGATCGGCGGCGGCTACTTCTTCGCATTGCCCGGTGTAAAAAACGCCGACCACTATCTGGGACAATCCCTGCTGGAAGCCTGATAGTCAGCCCCGCGTTTCCTGCGGGGCTGTTCCTCTCATCCCCCTGAATGAAAATATTATTTTTTGATCTCACCCATCTTCTGAAATAATTTTGTCATATCCCTGTAAGAGACTGTTGTCGGCACAAGGAATTTTTTTCGTTAACGTAAAGTAAAAATGTTGTTGCGTTAATGATCGATTCTGTTGTAATTATACGTATGAGCGGTAGTTCCCGGCAGTGATGGTCATTCACTATGGAGATCGCGAATGGTAAGGTCCTCAACTGGACATGCTTTTCACAGTAACCGTAGTACCTTACGCGGAAGTTTCTCCTCCGGTAGCCCACTCGTCACCCCTAAATTTCTCTCACTTCTTCTTAGCATTGTTACTGACGCCGTATACGGTGCGCGTAGCCGTGTGTGGTGTCTTGTTAGAAGGCAAGCTATGGCTTACAAGGAAGCCAACCCTCAGATGTGTGTGCGCATAATCGTGCTGCCAGCGGCACGTGTGATGTATACCTACAACTCAAGGTGCTATCCATGGGAAGACAAAAAGCAGTGATCAAAGCTCGTCGCGAAGCAAAGCGTGTGCTGAGACGGGATTCACGTAGCCACAAGCAACGTGAAGAAGAGTCGGTCACCTCGCTTGTGCAGATGAGCGGCGTAGAAGCAATAGGCATGGCGCGCGACAGTCGCGACGCAACACCGATTGCAGCGCGAAATGAGGCTCAGGCGCACTATCTGAATGCCATTGAGAGTAAACAACTGATCTTCGCCACGGGTGAAGCCGGATGTGGTAAAACCTGGATCAGTGCGGCAAAAGCGGCAGAGGCCCTGATACATAAAGATGTAGAAAGGATCATTGTCACCCGCCCAGTCCTGCAGGCCGACGAGGATCTCGGCTTCTTGCCTGGGGATGTATCTGAGAAATTCGCGCCTTATTTTCGCCCGGTCTATGATGTGCTGGTGAAACGTCTGGGGGCGTCTTTTATGCAGTACTGCCTGCGACCTGAGATTGGCAAGGTGGAAATCGCGCCGTTCGCGTATATGCGCGGACGTACATTTGAAAATGCAGTTGTCATTCTCGACGAGGCTCAGAATGTAACTGCTGCGCAGATGAAAATGTTTTTAACTCGCCTCGGGGAAAACGTCACGGTTATCGTAAATGGAGATATTACCCAATGCGATTTACCCGCTCACGTTCAGTCTGGGCTCAGTGACGCGTTAGCGCGTTTTGAAGAAGATGAGATGGTCGGGATTATCCGATTCAACAAAAACGACTGCGTGCGTTCCGCGCTCTGCCAACGTACGCTTAATGCTTACAGCTAGCGGTAGTGTTTTCTCATAGCCCGGGAAACCGGGCTTTGTTTTTTGCAGGGGGAGTATTTGCGTCTATCTCACCAGGGAATTAATTAAGCATGTTTTATTTTTCTGATTATATGAGAGTGCGATTTTGAGCAGGTAAAAGGGGTTCTGAAGCGAAATAACCGTTTGGTCAGACTACCTGTAACGCGATGCGTGCGACATCAAATACAAGCATATCGTGAATTTCCTAAGGTGATTCATTCCCCCTGATAATGCGTCGAATGAAATATTGACAGTCATTACCAAAGATCTGGCCCATTAACCTGAATCATTGATATCAGTCAAAAAAATAAATACAGAAAGGAGTATTTCGTTTCATATAGTAACGTAATTTATTATTTCGTCAGGTGCTGTGCCATCCGGTTTACTTTACCCTCTGTCACAATTCCGCTTCCCGCGAGATACCGTTTTATCTGCATCAGGGGGGTTGTGTCATTAAAAGGACTGCGTTTTACGCTGGAAGTGGACGTTGCCAGCGACTCCTTCGGGCAGCCAGCAGAAAAATTACCGTCGGTCTGAATCAGGCTGAAGCAGTAGGTATTGCCCGCGCCCTGACGATGGGGGTGGTGTACCCCCGCCAAAAGCGCCGGAAGACAGCGACAGCCCGCCGCCGGATATGCGACAGCACCGATTAAACAGCATCACAAATTTGTAAAACAGGGCAGTTAAGCAAAATAAAAGAGGGACAGGTGTATGAGCGGAAAACCGGCCGCGCGTCAGGGCGACGGCACCATGGAGGGTGGCCCGATAATCCAGGGCTCAGCGGGCGTGATGATTGGCGCGCCGACCGGCGTGGCCTGTTCGGTGTGTCCGGGCGGCATGACTTCCGGCAACCCGGTTAACCCGCTGCTGGGTGCGAAAGTGTTGCCGGGCGAAACCGATTTTGCGCTGCCCGCCCCGCTGCCGTTTGTGCTTTCACGTACCTACAGCAGTTACCGCACAAAGACCCCCGCCCCTGTGGGAATATTTGGCCCCGGCTGGAAAGCCCCCTTTGATATCCGCTTACAGATTCGCGACGGGGAACTGATACTCAACGACAATGGCGGCAGAAGCATTCATTTTGACCCGCTGTTTGCAGGGGAAACGGCTTTCAGCCGCAGTGAATCCTTCTGGCTGGCGCGGGGTGGTGCACTGAAGCTGCATGAAAGTAATCCCCTTCATCTTCTCTGGCAGACGCTGCCGGAGAATATCCGGCTCAGCCCACATGTTTACCTGGCAACCAGCAGTCTCCGGGGGCCGTGGTGGATACTCGGCTGGTGTGAGCGCGTGCCCGCGCCGGATGAGGTGCTGCCAGCCCCGCTACCACCGTACCGGGTACTGACCGCACTGGTGGATAATTTTGGTCGCATAATGATTTTCCATCGCGCGGCGTCCGGGGCGTTTGCCGGAGACATCACCGGCGTGACGGACGGCGCAGGACGCCGCTTTCATCTGGTGCTGACCACCCAGGCACAGCGGGCGGAGCAGTACCGGAAACAGGCCGTATCCGGGGCCACAAAACAGACATCCTTCCCGGATACGCTGCCCGCCACGGATTACGGCGCAGACAGCGGTATTCGCCTTGCCGAAGTGTGGCTGACCCATGACCCGGAATACCCGGATAACCTGCCTGCGGAACCTCTGGCGCGTTATACCTATTCACCGCGGGGCGAACTGGTGAGGGCGTATGACCGCAGCGGCACGGCAGTACACGGTTTTACTTATGACGCAAAACAGCCGGGGCGGATGACGGCGCACCGCTATGCCGGCAGGCCGGAGACACAGTACCGCTACGATGCGTCGGGTCGCGTGACGGAGCAGCGTAACGCTGAAGGGTTAAGCTACACCTACGTTTATGAACGAAATACCGTCACCATTACCGACAGCCTGAACCGCCGGGAGGTGCTGCACACCGAAGGCGACGGCGGGCTGAAACGGGTGGTGAAACAGGAGAAAGCGGACGGCAGCACGATTCTCAGCGACTATGACAGCGCGGGCAGACTGCTGGCGCAGACCGACGCGGCAGGCCGCAAAACAGAGTATCGTCTCAGTCCCGGCTCCGGCCTGCCCAAAGAAATCATCACGCCGGACGGCAGACGCACGGAACTGTATTACAACAGCCAGCGCCAGCTGACCAGCACCCTGTTCCCGGACGGACTGCAAAGCCAACAGGAATACGACGCCCACGGCAGGCTGACGGCGGAAACCCTGCGCAACGGCAGCACAACCCGTTATTTTTATGACAGCCCGCGCAGCGAATATCCGTGTGCCACGGAAGATGCCACCGGCAGCCGTAAAGAGATGGCATGGAGTCGTTACGGCCAGTTGCTCACTTTCGCCGACTGTTCCGGGTATGAAACCCGTTATGAATATGACCGTTTCGGGCAGCTAACGGCGGTACACCAGGAGGAAGGTCTCAGCGTTTACCGGGCTTATGATAACCGGGGGCGTTTAACCGTGGTAAAAGATGCGCAGAGCCGTGAAACCCGCTATGAATACAGCGTCGCAGGCGACCTGACAGCGGTGATAACCCCGGACGGCAGACGCCGTGAAACCCGCCATGATGAACAGGGTAACATCCTCAGCGCCACGCAGGACGGGCTGACGCGGCGGATGGAATATGACGCCGCAGGCCGGGTGACACAACTGACCAACGAGAACGGCAGCCATACGACCTTCACTTACGATGTGCTGGACAGGCTGGTACAGGAAACCGGGTTTGACGGCAGGACACAGCGTTACCGTTACAGTGCCACCGGACAGCTTGTCCGCAGCGAGGACGTAAACCAGGTCACGCTCTGGCAGTACGATGAGGCTGACCGTCTGACGCACCGCACCATCAATGACGAACCCGCAGAGCAGTGGCGCTACAACGAGCGTGGCTGGCTGACGGAAATCAGCCATCTCAGCGAAGGCCACCGCGTTGCCGTTCATTACCGACATGACAGACAGGGACGTACTGTCAGCGAGCGCCAGACGGTACATTCCCCGGAAACGGAGGAACTGCTCTGGCAGCATGAAATCCGGCATGGTTACAGCGACAAAGGGTTGCTGAACCGCATCACGCCGGATGCACTTCCTGCGGTGGAGTGGCTGACCTATGGCAGCGGTTATCTGGCAGGCATGAAGCTGGGCGACACGCCGCTGATGGATTTCACCCGCGACCGCCTGCACCGCGAAACGCAGCGCAGTTTTGGCAATTACGAACTGACCACGACCTGGACCCCCGGTGGGCAGTTGCAGAGTCACCATCTTAACAAACCGCAGCTTAACCGCGATTACACGTGGAATACCGGCGGGCAGCTTGTCCGTATCAGCGGGCAGAATGAGCAGCGTGATTATCACTATGCTGAGGCCGGGCGGTTACTCAGTACGCAGATTAAATCGGTGCGCCATGACCTGGAGCAGTGGACCTTCACCGACCCGGCGGGTAACCGGACAGCGGCGCGGGATAAATACCCGATGCTGCCGGAAGCCTGGCAGGATAACCGTATCACTCAGGACGCTGATTACTTTTATCATTACGACGAACACGGCAGGCTCACGGAAAAAGACGAGCGGCGTATCCACCCGCAGGGCAGTCTTTCGCATCTTTACCGCTATGATAATCAGCACCGGCTGGCACACTACCGCCAGATGCAGCAGGGCAACCTGCTGGCGGAAAGTCACTATATTTACGACCCGCTGGGCCGTCGTGTCGGTAAGCGGATGTGGAAGAGCCAGACTGAGCGCAGCCTGAAAGGTGAGACGCATCTCTGGCTGAATCCCACCCCCGAAGTCACGTGGTATGGCTGGGAGGGTGACAGGCTGACCACCACACAGACAGATGCCACCCGTATCCAGACGGTGTATCTGCCGGGGAGTTTCACGCCGTTAATCCGCACAGAAACCGCGACAGCAGAACGGGCTAAAACCCACCGCCGTACGCTGGCGGAAAAGCTCAGCCAGGATGCGGGCATGGTGTTTATGCCGGAACTGGTGGCACTGCTGGATAATCTGGAGCGGGAGCTGAACACGAGCCAGGTCAGCGAACAGAGCCGGCAGTGGCTGGCACAGTGCGGCCTGACGCCTGAGCAGATGAAAAACCAGATGGAGCCGGAATACGTGCCGGTGAGGAAGATCCACCTGTACCACTGCGACCACCGGGGACTACCGCTGGCGTTAACCGATGTTAACGGGGAAATTGCGTGGAGCGCAGCGTTTGATGAATGGGGCAATATGCTGCGGGAGGATAATCCCGACAATCTGCAACAGCTTATCCGTCTGCCAGGACAACAGTATGATAAAGAGACGGGGCTGTATTACAACCGGCACCGTTACTATGACCCGTTGCAGGGACGGTATATTACGCAGGATCCGATTGGGCTTAATGGTGGGTGGAATCTCTATAATTACCCGCTGAATCCGATTATGAAAATAGACCCTCTTGGATTAGATAAGATAGATTTTCCAGGTTATAACACCCCATGGGGAAATGAGGTTGGCTCCGCCGCAAATGCCGTATCTGAGGGTAAAATGTCGTATGAAGATGGGGTGGCTGCAATAGATGCAGCCACAGGCCCTTACTATTCTCCTCTTATATTTTCTTCTTCTCTTGATGTCGGTGTTGCAGCCTATGGGATCACAGGGGGTAGTATTGCACTTGGCATTCTTACCGGGAATGGTGGTAAGGGATTAGATCTGTGTGCATATATTATGGCATGCCAAGGTGTTGGGGCTGGTGCTTCCGGTGCAGCATCTATTTCTGGTACGGTCAGTAATGCACCGCCTAGTTCTGGAGTGTCATATAGCAGTGGAGCAACAACTGATGTTGGATTCTTACTTAATGGTTCTGCAACGGGTTTAGTTGAGATAAATGGTAAGAATGATCCTTTGCATTGGTCGGCAACAGCTGCTGGGGGATTGGGTGCTGGAGAGTTTGCAGGTGTGCTTACTTGCCAGCAATATACTCGTTGTATAGTTAATTAGAGATTCTTATGAAAATTAAAATTATTATTATTATAATGGCTGTCTTTTTTGCAGGGTGTGATAATCATGATGTAAATGATGCCGTAACTGAAATAGTTCGGTTTCATTCAATGTATAACACAAAAGAATTTAATGGAATTTATGACACTATGTTAACAAATGAATTCAGAAACTCAATGACAAAAAACGATTACGTTAAGTTTATGAATCAGACCTATAATATAATAGGTGCATATGACAGCAGCACATTAAAAAAAAGCAATCAAGTTAAATCATTAATTGGCAAAGAAAAAATTGAATTGACATATAATTCAATGTATGAAAAGTATAATTTAGATGAATTCTTTATTGTAGAAAAGGAGGGGGGCGTCTATAAAATAAAAAAAATAGTATATGATGATATTCATGCTATAAAGAAGGAAAGTAATAAATATTAAACGTAGGGTGAAATTGAGTGTGTCGTAACATCCTGTCCAGTCCGAAAATAAACCCGAATCAGTATGACGATGAACCGAGGCTTTACTTATAACTGGCATCGTTACTACGATCCGCAACAGGGACGGTATATTACGCAGGATCCGATTGGGTTAGTGGGGGGATGGAATTTATATCAGTATCCAATTGATCCTGTTCAGAGGATCGATCCTTTAGGCTTAACGTCGATAATAATCGGTAATGGCCCTGTACCTGATAACCCTTTTGGTCATGCTGCTTTGGCTACGACGAGAAATGGAGTAATAAGTTTTGGTACTAAAGATGCAATCGGTCAAACTTCATTAAGTTCATATTTTAATAAAATGCAACCAAGAAGAGATAGTTGGATTTGGATAGTAGATACAACTCCTGAACAAGAAGAATGTATGTTTGATGAAGCGATAAGTTTGGGTAACAATCAAGGATTATTCACAGATAATTGTTTTAGTCGGACAAATAAAATATTTTCAGCATGTGGATACGATAATCCACATATGAATACCAATACACCGGCTAGCTTGCAAGTTTTAGGGGAACTGTACGGTTCTCATAAGATAATGATGCCTAAAGGAGATTTTAAAGGTCTTTCATCAGAATTAAAGGACTTTACGAGGGTGGGTGAATGAGGTACAAAATTGTATTTATGATGTTTCCTGCGATAATTACATTAATATCATGTGACTATTATAATGCAGTAATGGATTATAAAGATAATGACGCGCTTCAACAGATAGACTTACGAGACAATACAATAAATAGAGGAGAAACAGCTAATTTACTTGAACTTAATGGATATTGTTTTTTTAAGAAAAATGATATTTGGGTTTTATTAAACGGCCATTCTAAAGAAAAAATTAAAGTTTTAAATGAAAAGTCATTACCCTGCATGGATAAAAAAGACATAAAATGGGCACGAATAGTTTGTGAAAAATTAACTGATGAAGATGAGAATGGTTTAATGAAGATAGCTTGTGCAAAATGATATGGGTAATTTAATTAATTACTCATTATTTAAAATTGAAGTCGGCTACATTATAACCGCCACCGCTATTACAACCCGCAACAAAGACGGTATGTCACGCAGGATCCGATTGGGTTGAGGGGGGATGAAATTTATATGGGTATCCGCTCAATCCGCAGCAATTTGTAGATCCGTTGGGCTTGTGTGTGGAGGACTTATGTATAATTGAGGGTGGCATATTTTTATCTTTCCTTTTAGGTGCTGGCTCAACGGTTCAGACTCAAGAATCTCAACAGATCAATATCGATCAATATGGACGCAAAGTTAGCCCTGAGGCGGATAAGTTAACAAGCGAGCATAAGTCTGGCTTTAATTCCGGTTGGAATTGTACACCAGAGGATCTTAATGACTTACAAAGTGAGAAAAATAGGTTATGTAATCAATCTAGAGCTTGTTCCCCGCAAATGCCAAAAAATGAGCTTTTGAGGAGATGTGAAGTTAATTTGGCATGCGCTTCGGTTAGAAAGCAAATTAATAACCAATGCTTTGGTGGAGGTGATAAATCTCATATGGAAGAAGAAAATAAAGCATATAAAACAGCTTCTGATTGCAGTGGGTTGATAAAATGAAAAAAATAAATTACCTAAATAAAAAAGAAGTATATGATGTACTTCAGAGTGTTTTTCCGATGCAACCAATTCCAGTCTTTTCAGAAGATATGAGAGGATTAAGTGATCCTGAACTAGTGTATGTTTTTTTTCGGGGAGACAATGGGATGAAATTGCAGATAATTTGAACTTAAAAGAGGATTCTTATGCGCTGGAACTTGGCCTTTCATTTATTTCAGAGTGTGATTTTTTCTATTATATACCTCTATACATCTATGCTTCCTTATACAATAAAAATGAATTCTGGGTTTTTGAATCCGATTTTGTTCAACAATATCTATGCCCTGAATACCGAGATTGTGATGATTTTTTAAATTTTATACTTAAATTTTCTGATGCCCAATTATTAATTTTAGCTCAATTCATTGCTTACGAATCAGATATATTGAAATTTTCTTATGCAAGCAAAGCTTGTAGGGATTTTTGGGACAGTTATTTATAGAGAGGAATAACGGTCTATTTGATATTAACGAAGATAGTTCTGAAGGCTTCAATCCTAATGGGATAGACACAAAAACGGTTATGAAAGGTTAAATAATGACTGCTAACTCTGAAACTCGTGGGCGAAAACTGTGCAGATAGTATAGCCAGTTACCGTTTACCGTGCGGGAGTATGCGGGTGTGAAACGTCTGGAAGATAACTTCAGGGCGGGAGTCCTGTCGGAAAGAAGCCGCGACTGGCTGGAGTTTACGAATATCCCTGCCCAGCTTATGGCGATGCAGTTTGACTCGTTGTCGGTGGTTAATAACCGAAAAGTCCATCTTTATCTGTGTGACCACCGGGGACTACCGCTGGCGTTAACCGATGTTAACGGGGAAATTGCGTGGAGCGCAGCGTTTGATGAATGGGGGAATATGCTGCGGGAGGACAATCCCGACAATCTGCAACAGCTTATCCGTCTGCCAGGACAACAGTATGATAAAGAGACGGGGCTGTATTACAACCGGCACCGTTACTATGACCCGTTGCAGGGCCGGTATATCACGCAGGATCCGATTGGGTTAGTGGGGGGATGGAATAAATATAAATACTCATTTAATCCTGTACAAAATATCGATCCCTTGGGATTATGGGTCGGTGTTGATGATGCTGTATTTTCTGGTTTAGGGGCGCTCGTAGGGCTGGCAGGGCAAGGTATTAGTGACTTACTATCTTGTGAATTAAGTGGATGGGAGGATTATGCAGGTTCGGCTATAGGCGGAGCTGCCGGCGGAGAGGCTTTATTATATACTGGCCCTATTGGTGCGGGACTTGCTGCTGGAGCAGCAACTAATGCAAGCAAACAGATTCTGAAGAATATATCAGGCAAGCAATGTGGATATAACTGGCTAAGTTTTGCTACGGACTCTGTTATTGGTGCGGCTACAGGATTTATTCCCGGGATGGGGATTGCGGGTGTTACTGCTGGTCGGGGAAGCTTCAATGCAATATTTAAACAAATGACAACAAAAGCATCACAGGGCATGATTTCATCGATGCAAACCAAGACTGCTGCGAAAATGTTTGTAGGTAGAGCCGTAGATACCGCTTTGGTTCCGGGTACTGCGGCTGGTGCGGCTGGTGGTATTGTTGAATCCAAAGTGCTGGATAAATTGAATACACCAACATGTGAGTGCCAATAATGTGAATATATCAGCAGCACGTTCAACATATGTAGTAATATTTATTGTTTTCGGATGGCCATTTTTAAGTGTTTTAGCTTTGTTATTATTTAAAGGTATAGTGCCCGGCATATTCCCCATGCTATTTATTTCATTTTTATTGATAAGCAGCGCTGTTCTTTGGATTTTTATGTTTAAGATAAAAATAGAGAGCGGAGTAATATTTTACCGTTGTTTGTTTTCTGGGAAAACCTGTATTAGCTTATCAAATATTGATTCGGTAGTGCATAAAACAGGATTTAAAGAATACAGTGAAAGATTTCTACCATTTACTCGTCTGGAGATAAAAGAAAAACAAGGGAGGAAAATGATAATAAATTTAAAAATTTTCGATAAAAATAGTATGCGCTTGTTGGGAAAATATCTTGAAGAGTGCGCTATTAAAAACTTACGTTCCTTTGAACCTCTGAGTGTGGAGAAATCAGACTGAGTGCTGAGACATATCTCTGGCTGAATCCCACCCCCGAAGTCACATGGTATGGCTGGGAGGGTGACAGGCTGACCACCACACAGACAGATGCCACCCGTATCCAGACGGTGTATCTGCCGGGGAGTTTCACGCCGTTAATCCGCACAGAAACCGCGACAGCAGAACGGGCTAAAACCTACCGCCGCACGCTGGCGGAAAAACTCAGCCAGGATGCGGGCATGGTGTTTATGCCGGAACTGGTGGCACTGCTGGATAATCTGGAGCGGGAGCTGAACACGGGCCAGGTCAGCGAACAGAGCCGGCAGTGGCTGGCACAGTGCGGGCTGACGCCGGAGCAGATGAAAAACCAGATGGAGCCGGAATACGTGCCGGTGAGGAAAATCCACCTGTACCACTGCGACCACCGGGGACTACCGCTGGCGTTAACCGATCTTAACGGGGAAATTGCGTGGAGCGCAGCGTTTGATGAATGGGGCAATATGCTGCGGGAGGATAATCCCGACAATCTGCAACAGCTTATCCGTCTGCCAGGACAACAGTATGATAAAGAGACGGGGTTGTATTACAACCGGCATCGTTACTACGATCCGCAACAGGGACGGTATATCACGCAGGATCCGATTGGGTTTAATGGTGGTTTAAACCCATATACCTATCCATTGAATCCATTACGATCAATAGATCCATTGGGTCTGAACAATATCGATATTATTGTCAATAATAATGGAATAGGCCATGTTGGCTTGCATATGGGAACTGGGGAGGATGAATTATTATATGATCCGGGTGGTTCCTACGTTACACCTGCCGGGATACCTTCCGGTAGTGGGGGTGTTTTTGGTGCATCAGATGCTAATTTGAATAATTATTTAAAATATCAATATGCGGATGGTTCTAAAGTCTCTATCTATAGTTTTGAAATAACACCGGAGGAAGATAAAAAAATTAGAGATGCGATAGATCATATGGGAGGATGTGCACCGCTCAAGTGTGCGATATGTTCCAGCAGTGTTTTGCAGGGAATTGGTCCTTTCAAAAAACTAGAAATGGCTATAAGTCCGTGGGGAATGGGAGATGCTATGCGCGATATTCAGCATCCCAGCCCCTTTGGTTCTTTTTTTGTTTCTCCTGCATATTAAAAGGTAACACGAATGAAAATCGGAATGCCTAGTCTAAAAATGTTTATTTTACTCTGTGCATTCATTGTACATCTTACTCTTGTTTATAATTTTTCATTTACAGCGCTCCATCGCTATTTTTGGATTTATATTTTTTTATTTTATATGTTTTTAACTGGTATTTTTATACTGAAGTATGTTTTTTTTCGTAACTCACAGAGTGGTAGGTTTGTTTTTTTTATTCTGGGGCCTTATTTTTCTTCTGTCTTGGCTGATATATTTGTGATGATTATCTATTTTTTTGATTTTTTTACTGGTAATATATTAAATAACCTTATAGGTAGTTTTTTTGTACCTTACATAGCTTTGTGTGCATGGTTTGTGTCTATAGTGTTTTTATTTTATTCGCATATAACTCGATGAGAACGTTTCTCAAAAATATCATACATATAACTTGGCGCAACTATTGCGCCTGCCGGGGCAGCAATATGACGCGAAAAGTGGACTGTCCTATAATCGGCATCGTTACTACGATCCGCAACAGGGACGGTATATCACGCAGGATCCGATTGGGCTTAATGGTGGTTTAAACCCATATACCTATCCATTGAATCCGGTCACAGAGGTAGATCCGCTGGGGTTGTTGGCTTTCGTGATTCCAGCCATACTTGAAGGTGTTAACTGGTTATTCTGGGGGAGTGCTGTCGCGGGTGGTGCTGTGTTGACCACCTCCGGGGATTCGGAAAAATCAAAAACAGAAAATTTGACTAAATGTGAGGAGAACAAACCTTGTCCACCTTGTAAAACGATTAGTGGAAACATAGTACTACGGGGAACTATCGGGTATCGTCATGATTTGGTCCCACCAGGAAAGCCTCATCATCCATATACAGGTGATCATTATAACTTATACAAAGCCAATCAGAATCCCAAGAACTGTCGATGTTTCTGGACCGAAAGTGGTGCTGCTGATGCTGCTAACGATCTTCCACCTCCAGCAGGTTCTATACCTATAGAACCATTTGCCCCTTAAAAGGAACGAATATGAAATATTCTGATGGTAGTAATATTTTACTGGGGGATGTCGTCACTCTTGGAGGAGGAATGACCGGAGTGGTTGTTTGCAATTTTGATAACAAGGAGTTCGCTAAAGGTTTCGATAAAAATGAATGGGGGAATTTTAAAACAGGGATAATGGTGGAGTCTCCACAAGGTGGTCTTGTATATTATGCAGAAGATTGTATTGATTTAACTTTGATAAAGAGAGGTGCGTTACACCTCTCCCATAAAAAACTACGAAATTATAAGTAAAAGAACACAATATTAACCTGTTGTAATGAAGGTAACTTAACTGCTACCAGATAAATTCTGTAATGGGTTTGCTGGGTACAGACTAACGGAAGCGCAGATGCGGGCGCAATTGGAGCCAGTACCAGCCGTAGAACGAACCCGTTCAGTTCACTGCGACCGTCGCGGGTTACCGCTGGTACTGGTGAACGCGGAAGGGGCCACGGTATGGTGCGAGGAGTATGATGAGTGGGATAACCATCTGAATGAAGTGAACCCAGACAACCTGCAGCAGCTTATCCGGCTGCCAAGACAGCAGTATGACGAGGAATCGGGACTACACTATAATCGGCACCGGTACTATGATCCGCAGCTGGGGAGATATATCACGCAGGATCCGATTGGGCTGAGAGGTGGGTGGAATTTATATCAGTATCCAATTGTTCCAATTAATAAAATAGATCCTCTTGGACTAGCTGTATGGGAGGACGCAAAATCTGGAGCATGTACGGAAGGGATATGCCAAATATTTTCACCTTTTACTGGTCCTGATAAATTTTCAAATCCAGATGACGCCGCGTTGGATGCATTAACAAAAATAAATGGAAAATCTATATGTCAGAGTGCCGAATTTGCAGGTTTGGTTTGTAGAGATAGTAATAATAAATATTTTTCTACACCTCCTAAAAAAGGGTTAGAGGATACCTCTTATCCTTTTGATAGCCCTTGTCCAAGCGGCACAAACGCTACCGCCATTTATCACACACATGGTTCAGCTAGTAATGGAAGATATATTGATGAAGAATTTCCTCCTGCTGATAAATCTCTTTCGGCAGGTAAAGGTATTCCGAATTACCTCGGAACACCTGGCGGGTCATTTAAGAAGATAGAATCTAATGGTAACCAATCTATAAATAAATCTGGATTACCAAACCAATGCAGGATACATGCAAACGGGGACATATACTGATGAAAAATATTTTTGTAGTCGCGTTTTTTATTTTTTTTCCATCTATATCTTTTTCTCAAAATACATCACCCATGTGTTTGTCAGAAAGTATCAACAATCAAATGCCCTATTTGATAAATGATAAGATTATGGCGAAAAATTTAGCTGAAATATATGTAAGAGAACGTTATGGAGAGGATAATGCACAACGAGAAAAACCATATATCGTTGAAGATAAATGTGAGTTCTGGAAAGTTAGTGGAAGCATGGAACCAAATGCAACGGGCGGTGTTTTTATAATTGAAATAGATAAGTTAAATGGAAGAATAAGATTATTTGAACATGGGAAGTAGATTTTCTATTATATGCCACTGCGACCATCTCGGTACGCCGTTGGCGTTGATTGACCACAAAGGTGAGATCGACTGGCAGGCTGAATTCGACGAATGGGGCAACCTGCAACGCGAGCATAATCCGCATAACCAGCAACAGCTTATCCGTCTGCCGGGACAACAGTATGATAAAGATACGGGGTTGTATTACAACCAGCACCGTTACTACGATCCGCAACAGGGACGGTATATCACGCAGGATCCGATTGGGCTTAATGGTGGCCTTAACTTGTACCGCTATCCGCTGGATCCAATAAAATATATTGATCCATTGGGACTGAATGAAGCAGCAGGAGCATACGTTGTGAGTCGAGATTTATCAGCTTTAGGTGATCAAGCTAGATCTCGATGGAACCCACTTACACACACATTTACGGTAACTATTGACGATTGTGGAAATATACTTCATACATACAGTTGGGGAAATGATACAAATTTGAAAGATTGGAATTTGGATCAGCCGATTGATTTGAAAGCGGCTAAAGAAGCATTTGGGACTGGTCTGGCTGAGCCAACTGGGGCATCTAGTAGATGCGTAGAAAAAGCGTATGCCCAATTAAATAAAAAGAAAATGAACATATTAATTTATTTATTGCAAGAAATTGTAAGTATGAAACAAATGAATTTTTATTCAAAGCAATGACTATTTGTAAAAATAATAAATGGGGCGCATCTCCATTCGCGCCTAATCCTGGAATCTATGGGTATTCATACTAATGATAAAAATATTATTAATACTTGTGGTGGGTACAGTAATTAGTGTTTTTTCGAAAGGTATCTACGCAAAATTCATTATGCTACCAGACGGTTATGAACGTTTCTTTTATGCCAGAGTGTTTTTTTATCAAGTATTATCGCAGGAGGAACGATAGGATCGTTATTAATTTATAAAATAAGTAACAGAAATATTACTGATAGTATAACTTATGGCGTTATTACATGTTTGGTTATGTTATTCACAATTGGTTTTTTGCTTGTAAATATATATGGGGTGTGGTTTTTTCATATGGTTAAAATATATACATAACGAGCACTGAGAAGCTCGCAGATTAAATCGGTGCGCCATGACCTGGAGCAGTGGACCTTCGCCGACCCGGCGGGTAACCGGACTGCGGCGCGGGATAAATCCCCGGTGTTGCCGGAAGCCTGGCAGGATAACCGTATCACTCAGGACGCTGATTACTTTTATCATTACGACGAACACGGCAGGCTCACGGAAAAAGACGAGCGACGTATCCACCCGCAGGGCAGTCTTTCGCATCTTTACCGCTATGACAACCAGCACCGGCTGGCACATTACCGCCAGATGCAGCAGGGCAACCTGCTGGCGGAAAGTCGCTATATTTACGACCCGCTGGGCCGCCGTGTCGGTAAGCGGGTGTGGAAGAGCCAGACTGAGCGCAGCCTGAAAGGTGAGACGCATCTCTGGCTGAATCCCACCCCCGAAGTCACGTGGTATGGCTGGGAGGGTGACAGGCTGACCACCACACAGACAGATGCCACCCGTATCCAGACGGTGTATCTGCCGGGGAGTTTCACGCCGTTAATCCGCACAGAAACCGCGACAGCAGAACGGGCTAAAACCCACCGACGTACGCTGGCGGAAAAGCTCAGCCAGGATGCGGGTATGGTGTTTATGCCGGAACTGGTGGCACTGCTGGATAATCTGGAGCGGGAGCTGAACTCGGGCCAGGTCAGCGAACAGAGCCGGCAGTGGCTGGCACAGTGCGGGCTGACGCCGGAGCAGATGAAAAACCAGATGGAGCCGGAATACGTGCCGGTGAGGAAAATCCACCTGTACCACTGCGACCACCGGGGACTACCGCTGGCGTTAACCGATGTTAACGCTGATGAATTTATCCTGGTCGTACTCATCAGGCGAAATAAAACCGTACTTTCGTACGAGCTCTTTCTTAAATATGGCGGTGAGGGGGGATTGACTCGCTTTGCTCGCCCTATGGGCAGCCCACTCACTGTGTTCGTGGTCTGTCCAACTGGCTGCGCCAGTTGTCGAACCCCGGTCGGGGCTTCTCATCCCCCCGGCATGTGCAACATGCGAAAAAAAAGCCCGTACTTTCGTACGAGCTCTTTCTCAAATATGGCGGTGAGGGGGGGATTGACTCGCTTTGCTCGCCGTTACTCGGCCCGTCCCTGGGCCTCGCCCCTACGGGGCCAGCGTAACCGCTGTTCAAAATTGCTCCCGGCAATTTTGTGCGGGGCAGCCCACTCACTGTGTTCGTGGTCTGTCCAACTGGCTGCGCCAGTTGTCGAACCCCGGTCGGGGCTTCTCATCCCCCCGGCATGTGCAATATGCGAAAAAAAAGCCCGCACTTTCGTACGAGCTCTTTCTCAAATATGGCGGTGAGGGGGGGATTCGAACCCCCGATACGTTGCCGTATACACACTTTCCAGGCGTGCTCCTTCAGCCACTCGGACACCTCACCATATTGTTGTTCCCGTGTTGCTGGAACGGGCGCTAATGTAAGGAAATACGCCTTTTACGTCAATCACCTTTTCTAAAAAATCGTGCGTTTACACAAACTTCAAGCAACATGAGGCTTAATTAAGCAGAAACTGCTTTTTTTGCCAGCAGGCCTAAATTTGTTATGCTGATGATCCTTATGAAAATGATGATGATAAGTGCGAGTAGATTCCGCATAACAATACGCAGGAGACAGTATGGAGATAATTTTCTATCACCCGACATTCGACACGCCATGGTGGCTGAACGCGCTGGCAAAAGCGATTCCTGGGGCGAACGTTCGCGAATGGAAAGAAGGGGATAACGCCCACGCGGATTATGCGCTGGTATGGCATCCTCCGGTGGAAATGTTGGCAGGTCGAAAGTTAAAAGCCGTATTCGCGCTGGGGGCCGGTGTCGATTCCATTCTGAGTAAGCTGAAAGCACATCCAGAAATGCTGGCGCCGTCCATTCCGTTGTTCCGCCTGGAAGATACGGGAATGGGGTTGCAGATGCAGGAATATGCCGTGAGCCAGGTATTGCACTGGTTCCGTCGTTTTGATGATTATCAGGCGCAGAAGAATGAATCCGTGTGGAGGCCGCTGGCGGAATATTCTCGTGAGGAATTTACTATCGGCATTATGGGGGCGGGCGTGTTAGGCGCGAAAGTCGCCGAAAGTCTACAGGCGTGGGGATTCCCGCTTCGTTGCTGGAGCCGTAGCCGCAAATCCTGGCCTGGTGTGGAAAGTTTTGCGGGTGAAGAGGAACTCGCTGCATTTTTGAGCCAAACCCGGGTGCTGATTAATCTGTTGCCAAATACCGCAGAAACGGTAGGCATTATTGATGGCGGACTGCTGGCGCAGTTGCAGGATGGGGCGTACGTGCTTAACCTGGCGCGTGGTGTTCACGTTAATGAAGACTGTCTGCTGGCGGCGCTGGAGAGTGGTAAACTTAAGGGCGCAATGCTTGATGTGTTCAGTCGTGAACCCTTACCAAAAGAGAGTGCGCTCTGGAAACATCCGCGCGTGGCGATGACGCCGCATATTGCGGCGGTGACGCGACCCGCCGAAGCGGTGAAATATATTTCCCACACCATTTTGCAGCTGGAAAACGGTGAACCCGTGACGGGGCAAGTGGATCGCCAGCGAGGCTACTGATGGAAACCCGGTTAGCGCCGGGTTACGACTAAAAAACGGCGACGATTCCTGCTATCCTTGACGTAAAATGAATACAGGAGGAAGTAATGTATCCCGTTGACCTGCATATGCACACCGTCGCCAGCACCCACGCTTACAGCACTCTGAGTGATTATATCGCGGAAGCCAAACGTAAAGGTATCAAGCTGTTCGCTATTACGGACCATGGCCCGGATATGGCTGATGCCCCGCATCACTGGCATTTTATCAATATGCGTATCTGGCCGCGTCTGGTTGATGGGGTAGGTATTCTGCGTGGCATTGAAGCCAATATTAAAAATATTGAGGGTGAGATTGACTGTACAGGCCCAATGCTCACGTCCCTGGATTTGATCATTGCCGGGTTCCATGAGCCGGTGTTTGCGCCGCACGATAAAGACACCAACACCCAGGCGATGATTGGCACCATGGCCAGTGGTCATGTGCACATTATTAGCCATCCGGGAAATCCCAAATATCCTGTTGATATTACGGCGATCGCACAGGCCGCCGCGAAATATCAGGTCGCACTGGAAATCAACAACTCCTCCTTCTTACATTCGCGTAAAGGCAGTGAAGAGAATTGCCGTGCCGTGGCTGCCGCAGTGCGTGATGCCGGGGGCTGGGTGGCTTTAGGATCTGACTCCCATACGGCGTTCACCTTAGGGGAGTTTGCCGAGTGCCGGAAAATTCTCGACGAGGTGAACTTCCCGGAAGAGCGGGTTCTCAACGTTTCGCCAAAACGGTTGCTGACATTCCTGGAATCGCGTGGTATGGAACCTATCCCGGAATTTGCTGAACTTTAATTGTTAATAACTGGAATACCTAAATGAACGAGTTTTCTATCCTGTGTCGCGTGCTGGGATCGCTGTATTACCGCCAACCACAGGACCCTTTACTGGTTCCGCTGTTTACGCTGATTCGTGAAGGTAAATTGTCAGCCAATTGGCCGCTGGAACAAGATGAGTTGTTGGCCCGGTTACAGAAAAGCTGTGATATGGCGCAACTGGCGGCTGATTATAATGCCTTGTTCGTCGGTGATGAGTGTGCGGTGCCGCCTTATCGTAGTGCATGGGTAGAAGGCGCTGCCGAGTCTGAAGTCCGGGCATTCCTTTCAGCTCGCGGAATGCCTCTGGCAGATACCCCGGCCGATCATATTGGTACGTTGCTGTTGGCGGCATCATGGCTGGAAGATCAGTCCGCTGAAGATGAAAGTGAAGCGCTGGAAACCTTGTTCGTTGAGTATCTGCTCCCCTGGTGCGGAACATTTTTGGGCAAGGTAGAAGCGCATGCAGCGACGCCGTTCTGGCGTACGATGGCGCCGCTGACGCGTGATGCGATCAGCGCAATGTGGGACGAATTGCAGGAAGACGCCGAAGAGTGAATGTGATGTAAATCACCATTTACTGCAAGTCTATTATGTTGCTTGCATAATTTGTGTGCGTGATCGCATTCGGATGCGCTTTTTCTGCTATCATGCGGCCCATGAACATACTTCTCTCCATCGCAATTACAACGGGCATCCTCTCCGGTATCTGGGGATGGGTGGCCGTGTCTCTTGGCTTGCTCAGTTGGGCCGGTTTTCTGGGGTGCACCGCCTATTTTGCGTGCCCTCAGGGCGGTTTGAAAGGGCTGGCGATGTCGGCATGTACGCTATTAAGCGGCATGGTATGGGCACTGGTGATCATTCATGGCAGTGCGCTTGCACCGCATCTTGAGATTGTCGGCTATATCATGACCGGAATTGTCGCGTTTCTGATGTGCATTCAGGCTAAGCAACTGTTGCTCTCCTTTGTTCCGGGAACCTTTATCGGGGCATGTGCGACGTTTGCAGGGCAGGGGGACTGGCGGCTGGTTTTGCCTTCGCTCGCCCTGGGGCTGGTTTTTGGTTACGCGATGAAAAACAGCGGACTCTGGCTGGCTTCCCGCCGGGAGCGAGGCACATCGCAAGCCGTACCCAGCAAGTAAAACAAGCAAATAAAAAAAGCGTGAGGATCTCCTCACGCTTTTTTTTTGCTTTAAGTATCAGGATTCCGGAGGGACTGACAGATGGCGATATTTCACCAGAATGTCGTTCTGACTCTCTGATTTATCCTGCAGATCCCACAAACCGCGATCGATACCGTCATTAATCAGGAAGATAACGCCTGTTTCAATAGCAGACATCAGACATAGCATGACCGGTTCGTTAGAGGTGTAACCAATCTCACCTTCCAGCAAACGTTGATAATCGATGAAGCGGAATACCCCTGCCTGAACTTCATAAGACAGGATGGTCTTGCTGGTGTTTACGGAGGAGAGGATCTCACCGGTACTGACGTTAACCACGCGCAGGTTGACGGCAATTTGATCAAGCTGGTACTGCGTGTCCGCACCAATACCAAAGTACCGGGCGCCCACACCACCTGATTTCACATTACTTTCATAGCCGATGATCGACCCTTCAACCATGATATTTGCCGCAGTCAGAGATTGCAGCGGTATACGGTTGTTGATGGCAACGGTGCCATTTTCTTGCGCTGCGCGAATGATTTTACGTTCGTTCAGCAGGTTTTGCAGTCCCTGACGTTCCAGCGGGACGAACCAACGAGAATCTTTCAGCGCCGTCACCAGCATGGCAGTCGCGCTCTGTGGCACCGCGGTTGAAAAGTTACTTGCCGGATAAGGTTTGAATTGTCCGGTTTCATCCTGGATATTGTAAACCGAGACAAAAATCTTACCTGTCGGCATAGGCAAATGCGTCAAGTCTTTATAACTTTGCGCACGGGGCATTAATGTCGGCTTAGCGGCTTCTTTAGGCGGGGCGGTTAAGCATCCGCTCAGTAAGCATACGGCAACCAAAATCAGTAAGCGCTGCATGATTATTGTCCTTTCGTGGCTGATGCTTAAAAATCGGTTGAATTTGTTTGTAAACCTGACACCTCAATGGTGGAGACTTTACCTGTTTTTCTGTCTGTGACATTCAACTGCAGTTGACCATCGGTATTGGATATATCAATAATGAAATCACTGGTTACCATCCTGCCGGGTTGTCCGGTATTAATATTGGTGAGTAATCCCCCCAGTATTTGTGACTGAATAGCCTGGGTGAAGTTATCTAACGCGGATGGTGTTTCAATCCCAAAGTCGTCATCGAAATCAGGGTCTTTATAGGAGTTCTGCGCCTGGGCGCTGTTTAATAGAAATGCCCCATTATTGGGGTTTCCGCCAAAGTTAGGATTTCGGAACTGGAATGTCATATTGCCAGCCCAACTGAGTGGCGAAATAATCATGAGTATAACTACTGCATGTTTAACACGCATGACAGCCTCCGGACAAAGAATATGTATTAGAATTCATCACGCGCTAAATCACCGGTGCCTAATAGCGTTTGGTCTATTTGCCGGCGATTTAATGCATCCTCAGTTTCTGTTAGTGCGAAGACAACCGTTCGCTCGAAGTCTTGTTTCGTCGGGAATAAAAATGTCTGGAAGATAACGTCCTGGTTTACCGTTATGGTGATCCAACTTCCCCAACGCGCACTAGGTCTTTCATTTATGGTTAAGTTGCCTGTGTATTCACTTTCCCACTTGTCGCTAAAGGCTCGATAAAAATCATGCCCAATAGACGAAACCGTGTGGTCAGTTAACAACCCGGGAATCTCGACTTCAACTGCGTGTAGATTCCCGGCGGCAAGGAATAATTCAGCCGCTACAATCCAGGTCAGATAGCGTTTCATGGCTTTACCGCCTGAGGTTATCGTTTGCCCACGAAACCGCCTGTGTCCGGTTTTTGACTGCTATCTTCTTGAAAAGATTATAAAGGTGCGTCTTGACCGTGTTTTCGCTGATAAACAGCGAACGAGCGATTTCAATATTTGACGCGCCGATACGTAGCTTATTTAGGATCTCTTTTTCGCGGTGTGTAAGAAGTGCCGACTCTGTGCTGTTATAGCGATAGTTTCCTGAATGCGTTATCAGGTAACTGGCCAGTTTCTGCGAAAAGTAGCATTCACCGCGCAAGACCCCTTGCAGTCCGTTTACGACACGCTCTTCATCTTCTGCTGCGTAAAACACGCCATTGATATGAGGCCAGTTTTCGATATCCCTGTACGGATAATCGTCGGGAGTATTCAACAATAATGTTTTTAAATTATTGTTTTTCCGGCTTAAGTTGTCTTGCCAGTAATGGATGAGCTTTTTATCGGCTTCCATCATATCCAGTAAAACAATGCAGCTGGCAGAGATATCATCCAGAGAACGTTGAATATTGTGCAGTTTTCCGGTTAACGCCAGAGATTGCTTTAAGTGTTGCAATAGGGCCGTAGCTTGCAGGGACGGTTTAGTGATCAACAGTAATGTATGACCATGAATACTATGGACTTCATTAAACATGATGCAACCCCACTTTTTTAGTCGCACACCTGACAGCTACCTCTACTAAAATAGAGGCACCAGAAGTACTGACAGATGTTGCACTGCTGTTTGTAGAAATAAATCAGCCCTAATGGGCAAAATATAAAACTAATGGACTACATCTGATTTCAATCTAGTCATTACAAACCTTAAAGCAAGTGTTAAACTTGTAACTAAATGTAAAATTATATATTAATATGTTAATCATAAGGTTTTTTTAAGATTAGATTTGATAAGAAAGTTGTACATTTTGCCGTTATTGCATAGATTTAAAAAATCATACAAATTATATTAACTTATTGATTTTAAATAATTTATGTAATTTTGACTTACGACTTTTTTCATTTTTTATTTTAGAAAAAACGTCCTGGAATCCAGCGATCGTTTTTACGTGCAAAAAAACGCTGCTTGTAACGACTCGCGCTGCCTGGCTTTCTTTTGCGCCCCTGAACCCCATTAAAATGTACAGGGAACGGCATTTTCCTCCTTTGCATAGAAATGCAATGTGTCCTGGCGTTGAAAAATAAAAACGACGGAAATAACAGCGGGATTAGTGGCTAATTAGCACTTTGGTGTGAACCTAAATATCAAAATACCACTCGTGGGTGAGTTATTTAAAATGTTTCCGCAGACATACTCTTCATCGTAACGCGTCGTTAACAAAAAACGCATCGCGTTAACAATAAATTTGATAAGTTTTTTAATTTTTCTTCATGTACGACCAGGTCCAGGGTGACAACATGAAAAACAAATTGTTATTTATGATGTTAACGATACTGGGTGCGCCTGGGATTGCAGCCGCGACAAGTTATGATATGGCAGCGTCAGAATATAACTTTGCGGTAAATGAATTAAGCAAAACTTCATTTAATCAGGCAGCCATTATTGGTCAAGTTGGCACGAATAATAGTGCAAATGTTCGCCAGGACGGCTCAAAACAGTTGTCCGTCGTTTCACAAGAAGGTGGAAATAACCGGGCGAAGGTTGACCAATCAGGAGCTTATAACCTTGCGTATATTGATCAGAAGGGTAACTCTAATGATGCAAGTATATCGCAAGGTTCATATGGTAATACAGCGATGATTATCCAGAAAGGCTCTGGAAATAAAGCAAATATTACTCAATATGGTACGCAAAAAACAGCAGTTGTGGTGCAGAGACAGTCGCAAATGGCTATTCGCGTTATTCAACGTTAATACTATTTGCGACGTTTAAATCAATCCGATGGGGGTTTACCATGAAACTTTTCAAAGTGGCAGCTATTGCAGCAATCGTAGTTTCTGGCAGTGCTCTGGCTGGTGTTGTTCCGCAATTTGGCAGCGGCGGTAATGGTGGTTGGCCTGGACATGGCGACAACGGCCCGAATTCACATTTGAGCATTTACCAGTACGGTGGCGGTAACTCAGCTGTTGCCTTGCAATCTAATGCTAAAAACTCTGATCTGACGATTACTCAGCACGGCGGCGGTAACGGTGCAGATGTTGGTCAGGGTTCTGATGACAGTTCTATCGATCTGCTGCAAAAAGGCCACGGCAACAGCGCGACCCTCGACCAGTGGAACGGCAAAGACTCCACTATGTCTGTTAAACAGTTCGGTGGTGGTAACGGCGCGCTGGTGGATCAGACTGCTTCTGGCTCGGATGTGACCATCAGACAGGTTGGCTTTGGCAACAATGCGACAGCCCATCAGTACTAATACAGAATCTGTATTATAGAAAAACAGGGCGAATGCCCTGTTTTTTTCGGGAGGACATTATGCATACGTTATTACTCCTTGCAGCGCTGACCAACCAAATTACCTTCAACACGACTCAGCAAGGTGAAATATACACCATCATCCCTCAGGTTACGCTGACGCAGCCCTGTATGTGCCAGGTACAAATTGTCTCTATGCGAGAGGGGGTTTCGGGGCAAAGTCGCACACAGCAGAGAAAGACGCTTTCTTTACCCGCGAATCAACCGATTGATTTAACAAAACTGAGTTTAAATATTTCGGCGGGGGACTCCGTTAAAATTGTCGTGACCGTTTCGGACGGACAAACACTGCATTTATCTCAAGAATGGCCGTCCTCTGCGACATCGTCATAATCATTTGATTTATTAATATTAATGATATGGCAGGGGAGCGATTGTTGTTCTATCAATATAAAGAGGCGTCCACACTCCTGGTGTGAACCTCCCTATCAGCGGTAAAGGAAAACACCTAACCCTCAAGGATGAATATTCATTGAGGAGCGTTATCATGTTTTCACATTGGCCCAGGCATTTTCTGATGACGAGCATGACAGCTCTTATTCTGTTCTCCACCCCGACAATGGCTAAGCAAGTAGTACAAGGCGGTATTATTCATTTTCGCGGCGAAATCGTTGAGCCGCCTTGTGATATTTCCGCCAGGCAGCAGCAGGTTTTCCTCTCTTGCGCGCATAATGGCGCGATGCAAACCAACCAGTTTGCCCTCCAGCAGGTGTCGACAGTACCTCAACAGATTCAGCAGATTGCCAACGTGAAAATGCATTATCTTAATGCGCAAAAAAATATGGCGATTGTGAGTATTGAGTACAGATAGGCCGCTAAAACGGTAACAACGCAAACTGCCATTAAAAAGCGCGATTTCATTGAAACCCCTGCTGTACACTTAGAAGATAGACTCAGGTTAGGGGGATTTATGAAATCGCGTGTTCATGTTCTACAGGGTGACATTACGCAGGTGGCTGTCGATGTGATAGTGAATGCCGCAAACTCTTCATTACTGGGGGGCGGGGGCGTTGATGGCGCAATTCATCGTGCCGCAGGGCCGGCACTGCTCGAGGCGTGCAAAAAAGTAAGGCAGCAGATGGGCGAGTGCCCTGCGGGTCATGCGGTTATCACCCTGGCGGGCGATCTCCCCGCTAAAGCTGTGATCCACGCAGTGGGCCCGGTCTGGCAGGGGGGAGAGCACCGTGAAGCAGAGCTGCTGGAAGATGCATATATGAATAGCCTGCAACTGGCGCTGGCCAACGGTTACAACTCCATTGCTTTTCCTGCCATCAGTACCGGTGCGTATGGGTATCCGCGTGCCGCGGCTGCCGAGATTGCCGTGAAAACGGTGTCGAAATTTCTTATCCGTCGCGCCTTGCCCGATCAGGTGTACTTCGTTTGTTATGATGAAGAAAATGCTCACCTGTACTCACGCTTGCTGACTCAACAGGGTGATGAGGAAACCTTCTGAGATGACGCGACTTGAACGAGCGGTCGCGCCTCTTTGTTCAAGCCATCCGGGTGAGTGCGGAATTCTTGCGCTGAGTGATGGCCTGGATGCCTTTGCCGCCCGTTACCGGCTCACTGAAATGGCAGAACGCACCCTGGATGTGCAGTATTACATTTGGGAAAACGACATGTCCGGGCGTTTGCTGTTTTCCGTGTTGTTGGCAGCGGCAAAGCGGGGCGTCCACGTTCGCCTGCTGTTAGATGATAACAACACCCCTGGCCTTGACGATACGCTCCAGTTGCTGGACAACCATCCTAATATTGAAGTCCGCCTGTTTAATCCGTTTTCGTTTCGCACGCTGCGTGTGCTGGGATATTTAACCGATTTCGCGCGGCTGAACCGTCGTATGCACAACAAAAGCTATACGGCGGATGGGGTCATCACGCTGGTCGGCGGGCGAAACATTGGTGATGCCTATTTCGGCGCAGGGGAGGAACCGCTGTTTTCCGACCTTGACGTGATGGCCGTTGGCCCGGTGGTGAAAGAGGTGGCCGATGACTTTGAACGCTATTGGCATTGCGGATCGGTTTCTACCCTGCAAGAGGTGCTGGAACTGCCCGAACGCGAACACCCTCACCACATCGATTTTCCTGAATCCTGGTATAACGACGATATGACTCGCCGTTACTTAAATAAGCTGGAAACCAGCCAGTTTATGTCGCACCTGGATGGCGGTTCGCTGCCGTTGATTTGGGCGAAAACCCGGCTTCTTAGCGACGATCCTTCAAAAGGCGAAGGAAAAGCCCAGCGTCATTCGCTGCTGCCGCAACGATTGTTTGATGTGATGGGCTCTCCGTCAAAGCGTATCGATATTATCTCAGCCTATTTTGTCCCGACCCGCGCCGGTGTTATTCAGCTCCTGCAACTGGTCAGAAAAGGTGTAAAGATAGCGATTCTGACCAATTCTCTGGCGGCGAATGATGTGGCGGTCGTCCATGCGGGGTATGCGCGCTGGCGCAAAAAATTACTTCGCTACGGAATTGAGTTATATGAACTGAAACCGACCAACACGCGTGACACAGCGCTTCACGATCGTGGGTTAACGGGAAATTCTGGCTCCAGCCTGCATGCCAAAACCTTCAGTATTGATGGCAATAAAGTGTTCATCGGCTCGCTTAATTTTGATCCCCGCTCGACGTTGCTGAATACTGAAATGGGATTTGTAATAGAAAGCGAAACCCTGGCGTCGCTGATTCATGAGCGTTTTATACAACGGCAGCGCGATTCCGCCTGGCAACTGCGTCTGGATAAATGGGGGCGCGTCAATTGGGTCGATCGCCAGCAGAGCGAAGAAGTGGTACTAAAAAAAGAACCCGCCACAGGATTCTGGAAGCGGGTTCAGGTGCGACTGGCGTCGTTATTGCCGATTGAATGGCTGCTTTAAACGACATCCCACATCGCGGGAATTAGTTGGCCACCGCATCGTTTTTATCACGTTTAACCGGTGGTTTGCCTGAAAACAAAAATTTCAACAACGGTATCCGTAAATGGATTTCATACAGAATTAACGCAATACCAATAACAAAAATCAGACCGCATAAAAAGCCGACCAGGTTAGATGAAATGTGCGGGGTGATATAGGCCCCGAAAAACAAGGTTAAGGGGTGATGCACCAGGTAGATAAAGAGCGACGCATTAACAAAATAGGTGACGCGAGCCGATTGAAAATTCAGTAAACGGTGCCCCAGAGAAAAGACCACATTCACCATCCACAGCCCCATCACCATGGTAATGACATACTCCGTTTCATACATCCAGGCATCGCCGTTGCCGTAGTGCTGGTTCAGCAGATAGGCCGCAAAAGCAAGGCCTGCGGCGATGGTGCATCCACGCGAAGGCGTCGTGAAGAGCGCTTTCAACTGCGGCGAGATAAACGCCAGCGCGCCCAGCATGAAAAAGGGAACGTAAAACAACGTTTGCATGACGATGAAATTGAACAGACCGTCACTGAGTATGGGCGGATAAAAGATAAGAAGAGTGCGTCTGACGACCGCGTAACCCACACCGAGTAAGAAAAAGATGAAGGTCAGTTTCGGCATGGAAATAGTGGTCATCCAGGTGTTTTCAGCGGTGTTCACACGTTTTTTAATTTGGGTAAATACCCACATGCTCAGCGTCGTTAATACCACCAGTACCAGCAAAAACCAGAGATGAGAAATTAATTCCCAGGCCAGCGCATTATATTTATCGTAAGCCGAGAGGGTGTGCCAGCTATCCGCCTTTCCTTTGACATATTGCAGCATAATAAATTGCGGCAATGTGAGTAGCGGAATAGCGGTCAACATGGGAATTCCCACGCGTTCTACACGCACTTTCCACCAGCGTTTTAAGGGATAACGCAGGAATAACATGTACGAAAAATAACCCGAAATAACAAAAAAGACCTGCATACGAAACGCATGAACAAAGTCATTAAACAGCGTAAGCCACCACGACGGCTCCGCACTGTTCACATGCCATGTATGACCTGAATATATCAGTGAGATATGAAAGGGGATCCCCAACAACATCAGCCAGGCGCGGATGGAGTCAAGAAAGTATTCACGTTGCTGGGGTACTGGATTCATAGATGGACACGCATTCTCAGACTTTTCGTCTTATCCCGAAGACAAATTGGGGTTACATTCGAAGGCAACCCTACACCAAGTCCAACAACCTGTCTCCAGGATAAGCACTGAAAATGAAAATGGGCGTATGAACCTGCTTAATCCATGAGCCAGCGCGCTGAACGATGGCTCGATTCAGTTGTCGGAATGCCTGATTATCCATTAAAATGGATCGGATCGATATAAGCACACAAAGGGGGAAGTGCTTACTTATTATGAAACATAAACTACAAATGATGAAAATGCGTTGGTTGAGTGCGGCCGTCATGTTAACGCTGTACACCTCGTCGAGCTGGGCGTTCAGCATTGATGATGTGGCGAAGCAAGCTCAATCCTTAGCCGGTAAAGGCTATGAGGCGCCGAAAAGTAACTTGCCCTCCGTTTTCCGCGACATGAAATATGCGGATTATCAGCAGATCCAGTTTAATCACGACAAAGCCTACTGGAGCAATCTCAAAACCCCATTCAAGCTCGAGTTCTACCACCAGGGTATGTACTTCGACACGCCGGTCAAGATCAACGAAGTGACCGCGACTGCGGTAAAACGAATTAAATATAGCCCAGATTATTTTAATTTTGGCGATGTGCAGCATGACAAAGACACCGTAAAAGATCTCGGATTTGCCGGGTTCAAAGTGCTGTACCCGATCAACAGCAAAGATAAAAACGATGAAATCGTCAGCATGCTCGGCGCCAGCTATTTTCGTGTGATTGGTGCAGGTCAGGTTTATGGTCTGTCCGCCCGTGGTCTGGCGATCGATACCGCTCTGCCGTCTGGTGAAGAGTTTCCCCGCTTCCGCGAATTCTGGATCGAACGACCCAAACAGACGGACAAACGTCTGACTATTTATGCATTGCTGGACTCTCCGCGTGCGACCGGGGCTTATCGTTTTGTGATAATGCCTGGGCGTGACACCGTGGTGGACGTGCAGTCGAAAGTCTATCTGCGCGACAAAGTCGGCAAGCTGGGCGTTGCGCCATTAACCAGTATGTTCTTGTTTGGGCCCAACCAGCCGTCGCCGGCAACGAACTATCGTCCGGAACTTCACGACTCTAACGGTTTGTCCATTCACGCCGCTAATGGCGAGTGGATTTGGCGTCCGTTGAATAACCCGAAACATCTCGCGGTGAGCAGCTTTGCGATGGAAAATCCGCAAGGGTTTGGCCTGTTGCAGCGTGGCCGCCAGTTCTCTCGTTTTGAAGATTTAAACGACCGCTACGACCTGCGTCCAAGCGCCTGGATCACGCCGAAAGGTGATTGGGGCAAAGGGAAAATCGAACTGGTTGAAATTCCAACCAATGACGAAACCAATGACAACATCGTGGCTTACTGGACGCCGGATCAATTGCCAGAAGCTGGCAAAGAGATGAACTTCAAGTACACCCTGACGTTCAGCCGTGACGAAGACAAACTTCACGCGCCGGATAACGCCTGGGTGCAGCAGACTCGTCGTTCAACCGGGGATGTGAAGCAATCTAACCTGATTCGACAGCCTGACGGCACCATCGCATTTGTCGTGGACTTCGCCGGTACGGACATGAAAAAACTGCCGCAGGATACCCCGGTAACGGCACAAACCAGTATTGGCGATAACGGTGAAATCGTTGACAGCAGCGTGCGCTACAATCCAGTTACCAAAGGATGGCGTTTAATTCTGCGCGTGAAAGTGAAAGATGCGAAGCAACCTACTGAAATGCGTGCTGCATTGGTCAATGTCGATCAGCCGCTGAGCGAAACCTGGAGCTACCAGTTACCTGCCAATGAATAACACTACTGAGTATATTGACGCGCTGCCGCTTTCCGATATTGAGAAAGCGGCGTTGCCGAAAACTGATATCCGCGCCGTACACGAGGCGCTGGATGCTGAGCATCGTACTTACCCCCGAGAAGACGATTCGCCGCAGGGATCGGTTAAAGCGCGCCTGGAGCAGGCCTGGCCGGAGTCGCTGGCTGAAGGGCAACTGATTAAGGATGATGAAGGACGCGAGCAGCTACAGGCAATGCCGAAAGCGACGCGTTCCTCAATGTTTCCCGATCCCTGGCGCACCAACCCCGTGGGACGTTTCTGGGATCGTTTGCGCGGACGCGACGTTACCCCGCGCTATCTTTCCCGTCTGACGAAAGAAGAGCAGGAAAGTGAACAAAAGTGGCGTACCGTCGGCACCATCCGTCGCTACACGCTTTTATTGCTGACCCTGGCGCAAACGGTGGTTGCCACCTGGTATATGAAGACCATTCTTCCTTATCAGGGCTGGGCGTTTATCAACCCTTCCGACATGATCGGGCAAGATCTGCTGGTTTCCTTTATGCAGTTGCTGCCGTACATCCTGCAAACCGGGATCCTGATCCTGTTTGCCGTGTTGTTCTGCTGGGTCTCTGCGGGATTCTGGACAGCGCTGATGGGGTTCCTGCAACTGCTCATCGGTCGTGACAAATACAGTATTTCGGCGTCAACGGTAGGGGACGAACCCCTTAACCCTGAGCACCGTACTGCGTTGATCATGCCTATCTGCAACGAAGACGTTGACCGTGTATTCGCAGGTCTGCGCGCCACGTGGGAGTCGGTTAAAGCAACCGGCAATGCGGAACATTTCGATGTCTACATTCTGAGCGATAGCTACAACCCTGACATCTGCGTGGCAGAGCAAAAAGCGTGGATGGAACTGATTGCAGAAGTGCAGGGCGAGGGGCAGATCTTCTACCGTCGTCGTCGTCGTCGTGTTAAGCGTAAAAGCGGAAACATCGATGATTTCTGCCGTCGCTGGGGCAACCAGTACAGCTATATGGTGGTGCTGGATGCTGACTCGGTAATGACCGGTGAGTGTCTGACCGGACTGGTGCGTTTGATGGAAGCGAACCCGAATGCCGGGATTATCCAGTCTTCGCCGAAAGCCTCCGGGATGGATACCCTGTATGCGCGCTGCCAGCAGTTTGCGACCCGTGTTTATGGGCCGTTGTTTACTGCCGGGCTGCACTTCTGGCAGTTGGGCGAGTCGCATTACTGGGGTCATAACGCCATTATCCGCGTGAAACCGTTTATTGAACATTGCGCACTGGCACCGCTGCCGGGTGAAGGTTCGTTTGCGGGTTCTATCCTCTCTCACGACTTCGTGGAAGCGGCGCTGATGCGTCGTGCAGGGTGGGGCGTCTGGATTGCCTACGACCTGCCGGGATCTTATGAAGAACTCCCGCCAAACCTGCTGGATGAACTCAAGCGGGACCGTCGCTGGTGTCATGGTAACTTGATGAACTTCCGCCTGTTTTTGGTGAAAGGGATGCATCCGGTTCACCGTGCGGTGTTCCTGACCGGGGTGATGTCTTATCTGTCTGCGCCGCTGTGGTTTATGTTCCTTGCGCTCTCAACCGCATTGCAGGTGGTACACGCCTTGACGGAGCCGCAATACTTCCTGCAGCCGCGTCAGTTGTTCCCGGTCTGGCCGCAGTGGCGTCCTGAACTGGCCATCGCCCTGTTTGCCTCCACCATGGTGCTGTTGTTCCTGCCTAAACTGCTGAGTATTTTGCTCATCTGGTGTAAAGGAACAAAAGAGTACGGCGGCTTTATTCGCGTGACGCTGTCGCTGTTGCTGGAGGTGTTATTCTCCGTGCTGCTGGCGCCTGTGCGTATGCTGTTCCATACGGTGTTCGTGGTGAGTGCGTTCCTCGGCTGGGAAGTGGTCTGGAACTCGCCGCAGCGTGATGACGATTCCACCCCGTGGGGCGAAGCCTTTATGCGTCATGGTTCTCAGCTACTGCTGGGCCTGGTGTGGGCTGTCGGCATGGCCTGGCTGGATTTACGTTTTCTGTTCTGGCTGGCACCGATTGTCTTCTCGCTGATCCTGTCACCGTTTGTTTCGGTTATCTCCAGCCGTTCAACGGTGGGTCTGCGAACGAAGCGCTGGAAGCTGTTCCTGATCCCGGAAGAGTACTCACCGCCGCAGGTGCTGGTGGATACTGATAAGTATCTGTCGATGAACCGCAGCCGTTCGCTGGACGATGGTTTCATGCATGCCGTGTTTAACCCGTCATTCAATGCGCTGGCGATGGCGATGGCAACGGCGCGTCACCGTGCGAGCCAGGTGCTGGAGATTGCGCGTGACCGTCATGTGGAACAGGCGCTGAACGAAACGCCTGAGAAACTGAATCGCGACCGCCGTCTGGTGCTGTTGAGTGACCCGGTGACAATGGCGCGTTTACACTACCGCGTCTGGAATTCACCTGAGCGATATTCGTCATGGGTGAATTACTATCAGGGAATTACCCTGAACCCGCAGGCGCTCAGGAAGAAGTAAACGAAGCGAGATAAAAATACCGGCCTGGTGCCGGTATTTTTTTGGACTCAATAAACGATTGATGAGGTATCCGGTGCGAACACTGGCCGTTGGCATCATGGTGCTGTTACTCAGCGGTTGCGGCAGCATTATCAGCAGAACCATTCCCGGTCAGGGGCATGGCAACCAATACTATCCCGGTGTGCAGTGGGATGTTCGGGATTCGGCATGGCGATACGTCACCATTCTCGATCTGCCCTTTTCCCTGGTGTTTGATACGCTGTTGCTGCCGCTGGATATCCACCACGGCGCTTATGAGTAACTAGCGCTCATCCCATTCATCGGCGGCGGTTTGCCCCTCTTCGGTATCAAGTGGCGGTTCAAGCTGGAATTCACCTTCATCCCATTCATGAAGGGTGTTTTCCTCCTGCCACTCCTGTCGAATCTCAATCTCATCATAATCGCCGTCAAAGACACTTTGTGCCGCGTCGCCGCTTAACATGGGCAGACATTCACCTTCTTCACCTTCGTCGGCAAAAAATTCGACCTGCCACATGATGTCGCCATCCTGCAGTATGTATTTTTGCACGTTGAGCTGTTGAACATTCGCTTCATCTTGCTCGAGTCCGGTATCTGCCAGAAATTCTTCACGGGCTGCGTCGATGGCTTCTTCGAGCGTGGCATACATGGTCATCAGTGTCTCCCTTTGATTTGACGAGGTATTCAGGGAAATAATAGCTGATTCTTTGGTTTTGCAAGTATGAATGCGCAAAAATCATTCAGATGTCTGAGATGCGGCATGTTCCTGACACTTACCGGCGTCGTTGCAGGCAGTTCCAGGAATAGAGGGCGTTGAACAGCACCACGCCAGCGGTAACGCAAAATACGGCGCGGAAACCGTAATTTGCTGAGATTGCGGCGCCCATCAGCGGGCCGGTGACATTGCCGATATCGCGAAATGACTGGTTGTAACTGAAGATCCGACCCGCCACCTGGTTCGTTGAGTTATACACCAGCAGCGTCTGGACGGCAGGAAGCAGGGCGCCATCCGCAGCGCCCAGTAAAAAGCGCAGGATCCCGAGTTGCCAGGGGGTTTGTACAAAGGACATTGGGATCAACAGTAACACCGAAAAAACCAGCGCAACGATCAGGATTTTCTCCGGCCCAATTCGGTCGCCAAGTTTACCGAGTCGGGGGGCGCTGAGTAAGGCTGCGACGCCAGGGACTGAAGCAATCATGCCGCTAATAAACGCAATATTGCTGACATTGCCCGCTAACTCACGCACATACAGCGTGAGGATCGGCGCAATAGAGCCGGTGGCAACCTGAATAATCAGGGTGGTGACGAACAGACTCAGCACTAATCGTGGGTTCTTAAGTGAGGCGACGACCTCGCGAAGACGGAGCATCTCTTTTTTACTGACCGGCTGAAAATGTTCGCGAATAAAAAAGAGCGTCAGTAAAAAACAGCAAAACAACACACTGGCGGTCATGAAAAAAACGGGACGTAGACCGTAATGATCCGCCAGCAATCCGCCCGCCAGCGGGCCGAGTAATGCACCGCTGACGCCCCCGGTAGAGAGCGTACCGAGTGCCCAGCCGCTTTTATTGCGGGGAACTTGCGTGGCGATCAGCGCGTTAGCGTTAGGGATAAAGCCACCCAGCAGACCCAACAACGCCCGCAGGACGAGAAACTGCCAGATATTCTGCGCCAGCCCCATAAACACCATCACGACGGCCATCCCCAACGCGGAACGCAGCAGCATGATTTTACGACCTTTACGATCCGCCAGTCCGCCCCAGAAGGGGGAGGCAATGGCGGAAAACAAAAAGGTGATGCTGAACACCAGACCTGACCACATGTTGAGGGCGCTGTGGCCCGTCACGCCGAGTTGTTCGACGTAAAGCGGTAAGAATGGCATCACCAGACTAAATGCTGCCCCGGTTAAAAAACAACCAAGCCAGGCGACGGTGAGATTGCGTTTCCAGTTAATGGGAACATCATCTGAGGGTGACATAGCTTTCCGCAGTGCGAGGCGCGGTGGCGCGTTGATGAATAAAAGTGAGCACGCTAATTATGCGCCTGCATTATGGGCGCTGCAATGGATGGGCGCTTTTAAAGCTAAAAGGCGAGATGTGCAGCCCATGAAGGGCTGCATGTGCCGTTTAATAGCGGGAGGGGACGCCTTCGGGGCGCGTCTTGAAGCGACGATGCAGCCACATATACTGCTCGGGTGCCATCATGATGCACTTCTCAACCACGTTATTCATCCAGGCCGCGGTGGTTTCGGCATTGTCCAGAGGCGGAGAACACTCTGGCGGTAACATAATCAGTTGATACCCTTTGCCGTCAGGTTTACGGCGCGGAACAAAAGGCACCAGACAGGCATTCGACATACGAGAGAGCATCCAGGTTCCGGACGTGGTAGCGGCTTGTTCTACCGCAAAAAAGGGAACAAATACGCTGGATCGCGGGCCGTAGTCATGATCCGGTGCATACCAGACGACTTCCCCTTTTTTCAGCGCTTTGACCATGCCTTTCAGGTCTTTACGGTCAAGCATGGATTTATTGGAGCGCAGACGACCCCAGGTTTGCAGCCAGTCCAGCAGCGGATTGTCGTTGGGGCGATAGACGCCGATACCCGGCTCCTGTAGGCCAAACATACGGGCCCCGATCTCCAGGGTCAGAAAATGCATGCCAACCAGCAAAATCCCGCGCTTTTGCGCCTGAACGTCGCGAATATGTTCCATGCCGATCACTTCAGTCCAGCGGGATATTCGACGATCTGACCAAAACCAGGCCATGCCGGTTTCCATCAATCCCATACCCACGGACTCAAAATTTTTGACCACCATCTGGTGGCGCTCTTGCTCACTCATTTGCGGAAAGCAGAGTTCCAGATTGCGGTACGCCACCCTGGTGCGTTGCTTCATAAATCGTAGCGCCAGATGACCTAATCCGCCGCCCAGTTTGTGGATAATCGGGTAGGGCAGTTGTACAACCAACCAAAGAACGCCTACGCCCAGCCAGGTTAACCAATAACGTGGATGGAGTAATGCGGCGGAGAATTTGGGTAAATTCGTCATGTCTATCCTGTCTATAAACGAACAATTCCCTGTATTGTTGCATTTTTTCGCGCGTAGCAAAAATTTGCGGCTATAGGATGGTGATAAAAACGGCAATTGTTGGTGGTTTTTTAAATGCGAAGCATGAAATGTAGCGCAAAATGTGTGGATGTAAATTGGTGAGGTTTGCTTTATGATGCCGCCCGATTTTCATTTTTTATTAATCGCAGGATACGTACACCATGCCAGTGTTACACAACCGCATATCGAATGATGCGCTCAGAGCCAGGATGCTGGCTGAAACAGAACCGCGTACCACGATCTCCTTCTACAAATATTTCACTATTGCACAACCGCAAAGTACGCGTGATGCGATGTACCAGATGTTCACCGCGTTGAATGTCTTTGGGCGCGTTTATTTGGCTCATGAAGGAATTAACGCGCAAATCAGCGTTCCGCAAAGTCATGTGGAAGCCTTCCGTGAACAACTTTACGCGTTTGACCCCGCACTTGCCGGTCTGCGCCTGAACATTGCGCTGGATGATGACGGTAAATCATTCTGGGTACTGCGTATGAAGGTGCGCGACCGGATTGTGGCCGACGGCATTGAGGATGAAAGCTTTGATGCCAGCGACGTGGGAGACTATTTGAAGGCGGCTGAAGTGAACGCCATGCTGGACGATCCCGACGCGGTGTTCATCGATATGCGTAACCACTACGAATACGAAGTGGGTCATTTTGAGAATGCGCTGGAAATCCCCGCAGACACGTTCCGCGAGCAGTTACCGAAAGCGGTCGAGATGATGCAGGAACACAAAGACAAAAAAATTGTGATGTACTGCACCGGTGGCATTCGCTGTGAAAAAGCCAGCGCCTGGATGAAACATAACGGTTTTAGCAAGGTCTGGCATATTGAAGGCGGCATTATTGAATATGCGCGCCGGGCGCGTGAACAGGGGCTTCCGGTTCGCTTTATCGGGAAGAATTTTGTTTTTGATGAGCGTATGGGAGAGCGAATCTCCGAAAAGGTGATTGCCCATTGCCACCAGTGCGGCGTGCTGTGCGACAGTCATACCAATTGCCGCAACGATGGCTGCCACCTGCTGTTTATTCAGTGTCCTGCCTGCGCTGAGAAATATCAGGGCTGTTGTAGCGATCTCTGTTGTGAAGAGAGTGCGTTACCGGAAGAAGAGCAGCGTCGTCGGCGTGCAGGCCGTGAAAACGGCAATAAAATCTTCAATAAATCACGCGGTCGCCTGAATACCAAACTGGGCATCCCGGATCCGGCAGAATAACGTTTAGCCGGTCTGGGATACATGGCGTGATGCCCGATAAGCGAAGCGCCATCGGGCATCACGCCTCTTTTACTTCTGCTGAACGCCTTCGACCGAGATAATCAAATCGACTTCCTGGGACGCCGGGCCGAGATCGGTAGTGATGTTGAAGTCCTTCAGCTTAATTTTTCCTTCCGCTTCAAAGCCTGCGCGTTTTCCACCCCAGGGATCATCACCCTGACCTATCAGTTTCGCTTCCAGTGTTACCGGTTTGGTCACGCCGTTGAGCGTCAGGTTGCCGGTGATATCCAGCTCATCGCCGTCTTTCTTCACACTGGTAGAGGTGAAGGTCGCCTGTGGGAATTTTGCGACGTTGAGGAAGTCGGCGCTACGCAGATGCTTGTCACGTTCAGCGTGGTGGGTATCAACGCTATTGGTGTTAATCGTCACATTGACTTTATCCGCGGCCGGATTTTTTTCATCGAAGGTGAATGTTCCGTCGAAATCTTTAAAAGAGCCGTATAACCAACTGTAACCCAGATGCTGGATGCGGAAGTTAACGAAGGCATGTTGCCCCGCTTTATCAATCTTATAGTCTGCAGCAACGGCAGTACCGGCGGTGAACAACAACGAGGCGAGAGTGATTCCCAGCAGGCTTTTTTTCATTTTTGAACTCCATAGTCAGATGACGACTTTCCCAACATGCGATTCAGGGTGTCGTCTTTATCGATGAAATGATGTTTGAGGGCCATCAGCCCGTGTAGCAGAGACAAAATCACAACGCCCCAGGCAAGCCACAGGTGCAGACTTCCGGCAAGATCGGCCTGTGCGCCGGCATCGGCAAGGGTGGCCGGGATGTCAAACCAGCCAAACACGCTAATCGGCTCGCCGTCTGCGGTGGAGATCAGATAACCGCTGACCACGATGCTAAACAGCAGAGCATACAAGGTGATATGTCCAAGCGTTGCACCGAGGCGCGTCAGGCGTGAGTAGCTTTTCAGGGCCGCGGGGGGCGGCGAGATAAACCGCCAGATAACCCGGATGACCAGTCCCATCATCAGCAGGATCCCGATGCTTTTATGCAGCTCCGGCGCCTGATGGTACCAGCCGTCGTAATAGCTAAGCGTTACCATCCACAGACCCAATGCGAACATGCCATAGACTACGACGGCTATCAGCCAGTGCAGCGCAGCAGAAATCACGCCATAGCGTTGTGGGGTATTAGTGAATTGCATAGACACACCAATGAATATCTCAAGAGTGAATGAAAATGGCGTGTTGAAGGAATTATTGCAACCAAAAAATAACAATATGAATGATATTTATTTTTGTTTCAATAAATTTGATTTAATCTGAATTTCAACATCAGAACTTTCGAGAGACTGTGCGAAAATTCTCATTGTTTGTGCGGGTTAGTGGGCTTTGCAGTTATTCAAATTATCTAAACTAAATTTAGAGAAATATCAATTTTTGTCAATTTACGTCAATGGTTTCAGCTTAGAAAAACAGGATATAAATAACGTCCATAATGGCCAGCAGCGACCACAAAATAACGTAAAGCATAAAGTGTTCGCGAATATTGTTGACCAGATAATGAAATAAACGAAGCACAGGCGGAAACCCCTTAAAAAGAAATGGCCTCCATACCGAGGCCATTAAGTCATTATTCCGTAAAGCGTGAAAGTCGAAATGGCGTTAGATCAAAGGCAGACGGTTTATCCTGCGCAAAATCAGCCGCAATCTCTCCCAGTACAGAGGCAAACTTGAAACCATGACCGCTGAGTCCGGTGATAATCAGCGTATTCTCGTGCCCTGGCAGGGTGTCGATAATAAAATCTTCATCAGGGGAGTTGTCGTACGTGCAGGAAGCACCGTGCAGACAACAGCCAACGCCCGGCAGAATGGTGCGCAGGAATGGGAAGGCTTCTGAACCATCGCTGGCGACGGCAGCAAACGGTTTACGCTCTTGCGGGGCGTGAATCAACTGGCCGCCATTATGCTTACCGATTTTCAGTTCGTCATTTTCGCCAGGAAAACCGTAATACTGATCGCCATTCGGTAATTCGCCGGTAAATGCCGGGAAGTTATTTTTGATACTGTAGCGACCATCCGCCTGATACCACGCGAACACTTTGCGCACCGGTTGGATAGGCAGTTCGGGGAGCAGGGACTGAACCCAGGTACCGGCGCTGATCAGCGCTTTCTTCGCGTGATATTCCCCGTCGGCGGTCACCACCGTCACGCCGTCATCATGATGATGAATGGCAGAGACAGGGCAGTTAAAGAGTTGCGCGCAGCCGGCTTCTTCTGCGAGGCGAACCCAGGTTTTAATGGCTAATTCACTACGCAGAAACCCGGAATCTGCTTCAAATAACCCGATGTAGTTCTCCGGCACGCGCAGCTCAGGCCAGCGGGCCATCATCGCGGCGGCGTCCAGTTGCTCGACGTTCAACTGCCACTGTTGCGCGCTCTGCGCCACATTGGCCAGAAAGGTGGAATCGGAAGGGCCGAAATTGATAACCCCTGAGCGTACAAAGATGGGATCTTCATTGTGCGTTGACAGTTCGTCCCACAGCGCTTGCGCCCGCAGCACCAGCGGAACGTATTTTTCGCCTTCACCATAGGCGTGGCGAATTAATCGGGTGTCGCCGTGGTGGCTACCCTGCTGATGTGGCGGCATGTGCGCATCGGTCATCAGCACGTTTAAGCCAGCACGCGTGGCGTAATATCCGGCGGCCGCGCCAACGGAACCGCTGCCAATAATGATTAAATCGTAGTTCATCAGCTTCTCTCTGCTATCGCGATAAATGCAGGGTAAATAACTGACCGGCGTTATTCAACCAGGAATTAAAAAAGGCACCGTGAAGGTGCCTTTGAGAGGAGGTTCTCGTCAGGTTAATGACGACGATACTCATTAACCTGGTAATCGCCAGATTCAATTTTGGCGATGCCTGCTTCTAAAATCGAAATAAATTGTCTGGCAACATCAGTGGTTAACCAGAGCGTCTGACCAACTTCAGTTCCTTCCGGGTCAGGGCGATTCGGGGTCTGGTAGTGCAAACGCAGCATCAGCGCATCATAGCTATCAACGGTGCTGATGTCCCACCCTACAAGCGGGTGAGTCTGAATGACTTCATTATTCTTTTCCATCATGCCCCCTAATACGTGTTACTAGACAACGGTTTTCGAGGTTCAATGCGTGTTTTATCTGAAGCAACTTCAGTATATCAATAAATAAGGGTATTCACTGAAAATTTAAAGAGGGGGCAGCATAAATTTCTGCTTTTTAAGAATTAGATGAACAATAAAACAGCATGTAGTTCATGCTTTATTTGCATATTGTGCATTTAAGTTGAGGAAGAGATTAAAAACCGAACAGTTGTGTAAATAAAAAAAGCCGGGGCGACCCGGCAAAATGAAGATTACTGCATATCATTTTTTATTCGTTGATAAACCAGTCATCTGCGCTTTCCCACGTTTCTTGCAGAATTTCGCTGATGCGCGCTTTATCTTCTTTTGTCGCGCCAATGACCGACAAATTGTTAGCGGCGGCATAACGGACAGTGACGTTGCCTTCGTTATCCGGAAAATAGTGGTGAATACGACGGGAGAGTTCACCGGCCAGCGCGTCTATCGCGCCAGCAGGTAAAGGAGAAGTTTTGGCAATAGTGACTTCAATACGCATAATGGCCCCCTGTTGAATATACTGGATATTTATACAGTCAAAGTAGTCCAGTGACAACAGTTGGCCACACTTTTTTTATTTTTTTACCGACCAGCGTACCGTTTCGCCACCCAGGAAAGGCACCAGCGTATCGTCTGTCAGGGCGATGCTTTCCGGGATGTGTTGCTCTTCGCGTACCAGTTCAATGTAAGTATCGTTGACGGGCAAACCATAGAACTGAGGGCCGTTCAGTGAGCAAAATGCTTCAAAGTGTTGTAACGCATTCATCTCCTCAAAGACGGTCGCATAGCTGCCGAGCGCCGTTGGGGCGTTAAAGCAGCCCGCGCAGCCACAACTGCTCTCTTTACGATGACGCGCGTGCGGCGCCGAGTCTGTTCCCAGGAAGGCACGGTGACAACCGCTGGCAACCAGTTCACGCAATGCCTGCTGGTGGACATTGCGTTTGAGGATCGGCAAACAGAACAGGTGCGGGCGAATGCCGCCGACCAGCATGTGGTTGCGGTTAAACATCAAATGTTGGGGCGTAATCGTTGCCGCCAGCAGCTCGTTGCCGTCGCGAACATACTCTGCCGCGTCTTTGGTCGTGATGTGCTCGAAGACCACTTTGAGCGACGTCAGGCGTTGGCGCAATGGCTCCATGACGCTGTCGATAAAGCGAGCCTCACGATCGAAGATGTCGATCTCCGCATGAGTGACTTCGCCGTGAACCAGCAGCGGCATCCCCAGTTTTTCCATGCGCTCAAGAACGGGCATGATAGCGTCGGTGGACGTTACTCCGTGGCTTGAGTTGGTGGTGGCATTGGCCGGGTAGAGTTTTGCGGCGGTGAAAACGCCTTCATGGAATCCGCGTTCAAGTTCATTGGGATCCAGGCTGTCCGTGAGATAGCAGGTCATCAACGGTGTGAAATCATGTCCTTGCGGTACCGCATCAAGAATACGCTGGCGGTACGCGATGGCCGCGTCAACGGTGGTGACGGGCGGCGCCAGGTTAGGCATCACGATCGCGCGACCATAGGTTTCACTGGTGTAGGGCACGACGGTTTTTAACATGTCGCCATCGCGAAGGTGAACGTGCCAGTCGTCTGGGCGGCGGATCTTTAAAACCTGGGATGGTGCTGTCATTAATATGCTCCGGCTGAGGGATGGTCTTTTTGCCGGAAACAAAGGATATGCGGAATCGTTTTCGTTTGCACGAAAAAAAAGGGCGCTAATGCGCCCCCGGAATGTTAATTGGTGAACGGGATGACAATTTCACCCGGTTTCACCTCAATCCCTTTGGCATATTTTTTCGCTAACGCTTCGCCTTCGCTGCTGTCTTCCCGCAGAACATAGGCCGGTTGCTGATTAAAATAATTGCGCAGCGACTGGTTGAGATACGGCATCAGCGTTTGTAATACCGACTGCATTTTCTCCGGCGTGACCGTGACGTCCACCACTTCCATCTCTTGCAGGAAAATAGCGCCTTTCTCTTTGTTAAAGACCGGCAACGCTTTCAACTTCAGTTTCATGGTGGCTTTTTGGTCGCCAAACAATGAGCTCATATCGAGATTCGCATCGCCGGTAAGCGTCACTTTATTGGGCTCTTCCCGACCGATCTGGCTGCTCAGGTTGGAGAGCACAATATGCGCGTCGGCAACGCCGGGTAAGCCAATATCTTTGGAAAAGTTATTCCGTTTCTCCAGTGCCTGGTTAATCTCTTGTTCACTGATCGTGTACTGTGTGAGTTGATTACAGCCAACCAACAGGCCGCTAACCAATAACGCAGCGGCAAAAAAAATCTTTTTCATGGGGTTCCTCAACATGATGCCCGTGTTGTAATCCTGACACAAAGCAGCATGTGGCACCAGCACGCAACGCGCCAGCAGAAAAAACTGAAATAACGGCCGTCCGATGCAACCGCCGTTTTTTTCAGCAGCGAACCGGGCATCTATCAGGCTCCCGGCTCCAGCATTCCGTTCGGGGTGCGTTTATGGCTAAATTGCCATCCCAATGCCAGAAAGGTGATAACGCCGATAATCGCCAGCATGACCCAGGGCAGTTCAGGTTGATCCATGATTTTGCCCATATCGAACAACCAGCCGCCGCCGATATAGCCAATCGCGCCGCCAATGGCGAGCCCAAGACGGCTAAAGCCCATATAGCTGCCGCGCGCCCGCGCATCTGAAAGTGACGCGCTGAGCGTTTCACGGGCGGGTTCCGCAATAATTGAACCGATGTAGAAAATGCAAATCAGCGTGAAGAGTTGCTGCAAATCACTCACCAGTCCAATCGGCAGCATACTGAGCGACATGAATAACAGGCCAGCCATCAACCGGTGTTCGAGACGGAAACGTTTTTCACTCCACCGCGCAATGGGGTAGAGAAGGGTCAGGGACAGGCAGGCTTCAATGGCGTACATCCATTTCACGGCGGCCGGAGATCCTGCGATATCATTGACCATGATGGGTAGCATTAGCATTACCTGAACGGCCAGCATGTAATATCCCGCCAGCGTCAGAACATAGGTGACAAACCGTTTGTCCCGCATCACGCGCCCCATCCCTTCACGGACGGGGGTACGCACGGTGGAAAGCTTCCAGGCCGGGAGTAGCCAGGCGTTGAACGCGGCGCAGAGAATAAACAGCACCGCGCCGGTCGCGCAGACCAGGCGAAAATCGTACTGCAACAGCCAACTGCCCAGTAAGGCGCCAATCACCGCGCCTGCGCTGTCCTGCATCATAAGCAATGAGAAGAAGCGTCCACGCTGTTCCGGGCGGATCAGTTTGACCACCAGCGCGGAGCGTGGCGGATCAAACAGTGTGCCGCCCAGACCGGAAAGGAAGCAGGAAAACCACAACAGCCAGGGATCCTGGGCAATGCCCATGGTGGCGAATCCGGCAGCGCGCATCAGCATACCGGTGACGATCATCGGTTTGGCGCCAAAGCGGTCGGCGATGGCCCCGCCAAATATCCCCAACCCTTGTTGAATAAACTGGCGCAGGCCGAGCGCAATCCCCACCATGACGGCGGCCCATCCCATTTGATCGACGAATCGTATGGAAATCAGCGGGAACACCACAAAAAAGCCCAACACCACCAGCATATTATCGATGAGCAGGAAATATTTACCCAGGTTCCTCGCCTGCGAGACGCGCGACATTTCCCCTCCCGGGAAAAAAAGATGTGCGCCTACTATTCTGCGGTGTTACCGGGGCTTTTCCCACCCTCGCGGGGACAATATTTTTTTATCAAGAGTCCGTCTTGATAGAGAGATTTCATCAAAATGTGTGAATAATCGAAAAAATGGCGATTTGCACTTTTCACAGAGTGCGTGGCCGCAGGTATAGTAACGTTATCAGGGGTGTGAAGACGTTACGGGAAGGAGTGTGTATAGAATGTTTGGCTATCGCAGTAACGTGCCAAAAGTGCGCTTAACAACCGACCGTCTGGTCGTGCGTTTAGTGCATGAGCGTGATGCCTGGCGTCTGGCAGATTATTACGCAGAAAATCGTCATTTTTTAAAACCCTGGGAACCCATCCGCGATGAAAGTCACTGCTTTCCGTCGGGCTGGCAGACGCGGCTGAGCATGATCGCTGAGTTTCATAAACAGGGTACGGCATTCTATTTTGCGCTGCTCGATCCGGACGAAAAAGAAATTATTGGCGTGGCGAATTTTTCCAACGTGGTTCGCGGTTCGTTTCACGCGTGCTATCTGGGCTATTCCATTGCGCAGAAGTGGCAGGGTAAGGGGCTGATGTTCGAAGCCTTAAGCTCGGCAATTCGTTATATGCAACGCACGCAACACATGCACCGGATTATGGCAAATTATATGCCGCACAATAAACGTAGCGGCGATTTACTGGCGCGACTCGGTTTTGAAAAAGAAGGGTACGCAAAAGATTACCTGTTGATTGATGGGCAATGGCGCGATCACGTGCTGACGGCGTTGACAACATCTGAATGGACCCCCGGACGTTAATCCTCTGGACGCGATGGAGAAAGACAATGAAATATGAATTAACCGCCACTGAAGCGCGAGTGATTGGCTGTCTGCTTGAAAAACAGGTGACGACGCCTGAACAATATCCTCTGTCGGTGAACGGCGTGGTGGTGGCCTGTAATCAAAAAACCAACCGTGAACCGGTGATGAACTTATCGGAGCATGAGGTTCAGCAACAGCTCGATAACCTGGTCAAACGCCATTTTCTGCGCACGGTAAGCGGGTTTGGCAATCGCGTCACCAAGTATGAGCAACGCTTTTGCAACTCCGAATTTGGCAATTTAAAGTTGAGTTCGGGTGAAGTCGCCGTCGTGACCACGCTGCTCCTGCGCGGCGCGCAAACGCCGGGTGAACTGCGCAGCCGTGCCTCCCGTATGTATGAATTCAGCGATATGGCAGAAGTGGAAGCCACGCTGGAGAAACTGGCCTCCCGGGAAGATGGCCCGTATGTGGTGCGTCTGGCGCGTGAACCGGGTAAGCGTGAAAGTCGCTATATGCATCTGTTTTGCGGCGAGGTGGATGAACAGGTTGCCCCGGCGGATGAACCGCAGGTGCAGGCGGGGTCTGCCAGTCTGCACGCCCGCGTAGAGGCGCTGGAAAGTGAAGTGGCGGAGCTGAAACAGCGGCTCGACTCGTTGCTGGCGCATCTGGGAGACTAAGGTGAAAAAATTGCGGATTGGCGTGGTAGGGCTGGGCGGGATCGCGCAAAAAGCCTGGCTGCCGGTGCTGGGAACCTCCGGCGACTGGACGCTACAGGGCGCCTGGTCCCCCTCGCGGGACAAAGCATTACGTATTTGCGAAAGCTGGCGGATACCTTACGCCGACTCGCTGGTGAATCTGGCCTCAACCTGTGACGCTGTGTTTGTTCACTCCAGCACCGCCACCCACTACCCGGTGGTCAGCGAATTACTCAATGCCGGGGTACACGTTTGTGTCGACAAACCGCTGGCGGAAAATCTGCGTGATGCCGAGCGGCTGGTCGAACTGGCGGCCCGCAAAAAACTGACGCTGATGGTCGGGTTTAACCGGCGGTTTGCGCCGCTGTACCGCGATTTAAAGGCACAACTCGCAACGGCGACCTCTTTACGCATGGATAAACACCGCACTGACAGCGTAGGGCCACACGATCTGCGTTTTACGCTGCTCGATGATTATCTGCACGTGGTCGACACGGCGCTGTGGCTGGCGGGGGGCGCATCACAACTGAAAAGCGGCACGCTGCTGACCACGGAGGCGGGGGAAATGCTGTACGCCGAGCACCATTTTGCGACGGAACGGATGCAAATCACCACCAGTATGCATCGACGTGCCGGGAGTCAGCGTGAATCCGTACAGGCGGTGACCGACGGGGGTGTTTATGACGTCACAGACATGCGTGAATGGCGTGAAGAGCGTGGGCAGGGCGTGGTGCATAAACCGCTCCCCGGCTGGCAAACCACCTTAGAGCAGCGTGGATTTGCCGGGTGCGCACGTCATTTTATTGAATGCGTGGAAAATCAGACGGTTCCGGAAACCGCCGGTGAACAGGCGATTCTGGCGCAGCGCGTGGTGGAGAAACTGTGGCGTGATGCGATCAGTGAATAGGGTGACGGTTTTTTCAGGCGCTCAGAAAACACAGGGTCTGCAGACCCTGTAACATCTGGCGGTAGTAATTCATCTTAATCCAGGTAGACTATACCCCACTTGATATTACGCCTCTTCCAACGCCTGCTTTGCAGGCGTTTTGCCGTTGAGTCTGGAATTAAACATAGATGAATTTATTAAAATCACTGGCTGCCGTTAGCTCGATGACCATGTTTTCACGTGTGCTCGGTTTTGCGCGTGACGCTATTGTCGCCAGAATTTTTGGTGCCGGGATGGCCACCGATGCCTTCTTTGTGGCATTCAAACTACCCAACCTGTTGCGCCGAATCTTTGCCGAAGGGGCATTTTCCCAGGCGTTTGTGCCGATTCTGGCGGAATATAAAAGCAAACAGGGTGAAGACGCGACCCGGGTTTTTGTTGCCTATGTTTCTGGCTTGCTGACCCTTGCGCTGGCGGTAGTGACCGTGGCGGGTATGCTTGCCGCGCCGTGGGTGATTATGGTCACCGCCCCAGGGTTTGCGAATACGGCAGATAAATTCGCCCTCACCACCCAACTGCTGCAAATTACCTTTCCTTATATCTTGCTTATCTCGCTCGCGTCATTAGCCGGGGCAATCCTCAATACATGGAACCGTTTTTCGATTCCGGCGTTTGCGCCCACCTTTCTGAACGTCAGCATGATCGGCTTCGCGCTGTTTGCGGCGCCGTATTTTGACCCGCCGGTTTTAGCGCTGGCCTGGGCGGTAACGGTTGGCGGTGTTTTACAACTGGTTTATCAACTGCCGCATTTGAAGAAAATCGGCATGCTGGTATTGCCGCGTATTAATTTCCGCGATGCGGGCTCGATGCGTGTGGTGAAACAGATGGGGCCGGCGATCCTCGGGGTCTCCGTAAGCCAGATCTCGCTTATCATCAACACCATTTTCGCCTCGTTTCTGGCGTCCGGTTCGGTCTCCTGGATGTATTACGCTGACCGACTGATGGAATTTCCGTCCGGCGTACTGGGCGTGGCGCTCGGGACGATTCTGCTGCCATCGCTGTCGAAAAGCTTCGCCAGCGGCAATCACGATGAATACAACCGCCTGATGGACTGGGGTTTGCGCCTCTGCTTCCTGCTGGCGTTGCCGAGCGCGGTGGCGCTGGGCATTCTGTCGAAGCCGCTGATCGTATCGCTGTTCCAGTACGGTAAATTCACCGCGATGGATGCGGCGATGACGCAACGGGCGCTGGTGGCCTATTCGGTCGGTTTGATCGGCTTAATTGTGGTGAAAGTGCTGGCGCCCGGATTCTATTCGCGCCAGGACATCAAAACGCCGGTCAAAATTGCCATCGTGACGTTGATTATGACGCAGCTAATGAACCTGGCGTTTATTGGACCGTTGAAACATGCGGGGTTGTCGCTGTCCATTGGTCTGGCGGCGTGTCTGAATGCGTCTCTGCTGTACTGGCAGCTACGTAAGCAAAAGATTTTCACCCCTCAACCGGGCTGGATGTGGTTCCTGACTCGTCTGGTGATTTCCGTGCTGGTGATGTCAGCGGTGTTGGTCGGCATGTTGTCTATTATGCCGGAGTGGTCGCAAGGAACCATGCTGTGGCGGCTGTTACGCTTAATGGCGGTCGTGGTGGCGGGTATCGCGGCCTATTTTGCAGCGCTTGCCATTCTCGGATTTAAAGTGAAAGAGTTTGTTCGCCGGACGGCGTAACAAGTGAAATGATGCCTGATGGCGCAACGCTTATCAGGCCCACATCCCCCAAAGACCGGATTAGGCGGAACGCCGCCAACCGGCCATCAGATAGAGATTTTTTTACCGCCGCGCAGGGAAGAGGATGTCTGACCGTTGGCGCTATACAGCGCCGGTTCCTGATGGGGTTTGAGCACGTCAAGCGCCTGCTGATTGCGGGCGATTTGCCCTTCCAGCAGCCAGCCGTTGTGTCGGTTTTGGTCGCGAAGGTGCTGCGTTTTCTCAGTAATAACCTGCCAGCGCTCGGCAAAATCATCATTCGCGCTTTTCTGCACCGCTTGTTCATGACGACGCTGTTGTTCCAGATAATCCAGGGTAGCCAGCAACGAGCTTTTTTCTTCTGTGATACGTTGTAATTGGCTACCGTTAATCTGACCCGCAGATAAGTGCTGCTGCTCGGCATCCATCACCGTTTTCAGGTCATTGAGGACGGCCGTCATATGATCCAGTATTTCTGACAGACGAGTCATACGTTTATTTACTCTGCAGGTAGCTCTGTGTTTCACGGATCAACGCGTCGGCAATTTTGCCGGTGTCCATTTTGAGTTCACCGTTACGAATCGCTGTTTTCAGTGCTTCGACGCGTTCCATATTGATATCGCTGGAACCTGGCTGCATCAGCTTCGCCTGAGCATCGCTTAACGTCACACTGGCACTCTTCGTCGTCGATGTTTTTTCCTGACGCGTTTTTTGTACCTGCGTGTCGCCGGTGTCGCGCGGTTGGACAGTGCTAACGGGTTTCAAAGGTGAGGTACGGTCAATGCTCATGTTATTTTCCTCATCGAGGGGTTGCGTTGTAGCGACCAGCTATCATCATTTTGTTGATTATTCATATCGGCAGCGACAACAAAATCTTTAACGTATTATAGATTAATAAGAATATTCCCATCAGGGTCGACGGTTCCATTGACCACCTGACCTGACAGCATGCGCACACGCGCATTTTGCGCAACGGCGGCATTGTTCAATGCCTGACCTTCCGCATTGACGCTAAATCCATCGCCGCTGGCGACCACCACCACGCGCTGACCGGCTTTGATTCGCCAGGCCTGGCGCAACTGGGTGAGCTGTACAGGCTGGCCGGGCGCCAGATCGCGCAAACTGACGGCATCCTGAATCTGATTGATATCCAGCACCGTGCGCGGCGGCAACTGATCCAGACGTCCGCGTTTTAGCGTCACGCTTGCTGGGCCCAGTTTTCCGCCCCGGGCGACGGGAACGGCGGCCACGACATAATTGCCGGTCGCCTGGACGTTAACCTGCAGGTAACGTTTTTCATTGCCGCAGCGCGCCAGCACGTTCACATTACCCCATAATTTTGCACTGCCCGGCACACTCAGCGCCGGTTGCTCACACTGTGCCGGTAACGTGGGCGATGTGCGAAGGGTGACGACCACCTCATCGCTAAATCCCACCAGCCGCACCGAAAACCAGTCAGTTAGCTGCGCATTCAGCTCTTGTGCCATCGACAACGGGCTGAAGAGCAGCGCCATCACAGCGATTCCCCGTTTTAACGTTTGCATCGTCATCTCCCGCCTGTGGTAAGCAATGGCAGGATTCTACCTGTGTGCCACCGTCATCAACGCAACAAATAGCGACGCATTTTGCGTTTATTCCGGCGATAACGCGCGCGTGATGGGATTTAAGCTGTCGGCTGAATTTTGTCATTTGCGGGGGAGATATGCTCGACAAGCTCGATGCCGCCTTACGTTTTCAACAAGAAGCGCTCAATTTGCGTGCCCAACGTCAGGAGGTGCTGGCGGCGAATATCGCCAACGCTGATACGCCGGGGTATCAGGCGCGAGACATGGATTTTGCCAGTGAACTCAAAAAAGTGATGGCGCAAGGACGGGCCGAAACCAGCGGTGTTTCACTGGCGCTGACCTCTGCACAACACATTCCGGCCCAGACGCTGGCGTCTCCCTCTGCGGATCTTCTCTACCGTATTCCAGACCAGCCTTCTCTCGATGGTAACACCGTCGATATGGACAGAGAGCGTACGCAGTTTGCCGATAACAGTCTGAAATACCAGATGGGGCTCACCCTAATGAGCAGCCAAATCAAAGGCATGATGAACGTGCTACAGGGAGGAAATTAATCCGTGGCGCTGTTAAACATTTTCGATATTGCGGGCTCGGCGCTGACGGCGCAGTCCAAGCGGCTCAACGTCGCCGCCAGTAACCTGGCGAACGCCGACAGCGTGACCGGGCCAGACGGTCAGCCGTACCGCGCAAAACAGGTCGTTTTTCAGGTTGATGCCGCACCCGGTGCGGCGACGGGCGGTGTGAAGGTGGCGGATGTCATTGAAAGCCAGGCGCCAGACAAACTGGTGTTTGAACCCGGCAACCCGCTGGCCGATGCCAATGGCTACGTCAGGATGCCGAATGTGGATACGGTTGGCGAGATGGTGAACACCATGTCGGCGTCGCGCAGCTATCAGGCAAACGTCGAAGTACTCAACACCGTGAAGAGCATGATGCTTAAAACGCTGACACTTGGCCAGTAAAGGAGGCGCGTATGTCTATTGCCGTCAATATGAATGACCCGACGAACGCGGGCGTCAAATCTGCCAGTAGCGGCAGTTCGTTAACCGGAAGCAATTCCGCCGATCTGCAAAACAGTTTCCTGACCTTGCTGGTGGCGCAGTTGAAAAACCAGGATCCAACGAACCCGATGGAAAACAACGAACTGACCTCGCAGTTGGCGCAGATCAGTACCGTCAGCGGAATCGAAAAATTGAACACCACGCTGGGGGCGATTTCAGGGCAGATCGACAACAGTCAGTCGATGCAGGCCAGCACCCTGATTGGTCACGGGGTGATGATTCCGGGCACCACCATTTTGGCGGGCAAAGGAACCGAAGAAGAGGCCATCACCACCACCACGCCGTTTGGCGTTGAGCTACAGCAACCTGCCGATAAAGTCACCGCCACGATCACCGATAAAGACGGCAAAGTGATTCGCACCATTGATATCGGTGGACTGAAGGCGGGCGTTCACACCTTTACCTGGGACGGGACGCTGACCGACGGCACCACCGCGCCGAACGGTTCCTACAACGTGGCAATCACCGCCAGCAACGGCAGTACGCAACTGGTCGCACAGCCTTTGCAGTTTGCCATGGTACAGGGCGTTATCCGCAACAACGGCGGTAACACGCTGGATTTAGGGACTTACGGAACCACCACACTCGACGAAGTACGGCAGATCATCTAAGCCTTCACACTTATCAGGAGTAAGACATGGCCTTTTCTCAAGCGGTCAGCGGCCTGAACGCTGCAGCCACCAACCTCGATGTCATTGGTAATAACATCGCCAACTCCGCCACCTACGGGTTTAAATCCGGGTCGGCCTCATTTGCCGATATGTTTGCCGGTTCCAAAGTAGGGCTGGGCGTTAAAGTGGCGGGGATCACCCAGGACTTTACCGATGGCACCACCACCAACACCGGCCGTGGCCTGGACGTCGCCATCAGCCAGAACGGTTTTTTCCGGATGGTGGACAGCAACGGATCTGTTTTTTATAGCCGTAACGGCCAGTTTAAGCTCGACGAAAATCGCAACCTGGTCAACATGCAGGGTCTGCAACTGACCGGTTATCCGGCCACCGGCACACCGCCGACGATCCAACAGGGCGCGAATCCGGCACCGATTACCATCCCCAATACGCTGATGGCGGCAAAAACCACCACCTCCGCGTCCATGCAGATAAACCTGAACTCGACCGACAAAGTACCGACCAAAACGCCATTCAGCCCAGGCGATGCGGATTCCTACAACAAAAAAGGCACCGTCACGGTATTCGACAGCCAGGGTAATGCCCATGACATGAACGTCTTCTATGTCAAAAATTCCGACAATACCTGGGAAGTTCATACTCAGGATTCGACGACCGGCGAAGCCGCGAAATCGGCGGGTTTTATGCGCTTTGATGAAAATGGCGTGTTCCAGGGGGTGAGCGCGACGGCGACAGAAGCCGTTCCTGTTCCTCCGGCAACCCCGTGGCCAACGCAGATCAACGTCGCCACCGGCGTGGTGAACGGCGCTCAGCCTGCCAATTTCTCCCTCAGTTTCCTGAACTCCATGCAGCAAAACACCGGCGAGAGCAACATCGTTGCCACCAACCAGAACGGCTACAAGCCGGGCGATCTGGTGAGCTATCAGATTAATGATGATGGCACCGTGGTGGGTAACTACTCCAACGAGCAGAAACAGGTTCTGGGGCAAATCGTACTGGCTAACTTCGCCAATAACGAAGGGCTGGCCTCGCAGGGGGATAACGTCTGGGCCGCTACACAATCTTCGGGTGTTGCACTGCTGGGAACGGCGGGTACCGGTAACTTCGGTAAGTTGACCAACGGCGCGCTGGAAGCCTCTAACGTCGATCTGAGTAAAGAACTGGTGAACATGATTGTCGCCCAGCGTAACTATCAGTCTAACGCGCAGACCATCAAGACCCAGGATCAGATCCTCAACACGCTGGTCAACCTGCGCTAAGCGCCTGACAGGATGGCTTAATGGATCACGCAATTTATACCGCCATGGGGGCGGCCAGTCAGACGCTGAATCAACAGGCGGTGACGGCCAGCAACCTGGCCAATGCCTCAACGCCGGGCTTTCGTGCGCAGCTCACTGCGCTGCGCGCGGTGCCGGTTGAAGGGCTTTCGTTACCGACGCGTACCCTGGTCACGGCCTCTACTCCGGGGGCCGATATGACGCCCGGGCAGATGGATTACACCTCACGCCCGCTGGATGTCGCGCTGCAACAGGACGGCTGGCTGGCCGTACAAACCGCCGACGGCAGCGAAGGGTATACCCGAAACGGCAGTATTCAGGTGAGTCCGACCGGTGAACTGACGATTCAGGGGCACCCGGTGATTGGCGAAGCGGGGCCGATCGCCGTGCCGGAAGGCTCAGAAATTACCATCGCGGCGGATGGCACCATTTCGGCGCTGAATCCTGGCGATCCGCCGAATACGGTGGCACCGGTGGGGCGTCTGAAACTGGTCAAGGCGATGGGCAATGAAGTGCAGCGCGGCGACGACGGCATGTTCCGTCTGACCGCGGCGACACAGGCGACCCGTGGCACGGCGCTACAGGCCGACCCGTCCATTCGTATCATGTCAGGCGTCCTGGAGGGCAGTAACGTCAGTGCCGTCTCCGCCATGAGCGACATGATCGCCAGCGCCCGTCGTTTTGAAATGCAGATGAAAGTGATCAGCAGCGTTGATGACAACGCAGGCCGCGCTAACCAACTGCTGTCGATGAGTTAATACAGGACATTTTATGATCAGTTCATTATGGATCGCCAAAACCGGTCTTGACGCCCAGCAAACCAATATGGATGTGATTGCCAACAATCTGGCAAACGTCAGCACCAATGGTTTTAAGCGTCAGCGCGCGGTGTTTGAAGATCTGCTTTACCAGACGATTCGCCAGCCTGGCGCCCAGTCTTCAGAGCAAACAACATTACCCTCCGGCCTGCAAATCGGTACCGGTGTTCGTCCTGTCGCCACGGAACGTCTGCACAGCCAGGGCAACTTGTCTCAGACCAACAACAGCAAAGACGTCGCCATCAAAGGGCAGGGCTTTTTCCAGGTCATGCTGCCGGATGGCACGTCGGCCTACACCCGTGATGGTTCATTCCAGGTCGATCAAAATGGTCAACTGGTGACGGCGGGCGGTTTTCAGGTTCAGCCTGCGATCACGATTCCTGCGAACTCACTTAGCATCACCATCGGCCGTGACGGCGTGGTGAGCGTGACGCAGCAGGGGCAGGCGGCACCCGTTCAGGTGGGCCAGTTGAACCTGACCACCTTTATGAATGACACCGGTCTGGAAAGCATCGGCGAGAACCTGTACACCGAAACGCAATCCTCGGGCGCGCCAAACGAAAGCACGCCGGGTTTGAACGGTGCGGGTCTGCTGTATCAGGGCTATGTCGAAACCTCCAACGTGAACGTCGCGGAAGAGCTGGTGAATATGATCCAGGTTCAGCGCGCTTACGAAATCAACAGTAAAGCGGTGTCGACGACCGATCAGATGCTGCAGAAACTGACGCAACTCTAACGTGTTGGCCGGCGGGGGAAACCTCGCCGGCACACTGATTTTGAAGATGAAGGCAATGCGAAAATACGCGCTTCACCCTTACCCGATGATGGCCCTGCTGGTGGTTTCACTGACAGGATGCGCCTGGATCCCCGCCACGCCGCTGGTGCAGGGCGCGACGACGGCACAACCCATACCTGGCCCGACGCAGGTGGCGAATGGCTCCATCTTTCAGTCTGCACAACCGGTGAATTACGGCTATCAGCCGCTATTCGAAGACCGACGCCCGCGTAACATTGGCGATACCTTGACGATTGTCTTGCAGGAAAACGTCAGCGCCAGCAAAAGCTCCTCAGCCAATGCCAGCCGCGATGGCAAAACGAATTTTGGCTTCGACACCGTTCCTCGCTATCTGGAAGGATTATTCGGGAACGCGCGTGCAGACGTAGACGCATCCGGCGGAAACTCTTTCAATGGCAAAGGCGGCGCGAACGCCAGCAACACCTTTAGCGGCACGCTGACGGTTACCGTCGATCAGGTGCTGGTGAATGGCAATTTACATGTGGTGGGTGAAAAACAGATAGCCATCAACCAGGGCACTGAATTCATCCGCTTCTCCGGGGTCGTGAATCCACGCACGATCAGCGGCAGCAATAGCGTTCCGTCAACGCAGGTTGCGGATGCACGCATAGAGTATGTCGGTAACGGCTACATAAACGAAGCGCAGAATATGGGTTGGTTGCAGCGTTTCTTCCTTAACTTGTCGCCGATGTAAGCGAGGTTTCCTGTGTTTAAATCTTTTATTGGCGTCGTCCTGTTGCTGGCGATGAGCTTCGCACATGCCGATCGTATCCGCGATTTGACCAGCGTTCAGGGCGTGCGGGAAAACGCGCTGATTGGCTATGGACTGGTGGTCGGGCTGGACGGTACGGGCGACCAGACCACGCAAACCCCGTTCACGACGCAAACGCTCAATAACATGCTCTCTCAGTTGGGCATTACCGTCCCGACCGGGACGAACATGCAGTTGAAAAATGTGGCGGCGGTCATGGTCACCGCCAGTTTCCCGGCGTTTGGTCGCCAGGGGCAGACCGTCGATGTGGTGGTTTCTTCGATGGGCAACGCCAAAAGTCTGCGTGGCGGGACACTGCTAATGACCCCGCTGAAAGGGGTCGATAGTCAGGTCTACGCGCTGGCGCAGGGGAATATTCTGGTCGGTGGCGCCGGGGCGTCTGCCGGAGGCAGCAGCGTCCAGGTGAACCAACTGAATGGCGGGCGTATTACCAATGGCGCAGTGATTGAGCGCGAACTCCCGAGCCAGTTTGGCGCTGGTAATACCCTCAATCTGCAACTCAACAATGAAGATTTCACCCTGGCGCAGCAGATAACCGACACCATCAACCGTTCCCGGGGTTTTGGCAGCGCGACGGCGCTGGATGCGCGTACGATCCAGGTGCGGGTGCCGAGCGGCAACAGTTCTCAGGTGCGTTTCCTCGCCGATATTCAGAATATGGAAGTGAACGTCACGCCGCAGGACGCGAAAGTGGTGATCAACTCGCGGACAGGCTCCGTGGTGATGAACCGCGAAGTGACGCTGGACAGTTGTGCTGTCGCGCAGGGCAACCTGTCAGTGACGGTCAATCGCCAGGCGAATGTCAGCCAGCCGGATACGCCGTTTGGCGGTGGGCAAACGGTCGTCACGCCGCAAACGCAGATCGACCTGCGCCAGAGCGGGGGTTCACTGCAAAGCGTGCGCTCCAGCGCTAACCTGAACAACGTGGTGCGGGCGCTTAACGCCCTGGGCGCGACGCCGATGGATTTGATGTCCATTTTGCAATCGATGCAAAGTGCAGGGTGCTTACGGGCGAAACTGGAAATTATCTGATGATTGGAGAAAGCAAACTGCTGGCCAGCGCAGCCTGGGATGCCCAGTCGCTCAACGATCTGAAGGCCAAAGCCGGGCAGGATCCGGCGGCGAACCTCCGCCCGGTCGCCCGCCAGGTGGAGGGGATGTTTGTGCAGATGATGTTGAAAAGTATGCGGGAAGCGCTGCCGAAAGATGGCGTGTTTAGCAGCGATTCGACACGCCTGTATACCAGCATGTACGACCAGCAAATTGCGCAACAGATGACGGCAGGTAAAGGTCTGGGGTTGGCGGAGATGATGGTCAAACAAATGACCGAAGGGCAGGCTCAGCCTGCCGATGACGCGCCACAGATACCGATGAAGTTCTCACTGGAAACGGTGACCAGCTATCAAAATCAGGCGTTGACGCAACGGGTGCGCAAAGCGATACCGCAAATGCCCGAGAGCCACGATGAACCGCTCTCGGGCGACAGCAAAGCGTTTCTGGCTCAGCTTTCGCTCCCCGCGCGTCTGGCAAGCGAGCAGAGCGGCGTCCCGCATCACCTGATTCTGGCGCAGGCGGCGCTGGAATCCGGGTGGGGGCAACGGCAAATTCGTCGTGAAAATGGAGCGCCCAGTTTTAATATTTTTGGGGTTAAGGCTTCGGGAAGCTGGAAGGGCCCCACCACGGAAATCACCACCACGGAATTTGAAAACGGTGAGGAGAAAAAAGTGAAGGCCCGGTTCCGCGTCTACAGCTCGTATCTGGAAGCGCTGTCGGATTATGTTGGGCTGTTGACCCGTAACCCGCGCTACGCGGGCGTGACGTCAGCATCCAGTGCAGAGCAGGGCGCACAGGCCTTGCAAAATGCGGGATACGCCACTGACCCGCACTATGCGCGCAAACTCACCAGCATGATCCAACAACTGAAGTCGATGAGCGAAAAAGTGAATAAAACGTACAGCACGAATCTCGACAATCTCTTCTAAATAGCTCAAGTCCAGCAAGCCGCTGCCGATAATAACCTGTATTGAAGGATGAAAAGGAATCTCCATGTCCAGCTTGATTAACAACGCCATGAGTGGACTTAACGCGGCCCAGGCTGCGTTAAATACCGCCAGTAACAACATCGCCAGTTATAACGTTGCGGGATATACCCGACAAACCACCATTATGTCGCAAGCGAACAGCACGTTAGGCGCGGGTGGTTGGGTCGGCAATGGCGTGTATGTCTCAGGCGTGCAGCGCGAGTACGACGCGTTTATCACTAATCAGCTACGCGCAGCCGAAAACCAGAGCAGCGGGTTGACCACCCGTTTTGAGCAAATGTCGAAAATCGACAACCTGCTTTCCAGCAAAACCAGCTCAATTTCGACCTCGATGCAGGACTTTTTCACCAGCCTGCAAACGTTAGTCAGCAACGCGGAAGATCCCGCCGCACGTCAGGCGTTGATTGGAAAAGCGAACGGGCTGGTAAACCAGTTTAAGACCACCGATCAATACCTGCGCGATCAGGATAAACAGGTCAACACGGCTATTTCGTCCAGCGTTGAGCAGATCAACAACTATTCGAAACAGATTGCCAGCCTGAATGACCAGATCTCCCGTCTGACTGGCGTGGGGGCAGGGGCATCGCCAAATGACCTTCTTGACCAGCGCGACCAACTGGTGAGCGAGTTAAATAAAATTGTCGGCGTTGAGGTCAGCGTTCAGGATGGCGGCACCTATAACCTGACGATGGCAAACGGATATACTCTGGTACAGGGCAGTAATGCGCGTCAACTCGCAGCAGTACCGTCCAGCGCCGATCCTTCGCGAACCACGGTTGCCTATGTTGATGCGGCGGCCGGAAACATTGAAATTCCAGAGAAACTGCTCAATACCGGATCGCTCGGCGGGCTGATGACGTTCCGTTCTCAGGATCTTGACCAGACCCGCAATACCCTGGGCCAGTTAGCGTTAGCGCTTGCCAGTGAATTTAACACCCAGCATAAAGCGGGTTTTGATGCCAACGGTGATCCCGGTAAAGACTTTTTCGCGATCGGCAATCCTTCGGTTATCGGCAATGCCAAAAATAGCGGTAATGCGGTATTAACAGCGAAAGTGGATGACAGCACAAAAGTGCAGGCCACGGATTATAAAGTGGTGTACGACGGCAGTAAGTGGCAGGTCACGCGTCTTGCGGATAACACCACTTTTGAAGCGAAACCGGATGCCGACGGTAAGCTGGACATTGACGGTCTGAAAGTGACGGTCAGCGGAACGCCGGGGGCGAAAGCCAATGACAGCTTTACGTTAAAGCCGGTCAGTGACGCCATTGTCAACATGAAGGTCATGGTCACCGATGAGTCGAAAATCGCCATGTCCAGCCTCAAGGATTCCGGTCAGAGCGATAACCGTAACGGTCAGGCACTGCTGGATCTGCAAGGCAAAGCTACCGTCGGCAATAAAACCTTTAACGATGCTTACGCCACGCTGGTCAGTGATGTGGGGAATAAAACGTCCACGCTGAAAACCAGTAGCACCACCCAGGGCAATGTGGTGACTCAACTGACAAACCAGCAGCAGTCAATCTCTGGCGTCAATCTTGATGAAGAGTATGGCAACCTGCAACGCTATCAACAGTACTATCTGGCGAATGCGCAAGTCCTGCAAACGGCCAGTTCGATGTTTGATGCACTGATGAACATTCGCTAAAGGAGAGGGGCTTAAATGCGTATTAGTACCCAGATGATGTACCAGCAGAATATGCGTGGCATCACCAATTCCCAGGCCGAATGGATGAAGTACGGCGAACAGATGTCCACCGGCAAGCGGGTGATTAATCCGTCGGATGATCCGATTGCCGCTTCGCAGGCTGTTGTCCTGTCGCAGGCACAGGCGCAGAACAGTCAGTTCACGCTGGCGCGTTCGTTTGCTACGCAGAAAGTGTCGCTGGAAGAGAATGTGTTAAGCCAGGTGACTACGGCGATTCAGAGCGCGCAAGAGAAAATCGTCAGTGCGGGCAACGGTACGTTAAGTGACGATGACCGTGCCTCGCTGGCGACAGACCTGCAAGGGATCCGCGATCAGCTGATGAACCTGGCGAACAGTACCGATGGTAATGGGCGCTATATTTTTGCCGGTTATAAGACTGAAAGCGCGCCGTTTTCCCAGACGGACGGCGCATACCACGGTGGTAGTGAGAGTGTCACTCAACAGGTCGATGCGTCCCGTACGATGGTGATTGGTCACACCGGCGATCAGATTTTTAATAAAATCACCAGTAATGCTGTGCCGGAGCCAGACGGAACTGATTCTGAAACCAGTCTGTTCAAAATGCTGGATAGCGCTATCGACGCGCTGAACACGCCTGTGGCGGGGAATGATGCGGACAGAGATAAAGCGTCGGCGGCGATTGATAAAACCAGCCGGGGCTTAAAAAACTCGCTGAATAACGTACTGACGGTGAGGGCAGAACTGGGAACGCAACTGAAGGAGCTTGATTCACTGGATGCGTTGGGAAGCGATCGCGCGTTAGGCCAGACGCAGCAAATGAGCAACCTGGTCGACGTGGACTGGAATGCAGCAATCTCTTCGTATGTGATGCAACAGGCGGCGCTTCAGGCGTCTTATAAAGCGTTTACCGATATGCAGGGTATGTCGCTGTTTCAGCTTAACCGATAACCTTTTTTAAAACATACCGCGAAACCGGGTATGTTTTATCTGCCCGCTCCATCACCCCGGAGCGGGCTTTTTTTTGCGCCTGATCCAGCATGAATAACGTCGTGATAAGACAAAACCGCGCACGGCGGTTATGCGTCATCCGCAGCGTGAACATTACCGCGCCACGTACCTGACTAGCCGCAGCGACCGAATTAAGGATAAAAAAAAGCCGACCTGAAGGTCGGCTTTCGCGGTGTTGCTTGCTTATTCTATCGGCTGAGGACGCGTCGGTTGCGCAGACGCCTGATGCGTTGCACTGTGACCCCCGGCCGCCCCTTTACCGTCAAAGGCAAACTCAGGACGCTGCCAGTCGCTGTGACGCGGCGCTTCCGGAACATATTCCGGTGCAGGCGCACGGGTCATTGGCGCAGTGGCATGCTGGCGTGCAGGCACAGATTCAACGGCGACAGGCGCTGTCTCTTCAATGACTTCTGCCGCGACAACAGGTGCAATCACCTCGACTTTCGCTTCTTCTTCCACCACAACGGCAGGTTCAGTAACCCCGGCAACCACTTCGGGTTCAGCGACAACGTTCGCAGGTTCGGTGATTACGGTTTCCTGAACCTCTTCCACTGCTTTCGCTTCAGAAATGATCTCTTCGGCAACAGGGACATCCGCTTGTGCGATAACCTGTGGCTGTTCAGCAACGGCCGTCGCGATGACTTCCGGGTGCGTTGTTTCCACAACCGCAGTTTCCACAACCGCAGTTTCTACAACCATGGATTCCACAACAGCAGGCTGCGGCTCGACAGCGACCATTTCGGTCTGAACTGGCGCTTCGACAATCTGCTCGACGGCAACGGCTTGCGGCGCAATCGCGGCGGTTTGGGTGACTACCGGTGCGATCTCTTGTTCACGCTGCTCTTCAACCTGCACATCCTGAGGACGAACAACCGGGTAACGGATCCACACTTTTCCAGAGGCCATTTCCGGAGACGCACAGGCGATGGTCAACGGCATCGGTGACTGAACCGGGTAGCGCTCATCACGGTAGCGACGACGACGTTGGCCGCTGACGCGCAGGTGACGAGGTGAACGACGTGAGCGACGCGGCATACCGTTGTTGTCGCGAGCGTCGGTGTTCTCTTCCTGTTCTGCGGTAACGTCGGCGACAACCGGTAGATCCAGTTTTGCCAGCTCAGTACGTTGAACCGGTGCGGTTTGCTCTACAGCCTGGGTCGCTACATTCTCAACGACCGCAGAAGCCGCGAGTTCGACGTCAACCGCTGCGCTCTCACCGTAACGCACTTTCTGGTTCAACTGGCGCTGTTTACGACGCGGTTGAGGCTGACGAACGCGTTCTTCCTGTTCCGTTTCCTGTACCGGTTGCTCATCAAGGTTGAGTGCTTTAACTTCCTGCTGCGCCTGACGTTTGTCGTCGCTACGACGACGATTACGCTCGCGACGCGGCGCTTGCTGCTCATCACCGGATTTGGCTTTTTCGCTAACGTCATTACCCATCGGCTGACGGTTGTCGCGCGACTCGGCATTTTGCGGCGAAGGCTGACGGCGGTTACGACGGTTCTCTTCGCGGTTTTCACCGCCTTCTGAACGGTCGTTACGATCGCTGCGGTCACCACGATCATTGCGGTTATCACGGCGGTCATTACGATCGCGGCGATTGTTCTGACGCGGCTTGCGGCGATCCTGCTGACGTTCCGGTTTCTCTTCCGCTTTAGGTTCTGCTTGCTCAACCGGTTTCGCTTCTTCACTGCCCGCGAACATGGATTTCAGCGCGCCAAAGAAACGGCTTAACAGACCCGGCTGCGCGGCGGCGGCTGCAACGGTCACTGCGGCGGCTTTCGGCGCAGCGGCTTTAACAACGGTTTCTGTAGGTTCTGGTGCAGGCGGAACTTCTGGCATGGCAAAGGTCGCCAGCGCCGGTTGCTCAGGGCGTTTACGCTCGGCGTACTCTTCTTCAGAAGGTAATGCCATGGCCTCTTCATGCAGTTTCGGCAGCATATAGCTCAGCGTCGGTGTTTCTTCGCCTTTACGGACACGCAGCACGGAGTAGTGCGGAGTTTCCATCTGATCGTTTGGTACGATCACACAGCGAACGCCATCCTGACGCGTTTCAATCGCATTTACCGCGTTACGTTTTTCGTTCAGCAGGTACGAGGCGATCGGCACAGGAACAATCGCGTGTACTTCCTGGGTGTTTTCTTTCAGCGCTTCTTCTTCAATCAAACGCAGAATAGACAGGGACAGCGATTCATTATCACGAACGGTGCCGGTGCCGCTACAGCGTGGGCAAACGTGATGGCTGGATTCACCCAGAGATGGGCTCAGACGCTGGCGGGACATCTCCAGCAGGCCAAAGCGGGAAATATGGCTAATCTGAATACGCGCACGATCCTGGCGTACCGCTTCACGCAGACGGTTTTCAACCGCGCGCTGGTGGCGAACCGGGGTCATATCAATAAAGTCGATAACAATCAGGCCGCCGAGGTCACGCAGACGCAATTGACGAGCGATTTCATCCGCCGCTTCCAGGTTGGTGTTGAACGCAGTCTCTTCGATATCACCGCCGCGCGTGGCGCGAGCTGAGTTGATATCGATAGCGGTTAACGCTTCGGTGCTGTCGATAACGATGGAGCCGCCGGAAGGCAGACGGACTTCACGCTGGAATGCAGATTCGATCTGCGATTCGATCTGGTAGTGGCTAAACAGCGGAATTTCACCGGTGTAGAGCTTAATTTTGCTGCTGAAATCCGGGCGACCCAGCGCTGCGATGTGCTGGCGCGCCAGTTCGAGCACTTTCGGGTTATCGATGAGGATTTCACCGATGTCCTGACGTAAATAGTCACGGAAAGCACGAACGATAACGTTACTTTCCTGGTGGATCAGGAACGGAGCAGGGCGGCTCTCAGCGGCTTTCTGAATCGCTTCCCAGTGTTTAAGACGGAAGCTCAGATCCCACTGCAGCGCTTCGGCAGATTTGCCGACGCCAGCGGTACGCACGATGAGCCCCATGCCATCAGGCAGTTCCAGGCTCGCCAGCGCTTCTTTTAACTCGGTACGATCGTCGCCTTCGATACGACGAGAGATGCCGCCCGCACGCGGGTTGTTCGGCATCAGAACCAGATAGCTCCCCGCCAGACTGATAAATGTCGTCAGTGCAGCACCTTTGTTGCCACGCTCTTCTTTATCAATCTGAACAATAACTTCCTGGCCTTCGCGCAACACATCTTTAATGTTTGGACGACCATGGGCGTTGTAATTGGCGGGGAAATATTCGCGGGCAATTTCTTTTAACGGGAGGAAACCGTGACGTTCAGCGCCGTAATCAACAAAAGCGGCTTCCAGGCTCGGTTCAATACGGGTAATTTTGCCTTTATAGATGTTTGCTTTTTTCTGTTCATGTCCAGGACTTTCGATATCCAGGTCGTACAGACGTTGCCCATCTACAAGGGCGACACGCAACTCTTCCTGCTGAGTTGCGTTGATTAACATTCTTTTCATCGTAACTTACTCATTATTCTTACATTGACGACTAAGCTGCGGGCATAGTAACGCCTTTCCGGGTGTGAACCGATGGCCTCGTGACTATTCGCGTCGCCAACCTCACGGTTGTCGTCTGCTCAAAGAGGCGCAGAGTGTCGGTTGCCTGTATTTCAAACGGAAACACAGCGCAATTATCAGGGGAACAGTCTGGGTATTACTCTCCAGAGAAGATCCTATCTACCGGTAAGGACTGCAACCCGCAGCCCGCTAACTGTCTGAAAGATCAATACGTCTTACGCCATTGCTGCGTTGATGATCGGTCAGACAAAATGGGTTATTCCGTAAAAGTTCTTGTTTTAGCAAGTTTCAACACGGAAACAGCCTCATTATTCCACTGCTAACCTTGTTATAGCAAGATGACTTTTACCATTTATCACCCGGTTACTCACAGTTTTTTCACTTCTGCAGAGTGATTGGTTTAATAACCGCCAAATTGAAGAAGTGGACGGTGAGTGAACGGGTGTAAAAGTAAATATAAGCATAGAAAAATGAGTGGCGCTAATCTCAATGGCTATTTAGAATCGCCCACCATGAAAACAGAGACTCCATCCGTAAAAATGATTGCCATTACAGCAGACGAAGCTGGGCAACGAATCGACAACTTTTTACGCACGCAACTTAAGGGCGTGCCAAAAAGTATGATTTATCGCATTTTGCGTAAAGGCGAAGTGCGGGTGAACAAAAAACGCATCAAACCCGAATATAAGCTGGAAGCCGGTGATGAAGTGCGTATTCCGCCAGTGCGTGTTGCCGAACGTGAAGAAGAGGCGGTTTCGCCGCATCTGCAAAAAGTCGCGGCATTGGCAGATGTCATTCTCTATGAGGATGAGCATATTCTGGTGCTGAATAAACCTTCCGGTACGGCTGTGCATGGCGGAAGCGGGCTCAGCTTCGGGGTGATTGAAGGTTTGCGCGCACTGAGACCAGAAGCGCGTTTCCTGGAACTGGTACACCGCCTTGACCGTGACACTTCCGGCGTATTGCTGGTGGCGAAAAAGCGCTCTGCTTTGCGTTCGCTGCATGAACAGTTGCGCGAAAAGGGAATGCAAAAAGATTACCTGGCGCTGGTGCGCGGTCAGTGGCAGTCGCACGTCAAAACGGTTCAGGCACCTTTATTAAAAAATATTCTGCAAAGCGGTGAGCGCATTGTTCGGGTAAACCAGGAAGGTAAGCCGTCGGAGACACGTTTCAAAGTGGAAGAACGCTACGCGTTTGCTACGCTGGTGCGTTGTAGCCCGGTCACTGGCAGAACTCACCAGATTCGCGTTCACACTCAATATGCCGGACATCCTATCGCATTTGACGATCGTTACGGCGACCGTGAATTTGATAAACAACTGGCGGGAACAGGGTTATCGCGACTCTTTCTCCATGCCGCCGCGCTGAAGTTTACGCATCCCGGCACCGGGGAAGTGTTACGTATCGAAGCGCCGATGGATAACCAACTGAAGCATTGTCTTCAGGTATTACGTAACAAAGCCTAAGGCGCTTTGCTTATCTGGCCTACGGAGTCATCTCTATTCCAGGCCAGATAAGACGCATACGCGTATTATCAGGCAGACCCGCTAGGCCTTCAGCGGGTTCATCTCTTCCCGGCGCAGCATCTGACACAGCGCAATCAACGGTAATCCAATGAGCGTGTTCGGATCTCGTCCCTCTAAGCGCTCGAAAAGCGCGATGCCGAGTCCTTCGCTTTTAAAGCTCCCCGCACAGTGCAATGGGCGTTCCTTGCGCACATAGTCCTCGATTTCCGTTTCGCTCAGATGACGAAAATGGACATCGAAAGGCTCGACTTCCGTTTGCAAGTGACCGGTTGCGGAATGATAAAGCGCAAGCCCGGTATAAAACGTCACAATATTCCCGCTGGCTTTCGCTAATTGCTGTCGTGCATTTTCTTCGGTGAGCGGTTTACCGGTGATTTCACCGTCCAGAACGCAGATCTGATCGGAACCAATGATCAGGTGATTTGGGAAGCGGTGGGCGAGAGATTGGGCTTTTTCTTGTGCCAGACGCAATACCAGATGTCGCGGCGCTTCGCCTAGCTTCGGGGTTTCGTCGACGTCCGGGGCGGCGCATTCGAAGGGAATACACAGCTTTTCAAGCAATGCGCGACGCCAGGGTGACGTTGAAGCGAGAATCAGTTGCGGCATATTTTTTTCCCCAGATATAGCGTAATGATGTGAGCCATTTTAAACTATGCGCCGGGTCGTTCAAGCGAGCCTCAGCGGCTTGTCCTGATTGATTTTAAGACTGTGACTCGCAATGTGTGCGAATTATTGGCAAAAGGCAACCGCACGTTGCCTTTTTCTTTGACTATATGACGTTACAAAGTTAATATGCGCGCCCTATGCAAAAGGTAAAATTACCCCTGACTCTTGATCCGGTTCGTACGGCTCAAAAACGCCTCGATTACGAAGGTATCTTTCCTTCCGATCTGGCAGAGCGCGTCGCCGATTCTGTAGTCAGTGTGGACAGTGATGTGGAATGCTCCATGTCGTTCGTTATCGATAACCAACGTCTCGCCGTTATTACGGGTGATGCGAAGGTTTCGGTTACGCTCGAATGCCAGCGTTGCGGGAAGCCGTTTCCACACCATGTACACACAACGTATTGTTTCAGTCCTGTCCGTTCTGACGAACAAGCTGAAGCACTCCCGGAAGCGTATGAGCCGATTGAGGTTAACGAATTCGGTGAAATCGATCTGCTTGCAATGGTAGAAGATGAAATTATCCTCTCCTTGCCGGTAGTTCCGGTGCATGATTCTGAACACTGTGAAGTGTCCGAGGCGGACATGGTCTTTGGTGAACTGCCTGTTGAAGTGCAAAAACCAAACCCATTTGCCGTATTAGCCAGCTTAAAGCGTAAGTAATTGAGGAGTAAGGTCCATGGCCGTACAACAGAATAAACCAACCCGTTCCAAACGTGGCATGCGTCGTTCTCATGACGCTCTGACCGCAGTCACCAGCCTGTCTGTAGACAAAACTTCTGGTGAGAAACACCTGCGTCACCACATCACTGCCGACGGTTTCTACCGCGGTCGCAAGGTAATCGCTAAGTAATCACGCGTTACTCGACGGATTTCGTATTTCAGGAAACCGGCAAGCGAGAGGATCCCCACTGCACAGGTTACTCTGCCCTGGGGTGAATAAGCGCGGTCAGTGCGCCTGCGGTGTGAATGCCGAAGAGTACAAGCGTGATGAAGCTTAGTGAGGATTTCCCCGTGTAAGCGGGGAAACACCTAACCGGGCGGCGACGATACCTTGACACGTCTAACCCTGGCGTTAGATGTCATGGGGGGAGATTTTGGCCCTTCCGTGACAGTGCCTGCAGCATTGCAGGCACTGAATTCTAATTCGCAACTCACACTTCTTTTAGTCGGGAATCCCGATACCATCACGCCATTACTTGCCAAAGCTGACTTTGAACAACGTTCGCGTCTGCAGATTATTCCTGCACAGTCAGTTATTGCCAGTGATGCCCGGCCTTCGCAAGCGATCCGCGCCAGTCGCGGGAGCTCCATGCGTGTGGCCCTGGAGCTGGTGAAAGAAGGTCGAGCTGAGGCCTGTGTGAGCGCCGGTAATACGGGCGCGCTGATGGGACTGGCGAAATTAATGCTCAAGCCTCTTGAGGGGATTGAGCGTCCGGCGTTGGTGACGGTTTTACCGCATCAGCAAAAGGGCAAAACGGTGGTGCTGGATCTGGGCGCCAACGTGGATTGCGATAGCACGATGTTAGTGCAGTTTGCCATTATGGGCTCCGTTTTAGCGGAGGAGGTGGTTGGCATAACCAACCCCCGAGTGGCGCTACTTAACATCGGCGAAGAAGAAACCAAGGGTCTCGACAGTATTCGGGATGCCTCAGTAGTGCTAAAAACAATCCCTTCCATCAACTACATCGGCTATCTTGAAGCTAATGAATTATTGACGGGAAAAACCGATGTTCTGGTATGTGATGGATTTACAGGTAATGTCACATTAAAGACAATGGAAGGTGTTGTCAGAATGTTTCTCTCACTGCTGAAATCTCAGGGTGAGGGCAAAAAACGGTCGTGGTGGCTGCTGTTATTAAAACGTTGGTTACAAAAAAGCCTAACGAGGCGATTCAGTCACCTCAACCCCGACCAGTATAATGGCGCCTGTCTGTTAGGATTGCGCGGCACGGTGATCAAAAGTCATGGTGCGGCCAATCAGCGAGCATTTGCGGTCGCGATTGAACAGGCAGTGCAGGCGGTGCAGCGACAAGTTCCTCAGCGAATTGCCGCTCGCCTGGAATCTGTATACCCAGCCGGATTCGAATTGCTGGAAGGCGGCAAAAGCGGGAGTTCGCGGACACGCAAGTGATGATGTGGCCGTCTCGCTGTTAACGCACCAGCAGTTTGCATGTGGTGGTATATAACCGAAAAGTGACTGAGCGTACATGTATACGAAGATTATTGGTACTGGCAGCTATCTGCCTGAACAAGTGCGTACTAACGCCGATTTGGAAAAAATGGTCGAGACATCTGATGAGTGGATCGTCGCTCGTACAGGTATCCGTGAACGCCATATTGCTGGGCCAAATGAAACAGTCGCGACGATGGGCTTCACTGCCGCAAACCGCGCACTTGAGATGGCCGGCATTGATAAAGAACAAATTGGTTTGATCGTGGTTGCGACCACATCGTCAACACACGCATTCCCAAGTGCCGCTTGCCAGATTCAGAACATGCTGGGCATTAAAGGTTGTCCGGCGTTTGACGTTGCGGCGGCGTGTGCGGGTTTTACCTATGCCTTAAGCGTTGCCGACCAGTATGTAAAATCGGGTTCCGTAAAACATGCGCTGGTGGTGGGGTCTGATGTTCTGGCTCGCACTTGCGATCCGACCGATCGTGGGACGATCATTATTTTCGGTGATGGCGCTGGCGCGGTTGTTCTGAGCGCATCCGAGGAACCGGGCATCATCTCGACGCATTTACATGCGGACGGACGCTACGGTGAATTGTTGACGCTGCCTAATGCCGATCGCGTGAATCCGGAAAACTCGATTCATCTGACGATGGCGGGTAACGAAGTCTTTAAAGTCGCGGTAACTGAACTGGCGCGCATCGTTGATGAGACGCTGGAAGCCAACGGTCTTTCTCGCTCCGACCTGGATTGGCTGGTGCCACACCAGGCGAACCTTCGCATCATTTCCGCAACGGCGAAGAAGCTGGGGATTGATCCAGACAATCTTGAAGAGAAAGTCGTCATTACGCTTGACCGTCATGGCAATACTTCTGCTGCATCTGTACCGTGCGCGCTCGACGAAGCCGTGCGTGACGGGCGGATCAAAGCCGGTCAGTTGGTATTGCTTGAAGCCTTCGGGGGTGGATTCACCTGGGGCTCCGCGCTGGTTCGTTTCTAGTATAAGGAATTAAACATGACGCAATTTGCTTTTGTGTTCCCTGGTCAGGGTTCTCAAACCGTTGGGATGCTGTCTGATATGGCGGCAGCCTACCCCATCGTAGAAGAAACGTTTGCAGAAGCTTCTGCGGCGCTGGGCTACGACCTGTGGGCGCTGACGCAGCAAGGCCCTGCAGAAGAACTGAATAAAACGTGGCAAACTCAGCCCGCACTGTTGACGGCGTCCGTTGCACTGTATCGCGTATGGCAGCAGCAGGGCGGTAAAGCCCCCGCGCTGATGGCGGGACACAGCCTCGGTGAATACTCTGCGCTGGTCTGTGCTGGCGTCATGAATTTTGCTGATGCGGTTCGTCTGGTTGAACTGCGCGGTAAATTCATGCAGGAAGCAGTCCCGGAAGGGACGGGCGGCATGTCTGCTATTATTGGTCTGGACGATGCTTCCATTGCCAAAGCGTGCGAAGAGTCTGCGCAAGGTCAGGTCGTCTCGCCGGTTAACTTTAACTCGCCGGGTCAGGTGGTTATTGCCGGACATAAAGATGCGGTAGAACGTGCTGGCGCAGCCTGTAAAGCCGCAGGTGCGAAACGTGCACTTCCGTTGCCGGTTAGCGTTCCGTCACACTGTGCGCTGATGAAACCCGCAGCAGAGAAACTGGCTGTTGAGTTAGCGAAAATCACCTTCAACGCGCCGACGGTTCCTGTCGTGAATAACGTTGATGTGAAATGTGAAGCTGATGCTGATGCAATTCGTGATGCACTGGTACGCCAACTGTATAATCCGGTGCAGTGGACGAAGAGCGTAGAATTTATCGCCGCGCAGGGTGTTGAACACCTTTATGAAGTGGGCCCAGGTAAAGTCCTCACTGGTCTGACAAAACGTATTGTTGACACCCTGACAGCCTCGGCACTGAATGAGCCAGCGGCGCTGTCTGCGGCGCTTGAGCAATAAAAGAGGAAAACCATGAGTTTTGAAGGAAAAATCGCGCTGGTTACCGGTGCAAGCCGTGGCATTGGCCGCGCAATTGCTGAAACACTCGTTGCCCGTGGCGCGAAAGTTATCGGTACTGCAACCAGCGAAAGTGGCGCTCAGGCCATTAGCGATTACTTAGGTGCAAACGGTAAAGGTCTGATGTTGAATGTGACCGACCCTGCATCTATTGAATCTGTTCTGGAAAATATTCGCGCAGAATTTGGTGAAGTCGATATCCTGGTTAATAATGCCGGTATCACTCGTGATAATCTGTTGATGCGAATGAAAGATGATGAGTGGAACGATATTATCGAAACCAACCTGTCATCTGTTTTCCGTCTGTCAAAAGCGGTAATGCGCGCTATGATGAAAAAGCGTCATGGTCGTATTATCACTATCGGTTCTGTGGTTGGTACCATGGGAAATGCAGGTCAGGCCAACTACGCTGCGGCGAAAGCGGGTTTGATCGGCTTCAGTAAATCACTGGCGCGTGAAGTTGCGTCCCGTGGTATTACTGTAAACGTTGTTGCTCCGGGCTTTATTGAAACGGACATGACGCGTGCGCTGTCAGATGATCAGCGTGCGGGTATTCTGGCGCAGGTTCCTGCGGGTCGCCTCGGCGGCGCTCAGGAAATCGCCAGTGCGGTTGCATTTTTAGCCTCTGACGAAGCAAGTTACATCACTGGTGAGACTCTGCACGTCAACGGCGGAATGTACATGGTTTAATCACGATGAAAAAGATTTGCGTTATTAGAGCGAATGGCCTCAAAATAACGTAAAATCGTGGTAAGACCTGCCGGGATTTAGTTGCAAATTTTTCAACATTTTATACACTACGAAAACCATCGCGAAAGCGAGTTTTGATAGGAAATTTAAGAGTATGAGCACTATCGAAGAACGCGTTAAGAAAATTATCGGCGAACAGCTGGGCGTTAAGCAGGAAGAAGTAACCAACAATGCTTCCTTCGTTGAAGACCTGGGCGCAGATTCTCTTGACACCGTTGAGCTGGTAATGGCTCTGGAAGAAGAGTTTGATACTGAGATTCCGGACGAAGAAGCTGAGAAAATCACTACCGTTCAGGCTGCCATTGATTACATCAACGGTCACCAGGCGTAAGTGAACATCTCCAGGCGGTCACTCGACCGCCTGAGTTTTATCTTTATTTTGTCCCACTAGAATCATTTTTTCCCTCCCTGGAGGACAACCGTGTCTAAGCGTCGTGTAGTTGTGACCGGACTGGGCATGTTGTCTCCTGTCGGCAATACCGTAGAGTCTACCTGGAAAGCTCTCCTTGCCGGTCAGAGTGGCATCAGCCTGATCGACCATTTCGATACTAGCGCCTATGCAACTAAATTTGCTGGCTTAGTAAAGGATTTTAACTGTGATGACATCCTCTCGCGCAAAGAACAGCGCAAGATGGATGCCTTCATTCAATATGGAATTGTCGCTGGCGCTCAGGCCATGCAGGATTCTGGTCTTGAAGTGACGGAAGAGAACGCAACCCGTATTGGCGCCGCAATCGGCTCCGGTATTGGCGGTCTCGGACTTATCGAAGAAAACCATACCTCACTGGTAAACGGTGGGCCGCGTAAGATCAGCCCGTTCTTCGTCCCGTCGACGATTGTTAACATGGTGGCAGGACACCTGACCATCATGTATGGCCTGCGTGGGCCAAGCATCTCTATCGCTACAGCCTGTACGTCTGGCGTACACAACATCGGTCATGCCGCGCGTATCATTGCATACGGCGACGCAGATGCGATGGTTGCGGGTGGTGCTGAAAAAGCCAGTACCCCGCTTGGCGTGGGTGGTTTTGGCGCGGCTCGTGCGCTGTCTACACGTAATGAAAACCCACAAGCGGCAAGCCGCCCGTGGGATAAAGAACGTGATGGCTTTGTGCTGGGCGACGGTGCAGGCATGGTGGTACTGGAAGAGTACGAACATGCGAAAGCGCGTGGCGCAAAAATTTATGCTGAAGTTGTCGGCTTTGGTATGAGCAGCGATGCTTATCACATGACGTCACCGCCGGAAGATGGCGCAGGCGCGGCGCTGGCGATGGTCAACGCGCTGCGTGATGCCGCACTCGAACCGGGTCAGATTGGCTATGTCAATGCACATGGTACGTCGACGCCGACAGGCGACAAAGCGGAAACCCAGGCCGTGAAATCGGTATTTGGTGATGCGGCGACCCGTGTGATGGTCAGTTCCACCAAATCCATGACTGGCCACTTGCTGGGCGCGGCTGGCGCGGTAGAGTCTATTTTCTCTATCCTGGCGCTGCGCGATCAGGCTGTTCCGCCGACCATTAACCTGGATAATCCAGATGATGGTTGCGATCTGGACTTCGTTCCGCACGAAGCGCGTCAGGTCAGCGGAATGGAGTACGCATTGTGTAACTCCTTCGGCTTTGGCGGTACCAACGGCTCGCTTATCTTTAAAAAGATCTGATGCAATTCAGGCCAGCCAGTGCGCAGGCCTGTTCATTGCAAAGCACCGTTCGGTGATATGACTAGTCCTGATATAGGTTGACACTTTTCAGCCTTAAAACGCCTGATGAACTTCATCGGGCGTTTTGTATTTTAACGACAGATGGGGTCGCCGTGTGTTGTAAATCTCTACCGACTCCCTGACCATCTTTCTCGCCTGCTCAATATCTTCTGGCCTGACGAGAAGATATTCCATTTTTAATATCCCGTTTACCCGTTCCGCCAGCGCATTCTGATAGCAGTCATATCCATCCGTCATCGAGCAGATGACGCCGTAACGTTCATGCAGCGCCTGATATTCTGTTGAACAGTACTGGATACCCCGGTCTGAGTGATGTATCAGTGGGGCTGTTGTACGCCTGCTCACCAGTGCCATTTTGAGTGCGGTGGCCACATGCCGGGTATGCAGACTTTCATGTACATGATATCCCACTATTTTTCGCGACCAGACATCGGTTACCAGACTGACATACGCCGTTCCCTGACGCAGTGGAAGATACGTGATATCCGCGACCCATATCTGTTCCGGATGGCTGGCAACAACCTGATGTTCACCTGACTTCAATAAGTTAGGGTGACAATAAAAGCGATGATGGCTGTTCGTCGTTTTATGATAGGCCCGCTTCGGCATCACCAGTAAATGCGAGCAACGCAGTATCCGGAACAGACGGTCACGGCCAACATACAGCGCCGGGTCTGCTTGTTGTCGCAGCAGATAATGCAATTTACGCGTGCCCAGCCGGGGCTGTTGCAACCGGATGGTCGTCACCTGTTCAATGATGTTCCTGGCCTGAATTTCCCGGCCACGCTCACGCTGCAAAGACTGATACCATGCCTGCCGGCTAATCCCCAGGAACCGGCAGGCACGTGTTACTGTGAGTCCCGGCGTTTGTGTTTGCGTGATAAGACGTCCAACTGCTTTTTTGTCAGAGTCGCTCCGAACTCCGTATTCATAACTTTCACAACCGCTTCAAAAAACTGTGCTTTGATTTCTGATTCAGCGAGTTGCTGCTCGAGTTCTTTAATTCGCTGTTCGGGGGTGAGAGGCATTTTAGGCATGTTAACTCCGCATGCTCTGACAGGAGAGGAGGAACGCCAGTCGAGTTGACCATATTTGCGCAGCCATGCCATGACTGTGTAGCTACCCTGAATACCGTAGCGATCTTGCGCCTGGCGGTAAGTCATTTCACCTTTTTCGACCTGTTCAACAACGGCCAGTTTAAAGGATAGTGGGTAATCGCGTTGTGTGCGTTTAATGTATTGGTTCATCACATTCTCCTCAGTGTGCGAGTTAAATGTGTCAACGCTATTTAGGACGGGTCAATAAAAACAAAAAAGGCTCGCCACGGCGAGCCTTTTTTATTCCGTTTTCTTCCCTTGTCCTGCGTTATCCATCCTGCCAAACTATCCGACCATGCATAAGGAGCCACCATGTTCTTGATTAATGGCCGTGAGCAGGAAACCCTTGCCGCCAGTGACCGGGCGATACAATTCGGCGATGGTTGCTTCACCACGGCGCAAATCGTTGGGGGACGCGTCTCCCTGCTGAATGCGCACCTACAGCGTTTACAGAATGCCTGCGAGAAGCTCCTGATCCCTTTCGGTGAATGGGATCAGTTGCAACGAGAAATGGTGCAACTGGCCGTGGGTCATGAGCGTGGCGTATTGAAAGTGATCATCAGTCGTGGCAGCGGTGGCAGAGGGTATAGCGCTGCGAACTGCACGGCAGCCACCCGGCTTCTTTCAGTTTCTGCCTGGCCTGCCCATTATGATCGTTGGCATCGTGAAGGAATTACCCTGGCGCTAAGCCCGGTTCGTCTGGGACGGAATCCTTATCTCGCCGGCTTAAAACACCTGAACAGGCTGGAGCAGGTGCTAATCCGCTCTCATCTTGAGCAGACGAACGCGGATGAGGCGCTGGTTCTTGACAGTGAGGGATGGGTTACGGAATGCTGTGCCGCGAATCTGTTCTGGCGTATCGGAACCCGGGTGTATACCCCGCGTCTGGACCAGGCCGGAGTGAATGGCATTATGCGACAATTCTGTATTCGTATGTTGGCACAATCGCCTTTCGAGGTTGTCGAAGTGAATGCCAGAGAAGAGGAATTGATGCAGGCTGAAGAGATGGTCGTTTGCAACGCCCTGATGCCTGTGGTTCCCGTGCACGCCTGTGGTGACAGGCTGTTGTCTTCACGCACATTGTATGATTTTTTAGCCCCACGTTGTGAGCACCCGAATTAGCCATGAAAAAATTGTTATACGTTTTCCTTCTGATGCTGGTTGTGCTGGGCATTGCCGCTGGAGTGGGAATGTGGAAAGTTCGCCAACTGGCGGACAGCAAACTGTTAATCAAAGAAGAGACGGTCTTTAGCCTGAAGGCCGGGACGGGCCGCCTGGCGCTGGGGGAGCAGCTTTATGCTGATAAGGTCATCAACCGCCCTCGCGTGTTCCAGTGGTTATTGCGCATTGAGCCAGAGCTCTCACATTTTAAGGCGGGGACGTATCGACTCACGCCTGATATGACCGTCAGGGAGATGCTTATCCTGCTGGAAAGTGGGAAAGAGGCGCAGTTTCCGTTACGCCTGGTTGAAGGGATGCGGCTGAGTGATTACCTCAAACAGCTAAGAGACGCCCCTTATATCAAGCACACCCTGAGCAACGACAAGTATGAGACGGTCGCGCAGGCGCTGAAGCTGGAGAATCCTGAATGGGTGGAAGGTTGGTTCTGGCCAGATACCTGGATGTACACCGCCAACACAACCGACGTCGCGCTACTGAAGCGCGCCCATCAAAAGATGGTCAAAGCCGTTGAAGATGTCTGGAAAGAGCGGTCGGAAGGGTTACCCTATCAAGATCAGAATCAGCTGGTGACCATGGCCTCCATTATCGAAAAAGAGACGGCGGTTGCCAGTGAGCGTGACCAGGTGGCATCGGTGTTTATCAACCGTCTTCGTACGGGGATGCGTCTGCAGACCGATCCGACGGTTATCTATGGGATGGGGGAGCGCTATAATGGCAAACTTTCCCGTGCGGACCTGGAAACCCCGACCGCGTATAACACGTATACTATCTCAGGGTTGCCCCCAGGGCCGATTGCCATGCCCGGTGAGGCATCTTTAAAGGCTGCCGCACACCCGGCTAAAACCCCGTATCTCTATTTTGTGGCCGATGGCAAAGGCGGTCACACATTTAATACCAATCTTGCCGGCCATAACCGGTCAGTGCAGGACTACCTGAAAGCGCTTAAGGAAAAAAATGGGCAGTAATTACATCGTCATCGAAGGACTGGAAGGCGCGGGTAAAACCACGGCGCGAAATGTCGTGGTGGAGACGCTCGAGCAACTGGGTATTCGCGACATGGTTTTTACCCGTGAGCCTGGCGGTACGCAGCTTGCGGAAAAATTAAGAAGCCTGGTGCTGGACATCAAATCGGTCGGCGATGAAGTGATTACAGACAAAGCTGAAGTACTGATGTTTTATGCCGCCCGCGTGCAACTGGTGGAAACGGTGATCAAACCTGCGCTGGCTAAGGGAACCTGGGTGATTGGCGATCGCCACGATCTCTCCACCCAGGCGTACCAGGGCGGAGGTCGCGGTATCGACCAGCGGATGCTGGCGACGCTGCGTGACGCTGTACTGGGGGACTTTCGCCCGAATCTCACGCTCTATCTGGATGTCACCCCCGAAGTCGGTTTAAAACGCGCCCGCGCGCGTGGTGAGCTGGATCGCATTGAGCAGGAGTCTTTTGACTTCTTCAACCGAACCCGTGCCCGTTATCTGGAGCTGGCGGCGCAGGATGCCAGCATTCGCACGATTGATGCGACCCAGACGCTGGAAAAGGTCATGAGTGATATTCGCGCCACCGTCACCGAGTGGGTGAAGGAGCAGGGCGCATGAAATGGTACCCATGGTTACGACCGGACTTTGAAAAACTGGTAGCAAGCTATCAGTCGGGTCGTGGTCACCATGCGCTACTGATTCAGGCACTGCCTGGCATGGGCGACGATGCGCTGATTTATGCCCTGAACCGCTATCTGTTGTGTCAGCGCCCGGAAGGGCATAAAAGCTGCGGACACTGTCGGGGCTGCCAGTTGATGCAGGCTGGAACGCATCCGGATTACTACGCACTGATGCCCGAAAAAGGGAAGAGTACCCTTGGGGTTGACGCCGTCCGTGACATCAGCGAAAAACTGTACGAGCGCTCCCGTCTTGGCGGCGCGAAGGTAGTCTGGATCCCCGATGCGTCATTACTGACAGAGGCTGCCGCCAATGCGCTGTTAAAGACTCTGGAAGAGCCGCCGTCGCAAACCTGGTTCTTCCTCGCCTGTCGGGAACCCGCGCGATTACTGGCCACATTACGCAGCCGTTGCCGACTTCACCACCTGGCGCCCCCGGCAGAAAACTATGCCATTTCCTGGCTTGCACGAGAAGTGACAGCGTCACAAGAGGCGTTGCTCACGGCGCTGCGCCTGAGTGCGGGGTCTCCTGGCGCCGCCTTGACGCTGCTTCAGGAAGAGAGCTGGGCGCATCGCGGTGCGCTCTGCGAGGCGCTGGCTAACACTCTGCAGGCCAACGACTGGTACATCTTGCTCTCTGCTCTGAATCATGAGCAGGCGGCGACCCGTCTACACTGGCTGGCAACCTTACTGATGGATGCCCTGAAGTTCCGCCATGGTGCTTCGTACCTTACCAATGTGGATGTCCAGACGCTGGTTCCGCTGATAGCACAACGGTTATCGGCGGCCCATATTCAGGCAATCCTCAGCGATGTTTGCCATTGCCGCGAGCAACTTATCAATGTGGTCGGGGTAAACCGCGAACTGGTACTGACCGATCTCATTCTCCGTATTGAACATTATCTGCAACCGGGCATCGTGTTGCCCGTTTCCCATCTTTGAGAGAGACATTATGTTTTTAGTCGACTCACACTGCCATTTAGATGGCCTGGATTATCAATCTCTGCATAAGGACGTGGATGACGTGCTGGCGAAAGCCGCCGCACGTGATGTGAAATTTTGCCTGGCGGTGGCAACAACGCTGCCGGGGTATCGTGGAATGCGTGAACTGGTCGGTGACCGCGACAATGTGGTTTTTTCTTGCGGCGTACATCCGTTAAATCAGGATGAAACGTATGATGTCGAAGAGCTACGTCGCTTCGCCGCAGAAGAGGGCGTTGTCGCGATGGGAGAAACCGGGCTGGATTATTTCTACACGCCGGAAACGAAAGTGCGTCAGCAGGAATCTTTCATTCACCATATCCAGATTGGCCGTGAGCTGAATAAGCCGGTCATTGTCCATACCCGCGATGCACGCGCTGACACGCTGGCAATTTTACGCCAGGAAAAGGTGACGGATTGCGGTGGCGTACTACACTGTTTTACAGAGGACAGAGAAACGGCGGGTAAGTTACTGGATCTCGGATTTTATATCTCTTTTTCCGGTATCGTGACGTTTCGTAATGCTGAGCAGTTGCGTGATGCTGCTCGCTATGTGCCGCTGGACAGGCTGTTAGTGGAAACGGATTCGCCATATCTTGCTCCGGTGCCGCATCGTGGTAAAGAGAACCAGCCCGCGATGGTTCGCGATGTTGCAGAGTATATGGCTGTTTTAAAAGGTGTTGCCGTTGAAGAACTGGCGCAGGTAACCACCGATAACTTCTCCCGCCTGTTCCATATCGACGCGTCTCGCCTGCAATCCATCGGCTAACAGAGTTTTTTTTAAGCTCGTAATTAATACGCAAAGCGCGTAGAGTTCACCGCCACAAAATGGGCGGTGAATGGTCAGTTTGAAACATTCAGATACGTGTATCGACAGTATTTGACGATATTGACATGGGCTACAGCTGAAACGTGATAGCCGTCAAACAAAATTGATCTGAATTATTTTACTCTGTGTAATAAATAAAAGGGCACTTAGATGTCCTGTCCACGGCGGGGTTCTCCCCCCTCGCCAATGCGTGAGAACGTAGAAAGCACAAAATACTCAGGAGCACTCTCAATTATGTTTAAGAATGCATTTGCTAACCTGCAAAAGGTCGGTAAATCGCTGATGCTACCGGTATCCGTACTGCCTATCGCAGGTATCCTGCTGGGCGTCGGTTCCGCAAACTTCAGCTGGCTGCCAGCCGTAGTTTCACACGTAATGGCGGAAGCAGGCGGTTCTGTTTTTGCCAATATGCCACTGATCTTTGCTATCGGTGTTGCACTCGGTTTTACTAACAACGACGGCGTATCGGCGCTGGCCTCGGTGGTTGCTTACGGCATCATGGTGAAAACCATGGCTGTGGTAGCGCCGCTGGTTCTGCATTTACCTGCTGAAGAAATCGCAGCAAAACACCTGGCGGATACCGGTGTTCTCGGGGGGATTATCTCCGGTGCGATTGCAGCGTATATGTTCAACCGCTTCTACCGTATCAAGCTGCCTGAGTATCTGGGCTTCTTCGCCGGTAAACGCTTTGTTCCTATTATTTCGGGTCTGGCTGCCATCTTCACCGGTGTCATCCTGTCCTTCATTTGGCCGCCGATCGGTACTGCTATTCAGACGTTCTCTCAATGGGCTGCCTATCAGAACCCGGTGGTTGCGTTCGGTATCTACGGCTTCGTTGAACGCTGCCTGGTGCCATTCGGTCTGCACCACATCTGGAACGTTCCTTTCCAGATGCAAATTGGTGAATACACCAACGCAGCGGGTCAGGTGTTCCACGGCGATATTCCGCGTTATATGGCGGGTGACCCGACTGCAGGTAAACTGTCTGGCGGCTTCCTGTTCAAAATGTACGGTCTGCCGGCGGCTGCGATTGCAATCTGGCATTCTGCTAAACCAGAAAACCGCGCGAAAGTGGGCGGTATCATGATCTCCGCAGCGTTGACCTCGTTCCTGACCGGTATTACCGAGCCGATCGAGTTCTCCTTCATGTTCGTTGCGCCGATCCTGTACGTGATTCATGCGATTCTGGCTGGTCTGGCGTTCCCGATCTGTATCCTGCTGGGTATGCGTGACGGTACTTCCTTCTCTCACGGTCTGATTGACTTCATCGTGCTGAGCGGTAACAGCAGCAAGCTGTGGCTGTTCCCGATTGTGGGTGCTGGTTATGCGATTGTTTACTACACCATTTTCCGTGTACTGATCAAAGCGCTGGATCTGAAAACGCCGGGTCGTGAAGATGCCACCGAAGACAGCAAAGCTGGCGCGACCAGTGAAATGGCTCCGGCTCTGATTGCGGCATTTGGCGGTAAAGATAACATCACCAACCTCGATGCCTGTATCACGCGTCTGCGTGTCAGCGTTGCGGATGTGACGAAAGTGGATCAGGCTGGCCTGAAGAAACTGGGTGCTGCAGGTGTTGTCGTGGCAGGCTCTGGTGTTCAGGCAATTTTCGGTACTAAATCCGATAACCTGAAAACTGAAATGGATGAATACATCCGTAGCCACTAAGCCGTAAGATGTTGGGGAGAACTAAGGCAGCCTTATGGCTGCCTTTTTTACGTCTGACGAAAAAAAGAGAGACTGACGTCCGCGAAGGCGGATTTTTACTTTGTGTGGGGCACGGCGCGCCGCTACACTATCAGCAGATCGACTTTTCGCATTCGCGTCATCAGACACTGGAAAAGCATGGAAACGAAAAAAAATAACATTGAGTACATCCCTGAATTTGAAAAATCATTTCGGCACCCTCGCTATTGGGGAGCCTGGCTGGGCGTCGCCGCGATGGCGGGCATTGCGCTAACGCCAGCGTCAATTCGCGATCCGCTATTAGCCAAACTGGGTCGTTTTGCCGGACGTTTGGGGAAGAGTTCTCGTCGTCGTGCGCTGATCAATTTGTCGCTTTGCTTCCCACAGCGCAGCGAAGCCGAGCGTGAGGCGATTGTCGATGAGATGTTCGAGACAGCGCCTCAGGCAATGGCCATGATGGCCGAGCTGGCGATGCGAGGCCCTGAAAAAGTGCAGAAACGCATCGACTGGCAGGGGCTGGAAATTATCGAAGAACTGCGCCGCAACAACGAGAAAGTGATCTTTCTGGTGCCGCACGGGTGGGGTGTTGATATCCCGGCGATGCTGATGGCATCACAAGGGCAGAAAATGGCGGCCATGTTCCATAATCAGGGCAACCCGGTATTTGACTACGTCTGGAACACCGTACGCCGCCGCTTCGGTGGTCGTTTGCACGCCCGTAATGACGGCATTAAGCCGTTTATCCAGTCAGTTCGCCAGGGATATTGGGGATACTATCTGCCGGATCAGGATCACGGTGCGGAACACAGTGAGTTTGTTGATTTCTTTGCGACATATAAAGCAACCTTGCCGGCTATCGGTCGCTTGATGAAAGTGTGCCGCGCCCGCGTGGTTCCGCTGTTCCCTGTCTATGATGGCAAAACACACCGGTTAACGATTCTGGTGCGCCCGCCGATGGACGATCTCCTGACCGCGGATGACAACACCATCGCCAGAAGAATGAACGAAGAGGTGGAAATCTTCGTGGGGCCGCATCCTGAACAATACACCTGGATCTTAAAACTGCTGAAGACGCGTAAACCGGGTGAAATTCAGCCGTATAAGCGTAAAGATCTTTATCCCATCAAATAAAAAAAAGCCTCTCGTCAGAGAGGCTTTTTACTTTCCGGCGTCGGGAAATTACTCGACGGTCAGAATACGGGTGGTGTTGGTCGAGCCGATGGTGCTCATCACGTCGCCCTGGGTGACGATCACCAGATCGCCGGACACCAGATAGCCTTTGTCACGCAGCAAATTAACCGCTTCGCTCGCTGCCACAACGCCGTCTGCCGCGCTGTCGAAGTGTACCGGCGTAACGCCACGATACAACGAGGTCAGGTTCAGCGTGCGCTCATGACGAGACATTGCGAAAATCGGCAGACCCGAACTGATACGCGAGGTCATCAGTGCAGTACGCCCGGATTCGGTCATGGCGATAATGGCCGTTACCCCTTTCAGGTGGTTTGCGGCATACATTGCCGACATGGCAATGGCTTCTTCGACATTATCGAACTGCACGTCGAGGCGGTGTTTAGAGACGTTAATGCTGGGGATTTTTTCTGCACCCAGACATACGCGTGCCATCGCGGCTACCGTTTCAGCCGGATACTGACCGGCGGCGGTTTCCGCTGACAGCATCACGGCGTCGGTGCCATCCAGCACGGCGTTGGCTACGTCCATAACTTCTGCACGGGTCGGCATCGGGTTGGTTATCATCGACTCCATCATCTGGGTGGCGGTAATCACCGCACGGTTCAGTTGACGGGCGCGACGAATCAGGGCCTTCTGAATACCGACCAGCTCTGGATCGCCAATTTCAACGCCCAGATCGCCGCGAGCCACCATTACAACGTCGGAAGCCAGAATGATGTCATCCATCGCATTCTGGTCGCAAACGGCTTCGGCACGTTCGACTTTGGCGACAATTTTTGCATCGCAGCCAGCATCGCGTGCGAGGCGACGCGCATAGTTCAGATCTTCGCCGCAGCGCGGGAAGGAGACGGCCAGATAATCAACGCCGATTTGCGCGGCAGTGACGATATCCGCTTTGTCTTTTTCGGTCAGCGCTTCGGCAGAGAGGCCACCACCGAGTTTGTTGATGCCTTTGTTGTTGGAGAGTGGGCCGCCGACGGTCACTTCGGTAAAGACTTTCATGCCCTGAACTTCGAGGACTTTGAGCTGTACGCGACCATCGTCCAGTAACAGGATATCGCCAGGAACCACATCAGCGGGCAGGCCTTTGTAATCGATACCGACTTTTTCTTTATCGCCTTCGCCTTTCCCCAGGTTTGCGTCTAACAGGAATTTATCGCCGATATTCAGGAATACTTTGCCTTCTTTGAAGGTCGATACGCGAATTTTTGGTCCCTGGAGATCGCCCAGGATAGCTACATGACGCCCCAGTTTTGCGGCAATCTCACGAACTTTATCAGCGCGTATTTTGTGATCTTCTGGCGATCCGTGAGAGAAGTTCATTCGTACGACGTTCGCACCCGCAGCGATAATTTTCTCAAGGTTGTTATCGCGATCAGTTGCCGGGCCTAACGTGGTAACGATTTTGGTTCTGCGAAGCCTTCTGGACATGTAATACTCCGTTGACTGAAACAACTTGGTGTTGCGTGAACATTGATCCGGATATAACGCCGGATGACGAAAAGAGTGTGCTTGTTTTTGCTTTTAGCGGTCATCGCTCCTTATGAGCAGTTCTTTATCAAAACGCGATTCCTTAAGCGCTTCCTTGACGCGCTTCAAGTTATCTCTGAATTTTGCCCCGCGACGCAAAGTAAATCCGGTTGCCAGCACATCTATCACGGTCAGTTGAGCAAGTCGAGAGACCATAGGCATATAAATGTCAGTATCTTCCGGTACATCAAGTGTAATCGCTAATGTGGCCTCGCGCGCCAGTGGCGTTCCGGCAGAGGTCAGTGCAATCACCATCGCATCGTTTTCTCGCGCCAGTTGCGCCAACTCCACCAGACTTTTGGTTCTGCCCGTGTGCGAAATGAGCACAACCACGTCGTCATCGCTACAATTCATACAGCTCATGCGTTGCAGGACAACATCATCGGAGTATATGACCGGAACGTTGAAGCGGAAAAATTTGTTCATGGCGTCATGTGCCACGGCGGCGGAAGAACCCAGGCCGAAGAAGGAAATTTTCTTCGCTTGCGTCAGCAGGTCGACCGCGCGATTCACCGCAGATTTATCCAGCGACTGGCGGACATGGTCGAGACTGGCCATCGCGGATTCGAAGATTTTTCCCGTGTAGGACTCAACGCTGTCATCTTCATCCACATTGCGATTAACATAGGGCGTGCCATTTGCCAGACTTTGCGCCAGATGCAGTTTAAAATCAGGAAAGCCACGCGTGTCCATGCTGCGACAGAAGCGGTTTACGGTCGGCTCACTGACATTCGCTTCCAGAGCCAGCGTCGCAATACTCGAGTGGATGGCCTGGTCAGGAGAAGCAAGAATAACATCGGCGACTTTGCGTTCTGACTTGCTCAGATGTTCCAGTTTTACCTGGATTTTTTCCAGCATATTCATGATGTAGAAAACTCATGGTGACGACGATTTCTGAGATACAGGAAATCGAGAGGCAATTTTGTTAGATATTACCCCCGGGTGCCCATTAAGGGGGCAAAATGGATAGAATAGTTGTTGTTTTTTTTCATTACATGATCGGCGTCTGATTTTAGCTGTCGGCTACGTGTGTGAAAACGACGACTTTTTTATCCGTTTTGTGGCTGAACATGCCGCAAAATGCCTGACAAGCCGGGATCGCACCGGTGGATAAGTGTTTACGGTTTCCGGAATCACGTAAAAGCAGTACAGTGCACTGTAATAAAATTACAACTATAACCTGGCAGAAGTACCAGGATAGTTAACTGAGGAGAATGACATGGCGGTAACGCAAACAGCCCAGGCATGTGACCTGGTCATTTTCGGCGCGAAAGGCGACCTGGCGCGTCGTAAATTGCTGCCTTCCCTGTATCAACTGGAAAAAGCCGGTCAGATAAACCCGGATACCCGCATTATTGGGGTTGGTCGTGCTGACTGGGATAAAGAAGCCTACACGAAGGTGGTACGCGAAGCGCTCGAAACCTTCATGAAGGAAAAAATTGATGAAGGTTTGTGGGATACCCTGAGTGGTCGCCTGGATTTCTGCAATCTGGATGTCAACGATACCGCGGCCTTTTCCCGTCTGGGGGAGATGCTGGATCAAAAAGCGCGCACCACCATTAACTATTTTGCGATGCCGCCCAGCACCTTTGGCGCTATCTGCAAAGGGTTAGGCGAAGCGAAGCTGAATGCTAAGCCTGCGCGAGTGGTCATGGAAAAACCGCTCGGCACATCACTGGCCACCTCCCGTGAAATCAACGACCAGGTGGGTAACTATTTTGATGAGCGTCAGGTTTACCGTATTGACCACTATCTTGGCAAAGAGACTGTTCTGAACTTACTGGCGCTGCGTTTTGCCAACTCCCTGTTTGTGAATAACTGGGACAATCGCACCATCGATCACGTGGAAATCACCGTGGCGGAAGAGGTGGGTATTGAAGGTCGCTGGGGCTACTTTGACCAGGCCGGTCAGATGCGCGACATGATCCAGAACCACCTGCTGCAAATTCTGTGCATGATCGCCATGTCACCGCCGTCCGATCTGAGCGCTGACAGTATTCGCGATGAAAAAGTGAAAGTGCTGAAATCGTTGCGTCGTATCGACCGTTCGAACGTCCGTGAAAAAACGGTTCGTGGTCAGTACACCACCGGTTTCGCGCAAGGTAAAAAAGTGCCCGGTTATCTGGAAGAAGAGGGGGCGAATAAGAGCAGCAATACCGAAACGTTCGTCGCCATTCGTGTCGATATCGATAACTGGCGCTGGGCGGGCGTGCCGTTTTACCTGCGTACCGGCAAACGACTGCCGACCAAATGTTCTGAAGTGGTCGTCTACTTCAAAACGCCGGAGCTCAACCTGTTCACAGAGTCCTGGCAGGATCTGCCGCAGAACAAATTGACGATCCGTCTGCAGCCGGATGAAGGTGTGGATATCCAGGTGCTCAATAAAGTTCCGGGTCTGGATCATAAACATAACCTGCAGATCACCAAGCTGGATCTGAGCTACTCCGAAACGTTCAACCAGACGCATCTGGCGGATGCCTATGAACGTTTGCTGCTGGAAACCATGCGGGGCATTCAGGCGCTGTTTGTTCGTCGTGACGAAGTGGAAGAAGCATGGAAATGGGTCGACTCCATCACCGAAGCCTGGGCGATGGATAACGACGCGCCGAAGCCTTATCAGGCGGGGACGTGGGGGCCGGTTGCTTCAGTGGCGATGATCACCCGTGATGGCCGTTCCTGGAACGAATTTGAATAAAACTTCATCTACCACGACGGCGTTATTTTACCGGTAACATGATCTAACACAGATTGTAGAATAATTTTTGCACTTTTAAGCCCCGCGTGGATTCACCCGCGGGGCTTTTTTTATTACACTGACTGAAACGATTTTGCCCCTGAGCTACGGCTAACCGGCGTTTCAGCATTGTTTAACCCTGATGAAACACATTGGTAATCCTGCGGCCCGGACAGATAAATTTTAGGAGCCTCTATGAATCCGAATTTGTTACGCGTAACACAACGTATTATCGAACGTTCTCACAAGACACGTTCTGCCTACCTTGCTCGTATTGAGCAGGCGAAAACGTCGACGGTTCACCGCTCCCAACTGGCGTGCGGAAACCTGGCGCACGGATTTGCGGCGTGCCAACCCGACGATAAAGCGTCGCTGAAAAGCATGTTGCGTAACAATATCGCGATCATTACCTCCTATAACGACATGCTGTCTGCGCATCAGCCTTATGAGCATTATCCTGATATTATCCGCAAAGCGCTGCACACGGCGAATGCGATAGGCCAGGTGGCAGGTGGCGTGCCTGCGATGTGCGATGGTGTGACCCAGGGCCAGGACGGAATGGAGCTGTCACTCCTGAGTCGCGAAGTGATTGCCATGTCGGCGGCGGTCGGGCTGTCGCACAACATGTTCGATGGGGCGTTATTCCTCGGCGTGTGCGACAAAATCGTCCCGGGGCTGGCGATGGCGGCGCTCTCGTTTGGTCATCTGCCGTCTATTTTTGTGCCGTCTGGCCCAATGGCCAGTGGCCTGCCAAATAAAGAAAAAGTCCGTATTCGCCAGCTTTATGCCGAAGGAAAGGTTGACCGTATGGCGCTGCTGGAATCCGAAGCCGCTTCTTACCATGCGCCAGGTACCTGCACGTTTTACGGCACCGCCAACACCAACCAAATGGTGGTGGAGTTTATGGGGATGCAATTACCGGGCTCCTCTTTTGTGCATCCCGATGCGCCGCTGCGTGAAGCGCTGACCGAGGCGGCAGCCCGTCAGGTGACACGTTTGACCGGCAACGGCAACGAATGGATGCCAGTCGGCAAAATGATTGACGAAAAAGTGGTGGTCAACGGGATTGTCGCGCTGCTCGCAACGGGCGGTTCAACCAACCACACCATGCACCTGGTGGCGATGGCGCGCGCCGCGGGTATTGTTATCAACTGGGATGACTTCTCCGACCTTTCCGATATCGTCCCGCTGATGGCTCGCCTCTACCCGAATGGCCCGGCGGATATTAACCACTTCCAGGCGGCGGGCGGGGTGCCTGTCCTGATGCGTGAACTGCTGAACGCGGGCTTGCTGCATGAAGATGTCAACACCGTGGCGGGCTTTGGTTTGTCTCGTTATACCCTGGAACCGTGGCTGAACAATGGCGAACTGGACTGGCGTGAAGGGGCGGCGAAGTCGCTTGATAGCAATGTTATCGCCACCTTTGATAAGCCGTTCTCGCACCACGGCGGGACGAAAGTGCTGAGCGGCAACCTGGGACGTGCAGTGATGAAAACCTCTGCGGTACCGGTTGAAAACCAGGTAATTGAAGCGCCAGCCATTGTCTTTGAGAGCCAGCACGACGTATTACCGGCATTTGAGGCTGGATTATTGGATCGTGATTGCGTAGTGGTTGTGCGCCATCAGGGACCAAAAGCGAACGGAATGCCAGAATTGCACAAACTGATGCCGCCACTTGGTGTATTATTGGACCGTTGTTTCAAAATTGCGTTAGTTACCGATGGACGGCTTTCCGGTGCTTCAGGTAAAGTGCCTTCTGCAATCCATGTTACGCCGGAAGCTTACGATGGCGGGTTACTGGCGAAAGTGCGCGATGGCGACATCATTCGTGTGAACGGACAGACAGGTGAGCTGACGTTGCTGGTCGATGAAGCGGAACTTGCCGCTCGCCAGCCTCACATCCCGGATCTGAGCTCATCAAGAGTAGGGACAGGGCGTGAGATGTTCAGCGCGTTGCGCGAAAAACTCTCCGGTGCGGAGCAGGGCGCAACCTGTATCACTTTTTAAAACGAATAATTTTGTAATCAGTCGAGAGAAAAACTCTGATGAAAAACTGGAAAACAAGTGCGGAAGCAATCCTGACCACTGGCCCGGTTGTCCCGGTTATCGTGGTAAATAAACTGGAACACGCGGTGCCGATGGCAAAAGCGCTGGTTGCAGGTGGTGTGCGTGTTCTGGAAGTGACCTTACGTACCGCATGTGCGATGGATGCTATCCGCGCAATTGCCAAAGAAGTACCTGACGCGATTATCGGTGCGGGTACCGTACTGAACCCGCAGCAACTGGCGGAAGTCACTGAAGCTGGCGCGCAGTTCGCTATCAGCCCGGGCCTGACTGAGCCTCTGCTGAAAGCGGCGACCGAAGGGACGATCCCGTTGATCCCGGGTATCAGCACCGTTTCTGAACTGATGCTGGGTATGGACTACGGTCTGAAAGAGTTCAAATTCTTCCCGGCGGAAGCCAACGGCGGCACCAAAGCGCTGCAGGCAATTGCGGGTCCGTTCTCTCAGGTGCGTTTCTGCCCGACTGGCGGTATCTCTCCGGCTAACTACCGTGATTACCTGGCGCTGAAAAGCGTGCTGTGTATCGGGGGTTCCTGGCTGGTTCCGGCTGACGCGCTGGAAGCGGGTGATTACGACCGTATTACTCAACTGGCTCGCGAAGCGGTAGAAGGCGCGAAACAGTAAGTGAATGAAAGGCCCGGTGGTATACCGGGCGTTGACATAACGGGCCATTAGGCCCGTTTTTTTATGCGTTGACTTTTATCTGAGCGGCGGCGTCTTTCGCGCGAGCGATGGCCTCTTCAACGCTCACGCCGGTTGCCAGCGCGACGCCTAAGCGACGGGTGCCGTCGATCTCTGGTTTGCCAAAGAATCGAACCTGCAGACCGGCGCCAACCGCCGCCTGTACATTCTCAAACGTCACATTCTGGCTGGTGAGTTGTGGCAGGACAACGGCCGAGGCGGCAGGGCCATACTGGCGAATCGCGCCAACGGGCAGGCCGAGGAAGGCGCGCACGTGCAACGCAAATTCCGACAGATCCTGAGAGATCATTGTCACCATCCCGGTGTCGTGTGGACGGGGGGACACTTCGCTGAAAATAACCTCGTCGCCGCAAACAAACAGTTCGACACCAAATAAGCCGTGGCCGCCTAACGCCAGCACCACTTTACGGGCAATTTCCTGCGCCCGCTCAAGGGCCAGCGGCGTCATTTGCTGTGGCTGCCAGGATTCGCGGTAATCGCCATCTTCCTGACGGTGGCCGACGGGGGCGCAAAAATGGACACCATCAACGGCGCTGATGGTCAGCAGCGTAATTTCAAAATCGAAATTCACCACCCCTTCGACGATCACCCGGCCCGCACCGGCGCGCCCGCCTTGTTGCGCATACTCCCAGGCCTGCGCCAGTTGTCCGGCAGAGCGAATAAAACTTTGCCCTTTGCCTGAAGAACTCATCACCGGCTTAACGATACAGGGAATACCAATCTCTGCCACGGCGTCACGGAAGGTGGCTTCACTGTCCGCAAAGCGGAACGAGGAGGTCGGTAACGCCAGTTCTTCCGCTGCCAGCCGACGGATCCCCTCACGGTTCATGGTCAGTTGGGTCGCCCGGGCGCAGGGGACGACATTCAGCCCTTCCTGCTCCAGTTTCACCAGCATATCGGTGGCGATCGCTTCAATTTCCGGCACGATATAATGCGGTTTTTCCAGTTCAACCACGCGGCGCAATGCGTCGCCATCCAGCATGTTGATGACATGCGAACGGTGAGCAACGTGCATTGCTGGCGCGTCGGGATAACGATCGACGGAGATCACTTCGACGCCCAAACGCTGGCATTCAATCGCCACTTCCTTACCCAGTTCGCCTGAACCTAACAACATCACCCGCGTCGCTGCCGGACGCAGCGCTGTGCCTAATAACGTCATAAACATATCCCCTGATTTATCCGGGCGCAGTATATACGAAAACGTTTGCGTCTGTCTTTATTGCCAGGTTGATTTCAATGCCGAAAAGTAATATACTGTACAAAAATACAGGTATATTGAGAGGCTGCAAAATGGCGGTTGAAGTTAAATACGTAGTCATTCGGGAAGGTGAGGAGAAGATGTCTTTTACCAGCAAAAAGGAAGCCGATGCATACGACAAAATGCTCGATACAGCAGATTTGCTCGACATGTGGCTTGAACAGTCTCCGGTCGCCCTGGAGGATCAACAACGCGAAGCGCTGTCTCTCTGGCTGGCTGAACAGAAGGATGTGCTGAGTACGATCCTGAAAACCGGCAAATTACCTTCTCCACAGGCCGTCGATAACGCGGCGTCCTCAGAGGAAGATACCCAGGCTGCCTGAATCTGACTTGCGCTCCTGACGTTTTGTACCATGCTTTTCCTGAATCATGTGCTAAGGAGAAAAGTATGAATAAGAGAGGAGCGCTGTTGAGCCTGCTGTTGTTATCCGCCAGCGTATCGGCCTTCGCCGCCAATAATCCCGACAGCAAATCGGTGACGTTTCCGAAGTGTGAAGGTCTGGATGCTGACGGTATCGCCGCGAGCGTAAAGCGTGATTATCAGCAAAACCGCATTGTGCGCTGGACTGATGATCAAAAAACGCTGGGGCAAATCGATCCGGTGGTATGGGTAAATGCGCAGGACATTGTGGGCAAAGAGGGTAAATGGTCAGTGCCGCTGACCGCGCGCGGTAAAAGCGCCGATCTTCACTATCAGGTGAGCGTCGATTGTGGCGCAGGAAAGGCGGAGTACCAATTGCGCTAATCACCGAATTTGCGCATCTTTTGCGGATATAGACACTTCCTGACATCCCCTCGGGTACGCTTGGACGACAAATCGTCTGTACTTGAGGGGGCTACATGGCTAACTGGCTGAACCAATTACAATCTCTTCTCGGGCAAAAAGGGTCTTCGTCATCGTCTTCTGGTGATCAGGGGCTCAGTAAACTGCTGGTGCCTGGTGCGTTAGGCGGCCTGGCGGGGTTACTGGTCGCCAATAAATCGTCTCGCAAACTACTGACCAAATACGGCACCAGCGCGTTGCTGGTGGGCGGCGGCGCTGTCGCCGGCACGGTGTTATGGAATAAGTACAAAGATAAAGTCCGTACGGCGCATCAGGATGAACCGCAGTTTGGCACACAGTGCACACCGCTTGACGTGCGTACCGAACGACTGATTCTGGCGCTGGTCTTTGCGGCGAAAAGCGACGGACATATCGATGCGAAAGAGCGGGTGGCTATTGAACAGCAACTGCGAGAAGCCGGTGTGGAAGAGCAGGGACGCAGACTCATTGAGCACGCCATTGAACAACCGCTCGACCCGCAGCGGCTGGCGCAGGGGATCCGTAATGAAGAAGAGGCGCTGGAAATTTACTTCCTGAGCTGTGCGGCAATCGATATTGACCACTTTATGGAGCGCAGCTACCTCAACGCGCTGGGCGATGCCCTGAAGATCCCGCAGGACGTCCGGGAAGATATTGAGCGGGATTTACAACAACAAAAACAGGCGTTACCGGGTTAATCTACCTTGTGACGTCGCATGTTTCGCTTGCATTGCGCGTAACTTTTGCCACACCTTATAGAGTGTATATTGCAAAAGAACAACGACATGCTACCAAAAGCGCACAAAATTCCTCACGCCATGACCGTGCATGGCGACACCCGTATCGACAACTACTACTGGCTGCGCGACGACTCCCGTGCGCAGCCTGATGTACTGGATTATCTGCATCAGGAAAATGCTTACGGCCACAAGGTCATGGCTTCTCAACAGGCGCTGCAAGAGCGTGTGTTAAAAGAAATTATCGACAGGATCCCCCCTCAGGACGTCTCTGCGCCTTACATTAAGAATGGCTACCGCTACCGGCATCTTTATGAGCCGGGGGGCGAATACGCCATTTACCAGCGACAATCCGCGTTCGCTGAAGAGTGGGATGAATGGGAGACGTTGCTGGACGGCAACCAGCGCGCGGCACACAGCGAGTTTTATACGCTGGGCGGGCTTGCGATTTCCCCCGACAACACCCTTATGGCGCTGGCAGAAGATTATCTTTCCCGCCGCCAGTATGGGATCCGCTTTCGCAACCTGGAAACCGGCAACTGGTATCCGGAACTGCTGGACAATGTTGAGCCGGAACTGGTGTGGGCGAATGATTCACAGACCTTCTATTACGTGCGTAAACACGCCGTCACGCTGCTGCCGTACCAGGTGTGGTGTCACAGCGTTGGAACGCCGACATCCAGCGATGAACTGGTCTACGAAGAACAAGACGATATGTTTTATGTCAGTCTGCATAAAACGACGTCCCGGCATTATGTGGTGATCCAACTCGCCAGCGCGACGACCAGTGAAGTACGCCTGATCGACGCTGAGCTTGCCGACGCTGAACCGTTTGTGTTTTTGCCGCGCCGTAAAGATCATGAATACAGCCTCGATCACTACCAACATGCGTTTTATCTGCGTTCAAATCGGCAGGGTAAAAATTTTGGGCTGTACCGCACGCGTGTTCGTGATGAAAACGCCTGGGAAACGCTGATCCCGCCGCGAGAGGCCATCATGCTGGAAGGGTTCACGCTTTTCACCGACTGGCTGGTGGTGGAAGAACGTCAGCGCGGGTTGACCAGTCTGCGGCAAATAAACCGTAAAACAGGTGAAGTGGTGGGGATAGCGTTTGACGATCCGGCCTATGTGAGTTGGATTGCCTACAACCCGGAACCGGAAACCTCACGCCTGCGCTATGGCTACTCGTCGATGACGACGCCGGATTCGTTATTTGAACTGGATATGGATACCGGTGAACGACGGGTGCTTAAACAGACCAGTGTGCCTGGATTTGACGCGGCGAACTATCGCAGCGAACACGTGTGGGTAACTGCCCGTGACGGCACCGAGGTGCCGGTTTCACTGGTTTACCATCAAAAGCATTTTCGCAGACATCATAACCCGCTGCTGGTGTATGGCTATGGTTCCTACGGCGCCAGTATGGATGCTGATTTCAGCAGCAGTCGACTAAGTCTGCTGGATCGGGGCTTTGTCTACGCCATCGCGCATGTGCGCGGCGGCGGTGAACTGGGGCAACAGTGGTATGAAGACGGTAAGTTTCTGAAAAAAGAAAATACCTTCAACGACTATCTGGACGCCTGTGACGCCTTAGTCAATCTGGGGTACGGTTCGCCTTCATTGTGCTATGGCATGGGGGGAAGCGCAGGGGGAATGCTGATGGGCGTTGCGATTAATGAGCGGCCTGAACTTTTTCACGGCGTGATTGCGCAGGTTCCGTTTGTGGATGTGGTCACCACCATGCTCGACGAGTCGATCCCGTTGACCACCGGAGAGTTTGAAGAGTGGGGCAACCCGCAGGATCCTGAATATTACGCTTACATGAAGCGCTACAGCCCTTACGATAACGTCCGCGCGCAGGGCTACCCGCATCTTCTGGTCACCACCGGCCTGCATGATTCCCAGGTGCAGTACTGGGAGCCTGCCAAATGGGTGGCAAAACTGCGGGAACTCAAAACCGACGAGCGCCTGCTGCTGCTGTGTACGGACATGGATTCCGGCCATGGCGGTAAGTCAGGACGCTTTAAATCGTATGAAGGCGTGGCGCTGGAATTCGCTTTCCTGATTGCGCTGGCACAGGGGACTCTGCCCGGACAGGCCGACGTTTAAGCGTTATCCAGATAGTGTTTTAGCGTTAAACGCAGTTCCGGGCTCATGCTGTCAAGATTGTTGAACAACCAACGCAGATAGCCCGGATCGCGTTGCGCCACTTCAGAAACCGCTTTACCGCGATACTTGCCAAACGTAAAGGTGGTGAGAAGCGCAGGGCGACCGGTGATGTCGGCCATCTGTTCTGCCGACCAGCCTGAGGTGTTGATAATATCGATGAGCAGAGCCGCCGTGATGTAACAGTCATACAGCGCGCGGTGATGGTGAAGCCCCGGCGGTGTCTGCACGCTCAGCTTGCGTGATTTATACAGCGCCATGTTGCTGTATTTAATTCCCGGCCATAACCGACGGGAGAGTTTCATGGTGCAGATCCACTCGCCGGGCATCTCCGGCAAAACGCGACGGTCAAAACTGGCGTTATGCGCGACGTACCATTCACTCCCGTGATAGAGCGGAATAATGTCTTCAATCCACGGTTTGTCAGCCACCATGGCCTCGGTAATGCGGTGGATAGCCATCGCCTGCGGGCTAATGGGGCGGTCAGGACGCACCAGATGGCTCATGGGATTCACTATTTTGCCGTCTACGACGTCAACTGACGCGATCTCAACAATTCCACCCTGCAGGCCACAGGTTTCTGTATCTATAATGCGCAACATGGGAGGCTCCTGACCAAAACGCTTAGCGAAGTGGAATGATATCACCTTGCCAGCCCCGTGCGGTACGCTGACCTGTTAACAATAACGAACCGCGGTCAGCACGGACGATAAGCTGACCGCTTTCGTCCCATAATGCGCTGCTTCCACGCGCATTTGCCATCAAAACGGCAATCGCGAATTGATGCGAAAAGCGCTGTAATCGGGAGGTGGAAGCCTGCAGGTTAGGTTCACTCACGCTTTGACCGGTGGTGAATAGCGAAAACGCCGGATCCATATCCATGCCTTCAGGTTGCTCGTCGACAACGTTGATGGTCTTTAGATGCCGGGCAATACAGGCGCCATGGCTTTGATGAAAGGTTAACGGCGAAGAGAGCCAGGGACTAAACACCGCAATACCTTTAACGAAACGGGAGTGATGCTCCACCGGCAAACCAGTGATGATCGTCATGCGGTAGGTGGCGGCGGCGTGAGTTAAAGGCTGTAATAACGCGCTGTCGGGCGGAGCGGGCAGCGAATCATCCTGATCGGTGCATCCCAGCAGCGACAAGGAAGGAAAGACCAGCAGTTCACATCGATGACTGGCGGCTTTCTCAATAAATTTCAGGTGGTGCGCAACGTGTTCCGCCAGGCTGGTTTGTAGGGGTTCGTACTGTGCTGCGGCGATTTTCCAGTGTGACATAATGACTTCCTTTTCATAGTGTCTACAATCATCCTTAAACCAGGGCTTAAGAATGCTCTTATACTGTAGCAATTGTCATGTAAGGAAGTGTAACGTTATATAAGCTTTATTTAACTTTAGGCTCGTAAGGTAAACGTGAAAGCGAAACGGAGGCCAGACGGTGTGCGATCAGCCGTTCGCGAAACCATCCGCGTAAATGTTCTGGTTGCTCGCGCTCGACAACTTCGGCAACGACCGGCATGTTGTAGCGCTCTTTAAACGCCACACCCGCAGCGGCCAGGTCGACGTTGACCTTATCCATTTCAGCCTGTTCAAGTAGGGCCAGATTTGTTTTCATGCGCTTCTCCTCATCAAGTGCGCGCAAAAGTTACTAACTCCCAGGCGCAATGGCAAGCCACAATTGATGATTCTCGACTCAATCATTATTGAAGGTTATTCTCATAGGGTTAGACATAACAAAAAGGAATATTTGATATGGTTTTTGCTGCACCATCGCTGCGTTATGCATTTATCTTTCTTCTCTCAACGCTGATTGCTCCTGCCGCCTGGGCCCATGCGCATTTGACACACCAGTATCCTGCCGCGAATGCTGTGGTTGACTCGACTTTGCAAACCATTACGCTGAATTTTTCTGAAGGTATTGAACCGGGGTTCAGCGGGATAACGGTAACGGGATCAAAACAGGACATCATTAAAACGCAAAAAGCGAAGCGCAACGAACAGGATCAAAAACAACTGGTCGTCCCGCTTGACCAGCCTCTGAGCCCGGGAACTTACACGGTGGACTGGCATGTCGTCTCGGTGGACGGGCATAAAACCAAAGGGCAATACACCTTTAGCGTGAAGTGACTATGCTGACATTCATCTGGATAGCGCTCAGATTTATCCATTTTACCGCTCTGATGCTGGTGTTCGGCTGTGCGTTGTATAGCGCATGGCTGGCGCCGTTTTCGATACGCCGTTTGATGGCGCGCCGTTTCCTGCGTCTGCAAAAACATGCCGCGACGTGGAGTTTTATCAGCGCTGGGCTGATGTTTATGGTTCAGGGCGGAATCATGGGCTCCGGCTGGCCGGATGTCTTTTCCGTCCCCGTGTGGGGCGCGGTCTTGCAAACGCAATTTGGCGGCGTCTGGCTATGGCAGATTATCCTGGCCTTCGTCACGCTGGGTGTGGTGCTGATTGTGCCGCGTAATTTGCCGCGTTTGCTGCTGATCCTTACGCTGGGCCAACTGCTTTTCCTCGCAGGCGTAGGGCATGCCGCCGTACATCACGGCGTGCTGGGTGGGCTGGTAAAAACAAACTACGCCCTGCACCTGATCTGCGCGGCGGCCTGGTTTGGCGGGCTGCTGCCCGTTATCTACTGTATGCGCATCGCAAGAAGCCGTTGGCGCGAACAGGCCATTGACACCATGATGCGTTTTTCCCGTTATGGGCACGCGTTTGTGGCGGGCGTATTACTGACCGGTATCTTTAATCTCTTGTTTATTACCGGATTTACCGCGCCATGGCATACCGCGTACGGGCAGTTACTGGTGCTAAAAATTGCGCTGGTATTGCTAATGGTGGCAATTGCGCTGACGAATCGGTATGTTCTCGTACCACGGATGCGTGAAGAAAATCACCGCGCAAATCTTTGGTTTATCTGGATGACTCAAATTGAATGGGGAATTGGGGGCGTCGTGTTGGCCATTGTCAGCCTGTTTGCGACCCTGGAACCTTTCTGATGGACAGGCAAAACGTATGAAAAAAATGATTCTTTCTCTGCTGCTACTGGCAAGTTCAGGAGCAGCATTGGCAGCTCCTCAGGTGATCACCGTAAGCCGCTTTGAAGTTGGTAAAGATAAGTGGGCCTTTAACCGTGAAGAAGTGATGCTGACGTGTCGGGCGGGGAATGCCTTGTATGTGATCAACCCCAGCACGCTGGTGCAATACCCGCTCAATGATATCGCGCAGCAGCAGGTAAGCAGCGGAAAAACCAATGCTCAGCCGATTACCATTATTCAGATTGACGATCCTGCGAAGCCTGGCGAAAAAATGAGCCTGGCGCCGTTTATCGAAAGAGCAGAAAAACTCTGTTAATTGTCAGAAATATCTTTCTGATTTCCAATAAAAAACCGCAAGTTTCTCGCAGAAGAACTTGCGGTTTTTACGTTGTAGCGGGTAACAAGCGTCCTTTTTTTCCAGCCACTTTAGCCACGGACTGGAAAACCTGGCGTCGTCATCTATTCTTAAAGGGCAGGGCGACTTAGCCTGCATTAATGCCAACTTTTAGCGCACGGCTCTCTCCCAAGAGCCATTTCCCTGGACCGAATACAGGAATCGTATTCGGTCTCTTTTTATCTGGCTTAAATTTCAGGCGTTTAAGACATCATGTCCGAAAAATCCCGAAATTTTCCCGAATTTCAACATCCGGTCATTTCCCGTTATACCACCCGACATTAACATTAACAATTCATTTACGCCGAAAAAAAACCGATCATCACATCCTCTTTTTTCTGGTATCCAGGTACTTCTCTGTCATTTTCCCGACTGATATCCCCGTTGTTTTTGCGCAAAACCCTTGCCGAATTCATTCTCTTACCGGTGCCCGGCCCGGCTTTATTTCATGATCTGAGAGGTGTTCAGGCTGGCCGCAACAAAAATGCCTGATGGGCCAGCTCTTATGGATTAACGCATCAATAGTTGACGAATAAAGCCCACATGCAGTTTTACACCTACCTGCAAGGCGGCCTCATCCAGTTTAAAGTAGGGATTGTGCAGGCCATGGGTGGCGCCGATAGCCTCATTGCCGCAGCCGATAAACAGAAAGCAGCCTGGCCGTTTCGCCTGATATGACGAAAAATCTTCCCCGCCAAACAGTGGAGTATCAACCTCCTCCAGAGCGTTAGGGCCTAAAGCATCTGCCACCACCTGGCGGGCGATAGCGCACGCATCAGGATGGTTATCGCCGCTGGAAAAACCCCGTGTCCAGGTAATTTTGTGGCTTGCTCCATGGGCCTGGCAGATACCTGCGACGGTCTGTTCCACCAGTTGTGGCACTTTCTCGCGAACCTCGCGGCTATGCGTACGCAGTGTCCCGGCCAGACGCGCACTATCGGGGATCACGTTGTAACTGGCACCGGCCTGGAAAGTGGTGATGCTCAACACCGGCACCGTGAGCGGGTCGATTTTACGCGCGACGATATTCTGTAATGACGTGGCAACTTCGGCGCCAATCACAATAGGGTCGATGCAATAATGCGGTGTCGAACCGTGGCCGCCTTTGCCCTGAATCACGATGTCGAAGTTGTCACAGGCGGCGCTGAAAATCCCCTGCTTCATGTTGACTATCCCGGTTGGAACCGTCGGGAAAACATGCAGCCCGAAAATCATGCTCACATCGTCAAGATACCCGAGATCAACCAGCTCCTGTGCGCCGCCCGGCGGCAACTCCTCCGCATGCTGGAAGATAAAACAGACCGACCCCGTTAATTGCCCCTGCATCTGAGACAACACGCGCGCGGCACCCAACAGCATCGCCGTGTGGGCATCATGACCACAGGCGTGCATCACCCCAGGATTGGTCGAGCAGAACGGCTCGTCATTTTTTTCCTGTAATGGCAGGGCATCGATATCAGCGCGTAATGCATAGCATGGCCCCGCAGCAACACCTTGCAGATACGCGACTACACTCGTTGCTGTCGGACGGCTGATTTTAAGCCCGCCAAAACGCGTAAGCTGCTCCACGATATAGTCGGCCGTTTTATGCTCCTGAAACGACAGCTCCGGGTTGGCGTGGAGATGACGACGCCATGTCAGGACGTCCTGTTCCACGTCAGCGATGAGTTGTTCAGCATTCATTTTCAGATTCCTTCAGGTGAGAGTTGGTGACGTGATTTGCCCGCCAGCGGTAAGACAATTAACCCGGAAACCACCATAGCCATGGCTAAAAAGAGAAAGGTCGTCGTGTAATCACCGCTGAGGGTGACTAAATAGCCGATAACAATCGGCGCGATAAAGCCTCCGAGTGTTCCCCCAGTGTTAATCATGCCCATACCCGCGCCGATAACGTTGGTCTGCAGGCGTTTCATTGGCAGCGTGAAGACGGTGACAAATGAACCCATCAGGAAGATATAACCAATAAACAGGAACACGCTGGAAACCAGTGCCGTTTGACTGATAAATACCAGCCAGATGCACAATGCGCTGAGTAGCGAGCTACAACAGACAAACAGGGGCTCACGTCCTTGCAGATAGCGCCCGACCAGCCAGCCGCTACCGAGTGAGGAAATCCAGATCCCAAGACCACCCGCTGCAACCACCAGACTGGAAGTCCCTATTGGCATCCCTCGTTGCTGAACGAGGAATTTCGGTAACCAGGCCAACAGGCCATAAGCAGGGATGTTGATACAAAAAATAGAGATAAACAGCAGGATTACGATAGGGTTTTTCAATAAGCCCTTATAACTCACCGCGGCTGCCGCGGATTTTTCATCTGCTGTTTTTGGTGGATTTGGCACCAGCAACAAGACGGCTATCATGATGGCGAAGGCGACCAACCCGAGCCCGGAAAATGAGCCACGCCAGCCAAGATGCGCCAGTAAATAGACGGCGATCAGCGGCCCGACGGTCATCGCCAGTCCGGCAGAAGAGAGCAGAATTGATTGGGTAAACGTACGCTGTTCGAGAGGAAAATTTGCGACGACAGCTTTGGCGCACGCCGTTGGATAACCTGAGTGCCCCATACCGGAAAGAAAACGAAAAGTGACCAATAGGCCCAAACTGAAGCCCAGCAAGCCAAAGCACAGAGCAAATCCGCCCAACAATAACAAAGAACAGCAGAGGACTTTCTTAAAACCAATACGATCGTTTAACCAACCTGCGGGAACCTGAAACAACGAGTAGGCGAGGAAAAACATCCCGGTAATATAACCGAGTTGCTCAGGCAGTAAATGAAACTCTTTTTCTATAGGTAGCAGTGCAAAGCCGATAATCGTTTTATCGAGATAAACCACGGCATAACCCATAAACAGCAAAAAAACCATCAACGAACGATTTTTCATCGGATGTATTCCTTTTAATTATCACCCGGAAAACCAATGAATAGGGTGGCGTCTGTTTTTGCGTGACTTGTGTCACTTTATGATGTTGATAACCAGTGCTTGCACCATCGAAATTATCGACTTTATTGAAGGGGCATAAGATACTAATTTTTAATCAGTGATGTTTTTTTCTGATAGGGATCAGAATGCGCTACTTACCAAAGATTCAGCAGTTGAAAGTCTTTCAGCAGGTGATTCGTAGTGGCAGCATTCGAGGGGCTGCGCGGGCGCTTGGGCAATCACAACCGGCGGTGAGTCGGACTATTCGGGAACTGGAACAGGTATTGCAAACCCAGTTAATCATTCGCAGCACTCATGGAATGACACTCACCGAAACGGGGCTGGCCTTTTCGCGCCGTATGCAGTTGATCCTTGAAGAGCTCCAGCGCGCCGCTCATGAAATTCAACAACTCGATCAGCTTAAGCAAGGCAGTGTGGCAATAGGTTGCTCCTCTTTACTTTCCCTCACTGTGTTACCGGCGCTGGTGGATGCGTTTCGCCAATCCTTTTCGCAATCCAATGTATTCATTCATGAAGCACAACTTTCTACGCTGTTACCCGCGTTACGGGAAGGGCGACTGGACTTTGCCGTCGGTACTGTGAGTCCAGAATTGCCGCTCGATGATGTGATCTGTGAGCCACTGTTTAGCGCCAAATTTTGCATTATTTCTCACAAAGATAATCCGTTGTCCCGGTCTTCAACATTCGCTGAGCTGACAGAGGCGAAATGGATATTGCCAAAAACGGATATGGGGTATTACCAACAGGTACAGTTGGAATGGAGTGAACTTTATCAGCATCTGATCACGCCAGCAGTACATACTGACTCATTTATTAGCGGCATGAATATGGTACTGGAGACGGGGTATCTGGTGGTGGTTGCCAGAGCGATGGTGCGCTCAATTTGGTTTCAACAACAACTGGCAATATTGCCGATCGACAATCTGCCGCAGGCACAATATTGCGTTCTCTATTCACAAAAATCGCCCCTTACCAACACCGCCCGCCGTTTTCTCGATCTCTTGCGCGATCATTGCACGCGATATAACTGGTCGTAGCGGCGCAGTAAATCTGCTCACCTCAACAGGGGTGTATGCTCATTAACGAATTACACACCTGTGGTGTAAATGAATGTCCGATTTTGGCTGTGAGTGAGGAGCGGCAACTTCAGGTCTTGTCGCTTATGGAATTGCGCTTACGGGGATCAAATCCCGTGTCCTGCATTCGAAGATCCCTACGCTTATCACCAGTTAATTTATTGGTCAATTTTCCAACGAAACTTCAACCCGTTGCTTAGCTGGATGGTGGGCTCATTTATAAAATTCTCTTCTCATATAACAGAGAATATTAAGAATGAGGAATATTCTATAATACATATATAACAAGTTCATTTAAAATCATACTAATTTATTACATAAAGCAATGACGTCTCTGACTATAATATTGTTAGAGGTGAAAATATGAATACGAACTTATTGCTCTCAATATCAATGGTTCTGCTAATTGTCTCTTACTTTGTTTCTAAAGGAGCAGAAAACAAAAGCAACACATCCATGAAAATCATTCATGGAATTAGTAAGACTGTGTTTTTAACTGGTTGGGCAATGTTCTTTGCAGCAATTATTACTTTGTTTCTACCTGCTTTTCAGACGTTAAGCATTGAACCACTCAATATCAACGATCTTAATAATTATATATCTAAGACAAACGATGTCCTTAAATGGTCATGGGTTTTGACTCTTCTTGCTTGCATGTCAATACTTTTATTTGCATGGCTAACGCAAATGCAAATAAGTAAAGTTATAGTGGAAAAAGAAAAGAAACTATTCAAATACATAAGCATTATAAAAGGTGTGTTTTCTATATTGGCGTTCTTCACATTTGTAGGTGGTGATTTACATGGTCAACTTACCCGTAACATTGAAAAGGCAAATAGCGCTAAAGTTTGGGTACAGGAAGCTCAGTTGCAAGTAGTCAATAAAACAGAAGCATTTATTTTGCGCGAAGTGCTAACTTCCACTATTTCATCACTTTCTCAAGAAAACGCATCCGTTAGTACAACCTTATCTGCTTATAGTCATGTAAGCAAAATAATTACACCACCAATTCATAACCAATCCGCGCCAGAAAAATTCAGTAATCATCAACCCGGAGAGTTACCGGATCTCTCACTGGCACAGATTAAAGAAGTTGAACAAGTGCTTGATAAAGCGAAAACGGAAGGGCAGGAAAAAATTATTGTTGAACAAATTGTTGGCATCTTATATGACAATTCAGTATCCAACCCAATCAAAAACTATCTTTTGGAATCCCAAAATCCAATCATTTCCGGAATTATAAGTGCCATAGCAGATCCGGCTTTATTTAACCCACTAAAAAATAAACTTGCTACAATTGCATTGTCATTTCTGCAAAAAAAAATAGATATGCAAACTGTTTTCCAACAAGCACACGATGAAGGCATCCAGCAAAGCAAAGCAATAGGTATGAATATTGACCCCCATTTTACAGAACCAACATTTGATGAGAAATTTGGAAACGAAGATTGGGATCGAGTTCGTCTTGAAATGGCCAAAGGTGTAGAAAAAGGACTGTCGGGGAAATCAACTGACATACAAAATATGGCGAGAGAAATGGAGGGGCGATTTTTAGAATTCAGGCGTAACATGAAAATATTATACGGAAACTCGACACACAAGAATACTTTACAAGAAGCTGGATTTGTTGATTACCTGAATAAGAACCCGGACTTCGCTGCTTTATGGGGATATGCTGCTATTGCACTTACTCCCAGTAGATTACAAACGGAGTTAGAAGGAATTGCTACTAAAAACATGCCAAAAGATATAATTCCGGAGATAAAATTTTTAGCTAATGACCCTGGTGATGACGCGCAAAAAGCGCTGGGGGAAATTGGTTTATCCTCAGAAATAGTTAAAACACTCAATGACCAGGAACTTATTTCTGCTATCTATTCTGCTCGTGGCGCTCATCCAGTAGATGGATATGAACTTTATTTCAGTGATGTTGCATCTTCTAAAACAGGAGAGGCTATAACTTATTACAAAAGTGAACCGGTTGCTAAAAATGTGGAGAGATTTTGTCCGTATCCTCATTAATTCAATAGTTATATATATTGAATTTAGATAAGGTTTGGAATATCAATTATTTTTTGATTAAAGTGGTATGGGTATATTTAAAATGCTACGGCATTCTTGCTGATGGCTGCTGTGTGTTTTTGATTATCCGTACCAGAAGCGTTTAGCCGCTGAGTTTGCCGCCACGGCGATAAATAGATTAACCCTTCAGAGAAAAAATCATTTCAGCACAAATTGAACGTTCCTTATGCTTCATTCAACAGTAATATCTTAGCGTTTCACATTTCCGCTTTCACTCTGGGTTTGACTGGAATGCGGATATAAGGATGTCGGAGGTTCCGCTTACTGCTACTGAGTTCTGGTACAGGACGTAATCCGACCATACGAAAATGGAGAAGATATGAGTAAACAATATCAGGCGCTCATCATTGGCGCATCTCGGGGAATCGGGCTTGGTCTGAGTCAGGAGTTGCATCAACGGGGATGGGCAGTCTCTGCAACGCGCAGGCAGTATGCTGGAGCAGAAATGTATCCAGCAATAACGTGGCTGACTCTCGATATTAATGATGTGCAGCAAAGCACCGCTTTCGGTCAGTTGCTACAGCAAGGGCAATATGATGTCGTTCTGATTAATGCTGGCGTGCAAGGGCCGCAGCATCAGTCAGTCAGTTCCGCGACGCCAGAAGAGCTTTTGTCGTTGTTTATGACCAATACGTTCTCGCCTATCAGGTTAGCAAATTTAGTGCTTGATGCCGTTAAGCCGGGAACCGGCATCCTGGCTTTCACCAGTTCAATACTTGCCAGCCTGAACGAAAACACGCAGGCTGATTTACCTCTTTACTCGGCAAGTAAATCTGCCCTGAACATGCTGACACGTGCCTTGTTACCGGAGACAGATTCTCGTGGTCTGACGCTTCTGTCACTGCATCCGGGCTGGGTGCAGACAGATTTGGGTGGCGCGCAGGCACCGCTTACGGTTGCAGAAAGCGTGAAGGGATTGGCTAACGTTCTTGAAAGTTATCAAGGAAAAGGTGGTCACCATTTCGTGGACTACACCTCAACGCCGCTGACCTGGTAGCCACAATAAGCCACTTTGCCCATTCAGGAGACAAAACCTGAATGGGTATCTGTATTTTTCAGCCTAAAGCCTGACTGACAAATTCTGCGATAACAGCAAGTTTCCCTAACACACTGTAATAAATTTAATCAGATTAGATTTTATTATCTATTTTGTGTGCCATACAGACTGTTTTATTGATTGCTATCAATAATTATTGTAGCAATTAGTATGCTAATGAATGTGTTATTAATTTAACTTAAGGGTGTCAAAAGGCATGGGGTATAGATTGATTATAACATCGTAAATATATCCGATTTTAAAACAGTTTATAAATATTGTATGCGTGACGTAGAAATGACCAACGAAGGTTTTTATGGTTGGTGGCCGGGGTGTTATTGCATCCTCGCAGGAACAAAGTCCTCCATAACGCCTTGCTGGATACTAAAGAATAAAAAATAGACAGTTGGTGATATATCGTGTCGAATTCAAACTCTCGACTTTATTTATATGCAAAATTATCTCTGGGCATCGGTATCTGCATTATCTTTCTCACAATTGTCGTGATTGTGCAAAACTATCAGAGAAGTGCGCATCAGACCCTCAGCAATTATAGCCAGATGTTGAAAACCCTCGATAACGTTTATCTGCAAGATATGGTGGAGGAAAGTGAACGGCAACTTATAGCCCTGAGCGACAGAGTGGATCGCAATACCATTCATCGTGGTGAGTTCGTACAGGATTCAACCTGGGAAGTCGTGCATCTCATCAAGAAAGAGGCGCATTTTATCTATTTTTATCATGTCACTGACCATCGTCTGGAATGCTACCCTCCGTGGATACCGCCCGCTGATTATGACGCATCCCGACGTCCCTGGTATTCCGTACTGAAAGAGCAGGGGGAAGTCATTCGATGGGTCGGCCCTTATTCTGAATACATTACCGGGCAGAAAGTCCTTACGATTGTTCGTCGCTTTCAGGGCGCAAAGGGTGAAGGCGTGGGCCTCATGATGGTGGATATGTCACTTGACAGGATTAACAAAATTCTGGAAAGGGCATTAGGGAAAAACCCAGGGACTTTGTATCTGCGTAAACGCAATGGCCCCATGATCTCCGTAATAAAACCACAATGGCTGTCGAAAATAGACACGGTAATGAACGCTAAAAATGAGCAGAATATGTTCAGGCTGCTCTATGACGGTATGTTGTTTCACCGGCCGCTCTCCTATGTTGATTGGGATCTTGACCTGTATCTGCCACCGCAGACATTTCTGACCATTCTGTATAAAGAATTAGCGCGTGCGCTATTGCCGCTCGGGGCAATCTGTATTGTCGCCTTATTCGGAATTCGTTCTCTGCTGCGCATAGTCAGAAATGAGATGCGTATTGTGGAAAATGGACTGCGCATCATCGACCGTCAGAATGAACTGAAACCCCAGCGACCGCAGCATGAGGCATGGTTCGTTGACAAAACGCTGACAGAGCTTGAGAGCATTCGGCAACGTTATCACGAATACCATCAGGCGCTGCATATCGATCCGCTCACCGGGATTTTCAACCGGCGGGCGTTTGATAACGTCATGGGAAAATTAAACAGCGGGAATGAGCCATTCGCGTTAGTGCTGATAGATATTGATAATTTTAAGATAGTTAACGATACCTACGGACATCAAACCGGCGACGTGGTTTTACAGCACGTTGCATCCACCATAATGCGTGTTCTTGGGCAGGGTTACCGTATTGGTGGTGACGAGTTCGCCGCCCTGTTGGTAATGGAAAGAGATGAGCTGGCGAAGAATCTTGATCAATTAATTAAGCAGGTCAGAAGTCATTCTCTGGAGGAAACAACGTGCAGAGTGACATTGAGTATCGGTGTGGCAATGGGGCCGGAGAGTCAATTATTTCAAAAAGCGGATGCGGCGCTTTACCATCGTAAGGCTGCCGGGCGAAACGGCTGGACAATGTGAAGCGAGCATTGCGCCTGGTTATGAACAATAGCGATATTTTCTGCCTGAACATCATTCACTATGAGATGTTCAGTCATATGCCTGTGAAACGGTGATGTCGCAAGGCTATCGATTGTGGCGCGCTGCTATTCGTGATGAATTTTTGCCGCGCCCCGACGGGATGTCTTCGCCCTGGGGGCGGAAACTCGCGGAAAAAACGCGTTTTTGCTGTTTTATTCTGTTTCACCACTGGGGTAATAAATACGCTGTCATTTCCTGGCACAAACCTGCGCCACACGCTGTACTCTTTTTAAACTATTCCATACTCCGCCCCTCAATTGTCCTGGTTTTTTCCTCTGGGCGGTGTGTTGTATGGGGGAGGAGGAGAGATGAAACGGCCTGAAAATGTCTACCTGCGCATTGAGGGAAAACGGTGGCGGCACGTCTGGATAGTGGGCGATCTCCACGGATGCTTCGCCTTGCTGATGACCAAATTACGCGAATGCCATTTTGATCCCTGGCAGGATCTGCTGGTCTCGGTGGGCGATGTTATCGATCGTGGGCCAGACAGCCTGGGCTGCCTCCGGTTACTGCGCAAAAACTGGATGGTGGCGATCAGAGGGAACCATGAGCAAATGGCGATGGATGCGCTGAAATCAGAAGAGCCTTCGTTATGGTCGATGAATGGCGGGGTCTGGTTTAAGGCGTTGCCGACCTTACAGCAGGCACAGGCAAGGCGCGCGCTGGAAGATTGCTGTGAGCTGCCCTGGATTCTGGAGCTACATTGCCAGAATGGCACGCACATTGTGGCGCATGCTGATTATCCGAATGATGAATACCAGTGGCAAAAGCCTGTCGACTTACACGAGGTATTATGGAGCCGAACGCGTCTGAGTGAACGACTGGCGGGACGCGGTGGCGGTATTTCAGGCGCAGATCACTTCTGGTTTGGTCATACCCCGTTACGTCATCGCCTGGATATGGACAACCTGCACTATATTGATACCGGTGCCGTGTTCGGTGGAGAACTGACGTTGGTTCAGTTGCAGTAATCAGAAATCGCTGTATTTCTGGGCCGGCAGCCAGAATCCATCGATGAAGTCTTCTATCGGGAAGCAGCCACCATGGCGAATTCGCTGATCGTCCATTGAGTACAGGCACTGTTGCTCAGTATTGTAGACATCCACCACGATATCCTCGCAACCGCCATCCAGGTAGCAAACAAAAAGTACCAGTGCGAACATTCCATCCTCAAATTGTATTGCCGTACCGTTAGTGTAGGAGAGGTTATCGTCACAGGGAAAGGGAGAAATAAATAACCCGTCTGGCGACGGGTTCTTTTTGAGTCAGGCAAGACGCATGACCCAGGCATCGGAATGGCGATCGTAGCGGGTACGGAATAGAACAGAATGTTCTCCATTGAGGAGGGCGGGGATGCTGATTTCGTCGTCCCAGGCATCCAGTTGCATACACAAATCGGGATCGGATTTACACGGAATGGTTAACGTTCGATCCCCCGGTGATTCACCGTGTAACTCACCGTCATCAATTTCAAAAGCGCCAATACGCACACTGGTTTTCATCATTTGCTCTCCGTTGAAATACGCTGATTGTGGTACGACCAGTTCGATCGCCCAATTTTCAGCGTAGTCAACGACGGCAAAAGCGCCAGTTAAAAAGTGCGTTATTTTTATGCGCCCTCAGGCATTACCGCTAAACAACTTACCGTCGCGCACCAGTTCGCGGGGATAGCTATTTTTCAGGCGCGAGCCAATGCGTTTTGCCAGACCTATCGGCTGATGCTGGAAAGTCACCAGAACATCGTCGGTGGCAGGAGAGGTTTGCGGATAAACATCGCGACCGCGATACCACTCTTCTGCTTCTTGCGGCGAAAGTTCAAAGGCATTTTTGTGCTCAGGGTCGGCCAGCGCAATAACCGCTTCGTGTTGCCAGCGGAACCCTTTGTTATGGGTTTCCGCTAATTTCAGGCCGAGTCGCGAGAAGCGCACTTTGCCAATCATCCCTTCGACAGCCGCCGGGAAAAGCCAGATCTCTTTGTCACGTTGCCAGAGGCGCAGGTTTTCATCCCATTGCAGGCCGCTGGCGCTGGCCGCCTGGGTAATCTGTGCCGATTCGCGACCTTTCACCGGCGTAAATGGGAAATTGCCGACTTTATATTTTGGCGCGGGTAACGCAGGGATAGCCTGCGTTTTGCGTAAACGCGCAACGAAGAAGCCTTCACAGTCAAAAATCTGTGGGAAGACATGCAGAAAACCTTCTGGCGTCAATGCCCGCGTTGCATCAGGAAATAGGTCATCTAACGGGAGGAATTCAACCGCGTCCGGCCAGGTCTCTTTTAGCCACAGACAGACGGCTTCGTTTTCATCGCGATTGAGCGTGCAGGTGGAATAAACCAGCGTTCCGCCGGGGCGCAACGCGTGGAATGCACTCTCAATCAACTCGCGCTGGGTGGCGGCGATGTCAAGGTTACTCTCAATAGACCAATTTTTGAGCGCATCAGGATCTTTACGTACTACGCCTTCGCCTGAACAGGGGGCGTCCAGCAAAATGGCATCAAACATTTCTGGCAGTGCGGCACCGAACACGCGACCGTCAAAATGGGTCAGCGCGACGTTACTGATCCCGCAGCGACTAATATTCGCATGCAGCACTTTGACGCGGCTGGCAGAAAACTCATTAGCCAGAATCGCGCCCTGGTTATGCATTCTGGCGGCGATTTGTGTGGTTTTAGAACCTGGAGCGGCAGCGACATCCATGACCCGCTGTGGGCTATTTCCGTCGGCAAACAGTGCCGCGACCGGCAGCATTGAGCTGGCTTCCTGAATATAAAACAGACCGCTTAAATGCTCCGCCGTGCTGCCGAGCGGCAGTGACTCTTCATCATCACGCTCTATCCAAAAACCTTCCTCACACCAGGGGACGGGCGTCAGCGACCAGCCGTAAGGGGCCGTCAGCTCGAGAAACGCAGAGACGGAGATTTTCAGGGTGTTGACGCGAATGCTGCGGCGTAGCGGACGCTGGCAGGCGGCAAGAAAATCATCAAAACAGAGTGTGGACGGCATTATCTCACGCATTTGCGTCAGAAAATCATCAGGAAAATAAACGGCGTGTTGAGCCACAAGAATATACCACCGGCAGTAAAACAGGCGCGCAGTGTAGCACAAACGCTCCGGCGCGGGCACGCCGGAGCTCTGCGGTTAACGCGGGAGCGCGGTTCCCCATTCGCGCCACTCTTTGGGCTCGACTTCCAGCAGCAGGAAGTGTTTGCCTGCCTGTGCTTTAGGCGCCAGCGGCGTGCCTGGCGGGGTGGCGAACGCGATACCGCCACGAACGAACTGATTGAAGGTGCCTGTTTTCACGACCCCGCCGGTCAGACCAAAATCGAGGCTGTAGCCGGACGCCAGCCAGAACACGGAGTTGTTGCGCACGAGGTGCTGATAACGCTGGCTGATGCGCATAGCAATCATCACGCGGTCAGACAGTGTTCCTAAGGTCATTCCCGTCACCGTACCCACTTCAATCCCCCGGAACAGAACCGGCGTACCGATGTTCAGCGAACCGGCTTCAGGGGCTTCAACCACGATGCTCAGGCCATCAAGATAACGAGAATCCGTAATGGTGGTTTCCTGTAGCTCGAATTCGCGACGTGGGTTGCCGCGTCCCGGTTCAACGTTGATGTAAGGCTGCAAAATCGTATCCAGATGCTCGACGCCCGCGGCAGAGATTTGCGGGGTGATCACCGAGAAACGGGTGCCGCCCCGGGCGAAGGTTTGCACGTACTCTGGGTAGAGTACCGCTTTGGCCTGAACTTCATTGCGCGCAGTAATTAACTCCAGCGTCTGAATCTGTCCTATGTCGATGCCGAGGTAACGAATCGGCATACCGGCGGCGAGTTTTCCCGCGTCGAAGGCGTGTAAGGTGATTTGGCCGCCGACCGCGCGAGCTGCGGTTTCCGACGCATACAGGATCCGTTTGTCGCCTTTACGCTGGCTGGCGCTGGCGCCGCTCAAGTTATCGAAGCTGATAGCTCCTTTTAGCGCACGGGAGAGCGGGGAGGCTTGCACGGTAAGGCCGCTGCCATTGAGCTGAACTTTCGCGCCGCCCTCGGCCCAGAACACGCTGTTGCTGGTCAGCAAATTGCGGTATTCAGGTTTAATATGCAGATCAATGTCAAAGGCATTGGCGCGCGGACGCACGGTGATCACTTCACCCACGTCAAATTTACGGTACAGCACGACGGAGCCAGCCTGTACATCCGGGAGTGTTTCAGCGCTGAGGCTGACGGTGGTTGTCGGCAAGTCGCTCAGGCTATTTTCGACGGCTTTTTCCAGATTAGCGAACAGCGGATAACTCTCCTTCATTTCGCCTTTGGTGCCGGGCAAAATACGAATGCCGCCGCTTATCCATTCACTGGCGCTGGCGCCGAGAAACTCAATGCCGTCCAGACCGACTTTGACATCGACGCGGCTATTGACCACGAATTTGCTGTCGCCCTGAACCAAAGAGCGATGTTGTGGATCGATAGCGACAATAAAGGTAACGCCTTTACTGGTGAGTTTACGCTCAATGACCTGACCCACCTGTACCCCATGCAGAATAAGCGGCTGTCCGGCATCAATGCCGTAGCTTTCCGGTGCGGTGAGGGTAAAGGTCAGCACATTTTGCTCATGAAGCAGGGCTTGTTCGCCCGGCACCACCACAAACGCGCTACGCGGCTCGCCTTCACCGGGCACCAGTTCGAAGGTTTTTCCGGTGAGTAACGCACTGAGGTTGGCATCGCTGAGCGAGAGTTTCGGGTTACGTAACTCGATGCGTGTCGAATCGCGCAGCAGCGTCACAACGCCAGGATCCACCGTCATTTCACCGGTCACTTTACCCTCAGGGTTGAGATGCAGTTTGGTTAACTGACCCACTTCCAGCCCCTGATACATCAGCGGCGTCGAACCGGCCTTCAGACCGTCGCCGCTGGGCAACTCAAGTTTTACCAGCACGCCACGTTGACTGTGCGCGAGATCCTGGTACAACCCGAAAGCATCGTCCTGCGCGGCGGGTTGAGAGTTGTCCGGGGAGTCAAACGCGATAGCGCCGTTCACCAGCGCCGCCAGACTTTCCAGTTTCACTTTTGCGCCGCTGAGACTGATATCGGCATTCACCCCCGAGACATTCCAGAAACGGCTGCCTTTTTTCACCAGATTAGTGAAGCGTCGTTCAATCAGCACATCAATGGTGACCCCCTGTTTGTTGGGGTTGATGGCGTAGTCATAGACGCGTCCCACGGGAATTTTACGAAAATAGACCAGCGCACCGCTGTTGAGCGAACCGAGATCCGGTGCCTGAAGATGGATCATTAACTCGCCGTTGTTCAGGCGATATTTCGGTTGTGTATCCAGCGCCACAAAGTGATCGCTGGGTTCACCTTTTCCTGGCATCATGCCGATATAGTTGCCGCCGACCAGCGCGTCCAGGCCGGAAACGCCCGCCAGCGACGCTTTAGGCGTGACCAGCCAGAACTGCGTATCTTCACGCAGTGCATCTTTCATGTCGGCCTTGATACTGACGCGAACTTTGATTTTGCGCAGGTCTTTGCTCAGATTGATATCCTGCACCGTGCCGACTTCAACCCCTTGATAACGCACGGGGGTTCGGCCAGGAACGATGCCATCCGCCGACATAAAATCGATGGTGACAGTGTTACCGCGATCTTCATAACTTCCCCATACCAGCCATCCGGCGATCATCAGGGCAATGAGCGGCAGCAGCCAGAAGGGCGAAATACGGCGTTTTGTTTTAATCTGCGCTTCCGTCGGCGAAGCGGGCGTTTCCTGACTCATGTGCATCCCAAAGTAAGCGGCTATCCAGCCATTCGACTGAAAGAATAGTCAATATTACCGCTGCACCGAAGTAGAGCGCAGCCGGTCCCATAGTAAAAGCCAGTATCTGATCGCGATTAATCAGAGACATCGTTAATGAAATAACAAAGAGATCCAGCATCGACCAGCGACCAATCCAGGTGACCAGACGCAGAAGCCGAATACGCGTTTGCAGCCCCAGCACAGAGTTGAAATGGATACTGGTCAACAGTGTAAACATCACAATGATTTTGGTAAATGGCACCAGAATACTGGCGATAAAGACCACGGCGGCCACCGCAACATTGCTGTTAGCCAGTGACATAATACCTGAAAAAATAGTGTCTTCCTGACGCCCGCCATTGACATAAATGACTGAAATGGGCATCAGGTTGGCCGGTAGCAAAAAGACGATAGAGGCTAATAACGCGGCCCAACATTTTTGAATGCTTTGATTTCTGCGCAACCGCAGTGGGATATGACAGCGAGGGCAACGCCCACGGGGATCGGGGTAGCCCGTAAAATGACAGCCAAGACAAACGCGAAGTTTTTCATCGGGGCGCCGGGCGGGTTTCTGCGGGTAAAAGCGTTCCCATAACTGCTCAACATTGAGGTGGGATAAGGTTAGAATACTGAGGAGAACCAGTGCGATGAAGGCCGTCAGCCCGACACCGGGCAGCAAAAAAGCATAATCCTGCACTTTAATCGATGCCACCGCGATACCGACCAGGTAGATGTCGAGCATGACCCACTCTTTTAACCTTTCCAGCATTAACAGCACCGGACGCAGGTTCATCCCCAGAATGTTGCCAAACCACAGGTAGGCGATAGACGTCACCAGCACCAGCGGCGCACCAGCGACGCAAAAGAGCACCATCGCGCCGGTTATCGGGTCGCCCTGTTTTGTCATCTGCCAGATACCCTGCATGACGTTGGCGTCAATACGCACCCCGAGCAAATAGATATGCAGCAGCGGTTCGCCCCAGGCAAAAGGCATCAGCAGCAGCATTGTGATGGCCATTGCCGCCAGTCGTGTCAACGACCAGTCGCGTCCGTCGCGGATTTTGGCCTGACAGCGCGGACAATACGCGCTCTGGTACGAGCGCATTTTGGGCAGGCTGAACAGCAGGTCGCACTGAGGGCAGCGTTGATAATGTGCTCGGGGCAATGCCTCGCCGATGGATCTGACCGCTAATTTTTTCGTTGGCGTGATAGGTGGAGTTTTAAGAGCCATGTATCGCGAATCAAAGTGTTAGATTTATGTAATCTTAACTCATGACGGGAATGATCTTGAGCATTAACGCATTTAATGCTTATTTTAATAGGCTGCAATATAAAGTAAGACAACCAAGTGATTATAAAATGAACAAAACAGAGTTATACACGGATCTTAATCGCGACTTTCAGGCATTAATGGCAGGTGAAACAAGTTTTCTGGCAACGCTCGCAAACACAAGCGCATTGTTGTATGAACGACTTTCAGACGTGAATTGGGCGGGGTTTTATCTGCTTGAAAACGACACGCTTGTATTAGGGCCGTTCCAGGGGAAAATCGCCTGCGTGCGTATTCCTGTTGGGCGCGGCGTCTGTGGCACGGCAGTCGCGCAGAACCGCGTTCAGCGTATCGAAGATGTTCATGCCTTTGACGGGCATATCGCGTGCGATGCTGCCAGCAACGCCGAAATCGTACTTCCGCTGACGGTAGGGAATCGGACTTTAGGGGTGCTGGACATTGATAGCACGGCATTTGGTCGCTTCACTGAAGAAGACGAACAGGGTCTGCGTCAGCTTGTCGCTCAGCTTGAAGCTGTGCTTGCAATGACGGATTACAAAAAATTCTTTGCGGCCGACGCAGGATAATCAACGGATAACGTAGCAATTACTGATGACGTCATTATAATGACGCCTGTTCATGCCTGCGGCTAGTTGGCTACGTCCGTTGTAATCAGGAAATTTCATGGAAAATCAACCTAAGTTGAATAGTAGTAAAGAAGTTATCGCATTTTTGGCCGAACGTTTTCCTCACTGTTTTAGTGCGGAAGGCGAAGCGCGCCCGCTGAAAATTGGCATTTTTCAGGATCTGGTAGAGCGCGTTGAGGGCGAAATGAACCTTAGCAAGACGCAACTTCGCTCCGCTTTACGTCTTTACACTTCAAGCTGGCGTTACCTCTACGGTGTGAAACCGGGTGCAACGCGTGTCGATCTCGACGGCAACCCTTGCGGTGAGCTGGATGAGCAGCACGTTGAGCATGCACGTAAGCAGCTTGAAGAGGCAAAAGCTCGCGTTCAGACGCAGCGCGCAGAACAGCAAGCGAAAAAACGCGAAGCTGCCGCTGCTGCAGGCGAAAAAGAAGGCGCCCCGCGTCGCGAACGTAAGCCGCGTCCTGCACCACGCCGCAAAGAAGGCGCTGAACCTAAAGTTCGCGCTGAGAAACCGGCAGCGAAAGCACCTCGTGCACCTCGCGAAGAGCAGCACACCCCGGTTTCTGACATTTCAGTCCTGACGGTAGGGCAGTCTCTGAAGGTGAAAGCAGGTAATAATGCGATGGATGCCACCGTATTAGAAATCACCAAAGATGGCGTCCGTGTACAGCTGAATTCGGGTATGTCTTTGATTGTACGCGCAGAACACCTGGTGTTCTGAAACGGAGGCCAGGCCGGGCATGAACACTTTTTTTAGGCTTACCGCGTTAGCTGGCCTGCTTGCAATAGCAGGCCAGTCATTTGCTGTGGACGACATTACGCGTGCCGATCAAATTCCTGTACTGAAGGAAGAAACACAGCATGCGACAGTGAGTGAACGTGTGACGTCTCGTTTCACACGTTCCCACTATCGTCAGTTCGATCTGGATCAGTCGTTTTCGGCGAAAATATTCGATCGTTATCTGAATTTACTCGACTTCAGCCACAATGTGCTGTTGGCGAGCGATGTCGAGCAGTTTGCTAAAAAGAAAACCGTGCTGGGCGATGAGCTGCGCTCGGGCAAGCTGGATGTCTTCTACGATCTCTATAATCTGGCGCAAAAACGTCGATTTGAGCGTTATCAGTATGCGTTAAGCGTACTGGAACGTCCGATGGATTTCACCGGTACCGATACGTTTAACCTTGATCGCAGCAAAGCTCCCTGGCCGAAGAATGAAGCTGAACTGAATGCGCTGTGGGATGGCAAAGTAAAATTTGACGAGCTGAGCCTGAAGTTAACGGGCAAGACCGACAAAGAAATTCGTGAGACGCTGACGCGTCGCTACAAATTTGCCATTCGCCGTCTGGCGCAGACCAACAGCGAAGACGTGTTCTCGCTGGCAATGACCGCTTTCGCGCGCGAAATCGATCCACACACCAATTACCTTTCCCCGCGTAACACCGAACAGTTTAATACCGAAATGAGCCTGTCTCTGGAAGGTATTGGCGCTGTGCTGCAAATGGATGATGATTACACGGTCATCAACTCCATGGTGGCCGGTGGGCCGGCAGCGAAAAGCAAAGCTATCAGCGTTGGCGATCGCATTGTGGGCGTCGGCCAGAACGGTAAAGGCATGGTGGATGTGATTGGCTGGCGTCTGGATGATGTCGTTGCGCTGATCAAAGGGCCGAAGGGCAGTAAAGTTCGCCTTGAAATCCTGCCTGCTGGCAAAGGCACGAAGACCCGAATTGTGACGCTGACGCGTGAACGTATTCGCCTTGAAGACCGTGCCGTCAAGATGTCGGTGAAAACCGTCGGCAAAGAAAAAGTGGGCGTGCTGGATATTCCAGGTTTCTATGTTGGCCTGACGGATGATGTCAAAGTTCAACTGCAGAAACTGGAAAAACAGAACGTGAGCAGTATCGTTATCGATCTGCGTACCAACGGCGGCGGCGCGCTGACAGAAGCGGTTTCGCTCTCTGGCTTGTTTATCCCTTCTGGCCCGGTTGTGCAGGTGCGTGACAACAATGGTAAGGTTCGCGAAGACAGCGACACCGACGGTGTTGTCTACTACAAAGGCCCGCTGGTGGTGTTAGTCGACCGCTTTAGCGCATCCGCATCTGAAATTTTTGCCGCGGCAATGCAGGATTATGGGCGTGCGCTGATTGTGGGTGAACCCACCTTCGGGAAAGGCACCGTGCAGCAGTACCGTTCACTGAATCGCATTTACGACCAGATGCTGCGTCCGGAATGGCCTGCGTTGGGTTCGGTGCAATACACAATCCAGAAGTTCTATCGTGTCAATGGCGGTAGTACTCAGCGTAAAGGTGTTACACCGGATATCCTCATGCCGACAGGTAATGAAGAGACTGAAACCGGCGAGAAGTTCGAAGATAACGCGTTGCCGTGGGACAGTGTTGATGCGGCAACCTATGTGAAGTCAGAGGATTTAACGCCATTCGGCCCGGAATTGCTCAAGGAACACACTGCGCGTATCGCCAGCGATCCTGAATTCCAGTACATCATGAAGGATATTGCCCGTTACAACGCCATGAAAGATAAACGCAACATCGCGTCTCTCAATTTTGCGCAACGTGAAAAAGAGAATAACGAAGATGATGCAATGCGCCTGGCGCGTGTCAACGACCGCTTTAAACGCGAAGGCAAACCACCGCTGAAGAACCTGGACGATCTGCCGAAGGATTACCAGGAGCCCGATCCGTATCTTGATGAGACGGTGAAGATAGCGCTGGACCTGGCCCATCTTGAGAAAGAGAAGCCTGCGGAGCAACCCGCAGTCACGCAATAACCTGAACAGGCACAAGAAATTGTGCCTGTTTTTTTTAACATATGTGGGTGGCCGTCAGACTATAGCTATCAAATGTAAAGTTGTGTCTTTCTGGTGACTTACCGCCCATTGATGCTTGAAAATAGCGATAAGACCCATACGATGTGGGTAATCGCATAGTGCGTTTTGTTAAGTTGAGGTTAAAAGAAGATTATGATGCGAATCGCGCTCTTCCTGCTGACGAACCTGGCCGTGATGGTCGTTTTCGGGCTGGTGCTGAGCCTGACGGGGATACAGTCGAGCAGCGTGCAAGGTCTGCTGATCATGGCGCTGCTGTTTGGTTTTGGTGGTTCCTTCATTTCGCTGCTGATGTCCAAATGGATGGCGCTGAAATCCGTTGGTGGAGAGGTCATCGAGCAACCACGTAATGAAAGAGAACGCTGGCTGATGAATACGGTCGCGACGCAGGCCCGCCAGGCGGGGATTGCTATGCCGCAGGTGGCTATCTACCATGCGCCAGACATCAATGCGTTTGCTACCGGTGCTCGCCGTGATGCGTCTTTGGTCGCCGTAAGCTCGGGTTTGCTGCAAAACATGAGCCCGGACGAAGCTGAAGCCGTTATTGCGCATGAGATAAGCCATATTGCGAATGGTGATATGGTGACGATGACCCTGATTCAGGGGATTGTGAACACGTTTGTTATCTTTATCTCACGTATTATTGCGCAGATTGCCGCAGGCTTTTTGGGCGGTAACCGTGAAGAAGAAGGTGAGGGCGGTAATGGTAATCCGTTGATCTACTTCGCTGTTGCGACAGTGCTGGAGCTGGTCTTTGGTATTCTGGCGAGCATTATCACCATGTGGTTCTCTCGTCACCGTGAATTCCATGCCGATGCCGGTTCGGCGAAACTGGTCGGTCGCGAAAAAATGATTGCCGCGTTGCAGCGTCTGAAAACCAGCTATGAGCCGCAGGAAGCCAGCAGCATGATGGCATTCTGTATCAACGGTAAGTCTAAATCGCTGAGCGAATTGTTCATGACGCACCCACCGCTGGATAAGCGTATTGAAGCGCTGCGCAGCGGCGAATATCTGAAGTAACCGACATCAGTATGCCGGGGAGCTAAACACGCTCTGCGTAAAATCTGACTGTTAAAAAGCGCGTCTGATGACGCGCTTTTTTATGCGCCAGCCCGGGGTTGTGTGATCCGTAAACCACTCACAATGGCCGCCAGCGTAGCCATAATACCGGCAACTATCAGCGCGATGTGGGTTTCGCCATCGCCGAACAGGTTCAGCATAAGCGCCACCAGTGCGGCCCCCGAACTTTGCCCCAGTAAACGTGCCGTTCCCAGCATCCCACTCGCACCGCCGCTACGTTCGCGGGGGGCTGAGGTAATGATCGTATGGTTATTGGGCGACTGGAATAAACCGAAACCGGCACCGCACAGGATCATCGGCCAGATAATACTGATGTCAGAGGGGGAGGTCGGCAACAATACCAGGGAAAATAGGCCTGCCGCCATCACCGCCAACCCCAATGCACCCAGCAGACCCGCGTGTACCTTTTCGATCAAGTAACCGGCAAGCGGCGCCATCACCATGGTGGCTAGCGGCCAGGGCGTTAACAACAGGCCGGTTTCCACTTCGCTTCGGCCTAAAACGGTTTGCAGGTAAAAAGGCAGGGACACCAGGGCGAGCATTTGCGCGCAGAATGAACAAATCGAGGTGCCAATAGAGAGGGAAAAGAGTGGGATTCGCAGCAAGTCTACCGGCAGTAAAGGAACCGGAAGCGAGAGCTGGCGGCGGATAAAGAAAAAACCGACAACAAGCATGATGGCTGCCTCGGCACCGATTAACAGGAGTGACTGCCCCTGGGCGAATCCACTCAGTGCTGTGATCAGCAGTCCAAACGTTAAGGCGTTCATCACGGCGCTCGGCAGGTCAAAGCGCGGTTTCTTACTGCGTGAGGCGTTGGGCGGCAAAAAGCGCATTGCCAGTAGCAATGCCAGAATGCCTAACGGAACGTTAATCAGAAATAACCACTGCCACGACGCGACTGAGAGGATGGCGGCAGCCAGCGTGGGGCCTGCCGCTGATGATACCGCGACGATGAATGAGTTAATGCCCATTCCCCGTCCAAGTTGGCGCTGGGGAAATATAAGGCGAATGAGCGCGGTGTTGACACTCATCAGCGCCGCCCCGCCAAATCCCTGGGCGACGCGCGCCATCGTCAGCATTTGCAATGAGTCAGACAAGGCACAAAACAGCGATGCCAGCAGGAAAATAACTAACCCGCATTTGTATATTCGTCGATAACCAAACATATCCCCCAAAAATGATAGAGAGAGCAGGGACACCACAATGGCAATTTGGTAGGCGTTAACCACCCAGATAGAACTGGCGGGTGAAGCCTGAAGGTCGGTGGCTATCGTTGGGAGCGCGACGTTCGCAATTGCACCGTCGAGGACTGCCATCGAAATACCAATAACGATGGTGAGAATGGCACCGTACCGTTGAGGAACGGGCAATCCATCTGTCTGGCATTTTTCCATATGAATTCAGAGTCTTTTGGGGATTATGATCAGAGTAATTATTTTAGCATTGATATTCAGGGCTTATGTCGCAGAATTGTCACTAAGTGAGCAAAGATGGATTGCGGGCAATGTAACGGGAAATTATAATAAAAAATTGTTCTGATTTTTATAAAACACTCGCAATGAGGTGATAAATGGCTATCGCAGATCTGGATAAACAACCTGATTCTGTATCTTCCGTGCTGAAGGTGTTTGGCATTTTACAGGCGCTGGGGGAAGAGCGCGAAATTGGTATTACCGAGTTGTCGCAACGTGTCATGATGTCGAAAAGCACCGTTTATCGCTTTTTGCAGACCATGAAGACGCTGGGATATGTGGCTCAGGAAGGCGAATCAGAAAAATATTCACTGACCCTGAAACTGTTCGAATTAGGCGCACGTGCGTTACAGAATGTTGATCTGATCCGTAGCGCTGATATTCAAATGCGTGAGCTTTCGCGTCTGACGAAAGAGACAGTACACCTCGGTGCGCTGGACGAAGACAGTATCGTTTACATTCACAAAATTGATTCTATGTACAATCTGCGTATGTACTCGCGGGTTGGACGTCGTAACCCGCTGTACAGTACCGCGATTGGTAAAGTGCTGTTGGCCTGGCGCGATCGTGATGAAGTCAAACAGATTATGGAAGGGGTTGAGTATAAACGCAGCACTGACCGTACTATAACTTCTACTGATGAATTGCTGACATTGCTGGATAAAGTCCGCGAACAGGGTTATGGCGAAGATAACGAAGAGCAGGAAGAAGGTTTACGCTGTATTGGCGTACCGGTATTCGATCGCTTCGGGGTTGTCATTGCGGGTCTGAGTATCTCCTTCCCGACGCTGCGCTTCTCAGAAGAGCGTTTGCACGAGTATGTTGCCATGCTGCACACGGCGGCACGCAAGATCTCCGAACAAATGGGCTATAACGACTACCCGTTCTAAGTCGCGATCGCTTCCTGATATTAAAAGCCAGACAGCACAGACAGGTGGCTGGCTTTTAATATATGACGTAACCGTTTACCGCTGGGATCTTTTCACGAGTAGAGAAGTACATATTAGTGAAGCTTAATTGGATGAACAAAAAATAAATAAGGCATAACAGGGTTATGCCCTGGTGAAATATTCGACAAACAGATTTAGTTATTATCAACCACAACCGTACTTTTTCGTAATACAGGGCAATCTGTCAGACCGATAATACCGCTATTAGTGTGAATATACTGTGCCGTGCTGGTGCCCCGGGCGGTCAGATAGTGGCATTGCAAGCCCAGACCCGCCGCATTCTCCTGACTCCCAATCAAAATCCCATAACCGCTGAGGAGTAAACCTATCCATACCAGAGCAAGCAAGACAATCGCGCGAATGATCAAACGCATTACAACCTCTTTTTCTTTTTTCGTTATAATAAGAGTAGCCTCTACATCTGCTGATACAAGTGAATCATTCCTAAAAATACATAATGCCGCTACAGTTAGCCCCGGTTTAGGTAACGCATGGTAATTTAGAGTCATAAGATGTGGATTCGGAGAACGGAGTGAAAAAGTTTCGGTGGGTATTCCTGATAATTGGCGTGCTGGTTTGCCTGCTGCTTTGGGCGCAGGTGTTCAACATCATGTGCGATCAGGATGTACAATTTTTCAGCGGTATTTGTGCCATCAATAAATTTATTCCCTGGTGACCGCATTTTTACAATAGGTGATTACCTTCTCGTGAGCTGTAACCCTATACCTGTTGAGATTGAAAAATAAACTGATCAGGTATCATCAGGTCTGTGGTGGTGAAAAATGAGGCCGTGCCGATAATTGAGCCCCGGTGGGAGTAGACAGACCTGGCGGCACCAGGGATGGCGGCCACCTTCAGCGTATCATTCAATACAACTGATGAATAAACGGTCTTAGTGCAGGAATTTTGCCGTCTTCTACTCACTCAGGCACAACGCCATTTAAATTTTTGAAAGAGCAGTCGTACAAATCTGTACTCATATAAATGCCCACCCCCATATAGGTTACAGTTGTTGTGTAGCAGTGCTAAAATGCCCCGTCTACATTGAGGTGGTAAAATGAACGAAGTTCTGAACTCTGGCGCGCTGACTTTCGCGTCTTTAATGGTATCGGTGGTGGTTCTGGTTGTTGGACTTGTTTTATGGTTTTTCGTCAACCGCGCAAGCTCGCGCACCAATGAGCAGATCGAATTGCTCGAATCCTTGTTAGACCAGCAAAAACGTCAAAATGCGTTGTTGCGCCGTCTGTGTGAAGCAAATGAACCAGAAAAAGCGGCTGAGGCGACCCCTGCAGCAAATGCGCAGAAAGAGGACGATGACTTCATCCGTCTGGTAGCGGAAAGGTAACCAGAGTGACAGGATGCGAGTTTGTCAGTACAACCTGTGGACACGCCATCCTGTCATCCTTCGCGAGGACGCACCGTTCTGGTGCAAGTGCGCATTTTGAGTATCGTCTGCTCTAGAGCCCGCCAGCGTAATATTTTATCGAACAATGAATATCTTATCCCTCCCTGGATTAATTAATGTTCTTCTCTACGACTAATATATGATTATGCTTTTTTTGTGATGGCGATCGTTTTTATTATTAACGAAACGTTTCTCTCACTTTTTTTGTGCATTGTCATCGTACCTTCATTATTTTGGTGCATAACGTCGTCGGAGAATGTTGGCGCATTAATCCATTCAAAAATCAGTCATTCCTATCTGTTTTTTTTCAATTAATGTGTTTTTGTTATGTGACAATTTATGCATTACAAAGCATAAAAAGTGATATCTGTCACTTGTGGCGATAAGTTAATCAACTTGCCTGGAACAACCGAAGTTATTGAGCTATGGTAGAAAAGCATCTGTTCTGACTGCGGTCTGTCAGCGCAGACGCAGAGAGGCGAAAATATATCTTCAGCGGATTTAGCGCATAACTGTGCAGTCGCGCTTTGCCGTCTTTCGGGATTTGTGCGACTGATCGAGACACGTTTAAAAATGGCTTGCCATATTTTACGTTGTATGTGATAACACGGCTTGGGTTAAACGAGGTACAGTTCTGTTTATGTGTGGCATTTTCAGTAAAGAAGTCCTGAGTAAAAACGTTGTCGTTGAATACCGCTTCTCTGCCGAACCTTATATTAGTGCCTCAAGCAGTAATGTCTCAGTTTTATCTATGTTATGCCTGCGGGCGAAGAAAACAATCTAAGGAATTTTGCAAATGGCAAAGATTAAAGGTCAAGTTAAGTGGTTCAACGAGTCTAAAGGTTTTGGTTTCATTACTCCGGCTGATGGCAGCAAAGACGTGTTTGTACACTTCTCCGCTATCCAGGGTAATGGCTTCAAAACTCTGGCTGAAGGCCAGAACGTTGAGTTCGAAATTCAGGACGGCCAGAAAGGTCCGGCTGCTGTTAACGTAACAGCTATCTGATCGACACCACTGATTTGAAGCGTTCAGGCGCATCAACCTCAGATATAAAGCCTCGCAAATGCGGGGCTTTTTAATTCAACTTGCGTCAAAACATTTCTGAATGCCCTCCTGTTTGCGCTTTGTTGCAAAACCGCGAAGTTCGTAGCATTGTTTTTCCCGTTTCCCCTCACTATTTTTCGTTAAATCAATCACCTGAAAAGTAAGTTTGCTGGAGAGCAGGTGAAAAAGAAAAGTGACGGCGCTGTGGCTAATTTTACCCCCGTGCGTTTCGCGCTGCTTTGCGCGGCAATAGTGGTCAGTATGGGGTTATTACTCGGGCGCCTTGCGTGGTTGCAAATTGTCACGCCGACCAACCTGGTCAGACAAGAGGATATGCGCTCGCTACGTGAAGTCACGACGGCATCTGTGCGCGGGATGATTACGGACAGGGAAGGGCGTCCGCTGGCCGTCAGCGTGCCGGTGAATGCTGTCTGGGCCGATCCTAAAACCATCATCAGCAAGGGCGGTGTGGGATATAACGAACGCTGGCAAGCATTGGCAAGTACGCTGCATCTGTCGTTAAGTACGCTGGCAAAGCGCGTTAACAGTAATCCGGCAGGGCGATTTATCTATCTGGCGCGCCAGGTGTCCCCGCAACAAGCACAATGGATAGACAAACTTAACCTTGCGGGGATCAATCTGCGCGAAGAATCACGTCGATTTTATCCTGCCGGACATGTTGCGGCTAACCTGATTGGTTTTACCAATATAGACGGACAGGGGATTGAAGGGGTTGAGAAAAGTTTTAATTCGCAATTAACGGGAAAACCGGGCTCGCGTCTTGTCCGTAAAGACAAGTTTGGCCACGTGATTGAGAACATCACGGAAGTCACGTCTATTCCGGCGCACGAGTTGCAACTCAGTATTGATGAGCGTTTGCAGACCGTGACGGAAGATGCTTTAGACAATGCCGTCACCTGGAACAAAGCGGAGTCGGGCGCCGCGGTGCTGGTCAGCGTCGCCACCGGCGAAATTCTCGCGATGGCAAGCTTCCCGGATTTTAACCCGAACAATCGCGAAGGGGCGGTGCTGGACGATTTTCGAAATCGAGCCATTAGCGATACCTTCGAACCCGGCTCGACCGTCAAACCGTTAGTGATCATGACGGCGCTAAAGCAGGGGATTGTGCAGCCAGACAGCGTGATCGACACGCATCCGTTTATTCTTGATGGTCATCGTATCCGTGACGTGGGCTTCTACCCTGAGCTCTCTTTAACCGGCATTTTGCAAAAATCGAGTGACACGGGGGTTTCGCATCTCTCACTCGCGATGCCGGTTCAGCAATTGCTCGATACCTATAAACGCTTCGGATTTGGTACGCCAACAGGTCTGGGATTAACCGGGGAGAGTCGCGGTTTGCTGCCTCAACGCCGTTACTGGAGCTCCCTCGACCGGGCAACCTTCGCTTTCGGTTATGGTCTGATGGTGACGCCGCTACAACTGGCGCATGTTTACGCGACGATCGGCAGCTTTGGTATTTATCGGCCGCTCTCCATCACCCGTATCGATCCCCCGGTGATGGGCACCCGGGTGATGTCGGAAAGCCTGGTTCACGAAGTGGAACATATGATGGAGAGCGTTGCGTTGCCTGGCGGCGGGGGAACCAAAGCGGCGGTGAGAGATTATCGTGTCGCGGTGAAAACCGGCACGGCGAAAAAAATTGGCGATGATGGAAAGTACATCGACAAATATGTGGCCTACACGGCGGGCGTCGCTCCGGCGAGCGCCCCGAAATTTGCGCTGGTGGTGGTTATCAACGATCCGCAGAATGGCGCTTATTATGGCGGGGCGGTTTCGGCTCCGGTCTTTAGCCAGATTATGGGCGACGTATTACGCCTCGAAAACGTTAAGCCTGATGGTATGCCCGCCGACTCAGACCATTTGCTGGTCATGCACGGCAACCGTGCGCCGTCGCCTGCACACGAAGAGCGCCGGGTTACATGGCCTGCGGGCCAGCATTCAGGGCGTTAGCGCGCGTTGTTTTGCAACGTGAATTACTGAGAGTATATTTTCCCGGGGCGCAATTCGCGTTACACTTGCGCCCCGAAGTTTTCAGCCGGAGTTGTCATGTCGTTTTCTTGTCCTCTTTGCCACCAGCCTCTTGCGCAAGTACAAAACAGTTTTATCTGTCCGCAACGACATCAGTTTGACGTGGCGAAAGAAGGATATGTCAACTTACTGCCGGTGCAGCATAAACGCTCGCGTGACCCCGGTGACAGTGCGGAAATGATGCAGGCGCGCCGGGCGTTTCTTGACGCCGGGCATTATCAGCCGCTGCGTGACGCTATCGTCACTATCCTCAATGAACGTTTACTTCCCCATGCGACGTCGGTTCTCGATATTGGCTGCGGCGAAGGGTATTACACCCATGCGTTTGCCGATGCGCAGCCAGGCATTACCGTGTTTGGGCTGGATGTGGCGAAAGTGGCGATTAAGTCTGCGGCAAAGCGTTATCCGCAGGTGACGTTCTGCGTTGCCTCGAGTCACCGTCTGCCATTTGCTGATGCGTCAATGGATGCCATCATCAGGATATACGCGCCGTGCAAAGCAGAAGAGTTAGCCAGAGTTGTCAAACCGGGTGGGTGGGTTATCACCGCAACGCCGGGGCCACGCCATTTAATGGAACTCAAGGGGCTGATTTATGATGAGATTCGACTGCATGCGCCGCACACGGAGCAGATCGACGGGTTTACGTTACAGCAAAGCGTGGCGTTGAACTATCCGATGAGCCTTAGCGGCAGTGAGGCTGTGGCGTTGTTACAGATGACGCCTTTCGCATGGCGGGCAAAACCCGAGGTGTGGGAAGGGCTGTCAGCCAGGAAAGTATTTGACTGCCAGACCGATTTCAGTCTTCACCTCTGGCAGCGCGACAGTTAGCCGTAAAAATGGGCCCAGAGGATCTGGGCGCCAATGCCAATCAGCACGATCCCGCCTAAAATTTCAGCGCGTTTGCCCAGCATTGGGCCAATGAATCGGCCGATCATCATTCCCAGCGTCGACATGCAAAGCGTCGCGCAGCCAATGGCCAGCGCCGTCGCAATGATATTTACCTGCAGGAAGGCTAAACCGACCCCCACAGCCATGGCATCCAGACTGGTGGCAATGGCTGTTGTTACTAACAGCCAAAAGCTGTGACGGCGCAGGGGCTCTGCGTCTTCGTCATCGCTATCACGAAAGCCTTCAATGATCATACGCCCGCCGAGGAAAATCAGCAGCAGGAAGGCTATCCAGTGGTTCCATTCGAGAACGAATTTACTCGCCAGCATCCCCATGCCCCAGCCAATCAGCGGGGTCAGCGTTTCGACAGCGCCAAAAATAAGGCCGGTGCGCAGTGCTTCGGAGAATTTGGGTTTATGCAGGGTGGCACCTTTACCAATCGACGCAGCGAAGGCGTCCATCGACATGCCAAAAGCGAGAAGAATTGTAGCGGTAACATGCATGATAGCGTCCTGACCGGGGTTTCCATAAAACACATCACCGCCCCCAGCAAACATGCCCCTGACGCGCATCTGTAAATACAGAATTCGCATTTTGGTGGCATAGCAGTTGATGTGCATATGGTCTCGCCTGACTGAGTGTGTTCAGTCCGTACGCGCCACGTTTTTCAACGAGTATGTTGACACGTACATTTCCGGAGTCTGGAAATCGGCTACTCCCCAAATGACGGCGCAACCTTAACATATTTTGAGAATATAAAACAACAATGAGGAATTAATATTTGACTTCTAACTGAAAACGATTTTCATTTAGATTTAAATATCAATGAAAGGTTAAGAGGAATAATAATTTTAGCTATTAAAATATAGCCTGAGCTATGTTTTTCGTTGGTTGATATACCGGGATATAGTTCAGGCTATATTATTAACTCATTGAGCAGAAACGAGAAGTTTATATATTCTTTCCAGATCGTCTATATTTCGTACGCGCACCAGTAATCGGCGTTGTTCTAATTGCATAACCAGCACGCCATCCTCGGATAAATTCATTTCTTTAACCCGGTTATATTCTATCCACGCATTGGCGAAGAAGAAGCCTTTTGGCTTAAAGATGATTTTGGGCGCCCGGATCCAGAACAGATACACCCCCATTAATACCAAACCACATAATAACCATGTGGTGGTTTGTGGCCCGTGGCTGGTGGCGTTGTTATAGATAAGAATGAGGACCAGGCCAATAAAGATGACACTGTCCACACGACTGCGACGCAACAGGGGAACAGAAAGCAGGGTAGAGCCGTGACGGCGGGGCATGATGAACTGATCGTAAAGGGCAAATGCCAGCAACACGGCAATAAAGAGAACCAGCACCAGGTCCGTGATTGTCATGAATCCTCCAAATAAAAAACCGGGGGCAGGCCCCCGGTAAAGTACCACGTTATTACAGACCCAACAGACCTACAGAGTAACCTGCGATACCGATGACGAAGAAGCCAACGATGATCCACAGGGCGTTTACTTTTTTACGCAGCAGCCACATACAGGCGAAGGTCAGCAGCAGCGGCACCAGACCCGGCATCAACTGGTCAAGGATGGTCTGCACGGTGGTCACGCGGGTTTGTCCATCCTGACCGGTGATGGTCGACACCACCAGCGGGATGTTGACGTGCGTCCACTTGTTAACCAGCGCCCCCATGACAAACAGGCCGAGAATTGACGCCCCCTCAGTCAGTTTCTGCAGGAAACCGCCGCCCATATCAGAAACGATATCGACACCTTTACGATAACCGTAGGCCACGCCGTAGTAACGGGTTGCCAGACGTACGGCGTTGAACAGGATGAAGAACAGCAGAGGGCCGAGCAGGCTACCGCTCATCGCAATACCGGCACCCAGCGCGGCAAACACCGGACGCACCGTTCCCCAGAAGATCGGGTCGCCGACGCCCGCTAACGGCCCCATCAGACCGACTTTGATACCGTTGATGGCACCATCGTCAATCTCCGCGCCGTTAGCGCGTTGTTCTTCCATTGCCAGCGTAACGCCCAGTACCGGAGCCGCCACGTAAGGATGGGTGTTAAAGAACTCCAGGTGACGTTTAATCGCTTGTTTGCGCTCGTCGTTGTTCTCAGGATACAAACGGCGGATGGCCGGTATCATCGAGAAGCAGAAGCCCAGCGCCTGCATACGTTCGAAGTTCCATGAACCCTGAAACAGGTTAGAACGAATGAACACGCCACGAATGTCACTCTGAGTGAGTTTTTTCTCGGTAGTTGTTTTAGTCATATCAACCATTTCGCTCACCTGCTAGTCCAGTTCATTATCGAGAGAGTTATCACCAGCAGCCTGAGCTGGCGCACCCGCTACGCGGTTATATTTCGGGCTCAACTGAATGTAGAGGATGGCCATAACTGCGCCAATCACACCCAGAGCGACCAGGTTGAAGTTAGTAAATGCGGCGGTCACAAAGCCGAGGTAGAAGAACGGCATCAGGTAGCCCGCACGCATCATGTTGATGACCATTGCGTAACCGACGACGACGATCATACCGCCCGCAATATTCAGACCACCGGTAACAACTTCCGGAATCGCATTAAGCATGCTCTGCACTTCACTGGTACCGACAGAGATAGCCACGATAACGGCCGGAATGGCGATACGCATTGCTTGCAGGAACAGGGAAGAGACGTGGATCCAGGACAGCGCCGTGAGGTTGCCGTTTTCGGCTGCCTTATCCGCTGCGTGCTGGAATGCCACGGTGATAGTACGCACGATGATGGTCAGAACCTGGCCTGCCGCTGCTAGCGGAATAGCCAGCGCGATACCCGCACCAATGCTTTGGTGACCGGCGATAACCAGAACGGTTGAAATAATGGACGCCAGTGCGGCATCGGGTGCAACGGCAGCACCGATGTTCATCCAGCCCAGAGCGATCATTTCCAGGGTACCACCGATGATAATACCGGTTTTCATATCCCCGAGAACGGCGCCGATCAGCGTACAGGCTATCAGCGGACGGTGGAACTGAAATTCATCAAGTACCGACTCCATACCCGCGATACATGCGACGATGAACACCAGCACAATCTGAAGAGTGGTAATCTCCATTGTACTTCTCCTATTGCTATACAGACTTAAGTGTGAAAGCTAATTAATGATGACGGGTTACTTCGCCACTTTGGCGATCAAGTCCATCATTTTCAGTTTCTGATCGGTGGACACTTTACGAACTTCAAGTTCGATACCGCGTTCGTTGAGTTTTTTGAAAGCGACGATATCTTTCTCATCGACGGAAACTGCATTGTTAACCTGCGTTTTGCCCTGGCGGAAGGCCATACCGCCAATGTTCACGGAGGTGATTTTCACGCCACCTTCGACGATACGCTCCACATCAGTAGGATTGGTGAACAACAGCATGACGCGATTGCCGGCGTATTTCGGGTTGTTGTAGACGCGAATCATCTTCTCGACATCGACAACGTGTGCCGTTACGCCCGGAGGTGCGACTTGTGTTAACAGGGTTTTACGAACGTTATCCGCAGCCACTTCATCGCTTACCACGATAATGCGGGTCACGTTAGTCTCTTTGGTCCAGCGCGTTGCCACCTGGCCGTGGATAAGACGGTCATCAATACGGGCCAGGCCGATGGTCATATAATCATCAGGCCCCATGGGTTTCGCCGATGCGACGGTTTTGGGTGCTGTTGCAACCGGAGCGGGCACTGCTTTTTCAACCGGTTTTGCTTTCAGCGCTTTCACACCTTCACGTCCGGTTTCAACTGCCACAGCAACTAATTCGTCAAAGCTCGGGTTGTCATCACGGGCCATAAACGTTTCCACCAACATGGGAATGTTAACGCCTGCGACAACTTCATAATGCTCTTTGTCAACGACAATGCGGCTGGCAGCGTTAAACGGACTGCCTCCCCATGTATCGACGAGAAATAGCACGCCTTTACTGGTATCGAGTTTTGCCAACTGAGCGTTGTACTTTTCGATAAGCGTCTCGGCATTTTCGCCTGGAACGAAATCGATCCAGCCGACATTTTCCTGCTCGCCTAACAGCATTTCGGCTGTTTTAAGCAACTGCTCTGCAGCCCAACCATGTGTGCCTATCACAATAGCAATGGTCACTTGCTACCTCCTTTATTATTGTTAACACATCGACGCAAAATGTAGTTTGAATCGCCGTCCGCAATCGAATCGATTCAGATAAGGGTTACAATAGAAAACTGCTGATTTTCGGGAATTATTTTAGTTATCGAAAAAAATATTTTATGTGATGGATGTCCGTAATTTGGGTTTCGGTTACGAGAAATTTCGTGGTGTAAAATATCTCGGTCACATCTCTTTGCAAAGGACCGTAAATCTTTGCCAAAAAGATATTGTCTCTGTTATGTTTATGATCTGTTTCATTTCTAAGGAGTATAGGGCAGTAGCCCGATGTATGGATCGTCACCGACGTCATTTCACCTTCAGGTCGCTTTGCGCCTGCCATTCTGGCAACGTTTGCCACAATCTGAATTTGCACATTGCTTTATCGCCTGAGATGTTCAGCGCGCCGTCTGGCTATTCCTTAAGCAGGAGCTTGTCATGGAATTCTTAATGGACCCCTCAATTTGGGTGGGGCTGCTCACGCTTGTTGTTCTCGAAATTGTTCTGGGTATTGATAACCTGGTCTTTATCGCGATTCTGGCTGACAAACTGCCACCAAAGCAGCGCGATAAAGCACGTCTCATCGGTTTGTCACTGGCGCTATTCATGCGTCTTGCGTTGCTGTCCATCATTTCGTGGATGGTGACCTTAACCAAACCGCTCTTTACCGTTTGGGATCTCACCTTCTCGGGGCGTGACCTGATCATGCTGCTTGGGGGGATATTCTTGCTGTTTAAAGCCACCACGGAACTCCATGAAAGGCTGGAAAATCGCGAGCATGATTCCGGGCACGGTAAAGGCTATGCCAGTTTTTGGGTGGTAGTTACGCAGATTGTGATTCTGGATGCGGTCTTCTCGCTGGATGCGGTCATTACCGCTGTCGGTATGGTTAACCACCTGCCAGTGATGATGGCGGCCGTGGTCATTGCGATGGCGGTGATGCTGCTGGCCTCTAAACCGCTGACACGTTTCGTGAACCAACATCCGACGGTGGTCGTGCTCTGTCTGAGCTTCCTGCTGATGATTGGTTTGAGTCTGGTGGCTGAAGGTTTCGGCTTCCACATTCCGAAAGGGTATCTGTACGCGGCGATTGGCTTCTCGATTATTATTGAGCTGTTTAACCAAATTGCCCGACGTAATTTTATTCGCCATCAGTCGACGTTACCGCTGCGTGCGCGTACCGCTGACGCGATTCTGCGCTTAATGGGCGGAAAACGGCAGGCGAATGTGCAGAGTGAATCGGATATTCCGGCGGTGGTTCCCGTTCTGGAAGGCGCCTTTGCCGATGAAGAGCGTTACATGATTAACGGCGTGTTGACGCTGGCGTCGCGCTCATTACGCGGCATTATGACGCCACGCGGTGAGATTAGCTGGGTTGATGCGAGTCTGAGCGTGGACGAAATCCGCGAGCAATTGCTCTCTTCTCCGCACAGTTTGTTCCCGGTGTGCCGTGGCGAGCTTGATGAAATTATCGGTATCGTCCGTGCGAAAGAACTGCTGGTGGCCCTGGAAGAGGGCGTCGATGTTGCGGCCATTGCCTCCGCATCGCCGGCCATTGTGGTTCCGGAAACGTTAGACCCGATCAACCTGTTGGGCGTATTGCGTCGTGCTCGCGGTAGCTTTGTTATCGTCACCAACGAATTTGGCGTTGTGCAGGGACTGGTGACGCCGCTGGACGTTCTGGAAGCGATTGCCGGTGAGTTCCCGGATGCGGATGAAACACCGGAAATCATTACCGACGCGGACGGTTGGCTGGTGAAAGGTGGCACCGATCTCCATGCGCTACAACAGGCGCTGGCGGTCGATAATCTGGTGGACGATGACGATGAAATCGCCACGGTCGCGGGACTGGTTATTGCGGTAAACGGCCATATTCCACGCGTGGGCGATGTGATTGAGGTCGCGCCATTGAGCATTACGATTGTCGAAGCCAATGACTATCGGGTTGATCTGGTTCGCATTGTTAAAGAGCAACCCGCGCATGACGAAGATGAATAAACAGGGTTAACGGAACGGTATGGCGGGCATCATATGCCCGTTATGCTGGGCGGGCGGCGGTGAGCTGCCCGCCAGCCACTGTGGAAAATCACGTAATGGCATCGGTTTCGCATACAGATATCCTTGCAGTATATGTACGCCGTGTCGGCGAAGATGCTGCGCCTGCGCGGGTGTTTCTACCCCTTCCGCCACCAGTTCGATATTCAACCGCTGTCCGAGGGCAATGATGATATCGGTCACGGTCGAATTCACCGCATCGGTGCCGATAGCGCCGGTAAACGACTTATCTATCTTCAGTACGTCCGGCCGCAGTTTTTCCAGCCACGACAGTGAGCTGTTTCCCGTCCCAAAATCATCAATCGCGAGTTTGACACCTTTACGGTGAAGTTCGCGAACCATGCGATAGTCCACATCAAGCAACGCATCCCGCTCCGTGAGTTCAAGAACGAGTTTCTGAATGGGTTGCGCTTTAAACCAGTAGTGGTTGAGATCTTTTAACAATAGGCCATGCCGAAAGTGGCTGGCCGCCACATTGATCCCGATGTGAAACTGGCTACTCATCGGAAAAAAATGCCGCTGGCGAACCGTCTCCGCAATCACGTAGCGGGTTAGTGGGGCAATGAGATGGTGCTCTTCGGCAATCGGAATAAACACATCCGGAGAGATCCAACCCTGTCGGGGATTATTCCAGCGCAGCAGAATTTCTACGCCAATACATTGCTGTGTACGGGCGTTCACTAACGGCTGACAAAAAAGCTCAAACTCTCGCCCGGCAAGGGCCAGATTGATCTCCCAGGAGAAACTCATTCTGTTGGCGGTCGCCAGCCACGTGAGATACCCCACCAACAGACTCAGCATCATGGCGAGCGGGAGCTGAGAAGGGAGATGCTTTAGCGCCAGCTCTTCCGCCCCAGGGCCGGTCGCGCTAATGGTGAACGGAAAAGCGGGTGAGGAAAGCTGGTAACGTTGTTCGCCATTGAGCGGAGGTAACGTGTCGACAACCCCTCTGCCGTAAAGGAAGTGGCGATTGCCAACCGACAAACTCGCGCTGGTGATTTGCGGCTGTTCGGGTTCAAGAAGCATATCCGCCAGCAAATCAATGTTCACTATCATCAGTACCCCGTCTTTGCCGCTGGAGGATGACGGATACCACTGGATAAGAATAGGACTGCCCTTAATCAGCGAGCGGTCGATGGAGAGAAGCAGTAAAGGCTCGGGCGTCGGAAGGTTGGTATGCAGGTGGCTGACCGGCACATTGCGATAGCCGAAGATACTGGAGCAGTACAACACGCCCCCCTGAACCAGACCAATGGAACGAACCGTTTGCAGTTTGGCCGCCTGTTTACGCAGCGCTAAATGGGTGACGGAGCAGGGCAGGCCAATCAACGGCAACATCACATCGCGGCCGGACTTGAGGGGCCGCAGGACATCATCCAGCGCGCTAACCGCATGACTGGCGAACGACACGGTACGATGATGATTAAAATTTCGCTCCGACATAAAGCGGACGCATAACGTCAGGATGAGCGTGGTCAGCGCACAAATCGTGCAAACAATGAAACGGTTACGACGGTATTTTTTAATGATCCGTTGAGCTGTTTGCATGCGAGCTGCCCGATAAGCCGTTGGCAACAAAAGCCAACCGCGACAGAGCAAGTGTAGTGGGGAAAATTACCGTAGACGAGGGCGATGCGTAAAATTCGCCCATCCGTTGCAGATGGGCGAGGTTCAGGTATTAGTCACACTGCACTTTGATGGCCAGTCCACCACGCGACGTTTCACGGTACTTGGCGTTCATGTCTTTGCCCGTTTCGTACATGGTTTCGATGACTTTATCCAGCGAGACACGCGGTGCGCTGGTACGACGCATTGCCATACGCGCGGCGTTGATCGCTTTTACCGAGGCAATCGCGTTACGTTCGATACACGGTACTTGCACCTGACCTGCAACCGGATCGCAGGTTAAGCCCAAGTTGTGTTCCATACCGATTTCGGCTGCCACGCAGACTTGCTCCGGGCTGGCGCCCAGCAGCTCCGCCAGACCCGCAGCGGCCATGGAGCAGGCCACGCCAACTTCACCCTGGCAGCCGACTTCAGCACCAGAAATAGAGGCGTTCATTTTATACAGTGCGCCGATAGCGCCAGCGGCCATAAAGTAACGGGTATAGATGTCCGGGCTGACTGACTCAATAAAATGATCATAATACGCCAGCACCGCAGGGACGATACCGCAGGCGCCGTTGGTTGGTGCTGTCACCACCCGACCACCCGCCGCGTTCTCTTCGTTAACGGCAAGGGCGAACATGTTCACCCAATCGATAACATTCATTGGATCGCTGGAGAGCTTGTCGCTGGAAACCAGCATCCGGCGTAACGCCGACGCACGGCGCGGAACGCGCAGCGGGCCAGGCAGAATACCTTCGGTGTTCATGCCGCGATCGATACAGGCTTGCATGGTCTGCCAGACATTGGCGAAATACTCTTCAATCTCTTTCTTGCTGTGCAGCGCCAGTTCGTTTTGCATCACCATGCCAGAAAGCGACAGGCCGGTGCTGTTGCAATATTCCAGCATTTCGGTGGCTGATTTGAACGGATAAGGCACGCTCACATCACCCGTTGCGTCCTGACCAAAATGCTCTTCATCAACGATAAAACCGCCGCCGATGGAATAATACGTTTTGCTGTAGATGACGGTTTCGCCGTTCCACGCATGGATCTGCATTCCGTTCTCATGCAATGACAGATTGTCATTATGAAAACGCATCCCGTTATCGTGCGGGAAATCCACTTCATGCCGACCCTGAGCCAGCAACAGGCGTCCGCGCGTTTCAACGTCGCGGATAAAACCCGGGATGCTATCAATATCAACGGTGGCAGGTTCGTTCCCCGCCAGACCCATAATAATGGCGATATCCGTGTGGTGACCTTTACCCGTTAATGACAGTGAGCCGTATACATCCACGGCGACACGGGTAACGCTATCCAATAATCCTTTTTCGACCAGGTCATCGACGAACTGTTTACCCGCCTTCATAGGCCCTACAGTATGGGAGGATGAGGGACCAATCCCTACCTTAAACATGTCGAATAGACTAATCACGATAATACTCCTGACAGGGTAACTGGGGGTTCCAGTAACGATGTAATAACTTTGCATAGTGTAAGAGGGAATAGGCCTATCAGCTTAACTATTCACATGAATTAAACTAATAGGTAACCTTGCTTTTACTAATATTGGGCGTGGAGTTTCAAGTCGTGTTGGGTACGTGTAAAGTTAAGTATAGTCAGGGTCTCATGCCAATTTGCAGCGCCAGCTCACGAATAATTCCGGCCGTCATGCCCCAGACGAAATAATGCTCATACCACGAAAGCCAGACGCGATGAGAGTCCCCGCGACGATACACATCCAGTGGATGATATCGCCTGAGTTGCAGCGCTTGCGCCAGCGGCATTTCAAACACGGCAGACACTTCATCTTCACTGGCGTGGTAATGAAGATCGGGTGGGATGATGCCCACGACGGGCGTCACCCGAAACCCGGTAACGCTGTCCACCGGAGGGAGTACCCCAATCACCTCAACGACCTCAGGCGGGATAGCGACCTCTTCGTGGGCTTCGCGCAGCGCAGCGGCGATAAGTGACGCATCGCTACTGTCTACCGCGCCGCCGGGAAAGGCCACCTGACCGGCGTGTTTACGCAGATGAACCGAGCGCTGGGTGAGCAGCAGTCCAGGCTGGGGGCGACGAACGACGGGGATCAGTACGGCGGCCTGACGGTTATTCAGCGTTTCACGATTCACCTCTGGGCGTAAAAGTTGAAACCGTGATAAAAAATCATCGAGCGTCAGGCTGCTGTTATCCACGTCTTAGTTCTCCAGTTGATGCAAAATACGATTCACTTTATCAAACGTTTCCTGATATTCCGCCGCTTCCTGGCTGTCCGCCACAATCCCGCCGCCTGCGGAACACGACAGTTTTCCCTGGGTCGCGCTCAGGGTGCGAATGGTGATGCTGGTATCCATATTGCCGCAAACGCTGAGATACCCGATGCTGCCGCACCAGGCATTGCGTCGCTGGGGCTCCAGCTCATCAATAATTTCCATCGCGCGGACTTTCGGCGCGCCGGTGATCGAACCGCCAGGGAAGGCGGCACGCAGCAGATCGGTGGCGTGCAGGTGGTCGGGCAATTGTGCGGTGATGGTACTGACCAGATGGTGTACCGCCGGAAACGGCTCAACGACAAACAGTTCGGGTACCCTGACAGACCCCGGCACGGCGACGCGGCCAATATCATTACGCATCAGATCGACAATCATCAGGTTTTCCGCCCGGTCTTTCGGTGAGCTGGCGAGTTTTTGCGCCTGCTGGCGATCATCGTGCGGATCTTCCAGACGCGGAAGCGTCCCTTTAATCGGTCGGGTCTGAATGTGTCCGTTCGCGAGTTGAATAAATCGTTCGGGCGAAAGGCTCAAAATTGCGCCATCTTCCAGACGTAAAAAGGCGCTGAAGGGGGCGCGGTTGGCCTGATTGAGGCGCACAAACGCTTGCCATTCGTCGCCCTGATAGTCCGCCTGAAAACGCTGGGCAAGATTCACCTGATAGCAGTCGCCGCTGTGCAGATAGGCCTGCACCTGGCGAAATTTTTCACCATACTGCGCGCGTGTCATGTTTGACTGCCAGGCGGAGGTTAATCTGAACGGCTCATGCACTGGTGCCTGTTGGCTTTCCAGCCAGTCGAGTCTTGCGAGTGCGTTCGAATGGCTGAGCAGCGACACGGTCTGTTTTTGGTTATCGACAATCAGCGCCCAGTCGTAAATTCCCACCGCCATATCCGGCAACGTGATATCGTGTTGAGCGATATCGGGCAGCGATTCAAAACGGCGCCCCAGATCGTAGCCAAAAAGCCCCAGAGCTCCCCCCTGAAACGGCAAATCGTCACTGTGCGATGGGGTCATCGCCAGAGATGCCAGCGCTGTCTGCACAACGTTCAGCGGATCATCCGTCGTTGTGGTGCAGTGATGCGCATCGCAGACCCGTGTTTTTTCTCCCTGTGTGACCAGCGTCGTGATGGGATCGGCCACCAAAATGTCAAAGCGGTTATGCGGATGATCCGCGTGACCAGAATGCAGAAGCATGGCCCAGGGGGTATGACTCAGCGGCGTAAAATAGTGTTCAGCGGCGTCCTGACGCCAGGGTAACTGAATTACAGCGGGAGATAACGTCTTCATCTGTCCTGACTCGTGACTACTCTACTGGCTATGTGCCGGGTAGCATGAAATAATTAGCGTTAACAATTTAGCAGGAGTTCATCATGTTTGCAGGTTTACCTTCACTCACGCACGATCAGCAGCAAAAAGCGGTAGAACGCATTCAGGAACTGATGTCACAAGGAATGAGCAGCGGGGAGGCGATTACGCTGGTAGCACAGGAGTTACGCGCCACCCATACCGGCGAGCGGATCGTGGCGCGTTTTGAGGATGAAGACGAATAACGCAGGCTTAGACAGCCGCGATAATTTTAATCTCAACCTTATATTTCGGGTTCATTAACCCAGCCTGTACCGTGCAACGTACAGGCGCATGTCCGGCAACAACCCAGGCGTCCCAGGCTTTGTTCATCGCCGCGAAATCACTTTTATCGGTAATAAAAATGGTCGCATCCAGAATGCGCGCTTTATTGCTGCCTTGCTTTTCCAGTACGGCATCGATTTGTGCCAGGGTATTGGCCGTCTGCTCGAACGCGTCAGCGTCCAGGTTCTCAGGTACGCCGGTGTAGTACAGGGTATTATTGTGGATAACAACATCAGACCAACGGTCTTCGGCATCAATACGGACAATAGTCATCAATTACTCCTCGTTAGCGTTTAGATTCCATTTTTACGCGGCAAGACTGCCACATTGTTATGCCGTCGTCACCTCTTCAACTGGCGAAAGATCCTCTGGCCTGACATAATCCCTGTTCAAATGAACAGGGGGTAGTGTGTCGGACGATTTTGCCGTAGACGGTCAGTTAGCGAAAGCGATAGCGGGTTTTAAGCCGCGCGAACCACAGCGACAAATGGCCGTTGCCGTGGCCCATGCGATTGAAACCTCGTCCCCTCTGGTCGTTGAAGCCGGGACAGGCACAGGGAAAACCTACGCCTATCTTGCGCCTGCGCTGCGCGCCAAAAAGAAAGTGATTATTTCAACGGGCTCGAAAGCGTTGCAGGATCAGCTCTACAGTCGCGATCTCCCGACCGTAGCAAACGCCCTGAAGTTCAGCGGTAAACTGGCGCTGCTGAAAGGGCGCTCAAACTACTTGTGTCTGGAGCGTCTCGAACAGCAGGCGCTGGCCGGCGGTGACTTGCCGGTGCAAATTTTGAGCGATGTCATCTTACTGCGTTCCTGGTCCAATCAAACCCTTGATGGCGACATCAGTACCTGCGTCAGCGTGGCGGAAGACTCCCAGGCCTGGCCGCTGGTCACCAGCACCAACGACAACTGTCTGGGCAGCGATTGCCCGCTCTACAAAGAGTGCTTTGTGGTCAAAGCGCGTAAAAAAGCGATGGATGCCGATGTCGTGGTGGTCAACCACCATCTTTTTTTGGCTGACATGGTGGTGAAAGAGAGCGGTTTTGGTGAACTGATCCCCGAAGCGGAGGTGATGATCTTCGACGAAGCCCATCAGCTTCCCGACATCGCCAGCCAGTACTTTGGTCAGTCACTTTCCAGCCGACAGCTTCTTGATCTGGCAAAAGATTTTACCATTGCGTATCGCACGGAACTCAAAGACACCCAACAACTGCAAAAATGCGCTGACCGTCTTGCCCAGTGCGCGCAAGATTTCCGTTTGCAATTAGGCGAACCGGGCTATCGCGGGAACCTGCGCGAGCTTCTTGCCGATCAGCGTGTTCAGCGGGCTTTTCTGTTGCTCGATGACACGCTCGAACTGTGTTACGACGTGGCGAAACTCTCTCTGGGGCGCTCGGCGCTTCTGGACGCCGCCTTCGAGCGAGCCACGCTGTATCGCACCCGCCTCAAACGTCTGAAAGAGATCAATCAGCCAGGCTACAGCTACTGGTATGAATGTACGTCGCGTCATTTTACCCTGGCGCTGACGCCGCTGAGCGTGGCGGATAAATTCAAAGAGGTGATGGCGCAGAAACCCGGTAGCTGGATTTTTACCTCAGCGACCCTGTCGGTGAATGACGATCTCCACCACTTTACGGCGCGACTGGGGATTGAAGCGGCAGAATCCATGCTGCTTCCCAGTCCGTTTGATTACACGCAGCAGGCGCTGCTGTTAGTGCCGCGAAACCTGCCGCAGACCAACCAACCCGGCGCAGCGCGCCAGTTAGCCGCAATGCTAAGGCCCATCATTGAAGCGAACAACGGGCGCTGCTTTATGCTGTGTACCTCGCACGCCATGATGCGCGACCTTGCCGAACAGTTCCGCGCCACCATGACCCTGCCGGTGCTGCTGCAAGGCGAAACCAGCAAAGGTCAACTGTTGCAACAGTTCGTCAGCGCGGGCAACGCGCTGCTGGTGGCGACCAGCAGTTTCTGGGAAGGCGTCGATGTGCGCGGCGATACCTTGTCGCTGGTGATTATCGACAAGCTGCCGTTTACCTCACCGGATGACCCGTTACTCAAAGCGCGAATGGAAGACTGTCGACTGCGCGGCGGCGATCCTTTCGATGAGGTTCAGTTACCGGATGCGGTGATCACCCTGAAGCAGGGGGTGGGGCGTCTAATCCGTGACGCTGACGACCGTGGCGTGCTGGTGATTTGTGATAACCGGCTCGTGATGCGCCCCTATGGCGCAACGTTCCTTGCCAGTCTCCCGCCTGCGCCGCGTACCCGGGATATTGCTCGCGCCGTCAGGTTTCTTGCCCTCCCATCGGTTAAGTAATTTGTTACGGAGTATGGTAAGATACGCGCCATTTTATTGATCTAAGCACGAAGACCCATGCGAATTCTGGCTATCGATACCGCCACAGAAGCCTGTTCTGTTGCCCTGTGGAATGACGGTAATATCAATGCTCAATTTGAGCTTTGCCCACGAGAACACACCCAACGAATCTTGCCGATGGTTCAGGATATCCTGGCTACCAGCGGCACAACGCTTGCCGACGTTAACGCGCTGGCCTTTGGCCGCGGGCCGGGGAGTTTTACCGGCGTGCGTATTGGTATCGGTATTGCGCAAGGTCTGGCGCTGGGGGCTTCTCTTCCGATGATCGGTGTCTCGACGCTGGCAACAATGGCGCAGGGCGCCTGGCGTAAAACCGGCGCGACCCGCGTTCTGGCGGCGATTGACGCCCGGATGGGCGAAGTCTACTGGGCGGAATATCAGCGCGACGAAAATGGCGTATGGCACGGCGAAGACACCGAAGCGGTGTTAAAACCGGACGCGGTTATCGCACGATTAAAACAACTTTCCGGCGAGTGGGCCACGGTTGGCACGGGCTGGCCTGCATGGCCTGAACTGGCAAACGAGAGCGGTCTGGCGCTGCGTGATGGCGACGTCTTGCTGCCAGCGGCAGAAGATATGCTGCCGTTAGCCAGTCAAATGCTGGCGGCAGGAAAAACCGTCGCCGTTGAACATGCCGAACCGGTTTATTTGCGTAACAACGTGGCGTGGAAGAAACTTCCCGGTAAAGAATGAATCTCAGTAGTATTAGTCTGATGCAGTGATATGCGCTGAGAAAAAGGAGTCGCATTATGGCGGTTCACAAACAGATTGTTAAAGGAATGCTGGCGGCAGCCGTTGCGCTTATGCTGAGTGGCTGCGTCACCGTTCCGGATGCCATCAAAGGGTCGAGTCCCACGCCGCAACAGGATCTGGCGCGGGTGATGAGCGCGCCGCAACTGTATGTCGGCCAGGAAGCGCGTTTTGGCGGCAAAGTGGTGGACGTGCAAAACCAGCAGGGGAAAACCCGTCTGGAAATCGCCACGGTGTCTCTGGATAGCGGCGCGCGACCGGCGCTGGGCGAAGTATCACGCGGGCGCATTCTGGCAGACGTGAACGGGTTCCTTGACCCGGTTGATTTTCGCGGTCAACTGGTCACCGTCGTCGGCCCGATCAGCGGGACGGTTGACGGTAAAATTGGTAAAACCCCGTACAAATATATGCTGATGAATGTGACGGGTTTTAAGCGCTGGCGGGTTACGCAACAGGTTATGATGCCGCCTCAGCCGATTGATCCGTGGTTTTACGGCGCTCGCGCCAGACACTATGGCTATGGTTACGGCTATGGTTATGGCGGATGGTATAACCCCGGCCCCGTCCAGGTTCAGACGATAGTAACAGAGTAACTTATTGTTTTGTCGATAAAAGAAACAGCGGCTCGTCCGCTGTTTCTGCATTAATACGGATAGAAGAAAAATAAATAGTGACGCGCTTCGCAACCTTTCAGTTGAGTAATTAATAAACTGGTACGCTGAGTTAATATTATGTTAACGGCTTGTTTATTTACTGGGGTTGTGATGACGACGAACACGCATTTTAGAGGTGATGTTTTGAAGAAGGTTTGGCTTAACCGTTATCCCGCAGATGTCCCCGCGGAGATCAATCCTGACCGTTATCAATCCCTGGTGGAACTGTTTGAACAGGCTTCGGCGCGCTACGCCGATCAGCCTGCGTTCGTCAATATGGGGGAGGTGATGACCTTCCGCAAACTCGAAGAGCGTAGCCGGGCATTTTCGGCGTATTTGCAGCAGGGGCTCGGGCTTAAAAAGGGCGATCGTGTCGCGCTGATGATGCCGAACCTGTTGCAGTACCCTGTCGCACTGTTTGGCATCCTGCGCGCCGGGATGATCGTGGTCAACGTCAATCCCCTGTATACTCCGCGTGAACTGGAACATCAGCTCAACGACAGTGGCGCGACGGCCATCGTGATTGTCTCCAACTTTGCCCATACGCTGGAAAAAGTGGTTGAGAAAACGGCGGTAAAACACGTGATCCTGACCCGTATGGGCGATCAGCTCTCAACGGCGAAAGGCACGCTGGTTAACTTCGTGGTGAAATACATTAAGCGTCTGGTGCCGAAGTACCATCTGCCGGATGCGATTTCATTTCGTAGCGCGTTACAAAACGGCTATCGCATGCAATATGTGAAGCCTGAGGTGGTGCCTGAAGATCTGGCATTCCTGCAGTACACCGGCGGTACGACCGGGGTGGCGAAAGGGGCGATGCTGACGCACCGCAATATGCTGGCAAACCTCGAACAGGTACATGCCACCTACGGGCCGCTGTTACATCCAGGCAAAGAATTGGTGGTCACCGCGCTGCCGCTGTATCACATCTTCGCTCTGACCATGAACTGCCTGCTGTTCATTGAGCTGGGCGGACAAAACCTGCTGATCACCAACCCGCGTGATATCCCAGGCCTGGTCAAAGAGCTGGCGAAATACCCGTTCACCGCCATGACGGGCGTGAACACGCTGTTTAATGCCTTGTTGAATAACAAAGAGTTCCAGCAGCTCGATTTTTCTACGTTGCATCTGTCGGCGGGGGGCGGAATGCCCGTCCAGCAAGCCGTAGCGGAGCGCTGGGTGAAGCTGACCGGGCAATACCTGCTGGAAGGCTACGGACTGACCGAATGTTCACCGCTGGTGAGCGTTAACCCGCATGATATCGACTATCACAGCGGCAGCATCGGCTTACCGGTTCCCTCCACCGAGGTCAAACTGGTCGACGATGATGACAACGAAGTGCCGCCGGGAGAGCCGGGCGAGCTGTGCATCAAAGGGCCACAGGTGATGCTGGGTTACTGGCAGCGTCCCGACGCGACGGATGAAATCGTCAAAGGGGGCTGGTTGCATACCGGCGATATCGCGGTGATGGATGACGAAGGATTCCTGCGCATCGTTGACCGCAAAAAAGACATGATTCTGGTCTCCGGCTTCAACGTCTATCCGAACGAGATTGAAGACGTGGTCATGCAGCATCCTGGCGTTCAGGAAGTGGCAGCGGTGGGCGTACCGTCCGGCAGCAGCGGCGAGGCGGTGAAGATTTTTGTGGTGAAAAAAGACGCGTCCCTCACCGATGAGGCGTTGGTCACTTTCTGCCGTCGCCATCTGACGGGCTACAAAGTGCCTAAGCTGGTGGAATTCCGTGACGAGTTGCCAAAATCTAACGTCGGAAAAATTTTGCGACGAGAATTGCGTGACGAAGCGCGTGGCAAAGTAGACAATAAGGCATGAGCTTTAAATGAGTCGCCAGACGCCGGTTAAGCCGGCGTTTTTTTTGGCGCAAACCTAAGAGAACACGATTTGAATTACCAAATGATCACCACGGACGACGCGCTGGCAACCCTGTGCGAAGCGGTTCGTGCGTTTAAGGCCATTGCCCTGGACACTGAATTTGTCCGCACGCGCACCTATTATCCGCAACTGGGTCTTATCCAGTTGTTTGATGGCGAACACGTTGCGCTGATTGATCCGCACGGGATCACCGACTGGTCGCCGCTGCGCGCCATTTTACGCGATACCACTATCACCAAATATCTGCATGCGGGCAGCGAAGATCTGGAAGTGTTTCTGAACACCTTTGGAGAACTGCCGCAGCCGCTGATCGACACGCAAATCCTCGCCGCATTTTGTGGGCGTCCTCTGTCATGGGGATTTGCGTCCATGGTGGAAGAGTATACCGGCGTCGCGCTGGACAAGAGTGAATCCCGTACCGACTGGCTGGCCAGACCGCTAACGGAACGTCAGTGTGAATACGCGGCGGCCGATGTCTGGTATCTATTACCGATCACCGCAAAACTGATGGCGGAAACGCAAGAGAGCGGTTGGTTACCTGCCGCGCTGGACGAGTGTCGTTTGATGCAGCAACGCCGTCAGGAGATCCTCGCGCCTGAAGACGCCTGGCGTGAAATTACCAACGCCTGGCAGTTGCGTACCCGTCAACTGGCCTGTCTGCAATTACTGGCCGACTGGCGCTTGCGTAAAGCGCGTGAGCGCGATCTGGCAGTCAATTTTGTGGTGCGCGAAGAACATCTGTGGGCTGTTGCCCGCTATATGCCAGGCAGTCTGGGGGAACTCGACGGTCTTGGACTTTCCGGCAGTGAAATTCGTTTTCACGGTAAGACGCTGATTTCGCTGGTGGCACAAGCGCAGGCGCTCCCGGAAGAGAGTCTTCCGCAACCCTTGCTCAACCTGATGGATATGCCGGGCTACCGCAAGGCATTCAAAGCCATCAAGGCGCTGGTTGCCGACGTCAGTGCGACACATAATCTCAGCGCCGAGCTGCTTGCATCCCGCCGCCAGATAAACCAGTTGCTCAACTGGCACTGGAAGCTAAAACCGCAGGCGACGTTACCGGAGCTGATTTCCGGATGGCGCGCGGAGCTGATGGCCGAACCGCTCAACCGTCTGCTGCAAGAGTATCCCCGCTAAGCCAGACGAAAACGGGAGCCAGGCGCTCTAATGCCAATAAGTTAAGCACTGGCACACCGAAAGGGCTGAGGTATTTATCCCGAAGAAGCAACACGCTGGTTTTGCGAAGGGTTCCGTTCACCTTATGTTCTTCGCTTCTCTGGCATTTCATGTCCCGTGAACGGGCTAAGGGTGCTATCGCCGCACCCTTAGCAATCCCGGCTCCCGGCAGGAAAATTGCCGCTTCGCGGTCCCCTCCGTTTATTCCTCCAGGCTACCGGGTCGGGCGCGAGGTAACGTCCCTGTAAAACGCGCCCTGAACCCGCATCCCGGCGGGTTCCCCCGGCCTTACGAAAACACGTCGGCAATTTTCGGCCGGACTCTCCCCACACCTGACCACCGGAGTTTTTGGTTAAACAGCTAAACAGAAATCACTGAAAGTCAGAATGCGAAAGCGACACCACAGTCCGGCTGAAAATCGATGAGACGTTGACGGCTGACCGGGGCCGCCCGCAGGGATGCGGGCGGAGGGGACGGCCTGCAGGGATGCAGGCTCGACCCCGACCCGAAAGGCAGACGGAATAAGGCGAATATATCGCGAAGCGACGATTTTCCCGCCGGGAGCCAGGGTTGCAAGGGAGGCGGCGGTGAGCCTCCCTTGCACGTTCACGGGTAGGGTGGTTTCAGAGAAGCAGTGGACATAGGGTGAACGGAACCCTTCGTCAGAGTGACAGGTTCTACCTAATTTCTTAACTGACCAGCATTAGAGCCAGGTGCTCCCGTTATTCGACCGCGAGATCATAAGTCCAGCACCAGCCGCTTACCTTTGGCGCGTGAGCAGCAGATAAGCATACTTTGCTGGCTGGCTTTTTCATCGTCACTGTAATACTGATCCCGGTGATCGGCTTCCCCTTCGAGAATCGCCGTTTCACATGTGCCGCACACTCCTTCACGACACAAACACTCCACCTTCGCCGCTTTGTTATTTTCGATAACCTGTAAAATCGTCATCTCTTCGGGAACCACAAACTCGCGTCCCGAACGGGCCAGCACGAGGGTAAAGGCATCGCCCGCCTTATCTTCAATAGCAAATTGTTCAAAATGCAGAGCATCATTGTCGATGCCGAGTGCGGCAGCCTCACGTCTTACGGCGTCGTTAAGCGCCGCCGGGCCGCAGGTATAGATATGGGTACCCGGTTCAACATCCGCCAGCAGACGCGCCAGTTCCAGCCGCGTGCCTTCTGACGAAAGGTGCAGATGAATACGGGAGGCATTGATGTGCTGAGATAACTCACTGTGAAACGCACAGCTTTCCCGGCTGTGGGCACAGTAATGGAGCTGCCACTGCGCCTGGCGTTGTTCCAGTTCGGGTATCTGAGAGAGGAATGGGGTGATCCCAATCCCTCCGGCGATCAGCAGATGTTTTTTCGCCTGGGGTGCGAGAGCGAAGAGATTCTTCGGCGTGGAAACAGTGAGCGTGTCACCGGCTTTTACCTGTTGATGCAGATAGCGGGAGCCCCCCCTGGAGTCCTCCTCCCGCCGCACGGCAATTTGCCAGTGAGAGGTATCCAGCGGGGAACTCATCAGCGAATAGGCATTGCTGTAGAGCTGATCGCCCTCGCGCATTTGCACAATAATATGACTACCGCCGCTGAAGGCGGGTAACGCGTCGCCCGAGGCGGCAACTAAGGTAAAACGCTTTACATGCGCGGTGAGGGTGTCAACCTGACTCACCCGCACCTGATGCATTTGATATTCAGACATCGCAGCACTCCCTTAAAAATCAGCCCGACGCTGCGCATTGATGACAGCGCCGGGACGAGTCATCGTTATAGCCCCTGGCAGAGGTATTTCATCTCCAGGTAATCTTCAATCCCGTATTCTGACCCTTCGCGCCCCAGCCCCGACTGTTTGACGCCGCCAAACGGCGCGACTTCATTGGAGATGAGGCCGGTATTGATCCCCACCATCCCGTACTCAAGCTGTTCTGATACGCGCCAGATTCGTGCGGCATCATTGGTGTAGAAATACGACGCCAGACCATAAATGGTGTCATTTGCCTGACGGATAACATCCTGTTCATCGTCGAATTTCACCAGTGCGGCTACCGGGCCAAAGATCTCTTCCTGTAACAGTTGAGAGCCGGGCTGCACGTTGCCTATCACCGTGGGGGTAAAGAAATTGCCGCCTGCCGCATGACGCTGGCCACCGGTTAACAGCGTGGCGCCACGGGTCAACGCGTCGTCGAGCAGCGACTGCACTTTTTGCACGGCATCATTGTTGATCAACGGCCCGGTCTGTACGCCAGGCTGACTGCCGTCGCCCACCCGCAGCGCCGCAACTCTGGCGACGAACTTCTCGCAAAACGCGTCGTAAATGGCGTGATGGATATAAAAACGGTTTACGCAAACGCAGGTTTGCCCGGCATTACGGAATTTGGCGACCAGCGCGCCTTCTACGGCTTTATCGAGACAGGCATCGTCAAAGACGATAAACGGCGCGTTGCCGCCCAATTCCAGCGACACCTTTTTAATGCTGTCGGCACACTGGCGCATCAGGACGCGGCCCACTTCGGTTGACCCGGTGAAGGAGAGTTTGCGCACGCGCTCATCACCGGTGAATACCGCCCCAATATCGCGGGATTTACCGGTCACGACATTGATAACACCGGCCGGGATCCCCGCCTGTCGCGCCAGTTCCGCCAGCGCCAGCGCGGTGAATGGCGTTTCATTCGCCGGTTTGAGCACCATCGTACAACCTGCGGCGAGCGCAGGCCCGGCTTTGCGGGTGATCATCGCCGCAGGGAAGTTCCACGGCGTGATGGCGGCACAAACGCCAATTCCCTGGCGGATCACCATCAACCGTTTATCAGCGGATGGGGAGGGGATAACGTCGCCGTTGGTGCGTTTTCCCTGCTCGGCAAACCACTCGATAAACGACGCGGCGTAGGCAATTTCCCCTTCAGCCTCCGCCAGCGGTTTGCCTTGCTCAGCGGTCATGATCTGCGCAAGCGCAGAGGTGTTGTCGAGGATCAGACGATGCCAGGCTTTGAGTAACATACCGCGCTGAGCGGCAGTCATCGCCCGCCAGGCGGGTAAAGCCTGTGCGGCGGCGTCAACCGCCTGACGCGCTTCCTCTGCGCCCATATTGGGGATTTTCCCCAACGTCGCGCCCGTTGCCGGGTTCGTCACCGTCAGCGTGGCGTCATCATCGGCATCTTGCCAGACGCCAGCAATGAACGCTTGTTGACGAAAAAGTGAAGACTGAAATACGGACATGGCTCTCTCCCTGCATGATTAATTCTGAAACACCTGGGCGACCAGATTATGGAAATGGGCGATACCGTGCTCGGAAATTCCGCTCCCGCTGGCATCCGCCATAATGCGCCCCTGACCGCGATAGCCGCGTGATTTCAGCCCTTTCTGTACGCTTTCCACCAGGCGTAAATCTTCCGGGCGGAACACGTCGCGATACCATTCGATCAGTGACTTCTGCTCATCCGTTAATTCTTCGTTGGTAAAGTAGATATCGTAGTTTTGCAGGGTGGTTTCCGCATCAACCGGGAATTCATAGATAACCGTCATCATCCCCTTGATAGGGGTGACATTGAGCATGGTGCAGGGCCACAGCCAGAAGCCGTGGAAGGCGGCATCCACACCCTCTTCGAATTTGAATGACTGCTCGGAAGGTTTGGCGAAACCGTATTGCAGCGTCCAGTTGCCATGCATGGTATGCCAGTAACGATCCACCTGTACGGAATCAGAGAAGCCAGGGTGTGCCGGGCCGCAGTGGTAGCACTCCAGATAGTTGTCGACGATATTCTTCCAGTTTGCCGGGGTGCGGGTGGTAAAACGGGCCGCGAGTTTCAGGTCATGAACCTCCGGGCACGCCTCCACCACTTTTGCCGCCAGGCCCGGTAACTGCTCCTCAACGCTGGGCGCATTCGGGTCCATGTTGATAAAGACAAAACCGGCATACTCTTCAAGACGAACCGGGGTGAGGTGGGCCTTTTCGCTGTCGAAATTGGCGACGTTTTCGCAGTTACGGGCGTGCGCAAGATTGCCATCCAGTTTGAAAGCCCAGGCATGGTACGGGCAGGTAATCACGTTTTTCGCTTTCCCTTCGCCGCTCAGTAACTGATGACCGCGATGCGGGCAGACGTTATAGAAAGCGCGCAGAATATTGTCGCGACCGCGCACCAGGACGATATTTTCACCGATGATCTCACGGGTCACATAATCATTCGGCTTCGCCAGTTCGCTACTGTGCGCGACGCAAATCCAGCTTTTGGCAAACACGTTCTCTTTTTCATGTTCGAATGCCTGCTGGTCGGTGTAAAAGCGTGCCGGAATGGTCCAGGCATCCTGCGGGTTTGCACAAAAGTTGTCAGGCAAAACAAATTCAGGGCTCAGATTGCTCATAGGGTTACCTTTTATTTTTTGTCAGTAAGAGGATGTTGGCTCGTGGCGCTCAGTGGTCGCCTTTGAGTATTGTCCCGGCGGGCAGCGTGGGCGTTGATACGGGCGCGCTCTCCTGCGTTTCGGGAAGACTGCTTTCAATTTGATGGGCAGGGACGTGGGCATAGTCCTGCTTTAACCAGCGAATAAAGCCAAAGACCTTCACCAGTAAGATGGCGAGGAACGGAAGCGCTGTCAGTACCACGGTAGTTTTCATTGTTTCCAGCGAGGCACCGGTAAACAAAATTGACAGCGGAATCAGGGTAATGACCACACACCAGAAGAGACGCAGCCCACGTTCAGGATCTTCACCTTCCTGCAGGTTTCGCGTGCTGGTTGCCGCCATGGTATAGGCCACCGCATCCATGTGGGAGGCGAGGAAAATAATCATCACCGCCAGATACGCCGCCAGGAACAGCTTACCGGCCGGGAGTGACATCAGGACTTGCTGCACGGCGGTTTCGCCACCCAGCGTTTGCATAATCTGCGGAACGTTGATCACACCGTTAATAAACTGATGGATGGCATAACTTTCCATCACGCCGAAGAAGAACCAGCAGCCGACGGTGCTGCCGAGGATCAGCGCCCAGATGACCTCTTTAATCTTACGACCACGCGACACGCGGGTCACGAACATCGCTACGCCCGGGGTATAAGAGATCCACCACAGCCAGTAAAACACAGTCCAGTTGCGGGTAAACGAACCGTCGCCAAGTGGGTCAGTGAACAGACTCATTTGCAGGAAATTCTGCGTGGTCAGGCCAATGGCGTTGATGATGCTGTTGGTAATAAACTCCGTTGGGCCAACGATAAGCACCAGCAGCGGCAGCAAAAATGCGCCCCAGCCGACCATTTTGCTCAAACGTTGCAGGCCATTGTTGATGCCAATCCAGGAGCTAAGGCAGAAAATACCGCCGGAAAGCAGGATAACGAAAGCCTGCACCGTGAAGTTATCCGGTAATCCGGTCAGCGCAGACAACCCGCGAGTAAAGGTGGCGGCGGTGACGACCAGAGAGATGGTCAATGCGCCGACGGTGGCAATCAGGAACATCAGGTCAACCAGACGGCCCCAGACGCCTTGCGGGTGCACGCCGGTGATGGCGGCAATAATCCCCGAGAGGCTTAACCCTTTGTTTTTACGCACATGAAAATGGTAGGCCATGATTAATGAGGCCAGGGTATAAGTTGCCCACGCGCTGATCCCCCAGTGGAAGAAGGAGTAGGGGATGCTAAATTCGAGGGCTTTTTGCGAGTTCGGTGCGATATTCAGACCCGGAGTCTGGTAGTAATACGCCCATTCCGCCACGCCCCAGTAGAGCGTGGAAGAACCTAATCCGGCGCAAATAAACATGAATAACCAGGAAAGGGTGCTGTACTCCGGTTTTCCTTCCCCCAGGCGAATATTGCCGTATTTACTGGTCGCCAGATAAATGACCAGTCCCATTGCCAATAGCACCAGAACCTGAACCGCGGAACCGAGCATCCGGGTAACGCCGTTAAAAATAGTGTTTGCTGCTTGCGCAGACTGTTGGGGGAAGAGGCTTAATGTTGCTGCGATAAAAAGGATGGCCAGTAAGCTGATGGCGATCAGCGGCACATCTTTTTTCTTTTTTACATTGCTCAACATGGGTGATCTCCTGGGCGTCGTCGCCCGTATTTGGCATTGGCCTGTTGTTGTAATCACGCTGTAGGGTCAAGACTTGTTACTGCTGAATTAACAATTTAATTATTTGGCTGTTACATGAATTAAACAATTAGCGGATGCGTGAAGCAATAAAACACGGAACGGAAATAATAAAAGGTGAAATGACGCAGGAATTTACCGGGGAGAATGAATAAAAAAAGCCGCGTCAGTGACGCGGCTCTTATTCTGTGGTTTGACCTCAACGCAGGATAGCCTGACAAATGGCGTCACCCACCTGTTGCGTGGAGGCAACGCCTTTCATATCGGGCGTTTTAGGCCCGCTGGCAATCACCTGCTCAATGGCCGCCAGAATGGCATTGTGTGCATTATGGAAACGCTCATCACCATTACCGAGGAAATCCAGCATCATGGCGCCAGCCCAAATGGTCGCAATGGGGTTGGCGATGTTTTTACCGTAGATGTCCGGTGCTGAACCGTGTACCGGCTCGAACAATGACGGGAACGTGCGCTCAGGATTAAGGTTGGCAGAGGGCGCAATGCCGATGGTTCCGGTACAGGCCGGGCCCAGATCGGACAAGATATCGCCGAACAGGTTAGAGGCGACCACCACGTCAAAGCGTTCTGGCTGTAAAACGAAGCGGGCGCACAGTACATCGATGTGCTGCTTATCCCAGCGGATCTGCGGGTATTGCGTGGCCATCGCCTCAACGCGTTCATCCCAGTACGGCATGCTGATGGCAAGACCGTTAGATTTGGTGGCGGAGGTGAGCGTTTTGCGTGGGCGACTTTGCGCCAGCTCAAAGGCGTAACGCAGAATACGATCCACACCGCGACGGGTAAACACCGACTCCTGGATAACCAGTTCATGCTCCGTCCCGGCGTTGACGCGTCCGCCCAGCGAAGAGTATTCGCCTTCGGTATTTTCGCGCACCACGTAAAAATCAATATCCCCCGCCTGTTTTCCGGCCAGTGGACACGGAACCCCCGGGAAGAGACGTACCGGGCGCAGATTGACGTACTGATCAAACTCGCGGCGAAACTTCAGCAGTGAGCCCCACAATGAGACGTGGTCAGGCACCGTTTCTGGCCAGCCGACGGCGCCAAAATAGATGGCATCATAGGACTTAAGTTGCTCGTGCCAGTCATCAGGCATCATTTTTCCGTGATGGGTATAGTACTCACAACTGGCCCATTCGATCGGCTCAAAGCTCAGCGACAAGTCCCAGCGCTCAGCGGCGGCCTGCAAGACGCGAATACCTTCAGGCAGAACTTCTTTACCAATACCGTCTCCGGGAATAGCGGCAATACGATAGGATTTCTTCATACCAGCTCTCACTTATCAGCAACCAAAATTGACTTCCCCTTTATCCTATAATTGACTGATTGATAGTTAATCCCCCTAACTGGTGAAACATAAAACACAGATCATGAATAATCTGCCGCTGCTAAATGATTTACGCGTCTTTATGCTGGTTGCCCGTCGTGCCGGATTTGCCGCCGTGGCGGAAGAGCTGGGCGTTTCCCCTGCCTTTATCAGCAAGCGCGTCGCGCTGCTGGAACAGACGCTGAACGTCGTGTTATTACACCGAACCACCCGACGGGTCACCATCACCGAAGAGGGGGAGCGCATCTACGAATGGGCGCAGCGCATTTTGCAGGATGTGGATCAGATGATGGATGAACTGTCCGACGTGCGGCAGGTGCCGCAGGGTATGCTACGGGTAATCAGCAGTTTTGGTTTTGGACGTCGGGTTGTCGCCCCGGCGCTCTCTGCACTTGCAAAACAGTATCCGCAACTGGAAGTGCGCTTTGATGTTGAAGATCGGCTGGTGGATCTGGTCAATGAAGGGGTCGACCTCGATATTCGCATCGGGGATGATATTGCCCCGAATTTGATTGCCCGCAAACTGGCCACCAACTATCGGGTTTTATGCGCATCGCCAGAATTTCTGACGCAGCACGGTACGCCGAAACAACTTTCTGAGCTGGCAACCTATCCATGTCTGGTCATTAAGGAGCGCGATCATCCGTTTGGGATATGGCAATTGCGTAACAAAGAGGGCGTACACTCGATCAAAGTGACCGGCGCGTTGTCATCCAACCACGGCGAGATTGTGCATCAGTGGTGTCTGGATGGGCAGGGGATTGCGCTGCGTTCATGGTGGGATGTGTGCGACAACATTGCCAGTGGTCATCTGGTTCACGTGCTGCCGGAGTATTATCAGCCCGCCAATATCTGGGCTGTTTATGTTTCTCGTCTGGCGACTTCGGCAAAAATCCGTATTACGGTCGAGTTTTTACGCGGTTATTTTCAGGAGCGTTATCCAAAGTTTAAACTGGAATAAACGTGTCATGCTGAGTTTTTGGCTGGCTATCGAAAATAAAAAAGGCAGAGTTATCTGCCTTCTATAATACATGCGCTATTTGTGCAGAGTGTTATCGGGACTCTTCTGCTTCAGGTAACGTCACGTTAAGTTCGAGGATAGAAATATCGCCGTCTTTTTGTTCAAGCTGCACGGTGACCATTTCCGGATCTATTTGCACATATTTGCAGATAACCTCGAGAATATCCTTTCTCAACTGCGGTAAATAATGCGGCTCGGCGTCACTGCGACGGCGCTCCGCGACAATAATTTGCAGTCGCTCTTTTGCGATGTTAGCTGTACTCTTTTTCCGCGAGAGAAAAAAATCCAGTAATGCCATAACTTATCCTCCGAACAGGCGTTTGAGGAAACCTTTCTTCTCTTCTTCAATGAAGCGGAAAGGACGATCTTCTCCCAACAGACGTTCCACAGTATCTGCATATGCTTTGCCTGCATCCGCGTTGATATCGAGGATGACCGGCTCGCCCTGGTTAGATGCGCGTAATACGGATTGATCTTCCGGAATGACGCCCACCAGTTTGATACGCAGGATCTCAAGCACGTCTTCCATGCTGAGCATATCGCCTTTGTTGACGCGGCCAGGGTTGTAGCGCGTTAACAGCAGGTGTTCTTTGATAGGATCTTCACCATTCTCTGCACGACGTGATTTTGAGGCCAGAATGCCCAGAATACGGTCAGAGTCACGTACCGAGGAGACTTCCGGGTTGGTGGTGATAATCGCTTCATCGGCAAAATAGAGCGCCATCAGCGCGCCGGTTTCGATACCTGCCGGAGAGTCGCAGACGATGAAATCAAAATCCATCGTTTTCAGATCATCAAGCACTTTCGCGACGCCTTCACGGGTCAGTGCATCTTTATCGCGGGTTTGTGATGCCGGAAGAATGAAGAGATTTTCAGTCCGTTTATCTTTGATTAACGCCTGATTGAGTGACGCATCGCCCTGAATCACGTTCACGAAATCGTAAACGACGCGACGTTCACATCCCATGATCAGGTCGAGGTTACGCAGGCCGATATCAAAATCAATAACGACAGTTTTCTTTCCCTTCTGGGCCAAACCTGTAGCGATGGCCGCGCTGGAGGTGGTCTTGCCAACGCCCCCTTTACCCGAAGTAACAACAATAATGCGTGCCATAGAAATTCCTTGTTAAAAGGGATCAATTCAACGGTTGAACTGTCAAAGCGTTCTCTGCGAGCTGCAGACGAGCCGCTTTGCCATAGAATTCTGCTGGGATTTTATCACTCAGCCAATAAACACCTGCGATAGACACCAGTTCTGCCGTCAGATGTGTACAAAAAATTTGCGCTTCCCGATCGCCGTTTGCGCCTGCCAGCGCACGGCCTCTCATCATACCGTAAACGTGAATATTGCCGTCGGCAATCAACTCCGCGCCAGCACTGACGTGACTTGTAACAATCAGATCACATTGTGGAGCATAAATACGCTGGCCGGAACGAACCGGTACATCAATTAATCGCGTTTTTGTGATAGGAGTAACGTTTTGCGGTGGGGGAATGGGCGCAGCGACTTCAACGGGAGCAGAACGAACCACTTTCTCTTTACCCTCGGTCAGTAAAGGGAGGCCCATCCCGTCGATTTCCGCTTTCAGTCGGGCATCTTTGCATCCGCTAACCCCGACAATACGCAGACCGGTGGACGCAACGACCTTTTGTAGAACCGGCCAGTTTACCGGGCTTTCAAGACCGCTGACATTAACCACGACAGGAGCATGTTTTAAAAAAGCAGGTGCCTGCGCGATTTTGTCTTCTAACGCCTGACGAATAACCTCGGGTTCTGCTTCATGCAAATGAACCACTGATAAGGTGAAGCTACTGCCTTTAAGCTCGATTGGCGTGTTTGACATCCTGGCCTTACTCAATTTGCTATTTATCATCTCCAGTGCGGAGCGATATTCCGAAGTCCAGAAGGCATGTTATAGTCAGTATTATATTGAGGCAAGTCGCCATCCCGTTAATTCAGAGTAAAATGTATGTTTTGTGTGATCTACAGAAGTACTAAGCGCGATCAGACCTATTTATATGTCGAAAAAAAAGACGATTTCTCACGGGTTCCTGAAGAACTGCTGAAGGGATTCGGTCAGCCCCAACTGGCGATGATCCTGCCGCTCGATGGGCGTAAAAAACTCGCTAACGCCGATCTTGATAAAGTAAAACAGGCGCTTGCTGAACAGGGCTATTATTTACAACTGCCGCCGCCGCCGGAAAATTTGCTGAAACAGCATCTCTCGGTCGCCGGAGAAAATAAATCAGACGCTAAACGTTAAACTGTATCCGGCCGCGTCATGCCTCGTCGATGCAGTTCCTGAAGTCCACGATTACGTTAGGGGAAAATAATGTATCAACACCATAATTGGCAAGGTGCTCTGCTTGATTACCCGGTGAGTAAAGTGGTTTGCGTAGGCAGCAATTATGCAAAGCATATTAAGGAGATGGGCAGCGCGACGCCGGAAGAACCGGTACTTTTCATCAAACCAGAAACCGCATTGTGTGATCTGCGCCAGCCGCTGGCGATCCCTGCAAACATGGGGTCTGTACATCACGAAGTCGAACTGGCGGTATTGATTGGCGCGACGCTACGGCAGGCGACGGAAGATCATGTGCGTAAAGCCATTGCCGGTTATGGTGTCGCCCTTGACCTCACGTTGCGTGATATTCAGGGGAAAATGAAAAAGGCCGGGCAACCCTGGGAGAAAGCGAAGGGATTTGATAACTCATGCCCGCTGTCCGGGTTTATTCCGGTGACCGAGTTCAAGGATGACCCGCAGAACACCATGCTCAGCCTGAGCATTAACGGCGAAATGCGTCAGCATGGCACGACGGCGGATATGATCCACCCGATTATTCCGCTGATTGCCTATATGAGTAAATTTTTCACGCTGAAAGCCGGTGATGTGGTGCTGACCGGCACGCCGGAAGGGGTGGGGCCGTTACTCAGTGGTGATGAACTGACCGTCAGTTTTAATGGTCAAACGCTGAGCACCCGGGTGTTGTAATCTCTGCTTGCCGCCTTTTTGGGCGGCAAAACTTGCATCAGCCTGCCAGACTGGTTATAAGGTGCAGCTTTATTGCAATGGCGGATACCCGAATGAACGACTTACCCTTCTGGCAACGTAAATCCCTGGACGACATGACCGATGCTGAGTGGGAGTCGTTATGCGATGGCTGTGGTCAATGCTGTTTGCATAAATTAATGGATGAAGACACGGATGAAATTTATTTCACCAACGTCGCCTGCCGTCAGCTCAACATCAAAACCTGCCAGTGTCGTAACTACGAACGTCGTTTCGAGTACGAACCTGATTGCATCAAACTTACCCGCGACAATCTCCCGACCTTTGAATGGTTACCGATGACCTGCGCCTATCGGTTACTGGCTGAAGGAAAGGGTCTACCAGACTGGCACCCGCTGGTGGCTGGTTCAAAATCCGCCATGCACGGTGAGCGTATTTCTGTGCGCCATATTGCGGTGAAAGAGTCCGACGTTGTGGACTGGCAGGATCATATCCTCAACAAACCCGAATGGGCACAGTGAGTCGTTGAAATAAAAGGTATTGCTGCTTACTCGTTTGGTGCGGCAATAAAATTTGGGTTTACTCCAGCACGTAATGCTCTGTACCCAACTGTGTGTCCCGATTGCGTTGATTTTCTCGCTTTGACGACTCCCCGCCTGCATTGGGCGAGGAGCGACAGGTCACGGGTTAATCATCCGTAACGGTCAGTCAGGGTCTGAGCGAATACATTTTATTTGTTTTGCTTACTCTTGCCTTTGCCCTTTGTGGAGTCAGCGTCATGGTGCTCGACCTTGACGTTATAGTCATCATCGTCATCATATTTGTTCTTGTTTTTGTCGTGCCCCTTACCGGGGTTATTGTCGCCGTGGACGCTGCTGTTCCCTTTGTTCTTGCCGCTACAACCGTCGCTGGTGACTTTGACGCCGCCGATTGTGACTGATGAGCACTCATTCTTGTGCTTATTTTTCCACTCATTGATCTCGTCTTCTCGATCCATACTGACCCGAATACCATCGGAATTGATGCTGACGTCTGCCAGGGCAGGCGCTGTCATCAGTAGGGAGAGTAGCAGTGCAGTATTTTTCATTAATAACCTCAAATAATGGGCTCATGCATAGCGCATAAGCCTGTTCAGACAGACATCATGGATAAATAAAAACGCGTACCTTGTTGTTCTCAAACAGCGGTACGCGTGGCGATTTGCCGATAATTGCCCAGCAATGCACGTGGGTCAAGGCAGCACAGCACGATCGGCAACTTCCTCCTGGCCGGTCACTCAACGTACGCGCATTTTTTACTGCTGCCGGGCCTCAACAAACCCGAACGGACACAGTGAGTACCTGAAGTAAAAGGCATTTTCCTTTACCCGTTAGCCCGTATAATAAAGCCATTATTAATTGTTTAATGAGGCGCAATGAAGCTCCGGATCTATTACGTATTCTGCGCAATAACGGCACTTATTCTGCTCGGTGGGCAGTCATTTTTCGGTATTCTGCTAATTACGCCGCGAGAGGTGGGAGGGACGCTATTTGGCGGAATATTTTTGGTTCTGATCTGTTTAGGTGGCTGGCTGCTGACCACCGCCGGTTTGGCCGCGACCATCCTGGCCCGTTTCGCAGGGGCAAGAGTGGCGTTATTGTGCGCCAGCGCTATTCAGGTGATTGCCGGTCTCTGGTCACTGTTCAACTATCCGGATGATGCAGGCGGCAATCTCATCTTCAGTCCTGCGCCAAATGAAATTTACGGGATGATAGCCGTTGTCGGGTTGCTGTTATTCATCAGCGTTTACCTGATTGCACAGAGGCGTCTGCGGCCCAATAACGCCCGGTTTTAACGGTCATATTTTGTGGCAATTTATTTTCATAGCGGATTGAAGAAGTAAGAGAAAAATGGCAAAAGCCAGCACTTTCAATCAAGCAAAAGAATGTGTCTTAAACCTATAATTTTAGAACGTCGTATAGGCGTGATGAATATTTTAGAGGGTTGATAATGAAGAAGTTTGCGTTGATGCTGCTGGCTGCCACCTCCTTGATGACCATTGTTCCTGCGCAGGCTGAAACCCAGCAGGCTGGTCAGCGCCGTGATGCCAGGGAAGTTCGCCAGGATACGCGTCAGGTTTCCCGTGAAATTAAGCAAGAATGCCGCGATGGCGTTGTCGGTAATGCCGATTGCCGCCAGGATCATCGCCAGAACAAACAGGAAGGGCGCGAGAAGGCTCGCGATATCAAGTACTAATCGATGTGTAAGAAAACCCGACCTCAGTCGGGTTGAATATTATCTTGCCCAGTTTGTTTGAGCATTTATCGCTGATCCTGAGATGATGTCCGTTGTCATCACACTCAGCGCTCCCGAAAGAGCGTGATGTTATCGACCGAACAGATCGCGCTTTTTAGGCTTAAACGGCTGGGCAATGACCACCAGAACGGCCACGACGAGATACGCGGCAAAAATCCCCAACAGCCACTGCGGCATTTCCAGCGTTAAAAACTCCCACTGACGCTGTGCGCAATCACCAGAAGCGACGAACACCTGCGGCAGCCATTTGTCCAGCGGCAGCCAGCTCGGGAAGCGCGCCATAAAATCACAGGTCAAGAAGGGCGAAGGGTGAAGTTGGATCATGGTGTGTTCATACGCCAGCTGTAAGCCGCGCCATGCGCTGTAAATCCAAATCACCAGTGCCACATAGCGTAACGGCGATTTTGGCGCAATCGCGCCAACCAGACCCGCGCCCATAATGCCGAATAACGCGCAACGTTCATAAATGCACAGGACGCAAGGCTTAAGCAGCATGACATGCTGGAACCACAGCGCCACCATTTCGAGCGCCAGGGCGGTTAACGCCATCAGTAACCATGCGCCCCGACCCCGGGAGCACTGGTTCAAAAATCGTAACATAATAATTTCCCTGCAACATGCGTAGAGTCGGCAGTGTAAACCAATTCAATTTTGACGCCACTAGCGGAAAATGAAATAAAGTGTAATTGGATAATTATCATGCAAAAAGTGAAACCGAGCAGTGATTTGCTCGGTTTAATGTTATTAAAGTGTAGCCAGCCAGCCTAATTGCGTCATCCATTCTGTTACTGGTGTTAACGTATATTCAATGCAGAATAAACCGACCAGGGTCAGTACTATCGTATACGGTAACGCCATCCAGACCATCCGACCGTAGGAAAGACGAATGAGGGGAGCCAGTGCCGAGGTCAGCAGGAACAAAAATGCCGCCTGACCATTCGGTGTCGCAACGGAAGGCAGGTTGGTGCCGGTATTAATGGCGACGGCCAGCAACTCATACTGATTTAAGCTAACAATGCCACTTTCCATTGCCGCTTTGGCTTCGTTGATATAAATCGTTCCCACAAAGACGTTATCGGAAATAGAAGACAGCAGACCGTTGAAAAGATAGAACAGCCTTAATTGCGTATGCTCAGGCGCCTGTAAAACGAACTGAATAATCGGGGCGAACAGGTGCTGGTCGATAATGACCGCGACCACGGCAAAGAACACGGTCAGCAGCGCGGTAAACGGCAGCGACTCGGTGAACGCTTTACCAATGGCATGTTCATCGGTGACGCCGGTCAGTGAGGTCGCCAGGATAATGACCGACAGACCAATTAATCCCACTTCCGCCAGATGTAATGCCAGTGCGATAACCAGCCAGATACCGATAATGGTTTGCACAATCAGGTTCAGCTTATCCTGACGAGTACGCTGTTTGCGGCTTTGATCGTCAAACTCTTGCAGGATGCCGCGCACTTTTTCTGGCAAGGTTTCGCCGTAGCCAAACCAGCGCATTTTCTCTACCAGTGCGCAGGTTAATAAACCGCAAAAGAGTACCGGTACGGTGACGGGCGACATGCGCAGGAAGAAGTCACCAAAATGCCAGCCTGCGGCTTTCGCGATGATCAGGTTTTGCGGTTCGCCCACCATGGTCATCACGCCGCCTAATGCGGTGCCTACGCCTGCGTGCATCATCAAACTACGCAGGAATCCGCGAAACTGTTCCAGCACGGTTTTGTAGTGTTGGTCGATGTGACTGTCGTCAAGCAGGTCGTTATCTTCCCCACGCGCCGAGGCGACACGGTGATAAATACCGTAAAAACCGACGGCAACGCTGATCACCACGGCGACCACGGTTAAGGCGTCGAGGAAGGCCGAGAGGAACGCCGCCGCAAGACAAAAGGCGAGCGACAGGATGGTTTTAGAGCGGATGTTGAGGAGCAACCGGGTAAAAATGAACAGCAGAAGCTGCTTCATAAAATAGATACCCGCCACCATGAACATCAGCAGTAACAGTACCTCAAGATTGGCGGCAATCTCCTCACGGACGTGTGAGGCGCTGGTCATACCGATGATTACGGCTTCGATCGCCAGTAATCCACCGGGCAGCAGCGGGTAGCATTTCAGCGCCATTGCCAGCGTAAAAATAAACTCAGCGACCAACAACCACCCAGCAACAAACGGGTTGATGATGAATATCAGTGGGTTGACGATTAAGAAGATAATGAGTGCGAGTTTATACCAGTCTGGTGACTGGCCTAAGAAGTTGCGCCATAACGCGCGCCCCCAGGAGATCTCCATGCAGTTTCCCTTACCGTGAAATATGAAATAGCGTTTTTATGTAAGGCGCAAAGCTTACGGGCAGGGGCGCGTGCAGGCAAGTCCTTGTGCAAAGAGTGTGGTGTCGGGAAATGCAGAAAATGAAGCCTTGATCCCTTTTTTCTTTATTATGTCTGCTATCAGCCATGAAACCCGTCTGGTATGATGAGTACAACTATGTTTTGCTGTGTAATGGAAATCTCACTATGGTCATTAAGGCGCAGAGCCCGGCGGGTTTCGCGGAAGAGTACATTATTGAAAGTATCTGGAATAACCGCTTCCCACCTGGCACTATTTTGCCTGCAGAACGTGAACTCTCCGAGCTTATCGGGGTAACGCGTACCACATTACGTGAAGTGTTGCAGCGCCTGGCGCGAGACGGTTGGTTGACCATTCAGCACGGCAAACCGACAAAGGTGAATAATTTCTGGGAAACCTCCGGGCTCAATATTCTTGAGACGCTCGCGCGACTCGATCATGAGAGTGTCCCGCAGTTGATCGATAATTTGTTGTCGGTGCGTACCAACATTTCCACGATCTTTATTCGCACCGCGCTTCGTCAACACCCGGAGAAAGCACAAGAAGTGCTGGCGACGGCAAATGAAGTGGCCGATCACGCCGATGCGTTTTCCGATCTGGACTACAACATTTTCCGTGGTCTGGCATTTGCCTCCGGTAACCCCATTTACGGTCTGATTATTAATGGGATGAAAGGGTTGTACACCCGTATTGGTCGTCACTATTTCGCGAATCCTGAAGCGCGCAGCCTGGCGCTGGCGTTTTACCACAAGCTGTCAACGTTGTGTGAGCAGGGAGCTCACGATCAGGTTTATGAAACGGTGCGTCGCTACGGTCATGACAGTGGTGAAATCTGGCATCGTATGCAGAAAAATCTGCCCGGTGATTTAGCGATTCAGGGCCGCTAAGCGGCTCCCCGAATCATCGGCGAAAAGAGTAACCGGCCCCTTCATGATGAAGGGGCCTTTTTTTTACAGACTGTTCATGCGCGCAGGGCAACGCTCCAGAAGCTCGACGCTTCCGTCCTCATTTTGCTGTTCCAGCATCACATCAAATCCCCATAACCGATGCACATGTTTCAGAACCTCTTTACGCCCCTTGTCCAGCGGCGCGCGGTTGTGCGGAATGTAACGCAATGTCAGAGAGCGATCGCCCCGCAGGTCAACATTCCAGACCTGAATATTCGGCTCCAGATTGCTCAGGTTGTACTGCGATGAAAGACGATTGCGAATTTCGCGATACCCCTCTTCATTGTGAATCGCCGAAATCTCCAGGTAATTGTGTCTGTCGTCGTCCAGCACGGTGAACAGGCGGAAATCACGCATCACTTTGGGCGACAGGAACTGACTGATAAAGCTCTCGTCTTTAAAGTCGCGCATCGCAAAATGGAGCGTTTCCAGCCAGTCGGAACCCGCGATGTCCGGGAACCAGTATTTATCCTCTTCGGTGGGTGACTGACAAATGCGTTTGATATCCTGGAACATGGCAAAGCCGAGCGCATAGGGGTTAATCCCGCTATACCACGGACTGTTGTACGGCGGCTGGAACACCACGTTGGTATGGCTGTGCAAAAATTCCAGCATAAACCGTTCGGTCACTTTGCCCTCATCGTACAGATGATTGAGGATGGTGTAATGCCAGAAGGTCGCCCAGCCTTCGTTCATCACCTGTGTCTGTTTCTGCGGGTAGAAATACTGGCTCACTTTACGCACGATGCGCAGGATCTCTCGCTGCCAGGATTCGAGCAGCGGGGCGTTTTTCTCCATAAAGTAGAGCAGGTTTTCCTGTGGCTCAGACGGATAACGGCGCGCCTCGGCGATGGTTTTCTCTTCTTCGCGTTTCGGCAGGGTGCGCCACAGCATATTGACCTGACTTTGCAGATACTCTTCGCGGCTCTTCTGCCGGGCTTTCTCTTCCTGTAAGGAGATTTTTTGCGGTCGTTTGTAACGGTCGACGCCGTAATTCATCAGTGCGTGGCAGGAGTCGAGCAATTTTTCCACCTCATCCACGCCGTAGCGCTCTTCGCATTCGGTAATGTATTTCCGCGCGAAAATCAGGTAGTCGACAATCGAACTGGCATCCGTCCAACTGCGGAACAGATAGTTGTTTTTGAAAAACGAGTTGTGCCCGTAGCAGGCGTGCGCCATCACCAGCGCCTGCATGGTGATGGTGTTCTCTTCCATTAAATAGGCAATACACGGGTTAGAGTTAATCACGATTTCATAGGCTAACCCTTGCTGACCATGTTTATACAGTCGCTCGGTTTCGATAAATTTTTTGCCAAACGACCAGTGAGGGTAGTTGATCGGCATGCCGACGCTGGAGTAGGCATCCATCATCTGTTCGGAGGTGATCACCTCGATTTGGTGCGGGTAGGTGTCCAGCCTGTAGAGTTTCGCCACGCGGTCTATTTCCGCCAGATAGATATCCAGCAGATCAAACGTCCAGTCGGGTCCATCGCTCAAACGTGTGGTGTCCTTATTCATGGAATCAATCGTAGCCATTCGCGCACCCTCATTGTTAGCGGCGCTCTCTGTCTGGAGCACCTCATCTCAAGCATAGAACACCGTGTTAAAAAGCGTGCTGGTGAGGAAAATTTTTCTTTGCGATTTCACGTTATTGGGATGCCGTATAACGCAGGTGTCACAGCATTTTATGCTGGATAAAAATGACGCGCAGCAGGAGATCCCAAACCAGCAATATGCCTGACATAAGAGACATATGTGAGGTACGTCACCATAAAAAAGCCATATGTTGAATAATATTTTCATCTGAGTTATCAAGATGTAATTAGATGATTGTTCTTTTACCTACTGTTAACGGAGTGGCTATGCGAGTTGTCATACTGGGAAGTGGCGTTGTCGGCGTGACCAGCGCCTGGTATCTGAGTCAGGCTGGACATGACGTGACCGTCATTGACCGCGAACCCGGCCCGGCGCTGGAAACCAGTGCTGCGAATGCGGGGCAAATCTCCCCGGGGTATGCGGCGCCGTGGGCGGCACCCGGTGTTCCATTGAAGGCAATTAAATGGATGTTCCAGCGGCACGCACCGTTGGCCGTTCGCCTTGACGGGACGCAATTTCAACTTAAATGGATGTGGCAAATGTTGCGTAACTGTGACACAAGCCATTACATGGAAAACAAAGGACGCATGGTACGTCTGGCGGAATACAGCCGTGACTGTCTGAAAGCGTTGCGCGCATCAACCGGCATTCAGTATGAAGGCCGTCAGGGCGGAACTCTGCAACTGTTCCGCACCGAGCAGCAGTACGACAACGCGACCCGCGATATTGCCGTACTCGAAGACGCAGGCGTTCCGTATCAGTTGCTGGAGTCCAGCCGCCTGGCGGAAGTCGAACCGGCACTGGCGGAAGTGGCGCACAAGCTGACCGGTGGCCTGCGGTTACCGAATGATGAAACCGGCGATTGCCAGCTATTTACCCAACAACTGGCGCTGATGGCGGAGCAGGCGGGCGTGAAATTCCGTTTCAACACGCCGGTGGAAAAGTTGCTTTATGAGGGCGAGCAGATTTATGGCGTGAAGTGCGGCGAGGAAATTATTAAGGCCGATGCGTATGTGATGGCGTTTGGCTCTTACTCGACGGCGATGCTGAAAGGGATTGTCGATATTCCTGTTTATCCGCTAAAAGGCTATTCGCTGACCATTCCGGTGGCGCAGGAGGATGGCGCGCCGGTGTCTACGATCCTTGATGAAACCTACAAAATTGCGATTACCCGTTTTGATAACCGCATCCGTGTGGGCGGGATGGCGGAAATAGTGGGCTTTAATACCGAACTGCTGCAACCGCGTCGCGAAACCCTGGAGATGGTCGTACGCGATCTCTTCCCACGCGGCGGGCATGTTGAACAGGCTACGTTCTGGACTGGGCTGCGACCGATGACGCCAGACGGTACGCCAGTCGTCGGGCGTACCCACTTCAAAAATCTGTGGCTGAACACCGGACACGGCACGCTGGGGTGGACGATGGCCTGTGGCTCGGGGCAATTGCTGAGCGACATTCTTTCCGGGCGGACGCCGGCTATCCCTTACGATGACCTGAGCGTTGCGCGTTACCAGCCGGGATTTACCCCCTCACGTCCACGACATTTGCATGGCGCACATAGCTAATAAGGAATCCGGATGACTCGTCCTATACTGGCCAGCCTTGACCTGCAGGCGATGAAACAAAACCTGGGGATTGCGCGCCAGGCAGCACCGAACTCCCGTATCTGGTCGGTGGTAAAGGCCAATGCGTATGGGCATGGCATTGATCGCGTCTGGTCGGCTCTGGGCGCGACCGACGGCTTTGCCTTGCTCAATCTGGAGGAAGCGGTCACCCTGCGGGAACGCGGCTGGAAAGGGCCGATACTGATGCTGGAAGGTTTTTTCCACGCAGAGGATCTGGCGTTGTACGACAAATATCGTCTGACGACCAGCGTACACAGCAACTGGCAGTTGAAGGCGCTACAGAATGCCCGATTAAACGCGCCGCTGGATGTCTATCTGAAGGTCAATACCGGCATGAACCGCCTGGGGTTTCTGCCGGAAAGAGTGCAAACCGTCTGGCAGCAACTGCGTGCGTTGCCGAATGTCGGCGAAATGACGCTGATGTCGCACTTTGCGGATGCCGAGCATCCGGACGGCATCCGTGACGCCATGGCCCGGGTATCTCAGGCCACGGAAGGACTGGAGTGCCGTCGCTCGTTGTCCAACTCGGCGGCCACGCTCTGGCATCCTGAGGCGCATTGTGACTGGGTGCGCCCGGGTATCATTCTGTATGGCGCGTCGCCGTCAGGAGAGTGGCAGGATATCGCCAATACCGGGCTGAAGCCGGTGATGACCCTTCGCAGCGAAATCATTGGCGTACAGACCCTGAAAGCAGGCGATCGGGTGGGGTATGGCGGGCGTTATACCGCCCGTGGCGAACAGCGCATCGGTATTGTCGCTGCCGGTTATGCGGACGGCTATCCGCGCCATGCGCCGAGCGGAACCCCCGTTCTTGTCGACGGTGTACGCACGGGAACGGTGGGGACGGTATCAATGGATATGCTGGCGGTGGATCTCACGCCGTGTCCGCAGGCGGGGATTGGCACACCGGTGGAGTTGTGGGGCAAAGAGATAAAAATTGACGACGTTGCCAGTGCGGCAGGCACGGTGGGCTATGAGTTAATGTGCGCGTTAGCGCTACGTGTACCGGTTGTGACGGTGTAACGTTTCGTGCCGCCGGATGACGATGCTGAGGCGTATCATCCGGCCTATCACCAGATGCCCGTTGCCGGATTAGCGTTAGCGACATCCGGCAACGGGTTCTGTTATTCCGCTTCATCCTCCGCGACACGCACACCGACCTTCAGTACCGCATTGTCTTCTTTTTCCGCCACTGTCCAGATCATGCCAGCAAACTCCACCTGGTCACCCACCACCGGGGCGGCGCCAAGCAATTGCTGAACAATTTCACCCAGCGTCTGCTGCTTATCGCGGTACTCTGTGCCATCGTCCAGCCCGTAAATCAGCGCCACATCAGCATATTTGGCGCTGGCTTCCAGAATAAAGTCGCCGAAGAAGCGCTGATCCAACGCCACGGGCGGCGACTCGCTGAACAGTTTCCCCAATGCGGGCAGGTCACGCTCGCGGCCAATCACGCACAGAACGTCGCCTTCACGCAGGCGAGTACTGCCGGTTGGATGAAACAGGGCATTATCGCGAAACAGGGCGGCAATGCGGGTATCCTCTGGCATGTGCAGATCGCGCAGCGCCGCGCCAACGCACCATTTGTCGGCGCTAAGCTGATAAACAAACTGCTCCCAGGGGTTTTCCGGGTGGATGTCCAGCCCCATGCGAGAGACGGGCCAACCGACAGGGGGAACCACCACTTTGGCTTTTTTGGCCGCCCAGGCGAGCGACGTGCCCTGAAGCAGCAGGGAGATCAGCACCACGAAGAACGCGACATTAAAGAACAACCGCGCATTCTCCAGTCCGGCCATCATCGGGAAGACCGCGAGGATAATCGGCACCGCCCCCCGCAGGCCAACCCAACTGATGAACGTCCGCTCGCGCAGATTAAAGCCGCGAAAGGGCAGCAGCCCGGCGAAGACCGACAACGGGCGGGCAACGAAAATCATCCAGGCCGACAATAGCAACGCCGGAACGGCAATCGGTAGCAGATCCGAAGGATTGACGAGCAGCCCCAGCACCAGGAACATGGCGATTTGCGCCAGCCAGGCGAGGCCGTCAAAGTTTTGCAGGATCCCAAACCGGTTGCGAATCGGGCGATTGCCGAGCAGGAATCCACACAGGTACACCGCCAGTATGCCGCTGCCTTCCAGCGCGGTGGTGACGGCGAAAATCAGGATCCCGCCGCTGAGCGCCAGCAGAGGATACAGACCGGTGGGCAGCGATATGCGGTTAATCATCTGTAAAAGCAGGTAGCCGCCGCCTAAGCCGAGCATAATCCCCAGGCCAAACTGTTGGATAATATGGACTGCAAACATCCAGCTCAGACTCGTCTCATGATTCTGGATCATCGCAATCAGCGTAATGGTCAGAAACACCGCCATCGGATCGTTACTTCCGGACTCGATCTCCAGCGTAGACCCCACACGTTCGTTTAGCCCTTTACCGCCCAGCAATGAAAATACCGCCGCCGCATCCGTTGAGCCAACAATAGCGCCAATCAGCAGCCCTTCGATGAGATCAAGGTGAAACAGCCATGCCGCCATCATTCCGGTTAATCCGGAGGTGATAAGAACCCCCACGGTGGCCAGCGATAAGGCCGGCCCCAGCGCAACGCGAAAAGAGCTGGCCTGTGTGCGCATCCCGCCATCCAGCAAAATGATCGCCAGCGCAAGGTTACTGACCATGTAAGCAAACGGGTAGTTATCAAAGGGGATACCGCCCACGCCGTCCACGCCTGCGAGCATACCGATAGCGAGAAAAATAACCAGAATAGGGATGCCGAGGCGGGATGAGAATGAACTTAATAAAATACTGCAGGTTACGAGAACTGAACCCAAAATAAACAGACTAATGATTGCTGCGGCATCCAACGTTCGGTTACTCCTGAATTACGCTGTTTCTTAATAATAAACCCTAACACAAAAACGACAGAAACAGCGCTTTGCTGAAAGCCTGACGGGTCAGGCTCTGCGCTTTCGGACCGATTTTTTACGATTTGAGTACAGGGTGACCCGATATCGTGAGTTGGGTCGTTTCTTTTGTATTTTTCAGTACCGCGTGTGCGCCTAATGGCAGGGTCACGGTGCGTTGCTCATGACCAAAATCCAGACCCGTCATCAGCGGCACGGACAGACGTGAGCGCAAAAAGGCGTATACCGCGTCGAGGCTGTAACCCGCATCATACTCGTTTGGCGTACTGCCGCTAAAGCTGCCCAGCACTATCGCGTTTTGCCGATTTAAAATACCGGCATCAAGCAGTTGCAACAGCATACGCTCAACGCGGAAGGGATGCTCATTAATGTCTTCCAGCACCAGGATGCCGTTTTCAATTTTCGGCATCCACGGTGTGCCGATGAGCGAAATCAACATCGCCAGATTGCCGCCCCACAGCGTTCCTTCGGTCTGACAGGCTGGCCCCAGGCCTTGCCACTCCACGGTATATTGCGCGTTGCGTAGCGCGAGCCAGAAATGGTATTCCGTGAAGGCGTTCATCTCTTCAGCGCCAAAGTTGGCCGCCAGCATCGGGCCGCTAAAGGTGATGACATTGCCCTGGGCGAGTAAACCAGACTGAATGGCGGTAAAGTCGCTGTGCCCGCAGATCAGTAACGGGTTGTGCTGCTGTCGGGCTGTCAGGGCTTGCCAGTCAATGTTCTCCAGCAAACGGCTGGCGCCATAACCGCCACGCACCGGCATCACAATCGTATCGGCCGTGGTCAGGCTGGCGAGGGAATTAACGTCGTCCAGCCGTTCTGCTTCCGTTCCGGCAAAGCGCTGTTCACGGCGATGGATGACGGCGGCGTTATTTACCTGATGCCCCGTTTCCCTAAGACGCGTAAGCCCGCGTAATGCGGCTTGTTGGTTGATGCAGTAGCCCGATGGCGCAATTAAATGAAACAAAGACATGGCAATTCCTTGCTGACAATAGAATGCAAATGTATATCATGCCGCATATATTAGAACGTTTTGCCGGATAGCGCTTTGCTTATCCGGCCTGCTGAAGTTTCAGCGTAACGTTGTGTTGTTGTCACCTCAACGATGGATTCCGGCGAAAAGGATAGACGAAGTGAAATTGAGATGGTTTGCATTTTTAATCGTGTTACTGGCGGGTTGTAGTTCAAAGCAGGATTATAAAAATCCGCCCTGGAATGCGGAAGTTCCGGTCAAACGCGCGATGCAATGGATGCCGATCAGCGAAAAAGCCGGTGCGGCCTGGGGCGTGGACCCGAAGCTTATCACTGCGATTATCGCGATTGAGTCCGGCGGTAATCCTAATGCGGTCAGTAAATCGAATGCCGTAGGATTGATGCAGTTGAAAGCCTCTACCTCCGGGCGGGATGTCTATCGCCGGATGGGGTGGAGCGGCGAGCCGTCGACCAGCGAGTTGAAAAACCCGGAACGTAATATCTCCATGGGCGCCGCCTATTTGAGTATTCTGGAAAACGGGCCGCTGGCCGGCATCGAAGATCCGCAGGTGATGCAATACGCGCTGGTGGTTTCCTACGCGAACGGGGCTGGCGCGCTGCTGCGTACCTTCTCCTCTGACCGGAAAAAAGCTGTCAGCAAGATCAACGATCTTGACCCTGATGAGTTTATCGACCATGTTGCCGATAACCATCCTGCGCCACAGGCACCGCGCTACATCTGGAAACTTCAGCAAGCGCTGAATGCCATGTAACCGGGACTGATGTTACTCGCGCACTTTATTCGCTTTTTCCCGCGCTTCGCGCTCCAGCGAAAAGATAATCCGCTGTAATTGCCGCTCCACCGCCGGGCTGACGTTAAGAAAACGCAGACTCAGGCGGGGAGTGGTGATTGTTTCATTTTTCCCGTCGATCACTTTACGCTCGCTAATCGAGATGAGCTGCGCGTCAAAATGGAAAATGCCCCATTCGCCCATGTTGAGTTCAATCTGAGAAAATCGCATTCCCTCTTTTAACCCTTCGGGTTTCGCGCCTTCCAGCAGTGCACCCATGCCCCCGAGAGAGAGATCGAATAAGCGAAAACGCAGCGTGCTGTTGTCCGGCATTTTTGCTGAGCAGATGTAGGGAGGATGCAGCGGGGCGCAGATACGGAAATATTCGCGTCGTTGTACGAACCACAGCGCGGGCGGTAGCGCAGTGATAAATGCCGGAAGCTGTTGGTATTCACCGCTCTGCAACTGCGGTAGCGTAAATTCGACTTTTGCGCCCTGAGTTTCGGCGGTAATGGTGATGTGTCTGGCGCGCTGAGCCGCGAGGTTTTCATTCTCCTGACTGCCGAAATCCATCACCAGACTCTCCGGGCTGACCGCGAGAATTTTGCTGATGAACTGGCCTCCTGACCACGAAATGCGCAACGGAACCTGATGTTTATTGAGATCACGAAGAACGCCTAACACCGCCAATGGATTTTGTTTCAGGAACTGCTCATGGTAATGACTCACGCCTAATGACTCCTGGATACCTGACAGACTGTCGTCAGTTATCGGCATCGCGCGACAGAACTTAATACAAATGGGTGAAATTTTTTTTCAAACTGAACGAATTAAGGCGGCGTCCAAAAGCGCAGAATCGTGGCTTGCCTATACTTAGGGTGCGAGTGCAAGAACGTCTTGCGCATGCGTTCACTGGAAAGAGGGCCTGAAAATGGGAATTATTGCCTGGATTGTTTTTGGTCTGATTGCAGGTGTTATCGCCAAACTGATCATGCCGGGCCGTGATGGTGGAGGTTTTATCCTGACCTGCATTCTCGGTATCGTGGGTGCGGTTGTCGGTGGATGGTTGGCGACCATGTTTGGTATTGGCGGCAGTATCAGTGGATTCAATTTTAATAGTTTCCTGGTGGCCGTCGTTGGTGCGATTCTTGTGCTGGGCGTCTTTCGACTCCTGCGGCGAAATTAACAGAACGGCTCCTGCGGGGGCCGTTTTTCTTTCTGCTGGTTCCATAACTACGTGAATGTAAAGGGGGAGGTATCGCTTGATTTGTTAATGAAAATGCGAATAATTGTCATTCCATTTTTCATATAATAATTCACCCATGAAAACCACCCGTTGTTTTACATTGCGCGCACTCTCTGGATGTATCACCCTGGCACTGACACTCCCGTCTTATGCCGAAGAATCAACCATTGTCGTGACAGCCGCCGGTCAGGAGAGTCTGCTGCCCGCCTGGACCAACAGTGCCACCAAGTCGGCTGTGCCGGAAAGCAAAACGCCGCAGGTCATTAACACCATCGACAGTAAAGAGATCGCGCAGCGCCACGCGAACTCGGTGAATGAGATCCTACGCTACGCACCGGGCGTTTCTACGGAGGTACGGGGCAGTACTTCGTACATGAGCGAGTACAAAATTCGGGGCTTTACGGTCGAGCAGGAGTACTACAACGGCTTACAGCTCCCCTATAACGTGACCGGTAATACCAAAGCGCGGATCGATCCTCTGCTGATTGAAAGCGTGGATATTCTGAAAGGTCCGGCATCGGTGCTTTATGGGAATGGATCGCCCGGCGGGCTGGTTAACATCCAGGGGAAAAAGCCGCAAGCGGAACAAAAAACGGAAATGGGCTTGACGACCGGAACCCGCAATTTGAAAGAAGGTTATCTGGACTCGACCGGGCAAATCAACGACAGCGACTGGAACTACCGACTGCTGGGCAAAGCGACGGAAGGCGACGATCAGCCGCACACCACCCGTTATGAAAACTATCTTGTCGCGCCGTCAGTGACCTGGCAGCCGGATAATAAAACGCGCCTGACCATCGATGCGCTGGCGCAGAACACGCCGTCGTTGTCGCCTTCCAACCCGCTGCCCATTGCCTATTTGCGCTCAGGTTATGCCGATTCCCGGGACTATGCCGGGGATGAGTGGAGTGGCTTCAAACAGCGGCAATGGATGCTGGGATACAGTTTTGAACACCAGTTTGACAGCGGCTGGGGCTTTACGCAGAAAGCCCGCTATTTTGATGTCGATACCCATCAGCGCAGCGTCTACTCAACCGGGAATGGCACGAATCCGGTGTGGGAGTTAAATCGTTTTGCCTACACTACCGATGAAGATTTGAAGAGTTTTAATATCGACAACCAGGTGACCAAAACCTTTGCGCTGGGTGACTGGAAACACCATTTGCTGGCGGGTTTTGACTACCAAAAACTCGACAGCCATTACTTGTATCGTTATGCCAGCAATACGCCGGGGATCGATATGCGCGATCCGAATTATGATCAAATTCACAGCGATGAACTCGGGCTTTATACCGCGCAGAAAAACCGACTTTCCTACCAGCAGAATGGCTACTATTTGCAGGATCAGGTGGAATTTGGCGGGCTGAATCTGCTGGCGAGCGTGCGGTATGACGACTACCGTTCCACGACCACGGATGATATGCAAAATGGCGAGAAAACATGGATCTCGCAGGATCGCGTCACCAAACGTCTTGGCGCGCTGTACGCCTTCGAAAATGGTATTTCCCCGTTCATCAGCTATTCCGAAGGTTTCAAACCGATTTCGCCACAAGGCACATTGACGGGAAAAGATGTGAAGCCGACCACCAGCAAGCAGGTGGAGGGCGGGGTGAAATACCTGCTGGCAGAATATGCCACCACGCTTACCGCCTCGGTGTTTAACATTCGCCAGAAAAACGTCCTTTCCGCCACGCCAACCTGGGATTACCGTCAGACCGGCGAGATAGAGTCGAAAGGGGCTGAGGTGTCTGTCGTGAGCCGCCCGGCGGATAACATCACGCTGATCGCCAACTACGCCTATACCCATGCCATCAATACCGAAGATGAGACTTACGAAGGTAAACGCCCGACGCAGGTACCCGAAAATGCGTTTAACCTGTGGGGCGACTACACCTTTGATGAGACGGTTCTGCGAGGGCTGAACATTGGTGCCGGGGCGCGTTATACCGGGCCGATGGAGATCTCGCCGGATAACAAAGGGGGCAAACTTGGCGGCACCACACAGTACGATATGGCCGTATCGTATCGTCTGGGAGAAGCGCTGCCGTCGCTGACTGGCGTCACGTTGAAAGCCAGCGCGCAGAACATCACCAACAAAGAAACTTTTAGCTGTTATGACAGCACCAACTGCTGGATCGGGCGCGATCGCACGGTTCAGGTCGGCGCGAGCTACAGTTTCTGATAAAAGCTGACCCGGCGTTCTGCCGGGTCAGTTCATCCTGTTTACGGATTTCAGGGCGTGGTCTGTTTTTGTGGCGCAGGCGCAGCGGCGTCTGCCGGTGTCGGGCGCGTTGCGGGGACGTTGTCGCACGGTTTTTCTTTCGGGCAGATAATATCGAGCATTTTCAGGGTCACGCCGTTAGTCCAGCCAAACCCATCCTGTAGCGGATACTCACCGCCGCCGCCACCCGTCCCGGTGCTGCTGACATCATACTTCTCGACCAGCTTTTTCTCGCGCTCCCAGGTGTGTTGAACATTGGTCAGAAAACGCCAACTGACATCCATGGCAACTGTATCCTGACCATAATTCTGCAACCCTTCGGTCGCGACCCACTGTAACGGCGCCCAACCATTGGGCGCATCCCACTGTTGTCCGCTTTTTACCGAGGTTGTGGCAAGGCCGCCAGGTTGCAGTAAATGCGCCTGGGTTGCCGCCGCCACTTTACTGGCCCGATCGTTGGCCGCGGCATTCACATACAGCGGGAACAGCGTCGCCGCCGTCAGTTGATTACGGACTTTCTTGCTCTTCAGATCGTAGTCAGCGTACCACCCCTCTTTGGCATTCCACAGATGGTCTTCGATCCCTTTTTGTCTCGCACTGGCGAGGGTTTCGTACTGGCTGGCTTTGGCATCGTCACCGGCGGCTTTACTGGCGCGGGCGAGAATTTTTTCCATTTTATACAGCAGCGCATTGAGGTCGACAGGGACGATACTGGTGGTGCGGGTGGTACTGAGTTGTTGCGGATCATCCATCCAGCGTGAGCTAAAATCCCAGCCGGAGGCGGCCGCCGCTCGCAGGTCACGATAAATTTCCGTGGCTGGGCGATTCGGGTTGCTCTTCGCGGTGGCGATGTCTTCTACCCAGGATTCCGGACGCGGCGTGTCACGCTCATCCCAGTAACGGTTCAACACCGTGCCATCGTCAAGTTTGACCACCCGCTTATGTTGTTGCCCCGGCTGAAGAGACTCTGCGCCTTCCATCCACCAGGCATACTCTTTTTGCAACTGCGGCAGATATTTTTTCAGGGCATCATCGCCTTCATGTTGCGCCAGCAACTCCACCATAAATGCGAAGAAGGGGGGTTGTGAACGGCTTAAATAATAGCTGCGGTTGCCGTTGGGAATATGCCCCCAACTGTCAATTTCGTAGCCGAAATTGGCGACCATATTCGCCACGTTATCCCAGTGGTCGCTTTCAGCCAGTCCCAGCATCGTGAAATAACTATCCCAGTAATAGATCTCCCGAAAGCGCCCGCCGGGCACGACATAAGGTTCAGGCAGCGGCAGCAAAGAGTCCCATTTCCCCGCGCTTTTTGTCGAGCGGGTCAACACCGGCCACAGCCCGTCAATATGTTCACGCAGTGATTGTCCGTCCGGAGGAACGTATTTTTCCCCCTCTTTGGGCAGCGTAAAATTCACGTCGACAAAATGGCGTAAATCAAAGCCAGACTGACTTTTTTGCATACGATAATCGGCAAGGATCGTCAGGGGATCGCTGTTGGGAACGGCGTCGGCAAACGTTTTCTGATCGGGGAATAGTTTGGCGGTCTGCACATCATTGAATAGCGGGCCTAGCAGAATATCCGGGGGTTGCGGCAGACTGTCATTCTGTTCTTGTGCGTGAACAGACAGCGAGGCGAGCGTCAGAAACGTCCCCGTCAGGGCCAGTTTAATCATGAAAGACAGCCGGCCTGGTTGGTGAATAGCTGGGGTTATCATTGAGGTTCCTCCTTAGCGGTGTGCCTGAGTTAACGGCATTTACCTTGAGAAAACCTTAGTCCACGATTGCCCTCTGCGCGTGATTGAACCGACATTTTGGGAACTCACGGGCATTTCTCGCCGTAGGGCATGACATGAATAGCGCGGCCTTTTCCGGGCAAGGACGCGCTATTTATGGGGTTACTCTGAGCGCAGAATACGGCGGTTGGCGAGATCCAGCGTGATCGTATCTCCGGTCTTCAGCGTACTGACTGACTCACCCTGCTGACAAAGCCAGCCGATGCCCATCTCACGGGCGATGAGCGCGGAGTGCGACATCTCGCTGCCGGCACTCAGACCGATCCCTTTCACGCATTGCGGGTCGAACAGCACCACGGTGGACGGGAAAATATTGTCTGCGAGCACAACCGTCGGGCGAGTGAAGAGGGGCATTTGTGCCTTTATGCCACTCAGATGCTGAAGCGAACGGTGGAGCAGATCGTCAATGTCGATGTAACGCGCCTGCAAATAGGCATCGTCAAGATGTTGATACTGCTCTCTGAGGTCGTTCAGTACACGTTGCCACGCCGCTTCTGCGCTATAGTGCTGATGAAGAATGAACTCGCTGGCCATGTCATACAGTTCCGGGTCGTCCAGCAACGTGTGGTGCCCGGAGAAAATAGCGGCCAGATCCGCGGAGTATTTTTCTTCCGCCAGCGCCGTCAATGCGCTGAGGTCGTCGAGCGTAATCCGGATGGCGGCGCGAAGACGCTGCTGTTCATACTGCACAGAGGCGGTCGTGCTACTGGCGATGTCTGGCAGGACGGGCGCATAGCAAAACGCGGTGCCGGTCACCGGATCGGGTAACGGGTGCGTCGGATCGCCAGACCCGCTCTCTTCCAGCGCATCGCCAAAATTCTCAGCGGCAAGCTGTTTGAACGCCGCCAGCGCCTCGTCTGCCTGTTCCCCTTTGGCAATCAGCCGCAGGGTGTCGTTACTGCGTATTTGCAGCAGGGCGATTTGATTCAGGCTATCTGGCGTGACGCATTTACCGTTTTTTTCCAGCAGCATGTCGGCGTTAAAGCCCGACAGGGTGGCGACCAGCCGTGAAGCGGGTCTTACGTGGAGTCCGTGACGATTTTTGATGACGACGGCAAGCGAACGCGCTTCACTGTCGTGGACGGAGAATGCCGTCGTGGGGTTGTTTGCTTCGAACGGCGAGGGTAAACCCAGTTGCTCACGTTTGGCGTCAAGGGCGTTCATGGCGTCACTAATGACTTTATCGATACCGGCGCCTGTTGCTGCGCTCACGGTCGCCGCGAGCGTTCCCTCAACCAGCGGCGCGGCACACAGACGCACTTTCGCCGCAATAGCCGGATCGAGTAAATCCAGCGCCGTTTCTGCGCTCAACAGCGCGCTGCCAATATCCATCATCACCAGCACGTGGTCTGTGTCAGCCACGGACTCAATGGCTTCCATCACTTTGATGGGGTCGGTGCCAATGGGGTTTTGCGGGTCATCAATACCCGCAGCAACCGCGAGTTTGCAGCTTCCCCCCATCAACATCTGTCGGGCTAACTCCCCAACGCCTTCGCCCAGTTGGGCGCTATGAGAGACAATGACCAGGTTTACCATCGTATTCCCCTTACTCTCTGGCGGCGGTCGCCAGACATTGCATCATAAACATGACGGAAGTCGCTCCCGGATCCTGGTGACCGATACTGCGTTCGCCAAGGTAGCTGGCGCGACCTTTGCGCGCCTGCATGGCGATGGTGCTTTGCGCCGCCGCTTGTGCCTGATGATGGGCGGCCTCCAGCGCTGCCGGTACGGACAGCGCCTGTTCGCAAGAGTGGCGCAAGGATTCCACTACCGGTAGCCAGACATCGCACATCGTTTTATCACCCGGTTCGGCTTTGCCCCGGCTGACCACTCCCTCAGCGCCCTCGCGCACCATTGCATAGACCTCGTCGAGAGTCAGACTTTGATGAGCCTGAGTCACCTGAGCGGCGCGAATGAAAAAGGTGCCAAACAGTGGGCCGCTGGCCCCCCCGACGCTGGAGAGCAGCACCATGCCGGTATTTTTCAAAATGAAACCGATATCTTTGTCGGCAATCGCGGGTAATTTTTCGACCACTTTGCTGAATCCGCGATGCATGTTTAAACCGTGGTCAGCATCGCCAATTTCTCTGTCGAGCCCGGTGAGAAAATCCCTCTCTTTGGTGAAGATTTCACCGCACAGGTAGAGCCAGTTAACAATTTGCGTTCTGTTGAGCGACATAAAAAATCTCCTTATTTACCCCAGTTGAGGGCCGGGGTATGTACCGGGGCATCCCATAATGCCAGCGTCTCATCGTCCACTTTTAAGAGGGTGATGGAAAATCCGACCATATCCAGGGAGGTGCAGTACGATCCGATCAGATTGCGTTCGATGCGAATGCCCGCGTCCTGACAACGGTTTTCGAGTCGGTTATAGACCCCGAATAGCTCGGATAACGGCGTCGCGCCAAGATTGTTGACCAACGCAATCACGCGATCGCCGCGTTGCAGCGGTTGCTTGGCCTGTTTGTCTTCTTGCCATACGCCCTGAACGGGATCCCAGTGGCGTAACGTACGGCTGTAGGCACCGTTTTCCAGCAAGGTGTCGAACATTTCATCGACGGTTTTATCGAGAGAGGTGAAAGCCCGACGGTCAATACCCGGTTCGCCGTGAATACCCACGCCAAACTCCATCTCATTATCCTGCAAGGTAAACGAGGGTTTCCCGGCGGCAGGCACCGTACATGCACTCAGCGCGATGCCAATGGAGTGGCCGAGGTTGTTGAGTTTACGTCCCAGTTCTGCGCAGGCTTCCAGCGAATCACCGCGTTCTGCCGCCGCCCCGACCAGTTTTTCAATCAAAACTGTGTTTGCCACTCCCCGGCGACCGGCGGTATAGAGGCTGTCTTTGACCGCCACATCATCATCAATGACGACGGTCGTTACCTTCACACCACTGTCGTGCAGAAGCTCGGTGGCCGTTTCAAAATTAAGAATGTCGCCGGTGTAATTTTTGATAATCAGCAGAACACCTTCACCGCCGTCGATACGCATCGCGCATTCAAACATTTTGTCCGGCGTCGGAGAGGTGAAAATTTCACCCGGGCAGGCGCCGGAAAGCATCCCCTGACCAATGTAGCCGCAGTGCATGGGTTCATGTCCGCTACCGCCGCCCGACAGCAGCGCCACTTTTCCTTGCACAGGGGCGTCTGAACGGGTGACATACACCGGGTCTTGATGCAGCGTCAGTGTAGGAAAGGCTTTTGCCATACCGGCCAGTTGTTCATTCAGGACATCTTCGACACGGTTAATCAATTTTTTCATTTTTTGTGCTCCGTAGGTCGTCATGAGATGGCTGCGCAAGGGGACGCATTGCAGGCATCTGAGTGGGTGTATCGGTTATGGACAACGACACGGCGACCACATGCTGCCGATACGATCATTGTGCCGTAGCGACGCGAAAAGAAAATTCCACAAATAAATGTTTCAATACGGAACATATATTTCTGTTTATGTTTCATAATGGAACGCGAAGATGAATTTTTCGGCAAAAATGAGAGATTCAACCCTCTTTGCCGCCGCTAAAGGCGAAAAAGGTTCCCGGTCACCGGGACGTGGAAAGGTGCGCCTGGGCGCGCGGAGAAAACATGGCGACTCTACATCAAACCGACGACAACGCCGTTTCTGGCGTTCTTAGCGCCTCGTGGCAACGCTGCAGCACAATGATGCAGCGGGAGCCCTGGGTAGCGCCGCATCAGGCACAGGGGCTGACGTTTGACTCTATTTGCCGGCGAAAGACCGCACTGCTGGCGTTGGGGCAAGCGGCGCTGGAGGATGCCTGGGAATACATGTCTCCCCGGGGATGTGGGCTATTCATTCTTGATGAGTCGGCCTGCATTCTGAGTCGCTGCGGCGATCCGTTCACGCTGCAACAGCTTGGCGAACTGGGGTTTAACAACGGCGCCTACTGTGCGGAAAGTCTTATTGGCACCTGTGCGCTCTCTCTGGCGTCTGCGCTTGGACAGCCGATTCAAACGTCTGGCGAACAACATTTCAAACGGATGCTGTCTGGCTGGAGTTTCTTCGCCACGCCTATTTTTGATAACCACGGTCGCCAGTCGGGTTCCATCGCCTTGTGTTGTCCCGTTGGGCAGGAGGCGGCGTCCGATCTGCCGCTGACGCTGGCGATAGCGCGTGAAGTGGGCAATTCGCTGCTGACCGACAACCTGCTGACCGAGTCTAATCGCCATCTGAATCAGCTATACGGCCTGCTCGAAGGGATGGTCGACGGCGTGATGGCCTGGAATGAGCAGGGAACGCTGCAATTTCTGAATGCGCAGGCCGCGCGATTACTGCATCTGGATGCCCAGTCGAGCCAGGGAAAAACAATCACTGAGCTGGTCACGCTGCCTGCCGTTTTACAGCGTGCAATCCGGCAAATGCGCCAGCTTAACCATGTCGAAGTCACGTTTGAAAGTCAGCATCAATTTGTGGATGCGGTCATCACCCTGAAACCGATTATTGAGGCTCAGGGGGCCAGTTTTATTCTGCTGCTCCATCCTGTCGAACAGATGCGTCAGTTGATGACCAGCCAATTGGGAAAAGTGAGCCACACCTTTGCACAGATGCCGGGCGACGATCCTGATACCCGACGCTTACTGCATTTTGGGCGTCAGGCCGCGCGGGGGCGCTTCCCGGTGCTACTTTGCGGGGAGGAAGGGGTCGGCAAAGAACAGCTCAGCCAGGCTATTCATAATGAAAGCGAGCGTGCGGAAGGCCCCTATATTGCAGTGAACTGTCAGTTGTATGCCGATACCGTCCTCGGACAGGGCGATAGCGATGGCGCGACGGAGGGCGGGCGTTTAAGTCGTCTGGAGCTGGCCAACGGCGGTACGCTGTTTCTGGAGAAAATTGAATATCTGGAGCCGGAGTTGCAATCGGCGCTTCTGCAGGTTTTCAAGCAAGGGGTATTAACGCGTCTTGATGCCCGCAGGCTGATTCCTGTCGATGTGAAAGTCATCGCCTCTACGACGCTGGATCTCGCGTTGCTGGTGGAACAAAACCGCTTTAGTCGCCAGCTTTACTACGCGTTACATGCCTTTGAAATCACCATTCCGCCGCTTCGAATGCGGCGAAACAGTATTCCAGCGCTGGTGCGTAATACACTGGCGCGTCTTGAGAAACGTTTCTCAACGCGCCTGAAGATAGAAGATGATGCGATGGCGCAACTGGTGGAGTGCGCCTGGCCGGGGAATGATTTTGAGTTGCTCAGCGTTATCGAAAACATCGCCATGAGTTGCGACAACGGGCATATCCGGTTGAGCCATTTACCGGAACATCTTTTCACCGAACGCGTCGAAGAGGGCGGCACGCGCCTCTCAACCCACCTGACCTTTGCCGGTATTGAGAAAGACGCCATTATTCATGCGGCACAGGTTACCGGCGGTCGTGTACAGGAGATGTCCGGCATCTTGAACATTGGGCGTACAACGCTATGGCGTAAGCTAAAGCAGTACAACATTGATGTCAGCCAGTTTAAGCGCCGTCGTCAGGACTCGCGTTGAGGGGGAACGTGGCGGGGCATGGATAACTGAATATGTTGTGACTTCAACGGGTTCATTCACTGGTAGCATAAGTCGCTTGATTTGATCGGCAAATACAACGTACTGTTTATATGTACAGTATTTATTGGTTTGGCCGTGATGAATGATATTTTTTCCTGTGAACGTAATGCCATCATTACGTTACCTCTGTTTCTGGAGCGTGTTTCATGCGGGTTTCCCAGCCCGGCGCAAGACTATGTTGAGGACAGTCTCGATCTTAATACCCTGGTGGTGAAGCATCCGGGGGCAACGTACTTCGTCAGGGTCAGCGGTGACTCGATGGTGGGCGCCGGTATCAGCGATGGCGATCTACTGGTGGTTGACCGTTCGTTGACGGCGACGCATGGCGATATTGTGGTGGCAGCCGTGGCGGGGGAGTTTACCGTGAAGGAGCTACGCACGCGGCCCCGTCTTCAGCTCGTTCCCCACAACCCGCATTATTCCCCCATCGTGTTGCAGAGCGAGGAAGAGCTGCAACTCTTTGGCGTTGTAACCTTTACCTTGAAATCACACCGACATGTTCGCGCTGGTTGATGTAAACAGTTTCTATGCGTCTTGTGAGACGGTCTTTCGACCGGATCTCGAGGGAAAACCGGTGGTGGTGGTTTCAAATAACGACGGATGCATTATTTCGCGATCGGCACAGGCAAAAGCGCTCGGCATAAAAATGGGAGCGCCTTATTTCAAAGTGAAAGATGAATTACGGCGTCAGAACGTCGCGGTTTTTAGCTCAAATTATGCGCTTTATGCCGATCTCAGCCACCGTGTGATGCTGACGCTGGCAGAAATGGCACCGTCGATAGAGGTCTATTCGATTGATGAAGCATTTATCGATCTGTCAGGCATCGGGCGTGGCTATTCACTCGAGGTGTTTGGGCGCCAGATTCGTCATCAGATACGAAAGAACACGGGATTGACCGTTGGCGTCGGCATTGCGCAGACCAAAACGCTGGCAAAAGTCGCCAATTTTGCAGCGAAAACATGGCAAAAGACCGGCGGCGTGGTCGATCTCTCAGACACGTTGCGTCAGCGAAAACTTCTCGCGCACGTCCCAGTTGAAGAGGTCTGGGGGATTGGACGGCGTACCAGTAAGAAACTCAACGCGATGGGCATTACGTCGGCGCTGCAATTGGCTGACAGCTCTCTCTGGGTGATGCGTAAACACTTCAGCGTGGTGACGGAACGTACCGTGCGTGAACTGCGCGGGGAATCCTGCCTGGCATTTGATGAGTTTGCCCCCACCAAACAGCAGATTATTTGTAGCCGGTCATTCGGCCACCGCATTACCCAGTACGACGAGATGCATCAGGCGATCTGTATGTACGCTGAGCGTGCGGCGGAAAAACTGCGGGCAGAACGGCAGTACTGCTGCGCTATCAGCGTCTTTATGCGAACCAGCCCGCATGCCGAAAATGAGGTATTTTACGCGCCGCAGGCGTGTGGTCAGTTAACGATTCCGTCTCAGGATACCCGCGACATTATTCGCGTTGCCAGCAGTGCGCTGGACAGGATCTGGAAAGACGGTTTTCGCTATATGAAAGCAGGCGTCATGCTCAGTGATTTTTTCAGCCAGGGGATTGCTCAGCTAAACTTGTTTGATGAAAACGCCCCACACCCCAACAGTGAGAAATTAATGACGGTGCTGGATAACCTCAACAGCAAAAAGGGGAGAGGCACCCTCTATTTTGCCGGGCAGGGAGTGCAGCAGCAATGGCAAATGAAGCGGGAAATGCTCTCCCCACGCTATACCACGCGGTTTTCAGATCTACCAGTGGTGAAATAATCTGCAATATTGCCTGTTTTGCGGAGTAATGCACTGGGTATGCAAGGGTGCCCTGATTTTCCTTTCCATCATCAGGCGCATTCGTTAGCATATTGTTTTGCAGCCAGGCGTATCTGTTTTTTTCAGGAAGAGGTTAACGTGTTCGCAGAGTATGGAGTTCTCAATTACTGGACGTATCTGGTCGGGGCAATTTTTATCGTTCTGGTACCCGGCCCTAATACATTTTTTGTGCTGAAAAATAGCGTTGGGCGTGGGATAAAAGGTGGCTATCTCGCGGCAAGCGGTGTGTTTATTGGCGATGCGGTGCTGATGTTTCTCGCTTACGCCGGCGTTGCGACGATGATCAAAACGACGCCGGTGCTGTTTAGTATTGTTCGCTATCTCGGCGCATTGTATCTGCTTTATCTTGGCGCAAAGATGCTCTACGCGACGCTGAAATCAAAAGAAAACGCGTCGGCTGGCGAGGATGTTCCTTTTGGTGCGATTTTTAAACGCGCCTTAGTTCTGAGCCTGACCAACCCAAAAGCGATCCTGTTTTACGTGTCGTTCTTCGTGCAATTTATTGATGTGAACGCGCCGCATACGGGACTGTCATTTTTGATTCTGGCCATCTCGCTGGAAGTGGTGAGCTTCTTCTACCTGAGCTTCCTGATTATTTCGGGGGCGTTTGTGACGCAATATATTCGGACTAAAAAGAAACTGGCGAAAGTCGGCAATTCTCTGATTGGTTTGATTTTCGTCGGCTTTGCCGCGCGTCTGGCAACGCTGCAGTCGTAATACCGACAGGCCCGTTTATTCTGACGGGCCTCTGTTTTCTCCTCCGTAAATCAAGATACCACCCTGGTGTATAACCCTTTAAAATAACCAATAAATGGTATTTTAAATGCATATTTTGAGGAGTAACCTTCTTATAGCAGCGATGAATGACAATACGCTGCGTTGTTGATGGAAAGAGGGAAGACAATGCTTCAAATTCCACAGAATCATATTCACACACGCGCCACGCCATTCTGGAACAAAGAGACAGCACCCGCCGGAATTTTCGAACGCCACCTTGATAAAGGAACCCGACCGGGCGTGTATCCCCGTTTGTCGGTCATGCAGGGGGCGGTCAAATATCTCGGATATGCCGATGAACACAGTCCCGAGCCAGAAAAGGTGATGATTATTGAAGCCGGTCAGTTTGGCGTTTTTCCACCGGAAAAGTGGCATAACATCGAAGTGATGAGTGACGACACTTACTTTAACATCGATTTTTTCGTTGCCCCGGAAGTGTTACTGGAAAGCGCAAACCAACGGAAAGTCATTCGTACCGGGAAGGAGTAAATCATGGGTAAAGCAACGTATACCGTGACGGTGACCAACAACAGTAATGGCGTCTCGGTCGATTATGAAACCGAAGCGCCGATGACCTTACTGGTGCCGGATATCGCCGCAGAAGTCGTCAAAGACCTGGTCAATACCGTGCGTTCATACGACACGGAAAATGAACATGATGTTTGCGGCTGGTAACTCAGCCCGCTAACGAAAGCGCAACGCTTTCAATCCTCTAAGCCGCATAGCGTGATAATCGCGCTATGCGGCTTTTTTGTTAACGGGCTGGCAGACTAGCTTACCCGCTGACATCAGCAGAAATAAAATATTAAGAAAACCTTAAGAATATGGCATAGATTGCTAATGAATGAATATTCATAAAACTTATGATTCAGGTATCGAAAGCGGAACAGACAAAAATACTTATGAAACTTGATACCCGAATCACCTCGATAACGGTGCTGCTTGTACTGGCCGCGATGGTTATCCCCTTCACTGCAGACTGGCATTTTCCCCTATTCGATGGCGTCGTGGTGACGTGGATTGAAAATGGACAAGCGCTATGGTTGCTGTTTGGCGCGTTGTTTACCGCCTGGTATATCAAGCCACTCTCTCGCCCGGAAGGGGCAAAACAGTTTTGGCTCTGGGCCGTTGTATGGTGGCTGGTACTGCTGGGGCGAAGCACCAGTTGGGGACGCGCTTATTTCCCGGACGAGCCCAGAATCATCTTCAGGGTTATCTCGGTGATATTGATCGCCGCACTCGCACTGCCGGTATTTTTCTCGAAAACGCTGCGTCACGAAATTGTGCGTCGACTGCGTGAAGAGCCGTTCCCGTTGTGGTTGTTTGTCATCACCGCCGCGACGTTTTTGATTTCCGACGCCGTAGAGCATCATCGTTTGCTGGCGCCCGTTTTCCTGCACGACCTGCACTATGCCGATCTGATTGAAGAACTGTATGAGTTGCCGTTTATGCTGGGATTATTTCTGATTACGCTGGGGTTTATGCAGCGGGAGAGAGCGGGTGAGTATGCCACGTCCCGGGTCGGTGATGTGCAGTTTGCGAAATAGCGCATTAGCCAATGCAGAAAGCCTGAGTCCGCAAAGACGGACTCAGGCGAGATAATGACGTTTACGCGATGGCCTCACAGAGACGCGATTTCATCGCCGTGTAAGCGTCTACAGCATAGTTTTCCGCCCAGCGCTGATCGGCAATCGGCTCAATTTTCACGGCGCAGTACTTTGTTTCTGGCGTTTTTGAAATGGGATCCAGGTTATCCTGAGTCAGCTCATTACAGGCGCCAATCCACCATTGATACGTCATGTAGACTGCGCCACGGTTAATACGATCGGAGACGTCGGCACGGCTGATAACCTTGCCGCGACGAGAACTGACCCAGACCAGATCGCGGTGACGAATCCCCAGCTTTTGTGCATCAAGCCCGTTGATTTGCACATTCCCCGGTTCATCAGCCAGCGCCTGTAAAGCCGCGCAGTTACCGGTCATGGAACGGCAGGAGTAGTGCCCGACCTCACGCACAGTGCACAGCACCATCGGGAAATCCTCATCCGGCACTTCAGCAGGTGCGCGCCACGGGGCGGCAAACAGCTTGCCTTTCCCGCTGGGCGTATCAAATTTACTGTGCAGATAAAGATACGGGGTGCCGGGGTGATCAAGGTCAGGACACGGCCACTGAATATGCCCCATGTCGCCCATTTTTTCGTACGTCACACCGTAGAATAACGGACATAACTCGCGCATCTCGTCCCAGATTTGCTGATTATTTTCATACTTCATGGGGTAGCCCATGGCGGTGGCGAGCAGGCTGATGATTTCCCAGTCACGCTTCACATCTCCAGTCGGCTCAATGGCTTTTTCAAAACGCTGGAAACCACGATCGGCGCAGGTAAAGACGCCCCCGTGTTCACCCCACGAGGTGGCGGGCAGGATCACATCCGCCGCTTCTGCTGTTTTGGTCATGAAGATATCCTGCACCACGACAAAATCCAGCGCGTCGAAGCCTGAACGTACCAGCCCGAGATCGGCCTCTGTCTGCAGCGGGTCTTCCCCCATGATGTAGTAAGCTTTGACTTTACCTTCGAGCGCCAGATGAGGCACCTCAGTAATCCGCGTGCCGACTCTATCGTCCATCAGCGCGGCATCAATGCCCCAGGCGCGCGCAAATTTCTCTCTGACTGCGGGATCCGTCACGTCCTGATAACCGGGGAATTGATTGGGCAATACGCCCATATCACACGCCCCCTGCACGTTATTCTGACCGCGTACCGGCCCGACGCCGACATGAGGACGCCCCAGGTTTCCGGTCAGCAAGGCCAGGCTCGACAGACCGCGAACGACGTCAACAGCCTGACCAAACTGCGTTACGCCCATTCCCCACATCACCGTCGCCGAAGGGGCAGCGGCGAATGTACGCATCGCCTGACGTACCTGTTGAGCAGGGACGCCGGTTAAATGTTCGACGGATTCTGGCGCAAAATCCTTCACGGTTTGCCAGTAAGCATCGAACCCTTCGGTGTGTTTTAACACATACTCCCTGTCATAAAGTTGCTCATCAATCAGGACATAACCAAAGGCGTTGACCAGTGCCATATTGCAGCCGTTGTTTAACTGCAGATGCTGATCGGCAATACGGGCCGTTTCAATGCGTCTTGGATCGCACACGATAATTTTGGCGCCGTTCTGGCGCGCTTTAATAACCCGGCGCGCCACGATCGGGTGAGAGTCGGCGCAGTTGTAGCCAAAAATGAGCAGGCATTTGGAGTTTTCAATATCGCTGATCGCGTTGCTCATTGCGCCGTTGCCCAGCGTCTCCTGCAAACCGGCAACGGAAGGGCCGTGGCACACGCGAGCGCAACAATCGACATTGTTGGTATTCAGCACGGCGCGGGCAAATTTCTGCATGACGTAGTTCGTCTCATTCCCTGTCCCGCGGGAAGAACCGGTGGTCATGATGGCGCGAGGGCCAAAGGCCGCTTTAATTTCTGACAAACGCGTTGCGGTGTAGCGGATGGCTTCATCCCAACTGACGGGGGTGAGTTTGCCGCCTTTTTCATAGCGAATCATTGGGCGGGTCAGACGCGGCGTCAGAAGACGTGTGTCGTTAAGAAAATCCCAACCGTAAAATCCTTTCAGGCAGAGCTGATTCTGATTCGTTACACCTTCTGCACCTTCGGCGCGGATGATTTTGTTATTTTCAACAACAAGCGTGAGCTTGCACCCGGCCCCGCAATAAGGGCACACACTGGTGATTTTTTTCATCAATAACAGACCTGTTAAATGCTGAAATAGCGCGAATTGAAGAAGAAGTCAGCGCATTACAGGCGATGGACTTCGTTTTGTCGTAGCGACAGGGGAAGCTAAGCATAAATTGTGCCAAAACCAGAAATCCAGAGACGACGGGGCTTTGCTGAGAAAACGTGTGAGAAATGACAGGCGAATCGACAGAAATGACGGGCAGATGTCAAAAAAAAGCCCGCACTCGTTGAGGCGGGCAAAACATACTGGAAGCAATGTGAGCAATGTCGTACCAAATACCTGAGTTGTTTACTCAACTATTTAGTAATGAGAAAGATAATCTTTATCATCTAACATTTCAACCCTGTCTTTTATGCGTGTTTATTTGATCGAATAACGGGAGAACGTGAAATAATGAAAGGTGATGGTGATCACAAATTTCAATTTTCTGTCCATGTGCTATTCTTTTTAGCAGCGAATTAATCGCTAACGTAAAAACATAAGTGAGGAAAGAATGGGCATTATTTCATGGATTATCTTTGGGCTTATTGCAGGTATTCTGGCGAAGTGGATTATGCCTGGTAAGGATGGCGGTGGTTTCTTTATGACGATCATTCTCGGGGTCGTCGGTGCCGTGGTTGGGGGATGGATCAGCACACTTCTCGGATTTGGCAAAGTTGACGGTTTCAACTTTGGCAGTTTTGCCGTCGCCATTATTGGTGCCATTGTTGTTCTGTTTATCTACAGAAAAATCAAAAGCTAAGCGAAGCGTATCGCAAGATAAAAAGGCTACCGACGGTGGCCTTTATTATTTCTCATGACCGCCGTTACCACCAACCCAGCGCCGTTCCCAGTAGCGCAATAATGGCCACGCCGATCATGATAAGCGTTGTTTTTTTCACCGTTACGCTCCGGGGGCTGCATAGCCACCAATAAAAAACCACGCTAAGAAAATAACCGCTGTAATAAAAATGACGACAGGAAAAACAATACCCAATCTCATGCTACCACCTGATTGTGTTATTTGATGACGCGCCAGAATAGCAGGGCTCAGTGCGTGACAAAAGGTGTTTTATCTTTGCGCTTTTTATCCTGATACATGGCGCTATCCGCCGCGCGAAGGGCACTGTCAACGTCCGTCTCACGAGGATTGATTTCAATAACGCCAAGGCTGGCGCCAGGGTAAAACAGAACCTCGCCCTCGACCTGGTATTCCCCACGAATCTGTTGTTGCAGGCGCTCTTTTAACGTTTGCAGACTGAGGTCATTTTCATCGGCAAGACACACGGCCAGAAACTCATCGCCGCCCAAACGGCCAATAATGTCGTGTTCACTGCGCCAGTCGGTCAGGCGCTGGCCGACCTGGATTAAAAACTGGTCGCCAGCTTCGTGCCCATAGCGATCGTTGATCTGTTTAAAATGATCCAGATCGATATACGCCACAATGACATTGCGATTCAGATGGCGGGCCAGAGAAAAAAGCGTGTCCATATTCTCAAAAATGGCCCGTCGGTTTGGTAAGCGGGTAAGTGCGTCAGTATACGAGTACGCGATAAGCGCCGCATTGGCCGCTTGCAGTTGCGAAACCAGAGACTCTTTCTGAATATACTGGGCGATAAGCCCGGCAAACAGATGCAGTACCTGTTCTCCACGGTGACTCAATTTATGTTGCTGCTTACTGGTGGCGCACAGCGTGCCGTAAAACGTGCCATCCGGAAGATGAACCGGCGTACTTAAAAACGTGGTGATTTCCAGCGCCTGGGCGGCGGTGCAATCCGGCCAGCGCTCCGGGACGTTATCACTGTAAAAACAGTTATCGTCTATTGCACGTTTACACAACGTTTCATCCCAGGGCACGGATAACCCTTCAGGAATGTGCATCTGCTTGCTGTTACGGGCATACAAGATGTGTTGCAAACGGGCGTCGAGATCGACCTTTGTCAGATAGGTCGATTCCATCTCGGTCACCATCTCCAGCATCTCCAGAAGTTGCCGAACCAGGCTTTCCAGAGACTGTTCGGTGGCGAGTGATTGCGAGACGCGGGCAAGGATCATATCTGGCATGACGCGAAGGTTCTCCCTGATTGGTAGCACAGTGTGCTGAAAATTTCTGCTTTGCTGGCATGGTAGAGTATCACTTTGATAAATGAAATATATCTGTTCTGCCAGAAAATGAGTAACAGGGAAAAGACGCCAATAAAACATGGAGATGCCTTATCAGACGGGTTACCCTGTGTGAATATTGCGTTAATGGGAGTTTATATGAAATTCGTTCTTGCTGTGCTGCCATGTATTCTGGGACTGGCTGCATGCTCATCGCCAACACTGCCTGATGCTCCAAAACCTCCTCAGATCGGGATGGCGAATCCCGCTTCGGTCTATTGCGAACAAAAAGGTGGGACGCTCATGCCGGTACAGACCCCACAAGGCGCGCGGGCAGATTGCAAACTGCCGGGCGGGGAAGTCATTGATGAGTGGGCGCTCTGGCGCAGAGATCATCCAGCCAATAAATGAGAGCATTAAAAACCGCGTAACCACTCGGCCAACACCAGAGCGTGATTTTGCCCGGTGTTTTTCGCTGAATACAGCAACGTAAGCGTTTGCTGGCGGGCAATGTTCGCCAGTCGCTGCCCTTCCTGCGTATGGTGCGCCAGTTCTGCGCGGTATAGTTCTGAAAAGTGTGTGAAGTCTATCGCTTCAGAGTGAAAGGCTTTACGCAATTCGGTCGACGGCGTCAGGGCTTTATCCCACTCATCACACGCAAGATCGGTTTTTTTGATCCCGCGTGGCCATAACCTGTCGACAAGGACGCGATACCCGTCGCGTTGATCTACCGGGTCATATACGCGTTTGCACTGAATCTTCATGTTTTCCCTCTCATCCATTTGGCGGGTTAACCCATCCCTATGATTACCATAAAGCAGGACTGACGTCATCGCGAACACAAAGTACCTGGCGTCGACGCCCCCTAAATTAAGGGATTGTGATTACCGCAAAAGATCGGTAGTTTGAGATTCCTTATGTGCTCTCTCATTGTCCTGGCATAAGGAACTCCTCATGGAATTCTCCCCTGTTAAAGATACGCTACGCATCGCGCTGGTGGGTGATTACAACCCAGAGATCGTGGCGCATCAGGCTATTCCCCTGGCGATTGATGACGCCGCCGCTGTGCTGGAGCTCATCGCCGACTACGACTGGCTGACGACGTCTGATATTGGCAGCGCTGAAGATCTGGTGGGTTACGATGCGATTTGGGTTGTGCCTGGCAGCCCGTATCAGAATACAGAAGGCGCGTTGACTGCTATTCGCTATGCGCGGGAAAACAGCATTCCTTTTCTCGGAACCTGTGGCGGCTTTCAGCATGCCATTCTGGAGTATGCGCGTAATGTTGTGGGCTGGCGCGATGCCGCACACGCGGAAACCGACACGTCAGGTCGGATGGTGATTGCGCCATTGGCCTGTTCTCTGGTGGAAAAAACCGAGGCTATCGAACTGCGGGCGAATACGCTGATTGCCAAAGCGTATGGGCAAAAGGTTATCTCTGAGGGATACCACTGCAATTACGGCGTGTCTGAAGAATTTACCGCCGAACTGGAACGTGGCGATCTGCGGGTGACCGGCTGGGATGACGCCGGCGAAGTTCGCGCGATTGAACTGGTAACGCATCCGTTTTTTGTCGGCACGCTCTTTCAACATGAACGTGGTGCGCTGACCGGCAAACCGGTGCCGCTGGTACAGGCGATGCTGCGGGTCGCTCGAGGTTAAATAAAAGGGCAGGTTATGACACCTGCCCGCAACGTTATTGTGTGGCGATCTCCCGGTTTCTCCCGGCGCAGAGTCCGAACACAGCCATCACCAGAGATAACACCGCCACTACCATCAGCGGAATGTGCCAGTCTCCGCGGGCGTCGTGAATTTTTCCCATCAACGGCGGGCCGCACGCCGCGAGCAAATAACCGACCGACTGCGCCATGCCCGAAAGCGCGGCCGCCTGGTGCGCGGAACTGGCACGCAGGCCGATAAAGGTCAGTCCGAGGATCATCGTCGCCCCGGAGCCAAACCCGTACAGCAGCGTCCACAGCACGGCTTGTCCCGGCATTAGCCAGATTCCGGCGGTACCCATCGCGCACATTAACGACACCCCGGCGGCAATACTGCGTTGATCGTTAAACCGGTGCAGAATCAGGGGGATCAGGAGCCCTGGTGCGGCGGTCGCCAGTTGCAACAGACCGTGAACAGAGCCCGCCTGCGATTCGCTGTAACCCTGGCTTATCAAAATCGCAGGCAGCCAGCCGATTATCACATAATAAATCAGCGAGTTAATGCCCAGAAACAGCGTGACCTGCCAGGCAAGGGCAGAACGCCAGATCCCGCGGGTATGCAACGCCCGGGAGGTACTCAGACTGGCCTGAGCGGTATTGCGCCACTGAGGTAGCCAGAGGAGAAAGGCCAGTAACGGGAAGGCCATCAGCATGAGTAGCGCGCCGCGCCAGCCAAAGCCGTGTAGCGCCAACGGTACAACCAGTGCAGATCCTATCGCGGCAGCAGCCCCCATCGTCAGCGAATAGGCGCCGGTCAGTTTTGCCACATGCTGCGAGAAATCGCGCTTGATAAGGCCTGGCAACAGCACATTACCAAGGGCGATACCGCAACCGATGATCGCCGTTCCGCCATATAAAAAGCCGGGTGAGGGAAGTGAACGTACGGCGATCCCAAGGCAGATCAGCAGCATGGCGGCAAACAGGCTGCGCTCCATCCCATATCGGCGAGCGATCGGCGCCGCCAGCGGCGAAACCAGCGCAAAGGCCAGTAACGGCAAGGTGGTCAGGAGGCCGGTTTGGGCCGTCGTCAGTCCGTAATCAGCACGGATAGCCTCCAGCAGCGGCGCTGCACCGGTAAACGTAACGCGCAGCGTGGTGGCAATCATCAGGATACCGGCAATCAGTAAGGCCGTATTTTTGCCGCGTAATGCAGGTGAAAGGGTCATTGTTTTCTCATCGTGTCAGGCGAGGCGCTACCTTACCGTTTTTACAGCTTGGATGAATCAAGCTAAAATGACAGATTATCGCTAAAATCGGACAATCTGATGATAGGTTTGAGACTGGATGGCTATGAGCCCGATCTTCACCACGATATCGCCGTCGCGTTTTGTATCCGCGCCAAAGAAGACGAACTTTTCAGCCCGTTGCATCAGCACCGCAAGGGGCAACTGATCCTCGCCCAGCATGGCGCGATCACCTGCGAAGTTGAAAATGCGATGTGGATGGTGCCGCCGCAGTACGCCGTCTGGATACCCGGTGGAATCGCGCACAGCAACCATGTTACTGCCGGGGCCGAGCTGTGCTTTTTGTTTATTGAGCCGCAGGCGGTAAACATGCCGGAACGCTGCTGCACGTTGAAAATCGCCCCGCTGTGCCGGGAGCTTATCCTGGCGCTGGCCGACAGATCGGATCTTCAGCGTACAGAACCGGGCACACAGCGACTGACGCAGGTGCTGTTCGATGAGCTTCCGCAGCAGCCCCAGGAGCAGATGCAACTGCCGGTCTCCGGGCATCCGAAAATTCGCCGAATGGTGGCAACGATGGCGCGTGAGCCCGCCCGATGGCAGACGCTGGGGCAGTGGGCTAATGAGTTTGCGATGAGCGAACGTAATCTTGCGCGACTGGTGGTGAAGGAGACAGGACTCAGCTTTCGTCGCTGGCGTCATCAGTTACAGCTTATCCTGGCGCTGCAGGCGCTGATTGACGGCAAGAGCGTTCAGCAGGTGGCGCAAACGCTGGGTTATGACTCCACGACGGCGTTTATCACCATGTTTAAAAAAGGCCTGGGACAAACACCAGGCCGCTATCTGACGGGATTAACTACTGCTTCCCAACGATCAGCGAAACCAGTCCCGCCGCAATAAGCGGCCCCACCGGCACGCCGCGAAACAGCGCGACGCCGAGCACGGTTCCCACCAGCAGGCCAGCGACAAGCTGTGGCTGGCTGCCCATCAGCGTTACGCCGCGCCCGCCTAACCAGGAGACAACGACACCCACCGCAATGGCGACCAGGGATTTCCAGTTTACAAAGGAGTGAATCAGCGTGGAGGGGGGAAGTGTTCCGCTGGCGATGGGGGCCATAACGCCAATCGTCAGAATAATAATCCCCACTGTGAGACCCTGTTTCTCAATCCACGGGAAAAAGGTATTCAGCGGGGTGACGCGAACGATAATCAGCACCAGAATTGAAACGGCGACAGTGGTGTTATGGCTAACAAAGCCGAGAGCCGCCAGTCCGAGCAGGATCAGCAGAGTGACATCAAACATCGGGGTTTCCTTGCCAAAAAAAGATAAGCCTGTTTACTGTACGCGTAAATGCGTAGCTGAAAAGGCTTTTTTTGTTGCCTGGTGTTTTTTTTAGGCGAATGCCCGAGGTCGTTTTTTAAACAGAAGAGGCTGTCATTACAGTGTCATCTATTTGCTCTATCAATAACAAGTGCGTTGTCATATTCGTCACCACGGGGTGAAACCATGAACGATCACATGTTTATTGAGACGCTGCTCATTACCTCTTCTTTTTTGGCCATCGCCGTTGTTCTTGTGATTTCAGTGCTGGTTCTCGAAAGAAGCCATTAACTCACGATGACATGCGACGGAATGTGACCAGCTCGGGTTGGGCGATGCGAAGATAATCTTCGGTCTTCAGGATGACGGATTTATCCAGCACGCCTGCGTTAAACGCGACCTCGCTAAAACGCTCGAACAGCAGCGGATCGGCGACCAGTTTCAGCTTAGGATGAAAGCTGAAAGGGGGGATCGCGCCAAATACGCAGCCGGTCAGTTCATCCACTTCTGCCGGGCTGGCAAGGGAGGCGCGCAAACCGCCCAGATGGGTTGCCAGTTGCGCGAGGTCGGCCTGCTGATCGGCGGAAAGAATAGCCAGTACGTGCTGGTTGACGCCATTGCCTTTCACTTTGCAGACCAGCGCTTTTGCACCCTGACCCAACGCCGTACCGCGGATTTCAGAAACCGCTTCACATTTGCCCACGGGCTCATGGCTGACCTCGCGCCAGCTCGCCCCCTCTTGTGATAATAAGGCAATCAACCGCTGATGCGTCGCGGTGCCTTTAACAACTTCGGTCATGTTTACTCCTGACTTCGCAGAGAAAAATCAACGCAAAAAGACTATCACGAACGATCCCGTTTTTGTTGCTTGTTGAGGTAGAGTTGCGCATCAGAAGCCTGATAGGCAACATCAATGGTGTCATTCGCCTGCATGGTATACATTCCCCAGGAAAAGCTGATCGTTCTTTCGTCGGCGATGATTTGCAGATTTGTCGCGATCCGCATCGGGAGTGCGTTCGCGGCGTCTGCCGCATAATCGATAAGAATAATGCAGAATTCATCACCGCCAAGACGAATGGCGTAATCGCTTTTACGAATTGATGCTTCAATGGACTTTGCGAGGGTAGTAATCGTCCGGTCACCTTCCTGATGCCCTTGCGTATCGTTGATCATTTTCAATTTGTCGCAATCAATGGCGATAAATGTCACGGGCGTACCTGATTTCACCAGGCGCTGTAAACGTAGCTCAAGGGTGGGCGTTAATATTTTTCGATTATAGAGCCCCGTCATGGCATCGCTGATATTGTCACGCGTGACGTTGTGATACAGGCGGAAATGCATTCTGACCATATTCAGTAGCAGTGCGGTGGCCAACAGGTAGAAGGCAAAAAGCTTCCAGGAAGAGACGACAAAATACATTAAATCGAGGGACAGCGTGACACGCATTCCACCCGGCATGTTATGAACATGGTGAACATACGGGAAAAGATCGCTTTCACTTTGGTGAATGTCGATGGTGTTTCCTGATTCGATATCTGCCAGCGTCACATTCAGATAACGCCAGACCAGAGGGCGGTCATCAGTATAAAAAATATTCTTCAGGTTATCCTGGTTAATGTCTACCATCACCATGCCTTTCAACTTTCCGGATAAATAGACCGGGGTTAAAAAACTCATCACTTTCTTTTGCGCGAGATCGTCATGATAGATGCTGGAAATAACCGTGCGGCCGCTAAACAAATTATCGAGGTCTTTCCGGTCAATGCCTAATGTTGAATTTTGCAGCAAAGACCAGTGATGCATCGAAAATTGTCGTGAATTGACCAGATCGTAAAAATAAATGTAGTGATTTTCCAGGTCGAAATAATAACGGAATTTATATTCCAGCGTTCCCAGTCCCAGGTTGAAATCCACGTGCTGGCGATTGACGTTCACTGCCTGGTCGAAGGCCGGGAGCAAGAACACGTCATCAAGTTTATCCGTGCAGCGATCGGTCGCCGTCTGCAAAGTGCCGTGTAGCGCCGGGTAATTGTGCGCCGTGAGGTTGAGCCCGTGCGTACCGTTGAGGGTTTCAAAGGCATCGCAAAAAGCGTTTTTCTGTTCTGCCATAACCGGTTTTTCAGGTGAGGCGAACGTACGCATTAAATGCGCGGAAATACTCTGATTTTTATATTTGTCATACAGAAAAGAGGAGTCTGCTTTCTCGATGATGTACCGCATATAGGCGTTCATCGCCTTGTTACTGGCAATCAACTCGTACACCAGGAAAGAAGAAGTCAGGACGATGACGCTTGCGTAGATAAAGTGCCTGAGCGCTTTATGATGCAATTTCATGGTAATGCCCCTCCCTCCTTGCTGAACAGAAACCGCAGATTATCGCACAATGTCCGTTTGTACTCATATTGCAGAAGGTGCGAATTATACACATGAACAGGGGGTGAGACAGCGATAATGAGGAAATAGGCGAAAAAGTACGTAGGCAATGGCCATACTTATGTATGACCATAATTAAAACAGTTCACTCAGGTGTGATGGATCACCACTTGATTACGGCCATTGTTTTTGGCTTCATAGAGCGCTTTGTCAGCCTGAACCATGATGTCCGAAGCGCTGTATTCGGATGTGGTCGCAAAAAAAGCGCCGATGCTTATTGTCATCGGTTCAGGGACATTATAAATGTTATTTTCTCCGGTGAGTATTTCAACATTCTTACGGATTTTTTCAGCAATGGTTCTGGCCTGGCTTATAGTCGTGTTATAAAGCATGATGCCAAATTCCTCTCCGCCCAGGCGGGCCAGCAGATCTTCTGAACGAATGCTTTGTTGTACAATATTAACAATTGAGATGATCACCCGATCTCCCACCACATGTCCCCATCGATCATTGATCCTTTTGAAATGATCAATATCGAGAAACAAAAGACAAAAGCATGTTTTGTTCTTAGTGTTTAATCGTAACTCGAGTTCATTAAAGAAATAGCGGCGATTATAGATATTAGTCATTACATCATGAACGGCCAGTTTGTTTGTGAAGTGTAGCTCCTTAAATATGTTATGAATGAGAATTGAGATGATGAAAAGCTTACTGGCGACTTCGATTCCCCGACTGATATACCAGACAGTATAGTTATAATCATCCAGAGCCAGCAGTAATAAATTACAACATATTGCTGAAAGGCACAGCAGAGCAATGTAGGGCCAGAGATCAGATGCCAGTCGGGTTTGGGTGATGATAAAGAAAAGTAAGAATGACCAAAGGCATATAATTATTTTAAGGTAATTAGCGCCCCATGTTACGGGTTCATTTTTTCTGGAGTAATCGACAATAAACCAGCAATAATCTGGATTATAACTGCTCAGGTTATGGGCAAGCACAGGAAAGAAGAAGAAAGGGAGCAGCGACATTAACAGAACGGCGGTTTTTTTCTTGTTATCGGTTTGGTCTACGTTATTGATGTCTGAGCAGAACAGCGCCAGAGAGAGTAAGAATATAAAGCTTAATTGTCGAAAGAGATAAAATATTGAGATGTCATTCGATTTTATCTGAATTAATGCGCTCTCGATAATCGGTTCCTTGATGATAAATATTGTTTCTACAAAATACACCAGGCTGCTCAGGAATGCTAAGCTCATAATGAGAGTTGAAAAATGACGGCTATTGGCAAAGTACTTTAAAATCATAAAAATGAAAATTATCGCGTTCAAGAAAAATAGCGCCACGACAACAATAAGATAATTTAATTGCGGTATTGATTTTACGCTGGAATTTTCCTGATACAGCATTGTCATACAAAATAAGATAACGAAAAGTAGCAGGGTGAATAAAAGAATGCTCCGTGCATTTATTTTATGCTTTTCCATAAAACAACTCTTGATGGCAATCGATTGTGATGTGGGAGGATTCTATTGATGATAAAAATGTTCAGTGTTGATTGCGATCAACTATTTTCGTTCAGGATAGAGACTATTCTCTGATAAAACGGAAAAGATAAACACCTGATGTAATTTTTTCCGAATGATAACGTAAGTAATAAATAATGCAGATATTTTGGAATTAACGGACTTGATTATCAACTCAGTGGTTATTGAGTGCGCAAGTATAATAGTTGCCATCAGAAATCAGCCAGTGGCGTTAACCGCTGGCTGATGGCGAATGATTAATCTCTGTTAGTGGCACCTTGCTTATGAAAAAGCTCGCGGAATACCGGATAAATATCATCCTGATCGCGAATATGCTGCATCGCAAAGTTTTCGAAAGTGGTTTGCAGATGCTCATATTCCCGCCACAGGGTCTGGTGAGCTCGACGGGTAATCTCGATATAGCTGTAATAGCGTACGACCGGCAGCAGTTTTTTCGCCAGAATTTCGTGACACAACGGCGAATCATCCGCCCAGTTATCGCCATCGGACGCTTGTGCCGCATAAATATTCCATTGCGCGGGATCGTAACGATCCTTCACCACATCATCCATTAATTTCAGGGCGCTGGAGACAATGGTGCCGCCCGTTTCCTGAGAATAGAAAAACTCATGCTCATCCACTTCTTTGGCCTGAGTATGGTGGCGGATATACACCACCTCAACGTTCTTATATGTCCGGCTTAAAAACAGATACAGCAGAATATAAAAACGCTTGGCCATGTCTTTGGTGGCCTGATCCATGGAGCCTGACACGTCCATCAGACAGAACATCACCGCCTGGCTGGAAGGGTCAGGGCGTTTTTCATAGTTCTTGTAACGGAGATCAAAGGTGTCGATAAACGGCACGCGCGCAATTTTTTCCCGCAACTCGGCAATTTCTTTGCGCAGTCGCTCTTCTTCAAGCAACTGTACCGGCTCGCTTTTGCTGATGGTTTCCAGCGCGTCTTCCAGTTCATGCAATTCTCTGCGTTTACCGGCGGTCATTGCCGTGCGGCGCGCCAGAGAGTTTTGCAACGATCGCACCACGCTAATGTTGGCCGGAACACCGTTAGAGGTAAAACCCGCCCGGTGTGTTTTATACTCGGTTAACTGGCGTTGTTGGTTTTTCTTCAGGTTCGGCAGGGCTAAATCTTCAAAGAGCAGATCCAGATATTCGTCTTTTGAAATCTGGAAGACGAATTCATCCTGGCCTTCACCGTCCTGACTGGCCTGGCCTTGTCCGCTTCCTGAGCCACCGCCGCCGCCCTGAGGACGTTCAATACGGTCATTTTGCACAAAATGATCGTTACCCGGGTGTACGCGATGGCGCAGACCGCCACGCCCCTGATGAAACATTGGTTCGCTGATATCTTCTGTGGGAATGGAGACGGACTCACCGCTCTCCACGTCGGTGACCGAACGCTTGTTAATGGCCTCGGAGATCGACTGTTTAATTTGCCCTTTGTAACGGCGTAAGAAGCGCTGGCGATTCACAGTGCTTTTATTCTTCCCATTCAGGCGCCGGTCTATAAACCAGGTCATATGCCCCCCGTACTGCCAACTTTTCGCAGTGTGTGCATAGTGCCGGATGGCGCATACGCTCATCCGGCCTACGCCGCATGTTGCTGTAGGCCCGGTAAGCGCAACGCCACCGGGCTGGTTTTATGACGATTTACGTACGCGCAAATACCATTCGCACAGCAGACGCACCTGCTTGCGGGTATAGCCTTTTTCCATCATACGGTCGACAAAATCGTCGTGTTTCTTCTGCTCATCTGTTGAGGTTTTGGCGTTGAATGAAATCACCGGCAACAACTCTTCGGTGTTCGAGAACATTTTTTTCTCAATCACGGTGCGCAGTTTCTCGTAACTGGTCCAGTTCGGGTTGCGACCGCTGTTATGCGCGCGAGCACGCAGAACAAAGTTGACTATCTCGTTACGGAAATCTTTCGGGTTGCTGATGCCCGCCGGTTTTTCGATTTTTTCCAGCTCTGAGTTCAGCGACTCGCGATCGAACAACTGACCGGTATCCGGGTCGCGATACTCCTGATCCTGAATCCAGAAATCCGCATAAGTGACATAACGGTCAAAAATGTTCTGCCCATATTCGGAGTAGGATTCGAGATAAGCGGTCTGGATCTCTTTGCCGATAAACTCAGCATATTTCGGGATCAGATAGCCTTTGAGGAACTCAAGGTAACGCTCTGCCTGCTCCTGTGGGAACTGCTCACGCTCGATCTGCTGTTCGAGGACGTAGAACAGATGCACCGGGTTGGCCGCCACTTCAACGTGATCAAAGTTAAAGACACGGGAGAGGATCTTAAACGCGAAACGCGTTGACAGACCGTTCATCCCTTCATCGACACCCGCGTAATCACGATACTCCTGGTAGGATTTCGCTTTCGGGTCGGTATCTTTCAGGCTCTCGCCGTCGTAGACGCGCATTTTCGAGTAGACGCTCGAGTTCTCTGGCTCTTTCAGTCGGGAAAGGATCGAGAAGCGCGACAGGGTTTCGAGTGTTCCCGGTGCGCAAGGCGCATGCGTTAACTCACTGTGATTGAGCAATTTCTCGTAGATTTTGATCTCTTCAGAAATGCGCAGGCAATACGGCACCTTCACGATATACACACGGTCGAGGAAGGCTTCGTTATTTTTGTTGTTGCGGAACGTCACCCATTCGGATTCGTTCGAGTGGGCAAGGATAATACCGTTAAAGGGCAGGGCAGAAATGCCTTCTGTCCCGTTGTAGTTGCCTTCCTGGGTCGCCGTCAGCAGAGGATGCAGCACTTTAATCGGCGCTTTGAACATCTCGACGAATTCCATAATCCCCTGGTTGGCGCGGCACAATGCGCCGGAGTAACCGTAGGCATCAGGATCGTTTTGCGCATGGTGTTCGAGTTTACGAATGTCCACCTTGCCGACCAGCGCGGAGATATCCTGGTTGTTTTCATCACCCGGTTCTGTTTTGGCGATAGCGATTTGTTCAAGAATCGACGGCCACACTTTCACCACGCGGAATTTCGTGATGTCGCCACCGAAGTCGTGCAGGCGTTTCGCCGCCCACGGCGACATGATGGTGCCAAGATAACGACGTGGAATGCCGTACTCTTTTTCGAGAATTTGCGCATCTTCCTGCGGATTAAACAGGCATAACGGGTGATCGTTTACCGGGCTGCGTTCACCGTTTGCGCTCAGGATATAAATCGGTACCAGCTGCATCAAAGACTTCAGTCTTTCCGCAAGCGAGGATTTACCGCCCCCTACAGGCCCCAACAGATACAGGATCTGTTTCTTCTCTTCCAGCCCCTGCGCCGCGTGTTTCAGATAAGAGACAATCTGTTCAATCGCGTCTTCCATGCCATAAAACTCTTCAAATGCGGGATAACGAGCAATCACCCGGTTTGAAAAGAGTCGAGAAAGTCGGGGTTCCTGGGCAGTATCGACCATAATGGGCTCACCAATGGCCATCAATAGCCGCTCTGCCGCGTTGGCATAAGCACTGCGATCTTGCCGACAAGTGGTAAGAAACTCCTGCAGTGTGAACTCTTCGTCCTTGGCAGCTTCATAGCGCTGGCGATAGTGATCGAATATATTCATGGTATGCCGTCCTTTCGTTTTTTAGCACATGTTAAGAGCCGTTCATATGAATAGTAGAGGCCCCCGGAAGAGGTAAACAGAACGACGCCTCTGCTGTCTCTTGTTGTAAAAAACAGCAACTCTCATGCCAAATTGGCGGCCAAGAGATCAACGTGCCCGGTGATACACCTTCTTAAAATTAAGCGTAGATGGCATTTGCAAAACTTGCCTGTGCGCTTAAATGAATTTCAATGGCATATCAATAACTCATCCACAAAAAATGCATATTTAATGTAAAGATAAAGGATGAAAATCACGCAGAATTCATCGGACTGAAAATGAAATGTCATCTGCTGCTGAAAAATTAGTCGGTTACATTTTGTGAGTAATAAGTAAAATAGTTGGGCTGAAACGTATTGGCGGTTACACTTTTGCTGCTAAACATTTGAATAAGGAATTATGGATTGTGACCAAACTCAAACTTCTGGCACTTGGCGTGCTTATCGCAGCGACGACGAATGTCGCACAAGCTGAAAGCAACCTGACGTTGGGCGCAGGTGTTGGTGTGGTTGAGCACCCCTATAAAGATTACGATACCGACGTATATCCGGTTCCAGTCATCACCTATGAAAGTGAAAATTTCTGGTTCCGTGGTCTGGGTGGTGGATACTACCTGTGGAATGACAACACCGATAAATTGTCGATTACCGCGTACTGGTCTCCGATGTATTTCAAACCGGAAGACAGCGACAATCACCAACTTCGCCAGCTCGACAAACGTAAAAGCACCATGATGGCAGGGCTGTCTTACGTTCATAACACGCAGTATGGCTACCTGCGCACCACGCTTGCGGGTGACACGCTGGATAACAGCAACGGCATCGTGTGGGATCTGGCCTGGCTGTACCGTTATACCCATGGCGGTTTGACATTAACGCCGGGTATCGGTGTGGAATGGAACAGCGAAAACCAGAACGAGTACTACTATGGCGTCTCGGGCAAAGAGTCTTCGCACAGTGGTCTGCGTAGCTACGACCCGAGTGATAGCTGGAACCCGTACCTGGAAATTAGCGCCAACTACAATTTCCTCGGTAACTGGAGCGTGTACGGTACTGCGCGCTATACCCATTTGTCGGATGAAATTAGCGACAGCCCGATGGTGGACAAATCCTGGAGCGGCCTGATCTCAACCGGGGTTACCTACAAGTTCTGATTGTGCAATATTACAGTGCATTTTGTGCATCAAAACAGGGCGCTCGCGCCCTGTTTTGCATTACGGTAGTGCATAACACGGGAGGATGCGATGACAGAAAAACAGGTTAGTTTTAGTGGCCTGGTCACACTCCCTGCTATAGGGCAGGGAACCTGGTATATGGGGGAAAAACCCCATCATCGACGGGACGAAGTTAATGCACTGCGTGCGGGCATTGATTTGGGGTTAATGCTTATCGACACCGCAGAGATGTACGCTGACGGAGCGGCAGAAGAAGTGGTCGGCGAAGCGCTGACAGGACGGCGTGATAAGGTCTTTCTGGTGTCGAAAGTGTACCCGTGGAATGCCGGAGGGCAAAAAGCCATCACCGCATGTGAAGGCAGTCTGCGCCGCCTGAATACCGATTACCTCGACCTCTATTTATTACACTGGTCAGGCAGCTATTCCTTTGCCGAGACGGTCGCGGCGATGGAAAAACTGGTCGCCCAGGGAAAAATCCGCCGCTGGGGCGTTTCTAATCTCGATACTGACGCGATGCAGGCGTTATGGCAGGTCGCTGGTGGGACGCAGTGCGCCACCAATCAGGTTCTGTATCATCTGGCCTCCCGTGGGATTGAGTATGACCTGCTGCCCTGGTGTCAGCAGCATCAGATGCCGGTGATGGCTTACAGCCCGCTGGCGCAAGCCGGACGGTTGCGTAGCGGCTTATTGAACAATCCCATCATTAATGAGATTGCCCATGCTCACCGTGCGAGCGCGGCGCAAATCCTGCTGGCGTGGGTCATTCGTCATCAGGGCGTGATGGCGATTCCAAAAGCGGCAAGCGTTGAGCATGTTCAGGAAAACGCGGCGGCGCTGAATATTACCCTTTCAGCCAGTGAACTGGCCGCACTCGATAACGCGTATCCGGCCCCGAAGGGGAAAACCGCGCTGGATATGGTGTGACGATGCCGGATGTTATTTTCGTAGGCCTGATAAGGCGTTAGCCGCCACCTGGCATTGTTTGCCGGATGGCGATGCTCACGCATCTTTTCCGGCCTACAGAAACCCCGGCATCAATGATCACTTAGCGTTTGGCGACGCGAAGGGTCTGTGCCAGACGAGACGGTTTCTCTTCGGTGGTCTTTTGCTGCGCGGTAGCGTACGCCGTTTCAACGCAAACAAACGTCTTGTAGCCCTCATCCGGCATATCACCCATACTCACGGACAACGCCGGGCCCGGGTTCCAGCCTACCACGTTGAGGTGGTGATGGTGCACGACGTCAATCGTGCGATTGAGCGCATCATCGTGAATAACGCTGCAGGCCTGCGGATTCAGGTACACACGGTCAGTTCTGTCCGGGAACGTTTGCACGCCGTCAGCCAGCACATCTTCTTTGGCATCGTTAACTTTATCGATAAAGCGATCGCCAAGACCACTCACTTTCACTGCCGCAATATCACCGACGTTAAAATAGGTGTGCAGCGCGGACGTCGTTTCAAACTCGCCGTGGGCTTCCAGCTCAATCTCGCAGGTTTTCCCCAGTTTAAAACGGGCTAGCAGCGTAAAGTCATGCGGCCAGTACTTGCGGGTGGCGTCGCTGTTTTGCAGTTCAAAGGTCAGAACCACGCCGCTTTCATCTTCGTTGTGTGCTTTTAGCGTCCACGGCAGGTTGCGGGCAAAGCCGTGAGCAGGCAGGCCAGCCTGTGCCGCCGGGCCAAACCACGGCCAGCAAATCGGCACGCCGCCGCGCAACGCGGTGCCTGTTTTAAACGGCGTAATGTTACTTAACCACAGAACTTCGTCTTCACCCGCCGGTTTCCAGGATAGCAGGTGCGCGCCCTGTAATGCGAAAGACGCTTTTACCTGCGCGTGGTCGACAACGATCACCTCCAGCTCATCAAGCTGGCGGCGGGAGAGGACAGGGGTAATATGTTCGATTATTGGCAAAGCAAAAATTTTATTGATCATCACGTAATCCTTTCTCTTCAGGCAAAAAAAAGAGCGACCGAAGTCGCTCTCTTACAGATTACTGTTTCATCTCAACTTATTTGGAGATGTGAGCAATCAGATCCAGAACTTTGTTGGAGTAGCCGGTTTCGTTGTCGTACCAGGATACCAGTTTCACGAAGTTGTCGTTCAGTGCGATACCTGCTTTAGCATCGAACACGGAAGTGCAAACTTCACCGTTGAAATCGGTAGATACAACGTCGTCTTCGGTGTAACCCAGAACGCCTTTCATCGGGCCTTCAGAAGCCGCTTTGATTGCTTTCTTAATGTCTTCGTAAGAAGCCGCTTTTTCCAGACGAACGGTCAGGTCAACAACGGATACGTTCGGGGTAGGAACGCGGAACGCCATACCCGTGATTTTACCGTTCAGCTCTGGCAGTACAACGCCTACAGCTTTAGCAGCACCGGTAGAAGAAGGGATGATGTTCTGAGCCGCGCCACGGCCGCCGCGCCAGTCTTTGTGAGACGGGCCGTCAACAGTTTTCTGAGTAGCGGTGGTTGCGTGAACGGTGGTCATCAGGCCTTCAACGATACCGAAGTTGTCGTTGATAACTTTAGCCAGCGGAGCCAGGCAGTTGGTGGTGCAGGATGCGTTGGAAACGATGTCCTGGCCAGCATATTTGTCAAAGTTAGCGCCTTTAACAAACATTGGGGTTTTGTCTTTGGACGGGCCAGTCAGAACCACTTTTTTCGCGCCAGCAGTGATGTGCTTACGAGCGGTTTCGTCAGTCAGGAACAGACCAGTAGCTTCAGCAACTACGTCAACACCAACTTCGTCCCATTTCAGGTTAGCCGGATCACGTTCAGCGGTAACACGGATTTTTTTACCGTTAACGATCAGATGACCGTCTTTCACTTCAACGGTACCGTTGAAACGGCCGTGAGTGGAGTCATATTTCAGCATGTAAGCCATGTATTCAGCGTCTAACAGGTCGTTGATTGCAACGATCTCGATGTCAGAACGTTCCTGAGCAGCACGGAAAACAATGCGACCGATGCGGCCAAAACCGTTGATACCTACTTTGATAGTCATATATTCCACCAGCTATTTGTTAGTGAATAAAAGGTTGCCTGTAAAATTACAAAAACCTTACGCAGCGTCAAGCGGAATCGTGTCAATCATTGCGACAAATCAATCCTGTGAACAAGCTTTGCACGACTGACTCGCCTCACTCTTCCTTTGGGCTTGAAACCACGTGGGGGCGGCGCCCCGAATTTTAAAGGGCAACTCAGATAAAAATGTGATTGCGATCACGAATCACGAGCTGCCATTTCGCCAGGATCAAGTTTAGAACAAAAGTTCGTACTGAGGTGTTAATGTTTTGTTAGAATCGGTTGCGTGATGTGAGTATATCTACAGCGAGATGCGAGTAAATGGCTAACCAACCCTCTCCGGAAGAACTGAAAAAAAATTTGTCGGAAATGCAATTTTACGTGACGCAAAATCACGGTACAGAACCGCCGTTTACCGGGCGTTTGCTGCATAACAAGCGGGGTGGGGCCTATCATTGCCTGGTCTGCGATGCTGCGTTATTTCACTCCCAGACGAAGTTTGATTCTGGCTGTGGCTGGCCCAGTTTTTATGAGCCGGTCAGCGAAGAGTCAATTCGTTACATTAAAGATAATTCTCATGGGATGCAGCGTATTGAAATCCGTTGCGGGAACTGTGATGCGCACCTGGGACATGTCTTCCCGGACGGCCCGCAGCCAACCGGCGAGCGTTATTGCGTCAATTCAGCCTCATTAAGCTTTACCGATGATGAAAATGGCGAATACATTAAAGGCTGAAAAAACGATTCAGCAAATTATTCCATAGGAGCGGACTTACTCATGAACCTTGATGAGATGATCGACAGCATGACGCCAGACGTTTATCAGCGGTTATCCACCGCGGTTGAACTGGGGAAATGGCCGGATGGCGTCGCGCTGACGCCAGAACAAAAAGAGAACAGTCTGCAACTGGTGATGCTGTGGCAGGCGCGTTACAACACCGACGCACAGCATATGACGATTGACACCAATGGTCAGATGGTGATGAAGAGTAAGCAGCAGTTGAAAGCCGATTTCGGCATTGTACCGCCGCCGATAGCGACGCTGAAGGTACAGTAAACGGTGTTTGCCGGATGGCATTATCGCGCGTCCGGCAACATTCCCCTCACTGCTGCGTCTCTTCCCAGTCTTCCAGGGTATACAGCGTTGCGCCTGCGCCCGACATCTCCATAAACGCCTGTGTGCTGTCCTGCGGCTGAATATTTACCCCACGGCAGCCATCGGTGATAACGCTGACTGTATAGCCCAACTGTAACGCATCCAGCACGCTAAACTTCACACAGTAGTCGGTTGCCAGCCCCATGATGATCAGCGCCTCTATGCCGTTGTCACGAAGCCAGGCGTCTAAGGCCGTTTTCTGGCGACGGCCGTTATCATAAAAAGCACTGTAGCTGTCAACCAACGGGTTTTCACCCTTATGGAAAATGGCCGTAATGGCGCGTTGATTGAGCAGGGGGTGGAGCGCCGCACCGTCGCTGTTTTGCACACAGTGATCGGGCCAGAAGGTCTGCGGTAAACCATCGAGCATACCCTGACTGTACGGCTGCGCCTGATGCTGGCTGGCAAAACTCCCGTGCCTGGTGGGGTGCCAGTCCTGACTGGCGATCACGGCATCTCCCCGGGCAGCACACCAGGCAATCAGTTGGTTGGCAACCTCTACCGTACTGTCGCCTTCAGGAACCGCCAGTGCGCCACCGGCACAAAAATCATTTTGCAAATCGACCAGTAACAAGGCCCGGTTTGTCATTTCGTCCTCCTGAGGGCGACTCAGTCGTCCGGCGTCAGTTCACCGCGAAGGTTCTGCGTCATCGCGGTGCGAATGGTTTGTGTGTCTACGCCCTGGCTCAGCAAATAATGCAGTTTAGTCAGCGTCGCTTCAACGGTCATGTCGGCACCGCCAATAACCCCGGCGTGCGCCAGCGCGTTACCCGTGGCGTAACCGCCCATGTTCACTTTGCCGGACATACATTGCGTAAGATTGACGACAACAATACCCCGCGAGCTGGCCTCTTCCAGTTCTTTCAGAAACTCTTTGTTTTGCGGCGCATTACCCACACCGTAAGAACGCAGAATCAGCGCTTTTACCGGCTGGCGCAGGAAGTTACGCACCACATCGGCGGAAATTCCCGGATAAATAGTCACCACGCCAATCGGCTGCGGGGTGATCGGATGCACCAGCAATTCGCCTTCGCCGTGCGGTGCGGGTGGTGTTCCCAGCCGACGAATATGGATCCCGGCTTCCAGCAGCGGCTGTAGGTTCGGGGATGCAAAGGCATCAAAGCCGTCTGCGTGCGCTTTAGTGGTGCGATTCCCGCGAAACAGGCGATTATTGAAAAAGAGCGTCACTTCGTTGATAGGGTAATTCGCCGCAATATACAGCGCATTCAGCAGATTGATTTGCCCATCTGAACGCAGCTCCGCAAGCGGGATTTGTGACCCTGTCACTATGACCGGTTTGCCCAGATTCTCCAGCATGAAGGAGAGTGCAGAGGCGGTAAACGCCATGGTGTCGGTGCCGTGCAAAATGACAAAACCATCGTATTCGTCGTAATGCGCTTTGATGTCTTCGGCAATATGCTGCCAGTCTTCCGGCGTCATATCGGAGGAATCCATCAGGGGGGCGTATTCATGAATGGTGAAGTCGGGCATTTCTGGGCGATGGAACTCGGGCATCAGCGCCAGTTGACGTTGAAGATGGCCGGAAACAGGAATGTAGCCTTGTGCGGAACGCTGCATACCAATGGTACCGCCAGTGTAAGCAACGTAAATCGATTTCTTCTGCATGATATTTTCTTCTGGAAAATAAAAACCCCTCTTCATGCGAAGAGGGGTTAATGGTTAGCGAACGTTCGCGCAGGTTAAACAGAACGCATAACGGTTTTGTGGATCATTAAACGCCGCCAGTTTGTCGCTCTCGGCTTTTACTACGTTTGCCGCAGAGACCAGCGGGGCGGGCAGCATCGCCTGAATCGCTTCTGGCAGCACTGCGCGAACCGAACCTGACATGCTGTCCATGACCAAATCAAAGAAGGTCGGATCGTCCTGATAGTAATCAATATGCCATTGCTTGAGTTTGGCCAGTTCAGCGGCTTTGGCGACCGCATCGTCAAAGTCGCCCAGGCTGTCGACCAGACCGTTGGCTTTCGCATCTTGTCCGGTCCAGACATGGCCCTGCGCAATCTTATCAATTTGCTCCGGCGTGGTCTTACGTGCATCCGCCACCAGCGTGATAAAGCGCTTGTAACCGTTCTCAATACTCAGTTGGATCATCTGCTGCACTTCCGGCGGCAGGGCTTTGGTCATCGACATATCCGCCAGCGGGGAGGTGGAGACGCCGTCAGTATGGACGCCGATAGAATCCAGACTGTTTTCAACGGTATTGATAACCCCAAAGATACCGATAGAACCGGTCAGGGTGCTGGGGTTGGCCACAATATAACTGGCAGGGGTTGAGATCCAATAACCGCCGGAAGCGGCCATGCCACCCATAGAAACCACCACTGGCTTACCGGCCGCTTTCGCTGCCGCCAGTTCTGCACGGATAACTTCGGAGGCGCTGACGCTACCGCCAGGGCTGTTGACGCGCAAGACGATCGCTTTCACTTTAGGATCCAGACGCGCATCGCGGATCTGCGAGGCCGTGGTGTCGCCACCGACATTCCCCGGAGTCTCCTCGCCATCCATGATTGCGCCATTCGCGAAGACCACGCCAATGCTGTCGCCGGTATCAGAAGGGGGATTCAGCGAGTAATCGTAATAGCTGATGGCGCGGTAATTATTCTCCTTTTTGCTCCAGCCAAACTGTTTGGTCATCGCTTTTTCAACGTCGGCGCTGGAAGCCAGCGCATCCACCAGTTTGTTATCCAGCGCGTATTTCGCCGTGTCGCCATCCACTTTGCTCAAACCGTCGAGCATGGCCTGCGCGCCGGGGAATACCTGCTGGGCAGGGATCTGACGGTTTGCGGCAACCGTATTCAGGTAGTTTTGCCACAGTTCGCCAATCCAGCGGCTGTCCGCTTCGCGCGCTGCCGGAGACATATCATCACGAATAAACGGTTCAACGGCGGATTTATAGGTGCCGACGCGGAAAACGTGCGTGGAGACTTTCAGCTTATCCAGCAGGGATTTGTAATACAGGCCATTGGTGGCAAACCCGTGCAGATCGACGGCGCCTTGCGGTGAGAGCCAAATTTTATTGGCGAAACTTGCCAGGTAATACTGTCCCTGCGTGTAGTTATCGCCTACGGCAAAGACCGGTTTACCGCTGTCGCGGAACTCGCGCAGCGCCTTACCGATATACTGCATGGAAGGTTGATCCGCCCCGGCGAAATTTTTCAGATCCATCACAATGCCGGTAATATTACGGTCGTCCTTCGCCTGACGAATCGTATTGACGATATCAAACAGCGAGTTTTCCTGCAGTCGGTCAGAACTTGCGCCAAAAAACTGGCGACCCAGAATGCCCAGGCGGTTGGTAGTGGAGGGTTTATCGACGATCACGCCGGAAATATCCAACAGCAGCGCGCCACGCGCCGTTTGCTCGCTGGTATGACTGCTGCTGACCTGCATCCAGATGCCGACACCGACCAACACCAGCAGAATAAAGAACAGGTTAAGCACCAGTTCACGGACGAAATTCAGCAGTCGCCACGTCCATTTAAAAAATCCGGCAATAAATCGCCACAGGGTTCGCATGTATACTCCCTAACCAAAGAAACACAACGCCACTCTCGCCGTACCAGGAGAAAGCGCTAAGATGAGGCTATCGTAATGACCCAACCGGCTCTTGTCAGCAGGAATCACTGCCTGTGCTGTAACAAAATCTGCTCTCGTGTTAATTTTGTGAATTAACATCATTGCTGGAGTTAACTAAATGGATGCACTCGAATTACTTGTTAACCGCCGTAGCGCCTCTCGTCTGGCTGAACCGGCACCCGCCGGTGAACAACTGCAAAACATTCTGCGGGCAGGTATGCGCGCACCGGATCATAAATCTCTGCAACCCTGGCGTTTTTTTGTGATTGAAGGCGAAGGGCGCGAACGTTTTAGCGCCACGCTGGAGAACGCCGCCATCGCGGAAGACGGAGATGAAAAAGCGGTAGAGAAAGCCCGTTCCGCGCCGTTTCGTGCACCGCTGATCATTGCCGTGGTGGCGAAGTGCGAAGAGAACCATAAAGTGCCGGTCTGGGAACAACAGATGTCAGCGGGCTGTGCGGTGATGGCGATGCAGATGGCGGCGATCGCGCAAGGCTTCAATGGGATCTGGCGCAGTGGCGCATTAACGGAAAGCCCGGTCGTGCGCGATGCGTTTCAGTGCCGGGCGCAGGATAAAATTGTGGGATTCCTCTATTTAGGGACGCCGCAACTGAAAGCCTCGACGAGCATTAACCTGCCGGATCCGACCCCCTTCGTCCGTTATTTTTAAGATATTCGACGAAACTGTCTGGATTGTGAGCAAAGACGCCGGAATTCAGACAGTCACTCTTATCACATCACCGAATGAGCGTTACCATAGCTGGATTGCAATGACAGGAGATGTCCATGAGCGAGCAAACTATTCGTTTAACGCAATACAGCCACGGAGCCGGTTGCGGTTGTAAAATTTCCCCTAAAGTGCTGGAAACCATCCTGCACAGCGAGCAGGCGAAGTTTGTCGACCCGAACCTGCTTGTGGGTAACGAAACCCGCGATGATGCGGCGGTGTACGATCTGGGTAATGGCACCAGTATTATCAGTACCACTGACTTCTTTATGCCTATCGTCGATAACCCGTTCGATTTTGGTCGCATTGCGGCGACTAACGCCATTAGCGATATTTTTGCGATGGGCGGCAAACCGATTATGGCGATTGCGATTTTGGGGTGGCCTATCAATACGCTGTCCCCGGAAATTGCCCGGGAAGTCACGGAAGGTGGGCGTTTTGCCTGCAAACAGGCCGGAATTGCGCTGGCGGGCGGTCACTCCATTGATGCGCCGGAGCCGATTTTTGGCCTGGCCGTTACCGGCGTCGTGCCTACTGAGCGCGTGAAAAAGAACAGTACCGCGCAGGCCGGGTGTAAGCTATTTCTCACCAAACCGCTGGGGATTGGCGTATTGACCACCGCAGAGAAAAAATCACTGCTGAAGCCGGAACATCAGGGGCTGGCGACGGAAGTGATGTGCCAAATGAATATTGCGGGCGCCGCGTTCGCCAATATCGACGGCGTGAAGGCGATGACCGATGTGACCGGTTTTGGTTTGCTGGGGCACTTAAGCGAGATGTGCCAGGGCGCAGGGGTGCAGGCGCAAATTGATTATCAGGATGTGCCAAAACTGCCGGGCGTTGAGGAATATATTCAACTGGGCGCGGTGCCCGGCGGCACCGAGCGCAACTATGCGAGCTACGGGCATTTGATGGGCGAGATGCCGCACGCGGTACGATCTCTGTTGTGCGATCCGCAAACCTCCGGTGGACTGTTGTTGGCGGTGACGCCAGAGTCTGAAGCGGAAGTCAAAGCGACCGCCGCAGAGTTTGGTATCGATCTGACCGCCATTGGTGAGCTGGTTGAAGCCCGTGGCGGACGCGCCATGGTCGAGATCCGTTAAGTCGATGCGGTTGTATATTGCCGAAAAACCGAGTCTGGCCCGCGCCATTGCGGACGTGCTGCCAAAGCCGCACCGCAAAGGCGATGGTTTTATCGAATGTGGCAATGGACAAGTGGTGACCTGGTGTATCGGTCACCTGCTTGAACAAGCGCAGCCCGACGCCTATGACAGCCGTTATGCGCGCTGGAGTTTAGCCGATCTTCCGATAGTGCCGGAAAAATGGCAGTTGCAGCCGCGTCCTTCCGTGACCAAACAGCTCAACGTCATCAAACGGTTCCTGCATGACGCCAGCGAGGTTATTCACGCGGGAGACCCCGATCGCGAAGGGCAGTTGCTGGTGGATGAAGTGCTGGATTACCTGCAACTGGCGCCGGAAAAACGCCATCAGGTGCAACGGTGTTTGATAAACGATCTCAATCCGCAGGCGGTCGAACGGGCGATTGAGCGTCTGCGTTCCAATAGCGAGTTTGTACCGCTGTGCGTCTCGGCGCTGGCGCGTGCGCGTGCGGACTGGCTTTACGGTATCAACATGACGCGGGCGTATACCATTCTGGGGCGCAACGCCGGTTATCAGGGCGTCCTCTCGGTGGGGCGCGTACAGACGCCGGTTCTCGGGCTGGTGGTGCGCCGCGATGAAGAGATCGAAAATTTCATCGCCAAAGATTTCTTTGAGGTGAAGGCGCATATCGTGACGCCGGCCGATGAGCGGTTTACCGCCCTCTGGCAACCCAGCGAAGCCTGCGAACCGTATCAGGACGAAGAAGGGCGTTTACTTCATCGCCCGCTGGCGGAACACGTGGTAAACCGTATCAACGGGCAGCCCGCGGTGGTCACCAGTTATAACGATAAACGGGAATCAGAATCTGCACCGCTGCCGTTTTCACTCTCCGCCTTGCAGATTGAAGCCGCCAAACGCTTTGGCCTGAGCGCGCAGAATGTGCTCGATATTTGCCAGAAGCTGTATGAAACCCACAAGCTTATTACCTACCCACGTTCTGATTGTCGCTATCTGCCGGAAGAACATTTTGCCGGACGTCATGCGGTGCTGAACGCCATCAGCGTCCATGCGCCGGATCTGCTGCCGCAGCCTGCGGTCAACCCGGATACCCGTAATCGCTGCTGGGATGACAAAAAAGTCGATGCGCACCACGCCATCATTCCGACCGCGCGCAGCTCATCAATCTCGCTGAACGACAACGAAGCGAAAGTCTACAACCTGGTTGCGCGCCAGTATTTGATGCAGTTCTGCCCGGATGCGGTGTTCCGCAAGTGCGTGATTGAACTGGACATTGCGAAGGGCAAATTTATTGCCAAAGCCCGGTTCCTGGCGGAAGCGGGATGGCGCACGCTGCTGGGCAATAAAGAACGTGATGAAGAGAACGACGGCACGCCGTTGCCGGTGGTTGCGAAAGACGATGAACTCTTGTGCGAAAAAGGCGAAGTAGTCGAACGTCAGACTCAACCGCCGCGCCACTTTACGGATGCGACCTTGCTTTCGGCAATGACCGGTATCGCTCGCTTTGTGCAGGACAAAGATCTGAAAAAGATCCTGCGTGCAACCGACGGTCTCGGCACCGAGGCGACCCGTGCCGGTATTATTGAATTACTGTTTAAACGCGGTTTTCTGACCAAAAAAGGGCGCTACATTCACTCTACCGATGCCGGAAAAGCGTTGTTTCACTCGCTGCCGGAAATGGCGACCCGACCCGATATGACGGCGCACTGGGAGTCTATCCTGACGCAAATCAGTGAGAAACAGTGTCGTTATCAGGACTTTATGCAGCCACTGGTCGGCACGCTGTTTCAGTTGATCGATCAGGCGAAGCGTACCCCGGTAAGACGCTTTCGGGGAATTGTTGCCCCCGGCGGCGGCGAGAAGAAAAAGTCTGCGCCGCGTAAACGCCCGGCGAAAAAAAGCCCGCCATCAGCAGAGGCGGGCCAGTAACAATGTGTCGGCGTAGGCCGGATAAGGCAGTTATGCCGCCATCCGGCAAGGTCTGATGGTCAGACCGACAGAACGTTAAACCACGCCCTGCGCCAGCATCGCGTCAGCCACTTTGACGAAGCCCGCAATGTTTGCGCCACGAACATAGTTGGTATGTTTATTTTCACCGCCGTACTCCACGCACGCGTGGTGAATATCCAGCATGATGTGGTGCAGACGTGCATCCACTTTTTCTGCCTTCCAGCTTAAACGCGCGGCGTTTTGCGCCATCTCCAGCCCGGAGGTCGCGACGCCGCCTGCGTTAGCCGCTTTGCCCGGCGCGAACAGTACACCCGCTTCCAGGAACAGATCGGTGGCTTCGATGGTGGTCGGCATATTTGCGCCTTCCGCCACCGCTTTCACGCCATTGGCGATAAGCTGGCGAGCGGCATCGACATCCAGCTCATTTTGCGTTGCGCATGGCAGGGCGATATCGACCGGAACTGCCCACGGCTGCTTGCCTTCCAGATAGGTCAGGCCAAACTCGCGCGCGTAGTCGGCGACGCGACCATCACGACTGTCTTTAATTGCGCACAGGCGCGCCAGTTTTTCTTTGGTGAAGCCGCTTTCATCAACGACGGTGCCGCTGGAGTCGGAGGCGGTGACCACACGCGCGCCAAACTCCATCGCTTTTTCAATGGCAAATTGCGCCACGTTGCCGGAGCCGGAAACCGCCACACGCATCCCTTCAAATCCAAGACCGTGGCGTTTGAGCATCGCTTCGGTGAAGTAGACCAGGCCATAACCGGTCGCTTCCGGGCGGATCAAGCTGCCGCCGAAGGAGAGGCCTTTGCCGGTAAAGACACAGGCACTATTGTTGGAGAGTTTGCGCATCATGCCGGCCATAAAGCCCACTTCACGCCCACCCACGCCGATATCACCGGCGGGTACATCGGTATCCGGCCCCAAATGACGATACAGCTCGGTCATCAGCGCCTGGCAGAAACGCATCACTTCGCCTTCACTTTTCCCTTTCGGGTCAAAATCGCTACCGCCTTTACCACCGCCCATCGGCAGTGTGGTCAGGGCATTTTTAAAGGTTTGCTCAAAGCCGAGGAATTTCAGAATCGACAGGTTAACCGAAGGGTGGAAGCGCATCCCGCCCTTATAGGGGCCGATCGCTGCGTTGAACTGTACGCGCCAGGCGCGGTTTACCTGAACCTGATTGCGGTCGTCCAGCCAGACGACGCGAAACTGGATCACGCGTTCCGGTTCAACCAGACGTTCCAGCAACGACATTTGACGATAACGGGGATTTTGCTCAAGGAAAGGCCACAGGGTGGTCATCACTTCACGAACGGCCTGCGCGAACTCGGTTTGATTCGGGTCGCGCTTTTGAACATGGTTGAGAAACGACTCCAGCGAACATGTCTGATCCATAGATTTAAAAACCTCTTATATTTTAATGTGGTTGTAATTGTGTTTTTTGTGAATAGGTGTTTGCAGATTTTGAATATAACATCAGCGATGTGACGCTAAGCAAGAAAAAAATCGTCGTGCTAAGCAAATTAATAACGAGACGGGTGTCATTACCAAAAGCGATGGTCAGAGGGCTAAAGTTTCTGCCATTGACGACCGTTATAATGGAAGACGAATTCAACTTTAAAGGAATGACCATGCGCCGTTTATTGATGGCCGCTGTTGCAGTGGCGCTTATGCCTTTCGCTGTACAGGCAAATGACCGTTATCGCCCGGATATCGACGTCAACGTGCCGCCGGAGGTCTTCAGCTCCAGCGGACAACGCCCGCAGCCCTGCAATCAGTGCTGCATCTACCAGGACCAAAATTATTCAGAAGGGGCCGTCATCAAAGCCGACGGCGTGTTGTTGCAGTGTCAACGTGACGAGAAAACCCTCAGTACGAATCCGCTGGTCTGGCGTCGCGTAAAACCCTGAATGCCTCTAATAGCGGAATGTCGGCCGGGGCGAGCGGATAATTAAGCGCATCTTCAGGCGAACACCAGAGAAGACGCTGGTGTTCATGGGCGCGCAACGAACCGCTAAAGTCCGGCACATGCCAGGCATGCAAATGAATTAACCGACCAGACACTTCACGCTGATGGCTGGCAATGTACTGCCCAACCACCGCGTCGATCCCCAGTTCTTCCCTGAGTTCGCGTGCCAGTGCCTGTGGCTGGCTTTCACCGGACTCGACTTTGCCACCGGCAAATTCCCACATTCCGGGCTGGTCGGCGTGTTCCGGGCGCTGAGCCAGTAAAATTTTGCCATCACGTTCAATGATAGCGGCAACGACGTCGAGAGATTTCATTATATTCAACACTGTCTGACGAGAGAAAATGCCATAATATCCGCAGTTTTACCGAATCTGAAGACCTTTACACTTACGGGAGCGCTTGTGCTTGATCGCTATCTTCATCCTGGAATTAAACCTCTCCTGCATCGGTGCGCCAGCGTCCTGGATAAACCGGCGATAACGCCAGACGGACTGACGTTGCTTGGATTTGCTATCGGGGTGTTGGCCTTGCCGTTTCTGGCATTAGGCTGGTATCTGGCCGCGCTGGTCGCAATTGTGTTGAACCGGTTTCTGGATGGTCTGGACGGCGCATTAGCCCGACGTCGGGGACTGACGGATGCGGGCGGATTTCTCGACATCTCGCTCGATTTTCTCTTTTACGCGCTGGTTCCGTTTGGCTTTATTCTTGCTGCGCCGGAGCAAAATGCGCTGGCCGGTGGTTGGCTGTTGTTTGCGTTTATCGGCACGGGCAGCAGCTTTTTGGCCTTTGCCGCGCTGGCGGCGAAACATCAGATTGATAATCCCGGCTATGCGCACAAATCGTTTTACTACCTGGGAGGACTGACGGAAGGGACAGAGACGATTCTGCTGTTTGTGCTGAGTTGCTTATTCCCGGCGTATTTTTCGTGGTTTGCGTGGGTATTCGGTGTGCTGTGCTGGATGACGACCTTTACGCGGATTTGCAGTGGCTACCTGACGCTGAAATCCCTTCAGCGTGCCGGATAAGCCGTGTTACCGGATGGCGCTACGTTTATCCGGTTAAACAACGTAGCGCCATCCGGCATTCACGATTTAGTTGCTGCTGTCCGGGCCACGCTCGCCGGTAGCGACCGGATTTTTCGGGTCGCTGCTCCACTCGTACCAGCCGCCGTCATAGACGGAGACGTTTTTCCAGCCCATCGCGCGGGCATAGATAAACGTTTCTGAGGCGCGCCAGCCGGTGCCGCAGTAGAAGGAAACCTGCTGATCCGGCAAGATATTCCACTGCTTCCACATGGCGGCGATATCGTCTGCGCTACGCATGGTGCCATCCGGGTTGTGGAAATCTTCCATGTGCGTAGAGTCGCTTCCCGCATGGCCCCAACGCGCACCGGCAATCTCGCCTTTCGGTTTGATGTAATTGTACCCGCTGGTGGTGCCAATAAACTCAGGCCACGAACGAATGCTGACCAGTGAAGCATCCTGGCGATGCAGCAGGGCGCGCGCCTGTTCCATATTCAGCATCAGTTGCGGTTGTGCCGGAATGGTGACGCCGAAATCAGGTTCCGCCTTCACCTTCGGCGGTGTGCCGCGTTCTACCGGCAGGCCTGAATCAGACCAGCTTTGCCAGCCGCCATCGAGCACGCGAACATCCTTCACCCCGGCATAGAGCATGATCTGCGCGACACGCGCTGCCGCGTAGACGTCGCGACCATACAGGACAACCGTCGTATCGTGGCGGATGCCATGTTTCGCCAGCATCGCTTTAAGCTGAGCATCGGACACTTTGTTCCACAGCGGCTCGCTTTCCACTTCGTTGGTATCGATGTAACCGGCGCCAGGAATGTGGCTCATCAGGTAGAATTTCGGCGCGCCCCAGCCCGCTTCGAGGACTTTCCAGTCGCCGGCCGGTTTTGCCGTTACGGACTTCTGTTGCTGAAGACTGTGCAGCCACTGCGGGTAGACCAGTTGTTCAAAATGCGGCAGTCGTTGCAGGCGGGAAGGCTGCTGCAATGCGTCGCTGAGAGTGGAAATCTGGTGTAAACCGGCTTTTTGCAAACGCGATTTGACGGCCTGCATATCGGTTTCATTACCGTACAGCGCCACCGGGGTATCGGTTTTTAACTGATGCGTCTGGAGCCAGGCGGTGAGCTGCTCATCGTTCATTTTATCGAGCCAGCTCGCGGAGAGATTTAGCGCGGAGGGTTCGTGCCCTGAGGGGCCGTTGAGCGACTGTGGCCAGCCGTTGTAGAACGCGCTTTGACGCGTATCAATGGCAGCGCCCTGTTTTTGTTGCAACTGGTGAAGGGTGAGCGCCTGCGACATTTCAGCAGCCTGCGAAGAAGCGCAAGCGAGCCCTAAAGCCAGTGCCAGCGCGGTCATTTGAGAAACACGTTTCATCGAATAGCCCGACATTGAAATAAGAGGGCACTATTCTCTGCCCGCCGCGAGGCAAAAACTTTGCGTTAACGCAGTTTGTGCGCACATTCACGCCCAGTCAGCCATTTGTAACACCACGCCGCCCGGAGGAATATCCTGCACATCATGACTGACCTGCACCACGGGAATTCCCTGCTGGCGTACTTCAGCAAATACCCACTGGCGAAAGGCTTCGCGAAGTTCCGTATCCAGGCGGCTGAACGGCTCATCCAGCAACAGCGCCTGAGGTTGCGCCAGTAGCGCACGCAGCAGGGCAACGCGCGCCCGCTGCCCGCCGGACAACGAGGCCGGGTCACGGTGATAAAACCCCTCCAGCCCGGCACGTTCAAGGGCTTGCTGAACGGCCTCTCGCCGCGCTGAACCTTTCAACCTGGCGGGGATTGCCAGCAGCAGGTTTTGCCCGACGCTAAAGTGATCGAACAACAAGGCATCCTGAAACAGAATGCCGATTTGTCGCTCTGCGGTGGGTAAACCATCGATGCGCCGCGTATCAAGCCACAGCTCGCCACTCGCCTGAAAATGCGAAGACATTGCCCCCACCATCCAGGCGAGCAGGGTTGATTTACCACAGCCAGACGGCCCCATCAAAGTGACAATGTCACCTTTATCGACAGCGAAATTCATCTGTTTTAGCAGTGGCACCTGTCCCACATGCAGTGAGAGATGGCGAACAGCGAGCATTAGCGGAGTCCTTGTCGTGAATAGCCAATCCACTTTGAAATGAACGCGGTGAGCGCGAAAACCAGCAATGGGAGCAATAGCTGCCATAACGCCTGAGCTGCCAGGATTGCGTTGCTGCCGCCGCTACTGAGCGCGACCGCTTCGGTGGTGAGTGTCGGATAGCGACCGGCACCCAGCCAAAGTCCTGGCATATATTGGGCGATACTGACGGAGAATCCTACCGAAAAGGCCAGCAGCACCGGACGCACCACTAACGGACATTTAACGCAGCAGAATATCTTACCTTTTGTCCAGCCCAGCGTTTGCGCCACCAGTATCAGGCGTGGGTCGATGCGTTGCCAGGCCGGACGCAGCGCAAACAGCATCCACGGGAGCACCCACAGCAGATGTCCCCAGATAACGGTGGCGTACCGACCGTCCAGGCCCAGTCGCAGCGCGAGGGTATATTGCCCGGTCACCAGCGGCAGCGCCGGTAGAATAATCGGCAACCAGAGCCAGCGATGGCCGCGTGTGGGGCCCCATTCCAGCCATAAAAGAATCACGATGAGTCCGATGGCGCTGGCGGCCAGTCCCAGATACAGACTGTTGAGTAACGCCTCAGGGTTGACGGACGCAGGGTGAGCGATTAGTGCCAGCAGCAGGGCGCACAGTACGCCCGTTAACGGCAGCATCACCGAAAATGTTTTACCTGCTCGCGTTGATGAACGGCGGTGACGCACGCCGCTGATCGCGGGGAGGGTGCGCTGCCAGCCGCGCCAGAGCAGATAACCTGTCAGCGCGAAGGCCATGAGCAGTCCCACCAGCAGCAAACTGGCCAGCGCGCCTTTAATCTGTTGTTCGCTGTCTCCCTGACTTAACCATTGCCAGCTTAACACTGCCAGCGTAGGAGGATTGCCTGGCCCGAGAATGATCGCCACGTCAACCACCGAGAGGGACCAGGCGACAACCGCCAGCATCACCGCGCCCAGCGCAGGCGCCACGGAAGGTAACAGCAACCGGTTCAGACACTGCAGACGGCTGTAACCCAGCGTATCCAGTACGATAACCTGTTGGGAAAGCTGTTTTTCACTCAGCAGTGCCGCCAGGATCCACAGGATAAAGGCGCTCTCTTTCACCGCCAGGGTTACACCAAGCCCGATACCATAGCGATCCAATTGCGGCGAGAAAGAAGGGAATATCCGGTACAGCCACCCGCCTTCGGCAAACAACAGCAGCGCGCTGGTGGCAAAGGCCACATGCGGGATCGCCAGCAGCCACGGCAGACGTGCGCACAGACGCAGCCATTTAGCACCCGGCCAGAGGGCGACAATCACCGTCAGAGCGATCGTCAGTGCGCCGACCGTGGCAATCGTCACCGAGGTCAGCGTTGCCAGCAGTGCCTGTGATAGCTGCGGGTCGGCAAACAACGCCAGCCAGTGTTTAACGGACAGCGCGGGACTGATGAGCGCGAACGCGGCGGGAACCAGCGGCGAATAGATAGCCGCCATGGCGCACCAGAGCAGCGAGATTAACGCGTACCGTATCGGCGTAGCCATTCTCGTTCCAGCGCGTTTACCCATGCGGCATGGGGTTCAGGTAGCACGGCGGGTAATCCTTGTGGGACTCGCGATTGCAGGACGTTACGTTGGGCATCCGGGAGCTTTTTCGGATCCAGCACCGAAGGGTCGCCCCAGATGGCGGGGTCGGCTTTGCGTAACTGCGCCTCAGGGGAGAGCAGAAAATTAGCGACCACCTTCGCACCTGCGCTGGCGCGGGCATTCGCCGGGATCGTGACGAAATGCACGTTGCCTATCATGCCCTGAGAAAAGCCAAAACTGTAGGCCGTTGCGGGGAGTTCGCCGCTGGCGATTTTTTGCGACGCATGGGCAGGATTAAAGGTCATGGAGAGACTCAGCACACCGGCATTGAGCAGGGCGTCGAGACGGGCAGGCGATGGCGGAAAATCGGCCCCCTTACGCCATAACCAGGGATGCAGTGCGTCGAGATAGTGCCAGAGTGGCGCGCTAACGTCAGCAAACGTGGCGCTATCCGGGGGGATTTTCAGGGCATCTGGCTGGGTGGTCAGCGTAATCAGTAACTGTTCCAGAAAAGCGGTGCCGGTAAAGTCCGGTGGGCGCGGATAGGTCACGCTACCCGGATGCGTTTTGGCAAATTCCAGCAGTGCCTGCGGGGTTTTGGGGGGAGTGGGCGTCGTCGCGCTGTTGGCAATAAAGGTGAGCTGCGCGCCACCCCAGGGCGATTCAGCGCCTTCAGTGGGAATGGCAAAGTCTTCGCTTACCGGCTGTTGTATATCCACGAATCGCCAGTTTGGCAGCGTTTGCGCCCATCCGGTTTGCAGCAGTCCAGCCTCTTTCAGCGTTCGGAAGTTTTCGCCATTCACCCACAGTAAATCCACCGAACCGCCGGTTTTACGCCCGGCGGCAGACTCCGTCTGGATGCGTTTAACGGCATCGGCGGCATCGGCCAGACGGACAATGTTGAGGTTGATGGCGTAATGGGTTTTCATTTCGCCGCTCACCCAGTCGAGATACTGATTGACGGCATTATCGCCGCCCCAGGCATTGAACCAGACGGCCTGTCCTTTCGCCTCATCTTTGATCTGCTGCCAGTCGAGGGCATACGTGGTCTGGGAAAAGAGCGACAGGATCCCCAATAACCATACACAATGGCGCATATTTTCCCCTTATTATTCGGATTTCGCGTCTGATGACGGCCCGCCCGGGAGGCGACACAGCCCCTGCGCGGGAATGTCCATTGACGAGTTAAAACGCGCCGATAAATTTTGTAGGCCGATCAGCGCCGTCAGTTCCGTTAGCGCCTGCGCGTCAAAGTGAGCGGTCAGCGTGCTGCGCAGGGCGTCATCGACGCGAGGTGGCGTCATGCTGGCGGCTTCAGCATACTCGAGCGCCAGACGTTCTGACTCACTAAACAGCGGACTTTGCCGCCAGTCGCTGACGGCCAGCAGTTTGTCCGTACTGCCTGTGCGTTCCGCGATTTTCATGTTGGTGATATCGACACAAAATTCGCACAGGCACATTTGCGCAATGCGGGCGCTGACTAAGGCACGTAACACGGGGTCAAGCGGCGAGCGTTTGCGCTCCAGATACCCCACAAACATAGAAACCAGATAGAAGATAAAGGGAATACGCCCCCACCAGCGGATCGGGCTGAGCACTTCGCCGTAATGGCGGCGGTGCAGCCACGCCTGGGGACGTAAAATCAACGGGATTTTGTTCAGCGGCGGCAACCCCATCAGGAACTCCTCTTTTGACGTTCGCTATAGAATTTTCGGGCAGCAAAGACCACCACCGTCAGCGCGAACAGAATAAACAGTCCGGTCACGAACCAGAATGTCCCGCCGGTTAACAGGCTTCCTGCCCACGAATAGACAATGGTTGCCGGTAGCTGACCCAGCCCCGTCGCGATGAAAAAATGACGAAAGCGGATCGACGTCAGACCGGCGGCGTAACTGATTGGATCGAATGGGACAAAAGGCAGCAGACGACAGATCAGAATAGTATGTTTGCCGTAACGCGCAAAAAAACCGTCCATGCTTTCCAGCACGGCTTTGCCGGTTAATTTCTCGACAACGCGACGGCCCATCACCCTGGCGATGAAAAAACAGAGGGCAGCGCCTGCCATTGCGCTTGTCCAGGAGAGCAGGCCTCCCCAGAAGGCACCGAACAGCGACGCATTGGCAAAGGTAATCAGAAACGCCGGTAGCGGGGCGGCAATGGCCTGCAAGATCATCAAAATGAATGAAACTACCGCCGCCTGGGCGCCGTACGATTGAATAAAACGTTCGATGCCCTGTTGGTCAAGGGCGGCAAAGGCCGCGATACTGTGATTAATAAACGCATGAACGCCGGGAATCAGCGCCCATGCGCACAGTAAGGCAATCAACAGGAGGAGGATTCCGCTGCGGTAGTACCAGAGAATACGCGTTTTATTATCCATCATCCTTTACCTGCTAACGTCGTCGGCGACGTTGAATGTTACGGTAGCCTGCGTGCCGTCCGGCGGCAATATTGCGGCGTTACCTGTAAATTTTACGTTGCCGCGTCGGTTTTTTGACAGCAACCGCTCTATCCTTGCGGATGATTCGATGAGCAGGTCGGTGGGCTGCCCGGCGTTTCGCCTACGTGCAAATCAACCTGTTTATGTCGGGCATATCGTTTGGCAAGCTGAATCAACATAAATAACGACAGACCCGCCAGACAGAGTTTCACTATAAAGAGTGTCGAGATCCCTTCGCGGGCGAGTTCACTGGCCATCAGGGTATATATCAACAGTCCCGGTAAGGTAGTCAGGGCGGAAATAAGCGTAAAAGGCCAGAATGAGATAGCGGTCAGGCCGTAAGCATAATTTTGAATATTATAGGGAAATAACGGAATCAAACGCGTCAGGATTAAAAAATCAGTACCATTGCGGGCGATCCCTTTCTCTATTGCCTGAAATACGGGCGTGTGGCCAACGTATTTCAACAGCAGATCTCTGCCCAACCAGCGGGCAAGCAGAAAAGACAGTGCGGAGGCCAGGGTTGCCGCCACCAGAGAAATCAGCGTTCCCCAGAGGGGGCCAAATACCACACCGCCAACAATGACCAGTACGCTGCCGGGCATCAGGCAGAGCGTGGCAATAATAAAGAACAGAATATACAGAATGTAACCAAGCGCGCCGCTTTGGTGAACGATTTCTTGCAGATGGGGTAAATTAACAACGACATCAAAGAATCCGAATGAATGAATAGCGTAAACCACAATGCCAAATAACAGACAGGCGATCGGTAATTTACACTCGGCTTTCATCGCGGCGATTTCCTATATCAAGACTTGATAATAGAGAGTTTGGTAGGGAAACAAAAAACGAGGCTGACAGTATAATAAACGGCAGTAAGTCACAAATTCTTACTGCCGTTTTGTTGATTTTACTCAACATTTATCACGTCCTGGCCCACGTTGCCGTCAGGACGTCAGCATGTTTTATTCGCGAAAGGTGGCCCAGATTGGCGCGTGATCGGAGGGTTTTTCCATGCTGCGGATTTCATAGTCAATGCCCGTTTCTACGCAACGTTCGGCCAGTGGATTGCTCGCTAACAGAAGGTCTATGCGCAGGCCACGGTTATCGTCAAACCCTTTCGAGCGGTAATCAAACCACGAGAATTTGTCGACGGTTTCTGGATTTGCCTGGCGGAAGGTGTCAACCAGACCCCAGTTCATCAGCCTTGCCATCCACTCGCGCTCTTCCGGCAGGAAGGAACACTTACCGGTGCGCAGCCAGCGTTTGCGGTTCTCTTCACCAATACCAATGTCCAGATCGGACGGGCTGATATTCATATCGCCCATGATCAGCACCGGATTCTCTTGTTTCAGTTCTGTTTCCAGATAGTTTTGCAGGTTCTGGTAAAACTGCGCTTTTGCCGGGAATTTCAACGGGTGGTCGCGGCTTTCGCCCTGAGGGAAATAACCGTTAATGACGGTGATATTCCCCAGCGGAGAGGGAATTTCCGCCATGATAATCCGGCGTTGTGCTTCTTCATCGTCTTGCGGGAAACCGCGACGCACGGAAATCGGTGTCTCTTTGGTCAGCAGCGCTACGCCGTAATGGCCTTTTTGCCCATGATAGAAAACGTTGTAGCCCAGTTTTGCCACCTCTTCGAGAGGGAACATGTCATCGTGAACTTTTGTCTCCTGTAAGCCAATAACATCCGGTTGGTGTTTTTCGACAATGGCTGCCAGTTGATGAGGGCGGGCTCGCAGGCCGTTGATATTAAAAGAGACAAATTTCATAGTTGCTGCCACTTTGTAAGGTGAATAGTGCAAGGATGTTAGCAGAAATTAGGCTAACTGACTGCCACTTGTCGCGAGATTACGGCGATGGGTGCGAATGGTCTTAACAATGGCGCAAAAAATGCACTGTTTTAGGGCGCGCTGCGTCAGAATGAGGCAGTCATTTCCGATAAATTTCGTATACGATCACAATTCCAGAATTATATTTCGCAACTGAATAATATTGCGTTTTTTCCTCTCCATACTCACCGGATACGCAAACATATTCACTTTTTATGCAATTAAAGTGAATATCGTTGGGTCATAACCGGTTGATTTTCCGTTCTCATCTCCCGTTTATGCATTTTTAGCACTGGCTGGCACGAACTCTGCAATCTACATTTACAGCGCAAACACTCATATTAATTAACATATAAGTAACTTTTAATTTACCTAAGAGGTCGCTATGTCTCTGTCAGTTACGCGTGAAAACTTTGATGAATGGATGATGCCCGTATACGCACCCGCACCGTTTATTCCGGTTCGTGGAGAGGGCTCGCGCTTGTGGGATCAGCAGGGTAAAGAGTATATCGACTTCGCAGGGGGGATTGCGGTTAACGCGTTGGGACATGCGCATCCGGCATTGCGCGAGGCATTGAACGAACAGGCGGCAAAATTCTGGCATACCGGCAATGGCTACACCAATGAACCGGTGCTGAGACTGGCAAAACAGTTGATTGATGCCACCTTTGCCGAACGTGTTTTCTTCTGTAACTCAGGGGCAGAAGCGAACGAAGCGGCATTAAAACTGGCGCGTAAGTACGCCCATGATCATTTTGGCAGCCATAAAAGTGGGATCGTCGCGTTCAAGAATGCATTCCACGGGCGGACGCTGTTCACGGTCACCGCAGGCGGACAGCCGGCCTACTCGCAGGATTTTGCGCCGCTGCCGCCGGACATTCGTCACGCTGTGTATAACGATCTCAATTCGGCCAGTGAACTGATCGACGACACCACCTGTGCGGTGATTGTGGAGCCGATGCAGGGTGAAGGCGGTGTGCTGCCGGCGACAAAAGAATTTTTGCAGGGGCTTCGCGAACTGTGCGAACGCCACAATGCATTGCTGATTTTTGATGAAGTACAAACCGGTGTGGGGCGTACGGGCGAACTCTATGCCTATATGCATTACGGCGTGACGCCGGATCTGCTGACCACCGCGAAAGCGCTTGGCGGCGGTTTCCCCATCGGTGCGTTGTTGACCACCCAGCGGTGTGCCAGCGTGATGACGGTGGGCACCCATGGCACCACCTACGGCGGTAATCCGCTGGCGTCGGCGGTGGCCGGAAAATTACTGGAAATCGTCAATACTCCGGAGATGCTCAATGGCGTCAAGCAGCGTCACGACTGGTTTGTTGAACGTCTGAATACCCTCAATGCCCGTTTTGGGTTGTTCAGTGAAATCCGGGGACTGGGATTGCTGATCGGGTGTGTGCTGACGGCTGAATATGCCGGAAAAGCTAAACTGATCTCACAGGAAGCGGCAAACGTCGGCGTCATGGTGCTGATTGCGGGCGGCAACGTGGTGCGTTTCGCCCCTGCGCTTAACGTCAGCGCAGAAGAAGTCTCTACCGGGTTGGATCGCTTTTCCCTGGCCTGCGAACGTATTAAAGCAGGGGGTTCATCATGATGGTTATCCGTCCCGTCGAACAAGCGGACATTACCGCGCTGATGGCGCTTGCCGCGAAAACCGGCGGCGGTCTGACCTCGTTACCGGCGAATGAAGAGACGCTGATTGCGCGAATCGATCGCGCGATAAAAACCTGGCAGGGTGAATTACCCAAAAGCGAGCAGGGCTACGTGTTTGTGCTGGAAGAGAGTGAAACCGGCGCGGTGGCGGGCATTTGTGCCATTGAAGTGGCGGTGGGGCTGAACGACCCCTGGTATAACTACCGGGTCGGGACGCTGGTACACGCGTCGAAAGAGTTGAATGTTTACAACGCATTGCCAACGCTTTTTCTCAGCAATGACCATACCGGCAGCAGCGAACTGTGTACGCTGTTTCTCGACCCGGACTGGCGCAAAGAGGGGAACGGGTATCTGCTCTCGAAGTCGCGGTTTATGTTCATGGCGGCCTTTCGCGACAAGTTCAACGAGAAAGTGGTCGCTGAAATGCGCGGCGTGATCGACGAGCACGGTTATTCGCCTTTCTGGCAAAGCCTTGGGAAACGCTTTTTCTCGATGGAGTTTAGCCGGGCCGATTTTCTGTGCGGTACAGGGCAGAAAGCGTTTATTGCCGAACTGATGCCCAAACATCCTATTTATACCCACTTTCTCTCAGATGAGGCGCAGGCGGTGATCGGCGAGGTGCATCCGCAGACCGCACCCGCGCGTGCGGTGCTCGAGAAAGAAGGTTTCCGCTACCGGAACTATATCGATATTTTTGACGGTGGCCCGACGCTGGAATGCGATATTGATCGCGTACGTGCGATCCGCAAAAGCCGACTGGTGGAGGTTGTTGAAGGACAGCCTGCGCAGGGGGAATTTCCGGCTTGCCTGGTCGCCAATGAAAACTACCACCATTTTCGCGCCACCCTGATACGTACCGACCCGGACACACAGCGTCTGGTGCTGACCGCCGCGCAATTAGATGCGCTGAAATGCCACGCCGGAGATAAGGTTCGTCTGGTGCGCCTGTGCGCTGAGGAGAAAACAGTATGACGCTATGGATTAACGGCGACTGGATAACCGGTCAGGGAGAACATCGCATCAAAACTAACCCGGTGACCGGGGATGTCCTCTGGCAGGGCAATGATGCCGATGCGACGCAGGTTTTACAGGCCAACCGCGCGGCGCGGGCGGCGTTCCCCGGCTGGGCGAAACGCGCATTCAATGAGCGACAGGCGGTGGTGGAAAAATTTGCGGCGTTACTGGAGAGCAACAAAGCGGAGCTCACGACGATTATTGCCCGCGAAACCGGTAAGCCCCGCTGGGAGGCGGTGACGGAAGTGACGGCAATGATCAACAAAATTGCCATTTCAGTGAAGGCCTACCACACCCGCACCGGCGAACAGCACAGTGAACTGCCGGATGGCGCGGCGACATTGCGCCATCGTCCGCATGGCGTTCTGGCGGTGTTTGGCCCGTACAACTTTCCCGGACATTTGCCGAACGGCCATATCGTTCCGGCACTGCTGGCGGGGAATACGTTGATTTTTAAACCCAGCGAGTTAACGCCGTGGACGGGTGAAGCCGTCATGCGCCTGTGGGAACAGGCCGGTTTGCCGCCTGGCGTGCTGAATATGCTGCAGGGCGGGCGCGAAACCGGACAGGCGCTGAGCGCGCTGGACGACATTGATGGACTGCTTTTCACCGGTAGCGCGAACACCGGTTATCAACTGCACCGCCAGCTCTCCGGCCAACCGGAAAAAATCCTCGCGCTGGAAATGGGCGGCAACAATCCGCTGATCGTTGAAGAACCCGTGGATATTGACGCGGCAGTACATCTGACCATTCAGTCGGCGTTTGTCACTGCCGGGCAGCGTTGTACCTGCGCGCGTCGCCTGTTGGTGAAAAAAGGGAATTTGGGTGATGCGTTCCTGGCGCGTTTGGTCGAGGTCAGCCAACGGCTGACGCCCGGGGGATGGGACGACGAACCTCAGCCCTTTATGGGGGGATTGATCTCCAGTCAGGCAGCGCGCCACGTTTATGACGCGTGGCAAAAATGTGAATCGCTGGGCGGGACTACGCTGTTGGCGCCGCGGCTGCTGAAAGAAGGCGCATCGCTGATTTCACCGGGCATTATCGAGATGACCGATGTAGCAAACGTGCCGGACGAAGAGGTGTTTGGCCCGCTGCTTGGGGTCTGGCGCTATGACGATTTTGACGAGGCGATTCGGCTGGCGAATAACACCCGCTTTGGCTTGTCGTGCGGTCTGGTCTCGCCGGATCGTGAACAGTTCGAGCAACTGTTACTCGAGGCGCGGGCCGGGATCGTCAATTGGAATAAGCCGTTGACCGGGGCCGCCAGTACCGCACCGTTTGGCGGTGTTGGCGCATCGGGCAATCACCGGGCGAGCGCCTGGTACGCGGCGGATTATTGTGCCTGGCCGATGGCAAGTCTTGAGTCACCGGCATTAACCTTACCCACCTCGCTCAGCCCCGGACTCGATTTTTCTCATGAGGAGCCGGTATGAAAGCGCATGAAGTCAATTTCGATGGGCTGGTCGGTCTGACGCACCATTATGCCGGTCTGTCATTCGGCAATGAGGCGTCGACCCGTCATCGTTTTCAGGTGTCAAACCCACGGCTGGCGGCAAAGCAGGGGCTATTAAAGATGAAGGCGCTGGCGGACGCCGGATTTATGCAGGCGGTGATCCCGCCCCATGAACGTCCGTATCTTCCCGTACTCCGTCAGTTGGGGTTTACCGGCAGTGACGAACAGGTGCTTGAAAAAGTGGCGCGCCAGGCGCCGCAATGGCTCTCCAGCGCCAGTTCGGCTTCACCGATGTGGGTGGCGAATGCGGCGACTGTGTGCCCTTCGGCAGATGCGCTGGATGGTAAAGTGCATTTCACCGTCGCCAATCTGAACAATAAATTTCATCGTTCTCTGGAAGCACCGACCACCGAATCATTATTACGGGCGATATTCCGTGATGAGCAGTTTTTTTCCGTTCACAACGCGCTGCCTCAGGTCGCGCTGCTGGGCGATGAAGGGGCGGCGAATCATAATCGACTGGGTGGCGATTACGGAGAGCCAGGCGTGCAACTGTTTGTTTATGGCTGTGAAGGGGGGAATACCTTACGGCCAGCGCGCTATCCGGCACGGCAAACGCGTGAGGCCAGCGACGCCGTAGCGCGGCTAAATCAGGTTAATCCCCGGCAGGCTATTTTTGCGCAACAGAATCCGGACGTTATCGATCTTGGCGTTTTTCATAACGATGTGATTGCGGTGTCTAACAGGCAGGTGCTGTTTTGCCATCAGCAGGCGTTCGTGAACCAGGGCGAATTAATGAACCGGCTGCGCTCATGCGTGGCCGACTTTACGCCGATAGAGGTCGCGTCGTCTGACGTCACGGTACAGGATGCGGTTGCCACCTATCTGTTCAACAGTCAGCTATTAAGTCGTGAAGACGGCAGCATGATGCTGATTTTACCGCAGGAATGTCGTGACCATGCGGGGGTATGGCATTACCTGAATGGACTGCTTGATGCTGACAACCCGATAAGTGACCTGCGGGTCTTTGATTTACGTGAAAGTATGTCGAATGGCGGGGGGCCAGCCTGTTTACGTTTGCGCGTGGTATTAACGCCAGGGGAACAGCGGGCGGTAAATCCGTCGGTGATGATGAACGATACGCTCTTTGCGACGCTGAATCAGTGGGTGGATCGCTACTACCGCGACCGCCTGACCGCCGCCGATCTTGCCGATCCGCAGTTGCTGCGTGAAGGGCGGGAAGCGCTGGATACGCTGACGCAGTTGCTTAACCTGGGGTCGGTCTATCCCTTCCAGCAATCAGGGGTAAATAATGGATAACTTTCTTGCGCTGACGCTGGCGGGAAAACCGCCCGATGTCAGAGAGGGGGAAGCCTTCGGTTTTCGCTGGCGCTGGTTAGGTCACGGATTGCTGGAGCTCACGCCAGAAACGCCCGTGGATCGCGCGCTGGTGCTTTCTGCGGGGATTCATGGCAACGAAACGGCGCCGGTGGAGATGCTGGATGCGCTGCTTTCGGCGCTCTTTCAGGGGCGACAGACGCTGCGCTGGCGACTGCTGGTGGTGCTGGGAAATCCGCTGGCGCTCTCGACGGGGAAACGGTATTGCCACAGCGACATGAACCGGATGTTTGGCGGGCGATGGCAGGAATTTACGGAGAGTGAAGAAACGGAGCGTACCCGCGCGCTGGAGCAGTGTCTGGAGAATTTTTTTGCGGGCGGCAGTGAACGGTTACGCTGGCATCTCGATCTGCATACCGCGATTCGCGGCTCTTATCACGTCCGGTTTGGCGTATTGCCCCAGCGTTCAATTCCCTGGGAGGAGACGTTTCTTAGCTGGCTTGGCGCGGCAGGTCTGGAGGCGCTGGTGTTCCATCAGGCACCGGGAGGCACGTTTACGCATTTTAGTTGTGAGCATTTTGGCGCGCTGTCCTGCACGCTGGAACTCGGCAAGGCGCTGCCATTTGGCCACAATGATCTCACGTTGTTTGCGCCCACCGCACAGGCGTTAGCGTCATTACTGGCCGGTAATCTCGTTATCGCAGGGGATTTCTCTGTGGCACGCTATCGTGTGGTGTCGCAAATTACGCGCCGCAGCGACGCGTTTGTCCTGCATATGGATAATCAGACGCTGAACTTTACGCCCTTTAAGGAAGGAACGTTATTGGCACAGGATGGCGAAGAGCGTGTGATCGCCACCCATGACGTTGAATATGTTCTCTTTCCCAATCCCAATGTGGCTTTTGGTTTACGCGCCGGATTGATGCTGGAAAAACTGCGTTAGCCCTATTTACCCTCAGGCGTTCACCTGAGGGAATTATCAGCTTCAGATCGCCTGTTGCATAATTACGGATTATTCCTGGATAACTGCTTTATTAATCACCACTGTTCCGGTATAGTTTTTCATAATCCCTTCAAAATCAGCGTTTTGTAATTATTTATTTCAACTCTCCACGATTTATTCTTTTTTTCTTCATAATTGGCGAAAAACTGTTTTTTACACTTTCATTGTTTTACCGTTGCTCTGACTTATTGACGAATAAGCCAGTAAAGTGAATCTCGTCAACACGGCACAGCCTCATTAGGAATGCCGTAAAAATAACTGAAAGGAAGGATAAAGATTATGCGTAAATTAACTGCACTGTTAGTTGCCTCTGGACTGGCGCTGGGCGCTGCAAACCTGGCGCACGCTGCTGACACTTCCAGCGCGGCCACCACTGACGCAAAACCGATGATGCACCATAAAGGTAATTTCGGCCCGCATCACGATATGATGTTTAAAGACCTGAACCTGACCGATGCGCAGAAACAGCAGGTTCGCGAAATCATGAAAGGCCAGCGTGATCAGATGAAACGTCCGCCGCTGGAAGAACGCCGCGCGATGCATGACATCATTGCCAGCGACACCTTCGATAAAGCCAAAGCCCAGGCGCAGATTGCCAAAATGGAAGAGCAGCGTCAGGCGAACATGCTGGCGCACATGGAAACCCAGAACAAGATCTACAACATTCTGACCCCGGAACAGAAAAAACAGTTTAATGCTAATTTTGAGAAGCGTCTGACAGAACGTCCGGCGCATGAAGGTAAAATGCCTGCATCTGCCGAGTAATCTCGCAGTCAACCTTCAAGACCGCCGGCCCTGTTCACAACACGTTTTTACGAGGTGGACAGGGTCGGCGGTTTTTCTTTATTTCTCGCTAAGGTAAATCCTCACTGCTGCCGATAACGATACCGTGCATGAATATGGCGCACCGCATCTTTCAGGAGTGACGATGGAATACTTTGATATCCGTAAAATGCCGGTAAACCTCTGGCGTAATGGGGCGGGTGAAACGCGAGAAATTTGCTGTTTTCCACCGGCGACGCGTGATTTTCACTGGCGTGCGAGCATTGCCTCCATTGCCGGAAACGGTGAGTTTGCGCTTTTCCCCGGCGTGGAGCGCGTGATTACGCTGCTGGAAGGGGGCGAAGTGACTCTGGACGGCGGCAATACCTTTATCCACACGCTGAAACAGCATCAGCCGTTTACCTTTGCGGGCGAACATGCGGTGAAAGCGAAACTGACGGAGGGGAAAATGTCGATGGATTTCAATATTATGACCCGCCGTGATTGCTGCCAGGCGAACGTCAGAGTTGCCGACCGCTCCTTTACGACATTTGGCTCACGCGGCGGTGTGGTGTTTGTCATTAGCGGGGCCTGGCAGTTGGGCGAAAAATTACTCACTGCCGATCAAGGGGCCTGCTGGGATGATGGGCGTCATACGCTGCGGTTGTTGAAATCTGAGGGGAAACTGCTGTTTAGCGAGATAACCTGGCTGGCAGGTCATGCGCCCGCGTCGGTGCAATAATTTCACATTGAGCTGCGGGCAATGGCAGGCCGAATAGAGGACGCGCTATCCGGCCTGACGTGACGGTCAGCGGTCGCTTTTTTTCCAGAAATCATCAAAAACGGTAATCGGCGTACGGCGCTTGTGCTCCGTCTTCAAATACCAGCCTTCAATAATTTTTGCCGTTTCAGCCGCCAGCGTTTTTCCTTCCAGATAATCATCAATATTGTCATAGGTGACGCCTAACGCGGCTTCATCGGGAAGCGAAGGGCGATCGTCTTCGAGATCGGCGGTAGGCGCTTTCTTATATAAATGCTCAGGACAACCCAGGGCGGCAAGCAGTTGTTTCCCCTGACGCTTATTCAGACGAAAAATAGGGTTGATATCGGTACCGCCGTCACCGTACTTGGTGAAGAACCCGGTCAGTGCTTCTGCTGCATGATCGGTTCCCACCACCACGCCGCTGGTCATCCCGGCGATGCTGTACTGGGCTTTCATCCGTTCACGGGCTTTCTCGTTGCCGCGGACAAAATCACTTAACTCAATACCCGCTTCACGCAACGCCTGTTCGCTGGCCAGCACGGCGCCTTTGATATTGACGGTCAATACGCGGTCAGGCTGAATAAAGGTGATGGCATCCTGGCAGTCTTGTTCATCAGCCTGTACGCCATATGGCAGACGCACGGCAATAAATTGCAGAGCCGTATTCCCCGTTTCTTCCCGTAGTTCCGTGATTGCCATCTGGCATAATTTACCGGTTAACGTTGAGTCCTGACCACCGCTGATCCCCAGCACCAGCGACTTCAAAAAGGGGTAGGTGCTCAGATAGGATTTTAGAAAATCCACGCTGCGACGAATTTCTTCTTCGGCATTAATGTGCGGTTTTGCGCCAAGCGCCTGGATAATCTTTTGCTGCAGAGTCATTCAACCCCTCCGAAACGATCAAAGTAATCACGATGTGATAAAGCTAACGCTTTGCTGTGCAAACGACAAGGCTCACTGGCGCGAGTGGCGCAATTTGCGGCGTAAAAAGAGAACATTTGGCCTAAAGAGAATTTTCCGAAACAACTATCGTAACAAGAGTAAGCTTGAAAAATGGTTTGATGTATTCCAGGCTTATATAACACGCTGATAAACAAGAGGACGGAAAATGAACATGAAAATGGCAGGAATTCTAAGCGCAGCGGCTGTAATGACGATGTTGGCAGGGTGTACGGCATATGATCGTACCAAAGACCAATTTGTCCAACCCGTCGTCAAAGATGTGAAGAAAGGCATGAGCCGGGCGCAGGTTGCACAAATTGCCGGGAAACCTTCTTCTGAAGTGAGCATGACCCATGCTCGTGGTAGTTGCCAGACATATATTCTGGGTCAACGGGATGGTAAAACAGAAAGCTATTTTGTTGCGCTGGATGACACCGGGCATGTCGTTAACTCGGGTTACCAGACCTGTGCAGAGTATGACACCGACCCGCAGACAGGCAAGTAGTCCCCCCTGTCTGGTGCCTGAGCATCTGAGAGAACCGGCCATTGCGCCGGTTTTTTTATGGTGACGATAATCTTATTTATTATCGCGAATTATTTGCCCAAAATGTGAGGGCAGTCATAACACAAGGTCAATGAGAGACAATTTGTTAGGTCAATGAAATACCATCCCCAGGTTCGATACCGTATACTCATTTCAGCCACCTAAAAAAGTAATTTCGGTTACGCAAGTTACCCAGGGCATGGATGCAGGTTAAGGCTTGCGCAATGTCTGGCTGACAGATAATCGCACATGAGGAACGTTTTTATGGAAAAGAAACACATTTATCTGTTTTGTTCTGCCGGCATGTCGACATCGTTACTGGTATCGAAAATGCGTGCTCAGGCTGAGAAATACGAAGTTCCGGTCATTATTGAAGCATTTCCTGAAACACTGGCCGGAGAAAAGGGACCTGTCGCAGATGTCGTTTTATTAGGTCCGCAAATTGCTTATATGCTGCCTGAAATTCAGCGTCAGTTACCAGGCAAACCTGTAGAAGTAATTGACTCGCTGCTGTATGGCAAAGTCGATGGTTTAGGCGTGCTTAAGGCTGCTGTTGCAGCAATTAAAAAAGCCGCTGCAAATTAATTTTAAATTTTCCCGTCAAAGAGTAATTTCATATACACATGTGCCGTAAATCTTTGCGGCCTTTAAGGGTATTTTTCTATGAGTATAGCCATTGCATCGCTTGAAAAGGTACTCCTTCCCTTTGCAGTTAAAATAGGAAAACAACCGCATATTAATGCGATCAAAAACGGTTTTATTAAGATTATGCCGTTGACCCTCGCAGGGGCAATGTTCGTTCTTATTAATAACGTATTTTTAAGTTTTGGCGAAGGCTCTTTCTTTTATTCGATGGGCGTGCGTCTGGACGCATCAACCATTGAGACTTTAAATAGTTTTAAATCCATCGGCGGTAGCGTTTACAACGGTACGCTGGGAATAATGTCGCTGGTGGCGCCGTTTTTTATTGGTATGGCGCTGGGCGAAGAACGTAAAGTTGACCCAATGGCCGCGGGATTGCTGGCGGTCGCTGCTTTTATGACAGTCACGCCTTATAGCGTAGGTGAAGCCTATGCGGTCGGCGCGAACTGGCTGGGCGGCGCTAACGTTATTTCCGGTATTATTATCGGTATCGTTGTCGCTGAGATGTTCACCTTTATTGTTCGCCGTAACTGGGTTATTCGTTTGCCCGATAGCGTGCCGGGTTCCGTATCACGCTCTTTCTCCGCGTTGATTCCTGGTTTTATTATTCTGTCCATCATGGGCATTATCTCCTGGGCTCTGGCGCACTGGGGAACCAACTTCCACCAGATGATTCTGGACACCATCTCCACTCCGTTGGCTTCGCTGGGCAGCGTCGTGGGCTGGGCGTATGTGGTCTTTAATACGCTGTTATGGTTCTTTGGTATCCACGGCTCGCTGGCGCTTTCCGCGCTTGAAGGCGGGATCATGACGCCGTGGGCGCTGGAAAACGTCTCTCTGTATCAACAGTACGGTTCCGTCGATGCCGCGATCGCTGCTGGACACACTTTCCACCTGTGGGCGAAGCCGATGCTGGACTCGTTTGTTCTGCTGGGCGGGTCGGGTGCGACGTTAGGTCTGATTATCGCCATCTTTATCGCGTCTCGCCGTGCTGACCATCGTCAGGTTGCGAAACTGGCGCTGCCAGCGGGTATCTTCCAGATTAACGAACCAATTCTGTTTGGTTTGCCGATTATCCTGAACCCGGTGATGTTTATTCCCTTTGTTTTGGTTCAGCCGATACTGGCGGCGATCACGGTTACGGCATATTACATGGGGATTATCCCGCCGGTAACCAACATTGCCCCCTGGACGATGCCAACCGGTTTAGGCGCATTCTTTAACACCAATGGCAACGTTGCCGCCTTACTGCTGGCTCTGTTTAACTTAGGCGTATCAACGCTGGTTTATCTGCCATTCGTGATAATTTCCAATAAAGCGCAAAACGTGATTGAGGAAGAAGAAAGCGAAGAAGAGATTGCCAACGCACTGAAATTCTAAATCAAATTCTAAATTGAGTCCGGCATGGTACGCCATGCCGGGACACACCAGAGGACGGATTATGATCGATCTCGACAATATCGTGGATACGCAGTCAGAAGCGGAAGAACTTGAAGAAGTAGTAATGGGGCTTATCATCAACTCTGGGCAGGCTCGCAGCCTGGCATACGCCGCGCTTAAGCAGGCAAAGCAGGGTGATTTTGACGCCGCAAAAGCGATGATGGAGCAGTCACGCATGGCGCTCAATGAAGCGCATCTGGTGCAGACGAAACTGATTGAAGGCGATCAGGGTGAAGGTAAAATGAAAGTCAGTCTGGTTCTGGTACATGCGCAAGACCATCTGATGACATCAATGCTGGCGCGTGAACTGGTCACTGAGTTGATAGAGCTTCACGAGAAGTTGAAATAGCGAGGGGTAATATGATGCAGCTACAGGTTAACGCTCCGGAAATTGCGACCGCTTTTGAGCAGCAGCTTTTTAACGGCAAAAATTTCCATGTGTTTATCTACAACAAAACTGAGAGCATCAGTGGGCTGCACCAGCATGATTACTATGAGTTTACCCTGGTATTAACCGGTCGCTATTATCAGGAAATCAACGGCAAACGGGTGTTACTGGAGCGTGGAGACTTTGTTTTTATCCCTCTGGGGTCGCACCATCAAAGTTTTTACGAATTTGGCGCCACGCGTATTCTGAATGTCGGCATCAGTAAACGTTTTTTTGAACAGCATTATCACCCTTTATTACCGTTTTGTTTTGTAGCATCGCAGGTGTATCGGGCTAACAGCGCCTTTCTCACCTATATCGAAACAGTGATTGCGTCGCTCAACTTTCGTGATAACGAACTGGATGAGTTTATAGAAGTGGTCACCTTCTATATCATTAATCGGTTACGGCACCACCGGGAAGAGCAGGTGATTGGCGATATTCCACAATGGCTTAAAGTCACCGTGGAGGGGATGCACGACAAAACACAGTTTGGCGAAAGTGCGCTGGAAAATATGGTATACCTGTCCGCAAAATCCCAGGAATACCTGACCCGTGCGACCCAGCGTTATTACAGCAAAACGCCGATGCAGATTATTAATGAAATCCGTATCAATTTTGCGAAAAAACAACTGGAAATGACCAACTATTCGGTAACCGATATCGCTTACGAAGCGGGATACAGTAGCCCAAGCCTGTTCATTAAAACCTTTAAAAAACTGACGTCATTTACGCCAAATAGCTACCGAAAAAGATTGACTGAAATAAATCAATAACGATTTATTTATTTGTCTCAATTATTTTAAAGCTTGCCCGAAAATAATGCCGGGACGCCATGCGACTGTCCCGTATTTGGGCGAAGCATAATACACGCCAGTGTTTTAACACTGAAGGGAGATATTATGAGCCAGAAATTAAAGATCGTCACCATTGGTGGCGGGAGCAGCTACACCCCTGAATTACTTGAAGGATTTATTAAACGTTATCACGAATTACCGGTTTCCGAATTATGGTTGGTCGATGTAGAAGGCGGCAAAGAGAAACTGGATATCATTTTCGATCTTTGCCAGCGCATGATCGACAAAGCTGGCGTACCGATGAAGCTGTTTAAGACTCTCGATCGCCGTGACGCGTTAAAAGGGGCTGACTTTGTCACGACCCAGTTGCGTGTGGGTCAACTGAAAGCCCGCGAACTGGATGAGCGTATTCCACTCAGTCAGGGATATCTTGGTCAGGAGACTAACGGTGCTGGCGGTTTGTTCAAGGGGCTGCGTACCATTCCGGTTATTTTTGACATCATCAACGATGTGGAAGAACTCTGCCCGAATGCGTGGGTGATTAACTTTACCAACCCGGCAGGAATGGTGACTGAAGCCGTTTATCGCCACACCAGCTTCAAGAAATTTATTGGCGTGTGCAATATTCCGGTCGGCATGAAGATGTTTATTAATGACGTGCTGAGATTATCGGAAGACGACGATCTGTCTATTGACCTGTTTGGTTTGAACCACATGGTCTTTATTAAAGATGTGCTGGTGAACGGGAAATCACGGTTTGCCGAACTTCTGGACGGCGTCGCCTCCGGTGAGTTGAAAGCGTCAACGGTGAAAAATATTTTCGACCTGCCGTTTAGCGAAGGGTTAATTCGTTCTCTGAATCTGCTGCCGTGCTCTTATCTGCTGTATTACTTCAAACAGAAAGAGATGCTGGCCATTGAATTAGGTGAATATTATAAAGGCGGCGCTCGCGCGCAGGTTGTACAAAAAGTGGAGAAACAACTTTTTGACCTTTATAAGAATCCAGAACTTAACGTGAAGCCGAAAGAGCTTGAGCAACGTGGCGGGGCGTATTACTCCGACGCCGCCTGTGAAGTGATTAACGCAATCTATAATGACAAGCAGACTGAACATTATGTCAACATCCCGCATCATGGGCATGTCGATAATATTCCGGCTGACTGGGCGGTGGAAATGACCTGTACGTTAGGGCGCAATGGCGCAACGCCACATCCGCGTATTACGCATTTTGACGAGAAAGTGCTGGGTCTTATCTATACCATTAAAGGGTTTGAAGTCGCGGCAAGTAAGGCGGCGCTGAGCGGTGAATTTAATGATGTTTTGCTGGCGCTTAACCTAAGCCCGCTGGTGCATTCTGACCGTGATGCGGAGAGCCTGGCGCGCGAACTGATTCTGGCGCATGAAAAGTGGCTGCCTCATTTTGCGGACTGTATTGAAAAGCTCAAAGAACACTAACAGAGGTTGGCTATGGAACGCTTATTGATTGTGAATGCGGATGATTTTGGTCTGAGCAAAGGGCAAAACTACGGCATTGTGGAGAGTTTTCGTCATGGCGTGGTCACCTCCACGACCGCGCTGGTCAATGGTGACGCTATCGATCATGCCGTTCAACTTAGCCGCGACGTCCCTGAGCTTGCGGTGGGGATGCATTTTGTTCTGACGCTGGGGAAACCGTTAACACAGATGCCAGGGCTTGCCCGTGATGGCCGTCTGGGGAAATGGATCTGGCAGATGGCAGAAGAAGACGACTTGCCGCTGGACGAAATTTCGCATGAACTGGAATGTCAGTATCAGCGTTTTATAGAACTGTTTGGCAAAGCGCCAACGCATCTGGATAGCCATCACCATGTCCATATGTTCCCGCAGATTTTCCCGCGGGTGGCGCATTTTGCCGCACAACAGGGTGTTGCATTGCGTATCGATCGCCAGACGATATTTAAAGATACCGATTTGCCGATGGCGCTGAGAAGCCCGCAAGGGTTTAGTAGCGAGTTTTATGGTGAGGCGATTTCAGAATCACTTTTTTTGCAGGTGCTTGACGCTTCAGCAGGAAGAGGTGAGTCATCACTTGAAGTCATGTGTCATCCGGCCTTTGTCGACAATACACTTCGTCAGAGCGCCTATTGTTACCCCCGCTTGACTGAGCTTGATGTGCTTACGTCCCCGTCATTGAAAAATGCCATTGCGGAACGTGGGTATCGTCTCGGCAGTTTTCTTGATGTATAGAGCCTGAGTTTGCGGCGCGATAAGGCGCCGCTTTTTTTTATTTCACCCATGCTTTATGTTTGCTGCCCGCGATTTCCCCTTCAACTTTCCCACCCGCGATCGCCACGATGCGTGTCACCGCACACGCAGGACAGGACGCCGGGGGGCAAAATCGGCTAAGATAGTGTTTTTGTGATTTTTTGAATTTGCCTTTAGTGAAACAACTGATGATGAAACCTCTTCGCCAACAAAATCGCCCGGTGATCAGCTATGTTCCACGCGTAGAGCCTGCGCCGCCGGATCACGCGATAAAAATGGAGTCATTTCGTGACGTGTGGATTATGCGTGGAAAATACGTCGCATTTGTCTTAATCGGGGAGTCGTTTCAGCGCTCGCCTGCGTTTACCGTGCCGGAGTCGGCGCAGCGCTGGGCAAATCAGATCCGCCAGGAAAATGAGCTGGCGGAATAAGGGGATATAAAAAAACCGCCTGTAGGAGATACAGGCGGTTTTTTCACATCATCAGAGTGGATTAGTGATGAGCCAGTTCGGCATCATCCTCGCTGTCCAGAATGGTTTTATCGGTTTGCTTCAGCCATTGACTGGTCAGAGTACCGGCCGTCATTGAGCCACTGACATTCAGCGCAGTACGCCCCATATCGATCAGCGGTTCGACGGAAATCAACAGGGCAACCAGCGTGACCGGCAGCCCCATGGCGGGCAGAACGATCAGCGCGGCGAACGTCGCACCGCCACCCACACCCGCAACACCCGCAGAGCTTACGGTGACGATACCCACCAGCGTGGCAATCCAGACAGGATCCAGCGGGTTAATTCCAACGGTAGGCGCCACCATGACAGCCAGCATTGCCGGGTACAGACCCGCACAGCCGTTCTGACCAATTGTCGCACCAAAAGAGGCCGCAAAGCTGGCGATAGATTCCGGTATGCCCAGACGACGCGTTTGCGCTTCAACGTTCAACGGAATTGACGCGGCGCTGGAACGGCTGGTGAAGGCAAAGGTCAGGACGGGCCACACTTTGCGGAAATACTTCAGCGGGCTGACGCCGTTGACGCCCAGCAGTACGCCATGTACCGCAAACATAATCGCCAGGCCAAGATAGGACGCCACCACAAAGCTTCCCAACTTGATGATGTCCTGCAGGTTAGAACCCGCCACGACTTTGGTCATCAGCGCCAGCACGCCATAAGGCGTTAACTGCATAACCAGACGCACCAGTTTCATTACCCAGCTTTGCAGGGTATCGATGGCGGTTAACACGCGCTCGCCCTTCGGCGCGTCATCTTTCAGCAGTTTCAGCGCCGCAACACCGAGGAACGCGGCGAAAATGACCACGCTGATGATCGACGTCGGGTTCGCCCCGGTCAGGTCGGCAAACGGGTTTTTCGGGATGAATGACAACACCAGTTGCGGTACGCTGAGGTCGGCCACTTTGCCCACATAGTTGGTTTCAATCGCCGTCAGACGCGCGGTTTCTGCACCACCCTGTACCAGACCTTCCGCAGTCAGACCAAACAAATTGGTCACCAGTACCCCCACCAGTGCGGCAATCAGCGTGGTGAACAGCAAGGTGCCGATGGTCAGAAAACTGATTTTTCCCAGTTGAGAGGCGTTGTGTAAACGCGCTACCGCACTCAGGATCGAGGCGAAGACCAGCGGCATAACAATCATTTGCAGCAGTTGCACATAGCCGTTACCGACAATGTTGAACCACTGAACTGAATCTTTTAAGACCTGACTGTCAGACCCGTAAATCGTATGCAGGGCAAGGCCAAAGACCACGCCCATGACCAGACCCACCAGTACTTTCTTTGCCAGACTCCACTGTTTGTGACGGGCTTGCGCCAGCACAAACAGCAGCACAACGAACACCACGATGTTCGCAATTAATGGAAAATTCATCCCCGTTCTCCTGATCTTCTTATTTGTATCGCTTCGTTTCAGCGATTCTGTTGCCGCAAGATTAGCAGAACTGTGAGTTGCCTCTTATATTCAAATGGAATTGTTTATGCCAAAAACGACAGTTGCGTCGATTTACTAATCGATTTGGTGATTTATAAAACGGTTGAACTGGAATTGCAGCGTATTAATCATATGCGAAGACCAGCGTACAGCACTGTTTTCGGGGATTGTCTGCGGCATCCACACGGCCCAGGCAAACAGCGCCATGCAGAGAAAACGCTCCAGTTGGTTGCCTTTTTGCGGAACCAGTATTGGCAGACGGAAGCGCCAGCGACACGGCCAGAGCAGAGGGACGCCCGCCGGGGTTAGCATGTCGGCCAGAATATGGCTTAAGTAACCCAGCACCATGCCCTGCAGGGCATCGGCCGGGATTATCCAGCTTTCGGGGACTTTCAAATAAAACGTCGTCAGCAGCGCGAAGACCGCCAACAGACTGTGGGTAAACCCTCGATGGCCAAAGGCCCTGGCAATCGGTTTGGAGATCCATTTTAACCGCTGCCCGAGCAATGATTTTGGATGATCAATATCCGGCAACAGGCAGGTCAGAATTGCTGAAGGGACAATATGCCACCAGTCGCCCTGCGCAAGCACGGGCGTAAGCTCGGCATTTTTGGCAAATACCGCACAGGCAATTGAAAAAAGGAGGTGGCCTTCCGCCGTCATGATAGAACCCATTAAACTGTCAATTCATACAGTATAGGGTTTTTGTACAGTAGGCGGAAGAGGTGACGTTGTAACCCTATGTCACAAACGTGGTGATTAGCGTGCCAGCCAGCCACCGTCAACGGCAAGGGTATAGCCGTTGATGTAGGCAGACGCGTCTGATGCGAGAAAAACCACCGGGCCTTTCAGGTCGTCAGGCGTTCCCCAACGTCCGGCCGGAATGCGATCGACGATTTCTTTGCTGCGCCCGGCATCATCGCGCAACTGCTGCGTATTGTTTGTGGCCATATAACCCGGTGCGATGGCATTGACGTTGATCTGATGTGGCGCCCATTCATTGGCCAACAGGCGGGTAAGACCCAGCACACCGCTTTTAGACGCGGTATAAGAGGGGACACGGATCCCACCCTGGAAAGAGAGCATGGAGGCAATATTGATGATTTTGCCACCGTGGCCTTGCTGTAAAAACTGGCGTGCGACGGCTTGTGAAAGAAAGAAGACCGATTTGAGATTCAGGTTCATCACGTCATCCCAGTCTTTTTCGCTGAAAGAGAGCGCATCGTCGCGGCGAATCGTCCCGGCGTTATTGACCAGAATATCCACCCGCCCGAATGTCGCTACCGTCTGGCTAACGATATCAGCGATAGCACTTTGCTCGCTCAGGTCGGCCTGAATCGTCATAAATTGCCTGCCCAGCGCTGCAATTTTCGCTGCCGTCTCGTGGGGGATCTTGCGGTTCACACCCACGATGTTGCAGCCTGCCTCGGCAAGCGCGACGGCCATACCTTGACCCAGCCCGGTATCGCAACCGGTGACGATTGCTGTTTTTCCCGTCAGATTAAACGCATCCAAAATCATACTTACCTCGGCTACCCATGTTTATCAGCGATAACGAATGAAAGAAGAATAGAAGAGGATGCGGAGGAATACAATAAAAATGAAACGCTGTTTTAAAAAGCAGAAGGAGGGGCAATGCACGATTGCCCCTGACGGTTAGCCCCGTAAATGGGCGGCCGTAAGACAGGATAAAGAGGTCAGCTTCACGTCGGCGAGGGCAAAACGTGCATCGTGTTGACCCTCTTCAGCGGGAACGACGATGGAGCGCATACGTGCGGCTTTCGACGCCACCATGCCGTTGACAGAATCCTCCAGCGCGACACAGGCTAAGGGGTCGATGCCCAGTTTGGTTGCGCAGTCGATGTAAACCTGCGGGTGCGGCTTGCTGTAGGGAAGTTTTTCCGCTGAGGCGAGGGCGTCGAAACTGTCGCGCAGATCAAACATAGTCAGGACTTTTTCCAGCATATGCAGCGGGGACGCTGACGCCAGCCCGACCAACAATCCCTGAGATTTGCACAGCGCAACGGCCTCACGTACGCCAGGCAGCAGTGGGCGTGTTTCCTCTACCAGTGAAATCGCCCGCGCGATGACCCGGTCAGTGACTTCCTGACGGTCAGCGCCTTTCCAGGGCTGCTGTGCGTACCACAGGTCGACAACCATATCGATACGTAAACCCAGGGTGTCCGGAAGTTCATGGCGGCGGGCGATATCTACGCCTAAACTTGCCATCACATCCAGTTCGGCCTGATCCCATAGCGGCTCGGAATCGATCAGTAATCCATCCATATCAAAAATTGCAGCAAGAATATGACGCGGGGTTGACATCACAACTTCTCCTGTTGAGATTAAAACGTAGGGTAATGAGCGTTCATTATGGAAGCTACCGTATCATACCGTCTTTAAAGAACGGGCGAAAATAGTTATCAGCAGGTAGACTTAAGGCCAAAACGGCGCGTCTTTACCAAGGGGAACTCATGACGTATCAACAAGCTGGACGCATTGCTATCTTAAAAAGGATTCTGGGATGGGTGATTTTCATCCCTGCGCTGATTTCTACGCTGGTGTCGGTATTGAAATTTATGTACGCCCGCAGCGAGAAGCAAGAGGGGATTAATGCAGTGATGCTCGATTTTGCCCACGTGATGATCGACATGATGCGCGTTAATACTCCGTTTCTGAACCTGTTCTGGTACAACTCACCGACGCCGGATTTTCAAAATAGTCTCAATGTGATGTTCTGGCTGATTTTCGTCTTGATCTTCATCGGCCTTGCGTTGCAGGACTCTGGCGCCAGAATGAGCCGTCAGGCGCGTTTTCTTCGTGAAGGCGTTGAGGACCAGTTGATTCTGGAGAAAGCCAAAGGTGAGGAAGGGATCTCGCGTGAGCAGATAGAGTCGCGTATCGTCGTGCCGCATCACACCATCTTTCTGCAGTTTTTCCCGCTGTACATCCTGCCAGTGATTATTATCGTGCTCGGCTACGTCTTCTTTTCTCTGCTGGGATTTGTTGGGTAAAAATAATACCGGATGGTGACGAAAGCCCCATCCGGTCAGGGGGAGCGTGGTTGTGTGCCCGATAAGCGTTGCGCCATCGGGCATACGCCCTACGCAGCCAACAGTCTGTCCATGGCTTTTTGCGCAATCACCAGGTGCTGACCACCAAACAATCTCGCCCGGTTTAGCAATGTATACAGCTGATAGACAGCCTGGCGATCCAGAAAATCTACCGGTAATGGGGAAACTGACTGGTAGCCATCATAGATCTGCGGAGGTTGATCGGTATGCAGCGGCAGCATCGCCAGATCGCACTCTCTGTCACCCCAGTAGCAGGCAGGGTCAAAGATATAAGGCCCATTTGGACCCAGCGCACAGTTTGCAGACCACAGATCGCCATGTAAAAGTGAGGGCTGTGGTTGGTGCGAGGAGAGTCGCTGTTGAATATGTTCAACAATAGCGTCGATGTTACCGAACGCTATTCCTTTTTCTGCAGCCAACTCTAGCTGCCAACCGATACGTTGTTCTGCGAAAAAGGTCGACCAGCGTCGTTGCCATGCGTTGGGTTGCGGCGTGGTAGAAAGTGCATTATCGAAATCAAGACCAAATTGCGGTTGTTCGCTCCATGCGTGTAAATGGGCGAGTTGTTGACCCAGAATAAACGCATTATGGGCATCCAGCGGACGGGGTGGGAGATAATCCATTACCAGGAAACTGTAGTCTCGGTCTGAACCGACGGCCCACACTTTTGGCACCGTAACGGTTTTACTGCGAGAGAGCAATTCCAGTTGGTCAGCTTCGGCCGTAAAGCCCGGAAGGAGTTCTCTTTCATCACACTTAACGAAAAAATCACGTCCCGCGTAGCGTAAATGCCATGCGGCATGGATCTCTCCGCCAGGCAGTTCATTACGCAGTTCGATTTCGCCTTCACCTAATTGCTCGCTTAAAAGACGACTGATAGCCTGCCACATGATGTCTCTCCCCATGTTGTCTGCCAGATCATAAGGTTAGCGCATAAATGCGGTAAAAAAACACGAACTGACGCACACCTGAGACGCGTCGTCGCGGTAATGGCACTTATTGTTTGTCTTTTCGCCACTCCTCCCATGTGGAAACGGAAATTCCAGGTTTATTGCCTAACGCACTTTCAGCCAGCCCTGCGGTGAGTGCCGTCACCTCTTCTTTACTCAGTGCGCTAATCAGACCAAAGGTGTTTGTGCCCAGCTCATGTACGTTTCCGTCTTCATCGGTCAGGGTCAGCAAGAAACCACCGCGTGTAAGGTGGTTATTAAGCTCATTGATTTCCGTTAAGGAGTGCTCATGAAACGTTACGGTTACGACGTAACGGGTGATATCACCACCGGCCATAATTCACCTCTTTGTAATCACATGACTTTTCAGCATAGACGGAGAATCACTATGCTGACAGGTTTGTCGGCGAATCCCCTCACAATTAAGGAGAGGAAAGCCGTTAAGATTGCGTCAGATACGCATAAATCTTTTGGGTATCCTCAGCGGAGCACAAACGCGTTCCCTGATTGAGGGTCGCTGCGCTCCCTGCGGCAACACCGAACCGCACCATATCTTCCAGAGACGCATCCTCAGCCAGTTTCAGCGTCATGGCGCCAACCATGCTGTCACCCGCACCCACGGTGCTTTGACTTTTCACCGGCGGAGGGACGACCTGAACGCAACTGTCGGCGTCGACCGCCAGCGCACCTTGTGGGCCCAGAGAAACAACAACCCGATGCGCTTTACCGCTTTGCACAATCTCCCGGGCCGCATTACGCACGTCATCAGGTTGGGTGAGTTCACGGTTGACCAGCGCGCTCAGTTCTTTTTGGTTGGGTTTAACCAGTTCAATATTGCCGATATCTAAGGCTGCGCGGAGGGCGTCGCCGGAACTGTCAACAATGCAGCGAATGCCTTGTTTCTGCGCCGCCGATATCAACTGCGTGAGTTTTTCAAGCTTAACGCCGGGCGGTAAACTGCCGCTGATAACGAGCAACGCGCCTGATTCAATTTCGAGAACCTGTTCTTCAAGCAGTTGAAATTCTTTGTCGCTCAGCGATGCCCCGGGCATCACGAAGCGATATTGCTCGCCGCTGGAGCCGACATGGACATGCAAATTCTGGCGGGTCCAGTCTTTGGCGTCGACGGTTGCGACGGGAACATGTTCATCGGCCAATAGGGCGACCAGGTGTTCGCCGGTGGCACCGCCCGCGGGGAAAATCGCGGTGGCGGTACCGCCAAGATGTGAAATTGCACGGGCAACGTTGATACCGCCGCCGCCGGGCTCAAAAACCGGTGACGTGCAGCGGAGCTTCCCTTCGGGGTAGATTTGCGGAGTGAGTGTTGCGCTATCGAGAGAGGGCGCAAGTGTTAACGTATAGATACGTACCATCATTACCTCCTGTTAGGCTGAATTCAGTCTGGCACCGAACGCCTGGAAAGTGAAGTAATTAACGGTATGATTTATTGGCTATTTATTCAAAATTTGCGCTATGTGTAGATATAAATAATTTATTGATTCAGGAACGCCCTTATTCAAAAAATGAAATAAGAATTCATTGCTATGTTATTCGAGCCTTTTTATAATTTGTTACCTTTCCGGCGATCGCTTGTCTTTGATCCCTAAGAAGGTTTCCGGGACCGTCATGGTCTCTTTTTTTGTTGTACGGACTCTTTATAAATGAAGCTTTTGAAGACAGTACCCGCTGCATTAATGCTGGCGGGTGGCGTCGTTGCGTCAATGCATGCCGCCGCCGATGATTCCGTTTTTACTGTCATGGATGATCCCACCACCGCGAAGAAACCTTTTGAAGGTAACCTGAATGCGGGATACCTTGCTCAGTCAGGCAATACCCAAAGTTCTTCCTTAACGGCAGATACCACCATGACCTGGTACGGTCAAACCACCGCATGGTCACTGTGGGGGAATGCCAGCAACACCTCGTCGAATGATGAGCGTTCTTCAGAAAAATATGCTGTAGGCGGGCGTAGCCGTTTTAACACCACCGATTATGATTATCTGTTTGGCCAGGCGAGTTGGCTTACCGACCGCTACAACGGCTACCACGAGCGTGATATTGGGACGGCAGGGTATGGTCGGCAGTTTCTCAATGGCCCGGTACACAGTTTCCGTTTTGAATTCGGCCCCGGCGTTCGTTATGACGAACGCACGGATGATACGACGGAAACTCAGCCACTCGGTTATGCGTCGGGCGCTTACGCCTGGCAGATGACGGATACCACTAAATTTACGCAGGGCGTGTCAGTGTTTGGGGCGGATGACACCACGCTCAACTCGGAGACGGCGCTCGATGTCGCCATCAATGAACATTTCGGCTTAAAGGTTGCGTATAATGTAACCTGGAACTCCGAACCGCCGGAAACCGCGCCAGAGCATACGGATCGCCGTACGGTAGTCTCTTTGGGTTATAAGATGTAAATATGCGCCGGGTCGTTTACAGGCGATCCGGCCGTTTTATAATGCGACGTTATATTTTATTCTTTGCAGAAATTAATTTTAGTCATCGCTGGCGAAGTCATATAAACGCATACTGGCGTTTTATTATTGCGCAGGGAATATACAACGCTTAACGTTCCGTCCTTATTCTGAAGGTTAGCCCCAGATCATCGCCGCCCAGCGTAACAGAAGCATCGCACCACAAATGGCAATCAACACGACCACCATCTTCCAGTGTTTTTTCGCAAAGCGGTTCGTCGGCATTATCCTTTTCCTGTTAAATTCAAACTGATTTTCTTAGTGTAACAAAGTCGCGGCAAGTCAGTGAGTTGATTTACATCATAGAGATCAGTGTGATTGCGGCTTTGAACGACCGTCAATGCCGTGTACACTGTCAAACGGTGTTATCAAAAAGCGGATGTAGGTTACGGTATCGCCACGTGGGTGGTGCGTGACATATTTCGCAGAGTGAAGCGGGAATCAGTCCATAACTTTTTGATAAATTTAACGTTGAAACTTTGTATGTGATCTTTCGTGTGGGTCACCACTGCAAATAAGGATATAACATGCCTGTTATTACTCTTCCTGATGGCAGCCAACGCCATTACGACCACGCTGTAAGCCCCATGGATGTTGCGCTGGACATCGGTCCAGGACTGGCGAAAGCCACCATTGCTGGCCGTGTAAATGGCGAGCTGGTTGATGCTTCCGACCTGATTGAGCATGATGCGAAGCTCTCCATCATCACCGCCAAGGATGAAGAAGGTCTTGAGATCATTCGTCACTCCTGTGCGCACCTGTTAGGGCACGCGATCAAACAACTTTGGCCGAATACCAAAATGGCTATCGGTCCGGTTGTCGACAACGGTTTTTACTATGACATTGATCTTGACCGTACGTTAACCCAGGAAGATGTCGACGCGCTCGAGAAGCGGATGCACGAGCTCGCTGAGAAAAACTACGACGTCATTAAGAAAAAAGTCAGCTGGCACGAAGCGCGTGAAACCTTCGTGAAGCGTGGCGAGACGTATAAAATCTCTATTCTTGATGAAAACATTGCTCATGATGATAAGCCCGGCTTGTATCATCATGAAGAATATGTCGATATGTGCCGCGGTCCGCACGTGCCGAACATGCGTTTCTGCCATCACTTCAAACTGATGAAAACTGCAGGCGCATACTGGCGTGGCGACAGCAACAATAAGATGCTGCAGCGTATTTATGGTACTGCATGGGCCGATAAAAAAGCCCTGAGCGCCTACCTGCAACGTCTGGAAGAAGCGGCCAAACGCGACCACCGTAAAATCGGTAAGCAGCTTGACCTGTACCATATGCAGGAAGAAGCGCCGGGTATGGTGTTCTGGCACAATGACGGCTGGACTATTTTCCGTGAACTGGAAGTTTTTGTTCGTTCAAAACTGAAAGAGTACCAGTATCAGGAAGTGAAAGGCCCGTTCATGATGGACCGTGTTCTGTGGGAAAAAACAGGGCACTGGGACAACTATAAAGATGCGATGTTCACCACCTCTTCCGAGAACCGTGAATACTGCATCAAACCGATGAACTGTCCGGGTCACGTTCAGATCTTCAATCAGGGTCTGAAATCCTACCGCGATCTGCCGCTGCGTATGGCGGAGTTCGGTAGCTGTCACCGTAACGAACCTTCAGGTGCGCTACACGGTCTGATGCGTGTACGCGGCTTCACGCAGGATGATGCACATATCTTCTGTACTGAAGAGCAGATCCGTGATGAAGTGAACGCCTGCATTCGTATGGTCTACGATATGTATAGCACTTTTGGCTTCGAGAAGATCGTCGTCAAACTGTCCACTCGCCCCGAAAAACGTATCGGTAGCGATGAAATGTGGGATCGTGCTGAAGCGGACTTAGCGGTTGCGCTGGAAGAAAACAACATCCCGTTTGAATTCCAACTGGGTGAAGGCGCGTTCTACGGTCCGAAAATTGAATTTACCCTGTATGACTGCCTCGATCGTGCATGGCAGTGCGGTACTGTACAGTTAGACTTCTCTCTGCCGTCTCGTTTAAGCGCCTCTTATGTTGGCGAAAACAACGAACGTCAGGTACCGGTTATGATTCACCGCGCAATTCTTGGGTCGATGGAACGTTTCATCGGTATCCTGACTGAAGAGTTCGCTGGCTTCTTCCCGACCTGGCTTGCGCCGGTTCAGGTTGTGGTCATGAATATTACCGATTCACAGTCTGAATACGTTAACGAATTAACGCAGAAACTACAAAATGCGGGTATTCGTGTAAAAGCAGACTTGAGAAATGAGAAGATAGGCTTTAAAATCCGCGAGCACACTTTACGTCGTGTCCCTTACATGTTGGTCTGTGGCGACAAAGAGGTAGAAGCAGGCAAAGTTGCCGTGCGTACCCGTCGTGGCAAAGACTTGGGCAGCCTGGACGTAAATGAAGTTATCGAGAAGCTGCAACAAGAGATTCGCAGCCGCAGTCTTCAACAACTGGAGGAATAAGGTATTAAAGGCGGAAAACGAGTTCAAACGGCACGTCCGAATCGTATCAATGGCGAGATTCGCGCCCTGGAAGTTCGCTTAACAGGTCTGGAAGGCGAAGCTTTGGGTATTGTGAGTCTGAGAGAAGCTATCGAAAAAGCTGAAGAAGCTGGAGTAGATTTAGTTGAAATCAGCCCTAACGCCGAACCGCCAGTTTGTCGTATTATGGACTACGGCAAGTTCCTTTATGAAAAGAGTAAGTCTTCTAAGGAACAGAAGAAGAAACAAAAAGTTATCCAGGTTAAGGAAATTAAATTCCGTCCTGGCACCGACGATGGCGATTACCAGGTAAAACTCCGCAGCCTGGTACGCTTTCTGGAAGATGGCGATAAGGCTAAGATCACGCTGCGTTTCCGCGGTCGTGAGATGGCCCACCAACAGATCGGTATGGAAGTGCTTACGCGCGTCCGTGACGATCTGAGTGAACTGGCAGTAGTCGAATCCTTCCCTACGAAGATCGAAGGCCGCCAGATGATCATGGTGCTCGCTCCTAAGAAGAAACAGTAAGGCCTTCAAGTAGCAATGTCTGTGGAGCCTGCGGGTTCCACAGCCGTTGCTCGCCTACGTTTCGTTTATTAACAATGCGAAGTGGAAGTTATTAAAATGCCAAAAATTAAGACCGTACGCGGTGCTGCTAAGCGCTTCAAAAAAACCGGTGGTGGTGGATTTAAGCGTAAGCACGCAAACCTGCGTCATATTCTGACCAAAAAATCGACTAAGCGTAAACGTCACCTGCGTCCAAAAGGCCTTGTTTCTAAAGGCGATCTGGGTCTGGTAATCGCGTGCCTGCCGTACGCATAAGCCGTTAACGTTTAACTTTTTTCACTAAGAATATAGATACAGGAGAGCACATATGGCTCGCGTAAAACGTGGTGTAATGGCACGTGCACGTCACAAGAAGATCATGAAACAAGCCAAAGGCTACTACGGTGCGCGTTCTCGCGTATACCGCGTTGCCTTCCAGGCTGTTATCAAAGCCGGCCAGTATGCTTACCGTGACCGTCGTCAACGTAAGCGTCAGTTCCGTCAACTGTGGATTGCGCGTATCAACGCAGCAGCACGTCAGAACGGTATTTCTTACAGCAAATTCATCAACGGCCTGAAAAAAGCCTCTGTTGAAATTGACCGTAAGATCCTGGCTGACATCGCAGTATTCGACAAATTAGCGTTCACCGCTCTGGTCGAAAAAGCGAAAGCAGCTCTGGCATAAGCCAGTGAAAAGAGGGAGCCTGGCTCCCTCTCTTTTATTTGTAGTGCAATCAATCAGTTGACAATTTACCCGTAACCCTTTTCAATAAAGGTCTTCCGGTTTTAGCCAACAAGGTAACGCAAGCATGAATGCTGCTATTTTCCGTTTCTTTTTTTACTTTAGCACCTGACTTCAGGAGGCTAGCGCGTGAGAAATGAAACGGAAAACAGCGCCAGAAAGCCTCCCCAGTGGAGGCTTTTTTTGTATCTAAAATTGCGCGATCTATTTCAAGTAGCAGGCGTACAGACTGCAACTCGAAATAGTTAGAGCAAAAATAACGACCACAAACGGTGTCTTCACCGACACAATGAGGAAAACCATGTCACATCTCGCAGAGCTGGTTGCCAGTGCAAAGGCAGCCATTAACCAGGCGTCAGATGTTGCCGCGTTAGACAATGTACGCGTCGAATATTTGGGCAAGAAAGGGCATTTAACCCTTCAGATGACGACCCTGCGTGAACTGCCGCCAGAAGAGCGCCCGGCCGCTGGTGCGGTTATCAACGAAGCGAAAGAGCAGGTGCAGCAAGCGCTGAACGCACGTAAGGCTGATTTAGAGAATGCTGCGCTGAACGCGCGTCTGGCCGAAGAAACGATTGACGTTTCTCTGCCGGGTCGTCGTATCGAAAACGGCGGTCTGCATCCGGTGACCCGTACTATCGATCGTATTGAAAGTTTCTTTGGCGAGCTTGGTTTTACCGTGGCGACAGGCCCGGAAATCGAAGACGACTATCACAACTTCGATGCGCTGAATATTCCAGGCCATCACCCGGCCCGCGCAGACCACGACACATTCTGGTTTGATGCGACTCGTCTGCTGCGTACGCAGACCTCTGGCGTTCAGATTCGTACCATGAAAGACCAGCAGCCGCCGATTCGTATCATCGCGCCGGGTCGCGTGTATCGTAACGATTACGATCAGACACACACACCGATGTTCCATCAGATGGAAGGGCTGATTGTTGATACCAACATCAGCTTTACCAACCTGAAAGGCACGCTGCACGACTTCCTGCGTAACTTCTTTGAAGAAGATCTGCAGATCCGTTTCCGTCCTTCTTACTTCCCGTTCACTGAGCCTTCTGCAGAAGTGGATGTGATGGGCAAAAATGGCAAATGGCTGGAAGTGCTGGGTTGCGGCATGGTACATCCGAACGTACTGCGTAATGTCGGCATCGACCCGGAAATTTACTCTGGCTTCGCCTTTGGTATGGGCATGGAACGTCTGACGATGCTGCGTTATGGCGTGACTGACCTGCGTTCATTCTTCGAAAACGATCTGCGTTTCCTCAAACAGTTTAAATAAAGGCAGGAATAAATAATGAAATTCAGTGAACTGTGGTTACGCGAATGGGTAAACCCGGCTATCGATAGCGATGCGCTGTCGAACCAAATCACCATGGCGGGTCTGGAAGTTGATGGTGTTGATCCGGTTGCCGGGGAGTTTAACGGCGTGGTTGTGGGCGAAGTGGTGGAGTGCGGTCAGCACCCTAACGCCGACAAGCTGCGCGTAACGAAAGTCAATGTGGGTGGTGAACGCCTGCTGGATATCGTCTGCGGCGCGCCAAACTGCCGCCAGGGGCTGCGTGTCGCAGTGGCGACAATTGGTGCCGTATTGCCGGGCGATTTTAAAATTAAAGCGGCTAAGCTGCGCGGTGAGCCGTCGGAAGGGATGCTGTGCTCCTTCTCTGAGCTGGGCATTTCCGACGATCACAATGGCATCATTGAACTGCCTGCGGATGCGCCGATTGGTACTGACATCCGTGAATACCTGAAACTCAATGATAACACCATCGAGATCAGCGTGACGCCAAACCGTGCCGACTGTTTAGGTATTATCGGTGTCGCTCGCGACGTCGCTGTGCTGAACCAGGCGCCGCTGGTTGAGCCGGAAATCGCGCCGGTTGTGGCGACGATCAATGATACGCTGCCTATCGCAGTAGACGCGCCAGAAGCCTGTCCGCGCTACCTGGGTCGCGTGGTCAAAGGTATCAACGTTAAAGCGCCAACGCCGCTGTGGATGAAAGAGAAACTGCGTCGTTGTGGTATCCGTTCTATTGATGCTGTGGTTGACGTGACCAACTACGTGCTGCTTGAACTGGGCCAGCCAATGCACGCATTTGACAAAGACCGCATCGAAGGCGGGATTGTCGTGCGTATGGCGAAAGAGGGTGAATCTCTGGTGCTACTCGATGGCACCGAAGCCAAACTGAACGCTGAAACGCTGGTCATTGCCGACCATCAGAAAGCGCTGGCAATGGGCGGTATCTTCGGTGGCGAACACTCTGGTGTTAACGACGAAACGCAAAATGTGCTGCTGGAATGCGCATTCTTCAACCCGCTCTCTATTACCGGGCGCGCACGCCGTTATGGCCTGCACACTGACGCATCTCACCGCTATGAGCGCGGCGTGGATCCGGCTTTGCAGCACAAAGCCATGGAACGTGCGACCCGTCTGCTGATTGACATTTGTGGTGGTGAAGCTGGCCCGGTCATTGACGTCACCCATGAAGCGACGTTGCCGAAGCGTGCGACCATTACCCTGCGTCGCAGCAAACTGGATCGCCTGATCGGTCATCACGTTGCCGATGAGCAAGTGAGCGATATTCTGCGTCGTCTGGGCTGTGAAGTGACTGAAGGTCAGGACGAGTGGAAAGCGGTTGCACCGAGCTGGCGCTTCGATATGGAGATTGAAGAAGATCTGGTCGAAGAAGTGGCGCGCGTGTACGGCTATAACAATATCCCGGATGAGCCTGTTCAGGCGGGTCTGATCATGGGGACGCATCGTGAAGCCAATCTGTCACTGAAGCGCGTCAAAACGATGCTGAATGACAAAGGCTATCAGGAAGTGATCACCTATAGCTTTGTTGATCCTAAAGTACAGCAATTGATTCACCCGGGTGTTGAAGCGCTGCTGCTGCCAAGCCCAATCTCTGTAGAAATGTCAGCAATGCGCCTGTCTCTGTGGACTGGCTTACTGGCGACCGTTGTCTATAACCAGAACCGTCAGCAGAATCGCGTACGCATTTTCGAAAGCGGTCTGCGTTTTGTTCCTGATACTCAGGCGAACCTGGGCATCCGTCAGGACTTAATGCTGGCAGGGGTAATTTGCGGTAACCGTCACGATGAGCACTGGAACCTGGCAAAAGAGACCGTTGATTTCTATGATCTGAAGGGCGACCTGGAATCCGTGCTGGACCTGACCGGTAAACTTGCAGACGTACAGTTCAAAGCAGAAGCCAATCCGGCACTGCATCCTGGACAGTCCGCAGCGATTTATCTGAAAGGTGAACGTATTGGTTTTATTGGGGTTGTTCATCCTGAGCTGGAACGTAAACTGGATCTCAACGGTCGCACTCTGGTGTTTGAACTGGAGTGGAATAAGCTCGCAGACCGCGTGGTGCCTCAGGCGGGAGAGATTTCTCGCTTCCCGGCTAACCGCCGCGATATCGCGGTTGTGGTCGCAGAAAACGTTCCTGCAGCAGATATTTTATCTGAGTGTAAGAAAGTTGGCGTAAATCAGGTAGTTGGCGTAAACTTATTTGACGTGTACCGCGGTAAGGGTGTTGCGGAGGGTTATAAGAGCCTCGCTATCAGCCTGATCCTTCAGGATACCAGCCGTACACTCGAAGAAGAGGAGATTGCCGCTACCGTCGCCAAATGTGTAGAGGCATTAAAAGAGCGATTCCAGGCATCATTGAGGGATTGAACCTATGGCGCTTACAAAAGCTGAAATGTCAGAATATCTGTTTGATAAGCTTGGGCTTAGCAAGCGGGATGCCAAAGAACTGGTCGAACTGTTTTTCGAAGAGATCCGTCGTGCTCTGGAAAACGGTGAGCAGGTAAAACTCTCTGGTTTTGGTAACTTCGATCTGCGTGATAAGAATCAACGTCCGGGCCGTAACCCGAAAACGGGCGAAGATATTCCCATTACAGCAAGGCGCGTGGTGACCTTCAGACCCGGACAGAAGTTAAAGAGTCGGGTTGAAAACGCAACGCCCAAAGAAGAGTAATTTTAACTAACTAAAAAGGCCGCTTTTGCGGCCTTTTTTCTTTTCACTGCTGCATAAGCACCGTAAAATCAAGATCATCCCTTTTCAGCAGAATGGAAAATATGCTGACTTTTGCCCGCCAACAACAGCGACGACATGTGCGCTGGATACTGAGTCTGACGGCGCTAACGCTGCTGGCAGCCGCTGTAAGTTTATGTGCCGGAGAACAGTGGATAGGTCCTGGTGAGTGGTTTGGAACCCGTGGCGACCTGTTTGTCTGGCAAATTCGACTGCCACGGACGCTGGCTGTTTTGCTGGTCGGGGCCGCACTGGCACTCTCCGGCGCGGTGATGCAGGCACTCTTTGAAAACCCACTTGCAGAGCCGGGACTGCTTGGCGTCTCCAACGGCGCTGGCGTGGGGCTGATTGCGGCCGTGCTGTTAGGGCAGGGTAAGCTTCCGGGTTGGGCGTTAGGGCTATGCGCTATTGCAGGCGCACTCATTATCACGCTAATTCTACTGCGTTTTGCACGTCGTCATCTTTCGACCAGTCGCTTACTGCTTGCCGGTGTCGCGTTGGGCATAATTTGCAGTGCGCTGATGACGTGGGCTATCTATTTTTCCACCTCTTTTGACCTGCGCCAGTTGATGTACTGGATGATGGGTGGCTTCGGCGGTGTTGACTGGCAACAGGGCTGGTTGATGATCGCATTGATTCCGGTTCTGATCTGGATTTGCTGCCAGTCGCAGCCGATGAATATGTTGGCATTGGGCGAAACGTCTGCCCGCCAGCTTGGGTTGCCTTTATGGTTCTGGCGCAATCTTCTGGTGGTGGCGACAGGATGGATGGTTGGCGTAAGCGTGGCGCTGGCCGGGGCAATCGGTTTTATCGGTTTGGTTATTCCTCATATCTTGCGTTTATGCGGGTTAACTGACCATCGTGTCTTATTGCCTGCTTGTGCGCTGGCGGGCGCGATTGCGTTGTTGACGGCGGATGTGGTTGCCCGACTGGCGCTCGCCTCCGCAGAACTTCCTATAGGCGTGGTAACGGCCACGTTGGGGGCGCCTGTCTTCATCTGGTTACTATTAAAAGCAGGACGTTAAATACAAAGATCATCGCTGTTCGGTCTATGATTAGAAACTGATGTTGTTCAATACTCATTCGTCTGTTACCCGGGAGACGTTATGCAAAAGACCATTCTCAACACTCAAGTGACAAGCATCGACGGCGAGGAGATCTCGCTGGCGAAATATGCCGGAAATGTATTGCTGATCGTTAACGTGGCGTCAAAATGCGGTTTAACGCCGCAGTATGAACAACTGGAAAACCTGCAAAAAACCTGGGGCGAACGTGGATTTGCCGTGTTGGGTTTTCCGTGCAACCAGTTCCTCGGGCAGGAACCGGGCAGCGAAGATGAGATAAAAACGTACTGCGCCACCACCTGGGGCGTGACGTTCCCGATGTTCAGCAAAATTGACGTCAATGGCGACGACCGCCACCCGTTGTACCAAAAATTGGTCGCTGCCGCGCCTGCGGCCGTTGCCCCACAGGGGAGCGGTTTTTATGAGCGGATGGTGAGTAAAGGGCGTGCGCCGTTGTATCCTGACGATATTTTGTGGAACTTTGAGAAATTTTTAGTGAGCCGGGATGGTCATGTTGTGCAGCGTTTTTCACCCGACATGACGCCTGACGATCCCATTGTCATGGAAAGTATCAAACTGGCGTTGGAGAAATAATGTCTCCGTTGATGCAGTTACAGGATGTGGCTGAAAGCTCCCGGCTTGGTCCACTTTCAGGTTCGATCAAAGCCGGTGAAATATTGCATCTTGTTGGGCCTAACGGGGCGGGGAAAAGCACACTTTTGGCGCGGATGGCGGGCTTGACCAGCGGTGCCGGAACCGTCGTATTTGGCGGTACGGCTCTGGAATCCTGGCCTGCCGCACAGCTTGCCCAACATCGCGCCTACCTTGCGCAACAGCAAAATCCTCCGTTTGCCATGCCTGTCTGGCATTATCTGACGCTTCATCAGCACGATAAAACACGAACCGATTTGCTGAAAGAGGTGGCAGAGGCGCTCGGATTGGGCGATAAACTGGAACGGGGCACGAATCAACTCTCCGGCGGCGAGTGGCAACGTGTCCGTCTTGCGGCGGTGATGCTGCAAATTTCACCGGACTCTAATCCTCACGGGCAATTATTGCTTCTGGACGAACCGATGAACAGTCTGGATGTTGCGCAACAAAACGCGCTGGACCGATTGCTCAGTCGGCTTTGCCTTCAGGGAATTGCTGTCGTGATGAGCAGCCATGATCTTAACCACACGTTACGCCATGCGCATCAGGCGTGGTTGTTGAAACGTGGGGCGTTGATTGCCTGTGGGCCGCGTGAAGAGGTGCTGACGCCGCCCAATTTAGCCCGCGCTTATGGGTTAAACTTCCGGCGGCTTGATGTGGAAGGACACAGAATGCTCATATCAACCACTTAAGTTAAATGGTTTCTTGAAAATAAGGCGCTTTCCACGCTATATAGATATAAAAATAAAAAAGAGGATTCGTCCTGAATGCGTTTTTGGTTACTTCTTATCGCAGCACTGGTGTTAGCTGGGTGTAGCAGCCATCGCGCTCCTGCACCAAATGCCAGACTTTCGGATTCCATTACGGTGATCGCGGGTCTTAATGATCAGTTACAGAACTGGCGAGGGACACCGTATCGTTATGGCGGAATGAGCCGTAGCGGCGTGGACTGCTCAGGGTTTGTTTTGATGACGATGCGCGATCAGTTCTCTCTGCAACTGCCGCGAGACACCCGACAACAGTCCAAAATTGGTACGGAAATCGATAAAGATGATCTCCTGCCCGGAGATCTGGTTTTCTTTAAAACCGGTTCGGGTGAGAGTGGTTTGCATGTCGGCATCTATGACACCAATAATCAATTTATCCATGCGTCGACCAGTAGAGGGGTGATGCGTTCGTCTCTCGACAATGTCTACTGGCGCAAAAATTTTTGGCAGGCCCGACGAATTTAATCATGCGGATGACAAGGTTTTCCTGCCTTATCATCCGTATTTATAAATGGAGTTTTGCGATTAATGACATAAGGCTGGTTTCCTGATAACCATACTATTCATGAAAGTAATGTGGTTAGCGTAAATTCACGCAAACCTAATGAAAAAGTGTAAAACTGGATATTGGTTTATAATCAGGATAAGCTAAAAAAAGGACCCGGTTTACCGGATAAAAAGGAAAAAATGAAAGCACCCCCATTAGTCTCTGAAATGAAGTCGTTTTCCATCCGTTGTTACAGGATGCCGGATTACACCCAAACAGCGGGGCTGGCAAAATGATTGTTTCACTGGATAATTCCTATCACTCCGATCTCTGGTTTCTGCCCGCACGGAGTGTAAAAGGGGATCTTGTCGGTTTAGAAATCATTGCAAACTTTGTCAGTGACGATGGCTCTGTACGTATGCCGACAGAGCTGGTCATGCCCCGGTTGTCGGCAGAAGAACAGCGCTGTTTATTCGACGAAAAACTCTCACTTATTGAAACGTGCCAACATTTTTTTATTCAACAAAAATTGAATGCCTGGATTAAATTAACGCCAGCAGTGGTTGACGCATTAATATATGACGATGCGTTTAACGCGCGTGTTAAGCGATTTTCATTTCTTGAATTAATGATTAATGAAAATTACCCTGAATTAAATCGTGGAAAAGAAAATCCAAAACTGGCGAAATTAGCGGCGCACTTTCCACTCATACTGGCTAATTTTGGTGCCGGTGATTCTTCGATGAAAGCCATTTTTGACGGTCTTTTCAAACGGGTTGCGCTGGATAAAAGTTTTGTTCAGCACAGAGCGATGAGCATTTCATTTGAACCGTTTATGCAGGCTATTGTTTCGCAAATATCATCCTGTTGTGATTCCGTTATAATTGCGGGTATCGATACTGAAGAGATAAAGACACGCGTAGCCCCTTTAGGTTTCAGCGTATTGCAGGGCTGTTTGTGGCCAGCCGTATCGGTCGGCCAGATTATGTCTCTGGTACAGCGATAACCCTTCTATTTGCTGGTGTTTAAGACGGTAGTAACCGACTACACTACAAACAGGAGGCCCTATGACCCTGTCTTTTACCGCCCGCTGGCGCGATGAGTTGCCGGCAACGTATACCGCTCTTTCCCCAACTCCCCTGAGCAATGCCCGTGTGATTTGGCATAATGATGCTTTGGCCCAACAGCTTGATATTCCAGCCACACTTTTTGATGTTGAACGTGGGGCGGGTGTCTGGGGTGGTGAATCTTTACTTCCCGGTATGTCGCCTCTGGCCCAGGTTTACAGCGGACATCAGTTTGGTGTCTGGGCAGGACAACTTGGTGACGGACGCGGCATTCTGCTGGGAGAACAACTCCTGCCGGATGGCACGACGCTTGACTGGCATCTGAAAGGTGCGGGGTTAACCCCGTATTCGCGTATGGGTGATGGGCGAGCGGTACTGCGCTCAACAATCAGAGAGAGTCTGGCCAGTGAGGCGATGCATTACCTGGGGATCCCAACAACCCGGGCGCTGTCGATTGTAACCAGCGATTCCCCGGTTTACCGTGAAACGCCGGAAACCGGTGCAATGCTGATGCGCCTGGCGCAAAGCCATATGCGTTTCGGCCATTTCGAACACTTCTATTATCGCCGTGAACCTGAAAAAGTGCGCCAACTGGCCGACTTTGCGATTCGCCACTACTGGCCTCATTTGCAGGATGACGACGATAAATACACGCTCTGGTTTCGGGATGTGGTATCGCGCACGGCCGCGCTTATTGCTGCCTGGCAGACCGTGGGATTCGCCCATGGCGTGATGAATACCGACAATATGTCTATCCTGGGATTGACGATCGATTATGGTCCGTTTGGTTTTCTGGATGATTATCAGCCGGGGCTAATTTGCAATCATTCCGACCACCAGGGACGCTACAGTTTTGATAACCAACCCGCTGTGGGGCTCTGGAACTTACAACGACTGGCACAGACGCTTTCTCCGTTCATACCGGTTGAGACGCTCAATGATGCGCTGGATGGCTATCAACTGGCCCTGCTGACGCGCTACGGCCAGCGGATGCGGCAAAAGCTGGGGTTCTTTAGCGAACAGAAAGACGATAATGCGTTGCTCAATGCCCTGTTCAGCCTGATGGCGCGTGAGGGAAGCGACTATACCCGGACATTCAGAATGTTGAGCCAGACAGAGCAGCAAAGCGCGGCATCTCCGCTGCGGGATGAGTTTGTTGACCGTGCCGCCTTTGACGCGTGGTTCATGCAGTATCGTGCTCGCCTGCAACGGGAACAGGTTGATGATGCATTGCGTCAGCAACACATGCAGCGCGCCAACCCTGCGGTGGTACTGCGTAACTGGCTGGCCCAGCGTGCTATCGAGAATGCGGAACGTGGGGATACGCGCGAATTGCACCAACTGCATCAGGTACTGCGCACACCGTTTACCGACAGAGATGATGACTATGTCAGCCGTCCTCCCGACTGGGGAAAACGGCTGGAAGTCAGTTGCTCAAGCTAGAACAGCTTATTTGGTCAGGAGAAGCTTACCGGCGTTCGTTTTACGCAGCAGATACTCCTGACCATCATGATCGATGATCACTTTTCCTTGTGGGCCTAATAACGTCTGACTGCTGATCCGTCGCTCGATATCGTTGGGGGGAGGGACGCTGCTCTTTTCCTTAGAATGCGGTGACTCGGTGCGATCCATACGTGACATAGCGTTCTTTAATAAAAATCAATTTAACAATGATTATTATTATCAATAATATGGGCGGTAACGGCAAGTGTTAAATGGGCTGTTACGTGATGATGCGAAGCGAAGAGGGTGAAAAGCCAGATGAGAAAGGAAACGCCCATCCCCGAAGGAATGGGCCGTACATCAAAAACGGTACTCCACGGCGGAGGCTAATTTTTCCAGTAACAGTTCGGTGTCTTCCCAGTTCAGGCAAGGGTCGGTAATTGACTGACCGTACACCAGCGGCTGACCGCTAACGATTTTTTGCGTGCCTTCACGCAAGAAACTTTCGGCCATGACCCCGGCAATCGCGGTGGAACCATTACGAATTTGCTGGCAAACGTCATCACACACGTCCAATTGGCGGCGGTGCTGCTTTTGGCAATTGCCGTGACTAAAGTCCACCACCAGATGTTCCGGGAGATTAAACTCGTGCAAGGTATCGCAGGCGGCAGCAATATCTTCAGCGTGGTAATTGGGCTTTTTACCGCCACGCATAATGATATGACCATAGGGGTTGCCGCTGGTCTGATAAATGGTCATCTGCCCGGATTTATCCGGTGAGAGGAACATATGACTGGCGCGGGAGGCGCGAATGGCGTCGACGGCAATGCGCGTGTTGCCATCCGTACCGTTTTTAAATCCAACCGGGCAGGAGAGTGCGGAAGCCATTTCACGGTGGATCTGACTTTCTGTGGTTCGTGCGCCAATGGCTCCCCAACTGATCAGGTCGGCGATAAACTGACCCGTCACCATATCGAGAAATTCAGTCGCTGTCGGTACGCCTAATTCATTGACTTTCAGCAGTAATTTTCGTGCCAGTTCAATGCCGTGGTTGACACGGTAGCTGCCGTTTAGATCAGGATCGGAAATTAAGCCTTTCCAGCCAACGACGGTGCGCGGCTTTTCAAAATAGGTGCGCATGACGATTTCCAGGCGCGCCTGATGTTTTGCACGTAGCGTTTGCAAACGACTGGCGTAATCCATTGCTGCATCAAGATCGTGAATTGAGCAAGGGCCAATGATCACCAGCAGGCGGGGATCTTCACCATTCAATATCTTTTCAATCCGGCGTCGCGAGTCGGTCACGTGGCTTGCAACAGCGGACGATACGGGATGTCGTAGCGCCAATTCGGCGGGGGTGACAAGACTGTCTATACGCGCAGTACGGAGTTCGTCGGTTCTGTTCATTACATCTCTCAGAAATTTGTTGCTTCAACGGCAGGACTACCGGGAAGTGATGGGCATCACGATAAACCAATCCCTGCTGATTTCAAGTGCGAGGCGTGTCACACCTCGCAAGCGATAAGAGATGATAACCAAAATTGAATCATTGTACTAGCCTATTAGTACATTCGGCGATTCAATCCCATAATGTCGAGAATTTTAGTCGCAATTTCCTCTACCGAGTAATTGGTACTGTTCAACCACGGGATCTGGTTTTTACGATACAGCGCTTCAACTTCCGCCACTTCCATCCGACACTGACGCAGTGAGGCATAACGACTGTTTTCACGGCGTTCTTCGCGAATGGCTGCCAGACGTTCCGCCTCAATCGTCAGACCAAAAAGTTTGTGCTGGAGAGGTTTCAGAGAGGCGGGTAAAACCAGATTATCCATATCATCAGCAATAAAGGGGTAGTTTGCCGCCCGGATGCCAAACTGCATTGCCAGATACAGACTGGTCGGGGTTTTTCCACAACGTGAGACGCCCAACAGGATCACCTGCGCCTGATCGAGGTTGCGCAACGAAATGCCATCATCATGCGCGAGGGTGTAGTCAATGGCGGCGATACGCGCGTCATACTTATTGAGATTGCCGGGATTAAGACCGTGGGTGCGATGGGCAATCGGGGTGGGGTCGAGCTTCATTTCTTGCTGCAGCGGGGCAACCAGCGCCTGCACAATATCCTGACAAAAACCAGCGCTTTGCAAAATGATCGCGCGAATTTCAGGCAGTACAATAGAGTAGAACACCAGCGGGCGCACGCCAGTTTGCTGAAAGATGGCGTCGATCTGGTCTTTGACCGCCCTGGCGCGGCTCTCATTTTCGACAAACGGCAGCGTGATGCTACTGATCGTCACGGGAAACTGCGACATGACAGCATGTCCCAGCACTTCGGCAGTGATGGCCGTACCATCAGAAATATAAAAAACATGACGATCAACAACATTATCCATTTTGTTCATCCTGAAGAGCCCACATAATTCTCTGAAAGCATAAATTAAAAAAAGACAGAAGCGTATAACTCAGATCTTATTTTATAAAATGAAACGCTATTTTTATATTTACTGAAAAGTACATTTCATTTTTTGGAACTGATGTTTATACCAGCAGTTTTTAGGGGGATCGCCCGTACTCTGTGGCTTTGCGCAAATGCGGAAACAATCTGAAAAGAGAAAAAATATATTTGCTTGAACGATTCACCGTTTTTTTCGGCGGGTTAAATATGCCAAGATAAATACGCAATAATGTGTTTCCTAAACTCGTTCATTTATCAAAAGGATTGTTCGATGTCCAACAATGGCTCGTCACCGCTGGTGCTTTGGTATAACCAACTCGGCATGAATGATGTAGACAGAGTTGGGGGCAAAAATGCCTCCCTGGGTGAAATGATTACTAACCTCTCCGGTATGGGTGTTTCAGTACCGAATGGGTTTGCGACAACTGCCGATGCGTTTGACCAATTTCTGGATCAAAGCGGCGTAAACCAGCGCATTTATGAACTGCTGGACAAAACGGATATTGACGATGTCACTGCGCTGGCGAAAGCCGGGGCGCAGATCCGCCAGTGGATTATCGACACTCCTTTCCAGCCTGAGCTGGAAAATGCCATCCGCGATGCGTACGCGCAGCTTTCTGCGGATGATGCTCACGCCTCGTTTGCGGTGCGTTCTTCCGCAACGGCAGAAGATATGCCAGACGCATCATTTGCGGGCCAGCAGGAGACCTTCCTCAACGTGCAGGGGTTTGATGCTGTGCTGGTGGCGGTGAAACATGTCTTCGCGTCGTTGTTTAACGATCGTGCGATTTCTTACCGTGTGCATCAGGGTTATGACCACCGCGGCGTTGCGCTCTCTGCGGGCGTTCAGCGCATGGTGCGTTCAGATCTCGCCTCGTCCGGCGTGATGTTCTCCATTGATACGGAGTCGGGTTTCGACCAGGTCGTCTTCATTACTTCAGCCTGGGGTCTGGGCGAGATGGTGGTGCAGGGCGCGGTTAACCCGGACGAGTTCTATGTGCACAAACCGACGTTGGCGGCAAACCGTCCCTCCATTGTTCGTCGCACGATGGGTTCGAAAAAAATCCGTATGGTCTATGCGCCGACCCAGGAGCACGGAAAGCAGGTCAAAATTGAAGATGTGCCGCAGGAACAACGCGACATTTTCTCGCTGACCAACGAGGAAGTACAAGAACTGGCGAAACAAGCGGTGCAGATCGAGAAACATTACGGTCGCCCGATGGACATCGAATGGGCAAAAGACGGTCACACCGGCAAATTGTTCATTGTCCAGGCGCGCCCGGAAACTGTTCGCTCACGCGGTCAGGTGATGGAGCGTTACACGCTGCATGCCCAGGGCAAAATTGTTGCGGAAGGCCGTGCCATTGGCCACCGTATCGGCGCGGGCACCGTGAAGGTCATTCAGGACATCAGCGAGATGAACCGTATCGAGCCGGGCGATGTGCTGGTCACTGACATGACCGACCCGGACTGGGAACCGATCATGAAGAAAGCCGCGGCGATTGTGACTAACCGTGGCGGTCGTACCTGTCATGCGGCGATCATCGCGCGTGAGCTGGGGATCCCGGCAGTGGTGGGTTGTGGCGATGCGACTGAACGCATGAAAGATGGCGATAAAGTCACCGTCTCCTGCTCTGAAGGCGACACCGGTTATGTGTATGCTGATTTGCTCGACTTTAGCGTGAAAAGCTCCAGCGTTGAAACCATGCCGGATCTGCCGTTGAAGATCATGATGAACGTCGGCAACCCGGATCGCGCGTTTGACTTTGCCTGTTTGCCGAACGAAGGTGTTGGCCTGGCGCGTCTCGAATTTATCATCAACCGTATGATCGGCGTGCACCCTCGTGCGCTGCTGGAGTTTGATGACCAGGACGTGAAGCTGCAAAACGAAATCCGCGAAATGATGAAAGGTTTCGATTCGCCGCGTGAGTTCTACGTTGGCCGTTTGACGGAAGGCATCGCGACGCTGGGCGCTGCATTTTTCCCGAAACGCGTCATCGTGCGTCTCTCTGATTTTAAATCGAACGAATACGCCAACCTGGTGGGCGGCGAACGTTATGAGCCAGAAGAAGAGAACCCGATGCTGGGCTTCCGTGGCGCTGGCCGTTATGTTTCGGATAGCTTCCGTGACTGTTTCGCGCTTGAATGTGATGCGGTTAAACGCGTGCGCAATGACATGGGGCTGACCAACGTTGAAATCATGATCCCGTTTGTACGTACGGTTGATCAGGCGAAAGCGGTGGTAGAAGAGCTGGCGCGCCAGGGACTGAAACGCGGTGAAAACGGACTGAAGCTCATCATGATGTGTGAGATCCCGTCCAACGCCTTGCTGGCAGAGCAGTTCCTCGAGTACTTTGATGGTTTCTCGATCGGCTCCAACGACATGACACAGCTCACGCTGGGTCTTGACCGTGACTCCGGTGTTGTTTCTGCACTGTTCGATGAACGTAACGATGCGGTCAAAGCACTGCTGTCGATGGCGATTCGTGCAGCGAAGAAACAAGGGAAGTACGTGGGCATTTGCGGTCAGGGCCCGTCCGACCACGAAGACTTTGCCGCGTGGCTGATGGAAGAGGGGATCGACAGTCTTTCGTTGAACCCGGACACCGTTGTGCAAACCTGGCTGAGCCTGGCGGAACTGAAGAAGTAATGTCACGCCGGATGGCGTTCTAAACGCGAGATCTGGCCTACGGGAAGCAGCGAACGTAGGCCGGATAAGACGCGTTAGTGTCGCCATCCGGCAATCTATACCTCAGCGTATTCAACGCGTAAACGCTGAATGATATCCTCGCGTAACAAGAACTTTTGAATCTTACCGGATGCTGTTCTGGGTAATTTATCGATAACGACGATATGTTCCGGATATTTGTATTTGGCTACCCGCTTACGGCTAAAAAAGGCGACGACTTCTTCCAGCGAAAGCGAGTGGTGCGGCGCTTTTAATACCACATAAGCGCACGACCGTTCTCCTAAGCGCTCATCTGGCATGGCGACGACGCAGGCATCATGAATTCGGGGGTGTTGCAACAGAATATCTTCGACCTCGCGACTGCTAATGTTTTCGCCCCCACGTACGATAATGTCTTTCTTGCGTCCGGTTATCTTTATGTAACCTGATTCGTCCATTCGACAGAGATCGCCGCTGTAGTACCATCCCTCGTTATCCAGTGCGCGGGCGGTCAGTTCCGGTTCGTCGAGATACCCCATAAACACGTTCGGCCCGCGCGAAGCCTCTTCGCCCTCAGCACCTGGCGGTAATGTGTTACGTGCGTCATCCACAACTTTGATCTCCACACCGTCGGCAGCATAGCCGTCGGTGTTCATCATTCGTGAGAGCGGATCGTCCAGATTTACGACCGCATGCGGCGAGCTTTCCGTCGAACCATAGACGCTAAGCAGTTTTATGCCGAGCTGCTGGCAGTCGCGTGCAACTTTCTTCGGAATGGTTGTGCCGCCACATAAAAAGAAACGTAGCGAGGAGAGATCGGCGGGTTGCTGTTCGACTGTACACAGCAGGTCGTAGACAAACGGCGTGGCTCCCAGAACGCAGGTACAGCGTTGTTGTTCCAGTAAAGTAAGACATTCCGTCGGGGTGAAAATGTCTAACAACACACTGCGTGCGCCAATCAGAAATGGTGCCGTCACGCCATGTAAAAAGCCGGTGGCATGACCCAATGGGGCTGGCATCAGAAACACATCCAGCCAGGTCAGATTGAGGCGGGCGCAGTAGGCACGTTCGCTGGCGAGGATATTGTTATGAGTGAGCATGACGCCCTTTGGCATACCTTCGGTGCCGGACGTAAACAGTACGGCGGCCAGCGCGTCACCGTGAACCTTAACGCAGTCTGTCAGTGGTGCATTGTCGTTAATCAACTGACTCAGGGCAAGAGAGGTGGTGGCAGGAGCCCGTTTATCAACGCCGACTATCTGGTTCAGATGGGGTAACTGGTTTTGCAAGGGGAGAATCAAGTCGACAGGACGAGTCTGTTTGAAAACGGTGGGGGCAAAGAACATTTTCGCCTGACATTTGTTCAATACCCACACCAGCTCGGCTTCACGCCAGGAAGGTAGCAGTGGTACGGAAACGGCGCCTGTCTTCAGACAAGCCAGGTAGATAACGGTAAATTCGCACCAGCCAGGAAGCTGAAATGCGACGCGATTGCCGGGTTGGATTCCGTTGTTGAGCATCCAGGTGGCCAGACAGCTTGCTGCATAGTCAAGTGCGGCATAGGTGTAAGACGTACCGTGATTATCAACTACGGCGACTTTATCTGGCACAGCCAGAACGGTCTGCTGCCAGTAGTCTCCGAGCGAAGCATCGCCCCAAAAGCCAAGCTTACGGTAGGAATCCCGGCGCTCGGTGTTAAACGTTAATGTGACACTCATTGGCTGTTCTCAGTTGATTCTGGTGGCGGATCTTGTCGGATGGCCGCTGGCCTTATCCGACCTACATACTGCAAATTTTGTAGACCGGATAAGACAACCTCGCACCGCTATCCGGCAGAACAATTCATCAGCCGTAGCGGAAATCAATACCAAAGGTGCCGGCCGGGTATTCCCATTTTTCAAGAATGGTATCGCCGCAGAGTACCCGGCAGGTTCCGCACTCCAGGCAGCCTGCTGAATCGAAATGTATGTTACCTGCATCGTCCTGTTTGTAGAGACCAGCGGGACAAGCGTTCAGTAATTTACGAAATTCCTTACTGTCCGGGTGGGGTGTCAGAACGATGTGTGGATGACCCTCATCAACATGAAATTTATTGACGCCCAATTTGACGTCGACATTAACGCGATTCTCCTGGCTCATAGTGCCGTCGCTCCTTTGATGCCATCTTTCAGTAAATTCATCAGCCCTACCTGTTTCGCATGGGACAGAATCATCTTGCGGATCGGTTGATTCGGGCGACCATCAACGGTGAACATCTCGTTCATGATGTCTGCCGCCATACGCGGATACTGAGTAAACAGGCGAGGGTTTTCCATCAGTGCCGGGATCTTGCGAAAATGCTGCATGTCTCGCATCACACAACTCTGCTCCAGCGCGCTTTTGTACTCCGACAGTGTGCGGGCAGAGAAATCCTGTCGTTCTTTTGCGGCGATCGCCGTTTTCGCTGCGGCTTCCGCAGAGGCGATGGCTAAATCCATTCCGCGAACCGTGTAACCCAGGTTGAGACAGAATCCGGCGGCATCGCCGACAATCATCACACCGTCATTGACCAGTTGTGGCACCATCGCGAGTCCACCTTCCGGCACCATGTGTGCCGAGTATTCCAGCAGCTTGCCACCCTGAATCAGCGGGCGAATGGAGGGATGCTGTTTAAAATCTTCCAGCATCTGCGGGACGCTTTTCTGCGCATGAGCCATATCACCGAGCCCACATACCAGACCGAGAGAGAGAGAATCACGATTGGTATAGAGAAAACCGCCGCCCATCAGGCCATTTGAGGGAGAACCGGCAAACAGCCAGGCTGCGCCTTCATCACCTGACAGATTAAAGCGATCTTCGATTTGCGTGGGGGAGAGGGCAATCAACTCTTTGACACCGACGGCATAGTGGTGGGCTGATGATGCGGGAACCATACCCAGCGAGCGGCCCAGCATCGAATTAACACCATCGGCCAGAATGACAATATTGGCTTCAAGAATATCGTCACCGGCTTGCACGCCAGTCACCTGGTTTCCTTCCCGGATCAGCGAATCAACGCGAACGCCGGGAATAAATTGCGCGCCAGCCAGTTCGGCTTGTTCCATTAGCCAGGGATCAAGTCGATTGCGCAACACGGTATAAGAGGTCTGCGATGGGATCTCTGGATGTTCGCGATGGTAATCGAGAGTGACGGCGCTATCCCCGGTCATAAACGAAATTTTCTCACGGGTGACTTTGCGTTCAATGGGAGCCTGCTGGGCAAACCCTGGCATGATACTTTCGAGACTGTGGGCATAGAGGCGACCCCCAGTCATATTTTTACTGCCCGCACTGTTTCCGCGCTCAATGATCAGCACATCCAGTCCGGCTTTCGCCATCACGTATGCCGCCACCGTTCCTGCCACGCCAGCGCCGACCACAATGGCGTCAAATTTTTCATCCGACATGCTTTATGCTCCCTTCCCGCTGTGCGTACAGCGGGATCTGTGGGTAAAAGGTGAGGGTTAACGCAATTTTTCTATCAGGGCAGGGATGACCTTGTAGATATCGCCTACCAGTCCATAATCGGCGTAGTTAAAAATCGGCGCGTTTTTATCTTTGTTGATAGCAATAATCACTTTGGCTCCGTTACCGCCTACCATATGCTGGATCTGTCCAGAGATACCCAGCGCCAGGTACAGGTCAGATTTCAGCAGTACGCCGGACACGCCGATGTAACGTTCGCGTTCCATCCAGTTTTCACCTTCGGCAATCGGACGCGAACAACCGACTTCAGCCCCCAGCACGGTGGCCAGTTCTCTCACCATATTGAGATCGTCTTGCGCGACCAGACCACGTCCGACGCCCACCACGCGCTTTGCTTTGCTGAGATCAACGCTGCTAAGTGTTTTCGTTCGCCGTTCCAGGCAGAGAATCTCATGGCGTGGTGAGATATACGCAGCGCTTACGATAGGGCAGTCATAAGTCGGATTGGCTTCGATGGGTTCCATCACTCCGGGCGCGAGAGTGATAATGGCAACTGTGCTGTTTAGCTTCTCCCGACCAAATGCCAGCCCACCGTACATACGGTGTTGAGCAGACAGGTCAGGCTCGAGGCTCACCGTGGTGGCATCGTTGACCATTGCGGCATCCAGCAGCACGCTCAAACGAGCCCCCAGCGCTTTGCATCGTTTGGTGGCGGCCATTAGCAGCAGACCATCCCCTTTCTCTTTGATTTGTGCGGCAAGGGTTTCGGCGTAATTTTCGACTCGCTGCAGACCGGAATGTTTCTCCAGAACGATGATGCCGTCAGGGGCGAAGGACTTAATGCGGTCTATCTGTTCAGTACCCAGAACAATGGCATAGACCTGCTGGCCCCATAAACGGGCCCCCGCCATCAGTTCCGCGTAGCGTTCCACGTTATCGCTAAAGACCCAGACGTTGTTTAATTGGCTCATGATGATTTCTCCGTGGGGCTTAGTTCAGGGCTTTTTTCAGGTGTTCTGCAAGTTCAGCGATAGCTTCGGGTGTATCACTGTCCAGAATAATGTGCTTGCGCGCGGTCTGTGGCGGTACGATGATTCCGGTGAGTTCTGCCGTCAGCGTGGACTGACTCCAGCCAATATCGCTTGCCTGCCACTGATTAATGGTTTTTTTGCCTGCACCCAGGATGGCTTTCATTGAGGGGATGCGAGGGGTGTTGATATCCGACGTCACACAAAGAACAGCGGGTAGCGGCAGCTCAATGACTTCAACATCCTCCTCCAGCGTACGTTCTACGATAAGGTGATTGCCGTGGCGTTGGATGTTGCTTACCGCATTAATAACCGGTAGTTGCAGGATTTCACCCACCAACAGACCGACTTGCTGGGCGTAGAGGTCGCCAGAACCTTCGCCGAACAGTATCAGATCAAAGCCAATCTTCTGTGCCGTAGCGGCCAGCACCTGAGCGGTATCCTTCGGTAAGGCGTGTTCCAGCTTCGCATCCTGCACCATATACAGTGCATGTGGTCCCCGGGAGAGGACATCTTTACGAACTTTCGAGTTTTGCAGCAGCGATCCTCCCACCGTTAGTGCGGCGATTTCATCGTCATCAGCAGCCAATTGTGCCGCCGCTTCAATGGCATTGAGATCGAACTGGCTGATTTTAGCGTCGGCATTGTCAAAACTGAGGGCATGTTCGGGAGTAACTACAATGTCCTGTTCTTCAGGCACCAGCTTAAAGCAGGTAATTATTTTCATGGCATCTCCTGTGAGTCACATGCTGAGGATGGCATCGGGTGCCGTCATCGGCGGATAGTAAAAATTGACTGGAGTTAGTGTGCGATAGACGCAGGACTTTTTTCGAGGGAGCAATCTGTTTTCATCGCCAGGAATCTTGCAAAAAAAATGAGAACAGTACTGCAAAAGTAAAGCCAGCCAGATAATTAAGGCTGAATGAATGTGTTATCTTGCATGCTAAGCAAACAATCTTGTTTTGCCGTCGTTTATTGCAGTTGTATAACCTCCATTCTCGCTTTATTTTATCCTCATTATATTGTTCTGGATTTCTATCTTCGTGTGGAGGTTGTCATGTATCAACGATGTTTTGATAACGCAATGGAACCCCTTTTTGACCAGGGTAAGACACCGCGATTTTCTCGCTTTGTCATCAGCGATGATCCCAAATGGGAGTCTGGGCATCATGTTCATGATAATGAGACGGAATTGATTTATGTCAAAAAAGGAGTCGCCAAATTCATTATTGATTCGTCACTCTATGTCGCTCATGAGGATGATATTGTGGTGATTGAACGTGGGCGGTTACATGCTGTCACCTCCGATGTTAACTCGCCTGCCACCACGTTCACCTGTGCGCTACACGGCTTTCGTTTCCAGGATTGGGAGGAAAACCAGTTGTTGCAAACACATTCATGTCCGGTGGTTTCCATCGGTCAGGGAAAAGAGGTGATCAAAAGTATTTTTAATGAACTCAGCGTGGTATTACCGCAAAGTAAACACGGTTCGGCGACCTCAGTTTGTGACGCTTTTGCTTATGCACTGACGGTTTTATTCTATGAAAACTTTAAAAATGCTTACCGTTCAGAACAGGGACATATTAAAAAAGATGTTTTGATTAAAGATATTCTTGTTTATCTCAATAACAACTACCGGGAAAAAATTACGCTCGATCAGTTATCAAAAAAATTTCGTGCCAGCGTCAGTTATATTTGTCATGAATTCACTAAGGAATATCATATTTCCCCGATTAACTATGTTATTCAGCGGCGGATGACGGAAGCGAAGTTTGCTTTGACCAATACTGACTCTTCGCTGGCAGAAATATCATGGCGAGTAGGATATGAAAATGTCGATCATTTCGCCAAATTGTTTCTGCGTCATGTTGGTTGTTCCCCGAGTGATTACCGTAAACAGTTTAAAAATAGTCTGGCTGAACAGGTGTGTCTGCTGTCTGAAGCTTCATGATTAACGACGTATTATCCACTGGTTTTCTGTAGGCCCGGACAGCGTAGCACTACCGGGAAAATGACCGGATAACAGCGTAAGCGTGTTATCCGGTCTACAAATAAGTATTTACTTGTTCTGATAATCCTTCAGGATCTGACGACCTGCGACGTAAATCATGATCTCATCGGTACCGCCGCCAATACGTTCGCAGCGTACGTCGCGCCAGAAACGGGAAACGCGGGCGTCGTCGGTGTAACCCAGTCCCCCCATAATCTGAATGGCATCATCAATCACTTCCATTGCAGTACGGGCGCAATACAGTTTCGCCAACGCGGCGCTCGTGCGCAATGACTGCTCCTGGTCTGCTTGCCATGCCACCTTCAGAACCATGTTGCGCATGTTGTCGATTTTAATCGCCATCAGCGCCAGTTTTTCCTGGATCATCTGGTTATGGCCAATCGGTTTACCAAATGCAATGCGTTGATTGGCATAGCGGGCTGCGTCCTCAAAGGCGCACTCAGCAAAACCCGTACTGCGTGCTGCATTGATTAGGCGTTCCATTTCAAAGTTGTACATCACATTGAGGAAACCCATACCTTCTTCGCCGACCATGTCGCTTTCATCCACCTCAACGTTGTCGAGATAGACTTCGCAAGTACTTAGCATGTGCCAGCCTATTTTGTGCAGCGGGTTAACTTTAATTCCTGGTTTATTGGATTCCACCCACCAGAGAGTAAAGGCTTTCTTTGGATCTTTGGGTTCAGGATCTCGAGCCAGCACCAGCATATAGGGGTACTCTTTTGCTCCGGTAATAAACGTTTTCTGGCCGTTCAGGTAAACTTTACCGTCTTTGCGGGTGTAGCTGGTGGTGGCGCTGTTGTTGTCGGAGCCAGCGCCAGGTTCAGTTAATGCCAGCGCATAGGCCGGGTCGCCGGTTTCCAGCGTACTTTCTGCCGTTTTACGCAACTGTTCGGGGGTGCCGAAGCGACGCATACTGTGAATACACTGGCCGTTGGTGATCAGAAATGCGGGTGCGCCACATTTTGATACTTCCATCAACGCCAACATCTGTGTGACGTAATCCGCCGGAATGCCGCCAAACTCTTCCGGTACCCCCAGCATTGAAATCCCGTTTTCAGCAAGGGCGCGCATAAATTCTCGGGGATAGGTGCCGGTCTGATCGCAGGTACGGAAATACTCCTCCGGGAAATTAGTGGTGATCAATTCGCGAATACTGGCAAGTAGCAGTTCCTGCTCTTCGGTTAAAGAAAAGTCCATCATTTTACTCCTTTTAATTGGCCGCTTCAGGCAACACAAAACCCATGGTGGCATCGATAAATAATCTTTCGTCCATCAGTTTGAGGTCAGGGGAAATCACAGGGGAAAATTCCATTTTTTCGAGAATATCTTTTTCCAGATCCACGCCTGGTGCGATCTCTATTAAATGGAGTCCGTCTTCTTTAAGCGTAAACACCGCACGCTCGGTGATATACCGAACGTCAAGTCCACGCTCAAGGGCAATTTTGCCGCTGAAGGTGATTTCCGGCAGTTCGTCGATAAATTTCTTAACCCGGCCTTCCTGTACGATATTTAATTTACCGTCAGTAATTTCAGTTTTCAGACTGCCCGCGGTTAACGTGCCGCAGAAGACGATTTTCTTCGAGGTTGCGCTGATGTCTATAAAGCCGCCGGTCCCCATGATTTTTCCGTTGAATTTGTGCACGCCGACGTTACCGTGCTTATCCACTTCCGCGAAGCTGAGATAACAGACATCCAGACCACCACCGTGGTAGAAATCAAACTGCGAGGTCATATCAAGAATAGCGCGGGTATTAACGTTGGCGCCAAATGCGACGCCCTGAGAAGTGATCCCGCCTACAGGGCCAGTTTCTACGGTCAGGACAAAGTCATCCGCACAGCCCTCTTCACGGGCAACCAGCCCAATACCATCGGCAATACCGACGCCGACGTTGCCCACAGCACCTTTACGCATCTCAAACAATGCGCGACGGGCCACCAGCTTGCGTTGGTTCAGGGGGAGGGGGAGTTGAGTGCTGTCATCAAGGGTGAAGTCACCTGAAATAAAACGGTTAACCGGGGCACCACCGTAGAGTTGCGTTTGGCCAGGATCAACCACCACGATATCCACCAGATAGCCCGGAATACGCACCGATTTAGGATGCAGGGTGGCCTTCTTGACCATCTTTTGTACCTGCATCATCACGATGCCGCCGTTGTTGTGTACCGCCTGAGCAAGTACAAGGGCGTCCAGATACATCACCTCATCTTCAAAAGAGGCATAGCCCTCACTATCACAGGTGGTAGCGCGAATAAACGCAACATCAGGCGTGATAGCTTTGTAATAGAGGTACTCTTTGTTATCTATCTCAACCAGCTTAATCAGATCCTCGGTGGTAACTTCATTGAGCTTGCCACCTTGTTGGCGGGGGTCGACAAACGTGCCAATACCGATGTCGCTGAGAATACCGGGCTGGTGGGCTGCTGCGGCGCGCAGCGTTTGGGTTAAAACCCCCTGAGGGTAGTTATATGCGGCAATTTTATTCTGTTCCGCTAAATCGGAAATACGCGGTGACTGGCCCCAGTGTCCGCACAGCGCCCATTTGACCAGTCCTTCTTGTGCCAGTGGACTAATACCGCGATCGCCGCGATCGCCAAGCCCTGTTGGGCTGATAATGGATAAATCACGTGGAGTCTGCGTTTGTTTATATTTATCGGCTAATGCTGTAATTAAAGTGGTGGCTTCCAGAATTCCGCCCCCGGCGCCCAAAATACAGAGCGTAGCTTGATCTTTAATATAGTGAACCGCTTCCTGCGCAGAGAGTACAGGTACACGGCCATCAATGCGTGGTGGTCTTTCAGGTTTCATAATAACTCCTGGAAATACCTGGCCGAATGCTTACGTAGCTCAATTCAGACGTACGCATCCGCTGAATATTCATAGTGAATATTCATTTCAGGTCATTATTTTATTTGTGGCGGGAGAGTTTAATTCCCGCCATAATTTAGCTTATTAAGCCTGATGTAATATTGTTAATACTGAACGCAGATCGCTAACGGAAATTTGCCCAGGCGCAGAGGCTTTTTTTACCGCACCGAAAGTTGCCGCCGAACCAAATACTTCACCAGCCAAACGTGAGATCACACCCGTTTTTGACATTGACATGGTAATCACCGGACGGTCAGCGTACTGTTCCTGCATCTTCAACGTTGCAGAAAGCAGCGTCAGCACATCGCTACGATTTTCAGGCATCAGGGCGATTTTGGGTATATCGGCACCCAACTCCTGCATTTTGCGCAGACGCTGAATAATTTCGTCTGCGGCCGGTGTTTTGTGAAAATCATGGTTGGACATGATCACTTTAACGTTCTTGCTGTGTGCGTAGGCAACCGTCGCTTTGACCAGTTCATCGCCTGTAAACAACTCAAGATCAATCATATCGACCAGCCCGCTGTCGACCGCTGCGCGATTGAGTGCAATATAAGAATCCGTCGAAATTGCCTGTTCACCACCTTCTTTCGCACTGCGGAAGGTAAATAGCAGAGGAGTCTGCGGCATCACATCCCGGATGGCGCGGGTAGCTTCAAGAACGGCATCAATAGATGCCACATTGGAAAAATGGTCCACACGCCATTCCAGAATGTCGAAATCGGCGTCGCGATAAGCCATTACTTCCGATTTGACACTGGCGATATCTTTTCCCATCAGCGACACGATGATTTTGGGAGCACCTTCGCCAATGACGAGGTTTTTCACGGTTACGGTTTTCATTTAATACCTTTTGTTATTCACAGATCCTGGCCTGTCAGGCCGTAAACCCCATCGCCTGTTTAACGTATTCCAGCGGAAAATCTTTGCCGGTCCACAGTTTGAACTGTTCAGCTCCTTGCCACAACAACATGCCGTACCCATCTATTGTTTTGCAACCGGCTTGTTGTGCCTGCTGCAGTAACTTTGTCATGTGCGGGTTGTAGACGCATTCTGTCACCAGCAGTTCTGGGCGCAGCAGGCTAACGTCGCTGACAATGGAGTCGTTTTCAAGCGGTTTCATCCCCACTTTGGTTCCGTTAGTCAGGATATCGGCGCTGGCAAGGGCTGCTGCGAATGCCTGCTGATCGGCGAGGTCGAACACCGTGACCACGCAATCAGTATTCTCGTTAACGCGTTGGGCGAAATCGAGCGCCTTCTGGAAGAATTCGTCATTGCGGTTAAACAACTTGATCTCTTTGATACCTTCAATGGCGGCCTGTGCGCCAATAGCGGTAGATGCGCCACCGGCACCCAGTAATACCATGGTTTTACCCTTGATATCGAACCCACTCTCTTTGATAGCACGAATGTGACCCGTGCCATCGGTATTGTACCCACGCAGATAACCGTCATCATTCACGATAGTATTGATAGCACCAACCAATTTTGCCGCTGGAGTCAGTTCATCAACAAACGCGCACGCCAGTTGTTTATTGGGCATAGAAACCCCGGTACCGCGCATCTTTAACGCTTTTAGCCCTTCAATTGCCCCTGCGAAACTGGTGTTATCCACTTCAAATGCCATGTAGGTAAAAGGTAGCCCTGCTTTTTCCAGCGCTTTATTTTGCATTTCAGGTGAGAGGCTGTGTCTGATGGGATAGGCCATCAGACCAATCAATTCATATTTAGCAGTTACATCCATAATAGTACTCCTCAATATATTGGCTGATCGGGTTTATTGAAAATAGCGTTCGCCCAGTCGTATATCGTTCTGCGGAATATTAAATACGCGGTAATAACGTATGAAAACGACAATGGCGGTGATGAATGCAAGTAGTGCAAAGACAAAATCCAGTAGAATGATGTACTGCAAGCCGATTGTGGAGAGATAGCCGGTAATCAGCGGGATAATAAAGTTGGCGACGCCGCCCATCATCATATAAACGCTGGTGACTTTTGCTTTGCTCTTCGGGAAGAATTCGGACATAACCGAAACACCCAGTTGTAAAATACCGCCTGCGGCAGAAAAACCGATAGCAAAGGCGCCGGCGTTACAAACCAGCGGTGACGGGTAGAGATAGATGATGGCTGCGGTTATGGTTGCCAGTCCGGCGTTGAAGACGTTCGCCCAAATTGGGCGGATCATTTTCTTTAATAGCACAGCGAAGATAAATACACAGACCAGTGACCCCATACTGTAGTAGGTGATGGTTTTCAGGGCATCGGCTTCCGCCATCCCAGCGAAGGCCATGGCGTATTTAGGCATCCAGACGACGATGACATAAAAAGTAGAAAAAGCCGCCACACCAAAGAGTACGGAAGCCACGCCTTCCAGCCATACCAGTGGTTTGCTGTTCATCTGAGGCAGTTCTTTAGCCACATTGGCGTCCACCAACTGACCTGGAAATTGGCTTCTGAGCAGCATCAGGGTTATCAGACCAAACAAAATACCCGGGATGATGACGCCGTAGCCGTACCAGATATTATTGAGCAGCATGTAGCTGACAATCATCGGGTAAAGCATCTGCCCAAAAGAGACCATTGCCTTGACCAGGATTACGGCAGAGCCAGACGCTTTAGGGAAACACTCCATCAGGGCAGGATAGCCACCCGTGTCGAGTGCTGAGTTGGCAACCCCGACGCAGACGGCGAGAACAAATGCCACCATCAGATTTGGGCTGGCGGGAATACCAAAGAAAAAGAGCATATACAAAACAATGCCCAATAAAATGATAGCGCGTCGACCGAATTTATCTGACAGTACCCCAAAAAATAGAATGCTGATCAGACGACCAAGTCCAATGCCAGAAATTAAATAAGCGATCCCGGCATTATCTGTCGAGAATTTTTCCGCAAGCGATGTCATGTTTTGCGCCAGTGTAATGACGCTAATGCCATGGAGGAAATAACTAAGATAGATACAAATGACAGCCAGGATAAATGGCGTGTTGAAAACTTTGCTCTGAGACATTTTTCACGGCTCCTTGCTTGTTTAAATATATTTTGTTTTATTCAGTATGGTTTGGATTATGAGCAATATACTGTTTGCTGACGACCATGACCACATAGCATACCGTTTTAATTACTAAGTATATTGCATGCCAAAACGTGAAATATATTCCTTCCTACCGTCATTTTGCTGATGAGGATAAAATGCACCAAACTATTTTGCAGTAAGGTATAACAATATTGCTTCTGGGGCGTTTCCTATTCAACTGGCTGCGAAACAGCCATCTGGGTTTTTGATTCAATATGACTGCGATAACCAATAAAAATCGCCAGCAAAAAACCCACTGCGGCAATGCCGGTATCAAACCACATAATGTCGGCGATGCTTCTTTCCGAAAGGTGTGCGGTAACCAGTGGAATAGTGAAGGTGGCAATACTGCCCGCACTGTAGTAAATGCCGGTTGCTTTTCCTTTGGCATGTGGAAAGCGCGCAGCCATCAGCGTGAGGCCAATTTGCACCACGCCGCCTGCGGATGAAAACCCGATAACAAATGCGAATACCATAACCACGTACATACTGGGATACAGGCAGACCACTAACAATGCGATAAATGAGATAAAGGTATACAACATCAGTAAGGTGGTGGAACGCACGGTTTTACGCACCAGCGGAGCAGTAATAAATACGCAGAGCAGTGAACCGCAGGTATAGATACTTAACAGTTTGATCGACAGCGTGTAAGGCATTCCGGCGACAAATTGACCATATTGAGACAACCATTGACTGACCAGGTAAAACGTCGCCATAGAGACATAGCCATAGAGGGTGTAACTGGTCAGGTCGATCAGTGAGCAGCGATGGTTACGTGCCGCTGCATCGGTAGTCACACTCTGAACGGGACGTACTTTACGGCCAGGGTGCGGAGGAAAAGCACAGCGAAATAAAAACAGACCGTTCAGGATCATGATGGCTGCTGCAATGATAAACGACCAACCGAACCAGAGATCAGCCCAGACCAGCAGACTGATGATCATGGGGAGAAAAAACTGCCCCGCTGACACGAACGCTTTTATCAGGATATTGGCTGTGCTTGGTGAGGAGGGAAATGCTTCCATCAGGCTGGGGTAAGTACCCGCATCGAGAAAACTGTTCGCCATTCCTGCTAAAAAGCCAAAAGCATAGGCAATGATAATGTTATTGGTATTCAAAATTCCAAAGAAAAACACCAAATAGAAAGTCATTCCCAGGATAATAAAGGGTCTTCTGCCGAATCTGTCAGATAATAGACCGGCACAAAATAAGACGCTTAAGCGACCGATACCCAATGAGGAAATGACGACTGAAACACCTGCGGCATTGGTTTGCCAAAGTTGTTCGAGCGAGGACATGTTGAGACTCATTAGAATGACTCCCATACCATGCACCAGATAATTAAAGTACAACCCCATCGCCGTAGAGAGGTAGGTGTTTTTCATAATGTTGGCCCAGCGAATTGGCTAAAAATTCCCCTGGTGCAGGTCAATGTACCTGTACCATAAAACTACGATGTATCAAATTATTAGATGTTGTTCAGGGTAATTAGCCTGATGCTGATTTTTCACCCACCTAGCACAGGCGTTCCAAATTATGGGCATAAAGTTCGATTGCAACCGACTGATAAATTTTCCAGTCCAGAAAATCACCGTCACGGTAAACTGTCTGAAAATCAGCCAAATCAACGAAAAAACGCATCGTGTTGTTGCCTATTCTATTATTGATTTTATCAATGATGGCATTGATACGTAAATTTCGTTCTCTACGCATCTCAAGTAATTTTTCAATAATTGGAGTAGGGGGAACGCATTCTCCTTTTTCCCACTGTTGCCAGGTTGTAATATTATAATCAGGTGCAATCCATCTTACACTTTCCTCAATGGTTAGCGCAAAAATTTGCCGTAATGCCTGTAGTTCAAAAGCGTTCATCATTTAATGGCTTCTTTTTTAGAAACAATAAACCATAAATAACATTATTGCCCTGATTTCGACTTGAAGAGAGTCACAGTATTTTGTGCAACATTGTTTGTTGCAAATATGTGAGGGTGAATATACATAAGGTTATTTTTACAATAGCGCCGAAGTGTTTTTGGTCACAATACCAAAAAATTATTATTGCAATTTTAATCCAGTTATATCCATACCGATTCGTTTCTCAATATTGGCCTATGGCTGAAGGTGCACATAGCAAGAGGCATTAGAGTCCGGCATAAAGGAGGCCAGATTTGATTATGTCACCGGTGTAAGGTTCTACCTGGCTGAAGATAGGGGATTGCAAGGGTGGCTCAGGTGAGGAAAGGCGCATGCAAAGGCATAAAAAAAAGCCCATCGTGGGAGATGGGCAAAGACTACACACAGCAATTCATTGTTTCACTCAGGGGATGTCCATGCTTATAAATCAATGTGTTGATCTATAACCTTGAGCTAATAGTAGGCATAGGGATTTTTTGCGTCGATCAGATTCGTCTCAATAGTTTAAAAGCTGTAAAGAATTTGCGACACAAAGAAGGGTAAACAGAAAGATTCAGCAACAATATTGTGTAATCAAGGGGTTGATTGATTAGTAACGCTAAAGTATTTGGCGTTTCGGACTCTCCAGACTGCCCGTCGACGCGTTGTTAACGGGCAGGCCTTCGGTACGGTTTTGCCAGATAAATACACGCCGGCAAAACCGCACATTTACGAACTACTTGCGGGGTTCTGTAGGTTCAGCCAGTGCTTCCAGAACACTGTCTGATGCATCATCAGGAAGCGGCGCTTCATTCACCCATGCGGAGAACAGACGCCAGGAGACGGCTAACAGCACCGGACCAATGAACAGACCGATCATGCCAAACGCAATTAATCCACCGATAACCCCAGAAAGGATCAGAATCAACGGTAAATCAGCGCCCATGCGAATGAGCATTGGGCGAATCACGTTATCCAGCGTACCGACCACACAGCTCCACACCAGCAGCACGGTGCCCCAGGTGTTGTCGCCTGTCCAGTAGAGCCAGATGATGGAGGGAATCAGTACCGGCAGAGGCCCCAGTTGCACCAGGCAGGAGAGGATCATCAGCACGCTCAGCAGCGTGGCATAAGGCACGCCGGAGATAGCCAGACCAACACCACCGAGAACCGCCTGCACCAGTGCAGTAACGACGACACCCAGCGCTACAGCGCGAATGGCTTGCGCAGCCAGCACAACGGCTGCATCGCCACGTTTTGCGGCCAGTCGGCTGGCAAAGTGGCGAACCCCTAAAGCAACCTGCTCACCGCGCCAGAACAGCAGGGCGCTAAACAACAGCATCAGGCCACAGTGCACCATAAAACGACCAATATGGGCGGCCTGACCGACAAACCAGGTGGTCGTGGTGCCAATATAAGGCCGGATTTTGGCCATAATCCCCGAGCCGCCCATATCCAGCAGGTTGTGCCAGGCGGCATACAATTTGCTCCCGACCAGCGGAATGCTGTTCAGCCAGGCGAGGTCGGGTAACGTCATGTCACCCGCGCTCATGGCGTGGATCAGCGGACCGCTGCCGTCGACGATGCTGTTAACCAACAGCGCAATGGGGATAACAAACAGCAAAACCAACAGGAGCGTCATCACCAGAACAGCGAGAGAACGGCGGCCCCACAGCAGTTTTTGCAGGAGAAGCAACACAGGCCAGGTGGCAATCACCACGGTACCTGCCCAGGCAAAGCCCAGGATAAAGGGTTGTACAATCCATAGACATGCCACAATCATGATGGCCAAAAACAGCACCGATAGCAGCACTTGCGCAATATCCTTGGGCTGACGAATGTTTACCATAAATACTTTTCACCTTTTTTGTACGTCAGAATGTTGACGTGATCTGAACACGCGAATCACTCGTATACAATAATGAGCAATTTCAGCGGTTTTTGACAGGGTGATTCTGCCTGTAATTCTGCTGAGCGCATATGAAAAAAATGTGATACAACAAATAGTGCAACACGCAAACGATTAGGCGCCGCTCCGTAAGGCTATTTTATTTACCGTTGTGAAGCTGAACAGTCTCTCACTGGCTGTAAAGTAGCCATTATCAGGACAGGCCCAGAGTCCACAACACAGACCGCAGGAAAGGGTCAATAATGATTCCACAAATTTCTCAGGCACCTGGCGTCGTTCAGCTGGTGCTCAATTTTTTGCAGGCACTGGAACAGCAAGGGTTTACGGGGGATACGGCGACCAGTTACGCCGATCGCCTCACAATGTCGACAGATAACAGTATCTATCAACTGCTGCCGGATGCAGTTCTTTTCCCCCGTTCAACGGCAGATGTGGCGCTGGTCGCCCGTCTGGCGGCAGAACCGCGATTCACCTCTCTTGTCTTTACCCCCCGCGGCGGCGGCACTGGCACCAACGGCCAGGCGCTGAATCAGGGCATTATCGTTGATATGTCGCGTTACATGAGCCGTATCATTGAGATTAACCCGGAAGAAGGGTGGGTACGGGTAGAAGCCGGTGTTATCAAAGATCAGTTGAACCAGTATCTGAAACCGTATGGCTATTTCTTTGCCCCGGAGTTGTCGACCAGTAACCGGGCGACGCTGGGGGGGATGATTAATACCGATGCATCCGGCCAGGGATCGCTGGTGTACGGCAAAACGTCCGACCATGTCCTTGGCGTGCGGGCCGTGCTTCTGGGGGGCGACATTCTCGACACCCAGGCACTTCCCGTCGAGCTTGCTGAGACGCTGGGTAAAAGCAATACGACGATAGGGCGTATTTACCATACGGTCTATCAGCGCTGTCGTGAAAACCGTCAGTTGATTATCGATAAATTCCCGAAACTGAACCGGTTTTTAACGGGCTACGATTTACGTCATGTCTTTAATGATGAGATGACGGAGTTCGATTTAACGCGCATCCTGACGGGTTCTGAAGGAACACTTGCCTTCATTACCGAAGCGCGTCTGGATATCACCCCACTGCCTAACGTTCGCCGTCTGGTGAATGTGAAATATGACTCTTTCGATTCTGCGCTCCGCAATGCGTCGTTTATGGTTGAGGCGCGGGCGCTGTCGGTTGAAACCGTCGATTCTAAAGTGCTCAACCTCGCGCGGGAGGACATTGTCTGGCATTCCGTCAGTGAACTTATCACCGATGTGCCGGATAAAGAGATGTTGGGTCTGAACATCGTCGAATTTGCGGGGGATGACGAGGCGTTGATTGACGCGCAGATAGCGGCGCTGTGCGAGCGACTCGATGACTTGATTGCCCGGCAGCAGGCTGGCGTGATCGGCTGGCAGCTTTGTACTGAGCTGGCGGGTGTCGAGCGTATCTACGCGATGCGTAAAAAAGCGGTGGGTTTGTTGGGCAATGCGAAAGGTGCGGCAAAACCGATTCCTTTTGCCGAAGATACCTGCGTACCGCCAGAACATCTTGCTGATTACATTGCCGAATTCCGTGCTTTGCTCGACAGCCATGGTCTGAGCTATGGCATGTTCGGTCACGTTGACGCTGGCGTGTTGCACGTTCGACCTGCACTGGATATGTGCGACCCACAGCAAGAGATACTGATGAAGCAAATCTCTGACGACGTGGTGGCGCTGACGGCAAAATATGGCGGTCTGTTATGGGGCGAACACGGGAAAGGTTTCCGCGCCGAGTACAGCCCGGCATTTTTTGGCGAGCAACTGTACAGTGAACTGCGCAACGTGAAAGCGGCGTTCGACCCGCAAAACCGACTCAACCCTGGGAAGATTTGCCCGCCTGCGGGCGTTGATGCGCCGATGATGAAAGTGGATGCCGTGAAGCGCGGCACCTACGATCGCCAGATCCCGTTAGCGGTGAGACAAGAGTGGCGTGGGGCGATGGAGTGCAACGGCAACGGGCTGTGCTTTAACTTTGATGCCAAAAGCCCGATGTGTCCGTCGATGAAAATCAGTCTTAACCGTATCCACTCCCCGAAAGGGCGCGCAACGCTGGTACGCGAATGGTTACGCCTGTTGGCCGACCGCGGTATTGATCCGGTTAAACTAGAACACGACCTGCCGGAAAAACACGCCAGTTTGCGTACATTGATTGCCCGCACCCGAAACAGTTGGCATGCCCGCAAGGGCGAGTACGATTTCTCGCATGAAGTGAAAGAGGCGATGTCCGGGTGTCTGGCCTGTAAAGCCTGTTCCACGCAATGTCCGATCAAAATCGACGTACCGGAATTCCGTTCGCGTTTCCTGCAGCTCTATCACACGCGCTATCTGCGTCCTTTGCGCGATCATCTGGTGGCGACAGTGGAAACCTATGCGCCGTTGATGGCCCGGGCACCCAAAACGTTCAACTTCTTTATTAATCAACCCATTGTGCGGTCACTTTCCAAAAAACACATTGGGATGGTCGATTTGCCGCTGCTTTCTACGCCGTCACTCCAGCAACACATGGTCGGGCATCGCAGCGCCAATATGACGCTGGAACAGCTTGAGTTGTTAAGTTTCGAGCAAAAATCCCGCACGGTGCTGGTGGTGCAGGATCCATTCACCAGTTATTACGACGCGCAGGTGGTGGCAGACTTCGTCCGACTGGTGGAAAAACTGGGATTGCAGCCGGTGCTGCTGCCTTTCTCGCCGAATGGCAAAGCTCAGCACATCAAAGGCTTCCTCAAACGTTTTGCCAAAACCGCGAAGAAGACGTCAGAGTTTCTCAATCGCGTGGCCGCGTTGGGGATACCGATGGTGGGCGTCGATCCGGCGCTGGTGCTGTGCTATCGCGATGAATATAACCTGGCGCTGGGCGAACAGCGGGGCGATTTCCACGTACAACTGGTTCATGAATGGCTGCCAAAGGTACTCGAGCCAATACAGCCGTTGGCAGTGAGCGGTGAACCCTGGTATTTCTTCGGCCATTGTACCGAAGTGACGGCCTTACCCGGCGCGCCAGCGCAGTGGGGGGCTATTTTTGCCCAATTTGGCGCCAGACTGGAAAATGTCAGCGTCGGGTGCTGCGGGATGGCGGGTACCTATGGGCACGAAGTCAAAAATCATGAGAACTCGCTGGGGATCTACGAGCTTTCATGGCGTCAGGCGATGCAGCGACTGCCGCGCAACCGCTGTCTGGCGACCGGTTATTCCTGCCGGAGTCAGGTCAAGCGTGTTGAAGGCACCGGCGTTCGCCATCCACTACAGGCATTGTTGGAGATTATTGGATGATCTGGAAACGTGAAGTTTCTCTCGACGCGCTTAATGCGATGGGAGAAGGAAACATGGTCGGACTGCTGGATATCCGATTTGAGCATATTGGCGATGATACGCTGGAGGCGACAATGCCTGTGGATCGTCGGACAAAACAGCCTTTTGGCCTGTTGCACGGTGGGGCGTCCGTCGTGCTGGCTGAAAGTATCGGCTCGGTTGCTGGCTACTTGTGTACCCAGGGCGAACAAAGAGTGGTGGGGCTGGAGGTGAACGCCAACCACATTCGTTCCGCTCGCGAAGGGCGCGTGAGGGGCGTGTGCAAAGCGCTGCATACGGGCTCGCGTCATCAGGTCTGGCAAATTGAGATCTTTGATGAACAGGGACGCCTGTGTTGTACTTCACGTCTGACAACGGCTATTTTGTGACAATGTCACTTTAATTATCCGCCTGATTTTGCTTTTGGTCGTAATGTGCACAGTAGAAAGTGATATACTGTGCACGTTTTGAACAAAAGTGAGGATGATATGTCTACCCAATTAGACCCAAGCCAACTGGCCATTGAATTTATTCGCCGCGATAAAACCGAACTTTCCCCCGCGCAGTATCTGAAACGTTTGAAACAACTCGAGCTGGAATTTACCGATTTACTCGCGCTTTCCTCTACTGAGCTTAAAGAAGAAATTTATTTTGCCTGGCGCCTGGGCGTGCATTGATGCCAGACCGCCTGAAAGACGACGGCCTGTAATGCTAAACAGAAAGCCCCGACACGCTCCCGCCGGGGTTATTTTTTATCTGCTCACCACACCATCTCACCGCTGTTGACCTTCGCACTCAATTCAAGAGAACTCTCATCCGCCAACCCCGGCCAGGCGGCTTTTAACGCCTGAATCACGTACGCCGATCCCTTTTTTGCCTCCAGCGCTTTTTCGAAGGACTGCAGATAATCTTGCGTGAAACGGATTGCGCTATCGCCCGCCGGACGTTCGCCAATATAGTGTCCAGGGATCACCTGATCCGGCTTCAGGCTTTGCATTTCAGCGAGGCTGTCGCGCCATGCCGCACGCTGTTTCGCCGATTGCGTATCCGCCGTCCAGACGTGAATGCCGGAAGCAATGCCCGTGCCGCCCAGAATGGTGCGGTTCGCAGGGATCCAGATATAGGCGGCGTAATCATTCGGATGGCGCAGTTCCAGCGTTTCACCATCGAGGGTGAAACGGGTGTCGTGCGTGACCGTTGGCACCGTCACCGCTGTTGGCGCACCGTCTTTCATTTGTGGGCCCCAGAACGCCAGTTTGGCGTCTTTTGTTGCGCGAATATGGTCAACCACGCGAGGCGTCGCCAGGATCTTCACCTCTGGAAAGGCGCTGACCAGCGGTTGTAGACCAAAGTAAAAATCCGGATCGCCGGAGGTAATCACGATGGCTTTCAGTTTTTTGCCCTTTGCCTGAATCATCTTTACCAGTTTTTCGCCGTCTTTGATGTTGAATTGCGCATCAAACAAGATGGCCTCTTTCGGGCCGGAAACCAGCGTAGAAGAAACCGGAAAAAGACCGTTTTCCTGCGGGTTATAAACATCAAGTTGAAGCGGGGCGGCGAGTAACGGCGATGCGGAAAATGACAGCAGCAGTGCCAGCGTTTTAATGTTCATAACAGGGATCCTTATGCAGATGATGTTGTTTTATTTACGCGATGTATTTTAAGCAAATCTCGATCTGTTAAAATTCCTCTATCAGGACATGCTTAGTTTCGTAAAACGATCAGATGAGGCTGGAATGGACAGAGTGATGGCGGCAACGGTGTTTAATCATATCTGCGATCTGGGCAGCCTGAGCGCCGCATCCCGCGCGCTGGGGATCTCAAGACCGATGGTGAGTCGCTATCTGGATGAAATGGAAAAATGGGCGGGCGCCAGACTGATCCATCGTTCATCGCGGCGGTTAACAATTACCCCCGCCGGGGAAGAGGCGCTGGTGAAAACACGCACGCTGGCAAGGTTATCCCTTGATATTGCGGGGGGCACCGGGCGCGAAATTCCTTCCGGAATATTACGCGTTGCTTGTGCGCATTTTACGGCAACCCATGTTCTGGCTCCAATTCTGCCTGACTTTTTAGCGCGTTACCCGGAACTGCGCATTGAGGTTGAAATCAATAATCAACCGGTGAGTCTGGTGGGCGAACGCATTGATGTGGCGATCCGTATTACCGACAATCCTGAACCCGGGACGATAGCTCGCCGACTGGGCGACTGTGAATCCGTCCTTTGCGCTTCACCTGATTATCTGCGCCAGCACGGAACCCCACAGACGCTTGAGGATCTGGCGCATCATAACTGCCTCTATTACAGCGGATTTGCCGGGAAATCCTGGCATTTTCTGAACGCTCAGGGCGAGGCCTTATCGGTGGCTATCAAAGGAAATTTAAGTGCCGGGATCTCCTCGCTCTTATGTGAGGCCGCGCAGGCGGGCATGGGCATTGCGCTGGTGCCGGAAAAAGAGGCTCGCCCGGGGTTAGCACAGGGCGGGTTAATTCGGCTTTTAGGGCAACTGGAGCCACGGCGGCTTGCGGTGTATGGCATGTATCTTTCCCGCGATCATCAGCCGGCAGCATTACGTTTGCTGCTGGACGCGGTGCAGTCCACGATGAGATAAATCTGATTATCGGAGCGATTCAGATGATTATTTGAGCGTCCAGGTGCTTAATATGGCTCATAAATAAAACAAACCGCAATTTGTGTTAAAAAGCCACCGCGATGTTATGAGAGGATTCTTATGCCCCTTCAAGAGCTAAGCCAGAAATGAGTGCCGGAGATAAGCGCCGGATGGGGAAGGCGAACGGTCAGCGCTGTACCGCAGCGCTGACCGTTCGTTGGTCATTTCCTCACTGTTTGCCGTTTCTCTCTTTTTCAACCCTCTTCTTTTAATCTGTTTGCCGACGGTCGCCGTCGAACGCGTCATACCTGTTGTTCCTTCTATTCAGCACGATTCACCATGATGGTAGCTCCGCTACACCAACAGCGTGCCAGTTGCGGCTATTTTATAAATAGGCATTTCCTATACATCTTTTCTGATTTGACCTGCCAGAACGATAACCTCTCTTTTATTCATTATTAATCAAAGCATTGAACAAAATCATCGTTCCCTGTGATCCCGCGTAGCAGGGTCTATGCTTAGTTAACGTAGCCAAAAAGGGCGATTTAACCGAATGCCCCTGCGGATGAGGGGTTGAAGTGATAATCATTATCACTAACATGATGTTATGCCCTGGTGGCTTATGACATGAGGTGAACCTATGGAATTGCATTCAGGAACATTTAACCCGGACGACTTTACCTGGCGCGGATTGACGTTAACGCCCGCCGCGGCAGCGCATATTCGCGAGCTGGTTGATAAGCAACCGGGTATGCAGGGTGTGCGTTTAGGCGTGAAGCAAACCGGGTGTGCAGGGTTTGGCTATGTGCTGGCGACGGTCAGTGAACCGCACAATGACGATCTGCTGTTCGAATTCGATGGCGCGAAACTGTATGTGCCGTTGCAGGCAATGCCGTTTATCGACGGAACGGAAGTCGATTTTGTGCGTGAAGGATTAAATCAAATATTCAAATTTCACAACCCGAAAGCGCAGAATGAATGTGGCTGCGGCGAAAGCTTTGGGGTATAGGCGGTACTATGTCTCGTAATACTGAAGCGACCGACGATGTCAAAACCTGGACGGGCGGGCACCTCAACTATAAAGAGGGGTTCTTCACCCAGTTGCAAACTGACGAGCTGGAAAAAGGCATTAATGAAGAGGTGGTGCGCGCTATTTCTGCAAAACGCCATGAGCCGGAATGGATGCTCGAATTTCGCCTCAATGCGTTTCGCGCGTGGCTTGAAATGGAGGAGCCGCACTGGCTTAAAGCGCATTACGACAAACTGAATTATCAGGAATACAGCTATTACTCGGCCCCCTCGTGCGGAAACTGCGACGACACCTGCGCCTCTGAACCCGGGGCGGTACAGCAGACAGGGCCGAATGCCTTTTTAAGCAAAGAGGTGGAGGATGCTTTCGCCCAGCTAGGCGTGCCGGTGCATGAAGGGAGCAATGTGGCGGTGGATGCCATTTTCGACTCCGTTTCTGTGGCCACCACCTACCGTGAAAAACTGGCGGAACAGGGCATCATCTTCTGCTCTTTTGGCGAAGCGATTCACGACCATCCTGAACTGGTAAGGAAATACCTCGGGACTGTGGTTCCGGGGAATGACAACTTTTTTGCGGCGCTTAACGCTGCCGTGGCGTCCGATGGCACCTTTATCTATGTGCCGAAAGGTGTGCGCTGCCCGATGGAGCTTTCCACCTATTTCCGTATTAATGCGGAAAAAACCGGCCAGTTTGAACGCACTATTCTGGTGGCGGAGGAAGGGAGCTACGTGAGCTATATCGAAGGGTGCTCTGCGCCGGTTCGCGACAGCTATCAACTTCATGCGGCAGTGGTCGAAGTGATCATCCACAAAGACGCGGAAGTGAAATACTCGACGGTACAAAACTGGTTCCCCGGCGATAACAACACCGGCGGTATTCTGAACTTTGTGACCAAGCGTGCGCTGTGCGAAGGGGAAAATAGCAAGATGTCGTGGACCCAGTCGGAAACCGGCTCGGCCATTACCTGGAAATACCCGAGCTGCATTCTGCGCGGCGACAACTCCATCGGTGAATTCTACTCCGTCGCATTAACCAGCGGTTATCAGCAGGCGGATACCGGCACCAAAATGATCCACATCGGTAAAAATACCCGCTCAACCATTATCTCGAAAGGGATCTCCGCAGGGCATAGCCAGAACAGTTATCGCGGGTTGGTGAAGATCATGCCAACCGCGACCAACGCGCGAAACTTTACCCAGTGTGACTCGATGCTTATCGGTACGGACTGCGGCGCGCATACCTTCCCGTATGTTGAATGCCGAAATAACAGCGCCCAACTGGAGCACGAGGCGACCACCTCGCGCATTGGTGAAGACCAGTTGTTTTACTGTCTGCAACGCGGGATCAGCGAAGAAGATGCCATCTCCATGATCGTCAACGGTTTCTGTAAGGATGTCTTCTCCGAATTGCCGCTGGAGTTTGCGGTTGAAGCGCAAAAATTGCTGGCGATTAGCCTTGAACACAGCGTTGGATAAGGAAAGCTCATGTTAAGCATTAAAGATTTACAGGTCAGTGTTGAAGATAACGCGATCCTGCGGGGCGTGAATCTTGAGATCCGCCCCGGAGAGGTGCACGCCATTATGGGGCCTAATGGTTCCGGAAAGAGCACCTTATCCGCTACGCTTGCCGGTCGTGAAGATTATGAAGTCACTCAGGGGACGGTCGAATTTAAAGGAAAAGATCTTCTCGAACTGTCGCCGGAGGCAAGGGCGGGTGAAGGGATTTTCATGGCATTCCAGTATCCGGTGGAGATCCCCGGCGTCAGTAACCAGTTCTTTCTGCAAACCGCGCTCAATGCGGTGCGCAGTTACCGGGGAGAAGAGTCCCTCGATCGCTTTGATTTTCAGGATCTGATGGAAGAAAAAATGGCGCTCCTGAAGATGCCGGAAGATTTGTTAACACGCTCCGTGAACGTCGGTTTCTCGGGGGGTGAGAAAAAGCGTAATGACATTTTGCAGATGGCCGTACTGGAGCCGGAACTGTGCATCCTTGATGAGTCTGATTCCGGGCTGGATATTGATGCGCTAAAAATTGTCGCTGATGGGGTCAACGCCCTGCGTGACGGGAAACGCGCGTTCATTATTGTCACTCACTATCAGCGTATTCTCGACTATATCAAGCCCGACTACGTTCACGTTTTGTATCAGGGGCGGATTGTGAAGTCCGGTGATTTCACTCTGGTCAAACAACTGGAGGAGCAGGGATATGGCTGGCTTAGTGAACAGCAGTAGCGTGCTGCAACAATGGCATCGCCTGTTTGAAGCGCAGGGAGAATCGCGCTCAGAACATGCCCAGCTGCATCTGCAACAAATGCTGCGTCTGGGGTTGCCGACGCGTAAGCAAGAGAACTGGAAATACACACCGCTTGAAGGATTGACCAACAGCACGTTTGTCAGCCGCGTTGCTGAGATAACCTCGGCTCAATGCGAGGCGCTGGCATTAGGCATTGATGCTATTCGCCTGGTGTTCGTTGATGGTCAATTTAGCTCATTGCTTAGCGACAGCACAGAAGGCAGCGGCTTTGAGGTCACGTTCAATGATGACCCGCAAACCTGGGTTGCGCCGATTCAGCCGGATGTGTTCCTGCATTTGACCGAAAGTCTCGCCCAGCGCGGCAGCCATATTCGCGTGAAACGCCATCAACGGCCAGTGAAACCCCTGCTGCTGATGCATATCACGCAAGGCGTGGAGGGTGATGACGTGAATACCGCACATTATCGCCATCACCTTGATCTGGGCGAAGGTGCAGAGGCTACGATTATTGAGCACTATGTCAGCCTCGATGACGCGCGTCATTTCACCGGGGCGCGCTTAACGATGAACGTCGGTGCGAATGCGCATCTGCACCACATCAAGCTGGTGTTTGAAAACCCGGCGAGCCACCACTTTGCCCACAACGATCTTCGGCTGGCGGGCGATGCCACGGCGCACAGTCACAGCTTCCTGCTAGGCGATGCCGTGCTGCGCCACAATACCAGTACGCAGCTTAACGGCGAAAATACCACCCTTCGGATCAACAGTCTGGCGATGCCGGTGAAAAATGAAGTGTGCGATACCCGAACCTGGCTGGAACACAACAAGGGCTACTGCAACAGCCGTCAGTTGCATAAAACCATCGTCAGCGATAAAGGCAGGGCCGTCTTTAATGGCGTGATTACCGTGGCGCAGCACGCGATCAAAACCGACGGACAGATGACCAATAACAACTTGCTGCTGGGCAAACTCGCTGAAGTCGATACGAAGCCGCAATTAGAAATTTATGCCGATGATGTGAAGTGCAGTCACGGGGCAACGGTAGGACGTATCGATAATGAGCAGATGTTCTATTTACGCTCGCGGGGTATTGGGCAGCAGGATGCGCAACAGATGATCCTTTATGCATTTGCCGCAGAGCTGACGGAAGTTCTCGGTGATGATGTGCTTAAACAACAGGTGCTGGCGCGAATAGGTCTTCGCCTGCCGGGAGGCGTAGCATGAGTTTCTCCATCGAAAAAGTACGGGCGGACTTTCCTGTCCTGACGCGTGAGGTCAATGGCATGCCGTTGGCCTATCTGGACAGCGCGGCAAGTGCGCAAAAGCCCAATCAGGTTATTGATGCCGAGGCCGAATTTTATCGACACGGCTATGCGGCGGTTCACCGTGGTATTCACACGTTGAGTGCGCAGGCCACGGAAAGAATGGAAAACGTACGTAAGCAGGCGTCGCTGTTTATTAATGCCCGATCCGCCGAAGAATTAGTGTTTGTTCGCGGCACAACGGAAGGCATTAACCTGGTGGCTAACAGTTGGGGAAACAGCCATATACGCGCAGGCGACAACATTATTATCAGCGAGATGGAACACCACGCCAACATCGTGCCGTGGCAGATGCTCTGTTCGCGCGTCGGGGCGGAACTGCGGGTGATCCCGCTAAACCAGGACGGCACGTTGCAACTGGATGTGCTGGACACCCTGTTTGACGACAAAACGCAGTTACTGGCGATTACGCACGTCTCCAATGTGCTGGGGACGGAGAATCCATTGCCGGAAATGATTGCGCTCGCCCATCAGTACGGTGCGAAAGTGCTGGTGGATGGCGCGCAGGCGGTGATGCATCACAAGGTCGATGTGCAGGCGCTGGACTGCGATTTCTATGTCTTTTCCGGGCATAAATTGTATGGGCCGACGGGCATCGGCGTGTTGTATGTCAAAGAGGCGCTGTTGCAGGAAATGCCGCCGTGGGAAGGCGGAGGGTCGATGATCGCCACTGTTAGCCTAACGCAGGGAACCACCTGGGCGAAAGCCCCCTGGCGTTTTGAGGCGGGTACGCCAAATACCGGCGGCATCGTCGGACTCGGTGCGGCAATAGAGTATGTTTCAGCGCTGGGGCTCGCGAACATCAGCGAGTATGAACAGAATTTAATGCACTATGCGCTGGAGCAACTGGCTGATGTGCCGGAACTGACGTTGTACGGCCCGGACAATCGGCTTGGCGTTATCGCATTCAATCTCGGTAAACATCACGCCTATGATGTGGGGAGTTTTCTGGATAACTACGGCATTGCTGTGCGTACCGGGCATCATTGTGCGATGCCGCTGATGGCGTTCTATCGCGTTCCTGCCATGTGTCGGGCGTCTCTGGCAATGTATAACACCCATGAAGAAGTGGATCGTCTGGCGACAGGACTGACACGTATTCACCGTCTGCTGGGGTAACAGGGAGACGCTATGGCTGCGCTACCGGATAAAGAAAAATTGTTGCGTAATTTTCAGCGTTGCGCTAATTGGGAAGAGAAGTATCTGTACATCATTGAATTGGGACAGCGTCTGCCGGAATTAACAGAGCAGGATCGTAACCCGGAAAACAGCATTCAAGGGTGTCAGAGTCAGGTATGGATCGTTATGCGTCAGAATGCTGAAGGCATTATTGAGTTGCAGGGCGACAGTGATGCGGCAATTGTGAAGGGGCTTATCGGCGTTGTGTTCATTTTGTACGACCAGATGACCGCCCAGGATATTGTGAATTTTGATGTGCGACCGTGGTTTGAAAAAATGGCGCTTGCACAGCATTTGACACCTTCCCGTTCGCAGGGGCTGGAGGCAATGATCCGCGCTATCCGCACCAAAGCCGTCACTATTGGCTAAACTCAATACACAGCTTTCATCCTGTTAGGCAAGGCGATGCTTTGCCTTGTCGGACGTTCAGCCTTCTGGCTCATAGCCAGTGAATACAGGAGTTTGGGTATGAAACGCGTGTCTCTCATTACTATTACACTTTTTGGCGCTTACAGCGCCTTACAGGCAGCCTGGGCGGTGGATTATCCATTACCGCCAGCAGGAAGTCGTCTGGTTGGGCAAAATCAAACGTACACCGTTCAGGAAGGCGATAAGAATTTACAGGCGATTGCCCGGCGTTTCGATACCGCCGCGATGCTGATCCTGGAAGCGAATAACACCATTGCTCCCGTTCCTAAAGCCGGAACGCTGATTACCATCCCCTCTCAATTGTTATTACCGGATGCTCCGCGCGAAGGCATTATTGTGAATCTGGCGGAACTGCGGCTCTACTATTATCCGCCAGGTGAGAACCTGGTACAGGTGTTCCCGATAGGTATTGGTTTGCAGGGGCTTGAAACGCCGGTGATGGAAACCCGTGTCGGCCAAAAGATCCCTAACCCGACATGGACACCGACGCCAGGCATCCGTAAGCGTTCTCTGGAGCGTGGTATTACGCTGCCGCCCGTGGTTCCTGCCGGGCCCAATAACCCGTTGGGACGCTATGCGCTGCGTCTGGCGCATGGTCACGGCGAGTATCTCATTCATGGCACCAGTGCGCCGGACAGCGTCGGTCTGCGGGTGAGCTCCGGTTGCATCCGTATGAATGCGCCTGACATTAAGGCCTTATTCGCTCAGGTCAGAACAGGAACGCCGGTCAAGGTTATCAACGAACCGGTGAAATACTCCGTTGAGCCTAACGGTATACGTTATGTTGAAGTTCATCGGCCACTGTCGCCGGAAGAAGAACAAAACGTACAGACCATGCCCTATGTGCTGCCAGCGGGTTTTAGCCAGTTCAAAGCAGACAAGAACGTGGATCATGGGCTGGTAGAGAAAGCGTTGTATCGTCGTGCGGGATATCCTGTGGCCGTCAGTGCCAGTCAGACGTCGGTTGCGAGTAATGTCTCAACGGTTGACTCTGCGCAGAACGGGAAAGCGGGGAATGATACGGGGCAGCGTGTGACGCAGTAACAGGGAAGGATGAGTAACAGACAAAAAAATGGCGCACAATGTGCGCCATTTTTATTACACAGGTACTATTACTTACGGTATTTAGTAGCCTGGTTGTCCAGACGCTGGTTAGCGCGAGCTGCGTCGTCTTTAGCAGCCTGAACGTCGGAACGCATTGCGTTCACGTCGTTGCTCAGCTGGTCAACTTTAGCGTTCAGAGTCTGAACGTCAGAAGACAGCTGATCGATTTTAGCGTTGCTGGAGCAACCTGCCAGCAGAGTAGAACCCAGGATTACCGCGCCCAGTACCAGTTTAGTACGATTCATTATTAATACCCTCTAGATTGAGTTAATCTCCATGTAGCGTTACAAGTATTACACAAAGCTTTTTAGGTTGAGAATATTTTTTTGATGTTAATGCACTTATTTTTGATCGTTCGCTCAAAGAAGCACCGAAATGAGCAAAATCATCTAAAAAACCGAGTGAAAACAGAATGCTTCCATCGGATTCATCTTAGATAATCAGTAATTAGATAGCGAAATCCGATTTGATTTTTTATTAATAGTAGCTATTGATAAAATAAAAAAAGCGCCACAAGGGCGCTTTTTAAACAAATTAATTCACACAGGAATTATTACAGCACGTGAACAGATGCCGTGTTGGTGGTGCCGCTTGGTACCAGTGCACCGGAAACCATGACCACAACATCGCCTTTCTGTGCCAGACCACGGTCAACCAGCTCCAGAGCCACTTCTTTACCCAGACGATAGAAATCATCCGTAGAAGCAATTTCTTTCACCAGGTGTGGGATAACCCCTTTGCTCAGCACCAGTTGACGCGCGGTGGTTTCATTGGTGGTCAGCGCCAGGATGGTCGCATCCGGGAAGTATTTACGCACTGCACGTGCAGATTTACCGCCACGGGTCGCAACAACGATCAGCGGAGCTTCCAGTTTTTCTGCGGTTTCGACTGCGCCACGGCACACTGCTTCAGTGATACGCAGTTTACGGCTGTCGTTATTGTAGTCCAGACGGCTGGTCATTACGCGGTCGGTACGTTCGCAGATGGTCGCCATGATGGAGACGGCTTCCAGCGGGTATTTACCTTTTGCGGATTCGCCAGACAGCATAACTGCGTCGGTACCGTCGAGGATGGCGTTAGCCACGTCGCCTGCTTCTGCGCGGGTTGGGCGTGGGTTTTTGATCATGGAGTCCAGCATCTGCGTTGCCGTGATAACCACTTTACGCGCGCGGACACATTTCTCGATCATCATCTTCTGCGCGAAGATCACTTCTTCAACCGGGATTTCTACACCCAGATCGCCACGAGCAACCATGATGCCGTCAGACGCTTCGAGGATTTCGTCGAAGTTGTTCAGGCCTTCCTGGTTTTCGATTTTGGAGATGATCTGGATCTTCTCGCCGCCGTGCGCTTTCAGGTGCTCACGGATTTCAACGACGTCGGAACGCTTACGGATGAAGGACGCGGCAACGAAGTCAACGCCTTGCTCACAACCGAAGATCAGATCCTGTTTGTCTTTCTCAGCCAGTGCTGGCAGTGCGATAGAAACGCCCGGCAGGTTTACACCTTTGTTTTCACCCAGGTCGCCATTGTTCAGAACTTTACAGATAACGTTGTTACCTTCGATCGCGGTCACTTCCATGCCGATCAGACCATCGTCAACCAGAACGGTGTTGCCTACGCTCAGGTCAGTGGTGAAACCTTCGTAAGTCACTGCAACGATTTCGTTGTTACCGACCACGGTTTTGTCGGTGGTGAACGTGAAGGTCTGGCCCGCTTTCAGAGAAACATCGTTACCGCCTTCCAGCTTAATGGTACGGATTTCCGGACCTTTCGTGTCGAGCAGGATAGCGGCTTTTTTGCCGGTTTTGCTCATCACGTTGCGCAAGTTCTGGATACGCTGACCATGCTCTGCATAATCGCCGTGAGAGAAGTTCAGACGCATGACGTTCATGCCCGCGTCCAGCATTTTGCTTAACATCTCTTCAGATTCGGTTTTCGGGCCGATGGTGCAAACAATTTTCGTCTTTTTCATGACAGTCTTAGTCTTTAAGTTGAGAAGGATATGGAAATCTGGCTTCGGGGGCGCACGGCCAAGAAGCTAAACCTGTGTTGCGAAAGTGGTGATACATCGCTCTAAGGATAGGTGACATCGAAGGAGCGTGCAGAAGAATGTGTGCTCGTGTTTCAGCCCAACGGGAAGGGGGTAATGTTAGTCGTTGAGTTTTATAGTGCAATCTGCTGAAACCATTCAAGAGACAATTGGCGCGCATTATACGCTGAAGTTTATCCAAAAGGAAAATGAAAACAGGGTTTCAAAAATCTTCTGTGCAAATTCACAACAAATTGTTATTAGGGCGTTAATACCCGCGTCAAGACTGACCCTCCAGGAGGCGAAAGTGTTGCGCAACAGGGGCAATCTTATGCTTTAGCATTACAAAAATAGTGCTAAAGCCTGAATTTACGCTCGCACGATGACAGTTATTCCCTGAAGTTATAACAAATTCTTTTTTAATCATTTTAAAGCGTATCAGCTCTGATTACACTCATTTGGACATCCATACTGCTAAACAGCGAAAGGCACTGGCAGGATAACCATCAGCAGCAGCGGATACGATAACGATATGATCGCGTTGAAAAATATTTCGAAAGTGTTTACGCCCGGCAACCATACGATCACCGCCGTGGATAACGTCAATTTGACGGTTGAACAGGGGCAAATTTACGGAATCATCGGCTACAGCGGTGCCGGAAAAAGCACGCTGATTCGGTTACTCAATGGGCTTGAAAAACCGACTGCTGGCAGCGTCACCATCAATGGGCAGGTTATCTCCCAGGCGAAAGGGGAATCCCTGCGCCAGGCACGGCTAAAAATCAGCATGGTGTTTCAGCACTTTAATCTGCTGTGGTCGCGCACTGTCAGCGAAAACATTGCCTTCTCGATGCAAATTGCCGGCGCGCCAAAGGCGAAGATCAACACCCGGGTAGCGGAATTGATTGAGCTTGTCGGCTTAACCGGACGCGAAAACGCGTACCCGTCGCAATTGAGCGGCGGGCAAAAACAGCGCGTGGGCATTGCGCGGGCTCTGGCAAATCGTCCGGATGTGTTGTTGTGCGATGAAGCCACGTCGGCACTGGATCCACAAACCACCGATCAAATTCTCGATCTGTTACTCGATATCAACCGTCGTTTCCAACTGACGATTGTGCTGATTACCCATGAAATGCACGTGGTACGCAAAATCTGCGATCGCGTGGCGGTGATGGAGAATGGTCGGGTTGTGGAAGAAGGGGATGTGTTGACCGTTTTTACCCATCCGCAGCAGCCCATCACCCGACAGTTTGTCCGTCAGGTCAACCAGTATGCCGAGGACGATGCCTTTAACCCTTTGCTGGCGAGTGAATTAGGCGGCTCGGTAATTAAGTTGACCTTTACCGGTCACAGCACGCATCAACCGGTAGTCGGGGAACTGACCCTGCGCTACGGCCTGCCTTTCAATATTTTGCACGGCAAGATGACGCAAACCGCGCATGGCGTGTTTGGGGAACTGTGGTTGCATGTCGTGGCAACCGAAGAGCAACTGAACAATATACTGGCGGATCTGGGGCGCAGTGGGATCGAAAGCGAGGTGATTCAACATGGCTGAGACGCTGTTTCCTCACCTCCGGTGGGAGCAACTGTGGGCGGCAACCCAGGAAACGCTCTACATGACTGCGCTTTCAGGGGCTGCCACCTTTGCGCTTGGCATCGTTCTGGGGCTGGCGTTATTCCTGACCGCCCGCGGCGGGCTGTACCCACATCGCGCGCTCTATAGTGCTATCTCCCTTGTGGTGAACGTGTTTCGCTCTATTCCGTTCATCATATTGATTGTACTACTGATTCCATTCACTAAATCATTAGTGGGGACCATTCTTGGCGCCAACGCGGCGCTTCCCGCGCTGATCGTCGGTGCAGCGCCTTTTTATGCGCGTCTGGTGGAGATAGCACTTCGCGAGGTCGACAAGGGGGTGATTGAGGCCACGCGCGCAATGGGCGCTCGTCCAGCCACGCTTATTTTTCGGGTTTTACTGCCTGAGTCATCACCTGCGTTAGTGTCCGGGATCACCGTGACGCTGATTGCGCTGGTTAGCTATAGCGCGATGGCAGGAGTGATTGGCGCGGGCGGCTTAGGGAATCTGGCCTATCTGGAGGGATTCCAGCGCAACCACAGCGACGTCACGCTGGTGGCGACGGTGGCCATTTTGCTCATCGTCTTCATCATCCAGTTCTGCGGCGATGTGATCACATCACTGCTCGATAAACGCTAATAAAATAGGGAAACCTGCATCATGAAAAAAACACTGACATTACTCGCCGTCGCAACCTTAAGCGCCCTGAGCTTTGCCTCCTGGGCAGATACCCTGACCGTTGGCGCGTCTAACGTTCCACATGCTGAAATTCTCGAGCAGGCGAAACCTATCCTCGCCAAACAGGGGATCGAACTGAAGATCCAACCTTTCCAGGATTACATCCTGCCCAATACGGCCCTGGCCGGGCGCGAGATTGATGCGAACTACTTCCAGCATATTCCGTATCTGAACAGTGTTCTGAAGGATCATGCAGGGGATAAAACCTATGATTTTGTCAGCGCAGGGGCGATTCATATTGAGCCTATCGGCATTTACTCAAAGAAATTCAAATCGCTGAAAGACCTGCCGGAAGGCGGCAAAATTATCATGCGTGATGCGGTTTCTGAAGAGGGGCGCATCCTGTCGATTTTTGAAAAAGAAGGGGTGATCACACTGAAGCCAGGCGTGGATAAAGTGTCTGCCCGCATCAGCGACATTGTTGATAATCCTAAGAAACTGAAGTTCCTGCCAAACGTTGAAGCGGCGCTGTTACCGCAAATGTATAACAATGATGAAGGCGACGCGGTGGTCATCAACGCTAACTATGCGATTGATGCCGGTCTGGATCCGGTACACGATCCGATTGCGGTGGAAAGTGGCGAAAATAACCCGTACGCCAACATCATTACCGTGCATCGCGGCGATGAGAAGAAGAAGGATATTGTGGCGCTGGTTGACGTGCTGCACTCTCAGGCGATTCAGGACTGGATCCGCACCAAATATAAAGGCGCGGTGATCCCGGTCAATAACTGACAGATTCTGTACCGGGCGGCGATCTCGCCACCCGGCACACGGATCACACCCGCTCAATTTTCGCCGGTAATCCCTGGCGAACCGCCGCGCCCGACACCCAGTCCAGCCAGGTATTACTCACCTCGCGGGTCGGGTCGGCGAATCCTAAATCATTCAGGTTAATACCCGATTTTATTTGTGCATCAAACGGCATCGGTTCACCGTCCAGAGTATGCTGTGCCGCCCCCATTTCCCGGTGTCCATAGCCATGTTCGATGGCGATAACACCCGGCATTACCCCACTGAGCAGACTGATTTGCGCCTCCACTTCGCCGCCGGGTGTGGTAATACGTGCAATGTCGCCATGGGTGAGGCCATAACGCTCGCCGTCCTGCGGATTGAGCGCCACCAGATTGGTCGGTTTGAGGTGGCGTAAACGCGGGATCACTGCTGATGCGCTCGCCATCGTATTGGACTTAAAGGAAATCAGCTTAAGCGGCCATTGTTTTGCGGGGAACAGTTCATCCACCGAACGTCCGTCCGACAGCCTCGACGGATACCATGCCGGGCAGCCGCTGTAGCGTTCACCCGTAATGGCGTGACGATGTGCGGCAACGCTCGCATTCCAGATTTGCAGCGGTTTTTCCCAGGCGTTGCCGAGCCGATTATCCACCCGACCGCTTTTTTCCGGTGCAAAACGACCGCCGCGTGAGTAAACAAAGGCAACGCGGCGCACTTCATCGGCTTTCAGCGTCTGTTCAATGACCGGCAAAATACGCGTTACGCCAGTCAGCGTGACATCGTCCTGATTGGCCTCGGCCACCGGCGATTTGCCCATAAACGCAATATTGGCGGCGACGCGAAGGTAGTAATCTTCTGCGCGATCCAGCGGGTAGTGGTTGCCCTGCGTATCGGTCAGCGCATTGTCACCAAATCCAGGCAGGTGAAGCCGTTTCGCCACCGCGATACAGAACGATTCCATCGAAACAGGCTGCCCGTCTGCCGCGCGGTGGGTGGCTGGCGGAACAATCGGCCAGCGAGCCGTCGTGGCTTTACTGGCGACCCCCGCCCACGGCGCGCTGAATCCCCAACTTTCAAAGTTGTGGGTATCCGGCACGATATAATCCGCCAGCGCCGTCGTCTCATTCATAAACGCATCAATCGCGATAAACAACGGCAGATGTTGAGGATCTTTGAGCTTCTCTTCGGCGACCGCCCGCAACCCTGGAATGCCATAGAACGGGTTGGTCATATTGGAAATCCAGGCTTTCAGCGGATAGGGATAACCTTCCAGCGCCGAGCTGAGTAATTCGGTGAGTTGGCCCGCCACGAACGGATACCACGGCGCTTTCGCCGGGAAGGGGGATTTCCCGTCAGCCACTTTGTCGCGGTACTCTTCGGAGGATTCATAGGCGGTTTTGCTACGGGCGATACTCAGACCTTTCGGCTTCACCTTGCCGGGAAAACTGTCCATGTTGTAGCGGGGGCCATCGGTTGCGCCATTGAATTTACCGCCGCCGACAAATACGCCGCCTTCGAGACTGAGGTTGCCAATCAACGCATTGAGCATCATTACGGCCCAGGCATTGTAAAATCCATTGCCCGCCATCATTCCGCCATGGGTAATCACGGCCGCTTTACGGCCATGACCGGTGAAGGCGTCTGCCATGGCGACCATGTTTTCTGGTGAAACCCCACACTGCTGGCTGTACTCGCTGAGCGTCATTTTTTCTGCGGACTCTTTCAGACACTGAAACCCGCTTTTCACCGTCACGCTACGACCGTCCGCCAGCGTGACCTGGCGGGTGACAAACAGTTGGGCTTGCTGACACGCCGTAGCCGCGACCATTTCGCCCGACTCATTGACAACCACCGGATCGGCACTGCCCTCAGAACTCAGGTGCGCCAGGGTCAGATGCTGTCCGGCAAGGGTTGGGATCTCATCGGTTATCACCAGATGTGAGGCGTTAGTCCAGCTTTTCTCGCCAGCCTGTTGCATGGCCGCCGCGCTGGGGAGCGCGAGATAGGCAGCGTTATAGCGTTGATTTTCGATTATCCAGCGGATCATGCCCATTGCCAGCGCCGAGTCGCTGCCCGGCAAAATGGACTGCCAGTGTCCGCGAGCGTCGGCCTGCACGGTGGTTAATGGCAGTGCCGGAGAGACGACCACATAGCGAAAATCATTGCGTAAGCGGGCGCTGGCAAGTTGTCTGGCCTGGCGTTTAAACGGGTTGCCGGACTGCGCTGGCGAAGTGCCCATAAAGAGGGCGAATTCGACGTTTTCCCAGTCCGGTTTTACGTGGGTGTTTTTATCCAGATCGCCCATCAGCGCGCCAGAACCCGCCCGGTACGCCAGGCCACAGTACGCGCCGTGGGCACCGAAATTTTTACTGCCGAAGCTATTCAGGGCAAAGCGGCGCAGGAAGGTGTCGCGCCCATCATCGCTGGTGTTGGTCACCAGCAGTTGATTACTTTTCGGGCCAAAGCCGGGGTGCTGCGGATCAATGGGCGTGTCCGGGGCGTGAAGAGCGCGCAGGCCCTCGACGTGTCCTTCGCCGAACAGATCGCCCCCCTCGACAACCTCCTCGATCAACTGTTCAAAACTGATGCGTTGCCATTTCCCTTCTCCCCGTTTACCAACACGTTTCATCGGCACCAGGATGCGTAGCGGGCTGTATAAACCTTCGAGCAACGTGGCGCCACGGGCGCAGGCGGTGGAACGGGCGTCGAGGCCATTTTCTCCGGCCAGTTGTTCCATTGCCGTTGCAAATGGGACGGCGGCGTCAATATGGTGTTCATGCGAAAGCGGGTGATACGGATTGCCCGCAATACGCAGCACTTTACCCTGCCGGGTGTCGACCCGAACTCGCACGCCGCACTGTGTCCAGCAACCGAAACATTGCGTCATGGCGATCACCTGATGCGGATTTTGCTGCCAGTGCGGCGCAGCCTGCGCTTCGGGGATCAGCGCATTGCCGAAGATCCGATCGCGGGTAATTTTGCCGGAGGTGCCATTTAGCAGACCGTCAATCGCGCGTTTTGCCACATCCCGGTAACTGAGGCCGAAAGTCACCATACCGCCCACGGCAAGACCCACTTTAAGCCACTGACGACGGGTTAAATTAGCCATGTTGTAATCTCCTGGTGAGCACGTTAAGCACCTCACGAACAATGATGATAAGCGCAATCCACAAACCAAAAGTCCCGACGATGGCCAGCCAGCCGTCGGTTCCTCCTGGCAGCGAATACGGGTTAAATTGCGCGTTAAATTTGGGGATGGTCTGTACCTGAATCAGCAGCGTCCAGCGCATTAGCCAGCACAGCGCCATTGCGCTTAACGCCAGGCTGACGCGCCATGTGCGCGATAAGGGTTTACGCATTGCGACGACGCACACGGTGAGCGCGAAAAGCCATAAGGCGACCCAGCCAATGGCGTAATGCCGGGCGGAAGGTGATACGTCGAGCCACTGGCGAAGCGCGACGCCAGACAGCGTGTCACTGCTCACCCATATCACCACGACGAGCGCCAGCGCCAGCAGCATCCAGAACTGTCCTCCTGCGAGGCGTCGCTGTAATCGCGGGTCGCGGTGATTGGCGACGACCAATAGCGCGAAGAAAGCCTGAAAGGCGCTGAAAAGCATCGCCACCGAAAAGGCGTAGCTAAACCAGACCGGACGAGCCTGCACCACAGACACTTCCCGCCCGGTATAAATCAGTAATCCCACGGCAGACAACGCGCTGGCCAGCGCCAGCCATTTCGTGAGGCGGTAACGTTTGTCGGTTAACCGTTTGATGTGCTGCGCGACAAACCAGAGTCCCAGAAACCCCGTGAACAGCGGCAGAAAGACGGCGCCCCAGGGCATCCAGGACCAGGGCGTAGGATATGCATAAAAATGCCAGACGCGGGCGGTCTGGTGGAGATCGGCGGTGAGCGCCAACGGCGCGGTGATGGCGCAGGTCAGGGCAATCAACAGCGTCAAATTCTCCAGAGAGGCGCTGTCGTCAGGCTTACGCCAGTGCAGATAGCAGGCAAACAGTGCCGCGCAGGTGGCGATGCCAATAAAAAAGAAATATTGCACAGCCCATGGCAGCCAACTCACTTCCTGCGGCCGGGTCAGCACCTCTTCGATAAACAGTGAATGCGACATTTATACCTCCTGCCAGAGGGCGGGTTGTGCGTGGCCCATCAACGGCGTGACGAACGCGTCATCCAGGCCCAGGTAGAATACGTGCGGCAAGGTGCCGTTTTCCGGTTTCAGCACCTTGATAGCAGCGTGGTGAGTGTGAAGCATCTGCGCGATCCGGCTGTCTGGATCGTTGATATCCCCGATGATCCGGGCGCCGCCGACGCAGGATTCAACACAGGCGGGAAGCAATCCAGCCTCAAGCCGGTGCGTACAGAACGTACATTTATCCGCAGTTTGCGTCTCATGATTGATAAACCGGGCGTCATAGGGACACGCCTGCACGCAGTAAGCGCAACCGACGCAGCGGGTGTTATCCACCACCACAATGCCATCTTCCCGCTGAAAGGTGGCCTGCACCGGGCAGACGGGGACGCAGGGCGGGTTATCACAATGGTTACACAGGCGGGGGAGCAGTACGTTAGTGACGTTTTGCTCACCTTCCAGCCTGACCTGATATTGGTTGACGTGGGTACGAAACGCCCCCTGCGGCGTCTGGTTTTCAATCGCGCAACTGACGGTACAGGCCTGACAACCAATACAGCGCCGCAGATCGACAAGCATCGCATAACGGTGTTGCGCCGATCCTTCACGTCGCTCCGGTGAGAAGGGAAATTTTGCCTCGGCCAGGGGAGTCAGAGAGGCGCCGGCGGTCAGGACGCCGAGATGCTGGAGAAACTGCCGTTTGCTGCTGTCCATATTTTCTCCCGTCACGCTGCAACCACTAAACATTGGTCATGCCGTTGATTTGCGTGTTATGTATAAAGAATCTTGATGATTTACAGTGTAAAAATCGCGGCGGGGGCAGCTCTATTGTGGTTAACCACATACCCGGCTTGTTGTTGATCTAAAACAACATAAATGACAGGGATTCTTGGGTGAAAGGCAAAGTGGCGATGTACCTGACGGTGCTGGCATCCGTCTGGGTATTAACAAATCCCGCATGGGCGGGGACGTGGAATATCGGCGTTCTGGCGATGCGAGGGGAAGATTCAACGCGCAATCACTGGCAACCGCTGGTGACGATGCTGAATCAGCAACTGCCTGACGAACAATTCCATATTCAACCGCTCGACTTGCACCAAATGCAGGAGGCGGTGAATCGCGGAACGATTCAGTTTGTGATTACGAACCCGGCGCAGTTTGTGCAGCTCAATAGCCATGCCCCGTTACGCTGGCTGGCTTCGCTGCGTTCGTTGCGTGGGAGCAAAACGGCAGGAAATGTCATTGGCAGCGTGATCCTGACCCGGCGTGACAGCGGTATCAACGGCGTTCACGATTTGATCGGTAAAACGGTGGGCGCCATTGATGCCCAGGCCTTCGGCGGGTATTTGCTGGGCTATAAAGCCCTCAGCGATGCGGGGCTGCGCCCGGAACGCGATTTGCAGTTACGTTTTACCGGTTTTCCCGGCGATGCGGTGGTGTATCTGTTACGAGAAAAAGCGGTGCAGGCCGCGATTGTACCGGTGTGTCTGTTGGAAAAAATGGACCAGGAGGGGCTTATCCACAAAGACGATTTTGTGGCGGTACTTAACCATCCCGCGTCGATCCCCTGTTTAACCAGCACACCGCTTTATCCTGACTGGTCGTTTGCGGCTCTGTCGTCCGTCAGTAATACCCTTGCGGATAGCGTCACCCGGGCGTTATTCAACGCCCCGGAATCCGCCCCGTATCACTGGGGCGCGCCAGCCTCTACCAGCCAGGTTGAAGCCTTGCTGCGCGAGGTGCGCCAGCATCCACAACAGCGACGTTTATGGCTGGAGGTAAAAAGTTGGCTCATTCAGCATCAGACGGTGATGGGGGGCGCGGCACTTATCCTCTTCCTGCTTACCCTGAATTACATCTGGGTCATGCTGTTGGTTCGACGGCGGGGAAAGCAACTGGAACGTAATAATGTGCTGCTGCATCAACAAGAGCAGGCACTCGAAACGGCAAGACAAATGAGTATTCTCGGCGAAATGACCTCCGGGTTCGCCCACGAGATTAACCAGCCGCTTTCGGCGATCCGTCATTATGCCGAAGGGTGCCTGATTCGGTTACGTAAACAGGATCCGCAACACCCGCTGCTACCTGCGCTGGAACATATCGACAGCCAGGCCCAGCGTGGCGCGGATACGTTGCGCAATTTGCGCCACTGGGTTAGCCAGGCAAGGGGAAATCCGGTTCTCACCGAAGAGTGGAAGGATACCGGCATTCGCGATGCCATTTCCCACGTCTGGCAGTTGTTGCGCATGTCGCAGCATTTCCCGACGGTAACGCTACACGCTAATGTCGATCCCGCACTGACGCTCACGCTGCCGCCGATGCTCCTTGAACAGGTTCTGGCGAATCTTATCCTCAATGCCGCCCAGGCGGGCGCGACGACGGTGTGGCTGGAGGCGGAAGGGGGCAACAACGCGATCGATATTCTGTTGCGGGACAATGCGGGAGGCATCGACGACACGGTACTTCATCAGGCTTTTCAGCCCTTCGTCACCACCCGCAAAGAAGGAATGGGCCTGGGGCTCGTTATCTGCCAGCGGCTGGTACGTTACGGGCAGGGAGACATTAGCATTTCAAACCAGACATCGCCTGATGGTCAGACGGGGGCGGTGGTTATCTTGCATTTCAGAAAAAATGAGGGAGAGCGTGGCGATGGCGATCATTCATCTGCTGGATGATGATGTGGCAGTGACAGACGCATGTGCCTTTTTACTGGAGAGTTTAGGGTATGAAGTCCGTTGCTGGAACGAGGGCGGCCATTTTTTAGCGCAGGCGGATTTACGACAAACCGGTGTGCTGTTGCTGGATATGCGGATGCCGGAGCTGGATGGTCAGAGCGTGCATGAAGCGATGCGCCAGCGAGGCAGTACGCTGGCCGTCGTGTTTCTTACCGGGCATGGGGATGTCCCGATGGCAGTGGAGCAGATGAAGCGCGGGGCGGTCGATTTCCTGCAAAAGCCGGTGTCTGCCGTCCCCCTCCAGACGGCGCTGGAACATGCGCTGGTGGTTTCTGCGTCGGCGTATGCGCGACAGTCCATCATCCACTGTTATCAACAACTCACGCCAAAAGAGGGCGAGCTGGCGGCGCTGGTCGCAAAAGGGTTGATGAATCGCGAAATCGCCAGCGTGATGAATATTGCGGTTCGCACCGTGGAGGTTCACCGCGCCAGGGTCATGGAAAAAATGCAGGCCGGGAGCCTGGCGGAACTTGTTAACCGCCTGCAACAGGTGCTGTAAATCGATAACTTTGCAATAGTTTCATTCTTTATTTATTTGATTTTCATTGGATTTTGTCTATTTCAACAGAGTGATATATGCTGTTGGCTAATGCTGGCAACGAGTAAAACATGATGGGAAATCCAGGCAAAGAAGACGAGCTGTACCGGGAAATGTGCAGGGTAGTAGGCAAAGTGGTGCTGGAAATGCGTGACCTGGGGCAAGAACCGAAACACGTCGTGATTGCTGGCGTGTTAAGAACGGCGTTAGCGAATCAGCGTATCGTGCGCAGCGACCTGGAAAAACAGGCGATGGAAACGGTCATCAGGGCATTAACAGGCTAATCGGATAAGGAGATGGGCGATATCTTTCGCCATCTCTGATTCTTTATATTTGGGTCACTATCTCCATATGAAAATACGGTTTCTTTCATTAATAGAAATAATCGTTATATGATTAATTATATATCGCAGGAGGCATATTATTATATCTGCGAGACTTGTCACAAACATATGAAATAGAATTGAATAAATATTGCTCATTCATTTAATGATAATAAATATCACTTCGCATTTAATATTTCCCTTCCGTTTTTTAATTGATAACGATCAAAGTTATACCTGCTGAATAACCACATTATCTTTATGCCTAACCCTAAAGGATTAGTTCGTTGGCATTTAATCCTCTTTTACAAGATCCGGTTACGGCAAAAACACCAGGTGTTGGAGGCAACATTAGAGGCTCTGTTTTTTGCATAATTACAAATGGCCTGGGAGATGTTGTCAGCACTGCGTTTGCAAAGAGGATGCAAAATAAATGAACCAGGTTGATCGTCCACTTTTAGATTTCGGTTTAACGCGGCTTGAATTTTTGCGTATATCAGGAAAAGGGCTGGCGGGATTAACGATTGCGCCTGCGTTGTTGTCACTCTTTGGCTGCAAGCAGGAAGATATAGACAGTGGCACAGTAGGACTGATAAATACGCCGAAAGGCGTTCTGGTCACCCAGCGAGCCCGCTGTACGGGATGTCATCGTTGCGAAATTTCCTGTACCAATTATAACGATGGCGCGGTGGGAACGTTCTTTTCTCGCATTAAGATCCATCGTAATTACTTCTTTGGCGATGCTGGCGTCGGCTCCGGCGGCGGCTTGTACGGTGATTTGAACTATACCCCTGATACCTGCCGTCAGTGCAAAGATCCGCAATGTATGAAGGTGTGTCCCATCGGCGCCATTACCTGGCAGCAGGAAGAAGGCTGTATTGTCGTTGATCATAAGCGGTGCATTGGTTGCAGCGCATGTACGACCGCTTGCCCCTGGATGATGGCCACCGTAAACACCGAAACCAAAAAGTCCTCAAAGTGTGTTTTATGTGGCGAATGCGCCAATGCTTGCCCGACCGGGGCATTAAAAATAATTGAGTGGAAAGAGATTACTGTTTGATTGATCTCAGGTGGAAACGCAATGCGTCATCCTCCTTTAATAAATCCAGTTTTGCAAAAAGTGCGAGATGACGGTGAGCGATAATCACGCCATTGAATTATCTTGCAAAGGAAAAAATTATGGCTAACGGTTGGACTGGTAATATTTTGCGGGTCAATCTCAGTACGGGTGAAATAACTCTTGAAGATTCCAGCAAATTTAAAAAATTCGTCGGCGGAATGGGCTTTGGTTATAAAATCATGTATGACGAAGTCCCGCCAGGCACAAAACCTTTTGATGAAGGTAATAAACTGGTATTCGCCACCGGCCCGTTGACAGGGTCTGGAGCGCCGTGCAGTTCTCGCGTCAATATCACCTCGCTTTCCACCTTTACCAAAGGCAATCTGGTTGTAGATGCGCATATGGGCGGCTTTTTTGCGGCCCAAATGAAATTTGCGGGTTATGACGCCATTATTATTGAAGGTAAGGCGGCGTCGCCCGTCTGGCTTAACATTAAAGACGACAAAGTCAGTCTGGAGAAAGCCGATTTTCTCTGGGGCAAAGGAACGCGCGCCACGACGGAAGAGATCTGTCGGATGACCAGTCCTGAAACCTGCGTGACGGCTATCGGTCAGGCCGGTGAAAACCTTGTTCCGCTCTCCTGTATGCTTAACAGCCGTAACCACAGTGGCGGGGCGGGAACCGGGGCGGTGATGGGGTCGAAAAACCTGAAAGCGATTGCGGTTGAGGGCACCAAAGGGGTCAATATTGCCGATCGCAAAGAGATGAAACGGCTCAATGACTATATGATGACCGAGCTGATTGGTTCCAATAACAACCATGTCGTACCCAGTACACCGCAGGCATGGGCCGAATATTCCTCTCCGGCTTCACGCTGGAATGCGCGTAAAGGCTTGTATTGGGGCGCGGCAGAAGGCGGCCCCATTGAGACGGGCGAAATACCGCCGGGCAACCAGAACACCGTCGGCTTTCGTACCTGTAAATCGGTTTTTGATCTCGGGCCCGCAGCCGAAAAATACACGGTGAAAATGAGCGGATGCCACTCATGTCCGATTCGCTGTATGACCCAGCTCAATATTCCCCGGGTAAAAGATTTTGGTGTGCCGAGCACCGGGGGAAACACCTGCGTGGCGAACTTTGTCCATACCACGATCTTCCCGCACGGCCCGAAAGACTTTGACGACAAAGATGACGGGCGTGTTATTGGTAATCTGATTGGCTTAAACCTGTTTGATGATTACGGTATCTGGTGTAACTACGGGCAATTGCACCGGGATTTCACTTACTGCTACAGCAAAGGGGTCTTCAAGCGCGTTCTTCCTGCCGACGAGTACGCCGAAATTCGTTGGGACCAGTTAGAAGCCGGCGATCCTAATTTCATCAAAGATTTCTATTACCGACTGGCGCATCGCGTTGGTGAACTCAGCCATCTTGCTGATGGTTCTTATGCCATCGCTGAGCGCTGGAATCTGGGTGAGGAATACTGGGCTTACGATAAAAACAAACTCTGGTCGCCGTTTGGTTTTCCTGTGCATCACGCCAACGAAGCTTCAGCACAGGTGGGGGCGATCACCAACTGCATGTTTAACCGCGACTGTATGACGCACACCCACATCAACTTCATTGGTTCCGGTTTACCGCTGAAATTGCAACGGGAAGTGGCGGGCGAGTTGTTTGGTTCCGAAGACGCCTACGACGAAACCAAAAACTACACGCCTGTCAATGCGGCCAAAATCAAATACGCCAAATGGACACTGCTCAAAGTCTGTCTGCATAACGCGGTCACGCTGTGTAACTGGGTTTGGCCAATGACGGTATCACCGCTCAAAAGTCGCAATTATCGCGGCGATCTGGACCTGGAGGCTAAGTTCTTTCAGGCCGTAACCGGCGATGAAACGACCCAGGCAAGCCTGGATCTCGCCGCTGAGCGTATCTTTACGCTGCACCGTGCCTACACGGTCAAGCTGATGCAAACCAAAGATATGCGTAATGAACACGATCTCATCTGTTCCTGGGTGTTCGACAAAGATCCGAAAATCCCCGTGTTCACCGAAGGGACAGACAAAATGGATCGCGAGGATATGCGCCTTTCTCTGACGCTTTTCTACCAGGAAATGGGCTGGGATCCTGAGTTGGGATGTCCGACCCGCGAAACCCTGAATCGACTCGGGCTTGAAGACGTTGCAGCCGATCTGGCCGCGCAGAATCTGTTGCCTGCGTAGAAAGGAACGTGAGATGAGCCATGTAGATAGCGCTTCAGTCCAGGATGTTCCAGAGATCGACGTCGAAAAACGCCAGTGGTTTCATGCGTTACGTCCTCAGGAAGCGCAAGGCGATACACCGGCACAAGCGGCGGATCCCGTAGAGATTGTGGCGGATTTTATCCGCCAACATTCGGCATCGGGAAATCTGGTGGCGCGTAGTCTGTTTACGCGCCCACCCTATTTGTTGACCGAAGAGGATCTCGATCCTCTGCTGGAGAGTTTACGCCAGGGCGATAGGGGAGCGGATATTACCTGCGTGAAGGGGAGTCAGGATGAGTACTACTACAGCACGCAGACGATGACCGCAAACTATGCCGACATGTGTGTGCAGGTGGTCGAAAGGGATATCTGCCGCGCAGTTGCCGAGGCGGTACGCTTTGATTGTCGGACGTATCCCCGTCCTTACAAAGTCGCCATGCTGGAACAACCGCCGTACCGCTTTGAACCGCAAGAGATAGAGGCGGCGCTGGCGACGATGGACGTTCATCCGGACTATGCGGATATACGCCGCGTGGAATCGTCAAACGCAGAGCCTTATCTGTTTAGCGAGCGTTTTATGAGCTACGGAAAAGCCTATGGCTTATGTGAATGGCTTGAGGTTGAGCAGTATCAGAACCCCTGATTTTTCAGGTAGATGTCATGGAATGTGTGGACTGTCTCTGTCACAGCATTAGAGGATAACCCGATGTCCTTCACTCGACGAAAATTTGTTATTGGCATGGGAACGGTGATCTTTTTCACCGGCCCTGGCCAAAAGGTAGTAGCCGGCACGAAACAAACCAAAGACGTGCGCTACGCCATGATTCATGACGAATCACTGTGTAATGGCTGTAATTTATGCGCACGCGCGTGCCGTAAAACGAACCACGTTCCCCCGCAGGGGAGCCGTTTGTCGATCGCGCATATCCCGGTGTCAGATAACGAAAATGAAACGCTCTATCACTATTTTCGTCAGTCTTGCCAGCACTGCGAGAATGCGCCCTGTATTGACGTTTGTCCGACCGGGGCTTCCTGGCGAGACGAAAACGGTATTGTGCGGGTAGACGCCTCCCGCTGCATTGGATGCAGTTACTGTATCGGCGCATGCCCCTATCAGGTTCGTTATCTCAACCCACAGACCAAAGTGGCAGATAAGTGCGATTTCTGTGCTGAAAGCCGTCTGGCGAAAGGCTTTCCTCCCATTTGTGTCAATGCCTGCCCAGAGCATGCGCTGATTTTTGGGCGCGAAGACAGTCCAGAAATTCAGGCATGGCTGCGGGAAAACAAATACTACGAGCATCAGCTTCCAGGCGCAGGCAAACCCCATCTGTATCGCCGGTTCGGTCAACATTTGATTAAAAAGGAAAATGTATGAACGCGTCGCAGAATGCCGAACAGTTTCACATGCAGCTCGCCCACTATGTCCCCCTGTTTTCAGCGGAATACTGGCCTGTCTGGTTGGTTATTGCCGGTTTGATGCTGGTGGCGATGGGGTTAGTGCTGGCGTTGCACGCCATGTTACGTTTTCGATCGGTGAATCAGAAGGCGGCGAGTCACGGAGAGAAAGTCTATTTGTACTCAAAAGCGGTCAGGCTATGGCATTGGTCTAATGCGTTGTTATTTCTGTTGCTGTTGGTCAGCGGCCTGATTAATCATTTCACCCTCGCCAGCCCGTCGGCGATCAAAAGTCTGCTGGCGGTGCATGAAGTCTGTGGCTTCCTGCTGCTGATCTGCTGGATTGGATTTGTGTTGATAAACCTGGTGGGCGGCAACGGTCATCATTACATTATTCAGCGCCAGGGGTGGGTCGGCCGTGCGCTTCGACAGACGCGTTTCTATCTGTTCGGCATTATGCAGGGCGAATCACACCCGTTTCCGGCAAGCGTACGTTCGAAGTTTAACCCGCTGCAGCAGGCTGCCTATGTCGGCGTCATGTATGGATTACTGCCACTGCTGTTGATAAGCGGTTTATTATCGCTTTACCCTCAGGTCGTCGGCGATCTGTTCCCGGGCGTTCGTTACTGGCTGTTGCAGGCGCATTTTGCGTTATCCATCGTCAGTCTGTTTTTCATTTTTGGTCATCTCTATTTATGCACAACAGGCCGCACGCCGGGCGAAACCTTCAAGTGCATGGTAGATGGCTACCACCGGCATTGACCGATGGTGATTACGCGTAGGGATTTGCGGGCCTGGCGTGTCGGGCCCGTAATGTATCGATGGTTTATTCGTCGTTTTCCTGATGGCGGAAGTTACGCCGACGTGCATCGCACACTCCAGTTCGACGGTTATGCTGATTGGGCAAACAGTCTGGTGGAATATGCATGGACAAAATGGCTGAGTGAAGAGAGCTTTGTGCGTCAGGATATTCGTACCATGGATTTTTTGGCGAATGCCCTGACTCCGCCGAATGCCATTTTTCCTCATGATGCAGAAAGTGTTGCGCCCTGCTTTAGCCAATTGTCCACGGTAAAAAATAAAGAGCAGCTGGCGAATGCGGAGAACAGCGCACAGATCTGCAGTGCCGGTGATAACGTTCGCTTAGGCTGTGCCGGAGACAATGTAAAAGTGGCCAGCGCAGGAACCCACAGTTATATCGGCAGTACCGGGGACAATGGCTGGCTGAGCAGTGCCGGGTATGCCACACAGATCGCCAGCGCGGGTTATGGCGTTCGTATTGGGAGTGTGGGATATAACGCCCATATTGGCAGTTCAGGCGATCGTGCCCGTGTGGTGGTGGCGGGAAATTCAACCCGCGTTAGCAGCGCCGGAAATAGCACCCGCATCGCCAATACGGGAATGCGTGTGCGCGTCAGTACGCTCGGCAGCCGAAGCAATATCGCCAGTGCTGGCGATCTTTCGCACATTACCTGCTTTGGTGAACAGCCCAAAATAGCCAATAGCGGTGATAACGTTCATATTGTTGCCAGTGGTGAACATGCGGTTATCGCCAGTGTAGGGCATGTGGATTCCATCATTCTTGGCCCCGGAGGATGCGCCGCGTTGGCCTATCACGATGGGATTCGCACACGTTTTGCCGTTGCCATTGAAGGGGAAAACAATATTCAGGCTGGGGTGAAATACCGACTCGATGAACACCATCAGTTTGTGGCGTGTTGAGTCAGTCTGGGGAGCCGATACAGGTCGACTACGGCCAAATAATCATGCCGAGATGATTTTCAAAGACACGGTTATTCCCCAGCCACAGGGCTGAATTGTTAGCTATTCGGGGGGACACCTCAATAGGGCAAGAAGGAAGAAATGGCATTAAAAACCGGCGCGTAGCCGGTTTAACTATTAGATTTTGCAGGCGTCGCCGCAGTCATCATCGGCCACAATCGCTTGCGCTTTTTTGTCTGCATCATCAAGACGCTCTGCATTACGCTCTTCCGCTTCTTCCAGCCCGTTAAAGACCAGATTATCGAGATCAATTTCCATCCGCTACCTGCTTCATTTCTGTGTTCGTCAGCCTCTGATTATATTTCAGAAAGGGCATAATCAACAAACAAAGTACACGTTGTTACTGAGCGACAGGCCCGTCAGTTTAACCGGAGCTGGTTCTGCCACCTACACTCGCCACGCGATTCTGCCGGAGGATAGGGCGGTTTGGATCTCGAGCGGCCTCGGGCTGGCCTACTCGAGAACAATTTTCACTTTGGGTTTTGACAGCAGAATTTTGACCAGTTCGGTGAAGGGAACAGGCTTATAGAAATAGTACCCTTGCAGGAAAGTAATGTTATTTTGGTTCAGATAGTCAAGTTGCTCCTTCGTTTCGACACCTTCAGCGACAATGCGTAATGACAGTTTACGCGCCAGATCCAGAACACAATCTAAGATCCGGGTTGAATCTGGATGGGCGTTCACCCGACCAACAAAGCTTTGATCGATCTTAATATAATCAATATGCAGATCATGAAGATAGGAAAGCCCAGAGTAGCCCGTGCCGAAATCATCCAGCGCAATCACAAAGCCATTTGCATGAAGGATATTCAGTCTCTGAACAAGATTTTCATCCACGTGTAAGGGTTCTCGTTCGGTGACTTCAAGAACCAGATGGAGACCACTGTGCTTAAAACCGTCCCTGTATTTCAGACACTCCTCAACAAATGTGGGGGAGGTGATATGGGAAGCGCTAAAGTTAATTCCGACATGAAAACCTTCAGGTAACTTACTGGCGATGGCGTTCATATGGGTCACGACCTGTGCCATCAGGCTTTCAGTCAGCGGTATTATCAGACCCGATTTTTCAGCCACCGGGATAAATGAAGCTGGAGAGATATATCCGACCCTCGGGTGTTTCCATCTGGCAAGCACTTCAACACCCCGCAGCGTTCCCTCCCGACCATTGACGATCGGCTGGTAAAATGGAACGATTTCACCGCGGGCAATCGCCCTGCGTAGCGTTTCTTCGGGAGTGGTATTTTTGTTCAGATACTTCTCAAGAACGTAAGCGGCTGCGCAGGAAATCAGCAGGATGAAAATCAGGATACCCAGGCCTTTGGAGACGATTCTGGGCAAACTGAACAGGGGTGGCTGATTGTAAATGATACTGTAGCGATACTTTGTTGAGTCAACCCGTCCGGCAAGTTGCTGACTTCCGGTTATTGGCGCGATATCGCCTGACGGGCCGATGGTGCTATCTCCTACGCGTAACAAATACGTTACGCCCTTCAAAGGCGCATTCAGTGCCCCACGGATATGTTGATCGCTGATAGTGATCAGAATACGGCTTGCGGCAAAATGAGTCTGGAATAACAGTACCGGAAGCCCATTGACCGTATCTTTTGCCGGAGCAAGCTGCAAATTGGTATCAGGCATGCTGGGAATACGAGTCAGCAATACGCGGTTTCCCGGCAGTGATGAACACCATACTTTCCCTTGCTTGATGATAAGGATTGTTCGTAGATGAGGTTTAAGCGCGGCCTCGGTGCCGAGTTGATACTGTTCTTCCAGGTTGCATCCCTTCATCGCAGTATTCATCGCTGTTTTGGTCGCCAGAGACGCCTCTTCGAGAATATTACTGATATTTTTTGATGCGTATCTGGCCCCTGCAAGGCTGTCAGCGGTAGAAGAATACCAAAGCTGAATATTCAGAATAGAAACGCCGATAATAAAAAGGCACACCGCAACGATTATTGGAATAAGTGTATTGCGCATTATCGTGTCCTTGGAAGAGAGGCATTATATCTTCATGATCAACATGCACTTTCTCAAATTTGATTATACAGAGAGAATGATATATTGAATTGGAAATAGCTATGGGCCGCATCACATTTTGTCTACAAAATAGTAACACATTCGGTTTTATCGCAAATGTAACCGTAACAGAATGCCATCGCGTTGCGAAAACGCCATCGTTTAGCCCTATTACTGAAACGTGATAACGTCGAATTAAATAAATTATTTAAAATTAAAGAGATGAAGTCACGGCAGGGTGACTCTCTGTGCGTGTCGGTACCCCGTGTTGTTTACAACGCAGGTACCGGCACGACGGTCAGGATGACACCACGTCAGACGCTTATCGACGGGGGAACTCATTCGTGGATTCTGCGAAAATGCCCCGGCGTAATCCGGTATTCACGTTTGAATGCCCGGGTAAAACTTTGCTGGCAGTTATAATGGTACTTGATAGCGACGTCTAATATCGGCGTCGTACCGCCTCGCAACTCCTGTGCAGCCATTCCGAGCCGACGTTTTCTGACGTAATCACCCAGCGTATTTTCCGTCTCCTGTTTGAACAATGCCTGTAGATATCTCTTCGAATATCCAGATTTTTCAGAGATATCGTCCAGGGATAACGGTTCCTCAAGATGAGCATCAATCCAGGTCAAAAGTGCCGCGATATAGTGCTGTTTGTTCATGATGGTGTCCTGCACAAAACTAGTGATCAAGGTAGAGGTAATGCGTCCAACTGGTCATGCGTAACAGTATTTTTCGCATGACCGCGACATGGGTGAAGCGGTCGGAATAGACAGCGACCTGCGCACCGATCCCATCAGGTAATTGTGATAGCTCAACCGCTGGTTCAAGTTCGAGAGTGGCTAACACTTCATTATTACCCGCGCTTGTACTGAGCGTCTGAAGCGTCCCTGATGCCTGATATCCACCATCTGGCGTAACAGGGATCACGGATTTCAGTCTGGCCTGGAAGACCTGACCCGGAAGCGCATTGAACACCACTTCAGCCATATCCCCACGTTTGAGTCGCAGCAGGGCATTCTGGCGAAAGGATGCAACAATCAATTTCTGTTGCGCCGGAATAAAGACCATCACCGGGCGAAGCGGCAGCGCTGCCGCATAAGTCCCCGGACGGATCAAAACCTGAGTGGCGTATCCATCACTCGGTGCTCTGACGGTGGTTTGTTCCAGATCGTAACGTGCCTCCGCAACTTGCGCCTTCAGGCTTGCGACCTGAGACTGGTCGCCGTTAATTTTACTCTTCAGCAACTGTTGGATCTGGGCTTCCTTTGCCTGAGCGGCTTTAAGGCTGGCTTCTTGTCCCAGAAATGCTTGCCTCGCGGTATCGATATCTCGTTCTGAGAAGGGATTCACCCGGGCCTGGCTTCCTTTCATATAGCGAGAATAGTCCTGGCTGCTTTGATCACGCTCGGCGCGAACTTTACGGGTAAAGGCCTGGGCTTCTTCTAATTCCGATTGCAGTGCTGCCGTTTCGTGCTCGGCGGTAACGGTATCCGCCAGAAGTTTATCCAGTCGCGCCTGATAGCGTGACGGATCGATCTGAAACAGAATATCGCCCTTGTTTTGGGGGGCATTTGGTTTATTCGTTACAGATATCACCTGACCGCTAACCTGCGGCACAACCGGAATTGAAATTACCGCTTTTTGAGCATTGTCAGTATAAGGGTGGTTATAATTCATGAGCAAAATAAGCCCGCTCACCAAAAATATGCCACCAAGTACTGCGGTGGGAACACTCCATTTATTAACCGGGATGTTAAATACTTTAAATATAACCCATGATATGGCGGCATAGGTCATTACAATCAGCAAATCCATACTCTTTCACCATTACGGGTTAATCAATAACATCGCCAGTTGTGGCGACATTTTAATCATGATAAGCATCAGGCAAAAATACAAAACCAGAAAAACAATGACGATATTAGCGAAATACATGTTTTATTCTCTCTGCCGTATGGCGTTTTCCATCTTCTCGATTCGTTGAAGTAGAACGGCCATATCTGTATTTTCAGCCTGTGATTTTCCCTGCATGCCCCATCCACGATCCTCTCGGTACAATGTTGCCCAAATCCATAAAAAGGGCCAAATGACATGGAGAGTAAAAAGACTCACCCAACCTGCGACATGGATTGCATCTGCATGTGGATGGTTTCTTTTTTTGGCAATCTCATAAGGTATGTCGTGTATTATGATGATGGCGTAAAAACAAATGACACACACCAGTATTAACATACCTAAAGCAACATAATTAAGCATTTACTCACCCCAGATAACCATAATGGATTCACTCCTTGGCTTGTTTTTAAAACTAGCTTATTGACAGAACATTCATGGAACATACACTGCGGATGGTTCTTTTATATTCCGTATGCATGCCAGTAACTTTCTATCGATGGATGACATCGTACCAGTGAGATTATTATTTAAAAATGCCAATGATTTTATTAAGATCTTTTTTGTTATTTTTAATTAATTCCGGATTGATTATTAACAATGATTATACAAATATGATAATTAATATAAAAGTCAAATAAACTCAATCAGTTGCGTATGTTTTAATAAGGTTCTTATGTTTTTTGTATGTTAGTTTTAAGTTGGGAATATGTAGTTCTTGAACATTTGCTATAATTTATGAGTTCTTAATAAGCAATTTTATTGGTTTGCAATGCTAAGGCGACAGGCTATGTCTCAAAAAATTCTTCTGAATGGTAATGTTCATTTTGATCAGCACAACAATGTGCTTGTTGTGCTGAATGAGAACAATCGCGTTATTAAGCTAAATCAGCCAGTCAGCCGCTGCTTAGGTATACTGATCGCGCAATATCCCGCGGTTGTCAAGCAAGCCGATCTTTTTCATTATATCTGGGGTAATGAAGCCAGCCAGATCCCCGCTAACGCGTTATATCAGAATATCTCACTGCTGCGCCGAAGCCTGGCAAGCGCCTCACCAGCCCTGTCTGATGTCGTTATCACGGTTCCCAGAGCGGGTTTTAGATTAAGTGCAGAAGTGCAGATAACCACGGATACTGCATTGAATGAGGAGGTCAGTGCGGCAAATATTTCCTCCGGGAACGCGCACGGTTTACCTGAAGAGCCGCCCTCAAAAGAGATTAATAAACCAAAATCGGCACCAGGTATTGCGCTCTACATTATCTGTGCCTTTGCGGCCAGCTTCGTACTTATCTGGACTTATCTGCATACTTCAGAGGAAGATAGCCGCAGTTTATTTGATACCTACACGCTGGCCACTGAGCGTAATGGATGCAAGATTTATGCGTATCCCGACTTCGTGCAAAATAATCAGGCCGAATTCAACGATTATTTCAGGAAGTTTAACATCACCTGTAAGGTACTGACGCGAGCCTATCTTTCAGTAAACACTCCGCGAACACGCGTATCGGTTATTTACTGTAATGACATTCTTGCCAGAGCGAAAACATGCGTCACTCATATTTACTGGAATGATTCTAAATGAAAAAAAATCTAACTTACTCATTAACGATTTTTTCAGTGCTGGTGTTGGCTGGTATCGCTCTTATTCAGTCCATGCATAACGAAACGGACATTAACTGTCAGTCGAGAACGATTCTGCATGATGGGCAAAATGTTCTGACCATGAAGTCGGTTTTACATATCAGTAAGAATGATAATTTTTTTGATGTGTTTCTGACATTCCGCCAACAGGGTTCAGCAGAGGAAAATTTCCACCGGGTTGTTAACTTTAATTATGATAAGGACAAGGATATCTATCAGATGTTTTCTGATGTCACAAACGACAACACAATGAATCGGGACGTACGCAACAAACTGAATGATATGTTGCCTGATTTTTTTCTGATGCCGCAGCGCGGAATCAGGTTAAAAATAAACCGTCTGAAAAATGGGAACTATACGATCCTGAATGACAGACTCCCCGTTTTCTTGTGTATGCCCGTCGCTAACTAACCCCTTCGTTGATAATGGGAAGCAGGCTATGGGGAAGGGTATCCAGAGGTAAGGGGAGGTTACAACCGTTCTGAAGGGGTTGAGGCAACAAGCATTACACAGAGAGCGGAGATGCTATGGCGCTACTTTCTATAAAAAGCGATTTTGTAAAAACAGACAATGGTGGAAATGCGTTGCTTTCGCGAGTAATACAGAATGGGTCTTTAAGAAAAGGGAGTGAAATCTTAAGGGAGATACGAAAATGCAGAGAGCACCAGATCACAAAACTATGAAATGGTGCGTCCGAGTGGACTCGAACCACCGACCCCCACCATGTCAAGGTGGTGCTCTAACCAACTGAGCTACGGACGCAAATGGTGCGTTCAATTGGACTCGAACCAACGACCCCCACCATGTCAAGGTGGTGCTCTAACCAACTGAGCTATGAACGCAACGTTGTAGGTGACAACGGGGACGAATATTAGCGGCAGAGTTAGAATGAGGCAAGAGGGAAATGGTAATTTTCTTTCTGAATTCACTCGATCGCAGAGTATTTAAACAAGTTGATTATATTTTGTTGATATTGCAGCGTGTTTTTTACGCATTGTGCCTATTTTGGCCTGGGAGGGACTGGCGAATTATCCGGGATGTGGGGTTGGGTCGCTAACCCTCAGCGTGTGCTCCCGAGGTACAGGGGCTCGCGCTGAGGAGACAGATATGCTTGAGTAAACCCTGAATGCGGGTTAATTCAGCGTTGCACTGTGTTGTTGTTCCTGACCTTTTTCACTCAGCAACCGGGTTGCCAGAACACCAGACATCATTGAGCCATTCACATTGAGGGCAGTCCTTGCCATATCGACGACAGGTTCTATCGCAATAAAGATACCGACCAGCGCCACCGGGAAGTTTAGCGTTGAAAGAACGATCAGTGATGCAAATGTGCCACCGCCACCCACACCGGCGACGCCAATCGATCCCAACGCGATCGCGGGAAGCAAGGTTGCCAGGAAATGAAGAGATAACGGATCGACCCCCATTGTTGGCGCAATCATCGCCACCATAATGGCAGGATAAATGCCCGCGCACCCGTTTTGTCCCATACTGGAGCCGAAGGACGCCGCAATATTGGCAATCGTATTCGGTACGCCATATTTTTCTTGTGCGGATATCGCCAGAGGAATTGATGCAGCGCTACTGCGTGAGACAAAGGCAAAGGTGAGCACGGGCCAAACGGTTTTAAAGTAGTGAATGGGATTTTTACCACTCAGCACCAGTAAAATAGCGTGAACGATAAACATCATTGCCACAGCCAGATAACACGCGGCAATAAATCCCAGCAGGCTGGTAAATTGTGAAAACTGATATGTCGAAAATACGTTAGCCATTAATGCCATGACCCCATAGGGCGTCAGTACAATAACGATACGCACCATCTTCATTACCCAAATCTGTAGGGCATTAATACCCGCACTTAATTTTTTACCTTCTTCGGGAGCGTCTTTTTTGACTTTTAACAGCGCGACACCGGCCAGAAGGGTAAAAATGACGATACCAATGACGGAAACGCTTCTTGCCCCGGTAAGGTCGAGGAATATATTGGTGGGGATTAATGATGTCATTAACTGAGGTAATGATACCGCCGCCGTTTTGTTGACATCCTCCGCCGTTAACGTCGATTGCATATGGCCAAAGGCGCTGGCATCCAGTCCCAGCGTGTATGCTGTAAACAGCCCCACGAATCCGGCGATCATCACCAGGCACAACATGCAGGCGACGATGGTCAAAGACATCTTACCGATACCGGCATTGTTTTCGAGTTTGTTAATCGCAGAAAGAATGGAGATAAAAATCAGTGGAATTGCGACGAGCTTTAATAGGTTGACGTATCCATTTCCGATAATGCTATACCACTCAATAATGGTTTTGCTGTTTTCGGTAGTCATAAAATGGAGAGATATGCCGATGGCGGCGCCCAAAAAAATAGCAATGAAGACAGATCGGGAAAGGGATTGACTCTTCTGATCTATTTTAAATACACCCCATGAACAGATCAAAAAAAGCGCAACATAGGCGAGCGTGGTGAACATATTTTAAGCCTCTTGCCTCATTCAGCACCTGAAATGCCGGAAAGAGTTTGTTTCAGTGAGTAAATCTATGTCTTAAACAAGCCATAGAACCGGGCAAGATTATAAAGAGGTATGCCCTCTAAATGCACACAAAAATTGTGGAGTGGCAGTGATTTATGGGTAGGTGGTGAATATTAAGGCAACAACGGGGAAGGGTATTTGACCATCGCCAGCAGAATATAAGAAAAAAGCCCACCCATTACCGGGTGGGCGACTTGATACGGGGTAAATATTAGAACTGGTAAACCAGGCCTAAAGCAACGACGTCATCAGTTGCGATATCGTTACGGGAATAGAAGCTGTCGTCTTCATCCAGCAGGTTGATTTTGTAATCAACATAGGTGGACATGTTTTTGTTGAAGTAGTAAGTCGCACCGATATCAGCATATTTCACCAGATCTTTATCGTTGTCCGTACCGACCAGGTCTTTACCTTTAGACATCAGGAAAGAAACGGCCGGACGTAAACCGAAGTCGAACTGATATTGTGCAGTCACTTCAAAGTTCTGCGTTTTGTTGGCGATAGTATCAGAACGGCCACCATACGGCGTCATATTGCGGGTTTCAGAATACATGGTGGCCAGATAGATGTTGTTAGCATCATATTTCAGGCCAGTCGTCCATGCATCCGCTTTGTCGCCACCTGCGGTTGAATGGTTAACCTGCTCATTAGTACGATCGGAAGAGGTATATGCCGCACCGAAGCTGACGCCCATCCCCAGATCATACGTAGAGGAGATACCGAACCCGTCGCCGTTGGAATTTTTCACATTACGGTCGCCGCCATTGGCGGTACCTTCCTGGGTCGTACCGTCGAAGTAGACTTCGTCTGTGACCTGGTTTTCGTTAGCGCCCTGGTACTGCAGGGCAAAGCTCAGACCATCAACTAACCCGAAGAAGTTGTTATTACGGTAAGTTGCCACGCCATTCGCACGACCGGTCATGAAGTTGTCAGCTTTGGTATAGGAGTCACCGCCGAACTCTGGCAGCATATCGGTCCAGCCTTCAACGTCGTAGAGAACGCCGTAGTTACGACCGTAGTCGAATGAACCGTAATCACCGAATTTTAAACCGGCAAACGCCAGACGGGTGAAGCTGTTGCCATGGTCGCTTTCGGTGCTGTTGGCGTTTACCTGATACTCCCACTGACCGAAACCCGTCAGTTGGTCAGTGATCTGCGTTTCACCTTTGAAACCTAAACGCATATAAGTCTGGTCACCATCAGAGTTGGTGTCATCAGAGAAGTAATGCAAACCATCGACTTTGCCATAGAGATCTAACTTGTTACCGTCTTTGTTATAAACTTCAGCAGCGTGAACTGCACCAGCCGCCATCAGGGCTGGAATGACGATAGCCAATACTTTTCTTTTCATTTTATCCCTCAAATACAGAATTTATTTTTAGAAGATGGAACTAATTGCGATTCCTTGAATCAGGGACATCCTAAGCTGAATCTTAATAGTTCAGCAATTCCTAACTATTTATTAGTTGTTATTAGTTAATACAGCCGTAACTAACGGAAACACTCATTCATGGTGTGAATGAAATAATATTTCACATCAGTTTTGTGTATTTGTTTTAAATACCTAAATCGTTATAATTAGCGAGCCGTAGACCTGTGCGGCTCTTTTTATCGATAGTTTTGTGACTCAAATATGAGTTTTTAATTTATTTATTAAATCTATGATGAGAGGAATGAATATGTACCTGCGTGATATTCTACCTACGCAGTAGTACATTTATTCATCTATTGGATGCCGAACACACAATGTGTGTTCGGTTTTTTTTTAGGTGGGCATTGTGTATTTATCGCGCAGCGCGATGCAAAATAACCGTAGACGGTTGGCGTTGCAGGTATCGCATACGCAGCATCATAAGAATGGCTGCAGAGGTCAGACCGATAATAAAGCCTATCCAGAAGCCCGCCGGCCCCATACGGTCAACGACCAGGTCGGTTAACGCCAGGATATACCCGCTGGGCAACCCCAACACCCAATACGCGGTGAAGGTGATAAAAAAGATGGATCGCGTGTCTTTATAGCCACGTAAAATACCGCTGCCAATGACCTGAATGGAGTCGGAGATCTGATAAATCGCTGCCAGCAGCATTAACTGTGCCGCCAGCGCAACGACTGCCGGATTATCGTTATAGAGCAGGGCGATATGCTCTCGCAGTGTGACCGTGAAAATTGCCGTCATCATCGCCATGCAGACACCGACACCCAAACCGGTTCTGGCTGCGGTCTGCGCATCCAGTGTTGATCCCTGACCCAGACGATACCCCACCCGAATCGTCACCGCCGCTGCCAACGACATTGGCAGTACAAACATCAACGAACTGAAGTTGAGTGCAATCTGGTGACCCGCCACATCGACGATACCCAGTGGCGATACTAACAACGCCACCACGGCAAAGAGGGTCACTTCGAAGAACAGGGCTAATGCTATCGGCAGACCTAACTGGACTAACCGTTTCACCACGGCGGTGTCGGGTTTACTGAATCCTGGTTCATTACGAATATCGCGCATCGAACGTGCGCGCCTGATGTAGGAAACCATCGCGATAAACATCACCCAATACACCGCGGCGGTCGCAACACCACAGCCAACACCGCCCAGTTCCGGCATGCCAAAATGGCCGTAAATGAAGATGTAGTTAACCGGAATATTGACCAGCAGTCCGAGGAATCCCATGACCATGCCGGGCTTGGTTTTGGCTAATCCTTCGCACTGGTTACGCGCCACCTGGAAAAACAGATATCCTGGCGCTCCCCACAGCAGGGCGCGCAGATAACCGACGGCTTTATCGGCCAACGCCGGATCAATATTATGCATGGAGCGGATGATATACCCGGCGTTCCACAGCACGACCATGATGAGGACGGAGACACTCCCCGCCAGCCAGAATCCCTGGCGCACCTGATGGGCGATACGATCACGGCGTCCGGAACCATTTAACTGCGCAATGACGGGGGTCATCGCCAGCAGCAGGCCATGGCCGAACAGAATGGCCGGTAACCAAATGGATGTGCCAATGGCGACAGCCGCCATGTCTGTGGCGCTGTATCCACCGGCCATCACGGTATCAACAAACCCCATTGCGGTTTGGGCGATTTGCGCGAGAATCACCGGTATTGCCAGAGCTAATAACTGACGCGCTTCACTGATATACTTTTGCACGTATACACCTTGTTTTTTGTTGTTATTTGAGAGACCAGAAAAGCCGCCTTGATTGGCAGCAAGAAGAAGATGCAGGGGAATTTGCAGTCTATTGTAGCGGGGAATGTGTAATTCTCCAGTGAAAAAACAGGTGTGAGCGGCACTTTGCTGGCAACCTGAATTTTCACCTGCTATTGTGCTGGGCAGAGATTTTCAAACTGATTTCAGGAGTTGCAGGTATGTTTACGGGTATTGTGCAGGGCACCGCCAGAGTGGTGTCGATTGATGAAAAACCGAATTTTCGCACTCATGTAGTGGAATTACCTGAACACATGCTGGATGCGCTGGAGACGGGCGCGTCGGTGGCGCATAACGGTTGTTGTCTGACCGTGACCGAAATCAAGGGTAATCAGATCAGTTTCGATTTGATGAAAGAGACCTTACGTATTACGAATTTAGGTGAGCTGAACGTCGGCGATCTGGTGAATGTTGAACGCGCCGCCAAATTCAGTGATGAGATTGGTGGGCATTTAATGTCGGGTCATATTATGACCACCGCCGAGATCTCAAAAATTCTGACCTCAGAAAATAACCGTCAGATTTGGTTCAAAATACAGGATCCGCAGTTGATGAAATATATTCTGTACAAAGGATATATCGGCATCGATGGCATCAGCCTGACCGTTGGAGAAGTCACCGCAACGCGTTTTTGTGTTCACCTTATTCCAGAAACGCTTGAACGCACTACGCTGGGCAAGAAAAAGCTGGGCGCTCGCGTGAATATCGAAATCGATCCGCAAACCCAGGCGGTTATCGATACGGTTGAGCGCGTATTAGCGGCCCGCGACAGTGCCGCGAATAAGCTGGCGAATGACGCCTAAAAGATAAAAGTGGCCCCCGCAGAATTCGGGGGCTGCTCTGTTAGCGGGGAACGCGCAGACCGTGTTCAACACCGCGTGAAAAAACGACCTGCCAGAGTTGAATATCGCGGGCGCGAAATGCACCAGCGCAGGCATTCAAATAATAACTGAACATCCGCTTAAAACGCTCGCTGTAATTCTCTGCGATGTCAGGCCAGGCTTTAATAAAGCGTGAATGCCACGACATCAGCGTTGTATCATAATCGGCGCCAAAATTGTGCCAGTCCTCCATCACAAAATGCGGCTCGCTGGCGTTAGCAATCTGACGTACGGAAGGTAAGCAACCGTTCGGGAAGATATATTTATTGATCCACGGGTCGACATTGTTGTCGGTCTTTTTAGAGCCGATGGTATGAAGCAGAAACAGGCCGTCAGATTTTAAATTACGGTCAACCACCTCAAAGTAGGTGTCGTAGTTTTTGGGGCCGACATGTTCAAACATACCTACCGAGACAATACGATCGAACTGATCCTGTAAGTCGCGATAATCTTGCAGCAGAATGGAGACATCGAGTCCTTCGCAGCGCTGCTGCGCCATTTTCTGCTGCTCTGCCGAAATGGTCACGCCAACCACGCTGACCGCGTAATTGGCCGCCATATATTGCGATAATCCGCCCCAGCCGCAGCCGATATCCAGCACACGCATACCCGGTTTAAGCTGCAATTTTTCACAAATCATTTTTAGCTTCGCCTGCTGGGCAGATTCCAGAGTATCGGCCTCTTTCCAGTAGGCGCAGGAATATTGCATGTACGGGTCAAGCATCCGGCTGAAAAGATCATTACCAAGATCGTAATGCTCTTTGCCGACTATCCAGGCGCGTTTTTTACTTTGCAGGTTGAACAGGCGTGCGCCTGCGATGCGAAGTGTATCTTTGAAATGGTGAGGAAGTTGATTTTCGAGGCCTGCGCGCAAAACTTTATTGAAGAAAATATCCAGTCGCTCGCACTCCCACCAGCCATCCATGTAACTTTCACCTAAACCCAGCGAACCTTCCTGCAATACGCGTTTGAAAAAATCGGGGTTTTTGACTTGAATATCCGCCGGGGCAGGGCCGTTGATAGCAACGCCTGCACGGCTCAGTAATTCGTTGGTGATACGGTACCAGTCATCATCCGGTACACTGACTTCTTCTATACACGATGAACTCATAGTTTCTCCATCACGGGTCGTGATCAGAACCTTAAAACAGCGTAGACGCTTTTTGGCTTTGTGAGAAATCTCACGGAAAAAGTCCGCGAGCCTATAATCCGACGTAGAACAGAGGAAGGGAGAACCCTTGCCGAAAAGACCATTCCCTGGTTAAACGGGAGCGCTCCGGCTCCCGTTAGAACGTAATATTTATCGTATTTTTGTAACAACCGAAAATGAGTATAGGCCTCTATTTTCGGTGAAACAACCCAAAAATGTTAGCGAGCTAATGAGTGGCTGTTATCGCTATTTTTAGTACGAATCGTTGTGTGCCATCTCAGAGTGCGTGGTGTGGTGCGTGGACTCACTCGCCTGCGACTGCATCCAATAGCCTAATCCTGCAAGCGCAACGGTTGATAACATGACGCTGGTGGTCGTCAGCAACGGCGTGCTGATTAACCACGAGACGACCAGACTGGCGAAGAAACAGAGACCCAACTGCAGTGTATTCTGCAATGCGGCGGCACGCCCGGTGGCTTGGGGGAATGGACGCAATGCCTGAGCCACAACAATAGGGTAAATTGCGCCGTTGGCGATAGCCATGACACAGAAGGGGATCAGAATTTCGGTCAACGATACAGCGTTAATAAAACTGGTCGCCCAGGTCGCAACGACGCTCAATGCGAAGATGGCCAGTAACCAGGGTAACAGTTGTTGACCCTGCCATTTTTGTAACGCTGCACGGCAACCGTACCCACCAATCAGGAAGGCGATGGTTTGCGGAACATAACTAAGACCAATCACTGCGGGGCTATAACCCATTTCGCTAAGGATGAACGGCGAACCGGTTAACCATGCAAAGAAGCTGGCGGAACAGGCCGCGTAAATCAGCACGTTCCCGCGATAGGCTTTTGAACGCAGCAGGGTGGTGAACGTCAATTTATCCTGGCTATCGTTACGTGCTTTAGCGGTGGGTTTTAAACGCAGGGCTGGCAACATCAGGATCAGCGTAATCACAAACAGCGTGGCGAAAATGGCCTGCCAGGAAAAATGCGCGAGGATCCAGCTCCCTAACAACGGCGCAAGTGCAGGCGACAACCCGACCAGGGGCATGATGGTGGCAAAAATACGGTTAACTTTTTGCGAAGGATAGTAATCGGTTACCAGCGCCTGCCAGACAACGGTGGCAGCACACACGCCAATAGCCTGAATAAAGCGCAGCACCAGTAAGCCTGTTGCACTTTCTACCCACAGCATACCCAGACTTCCGAAGGCGAAGATGGACAAACCGAGCAATAATATAGGCTTACGGCCATAACGATCGGACAGCGGCCCCCAGGCAAGCTGGGCGATGGCGAACCCGGCTAAGAACAGGCTCAGACTGGCGCTGACGGCAGAGGCCGGTGTTTGCAGATCGGCCTGAATGGCAGCAAAAGCAGGTAAGTACATGTCTGTTGCCAGAAAACCCAGTACGCTGAGACCCGCCAGCCAGACTAAAAACCCTTTTCCCGGTTGCATAATACATTCTCTTTTTTTATCAGTAAGACATGGCCGCAGAGTGTAGGGAGTGAAATTCCTGTTGTGAAACGCTAATATTTGTCTACTGAGTTCAAAATTTTTGTAGGCAGAATATGTGGTCAGAATATTCCCTTGAAGTTGTTGATGCTGTCGCGCGCAATGGCAGCTTCAGTTCCGCCGCCCAGGAGCTGCATCGCGTGCCTTCTGCAGTCAGCTACACCGTACGTCAACTGGAAGAGTGGCTGGCGGTGCCCTTGTTTGAACGACGCCATCGGGATGTGGAATTGACGCCCGCGGGTGCCTGGTTTTTAAAAGAAGGTCGCTCTGTTATCAAAAAAATGCAGATCACCCGCCAGCAGTGCCAACAAATTGCTAACGGCTGGCGAGGACAGCTCTCCATCGCGGTGGACAATATTGTGCGGGCAGATCGCACCCGGCAGATGATTGTCGATTTCTACCGTCATTTTGATGATGTTGAGCTGATTGTTTCTCAGGAAGTGTTCAACGGCGTCTGGGATGCGCTGTCCGACGGACGCGTGGAACTGGCGATTGGGGCGACGCAGGCTATCCCCGTCGGTGGGCGCTATACCTTTCGCGATATGGGAATGTTGAGCTGGAGCTGTGTGGTGGCACGTCATCATCCTCTGGCGACGATGCCCGGCCCTTTGAGTGATGATACGTTGCGCAACTGGCCGTCGCTGGTTCGTGAAGACACCTCACGGACACTGCCTAAACGTATTACCTGGCTGCTGGATAACCAAAAACGGGTGATCGTACCGGATTGGGAGTCGTCAGCGACCTGCCTTTCCGCCGGGTTATGTGTCGGTATGGTGCCTACGCATTTTGCAAAACCGTGGATCGACAGCGGCAAATGGGTCGCATTAACCCTGGAGAATCCATTCCCGGATGCGGCATGTTGCCTGACCTGGCAGCAAAATGACACCTCGCCCGCATTAGCCTGGCTGCTGGAGTATTTAGGTGACAGTGAAACGCTGAATAAAGAGTGGCTGCGAGAACCTGAAGAGGTTCCCGCAGGGGAGGCTTAACGACGATAGTCGCGGAACGGACCATCAGCAACCGAACGACGTTCGATCAGTCGCGGGTGGACTTCAATAGACTGCGACTCTTCACGCTTGTTGACGATTCGGTCTAACAACATATTAAAGGCCGTTTCGCCCAGTGAGTCTTTCGGCTGGTGAATCGTGGTCAGTGCGGGGGTGAAATAGCGCGCGTTGCGCACATTGTCATAACCGATCACCGAAATATCTTGCGGTACGCGCAAACCCATTTCGTCGGCAGCGCACAGCGCCCCCATTGCCATGATGTCACCACCGCAGAATACCGCTGTGGGGCGATGGGTCTGAGAGAGGATCTGCTGCATTGCACGATAACCAGACTCGGGTTCAAAATCGCCCTGAACTATCCAGTTTTCCGGCACTTTTATCAGCGCTTCGTCCATCGCCTTCATAAAGCCCGCCAGGCGGCCAGCACCCGTGTTACGTTCCATTGGGCCAGGAATGACGCCAATCTCACGATGACCGCGCTCGACCAGATAACGACCGGCCATATAACCGCCTTCGAACGCGTTATCAATGACCGTATCGGTAAAGTCAGCTTTCGCTTCGCCCCAATCCATAACCACCATAGGAATATGGCGATACTCTTCAAGCATGGAGAGCAGGGACTCCGGGTATTCCGAACACATGACCAGCAGACCATCCACACGCTTTTGCGCCATCATGGAAAGGTAGGCCCGTTGTTTTTCGAGATTATTCCAGGCATTGCCAAGAATCAGGGTGTAGCCTTTCTGGAAGCAGTTTTTCTCAACGGCTTCAATAATCTCAGCGAAATAAGCGGCTTCACTGCTAGTTGCCAGCAGGCCGATAGATTTGGTGTGATTCACCTTCAGGCTGCGGGCGACGGCACTCGGGGAGTAGTGCAATTCTTTGATAGCAGCCCAGACAGCATTGCGCGTCTCTTCTGCGACAAAACGCGTCTTGTTAATTACATGTGATACGGTTGTAGTGGAAACGTTTGCTCGCTTCGCTACATCTTTAATTGTTGCCATTACATTTCACTCCAGACCATATCCAAACTCCTGAAAATACTGTAGGTAAACGTTTGCCTCTACACACCCTTATCGCAACATCAGGGTTGCGGCACGCCGGGAAAACGACACGAAACGTCAGGAGGGGGTCAATGGCCGGTACACTAATCAAGTAAGCGTGGAATTTTGTCTGATCTTGACGAAAAGGGGAAGAGTTAAAAGTGGTTATCAATATAAATCCTGGGAGATTTTTACATCCAAGTGTGTAAAAATGCGCAATATCACTTTTTGTGTGGGAATAAAAAGGAGCAAATTTGATGAGCACCGATCTGAAGTTTTCATTAGTAACCACTATTATTGTTCTGGGCTTGATCGTCGCGGGTGGTCTGACCGCCGCACTGCACTGATTTACCGTGAGGGAGCGTGCTCTCCCTCATTTCGTTACCCCTTCATTGTTACTCAATCAGCAAAAGTCTTTTGCCATTCTGTTAACTTTATTATTTTTGTGATTGATGTCATGCTTTTGGCTCTTATCGGGTGTCGCTTCGCGGCACGGTCAGCGGAGTCGACGTATGAAAATCAATTACCCCTTACTGGCGCTTGCGATTGGCGCATTTGGTATTGGAACCACGGAATTCTCTCCAATGGGGCTGTTGCCCGTCATTGCGCATGGCGTGAATGTCTCTATTCCCGCCGCCGGGATGCTCATTAGCGCTTATGCGGTGGGCGTGATGGTGGGCGCGCCGTTGATGACCCTGCTGCTTTCACACCGGGCTCGTCGTAATGCGTTGATTTTTCTGATGGCCATTTTTACGCTGGGCAACGTCCTGTCGGCCATTGCGCCGGATTACACCACCTTGATGCTATCGCGCATTTTGACCAGCCTAAATCATGGCGCGTTTTTCGGATTGGGTTCGGTCGTGGCGGCCAGCGTGGTGCCGAAACATAAACAGGCCAGCGCCGTGGCGACGATGTTTATGGGGCTGACCATTGCAAACATCGGCGGCGTACCTGCCGCTACATGGCTTGGGGAAACCATTGGCTGGCGGATGTCCTTTTTAGCAACGGCCGGGCTGGGGGTGATTGCGATGCTCAGTTTATTCTTCTCTCTGCCGAAAGGGGGAGCAGGGGAACGCCCCGATGTGCGTAAAGAACTGGCGGTCTTATTACGTCCGCAGGTGCTTTCTGCGCTGCTCACCACTGTGCTGGGGGCGGGGGCAATGTTTACCCTCTACACCTATATTTCCCCCGTTCTGCAAAACATCGCCCATGCTACGCCGGCATTTGTCACCGCCATGTTAGTTCTGATCGGCGTCGGATTTTCGATCGGCAACTATTTAGGCGGCAAACTGGCCGATCGTTCCGTCAACGGTACGCTGAAAGGTTTCTTACTGCTGCTGATGGTTATCATGCTGGCGATTCCTTTCCTGGCGCGCAATGACCTGGGCGCTGCGTTCAGTATGGTCGTGTGGGGCGCGGCAACATTTGCCGTCGTACCGCCTTTGCAGATGCGCGTGATGCGTGTTGCCAGTGAGGCGCCGGGGTTGTCTTCATCGGTGAATATTGGGGCATTTAATCTTGGGAATGCGTTAGGCGCGGCGGCAGGTGGCGCGGTGATTTCCGGCGGTCTGGGATATAGCTTTGTTCCGGTGATGGGCGCCATTGTGGCAGGGCTGGCGTTATTGCTGGTCTTTGTTTCAGCGAGAAGGCAACCTGAAACGGCATATGTCGCCAACTAAACGACTGAGTTGAAAATAAAAACGCAGAAGGTTTCCCTTCTGCGTTGTCGTATTTACGCCGCGAAGTTCTTCGCAACGAATTCCCAGTTTACCAGCGCCCAGAAATGCTCCAGGTAGCCAGGACGGGCATTACGGTAGTCGATGTAGTAAGCATGTTCCCACACGTCAACGGTCATCAGCGGGGTGGCATCCGTGGTCAGCGGAGTACCCGCGTTGGACGTAGAAACGATAGCCAGTTTGCCATCAGTCCCTTTTACCAGCCAGGTCCAGCCGGAACCGAAGTTTTTAATTGCAGCATCGGTGAACTGTGCTTTGAACTCAGCAAAGCTACCGAAGGACGCAGCGATAGCGTCAGCCAGTTTACCGGTTGGTTCACCGCCCGCGTTCGGGGCCAGGCAGTTCCAGTAGAACGTGTGGTTCCAGACCTGGGCTGCGTTATTGAATACGCCACCTTCTGAACTACGGACGATCTCTTCCAGCGATTTACCTTCAAAGGCGGTACCTTTGATCAGGTTATTAAGATTCGTTACATAGGTTTGGTGATGTTTGCCGTAGTGATATTCCAGCGTCTCAGCGGAAATGTGAGGTGCCAGGGCGTCTTTGGCATACGGTAATGCAGGTAATTCGAACGACATTGCTTCTCTCCTTATTATTAATATGGGTACGTACAATAGCCATAAAGTACGTAAGGATAGGGTAGCAAATTGAAAGGTGATGCAAAAGAAGAACTTACCCTGTTGCGTAACAAACAGGGTAAGAAATTAACGAATGGTTTTTGGCGTCATGACGCGGCGGGCGCCGACATAGTGGCGTTGCCAGTAATCTTCGCTCAATGAGGTTATCTGAATTTCCTGCCCTGAACGGGGGGACTGGATAAATTTACCATTGCCGACATACACGCCGACGTGATCCGCGGTACCGCGCCCCTGGGTTCGGAAGAAGACCAGATCGCCATTCATCAGTTCATCACGCTCAATCGGTGAGGCATCGCGAAGGTGGTACATTTCATTGGCTGTACGCGGAATACGGAACTTCACCAGATCTTTATAGGCGTAATAGACCAGACCGCTGCAATCAAAACCGGTGCGTGGCGACGTGCCGCCCCAGTGATACGGTTTGCCAATCTGATTCATCAATGTGGACATCGCCGTTTTGGTCGCTTTCTGTACTCTGACCTTATGTGCATCAGCAAGCGAAACTGGCGCGGTTTCTTTCACCTTCACGCAATGGGGCTTGCGGCCTTTGCGTGGCGTGCACTTTTCGCTCCAGGTGACGGCGGCTGTTTTTGCTGTTGTGGAGGAGACGCGGCGATGTGCGGTTTTGGTGGTTTTTGCGGGCGTGGTGGTGCGTTTTTTGGCCGAAGAGACCGTTTTTACGCTGGTTTTGTTAACGGTTTTTTTGACGGTTTTCTGACTGGTTTTGGTTGTTTTTTTACTGGCCGTCGCGTTCTTATGTTTATCTGCCGTTTTCGTTACATGAGAAACCGCAGGCGTCTCCCTGGTTTGCCGGGAAGCATTAGCCGGGGATGTGAAAGAGAGTGTCGAAAAAAGCAAAGCACAGAGCGTGATCGAAATCCGGTTTATTCGCGCCACTGAGCAGTCCTCTGGTTAATGCAGGCGGCTATCATGCCTGCGTGTGATTTACAAAACCTGTCGATTCTAATCTATAAAAGCACAGAAAGTTAATCGCTTTTATCATTTAAAACCTCGTTTCGTAAGCGACTGCAAAAAAAATCGACAGCGCGGACTAAAAATGGTCAGCGGAGAGTCCTGGGTGTGTTGTTTCACAGGATAAGGAATATAGAGAATGCAACTTATCGCACCAGGGGATAAAATAATAAAGCGTAATGAAAATGTTATTTTCCGTTGCCAGTCTGACCCGCTACAATGTCAGACTACTGCCGTAAAAGAAGTTAAAGGAAGCAAGACAATGAGCACCACTATCGAAAAAATCCAGCGCCAGATCGCTGAAAACCCGATTCTCCTGTACATGAAAGGTTCTCCAAAACTGCCTAGCTGTGGTTTCTCCGCACAGGCTGTCCAGGCGTTGTCTGCCTGTGGCGAGCGTTTTGCCTATGTTGATATCCTGCAGAACCCGGATATTCGCGCGGAATTACCGAAATATGCAAACTGGCCAACCTTCCCGCAACTGTGGGTTGATGGTGAACTGGTTGGCGGCTGTGATATTTTGATCGAAATGTATCAGCGCGGTGAGTTGCAGCAACTGATTAAAGAAACTGCGGCGAAATACAAAACCGAAGAACCTGATGCTGAGTAATCAGCAGAAATAAAAAAAGCGACCATTCATTGGTCGCTTTTTTATGGGCGTTGACCCGTCCTAAATAGCGTTGACACATTTAACTCGCACACTGAGGAGAATGTGATGAACCAATACATTAAACGCACACAACGCGATTACCCACTATCCTTTAAACTGGCCGTTGTTGAACAGGTCGAAAAAGGTGAAATGACTTACCGCCAGGCGCAAGATCGCTACGGTATTCAGGGTAGCTACACAGTCATGGCATGGCTGCGCAAATATGGTCAACTCGACTGGCGTTCCTCCTCTCCTGTCAGAGCATGCGGAGTTAACATGCCTAAAATGCCTCTCACCCCCGAACAGCGAATTAAAGAACTCGAGCAGCAACTCGCTGAATCAGAAATCAAAGCACAGTTTTTTGAAGCGGTTGTGAAAGTTATGAATACGGAGTTCGGAGCGACTCTGACAAAAAAGCAGTTGGACGTCTTATCACGCAAACACAAACGCCGGGACTCACAGTAACACGTGCCTGCCGGTTCCTGGGGATTAGCCGGCAGGCATGGTATCAGTCTTTGCAGCGTGAGCGTGGCCGGGAAATTCAGGCCAGGAACATCATTGAACAGGTGACGACCATCCGGTTGCAACAGCCCCGGCTGGGCACGCGTAAATTGCATTATCTGCTGCGACAACAAGCAGACCCGGCGCTGTATGTTGGCCGTGACCGTCTGTTCCGGATACTGCGTTGCTCGCATTTACTGGTGATGCCGAAGCGGGCCTATCATAAAACGACGAACAGCCATCATCGCTTTTATTGTCACCCTAACTTATTGAAGTCAGGTGAACATCAGGTTGTTGCCAGCCATCCGGAACAGATATGGGTCGCGGATATCACGTATCTTCCACTGCGTCAGGGAACGGCGTATGTCAGTCTGGTAACCGATGTCTGGTCGCGAAAAATAGTGGGATATCATGTACATGAAAGTCTGCATACCCGGCATGTGGCCACCGCACTCAAAATGGCACTGGTGAGCAGGCGTACAACAGCCCCACTGATACATCACTCAGACCGGGGTATCCAGTACTGTTCAACAGAATATCAGGCGCTGCATGAACGTTACGGCGTCATCTGCTCGATGACGGATGGATATGACTGCTATCAGAATGCGCTGGCGGAACGGGTAAACGGGATATTAAAAATGGAATATCTTCTCGTCAGGCCAGAAGATATTGAGCAGGCGAGAAAGATGGTCAGGGAGTCGGTAGAGATTTACAACACACGGCGACCCCATCTGTCGTTAAAATACAAAACGCCCGATGAAGTTCATCAGGCGTTTTAAGGCTGAAAAGTGTCAACCTATATCAGGACTAGTCACGTTACCCGTCCTGAATAAAATGATTACGCGTCTTCCGGTAGCGGTAGCGGCCACCCGCCAAGGCGTTTCCAGCGGTTCACAATTTCGCAAAACAGGATTGCAGTGCGTTCGGTGTCATAGAGCGCGGAGTGCGCCTGGGCGCCATCAAACTCCATACCTGCCGCCAGACAGGCTTTTGACAATACGGTTTGCCCCAGCGCCAGACCGCTGAGTGCCGCGGTATCGAAGGTCACGAAAGGATGGAACGGATTACGCTTCAACGATGCGCGTTCCGCTGCGGCCATCATAAAGCCGTGGTCGAAGGTGGCATTGTGGGCAACCATGATGGCCCGGTTGCAACCGCTGTCTTTAATGCCTTTGCGCACCATTTTGAATATTGCGTGCAACGCGTCGTACTCGCTGACGGCGCCGCGCAGTGGATTCGACGGATCGATGCCGTTAAAGGCCAGCGCCTCAGGCTGTAAGTTTGCCCCTTCAAACGGTTCGACATGAAAATGCAGCGTCGTGTCCGGCATCAACCAGCCTTGTTCATCCATTTTCAGTGTGATGGCGGCGATCTCAAGCAGCGCATCGGTTTTGGCGTTAAACCCGGCCGTTTCGACATCTATTACGACAGGATAAAAACCACGAAAACGGTCACACAGACCGGAAAGTTGAGCGTTATCGGACATCAGGGTCTCTTAATACAGAAAAATTGCAGCGCGCATTATGCCAAATTTTGTGCCGGGATGCAGTAAAACAACGGGCGCAGGGGTCTGCACCCGGAAGGAAATCAGTTGCCCAGACCGCGACCTGCGTCTTTCTCTTCGATCAGTTCGATTTTGTAACCGTCCGGATCTTCAACAAACGCAATCACCGTGCTGCCGCCTTTGACCGGGCCTGCTTCACGGGTGACGTTGCCGCCATTTTGGCGAATGCGCTCGCAGGCTTCGGCGGCGTTATCCACACTCAGGGCGATATGACCGTACGCGGTACCCAGCTCATACTTGCCGACGCCCCAGTTATAGGTCAGCTCAATCACCGCTTCATCACGTTCTTCACCGTAACCGACGAATGCCAGAGAATATTTGTATTCGGTGTTTTCGCTGGTGCGCAGCAGTTTCATGCCCAGCACGTTGGTGTAAAAATCAATGGAGCGTTGCAGATCGCCGACGCGCAACATGGTATGAAGTAAACGCATTGTGGTTCCCCTTTAAAATGGTCAATACATTCAAAATGTTGTTTTAGTATAGCGGCGATTTTACGCCGCTATCAATGAAGGAATACAGAAGGTGGGATCAGAGAGTAGGGTAGTCGGTATAGCCTTCCGCGCCACCGCCATAAAAACTCTCACTGCGCTGTGGGTTGAGTTCGGCTTTACGTTGCAGACGCGCAACCAGATCCGGGTTGGCAATATAGGCACGACCAAATGCCACCGCATCGATCAACCCTTTGGCGATCAGATCCTCGGCTTTTTCCGGGGTGTATGCGCCAGCGCCGATAATTGGGCCATGGAAGCGTTCACGTACTTTACGACGGAATTCTTCGGTATAAGGTTGACCGCCCGCCCAGTCCGGTTCGGACATGTGCAGATACGCAATGCCGCGTTTGCCCAGTTCTTCAATCAGATACAGCGCGTCGGCTTCTTCGTTCGGGCCGTTATCCACATTCTGGAAAGAACCTATTGGTGACACGCGAATACCAATGCGGTCTGCGCCCCATTCCTGAATACCGGCATCCACCACTTCCAGAACCAGACGCGCACGGTTTTCAACGCTGCCGCCGTATTGATCGGTACGGTGGTTTGAGGAAGGGGAAAGGAACTGATGCAACAGATAACCGTGGGCTGAATGCAGTTCAACCAGATCGAAACCGGCTTCACGCGCGTTCGCAATCGCCTGGCGGAAATCGTTCACGATGCCCGGAATTTCGTCGGTTTCCAGCGCGCGCGGCATAGAGGTATCTACGCGGGTCGCATGACCATTCTCATCGCGCAGAGAAGTACGGGTATTCGCGATGATCGCGGAAGCGGAAACAGGCGCCTGACCATTTGGCTGCAGGCTGTTGTGAGAGATACGCCCGGTGTGCCAAAGTTGCACGGCAATATGCCCCTGTTCTGCGTGAACACCGGCAGTGATTTTTTTCCATGCGGCAATCTGTTCCGGGCTGTGCAGCCCTGGTGCGCCAGCGTAACCCTTCGCCTGGGCAGAGATCTGGGTCGCTTCGGAGATGATAAGCCCCGAACTTGCGCGTTGACGATAATACTCCGCCATTAACGGTGTCGGAATATCACCCGGCTCAATGCTGCGCAAACGGGTAAGAGGGGCCATAAATACGCGGTTTGCGGCGGTAATGGCACCGACTTTCAGTGGGGTAAATAATTTTTCGGATGACATGGTGGATGACTCCTGAATAGACCGGTCGTCTAGTGATGAAGTAAATAAAAACGCCTGTTAAACGGCAGGCGTTGCAACAATGGTTTTTACATGTGCCAGCGCGCTTTCCAGCGGGGTGGCACTACGAGAAATTTTGGCCTGCAGATTCGCCCCTAACCACAGGGCATACAGCACCTGCGCCTGTTGCAGAGGTTCCCCGGCAAACGACAAACAGTGACTTTCACGCCCTTTTTCCAGCGCCTGCGCCAGCAGCGCAGTAATGTGCCGTGCGCCTTTGTCCATCGCGGTACGCATATCTTCCGAAAGGTCGCACACCTCAGCGGAAAGTTTAACGGTTAAACAACCGCTAATACTGCCTTGCTGGCAAAACTGGTTCAGGGTTTCCTGATAGTACGTCAGAACCCGATCGCGATAATTACCCGCGCCGGATTCTAGGAGCGTTGCCAGACGCAGATGGTACGCCGCATAGTGACGTTCGAGCATCGCGACGCCAAACGCTTCTTTAGAGCGAAAATAGTGATAAAACGAACCCTTCGGCACTTCGGCGGTTTTTAGCAGCTCGCTCAACCCCATTCCGGTGAAGCCTTTCTGCATGCAAAGCTTTTCGCCTGTTGCCAGAAGATGTTCGCGTGTGTCATGTTCAGTCTGTTTGTTCATGGGAAAAGAGTGTAATAGACCAGTCGGTCTAATGCAACAGAAGTTGCCAGAATTTCAGTTAGCGTCTTCAATTGTCATAGAGATATCATCCTTCAGGCGGTGCGCCGCAACATGAAGTATGGGGTGCAGAGCTACCTTAATTAAGGAGGGGATGTGGCTGAGCAGTTGGAGTTTTTTCCCGTCCAGAGCCCGTGTCGCGGCATCTGTCAGTCGGATGATCGTGGGTTTTGTCGTGGATGTCTGCGCAGCCGTGATGAGCGCTTTAACTGGCAAAATATGAGCGATGCCGAAAAACAAGAGGTGCTGCGTTTATGCCGTCAGCGCCTGATGCGCAGATTGCGTGCAAACAAACCCGATCCGCAGGAAGAACCGCAACAACCTTCACTCTTTTAAAAGCGTAATTGCGTATACTCAACACCTGTCTATTGATGAGGAAGCTGTTATGGTTCAGCGTGTCACGATTGCGCCGCAAGGCCCGGAGTTTTCCCGCTTCGTTATGGGCTACTGGCGTTTGATGGACTGGAATATGTCCGCGCGTCAGTTGGTCAGTTTCATTGAAGAGCATCTTGAATTAGGCGTTACCACGGTTGACCATGCGGATATTTATGGTGGTTACCAGTGTGAAGCGGCATTTGGCGAGGCCATGAAGCTGGCGCCGCATCTGCGCGAACGCATGCAAATTGTCACTAAGTGCGGTATTGCGACTACTGCGCGGGCAGAAAATACGCTCGGCCATTACATTACCGATAGCGCACATATTATTGCCAGCGCGGAACAGTCGCTGAAAAATCTGGCAACCGACCATCTTGACCTGCTGTTGATTCATCGCCCCGATCCGTTGATGGACGCCGATGATGTCGCAGAAGCGTTTAAACAATTGCACAAAAGTGGAAAGGTCAGCCACTTTGGGGTGTCGAACTTCACGCCAGCACAGTTCACGTTGTTGCAGTCACGCCTGCCGTTCACCCTCGCCACTAACCAGGTGGAAATCTCGCCAGTTCACCAGCCTCTGTTACTGGATGGTACGCTCGATCAGCTCCAGCAACTGCGTATTCGCCCAATGGCCTGGTCCTGCCTCGGCGGCGGGCGCTTGTTTAATGATGAGCAATTCCAGCCGCTGCGTAATGAACTTGCCACGATTGCGGAAGAACTCAATGCGCAATCCATCGAGCAGGTGGTGTATGCGTGGATTTTGCGACTGCCTTCGCAGCCATTGCCCATTATCGGCTCCGGGAAAATTGAGCGGGTGCGTTCGGCGATTGAAGCAGAGTCATTGAATATGACGCGCCAGCAATGGTTCCGTATCCGCAAAGCCGCTCTCGGTTACGACGTGCCATAACCCACATACGGACTTTACGCTCAAGATTATTTCGCTGGTTTACACTTAACGGGGAGATAAATTGACGGAGGTTCTATGAAACGTGTGAGTCTGGCAATGTTGACGCTGTTGGTTTGTGCGGGTGCGCAGGCCAACAGTGAAAAAGTGGACATGAATCTGGTGACATCGCAAGGCGTCGGGCAAGCGATTGGCACGGTTACTATCACAGAAACCGATAAAGGCCTGCAATTTACCCCCGATCTTAACGCGTTACCTGCGGGAGAACATGGTTTTCACGTCCATTCCAACGGGAGCTGCGAGCCCGCGATGAAAGAGGGTAAAGCCTCCGCCGCGGAGTCCGCAGGAGGACATCTCGATCCCCATAAAACCGGCAAACATGAAGGCCCCGGTGGCGCAGGCCATATGGGTGACTTGCCCCTGCTGGTGGTGAAGAGCGACGGTACGGCGACAACGCCGGTTGTTGCCCCGCGACTCACATCCCTCGATGACGTTAAACACAAGGCGCTGATTGTCCATGCTGGCGGCGATAACATGTCCGATCAACCAAAACCGCTGGGCGGTGGCGGGGCGCGTTATGCCTGTGGCGTTATCAAATAATCAGGATGTCAGCGTACCCTGCGGTGGCGCTTGTTCAAGTTGCGAAAGTGAGCAGTGAAGTCGCCAGATAAGCGCCGCCAGTTCTTGTGCCGCGGGCTGATGATGGTGCGAAAGCGTGTCGCAGATGCGCTGCAATTCCTGCAACGTGGTGGCGAGTGGGCGTTGTTGAACGCCGCGCTCGCTCATCACGTCATGCAATAACGCGATGCAAATATCTCTCACCCGCGAAAGTGGATCTGAACGTGCCTCCCAGGCGCGTAACTGCCAGACAACGTGCGAACAGTTCAGCAACACCACTCCCCACCGTAATAACCACCGTCGCGCTAACGCATCCTGACTGTTACTGAGTTGGCTAACGTGATGATACGTCAGGGATTCAAACTCATTCTCGCTCAGCGAGGGGTAACGACTGAGCTGATCCACAAAATCCCGGCGTAATGCGCGAATGTGACGTCGGCTTTTCCTGGCGTCTGAGCCGGGGCGTAGAATGGCGAACGCCAGCCAGGAGAGGGCAACGCCGGCTATCTTGGCGGTGTTGTCGTTTAAAAAGTCAGCCAGATCATAAACTGGCGGGTTAGTGACGGCGATAAACGACCCCATAAACACAATGAGCTGCCCCCAAAGCCCCGCCAGTTTTGGCATCTGTAACTTCAGTAACTGCATCGTCGCCAGCAGCGGGAACAGGAACAACAGGAACTGCCAGAGATCGGTGATTTGTACCATCAGCCCAAATTTGACGACGAAACTGAACAGCGACAACAGAATAAGCGTGCGCATCAGCAGAGAGAGCGATTTGAATGGGGTCGCAACGGCAGAATAGAGTACGCAACTGATGGCCGCCAGCGTTAACGCGCCAGAGCCGGACTCCCATTGCGCGCCAATGCTCCACGCGCCAATCACCATCAATGTGCAAAACGTCCGCAGGCCACTCCAGATGGCTTCCGCGTTATCGGTGTGACGGGCAAGTCCAGGGCTGCGCTTCACGCTTATTTGCTCAACCGGCGCGCCATTTTCCAGCAAATTTAAGCGATAGCTGCTTTGTAAGTAGACCCGGCAGAAATACCGTAACCGTTGCCAGAATGCGACGTGCCGATAGTCCTGGTTGTCCAGTGGGCGCAATGGGGCAATAATCCGCGCCACGGTGTAGCTGTCTGTCTGCGGTTTAGCGAGCGTGACCAGCAGTTGCTCAATCACATCCGGGAGATGTGCCGGTGGATTGGGCCAGTTGAGTAGCATTCTGCGAAGGCTTGAGATGACGCTGGTCAGACGTAGTTGCTGGTGCAGCAGTGAATTGAGCAAGGCATTCTGCTGACGAAAACGATAATGGCTCCAGAAGGCCTGGATGCGTAATAAATTCATCGTCAGGATTTGACCAATCACCCCTTCGTGGGCGGAACGAATAGCGTCCGTTGTCTCGGGCCGCCAGAGTTGACTGGCATGTTCCAGTAATCGCGCATGCATGTTTTTTAACGCGGTGAGCAATGTGGTGCCGTCAGACGTACTGGGCAAGATCATCATCATTGTCGCCCCACACAGGATCCCTACAATCACTTCACACACGCGAGCCTGAGCAATATCCCATAACTGGGTTATCTCGCTAATGTTGACCATCGGAAAGGCGATGATTGCCGCCGTATAGCCTGCTAACTGAAACGCATAGGCCACGTTGTTGGTGAAGTGCGCGCAGGCCCAGGTACAAAAGCCAATCCAGGCGGCCATACTCAGCAAAAAGAGCCAGGGCTCGTTGAGGGTATGTCCCGCCAGGATCAGGGCCGCGGTTGCGCCAAGTAAACTCCCGGCGATACGCCCGAGGCTTTTGCTGATAACGCCACCTACTGTCGGAAAACTCACTACCGCAGCAGAGGTCATCGCCCAGTAGGGTTCATCCAGGTTCAGATAATAGGCAAACGTCAGTGCAAGACACATGGCAATGGTGTTGCGTAAGGCATATCGCCATTGCCCCGATGTTGCTTTAAACCAGGGGGCGTTTTGCAACACCTGTTGAAGGCGTTTCATTAGCGCTGACCAGCAATCGCCACGCTACAGGTGGTGCCCGACACCAGCGTGACGTCATGCGGCAACGCGTTAAATTCAATACGTACAGGGACGCGCTGCGCCAGGCGAACCCACGGAACATTGGGCTTGATATCAGGCACCAGCCCGGAATCGCTTTCCACACTTTGGTCGTAAATGGCCCGGCCAATGCTGGATACGTGACCCTGTAACTTTATATTGCCGCTGTACAATGTAATGTGTGCCGGAGCGCCTTCACGGATATGGCGTAATTTGGTTTCCTCAAAATAGCCGATCACATAAAATGAGTGACTGTCGACAAGCGCAAACAGGGGCTTGCCGGTGGTGGCATAATCGCCCGTGCGGGTCGATAGATTGGTTACCCACCCGGCGACCGGGGCTTTGACTTCCGTTTGGGTGAGTTGCCACTGCGCCTGATTCAGGGTTGCTCTGGCGACGTCAACACTGGCCTGCATGGCTTTAACGTTGAGATTCGCCGTGTCCATATCTTCGGCGGAGATATAGTTTTGGGATAAATGCCGACGGCGATTTGCCTCATTATTGGCTTTTGCCAGGTCGGACTGCGCTTTCGCGAGCTGTGCCTGTGCGTTAAGTTCAGCAATATGGAACGGGGTCTTGTCGATAGTGAAGAGAAGATCGCCTGCATTGACGAACTGGTTATCTTTCACATTGAGTTGAATTATGCTTCCGGAGACCTGAGGCGTCACGCTCACTTGTTCTGCCCGGACTTTACCATCACGCGTCCACGGCGACTGCATATAATAATTCCACAGCCACCACCCGGCCAGCACGGCGATAACAGCAACCCCAATGGTTGAAAAGTATTTAATGGTTTTCAGGGACATAATCACCACACAATCAGTAAGATAAGGCTCAGGCAGACGCAAAGTGTGAAAAGAGAAAGGTCCATCAACATGGGATGCCAGATTTCACCTGAGTAAATCCAGTCGCGCAACAGGCGATGGAAAATCAACCAGATAACAAATCCCAGCGCGAACGCTTTGAACAGGGGAGGAAAATACACTGATGCGCCGAACACCAGATCTTGTAAGGGCAATCCTGTTGCGTTGAACATGAATGTCACAAGCACTATTCCTTTGCATTAGAAAGCGTGGTTTTACATTGAGTATAGAGTGGGGCAACGCACGTCTTTCTCGCATAATGTCTGAAAAAATGTCTACCCGTATGCAAATTTAGCAATACATTTGTTTTGAGAATATAAATGCTGCACACTATTCTAAAATCAGTATAATAACTTAGCAAGCTAATTATAAGGAGATGAAATTGGAATCGCCACTAGGTTCTGATCTGGCACGGTTGGTGCGCATTTGGCGTGCTCTGATTGACCATCGCCTGAAACCTCTGGAGTTGACGCAGACACACTGGGTAACGCTGCACAACATTCATCAATTGCCGCCTGAGCAGTCGCAAATTCAACTGGCGAAAGCGATCGGCATTGAGCAGCCTTCACTGGTTCGTACGTTAGATCAGCTCGAAGAGAAAGGGTTAATTTCGCGACAGACGTGCCCAAGCGATCGTCGCGCAAAACGTATAAAACTCACGGAAAAAGCCACGCCGCTGATTACCGAGATGGAAGCGGTGATTGATAAGACCCGTGGGGAGATTCTGGAAGGGATTTCTCAGCAGGAAATTGACATTTTAATCAAGCTGGTTGCCAAACTTGAGCACAACATTATCGAGTTGCAGTCGCAGGATTAACCGGAAAGACGTATGTGTGACCCGGCAGGCCACACATACTCGTCTTACGTCAGGCGGTATCAGCGCTCCGGTTAGCGCGGAGAAACGGTAACCTGGCTACCGTTGCTGGCCAGTACAACGCGCTGACCTGCAGAGAACGTGGTACTGCCTTGTTTCTGAACAACCATAATGGTGTTGCCGTCATCTTTACGGATTTCCAGCTCCACACCCTGCGTTTTGTTGATAGCACCCTGTACACTCTGACCTGCAACGCCACCGGCTACTGCACCTGCCGCGGTTGCCAGAGAGCGTCCGGTACCGCCGCCGACGGTGTTACCGATGAAACCACCCAATACCGCACCGCCGATAGCACCGATGACATTCGAATCATCACCACCCTGAATTTGAACCGGACGAGCATTCACAATAGTCCCATACGTGACATTCTGAACTTGTTTTGCTTCAGATGCGGTATAGACATCCCCGGAAAGGCTATCGGTGTTCGTACAGCCCGCCAAAGACAACCCCATCATTGAAACGATCAGCACACGTTTAATCATTTATAAATCTCCTGTTCACCACGAAACGCTACTTAAGCATCCCTCATGGTTAAATTATATGGCATTTGTGAGCCTAAGGTCACATGTTCTACTGGAACATTGTGAAAATCATAATCAGAATTGGGTTAACCAAGTATAAACGGATGACTCGCGAGATTTATCAGAATACAGATTCATCGTGCGGAAAGCGCGCTCAAAATTCGGCAGTGAAGCGTGGCATTGACCGGTATATTATGGTTGAGTGCGAAAAGTGAAATCCATGCCAAAAAGGAAAATATATGAAATCGGGCCGTTTTATTGGTGTTATGTCCGGGACCAGTCTTGACGGTGTCGATGTTGTGCTGGCGGCAATAGACGAAAATATGGTGGCTCAACAGGCGAGTCTGAGTTGGCCGATTCCTGTTCATCTGAAACAGGCCATACTGGATATTTGCCAGGGGCAGCAACTCACGCTTTCCCAATTTGGTCAATTGGATACACAGCTCGGACAACTTTTTGCCGAGGCCGTCAACGCGATGCTGGTACAGCAAAATCTGAAGCCTAAGGACATTATTGCTATCGGCTGCCATGGGCAGACCGTGTGGCATGAGCCTGGTGGGATTGCGCCGCATACCTTGCAAATTGGCGATAACAACCAGATTGTGGCGCGTACCGGAATAACGGTGGTGGGTGATTTTCGGCGTCGTGACATTGCGCTGGGCGGTCAGGGCGCACCGTTGGTTCCCGCATTTCATCAGGCACTGCTGGCGCATCCCACAGAAAGACGCATGGTGCTGAATATTGGGGGCATCGCCAATTTGTCGCTGCTCATCCCCGAACAACCGGTTCGCGGCTATGACACGGGGCCGGGGAATATGCTCATGGATGCGTGGATCTGGCGGCAGTGTGGCAAACCCTATGACAAAGACGCGCAGTGGGCGAGCGAGGGCCATGTTATCCTCCCATTGCTACAGAATATGCTGAGCGACCCGTATTTTTCGCTGCCGGCGCCGAAGAGTACCGGGCGTGAGTATTTCAACTACGGCTGGATAGAACGCCACCTCTCATTATTTCCGGGTCTTCAGCCTCGCGATGTGCAGGCGACGCTGGCGGAACTGACGGCGGTAACGATCTCAGAGCAAGTTTTGCTGAGCGGTGGTTGCGAGCGGTTAATGGTCTGCGGCGGCGGCAGCCGTAACCCGTTGCTGATGGCGCGTCTGGCGGGATTATTGCCAGGAACTGAAGTGACCAGTACCGATGACGCGGGGATCAGCGGCGATGATATGGAAGCGCTTGCCTTTGCCTGGCTTGCCTGGCGAACGCTCGCTGGACTCCCTGGAAACCTGCCTTCAGTGACGGGCGCCTCAGAATCGAGCGTATTGGGCGCTATTTTCCCTGCAAATCCACGATCTCAGAGTTAACTGAATTTTTCTTCGACCGTATGCCGTTACACTGAGGATGTTAAGGAGGGTGTTTTACCCTCCGGGACCAGGAAAGTCGTCAGGATACGTCTATGAAAAAACTCTTACTCGTTTGTCTGCCCATGCTGCTCACCGGTTGTAGCGTCTACAATCAATTCGTTGAGCGTATGCAAACAGATACGCTGGAATACCAGTGTGATGAAAAACCGCTCACCGTCAAATTGAACAATACCCGACAAGAGGTGAGCTTTATCTACGATAATAAACTGCAAACCCTCACGCAGGGCGTGTCTGCATCAGGTGCTCGCTATACGGATGGCATTTACGTCTTCTGGTCAAAAGGCGACAGTGCTACGGTCTACAAACGTGACAGAATTGTGCTAAATAACTGCCAGTTACAAAACCCGAAGCGTTGAGATTTTCAGCAGGGCGGCGCACAATAGCGCCACCCACTGACAATCCGTAGCGAACATCATGTCTGATAACGACGAATTGCAGCAAATCGCGCATTTGCGCCGTGAATACACCAAAGGTGGCCTGCGTCGCCACGATCTTCCCGCCGAACCATTACCCCTTTTTGAGCGCTGGCTGGGTCAGGCATGCGAAGCCAGACTGGCAGATCCGACGGCGATGGTGGTGGCGACCGTTGATGAAAATGGTCAACCCTATCAACGTATCGTGTTACTCAAGCATTACGACGAAAAAGGGATGGTGTTTTATACCAACCTCGGTAGCCGTAAGGCGCATCAACTCGAAAACAATCCGCGCATCAGTCTGTTGTTCCCGTGGCACATGCTGGAACGTCAGGTCATGGTGATTGGTAAAGCGGAACGCCTGTCCACGCTTGAAGTGGTGAAGTATTTTCACAGTCGCCCGCGTGACAGCCAGATTGGCGCCTGGGTTTCTAAACAGTCGAGCCGTATCTCCGCGCGTGGCATCCTCGAAAGCAAGTTCCTTGAACTGAAGCAGAAATTCCAGCAGGGCGACGTGCCGCTGCCCAGTTTCTGGGGCGGTTTTCGCGTCAGCATAGAGCAAATGGAATTCTGGCAGGGTGGCGAACACCGTCTGCATGACCGCTTTTTGTACCAACGCGAAAACAACGGGTGGAAAATCGACAGGCTTGCTCCTTAAAGATGCAAATTTCTTGTTTTAAGCGCTGGTACTCCTGATTCCGGCGCTTTATTCTATGTTTCTTTCGCATCAGGCGAAAAGTCGTGTACCGGCAAAGGTGCAGTCGTTTTATACATGGAGATTTTGATGGCAAGCAGTAACTTGATTAAACAATTGCAAGAGCGGGGGCTGGTAGCCCAGGTGACGGACGAGGAAGCGTTAGCAGAGCGACTGGCGCAAGGCCCGATCGCGCTCTATTGCGGCTTCGATCCTACCGCTGACAGCTTGCATTTGGGGCATCTCGTTCCATTGTTATGCCTGAAACGCTTCCAGCAAGCAGGCCACAAGCCTGTCGCACTGGTAGGTGGCGCGACCGGTCTGATTGGCGACCCGAGCTTTAAAGCCGCTGAGCGTAAACTGAACACCGAAGATACGGTTCAGGAGTGGGTTGATAAAATCCGCAAACAGGTTGCTCCGTTCCTCGATTTCGATTGTGGCGACAACGCTGCAATTGCTGCGAACAACTACGACTGGTTTGGCGGCATGAACGTGCTGACTTTCCTGCGTGACATCGGCAAACACTTCTCCGTTAATCAGATGATCAACAAAGAAGCGGTTAAGCAGCGTCTGAACCGCGACGATCAGGGCATCTCCTTTACCGAGTTCTCCTATAACCTGCTGCAGGGTTATGACTTTGCCTGCCTGAACAAACTGCACGGCGTTGCGCTGCAGATTGGCGGTTCTGACCAGTGGGGTAACATCACGTCCGGTATCGATTTGACGCGTCGTCTGCACCAGAATCAGGTCTTTGGTCTGACGGTTCCGTTGATCACCAAAGCCGACGGCACCAAATTTGGTAAAACCGAAGGCGGCGCGGTCTGGCTGGATCCGAAGAAAACCAGCCCGTACAAGTTCTACCAGTTCTGGATCAACACCGCAGATGCTGACGTGTATCGCTTCCTGAAGTTCTTCACCTTTATGGACATTGAAGAGATCAATGCCCTCGAAGAAGAAGACAAAAACAGCGGTAAGGCACCGCGTGCTCAGTATGTTCTGGCCGAGCAGGTGACGCGTCTGGTTCATGGTGAAGAAGGTCTGGTCGCCGCTAAACGCATCACCGAAAGCCTGTTCAACGGCACGCTGAGTGCGCTGAGCGAAGCTGATTTCGAACAGCTGGCGCAGGATGGCGTACCGATGGTTGAGATGGAAAAGGGTGCCGATCTGATGCAGGCGTTGGTGGATTCTGAACTGCAACCGTCTCGCGGTCAGGCGCGTAAAACGATTGCCTCGAATGCCGTCACCATCAATGGCGAAAAACAATCCGATCCTGAATATTTCTTCAACGATGCGGATCGTTTGTTTGGTCGCTATACCTTATTGCGCCGTGGCAAAAAGAACTACTGTCTGATTTGCTGGAAGTAACGCATTAAGTAACAGGGAGTGAGAAATCACTCCCTTATTTTTAATGTTCAGGTAAAAAAATGAAGAATATCCTCGCCATCCAGTCTCACGTCGTTTTTGGCCACGCGGGTAACAGTGCAGCAGAATTTCCGATGCGTCGTCTTGGCGCGAATGTCTGGCCGCTCAACACCGTTCAATTTTCGAATCACACCCAATACGGTAAATGGACAGGCTGCGTCATGCCACCCAGCCATTTGACCGAAATTGTGCAGGGCATCGCCGAGATTGATCAGCTACAGAAGTGCGACGCCGTACTCAGCGGCTACCTTGGCTCAGCAGAGCAGGGTGAGCATATCCTGGGGATTGTTCGCCAGGTTAAGGCCGCGAATCCGCAGGCGAAGTATTTCTGCGATCCGGTGATGGGGCATCCTGAAAAAGGGTGTATCGTTGCTCCTGGCGTGGCGGAATTCCATGTTCGTCATGCGCTTCCGGCGAGTGACATCATTGCGCCGAATCTGGTTGAGCTGGAAATTCTCTGTGAACATGCCGTACATAATGTTGAAGAAGCCGTGCAGGCCGCCCGTGAGTTGATTGCGATGGGGCCGGAGATCGTGCTGGTGAAACATCTGGCGCGCGCAGGCTACAGCGCGGACCGCTTTGAAATGCTGCTGGTGACCCGCCATGAAGCGTGGCATATCAGTCGTCCATTAGTGGATTTCGGCGCTCGCCAGCCGGTAGGCGTCGGCGATGTGACCAGCGGCTTACTGTTAGTCAAATTGTTGCAGGGCGCGACCCTACAGGAAGCGCTTGAGCATGTGACGGCGGCAGTCTATGAAATTATGATCGCCACCAAAAGTATGCAGGAGTATGAGTTGCAGGTCGTTGCGGCACAGGATTGTATCGCGAAGCCGGAACACTACTTTAGCGCAACCCAGCTCTGACGTAATGCCCGATGGCGCTATCGCTTATCGGGCCGACAGTCAGTCCGTATTGTTGGCCGGGTAAGCGAAACGCCACCCGGCTCTGACAATCGTTAATTCAATCCTTCTGCTTTAAGCGCCGCCTTGACGGTTGGGCGGTCTGCGACCCGCGCCATATAGGCGTCAATGTGTGTTAACCCTTCCAGATTGAGCTTAACGGCTCGCGCCCAGCGCAGCACGGTGAACAGATAAGCATCTGCAACGGTGAAACGCGGCCCGCAAATCCATTGCTCATCTTTTAGAACGTCATTCACGTAGTGCAGTTTTTTCTCCAGCAGGGCGCGAACTGTCGGTTTGTACTCTTCCGGGGTGTCCGGGCGGAACAGCGGCGTAAAGCCTTTATGCAGCTCTGTCGCAATGTAGTTAAGCCATTCCAGCGTTCTGTAGCGCGCAATACTGCTGGTGGGCGCCAGTAGCTGACGATCGGGGACGGTGTCGGCAAGGTATTGCATAATGGCGACCCCTTCAGTCAGCAGTGTGCCGTCGTCCAGCAGGAGTGCAGGAACCTGTCCTTTTGGATTCACCGCGAAATAATCATCGCCGTTTTCCAGACGTTTTTTAATCAGATCAACGCTATCCAGCGTGAAATCTTTACCGCTCTCGCGAAGGGTGATGTGGGAAGCAAGAGAGCAGGCGCCCGGTTTGTAGAACAATTTCATCGGTAACTCCTTTTTGCTGAGGTTTAACCAATGGTAGTGCTACGGCGGCTAAAAAAAAAGCCGCTAACGTAACGTTAGCGGCCTTAAAATCAGTTTCCCTGAAAATTACGCAGTCGCAGCTTTAGCGGCTTTTTCGCGTACATCGTCGTCCTGAGTCATGCGGTTCAGTTTTGGTGCTGTCAGCAGCATCAGAACAGCGATAACCGCAGTAGCGATACCAATCTGCAGGAACACACGACCATAGACTTCCAGAGACATCAGCGGGTCGGTCACGTTTTCCGGCACCGCCATCATGTTAGCGACATAACCACCGATGATGTTTGCACCAGCGGTCGTCAGGAACCAGCTACCCATGATGAAGCCCATCAGACGCTGTGGAACCAGTTGTGCGACCATCGCCAGACCCAGACCAGAAATCATCAGCTCACCGATACTCTGTAAGCCGTAGCACATGATCAGCCAGTTAACGGACACGATACCGGCTTCGTTAGCGAATTTCGCGCCGACGGGCAGGATCAGGAACGCACCGGAGCACAGCACCATACCGATAGCAAACTTGGTAGGCATCGGCAGGGTATCACCCATCTTGTTGTAGATAGCGGCCAGAATCGGGCTACCGATAATGATCCAGAACGGGTTCAGCGCCTGATACTGCTCTGGTTCGAACGCGATACCCAGGATGGAGTGTTCAACGTTACGAATAGCAAAGAAGTTCAGAGACGTCGGCATCTGGCTGTACAGCACGAAGAAGATGATGGCTTCAAGCATCAGAATGAAGGCAACAATCATTTTACGACGCGCGGCACCTTTCATCGCGAAGGCTTCTTTACCGAAGATAAAGACGATGCCCAGTGCGATAACGCCCAGCGCCATACGTGCGATCTGCTGGTTGTGCAGCAACCAGGTTGCAATCGCGACCAGCGCGATAACGCCCAGAATGGTCAGCAGCAGATGACGGAAGTTGATTGGCTCAAAGTCAGGCTTGGAACCGTACTGTTTAACCCAACGCTGGCAGAAGGCGAAGTTAACAACCGTGATCAGCATCCCGACAACGCTCAGCGCAAATGCTGTGCTCCAGCCGTAGCGAGCTGCCAGCCATGGCGTTGCCAGCATGGAGAAGAATGAACCGATATTGACGGACATATAGTACATGGTGAATGCACCGTCCAGACGCGGGTCATCTTTCGCATAGCAGGTTGAAAGCAGAGAAGACGGGTTCGCTTTGAACAGGCCGTTACCGACCGCAATGGCCGCCATACCCATATAAACGATACCAGCGTCGTGACCAGACCATGCTACCAGAGCATAACCAATAGCCAATACGACAGCACCCAACATAATGACACGCTTGGTGCCCAATACTTTATCACCTAACCAGCCACCGATGGCGACCAGTCCATAAACCAGGGCGCTAAAGGAGGAGAAGAGGGTGATGGAATCAGCTTCTGACATACCCAGTTGTTTGACCAGGTAGACGGCCATAATTCCTTGCAGGCCGTAATAACCGAAACGCTCCCATAACTCGATAGAGAAAATGAGATAGAACGCTTTAGGCTGTTTGAATGCGTTCAAACTCACGCTTTCAGTTGGTTTATTGTTTGCAGTAGACACTTTTACCTCTTTTTTTACATCCCATATTAACGGGGGAGTTCAGGTACGTGATGAGTCAAGTTCATCCGTCCGATTGTTATAGTGGGAGGGGAAACGGCAAGTAATGTTCACTATCTTGCCCTGTCAGACAAGGGGTTTGTAATGATCTGTTACATTTAACTTATCTGGTGGAATCCTCGGTCGCACGAAATGTTATGTAGCGTTAAATTTTTTCTATTCAAGAAAGGCAGTTTATTACTCTACAGGGAGGGGTGAAAATCCCCATGGTGGCGATATGTTCTACTCTATAAGGTTTTTCGTAGTGAAATAGGCCATTATCTGAAAAATAGCCAGTGTAATGTTTTGTAGTGAAAAGAGGGTGTCGGGCCATCTGATTGTGGCTTTAACGAAATGTGGCAAAAAAATTCACATTGAGTTATCAAAGTGATCTGGATCACGTATGAATAGAAATTTCCGCTATCAAAAAAACGATTAACCTGGTGGAGTGTTTAATAGCCAGCATATTCCGTTGGAAAGGCTTTCGGACCTGGTATCATTGTCGGTGAATGACGGCGTTCCGAGGGTGTAACAAAACGTTATGAATGTAAGGAGGATGGGCATCCTCCATGTCGCTCAGATATCGACTTTCTCTTTAAATTCACAGAGATCTTCAATAATGCAGGAACCGCAGCGAGGTTTCCGGGCGATACAGGTGTAACGTCCGTGAAGGATCAACCAGTGGTGGCAATCAACTTTAAATTCCGCCGGAACCACCTTGAGCAGCTTTTCTTCAACCTGCTCCACATTCTTGCCCGGCGCAAACTGGGTTCGATTGCAGACGCGGAAAATATGCGTGTCGACGGCAATGGTTGGCCAGCCAAAGGCGGTATTGAGTACCACATTGGCGGTTTTACGTCCTACCCCTGGCAACGCTTCCAGTGCGGCGCGGTCTTCAGGAACGTCACCGTTATGTTGCTCCAGCAAAATCCGACAGGTTTTGATGACGTTCTCGGCTTTGCTGTTGAACAGGCCAATCGTCTTGATATAGGACTTAACGCCCTCGACGCCGAGCGCCAGCATCGCCGCAGGTGTGTTGGCAACAGGGTAGAGCTTCGCCGTCGCTTTGTTCACGCTCACGTCCGTGGCCTGCGCGGAGAGCAAAACGGCGATCAGCAGTTCAAACGGCGACGTAAAATTTAGCTCTGTAGTGGGGTGCGGATTGTTGTCGCGAAGACGCGTCAGGATTTCCAGACGTTTCGTTTTGTTCATGAGACATTCCCTGTTTCGCCCGCCGGCGCATCTGCCGCAACGGCTGCGGCCCGACGTTTTTTCATCTTCTCATCAATAAGGTATTTCACGGCCAGCATGAGCCCCAGACCGATAAACGCGCCCGGCGGCAACATGGCTAACAGGAACGGTGAGTCGGTATGGAAAATTTCTACCCGCAACACTTTTGCCCAACTGCCGAGCAGACCGTCCGCACCGTCAAACAAGGTTCCATTGCCGATGATCTCGCGCAGTGAACCGAGCACGAACATCGCGCAGGTGGCGCCCATCCCGATAGAAAAGCCGTCAAGCGCTGACAGCGCCGGGCCTTTTCTGGCCGCAAACGCCTCTGCACGGCCTACCACAATGCAGTTCGTCACAATCAGAGGGATAAAAATCCCCAGCGACTGGTACAAGCCAAACGCATAAGCATTGATCAGCATTTGTACTGCGCTGACCACGGATGCAATGATCATCACGTAGATAGGGATGCGGATCTCCGCGGGTGTCCAGCGACGGAGTGCCGAAATCGTCAGGTTGGTGAGTGTCAGCACAAGCGTCGTGGCAAGACCTAAACCGAGCGCATTGGTGGCGGTTGAGGTGACTGCCAGCAGAGGGCACATACCGAGTAACTGCACGAGGGCGGAGTTATTTTTCCAGAGTCCCTGAACAATGACGTCTTTAATTTCGCTCATGGTTTATTCTCCACAGGCGGTGAGTTGGGGAAGTTGCGCAGGAAGCGTTTGCGCATACAGACCTGCACGTTTCACTGCATTAACAACCGCTCGCGGCGTAATGGTCGCGCCGGTGAACTGGTCAAAATCGCCGCCATCTTTTTTTACCGCCCAGTGTGCGTCATGTTCTCCGCCGATGCTCTTGCCCGCAAAGTGGGTTATCCAGTCGGAGAGACGCAATTCGATTTTGTCGCCCAGACCAGGCGTTTCGTGGTGCTCTGTCACCCGCGTGCCGAGAACCGTACCGTTGAAATCGGCACCGACTAACAGCCGAATTGCGCCGGAGTATCCATCGGGCGCCGTTGCCTCAAGAATTGCTGCAACAGGCGTATCGTCCATGCGGGCGATATAAACACGATGCGAGCCTTTCCCTAATGCCGGGCTGTTGACGACAAAGCAGCTATTCTGCAGATTATTATTGTAGCGGTCTGCCGGAATAACCTGATCAAACAATACTTTTTGCTGCAACGCTGCCTGCTCATCAATCGTTGTTTTTGTCATCATATTGATGGCGGCGGTCAGTCCTGTCGAACCCGCTGCAAACAGCGCCAGCGTGATGCCGTGTTTACGAATTGTTTTCAGCATGGTTTATCCTTTTCGATGACCGTACACGCGAGGACGGGTGTAATAGTCGATCAGGGGAACGGTGATGTTTGCCAGCAGAACGGCAAAAGCCACACCATCGGGATAACCGCCAAAACTGCGGATTAGCCAAACTAACAAACCGGCCAGCGCGCCAAAAATCAACCGGCCACGATTTGTCGTTGAGGCCGTCACCGGATCGGTCAATATAAAGAATGCGCCCAGCATGGTCGCGCCAGAGAGCAGATGTAACTGTGGTGATGCCAGTGACTGAGGTGAAAAAAGCCAGCCTAACGAAGCGCAAAGGGCAAGCGTCAGCAAGAAACTGACGGGAATGTGCCATTTGATTGCCTTCGTCCACAGCAGCCATACGCCGCCAGCCAGCCAGGCCAGATTCACCCATTGCCAGCCAGCGCCCGCCAACATTCCGCTGTAGATGGGGTATTGCATGATCTGCTCAACAGAGTGACCCGCATGGAGCGATGTTTTAAAGGTATCCAGCGGTGTGGCCTGGCTGATGCCATCAATACCCATCCGCAGTGTGTTCATATCACCGCCAGCGGTGGTATGCCCGGTGAAAATCACCTGTAGCGCATCGGAAAAACCGGGAACAGACGCAGCGATTTCGTGCGGAGGCAACCAACTGGTCATCTGTACCGGAAACGAGATCAGCAGCACCACATAGCCAATCATCGCCGGGTTAAACGGGTTTTGCCCAAGGCCGCCGTACAGTTGTTTGGCGATAATGACGGCAAACACTGTCCCTAACACCACCATCCACCAAGGGGCGAGCGGCGGAATACTCACCGCCAACAGTAACCCCGTAAGCAGGGCGGAGTTGTCTTTTAATATCGAGGCGACAGGCTGTTTACGTAGCTGGAGCACGGTGGCTTCGGCAATCAGCGCGCTGGCCGAGGCCAGGATTATCTGGAACAACGTCCCCCAACCGAAAAACCACAACTGCGCGGCAATCCCCGGCAATGCGGCGATAAGCACCAGCAGCATGATTCGCGATGTCTGGCGCTGGTTATGGGTATAAGGGGAGCTTGCGATTCTGAATACCATTTATTCCTCGTTAACAACCTGCTGCTGTGCGGCTTTTTTTGCCTGAGCGCGGGCAATCGCGGCTGCGATGGCGGCTTTGCGTGGATCGATGGGCTCGGCAGGTTCACTGACTGCCTGTTGTTCCTGCTTACGGGCTTTCGCACGGGCAATGGCCGCGTCGACGGCGGCTTTGCGTGGATCGACGGGCTCGGCAGGTTCACTGACCGCCTGTTGTTCCTGCTTACGGGCTTTCGCACGGGCAATGGCCGCGTCGACGGCGGCTTTGCGCGGATCGACAGGCTCGGCAGGTTCACTGGCCGTCTGCTGTTCCAGCTTACGCGCTTTCGCACGGGCAATCGCCGCGTCGACGGCGGCTTTGCGCGGATCGACAGGCTCGGCAGGTTCACTGGCCGTTTGTTGTTCCTGCTTACGGGCTTTCGCGCGGGCAATGGCCGCGTCGACGGCGGCTTTGCGCGGATCGACGGGCTCGGCGGGTTCACTGTCTGCCTGTTGTTCCTGCTTACGGGCTTTCGCGCGGGCAATCGCTGCTTCGATGGCGGCTTTGCGCGGATCGGCGTCAGTACGGCTCTCTTCGCTATTGCCGTTTTCAGCCTGTTTTGCCCTGGCCTGCGCTTTACGCGCTTCGCGCGCGGCAATCACCGCACTGTTGTCAGGTTTCGCCCCCGCCTGAATCACCACCGGTTGCATTGCCTGGGTTTGCTTTTCTTTGACGCGAGCCAGCGCGGCGGCAATGGCATCATGATCTTTCGCGGCAGGTTGTACAGCGGCGCTTTTGTGCCGCTCAAGACGTGCGGCTTTCTCACGCTCAAGTCGCGCCTGTCGGGCTTCGAAACGTGCTTTCGCTTCGGCGGCACGTTTTTCTTCCTGACTGATGGCGTAGAGTTCGGCTTTTTCCTGTCGGAAGTACTGTACCAACGGAATATTGCTCGGGCACACCCAGGCGCAGGCACCGCATTCGATGCAGTCCGCCAGATTGTGCGCCGTCGCTTTGTCGTGCTGCTGACCTTTGCTAAACCAGTACAACTGTTGAGGCAGCAGATCGGCCGGACACGCATCGGCACAGGCGCTACAACGGATACAGCCTTTTTCTTCCTGCGGTTCGCCCATTTCAGTGGCCGATGGTGCAAGGAGACAGTTGGTGATTTTCACGACCGGAACATCCAGCCACGGCAGGGTGAAGCCCATCAGTGGCCCCCCCATAATCACCATCTGATCGGCGGAAGGGCAAAAACCGGCATCCTCGAGGAGGTGGCGAACCGGGGTACCCAGTCTCGCCCAGACGTTGCCAGGGCGGCTCACCGCCTCGCCAGTCAACGTTACGACGCGCTCGGTTAATGGTTCACCATCAATAACCGCACGTTTGACGGCATACGCGGTGCCGACGTTTTGCATCAACACGCCGATATCGGAGGATCGGCCGCCATGTGGAACCTGCTTACCGGTCAAAATTTGTGTGAGCTGTTTTGCGCCGCCGGAGGGGTATTTCGTCGGGATAACGCGCAGCGAAATGTCGTGCGCGTCAGCCAGCACTGCCCGCAACATGGAAATGGCCTGCGGTTTGTTATCTTCAATGCCAATCAAAATCTCACGCGGTTGCAGAATGTGCGCGAGAATGCGGATACCTTCGACCACCTGGGCGGCGCAGTCCTGCATCAGGCGATCGTCTGCCGTAATATAGGGTTCGCATTCCGCAGCATTGATGATAAGCGTTTCTATCTTGTCGCCGCCGCCTTGTAACTTCACGCCGGTCGGGAATCCCGCGCCGCCGAGTCCGGCAACGCCGTACTGGTGAATACGGGTGATCAGTTCTTCACGGCGATGAGAACGGTAATCCGCCCAGCCCTCGCGTTCAATCCAGCTATCTTCGCCATCAGCATCGATAATGACGCTGAGTTCTGCCAGGGCGGAAGGATGCGCGGTGGAATGGGGGGCAATGGCAACGACGGTACCGGAGGTTGGCGCATGAACCGGTAGCATTTTTCCGCGCCCAAGGGTCAACGGTTGTCCGCGTAACACGCGATCGCCCACGCTGACGCACAGTTCACCTTCGGCGCCAATGTGTTGTTTTAACGGAATAACGAAACGCGGCGCCAGCGGAACCTGGCGCAGGGGCGTACCGTTTGACTGGGTTTTCATTTCCGGCGGATGTATGCCGCCGTCAAAATCCCAGATTTTATTTTTTCTGAAGGCAGAGAATAACTTAAGCATGTTGTTCCACGGGAATGATACGAACGGGAATGGTGTTCAAATCCCACTTCCAACTGTCAGGCGTTTCAGCCACCGGACGTAATTCGATGCACTGGGTCGGGCAAGGGTCGACACACAGATTGCAGCCGGTACAGAGATCGCTGATAACCGTGTGCATCGCTCGGGTGGCGCCTACAATGGCATCTACCGGGCAGGCCTGAATACATTTCGTGCAGCCGATGCAGTTGTTTTCATCAATGACGGCCAGCATGCGAACCGGGGTGAGTTCCTGTTCATCCCCGTCAATAGGCTGCGGGTCTACATTCAGTAATTCCGCAATTTTGAGCATCACGGCTTCACCGCCAGGGGCGCAGCGGTTTATTTTCTCACCTTCGCTGCCAATCGCCTCTGCATAAGGGCGACAGCCAGGATAGCCGCATTGCCCACACTGGCTTTGCGGCAGAATTTCGTCAATTTTCTCAACAACCGGATCATCTTCAACCGCGAAACGGCGGGAGGCATAACCCAGAATGGCGCCAAACGCCAAACCCAGCAGGCTCACGGCGGCAACGGCAATCCAGATAGCATTCATTACAACTTCACCAAACCACTAAAGCCCATAAAGGCTAATGACATTAAACCTGCGGTGATCAGCGCTATCGCGTTGCCACGGAAGGGGGCAGGAACGTCTGCCACAGCGAGGCGTTCACGAATCGCGGCGAATAACACCATGACCAGAGAGAAGCCGACGGCCGCGGAAAAACCGTACAGCGCCGACTGCAGAAAATTATGACCGAGGTTGATGTTGAGCAACGCCACGCCTAACACCGCGCAGTTGGTGGTGATAAGCGGCAGGAAGATCCCCAACAGACGATACAATGCTGGACTGGTTTTACGTACCACCATCTCAGTAAATTGCACAACCACGGCAATGACTAAAATAAACGCCAGCGTGCGCAGATAGATGAGATCGAGCGGGATAAGAATCCAGGTGTCGATCAACCAGGCGCATATCGACGCAAGCGTCATCACAAATGTGGTAGCAAGCCCCATGCCCATCGCGGTTTCCAGCTTTTTGGAAACGCCCATAAATGGACAAAGGCCCAGAAACTTAACCAGTACAAAGTTGTTGACCAGCACAGTTCCGACAAAGAGCAGCAGGTAATCAGTCATTTTTCGGCCTGAAATAAAAAAGCCGCCCATTATCTGTCAATCTACAGCAGGCGACAACAGGTTAACTGTAAGGTTATTACGGGTTCACAAACGTGGCTTTTACGCGCGCTGAACGTTTGAAATAGGGCGCCATCAGGGCTGCCGCCAGTAACGGAAACAACAACTGACGAACGGCAAACGCATCAGGCACTGGCGAAAACGCAAACGCTTTGATGGCCAGTAATACGGATATCAGCAGCCAGAGAATATAGTGCTTAGGCACACATTGTCTGCGCTTGAAGAAGGCAATCGTCAGCCACAGCGTGTAATACCACATCGCAATCGCAGTCAAAAATGAAATGCCCCAGAGTACTAAGTTGCCCGTTTCTTGCGCACTCAGCGCTTTTAACGTTTGCGGATTCGCAAGCGCGGTAACGTAAAGCAACAGTGCCAGTGATGCGCTCAATAGCGCAACTAATAGCCAGGCTAACGGGCCAAGCAACCAGCCTCCGATTCGTTGTGCCGGTGTTGTGGTCATATCTTCTCCAGATTTGCTGGCGCTAACAGGCATACCCTCTATTTTGGGGCGATTATTATAAATCATTTAACGACGAGCGCTACTCTCTTCGTTATTGCACGTAATGCCAGACGGATTTTGGCACCTGACCGATATCAAACAGTCGTCCACCGGAGATCAATTCCGCACGACGATGGTCGGCGGCACGGTACATATTGATAATCTCCCGATCGTCGGTCAGCGTGTAGTTCAGATGGTCGAACAATTTTTCCAGACTTTCGAGTGAACTGATTTTACGGAATTTTAATAGATAATCCTGGACAGTCATAAATAGGGATCCATATTAAAAAAATAACACTAACGGAGTAGTAAATATGAAAATACACAACCAGGCGCAGGGAAAGTTAAGCGACACGTGTTTTTCAAAATAAGATAGTTCTGACGTATAAACAGGCGGGCGCAATTAAGCACCCGCCGGAAGGGTAACGCGCTTCATTAAAACAGGCAATAAGCGTCGGGTCAGGACGCGGTACATTTATCCATTTTTGATAAATTAACGGCGGATTCACGGGATGACCAAACGGTAAACATCCTCGCGTCTTGCGGTGTTCGGCGTCTGATCCCGGCGACGTTTATTTTTTCCCAACGGTGGCGGTAGGTTCTGGCGGTTGATAATTGTCGATATGACTGGCCACACCCAAAAGAATGACGGAGACCACAAGAACAACCCAGCCTGTTAATTCAATAAGACGGTTCATTACTGACGACATTTGCTTTGATTTATCCATAAACACAGGATGCAAATGTTACCCATCAACATTTAAGACAGCAAGTTCATCGGGAACGATTTCAACGACTTTTTCACATCAAGTTTAGGTAAAGTGGCATTTGTTTGACTTAAGTTAAGTTATGGCCTTTGTCGTTGTAAGGCCATTAAACTATTGTGAGTGGTTATTGGATAGTGTGAAATGTGAATGTTCTGTAATGAGAGGCAATAACATGAGTGACAACATCCGTGTAGGGTTAATCGGTTACGGTTATGCCAGCAAAACTTTCCATGCACCTTTGATCGTAGGGACGCCTGGACTTGAGCTGGCGGCGGTTTCCAGTAGTGATGAAACAAAAGTGAAGGTTGACTGGCCTTCTGTGGCGGTTGTCTCTGATCCTAAACAGCTTTTCAACGATCCGACTATCGACCTTATTGTTATTCCCACCCCGAACGACACGCACTTCCCGCTGGCAAAAGCGGCGCTGGAAGCGGGAAAACATGTCGTGGTGGACAAACCGTTTACCGTGACACTGTCACAAGCACGCGAGCTGGATTCATTAGCCCGCAGTCTGGGACGGGTGCTTTCCGTTTTCCACAACCGACGCTGGGACAGCGATTTCCTGACGCTGAAGGCGCTGCTGGCTGATGGCGTGCTGGGCGAGGTGGCATATTTTGAATCTCACTTTGACCGTTTTCGCCCGCAGGTTCGCGATCGCTGGCGGGAACAGGGCGGGCCGGGCAGCGGTATTTGGTATGATCTGGCGCCGCATTTGCTCGATCAGGCCATTAATCTGTTCGGCTTACCTGTCAGCATGACGGTCGATCTCGCGCAACTGCGTCCGGGCGCGCAGTCTACTGATTACTTCCATGCCGTGCTGGCCTACCCGCAGCGCCGGGTCGTTCTGCATGGCACGATGCTGGCGGCGGCGGAGTCGGCGCGCTACATCGTGCACGGTTCGCGCGCAAGCTTTGTGAAATATGGTCTTGATCCGCAAGAAGAGCGCCTGAAAAATGGCGAGCGTCTGCCACAGGAGGACTGGGGCTACGACATGCGTGACGGTGTATTAACGCGTGTTGAGGGCGAAGAACGTGTGGAAGAAACCTGGCTGACCGTTCCGGGTAACTATCCGGCGTATTACGCCGGTATCCGCGATGCGCTGAACGGTAACGGAGAAAATCCGGTTCCGGCAAGTCAGGCCATTCAAATTATGGAGCTGATTGAACTGGGTATTGAATCAGCGAAACACCGCGCAACGTTGAGCCTTACCTGATTTTCTCCCATTTCGGCAATGCCGGATAAGCGCTAACACTGTTTGTTTAAGACCAGGATAGCCGGGGAAACACCGGGTTTGGCGCCCCTCCGGGAACCTAATCCCGGTGTTTCCCCTCATTCATCGGCTTAAGTGAACGGTGTCAGGATAAGCGCGACTTATCCGGCAACGATACGCTTACGCCGCAGCCACTTTTTCACGCAGTGCGCGTTTTTCCGCGTCACTCAGGAAAGCCATTTCCAGGCCGTTGATTTGCGCCTGGCGAATCTGCTCACGCGACAGACCTGCCGCAGGCGCCGCGACGGTGTATTCGTGAATAATGTCTACCCCTTGCACGGCGGGATCATCGGTATTGAGGCTTGCCATCACGCCGTGCTCAAGGAACGTTTTCAGCGGGTGTACGGCGAGCGAGGCGACGGTGCTGGTCTGAATATTGGAGGTCAGACACGATTCAATACCGATACGCTGCTCCGCCAGAAAATCCATTAACGCGCGATCTTCAACGGCTTTTACGCCATGCCCAATTCGCTCAGCGCCCAGTTCACGGATAGCCTGCCAGATACTCTCCGGGCCGGCCGCTTCGCCTGCGTGGACGGTAATATGCCAGCCAGCGTCACGTGCGCGATTAAAGTGCGACAGGAACAAGCTGCCGGGGAATCCGAGTTCGTCGCCAGCCAAATCGAGGGCGGTGATCCTGTCACGGTGGGTCAGCAATGCTTCAAGCTCCTGCAAACATGCCGCTTCACCGAATGTGCGGCTCATGATGCCTATCAGTCGTACTTCAACACCGAACGCCCGGCTGCCTTCCTGCACGCCAGCGATGACCGCTTCGACCACGCCCGCTACCGGGAGTTGATGCGCCATTGCCATGTAACCCGGTGAAAAACGCAGTTCAACATAATGCAACCCGTTACGTGCGGCATCTTCCACGTTCTCGTAGGCCACGCGACGACAGGCATCCAGCGAGGCCAGCACTTTCACACCCCAGTCCAGTTTGGACAGGAAGCTGACCAGGTCAGGCTCTGTCGAGGTTATCTGCACATGCGGGATCAGGGTTTCAAGTGTTTGAGCAGGGAGGGTCAAATTAAACTGGCGGCCAAGATCAAGAATAGTTTGGGCACGAATGTTGCCATCAAGGTGGCGATGAACATCAGTTAACGGAAGGGAAGTATCAATCATGGTCGCACTCATTTTTTGAATATAAAAGTGCTCGCTATTATAAAAACAAACGGGGGGTAAAATCTATGTTGCGCAATGATTAATTTCATTGCGCAACCAGAGTTAGCGTATGGCCCGAATCGCGTTGATCAAACCGGTGACGCCTTTTTCAAGTTTGACGCGGGGACAACCGGCGTTCAGTCGCACAAATCCCCGGCCTTCCTGACCGTAAGTATAGCCCGGCATAATGGCGACCTTTTCCTGATAAATCAGCGCATCCTGCAATGCTTTATCATCAATGTTTAACGGACGAAGATCGATCCACGCCAGATAGGTGGATTGCGGCGCCTGCCAGTTCAGTTCCGGAAATGCCGTATTCAGTGACTGCGCAATAAAGTCCAGGTTTTCTCTGAGGTAGTCGCGTAGCGCATCGAGCCACTCCGCGCCGTCCTGGTAGGCGGCAATGTGCGCGGTAAGCGCCAGTACTGCCGGTGAAGACAAACCATCGCGGCCTTTCAGGGCGCTCAGGTAGTGATCCCGACTACTTTCATCTTCGATAAGCCCGTATGCCCCGGTTAATGCCGGGATATTGAAACTCTTGGAACCGGAGGTCAGCAGCGCCCAGTGACCGCGCGCCACGTTGCTCCAGGGGATGTGAGGTTGTTCTCCCCACACCATATCCATATGAATCTCATCAGAAATAACCCGAACACCGTGACGATGACAAAGCGCTGCCATGCTCTCCAGTTCATCACGAGTCCAGACTTTGCCCGTGGGATTCTGTGGGCTGCACAACAGCAGGATCTTGCACTCAGGGCGAGCGAGTACAGCCTCGAGCTTCGCCATGTCGCAGAACCAGTCGTTTCCACGTTTTTCCAGTTCAACAGGCACAACGGTGCGTTGGTTCCCCTCAATGGCTTTATAAAAAGCATCATAAGCCGGGGTATGGATGACCACGCCTTCGCCCACATTGGACCACTGGCGGATCAACTCAGACACCATATAGATAACGGAGGGGCCGTACACCACCGATTGAGGGTCAATCGGGGTCTGGTGGCGCGTCAAAAACCAATGGCTAATGGCGCCTAAAAATTCCTCGTTTTTCCACCGACTGTACCCCAGAACCCCGTGTGTCAGGCGCTGATTCAGCGACTCAAGAATGCAGGGGGCAGTGGCGAAATCCATATCCGAGATGGTAAACGGCAGCAGATCGGCGCAACCAAAACGGTCGGCGACATAATCCCACTGCGTACACCAGGTTCCGTGCCTGTCGACGACCTTCGAAAAATCGAACATATCGCTATCCTTATGCCTGAACGGTGTTCATCAGACTGGCCATTTCGTCTTTAACAGACTGTACCTGCGGGCCAATGACCACCTGTAAATTGTGCTGGTTGAGCTGTACCACGCCGATGGCACGATTGTCTTTCAGCGCCTGTACATTCACCAGCGACATGTCCTTAACCGACAAACGTAAACGTGTAATGCAGTTATCCAGGTTGACGATATTGTCACTGCCACCCAGCGCGGCGAGGATGGCCGGAACGTTATAGCCGGATTTTCCTGGCGCACCGGCCACCACTTTCTCAATATTGCTGGCAATTTCCGTATCGCGACCCGGCGTCTTCAGATTAAAGCGGGTAATGGCGAAGCGGAAAATCACGTAGTAGACCGCAAACCAGATGGCGGCCACCACCGGCACCAGATACCACTTCGTTGAGAGGCCATGCAGAATACCGAACACCACAAAGTCGATGATGTTGCCGTCAGTGTTACCGATAGTGACGCCCAGAATCGCCATAACGGTGAAGCCGAGGCCAGTCAGCAGGGCATGAATCACATACAACACGGGAGCGACAAACAGGAACAGGAATTCCAGCGGTTCTGTCGTTCCGCCGACGACGCAGGCGATCAGACCTGAAATCAGCAGCCCTTTAATTTTGTGACGATTTTCCGGACGGGCGCAGTGATACATGGCCAGTGCCGCGCCTGGCAGACCGCCGAGGAAAGCCGGCATTTTACCCTGAGACAGGAAGCGGGTCGCGCTTTCAGAGAAACCGTGAGTGGTCGGGCAGCTCAGTTGTGCCTGGAAAATAGTCAATGCGCCACTGACGCTATGGCCACAAACGTCCTGCGTGCCGCCCGCTTCGGTGAAGCGAATCAAGGCCACCAGAATATGGTGCAGGCCAAACGGCAGCAACAGGCGTTCGCCGGTACCAAAAATCATCGGGCCGAAATCACCGGCACTGTTAATGATGTGTCCCAGCCCGCTGATACCCATCGCGAAGACAGGCCACACCAGCGGGATAACCAGGCCGACAAGTCCCATCACCACGGAGGAGATGATCGGAACAAAACGGGTGCCGCCAAAGAAGGCCAGCGCGTCCGGCAGACGGATGTTATGAAAACGCTCATGCAGCATCCAGACAATAATACCGGCGATAACCGCGCCGAGGATCCCGGTGTCGATCGACTGGATCCCCAAAATGTTCTGTACGTTGTTGGCTTTCAGAATCGCCGCGTCGGTGGTCGGCAGGATCCCTTTCGCGGTTAACCAGAAGTTCACGGCAAGGTTCATCACGGCATAGCCGACGAATCCGGCAAAGGCGGCAACGCCTTTGTTTTCGCGCGCCAGTCCGAGCGGGATGGCGATACAGAACATCACCGGCAGGAAACTGAACGCAAAGGAGCCGACTTTACTCATCCAGGTAAACAGGGCCTGTAGCACAGGATTCCCCAACGCCGGGATCAGCGTGATAACGTCATGGCTGCTCAGAGAGCTACCGATGCCCAGCATGATCCCGCAGAAAGAGAGCAGGGCCACGGGCAACATAAACGTTTTCCCCAGTTGCTGAAAAAACTCCCATAAGGTTATTTTTGGCGTTGTTCTCGTCGTCATCTAACGATTCCTTGTGAAAAGAAAGCTCTGTTTTAGGTTTGTGGGACGAGAAGATAAAACGTTTTACCTAATTTTAGTGCGGCGTAAATCACATTACCGAACGATAATAAAGCGTATAAATATAAGTAATTGATAAAACGTTTTATCTCTATCCGGTCAAGGCACGGGTAGATCACGTTTTCGGGGGAGTTTTCAGTTTTCATGGCCATAGCCAAAAAAATTACTATCCATGATGTTGCGCTGGCAGCAGGCGTCTCAGTCAGTACCGTTTCCCTGGTTCTTAGCGGCAAAGGCCGCATTTCGTCGGCCACCGGCGAACGGGTGAATGCGGCAATTGAACAGCTCGGGTTTGTTCGCAACCGTCAGGCTTCGGCGCTGCGTGGCGGGCAGAGTGGCGTCATTGGCTTGATTGTGCGTGACCTGTCGGCCTCTTTTTATGCAGAACTGACCGCCGGGTTGACGGAAGCGCTGGAGTCGCAGGGGCGGATGGTTTTTCTTCTTCACGGCGGGCAGGACGGCGAACAGCTAACGCAGCGTTTTTCTATGTTACTCAATCAGGGCGTCGATGGCGTGGTGATTGCCGGCGCGGCGGGCAGCAGCGATACCTTGCGACAACGCGCCGAGGAGAAAGGGATCCCGGTGGTGTTTGCTTCACGCGCCAGTTACCTTGATGAAGTGGATACGGTTCGCCCCGATAACATGCAGGCGGCGCAGTTGCTGACCGAACATCTCATTCGTCATGGGCATCAGCGCATTGCATGGCTCGGGGGGCAAAGTTCATCGCTGACCCGGGCTGAGCGCGTTGGCGGCTATTGCGCAACCCTCTTAAAATTCGGTTTGCCGTTTCACAGCGACTGGGTGCTGGAATGTGTTTCCAGCCAGAAGCAGGCAGCCGAAGCGATCGCCGCCTTGCTGCGTCACAACCCGACCATCAGCGCGGTGGTCTGCTACAACGAAACTATCGCGATGGGCGCGTGGTTTGGGTTGATGCGGGCAGGTCGTCAAAGTGGCGAAAGCGGCGTGGATCGCTATTTTGATCAGCAAATTTCGTTGGCGGCGTTTGCCGATGTTGCGGAACATGCGCTGGACGATTTGCCCATTGTCTGGGCCAGTACCCCGGCTCGCGAGATAGGGTATACCCTGGCGGAGCGTATTTTGCAGAAGATCGGTCACGAAGAGAGCGTGTCGCGTAGTCAGACCATTTCGGCCCGACTTATCACGCAGAAGTAAGCGTCCTGGCGCAACGGCTGACCCCGTCGCTGAAGGAATTGCCCGATGAACATCATGTCATCGGGCACACTGCGTTTGAAACATTACGGCTGCGGTGTAGCAGGCGCTTGTGGAACAGGCAGCGTTGGCACGCCGAACATCCCCACAAACTCATCTAACGGCATTTTTTGCCCGTTAAGCGTCACCTGACCGTTGGCGTACTGCAGGCTGGTGGCAATGGTATTATCCTGCATCGTCGTGATACGGAACATTTGTCCCATCGCGGCGAGACCTTTTACCTGTTGATTTGCCATACTGGCCGCTTCTTCCTGCTGATAGCCTTCAAGCTTTGCGACCTGCGTCATGAACTCAACGGCCATATCCACCGGGATCGTCAGTTTACCCTCAAGGGATTTGACCGAACGGTCCAGCTCCTGCGCCAGGCTTTGCGGCTCAGCGGTGGTGGTTGTCGGATCTTTCAGGAAAAGAGATAAATTCAGCGCAGTTTCACCTTTGGCGTTTTTCCAGCTCAATGGTGCGACGGTTATCACCGGTTCGCCTTTCAACAGCAGCGGCAGGGCGGTGAAAAACGCTTCAGTCACTTTTTGCTGATAAAGCTCAGGATCTTGCGCCACGTCTGGCTGTGCCAACAGCGCTTGTGTTTGCGCGTTATACTGCTTACTAAACTGGTGCCAGGCTTCAGCATTAATCTGGCCTGCTTTCAACGTCAGTTGACCGCTTCCCAAATCCTGCCCCTGAACTTTAAGACTCTTAAGCGCGTAATCCAGTTGGCTGTTGATGGTTTTACCATCCGGCGTCAGTTCGGATTTCCCGCTGATGTTCATGCCTTCCAGCACCGACATCTCTTTACCTTCGACGGAGATTGCCAGTTTTTCGACCGACAACTGCTGGTTGCCAATGCGCCCGCCAAAACTGGCGACGCTGCTGGCGCCGTCGGTTTTCAGGTTATTAAAGGTGATTTGTACTTTCTGGTTGTATTCATTGACGGCATCAACCAGTCCGCTTTTCGCTTCACCCGTCAGAGAAATGATGCTCCCATCCTGGTCTGCATCGAGCTGGAATTCCCCTCCGCTGAATGCCACTTTCTCGCCTTCATTTTCATAGTTCAACGGCATGATAGCGATATTGGAGCGCGTGTCGCCGCTGTAGGCGATGCGGGAGTTAATTTCGAACGGTGACTCACCTTTGGCGAAATCAAACAACGGTTTACTAAACGCGTTGTTCACCAGAGTGGTTTTTACTGAGGCCATTGAAGGGACAAGATTCAGCGTCTTCAACTGGGCGAACGGGAAGGGGCCGTGATCGACCGCTTCATTCACCACCAGACTTTGGTCTGGTTTCATCCATGGACTCTCTTTGCCCGCGATGGGTTTTACCACCAACTGCAACTGGCTGCTAAATACGCCGCGCTGGTAGTTCTGATAACTGAGTTCGATGTTTGCTTCAGGTGAATTCAGTTTAAGTTGGGTATTCGCCTCAGAAATCATCCCGGAAAGATGCGTTTCCAGTTTCTTCCCTGTGTACCAGGCGCCACCCGTCCAGACGATGCCAAGTGCAACGATGACTCCCGCAGCTACCAGCGATTTTTTCATATTGATTATCCATAAAATGAAACCAGGCGGGAGAATCCGCCTGGATAAGTTAAAAGCCACTTACTAGCTTAGCAAGAGTTGTTAAAAAATTCAGTATGTTGCTAAAGCTTGTTATAAACCCTGGCTAAACGGCCCACGCCGCTGGCAAAAACCGGAGATTCTTGTGCGCCGATAAAGGCCGATTCCCCTGGTTTAAGCACCAGCCGCTGTTCGCCTTTGCTCAGTAGCGCTTCACCCTCAACGCAGAACAGAATCGCCGCGCTTTGCTGGGCGATTGCCGTTTCCTGCGCAGACAAGTCATGCAGGGAAAACGCAAAATCATCCACCGGAATAGGGAAGTCCAGTTCCGCACCGTTTTTGACCGGGGTGGTCAGCAGTTGCGACGCGGGCTTTGCCACAAACTGAACGTTGGCGACAAGTTCCGGGATATCAATGTATTTTGGTGTTAATCCGGCACGCAGCACGTTGTCGGAATTCGCCATAACTTCCAGCGCCACGCCCTGCAGGTACGCATGCGGAGTTTCGGCAAACAGGAACATGGCTTCGCCAGGGTTCAGTTTGACCACATTCAGCAGCAGCGGTGAAAAAAGGCCGCTGTCATCCGGGTAAAACTCAGAGATAACACGGATAGTCTGCCACGGCTCGCCTTGCTGGCTGTTCAGTGCGGCTTTTAACACCGCCAGCGCGCGGGATTTTTCTTCACCCTTCATATTGAGCAGGCTGGCAAAGAGTTGGCTCAGGCGTTCCGCGTCAGGCGCTTGCAGGAAGTGCGCAATGGCCGGGTGTGCGCCGGAAACAGGCTGTAGCAGGGAGACAATTTCGGAAAACTCACGAAACGCATTCATCGCCAAAAATGGCGTCAGGGCGAAAACCAGCTCAGGTTTGTGGTTCGGATCTTTATAGTTGCGCTCTGCGGCATCCATCGGGATACCCGCAGCATTCTCTTTCGCAAATCCGAGTTCCGAATTGTGTTTGTTCGGGTGTACCTGAATGGAGAGCGGCTGAGCGGCGCACAGCACTTTAAACAGGAACGGCAGCTCACCAAAGCGGTTGGCGACCGCATCGCCAAGCAGTGCAGATTTGTTGCTGTCGATAACGTCGCGTAATGAGACGGTCTGACCGTTAGCATCCTGAACGTTAGAGCTGCTTTTCGGGTGCGCCCCCATCCAGAGTTCAGCCATCGGCTGCTGAGACGGATTGGCGAGCCCATAGAGTTCTGTTAACGCAGTTTTACTTCCCCAGGCATAGTTTTGCACTGAGTTGATGAGTTTTTGCATTATCAAGCCTTGTCTAAATGTGGAGATTAATGGGTGTATTAAAGCAAGAAACCCTGTGGAAGTAACCTCCGCACGTAAAAAGTCGTCCTTGTCTCAGTTTTTGTTAAAAAAATGTGTAGGATAGGTGAATTGTTTTTTAGCAGGGCTTTGGAAAATCTGCCCAGAATCTAAACAGACCGAGCTGTAAGTGAGAGTACAATGTCAAACAAACCCTTCCATTATCAGGATCCTTTTCCCCTCCAAAAGGATGACACCGAATATTATCTACTGACCAGTGAGCATGTTTCCGTTGCCGAGTTTGCCGGGCAGGAAGTGCTTAAGGTAGATCCACAAGCCTTAACCCTCGTCGCCCGACAGGCATTCCATGATGCCTCTTTTATGTTGCGTCCCGCGCACCAGCAACAGGTGGCTGATATTCTGCATGACCCGGATGCCAGCGAAAACGACAAGTATGTTGCGCTGCAATTCTTGCGTAACTCCGACATCGCGGCGAAAGGTGTTTTGCCCACCTGCCAGGATACCGGCACGGCGATTATCGTCGGTAAAAAAGGCCAACGTGTCTGGACGGGTGGCGGCGATGAAGCCGCGCTTGCCCGCGGTGTCTATAACACCTACATCGAAGATAACCTGCGCTATTCGCAAAACGCCGCGCTGGATATGTACAAAGAGGTCAATACCGGCACCAACCTGCCTGCACAGATTGATCTCTACAGCGTCGATGGCGACGAGTATAAATTCCTCTGTATCGCCAAAGGCGGCGGGTCGGCGAACAAAACCTATCTGTATCAGGAAACCAAAGCCCTGTTATCACCTGGAAAATTGAAAAATTACCTGGTCGATAAGATGCGCACGCTGGGGACGGCGGCTTGCCCTCCGTACCACATCGCCTTTGTGATTGGCGGCACCTCGGCGGAAGCGACGCTGAAAACCGTCAAACTGGCGTCGGCAAAATATTATGACGAGCTGCCAACCGAAGGTAACGAGCACGGCCAGGCGTTTCGTGATGTCGAACTGGAAAAAGAGCTGCTAATCGAAGCGCAAAATCTTGGGCTGGGCGCGCAGTTTGGCGGGAAATATTTCGCACATGACATCCGGGTAATTCGTTTACCGCGTCACGGTGCATCATGTCCGGTGGGGATGGGCGTTTCCTGCTCTGCGGATCGCAACATCAAGGCGAAGATCAACCGTAAAGGTATCTGGGTAGAAAAACTCGAACATAACCCGGGGAAATACATCCCGGAAGCGTTACGTCAGGCCGGTGAAGGTGAGGCGGTCCGGATCGACCTTAATCGCCCGATGAAGGCTATCCTTGAGCAACTGTCTCAGTATCCGGTATCGACGCGTTTATCGTTGAACGGCACCATTATTGTGGGGCGCGATATTGCTCACGCGAAGCTGAAAGAGCGACTCGATAACGGTGAAGGTTTGCCGCAGTACGTGAAAGACCATCCTATCTACTACGCCGGCCCGGCGAAAACGCCGGAAGGGTATGCCTCGGGTTCGCTTGGCCCAACCACCGCAGGACGTATGGATTCCTATGTGGATCAGCTCCAGTCGGCTGGTGGCAGTATGATCATGCTGGCGAAAGGCAACCGCAGCCAACAGGTCACCGATGCCTGTCATAAACACGGTGGTTTCTATCTTGGCAGTATTGGCGGCCCGGCGGCGGTACTGGCTCAGGGCAGTATTAAGAGCCTGGAGTGTGTGGAATATCCTGAACTGGGGATGGAAGCTATCTGGAAAATCGAAGTCGAAGATTTCCCGGCTTTTATTCTTGTCGATGATAAAGGCAACGATTTCTTCCAACAGATTCAAACGTCGCAGTGCGCACGCTGCGTTAAGTAACGTCAGCCGCCCTTCGGGGCGGTTTTTTTTACCGCACAAACCACCAAATGGTGGTGCCGATTTCGTTGATACTTATAAGATTGCAAGCAAGTGGGCCATGTCGAAACATAACCTAATCAAATGATTGTATAAGGAGCAGGTCATGGTAACGGTACGCCGCGAGAAAGATTCGATGGGCGCGATTGATGTCCCGGCAGACAAGCTCTGGGGCGCGCAAACCCAGCGTTCGCTGGAGCATTTTCGTATTTCTACGGAGAAAATGCCCGTCTCACTGATCCACGCGCTGGCGCTGACCAAACGCGCAGCGGCAAAGGTCAACGAAGATTTAGGATTACTGTCGGCAGAAAAAGCCTCTGCTATCAGGCAGGCGGCAGATGAAGTGCTGGCTGACAAACATGCTGATGAGTTCCCGCTGGCTATCTGGCAGACCGGGTCGGGAACCCAGAGCAATATGAACATGAACGAGGTGCTGGCAAACCGCGCCAGCGAGCTGCTGGGCGGCGTTCGCGGCATGGAACGTAAAGTGCATCCGAATGATGACGTCAATAAAAGTCAGAGTTCGAACGACGTTTTCCCGACGGCGATGCATGTCGCTGCGTTGCTGGCGCTGCGTAATCAACTGATCCCACAGTTGAAGGTGTTGACCAAAACGCTCACTGAAAAATCCCACGCTTTTGCGGATATTGTCAAAATTGGTCGTACACACCTGCAAGATGCAACACCGCTGACGCTCGGACAGGAGATCTCGGGATGGGTGGCGATGCTGGAACACAATCTCAACCACATTGAAAATAGCTTGCCGCACGTTGCGGAACTGGCGCTGGGCGGAACGGCCGTGGGAACCGGGCTGAATACCCATCCAGAGTATGCCCGCCGCGTGGCGGATGAACTGGCGGTCAGTACCGGTGCGCCGTTTGTCACTGCGCCGAACAAATTTGAAGCGCTGGCGACCTGTGATGCACTGGTTCATGCGCACGGTGCGTTAAAGGGGCTGGCGGCGTCGTTGATGAAAATTGCCAACGATGTACGCTGGCTGGCGTCAGGCCCACGCTGTGGGATTGGCGAGATTGAGATCCCAGAAAATGAACCGGGAAGTTCGATAATGCCTGGAAAAGTGAACCCGACCCAGTGCGAAGCGCTGACCATGCTGTGTTGCCAGGTGATGGGCAATGATGTGGCGGTGAATATGGGCGGGGCATCGGGCAATTTTGAGCTTAACGTCTATCGTCCGATGGTGATTCATAACTTTCTGCAATCTGTTCGCTTGCTGGCAGACGGTATGGAGAGTTTTAACGCGCATTGTGCCGTGGGGATCGAGCCGAATCGTGGGCGTATCAACCAGTTACTCAACGAATCGCTGATGCTGGTGACGGCGCTCAATACGCATATCGGCTATGACAAAGCCGCAGAAATCGCCAAAAAAGCGCATAAAGAAGGGCTGACGTTGAAAGCATCAGCCCTGGCGTTAGGCTATCTGACGGAAGCGGAGTTCGACAGTTGGGTTCGCCCGGAATTGATGGTCGGCAGTATGAAACCGGGCCATTAATCCGCCACATACAGGTGCAGCCGTGGGATTATCAATCGTAACGGCTGTGCCTGTGGTTTAAAACGGTGCTGAATATTTTCAGCATCGTAGTTTAACAATTCACCAATATCCGGTACGCCAGCACCGTTATCCGTATTAATCAACGCGATAAGCGGTGTCGGACAGGCATGCTGAACCTGCTTTTGCTGCCCTTTATACCAGACTCTGGCGATAGGCTGTACTTTCACCGGTCGTTTAATCTTCAGTCTGGCGTGTTGCCCCAGGGCGGCGATATCCTGATATTCGCGCTCCAGTTTGGTCTGCCACTCTTCGCGGGTCCACGGATAAACGCTACGCGGCGAACTCAGACTCTTTTCCAGTTGCGCCAGCACATCATCACGGCGCAAATTCTTGATGATATGTTTGTTTGCCCAGCCAAACCGCAGGGTGGCCGGATCCCGAATAACCGTCAGTGTGCGGTAAGCATTCAGCGTAATAAGCCCAGGCAAATGCCGGTGCACCCACTCGAAACGTGCATTTGGCGCAAGGGCGGATTCGACCGTCACAAGATGTTCAAAGGTGGTTTTTAACTGGTTGATGCGTTGTATCTGGTTTTCGAACATCGCCTGCGTGGCATGGTTAACCTGATAACAGAGCACCCCCGGCAGACGTACGGCGGCTTTGCTGCTGCGGTTTTCAGACTGTTGCTGGATAAACAGGTGACGGTAATGGCGCAATGCCAGCGCTTCGGCTTCTTTCCCCAGATGCTGTTTAACGTCGATGGTTTCCAGTGGTGAATGTTCGGCCTCTTTTGTCACTTCTGGCAGAGAAAAGACGCGCGCCATCAGCAGGGTATGCTGCTCAAGATTTTCCGTCAGGGCTGCCAGTTCTTGCTCAATCTGGCGAAAGGTTCCATTCAGGCGTTCAACGAGATCGTAACGGGCCATATGTTCACCATTTTAGTTACAACATACTTTTTATATATCACATCATTCCACGCCTGACCACCGTGCGATTAAGGCCTGACAGAGGGGAAATCGACGATATCGTGCCAGACCGGCCAGTTGAAACTAAACTGTGCGCCGCCCAACGTGCTTTCCGCACAGTTCACACTGCCGCCCATCGCCAGCGCAATAGAGTGCACGATAGCTAATCCGAGTCCACAACCGCCGGTAGCGCGATCCCGGCTGGGGTCCAGGCGTACGAACGGCTCAAAGATGCGTTCACGCGCATCGGGGGCGATACCCGGCCCATCATCCTCAACGAGCAGGGTGGCGTGATTGCCCGCTAACAACAGGCTGATATGCACGGTGGAATGGCAATAGCGCAAGGCATTGTTGAGCAGGTTATCCAGTACGCGCTCCATCAGTCGCATATCCAGCGCGCCGTAATCGCCTGATACCAGGTGGCTCAGATGGACTTCACGTTCAGGATTGACGCTTTGCACATCGTCAAGATGGGCAGTCAGCCAGGCGGGGAGATCGGGGACGGTGAGCTTTAATTCATTTTGCGGCCGATCGAGGCGAGCGTAGGTCAGTAATTCCTCAATCAACGCCTCCAGTTGACCAATATCGCGATTAAGCGCCAGCGACTCTTGTTCGCTCAGGTTGTCGCTCATCTCCAGGCGATAGCGCAGACGCACAAGCGGAGTGCGAAGCTCGTGGGCAATGCCATCGATAAGCTGTTTCTTGCTGGCAATAAGGGCGTTGATGTTGTCCGCCATTTGGTTAAAGGCGATCCCCAGCCGTTCGAAACTGGAGCCCGTGTCAAAATGGAGCCGCTCGGTGAGATGCCCCTCGCCGAAGCGTTGCGCTGCGGATTCCAGCCTTAACATCTCCTGCCAGTGTGGCCGCATCCAGATAAAAACCGGAAAGGCGAGGGAGATAGCGATAAAGGCCATCAACGCCATGTCCAGCAAACGCATTTGATGCAGAAAATAGAGATACGGCACCGGCCCCACGGCCAGCACGTAGTGGCTGCGCGGGATACGCTGAATAAACGTGTATTGATCGTCAAGCGCGACGATATCGCCTTCCCGCAGTCGCTGAGTTGTGACGCCATCCAGCTTGAATTTAGCCAGCGGTTCGACACGCAGATCGAACGAGAGATTGAGGTCCATCTCTTTAAGGGTTTTTCCCCAATCGCTGGGAGGAATTTCGCGCAGTTCGCTACGCATAAGGTACAGCGAACTTTTCATCAAATCGTCGAGAGATTGCTTGCCCGCGCGCTCGGCCGTGAATTTATAAACCAAACCCACCAGCAAGGTCATGACCAGAAAGCAGACAAACAGTAACAGATAAAACTGCACAAACAGCTTTTTCATGATAATTTACCGGAAGTTCAATACGTTAGCTAGTTCGCCTTGACCCCTGGGGGCATGTGGGGGGCATGACGATATCCACTTATACGCTGGTTCAGAAATGCAATCTGATCGCCGTCAAGCGCGCTTATCCAGGCAGAGTACACTGTATAAACCATTTCTGCATTCTCATGGCCCATTTGGCTCGCGATAAATGCAGGATTGGCGCCAGCAGAGAGCATCCAGCAGGCGTATGTGTGACGTGTTTGATACAGACGGTGACGTAGGTTTGTCCTACGAACGGCAACATTCCAGATCGAATTAATGGAGATCGCAGAATAATGTGCAATTAGCTTACTCCGCAGTGCTCGCGGCATAAAACCAAAATGCAGATTCTGGGTTTCACTTCTTCCAAATTCTCTATGCCCGCTCCTCGCTCATAACCGATGTCATGCCACGAGCCTGTCTGCTAAGTGCCAGGAGCGGACATTGGAAATGTATATCGGTCTATAGCATTTTTTAAATCACCCATCAGGACTGTGTTAGAAAAATTACTTTTGATCGAATGCAAAATAGATTCAGATTAGTGACATTGGCACACTATTCATCATTGTCTAATGACCAATCCACATAAGTTATGATATATAAAAACAAAAAATTTAGGCCTGTGTTATTTACCGCCATGCAGATCTATTGTCTTAACAAATTCTTTAGATGTGTGTTTAAAAACATCAACATCCATTTTTTTTATTCTTGTCTTTTTCTAATAACTCAATAACCCTTTTGTAAATGTAAATTTTAAAGTTCGGGTTGTTATGTATGCCTTCAAATTTTTTAACGCCAGAAAAACCCATCAGTATATTTGAGCATAACTCTTGCACACCAAATGATGACTTGTGACTTTGATATTTTGACGCAAGAGTTGCATTAACGCTAAGTTTCAACTTTTGCGGGTTATCAGTATCAACAAGACTTATTATATCGTCTAGGATGTCTCTCCATTCCCTTTTGTCAGAACATACAAACCCTACATTATCAAATGAGTAAGTGTGCATGAATCTATCTAATAGATTGAAATTTTCGTATTGAAATGGGATGTTTATATTTTCATTTATTGAATCCTGGCTTAGATGCTCCTTTAAGAAGTCAAACGATGGGCTTACACAATTTTTGGGTTTGTATATTTTAATTATGTTATCAAAGCAATCTGTTTCGACGCATATAATTGGCTTCTTGATGACGTTAAAAATCTTTATTAATGCAGCATCCCGAGATACACCGCTGTCATTAATAATTTTGTTAATGAATGATTCAGCGGTTACTGCATTTTCACATTCACACACGACCCAATCCGTAGGCATTAGTAATTCAGCTGCGAATCTGTTGGCTTCACCTTCCATTTCTCTGTATTCAAATTCACCTTGAGTTAAGTCACTTTCATCAGACAAAATAGTGCCTGTGTGCCATGGGATGATTACGTGGCCGAGTTCATGAGCTAATGTGAATTTCTTCCTGGTTTTTACCTGTTCTGAATTAATAAGGATTGATGGAGTGGCACTACCTCCTAAACCAATAGTAATCCCATCCCCAGCAATAGGGAAATGGGTCTCTTCAACATCAGCATATAAAGAGACTAAAGCTAAAAGATCAAAAGGCGGTTTTAATTTGTGTCTTTTTATTAGACGCGCCGCTAATTTTTCTTCAGGTTTAATCATGCTTTACCAATCTTTTTTAACCAGTTTTCAATTTTTTTAGCTTCCAACGAATTTTTTGCTCTAGCTGCCATTGCTAGTTGTTCGAAGTTTTGCCCCGCATCTAAAGTACTATTATTTTTATGAGCTTTTATGATAAAAGGCAGTATTGACGGTTTAGTGGCCCAAAGCGAGTATTCATTCATATTCATACCCAGAAATTCGTTTAATTCCTGATCTTGTCCAGCTTTTCCGTCATGCCACATTTCAACGTAATCGTCGATCTCAAAATCGAACACTTCGCCTTTTATACACAAATCAATGAAATTCATCTGCAGCTCCTAGTTTTGTTTAGATATTCTGCGTCCGCGAACAGCAGGTTTAATTATAATTCCCGTAGCTGGGTCCGCGACCCCCAAATGTCTTCCATTTTTATCGAAAACTTCAATTTCTCCATGAAGGGAATCCCATGTGTAGTAAACTGGTTCAGTAGTATCTTTGTAAACTTTTCGCCCACCATCGATGCCAGCCACCCTAAGACCGTCCAATATGGATGGTCGTGGTCTCGGTAATCCCCCCAAAGCATTCTCCTCAACAAATACGCATTTTCAATCAGTTATACTAGGTAACCAAAAAATAGGCAACTTGCTACACAAAAGCCACTTCACAGGAAGGTAAATCGTTTTTACGACGGTACTGTTACCATGGCGGTGTTCAATCTCTTAAGTGAACTTCCGCTCCTCGCTCATAGCAGACCTTCAGCTCAGTCAGTTCTTCCGCTTCGTGCTGTGAGCGAACAGGGGAAAGCTCTGGAAGGTAGTGTCAGAGTTGTATCGCCATACTTAGCTTTCCAGTTTTAACCGCTGGCTTTAGAGATACTGGTTTCACGGCAGACATCCTTAGCGGTCCGTCCGGCCTCGAAGGACTTCAGAACGGCAATGATCAGGTGATTCAGTGAATCGGATCTTACGCAAAGCGATCTCCTCAGGGGACATAATCAGTATGCCGGAAGATCTCTAAAAGTGGATGGCGCGGGTTTCAGGCATACTTACCACTACACATTGAACGTCAAGAATTTTCCAACTGATGACAGTGCAAACGTCATCCGACATGCGGTTCCGCAGCCAGATCCCGCGCACCACGCGGGCTAGAGCCTCTCGGTGGCATCCAACGCCTCTGGATGACATATAAAAGTGCGTACGCGCTTTACTGAATCTTCCGATAAAATCTATCGTCATCGAACAAACCAAACTCGCTCTGATGAGGTTCGGCAGCTGTCATTTCGTGACAGAACCCCCGGTGCGACGCAGCCACAAGAACAAGAAGGCGATCGGCATGACCCCAATGCGAGATGTCTGGTAATCAGAGTCTTTGAAATATAAGGCTTTCAATAACACATAGGTCTTCCTCATTGTTAAATTTGCAACAATGCTGCTGGTTCATTAACCAGTACGGCATGTCGCTGGCTGCCTGTCGACGGGAGTATACGGGGGTGGGAATCAGAGTGAGGTTTCGCTGGGGCGGGCTTTTTTAGGCCGGGGAGAATGTCAATTACCAATCGCCAAAATTGCAGAGGTGCGAGACAGGATGCTTGTGATGGGCATGCAGTTATTGTGACTCCAGAGCAATGGAATGCAATCCGGACAGGGTGAATGCGATTTTGCGGGATTTCAAATGCGATTAGCTACATTCAGGCAGGAGAAAAACCATGCAAGAGAAAAACGACACTTTGCACTTCAGGAAGCATCTGCCTGAATTGACCATCGCCGTGGCGACGGCTCTGTTCTCGGTGTCTGCACTGGCATTCGACTTCAATTTCGACAACCCGGATCTGAACGCCCACTGGAACAACACCGTAAGGCTCAATTTGGGTAAGCGAATAGGCGGGCAAGATCAGGCTATCACGCACAGCCCCAACAGCAACGATGGAGATCTAAACTTCGGCAAGGGTGCTATGGTTACCGAGCGCCTTAATCTATTAAGCGAACTCCAGCTGGATTACCAAACGAAGATGGGGTTTCGCGTCAGTGGTTCGGCCTGGTACGACCCGGCCTACAGCAATCCAGAGAGTAATAATAATACACCGAACACTTTGGTGGACGGTAAGCCGACTGCCGGCGCTCTCAGCCCGTACACTAAACGCTTTTCGGAAGGCCCATCTGGCCAGTTGCTGGAAGCTTACGTCTATCGTACTTTCGAGTTCGGCCAGCAAAAACTCAACCTCAGTGTGGGTAAAAGCCTGCAGTCATGGGGGAATAGCTTGTTTGCTCCGCTGCATGGAATCAACTACGGCCAGTTTCCGATTGATCTCGGAATGATGTTTGGTTCACCACTTAGCGAGCGTACTGAAATATTTCTCCCACGTAACCAGGTGACTGCTGATTACGTGGTCTCCTCCACCTGGTCGTTCGGCGCAGAATATTTCCTTGACTGGCAGCACGTACGCTTTCCTGAGTCCGGTTCGTACATGGGCATGTATGACCTTGCGTTAGACGGCGGTGAAACAGTATATCTGCCCAACGGTAAGCTCGCTACGCATGGCGATGATGTGACACCAAATAAGGTCGGAGACTTTGGTTTGAATGTGAAGTGGAGCCCTGATTGGTTCGGAGGTACGATGGGGCTGTTCTTTCGCCGCACCGCAGATCAGTTGCCGGATACGGTAGTGTTCAACCAGAAAACCAATCAATACGCCATTACCTATGCGAGCGATATCGACATCTACGGCTTTAGCCTGTCCAAAGACATTGCCGGAGTGAAAATCGGTCTGGATTTGAGCTACCGCCGAAACATGCCTCTGAATAGCCAGCAAGTCCTCACGGTGTCGCCAGCTAAAGCAGGCACGCCTGGTTTCATCGGCGCGATGCCACAGGATGGTCAAACCGGTGGGGCGATTGGCAACACCTTTCATACCGTGTTGAACGGGGTGAATGGAATCGGAAAAACGCCTTTCTTCGATAGCGCTACGGTAGTGGCCGAACTGGCTTGGGATCGCTTACTATCGGTGACCGAGGGATATGCGCAATATCGTGGTAATCCTGCGTATACCGGCATCGATAAGTCTACTCGTGATTTCTTTAGTTTGAACCTGAACTTTATGCCAACCTGGGATCAGGTGTACCCTGGGATTGACCTGGCAATGCCATTGACATATGCCGTCGGCCTCAAAGGCGAATCTGCCGTCCCACTAGGGGGCAATGCGCACACGGGCAATTATTCTATTGGTCTTAGCGCGATGGTGCAGTCCAGGTATCAGATTGAATTGAAATACACCGATTTCTTCGGCCCATTCGTGACGACACCGAGCGGGACGATCTCCTCGTATGCTGGCCTGACGAGCTTACTTAGTGATCGTGAGACCCTGTGGCTAACCTCCAGGGTCAAGTTCTAAACGACAGACTTGACTCAGGCTGACTTATTTCCAGCATGCATAATTATCTGGTGGATTCATCACCGCAAGGCTACGTCCGGTCTTTGTGCGGCCCAGCCCACGGAACCAGAACACTCATGCGTGCAAGAAGACGGGATTTACGGGAAGAATAGTGTTAAATGGCAGGCATGGAAGGCCATGATAAAGAAAGCGTTATATTCTAATAAGCGACGATTAAATCACCACGACCCACGCCGAGTGCCCCGGGAACAACGGGCAATATCTTCGTCGAACGGGTTCTGCTCTGAGGATTCCGACATGACCACTTTTCATCAACTGACTGCCACCAGCCTGCGTGGCCAGCTCATCTCTATGGCCGACTACGCGGGTAAACTGGTTCTGGTGGTTAACACCGCCAGTCATTGTGGCTTCACGCCACAATACGCGGGCCTTGAAGCGCTCTACAAGAAGTACGCCGCCCAGGGACTGGTGGTGCTCGGTTTCCCTTGCAACCAGTTCGGTAAGCAGGAACCCGGCGGCGCCGACGAAATCGCTCAGACCTGTTACATTAACTACGGTGTGAGCTTCCCGATGTTCGAGAAAGTGGAGGTCAACGGCGCCGCTACGCACCCGGTGTTTTGTTACCTGAAAGCAGAATTACCCGGTGTGCTGGGGGGGCGAATCAAGTGGAACTTCACTAAGTTCCTGATCGGACGCGACGGCAAACCGATCACGCGTTTTGCACCGTTCACCACCCCAGAGAAAATGGAAGCCGCAATCCTTGCTGCACTTAAAATCTAAGTATTCCTGTCATTCGAGCCATTACCGTTTAGAGAGATCCCGACAAACGGATGATAGCCGTGCGAGGTTAACGTCACAACCAGAAAACCTTCTTTGGTGCCAAATGTGACGTTGTCACGTTCAATCGTGCTGCGCATCTTCCCAGGCATGGGGAGCAAACAAATAGCCTTTGTTGCGAACCGTTTTAATTCGGTAGGGCTCAGTGGCGCTATCCTGCAATTTTTTCCGCAGACGGGAAATTGCCACGTCCACACTGCGATCCAGACCGTCATAACTGACGCCCCGCAGGTTTTTCAACAACGCATCGCGATCCATTATTTTCCCTGCATGCGTTGCCAGCTCCCACAGAAGCTCAAAATCTGCTGTGGAAAGTGAAACCTGCTCGCCGGATAACACCACCGTACGGTTAATAGGGTCGATGGCGAGGGTGCCAAAACGTAGCGTTTTATGCGGCGCGACGATGGCGTCCTGGATGCCTTTCGTATGGGCTGACTGTTCGCTCTGACGTAGATGTAAACGCAGGCGAGCCAGCAGCACGGCAGGCGGCGTGGTTTTCAGAATGTAGTCGCAGGCGCCCATTTCCAGCGCCAGGATATGATTCATATCGCTATCCAGCGAGGTGAGCAAAACGATGGGGCCATGCCAGCGCTCGCGCAGGTCGCGGCAGATGGTCATGCCGTCTTTGCCCGGTAGCATGATGTCCAACAACACCAGATCGGGTTGCGTTCGCAGAATAACCTCTTCAGCCCGGTCGCCCCGAGGCTCAACCACGACCTCAATATCATGCCGGGCCAGATAGGCGGCAATCAGCGAGCCGACTTCGGGTTCATCTTCGACAAATACGATGGTGTTCATATCATTCATTATGAATATAAAACGACAACATACACCGCCGCTGTTTTCGCTGCTATTAATCTTTTCTAAACGAGATCGCTTCCGTTATGCTAGAGGCTGATGTTATCGATGTGTTAAGGCAGAGGCATGGGACTTGTTTTAAAAGCCGCGCTGGGTGCGCTGGTGGTAGTGTTGATCGGTGTGCTGGCAAAAACAAAAAATTATTATATCGCCGGGTTAATCCCTCTGTTTCCTACGTTTGCGCTTATAGCACACTATATTGTGGCCAGTGAGCGCGGGGTAGAGGCGTTACGTACGACCATCGTGTTTAGTATGTGGTCGATCATTCCCTATTTTGTGTATCTGGTTTCATTGTGGTACTTCACCGGTTTTATGCGCCTACCTGTCGCCCTTGGTGGCTCGGTCGTGTGCTGGGGGGGAAGCGCCTGGTTGCTGATCGTTTGTTGGGTCAAGCTGCATTAACGTAGGTGGCGTCCACCATCAACGGCAAAACTACGTCCCGTGACAAAGTTGCTGGTGAGCAGGTAATCCACGACGTCGATGACCTCTTTTTCACCTGGCGCTGTTTTCATCAGCGATTTATCCAGCGCCCGCTCGCGGTACGCCGCATCATCGCCTTCGTTGAATAAAATGAGTGAAGGGGCAATGGCGTTAACCTTGACGTCCGGGGCCAGTTTTCGGGCAAATGAGCGGGTCATGTTGTCCAGCGCCGCTTTACTGGCCGCGTAGGCAATGTGCTTGTCGCTGCCGCGCTCCACAACGTAATCGGTGAAGTGAATAATGTCGCTGGCGGCATGTCCGCGACCGACTAACAGGCTTTCTAACGCGTGGTTGAGCAGGTAGGGGGTATTGACGTGGATCTGCATCATCGCTGACAACACATCACAGAGCGGCGTATCGGGCGTTTCTGGCTTCCAGGCGCTGGCATTATGCAGAATCGCACGCAATCCGTCAGTCTGTGCTTTAACCTCTTCAGCAAAAGACAGCACACGTTCATCGGTTGAAAAATCGGCCTGAATGCATACCGCGCCGGCCTTTTGCAAATGCTCAATGGCTGGATAGCGCGTCCTGTAACTCACAATGACGGGCTGTTGTTGATTCAGAAAGTGCCACGCGAGGGCGAGGCCGATACGACGGCCTCCACCGGTGATAAGAATTGGCAAGGACGGATGCTTACCCATCGTAATCTCCTTTTGGTATCAAACGATGGGGCGATTCTTACCCCACCAACATCCACGTCGCTGGAACCGCAGCCATTAACAGCAGGCCAATCAGGACGATTTCCTGACGGTTTAACACATTATCATGCGTATGTGTTTTGCGGGCGTAGAGGAAAACCAGCAGCCCTGGTGCATATAGCACTACCGACAGCAACAGATGCATGGGGCCGGACGCGTACAACAACCATAAACCATAAATACAGGCACCGACACCCACGGCCTGGTGAAGAGGACGGGTGGCAATCTTCAACAAGAAGGCGCCGACCAAAAAGTAAGGCACCAAAATCATCTCTGAAGCAATGGTCAGCAGCGTGTTGTAATCGGAACCGGTGAGCCAAATCAGAACCAGACAAACCTGAACTGAGATATTGGTTAACCACAGAGACGCTGACGGTGCGCCCTGAGCGTTCTGGCGCGCAAAAATACGCGGGAATGCTTTGTGCGTTGAGGCCAGGAAAGGCACTTCCGCCGCCATAATCGTCCAGCTCAGGTAGGCACCGCACACCGAGACAATCAGCCCCGCAGCGATAATAATTTCGCCCCATGGCCCCATCATTTTGACCATCAGACCGGCCATGGACGGGTTACGAATCTCCGCCAGTTCCGGGCGGGCAACCACGCCGAGAGAGAGCAGAGTTACCAGCAGATAAACGCCCAACGCGGAGATGACGGCCAGCAGCGTGGCGCGCCCAACGTCGCGTTTGTTTCTGGCGCGCGCGGAAACGACGACCGCGCCTTCCACGCCAATAAACACCCACAGCGTTATCAGCATGGTGTTTTTCACCTGCTCCCAGACCGGAACGCCCAATGCCAGCCCGGTAAAATCGAGACGGAAGGTGTCGAGCTTAAACAACATGAACGCCAGGATCACAAACAGTCCGAGCGGCAGGAGTTTTGCCAGTGTGGCGACCAGATTAATGCTTGCCGCCGTTTGCACGCCGCGCAGCACGAGAAAGTGAACCACCCACAGCAGCACGGATGCGCCGATAATAGACTGCCAGGTATTGCCGTCGCCAAAAAGGCGCAGCTCAGGCGTATCGGTAAAGAAGCTGAGGGCCGAAAAGACAATCACCAGATAGGAGACGTTGGCGATAACCGCGCATAGCCAGTACCCCCACGCGGAGCAGAAACCAATCAGCTCGCCAAAGCCTTCACGGGCGTAGGTGAAGATCCCGCCATCAAGGTCGGGTCGAATACGCGTCAGGATAAGCATGGCAAAGGCCAGCAGTAAAATGCCTGCGCCGGTGATACCCCAACCAATCAACAATGCCGCCGGACTGGCAACTGCCGCCATGTTTTGCGGCAGACTGAAAACACCTGCGCCAAGCATTGAGCTTAGTACCAGCGCGGTGAGCGCGCTCAGACCCAGTTTCTTTTCCATCGCTATCCAGTTGTAAAAACGAGAGTGGGAGAATAATTATTTTGCAAAAATGCATAAAAATAGTGAAAGCAACTCAAGGCGCGGGATTTTACGGAGAGAAGAGAGCGCATGCAATAATCATGGGAAGATTTATGATTAAAAATACTAAAGGCGGCAAAAAGCCGCCTTATTTTGCTACTGATGCACCTTATTTATACAAATCGGCGCTGATGGTCATGTTGTTACCACGCTCTTGCCACTGGCGAGTGATGTGGTAGTACTTGGCACCTTTTTTCGCGGCACGTTTAGCAACCTGATACGAGACTTCCGTCATGTTGCCGTAGTTACCGGTGAACTTGATGCTGTCGTAAGGCACCATCATGGCGGCCGTCGCTTTGTTCAGCTCTTCGACTTTCGTTCCGTCTGGAAGCGTGACAGTGTAACGTCCACCTTTGGTTGATTGCGTTTCGAAGAAGCGACCCACATCGGCGCTCGGCGCAGCGGTTGCTGCAACGCCTGGGATTTCAACTTTCTTCGCTGCCTCACCGCCCTCGGCCAGTGCTGCGCGTCCCGCTTCAGAATCAGCCGGAATCACGTCAGTGCTCTGAATCACACGTTTTTTCGCATCCTCTTTGTAGAGGAACGCGGTGATACGCTGATTACCGCCCTGGTTGGCGTCAATCTGGCGAACGATAAAGAAGGCGTAAGCGTCTTTCTGTTTTGCCGCTTTGGTGATCGCGTCATTGACTTCCGGTTGGTTACGGAAGAAACCTTGCACTGTTACAGTGTCGTACGGTTCCAGTGCAACAGCCTGATCTTTTGGTAATTCGACAATGCCGTTAATCACGCGATTTTTGGAGGCTTCTGCTTTTTCAGCATCAGTTTTATAGAGGTCGGCCACGACACGCCAGTTACCGCCACTGCCATAGTCAGATGTATCAACAACATAAAAAGAGGCTGCACCTTCTTTATCTGCACGGCGGGATGCAGCATTCACCGCATCGCTAATGGCATTAAAACGACCGGTGACCACGATACGGTCGTAAGGTTTCAGTGCTGCCGCTTGCTCCGGCGTCAGTTCTGTCGCTGCATTTACTGAAAAAGCAGTCGCAGAAAGAAGTGCGGACGCCAGGAGAGTGTTCTTAAGCTTCATAAAAATAATCCTTCGCCTTGCGCAAACCAGGTACTGGTATTGTTATTGACTAGAAACGTGGCTGATTATTGCATTTAATTCCTGCCAATGTCTGCGTCATTTTTCACTCAACGTGTCACGTGACATTACAAAGCCGGTCACATCCCATGATATGTCTAAAAAACAGGCTTTTAAGCGCTAAATCTAATGAAGTCGATGAATTGCATAAGTTAATTTAATGTTAAATGTATGTTTGTGGGTGGCGCTAAATCATGTTTTGCCGCTCCGCTTGAGCGGATTATCGGCCTTTGAGCGCTATTTCAAGGTTATTCTCCCTGTCTGCAAGCTGAATCGTTCATCTTTTGCGAATTTAACAATAAATACTGTTTTTTGGCGCTAGATCACAGGCGCTATTTTCAGTAGGTTATAAAGAGTTTGTTACTGTTTTATTTTGCAGAGGTAACGCTTACCTCTTCCGCAAGTGTGCGTATGCATCTTGCGATCACTGACAAACCATCATCAAAAAAAACGATGGAAGGGAATATTATGCGAATTGGCATACCAAAAGAGCGGTTTACCAATGAAACCCGTATCGCCGCGACGCCGAAAACGGTTGAGCAACTGCTGAAACTGGGTTTTACCGTCGCGATTGAAAGCGGCGCTGGTCAACTGGCAAGTTTTGACGACAAGGCGTTTGTGCAAGCAGGCGCTGAAATTGTGGATGGAAATGCGGTTTGGCAGTCAGAGATAATCCTGAAGGTCAACGCGCCAGAAGATGAAGAAATTCCGTTGCTGAATGCCGGGACGACGCTTGTCAGTTTTATCTGGCCTGCGCAGAACCCGGAATTAATGCAAAAACTTGCCGAGCGTAATGTCACCGTCATGGCGATGGATTCCGTGCCGCGTATCTCGCGTGCGCAGTCTCTCGATGCCCTGAGTTCAATGGCGAACATTGCCGGTTATCGCGCTATCGTTGAGGCCGCGCATGAATTTGGCCGCTTCTTTACCGGACAGATAACCGCGGCAGGTAAGGTTCCTCCGGCAAAAGTGATGGTGATTGGCGCAGGCGTCGCGGGTCTTGCGGCGATTGGCGCGGCAAACAGCCTTGGGGCGATCGTTCGCGCATTCGATACCCGTCCGGAGGTCAAAGAGCAGGTTCAGAGTATGGGCGCTGAATTCCTCGAGCTGGATTTTAAAGAGGATGCAGGCAGCGGCGATGGCTACGCCAAAGTCATGTCTGAAGCGTTTATCAAAGCGGAAATGGCGCTCTTTGCGGCGCAGGCCAAAGAGGTCGACATTATCGTCACCACGGCGCTTATTCCGGGTAAACCCGCGCCGAAACTGATCACCCGCGAAATGGTTGACTCCATGAAAGCCGGGAGTGTGATTGTCGACCTGGCCGCGCAAAACGGCGGCAACTGTGAATACACCGTGCCAAACCAGATAACGACCACCGAAAATGGCGTGAAAGTGATTGGGTATACCGATCTGCCGGGTCGCCTGCCGACGCAGTCTTCCCAGTTGTATGGCACTAACCTTGTCAATCTGCTCAAGCTGTTGTGCAAAGAAAAAGACGGTAATGTCACCGTTGATTTCGACGATGTGGTGATTCGTGGCGTCACGGTTGTTCGCGATGGCGAAATCACCTGGCCGGCACCACCAATCCAGGTTTCTGCCCAACCGCAGGCGGCGGCAAAAGCGGCTCCTGCACCGAAAGAACCCGCAAAACCGGCTTCGCCGTGGCGTAAATTCGCCTTTATGGCCCTGGCAATTATCCTCTTCGGCTGGCTGGCGGATGTGGCGCCGAAAGAGTTCCTCGGTCACTTTACGGTGTTCGCGCTTTCCTGCGTGGTGGGATACTACGTGGTCTGGAACGTCTCGCACGCGCTGCATACCCCATTGATGTCGGTCACTAACGCCATCTCGGGGATCATTGTGGTGGGGGCATTGTTGCAAATCGGCCAGGGCGGCTGGGTGAGCTTCCTGAGCTTTATTGCGGTGCTTATCGCCAGTATTAATATTTTCGGTGGCTTCACCGTGACTCAGCGCATGCTGAAAATGTTCCGGAAAAACTAAGGGGTAACACATGTCTGGAGGATTAGTTACAGCTGCATACATTGTTGCCGCGATCCTGTTTATTTTCAGTCTGGCGGGGCTTTCAAAACATGAAACCTCCCAGCAGGGTAATAACTTTGGTATCGCCGGGATGGCGATTGCGCTGATTGCCACGATTTTTGGCCCGGATACTGGCAACGTTGCCTGGATTCTGGTGGCGATGATCATCGGCGGCGCGATTGGTATTCGTCTGGCGAAGAAAGTTGAAATGACCGAAATGCCGGAGCTGGTGGCAATTCTGCACAGCTTCGTCGGTCTGGCTGCCGTGCTGGTTGGCTTTAACAGCTACCTGTACCACGAAGCCGGTCTGGAGCCGATTCTGGTGAACATTCACCTGACGGAAGTGTTCCTCGGTATCTTTATTGGTGCAGTCACTTTCACCGGTTCTGTTGTCGCGTTTGGCAAATTGCGTGGGAAGATCTCTTCCAAACCGCTGATGTTACCGAACCGCCACAAAATGAACCTGGCGGCGCTGGTTGTCTCCTTCCTGCTGATGGTGCTCTTCGTGCGTACTGAAAGCGTCGGCTTACAGGTTCTCGCGTTGTTGGTGATGACCATTATTGCCCTCGCATTCGGTTGGCACTTAGTGGCGTCGATCGGCGGCGCGGACATGCCGGTGGTGGTTTCCATGCTGAACTCCTACTCAGGATGGGCGGCGGCGGCAGCGGGCTTTATGCTGAGTAACGATCTGCTGATTGTAACCGGCGCGCTGGTCGGTTCTTCGGGTGCAATTCTGTCTTACATTATGTGTAAGGCGATGAACCGCTCGTTTATCAGTGTGATCGCCGGTGGTTTCGGGACTGATGGTTCTTCAACCGGTTCGGATGAAGAAGTGGGTGAACACCGCGAAATCAATGCGGAAGACACCGCTGACATGCTGAAAAACTCCCATTCGGTGATCATCACCCCAGGCTACGGCATGGCGGTGGCGCAGGCACAGTATCCGGTGGCGGAAATCACCGAGAAGCTGCGTGCGCGCGGTATCAAAGTGCGTTTCGGTATCCATCCGGTGGCAGGGCGTTTGCCAGGCCACATGAACGTACTGCTGGCAGAAGCCAAAGTGCCGTACGACATCGTGCTGGAAATGGATGAAATCAACGACGATTTCACCGACACCGACACCGTGCTGGTGATTGGCGCGAACGACACCGTTAACCCGGCGGCGCTCGACGACCCGCGTAGCCCGATCGCCGGTATGCCCGTGCTGGAAGTGTGGAAAGCGCAGAACGTTATCGTCTTCAAGCGCTCTATGAACACCGGCTACGCAGGCGTGCAGAACCCGCTGTTCTTTAAAGAAAACACCCACATGCTGTTTGGTGATGCCAAAGCCAGCGTGGATGCCATTCTGAAAGCGCTTTAAAGAGAGTTGCCATCCGGCAATGAAGTGAACGGCCTCTGCGGAGGCCGTTTTTTATATCAGGCTTTGTTGAGGTCGCTGAGCAAAACCGCAATGCTCTGACCGCCCGTTGTTTGCTCAAGGGCAATTTTAACGACGATGGTCAGCGGCACCGAGAGCAGCATACCCACGGGGCCGAGCAGCCATCCCCAAAAAATCAATGACAGAAAAACCACCAGCGTCGAAAGGCCTAATCCACGTCCCATGATCCGGGGTTCAAGGATGTTACCGAACACCAGGTTAATCGCCAGATATCCCGCCAGCACGACAAGTGCGTCGTAAAATCCGCTGAACACCAGTACCTGAGCGATAGGTGGAATCGCTGCCAGAACCGAGCCAATATTAGGGATATAGTTCAGCGCAAATGCCAGCAGTCCCCATACGAAAGCAAAACGCACATCCAGAGCCGCCAACATTCCCCATGCGACCAGACCCGTGACAATGCTGATGGCGGTCTTCAGCACCAGATAATGCGAAACGCTGTCGATCGCGCGCTGAATGGCGGCCATCCCCTCTGCAGGGTTTGCCATCATCTGTTTTAGCTTGCCGGGCAGTTGTGGCACTTCCAGGAGCATAAAGACGACGGTTAACAGGAGTAAAAAGATAGACGACATGGCGTTAGAGAGTTGGGTCAGCAGGTTAGTGACCAGCGTCATGGCCGCGTTAGGGTTGATATATTTCGCCAGTTCATCCACAGAAACGCCAATTCCTGCACGTTGTAGCCACGGTTCAATGCTTTTCAGGGGGATAATCAGCGATGAACGGTACTGCGGCAGCGTTCGTGCGAGCTCATTTAATGAGGTTCCCAGATACGCCAGCAGAAGCACCATCGCCATCACAATGATGACAACCAGTAATGACACCGCCAGCACACGGGGGATGCGAAATTTGACCATCCGTTGTACTACCGGGTTTAAAACAACGGCAATAAATAACGCTAAAATAAAGGGGACAATGATATCCGCCGCAATACGAATTCCCACGAGAATGATGACTAACATTGCCAGCATAATCACTATTTTTAGGCCATTAAACGTGATGATTGGTTTTGCCATGCTAATTCCTGAATTCTGCTTCCTGGTGTTTATAATAATGTGATTCGGGTCGAACTGCGCTACCAAAAATCGAAGGATTGAGGTAAAGAAGTGAAAAGGTTTTGAGTTAAATCTACAGCTGTGGTACAAATCAGGCGTGTTTAACTACCGAGGACAATTATCATCCGCGATGACGAGAAGCAACACTGCGGATAATTGTAATATTATGGACAATATGTTCAGGACGTTTTTTTCTACATCGACACACCTTCGTACTTCTTCTACCTTCCTGCTTGCTGGTGAGCAGCTCTGGCGCAACGCGCTTTAGTCCCATTCTTCTGCCTGAGCTGGCGCGACGCGCTGAGCTATCTGATTTTATTTTGGTTTGCTGCATGCAGCAGATCCGCAGGACTATATTCTCAAGCAGGAGAAGTATCATGTTTTACTGGATTTTATTAGCACTGGCAATTGCGACCGAAATTACCGGAACGTTGTCGATGAAATGGGCGAGTGTTAGCCATGGCAACACTGGTTTTATTTTGATGCTGGTAATGATCACCCTCTCGTATATTTTTCTCTCGTTTGCCGTTAAAAAAATAGCCCTTGGCGTCGCCTATGCCTTGTGGGAAGGGATCGGTATTTTATTTATTACGCTGTTTAGTGTGCTGTTATTTGATGAAGCGTTGTCAGCGATGAAAATCGCGGGTCTGGCGACCCTGGTACTCGGCATTGTGCTGATCAAATCCGGTACGCGAAAGCCCGCCAAAACGGTGAAAACGGCGAAAGCGGTGAAAGGGGTGACCCATGCAACAGTTTGAATGGGTACACGGCGCCTGGCTGGCAGCCGCCATTGTGCTGGAAATTGTCGCTAACGTCTTTCTGAAATTCTCTGACGGTTTTCGGCGTAAAATTTACGGTATATTGTCTCTCGCCGCCGTCCTGGCCGCGTTTAGTGCGCTGTCTCAGGCCGTAGAAGGTATTGACCTTTCCGTGGCGTACGCGTTGTGGGGCGGGTTTGGTATTGCTGCCACGCTGGCGGCGGGGTGGGTGCTTTTTGGTCAACGTCTGAATAACAAAGGCTGGGTCGGTGTAGTACTGCTGTTGGCCGGTATGATAATGATAAAACTCGCCTGATGTGATCGCTGCCTGAAAGAATCAGGCAGCGAAATTCTCCGGCTGTAGTACGCTATAAATACTACAATTAGTCAGGCGACGGGCGAGGGATCCGGATGGCAAATTTGTTGCACTGGCGTAATATTCCTACAGCGAAAACGCTGTTTGTTATGATTTTTATGGCCGGGATAGGTCTGATAATCTCGGTCGTGGCTCTGCTTTATCTTTCCCTTCATCTGATCACCACCAAAACTAACGAAATTGACGACCGCCGCACGGCACTGTCGGTGCAAGGGGCGGTGCAAACCTCGGTGAATCGCGTATGGTCGCTGGTGCTGGACAATGCCGTCTGGGACGAAGCGGTCAAAGAGGCATATCGACCCACGTTAGACACCGCATGGTTATCTAAAACCTGGGGTTCAGGCCTTAAGATCAATAACCTGTATGACGGCACGTTTATCCTCGACGAGCACTTTCACGTTTTATGGGGCGCATTTCGCGGTAAGCCGTTTACGGAAGATAACCTCCGTTTTTTTGGCCGGGGTATGCAGTTCCTGATCGACCAACATGCTCAGCCTCTCGCCAGCGAAAAAAACATTTATGCCGGAATAACCCGCACCCGGGAAGGCGTTGCCTTTGTCGGTATCGGGTTGATCCGCCCGATGGCGGAAGGATTTCCCGTTCAGGGAAGCGAACGTCGGTACCTGGTCATTACCCGCCATCTCAACCCAGAGATCCTGAGCGGACTGGGTAAAACCTTTCAGATAGAAGACCTCGCCTATACGACTGAACCCTCGGTGGGGCCCAGCATACCGCTGAAAAGCTCGGCCGGAGAGGTACTTGGCTACCTTAGCTGGCAGGCGCGTCTACCCGGAGTGCAGGCAGCGCAGGCAGCGTCAAGTGATATTACGCAGATAGTCATGCTGGCCGCGGCGTTAATTCTGCTCTTTATTCTGTTGAGCAGCGTTGGACTTTATAAACTGGCAAAAGGTGAGCAGCAGGCAAGACGCATTGCCCGTATTGACTGGTTAAGTCATTTGCCAAACCGCCGCGCTTTAATTGAAAAGCTGGAGCACTCCAGGTTAAGCGGCGAGCCGGGAACGAAAAGCGTGGTCTTTATCGATCTGGATGGGTTTAAAGACGTCAATGATATTTACGGTCATCACGTTGGCGATCAACTGATTGTCACCATTGCCCAAACGCTGAGAGATAAAATCCCGCCGGAAGGGATGCTGGCGCGCATGGGCGGGGATGAATTTGCCATGATGGTTGGCGGTGCGCGCGCGGAAGAAAGCGCGGCGGCATTTGCGGGCAGTGTTCTGGATTATCTCAATACGCCCATTAGCCTGGGGGAAAGAACTATCCACATTGGCGCCAGCATTGGTATTGCGAGTGGCTCGCTGGTGGAGATTACCAGTTCAGAACTGTTCCGCCGGGCGGATATCGCGATGTATCACTCCAAAAGTACCGGCAAGGGGCGAATTACGCATTACGATTCTGAATTAAACAGCGTTCGGGAACGTGAAATCGTTATCGAAAATGACATTCGCCTCGGCCTGGAAAGAGAAGAGTTCGATATCTGGTATCAGCCTATTGTTGATGCCCGGTCGCAAATAATGATTGGGGTGGAGGCGCTGGCTCGCTGGCATCGCCGACCTGCTGGCGAATTAAAACCGGATGAGTTTATCCGCATTGCTGAAACCAGCGGCTTGATCTACCGGCTCGGTCAATTTGTATTGCGCCGCGCCTGTTTTGATCTCCAGCCGCTGAGTGACCTTAAACTGTCGGTGAATATTTCTCCCGCCCAGTTCCGCGACCCGGATTTTGAGAACAAAGTGGCGGGCGTGCTTCAGGAAACTGGGTTTCCGGCGGGGCGTTTACAGCTGGAAGTCACCGAAACCTATGTGCTGGAAAGCCCGGAACGGGCGCGCGCCGCTATCGCAAATTTAAAATCACTGGGTACGGCGGTGGCGCTGGATGATTTCGGCACCGGATATTCGAGCATCGGTTATTTACGCCGCTTTAATTTCGACACCATTAAGATTGATAAATCGCTGGCAGGCCTGGTGGATGATGACGATCAGGCGTCAGCGCTGGTGAGCGGCACCATCCGTATTGCCAGTGCGCTCGGGATGGCGGTCATTGCCGAAGGCGTGGAGACAGAAAAACAGATGAAGCTGCTGCGTCTTGCCGGATGTGACCAGCTTCAGGGTTTTTACTTTAGCCAGCCGATGCCGATCGAATCGCTGTTACAGCTTCGCCAGCAACGACATTGCTAAGTTATTGCTGAGCCAGCGCGTCCAGTTTGTCACGAAACCCCGTGACGGAGAGTGCGCGGTTATCTGCCCGCCAGCGGTCTTTGGCCGCCGGGGCGGAGCTTTGCACGCCAATCAACTGCCAACCCGCATCGGTCTTCAGCATCAATGGCGAACCGCTGTCGCCAGGCAACGTATCGCACTGATGAGAGAGAACCGACGTTTGCGCCCAGCCGGTGACCAGACAATCCTGGTGTGTATACAGCGCATCAATATGATCTTCCGGATATCCCGACTGCGTCACTTTACGATCGGTGGTCTTCAGCGCTGCGGTTAACGCCGCTTTGTCGCCTTCAAATAAGGGCAGTGGCGTAATGCCGGAAGGCGGGTAGCGTAACACCACCAGACCGAAGTCCCAGGATGCCGCCGCAGGGGGAACAATCCAGCCATCACCGTCCGGTTTCAGCCGCTTACCCAGTGAAGGATCGACCCGTCCTTCAATCCCGTGAATTTCGTAGCGCCAGAGTCCCTTCTTCGACACAAAACGTAAGGCGATGGCTTTATCCGGCTTACCTTTCGGTGGAATGAGCAAACAGTGTCCCGCCGTCAGCGCCAGATGTGGTGAGATGAGCGTAGCGGTACAGAGGTTACCGCTGGCGGTCTCCAGTTGCCCAATCGCATCCCAGGGCGGTTGGGTTGGGTCAGCGACCTGAACGCGATCATCTTGACCAAAAAATAGTGTTTTGACTTCAGGGGTATCCGTGGCAGTCGTATTAACCTCATCCGCATGAGTCACGACAGGAGAAAGACAAACTGAAGCCAGTAATACGGCAATGGTTTTCTGCATATCACACTCTGTGTGGGTAATTATGATTATAAAAAGCAAACCCTCAGTAAATACTATAGACGGGACGGCAGAAAAGTGGGAGTAAAATCAGATGACTACATCAGGAAAGATAAAAATGCGTGGCGATAAGTGCACATAAAATAAGTGCGATAAGAATGAACTCAAAACGGTAACGAGGCACCTTATCACCCTCCAAAAGGACGGCGCTAAATCAGAACAATTTAGCGCCGTGTGTCATGGCGCGGGGGAGCGCCATTGAACCTGGATGAATCTTACGCAGCCGGTTGAGCGGCCGGTTTAGTCGTTTCGTGTTTCACCGGTTTTTTGGTGGATTTTTTAGCCGCCTGCGCTTTTTGCTCTGGCGCTTTTTGTTCTACCGCCGGTTTGGTTGCAGACTTTTTGGTGTGCTTTTTAGCGGCCTGCGCTTTCTGTTCTGGCGCTTTCTGGGTAGCAGCGGCTTTGTGATGTTTTTTGTGATGTGTGGTGGTCGCGGAAGCCGATTTGGTGGCCGCTGGTGCGGTGGTGGAGGTTGCGGTTTCGGCAGCAAATGCAGCGGAAGACAGACCCATAGCAGCGGCAACAACCAGAGCTAATACTTTTTTCATTTTAATACCCTCGATTTTGTTTTTCATTCAACCCCACTGCGGGGCCGTTGAAATCACTATATCGCTGTAAATTCAGGGCTTCCGTGAGTCATTGGTATCGGCGTGTAACGATATGTACAAGATGGGGGATACGCGGTAGAGAAGCCCGATAAGCCTGCGCTATCGGGCATTCTGGTTTAGCGAGGCAATGACAAATAACGTGATTCAAGGTGTTCGCGGAAGTACCGGCTACTGAGGGGTTCTCCGGTGGCCTGGGTAATGAGCTGTGCGGTGGTGTACCGGCTCCCGTGTTGCCAGATGTTTTGCCGCAGCCAGTCGAACAGGGCGGTGAAGTTGCCCTCGGCGATGTGGGCGTTCAGATTCGGTAACGCCCGGCTTGCGGCGCTGAACAACTGCGCGGCGTACATCGCGCCCAGCGTATAGGACGGGAAGTAGCCGAACCCGCCATCGGTCCAGTGAATATCCTGCATGCAACCGTCGCGATAATTCCCTTCAGTTGACAGTCCCAGCCAGGCCTGCATTTTTTCATTCCACAGCGCCGGTATGTCGTCAACGTCGATGTCGCCGTTGATCAGCGCCCGCTCAATTTCATAGCGTAAAATCACGTGCGCAGGGTAGCTGACTTCATCGGCATCTACGCGGATGAATCCCGGTTTCACCTGCTGATTCCAGGCCATAAAGTTAGCCTCATCAAAGGCTGGCTGATCGCCAAAGTGGCGTTTAACCGCCGGGATCAACTGCCTGAGGAATCCCTGACTGCGGCCCAGTTGCATTTCAAAAAACAGACTCTGGGATTCATGGAGAGCGGTCGAACGTGCTAGCGCGATGGGCTGTCCTGGCCAGTCACGCGGCAGGTTTTGCTCGTAGCGCGCGTGTCCCGTCTCGTGGATGACGCCAAACAGCGCGCTGAGCAGTTCGTTTTCATCGTAACGTGTGGTGATCCGCACATCTTCCGGGACACCACCGCAGAAAGGGTGGGCGCTAATGTCCAGACGTCCACCGTTGAAATCAAAACCCAGCAACGCCATGGTTTCCAGCCCCAGTTCGCGCTGAACCGACGTTGGGAAAGGCCCCACCGGTGCCACAAGCGGGCGCTCGGATTGTTTGGCGACGGCCTTATTCAGCAGGTCAGGAAGCCAGCTTTTCACATCCGCAAACAGCACATCCAGTTGCGCGCTGGTCATATCCGGTTCAAAGACATCCAGTAGCGCATCGTAGGGCGTGCAGCCTTTGGCTTGCGCGCGTAAACGTGCCTCTTCACGGCTGTATTTCACCACCTCTTTGAGGTTTTGCGAAAACCCTTGCCAGTCATTGGCCGGACGCTGAGTGCGCCAGGCATGTTCACAGCGGCTTCCCGCCAGGGATTTGGCCTCAACGAGCGACTCAGGCAGCAGTGACGCCTGATGGTGAAGGCGTGTCATTTCACGCAGGTTTGCACGTTCAATCTCGTCGAGATCCTCTTGCCCGGCAGCGGAAATCCACTTTGCCACGGCGGGATCGGTAATGATTTGATGCTCCAGAACGCTCAGTTCCGCCAGCGCTTCGCCTCTGGCGCGGCTTCCTCCGGGAGGCATCATGGCAAACATATCCCAACTGGCGATGGCAGAGAGATGGGAAAAACGGGATAAACGCAAAAAGGTGCGGGTGAGTTGTTGATAGTTTTTATTGTCCATGTATCCTCTTCGGCGGAGTGTGCTGGTCATGACTCCTACCATAATAGGGCGTTTTATTTACTGGTACCTCTTTTTAGTCTGCGAAGTGGTAACATCGCCCTCGAAAATAAAAACAAACGCATACAGCATTATGAATCCGATCATTTGGGTTGTATTTGCTCTTCTGGCACTGGACGCCATCAGGGAAATGGTGGGGGCATCCTCCATCCTGGGAATGTGGTAGTTGGGTGTTAGTCGAGACAGGAAGAATACCCGGGCATGGCGTTTTATACCTTGCGTGATGCCCGGGGTTCTTATTGTCAGGCGTGTAATCGATGGTGCAAGCGCGCGCCGACCAGAATCGCCAGTACCAGCATCAGCGCAATAAACCCGCCAACGCCGTTCCAGCCGTAGTTATGCCAGAATATGCCGCCGAGCGTCCCGGCAACGCTGGAGCCTACGTAATAGCTAAAGAGATAAAGCGACGATGCCTGGCCTTTCGCCCGTCGCGCGCGAGGGCCAATCCAACTGCTCGCGACAGAGTGCGCGGCAAAAAAACCGGCAGAAAAAAGCAGCATACCGGCAAAGATCAGCCATAAAGGGCTGAATAACGTCATTAACAGACCAGCCAGCATCACCCCCGTCGAAAATAACATTACCGGCCCGCGGCCATAGCGGGTGGTCATGGCACCGGCTTTTGGCGAGCTCCATGTCCCCGTGAGGTAAGCAACGGAAAGCAGCCCGACAACGGCCTGGCTCAGTTCCCAGGGGGAGAGCATCAACCGGTAGCCGATATAGTTAAACAGGGTGACAAACGACCCCATCAACAAAAAGCCTTCGGCGAACAGTAACGGCAAACCCCGGTCACGCCAGTGCAGACGAAAGTTAATGAACAGCGTTTTAGGCCGCAGCGACGTGGGACGGAAATGACGGGACTCCGGCAATATTTTCCAGAACATTAATGCCGAGGCGAGCGCAAAACAGCCAATCGCCGCCAGCGCAATTCGCCAGTTGAAAAAATCGGTAAAGACCCCGCTGATCAGGCGTCCACTCATTCCGCCAATGGAGTTGCCACTAATGTACAGCCCCATCGAAAACGCCACAAAACTGGGGTGAATTTCTTCGCTCAGGTAGGTCATTCCCACCGCCGCAACGCCGCTCAATGACAACCCAATCAAGGCCCGCATAAAAAGGATGCCATGCCAACTGGTCATCATGGTGGACAATAACGTACAGCAGGAGGCGAGAAGCAGTGCGGTCACCATCACCGGTTTGCGACCGATGGCATCAGAAAGCGGGCCGGTAAACAGCAAACCGATGGCCAGCATGGCGGTCGAGATAGACAGCGAGATACTGCTGCTGGCGGGCGATACGCCAAACTCATGGGACAGCACAGGCAAAATCGGCTGTACGCAATAGAGCAGGGCGAATGTCGCCAGTCCGGCAGAAAAAAGCGCCAGTGTGACGCGCATAAACGGGGAGGTGCCGCGTTTTATAAATTGATTTGGCTGGGAAATAATCTGTTCATCAACATCGCTTGCCGGGGCGGTATCGACAATAGTAGTACGGCTCACGTGAAATCCTTGCTTAGCATCCCCGTAGTTTAGGTGACGGGCATGACCACCTGAAAAACTGACTCATTAAGCCTTTTCGCGCCATTTGGGTCTGGGATTATGTACACCCTCATCCAGACTGGCTGCAACACTACGCTTGCAGAATCAGACTTAAGAGTAGGAAAATCAAAATATTCTGTCTAATATATTAATAATCTCAAATAATACTTTTAAAATATGAATATTGAGCTGCGTCACTTACGCTATTTTGTGGCGGTTGCGGAAGAACTGCATTTTGGTCGTGCCGCCGCCCGTCTTAATATTTCGCAACCGCCGCTGAGCCAACAGATTCAGATCCTTGAGCAGCAGGTTGGGGCGCGGCTGTTGGCGCGAACTAATCGCAGCGTGGCGTTGACCGCCGCCGGGAGGCAGTTTTTGGCCGACAGTCGGCAAATTCTGGGGCTGGTCAATGAGGCGGCGGCGCGGGCTGAGCGTCTGCATCAGGGAGAGGCGGGCGAATTACGCATCGGTTTCACTTCGTCTGCGCCCTTTATTAAAGCGGTTTCCGATACCCTTTCCGGGTTTCGTCTGGAATTTCCTGATGTCCATATGCAGACCCGTGAAATGAATACCCGTGAGCAGATTGCGCCGTTGAGTGAAGGGGCGCTGGACATGGGATTGCTGCGTAATACGCAGCTTCCGGATACGCTGAACCGGGAGGTGATACTGCATGAACCGCTGATGGCGATGATCCCGCGTGAGCATCATCTGGCGCAAAAGCCGGTGGTGACGCTGGCCGAGTTGGCAAAAGAGCCGTTTGTCTTTTTTGATCCCCACGTTGGCACGGGTCTGTACGACGATATCCTCGGGCTGATGCGTCGTTATAATCTGACGCCGGTCATTACCCAGGAGGTCGGGGAGGCCATGACCATCATCGGACTGGTGGCGGCAGGGCTGGGCGTTTCGATTCTGCCCGCCTCCTTTAAACGTGTGCAGCTTGATGAAATGTGCTGGATACCGATCGCTGAAGCCGATGCCGTGTCGGAAATGTGGCTGGTCTGGCCGAAACACCATGAGCAAAGTCATGCCGCGCAGAGGTTTCGTCATCAGTTGTTATCCGCAGTCAGTCGTGCTTAATTTAGTTTAAAAAGCGGTAAAAATGTGCGGCAAATCACACGGCTACGTAAAAATTTGACGGCAAGTGTTGAAGTCCTTCACCATAGCCTACAGATTATTTCGGAGCGCGAAAATAAAGGGAGTCAGAGGTGGTTGCTGATAGTCAGCCTGGGCATATCGATCAAATCAAGCAGACCAACGCGGGCGCGGTATATCGCCTGATTGATCAGCTCGGACCGGTATCGCGTATTGATCTTTCTCGCCTTGCGCAATTGGCGCCTGCCAGTATTACAAAAATTGTCCGCGAAATGCTTGAAGCGCATTTGGTACAGGAACTGGAGATCAAAGAAGCGGGTAGCCGTGGTCGTCCTGCCGTTGGGCTGGTGGTGGAAACTGAGGCCTGGCACTACCTGTCTATTCGCATCAGTCGCGGAGAGATTTTCCTCGCCTTGCGCGACCTGAGCAGCAAGCTGGTTGTGGAGGAGTGTCTTGAACTTCCCCTTATTGCCGACCTTCCGCTGCTTGATCGCATCATCATGCTGGTCGATCAGTTTTTTATCCGCCATCAACAGCAGCTTGAGCGGTTAACCTCTATCGCCGTCACGATGCCGGGCATTATTGATACTGAGAATGGCATTGTTCACCGGATGCCGTTTTATGACGATGTCAAAGAGATGGCGCTGGGTGAAACGCTGGTGAAGCATACCGGCGTACCGGTCTATATTCAGCATGATATCAGTGCCTGGACGATGGCCGAGGCGCTTTTTGGCGCCTCACGCGGCGCGCGTGATGTCATTCAGGTGGTGATTGATCACAACGTGGGGGCGGGCGTCATCACTGATGGTCATTTGCTGCATGCGGGGAGCAGTAGCCTGGTTGAGATCGGTCATACCCAGGTGGATCCTTACGGTAAACGCTGCTATTGCGGTAATCACGGTTGTCTGGAAACCATTGCCAGCGTGGACAGCGTCCTCGAACTGGCGCAATTACGCCTCAATCAGTCGATGAGTTCTACGCTGCACGGTCAGCCATTAACGGTGGATTCACTGTGTCAGGCCGCCCTCGAAGGGGACTTACTGGCGAAGGATATCATCAGCGGCGTCGGAAGCCATGTGGGGCGTATTCTGGCCATCATGGTGAATTTATTTAACCCGCAAAAAATCCTGATCGGTTCTCCGTTAAGCAAAGCAGCGGATATTCTTTTCCCCGCCATTGCCGACAGCATTCGCCAGCAAGCGCTCCCGGCGTACAGTAAAAACATTGCCGTTGAGAGCACGCAGTTTTCAAATCAGGGAACGATGGCGGGCGCGGCGTTAGTAAAAGACGCGATGTATAACGGCTCTTTGTTGATTCGTCTATTACAGGGTTAACATTTTTTCACTGTCGTACGAAAAATTGCGCTATCTCAAGCCGATCCCCCTTGTCATACCTTAGACTTTCTCCACTGTATTATTTTCCTGACTTATATTTTTGAAGCATAACGGTGGAGTTAGTGATGCTGAAGCGTTTCTTTATTACAGGTACAGACACTTCTGTTGGGAAGACAGTGGTTTCCCGCGCATTACTACAAGCGTTAGCGTCAGGGGGTAAAACTGTCGCGGGTTACAAACCGGTCGCCAAAGGAAGCAAAGAGACCCCTGAAGGGTTGCGCAACAAAGATGCGCTGGTGCTGCAAAGCGTCTCTTCGATTGAATTACCTTATGAAGCCATCAACCCGATTGCGTTAAGCGAAGATGAAAGTAGCGTGGCGCACAGCGGCCCCATCAATTACACCTTGCTGTCCAATGGGTTGGCGAGTCTGAGTGAAAAGGTGGATCACGTTGTTGTGGAAGGCACCGGAGGGTGGCGGAGTCTGATGAATGACCTTCGTCCATTATCCGAGTGGGTCGTGCAGGAGCAACTGCCGGTACTGATGGTGGTGGGGATCCAGGAAGGCTGCATCAATCATGCGCTGTTGACGGCGCAGGCCATTGCCAATGATGGACTGCCTTTAATGGGATGGGTCGCGAACCGTATCAACCCAGGCCTTGCGCATTATGCAGGGATCATTGATGTACTCGGTAAAAAAATCCCTGCGCCTTTGATTGGCGAACTGCCGTATCTTCCTCGCGCAGAGCAGCGTGAACTCGGGCAGTACATCCGCATGTCAATGCTTGGCAGCGTGCTGTCGGTAAATCGAGTCGTGGCGTAACGTTCGCGATAATACCGACGCGATTACGCACGCCATCAGCAGCCCGGGGAGTAAACGATATTCCCCGGTCATTTCACAAATCATCAGCGTAGACATTATCGGCGCATGCGTGGTGGCCGCCAGTAACGTCGCCATCCCCGTTAATCCCAGCAGAATCGCTATTTCATCCGTGCCGGGGATCCCGATCCCCCACAGGCGACCAAACAGCATACCGATTGACAGACCGACGAACAGGGTCGGCGTAAACACGCCGCCAGGTGCGCCGGAACCGCTACTGGCGAGCACGGCCAGCAATTTACAGATGAAGATCCCGGCAATCACGGAAAGCAGCGGCGGGGATAACAAAAAAGATTGCACTACGCTATAGCCATTTCCCCAGACGGTTGGCGTCAACAGAGAAAGCAACCCGACCGCCAGTCCCCCCAATGCCAGTTGCCAGGGCGGCGTTAGCTGAAGCCGTAAAAAAACATGATGAGTTGCGGTCATTGACCACGTCAGTAACGGACCGCAGAGCCCGGCGACCAGCCCTATACTGATAATCAGGGCGTATTCCCGCACATGCAGGTCGAGTGACAGGTGAACCGTATAGAGCAGCGCGCTGCTGTCGTTGAGTACGTGGGTGGTTAGCAACGCGACAACGGCAGAGATCACCACCGGCCCCAGTGATGCCAGCATTAATGTGCCGAAGAGAACTTCTGCGATGAACAGACTTCCGGCCAGCGGTGCATGATAAGCGCTCGCCATACCCGCTGCGGCACCGCAGGCTATCCAGAGCTTCCATTCTTCACGGGGCGCAAAACGTTGCGCCAATGCGGAGGCGGCCAGCGCGGCCAGCAATACCATGGCACCTTCACGCCCAATGGCGCTCCCCGTGGCAACCACTAACAACGACGCCAGCGATTTCACCAGGCTGGAACGGTAATCAAAGGGGTCATCCGTCTGCAAGGCTTCCATGTAATCCGTAGGCGCGTGCGGGCGTTGCTGATTCATTTTTTGCCAGCCCCACAGCAGGGCTCCGGCAACGAACCCACCGAGGGCGGGGGTGAGTAAACGCCTTAGCGGCGAAAGACCCGCTGCCGCATTGACCAGACTCCCGGTGTCATTACTCAAAAATAGCTTTTCGAGGAGCAGCATCGCATGGCGAAATCCGCTCACCGCCAGCGCAGCAAAAATACCGATCAATGCGGCGAGCCATAAACGGCGAAACAGAGTGCGAAGATCGGGGTAAGCAGGTAAACGATGCATGAATAATCGCAGTGTGATGTGATTTTGATAACGGTAGTGTGCGGTGAAATGCGAAAAGAAGCAAAACCGTCCGTGTCAATTGCCGTTGTTAGCGGGACATTAACGCTTACCGACCCGCAGAGTCGATAAACGTTAACGACGCCTGTTATCTTAGCGGAACAGCGGTTTTACCGCGACGGGGATCAACAACTGTGACTGCCAGTTGGCCAACGTATGCTGCGCCAGTTGGCCTAATGCCTGGTAAAATGGATGGTTGGCATTCTCAATGAAAACCGCCAGAAAACGGCTCGACCAGGGAAGCAGATGCCAGGCCAGAAGCTGTTCGCATTCTGTGTGGCGGTCATTCTCCGCGAGCCAGGCGGCCAGCAACAGAAGGGAGCCAAAATGATCTTCGGGTTCATTTTGCTGCATCTCAAACTGGATGCCGTTATCTCGCATCCACTGGCGTAACGCCAGCGTGGAGTCGCCAAAGAGCACGCTTTCTCTGTCTAACCAGACCGATCCCCAGGGCGGTGAAGGCAGCGCCCACGGGCCAACAAATAACCGCTGCCAGGCTTCAGTCAGCGATTCATCGCACTCAGCCTGAAAAGAGGTCACCAGCGGCGTTAACAGCGTCTGAGAAAGCGGCCACTGCGCCTGCCAGCCCTCAGAGGTTAATGCGTGAACCAGCGGGGTGGCTTCGCTACTTTCGGGTGCGTAGTAAAACAGGGCGCCAAGCACCCGCGCCGCCATCGGGAATTCGTTAGATTGTGAAATTGAGGTCATGCAAAACGTCCTAAAAGGTGCGGGTTTCCCCGCACGAGTTTATTAACCTGTAACCGTCATGCCGGGCGTTCTAAATCCGGTGGGTCAGTAACCGCAGTTTAGCCAGGGTTTTGCGGCATTTTAGCGGGAATCGCCACCCACAACCAGAATTTGCTCCCGGGCAGAAACCCAACGCGTCGCTGAAACGCCCGCGGCGACGCAGTGACGGGACTCAGACTTTCTCGATTTCCACCAGATTGGTGTGCTGCGGATTCCCTTTTGCCAGTGGTGAAGGACGCTGCGTGGTTAACGTGTTAACGCACGCGCCGTGGTCGACTTTATCGCCTGACATATCGGCGTCATGCCAGGCCCCCTGACCCATGGCGCTTACCCCTGGCAGAATGCGCGGCGTAACCTTCGCGGGAATACGAAGCTCACCGCGATCGTTAAACACGCGCACCATATCGCCGTTGGCAATGCCGCGTTTTTGAGCGTCTATCGGATTGATCCAGACTTCTTGTCGGCAGGCAGCTTTCAGAACGTCAATGTTTCCGTAGCTGGAATGCGTTCTGGATTTATAATGAAAACCAAAGAGTTGAAGCGGGAATGTGCTCCGTTTAGGGTCGTCCCACCCTTCGAACGTGGAGGCATAAATCGGCAGTGGGCTGATGACGTCGCCTTTATCCAGTTCCCAGGTGTTGGCAAGGGTTGCCAGCCTGCTGGAGTAGATTTCGATTTTTCCCGACGGGGTTTTGAGCGGGTTCGCCAGCGGGTCTTCTCGGAATTTTTTATAGGCGACGTAATGACCGTTCGGGTCTTTACGTTTATAAATCCCCATTTCCTTTAAGTCGTCATAGGCGGGAAGCGCTGGGTCTTTTTCCAGCATTTTGGCATACAAATAGTACAGCCATTGCTCCTGTGTTCGCCCTTCGGTGAACCGCTGATGAATATCCGCGCCAAGGCGCTTTGCCACTTCGCTCATAATCCAGTAGATCGGCTTACGTTCAAATTTAGGCGCGGTGGTCGGCTGGATAAATATTAAATACCCCATATTACCGGCCGACTCGTTGGGAATAATGTCTTCCTGCTCGACGGTCATCAGGTCTGGCAGCAGGATGTCGGCATACTTCGCCGAAGAAGTCATAAAGTTATCTATCACGACGATCATTTCGCATTTCGAGTCATCCTGCAAAATCTCGTGCGTTTTATTGATATCCGAGTGTTGGTTGGTAATGGTGTTGCCAGCATAGTTCCAGATAAATTTAATCGGTACGTCCAGCTTCTCTTTGCCACGCACGCCGTCACGTAAGGCTGTCATCTCCGGGCCGCGGACGATGGCGTCTGTCCAGCTAAAACAGGAAATTTGCGTTTTAACCGGATTGTCCGGCAGCGGCATGCGTTCAATCGTGATGGTGTATGTGGATTCGCGCGCACCGCTGTTGCCTCCGTGGATCCCCACGTTGCCGGTCAGAATCGGCAGCATGGCAATCGCGCGTGAGGTTAACTCACCATTCGCCTGGCGCTGAGGGCCCCATCCCTGGCAAATATAGGCCGGTTTGGTGGCGCCAATTTCACGGGCGAGTTTCACAATGCGATCGACCGGGATGCCGGTAATATGCGATGCCCACTGCGGCGTTTTGGCGGTGGCGTCTTCGCCCTGACCCAAAATGTAAGCTTTGTAATGCCCATTGGCTGGCGCATCAGCGGGGAGTGTTTTTTCATCGTAGCCGACGCAACAGGCGTCAAGGAAGGGCTGATCGACAAGATTTTCAGTGATCAACACCCAGGCGATTCCGGCGACCAGCGCCGCGTCTGTACCCGGACGGATGGGGATCCACTCGTCTTCACGACCCGCTGCCGTATCGGTGTAACGGGGATCAATAACGATCATCCTGGCATTTGAACGCGCCCGGGCTTGCTCAAGAAAGTAGGTAACACCGCCACCGCTCATCCGGGTTTCAGCAGGGTTATTACCAAACATCACCACCAGCCTGGTGTTTTCAATATCTGAGATACTGTTGCCGTCATTTGAGCCGTAGGTATACGGCATGGCGGCGGCGATTTGCGCCGTGCTGTAGGTGCCATAGTGGCTAAGAAAACCGCCATAACAGTTCATCAGACGGGCCACGAGCGAGGCATAAGGCGAGGAGCGCGTAATATTGCCGCCGACGATGCCGGAGGAGTAGTTGATATACACGGCTTCATTGCCGTATTTGTCGACGGTGTTTTTGAGGCTATGACTAATCGTATCAAGCGCCTCTTGCCAACTGATCCGCTCAAACTTTCCTTCACCTCGTTTGCCCACGCGTTTCATTGGGTAATTGAGGCGATCCGGGTGATTAATACGTCGACGAATAGAGCGTCCGCGCAAACAGGCGCGTACCTGATGATCGCCGTAAACATCGTCGCCCGTGTTGTCGGTCTCAACCCGCCAGACTTCATTATCCCTGACGTGAAGGCGCAGAGCGCAACGGCTGCCACAGTTTACTGAGCAGGCTCCCCAGACGACTTTATCGTCCTCCGGCTGCATTGCTTTTTGCACACCTGCCGCCGCAGTACGGACTCCGAAGGGTAACGCGAGGCCACCTGCGGCGAGCGCCAGTGAGCCAATGGCTGTGGATTTCACCAACGTTCTGCGGCTAATGCCTCCCTGGTGCTCAATTCTGGACATCACTCACTCCATTATCGCAATCGTTATATAAATTGTTTTATACGGGAATTAGTATCCTGCTAATGATGCAATGAGTTTACCCTTGCTTTATGAAGGGGTATTAATCCATATCAATATAAGGGATGCCCTCCGGGAGCGGAGGGCGAGCGGGGGATCACTGGGGTTCGACGGCGTGTCCGTCCTGAGCCGGAGTGCTATTTGCAGGGGCGTTTCCGCTACTCGTGCGGGTATAGAGGATTTTGTGGGTGTCGTTTGCACAATGCCCCACAACCTGCGAATCAGGCTGATCGGCCTGATCGTTCGGCACGATATTTAAGGTAAAACTCGATTCTGCCACCCCGTTGTTGATGATCCGTTGCGCTATATCGCTTTTGACTCTTTCGCACGATTCCGGTGCAGCCATGACCCACGGGGACGCGCTCACCAATAATAAGACGGCAATTCCTCTGGTTAGGTTCATCATTCACTCCTTCTATAGAAAACGATAAATAAAGCATAGCATTTGTAGTATACCCCTCTCTATTTGAACGCAACCCGTTGAAGGTTCTTAAAAATAGCGCCACTCCCCAAATGATCTCCAAAGCGATACCGCCCGTGCACCCCCATTATTATTGCAACGGGTGCGCCCTGACTGCGCACAAAAAACAACCGCCGTTGGTATACTTTGAGAGCGACCATGCGCGTATTCAATCTAAGGAGGTGCGCAATGGACATAGCAGAAGTGAAATCATTCGGGACGCCAGATGAAGTTCGCGAATTTCCGAATGGACGACTGGAACTCCTGAATATAGGGGGAGCGATAGTCGGTCGTGCGGTTCTGGAGCCCGGCTGGCGTTGGGCGACATCCGTGCAGCCCATCGTCGGAACGAAGAGTTGTGAAGCGCCTCATTTTCAGTATCACGTTGCCGGGGTGCTGCGGGTAAAAATGGACGATGGCTCTGAATTCGATTGTCTGCCTGGTAATTTGTCACGCATTCCTCCCGGTCACGATGCCTGGGTGGTGGGGGATGAACCGGTGGTCATTGTTGACTTTCAGGGAATGGTCGACTGGGCCAAACATAAAGAGGGTGGCTGTACTGACTCGCCATAAAGCAAAAAAGACCAGTACGATGATCATCATTCATCATCGTGTAGAGGGCCCATTCTTCGGCGTGGGCCTTTTCTTTGTGGACAAAACTATGGTGTAACCCTCTGTATTTGCTAATATGATTGAGAATCTTCCCTGTAACGCGGTGAATAATGTGACGAAGACGGCGATCCTGAGTTTTCTGTGTGTGATGGTTGCTGGATGTGACAACGCAACAAGTCTGGTTTCGTACACGCCGGAAATGGCCAGCTTTTCCAATGAATTTGATTTTGATCCGTTACGTGGCCCGGTAAAAGATTTCAGCCAGACGTTGATGAATGATAAAGGCGAAGTGGCGAAACGGGTCAGTGGCACGTTATCGCAGGAAGGTTGCTTTGATACGCTTGAACTTCACGATGTGGAAAACAATACCGGACTGGCATTAGTGCTGGACGCCAATTTTTACCGCGATGCCGAAACGCTGGAAAAAAGGGTGCGCTTGCAGGGGAAATGCCAACTGGCGGAATTACCTTCGGCAGGGGTTGTCTGGGATACCGATGATAACGGTTTCGTCGTTAGCGCAGCGGGCAAAGAGATGAACGTGCAGTACCGCTACGACGCCGATGGATATCCGTTGGGGAAAACCACGGTCACCAAAGACAGTACATTGTCGGTCAGTTCTAAACCGTCTGCGGACCCGCTAAAAAAAATGGATTATACCGCCGTGACTCTGCTTAACGACCAGCCGGTGGGGAATGTGAAGCAAACCTGCGACTATGACGCCCACGCCAACCCTGTCAACTGCCAGCTTATTATTGTCGATGAAAGCGTTAAACCAGCAGTTGAGCGGAGTTACACCATTAAAAATACCATTGAGTATTACTAAACCGCACTTACTGCGCGGTGGGTTTTAGCAGATTAGACGCTGGCGTTTTGTGTTGCGCCAAATACTGCTGCTGGAAGATACACATCCGAATGGTATTGCGGTATTCGCCATTGATAAAAAACTCATGAATTAATTCACCTTCTATCATAAAACCTAATTTGCGATAGATGTGAATCGCTTTCTCGTTTTCTTTATCGACGATCAAGTACAGCTTGTAGAGATTGAGTACGGTAAAACCGTAATCCATCGCCAGTTTTGCTGCGCGAGAGGCCAGACCTTTCCCCTGATAATCCGGAGAAATGATGATTTGAAATTCGGCCCGACGATGCACATGGTTAATTTCGACCAGTTCAACCAGACCGACTTTCTCGCCGTTGCATTCCACGACAAAGCGGCGTTCGCTCTGGTCGTGAATGTGTTTGTCATACAGATCTGACAGCTCGACAAAGGCTTCATAGGGTTCTTCAAACCAGTAACGCATCACGCTGGCGTTATTGTCGAGCTGGTGTACGAAGCGTAAATCTTCGCGCTCAAGCGGGCGTAATTTGACACTCTGGGCGCTTGTCATACAGTATCCTTACATTCCTTCGTGAACGTCTATTTTAGGGTGCAACAGTGCGGCCGGTGCGACGATCCAGGCAGCGAAGGGTATTCGGTTCCCAGTACGCATTGATATTCGCGCTTTGTTCACATTTATCGCGCTTATCAAATGCCGCGTCAGCTTTGTCCCACTCTTTTTCTGTGCGCGTATTCACTTTATTGCGCAGATTACGCGTGTCGTTCCACTGCTCTTTTTCCATCGTGGCCTGTTGACGGCTTTGTGCGCTGTCTCCGGATTCAATCACCAGTTTGCTGGTTTCTGCCATTGCACAAGTAGTGTACATGACGGCACCCAGCGTAAGCATTGCCGTCAGGCACAGGCGTTTGCTAAGTGTTTTGTTCATGGTTAGTTCCTTTAAATGAATGGGCTAAAAGCGATTTAATGCGTCCAAATTCTACACTATTTCGGCGCGCAGGGCATACCCGCCTTAAGGGCATGGATACGCTGAGGATATTCTGACGTATCATGGTTAACTCCACGGTCACTCAATACCCATAATGCTAAAAACTACGCTGCTCTTTTTTGTTACGGCGCTCTGCGAAATTATCGGCTGCTTTTTACCCTGGCTCTGGCTTAAGCGGGGCGCAACGGCCTGGCTGCTGGTTCCGGCGGGCGTTTCACTGGCGCTGTTTGTCTGGTTGCTGACATTGCATCCGGCAGCCAGCGGGCGAGTCTATGCGGCTTATGGCGGTGTCTATGTCTGCACGGCCTTGCTATGGCTGCGTTTTGTCAACGGCATAAAGCTCAGTGTGTATGACTGGTCAGGCGCCGCGATAGCGCTGTGTGGCATGTTGATCATCGTGGCGGGCTGGGGGCGCGTTTAAGCCCCCCATTTTTGTGATGAGCGAGTGATTTTTTGATCGATATACTTGTATGGTAGTAGCTCAGCCGGCTAAATTCCCTGCATCACACAAGAGATGTAAGGAATAAAAATGAAAATTGTAGCGGCTGAAGTCTTTGTCACCTGTCCGGGGCGTAACTTTGTTACGCTGAAAATTACGACGGAAGACGGTATTACCGGTCTTGGCGATGCCACGCTCAATGGTCGTGAGTTGTCGGTCGCATCGTATCTGAAAGATCATCTTTGCCCTCAGTTGATTGGTCGTGACGCACACCGGATCGAAGATATCTGGCAGTTCTTTTATAAAGGCGCCTACTGGCGTCGTGGCCCGGTCACGATGTCGGCCATTTCTGCTGTTGATATGGCGCTGTGGGACATTAAAGCAAAAGCCGCCAACATGCCGCTGTATCAGTTACTGGGCGGCGCTTCTCGCGAAGGCGTGATGGTGTATTGCCACACTACGGGGCATTCGGTCGATGATGTGCTGGAAGATTATGCGCGTCATAAAGAGATGGGGTTTAAAGCGATTCGCGTGCAGTGCGGCGTGCCGGGTATGAAAACCACCTATGGTATGGCGAAAGGGAAAGGGCTGGCTTACGAGCCTGCGACAAAAGGGCAGTGGCCGGAAGAGCAACTGTGGTCAACCGAGAAATACCTCGACTTTACCCCCAAACTGTTTGACGCCGTACGCAGCAAATTTGGTTTTGATGAGCACTTACTGCACGACATGCACCACCGCCTGACGCCCATTGAAGCGGCGCGTTTTGGTAAGAGCATTGAAGAGCACCGCCTGTTCTGGATGGAAGATCCTACGCCTGCGGAGAACCAGGAATGTTTCCGCCTGATTCGCCAGCATACGGTCACGCCTATCGCGGTCGGCGAAGTCTTTAACAGCATCTGGGATTGTAAACAGCTAATTGAAGAGCAACTGATCGACTACATCCGTACCACGATTACGCACGCAGGCGGCATCACCGGTATGCGGCGTATCGCTGATTTTGCTTCGCTGTATCAGGTTCGCACCGGTTCACACGGCCCCTCCGATCTCTCGCCGGTGTGTATGGCGGCGGCGCTGCACTTTGACCTGTGGGTGCCGAACTTTGGGGTTCAGGAATACATGGGATATTCCGAGCAAATGCTGGAAGTCTTCCCGCATAACTGGACGTTTGATAACGGTTATATGCACCCTGGCGATAAACCGGGTCTGGGCATTGAGTTTGATGAAAAACTGGCGGCGAAATATCCCTACGAACCGGCCTGTTTACCTGTGGCGCGCCTGGAAGATGGCACGTTGTGGAACTGGTAATTAAAAAGGAAATAATTACTGATCCTAAAAAACAAATGGAATCCTACATAAAAGGGAAATTTGTTTGATCTCCATAATCTTCAACTATTTTAGTTGGCGTTAATTCATTAATTACGTTTAGTTTCCGGAGGCCATTATGGAACAAACTTTAATAAAAGATACAATAATTGAAAAGCCCGCAAGAATACGACGCATTCAGACTGTGACATTAGTGCTTCTCTTCATTGCTGGTATCGTCAATTTCTTAGACCGCTCATCTTTAAGTGTGGCAGGGGAAGCTATTCGCGGCGAACTCGGTTTATCGGCAACGGAATTTGGTGTTTTGCTTTCCGCATTTTCACTGTCTTACGGGTTATCACAGCTACCATCAGGTATTCTTCTGGATCGCTTTGGCCCGCGGATTGTCTTGGGCGCCGGATTGATTTTCTGGTCGTTAATGCAGGCCGCAACAGGAGTTGTGAACTCGTTCAGTCATTTCATTATGCTGCGTATTGGCCTTGGCATTGGTGAAGCACCTTTTATGCCTGCTGGTGTTAAATCAATAACTGACTGGTATGTGCAAAAAGAACGGGGAACTGCACTAGGTATTTTTAATTCATCAACGGTGATTGGTCAGGCTATTGCACCGCCGGCACTGGTTGTGATGCAGCTTGCCTGGGGTTGGCGTACGATGTTTGTAGTTATTGGTCTTGCGGGAATTATTGTTGGGATATGCTGGTATATGTGGTACCGCAACCGAGCACAGTTTGCATTACAAAATAATGAGAGAGAATATTTATCCGTTCCGGTTATCGAGCGTCCAAAGCTTGTTTTCAGCGAATGGTTGTCGTTATTCAAATCACGTACTACCTGGGGAATGATTCTCGGATTTTCTGGTGTTAACTACACGGGTTGGCTATATATCGCCTGGCTACCCGGTTATTTACAGGCAGAACAGGGTTTTAGCCTGGCAAAAACGGGATGGGTTGCAGCGATTCCATTTTTGGCAGCGGCAGTGGGCATGTGGACAAATGGCATTATTGTTGATGCTCTGGCAAAACGTGGTTATGACCTCGCGAAAACACGTAAGACAGCCATTGTAATCGGTTTAATGCTTTCTGCGTTGGGTACGCTTTTGGTGGTACAGTCAACAACGCCAACACAGGCTGTTGCATTTATTTCAATGGCGCTGTTTTGCGTACACTTCGCAGGTACTTCGGCCTGGGGTCTGGTACAGGTACTTGTTTCTGAAACGAAAGTTGCATCTGTTGCTGCGATTCAGAACTTTGGCAGCTTCATATTTGCTTCCTTTGCACCGATTGTAACGGGGTGGGTTGTTGATACTACTCACTCATTCAATCTGGCATTAATTATTGCCGCATGTGTGACATTTACTGGAGCACTTTGCTACTTCTTTATTGTTCGTGATCGTATCGAGTGAGCCTTTGGGCTGTCTGCTGAGGCAGACAGCCTTCCTTCCTTGAAGTCTGTAGGTCAAAATGTAGCCACAGTGCTTCATGTCATAATTGGCGTATTAGATGATTAAAATACGTCCTGTCACACAGCTTAAAAATCATGTCATACCAATTGCCAATAAATTAACTCAAATCAAAAACACGCCAAAATAACTCGTTAATCTAGTATGGTAATCAACGTTCTCTACAGTGAGTCAGAAAGATGCAAAACAATCTATTAACCGCTAAGGCAATACTCCCTACCTATGATCGCACCAAACTGGTGTCGCGTATTGTTCATCTGGGGTTTGGTGCGTTTCACCGTGCGCACCAGGGCGTCTACACCGATATTCTGGCCGCAGAGCACAACAGTGACTGGGGATATTGTGAAGTCAATCTGATTGGCGGTGAGCAGCAAATTGCCGACCTGAAACAACAAGATAACCTGTATACCGTGGCAGAAATGTCGGCAGATGCGTGGACTGCAAGAGTTGTCGGCGTGGTGAAAACGGCTCTGCATGCCCAGGTTGATGGTCTGGACGCTGTACTGGCCGCGCTGTGTGAGCCGCAGGTTGCCATTGTTTCCCTGACGATTACTGAGAAAGGGTATTGTCATTCTCCGGCGACCGGGCAACTGATGCTGGATCACCCGATGATCGCCGCCGATCTGCAAAACCCACAGCAGCCTAAATCCGCGGCAGGGGTCATCGTTGAAGCGCTGGCGCGCCGTAAAGCGGCAGGTTTGCCGGCATTCACCGTGATGTCCTGCGATAACATGCCTGAGAACGGTCATGTGATGCGTAATGTGGTAACCGCGTATGCCGGTGCCGTTAATGCTGAACTGGCGCAGTGGATTGAACACAACGTCACGTTCCCTTCCACGATGGTTGACCGAATTGTGCCTGCCGTCACCCCGGATACGCTGGACAAAATTGAACAGTTAACCGGTGTGCGCGACCCGGCGGGTGTGGCGTGCGAGCCGTTCCGTCAGTGGGTGATTGAAGACAATTTTACCGCAGGGCGTCCTGAATGGGAAAAAGCCGGTGCCGAACTGGTGGCCGATGTCATCCCGTTTGAAGAGATGAAACTGCGGATGCTCAACGGTAGCCACTCTTTCCTGGCATATCTTGGCTATCTGGCAGGTTATCAGCATATCAATGAGTGTATGGGCGACGAAAATTACCGTCTCGCAGCGCGTGCGTTGATGTTGCAGGAACAGGCGCCGACCCTGAAAGTGACTGGGGTCGATCTCAAACGTTACGCCGACTTACTGATTGAACGCTACAGCAACCCGGCGCTGCGTCATCGTACCTGGCAGATTGCGATGGACGGTAGCCAGAAACTGCCTCAGCGTATGCTGGATTCTGTGCGTTGGCATCTGGCGCATAACAGCAGCTTTGATTTGCTGGCGCTGGGCGTTGCAGGTTGGATGCGCTATGTCGGGGGTGTGGACGAGCAGGGCAATGCGATTGAGGTCAACGATCCGCTGCTTCCTGTCATTCAGAAAGCGGTTCGGGAGAGTCAGGAAGGTGAAAGCCGCGTTCAGGCGTTGCTGGGCATTGATGCTATCTTCGGCAATGAGCTGCCGCATGAAGGACTGTTTACCCGCAAAGTGACGCAAGCGTATCTGTCTTTGTTGGCTGATGGTGCGAAGGCGACCGTTGCGGAATACGCCGCGAAACAGAAATAACGCTGTAGAAATGGATATGTAGCCGGGAATAGCGATGTCGCTTCCCGGCAGTCACATCATCGTTATGCCGCCTGGGGCGGCATTGACACCCTTAGTTCATGCCGAGACGAATCAGTTCGATGGGCGCAAACTTACCCTCGCAACCTTCAACTTGCACGGTTTTCCCGCGGCGGATCTGTGCTGCATCAAGGCCATCGGTATCAATTGAGGTAATTTTCCCCGTATGTCCTGTGCCGCTAATCATGACCCGGCTGCCAGTGGTGATTGCGTTACGGTTACGATCGTATGTCATCATGGTGTTTTCTCCTTTCTAACTTACCGTCAAAGCCCGTGGGCTTTTAGTCCCACGTAACGGGCGTCATATAAATACGCCTCTTGCGAAGGATTTTTTTTGTTTTTGATCAAGCTCACGGCTTTTTGGGTAAGAATGTGCGGGGAGAAAAAGAGGAGAGGGAATTCACCCCGAGTGGGGTGAGTGTGTGAATTATTCTTCGCTAAACCAGTCGCTGTTTTCCTGGCGAATAAGCTGTACGGACTCACCAATTTCCTGCAAGTGGACGGTCATCGCGCGTTCAACGGCATCAGCGTCATGCTTCTCAAGTGCGGCAAAAATATCATGATGTTGTCTGAGCAGCATTTCAGGCGGCGACACGTGATCCAGACTCATATAGCGCACCCGGTCAATGGTCGCTTTAATATTCTCAATGGTGTCCCAGGCCAACTGGCAATCGGCGATAGTCGCCAGTTTCTGGTGAAACTCATCATCAAGCAGGAAGAAATCATTAAGCTGTTTACGATCAATCGCAATACGCTGCTGATGCAGGTTCTGCTCCAGTTGATAGCACTGGCTGTCCGTCATCATTGACGCAGCGCGACGGGCAACCGCGCACTCTATCGCCTGACGGACAAAACACCCATTCTGCACCTGCGATAATGAAATTTTGTTCACATAGCTACCGCGCTGCGGACGGATTTGGATCAGCCCGTTTTCCGCCAGCTTGATAAACGCTTCCCGCACCGGCTGGCGTGAAACATTAAAGCGGACAGAAACTTCTTTTTCAGAAAGCGGTGTGCCAGGTGCAATCAGGCACTGCACGATGTCACGACGAAGAATGCGGTATATCTGCTGATTTACCGGCTGTGTAGGGTTGAGTTGCGTTTCGACGGTCATGTGCTCTTACTTTTTAGAGAGTTAACCCAATTATTCTATCATTGATTTGCCGTGGGCTATACCCGGCCAGAGGCCGGGTAACGCAATTAGTTTCGATGAATACTCAGTCCGGCAAAGGATTGTGTCACAGGCATCATTTCCAGAGTATTGATGTTGACGTGAGCAGGCAACGTAGCAACCCACCAAACGGATTCGGCCACATCTTCTGGTGTTAATGCCGTTGTGTTTTCATAGGCTTTGCCCGCTTTCGCATCGTCGCCTTTGAAGCGAACGTTTGAGAACTCGGTTCCACCGACCAGCCCCGGTTCAATGTCTGTGACGCGAACCGCAGTACCGTGTAAGTCGGTGCGCAAATTTAGACTGAACTGACGAACAAATGCCTTGGTGGCGCCATAGACGTTGCCACCCGCGTACGGCCAGTTGCCCGCCGTAGAGCCAATGTTGATGATATGGCCACGATTACGCTCAACCATGCCCGGCAGCACGGCGCGAGTCATATAAATCAGGCCCTTATTGTTGGTATCGATCATGGTTTCCCAGTCGTCAACGTTGGCTTTATGCGCAGGTTCAAGCCCGAGCGCCAGCCCGGCGTTGTTGACCAGAATATCAATATTGCGCCAGTTGGCAGGGAGCGAGTCCAGCATTTGTTCAATGGCTGCGCGATTACGCACATCCAGTTGTGCCGTTAGCAGGTTCTCTCCCAGCTCATCTTTTAACTCCTGAAGGCGTTCCTGGCGGCGGCCTGTGGCAATCACTTTATGACCATTCGCAATAAAACGACGTGTAATGCACTCACCAAAGCCTGCCGTTGCACCGGTAACTAAAACGATCATCTCACTGTTCCTCAACGCTTTTTGTGTTGTACTACCATAGCACGCGATATCTGTTAGGGGGTAATCCTGGTTAACGAGATTGCGGTCATTTCCAGGGAGGCCTACTCTATTCAAGAAATCGTTTTCGGGAGTGAAAGATGTCGTTAACAAATCCATTCTTAAGTAACAGTGTGTTGCCGTATCAGGCCCCGCGTTTTGATCTGATTGAAGACCGCCATTACCGTCCCGCCTTTGATGAAGGAATGCGGCAAAAACGCGCAGAAATCGATGCGATTGTACACAACCCCGAGGCTGCGGATTTTTCCAATACCTGCATCGCGCTGGAGCAAAGCGGAGCGTTACTGACGCGCGTCACCAGCGTATTTTTCGCCATGACGGCAGCGCATACCAACGATGAATTGCAGCGTCTTGATGAGGCGTTTTCCGGCGAACTCGCCGCGCTGGCGAATGATATCTACCTAAACAGCGCCCTGTTTGCGCGCGTGGATGCCGTCTGGCAACAGCGTCAGACACTGAAACTTGATGCAGAATCCTTACGGCTGCTGGAGGTCATTCATCAGCGATTCGTCCTGTCCGGGGCGCAACTCAGTGATGCCGATAAGGACAAACTGAAACGACTGAACACCGAGTCAGCGACGCTGACCAGTCAGTTTAACCAACGATTGCTGGCGGCGAACAAATCGGGTGGGCTGGTGGTGGATTCGGTTGACTCGCTGGAAGGCTTAAGTGCTGAAGAGATAGCCCTCGCAGCACAAGCCGCCACAGAGAAGGGGCTTTCGGCGCGTTGGTTAATTCCTTTGCTTAACACCACGCAACAACCGGCGCTCGCCGCGCTGCGCGACCGACAGACGCGGGAGAATCTCTTTAAGGCGGCGTGGCAGCGGGCAGAAAAAAATGACGCCAATGACACGCGCGCCATTGTGCAGCGTCTGGTGGAAATACGCACTCAGCAGGCCAAACTATTGGGTTTTGCCCATTATGCAGCGTGGAAAATTGCCGATCAGATGGCGAAAACGCCCGAAGCCGCACTGGCGTTTATGCGGGCTATTGTTCCCGCTGCGCGTCAGCGTGCGCTTGATGAACAGGCGGAGATCCAGAAAATCATTGATCAACAGCCGGGTGGATCCGCGGTGCAGCCTTGGGACTGGGCATTCTATGCCGAGCAGGTGCGGCGCGAGAAATTCGCGTTAGATGAAACGCAGCTCAGGCCGTACTTCGCTTTAGACACGGTTCTGAACGAGGGCGTTTTCTGGGCGGCAAACCAACTGTTTGGCATCAAATTTATTGAGCGTTTTGATATCCCGGTGTACCACCCTGATGTTCGTGTCTGGGAAATATTCGACAGCGACGGCGTGGGACTGGCGTTGTTTTACGGTGATTTCTTCGCGCGTGAGTCAAAAAGCGGCGGCGCCTGGATGGGCAACTTCGTTGAACAATCAACGCTCAATGAAACCAGACCGATCATTTACAACGTCTGTAACTACCAAAAACCGTCCGCAGGACAACCGGCGTTATTGCTCTGGGATGATGTGATCACGTTGTTCCATGAGTTCGGACATACGCTGCATGGGCTGTTCGCAACCCAGCGTTACGCGACCCTTTCCGGAACCAATACGCCACGTGACTTTGTTGAGTTCCCGTCGCAGATAAACGAACACTGGGCGAGCCATCCTGCTGTTTTTGCGCGTTACGCCCGACATGTTGAAACGGGGGAAAAAATGCCGGATGCGCTGCAAGATAAAATGCGCAAGGCGAGCCTGTTCAATAAAGGCTACGACATGACAGAGTTACTGAGCGCCGCTTTACTGGATATGCGCTGGCATACCCTGTCGGCGGACGCCCCTGTACCCGATGTGGACAGTTTTGAACCGCAGGCGTTAGCGGCGGAGGAGATAGATCTTCACGCCGTACCGCCGCGATACCGCAGCAGTTATTTCGCCCATATTTTTGGCGGCGGTTATGCGGCGGGGTATTACGCCTATCTCTGGACGCAAATGCTGGCAGATGATGGCTACCAGTGGTTTGTCGAACAGGGCGGATTAACGCGTGAAAATGGTCAGCGCTTTCGGGAGGTGATTTTGTCACGGGGCAATAGCACTGATTTAGCTCAGCTTTATCGCCAGTGGTGCGGCCACGATCCGCAAATCGAACCGATGTTGTTGAACCGTGGGTTAAACGGATAAGGCATTTTTTTGCCTGAAAAAGAACCGGGTGCGATGCCCGGTTTTCCATCATGACGTTCGTTATCGGGCAAATTGACGGGAAGCAATAACGCACAGAATGACACCCAGCGTTATGAGTAGCATAAGAGGACTGACGGTTTCATGCAGGAGGGTGGCCGACAGACCAAGGCCAAAAAAGGGCTGGAGAAGTTGTAGCTGACCGACAGCGGAAATACCGCCAATCGCCAGTCCCTTGTACCAGAAAATAAAGCCTATCAACATACTGAAGAGAGAGACATATCCCAGCGCAATCCAGGCTGAAGCGCCTACGTTACTGAAAGTATCAGGCATCGTAATAAGGGATGCTGCCAGCATAAAAGGCAGCGAAAGAATCAATGCCCAACTGATAACCTGCCATCCCCCCAGAACGCGGGTCAGTTTTGCACCTTCAGCGTACCCCAGGCCGCAGGCAACGACGGCCGCAAGCATTAGAAGATCAGCAGTCACTGAACCCGACGCGTTCTTTGAGAGCGCAAAGCCAATCACCAGCAGGCTGCCGATAACCGAGAAGATCCAGAATGCCGGTCTGGGACGTTCACCACCACGCAGAACCCCAAAGATAGCGGTCATAAGAGGCAGAAGCCCTAAAAATACAATGGAATGCGCTGAGGTTACATGTTTCAGTGCCATCGCGGTCAGGAGAGGGAATCCAATGACAACGGTGAGTGACACGATGAGCAGCGGCGCAATTTGCGAGGCGTGTGGGCGTTTTTCCCGTAAACCGACAATCAGCATTATCGCCAGCATGCCGGCAATGGATGCTCGCAGGAACGTAAGGAATAGGGGGTCAAAATTAAGTACGGCAACCCGTGTGGCCGGCAACGAACCGCTGAAAATCACGACGCCCAGCAACCCATTTAGCCAGCCCGACACCGAGCCCGTTTTATGTATCACTGAATTAACCATAATTTCCTCACTTTATACATTTTGCCCACAGTCTTGAGCGTTCGTGAGGCGGATGGTAATCTTGCAAATCTAATACAATCAAATTATTGTCATGGATACATTTGGTGAAAGCGCGTTATAAAGCCATTGTGGATAGATTTGCGAATATGATCCGAAACGGGGATATTTCGGGCGGTACCCGTTTGATGACGCACAGGGAACTCTCGGCGCAGGAACATATTTCCCTGGCTACGGCAACGAGGGTATATAGCGAACTGGAAGCAATGGGCCTGGTCAGCGGGGAAACCGGGCGGGGAACGTTTGTTAGAGAAATTTCACTGCCATATGGCCACGGCGTTGATCAACATGCTGTGGCGACGGACGTTCTTGACCTCAACTTCAACTATCCGGCTTTACCCGGTCAGGGGGAGCTGTTGCGTGACGCACTCAGACAGGTATCTGCGGTCGGCGATCTTGAATCGCATCTGCGCTATCAACCTCATGCTGGCAGACCGTCTGAACGCGAAATTATCGCCGGTCATCTTTCATGCCACGGGTTCCAGCCCACAGCAGACAATGTCGTCGTCGTTAATGGCGCACAACACGGTCTGACCGTGACGGTCATGGGGCTGTTAAGACCCGGAGATGTTGTGGCAGTGGATGCGCTCACCTATCCGGGATTTAAAGCGCTGGCCGAACTGTACCATCTTGAGCTTCTCGCTATTCCCTATCATGCCAATGGCCCAGATCTGACCGCCCTCAGGCAGCTTTGCCAGAAACGAAATGTCCGGGCGGTTTACACTATGCCGACGCTGCATAACCCCCTGGGTTGGGTGCTTACTCAAAGCCAACGCACCGAGCTGGCTAAAATAGCCCGCACCCATGACCTGATCATTATTGAGGACGCGGCCTACGCGTATCTGATAAGCAGGACACCACCTCCCATGGCGTTTTTTGCTCCTGAGCGTACCGTGTACGTCACGGGTTTTTCGAAGAATGTGGCGACAGGCCTTAGAGTGGGCGCTGTTATCTGCCCCGAAGCATACCGGCCAGCTCTGGAGAGGGCGGTTCGCGCGACAACCTGGAATACGCCTTCCGTCATGACCACCCTGGTATGTAACTGGATTCAGGATGGAACAGTCGCTCGTTTCGAAAAACTTAAAAGACGTGACGCACGCCAGCGGCAATCTGTGCTGAGGGAAACCTTAGGCGATATCCCTTGCACAACACATCCTGTGTCGTACTTTGCCTGGCTTCCTCTTCCGGACGAATCACGTGCGGATCGGGTCGTAAAAGATCTGATGAACAGCAATATTTCGGTTTCTGCGGCTGACCCTTTCAGTACCTCGTCCACGACGCCCCAGGCGATTAGAATCGCACTGGGCTCGGTGAGCATTCCTGATTTGCGTAAAGCTCTCGAAAAGATCCGTGATGCCATTGAATTAGAACAGTGCCGTTAGCGAAATGAAGATGATGAGCATTGATGACAGCAAAACCCTGGCTAACGTCCGCTTCACGCCGAACGTTACCCAAAGAGTTCGAGAGGCAGGTTTCAAGATAATCCCCGTCAGGAGGGTTGGCGAAAACAACGGCAGGTAAACAAATCCACCATGGCCATAACGAACGCCAGCACCAGGAACATGATCCCCACCGGTATCAGAATAGACTCGTGCAGAACGCCGTTACCATCAACATACGCGGCGCGATCGCCAACGTGCATCAAGCCCACGGACAGCACCGCTAACAACAGCCACACCCAGCGCAGCGGCCTCATGGTTTGAAGTCCAGGGCTATGCCTTTCTGCCCTTGCAGCTCTTTCGGCACGGGCGGGAACCTCGATACCCTCACCGCCGCGATTGCGGCCTGGCAAAGTGCTGGATCACCACCTTCGGACTGTGCGCCCATAACCAGGCTGTCAGGCTGCAGGAAGAGACGAATGGTGCAGACCTTGCCCGCGTACTGCTCCACGTCGTACATCTTGCTTTCGAGCTCAGCTTTTACAGCCTGCGCCCAGTCGCTGATTGTCGGCGGCACTTCACGGTGATTCGCCTTAGTTTTAGCGTACCGACCACCAGTTTTAACCGGATTTTTCACACATCCGGCTGCCAGCATGGCTATGGCGAACGGTGTAATCAAATGTCTCATGTTTTCCCTATCTCGCCAGCTCAATTGTATAGCCCGTCTGTATTGCATCGACAAACGCCCGCGCCATTTCAGCCGCACTCAGAGAATCAAGCCCCTCAGCCTCAAAACGCGCCTTATACTTTGGAATAAAGCTACTGGTGTCATCTGCTGATTTGCGGATCTCTGCATCAGGCATACCCCACTCACGCATTTTCAGCGCCATGTCCTGCCCACCCGTGCAGGCCTGCCCGATCAGCCCAGCGATAAGAGCGCGGTCGGTGATCTGGACGGTCTTTTCCAGGGCGATGGTCTGCTGCTCGCCCTGCTGACGGCAAAAGTCCGACGGCGGCTTGCTGAATGCGGCCTCCATCACCCGTTGACCTTCCACATAAGCTTGTTCTGCGGTTTTCGGCGCAGTGGCGCTGTAGGTCGGTTGGGCGTGAGCCTTCGCCATTTCTTTACCCATGTAGCCGCCGACTAACTTCGCCACAATGACCGCCACAACAGCATAGCCAATGCGCTTAACAATCTTGTTCATGATGCTCTCTGATGAATGGCCAGCCACACTTGGCGGCTGGCGCTGGGGTTATTTGTTGATGCTGGCGCTGATGATCACGCCTTTTTTCGTGACGGTCTTAACAACATCATTCGTTGACGCGTTAAACCAGATGCCCGGATCCGTTTGCTGGAATCCTGCTGCTTTCAGCGCGGAGGCGGCGGTGTTCGCGTCCTCACCCAGCAAATCCTCACCCAGCGCACGCAGGCGTGCGGCGTGCCCGTCGTCGGTTTTTGGTTTGGCGGTGGCGCGGTTTTGTGCAGCGGTTTTGTGGATGTCACAAGAGCCGTCAGCTTCCGTTACTTGCGTGCAGCCAGAGCGCTCCAACTGGGCGCGGTATTTCGCGTTAATTGCGTGTGCCGGTGATGCTGCCAGGATGGCCAGCGCTACAGTGGTGACGATAATTGTTTTTTTCATATGCTATCTCATTAACTTATTTTTATTGCGCCAGATGCGATACCTGGCGGGGCGTTCTTACCAGTGACCAATGTTGCGGGAACCAGACTGAGCAGAACCGCCGCCGACGTGGTTGCCACCGCCCAGGCCGTTGGCGCTGCGGCTATTTGCTGCGTTGTTTGCACCGTTACCCGTGCCACCGTGACCGTTTGAGCGGTTGTTGTGGTCGTGACCGCCCTTGCGGGGCGTTGGGCTGAATGCGCTGGTGAAACCTACTGCCACCTGCGTATCACCCGGCAAAGTGTTCGCTGGAACCGTCTTACCATTGAACGTAACGGGTGCTTTACCCAGTGATGATGCGGGTACGTTGATCATGCTGTTCGTGCCAGGACGCATAGATGCGCCGTAATAAGCTGGCTGCTGTTGAGGTGCGTTGTACTGCGCTACCGCCTGCGGATTAACAGCGTTAGGGTTCTGGTAGCTCTGCGGGGGAGCAACAGTTGCAGGGCGCTTTGATGTGCCGGAATATGCTGGTGTCTGCTGTGGTGGGCTGGTTTGTGGCGTCAGGTTCGGATTTCCCTTAACCCCATAGTTCTGCAACTGCGCCGGGGTTGTTGGTGATGGTGCTGCATCGTGTGCAGCCTGTGCTGCTGCGCCGTTCAGATCTGCTGCTGCCTGAGCGCGAGCCGCACTAAACGCCGCTGCCGTGTGTTCTGCGTCAACTGTCGCGCCGTCTTTGCCGTTTACGAAAGATACAGAACCAACGGATGCCTGTGTGCTGCTGGCCATGCGGTCGGCGTGCTGGAAACCAGCCTGAGCCTGAGATAAATCAGCCGCATTTGAAACGAAAGAGGCCGCGACAGTAATTGCCAGAATAGTTTTAATGGCTTTCATTTGAAATATAATTCCTGTTGCCCGAAACCGTCGGGGCGGCACGTATTAATAACGTGGGGTGTTAATTAAAATATGGTATTTAGTTAATAATTAAATATCGACGGTCGGTTTATTCGATTCGCGTACTTCTTTGAATATCCAGCGCCAGAATAAAACACTTAGAGGTGCAATGATTACGGGCGTGATAAACATGTTTGGTGACTTTTCCCAAAACACGGAAGCAATATCGCCAAATTCACGGCTGTATTTATCAGCGAAGAAATTAATAACCACCAGTAGAGAGACAGCACCCAACGCCCAGCCTACACACGTTGCCTTAAGGTAGTTGAATTGCAGCATACGGCCTGTGGCGTACTGCCAGTTGAACCAGATGCCGCCCAGCACGATAGCGAACAACATAAAGTTGGTTGAGCTGTCATATGCGGTCATTGATGCCAAATAATTGAGAATACCCAGCCCCAACATAATAGTGAGGATAACGCCTTTATACGTTTTCATTTGAAACCCAGTTTGATGATATATGTTAATAAATAAATTTATTTGTAGAGTAATTTGGTAATTACGCGTTATGTAACCAATGTAGACATTTATATTTACCACCCATCAGTATTTCGATAAGTGACGTGAATGATTTTCACGAATTGATTCACCGTGCTTATTTTTAAGAACACATTAAGCTAAATTTTGTGAACCAGTTCAAGATATAAACATACATAATTTATGCGTGTTACAGATTATTTCACTGGGTCTCGCTGCCCTAAGCAGGAGGAGCAGGTTAGTGGATTGTCGGTTGGTTCGCGCCGCGAATCTCTTCAATGTTGGCGGTGGCGTGGTTCAGTTGCCGCCAATGAGCGGCCTGGATTTTCTAAACGGCTCGACCGGATGGAAAATGGTGATTTGCAGATTGTCACCACACTTGACTGTCTGGGACGCAATGCAATTGATATCAGAAAAAAGGTGGAATAACTGGTTTTCAGTTATTCGTGTTCATTGCCTGGCCTTGGGCGGGGGATCTGACCAGTCCGGCAGGAAAAATGACCATGAAGACCATTTCTGCTGTGCCGGAATTTGAAAGAGATTTGCTGTTTGAGTATACGCACTCTGGCATTGCGCGAGCAAAAGCAGCCGAAAAACGGTTTGGACGTACTTCAGAATTTGAGGAAAAAAAGCAACTTACGGTGATTTCAAGGGTTAACGCCGGAATAAGTATCAGCGCCATTGCGCGGTAATTTAATACTCCCCGACAAGCCATACTCCGGGTAAAGGCAGGGCAGCAATAATTCTGAGTGTAAATACAGCTCAAAGCCCTTTAGCTGGGCGGGCGGCTGCGTGCCAAAAGCGGAAGTTGCTTAATCGGTCTATGTTAATCAACGGGGAGCAGGTCAGGCAAAATTCAGTGTGCCACGACATCATCCTCAGCATGGTATTGATGCTGGCTTCAGCCTGAAAGGGCGGGTGCTGCTGGTGGCTTGCCACTTCATAAAGCAGTGGCTGCAATATAATCTACTATTGCAGCCACATAGCGGTTATCCGTGCTTAATCATCACATGACGCACCACGGTGTAATCTTCCAGCCCGTACATCGACATATCCTTGCCGTACCCGGAGAGTTTCTGCCCGCCGTGGGGCATTTCGCTGACCAGCATAAAGTGGGTATTCACCCAGGTGCAACCATACTGCAGGCGGGCGCTGAGGCGATGGGCGCGGCCCACGTCCTGGGTCCAGACCGATGATGCCAGGCCGTACTGGGAGTCATTTGCCCACGCCAGTACTTGCTCTTCGTCGTCGAATTCCGTGACGCTGACCACCGGGCCAAACACTTCGCGCTGGATGATTTCATCGCCTTGCTTCGCCCCGGCCAGTAGGGTTGGCTGGAAGTAATAGCCTTTGCCGTCAGCTTTGTTACCGCCGGTCACTACCCGAATGTGCGGCAGGGCTTTGGCGCGTTCCACCGCCTCGCTGACACGTGTCAGATGGGCGGCGGAACTGACCGGGCCAAGCTCGGTGGTTTCATCGTCTGGGGCGCCCATTTTCAGGCTGGCCACGGCGACACCCAGTTTTTCGAGCAGCGTGTTATAGACCTCTTTTTGCGCATAGATCCGGCAGGCCGCTGTGCAGTCCTGCCCGGCATTGTAGAAGCCAAAGGTGCGCACACCTTCCACCACCGCATCGATATCCGCATCGTTAAAGACGATCACAGGTGCTTTCCCCCCCAGCTCCATATGAGTGCGCTTAATCGACGACGCGGTGTGCGCAATAATATGCTCGCCAGTAGCGATAGAGCCGGTCAGTGACACCATGCGCACTTTTTCATGGCCCGTCAGCGGGTCACCCACGGTTTTACCGCGCCCAAAGAGCACGTTCACCACCCCGGCAGGGAAGATATCTTTCGCCAGTTCGGCCAGTTTCAGTGCCGTCAGCGGGGTGATTTCCGAGGGTTTGAGAACGATGCAGTTACCCGCCGCCAGCGCCGGGCCCAGCTTCCAGGCGGCCATCATCAACGGGTAGTTCCACGGGGCGATCGAGGCCACCACACCCACCGGGTCGCGGCGGATCATCGAGGTGTGACCTTCCATGTACTCCCCGGCGGCAAGGCCGTTCAGACAACGGGTTGCACCGGCGAAAAAGCGGAAGACATCGGCGATGGCCGGGATCTCATCGTTAAGCACGCAGTGCAGCGGTTTGCCGCAGTTTTGCGATTCCAGTCGGGCAAAGGTTTCGGCATTCTGTTCAATCACATCAGCCAGCTTCAGCAGGCACTCGGCACGCGCTTTTGGCGTAGTCTGCCCCCACTGCTGAAACGCACGATCGGCAGCCTGCACGGCGGCATCCACCTGGGCTGGGGAGGCTTCGGCAATCTCCACCAGCACCTCGCCGGTTGCGGGGTTATACACGGGCTGCAGTTCACCTTCACCCACTACCAGTTCGCCATTTATCAATAAGTTGTGTTGCATAGCCGACTCCATTAGTGATCGTTGTTATGTTCTGAGTTAGTTACAGAGATTGTTCTGCGTTCAGTCGTTTCGCATGTTCAATGGCATCGTTTTCCGGGGCGTTTGAACGCCCGAACGGTCGCGCCAGCACCATGTACACCAGCCCGGATACCACCACCACCGACAGCCCAACCAGCACCGTCCAGCGGTCGATAAAACTGCTGCTCTCGGCAGGTTGCGCCAGCAGCCAGATCCCGCACAGGCCATAGGCCAGCGCCAGCACGTTAACCAGCATTCCCCAGCCACCCACGCTCCACTCACCGGCAGGTTTCCAGCCTTTCAGGCGCTGACGCAGGGCAGCCAGTACCACCATCTGGAAGGAGATATAGATTCCGATAACCGCAAAGGCGGTGATGCGCGCGAGGTTGTCCGGCTGGAAATAGACCCACACGCAGATGGTCACCGGCAGCAGACAGCTAACGATCATCGCGTTGTCTGGCACGCTGTTTTTCGACAGTTTCGACATCCAGGTGCTACCCGGTAGCATCTGGTCGCGGGAGAAGGAGAAGATCAGGCGGCTTAACGCAGCTTGCAGCGACAAAATGCACGACAACATGGCAATCACCGCGATGATGATAAACACCGTGGCACCGGTTTCACCGAGGGCTTCATTGAGGATTGCCGGGATTGGATCGGTGATTTTGCCGTTGACGATGTTCATCAGGTTCGGCGACGCCAGCAGGTAACCGAGGATCGACACCATCGCCGAAATGGCGCCAAACACGATGCTGAGGATCATCGCAATTGGGATTTTTTTGCTCGGGTTTTTCACCTCTTCCGCCACGTTGCCGCAGGCTTCAAAACCGAAGAACATGAACAGGCCGATCAGCGCCGCCGCCATAAATGCGGGCTGGTAGCTGCCGTCTTTCGCCAGCACGCCCATGGAGTCAAACAGCACCGAGAACGGCTGCGCGCGATGGAACAGCAGCAGATAAATCCCCAGCGCAATCACGCTGACGATTTCACACCAGAAGCCAATACGGGCGACCCGCGCGAGGTTTTTGGTGCCCGACATGTTCACCACCATCATCAGCAGCAACAGCACCACTGAGGTGATCAGCATGTTGCCTGCCGAGGTCGCAAAACCGAACAGCGAGCCCACGAAGGTGGCGGTATATTCCGCTACCGAGGTGATGGTTACGACCAACGCCCACAGATAAATCCAGGCGGCGATCCACGCATATTTTTTGCCCCACAGGCGACGAGCCCACGGGTAAAGCCCCCCGGTAATCGGGTATTGCGAGGCCACTTCACCAAACACCAGCGCCACGAGAAGCTGACCGCAGGCCACGATTGGGATCCACCAGACTGCCGGTGGCCCTGCCAGCGTCACCGCCAGCGCAAACAGGGAATAGACCGCCGTTAGCGGCGAGAGGTAGGTGAACCCGAGCGAAAAGTTAGAGATGAGTCCGATGGAGCGGTTAAATTGCGGTTTATTATCACTATGAATTTCTTCATTTTTCTTGCCAGAAGTCTGTTCCATACGTTTTTCTCTGTGTTGTTGATGTGTCGCAGGTAACACGGATCAAGGTATAGAGGAGCGCCAGGAGGTCGTACAGTCTCGCTGTCGTGATTTGTTAATATTTGTGAGTATATGTCACGTTTTTGTTACTATTTTTCTGGTTTTTCCGTGAGGCTTATCACGCTATCGCCTTTGCATCGCCAGAAAACCGCGTTTTTTGCTCCCTTTTTTGCTTGTTTTTTACGACCGCGTCACAAAATTTAAACAATTTGGGCGATATATGCCCATTTCTAAAAAATGTAGATATTTTTAATTTATGGCTGCGAAATGCACGGCTCTGTCTCCTGAAGACTTTCTGAGAGGATTGATTCTGATGATTGCCCTTACTGCCGTAAAACGGCCTGACGATGCGTTATCCCGTACTATCGCTGGTTTCAGTATCGCGCCATCCGGTGCAGTCTCCGCGTCTGCTGGAACTCACGTTCTGTGCAGAGGTCACGCAGCGCTACCAGACGCATCAGTAAGGGTTCACCGGCAAAGGAATTGAGCGGGTGTATGATTTTGTCCGGGTGCGATGCCCGGTTTTTTATGCGGTTTTACATTAACGCCCAGGACTTACGTTGACGCTCTTTTAGGGTAATGTGTCATCTCCTGCATCCTGCTGAAGAGACTTTGCATGCTGAACGGTCTGAATCACATAACAATCGCTGTAAGTGATGTTTCAAGAAGTTTTGATTTTTACGTCAATACACTTGATTTTATACCTAAGGCCAGATGGTCCAGTGGGGCTTACCTTTGCCTGGGTAATCTGTGGTTGTGTCTTTCTGCTGATTCAGTTGCTTCACAGGAGGATTACACTCACTACGCATTCAGCATCCGTAGTAAAGACTTCGATGTGTTTGCTCAACACCTGAAATCATCGGGCGTTACAGAGTGGAAAACAAATAAGAGTGAAGGGAAATCTATCTATTTTTTGGATCCTGATGGACATAAGCTGGAAATACATGACGGCGATTTGGAGAGTCGCCTCAGCGAATGCAAGAAGCATCCTTATGAAAAAATGGAATTTTTCTAGTATCGTAACATTGAGCGCAACAAGGATGTTTTGAAAAATCGGCGTGAATCTCAGTGGTTAATTCAGACACTTACGAAGCTGTTTCGCTCATAACTGACCGTGGTTCCTGCTGCTGACGGTTTGGTGCCAGGTGTGGACGTTAGTGACATTCCTGTGTTCTATAAACCGGGGCGTGCTTTATACAGACATCCCCCAACGCGACAGGTATTAATGATGCGTTTTTATATACTCCACAAAAGCCTGAAATGCTGCGGAAGCATATTTTCGGTTGGAATAATAAAGATAGAAGCCGGGACGTTCTGTCAGCCAATCCTCAAGTAACGAAACGAGTTTGCGACTGCGTATATGGGGTTCAGCCATTTCATACAACACGTAGCTGACACCTGCGCCATTCAGTGCGAGACTTAGTGCAACATCGAGGTCATTTACCTCAAGCATTCCCTTCACATTAATCTCAATGCGCTCGTTATCCTGACCAAATTGCCACTGATAGCTACGCCCACCGGGATAGCGAAACTGGATGCAGGCGTGATCCAGAAGCTCCTGAGGCTGCTTTGGGCTGCCATGTGTTTGGAGGTATTCTGGGCTTGCCACAACGGCGTAACGAACAGGCTGACCAAGTGGGATAGAAATCATGTCTTTTTCGATGATATCACTCAGCCTCACTCCGGCGTCGTATTCACTACTCACAATATCAACCAGATTATCATCCTGAATGATTTCCACTCTGACGTCGGGATAGTCCTTATTAAACCCAGCGACCAAAGGGGCGAGTCGGTAACGCCCCCCCAGCCTGACCGCGTTAATGCGGAGTGTGCCTATGGGGGTGGCACGATAATCATTTATTGCTTCAATGGCATCCATCGCATGATTGAAAAGTGGGGAAAGCGATTCAAATAATTTATGCCCGGCATCCGTCAGAGACACGCTGCGAGTCGTGCGATTAAATAATCGTATCTTTAATCGTTCCTCAAGCTGGCGGATCGAATGACTCATTGCCGAAGATGTCACGCCTGCGGCTTCTGCCGCCAACCGGAAACTACGAAAAGTGGCGACTGCGATAAAGGGTTCAAAATCGGAAATTTTCACATTCATTGCTGATTTAAACTCACTAACCCATAAAAATTAATGAGCTTAATTAAAGTCGATTTGTGTTCTAAAGTCACCTCATCAGCAACGCTTAAATGAGGAAACATGATGAATTTCAACCTGACACAGCAGATTTTTATTGCCGGCGGCTATGGGATGATAGGCAGTAATCTGGCCACCCAACTGCGGGCGCGTTTTCCGGACGCGAAATTAATCCTGGCTGGCCGCTCGCCGCAAAATGGCGAAAAACTTGCGGCCCAGTTGGGAAACGCCATGACTGTTTGTCTTGATTTGATGAGCGGGGAGCTTCCGCCGCTGGTATCGACTTCACAGCTTATTATCAGCGCCGTACCCGATCCAAAACATACGTTAGGTGAATACGCCATTCGCAACAATATTGCTTTTATTGATATTACTGTAGGAACCGCCGACGGCTATGCACCACTGCTGAACATGGCGATGTTCCATCATGCGACTTCGCCGATCGTACCATTAGGGTACTATGAGGCGGGAATGTTTTTACCGCTGGTTGATAAACTTGCCCGCCAGTTTAGTTCTGTTAAACGTGTACGGCTGACCGCATTGCACGACCCGGAAGATCCTATCGGTCAAGTCACTGAAAAAGAGCTTAATCAGGCGATAGCGCCTGCATTTGTACGGGAAGAGGGTATTTGGGGTTATACCGCTGAGCAGAGTAACATTTGCCTTATCAGTGGTGAATGTGTCGAGACTACGCCATTTGGTATTCTGGATGTTAGCGCGATTGCGGCAATGACACGTGCTGACAATATCAGGCTGGATGTCGCCGTGGGGACTTCAGAGGGGAAGAGAAATGCCACTCAAGCGTCGGTAGAACTGTATGTTGATATACAGGGTGTTAATGGTTCAGGCGCTTCAGAGTCCAAACGAATTATCGCTTCCGACCCACAAGGGCAGGCGCATTTCACAGCCCTTGGCGTTACCATCGTCATCGAAGCGCTACTCAAAAGCCCATTGACCGGGTTTATATTGCCTGAGCAAATAATGGATCAAGAGGCGGCGCTCACCGCGATGCAGGCTGCTGGTGTCGTATTGATGACGGCCTGACCTTGTCTCGCGGCAACAGTACGGATTTGGAACAGCGCTATTCGGCGCGGCGAGGGCAGGAGCCGCGTATTGAACCGATGCAGCTTCATCGCGGGTGACGTCAGTTGTTGTTATTCTGCATGATCGGGGGAATACCCAAACATGCATCCCGGTGACTCCACAAGCATATTATTACTGATATGAATTTCGAAATTATCGAGTAATTGACTGGTGAATAATTTGAGCGAAAATCGAACTGTTCATTTTTCTATATACCCCTTCATTAATTCGAATTGTCGTGCAAGTAAGCAGAAAGATGACGGATATTGCCTGGGATTTTTATTACTGGTTTAGGATTATCTACTTTTTTTTGTTTGGCTTTTGTTTAAAATCATAGTGTTGTGAATGACCCCGCTCTACGGTGGGGTTTCTATGACTAAATTGACAAAAATATGCTTTTCTATCGTTAGAATCTATAACATCAAGGATGTGTGAGTGGGGAGAAACGATGATTAAAAAAACCGCCGAAATAGATGTAATTTTACTAAGTCTGAATGAATCAATTGATTCCCACTATAAGTGGCTGGTCAAAATGTTTCGCTGTGTGGCTTCGGGTGATATAACTCAGCCAGAAATTACGCATGTAGATTCACATCACTTGTGCGCATTTGGTCAATGGTTGAATAATCACCCAGCGCGTGACGCCGAAGAGACAGGATATCTCTATCAGATAGATGTAGCACATACCAAAATGCATGACAGTGGTCGTGTATTGCTGTTGGCGATTGTTGAAAAAAGATGGCTGCCAGAACATTTTGAGCATTTTCAGGACGCATTATTAGCGTTCACTGCCGCAGTGACAGACTACAAAATATACCTGCTTAATATCCGGAGTAATATGGATATATTGACGGGATTACCGGGGCGACGTGTTCTGGATGAGTCTTTTGACCGCCAGCTAATTGATGCCAGCCCCTCTAATTTATATCTGTTTTTATTGGATATCGATCGCTTCAAATCTGTGAATGACACCTATGGGCATCTGGTTGGCGATGTGGTGTTGCGGACACTGGCGTCGAATCTTTCGGCGTGGACCCGGCATGACGAAACGGCGTACCGCTATGGTGGTGAAGAATTCATTATTATCATCAGAGCAAAGACCGACGACATGGCGTGTCAGGCCGGAATGCGTATCTGTCACTTGATCGCCGAAAACAGCATTCATTATCCTGGCGGCGAGATTAACATTACGGTGACCGGTGGTATCACCCGGGCGCAACCAGGGGAGCCTCTGGATGTGGTACTGGGGCGCTCGGACAGGGCGATGTATGAGGGTAAGCAAACGGGCCGAAATCGTTGCATGTTTATGGATGAGCAGCAGAAAATCACCCGGATTATCGGTCGCGAACCTGTTTACCCGGCATTTAAAAAAACAGGCTGTTGGCTGAACTAACGCGTCATTAACGCTGCTAAGATCGATTTTACTGACTTAGTTCCGCATTGTTTAACGTTCATTGAGATTGTCAGTGATAAGGTGCATGCGATCCGTTGTCTTCGCAGGGAGTTGCCAGATAACGTACAAAGCAAAATACAAATCTATCCATGCAAGCATTGACCGCTGGTTTATCCGGCGGTTTTTTTTGCCCGTTATTCAGATAAAAAAAGGCCCCTTGTGCAGTGATGCAACAAGGGGCCATGTCGGCGAGTCGTTATCTCCGTTCATTAGTCATCCCATTTGTGGCTGAAGTACGCGGCCAGAAAACCGGAAAATAAAATAATTCCCAGTACAGCCATAAAAACATTCATATTACCCAGCATAGTATGCCTCCTGTTTTGATGTGTTTCCTCGTCTACCTCTATTTCATTTCGTTGATATCAATCTTATCAGCACGAACTTAAACAAAAGATGAATTGGGTGATTATTTCAAATTAAGCGTAAATTTATTCACTGCCGATGGCTCGAAATATGAAAAAGGGTAACCAAAATGGCGATGCGGGGAACGTTAAGGTGGGGCATTCTTTATCAGGAGGAGGCGACATGACCGCGCAGGCACGACGCCTGCACGGTGGTTGGTGATTTAACAGGTTACCGGTTGCTGCCAGGGTTTAACGCGCATACCTTTGAGCATCATCACCCATGCCAGCCCAATGGCGACAATCAGTACCGCAAACAGCGACCAGGCAGGAAGCGTGGTTAAAATAATGCCGCTGGCTAACGGGTTAAAGGCCGCCCCCAGCCAGCCAAGCGACTGCGCTGAGAAGTAGCTTGCTTTCATGCCCGCCGGGGCAATATTGTCGATCAACATATATTCCCCCGGCGCGTAGATCACTTCACCGAGGGTAAAGACCGCGGCAGAAACGCCCCACAGGATCAGGTTGTTTCCTGAGAACATAAAACCCACCAGCCCAATCATAAAGCACAGGGTGCCTGCTGCCATCAGCGGGCGGATATTCGTGGTACTGAGCCTGCGCCCGAGGGCATATTGCAGGCTGACCACCATGGCGGCGTTCACCGGTAACACCACGGCGACGACCTTCTCGGCAAAATCCCCGTCAGCGACGACCATCACGTACTGGGAGATACAGGATGAAAACGCGCCGCCCACGAACGAAGCGAGAAACGCGGAGAGGGTAAACCAGAGCAATGCTTTGTCGCGCAGCAGCACCGACGGCGACCACACGGAGGTGTTTATACCGTCGACAGGGGTTATTGACCGCGTGACCCAAGTCTGAATAAAAACCAACGGGAAGGCCGAACAGACGGCCGCCAGCCAGAATGGCAGGTTAATGCTTTGCATCACCAGCAGGGTGCCGAGCGGCGGCCCAATGGTCCAGCCTATGTTGAGCACGGTGTAGTTGAGCGAAAAAATTTTGGTTTTCGCGGTGGCCGAGAGGTTATCGGCAAACCAGGCTTTCAGCACGGTGGCGAAAACGGAATAGGCGCAGTTGATCAGCGCAAACAGCAGTACCACCAGGGTGACGCTATGCACCAGCGGGATCGCGATAAACCCGAAGGCAAACGCGCAAATCGCCGCCAGCATGTAGCGTTTTTTATCGAATTTGTCCGCCAGAATGCCGAAGCCAAGACTGAAGATCACGCCGATGGTCAGCGCCACCGTCATGGCATAGCCAATCAAGTCGACACCCAGCGCATACTGGCGATTCAGATAAATGGTCATGAACGGTAGCGTGGCGCCGCGACCAATGGTGAGCAATAGCGATGAGGCGAGTAATGCAAGGGTTGACCGTCTCAGAGTGATGTTCATTTTCCTGCCTGACAATGCGTGTTGTTTTGTTTTTTTTAACTATCAGAAAGGAATAGCACGGCAAAATTGTGATGTATAGCTTATAAGTTGTCCGAAAATGCCACATATGGCCTACCTGAATTAATGATCTGTTGCAGGAGAACGATTTCCGCTAAGTTAACTTGTTTACAAAAATTTAATAATTGCAGAGGTCAGGGGATGTCGCGTAAAGACGGGCTGTTGGCATTATTGGTCGTGGTGGTGTGGGGACTGAATTTTGTCGTCATCAAAGTGGGATTGCACAATATGCCGCCCCTGATGCTGGCGGGATTACGCTTCCTGCTGGTGGCGTTCCCGGCGATTTTCTTTGTTGCCCGCCCTAAAGTCCCGCTTAAGCTTCTGCTGGGTTACGGTCTGACGATTAGCTTTGGGCAGTTTGCTTTTCTGTTTTGCGCCATCAACTTCGGGATGCCCGCCGGACTGGCATCGCTGGTTTTACAGGCACAGGCCTTTTTCACCATTGTTCTGGGGGCGTTTGCATTTGGCGAGCGTTTACAGGGAAAACAGGTAGCGGGTATTGCGCTGGCAATTTTTGGCGTGCTGGTGCTGATTGAGGCCAGCTTCAACGGGCAACATGTGGCGATGACCGGATTTATGCTCACTCTGGCCGCCGCGCTCAGTTGGGCCTGCGGGAATATCTTTAATAAAAAGATTATGCAGCATGCGCAGCGTCCGGCCGTTATGTCTCTGGTGGTCTGGAGCGCGTTAATCCCGATAATTCCGTTTTTCCTCGCGTCGCTGTGGTTGGATGGCTCCGATCGTATGATGCAAAGCCTGGTCAGCCTTGATACCACGACGGTCTTATCGCTGGTCTATCTTGCCCTCGTTGCCACCATTGTCGGGTACGGGATTTGGGGCACGCTGTTGGGGCGTTATGAAACCTGGCGCGTGGCGCCGTTATCTCTGTTAGTGCCGGTGGTTGGGCTGGCCAGTGCCGCCGTGCTGTTGGATGAAACGTTGAGCGGGCTGCAATTAGTCGGCGCAGTGCTGATTATGGCGGGGCTGTATATCAATGTGTTCGGTTTTCGTTTCCGCAAACCGGCACCGGCGAGAGGGTAAAAAAAAGCCCCGCAGTGACGGGGCAAAACGAATTAGAGGTCATACCGATTGTAATAGGGTACGCCTAACTCGTCGGACTTATCGCTACCCGCCCCCATGTGATTGAAATCGAAAGGGGATTGATCGTGCGCAGTGGGTATTACCATCACATCGCGATTCGTTTGTGTTGTGGGCTGGGCAGTTTGTTCCGCAACACTCTGGCCGGAGACCACAAGCAACAGAGCCAGCATTGCAGAAGACAAAAATTTCATGATTTCCTCGATTACGTCGTTAACAGGCGATTATCAATGACACTGATTGAGTGGCAGCAAATACCGGGATTCGCCGCGCATATTGGTCATGCGGAACTTATGCGGCGGCACATCAAAATAGTTTTTGAACGTCCGGGTCAGTGTTTGCTGTGACTCAAAGCCGTAACGCTCAGCCAGGTACAAAATTGGCTCGTTACTTTCTTTTAATTTCTGGGCTATCTCGGTCATTTTGCGGCTGCGGATGTATTGACCTAATGAATGGCCGGTTTCTTTTTTAAACATCCGTTGCAGGTGCCATTTGGAGTAACCTGAACGCTCTGACACCTTTTCCAGTGAGAGCGGCGATTCCAGGTTATCTTCGATCCAGTCCAAAATGCTATGAATGGTGATAGCGTCAGTGTTGCGTCTGGACATCGTCATACCTCTTTCTGTTTACGGCAGGATTTTCTTGAGTAAATGCTCAAGTGTTGCCACTTCATCCGCCGATAAGTTTTTTGTTAGTTCCTGGTGCAGGTCTTGTCCTACTAATTGATGACATTGCTCACAAATTGTCGCGCCGTGTTCGGTGAGTTTCACCAGCACGCCGCGTTTATCGTTGGGGTTTGGCAGTCTTTCGATCCAGCCTTTACAGACCAGGCGGTCAAGCATGCGCGTCAATGCGCCAAGATCAACAGACAGCACTTTCTTAAGCTCAACCGGGGTAATACACACCGCGCAACGGATGGAACACAGCACCTTAAACTGCGAGGCGGTGATATCCAGCGGTGACAGATAGTCGTTTAGCAAACGATCTTTTTTCTGATTTACCATGTAGATCAAGCGGCCAAGTGGAATGATTTCATTGAAAAGGTCACTGGTGCTTTTCACGATGGTTGCCCCGGCAAGTAGTTAGTCACGGAAGATACTATTGCCCAGGCAAGTATAAGTCAAATGAATGAATAGTGTGATCACACGATTTGCTAAAACGGTTCATTACGCTGACGTTTTAGCATTTAATAACTTAATGATAATTACAGATTATAGATGTGATGGGAAAATGAATGCTTACATCGCTGAAATGGCGGTCAGCGCTAATTTGAACTTATACTTGCCGCTAACTGAAGAGCGACTGGAGAAGAGATTACCAATGATAGAATTGTTTAAAGCGATAGGGCTGGGTCTGGTTGTTCTGCTGCCGCTCGCTAACCCACTGACTACCGTGGCGCTGTTCCTCGGACTTGCTGGCAACATGAACAGCGCAGAGCGTAACCATCAGTCGCTGATGGCGTCGATTTACGTGTTCGCGATTATGATGGTGGCGTATTACGCCGGTCAGTTAGTCATGAATACCTTTGGCATTTCAATTCCGGGGCTACGGATTGCGGGTGGATTAATTGTCGCGTTTATCGGTTTTCGAATGCTCTTTCCACAGCAGAAAGCGCACGAGTCGCCGGAAGCGAAAAGCAAATCTGAGGAGATGGAAGACGAACCGTCGGCCAATATTGCTTTCGTGCCACTGGCAATGCCAAGTACGGCGGGGCCGGGTACGATCGCCATGATCATCAGTTCTGCCTCAACCGTGCGTGATGGTTCCGATTTTCCGGGCTGGGTTATTGCTGTCGCGCCACCGCTGATCTTTGCTATTGTCGGGCTCATTCTGTGGGGCAGCCTGCGCAGTTCAGGGGCAATTATGCGTCTGGTCGGCAAAGGGGGAATTGAAGCGATTTCGCGTTTGATGGGCTTCCTGCTGGTCTGTATGGGCGTACAGTTTATCATCAACGGTATTCTGGAAATTATTAAAACCTATCACTAACCTCTACGGCCCGGCGCAAAAACGTCGGGCCTTGTCTTTCCTGTTACTGCGATTGCGGCTGTTCTTCCAGCGAGACAGGCCAGCGGCGAAATATAATCACAGACCAGACTAACGCGATGGCAGCCGGTACGACCCCAACGTAGCCGATGGCAGACATCGACCAGTGTAAACTCACCTGATTACCCACCAGCGCGCCCGCACCAATCCCGATATTAAAGATGCCGGAGAACAACGCCATCGCGACATCGGTGGCATCCGGCGCCAGCGCCAGCACTTTCACCTGCATTCCCAGACCGATAACCATGATGGCAATCCCCCAGAAGATGCTCAACATCGCCAGGTCTGTTTCGCTGTCGGCGGCAGAACGCAGCAGGAGCAGACACCCCACCAGCAGAACAATGGCAGCGGTAATGAGCGAGGAGGCATGTCGGTTGCCCAACTTTCCAAACACCACGCTGCCGACGATCCCAGCGCCGCCGAGAATAAGCAACAGCACGGTGGCAAAGTTGGCGCTCAACCCGGCCACGGTTTGCACAAACGGCTCGATATAGCTGTATGCCGTGTAATGGGCGGTCACCACAATCACGGTCAACAGATAAAGACTCATCAGCGCAGGGCGGCGAAACAGCAACGGCAGGCTTTTAAGCGAACCTGAATGCTCGCTGGGTAAGGTGGGCAGGAGCTTGAACAGACACACCAGCGTGACCAGCGCGCCCATGCCGATAGCCAGGAAGGTGGTACGCCAGCCAAAATATTGCCCAACGATGCGTCCGATAGGAATTCCGAGCACCATCGCCAGCGCGGTACCGGTGGCTATCAGACTTAGCGCCTGTGCGCGTTTACCGGCAGGGGCCAGACGGATGGCGAGCGAGGCGGTGATCGACCAGAAAATAGCGTGCGCAAAGGCGATGCCGATGCGGCTGATCAACAGCACGGTAAAATTCCACGCCAGAAACGACAGCACATGGCTGGCGATAAACAGCACAAACAAACAGATCAGCAGCTTGCGTCGTTCCACCTGACTTGTCAGCAGCATAAAGGGAAGCGACATCAGCGCCACAACCCAGGCGTAGATAGTCAGCATAATCCCGACCTGTGCAGTCTGCATATGAAAGCTTTGCGCAATATCAGAGAGCAAGCCGACGGGGACAAACTCGGTGGTATTGAAGATAAAAGCTGCAATAGCAAGCGTAACGACCCGTAGCCACGCGACTTTACGGGAAACAATGCGTGTTGACATAAAAAGTAACTGGGCTGGTTGCGAGAAGGTGAGGTCAGGATCTTAAAACGTTTGCTGTCGAAAATACAATCACTTTGTGATTAATATCACATTTTTTAGTTACTAAAAAGTAACATCACGGACTGAGCGGTTTGTGTACGCGCCTGTGGTTGTGACGTTGTCACAAATTGGCTTGCTCTCTGTCCGGATAACACCGGCATAAGGCGATGCTATGCCCGCGTTTGAAGTGGCAGCAGTTCCATAAAGGCTTCAAGTTGTCGGGTCATTGCCCCGCGTCGCCAAACCAGCCAGGTATTCAGCCAGCGCCACGCCTCGGTTAACGGCCACGCATCGACCTGATGATGTCCGGGCATACTTTCTAGCATGGTGCGAGGAATCAACGCGATACCCGCCCCGGCAATCACGCATGCCAGCATCCCATGATAGGACTCCATTTCGTGAATCGTACCCGGTGTGGCGCGATCGGCATGAAACCAGCTTTCAAAATGGCGACGATAGGAGCAGTTCGCACGAAACGCGTAAATATTACTGCCGTTAACATCACTGGCGCGGTGCACGGCGCGGTGACCGCACGGGGTGACAATCATCATCTCTTCACGGTAGACAGGCATCCCTTCAAGACCCGGGTGAGTAATGGGGCCATCCACAAAGGCGGCATTCAGTTTACCCTCCAGCACGCCCTCCAGCATGGTGCCGGAAGGCCCGGTGGATAAGGCAAACTGGATCTTAGGATAGCGCTGGTTATATTCGGCGAGCGTAGCGGGAATACGCACGGCTGCTGTACTTTCCAGCGCGCCGAGGGAGAACAGTCCTTGCGGTTCATCACCGGCAACCACCATCCGCGCTTCATCGACCAGCGCCAGGATCTGCTGGCTATAACGCAAAAAGTTATGGCCTGCCGGAGAAAGCCTCAGACGTTGATTCTCGCGAATAAACAAATCCACCCCGAGATCGGCCTCCAACTGGCGAATGCGTGTGGTGAGGTTAGAGGGAACACGATGCACCTTCGCGGCGGCCTGAGTAATGCTGCCCGTCAGGGCGACAGCATTGAACATTTCCAGTTGCGTCAGATCCATGGCTTTCTCTTTTTGTGAATGGTGTGGTTAATATTATTCAATTTTCAGAAAGAGTAAACGGGGTCATGATATCGCCATTCCCTGTGATAAGAGAGAACCCTATGAACCCGACATCAGCGACACATGCAATTTCAGTGAACCCGGCAACGGGAGAGCATTTGACGGTTATGCCCTGGAGTAGCGACAGCGAAATCGAGCAGGCCCTCAGCCTGGCCGCCAGCGGTTTTGCGGCCTGGAAGCGCACGACGGTCGCGCACCGGGCGCAGACATTGCGCGATGTCGGGCAGGCATTGCGGCTGCGGGCTGAAGAGATGGCGCAATGCATCACGCGTGAGATGGGCAAACCGATCGCTCAGGCGCGCGGCGAAGTGGCAAAATCCGCCAGCCTGTGCGACTGGTACGCAGAGCATGGCCCTGCAATGCTTAACCCGGAGCCGACGCAGGTGGAAAATCAGCAAGCGGTGATTGAGTATCGCCCGCTGGGAACCATTCTGGCGGTGATGCCGTGGAACTTTCCGCTCTGGCAGGTGCTGCGTGGGGCGATCCCTATCCTGTTGGCGGGTAATGGCTATCTGTTAAAACATGCCCCGAACGTGACCGGATGCGCCAGGCTGATTGCCGATATTTTTGCTGACGCAGGAATACCAAAAGGTGTTTACGGCTGGCTCAACGCCAGCAATGCGGGCGTCAGCCAGATGATTAATGATCCGCGTATTGCGGCGGTCACGGTCACCGGCAGCGTTCGTGCTGGCGCCGCGATTGGCGCACAGGCGGGGGCGGCGCTGAAAAAGTGCGTGCTGGAACTGGGCGGTTCGGACCCCTTTATTGTGTTGAATGATGCCGATATGGATCTGGCGGTGAAAGCGGCCGTCGCGGGCCGTTATCAAAATACCGGGCAGGTTTGTGCTGCTGCGAAACGTTTTATTGTCGAAGAAGGCATTGCTCGCGAGTTTACCGAACGCTTCGTCGCGGCGGCGGCCGCCTTGAAAATGGGCAACCCGGTTGATGAGGAAAACAATCTCGGGCCGATGGCGCGCTTTGATTTGCGTGATGAACTCCATCAACAGGTGATGACGTCGGTCGCAGAAGGTGCGCGTTTATTGCTGGGCGGGGAAAAAGTCGCCGGGGAAGGCAACTACTATCCGGCGACGGTTCTGGGTGATGTTACCCCTGAAATGACGGCATTTCGCCAGGAGCTATTTGGCCCGGTAGCGGCAATCACGGTGGCGAAGAGTGCCGGACATGCCTTACAGCTTGCCAATGACAGTGATTTTGGCCTGTCGGCGACGATTTTCACCGCTGATGAAACGCGTGCGCTGGAAATGGCCAGCCAACTGGAATGCGGCGGGGTGTTTATCAATGGCTATAGCGCCAGCGATGCGCGGGTGGCATTTGGCGGCGTGAAGAAAAGCGGTTTTGGCCGCGAGCTTTCCCATTTTGGGTTGCATGAGTTTTGTAACGTCCAGACGGTCTGGAAAAACCGCGTCTGATGCCGAAAGCGCCTCGCCGGAGGCGCGATTGTCTCTCCCGGCCTGACGTCGCATATTCAGCTCTGTTATACTCGCAGACCTATTCAGACCTGCGGGCAAGGAGCACATTGTGGCCAGGGCCATGGACAATTCAGTATTAGAGACCATTCTGGCGCAGGTTCGCCCGTTAATTGGTCAGGGAAAAGTTGCCGACTATATTCCTGCGTTAGCCTCCGTCGACGGCGCCAAATTGGGTATCGCCATTTGTACCGTTGATGGGCAACACTACCAGGCCGGTGATTCGCAGGAACGCTTTTCCATTCAGTCTATTTCGAAGGTGCTGAGTCTGGCAGTGGCCATGCGTCACTATCAGGAAGATGAGATCTGGCAACGGGTGGGAAAAGACCCCTCGGGTTCGCCTTTCAATTCGCTGGTGCAACTGGAAATGGAACAGGGCATTCCGCGTAATCCCTTTATTAACGCCGGCGCGTTGGTTATCTGCGACATGTTGCAAGGGCGGTTGAGCGCCCCGCGTCAGCGTATGCTGGAGGTGGTGCGGGTTCTGAGCGGCGTTCCCGATATTGTTTATGATGCCACCGTGGCCCGTTCGGAGTTCGAGCATTCGGCGCGCAATGCGGCGATTGCCTGGCTGATGAAATCATTCGGTAATTTTCAGCATGATGTCCCGACGGTTTTGCAGAATTATTTCCACTACTGCGCGCTGAAAATGAATTGTGTTGAACTGGCCCGCACGTTTGTTTTTCTGGCGAATCAGGGACACGCGTTTCATCTTAACGATCCTGTGGTGACGCCGATGCAGGCCCGACAAATTAACGCGCTGATGGCAACCAGCGGAATGTATCAGAACGCCGGAGAATTTGCCTGGCGAGTCGGGCTGCCTGCGAAATCGGGCGTTGGCGGCGGCATTGTTGCGATTGTGCCGCATGAAATGGCGATTGCGGTCTGGAGTCCTGAGCTGGATGCCGCCGGAAACTCGCTGGCAGGTATCGCCGTGCTTGAGCAACTGACTCAACAATTAGGACGCTCGGTCTACTGATGAACGTGCCAGACTCACTGTTTACCCGGCTGTCTCGTTCAACATTTCGCGCCCGGTTTCATCTTGGCGCGAAGGAGAGACAGTATTGCTGGGATAAAGGGGCGCAGCTCATCGATCAACACGCGGCAGACTTTGTGGCAAAACGACTGGCTCCGGCGATGCCTGTCAATGATGGCAAACAAACGCCCATGCGCGGTCATCCGGTTTTTATTGCTCAGCATGCCACCGCAACCTGTTGTCGCGGCTGTCTGGAAAAATGGCACCAAATCCCTCAGGGGCAACCGCTCAGCGAGGAACAGCAACAGTATGTTGTGGCGGTTATTCATCATTGGTTAGTTATCCAGATGAATCAGCCATAACAAAATAAGTTTGCTGGCGTGCCGATAACAACCACAAAATAACGCATGACAACATTGTGGTTTAAAAAGTGACAATTCCTTTTTTAACAATTTAAAGTGATACATCCTTCGTGGGTGAGTCACTTTTGCAAATAAATCATGCTATGCTTATTTAGTATACACTCGTCATGTCGAAATAATTGCTCGCAGCAATTATATGGATAGATATTTAATGCACGCACTTTTCACCTCTTCATTTCGCCTGTTTCGGGAAGATAATCCGTTACGTAATGCTTTCGCCCTTTTTATGGTCACCACGCTATTTTATTTTCTCGGCGCACAATTGCGTCTCGTTGAGGAGTTGTCGCTGTTCTGGCCTCTCAACGGCGTGATGGCAGGGGTGTTTGCCCGTTACGTCTGGCTTAACCGTCTTCATTATTATGCAGTATGTTATGTTGCCATGCTGGCTTATGACGCGATAACGACCGAATGGGGAGTGGTGTCGCTCATCATTAACTTATCGAATATGGTTTTTATTATTACCTTCGCTCAACTGGTATTACGGGATAAACGACGGGGTAAAAATACGCATGAACCGATAAGTGCCTTGCGTCTGTTTAATTATTGCCTGTTTGCTGCTTTGCTGTGTGCGTTATTCGGCGCAACAGGGTCGATTAGCATTGACAGCCAATCATTCTGGCCGCTGTTTGCCGACTGGTTTAGCGAACAATTCTCCACTGGCGTATTGATTATACCCTGTATGCTGACGCTCTCTCTGCCAGGGTCATTATCTCGTTTTAAACCGGAACAGATAATGCCGGTTGTGGCGTTAATGGTTTCTGTTGCGGCCTCGGTACTTATTGGTGGAGCAGGGAGTCTGGCTTTTCCGCTGCCCGCGCTTATCTGGTGTGCGGTTCGTTATCCTACGCCGATCACCTGTCTGTTGACCTTTATGACCGGGGCGGTTGAGATAATCCTGGTGGCCAATTCGATTATCAATATCTCTGTGGCTTCACCGCTTTCCGCGCCGCATATGTTCTCAGCACGCCTGGGGATCGCCACCATGGCGATTTGCCCGGTGATGGTCGCTGTCAGCGTGTCGGCAATCAATTCACTGATAAGACAAGTCTCTTTACGGGCCGATTTCGACTATTTAACGCGGGTATATTCCCGTTCTGGTTTATTTGAAGCACTTAAAAAGCAGGAACAACAGAAACCGCAACACGTGACGGTAATGCTGCTGGATATCGATTATTTCAAACAGATTAATGACAATTTCGGCCATGAGTGCGGCGATCAGGTGTTAAGCGCCTTTGCCCGACACGTGCAAAAAATTGTCGGCGACAAAGGTCTTTTGGCCCGAATGGGGGGCGAAGAATTTGCCGTGGTAGCCTCTTCTGTGGATAGCGATGAAGGAATACAACTGGCGGAAAAAATCCGTAAAGCGGTTGAGTTACAGCCTTTTAGCTGGCAGCAGCAAACCCTTTATCTGACCGTGAGTATCGGTTTGGGTAACGGAAGAACCGAATCACGCGCTTTAGCTGACCTGTTTAATACCCTTATCGTTGAAGCCGACGAATGTTTATATCGCTCGAAAAAAGAGGGGCGTAACCGAACCAGCGCCAGATCTGACAACGCAGAAATTGTGCCCGGCAATGATGCTGTGTAGGTGAATCATAACCCAATCCTATGGTTGTGGCGCTTGTAGAGCAAAAGGGAACAGTGCAGGGTAGAGCAGTCAATCAAGGAGACTCTATGGCTGCCACTTTTTCCTTTTTTATCCTCGACGCTGAGCGTATCCGTAACAGAATCAATGAACTGAGCGATGTGCTTGAGGATTGCGTCAATCAGGGCGCGTCCGTCAGTTTTGTATTGCCCTTTGGTCGTGAAAAATCCCTCCCTTTCTGGACGAACGTCGCGCAGGCGGTTGCGGGTGGCGAGCGCATTGTTCTGGCGGCTGAAAATGCCGCGGGGGTGATCGTCGGTACGGTACAACTCCTGCTGGATCAACCTGAAAATCAACCGCACCGTGCCGACGTGGCTAAACTGTTGGTTCACTCGTCCGCGCGCCGGGGTGGGGTCGCCAGGTGCTTAATGGAAATGCTGGAAAACTGCGCAAAGCAACAGCATAAATCGTTGCTGGTGCTGGATACCGCAACGGGAAGCAAGGCCGAGTTGTTCTACCAAAATTGCGACTGGCAGAAAGCCGGGGAGATACCCGATTACGCGCAGATGCCAGACGGAAGGCTGACGGGCACCACGGTTTTCTACAAAACCCTGTGATTTGTGTTTGAGAGTTGATCAAAACAGGGTTTCATTGTATTAAAGTTTGCTAACCTGTTCTACCAATTCAATCAGGTTGTATGACTAATCCAAAAGGGAACCCATTGTGAAAACTCTAAACCGTCGCGATTTTCCTGGCGCCCATTATCCTGAGCGTATCATTCAGTTTGGCGAGGGGAACTTCCTGCGTGCCTTTGTTGACTGGCAAGTTGATCTGCTGAACGAGCATACCGATTTGAATGCCGGCGTGGTGATTGTCCGCCCCATCGAAAGTGCATTCCCTCCGTCACTCAGTACGCAAGACGGTCTTTACACCACCATCATTCGCGGTTTGAACGAAAATGGCGACGCAGTCAGCGATGCCCGCCTGATCCGCTCGGTGAACCGTGAAATCAGCGTGTATGGCGAATATGATGAGTTCCTGAAACTGGCGCATAATCCTGATATCCGCTTTGTGTTCTCTAACACGACTGAAGCCGGGATCAGCTACCACGCGGGGGATAAATTCGACGACGCGCCTGCGGTAAGTTATCCGGCGAAACTGACCCGACTGCTGTTTGAACGCTACACGCACTTTGCCGGGGCGGCTGATAAAGGCTGGATAATCATTCCGTGCGAGCTGATTGACTACAATGGCGATGCGTTACGAGAACTGGTTCAACGCTACGCAAAAGAGTGGGCGCTTCCTGAAGCATTCTTGCTGTGGTTGGATCAGGCAAACGCCTTCTGCTCGACGCTGGTGGACCGTATCGTGACCGGTTACCCGCGTGATGAAGTGGCACAACTTGAAGAATCGCTGGGTTACCATGATGCGTTTCTCGACACCGCTGAACATTTCTACCTGTTCGTGATCCAGGGGCCTAAGTCACTGGCGTCGGAGTTACGTCTTGATAAATACCCGCTGAATATCCTGATCGTTGATGACATCAAGCCTTACAAAGAGCGCAAGGTTGCCATTCTGAATGGCGCGCATACGGCTCTGGTTCCGGTGGCATTCCAGGCCGGTCTGGATACCGTTGGCGAAGCGATGAACGATGCTGAGATTTGCGCTTTTGTCGAAAAAGCCATTTATGAAGAAATTATCCCGGTACTCGATCTTCCGCGTGATGAGCTGGAGTCTTTTGCGAGCTCGGTGACAGGGCGTTTTCGTAACCCGTACATCAAGCATCAACTCCTTTCTATCGCCCTGAATGGCATGACGAAATTCCGCACCCGAATCTTGCCTCAGTTGCTGGCAGGGCAGCAGGTCGAGGGAAGATTACCCGCACGTCTGACGTTTGCGCTGGCCGCGCTGATTGCGTTTTATCGCGCAGAACGTCACGGGGAGTCTTATCCGGTTCAGGACGATGCGCACTGGCTCGAACGCTACCCGCAGTTGTGGAATCAGCATCGTGACGGCGTTCTCAGTACGCATGAGCTGGTCAATACCGTGCTGGCGGTGGAAGAACACTGGGAACAAGACCTGACTCAGGTCTCCGGTCTGGTCGAGCAGGTCAGTGCCAATCTGGATGCCATCCTGACGAAAGGGATGCGCGACGCGGTGAAACCACTGTGCTAATGACGCCTCGCTAAAAGGTTAACCCGGTTGCGGCCGGGTTTTTTAATAACCCAGAATTAGTTACAACATACAGTGATGTTTTATTTTACTCAGCAGGTTTGCAGCACCTGTGCTGCAGGCGTCTGCCAGTAAGAAAAGGGGGCTCACTCCCTTTTTAGAGATGCTTGCAACATTGATCGCGATCACGTTTAATGTTCCCGCTTTCCCATTTTCCGAAGATAATCATGATTGTTCGACCTCAACAGCACTGGCTACGTCAGATTTTCGTCTGGCACGGCTCCGTTTTATCCAAAATCTTCTCCCGACTGCTACTGAATTTCATACTCTCTATCGCGGTGATCATCATGCTGCCGTGGTATACGATGCTGGGTATCAAATTTACCCTTGCGCCTTTCAGTATTCTCGGTGTTGCCATCGCCATATTTTTGGGTTTTCGCAACAATGCCTGCTATGCGCGTTACGTGGAGGCCCGGCATCTGTGGGGGCAGTTGATGATTGCTTCCCGCTCATTACTGCGTGAAGTGAAAACCACGTTGCCAGACGATCGTGAATTAGGGCAGTTTGTCCGTTTGCAGATAGCCTTTGCTCACTGTTTACGCATGACGCTACGCCGACAACCGCAGGCAGAGCCGTTGGCGAAATACCTCAGTACCGAGGATCTGCAGCGCGTCTTTGCTTCCCATTCACCGGCAAACCGCATATTACTGTTGATGGGGGAGTGGCTGGCGGTTCGTCGGCGGGAAGGACAACTGTCTGATATATTATTTCACAGTTTAAACAATAGGTTAAATGATATGTCGGCGGTGCTGGCTGGCTGTGAACGCATCGCGAATACGCCCATTCCTTTTGCGTACACGCTCATTTTGCATCGCACAGTGTATCTGTTTTGTATTATGTTGCCTTTCGCTTTGGTGATGGATTTGCACTATATGACGCCGTTTATTTCAGTGCTGATTTCCTATACGTTTATTTCACTCGATACGCTGGCCGAAGAGCTTGAAGATCCGTTTGGCACTGAAAATAACGATCTGCCGCTGGATGCCATTTGCAATGCCATCGAAATTGATTTGTTGCAAATGAACGATGAGGCAACCATTCCGGTCAAACACATCCCCGACCGCCATTATCAACTGACGTAAATTCTGCTTCAACAGCTTCATCAAAACAGCCGGTTAAGAGAGCAACGGTGGGCGCATCATCAATTGCGCCTATCGAGCTTCCGCAGCAGGGGCAAAAGGCTCGGCTGGAGAATTCAGATGAGCGCCACGTCGCCGGTTTACCGCCTTTCCCCGTCCACTGGACATCCTGAACATCAAATTCTACCCAGCCGACGCTGTGCGCTCCCGTGTGCTTTTGACAGAGCGTACATGAACAGGTGTGAAGATTTCTGGGCGAACGGGCGCTAATACGGATAAAACCGCAGAGGCAACCGCCGGTGTACACTTTTGTCATCGCCCATCTCCTGAAACTTGCGTCTCAAAACACTACCAGATGATCTGTTGAGCAACCAGTCTTCAATGGAAAAAAGGAGAGGAGCGTTCAAACATACTGATTGCTAACACTATTTAACGCTACCTGAAAGGAATTCGGGATTGATGGTTGCCCGTAGTTCATTTATTGTGATTCCGTTCAATTAAGACATGATGTCTGAGAGGGCGTCATACCTCATTCACTTTTTACCGATCATTGAGCAGAAACCATGACATCAGCGAATTTCTATCCAATTGGCACTCCCGGACAGCCCTGGGGAGAATCTGAGCGCGAGCAATGGCGTAAGAACCAGTTACCGTCACGGTCCTATGACGATGTGTTAAGTCAAATCCGAGCGCTTGGCAACGACTATAAGATTGTTAAATACGGTGAAATAACCTGTGCCAGTGATACCTATGCCTTAATGGCGCTGCGCAGCGTTGATTGGGATGACTCTTTACCGGCGGCGCTCATCACCGGCGGCGTACACGGCTATGAAACCAGCGGCGTATTGGGCGCACTGCGATTTTTACAAGAACATGGGCAAGAATATAAAGGCAAAATGAATCTGTTGGTTGCGCCTTGTGTCAGTCCGTGGGCGTTTGAGCGAATTTCACGCTGGAACTATCATCTCATCGATCCAAACAGAAGTTTCTACGCTGAAGGTAAAGCGGAAGAGTCCCAGGCACTGATGTCACTGGTTGCGCCGCTGCGGAAACAATTTCGGGTGCATATCGATCTCCATGAGACAACCGATAGCGACGAGAGTGAATTCCGACCGGCACTCGCGGCCAGGGACGGCAAGCAATATATTCCGGACATCGTCCCGGATGGATTTTATCTGGTCAGCGACGAAGAAAACTCTCAGCTCGATTTCCAACGGGCGATCATCGCCGCCGTTGAGAAAGTGACCCACATAGCGCCTTCCGATGCAGAAGGAAAGATGCTGGGATTTCGGGTCGCGAGTCCAGGGGTCGTTGAATATCCGAATAGTCACTACCATCTTTGTGCAACCATGACCGGTGCTCGCTATACCACGACTACTGAAGTGTACCCGGACAGCGAAAAAACAAATCCGGAAGAGTGCATCATTGCCCAGGTCGAAGCGGTAAAAGCGGCGCTGAACTTTGCGCTGGCGCATTAAAGATATATCGGAATTCTAAAACGAATAGAGCAGCCTGGAATGGCTGCTCTAAAGACAAGAACATCCTGTCATGTGAAAAAATTCAGTTAAGGACGATATCATGAAGAATTGCGTGGTTTTATTCGTTGCCGCAGTGTCTTTTCCTCTGGCGGCGCAAGAAAATATCAACACAATAAAACCCACTGCTTTTGTTGCACTGAAAAAAGGCAGTGAGCAGTACACGGGTGTATGTAAGGCCGCTATAAACCGTTGCGGGGAAGAAACAAAGGTCTGGAAGGCAAAAGGTCGGGAAGATGTTTTTTACTTAATTGACCCTGGGCTTGAGATGACAAAAATCCGCAAAGAAAATGGCGATTACATCAAGGAAGGACAATGGACGTTCGACAATAAAAATAACGATGAAAATGAGAAGAGTGAAGACCTGATAAAAGATAAGACATATATCTATCCGGCTTTATATCCTTTGAGTAAAACAAAGCAGGCCATTGCGTTAGTGACGAAGTGGCAGGCATTGTATTCTGGTGGTAGCCGTGAAGAGGAATATGCAGACTTTATCATGCTTAATGATGATGGCTCATCTCAGGCGGCCTTTAAAGACGTCCTTTTTTCATCAAAGGCGATGATCAGGGCCTGTTTTACCGCAGAAGAATATGCCAAAACCTCACACTGTCATGATGAAGACTGGGCGCTTCTGAACCTGAAGTTTATTGATGAGGGTAACGCGTTTTACGCATGGAAATTTATTACTAAATCATACGCCTGGCCCGCATTTGTTGAAAAAGCCCCCACTCAGCCAAAGATAACGGAACGTGTTGCCTCTCCGTTCCAGTAGAGACGCTTTTTGCTAAAAATGGGCGGTGTGAAATGTCGCTAGAACGGTCTATTTTTAGCCGCTAATTTATCTTTATTTATGGGCGTTTTACCCGGTTTTACCGCTGCACCTTCTAAATATTTTTTGTAAAAGCAGTCTTGTGTGAAATGTACCGTCATTCGTTCAGGGTTGATAATCATAATCCCTTGATCAAAAAGACGATGTAAGCCAACGGAAAGCATTATTCCATTATCAATAGAATTATCATAATAATCACTATGTGTCTGAATATGAGCCGCTTCTATCGCAATAGTATCGCCGGTGATCGCGCAACGATGATGGTAATTCAAACTTATCGCTTTACGAAAAGCCGTCTGATCTGCGGTATCACGTCCCGTCGTGCTAATCTCTACTTTTTCGCCTCTGATATTAGTTATCGTCGCGGAAGATCGTAAAACGGGTTCAGTAGTGGTATGAGTTTTTCCCACTTCTGGATCGATGACAAACGTTTCAACCTTATTATTATGATCTTCTATGAGCGCCAGTGATCTCGTTTCATCTTTAGCCAGCGCGTAAGCGTCTCCGGTCGTCATCGTACGGATGGCTAATTGATAGGCCTCTACGTTATAGTAAGGACGGTCATCAACGGCTAATTGTTTGCGTAATGCCGCCTTAAGCTCCTCGTCACTCTTACGCTTTTTTTGTTCGCCAACCATCAATGTAAACACGTCTTGCTTATGGTCTCTTAGTTCTTTATCAAACGGAGATTTAATACGGCTAACAATAGGGGGTCTGTCTGAATACTTGCCATGCTTTTTATCTCTTTGGTGCGCACGCAAAGCCATCGTAGAACGAAATGACTTACCGCAGACTTCGCAATCAAGGAGAGAAGGGCGATTATTATCAGGCGCGTCGTCGCTATGATAATTTTTGATATGCAGGGCTAACGTTGCGGCTAAACGAAAGTCTGCACCACACATGTCGCAGTAATGGCGGTCTTTTCTTTTGTTCTTTTTGTTCACAGGGATCTTACTCAATACGAGAGGCGAAGGTTTCTCTACCCCGAGTATACATCCATATTCGCGATGAGGCACAATGTCCAGATAGAGAGACGTTGCTGTCATCATTACGAGAAGATGATAAGGAAATGGTCAATGCTCAAAGAAAACTTCAATGAACTGCAAATTTTTCTGGTGGTGGCAAGAGAGCGGAGTTTTACCAAAGCAGCCGCTAAGCTTGGCGTTTCGCAGTCAGCGTTGAGCCATGCGATGAAAGCGCTCGAAGAACGTTTACATATCCGTCTGTTAACACGAACCACCCGAAGCGTTGCGCCAACGGAAGCCGGAGAGCGAATTATTGCCTGTCTGGAGCCACGAATCGCCGAACTTGAACAAGAGTTCGAGGCGCTTGTTCAACTGAACGGAACCCCCTCAGGCAATATCCGCTTATCCGCCGGTGAACATGCCGCGCGGAGTCTGGTATGGCCAAAGCTGAAATCCTTCCTCAGAGAATACCCGGAAATCAATGTCGAATTGGTGGTTGATAATAGTTTTGTTGATGTTGTCGAAGGGCGTTTTGATGCCGGGGTTCGTCTTGGCGAAAGCGTTGATAAGGATATGATTGCGGTAAAAATTGGGCCGGATATGCGAATGGCCGTGGTCGGCGCACCGGCTTATTTTGCCGCAAACCCAGCACCTGAAACGCCACATGAATTACAACATCATCGGTGCATCAATATGCGCTTGCCAACGGCCGGCGGGCTTTATCATTGGGAATTCGAGAGGGAAGGGAAGCCGCTGCGCGTCAGGGTTGAAGGGCAACTGACGCTTAATTTGTTGTCAGAACGCATTGATGCGGCGTTATCCGGATTTGGTCTTGCCTGTGTCCCTGAGGATATGATTCAGGAGCATGTAAAATCAGGAGAACTTATTCAGGTGCTGCGGGCGTGGTGCCCGTTATTTCCCGGATACTACCTTTACTATCCCAACCGGAAACAGCATCCGCCAGCTTTTGCACTGATGATCGACGCGCTGCGGTATTCTGAATAATGGGTCTGCAGCGCTTCGCAGACCCGCTTGCGTTTAACGATCTACACGCGCCTGATGCTCCGGGGAATAACGATGGCCGACGATATTCACCGTTTCAAGCGCCTGGGTTATCCGCTGTAAATCATCCTGAGTAAGAAGAATGTCTGCGGCACCCAGGTTCTCCTCCAGGCGGTGCAGTTTGGTGGTGCCTGGGATGGGGACAATCCACGGTTTTTGTGCCAGCAGCCAGGCGAGGGCAATTTGCGCAGACGTTACCCCTTTTTCAGCCGCCAGTTTGCCCAGTAATACGACCAGTTTTTCATTCGCTTCCAGCGCTTGTGCGGCAAAACGCGGCACCTGGCTTCGGTAATCATCCTGACCAAACGTGGTTCCTGCGGTGATGGCCCCCGTCAGGAAACCTTTGCCTAACGGACTGAATGGCACGAAACCAATACCCAACTCTTCCAGTAACGGCAGGATTTCCTGTTCAGGTTCACGCCACCACATTGAATATTCGCTTTGCACAGCGGTAACCGGTTGGACGGCATGTGCCCGCCGAATAGTCTGCACGCCCGCTTCGGAAAGACCGAAATGTTTGACCTTACCTTCAGCAATCAGATCCTTCACCGTTCCCGCAACATCTTCAATGGGAACATTAGGATCGACGCGGTGCTGGTACAGCAGATCAATAACGTCTGTTTTGAGGCGGCGCAGTGATCCCTCCACGGCCTGGCGAATATGCTCCGGACGGCTGTTCAAAATTTGCTGCTTGTTGTCATCGCCAAAAGTGAAACCAAATTTAGTCGCGATAACGACGCGATCGCGAAACGGTTTTAAGGCTTCACCGACCACATCTTCGTTTTGATAGGGGCCATACACTTCGGCGGTGTCGAAGAAAGTGACGCCACGTTCAACCGCGGCACGAATGAGTTCGATAGCCTGACGGGGATCTGTCGCCGGGCCGTAGCCGTGACTGAGCCCCATGCAGCCAAGACCCAGCGTTGACACCTCGAGCCCGGATTTACCCAAATAACGTTTTTGCATTTAACATATACCTCTTGTTCGTGGCTTAAACGTCGAGTTTTCGGCCTGTTAACCATTCCACCATCGCAGGATCGCGGTGAGAGAAAAAGGCGCTGGTTGCGGTATCAAGGGCCGCAATTTGCAGCATATCCTGCGAACTGAGTTCAAAATCGAGAATGTTGATGTTCTCTTCCATGCGTTCTTTTCGCACCGATTTCGCCAGTGAAACGATGCCACGCTGGAAGATCCACCGCAGGACAACCTGGCCCACACTTTTGCCATACTTCTGACCGATCGCCGCTAATGCGGGATGCTGGAAAAGACCATTCTTACCTTCAGCAAAAGGGGCCCAGGCTTCCGGCTGAATGCCGCGGCTTTGCATCCACGGGACGGCATGTAACTGCTGATTGAAAGGGTTTACTTCAATCTGATTGACGGCGGGGACGACGTTGTTGAAAGCGATAAGGTCGGCAAGTCTGTCCGGATGGAAGTTACTTACGCCAATCGCGCGAATTTTCCCTGCCTGTTGCAATTCTTCCATGGCACGCCAGGCACCGTGGACGTCACCGTAAGGCTGGTGAATCAGATACAAGTCAACGTAATCAAGTTGAAGTCGATTCAGAGAACGTTCGAACTGTGCTTTAGCGCCTTCGTAATGGGTATCCTGTAACCAAAGTTTGGTGGTGACAAAAAGTTCTCTGCGTGAAATGCCGCTACGTTTCAGCGCGTTCCCAACCTGGATTTCATTCTGGTAGGAAGCGGCAGTATCAATAAGGCGATAACCCGTTTCGATAGCCTCGATAACGGCGCGTTCACACTCGGCGGCATCTGTCATCTGAAACACACCAAAACCCAGCAGGGGCATTTCAATACCGTTATTCAGTTTTACCGTTTGCATGACGTTATCCTTTAGCTGTTGTCGGGGAAAAGCATAGCGCAGAGTGATTTATTTGATTAGATGGGGTAATAAACTAGGGTTTATTAGTAACACTCATTAATTCGTCGAAATCTGACGAGAGGAGAAGTGCAGAAACGAAGATGGCTAACAAGCGTTGAAATGATATGGGTTGACGCGTTTTAAGCGAAAACCTGATGCCTTGTAAAACAGAGCACATCAGCGCAGGTGTATATGAATATGCGTACCAGAACGTTCACAGCCGAGATGGTCATCATCTGCCAATTGAATTGAAAAGAATGAAGGTTGCAGATGCAGACACCAAGAAGATGATTGGATGAAACGTACAATTGAAAATTTGAGTATGACCAAACCAGCGCGCAGCGAACGTGATGTTCGACAACGCCGCCGTGGAGAAAGTCATCATGACAAGCAAGCCAGCTTGTTGGTATTGGTGCTGAAGAAAGCGCGTTCAAAGGCTATCAGCGACCAGGACAATCATAACCACAAAACCCTGGATTCGGCATGATTCTATGTTAGTGCGCATAATGTATATTATGTTAAATAGATTATTACGATCGGTAACGTCATATACCGTCTCCACAACCATCCACAAAACCACCTCCACCTTCTGATAAATCAAAACGTTAGTGATTGTGGCTCCCTCTCGTTTCTTGCGTTAGGTGCAGAGTACATTTTCTTCATATCCATAGGGATCCTGATGAACATGGAAATTCTGTTGCAACGTCGTGATCACAGGTTTGTCCCTGTCTACTTGCCGCTACGAAATCGCTGTGTGTCACTAGTACAACTTTATAAATTTCTTAATCGACACCATGTCGACGCGAACGACTTCATTATCATCAGACATCTTTATGCTACCTCGCTGCTTAACGTTATCGTAGAATAATTTCAGATCTCCAAACAGTCCCATCTACAATCTGGCTTTCTGGGAAAACAATGAACAGCTATTTTGACTTTAATGCGCCGACGCTGGCACAACTGGATCCACTGCCCTTCTTTATTCGCAATGAAGCAACGGAAAAATACCTGGATGACCGACAGTTGACGATGGAGCGAAGCCACTGCCTGTCTGTCCATCTGTTTTGCCGTAAACTTGAAAAACGAGTTGAGGAATTCAATAGCAACCATTTTTTTCGCAGCCAGTTGGTCAACTTTTTGGAATCAGGTGAGGCTCAATTTATTTATGAATTACAGAAACAATGGCCTGCGGATGAATACCTGAAACGATTGACAACACATCTTCACCAGCTCAAAAAGCAGCTTGTCATTATTCAGATCTACCCGGTTTATACCCGACTGAATCACTTGATTAATAATCTTAAATTGTCGCTGGAAGAGGTCGATTATGATTTATCACGGCTCAGTGTTAGCCAGCCATTCTGGGTAATCGCGACGGCAAGTTATGGTAAAATTTTGATAAATCAACAACATACTATTGTTCTGGTCGATCAGCTAGAGCATTTGTCCAAGGAGAAACTCGCGCCAGGTAGTATCCTTTTTATCACTGTACCGATCTCAAATGACAATATTGAGTCGTTGTTTGCGCATCATCGCCCTCTAATTATCGCCTTTCGCAGCGAAACCGGCATGATTCAAATCGATGAACCAATACATTCTCTGCACAGATCGGCGTTTGCTATCCGGTGTGCTGCCGTCAATATCATGAAAAAAAAGCCTATGAGCACAGAAACGGAACAGCTTATGCCAGTGATTATTGAGGAAATGGATGCGCTGGAGTTACTGTTTGAAGAATACGCCAAAAGTCTGCGTTACCATCGCGAGCAGAACCATAAGATTCGTTATATATATGAAAAAATTAAACGCGTTCAGCTTAAAGTGATGCATCTGCGTTTTGAGCACAGAATGGATGTCCGCAAGCTCGGGTTCGATTTAGAGCGACTAGCAGATCACTTCAACAATTTAGATCAAAAGTGCGCGGCAATCATACGCCTTCCCCAAACCATTATGCAGGGTATCCACAATATAACTACCAACAGCAATCTCTATCGTGTCGACAACGAGCACCTGTTTAATGAAAACAATCTGACCGCTGCGTTGTTGACCTGGTTGAAGGCCAGCCTATCGCACCAGAGTTTTTCTGTCTTTCAGGAGGAGCCGATTGCTAATGGCAGAAGTGATATTTCTATTCATACCGGGCGACAACGGATCAGTGTCATTGAATCCAAGTTGGTGAAGGCACGCGACAAAGCCTCTGACATTCAGTCCAAAATCAAAGAAGGTATTTTTCAGCTCTATATCAAATATTCCGATGCGGTTGCACAGTCGTTAACCATGCCACCGGAAATGTATTTTGTGCTGTTTTGTTTTAACCCCAACTACCGGGGAATTCGCGACAACATCGCCGCCGCATTAGAAGCGCTTACCGGAGAACACAGTCGGCTGACGTTAACGCGCCTGGCGGATCCCAGCAACCTCTGCTTCCGTTTTCGTCTGCAAGAATCAGGTGGACAGTTCGCAGATAAGATCGTCGATATCAATTTGGTTATCGCCGCGCTACGTACCCAGGACAACCTCGATGATAAGCATGGGAAATACCGACGCTGACACAATGATGTTTTCTTCACGGTTGTTGCTGCACCTTCCTGCCAGTTGTACAAATAGCACCAACTGAGGAGAACATTGGGTGGGTAAAACAGCAGCAACCGCAGGACAAGCAACCTATTGATAAGTGACACTTAGCGTGGCGAACGCGTTAGCCGTTCCTGGTTTCACAGTATCTTTGGTTTGATAATAGCGCGCGGTGAGCGGAAAAGTTTCAACACCCACTGCGGAGGATTTCAGCAACAGGAGCTGGTTTAATTCAAGTGGGGCGCCATTATAGAGTAGTTGAACGCCAACGCCATCGGCTGTGCCATCGCTACCCTGCCCGCTTAGCTCCAGCACGGAGGACAAAGAAGCATCCGGGTTTTGCGTTCCCTGTAAGGTAATATTCACATTTGTGTCCGCATCACAGGTTAGCGATAAATCAGCCCCTGCCGAACCCACTACGCTCCCCGTTCGGGTAAAATTATCTGCAGTGACATCCCCCAGTTTGAACGTCATCGCATTGCCATTCGTCGTACATTTTACAACATCGACATTAATGTTCGCCGGGAAATTAACGTTGGGGAAATTCTGTACTGCGGCATTGGTGCTGGTTGCCCCTGAATAGAATATTTCTCCTGAGAGGGTGCCTGAGGATACCGTTGCGGCGGTTTTGTAGAACTCCACAAAAACATCCGTATATTGAATGTCACTCTTTATATCGTACTTCCAACTCCCACCATAAATATTGATATATCCCGATGCGGGATTACCGTTGAAATTATTTGCCGCCTCACTGATTTTCACCTTAAAGCCCAGGCCTGGAATATTCGACGCGATAATATGGTCGGATGACACCGTCTTATGGCTCCAGTACCATAAATATTGAGTTGCTGTATAATTATCATCACAGGAAATTGCCATTCGCATGATCTTTCCACTCCAGACAAGACCACCCACAGGCATATCTTTTTGGATTTTGAGCGTTGAGGGAAACCCAGATGCTACCGTGTCGCCAACGTTTGTACAGACTGGAACTCCGGCATAGACGTTATTAAGTGAAAAAATGACAATGGCCGCCAGAATCAGATTCAGGGCGATACTTTTATAATTCATCGTTATGCCTCAGCATAAATAAGAGGTTATTGATACTCGAAGGTGACTGTCATCGCCGCGCTGATTGTTCCCCCCGAAACCTGACCTGTTGAGGTGTAAACTCGCGCCCGCATATGATAGGTAAAATTGCCCTGGCTGATGGTGCCCGTTGACGTGGCACCGTTGCCCAGCTTTTCGCCTCCCGTTCCCTGCACCTGAATTGCAATATTCTGCGCATCTCCGTTATTTTTATACATATCAGACGGATTCTCGGTGTCCGGGTCGCCGCTGAACGTTGCAGTGACCGTTGTTGTTCCCGGCGGGCATGAGACAAGTGCTATGTCGAAAGGTACCCAGGGTGTGGTGTCTCCTGCCCTTTGCAGCGACAGACTTGTTAAGTCATCACCTAAGTTAACGGTCTGTACAACATTATCCTCCTGGATTTTACAGGGGGCGGCAATCACATTACCGGTGACATTAATATTGACGGTATCCGCAGCATCGGCTACTGAATTGACAATTAAGCCGATGAGTAGCGTTGATAGAAAAAATGTTATTTTACTCATTCATTTTCACTTTATAACAGCATTAAATATGACGTCACCAGGCCAAATTACTGGCAGAGCGAATTGATTATTTTCACGCTTCCTGCATCTCGACTTTCTTTCTCGGAATACAGCGCCGAGCAGTGCTGATCAGCCTGATCGCCCCACTTTATTTTCAGGATGTCACCATCTTCCATTCCCGTGGAATAGACCTGACCGTTATCGCCGACAATAAATGTGTGTTCGCCGTTGCGGCTTAATGTCGCAATCGCGCCAAACGGTACGGGGTGTCCGTTTGCCTGCATCAGGTTCATCAGAACTCGCATACCGGTATTGGCGACGTAGTTTGCGCGAACAACAGCTCCTCGTGTTGGAACCACGGACTGACTGGTCAACTCCAGTTCAACATTATCTGGCATGGTGTCCGGGCGCAGCGAAATATCATTTTTGCGATAGGGCGTGAGATTATTGGCCGTGGTATAGCCGCGGAAATCGGTTTTCACACCAACCTGATTCTGCACATAAACTCCGGCGGCTCCCGGCGCACTCACCAGCACGTTTGTCTCACCCAGCGGTTGTGAAAACGTCAGACCGTTTGCGTGGGCGATAACGCCCCCCTGCAATCCGTAGCTGATCCGTTTGCTATTTTTATCATAGGCATAACTGGTGGTGGCTTCAGCGTACGATCCTTTATAGTCACCGTTCAGGTTCCCGGTGACGTTGCGATTCGTCGTGTCATAGCCTTGCTGTATTCCCCAGTTCAGCTCATTGTTTGAGAGCGCGACGCCGCTGATCCCAACAGAATGCGTGCTGCCATTATTCTTGCTGGCATTCATGCTGTAATTCACCCAGCTATTGGACAAGAGCGAGTCTAATGGAATACTGATATTCAGTGAGACTTGCTGATCTTTATCGTAACTTCCCGAATCACCTTGTTGCCCTGCACTGCCATTTTTGCTGTAGGTATACGTCAGGCTCCAGGATACGCTGTGCCAGTTGTTGTTATAGCCCAGGCTGTACGACGCCATACTTTTATCTGAGTTCCAGTAGCTTTCCTTTACTGCACTGACCGTCAGCGATCCAAGGCCGGGGCTGAGAGCCTGGTTCATTGTCAGTTCCATGCGATTACGACGTCTATCCTGCAATGCGGAACTGTCGCCGTAAGAGTCGAGAACTTCTTGCATGCCATAATAGCCATTGGTGGAATAGCGATATCCGGCGATAGCAAAATCCGTTCCGGTAGTGGCGAAGTTTTTACTGTAACGAATACGCCATGACTGCCCGGTTGAGTCTTGCTGACCGTGAGGTTTTGACCATGCCTGAGTGACGTCGGCGGAAACAGCCCCGACTTCGCCCATGTTGATGCCCATACCACCTGCCACAGAGTGATATTTATCAGATTGCTGCGCACCGCCATAAACGGTCAATCCATAGGGTAAACCATAGATTCCAGTGATTTGCCCGAGAGGCGTTTTGGCCACACTACTGTTATAGGAGCGATACTGGCCTGCCGTGGCGGAATACTTAAACCGCCCTTCGCGCTGCAAAACAGGTAAGGACGCAAAGGCAACCGTAAAATGTTGCTCGCTGCCATCAGCCTCTTTGACCGTGACCTCCAGGTCGCCCGCGCCGCCGGTCGGATACATATCCGTAATCTCAAATGAGCCGGGAGCGACATAACTCTGATAGATGACATAGCCATTTTGCCGGATAACGACCTGTGCATTCGTCCGCGCAATGCCTCGAACCACAGGCGCGTATCCTTTTTGTGAGTCAGGGATCATATCGTCGTCAGAGGCCAACTGTGCCCCGCGAAACGGCAGGCTATCAAATACATCAGACGGGGATGAACTGTCGCCCGCCGTCAGTTGCGCACGCAGGGGTATCACGTCGCGTTGAAGGTAGGTGTAAACCGTATCCCAGCGATCCTGGCCGTTGCTGTCGCGGTTCCAGGTCGTGTAATTTCGCAGGCGCCATGGCCCGATGTTCAGTCCTGGTCGCAAATTGGCGTACTGGCTGTTCGTCGAGCTGCCATTGCTGGTGCTGTTATCGCCGCTCAGGCTGTAGTTAAGTAACGCCGCTGTAATCCCCTCATCCCATTTTTCCGGTGGGACAAAACCGTGTACCTGCGCAGACATCGCCGCCTGGGGAATGCGGATCGCTAAACGTTGCGCGCTGAACTGAAAATCCGCCGCGGCCTGAGGAATGACGCTGAGATCGGCACACTCCCCCTTTGCCATCAATTCACTGAATTGCCCGGTTTTCACCCCCCATGCCTCAAGCATCTCGGCGCTCAGACACGGGACTAATATCTCGTCACCCTTCGCATTTTTCCCGGCGATAAAGGTGATATCACGGGTATCTACACTCTGTTCATTCAAAAAAATTTCAACACGATAGGTGCCTGGAATTTGCGAACCACTTTCGAATGCAGAGAGATCAATCTTTTTGTTTCCAGGATTATCCAGCTCAAGTAACTCTGGATTAAAATAGTCCCGTGCCATTGCCAAATGAGATATTGATGTTAACGAAATAAAAATAATATAAACCAGTCGAATCGGTTTCAACGATACGACCTGTAATGAGTTATTCATAACGTCTCTATTCCACCCGCAATATATCCGGGGTTCATGGATTTATATACTCGCGTGGTGAACCTCACCCGTCCCACCAAAATCATTAATGATTTTGTAGGTCACATCCCCTCCATTAATTCCCTGAGGTAACGTAAATTGAGCAGTCGACCCAGGGAGCACATACGTGACATTGTCAACTTTCTTGCCACTCACAGAAATACCGTTAAAATTGATGATGTATCGACCAGGGTTCGTCACCTGAATTTGGTTTCCTGATTTATTCCAGTGCAGTTGTTCCGCTTCTTTTTCAAGTGAAACCTCTACCAGGCTTGCCGGGCGATATATTAACTTTATCTTTGTTTTAATGGCTATCTGTAGTGTATTGGCTTTCTGTTCGGTAGAGGGGATGGCTTTTATATTTAACCAGAATAAAGATTCTTTATCCTGAGGAAGTGCATCAGTCAGAACAATGCGCTCGACATTTTTTTGCCCCCCATCCAGACGATAAAGTGGTGGGGTAATAATAAAGTGATTTTTCTCAGTGCCACCATTTTGCGTTTCCACCCAGGACTGAATGAGATAGGGAACTGTATCCGGGTTATTGACCGCGATAGCGGCCTCTTTTTTCGCCCCATCATACACCACGCGCGTTCCTTCGACGGCGACGCCTGCAATTGCGGTCGTCGCACAGGCAGAGAAAGAAATAGCAGAAATGAATAACTTACTGAGAAAACGCATTGATACCTCGATAAAAGGGCCAACAATGACCCTTGCAGGAAATTAGTTGTATATTATAGAGAAGTTTGTTGAGCCATTTGCATCACCACCTGTAATCGTTAAAGATGTTGATTTATATTGCGCGTAAAAATCCAGATTATTTGTACCCGCGACCAGCGGATAGCTGTAACCATTCGTGCCATACAGCGGCAGATCGGCTTTATCTGCGGTCATGAGATTAATAGCAACGCCTGCTGCTTTACCGGTACCGGTATCAATCGCCAATAATGTTGCGTCTGTATTATCTGTCGCACCTTCGAATCTCAACGTTGCGGCGGTGACAGTGTCCGGGCAATTGATTAATTTCACTGTGAATGGAACCGGAACGGTTTTGGCACCCACTGCCAGAAATTCAGATTTGCCATACTCTCCCAGCGGTACTGTTTGATTTTGCGAACCGATATCGACTTCGCATGCTTCCTCTTTTATTACCCCAGTGAACTTAACCGTTCCTGATGTCGCGAACGAATTAGTTACCACCAGCGTGGTAGCGGCCGCTATTAAAATCCTTAACAGATTTTTTTTCATTTCCATTTCCTTATTGTTTGGTGAGTGAACATAATATTATTTGATGGATTCAAATTAATATTGTTTGATGAGAAAGAAGTTTATTTCAGTAAGGCACGGGTCACAATTTAAAACAAATATAATCATAGACTTTGTCTGTAACAAAAAACCAACAACCAGGGGCGGGTTTTATTGCGGAAGTGGTGAATAAATTGTTATTTTAGAAGTCTAAAATTAGCGTGTTTTTATACTAAAACCTGCTTTCTCACAGGGATAACAGAAGGTTGCATCTTCATTTTTTTTTGGTTAGTTTGGCTTCAGTCGCTAAAGACAAGCAAAACTGTGCTGATAGCTACCTATACTAAGAAAAACTGCACCATTATTGAAGGTTCTACTATGTCTGAACGTTTACCTGTTTCAATGATCACCCCCCCGTCACCTTATTCTAAAGAATTGGTAGAAAAATTATTACCTTACGCTGAACTAAAACGCATCGCTGCCCGAAAGCGTCTGTTTATTAGCGTCGGGCAGAATTATTATTGCTATCTGGTTGTCAGCGGGAAGGTGACTTTGCATCGCAACGATGACGATCTGGTGCTGGCAACGTTGAGTTCCCCCTCTCTGGTGGGTATTGGTAATCTGGCGACCCATTCCATGAACGGGTATTTAAAGATGCTGACCCCCTGCGATATCGGCGTGATCCCCCTCGATAATGCCCGTAAAATTATTCAGAAACACGATCTCTGGGAACTGCTGGCCATGCATATGATGGTGGTCACCAACAAACTCTACGCCTCCAGCAAGAACCTGACAGCACCGACCGCCTACGACATTATTAAGGCTCAACTTAATGAGCTCATGAGTGAAAATCAAAATTTACGTAACACGGTTACGGCTGAAAATTACATCCGTGACAGAACCAATCTGTCCCGAAGCGGGATTATGCGGATCTTGTCCGAACTGAAAGAGGGAGGCTATATCGAAATCAACAGAGGTATTCTGATCAATGTGAATAAATTGCCTGCCAAATTTTGACCGCTCAGGTCGCGATTTTATCTTTGCGATAATGCATAGATTTACGTAAATGAAAATATCGCACACTGCGTAAACTCTGCCTTTTCCGCATCATATTTCCCCCGTTAAAACCGACACCAGCAACGCGATATAATGCCTGGATTGTTTGCCGATAACCCGACTTTCTTGTACCCTTCTTTTGCACTCCTGATGACACACAACAGAAACCGGATTTTTCATAATGACCGCTCACTTTTCTAACGATCCTTTGCATGGCGTGACGCTTGAAATGCAAGTTAATGCACTTGTTGCGCGTTATGGCTGGGTTAAGCTGGCTCAACTGATCAACATCAACTGCTTTAAGAATGACCCCAGTGTCAAATCGAGTTTAAAATTTTTGCGCCGTACGCCGTGGGCCCGCGCGGAAGTTGAAGCGCTATATCTTGATTCTCTGAATGATGAAGAGCCTGAAGTAAAGGATGAACCTGCTTTTAATCCGTGGACTGAGGGGCGCAGTAATAAGGATTAATCCCCTGCTCTGCCAGTCCGTCTGTATGCCGCACGCTTCGTATTGACTTACGTTCGAATAATACGAGAATGACCTTCTCACGTGATCATCGGAAAACTGGCATACATGGATATCTGCTCTCGTCGCCTCCAGCTTATGGCTAAAAAGTCATTCTCACTTATCGCAATGGCTCTTTTACTTTCCAGTTGTTCCTCAGAACCTCCCGTTTCGCTTGTCACGCCGTCAACACCGGTCACGCCGGGTAAATCTCAACAGAGCCAGCAACCCATGCGCGGTATCTGGTTGGCAACGGTTTCTCGTCTTGACTGGCCGCCGGTGTCATCTGTCAATGTGAGTGATACAACCCGTCGGGTTCAACTGCAGCAAAAAGCGCTAACCGATAAGCTGGATCAGTTGAAAAGCATTGGTATCAATACCGTATTTTTCCAGGTTAAGCCCGACGGTACGGCGCTCTGGCCTTCGGAGATTTTGCCCTGGTCAGATCTCATGACCGGTACCATCGGTGAAAATCCGGGGTATGATCCGCTGCAATTTATGCTTGATGAAGCGCATAAACGCGGCATGAAAGTGCATGCATGGTTTAATCCGTATCGCGTTTCCACCAACACGAAGTCGTCGACCGTCGCCGAACTGAACAGCACGGTGTCGCAACGCCCTTCCAGCGTTTTTGTGTCGCACCGTGACTGGATCCGAACCGCGGGCGATCGTTTTGTCCTCGACCCGGGTATCCCGGAGGCGCGTGACTGGATAACCCGCATTGTCGCTGAAGTCGTCTCGCGTTATCCGGTCGATGGCGTGCAGTTTGATGACTACTTCTATACAGAGTCTCCAGGTTCCACGCTCAATGATAACGAAACCTTCCGAAAATACGGCGGCGCATTCGCATCGAAAGCGGACTGGCGTCGGCACAATACGCAATTGCTGATAGAACAGGTTTCGCGAACCATTAACACGCTAAAACCTGACGTCGAATTTGGGGTGAGTCCGGCCGGCGTATGGCGTAATCGCTCACACGATCCTGCCGGTTCCGACACGCGAGGCGCCGCTGCCTACGATGAATCTTTTGCGGACACGCGTCGCTGGGTTCAGCAAGGATTACTCGATTACATCGCCCCGCAAATTTACTGGCCTTTTTCGCGCAGCGCGGCCCGTTATGATGTGCTGGCAAAATGGTGGGCCGATGTCGTGAAGCCGACCAACACGCGGCTCTATATCGGAATTGCCCTGTATAAAGTGGGCGAGCCGTCCAAAAATGAACCGGACTGGATGATCAATGGCGGCGTGCCTGAGCTTAAAAAGCAGCTTGATTTGAATGAATCGGTGCCACAAATTAGCGGCACTATCTTGTTCAGAGAAGACTATCTCAACCAGCCGCAAACGCAGCAGGCGGTCAACTATCTGAGAAGTCGCTGGGGCAGTTAACGAGCCCTCCCTTCCCTGTAATTAACGCCTGGCAACGTGCAGCAGCAGATTGCACGTTGTCGGGTTTAGCTATATTTCACTTTCCTGACGGGCATAGAGATACGCCGTTGCTCTGGAAATACCAAGATGCTGAGCGATGGTTTCCATCGATTTTTTCACCTCCAAAAGACCGTCTTTACGTAATTCCTGAATAACGGCTTTGCGGTCAGCAACGTTGAGCGCACGTGCCGTGGTCGCACGTTTGGCGGCGTAACTGTCGATACGCTGGCGGATCGCCTCCGATCCTGTCGGTTCTATATGTTCCTGTACGGCGGTATTTTCGATCTCGGTGAAACGCGCTAACGCACTTTGCATCCCCCGAAAAAGCGTCATGTCCACGTTCAGACACAGGGCCGCGACGTACTGGCCGTCATTATCTTTAATGCCAATCGACGTGCTTTTCACCGGGCGGCCATCGGCAAATTGATTCGCGTAGTTCGCCACAATGTTGGGAAAATCCGGCGAGGCAATACGTGCTAGCCCCAACTCGGTTGCAGGCTGTCCTGCTTCTCTGCCGGATAAGTTGTTATGGATCGCGAGAATTGCATGTTCGGGATTTTTAAGATCGTGCACAACAACTTCGCAGAAGGGCGAAAAGGTTTCACTGAGTCCTTTTGCAATGATATCAAGTTGACCTAACAGTGAATTTTCCTCGGGTTTAGACATTTTCTCTCCTGCGAACGACGCAATATTTCCGGTGCAGTCTAAAGAAAAAGGATATCTGCTGCCAGATATCCTCGCGTATTTAGCCCGCCAGAAACTCGCTATAACGGCTGATATCGACGTTACCACCGCTGATAATGACCCCCACCCGTTTCCCGCGTAACCGTTCTTTATTGGCCCGTGCCGCCGCAAATCCTAAGCAGCCGGTCGGCTCAACCACCATTTTCATTCGCTCGGCGAAAAAGATCATTGAGTCAATAAGTTCCTGATCGGAAACCGTAAGAATATCATCGACGTGTTTCTGAATGAGCGGAAACGTATACTGCCCAAGGTGCTGGGTTTGCGCGCCGTCGGCAATGGTTTTAGGGGTATCAATGTGGACGATGTTGCCGCTGCGAAATGACTGCTGTCCGTCATTGCCCGCTTCTGGCTCGACGCCATAAATTTTGCACTCTGGCGACAAATGCCGTGCGGCCAGCGCTGAACCGGAAAGCAATCCGCCGCCGCCGAGACACACATACAGCACATCGAGCGGGCCGACCTCTTCGATCAACTCTTTGGCGGCGGTACCCTGTCCGGCAATCACATGTGGGTGATCATAGGGCGGGATGAGCGTCAGTCCGTGTTTTGTCGCCAGATCCCGGCCAATCTGCTCGCGGTCTTCGGTATAACGATTGTAGACAACCACATTGCCGCCGTACCCTTTCGTCGCCGCCACTTTTGCCGCAGGTGCATCGTGCGGCATGACAATTGTCGCCGGGATGTTTAATAGCTTTGCCGCCAGCGCAATGGCCTGGGCGTGATTACCGGAAGAAAACGTGACGACGCCAGCCGCGCGCTGTTGTGGCGTAAACTGGCTGAGGGCGTTCATCGCACCACGAAACTTAAATGCGCCCATACGCTGGTAGTTTTCACACTTAAAAAATACTTCCGCCGAAAACGCATCATTCACCGTACGGGACGTCAGCACCGGCGTGCGGTTGGCATAGCCTTCGATGCGCTGCGTTGCAGCAACCACATCGTTATACTCAGGGAATTGCAGTGAAGTCATATCATTAACTCCGAATAGTTCAGGAAGAAGAACGAGCAAGGGCAACGGCTTCAACTTCTACGGCAAATCCATAATGAAGCGCATCAACGCCCGCCACCACGCGAGCAGGTTTAAACTCTCCCAGCCATTGTGCGTAAATCTGATTGAACAAGGGCCATTGCGAGACATCGGTGACATAGATTCTGACCGACACCAGTGAGGCGCGGTCTGTTCCTGCCGCGGCGAGGCAGGCATCGAGGTTCGCCAGCACCTGATGCACCTGCTCCTCGAACGAGGCGGCGGGATTGATTTCACCTGCTGCGGTAACGGGTAATTGACCCGAGACAAACACAAAACCTCCGGCGGTGCAGGTGTGCGAGTAGTGGCCTGCAGGGCTCACGCCGGACGTCATGTTTCTGAGGATAATGTCGGAAGACATACGTACTCTCCGTATCGGTTATAAGACAAAGCGTCTAATTTAATACTTTATGTATATATAACGCGATTCTTCCCCCTCGCCAACCCTTTTCTGTGTTTCGGGATCACAGTTTGAGCAACCGTAAATCCAATAAAAAAGCCGCGCTGAAGGTATTCAACACGGCTTTTTCGCCATCGGCTAACCTGTGGTTTTCTCAGGTCATTCGTTCAGACGACGGATATTTTCCACGATCCGCTTTTGTATGGTTGTAAGCGTTGGCAGGGTAATGTGTCCGGGATACAGGTCGTTCGCTATCTCACTGAATCTGGCTGCCACCGTACAAATCTTCGCAATGATTTCGGCCACCTTCTCCGGCATTAACTCCGCTTCCTGTTCACCCAGCGCCTGCAGATGTTTTCTTCCGATATCTAATGCCTCGCCCATAACATCCATCTGGTGATAGCCGCCTGGCCCTTCACACCAGGTGACATCATACGCGGGAGCCAGCGTCCAGTTGCCCTCTGCGGACATCAGCCAGGCAAAATTCTTCGGATGATCGTCGCGATTATTAAACACGACGTTGAAGACCACGCGCTCAAAGGCGACGGCTTTTTCTCTGACATCATTGGTGCATATCTGGGTGGCGCGTAAAAAACTGCGATAGTCCAGTGCCCCCGGAACCTGATAATTCGCCCCGGTAAAAGAGGCCAGACTTTGCATCGGAACACGGCGATCGTTGTTGCGGTCAAAGCGGCGCGTGGCAAAGGCGGCCTGTTGATCATCCAGCGAAAAGTAAGCGGTGTCCGGGGTGGTAATCCCGCACCGACGCAGACATTCAGAGTACACCGCTTCAATGGCGCAGACTTCCGCGTGCTCATGTTGTGCCGGAAACTTGATTAACCAACTTTCGCATCCGGGTTGCGGCGACGTGGTGAATTTTTTAGTGACAGTGTCACGATAAAGTAACGCCTTGGGTCTTGCGCCCTGTGGTGAGCCTCCCATTTGCAGTAACTTTTGCAGGAACTCGCCGCCCTCGCCGCTCAACACCTCCTGCACTTCAGAGGCTAACTGAATCAGGGGGATCTCCTGTGCGGTAACGGTTTCTGCTTCCGGCTGAACCGGCTGGAATGTCATGGCGCCCATCGCATTGCTGCCGATCCAGGTCAACCGCTCCAGAGGGCCAATACGCGCGGCATTGAGTCCCCGTCGTTTAAACAATCGATCCATGAGCAGCATTCCCCAGCCATCGGGTAATGCGTCATAAACGGGGCCAGGCAGACCAAGCTGATGGGCGGGAAAACCTTGTCGTAAGCGAGAACCGTTAAGCGGCAGGGTCAGCCGGGAGAGTTCGAAGCCTTTGCGCATGGCTTCATCACTGTATTCGAAGGCAATCAACGGCCGTCCCGTCACGGCGGTTGACGACATCAGTCGGCCCCAACGCCAGCGCTCCCCCCATCCTTCATAAAAGACATCAATTTGTTCAGGCATCGTCATTTTTCCTTCTCACACGCTGACGTGCTGAACTTTCCTCGTAGCGCACCATGTCATCCAGGCTCTCAATTTTCGGTTTGAACAGGTTTTCCAGTTCATCCCCTAACCCCAGCACCACGGCCACCCTGACCAGCCCCTCAAAGCCCACATTTCGTCCGGCCTCGAGATTCGACACCGTATTCACGCCAATCCCCGCGCGTGCGGCGACCTCCGCCTGCGTCATCTGTTTTGACAGGCGTTCTTTGCGTAATCGTTCGCAGAGAAGTTTGACGATTTCAACAGGCGTTTTGAGCATTAAATCCATAATAAGGTGTCTTATCTCGCTTAATTGCACTTTACCCACAATATTATAGAGTTAATAACGCACCTGCGCAAACCGCCATAACACCCAAAATAAAATAATTAAGTGCATTAATGCGATTTAATACACTTAATATTGGAGTTAACTGGCTGTGACAGGTTCCGGCAGTCTGAACGACGAAACCAGTAGCGCCAGTTGCTCCGCCTCTTCTTTCAGCACCTGGGTACGCGTCGTCGCATCGTCGATAAGTGAAGCGTTCTGCTGAACCGTACTGTCCATTTCGGTGACGGCCATCGTCACTTCAGAAACCCCTTTGCGCTGTTCTTCCCCCGCAACACGGATCTCCCCCATCAACTGCCTTACCTGTCGCACATTGCTGACCAGTTCTTCCAGTCGGTCACCCGCATGATGAATTTGCTGACTTCCGCTCCCCACATGCGAAACCGATTCATCTATCAAGGTTTTGATCTCTTGCGCGGCAGTGGCGCTACGCTGCGCCAGCGTACGCACTTCGGAGGCGACAACCGCAAAACCCCGCCCGGCATCGCCAGCCCGTGCGGCCTCAACCGCCGCATTGAGCGCCAGGATATTGGTCTGGAATGCGATGCTGTCGATCACCGCCACAATCTCGACCATCCGCCCGGATGACGCGCTGACGTTGTCCATGGTTGAAATCACCCCCTGCATCACATCGCCGCAGCGGTTCGCGGTTTGCGCGGTGCTTTCGGACAGCTCATCTGCCAACTGGGTATTGCCTGAGTTTTGATGCACGGTCGCATTTAACTGTTCCATCGCCGCCGCACTCTCCTCAAGCGCTGCTGCTTGCTGAGTAACACGCGTGGATAACTCCGTATTGCTGTCTGCCAGACTGACGGCGTTATTGGCAACCACGACGCTACTGCTACGCACGTTGATCAAAATGGCGGCTATTTTGTCGACGAAAAGGTTGAATGCCTGGGCGATATCAGAAATTTCATCTTTCCCGCGAACGTCCAGACGTCGGGTGAGATCGCCTTCCCCCTGAGCAATATCATCCAGGGCGCGACGGGTATCATCCAGCCGGGAGATAAGCCGACGCACCACCAGCCATGCCCCCACCAGCAACAGCGTCATAATCGGGATCAGGACTTCAAGAACATCCTGCATCATCACTTTCGCCAGCCCGACAATGCGTTCTTGCGGCGTGACCAGACCGACCACCCAACCGGTGTCAGCCATCGGGAACAGCATGACCCGTGAAGGGGCGTTTAGGATGTTGTCATGTTCGAGCGCGAGAGAGGTCACCTGTGCGCTGCCGCGTAGCGATTTCAGGCTCTCTGCCACCGGCGTCAGCCAGTAAGAAGTGCTGAGCAGATCGCGAAACGTTTTGTATTTTGCCGGGTCAGCCTGCGGGAAATAGAGAATTTGCCCCTGCTTATCCACCACAAAGGCGTAGCCACCGGTGCTATTACCCTGTTGCTGCATAAACGTCGCGACATTATCCAGACGGATATCGGTGGTGGCGACGCCAGCAAACGCGCCTGCGTGACGATAAGGAATGCTACAGGTCACCATATTGACGCCGGAGATCGCATCCCGATAAACATCAGACCACACACAGGTTTCCTGCGAATGCCCTTTTGCCTGCTGATACCAGTTTTCGCTGTGGTAGCCGTTGCCGCCGGGCACGTTATAGTCATCTGAAAACACCAGCTTTCCTTCGGCGTTACGCGACCAGAAAAAACTGCGACGTTCTACACCTTGCGTAAAGGCATCCGGTTCTGGCCAGATCCCGCCGCCGGTAATCATGGCGTTATTCTGCTCGCCAATAAGATGGGGAACCACACTGCGATAAAGCGCCTCATCATTGGGAAGCACTTCGGCCATCCGCGCGAGGGTGACGGTTTCCCCTTCAATACGGGATAAGACAGTACTGAGATGCCGGGTCAGACCTTGTCCCGTCTCCTCTATAAGGGCGGAATTGATCTCGATGACCCGTGGCTGACCGCGCCACAGCATAATCGCCACGATGACCAGCGTGGTGACGACCAACAGCAAAATGCCGCCGAGAGTTAAACGGGTAGAAATACGTGAGGGATACCAGGCCATACAAACTCCTTATGTAAAAGGCGAACGTTTAACCAGTATCGGCACCTCAATTTATATCTTTATAGCGCTTGAGGGATAAAGCATTGAGGGGTTTTAGCTTCTTGCACGTGACAATGTCACAAATAGCAAAACCCAGCACTCTGGCTGGGTTTTAATAACGCTAAAACTTATTTAGATAATTCTTTTTTGATTTCGTCTTTAATTTTGCTTAATTCACTCTGAGGATGTTTTTTGCAAATTTCAACGGTTAACGGAACCGCCGTGGTCACGGTTTCGTCGAAGCTAACAAAGTCACCACCTTTGAAATCTTCATCTTCATTAAGCACCCAGAAAGCCACTGGTGCCATGGTTTGCGGATTCAGATCAACGAACTCCTGGCAGCGCATATCTTTGGGGGTGACGTCTTTTTTTGCGTTATCTGTTGCTGCACTTACGCTTACACTGGTCAACAGCGCCGCCACTAAAATACCTGCTGTAGAAAGGGAGAACTTATTCATTTTTGTGACTCCATAAACACAATAATTAATATCTACACACGCGCTTTAAACCGTTAATGTAGGACGAAATAAATAATACCCCAGACGTTTCAGGAATAAAGTCAGTCGCAGTTGTTATGGCTATTATTGATATTTCCGGTGACTGATTTTTATGTCTCAGGCATTAAAGCATCCCGCGCTTTGTGATCGTGTCTACGAATTCAACATATTCCGCCCCCGCCGCTACAGCCGTTGCACCAAAAGTGAACTACGCTGCACAAATGTTGATCATTAGTTAATTAAAAATTACCGAAATTTAACAAAAAAGGCGTCGGGACGACGGTCGATGGCATGGCACGCGTCCTGCATTGTTAATCAGATAACAACAACGCGGTATCTGACAGCGACTTAACAGCGAGACGGTAATGACAGCGAAACCTGAGTTATTTGCCCGCATTGAACGCACATTCAGCCAGCAAACGCCAAGCGAAAAGCGTGTTGCAGGCTGGCTGTTGAGCCATGCAGCGCAGATCCCCTTTGAAACAGCAGACGGCATCGCCAAAGCCACCGGCACCAGCGGGATAACGGTAGGACGCTATTTGCGTAAACTCGGTTTTCGCAATCTGGAGGATGCCAAAGCGAGTCTGCGCGAACTCCCCGCCATCCCCTATCAGCCCTGGGGAATGAACGAGCGTCTGGGGTCGTGGCAGCAACAACAGCGGTTGCCGGACAGAGCGCAACAGTCATTGTCGCTGGAAATTGACGCCATTAGTCACGTCTATCAACTGGCGCAAAGTGAAACGTTTTTACGGATTGCACAGCGACTGGCGCACGCAGAAGCCGTCTACATTCTGGGGATCCAGTCGACTCGCGGTATCGCGAATGCATTTTTTAGCCATCTGGAATATCTGCGTCCTAAAGTGAGTTACTCCGAAGGGTTGTCAGGGAGTTGGGTGGAATCGCTGAATTCCGGGTTTACGCAGCCTTATGTGGTGATTACCGACACCCGCGCCTACTCCGCTACCGCACGGCACTACTGTCGCGTAGCCAGTGAACGGCACATTCCGCTGGCGCTGGTCACCGATGTCTGGTGTCCGTGGGCAAGAGATTATTCCATTGATTTATTGCAGGTAAAAACCGATACCGGGCATTTCTGGGATTCCCTGGCGCCCGTTAGCTGTCTGTTCAACTTATTACTCTCCAGTGTGGTTGAGCTGTTGGGCGATTCCCTCGCCGAACGCTTACACACCAACCGTCAATTACAACAAGAATTTGGTCAATTCGAACAATAAACAGGAACTGTGCTATGTCAGAAAACCCCGTACTGCGCGATGTCGCGGCGATCTTCCCGTCGCTGCATATCGATCTCAAATACGCCACGGCCGATAACCTCACCGGCGCGCCCATTTATCGGGAAGCGCGTTGCCTGTTACACAAAGACGCCGTTGCTGCGCTGGCAAAAAGCATCAGCATTGCGCAACTGGCGGGCTTATCTCTGGTGGTGTACGACGCCTACCGCCCCCAGCAGGCGCAATCCATTCTGTGGGAGGTCTGCCCTGACCCGCAGTATGTGGTGGATGTGGCAATCGGGTCGAATCACAGCCGTGGCACCGCTATCGACGTCACGCTGAAGGACGCAAACGGTCAGGTGCTTGATATGGGCGCGGGTTTTGACGAAATGCACGACCGTTCTCACGCGTATCACCCGTCGGTGCCGCCGCAGGCACAGCGAAATCGCCTGCTGCTGAACGCGATTATGTTCGGTGGCGGTTTTGTCGGGATCAGCAGCGAATGGTGGCATTTTGAGTTACCTGCCGCCGCGAAATACCCCTTACTCGACGACTGCATTGCCTGTTTTTCACCCACAACAACACAACACACACTTTAATTCTGGAGCAAGGTCATGAAGACAACAATGACATTAACCTCGCTGTTTCGCCCCGCATTGATCGCCGCAGCTCTGGCAATGGCGTTGCCTGCTCAGGCTGCCGTTCCCAAAGATATGCTGGTGATCGGCAAAGCGGCCGATCCGCAAACCCTCGACCCGGCGGTCACCATCGACAACAACGACTGGACGGTGACCTATCCCTCGTATCAGCGCCTGGTGCAGTACAAAACAGAGGGCGGCAAAGGCTCTACCGAGGTGGAAGGCGATCTGGCGAGCGGCTGGAAAGCCTCTGACGATCAAAAGGAGTGGACTTTCACGCTCAATAACGAGGCCAAATTTGCCGATGGTACACCGGTGACCGCCGAGGCGGTGAAACTCTCGTTTGAGCGCCTGTTGAAGATGGGCCAGGGGCCAGCGGAAGCCTTCCCGAAAGATTTGAAAGTGGAGGCGCTTGACGATCATACGGTGAAATTTACGCTGACTCAGCCGTTTGCGCCGTTCTTGTATACGCTGGCTAACGATGGTGCCTCTATCATCAATCCGGCGGTGTTGAAAGAACATGCGACGGACGATGCGCGCGGTTTTCTGGCGCAGAAAACAGCGGGTTCCGGGCCCTTTATGCTGAAAAGCTGGCAGAAAGGCCAGCAATTGATCCTGGTGCCGAACCCCCATTACGCGGGCGCGAAACCGGCGTTTAAACGTGTGTCGGTGAAAATCATTGGCGAGAGCGCTTCCCGTCGCCTGCAACTGTCGCGTGGGGACATCGATATTGCGGATGCCTTACCGGTTGATCAGCTCACCGCGTTAAAACAGGAAGGCAACGTTGCGGTGGCCGAATATCCGTCATTGCGGGTGACTTATCTCTATCTCAACAACAGTAAAGCGCCGTTGAATCAGGTTGATTTGCGCCGCGCTATCTCCTGGTCAACAGACTATCCGGGCATGGTGAACGGTATTCTGAGCGGTAACGGCAAGCAGATGCGCGGGCCGATCCCGGAAGGCATGTGGGGCTATGACGCCAATGCGATGCAGTACAGTTCCGACGAAGCAAAAGCAAAAGCCGCCTGGGAGAACGTTGCCGCCAAACCGAAGACCCTTAGCTTCCTCTATTCGGATAACGATCCAAACTGGGAACCGATCGCCCTCGCAACCCAGGCCAGCCTCAGTAAGCTGGGTATCCAGGTGAAGCTGGAAAAACTGGCGAATGCCACCATGCGTGACCGCGTTGGCAAAGGGGATTATGACATTGCGATTGGTAACTGGAGCCCGGATTTCGCCGATCCCTACATGTTTATGAACTACTGGTTTGAATCCGATAAGAAAGGATTGCCGGGCAACCGCTCCTTCTATGAAAACGCCGACGTCGACAAACTGCTGCGTAGCGCGCTGGCCACCACCGACCAGACGGTGAGGACGAAGGATTACCAACAGGCGCAAACCATCGTGATTGACGAAGCCGCTTACGTTTATCTGTTCCAGAAAAACTACCAGTTGGCGATGAACAAAGAGGTTAAAGGCTTTGTATTCAACCCGATGCTGGAACAGGTGTTCAATATTTCTACGATGAGCAAATAAGCCACGTTGATGCGGAGCCGTACTGGCTCCGCAAGGGGAAGCCAATGACGTTCTGGACTATTTTACGTCAGCGATGCTGGGGACTCGTCCTGGTGGTCGCTGGGGTTTGCGTGATTACCTTTATTATTTCGCACCTGATTCCTGGCGACCCTGCGCGCCTGCTGGCAGGCGATCGCGCCAGTGACGAGATTGTGGAGAATATTCGCCAGCAGTTAGGGCTTAACCAGCCGCTGTATATTCAGTTCTTTCGCTATGTGAGCGATCTCTTTCATGGCGATCTGGGCACCTCGATTCGTACCGGACGCCCGGTGATGGACGAACTGCGCGTCTTCTTCCCTGCGACGCTGGAACTGGCGTTTTGTTCGTTGCTGCTGGCGCTGATTATCGGTATTCCGCTGGGCATTTTATCTGCCGTCTGGCGCAACCGTTGGCTGGATCATCTGGTGCGTCTGATGGCCATTACCGGCATTTCAACCCCCGCATTCTGGCTGGGACTTGGCGTGATTGTGCTGTTTTACGGTCATCTGCAAATTCTGCCCGGCGGTGGACGGCTCGATGACTGGCTGGATCCGCCGAATCACGTCACCGGGTTTTATCTGATCGATGCCCTGCTGGAAGGCAATGGCGAGGTCTTTTTCAATGCGCTGCAACACCTGATTTTACCCGCCCTGACCCTCGCCTTTGTGCATCTTGGCATTGTGGCGCGTCAAATTCGCTCCGCGATGCTGGAACAACTGAGCGAGGATTATATTCGTACGGCGCGCGCCAGCGGCCTGCCCGGCTGGTACATCGTGCTGTGCTATGCGCTGCCTAACGCGTTGATCCCGTCCATTACCGTTCTGGGACTGGCGTTGGGCGACTTGCTCTACGGCGCGGTACTCACCGAAACGGTGTTTGCCTGGCCGGGGATGGGCGCCTGGGTCGTAACGTCTATTCAGGCGCTCGACTTCCCTGCCGTGATGGGCTTTGCCGTGGTGGTCTCTTTTGCTTACGTGCTGGTAAATCTGCTCGTGGATTTACTCTACCTGTGGATCGATCCCCGTATTGGTCGCGGAGGTGCTGAATGATGTTAACCGAGGAAACGCAGACGCCACCGCAAACCACCCGTCGTCGCACCGACTGGGCGAAGCTGTGGTGGCTTATCAAAGGCAGTCCGCTGACGCTGATTGGCGGCGTCATTATCGTTCTGATGCTGCTGTTGATGGTGCTTTCGCCGTGGATAACGCCCTATAACCCGAACGCCATCGATTTAACCGCCCGCCTGCTGGCGCCTTCTGCCCGCCACTGGTTTGGCACCGATGAAGTCGGACGCGATCTGTTCAGCCGCGTCCTGGTGGGCAGCCAGCAATCTATCGTTGCCGGTCTGGTGGTGGTCGGTATTGCGGGCGGCATCGGTTCGCTGCTCGGCTGTTTATCGGGCGTGATGGGAGGGCGAGCCGATGCCGTCATCATGCGCATGATGGACATTATGTTGTCGATTCCCTCGCTGGTACTCACCATGGCGCTGGCGGCCGCCCTCGGCCCCAGTCTGTTTAACGCCATGATGGCGATCGCCATTGTCCGTATCCCGTTTTATGTGCGCCTCGCGCGCGGGCAAACGCTGGTTGTCCGTCAGTACGCCTATGTGCAGGCGGCACGAACCTATGGCGCATCACGCTGGCATCTGATCAGTTGGCACATTTTGCGCAATTCGCTGCCGCCGCTGATTGTTCAGGCCTCGCTGGATATCGGCAGCGCGATCCTGATGGCCGCGACGCTGGGCTTTATTGGCCTCGGCGCACAACAGCCGAGCGCAGAATGGGGCGCGATGGTGGCGATTGGCCGTAATTATGTTCTCGACCAGTGGTGGTATTGCGCCTTCCCCGGCGCGGCGATCCTCATCACCGCCGTGGGATTTAATCTGTTTGGCGACGGTATTCGCGATCTGCTTGACCCCAAAGCCGGAGGAAAACAGTCATGACGCAACCCGTACTGGAAATTGAAGATCTGCATTTGAGTTTTCCGGGCTACAAAAGTGAAGTTCATGCGCTTAACCGGGTGTCGTTGCATATTCAGCGTGGCGAAATTGTTGGCGTGGTTGGCGAGTCGGGCTCCGGTAAATCGGTGACCGCGATGCTGGCGATGCGTTTGCTGCCTGAAGGCAGCTATCGCATTCATCAGGGACGCGTCTCGTTACTGGGGGAAGATGTCCTGAACGCCAGTGAAAAACAGATGCGCCAATGGCGTGGTGCGCGAGTGGCGATGATTTTCCAGGAGCCGATGACCGCGCTGAATCCGACCCGCCGCATTGGGCAACAGATGGTTGAGGTTATCCGCCACCACCAGCCAATGCGCCGTTACGATGCGCGGCAGAAAGCCATCGCGTTGCTGGAAGAGATGCAAATCCCGGACGCCGCGCAGGTGATGTCGCGATTCCCGTTTGAACTCTCCGGCGGTATGCGCCAGCGTGTGATGATCGCGCTGGCCTTCTCCTGCGAGCCGGAACTGATCATCGCCGATGAACCCACCACCGCGCTGGATGTGACGGTTCAACTTCAGGTGTTGCGCTTACTCAAACATAAAGCGCGCGCCAGCGGGACTGCCGTGTTGTTTATCAGCCATGATATGGCGGTGGTGTCGCAACTGTGTGACAGGCTGTATGTCATGTATGCGGGCAGTGTTATCGAAAGCGGCCCGACGGAAAACGTGATTCGCCACCCCACGCATCCTTATTCCATCGGTTTGTTGAAATGCGCCCCGGAACACAGCCAGCCTCGCGAGGCGCTGCCCGCGATCCCCGGAACCGTACCGAATCTGACTCATTTACCCACCGGATGCGCTTTTCGCGAGCGCTGTTTTGCCGCTGGACGGCAGTGTGATGTTATCCCGCCGATGCGCCGCACCGGCGACACGACGCAGCAATCTGCCTGCTGGTATCCGCAACTGGAGACAACGCATGTCTGATATTTTACTGGCGCTACAGGATGTGCACGTCAATTTCCCGGCCCGCAGCAACTGGCTGGGGCGCGTCACCGAACGGGTTCACGCCCTGAACGGACTGGATTTGCAGATCCGCGAAGGCGAAACCCTTGGCATTGTCGGAGAGTCCGGCTGCGGCAAAAGCACGCTGGCGCAGTTGTTGATGGGGATGCTGAAACCCAGTCAGGGCGAATGCTCCCGGGCAAAGGTACAGGGTCGCGGGTCAGCCAACGGGATGCAGATGGTGTTCCAGGATCCGCTCTCCTCGCTCGACCCCCGATTGCCGGTCTGGCGGATCATCACCGAACCGGTTTGGATCCAAAAACATAACAGCGAGCGGGAACGCCGTGCGCTGGCAGAAGAGCTGGCGCTGTTGGTAGGCATTCGTCCTGAGTATCTCGATCGTCTTCCCCACGCGTTTTCCGGCGGGCAACGCCAGCGTATCGCTATCGCGCGGGCGCTCTCCTCTGAGCCGGACGTGATTGTGCTGGATGAACCCACGTCGGCGCTGGATATCTCCGTACAGGCGCAAATCCTCAATCTGCTGGTTGCGCTTCAGGCCCGCAGAAACCTGACCTATGTGTTGATCTCACATAACGTGTCGGTGGTCAGGCACATGAGCGATCGCGTCGCGGTGATGTATCTTGGGCAAATTGTTGAACTGGGTGATGCCCGGCAGGTGTTAACCTCGCCCGCACATCCCTATACGCGCTTGTTACTGGATTCAGTACCGAAAACAGGCGCGCCGCTGGCGGAAGATCTCGTGTTACGCAAAACCGAGCTTCCCGGTAATCGCACCCTGCCGCAGGGCTGTTTTTTTCGCGATCGTTGCCCGTTAGCGACGCAGGGATGCGAGAAAAAACAGGCGCTACTCCCGCAAGACACGGGGCATGATGTGCGCTGTTGGCGGGCGCTTGAGGATCGTTGATGCCCGGTTTGCGTCAGGCGTTGTAGGCTTTTTTCAGGGTTTCCATCAGCGCCTGGGCCGCCGTTGACAGTTTTTGATGCGCCGCGCACAGCACTCCCACCCGACGCTCAATCACCGGCCCGTCGAGATCCAGACATGCTGCACCCAGTTCGGTCATTTGGGTGCGGCACAACGCGGGTACTGCGCTGCCGCCCAACCCGTTCGCGACAAGACGTCCGATAGTCACCAGTTGGTGACTTTCGAGCGCCACTTCCAGCGGTCGACCGCTTTGCGCCAGTTTCTCTTCTAACATCAGGCGAACCGCAGAGGGGCGCTGTAACGCAATGAAATCCAGACTCAACAGCTCTCGCCAGCAAATACGTTTTCGGGCGGCCAGTTTACTGTCAGGTGGAACAATGGCGATAAAGCGATCCATCCCCAGTGGCGTAAAATGGAGGTGCCCGGAAAACTCCGGTTCAAACGCAATCCCCATCTCCACCCGCCCTTCACTGACCATCTCAATCACCTGTTCATTAATCACATCGTGGACGGTGACATTGATCCCGGAATAGCGATCGCGGAACGTTTTCAGCACCGGCGGTAAAACATTGGCGGCAAATGACGGCATGGCGGCAACGGAGACTTTTCCGCGCTGTAAGGTAAACCGCTGACGCATCGCCTCTTCGGTGTTTTCCCAGTCGGCGAGCAGTTGCCGCGCCATGGTCAGAAACGTTTCCCCTTCCTGCGTCAGCGTGACTTTGCGGGTCGTTCGTAACAGCAGCGCCCCACCAAGCGCATCTTCCAGCCCTTTAATGGCCAGACTCAGTGCAGGCTGCGACATATTCAGCCTTTCACTGGCATGAGCAAAATTAAGAGTGTGAGCTACCGCTAAAAACGCGCGTAACTGTTTGATGCTCATTCTCATTTTTCTTCTCTTTAACTTATTGAATACGTTTAATTAACATTAAATTGATAAAAAAACCAAATGAGTGAGTCACAAATTTAAAATTAACAAATCATTTTTCGCCCCTAATGATGTCGGCAAGGTTAACAGGAGGGGCAAGTGTATGGCTGGACTGGATAAACGGGTTGCCACCTATAAAGAGGCACTGGAAGGACTGACCGACAACATGACGCTGCTGGCGGGCGGGTTTGGTTTATGCGGCATTCCGGAGAACCTGATCGAGGAGGTTCGCCGCCGGGGTGTCAAGGGGTTAACGGTCGTTTCGAATAACTGCGGCGTGGACGGTTTCGGGCTTGGCGTCCTGCTGGACAACCGCCAGGTACGCAAAGTCGTTGCCTCGTATGTGGGTGAAAATGCGCTGTTCGAAAAACAGGTATTGAGCGGTGAACTGGATGCCGTGCTGACACCACAAGGCACGCTGGCTGAGCAACTGCGTGCTGGCGGCGCGGGCATTCCCGCCTTCTTTACCGCTACCGGCTACGGTACGCCCGTCGCTGAAGGCAAAGAGGTGCGTGAATTTGACGGTCGTCCTTACATCATGGAACGGGCGATCACCGGGGATTTCGCGTTGGTTAAAGGCTGGAAAGCCGACTGGTACGGGAACGTGATTTACCGCCATACCGCGCAAAACTTCAATCCCTTAGTGGCCGCCGCCGGGCGAATCACGGTGGTGGAAGTTGAAGAAATTGTCGCTCCTGGCGAGCTTGATCCCGCCGCCATCCATACCCCCGGTATTTTCGTCAACCGCATTATCCAGGGGCATTTCGAGAAACGTATTGAACAACGCACCCTGCGGGCCTAAGGAGTCTGACCATGTTAACGCGTGAACAAATGGCGATGCGTGTCGCCCGCGAACTGCGCGACGGTTACTACGTGAATCTGGGGATTGGCATCCCGACGCTGGTCGCGAACTACATTCCCGACGGAATGGATGTGATGTTGCAGTCAGAAAACGGTTTGCTGGGCATGGGCGTATTTCCGACGGAAAGCGAACTCGACGCCGACATGATCAATGCCGGGAAACAGACCGTGACGGCCCGCAAAGGGGCGGCAATTTTCGATTCTGCGCAGTCGTTCGCCATGATCCGTGGCGGTCACGTCGATCTGACGGTGCTCGGCGCGTTTGAAGTCGACGTCAACGGCAGCATCGCCTCGTGGATGATCCCCGGCAAGATGGTGAAAGGGATGGGCGGCGCAATGGATCTGGTTGCCGGCGCCGAGAACATCATCGTCGTCATGACCCACGCCTCCAAAAATGGCGAATCCAAATTACTGCCTGCCTGTACCCTGCCGCTGACCGGCGTGGGATGTATCAAACGTGTTCTGACCGACCTGGCGTTGCTCGACATCGCCGATGGCGCGTTCATTCTGCGCGAACGTGCTCCTGGCGTCAGCGTGGAAGAGATAGTCGAGAAAACCGCGGGCAAGCTGATCGTTGCGGATCAGGTTCCTGAAATGCACTTTGCCTGAGGAGAACATCATGCAGGACGTCGTCATTGTCGCGGCAACGCGAACACCGATTGGCAGTTTTCATGGCGCGCTGGCGCCCCTTTCCGCCGTCGAACTCGGCGCGGCGGTCATTAAAGCCTTGCTGGAGAAAACCGCCGTTTCGCCTGAACTGATTGATGAAGTGATTTTGGGTCAGGTACTCACCACCGGCAGCGGACAAAACCCGGCAAGGCAAAGTGCGTTGAACGCCGGTTTACCCGTCACAACCACTGCCGTGACCGTCAATCTGGTCTGCGGTTCCGGGCTAAAAGCGGTACATCAGGCTGCGCAAGCGATTCGTTGCGGCGATGCGGAAATCGTCATTGCCGGGGGACAAGAAAGCATGAGCAATGCCCCCTATTTTCTCGACGGCGCCCGCGCCGGATTACGCCTGGGTCACACCAGTCTGAAAGACAGCGTGGTGCATGACGGGTTGTGGGACGCCTTCAACGATTACCATATGGGCATTACCGCCGAAAATCTGGCGGAAAGGTTCGCCATTAGCCGGGAGCGTCAGGACGCCTTCGCCCTGCGCTCGCAGAAACTGGCAGCCGCCGCGATGGAATCCGGGTGCTTTGTCGCAGAAATCACCCCGGTGAGCGTTCCGCAGGGCAAAAAACCGCCGCGTCTGGTCACGGCCGATGAGCAACCAAGACCGGACACCGCCGCTGAAAAACTGGCACAGCTCAAACCGGCATTTCGCCCAGGGACTGGCACCGTCACGGCGGGAAATGCCTCTTCTCTCAACGACGGCGCGGCGGCGGTGATGATGATGAGCGCCGGTAAAGCGCAAGCGCTGAATCTGCCGGTTCTCGCACGTATCTCCGGTTATGCGGTTTCCGGCGTTGACCCGTCGATCATGGGTATTGGCCCGGTGAATGCCAGTATCGAGTGCTTGTCCCGTGCGGGCTGGGCGCTTAACGACGTTGATCTTATCGAAGCCAATGAAGCCTTTGCCGCCCAGGCACTGGCGGTCGGCGATTCGCTGCAATGGGACAATGACAAGGTCAATGTCAACGGCGGCGCGATTGCGCTGGGCCATCCAATTGGCGCATCTGGCTGCCGTATTCTGGTGACGCTGCTGCATGAAATGGCGCGCCGTGATGTTGCCAAAGGGCTGGCGACGCTGTGCGTCGGCGGCGGCCAGGGCGTGGCGCTGGCGGTGGAACGCCCAACGGGAGTCCATCATGCAAAGTAACCGTTTCGCCGTTCTCGGCGCAGGATTGATGGGCGTCGGGATTGCCACCCACTTTGCCCGTTACGGGCATGAAGTTCGGCTGTTTGATACCGATAGCGCCAGAATTGCCGAAATTAGCGCCGTTGCTGGCTCAATTCTTGATGAGCTGATCGCCACCGGGCAATGTTCGCCCGAGGATAAAACGGCGGTGATTCGCCGACTGAAAGGCACCACTACGCTTCAGGATGTCGCCTCCTCGCATGTTCTGGTCGAAGCCATTCCTGAGCGTCTCGAGCTTAAACATGCGCTGTATGCGCAACTGGAAGCGTGCATTAGTACCGACACGGTGATCGCCAGTAACACCAGCGGATTGCCGCCGGACGCGCTGGCCGCGCCCCTGAAGCACCCTGAACGCTTGTTGATTGCCCATTTCTGGCATCCGCCCCACTTTATCCCGCTGGTTGAAATTGTGCCCGGCACCGCCACCCGGCCAGAATTGACGGGCTGGCTGCAACACCTTCTGCTCGACATGCAACTGGAAGCGGTGGTGCTCGATCGCGCCGCGCCCGGGTTTGTCGGTAATCGTCTGCAATTCGCCCTGCTGCGTGAAGCACTGCATATCGTGAAAAGCGGGATTGCCAGCGCCGAGGTGGTTGATCAGGTGATGCGCGCGTCGTTAGGTCGCCGTTACGCCATGGTGGGGCCGCTGGAGGCCGCAGACATGACCGGTCTTGCCACGGTGCAGGATATTTGTCGGCATCTGCTGCCTGAACTGGCCACCGGCAGCGACATGCTGTCGCTGGTCACGGAAAAAGTGGCGCGTGGTGAGACAGGTTTACGCAGCGGTCAGGGATTTTATCGTTGGGATGACGCCCGTAAGGAGTACATCCAGCAGCGTCGGGAACATCAACTGCGGTTTGCCTTAAAACCGTAACTTCTCTTTCTGTACCCCACTATAACAATGATATTGAGGAGTCTTGATGAGTGTGTTAATCGCCCTGGCCGCGTTAGGCCTGCTAATGCTGGCAGCCTATCGTGGATACAGCGTCATCCTGTTTGCCCCCATCGCGGCATTAGGCGCTGTTCTGTTGACGGATCCGAGCGCCGTTGGCCCGACCTTTACCGGTTTATTCATGGAGAAAATGGTCGGCTTTGTAAAACTCTACTTCCCCGTCTTCTTACTGGGCGCCGTGTTTGGCAAGTTGATCGAACTGTCTGGTTTTTCCCGCTCGATAGTCGCCGCGGCAATCAACATTCTGGGGCGGCGTCACGCCATTCCGGTGATTGTGCTGGTCTGCGCGCTGCTGACCTACGGCGGGGTGTCACTCTTTGTGGTGGCGTTTGCGGTGTATCCGTTTGCGGCGGAACTGTTCAGACAAAGTAATATTCCTAAACGGCTGATCCCGGCAACGGTGGCGCTGGGGGCGTTTTCTTTTACGATGGATGCCCTGCCGGGAACGCCGCAGATCCAGAACATCATCCCGACCAGCTTTTTTGGCACCAACGCCTGGGCAGCGCCCTGGCTGGGATTAATCGGCTCGCTGTTTATCATCTGCGTCGGGCTTTTTTATCTCGAACGCCAGCGTCGCAAAGCGCAGGCGAAAAACGAAGGGTACGGTAGCAACCTGCTCAATGAGCCGGAAACACCGGATAATATCAATCTGCCGAACCCGATCATCGCCATTTCGCCACTGATTCTGGTGGGGGTGTTTAACCTGTTGTTTACCCGCTGGATCCCGCAGTGGTACGGTGCAACACATCAACTGGAGCTTCCAGGACTTGCCAAGCCAATAACCACTGAAGTGGGGAAAATCACCGCGATTTGGGCCGTTGAGGCGGCGCTGATTTCCGGGATCATCCTGGTGGTGGTGTTCGGCTATCGCAATATTCATGGCCGTATGGCAGAAGGCAGCAAAACCGCGGTTGGCGGCGCTATTCTGGCGGCAATGAATACCGCATCCGAATATGGTTTCGGCGCCGTTATCGCCGCCCTGCCGGGTTTTCTGGTGCTGTCGAAAGCGCTGGCGGCGATTCCCGATCCGCTGCTCAACGAAGCCATTAGCGTCACCACGCTTGCCGGGATCACCGGCTCGGCATCGGGTGGGATGAGTATCGCCCTGGCGGCGATGTCCGACACCTTTATTGCGGCGGCGAACGCGGCAAACATTCCGCTGGAAGTGCTACACCGCGTGGCTTCTATGGCCAGTGGCGGTATGGACACGCTGCCGCACAACGGCGCGGTGATCACGCTGCTGGCGATCACCGGATTGAGTCATCGCCAGGCTTACGGCGGAATTTTTGCCATCACCGTGATTAAAAGTCTGGCCGTACTGTTTGTTATCGGCGTCTTTTACGCCACCGGCATTGTCTGAGGAGAATCATAATGAATTTACACGGTAAAACCGCGCTGGTTACCGGTTCCACCAGCGGTATTGGTTTGGGGATTGCGCAGGTGCTCGCAAAAGCAGGCGCCAACATTATTCTCAACGGTTTTGGCGATATTGAGGCGGCAAAAGACAGCGTGGCGCAATACGGCACCACGCCGGGCTATCATGGCGCCGATCTCAGTGATGAAACACAAATCGCCGACATGATGCGCTACGCGCAAAGCGAGTTTGGCGGCGTGGATATTCTTATCAACAATGCCGGGATCCAGCATGTTTCCCCGCTTGAGAGCTTTCCGGTGGAAAAATGGAACGCCATCATTGCGATTAACCTCTCGTCTGTGTTCCACACCACGCGGCTGGCGCTGCCGGGGATGCGCGAGCGTAATTGGGGACGGATTATTAATATTGCCTCGGTACATGGACTGGTGGCGTCGAAAGAGAAATCCGCCTATGTCGCGGCAAAACACGGGGTGGTGGGACTGACCAAAACCACGGCGCTTGAAACAGCGCAAAGCGGTGTCACCTGTAACGCGCTCTGCCCTGGCTGGGTGTTGACGCCACTGGTACAGCAGCAAATCGACAAACGGATTGCCGACGGCGCCGCGCCGGAAAGCGCCCGCGATGCGCTGCTCGCAGAAAAGCAGCCTTCCCGTGAGTTTGTCACTCCTGAACAACTTGGCGAGCTGACCCTCTTTTTATGTTCCGAAGGGGCAGCCCAGGTGCGCGGTGTGGCGTGGAATATGGATGGTGGCTGGGTCGCGCAGTAAATGATGTCAGCTTATCTGGCCTACGTCATGGTAGGCCCGATAAGCGTTATGCCACCAGGCGACGGAACCGTTACGAGGTTAACTGATACTCAAGGGTGATTTCAGCCTTCAATACTTGTGAAACCGGGCACCCGGCCTTCGCTTTCTGAATAATCCCGTCAAAGGTCGACGCATCAATACCGGGCACCGCCACCACGCTGTTTAGCGCAATTTTGGTGATCGCAAAACCGGCATCCACCTTATCCAGTGAGACATCTGCCGTGGTATCAATTGCGGTTGGCGTAAACCCGGCCTCTCCCAGCATCAACGAAAGCGCCATCGAGAAACAGGCCGCATGTGCGGCGCCAATCAGCTCTTCCGGGTTGGTACCTTTGACGCCTTCAAAGCGCGTGTTAAACCCGTAAGGCTGCTGGTTCAGCACGCCGCTTTCGGTGGAAACGGTGCCTTTTCCGCGTTTAATGTCGCCTTCCCAGTGTGCCTGACCTTTCTTATGGATAGTCATTACTGCTCTCCTTAATTGTCATCGGGATAACAAGTATAGGACGCCTGTACGCAAAGCGGATAGATAAGAGAACGTTCTGAATTACCGCTTAAACATTGACCTTTCAGATAAAATGGTCGACCATCCAGTAAGCCGTTTTCGCTGAGAGCGGCTTTCTATGGGGTTGTATTTCGTCCGACATCGCGCGGGCTCATCCTTGAAACCATTAACAGGATTAAGGAGTTAGAATGAAATCGAACCGTCAGGCCCGTCATATTCTTGGACAGGACCACAAAATCTCCAACCAACGTAAATCCGTGACCGAAGGCGACAAAACCAGCGTGGTCAACAATCCAACCGGAAGAAAACGCCGCGCTGACAGCAACTAGTCCCCGCCTGTGTTGATATGACGACAAACACCATTGCCACCGCAATGGTGTTTTTGCTTATAAAACCCCTCTATCTATACACAATGCTTTATAATCTGTGCCCGATTCCCTGGCGGCAAGGCAACATATGAACATAAATGACAATGCCAGGGACGGTAATTCAAAAAAGAGTGAGTGACATGGACATCAAAACCAAGAAACCGCGTTCCCTATATATTCCCTACGCCGGCCCTGTACTGCTTGAATTTCCTCTCCTGAACAAAGGCAGCGCATTCAGTGCGGAAGAGCGTGGTAACTTCAACCTGCTGGGGTTACTACCGGAAGTCGTCGAAACGATTGAAGAACAGGCCGAACGCGCCTGGATCCAGTATCAGGGATTCAAAACTGAAATCGACAAACACATTTACCTGCGTAACATTCAGGATACCAACGAAACCCTGTTCTACCGCCTGGTGCATAACCATCTCGATGAGATGATGCCGGTCATCTACACCCCAACGGTCGGTGCCGCCTGTGAGCGTTTCTCTGAGATCTACCGTCGTTCGCGCGGCGTATTTATCTCCTATCAGAACCGCCACAACATGGACGATATCCTGCAAAACGTCCCGAACCACAATATCAAAGTGATCGTGGTGACTGACGGTGAGCGTATTCTGGGTCTGGGCGACCAGGGGATTGGCGGCATGGGGATCCCTATCGGGAAACTGTCGCTGTACACCGCCTGTGGCGGAATAAGCCCGGCGTACACCCTTCCGGTGGTGCTGGATGTCGGCACCAATAACCAGCAACTGCTGAACGATCCGCTCTACATGGGCTGGCGTAACCCGCGTATCACCGACGATGAGTACTACGAATTTGTCGATGACTTCATCCAGGCGGTGAAGGAACGTTGGCCGGACGTGCTGTTGCAGTTCGAAGATTTTGCCCAGAAAAACGCGATGCCGTTACTCAACCGCTATCGTGATGAAATTTGCTCTTTTAACGATGATATCCAGGGAACGGCTGCGGTCACCGTCGGTACGCTCATTGCGGCCAGCCATGCTGCGGGTAGCCAGTTAAGCGAGCAAAAAATCGTCTTCCTCGGCGCGGGTTCCGCAGGTTGTGGGATTGCCGAGCAGATCGTTGCGCAGATCCAGCGCGAAGGGCTAAGCGAAGAAGCCGCTCGCCAGCGCGTCTTTATGGTGGATAGATTTGGTCTGTTAACCGACAAGATGCCTAACCTGCTGCCGTTCCAGACCAAACTGGTACAAAAACGCGAAAATCTGCATCAGTGGGATACGCAAAACGACGTGCTCTCCCTGCTTGATGTGGTGAGAAACGTGAAGCCGGATATTTTGATCGGCGTTTCCGGTCAGACAGGGCTGTTTACCGAAGAGATCATTCGCGAGATGCACAAGCATTGCCCGCGTCCGATCGTGATGCCGCTGTCTAACCCGACTTCTCGCGTGGAAGCCACGCCGCAGGACATCATCGCCTGGACGGAAGGTTGCGCGTTGGTGGCCACGGGCAGTCCGTTCGCCCCGGTGGTATGGAAAGACAAAACCTATCCTATCGCCCAGTGCAATAACGCCTATATCTTCCCGGGTATCGGTCTGGGCGTGATCGCCGCGGGCGCGTCACGTATTACCGACGAGATGCTGATGTCGGCCAGTGAAACGTTAGCGAAATATTCGCCGATGGTGCTCAACGGTGAAGGACTGGTTTTACCGGAGTTGAAAGATATCCAGGCCGTGTCGCGCGCCATTGCGTTTGCCGTCGGTAAAATGGCCCAGCAACAGGGTGTGGCGGTGAAAACCTCCGCCGAGGCGCTGCAACAGGCTATCGACGATAACTTCTGGCACGCAGAATACCGCGATTACCGCCGTACCTCGATTTAACTCACCTGTACCCCGGCGACGACATGCTTGCCGGGGTATTCTCCCCCCGATGTTTGCAGTAGCGAAATTCCTCCTTTGTGCTTACACTTTCACCACCCATTCACATTCGGAAAATAAAAGGAGGATACTTATGCTGTACTGTGAACGTTTCATCGCTTCACATACATTAGGCGATCGTCAGTGCTCAAGCGTTATCGATATCGTGCTGCGATAACTTCGGCTTGAGCGAAGCGACCTTCTCTTCCCCCTTCTCTCGGGCTTACCGGGTTGTCGTCAGCGATGTTTGACGAGGCGTTTTAACGCCTGTAACTCTTGAGTAAGCAACAATGAGCACGTTATTAACCGCACACTCTTTACACGTTGATACGGCGTTTGGCCCGTTATTCCGAGATCTCACCTTTACGCTGAAAAAAGGCGATCGTCTGGGTCTTATCGGCGACAACGGCTGTGGCAAAAGCACACTGCTAAAGATTCTCGACGGCAGCGAAACGCCGACGTCAGGCACGGTTTCTCTGGCCAGCCACTGTCATCTCGCCCGTGTTGAACAACATTTGCCGCCAAACATTCTCGCGTTACCCCTGCGTGAAGCGTTGTTGGTGCAACTGCCGGAACGCGAACGCCTCAGCCAGCAATGGCAGGCGGAGTCATTACTCGCAGAAATGGGTTTTGCTGCTGAGGATTTATCACTGTCAGCACAAGTGCTGAGCGGCGGGCAGCATACGCGTCTGTTACTTGCCCGTGCGTTGATGCGCCGTCCCGACCTGCTGTTACTGGACGAACCTGGCAACCATCTGGATCTCCCCACCTTATTGTGGCTGGAACAGTTCTTACAACGCTGGTCGGGCAGTTTCGTTGTCGTCTCCCATGATCCGAATCTCCTGGATGCGGTCACCAACGGCACCTGGATCCTGCGCGATCGTTGCCTGCACGCGTTCTCGCTGCCCTGTAGCGCGGCCAGAAACGCATTAGCTGACGCGGATGTCAGTGATGCGCAGCGCCGTAAAGCTGAGCAAAAAGAGATTGACCGGGTGACCGCCAGCGCCAAACGCCTGGCGAACTGGGGACGGGTATACGACAACGAAGATTTGTCTCGTAAGGCAAAGCAGATGGAAAAACAGGTTTCCCGTCTGAAAGCCGCACAGACCGACGTTACGCCAGGAAGTCAGTGGTCACTAACATTACAGGGGGATAGCGTTCGCGCTGACCGCCTGCTAGAGATAAACGACCTGTTCCTGTCACCGGCACCGGAAACCCCGGTGCTGTTTTCTGCTTCGGGGGCGAGGTTAAAAAGCGGTGACCGGGTTGCGATTGTCGGACGTAACGGCTGCGGAAAATCATCACTGCTCCGGTTACTCTGGCAGCAGTTTCAGTCTCAGCAGGACAATGCGAGTGTGTCTGTACACCCCCGCGTCTCGCTGGGCTATTACGATCAAACGCTACAGCAGCTTGCAGATAATGATTCGCTGTTGGATGCGCTTGAACCGTTTGCCCCACAGCCCGACGTACGCAAGATGGCGCTGATTGGCGCAGGGTTTCCCTGGAATCGTCATCAGCAGCAGGTCAAAACGTTAAGCGGCGGTGAGCGCTCACGGCTGTTGTTTGTGGGTTTGTCGCTGGCGCGGTTTAGCCTGTTGATGCTTGACGAGCCGACCAACCATCTGGATATGGAAGGCAAAGAGGCGCTGGCGCAAACTCTGCAAACCTTCAGCGGTGGCGTGCTGCTGGTGAGTCATGACCGGCAGTTGATTAGCCAAAGTTGTAACCGTTTCTGGTTTATCGACCAGGGTGTGCTGAGTGAATGGCACGATCTTGAGGCGATCAACGCGCGGATTCGGGAAACGTCTGTCGCGTGGCCGACGGTGACTCTCTCGGCTCAGAAATCGGCTCTTCCCCTCCCGGATGACAGCGATCGCCTGCTGGAAAAGCTGCTGGCGCTGGAACAACAGTTAGCGAATGACCTGGCACGTAAGCCAAAGCACCAGAAGCCGCATTTACAGGCGCAATGGCGTCAGGAAATCGACGCGCTGATTTTACAGCTAGAATAATCAGGACATCGGGGCACCGGCGGGTGCCCTTTCTCGCCCGTTTCGTCAAGCTATTAACATTAGTATTTATTATGTTTTGACAAGGCTAATAACGGTAAAGGCAGGCCAAAACAAGGAAATAATCGTGTTTTACGCTTGCATATATCATCAGAAAAATTAATCCTTACGAGGTAGAAGAGAATAAGACTCACTCGCTATGCAGTTCACCATCATGATAAGGAGAAGACTATGAAGGCTGCTGTTGTCACTAAAGATCATCAGGTTGATATCACTGAGAAAACGCTACGTTCGCTGCAACACGGTGAAGCGCTCCTGAAAATGGAATGCTGTGGTGTGTGTCATACCGATCTCCATGTTAAAAACGGCGATTTTGGCGACAAAACCGGCGTTATCCTGGGACATGAAGGCATTGGCGTCGTCACGGCCATTGGGCCAGGTGTGACGTCCCTTAAGCCAGGCGATCGCGCAAGCGTGGCATGGTTCTTTGAAGGATGTGGTCACTGTGAATACTGTAACAGCGGCAATGAGACGCTGTGCAGGAACGTCAAAAACGCAGGTTACAGCGTTGATGGCGGTATGGCTGAAGAGTGCATCGTGGTCGCGGATTATGCGGTGAAAGTACCGGATGGTCTGGAATCCGCCGCAGCAAGCAGCATCACCTGTGCGGGTGTCACCACGTATAAAGCGGTAAAAATCTCGAAGATCAAACCCGGTCAGTGGATTGCTATCTACGGACTTGGCGGTCTGGGCAACCTGGCGCTGCAGTATGCGAAAAACGTCTTTAACGCCAAAGTGATTGCCATTGACGTGAACGATGAACAGCTCAAACTCGCCAAAGAAATGGGTGCCGATCTGGTCATCAATTCACGCACTGATGATGCGGCGAAAATCGTGCAGGAGAAAACGGGCGGCGCACACGCGGCCGTGGTGACTGCCGTGGCGAAAGCGGCGTTTAACTCTGCGGTTGATGCGGTGCGCGCTGGCGGTCGGGTGGTTGCCGTTGGTCTGCCGCCGGAAGCCATGAGTCTGGACATTCCGCGTCTGGTGCTGGACGGCATTCAGGTGGTCGGTTCGCTGGTGGGAACGCGTCAGGATCTGACCGAAGCGTTCCAGTTTGCCGCAGAAGGCAAAGTGGTGCCTAAAGTGGCCCTGCGTCCGCTCGGCGACATCAACGCTATCTTTAAAGAGATGGAACAAGGCCAGATTCGTGGCCGTATGGTGATTGATTTCCGCCGTTAATCGGTAAACGGCGACGGCTTTACGCTTCGTCGCCGTTTGTTTTGCGAAGCGTTTTCCACAATCCTCCTCTCCTGCTTCACCTTTAAGCCCATTCCCGACAAAATTTCGACAATCGTAGCGAATGTTGTTGCGTCATACGGAACAATAATGGTATGTTCCTCCTGAAGGAACAAGGATAAAACGGATGATCATGAACTTCAGACACAAGGGATTGCGTGACTTGTTTCTTCATGGGCGCACGTCAGGCGTTCTGGCAACGCAGGTAAAGCGATTGCGCCACCGTCTCGCGGTTATTGATGCCGCCAGCAATATAAACGATATCGACATGCCGGGTTACAGGCTGCACCCGTTGGGTGGCGATCGTGATGGTGTTTGGGCGATATCTGTCTCGGGGAACTGGCGAATAACCTTTGAGTTCGTCAATGGCGATGCATACATATTGAATTACGAGGACTATCACTGATGAAAATGGCAAATCATCCCCGCCCGGGAGACATTATTCAGGAAGCGTTGGACGAACTTAACGTCAGTCTGCGTGAATTTGCCAGAGCAATGGACATTGCTCCCTCTACGGCGAGCCGGTTGCTCACCGGAAAAGCGGCGCTAACCCCCGAAATGGCGATTAGGCTCTCCGTGGTGATCGGCAGTTCACCGCAAATGTGGTTGAATCTGCAAACGGCCTGGAGTCTGACAGAAGCCGAAAAAACCGTTGATATTTCAAAGCTTCGACATCTGGCAACGCAATAATTTATCAGATAAAAAAATGGCGCCTTTTTCAGCGCCATTTTTATAGTACAGAGTCAAAAGAGATTATAACCCTTCTTCACTCTCTTTTTTGGCTTCGGCTTTCTCGACGTCGCGATACCAGCGCGGATGGTGTTTCTTCGCCCAGCGACGGCTGACTTTCCCTTCGACCATACCTTTGATCGATCCCTTCACCCAGAATGCCATGTACATATGGATGAGGATGGCGTGCATCAGAATAATGCCCGCCGCCGCGTGGATCAGCAGGCTGTAACGCACCACCTGCATCGGGAAGAACTGCGCGAAGTACGGACGCCAGATAATGACGCCGGTGACCAGCAGAACGAAAATCATGCTCATGATCGACCAGAACATCATTTTCTGCCCGGCGTTGTACTTACCTACGTCCGCCACTTTGTGTTCATTGCCCTTCAGCACTTCCACAATATTCTTCAGCCACGGAATGTCTTTCTTATCCGGGATGTTGTGTTGTACAAAACGGAAGAACATAAACATCAGCGCGACAAAGATAGCGATGCCGAAGAACGGATGCAGAATGCGTCCCATCTGCGGCGTACCGAAGGTTTGCGTCAGCCATTGCAGCGTCGGGAAGAAAAACGAAATTCCCGACAGCGCCACCAGGAAGAAACAGATCACCACCGTCCAGTGACAGGCGCGGTCGATAAATTTCGTGCGCACTATCATTTTTGACTTACTCATGATGTTCCTCCTCTTCGTCGTCCACTTCTTTGTTCGGGCCAATACCAATGTAGTGGTAAATCAGTCCGGCGAAAGTGGCGATAAACCCTGCTGCCGCCAACGGTTTCAACGCCCCTTTCCAGAGGTTGATTGAGGTGTCGACTTTCGGATCCTTCGGCAAACCGTGATACAACTCTGGCTGGTTGGCATGATGCAGTACATACATCACGTGCGTCCCACCCACACCCTGCGGGTTATAAACACCGGCATGTTCATACCCGCGCGCTTTGAGTTTTTCTACGCGCTGCTCGGCCATTTCCAGCATCTCTTGCTTCGTGCCGAAATGAATCGCCCCCGTCGGGCACGTTTTCACGCATGCGGGCTCCTGGCCGACACTGACGCGATCAACGCAGAGCGTACATTTATAGACGCGGTTATCCTCTTTATTGAGGCGCGGTATATTAAATGGACACCCGGCAATGCAATAGCCGCAGCCAATGCAGTGTTCAGACTGAAAATCGACAATCCCGTTAGCGTACTGGATGATTGCCCCGGCAGACGGGCACGCCTTCAGGCAGCCCGGATCTTCACAGTGCATACAGCCGTCTTTACGGATCAACCACTCCAGCTTGCCGTTTTGCTCGGTTTCGCTAAAGCGCATTACCGTCCAGGATTTCGCGCTCAGATCGGCAGGGTTGTCATACACCCCCACACAATGCCCAACCTCATCGCGAATGTCGTTCCACTCCGAGCACGCCACCTGGCAGGCTTTACAGCCTATGCAGGTGGAAACGTCGATCAGTTTGGCGACCTCAGCCTTGTAATCACGCGCCTGGGGAGGCGGCGTGATGGCGTTTGTTGCAGACCGTTTGATGATGTCCTGCGTTTCCAAAGACATATGTTCGCCTCCCTTACGCCTTCTCGATGTTAACTAAAAACGCTTTGTATTCCGGCGTTTGCGAGTTTGCATCACCGACGTTCGGCGTCAGAGTGTTGGCGATATAGCCTTTACGCGCGACCCCTTCAAAGCCCCAGTGAATCGGGATCCCCACCGTTTCGACCTGCTGACCGTTAACCTGCAAGGTACGCAGACGGCGTGTGACCACCGCAACGGCACGAATAAATCCGCGCTGGCTGCTGACTTTCACATGGTCGCCGTTGGCGATACCTTTTGCGGCGGCCAGCGTCTCGCTGATTTCCACAAACTGCTCTGGCTGGGCGATAGCATTCAGCAATGCGTGCTTGGTCCAGGTGTGGAAGTGTTCCGTCAGACGGTAAGTGGTACCGACATACGGGAACTTATCTTTTTTACCCAGGCGCAAGGCATCTTCTTCATACAAGCGCACCGCCGGATTGGAAATAACGTTTGGATGCAGCGGGTTGGTTCCCAGCGGTGTTTCAACCGGCTCGTAGTGTTCCGGGAACGGCCCTTCCGCCATTTTATCAATGGCGAACAGACGTCCCAGCCCTTCCGGCTGCATGATAAACGGCCCGGTTGCACTGCCCGGCGGAGCGGTATTGAAGTCCGGAATATCGTTACCCGTCCATTTCGCACCGTTCCATTGGATCAGCATCCGCTTCGGATCCCACGGTTTACCCTGCGGATCGGCGGACGCGCGGTTATACAGTACGCGGCGGTTCAACGGCCACGCCCACGCCCAGCCCAACGTGTTACCCAGACCAGACGGATCGGCGTTGTCACGGTTGGCCATCTGGTTGCCCTGCTCCGTCCAGCTACCGGTATAAATCCAGCAGGAAGAGGCCGTAGAACCGTCATCGCGCAGTTGAGCGAAACTGCTCAGTAACTGGCCTTTTTTCGCAATCAGCACACCGTTGGCGTCATAGAGATCGGCCAGCGCATAACCGTTGTTTTCTTTGGCGACCTCTTCGGATTCCGGATGGTCTGGCTGCTTGTAGTTCCAGCTCATTTTCAGCAGCGGCTCTACACCTTTACCGCCTTCGTTGCGGTAGAGTTCGCGCAGACGATGGTAAATCCCGGCCAGAATTTCGCCGTCATTGCGGGCTTCGCCTGGCGCATCCTGACCTTTCCAGTGCCACTGCAGCCAGCGACCGGAGTTGGCAATGGAGCCATCTTCTTCCGCAAAACAGGTGGACGGCAGGCGGAACACTTCGGTCTGAATCGACGCCGGGTCGACATCGTTCGACTCGCCGTGGTTCTGCCAGAAGGTTGACGTTTCTGTCACCAGCGGATCGATAACCACCATGTACTTCAACTTGCTCAGGGACTGCACCACTTTGTTTTTGTCCGGGAAGGACGCCACCGGGTTGAAGCCCTGACAGATATAGCCGGTCACTTTACCGCTATCCATCATGTTGAAATATTTAATGACGTCGTAGGACTGATCCCATTTCGGCAGCCACTCAAATCCCCAGTCATTTTCTTTCTGCGCCGCGTCGCCGTAGAACGATTTCATCAGGCTGACAAAGAACTTCGGATAGTTGCCCCAGTAGTTCACCTGCTCGGCAAGCGTCGCTTTCGGCGTATTGGCCTGCAGATAGGTTTGCAGATCGGCTTGTTTCTCAGACGGTAGCGTCAGATAGCCGCTCAGACTGGTAGAAAGAAGACCTAAATCCGTTAAGCCCTGAATGTTGGAGTGCCCACGTAAGGCGTTCACGCCGCCGCCGGCCATGCCCATGTTGCCGAGCAGCAACTGGATCATCGCCATCGTACGAATGTTCTGTGCCCCGACGGTGTGTTGCGTCCACCCCAATGCATAAAGGAAGGTGGTCGTACGGTCAGCCGCACTGGTGGAGGCTAACACTTCGCACACTTTCAGGAAGTCAGCTTTTGGCGTACCGCAGATGTTTTCCACCACATCCGGCGTATAACGGGAAACGTGCTGTTTGAGCAAGTTCCACACGCAGCGTGGGTGACTTAACGTGTCATCGCGTTTGGCATAGCCGTTTTCATCGAACTGATAGTTCCATGATGACTTATCATACTGACGTTTTTTCGCGTCATAGCCACTAAACAGGCCGTCGTCGAAAGCAAAATCATCCCGTACCAGCAGGCTGGCATTGGTGTAATGCTTCACATACTCCGCGTTGATTTTCTGATTTTCGATCAGGTACAGCAGAACGCCAGACAGGAACGTAATGTCCGTACCGGAACGGATCGGCGCATAGATATCCGCAACCGACGCTGTACGCGTAAAGCGAGGATCGACGACAATCAATGTCGCATCATTATTATTCTTCGCTTCCATCGCCCAGCGGAATCCCACCGGATGTGCTTCAGCGGCGTTACCGCCCATCACCATGACGACGTTGGCGTTTTTGATATCAACCCAGTGGTTGGTCATCGCACCGCGACCAAATGTTGGAGCAAGACTTGCTACCGTTGGTCCGTGTCAGACGCGTGCCTGGTTGTCGACTGCCAGCATACCGAGCGAGCGCACAAATTTTTGCGTCAGCATACCGGTTTCATTACTTGCCGCAGAGGCGCAAAGCATCCCGGTGGACAGCCAGCGGTTGACGGTGACACCCTGCTCGTTCTTTTCAATAAAGTTAGCGTCACGGTCAGCTTTCATCAGTTTTGCGATACGGGAGAATGCCTCATCCCAACTGATGCGCTGCCATTTGTCTGAACCCGGCGCGCGATATTGTGGATAGCGCAGGCGGTTTTCACTGTGAACATAGTCCAGCAGACCCGCGCCTTTAGGACATAATGCCCCACGGCTTACCGGATGATCCGGGTCCCCTTCAATATGGTAAATCGCTTCTTTCGCGTTTTTGGATCCATCTCCCAGGCTATACATTAATAGCCCGCATCCCACGGAACAGTATGTGCAGGAGTTTCGGATCTCTTTGGCGCGCAGCAGTTTGTAATTACGCGCCTGAGCCAGTGCAGACTTGGGGGCGAATCCAAGCGCTGCGACTGTTGTTCCTGCCATACCGCCCGCGCAGATTTTAAAAAATTGTCTGCGGCTGACGTCCATTGCTTTCCTCTTTTTTACAGGGATGTAACTTCGCGACGAAACTAACAGCTATGACCATATCTTTTTTGCGTCAAATCAATAACGAATCGGTTCCGCTACTAAATAGTGCCGTTTGCCGAACATTTATACCCACAAAGAAGTATCAGCCCGGACGATTTATTAACGCCCGACTGTTTAAAAGTGCTATAAATTTCAGCTTCTTTAATGAAAAGGAACGAGGACAGACGAACAGAATGACGAGAAAAAAAGCAACGCTAATTGGACTGATTGCCATCGTGCTCTGGAGCACCATGGTGGGGTTGATTCGTGGCGTGAGTGAAGGACTAGGGCCGGTGGGCGGCGCCGCCATGATCTATTCATTAAGCGGACTGTTGCTTATTTTTACGGTCGGCTTTCCTAATATTCGCCGCTTTCCTGTTCGTTATTTAATCGCTGGCAGTTTCCTTTTCGTAACGTACGAAATATGCCTGGCGCTGTCGCTGGGTTATGCGGTGACGCGACATCAGGCGATTGAAGTCGGCATGGTCAACTATTTATGGCCCAGCCTGACGATTCTTTTTGCCATATTGTTTAATGGTCAAAAAACAACCTGGCTGGTTATCCCAGGATTAATTGTGGCGTTGACCGGCGTCTGTTGGGTATTAGGAGGTGAAAATGGACTCAATCCTGGCGAAATAATCAGCAATGTTGCCACTAACCCGTTAAGCTATTTTCTCGCCTTTTTGGGGGCATTTATCTGGGCGACATATTGTACAGTCACCAATAAATATGCCAGAGGATTTAACGGAATCACGGTCTTTGTTTTGCTCACTGCCGCAAGTTTATGGGTCTACTATTTACTGACGCCACAGCCTGAAATGCATTTCACGCTTCCCGTCACCATCAAACTATTTTCGGCGGCGTTGACGTTAGGTTTTGCCTACGCGGCCTGGAATGTTGGAATTTTGCACGGAAATGTCACCATCATGGCCGTGGGTTCTTATTTCACCCCTGTGATGTCGTCTGCGCTGGCTGCGGTTCTTTTAAGCGCCCCCCTTTCATTCTCTTTCTGGCAAGGCGCTATTATGGTGTGTGTCGGTTCGCTGCTCTGCTGGCTGGCAACACGCCGTTCCTGAGGCCAATGTTCGGGTCTTAATATCATCCATTGGATGAAAAACGACCCGACAACCTATTTCCTGTTACACATTTTTATCTGGCAGTTATTACGTGGATATTCCATGCGCAGAAAATTCTTATTTGCTTTTTTACGATTTTATTGCCATACCGTTAATACCCTGCCCGCTGTTCAATTTGACGTCACATGAACAAATTGTATGCAATCATTTTCTTTTGTGTTAAATATGTTATCAATATGATTATGTTTTGATAACACCCAGCATTTTATGCGCAAAAGAAACTGTATTCATGCATATAGTTAGCCCCGGCAACTAACGAATATCAAACAATAAATACAGATATAGTCCCCCTCGTAAATATATCTTTTTAGTAAGTTCCTAATTTAAACTAAATTTCTCAGCTCTATTATGTAGATCTGGATCACATAACTGTAAATATTCAGTAATATTATGAAACTTATTATTGAACTTATACCACTGCGTACTTTAAAAATAGTCTGCCATTGACGGACGGGTTCGTTTAGAAATGGTTTAGGAAACACGCTAAGAAAAATATAAGGATTATTGAGCATGAAACTTAAATTAGTTGCAGTGGCAGTGACTTCCCTGTTGGCAGCAGGTGCTGTAAACGCAGCAGAGGTATATAACAAAGACGGCAACAAACTGGACCTGTACGGTAAAGTACACGCTCAGCATTATTTCTCTGATGACACCAGCAGCGACGGCGACAAAACCTACGTGCGTACCGGTTTCAAAGGTGAAACTCAGATCAATGACCAACTGGTTGGTTTTGGTCAGTGGGAATATGAATTTAAAGGCAACCGTGCTGAATCTACCAATAGTTCAAACAGCGATAAAACCCGTCTGGCATTTGCTGGTCTGAAATTCGCTGAATACGGTTCTTTCGACTACGGCCGTAACTACGGCGTAGCGTACGACATCGGCGCATGGACTGACGTTCTGCCTGAGTTCGGTGGTGATACCTGGACCCAGACTGACGTGTTCATGACCAGCCGTACTACTGGCGTTGCAACCTACCGTAACACCGACTTCTTCGGTCTGGTTGAAGGTCTGAACTTTGCTGCTCAGTACCAGGGCAAAAACGAAGACAAACGTAACCCTAACGAAGCCAATGGCGACGGTTTTGGTCTGTCTACTACCTATGAGTACGAAGGTTTCGGCATCGGTGCTACCTATGCAAAATCTGACCGTACCGATGGTCAGGTATCTTATGCCGGTGGTTTGGACGGCATGAACGCCGACGGCGATACCGCTGAAGTATGGGCTGCTGGTCTGAAATACGATGCGAACAACATCTACCTGGCAACCACCTACTCTGAAACCCGTAACATGACTGTGTTTGGTGATAACGATTATATCGCTAACAAAACTCAGAACTTTGAAGCGGTTGCTCAGTACCAGTTCGACTTCGGTCTGCGTCCGTCCGTGGCTTACCTGAAATCCAAAGGTAAAGATCTGGGTACCTGGGGCGATCAGGATCTGGTTGAATACGTTGACCTGGGCGCGACCTACTACTTCAACAAAAACATGTCTACCTTCGTTGATTACAAAATCAACCTGCTGGATGACAACAACTTCACCAAACGTGCTGGCGTAAGCACTGACGACATCGTAGCTGTAGGCCTGACCTACCAGTTCTAATGTTGTTGTAACGTGAAATCAGAGCCAGCCCATGATGGGCTGGCTTTTTATCTTGATCCAGACTCGGTCATAAGGAGTATGCCGTGCAGACGTTCACAGGTCGTTGTCTTTGCGGACAAAGTCATTTTACCGTTAACGTCGAAATGCTTGATGTTTATGCCTGCCACTGCACATTGTGCCAGAAATGGTCAGGTGGCATTGCTATGTACCTGGAAGCCAGCGGTCAACCGCTGTTGTCGCCAGAGTCATCAGAACCTTCGCACTTCCCCTCTTCAACGCGTGGAGAACGTTTTTTCTGTTCCGGTTGCGGATGCCCACTGTGGTTTATGTTGACCGACAGTGAGCGCTACTTTATTCCGTGGACATTGCTGGAGCTTAGCGAAGTCGATCGCCGTCGTCTGATCCTGGCAGCCGAAATCTACACCGAAACGCAACCCGCTTTCTGGCGACTCACGGGGCAATATGCCCGCCTGAGCGGTAAGGAAGTTGAGGAGATGGATTACCCTTGCCAGTTAGCCCACTAAATTAATGCTGTTTTATGCGGGCGAGGCTGAACCACATCCCGACCGCCAGTAGGATCAACAGGCTTCCGGCACTGCTTAACGCCACACTGTGCGACCAGGTGAATGCCTGTCTGGCCGCCCCAAGAACCGCTTCGCCAAGATTCGGTGAGAGCGTATGGGCAAGTTGTACCGCCTCACCCATTGATGACGACGCGCGTTCTATCTCCTGCTCACTTAATCCGTCCGGCAACATGACCGACGCCGAGAAACTCCGGCTCAGCAGTAAACCGAAGATGGCGATACCTAACCCTGCGCCCAACTCATAGGCCATCGTTTCAATGGCGCCCGCGGCGGCGGCTTTTTCTGCCGGTGCCGCTGCCATAATGGCCGCCGTTGACGCCAGAAGCGCACTGGCGGCGCTGAATCCCAGCAATGCCATCAGCCCCCAGGCCTGCCATTGTTGGCTACTGAAGTCAGTCAGCGCCAGGCCGTAGAAACTCAGCGCACTGAGCGCCATCCCGCCCGTTGCCACCCAACGTAACCCCAGTCGTGATACCAGCATTCCGGCTATCGGGCCGCTGAATCCGCTGGCCACCATCACGGGCAGCATAAACAGCCCCGCCTGATACGGCGTCAGGCCGTGCACAAATTGCAGCTCTTGCGCCATCAGCAGTTCAAAACCCACTAGCGTTATCATCGCGGTCATCGCCATCACCACGCCGCTCAGAATGATCCGGTGGGTAAAAAGACGCATGTCGATCATCGGACGCGACGCCGCCAACTGGATGCGCACAAACGCAGCCAGTAACAGCGCCCCCACCAGTAACGTCAACGCAATCACCCCGACCGCAAGATGCCCTTTCAGCGCCGTCTTTGCGCTATAGACCAACAGCAAAATGGCGATGATCAGCATGACCGCGTGCGCCAGGTTGAGCGACTGATCGCGACGGCCTGCCTGTGGCGGAACAAAACGCGCCGTCAATCCCATCACCAGTAAGACAATCGGGACGTTGATCAGAAATACCGAGCCCCAGTAGAAATGCTCCAGCAACATTCCCCCGACCAGGGGACCAAACGCTGCGCCCCCCGATCCCACGGCGGCCCAAACGCCCAGCGCCATATTGCGATGACGCGCTTCAGAGAAGGTGGCGCGGATCCCCGCAAGCGTCGCAGGAACAATCATTGCCGCACCGATCGCCAGCAGCGCACGCGTTGCAATCAGCAGACTGGCGCTATGAGCAAATGCGGCAGCCAGCGAGGCCAGACCAAACAGGCTCCCGCCCAACAACAGAAGACGTTTAAAACCAATGCGATCGCCAAGCGCCCCCATCGGTAAGACCATCCCGGCCATCACCAGAGAATAAATATCAATGATCCACAGCAGCTCGTTGCCACTGGCGCCCAGCGTCATACTCAGCGTGGGGGCGGCAACATGCAGCACCGTTGCGTCGATCGCAACAGGGATGTAGACCAGCACAATAATCACTAACGTTAACCACTGACGAAACATAAAACTCCCGCTAAAAACAAAGTTGGACACATGTCCAGCTTTAGCGATCCTACGGAAAGTTGAACGCATGTCCAGCTTTTTGTTACACTGCCGTCACGGTGACCAGAGTGAGGAACGTATGGGCTATTTAAATCGGGATGAACGTCGCGAAGTAATTCTGCAGGCAGCCATGCGCGTTGCATTACAGGAAGGCTTTAACGCTATGACGGTGAGACGTATTGCGACAGAAGCCAACGTGGCGACCGGGCAACTTCACCACCATTTCAGCAATGCGGGCGAATTGAAATCGCAGGCGTTTATTCGTCTGATTCGTACTCTGCTGGACACCAACATCGCACCGGAGAACGCCAACTGGCGCACGCGTCTTCATGCCATGCTGGGCAGCCACGACGGCGGTTTTGAGCCGTACATTAAACTCTGGCGGGAAGCACAAATACTGGCGGACAACGATCCTGAAATTAAGCATGCATATCTGCTGACGATGAAAATGTGGCACGAAGATACCGCACGACTGATCGCGCAAGGTCGTGAGGCCGGTGAGTTTACCTTCACCGACGGCGCAGCGCAGGACATCGCCTGGCGTTTGATAGCGCTGGTGTGTGGTCTGGACGGCATGTACGCGCTGGGCATGACGGAAATGGCCGACCCCGCCTTTGAGCGCCATCTCGATCACATGATTTCACGGGAACTGTTTATCTGACGGTAAATATGAATTAACAATACATCTTTGTAATTTACATTTAGTTACACTTAAGCAACCTGTTATTCCCCCTACACGTCACGTGGCTGCGCTTTCTTATCTATCCTTTCAAACAATATTCTCAAAAAAACTAATATTTTCTAAAAAGAGCCATTGCGGCTTAGCCTCTTATTATTTCTTTTTCATGAACGACGCGTGCATGTGAGGGTAATATGGCACCACAAAATGAGAAAAAAAATCGTTATCTTTTAAGTGACTGGAAGCCTGAAAACCCCGCTTACTGGGAAAAAAAAGGTAAGCATATCGCACGAAGAAACCTCTGGATATCAGTCCCTTGTCTGCTTCTCGCCTTCTGCGTCTGGATGTTGTTCAGCGCCGTCGCCGTTAATTTGAATAAAGTCGGCTTTAATTTCACCACCGACCAACTCTTTTTATTAACCGCATTACCTTCGCTTTCCGGCGCCATATTACGCGTTCCCTACTCCTTTATGGTGCCCATATTTGGCGGGCGCCGCTGGACGATTTTTAGCACCGTTATTCTGATTATTCCTTGCCTGTGGCTCGGTTTTGCGGTGCAAAACCCGGCTACTCCCTATGGCGTATTTATTGCTATCGCCTTGCTGTGCGGTTTTGCCGGTGCCAATTTTGCGTCGAGCATGGGCAATATCAGTTTTTTCTTCCCCAAATCGAAGCAAGGCAGCGCCCTGGGGATTAACGGTGGTTTAGGCAATCTGGGCGTCAGCGTGATGCAGATGGTCGCGCCGCTGGTGATTTTTCTGCCCATCTTCACGTTCCTCGGCGTGCAGGGCGTCCCACAAGCCGACGGGTCGCTGTTGTCGCTGGCGAATGCCACCTGGATTTGGGTTCCGCTGCTGATTGCCGCCACCGTTGCAGCCGGGTTGGGAATGAATGATATTTCCAGCTCAAAATCTTCTATCGCCGCGCAACTGCCGGTGCTCAAACGTTTTCATCTCTGGTTGTTAAGCCTGCTGTACCTCGCCACGTTTGGATCGTTTATCGGCTTTTCCGCCGGATTCGCCATGCTGGCGAAAACACAATTTCCCGATGTGAACATACTGAAACTGGCCTTTTTCGGTCCGTTTATCGGCGCGCTGGCGCGCTCTGCCGGGGGGGTTATTTCCGATAAGTTCGGCGGTGTGCGCGTGACGCTGATTAACTTCATCTTTATGGCCTTGTTTAGCGCCCTGCTGTTTCTCACCTTGCCGGGGTCGGGTTCCGGCAGTTTTACCGCTTTTTATCTGGTGTTTATGGGGCTTTTCCTGACCGCGGGGCTGGGAAGCGGCTCAACCTTTCAGATGATTGCGGTGATCTTTCGCAAAATCACGATTTATCGGGTGAAGCTGCACGGCGGAACGGAAGAACAGGCCCAGCGGGAAGCGGTGACGGATACCGCCGCCGCGCTTGGGTTCATCTCTGCTATCGGCGCTGTGGGCGGTTTCTTCATCCCGAAAGCGTTTGGTTCATCCCTGGCGCTGACCGGCTCTCCGGTTGGCGCAATGAAAATATTCTTAGTGTTTTACATCGTCTGCGTGCTGGTGACCTGGCTGGTCTACGGCCGCAAATCACAAAAAAAATAACAACATCTTCATGTAGGCCTGATAAGACGCGTAAGCGTCGCCATCGGGCGTTGAAATAAGGCACAAGACCTTATCCGGCCTACATGCCTGACACATTATCGGAGCAGGAGAAATGTCATGAGCAAACTGCTGGATCGCTTCCGTTACTTTAAGCAAAAAGGGGACACTTTCGCTGAAGGGCACGGTCAGGTTATGCATACCAACCGGGATTGGGAGGACAGCTATCGCCAACGCTGGCAGTTCGACAAAATCGTGCGCTCGACCCACGGGGTTAACTGTACCGGCTCGTGTAGCTGGAAAATCTACGTCAAAAATGGCCTGGTGACCTGGGAAACACAACAAACCGACTATCCACGCACTCGCCCGGATCTGCCTAATCACGAACCGCGCGGTTGCCCACGCGGCGCCAGCTATTCCTGGTATTTATACAGCGCTAACCGCCTCAAATATCCGCTGGTGCGCAAACGGCTGATTGAACTCTGGCGCGACGCCCTCTCCCGCCAGCCCGATCCGGTTCTGGCCTGGGACGCTATCATGAGCGACCCGCAAAAGTGCCAGAGCTACAAACAGGTGCGCGGACGCGGTGGATTTATTCGCTCAAACTGGAAAGAGCTCAATCAGTTGATTGCCGCAGCGAACGTCTGGACGGTCAAAACCTACGGCCCCGATCGCGTCGTCGGTTTCTCGCCGATCCCGGCCATGTCGATGGTTTCCTACGCCGCCGGCACCCGCTATCTGTCGCTGCTCGGCGGCACCTGCCTGAGTTTTTATGACTGGTACTGCGATTTACCCCCGGCCTCACCGATGACCTGGGGCGAGCAAACGGACGTCCCGGAATCGGCCGACTGGTACAATTCCAGCTACATCATCGCCTGGGGCTCTAACGTGCCGCAGACGCGTACCCCGGACGCCCATTTCTTTACCGAAGTGCGCTACAAAGGCACCAAAACCATCGCCATCACGCCCGATTATTCAGAAGTCGCCAAGCTGTGCGACCAGTGGCTGTCGCCGAAACAAGGCACCGACAGCGCGCTGGCGATGGCGATGGGGCATGTGATCCTGAAGGAGTTCCATCTCGACAACCCGAGCGACTATTTTATCAACTACTGTCGTCGCTATACCGATATGCCAATGCTGGTGCTGCTGGATGCCCGTGACGACGGCAGTTACGTGCCCGGGCGGATGATGCGTGCCTCCGATCTGGTGGACGGTCTGGGCGAGAGCAATAATCCAGAATGGAAAACGGTCGCCTTTACGCGCACAGGAGAACTGGTGGCGCCCAACGGGTCGATTGGCTTTCGCTGGGGTGAAAAAGGCAAATGGAACCTTGAAGCGCTGGCTGCCGGTAACGAAACAGAACTGTCGCTCTCGTTGCTGGGTCAGCATGATGACGTGGCGGGCGTGGCATTCCCCTATTTCGGCGGTAACGAGAATCCCCATTTTCGCAGCGTGAAGCAGGAACCTGTGCTCATTCGCCAGCTCCCGGTGAAAAACCTGACGCTGGCCGACGGCAGCGTGCGTCCGGTGGTCAGCGTTTACGATCTGGTACTGGCCAATTACGGGCTGGATCGGGGGCTTGATGATGACTGCGCCGCCAAAGAGTACGCCGAGCTCAAAGCCTATACGCCTGCGTGGGGCGAACACATCACCGGCGTGCCGCGCCGTCATATCGAACAGATCGCCCGTGAGTTTGCCGATACCGCGCACAAAACCCACGGACGCTCGATGATTATTCTCGGTGCCGGGGTGAACCACTGGTATCACATGGACATGAACTACCGGGGAATGATCAACATTCTGGTCTTCTGCGGCTGCGTCGGGCAAAGCGGCGGCGGCTGGGCGCACTACGTCGGACAAGAGAAACTGCGCCCGCAAACCGGCTGGCTCCCGCTGGCGTTCGCACTGGACTGGAACCGACCCCCGCGCCAGATGAACAGCACCTCATTTTTCTACAATCACTCCAGTCAGTGGCGCTATGAAAAACTGACGGCGCAGGAGTTGCTCTCGCCGCTGGCGGATGCCACGAAATTTACCGGGCATCTGATTGATTTCAACGTCCGGGCAGAACGCATGGGCTGGCTGCCTTCTGCGCCTCAGCTCAATCTCAACCCGTTAACCCTGAAAACTAAAGCGGACGAGGCTGGATTATCCCCGGCGGAGTACACCGTTGCGGCGCTCAAGTCCGGTGAAATTCGTTTCGCCTGTGAGCAACCGGACAGCGGGAAAAACCATCCGCGCAACCTCTTCGTCTGGCGTTCAAACCTGCTGGGTTCCTCCGGTAAGGGTCACGAGTACATGCTCAAATACCTGTTGGGCACCGAGAGCGGTATTCAGGGCGAAGCGTTAGGGTCAAACGAAGGGATCAAGCCTGAAGAGGTCGAATGGCAGTCTGCCGCGATTGAAGGCAAGCTCGACCTGCTGGTGACGCTCGATTTTCGGATGTCCAGTACCTGTCTGTTTTCCGACATCGTGCTGCCGACCGCCACCTGGTATGAAAAAGACGACATGAACACCTCGGATATGCATCCGTTTATTCATCCGCTCTCCGCCGCCGTCGACCCGGCCTGGGAGTCGAAAAGCGACTGGGATATCTACAAAGGGATCGCCAAAGCGTTCTCAGAGGTGTGCGTTGGGCATCTTGGCAAAGAAACGGATGTGGTGTTGCAACCGCTGCAACACGATTCTCCGGCAGAACTGTCGCAACCCTTTTATATTCAGGACTGGCGAAAAGGCGAATGCGACCTCATTCCCGGAAAAACCGCGCCCAATATTGCGGTGCTCGAGCGTGACTATCCGGCCACTTACGAGCGGTTTACCTCGCTCGGCCCGCTGATGGACAAACTGGGTAACGGCGGTAAAGGCATCTCCTGGAATACGCAGACGGAGGTCGATTTCCTCGGCAAGCTCAACTACACCAAGCTGGAGGGCCCGGCGAAAGGTCGTCCGCTCATCGACACCGCCATCGATGCTTCAGAAGTGATCCTGGCGCTGGCGCCGGAAACCAACGGCCAGGTGGCGGTGAAAGCCTGGGAAGCGCTGGGCGCCATTACCGGTCGCGAACACACTCATCTGGCGCTCAACAAAGAAGATGAGAAAATCCGCTTTCGTGATATCCAGGCGCAGCCGCGTAAGATTATTTCCAGCCCGACCTGGTCCGGTCTGGAAAGCGAGCATGTCTCCTATAACGCCGGTTACACCAACGTCCATGAATTGATCCCGTGGCGCACGCTCTCGGGTCGCCAACAGTTGTATCAGGATCACGCCTGGATGCGGGCGTTTGGCGAAAGTCTGGTGGCATACCGTCCGCCTATCGACACCCGCAGCGTCAGTGCGATGCGGGAGATCCCTCCCAACGGCTTCCCCGAAAAAGCGCTCAATTTCCTGACACCGCACCAGAAATGGGGCATTCACTCCACCTATAGCGAAAACCTGCTGATGCTGACGCTGTCGCGCGGCGGGCCGATTGTCTGGCTCAGCGAGACTGACGCCAAAGAGTTGGGCATTGAAGATAACGACTGGATTGAGGCCTTTAACGCCAACGGCGCCCTCACCGCCCGCGCGGTGGTGAGCCAGCGCGTTCCGCCGGGGATGACCATGATGTACCACGCCCAGGAACGCATCATGAATATTCCCGGCTCGGAAGTTACCGGTATGCGCGGCGGCATCCACAACTCGGTGACGCGCGTGTGCCCGAAACCGACGCACATGATTGGCGGCTATGCCCAACTGGCGTACAGCTTTAACTACTACGGCACGGTGGGTTCGAACCGCGATGAATTCATCATGATCCGCAAAATGAAACATGTTAACTGGCTGGATGATGAAGGTCGGGATCAGGTACAGGAGGCGAAAAAATGAAAATACGTTCGCAGGTTGGCATGGTCCTCAATCTTGATAAGTGCATCGGCTGCCATACGTGTTCGGTAACCTGTAAAAACGTCTGGACCGGGCGTGAAGGCATGGAATACGCGTGGTTTAACAACGTTGAGACGAAACCGGGTATCGGGTATCCAAAGAACTGGGAAGATCAGGAGGAGTGGCAAGGCGGCTGGGTGCGCGACGTTAACGGTAAGATAAGGCCGCGTCTGGGCGGCAAAATGGGCGTTATCACCAAAATCTTCGCCAACCCGGTGATCCCGCAAATCGATGATTACTACGAGCCGTTCACCTACGATTACCAGCATCTGCATAGTGCGCCTGAAAGCAAAAATCAGCCCACCGCCCGCCCGCGTTCGTTGATTGACGGCAAACGGATGGACAAGATTATCTGGGGGCCAAACTGGGAAGAGCTGCTCGGCGGGGAATTTGAAAAACGCGCCCGTGACCGTAACTTCGACAAGATGCAAAAAGAGATGTACGGCCAGTTTGAAAACACCTTCATGATGTATCTGCCGCGCCTGTGCGAACACTGCCTGAACCCCAGTTGTGTGGCAACGTGCCCGAGCGGCGCGATTTACAAACGTGAAGAAGACGGCATTGTGTTGATTGACCAGGACAAATGCCGCGGCTGGCGTTTGTGTATCAGCGGCTGTCCGTACAAAAAAATCTACTTCAACTGGAAGAGCGGCAAATCTGAAAAATGCATCTTCTGTTATCCGCGTATTGAATCGGGCCAGCCGACCGTCTGTTCAGAAACCTGCGTTGGCCGCATCCGTTATCTCGGCGTGTTGCTCTACGATGCCGACAAAATTGAAGAAGCGGCCAGTACCGAACATGAAACCGACCTCTATGAGCGTCAGTGCGATGTGTTTTTGAACCCGAACGATCCGGCGGTGATCGAAGAAGCGCTGAAACAAGGCATTCCGCACAACGTCATTGAGGCAGCCCAGCGCTCGCCGGTCTACAAGATGGCGATGGACTGGAAGCTGGCTCTGCCGCTGCACCCGGAATACCGCACCCTGCCGATGGTCTGGTATGTCCCGCCGTTGTCGCCCATCCAGTCGTATGCCGATGCAGGCGGACTGCCGCAGACCGACAGTATTCTGCCCGCCGTCGAAAGTTTGCGCATCCCGGTGCAGTATCTCGCCAATATGCTCAGCGCCGGTGACACCGGCCCCGTGCTGCGCGCCCTGAAACGAATGATGGCGATGCGCCATTACAAACGCTCGCAAACCGTCGAAGGCGTCACGGACACCCGCGCGATTGAGGAAGTGGGATTAAGCGTTGAACAAGTTGAAGAGATGTACCGCTATCTGGCTATTGCCAACTATGAAGACCGTTTCGTGATCCCGACCAGCCACCGGGAAATGGCGCGTGACGCCTTCCCGGAGAAAAATGGCTGCGGCTTTACCTTCGGCGACGGTTGCCACGGCTCAGACACCAAATTCAACCTGTTTAACAGCAGCCGAATCGACGCTATCGATGTCACGGAAGTGCGCGACAAAGCGGAGGGCGAATAATGCAAATTCTCAAAGTGATTGGGCTGCTGATGGAGTATCCCGACGAGTTTCTTTGGGAGTGTCGGGACGACGCCCTCGCGTTGGTTCGTAATGAAGCGCCGATGCTGAGCGACTTCGCGGCCGATCTCCTGAATGCGCCCTTGCTCGAGAAACAGGCGCAATGGTGCGAAGTGTTTGATCGCGGTCGCGCCACGTCGTTACTGCTGTTTGAGCATGTTCATGCGGAGTCCCGTGACCGGGGTCAGGCGATGGTGGATCTGCTGGCGCAGTATGAACAGGTCGGACTGCAGCTTAACTGCCGGGAATTACCGGATCATCTTCCACTCTATCTGGAGTACCTGAGCGTATTGCCGGAGGCCGAGGCCAAAGAAGGATTGCAGAATGTCGCCCCTATTCTGGCCTTACTCGGCGGGCGCTTAAAACAGCGCGAAACCCCGTGGTATCACCTGTTTGACGCGTTGCTTGCTCTGGCAGACAGTCCGCTATCAAGTGACAGTGTCACTAAACAGGTCAGCAGCGAAACGCGGGATGATACGTCTCAGGCGCTGGACGCGGTGTGGGAAGAAGAACAGGTGAAGTTTATCGAAGATAACGCCACCGCCTGTGACAGTTCACCGTTACAACATTATCAACGACGCTTTAGCCAGGACGTGGCGCCACAGTATGTTGACGTCGGTTCGGGAGGTCAGAAATGATACAGTACCTGAACGTCTTTTTTTACGATATCTACCCTTACCTGTGCGGTACGGTGTTTATCCTCGGCAGTTGGTTACGCTACGATTACGGGCAGTACACCTGGCGCGCCTCCTCCAGCCAAATGCTGGACAAACGCGGCATGGTGTTATGGTCGAATCTGTTCCATATCGGCATTCTGGGGATTTTCTTCGGACACCTGTTCGGGATGTTAACCCCGCACTGGATGTACGCCTGGTTTCTGCCCATTGCGGTGAAACAGCAGATGGCAATGCTTGCCGGCGGCCTTTGTGGCGTACTGACCCTGGTCGGCGGCGTGGGACTGCTGGTGCGCCGTTTGACCAATCCCCGAATTCGCGCGACGTCGTCCACCGCCGATATTCTTATCCTCTGCATCCTGCTGTTTCAATGCATCCTGGGTCTTACGTCGATCCCCTTTTCCGCCCAGCACCCGGACGGCAGCGAAATGCTGAAACTGGTCGGTTGGGCGCAGTCAGTGGTGACGTTCCAGGGCGGAGCATCGGCGCATCTGGACGGTGTGGCATGGGTCTTCCGGGCGCATCTGGTGCTGGGAATGACCATCTTCCTGATCTTCCCCTTCACCCGTCTGGTTCATGTCTGGAGCGCGCCGTTTGAATACTTCACGCGCCGCTACCAGATTGTTCGTTCGCGTCGCTAATTCTCCGTGCCGCCGGATAGCCTTCACTCTCCGGCGGCTGGCGCGTTATGATGGTTCTCCGACCTAAGGAGAACCCGAATGAAACCCCAGGTTTATCATGTTGATGCCTTCACCTCCGTACCGTTTCGCGGTAACTCAGCAGGCGTCGTGTTACATGCTGACGGACTCAGCGAGGCGCAAATGCAACTTATCGCCCGCGAACTGCGTCACAGTGAAACGGCATTCGTCTTAAAAAGCGATGATTGCGATGTGCGTATTCGCTACTTTACGCCCACGGTTGAAGTCCCGATTTGCGGCCATGCGACCATTGCGGCGCATTATGTTCGCGCCACCGTTCTTGGGTTAGAGAATGGAACCGTCTGGCAACGTTCGCTTGCCGGGCGCCATCGGGTCGATATCCTTGCGCAAGACAACGGCTATCGCATCACGCTGGAACAAGGTACGCCGGGCTTTGAGCCGCCGCTTGAGGGTGAAACGCGCGCCGCCATCATCCGCGCATTCCACCTTGGTGAAGACGATATTCTTCCTGGCCTGCCGATTCAGGTGGCGACAACGGGACATTCGAAAGTGATGATCCCGCTGAAACCCGACGTCGATATCGACGCCCTTTCCCCCAATCTTGCGGCACTGACGACCATCAGCCAGCAGATTGGCTGCAACGGCTTTTTTCCGTTCCAGATCCGCCCTGGCAAAAATGAAACCGATGGGCGCATGTTCTCACCGGCAATCGGTATTGTTGAAGACCCGGTGACGGGCAACGCCAATGGGCCAATGGGGGCATGGCTGGTTCATCACAATGTGATGCCACACGATGGCAAAACGCTGCGTGTTCTGGGGCATCAGGGACGTGCGCTGGGGCGCGATGGCGTCGTCGATGTTAACGTTACTATCCGCGATAATCAGCCGGAAAAAGTGACGATTTCCGGCACGGCGGTTATTTTATTTCACGCCGAATGGTCGATTGACCTGTAGTGTTTCTCCGCCGAAGGGCATGGCTCTTCGGCGGAGGCTGGCGCAATTATTTTCCCGCTTCCGGATGGGTATCAAAGGCAGACATCACCGCCGCCAGTTCCGCTTCGCTAAAACCGTGCTTCGCATCGTCAACGCCCAGTCCAAACCGCGTCTGCAACAGCGCATACAAACTGGCCACATCGGGTAAATTGATCTGCTCTATCGCGTGCCCATCCTGGTAGTGGGTAAAGTGGAAGTTGGTCAACGTCAACTTACCGCCGTCCGGCAGATGGCGACACATCAACAGATGGTGACGGAAATGCGACTGTGGCCAGTGCGCCGACCAGAAGTTGCCCATCACATAATCGCTTTGATGCTGTATGCCAAGATCGAAACAGTACATGGATTGCCAGTGGTCATGATGACGGAACTGCAAAATCCACGCGTCGTCCTCCTGCACCAGACGGTATTCCCCGTGAGGTGTCTGTTGTTCAAGGTCGGCCTGTAGCCGGATCGGCGCGGTCAGTGTTTGCCCACCGAAACCCACGTCGGCTATCCACTGTTCGCCCTCTAACTCAACCAATAACAGGCGATGCGTGCGCGGCGGCATACTCGCCGGATTCGCCAGCACCACTCTTCCCAGTAAACTGCGGACGGTAAATCCAATCTCACGTAGTGCCCGTTCAAAAACGCCGTTTTGTTCGAAACAGTACCCACCACGACGGGCGACGATCAGTTTTTCTTCCAGCGTCTGGTCGTCAAGCTGTATCTCGCGGGGTAACAACACATCAAGGTTTTCAAACACAATGGCGCTGTTGTGATGCAAATGCAGCGCCCGCAGGGTATCGATGTTGATCTGCGCCGTGGTTGACCAACCCAGGCGGGAAAAATAAGCGTTTAAAAAAGGCGTCATAGGGCATTCCTGTTGATAGCACCCTGTATTTATAACGTATTTTTATTGTTGCACCGGCGATTTTGTGCGGTGAATAGCGACAACGGGGCGACAAAATCGCTAATCCCGTTAATATCAATACTATTCCCGTTACGCTTTTCATCTTTCTAAGGAGATGCCATGAGCCGTTTTCGCCCTGTTGAGTTAACGCATGCTTGCCGACTGTTAAATCATGGCCCGACGATTCTGATTACCTGTCGGGATAGCCACACCGAACGACGTAACGTGATGGCGGCGGCGTGGTCTATGCCGGTTGAGTTTGAACCGCCACGTGTTGCGATTGTGGTCGACAAAAGCGCCTGGTCGCGCGAACTGATTGAGCGCAGCGGCATGTTTGGCATTGTGGTTCCGGGAGTGGCCGCCACCAACTGGACCTATGCGGTAGGCAGCGTTTCCGGGCGGCTGGAAGACAAATTCAACTGCTACGGGATCCCGGTGGTCAAAGGCCCGGTGCTCGGATTACCGCTGATTGAAGAAAAATGTCTGGCCTGGATGGAGTGTCGGCTATTACCGGCGACGTCTGCGCAAGAGAAATACGATACGCTGTTTGGCGAAGTGGTTTCGGCCTCTGCCGACGAGCGCGTTTTTACGGAAGGTCGCTGGCAATTTGACGACGATAAGCTCAATACCCTGCACCATTTAGGCGCCGGAACCTTTATCACCAGCGGGAAACGGGTCACTGCGAAGTGATCGCCTCAGGTTAAGGATAAATGTGAATTCTGCTTCACTATTGTTACAGCATACTCCACACTCCCCGGGGGCGGGATTTCCGCCCGCTTTACACCTGTATGAAGTTTATGACGCCAAATAACAGAAAATCTGCCTATACCGTGTGGGCCAAACGTGAAGATATGGTTGAACGCGGGATGGCTATCAGCCTGCCGTGGTTCGCCTTTGTGAACATCAGCTTTGCGCTGATGATCCTTTTTCGTCGCGCCCTGTTTACTGATGCGGATACCCTGTATCAGGCTGAGAAAAGTCTCCTCCTGTCCATCGACAGCGCGGCGATGGGAATCGTACTGATAAGCGTCGTTCTGATTTTCTCGCCACGACGAAAATCGTGGCTGTACCAGGGCTTGCTGGCGCTGTTGAGTCTGTTCTGGTGCTGGTGCATTTACTCTTTCATTGACCAGTGGCAATTACCGGTTGCCTATCCGCTGTGTTCCGTTTTGCTGCTCAGTGCCGTCGTGGCGCTCTATTTTCACACGCCAACGTTACTCTCCTACGTGACCCCGCTGTGGTTTACGGTGCCGGTAGCAAGCGTTGTGCTTAACCATGGCGTAAATCCCCATTTTGCGGTCATCTGGGTTATCTTCACGCTGATTATGCTTGGCGGGCGCGTTATCCTGCTTCGCTGGTTCGATGAAGCCTGGTATCAAAACCAACACAACAACGTGCTCATTGCTCGCCTTGACGCCCTCGCACACCGGGACGCGCTGACCGGCGCGGCAAACCGACGCGCGCTGGAAGATGTGCTGCACAGCGCCACCGCCAATGACAGCGCGTTCACTCTGCTGATGCTCGATGTCGATTTCTTTAAACGCTATAACGATACCTACGGGCACCCAAAAGGCGATGCCTGCCTGACGCAGGTGGCGGAAGTGTTGATGCAGTCGGTGCGCAGCCCAGAAGATGTGGTTGCGCGCTACGGCGGCGAAGAGTTCGCGGTGGTGCTGTTTGGCGCGTCGCTGCAAGAGGCTGAGCAGGTTGCCGCCAGAATCAAAGCCGGTCTGGAGACGGCGGCAATCCCCCACTCCGCGTCAACGGCAAGTGACAACGTCACGGTAAGTCAGGGTATCGCCTGTTCAGCGAAGAGGAAAACGGCTGAACAGACGATTGCAGAGGCCGACGCCGCACTGTATCGGGCAAAACAGGCCGGGCGGAATCGTTGGTCACGCTAGCCGGTTACATACTGTAGCCCGGTTTTTTGATCAGTGTATCCATCTGGGGCGCGATTTCCGCATCCCAGACCGCTTTCCACTCTGCGGGTTGGATTTCGTTTAGCGCCACGCTCACCGAACTCTCTTTACTTTGCAGGTGACGAACGATCACGGCGGTAATGTCTGTGGCCAGTGCGGTTTTCTCATCGTCATTCAGTTCGCGGGGAAAACATTTAATATCGACGTGCGGCATAGCAGGCTCCTTATTGTGAATGTGCTACCAAAACTAGCATACCCGTCTGCAACCGGATTAAATAATTTCATTACTTTTCAGCACCGTTCGCAGTTGCGGTAACTGGCATACCGCATCGGCAATCGCGCTAATGTTCGGCGTATGCTCCTGAAACCAGTCATGGCCTGGCCCCCAACCGCGCATCACCCCCAGATAGCAATCCAGCAACGTGAGCTGTTCGCCAAAGGCGTACGGTTCAGCAATGAGCCGATCGTTTAGCCAGAGATAGAGTGACTTGCGGTATTCCATGCACGATGTTTTCAGTTGCAAAGGTGCATCTGTTGTCCAGCGTTCGGGATAATCGGCATAGGTAAAAGTGGGATACACATTCGCGACCAGCCAGATAAGCAGACGCTGAAACTGTTGCCGCTCCGGGTGATGAACAGACGGAGCAAGATCGGGACGACGGTCGAGGATCATCAGCGCGATGGCCGCCGTTTCCGTCATGATGACGCCATTTTCCAGCACCAGCGTCGGCACCTGACACAGCGGATTACGTGTTTTCAATAAATCGCGTTGCGGTCCCTCGTTATCAAAACCGGTGACATCGACAAATTTGTACGGGATTTCAGCCAGGGTCAGCATGACCTCGCTGATTGCCGATCCCCAACCGGGTACACCATAAACAGTCATCATACCGCCTCCAGCGTGCGTAAAACGCTAAGTGTAGAACAGCCTGGCCCGTTGCAGGTTTCTGCCCGGGAATACGGGCTAAAACCGCGGTCATTATCGCAAAAATACCCACTGGCTGAATCGAGGCCATCCCCTGCCTGTTCTGACTTCATGAATTCTTATGCATTGGTTTTGCGTCAAAAAAAATTAGCAGGTAGGATGCTGCGCCACTCATGTTTATCCCCACCCAGAATAACGGGAAAAGATGAGTGGCATGCAGCGAAGCAATCGTTTGGGTCGTCAGCGGTAGCTAGCTGCATTCCTTCGGACAGACAGGCTAACAGGTAACTTAATGAAAACAGACAACGCAAGCTCACTTGAGCAACACGCTGCGAAACGACGCTGGTTGAATACCCACGAGGAGGGGTATCACAAGGCGATGGGAAACCGTCAGGTTCAAATGATCGCCATTGGCGGCGCGATTGGCACCGGCCTCTTTTTAGGTGCAGGCGCACGTTTACAGATGGCAGGCCCTGCGCTGGCGCTGGTGTATCTGGTGTGCGGTATTTTCTCGTTTTTTATTCTTCGTGCATTGGGCGAACTGGTGCTCCATCGCCCTACCAGCGGGAGCTTTGTCTCCTATGCCCGTGAGTTTTTGGGTGAAAAAGCGGCCTATGTCGCAGGCTGGATGTATTTTATCAACTGGGCGATGACCGGGATCGTCGATATCACCGCCGTGGCGCTGTACATGCATTACTGGGGCGCATTCGGTGATGTTCCACAGTGGGTTTTCGCCCTCGGCGCGCTGGCTATTGTCGGCACCATGAACATGATAGGCGTAAAGTGGTTTGCCGAGATGGAGTTCTGGTTCGCGCTGGTAAAAGTGCTGGCGATTGTGGTTTTTCTGGTGGTCGGTACCGTCTTTTTAGGCTCAGGCCAACCGCTGGATGGCAATACTACCGGGTTCCATTTGATAACCGATAATGGCGGATTCTTCCCGCACGGTCTTCTGCCAGCGCTGGTGCTGGTGCAAGGCGTGGTGTTTGCCTTTGCCTCCGTTGAAATGGTGGGAACCGCCGCCGGGGAATGCAAAGATCCGCAAACCATGGTGCCAAAAGCTATCAACAGCGTTATCTGGCGCATTGGTCTGTTCTACGTCGGTTCGGTGGTTCTGCTGGTACTGTTGCTGCCGTGGAACGCCTATCAGGCAGGCCAGAGTCCGTTCGTGACCTTTTTCTCAAAACTGGGCGTGCCTTATGTCGGCAGCATTATGAATATCGTGGTATTGACCGCGGCGCTCTCCAGTCTTAACTCAGGTCTGTACTGCACTGGACGTATTTTACGCTCAATGTCGATGGGTGGTTCGGCCCCTAAATTTATGGCGAAAATGAGCCGTCAACAGGTGCCGTATGCTGGAATTCTGGCAACGCTGTTCGTCTACATTTTCGGCGTATTGCTCAATTATCTGGTGCCTGCTCAGGTCTTTGAGATCGTGCTGAACTTTGCATCGCTGGGCATTATTGCGTCGTGGGGATTCATCGTGGTCTGCCAGATGCGTCTGCGTAAGGCAATTAAAGAAGGCAAAGCGGCAGACGTCAGCTTCAAAATGCCGGGCGCGCCGTTCACCTCGTGGCTCACCCTGCTGTTCCTGCTCAGCGTGCTGGTGCTGATGGCGTTTGACTATCCTAACGGAACCTGGACCATCGCTTCCCTGCCGTTAATTGCGATTTTGCTGGTTGCCGGTTGGTTTGGCGTACGTCAGCGCGTTGCGGAAATTCACCGTCATGCGCCGGGCGTTTCAGAGGATGTTGCGCGTAAAGAAGTCGTCGCGGATCAGCGATAAATTGTGTTGGATGCCCGGTGACGTAACGTTTTCCGGGCATTGGCGAAAGGCCGGACAGCATGTTCCGGCTGAGTAACATTAATTCGCTTCGATAAGCTCAGCGACGTCACTGCTGTTAATTTCCCGCTTATTGCCGTCCTGATCGGTGTAACTGGTCATTCCCGTCTCTTTATCCAGCTTCGGCTTGCCCTGAATCACAATGGTTTTCCCCTGTTTTGTCGTCATGACGTAATCGGTGGTGCAACCCGCCAGAGTGAAAATCATAACGCCCGCGCAAAGGCACATAAGTGGCTTCTTCATCATATTCCTGTATTTTTCAATCATCCAAACGTGCCGGTAGTGTAGTTCCCGGATGTTGACCAGGCTACTTGCGGGGTGTAACGAGGCATGTCGGCTCAAGGGCGGGAAGACAGGAGAGGAATTGCCTCTCCTGTTGAAGATTACAGCGCGATACGAATCACATCATCTGGCTGGGTGGCTTCCTGCTCGCGAGTCGATTTTTGTTTAACGCTCACGTAGAGGGTTTTTCCATCGGCAGAAAGCGCGAGGCTGTTCGGGAACGTCGGCGTGTCAAACGTCTTCACCACGTTGTAGTGCTTCGCGTCAATCACGCTGACTTTACCCGCCTGACGATGGGTAACGTAGGCTTCGTTACGCGCAGGGTTGAACAGCACCGCCAGCGATTCAGGCGCGGCCACTTTTGCCAGAACCTTGCCGTCACGCGTATCAATCACTAAGACTTCCGCCGCTTTCGAGTCGGTAATAAACGCGCGGTGGCCTGCGGTGTCCAGGCTCAGGTTAATAAAGAAGTGCTCTTTACCGTCGTCCAGCAATTTCTTGCGGCTCAGAATTTTATTATCGGCGGTATCGATGGTGATAAATTCGCCATCGGCGTTGGTGGTATATAAACGCCCGGCTTTACTGTCGACGGCCAGACCGGTGCTCATCTTGCCGGTATTCTGGATGGTGGTTTTCAGTTTGATGGATTCACCATCAACCACCCAGACAACGCTTTCTTTACCGATGCCGCTGATGTAAACCGTGTTGGTTGCGTCATCCGCCACCAGTTGGCGAGGCTGCAACGGACGCACCTCTTCTGAACGCTGGCGGGGATCAAGCACCAGGCGCCCTTTGACCTCACCCGTTTTGGCGTCAATGGCCGTCAGCGCGCTGTTGACCGTATTGCCAAACCACAGCGTTTGGGTTGCATTGTTAAGGGTTGCGCCAAACGGTTTGAGATCGCTGTGAATCGCCTGAGTGACTTCCAGCGTGACAGGGTCAAGGCGATACACGATGCCGCCTTTGTCAATTTTACGGCTCTGCGACGTGGCCAGCCACAACGCATTTTCCTGCTGGCTATAGGCCATTTCATATGCGCCCTTACCTACGGCTTTACGCAGCATTTCTTGTGCAGCCTGCGTGCTAAATGACGACGCAACAAGCAGTGAACCTAACAATAATGAACCCCGCAGGCGCGGCGAAAACAGATGACGTAACGGCATGACGACTCCCTTTGATAAATATCTGATAACTGCTTCACACGGCTTCAATGAGCAACATCATGGTGTCGCTCATTTTTATGAATGCGAATAGTAATCATTATTTATCAATATGTGGAGCATTCTTTTCACCCGCCGCGCAATCTTCTTAATTTCTCCACGAAGGCACGACAGCACAGAAGGTCACAGAGTATTGGCGTTTTGAATATTAATACATCAATAGCGGGGGTTCTCCCCGCTCTATTTTGGCAAGATTAATTAAGATATTGCGTTCTAATAAGAGTCACATTTTTAGCAATGATCTCTTTCAGGCACTGACGGGATTCATCTTTATCTCCTTGCGCCAGCGCATCGAGCAACCTGTGATAATGCTCCACACGGCTCTGATTACTGTCAGGTGCACCATTGCTATATAAAAAATGCAGGCTGGGGCCCATTCGAACCCACAACTGTTCAATCATTTGATAGAGCGTCGGCATATTGGCATAACGGTAAATTTCAAATCGAAACGCGTGATTCGCCAGAAGTCGTTCTTGTATCGTGCCGCTTTCGTACGCCTGTTGATACTGCTCCAGTAACGTGGTGAGCGTCTGCAGATGCTCGGCAGACATCGCCTCTGCGGCCGCCGCGACCGCCATTCCTTCAAGTTCGGTGCGCACGTGGTTGATCTCTTCCCATCTCGCCAGTGAAATGTCGGGCACCATAAAGGCCTGCGCCGGCGCAACGGTCAATGCGCTGGAGGAGACTAACCGCAGTAAGGCTTCACGAACCGGCGTAATGCTGACTCCCAGATCGTGGGCAATATTTTTCGTTATCAGTCTCGCACCTGGTTTTAATGCACCTATCGTCAACTGGTGTTTCAAACCGTTCTCAACTTGCGTTGTCAGGCTGATATGTGATGTTCTTTCCAAACCGGGCATTTTACATCCTTCCGTTATTCATCGAGCGACACCTCAATTAAACCCATACATAAAGAAAGGTATTTAATTTAAAAAAAGTGAACCTGGTCAGGAAAAATAAAAACCAAAAGTGATAGTTTACCCGCGTGATATTAAGTTTATTAACGTTCGATGACGCAATTTGCGGTGCCTTAATTAAAGCCGCAAATGAAAAATTTGCCCATTTTTTATAGCGGCATTATTACTTTACACTGCACGAAACCGTTGTTTTACGGTTTTGCGGCGATTTTTCTGCCATCGTTGGGTAAATACAAAAGTGCAAAAAAAACCGGGATCAAAAAATGATCCCGGTTTATGGCGGCTTAAAAACAGATTAACCGATTGATTTAAAAGATTTTAAAACACCCGTCAGAAACTGTATTTCACGCCGATCATCGCTGAGCTATCACTGTAGCCTTTATCACCTACCTGAACGCCGATATTGCCCCACAGGTTCAGATGCGGATTCAACTGGCCCTCTACGCCGGTTTTCAGTTCGCCAAGATCCTGCGAGCCGTCCTGACTGACGCGCATGCCATCCATCCGGACGCCAAACTTCTCGCTGTTGTGGATCCAGTTGGCTTCCACAAACGGCTGGAAGATCCGGTTTTTTCCGTCATCGATTTTGCTATGGCCTTTCAGGAAGGTACGCATACCCAGACGGGTTTGCACATTGTTCTCCCCTTCACCGCTAACGCGGGTGCCATTGCTTTCACGGTGATCGTCTGCGGTGACGCCCATCCAGATGACCTGCGCCTGCGGCTGGATATACCATTCATTCAGTGAGCCCTGACTGCCGGTAAACTCGCCCAGTTTATGCGTGTAACCCGCTTCAAGCGACGCGGTAAGACCGCGCGATTTGTAGGACTCATTGTGAATATCCTGCCCTTTGACGTCATTATCAAACCAGCCGTACTGCGCCCAACTGTCCAGGTACATGCCTTGTCTGGTTTCGTCGTTCTGATACCAGGTAGCGTAAAGCCCGGCGCTGTAACCGCTGACGGTGCCTTCTGAGCGATAACCCGTGACAGTCGAACGGCTGTTGCTGCTGTTACGACCGTAACCGGCCATCACGCCAAGATGCCAGCGTTGCAGCTCATCCGAACGCCATTGCGCAATATCTCCGCCCAGTTGCACCACGTAACGGTTGCTCTGAGTACTGATTTGCCCGCTGCTGTCTTTAGAGCGGTTATGCCCGCCGACCTGACGCAGCCACATGCTGGTGACTTTCTTCTCGCCGGTCAGCGCGTCGGTATACTGAGGCTCTCCCAGACGATCGTGCAGACGAGTGATGAACATCGTATTGGCCGCCATCAGGTTAGCGCTATAGCTGGCTGATTCAGGACGAACAACCGGCTTACCCGGAACATCCGGTGTTTTTGGCGTGACAGGCTTATCTGGCGTACCCGGATTTTTCTGTTCATGAGAAGAATCCGGTGTTGTTGGCTTTTCTGATGTGTCCGGTTTTTCTGATGTATCCGGCTCGTCAGGCGTATCCGGCTTTTTCGGCGGTATCTCAGGTTTAACATACTGATTAGTCAGGAACCAGTCAGCGCCTTTTTTCTCCAGACTGTAGTCGTAAGCCCCGGCCACAATACGCCCGGATTTGGTGAAGCTCCCGTCAGACTCGCCTTTCACTTCGACAACACGGATCCCGTTAAGGGTCCAGTCACCATTGCCCCCGGCATTATTCACTTTCACGAAGGTGTTGCCGCGAGTATTGCCATTGACCACAATGTTGTCCGTCACGGAGGCATCATTGCCCAGCACGGTGTTCAGCACGACCGTACCGCCCTGACCATTCCAGTTATTGGCGGTCAGGGTACGTCCTGTGCTCATCGGCAGCGAGGATGGCGCCACAATGTTCACGGTTCCCGCGAGATGAATATCATCAACCCGTGAATCCGCCGTCATGTTCCAGCGACTCTCTTTGTCGATGTTGACGTTCGTCGGGTCAATCCAGCCTGTCAATATCGCGTGGTTACGCAGTGATAACGCGGTATTGTCCTGGCCGATGATATTGCTCACCAGATGTGCCCCGTCATTGCTGCCGTCCAGCACCAGTTCTCCGCCGTTAATACGGGTGTCGCCACTCCACAGCGTATTGCCTGAAAGCGTGAGCGAGCCCTCACCGGTTTTGGTCAGACTGCCTGCCGTTGTGCCGTCAACGATGTCTCCGGCAAAGGTCGTATTGTCTGAGGCCGTGGCGTTGTTCGCCGTCAGCGTCGCCCCGTTCAGACGCACTTCTCCGCCGATGCCGCCCAGTCGGTTAACCCGCTGGTTATTCGCGTTCAGGTCAAACACGCCGCCGTTGACAGTCACTTCATTGCTGCTGGCAATGCTGTCAACCACGTCCGTGCGCAGCGTACCGCTACTGAGGGTAGTTTTGCCGGTGTAAGTATTCACGGCACTGAGTACCGTTTCCCCTGCACCCTGCTGGGTCAGTGAACCCGTACCAGAGATGACGCCAGAGAGGGATGTTTCGTCAGGGTTGTTGATAACAAATTCGCTGTTGTTAAGCACGTTACCCCTAATCGAGCCTGCGCTTGCGCCATTGCCCAATTGCAGCGTCCCACCGCTGATGGTGGTACCGCCCTCATAGGTATTTTTGCCCGTCAACACGGTCGTTCCGCTGGTATTGCTCAGGGAGCCCAGCCCTGAAACGTCAGATGAAAACAGGTAATTTCCGGAGGTATCGGTGTGATTAAAGACTAACTGGCTACCGGCAGCATGCAGTCTGACGGCAGGTGCCTCTAATGTACCGGGTGTCGCCGCTGCTGAGTCTGGCTTCGCGCCAATCACCAGCATGCTGGTGTCATTATTAATATTGACGCCACCTTCAGCCACCATCGTGCCGTTATCTTCCAGCACCAACGCGCCGGTGCTGGACGCCTCGCCTGACCTTGGTTTAAAACCAATACTCAGGATGTGTTTTTCCCCGAGATTCCATGTTGAGCCCGCGCCCTTAATGGTTGCCGTCCCCGTCGCGCCCGATTCAGTGGCAATCCCGCCACCCATTGAATTGATGGTGCCGCCGTCGGTGACGCTTAATATACCGTCGCCGTGGCGCCCAACATTTAATTCACCGTTGGTAATGGTAAAACGGGAGTCTTTACCGCTGACGTTAACCGCACCCTGTGTTCCCGCGCTATCACCAACATAAGAAACCGAGTTGCTGGTGACGTTACCGCCGTGGGTAATATTCAGCGTACCGCTGCCGTTGTTCCCCACCGTAATTCCGGAGCGGCTCTCCGCTGTAGCAAATAATTCTGAGTCCGCGCCATCGACGGTAACAACACCGGTACTATTGTTGTTTTGGCCGATATTGATAAACCGGGTGTAGGCCTTGCCGCCGTTTTTAATCTCCAGCGCACCGTTGCCTCCACCACCGACCGCTGTGGTTCCTTCGCTTGCAGGAATATTGCCCGTGGTGACGCTATCGAACCATGTTCCGCCATCCACAGTGAGAGTGCCGTTATCATTTCGGCTAAACCCCATGACGGATCCGCTTTCTACAGCGGGATTTTGCCCAGCCACCACTGTGTCACCGCGAGAAATAAGCAGCGAACCCGTGCCGCCGTCGCCGACATATAATGCCGGTGGCGAGTCAGGAAGCTCTACAGCCGTTTTTGAGCCATTAATAGAAAGTGCGTTGGCATGCGCAGTTGTGCAAATTGATGCTAAAACAATTAAACCCATACCATCCAAAGGGGTTATTTTATAAATATTCTTGCCGTTGTAACTCAATATATCATTCTCCATGTTTCATTATTTTTTTGGCTGTGAATTCCATCAGTTCTGCCAAAATCAAAATTTAACATAGGGTTACATATTATTTCAAATTTGTGACATTGACCGCATAAATAATGCTCGCATTCAGTATAAATATTGCCATTGCTGGCAATTGATATTTATTTAAGGTAATATATAAAAAGAGTTTAATTCAGCTTTTTTAAAGTATTTATCATTGACAAATACATCACGTTATATATGCGCTGATCTTTTAAAGATGTATTTCATTTCAAACTTCACAGAAGAGTATGAGATTGCACCGCGTTGGACTTAATAATAAAAAAAGAAAACTGCTCCGGGAGAGCAGTTTATATCCACAGTGCTTGTGGCTTAATTGCCGGTGGGATTTAAACGTACCACCAGATAAACGCAGTGGAATGACGTTTCATTAATAAAGCGGCAGTCATTGGGCGGCCCGAGTTCAAGACAATCTCCTGCCTTCATTTCATGACGGGTATCCCCTTCAACAAACACCAGTTCACCCTGTTGTAACCAGATAAGCTGTCGGGCCAGCGCGTAGGACGACGCGGGCATCGGAACGTCGCTGCCGGGCGGAAGTTCTACCTGCACCAAATCGATCGGCAGATCGCTGCGCGGGGAGACATGGCGGCGCAGATAGTGCGTTTGCGGATCGTGCCAGACCGGTTGATTGGCAAAGCGCAACAGCTTGCCCTCCTGCATCTCGGCACGGGCGATCAGCGTCGACATACTAATGCCAAACGCGCCCGAAAGTCTGCCAAGCAGCGTTGCCGTTGGGCTACTCTCCCCCCGTTCAATCTTGTGGATCATCGCCCGTGAGACACCCGCCCGTTCGGCAAGCTCCGTCAACGACCAGCCCCGTGACTCGCGTTCAATGCGAATTCTGACACTGATCCGTTGATTTATATTGTCTTCAATAGTATTCATATCGTAATACTATAGTGAACACCCCCTGAGGTTCAACATGCCCATTCGATTTGCCAGCAAAGAAGACTGCGCCGCCATTGCAGAAATCTACAACCATGCCGTTTTACACACCGCCGCCATCTGGAACGATCAAACCGTTGATGTCGACAACCGCATCGCCTGGTATGAGGCGCGTCAGTTCCTGGGCTATCCGGTGCTGGTCAGCGAAGAAAATGACACGGTTACCGGATATGCCTCTTTTGGCGACTGGCGAAACTTTGAGGGCTTTCGCCATACCGTTGAACACTCGGTCTACGTTCACCCGGAACATCAGGGTAAAGGGCTGGGGCGAGCACTGCTCAAGAGACTGATTGATGAGGCGCGGGCGTGCGGTAAACATGTGATGGTTGCCGGGATTGAGTCGCAAAACCTCGCCTCGCTGCATCTGCATGAATCACTGGGGTTTAAAACGACAGCGCATATGCCGCAGGTCGGCACGAAATTTGGTCGTTGGCTGGATCTGACTTTTATGCAACTGCAACTGGACGATCGTCTCGATCCGGACGGACGCAGATGAACCAGACGCTGACCGTTGCTTTCCTGATTGCCGCAGGCATTGGCCTGGTTGTACAAAACACGCTGATGGTGCGGATTACCCAGACCTCGTCGACCATCCTTATCGCGATGCTGCTCAACTCGCTGGTGGGCATTATTCTGTTTGTCAGCCTGTTAGGGTTCAAACAGGGGGCGGCAGGATTTGGCGAGCTGATGTCGAGCGTGCGCTGGTGGACGCTGATCCCCGGACTGCTGGGATCGTTTTTTGTTTTCGCCAGTATCAGTGGCTATCAATATGTTGGCGCGGCGACCACCATTGCAGTGCTGGTTGCCAGCCAATTGATTGGCGGTTTAGTGCTGGATATTGTGCGAAGTCACGGCGTGCCGCTACGGGCGCTGGCAGGCCCCGTGTGCGGGGCGGTGTTACTGGTGATTGGCGCCTGGCTCGTTGCCAGGCGCACGTTTTAGGATGCTCAGAGGATCGTGCCGCCTTTGGTGAGCTGATCGCGGCGCGCTTCCATATCTTCTTTGTGCTGGCGTCCGTGATGCGCAATGGCGTTACGCAAGCGTTGCTGCTGGGTAAAGCGTTCTTCCCGGCTCAGCTCGCCATCTTCACTTAACACCACCAGCAGTTCATTCATATGGGTGATCACGCCTTCGTTAATGGCGGCATCGACGCGTAAACTTACCTCATCCAGATGCGACATATTTTCTCCTTAACGTCTTAATTCAATTTCGCTTTTGAAAAATCGCTGCCCATCAGGCTCACGCTGTAACCGCTCACGTTACTTCGCGTAGCGTAGAACGTTTTTCCGTTCGCCAGCGCTATCCAGGGCGCTTGTTGATAAAAAATGTCCTGCGCCTGACCGTACAACGCCGCGCGTTTGGCCGGATCGCTGACCAGCTTCGCCTTCTGCACAAGCGCATCATACCCCTTATCGCACCAGCGTGCGGCATTCGATCCGGTTTTGATGCTATTACATCCTAATAAGACATCGGCAAAATTATCCGGGTCACCGTTATCAGACATCCAGCCAAACAGCGCGGTATCATGTTCGCCTTTACGCATCCCGGAAAGGTACTCGCCCCACTCATAAGAGACAATTTTTGCCGTTACGCCCACTTTTGCCCAGTCGCTCTGGATCATCTCAGCAATTCGCCGCGAGTTGGGGTTGTAAGGACGTTGAACCGGCATTGACCAAAGCGTCACTTCAAAGCCCTTCTCCTGCCCGGCCTGTTTCAGCAGTTCTTTCGCCTTTTGTGGATCGTAAGTGTAGTCGTTAAGGTCTTTTTTAAAGCCCATCATCTTCGGCGGAATGGGGGATTTTGCCACCGTGCCGGAACCTAAAAAGACCGCGTTTATGATAGCGTTCTTGTCCGTGGCGTAATTCAGCGCCTGGCGAACCAGAACATTATCCAACGGTTTCTTCTCTGTATTAAACGCCAGATACCCGACGTTCAGCGCATCAACGGTATGCAGCGTCAGATCTTTATTCTTTTTAATCTCCTCAAACTGCACTGGCGCGGGGGCGGGAATAATCTGACACTCGTTGGTTTGCAGTTTTGCCAGGCGCGTCTGGACGTTCGGTGTAATCGAAAAAATCAGGTGCTTCGTCGGCACATCACCATCCCAATAGTGAGGGTTCGCCAGATAGCGAATCTGCGCATCCTGCTTGTACTGTTGTAAAACGTAAGGGCCGGTGCCAATCGGCCAGTTGTCGACGTTTTCCGGCGTGCCTTTTTTCAACATGGCATCGGCATATTCCGCCGAGAGAATAGACGCAAAATCCATCCCCCAGTCGGCGAGAAACGCCGCATTCGGCTCGCTTAAGACAAACTGTACGTGGTAATCATCGAGCTTCTTCACCTCTTTTATCAATGTATCCAGACCGACATCATTGAAGTATTCATAGCTCCCCTGCGAAACGTTGTGATAAGGATGGCTGGCGTCTTTCTGGCGCAAGACGGAGAAAATAACGTCGTCTGCGTTGAAATCACGGGTGGGCTTGAAGAATTTATTACTGTTGAACTTAACGCCCTGCCTCAGGGTGAAGGTATAGGTTTTGCCGTCTTCAGAGATAGTCCAGTCAGTCGCCAGAGACGGAACCGGGGTATTTTTTAGCGGATCAAAATTGATTAATCGGTTGTACAGCACCTGAGAACTGGCCACAAACGAGGGGCCGGAACTGGCGATTTGCGGGTTAAACGATTCGGGAGACGCTTCCGAGCAATAGATGAGGGTATCCGTCGCTGCCGCTAAAGCGGCGCCTGTGGGCAACATTGCGCTGAGCGCCAGTGCAAACACTGCTTTCCCTGTAGACATAGTTATAGGCCTTCTCATTTTAGTCGTAGGATGACCATCTGAGCATAGCTGACAAAAACTGACAAATAACGAATCACTCTCAGGTTATGCAAATCCGGCGTTTTCCGCTGATAAATTCCGCAACAGGCGTGAAAGAATTTCCCTTAAGTCTTTTTGTTAACGTCAAGATTTTTCCGTGTCCTCTATGCCTGGAAAATTCGCCCCTTTTTGCCTCTCTTCCGCCGTTTGTATGTCGCGGCTCCCCGTAAAGTAGATGCGTGAAGAAGTCTAAGGGACAATAACGTGGCAAAAACTCTCTTGCGTAGCGGCAATCTGGATGACTATCAGGCCGTGGGCGGCGGCGGTCAGGCCGTTTTTGATTCAGCATTGCAAATTCGTGAAACGCTGCGCCTGCGAAAACAGCAGGCCATGGCGGAATGTCTGGCGATACCGCAACTTAACGATAGCGGCGAGCGCGTTGACTGGTATTCCCCACTCGAGGGAGAGGCCATCGCGTGGAAATCAGCCAGTGAAGCGTCGCGTTTACGGGCGCTGCGCGTGCTGGCGGGCATGGTAGAGACGGCTGCGGCATTGAGTCGAAAAAGCCTGCAATCCGGTAAAACGTCCCTGCAACTGTTCGGATCGTTGCTGGAAAAAGCCCTCCAGTTCCCCGGTGAAAATCATGTTTTTGTGGTGAACGGCAAGCCGGTTATCACCTTCTGGGGCTTCGTGAATCTCAACGAAAATACCCGTGATGACGTCCTGGATTGCCTGCGCACGTTTGACGCGCCCCCTGCGCTTTGCGCGACACCAGAGCCAGAAGACGACCCCGTACCCGAGATAACCTTCGCTCAGGCGGATGAACCTTTGCTGGCGCCGGTCATCGAGCCACTCCCGGAGCCTGAGCCGATTTCGAGTGCTGCGCTACCTGTCAGTGAGCCGCAATCGCCAACGCCGTCGGTGAAACCCGTCCGTCGTCTGCCGGTGTGGTGTTTGCCGCTCGCGGCGGCGGTGATTGTGGTTATCGCTGCGCCATTGCTGTGGACATCATCGGCTGTCGTCACTGAAACCCCCGCCCCCGTAACGTTGGCAGCATCAGAGATAAAACCGTTGCCGAAGACAATCGCCCCGCTGCCGCTGCATCAGGCGGACGTTACCCCAGCGCCTCAAGTCGAGAAAAAAGTGGATCAGCCCGTGGTGATTGCCGCCATCGCGAAAGATGCGCTGGTGATGGATGCCAATCAGATGAAAGCCGGGACGACGCGGTTTTTAAACGGCAACTGGCGCGTGATGATTGATGTGAAAGATCCCATTACCGGCAAAGCGCCTTCTCTGCGCTATCAGTTGCAAAACAATAAAGGCACTGCGCGCGTGGTGCATGGCGACAGTATCGTCTGTCGTGCCGAGGTGTTCTCGGGTCTGCATCAGTCGGGCGAGCTGATGATCAAAAGTCGCGGCAATGCGCGTTGCACTGACGGATCACGCTACCCGATGCCGGAAATTACCTGTAAAGCGGGCGCTAATGACGTTGCGTCTTGCACGGCGCGTTACGATGCTCACGCGGCGCTGCCGTTGACGTTTAAAAAGATAGGTGCCTGATTTTATGCTGGTAAATCTGTGTGATTACAAACAAAGCGTAACGCTTATCGCCAACAGCGGCGTGCAGTTTCTGGATTTTGGGCTGACGCCGCAGGAGTCCGCGCACCTGGGACGGTTTGTGCGAAAAACCGCCAACGGCCCTTTACTGCGGCTGGATTTTGATCTCAGCAGCGGTCGTTATACATTACCGGTACGCACCGGCGGGCAACCCGAAGTCGTCAAGCCGGAAAGCACCCATACGCTGCATCATTCGCTGGAAGCGCTTGACGGCGTCTGGCTGCCGCTGCCGTTTTTGCGCTTTAATCCTCCCCGCACTTTCGTGGAAGGCCCGGATAACTGGGCGCGGGTACAGGTACGCAAACTGGCGCACCCCGACGGTGCTGGCAACACCCATCGCATTACCCTGGCGTTAGACAGCCAACTGGCACAGAACGTCTCTGCAACGCTTGCGCCAAACGAAAACGACCTGCTCAACGGCACCCGCTTTGCGCTCGCCTGGCGCGATGACGAAGTGGCCGATTTTCTTGATCAGACCTGGGTTGACGGCTGGCTGCGGGAAGCCTTTTTCCAACATCTTACCCACAAAGAAGATCACTCAGATCAGGACGTTCAACTGGCGCTGCGCAACTTTGAGTATCAGGCACACTGGCTGAATCTGCTGACGTTGCTGGGTGAACAACTTGCGGTGCCGGAAGTAAAACTGGTTACTCATACGCTAAGCACGCCCGCAATCCCGGTCGATTTGATTCTGGATGTCGGCAATACGCACACCTGCGGCGTCCTGATTGAAGATCATGGCGATGCCAACGACGGGCTGCGCCAGACGGCAGAATTGCAGGTGCGTTCGTTAAGCGAGCCGCAGTTCCTCAACGATCCTCTCTTCACCAGTCGCCTGGAGTTCTCTGAAGCACGCTTTGGCAAGCAGCATTTTTCCGTCGAAAGTGGCCGCGACGATGCCTTTGTCTGGCCGTCTATTGTGCGGGTGGGAGACGAAGCCCGAAAACTGGCCATGCAGCGTTTAGGCACCGAAGGCAACAGCGGGATCTCAAGCCCGCGTCGCTATCTGTGGGATGAAACGCCGGTGTTGCAGGACTGGCGCTTTAGCCAGATGAACAGTAAAACCCAGCGCGAACCGCTCGCCACGGCGTTTCCGTTAATGAACCTGATGAATGACGACGGACAGCCGCTGTTCAGTCTACCGCAGGATGACCGATTGCCGGTATTTTCCCCGCAATACAGCCGCAGCACGCTGATGACCCATATGCTGTGTGAAATTCTGGCGCAGGCACTGGGGCAAATTAACAGCGTCGCGACCCGTCTGCGGCTGGGCTTTCCAACCTCTCCCCGCCAGCTTCGCTCGCTGATTTTGACGTTACCCTCGGCGATGCCGAAACAAGAGCGCGAGATTTTCCGCCAACGCATGTTCGAAGCTGTCGCCCTGGTGTGGAAAGCCATGGGCTGGCATCCGCAGGACGAGGATTTCGCCACCCGCAAACAGCAGGAAAAGAGCGTAATTCCGGTGCCCACAATCCAGATGGAATGGGATGAAGCCAGTTGTGGGCAGCTTGTCTGGCTGTACAACGAAGCGATTTCACACTACGCCGGACGTACCGAATCCTTCTTTAATACCCTCTCCCGCCCGGATCGCTTGCCAGAGCCCGGTGAAGTGAAAGGTCGGGCGCTGCGCGTTGCCTCTATCGACATTGGCGGCGGCACCACCGATATGGCGGTTGTTCACTATCAGCTTGATGACGGTGTTGGCGCTAACGTCAAAATTACGCCGCATTTATTATTTCGTGAAGGGTTTAAAGTCGCCGGAGACGACCTGCTGCTGGATGTCATTCAACGTTGCATCCTGCCTGCGTTACAAATCCGTTTGCAACAGGCCGGGGTGAGCGATGCCGCCGCCCTGCTGGCGACCTTGTTTGGCGATTCGGGGCGGATAGATACACAAGCGATTTTGCGCCAACAAACCGCATTACAACTGTTTATGCCGCTGGGTCATGCGGTGCTTAGCGCCTGGGAACAGAGCGATATTAACGATCCGCTGGCGGGATTACATGCCTCGTTTGGCGAACTGCTGACGCATCGCCCCACGCGCAACGTGATGAACTATATCCAGCAGGCGTTCGATCATGCGTTGCCGCCTGGCGCTCCGGCATTTGATCTGCTGAATGTACCGCTACAGGTGCAGTTCAGTACGCTACAGGAAGCGCTGCTGGCGGGTCAGTTCACGCTGACCTCCCCGCTTCATGCTGTCTGTGAAGCCATTTCTCACTATTGCTGCGACGTGTTGCTGGTCACCGGACGACCTGCCTGCCTGCCGGGCGTACAGGCGCTGATCCGCCATCTGCAGCCGGTTCCGGTCAACCGAATTGTCTGGATGGATAACTACCGCGTGCACGAATGGTATCCGTTCAGCCAACAGGGGCGTATTGGCAATCCGAAATCGACCGCAGCCGTCGGCGCAATGCTGTGCAGTCTGGCGCTGGACTTACGTCTGCCGCGCTTTAACTTCAAAGCGGCGGATATTGGCGCCTACTCTACGGTGCGCTATCTCGGGGTGCTGGATAACACGGTGAATACGCTGCGCGATGAGAATGTCTGGTATCACAACGTTGATCTCGACAAACCCGGCATGACGCTGGACACTCGCCTGCATTTTCCTTTACGCGGTAACGTCACTCTCGGTTTTCGCCAACTGGCGAACAGTCGCTGGCCTGCAACGCCGTTGTATACCCTGAGCATCAATTCCGCTGAGCTGGCGAAAACCATTGCCGGAGACGGCGTCTTAAACGTGCGGCTACAACTGCGCGGCACCAGCAAAGAAAGTGGCCCGGAATCCTTTGTACTGAACGATGCCTGGCTACAGGATGGCACGCCCGTCGCCGCCAATGCCCTGACCCTCAAATTAAATACGCTGGCTGACCGCCGACACAGCGGCAGCCACTACTGGATCGACAGCGGGAGTGTGTACCTGAAATGAGTAAGCCGTTAAACACCACACAGGCCATCATTGACTGGGTTAATCACACTCGTCAGCAGACACCACGCCTTGATGATGAAGCCGATGCGCTGCTGGCGCGACTCACCCGAGCAGGCATGAAAGAATCGGCCCTTCACCAGGCGCAAACCAGCAGAGGCAGCGTGGGGCTGTATGGACATTCACAATCCGCGAAAGCGCACCTGCTCAGCGCGCTCTGCAGCGGTGGCAACGGTCAACTGAATGTTGTGACGCCGGAACGCAACTTTGACTATTTTTCGCATATTAATCCGGGACATGCGCCAACGAACATGGCACTGCGTTTTACCCGTGATAACGTCGCAACTGACAGCGACTGGCCGCTGCATTTGCGGCTTATTAGCGAAGCGGATCTGGTGCAGATTTTTATCGCCCAGGCCTGCGCGCAGCCCGCCCATCGACCGGTTGAAAGATCGATCATCGAATCACGATTAGAAAAGTGGCAGGCACTGCGCCAGCGTCAGTCTGTTCCGGGTGTCACGCCTGAAGACGTCGCGGCCATTGCCCATTTCTGGCGAACGTGCGTGCCCGCAGGGCAGCAGCAGATTGATGATGCGCTCTGGCACCAGTTTGCCACCCTCCTGCCCGCGGTCGATCTCACCACCCGGGCAAACGCGTGGGCGTTATTGTGGGGAGAGCAACCGGAACTGACCCGCCAATGGCTGGATCTGGCGCATACGTTGCAGCAAACCGGTCATGCTAAAGAACTGGCGGCACCGCTGAGTTTACTGGTCGACAATTTTGGTTTACCGGCGGAAAACTTTCTCACTCTGGGGATGCAGAACAACGGTGAGACACACAGCGATGTGGTGGTTCATCCGGTGGTGGAGGGGCAACGACAGAATGCGATCAGCCTGTCGCAGGACGCCCTGGCGCTGTTGACCCGTGAAGTGGTTCTGACCGTTGAAGAGACGGTGCTGGATAACGTTGATTTGTTAGATATTCCCCTGTCGCCTGAGGCCGCGATTTCCCCGTTGTGGCGGGCGAAACTGGACTGGATGCTGGAAAGTTATCGCCAGCATTTGCAACCCGACGTTCTGGTTATCTGTAACGCCCTTTCCTCCCGTTCACAAACCCCGGCCGTCGCCCGTAAGCTATCCGGCTGGGTGTATGACACCCAACCGTTGCACGACGCCGCTATGCCAGGTGTGGTGTGGGCGATTACGCCGCAGGACGCCCGCTTTGCGACGCAACAAAATCTGGATGAAGCCGTTCAGCAGTTAATGGGCAAACCCGGTTTGCACTGGGGAACGCTACAGGCTCTGGATAAACACAGCTTACAACGTCTGGTGGAGTGGCTCTCACAGGCAACATCGCCAGTTCAGCGTCAGGCGCGGCTGGCCTCGCTGACCGGGCAGCATCACCAACAGCTCCGTGACCTTCTGCTCCCGGATACGGGCGAGCTGATAACCACCGAGAGCGTCATTCGTCAGTTGCAGGCGCAGGCAGCCCGTCATGGCGAACTGCTCGACGGGCTGCTGCCACCGATTCATCGTTTTGAGTCATTGTTGCAGACTCAACAGCCGCGTGAAGAGCAGGTTAACGGGCTATTCAGTGAAGAGATCGACCTGTTCGCCGACATGCGCGATGCGCCCCGTGCGGTGGAAAACAAAGAAACCGGCGACCTGGCGCATCGAATGTGGGTTAACCATGTGCGTCAGTGGTGTCGTAATGAGGAGAATGCGCGTCGATTAGGTCTGGCGCCACAAACGCTGCGACACACCGTGGATATTCTGGTCACTGCGAGCTATCGGCTCAATCTGCCACAGCATTTACAGCAGATGATGCAGCGTGAAGAGGTGTGTGGCGCACAGTTGCACGCCGGAATCGGCAACTTTGTCGCCTGGCTCGGTTATGCACAGGTTGCAGAAGCTGCGCGTCCAGTCAGCCGAATCCGCAAAGGTGCCGCTATTTTTAGCGCGACAGTACAACCGCCGATGTCCCGCTTAACACAACTGGACGAACAACCCGTGCACGCCGCCAGTCGCTATGTCTATGACTGGCTGGTTGCGCTCTACACTCGCGCCAATGAAAACAAAGGATACCGGCATCCGCTGGATATCACCGATGCAGACAAAAAGCGGTTGTGCGAACTCTTGCCGCAGGCCTGATAACGAGGCTCAGGCCTCTTATCTGGCAGTGCCGTTTGGCATCAGAACAGTGAAAACAGCAAGGCGACAGGAAAACTCATTGGCCAGGTGGCGCCGACAAGAACGGCGCTCAGCAAGCGGATCCGTTTTTTATCGTGAGAGAGAAACCAGGTGGTCAAACAGGAGATTGACGCCATGACGGCGTAAAAAATTAACATCTTTTGGTAGACAGACATGTCAGGCATCCAGGCCAGAATTTAAAAACGCGCACAATATGCTCCCTTTTTTGATCTGCATCAAGCTTTATTGCTTTGAGTTACGGATTTAACAGAAGTCCAACACAACTCTGTCATGTCTGTAATAAGTACTATTGCGAATAGTTTGAAGCCGTACTATACACATAAGGGCAATATAAAAAGGTGGCAAAAATGAATGTTTCCAGTAGAACCGTAGTGCTGATAAATGTCTTTGCTGCTGTGGGGCTTTTTGGTCTTATCTCTTTGAGATTTGGCTGGTTTTCTTAATTTAATACCGTGCTTGCAATGTAGAATGGCAGAGAGAATTTCTCCTCTCTGCCATCGACTTCAGACCTTTCTGTGGATGACACGTTCCGTTAATGCTTAACCATGACGTGGCGGACAACGGTGTAATCTTCTAATCCATACAGTGACATATCCTTACCGTACCCCGACAGTTTTTGTCCACCGTGCGGCATTTCGCTGACTAACATGAAATGGGTATTCACCCAGGTACACCCATACTGCAGTCTGGCGCTCAGACGATGCGCCCGACCAACATCCCGCGTCCACACCGATGACGCCAGCCCGTACTGCGTGTCGTTCGCCCACGCCAGCACCTGTTCTTCATCGTCAAAGACGGTGACGCTCACCACTGGGCCGAATACTTCGCGCTGCACAATGGCATCTTCCTGTTTCGCGCCCGCCAACAGTGTTGGCGCAAAATAGTACCCCGCCCCCGCCACTTTCTGACCGCCGGTGATGACCTTGATATGGCCGAGCGCTTTCGCCTCTTCCACCGCTTTGCTTACCCGCTCAAGATGGGCCAGCGAACTCAACGGCCCCAACTCTGTGGTTTCATCTTCCGGCGCGCCGGTCTTCAGGCTGGCGACGGCTGCACCGAGTTTCTCAACCAACGCGTTATAAACCCCTTTCTGGGCATAAATCCGGCAGGCGGCGGTACAGTCTTGCCCGGCATTGTAGAATCCAAAGGTGCGTACCCCCTCGACCACGGCGTCCAGATCTGCATCGTCGAAGACAATCACCGGGGCTTTACCACCCAACTCCATGTGGGTGCGTTTAATCGACGGCGCAGTATGACTGATAATGTGCTCGCCCGTGGCGATGGAGCCGGTCAGGGAAACCATGCGCACCTTCTCATGACCCGTCAGCGGGTCACCCACCGTTTTCCCGCGACCGAACAGCACGTTAATCACGCCAGCGGGGAAAATGTCTTTTGCAAATTCGGCCAGTTTCAGCGCCGTAAGCGGAGTGATTTCAGAGGGTTTAATCACCACACAGTTCCCTGCCGCCAGCGCGGGCGCCAGTTTCCAGGCCGCCATCATCAGCGGGTAGTTCCACGGGGCGATAGAGGCGACAACGCCGACCGGGTCACGACGGATCATCGAGGTGTGCCCTTCCAGATATTCCCCCGCGGCCAGACCGTTCAGGCAACGCGCCGCCCCGGCAAAAAAGCGAAACACGTCGACAATTGCCGGGATCTCATCGTTCAGTACGCAGTGCAGCGGTTTGCCGCAGTTTTGCGATTCCAGCGCGGCAAAAACCCCGGCGTTAGCTTCGATCGTATCGGCCAGCTTAAGCAGCAGATCGGCACGGGACTTCGGCGTGGTGTGCCCCCATTCGACAAAAGCGCGATCGGCCGCCCGCACGGCGGCATCGACCTGCGCGGGTGAGGCTTCCGCAATCTCCAGAATCACCTCGCCCGTCGCGGGGTTGTAAACGGGTTGCTTTTCACCTTCACCGCTGACCAGCTCACCGTTAATCAGTAATTGATGTTGCATAGCATTTTCCCATATCGTCGTTTATTTACCGTTTTCGGCGAGCGAGTCGCCTTCACGTGTTAGCCACCAGGCACCTAAAATCGGAATCGTTGTCACCAGCATCACCAGCAATGCCACAACGTTTGTCACCGGGACATCGCGCGGTCGTCCCAGTTGATTGAGCAGCCACAGCGGCAACGTCCGTTCATGTCCGGCAGTGAATGTGGTGACGATGATCTCATCGAAGGAGAGCGCAAACGCCAACATGCCGCCCGCCAGCAGCGCAGACCCTAGATTGGGCAGCACCACGTAGCGGAAGGTTTGCCAGCCATTGGCACCAAGATCCATTGACGCTTCCACCAGACTCCAGGAGGTGCGTCGGAAACGGGCGATCACGTTGTTGAACACCACCACCACGCAAAACGTCGCATGGCCCACCACGATGGTGAAAAAGCCCGGCTCCAGATTAATGGTCTTAAATGCGGTCAGTAAGGCCAGACCGGTGATAATCCCCGGCAGCGCAATCGGCAGCAGCAACAGCAGCGAAATGGCATTCTTACCAAAGAAGTCGCGTCGCCACAGCGCAGCGGCCGCCAGCGTTCCCAGCACCAGCGCGAGCCCGGTGGATAACGCGGCGATTTTAAGTGACAACGTCACGGACTCCAGGATATCGCTGCGTTGCGCCGCGACGCTAAACCAGCGTAGCGTCAGCCCCTGAGGCGGAAAACTAAACGCCGCATCTTCGGTGTTAAACGCATAGGTCGCGATAATCAGTATCGGGAAATGAAGAAAAATCACCCCGCCCCAGGCGGCCAGTTTGAGGAAAAAAGGTGCGCGTTCAGAGTGCATCGAACGCTCCCAGGCGTTTCACGAACGCCAGATACAGTGCAATCAATACAATCGGCACTAACGTGAAAGCCGCCGCCATCGGCATATTGCCGATCGCCCCTTGTTGCGAATAGACCATGTTGCCGATGAAAAAGCCGGGCGGCCCCACCAGTTGCGGCACGATAAAATCGCCCAGGGTCAGCGAAAAGGTAAAGATAGATCCCGCCGCGATCCCCGGAATAGCCAGCGGTAGCACCACGTAGCGAAAGGTTTGTCCTGGGCGCGCGCCCAGATCGGCTGACGCCTGTAGCAGTGACGGCGGCAAACGTTCCAGCGCGGCCTGAACGGGAAGGATCATGAACGGCAGCCAGATATAGACAAACACCAGAAAACGCCCAAAGCCGGAGGTCGACAGCGTGTTGCCGCCCACTGCGGGCAGCATCAGAAACGAGGTCAGCAGTGGTTCCAGCCCCATATGGGTCAGGAACCACTGCGCCACGCCGTCTTTTGCCAACAGCAGTGTCCAGGCATAGGCTTTGACAATGTAACTGGCCCACATCGGCAGCATGACCGCGATGTAGAAAAAGGCTTTCATTTTGCCGCGAGTGTAACGCGCCATATACCAGGCCATCGGAAACGCCAGAATCGCGCTGGCGATCGTCACCGCCACTGCCATCGTCAGCGTTCGCAAAATGATGTCGTAGTTTGCGGGATTAAACAGCGCCTGTAAGTTGGCCAGCGTCAGGTCTGGCGTTACTGACATGGTGAAATCGTCAAAGGTATAGAACCCTTGCCACAGCAACGTCAGCAATGATCCAAAATAGACGATGCCAAACCACATCAACGGCCCCAACAGCAGCAGGAACAGCCCCAGCCCAGGGTTGCGCCAGAAAAATCCGGAGATTTTACTCAGGCGTTTTGATGGAGAGGGCGAATGTAATACGCTCATTGCCATTTACCTCTCCTCAATCAACGGCACCATGACATTGCGTGACCATGACGCCATCACGTTTTGTCCTGGCGACAGCGCCGGGGGCAAACTTTCCCCCGTCAGGTTGGCCTGACTGACCAGCAGTTTTTCGCCGCCGCTCAGTTTCAGCTCAAACCGGGTCGCCGCCCCCTGATACTGCACCGCCTGAATCACCCCCGCCGTCTGCACTTCACCCGGAACGTTTAACCGAATATGTTCCGGGCGCAGCGAGTACGTTCCGTCAAGGCCGCAGACACGGGAGGCCATCGGCGCATCAAACACATTTGATGTCCCGACAAATCCCGCCACAAAGGGCGTACGCGGTCGCATATAGAGTTCATGGGGAGAGTCAACCTGCTCGATACGGCCATTGTTGAACACCGCCACGCGATCCGACATCGACAGCGCCTCACCCTGATCGTGCGTGACGAAGATGAAGGTAATGCCGAGCGACTGCTGCAATTTTTTCAACTCAAACTGCATCTGCTCGCGCAATTTGAGATCGAGCGCACCCAACGGTTCATCCAGCAGGAGCACCCGCGGCTGATTGACCAGCGCGCGGGCAATTGCCACACGCTGGCGTTGTCCACCGGAAAGCTGTGAAGGTTTACGTCCGTACGCAAAACCCAGGGCGACTTTTTCCAGCGCCTCCTGGGCCTGTGCATAACGCTGTTTTTTAGCAACGCCTTTGACCATCAGTCCGTACGCGACGTTGTCGAGAATCGACATATGCGGGAACAGCGCGTAATCCTGGAAGACGGTGTTGACGTCCCGCTCCCAGGGCGGCAGTTCGCTGGCGTGCTGACCAAAAATTTTAATTTCACCGCCGGAGAGCTGCTCAAAACCTGCAATCAAGCGTAAGCAGGTTGTTTTGCCGGAGCCGGATGGCCCCAGCATCGAAAAAAACTCACCGTCATTTATCGCAATACTGACGCCATCCACCGCCCGTACGTCACCGTACAGGCGTGAGACGTTCTCAAATTCCACTGCGTACGTCATAAATCACCCCAGAGGAATTAGCGACCGCCCATAATGGCAATGTAGTCCTGCGTCCAACGGCTGTAAGGCACAAATTTGCCGCCTTCCGCGATCGGCGTTTTCCAGAAAGCGATTTTGTCGAAGAAGTTGTAGCCGTTGGTTTCACACCCTTTTTCACCCAACAACGGGCTGGCTTTACAGCCATTGGGCACCACGGGCAGAGAACCAAACCAGGCGGCGACATCGCCCTGCACTTTCGGCGTCAGCGACCAGTTCATCCACTTATACGCACACACCGGGTGTTTGGCTTCGCTGTGCAACATGGTGGTATCGGCCCAGCCGGTCACCCCTTCTTTTGGAAAGACCGTGGCGATAGGCTGGCCTTCGGCTTTCAGCGCATTCGCCTGATAAGGCCAGGCGCCCGAGGCGACCACGCCTTCATTTTTGAAATCACTCATTTGCACGGTGGTATCGTGCCAGTAGCGATGGATCAAACCGTGCTGGGTGCGCAGGACTTCGAGTACGGCCTGATACTGTCTCTCATTCAGTTGGTACGGGTCGGTAATGCCTAATTTCGGTTGGGTGGCTTTCAGGTATAACGCGGCATCCGCAAGATAGATTGGGCCATCGTAAGCCTGAACGCGTCCCTGGTTTGTTTTACCATCCGGGAAATCCTGCTTAACAAACACCACGCCCCAACTGTCCGGCGGCGTTGGGAAGGTTTTGGTGTTGTACATCAACAGATTCGGCCCCCACTGATATGGCGTGCCGTAAACCTTGCCGTCGACGTTAAACCACTCGCCTTTCACGACGCGCGGATCGACCTCTTTCCAGTTGGGGATCAACGCCGTGTTAATCGGTTGCACGCGTTTGCCCATAATCAGTCGCAGCGACGCATCTCCCGAGGCGGTCACCAGATCGTAGCCCCCTTTTGCCATCAGACTCACCATCTCATCTGACGTTGCGGCAGTTTTCACATTGACCGCACAGCCCGTCTCTTTTTCAAACTGGGTGACCCAGTCGTACTGTTTATCGGTTTGACCCCGTTCGATGTAACCAGGCCAGGCGATAATATCGAGGCGACCTTCCGGTTTTTCTAATGAGGTGGGCGGTTCGGCGGCGTGTGCGGTCATCAATGTCATACCGAGCGCACACAGGCTGCTGCGGGCAAATTTCTTGCTCATAACGTCTTACTCCTGTCGAAAAGTATTGAGCGGCAGCCGTGCCGTAAATATATGTCCTTTCCTAAAAATAGTCGGCGCCTTTGAAGCGCACCTGTCGGGGCAAGGAAATTTAATCAGGTTGTGAGCTGACACGCATTACGCTGCGGATTGCAGCGGCAATGCTAAATCTTCTGGAGTATAGACAATGAGTTAGGGCGCAGCGGAAAAATACAGCGGGCTATTCAAATTTCCTATGACCGGCAATACGTTAATAGCGATGGAATTAACAATCGATAATGAATAATTATTTTGAAAAAGCCCCGGCGCTATTCAAATTAAAACAATAGCGCCAGAGAATTTATTTCAGCATGTCGCGAATTAGATTTCCGAGTTGTTTCACCGCCTGCTCTTCTCTTTCTCCCCAGGGCCACGCGGTATTAAACCGAAAGAAACGCGTCCAGGTATCCGCGGTAGAAAACATTTTTCCAGGCGCGATACTGATGTGATGCGCCAGCGCTTGTGCGCTCAATTCTCCGGCATCCAGCGAATCAGGCAGCTCCAGCCAGAGAAAATAGCCACTGTCGTTATGGTGTATTTTGACCTCTGCCGGAAGGTGGCGGAGCAGCGTTTGCCAGGCCTGTTGCTTGCGCTCGGCGAGCTGGCGGCGTAAACGGCGCAAATGGGCGTCGTAACGACGGGTCGCGAGATAATCCACCAACGCCAGTTGCATCGGCGAACTGGTGGAGAGCGTGCTCATCAGTTGCAGCCGCTGGATTTGCCGGGCGTGCTGCCCCGCCGCAACCCAGCCGATGCGAAATCCGGGCACCAGACATTTCGAAAACGACGAACAATGCAGTACCCGGTCGCTGCGATCCCAGGCTTTGGCGGGCAAGGGTTTTTCACGACCAAAATAGAGTTCGCTGTAGACATCATCTTCTATCAGCATCACCTTGTAGGTTTCCAGCAGTGCGACCAGTCGCGCCTTTTTCTGTGGGCTGAGCGTGAAACCGAGCGGGTTTTGGCTGTTGGTCATCAGCCAGCACGCTTTCACCGGATACTCCTGTAACGCCTGTTCCAGCGCCGCCAAATCTATGCCCTCTTTGACATCGGTCGCCACCGACAGCGCTTTTAGGCGTAACCGTTCTAACGCCTGCAATGCGCCGTAGAAACAGGGGTTTTCAACAATCACCCAGTCGCCGGGTTCGGTCACGGCCTGCAGGCTGAGGTTTAACGCCTCCAACGCCCCGGCCGTGATAACGATTTCATCAGGAGAGACGGTAATGCCTTGCTGGGCATAACGGCGCGCAATCGCGTGGCGCAGTTCGGCATTTCCCGGCGGCAGGTTTTCAATGACGCTCATCGCCGTGGCGGTCTTGCTGACCTGAGCCAGGGAACGGTTAAGCTGTTGTAAGGGGAAGAGTCGCGGGTCGGGAAACGCCGAGGCAAACGGCATGACGGAGGCGTCCCGGCTGGCCTGTAATATCTCAAAAATGTAGGTATTGATGTCCACCGCTTCATCGCGCATAACCTGTGCAGGCGGCACAACAGGCTGGCGTACCGGACGCGGCGCCACATAGTAACCCGATTGCGGGCGGGCAATAATACGCCCCTGACTTTCCAGCAACTGATACGCATGACCGACGGTCATAAAGCTCATGCCGCTACTGGCAACCTGCTCTCGCAACGAGGGCAAACGATCGCCAGGCTGCCACACGCCGGAGGCGATTTGATCGCGAATCTGTTCGGCCAGTCGCTGATATTTCTTCATTTCTCTTCCTGAACGCATGCAGGGATAAACGCAATGTATATCAGTTTACATAATCGACGGATTTTTGATAACTGTTATGAACAATTTAGCACAAAACCTGTTACCCACGTGCTTGTCACACCAGCGTCAGTTTTAGTTCTTTCCCCAGCGCTTTGGCCGCAGCCTGGACGGTATCAATTTTCGTCGAATGGCGTAAATCAAAGAGCCGGGTGATTTCTTGTTTTGGCTTGCCAATCCGCGACGCCAACTCCTGCTGCGTGATGCTGGATTCCAGAAACGCGTTGAGTAACAAAACCTTGGAGGTCACGCTTAGCGGAACTTCCACGTAGGCATCCGCATCGTAACGCACCGAAGGCTGCGGTATCGGTTCATTGTCTTCAAAATAAAATTCTAACGCGGTCATCAGCGCATCATAGGCCGCCGCTAAAGATTCCTGACGCGTATCACCCTGTGTTAGTGCCTCCGGGATGTCAGGGAACGACACAACATAACCGCCTTCTGGCGCGGGCGTTAAATTGACGGGATAGCGCATATTGATTTGAAACTCTCGCATGTGGTCAACCTCTTATCCGTGATGATCAACGCAAACCCAGTTGCTTTAGTATGGCTTTACGCAACGGTTCTTTTATCTCATCGCCGGGATGTCTGGGCATGACGCTGCATTTTCCGTGATATCTCAGTTTCAAATGGTTCGCGCCATTTGTCACTTCAACGCCCTGAGATTCAAGCCAGCGTCTTAATTCGCTTTGCTTCACTGCGCCCCCAACGGGGTATTATAACCACAAAGTAAACGTTTATGTTTACCTGCCTCTCTTTTTAGTCTCTATATCACGCTTTTCTTCATTCTGTGTCTGCGGCATTTAAAAACGGGAATGCGGATTCCAGAATCGCGTTTATCGCCACAACACATAACAGCGTGCAACTGTTATGGTTAAATAAGCAGATTCTGTTTCTGCCACTGAACATGCCGGACGCTTAAAATTGCGCTGAATCAATTTTCTCCGTGGAGTTGGGCATGTTCGGTCTTGATGCGTTTCACCTGGCGCGAATTCAGTTCGCGTTTACGGTTTCTTTCCACATTATTTTCCCCGCGATAACCATTGGGCTCGCCAGTTATCTGGCGGTACTGGAAGGCCTCTGGCTGAAAACGAAAAACCCTACCTGGCGTTCGCTGTACCATTTTTGGTCGAAAATCTTCGCCGTTAACTTTGGTATGGGGGTCGTTTCCGGTCTGGTGATGGCCTACCAGTTTGGCACTAACTGGAGCGGTTTTTCCGAGTTCGCGGGCAGTATTACCGGCCCGTTGCTCACCTATGAGGTGCTTACCGCCTTCTTCCTGGAGGCTGGATTCCTCGGCGTGATGCTGTTTGGCTGGCACAAAGTGGGCCCCGGTTTGCACTTTTTCTCTACCTGCATGGTGGCGCTGGGCACCATTATCTCTACCTTCTGGATCCTCGCCTCAAACAGTTGGATGCAGACGCCGCAAGGGTATGAAATCATCAACGGCCAGGTCGTGCCGGTTGACTGGTTTGCCGTTATTTTCAACCCCTCTTTCCCTTATCGCCTGTTACATATGTCGGTGGCGGCATTCCTGAGCAGCGCATTGTTTGTGGCGGCTTCTGCGGCCTGGCACCTGTTGCGCGGCAATAATTCCCCTGCCATTCGTGCGATGTTTTCGATGGCGCTGTGGATGACGTTAATCATCGCGCCACTCCAGGCCGTGATCGGCGATATGCATGGGCTGAATACGCTGAAGCATCAACCGGCGAAAATCGCCGCCATCGAAGGTCACTGGGAGAATCCTCCCGGCGAGCCCACGCCGCTGCTGCTGTTTGGCTGGCCGGATATGGAGCAGGAACGCACCCACTACGGGCTGGCGATCCCCGCGCTGGGTAGCCTGATCCTCACGCACAGTCTGGATAAACAGGTTCCCGCGCTGAAAGAGTTTCCGAAACAGGATCGCCCTAATTCAACCATGGTGTTCTGGTCGTTTCGCATAATGGCAGGACTGGGCATGTTGATGATTCTGTTGGGCGCCCTCGCGCTATGGCTGCGCTACAAAGAGCGGCTGTACACTTCGCGACCGTTCCTGCGCTTTGCATTATGGATGGGGCCTTCAGGGTTGATCGCCATTCTGGCCGGATGGGTAACGACCGAAGTTGGTCGCCAGCCCTGGGTGGTTTATGGTCTGCAACGTACCGCCGATGCTGTCTCCGCCCACGGCGATCTGCACATGAGCATCAGTCTGCTGGGTTTCTTCGTGGTCTACAGTTCCGTGTTTGGCGTCGGCTACAGCTACATGATCCGCCTTATCCGCAAAGGGCCGCAGGAAGATGACCCAACCCTTCCGCCAACCGGTACGCCTGCACGGCCGCTTTCTGCTGCTGTCCTCGACGCTCAACAAGAGGCACATCGCTAATGGGTATTGATTTATCAGTAATCTGGTTTGTTATCATCGTGTTCGCCACGTTGATGTATATCGTGATGGACGGCTTCGATTTGGGGATCGGTATTCTGTTCCCCGCTACCCGGGATGCCGACGATCGCGATGTGATGGTCAATAGCGTCGCCCCGGTCTGGGACGGCAACGAAACCTGGCTGGTGCTGGGCGGCGCGGGATTATTCGGCGCGTTTCCGCTGGCTTATGCGGTGATTGTCGATGCGCTGACCATCCCACTCACGCTGATGCTGATGGGATTAATCTTTCGCGGCGTCGCCTTTGAGTTTCGTTTCAAGGCCACTCCTGCGCACCGACCGTTCTGGGATAACGCCTTTCTGGGCGGATCGATACTCGCGACATTTTCGCAGGGGGTGGTCGTCGGCGCGGTGATCAACGGATTTTCCGTCACCGGGCGCAGTTACAGCGGTGGGCCATTCGACTGGCTGACGCCTTTCACGCTGTTTTGCGGTGCCGGACTGGTCGTGGCCTATGCGTTACTGGGCGCAACCTGGCTGGTCATGAAAAGCGAAAACCCGTTGCAGGATAAAATGCGGACGGCGGCGAAAAAATGGCTGATGGCGTTATTACTGGTGATTGCCGTCATCAGTCTCTGGACGCCGCTGGCGCACAGTGACATTGCCGCCCGCTGGTTTAGTCTGCCAAATCTGTGGTTCCTGCTCCCCGTGCCGGTGCTCGTTGGGCTTTGCAGCCTGTGGCTGTGGCGATCGCTGAACCAGCCTGAAAGCCACGCGCTGCCGTTTGTCCTGACATTAGGGCTGATTTTCCTCGGTTTCAGTGGTCTGGGGATCAGTATTTGGCCGCACATTATTCCGCCGTCTATTACCCTATGGCAGGCGGCGGCGCCCGCGCAAAGTCAGGGCTTTATGTTGGTTGGCGCGCTGCTGATTATCCCGGTCATCCTGGTTTACACCTTCTGGAGCTATTACGTATTTCGTGGAAAAGTTCAACATGGCGAGGGGTATCATTGATGGAACACTCTGTCTGGAAGCGCTTGATGTGGTTGGTTATTTTGTGGGGAGGCAGCGTGCTGGCGCTGGCCGCCGTGGGCATGTTCTTTCGCGTATTGATGGCGGCAGCCGGGTTTAAAGCACATTAGTCCGTCAGCCGGGAGTTGTCCGCTCCCGGCTCACACCCTTCTTCAGCACTCGCTGACAAAGTCTTTTCGCAAATTTGAATTTTTGAATAATAACCCGACGAAACCGTGGGCATGATAGCCGCAAAAGGTGATCAGACGGTGGCATGATGTTTACGAAAGCGTTATCAGTAATGTTGCTGACCTGCGCGCTGTTTTCGGGTCAGTTGATGGCGGGACACAAAGGGCACACATTTTTGTGGGTAAAAAACGTGGATCATCAGCTTCGCCATGAAGCGGACAGCGATGAACTTCGTACGGTGGCGGAAGAGTCTGCGGAAGGCTTGCGCGAGCACCACTACTGGCAAAAATCACGCAAGCCTGAAACCCATTTTCGCTAACACTCAGCCTTTACGCTTTGGCAGCGTTTTCATCAGTTCGTCCGGGCTGACCGAGGCCACCACACTTCCCGGCATCGGCATTTTCAGAATATGATTTTTGATCTTGCCGATGACATGCATTTCACACGGACGACAATCAAACTTCAGCGTCAGCACTTCATCGCCGTGAACCAGTTGCATTGGCGTGGCCTTCCAGCTCTTGATACTGCCTTTCGCCTGTTTCGGGCACAGGTTAAACGCAAAACGCAGACAGTGCTTGGTGATCATCACCGGCACGTCGCCTTTTTCTTCATGCGCTTCATAGGCCGAATCAATCAGTTGCACGCCATAACGGTGGTAAAACTCACGTGCCTTGCGGTTATAGACATTCGCCAGAAAACTGAGATGGGATTCCGGATAAACCGGCGCGGGCTCTGCCACCGGTTTACGTTGACCGCGTTGATAACTGGCAAGACGCGCGGCGTCGAGCATCTCGGTGGCTTCCCGCCGGAACTGGTTAAGCACGCTGTTCGGCACAAACAGCGCACCGGGCAGCGCCACTTCAACGTGACGGGCGTAGTACATCGTCTGCCCCAGTTTGGCTAAGCCATCTTTTAAGTTGCTCAGCGCTTTTTCAGCATTGTTAGCTTCGTCGAACTGACCGTCCAGACTGTGCGTGATACTGACGCCCTCTTCGCTGGTCAGCGTTAAGAACAGTTGTTCCTGCCAGCCGCCCAGTTCAATATCAACCGCCACGCGGCGTTCACTGGAGGTTTTGGTTAAGGCCTGCTGCCAGTTGTGATCCAGGTTGCGATTAAGCGGGTGATGAGGACGCACCTTGTGCAGATCCGCGGGCATCTCATTTGGCCAGACGCGATAACGATTCTGCCCCGTTTTTTCAACGGTGTTGGCGCGAAAACCGACCACGTCGCGCTTAATCAGCACATTTAATCCGTCACCGTTGGACAGCGGTTCCGTGACGTCGACGTCCAGATGATCTTTTGCCACTTTCAGAACTTCACCGACCGGAAGACCAATAAATTTCGGTGAATCAAACGCGCCGATGTCGCCTTTGCGGTCATTCACAAAGTAATCGGTGCTGCCGCGATGAAACGTTTTGTCCGTCGAGGGAATAAAGAAATGTTCAGTACGTCCCGCTGATGCCCGGGCCAGGTCGCTACGATCGTCGATAATCGCATCCAGCATCTGCCGGTAATGGGCGGTGATGTTCTTCACGTAGCTCATGTCTTTGTAGCGCCCTTCAATCTTGAAGGAACGCACACCGGCGTCAATCAACGCCCCCAGATTGGCCGTCTGGTCGTTATCTTTCATCGATAACAGGTGTTTTTCATAGGACACCACTCGCCCCTGATCGTCTTTGAGGGTATACGGCAGTCGGCAGGCCTGGGAACAATCGCCACGGTTGGCGCTACGTCCGGTTTGCGCATGAGAGATATAGCACTGCCCGGAGTACGCAACACAGAGCGCGCCGTGGACGAAGAACTCAATAGTGGCATCGGTTGCCTGGTGGATCGCCTGAATCTGGCTCAGACTCAGTTCGCGCGCCAGCACAATCTGGGTAAAACCGACATCAGCAAGAAACTTCGCTTTTTCAACGCTACGAATGTCACACTGGGTGCTGGCATGCAGTTCAATGGGCGGGATATCCAGTTCCAGAATCCCCATATCCTGCACAATCAGCGCGTCCACACCGGTCTGATACAGGTCGGTAATCAACCGCTGCGCGGGCTCCAGTTCATCATCATGCAAAATGGTATTGAGCGTCACAAAGATCTTCGCGCCATAGCGGTGAGCGAATGGCACCAGTTCAGCAATATCTTTCAGGCTGTTACTGGCGTTATGACGAGCACCAAAGCCGGGGCCGCCGATATAGACGGCATCAGCGCCATGCAAAATCGCTTCACGGGCGATGGACGTGTCGCGGGCCGGGCTTAACAGTTCGAGGTGATGAGGTTGCTGGCGCATACAGTGATTACCATCCGATAACAGCAAAATGGCGGCTATTGTAGTCAGAAGTACCGATTTACGGAATACTTCTCCCCTTTAACGCCGTGGGTAATGAATGAGTGAATGAAAGTGCGCGGTTTGCCCACTGCTGTTGCGATACGCGTGGGCAGCGTCCCCGGCAAAGCGCACGCCCTCTCCGACCTGTAGCGTTTTCCACTCACCGTTGATGCGCATATCCAGTTGACCCGAAATGACCACCACATGCTCGATAACGCCGCGTTCATGCGGGGTTGATTCACTGAGCGCGCCGGGCGCCAACAAAATGGAAAAATGGTCAAAACAGAGCTCGGGATCCCAGGGAAACAGTGGTGTGACCACCATCGCCTGTTGTTGTGGGTCAAATGCAGGCGGCGTCCCGGATTCCGGTGGCGAAATAAAGGTAGAAAACGGCACGTTCAGCCCGGTCGCTATCTTCCATAGCGTTGCTACCGTGGGGCTGGACTCATTGCGTTCTATTTGCCCGAGCATGGCTTTTGAGACGCCCGTCGCCTCAGCCAGACGCGACAGACTCCATTCACGCTGCTGGCGCAGCGTTTTCAGGGTACTCGCCAGATAGTGGGTCAGATTGTCCATATGTCTCCTCCCGTAAAGACTCAGCTTATCACTTGTACGCTATAACGCACAAATGCTACAGTGAGCGACCGCTATAACGCACAAGAGGGTTCCCATGCGTTCATTTTCTCTTCCTCTGCCGACGGTGCTGTCCGGGTTTGTCGCCGTTCTGGTGGGCTACGCGAGTTCCGCTGCCATCATCTGGCAAGCCGCTATTGCCGCCGGAGCCACCACCGGGCAAATCGCCGGGTGGATGACGGTGCTCGGCATCGCCATGGGTGTCAGCACCCTCGCGCTGACATTGTGGTATCGCGCGCCGGTGCTGACAGCGTGGTCGACCCCTGGCGCGGCGTTGCTGGTCACCGGACTGCAGGGATTAACGCTTCAGGAGGCGGTCGGCGTTTTCATTGTCGCCAATCTGTTGATTGTCCTGTGCGGGGTTACCGGGCTGTTTGCAAGGCTAATGCAGATAATTCCACACTCTCTCGCAGCGGCCATGCTGGCGGGGATCCTGCTGCGTTTTGGCTTGCAGGCCTTTCACCGTTTTGACGGTGAGTTTGTGTTGTGTGCCGGTATGTTATTCGCCTGGCTGGTGATGAAAATCATCGCGCCGCGCTATGCCATTATCGCCGCGATGGTGGTGGGAATGGTGATTGCGCTGCTAAAAGGTGACGTTGTCACGCATGGTGTTCAGTTTTCACCGGTACTCCCTGCCTTTATCGCCCCACAGTTTTCCTTTGCCCACTCACTTAGCGTGGCGTTACCGCTGTTTCTGGTGACGATGGCGTCGCAAAATGCCCCCGGCATCGCCACCCTGAAAGCCTCGGGTTATGCGTTGCCGATTTCACCTTTGATCGTTTTCACCGGGCTTCTGGCGCTGCTCTTTTCCCCCTTTGGCGTCTACTCCATTTGCATTGCCGCCATTACCGCAGCGATTTGCCAAAGCCCGGAGGCGCACCCGGACGCCAAACGTCGCTGGATGGCGGCAGCGTCGGCGGGGATATTTTATCTGTTGGCTGGCGTGTTTGGCAGTTCTGTCACCAGTCTGATGGCCGCCCTGCCCACCAGTTGGATCCAGATGCTTGCGGGACTAGCCCTGTTAGGCACCATTGGCGGAAGTTTGCATCAGGCGCTGATGGATGCCACAGAACGCGACGCGGCTATCGTCACATTTTTAGTGACGGCAAGCGGCGTGACGTTGCTGGGGATCGGCGCTGCATTTTGGGGACTCATTGCGGGAGGGATTTGCTATGGCGCGTTACGCCTGACACATCGGAGAGTATAAAAAATTGCGCCATCCGAAGATGGCGCAGTGTTCTTATTTTTGAGCCGTTTTATTGACATCAAACATGGTGGCATCAGTCGCCATGTCGTCAACAACTTGCTTCAACGTTTCGAACGCCATCGGCGTGCTTTCGTTGTTCAGATCTTTACCTTCACCTTTACGGACAACTTTCATCACCGGCTTATTCGTTGCCGCGTCAATCAGTTCGCCTTCAAAGTAGAGGCTGGTATCCATGTCGCGGTGGCCCGTTGCCATCTGCGTACCTGCAATAACTAACGCTACAGGAACCACTTCATAGAATTGCAGTCCTTCTTTGCTGGTATCCACACCGGTAATTGCACCGCGGAAGATCAGGCTACGCGGACCCGGGGTCGCGACCAGCGGTTTACGCTGCCCAATAGCGGTTTTCATTTTGGTGTTGGTGTAGCTCAGCAGTTTATCGAGAACTTGTTGTCCAACCTGAGTGCTTGGTTTAGGAACCGGGTAATAGGTAACCGGGTTATAAACGATGCTATCGTATTTAGACGCATTGTAATTGGGATCGACCCAACGTAAAACCGGATGCCCCGTAGCAGATTTTGTTTCCTGAAGGCCAGAATAGTCTTTTAAAAAACCCGAGTATTTATCTGGCTGAGTGACTTTAGACGCACAGCCTGACAACGCCAGTAAACCAGTAAGCACTGCAACTTTTATTAAAGTTTGAGCACACATGAAACGATCCCTTAGTTTTGAAGATATGCATCTGAAATAATAGCAAAGAGATAATAAATACGATGTACCAAAAATGGTATCGCCCGCACAATTTTGATCTCTGCATCCGATAAAACCCTTATCGAATGCAGAATCGATGATAATCATCGTAAATCAATCAGATTTAGCCGTTTTTTCGCGCCAGCATTGTCGCAAAACGTAATTTAATTCGGTTACCGTTAGCATCCGTACGATGTAATTCCCCAACATCTTCATTGTATTTCAGCAGTTCCCAGCCTTCATAATAACGACATAATTCGCCTTCTTTAAAAGCAAATGGGAAACCCACGGTACACGGGAAGTCTTCCGTATCCATCGCCGCCACGATCAGGTTATACCCTCCCGGTTTTGTACAGCGCTGCATATTGGCAATCAAACCTGGAATCGTGCTGGCTTCAAGGAACATCAACACCACGGTAGAAAGAATAAAATCATATTCGCCGTCAAAGCGTAGCGTGTTGAGATCGACAATCTTTTCATGCAAATTTTCCAGCCCTTCCGCCGCTTTAATGCGTTCCACGTTGGCGATACTCATCGGGTTTTTATCCCACGCCGTCACGTCGAAACCGTTGGCCGCCAGATAAAGGCTATTGCGGCCATTGCCACACCCCAGATCCAGTGTTTTTCCGGGTTTGACAACCTTAACCGCCTCTAACACTTCAGAATGGGTGCGGGTGAGGTCGTATTTTTCCGTAAAGTAATTTTCGTCGCGAAGAGTCATTTTTTATCCTCAGATTTCTGTAATGTTGCACGTTCGGCGCGAATCAGCAGTCTTCCCTGCATCAGTAATGCAACCGTACGTACCAGCAATAACGCAATAATTAAATTGGTGAAAATAAACAGTGGGATCGACAAAGTATGGAAAAACCCTGTCGGCGCGCCGTGCCCCAGATGCAATCCGGTGGTGGCCAGCGCAGAAACGCCGAACGAGAAGCTCCAGAACGAGGCATTAAACGGTTGTGACAGATACCAGGGCATCAGTCGCAACATAAAGAGCAGTTGCAACAGACCGTAGCCAAACAGCATTTTCGCCAGAATGTCGCCTTCTCCTCCGTTGACGCTAAGCCAGGCGCTACAGGCCACCAGCGCGGGCGCAAGCTGAATGCCAAGTGAGGTGCGTAACATCGTCGGAAGCTCACCGGCGCTGCGCAGACGCTGCAAAATGACCGGCTCCAGGCTCAGCCACGAGAACACGCCAGCCCCTAAAAAGACCAGTCCGGCATCATTAAAGCCGAGCGCCCCGCAGGCCATCGCACTGATAAAGTTGTTCGCCACCGTCGGCAAATATAAACCCGGCGTTGTGGCCTCTTCAGGGTGCGAGCCCCGCCACAACCCGGCCGTTTGCCACGCGGCGTAGGTCAACTGAATGACCACCCCAATGCTGAACAACACCACCGATAACGGGCGACACCAGGGAACAAAGCCAATGGCGACCAGCATAGTGGTCGCGGGGAACAGACTCACAAAGCTGCTCATCACCGGATGGCGCACTTCAGCCAGCACACTGTGGGGAAAGCGCACCAGCCGACTGAGAAACGCCAGCGTCAGCAATCCCCAGATGATCATCGCCAGGATCACCAGCCCGTCGCCTACCCAGTGGCTTACAGGCCAGATATGGCTTGCGTAGCGCCACGCGAAGCCCATACCGATGGTGCCCAGAACCATGCCAAAATATCCCGCCGGTAGATTAAGCACCCGGTCGCTCTGTTTTTTATTACTCATTTTGTTTAATTTATAAAGTATATTTGAAATGCATTTTATGGAATTTCCGCGAGTTTATCCAGAGCCGAAATATTTGCTACGGTTATCTTAAGCGACTGAGTGGAAATAACCCATGACCAAATACCGTCTGAGTGAAGAACAGCGACCGTTTAGTTTTCAGGAGAATGGCAGTAAAAAAAGCGTACTCCTGCGCCAGATTATCGCGCTGAAAGACTTTAACGACGTCAAAGCGGGGACGCCCGGCGGCTGGGTGGACGCGGATTGCGTTCTCGCGCAGGACGGCCACTGCTGGATCTATGATGTAAACAGCATTGCCTTTGCGGGCGCACGGATTTCCGGGAATGCCCGAATTACCCAGCATTGTGTTATCAAAGATGACGCGCAGGTTGGCGGCAATAGCTGGATTGATCGGGCGGAAATCAGCCATGGCGCCCGAATTAGTGACAACGTCACCGTGCAGCATTCCGTGGTTCGCGGTGTCTGTCACCTCTTTGGCGATGCCCGCGTGTTGCATCAGTCTGAAATTATCGCCGCGATCGGGTTAACCCACGCTAACGACCTGATGCTGCAAATCTATGACCGCGCCACGGTGAGCCGCTCGCGGGTGGTACATCAGGCGCAAATCTATGGCGACGCAATAATCAATGAAGCGTTTATAGAGCACCGTGCTGAAGTGTTTGATTTTGCCCTGATCGAAGGCAACGCGGAAAACAATGTCTGGATTTGCGATTGCGCGAAGGTGTACGGCCACGCCCGCATCATTGCTGGAACCGACGAGGACGCCATTCCCACTCTACGCTACAGCTCGCAGGTGGCCGAACACGCCACCGTGGAAGGTAATTGTGTGTTGAAACATCACGTGCTGGTCGGCGGACGCGCCCATCTCAGCGGCGGGCCAATTCTGCTCGATGATCATGTCTTAATTGAGGGCGACACCCGTGTCATCGGCGAAGTGTTGATAGAACACCGCATTGATATCACCGACCGGGCGACGGTGGAAGCCTTTGCCGGCGACGTTATTCACCTGCGTGGGCCAAAGACCATTAACGGGGAGCAGCATATTACACGTACCCCCCTGGCGGGTTTACTCTGAAACGGTATCGATAATACGGGCGTACATATTGACGTCGTGATAATCACCGTTGAGAAATTCAGCCTGTTTCATACAACCTTCCAGCGTAAAGCCATTTTGGATAGCTACGCGGTTGCTTCTGGCGTTATCGACCCGGCATTTGATGACAAACCGCCGGATCTCGCCGCGCTGCGCATAACACTGGATAATGCCCTGCAGCGCACGCGAAAGGATCCCTTGTCCCTGATGGTCTTCATCCAGCCAGTAACCGATGTAGGCTGTTTTGTTCAGGGGTTCGATTAAATTAAACGAAATAACGCCCACGACATCGGTCTGCTTAAAAATAAGGTACATTTTGGCGTAGCCGCGCTCGTGCAACATCCTGTTACCCTGCACGTTTTTGCGCGTATCTTCTTCAGAATTCACGAATTGCGGCCAGTTCAACGACGCTTGCAGCCACACTTTATTTTTGAGAACCAACTGGTGCAGCGCCGTAACGTGACTTTCGTCTACCGCCCGCAGTTGTAAGGTATCGTCGAGAGGGATGATGTCGGACATTTCAGGCCATTCTCTGAGTAAAAATCAAGATGGCCAGAATAGTATCAGATGAAGGGCCTCACCGCAGGTGAAGCCCTTTGAGAACAGGCGTTATTCAACGCTCTCTTTTTGCAACATTTTAAGCAGATCGTCCTTCAACAAGAGTTTCTGTTTCTTCAGGCGAACAATATCCAAATTGTATCCCCGGCCATCTGAACCCTCCAGCCGGGCAATCTCGTGATCAAGTTTATTGTGTTTTTCAAACAAGGACAAAAAGCGAGGATTCTCGGTTTTCAGTCGGGAAATGAGATCTCTGTACTCTGGAAACATACGCTCTCCCTGTGAGTGGCAAAAATGTGTATAGAAAATACACACAGCCAGCTTACGCATTTGGCGCAGAGAATAATGAGAACGGGATCGAGTTTAAATCGTGTACAGGTGTCAATGGCAGGAAAGGTGAAAACGGCTCCCCCACAACGGAAGAGCCGTGATAAACATTACTCGCGCATGATGCGATCGTCAACGTACCGGCGTTTGTCCGGCGCTGGCGGGAAGTAGTGATACAGCCAGGTTTCACTGATGGCATCGCCCTGGCAGCGCAGGAACAGGCGCATATCCACCGGGTCGGTAGAGTCTGAAGTGGGATACCAGTCAAACTGAATGCGATAGCCGTCGAAAGGCTCAACATAGAGAATTTCGATCTGTTTCGCTTCACCGCTGGAGAGCGTAATCACCGGCTCAATGCCCTTCGGCGCCGCCGCTTTCAGATCGCCACCCACGAAATCAATGGCAAAACGACGCGACCATTTTTCCGGGTAATGTTCGCCCGGCGCCCAGCCTTCCGGGAACCCGCCCATACCGGTACGGGTTGCCATGACACGCGCCAACGGCGAGCGTACCGGCGGTTGTGCGCTCCAGTACAGACGGTATTTGAACGACAGTTCATCCCCGGCTTTTATCGCTTTCTCCGGTTGCCAGAAGCAGACCACGTTGTCCAGCGTTTCCCCGGTGGTCGGGATCTCCATCAGGCCGATCGTCCCCTTGCCCCATTGATTACGCGGCTCGACCCACAGGCTTGGACGTTTGTTATACCAGCCCATGATGTCCTGATAGTGGGTAAAATCACGATCAAGCTGCAACAGACCAAACCCTCTCGGGTTGTTGTCGGTGTAGGCGTTGAACTGCAATTTTTGCGGATTATTCAGCGGACGGCAGACCCATTCACCGTTACCGCGCCACATGGCCAGACGGTCGGAATCGTGGATTTGCGGGTGAATGGTGTCACACATACGGCGTTCGTTATTACCGCAGCTAAACATACTGGTCATTGGCGCAATGCCCAGTTGCTGAATGTCTTTGCGGGCATAGATGTGATTTTCCACATCCATGATCACCTGCGTTTTCTCGCAATGGATCACAAACTTATAGGCGCCCGTGACGCTGGGGCTGTCTAACAGCGCGTACACCGTAAAGGTGGTATCGCCCGGCTTCGCGGTTTCAAACCAGAACGCTGTGAAATCAGGAAACTCTTCTTTCTTATCCGCGTAGGTATCGACCGCCAGACCGCGCGCAGACAAACCGTACTGGTAGGTGTCATCGACGGCGCGGAAATAGCTGGCGCCGAGGAACGACACAATATCGCGACGCGCCAGTTCCGGTGCCTTAAACGCGCGGAAACCGGCAAAACCGAGGTCGGTCTGCCCTTCCAGTTGTTTGGTGTCGACGCCCGCATCGTTGTATTTGAACAGTTCAGGGCGGAAGTGGATCTCACGCGCCTGATGCGTCCCCGCATCCACGGAGAACATCCGCACGCGACGACGGAACCCCATCCCGACATGGAAGAACTGCACATCGAGCTCGCGTCCTTCAACGTTATTCCACAGCGAGTGTTCGGCATCATACTGGATGCTGTTGTACGCTTGCGGCGTCAGATTCGCCAGCGTGTTTGGCAGTGCGCGCGGCGCGCCGCCCCACGGTTTATCGGCCAGGTCGTGCGCCATGGATTGCAGAACAGAAAAGTCAAAACGGACGGTTTGACCATCAGCAATATCGGATTCGGCCGCAAAGGCGGCGCGAGAAAAGAGAGATGCAATACCACTGGTACCGCACACGGCGGCCATTGCCATTGAACCTTGAATAAATCGTCTACGATCCATACCTGAAAGTAAGTCCTTCTGGTCGTGTGAATGGTCCCGCGCTGGTACAAAACAGCGGCAAGAGAGTGCACGTTTCTGACCGCTCACTCTAGACAAAATCGATTAATAATCCAATTGTTGCCCGCCGATAATCTGTACAAAAATGAAAATATTTTCTGTCGATCGGAACAGACTGATTCCAATGTAAAGTTAGCACAGGCGTATTACAGTGTTGAAACACGTTTATCGGCGTTAATCCAGGCTGACATGATGTTTCATCACCCGCTTAAACAGTGACATCCGCGCCCGCATAAAACGGTTTTCAACCTTAAAACCGGCAAATTTATCCAGCCCAATCCGCAACAGACGATCGCGCCCCTGAATTGAGGCAGGCCAGCGTACCGGGCCGTGCAAAACATCACAGGTGCGACTGGCGTGATGGGCGAAATTCACCCAATAATCCGCCATCTGCGAGGCAAACGCCCGATCGTTGTCATTGGCATAATAGCGCGACGGTTCCGCCAGCATCAGCGTATCAAAGACATAAGGCACTTCATTGCCATGCCAGGCCCCCTTCGCATAGGTGGCATGCTCGCTCTCTGCAACATAATCGAACCAGTACCGCCAGCAGGGCTCGCCGACCCGTTGCTGCGCCTGCATGACCACATACCCCAGCGTGGTGAACGCCATATCCCGGCACACCTGACGGCCCAGCTCTTCGTCGCCTTTAACGCCGGGATACAACAGCCTGATAAGCCCCAGACCCAGTCGACGCTCCCGGCGTAATTGTTCGATTTTTCCGGCGAGATCCACGCCGAACACCGCCATCACGCTGGCTTCATCGCTGTTTGAACCGATCAACACCGGCATGGGATGCTGTTTCCCGGCAAAAAAGACGTCGAGCATCGGTTGTGGGAGAACCGCATCGCCGGAAATGGGCGTCGGCGCAATTTTTAATGGCGCGCCAAGTGACCAGAACTGACTCGCGGGAATGGCCCGCAGTTGTTCAGCCGTCGCATTTTGCAAACCAAAATGCGCCGCCACGGCAACGCCGTTTTCGAGCGCCATCTCACGCGGCGTATCGGGCAACGTATACCCGCTCTGAATAATCGCCCGCTGAAAAAGCCCTTTGGCACGCGGCGAGGCCATTAATGAGAGGACGCTGCGCGCCCCGGCGGATTCACCAAACAAGGTGACATTTTGCGCATCGCCCCCGAACGCGGCGATGTTGTCCTGCACCCAACGCAGCGCCGCAATCTGATCCAGTAAGGCAAAATTATTGAGGCATTCGCCCTCTTCGCCGTCCAGCGCCGGATGCGCAAAAAAGCCGAGATGACCGAGGCGGTAATTGAGCGTGACCACCACCACCTCTCGTTTTGCCAGCGCTTCGCCATCGTAAGGCGGCAAACACCCGGAACCGATGGTGTAACCCCCACCATGCAGCCAGACCATAACGGGTAATGGCCGGGAGCGCGTCGCCGGGGCCCAGATATTCAAATAGAGACAATCTTCTGAAAAACGCCCCGGGTCACCGCCGCCAAGCGCTTTGCAGTACTCAATATCCTGCCAGCTTGCACAGGAGAAGGCGTTTGCCTGGCGAACGCCATGCCACGCGGGCGCGGGTTGCGGCGCACGCCAGCGCAGATCGCCTGTCGGCGGCGCAGCATAGGGGATCCTACGCCAGAGATGGATGTCGCCTTGTGCGACACCCATAATTTTCCCCTGCGGTGTTTCTGCCAGAGGGATGGAAGGGATTTTCATAACAACATCCTGAAACGATTTCTTTTACATCCCAACAGGATACCGTGTTCAGAGCAGGCCGCAACGCCGCTTGCTGCGTTCTTCCGCCTGCTGGTACAACGCAAACTCATCATTGACCGGACAACCTAATGCCTGTTCAAAGGCGTCGCGGCTGGCATTACCATGGCTTCGCGCCTGCGTTTCATTACCGAGATTGGACTGAAAAATCCCCGCCGCGCTCACCGGCAGAAAATCTTCGTAGGTAATAGGTTGCGCCACCACCCACCCGCGCTCAATCAGCGGTTGCGGATCATCCCCCGGGTGGATCGCCTGGCGATGCGCCTCGCCCGATGGCGTCAGGCGATAGCGAAACCAGGCCAGCCCCTGCTGGCGCAGGAGAAATTCGCTGTCGGGAAAGGATTTGAACACCTCCTGTAGATGAAGCTGGTGCGTGAGATTATCTTTACCTGTCCCGGCCTTTTGCAGCAGCGTGTCATACAGTTCACGGCCTTTCGGGGTCAGCGCCACGCCGCGCTGTTCGATTTCACCAAACCTCGCCGAGTGGGTTCCCTGCATTTCGCCAGCAAACAACACGGGTTCTTCCAGCGCTTTAAAACTGGTCTGGCGCAACAAGATAGGCACCTCGCGGCGTGGCGGGCCTTCAATCAAAATTTTCGGTTCGATTCCGCACTCCGGCATCATGGATTGCACCCGGTCGATGTCCAGCGTACGCGGCGTCAGGTGATTAATATGGCAGCCGGGGAAACACACCACGTCTGCAATCAGGCGGTGTTCGTTATGCAGCGCGTGGTATGTCGCCTCATCAACGGTGGCATGTCGATGCCAGCGAAACGTTTCCAGCGCTTGCTGAACAAATTCTCGCGCCTGTGCAGGGGTAAAATGGCCCTGCGCGTCAAATTCATCCAACAGTGCATGACAACGCGGGGTAAAAATATCGCGCTTTGCCAGAGTCTCCGCCGCCCGTTTTCTGAGTTCTTCGTTCTCGATGAGCTCGAGTCGCAACAGTGAGGTAAAGACGCGGAACGGATTGCGGGAGAGCGACGCATCATCAATGGGGCGAAAGGCGGTGGAATGCACCGGGACGCCCGCCTGGGAAAGATCGTAATAACTCACCGGATACATTCCCATAATGGCGAACATCCTGCGTAGCGTGGAAAGTTCCTCTGCGGTACCCACCCGAATCGCGCCGTGGCGCTCCACGTTCAGCCGCGCCAGTTCATCGGCGTTGGCCAGTTTTTCATGCAGCGTCGGGTTATTTTCCAGTACCGAGAGATTCACATCAGCGACAAGTTCCAGCAATGTGCCGTATTGCGGCACTTCCTGCTGGTACATTGCTGACATTGCCTGCGAAAAGTGTTCCCGAATCTCATCTGCCGTGATGGTGTTCGCCATAATGTCATGCCTCCAGTGAATATTACCTGGAGTGTAGAAAACGCTATTCACTCTGGGGGGAAGAATTTACGAAGTGTGATCTCGCCTGAATTCATCCCCGCCCTCGTTTATGCCATCCCAGCAAAGGGGCGATGTGCACCCGAACGGAAAATACACGGCTAAACAGGATGAAACATAAGCAAAACAAAACAGTTGTAACTTAAATGCTTTAAATGTTAATAATAATTTGCCGCTAGGTTATCAAAAACAAATAACTTTACTTGTCACCAACACTGTTTTGTTTTTAACATCTATTATGGAAAAAAATGGTTTGTTCAGTCAGCGTATTCGTTTGCGCCACCTTCATACTTTCGTAGCCGTCGCCCAACAGGGAACACTGGGGCGCGCGGCTGAAACCCTTAACCTGAGTCAACCAGCCCTCTCCAAAACGCTTAACGAGCTGGAGCAATTGACCGGAACCCGTCTTTTTGAGCGTGGACGCCTCGGCGCACAGCTCACGCTACCTGGCGAGCAGTTTCTTACCCATGCAGTGAAAGTGCTTGATGCGCTAAACACCGCAGGACAGGCGCTGAACCGCAAGGAAGGCCTTAATCATGATGTGGTGCGCATTGGCGCCCTACCCACCGCCGCACTGGGGATCCTCCCCGCCGTTATTGGACAATTTCATCAGCAACAAAAAGAGACGACCCTGCAAGTGGCGACCATGAACAATCCCATGCTGCTGGCGGGCCTGAAGTCGGGAGAAATCGATCTGGGAATTGGCCGAATGTCCGACCCGGATTTGATGAGCGGACTCAATTATGAACTGCTGTTTCTCGAATCCCTGAAACTGGTTGTGCGCCCTAATCACCCGTTGTTACAGGAAACGGTAACGCTGAGTCGCGTGACGGACTGGCCGGTTGTTGTCTCCCCTAAGGGAACCGTCCCCCGGCAGAACGCAGAAGCCTTACTGGAAAGCCAGGGCTGTAAAATGCCTTCCGGCTGTATCGAAACGCTTTCAGCGTCACTCTCGCGTCAGCTTACCGTCGATTATGACTACGTTTGGTTCGTGCCTTCCGGCGCCGTCAGGGATGATTTACGTCAGGCGACGCTGGTGTCGCTGCCGATTCCGTCTCAGGGGCCCGGTGAACCCATCGGGATCCTCACGCGGGTCGATACAACCCTTTCCAGTGCAGCACAAACGTTGATTTCAACGATTCGCAAATCGATGCCGCTCTGACGCCTCGTCTTGTCGTCTCGCTTTAGCTACCCGGTCGGTCATTCACAAAAAGTAAGGCCGGGTAAACCCCGGCCTCTGACTCAGAACGTTTCCCAATTATCGCTATGAGCTGTGGCGGGTCGCGGTGAATATGCGCCCGACACGCTTGTCCCCCGGTTTTTGCCCTGCAAACGAAACGTCCCTACGGCGTCGGTTAATCGGGCAGCCTGCGCTTCCAGAGAGGCCGCCGCCGCAGACGCTTCTTCAACCAGCGAGGCGTTTTGCTGCGTCACTTTATCCATCTCTGAAATGGCCTGGCTGACCTGCACAATACCGCGGCTCTGTTCATCAGAGGCGGCCGCAATGTTCAGCATAATGTCGGTAACCCGTTTAACCGCGGCAACAATCTCCGTCATTGTGTCGCCCGCGGCCACCACTTCACCCGAGCCTTGATCGATAAGCCTGACGGATTCGCTAATCAGTCCTTCAATCTCTTTCGCCGCTTGCGCGCTGCGACTGGCAAGGGTGCGGACTTCGCTGGCGACAACGGCGAATCCGCGCCCCTGTTCGCCCGCGCGTGCAGCCTCCACGGCGGCATTTAGCGCCAGGATATTAGTCTGGAACGCAATGCTATTAATCACCGCCGTGATTTCGGAAATTTTCTTCGAACTGGAGGCGATATTGCCCATCGTTTTCACCACGCCAGAAACCATCTGGCCGCCCCGACTGGCTTTGTCAGAGGCGTCTTTCGCCAGTGTGCTGGCATGGTGGGCGTTATCCGCATTTTGTTTCACCGTCGCGGTTAACTGTTCCATGCTGGCGGCAGTCTGTTCGATCGCCGCCGCCTGCTGTTCCGTGCGTGAAGAGAGGTCGCTATTGCCCGCCGAAATTTCACTGGTGCCGCGATAGATCTCTTCCGTGCCCTGACGAACCGTGCCGACGGTCTGAACCAGCGCGTGCTGCATTTTTTGCAGATGACGGCTCAGTCGACCAATTTCACTGCCTCCGGTGGGTTCATCCTGGAGGGTCAAATCGCCGGAGGCAATCTGTTCGATACGCCGGGCGGCGCGTTGCAATGGCTGAATCACGGTGCGGCGTAGCACGATAAACGTCATCAGGGTCAATACCAGCGCCAGGGCAAAGGCGCCAATCATAAACATCAGCCCCAACTGGCTACGCTGGTGCGCCTCGCCGCTCAGTTGGTTTGCACGTTCCGTTCGCAATTTTACCGCGTTCTGCAACGTGGCGTTATACGCGCTGTCCAGCGGCCGCGCCTGTTCATTTTCATGGTTAATAATGGCTTCGAACATGCCGTTTCTGGCGTATTTAAGCATCGGCTGCAAACCGTCGGTGTAGGCGTTAAAGCGGGTGCGTAGCGTGTCGTCCAGCGCTTCATCCGCAGGGGTTTTCACGGCGCGCGCCATGTAAGCGTTAAACCCCTCCTGCGCCAGTTTGATGCGTTTTTCCGCCTCGGCGATATTCGCTTTCATGTCCGCCATTTCGGCAATACGGCTGGCGGCGCCAGCATGGATAAGACTGATACGCGCGGTACGCAGATGGTCAGAACTATTAGATAGCCCCATACGCACCTGGATTTCATCTGTTACATCGCGTTGGTCGCGGTCGGCCTGCAACAGAAAATAGCCTGCCAGCCCCGAACTGAGCGCGAACAAAAGCAGGATGCCACCGAGAATGGAGGAAAACAGCGGAACCAGCCGGATATGATGCAAAAAGCCCAGCTTATGCGGTGCTTGCATCGATGATGTGTTGTCCATGACCGTCGACTCTCTTGTAGGTGAATGCGCAAAAACACGCCCGTGAGAGGATCATCGGCATTTTCCGACAATGGCTTACCCTGAAAAGCGCCGTACTCGTCACATTTCAGAACAATTCATTCCGGGAAATTCAGGAAAGTGCCAGCGGCGAATACCGCTGGCGGACGACTTAGTTATCGCCGAAATGGATAACGGTGCGGATAGATTTGCCCTGATGCATGAGATCGAACGCCTCATTAATCTGTTCCAGCGGCAAACGGTGGGTAATAAACGGATCCAACTGGATTTTCCCGCTCATCGCCTCTTCCACCATCCCCGGAAGCTGTGAACGCCCTTTGACGCCGCCAAAGGCCGAACCACGCCAGACACGCCCGGTGACTAACTGGAATGGACGGGTTTTGATCTCCTGACCGGCTCCCGCTACGCCGATAATAATGCTCTCGCCCCATCCCTTGTGGCAGCACTCAAGCGCGGCGCGCATCACATTGACATTACCGATGCACTCGAAGCTAAAGTCGACGCCGCCGTCGGTCAGTTCAACAATCACATCCTGAACTGGCTTGTCATGATCGTTCGGGTTGATAAAGTCAGTCGCGCCCATTTCAGCAGCGAGTTTGAATTTTTCTGGATTGGTATCGATAGCCAGAATGCGTCCGGCCTTCGCCTGTACCGCCCCCTGAATGACTGCCAGACCAATACCGCCCAAACCGAATACGGCAACGGTGTCGCCCTCTTTCACTTTTGCCGTGTTATGCACCGCGCCGATACCGGTGGTCACGCCACAGCCCAACAGACACACTTTATCCAGCGGCGCCTGCGGGTTCACTTTCGCCAGAGAGATCTCTGCGCAAACCGTATACTCACTGAAGGTACTGGTGCCCATATAGTGATAAATGGGTTCCCCGTTGTAGGAGAAACGGGTGGTGCCGTCCGGCATCAGACCTTTCCCCTGCGTGGCGCGAACGGCCTGGCACAGGTTGGTTTTACCCGACTTACAGAACTTACACTCGCCGCACTCTGCCGTGTACAGCGGAATGACGTGATCGCCAGGCTTCAGACTGGTCACCCCTTCGCCAACCTCAACGACGATGCCGCCGCCTTCGTGTCCCAGCACCGCAGGGAACACCCCTTCCGGGTCATCGCCAGAAAGCGTAAACGCATCGGTATGGCACACCCCGGTATGGGTGATTTTAACCAGCACTTCACCCTTCTTTGGCGGTGCGACGTCAATCTCAACAATTTTGAGCGGCTGGCCGGGGCCAAATGCAACTGCTGCACGTGATTTCATTTGTCTCTTCCCTTTATAGTCAGGTGATGTATTTATTTTAGATAAGCACGAAGAAGGTGGCCGATTTCAGCCATGCGCACCGCGCGCTGGTCTGGCGTGGTTTCCCCGCTGACCAGCTCATCTTTCAGGTGGATCTCGACCATCTCGCCCATCAGGCCGTTAGAGGCTCCACGCACCGCCGCGATTTGTTGCAGGATAGCCAGGCAAGGTTCGCCGGACTCCAGCGCCCGTTCCAGCGCATCAACCTGCCCGCGAATGCGACGAACGCGAGTCAGAATACGTTTTTTATCTTCAGGGGAATGCGGCATATGCCCTCCATACTATAGGGGGGTATAGTACCGTTTTAAGCAACCTTATGTAAACATTAAGTTTTCTATGGTTATCATGTATTTACCCGATATTTTCAAAAGGCGCTATCGGACATTACAGTACTTTTTACTGCCCCCAAATTGCCCCCAAACAGTATTTTGCCCCCAAAAATGCGCTCGATCCAATCCTTCACATCACAGGATTATCATCAAATTCCATCGTTCGCATATCATTCACCGCATGGGTGATAACCCCAAAAATGCCGTCACCCCATCCCACAAAGAGAAAAGCAACGCGATAAAGAACGCCGTTAATGCGCCCTGAATTGCCATTCTGTTCTCGTGTAAAAAATGAAGTACCGGCCCCCATCCCCCTGACGGGGTGTAGTTCTGCATGTTCCCTCCTGAATTGCAGACATAAAAAAACCCGCCATGCGGGTTTTAGTTTAAATAATCATTAAATGCCGTTTTAACTCGGCCCCATTCCTTTTTCAGAAGGAATTGCGAACAAGAGGTTAGTGTTCTAATTTCATCATAAAGATCCGCATAAGATGCTTCATAATCTTTTACGTCCAGACCATATGAAGCTAAAACATTACGCAATCGCTTCATTGATTCTAATATTTTGTTTGAGTCATCTTCTGTTGGATTCAACATCATTTCTATTTTGTATCTCAGACGATCGGATTCATGCTTAACATCATCTAATAGCTGCGTCGATGAAATCAACTCGCTATAGACTTTATCATATAATTTTAAATCATTCTGTGATGGATTATCACGCTCACAAATTTCTGATATGCCATCAAACGCAATTTTTTGATTTTTACAATCAGCGCTAGCAGACAGATTTTTATTTGCCAGAGCACAATATTCAGAAACAAAATCTCGGAAAGAATTTATCCATGCCTGTCTATTTGCAGAAAGAACCTGCATATTGAAATTTTTAGTGGCGATTAATAGTTGTGCATTCCTGTCCGCCTCTAGAGACTCACCTTGAGCAATTCGTTCATCTTTTAAAAATTGTTGCTGAATGCTCCTTTCATCACTCAAGAATGTTTGCTGTGCTTCCCTTTCGCGTTTTACGTTCCTAGCATTTATCCAAAATGTGACCCCGGCAATTATGGCAGGGATGACGCCACCAACCAACGCTGCTCCCGCGGTAAGCATTAACCCTTTATAATCAGTGGCAGTCTCAAGCTTCATAGTCATCTTGGGGATGTTGCTTAATGCTAGTGAAATAAATTCATTCGTATCAATTGGAACGCGAAACGGTATGCCTTGCCAAGCCATTGATGAGGGAATCATATCAGAAGTATGAGTTAGTACACCACCCGACAAACCACCCCTGGTTAGTTGGACGGCGCTATGTGCTTCCCTGTTTTTAAATTACAAAAAAACCCACGACATGATGTGGGTTGATGTAAAAATGGCATGATATCAAATTACCATACAATTTAGCCTAATTTGTTGCACTTTGCAAGTTTATGTATAAATAAAGCGCTATTTATTGTCCTTTATATGCTCTCAATTTTTTATGTAAACTATACTCTTTGTAAAAGCATCGCGTAGAGTAAGTCATATGTTGTGAGCTTTTACTCAAGTCTCTAAATTCATTTTCATTGTTGACATCATCCAAAATTGTTAGAAGTTGAGGGATGCTCATGAACATATTATCCATAAAATGCTCATCCTTTAACTCATGCAACTCGCGAGATTTCATGGTGTAATCGTGAAAAAGATCAACATATTGCTTCCAACTTGCCAATTTTTTGTTTGCTTCGTTTTCCTTAGCACTAAAGTGTACCTGCAATGATAATTTTAAAATTGTAGAAAGAATGATTTTATCTTGCAGAGCACCAAAATCATGCAAACTCAAAGAAACCTTAACAACACGTTCCCCATTGTAAGGTATCGTTACATCCTGTCCGCCATCAGTCAAAGTAAGTTGTTTGTCAGTCAGTAATACATATTCTATTTTTGCGCACTGTGATTGCGAACGCATGACACTATCAGCAAGATCTTTTATGATTTGGTAATCAGTACCTGACATTGCTTTTCTTGTTAAAGCCTTCTTTTTCATTTCGAATATAAAAATATAACCATCAGCCTTTATTAGGAGATCACAATCACCTTTGATTTTTTTATCTATAGTTCTGTAATCCCCTCTGAAACATTTCACACCACTCTGGCTTACCTGAGTATATACAAATTCTTCAATGAACTTCCCTACCGAGCTGTCTTGAGCATTATCAAAAACACCATCAGGTCTACTAATATGATTTAAAATGGTATTTAACACGGCAAGGCATGTTATTGGCTTAGGTAATGCAAGGTATACACCATGAATATCTGAAAGAGGAGATGTAACATGATCCATTGCCTCACCAGAAGGAGGAAAACCTATTTCAAAATTATTTTTCTTTGCATAAATGTCATTTATAATTCTATTGATTAAATTTAGCTGCAACCCACTTTTTTTGCTGATTTTCGATTTGGTGATCTGTGCGATGTATTTTGGATTTGAAGATTCAATAATAGCGAGCCCTACTTTTATAACATCATTTAAATTAAAACCAAAGCTCGCAATACTCTCCTGTCTCCAATGTTTTTCTACAGCATTGATTATCTTAGAAGCATATTTACTGTTCAGTTGGAAAAATGAAATCAAATTATCATAGAGCACATTTTCTTGAAGAAACTCAACCGCTTTGATATTATCTACATATATAGACTCCCAAACAATATACGGTTGTATTTCAAAAGTAGTAACAAGGTCAGTTATGAACTGCAAAAACAAATTAAAATTATCAACATTTTTTTGCCCGGTTGTTTTCGGTCGTCGATTAAGGTTTTTTTCGCCCAGAGCTATTAAATACCCCCATGGGATCTCTGGTTTAATGTAGTCCACTCCTTGAGTAGTCTTTCTATAAATATGGAATCTTTCCTGCGAAGGTTCATATATAGTTTCCAGCATGCGGAACGTGTAATCAAGTATTGATATACCACCAATTTTTTCTATGAAACCGTCGATAATCTGAAGCACCAAATCATAAGAGCCCTTATCAATGAAAATATTGCCATTTTCAAAATCAAAAGAAATGCCTTGCTCAGAAAGTCTTCTACAAGCCTTTGAAAATTCTATTTCTTTATTGTAAGTAACCGGATAATCCTCTTCAACTCTAAAAAAATGTGACGTATTTTTAGTGCTCAAAGCCACTTCAATGATCTTATCCCAATCATTGAATTCATCCTTATTGGGAAAATTTATGTCTTTATTTACACCTGAATGACTTCTAGAAGCATCAAATATAACTTCCAAAACATTTAGGTATGGCTTCGGATTACTATGATTGACCACACTATCGAATATAATGCGCTTTATTAGGTCTCTACTTTTTCTCCTAACTACTTCAGCATAACCATTGCAGCACTCCCCTATTAGGAGATAGGCATCATCTGTGCTTCGCTCAATAACATTTCCATTTGATATAATAGCGTCGCACAAATTTCTAAACCCATTAATATCCATATAATCACCTTTAAACTAATAAGCTGTCTGATTTTTATTTAATATCCTACAACTATAATATCACAATCATTATTTCTCTTGTTAATATCCGTAATCATAACTCAACGTGAAAAATCATAAATACATGATTCTAAATCGATATCGACGGATCCAACAGTTATAGCAGCAACTTTACATCATGTCTATCCGTTAGAGCAACCTGCAAAAAAACTGCTTTTAAACAGCGTTTAAAGCAGTCGTTTTGAATGATAGCTACCTAATCATACCCTCCTGCACATAACCCTATTTTTATATGTTACAATAAAATTTACTGTCTAGATTTATTAATACACTCACATCAAATTCACATAGTAATCGCTTCATTTCCTGCCAATGCTTCGAATACCCCCTTAACCAAGTAGAACGTTCTACATTAATTAGCGTAGCTAATGATGCACCTGCATATTCCTTGTAAGTATCATTTCGATTCTTAGTCGCCATATCCTGTACCGCTAGCCACACAAGCTGAATTAAACGCTGTAGCACTCGCTTCTGGATCTTCACGCCCACCAGTTGTTTCATATAGCGTTCCCAGATGTGACGGCATACTTCTGTTTGATAATCAAAATGGAGATCAAACCCATAACAGTATCTGATCCACGCTTGCTGACTGGCATCTAACATAAGAACCGCCCTACGCCACGCACACGAAGAAAATGCCTTATCACTTAAGCAACCCATGGGTTCGTCATATGATTGGCGTAGGCGTGTCAGGAAATGGCGCAGGAGACTTCTGTCTCCCGTTATTCGCAGGAGCGTGACGGGCGGGCATCGGCAAAAGAGTCCTGGCTTATTTTCAGCAGTACAGTCGGAGGATGCAAATCGAGCAAAACCTTCGCTAACGCTTTGGTTTTGGTATTCGGGGCAGCCACAGCAGAACTGAGGGACGGATAAGGGTGCTGAGTTTACTGGCGACTCTCGCAACAGTTGCCCTGTGGCTAATTGGGTATAATGCTCAAAACAAAGGATCGCATCTGAGATATCACGCAAACAGTGTGAAATCACGGCGTGTGCTCTCATTCCTGACATTAGCGGAGAACACCTTACGGCATTCTCCGCTAATTTTAACAGTACCATCCTTACCCACCTCGCCAGAACCTACCGAAATGTGATGCTGGTTTATTAGCACTGATTTTATGGGGATCGCTCAGCGCGTAAGCGGGGTTTTTATTCATATTTTGCGATTCCGCATGATGCAAATTTTGATGCCCTAATAATAGCTAGTGGCTCAGTTGTAGCGGGGTTACGTCCTCTGTCTGATAATCCATAATCAGCTACGAACAACATTTGTTTAACGATATTCCATCTAAAATGTCCATAAATACTATTCGATTTAATTAAATAAAAGTTGGATGACATCTGGTTATCTGGACCAACAATTGCCCCCCAACCAGGAACCCAGAGAAATGAACGGGTTCTGGTTTTACGAAGAATTTCTGTATCTGTTGAAGCCAACCATATCCTGCTATCGAAGTTACTATCTGCATAGGTTCTGGGGCTGGGATTTATTGCCCATACTTCATCTATTTTACTTCTTGTCTCCGGGGCTTTTGCAACATGAACTGCCAACCCGCCTCCCAGCGAGATCCCTGTAACGACAATTTTTTCTTTGCCTGTGTCATATGATTTTAGGATTTGCTGCGTATATTCCACTGCCTGGTTATACTGTTTTTTGTACGGAAAAGGGTTTAAATTCGTTGATATCCAATCACAAAGGTCATCTGAACCCCGATATGCGATTACGATCTCATCTCGTTCGTCAGGCGACCGTCCTTTAACTAAAAATGTTGTGGCAGAGAAGCATGTCTTTTCTAAATTGTGATTTTCAAGAACGGTCATTCGGGATGGAGTAGCGAAGTAATGATCTTCGCTTTCGCTGTTGTTTTTTTGTAGCGTTAATGCAGAGGCAACAGCATATAGATATCCATGTGTAGCTACGTTAATCGTCGTTTCATCAAAGGGGCCACTATTGGGTATTAAGTAACGTTCATTGCAAAATACTGCACCTTTTTCCCCATACGGAGCCCTGTCTTTTCCAGTGCAACTCACCAATGCAAATGCGCATAACATCAGGACACTCTTTTTCATAAAAGTACCTCTGAATTTTATTGCTGTATTTTTCTGTCCTCATATTCAAGATAGCTTCGGATTGTTCACTTTATGAAAAATTTTAAGATAATTTGAATGTCATTAAGCACGGATGACGTCATGGCACGGATCACTGGATGCACTAAAGACGTCGGGTATACGGCAGCAAACCGTATTAGCTCAGAGCTTGCACAGCGCAAGACGTCTACGCACAGTAATTTGCCCACCTGAAATTCGATAAATTACATTTCTACATCAATGAGTTACATAATTCACTTCATGCTATTGGGCTATGGTAACAACGTTTGATGGCGGCTGTAAAACGATGATCCGCTGTTTGGAGAGTTCATGTGAATGATACAACGGGGAATGCGCACAAAACCCCGAACCGTCAGGTGTCCGGGTTTCGGGGTTTCTTTCACGCAGGCGGCGTATCGCCTGGCGGTGGTTTAATGATGCCGGTATTCTCCGGTACTGTGTTGAGGACCAATGCGTCCTGCTTCAATCAATATCTCTTCGATAAGCTCTTCAAGGCACTCTTTTCCGTGTTTGTCGCAAACCAGATGCACTTGTCTGCAGATCTCATCCCCCTTCATACCATCACACAGCGCCGATTTCAGCATGAGCGTCGCCCAGCGTCGGGCTTCAGAGTGAGTCAGCATAACCCCTCCCGATATCTATAACCTTCTAAGCGTAGTTCGCCGAACAGGCTTTATCCATGTTTAGGGTGCGGATAACCGGGGGAGCGTGTGCAAGCATGCGATTAAACTCGTTTGTATTTGTCATACAAATGAATATAATAGCCGCTTCCGATGTAGACCCGTTTTTTTCACCTGCGTACGGGTCTGGTTAGACGCAGGTGCTTTCTCTCCCCCGTTCAAAGCCCCCCACAAATACGTCACACTGTGAGTTTAAAACCGGGATATACGGGGCGACCACCGGGTTTGGCGTCCCTCCGGGAACCAAATCCCGGTGTTTCCCCTCATTCATTGGTTTACGTGAACAGTGTTACGCAGATGCAGGGCGCTGTGTGACGTCAGGAACGTTTACGCGGCATCATGCGCAACAGCGTATTATCTTTCCAGAAATAGTGATGTATCAGCGCGGCGGCGGCATGCAGAGCAATCACAAAATAACCCAGGTTTGCCAGCGTGACGTGCCAGGATTTCAGCGTATCCGCCAGGTCAAAATTGGCTTCGGTGGCATGTGGCATCACAATCCCAAATGCAATCCAGGGATTTCCCCGGTTGTAAATCATCAGCAGGCCAATGACCGGCAGAACAATAAACAGCAGGTAGATAACCAAATGCCCAAGGTGTGCAAAACCGGTCATCATCGGCTTCGGTTTTGGCACGATCGGCGGCGCGGGATACTTAAGCCGGACTAAAAGACGCGTCACCATCAATACCAGAATCGAGATACCGCATGAAACGTGGACTACATTGAACCACGGACGATAGCTGCGCGGTGCAAACCCGCGTAATTCCATGGCGCAGTAGGCGCCTACCACCAGTAAAAAAACCAGCCAGTGAATACCAATTTGCAGGCTTGAATACTTATTGCCCATAACAATTCCTGAATAAAAACAATAAAGCGCCAACATAGCGGGCTTTTGTTAAAAATTCATTAACTTTTGTTCCCTCGTTTTCAATCGGTTACGCCAGGTCGCAACAATGGTCATTGCCCGCAACGGCAGAGTGGACTAAGCCTGGTAGGGAAAAAATGTGGCGTATTGCCCTACCCTGACAGGAGAAAATCATGAGTAAAATTGGCATTAACGGTTTTGGTCGTATCGGTCGCCTGGTGCTGCGACGTCTGCTGGAAGTGAAGAGCAATGCGGATGTGGTGGCGATTAACGATCTCACCTCCCCCAAAATACTCGCCTATCTGTTAAAGCATGACTCTAACTACGGCCCGTTCCCCTGGAGCGTTGATTTTACTGAGGATGCGCTGATTGTTGATGGCAAGAAAATTGCCGTTTACGCAGAAAAAGAGGCTAAAAATATTCCCTGGAAAACCACCGGCGCGGAGTTCATCATTGAATGTACCGGTTTCTATACCTCTGCAGAAAAAGCCCACGCACACCTCGACGCCGGTGCGAAAAAAGTGCTGATCTCAGCGCCAGCAGGCGAGATGAAAACCATTGTCTTCAACGTCAATGATGAGACGCTGACGGCCAGCGACCAGATTGTCTCTGTCGCCTCCTGCACCACCAACTGCCTCGCGCCGATGGCCAAAGCGCTGCATGACAACTTCGGTATTCAGGTCGGCACCATGACCACCATTCACGCCTATACCGGCACGCAATCACTGGTCGATGGCCCGCGAGGCAAGGATCTGCGCGCATCACGGGCGGCGGCAGAAAATATCATCCCCCATACCACCGGTGCCGCTAAAGCGATTGGCCTGGTGATACCGGAATTGAGCGGCAAACTGAAAGGTCATGCTCAGCGTGTTCCTGTCAAAACCGGATCGGTAACGGAACTGGTCTCGATTCTGGGTAAAAAGGTGACCGCTGAAGAGGTTAACAACGCGCTGAAAAAGGCGACGGAGAATAATGAATCCTTTGGCTACACCGATGAAGAAATCGTCTCTTCCGACGTTATCGGCTCCCACTTTGGTTCGGTGTTTGACGCCACGCAAACAGAGATTACAGAAGTCGGCGATCTGCAACTGGTGAAAACGGTCGCCTGGTACGATAACGAGTACGGATTTGTCACCCAACTGATTCGTACCCTGGAGAAATTCGTCAAACTTTAAACGATGAGGGTGTGGCCGGGTGGCGTTCACGCTCACCCGGCCTGCCCGGTTCTGCTTGCCTGTCAGGACTGCAGATAGACAACCTGCGTTTGCAGATATTCATTCAGCCCGTGCTTGCCGTCGGCGCCGCCAATCCCCGATTTTCGCCAACCGGCGTGAAAACCCTGCATCGCTTCAAAGTTTTCGCGGTTGATGTAGGTTTCACCAAACTTCAGCCCTTTGATAGCCTGCATTGCAACGCTCAGATTCTGGGTATAAATAGACGACGTAAGACCATACTCGCTGTCATTTGCCATCTGCAACGCCTCTTCCAGGGTGTCAAACGCCACGACAGGCAGTACCGGCCCAAATGTTTCTTCGTGCATGATGGCCATCTCCTGACGGACATCCAGCAGCAGGGTTGGCGGATAATAGTAGCCTTTCCCCTCAACCGCTTTGCCGCCCAGCACCACTCTGGCCCCTTCCTGTACCGCCTTCGCCACTTTTTGCTCTACCCGCGCCAGCGCTGCGGCGTTAATCAATGGCCCCATGGCGATATCATCCCGCTGTGCCGGATCGCCAAACTGTACCGCTTTCATCGCCTCGCCCAGTCGATTAACGAAGCGATCGTAGATCCCTTTTTGCACATAGACGCGTTCCGCACAGTTACATACCTGTCCGGTGTTGATCACCCGGGAATCAACTATCGCTTTCACGGCCAGTTCCACATCCGCATCGTCCATCACAATCGCAGGCGCTTTGCCGCCCAGTTCCAGACACACTTTGGTGATATTTTTCGCCGCCGCCGTCATGATTTTCTCACCCGCCGCGACGCTACCGGTCATACTGACCATCGCCACTTTCGGGTTGCCCGCCAACTCCTGTCCCACGGTTTCACCCCGCCCTAACACCAGGTTAAAGACCCCGGCAGGCAAACCCACTTCATGCACAATTTGCGCAAAAGCAATGGCATTATTGGGGGTGAACTCACTGGGTTTAATTACGATGGTATTCCCGGTCAGTAGCGCCGGTGCCAGCTTACGGGCAATCAAAAAGAACGGGAAATTCCACGGGAGGATCCCGGTGGTCACGCCAAGCGCGCGTTTGAACAACAGAATATTTTCACCCGGACGGTCACTTTGCAAAATTTCGCCTTCGTAGCGGCGCGCCCACTCCGCCATGTAGTCGATGTAATCGGCCGTGAAAGCGACTTCTACCTGCGCCAGTTGCTGAATTTTCCCGCCTTCCTCAACGATCAAGGCGCTAATTTCTGCTGCACGCTCGCGGATACCCGCCGCAATTTTTCGCAGCCATCCCGCCCGTTGTATGGCGGGCAGTGCCTCCCAGCCAGGCTGAGCGCGTTCCGCCGCATCAATAGCCTGACGCGCCTCTTCTGCGCTGCCATCGGGAATGCGGGAAATCAGTGCTTCCGTTGCAGGATTAACCACATCAATCCATGACGTTCCCTGCCAGCTCACAAACTGGCCATTGATATACATCGGGTGTTGTACGGGTGCTGACATGCGCTGCTCCTGTAATTGATTTGTTTTTAACAAGTAAAATCATTGTTAATTAATATCAATCACGAAGCAGATGCTGCCGTCAGGTTAGCGACTTTGTGAAGCAGTTCATAAAAGAAGCCCTGAAACAGGCGCAGGAGGGACGCAGGTGCAGAAAAATCATGCCCGTTTGAGCAAAAGTCAGCGCAAACGGGCAAAAATGATCGGTTAACGCAGGGAACGGCTATCGATGGCCTGATTCAGGACTTCATCGTCTTGCAGGATCTGCCAGGCTGCCTCAACCTCATCGGGAATGTCAATGTGGACAATAAAATCACGCCCGCGCGGCCCGTAACCGCCCTCATTATCCCGCACTCGTGGGAGTTCTCCGGCAATTAATGACAGGTAACGATCAACAGGCCACACCCCTTGTTCCGCATTCGCAAAATCAACGCCCTCTTCCCGATGGCGTAACTCCGGCGTAAAACCAGGGAAGCTGAGCCAGCGCGGGGCGTCGGGATCATCCTTCGTCACACGCCGGAAGGTCGCCAGCGTACGTCGCTGCATGGTGGGGTCTTGCACCACAATCGCCGTGTTAATGGTCACCGGCGCCTGACGGAGTAATGCACAGCTAAAACGGGCGTTCTCTCCGCAGTTTGTTGACTGGTCTTCCACCCAAATGGATTCGCCGGGTATTTGCCAAAACTGATTGGCAATGTCGGCCAAAATTGCGGCTTCGGCCCGCCCGGTGGTACGTATCGTGTTATAGCGCGGGTGCTCTGCGATCGCCGAATAGAGGAACGTCGTTGAATGACCAATCCCGCCGCTTATCAACAATGGAATACGCTGCTCTTTCGCTATTTTGCAAGCCGCATCAATGGTGGGGATGACGGCATTTCCGGCCAGAATGACGCAGTCAGCCTGAAAGGGTTCCTCTGCTGAGAAATCGTTTTGCGCCAGCCATTGGCCAACGGTGTTCACTGCCTGTAACGTCACTTCGGACAGTGGCGGAAATTGACGCATGTTCATGATTCCTCCTCATTGTTCACTGCAGGGTACCGAACTCACTTCGCGAAAATAGCGGATCACTCTGAAAGACGGTCTGTTGAATTTCAGCACTTTTTATCATCTCTGTGAAATAACACGAAATAACTAAAAAAGTCGCGGTTGCACCTGGAGATTATCCTGTCAATGACGCCACGAATAAAGCATTGACTTACCATTGCGGTAAAAAACAGTGAATCGCGCTGCAAAAATGTTGCCTGTTTAGCCCTTTTACTGGTCTTGTCACTTGTTAAATATTACAAACAATTCTAGCTTGATTAACAATTTAACAACTTTTGTAACGCAGCAGGTTGCACCCACACCGCTTCGGGTATCACCTGATTTACACTCTTTGTGGCGAGGTTCCCAGTAATGACAACGCATGAAAGCAGCACGGCTATTTTGAAGAAAAACAAAAAAGTACTCATCGCCAGTCTGACCGGCAGCGCGATAGAGTGGTTTGATTATTTTTTATATGGCACCGCTGCCGCCCTGGTATTTAACAAAATCTTCTTCCCGATGGTTGATCCGGTCATTGGGCTGATTCTCTCTTATCTGTCGTTCTCCCTCACCTTTTTCATTCGTCCTATCGGCGGGGTATTGTTTGCCCACATTGGCGATCGTATCGGGCGTAAAAAAACGCTGGTGCTGACCCTCTCGCTGATGGGGGGCGCAACCGTGATGATTGGCCTGTTGCCGACCTATGAGATGATCGGCATCTGGGCACCGATTTTACTGATTCTGATGCGTGTCATTCAGGGGATGGGCATCGGTGGCGAATGGGGCGGCGCACTGTTACTGGCGTATGAATATGCGCCCGAAAAACGCAAAGGCTTTTTTGGCAGCATCCCGCAGGCGGGCGTCACCATCGGTATGCTGATGGCCACGTTTATCGTTTCACTGATGACGTTATTCAGTGAAGAAGACTTCCTCTCCTGGGGCTGGCGTATTCCGTTCCTGTTAAGTTCCGTACTGGTGCTGTTGGGGCTGTGGATCCGCAAAGATATCGATGAAACGCCGGAATTTAAAAAGGTGAAACAGTCCGGTCAGGTTGCCAAAGCGCCGCTGCGCGATACGCTGACGAATCACTGGCGTGAAGTGCTGATTGCCGCCGGGTTGAAAGTGGTTGAAACCGCGCCGTTCTATATTTTCTCGACCTTTGTCGTCAGCTACGCCACCACCACGTTAACCTACCAAAAATCCCAGGTGCTGGAAGCGGTCACGCTGGGCGCGCTGGTTGCCACGGTGATGATCCCGCTGATGGGGCTGCTTTCCGATAAGGTGGGACGCCAAAAAATGTACGCTATCAGCGTGTTTGCGCTGGGGCTGTTTATTGTTCCGTGGTTCCTGTTACTCAATACCGGCACCACCTGGGGAATTGTGGTCGCCACGGTCATCATGTTTGGCATCTTGTGGGCGCCGGTGACCGCCGTTCTGGGCACCCTGTGTTCTGAAATCTTTAGCGCTAACGTTCGCTATACCGGTATTACGCTGGGGTATCAGATTGGCGCGGCACTGGCGGGCGGAACCGCCCCGCTGATCGCCACCGGCCTGTTGGCAAAATACGATGGCGACTGGGTACCTGTCGCCATCTATCTGATGACCACCGTCGCCATCTCACTGACGGCGATTTTCTTCGCCAGCCGCCGTCGCCGCACAGCCGTTATTGACGCGCAAACGTCAACCCTGTAATCAGCAAAACGGCCAGCAAATGCTGGCCGTAATTTCATGCGCTGGCATGAAAAACGCTAGCCGCTAATCTGCTCCATTGCTTGCAGAATACGCTTATCCGAGATCGGATAAGGTGTTCCTAACTGTTGGGCAAAGTAGCTGACGCGCAGTTCTTCAATCATCCAGCGGATCGCTTTGACATCCTCATCGTCACGACGCGCTGGCGGCAGTTTGTTGAACCACTGCTGCCAGGCTTGCTGTACGCTTTCGACTTTCAACATCTGCGCCCGATCGCGGTGTGGATCGGTAGCCAGTTTTTCCAGCCGTTTTTCAATCGCCTGCAAATAACGCAGCGTGTCGCCAAGGCGTTTAAAGCCGTTACCGGTGACGAAACCGCGATACACCAGCCCGCCCATTTGCGCTTTGACATCGGAAAGTCCCAGCGCCATGGTCATATCCACCCTCCCTTTCAGGCGTTTGTTGATAGTGAAAACAGCCGTCAGGATCTGTTCAACCTGTTTTGCAATGTCGACAACCGTTTCGTTCAACTCGGCACGGACTTTCTCATGCAACGCCGCAAAGCCCTCTTCCGTCCACACCGGCCCGCCGTTGGCGTCAATCAACTGGTCTACGCCGCAGGAGATACAGTCGTCGATCAGTTCCAGCACCTTGCCGTACGGGTTAAAGTACAGGCCAAGTTTGGCTTTGTTCGGCAGCTTCTCGTGCAGATACTTGATCGGCGACGGAATATTCAGCAGTAACAGGCGGCGCAACCCGCACCACATCGCCTGCTGTTGTTCCAGTGGATTGTCGAACAACCGGATGGAGACGCTGTCGCGCTCATCCACCAGCGCGGGCCAGGCTTTCACTTTGTAGTTGCCGCGTTTCTGTTCGTAGCTTTCCGGTAGCTGACCAAAACTCCAGATATGCAAGCCGCTCTGTTCGATACCGTCATCGGCAACGGCGGAGAGCGTTTCCTGCACTTTGCTCTTCAGCGCATCTTTCAAATCGGCCAAAGAGCGCCCTTCCTGGAGCTTTTTGTTTTTGTCATCCACCACCCGGAAGGTCATTTTCAGGTGATCGGGCACCTGATCCCACTGCCAGGCTTCGCGGTCAACCGTTACGCCAGTCATCCGGCGCAGTTCACGTTCCAGTGAATCCAGCAGCGGCAGCTCGAGCGGCGTCACGCGGCCTAAAAACGCTTCAGCATAGTTAGGCGCGGGCACAAAGTTACGCCGTACCGGTTTCGGTAACGATTTAATCAGAGCGATAACCAGTTCGCGGCGCAGGCCGGGAATTTGCCATTCAAAGCCGCTCTCGTCCACCTGGTTTAACAACGGCAGAGGAATGTGGACGGTAACGCCGTCGGCATCCGCGCCGGGTTCAAACTGATAGCTCAACCGCAGCTTAAGATTGCCCTGATGCCAGAAGTTCGGGTAATCCAGCTTGCTGATGTTTTCCGCCCCCTCTTTAATCAGCATACTTTTTTCAAAGTTGAGCAGATCCGGGGTTTCGCGACTGACTTTCTTCCACCAGTTGTCAAAGTGACGCGCGGAGATAACATCATGGCTGATGCGCTGGTCATAGAATTCGAACAGCGTTTCGTCGTCGACCAGAATGTCGCGGCGGCGCGATTTGTGCTCCAGCTCTTCCACTTCGGCGCGCAGTTTCAGGTTCTCTCGAAAGAACGCGTGGCGTGTCTGCCAGTCGCCTTCCACCAGCGCGTGACGGATAAACAGCTCACGGCAAAGCACAGGATCGATCTGGCTGTAGTTGACCTTACGCGCGGCGACAATCGGCAGGCCGTAAACGGTGACTTTTTCCGTCGCCATCACGGCACCCTGCGCCCGTTCCCAGTGCGGTTCGTTGTATGAACGTTTGATCAGATGCTGCGCGACCGGTTCCACCCACTCGGGGTCGATTCGTGCGGCGATGCGTCCCCACAGTCGACTGGTTTCCACCAGTTCGGCAACCATCGTCCACTTCGGCGGTTTTTTAAATAAACCCGAACCGGGGAAGATGGAAAAGCGGGCGTTACGCGCGCCGGTAAACTCCTGCTTATCAGCATCCTTCATGCCGATATGGGAAAGCAAACCGGTGAGCAGCGCGATATGAATCTCTCGATACTCTGCGGGTTCACTGTTCACCGGAATACCAAGCTCTTTCACCACCTGACGCAACTGCGTGTAGATATCCTGCCACTCGCGTACGCGCAGGTAGTTAAGGAAGTCGACTTTGCACTGACGGCGAAACTGATTCGACGATAGCGCTTTCTGCTGCTCACCGAGGTAGTTCCACAGATTCACAAACGCCAGGAAATCAGACTCTTTATCGTGAAAGCGCTGATGCTTTTCGTCGGACGCCTGCTTTTTGTCCATCGGGCGCTCACGCGGATCCTGGATGGACAGCGCGGAGGTGATGATCATCGCCTCGCGCACGCAGCCATGTTTTTGCGCTTCCAGTACCATCCGCGCCAGACGCGGGTCCACCGGCAACTGCGATAACTGGCGACCGAGCGGCGTCAGTTTGTATGCGGTCTGCTGTTCATCGGTGGCGATCGCGCCCAGCTCTTCCAGCAGGCGTACACCATCCTGGATGTTGCGTTTATCTGGCGCTTCGACAAACGGAAACGCCGCAATGTCGCCCAGCCCCAGCGCCGTCATTTGCAGAATGACGGACGCCAGGTTGGTACGCAGGATTTCAGGATCGGTAAATTCCGGGCGCGACAGGAAATCGTCTTCAGAATAGAGGCGGATACAGATCCCTTCCGACACACGTCCGCAGCGGCCTTTACGCTGGTTAGCGGAGGCCTGCGACACCGGTTCAATCGGCAGTCGCTGGACTTTGGTACGGAAACTGTAGCGGCTGATACGTGCGGTGCCGGGGTCAATCACATACTTAATGCCAGGCACCGTCAGCGAGGTTTCCGCCACGTTGGTCGCCAGCACAATGCGACGCCCGCTGTGCGACTGGAAGACCCGGTTCTGTTCACTATTAGAAAGCCGGGCATACAGCGGCAGCACTTCGGTATGGCGCAGATTGAGTTTATTGAGCGCATCGGCGGTGTCGCGGATTTCACGCTCGCCGCTCATAAAGATCAGAATATCGCCGGGGCTCTCGCGTCCCAGCTCATCCACCGCGTCAAAAATCGCCTGCAGCTGATCGCGTTCGGTATCGTCCGCGTCTTCGACTATCGGGCGATAGCGCACGTCAACCGGATAGGTTCGGCCAGATACTTCGATGATTGGCGCATTATTAAAGTGGCGTGAAAAACGCTCAGGGTCGATGGTCGCGGAGGTGATGATAATTTTCAGATCCGGGCGACGCGGCAACAGCTCTTTCAGATAGCCGAGCAGAAAATCGATGTTCAGGCTGCGTTCGTGCGCTTCATCAATAATGATGGTGTCATACTGCATCAGCAGTCTGTCCTGCTGGATTTCCGCCAGCAGGATACCGTCGGTCATCAGCTTGACCATCGTGTTGTCGCTGACGTGATCGCTAAAACGAACTTTATAGCCGATACAGCCGCCCGGCTCCGTTTGCAGTTCCTCAGCAATACGGTTGGCGACGGTACGCGCCGCCAGACGACGCGGCTGCGTATGACCAATCAATCCTTTAATGCCGCGCCCCAGTTCCATACAGATTTTGGGTAACTGCGTGGTTTTCCCGGAGCCGGTTTCCCCCGCCACAATCACCACCTGATGGTCACGAACGGCTTCGAGGATATCCTGTTTTTTCTGACTCACCGGCAGGTTGTCCGGGTAAGTGATGTCAGGACGTGCCGCTTCACGCAGCAGGACTTTACCTGCCGCCTGTTCAATCTCTTTCGCCATCTCCTGGTAAATGGCCTGTTGTGCATCAGGATTTTTAACCTTCTTCACACCGTGCAGGCGACGAGCAAAGCGCTGGCGGTCACGCAACATCAGCGATTCCAGCTGTTGTTGCAGGCTGTGGAAAGTCAATTTTTGTTGTTCTGTCATAACGTTAGAGGGCAGTGCTCTGCCTGATAAAATCTCATTTCGATGTTGGGTATAGATTACCACATCGGCGCTAACCGTGTGTCGTTCAATAATTTCGAACATAGGATTCGATATATTGCGCTATCACTGCGGCAGGATTGTGAATAAAGTGTCAACAAGCAACGGGGCATCCCCCTTTCAAACACATACAAGGAAACACCCATGAGCAAGGTATTAGTCCTCAAATCCAGTATTCTGGCAGGGTACTCTCAGTCCGGTCAGTTGTCTGATTATTTTGTTGAACAGTGGCGTGAAAAACACTCCGCAGACGAAATCACCGTTCGCGACCTCGCAGCAAACCCAATCCCGGTACTGGATGGCGAGCTGGTGGGTGCCCTGCGTCCGAGCGACGCTGCGCTGACCCCGCGTCAACAGGAAGCGCTGGCGCTCTCTGATGAACTGATTGCGGAGCTGAAAGCCCACGACGTTATTGTTATCGCGGCGCCTATGTACAACTTCAACATCCCGACGCAGTTGAAAAACTACTTCGACCTGATTGCCCGTGCTGGCGTGACGTTCCGCTACACCGAGAAAGGCCCGGAAGGTCTGGTTACCGGTAAACGTGCGGTAATTCTCTCCAGCCGTGGCGGTATTCACAAAGATACCCCGACTGACCTGATCGCGCCGTACCTGAAAGTCTTCCTCGGCTTTATTGGTATTACCGACGTGAATTTCGTCTTTGCCGAAGGGATTGCCTACGGCCCGGATGTCGCGACCAAAGCGCAATCCGACGCCAAAGCGGCCATCGACAGCGTCGTTGCCGCTTAAAAATCACCCCTCTCACCGCCTGGTGAGAGGGTTTTGTCTTTCTTTTATATCCCAAAATCCCCCCATCGTATTTTGTATTACTTATTCCTTTACCTTCACCACAAAACCACACTGTTAATAAGTCTTTTATTTATTCATTTTGTGAATGTTTATTCTTTTTATCGCCTCTGCCATTTTTAATTACCGCGTAACAGTTTAGAAATCACAATTCGTATCATGAAAAAGTATGATGGTTGTAAAACCATGACCTTTCATAGTTATGAACATTACGCAATTGTAACGTCACTGAAATACTCCTTAATATTTATAAACAACGCTAATGTATTTTTATCTTACAAATGGTGATTTTTAAACAATTCTTTTTATTTTAATAAGTTAGCGTAATTTTTATGGGAGTTTTTATTATCACCTCACCTTGATAATAAACTTAGCGGACAAAGTAAATTTAAATATCGGAAAAAAATGGGGGGCTAAAGGTATTGTCATTTACCACTTAGAAAAGAACTCAGGTGCGTAATTATTAATCAGATAATTTTTAAGTCGGACTCAGTACATTTCTTCTGCCTTTATTTAGTCAGATGAGAATGAGAATGCTTACACAAGCAATGAGGCAATTATCTATGGCTACACAATACGACTTCACAGTGACGTTGCATGACCTGGCGTTTATTCTTCAACAAATCAAGATATCAGAAGCGGCGACCAATCCGGATGGAAGCGTGAATGGCGATCTGCTTCGCGAGCTCGTCTCCAGTCCCCTTTTACCCTACGGCGTGCGTACCGTAGATGGCTCATGGAACAACCTTTTGCCTGGCCAGGAGCTGTACGGCGCTGCCGACCAGACCATGCCCAGAATGGTCGCGCTGGATTTGAGCGATATGGCGGCGCTGGCAAAGTACTTCACCTTAAGCCCCAATCAGATGGTGACCGATGCCGATCCGCGCATTATCAGTAACCTGATTTCGGATCAAACCTCGTCTAACCCGGCGGCTCAGGAAGCCCATGACGGACTGGCTGACGTTCCCGGCGGCGGTGCCACTTCCGACAATGGCAGTTTATCGATTCCAAACCTCTCGCCTGACATCGGTTTATCACCGGCGTTTAATGGCTGGATGACCTTTTTCGGGCAGTTCTTCGACCACGGTCTGGATCTGATCCCGAAAGCAGGCAATGGCATTGTCTTTATTCCGCTGATGCCGGGCGATCCTCTGTATAAAGAGCCGGTAGATGGGGAGCCTGATACTAACTTCATGATCCTGACCCGCGCGAAAGTCGATGCCAATCATGAAACCATCAACACCACTACGCCGTGGATTGACCAGAACCAGACCTATACCTCTCACCCTTCTCATCAAGTCTTTATCCGCGAATATGTGCTGGACGCAGAAGGTAGGCCGGTGCCCACCGGTCATCTGCTGGAAGGTAGCAACGGCGGGCTGGCGACCTGGGCTGATATCAAACATCAGGCAGAAACAATACTGGGTATCAAACTGACCAATCAGGACGTTTTCGACGTGCCGCTGCTGGCGACCGACCGCTACGGCAACCTGATTTTAAGTTCTGATGGTAAAGTCCAAATCGTGACCGGTCATGGCCTGGTGAAAGCCAATGGTGACGTGTTACCTGTGGATACGGGGAGAACCGGGCATGCCTTCCTCGATGACATCGCCCACACGGCGGTGCCGAAAGCTAACCTGGTAGCCGATGGCGATAGCGAAGTGGGTAATACACCGGGGGCAGGAACCTATGACGATGAACTGCTCGACAGCCACTTCATTACCGGTGACGGTCGCGGCAACGAAAATATCGGTCTGACCGCCGTACACTCTGTGTTCCACAGCGAACATAACCGGCTGGTCGATCAGTACAAGACCACCATCCTCGAAACTAACGACATTGAACTGATCAACCAATGGCTGATTAAGCCGATTACCGAACTGCCAGAGGATCTCAACACCCTGCAATGGAACGGGGAATACCTCTTCCAGGCGGGACGTTTCGCGACGGAAATGCAGTATCAGCACCTGGTGTTTGAAGAGTTTGCCCGTGCCGTGCAACCAGCGGTCGATCCGTTCGTCTTCTCCAACACGGCGGATATCAACCCGGCCATTTTTGCTGAATTTGCCCACGTGGTTTACCGCTTTGGTCACTCGATGCTGACCGAAACCGTCGCCCGTACCGATGCCTCCATGCAAGACGATGACATCGGGCTGATTGAGGCGTTCCTTAACCCGGTCGCGTTCCATGAACTTAACGGCCAAACCATCTCCAGCGATCAGGCGGTCGGCGCTATTGTTCGCGGGATGACCCGTCAGGTCGGCAACGAAATTGACGAGTTCATTACTGAAGCGCTGCGCAATAACCTGGTCGGGCTGCCGCTGGATTTGGGCGCACTTAACCTCGCACGCGGGCGCGACACGTTAATGCCGACCCTCAATCAGGCGCGTGAGCAATTCTACGAATTAACCGGCAATAGCGAGCTGCGCCCTTACACCAGTTGGGCCGATTTTGGCTCCTTCCTGAAAAACCCGGCGTCGATCATCAACTTTATGGCGGCCTACGGTCAGCATGATTTGATTAAAAACGCGACCACACTGGAAGGAAAACGCGCGGCGGTGAACTTCCTCCTGTTTGGATCGGATGACGCCCCGGCGCCTGCCGATGCGCTCGATTTCTTTACAGGAACCGGTACCTGGGCAGATAAAGAAACCGGCCTCAATATGGTCGATTTCTGGATTGGCGGGCTGGCGGAACGCAAAAATGAGTTCGGCGGGATGCTCGGCTCCACCTTTAACTTTGTCTTTGAAACCCAAATGGAAATGTTGCAGGACGGTGACCGGTTCTACTATCTGAGCCGCGTTCAGGGTCTCAACATGCTGAACGAACTGGAGGCAAACTCCTTCTCTGCCCTGGTGATGCGTAACAGCGATCTGGGCGATCCGGGTTCGTCTCACCTGCCTGCCCATCTGTTCCAGACGCCTGATTATACCTTCGAGGTCAACCAGTCCTTGCAGACGCATGCCGATCCAAAATGGGACAATGCGCTGAAAGACCTCCTCTTCCCACTGGTAGTTCGCCGTGCGGCGGGAGCGGATGTCGATAATGACGGCGCGGCTGACGGTGCCTATCTGAAATATTCGGGTGATGGCCACGTGGTACTCGGCGGTTCGGCGGGCAACGACACGTTAATTGGCGGGAAAGGTATCGACAGCCTGTGGGGTGATGCCGGTGACGACCGTCTCGACGGTGGCGATGAAGCCGACGTTGTGCACGGTGGTGATGGCAACGACATCATTACGGATACAGGAACCCCCATCGGCGGCGCTGACTTCCTGCACGGCGATGCGGGACACGACGTTATTTTCTCCGGTAACGGTAACGACCTGATCTTTGGCGGCAGCGGCAGTGATTTCATGGTGATCGGCGAAGATGCTCAGGAAGTCTTTTCCGGACGCGATAATGACTTCGCGCTGGGGGGATCTGGCGGTGACACCCTGATGGGTAACGAAGGCGACGACTGGTTAGAAGGCGGTGACGGCTTCGATACCCTGGCCGGCGATAACTCCGAACTGTTCTTTAACAGTACCATCATTGGTCATGACGTCTTGAACGGTCAGGGTAACGACACCGACTACGATGGCGAAGGCGGTGACGACATTATGGTTCAGGGCGCGGGCATTCAGCGCAACAACGGCATGTCCGGTTTTGACTGGGCCATTCATAAAGGAGATCCGAACGCCGCCAACTCCGATCTGGGTATCCCGATTTTCGTTAACCAGCAAGAGTTTATCCTGCGCGATCGCTTTGACCTGGTGGAAGGCCTCTCGGGCTGGAAATTTAACGATGTGCTGATAGGCACGGAGCAACCTATCGGAACCGCGCCGGTTCAGGGCACACCGCTTTCCAATAACCTGACCCAGGAGGGTGCTGACAGAATCACCGGACTCCAGTCGATTCTGGGTGTTCCACGCGCAGAAAAAGCCGATACCGTCTTGTTTAACCCGGACAACGGTGGCGACATCTTACTTGGTGGCGGCGGCAGCGACCGCATCACCGGTAAGGCCGGCAACGACATCATCGACGGCGATTCGTGGCTGAACGTGCGTATTGCCGTCTCCGGGATGCAAGGGTTAACCAGCGCCGACAGCATGAATGAGCTCAAATCTTACATGCTGGCAGGCACGCTCAAACCGAACCAACTGTCGATTGTGCGGGAAATCCTCCGCGACGGTAATGGCACAGAAACCGACGTTGCCGTTTACCGGGATCTCAGCAGCAATTATCAATTCCAGCGCAATGCCGACGGCAGTCTTACCGTCAATCACGCCACGCCGGCCGCCGGACTGGCGTTCAATGATGGCGTAGACCGCCTGCTCAACATTGAAAAAGTGGAGTTCGTCAACGGCGAACAGCTCTGGGTGACGGCGCAAAAAGCCACTGGCAATCTGGCCATCAGCGACGGAACACCTGAAGTGGGCGATTTGTTGCAAGTCAATCTGTCTAATCTGCTCGACGGGAATGGTATTGCCGCAGATGCGCAAATCACCATGACCTGGCAGGCACTGGTCAACGGTCAATGGCGTGACCAGGCGACAGGTACGCAGTTCCGGGTTCCGGGGAATATTCTGGGCGCGCCGCTGCGGGTTGTTGCCAGCTTTACCGACCGCATGGGCGATGCTGAAACGCTGGTGTCGTCACAAACCAGCGCCGTGATGGTGCGCGATCAGGCCACCACCGGTTCGCCGGTTATCAGCGATCTGACGCCAACGGAAAGCGTCACCCTCACCGCCCTTGTCTCCGGCATTGCGGATGCAGACGGTTTAACTGGGAATAACTTCACCTACCAATGGAGAGTGAACCAGCCGAACGGCACTTTCACCAATATCGCCGGGGCGACGCAAGCGACCTACACCCCGCCAGCAAACATGATTGGGCGTACATTGCTGGTCGTGGTCACGGTCACCGATGATGAGGGGAACCCGTCCGTCGTCCTGACCTCTGCCGCCACTCAACCGATTGGCGATATGATCGTCGGCACCAACGCGTCAAACACCCACTCGGGAACAGCGTGGAGTGACGTCATCCTTGCACAAGGCGGCAATGACACCCTGCTCGGTCAGGCGGGTGACGATCTGCTCAACGGCGGAGCCGGTGATGATGACATTGAAGGCGGCAGTGGTCGGGATACGCTGATTGGCGAGGCCGGCAACGATCAACTGGATGGTGGACAGGATGCCGACTCCATGGACGGTGGCGCCGGGAATGACCTCTATATCGTTGATAACGCGGGTGACGTGGTGATCGAGGGGGCGAATGCGGGGACTGATACTGTCGAGACCAGCCTTGCCACCTATGTTCTGACGGACAACGTCGAAATCCTGGAATACACCGGGACAGGAAATTTCACCGGTACCGGCAACGCGCTGGCGAACACCATCACCGGGGGTAATGGCAATGACAACTTATCCGGGATGGGCGGGAATGACCAGTTGCTGGGTGGCGTTGGCAACGACATTCTCGACGGTGGCGACGGTAACGACAACCTGCAAGGGGCAAACGGCGTCGACACCCTGCTGGGTGGCGCAGGCAACGATGTGCTCTCTGGCGGTCTCGGCAATGACGTGCTGACCGGCGGTACAGGTAACGACACTATGGACGGGGGTACCGGTGACGACCGCTTCATCTTCTCAAGCGGGTTCGGACAGGACACCATTTCTGGTTTCGACAGTAATGCTACCGGCGGACAGGATCTGATTAATATCTCTGGAATGGGAGTGACTACCGCAAACTTTACCTCTACGGTTTTGATTTCGGGAAATAATAACCAAACGATCATCACTATCGGCGGCGATGTTATTACGTTGACGGGGGTTGCGGCCAATACCGTTAACTCTACCGACTTTATTATTTAAACGTCTGGAATAAGAAAAGCCGAACTGTTGAACATTTGATTAACGAGTAAGGAGCCTATTATGCCGCGCCAGCAAAAGCCAACTGAGCTACAAAATGCGTTGAAAGGATGTAAGCCTGCATTTCTGATGTTACTGTTTTTTAGCAGTACGATTAATATGCTAATGCTGGCGCCGGCAATTTATATGTTACAAGTCTACGATCGCGTGTTGGTCAGTAAGAACACCACCACATTGTTAATGCTGACATTACTGATAATCGGTCTGTATACCGTTATCTCAATGATTGAATATGCCCGTACCAGCGTGATGACGCGATTTGGCAACCGACTGGATGTAAAATTAAATCAATTAGTCTTTAACGCCGCGTTTAAACGCCGGGTTTCCACCCGTGAAAATAACCCGGCGCAGGCGCTGGCCGACCTGGCGCAAATTCGCCAGTTTCTGGCGGGTAACAGTTTATTTGCCCTGTTAGATATTCCGTGGACACCCTTCTATTTACTGATTGCGTTTATTGTCCACCCGCTTCTGGGATACCTTTCCATTATCGGGATCCTCATCTTATTTACCCTGACGTTGGTCTCAGAACTGTCGACCAAAAAACCGATTCAGCAGGCGCACGCATTAACCATCAACAATACCAGTAAGCTGAATAAGCAATTGCAAAACTCCGACACCATTGAAGCAATGGGAATGCTGGCGACGCTGAAAAAACACTGGCTGGAGCAGCACAGCAAAGTGCTGGTTCTGCAAACGCAAATTGCGGACAAAACCGCCACATTAAGCAGCCTGAGCCGCTTTGTTCGTATCTTACTGCAATCTGTTTCGCTGGGTGCGGGAGCCTTACTGGTGATCGACGGACAAATCACCCCCGGCCTGATGATTGCCGCCTCCATTATCCTCGGCAGGGTATTGAACCCGGTCGAACAGGTCATCGGTAGCTGGAAACAATTTGTGCAGTTTCGCAATGCCTGGCATCAGACCACCACGCTGTTACGGGAATTTCCGGAACAGAAAGATGTACTGACGCTTCCGCGTCCAAAAGGCAATATCAGCGTAGAAGGCGTATTCGCAGCACCTCCAGGCCAAAAAACGCCGACGCTGCGAAATATCACTTTTCAGCTCGAACAGGGCGAAATCCTCGGGATAATCGGCCCCTCCGCCTCAGGAAAAACCTCGCTGGCAAAACTGCTGGTCGGCGTCTGGAGCCCGCTTTCCGGTAAGGTTCGTATCGATGGCGCAGATATCTGCCAGTGGGACAAAGCCTTGCTTGGCCCGTCTCTGGGCTACCTGCCGCAGGATGTTGAATTGTTTGACGGAAGCATTGCGCAGAATATCGCGCGCTTTACCCCCAATAACAGCGAACTGATCGTCGCGGCAGCGCAACTTGCGGGGGTACACGACATGATTTTACGTCTGCCACAGGGATACGATACCCCGCTTGGCGCCGAGGGATACCAATTGTCGGGCGGCCAGCGGCAGCGTATCGGGCTGGCGCGGGCGGTCTATGACAACCCGGCATTCATCGTGCTGGACGAACCCAACGCTAACCTTGACGACGCGGGTGAACAGGCCCTCATCAAGGCCATCAATACGCTACGCACGCAGGGACAAACGGTGATCATTATCTCGCACCGACCGACGCTGCTGGGCGTCGTCAATAAAGTGTTATTGCTCAACGAAGGGGCGATTCAGGAATTCGGTCCGCGCGACCAGGTGTTTGCCAATTTGCGTCAGGCAAATATTTTAAAATCGGTTCCCAACGCATCAACCACACCACCACCAGCCCAGAATAATGAACCACAACGCGAGGCTTTATCATGAAAAAGCAGACAGAGAATACGACAGCGCCAAAGACGGAGAGTGTCGATACAAATATATGGCCGCCTTTAATCAGAGGTATCGCTGTGATTATTCTGGGGGTCGGTGGTTTTATATTATGGGCGGTAGGTGCGCCACTGGACGCGGGTGTGGTCGCTGACGGTACGGTTACCGTCTCCAGTAATCGTAAAACTATTCAACATTTAAGCGGCGGACGCGTAACTGATATTCTGATTAAGGAAGGAAATCTGGTTAAGAAAGATCAAATCCTTGTTCGCCTTGATAAAATGCAGCTTGATATGCGTTACAGCGCATTGATTGCGCAATATATCTCGGCAAAAACCCATGAGGACAGGTTACTGGCAGAAAGGGATGGCCGCGATACCATCGTCTATAGTGAGGAATTAATAAGCCAGTTTTCCAGTAATAAGCGTCTTGTCGAAGTCCGTCAATTACAAGAAAAGCTGTTTGAGACCCGCAGAAAAAATATTCAGGACGAATTATCTATGATTCAGGAAACCCTGGACGGTCTGACCGGGCAAACCGAAAACTTAACCAAAATAAAAGGGTTTCGCGAGCATCAATTTACACTGATTAGCAGAGAACTGGGCGCCATTCGCGCACTGAGCGAAAAAAACTACTATCCCAAGGCCCAGTTACTGGTACTTGAGCGGGAGGCCGCCGAAATATCCAGTAATGTCTCAGAAGATATTCTCAATATCGCCAAACTCAAGTCTCAGCAAAATGAAATGAAGATCAAGGCGTATCAGGTACAGCACCAGTTTCTCCAGGAAGTGGAATCAGAGCTGACCCTCAAACAAAAAGAGGTCGCGATGCTGGAAGATGAGTTAGCGTCTACCCGACACGAGCTGAATAATACGGAGATCCGCTCACCGATTGACGGGATCGTTCTGGACGTCAAAGTCAGTACCGTCGGCGGGATCATTCAACCGGGTGAGCATTTGATGGATATTGTCGCCGCAGAGCAACCGCTGCAAATTGACGCCAAAATCCCGGTGCATGCCATTGATAAAATGATGCCGGGACTGACCGTCGATGTGCTCTTCCCGGCGCTCAACCATGCATTATTGCCTTCAGTGCCGGCGCAGGTATTAACCGTTTCGGCTGACCGTCTTATCGATAAAGTGACTCAGCAGCCCTATTATCTTGCTGAAGTCCGGGTCTCCCCGGAAGGCGTGCATCTGTTAGGAAATTACAAAATTAAAGCGGGAATGCCCGCCAGCGTAACGATTAAAACCGGCGAGCGTACATTTCTGAGCTACCTGTTTAAACCGTTGCTTGCCCGTCTGGAGCTGGCGTTTAAAGAGTATTAATACTGGCAGACGTGTTTGGTCATGCTAGTTTTGCGAAGGGTTCCGTTCACCTTATGTTCTTCGCTTCTCTGGCATTTCATGTCCCGTGAACGGGTTAAGGGTGCTATCTGTACTGAACCCCAGATCCTGGACTTCATGTTCAGTGTCTGGGGTTCAGTACAGTGAGCCTCCCTTGCACGTTCACAGGTAGGGTGATTGCAAAGAGGCTGTGAACATCAGGTGAACGTCACCCTTCACCAGAGTGACAGGTTCTCGATAATTCTTTAACTAATCAGTATTACATCTAAGAGGACTAACGCTTAAATAGCCGACTTCGGCCGCAGATTCTCATCAAATTGCAGACGTTTACGGCCTGATTCCTCTTCCCGTAGCGGCTCCACCTGATGCATCGTCAGTTTGCAACGCTCGACCAGCACCTGATACTCACGCGTGCCCTGCTGTTTCCACGCCATCTCCTGCGCGCTCAGCGCGCGGATAGCTTTAGCCGGGCTACCGATAATCAGGTAATCCGCTGGCATTTCGGCTTTGGCTTTCACAAACGCGGCAGCGCCGACGATGCTGTTTTCACCGATCACCGCCCCGTCCATCACCACCGCGTTCATACCGACGAGCGCGTTGCGACGAATTGTGCAACCGTGCAGAATCGCACCGTGCCCAATATGGCCGTTCTCTTCCACCACGGTGTCCTGCTCAGGAAAACCATGCATCACGCAGTTATCCTGAATGTTCGCCCCATCTTTAACGACGATACGGCCAAAATCCCCCCGCAGACTGGCGTTCGGCCCCACATAGACCCCTTTGCCGAGGATAACATCGCCAATCAACACGGCCGTCGGATGGACATAACTCTCTTCAGGCACCACCGGGGTCAATCCATCTATTTGATAAACTGGCATACTGCCTCCTGATCTACACTCAGACCGCCAAAACGCTGGAACCAGAGACTGCCCGGCGACGGCAATTCTCCTACCGAGGTTTCCCCTTTTTCACTGACAAACGCCAGCGCACCCGGGGCAACACGTTGATAAATATTGATACACAACTGACGCGCCGTCTGTCCTGCCCAATGCGCCGGTAATAACTCCTCGGGCAACAGCGGATCTTTTAGCACCACGCGTCGATAGAAATGGATTAACAGCAGTTGAATATGAAAAGCGCGCTGGGGGGTTAGCTCGTCTGGCCCCACCTCTTTCAACAGGGGCAGCAACGGGCGAAATGCGTCGATGAACGACTCATACATGACGTTTTGCTCGGTCAGTTGCCAGCACTCTTCAACCCGGGCACGCAGCGCCGCGCGGGACAACGCCAGCGGAGAATGCGCCTCAAAGCAGATCACGTTTTCCGCGACACCGGCCTCGTGTAACAGCGACTGTACATCCGCAAGCTGTTGCGACGGCGACGCCATCAGACTCGGTGCCAGCGTGCCAAACCCCTGCCAGATAAGCTGTTTTTTCACATCGGCGAGGGTGTTTTTGTCTAACCCTTCAGACAGCAGCAGCAGCCATTTGCCATCCCACGCGGGCTGTTCAGCGCGATAAATTTTATTTTCTGCCCGCCGGGTTAAACGCAGGCCTTTGTCACTCAAACTGTAGAAACTGCGGCGGCCCAGGCGCGAAACATTCAGCCAGCCCTCTTTATTGAGCCGAAACAGCGCGGTACGCACAAAGCGTTCGCCAAAGCCCAGCCCTTCCAGCAATGCCGCCAGACTCCCGAGCCAGATTTCACCGCCGCGATGAGAGAGCGAGTCGCCATAAAGCGAAGAGATGAGTGAGGTTCCGCTGATGTGGCCCGAACTAACCGCATGCTGGATGAAGGTATCGAGTTTACTCATGTGACTCATTCTGTTGTTATTGTTCAGATTTACGCATCATAGCATAGGTTTATACGAGGACTTTGTCGGGTGGCGCGACGCTTACCCGACCTACGTTCAACCTGTAGGCCGGATAAGGTGTTTACGCCGCCATCCGGCAAGACTTACACGTTGGCGATGTTGCGTAAATCGAACACGCGGCAGGCTTTCCCCTCTGAACGCGGAATACTGCCGCAGTTCACGATCATCACGTCAGTCGAAATACCGACCATCGATTTGATGCGGTGGCGCAACTGATGGCACACCTGGCAGCGCTGTTCATGGGTCAGCGTCAGGCTGCTCTCTTTCAGTTCCACCTTCACGGAGAGTGAATCCAGATGCCCGCGACGGTTTACCTCAAGCTGGTAATGCGGCGACAGATGCTCGAGCTTGACGATCTCTTCTTCAAGTTGGGATGGGAAGACGTTCACGCCGCGAATAATCAGCATGTCGTCGCTGCGGCCACTGATGCGGTCCATACGGCGCATGGTGCGTGCAGTGCCCGGCAGCAAACGTGTCAGGTCACGGGTACGGTAACGAATGACCGGCAACGCCTCTTTGGTCAGGGTGGTGAACAGTAATTCGCCCTGCTCGCCATCGGCCAGCGGCGTGCCATCATTCGGGTTGACGATTTCCGGGTAGAAGTGATCTTCCCAGATGGTCGGGCCGTCCGCCGTTTCGATACACTCCATTGCAACACCTGGCCCCATCACTTCGGACAGACCATAAATATCCAGCGCGGTGATCCCCAGACGACGCTCAATTTCTTTACGCATCGCCTGCGTCCACGGTTCTGCGCCAAACACGCCGACCCGCAGAGAGCACTGACTGGCGTCGCCGCCCATCTGGCGCTCCAGTTCTTCAATTAAATTCAGGCAGTAGGACGGCGTCACCATAATCATATCGGGCTGGAAATCACGGATCAGTTGCGCCTGTTTTTCGGTTTGCCCACCGGACATCGGAATCACCGTGGCCCCTAAACGCTCTGCGCCGTAGTGCGCGCCAAGCCCTCCGGTGAACAGTCCGTAACCGTAGGCGACATGAATTTTATCTTTCGCCGAGCCGCCTGCTGCGCGCAGTGAGCGAGCGACAATATTCGCCCAGGTATCAATATCATTTTGGGTATAGCCGACAACCGTCGGTTTGCCGGTGGTTCCTGAAGAGGCGTGGATACGCACCACCTGCTCCATCGGTACCGCAAAGGTGTCGAACGGATAGTTATCACGCAGATCCTGTTTAGTGGTACACGGGAATTTGCGCAGGTCGGCCAGCTCTTTGAAATCGTCAGGATGCACGCCAGCGGCATCAAATTTGCGGCGGTACATCGGAACGTTGTCGTAAGCATGTTTCAGCGTCCACTTCAGGCGCTGGGTTTGCAGCGCCTGTAATTCATCCAGCGACGCGGTTTCAATCGGATCCAGTTGTGTTGTTGTTTTCGTTGTCATTGTAGGGTACTCGCAGGTTGTTATGCTCAAACACGTTCCAGAATCATGGCAATGCCCTGACCCACGCCGATACACATTGTGCACAACGCGTAACGACCGTTGCGACGATGCAGCTCGTGTGTCGCGGCTAACGCCAGCCGGGCACCACTCATTCCCAACGGATGGCCTAACGCAATCGCACCACCATTGGGGTTAACATGCGGGGCATCATCCGCCAGCCCCAGCTCTCGCAGCACACCCAGCGCCTGGGCCGCGAACGCTTCGTTCAGTTCGATAACGTCCATGTCGTGAATGCTCAGACCGGCGCGCTCCAGCACTTTGCGGGTGGCCGGCACCGGCCCCAGTCCCATCAGGCGCGGCTCAACCCCGGCTGTCGCCATCGCGACAATACGTGCCCGCGGAGTCAGTCCCTGTGCAATGGCCATCTGTTCGCTGGCAACAATCAGCGCCGCCGCACCGTCGTTAACGCCAGACGCATTACCTGCGGTGACGACGCCCTCACGACGAAACGGTGCTTTTAGCGCGTTGAGCTGCGCGAGAGTCGTTTCCGCACGCGGGTGCTCGTCATGTTGTATTTCGGTTATGGCACCTTTTTTATTCTTCAACAGCACCGGAACGATTTCCTGCGCCAGGATCCCCATCTCTTGCGCTCTCGCCGTCCGTTGCTGACTGCGTAACGCAAAGGCATCTTGATCCTCGCGCGTTATCCTTAACAACTCAGCTACATTCTCTGCCGTTTCCGGCATACTGTCAGTACCAAATTGCTGCTCCATGAGCGGGTTCACAAATCGCCAGCCAATGGTGGTATCAAACATCTCTGCCTGACGTGAAAATGCGCTGGTCGCCTTGCCCATCACGAAAGGTGCGCGAGACATCGACTCCACGCCGCCTGCGATCAGCAGGTCGCTGTCGCCCGATTTAATGGCACGCGCAGCAAAGCCCAGCGCATCCAGACCAGAACCGCACAAACGGTTGATAGTGGTACCGGAAACGGTTTGCGGCAGACCCGCCAACAGTGACGACATGCGCGCCACGTTACGGTTATCTTCGCCGGCCTGGTTGGCGCAGCCGAAAATCACGTCATCAATACAGTGCGCGTCAAGCGTCGGGTTACGCACCAGCAGTTCACGCAGCGGGATGGCCCCTAAATCATCAGCACGTACGCCAGACAGCGCGCCGCCGTAGCGACCAATGGGGGTACGGATTCCGTCACAAATAAATGCATCGCGCATCAGGCTTCTCCTGTAATGGTGCCGCCGGTGCGGTGAGATTTACCGCGAAACAGCGCGACCGTTTTATGCTGTTGGTTAACAATTTCGATATCGTAAACACCGGTTTTTTTACCCTGATGGCGAACCTGTGCGGTCGCCGTCAGAACATCGCCCGCAAATCCCGGACGTAAAAAATCAATGGTGCAGGCCGAGGCCACCGCCGCCAGTCCCTGACTGTTGCAGGCGTAGGCAAACGCGGTATCCGCCAGGGAAAACAGTTGCCCACCGTGGCAACTCTGATGCCCATTCAACATTTGCGGCGTGACGGTCATCGTCAACACGGCAAAACCGTCGCCCATCTCAATAATGTTGATCCCCAGCGCTTTTGCGCAGGCATCGTTCTCGTACATGGCGTGGGCGTTTTGCCAGGCGTTATGACTCATAACCAGACTCCAGAAGCGCACGCTGGCGCAGCAGTGAGCAAGGGCGATAACGTTCTTCACCGTAATGGCGTTGCAGGTTTTCCAGCAGAATCAGCAGACGTTGCCAGCCCAGACGTTCTCCCCATGCGAGAGGGCCGCACGGATAATTAACGCCAAGCCGCATGGCGGTATCGATGTCCTGTTCGGTGGCGACCCCTTTTTGCAGCGCATCCAGTGCTTCGTTCACGATCATCGCCACGGTACGCCAGACCAGTAGCCCAGGATAATCAGCGATGTGCAGCACTTTTTTCCCCTGCTGCTGCAGGTAATAAATGGCTTTTTGCGTCGCTGAGCGTGGATTGCTGTCGGCGGCGGCAACAATCGCCACATCGCCTTCCATGCGATCGACCACCACCACCGCACGCCCGGTACGCAAGGCCAGCGCCTGGGCGGTTTCGCCCTGCGTTTCAATCAGCAGCACATCGTCAAGCTCGGTGACACCGTCACTTCTCTTTTCAATCTTCACCGGGCCGTAGCTTGCACTCACCGTCCCGACGACCTCGGCGGGGGCACGTTCGGTACGCCAGTCATAGACGCCGTGACCACTTTTTTTGCCCAGACGCCCCGCCATCACCAGTTCTTGTTGAACCAGCGAAGGCAGAAAACGGCGTTCCTGCCAGAACGCGTTAAACACCGAGCAAGTGACCGCAAAGTTGACGTCCTGACCGATCAGGTCGGTCAATTCCAGCGGCCCCATCGGGAAACCACCGCCGCCACGCAGCGCGGCATCAATAACTTCAGGTGCCGCCACCTGCTCTTCCAGCGCGCGCCAGGCTTCCGAATAGAACGGGCGAGCCACCCGATTGACGATAAATCCCGGCGTAGACTGGCAGCGGACGGGCTGTTTGCCCCAGCTCATCGCCAGATTGCACAGTTGCTCCACCACCGCCTCTGAAGTGGCTAATCCGCTGACCACTTCAACCAGCTTCATCACCGGCGCGGGATTGAAAAAGTGCAGTCCGGCGACACGCTCAGGATGGCTTACGCTTGCGGCAATCGCCGTAATGGAGATCGACGAGGTGTTACTGGTCAGCAGTGTGTGAGGCTGGCAAATTTCCGCCAGTTGGGAAAACAGTGCCTGTTTGATTTCAAGGCGTTCTGACGCCGCTTCAATCACCAGATCTGCCGCTGCCAGCGAGTCGATATCAGTCACCGGAACCAGTCGCGCCAGCGTTGCTTCACAGGCAGACGCCGCTAATTTGCCGCGCGCCACGCGAGATTCCAGACGACGACGAATACCGTCAACACCGCGAGAAACAGCAGCCGCCGAAATGTCATATAACAGCACCTGATGGCCGTGGCTGGCGGCAACTTCTGCAATGCCCGCCCCCATTGTGCCACTGCCAATCACCGCAACGGTCTGTACACGTGTCATCATCTTATTTCCCCGTGAACTGCGGTGAGCGTTTAGCGAGAAATGCGCTGACGCCTTCACGGTAATCCGCGCTTCGACCCGCCAGACGCTGATAATCGCGCTCCAGATCGAGCTGTGCGTCCAGCGTGCTGGTTTCAGCGTGGTTGAGAGCCTGTTTAATCAATCCCAGACCAAAAGTGGGCTGCGCCGCCAGATGAAGCGCCAGTTGCTGTGCGGTGTCGGAGAGTTTCTCATCGTCCACCACCTGCCAGATCATGCCCCAGTTGTGCGCCTGCTCTGCGCTCAGCTTCTCGCCCAGCAGCGCCAGTCCCATCGCACGCGCTCGCCCCGCCACACGCGGTAACAGCCAGGTGCCGCCACAATCAGGCACTAACCCTAATTTGCTGAACGCCATTACAAAATTTGCCGAACGGGCGGCGATGACAATATCGCAACCCAGTGCCAGCGTTGCCCCGGCGCCCGCCGCCACACCGTTTACCGCGCAGATGACCGGTTTCGGCAGTTTGGCCAGACGACGCACCAGCGGGTTATAGAAACGTTCCACCGACATGCCCAGATCGGGCGCGGGGCCGGAAGGGTCGACGTTGCGATCGTTAAGATCCTGTCCGGCGCAAAAACCGCGACCGGCTCCAGTCACCAGCAGGCAGCGGATGGTGTCATCGCGCTCGGCCTGTTTCAGGCACTCAGCCAATTGCTGGTGCATCACGTCATTAAAACTGTTCAGACGCTCCGGGCGGTTGAGCGTAATGGTCATCACGCCCTGTTCAACATGACTCAGAATGAAATCCATGATTAGCGTCCTTTAAAAACAGGTGAGCGTTTTTGTAAAAATGCGTCGATCCCTTCCCGGCGATCTTCCGTTGCCGAAAGCAGCGTAAAGAGCTGGCGTTCTTGCGCCAGTCCCGCCTGGAGAGGGACTTCCTGCGACTGGCGTAGCGCCTGCTTTGCCGCCTGTAGCGCCAGCGGCGAATGGCGCGCCATCAGCGCCGCCTGTTGCAAGGCATACTCCAGCGTCAGCGCCGACGGGTAAACATCGCTGACCAGCCCCGACTGCAACGCCTGTTGCGCGGTAATGCTCTCACCGGTCAGCACCATTTTGGTGGCGAGCGATTTCCCGACGCTGCGAATCAGACGCTGCGTTCCACCGGCACCCGGCATAATGCCCAGCGTAATCTCCGGCAGACCAAAACGGGCGTTATCCCCGGCAATCACCACATCACACAGCAGCGCCAGCTCACAACCGGCGCCCAGCGCGTAACCGTTGACTGCGGCAATCAATGGCTTATTAAAAGCGTTGATTCGGGCCCACAGTTGGACACGCGCATCGTTGAGCGTGGCGGGCAGATCTTTTTCCGCCATTTCATTCAGATCGGCACCGGCGGCAAAAAAGCGTTCGTTACCGGTAATGACGCAGACAGAAATACTGCTGTCGCTCGCGGCGGCTTCCAGTTCGCCCGCCAGTTGCGCCAGCAGGGCATTGTTCAGGGCATTACGCGCAGCCGGACGGTTCAGCGTTAGCTGCAATACGCGGTCGTGACGGCTGACAATGAGTTCGTTCATGCCATCCCCTTCGCGTCAAAGTCGACAACCACATCGCTGGTCAGCGGCAGCGCCTGACAGCTCAGGACATAACCTGCCGCCAGTTCATCCGGCTCCAGGCTGTAGTTGGTGACCATGTCCACTTTTCCACGCACCACTTTGCATTTACAGGTAGCGCAGACCCCGCCTTTACAGGCGTAAGGTAAGTCAGCGCCCTGACGCAGCGCCGCATCAAGAATGCTTTCATCATCGGCAGACAGCGTAATTTCACGGTCACGGCCATCCTGACGCACGGTCACTTTTTGCCCTTCTGTCTGGACGCTGGTCGTGCGTTTTACCGTAGAGCCAGGGGTGTTGAAACGCTCCAGATGGATGGCTTTTTCCGGCATGCCGAGCGCTTTAAGCGTGACTTCCGCCTCGTCCATCATCGCCGCCGGGCCGCAGATAAAGGCCGCGTCGAACTGGCTGTAATCGACCAGGTGGGTGGCCAGCGCCGTCAATTTCTCACCGTCAATGCGCCCGTGCAGCAAATCGCTGTCCATCGTCTCCTGACTGAAGACGCAGACCAGTTGCAGACGCTGCGGATATTTGTCTTTCAGGTCGGCCAGCGCCTGGCGAAACATCATGCTCTGGCTGCTACGGTTACCGTAAATCAGCGTGAACTCGCTGGCGGTTTCGGTTTGCAGGGTGGCAGACAAAATCGCCAGCATAGGCGTGATACCGGAACCCGCAGCAATCGCCAGATAGCGCCCGCTGCGCTGGGCTTGCGGCTGATAGCCGAAATGGCCCTGCGGCACCATCACCTCAAGCGCCATACCTTGTTTGATCTCGTCGCGGGCATAGCGGGAGAAACGCCCGCCCTCGATAGCTTTTACCGCCACGCTGATTTCGCCCGGATTCAGGCTACGGCAGATGGAGTAGCAGCGGCGTAACTCCGTCCCTGCCAGGTGTGCTTTCAGCGTCAGGTGTTGACCCGGGCGAAAGCGATACGCGTCCTGTAACGCAGGCGGCACCGCAAAGGTGATGGTCACCGCATCGCGGGTTTCGGGTTCTACTTTTGCCACCGTTAAGGAATGAAACGTTGTCATGGCAACCTCAAATACATTTGAAATAATCGAAGGGTTCACGGCAGCTATCGCAGCGCCAGAGCGCTTTGCAGGCCGTTGAACCAAATTCACTGATAAGCGACGTGTGTACGCTGCCGCAGCGCGGACAGCTCACCTCAGCCGGGAGATGCGCGTGGCAACTGTGTCCGACCGGCGGGCTGATGCCGTACTGGCGCAGGCGTTCACGGGCATCCGGCGTCATCCAGTCGGTAGTCCAGGCGGGATCGAGGCGCAGTACAATGTGAACGGGCGTAAAACCGTGCGTCGTCATCGCCTCGCGGATAGCGCCTATCAGATGTTCCGTCGCCGGACAGCCGGAATAGGTCGGCGTAAAGCCAATAACCCAACCTTCGCCCTGCTGTGCGACGCTGCGCACCATGCCGAGATCGGTAATGGTCAGCACCGGAATTTCCGGGTCCGGGATCGCGCTAAGCAGATTCCAGATTTCGCGAGTTTGTGCCGGGGCTATCTCTGCCAGACGTTGCATGACGACTCCTCCGTTACCACTGCTGACCAGGATAAGCGCGCTGGAGGTACTGCATTTCCGCCAGCATCGGTCCCAGATGTTCGGTGTGCAGCCCTTTTTTGCCGCCCGTGCGGTACGCCGCTTCTTGTGGCGTCGTAAGCGTTGCTTCACGCAATCCGGCGAACACTTCCGCTTCCCACTGCGCACGTAACTGCGCGGGATGAACGGCAATACCGGCGTCGCTCAGGGCGATATCAATCTCATCGGCATCGAACAATTCGGCGGTAAAGCGCCACAGATTGTTGACCGCCTGCTGCATTTTTTGCGTCGACACGTCAGTACCGTTGCCCAGACGCTCCAGCCAGCCGCGGCTGAAACGCAGGTGATAACGCGCTTCTTTAATCGCTTTGGCGGCGATGGCGGCAAGCTGCTGATCGCGGCTCAGCGTGAGGCGGGAAAACAGCGCCACATGCCAGGCATCAATGAAATACTGGCGCACGAGGGTGTCGGCAAAGTTGCCGTTTGGCTGTTCGACCAGCAGTAAGTTGCGAAACTGGCGCTCATCGCGGCCAAAGGCCAGCGTATCTTCGTCGCCCGCGCCTTCCAGTTCGGCGGCATAACTTAAGAAGTTGCGCGCCTGACCCAGCAAATCCAGACCAATGTTGGCGAGCGCGAGGTCAATCTCCAGCTCTGGCGCATGTCCGCACCACGCGCCAAGGCGTTGCGACAGAATCAGACAGTTGTCACCCAGACGCAGGGTATAAGCGGTTAACGTTTTCATTCCCTGCCTCACATGTGCTCAATGCCATCGGGGATGGTGTAAAACGTCGGATGGCGGTACACCTTGCTCTCCGACGGGTCGAAGAACTCACCGCGCTCTTCCGGCTGGGAGGCGACGATTTCGCTCGCCTTCACCACCCAAATCGAACACCCTTCGCTGCGGCGGGTGTAAGCGTCACGCGCATTCTCCAGCGCCATCCGATCGTCTGCCGCGTGCAGGCTGCCCACGTGGCGGTGCGATAATCCTTGCTTACCGCGAACAAAAACTTCATATAACGGCCAGTAAACTTTGCTCATTGTGTTTCCCCTTAAGCGACCTTGCAGGCGTGTTGTTTTTGCGCATGCGCCAGTGCGGCTTCGCGCACCCACGCCCCGTCTTCCCACGCTTTACGTTTGGCATCCAGACGTTCCTGGTTGCAAACGCCGCGTCCGTTGATCACCTCGTTGAACTCCTGCCAGTCGATCTCGCCAAAGCGGTAGTGGCCGCTTTCAGCGTCAAAGCGTAGATCCGCATCCGGTACGGTCATGCCCAGCATTTCAACCTGCGGGACGGTGTTGTCGACAAAGCGCTGACGCAGTTCGTCGTTACCAAAACGTTTGATCTTCCACGCCAGGCTTTGGGCGCTGTTCGGCGAGTTATCGTCGTTCGGTCCAAACATCATCAACGCTGGCCACCAGAAACGATTGATCGCGTCCTGAAGCATCTGACGCTGCTCCTCGCTCCCCTGTGCCAGGGCCATGCAGGCTTCGAATCCCTGACGCTGGTGAAAGCTTTCCTCTTTACATATTTTCACCATCGCCCGGGCATACGGCCCGTAGGAGGTACGGCACAGCGCCACCTGGTTCACAATCGCGGCACCGTCAACCAGCCAGCCGATCACGCCGATGTCCGCCCAGCTCAGGGTGGGATAGTTAAAGATGGAGGAGTATTTCATGCGGCCATCGAGCATCTTCTGATAGATGTCTTCCCGGGCGCAGCCCAGGGTTTCTGCCGCACTATAGAGATATAAACCGTGCCCGGCTTCGTCCTGCACCTTCGCCAGTAAAATGGCTTTGCGACGCAGCGTCGGCGCGCGGGTGATCCAGTTGCCTTCCGGTAACATGCCAACAATTTCGGAATGCGCATGCTGACCTATCTGGCGGATCAGCGTTTTACGGTAGGCCTCGGGCATCCAATCTTGTGGCTCGATTGCCGTCTCCTGCGCTATGCGTTGCTCAAAGCGTTGTTCTTCGGTCACGTCATCACCTTTACGATTCCAGTTTTCGTGATTTAAAACAAAAAACGAATCACGTTGTTTTACAAACGTTACACAATAGTTAATTAAAACCCCAAGATTTGTTTGTGTAATTTGTGACGCGATTCGCAGGTGATTTATCATTTCCCTTTATATTCAGGCTTGTAAAGGTTTTCGCATAATGCTCCGCGATCACATTGTTAATAAAATATTAAAACAAGGCTTGATTTTTATGATTCATAAATCAACTATTCACAGCGAGATCACGTAACATTTGGAGAGAAGAGATGCAGCAACTAGCCAGCTTCTTGTCCGGTACCTGGCAATCTGGCCGGGGCCGCGCCCGTATGATTCATCACGCCATCCACGGCGAAGCCTTATGGGAAGTCACCAGCGAAGGCCTTGATATGGCGGCAGCTCGCCGGTATGCCATTGATAAAGGAGGAAATGCGCTACAGGCCATGACCTTTATTGAACGTGCCGCCCTGTTGAAAGCCGTTGCCAAACATTTGCTCGGCGAAAAAGAGACCTTCTATGCGCTCTCCGCGCAAACCGGCGCTACCCGGGCAGACAGTTGGGTCGATATTGAAGGGGGTATTGGTACGCTGTTTGCCTATGCCAGCATGGGCAGCCGTGAACTTCCGGACGATACGCTCTGGCCAGAAGATGAACTGATCCCCCTTTCCAAAGAAGGCGGTTTCGCCGCGCGTCATGTACTGACGTCAAAATCAGGCGTGGCAGTCCACATTAACGCCTTTAACTTCCCGTGCTGGGGCATGCTCGAAAAACTGGCGCCAACCTGGCTTGCCGGGATGCCGGCAATCATTAAACCGGCGACCGCCACCGCCCAGGTAGCACAGGCAATGGTGAAATCGATGATTGATAGCGGTCTGGTTCCTGACGGCGCTATCAGCCTGATTTGCGGCGGCGCGGGCGATCTGCTCGACCAACTCGACAGCCAGGATGTGGTCACGTTCACCGGTTCCGCCTCAACCGGTCAGTCATTGCGTGTTCACCCGAACATCGTGGCAAACTCGATCCCCTTCACCATGGAAGCCGACTCGCTGAACTGCTGCGTCCTCGGTGAAGACGTGACGCCAGAAAGCCCGGAATTCGCGCTGTTTATCCGCGAAGTGGTGCGTGAAATGACCGCCAAAGCTGGGCAAAAATGTACGGCCATTCGCCGTATCATCGTGCCAAATTCACAGGTTGAAGCGGTTAGCGATGCGTTAATCGCCCGCCTCGGTAAAGTGGTGGTGGGCGATCCGGCGCAGGAAGGGGTCAAAATGGGAGCGCTGGTTAACGCCGAACAGCGTGCCGACGTTCAGGAAAAAGTGAACCTGCTTATCGAGGCTGGCTGTGAAGTGCGTCTTGGCGGTCAGGCGGATTTAACCGCGCCGGGTGCGTATTTCCCGCCGACGCTGCTGTTCTGCCCTCAGCCGGACGAAACCCCGGCGGTACATGCCACAGAAGCCTTCGGCCCTGTCGCAACGCTGATGCCGTATCAACACGCCGACCACGCGATGGCGCTGGCACGTGCGGGTGGCGGCAGTCTGGCGGGAACGCTGGTGACGGCAGATCCTGCGCTGGCGCGTCAGTTTATCGCCGGGGCTGCCCGCGCCCACGGTCGTATTCAGATCCTCAATGAAGAATCCGCCAAAGAATCTACCGGCCACGGTTCGCCGCTGCCGCAACTGGTTCACGGCGGCCCAGGACGCGCAGGCGGTGGCGAAGAGCTGGGCGGTTTGCGGGCGGTGAAACATTACCTGCAACGCACCGCAATTCAGGGCAGTCCGACCATGCTTGCCGCCATTGGTAAACAGTGGGTTCGTGGCGCGCAGGTTCTTGAAGACCGAATCCACCCTTTCCGCAAATACTTCGAAGAGTTGCAGGCGGGCGACAGTTTGCTGACACCGCGTCGCACCATGACCGAAGCGGACATCGTTAATTTTGCCTGTCTGAGTGGCGATCACTTCTATGCGCACATGGACAAAATCGGCGCAGCGGAATCCATTTTTGGCGAGCGCGTTGTGCACGGTTACTTTGTGCTTTCTGCCGCCGCAGGGCTGTTTGTCGATGCTGGCGTCGGGCCGGTTATCGCCAACTACGGGCTGGAGAATCTGCGCTTTATCGAGCCGGTGAAACCCGGCGATACGATTCAGGTTCGTCTGACCTGCAAACGCAAAACGCTCAAAAAACAGCGTTCAGCGGAAGAAAAACCGACGGGCGTCGTCGAATGGGCGGTCGAAGTCTTTAACCAGCACCAGACCCCGGTCGCGCTCTACTCCATTCTGACTCTGGTCGCACGTCAGCACGGGGATTTCGCGTCCTGATAAGGGTTAACCGGGTGGCCTGTTGCGGGCTGCCCGGCTCTTTTCAGTATAACAGCAGTGCAATGAGCCAGACTGCCCACAGCAGCGCAATTACCCCCAACGCCTGGCGAAATTGTTTAAGCGCCCCCTGACGCCGTTCGTCTAACGTTAACCGTTGCAACCTTTCGCGCCGCCAGATGAAAAAGAGCGCAGCCCCCGCCTGTTCGTTATTCTCTTGAGTGATCAGCGCTAAATACTGCGCATCCAGCCAGACTCGCCAGCAGCCAAAGAAGGCTAACCCGCACAGCAATGCGATACCCGCGCGAACTACCCCGGCCTGTCCGACAAACACCACCCACATCAACGGCGGGAGGATAAAAAGCAGCAAGAATCGCCAGCTCGACAAGGTCTGTTTCAGCAGGTGCGACGCGACATCATCGCCATAAGTTACACTGTCACACTTGTTTTCCATTGTTCCAGTAACTCCAGATGTTCAGGGGTGAAGACCACCTGCGGCCGGGCTTCGCGAACACGTGCTACCGCGTGTGCGACGTGCAGTGTCGGGTCGCGCCACAGCAACCATGCCGCAGCCACCAGTGCGCTACGCGAAAGCCCAAGCGCGCAGTGAACAAGCACGCTCCCGTGCGCGGTGCGTAACGCTTCAAGCGTATTTACCGCCAGACGTAGCGTCGCCGGGGTTGGATTCACCAGATCCAACAGGGGAACGCACTGGTAAGCATGTTCGCGCACGGCGCGTGAGCGCGCAAACTCGCTGGTCAGATCCAGTACCGCGCGTGGCGCTGGCGGCGTTCGTGGGTACACGCCCAGAGACACCCCATCCGCAAGCGGGCTGATGGTCGGTAAACGGCGGGTGTAGAGGCGCATAGAAAGCCACATGCCCGCGCGCCAGGGCAACAGCAGCCACCAGGCCGCGTCGCTTAACCGCCCTTTTTCATCCTTTTGCAGCGCGTCGACGCCCAAAACGGCATACGCGAGTGAAACAATCAGCAAGGCAATGGCGGGCCACCACAGCCAGTACGTCATGAAGGTTCCAACCAAACACACCAGCGCGCCCGCAAAATAGCGTCCTGCCAGCGTGCGATGTTTTCCGCCAGCCCATTGCCAGCGCCATTTGCCCTGCACGGGGATCAGCCAGTCAATCAGCATACCAACTGCCAGACCCGTTAGCACATCAATGGCGTGATGCTGCCAGGTCGTCAGCACAGAAACCGCGATCAGCGAAAACCAGCCGGTACTTAGCGCCCGCCAGTCGCCGCTCAGATGGCGGTTGAAATGCCGCCACAGCAGCCAGCATAAAATAATATGCAGTGAGGGCGACTGGTTGTAGGGCAAATCAAACTGTTCAAGCTGACCGAATAACCAGCCCGCCAGACCGCTGATTTCCGGTCTGACAAAGGTAAAACGCAGTGGAAACAGCAGGAAACCAGCGCAGGCGATAAGCGACGCCAGCGCCAGTCGCCCGACCAGCCGGCGTTGTTCATTCAGCGAAGTGCAAATAAACAGCGACAGGCCGTACAGCAGATCCAGGCTCCAGTAGGGAATGATGGTGAACGGCACAAACGGAATATGCCGTTCCCAGTCAAAGACAATGCTGCCGATGCCGTCTCGTCCGGCGGTGAATTGATTGACCTGCCCGTAGGTCAGAAAGAAAAACGGCGCGAGCAACAGCAGCCAGCCGATACCCTGAACAAAAATGGGGCGTTGAACCGTCATGATGCGCGGCGCACCGCCATTGAGACAGTGAAAATGCCCCACTCATCAATCAACTGGGCGCATTTATCGAACCCCGCTTCATGTACCAGCGCATCCATTTCGCCCTGAGTGCGCACGCGCATTACCCACGCTTTACCGTCTTTGTGGCTGGTGAGCGACCAGGCGATGGTTTTTAACTGTGGATGCCAGGGCTGTCCGGTGTAGATCAAAATGCCGCCCGGTTGTATGGCGTCTGCCAGCCCGGCAAGCGAGTTTCGCACCAGCGTGTTGTCTGGAAACAGTTCGTACAGACCGGAGACAATGCCCAGCGTCGGACGCGGCTCAAGCGCGGCCAGTTCCGTGCGGTTAAAGGCATCTCCCCGCTCAAAACGCGCCCTTCCCGCCATCCCGCGCTGTGCGATCATCTCCTGACCTTTCAGCACGTTCAGCTCGCTGTAGTCGCGCAGTAATATTTCGCTCACCGCCGTTTCGCCTTGCAGCGCATCGAGCACGTAGCGGCCGTGACCGGCGGCGATATCAACCACCCGCACAGGCGTTTCCTGCGCGTTCAGTTGCGCGACCGCCTGTTGGATTAGCGTCTGAAGATGGGCTTTACGCTGGCGAATACCTTTCCAGCCCACGCTGTTGAGGTAGTTTTTATCAATCAGACGCCCCAGCACGCCGCTGCCCTGGGGCTGATTGCGATAGACGTAGTCCAGTGTGCTGCCGGAGTCAAAACCGGTTTCAAACCCCACGCGAACGCCCGCAGACTGCGTGCCCAGCATCTTCATGGCGTAGCGCAAACTGCGATACGCGAGATCGTCGACGGAGAACGGTTCTGGCCCGCCGTTTAATATCCGCCAGTTATCGGCGCCAGGGCTCCAGCGGTCTTCGTGGCGGTAATCGAAGAATTGCGGCGGCTTCGCGTAGAGCGTATCGATAAAGTCCCGCATTTTGTCAAAAGCCAGATGACGATCTTTTTCGCCCAGCGTGTCGTGATAAAAACCGGGTAGAACATGCAATTCTTTGTGCGGATTGCGCAGGCGCTGATAAAAATCGATCTGAGGTTGACGATGCACCACGAAATCTTCGCCGGAGACCAGCAGTTGTACCGGTAACGTAATCGCGCCAGCGTCGCTGACAATACGTTCCGCCGTTTTGTAGAGATCGAGCAGAATATTGACGGCAATCGGGCGGGTAATCAGCGGGTCTTGATTGAAACTCGCCACCCGCTCGTGATCGTGCGTCAGATATTTGCCTTTGACATAGGAATTCACGAAGAAAAGTCCGCGCAGGCGGTGCATCAGCGAAAGCCCCTGGCGGGCAAACGGGACGTACAACTTCACCTTAAACGCCGGGGATGCCAGCACCATCCCGCGAATGCGCGGGGCATAGTCATGAGCCCAGGTCGCCGCCATCACCGCGCCAACGCTTTGCGCAACCACCACCACCTCTTCCAGCGCCGCCAGGCTGTCGGCAGCAGCAAAACGCACAAACTCATCGACATCCTTTACCGAACGCGCCAGCGACGGACTGTATCCCCGCACGCCAGGTGAACGCCCATGCCCGCGCGCATCCCAGGCGTAGAACGCGGTGTCTGGCATCGCCAGTTCGTCGACAATATGCTGCAAACGCCCGGAATGCTCGTGTCCACGATGAAACAGGACGATCACTTTGGCGGCAGTCCCTTGCGTCTGTGCGGGCCAGTGGCGATAAAACAGTTCGCAATTGTCGCTGGTCAGAAAATGCCGTTCATCCGGCGTGCGATGTGGGTTCATGAGCGTAGTTTCCTGTTGTTTGTTGCTGAAGCGCCAACAGTTGTTGCTTCAGTTCATCCATAAACACGTTTTTTTCCGGGTGACAAGGCAGCGCCTCACCCACACAGACGTCAATAAAGAGCGGCAGAGGAATTCGATTTCCCCGCGCCATCACCTGTTCTGTACCGCGCAACCAGACAGGAATAATGGGCGCTTCTGGCACCCGTTGGCTCAGATGCCACAGCCCGGATTTCAGCGGCGACAGCTTACCCGGCTCGCCTCGCGTCCCTTCCGGGAAGATAATCAGTATTTTGTTGTCGCGAAGCGCCTGTTCACACTGTGCCAGCGGATTGGCTTCGCCCCCCTGGCGAGTGATGGGAATAATATTGATGATATTCAGCGCAAACCAGGCCATCCATTTGTTGCGCAGAAAATAGTCAGCAGCCGCGACCGGATGGATCTGCGCCTGGCGGCGTAACGGAAACAGCGACAGCAAGGCAAACACATCCATATGGCTGTTGTGATTCGCCACGATGATCGCCGGGCCGTTTTGCGGTAAGCGTTGCCGATGTTTGACCCGCAGCCCCAGCCACAGCCAAATCACCGGCCAGACGATACACAATGAGAACAGCGTTCTAAGCAGTTTTGTCATCATAGGTTAGTAACAAAAATAACGAATAAAATGGAAAAAGACCGGCGCGGTGAAAATCAGCGAGTCCAGGCGGTCAAGGATCCCGCCGTGACCGGGCAATAACGTCCCGCTGTCTTTTACGCCGATATCACGCTTGATGGCCGACATCACCACATCGCCACAGAATCCGGTCACCCCAATTATCACCCCGGCAAGCAGCGCCATCGGCCAGCTTAACGGCGTGAGTAATGGCCCGAGCAACAGCGCCGCCAGCGCCGTAGTCGCCACACCGCCCACCAGTCCTGCCAGCGTTTTATTGGGGCTGACCGTCGGCGTCACCTTGATGCGCCCAATGGATTTCCCCCACAGGTACTGGGCGATGTCGTTAAACTCGGTTAATCCGACCAGGAAGAGAACCAGTAGCGCGCCGGTTTGTTTGTCGTCAGCAGGCAGCACCAGCAGAAAAGCAACGTGACTGAAGGCGAAGACGGTCGTCATCAAACTCCAGTGCAACTGGGAGGCGGTACGCAAAAATCCCTGCGTATCTCCGGCTATCACCATCCGCGCCGGTAAAAATAAAAAGACATACACCGGAATAAACACCACAAACATGCCGTACCAGCCAATGCCGATGAGCCAGTAGTTAATGGGAATGGCAATAAACATCCATAACAGCGGCATACGATCGGAATGACGCGAAGGCACCAGCGTCAAAAACTCTTTTAACGCCATAAAACTGACGATCGCGAAAAAGGTCAGCGCCAGCCAACGCGGGCTTAACATCGCCAGCGAAAACAGGATGATAATGACCCACCAGGTGCGGATACGTAACGTAAGCTCGCGCCAGTCTTTGCCAGGACGCAACCACACCAGCAGCATGTTCACCACCGTTGCCAGAATTAACAGAGCAAAAATGACCGCCAGTGATTTTTCCAGCAACATCATTTCGCCCCCTCTTCACGCAATGCGCTCCGGCAGCGGTTCACCACCGTCCACAGCAGCAGCGCTATCGCCAGTCCCCAGACAAGGTTGTTCCACTGCACAAGCTGAGGCCAGATGGCCAACGCCAGCCCCCACGCGCCAAACACCAGCGCCCTGTCGCTTTTACCTAACGGGCCACTGTAGCTACGTACACCGTTAAGGGTTTGCACCAGCACGCCGCAGAATTCCGTCATCGCGGCACAGAACAGCATCGCCAACACCAGCGGTAACGAACTGGCGGGCAGAAACAGAAACGGCAGGTAAAGTGCAATGTCTGACACGACATCGCCCACTTCATTAAGAATAGCGCCCAGGCGAGATTGTTGATGGCATTCTCGCGCCAGCATACCGTCCAGCGCATTGAGTGCCATGCGAACAAACAGCACCACGGGCAGCAGGAAAAACAGTTTGGGCTCGGGGAAAAAACTTAATATCGCCCCGGTGACCAGGGAAAGTGCCATTGCGGCGAGGGTAACGTGATTCGCCGTCACATGGCGTCGGTTCAGCCAGAACATCAGTGGACGCAGAAGTGCCTGAAACGCGGGTTTTATCTGATAAAGCGTCATTACCTTTCCCTGATAATTGATAGACTTCCCTATAGTGTATCAAGTATTAACAATGGGCTAACGCTTTTCACCCTGTCGGTGAGTAATTCTGAAATCACTCGCAAAAAATGATAACAAGTGAGCGTTATCACCGCATGTCTGCCACCGGTTGGCAGGTATCTGGCAAATCTGACAAATAACCTGGCAAATGTAAGCAAACTGTTTCCACGGCCATATTGCTATGTTAGCGATAGATAAACCGCGCACAAAAGCGGTCACAAACGCAGAACAACACAACAAGACGAGGTTATATATGAACCTGACTCCCCGCAAAACAGCGCTGGCGTTGGCTGTCGCCCTGCTGTGCTCCTGGCAGTCGCAGGCATTCGCGCATGGCAGTGAAGCAAAAATGCTGCCAATGACAAAAACCCTGCAGGATTTTGGCGCAGATGTGCAGTGGGATGACTACGCGCAGATGTTTACCATCAGCAAAGACGGCGCTTTCGTTAAAGTTAAGCCGGGAGCGAAAACGGCCATCGTCAATGGTAAAACCCTGACGTTACAGGTTCCGGTAGTGATGAAGAACAAAAAAGCCTGGATCTCCGATGGCTTTATCAATGACGTTTTTCAGTCCGATCTGGATCAAACCTTCCAGGTGGAAAAGCGCCCCCACCCGCTTAACTCACTGACCGCCGACGAGATCAAACAGGCCGTCGAAATCGTCAAAGCCTCACCTGATTTCAAACCGAATACCCGCTTTACCGAAATTTCACTGCGTGAGCCGAACAAAGAAGAAGTCTGGGATTTCGCCCTGAACGGCACACCGGTGAAACAACCCCGTAAGGCCGATGTCATCATGCTGGATGGCAAAAACATCATTGAAGGCGTGGTTTCACTGGATGACAAAAAGATTGAATCCTGGACGCCCATCAAAGATGCCCACGGCATGGTCTTGCTGGACGATTTCGCCACCGTGCAAAACGTGATTAATGGCAGCGAAGAGTATGCCCAGGCGCTGGCAAAGCACGGCGTGACTGACCCGAAAAAAGTGATCACCACCCCGCTGACCGTCGGCTACTTTGACGGCAAAGATGGATTAAAACAGGATGCGCGTTTACTGAAAGTGATCAGCTACCTGGATGTCGGCGACGGTAACTACTGGGCGCATCCGATTGAAAACCTCGTCGCCGTGGTCGATCTTGAGCAGAAGAAAATCATCAAAATTGAAGATGGCCCGGTGATTCCGGTTCCGCTGACGCCACGTGCGTATGACGGTCGCGATCGCCATGCTCCAACAGTAAAACCGCTGCAAATCGTCGAACCTGAGGGCAAGAACTACACCATTACCGGCGATATGATCCACTGGCAAAACTGGGACTTCCATCTGCGCCTGAATTCGCGCGTCGGCCCGATTATTTCCACCGTCACGTTTAACGACAACGGGAAGAAGCGCAAGGTGATGTACGAAGGATCGCTCGGCGGCATGATCGTGCCTTACGGCGACCCGGACATCGGCTGGTATTTTAAAGCCTACCTGGATTCCGGCGATTACGGGATGGGGACGCTGACCTCGCCTATCGAGCGCGGCAAAGATGCGCCAGGCAACGCCGTACTGCTGAATGAAACTATCGCGGACTACACCGGCAACCCGACGGAGATCCCGCGTGCTGTCGCTATTTTTGAGCGCTACGCAGGCCCGGAATATAAGCACCAGGAGATGGGGCAACCCAACGTCAGTACCGAACGACGTGAACTGGTGGTGCGTTGGATAAGCACCGTCGGCAACTACGACTACATTTTTGACTGGGTTTTCCATCAGAACGGCACTATCGGCATTGATGCTGGCGCCACCGGGATTGAAGCGGTGAAAGGCGTACAAGCGAAAACGATGCACGATCCGAGCGCGAAAGACGATACCCGTTACGGTACGCTTATCGATCACAATATTGTCGGCACCACTCACCAGCATATTTATAACTTCCGCCTGGATTTAGACGTCGATGGCGAGAATAACAGTCTGGTGGCAATGGACCCTGTGGTGAAACCGAACACCGCTGGCGGGCCGCGCACCAGCACCATGCAGATTGATCAGTACAACATCAGTAATGAGAAGGATGCCGCTCAGAAATTTGACCCCGGCACCATTCGCCTGCTGAGCAATACCAATAAAGAAAACCGCATGGGTAATCCGGTGTCCTACCAGATAATTCCTTACGCTGGCGGTACGCACCCGGTGGCGACAGGCGCGAAATTCGCCCCGGATGAGTGGATCTATCACCGTCTGAGCTTTATGGACAAACAGTTGTGGGTCACGCGTTACCATGCCGATGAACGCTTCCCGGAAGGCAAATACCCGAACCGTTCAACGCATGATACGGGGCTTGGCGAGTACACCAAAGACAACGAGTCGCTGGACAATACCGACACCGTGGTCTGGATGACAACCGGCACTACCCACGTTGCCCGCGCGGAAGAGTGGCCGATGATGCCAACCGAATGGGTTCATACCCTGTTGAAACCGTGGAACTTCTTTGATGAGACGCCGTCGTTAGGCGCGAAGAAAGAGAAGTAATGTTGGGAGATGTGAAAAACGGCGCGCTGCGCCGTTTTTTTATCCCTGAATAAACAGCGATTCCAGCAGAGATGGTCTGCAACCGATTTTTGCTTTATCTGAATGTCTATGGATTTAAATCTAAAAAGACGGGCAGAGGTTTCTTTTCAGGCGTTTAGCCCGCGAAGTCAGTTCCACTGGCTATGCAGGTGATTTTTGCGAGGGTAAGGGGGCGGGAGAAGAGTACGATTTGCTTAGTTTTCTGTTGATGGATTATCCGGCCTGTCACAGGAGGTGCCCGGTAAACAACACGCTACCGGGCATCCGTTCAGAGATTAATAACGTACGCACACCGACTTGGTTTCACACCAGCCGTCCAGCCAGTCAGGGCCGAAATCACGCCCGGTGCCGGACTGTTTCATTCCGCCAAACGGCAGGTTGGCATCGATCAGCGTATGGCTGTTAACCCACACCGTTCCGGCCTGTAAACGGTCAGTATATTCCAGCGCTTTGCTGATATTTTGCGTCCAGACACTCGCCGTCAGGCCGTATTCCGTATCGTTCGCCAGTTGAAGTGCTTCTTCGCCATCCGCCACGCGTACGAGGTTAACGACCGGGCCGAAAACTTCTTCTCGCGTCAGGCGCAGATTCGCATCCGGGTTGACGACCAGCGTCGGCGTCACGTAGTAGCCTTTCGCGTCCGGAATTGTCGCGCCGGAGATAAGCTCTGCGTGGTTGGCACGGGCATCGTCAAGGAAGGTCTGTACTTTGTCGCAGTGCGCCCGGGAAACCAGCGGGTTAATCTGCGCCTGTAACGACATACCCGGCCCGATGCTCAATGATTTGACGGCCTGCTCAAAACCGCTCACCAGCGTGTCAAAGAGCGGGGCTTCAATGTAAATGCGCGAACTGGCCGCACACACCTGCCCCTGATTCAGGAAGCTTCCGGTCATCAGGCCTTCAATCACCCACTGCGGGTCGGCATCTTTGAGCACAATCGCCGGGTTTTTACCGCCTAACTCCAGCGTCACGCCGGTCAGCCGGTCTGCCGCCGAACGCGCGATGTTTTTCCCCGTCGCCGTTGACCCCGTAAAGCTGACTTTCGCGATATGCGGATGGGTGGTTAACGCTGCGCCGCACACGGCACCGCTGCCGGTCACCACGTTGAAGACGCCATCCGGTATCCCCGCTTCTGTCGCCAGTTCCGCGACACGCAGCAGCGTAAGCGGCGTAGTTTCAGACGGTTTGATAACGATAGAGCATCCTGCCGCCAGCGCAGGCATCACTTTCCACATCCCAATCATCAGCGGGAAGTTCCACGGCACAATCCCGGCGACCACACCGACGGGCTCTTTACGCGTCCAGGCCTGATAACGCGCGCCTTGCGGCAGCGGAATCGAAAGATCCAGCGTTTTACCGGCAATTTTGGTCGTTAACCCGGCGGTATAGCGCATCCAGTTCAGCGTGCAACCGACTTCAAATGCCCGGGCAATGGCGATCGATTTCCCCTGCTCCAGCGTTTCGAGCTGCGCCAGTTCCTCGCTGTGCTGTTCGACCAGATCGGCGAAACGCAGCAGGATCCGCTCACGTTCAGCCGGTAATTTCCCTGCCCAGGTGCGAGAAACAAAAGCGCGCCAGCCGGACATCACCGCGCGATCGACATCGGCGACGCTGGCGTCTGCCGTTGAGCCGATCACCTCACCGGTGGCCGGGTTGTAAATACTGAGCCGCTTATCGCCATCGGACGGCGTCTGGCGCCCATCAATCCAGAGCCCATGCTGCCTGTCCAGAAAGTGTTGTACCGCGGCGAGGACGGTGACCTGTGTATCAGACATACATTCTCCTTAGTATTGCAGGTTGTCCAGACAGTCTATGCCGCCTTCACAAAACAGGCTTTTTGCTCTGTGACAATCGCTTTGTTTGCTGTGACAGGCTCCGCAAATACCAAGAATAACCCCTACAAACGCTATGCCCGGCGAGCGTTATTTCCTATAGTCACCCACAACGCCCTTGCTATTTGCAACATTAAAGCAACAGAAATAAAACAATGCATAAGGCAGCGAGATAAAAATGGCTGGTGTGAGCAAGATGGATCAATACGAACAGTGGCTGGCGCAGATCAACCAGGTTTGCGGCAGCTTTGCCGCCCGCCCGTTGGCGGGAGAATTTGTTGGCGAACTGGAGTCCAGTTTTGCTAACAATCTGAAGTTAAGCACGGTCACAGTGGGCGGGGTAAATCTGTTCCGAACCCCCCAGGAAATTAAGCACAGCAATGACGCCTGGTTTTATACCGTGTTCCAGCTTGACGGTAAGGCCGTCATGGAACAGGACAATCGCCAGATTGAACTTGAAACCGGCGACATTACGCTGATCGACGCCTCGCGCCCCTGCTCTTTTTACTGGCCGGCAAAAGCCCGTCAGGTTTCACTGTTGCTGCCACGGCAGATGCTCGAACAACACTTTCGCTTTCAGGAAGTCAGCACTGCGCAAAAGCTCTCGCGGGATCTGCCTACCGTGCAACTGAGTCACCGACTTTTGCAGGAAAGCATGAGCAACACGGGCATGAGCGAGACAGAAAGCGAAGCGGCGCTGGAAGCCATCGTGTGTCTGTTACGGCCGGTGCTGCAACAGCAAGAGATCTTGCAGCCGCGTAAAGAGCGGCAGTTTCGCAATGTGTTGTCGCTGATCGACGCGCATATCCAGTCAGAAGCGCTTCGCCCGGAATGGGTCGCCGCCGAGAGTGGTATGTCAGTACGCAGTTTATACCGCATGTTTGCGGATAAAGGTCTGGTGGTGGCGCAGTACATTAAAAATCGCCGTCTTGATCTTTGTGCGCAAATGCTGCGTACGGCTAACGGAGAAGAGAAGCTGGCGGGTATTGGCTATGCCTGGGGATTTACCGATCATAGCCATTTTTCGACTGCCTTTAAGCAGCGCTTCGGCATTTCGCCGGGAGAATACCGTAAGCGCTATCGCTAATTATTTTTGCATCCATTTCCCGTTGATGCCCTGAACATACTCACCGGGCTTCGCACGGTCGACCAGCTTTTGCCCCGCCATTTTCGCCACTTGATCAACCGGAATATGATTGGTTTCGGCCAGTTGTTGATAACTGGCGCTGCGCGCCTCATTGATTTTTTTCACCAGCGTTTGCGTTTCTGCGTCGTTTTTCAGCGCGACCAGATAGCCATTCAACGTTTCCCCGACACGCCCCTGGGTTCTGGCGTCGTTGAGGGTCAACGCCAGCACATTGCCGCTCAGCAAACTCAGAATAAGCACCGCCAGTGTTAGCTGTTTTCTCATCATGACCTCAGAATAAATCGCTGCGCGACTTCAGTAAGCTTTCCACGTCTTTATCCACTTTGATATGAATTTCATGTTCAATTTTGACATTCATATTAATGGTTATCGGTTCCTCCGGCGCGGCGACTTCAATACGGGGCGTACACCCGGTCACTAACGCAGAGGCACACAGCGCCAGCATGGCGGTCATCGTTTTCATTGTTGTTCCTCACATTCCTTGCCTTCCGGGCAATGGGTTTCTGGCAACGCTGTATTTTGTTCTAGCCATGCCTGTAAATTGTCGCCAAAACGCAGGCTGCGCCAGAGCGTAAACACATTTTCTTCATGGGTGTAGTTCAGATTTACCCGCCCCACTTTTCCATCAACGCGACTGCTGCCTGCAATCGTCGCCTGCATGGTTAATACACCCAGATTATCTAAATTGATTTTCGTCCAGGAATGGGCAATTTCCATATAACGTAGCCAGTTGATCGCAGCACCCGCAGCCATATTGTCCTTGACCACGGCGTCGGCGGTGTCTTTGTCAATACGCAAGGTCATCGGGCCAGGATTCGTCAACCAGCCGTCTTTGATTATCCATTTTTCATTGTTTAGCCAGAGTGGTAAGGCGCCGCTAACCGGGCCGGACATGGCAAACTGTTTCGGATTGACCGCGCTGATAAGCTCGCTTGACGAGATGTTCTGGACACGCAGAAGTGCCGGGTCGTGCTGTGGCATCCGCAACTGCTGCATAGTGATTTTCCCGCCCAACACATCGACGCTGACATCGCTCAGCAGCAGAGGATCCTCTTCGCTCCAGGGATAATTCCCCTGCAGGTCGGCCGTAATATTTTTCGCCGTCACCTGGTTGACGACTTCTGCGATACGTAATGACACCGGCCCTCGGGTGCCCAGTTGCCAGACACCGGCGCTAAAACGAAACGGCAGCACAAAATCCACGCCATTGATTTCGTTGTCCGGCATCCACGCGCTACCGCCTTTCAGCACGCCGTGACCGCCCGCTTCAAAACCCTGCTCCTGCGCTGCGGAGAATGCAATCTGCGCATATAGGTCACCTTCGCGTAATTTCATCTTCCATTCAGGCGGTATTAACGGCTGAAAGACCGTCAGTGACTGCTTTGGCCACCAGGCCTGTCCACGCAGACGCACACCATCCCAGCGCCCGTTCACCCGTACCGGGCCGATTGCCCCAGCATGCAGATCGCCTTTATATTGGAAAAACGTGGGATCGCGGCCTTCGACGCTGAATTTCAACGTTGAAGGCGGTAACACGCTGCCGCCGGTAAAGGTTGTTTTCCCCGCATCAAAGGACAATGCACCGCTAAAGGCCGGTTTCTTCGCGTCGCGAACCCACACGACCGGGTGTTCAAGGATCAGACGCGGGCTATCCACCTGCATGGTGCCGTATTGCAGTTGGTCAAATCCGGTAGACAGATCGGTGAGGGTGATGGTTTCGTCATGCCACTCGCCCCGACCGGCGACGTCCCAGTGGGCATGCATCGGGGTAAAACTGCCCGTTCCCCAGTAGCGCCACTGCCAGCGTCCCGCATCAGGAAGAAAGTCATTGGCCATGCCATCGAGGTGCAGAACAAAGTCGCCCATTTTATTCTCGTGAGCGCGCAAAATGGCCTGCAAACGACCGTCGACCCCACGCGGCGTCACCTTCACGCCCGCCAGCGGCCAGCGGATCTCATCAATATCCAGAGAATCTATGACCCGGCCACGGGAGCGCAGCAATGCGCCTGGCGCAAAGTCCAGTTGCGGCGCAGCCAGACTCCCGGTGAGCTGTGCGGGTAAAATGGCGTAGAAAATCAGGTCGCCCTGTTTCGCTTCCCCGGTGACCTGCAATGGCATCTCGCTGTTATCCATGCTGAGTTTCCCCGGCCCGAACGTCAGCACCGCGTTCCCTTTCCCCGCATCGCCCTGGGTAAGCACGTTCAACCGCCCGCTCACAAGCGCATTTTCGGGGCCAGCCTGCCAGTTCTCGATTTTGAGTCCCATCCGCCCGCTGAGCGGAAAACCCTGATACGGCCACGCCCAGCGCCCGTCGCTAATGGTGAGCTTTTGACGCGTCACTTCCCAGGGGAGATCCAGCAGCGGATCCGGGTTATCGCGTGCCATCACCACCAACTGCCCGGCGTTGTCGCGCCAGTCAATTTCGGCATCCACCAGCGAGGGTTCCTGCGGCAGGCTAAGTGTCGTCACGGCGTGACCGCTTACGGGCAGCCCGTCGGGAACTAACGGCAGAGTGAACTCCCCGACCAGTTTTACCGGCGGCTGTTGCTCGAAAGCGGAGACTTCCAGTTCACTGACGGTGAGCGTCTGCCCGCGCAGGTGGCCCTGGAAAATGACTTTATCGCCCTGATAACGAACTTGCTGGAGAGTGGGCGTCAGAGAGACCGACAGTTTCCCCTGCCACTCCTGCCAGGGCGAAAGGATAATTTTGTCGATAGTAATCCAGGTATTCGGCAGCATAGACTGCCATTCAGCCAGCGTTTTGGGTGCCGCTGGTGAGGGTTCGGCTTCGGGGAGTTTTGCCAGACAGGCTGAATCAAGCTCGATTGCGCCAACGTTTAACCGCCAGCGGCTCGGGTGAGAAAGCCCGGCCTCGGTGACCTTCGCTAACTGGCAGTCGCCGACCAGGTAGCGCAGTTCAGGAATATGTAATCCATCACGCGTGATACGCGGACTCTTATCCAACGCGATACGCGTACCCACAGGCAGCCAGATCCCTGCCAGTGTGGGAACCCATAACCCCAGCGTCATAATCAACGTCAGCGGTATCAGGGTCAATAATAGAAGTAGTGCGAGAACGGCTTTATATTTACCCTTCATGGGTAGTTAATGTCCTGATTTAGCAAAAAAATATAGCCGATTAAGGCCCGTATTGTGGCATGTTTGATCGTACTGTTACAGAAGGCGCCACTAATAAGGATAGATCCTCTTTAATTATATGTAATATTTATATAATACAGATTTTACATAAAGATATCTAATTAATCAGGCACATAGCGCTTAAACCCCTCGCGGCGATAGTGTGCAGCTTTGCTGCCAAATACGCGCCAGGCTCCCAAATGCCCCCAGGAACTGGATATTTGATGCCAGAGTACTGTGATTATCGAAGCGCTTTGCAGGGCCCCTGACTGCTAACATCAACGCAAACGCCTGTGGGATGTACACTGAGCGGTACAGTCGCCGGGGTATTCTTCGATCCGTTTTTTCGGCTGCTTATCATTTAACCCGGAATCGGTTGCCTGTGAATATCAGGTTGCTCATCTCTGCGGTTTGCCCGGTCAGTATAAAGGGAGTCAACCGCGCAATACGGTGTAATGCACTACGACGGCGAGTGATGGCGGCGTATTCTGAGCATGTCTGATTTCAGTAACGCTTTAATTATAAGGGCAAAAAGAAACCCAACGATCCACAGATGCTTCAGCCTCTTTTTATGAGGGACAGCTAACTTAATTTAGTTCGAAAAAAAAGCAAAATTAATCAAAAAAGTAATATGAAGAATTGTCATAATATTATGATATTTTTTAATGAGCATCATCATGATCACTTTATTGCAAAAAAAACGCAAAAAAAATATAACGCTTTTTTTACTGCTTTCTATTAGTACATTCTTGTGTCTGTGGCTGACGCCGTTAAACAACACCCATTACGCGCTTTCACTCTACCCCGTCATTGCCACTTTTACGGGCGCCCTGCACATCCAGATAGGGAGCTTTATGATAATGAACTACTTAAGCTACCGTAAAAACAAGCATCTATTACCCCTGGCATGTGCATTTCATAGTTCAGGAATACTTTTATTTATCGCCTTATTCACTTATTTCTCAGGCACCGTTCCGAACAGTACCGTCTTTAATGACATCGCCATATTACATACGCTAAGAATTATACTCACCACCGGATTGTTTATCGTTGCGATCTATTTATACAAAAAAGAAAAAAGTCAACAAAAGTATCACAATGCGATTTTTTATTCCGTTTTCCTGTGGTGTATTTTACACCTGGTCGTCGCCATCCTTTATTCAACCAATACAATCTCACCGCCTTTACAATTGGTCAATCCTGTTACCTTCGAGTGGTTATATCCCTGGCATGGATTGTTCATTTTCACTTTTATTTTGCTGTGGGCAGGCATCGTCTATTTTATCCTCAGCCTGACGAAACTTAAAAACCAGTTCTGGCTAAGTATGTCGCTCGTAGGTCTGAGCAATTTACTGATTTTTATAATATTTTTTAAATATCCTTACATGAATTCAGCGGGCTGGTATCTTGCCAGGGGAGTAGAATGCCTGAGTTCGATGGCGGTGATGACCGTATTAATGTCCGATATATTCCATCGTTTTAAAGACTCACGCCAGGCCTATGCGCTTTCGTACGAAAATTCAGTTCGCGACCCAATGACCCGCCTCTATAATCGTGGATATTTTTATAACTCACTAAGCAATGAAATCAAAAGCGTTCACGCACAAAGACCGCTCAGCATTATTTTTTGCGATATTGATCACTTTAAGTCAGTGAATGATACGTGGGGACATTTGCAAGGGGACAGAGTCATTATCAAACTTGCAGCGTTAATGGTAAGCCTGGTTCGGGAGCACGATATTGTCGCCAGAATTGGGGGTGAGGAGTTTGCGGTTCTCCTCCCTGACTGTGATTCAGAAAGTGCGCAAAATATTGCCGAAAGGATGCGAAAACAGATAGAGCAGGCAACCCCCGCAACAACGGACGGTGATTTTCCACGAACCATCACTGTCAGCCTGGGTATCGTTTCTTCGGTTGATTGCTCTGTGGCAACTGAGCAACTCGCAGATTGGGCAGATCGCGCGCTTTATATGGCAAAAAATCAGGGGCGCAACCGGGCGGTTGTCTTTCCTGAAGAGCTGATGTCGCAAAGTACCGTGTGACAGTCAATTCACCGCAGCCTCCATTCTCCTCCTGAATGGAGGCATCACCGACCTCCCTCAGTAAACACCCCGAATCACATCAACACGCTAAACGACAGAATGCCTGTGGCGCTGTATCAGAGTGCTGAAAGTAAAGAACGCAATCTGATTTTAACGGGCTACCTACATGGGCACTGGATGCTCTAGAATTATTCATTATGTCCATGTCTATCAATTACTTTTTAGATTTTGTAAGATAATTTTAATCATGTTAATGTGAATCCATTATCACCGGAGAAAGTCTTATGAAACTCGCTATCTATAGCACTAAACAGTACGACAAGAAGTACTTGCAGCAGGTTAACGAGGAATTTGGTTTTGAACTTGAATTTTTTGACTTTCTGCTGACCGAAAAAACAGCAAAAACGGCGTATGGCTGCGAAGCGGTGTGTATTTTTGTTAACGATGACGGCAGCCGTCCGGTGCTGGAAGAGCTGAAAAAGCATGGCGTTAAGTACATCGCCTTGCGTTGTGCCGGGTTCAATAACGTGGATCTGGATGCGGCAAAAGAACTGGGGCTACAGGTTGTGCGTGTCCCGGCCTATTCTCCAGAAGCCGTGGCTGAACATGCCATTGGCATGATGATGACGCTCAACCGTCGTATCCACCGCGCGTATCAGCGTACCCGTGATGCGAATTTTTCTCTGGAAGGTCTGACCGGTTTTACGATGCACGGTAAAACGGCTGGGGTTATCGGTACGGGGAAAATTGGCGTGGCCACGCTGCGTATTCTGAAAGGTTTTGGCATGCGTCTGCTGGCGTTTGATCCCTATCCCAGCGCAGCAGCCCTTGAACTGGGTGTAGAGTATGTCGATCTGCCCACGCTGTTTGCCGAGTCGGACGTTATCTCCCTGCACTGTCCGTTAACACCGGAGAACTACCATTTACTCAACCACGCCGCATTTGATCAAATGAAAAATGGCGTGATGGTCATCAACACCAGTCGTGGCGCGCTGATCGACTCCCAGGCGGCAATCGACGCGTTGAAAAACCAGAAAATTGGTTCACTGGGAATGGACGTTTACGAGAACGAACGCGATCTGTTCTTTGAAGACAAGTCGAATGATGTGATTCAGGATGACGTTTTCCGTCGCCTTTCTGCCTGCCATAACGTGTTGTTCACGGGACATCAGGCCTTCCTGACGGCGGAAGCGTTGATCAGCATTTCTGAAACGACGTTACAGAACCTGAATCAACTGTCCAACGGTGAAACCTGCCCGAACGCGCTGTTCTAACCTTTTCGCTCCCCTGCCATCAGGGGAGCATTTTCAGATAATCACCAATGATTTATCTGACCATATTATTATTATGGTAAATATTCCCCATTATCGAATGTAGAGAACCATCATGCAAAAAATCGTCACGCTGGTTGCACTCAGCATGCTAATGGCTGGTTGTGTGAGTAACAGCAAAGTGTCCGTTAACAGCGATCAGCTTCAGCACCACCGTTTTGTTCTTGAGAGCGTTAACGGCAAGCCGTTCCCCGCCAGCAAAAATCCCCCGGAACTCAGTTTTGGTGAAAAAATGACGGTTTCGGGAAAAATGTGTAATCGCTTCTCCGGCGAAGGCAAACTTTCTGACGGCGAACTGAAAGTGAAAGAGATGGCGATGACGCGCATGATGTGTGCCGATCCGCAGTTAAACGAACTGGATAACACCATCAGCACCATGCTCAGGAAAGGCGCGCAGGTCGACTTAACCGCCAACCAGTTGACACTGGCGACGGCGGAACAGACGTTAACGTATAAACTGTCAGATTTAGTGCAGTAAATCGGCGGCGATTAATAGCTGCCGCAGCTCCCGGCGGCGAGCGACTGTTCACTACAGCGTTTGCCGTTGGGTAATGCGCACATGCCGATGGCCGAACCATCAAGCTGGCGAGCCACAGAGAGCGAACCGCCAATCATGGCGCAATTAGCCTCACCAGAGCTGGACATTGCCGCTCTTAAACCGGGCGTCACATGCGCGGCCGTTGCCTGCTGAACAGGTTCACTACTGCAGGCCGACAATAATAAGGCGGCACACCCCACCAAAAATGCTGCGCGCATTTCTCTCCCCTCTAAAAATTTACCCAGAACAACACCGCCATAAATAATAGGCAGCGGAATCTGCGGCGTCGAGAGGCAATGTGCGCATTTATGCGCCCTGGTTACATTTTCTGGCAATTTTTTTCGCGTTTGTTTGATAAAACCCTTCATTCTTTTTAATGCATGGACACAAAAGCGAAAATGCGGCCCGACGGAGTTTGCTAAAATTAGAGGATAACTACAGGACTCGCCGATGTTTCGCGCGTCCCTTTATTTTGCGCAATGTAAGGGTGTCATATGATTACTATTGACGGTAATGGCGCGGTTGCTTCGGTCGCATTCCGTACCAGTGAAGTTATCGCCATCTACCCGATTACGCCTAGTTCGACAATGGCTGAACAGGCGGATGCCTGGGCCGGAGACGGGCTTAAAAACGTGTGGGGTGACACCCCGCGCGTTGTAGAAATGCAGTCGGAAGGCGGCGCAATCGCCACTGTTCATGGCGCGTTACAGACCGGGGCATTGTCTACCTCGTTTACGTCATCGCAGGGTCTGCTGTTGATGATCCCGACACTGTACAAACTGGCGGGTCAGCTTACCCCGTTTGTCCTCCATGTTGCTGCCCGTACCCTCGCCACACACGCGCTGTCTATTTTCGGCGACCATTCCGACGTGATGGCCGTTCGCCAGACCGGTTGCGCCCTGCTGTGTGCCAGCAGCGTTCAGGAAGCGCAGGATTTTGCGTTGATTTCGCATATCGCGACCCTGAAAAGCCGCGTGCCATTTATTCATTTCTTTGATGGCTTCCGCACATCACATGAGATCAATAAAATTGTCCCACTGGCCGATGACACGATCCTCAACCTGATGCCGCAGGCTGAAATTGATGCGCACCGCGCCCGTGCACTGAATCCGGAGCACCCGGTTATCCGCGGTACGTCGGCCAACCCGGACACCTATTTCCAGTCTCGCGAAGCCACCAACCCGTGGTATAACGCCGTTTACGACCACGTTGAACAGGCGATGAATGATTTCGCTACCGCCACCGGACGTCAGTACCAACCGTTTGAGTACTACGGTCATCCGCAGGCCGAACGCGTCATCATTCTGATGGGTTCCGCGATCGGCACCTGTGAAGAGGTCGTGGATGAGTTGCTTACACGCGGCGAAAAAGTCGGCGTGCTGAAAGTCCGTCTGTATCGTCCCTTCTCCGCTCGCCATTTATTGCAGGCTTTACCGGAATCCGCTCGTGCGGTTGCCGTTCTGGACCGCACCAAAGAACCTGGCGCGCAGGCAGAACCGCTGTATCTGGATGTGATGACGGCCCTGGCCGAAGCCTTCAATAGCGGTGAGCGCGAAACCTTACCGCGCGTCATCGGTGGCCGTTATGGTCTTTCTTCAAAAGAGTTTGGCCCAGACTGTGTACTGGCCGTCTTTAACGAACTGAACAGCGCCAAACCGAAACCGCGTTTTACGGTAGGCATTTATGATGATGTGACCAATCTGTCACTTCCCCTGCCTGAAAACACCCTTCCCGGCAGCGCAAAACTCGAAGCGCTGTTTTATGGTTTAGGCAGTGACGGTAGCGTTTCAGCAACCAAAAATAATATCAAGATTATCGGTAATTCCACGCCGTGGTATGCGCAGGGATATTTTGTCTACGACTCCAAAAAAGCAGGAGGCCTGACCGTTTCTCACCTACGGGTGAGCGAGCAGCCAATCCGCTCCGCGTATCTGGTGTCCCAGGCGGATTTCGTCGGCTGTCACCAGGTGCAGTTTATCGATAAATATCAAATGGCAGAGCGTCTGAAACCGGGCGGTATTTTCCTGCTTAACACCCCCTACCACGCCGATGAAGTTTGGTCGCGGCTACCGCAGGAAGTTCAGGCGGTTCTGAACCAGAAGAAAGCCCGGTTTTACGTTATCAATGCCGTCAAAATTGCCCGTGAATGTGGTCTGGCGGCACGTATCAACACCGTCATGCAGATGGCGTTCTTCCATCTGACCCAAATTTTGCCGGGCGACAGTGCGCTGGCTGAGTTGCAGGGTGCGATTGCGAAAAGCTACGGCAGCAAAGGCCAGGATTTGGTGGAGCGTAACTGGCAGGCTCTGGCGCTGGCCCGTGAGTCGGTCGCCGAAGTTCCTCTGCAGGCGGTGGATCCGCGCAGTGCGAATCGTCCTCCGGTCGTTTCTGACGCCGCGCCTGATTTTGTGAAAACCGTGACCGCTGCGATGCTCGCCGGTCTGGGCGATGCCCTGCCCGTTTCCGCGCTACCGCCAGACGGCACCTGGCCGATGGGCACCACCCGTTGGGAAAAACGCAACATCGCTGAAGAGATCCCGATCTGGAAAGAAGAGCTGTGTACCCAGTGTAACCACTGCGTCGCTGCGTGCCCTCACTCGGCCATCCGCGCCAAAGTGGTTTCGCCAGAGGCGCTGGAAAACGCGCCGGCCAGCCTGCATTCGCTGGATGTGAAATCACGCGATATGCGCGGTCAGAAATACGTCCTGCAGGTTGCGCCTGAAGATTGCACCGGGTGTAATTTGTGCGTTGAAGTTTGCCCGGCGAAAGATCGCCAAAATCCGGATATCAAGGCCATCAACATGATGTCACGCCTTGAGCATGTTGAAGAGGAGAAAATAAATTATGACTTCTTCCTCAGTCTGCCGGAAATTGATCGCAGCAAACTGGAGCGTATCGATATCCGTACCTCGCAGTTGATTACGCCGCTGTTCGAGTATTCCGGCGCCTGTTCCGGCTGCGGTGAGACGCCGTATATCAAGCTGCTGACGCAGTTGTACGGCGACAGAATGTTGATTGCCAACGCCACTGGGTGCTCTTCAATCTATGGCGGCAACCTGCCATCAACCCCTTACACCACCGATATTCATGGTCGCGGGCCTGCATGGGCGAACTCATTGTTTGAAGATAACGCCGAGTTTGGTTTGGGCTTCCGTCTGACGGTGGATCAACACCGGGTACGCGTTTTGCGCCTGTTAGAACAGTTTGCAGAAAAGATCCCCGCAGAATTAAATGAGGCGCTGCATGCCGACGCCACGCCGGAAGTGCGCCGCGAGCAGGTCGCCGCTTTACGTCTGCATCTTAAGGATGTTGAGGCTGCGCGTGAGCTGTTAACCGATGCCGATGCGCTGGTAGAAAAATCAATCTGGCTGATCGGCGGTGACGGATGGGCCTATGATATTGGCTTTGGCGGTCTTGACCATGTATTGAGTCTGACCGAAAACGTCAATATTCTGGTGCTGGATACCCAGTGTTACTCCAATACCGGTGGGCAAGCATCGAAAGCGACGCCGCTGGGGGCAGTGACTAAATTTGGCGAACACGGGAAACGTAAGGCACGTAAGGATTTGGGCGTCAGTATGATGATGTACGGTCATGTTTATGTCGCACAGATCTCATTGGGCGCGCAACTGAACCAGACAGTGAAGGCGATTCAGGAAGCGGAAGCGTATCCGGGGCCGTCGCTGATCATCGCCTACAGCCCCTGCGAAGAGCATGGCTACGACCTGGCGTTAAGTCACGATCAGATGCGTCAGTTAACGGCGACCGGCTTCTGGCCACTGTATCGCTTTGATCCGCGTCGGGCCGATGAAGGTAAACGACCGCTGGCGCTGGATTCTCGCCCGCCGTCAGACGCGCTGGCCGAGACGTTGCTCAACGAGCAGCGGTTCCGTCGCCTGAATACGCAACAGCCGGAAGTGGCCGAGCAGTTGTGGAAAGATGCGGCAGCGGATCTGCAAAAACGCTATGACTTCCTTGCCCAGTTAGCCGGTAAGGCCGAAAAGAGTGATGCGGAGTGATCCTGAAAGTAAAGAGTTAACGTTCAGATAAAAAAAAGCCCGAACAATCGTTCGGGCTTGTCAATTTATTCGCTGGGAAATAAATACCCATCGCAATGGCCAACGAAAAAAGCAAAAAGTGACAATAAAGGCATATAACCCGCGCAGAATATCGCAACAAGTTTCGCTTGTATAATTTTTATTTTGTATATATCGACACAATACATTCACGAAAATTATCATCATTTCAACGGAATTATTTCTTTAAGATTTTACTTAACACGTAACAATTCATACTTATCGATTTACGGAACTTCTCATTTAGCATGCTTTCACTCCCTACATATGGGTAGTCACAGGTAATTAAAAAAAACTAAAGGATTATTTCGATGAAAAGAAAAGTACTGGCCCTCGTTATTCCTGCCATGTTAGCCGCAGGTGCTACCCACGCCGCTGAAGTTTATAACAACAACGGCAACAAATTAGATCTTTACGGTAAAGTAGTCGGTCTGCACTATATGTCTGACGACGCTGGCGCTGATGGCGACCAGTCTTATATGCGTATGGGTTTCAAAGGCGAAACTCAGATCAATGACGAACTGATCGGCTTCGGTCAGTGGGAATACCAGGTAAACACCAACACCACTGAAAGCGACCACGGCAACAGCTTCACCCGTCTGGGTTTCGCGGGTCTGAAATTCGGCGACTACGGTTCATTCGACTACGGTCGTAACTACGGCGTAATGTACGACGTAGAAGGCTGGGTGGATATGCTGCCAGAATTCGGTGGCGACTCTTACACCAAAGCGGATAACTTCATGACCGGCCGTGCCAACGGCGTTGCCACCTACCGTAACAACAACATGTTCGGTATGGTTGACGGCCTGAGCTTCGCGTTGCAGTTCCAGGGCGCTAACGAGAACCAGAACGGTCACGAAAGTGACGATGGCATCTTCCAGGAAGGTACTGGTAATGGTGGCGACCGTAATATCAAAAACTCCAACGGTGACGGTTTCGGTATCTCCTCCTCTTACGACTTCGGTATGGGCGTAACCCTGGGTGCGGCGTACACCTCTTCTGACCGTACTAACGAGCAGGTTGAGCTCTCTACCGCAGGCGGCGACAAAGCTGACGCATGGACTGTCGGTGGTAAATACGATGCGAACAACATCTACTTTGCCGCAATGTACTCTGAAACCCGTAACATGACCCCGTATGGTGATAGCGACAACACCATCGCCAACAAAACACAGAACTTTGAAGTCACTGCTCAGTACCAGTTCGACTTCGGTCTGCGTCCGAACATTTCTTACCTGATGTCTAAAGGTAAGGATCTGGGCACCGACGGCGACCAGGATCTGGTAAATTATGCTGAAATCGGCCTGACTTACTACTTCAACAAAAACATGTCCACCTTCGTTGATTACAAAATCAACCTGCTGGACGAAGACGACAGCTTCTATGCTGACAACGGCATCGGCACTGACGACATCGTAGCCCTGGGTCTGGTTTACCAGTTCTAAGTCTACCGGCCCGCTGGAAACAGCGGGCTACTCTCCCTTCTCCATCCCTCATAACACTGTTTTATTTCTGCTAAAACAATATATCTGTTGCGTTAAAATCCCTGACTGATAGATGATAACTGGCATAAGAACCTGTCATAAAGGACGCCTGCCATGCATCACCATCCTGTAAAATCATCACGCATTGCATCCGTCGGTTATGATGAAACATCCCGCACGCTGGAAATTCGTTTTCATCACACTGATGCCGTTCTGCAATATCAGGATGTTCCCGCCCGTATATTTCATAATTTTCTTAACGTTGTCTCGAAAGGGCGATTTTATGACGGCGTTATCAAGGGAAAATTCCCTGAATGTAAATTGAAATGACACAAAATGTGACTTCCGTCATTATACATAAAGTGCCATTAGGAGGTAGAATCCAGGCGGATACTTAAACAGGAGGTTTTTTATGAGCAGAATGATTCTTGTCCCTATCGATATTTCAGATTCAGAATTAACTCAACGTGTTATTGCCCATGTCGAAGCGGAGGCAAAAATTGACGACGCACAGGTTCATTTTTTGACCGTGATCCCGTCACTGCCCTACTACGCCTCGTTAGGTCTGGCTTATTCGGCTGAATTACCCGCGATGGACGACCTGAAAGCTGAAGCAAAATCTCAACTGGATGACATTACCAGGAAGTTCACTATCCCCAGAGACAGAGTGCACCTGCATGTGGCGGAAGGCTCTCCGAAGGATAAAATTCTGGAAATGGCGAAAAAGTTACCGGCCGAGATGGTGATTATTGCCTCGCATCGCCCGGATATCACCACGTATCTGCTTGGCTCTAACGCCGCCGCCGTGGTGCGTCACGCGGAATGTTCCGTGCTGGTTGTTCGCTAAACATGGCAGCCCGCAACGCCGTTGCGGGCTTTTAGGCGATTTTTGTTACAAAGAGATCCGGTGAAAACCCAATAACAGCGCGGGCGCCAGTCGATAAAAAGGTACCGGACGCCAGAAATAATACCCCTGTAAAAAATGAATCCCTTTCGCATTCAGGTAGTCGGCCTGTTGCTGCGTTTCAACACCTTCCGCGATGATTTTTAACGACAGCTTTTTCGCCATATCAATAACGCAGTCAACCAACAGGGTTGAATCCGGGGTGTTGCTGATCCGTCGGACAAAGCTCTTATCAATCTTAATGAAATCAACCGGGAATTCGTTGAGATAAGAAATGCCAGAATAGCCGGTACCAAAATCATCCAGCGCCACCAGGACGCCATGACTACGCAGACGGGCAAACATCGAAAGGCTTTTGGGTGTCAGGACTAAAGGTTCCCGCTCGGTCACTTCCAGCACCAGCGTGATTTTTTTCGCGGAAAAGACATCAAGCAGATGCAGGCAATCATACTCCAGCTCTTCACTTTGCCCGTGCGCCGCACTGATGTTGATAGCAATATGCAGGCCTTCCGGTAAATGAGGCATCACCGGAGTAAGATCGTCGATGACCCGCATCATGAGCTTATGTGTCAGTTCGATAATCATACCGGTCTTTTCAGCTACCGGAATAAAAACGTCCGGGGGAATAAAGCCCGCTTCAGGATGTTTCCAGCGGGCCAGTATTTCAAAACCGTCAATTTTTCCATTCACCCCATTAACCACCGGCTGATAAAAAGGAACGATCTCTCCTCTGTCTATGGCCCGGCGTAAGTTCTCTTCAGGGGTGGTGTATTTACTCAGATAACGATGGAGTATCCATCCGGTGACCAGCGACATGATCGCAAGGATAGCGGTAAGAAAACCGCCCTGTGAGATTAACCGTGCCAGACTAAAAAAAGGCGGTGGGTCGTACTCAATTCTAAAAGGATATCGCAGCGATTGCTGTTGCGCCTTACCCTGCCGGTCTGACGTTAAAGGTCTGACAACATCATTGTAATCTAACATTTTATTACCTACCACGAGGGTAAGCTGGATTCGGTTGGACGCCGTCTTAAGCGCGGTGTTGAGATGCACGTACCCAATACTCGCCCCGATATAACCCGAAATTCCCGGCGCCAGATAAAAGAGCACCGGGGTTCCCCCAGTAATTTCATCGCCTGGATAAAGTGTAAGACTGGCCGCCGTCGATTTATCTTCGAGGATTTTCCGGGTCTGACTTCCCAGCAGAGAAGAACACCATACGTCGTGATTTCGGATCAAAGCCACATAACGTAAGTGTGGCCCCATTGCCGCTTCGCGATTCAATACCCGCTGCGCATCAGGGGTACAGGAACCGGCTGTCAGCGGGCGAACAACGCTCACCGCTTTTATGGCCTCATCCACCATACTGTCGGCAAGGGATACAGACAGTTTTGCTTCCTGAACTCTGTCTGTATATGCCGCGCGCCAGAGTTGCCAGTTCAGCGTCATCACACCGACAATAAAAAACATAAAACCACAGAGTAAGGAGACCAGCGTTGCTCGCATAATGGCTTTCCGGTTTGGGAGATTTTTTATGGCTTTCCTGAATCGTAAAAATAGTCGGCTTTCAGGAAAAAAGTGTGATTAATCAATAAATATTCAAAATACGCGTTATCAGGGTTTTCGACGCGCTGAGCACAACGGTAAAGGCAGGAGAGAACAAAAGCCGTACCCGGCGCGCAGTCACCTTGAGGCAAGAGAAAACGTTGCTATAAAACGTGCTGACATTCGTCGCCTTAATCCGTACCATACGCGGCATACTTTTGCCTGTTGGCGTTTGCCAGCCGGAGCTAACCCGTCATTTATCACTAACCCGATGGGCATGAAAACGCGCCCACCTTTGGTGTCTGAGACAGTAAATAATGCAAGAAAATCAAGAAGTCACAAAGAAAGAACAATACAACCTGAACAAATTACAAAAACGTTTGCGCCGTAACGTGGGCGAAGCGATTGCTGACTTCAACATGATTGAAGACGGTGACCGTATTATGGTGTGCCTTTCCGGCGGAAAAGACAGCTACACCATGCTGGAAATTCTGCGGAATTTGCAGCAAAGCGCGCCGATCAGTTTTTCCCTGGTTGCCGTTAACCTTGATCAGAAGCAACCCGGTTTCCCGGAGCATATTCTGCCGGAGTACCTCGAGCAGTTAGGCGTAGAGTATAAAATTGTCGAAGAGAACACGTACGGGATTGTGAAAGAGAAAATCCCGGAAGGTAAAACGACCTGCTCCCTCTGCTCGCGCCTGCGCCGCGGCATTCTTTATCGCACGGCGACTGAACTTGGCGCGACAAAGATTGCGCTTGGGCACCACCGTGACGACATTCTGCAGACGCTGTTTTTGAATATGTTCTACGGCGGCAAAATGAAAGGTATGCCACCGAAGTTGATGAGTGATGATGGCAAACACATTGTTATTCGCCCGCTGGCCTATTGCCGCGAAAAAGACATTGAACGCTTTGCACAGGCCAAAGGTTACCCGATTATTCCGTGTAACCTTTGCGGTTCACAGCCTAATCTGCAACGTCAGGTGATTGCCGACATGCTGCGCGACTGGGATAAACGTTACCCTGGGCGCATTGAGACTATGTTCAGCGCAATGCAAAATGTGGTGCCTTCTCACCTGAGCGATATCAATCTGTTTGACTTCAAAGGGATCAAGCACGGTTCCGACGTCGTAGACGGTGGCGACCTGGCGTTTGACCGCGAAGAAATCCCGCTGCAACCCGCAGGCTGGCAGCCAGAAGAAGACGAAAACCAACTGGATGAATTACGACTGAATGTCGTCGAAGTGAAGTGATCTTTCAGCGTCTCAGGTGTGATACCTGAGACGCTCTCTTAACGCTTATTTCAACAAACGAACCCGGCAGTTCTTGCCTTTAATCTTGCCGTTTTGCAATTGTTTCCACGCTTTGTGTGCGACCGACTGGCGAACCGCCACGTAGACATGCGCCGGATGCACGGTAATCTTGCCAATGTCGGCACCATCCAGACCCATATCCCCGGTCAACGCCCCCAGCACATCGCCAGGACGCATTTTGGCTTTTTTGCCGCCGTCGATGCACAGCGTCGCCATCTCAGCCTCCAGAGGCACAATCGGGCTGTTACCCGGCGTCGCCAGCCAGTTGAGTTTAATCTGTAACATTTCAGACAGAATATTCGCGCGCTGCGCTTCTTCCGGCGCACAGAAACTAATGGCCAGCCCGCTGTTACCCGCACGGGCGGTACGACCAATACGGTGTACGTGAACTTCCGGATCCCATGCCAGTTCGAAGTTGACTACCAGCTCCAGCGATTTGATATCAAGGCCACGGGCAGCGACATCTGTTGCCACCAGCACGCGGGCGCTGCCGTTTGCAAAGCGAACCAACGTCTGGTCACGATCGCGCTGTTCAAGATCGCCGTGCAACGCCAGCGCGCTTTGCCCTGCGGCATTCAGCGCATCGCAAACTGACTGGCAATCTTTTTTGGTGTTACAGAACACCACGCAGGATGCCGGCTGATGCTGGCTGAGCAATTTTTGCAGCAGCGCAATTTTGCCGTGCGAAGAGGTTTCAAAAAATTGTTGCTCAATCGCCGGAAGCGCGTCGACAGAATCGATTTCGATGGTGAGAGGGTCGCGCTGAACCCGACCGCTGATGGCGGCGATAGCGTCAGGCCAGGTGGCAGAAAACAATAACGTTTGACGCGACGCGGGGGCAAAACGGATCACCTCGTCAATGGCGTCGCTGAATCCCATGTCGAGCATACGATCGGCTTCGTCCATCACCAGTGTATTCAGGGCATCCAGAGAAACAGTGCCTTTTTGCAGGTGGTCGAGTAAGCGCCCGGGCGTTGCCACAATGATATGCGGCGCATGCTGGAGAGAATCACGTTGAGCGCCGAAAGGCTGCCCACCGCAGAGCGTTAAAATTTTGGTGTTGGGCAGGAAACGCGCCAGACGACGTAACTCTCCCGCGACCTGATCGGCCAGTTCACGGGTGGGGCAAAGCACCAGGGATTGCGTCTGGAACAGACCCGCATCAATATGCTGCAAAAGTCCAAGGCCAAATGCGGCCGTCTTACCACTGCCGGTTTTTGCCTGTACGCGGACATCACGCCCGGACAGAATAGCTGGCAGCGCGGCAGCCTGTACCGGCGTCATCTCAAGGTAACCCAACTCGTTAAGATTCTCGAGTTGGGCGGTGGGCAAAACATTCAGGGTTGAAAAAGCGGTCACAATTCAATCTCGTCGTAAATGGCTGGTAATCAGCAGGCGCGTATCCTCGCAGATCTCCGCTTACGATGCGACATTTTAATCGGTTCTTCGTCGGGCGGCGGATCGGGCATGGGCTGCGGACGAGGAATGGGATCGGGCATCGGTATCGGATCGGTTGGCAGGGGTTCCGGCTGACGCGTTTGCAGGTGCAGTAGGGTTAAAAAGCGGTTCATGTTACCCTCCGGTCGTTCAGGCTGACACTTTTAGGGTAGTCCCGCAGGCAAAAAAAAGCCGACTAATCTAAGTCGGCGTCGTACGAATCAATTGTGCTATGCAGTAATTCAAAAAAGGAAGTAAGACAATATGGAGCGCAACGCCCATCGCTTGACGTTGCATTCACCTGCGAGAGAGATATTGCCCCGAATAGGTAGACGGTTTATTGACTTCGCTCAAACTATACGGCGTTTTCATCCTCACGCAGAGAGAAAAATCGCTGATGTTACAACCATTTACTACGATGCAACCATAAAGTAACACCACCAATCAGCACCACTAACAGAATACAAAACAGGGAGAATCCAAAGTGCCACTCTCCGCCGGGTATTCCGCCAAGGTTGACGCCGAACAAACCGGTCAAAAAGGTGCTTGGCAGAAAAACCATCGCCATCAGTGACATGGTATAGGTTCTGCGAGACAGAGATTCCTGCATTACCTGCGCAATTTCATCGGCCATAATGCCTGTGCGCGCGATGCACGCATCAATCTCATCCAGCCCTCTTCCCAGGCGATCGGCAATATCCTGCATCCGACGGCGCTGATCGTCATTCATCCACGGCAGACGCTCACTGGATAACCGCGCGTAAACATCTCGCTGCGGCGCCATGTAACGTCGCATCACAATCAGTTGTTTACGCAGCAACGCCAGAAAACCCCGCGGCGGAATTTGTTGATCGAGAAGGTTATCTTCCAGGTCGATTATCTTATCGTGAAGCTGTTCTATAAACTCGCTGGCATGGTCGGTTAACGCATCGCAAACATCCACCAGCCAGCCGCCGCAATTTTCGGGGCCAGTGCCTTCCTGCAGGTCGCTCACCACGTCATCCAGCGCCAGGACTTTGCGCTGCCGGGTAGAGACAATCAGACGCTCATCCATATACAGACGCATCGCGACCAGTTGATCGGGGCGTTCGTCGGTGCTGCCGTTGATGCAGCGTAAGGTGATTAACGTCCCTTCCCCCATCCGGCTCACTCGTGGGCGCAGGCTTTCGCCCGCCAGCGCGCTGCGCACATTATTGGGCAGCAACGGTGTGGTCGCCAGCCACTGCGCGCTGTCAGGATGGGTGTAATTGAGGTGCAGCCAGCAGGGGTGCGCGTTATCAATAATGTCGTTATCTTCTAACGGTTTCACGCCGCCATTACCGTCCAGCAACCATGCAAAGACAGCATCCGGCACGTTAACCTCCGATCCCTTAATGGCTTCCACAACGCCTCCACAGTCATTCATTCTCACCGATAGTCTAGCCTTCAGCGCATGTTAAGCAATATCTCTTTATCCCATTGTGCTGAAATGATTCAGAAAGATCGATCAACTCGCCCGCAGAGCGCCCTTCGCTAACGCATCCCCTCTGGAGCCCTGTTTTCTACCGGTTTAGTGAGTGCGATGCGGTTGTTCTATGTAAAAAAAATGTTATAGGTGACGTGTTTTGCCAGGTCGGTGACACAAATTACTGCTAGATTTATCTGCACGATATTCTCTCAATGGAGAGCTTGATGTTAGACGTTGCCTGGGACCCCGTTCTGATTGGCATTTCGTTTTTAGTCGCTTTTATCGCTTCTTTCGTTGCCCTCGACAGTGCCGGTAAAGTGGCGATCTCCAGTCGTCGTGGTTCGGCTTTCTGGCGTTTTTCAGGTGGCGCGACACTCGGCATGGGCATCTGGTCAATGCATTTCATCGGGATGCTGGCGATGAAAATGAGTATGCCGATGAATTATCATTTTCTCCTTACCGCGTTCTCTTTGCTGATCGCCCTGGTGGCCGCCACGCTGGCTATTACTATCGCCATTTCCGGTGATACGCTTTCCAGGAAAAGGCTCGTGCTGGCGACAGGAATTTTGAGTTCTGGCGTGGTGAGTATGCATTATGTCGGGATGGCCGCCATTCTGGAACATTCCGCTATTGTCTGGGATGCGAGCCTCATTTTGCTCTCCGTCGTCATCGCCGTGGTCGCCTCAGGCGCCGGATTGTGGCTGGCATTTCATCTCCGACAACATTCCCGCAGGGTATTCATTAATCGTCTTCTCGCCGCGTTGATGATGGCGCTGGCGATTTGTGCGATGCATTACACGGGCATGGGGGCGGCCACATTTACGCATTATGCGCATACCCAGCACACGGGCATCAATACGGTCGAGTTGTCGGTCTGGGTTTCCGCCATTACGCTGATGATCCTGGGCATTATGCTGATTATTTCGATGGTCGATTCTCAGTTGCGTACCTCGCGACTGGCAGACAACTTACATCAGTTAAATTCCCGTCTGGAATATCAAACCCAGTTTGATGCCCTCACCGGTCTTGCCAACCGCACCCAAATCGATATGTGCCTGCAAGATTGTCTGCAGCATTGCGCCCTGCACCAGCAACATTTTGCCCTGGTGTTTATCGATTTAGACCGCTTCAAGATGGTGAATGATACGTGGGGTCATCACATTGGCGATCAGCTACTGATTGCCAGCGCCCAGCGGATCCACAAATGCCTCGACGACACGATGACGCTTGCACGACTGGGCGGGGACGAGTTTATTCTGCTGGTGCCGGGGAGTACGAAAGCTTCGTTGTCCTCCTTACTGACGCGGATTGCCGGGGAAATCAATACCCCCTTTTCACTCTCCGGGCACATGATTCGTGTCTCGCTGAGCGCCGGAAGCAGTTTTTACCCTGAACATGGTTCCACGCTGCACGACCTCAAAGTGAAAGCCGATGTGGCGATGTATCATGTTAAGCAGAAAGGCAGAAATGGCTGGGCGATTTATACGCCTGAAATGGAGGCCATTGTGACCTCCGCAGTAGGGATCCTGCAAGACCTCTCTCAGGCGCTCGAGCAACATCAATTCGAGTTGTGGTTTCAGCCTAAATACACGGCCGGAGACCATGCTCTCACCGGTTTTGAGGCCCTGATTCGCTGGCGGCATCCTGAACAAGGGCTGCTGTTGCCAGGTGTATTCCTGCAAGCGCTGGAAGATACAGGGCTTATCATCCCGGTAGGAAACTGGGTTATTCAGCAAGCCTGTTTCCAGCTTCACCAATGGAAACAGCAAGGGCATCCTGAATGGTCACTGGCCATCAATCTTTCCCCTACGCAATTTGAGCAACATGATATCGTCGATATCGTCTCTGAGTCGCTGGCGCGTTATAACCTCTCGCCGACGCAATTAACGCTGGAAATCACTGAAAGTGTTGCCTTTAAAAATTTATCGCGCAGCGTAGAAATATTGAATACGTTTTCTGAAGCAGGGATCATCGTTTCTATTGATGATTTCGGAACCGGTTATTCAAATATGTTGATGTTGAAATCACTTCCGGCGCGTGAGTTAAAAATTGACAGGGTATTTATTAAAGATCTTGATGAAAACAGCAAGAATATGAAAATAGTGTCTACTATTATCGACATTGCACATTCCATGAATATGCGCGTGGTCGCTGAAGGTATTGAGACCCCTGAGCAAGAAATGCTGTTAACCCGCATGGGCTGTGGCATTCTGCAAGGTTTTTTGTTTGCAAAACCGATTCCAGCGAATAGAATCCCAGAATTGATCCAAAGAGACCGTATCGTAAAGCAGTTGAACGCTGTGTCCCCATTAACTCCGCAGCAAACTATTTCGCTGTAAGAGATTGATGATAAAAATGATCTGCCAATAATTGGCTGCACAGCATGTGAAGATAACAGGATTATCGATGATTGCACACGAACTCAATGCCCTTGATTTATTAACCATTCCTGTTTGGGTTGTTTCAGCACATAAAGAAGCGCTGGTATTTGCCAATACCGCAGCGCGGGAATTGATGCAGGAAAACACCTTCAGCCAACTGCGAAAAGGGTTATTTTCGGCACATGCACAAAATGAATTGTCCATGTATATCACTGACCTACGAAATCAACGAGATATTGTCGAAATCCTGACAGTGAATTGTCATGGTCAGGAAAATGCGTTGACCTGCCGACTTTCCATCAAAACGCTCGCAACTGAGGACGATGTGATTCTCTTTGAGGGTTTCGAAGTGCAGGCAGTTCAGGGGCTGAAGGCTAGCCGTTCTGCAAACTATCAGCGCAAGAAACAGGGCTTCTATGCCCGATTTTTCCAGACAAACACCGCGCCCATGCTGCTGATAGATCCTTCCCGTGAGGGGCTGATTGTGGATGCTAACCTGGCTGCGATGAACTTCTACGGCTACAGCCACGAGGTGATATGCCAAAAGCATACATGGGAAATTAATGAGTTAGGTCGTCATGTATTACCTGTTATGCATGAAATCGCACGCCTGCCCGGAGGACATAAGCCGCTCAATTTCGTGCACAAGCTGGCTGACGGCTCCACCCGTCACGTACAAACGTATGCAGGCCCAATCGAAATCTACGGCGAACGGTTGATGCTGTGTATCATCCACGACATCACCGAACAAAAACGGCTTGAGCAGGAGCTGGAACGCGCGGCAATGCATGACGAGCTCACCGGTTTATTGAACCGAAGGCAGTTTTACCAGTTGACCGAGCAGAGCCAGACGCCCCATTTAGCGCTAACGCAGGATTACAGTTTGCTGCTGATCGACACCGATCGCTTTAAGAGCATCAACGATCTGTATGGTCATCTGAAAGGCGATGAGGTGCTGTGTGCCCTTTCACGCACGCTGGAAGCCCACGCCCGTAAAGGCGATCTGGTTTTTCGCTGGGGAGGCGAAGAGTTTGTGTTGCTGTTGCCGCGCACGCCACTGGATACGGCAATGACCATCGCCGAAACCCTGCGCGCCAGTGTCGCCAAAATCAGTATCGCAGGCTTACCGCGTTTTACGGTCAGTATCGGTGTGGCGCGACATGAACAGAATGAAAGTATCGACGAGTTGTTTAAACGCGTGGACGATGCGTTATACAAAGCCAAAAATGACGGCCGTAACAGGGTGCTCGCCGCCTGACGTCGTATGATGTTGTTGATACGTCACGCAAGACGCTGGTTTTACTGCCCTGACATTGCGGCCTGCCGCTGGCGGCGCAGGCGCATTTTTCCGTGATATTGCTAGCGACTGCGTTTGGCGTGACGTTCCCAGTTTTCTTGTTTCGCCTGCGCGGTTTTGCGCAGCGCAACATAACATGCACCGCTGCCGCCATGATGCGGTAACGCCGAACAATAGGCCTGCACATCGTCGAATTCTGTCAGCCATCGCGCGACATAACTGCGAACGATATTGGCATGTGAACCGTCTTCCCGTCCTTTACCGTGGATTATCAGCACATTACGTAAGCCGTCCTGCAGTGCCTGTAAAATGAAGCTAAATAGCATCTTGCGGCACTCTTCAACCGGTTGGCGCAACAAATTCAGGCTCGCCTGCTGGCTGTATTTACCTAAACGCAGTTTGTCGGTTACCCCTTGCTGTAAACCTTCCCGGCGAAATTCCAGTGGCTGACTGAGCGGAAAAACATCCAAAAAACCGGTGGTGAGAAAATTATCAAGCTGGAGCATATCCAGACGCTGCGGGGCGCGCTGATTACGCGTGGGCTGCCAGTGTATATCCGTACAACGCTTTAGCGGCTGGACATCCTCCATGGCGTCAAGAAATAGCGATGTGTCGTCAAGGTTCATGATTCGTCCTCCAGCTTTAGCCTCTGCACTATCATAACCGCACGATATTATGCCGACAACGCTTTACAGTTGTTTCCAATAACAGGTCTGGATGCATCGCTGTGTGCGTCACCGGAGTCACTCCACCTTCTCTTTTAAGGGTATAGATGGCGATCATCGTCGCATGATATCTTGTCGTTTTGCCGACCGTGTCGGAGATATCTCCGTTCTTAATAAGGGAAACGGATGCTGAAATTACTTCAGGACAATATTGCGACCCCGCTGGGGCCGTTGTGGGTGATTTGCGATGAACAATTTCGCCTGCGCGCTATCGAGTGGGAGCAACACAGCGACCGTATGGAACAATTGCTGGATATTCACTATCGCAGAGAAGGCTACGAGCGTGTTGTTGCCAAAAATCCCGGCGGCCTGAGCGATAAACTCGCCGACTATTTTGAGGGCAATCTCAGCATTATCGATACGCTGGAAACCGCCACCGGAGGCACCGATTTTCAACGTGAGGTGTGGCGAGCGCTACGATCCATTCCGTGCGGGCATGTCATGCATTACGGTCAGCTAGCCGAACAGTTAGGTCGTCCTGGCGCCGCACGCGCTGTCGGTGCCGCCAATGGTGCGAATCCCGTCAGTATTGTTGTGCCCTGCCACCGCGTCATTGGACGTAATGGCACGATGACCGGGTATGCCGGCGGCGTGCAACGAAAAGAGTGGCTACTCCGCCATGAAGGTTACCTGCTACTTTAAAATCCAGGCATTTCGTGCCATCCACTTCACACTTTACTGTAAAGTAACCGCAGATAACTTAAGTATTTTCAAAGAGATATAAATATTCACTACACTTATGTCTGAATTATCCCCTATTGGGGGTAGCTCAGACTTACGTGCTCACCAAAAAGATGTTAAAATTGACAAATATCAATTACGGCTTGAGCAGACCTATGATCCCGGAAAAGCGAATTATACGGCGCATTCAGTCTGGCGGTTGTGCTATCCATTGCCAGGATTGCAGCATCAGCCAGCTTTGCATCCCGTTCACACTTAACGAGCATGAGCTTGACCAGCTTGATAATATCATCGAGCGTAAAAAGCCTATTCAAAAAGGCCAGACGCTGTTCAAAGCAGGTGATGAGCTGAAGTCACTCTATGCTATCCGCTCCGGCACGATTAAGAGCTACACCATCACCGAGCAAGGCGATGAGCAGATCACCGGTTTTCATCTTGCAGGGGATCTGGTCGGTTTTGACGCCATTGGTACCGGTCATCACCCGAGTTTTGCTCAGGCGCTGGAAACCTCAATGGTATGCGAAATCCCGTTCGAGACGCTGGATGACCTGTCAGGCAAAATGCCGAATCTGCGTCAACAGATGATGCGTCTGATGAGTGGCGAGATCAAAGGCGATCAGGACATGATCCTGCTATTGTCGAAGAAAAATGCGGAAGAACGTCTGGCTGCCTTTATCTACAATCTGTCACGCCGGTTTGCACAACGTGGTTTCTCACCGCGTGAATTCCGCCTGACCATGACGCGTGGCGATATCGGTAATTACCTTGGATTAACGGTTGAAACCATTAGCCGTCTGCTGGGACGTTTCCAGAAAAGCGGTATGCTGGCGGTCAAAGGTAAGTACATTACGATCGAAAATAGTGATGCGCTGGCAGTCCTGGCAGGTCATACGCGTAACGTTGCCTAATCATTTCGCGAACGTGTCAGCTATCCTTCTGTCAAATCGGTAGATTTTATCGATTTGGTAGAAGGATCTTCTCCCTTCAAGTTATCCCCCTTTCTTCTCTATTTTCAGTCTGACATCTGGAGGTTTCCATATGTGGACATTTTCGCAGTCTCAAACCATAAAAAATTAAAACCAGAAGCGCTGAATAACCGTTTACCGGGGGTATTGCCCTCAGAGCGACACAGACCCTGAAGAAAGTTGTTCAATTTAAACGGTATAGCGTCGAAAACCATAAATTTCCTCAATTTATTGATCTGGCAGAAGGTTCTTCCCTGTTTCAATTAGCATATATGGGTTACTCTTTTAAATACAAACTGCGGTGACAGTTGTAAGGAGACCCTGTATGGCTATGTATCAAAACATGCTGGTGGTCATCGATCCGAACCAGGACGATCAACCAGCATTACGGCGAGCTGTTTATTTGCATCAACGGATTGGTGGCACAATCAAAGCCTTTCTGCCGATCTATGACTTTTCCTATGAGATGACTACCCTGCTGTCGCCTGATGAGCGCACGGCGATGCGTCAGGGCGTTATCAGCCAGAGAACAGCATGGATACGTGAACAAGCAAAATACTATATTGATGCAGGCATTCCTGTTGATATTAAAGTGGTCTGGCACAACCGTCCCTTCGAGGCAATCATCCAGGAAGTCATCAGCAGCAAGCACGACCTGGTTCTGAAAATGGCGCACCAGCACGACCGACTGGAAGCCGTCATCTTTACCCCTACTGACTGGCATCTGTTACGGAAATGTCCAAGCCCGGTCTGGATGGTTAAAGATCAGCCCTGGCCTGAAGGTGGCAAGGCGCTGGTTGCAGTAAATCTGGCCAGTGAAGAACCGTACCATAATGCGCTGAACGAAAAACTGGTCAAAGAGACGATACAACTCGCAGCGCAGGTCAACCATACCGAAGTGCATTTGGTTGGCGCTTATCCTGTTACACCTATCAATATTGCCATTGAATTGCCTGAATTCGATCCAAGCGTTTATAACGATGCGATCCGCGGACAGCATCTGCTGGCAATGAAGGCGCTGCGCCAGAAATTCAGTATTAATGAGGACGTCACGCACGTTGAAAAAGGCCTGCCGGAAGAAGTGATCCCTGATTTAGCAGAACATCTGCAAGCGGGAATTGTGGTGTTAGGAACGGTCGGGCGTACCGGGATCTCCGCAGCGTTCCTCGGTAATACGGCGGAACAGGTCATCGACCATCTGCGTTGTGACCTGCTGGTCATCAAACCCGATCAGTATCAGACGCCAGTTGAACTGGACGACGAAGACGACGATTAATCCGCTAATGAAAATGCCGGATGGCGGTGTAAACACCCTATCCGGCCAACCATCAAGGCCCGGCCGATGCGTCGGGCTTTTTTCTGCTCAGTGTTTATCCTCACCGCCCAGAAAATAGATCCCCAACGGAATCGCCAGTAAGATCGTAAAGACCAGGCTGTAGACGAAAATCATCGAAGATTGAATGGCATACATTGACGTCGTCCAGTCAGACAGCGGGATATCGTATTGCTCAATCACCCCTCCGATGGTCGCACGCGTCACCACTGACGCCGCGATAATAAAAACCCCCAGCAGGCACAACAGAAACTTCTTCCCCTTTGCTGTCTTCAGCGTTGTCATGATCATAGTATCGTCCTTTTGCAGATGAAAGCTCTGTTACTTGCGCGTAACAATACCATGACAATACGCGATTGTCTGCCCGAGAAACCGTGACATTACGTTCACATTATCGGCACTCTTCTGCCATTAGCGCTAAATGCGCTATTTTTTTCGCCCATTCCATTATCCGCTATGCGTCTGTGCTGGATAAAATGTCATCCCTTCAGGTTAGCCGTAATGCATAAATACTCCTCCAGGAATAACAACGATACCTATGATTGCGGATCTCATTTTAAAAAATTCATTCAATCTGGCGGTGATTTTCTGCTGTAGCGCCGCACTGGTAACGATGCGATTTTGGCTTTGCCATAAATTAAAATGGCAGAAAGGCTTTATTTTTCACGCGGCCCAATTCTTTATTTACGCGATTATCATCGGTACGGTGGGTTGCATCATCAATAACGCTATCGAGAGCTACAGGCTAACGTTCATTTCAGCCAGCGTTATCGACTTTATCTGCACCTCGCTGATTGCGCTTATCCTGACGACCAAACTGTTTTTAGTGATCAACCAATTTGAGAAAGCGCAGATCGATAAAGGCCGGGATGTCACCAGCGCCCGAATCGTGTCGAGGATAATTAAGATCACGATTATTATTTCGATCGTTTTACTGTACGGCGAGCACTTTGGCATGAGTTTATCCGGTCTGCTCACCTTTGGCGGAATCGGCGGTATCGCGGTCGGAATGGCGGGTAAAGATATTCTGAGTAATTTCTTTTCAGGCATCATGCTTTATTTTGACAGGCCTTTTAGCATCGGCGACTGGATACGTTCTCCCGACAGAAATATCGAAGGCACGGTGGCGGAAATTGGCTGGCGAATCACCAAAATTAATACCTTCGACCATCGTCCACTGTACGTACCAAACTCGATATTCTCGTCTATTAGCGTAGAAAACCCGGGCAGAATGACTAACAGACGCATCAAAACGGTGATCGGGTTACGTTATGAGGATGCCGGGAAAGTCCGCGAGATTGTCCAGGCGGTCACCAGTATGCTTCAGCATCATCCTGATATTGACCAAAAGCAGACGCTGCTGGTATATCTCAACGAGTTCGGCGATTCATCACTGAATATTCTGGTCTATTGTTTTAGCAAAACCACGGTATGGAAGGAATGGCTCGCGGTCCAGCAAGATGTTTATCTGAACATTATTGATATTGTGCAGCGTCACGGCGCTGATTTCGCGTTTCCCAGCCAGACGCTGTATATCGATGATACCCGTCCCCAGTGAGCGCTTATCAGCAGTTCGCATTCCCGCGTCCTCCAGGCTATATCTTAGACATCTTTATTCATACAGGAGTGGTGAGGATGGGCAAGAAAATTCTAATGCTGGTGGGTGATTACGCTGAAGATTACGAAACCATGGTGCCGTTTCAGGCATTGCAGATGATTGGTCATCAGGTTGATGCGGTCTGCCCTGACAAAACCAAAGGCGATTTTATCATGACGGCGATTCATGATTTTGATGGCGCCCAAACTTACAGTGAGAAACCCGGTCACCGTTTTACGCTCAACGCCGACTTTGCGGCGGCGGAAGAAAAGAATTATGACGCGCTGTTAATTCCCGGTGGACGGGCGCCGGAATATCTGCGCTTAAATGATAAAGCCATCAAACTGGTGCAGGCGTTTGACGCGGCGGGTAAACCTATCGCCGCTGTTTGCCACGGCGCTCAACTGCTGGCGGCGGCTGGAATACTGAAAGGACGCACCTGTAGCGCCTACCCGGCCTGTGCGCCGGAAGTCCGGCTCAGCGGCGGGCAGTATGCTGACATCGGCATTGACCAGGCACACGTTGACGGCAATCTGGTTACCGCCCCCGCCTGGCCTGCACATCCGCAATGGTTGGCGAAATTTGCCAAACTATTGCAGCAGTAAATTGTTGAACGGATAAAAAAACGCTGGCGCGATGATAGCGCCAGCGTTTTTTTTATTGTTGACGGTATATCAGTGTTTCACAATATACATTGTCCGGCTGTAGGCGACGTCTTCCGGGTTGGTAATGGGATAACCTTTAAGCCAGGGTTTAATTAAACGGCCATTGGTGTACTGATAAATTGGCGCAATCGGCGCCTGCTCCATCAGGATTTTTTCTGCGGCATTGTAATCCGCATTACGTGCCTGCGCGGTATTTTCCAGGGTTGCCTGCGTCAGCACTTTATCGTAAGCCGGGTTGTTGAAACGAGAAATATTACCGGAATGCGTTGAGGTCAGCAGCGAGAGGAAAGTAGACGGTTCGTTGTAATCCCCAACCCAGGAGGCACGAATCACATCAAAATTACCGGTATTGCGGCTATCAATATAAGTTTTCCATTCCTGGTTTTGCAATTTCACATCCACACCGAGGTTTTTCTTCCACATCGATGCCACGGCAATAGCAATTTTCTGATGATTTTCTGACGTATTATACAGCAGTGTCAGATTTAACGGACGATTCGGCCCATACCCTGCCGCACGCAATAACGTTTTAGCCTGTGCATTCAGTTCTTCCTGACTCATTTGCTCAAACGGTGAAGGTTCAGGTGTAAATTCTGCCGTCACATCCGGAGTAAAATGCCAGGCCGGTTTTTCCCCGGTGCCCAACACTTTTTCAGCCATAATACGCCGGTCGATGGTCATGCTTAATGCCAGACGCACACGCGAGTCTGCGGTAGGCCCTTTTTGCGTGTTAAAGGCATAATAATACGTGCCCAACTGCGGTGGGGTATAAACCTGACCAGGAATATCCTTCAGCAATTTCTGATACAGATTTTTCGGGAAGGACTCTGTGATATCAATATCACCCGCCAGATAGCGTTTGGTCGCGGATGATTCCTGGTTAATGGGCAGGAACGTCACTTTTTGGATGACGGTTTTCGCATTATCCCAGTAATGCGTATTCGGCTCGACGACCAGCTTTTCATTGACCACGCGATCTTTCAGAACGTAAGCGCCATTGCCAATTAAATGACCTGGCTTAGTCCAGTCCTTTCCACTTTCTACGTTGGCTTTCTGCACCGGATAAAAGGCAAAGTTGGCAGTCAGATTCGCAAACCAGGGTAACGGTTTATCCAACTGGACTTTTAACGTTCGCGAATCAACGGCAATGACGCCCAGTTTATCGGGCGCGGCTTTGCCATCAATAATGGCCTGCGCATTATTGATCCCTGCCAGTGCGGCAAACCAGGCGAACGGTGACAGTGTTTTGGGATCCACCAGACGCTGCCAGCTATAGACAAAATCCTGCGCCGTGACCGGGCTACCGTCGGCCCATTTGGCGTTGTCGCGCAGGGTAAACGTCCAGACACGGTTGTCATTGCTCTTCCACTGGGTGGCGACACCCGGAATAATTTCACCTTTGTCGTTTTGATTGACCAGACCTTCAAACAGGTCACGGATCACCTGAATTTCGGGTAATCCAACGGCTTTCGCCGGATCAAGCGACGCAGGCTCATCTTTGATATGGCGTACCAGCTCTTGTTTTTCTGCCAGTACCGTTCCGTTGGGAACATCCGCAGCATGTGTCTGAAAAATGCTGCTAACCAACAGCGCACAACAGGTTACTGAAACAGAGAGCTTCATAAGGTACCCCAATCGATAAGTTAATCCTGAATAAAATGACCGCGTAATTATTTGTTTTAACTATGGGAAAAGCAAATAACTTCCCACACAAAATTGATATTACAACGAGAACACGAAGTCTATGAAAACGATTTGATTATCCGCTAATTTTGCACAACACTGCGAATAATAACTCCAGCATTCAGAGACGCTTATGACCGTTACTCGCCCTCGCGCCGAACGCGGCGCATTTCCGCCAGGCACGGAACACTATGGACGTTCACTCTTAGGAGCGCCGTTGATCTGGTTTCCGGCTCCCGCAGCCGATCGTGAAAGCGGTCTGATTTTGGCGGGCACTCACGGTGATGAAAATTCATCGATGGTCACGCTCTCCTGCGCGCTGCGCACCCTCAATCCGTCTTTACGTCGTCATCATGTGGTGTTGGCCGTTAATCCGGATGGTTGCCAGCTTGGGCTGCGCGCCAATGCCAACGGCGTCGATTTGAATCGCAACTTTCCGGCGGCAAACTGGAGAGCAGGAGAAACGGTTTATCGCTGGAATAGCGCCGCAGAAGAGCGCGATGTTGTGTTGCTTACCGGAGAACATTCGGGGTCTGAGCCGGAAACCCAGGCATTGTGCCAGCTCATACACCGCATTCACCCTGCCTGGGTTGTGTCATTCCACGATCCGCTGGCCTGCATTGAAGATCCCAAAAACAGTGAACTAGGCGCATGGCTGGCGCAGATGTTCGAACTGCCACTGGTGACCAGCGTAGGTTACGAGACGCCAGGATCCTTTGGCAGTTGGTGCGCCGATCTCAATCTGCATTGCATCACCGCCGAGTTTCCGCCTATTTCGTCCGACGAAGCCAGCGAGACGTATCTGCTGGCAATGTCGAATTTGCTTCGCTGGCATCCTAAAGATGGAGTTTACCGGTCGTAAAATGCAGCGCGGGCTCGACATCCACCGCCAGCCAGGTCGGGCCATCAAGATCGGCGAAACTCACCTGCGTCGTCAGCGGTAGCGCGGCGCTGATCGCACGCGACGTGCATAACATGCAGCCCAGCATTAAAGCGAAACCTTGCGCTTTGGCTTCGGTTGCTAATGCTAATGCTTCCGTCAGCCCTCCGGTTTTGTCCAGTTTAATGTTAACCATCTCATAGCGTCCTTGCAGCGATTTCAGGCTGCTACGGGTATGGCAACTCTCATCAGCGCAAATGGGCAGCGGGTGAACGAAATTCTCCAGCGCGGCATCATCCTGCGCCGGTAGCGGCTGCTCCAGCATCGCCACCCCCAAATCGGCCAGTAGCTGGCAGCGGGCGGCCAGACCGCCCGGATGCCAGGACTCATTGGCATCGACAATCAGCGTCGCCTCAGGAACCGCCGAACGAATCGCCACCATACGCTCACTGATCAGTCGATCGTCGAGCTTCACCTTCAAAAGTGTCGCCCCGTTTTCCCACAGGGCCGCAGCGCTGGCCGCCATTTGCTCTGGCGTTCCAATCACCACGGTTTGCGCTGTAATCACCGAGGAATCCAGTGTGATACCGACGAGTTCCGCCAGCGATTGCTGCTGCTGACGGGCGCTTAAATCCCACAATGCGCAATCGACCGCATTACGCGCCGCGCCAGCAGGTAGTAGCTGTTGTAAGGTTTCGCGGGTTAACCCTTTTTCCAGTTGCGGGGCTATGCTCATTATCTGCGCAAGCACCGAGGCATCGCTTTCGCCATATCGTGGGTAAGGCGTACACTCGCCTGTCCCCTTCACACCGTTTTCTTCCAGCTCCACGACCACCACATGCGCTTCACTCCGACTTCCTCGCGCAATAACAAAGGGGGTGTGCAGTGGCCAGGCTTCCTCATACACCTTCACCGATCTCATTCGTGCTCCTTATGCTGCGACGGTGTGCGATTCACCACAAATAGCGTTTGCTGTGTTAACTACTGATGGCATAAACTAACCGCGACGTTAACTATATGTAAACAGGAAGATAACCATGTCACAAACCGTTCATTTCCAGGGCAACCCCGTTGCAGTCGCCAACTCCATTCCTCAGGCTGGTAGCAAAGCGCAGGCTTTTACCCTCGTGGCAAAAGACCTGTCTGACGTCGCACTGACTCAGTTTGCTGGCAAACGTAAAGTGCTGAATATTTTCCCGAGTATTGATACCGGCGTATGTGCGGCATCGGTACGTAAGTTTAACCAACTGGCGACAGAAATCGACAACACCGTCGTACTGTGCATTTCTGCCGACCTGCCGTTTGCCCAGTCCCGTTTCTGCGGTGCGGAAGGCCTGAGCAACGTTATCACCCTCTCCACGCTGCGTAACAGTGATTTCCTGAAAAACTACGGTGTGGAAATCACCGAAGGCCCTCTGAAGGGCCTGGCCGCGCGCGCCGTCGTCGTTGTCGATGAAAACGACAACGTCATTTTCAGCCAGTTGGTGAATGAAATCACCAACGAACCTGACTACACCGCGGCGCTGGACGTCCTGAAAGCGTAATCCTCGCGGATAAAAAAATGCCTCCGAATTTGGAGGCATTTTCATTTTTGCAATTACTCGTCACTCTTCTTCTGGCTCAAGCCATACTCACGCAATTTATTGGCAATCGCGGTATGTGACACCCCTAGCCGTTTCGCGAGCTTACGCGTGCTGGGGTAATTGCGATAAAGCTGCGTCAATACCGAACGCTCAAAACGACTGGTAATATCATCCAGTGACCCTTCCATCGCATCTTCTCCGACAGCAACGGTCGCGGCATCGTAATCCGGCAATAAAATATCCTGTGGCCGCAACTCGTAACCTTCCAGTTGAGTCAACGCACGGTAAATGGCGTTTTTGAGCTGACGCACGTTACCGGGCCAACCGTAACGGGTGAGTACCGTTCCAAGATCGGCCGCCAGTTTTGGTCTTGGCACACCCTGCTCATCGGCAAAACGCGCCACGAACAGTTCGGTGAGCGGCATAATGTCCTGCGGGCAATCGCGCAGCGGCGGCAGGTTGAGCGTCAGAACATTCAGGCGGTAATAGAGATCTTCACGGAACAGTCCTTTTTGCACCAGTTCCACCAGATTCTTCTGGGTGGCGCAAATCACCCGGACATCGACATGAACCTCTTGATCTTCACCCACCCGGCGAAACGTGCCGTCATTAAGAAAGCGCAACAGTTTGGTCTGCATACGCGGCGACATCTCGCCGATTTCATCCAGCAATACCGAGCCGCCGTTCGCCTGTTCGAAGAATCCTTTTTTGCCTTCCGGTGCGTGGCCAAAGAGCTCACTTTCCACCGCATCTTCCGGGATGGACGCGCAGTTCAACGCCAGGTACGGTTTTGCTGCGCGTGGGCTCGCCAGATGACAGGCGTGAGCAAAGAGATCCTTCCCTGTCCCGGTGTCACCGGTTATCAGCAGCGGCGCGCTTAACATTGCCAGCTTACGCGCCTGCTCAACCACATGTTTCATTTTCGCGCTAACGGCAATCACCTGACTAAAGGCGCTTAAATCCTGGGTGTTAAGATTCTGCAACTGACGCCCCATCCGCAGGGTAGAACGCAGCATCACCACCGCCCCTGTCAGCATGTGTTCGTCGTTCTCACCCTGTAGATGAACCGGCGTAATTTCCATCAGGAAGTTCTGACCGTTAATCACCACATGTTCGTTGTGGGAGCCCTGCGGATTTCCCTCCAGCCAGCGCTGGAAGTTAAAACCATTGATCAATTGCGCCGCCGTGTGGTTGCGCATGCGCTCCGGGTTTTGTGCGAAAAGCTGACAGCTCGCGGGGTTCGCCATCTCCACTTTGCTTTTCATGTCCAGTGACAAGACCGGCTCCGGGAGCGCCTCAAGCAAAGCGCTAAGCGCCAGATGCTCGCGCTCGGAGGGCATCCACGGCACGGTGCGCACATCAGTGACGCCCGCGATGCGGCGAATCTCCGCCATCAGGCTGCTGAAGTTGGTGAACTCCAGTTCAGCAAAATTAAGGTAAATCCGCCCGATGGGGTCAATCTCAATACCGCGTAAATCAATGCTGCGAAGTACCAGTAAATCCAGCAATTCACGGGTCAGACCAAGACGATCTTCACAAAAGACTTCCAGACGCATGGGAACCTTCACCTAATCAATGAACTATTAGACAGATGATAAGCCACTATTGGGTTAGCAGGAAGGAGTCTGTCAACAAATATTGACAGCATGGTGGAAAAATGGGCGCTGACGCGTAAAGCTGTACGGTCAGCCCCCTGTTCAGGTTTAATTTTCGTTGGAAGATTTGTTTTTCTGCAGCGTCTCTTTGAGCTGACCCACCAACTGACGCCGGAAATCCCCCAGACGCGGTTTGTCATCATCCATCCACGGTAATGGACGGCAAAGCTCCATGGCTTTGATCCCCAGACGGGCCGTCAACAGCCCTGCACCTATCCCCTGCGCGGCGCGGGTGGACAGACGTGCCGCCAGATCCTGCGACATCCAGTCCATCCCCACTTCACGCACCAGTTCACTGGCGCCCGCAAACGCAATGTTCAGTAGCACCAGACGGAATAATCGCAGGCGGCTGTAATAGCCCAGTTCAATGCCGTACAACGTGGCGATGCGATTAATCAAGCGTAAATTACGCCAGGCAATGAAGGCCATATCCACCAGCGCTAACGGGCTGACGGCAATCATCAGGGTCGATTCCGCCGCCGAGCGGCTGATTTCTCGCCGGGCCTGTGCGTCCAGCACCGGTTGCACCAGATGCGCATACAGGCTGACCACTTCCCGATCATTTTGCGTTTCATGAATTGATGCATACCAGCGTTGCAACGCCGGATGCGACTGATCAATCCCCGCCTGCTGCGCCAGCTTCTCACAGAAAGCGCGCCCTTTACCGGTACCGACACTGTGTAACAGCTCGCGCGCTTCATCGCGTTCATGCGCACGCTGGCGTAACCGCCACAGCCGACGCCACTCGGTCGCCACCGACCCAACGCCCGCACCAACAATCAAGATGCCTGCCGCACAGCCGCCAAGCGCGACCCAGTCCTGAGTTTGCCAGGCATTCATCGTCCACTGAACGCCCTGCCCGACGACGCTTGCGCCAAACAGCGCCAGGCCGCCCATCACCATTTTGCGCCACAGGCTGCGTTTTGGACGTAATGCCGCATCAATGACCGCTTCTGCCTGTCCTTCGTCTTCCAGCAGTTCTTCTGTCTTTGCCGGCGCGAAGGTCTGCGCCTCTGTTTCGCTGAAGGACTGTTGCGACTTAAAGATCGGTTGTTGTTCTGCTTCCAGCGGCCCGGCGAAATCGATACGCGGTTTCAACGGTTCGGTCATCGCAATTTATCTCCTATCAAAAACTCCAGCGCGGCATCCAGACGAATATGCGGCAACGGTTTGTCGACATCCATCACCTGGGGGCGAAACGCTTCAAACTGAAACCCCTGGCTGTCCCAAAACGCCTGTCCGGGCAAACGCGCGGGCACCTCGCCGGGATAGACGGTCAGAGGTTTACCGTCACTGAGACGATCCCCACGCAACGCAGGGATTTTTTCACCCTTCACATCAATTAGCCCACTGGTCGTCGCCTGTACGGACGCCAGTCCCAGGCAATCCATACTGATCCCCTCAAAGGCGGCATTTTGCCAGGCATCCTGGATCAGTTGCTGGAGCAAAGAAACCATATTGGCGTGCTGATCGACGGTCACGTGATCCGCTTTGGTGGCGGCAAACAGCAGTTTGTCGATAACGGGAGAAAATAGCCGCCGGAACAACGTACGTTGACCGTAATGAAAGCTCTGCATCAGTTGCGTTAAAGCCAGACGCATATCATTAAACGCCTGCGGCCCGCTATTAAGCGGCTGCAAACAGTCCACCAACACTATCTGACGGTCAAAGCGCAGGAAGTGGTTTTTATAGAACCCCTTCACCACTTTTTCGCAGTAGTAATTAAAGCGCTCGCGCAGCATTCCGGCATTGGTGTGCTTGTCTGCCTGTGCCAGTTTCGATTCGCCATACGCATCGACATCCGGCCACGGGAAAAATTGCAGCGCCGGTGCCCCCGCCATATCCCCCGGCAACACAAAGCGTCCCGGCTGGATGAAATGCAAACCTTCGTGTTTGCATTGATGCAGATAGTCAGTCCACGCGGCCGCAATCTCAGCCAGACGGTTTTCATCGGCGGGCGCCAGCGGATCCAGCCCCTCGCATAACTGACGCCATTTAGCTGACCACTCACCCCGTTTGCCTTGCAGCAGCCCTGTCATTTGCCGTGACCAGCTCAGGTAATCCTGTGCCAGCATCGGTAAATCGAGCAGCCATTCGCCAGGATAGTCCACAATCTCCAGATACAAGGTGGACGTATCTTTGAAATGGCGCAGAAGGGAATCGTTAGATTTGTAACGCAACGCGAGACGGATTTCACTCACACCGCGCGTCGGCGTCGGCCAGCCAGGCGGCTGAGCATAAAGCTGGGCCAGCCCCTCATCATAGGTAAAACGCGGAATGCCAAAATCACGCTGCGGCACTCGTTTTACGCCGAGCAGGCGTTCTTCCCGTACGGCGCTGAGCAGCGGCAGACGAGCGCCGGTATGCACATTCAGCAGTTGATTCACCATTGCCGTGATAAACGCCGTTTTACCACTGCGGCTCAGTCCGGTCACCGCCAGGCGCAGATGTCTGTCGACCCCACGATTGACCAGCGCATTGAATTCGTTTTTAAATCGCTTCATCGCCATCCCGTTGTGCCTGAAGACCCGAAAAAATTATAACCAGCAGAAAATAAAGATAGGGACAGATTCTTAATTATCAATTCAGTGGCTGTATGCCTTTATCATTTTTCAATGGATCGTTGATGGCACCCAGTAAGGGTTCCTGCTGATCCCCTTCAGGAATACGTACCACGATCCTATCCACCAACGCAAAAACCCCTTTTCTCAACCTGTTATTGTCTTTATTGGGGGGAATTGAAAAGAGGTATTCTACGCCGGATCTTAACCAGAGAAAGCGGGCACGCTCTTATCATCCATAGCGGCGGGATATTTTTGCCGCCGCACGTCTTAATAGGGGTTCCAGCGCCAACGCCAGCAACATTTTCAGCGGGCGGCGAGCGACAGATTTGATGGCCCACCCTGCCACACCGGCAGGGCCATAGCGTAACGCGGTCAGCAAAACCAGTTTCCCTGCGAGTTTAACGCCCGGCTTCACCTTTTGCCCGGCGCGTTGCCAGCGACTATTCATCTTTAGAACTCTCTTCATTACAACTGACGGAAACGGCTACGCAGCGTGAACGTGTCGGACGTAACATAACGTTCCATCTCACGAAGACGTTTTTCGCCCGCAGCCAGTTCCCTGTCGACGGCATCCAGCAATTCACCGCTTGAGGGGGATTGCTCACCCGTGGTCATGTTGTCCGGCAGGGGATCAAGCACAAACGTCAAAATGATATAAGCGACCAGCGTAAAGAACGCCAGCCCGCAGAAAGTCGACAGTACCACCAGGATGCGCACCAGTTTCACCGGCACATCAAGATAGTTGGCGATCCCGGCGCAGACGCCACGCACCATGCCCTGCTGCGGAATGCGCCAGAGTTTTTTATTCAAATCAATCCCTCCCATTAGCGATCCCTCCAGTTCGGATGTTCAGCATCAAGAATATCTTCCAGGGTCTGAATGCGTTCGCGCATCCGTTGCGCGTCGTCGGTTAATTGCGCCAGACGCTGTTGCTCGCTTTGCGACAGTTCCCCACGACTGGCGCGGTTGCTGTAATGCAGCCATAACCAAATCGGCAAGACAAACAGCACAAAGATGGTTAACGGAATGGCCAGAAATAGCGCGCTCATGAGTACTCCTTACCGGTGATGAGCGGCGGCGTATTCAGACGCCGCCTGCAATTATTATTGATTGTCTTGCTTCATTTTGGCTTTCAACTGCGCCAGTTGCTCGCCGATTTCATCATCGGCTTTCAGGTCGGCAAACTGTTGATCCAGCGATCTCTGTTTGCCAAAGTTATGGCTTTCCGCTTCCGCTTCCATCTGATCAATACGGCGTTCAAATGATTCAAAGCGAGCCATGGCTTCGTCCAGCTTGCCGCTGTCCAGTTGACGGCGCACATCGCGAGAAGAACTTGCGGCCTGGTGACGTAACATCAGCGCCTGCTGACGAGCACGGGTTTCACTGAGCTTGTTCTCCAGTTCGCCAATCTCTTTCTTCATGCGCGTCAGCGTGTCATCGACCAGCGTCACTTCATGTTCCAGAGTGGTGATAAGATCGGTCAGTTTCTGCTTTTCAATTAACGCGGCGCGCGCCAGATCGTCTTTCTCTTTACGCAGCGCCAGTTCCGCTTTCTCCTGCCACTCTGCCTGCTGGCTGAGCGCCTGCTCAATGCGACGGGACAACTGTTTCTTTTCCGCCAGCGCTCGCGCAGAGTTGGAACGGACTTCAACCAGGGTGTCTTCCATTTCCTGAATCATCAGTCGCACCAGTTTCTGCGGATCTTCAGCCTTTTCCAACAGTGCGTTAATGTTGGCGTTCACGATGTCGGCAAAACGAGAAAAAATACCCATAATTCAATCCTCACAATTTTTCTGATGTCGGGCTATGCCCTGCTGTAGCTCTAATACAATTCACGTGCCAACTTTTTAAATTATTGATTGATAATGAGTTGTATCATTTTACCTCGGCGGTAATTCGGGTTAAAGTGGTGAATAACACTAACAAGTGGTGAATTTCATCATGGCAGAATACAAAGATAACCTTCTCGGTGAAGCCAACAGTTTTCTTGAAGTGCTGGAGCAGGTTTCGCATCTGGCGCCGCTGGATAAACCGGTACTGATTATTGGTGAACGCGGAACGGGGAAAGAGTTGATCGCCAACCGTCTGCACTATCTCTCCTCCCGCTGGCAGGGGCCGTTTATTTCGCTGAACTGCGCCGCGCTCAATGAAAATCTGCTCGACACCGAGTTATTTGGTCATGAAGCTGGTGCATTTACCGGTGCGCAAAAGCGCCATCCCGGCCGTTTTGAGCGCGCCGATGGTGGCACGCTGTTTCTTGATGAGCTGGCGACGGCGCCTATGCTGGTGCAGGAAAAACTGCTGCGGGTCATCGAATACGGTGAGCTGGAGCGCGTCGGCGGCAGTCAGCCGTTGCAGGTTAATGTGCGTCTGGTCTGCGCCACAAACGCCGATCTGCCGCAAATGGTGGATGACGGGACGTTTCGCGCAGACCTGCTGGACAGGCTGGCTTTTGATGTGGTGCAGCTCCCGCCGCTTCGCGAACGTCAGGCCGATATCATGTTAATGGCGGAACATTTTGCGATTCAGATGTGCCGTGAAATCCGTTTGCCGCTTTTTCCCGGATTTAGCGATCGCGCGAAAGAGACGCTACTGCACTATCGCTGGCCCGGCAACATTCGTGAGCTGAAAAATGTGGTGGAACGTTCGGTCTACCGGCACGGCACCAGCGATTACCCCCTCGACGAGATCATTCTTAATCCGTTTAAGCAACACGCCGTTGCCGTTGAAAACAGCGAAACGCCCGCATCTTCCCCGGCACTGCCGGTGGATTTACGTGAATTTCAGCAACAGCAGGAGAGAGATTTACTGCAACGCAGCCTGCAGCAGGCAAAATTTAATCAGAAACGCGCCGCGGAATTATTGGGTCTGACCTACCATCAACTGCGTGCATTGCTTAAAAAACATCAGATTTAGTGATTCCTTCACCAGAATTGATGACATTTGCACCAGTTACCCGCAGACATTTTTACCTGGTGGGTCGTAGTGCGATACACTTTATAGATTGAATCTAAAAACCTTAAAAATTATGCGCCTGGTTTTATCATCTCTGATTGTGATGGCTGGACTTCTCAGTGGTCAGGCTGCTGCCGCGCCTGAACAGCCCCCGCGTGCTGATATTCGCGAGAGCGGCTTTGTCTACTGTGTCAGTGGGCAGGTCAACACATTTAATCCGCAAAAGGCAAGTAGCGGTCTGATCGTCGACACGCTTGCCGCTCAGTTGTATGACCGACTGCTGGATGTAGACCCTTATACCTATCGCCTGGTGCCTGAGCTGGCGGCAAGCTGGGAGGTGCTCGACAACGGAGCAACCTACCGTTTTAACCTGCGCCGCGACGTGCCGTTTCAAAAAACGGCCTGGTTTACCCCCACCCGCAAACTGAATGCGGATGACGTGGTGTTCACCTTCGAACGTATTTTTGACCGTCATCATCCGTGGCATAACGTCAATGGCGGTAATTTCCCCTACTTCGACAGCCTGCAGTTTGCCGATAACGTCCAAAGCGTGCGAAAACTGGATAATTACACCGTCGAGTTTCGTCTGACGCAGCCCGATGCCTCATTCTTATGGCATCTGGCGACGCATTACGCCTCGGTGATGTCAGCAGAATATGCGGCAAACCTCGCCAAACAGGATCGCCAGGAATTACTGGATCGTCAGCCTGTCGGAACCGGGCCGTTCCAGCTTTCTGAATACCGTTCCGGGCAATACATTCGTCTACAACGACATGGCGATTTTTGGCGGGGTACGCCGCTGATGCCTCAGGTTGTTGTCGATTTAGGGTCTGGCGGTACGGGGCGTTTATCTAAATTGCTGACCGGTGAGTGTGACGTGTTGGCCTGGCCTGCCGCCAGCCAGTTAACCATTTTACGCGACGACCCTCGCCTGCGACTCACGCTACGCCCGGGAATGAACATTGCTTATCTGGCGTTTAATACCAATAAATACCCGCTGAATAACCCCGCTGTGCGACATGCGCTGGCGCTGGCCATCAATAACCAGCGTCTGATGCAGTCCATCTACTACGGTACAGCGGAAACCGCCGCCTCTATTTTACCGCGCGCCTCGTGGGCCTATGACAACGAGGCTAAAATTACAGAGTACAATCCGGCCAAATCCCGCGAGCAGTTAAAAGCGCTGGGGCTGGAGAATTTAACGCTGAAGTTGTGGGTGCCAACCAGTTCTCAGGCATGGAACCCAAGCCCGCTGAAAACGGCTGAACTGATCCAGGCAGACATGGCTCAGGTGGGGGTAAAAGTGGTGATTGTTCCGGTAGAGGGACGTTTCCAGGAGGCGCGGTTGATGGACATGAACCATGATTTGACGTTGTCCGGCTGGGCAACGGACAGTAACGATCCAGACAGCTTTTTCCGTCCGCTGCTGAGTTGCGCCGCCATCAACTCGCAAACGAACTTCGCCCACTGGTGTCATCCCGAGTTTGACAGCGTTCTGCGTAAAGCGCTTTCTTCTCAGCAACTTGCCTCGCGTATAGACGCGTATGATGAAGCGCAAAATATCCTGGCGACAGAGTTGCCGATCCTGCCGCTGGCTTCATCGTTGCGTCTGCAGGCTTATCGCTATGACATCAAAGGGTTAGTGCTCAGTCCGTTTGGTAACGCCTCCTTTGCCGGTGTCTCGCGGGAAAAAGCCAAAGAGGTGAAAAAACCATGATTATCTTCACCCTGCGTCGTTTTTTGCTGTTGCTGGTCACGCTCTTTTTCCTGACGTTTATCGGCTTCAGTCTGAGTTACTTTACGCCGCACGCGCCGCTTCAGGGTGCCTCGTTGTGGAATGCGTGGGTATTCTGGTTCAATGGCCTGATCCACTGGGATTTCGGCGTCTCCAGCATTAATGGTCAGTTAATCTCTGAGCAGCTTAAAGAGGTGTTTCCCGCCACCATGGAGCTGTGTATTCTCGCGTTCGGCTTTGCCCTGATGGTCGGCATCCCGATTGGGATGGTGGCTGGCGTAACCCGCAATAAATGGCCCGATCGCTTTATCAGCGCCCTCGCCCTGCTGGGATTTTCTATTCCCGTGTTTTGGCTGGCGTTGTTGCTGACGTTGTTCTTTTCGCTGACGCTCGGCTGGCTGCCGGTGTCTGGTCGTTTTGATCTGCTTTATGAAGTCAAACCCGTCACCGGATTCGCCATTATCGATGCGTGGATTTCTGACTCGCCCTGGCGTGACGAAATGGTGATGAGCGCATTGCGCCACATGGTATTACCGGTTCTGACGCTGTCGGTCGCCCCGACCACCGAGGTGATTCGTTTAATGCGGATCAGCACGATTGAAGTGTTCGACCAGAACTACGTAAAAGCGGCGGCCACCAGAGGCTTATCACGACTGACGATTCTGCGCCGTCACGTACTGCACAACGCGCTACCGCCGGTGATCCCGCGTCTTGGCTTGCAATTTTCGACCATGCTAACGCTGGCAATGATCACCGAGATGGTCTTTAGTTGGCCAGGACTGGGCCGCTGGTTGATCAACGCCATTCGCCAACAAGACTACGCCGCCATTTCCGCCGGCGTGATGGTGGTGGGTTCGTTGGTCATCATCGTCAATGTGATATCTGATATTTTGGGTGCCATGGCTAACCCTCTGAAACATAAGGAATGGTATGCCCTACGATAGCGTATACAGCGAAAAACGCCCACCGGGTACGCTACGCACGGCCTGGCGGAAATTTTATGGCGATACCACCGCGATGATCGGCCTGTATGGCTGCGCGGGACTGGTGTTGTTGTGCATTTTTGGCAGTTGGTTTGCCCCCTACGGTATTGATCAGCAGTTCCTCGGCTATCAACTGTTGCCGCCTTCCTGGTCTCGCTACGGTGAAGTGTCGTTCTTTCTCGGCACCGACGATCTGGGACGCGATGTCTTAAGCCGATTGCTGAGTGGCGCTGCGCCCACCGTCGGCGGCGCATTCGTGGTGACGCTCGCCGCCACGCTTTGCGGTCTGGTGCTTGGGGTGGTTGCCGGGGCGACCCACGGCTTACGTTCCGCCGTACTCAATCACATTCTGGATACGCTGCTCTCTATTCCGTCGCTGCTGCTGGCGATTATCGTGGTGGCGTTTGCCGGGCCGCATCTGAGTCATGCGATGTTTGCAGTCTGGCTGGCATTACTGCCGCGTATGGTGCGTTCTGTCTACAGCATGGTGCATGATGAGCTGGAAAAAGAATACGTGATTGCCGCCCGTCTGGATGGCGCCACCACGCTGAATATTCTCTGGTTTGCCATTCTGCCCAACATCACGGCCGGTTTAATCACCGAAATTACCCGCGCGCTTTCGATGGCGATCCTCGACATTGCGGCGTTGGGTTTTCTGGATCTTGGCGCACAACTGCCCTCTCCCGAATGGGGAGCCATGCTCGGAGACGCGCTGGAGCTGATTTATGTTGCGCCGTGGACCGTCATGCTGCCCGGCGGTGCCATTATGATCAGCGTGCTGCTGGTTAACCTGCTTGGCGATGGTCTTCGCCGGGCAATTATTGCGGGGGTGGAATAATGCCATTACTGGATATTCGTAACCTCACCATTGAATTCAGAACCGACGAAGGATGGGTAAAAGCCGTCGACAGGATCAGCATGACCTTAAACGAAGGCGAAATCCGTGGTCTGGTCGGTGAATCAGGGTCTGGAAAAAGTTTGATCGCCAAAGCGATTTGCGGTGTCGCAAAAGATAACTGGCGCGTCACCGCCGACCGTATGCGCTTTGATGATATCGACCTGCTGCGTCTCTCTTCGCGTGAGCGCCGTAAGCTGGTCGGCCACAACGTCTCGATGATCTTTCAGGAGCCACAATCCTGTCTTGATCCGTCCGAGCGCGTGGGTCGCCAGTTGATGCAAAATATTCCTGCCTGGACCTACAAAGGACGCTGGTGGCAACGTATTGGCTGGCGCAAACGCCGCGCCATTGAACTGTTACACCGTGTCGGCATTAAAGATCACAAAGATGCGATGCGCAGTTTTCCCTATGAGCTGACCGACGGCGAGTGCCAGAAAGTGATGATCGCCATCGCGCTGGCTAACCAGCCGCGTTTGTTGATTGCCGACGAACCGACGAACGCGATGGAACCCACCACGCAGGCGCAAATTTTTCGCCTGCTGACCCGTTTGAATCAGAACAGCAACACCACGATTTTGCTGATCAGCCACGACCTGCAGATGCTGAGTCAGTGGGCAGACAAAATCAACGTGATGTACTGCGGGCAAACGGTGGAAACCGCGCCCAGCAAGGATTTAGTGACGATCCCACACCATCCGTATACCCAGGCGTTGATCCGCGCTATCCCCGACTTTGGCAGCGCTATGCCGCATAAAAGCCGCCTGAATACGATGCCAGGGGCAATCCCATTACTTGAACAATTACCGATAGGTTGTCGTCTGGGGCCTCGCTGCCCGTATGCTCAACGAGAATGTATTGAAACCCCGCGTCTGACCGGGGTAAAAAATCATCTCTACGCCTGTCATTTCCCGCTGAATATGGAGAAAGAGTGACATGGTGGATACGCTGCTTGAAGTCCGCAATCTGAGCAAAACCTTTCGCTATCGCACAGGTTGGTTTCGCCGTCAGACCGTTGAAGCGGTAAAACCGCTGAGCTTTACCCTGCGTGAAAAACAAACTCTTGCCATTATTGGCGAGAATGGTTCCGGTAAATCGACGCTGGCGAAAATGCTGGCGGGCATGATTGAACCCACCAGCGGTGAACTATTGATTGACGATCATCCCCTGCACTACGGCGATTATTCGTTTCGTAGCCAGTGTATTCGGATGATTTTTCAGGACCCGTCGACCTCGCTCAATCCACGCCAGCGAATCTCGCAGATCCTCGATTTTCCGCTGCGTCTGAACACGGATCTCGAACCCGAGCAGCGCCAGAAGCAGATTGTGGAAACCATGCGGATGGTCGGTTTGCTTCCCGATCACGTCAGTTATTACCCGCATATGCTGGCACCAGGGCAAAAACAGCGTCTGGGACTGGCCCGTGCGCTGATTTTGCGCCCGAAAGTGATTATCGCCGATGAAGCGCTGGCATCGCTCGATATGTCGATGCGCTCGCAGCTCATTAATCTGATGCTGGAATTACAAGAGAAACAGGGTATCGCTTATATTTACGTTACCCAGCATATCGGGATGATGAAACATATCAGCGATCAGGTTTTAGTTATGCACCAGGGCGAAGTCGTCGAGCGCGGCAGCACCTCCGACGTACTCGCCTCTCCGTTGCATGAGCTAACCAAACGGCTGATTGCCGGGCATTTTGGTGAAGCGTTAACGGCAGATGCGTGGCGAAAGGATCGGTAACTGACATCCCCTTCTGGCATAGGGCTCCTGTGTTTCCTGTTGCTTTAAGGGGAAATCCTTTCTGGATGTCTATTTTTTACCCATCCAAAACAGTAGGTTAGACAAAATACCTATGCTAATATTGAGCGATCATGCGGAGGTGTAGACGACCTTAACCAGACATTACTTATCTCTTCGTTAAGCATGCACCATTCAGTTTCTGGCTATATCTAAATACCTCCTACGCATTTTTTAACACCCACTGCATTATGCTTTGGGTTTTAATTCCATGAGGGATTTATGGCCAGTGAAATAATACTTGATCTCGATTTGCCTGAATATCGTGATGATTTTTGTGGGAGCGGAGTCAAAGGCGAGCAAAATAACCTTTGGCAACAGCAGGCAAATAAGAAGATGCTTGAAAATTTGGCACGTATGGGGTTAGAGGCCCGACACTATAAAGTTGATTTGCAAGACTCCCAAGCTACCAGACTCACCAGTTACCATCATGCCATTTTCATCAACGGCGCCCGGGGAGCAGGAAAAACCGTATTCTTGCGTAATGCCAGTGCAGCGTGGGAAAATTACACTGCGAAATCAACGCAATTGCCTGAGTTACATTTCATCGATGTCATCGACCCCACTTTGCTGAACATTGATGACCGTTTCTCTGAGGTCATAATTGCCTCCATTTATGCTTCTGTTGAATCCAAACTTAACCAACCGGATATTAGCCAGGCAATAAAAGAGACCTTTTTCCAGGCGTTAAGAACGCTAGCCGGCGCATTAGGAAAATCACAAGAAATAGATGAATTACGGGGCATCGACAGAATTCAAAAATATCGTTCAGGAATTCATCTCGAGCGCGATTTTCATCGATTTTTGATTGCCACAGTGAATTTAATAGGCTGTGATGCACTAGTATTACCAATTGATGATGTCGATATGAAAATTGATAATGCTTTTGCCGTACTGGATGATATTCGCTGCTTACTTTCCTGTCCTCTAATACTTCCGCTGGTGAGCGGTGATGATGAGTTATATCGTCACATTACCAAAAAAGCCTTTATTCATGGGCCAAACCATAGATTCGGTGTTGGTTATATGGCTGAAGGTTTGTCGGATGCTTATCTGACAAAAGTCTTCCCAAATCATACCCGACTGCCATTGCAACCCATTGATCAAATATTACCAAAACTGGAAATTCGTTATAACGGTTCAAAAACAGAAAATACCAACAAAATATCCAGCCTGACTTTCCCACAATACGAATCATTACTGAAAGAAACGTTCTATGCTTTGTGCAATGGCCAGGAGCGTAGTACTGACTGGGTTCGACCGATTAGCGCCAGAGAAGTGACCCAGTTAATTAGAAGTTTACCGCCTTCATTACTAAAAGAGCAGCAATATCTCACGCCTGATATTTGGCAAAAGTATTCTTATTGGGCTGAAACGCATCATGATGGTGTTGCCCTAACCAACATGGAAACCTATTTAAGCATTCAGATTGCCCAACAGACAGCGCAACTTGATTTTAGCCGGTTGATCGCATTCAATCCCATATTGCAGATGAATCGATATAAGTGGGCAACTAAAAAATTTATTGACCAACAGAAAATAGTAGCTCAGGACATGAGAGCCCATGACACCAACCAAAGCATCTTAAGCTCAGTAAAAAACAGTTCAGATATATTACGCAGCATGCCTGCTTTAGAATTTATCATGGAACCCATGTTTATTAGCAAAACGGTGGCAGAGGCTAAAAATGGCAATCCGTTGTTACTCGCGCTCTATACGCACCATGACTACTACAGCCGACAACTAAACCGACGACATCATATATTCTTCAGCCGGGTTTTTGAACTTCTTGGCTGGTCGATGCTTGCGGTTACCGGCAATCTACCAGATACTTTTTATCAAAAAGAGAAATTCAACGCTATTTTTCAGGATCTTTTCCTACGCGCACCATTCTATTCAATCTTTGCAATGAACCATACCAGAGAGATAGAAGAAGTCGACGACGGTCTTAATCAACCCGACAATCCCATCGACTACTCCAGCCACATTAACGATCTGGTGGATAAAATTTACGACTGGTGCGAGGCTGAAAAACTTCCGGCACTCAAAGGTAAAAACCTGATACCGTTGTTCTGTGTTATTTTTAATAAAGTTTTTTCTCAGCTATCTGTGCTCAGAATGAATTTAATCGATAAGAAAAAACCGCGGGAAGAACTGTTATCGGATCTGGCGCGGCGTTTTGAGTATATATTCATCAACGCACTCCTGACCTTTACCAAAGATGGTCTTGTTGTCAATACCAACGTAGCCACAGGCGCCAAAGCATCTATCGTCAGAGACTATAGAGAATTCACAAAATACGATCGTACTTTATCTCGCAATCTCGCCGGCGTGGTCGACCTCAGCGTTGCTAAGGATGGTACATTGACGGTTAGTCGTGTCAGTGAAGATGAGTATGCGCAGCTTGTCGCTGCAATGTGGTATCACCCAATATTCAATATTGATATATCTGAATGTTATCCGATCGGTGATAACAACGCGGCGACGCTGTTTAATGAAGCTTATTTTTCAAAAATGTCGTTTACTGAACTGCGCGACTTTTATTATACACAGACGGGCAAAACCACGATCAGAACACAGGAAGTTAAGCAATGGGCAAGTAACAATACTGAAACGGCACTGAATATTCGTAAACGGATGCAGTCTTCACGAGTCATGCTGTCACAGCTGAAAGAAAATAATCAAGTCGCATGGTTTTATCGTGGACTTGTTCAGGGTGTTGGAGAGGAGGTCGTGGGTTAAATCATGTACAACCAGGATCCTCATTGGCTGATACCTTCCGTATTGTTGGCATCTGATCGCGTGTTTTATCACCACTTGATGCGACACCTCGGAGAAGGAGAACTGACAAGCAGTCCAGCAGATGCGGAGAGACATATTGTTTCTCAAGCTGCGCTGGACTACCAGTTCTACTTTGGTGGGCATCTTCGTAAAGAAGATATTCAGAATAATATGCGCTATTGGCACGTACCCAGTGCAGATGGTGACTATCTCAAACTTATCTCCAGGTTAGCGGATGATTTTTTGCTCTGGCGAGGTAATTGCTTTGAAGTTCGCCGCGAACGTTTAGAAGCCTGGTCAATGCTTTGCTCAGTCATTGATCCTGCATGGGTCATTGCAATAGCCTACGCCAAACTGCATGAGCAAGAGATATTATCCGAGCACGATATTGTTATATTATTGACGGAGAACCAATGCCCCTTTGCATTTCCTGGCGAATCCGGCGAAACGCTTTATGCGGATAACCACGTACATTTCAACGGCCATGGTTATACATCAATGTCAATGTTGAGTTTTATTGACAATGATTATACTCTCGGGAAGCATTTAAAATGGCCTTATCGCCAGGAATACACTTTCTTTGAAAGCCAAAGACTTGCAAAAGATAATCTTCCGCAGTGGATGGAGGGTTATTCATCATGCTTACTAACCAGTATTTTCACTACATCAAACCCGATAAATCATGCTCATATCTCCAATGGGGAAGGTTTATCATTAGATGATCTTCGTTGCACTCAGCAGCCAACTACGCCTCAACAAAGAATATTAAAAATCGCCACCCAGAAACAACAGTTCGGTCACCAGCGATGGTTATTATTCTGCTGTGGGTTAATGATGAACGCCTCAACAAGTAACTACCAGTCAGTTCTCGTTAATTTGATCAGAGTCTGCAATATATTGCGTAATTACATGGTGGTTTCTGCCGTGGGCCTGGGTCAGTTTGTTGATTATTTTGATGTCGGCAGACTGGGTGCCAACGCTGATAATAGTAAAAGTGATACAGTAGATTTTGACAATAGCAGTAATATTCATCGTGAGTATCGTGTCAGTCCAACATTCGTGTTAGGTAAGAAAAATAATATTTATCACCATAAACTCACTGATTTTTTCATTCGACATGAAAAACGAGCGATGTCTGAACAGGCTCATATCGTTATACATTTTCGTCGCGGATACGGTAAGCATCCGCGTAATGATCGTCGGTTAGAAAAACTGCGTAGCGATCTGCTGGCACAGGTACGAGCATTAGAGAATTTTTCAGCATCGGTCACTGTTCAGGAAACGGGTTACCATACACATCTCGGGAGTCCCGAACAAAGACTGGATGTCCGTAAATTGATTCGCGGTTACGATGTCGCGGGTAATGAAAACGACCTGCCGATTGAGGTGTTTGCTCCTGCGTTACGTGTATTGCGAGCCGCAAAATATCGTGCCGGAGAGCACTGGTCAGTACGATTGCCCAGACCTTTTATCACCGTCCACGCAGGGGAAGACTACAGTCACCTTTTATGCGGCCTACGCGCAATGGATGAAGCTGTCGAATTTTGTCATCTCAGCGAAGGGGATCGGCTGGGCCATGGATTAGCATTAGGCGTGGATGTTCACCACTGGGCAAAGCGGCAGCGTCGCGCATACATCACCGCAGGACAGCATCTCGACAACCTTGTCTGGGCATACCACCAGGCAGTTTTACTTTCTCAGCATACCGTTGAACACATCCCGGTGATGCATGAATTGAGGGATAAAATCCACCACTGGTCGCAATTGCTGCATGAAAAGGTTTATACACCGGATCTTTTGTACAGGGCATGGCTACTCCGCCGAAACTGGCCTGACTACTCTTCCCTTGAAACTGAAATCGCAAACCGACAAGAGTGGGTGCCCGACTGGAACGTCGTGGCATGCGAAAGTCAAAATCCGTTGACCAACGTTACAGCGAAAACACTGTGGGAGCGGTATTTAAATAGCGGTGAAAATCAGGCGTTTAATCGTATTATTTCGGTCAACTGCCTTCCGGGCGATACAGAAAGTTTTGTTGCACATACCTGTGATGATAAAGATATCATCTCACCAGGAGAACTTCGGTTATATGAAGCGATACAAGACTATCTAATTGAGAAATACAGTCGAATTGGACTTGTTATTGAAGCCTGCCCTACCTCAAATATTTACATTGGACGCTTTGAAAAATACCATGAACATCCCCTATTTCGCTGGAATCCACCAAACCCGGAATGGTTAAAACCCGGCGATAAATTCAACAAATATGGCTTGCGCTCAGGTCCGCTGTCCGTATGCCTGAACACCGATGATAGTGCATTGATGCCTACAACCATCGCTAACGAACATCGACTGATGCGTGAATGTACTATTCAGTATTTTGCTATTGGCGCCTGGATGGCAGATTTGTGGATTGATTCTATTCGCCAGAAGGGAATAGCAATCTTCAAAGCCAATCATTTAAAGCAAGATAGCCGATGACAAGAAGTTCTACTTACTCTGGTTGGATGAGGTGAAGCCCTCACTGGATGATATAATAGGCTTGTGCAGTAAGATCTCGAAAATCGATGAAAATTATCGTGACACGAAGACCCGTGAGTGGGCTATAATTTTCGGCTAATTTCGAACAAATTTGATACACTGCTTTTAACATATTGAAATTGAAAGCAAAATAAGCAATAACGATAAGGATCTAAGCTATGGGTTTTCTTTCCGGTAAGCGTATTCTGGTAACCGGTCTTGCCAGCAAACTGTCCATCGCCTACGGTATCGCTCAGGCGATGCACCGCGAAGGCGCGGAACTGGCATTCACCTACCAGAACGACAAACTGAAAGGCCGCGTGGAAGAGTTTGCTGCTCAACTGGGTTCAAACATCGTTCTGCAGTGTGATGTGGCAGAAGATGAAAGCATCGACACCATGTTCACAGAGCTGGCTAAAGCCTGGCCTAAATTTGATGGTTTCGTTCACTCCATCGGTTTTGCCCCTGGCGACCAACTGGACGGCGACTACGTGAACGCAGTCACCCGCGAAGGCTTTAAAATCGCTCACGACATCAGCTCCTACAGCTTCGTTGCAATGGCGAAAGCATGCCGTTCCATGCTGAACCCTGGCTCTGCGCTGCTGACGCTCTCCTATCTGGGCGCAGAACGCGCTATCCCGAACTATAACGTAATGGGTCTGGCGAAAGCGTCTCTGGAAGCCAACGTGCGTTATATGGCGAATGCAATGGGTCCTGAAGGTGTGCGTGTTAACGCCATCTCTGCAGGTCCAATCCGTACGCTGGCCGCCTCCGGTATCAAAGACTTCCGTAAAATGCTGGCGCATTGCGAAGCGGTTACTCCGATTCGTCGTACCGTTACCATCGAAGATGTGGGCAACTCCGCTGCATTCCTGTGCTCCGATCTGTCGGGCGGCATCTCCGGTGAAGTGGTTCACGTTGATGGCGGTTTTAGCATCGCGGCAATGAACGAACTGGAACTGAAATAATCGTTTCAGGAACAGGGTATGGGCGACTTTTGTCGCCCATCGATCTCTGCCCGCTTTCCCCTCTCCCCATGCTTTTCCCGCGCAGCATATAGCTTTACGATATTTATTATCACGTAACAATCTTTCATCCCACCTCTTGCTTACGTCAGGATAATGCAGCGAAAACGACCCGCTGTGTTTCGACGACGTGTCCGGGTCGCCACTTTTAGAAAAGGAACGCCCATGGAACAACGCCGAATTGAAGGCAAAAGCCACTGGTATCATGAAACACAGTCCAACGCCTGGGCGCAGGATGTCCTGCCGCTGGTGCCTGAGGCGGCGCACGTAGAGGACCGTTTTCTGCTCGATCTGCCGATGCCTGAAGACGCGCTTTTCCCCTTTCAGTCCTGGTTGCACCCCGCCCGTCAATTTGCTCACCTTCTGTTTCCCGCTCATGTTCAGCAAAATCAGATGAATACGTTCAGCGCCTATGAACGCATGAGCACCGCATTAACGGTCGCGCAGGTCTGTGGCGTTCAGCGGTTGTGCAACCACTATGCGGCTCGTCTGGCGCCGCTCCCTGGCCCCGACTCCTCCCGAGAAAGTAACCATCGACTGGCGCAAATAACCCAGTATGCCCGTCAACTGGCCAGTTCTCCTGCGGTGATTGATGGCCGCGCCCGGCAACATCTGGATGATGTTGGGCTGACGGTATGGGACAGTGTTCTGATAAACCAGATCGTCGGCTTTGTCGGTTTTCAGGCGCGGGTGGTAGCCGTCTTTCAGGCTTTTCTCGGACAGCCGGTTCGTTGGGTGCCCGGACTCGATATGCAGCCGTTCGCCCCGGCCCTCCCTTTTGCGGCCACCGAGGCGACATGGCATCCGGCGCATGTCGCCGTGGCGTTCCCTCAGGCCTGCGCTGAACAACAGGAGTTACAGCGGCTTGCGCCCGTACTGGCGCACGAACCTGCGCTGCTTGCCCTCCTTTCCACGCTGATAACAAACGCATTGCGCACTGAGATGCCGCAGAACGCCCTCGGGCTTGCCACCCTACTCTCTGCCCGTATTAATGGCAGCGTCGCGTGCTTTAATGAGCAGGCGCAACGTTTCTCGAAATGTGCCCCGCTCATTGCCGCACTGCGTCAGGACGAACGTGAAATACAGCAGTGGGAACGGCGACATCCGGTTGAGCGGATTACGTTGCAAGCGATACAATGGCTCACGAGGGCGCCCGATCGTTTTAGCGACGTTCAGTTCAGCGCGTTATCCGGGCTCGATTATTCCTCTGAACAGGCTGTCAACTTACTCAGTTGGAGCGGATTATGCGGATGGTTAAACCGCCTAAAAATCGCGCTGGGTGAGACCCACTAACCCATCCATTTGCTTAAAGAGCGCTTGATGCGTCAGGCAGAATCGCGTAAAACTGTCAGCCGCTCTTTTGGCCACGAAAATAGACAATTATGCTTCAGGACAACCCGCTGCTAGCGCAGCTTAAACAGCAACTGCATTCCCAGACGCCACGTGCTGAAGGGGTGGTAAAAGCCACGGAAAAAGGCTTTGGCTTCCTGGAAGTCGACGCGCAAAAAAGTTATTTCATCCCGCCGCCGCAGATGAAAAAAGTGATGCACGGTGACCGCATTGTCGCGGTAATCCACACGGAAAAAGAACGCGAATCTGCTGAACCCGAAGAACTGATTGAACCCTTCCTGACCCGTTTCGTGGGCAAAGTTCAGGGTAAGAACGATCGTCTGTCCATCGTGCCGGATCATCCGTTGCTGAAAGACGCCATCCCGTGCCGTGCCGCACGTGGTGTGGAACATGAATTTAAAGAGGGTGACTGGGCTGTCGCTGAGATGCGCCGTCATCCCCTGAAAGGCGATCGTACGTTTTACGCCGAATTAACCCAGTTCATCACCTTTGGCGACGATCACTTCGTGCCATGGTGGGTGACACTGGCGCGTCATAATCTCGAAAAAGAAGCCCCTGATGGCGTTGCCACTGAAATGCTGGATGAAGGCCTCGAGCGTCAGGATCTGACGGCGCTGGATTTTGTCACCATTGACAGTGCCAGCACCGAAGATATGGACGATGCGTTATACGCACAAGAACTGGCAGACGGTAAACTGCAACTCACCGTCGCCATTGCCGATCCTACCGCCTGGATTGCCGAAGGCAGCAAGCTGGATAACTCGGCGAAAATCCGTGCGTTTACCAACTATCTGCCGGGTTTCAATATTCCCATGTTGCCGCGTGAGCTTTCTGACTTCCTGTGCTCCTTGCGCGCGCAGGAAGTGCGTCCGGTTCTCGCCTGCCGGATGACCATTGCTGCTGATGGAACCCTTGAAGACGACATCACGTTCTTCGCCGCGACCATCATTTCAAAAGCAAAACTGGCTTATGACAATGTCTCCGACTGGCTGGAAAACACCGGCACCTGGCAGCCTGAGAGCGAAGCCATTGCCGGGCAGATCCGACTGCTGCAACGCATTTGCCTGAGCCGTGGCGAATGGCGTCACAACCACGCGCTGGTGTTCAAAGACCGCCCGGATTACCGTTTTGTGCTGGGTGAGAAAGGCGAAGTCCTCGATATCGTTGCGGAACCCCGTCGCATTGCCAACCGTATTGTGGAAGAGTCGATGATCGCCGCCAATATTTGCGCCGCTCGCGTACTCCGCGACAAGTTAGGTTTTGGTATTTATAACGTCCATATGGGCTTTGACCCGGCGAACGTCGACGCCCTGGCGGCGCTGCTGTCATCGCACGGTATGCACGTTAATGCCGAAGAAGTCCTGACCCTGGAGGGTTTCTGCAAACTCCGTCGGGAACTGGATGCGCAACCTTCCGGCTTCCTGGACAGTCGAATTCGTCGCTTCCAGTCTTTCGCCGAAATCAGCACCGAACCGGGCCCGCACTTTGGTCTTGGTCTGGAAGCCTACGCCACCTGGACGTCGCCTATCCGTAAATATGGCGACATGATCAACCATCGCCTGTTGAAGGCCATCATCAAAGGTGAGTCCATTGCGCGTCCGCAGGAAGAAACCACCCTGCAAATGGCAGAACGCCGTCGCCTGAACCGTATGGCGGAACGTGATGTCGGCGACTGGCTGTACGCGCGTTTCCTGAGTGACAAAGCCGGTACCGACACGCGTTTCGCGGCAGAAATCATGGATATCAGCCGTGGTGGAATGCGTGTGCGATTGGTCGATAACGGCGCCGTTGCCTTTATTCCTGCACCGTTCCTTCATGCCGTGCGTGATGAACTGGTCTGTAGCCAGGAAAACGGAACCGTACAGATTAAAGGCGAAGCGGTTTACAAAGTCACTGACGTTATCGACGTCACGATTGCCGAAGTGCGCATGGAAACCCGTAGCGTCATTGCTCGCCCGGTCGCATAACGTAGCACCGTACCTGCAACGTGAAGTATGACAACGACAACGGTCTTTCCCGATAAGGAAAGGCCGTTTTCTTTTCCCGTCTGAACCGCCCACGCACACTACACTTTACGTATTCGTTACGTTTTTTTTGGCTATTTCTCTGTGATGAGTATGCATTTTTCTAAATCTGGATTACAAATTAAAATATAAAAAAAACAATATGTTCAGCCATAGTTACCGCACAGGATGGATGGCTAACCTTTCTCCTGAAGGCTGTAGTGCTTTAAACAGGACGGTATGCATGATGAAAAATATTCAGGAACCGGTAACCTTATTTAGCTTTCTTGGGGCACACTCCCCTTACTGGCACTTGTCGGAAGATTGCAACATCCTGCACTTATCGGTAACCGAGACGGCACAGGCGGATCAGTCCGTCGAACTCACGCCCGAACAAGCCAACCGCATTCGCGAAATGACCGTGATCACCTCCAGCCTGATGATGACGCTACCCATCGACGATAACGATGTGTCAGTGCATTTGGTGGGACGAAAAATCAATAAACGTGAATGGGCTGGCAGCGCATCCGCCTGGCACGATACGCCTTCCGTCGCCCGCGATCTGGTGCAAGGCTTATCCTTTGCCGAACAGGTCGTCTCCGAAGCCAATTCCGCTATTGTGATCCTCGATAGCCGGGGCAATATTCAGCGCTTTAACCGTCTGTGCGAAGAGTATACCGGCCTGAAAGAGCACGAAGTCATCGGGCAAAGCATTTTTAAGTTATTTATGAGCCGTCGTGAAGCCGCCGCCTCACGGCGTAACATTGACGGTTTTTTCCGTAACGGCAACTCCTACGAAATCGAACGCTGGGTAAAGACCCGGAAAGGCCAGCGCCTGTTTCTGTTTCGCAATAAATTTGTGCATAGCGGTAGCGGAAAAAATGAAATCTATCTGATCTGCTCGGGAACCGACATCACCGAAGAGCGCCGAGCGCAGGAACGCCTGCGGGTGTTAGCCAATACCGACACGATCACCGGACTTCCCAATCGTAATGCTATTCATGAGCTGATCGATGACGCCATTGGTAGCGCCGGGGAAAGTCAGGTCGGTATTGTTTATCTCGATCTGGATAATTTCAAAAAGGTGAATGACGCCTACGGACATATGTTTGGCGATCAGTTGTTGCAGGCCGTGTCACTGGCGATCCTCAGTTGTCTGGAGGAGAATCAGCTACTGGCCCGCCTGGGCGGTGACGAATTTATTATTCTTGCCACCCAAACCTCTCAGGGTTCGCTTGAGGCCGTTGCTTCCCGCATTTTAACGCGTTTACGCCAGCCCTTCCGTATTGGCCTAATCGAAGTGCATACCGGATCCTCTATCGGTATTGCGATGGCTCCTCAACACGGCCACGACAGCGAGAGCGTTATTCGCAACGCTGACACGGCAATGTACACCGCCAAAGAAGGTGGACGCGGCCAGTTTTGCGTTTTCTCCCCCGAAATGAACCAACGGGTATTCGAATATTTGTGGCTGGATACCCATCTGCGTAAAGCCCTTGAAAGCGATCAACTGCTGATTCACTACCAACCCAAACTGACCTGGCGAGGCGAAGTTCGCAGCCTGGAAGCGCTGGTGCGCTGGCAATCCCCCGAACGCGGGCTGATCCCTCCCCGTGAATTTATCTCGTATGCTGAAGAGTCTGGTTTGATTGTTCCGCTGGGACGCTGGGTGCTCCTCGAGGTGGTCAGACAGGTTGCCGCATGGCGTGATAAAGGGATTCATCTGCGTGTGGCGGTCAACATTTCTGCCCGTCAGCTCGCCGATCAGACGATTTTTACTGACCTGAAGCAGGTTCTTAATGAGCTTAACTTTGAGTACTGCCCCATTGATGTTGAATTGACGGAAAGTTGTTTGATTGAAAATGAAGATCTTGCGTTATCTGTCATCCAACAATTTAGCCAACTGGGCGCACAAATACATCTGGATGATTTTGGCACCGGATACTCCTCCCTGTCGCAGCTTGCCCGCTTCCCGATTGATGCCATCAAACTTGATCACACCTTCGTCAAAGACATACACAAGCAGTCCATCTCGCAATCACTGGTTCGCGCCATCGTCGCTGTAGCGCAGGCATTGAATCTGCAGGTGATTGCTGAAGGGGTTGAAAGCACGAAGGAAGATGCTTTCCTAACCAAGAATGGCATCAACGAACGGCAGGGTTTTCTGTTTGCCAAACCAATGCCCGCCGCCGCATTTGAACGCTGGTATAAGCGGTATCTGAGCAAAAAAATGCGCTAGCGTTGGCGTTCAAGGGGACGCTGACCGTCCAGAATAAAGGCCATTTCAGCGCAAACCTATCTGTCTGTAATGACAGAAGATATGATATCTCTCACGGGTTGCGCGTAATCCTATTTTTCCCTTCTCTTTTGCGATAATTTTCTGCATCATTAAAATCAAACACATTCTGACGTAAGGATGACAACCATGTCTGATATCGACGCACAACGTGTCGCTGAGCGAATTGATACCGTACTGGATATCCTTGTCGCAGGCGATTACCACTCAGCCATTCATAACCTTGAAATTCTGAAGGCAGAGTTATTAAGCCAGGTGAAAGACGATGCGGAATCGTCGTCAAAACACCCCAGATCCCCTTGGGAGATCTAACAATACAGGGCTCCATCTGACGTCGGGCATGAACTGACGCAGACTACGTAGCATTCTTTTACTCCACGGTATGGATACCATTATAAAAATTAAAGCTATGAATTCCCGACAACAATCTATTTTACAAATGGTGATTGATAAAGGCCGCATGAGTGTGGCCGAGCTGGCGAAAATCACCGGTGTTTCTGAAGTGACGATTCGACAGGATCTCAACACGCTCGAGAAACAGAGCTATCTGCGCCGCGCTCATGGTTTTGCCGTTTCACTGGACAGTGAAGATGTTGAAACGCGCATGATGACTAACTATACCCTCAAACATCAGCTTGCCGAGTTTGCGGCTTCTCTGGTCAACCCAGGGGAATCGGTCTTTATTGAAAACGGCAGCAGTAACGCCCTGCTGGCCAGAACGCTGGCTGAACAAAAAGACGTGACGATTATTACCGTCAGCAGCTACATCGCGCATTTGTTGAAGGAAACGGCCTGCGAGGTGATTCTGCTGGGTGGGATTTATCAGAAAAAAAGTGAAAGTATGGTTGGCCCCTTAACCCGACAGTTCATCCAACAGGTTCACTTCAGTAAGGCTTTCATCGGGATAGATGGCTGGCAGCCTGAAACCGGGTTTACGGGACGGGATATGATGCGTTCTGATGTGGTCAATGCGGTTCTTGAAAAAGGGGCGGAGGCCATTGTGCTGACCGACAGCTCTAAATTTGGCACCGTACACCCGTATACGCTCGGCCCGTTATCCCGGTTCAACCGCGTGATAACGGATTCAAAAATCAGCGCTAACGACCAACAGGAACTGGAGCTTGCCGGGTTAACGGTGAACATCATTGAATCCCAGGCCTGACCGCTTTTCAGATGATTTGCCGCCCGGCAAATCATCGCCTCTCTCTGAGATTTTTCCGATCAGCCAATTAAGACTATTTACCTTTAGTAAATGAATCAAAGTCGTAAAATTAATGTTAGCGATATAACAGGAAGTGACTATCACCTGCGTGATAATAGGCAACACACCTGCGCAACACGGTTTTACGGAATGCTTCTTTGATAGCCTCTATCTTAGCTATAGTTAAAGAGACTTGCTTCCGTGAATCATTAATTCAGGAGAAAGTATTATGTTTGCAACGAGCAAAAAAATGACTGCCGCTGTTTTGGCTATTACCCTTGCGATGTCTCTGAGCGCATGTTCTAACTGGTCTAAACAAGACCGCAGCACGGCAATTGGTGCAGGCGCTGGTGCAGTCGGCGGCGCGGTCTTAACTGATGGCAGCGCGCTGGGTACGCTGGGCGGTGCTGCTGTGGGTGGTATTATCGGCCACCAGGTGGGTAAATAATTTAAATTACGGTTGATCAGATTGATATAAATACGGTATTCCCGTTTTGGTCTGATTAAAAATATTATTTACCACTGCATTTGAAGCCACGGAAAATACCGTGGCTTTTTCCGTTAGCCACCAGCCAATTTGACTTTCATTCCTTTGGCTTCCAGCAACGATTTAATCAGGTCGCGTTTATCGCCCTGAATTTCAATGACGCCCTCTTTCACCGCACCGCCGCAACCGCATTTTTTCTTCAGTTCAGCAGCCAGTTTTGTCAGCTCAACATCATCCAAATCAATACCGGTAATCAGGCAAACCCCTTTCCCTTTACGGCCGCTGGTCTGACGCTGAATGCGGACGATGCCGTCACCTTTCGGACGCTCAGGCGCAACTTCTGGCTCATTAATACGGCCAGTGTCTGTTGAGTACACCAGACGACTGTTGGAATCGTTCATTATGCTCCTCGTTTCACAGACGCGTTAATGGCTTTAAGCGTTTGCGCTGGGTCTTCTGACTGCGTCACCGGACGGCCAATCACCATATAATCCACGCCCGCAGACATCGCCTGTTCCGGGGTCATAATACGGCGTTGGTCGCCAGCGTCACTCCCCTGAGGACGGATGCCCGGCGTCACCAGTTTAAATGCTTCACCAAACGCCTGCTTGAAGCGCACGGCTTCCTGTGCTGAACAGACCACACCGTCCAGACCACAGTTTTGCGTTAAACGCGCCAGCCGCTCTGCATGCTCAGCAGGTGACAACGTCACGCCGAGATCAAGCAAGTCGCTCGCTTCCATGCTGGTCAGTACGGTCACCGCAATCAGCAAGGGCGCGTCGTTGCCAAAAGGTATTAATGCTTCACGTGCGGCAGTCATCATCCGCGCCCCACCCGAAGCATGTACATTGACCATCCACACGCCAAGTTCTGCAGCGGCTGCAACCGCATGGGCGGTGGTATTGGGAATATCGTGAAATTTCAGGTCGAGAAAGATATCAAACCCACGCTGTTGCAAATCACGAACGAGTTGCGGCCCGAAGAGCGTGAACATCTCCTTGCCCACTTTCAGGCGGCAATCACGGGGATCGATTTTGTCGACGAAAGCCAGCGCTTTATCACGATTATTATAATCCAGGGCAACAACGACAGGAGAATCAGTAGCCGCGCGAGAAGAAGATGAAGCAGTAAACGTCATGACCAGACCTTCTTATGATGGGCGCCAGGTGTGGCGCGAAATAGGTAAACGGCGTGCATTCTACCCGCGAGAGGCGCAAATTAACAGGTTCGTTTGCGTTCCTGCCAGACCCCGTTGCACGATTGCCGGAGGTCGCGGGATGAAAAACAATAAGGATGTTGTAACTAAAATAAGATTTTTTTTAAAACTACTGGCCGTCAAGACCACGAATCGGTTTGATGGTCGACCACGCACGGCAGGACGGACAGTGCCAGTACAGCGTATACGCCGTGAATCCACACTTCTGGCAGCGATAACGAGGCTTACTGCGCACCTGTTCGCCAACCATATCACGCAGCACCATCAGACTCTCTTTGGCGCGCCCTTCTTCTGCTTCATTAAGGTGGTAATCCATCAGCTTGTGGAACACACGCATCGTAGGATGACGCTGCAACTGCCGGGTGATATAGACCTGCGCGACATCATTGCCTTCACGCCCTTCCAGAATATCAGCCAGCATTAATTCCGCCGCGGCGCCGGTGTTCTCTTCGACAGCCCGACGTAAAAACTCAGCCCATTCGTCGTTCTTCCCGAGCTGCTGGTAGCAGGTTTGCAGCATTTCCAGCGTTTCGCTGACCAGTTCTTTATCCTGAGAGATGACGCGTTGCAGGCACTCAACCGCTTTGGCATAGTCGCCATTGGCCATGTAGACCCGCCCCATCATGATAGAGACTCTGGCGCTATTTTTGTCTGCCGCAGCACCTTTTTTTAACAGCGCCATCGCGCGATCCATATCGTCACTGCCCATCTGTTGCAGTGCTAACTCGCAATAGAAATGGGCAATCTCAATACGCTGTTTATCCTTGCCGAGTTTCACCAACCGTTCCGCCACGTCGATCGCTTTTTGCCAGTCGCTGGTCGCCTGGTAGATTTGCAGCAGTTGCTGTAGCGCGCTGATACGAAAGTCGGTTTCATCAGTCAGTTGGGTGAACATGTCTTCTGCACGATCGTACAGTCCCGCCGCCATGTAATCACGGCCCAACTGTTGAACCGCCAGCAGGCGCTGTTCATAGGTGAGTGATGCGCTTTCCATCAAAGTTTGGTGAATACGAATAGCCCTGTCGACTTCGCCACGTGAGCGAAACAGGTTTCCGAGGGTGAGATGAGCCTCAACGGTGCCGGTATCCTCTTTTAGCATATCGAGGAACAGGTCCACCGCTTTGTCCTGTTGGTTACTCAGGAGGAAGTTAACCCCGGCGACATAATCGCGAGACAAGCGGTTAGCTTCATCCTGTTTTGTTTGTTGCGCACTTCTGCGACCCATATACCAGCCATACGCTGCCGCTACAGGTAAAAGCAGAAACAACAACTCCAACATAAATGATTATTCCTTCGCAACCGACGAATCGGCAGTTACCGCAACGTCGATCGCAGGCGCAAGCTGGTTTTCCAGTCGTTTAATTTTACGTTCTGCACGCGTCAGCGAAACGCGAACCCGCAGCCAGAACAGACCACAAATCAGCCAACCAATGGCAAAACCTGCGGCAAACAGGACGGCAAGCAAAGTAGAGATACGATACTCGCCCTGAGCCAACAGATAATTAAACGTTACCTGTTGATCGTTTTGCGCACCCAATGTTACCGAAATAACAAAAATCGCCAACACCAGTAAGAAAATGAGTAAATATTTCACATTACTTCCCGTTATGTGGTTTGAGCGAATAAATCGTGTTCAACTTACCGCATTCATCCTGCTAAATTACCATTTTCACGACGACTGCGAAATGGAAAAGCGCCCTGCCATCAAATGATTTAAGGGCAAATTACGGAAAATCAACCACGATCAGTCTTCTTGTTCACGTTCAGCTATCTCACGAACCTCTTCCACCGGCGGCGTTAAAGGCCCGCACAGCCGTTGCGCCAGCCAGGTCGCCAGCGTGACCAGAAGCCAGGATATCACGGTCGCCACCACTAAATCGCGAGGCCAGTGCATCCCCAACACCATCCGACTCCCCATCACGCCAGTCGCCCAAACCAATAACACCGCAATGGTCAGGGTTCGTCTGCGGGGCCATAACAGCCCCACGGCCAGTAATGCCCAACTGGCCGCAAACATCGTGTGTCCGGAAGGAAATGCGAAACCCGTCTCTTTTTGCCAGTGTTTGCGTAAAAAGCTCGGAATATCATGCTGTCCGGACAGTTGTTCTTTCACTAAGTTACCACGTTCTTTACGCTTTAAAGTGTAGAACTCATCAACAGGAATATGGTGCGTTTTTTCCAGCCAAATAACAAATGGACGAGGTTCCTGGACGCGTTCTTTGACCCAGGATTTTATCCCCTGACCCAGCATAATCGCCGCCGCGAGGATCGCAAAGAGCATAATGGCCGCTTTGAGGCGAAAGCGCAAACACCAAAGAAACCAAATACATAGAATCACATGAGTGATAATTCCCCACGGCTGAGTGACCGTTTCCGTTACCCAGTATAAGGCTTTTAACCACCAGACATTGTGTCCCGGCTGCCATGTCCAGCCCGATATCCACACGGCAACAGGCATGGCAAGTAACAACGCGGCACCGACTGCGGTACGTTTGGCGATTGAAAGCATGAACTCTCCCCTTTGATAATTCACGCAATCATAACCGAAAATGACGCAGGTCGGGAAAATTGACAAATTTGTGCCATTCCAAATTCGAACGCACGACAGTGATTAGGTGAAGTCCGTCGGCTTATGGCAAAATAGACCCATACAGAAGCCAATAGGCGACGGCACGTCAGGTGCCAGCATAATCTGGAGAAATACATGCAGCTTAAACGTGTGGCAGAAGCCAAACTGCCAACCCCATGGGGCGATTTCCTGATGGTGGGATTTGAAGAACTGGCAACCGGACACGATCACGTCGCGCTGGTCTATGGCGATACTTCAGGGAATACACCGGTCCTGGCACGTGTCCATTCTGAATGTTTAACGGGCGACGCGCTGTTTAGCCTGCGCTGTGATTGCGGATTTCAGCTCGAAGCCGCACTTTCGCACATTGCGGAAGAAGGTCGCGGTATCCTGATGTATCACCGCCAGGAAGGACGTAATATCGGTCTGCTCAATAAAATTCGCGCGTATGCGTTGCAGGATCAAGGCTATGACACGGTTGAAGCCAACCACCAGTTAGGTTTTGCCGCAGATGAGCGTGACTTTACCCTCTGTGCGGATATGTTCAAGTTGCTGGGCGTGGATGAAGTTCGCCTGCTCACCAACAATCCGAAGAAAGTCGAAATCCTGACAGAAGCCGGTATCAATATCGTTGAACGCGTGCCGCTGATTGTCGGGCGTAACCCGAAAAACGCACACTATCTGGATACCAAAGCCGCCAAAATGGGCCATTTGCTGGATGAGTAAATGTCCGCCTTGCGCGCCCGGTAAGTGAAGCCCTCGCATGTTGGGGAAAAAGCCTGCTCACGCATAACACCGTAAGTTTAAGACCAGGATATCCGGGGCGACCACCGGGTTTGGTATCCCTCCGGGAACTAAATCCCGGAGTTTCCCCTCATTCATTGGCTTAAGTGAACAGTGTTATGCTCACGCAGGCTTTTTTGATCGTTTAATGCAGCATATTACGAATCACGTAGTGCAGAATGCCGTCGTTCTGGTAATACGTTAACTCGGTCGCCGTATCAATGCGGCATCGACAAGGAACGACGTCTGTACTGCCATCCGCCCGGGTCAGAGTGACCGGAATCGTCGCGCCGGGTTTCAGTTTTTGCAGATCCGCAATATCAATGATTTCCTCGCCGGTCAGCCCAAGCGTTTTACGGCTTACGCCTTGCGGGAACTCCAGAGGCAAAATCCCCATCCCAATCAGGTTCGACCGGTGAATACGCTCAAAAGACTCCGCAATCACCACGCGGATCCCCAGCAACCGCGGCCCTTTCGCCGCCCAGTCACGACTTGACCCTGAGCCGTATTCCTTCCCGGCGATAATCGCCAGTGGCGTTTTCTCCTGTTGATACTGCATCGCTGCATCGTAGATCGCCACAACCCCGGAGCCCGGTAAATGACGCGTCATTCCACCTTCAACCCCCGGCACCATTTCGTTACGAATACGAATATTGGCAAATGTGCCACGCATCATCACTTCATGGTTGCCGCGTCGTGAACCGTAGGAGTTAAAGTCTTTACGCTCGACGCCACGCCCTTGCAGATAGCGGCCTGCCGGACTGTCCGGCTTGATACTCCCGGCGGGCGAAATATGGTCGGTAGTGACCGAATCACCCAGCATGGCGAGAATACGCGCCCCATGAATATCTTCAACCGGATCGGGCTGTGCCTGCATCTCGTCAAAGAAAGGCGACAAACGAATATAGGTCGAATCAGGCTGCCAGCCATACGTGTCTGAGCGCTCAACCTCAATCGCTTTCCATTCCGGTGTTCCTTCAAAGACTTCCGCATACTCTTTGCGGAACATCTCCGTTGAAACCTGCGCAACGGCGCGGGCAATCTCTTGTGCCGACGGCCAGATATCTTTCAGATAGACCGGATCGCCTTTTTTATCATGACCCAGCGGCTCTTTCGCCAGATTGATGTTCATATTTCCGGCCAGCGCATAGGCTACCACCAGCGGCGGCGACGCAAGCCAGTTGGTTTTCACCAGCGGATGGATTCGGCCTTCAAAGTTGCGGTTGCCAGAAAGTACCGCCCCCACGGTCAAATCCCCTTTTTTAATGGCGGTTTCGATAGGATCGGGCAACGGGCCGGAGTTACCGATACAGGTGGTGCAGCCATACCCCACCAGGTTAAATCCCAGCTCGTCGAGATACGGCGTTAGTTTTGCCTGTGCCAGATAGTCGGAGACTACTTTTGAACCGGGCGCCAGCGAGGCTTTTACCCAGGGCTGGCGTTTCAGTCCCAGCGTAACTGCTTTTTTCGCCAGTAACCCGGCAGCCATCAATACGCTGGGGTTTGAGGTGTTAGTACAGGAGGTGATGGCCGAAATCACCACGGCGCCATCCGGTAACTGGTATTGATGACCGTTCAGAACATAATCAACAGGCAGTCTGTCTTTCTGCGCCGTGTTCACTTCCAGTTCGTTACTGGCGGCAAAGGCTTTTGGGACATCGCCCAAAGCGACCCTGTCCTGCGGGCGCTTAGGCCCCGCCAGACTCGCTTCAACCTCGCCCATGTCTAATTCCAGCGAACTGGTGAACACCGGTTCATCGCCCGCGTTGCGCCACATGCCTTGCGCTTTCGCATAGGCTTCCACCAGCGCAACCTGTTCGTCGCTACGTCCGCTTAATTTCATATAATCCAGGGTGACGGCATCAATCGGGAAGAAACCGCACGTCGCCCCATACTCAGGGGACATATTGGCGATAGTTGCCCGATCGGCCAGCGGCAGCGAATCCAGCCCATCGCCGTAGAATTCGACGAATTTGCCCACCACACCATGCTTACGCAGCATTTGCGTGACCGTCAGCACCAGGTCGGTGGCGGTAATACCTTCCTGCAATTTACCGGTCAGTTTGAATCCCACCACATCAGGGATCAGCATCGACACGGGTTGGCCCAGCATCGCCGCTTCCGCTTCGATCCCGCCGACCCCCCAACCTAATACGCCCAGGCCATTAATCATGGTGGTATGTGAATCCGTTCCTACCAGCGTATCCGGATACGCCACCCACTCGCCATCCTGTAACTCACTCCAGACCGCTTTACCCAGATATTCCAGGTTAACCTGATGGCAAATTCCGGTTCCCGGAGGGACTACGCTAAAGCGGCTAAACGCCTGCTGTCCCCAGCGCAAGAAAACATAGCGTTCGTGGTTACGCTCCATCTCCAGTCGGACGTTTTCTTCAAACGCGCCCTCATCGCCAAAATGATCGACCGTGACCGAATGGTCAATCACCAGATCAACGGGAGACAGCGGGTTGACTTTGGCCGTATCGCCCCCCAGACGTTTGACCGCCTCGCGCATAGCGGCGAGATCGACGACCGCCGGCACACCGGTAAAATCCTGCATCAGAACACGGGCCGGGCGATAAGCAATTTCACGGTCAGCATGGGCGTTTTTCAACCAGCCCGCCAGTGCCCGGATATCCTCTTCGGTAACCGAGTTTCCATCCTGCCAGCGCAGGAGGTTTTCGAGCAGAACTTTTAATGATTTGGGTAAGCGGGTGATGTCACCCACCGATTTCGCTGCTAACGGCAGGCTGTAGTAATGCCAGGTTTTGTCTTTGACCTGTAGCGTGTCCTTACTGGCCTCTCGTAGGGTTGACGACATAGCTCCTCCTTAATAACAGGGTTTGCGAAACCCGGATTCTCCTCAGGGTTAGTATTAAAGATAACACAAACAAAATGTAACGTTTTGATAACAACCCGAATTGATAAACGAGGAGGAACGTGGCGAGAGGGAATCAATACTCGATAATGCCCGACGGCATGACGCTATCGGGCATTGAGAAGAAGAGAATTAGCGGACAACGAGCCCCAACAATGAGGCCCAGAATAACAGCGAGACGAAGAACGTGCTTAGCCATGACCAATATTTAACACTGCCTGTTTGCATAAGCGACACCTGCATTTGTTCAGAGAATAATATGCTCATCGTATTTCAAGCGACCTGCGCTGCGATCGTGTTCGCCCTACCTCAGACACCGACGGCAGTAAGCCCAGGGCTTCTCTCATCTGGTGCGATACGGTAATTCGAACCCGGTAAAATTAACTGAGATTTTCTCAGCGCGATATTGCTGGGGTGTAGAAATAATGACAGCTCAGGCTATTAATCATCTGAACTAAAAAGTGAGAATAAGAATTTTATTGATTATTTTTCTGTTGCTCATCGTCGGCAAATGAATCAATAAATGCCTGCTGCTGTTGCGTCAGTTTCCAGGACTCTGGAATTTGCGTCACGCATCCCGTTGCCGTTTCTTTCTCGTCATCACGCTGCGGAGGTTGTTTTGACAAGGCTGACTGCTGCTCTTGTGTGACCATGATTTATCCCCACACTTTCCAGACTAACAGCGCAACCGCAACCCAGAACAGCGCGGAGCCAACAAAAACCATCAGCCAGGCTTTGCGTTTCAGCTCAGGGTCTCGACGTGGTTGCTGGTTTCCAGACGGCATTGCTAACCTCATACAATCGACATCACTTATTGTTTTAGCACCAAACAATTGATGCAACTAATCATCAGATGAGACAAATCCTAAAGAAAGTTTAGTCAGAAATCCAGCGAATTTACGCATCGTTTCCAGTGAATAAATCAATCTTTTGACACGAAATAAATATTTGAAGGGTGAAATTTGCGAGGCGGGGAATTTATAACTACTTTACGACATCATTACCTTGAATATTATACGGTTACTATTTTCAGGAACGTTAATTCAATTTCCAGGTCAATATATCCGACATTATTTTGGTATCTCCCATTGGCAGGAGATACCAAAAACAGCACATTCGCGATTACTTCTCAGGCAGTTTAATATCGTTAAACATGGCTTCGATTTCTTCGTTAGAACGTAATGCCACGGCGGTATCTACCACATCACGGGTCAAATGCGGCGCGAAACGCTGAATAAAATCATACATATAACTACGTATGAATGTGCTACGACGAAAACCGATCTTAGTCGTGCTGTGGCTGAAAATATCATGTGCATCAACACGAACAAGGTCAGGATCGGCAATAGGGTCGACCGCCATGCTGGCAATCACCCCAACCCCCAGCCCGAGTCTGACGTAGGTTTTGATAACGTCCGCATCCGTTGCAGTAAAGACAATACGCGGCGTTAAGCCAGCGCGCGTAAACGCGGTATCCAGCTCAGATCGCCCGGTAAAGCCAAAGGTGTACGTCACCAGCGGATATTGCGCCAGCTCTTCAATTGAGACCGATGATTTCGCTGCCAGCGGATGTTCCGGGGTCACGACAATAGAACGGTTCCAGTGATAGCACGGCAGCATGACCAGATCGTCGTACAGATGCAGTGCCTCGGTGGCAATGGCGAAATCCGCATTGCCTTTGGATACCGCTTCCGCAATTTGGGTTGGCGATCCCTGATGCATATGCAACGACACGCGTGGATAGCGCTCGATAAATCCTTTGATGACATTTGGCAGTGCGTAGCGTGCCTGAGTGTGCGTGGTGGCAATATACAGTGAACCTTTATCGGGCCATGTATGCTCCCCGGCGACCGACTTAATCGCATCCACTTTTGACAACACCTCACGCGCGATGCGAATAATTTCCTGCCCTGCCGGAGTGACTTGCGTAAGATGTTTCCCGCTACGGGCAAAAATCTGGATACCAAGCTCATCTTCCAGCATACGAACTTGCTTACTGATGCCCGGCTGGGAGGTGTAAAGTCCTTCTGCTGTTGAGGAGACATTAAGGTTGTGATTAACCACCTCAACAATATAGCGAAGCTGCTGTAATTTCATGTTAGCCATCCAGATTTGCGCCATCAGATCATCGTTTGAGAGCAAACTCCGCCGAGTTGCTAATACGATTTAATAATAAGAAAGTCGTTAACTATAACCACTATATCATTAATATCTGTAGTGTATAGACGTGGCGAAAAAATAATACGTCGCCCATAAAAAAGGCCGCTTTCGCGACCTTTTTACATCAACTTACTGTCAGTTAACGGTTATTTCTTACCTTCCACCCACTTGCCGTCGACAAAGAAGGCTGACCAGCCGGTGGCTTTTCCGTCTTTTTCCGCAGCAACATATTGCTGTTTCGTTTTACGACTGAAGCGTACCAGGGTCTTGTTGCCGTCGGCATCCTGCTGTGGCGCATCGGCCAGATAACGCAGTTTTTCCGGCAGACGATCGCGGAAGCGGTACAGCTCTTCCACTAACGGTGCACGGGTTTCACGTGATTTCGGGAACGTATTCGCCGCCAGGAAGATACCTGCCGCCCCGTCACGCAGGACGAAGTAAGCATCGGATTTTTCACACGGCAGTTCAGGCAGCGGAACCGGATCTTCCTTCGGTGGAGCCACTTCGCCGTTACGCAAAATCTTACGGGTGTTTTTGCACTCGTCGTTGGTGCAGGCCATGTATTTACCAAAACGCCCCATTTTCAGGTGCATTTCAGAACCACATTTCTCACACTCAACGATCGGGCCGTCATACCCTTTGATGCGGAACTCGCCCTCTTCGATTTCGTAACCGTCACACGTCGGGTTGTTACCACACACGTGCAGTTTACGTTTCGGATCGATCAGATAGCTGTCCATCGCCGTGCCGCATTTCTGGCAGCGACGTTTAGCACGCAAGGCGTTGGTTTCTGCATCATCGCCTTCGAGCACGTTCAGGACTTCGTTTTCCGGCACCAGGTTAATGGTGGTTTTGCAGCGCTCTTTCGGCGACAGGGCATAACCGGAACAGCCGAGGAACACGCCGGTACTGGCGGTGCGGATCCCCATCTGACGACTACAGGTTGGGCAGTCGATACTGGTCAATACCATCTGATTCGGACGCATACCGCCTTCTTCAGGATCTTTCTCGGCTTTATCCAGTTGCTGAGTAAAATCACTGAAGAAATTGTCGAGCACCCCTTTCCATTCGGCTTCGTGCTTCGCCACCTGGTCAAGGCTGTTTTCCATTTGCGCGGTAAAATCGTAGTTCATCAGCTCGCGGAAGTTTTCTTCCAGACGATCGGTGACGATTTCGCCCATTTTTTCTGCATAGAAACGACGGTTCTCAACGCGCACATAACCACGATCCTGGATCGTAGAAATGATCGACGCATAGGTTGACGGACGACCGATACCGCGTTTTTCAAGCTCTTTCACCAGTGACGCTTCACTAAAGCGCGCCGGTGGTTTGGTGAAGTGCTGCGCCGGGGTCAGTTCGACCAGCGTCAGCGCATCGCCTTTATTCACGGCAGGTAACGTGCGGTCTTCATCACCTTTACGCAGCGCAGGCATCACTTTTGTCCAGCCGTCAAAACGCAGGATACGGCCACGCGCTTTCAGACGGAAATCCCCTGCGCCAACGGTCAGCGTGGTGGAATCGTACTGTGCCGGAGTCATCTGACAGGCGACAAACTGACGCCAGATCAGTTGATACAGTTTCTGCGCATCGGCTTCCATATCCTTCAGGACTTCCGCCTGAACGGAGACGTCAGAAGGACGAATCGCTTCGTGCGCTTCCTGCGAGTTTTCTTTGCTCGCGTACTGATTGGCGTTGTCCGGGAGATATTTCTTACCGAAGTTGTCGCTGATGTAATCACGCACCATGGATACCGCGTCCTGGCTCAGGTTTGTTGAGTCAGTACGCATGTAAGTGATGTAGCCCGCTTCATACAAGCGCTGCGCCATCATCATGGTTTTCTTAACGCCAAAGCCCAGACGCGTACTGGCCGCCTGCTGTAGCGTAGAGGTGATAAACGGCGCACCCGGCTTGCTGCTGGTCGGTTTATCTTCACGTTCCAGCACGCTTAAGCGCGCTTTCTCCAGCAGACTCACCGCCGCCAGCGTTTGCTCGCGGTTAACCGGACGGAACGGCTTATCGTTCTGGTGCGTGACCTCCAGCGGTAACGCATCGCCGGATGGCGTGGTTGTGCTGGCATCGATTTCCCAGAACTCTTCTGGAACAAACGCTTTGATCTCGCGCTCGCGCTCAACGACCAGGCGCACCGCAACGGACTGAACGCGACCGGCAGAGAGGCCACGCGCGATCTTTTTCCATAACAGCGGAGAGACCATATAGCCTACGACGCGGTCCATAAAGCGACGCGCCTGTTGGGCATTAACACGATCAATATTCAGCTCGCCGGGCTTTTCAAATGCCTGACGAATCGCGTTTTTGGTAATTTCGTTAAACACCACACGACTGTAGCGTGTCTCATCACCCCCGATCACTTCCCGCAGGTGCCAGGCAATGGCTTCCCCTTCGCGGTCAAGGTCGGTTGCGAGATAGATGTGGTCAGCTTTTTCAGCCAACTGTTTAAGTTCAGAGACAACCTTCTCTTTGCCGGGCAGCACTTCGTAGTGCGCATCCCAGTCGTGCCACGGGTCAACCCCCATACGATTGACGAGCGCGCCACGTTCATCCTTTTTGGGCTTTTTGGCCGTTTTGGTGGAGGTAGAGTCGGCGCTCTTTTTAGCTGCTGAGCCACTGGTCGGCAAATCACGGATATGACCCACGCTGGATTTCACCACGTAGTCATTACCCAGATACTTGTTGATCGTTTTGGCTTTTGCCGGGGACTCAACGATGACAAGAGCTTTACCCATATTCACCTTTACCTAATTTGATTCTTCCAGAATGCGTCGCACGTTGATTCACCTTCCGCTGGCGACGAGACACCGATATGGTCTCTGCGACGACGGATATCAACCCCTTATACTGACTGTGTGCACGAAATAGTCAGGTGACTGAGTTAACAGGTTTTTTAGCACACAAGCGCTATAGCACGACGGAATTGTGGTTGAATGTCAAGCAATTCTGTTGCCAGATTGACGAAAGCGTCACACTGTACCTGATAAAATCCGTTACGCAACTTTATTAGCATGCAAAAACAAATCTCGCCAGTGACGCCTGTGGCATAAAGCCCTCGCTTTGCTCATGGAATATTTGCCCATAAGCGGCGCTCGGCGTAGACTAATGTCCTTGTTTAAGGAGTAAAAAATGCACAAAGACACTCAACCTATCGATCGTGAAACACTGCTGAAAGAAGCCAACAAAATCATTCGTGAGCATGAGGACACGCTGGCGGGGATTGTAGCCACCGGTGTGACACAGCGAAACGGCGTACTGGTCTTCAGTGGCGATTACTTTTTAGACGAGCAAGGATTGCCGACCCCAAAAAGCACCGCGGTGTTTAACATGTTTAAACATTTAGCTCATGTGCTCTCTGAGAAGTATCACCTGATCGACTGAAAGCAAAACGCGAGGCCTGTGCCTCGCGTTTTCGTTTACATCAGCGGCTTTTGCCCGCGTTGCCACCAGCGAAGCAACAATTTGTCCGCGCTCTCTGCGGCACTGCCCGTAACACGATCGATCAGTTTTTTACGCTGCATAAACCGCACGCTCAGCACTTCGCGACCGTCCATCAGATCAAGGATCACGTCATCACTGGTATTAACCTCGTCCACCAGCCCTTTTTCCAGCGCCTGTTGACCGTACCAGTGTTCGCCTGTCGCCACCTTTTCGATATCCAGACTTGGGCGCATCCGCTGTACAAAATCTTTGAACAAATGATGGGTTTCATTCAGATCTTCACGGAATTTCTGTCGCCCTTCTTCCGTATTCTCCCCCAACAGCGTCAGCGTACGTTTGTACTGTCCGGCAGTGTGCAGCTCAATATCGATCTCTTTGCCCTTCAGGAAGCGGTTAAAGTTCGGTATTTGAGCGACAACCCCAATCGATCCCACAATGGCAAACGGCGCCGAGACAATTTTATCGGCCACGCAGGCCATCATATACCCGCCGCTGGCCGCCACTTTATCGACCGTTACGGTCAAGGGAACCTGCTTATCGCGCAGGCGCTGTAATTGTGATGCCGCCAGACCATAGCCGTGGACAACGCCCCCGGGGCTTTCCAGGCGAACCACTACCTGATCCTGCGGTTTAACCACCGCCAGCACCGCGGTCACTTCTTCACGCAATGCACCCACTTCGTGTGCATCCATGCTGCCTTTGAAATCGAGCACCCAGACACGGGGTTTCCCGCGAGCGTCGCTCTCGCCCAACTTCGCTTTAGCTTTCGCGGCCTTAGCCTCCAGCTTGTGTTTCTTTTTCTGCGCTTTATGCCAAAGCTTTTGCTGTGCGCCATCCAGCAGACTCATCGCCAGCTCTTCTTTCATCTCTTTATACTGCTCACTGAGATTCGTCACCCGCAATTCACCGCGTTGACGTTTACGCTGGGTAGCATTCACAACAATCATGGCAATGACGCCAATCGCCACCACCACGGTGACGATTTTTGCCAAAAACAACCCATATTCAGACAACAATTCCACGAGTCCCACCTTGGTTAAACATTCCAACTTTGCCTCAGTGTACAACAGGCCTGTGAACCCGTCTCGCTTCATCCATCGAGATATTGCTCTGTGAAAAACATGACAAAGCGTTCATTTTACGGCGTTATCACCGTTGGCTGATTGAAAAACCGTAGGGTTTCAGGCATAAAACCCAAAAGTTAATGAAAAGATAAGACAACTGGCAGGGTGACCCAACGTGTCGCCGAGGAGTAGCCGTGCATTACCAACCTAAACACGATTTACTGCAGGGCCGTATTATTCTGGTCACTGGCGCCAGTGATGGCATTGGCCGTGAGGCAGCGCTCACCTATGCCCGCTACGGCGCCAGCGTCATTTTGCTCGGCCGTAACGAAGAAAAACTGCGTCAGGTGGCGCAGACCATTGCCGGGACAACAGATTCAATGCCGCCGTGGTTTACGCTGGATTTGCTGACCTGTAGCTCAGAAAATTGCTATCAACTGGCCCAGCGCATTGAAGCGCACTACCCGCGTCTTGACGGTGTATTGCACAACGCCGGACTGCTCGGCGATATTTGCCCGATGAGCGAACAGAATCCGCAGGTCTGGCAGGACGTGATGCAGGTTAACGTCAACGCGACATTTATGCTGACGCAGGCGTTGCTTCCTTTATTACTCAAATCAGATGCCGGTTCACTGGTGTTTACCTCCTCGAGCGTCGGTCGACAGGGACGCGCTAACTGGGGCGCCTATGCGACCTCAAAATTTGCAACAGAAGGCATGATGCAGGTGCTGGCAGATGAGTATCAAAATCGTCAATTGCGGGTCAATTGCATCAATCCTGGCGGCACACGCACCGGTATGCGCGCCAGCGCTTTCCCGTCAGAAGATCCGTTAAAACTGAAAACACCCGCCGATATTATGCCGCTCTATCTGTGGCTGATGGGCGATGACAGCCGTCGTAAAACCGGTATGACTTTTGATGCCCAACCGGGCCGTAAACCAGGAATCGCCCAATGAGTGAAGAACGCTACCAACAGCGCCAACAGCGCGTAAAAGATAAGGTTGATGCCCGCGTTGCGGCGGCACAAGACGAACGCGGGATTGTGATTGTGTTTACCGGCAACGGCAAAGGTAAGACAACCGCTGCCTTTGGTACGGCAACGCGTGCAGTCGGCCATGGAAAGCATGTCGGCGTGGTGCAATTTATCAAAGGAACCTGGCCAAACGGGGAGCGGAATTTGCTTGAACCCCATGGCGTTGAGTTTCAGGTGATGGCGACAGGTTTTACCTGGGAGACGCAAAACCGTGAAGCGGATACCGCCGCGTGTCTGGCCGTCTGGGAGCATGGTAAACGTATGCTGGCCGACGCAACGCTGGATATGGTGGTGCTGGACGAGTTGACCTATATGGTGGCGTACGACTATCTGCCGCTTGAAGAGGTTCTGGACGCCTTAAAGGCGCGCCCGGCGCATCAAACGGTTATCATCACCGGACGTGGTTGTCATCGGGATATTCTGGAGTTGGCGGATACCGTGAGCGAACTGCGCCCGGTCAAACACGCTTTTGAAGCGGGCGTGAAAGCCCAAATGGGTATCGATTACTGACTGTAGGCCGGATAAGGCGCTTGCGGCGCCATCCGGCACCGCGCAATTGCCTGATGGCGCTACGCTTATCAGGCCTACAAAAGCGTTAACCGTTGTTGTTACGACCGCCGGAACGACGACCGCTGCCAACCTGACTGTGACGTTTCACCGCACGGCGAATCTGATTCGCTTTCATGCGACGTCTGTCTTTCTCGACGGCCACTTTTGATTCGGTTTCTGGCTGCAATTCCACCAGTTCGCGCAAATAGTTAGTCTGTGCGAGATCCAGCTCAGTCCAGCCGCCGCGCGGAAGACCTTTTGGCAGCGGAATGTCACCGTAACGTACGCGAATCAAACGGCTTACCTGCACGCCCACAGCTTCCCACAGGCGGCGAACTTCACGGTTACGCCCTTCGGTCAACGTCACGTTGTACCACTGGTTAATCCCTTCACCGCCGCTGAACTTAATGGTTTTAAAGGCCGCAGGGCCATCTTCCAGTTGCACACCACGGCTCAGATCGCGCAGTTTGGTTTCATCGACCTGACCAAAGACACGCACAGCGTATTCACGCTCAACTTCACGGCTCGGGTGCATCAGACGGTTTGCCAGTTCGCCATCCGTCGTAAACAGCAGCAAACCGCAGGTGTTGACGTCCAGACGCCCTACCGCAATCCAGCGTGCGCCACGCAGTTTGGGTAAACGATCAAAAACCGTAGGACGACCTTCCGGGTCGTTACGGGTACACAGTTCGCCTTCAGGCTTGTAATAGGCCAGAACGCGACAAATTTGTTCCGCAGACTCTTTCACCGAGATCAGGTGACCGTCGATACGAATTTTCAGACCCGGTGTCACTTCAACGCGATCGCCAAGCGTGGCAATTTTGCCGTCGACGCTCACACGACCGGCTTCAATAATCGATTCGATTTCACGGCGGGAGCCGTGGCCAGCGCGAGCCAGCACTTTCTGTAACTTTTCGCTCATAGAGCTTCCTTTAGGTGTCGCCTTCACAGGCGTCGAACAGGAGAATCAACGGCGCTGTACAGCGCCATTTTAAGGCCGCGTAGTATACAGAGTTGCGCCCTTATAAGAAAGGTTTAACGTCGCCGACGCCTTCGCGCAAGACCACCGGAGAATCATCGGTTAAATCAATGACCGTCGTGGGTTGTTGACCGAGATAGCCCCCGTGAATAATCAAATCAACCAGCTTCTCGAGCCTGTCTTTGATCTCTTCAGGATCCGACTCGGTAAAATCGCTGCCCGGCAACATCAATGATGTCGACAGCATGGGTTCGCCCAGGGCGGCCAGCAACGCCAGCGCAATCGGATTTGACGGCACGCGAAGCCCGATGGTTTTGCGTTTTTCCTGCAACAGGCGGCGCGGCACTTCTTTGGTGCCTTTCAGAATGAAGGTGTAATTACCCGGCGTGTTGTTTTTAATTAAACGAAACGCGACGTTATCGACGAAGGAATAGGTCGACAGTTCCGACAGATCCCGACACATCAGCGTAAAGTTATGCCCATCTGGCAGATGACGAATACGGCAAATGCGCTCCATGGCGCCTTTATCTTCGATTTTGCAACCAAGCGCATAACCGGAATCGGTGGGATACACGATCACCCCGCCTTTACGCACAATCTCGACAGCCTGGTTAATCAGGCGCGGCTGCGGGTTTTCCGGATGAATATAAAAAAACTGGCTCATACTTCCCTCACTGTGGTGTCTTCGGGCTGTTCCCATAACTGCCATACGCCTTCGACGCCTGCTGGCAGCCAGAGCTTACGACCCAACTCAATCCACGGGCAAGGTTGATGAAAATCAGAGCCTTGCGATGCCCATAGTTGATTCTGGCGCGCCAATGTCGCCAGTTGGGTACGTTCATTGGGAGATTGCTGGCATTGCGAGACTTCCATCGCTTCACCGCGGTGTTCAGCAAAATGCGCAACCAATCTTTTCAGCCACTTAGCGCTAAGGTCGTATCGCCCTGGATGGGCCAGCACCGCCTTACCGCCAGAATGATGAATCACATCAATAGCTTGTTCTATTGTACACCACTGTGGGGGAACGTATCCGGTTTTCCCACGCGCAAGGTACTTTTTGAACACATCCGCCATGGTGGTCGCTTTACCGCATTCCACCAAAAAGCGAGCAAAATGCCCGCGAGTTACCGCCCCGCCATCCGCAAGGCGTAGCGCCCCTTCCCACGCGCCGGGAATATGGGCTTTGTCCAGCCGCTCGGCAATCAAACGCGCACGCTGCTGGCGACGTTCGGTTTGTTCGGCCAAAAAAGCACACATCGCCGGACAGGCAATATCGATATTCAGCCCTACGATATGGATTTCGTGATTTTCCCAGACCGTCGAGATTTCGACGCCAGCAATCAAATTCAGGGCTAACCCGGAACGTGAAATTTCTTCTCTTGCCGCCGGAATAGCGGCTGTGGTGTCATGATCGGTGATCGCCAGCGTGCCGACTCGCATCTCAACTGCACGGTGTACCAACGCTTCTGGCGTCAACCGTCCATCGGACGCCGTTGTATGACTGTGCAGGTCATAAATCACTGCGTAATTCGTGTCGCTCAAGGCGAGCTCCCGTCTTAATAATGGCTCTTTCACAGACATCATAGCGTTTCCGGCAAATATACTGAAATCAGGTGTTGACAAAAATCCATTGAACTAGTTAACTAGTACGCAAGTTCACATGAAGAAGGTATCTGAAATGAAAGCTCAATTCGTACTGCAAGGTTGGTGGCGCACTTCCTGATTTCGGGCAGTGTCTTCGCAGCTATATGCAACCAGATACCCGGCCCGCCAATAAGAGCGGGCTTTTTTTTGAAAAGAATAAATGAGAATAACGATGCAAATACAAAAACCGACACTCGAACTGCTCTCCTGTGATGCCGCGTACCGCGAAAATCCGACGACGCTGTTTCATCAGGTCTGCGGCAATCGCCCTGCCACGCTGTTACTGGAATCCGCCGACATCGACAGTAAAGATGACCTCAAAAGTCTGCTGCTGGTCGATAGCGCGTTGCGCATTACCGCATTAGGTGACGCTGTCACTATTCAGGCGTTATCCGATAACGGCGCGTCCTTACTGCCACTGCTGGATGCCGCACTGCCTGCCGGGATCGAAAACGAGCAACGTGCATCGAGCCGCGTTCTCCATTTTCCGCCGGTTAGCCCACTGCTGGATGAAGACGCCCGCCTCTGTTCACTCTCCGTGTTTGATGCGTTCCGTTTAGTGCAAAATCTGGTCAATGTGCCCTTGCAGGAGCGGGAAGCAATGTTCTTCGGCGGCCTGTTTGCCTATGACCTGGTGGCCGGTTTTGAAGACTTACCGCAGCTTGAAGCCGGTAATCGTTGCCCGGACTACTGCTTCTATCTGGCAGAAACGCTGATGGTGATTGACCATCAAAAGAAAAGCACCCGCATTCAGGCCAGCATCTTTACCGCTGATGCGACTGAACGTCAGCGCCTGGCGCAGCGTCTGGCGCAATTAACCCAGCAGTTGACCGAGACTGCGCCGCCGTTGCCTGTCACCGCAGTGCCGCATATGCGTTGCGAATGTAATCAAAATGATGAAGAGTTCGGCGCCGTGGTACGCAGCATGCAAAAGGCCATTCGCGCGGGTGAGATTTTCCAGGTGGTTCCGTCCCGTCGATTCTCACTTCCTTGCCCGTCGCCGCTCGCGGCTTATGATGTACTGAAAAAGAGCAATCCCAGCCCGTATATGTTCTTTATGCAGGACAACGAATTCACGCTGTTTGGCGCATCGCCAGAAAGCTCGCTGAAATACGATGCCACCAGCCGTCAAATTGAGATCTACCCCATCGCCGGAACGCGCCCACGCGGGCGTCGCGCGGATGGTTCTCTGGACAGGGATCTGGACAGCCGCATTGAGCTTGAAATGCGTACCGATCACAAAGAGATGTCCGAACATCTGATGCTGGTTGACCTTGCCCGCAATGATTTGGCGCGGATCTGTACGCCAGGTAGCCGCTACGTCGCCGACCTGACGAAAGTTGACCGTTACTCCTTTGTGATGCACCTGGTCTCCCGCGTGGTGGGCGAATTGCGCAGCGATCTGGATGTTCTGCACGCCTACCGCGCCTGCATGAATATGGGCACCCTCAGCGGCGCGCCAAAAGTCCGCGCCATGCAGCTTATCGCGAATGCCGAAGGACGCCGTCGCGGCAGCTATGGCGGCGCCGTCGGGTATTTCACCGCCCATGGCGACCTGGATACCTGCATTGTGATTCGCTCCGCCCTTGTCGAAGACGGCATTGCCACCGTGCAAGCTGGCGCCGGGGTTGTTCTCGATTCTGTTCCGCAGTCTGAAGCCGATGAAACCCGTAACAAAGCGCGCGCCGTGTTGCGCGCTATCGCCACCGCGCATCATGCACAGGAGATTTTCTAATGGCTGACATTCTGCTGCTCGATAACATCGACTCTTTCACGTACAACCTGGCAGATCAGCTACGGACCAACGGTCATCATGTGGTGATTTACCGCAACCACATCCCTGCCCAGACGCTGATTGACCGTCTTGCTACGATGAAAAACCCGGTGCTGATGCTCTCTCCGGGCCCAGGCGCGCCAAGCGAAGCCGGTTGTATGCCGGAGCTGTTGACCCGTCTGCGCGGAAAACTGCCGATTATCGGTATCTGCCTCGGCCATCAGGCGATTGTTGAGGCTTACGGTGGCTACGTCGGTCAGGCGGGCGAAATCCTGCATGGCAAAGCGTCGAGCATTGAACATGACGGCCAGGCGATGTTTGCCGGTCTGGCAAATCCGCTGCCGGTCGCCCGTTATCACTCTCTGGTGGGCAGCAATGTGCCTGCCGGACTGACCATCAACGCCCATTTTAACGGGATGGTGATGGCAGTACGTCACGATGCGGATCGCGTCTGCGGCTTCCAGTTTCATCCGGAATCCATTCTGACGACACAGGGCGCCCGCTTGCTGGAACAAACGCTGGCGTGGGCGCAACAGAAGCTGGAGCAAACCAACACGCTGCAGCCTATTCTGGAAAAATTATACCAGGCACAAACGCTTTCTCAGCAAGAGAGCCATCAGTTGTTCTCTGCTGTAGTACGCGGCGAGCTCAAGCCGGAACAACTGGCAGCGGCGCTGGTCAGCATGAAAATTCGTGGCGAACATCCTAACGAGATAGCCGGTGCGGCCACCGCATTGCTGGAAAACGCGGCGCCATTTCCGCGCCCTGACTATCTGTTCGCCGATATCGTCGGTACTGGCGGTGACGGCAGCAACAGCATCAATATTTCCACCGCCAGCGCCTTCGTCGCAGCGGCGTGCGGCATGAAAGTGGCGAAACACGGCAACCGCAGTGTTTCCAGTAAATCCGGCTCTTCCGATTTGCTGGCGGCCTTCGGCATTAATCTGGATATGAATGCCGACAAGTCCCGCCAGGCGCTGGATGACCTCGGTGTCTGTTTCCTGTTTGCACCGAAGTACCATACCGGTTTTCGTCATGCGATGCCGGTGCGCCAGCAGTTAAAAACGCGCACGCTGTTCAACGTGCTGGGCCCGTTGATTAACCCGGCACACCCGCCGCTGGCCCTGATTGGCGTCTACAGCGCTGAACTGGTGCTGCCGATTGCCGAGACGTTGCGCGTGCTGGGATACCAACGCGCCGCGGTTGTCCACAGCGGTGGAATGGATGAAGTTTCCTTGCATGCGCCGACTATCGTTGCCGAGTTACACGAGGGTGAAATCAAAAGCTATACGCTGACGGCGGATGACTTTGGCCTCACCCCTTATCATCAGGAACAACTGGCAGGCGGCACGCCAGAAGAAAACCGTGACATTCTGACACGCTTGCTACAAGGTAAAGGTGAAGCCGCCCACGAGGCTGCTGTCGCCGCGAATGTCGCTATGTTAATGCGCCTGCATGGCGAGGAAGATTTGAAAGCCAATGTGCAAACCGTCATCACCGTTCTGCGCAGCGGCGCAGCGTATGACCGGGTCACCGCACTGGCGGCAAGAGGGTAAATGATGCAAACCGTTTTAGCGAAAATCGTCGCAGATAAGGCGATTTGGGTAGAAGCCCGTAAGCAGCAGCAACCGCTGGCCAGTTTCCAGAACGACATCCAGCCGAGTTCACGCCATTTTTATGATGCCCTGGAGGGCGCGCGTACCGCCTTTATCCTGGAGTGCAAAAAGGCCTCCCCCTCGAAAGGTGTGATCCGGGAGAATTTCGACCCGGCGCAGATTGCGGGCGTTTACAAGCACTATGCGTCGGCGATTTCCGTACTGACCGACGAGAAATATTTTCAGGGCAGTTTTGAGTTTCTGCCGGTGGTCAGCGCCATCGCGCCGCAGCCGATTCTGTGTAAGGATTTTATTATTGACCCTTACCAAATCTATCTGGCGCGCCATTATCAGGCGGATGCCTGCCTGCTGATGCTTTCGGTGCTGAATGATGAGCAGTATCGCCAGCTTGCTACCGTGGCACACAGCTTAAAAATGGGCGTGTTGACCGAGGTGAGCAACGAAGAAGAGCTGGAGCGCGCCATTGCGCTGGGCGCAAAAGTTGTCGGTATCAATAACCGCGACCTGCGCGACCTGTCGATTGATTTAAACCGTACCCGACAGCTTGCGCCGCGTCTGGGTCACGGCGTGACCGTGATCAGCGAATCCGGGATCAACACCTACGGTCAGGTGCGTGAACTGAGCCACTTTGCCAACGGTTTTCTTATCGGCTCTGCGCTGATGTCCGAGGACAATCTTCACGCCGCCGTGCGCCGGGTGTTGCTGGGTGAGAATAAAGTGTGCGGTCTGACGCGCCCGCAGGATGCAAAGGCGGCGTATGACGCTGGCGCTATTTATGGCGGGTTGATTTTTGTGGACTCTTCTCCCCGCGCCGTGAGCGCTGAGCAGGCACGGGACGTTATGGCGGCCGCACCGCTACGGTATGTTGGCGTGTTTCGTGATGCACAGATTGCAGAAGTTTGCGAGAAAGCCACCGCCCTGTCGCTCACTGCGGTGCAACTGCACGGCCACGAAGATCAGGCTTATGTGAATGCGCTGCGCGCTGCACTGCCTGAACAGGTACAAATCTGGAAAGCGTTGAGCGTCGCCGACACGCTCCCTGCCCGCGATTATCAGCAGGTTGATAAGTACCTTCTGGATAACGGCCAGGGCGGTACAGGCCAACGTTTTGACTGGTCACTATTGCAGGGTCAGACGCTCGACAATGTTTTTCTGGCTGGCGGATTAGGCGCAGACAACTGCGTAGACGCGGCTAAAACCGGCTGTGCCGGCCTCGATTTTAATTCTGGTGTAGAGTCGCAGCCGGGCATCAAAGATGCTCGTCTTCTGGCCTCGGTCTTTCAGACACTGCGCGCTTATTAAGGAAGAAACACATGACAACATTACTGAATCCGTACTTTGGTGAATTTGGCGGCATGTATGTGCCACAGATCCTGATGCCTGCCTTGCGTCAACTGGAAGAAGCGTTCGTCAGCGCGCAGAAAGATCCAGCGTTTCAGGCCCAGTTTACCGACCTGCTCAAAAACTATGCCGGTCGCCCGACCGCGCTCACCAAATGCCAGAACATCACGGCAGGCACCCGCACCACTCTTTATCTGAAGCGTGAAGATCTGCTGCACGGCGGCGCGCACAAAACCAACCAGGTGCTGGGTCAGGCGCTGCTGGCCAAGCGGATGGGTAAAACCGAAATTATTGCTGAAACCGGCGCCGGTCAACACGGCGTAGCCTCCGCGCTTGCCAGTGCGCTGCTGGGTCTGAAATGCCGCATTTATATGGGCGCGAAAGATGTTGAACGCCAGTCGCCTAACGTGTTCCGTATGCGTTTGATGGGCGCTGAAGTGATCCCGGTTCACAGCGGTTCCGCAACCCTGAAAGATGCCTGTAACGAGGCGCTGCGTGACTGGTCTGGCAGCTATGATACCGCGCACTATATGCTCGGGACTGCCGCGGGCCCGCATCCGTTCCCGACCATTGTGCGTGAATTCCAGCGCATGATTGGCGAAGAAACCAAAGCCCAGATCCTGGAAAAAGAAGGTCGTTTGCCCGACGCGGTTATCGCCTGTGTCGGTGGCGGTTCAAATGCGATCGGTATGTTTGCTGATTTCATTGCGGAAACCAGCGTCGGACTGATTGGCGTAGAACCCGGCGGTCACGGGATCGAAACCGGTGAGCATGGCGCCCCGCTCAAACACGGTCGCGTCGGGATCTACTTCGGCATGAAAGCGCCGATGATGCAGACGGAAGAAGGCCAGATTGAAGAGTCTTACTCCATTTCTGCCGGGCTGGATTTCCCGTCCGTCGGCCCGCAACACGCGTATCTGAACAGTATTGGTCGTGCCGATTACGTGTCGATAACCGATGACGAAGCGCTTGAGGCGTTCAAAACCCTGTGCCTGCATGAAGGTATCATCCCGGCGCTGGAGTCGTCCCACGCCCTGGCCCATGCGTTAAAAATGATGCGCGACAACCCGGAAAAAGAACAACTGCTGGTGGTTAACCTTTCCGGTCGCGGCGACAAAGACATTTTCACCGTACACGACATTCTGAAAGCGCGAGGGGAAATCTGATGGAACGCTACGACAATTTATTTGCACAGTTGAAGGATCGTAAAGAAGGCGCATTTGTTCCCTTTGTCACGCTGGGCGACCCTTCGGTTGAGCAATCGCTAAAGATTATTGATACGCTGATCGAGGCCGGTGCCGATGCCCTTGAACTCGGGATACCGTTCTCCGACCCGCTGGCTGACGGCCCGACGATTCAGGAAGCCACGCTGCGCGCGTTTGCCTCAGGCGTTACCCCAACGCAATGTTTTGAGATGCTGGCGTTAATTCGCCAGAAGCACCCCACGATTCCTGTGGGCCTGCTGATGTACGCCAACCTGGTCTTCAGCAAAGGGATCGACGCATTTTACGCCCAGTGCGAAAAGGTCGGCGTCGACTCCGTGCTGATTGCCGACGTACCGGTAGAAGAGTCTGCACCGTTCCATCAGGCGGCACTGCGCCACAATGTTGCACCGATTTTCATCTGCCCGCCGAATGCCGATGATGATCTGCTGCGCCAGATTGCCTCCCGGGGCCGCGGTTACACCTATTTGCTCTCCCGGGCGGGGGTGACGGGTGCAGAAAATCGTGCCGCGCTACCGTTGCACCATCTGGTCGAAAAACTGAAAGAGTACAATGCGGCCCCGCCGTTGCAGGGTTTCGGCATCTCTTCGCCCGAACAGGTTACAGGGGCAATTGACGCCGGCGCGGCGGGGGCGATTTCCGGTTCGGCGATTGTGAAAATCATCGAGAAAAACCTCGATAAGCCCGAACAGATGCTGACCGAGCTAAAAACGTTCGTCACGGCAATGAAAGCGGCAACGCGCGCATAATGTCCGGCAACCGCCAGAGCACCTCTGGCGGTTTACCCTTTTGTCTGTTTCATTTTGTACATCTCATTGTCCGCAACCTGGATCGCCGCATCCAGGGCGCCGTTCACTTCCGCAATTCCCCATGACACCGACAACGGCACCTGATTACCGCCAACCCAAAACGTAAATCCCTGTACCTGGCTGGCAATGCGTTCTGCAACCGCAATAGCATCACTGGCTTTTGCCCGGTAAAGCAGAATCACAAACTCATCACCGCCCGTGCGTATCACCATGTCATTGCTGGTTCGGGTATTGGAAAGCATACGGTTCGCGATAACCTGGAGCGCCCTGTCGCCTGCCACATGTCCCCAGGTATCGTTGATCGCTTTGAATTTATTGCAATCCAGCAGGATCACCGCGCAACGCGAGAGATCGCGGCGTTTAATAATATCGAGGATCTTGCGGTTAAAGCATCCCGTCAAAGAGTCGATATAAATCTTGAGGTCACTTTCGTTGAGCCATCCCTTCAGCCCCAGAGTGATCATGATAAAAAAGAACGGCGCCAGCAGGATCGCCATACCCGCCTGGATGTCATGCGTGACAAAGCGCCCGAGTGAAATCGTGTATTTGAACGCATACTTTTCAGACACTATTTTGACGATGCTCTGCCCCATCGACGAGCAGTTCCCGGCAAGGCACAACGACTCATTGTTGGTCGCATTCACCAGCGCAACATTAAGCCCCTGCGGAATCTGGTTATCAAAGGCGTTCGCCAGGGCTTCCTGCAACTCTGGCCTGGCGTGGTCGTAGACCAGATAGGCCACAATATGATCGGAGATCTCTTTCCCGGAAAGGTCGTAGATATAACTCACCACGCTAAAAGCTTTATCGCCGGTGATTTTATCGGTGTAGAAATTAGTGGAACTCAGCGCCTTGGTTTTGACGTTTTTTTCCAACAGGCGAGTATAAAAATCAACGGGAGGGTAAAAAAAGCTGCGAATATCTCTCGCCATTTCCGAGTCAGAGAAATGAAACATCCGGGAATCTGCGGGGGTAAACCAATAAAAGTAATCGGCATCTTTGGCGATGATATAACGGTGCGCATCATAGTTTCCGGGATTGAGGGTATTTACCCTGTCGCGGATGAATTCTGCGGCGGTAAACATACATAGCGCGTCCATACCGGTATGTTTTGCCACCATCGCGCCTGTCGCCGAATGGATCCGTTTTTCGTCGGCATTGATTCCCCAGGCGTCTTTTTCTCTGGGAATAAAGCGTGAGGTATCGCCACACATGCCGGCATTTTTAATCTGGTGATAACGTTCACCCGTTGCATCGGCGATCAGTTCGTTGTCATTAAAAATGTCTACCATCCGCGTTTGCAGACGATTCATGCCCTCACTGGCCGCCGCAAGTCGCTGTTCATAAATCACAAAAATGAACAATGAGGTACAAAGCAAGGTGATAAGCCCTGAGATGAGCAATGCCTGCCGGTTTCTCAGCCCATCCTGCACAATCTTCACACGTCCACCCGGTTCATTAACCGCACGGCAAAACCGGTCGCCCGTTTATGTTGTTGCATAGCATCCCTGAAATCTGCTTGCCAGAGACGGCGATAATTTTACTCATGTTAGCATTTCAGAGAGTTAAGCGAGGGGAAAAAATAACAAACACGTTACAAGAGACGAAAAAAAAGCCGGTAGCAATGCAACCAGCCTTTTTCGATAGCGCTAAGGATGTTAGAAGCGATAGCCCGCAGAGAACATAAACACCCATGGATCGATACGCGTACTGACGGTCTGGTTTACACCACCCGCCTTAAATTTCACGTCAGTGTCGATATCCATGTACCAGACGGACATGTTGATCAGCCAGTCACGATCAATCAGATAGTCCATCCCCACTTGCCCTGCGGCGCCCCAGGAGTCTTCCAGGCTCAGATCGGATAATCCGGCGGCCTTGCCGGTATCATTAAATCCGTTGTCAAAGAAAGTGGTGTAGTTAATACCGGCACCTACGTATGGACGCAGTTTGCTGCTGGAATCACCAAAGTACCATTGCGCCATCAGCGTCGGCGGCAATTGATGCACGGTGGCGATATCACCGGTCGGCCCGGTACCGACTTTATGGCGAAACGGCGAAGCTGCCAGTAATTCAATACCAATATTGTCCGTCGCCATGTAGGTGAACGTCAAACCCAGTTGGGTATTGTTACTGATGTTAAAACCGCCCAACGATCCCAGGACGTTATCAGAACCTTCGGTTGGTCGAACCGTCGCCGAACCTGCACGAATAAAGAACTCGCCCGCTTCATGCGCATAAACCCCGCCAGAAAGAAGAGTACTGACTGCCAACGCCGCCACTGTTAATTTTTTCATGTCCGCTCCATCGTTATGGTTATAAAAGCGTGACGAATATACCCACAATGGAGTAAAAAGTGATCTAACACAGATCACATTACATCTTGTAATTTAACATTTATTGATCTGGATTAATTTAGAACTTGCATTCAAAATCCTGGTTAAACTGATACAGATCAAATTTGATATATTTCCACACTGAAAATATTCAGATGTTGCCCTCTTGCCCTTCCTGAAACAGGGCGCTAATTTAGCTTTCTCACCATTGAATTGATGCGTTATCTTGTTGCAGGTGGAATCATGAGCGATCTCAACCCGTGCATGACGTGCGGTGCCTGTTGTGCGTTTTTTCGTGTCTCTTTTTATTGGGCGGAAGCCAGTGATGCTGGCGGCCCTGTCCCGGATCATCTGACGGAACCGGTGAATCCCTTTCTACGTTGTATGGCGGGCACCAACCAAAAACAGTCCCGCTGCGTGGCGCTGTCCGGTTCGCCCGGGGAACATGTCAGTTGTACTATCTATGAAAACCGCCCCTCTGCCTGCCGGGAATTTGCCATGTCTGGGGAAGATGGCGAGGTCAATGAAGCCTGTAACCGCGCTCGCGCCCGATACGGATTACCTCCGCTTTACAAAGATATGCTTTTCCATACAAGCCTTGATGCTGCCACTCACGGGTTATCCAGGGTACAATTGCCCGCTAATTAACACCTGCAGAACTCAAGGAGAGTGCATGTCTATCACGGCGAAGTCCGTATACCGTGACACGGGGAATTTTTTCCGTAATCAATTTGTTACCATCTTACTGGTATCGTTGCTGTGCGCGTTTATCACGGTGGTTTTAGGTCATGCCTTTTCACCCAGCGACGCGCAAATTGCGCAACTCAGCGAAGGCGACAACCTGGCGGATAGCGTTGGATTGTTCGACCTGGTGCAAAACATGACGCCGGAGCAGCAGCAAATTTTGTTACGTGCATCTGCAGCCTCGACGTTTTCAGGTCTCATCGGCAATGCCATTCTGGCAGGTGGCGTCATGCTGATGATTCAATTGATTTCAGCCGGTCATCGGGTCAGTGCATTACGCGCCATTGGCGCCAGCGCCCCTGTTTTGCCTAAGCTGTTTATTCTGATTTTCCTGACGACGCTGCTGGTGCAGGTAGGGATTATGCTGGTGGTGGTGCCAGGTATTCTCATGGCCATCCTCCTCGCACTTGCGCCTGTCATGCTGGTTCAGGATAAAATGGGTGTTTTTGCTGCAATGCGCAACAGTATGCGTCTTACGTGGTCTAATATGCGATTGGTCGCGCCCGCGGTGATCGGTTGGTTGCTGGCAAAAACGTCGCTTCTGCTCTTTGCACCTAACTTTGCTGTACTGAGCCCGAACGTGGGTGCGGTGGTGGCGAATACGCTGAGCAATTTGATCTCTGCTGTTTTGCTCATCTATTTATTCCGCCTGTATATGTTGATTCGCCAATAACCCTGTGTGCGTCGGTGCTTTGCGGCCGATGCATGTTAATTACGGAATCGAAGAATGAAGCAGTTTCTTGATTTTTTACCGCTGGTTGTCTTTTTTGCCTTTTACAAGCTTTATGACATCTATGCGGCAACCTCAGCCCTGATCGTCGCGACCGCAATTGTCTTGATTTACAGTTGGGTGCGTTATCGCAAGGTTGAGAAGATGGCGTTAATCACCTTTATTCTGGTTGCGGTGTTTGGCGGCCTGACCATTTTCTTCCATAACGATGAATTTATTAAATGGAAGGTGACGGTGATTTACGGCCTGTTTGCCGGCGCATTGCTGGTAAGCCAGTGGATTATGAAAAAGCCCTTAATTCAGCGCATGCTTGGAAAAGAGCTTACGCTCCCGCAACCCGTCTGGTCGAAGTTAAATCTGGCGTGGGCGGTCTTTTTCATCCTGTGCGGCCTTGCGAATATCTACATCGCGTTCTGGCTACCGCAAAATATTTGGGTCAATTTTAAAGTCTTTGGCCTGACCGCATTGACGTTGATTTTCACCCTGTTGAGCGGCGTTTATATTTACCGCCATCTCCCCCAGGAAGATAAATCGTAATCTCTCCAGCGCCAGACCTTTCCTCTGGCGCTGCTCTTTTCTGCGTGACTCCCCGTATTCCGCTCTACCGATTGCATGAATCATTACGAAAGGGTGGAAATGTCACCCTTTCTTTCTGACCAGCCGGAACACCCGCAGTGCGCGGCGTATCTCCTCTGTTCTCAATCTGCAAATCATAGTAGCATCGCGCCTGTAATTTTTTTCTATAGTCGGTTCCAGAATGACAACAACGAATAATGTCCCCCAGGGCGAACTTGTTTTACGCACGCTGGCCATGCCTGCTGATACGAATGCCAATGGCGATATTTTTGGCGGCTGGCTGATGTCGCAAATGGATATTGGCGGCGCCATTCAGGCCAAAGAAATTGCTCATGGTCGCGTGGTGACCGTGCGCGTCGAGGGAATGACGTTTTTACGCCCTGTCGCGGTGGGAGATGTGGTGTGCTGTTACGCTCGCTGCGTAAGACGTGGCACAACCTCTATTAGCATCAACATTGAAGTGTGGGTTAAAAAAGTGGCCTCTGAGCCTATTGGACAGCGTTACAAAGCGACCGAAGCGCTGTTTATTTATGTTGCGGTAGACAAAGACGGCAAGCCCCGCGCCCTGCCAGTTCAGAAGTAAAAAAAAGCCTCCGAATGTGGAGGCTTTTTTAATCATCATCTCGCTTATTCAATCTGCGTTGTGCCATTGAGGCGGAAAACAATATTCACCACCAACCCGGTACCTGGTTTCCCGGCTTCATAGCGCCATTTGCGCATCGCGTTTTTCACTTCTCGTTCAAACATGTTCGCCGGTTGTGCTGAGAGTATTTCAACATCATCAACACGTCCGTCGGACGTCACGTTGAATTTCACCTTGACCCGCCCTTCGATACGCAACGCTTGCGCACGCGGTGGATACTGCGGTTGATTACGGCTCAGCGCACGAGGGCCCGCAGGCGCACTGACCACGGGTTTGCTGGTCGCGGGTGCGGTACTGGTCGTCGGGCGCGCTGGCGCGGTGTTTTCAGACGGCGTCAACGGACGCGACTCGACCGGCTTCACATCACGTTTCGGCTGCTCCTGAACCTTCTTCACCGGTTTAGGTTTGGGTTTCGGTTTTGGCTTCGGTTTCTCGATCACGACCGGCGCTTCTTTTGGCGGTTCCGGGATCGGCTCAGGCTCGGGTTCAGGCTCGACAACAGGTTGCGGCGGCGGCTGAACAGCCTGAGGTGGCTCAAGATCGGCTGGCGCGACCATGGTGACAGAGATCGGCTGCGCAGGCGCAGGCAGTTCAATAACCTGATGTACCGAGGTATACAGCAGTCCCGCCACTACAGCACCATGAACGCCAACGGAGAGTAACGTCGGCCAGGGAAAGCGACGAGGTAGATCAAGGGTCATTGAAGTCATAATCGTTTCAGTTAAAAAACCAGGCCCTGATTTTAAATGCAAATAGCAATCATATTCAATAAGACATCACAATGAGGTGCATTTAAAACGCAATATTATCCAAAAAAAGCCCTGCAAAGTGTACGCCTTAACAAAGCCGTCATCTTTGCGTTGCAGTTGAGAGTCGTTTCCAATAACGTAATTAACGACTTTTACCTATTAAGGAGCTCTACCCGTGCTGTATGTCATCTACGCTCAGGATATCGCCGACTCTCTTGAAAAGCGCCTTTCGGTTCGCCCCGCACATCTGGCGCGTCTGCAACTTTTGCACGATGAAGGCCGTCTGCTCACAGCAGGGCCAATGCCTGCTGTCGACAGCAACGATCCCGGTGCGGCAGGTTTTACCGGCTCAACGGTCATTGCTGAATTTGAATCTCTGGACGCAGCGCAATCCTGGGCTGAAGCAGACCCGTATGTTGCCGCGGGTGTCTACGCACAGGTTTCCGTTAAGCCCTTCAAAAAGGTGTTTTAATAAAAACATAACCTTTTGTTTTTATTAATTAAATAAATCACAAAAACCAAATCAAAACAAAACAATAAAAGGGCACACTTAAGTACACATTGTTTAAGGTGCCCTTCAATTCACCTGGTTACTATCAGCGAATCGTACTACCGCTCACAGCCCCTTCCGGCTTCGGCTGCCCGGTCAGCGTACTCTGCCAGTTGCCGGCTTCGTTCGAGAGATTTGCTGAGCACGTCGGCAAGCAGAACTCCGGTGTCTGCGGCTGACGACCCAGCGCCGATAGTGGCGTTATACTGCCCGAGCTGCTCACGGATGGCAACGAGTTGCTGCTGCAACCTGCCAGCACGAGCGGCAGCATCAAGAGCATCATTGCGCGCCTGGTCGATCCTATGCTGCGCTTTTCGTTCACTGGTGGCTTTCTCCTTCTCATTACGCTGGCGTGACTCATCATCAGCCTGTTTCTGATCTGCCTGTGCCTTTGAATATCCGGCGGCGTACTGCACCTCACCATGGTTAACCCAAGCGACACGGCAGCCGTAAGCGATAGCAGCAAGCAACGCAACAATAAGCAACTGTTTCCAGTATGCTTTCACGAATGCCGGGATCATAGCAGCGCCTTTACCGCGATAGCGTAACGCGCGCGCCGGTCGTCGATGCCGTTCTGGCCACCGTTGATGATCTGCGTGACGCGAACCACACTGCCGGTGCATTTCAGACATCCTTTCGTTGCGAAGTACCACGCCGCGCTGCGGGCTGCATACGAATCCTGCGCCATTAGTTCAGGCTGAGAGGCCAGATCGACTTTCAGGCCGTTTCCGCAGTCCCGGTAGTTGTTCAGGCCGGTGATCTGGATAAGCCCGCGCCCGCGATATTTCCAGCCGTCGCCCGGTCCGTTATTGCCCATCCGCTTGCTGTACACCAGATTGGCGATCGCGCGCTGACGTTCCAGTGGTAACGCCTTCTCATACGTCTTGCGACCAAGGGTGTTGGCCTGGTCCTGTGTAATGCGGCCAGCGCGGACGAAGTTTGCCAGCCCGGCCACGCTGTAGTTGAAGTTTTCCTGCAACCTGGTGAACCCGCCAGACTCATGACCCACCTGAGCAATGAACATCGCCTGATCTTCTGGCTTCGTAATACCGAATTCCTGCATCGATGCGGTAATGTGTTGGTGCCATCGCGTAGCCAGTTCCTGGCTGACTCCTGCGGCGAGCTTGAACTGATTAATGTCCATGTTGCGACCTCGATATTTTGAAAATCTGCACGACGTTACCGCGTGTCTTCAGCACGGCGACAAGCATCACTGCGTTGATGATGACCTCTGATAAATCAGCGATCATTGGTGTGTGGTAATACAGGGCGTAAGCCACTCGGATAGGAATGCTGGCGGAGGAAACAATCAGGAAGTAAGCTATCCATGCCCCCCACCGCCGGTGCTGTGCTCCATTGCGCTGGAACGTACCGACACGCACGGCAATGCCTGAACAGATAGCTGCATTGGCAATAAGCAGAAGAACATCATGAGTTGCCATCGTCTTTTCTCCCCGGGATTAACTCGCGTGGATTGTCCGAACGGTGATAGAGCCAGATGCCAATACGAACTGCGACTATTGCCGACACGAACGCGCCAGCGGAGAAGACAATTCCTTTCTCAAATGAGTCCTGCGTGATGGTTGGGATCAGGCTGGCTACGCCGATTAGGATTGATGCAGTGGGTTTGTAGAAGAGAAGCCCGCATAGGAAGCTGAGCAGCGACAGTAAAACCCGGCGCCGTATCTGATACTCAACCGCCGAGGTGATAAATATTACCGCGCCAGCCAGCGCGCCTAACGCCACTTCTGGTGGAACGCCAGCAACTACCGCAGCAAGAGACCCCATGCTAAGCCACTGATTTAAAGTCTCACTGGTTATCTGGGCTGACATAGCGACCACCGTTTAATGTACATAAAGAACCCCCTTAGTTGGTGAGTTCATCACACACAATAAACCATATATGGATTGAATTACCTAAAGCCGCTTTTAACGGAATTACCCCAAATGGTGATTATGATATTGATTATCATTACTATTTTTGGTGATTTTATGTGATCTCTATCAATTCAAAAGCATTTAATTTCATTATTAACTTAATGTTCCATTATAATAATACATTAATTTTAATATCCTGATTAACAATGATTAAGTCAATACATTATTTACGTGGCATTGCTGCTTTGTTTGTTGTGTTATTCCATATGCAGGGATATCTGAACAATGGAACATATGAAAATCTTGGGTATCGACTATTTGGATTTGGAAATATTGGTGTTGATTTATTTTTTATAATAAGCGGTTATATTATATGTCTATCCGCTAAAGATTTCACAATAAACACAATACATATTTACGCTTTAAAAAGATTTTTTAGAATTTATCCAGTACTTATTTTTTCAGCATTGCTATGGTATATTTTTTTACCTGGAAACAAAGATGTTGATTTCCTAATTAGATCATTAATTCCAGCGCAATCAAACTATGCCGATGCGCCTCCATACTTTGGGTTTAATTTAATATACCCAGCATGGACATTAACTTTTGAAGTGTCGTTCTATGTTTTATATGCAATTTGTTTTTCATTATCTTGTAAATACAAAAATATCATGGCATTAGCAGTTACAATATTAACTCCAATTATTTTGCAATTGATAACTTCTGATAGCATAACATTGGATGGAGCAAAAAGCATTGTTCTGAATTCAGACGTATACTCAAATGCTTTTATTATTCTATTTTCCTCTCCAATGTTTATTGACTTTTCGTATGGAATAATTATTTATTGTTTTTTTAACAGTAACCTATCAATGTCATACTTATCTTTCAAGAAAACATCATTATGTATTTCTCTTTTAATGCTAATCACTTCACTTGCAATGATAGCGACAAGGCACGTACATGGGCACGGACCAATAAGTTTTGGATTTGTTAGTTTTTTAATTGTTTTCTCGCTTATCTCAATAGAAAAAGCATACGGAATGATTAATATATATGGTTTAGGGTTTCTTGGAAATATATCATACTCTTTATATATGACTCATGTGCTAATATATCATGGCTTAGATAGCGCAGGTATACTTATGCTTATAACTGGCGTAAATAAATTGATGATAATGATAACGTTATCTTTAATATTTTCATATATGGTATATCAATCAATTGAAAAGCCATTCATTAAACTTTGTGGTTATATTATAAAGCCAATTGAAAAATACTCATTAAGCTCATTAAAAAATAATTAGGCGCATCCTTGCGCCTTTTTTTAATTGAATAAAGAATCAACTGCATACGTTAATGATCCGTCAATCCTAGTTGTGTTAGTAAGGTTAGATCCAGTTAAATTTGTTACTGAGACTGATGTTAGATTATTAATAAATATCTCTGCCCCTCCTGCATTAACCTGCCCTCCTATAGGGCCAACTGACGCAAGGTTAGTATACAAAGATTGACCCTGGCCCAAAATCAGTGCAGTGCTAAATCAGAGATCTTCGTCTTTCTGACCCTGGCCCAAAATCAGTGCAGTGCTAAATCAGAGATCTTCGTCTTTCCGGAGACTTCGGATAAATTCAGCCGGAGTCATGTCATTTAATGATGAATGCGTTCTCTCATGATTGTATTCCCTGCGCCAGCTGTCGAGTTTGTCCTGCGCATCTTCCAGTGACAGGAACCAGTGAATGTTCAGACATTCATCCCGCAGGCTGCCGTTAAATGATTCAATAAACGGGTTATCTGTCGGCTTTACGGGGCGCGAGAAGTCGATGGTCACTCCGTGTTCATACGCCCATTTATCCAGACTTTTTGAGATAAACTCGCTGCCGTTATCTGTCTGAATACGTACCGGCAGGCGCTTACCCAGCACCCGCAACCCTTCCATCACACCGACCACATCCTAGCCTTTCAGCGACTTTCCGGCATGGATCGCCAGACGCTCCCGACTAAAATTATCGACTACAGTCAGCGCCCGGAAACGCCGTCCGTTAAACAGATTATCCGACACGAAATCCATACTCCAGCACTGATCGATATGGGTCAGGACCGGACGTTGCTGGCGATGTGCGGCACTGACATGTCTGCGGGGGCGCTTTCTGCGCAGGTTGAGGCCTTCCAGGCAGTAAATACGGTGAGTTTTCTTGTGGTTAACCCGCCAGCCTTCCCGCCGCAACTGGATATGAATACGCGGACAACCATACCGTATCCGGGTTTCCGCGATTTCCCGGATACGCAGGGTTATCGCCCGATCGTCGCGCCGGCTCTGCCAGTGGTAGACAGTCCTGCTCTGCATCAGCAACCCGCATCCCCGGCGAACGCTGATACGGTATGCTGCCTGCAGGAAATGCACCGCCTGGCGCTTCTGAGCCGGCCTCAGAACTTTTGCTTCAGCACCTCCTGCAGCATCTCCTTGTCCAGACTCAGGTCGGCCACCAGTTTCTTCAGCCGCTGGTTTTCATCTTCCAGCTGCCGCAGACGTCGCAGTTCCGTCACGCCCAGACCGGCAAATTTTTTCTTCCAGTTGTAAAAGGTGGCCTCAGAAATACCCATCTTTCTGCAGACTTCCCCGACGCGGGTGCCGGTTTCGGCTTGTTTCAGCGCAAATGCAATCTGTTCTTCGGTATAACGGGTCTTTTTCATGGCAATGTGCCTCCCGGTGAGATGGAAGAAAGACCGGATACTTCAGTTTAGACTGGCACTGTTTTCAGGGAGGAGATCAGTCCCATATATCAATCCATTTCCTCTGGTCGTCCAGGTAGTCGTGAAGGTTATAGTGAGCCATAACCCCGACCATCTGGTGACCAAGTATTTTCTCTATAACGTGCGGTGGGCAACCAAGTTCTGATAGCGTGGTTGCTATTGTCCTGCGCAGATCGTGAAGTGACCACTCATCCATTTTCGCCCCTTCCCTCGCACTACGGGCAAAGTTCGCGGCGACCTGCCCAGATATTGGCGTATCAACCTCCTTTCCTTCCATCCGGCGTGGCGACGTCACGACATGCTACGTGTTAACCCGCTCTCTCTGCGCTTCCAGTAGGCGAACTGCGGATGCAGGTAGTGCCCTGCGCGTAGCCTTGCGGGTTTTGTAATACTTATCTGGTATTGTCCAGGTCATCTCATCGAGATTAAACCAGCTCCATTTAGCCAGGCGTATTTCTGCTGTTCTGCACCCGGTGAGCATTACGAATTTTATGAGGAACTTTGCTTCAGTGGTTTGCCGGAATTTCAGCCAGTCATGGATCGTCTTGAGTTCTTCATTACTCAGAACCCTGCCTTTTCTCTTCGGCTTATCCCCGACATCTGACGGCAGCACGCCATCCAGTGGTTAGACTTTATCGCCTCACGGTTCAGGCAAAACCGGAATGCTCTCTTGCACAATGAAACCATGTAGTGGGCCATCACCCTGCTTTCAATGGCATCAAAAACGCTAACCCAGTGCTTACGGGTAGTGCTGTCGATTTTCACGTCGCCCAGCGCAGGCGCAACATGTTTATTAAAGACCTGAATATAGTAATCAGTCTTCGAAAGGCCAGACGGCAGGCAGTGCCTTTCAATCCAGCACATAAAAGCTTCTGTAGTAGTGAGTGACTCAACCAGTGAAACCCTCTCCAGCTTCACGCGCTCACGGGGATCGAATCCGTCCACCAGCCATGCTCTGAACTGTTGTCTCCTCTCCCTGGCCTGGGAAATACTCATCGCCGGATACTCACCGATGTTCAGCTTCACCGCTTTATTGTCCCATCAGTACCGGTAGAAGAACGTGACTTTGCCAGCCTGGCTTATTCTTGCGTTTAACCCGTGGGTATCTGCTACCACTTCTATTTCATCGCGCCGCTTACCAAGGGCCTTTTTTAGTTTCGTATCCGTGAGCATGAATTGGGTACACTTTTAATTTTGTGGTACACAAAATGCCTTCCTCAAAGATACCCGAAAGGTAACAATTCGAACCAGTTTGATTCAGTATGAAGAGAGATGCCTTATCTGGCGGGGTGCGGGAGGTAACAGTAGGTTTCAGACGAAAATTAATCTACACGGTATGATTAACAATTCAAAAAAGTCTTCTGAGTCCGGCTGGACGCCACTGAAGTCGTTGGGCACCGAATGCGGTGCCCTTATTTTTATCAGATGCTGTGGATCGCAAACAGCAACGAGTTACGTTGATGATTGAGAACACACTTTCTGATTGAGTGGATACGCATATTGCGACGCGACTGTCCTTCAAGCCAACGCGCTTTACGGCGGCTAGCCTGACGTAACATCCGCCAGCGTCCCACTTCCGTTCTACTACGTTTCATGTTAACGACTCTTACAGTGCTGGAGCCGAGCATTATACGCCCTCACCAAACTCAGACCAGCGCTTTTCCTGTGTTTTTATTTGCCAGATGATTCCTGATGCGTAAACTCATAACAATACGCTTTCAAAAGGATTTTTAATGTTATGACAACCTTCTACACAGTGGTGAGTTGGCTGGTCATTCTCGGATACTGGGTTCTGATTGCCGGCGTGACGTTGCGCATTTTGATGAAACGGCGTGCAGTACCTTCCGCGATGGCATGGCTGCTGATTATCTATATTCTGCCGCTGGTAGGGATTATTGCTTATCTCTCGTTTGGTGAACTGCACCTGGGGAAACGTCGGGCCGAACGTGCCAGAGCCATGTGGCCGTCGACCGCCAAATGGCTGAACGATCTCAAGGCTTGCAAACATATCTTCGCGCAGGAAAACAGTAGCGTTGCTTCATCATTGTTTAAACTTTGCGAGCGCCGTCAGGGAATTGCGGGCGTAAAGGGAAACCAACTGCAACTGCTGACCGATTCCGATGATGTGATGCAGGCGCTGATCCGCGATATCCAACTCGCACGCCATAATATTGAGATGGTGTTCTATATCTGGCAGCCCGGCGGGATGGCCGACCAGGTTGCGGAGTCTTTGATGGCCGCCGCTCGCCGCGGTATTCACTGCCGTCTGATGCTGGATTCCGCAGGCAGTGTCACCTTCTTTCGCAGCCCGTGGGCGGCAATGATGCGTAACGCAGGCATCGAGGTCGTCGAAGCCCTCAAAGTCAATCTGATGCGTGTCTTCTTACGCCGTATGGATTTACGCCAGCATCGCAAAATGGTGATGATCGACAATTACATTGCGTATACCGGCAGCATGAATATGGTCGACCCGCGGTTCTTCAAACAGGATGCGGGCGTTGGGCAATGGGTCGATCTGATGGCAAGGATGGAAGGCCCCGTCGCGACGGCGATGGGTATTGTCTACTCTTGCGACTGGGAAATCGAGACGGGTAAACGCATCCTGCCTCCCCCGCCGGATTTGAATATTATGCCGTTTGAAGAGGCCAGCGGGCATACTATTCATACTATCGCGTCCGGGCCAGGCTTCCCTGAAGACCTGATCCACCAGGCGCTGCTGACCGCAGCCTACTCTGCACGCGAATATTTGATTATGACCACACCGTACTTCGTGCCCAGCGACGATCTGCTGCACGCGATTTGCACCGCGGCGCAACGCGGAGTGGATGTCAGTATCATTCTTCCGCGTAAAAATGATTCCGTGCTGGTCGGCTGGGCGAGCCGCGCCTTTTTCAGCGAACTGCTGGCGGCCGGGGTCAAAATTTACCAGTTTGAAGGGGGACTGTTACACACCAAGAGTGTACTGGTTGACGGCGAACTGAGTCTGGTCGGCACCGTAAATCTGGATATGCGCAGTTTATGGCTCAACTTTGAGATAACGTTGGTCATTGATGACGCCGGATTCGGCGGCGATCTCGCTGCCGTTCAGGATGATTACATCTCGCGCTCACGCCTGCTTGATGCGCAGTTGTGGGCAAAACGCCCACTGTGGCAACGAATCACCGAGCGACTGTTTTACTTCTTCAGCCCGTTGCTGTAAAACGTGCGCAAGCGACGATAAACAGGTAGTCATTATGGATATGGATCTGAACAATCGCCTGACTGAGGATGAAACCCTTGAGCAGGCTTACGATATTTTTCTTGAACTGGCTGCGGATAACCTCGACCCGGCAGACATTATTCTGTTCAACCTGCAGTTCGAAGAACGCGGCGGCGCAGAACTGTTTGACCCGACAGAAGACTGGCAGGAACACGTTGATTTTGACCTGAATCCTGACTTTTTTGCCGAAGTAGTGATTGGTCTGGCAGACAGCGAAGACGGTGAAATTAATGACATCTTTGCCCGCGTGCTGCTGTGTCGCGAGAAAGATCACAAGCTGTGCCATATTCTCTGGCGCGAATAAGTGAAAAGCCGCTAACGCGGCTTTTTTTCATCTACTCCGGGAGCTTACTCCCGCAGCGGTTACAATACTGCGCGCTGTATTCGTGCTGCCCCTGCTGACACGTCGGGCATCTCCGCTGCTGATTACGTTTCAGAAACGCCGTGCTCATGTGCGTGGTGATTAAACCGGTTGGAATCGCAATAACAGAATAACCAATTAAAATCAGCGCCGATGCCACGATACGCCCCAATGGGGTATGCGGCGTAATATCGCCATAACCTACCGTTGTTACCGTTACGATCGCCCAATACACCGACGCATTCAGCGTCGTAAACCCATATTGCGGCCCTTCAATCACATACATCAGCGAGCCAAAAATAATCATCACAATGGCAATAAACGAATAAAACAGAATCAACTGATGACGCGCGCTATTGATAGCTCCCCAGAACACCCGCAACGAGGGCATGAAACGCAAGAGTTTCAGGATCCGCAGAATACGAATCGCCCGCATCGCCCGCCAGGCAAAAACATAATTGAGACTGATTTCCGGCCATAACCACATAACATACAGAGGCAGTATGGTGGCTAAATCAATGAATCCCCAGAAGCTGAAGACGTATTTCGCCGGATTCGGCCAGGTCAATAATCGCAGGAGATATTCGCTGGTGAAGACCAGCGTGACAAATAACTCCAGCCAGACAAAGGTATGCCATTCGCTGTACGTCAGGTGATATTGCGTCCCCAGCCCCGATTCAACAAAAATGATTAAGACGCTAATCAGCGCGAACAGACCGCATAACCCTTCAAAGCGGCGACCAGAACGCGTATTCAAATCGAATAAGAGATGATAAAGACGTCCACGAACGGAAGAGATGTTGAGCGACACAGTGACCTCGAAATGATAAGGGCTGACATAATGTCAGCCCTCGCGATTATAACGGGTCTACTTTCAGACAGGAAACCGCATGTCGGAAACTGCCCTCCAGCACGGGCCGCGTTTTAGCACATTCAGGCCCGGCAATGGGGCACCGGGTGCGAAATACACAGCCAGACGGAGGATTGATTGGCGACGGCAACTCCCCTTCCAGCAGTTGAATCGTTTTGTTTTTTTCCAGATCCGGATCCGGAATCGGCACAGCCGACATTAACGCTTTGGTATAGGGATGCAGAGGATTGTGGTACACCTCGTCATACGTTCCCAGTTCCACAGCATGACCCAGATACATCACCAGAACGCGGTCAGAAATATGTTTCACCACCGCCAAATCGTGGGCGATGAAAATCAGCGACAGCCCCATTTCACGCTGTAATTGTTGCAGCAGGTTAACCACCTGAGCCTGAATGGAGACGTCCAGCGCGGAAACCGGCTCATCACAAATAATCAGTTTAGGCTCAAGGATCAGCGCGCGTGCAATACCAATACGCTGACATTGTCCACCTGAAAACTCATGGGGATAGCGGTTGATCAGGTTGGGCAGAAGCCCCACTTTCAACATCATCGCCTTCACACGGTCGCGGACGTCCTGACGCGACAGTTTAGGATGATAAGTCCGCAGCGGTTCGGCAATAATTTCCCCAATCGTCATACGCGGATTCAGCGAGGCCAGCGGATCCTGGAAAATCATCTGAATATCGCTACGCACCGCGCGCCATTCATCCGGTTTCATGCCCAGCAGATCTTTACCCAACCAGGCTACTCTACCGTCAGTGGCTTTTACCAGCCCAATAATCGCCCTGGCGAAGGTCGATTTTCCGCAACCCGATTCGCCCACCACGCCCAGCGTTTCCCCTTCATACAGTCGCAGCGTCACACCATCGACCGCCTTCAGGGTTTTCGCAGGTTGCCAGAACCATTGCTTACCGTCTTTGATGTCAAAATGCACTTTCAGATCGGCAATTTCGAGAAGCACTTTTCGTTGTTCAGTCACCGCGTTCATACCAGATCCTCCACCGCTTTGAAGCAGGCGCGCAGACGGCCAGGGCTAAATTCCTCAAGAGGAGGCGCACTGCTGCATATTTCCATCGCATGAGGGCAGCGAGGCTGGAATGGGCAGCCTTTTGGCAAACGCAGCAGGTTCGGCGGGTTGCCTGGAATCGTCAACATAGATTCCCCTTCCGCATCCAGACGCGGTACAGCGTTGAGCAAGCCAATGGAATACGGATGAACGGGTTGATAAAACACGTCACGCGCGTTCCCATATTCCATCGTACGACCCGCATACATCACCAGAACTTTGTCGCAAATGCCGGCCACCACGCCAAGGTCGTGCGTGATCATGATAATGGCGGTGTTAAATTCACGTTTAAGCTCATTCAGCAGCGTCATAATTTGCGCCTGCACTGTGACGTCAAGCGCTGTGGTAGGTTCATCGGCAATCAGTAATTTAGGACGGCAAAGCAACGCCATCGCGATCATCACGCGCTGGCGCATACCGCCAGAAAACTCATGCGGGAACATTTTCATGCGCTTACGCGCTTCCGGCATTTTTACCGCATCCAGCATTTTCACAGACTCTTCAAATGCCTCGGCTTTACTCATCCCTTTATGCAGCATCAGAACTTCCATTAACTGCTCGCCGACCCGCATATACGGGTTCAGTGAGGTCATCGGGTCCTGAAAAATCATCGAAATTTGTTCAGCACGCAGCGTGTTAAGCTCGCGCTCGGGTAAGTTCAGTATTTCGCGCCCATTAAACTTTGCAGAGCCGCCAATGTGTCCATTTGCCGCCAGCAGTCCCATCAACGCAAACGCGGTCTGTGATTTGCCAGAACCTGACTCACCGACAATCCCTAACGTTTCCCCGGCGCGAAGCGAAAAGTTTAAATCGTTAACCGCGGTGACATCGCCGTCTGGGGTACTGAATGTCACGCGAAGATCTGTCACGTTCAGCAGTGCGTTAGCCTGTTGCTGCGCGAGCGGCGCGGTTGAGGTTTCAATTACACTCATGGCTGCACTCCTTAACGGTCTTTCGGGTCGAGGGCATCACGCAGGCCATCGCCAATAAAGTTAAAACAGAATAACGTCACCACAAGGAAACCGGCCGGGAAGAGCAGCAGCCACGGTGAAACTTCCATTGAGTTGGCGCCATCGCTCAACAAGGCGCCCCAACTGCTCAACGGCTCCTGGGTGCCTAAGCCGAGGAAACTCAGGAAAGATTCGAACAGGATCATGCTCGGCACCAACAGTGACGCATATACCACCACCACACCCAGAACGTTAGGGACGATATGACGAATCACGATATTGCCCGTAGAAACACCGCCCACCTGGGCCGCTTCAATAAACTCTTTACGTTTCAGGCTTAGTGTCTGCCCCCGCACAATACGCGCCATATCCAGCCAGGACACCATCCCGATCGCCACAAAAATCAGCAGGATATTTTGACCAAAGAAGGTCACCAGCAAAATAACGAAGAACATGAACGGAAAGGAGTTGAGGATTTCAAGCAGGCGCATCATCACAGAATCAATTTTGCCGCCAAGATAGCCCGATAACGAGCCGTATAGCGTCCCCACGATCACCGCCACCAGCGCAGCGGCAATCCCAACCATCAGCGAAATTCGCCCACCAATCGCCACACGAACCAGCAGATCGCGCCCGGAAGAATCGGTGCCGAAATAGTGCCCCGATTCGCTATCTGGCGCACTCGACATCATGCCCCAGTCGGTATCGAAATAGGTAAACTGCGACAGCATCGGCGCCAGTGCGACAAACAACGCGATGAAAACCAGAACCACGAGGCTGGCTACCGCCGCACGGTTGTGCATAAAACGGCGACGGGCGTCTTGCCAAAGACTGCGCCCCTCTACCTCCAGCTTTTCACTGAAATTTTCCAGCGTCTCGCTGTTTTTCTTACTTAACATCATAGCGAGCTCCAGTATCAGTAACGAATCTTCGGATCGATGACGGCGTACAGCACATCGACGACGGCGTTAAACACGATGGTCAGCGCCCCCACCAGAATGGTGAGGCTCAGCACCAGCGAATAGTCACGGTTCAATGCCCCGTTAACGAACAACTGGCCGATCCCCGGCAAACCATAGATTGTTTCAATGACCATCGAGCCAGTGATAATGCCGACAAATGCCGGGCCCATATAAGACAGAACAGGCAACAACGCGGGTTTTAACGCGTGGCGGAAAATAATCCGTCGCATCGGCAACCCTTTTGCCCGGGCGGTACGAATAAAGTTGGAGTGCAATACTTCAATCATTGAGCCGCGAGTAATACGCGCGATACTGGCAATATAGGCAAGTGACAGCGCCACCATCGGCAAAATCATAAATTTCAGCGCCCCGCCGTTCCAGCCTCCGCCGGGCAGCCATTTGAGCGTGATGGCAAATATCATGACCAGTAAGGGGGCCACGACGAAGCTGGGGATAACCACCCCGGTCATAGCTACCCCCATCACCGTGTAATCCCAGCGCGTGTTCTGGTTAAGCGCTGCAATGACCCCTGCGCTTACGCCGAGGATCACGGCAAGGAGAAAGGCGGCCGCTCCCAGTTTTGCAGACACCGGGAAGCTTGAGGCAACCAGGTCGTTGACCGTGTAGTCTTTGTATTTGAATGAAGGCCCAAAATCACCGTGCGCCAACTGCTTCAGATAGCTGAAGTACTGCGTACTGATGGGGTCATTCAGATGATATTTCGCTTCAATATTCGCCAGTACCTCCGGCGGCAGCGCACGTTCACCGGTGAAAGGACTTCCCGGTGCAAGACGCATCATAAAGAATGAAATCGTGATAAGAATAAAGAGCGTTGGAATCGCTTCCAGACAGCGGCGTAAAATAAATTTCAACATTGCCCGTACCTTCTGGCGTGTGCCTTTACACCTCTGTGTCAAACGAACTCAGGCGAGGTGTTTATAGTGCGATGAAAAAAAGACACTGTGGGGCAAAACTCGTTTGCCCCACGTCTTGCCATTAATGCTTGATAATATACAAGTTTTTAACGTAGATATTATCCATCGGGTCTTTACCGGTGTAACCGCCTACCCAGGGTTTCACCAGGCGCGCGTTAACGTAATAATATACCGGTACAATTGCAGAGTCTTTATCAAGTTGCTGTTCTGCTTTCGTGTACAGCTCAGTACGCTGCGCTTCGTCAGTGACTTTCAGCGTGTCGCCAATCAGTTTGTCAAACGCAGGGCTCTTATAGTGAGCGGTGTTGTTTGAACTGTTTGACAACATGGTATTCAGGAAGGATGTCGGTTCATTATAATCCGCACACCAGCCGGCACGAGACACATCAAAGGTTCCCTGATGACGCGTGTCGAGGAACGTTTTCCATTCCTGGTTTTCCAGCTTCACGTTAGCGCCCAGATTTTTCTTCCAGATGGAAGCCACCGCAATCGCCAGTTTTTTATGCAGATCGGAGGTGTTGTAAAGCAGGTCAAAGGTCAACGGCTTATCTGCGGTGAAGCCCGCTTCGGCCAGCAGTTTTTTCGCTTCTTCGTTACGTTTTTCTTGTGACCACTTAAACCACTCCGGCTCAACCAGTTTTGCGCCATCGGTGTATGGAGGGGTATAGCTATAGGCTGGCAGGTCGCCCTGATTTTTCACTTTGTTGACGATGATATCGCGATCCAGCGCCATTTTCAGCGCGGTACGAACGCGAACATCATTAAACGGTGCTTTCTGGTTATTGATTTCGTAGTAGTAAGTACACAGATAAGGATCGACGCGGACTTCATCCGGGATCTCTTTTTTCAGTTTCTGGAATAATTCAATCGGCATGTTGTTATAGGTCATGTCGATTTCGCCGCTGCGATAGCGGTTAACATCAGTAACTTCGGAAGAGATCGGCAGATAGGTGACCTGGTTAATGACGGTCTTGTCGTTATCCCAGTAGTTCGTATTACGCTCAAGCTCAATACGCTCGTTCACCACCCAATTTTTCAGTTTGTATGCACCGTTGGTGACAATGTTGGCGGGCTGAGTCCACTTCTCACCGAATTTTTCGACGGCAGCTTTAGGCACTGGAGAAACGGACGGGTGAACCAGCAGTTTATAGAAATAAGGCACCGGCTCGCTCAGGGTCACTTCGAACGTATTATCATCAATCGCTTTTACGCCGAGATCGGTCGATGGTTTTTTACCCGTGATAATGTCGTCGATATTGGCGATATGACCGTACTGGAGGTAGCTTGCATACGGTGACGCGGTATTCGGGTTGGCGAGGCGTTGCCAGCTATACACAAAGTCATGTGCAGTAACCGGCGTGCCGTCTGACCATTTTGCATTTTTACGCAGATGGAACGTCCAGACTTTAAAATCTTTATTTTCCCACTTTTCCGCAACACCTGCTGACGGATGTCCTTCGACATCGCTTATCAATAAACCTTCAAACAGATCGCGGCTAATGTTTGACTCCGGCACACCTTCAATTTTGTGCGGGTCAAGAGACTGAACTTCGGAACCGTTATTGCGCACCAGAGTTTGCTTATCGGAGAGTTGAACGCCGGCGGGAACGTCCGCAGCCATTGCAACATTTCCGGCGACCAGCGCAGTTAAAATCCCCGCAGCTACTAAACTTTTTTTTGTGATGTTAGACATTGTGTTTGTACTCCACTCATTATAATTACTGGCTTTTTAACCAGCCTGTTTAATCCCGTTTGGGTTTCTGTACAGCACCGGAGATTTTGCTGCTGTCAGTTCGTTTACTACGTTGCTATCACCGACTTTATTTATTTTGGCGATTCGTTTGATCGCCTTACGTCGATTCGGTCTACGCCTCCCCTGTCAGAGACGCGCTTTTATTCTGTAAACCACTTTATTGGCAATGGTTCTCAACAACGTGAGATCTTCTGAAATTATCTGGCCGGAAAGTACCAAATGCGTTTCTTAACCGCCAATACAATTTACAGATTTGTTAACCAATTCTCTTTTGTAGAAAAAACATGCCAGAATGAAGACATCATATGAGAACGTGATTTTTATAAAAACCCATTGTCATCAATGCATTATCTGGCACCCTATGCCTTTAACCCCCCAGGGCATCAGACAGAGGTTGAAATACACATAAACTTAACAACTGGTCATTATTTAGCACATTCATCTGGCGTGGCGCTGAAATAACTAATAACATTTCGATAATCCTTCATCAAGCCCCTTAGTATGATGTTAATAAAATAACAGCGAGACGCGAGACGTTAAGCCATAAAGATTGAATAAAATCCCGCTAAATCAACAGGAAAACAAATTTGAAAGTCCGCCATGTTGATTCTTTTTTCGCGTTAATTTTCAACGTGAGTGAGCGCTTTTACCAATGGCATGAAGGAAACGGAGTCAATATTGACTCCGTCTATATGAAAGATGGGTTAGCTGAGGAGGCCGGGGAAAATAGCTTTAAGGCCTGTTACGATGAACTCAATACCCAACGCCATCAACAGCAGGCCCATGATACGGGTAATGACGTTAATGCCGGTTTGTCCAAGCAATCGCACCAGCCACGGCGCCATACGGAATAAGCCCCAACAGCACAGCGCAAAAATAGCGATAGCAACGAAAAAACCCACCAGGTGCATAATGCTGTTATATCGTGTACCCCAGACTATCGTCGAACTGATAGCCCCCGGCCCTGCCATTAAAGGCAATGCCAGCGGCACAACACCGATGTTTTCACGTATTGCGGTTTCTGATTTTTCCTGCGTGTTCTGCTTATCTTCGCCCAGTTTCCCGCTGATCATCGACATTGCAATCGTGACAACCAGAATCCCACCCGCGATCCTGAACGAATCAATCGAAATCCCGAAGAGTTGCAAAATGCCGTCACCCAGGAAGAGTGAAGTCCACAAAATAATGGCCACCGACAAGTTGGCGGTCAGGTTTGTCTTGTTACGCGCCGCTGCCGTTTGGTAGCTGGTCATACTGATAAAGACAGGAATAATCCCAACCGGGTTAACCAGCGCAAATAACCCGATGAAAAATTTAAAGTAAACAGGAAAGTCAAATAACGTTTGGATCACGGTTAGCTCCGAAGCGTTAGCCGGATGAAGTTAGTCGTCAAAAATGGTAAAAACCGCGCTGAAGATACGCCTTTTAGCAGCATACTTCACCTCAAATCTGCACTATCTCTCTATATTCTCCACTGTTATTTATATGTATGGATTATGCTAATGTGGATATCATTCACCTCAACAATTCACCAACACAGGGTGTGAATTGCTAAAAGGGCCTGCTGAAAGGTGTCAGCTTTGCGTAATTTTGATCCAGATCACGTAATAACTACTCAGAAGTGAGTAATCTGGCTTCCGCCACCTGGACGTAATGCGCTAGAATCAATTAACGCTAACGCATAAGCTCTTTTAGTAAATCAGAGTAAAATGGACGTTAAGTAACCGTTTGATTTTTAGACTTTTATACAAACTTTCGTCGATCTGTCTATACTCTCGTATCGAGCAGATGATTTACTAAAAAAGTTTAACATTATCAGGAGAGCATTTATGGCTGTTACTAATGTCGCTGAACTTAACGCACTCGTCGAGCGCGTAAAAAAAGCCCAGCGTGAATATGCCAGTTTCACTCAAGAACAGGTTGACAAAATCTTCCGCGCCGCCGCTCTGGCCGCTGCTGATGCTCGAATCCCCCTCGCTAAGATGGCCGTTGCCGAATCCGGCATGGGTATCATTGAAGATAAAGTGATTAAAAACCACTTCGCTTCTGAATACATCTATAACGCCTACAAAGATGAAAAGACCTGTGGTGTGCTGGATGAAGACCACACCTTCGGGACTATCACCATTGCTGAACCGATTGGTATCATCTGTGGTATCGTTCCGACCACTAACCCGACGTCTACGGCTATCTTCAAATCATTGATCAGCCTGAAGACCCGTAACGCTATCATCTTCTCTCCGCACCCGCGTGCTAAAGATGCAACGAACAAAGCTGCCGACATCGTTCTGCAAGCTGCTATCGCTGCAGGGGCACCGAAAGATCTGATCGGCTGGATCGATCAACCTTCCGTAGAACTGTCAAACGCGTTGATGCACCACCCGGACATCAACCTGATCCTTGCTACCGGTGGGCCGGGCATGGTTAAGGCTGCGTACAGTTCTGGTAAACCTGCTATCGGTGTTGGTGCAGGCAACACGCCAGTGGTTATTGACGAAACAGCAGATATCAAACGTGCGGTAGCGTCCGTGCTGATGTCTAAAACGTTCGATAACGGCGTAATCTGTGCTTCTGAACAGTCTGTTGTTGTTGTTGACGCCGTATACGATGCCGTTCGTGAACGTTTCGCCAGCCACGGCGGCTACATGCTGCAAGGTAAAGAGCTGAAAGCCGTTCAGGACATCATCCTGAAAAATGGCGCGCTGAACGCAGCAATTGTTGGTCAGCCGGCGTACAAAATCGCTGAACTGGCTGGCTTCACCGTACCAGAAACGACCAAGATTCTGATCGGCGAAGTGAAAGTGGTTGACGAAAGCGAGCCGTTTGCTCACGAGAAACTGTCACCTACGCTTGCAATGTACCGCGCTAAAGATTTTGAAGACGCCGTACTTAAGGCAGAGAAACTGGTCGCCATGGGCGGTATCGGTCACACCTCTTGCCTGTACACCGACCAGGATAACCAGCAGGATCGTGTCAACTACTTCGGTCAGATGATGAAAACCGCGCGTATCCTGATCAACACCCCGGCTTCTCAGGGTGGTATCGGTGACCTGTACAACTTCAAACTCGCACCTTCCCTGACTCTGGGTTGTGGTTCCTGGGGTGGTAACTCCATCTCTGAAAACGTTGGTCCGAAACACCTGATCAACAAGAAAACCGTTGCTAAGCGAGCTGAAAACATGTTGTGGCACAAACTTCCGAAATCTATCTACTTCCGTCGTGGCTCACTGCCAATCGCACTGGATGAAGTGATTACCGATGGTCACAAACGTGCGCTGATCGTAACTGACCGCTTCCTGTTCAACAACGGTTACGCAGACCAGATTACCTCTGTTCTGAAAGCCGCTGGCGTTGAAACTGAAGTGTTCTTTGAAGTTGAAGCTGACCCGACGCTGAGCGTAGTTCGTAAAGGCGCAGAGCTGGCTAACTCCTTCAAACCAGACGTTATTATCGCTCTGGGTGGTGGTTCCCCGATGGACGCCGCGAAAATCATGTGGGTCATGTACGAGCATCCGGAAACTCACTTCGAAGAACTGGCGCTGCGCTTTATGGATATCCGTAAACGTATCTACAAGTTCCCGAAAATGGGCGTGAAAGCGAAGATGGTTGCTGTCACCACCACATCCGGTACCGGTTCTGAAGTGACCCCGTTTGCGGTGGTTACCGACGACGCTACAGGTCAGAAATATCCGCTGGCTGACTATGCGCTGACGCCGGACATGGCGATTGTTGACGCCAACCTGGTTATGGAAATGCCGAAGTCTCTGTGTGCCTTCGGTGGTCTGGATGCGGTAACTCACGCGCTTGAAGCTTACGTTTCTGTACTGGCTTCTGAGTTCTCTGACGGTCAGGCTCTGCAGGCGCTGAAACTGCTGAAAGATAACCTGCCAGCGTCCTACAATGAAGGGTCTAAAAACCCGGTAGCACGTGAGCGTGTACACAGTGCAGCGACTATCGCCGGTATCGCGTTTGCTAACGCCTTCCTGGGTGTATGTCACTCCATGGCGCATAAACTGGGTTCTCAGTTCCACATTCCTCACGGTCTGGCGAACGCCCTGCTGATCTGTAACGTTATTCGTTACAACGCAAACGACAACCCGACCAAACAGACGGCATTCAGCCAGTACGACCGTCCGCAAGCGCGTCGTCGTTATGCTGAAATCGCCGATCACCTGGGTCTGAGTGCTCCTGGCGACCGTACCGCAGCGAAAATTGAAAAACTGCTGGCATGGCTGGAAAGCCTGAAAGCGGAACTGGGTATTCCTAAGTCCATCCGCGAAGCGGGCGTACAGGAAGCTGACTTCCTGGCTAACGTGGACAAACTGTCTGAAGATGCGTTCGATGACCAGTGTACTGGCGCTAACCCGCGTTACCCGCTGATCTCTGAACTGAAACAGATTCTGATGGATACCTTCTACGGTCGTGAATTCAGCGAAGGTGAAACTGCAGCGAAGAAAGACGTTGCCGCAGCAGCACCGAAAGCTGACAAAAAAGCGAAAAAATCTGCTTAATTTGCTCACGTAAATATCAGCAAATCGCGAAAACGGTCCCTCTGGGGCCGTTTTTTTTATACTTTTTATAGATGGCCACCCGATGCACAATGGGTATCAAGACTGATGCCATCATAGACGGACAATGCGCGGGGTCTTACCGGGGAACGTCAGAGAACAACGGGAGAAGAGGTTTCAGGGCAGACGTGGTTTGTGATAGCCATCAACCTACCCTGTTTGTTTCATTGCGTACAGGGAGCCTGTATTAGTCGTATCGATGCTTTTCCTGAATAGATGTCAAAGACCCTACCTCAAGCGCTTCTTTGTAATGCTTACGACATACGGAAACGTAGCGTTCATTGCCGCCGATAACGACCTGCTCACCTTCATTATAAGGTCTGCCAGCCTGATCAAGGCGTAAAACCATGCTCGCTTTACGGCCACAAAAACAGATGGTTTTTAATTCCACCAGTTTGTCCGACCAGGCAAGCAGGTATTGGCTACCGCCGAACAGATCACCCCGAAAATCTGTACGTAATCCATAACACAGAACCGGAATATCAAGTTGGTCAACGACCTCTGATAATTCGTAGACCTGCTCGCGGGTCAGAAACTGACACTCATCAACCAGTACGCAGTGGATTGGCTGTTGCGCGTTATCCGCACGAATCTCTTCAAACAGTGATGAATTCTGGTTAAACAACTTAGCGGGTGAGGACAGCCCAATCCGTGAACTGACTTTTCCGGCACCATAGCGGTCATCAATTTCCGCCGTATACACGACGGTGCGCATCCCACGTTCCTGATAATTGTATGAAGATTGCAGCAATGCAGTCGACTTACCCGCATTCATTGCCGAATAGTAGAAATATAGCTGTGCCATTAGCCGCAGGCCCCCACCTGAGAGAAATAAAAATCCGGGGGATTCTATCATAATTTTCGAACCTGTCGGCCTCAGGAATTGTATACACGCCTGACGTCACAGTCTTGTTCAGATGACTACCCACATTCATTGCAGGCACGCACAGATATTGTTCTAAAGCGACTTTCCGTGTTTCTGTCATGATGTTGGTGAATAAATTGAAGTATATATAAGCGTTAACAAACGCCCCCGGTGATATATCCGCCATACATAAGGTTGCCCCTTCGTCAGCAATACCTCGCTTCCGGCGGCTCAACTCGACGCTGCCAGTATATCCTGGGGTCAACCTCTGGGGATGAATGAGTAACAAGCCAGGGCTCATCCGGGCCGACCTCTGATTGTTAAGATCCCTGCTGGCGAATTTGACGCACGTTGCTGACGTCCTGTACCCCGAATTATTTAGGATATACGCCCTCTTCGCAATTTGTGCTTTAGACATTCATCAACTTTACTTAACATCCGCTTCATTATCTAAACCCTGTACTTATTGTTACTGTTCCTCATATCTACCTCAAAGTAATAGGTGAATTCGGTAAGCAAAACTAATACAAAAGGTTGAAATTACTGCAATGAGATACTATTGCTACACGATAAAATGTGACTCTAATCGCTGAAGTTTAGCCCCCTGCCCGGAGTAACATCGCAACCAATAAGCTCTTTTTTGTGCGTCCCTTCAAGAAAAATTTAAGTTCGGATATTTAAATGCTGTCGTAAATAAAGAGCAATTTTGAATTCCTTACATTACTGGCTATTGCACATCTGAATTTATCGCTCTATTATTAGCTCAACAAACCACCCCAATATAAGTTTGAGATTAAAAAAATGAGCGAAGCACTTAAAATTCTGAACAACATCCGTACTCTTCGTGCGCAGGCAAGAGAATGTACCCTTGAGACGCTTGAAGAAATGCTGGAGAAATTAGAAGTTGTTGTTAACGAGCGCCGTGAAGAAGAAAGCGCTGCCGCTGCTGAAGTTGAAGAGCGTACCCGTAAACTGCAACAGTATCGTGAAATGCTGATTGCTGACGGCATTGACCCGAACGAGCTGCTGAATAGCATGGCTGCTGTTAAATCCGGCGCCAAAGCTAAGCGTGCTGCACGTCCTGCTAAATATAGCTATGTTGACGAGAACGGTGAAACTAAAACCTGGACTGGCCAGGGTCGTACACCGGCTGTGATCAAAAAAGCAATGGAAGAACAAGGTAAACAACTGGACGATTTCCTGATTCAGGAATAATTCGTTACCTGTTTGCTTAAAATCCCGCCAATGGCGGGATTTTTTTTGGGGGTACTTTACCCGTCGTCACCTTACTGGCGAAAAAAACGGCGCTGAGTGTTCAGCGCCGTTTTTTCGGGATTTATACCGTCTGGCTTACTTCTTAATACCCATTTCTTCTTCAAGCCATGCTTTAAATTCAGCACCCAGGGTATTATGGCGAATGCCATATTCTACAAATGCCTGCATGTAACCTAATTTATTACCGCAGTCATGGCTTTTGCCTTTCATATGGTAAGCTTCGACCGTCTCTTTTTCGATCAGCATATCAATCGCGTCGGTGAGCTGAATTTCATCCCCGGCACCTGGAGGCGTTTTCGCCAGCAGTGGCCAAATATCAGCGCTCAGAACATAACGTCCCACGACGGCCAGATTAGATGGCGCAACGTCTGCTTTCGGTTTTTCAACAACACCGACCATTGGCACGCTCTCGCCCGGCGCTAACTCTACGCCCTTGCAATCGACCACACCGTACGCGGTAACGTCAGCAACGGGCTCTACCATGATCTGGCTGCTACCGGTTTCGTCATAGCGACGAATCATTTCAGCCAGGTTATCCCGGGACAAATCAGATTCAAATTCATCAAGAATCACGTCCGGCAGAATGACCGCAACAGCTTCATCACCAACGACCGGATGCGCGCACAATACGGCATGACCCAAACCTTTCGCCAGCCCCTGACGAACCTGCATAATGGTCACATGCGGCGGGCAAATAGATTGCACTTCTTCCAGCAACTGACGCTTAACGCGTTTTTCCAGCATCGCTTCCAGCTCAAAGCTGGTATCGAAATGGTTTTCAATTGAATTTTTGGAAGAGTGGGTCACCAGCACAATTTCAGTGATGCCAGCAGCAATACATTCGTTTACGACATACTGAATTAATGGCTTATCAACCAGCGGTAACATCTCTTTCGGGATGGCTTTCGTCGCCGGCAACATCCTGGTTCCTAAACCCGCAACCGGGATAACGGCTTTTCTGACTTTCGTATTAAGGGCAGCCATTTAAATTCTCCTGGACTGTTCATTTATTGAACGTGTTCATCAATCTGCATCGCATCCGAGTATATCAGTCGTGGAACAAACCCCAACGCCGAAAAGGACGCGCGTTCGTATAATTAAGATAAATTCGCAAAAACCTGGCGCTGATAGTAGCACCCGAAGTGTAAAGCAGGTATGTCAATTTCAGTCCGCCTTCTCGTTTGCTCATTCCGCAGACAACATAAGGCGAAGCCGTCCTCCTGCCCCCCAAATTTGACACTGCCAGGATTCACAGCGCTGGCTTAATTGGTTTAGATAAGTATTACCTAACGTCCCTAACGGGACGCCATTACTGATCTGTACCTGATGCGTTGGTGTATTTAACGTCGCGTTCAGTCCGGCAGAAACCAGGGTCAGATTTTTAAGCCCACAATGGTAATAACCGACTAATAGCGGAAACTGTCCCGGTAAATTGGCTTGCCGCAGCAGATGATTAACTTGTTTCAGCAGTGTACCTAATTCGGGTAAGCGATGATCCTGATGCGTCAGTTGTTCCTGTAACAGACCATTAAATAACGCCCGCAACAGTAATGCCGCCAAAACGCCATTATCGCCAGCACGCGTGACATCAAGACAATAAAAGGCAAGGTCACTGTCAGATAGCGGCGCAATATCGAGCACCAGACCGGGTTGGTCGGCGGTAACGAGTTGGCGATAATTTACCCGACAATGAGAAATAACCTGCTGAACCGGCGGCTGTAGTTCCTGCAGTAATTTTGCCGCTGCCGGTGGATTATCGACCAGCGCATCCCAATCGCGAAACAGACGTTCCTCTTCTTCGACCCTGGAATTAAACATATTGGGATAAAGGCAGGCGAAAACGGCTTGCTTCAGACGGTTAAGATCTTTCACTGGCTTAAGCAACACGTCCTCAACCCCCAGACGTAGCGCTTTAGCAATGTCCGCCATATTTTCTGTCGCGGAAATCACCAGAATCGGCGTCTGGTCGCCACGGTTACGCATATGCTCAACCAGTTTGAGCCCATTCATTCTCGGCATGGCGATGTCGCAAATCATCAGGTCGGGGGTGAATGTACTGAGTAATTCCAATGCATCCAGACCGTCTGCGGCTACCGCTGTCGTCGCTCCCAATGAGGAAAACCAGGAATCGAGAAGCGAGCGAAAAACAGGCTCGTCTTCAACAATAAGAATCTGTTTTCCGACCAATGGCTGCGTCATGTTCTCTCCCCTGACTGGCTTTAATCAATAGTGGCATGCTATTGCCACTCGTGCCTGTCAGATTTTGCTTAAGTGTTCGTAAAAGGTGTGTCAAACGTCGGTACGCACCAAGGGTAAAAGCTCGTCCATCTTTTTCTCGACCGCCAACTGCCCTGCCGCAATGGCGGCATTGGCACGGTGGAAGTCCAGAGTGGATATCTGCGGACAAAACGGTTGGATCAGTATATCCGGCGGGTCGCCCGCCATTCGGTTGCGCTTAAGTCTGTTTTCCAGCACCTGAATCGAGGTTGTCATGATCTCCATGGCCGTTGGCGCGCTTTCGACGCGTCGGGAGGTCATGTTGCTCAGACGCTCTTTCAAACGTGCATGCCAGGAAAGCGTATCCTCGCTGTCATCATCGTCATTACTGACATTAAAAGAGAGAAGGTCTTGCTGCATGAGGTGCGCATCGTGCTGAAGGTCGACGGCAATAACAATGTCGGCCCCCATCGCGCGAGTCAGAGAAACAGGAACAGGGTTAACCACCGCGCCATCGACCAGCCAGTAACCATTATGGGACACCGGCGACATCAGGCCAGGCATACTGCAGGAGGCGCGCACCGCCAGGTGTAGATCGCCCTCGGTAAACCACAACTCCCGGCCGGTGCTGAGATTGGTTGCGACGGTGCCAAAACGGCGAGTACAGTGTTCGAAATCGTCGGCGGGCATGATCTCGCGGTATTGGTTGAATACGCGTTCACCCCGCAAGAGTCCGCCTTTACCCCAGGACAAGTCCATCAGGCGTAGCACATCCCAGTAGCTGAATGAGCAAACCCACTGCTCAAGCGCGGTCAATTTATTACAGGCATAAGCGGCGCCAACAAGCGAGCCAATGGAGCATCCCGCAACGATATCGATATCAATGCCCATGTGCTTTAGCGCCTTGATAACACCGATATGGGACCACCCTCGTGCTGCGCCGGAACCTAGCGCCAACCCTATTTTAATTTTTCTCATTGTCACGAAAGACTTCCCATGGCTTCAAGACGTGGCAACATCGCCACGGCTCAGTTAACATAGTGCTACCCAGGCGTTTGTACGCCGTTTTTTTTATTCCAGGGAGATGATTGTGTCTCAGCTTTGTCCCTGCGGCAGCGATGTCGAGTATAGCCTATGTTGCCGCCCTGTTGTGTCCGGTGAGCAAGTAGCACTCGATCCGTCACAACTCATGCGTTCTCGCTACTGCGCTTTTGTGATGAAAGACGCAGATTATTTAATCAGAACCTGGCATCCCTCCTGTGGCGCGGCAGCGTTTCGCGACGATATCAGCGCCGGATTTGCCCACACGGAGTGGCTGGGTCTGACCGTTTTTGAACACAGTTATTCTGAAACGGACAATACAGGCTATGTCAGCTTTGTCGCCCGCTTTTCCGAGCAAGGAAAAACAGGTGCCATCATTGAGCGTTCTCGTTTCTTAAAAGAAAACGGCCAATGGTATTATATTGATGGTATACGTCCTCAGTTTGGTCGAAATGATCCCTGCCCTTGCGGGTCAGGTAAAAAATTCAAAAAGTGCTGTGGTTAAACACATCTGACAGCGACGAAACAGCAAACACTCTCAACAGGATTTTCCCGGCAATGCATTCACTACAACGAAAAGTTTTGCGTACTATCTGCCCCGATCAAAAGGGCCTCATCGCACGTATCACCAACATTTGTTACAAGCACGAATTAAACATTGTGCAAAACAATGAATTTGTTGACCACCGTACCGGTCGCTTTTTCATGCGCACCGAACTGGAAGGCATTTTTAATGACTCCACGCTGCTCGCCGATTTGGACAGCGCGTTGCCGGAAGGTTCCGTTCGCGAACTGAATCTGGCTGGACGTCGCCGCGTTGTTATTCTGGTCACCAAGGAAGCACATTGTCTGGGCGATCTGTTAATGAAAGCCAACTATGGTGGTCTGGATGTTGAGATCGCCGCCGTCATTGGCAACCACGAAACGCTGCGCTCACTGGTTGAACGTTTTGAAATCCCGTTCGAGCTGGTGAGTCATGAAGGATTAACGCGCGAGGAACACGACCAGAAGATGGCGGATGCCATTGACGCGCATCAACCTGACTATGTGGTGTTGGCGAAGTATATGCGCGTTTTGACGCCTGAGTTTGTTTCGCGTTTCCCGAATAAAATAATCAACATTCATCATTCGTTCCTGCCTGCCTTTATTGGTGCGCGTCCTTATCACCAGGCCTATGAGCGTGGCGTCAAAATCATTGGTGCAACTGCGCACTATGTGAATGACAACCTGGATGAAGGCCCCATCATCATGCAGGACGTGATTCATGTGGATCACACCTACACGGCGGAAGACATGATGCGCGCCGGACGCGACGTAGAGAAGAACGTATTGAGCCGCGCACTGTATCAGGTGCTGGCTCAGCGCGTGTTTGTTTACGGCAACCGGACGATTATTCTTTAATCGATAGATAAATTAATTGGTTACCTTTACGTCTTTACGCGTAAAAATCAGGCGATTGGTTTATTTTTATCAACGGAATGCTTTACAGTGGCGCGTCATTTGATATGATGCGCCCCGCTTCCCACAAGGAAGCAGGCCAGTAACCAGCATTACCCCGTGGTGGGGTTCACGAGCGATCATAAGGGAGCTGACTGCAAATCTGCCGTCATCGACTTTGAAGTTCGACTCGAGCATAGCGAGAGAGCGTTACCGCAGGTAACGATAATCCTTCAAGCTATGAAACACCAAACCCTGTGGTGGGGTTCCCGAGCGGCCAAAGGGAGCAGACTGTAAATCTGCCGTCATCGACTTCGAAGGTTCGAATCCTTCCCCCACCACCATCTCAACGCTCAAGCATCATACCCCTGGCGGGGTTCCCGAGCGGCCAAAGGGAGCAGACTGTAAATCTGCCGTCATCGACTTCGAAGGTTCGAATCCTTCCCCCGCCACCATCACTTCCTGATTGAACCCATATATATTCAAATTTCAGTGCCCTATATTCTGCCCATGCGGGAAGGATGAGAAGCTTCGATCAAGGTTCGATTCGAGCGCAGCGACGCAGGTAACATCGCCTTTGCCCGGTGGCACGTCGTTTACCGAGCCTACAAGACCGCCATCATGTAGGTCGGATAAGCGCAGCGCCATCCGACAATTCAGGTAGCACTGTGCCCATAAAAAAACCCCGCCGAAGCAGGGTTTAACCTTACATCACACACCGATCAGCGGCGCGCGCGCACGACCTGATATTTACGCGTCAGATACTCAACTGGCGCACTCCAGATGTGTACCAGACGTGAGAACGGGAATAACAGGAACAGCGTCATCCCCAGCACCAGATGCAGACGGAAAATGAATGCCACACCCTCCAGATGCGCTGACGCCCCACCGTGGAAGGTCACCACAGACTGCGCCCAGCCGACCAGTTTCATCATCTCGCTACCGTCCATATGCTGAACAGAGAACGGGATGGTCAGCAGACCCAACGCACACTGAATCACCAGCAGAGAGAGGATCAGAATATCCGCACCGGTGGTGGTTGCACGTACGCGTGGGCTGAACAGACGGCGTTTGAGCAGCAACACACCCCCGACGAGGCACATCAGGCCCGCCGCACCGCCACCAATCATCGCCATCTTCTGCTTCACCTCAATCGGTAGCCAGGCTTCATACATCCAGTGTGGCGTCAGCATACCAAGGAAGTGACCGGCAAAAATGCCCAGGATCCCGAAGTGGAACAGGTTGGAGGCCATATTCATGCCTTTGCGATCCAGCATCTGACTGGAGGCGGCACGCCAGGTGTACTGACCGTAGTCATACCGCAGCCAACTGCCAATCAGGAACACCGACCCGGCAATGTACGGGTAGATATCAAAGAAGAACATATTCAGGAAGTGCATTAGTGCTGTCCTCCGGTGGTGATATTCAGATATTGCGGCGCAACGGCACCGGCAAAACGACGCTGGTGAGCGGAGATTTCAGATTCGCCGCAGCCCTTATCGGCAAAGAATTTCACCTGTTCTTCTTCCCAGACCGCATCCAGCGCCTGCGGCGTATCGTCGCGCACTTCATCGGCAATTTTTTCGGCCACTTTATCGCTGTCGATAGCCGTGTTTGCCAGTTTCAGCAGCAGATCGAACAACACCGCATAACGACTTTCACGCTGTTGCAGACGCGCGCCCAGTAGCGCCAGAATCGGCGCGATATCCTGCAAACCGCCCAGCGCGTCGTGCTTCGGCAACTGTGCCAGATACTCCAGATACAGCGGCAGATGATCCGGCAACTCGCGACTGTCGAGTACCAGGCCGTGCTGCTCGTACTGATTCAGCAGATCAACCATCGCCTGACCACGATCGCGGGATTCTCCATGCACATGTTCAAACAGCAGCAGAGACGTGGCACGACCACGGTCGAACAGCTCGCTGTAGTTTGCCTGCACATCCAGCATGTCCTGCGCGGTGACGTCTCGCAGGAAGACGCACAGGGTTTGAGCATCTTCTTTATCCAGGTTTTCAGATGACGCGAGTGCATCGAAAAGTTCCTGCTGATGCTGCCAGAGGGCAGCATCCGGGTACTCGAGCAGGCGCGAAACAATGACGAGTTCAATCATGAGTGCGGCTCCGTTTTGCGGGTCACATCGACAGCATCGATGCGACGGCTGTTGAACAAGTTGAGTTTGGTATCGGAACCGTGGCAACCGTCGCCGAAGGTAAAGCCACAACCGCTTTTCTCCGGGAACGCATCACGCGCCAGCTCACGATGACTGCTCGGCACCACAAAACGATCTTCGTAGTTGGCAATCGCCAGATAACGGTACATCTCCTGGGCTTGCGCTTCGCTTAAGCCCACCTCTTCCAGCGCACGGGTATCGACTTTGCCGTCAACGGTTTCCGCTCGTTTATAGTGACGCATCGCCAGCATCCGTTTCAGCGCCAACAGCACCGGCTGGGTATCGCCTGCGGTCAGCAGGTTCGCCAGGTACTGAACCGGAATACGCAGGCTGTCCACGTCCGGGAGAATGCCGTTACTGCCCAGTTCTCCGGCATCCGCCGCAGACTGAATCGGTGACAGCGGCGGCACGTACCAGACCATCGGCAGCGTGCGGTATTCCGGATGCAGCGGCAGCGCCAGCTTCCAGTCCATCGCCATTTTGTAGACCGGCGACTGTTGCGCCGCGTCAATCACGCTCAGCGGAATACCGTCTTTCTGCGCCTGTTCAATGACCGCCGGATCGTGCGGGTCAAGGAAGACGTCCAGTTGACGCTGATACAGATCTTTTTCGTTCTCGGTGCTGGCCGCGCTTTCGATGGCATCGGCGTCATACAGCAGCACGCCGAGGTAGCGGATACGGCCGACGCAGGTTTCCGAGCAGACGGTCGGCTGACCGGCCTCGATACGCGGATAGCAGAAAATGCACTTCTCGGACTTACCGCTCTTCCAGTTGAAGTAGATTTTTTTGTACGGGCAGCCGGTGATGCACATGCGCCAGCCGCGGCATTTGTCCTGATCGATAAGCACAATGCCGTCTTCTTCACGCTTATAGATGGCACCGCTCGGGCAGGTCGCCACGCACGCCGGGTTAAGGCAGTGCTCACACAGACGCGGCAGGTACATCATGAAGGTGTTTTCGAACTGACCGTACATCGCCTTCTGCATGTTTTCGAAGTTCTGGTCTTTGGCGCGTTTTTCAAACTCGCCCCCCAGAATCTCTTCCCAGTTTGGCCCGCTGGTGATTTTGTCCATCCGCTTACCGGTAATCAGTGAGCGTGGACGCGCGATCGGTTGATGTTTGCTTTCCGGCGCGGCATGCAGGTTCTGGTAGTCGTAATCAAACGGCTCGTAGTAATCATCGATGCCCGGCAGATGCGGGTTCGCGAAGATTTTACCGAGCAACATCGCACGGTTGCCCATGCGCGGCTGCAACTTGCCGTTGATTTTGCGGATCCAGCCGCCTTTCCATTTTTCCTGGTTTTCCCAGTCATTCGGGAAGCCAACGCCGGGTTTGCTTTCCACGTTGTTGAACCAGGCGTACTCCATGCCCTCACGGCTGGTCCAGACGTTTTTACAGGTGACTGAACAGGTGTGGCAACCGATGCACTTATCGAGATTCAGCACCATGCCGACTTGTGAACGAATTTTCATTTTACGCTCTCCTGTACCTGGTCATTGCCTTCGCCATCCAGCCAGTTAATGTTCTTCATCTTACGCACCACCACAAACTCATCGCGGTTTGAGCCGACGGTACCGTAGTAGTTAAAGCCGTAGGCCAGTTGCGCGTAGCCGCCAATCATGTGGGTTGGCTTCGGTGTAATACGGGTGACCGAGTTATGGATCCCGCCGCGCTGTTGGGTGATTTCTGATCCCGGCAGGTTAACGATACGTTCCTGCGCGTGGTACATCATGGTCATCCCGGACGGTACGCGCTGACTGACCACCGCACGCGCGGTCAATGCGCCATTGCTGTTGAAGACTTCGATCCAGTCGTTATCTTCAATGCCCAGATCTTTGGCATCGGTTTCGCTCATCCACACAATCGGGCCACCACGCGAGAGCGTCAGCATCAGCAGGTTGTCGCTGTAGGTGGAGTGGATCCCCCACTTCTGGTGCGGCGTCAGGAAGTTAAGCGCTTTCTCCGGGTTGCCGTTCGATTTCTCGCCCATCACGGCTTTCACCGAACGGGTATCAATCGGCGGACGGTAGACCAGCAGGCTTTCACCAAAATCACGCATCCACTGGTGATCCTGATACAACTGCTGGCGACCCGACAGCGTACGCCATGGGATCAGCTCATGAACGTTGGTGTAGCCTGCGTTGTACGAGACATGTTCGTCTTCCAGACCGGACCAGGTCGGGCTGGAGATGATTTTACGTGGCTGGGCCTGAATATCGCGGAAGCGGATTTTTTCCTCTTCTTTGTTCGTCGCCAGGTGCGTGTGGTCGCGACCGGTAAACTCGCTGAGCGCCGCCCAAGCTTTCACCGCCACATGACCGTTGGTTTCCGGTGCCAGGGTCAGGATCATCTCTGCCGCATCAATCGCCGTGTTGAGCATCGGCTGGCCTTTCGCCGGGCCGTCTGCCTTGGTGTAATTGAGCTTACGCAACAGATCCATTTCGCTCTGGGTGTTCCAGGCAATCCCTTTACCACCGTTACCGATTTTCTCCATCAACGGGCCGATAGAGGTGAAACGCTCGTAGGTCGCCGGATAGTCACGTTCAACGGTCATGATGTGCGGCGCGGTTTTACCTGGGATCAGGTCACATTCGCCTTTTTTCCAGTCCTTCACATCCAGCGGCTGCGCCAGTTCGGCGGCCGAGTCGTGCTGAATTGGCAGCGTCACGACGTCGGTTTCTTTACCTAAATGGCCAACGCACACTTCTGAGAATTTCTTCGCGATGGCTTTGTAGATGTCCCAGTCGCTTTTCGATTCCCAGGCCGGGTCAACGGCGGCGGAGAGCGGATGAATAAACGGATGCATATCCGAGGTATTCATGTCGTCTTTTTCATACCAGGTGGCGGTCGGCAGCACGATGTCAGAATAGAGACAAGTGCTTGAAAGACGGAAGTCCAGCGTCACCACTAAATCCAGTTTGCCGTCAAGACCGTTATCCTGCCATTCCACCTCTTCGGGTTTTACGCCGCCCTGCTGACCGAGATCTTTCCCCTGAATACCGTGCTCAGTACCCAGCAGATATTTGAGCATGTACTCGTGACCCTTACCGGAAGAACCGAGCAGGTTAGAGCGCCAGATGAACAGGTTACGCGGATGGTTTTTGCCGTTTTCCGGCTGTTCGGCGGCAAAACGAATCGAACCTTCTTTCAGGGATTTAACGGTGTAATCCACCGGCGTCATACCGGCTTTCTTCGCCTCTTCAGCGATAGTCAGCGGGTTAGTGCCTAACTGTGGTGCGGACGGTAACCAGCCCATCCGTTCAGCGCGAACGTTAAAGTCGATCAGATGACCGCTGTAGCGGGATTTATCCGCCATCGGCGACAACAACTCCTGCGCGGTGACCGTTTCATAACGCCACTGGCTGGAGTGGTTGTAGAAGTAAGATGTACTGTTCATATGACGCGCCGGACGCTGCCAGTCGAGGGCAAACGCCAGCGGCTGCCAGCCGGTTTGCGGACGCAGTTTTTCCTGACCGACATAGTGCGCCCAACCGCCGCCGCTCTGGCCGATACAGCCACAGAACACCAGCATGTTGATAAGCCCGCGATAGTTCATATCGAGGTGATACCAGTGGTTCAGGCCAGCACCGACGATAATCATCGACCGGCCATGCGTTTTGTCTGCGTTGTCGGCGAACTCACGGGCGATACGGGTGATCTGCGTACGCGGCACACCGGTAATTTGCTCTGCCCACGCCGGGGTGTACGCCTTGATATCGTCGTAACTGGTCGCGCAGTTTTCGTCGTTCAGGCCGCGTTCCAGACCATAGTTGGCCATCGTCAGGTCATAAACAGTGGTCACCAGCGCAGAGGTGCCGTCTGCCAGTTGCAGGCGTTTTACCGGCAGTTTATGCAGCAGAACATTTTCCAGTTCCACTTTATTGAAGTGCTCGGTGCCCTCGCCGCCAAAGTACGGGAAGCCGACATCGGCAATCTCGTCCTGGCTGCCCAACAGGCTGAGCTGCAGTTCGGTTTCCTGGCCCGTCGTCCCGTCGCGTTGTTCGAGGTTCCATTTGCCTTTTTCGCCCCAGCGGAAACCGATAGAGCCGTTCGGTGCCACCATGTCGCCGTTATTGTTGATGGCGACCGTTTTCCATTCCGGGTTGTTTTCCTGGCCGAGCGAATCCACCAGATCGGCAGCACGCAGCATACGACCTGCCGCGTAATACCCGTCACGCTGTTCCAGCATCACCAGCATTGGCATATCGGTGTAGCGGCGGACGTAATCGGTGAAATACTGGCTCGGGTTGTCGAGGTGGAATTCGCGCAGCATCACGTGGCCCATTGCCAGCGCCATTGCCGCATCGGTTCCCTGCTTCGGTGCCAGCCACAGATCGCACAGTTTGGCGATTTCGGCGTAATCCGGTGTTACCGCAACGGTTTTCGTCCCTTTGTAGCGGACTTCGGTGAAGAAGTGGGCGTCCGGGGTACGGGTCTGAGGAACGTTTGAGCCCCAGGCGATGATATAGCTGGAGTTGTACCAGTCAGCCGATTCCGGTACGTCGGTCTGTTCGCCCCAGGTCTGTGGAGAGGCTGGCGGTAGATCGCAGTACCAGTCGTAGAAGCTCAGACAAGTACCACCAATCAGCGAAAGGTAACGTGCGCCAGACGCGTAAGAGACCATCGACATCGCCGGGATGGGCGAGAAGCCAGCCACGCGATCCGGGCCATAGGTTTTGACGGTATAGACGTTGGATGCCGCAATCAGCTCATTCACTTCCTGCCAGGAGGAGCGAACAAATCCACCGCGACCACGCGCTTGTTTGAAGCTTTTGGCTTTATCGGCGTCTTCAATGATAGAGGCCCACGCATCAACCGGGTCGCTGTGCAGTTTTTTCGCTTCACGCCACATCTTCATCAGACGTTTGCGCATCAGCGGATATTTGAGGCGGTTAGCGCTGTAGAGATACCAGGAGTAGCTCGCGCCGCGTGGACAGCCGCGCGGTTCGTGGTTTGGCATATCCGGGCGGGTACGCGGGTAGTCGGTTTGCTGGGTTTCCCAGGTCACCAGGCCGTTTTTCACATAAATTTTCCAGCTACATGAGCCGGTACAGTTTACCCCATGGGTTGAACGCACCACTTTGTCGTGCTGCCAACGTTGGCGGTATCCATCCTCCCAGTCCCGGTTGGTTTCGAGAAGCTGGCCGTGCCCATCGGCAAAGGTTTCGCCCTTCTGCTTGAAGTAGCGAAAGCGGTCCAGGAATTTACTCATCGGTTCTCTCCTGTGGGAGCCTGACGGCTCTCTGATAAATCGACATTGCTTTAAGAGCGAAGGTAACGCTCTGAAAGGGCGTCAGAATTGATAACGATCAAGGCGGGTGGGGTTGAAAATCAGAGTGAAATCAATGACTACCCCCAAAGTGGGATGACAGAATTCAGAGTAACAAATTGAAATTAAAGAATATTTTTGAACACCCATGATTATTGCAGGCTGGTTTCTTTACAAGTGGGTATTAAGGGGTATGCCCCTGCCCGACATAACACATGATCATGCCGCTTTTCTGCTCCCACGGTTCAAACACTAAAGTATGTTGTAACTAATTTAGGGCAAAAAAAAGCGCGGTCTAACGCCGCGCAAAGGATAATCAAACCGTACTTTTTATTTTTTAGAATGGCGTCCGTATACCATCCAGGTGATGACCACACAGGCGATATAGAAGATGAGGAACACTTTCATTGCGCCGACGGGCGTGCCGGTTAGCGCCAGTGAAGTGCCAAATGCTTTCGGGATAAAGAAGCCGCCAATCGCGCCAATCGCCGAGATAAAGCCCAGCGCAGCCGCCGTGTCAGTCGCCGCTTCACGCATCGCTTTCTCTTCAGAACCACCCTCTGCTTTGACCCTGTCCATGGTTAGCTTACGGAAAATAACGGAGATCATCTGGAAGGTTGACCCACTCCCAAGCCCGGCCGTCATGAACAACGCCAGGAACACAACGAAAAAGGCGATAAAACTGCCCCCTGTTCCGTTTGTCGGCAGAGTCAGAAACAGCAGCGCGCTAAAGATGGCCATCAGGACAAAGTTAACCAGCGTAACGCGCGTCCCGCCTAAACGATCGGAGATAGCGCCCCCGGCGGAACGTGCCAGTGCGCCAATAAACGGGCCGAAGAAGGCATAATGCAGGATCTGCACGTCCGGGAATTGCGTTTTCGACAGCATGGCAAACCCGGCGGAAAAACCGATAAATGAGCCAAAGGTCGCCAGATACAGCAGGCTCATAATCCACAAATGACCCCGTTTGAGTACCGGCAACTGCGCCTTGAGAGAGGCTTTCGAGGTCGCCAGTTCATTCATGCCGAACCAGGCGGCAAGGGTGAAAATGGCGAGGAACGGCACCCAAATCCACGCCGCATTCGCCAGATACAACTGAGAGCCGTCCGGCTGTTCCACACCGTGGCTGCCAAACACGGCAAAGATAGACAGGGAAACCACCAGCGGTGCAACCAGTTGCATCACGCTGACGCCCATATTACCCAGCCCGCCGTTCAAACCCAGCGCGCCGCCCTGTTTTTGTTTCGGAAAGAAGAAGCTGATGTTGGCCATACTGGAGGCGAAGTTTGCCCCGGCAAAACCACACAGCAGTGAAATCACGATGAACGTACTGAACGGCGTGGAGGTATCCTGTACCGCAAAACCTAACCACACGCACGGGATTATCAGGATCCCGGTGCTGAACGCCGTCCAACGGCGACCGCCAAACAACGGAACCATAAAGGAGTATGGCACGCGTAATAATGCACCCGAAACGGAGGGTAATGCCGTTAACATAAAGAGCTGATCGGTGGTGAAGTTAAAACCCACCTTAGGCAAATTTACCGCAACCGCACTGAACAGCATCCATACACAAAATGCCAACAGCAGGCAGGGAACGGAAATCCACAGGTTTCGACTAGCGATCCCCTGACCACGCTGTTCCCAGAATGCCGGATCTTCCGGTCGCCATTCGGTAATGACTGCGCCTGATGCCCCTTCCGGGGCGGATGAGTGACTCATAGACACCTCTGATACTCGATTCGATATCTGCCACATTAGGGTTTACAGCCGGGGGTAAGTTGATATAAATCAAAGGAAAATGCGTCATTATTGATGCCCAAAAATCATCATTACCCTAAGTGAGTAGGCATTTTCGATAAAAAAGATGTGGTTTTTCACGGCACTGTCGGGGCATTCCCCTCACCCGTAAATCCCTCTTCCTTCCATGGCAATTAAGAGGTAACTCGTTGTGGGTATGGGTATACTCCAGGGTATAGCCGAGAATAACGCCATTGCCGCTATATCCCGGCAACATCATCATTCATTAAGGCTTTCCACAGACAGGAAGCGAAGGCCCGAAGGACGCAGTCACATGTTTAAACGTTGTTTCTCCCCGCTCACGCTGGTTAACCAGGTAGCGCTTATCGTCATGCTCTCCACCGCCATTGGCCTCGCCGGTATGGCGGTCTCCGGCTGGCTGGTTCAGGGGGTACAAGGCAGTGCTCACGCCATCAACAAAGCCGGGTCGCTACGTATGCAGAGTTATCGCCTGCTGGCGGCGGTGCCGTTGGATGCCAGCGATCAAAAATGGCTCGATGAGATGGACAATACGGCATTCAGCCCGGAGCTAACCCGTGCGGCAGAACGTGACGGGCAGCAGGAACAACTTAAAGCGCTACAGAATTACTGGCACAACGAACTGTCGCCAGGATTACAAAAAGCACAGAGCGCACATGCCGTCGCGGAGGATGTCAGCCGCTTCGTCACCGGACTGGACAGACTGGTAACGGCCTTCGACCATACCACTGAAATGCGTATTGAGCGCGTGGTCATGGTACACCGGGTGATGGCGGTGTTTATGGCGCTGCTGCTGGTCTTCACGATCCTCTGGCTGCGCGCCCGTCTGCTTCAACCGTGGAAACAGTTACTGTCGATGGCCCGCGCCGTCAGCCAGCGCGATTTTACGCAGCGCGCCCACATTAGCGGTCGCAATGAGATGGCCGCGCTGGGAAGCGCCCTCAACAATATGTCGGAAGAACTGGCCGAAAGTTATGCGGTGCTGGAACAGCGAGTCCAGGAAAAAACAGCCGGGCTGGAGCATAAAAACCAGATCCTCTCCTTCCTGTGGCAGGCGAACCGCCGTCTGCATTCACAGGCGCCGCTGTGTGAGCGGCTGTCGCCCGTTCTCAATGGTTTGCAAAATTTAACCCTGCTGCACGATATTGAGCTGCGCGTTTATGACTTCGAAGATGAAGACAATCATCAGGAATTCACCTGCCAGTCTGACGCCAGTTGCGACGATAAGGGCTGTCATCTCTGCCCTCGCGGTGTTCTTCCGGGTATTGAAGGGGGAACGCCCCTGAAATGGCGACTGACCGACGCCCATACCCAGTACGGAATTCTGCTGGCCACGTTGCCGCAGGGGCGCCATCTGAGTCACGATCAGCAGCAACTGGTCGACACGCTGGTCGAGCAACTCACCGCCACGCTGGCGCTGGACAGGCACCAGGAGCGCCAGCAGCAATTGATTGTCATGGAAGAGCGTGCCACCATTGCCCGCGAATTGCATGATTCGATCGCACAATCGCTCTCCTGCATGAAAATGCAGGTCAGTTGTCTGCAGATGCAGGGCGATGCATTGCCAGAGAGCAGCCGGGATCTGCTGAGTCAGATCCGCAACGAGCTGAATGCCTCGTGGGCGCAGTTACGTGAGCTGTTAACCACCTTCCGTTTACAACTGGCGGAAGCCGGACTTCGGCCTGCACTGGAGTCCAGTTGCCAGGAATACAGCGCCCGGTTTGGCTTTACGGTTAAGCTTGATTACCAGTTGCCGCCCCGGCTGGTGCCTTCACATCAGGCCATTCACCTGTTGCAAATTGCCCGCGAAGCGCTCAGTAACGCCCTCAAGCATTCACATGCGGATGAAGTGGTCGTGACCGTGGAGCAAAATGGCAATCAGGTTAAACTGACCGTCCGGGATAACGGCTGCGGCGTACCGGAAAATGCAGAACGCAGTAATCACTATGGCATGATTATTATGCGCGATCGTGCCCAAAGTTTGCGCGGCGATTGCCGTGTACGCCGCCGTGAGACGGGCGGCACAGAAGTTTCCGTCATCTTTATTCCCGAAACTCACTTCAAAGACGTTCAAGGAGATACCCATGAATAATCAGGAACCCGCGACCATTCTACTGATCGACGATCATCCGATGCTGCGTACCGGTGTAAAGCAGCTTGTCAGTATGGCGCCCGATATTAGCGTGGTGGGCGAAGCCAGCAACGGTGAACAGGGTATCGAACTGGCGGAATCCCTTGACCCTGATCTGATCCTGCTTGACCTGAATATGCCGGGGATGAACGGGCTGGAAACGCTCGACAAACTGCGTGAAAAAGCGCTATCCGGGCGGATCGTGGTGTTTAGTGTTTCCAACCATGAAGAAGATGTCGTGACGGCGCTAAAACGCGGTGCGGACGGTTATCTGCTCAAAGACATGGAGCCGGAAGATCTGTTAAAAGCCCTGCAACAAGCGGCGGCAGGCGAAATGGTGCTGAGCGAAGCCCTGACGCCCGTGCTGGCGGCCAGCCTGCGCGCCAACCGCGCAACGTCCGATCGTGACGTGACCCAACTGACGCCACGTGAACGCGATATTCTGAAACTGATCGCCCAGGGTTTGCCAAACAAGATGATTGCCCGTCGCCTCGACATTACCGAAAGTACGGTAAAAGTGCATGTGAAGCATATGTTGAAGAAGATGAAACTGAAATCCCGCGTTGAAGCCGCCGTATGGGTGCATCAGGAACGTATTTTCTGATTACTCTTCCGGGAGCAGTTGCCAGCGAGGGTCATTCTCCGGCATCGCCATAAACGGCTCGGTCAGTGATAGCGTGACCTCATTGGAAGAGACGCGCTGGCCCTGCTCGTCTTCGATGACCACCGAGAGCCGCCAGCGGTTTGTCGCCCCTTCAAGACTGTCCCAGGCCGGCATAATGATGGTCCAGCCCTCTGTGCTGTCGGCGCTGGCGCCCGCCGTCAGGCTCAGCGCATGTGTGTCTCCCTGCCACGTCACATGCCGAATCCCGTGCAGGCTGCGCACCTGCAGTTTGAGCGGCACCGTTTCGCCCGGCTGAAGATCCCAGGGCGGCGTCGCCAGAAATACGGTCAACGTTTTGCGTTGCCGGTACTCCATCGTCGGCAGATTGTTACGCTGCGGCGTATCATACCGGCTTCCGCGCAGCGATTTGCTGTCTGCCACTTCACTGGCCGCCAGTTGTTTTTTAAGCGGTACGCCAAAGCGATAGTTGAGGTTCAGGCCAAGATTATTTTGACTCACCCCGCTTTCACCCTGTTTATGCTGGGCTGTCACGGTCACCAACGGCACCGGCGTATAATTTAATCCCAGTTTTACCGCTACCGGATTATGAAAACCCGTACCGGAATCGAAGAGATCCACACTGTCGCCAAAGTACTGCTCAACGCTAACGCTGGTGTTGAGATACTGATAAAACGGCATCCGCATTTGCGCCGTAATATCGTATCCCGGCGCCATGCGCTGTTCGACGGTCGGTGAATTCTCGCGCCAGGACGCAAAGGGTTGATAATAGTTAGCAGAAAGCCGCAGATTTTCGCCCCATGCTTCAGCCCCAACACCAGCACGCTGCAAATTCTCATCTAACAAATTGTCGTAAAAGGTGTTGTATCCCAGTAGCCAGCCATCGTGCGCCCAGCGCTGCCCGATACCGACATTGCTGACCAGTCCATCGTCCTGCTGGGTGAATCCCAGTTGGCTCCAGGTGAGATAACGCGTGTTATCCTGCCAGGGGATAAACCAACTGCCGCGACTGCCGTTGAATTTCCCCTCGTTGTCTATTTGCATATCCACACTGGCATTGCCCCACGGCGAAAGCCAGGTTTCCAGTTGATGATTTACCTCTTCACTGACCACATCACGCACCTGTCCGAGCGCGAACTGCCGTGCCTGTTCGCCTGTGTCCAGGCCGTTATCCGTCATGCTCGCTTCGCCAAACGCTTTGACCACCTCAGCGAAGTGCTTTTCGCCGTCAGCGGACTCTGGCGCCATGCCTAAATCAGGCAGGCCATCATGATTGTTGTCAAAGGGGTTTTCCGCCTGCTGGATATACGAAGACTGGGCACTGGCAATACCGCCTGCCAGCAGCAAGAGTAACGGGAGGGGAAGTAAACGCAAAACACTACGGCTCAAATCGTCAACGGTTTCTTACATCAGTGTATTCAGATATCACAAGGTTAAAAGATACCTGCTCAACATCCATTTTGCAGCTTTTTCTCACGCTTTCAGGAATATCCTTACGCTTTGGCGGGGGCGTAATTCCCCAGACTTTCATTGGTAATGCTCCGCTTGCGCGGTAACATACCCACAGGAAGATTAGCTCATCCCGGAGAACAGGAGTCAAAATGCAAAAGATAGTGATCGTCGCCAACGGCGCGGCTTACGGCAGTGAGTCGTTATTCAACAGTTTGCGTCTGGCCATCGCACTGCGCGAACAGGCCGGCGACCTGGATCTGCGTCTGTTTCTGATGTCTGATGCGGTGACAGCGGGCCTGCGTGGGCAGAAACCTGCCGAAGGCTACAACATTCAGCAAATGCTGGAGATCCTGACCGCCCAGAATGTACCGGTGAAATTATGTAAGACCTGTACCGACGGTCGCGGGATCACCGCCCTGCCACTTATTGATGGCGTGGAAGTCGGAACGCTTGTCGAACTGGCGCAATGGACGCTGGCAGCCGATAAGGTGCTCACGTTCTGAAGTTTGTCGCTGGAATGACCCGTTTATTTCAGCGAACGTTTCATTGCTGATCTTGCCTGCCAGCGCTCATCGACAGGCAAGCTCGCTGAAAATGTACGGCATTTTCGAATTTAATCTTATACAGACAGCCATTCACCCAACGTAATCACGCTTCTGAAACGTTTCTGAGAAATTTTATCAGCTTTGTTGAATCGTCATGCCATTTTTTGATCAAAATCAGCATCTGTAGCCCTCCCCTTTGGTGTTATGCAATGAGTGAAATGTGAACAACGTCACGCAGTTCTTCCGCAAGGAAGTCAGTTGGTTTCAGGATGGGGTGAAAAATGGCATTAGTGAAAACAAGTTTGAAATTGTTTGGCGGGGATACCGTGGTGGTGCGCTGTTCCGGGCGCTGCCATATCCATTTAATGAGTGACAGCACACACGCCAAAGACACGCAGACCGATATTTTAAGCGTGCAGGATCGTGACAACGCCTGGCTGACCGTACCGTACACCGGCGTATGGAATGTCCTGATCGACGCCCACAGTCAATCGCTGGAGCACTCGATCAGTTATATTGCAGCCTGATAATCTGGCCCCTGATTTCAGGGGCCAGGTTTAGGCAAAACCCGGTCTGAGAACGCCCTCTGATGGCGTCTCCCTCAGCAGTGCTTTGACATTCGCCACCAGCTCGTTCAGACAATCATCCTGCATACCCAACGTAACCAGCGCCTGCTCCAGAGACAGCAGATACTGCGCATTGCTGCCTAAAGGGCCACTGGCGCGGGCAATCAATGGCGCAATAATTTGCGCCCGGGTATCGGATTCATACAACGGATGACGAGGGTCCATAATAAAGACCAGCGCATTCACCGTCCGACCATCATCAAGCGCCAACTCACACCATGTCGGCAGATAGCAGCCGGTGATCATCTCTCGCTTCCACAACAGCGTAAGCTCCTGCTCAAGCGTGTCGTCAGGTAGCCGGTAGGCAACGCCAGTGGTACGTCCGCCCTCTTTCAGCGCCAGCATACGGCCTGGCCGACACGCCGTACCGCGCCCCGCCGTCAGACGAAGACAAAATGCCCGATGCCAGCCGACCAGAGTGCCGGTACAGGACTCATCGAACTCTAACGCCGGATTCCACATCAACGATCCATAACCGAAGATCCACACCGGTCCATCATCTGGTCTGTCGGCAAGCGTGGCCGCCAGTGAGGCTGCCCGTTGTTCTGCTGACCAGAGTAGTGATTCTTCAATAGCACCAAATGCCGTCTTACAGTCGGCATTTAATAAAAAATCACGCGTTAACACCTTACACCTCCGCCACTGCATACTTCCCTGCGACACTTTTCTGACGCCTTCCGGGCATTTTTGCTGTACATTCTGAAACCAATAACAGGACAATATGCAATTCACAGTCCACATGCAAGACAACGGCCCTGCTGCGGCGCACCAATTGCTCATTGTGCGTATTGCAGGAATCACTAACTCTCTGGAAACGATACACTTCGGTTTTTATCCGCAATGGACATCGTTTCATTATTCATACTCTTTTCTCACCCCCCTTGCGTCTGTACACAACGTCTTTTCCGGGAGTGAAATGACCAACAGCGCATTGCATATATTACGCAGCGACGCTTATTTTTTGTTTTATCGAAATACTAATCTGCTGTTATTTAAATACTCTATAAACAAGATAGATGCTTTTATTCACTTTGCCTGCATCAGGCGCCAATGCGGTAAAATTTCGTAAAACCACTCTGGTCAGGCTGCGTTTTCTGTTACTTTTTACAATCTTTGTTACATTTATAATTAAAAGCACCTGCACAGTTGGAGAATCAAAATGACGCATGCGCATGAGGCGGTAAAAACCCGCCACAAGGAGACTTCGCTTATTTTCCCGGTGGTTGCCCTGGTGGTACTGTTCCTGTGGGGAGGCAGTCAGTCACTACCAGCGGTCATCGGCATTAATATTCTTGCCCTTATTGGTATTTTAAGCAGCGCGTTTAGCGTTGTCCGTCACGCGGATGTATTAGCCCATCGACTCGGCGAACCCTATGGCTCACTGATTTTAAGCCTCTCGGTGGTCATTCTCGAAGTCAGTTTAATTTCTGCGCTTATGGCTACCGGCGATGCTGCGCCAACCCTGATGCGCGACACGCTATATTCAATCATTATGATCGTGACCGGTGGTCTGGTCGGTTTTTCTTTACTGTTAGGCGGGCGTAAATTCGCCACGCAATATGTGAATTTATTTGGGATTAAGCAATATCTTATTGCTCTGTTCCCGCTGGCTATTATCGTGCTGGTTTTTCCAATGGCGCTGCCGGATGCGAATTTCTCCACCGGTCAGGCACTGCTGGTTGCCGCGATTTCCGCCGCGATGTATGGCGTATTTTTGCTGATTCAAACCAGAACGCACCAAAGTCTTTTCATCTACGAGCATGAAGATGAGGGCGATGACGATGACCCGCATCACGGCAAACCCTCAGCACACAGCAATATGTGGCACGCGATATGGCTGATCGTGCATCTGATTGCGGTGATTGCCGTAACCAAAATGAATGCCAGCCCGCTGGAAATGTTATTGACCGAGATGAATGCGCCTGTGGCATTTACCGGTTTCCTGGTGGCGCTGTTGATTCTCTCCCCTGAAGGATTGGGAGCACTGAAAGCGGTATTGAGCAACCAGGTACAGCGCGCCATGAACCTGTTTTTCGGTTCCGTGCTGGCGACGATTTCCCTGACCGTCCCGGTCGTCACGCTGATTGCATGGGCAACCGGCAACGATCTGGTCTTTGGGCTAGGCGCACCAGAAATGATTGTGATGGTGACATCGTTAGTCCTCTGCCACATTTCATTTTCAACGGGGCGCACCAACGTCCTGAACGGCGCGGCGCATCTGGCATTGTTTGTCGCCTATTTGATGACAATTTTTGCCTGACCGATTGCCGGGTGGCGCATACGCTTAACCGGCCTACAATGTGAATAAATTCAGGAACGACCAAACAGATTGTAGGCCCGATAAGCGCCAGCGCTATCGGGCACACAAAAATGACTTAGTTCTCGGTGTCGAGTTCGTCGAAGCTTTTCACCAGATCGTCAATCGCTTTAATCTGGGTCAGGAATTGCTCCAGTTTAGCCAGCGGCAGCGCAGACGGGCCGTCACATTTTGCGTTGACTGGATCCGGATGCGCTTCAATAAACAGACCCGCCAGACCTACCGCCATACCGGCGCGCGCCAGTTCGGTAACCTGAGCACGACGACCGCCAGAGGCTGCGCCAAACGGATCGCGGCACTGCAGCGCGTGGGTGACGTCGAAAATAACCGGAGAGTTACCGGAGACTTTCTTCATCACGCTAAAGCCCAGCATATCGACGACCAGATTATCGTAACCAAAGTTAGCGCCACGATCGCACAGAATAACCTTGTCGTTGCCGCCTTCGTGGAATTTGTCGACGATGTTACCCATCTGACCTGGGCTTACGAACTGGGGTTTTTTCACGTTGATAACGGCACCGGTTTTCGCCATCGCTTCAACCAGGTCGGTTTGACGCGCGAGGAACGCGGGTAACTGAATCACGTCAACGACATCCGCAACAGGCTGCGCCTGGCTGGCTTCATGAACGTCGGTGATCACTTTCACGCCAAACGTCTGCTTCAGTTCCTGGAAGATTTTCATCCCTTCTTCAAGGCCTGGGCCACGGTAAGAGTGAATCGAAGAACGGTTGGCTTTATCAAAAGAGGCCTTGAACACGTAAGGAATACCCAGTTTCTGAGTAACAGTCACATAGTGCTCACAAATGCGCATCGCAAGATCGCGGGATTCCAGCACGTTCATACCGCCAAACAGCACGAACGGCAGGTCATTTGCCACGTTGATGTCGCCAATGCTAACCACTTTTTGTTTCATAGGATCGCCTTAGTGATGAGTAAGAATGTCGATAAATTAATGCAGTACAATTTGCTTGTGCGAAATAGTATTAATCTGCGCACGAATCATTTCGCTGATCGGGTCTTCCGGACACTGTTCAACGAAATAGCTTAAATCGGTCAGCGCAACATGCTCGCATTCCAGTTGCGCGTAAATCAATCCGCGGTCACGTATCTCATACGGATCTTCTGGATTAAATTGCAGCAACGCTTCGCTGGCGCGCAATGCCAGTTCCATCTGCCGCTCTTCCATTAATGATGACTTCAGGGTGTCCAACAATTTACGGATCACTTCAGCGTTATCGGCTTCGTCCAGATCCTCATTGAACAGTTCCGCCACCGGGCTGATATTGCCCTTCAGCCAGACTTCCAGCGTATGCTCATCGAGCGTTTCACCGTTGAACGGGTTAATCAGCCACATTTCCCCTTCCAGTGATTCAATTCGCAGAATCAGCTGCGTCGGAAAAATCACCGGAACCAGCGGGAGATTAAGGCGGTTAGCCACCCACAGCAAGATAGCCCCCAGCGAGACTGCGCTGCCCTGGCGGTTTTTCAGCACCTGATCGAGCCATAAAGCATCAGACAGACGGTAGACGCCCTGGGTATCCGTAAATCCCCATTCGCCATAAAACAGCGCCAGCAGTTTTTCCACCTGCTCATCCTGAGACAGGAGCTGGTTAATTTCTTCGTGCGCCAGGCTGACCAGTCGTTCCAGCTCGTCATAGACAGATTGCGTGGGGAAATCCAGACGGATCGACTCCGATGCCAGGATCATCCCATCGCACAATGGCGCTTTGTTAAATTCGAAATCAGCTAACGACTTCATGACTTACCCCAGTAACGGTATTTTTGTGGTGGCGAGTTTAATGATGATGTACAGCACCACCAGCGCCAGCGGGAAAGCGATAACACGCGCCTGCTGACTGCGCACCTGACGGTAATCAAGCGCAATAAAACCCAAAACGATGTAAATGATAACTCCAAACAACTTTTCAGTCAGCCATGTACCTTGTTCGGTGAATGGCAGGATGTGCGTTTTAAGGATTAATCCCGCGCCGCTGAGCAGCAATACGGTATCAATGACCGGTGGCACAATCCGCGCCCAGCGGGCCGTTGCCAGCGGATTTCCGCTGTAACGCCACCAGTAACGCAGGGTCAGCAGGCTGACTGAAAGCGCAATGCTGATGAGATGAACGCCAATGAGCAGGGTAAACGCCGTCATAACGCGATACGTCCAAGCGTAATACGCTCGTTATCGCCATAATCACGGCAAGTCTCAATCTGTGTGTACCCCGCCAGACTGAACGCGTCTCTGACCAACGCCCCCTGCTGCCAGCCGTGCTCCAGCAGCAGGTAGCCGCCGGGCGTCAGCGCATGGCGCGCCTGCGCAATAATGTGTGCGATATCCGCCATCCCCTGATCGTCAGCAACCAGCGCCGACAGCGGTTCGAATCGCACATCGCCCTGAGAAAGATGCGGGTCTTGTTCATCAATATACGGAGGATTACTGACGATCATCTCAAACGACTGCCCCTGCAATGCGCTGAACCAGTCGCTTTGCAGGATACGGACATTGGGGATCGCCAGATGTGCTTTATTACGCAACGCCAGCGCGACCGCGTCGGCCATGCGGTCGACCGCAACCACATCGCAGTCCGGGCGTTCGCTCGCCAGCGCCAGCGCAATGGCGCCAGTCCCGGTTCCCAAATCAAGAATGCGACATGCGGAGTCAGGCAAACGCGCCAGCGCCTGTTCGACCAGACACTCGGTATCAGGACGCGGGATCAGCGTCGCGGGAGAGACAAACAGCGGCAGTGACCAGAATTCACGCACCCCAATCAAATGGGCAATGGGTTCTCCCCGTTGGCGGCGGGCAAGCAGTACGCTCAGTTGCTCGCACTGCGTGTCGGTTAATACCGTCTCGCCAAACGCCAGGATAAAGGTACGCGTTTTGCCGGTCACATACTCCAGAAGGATCTCGGCATCGCGACGCGGGCTTTCGCTCTGCGCTAATTGACTTATCGCGTCACGCAGCCAGTACTGGTAATCCATTATTCCTGCTCAGACAACGCTGCCAGTTGGTCGGCCTGATACTCCTGGACAATCGGCTCAATGAGCATATCCAGTTTACCTTCCATCGTCTCATCAAGACGGTAAAGCGTCAGGTTGATGCGGTGATCGGTCACGCGCCCCTGCGGGAAGTTATAGGTGCGGTTACGATCGCTGCGATCGCCGCTGCCTAACAGGTTACGGCGCTCAGAGGCTTCTGCCTGCTGACGTCTTGCCAGTTCGGCTGCACGAATGCGCGACCCCAGCACCGACATCGCTTTGGCTTTGTTCTTATGCTGCGAACGTTCGTCCTGACACTCGACGACAATGCCGGTGGGTAAGTGGGTAATACGGATTGCCGAATCGGTGGTGTTAACGTGCTGACCACCCGCCCCTGATGAACGGAAGGTATCAATACGTAGATCGGCCGGGTTGATGTCCGGCAGTTCCGCTTCGGGTAATTCCGGCATCACCGCCACGGTACAGGCGGAAGTATGGATACGCCCCTGTGACTCCGTCGCCGGGACACGCTGCACACGATGACCGCCGGATTCGAATTTCAGTCTGCCGTAAACGCCGTCGCCGCTCACTTTGGCAATGATCTCTTTATATCCGCCGTGTTCGCCTTCGTTAGCGCTCATGATCTCCACCCGCCAGCGGCGAGCTTCGGCATAGCGGCTGTACATACGGAACAGATCGCCGGCAAACAATGCCGCTTCATCACCCCCGGTTCCGGCACGCACTTCAAGGAATGCGTTACGTTCGTCGTCCGGATCTTGTGGCAACAGCAGAACTTGTAGCTGTTGTTCCAGTTGTTCGCATTTTTCTTTTGCTTCGCGCAGTTCATCCTGCGCCATTTCACGCATTTCAGGATCGTCGAGCATCATCTGTGCTGTTTCAATATCGTCCTGAATCTGTTGCCAGTCCGTAAAACAGCGAGAAACATCGCTTAATTGCGCATACTCACGCGACAAAGCGCGAAAGCGTTCCTGATCTGCGATGGTTCCCGCATCACCCAACAAGGCCTGAACTTCTTCATGGCGTTCATGCAGGGCTTCCAGTTTGGCAACGATAGAAGGCTTCATAGGCGTAAATGCACCCTGTAAAAATAAGATTGGTGTGCTGCTACTCCAGCCCGAGGCTGTCGCGCAGAATATTCAGGCGTTCGTCATCCCCGTCACGGGCGGCCTGCTGAAGAGATTTGGTTGGCGCATGAATCAGGCGGTTGGTCAGTTTCCATGCCAGATCCTGCATAATAGCCTGCGGGTCTCCGCCCTGTTCAAGGGAGGCTAACGCTTTTGCGGTTAATTCATCACGAACATGTTCTGACTGGCTACGATATTCGCGAATAGTCTCGCTGGCGCTTTGAGCGCGCAGCCAGGCCATAAATTCGCTGGTTTCCTGTTCAACAATGGTTTCCGCTTCCACGGCCGCCGCTTTACGCTGCGCCAGATTGTGCGAAATAATGCTTTGCAGGTCATCAACACTGTAAAGATACGCGTTCGCCAGCTTCCCGACTTCCGGTTCAACATCGCGCGGAACGGCGATATCAACCAGCAATATCGGTTGGTTGCGGCGGTTTTTCAGCGCCCGTTCGACCATCCCTTTACCGATTATCGGCAACGGACTGGCCGTCGAACTGATGATAATATCCGCATCCTGCAAACGTTCGTCGATCTCGCTGAGCGAGATAACATCGGCGCCAACTTCATCCGCCAATACCTGCGCACGTTCGCGGGTACGGTTGGCGATGATCATTTTCTTCACTTTGTGTTCGCGCAGATGGCGCGCAACCAGTTCGATGGTTTCCCCCGCCCCGACCAGTAACACGGTCACGGTGGACAGCGACTCGAAGATTTGCCGCGCCAGCGTACAGGCGGCAAACGCCACAGAGACAGCGCTGGCGCCGATCTCGGTTTCTGTACGAACGCGTTTGGCCACCGAAAACGACTTCTGGAACATGCGCTCCAGATCGCTGGCATTCAGATGCCCCCGGCTTGAATCAGCAAACGCTTTTTTCACCTGCCCGAGGATTTGCGGTTCGCCCAGCACCAGGGAATCCAGACCGCTGGCAACGCGCATCAGATGGCTGACGGCGTCGTTATCCTGATGCCAGTAGAGGCTGTTGCGCAGGTCTTCTTCGTTCAGGTTATGGTAATTGCATAACCAACGAATCAGCGCTTCTTGCAGGTTTTCTTGCTCTTCAACGCTAAGGTATAGCTCGGTACGATTACACGTAGACAACACCACTCCGCCTCGCACCATCGGCAGCGCCTGCAGGCTTTCCAGCGCCTGATCGAGCGTATCCGGCGAAAACGTGACGCGTTCTCGCAGCGATACCGGTGCTGTTTTATGGTTAATACCAAGCGCTAAAAGGGTCATGTGTGCGGGAATAGTACCAGCGTTGATAAGGTTAGACTGGGTGCATCATACAGGATGCGCGAGGTCAATAAAAGAGAGTCCCCCCTTTTGGAGTAATAGCTTACCGCACAAATTAAGATAACTTGACCATAGACGATACCCTGTGGCGGCGCTAGCATTAAGGGTTATAACTGCAACCGATGGCAAGATGTTGCCGGATGGCAGCGCATTCGCCTGCTCCGGCCTACGGGTTGCGTTTGTAGGCCTGATACAAGCGTAGCGCCATCAGGCAATTTTTGCACCGTACAACAAGGATTTGTCATCACTATGACCCTGCCTGATTTTCGTCTGATCCGCCTGCTGCCGCTGGCGAGCCTGGTTCTCACTGCCTGTGCCATCAACGCCCCGAAAGGCCCCGGTCAAAGCCCGGATTCCCCGCAATGGCGTCAGCATCAGCAGGAGGTGCGCAACCTGCACCAGTATCAGACGCGCGGCGCATTTGCCTATATTTCCAACCAACAGAAAGTTTACGCCCGCTTCTTCTGGCAACAAACGGGACAGGACAACTATCGTCTGCTGTTAACGAATCCGCTGGGCAGTACGGAGCTGGAACTGAATGTTCAACCTGGTAATGTGGAGCTTGTCGACAACAAAGGTAAGCACTATACCGCCGACGACGCAGAAGAGATGATTGGCAAGCTGACCGGGATGCCTATTCCGCTCAATAGCCTGCGTCAGTGGATCCTGGGGCTGCCGGGCGATGCCACCGATTACACGCTGGACGACAAGTACCGTCTGAGCGAACTGAAATACCGCCAGGACGGGAGAAACTGGAAGGTGGTCTACGGCGACTATGACAGCAAAACGCAGCCTGCAATGCCTGCCAATATGGAACTGTCTGACGGAAGTCAGCGCATTAAGCTGAAAATGGATAACTGGATTGTGAAATGATGACCCACTGGCCATCTCCGGCAAAACTGAATCTCTTTTTATACATCACCGGACAGCGTGCGGACGGTTATCACACACTGCAAACGCTGTTCCAGTTTCTGGACTATGGCGACACCATCAGCATTGAAACACGTGACGATGGTGAGCTCCATCTGCTAACGCCTGTCGACGGCGTTGAGAACGACGATAATCTGATCGTTCGCGCCGCGCGTTTGCTGATGAATACCGCCTCTGCGCGTGGACAACTCCCTGCGGGAAGCGGTGCGGATATTCGCATTGAGAAACGTTTGCCGATGGGCGGCGGTCTGGGCGGCGGCTCTTCCAATGCGGCCACCGTCCTGGTGGCGCTGAATCATCTGTGGCAGTGCGCACTCCCAGTTGATGAACTGGCCGCAATGGGTTTAACGCTGGGCGCGGACGTGCCGGTCTTTGTTCGCGGGCATGCGGCGTTTGCTGAAGGCGTGGGAGAAATCCTGACGCCGGTCACGCCACCCGAGAAATGGTATCTGGTGGTGCATCCTGGCGTAAGCATCCCTACACCCACTATTTTCAAAGATCCGCAACTTCCACGTAACACGCCAAAAAGGTCAATAGAAACGTTATTAAAATGTGAATTCAGCAACGATTGCGAGGTTATCGCAAGAAAACGTTTTCGCGAGGTTGATGCGGCGCTTTCCTGGCTGTTAGAATACGCGCCGTCGCGCCTGACTGGTACAGGGGCCTGTGTCTTTGCTGAATTTGATACAGAGTCCCATGCACGCCAGGTGCTTGAGCAAGCCCCGGAATGGTTTAATGGCTTTGTGGCGAAAGGTGTCAACCTCTCCCCATTGCATAAAACGTTACTCTAAATTGTCCGCGTTTCAGGAAGTTGGCGAGTTTACCCATCGCCAGGCGTATACAGCCGTATGCGCCCGGTGCGAGTACACGACGCCAGCGGCCACGAAATGTGAATGATGACGAGTAAGCCGGGCAAGCTGAGTTTCGGTGACAACGTCACCTTGTTCCAGACGTTGCATCGCGCTCTTTAATACACCGCCTGGATAGGATATGCCTGGCCCGCACAGTTTTTGGCAGATTCTATCCACCAATGGACGCATGCCTGAGGTTCTTCTCGTGCCTGATATGAAGCTTTTTGCTGGTAACGCCACCCCGGAACTAGCACAACGTATTGCCAACCGCCTGTACACTTCTCTCGGCGACGCCGCTGTAGGTCGCTTTAGCGACGGCGAAGTCAGCGTACAAATTAATGAAAATGTACGCGGTGGTGATATTTTCATCATCCAGTCCACTTGTGCCCCAACGAACGACAACCTGATGGAATTGGTCGTTATGGTCGATGCTCTGCGCCGTGCTTCCGCAGGCCGTATCACCGCCGTTATCCCTTACTTTGGCTATGCGCGTCAGGACCGTCGTGTACGTTCCGCTCGTGTGCCGATTACGGCAAAAGTCGTCGCGGACTTCCTGTCCAGCGTCGGCGTTGACCGTGTACTGACCGTTGACCTGCATGCTGAACAGATCCAGGGCTTCTTTGACGTACCGGTTGATAACGTATTCGGTAGCCCAATTCTGTTAGAAGACATGCTGCAGCTGAACCTGGACAACCCGATTGTGGTTTCTCCGGATATCGGTGGCGTCGTGCGTGCCCGCGCTATCGCTAAGCTGCTGAATGATACCGATATGGCTATCATCGACAAACGCCGTCCGCGTGCTAACGTTTCTCAGGTGATGCACATCATCGGTGACGTCGCTGGCCGTGACTGCGTGCTGGTTGATGATATGATCGATACCGGTGGTACGCTGTGCAAAGCAGCAGAAGCGCTGAAAGAACGTGGTGCTAAGCGTGTATTCGCCTACGCAACTCACCCGATCTTCTCCGGTAATGCGGCAAATAACCTGCGTAATTCTGTGATTGATGAAGTCGTTGTCTGTGACACCATTCCACTGAGCGATGAAATCAAATCACTGCCGAATGTGCGTACATTGACCCTGTCGGGTATGCTGGCCGAAGCGATTCGTCGTATCAGCAACGAAGAATCAATCTCTGCTATGTTCGAACATTAATCGAACCCGGCTCAAAGACCCGCTGCGGCGGGTTTTTTTGTCTATTTAGTATTTATTTCTCCACAATATCATTCAGGCTGCATCAATCAAGACAGCAAATAAATGAGTTCCCAGGAACGTACAGCCAGTACGTGACGGGGCGAATGAAGGCCGCCAACGAAGAGGCAACCTGAAGGATGAAGTGGATTTGACTGATGCCTCCTTCACCTGCCATTAAGTTGACAGATGATGCGCTCATGGATGAAACATTATTGTGAACAGATTATTTTCCTCACATGTGATGCCTTTCCGCGCCCTCATCGACGCTTGTTGGAAAGAGAAATACACCGCTTCACGATTTACGCGAGATCTCATCGCCGGGATAACCGTTGGGATCATTGCCATTCCACTGGCCATGGCCCTGGCCATTGGCAGTGGCGTCGCGCCGCAGTACGGTCTTTATACCTCTGCCGTGGCCGGGATTGTCATTGCCCTGACCGGCGGTTCACGCTTTAGCGTCTCCGGCCCCACCGCCGCGTTTGTGGTGATCCTCTATCCGGTGTCGCAGCAGTTCGGGCTGGCTGGTCTGCTGGTCGCGACCCTGATGTCCGGTATTTTTCTGATCCTTTTTGGCCTGGCCCGTTTTGGTCGCCTGATCGAATACATTCCTGTCTCCGTGACCCTGGGCTTTACGTCCGGTATTGGTATCACCATTGGGACCATGCAAATTAAAGATTTTCTTGGTCTGCAACTGGCCCATGTTCCGGAGCACTATTTGCAGAAAGTCGGCGCGTTGTTTATGGCGCTGCCGACAATCAATCTGGGCGATGCCGCTATTGGCGTCGTCACGCTGGGAACCCTGATTTTGTGGCCCCGTTTGGGGATCCGTCTGCCAGGACACCTTCCGGCGCTGTTGGCAGGCTGTGCGGTCATGGGGATCGTCAATCTGACCGGGGGACACGTCGCCACCATCGGTTCCCAGTTCCACTATATTCTCGCCGATGGTTCACAGGGGAGCGGCATTCCGCAACTGCTGCCGCAATTAGTGCTGCCGTGGAATCTGCCGAATTCCGATTTCACGCTCAGTTGGGCCTCTCTGCGCGCCCTGCTTCCAGCGGCATTCTCAATGGCAATGCTTGGGGCGATTGAATCCCTGCTGTGCGCCGTGGTGCTTGACGGTATGACCGGCACCAAGCATAAGGCCAACAGCGAACTGATCGGTCAGGGTCTGGGTAACATCGTCGCACCGTTCTTTGGCGGCATTACGGCGACGGCGGCGATTGCCCGCTCTGCGGCTAACGTCCGCGCTGGCGCGACTTCACCTGTCTCTGCCGTGATCCACGCCATTCTGGTTATCCTTGCCCTTCTGGTACTGGCGCCGCTGCTTTCCTGGCTGCCGCTTTCCGCGATGGCGGCCCTGCTGCTAATGGTCGCCTGGAATATGAGCGAAGCCCACAAAGTCGTAGACCTGCTGCGCCATGCGCCGAAGGACGACATCATCGTCATGCTGATGTGTATGTCACTGACGGTACTGTTTGATATGGTGATTGCCATTAGCGTGGGGATTGTTCTCGCTTCCCTGCTCTTTATGCGTCGCATTGCCCGTATGACGCGTCTGGCGACAGTGAACGTCGACGTTCCGGATGATGTGCTGGTGCTGCGTGTGATTGGGCCACTGTTCTTTGCGGCGGCTGAAGGTCTCTTTACCGATCTGGAATCACGTATTGAAGGCAAACGTATCGTTGTTCTGAAGTGGGATGCGGTACCGGTGCTGGATGCTGGCGGTCTGGACGCCTTTCAGCGCTTTGTGAAGCGTTTACCCGAAGGCTGCGAGTTGCGGATCAGTAATCTGGAGTTCCAGCCATTACGCACCATGGCGCGCGCAGGTATCCAGCCAATCCCTGGTCGTCTGGCGTTCTTCCCAAATCGCGACGCCGCACTGGCTGATTTGTAATCACTGACAATTACCGGTCTGCGCCTTTGCGGACCGGTAATTAAAAAGCGACAGGCAACGTAAACTTAGCTGTGACGACGATTATCGCTGCGACGACACCGTTTATCGTAGTGGCGAACCCACCAGTATCGGTCACTCACCTGTTCATGCCCGCCAACACGCGCCCCTGCCAGCCAGAGGATTGCGCCGACAAAGATACTGAGCACTGCGCCGTGTGCGAAAAACTGCGGCAGGTTAAACTGCGGAAGCTGATTTAAAATGGAATAACCAACACCAACAACCATTACCACTAAACCCAACCCCATGAGCACATTGCCGAGTAGCGAAGCGTTTTTGCGTTTCATGTGTCACCTCCGGAACTTTTGGGTTGTTGCAGGGAATACCCCTAATCCTTATGTGTAAAGTATAGACAACAGTTATCTTTGCATGTGCGGGAACGATCACAATTACAAACATCTGTTCAACAAAACTTTACAAATAACCCCCTGAACACCTTGACATTTCAATAGTCCACAAGGGAAATTATTCAGTTCTTCTCTCAACGCACGCTGTTTTTTGTCAAGCGACGCCGCAGACAGTACACTACGCGCCAGTGATAGACATACTCAGGACAAATAGCGTGACGATTAAATTGATTGTCGGCCTGGCAAACCCCGGCGCTGAATACGCAGCAACGCGACACAATGCTGGCGCATGGTTTGTTGATTTACTGGCAGAGCGGTTGCGCGCCCCCCTGCGCGATGAGCCTAAATTCTTTGGTTATACCTCCCGAGTGACGCTGGAGGGCGAAGATGTTCGCCTTTTAGTCCCGACCACATTTATGAATCTGAGCGGCAAAGCGGTTGGCGCAATGGCCAGCTTTTACCGTATTAATCCCGATGAAATTCTGGTCGCTCACGACGAACTGGATCTCCCTCCCGGCGTGGCGAAGTTTAAACTGGGCGGTGGACACGGCGGACATAACGGGCTGAAAGATATCATTAGCAAGTTGGGCAATAACCCTAACTTTCATCGCTTACGTGTCGGAATCGGGCATCCCGGCGATAAAAACAAAGTTGTGGGCTTCGTGTTAGGCAAACCGCCTGTTTCTGAACAGAAGTTAATTGATGAAGCCATTGACGAAGCGGCCCGTTGCACGGAGATTTGGTTCAAAGATGGCCTGACTAAAGCAACGAGCCGGCTGCATACCTTTAAAGCGCAATAAGCAGGGATATGCGGCATTTTTGCCTTTCGCTGTGTATAATAGGCAAAGTTATTTACTTTTCTACAATCTGTTTTCTACAACAGGTTGATTATCAAGATATTAAGGTGATTTAAATCATGGGATTCAAATGCGGTATCGTCGGTTTGCCCAACGTCGGGAAATCTACCCTGTTCAATGCGCTGACCAAAGCCGGTATTGAAGCGGCAAACTTCCCGTTCTGCACTATCGAACCGAATACCGGTGTCGTACCAATGCCCGATCCTCGTCTGGACCAACTGGCCGAGATCGTTAAGCCGCAGCGCATTCTCCCCACCACTATGGAATTCGTCGACATCGCAGGTCTGGTGAAAGGCGCATCCAAAGGTGAAGGCCTGGGTAATCAGTTCCTGACCAACATCCGTGAAACCGAAGCTATCGGTCACGTTGTTCGCTGCTTTGAAAACGACAACATCATCCACGTGAATAACAAAGTCGATCCGGCTGACGATATTGATGTTATCAATACCGAGCTGGCACTGTCTGATCTCGACACCTGCGAACGTGCCCTGCACCGCGTGCAGAAGAAAGCCAAAGGCGGCGATAAAGACGCTAAAGCCGAACAGGCCGCACTGGAAAAATGTCTGCCGCAGCTGGAAAACGCAGGCATGCTGCGTGCGCTGAAAAATCTGACCGACGAAGACAAAGCGGCAATCAAATACCTGAGCTTCCTGACCCTGAAGCCAACAATGTATATCGCCAACGTGAACGAAGACGGTTTTGAAAATAACCCGTACCTCGATAAAGTGCGCGAAATCGCAGCAGCAGAAGGTTCTGTCGTGGTTGCCGTGTGTGCCGCCGTTGAATCCGATATCGCTGAACTCGACGATGCCGATCGCGAAGAGTTTATGGCAGAACTGGGGATCGAAGAGCCGGGTCTGAACCGCGTTATTCGTGCCGGTTACGAACTACTGAACCTGCAGACGTACTTCACCGCAGGTGTCAAAGAAGTTCGCGCGTGGACCATCCCGGTCGGCGCTACTGCACCGCAAGCGGCAGGTAAAATCCATACCGATTTCGAAAAAGGATTTATCCGTGCCCAGACCATCGCATTCGAAGATTTCATCACCTATAAAGGTGAACAAGGTGCGAAAGAAGCCGGTAAGATGCGCGCCGAAGGTAAGGACTATATCGTTAAAGATGGCGACGTGATGAACTTCCTGTTCAACGTCTAAACCGTTTCGGTTGTCTCATGAGATTTTATTGAATCTCATGAATACCACAAAACCCTAAAATCCACGCAATTGCGTGGATTTTTCTTTTCATTATGTCTCAACTCATCTCATAACAATTCAATACCTGCCATGATGTAGCATCAGAAATTAAATACATTAAAAAACCACACCATCGCGTGTTTTTTTTGTATCCCGCTTTACCGTCAGACTTCCTTACGCACGCGCTCAATGTGAATGGTGAGGAACATGATCTCCTCGGTCGTCAGTTCTCGCTGGTACACTTTGCGCAAATGCAACGCAATTTTCTCAGCACATCCCCATGCCCGGGAATAGTTTTCTTTGACGGCACTATGCAACGTTGCATCATCATCCGGCACCACGGTACGCGTCAGCATGCGTTGTGCAAAGAATTTTAGATGCGTCACAAAGCGCTGGTAGCTCAGAGTACTTTCATCATATTCCAGACGCAGTTGATACTTCACCAGATTGAGGATCTCCTGCATCACCTGAGTGATGTGCATCACTTCAGGCATTTCACTATTAAGTTGCGCGGTCACCAAATGAAGTGCAATAAACCCGGCCTCATCTTCCGCCAGATCCACATTAAGCCGTTGACTGATAATCGCCCTCGCCTCCTGTCCCAGTTCAAACTCCCGTGGATACAAACGCCGAGTTTCCCATAACAGCGCATTTTTGATCGCCAGCCCTTTTTTTTGTCGCTCAATGGCATAGTGGCAATGGTCGGTTAGGGTAATGTACAGGCTCTCCTGTAGTTTCCCCAACCGCGAGCGCGCCAGTTCAATAATGCGATCGCAGGTGGTCATCACCTCGAGCGGGATCTGATTCATCAAATCCCCCAAACGGTTAACCAGCTCATCACTTTGCAGTGCGAACACTTTCTCGATACGCGACTCATCCAGCGCGTCGCCGACCCGCTTCTGAAACGCAAGACCACGACCCATCACGACCTGTTCGCGCTGCTGTGCATCGAGGATAACGACAACATTATTATTAAGAATTTTGGCGATGATCATCTGAACCCCAAAAACAAAAAAACCTGACTCCTGACAGTCGCCAGAAATCAGGTTTTGCCTGCAGTACGCAGTTACAATCCATTCACGTAATCTAACACTTCGGCGTTTTTATTTGAACTGCCTGGGTGAAAAACGTGATTCAGATCGCGCGCTATTTTTATCCAATTCAGAACATATTAAAGCGGTATTCAATGATAATTTCAGAGGCCAGAACATGTGCCCGCGTGTAGTGCACCGGTGTTTTGCCCTTGCTTTTGTATGACCATCCAGGGCCAACCATGGCCCACACTGTCAGGTTTTTAAACACAGGATCGGTGGGAACCCAGCGACTGAAGGCGTTAATCTCACCGGAGCGAACATGGTTGCCCTTGTAATTGAACTGCGCAATGTTACCAACCAGACCCACGGTCAGCGCAGGCGTTAACTGATAATCAGCCATGTCGGCCATCACCAACTCGCCATCACGCATGTAATCATCACGCGCGTAAGCCATTGAGATAAACGTTCCACGCGAGTTTTTACTCAGATGACGTGGATAGAAACCAATTTCGTTAGCTTTACTGGCATCGGTATAGCCGATACCCCATTTATTGCTCCAGCGGTCTGCTGTCCAGGTAATATCGAGGGCGAAATGCCAGGCTTGCTCGTCAAAATCGCGTTTATCAGCAGGTATGGCGCGGTAGTCATCCAGTGCCTGAGTGGCGTAAATTTGGCTGCCAATATTCAGCCGGGGAAGTGGTCTGACGTTGCTAAACAGCGGCTGACGGCGCAGGTAGTTTTGACTTTCGCCATACGCATACTGAACATCCATCAACGGTGTTTTCCACTTCACATCCCCCCCAACCAGATGATTAATATCCCGCCCGGTATTCGTCTGGAAATGTACCTTTTCAGGCGAATTAAGTTCCATCGCGTTTTCTAAATACGCCCCGTGAAGCGCCACATCTCCGTAGGTCACCCCACCGCTAATGCCTGAGTACGTCGTTGGCGAGAGTCGGGTGGAGCTCGATATCACGCCATAATTCTTGAATGTCTGCCAGCCCCAGCGGGCATTCAGTTGTGTGTCGCCCAGCGCATACTTCATCTTAATATTGCGTTGACTAAATTTAGAAAACCCTTCGGCGTTGCTTTTTTTATTTCCTTTACCCTTGCTGTACAGAATACCACGAGAATTAAAGTAATCACTGGCCCCTAACTTTATGACGCTATAATAAACAGCATCAACGCCGATAATGTCAGCAAAATACCCAGACGGATAGTCAACGGCGAATCCTTGCCCCCACGCACTATGCACATGCTTAGGATTGGCCATATACTCCTTCAGATACTTTCAGTAATTCTTGGCAGACAGTGTTAAATGCGAATCGGAAATAAAGGGGGCAAAACCCCTATATCAAATTGGGTAGTTGAAGGTGCCTGCCCATTATTATTGACAGACCAGACTGATGCAGAAACCCCAAGCATAATAAACGTAAAAGAAATACGTATCAGATTCATTTCATTATCCCAGAAGCGGCCGAAACCGGGCCTACCTGAAAATGGCACACCTGCATTCAGCCCTAAAAGAAAATCAGTTAATTATATTATTATTCACCTGCAAGAGATTTCTTCCCTGCATCAACATATTTCAATGTGCCGTTCTCTGGCACCGTATAACGGCCATTTTCATAGACTATTTTCACTACTGCGGCATTGGCAATGGGTTTATTTCTGGCCGGATCGGAGGTCAAATCAGAGATCATGATTTGCATTGACATACCGGATGAAATAACCAGAACATTTTTATCACCCTCCGCTTTTGCCCGTTCGACAATGGTGTCCAGCGCGGCCTGCGTGCTTTTACCTGCGCATAATTCTCTGCCAGGCCGCGGGGATCGGCACTTGCCAGCGCATTCTGGCTATCGCGTAGCGCAATCTTACCTGCCATCATCGCATTGAATAATTCACCACCATCGGCCATGCCGAGCTTGTGCGCAGCAGCATTGGCCATCTCTTTATTGTGCGCCCCTTCAAAACTGCCAAAAAAAGCCTCACGCAGGCCTGACAGTTCATTTAGATGATAATCAGTGATACCCTTCTGAGCTAATACAACGGCCATTGTTTCACGCTGTCGGCCTGCATCACTGGAATAGAAACGATCAAAATTAATATCTTTCAACCCCTCACCTAAATAGCGTGCGTTCTGGCGACCCTGATTGGTAAGAGGGAAATCCGCCCATCCCTGAACACGATCAAACGTATTTAAAAACGTTTTACCATGACGTGCGATATAAATGTTTATGCCTTACTCATCAGAGGCATTGCTCTTATTATTTGCCATCACTACTGGGCTATTAATCACGCTAGCCAACACCAGGAAAGCAAGCAATATTTTTTCACGTGTGACCCTCCGCCTATCATTTTTAAACATCAGAAACAAAAAAACCTACGCCAACTTCCTGATCGGTTAATTTTGATCCGGAAGGTGAGCGTAGGTTTTGCCTGTGGATACAGTAACAATCCAATGGTCGGGAACCATATCACTAATAATTTCGTATGACATCATGTTTATTAATAGAAAATGCAGAAATATGATCACACACCTAACGTGAGTGACATATTGGATTATTTACACTCGCAAACATGATGTATTAAGCCCAAAAAGTGAAACCGGTCACAGAAACCAGCGAGGACATCTGGACTAAATCGATTCCAACGCGTATTTTCGTTGTAGTTCTGGGATTGTTACTGAATCAGGCAAAACCTAAGGCACTTTGCTGCTGCGTAGCTGCAGCAAAGTGCCTTAGGTTTTTTTTTGCGCTGAATTCAGCCCCGCCAGTCAGAGATAAGGATTAAAGATGAAAATAACTCTCATCGCTGCAACGTTACTGTCCATGTTTTCCTGTTCTGCCTTCGCCAGCTCTGAGCCGCTGAAGATACTGATTGTCAACGTTGATGGTTGTGAATCTCCCGGCAGTATCTCATTACAGGAAAAACTGGCAGCCAAAGGTTTTGACGTCTGGATGGTCGCCCCCACCACAAATCAGAGCGGTATTGGTTCAGCCATTACGTTTAAAACCGGTAAGCTGTTCGATGTCAAAAAAGTCGGCGACAAACGTTTCTGCTTCCCCGGAACGCCCGCTGACGCCGTCGATTTCGGCTTGCAGAGCGTGCTGAAAAACAGTCCTCCAGATCTGGTCATTTCAGGTGTGAATGACGGCCCCAACACCGGGATGGCGCAGGTGAACTCCGGGACCGTCAGCGCAGCGGCGCGAGCAATCCGCTACGGCTACCCGGCGATCGCCGCCAGTATCGGCTATATCCTTAGCGAACAAGAAATGAAGAACAAATGGCCCAGCACTCACAAGTACTGGCCCGACTCCGTTGATTATGTCGTGGAGGTCGTTGAAACCCTTAATGCCAGACACATGCCAGGTACGCTGCTGCTGCCAAAAGGTTCCGGGCTGAGCATCAACTACCCTGCGCTGGCAAAAGCGGAGATCAAAGGGGTACGCTACGTCGAAAATGAAAGGTTCCCGGTACCACAAATCGGTTATGAATTGATGGCCAACGGTCAGGCAAAACAGACCCTCAACCCGGCCGCGCTAGAAAATACGCAGAATGAGACTGATTCCGGTTGGCTCAATAAGGGATACATCACCTATACCCTGTTCGACGGTTCCTGGGATGCACCCGCGTTCCAGGCACAATACGAAGCATTGCTAAAAAAATAGTCCATTGCTGCGCGACGCAAAATGACTACGCTAGCGGGCAAAACCAGTAGCACCGACCGGTAGGCCGTTCAGCATTCGGTTTTAAAGATCTCAGTACGGATAAGATGAATGAACATGAAATTTGAGGAACTGGCCAGCGATATCCTGCATCACGTGGGCGGTGGTGAAAACATCAACAGCGTAGTGCACTGCGCAACCAGGCTTCGTTTTAAGCTTAAGGATGATAGCCTGGCCGATGCTGAGGCGCTGAAAGCCAATCCCGACATTATTATGGTCATCGAGAGCGGAGGGCAGTTTCAGGTTGTTGTTGGCAACCACGTCCATGATGTCTGGCTGGCCGTCTGTCAGGCAGCCGGTATCAGCGATGATGTCCCGAGCCGTACAGAACAATCAGACGATAAAGGGGGTCTGCTGGCAAAATTTATTGATATGGTTTCGGGTATTTTTACGCCGTTTCTTGGCGTGATGGCAGCCTGCGGTATCCTCAAAGGTTTTCTCGCCCTGAGTCTGGTTTGCGGCTGGATGACCGAAAACAGCGGAACCTGGCGTATTCTGTTCGCCTCCGGTGATACATTGTTTTATTTCCTGCCCATGGTGCTCGGCTACACCGCCGGCAAAAAATTTGGTGGTAATCCCTTCTTAACCATGGTCATCGGTGGTGCCCTGATCCACCCGATGATGATTGCTGCATTTCGCGCGAGCACAGATGGCGCAACTGAGACATTCCTCGGGATCCCGGTGGTGTTTATTAACTACGCCTCCTCGGTAATTCCCGTTATTTTTGCCGCCTGGTTTTGTTGCTGGCTGGAACGACAGTGCAACAAGGTACTGCCCTCTGCGGTAAAAAACTTCCTCACCCCGCTCATCTGCCTGTCCGTCACAGTGCCGTTAACCTTTCTGGCAATTGGCCCACTAGCAACGGGTCTTGGCGAACTGCTGGCGGCCGGTTTTCAGACCATGTATAAATTCGCCCCCTGGCTGGCGGGTAGCATCCTCGGAGGCCTGTGGCAAGTGTGCGTGATCTTCGGCCTGCACTGGGGACTGATCCCGTTGATGATGAATAACATGGCCGTGGTGGGTCACGATCCCATGCTGGCTATCCTGCTGCCGGCCGTATTTGGACAGGTCGGTGCTACGCTGGGGGTTTTCATCAAAACCCGCGATCAGCGTCTGAAAGCGCTGTCCGGCTCAGCCACTGTTGCCGGTGTCTTTGGCATCACCGAACCAGCCGTATATGGCGTCACGCTACCCTATCGTCGCCCGTTTATTTTTGGTTGCGTCGGGGGAGCCATCGGCGGCGCAATCGTCGGCTTTAGCCTGAGCCAGGTGTATTCTTTTGGACTGGCCAGTATCTTCACACTGGCACAAATCATTCCGACAAGCGGTTTTGATTTCACCGTCTGGGGAGCCATTATCGGTGTGACCGTTTCATTCCTCTTTGCCTGTCTGATGACCATTGTTGCGGGCCTGCCTGCCGCATCGGCAGCCTCAACGCCAATTCCGGCAACCATTACCGCAACTCTCGATGAAAATACGGTACTTGCGCCCCTGAGTGGCGTCACGATTGCACTTGATGAAGTGCCGGATGCCACCTTCGCCAGTGGCCTGATGGGCGCAGGAGCAGCCATCATACCGTCAGAAGGAAAAGTCGTTGCCCCCTTCAGTGGCGAAGTTGCCAGCCTGTTTTCAACACGTCATGCCATTGGGTTACTCAGCGACAGCGGCATTGAGATCCTGATTCACGTCGGTATTGATACCGTCAAACTTAACGGTGAACACTTCACGGCGCATGTTAAAGAAGGCGACAAGATTCGCCCCGGTGAACTGCTGATTACCTTCGATCGTGAAGCCATTCTCAGCAAAGGTTTTGACCTGAGCACCCCTATCATTATGAGCAACAGTGACGACTTTGACGGACTGAAACACCAGCATGAAACACCGTACGTCAATGCTGGTGATCCGTTCCTGTGCGTCAAACACTAATTTTAAAGGAGAACACCATGAACAACACTTTCCCCGACGGATTTTTGTGGGGTGGCGCAATGGCGGCAAACCAGGTTGAAGGCGCATGGCAGGAAGACGGTAAAGGTGTGTCAACATCAGACATGCTGCCCAACGGCATTTTCGGTAACGTTGTCGCACGTCACGCGGGTCAGCACAGTATTAAGGACGTCGCCATCGACTTCTACCACCGTTACCCGGAAGATATCGCGCTGTTTGCCGAGATGGGTTTCACCTGTTTGCGCGTGTCAATTGCCTGGACCCGCATTTTCCCGCAAGGGGATGAAACCGCGCCGAACGAGGCCGGACTGGCATGGTATGACAACTTGTTTGATGAAATGTTGCGCCATAATATCCAGCCGATGGTGACCTTGTCGCATTACGAAATGCCCTGGGGACTGGTTGAAAACTACGGCGGCTGGGGAAACCGCGACGTCATCACCTTCTTTGAGCGCTATGCCCGTACCGTTTTCACTCGCTATCAGCACAAAGTCAAACTGTGGTTGACGTTCAACGAGATCAACATGTCCCTGCATGCGCCGTTAACCGGTGTCGGTCTGCAGGACGGCTGCAGCAAGGCAGAGATCTACCAGGCAATCCACCATCAGTTGGTGGCCAGCGGCCTGGCCGTTAAAGCCCTGCATAACATTATTCCTGATGCCAAAATTGGCAACATGCTGCTGGGTGGCCTCACCTACCCGCTGTCCTGCAAACCCGAAGACGTTTTTGCCACGTTGCAGGATAACCGTCAGTGGCAGTTCTTTGGAGACGTCCAGTGTCGTGGGGCTTATCCGGGCTATATGCAGCGTTTTTTCCGTGAAAACGACATCACATTACACATTGAGCCACAGGATCATGACGCATTACGCCACACCGTTGATTTTATCTCCTTCAGTTACTATATGACCGGCTGCGTCACCGCAGATGCTGAACTGGTCGAGAAGATGCGGGGTAATATTCTCGATATGGTGCCCAATCCGCATCTCGAAAGCTCTGAGTGGGGCTGGCAAATAGATCCTGTGGGCTTACGCACGCTGCTGAACGTTCTGTGGGATCGCTACCAGAAACCGCTATTTATCGTTGAGAATGGGCTCGGTGCCCAGGATACACCGGACCACGAAGGCCGCATTCACGACCACTATCGTATCAGCTATCTCAACGATCACCTGGTCCAGGTACGCGAAGCGATCGCGGATGGCGTGGATCTCATGGGATATACCTCGTGGGGCCCAATTGATCTGATTAGCGCATCAAAAGCCGAAGTTGGCAAACGCTATGGCTTTATCTACGTTGATCTGCAGCAAGATGGTTCGGGTACGCTGGCGCGCAGTCGCAAAGAGAGCTTTTACTGGTACAAGGGAATTATCGCCAGCCACGGCGCGTTGCTGAAAGCGTAATCGCGTTAACAAAAATACCCCGACATTACTGAAGGGGTATTTTTTATTCTTGCCAACGAAAGTAAATGCGTTATTCCTTTACCAGCGTTTCGACTAAATCCAGTCTCTCTTGCCACGGATCGCGCTGAGTCCGCGTCTGTTGCGCTCCAGCCGCTGGGATCAACAACAGGTTATCTACCTGACGGTTGAAAGCAGACCATTCAGGCAGATTTTGCGCATTAGGCTGGCTGTGCCTGGCAAAATTCACCCAATACTGATTAAGCTGGGCGGCCACTGCCTGATCTTGCGGTTTCACCGTGTCAGCATAACGCGCCGTCAGCGTATTAAAAACATACGGAATTTCACTGGCGTGCTGCGCGCCAGACGTCTGGTCACTCAGTGCCTGCGCCACGTAACCAAAACGATACTGCCACACAGGAATCTGGTTATCACTCCATACCCGGGCCATATAGCGCGCCGGTTCAACCATAAAGCTATCGCTGGCAATGGCGTTGGCTGTCTGCTGTGGTGACATATCGCGATAGGCCTGTGCCACTTTGCCGCGCAGGTCAGGAACAAACGGAGCAAACGCCTGTTCTCGCGTAGTGACCTGCGGTGCAAAACCAATATCCGCGTCGTTTGCACCAATCATCAGCGGCACTTTATTGAATTTCCCCTTACTGTACAGCTCGTGAGGCTCAGCGGTAATAATACGTCCATCGATCATCGGTCCAGAGTAATCCGGGCTTTGCATGGTGGCCATATTAAGGCCACTGACCACCTCGTTGGCTGGAAGGTGTCTCAGCGCTTCCAGCGCCTTGTCATCATCGCCGTTGACGCCGTGTTTGGCGGCAAATACCAGACCGGCTTTTTCTGCCTGCTGCCAGTTCTGGTGCGGGACGATATTGTGACGGCCAGAGCCGGACTGGATAATGGTTTTTTGGAACAGACCCGACGCTTCTTTGCTGGTCAACAGGCTGTTAACGGAGAAGCCCCCCGCAGACTCGCCAAAAAGCGTGACATTGTCCGGATCACCATTGAAGTTGGCGATATTATTTTTGACCCATTTCAGCGCAGCAAGTTGGTCCATCAGACCGTAGTTACCCCGCAGTGGATCGTTAGCCAGCGCCGGATGGGCGAAAAAGCCAAAACGTCCTACACGATAGTTAAAGCTAACGAACACCACACCCTGGCGGGCAAAGGCATCCCCGGCATACACCGCAGGAGATGAGCCTCCATTGACAAAGCCGCCGCCGTAAATCCAGACCATGACCGGCAATTTGCCGCTGGTGTTAGTCGGTCGCCACACGTTGAGCGTCAGACAATCTTCGCTAAACCCTACGCCTAACGGCGCGGCATCCCCAGGAAATGGCTCTTGTAGACAATCTTTTCCATAGTGTTTTGCCGGACGAACACCTTGCCAGGCTATTACCGGCTGCGGGGGCTGCCAACGTAGTGACCCAACGGGCGGTGCAGCAAACGGAATGCCCTTAAAAGCATCAACGCCCTGGTATTCACTTCCCAAAATACGTCCATCCGCCACCCTCACTTCAGGGCCAGCGGCCTGGGCCAGGCCAGCGCAACAGATAAAGGTGAATCCAACCACTAATGTGTATCGCATATCAATCCCCTGCTTTAAAAGCCAATGGGAGGAAGGCCAGTAGCGCCCCTCCTCCCGGTGTATAACGTTAAGATCGCGTTTGTGGCGTTATTTATGGATGCTGTTTGAGCTCATTTTCATCACTCGTGGTCGACCCCGTCACCGCATTTTGTGCATTCAACCCCGGCAATCCTGCGACTATCGTCATCACACAGCTCAGAATCAGCGCCACCACCGTGCCGATGATGCCCCCCCATAAAGTGGCATCGACGCCACCCGGCGGAATCATCTGTGCAATGGTGAAGATGTTGGCAAATCCGAAGGAGTACACGTGGGTATTGCTGAAGCCAACAATGGCTCCCCCCACTGCCCCCGCGATGCAACCAAAGATAAATGGACGTCTGAGCGGCAGGTTGACGCCGTACACCGCAGGTTCAGTGATACCGAAAATACCGGCCGTCACGGAGGATCCCGCCAGCATTTTCTGCCGTGTATCACGGCTACGCAGGAAGATCCCCAGCGCTGCGCCGACCTGGCCCATCACGGCTGGCAGCAACATAGGCAGCATCGTGTCATGGCCCAGCACAGCCAGGTTGTTGATCATCAGCGGGACCAGTCCCCAGTGCAGGCCGAAGATCACGCACACTTGCCACAGAGCGCCGATCGCCGCACCAGCCAGCCACGGGGCAAGGACATAAATCCACTGGTAGCCGTTAGCGAGGAACTGACTAATCCAGGTCGCTACCGGGCCAATAATCAGGAAGGTCAGCGGCACCGTAACCACTAAGCAAATCAGCGGCGAAAAAAAGTTCTTCATGGATGATGGCAGCAGTACTGAACTCTTTTTTTCCAGCCAGCAACTCACCCACGATGCGAGAATAATCGGGATCACGGACGCACTGTAGTTGAACCAGGTTACCGGAATACCAAGGAAGGTTTCCGTGATAGCGCCAGCTTGTTGACTGGCAGTAAACGCATCAATCATCAGCGGATGGGTCAGCGCACCGCCGATCACCATGGTAATAAACGGATTACCGCCGAACTTCTTCCCGGCAGTGTAACCCAACACCAGTGGGAAGAAGAAAAACAGCGCATCACTGGCAGCAAACCAGATTTTATAGGTCGCGCTATCGGTGGTTAACCATCCGCAAACAACTGCCAGGGCCAGCAATCCTTTGAGAATACCGGAGGCCGCCAGCACGCCAATAAAGGGCGTGAAAATCCCAGATACGATGTCAATCACGTGCCCTAAGGCGCCACTTTTATTGCCTTTTTTCTCCGTCGCCGCAGGAGCATCATCCGTCAGACCGGCTTCAACACACACCGCCTGCCAGACATCGCCCACATCATTCCCGATGACGACCTGAAACTGACCGCCACTTTCGACGACCATAATCACACCCGGGCATTGCTTTAGCGCTGGTGCATTAGCTTTTTGGTTATCATTCAATTTGAAGCGAAGCCGGGTAGCGCAATGCACCAGACTGTTAATGTTCTCTTTACCACCGACGTGGTCGATAATTTTTTTCGCCAGCGCTTGATGTTTCATATGATGTTCCTTACGTCCAGTGCCCGCAGCCACCATCTGACTGAGTATAAAAATGAAAAAACCCGAGAACGTTCCACATTCAGCGAACGCGCTCAGGTTTTGCCTGCATAGTGCAGTAACAATCCCGTTCTGTTATTTGTCAGGAATAAAACAGCATGACGGCTCTGGCCGTATTAGCTGTTTATGTATTAGAACGTCACCACCGTTTTCAGCTCGGTAACCCAAGCATCCTGGGTCTCTGAGACGCCACCAGGGTTATGCCAGTACTGAATACCCGGCTGCAATTCGATCCACGAAACCGGACGGAAGCGATAATAGATCTCAGCATTCATAGAGCGGCCAGGTACGGGGCAATAGCCCGGATTGTTGTAGTCGGAAATGCCGCTGATGCTGTTCATATACCGCTGGTTATGCGCAAACTCGTCGCTTGCATCGAACCAGGTTGCACCAATACCGATGGTGTCATTCGGGCGAGCATCAAACAGTCCACGGTAGCGGAACGTTGAGGCCAGCACGGAATGGATAACGTTCGTCCTCTGATCTGCAAGGCTGAAACTCAGTGAGGTGCTCAAGCCACGATTAGGATCACCATCATGCTGAGTCAGTTGCTGGTTAAAACCGGTATACATAAACCAGGTATCGCTATGTTTCGTATAACCATTCGGATCGGTGGCACCAGCACCGCCAGATTTTCCGTGATAGAGATCGGTTTGCGGCGCATTGGTGTACAGCACACCGAAGTTATATACCCCCGGTAATCCGCTGATGATTGGGCGCGTTTCAATTTCTACTGGCAGTAATACGCCTTTACTGCCTTTCGTCGACCAACTCCAGGCATGACTACGGCTGGTTGCATCTGGGTTTTGCTCCATAACCCCGCCCTTTAAGGTCACGGTTGGCGTAATTTTGTACTCCAGCGTGGTGCCCCAGGTATGTATGTTCCAGTTGCTCCAGGTCAGTGAGTTGGCAGACTTACCTCCGCACTGAGAGAGCAGTTGGGAATCGCAAGGGATGATTTGGTCGAAGGTCTGGACTTTGTTCATCATGCCGACACGCCAGGTCAAACGACGATCGTCAAAGCTCCGGGCAAAAGTCAGCCAGCCGAGGCGAGTAATAGATCCCCCACCCCAACTCTCCTGGGACAGATCGTTAAACGGGACGCGCGGATCCTGGACACGTTTGGTCGTCAGGTTGTCATCGTGGTTACGGTTAACGATATTCCCTTCAATACGAGCATCCGGGATCCCGGTCCAGCGTTCCAGATCCTGATTAAAGGTCAGCGCGAACTGATCAATATAGGCCACGTGTGAATCATGGTTGTACCCGCCGCCGCCATTCCAGGCGATTTCGTTCAGATACCCCAGGTTGTAGGTAAAACCATTGTCATTGAGGATCTTACGAATGCCAAGCATGTCGCCCAATACAGGGTCAGGTGGAGCTTCAAAACCCAGTACCGTCCCGTTCCAGTCTTGTGCCATTGTGAATGACGATACCGTCAGTAAGGCAAGTGCATAGAGCTTATAAGATATTTTTTTATATGCCATAATGAGACCTGTTTATTTATTCAATGCGTAACCGATGGCAGGCAATTTATATATTGCCCGTTATCATTTTATTTCATGTAATAGCCTACCCTGCAGTCAATAATAACTGCAAAGCGCCACTTTAAATAAAGTCAGACCAACAAGTAGAATGCGTGTAAATGCGCCTCCTCGTAAACGACAGGCAAAAAAAAACCTAAGTGCACCGCTTGCGCGGAGCACTTAGGTTTTGCCTGTTAGCCAGTAACAATCCTGAGTTGTAAACAGATAGGACTGTATCATCATCCCACCACGTTGCAAACGATGAGAACGCTCTGCTGTATGAAAATGTGAGCAAGATAACACTTGCATAACAGGGTACTACTGCGAAAAGTCGCAGCTTTTGTATTTGTGTGGAAAATATCTGCGCCGCTTTATAGCGGTTAGAGATATTAACGTTAAAAACTTGGGATAAAGATGCCTGCACATCGTTATCCCTCTTGCATTAAAATAAATTATACCGAGGTAATTATAGACACACTGACGTTAATTCAGCCATGTCTATCTATTACCGGCCTGCTTAACGCAAACTAGAAGCTGTATTTCACCCCTACCATCGCAGATAAATCTCTGTAGCCTTTACCACCAACCTTGACGCCCACGTTACCCCACAGCCTTCCACGCCAGTTCTGATTTCTCCGATATTGCGCGCGCCGTCCTGATACACGCTCACCCCGTCCATCTTCGTACCAAACTCATGGGTGTTGTGGAGCCAGTTTACTTCCACAAACGGCTGGAAGGTCCGCGCTTTACCGTCATCTATACTGTGACCTTTCAGGTAGGTACGTATGCCCAGACGCGACTGAAGATTACCTTCACCCTCCGCACTGACCCGCGTACCGTTGTTTTCTCGGTGGCCAGTTTTAGTTGACCACTACAGAGACACCGATGAGCCCACCGCCAGCGCTTGTACTCATTGGTTTTCGTATCGACACCCTTCATAAAACATTTATTAAACATAGAGATACAGGCGCCGCTAAGAAGTATCTGATTTAGGCAGAAGCTACTATATGTTGTAGTAGTCCACATCACACCCCTGTGACAAAATTAACAATTCTGCAAAATGTGGTGGGGCCCGCTTGATGTCAGAACATTCGCAATTCAGCCTGTTTAATGAAGGACAGGTGGCTCTTCCTGAAGGTTATCAGGACCGCTCAGTCAATATTTTCACCCGGCCTGGCGCTGACGTCCCGGCGTTCAATATTTCCCGCGACACGCTGAACGCCGGTGAAAATCTTTCGGCTTATATCAATCGTCAATTGGTACTGATGGAAAAACATCTTAAGGGCTGGAAACAGAGCGAACGCCATGCTGTCGTGCTGGGCGATAACCTTTTACAGGGTGAAAATGTGCACGCCAGCTACCTGCGCGACGGGAAACGTATCTGGCAGCAGCAGGCCGTGTTTAACACACATGATGCGCATATTCTGGTCTTTACCATGACCTCCGCCTCAACGCTGACAGACCGCGACGGCGATCTGTTTCTTTCATTGCTCGGGAGTTTTCGCCTCCACGCTTAACGATAAGGATTATTGTTATGTTTGAAGCTGCTCGCGCGGGTGATGATATTGGACACTCCGGCGCGCTGGCCGGGATGATTGCCGGAACTCTCGTTGGTGGCCTGATTGCTGCCGTGGGGGGGATCGCGGCGGGGGCGATGTTTATTGCTGGCCTTGGAGCATCCTGTATTGGCGTCGGGGTACTGCTCATCGGCGCCAGCCTTGCGGTCGGTTATCTCACCAGTGAACTGGCAACTGCCGCAAGAGACAGCATTGCGGATGCCGGGGCATCCAGCATGACGAAAAAAGGCGTCATCTCCACCGGTTCGCCTGACGTTTTTATCAACAGTAAACCCGCCGCACTTGCCACCAACAGCATGGTGGAGTGCTCTGACGACGGTTCTCAACAGATGGCGGAAGGCTCCTCGCGGGTCTCTATCAATGGCCTGCCCGCTTCCCGTCTGGGGGATCGCACCACCTGTGACGCAAAGATCATGACCGGTTCGGACAATGTCCGCATTGGGGGTAGCCCGAAACAGACGCTGCCTATTCAGTCCGAAGTCCCGGAATGGGTATATAAAGCCTCAGATCTCACCCTACTGTTCACCGGATTGTTCGGGGGCTGGGGCGGCGCTGCGGGTAAAGTGGGGGCGCTGGCTAAGCTGCTTGACAAAATTCCCGGTATTAACAAACTTAGCCGTATTGCCTGCCGTGCAGGCACGTTGATGACCGGCGTGGCGGCCGCAGGGATCGTTGCCCGCCCGGTGGATGTGGTCAGCGGACAGAAGTTTCTCAGCGGCGATGACGAGCTGGATTTTGTCCTCCCTTCCCGCTTGCCTGTACGCTGGCAGCGTTACTGGCGTAGCGGTAATCCTGGCGACAGCGTTCTTGGCCGGGGGTGGAGCCTGTTCTGGGAAACCCGCCTGGAACGCTATCAGGATGGTCTGGTCTGGCGCGCGCCTTCCGGGGATTGCGTCTCCTTCCCGAGGGTGCCGAAAGGCCTGCGGACATACTGTACAGACGAAAAATGCTGGCTGGAGCATCACTCTGATAACAGTTGGTCGGTGTATGACATCAGCGGCGAACGCTGGCATTATGCCCCTCTGGACGAAACGTCGCCTTCCCTGTTACAACGACTGTCTGACCCCTGCGGCAATGATATTCTGTTTGAATGGAACGACAATCACACTCTGCATGCGTTGACCGACAGTACCGGGCAGCGAGTGGTTTGCCGCTACGACAAAGAACGCCTGGCCGGAGTCTGGCTGGATGATGAAATCTGCCTGGTCAGCTATGCGTATGATGAACAGCGCCAGCTCGTTTCAGTAACGGGCCGGGGCGGTAGCGTGCGCAGACGTTTCCACTGGCGCGATGGTCTGATGAGTGCCCATGAGGATGCTAACGGGCTGCTAAGTGAATACCGCTGGCAGGAAATTGATGGTCTGCCGCGCGTGGTCGCGTTCCGGCACAACGGCGGCGAACGGCTAACGTTCGAATACGATTTTGACAACGGCACTCGCCATGCCATCCGTGATGACGGCGCACAGGCGCACTGGTTGATTGACGACGATGATAATGTCGCGCGTTTTACGGATTTTGATGGCCGCCAGACGACGTTTATCTACCGCGACGGCGAGCTCTGCGATGTTGTCCTGCCTGGCGGCGCCATCCGCCGCAGTTTATGGGACAAATATGGCCGGATGACGCAGGAGACGGACCCGGCAGGTCGTCGTACCGAATATTACTGGTACCGCCTGACGGACCGTATCACCCGTACGGTTTACCCGAATGGAACGTCATCACAGAACATTTATGACCTGAAGGGTCGCCTGTTGGCCGAAGACGATGTTTCCGGCAACAAAACCGCGTATCACTACCCTGCAGAAGACGAAATATTGCCGGACAGCATCACGGATGCCATTGGTGGCGTGGTGCGACTGGCGTGGAACAACCAGGGACTACTGACACAACGAACCGACTGCTCCGGCAGCATCACCCGCTTCAGCTATGACCGCGTCGGGCAACTGGTTGCCAGTGAAGATGCGCAAGGTAATATCACGCGCCGCGAATGGAACGACGCCGGGCTGCTCAGTGCAGTGATTCACCCGGACGGCAGCCGCGAATCGCTGCTGTGGAACGAACGCGGGCAACTCGCCGCCTGGCGTGACCCACTGGAAAGTGAAGTCAGCTGGATGTATGACGTGCTCGGCCTGCCGGTAAGCCTTACCGATCGTATTGGTCGCACCCGTCGCTGGCGCTACGACCCGCGCGGCAACCTGCTTCGTCTGGAGAATGGCAACGGCGGTGAATACCGGTTTACCTATGATGCCGTGGGCCGCCCGCTCAGTGAAACGCGCCCGGATGAAACATCCCGCCAGATGGAATGGGATACCCGGGGTTTTCTCTGCGCCCTGGAGGAAAACGGCAGACCTGCCGCCGAGGGTGGCATTGCCCGTCGTTTACAGCAGTTCAGTTATGACGACAGCGGTCTGATGACCGGGCGCAGCCACCACCATGCTGAATATCGTTATTTCCGCGATCTGAGCGGTCAACTCACCCGTATCCTGCGCACCCCCACGGCCGAAGGTGTCGCGCTGGGTATCGAAAATGATGAGATTGCCCTGACTCGTGATACCGCCGGACGCATGCTAAGTGAATCCGGGGTGAATGGAGAGGTTGGCTACCAGTGGGATGCGCTGAACAATCTGACCTCCCTGACATTGCCCGGTGAGCAGCAGATTTCCTGGCTGCACTATGGCTCCGGCCACGTCAGCGCCATCCGTTTTGGCCAGCAACTGGTCACCGAATTCACCCGTGACCGTCTGCACCGTGAAACGCACCGTACTCAGGGCGCACGCAGCCAGCTCCGCCGGTATGACAGCCTCGGCAGACGTACCGAGCAGCGCAGTGAAATAACCGCCGACGTCACACTGCCAGAACAGGCGATACTCGGGCGTCTTTATCGCTATACCGCCCGTGGCGAGCTTTCTGGCGTCAGCGACAGCTTGCGTGGCGAAGTGAATTACGGCTACGACGCCGAAGGCCGCCTGCTAAAACACTACGAAGCCCGGCAGGGGCACAGCAGTGTGCATTTTCGTTATGACGCCGCAGATAACCTTACCACCAGTGACAACGACTCGCCGGTCACCGATAACCGCCTGCAGCACTGGCAAAACCTGTTTATGCAGTACGACGCCTGGGGCAACCTGGTCAGCCGCCGCAGTGGTCTGTATGAACAGCACTATGCCTGGGATGCTGAGAACCGCCTGATATCAGCGCAAGGAACCGGCCCGGAGGGACGTTTTCAGGCGCATTATCATTATGATGCCCTCGGCAGGCGCACGCGAAAACAGGTCGCTACCGCCCGCGGCATCACCGAAACCCGCTTCCTCTGGCAGGGATACCGTCTGTTGCAGGAGCAGCACGAAGATGGGCTGTGCAGCACATACCTTTATGACCCGAATGAAGCCTGGAGCCCGCTGGCGCGAATTGACCATCTGCGCGACGACAGGCGTGGGGAGATTTACTGGTTCAGCACTGACCTGAACGGCGCACCGCTGGAAGTGACCGACAAGCGTGGAAACGTGCGCTGGAGTGGTCATTACAGCAGTTTTGGCGAAGTACGGCATCAGACGGCAGGCTTTACCGGCGCGTTGCAGCACACCGCCCTCACCCATCAGCAGCTTCGCTACGCCGGGCAGTATGCTGACAGCGAAACCGGTCTTCACTATAATCTGTTCCGCTACTACGACCCGCAGGTCGGACGGTTTATTGTTCAGGATCCGATTGGGTTAAACGGCGGGTGGAACCTTTATCAGTATGCGCCGAATCCGCTGGGGTGGATTGACCCGTGGGGCTTAAAAGGGTTCTTTGCACCATCTATTTTTAATGCGCCTTCAGGTAGCACTCATATCGTTTACCAGCAACCGATAGACTGGGATTTGCCTGTTAATACAAGGAATGGAGTAAAAACAAACTTAGAGTTAGCTTTGGGAGGAAAGTCACCTTTTGTAGTTAAAAACGGGGCCTATTCACAAATAAATATTCACCACTCCAAACAAAATGGGGTAGGATCTTTATTTGAGCTTTCTGCTAATACACACCAGACATATTATGGTACAAATGCCCTTCATCCTTACTTACCAAATGCTCATCCGTTCAACCCTGTAGACAGGGATTTGTTCAATATTGATCGTGAAGCATACTGGAATAGTCGGGGGAAAGCAGAGTTAAGTAGTCGAGCAAAAAACAAATGTGGGTAATAATTTATGTTATCTGAAAAAATAAAGTTAATGAGCCAATCTCGCGGTTGGTGGTATAATGATATTAATCAAGAGTATAGTGATGCATTGCTATCTATAAATGTTGATCTTTCTTCTGATTTTTCTCAGTTTTATCTGCACATTGAAGACAGTGCTACTTTTTATAGTAGGCAACAGGAAATTTATCAAATTTGTTGGTTTATTATAAATTCTGACTATCAACTTGATTTAAAACGAACACATGAATCCTTAAATATGCCAAAAGAGTATATACCGTTAGATAGTTTTGAAGGCGGCGGTGGTTATTTTTACAACAGAGAAACGGGAGAGGTTTTATTTGTTAGTGTTGGTGAAAAACTAAAAAAATTTTTAGATAATGAATTAAAACCCCAATGGGAGAATTTCAACACATTTATTGAGTGGTTTTTTGAATTAGATAGTTAATTTTTATATGCCGGGAGTTATCAAACATCCCGGCTTTTTACTATTTAACTCTCATTCAGCAACCCGAGAATATTTTCAGTCACTTAGTTACCTTCTACCTATTAATTAATAGGTAATACCCATTACCTTCAATATACTCCCTGCGTTCGCGTAGACTGCGGAATGATGGCAATGAGCCAGATCTTGACGAGCCACCCTAAATTAACTCAGCCAGCATCATCCTGTAACTATCCCACATAATGGCGTGTTCACTTTTAGTGATCTTACGGAATATGACTACAGCCTATCGGATAACGATACTAATTATTATTTTATACTTTTATGTTTAACATCTCGATTAAATAGTAAAATAGCTATCGTGCAGATAGATAGTTTATCAGGGTATGACGGTAGCGTATTCACACTGAGCTGGTCGTTCCTGGGATGTAAGAACGAAACGGCGGGTCTGATTCACTGTACCGACTACTGAAACACAATGAAGCCCGGCAAGAGTTAGCTTTACCGGCGCGTTGCAACACACCGTCCTCTCCCATCAGCCCCTGCGCTACGCCGGGCAGTATGCTGACAGCGAAACCGGACTTCACTATAATCTGTTCCGCTACTACGACCCGCAGGTCGGACGGTTTATTGTTCAGGATCCGATTGGGTTGGCAGGGGGGTTAAACGTCTATGCTTATGCGCCGAATCCTCTGTCATGGATAGACCCGCTTGACCTTAAATGTTGGACGGATAAAAATGTCAATGGGCGTAAAGTATATCAGAGGAACGATTTATTTGATCCTCACAGAGTAGATGCTGACGGTCTGACTAATATTCAAAGAATGAGAGCAGGAAATGCTCCTGTTGGCCAGGATGGATTAGAAATAAACCTCCATCACCTTACTCAAGACGAACCCGGACCCATGGTGGAGATTTTAAGTAGTTATCATAGCCAAAATGATCGTGTACTTCATATGTATTCGAATCAGTGGGATAAAACCTGGAAAGGTCCGAATGGAACACGATACACTTACAATAGCGCTCCACCATCAATGAATCGAGGCCCTTTTAATCGATGGAAGAGCAATTACTGGAAAACACGCGCATTGGATTTCCCGGAGAGTTGAACCATGAATGATGAATTATTTCTAAAAATTGAAACACTAATCGCAGATAGTGGTGAGACTTACTATAGCAGTGGTCCAGCATCAGAAGATACAATTCTCGCTTATGAAGCGTCATTAGGTCTTTCCTTTTGTGACTCTTATAAAATGTTCCTCAGAAAATATGGCACTTTGATGTTTAATGGGCTGTCATTTTATGGAATATCGAAACAAGGACTATTTGCTGATTCTGCACCTGATGTTAGATATGTAACTTTAGAGGCAAGAAAACTAGGTGATATTGATGATAAGATGATAAAAATACTATCATCCGGCTATGGCCCTTCATTTTCCCTGGATATGTCTATTGTTGGAACTTCGGGAGAAGCGGTTGTTGTAGAAACGGATTTGTCATTTAAAAGAGAAAGAAATAAAAATATCGTTTCAAATAGCTTCTCTGAATTTTTATTTCAAGAAATATCTGCATCTTTAGAAGAGTAATTTTTCGATATAAAAGCCGGAGAAAAATCAAATCATCCCGGCTAACTTTTACTTATCCGCTGCTGTTTTTGCAAGTATCCAGCAGGACTGTCTACCACTGGCAGAGCCGGCGTGACGATCGGGCGATAACCCTGCGTATCCGGGAGATAGCGGAAACCCGGATACGGTATGGCTGTCCGCGTATTCATATCCAGCTGCGGCGGGAAGGCTGGCTTGTTAACCATAAGAAAACACACCGGATTTACTGCCTGGAAGGCCTCAACCTGCGCAGAAAGCGCCCCCGCAGACATGTCAGTGCCGCACATCGCCAGCAACGTCCGGCCTGACCCATATCGATCAGTGCTGGAGTATGAATTTCGTGTCGGATAATCTGATTAACGGACGGCGTTTCCGGGCGCTGACTGTAGTCGATAATTTTAGTCGGGAGTGTCTGGCGATCCATGCCGGAAAGTCGCTGAAAGGCGAGGATGTGGTCGGTGTGATGGAAGGGTTGCGGGTGCTGGGTAAGCGCCTGCCGGTACGTATTCAGACAGATAACGGCAGCGAGTTTATCTCAAAAAGTCTGGATAAATGGGCGTATGAACACGGAGTGACCATCGACTTCTCGCGCCCCGGAAAGCCGACAGATAACCCGTTTATTGAATCATTTAACGGCAGCCTGCGGGATGAGTGTCTGAACATTCACTGGTTCCTGTCACTGGAAGATGCGCAGTGTAAGTATCCCGCATAATCGAGCCATTCACATTTAGAGATCATCCGGCATAATCAATCTGCCAACGAGGGTGGAATCTTTACCAGTATGCGCCGAATCCGCTGGGGTGGATTGATCCGTGGGGCTAACTTGTGGCTCTATGGTGAAAAAAATCAATGGGCGTAATTCGAGCAATAGTGCAGTTGCAGGAAAAATCTATCCAGCCGGTAAATTACCGGCAGATATAAGAGGAACATATCCTCATGGTGTACCATTTAATCATGCAGGGTTCCCTGATTTTTCACGTTATTCCATTAAAAATACTCACATTGAATTAGGCCCCTCAAGGAATGTAGGTTTTGGCAGGGCTGATCGTGCTGCCGGATATGGTCCCGAAAATCCTCGCCCTGAAGGATATACTTGGCATCACCATCAGGACTCTGGATATATGCAATTAGTTCCTCCTGATATACATGATGCAGTAAGGCATTCAGGTGGGATTTCAACAAGCAAGAGGTAATATATGGTTACTATCATTTATTCAAAGAAACCAGCAACATTAGAAGATATATCTGATTTTGAGAGAGAAACAAACGGTATTTTGCCAAGTGACTATAAAAAATTTCTAATGAAATATAATGGAGGACAACCTCGCCCTGACTCGTTCAGGTTTTTTTCTGACAGAAATGATGCCTCTTCCGTTGATCGTTTCCTTAGTTTAGGCAATGAGAAAAATAGTAACCTCCTGAAGTATTACAACAATTATAAAGATAGAATTCCATTGGGTTTTATTCCTATCGCTCATGATGCAGGAGGCAACCTTGTTATTATGGAGGTGAAAACCAATGAAAATAAAATTTATTTTTGGGATCATGAACTTGGAGCTGATGAAGGAGCCATTCCCGATATGAGTAATGTTTATTTGATCAATCAATCTTTTTCTGATTTTATAGATAATCTTTATGAGGAAATAATCTAAATAAAACCAAGGCCGTTTTATCGGCCAATTTCATCTCTGCTTGAACACCATATCCTCTGGAGGTTCTCTGCAATAAGTTGGCTCTGCCAGTAATACTACTCATGGGAAAATCCGAATCCATTACCCCCATAAGTTATACTGAGTCAACCATGAGTAGATTCCAAAATGTAAAAACGAAGCCGCAGATAAGATTCACTCTACCGCCCGCTAAAACACTACGAAACCCGACAGGAGCACAGCAGTGGGTATTTTCGTTATGAAGATGCGGATAACCTCCCCGCCAATGACTATTTTGGTGAAGCACAGTATCAGACGGCAGGCTTTGCCGGCGCGTTGCAGCACACCGCCCTCTCCCATCAGCAGCTTCGCTACGCCGGGCAATATGCTGACAGCGAAACCGGTCTTCACTATAATCTGTTCCGCTACTACGACCCGCAGGTCGGACGGTTTATTGTTCAGGATCCGATTGGGTTAAACGGCGGGTGGAATCTTTACCAGTATGCGCCGAATCCGCTGGGGTGGATTGATCCTTTAGGGTTAATGCCATGGGCGTGGAACCCAAATGGAATGGGACATCACCTCATCCCACGAAACAAGGCCAATAGCATCGGATTGACTGAGCTTGGTACTATGAGAAACACACCCACATTCTACCCTTCCCCCTATAATTCGGGAATGCATGAAGAATTGCACCGAGCTATTAAAATCGATATAGGGAAAATTCAAGGCCCATGGACAGGAACAGCAGATAGTTTATTTAATGCAACAAGTCGAAATTTAGACTCTGTTTCTCATATAAGAGGTGATTTGAGAATCCCTTCAACAGGTGAAGTTATTGCCCGAGACGTAACACCTAAAGATACTCATGCAAAATTATTAGAATGGTTCAATAATAAACATACAAGTAAAAATTTAGGAGGCAAATGTGATTAAAACAATATCCGTTGATGTTGATTATAATGGCATAATCATTTTTGATTACCCAGGAATCCTGAGGCCTTTTGGTGGCGAAATCGGCAACGGAGAAAATATCCTACAAGAGTTCTCTACTACAGATAAAGGGGATTTTGTCCTGGATGAAGGTATTGCTTTGCCTATCATGGGGATTGATGATGGAGGCTATGTTGTCAGATTGTTTTTGAATGAGTATCCCACCAATGAGAATAGGTGCGTTATCTTTAGTGACAAATATTTTTATCTCAAAGTGACAGGTGAATTATATATTGCTGATATGTCAGTCTTTTGGGAATGGGAAGAGTATACTGGCTGGCAAAATGCTAATATACCTAAAGGGATATATAAAACTTGCCTGGAAGGCGTGCATTTAGAGAAAGATGGTAATATTTTGTATTGCTATGATTTAATTCTAGAAAAAACAAACAGTCTTGGTGTAAGAGAGATTGAACCTCGTTCAGACTCCAGATTGGATTAAACAAAAAGCCGGGTGAAAAACAAACTGTCCCGGCCTTTTTATTTGCATCTGATATTAGGCGTCACAGGGCCATTGCAGCACACCGCCCTCACCCATCAGCCCTGCGCTACGCCGGACAGTATGCTGACAGCGAAACCGGACTTCACTATAATCTGTTCCGCTACTACGACCCGCAGGTCGGACGGTTTATTGTTCAGGATCCGATTGGGTTACTTGGGGGTATTAACCTTTATAGTTATGCTCCTAATCCGTTTTCGTATATTAATCCGCTTGGCCTCACCCTATGTAGCACAGGCACGAAAAATTCATACGAGCAAGCTAGAAATAAAGCACTAAAATGGCTTGAAGAATGTGGATTTGTGGCAGAAAGAGTAAATACAGGCAAATTTGGTTCTACAAATGGACAACCTGTTGGTATATCACTCCTCCTCAAATAGTAGAGAATTGGGAGGATCTTGCTGATGAACTATCTGACTATTTTGAATGGAAGGGTTCTAAAATAAATTGGTCAAAGACAAGTAAACATGAGAGTGAAAAACTGTCAGGGAGTTATTCTGAATGGCTGCCTTTGATAAGGGAATTTATTGGCAGCAAGTCGATTTTCAGTGAAATAAATAGCAGCACTAATATATTTTATATAAATGATTCATCATTGGATTTTGCCGTGCATTTAACGCCGAAGCAGCTTGAAGCTTTTATAGTATTGGCAATAGAGAACATACCGCAACATCATTATTTTTTTGATGAAATGAAAAGATGGTGTCTTGTAATTAGTTCTGAAGGTTATATAGATTTCGGCTTATCTATAAAACAATCCATTTAATATTCTAGTCGTAAAAATAGTCGGAAAGCTCCCCACACTCTTCCCGGCTATTTTATTATTTAACATTCATTCAGCACATTAAACATCCCACCACGCATTTCCTTAACAGCCTGTTTAGCCGGATAAAGTTACTTCCGCGCCTCCTGTACTTCGTTATAATCCGCAAGCAGGATTAGGCTGCTTTCTGCGATTTTTACTGTAACCGGTCCCAATATCAAAATTGAATTTTGCCCCGTCGCCCAAAATCAACCCATCTACACCCGCCAGAAGAAACGAGAGAAAAGGATGAGCACTGGATATATTTCGAGGCGTCCCAGTATCATCGCGATGCACATCAGGTACTTTGCCCCCTCGTTAAGGGTGCCAAATGTTGAAACGGTTTCACCGAACCCCAGTCCCATATTGTTAATACAAGCCGCAACGGTAGCAAATGAGGTTAATAAATCATAACCCATCATATTAAGCAGCCAGATGAAAAAAACGGTAAAGAGAATATAGAGAAAAAAGAAACTCCAGACCGAGCGCATCACACGGTCAGTGACCACACTTCCGCCAATTTTAATACTTATCAACGCCCTTGGATGGGCCAGTTGATGTAATTCATGTCGGCTTTGCTTGAAGAGAATAAGAAATCTAAGCGCCTTAATACCACCGCATGTCGACCCTACACAGCCACCAAAAAAGCTCACTAACAGCAAAAAGATGATGGTATGCGTCGGCCAGTCAGCATAATCCAAAGGGGCCAGACCATTATCCGTCATCATCGAACTTGCCAGGAAAAACGAATGCACAAGGCTTTCAGGGATGTTGTACATTCCGGCATGCCAGACCTGCCACGCCGTAATCAAAATGACAATGAGCGCGGTTAACAGAAAGAAATGCAATTCTGCGTTGCGAAGCAGAGGTTTGAGAGTGCGCCTGAGAATGACCACGTACCACAGCGTAAAGTTGAACGCTGATAACAGAGAGAACAACCCGGCAACAAATTCAATGGCGTTACTGTTATAGAACCCGATGCTCTCCGTATGCGTTGAGAATCCCCCCAACGACACCGTCGATAATCCGTGACAAATGGCATCAAAAACCGGCATTCCTGCAATGACGTACGCGAGACTACATATGACCCCCAGCAGCAGATAAGTTAGCCAAAGCGTGCGAGAGGTATCAGCAAGCCGCGGTGTCAGTTTCTCTTCTTTAAATGGGCCGGGCATTTCTGATTGATACAGTTTTGAACCACCAATCCCCAACAACGGCAGTACGGCGACGGCCAGTACGATAACCCCTAACCCACCAATGAAATTAAGTTGCGCGCGATAGTAAAGGTAGGATCGGGGTAACGCATTAACATCACCGATCACGGTTGCACCGGTGGTTGTAATGCCAGAAACGCCTTCGAATAACGCATCTGCAAAAGTTAAATGAAGTACGTCATCCAGCCATAAGGGAAACGCGCTGATCGTTGAAAACAAAAGCCAAAATAACACGATGATGAGAAATCCATCGCGCGTCCGCAGTTGAATACCTGTTCGTTTTGTTGCCATCCACGCACCACCACCGAGGATGAAAAATGCGATGAACGTTTCCAGAAAAACAAAAAAGCTTCTTTCTTTGTTAACTAATGCGATGACCATTGGCGGCAGCATAGAAAAACTGTAAAGCCATACCAAAAAACCACACATATGAGTAACAACTCGAAGCTGAGATGTATTCAGGGAATAGTAGGTTTTCAAACAACACCCCGGACTTAAAGCGAAAATTCGTCATTTTTATCGCGTTAGTATATCTCTTCTCGCGATGAATCACCTGCCTGTGGCAACCCCACACATTCTTTGTGCCTACTTTGCAACCAGTTCCCTTTCACGGCGTAGCTGATTAATCTGCCACATTGATTGCGCGGCAGTCGGCAAATGTCATTGTCAAAGTATGATCGATTTTGCGTCAATACCGCGCATAAATGCGGTAAAGGAAATGCTTGTGTCAACAGGTTAAGCCTGCCGATACTGGGATAGTGGTGAGATAGCGTATAAGCAGGATTTGATATAAGTCCCAGCGGTTGCCGGGACTTTAAGGAGGAGCGTGACGTCTTGCAGGACTAGCCCATGCTCATTGCGGGTTTGCCCCTGTTAGCAGAGGGATTCACCGCAAAAGGCTAAAAGGTGAATTAGTTGGTTGCTTTGCCAATCATAGCGCCGGCACCGGCACCCACAGCGGCGCCCTGAACCATACTACGACCCGTCATTGCAGCAGCCCCGGCGCCAACAGCAGCACCGACAGCACCGCCTTTACGCGCAGACTTCCCTTCTTTACCGTGTTCAGTCATGGCGCCAACACCCCCGCCAACGACAGCACCTTTAACGGTAGACTTAACGCTTTTACCGGTCAAAGCACCCACCGCAGCACCTGCGACGGCACCGCCTGACGTTTTATCCATTGCCTGGGCTGAAAATACAGGAACCATTGATAGAGCACAAACAACCAGTAATGTGCTTTTAGCAAAATTTTTCATGTGTCCATCTCGTTTTTTAGAGTAATTAATCTTCCTGTTGAATTTTACTCCCGCAAAGACAAACCTCAAGCTAAAAGCGTTAACAACCACAACAGTGCCGCCACTATCAGAATATTCACTAGCAATCGCTGGCATTTTCGTAGGTGTTTCTGAGGCTACTCGTTACCCCATTGGTTCAAAAACGTGGCTATATCATCAATACGCTGTCCGTCGATACCCGCTTCAGTAGCCATCTCTTTCTGCGCCTCCTCACTGATTTCTTCATTATTCATCAAACGTGTGATCAGCAACTGGAAGTAGCGAGCCAGGGCGTCCCGTTCTGAGTCGCTCACCGGCTTTGCACTTTCCGTCGAGTACTCATCCACGATGTCATAATACTTGAGCGGTATTTCATTGTTCATAAATTGATCCCGGGGTTAACGTTTATGTCTGCGTTGTCTGACTTAGATAATGTCATTCTGTTGGGCTGCACTCACGGCAGGCTTCAACATCATCCAATAATATCAACCCCGCAATAATCTGTGTTTTAGACGCCATTATCTACTTATTTTCATAATCAGTTTTGGCAACACATTGATAAACATTCAAATGCTAATAACAAAAAACGGGAGCCAACCGGCTCCCGTTCTCACACAACCCAGAAACTGGATTACATGTTTTCGATGATCGCGTCACCAAACTCTGAACATTTCAGCAGTTTAGCGCCGTCCATCAGACGCTCGAAGTCATAGGTTACGGTCTTCGCGGCGATCGCGCCTTCCATACCTTTAACAATTAAATCAGCAGCTTCGAACCACTGCATGTGGCGCAGCATCATTTCGGCAGACAGAATAATTGAACCTGGGTTCACTTTATCCTGACCCGCATATTTCGGTGCTGTACCGTGGGTGGCTTCAAACAGTGCACACTCGTCACCGATGTTTGCACCCGGCGCGATACCAATACCGCCCACCTGAGCTGCCAGCGCATCGGAGATGTAGTCACCGTTCAGGTTCATACACGCGATAACGTCGTACTCAGCCGGACGCAGCAGGATCTGCTGCAGGAACGCATCGGCGATCACGTCTTTAACCACGATCTCTTTGCCGGTGTTCGGGTTCTTGATTTTAACCCACGGGCCGCCATCAATCAGTTCGCCACCGAATTCTTCACGCGCTAACTGGTAACCCCAGTCTTTGAACGCGCCTTCGGTGAACTTCATGATGTTGCCTTTGTGCACCAGGGTCACAGAATCGCGATCGTTAGTGATTGCGTATTCAATCGCCGCACGCACCAGACGTTTCGTTCCATCCTCGGAGCACGGTTTGATACCAATACCGCAATGTTCCGGGAAGCGAATTTTCTTCACGCCCATCTCTTCACGCAGGAATTTAATCACTTTCTCAGCATCAGCAGAGTCGGCTTTCCATTCGATACCCGCGTAGATGTCTTCAGAGTTTTCACGGAAGATGACCATGTCGGTCAGTTCAGGATGTTTAACCGGGCTTGGGGTGCCCTGATAATAACGCACCGGGCGCAGACAAACGTACAGGTCAAGTTCCTGACGCAGTGCAACGTTCAGAGAGCGAATACCGCCACCGACTGGGGTCGTCAGGGGACCTTTAATGGCGACGCGGTAATCACGAATCAGATCCAGAGTTTCCGTCGGCAGCCAGACGTCCTGACCGTAAACCTGGGTGGATTTCTCACCGGTGTAGATTTCCATCCAGGAGATTTTACGCTCGCCTTTATAGGCTTTCTCGACTGCAGCATTCACAACTTTGATCATCGGAGGGGTTACATCAACACCGATGCCGTCGCCTTCAATGAATGGGATAATCGGATTGTGCGGCACGTTCAGTTTGCCGTTTTGCAGGGTGATCTTTTTGCCTTCAGCCGGAACAACTACTTTACTTTCCATTCACCTCTCCTTCGAGCGCTTCTGGTTTGCTCGTCTGTCATCACGCTGCATGTGCAATTGCGTCCTGCTACACGGATGCGTTAGAGCAATTTTTTGTTAATGTTTTGTAATGAGCGTGTCAATACTACCCTATTGTTTGTCGCCATGAAAGACACTCGTTATTAGGCTATAATGCGTCAATTGATTAGGCCTGAAAATACCATGCAAAAAACATCTTTTAGAAATCACCGACTTGAGCGATTCAGCTCCCGACAATCCACCAGACAGCGCAAAGAAAACCAGCCAAAACGCGTGGTTTTGTTCAATAAACCTTACGATGTTTTGCCGCAATTTACCGATGAAGCGGGCCGCAGCACGTTAAAAGATTTTATTCCCGTGCAGGGTGTCTATGCCGCTGGCCGTCTCGACAGGGACAGCGAAGGACTTTTAGTGCTCACTAACGACGGCGCATTGCAGGCACGACTCACGCAGCCAGGCAAACGCACCGGCAAAATTTATTATGTGCAGGTTGAGGGGGAACCCGGCATTGAAGCGCTGAATGCCCTGCGTAACGGCATCACGCTCAATGATGGCCCCACCCTACCCGCAGGGGTGGATATTGTGGCTGAGCCGCAATGGCTGTGGCCAAGAAACCCGCCGATTCGCGAACGCAAAAATATTCCTACCACGTGGCTTAAAATCACGTTATATGAAGGGCGCAATCGCCAGGTTCGCAGAATGACTGCCCATGTCGGGCATCCGACGCTGAGGCTTATCCGCTACGCTATGGGTGACTATACGCTTGACGGACTGGCGAACGGCGAGTGGCGGGAACATCCGTCGTCACACAGTGTCTGACGAAGCACATTAACCGACATCATCATGGAAGAAGAATTATGGATACCCGTGTTATCGCCGCGTTAGTGTTTTCCGCTGTATCGCCATTTTGCGTTGCAAAGCAGGACTGCGAAACCATCGCGGGCGACAGCGCAGGCGCGGCGGACTATGTTTATGAAACCGCCGAGGTGAAAACAAACGCTCGCCTGCATTTCTATTCTGCGCCAGATGCGCAATGCCGACTGCCCGCCCATTTGATCAACGGCGACACGGTGGAAGTCCTGAGAAGCCAGCAAATAAAGCAATCGGAAGATGCCCCCATTCAGACGTTTCGCTACGTCCGTTATCGTGATGCTAAAGGCTTGTTTGCAACCGGATGGGTCACCGCTGAAGGTCTGGTTCCCGTGGCGAATCCCTTGCCTGTCACTGAAACTTGTCAACAGTGGGCGAATACCGCCATGCCCGGGCGAGTCCGGCACGCACCGGCCACGAATAACCATTACCAGGTTCAGGGGAGCGGGCGCGCCGCTTTTTATACGATGCCGAATGAACAGTGTCGCAGTGCCTCCCTCTTTCTGATCACCGGCGACCTTGTTTCCGCACAAGAACAATCAGAAGATGATTTTCTTGACGTGACGTATTACACCGCCGATCGCCATGTCGTTCGCGGCTGGTTAAAGAAATCACAGTTGCAGCCTGTCAACAGCGGTGATCGTTATCGCGATGATATCAATCCGTTATCGACGGATAAGGCGACACGCATTGCCACGCTCAATTTGCGTCACGACTATCAATGTGTTTTTTATGAGAGCTGGAACGCGAAAAAAGCCATTGAGATTATCGTGCGCGAAGACCATCAGGCGGCGTTGTGCCGAGGGGGCGCCGATCCCGCAACCTCTCCGCCAACGGCCTATATCAGTATCGATAAGGCCAGCGGCGAGATTAGCTGGCCGGATGTCGCTGAAGGATTTAAAGAAGAATAAGGGGTAACCGATGTTTAAACCGCACGTCACCGTCGCCTGCATTGTACATGCAGAAGGAAAATTTTTAGTCGTTGAAGAAACCATCAACGGCAAAGCGCTGTGGAACCAGCCCGCCGGGCATCTGGAAGCCGATGAGACATTAGCCGAGGCCGTCGCGCGTGAACTGTGGGAAGAGACTGGCATCAGTGCGCAACCTCAGCACTTTATTCGGATGCACCAGTGGATTGCTCCCGATAAAACGCCGTTCTTACGTTTTCTGTTTTGCATTGAGCTTGCCAATATGTGCGATACCGAACCCCATGACAGCGATATAGATTGCTGCCGCTGGGTGAGCGCAGAAGAGATACTCAATGCGCCAAACCTGCGTTCTCCGCTGGTTGCCGAGAGTGTGCGCTGTTACCAGAGCGGGCAACGCTATCCACTGGCGATGATCGGTGAATTTAACTGGCCGTTTACAGAGGGTGTCAAGTAAATGGCTGCGTGATAGAATATGCCGCCTTGAAGTTCAATGTCGTGAGTATTCCAATGTCTGAAAGCCCAAAAAAAGTGATCGTCGGCATGTCCGGCGGTGTCGATTCCTCCGTTTCTGCCTGGCTGTTGCTGCAACAGGGTTATCAGGTAGAAGGCCTGTTCATGAAGAACTGGGAAGAGGACGACGGTGAGGAATATTGCACAGCAGCCGCCGACCTTGCGGATGCTCAGGCTGTCTGCGACAAGCTCGGCATTGAACTGCATACCGTAAACTTTGCCGCAGAATATTGGGACAACGTTTTCGAACTCTTCCTCGAAGAGTACAAAGCCGGTCGTACGCCAAACCCGGATATTCTGTGCAATAAAGAAATCAAATTTAAAGCCTTCCTCGAATTTGCCGCTGAAGATTTAGGTGCCGATTACATCGCCACCGGTCACTACGTGCGTCGAGCCGATGTAGACGGTAAAAGCCGTCTGCTGCGTGGCCTTGATGGCAATAAAGACCAGAGCTATTTCCTCTATACGCTCGGCCATGAGCAGATCGCGCAAAGTCTGTTCCCGGTGGGTGAACTTGAGAAACCGCAGGTACGCAAAATTGCCGAGGATCTCGGGCTCATCACCGCGAAGAAAAAAGATTCCACCGGTATTTGCTTTATCGGTGAACGTAAATTCCGTGAATTCTTAGGCCGTTACCTTCCGGCACAACCCGGCAAAATCGTCACTGTTGACGGCGATGAGATCGGCCAGCATCAGGGGTTGATGTACCACACCCTTGGTCAGCGCAAAGGTCTGGGGATTGGCGGAACCAAAGAAGGTTCTGAAGATCCGTGGTATGTCGTAGACAAAGATGTTGAGAACAACATTCTGGTTGTTGCCCAGGGTCATGAACACCCGCGTCTGATGTCTGTTGGGCTTATCGCGCAACAATTGCACTGGGTTGATCGCGAACCGTTCAGCAGAACCCTGCGCTGCACGGTGAAAACCCGTTACCGTCAAACCGACATCCCTTGCACGGTTAACGCCCTGGACGACGATCGCATTGAAGTGGTCTTCGATGAGCCGGTCGCAGCCGTTACGCCGGGTCAGTCAGCGGTCTTTTACATGGGTGAAGTGTGTCTCGGCGGCGGCATTATCGAGCAGCGCCTGCCCCTGCCGGTATAATTATTCTCTTAGACTGATACAAGGAAGCAGTGATCGTGGCAAAGAATTTTTATGACATCACCCTCGCGCTGGCCGGTATTTGCCAGTCGGCACGCCTGGTGCAAGAACTGGCGCACCAGGGACACTGTGATGCCGATGCGCTACACGTTTCACTGAACAGCGTCATCGATATGAACCCCAGCTCAACGCTGGGCGTGTTCGGTGGCAGCGAGGCCAATCTGCGCCTCGGACTGGAGACTTTGCTCGGCGTGCTCAACGCCAGCAGCCGTCAGGGCTTAAACGCAGAGCTCACCCGCTACACCCTGAGCCTGATGGTGCTGGAGCGCAAACTGTCGGCAGCAAAAGGGGCGATGGACACGCTGGGCGATCGAATCAACGGTTTACAGCGTCAGCTCGACCATTTTGATTTGCAGTCGGAAACGCTGATGAGCGCCATGGCGGGCATCTATGTTGACGTCATTAGCCCACTGGGGCCGCGCATTCAGGTGACCGGTTCTCCTGCTGTTCTGCAAAGTCCTCAGGTTCAGGCAAAAGTTCGCGCCTCTCTCCTTGCCGGTATCCGTGCGGCCGTGCTCTGGCATCAGGTTGGCGGAGGCCGTCTGCAATTAATGTTTTATCGCAATCGTCTGACCACTCAGGCCAAACAAATTCTTGCTCATTTAACCCCGGAGTTATGATTTATGGAATTATCCTCACTGACCGCCGTTTCCCCTGTCGATGGACGCTACGGCGATAAAGTCAGCGCGCTGCGCGGGATTTTCAGCGAATACGGTTTGCTGAAATTCCGTGTACAAGTTGAAGTACGCTGGCTGCAAAAACTGGCCGCGCACGCAGCGATCAAGGAAGTTCCTGCTTTTGCTGCCGACGCAAACGGTTTCCTTGATACTATCGTGGCAAACTTCAATGAAGAAGATGCTTCACGTATCAAAACCATTGAGCGCACGACAAACCACGACGTGAAGGCAGTAGAGTATTTCCTGAAAGAAAAAGTGGCCGGAAACCCGGAACTGCATGCGGTTTCCGAATTCATCCACTTCGCCTGCACCTCCGAAGACATCAACAACCTGTCTCACGCATTGATGCTGAAAACCGCCCGTGATGAAGTGATCCTTCCGTACTGGCGTCAACTGATTGATGGTATTAAAGATCTGGCCGTACAGTATCGCGATATTCCGCTGCTGTCGCGCACCCACGGTCAACCTGCCACGCCATCGACCATCGGTAAAGAGATGGCTAACGTGGCGTACCGTATGGAGCGCCAGTTCCGCCAGTTAAATCAGGTAGAGATTCTCGGTAAAATCAACGGCGCGGTCGGCAACTATAACGCCCACATCGCCGCGTACCCGGAAGTTGACTGGCACCAGTTTAGCGAAGAGTTTGTCACGTCGCTGGGGATCCAGTGGAACCCGTACACCACGCAGATCGAGCCGCATGATTACATCGCCGAACTGTTTGATTGCGTTGCCCGCTTTAACACCATTCTGATCGACTTTGACCGTGATGTCTGGGGTTACATTGCCCTCAATCACTTCAAACAGAAAACCATCGCCGGTGAAATTGGTTCCTCAACCATGCCGCACAAGGTTAACCCGATTGACTTTGAAAACTCCGAAGGCAACCTGGGCCTGTCTAACGCGGTACTGCAACATCTGGCGAGCAAACTGCCGGTATCCCGCTGGCAGCGTGACCTGACGGACTCTACCGTACTGCGTAACCTGGGTGTCGGTATTGGCTATGCGCTGATTGCCTACCAGTCCACCCTGAAAGGCGTGAGCAAACTGGAAGTGAACCGCGATCGTCTGCTGGCCGAACTGGACAACAACTGGGAAGTACTGGCGGAACCTGTCCAGACCGTTATGCGTCGTTACGGCATTGAAAAACCGTATGAGAAACTGAAAGAGCTGACCCGCGGTAAACGCGTCGATGCCGAAGGCATGAAGCAGTTTATCGACGGTCTGGCGCTGCCGGAAGAAGAGAAAGTTCGCCTGAAAGCCATGACCCCGGCTAACTATATTGGTCGCGCCATCACCATGGTTGACGAGCTGAAGTAACGACATTGCCCGGTGGCGCTAACGCTTGCCGGGCTTGCTATCGAGTAGGCCGGATAAAGCGTTCGCGCCGCCATCCGGCATGTCCCTCCCCTCCGGTTTAGTCAATGTTTATCCCCACAACACCATAATCGCGTTAAACTATTCCTACCATTGACTTAGGGAGAAAAGAGAATGCGCGTACTGGTTGTTGAGGATAATGCATTGTTACGCCACCACCTGAAGGTTCAGTTGCAGGATTTAGGACACCAGGTGGATGACGCAGAAGACGCAAAGGAAGCCGATTATTACCTTAACGAACATCTGCCTGATATTGCGATTGTCGATTTAGGTCTCCCGGATGAAGATGGTCTGTCCCTTATCCGCCGCTGGCGTAGCAACGAAGTTTCTCTGCCCGTCCTCGTATTAACCGCGCGTGAAGGCTGGCAGGACAAAGTCGAAGTGCTCAGTGCCGGGGCTGACGACTACGTGACAAAACCCTTTCATATTGAAGAAGTGATGGCACGTATGCAGGCATTGATGCGTCGCAACAGCGGTCTGGCCTCCCAGGTCATTTCACTGCCGCCATTTCAGGTCGATCTCTCCCGCCGCGAACTGTCGGTCAATGACGAAGTGATTAAGCTGACGGCGTTTGAGTACACCATTATGGAAACGCTGATCCGCAATAATGGCAAAGTCGTCAGCAAAGATTCGTTGATGTTGCAGCTTTACCCGGATGCCGAACTCCGTGAAAGCCATACGATTGATGTACTTATGGGGCGTCTGCGCAAAAAAATCCAGGCCCAGTACCCTAACGACGTGATCACCACCGTGCGTGGTCAGGGATATCTTTTCGAACTGCGCTAATGAATAAATTACTGCGTCACTTTTTTCCCCTGTCGCTGCGGGTCCGCTTTTTGCTGGCGACGGCGGGCGTTGTGCTGGTTCTTTCCCTGGCTTACGGCATGGTGGCGCTGATCGGTTACAGCGTTAGCTTCGATAAGACAACGTTCCGCCTGCTGCGCGGTGAAAGCAACCTTTTCTATACCCTCGCAAAATGGGAAAACAACAAGCTTCAGGTAGAACTCCCTGAGCATCTCGATATGCAAAGCCCAACGATGTCGTTGATTTATGACGAAAACGGCAAACTGTTATGGGCGCAGCGCGACGTGCCATGGCTGGTTAAACAGGTTCACCCTGACTGGCTGAAAACCAATGGTTTTCACGAAATTGAGGCCGACGTCGACGCCACCAGCGCATTGCTGAGTGACGATCATTCCGTCCAGCAGCAACTTAAAGAAGTGCGGGAAGATGACGACGATGCAGAAATGACCCACTCTGTGGCAGTGAATATTTACCCCGCCACCGCGCGCATGCCGCAACTCACTATCGTCGTTGTTGATACTATCCCCATCGAGCTGAAACGCTCTTATATGGTGTGGAGTTGGTTTATCTATGTGCTGGCCGCCAACCTGCTGTTAGTGATCCCCCTGCTGTGGGTCGCCGCCTGGTGGAGTCTGCGGCCTATTGAGGCGCTGGCGCGAGAAGTGCGTGAGCTGGAAGAGCATCACCGTGACATGCTTAACCCTGAAACCACACGCGAACTGACCAGCCTTGTGCGTAACCTCAACCGACTGCTAAAAAGCGAGCGCGAACGTTACGACAAATATCGCACCACCCTGACCGACCTCACGCACAGCCTGAAAACCCCGCTGGCGGTGCTGCAAAGTACACTGCGTTCCCTGCGCAGCGAAAAGATGAGCGTCAACGAAGCCGAACCGGTGATGCTCGAACAAATTAGCCGTATTTCGCAGCAGATAGGCTATTACCTGCACCGCGCCAGCATGCGCGGCAGCGGTGTTTTGCTGAGCCGCGAACTGCATCCTGTTGCGCCGTTGCTGGATAATCTGACCTCTGCCCTGAATAAGGTTTACCAGCGTAAAGGGGTCAATATCAGTCTCGATATCTCGCCAGAAATCAGCTTTGTCGGCGAGCAGAACGACTTTGTCGAAGTGATGGGCAACGTACTCGACAATGCCTGTAAATACTGCCTTGAGTTTGTCGAAATCTCCGCCCGCCAGACCGACGATCATCTGCATATTTTGGTTGAGGATGACGGGCCGGGGATCCCGCACAGCAAGCGCGCGCTGGTTTTTGATCGTGGCCAGCGTGTTGATACCCTGCGACCCGGGCAAGGCGTCGGGCTGGCGGTGGCGCGTGAAATTACCGAGCAGTATGACGGGCAAATTATCGCCAACGACAGCTTGCTGGGTGGCGCGCGCATGGAGGTTATTTTTGGTCGCCAGCATCCAGGCCAGAAAGACGAATAACGCGGCATGTAATATTTGTGTATATAGTTCACCGCATCGGGTTACGCATCCGTTATAATCGGTGTCAGATACCAGCCTGCGGATACTCAATATGGAATACCAATTAACCCTCAACTGGCCCGAATTTCTCGAACGCCACTGGCAAAAACGTCCGGTGGTGTTAAAGCGCGGGTTCACCAACTTTATTGATCCGCTCTCTCCTGACGAACTGGCAGGACTGGCAATGGAAAGTGAAGTCGACAGCCGTCTTGTCAGTCATCAGGATGGCAAATGGCAGGTCAGCCACGGCCCCTTCGAAAGCTACGACCATCTCGGTGAGAACAACTGGTCACTGCTGGTGCAGGCGGTGAACCACTGGCATGAACCGACTGCCGCGCTGATGCGCCCTTTCCGTGCGTTGCCTGACTGGCGTATCGACGACCTGATGATCTCGTTTTCCGTTCCCGGTGGCGGCGTCGGCCCCCATCTGGATCAGTACGATGTCTTTATTATTCAGGGAACAGGCCGTCGTCGCTGGCGGGTGGGCGAAAAGCTGCAACTGAAGCAGCATTGTCCACATCCCGACCTGTTACAGGTTGATCCTTTCGACGCCATTATTGATGAAGAGCTGGAACCAGGCGACATTCTGTATATTCCACCGGGATTCCCGCACGAGGGTTATGCGCTGGAAAATGCCATGAACTACTCCGTTGGGTTCCGTGCGCCTAATACCCGCGAGCTGATCAGCGGTTTTGCCGATTATGTTCTGCAACGTGAACTGGGGAGTACGTATTACAGCGATCCTGATATGCCGCCTCGCGATCATCCTGCCGACATTCTGCCGCAGGAAATGGATAAATTGCGTGAAATGATGCTCGGGTTAATCAATCAGCCGGAACATTTCAAACAGTGGTTTGGTGCGTTTATTTCTCAGTCTCGCCACGAACTGGACATCGCACCGCCAGAGCCGCCCTATCAGCCCGATGAGATTTATGATGCTCTGAAGCAAGGCGATGTGCTGGTTCGTCTTGGCGGGTTGCGTGTACTGCGCATTGGTGACGAAATATATGCAAACGGCGAGAAGATCGATTCTCCACACCGTCCTGCACTGGAAGCGCTCGCCAGCCATATCGTGCTGACCGCCGAAAACTTTGAGGACGCGCTGGACGATCCGTCGTTCCTTGCGATGCTGGCCGCGCTGGTCAACAGCGGGTACTGGTTCTTCGAAGGATAAGTTGTTACGGTAGTCGCCGGATGGCGCTTCGCTTGTCCGGCCTACGAACGACTATAGTGCCGGATAAGGCCTAAGCCTCCATCCGGCATCTACCGATATCCCTTACTTTTGCTTTGCCGTCAGTTCTGCGATACGCACAATGACCTGCACCGCTTTTTCCATCCCTTCCAGCGTCACAAACTCATGCTTGCCATGATAGTTGTAACCCCCGGTGAAAAGGTTCGGACACGGTAATCCCATGAACGACAGTTGCGCCCCGTCGGTACCGCCGCGAATCGGTTTCATTACCGGCTCAATGTCACAATCACGCATTGCCTGCTGAGCGATATTCAGAATGTGTGGATGCTCAACAACCTTTTCATGCATGTTGTAATAGCTGTCTTCAATCACCAGCTCAATGTAGCAGTCCGGATGCAGCCCCTTACCGACCTTCCTGGCGATATCCATAATTTTACGCTTGCGCGCTTCAAACTGCTTGCGGTCAAAATCGCGAATAATGTAGTGCATATCGGCCCGATCGACGGTGCCTTTCATGCTGGCAAGATGGTAAAAACCTTCGTAACCGTCTGTGGTTTCGGGGCTTTCATCCGCCGGAACTTCCGCATGAATTCGCGCAGCCAACGACAGCGCATTCACCATCACACCTTTTGCGGTGCCCGGATGCACATTGTTACCCACAATTTTGATATTGACGGAGGCGGCATTGAAGTTTTCAAACTCCAGTTCACCAACGCCGCCACCATCAACGGTGTAAGCCCATTGCGCATTAAACGCGGCGACATCGAAGTGTTTCGCCCCTTTGCCAACCTCTTCATCTGGCGTAAAGGCGACACGAATATCGCCGTGCGGAATCGCTTTGTGTTTCAGTACCGCCAGCGCGGTCATGATTTCCGCCACACCCGCTTTGTCATCCGCGCCGAGCAGCGTTTTACCGTCAGTCGTGATCAGCGTTTGCCCCAGTAATTGATGCAAAACCGGGAACATCACCGGCGATAACACTTCATCACCAATGCCCAACGCGATATCGCCACCGCGATAATTCTCCACAATTTGCGGATTCACGTTTTTACCACTGAAATCCGGAGAGGTATCCACATGGGAAATAAAACCGATGGCAGGAATATCACCAGGGACATTGGCTGGCAGCGTCGCCATCACGGTCCCTTTGTCACTTAATGTAACGTCAACCAGCCCCATCTCTTCGAGCTGTTGTTTGAGTAACTGTAGTAGCTTCCACTGTCCCTCGGTGCTGGGAACTTGTCGTACACCCGGCTTTGACTGGGTATCCAACGACACATAGTGCAAAAAACGCTCAAGTAGTTTATCCATGCAGTCACCCTCACTTTTTGTGACAACATTATCAATAAGCAAGAAAAGACAAATATTGCGTCAGGTCACTTTTATCCCCTAAACGGGAATATTTCGATCCGTATCCCTTCCTGAATATAAAGCTAACCCCGCAATTCGCAACAAGGATTGGCGATTTCAGTGGTTTGCCGTAGAATAACCGCCCTCATTAAGAGTCACCAAGGTGGTCAACCACAAACCCCGCATCGGTCAGCCATCCGTTGCGTCTACATGGGACAGAGTAAAAAATTGAATAAACAACCGCGTTCGCTTTCACCGCTGGTGCAATTGGCGGGAATTCGCAAAAGTTTTGATGGCAAAGAGGTCATTTCTAACCTGAATTTGACCATTAATAATGGTGAATTTCTCACGCTGCTTGGCCCCTCTGGCTGCGGTAAAACAACCGTTCTACGCCTGATTGCCGGTCTGGAAAATGTAGATTCCGGTCATATCATGCTGGATAACCAGGACATTACCGATGTTCCGGCGGAAAACCGTTATGTGAATACGGTGTTCCAAAGTTATGCGTTATTCCCTCACATGACGGTGTTTGAAAACGTGGCTTTCGGGTTACGCATGCAGAAAACCCCCGCCGCCGAAATCACACCCCGCGTTACCGACGCGCTGCGTATGGTGCAACTCGAAGAATTTGCCCAGCGTAAGCCGCATCAACTGTCCGGCGGACAACAACAACGCGTGGCGATCGCCCGTGCCGTGGTGAACAAACCGCGCTTGCTTCTGCTGGATGAATCGCTGTCTGCGCTGGATTACAAGTTACGCAAGCAGATGCAAAACGAACTGAAAGCATTGCAGCGTAAACTCGGCATCACTTTTGTGTTCGTTACCCACGATCAAGAAGAAGCGTTAACCATGTCTGACCGTATCGTGGTGATGCGCGACGGCGTTATTGAACAGGACGGCACCCCACGCGAGATCTACGAAGAACCGAAAAACCTCTTCGTGGCTGGTTTTATCGGCGAGATCAATATGTTCAACGCCACCGTGATTGAGCGTCTTGACGAGCAACGCGTACGGGCAAATGTGGAAGGCCGCGAATGCAACATTTATGTCAATTTTGCGGTTGTTCCTGGGCAAAAGTTACATGTCTTACTGCGCCCGGAAGATCTGCGCGTTGATGAAATCAATGACGACAACCACATTGAAGGCCTGATTGGTTACGTTCGCGAGCGCAACTATAAAGGGATGACGCTGGAATCGGTCGTCGAACTGGAAAACGGCAAAATGGTGATGGTGAGCGAATTCTTCAATGAAGACGATCCCGATTTTGATCACTCGCTCGACCAAAAAATGGCCATTAATTGGGTAGAAAGCTGGGAGGTCGTACTGGCTGATGAAGAACACGAGTAAGTTCCAGAATGTGGTGATTGTCACCATCGTCGGTTGGCTTGTGTTGTTTGTCTTTTTGCCCAACCTGATGATCATTGGTACCAGTTTTTTGACCCGCGATGACGCTGATTTCGTCAAAATGGTCTTTACGCTGGAAAACTACGCGCGTCTGCTCGATCCACTCTATTTTGAGGTGCTGCTGCACTCGCTCAATATGGCGTTGATTGCCACCCTCGCCTGTCTGGTACTCGGTTATCCGTTCGCCTGGTTTCTGGCAAAATTGCCGGAAAAAGTCCGTCCACTATTGCTGTTCTTGTTGATAGTCCCGTTCTGGACTAACTCACTGATCCGCATCTACGGGCTGAAAATTTTCCTTAGTACCAAAGGCTATCTTAACGAATTCCTGCTCTGGCTGGGTGTTATCGATACGCCGATTCGCATCATGTTTACCCCCGGCGCCGTCATTATTGGTCTGGTCTATATCCTGTTGCCCTTTATGGTGATGCCGCTCTACTCCAGCATTGAAAAACTGGATAAGCCGCTGTTAGAAGCGGCGCGTGATTTGGGGGCCAGCAAATTACAGACCTTTACCCGCATTATCATTCCGCTAACCATGCCGGGGATTATCGCGGGCTGTCTGCTGGTGATGCTGCCAGCGATGGGACTGTTCTACGTCTCAGACCTGATGGGGGGCGCCAAAAACTTGCTGATTGGTAACGTCATTAAGGTACAATTCCTGAACATCCGCGACTGGCCGTTTGGTGCAGCCACCAGCATTACGCTGACCATTGTGATGGGGCTGATGCTGCTGGTTTACTGGCGTGCATCGCGTCTGCTGAACAGAAAAGCAAGCGAGCTCGGTGAGTAAACCACCACGTTCATTGCATTGATGATGGTAAAAACCGGCACCGTAAAGTCGCCGGTTTTTTATTGCTCATTCGCTTTCTATTGCCACACTAACTTTCCGTTCACTATTTTATATACTCCTCGGGTTTCATCTGAAAGTTTACAGCAATATTATACACAGACGCAGGATAATACCGTTTTCGACATAAGACGATTCCCAGATAATAATGAAATCCGCCCCTCAATTAATTAACAGTAAAAATTAACTGCTGCATACCAAAAACTAATACCCTTAAAACAAGTCGATAACACAATGACCGCCATGTACATAATGACGAGATAAAACAAGAATTTAAAAAAACATATAATGCTATATTTATTTGTTGAACAACCGGCAGTTTTAATTGAATAATCTCATCAGACCACTCATAAAGCTATCTTTGCATAGGGATGCAAGTACCACCACTGCGTAAAAAATGCAGGAAGGAGATAGTTTTCTGAGTCATATAACCTGAGAGTAAAATAATGAATAAAGTATCAATGTTGTTAGCCATCGGTAGTTTGTCGGTCTTGTTATCCGGGTGTGTTATTGCGCCACCGCAAGGCCACGATGCGTATGCCAAAAACCTCGAGCAACAAGGCTGCACGCAGGTAGAAGATGCCAATGGAACCTGTGGTAATAACCCACAGCGCCACCACAAACATCACCATCAGGATAAAAACATGATTACCCGCGATGGCATCACACTACCCGCATGCGCAGACATTCCTGATGCAAGTCAGGCCGATAATGGTTCCCGCTGCTGGTATTAATGCCGTTGAACGAGGTTCACCTCTCCCAGGAAATAAAATACTGAGCGTGCAGGAAAAAACCTGCCTGAATGACCCTTTTATCTCCTTGCCAGTCAGCGTGTTATTTGTGTAAGTCGCATGTAATAAAAATACCGGCATAATATTTACTGAACGATATAAATATTAGATCTGTCGAAAACGAAAAACCTGATGTTATTTCTATTTTGGCAGTTCAAAAAAATTGAGAGTTAAAAAAATGAAAAGTAAAAATATTACAGCAGCACTCATAATGGTGTTCGGCGGACTCTATTTTCATAGTGCTTTTGCTATCAGTGAGTCTTATCGGGCACAGCTGGAAAATTCGGGTTGTACACAAGTTAGTGAAGCAAACGGAACATGTAACCCTCATCATTCTAAGCAACAGAATGCCGCGCAAGCGAACCGCCACCACCAGGCAGACCCCGACGCCGCGGCTGACATCGCCCGTACAATTGACCGCCACATCGCCGGAAAGTATCAGGGGGAAGCGGTTGATTATATGGAGGCTCAGGGATGGAAATCACAAAACGAAGAACGCACCCACTGGCGAAAATCCGGCTTTACCGCCAAATTTGATATGAACCAGAGTAACGGGATGGTGATGGGGGTTATCGTACAGTAATCCTCCGTCGGGCTGCATGGGTGGGCAAAACGTATAACGCCCGTCATTAAATCAGCCATTTTTTCCCGATAGCCGGGAAAATTGTTGTAAAATGCGCGGCCTCACGTAATGGCCGCGTTTTTTTTGCGCGCTATTTAATCAACGCGTTTTGGAGATATTTTGGAGATAAAGGAAAAATTGAATAATTTCAATACTCTGAAACTATCCCTTCTGCAATGCAAGGAGGTGGGTCTCGAATGATCGGTAGACTGCTTCGCGGTGGTTTTATGACCACCATTTATGCTTATCTGTATATTCCAATCATCATCCTGATTGTGAACTCCTTTAACAGCTCGCGTTTTGGCATCAACTGGCAAGGGTTTACCACTAACTGGTACAGCTTATTGCTCAACAATGACAGTCTGCTTCAGGCTGCACAGCATTCACTCACGATGGCCGTTGTCTCGGCAACCTTTGCCACGCTTATTGGCTCACTCACTGCCGTCGCACTGTATCGCTATCGTTTTCGCGGCAAGCCCTTCGTCAGCGGTATGCTGTTTGTCGTCATGATGTCACCGGACATCGTCATGGCCATCTCCCTGCTGGTGCTGTTTATGCTGCTTGGCATTCAACTGGGATTCTGGTCGCTGCTTTTCTCCCACATCACGTTCTGCCTGCCATTTGTCGTCGTGACCGTCTATTCACGGCTGAAAGGCTTTGATGTCCGGATGCTGGAAGCCGCAAAAGATCTGGGCGCCAGCGAAGTCACTATTCTTCGCAAGATCATTTTACCGTTGGCCATGCCTGCCGTGGCCGCCGGTTGGTTACTGAGTTTTACCTTGTCGATGGATGACGTCGTGGTGTCGTCATTTGTGACCGGGCCCGGCTATGAAATTTTACCGTTGAAGATCTATTCGATGGTGAAAGTGGGCGTTTCACCCGAGGTGAATGCGCTGGCAACGATATTGTTAGTTCTGTCGCTGGTGATGGTTATAGCCAGCCAGCTTATTGCTCGTGATAAAACGAAGGGCCGTTAAGGCCCGTAATTCAGGGGACGTTAAATGAAAAAATGGTCACGCCACCTGCTTGCCGCGGGTGCTCTGGCACTGGGCATGAGCGCCGCTCACGCCAAAGATAACAACACACTCTATTTCTACAACTGGACGGAGTATGTCCCGCCAGGACTGCTTGAGCAGTTCACCAAAGAGACCGGTATTAAGGTTATCTATTCGACCTATGAGTCGAATGAAACCATGTACGCCAAGCTCAAAACCTACAAAGACGGCGCCTACGACCTGGTGGTTCCTTCCACCTACTACGTCGACAAAATGCGCAAAGAGGGCATGATCCAGAAGATCGACAAGTCGGCGTTAACCCACTTTAACAATCTCGACCCTGAGATGCTCAACAAGCCGTTTGACCCGAACAACGACTACTCCGTCCCTTACATCTGGGGTGCCACGGCGATTGGCGTCAACAGTGAGACAATCGACCCGAAAACCGTCGCCGGCTGGGCCGATCTGTGGAAGCCGGAGTATAAAGGCAGTCTGTTGCTAACGGATGATGCGCGTGAAGTGTTCCAGGTCGCGCTGCGTAAACTGGGTTATTCCGGTAACACAACCGATCCAAAAGAGATTGAAGCGGCCTACAACGAGCTGAAAAAGCTGATGCCAAACGTGGCGGCGTTTAACTCTGACAACCCGGCTAACCCGTATATGGAAGGCGAAGTGAATCTGGGAATGGTGTGGAACGGTTCTGCCTGGGTTGCGCGTCAGGCCGGTACGCCGCTGGAAGTGGTCTGGCCGAAAGAAGGCGGGATCTTCTGGATGGACAGCCTGTCGATTCCGGCAAACGCCAAAAACAAAGAAGGCGCGCTGAAACTGATTAACTTCCTGCTGCGCCCGGATGTCGCAAAACAAGTGGCGGAAACCATCGGCTACCCGACGCCCAACCTGGCGGCACGTAAACTGTTAAGCCCGGAGGTCGCTAACGACAAATCGCTGTACCCTGATGCAGAAACCATCAAAAAAGGGGAATGGCAGAATGATGTCGGTGCGGCCAGCGCCATTTATGAAGAGTATTACCAGAAGCTGAAAGCAGGACGCTAATTCAGCAGGAAGGCCCGGTGTCGCAGTGCGAACCGGGCCTTTCACTTTACAATCCTTTCAACAACTTCTCGACAAACTCCGGCACCACCTGACTCGCAGGGCCGTAATATTTTTCTTCAAATTCGCTGCCGACCTGGCTCGGTTCAAGGTTCAGTTCGATCGTATGTGCGCCGTGCAGTCGCGCTTCATGGACAAAACCCGCCGCCGGATAAACGTGACCCGAGGTGCCAATCGCGATAAAAATATCCGCCATTGCCAGCGCCATGTAGATGTCGTCCATGCCCAGCGGCATTTCGCCAAACCACACCACATGCGGGCGCAACGGTGCCGGGAACTGGCAACAGTGACACTTATCGTCGGGGGTGACATCGCCAGTCCACTCCAGGATCTGCCCGCTCTGGGAACAGCGCACCTTCAGCAACTCACCATGCATGTGGATAATATTTTCGCTGCCCGCACGCTCATGGAGATTGTCGATATTCTGCGTCACCAGTAAGAAGTTCTCGCCGAGGGCTTCTTCCAGTTTTGCCAGTGCAATATGCGCCGCATTGGGCTGAATTTCGGATTGCTGCAGTTGCTGTCGACGCGCGTTATAAAATGACTGAACCAGTGTAGGGTTGCGCGCATAACCTTCCGGTGTCGCCACATCTTCCACGCGGTGCTCTTCCCAGAGACCATCGGCTGCACGAAACGTACGAATACCGGATTCTGCTGAGATCCCTGCCCCTGTAAGTACTAATACTCTTGGTTTTTCCATCACTTCCGGCACCACTCTGTCTCTGAAAAAGATCCGTTGACGCAGGCGTTCGCGTAAATGGCGTTTGTTTTTACGAAAACGAGTTAATCGATGACCCCGACGCGACTGCATAACAACCTCTTTTGATTAGTCGGTAAGATGTAAGAAGGCGGCGCCGCGCATTCCACCCGCATCCCCATGTCGTGCTCGTTCAATACGCGGCACCCGGGCGACGGGCAAGAGATGACGTGGTAATCGCTCCGCCAACTGCGTTGTTATCGCTGTGAAATTCGATAAACCGCCGCCGATCACGACCAGATCGGGATCGACAATAGTCAGGATATTCCCCAGGCAGACCGCTAATAAATCGAGATAGCGTTCAACGTGGGCTATCGCCTGAGCATCACCCTGCTCCCACAGCGCAATGATTTCAGGAGCCTGCAAAGGTTGATGATAGTAATGCTGATACAGCCATGCAAATCCACGACCGGAAAGATAGTTTTCGATACAGCCCAGTTGACCACAGCCACAGCGGCGCAACGGGAAGTCAAATCCCATCAACGTGAGCGCATCTACCGGCAAGCGGATATGACCAAATTCACCGGTAATGTAGCTGTGACCGGCGATCGATTTTCCATTAATGACCAGACCGCCACCGACACCGGTGCCGAGGATCAGCCCCATCACCAGCGGATACTGCGTAAATTCATCGTCCCAGGCTTCGGAGAGGGCAAAACAGTTGGCGTCATTATCCAGGCGAACATCACGATCCAGGCGAGCGCTGAGATCGGCACGCAGAGGTTTTCCACTGGCAGCAGGCACATTGGCGGCGTACAGCGTACCATCCGCCGTCTCAGGCATTCCAGGAATACCGATGCCGACGCTGCCCTTTTCACCAAATCGCGCATCGGCCTCAGCGACCAAATCACACACGGCATCCAGAAAAGCGTCATAGCTGTCGCGCGGGGTTGGCACACGCTTTTCCCACTGCAAATGCCGTTTGTTATCAAACACGCCTAACGCAATTTTGGTCCCGCCAATGTCAAACCCGTAATACATCGCCGCTCCTTGTTTCTGTCTACCGCTGTTACTGGCCGCTGAGCACTCTCGCTGGGTCGATATTACTGGCGCGTCGCGCCGGATACCAACTGGCTAACAAACTCAGCAACAATGCCGTGACCAGTACGTAAAGGACATCCAGCCAGTGTAATTCGGATGGCAGGAAGTCGATAAAATAGATATCTCCGGACAAGAACTGATGGCCGATAATCGTCTCAATACCTTCGATGATGGGGGTCAGTTGCAATGAAACAACAACGCCGATGAGCACCCCACACAGGCTGCCAAACAGCCCCGCCAGCAATCCATACCAGACGAATATGGCGCGAATCAAACCATCTTTGGCGCCCAGCGTTCTTAATACGGCAATATCGCCACTCTTGTCTTTTACCGCCATCACTAACGTCGAGACGATATTAAAACAGGCCACGCCGATCACCAGCACCATCGCCAGATACATAATGGCGCGGATCATCTGAATATCGCGGTACATATAACCGTAAGTCCCAATCCAGCTCTTAATGTAAACATAGCTATTGGTGACTTCGCCGGCGTCACGCACCAGTCTGTTGGCGTTAAAGACATCGTTAACTTTGATAGCAATACCCGAAACGCTGGAACCCATATCCAGATACTGCTGAGCATCGTTCATCGGGATCATCGCAAAGCTGTGATCAAGCTGACCGCTCAGTTGCAAAATCCCCGCGACATGCAGGCGCACGCGTTTGGGCTGCATCAGTTTATGATCCGCATTTGAATTTGGGATCATGATAGAAACCCAGTCGCCCTGTTTGACTTTCAGGGCATCAGCCACCCCTTTGCCGATAATAATTTGCTGTTCACCGGCTTTAAAGTTATCCCAGGCATGGTTTTGCACAAACGAGGGAAGCGCGCTCAACTGCTGTTCCTGTTTAGGATCGACCCCTTTCACCTGAATGGCGCGTAGATTAGCCCCGCTCTCCACCAGTCCGGTAAAGTTGATGTAGGGTGCCGCCGCCGCAATGCCCGGCACTTTCTGTACGTTCTCCAGCGCGTCGCGCCAGTTAGTCCACGGCTGATTAACCGCTTCAATTTCACCGTGTGGAACCACTGCCAGAATACGGTTGTTCAGCTCACGTTCAAAACCGTTCATCGCGCTTAAACCGACGATCAGCACCGCCACTCCCAGCGCAATGCCAATCGTAGAAATCACAGAGATAAGCGAGACCATTCCGCCACGCCGACGACCACGGCTAAAACGCAGCCCAATCAATAACGATAAAGGCGACGCCATTACTCTGCTCCCATCAGGCTCAATTCCGCCGTCAGGCGACCGTCGCGCATCTCAAGCTGGCGATTCATCCGTTTCGCCAGTTGCAGGTCGTGGGTGACGACCAAAAATGCGGTGCCCTGTGAACGGTTCAACTCGCCCAAAAGCTGGAAAATACTGTCGGCGTTACGCGCATCCAGGTTCCCCGTAGGTTCATCCGCCAGCACCAGACGTGGGTTGTTAACCAACGCTCGCGCAATCGCCACACGCTGGCGCTCGCCGCCGGAAAGCTCAGAAGGACGGTGACTGGCACGATGATCCAGTCCCACGGCTTTGAGCATTTCGCGCGCGCGTTCGCTGATTTCAGCCGGTTTCTTTTTGCCGATCAGCAACGGCATGGCAACGTTTTCCAGCGCGCTGAAATCCGGCAGCAGATGGTGGAACTGATAGATAAACCCGAGCTTCTGATTGCGCAGCTCCGCTTTTGCAGTCGAAGAGAGCTTACTCATCGGTTGCCCGCTAAAAATCACATCGCCCGAGGTCGGTGTGTCCAGTCCGCCCAGCAGATGCAGCAAGGTACTTTTACCCGAACCCGAGCTGCCCACGATCGCCATCATTTCGCCTTCACCTACGCTAAAACTGACATCATGCAACACGTCGGTTTGCACAGTGCCTTCCTGATAGCGTTTGCACAGGTTGTCGCATTGCAACAGGATCTTATTCATAACGTAAAGCCTCAGCGGGTTGAGTGGCGGCAGCGCGCCAGGAAGGATAAAGCGTAGAAAGCAGTGCGATAGCCATTGCCACCAGCGCGATGACAATAACCTGCAGCGGCTCGATGGCCACAGGCAGCGCGGCGCCGTCCAGGATCGCGCCAATCACCGGCATCAGATTATTCAACTGACTGGCAAGCAATGCGCCCAACGCCGCCCCCAGCAGCGCGCCGATGATACCCGCGCTCGCCCCTTGAACCATAAAGACCATCATGATTTGGCGCGGCGTCAGCCCCTGCGTTTGCAAAATAGCCACTTCTCCTTGCTTCTCCATCACCATCAAGCCCAGCGACGTAATAATATTGAATGCGGCGACCGCCACGATCAGGCTCAACAGCAGCCCCATCATGTTCTTTTCCATTCTTACCGCCTGGAACAGTTCGCCTTTGCGCTCACGCCAGTCCTGCCATTTTGTCCCTGCCGGCAACGTTTGCTGGCTGAGGGTATCGACTTTCAGCGGTTCATTCAGCCACAAACGCCAGCCGGTGATATTCCCCGCCGGATAGCGCATCAAACGCGAGGCATCCTGAATATTGACCAGCATCTGGTAGCCATCGACCTCGCTGTTCGCCGCGAACGTGCCAATCACCGTGAATAAGCGCTGGCTTGGCAGTCGTCCCATCGGGGTAAACTGGCTGGCAGAAGGCACCATCACGCGGATTTGATCGCCGCGATTCACCCCTAATTGCCCGGCGAGCTGTTCGCCAAGAATGACATTATACTTGCCCGCTTCAAGGGAGGTTTGCTTCACATTGACCAGATACGGCGTTAACGGATCTTTTTGTGCCGGATCGATGCCCAACATGACACCAACCGCCACACTGCGCGCACTTTGCAGGACGACATCGCCCGTCGTCAGAGGCGCAATACGCTTCACGCCCTCTAAGACAACGGCTTTTTCCGGTAACTGCTGAGGATTAAGGGAACCTTGCTCAGACGAGAGAATTGCCTGAGGCATCAGGCCAAGAATGTTGTTTTGCAGTTCACGTTCAAAACCGTTCATGACCGACAATACCGTCACCAGCGCCATCACCCCAAGGGTAATGCCAATGGTGGAAAGCCAGGAGACGAAGCGACCGAAGCGATCTGCTGCACGCCCACGCATGTAACGCAGGCCGATGAATAGAGCGACAGGTTGATACATGAAATCCGTCTGGTTGCTGTTAGCAAAGTCACGAGTATATAAGCGAAAGCAGAATGGGTAAATGACTGAACCGCAAGTGTTCGTCAGTGTTATTCCTAAATGTATCCACAAATCAACTTACTAAAGTGACCCACTTCGTCCCCCCATCCTGACCTGATCTTTATCTTAAAAATAAAAAAAGCAGATTGTTACGCATTACAGCACCGCGCATGACCCGCAGGATCGCAGGCTACGTCGAACACTACGGGCAGGCCGTTTTTATGAAACAAAAAGAATTATGGATTAACCAAATCAAAGGGTTATGTATTTGTCTGGTAGTAATCTATCACTCGGTGATCACCTTTTACCCCCATCTCACCACTTTCCAGCATCCTTTTTCGCAGGTGCTGTCTAAATGTTGGATCTATTTCAATCTCTACCTTGCGCCGTTTCGTATGCCTGTATTTTTCTTTATTTCCGGGTATTTGATCCGCCGCTATATTGATGCGGTTCCCTGGAAGGCGTGCGTGGAAAAACGCCTCTGGAGCATTCTGTGGGTTCTCGCGCTGTGGGGCGTTGTGCAATGGCTGGCATTAACCTCGCTCAATCACTGGCTGGCGCCTGACCGGGATATCAGCAGTAGCGCGAATGCGGCCTACGCCAGCAGCGTCAATACGTTTCTGCGCGGGATGCTCACCGCCAGTACCAGCCTGTGGTATCTGTATGCGCTGATGGTCTATTTTGTCCTGTGTAAGCTCTTCGCCCGCTGGGCAAAACCGCTGTTTGCCATCTTTATCTTACTGAGCGTCACTATCAATTTTCTCCCGACACCGTGGTGGGGAATGAACAGCGTTATCCGTAATCTTCCGTGGTACAGTCTTGGCGCCTGGTTTGGCGCATCGCTCATGACGGGCATTAAACAGACGCCGCTACGGCGTTATCCTCTTGCCCTGCTGACCCTCGCGGTAGTGGCGGTTGCCGCATGGCTGGCAAACATCGCATTGCTGCTTTCGTTTGTTTCAATCGTACTGATAATGAAAACGTTTTATCAGTTCGAGCAGCGTTACGGTATGCGTTCTTCCGGTCTGCTCAACGTCATCGGCTCCAACACCATTGCTATCTACACCACCCACCGTATTCTGGTTGAAGCGTTCAGCTTAACCCTGACGCCCAGACTGAATCAGGCCTCATGGTCGCCGCAGATTGAACTCGCGCTGTTGCTTACCTATCCCTTCCTCAGTCTGCTGCTTTGTACTCTGGCGGGGCTTGCCGTGCGTAGCGTATCGCAGAACGTCTTCGCCGATCTCTTCTTCTCCCCCCCTTCCCGCCAGGCTGCCACCAGCCCGTCAGCCTAGTTTTTCGCCCCTGTACGGGGGCGAATCATTTGCTAATGAGTGATGATCAAGGATAATAAAGAGCATTGCTTATCAGTCATATGCCCCCATAGTGTGGTGTATACCCAAAAGAGATCCTGACAACCGAATGCCTGAAAAACAACGTTATACTCTGCCGACGAAAGCCGGCGATCAGCGCCAGTTGGGTGAGCTTACCGGCGCTGCTTGCGCCACACAGGTCGCGGAGATTGCCGAGCGTCACGCGGGTCCCATCGTGCTCATTGCGCCGGATATGCAAAACGCCCTGCGTCTGCATGATGAAATTAGCCAGTTCACCGATCAGATGGTGATGAATCTGGCAGACTGGGAAACGCTCCCGTACGACAGTTTTTCGCCGCACCAGGAGATAATCTCCTCGCGTCTTTCCACGCTGTATCAGCTCCCGTCGATGCAGCGCGGCGTGCTGATCGTGCCGGTCAATACCCTGATGCAGCGCGTCTGCCCGCACAATTTTCTACATAGTCACGCGCTGGTGATGAAAAAAGGCCAGCAACTGTCGCGCGATGCCCTACGCTCGCAGCTGGACAGCGCCGGATATCGTCATGTTGACCAGGTTATGGAACATGGCGAATACGCCACCCGCGGCGCGTTACTGGATCTGTTCCCGATGGGCAGCGAGCAGCCTTACCGTCTCGATTTCTTTGATGATGAGATTGACAGTCTGCGTCTGTTCGACACCGACACCCAGCGTACGCTGGAAGAAGTTGCGGCGATTAACCTGCTGCCTGCACACGAATTCCCGACGGACAAAGCGGCCATTGAGCTGTTCCGTAGCCAGTGGCGCGACACCTTTGAGGTGAAACGCGACCCTGAACATATTTATCAGCAGGTCAGTAAAGGCACGTTACCGGCGGGCATCGAATACTGGCAGCCGTTGTTTTTCAGCGAGCCGCTGCCGCCGTTGTTCAGTTACTTTCCGGCGAATACGCTACTGGTGAACACCGGGAACCTGGAAAACAGCGCCGAGCGCTTCCAGGCTGATACCCTGTCACGTTTCGAAAATCGCGGCGTTGACCCCATGCGCCCGCTTTTGCCGCCGGAATCGCTCTGGCTACGCGTTGATGAACTCTTCTCCGAGCTTAAACGTTGGCCCCGGATACAGCTCACCACCGAACATCTGCCGGAAAAAGCCGCCAATACCAATTTGGGTTTCCAGAAACTCCCCGATCTGGCGGTGCAGGCGCAGCAAAAAGCCCCGCTGGATGCTCTGCGTAAGTTCCTGGAAGCCTTTACCGGCCCGGTTATTTTCTCCGTAGAAAGCGAAGGTCGCCGGGAAGCCCTCGGTGAACTGCTTGCCCGCATCAAGGTTGCGCCTAAGCGAATTTTACGTCTGGATGAAGCGAGCGATTCAGGTCGCTATCTGATGATTGGCGCGGCGGAACATGGATTTATCGACACGCTGCGTAATCGGGCGCTGATCTGCGAAAGCGATCTGCTCGGCGAGCGTGTCGCGCGGCGTCGTCAGGATACCCGCCGAACCATCAACCCAGATACGTTGATCCGCAACCTGGCGGAGTTGCATCCGGGTCAGCCCGTCGTCCACCTTGAGCATGGCGTCGGTCGCTATGCCGGTATGACCACGCTGGAAGCCGGCGGCATCACCGCTGAATATCTGATGCTCACCTACGCCAATGACGCCAAATTGTATGTTCCGGTGTCGTCGCTGCATCTGATCAGCCGTTACGCAGGCGGTGCAGAAGACAATGCGCCGCTGCATAAACTGGGCGGTGACGCGTGGTCGCGCGCGAGGCAGAAAGCGGCGGAAAAAGTGCGCGATGTGGCGGCAGAATTGCTGGATATTTATGCCCAACGCGCGGCTAAAGAGGGCTTCGCCTTTAAGCACGATCGTGAGCAATACCAGTTATTCTGCGACAGCTTCCCGTTCGAAACCACGCCTGACCAGGCGCAGGCCATCAATGCAGTCCTCAGTGATATGTGTCAGCCGCTGGCAATGGACCGTTTAGTCTGCGGCGATGTCGGTTTTGGTAAAACCGAAGTGGCCATGCGCGCGGCGTTTCTGGCGGTGGAAAACCACAAACAGGTGGCGGTACTGGTGCCGACGACCCTGCTTGCCCAGCAGCATTTCGACAACTTCCGCGATCGCTTTGCCAACTGGCCGGTGCGTATTGAAATGCTCTCTCGCTTTCGTAGCGCCAAAGAGCAGACGCAAATTCTTGAGCAGGTCGCCGAAGGTAAAATCGATATTTTGATCGGCACCCACAAACTGCTGCAAAACGATGTAAAACTGAAAGATTTAGGCCTGCTGATTGTCGATGAAGAGCACCGTTTTGGTGTTCGCCACAAAGAGCGCATCAAAGCCATGCGCGCCGACGTAGACATTTTGACGCTGACGGCAACGCCGATCCCGCGAACGCTGAATATGGCGATGAGCGGTATGCGCGATCTCTCCATTATTGCCACCCCGCCCGCCCGTCGTCTGGCGGTCAAAACCTTTGTCCGTGAATACGACAACCTGGTGGTGCGCGAGGCGATTCTGCGAGAAGTGTTGCGCGGAGGCCAGGTGTATTACCTGTTCAACGATGTGGAAAATATTCAGAAAACGGCTGACCGCCTGGCAGAACTGGTGCCTGAAGCGCGTATCGCGATTGGTCACGGACAGATGCGCGAGCGCGAACTGGAACGCGTGATGAATGATTTTCACCACCAGCGCTTTAACGTCCTGGTGTGTACCACGATTATCGAAACCGGGATCGACATTCCTACCGCCAACACCATTATTATCGAACGCGCCGATCACTTCGGTCTGGCGCAATTGCACCAGTTGCGTGGCCGTGTTGGTCGCTCGCACCATCAGGCGTATGCCTGGCTGCTGACGCCGCATCCAAAAGCCATGACTACCGATGCGCAAAAACGCCTTGAGGCCATCGCGTCACTTGAGGATCTGGGGGCGGGCTTCGCGCTGGCAACGCATGATCTCGAAATTCGCGGCGCGGGGGAATTACTCGGCGAAGATCAGAGCGGCTCGATGGAAACCATCGGTTTCTCGCTGTATATGGAACTGCTGGAAAACGCCGTGGATGCGCTGAAAGCCGGACGCGAACCGTCACTGGAAGACCTCACCAGCCAACAAACGGAAGTCGAACTGCGTATGCCGTCGCTGTTGCCGGATGATTTTATCCCTGATGTGAACACCCGTCTCTCGTTCTACAAGCGTATCGCCAGTGCGAAAAGCGAAAACGAACTGGAAGAGATAAAAGTCGAACTGATCGACCGCTTTGGTCTGTTGCCTGATCCCGCCCGCACGCTGCTGGAGATTGCCCGTCTGCGCCAGCAGGCGCAAAAACTCGGCATTAAAAAGCTGGAAGGCAACGAGAAAGGCGGCATCATCGAGTTCGCCGAGAAAAACCACGTCAATCCGGTCTGGCTTATCGGTCTGTTGCAGAAACAGCCGCAGCACTTCCGTCTGGACGGGCCAACCCGCCTGAAGTTTATTCAGGAACTGGGTGAACGTAAAACCCGCATCGAATGGGTTCGTCAGTTCATGCGGCAACTGGAAGAAAACGCCGTCGCGTAATCACTGTGCCGGGTGACGTCACTGTTCACCCGGCGCAGTATTTACAAACTCTTTGCATTTCCCTGCACTTCCCGACATAGCCAGCCGTCATAATCCTCGTTTACTTTATCGCAACAATAACCCTGTGATTTACATGGATTTATAGTGATGAGATTACACATGCGCTTTTCTCGCTGGCTGGCATTTTGTGCCCTCGCCGCGACCGTGGCGGTTGCGCTGCCTGCCAAAGCGAACACCTGGCCACTGCCTCCGGCGGGCAGCAAACTGGTGGGCGAAAACAAATATCACGTCGTTGAAAACAACGGCGGTTCGCTGGAGTCGATCGCCAAGAAATACAATGTCGGTTTTCTGGCGCTGTTACAGGCAAACCCGGGCGTTGATCCTTACGTTCCGCGCGCGGGCAGCGTACTGACTATCCCGTTGCAAACCCTCCTGCCAGATGCACCGCGCGAAGGGATCGTTATCAACCTGGCAGAGTTACGTCTGTACTATTACCCGCCGGGGAAAAATGCGGTAACCGTCTACCCGATTGGCATCGGTCAGTTAGGCGGCGATACGCTGACGCCAACGATGGTGACAACCATCTCTGACAAACGCGCCAATCCGACCTGGACCCCAACGGCAAATATTCGCGCGCGTTACAAAGCGCAAGGGGTTGACCTCCCTGCCGTGGTTCCGGCCGGGCCGGATAATCCTATGGGGCATCATGCGATTCGCTTAGCTGCCTACGGCGGTGTCTATCTGCTGCATGGTACTAATGCCGACTTTGGTATAGGTATGCGCGTTAGCTCAGGGTGTATTCGCTTACGTGACGGTGATATTGAGACATTGTTCCGCCAGGTCACGCCGGGGACAAAAGTAAATATCATCAATACGCCAATCAAAGCCTCTGTAGAACCGGGAGGTGTGCGTCTGGTGGAAGTGCATCAGCCGTTGTCGAAGAATCTGAACGATGACCCGCAGGTATTGCCCATTAACCTGAACAGCGCCATGCAGGCGTTTAAAGCCTCAGCGCAAACCGATGCGGCGGTCATGGAACATGTTATGGAAGTGCGTTCCGGTATGCCGGTGGATGTCACCCGTCATCAGGGCGACGCACCGCAGGCGATGTAGAGACTCAGCCTATAAAAAAACCCGCAAATATCGCGGGTTTTTTTATGGCAATTAAACAGGCATTTATGAGGGAGTCATGCTTATTTGTAAATAACCGCCGTCCCGTGAAGGGTGTTAGGGCCGGTGACTGACGTAATACGGAAGGATTTCGCGCCCATCTCATCCGCTTTCTGCGCCAGTTGATCTTCCAGAGAACCCAGATTGGTTCCAGCATTCGCAGATATAGTGCCCACTTTTTGTTGACCGGCAGGTGTAGCCTGAACTTCAACGGCCGCGAAGCTGGCAAATGAAAGTGAACTCAGAACAGCAGCAGCGATAAGGGTTTTTACGTTTTTCATGATAGTGACCTGTAGCAGATGAATGATGTCGTTAGCATTAACTTAACGATCGATAGGTAAATGATAGATGTGATCCAGGTCACACGTCAATGTATTTTTGTAATGGTCGTTACTTTAATTATAAATGCCTTATTTTTCAGAGCCGTAAGATTAATTTATTTTTATCCTGAATACGCTGGTGACTGAGCGGGTTTATTTTTATAATGGTTGTTCAATAAACCCGACCTGGTACAACGGCACCATGACAACTACCCCGACAAGTTGTGCAAAAAAAAGCCGTGGCCGACCAAAAGTGTTCGACAGGGAAGCCGCGCTTGATAAGGCCATGACACTCTTCTGGCAACATGGCTATGAAGCGACATCGCTCTCCGACCTCGTAGAAGCAACTGGGGCGAAAGCGCCAACGCTGTATGCGGAATTTACTAATAAAGAAGGGTTATTTCGCGCCGTGCTGGATAGGTACATTAGCCGTTTTGCGGCAAAGCACGAGGCGCAGCTTTTCTGCGAAGAAAAAAGTGTTGAATCGGCGCTCGAGGATTATTTCACTGCCGTTGCGACCTGCTTTACCAGTAAAGAGACTCCCGCCGGATGCTTTATGATTAATACTTCCGCGACGCTGGCAGCCTCTTCTCGTGATATTGCGCATACGGTCAAATCACGCCATGCGATGCAGGAACAGACACTGACCCAATTTCTGCGTCAGCGACAAGAGCGCGGCGAAATTCCAGCGCACTGCAACCCGCAGAGTTTGGCAGAATATCTGAACTGTATATTGCAGGGGATGTCGATAAGCGCCCGCGAAGGCGCCACCTTCGAAAAGCTGATGTTGATAACCCACACCACGCTAAAACTGTGGCCTGAGCTGCTCAAATAGTCTGTCGGGCCTGGGCCACTCGCCCATTCCTGATGGTTATCGCAAACATAAAAAAGCCCCTCAGCCTGAGCGAATGAGGGGCAAGTGTGCAGAGTACAGCTATTTTTACGCTTTGTTAGTCAAAATGAGCTGGCCGTTGTTATCCAGAGGGATCTGCGCACCAGGATCTTTATCCATGCGAATTTTGCCCTGCTGATCGCCAATTTTGTAAGTGACATCATAACCCAGCATTTTTTCAGACTTGTCATACACCGTTTTGCAACGCTGCTGGGTTGAGGTGTAGGTGTCATTGTTCTGCATTGAGCCCTGGATCTGGTTGCCGGCATAACCGCCTCCCAGCGCACCCACGACTGTGGCCACATCTTTACCGCGACCACCGCCAAACTGGTGACCAATAACCCCCCCGGCAACCGCGCCGAGTACGGAACCGGCGATACGGTTTTCATCCTGTACGGGTTTACGGTGCGTGACCGTAACGTTATGGCACTCCTGACGCGGAGTTTTAACCGTTTCCTTAATCGGTGTTGCAGAAACAACCTGCGCATACTGCGGGCCACGGTCTAAGACATTAAGACCAGCGACAGCCGCGACGCCCAGCGCAGCCGCTACGCCAATCCCGATACCCGCCAACATTGATTTATTCACGGGAACTCCTCCTTTTTTGCTATTAGTAACAATTTTGCAACGGATGAGGGAGTAAGCAAATCAGACAACGGATGAAAAGTAGGGGTTTGAGCGGGGAAACAGGATGATTCGGAGTACTCCGAAGCGCATAACGGCGACTGGCGGGGAAGATTCTGTAAAAAACTCACCGGCACGAATAGCCGGTGAGTAAAGAGCTCATTAATGCAGTTTCAGACGTGGGCGAATCACACGGTTAATGCTGCCAACCAGCATCATCAACCCGGTTTTGAAGTAACCATGCAACGCAATCTGGTGCATACGATACAGCGAAATATAGACGAAGCGGGCGATGCGCCCTTCTATCATCATGGATCCGCGCGTCAGGTTCCCCATCAGACTTCCCACGGTAGAGAAGTTAGAGAGAGACACCAGAGAGCCGTGGTCTTTGTACTGATACGCCTTCAGCGGTTTACCGTTCAGCTGCGCCAGGATATTGTTCATCGCGCAGGTTGCCATCTGGTGTGCCGCCTGAGCGCGTGGCGGTACAAAGCCCCCTTCCGGACGCGCGCAGGATGCACAGTCGCCAATGGCGTACACGTCAGGGTCGCGGGAGGTTTGTAAGGTCGGTTCCACCACCAGTTGATTGATACGGTTGGTTTCCAGACCGCCAATATCTTTCATAAAGTCTGGCGCTTTAATACCAGCCGCCCACACCATCAGATCGGCTTCGATGTATTCGCCATCTTTAGTATGAAGTCCGCCGGCATCAGCACTGGTCACCATCGTCTGCGTCAACACGCGTACGCCCAGTTTGGTCAATTCGCTATGTGCTGCGCCAGAAATACGCGGCGGCAGTGCTGGCAGAATACGCTCTCCGGCTTCAACCAGCGTCACATTCAGCGCTTCGTTGGTCAGCCCTTTATAACCGTAACTGTGCAGTTGTTTCACCGCATTATGCAGTTCTGCCGACAGCTCAACACCCGTTGCGCCACCACCCACAATCGCGATGTTAACCTTGCCGTTCGCCCCCAGGTTCGCGGAGTATTTCAAGAACAGGTTCAACATCTCCTGATGGAAACGGCGCGCCTGATGAGGGTTATCAAGGAAAATGCAGTGCTCTTTTACGCCTGGCGTATTGAAATCATTGGAGGTACTTCCCAGCGCCATCACCAGCGTGTCATAGGCTATCTTACGCTCCGGCACCAACAGCTCCCCTTTTTCATCGCGCAGTTCGGCAATGGTTATCGTTTTTGCTTCACGATCGATATCCATCACAGACCCAAGCTGAAACTGGAAACCATGATTGCGCGCATGCGCCAGGTAGCTCAGCGCATCCACACCTTCATCCAGCGAACCGGTCGCGACTTCGTGCAACAGCGGTTTCCACAGATGGCTGTGGTTTCTGTCCACCAGCGTGATTTTCGCTTTTTTCTTGCGGCCCAGTTTTTTGCCCAACTGCGTCGCCATTTCCAGTCCGCCAGCACCACCGCCGACAATCACGATTTTTTTCAATGGTGTAGTCAAGGTGACCCCCTTAAATTTATTAACCAATTGTTAACTAAACGTTATAGGCATAGCCTTTAATTAACAACAAGTTACGACAATGAAAAGCGACTTCGAGAGTGAGAATAACACAAACGGTACATTGGTCATACCAAAATTGATGTGCATCAAGTTTTCTCGCTGAAAAGTTAGACAACTCTGGCATTATGCAAAAAAAAACCAGCCCGAAAGCTAATGCTTGTCACTTAAGCACTGGCCAACCGAAAGCCTGAGATACGTATTCTGAAGAAGTAACATACTGGTTTTGCGAAGGGTTCCGTTCACCTTATGTTCTTCGCTTCTCTGGCATTTCATGTCCTGTGAACGGGCGAAGGGTGCTATCGCCGCACCCTTAACAATCCCGGCTCCCGGCAGGAAAATTGCCGCTTCGCGGTTCCCTCCGTTTATTCCTCCAGGCTACCGGGGCGGGCGCGAGGTAACGTCCCTGTAAAACGCGCCCTGAACCCGCATCCCTGCGGATTCCCCCGGCCTTACGGAAACACGTCGGCAATTTTCGGCCGGACTCTCCCCACACCTGACTATCTGAGTTTTTGGTTAAACAGCCAAACGGAAATCACTGAAAGTCAGAATGCGAAAGCGACACCACCGTCCGGCTGAAAATCGATGAGACGTTGACGGCTGACCGGGGCCGCCCGCAGGGATGCGGGCGGAGGGGACGGCCTGCAGGGATGCAGGCTCGACCCCGACCCGAAAGGCAGACGGAATAAGGCGAATATATCGCGAAGCGACGATTTTCCCGCCGGGAGCCAGGGTTGCAAGGGAGGCGGCGGCGAGCCTCCCTTGCACGTTCACAGGTAGGATGATTGCAGAGAAGCAGTGGACATAAGGTGAACGTCACCCTTCACCAGAGTGACAGGTTCTCCCTGATTTATTAACTAACCAGCATTAAGCCCGAAGGCTGGTTTTACACAACAATCTGCCCCTGTTAACCCAGGGTCTTAAAGGCTTTAATTCGCTGTAAATGAGACGAGATATTCTTGAACTTATGCGTTTGCTCCTCATCCCACACAATTTCGTAGAAATGGTGCAACTCTTCTGACGAACGTTGGCTATTCAAGGCTTCATCATGACGAGAAAGGATCACCAGGCAACGGTCGCGGTTCTTTTCCCGAAAGTTAGTCACGCACTTAGTGGCGATATCGGCGTACTCTTCCGGACGGTCGATTTTGCCTTCCATGTTCTCATAAGGGAACAGATTCGGATTAAACACCACCTGGCGAATATCACAGAGAAAACCGATCCGCTCCGCCCAGTAGCCGCCAAGACCCACACCGCAAATCAACGGGCGCTCGTCCACGTTGAGCTGCAACATTTTGTCCACTTCTTTCAGCAGATGCTGCATATCATGTTTAGGATGCCTTGTGCTGTAGCTGATCAGCCTGACATCCGGGTCAATAAATTGCAGTTGCAGCACTTTCTCGTGGTTACCCGGACTGTTAGAGTCAAAACCGTGTAAATAGATAATCATCGCATCCTCACCAAAACCCGACTCCCCTGATGGGAGTATTATTGACCTGCTTTCTCTTCCTGCCAGCGTTCATGCAGTTGGATAAGCTGGGCGCTGACGGTTTTCCAGCGCTCAGAATCCATGAGTTCCTGGCGCGAAAATGAACCTTTATGATACAAACGTGTAACACGTTCTGCATTGATCGGCGACAGATTATCTAACACGCTGACCGCACCTTTACGATTATTGCAGACCAGGATCATATCGCAACCTGCATCCAGTGACGCCTGACCACGTTCTGCGTAGCTGCCCATAATCGCCGCGCCTTCCATCGACAAATCGTCAGAGAAAATCACGCCGTCAAATCCCAGCTCACCGCGCAGTACTGTTTTCAGCCAGTGCGCAGAACCGCTCGCCGGGCGCGGATCCACATCGCTGTAAATCACGTGCGCAGGCATAATGGCGTCGAGTTTGTTCTCGCTTATCAACGCCTGAAAAACAGACATATCTTTGGCGCGAATTTCCGCTTGTGGACGGGGATCGCGAGGCGTTTCTTTGTGGGAGTCCGCCGTAACCGCCCCGTGGCCCGGGAAGTGTTTGCCGGTGGTTTTCATGCCAGCCGCATGCATACCGTCAATGAAGCGCGTTGCCATTGCCAGCGCTTTTTGCGGATCGGCATGATAAGAACGCTCGCCAATGGCCGCGCTGATATGCCCGACATCGAGAACCGGCGCAAAGCTGATATCGATATCCATGGCGATCATTTCACTGGCCATCAGCCAGCCCGCCTCCTGAGCCAGCTTTCCGCCCTCTTCCAGCCCCTTTAACGCGGCAAAAGATTGCGCGGCAGGTAAGCGAGTAAAGCCTTCGCGAAAACGCTGCACGCGTCCACCTTCCTGGTCGACCGCCACCACCAGATGATTGCGCGATGCCGCCCGAATTTGGCGTACCAGTTCTCGCAACTGCTCCGGATCATGGTAATTACGGGTGAAGAGAATGAGACCGCCTACCTGCGGATGCGCCAGAATCTCGCGCTCTTCGGCATCCAGTTCAAATCCTTCAACATCCAACATTACTGGGCCCACACTGCTCTCCTTATTTGTTCATTGTTAGCTGGCGCCAGGTTTCATCGGCCAGCCTGATAAATTGTTGTTCGCCGGTCTGCTGCCAGCGGTACTCAAACCATCCCGCTTTCAGCATCATCACCCAGGGATACCATAATCGAACCTGTCGCCAGAGGTGTCGGGGATCAATATGCGCGCGCTTAGCGTAGGCGGCAGTCAACTGCTGATGCTGTAGCGCATCATCCACCCACACTGCCGCCAGTTCCAGAGCAATGTCGCCGTCCCCGGCATATTCCCAGTCAATCAATCGTAGCCCTGACGCCGAGTGCACCAGATTGCCGCCATGGACATCCATATGCAGAGGCCCGAGACGCAAAGGGCGAGGTTCACGCTCTCTTCGCAGCCGTTTTAACCGTCGTAGCCAGACAGGTGTGCGCCGCGCAGGATCGCAACACTGCCAGTATTGCTCCAGTAACGGCAGCAGCATCACCCGCCAGCCAAAGCACGGTTGCTGATGCAGATGATACAGCAAGCCCGCCAGCGCGTCGGCGTCCGGTAATCCGGATTTTACGTCGCCCGCTAAATAGTCCACGGCCATCCAGCCTGGCGTATAGAATCGGGGACGGGTTACTAGCGTGTCGGGCAAGCGTGAGAGCGCCCGGTACTGTCGCAAAAAATGCGACTCCGGCGCCTGAGGATCATGGTGACAACGAAGAACCAGGCGATGGGTCGCATTTTCAATGATGACGCTCCCGCCGCTTAATCCGCAGTGGTTCGCGGCGACGGGATGGTATTGTGGGAAATAGCGCGACAACACGTCGTCGCGCGTCAGTCGGTTATTTTTGCTGGACTGCACCTTTACCCGACCAGATTATCTCGCCAGTTTGCACCAGCATGAGTTGCATTTGCAGCGTAGGGGCATTGACGTTACCCGTCGCGCTGGAATAGAGCACATATTGCGCGCCCACGTTACGGGCAATCCCGATGGCTTTACTGCGGGTACCCAGACTGTCGTGCGGTGACAAACCTAACTGCTGTTTCGCCAGCGACAACTGCTGCACCGACACCAGCGTAAATTTGCCGTTATTCGCCAGCGCATTGCGTAACGTGTCCGTCGCTTCACCCGCATTGAGGGAGCCATTGGTACGGTTGTTTACGCTGTCGACCAGCAGAACATTCCCTGCTGCGATCCCCCCCGCCTGCAACATTTTTCCGACCATCGGTTGCATGGCGCCGCTCCAGTCATAGTGACGAACGCGCGGTGCGGGTTGCGCGGTCTGATCTTCATGCTCAATGGGGCCCGGTTGCTGAGGAACCGTCGGCACCTCCGGCACCACAGGTACGGGTTGCTCCGGCTGAACAGGTTGTTCAGGCGTCGGTTTTACTTCATCGACGGGCGCCGGTTGTTCTCGTTGGGCCACACAACCCGAGAGGAATATCGCCAGCGCAGCGACCAGTGCGTAGCGATGTATTTTAGTTATCAAGATTCACCTCTTACAAATAAAGATAAAGTCTAACTTTGTGCGCCCCCAGATAATTGGCGCTTCCGTATAGCGTAACCGACGAGTGCGCCGGGATTGTTACGCTACGCGGCTTCTCCAGAGGATGCATTTCCAGTCCTCTGGCGTCATACCAATAAAAACGATAATGAACCGTAACGGGTTCGGGTCTTTCGTTATAGAGTCGCGAGGAGGCAGAAGTCTGAATATCGGATGTCGTCAACGCCGGAGGCTCAGCGGTGATCCCCGCCGCCAGTATCGTTGATTCCATGACCAGAGTCTGCTCATCACTCACCGGGATTTCAGGATGTGAACGACAGCCGACGAGCAACAACGCAGCCAATGACAGCGCAACGCATCCTCTCGTCATCATCAGAGACCTTTATGCGCAAGCATTGGACCCAGTGCGCGACCGCCTAACAGGTGCATGTGGATGTGATACACCTCTTGTCCACCATGGCGATTGGTATTCATGATTAAACGGTAACCGTCAGCAGCAATACCTTCCTGTTCAGCGATTTTCGCCGCCACGGTGATCATCCGCCCCAGCGCCTGCTCGTGCTCAGCCGTCACGTCATTGACGGTGGGGATCAAAATATTAGGAATAATGAGGATATGTGTCGGCGCCTGGGGAGAGATATCACGAAAAGCAGTGACCAGATCGTCCTGATAAACGATATCCGAGGGAATTTCACGACGGATGATTTTGCTGAAAATAGTTTCTTCTGCCACGACGTTTTCCTTTTTCATAATTAGCTCTTACGTTTCACCATGCTACGCTGAGCCGCATTGCGAGTATAGAGTATGAGCGAGTTACTCACGCTCTTTCAACTTTAACCCGCGATTTATTAAGTAAAAGCTTATCGGGTGCTGCGCTTATCGCCATTTCCCCCACCCAAAGCACCCCATCGTTTCGGATGAGCGTGCGGCAGAAACAAAAATCCTCCGACAGAGCCGTAATGCAGGTCAGTTAAGGAATTATCGAGAACCTGTCACTCTGGCGAAGGGTGACGTTCACCTTATGTCCACTGCTTCTCTGCAATCACCCTACCGGTGAACGTGCAAGGGAGGCTCACCGCCGCCTCCCTTGCAACCCTGGCTCCCGGCGGGAAAATCGTCGCTTCGCGATATATTCGCCTTATTCCGTCTGCCTTTCGGGTCGGGGTCGAGCCTGCATCCCTGCAGGCCGTCCCCTCCGCCCGCGTCCCTGCGGGCGGCCCCGGTCAGCCGTCAACGTCTCATCGATTTTCAGCCGGACTGTGTGGTGTCGCTTTCGCATTCTGACTTTCAGTGATTTCTGTGTAGCTGTTTAACAAAAAACTCAGGGGGTCAGGTGTGGGGAGAGTCCGGCCGAAAATTGCCGACGTGTTTCCGTAAGGCCGGGGGAACCCGCAGGGATGCGGATTCAGGGCGCGGCGATAGCACCCTTACCCCGTTCACGGGACATGAAATGCCAGGGAAGCGAAGAACATAAGGTGAACGGAACCCTTCGCAAAACCAGTATGTTGCTTCTTCGGGATACCTCAGCCCTTCGGTGTGCCAGTGCTTAACTTATTGGCATTACGTCAGAGATGCCGGAGTTTTCTACTCAAAAAAAAGCCGGTACACATCGTGTACCGGCTTTAGAGGAACAGGTTAAACAGGTTAGTCGAAGCGCAACTGCGGCAGAACCTCTTTCACCTGGGCCAGATAATCACGGCGATCCGAGCCTGTCAGCCCTTCCGTACGCGGCAGTTTCGCTGTCAACGGGTTCACCGACTGTTGGTTGACCCAGACTTCATAGTGCAGATGCGGGCCGGTAGATCTTCCGGTATTCCCTGAAAGCGCGATGCGATCGCCACGTTTCACTTTTTGCCCCGGTTTCACTAACAGTTTACGCAAGTGCATATAGCGTGTGGTGTAAGTGCGTCCATGACGGATAGCGACGTAGTAACCCGCCGCACCGCTGCGTTTTGCGACCACCACTTCGCCGTCACCGACTGACAATACCGGCGTACCTTGCGGCATCGCGAAATCGACGCCTTTATGCGGCGCAACACGTCCTGTCACCGGGTTCAGACGACGAGGGTTAAAGTTGGACGAAATGCGGAACTGTTTCGCCGTCGGGAAACGCATAAATCCTTTGGCAAGCCCGGTACCATTGCGATCGTAGAACTTACCGTCCTCGGCGCGAATCGCGTAGTAGTCTTTGCCGTCAGAACGTAACCGCACACCCAACAACTGGCTTTGTTCACGTTTGCCATCCAGCATTTCACGTGACATCAGTACCGAGAATTCATCGCCTTTTTTCAGTTTGCGGAAGTCCATCTGCCACTGCATGGCTTTGATCACGGCGCTAATTTCAGCACTGGTGAGTCCTGCGTCTTTCGCACTGGAGACAAAACTGCCGCCAACGGTGCCTTTCATCAGGCTGTTAACCCAGTCACCTTGCTGCATCTCGCTGCTCATCTTGAAGCCATTGGCAGCGGCGCGATCGTAAGTCCGGGTTTCGCGGCGGGAAACTTCCCAGGTCAGACGCTGTAAATCGCCGTCGGCAGTCAGCGTCCATGAGAGTTGTTGACCAATTTTCAGATTACGCAATTCTTTGTCTGCGGCGGCAAGCTGGCTGATATCGCCCATCTCAATGCCGTACTGATTCAGGATGCTGCTCAGGGTATCGCCGGTAGAAACCACATATTCGTGGACACCCACCTCACCGGTGGTTTTGTCATCCAGTTCATCCTGAGGGATCTCTTCATCTTCCTGCGCAGCCTGATCGATAGGTTCGCTCGCCTCAGGCAACAGCGACCGAATCTCACTTTTTTCCAGTTCGATGGTTTTGACGATCGGCGCGGACTCAGGGTGATAAACGTATGGACGCCACACCGCGACGGCAAGTGTCAGAACAGTAAGGGACCCCAGCATGACGCGATGGGGTCTGGGCAGATTATTAAATGCCAGAGCGACAGAGCGGGCTATCTGTTGCACGTATTCACTTCCTCGTTAATCTCCTTTCAGGCAGCTCGCATACTGGTTCGCTAATTGAGTCAGAAACGCCGAATAGCTTGTTTTACCCAGTGCAATACGCGTTCCGAGGGGATCCAACGTTCCCATTCGAACGGATGTCCCTCTCGCAACGGCTTCAACGACCGCTGGCCTGAACTGTGGCTCAGCAAAAACGCAGGTTGCTTTTTGCTCAACCAACTGTGTTCTTATTTCATGTAAACGCTGCGCACCAGGTTGAATCTCAGGGTTGACAGTGAAGTGACCAAGCGGCGTCAGTCCGAAGTGTTTTTCGTAGTAACCATAAGCGTCATGAAAAACGAAATACCCTTTCCCCTTGAGCGGTGCGAGCTCGTTACCGACCTGTTTATCGGTTTGGGCTAATTGTGCCTCAAAATCCTTCAGGTTGGCGTCAAGTTTGGCTCGACTTTGCGGCATAAGTTCCACTAATTTTTCATGGATTGCAACCGCTGAAGCCCGCGCTATCTCTGGGGAAAGCCAAAGATGCATGTTGTAGTCGCCGTGATGGTGATGGTCATCACCTTTTTCATCATGAGCAGGGTCATGTTCATGCCCGTCATCGTCATCATCCCCCCCTTTCATGAGCAACGGTTTCACGGAGGGGAGCTGCGCAATCGTTACCTGTTTTGCCTCTGGAATGTTCTTTACTGACTTTTCCATGAACGCTTCCATCTGTGGGCCAATCCAGACAACTAAGTCCGCGCCCTGTAAGCGTTTTACGTCGGAAGGACGCAGTGAATAATCATGTTCTGAGGCGCCATCCGGCAATAAAACTTCCGTCTCTGTGACACCCTCAGCAATCGCGGAAGCGATGAAACCCAGGGGCTTAAGCGAGACGACAACGGCGGCATTTGCGGCGTGTGTTGCACTACCCCAAAGACCAGCGGATAATGCTGCGAAAAGAAGCGTATTTTTATGTAACATAATGCAACGAATCATCGTAATGAATATGTGGAATGTGATATTATAACATTCTATAACTTCTGCAAGCCTAAAATTGACATGACGACTTTGGTTTCACTGGAAAATGTCTCGGTCTCTTATGGTCAACGCCGCGTCCTTGCTGACGTGTCGCTTGAACTCAGACCCGGAAAAATTTTGACTCTCCTGGGCCCTAACGGTGCCGGGAAGTCCACTCTGGTACGTGTGGTATTAGGGCTCGTAACACCTGATGAAGGCGTTATCAAGCGCAACGGCCACCTGCGCGTCGGCTATGTCCCGCAAAAACTGTATCTCGATACCACGCTCCCGCTCACTGTAAACCGTTTTTTACGCTTACGGCCCGGCACACATAAATCAGACATTCTTCCTGCGCTTAAACGCGTTCAGGCAGGCCATCTGATTAATGCGCCAATGCAAAAGTTATCCGGCGGGGAAACGCAACGTGTGCTGTTGGCGCGGGCGTTATTGAATCAGCCGCAGTTGCTGGTGCTGGATGAGCCGACGCAGGGTGTCGATGTCAACGGCCAGGTGGCGCTTTACGATCTCATCGACCAGTTGCGCCGTGAACTCGACTGCGCGGTGTTGATGGTGTCGCATGACCTGCACCTGGTAATGGCCAAAACAGATGAAGTGCTGTGCCTGAATCACCACATTTGCTGCTCCGGTACGCCGGAAATTGTCTCAATGCACCCGGAGTTTATCTCCATGTTTGGGCCGCGTGGCGCAGAGCAGTTAGGCATTTATCGCCATCATCATAATCATCGCCATGATTTACAGGGCCGTATTGTATTGCGCCGGGGAAATGGTCACTCATGATTGAATTCTTGTTACCTGGCTGGTTAGCCGGAGTCATGCTGGCCTGCGCCGCAGGCCCGCTGGGCTCGTTCGTGGTCTGGCGTCGGATGTCGTATTTTGGCGATACGCTGGCGCACGCTTCGCTGTTAGGCGTGGCATTTGGTCTGCTGCTGGATGTTAATCCGTTTTACGCGGTCATCGCTGTAACGCTGGTGCTGGCGGCAGGTCTGGTGTGGCTTGAGAAGCGCCCTCACCTGGCGATCGATACTCTGCTGGGCATTATGGCGCACAGTGCCCTGTCGCTGGGTCTGGTGGTGGTCAGCCTGATGTCGAACATCCGTGTCGATTTGATGGCCTATCTGTTTGGCGATTTACTGGCAGTCACACCTGAAGATCTGATCTCCATCGCCATCGGCGTCGTCATTGTTCTGGCGATTTTGTTCTGGCAGTGGCGCAATTTGCTGTCCATGACCATCAGCCCGGATCTCGCATTTGTTGATGGCGTGAAAATTCAGCGCGTGAAACTTCTGCTGATGCTGGTGACGGCGTTAACGATCGGGGTGGCAATGAAGTTTGTCGGCGCGCTGATCATCACCTCATTGCTGATAATCCCGGCTGCCACGGCGCGTCGTTTTGCCCGTACGCCAGAGCAAATGGCAGGTGTTGCGGTGATTGTAGGAATGATAGCGGTTACAGGCGGGCTGACCTTTTCGGCATTTTACGACACGCCAGCCGGCCCTTCAGTCGTTCTGTGCGCTGCGCTGCTGTTTATCCTTACCATGATGAAAAAGCAAGCGAGCTAAGCATGCGTTGCCCGGTGGCGCTGCGCTTACCGGGCCTACAAAATCGAGTAGGCCTGATGAGCGTAGCGACATCAGGCACTAAGGCATTTGCGGCGGCGTTATCCCAAAGTGATTCCACGCACGCACCGTTGCCATACGCCCACGCGGGGTACGCTGTAAAAAGCCCTGCTGAATCAGATACGGTTCCAGTACGTCCTCAATCGTTTCACGCTCTTCGCCGATAGCCGCAGCCAGGTTATCTAACCCGACAGGCCCACCAAAGAACTTATCGATCACCGCCAGCAACAGTTTGCGGTCCATATAGTCGAACCCTTCGGCATCGACGTTAAGCATATCCAGCGCCTGAGCGGCAATATCCTCCGAGATGGTGCCGTCGTGTTTTACTTCGGCAAAATCACGCACGCGGCGCAGCAGACGGTTGGCGATACGTGGCGTGCCGCGCGCGCGGCGGGCGATTTCCAGTGCGCCTTCCTCGCTCATCTCCAGCCCCATATAACGTGCGCTGCGCCCGACGATATGCTGTAGATCGGCAACCTGATAAAACTCCAGACGCTGAACGATGCCAAAACGGTCGCGCAACGGCGAGGTTAATGAACCTGCACGGGTGGTTGCGCCAATCAGCGTAAAGGGCGGCAGATCGATTTTTATCGAGCGCGCCGCCGGCCCCTCGCCAATCATGATATCGAGCTGATAGTCCTCCATCGCCGGGTACAATACCTCTTCGACTACCGGCGACAGGCGATGAATTTCGTCAATAAACAGAACGTCGTGCGGCTCGAGGTTAGTGAGCATCGCCGCCAGATCCCCGGCTTTCTCCAGCACCGGGCCGGAAGTGGTGCGCAGGTTCACCCCCATTTCATTGGCGACAATATTCGCCAGCGTGGTTTTACCCAGACCCGGCGGGCCGAAAATCAGCAGGTGGTCAAGCGCATCGCCGCGCAACTTCGCCGCCTGGATAAAAATCTCCATCTGCGAGCGCACCTGCGGCTGACCAACGTACTCCGCCAGCAGTTTGGGTCGAATAGCCCGGTCTGCCACATCTTCTGGCAACGTGCTTTCTGCTGAAATCAGGCGGTCTGCTTCTATCATCCTCTACCTCACAGCGCGGCGCGGAGCGCTTCGCGGATCAATGTTTCGCTGCTGGCATCCGGGCGGGCAATTTTGCTTATCATCCGGCTGGCTTCCTGAGGTTTATAGCCCAGCGCCACCAGCGCGGCAACCGCTTCCTGTTCAGCATCATCCGTTGCTGGGCTTGCCGGAGAGGTCAGCACCAGATCGGCGGCAGGCGTAAACAGATCGCCATGCAACCCTTTGAAGCGATCTTTCATTTCGACAATCAGACGCTCGGCCGTTTTCTTTCCAATGCCCGGCAGTTTCACCAGCGCGGCAGGGTCTTCACGCTCAACGGCGTTAACAAACTGCTGCGCCGACATGCCGGAGAGGATCGCCAGCGCCAGCTTCGGGCCGACGCCATTCGTCTTAATCAATTCTTTAAACAGGGTACGTTCCTGTTTGTTGTTAAAGCCATACAGCAGTTGGGCATCTTCACGCACCACAAAATGGGTGAAGATAATCGCCTCCTGCCCCGCTTCCGGCAGCTCATAGAAGCAGGTCATCGGCATATGCACTTCATAGCCGACACCGCCCGTCTCCAGCAGTACCAACGGGGGTTGTTTTTCGAGAATAATGCCTCTGAGTCTGCCTATCACATGACGCTCCTGCGTTAATGGCTAAAAAGGTAATGCGATATCATAAAAAAAGGCTGGATATTTATCCAGCCTGATTTACTACTATCGTAGTCTTCCACGCGCCAGATTAAGCCTGGCGTCGCTCATTTGCATCGCGTTTTGGCTGACATGGCAGTGGGTGATCGCAATCGCCAGCGCATCGGCGGCATCCGCCTGCGGGTTCGCGGGGAGTTTAAGCAAGGTACGCACCATATGCTGCACCTGACTTTTCTCCGCGCTGCCTATCCCGACGACGGTTTGTTTGACCTGACGTGCCGCGTATTCAAACACCGGCAGATCCTGATTGACGGCAGCGACAATCGCTACGCCACGCGCCTGACCCAGCTTAAGCGCGGAATCCGCGTTCTTCGCCATAAACACCTGCTCTATAGCAAAGTAGTCCGGCTGAAACTGGGTAATGATTTCCGACACGCCGGCATAAATCAGCTTCAGGCGCGACGGTAAATCATCCACTTTGGTACGAATACATCCGCTGCCCAGGTAGGTCAGTTGCCGACCGACCTGGCGGATCACGCCATAACCGGTGATGCGCGAACCCGGGTCAATGCCGAGAATAATAGACATCACGCATCTCCTGTTATGTTATCGCTCAACCACGTCATTCTAATGTGGCTGCAACCTCATCGGAGATTTCACCGTTGTGGTAAACTTCCTGCACGTCATCACAATCTTCCAGCAGGTCGATCAAACGCATCAGTTTAGGTGCGGTTTCCGCATCCATATCCGCTTTGGTAGACGGGATCATAGAGACTTCAGCGCTGTCGGCTTTCAGACCGGCGGCTTCCAGTGCATCACGCACTTTGCCCATCTCTTCCCACGCGGTATAGACATCAATCGCGCCGTCGTCAAAGGTCACAACGTCTTCAGCACCGGCTTCCAGCGCCGCTTCCATGATGGTGTCTTCGTCGCCCTTTTCAAAAGAGATAACGCCTTTTTTGCTGAACAGATACGCCACGGAGCCGTCGGTACCGAGGTTGCCGCCGGTTTTGCTGAATGCGTGACGCACTTCCGCTACCGTACGGTTACGGTTGTCGGACAGACATTCAATCATCACCGCGGTGCCGCCAGGACCATAACCTTCATAGATGATGGTTTCCATGTTCGCATCATCATCACCGCCCACGCCACGCGCGATTGCACGGTTCAGCGTGTCACGCGTCATGTTGTTAGACAGTGCTTTATCTACAGCTGCACGCAGACGCGGGTTAGCGTCCGGATCGCCGCCACCCAGCTTAGCCGCCGTCACCAGCTCACGAATGATCTTGGTGAAAATCTTGCCGCGCTTAGAATCCTGCGCCGCTTTACGATGTCTGGTGTTGGCCCATTTACTATGACCTGCCATAAATAATCTCTCCAAAAGCGCGCCTTCTCAGGCGACGTTAATAACAAATTCTTCAATCGCCTGCCGGTTACTCCACGATTTGGTTAACTGTGCAGCCTCAGCCGCATTAACCCAACGATAAGTCAAATGTTCGGTGAACACGATCTCTCGTTCAGAAGGGAGGGTCAGGCAAAACCAGGATTCGGTATTACGCACGATTCCCGGCGCATAGCGATGACGTAAATGACTAAAAATCTCAAACTCCACCGTGCGCTGGCAGTCAATTAAGGTCAGTCGCTCTGTCGCAACATCAATGGTGACCTCTTCCTTTACTTCGCGCATGGCGGCTTGCGACGCGGTTTCACCCTCTTCCAGACTGCCGGTAACCGACTGCCAGAAATCGGGATCGTCGCGTCGCTGTAACATCAGCACCCGCTTCGTATCCTGGGCAAAAATTACAACCAGAACCGAAACGGGACGCTTATACACTTTATCCTTCACGCTGCCTCTTTGTTGGCTGCTATCGTTCATCCCATTCACAGAGTGCTCTATGCTCATGGGTATTCACACAGTTGCCGCCGCGATGCAACGCGAATGATTTCGTGTACATCAGCCATATCAGTTATTCTCGGCCTTCTTCACAACCTGAATGCTCAGTTCCGCCAGCGCAGCTTCATTAGCAAAGCTTGGCGCTTCGGTCATCAGGCAAGCGGCCGCCGTGGTTTTCGGGAAGGCAATAACGTCACGAATGTTATCAGTACCCGTCAGCAGCATGGTCAGACGATCCAGACCAAACGCCAGACCTGCATGTGGCGGTGTGCCGTATTTCAGCGCATCCAGCAGGAAGCCGAACTTCTCACGCTGCTCTTGTTCGTTAATGCCCAGAATACCAAACACGGTTTGCTGCATTTCGCCGTTGTGGATACGGACAGAACCGCCGCCCACTTCGTAACCGTTGATCACCATATCGTACGCGTTGGCAACGGCATCTTCCGGCGCGGCGTGGAGCTCAGCCGCCGTCATGTCTTTCGGTGCAGTAAACGGATGGTGCATCGCCGTCAGGCCACCTTCGCCGTCGTCTTCAAACATCGGGAAGTCGATAACCCACAACGGCGCCCATTTGGTTTCGTCGGTCAGGTTCAGATCTTTACCCAGTTTGAGACGCAGCGCGCCCATAGCGTCGGCAACCACTTTCTTGTTGTCAGCGCCGAAGAAAATCATATCGCCGTCTTGCGCAGCGGTACGATCCAGAATGGCTTCCACGATTTCAGCGTTCAGGAACTTGGCAACAGGGCTGGTGATCCCGTCCAGACCTTTCGCGCGTTCAGTCACTTTAATATACGCCAGGCCTTTCGCACCGTAGATCTTAATAAAGTTACCGTAGTCGTCGATTTGCTTACGGCTTAAGCTGGCGCCACCCGGCACACGCAGAGCAGCCACGCGGCCTTTCGGATCGTTCGCCGGGCCGGAGAATACGGCGAAATCGACGGATTTCAGCAGATCAGCAACGTCCACCAGTTCCATCGGGTTACGCAGATCCGGTTTATCGGAACCGTAACGACGCTCTGCTTCGGCGAAAGTCATGATCGGGAAATCACCCAGATCCACCCCTTTCACTTCCTGCCACAGATTACGCACCAGCGCTTCCATCACTTCACGCACCTGCGGTGCCGTCATGAAGGAGGTTTCCACGTCGACCTGGGTAAACTCAGGCTGGCGATCGGCACGTAAGTCTTCGTCGCGGAAGCATTTTACGATCTGATAATAGCGGTCAAAGCCAGACATCATCAGCAACTGTTTGAACAACTGCGGAGACTGCGGCAGCGCGTAGAACTTACCTTTGTGAACGCGCGAAGGCACCAGATAGTCACGCGCGCCTTCCGGCGTGGCTTTGGTCAGCATTGGGGTTTCGATGTCGAGGAAACCGTGGTCGTCCATAAAGCGACGCACCAGGCTGGTAATTTTGGCACGCGTTTTCAGACGCTGCGCCATTTCCGGACGACGCAGGTCCAGGTAGCGATACTTCAGACGCGCTTCTTCGGTGTTAACGTGGTTAGAGTCCAGCGGCAGTGACTCTGAACGGTTGATGATGGTCAGATCGGACGCCAGTACTTCAATTTCGCCCGTCGCCATATCGGCGTTCACGTTTTTCGCGTCACGCGCACGTACGGTACCCGTAACCTGGATGCAGAACTCATTACGCAGTTCAGAGGCCAGCTTTAACGCGTCCGCACGGTCCGGGTCGAAAAATACCTGCACGATACCTTCGCGGTCGCGCATATCGATAAAGATCAGGCTACCAAGATCACGACGACGGTTGACCCAACCACACAGAGTCACCTGCTGCCCCTCGTGGGACAGACGTAGCTGTCCGCAATATTCTGTACGCATGAGATATCCCTTAACTTTGCCGCAGGCGGAATGTCGCCTGCCTTGCAGGTGACCAAGTCGCAGCGTTAGCTGAATGTCACAACTGAATGAAAAAAGGCGGCTATTATACTGGAAATTCTGCCGCACGATAAGAGTCTATCCCATCAAGGTTCGATTACTTAACCACTTTAAATCAGAACAGACTCCGAACCAGACACTGACTGTACGCGTGTTTGCGTCACAGGTATTGCGTATACGCAAAAAAATTAACAAAATTTGTTGCCCCTCGCCGTCGAAAGCGCGACTAAGATAGAGCGCAATAGCGTTGAAAATACGGGAGTCATGATGCTGGAACTGAACGCCTCAACCACCGCGCTGGTGGTAATCGATTTACAGGAGGGTATTTTACCCTTCGCCGGGGGCCCGCATACCGCACCCGACGTCGTGGATCGCGCTGCGCGTCTGGCAAAAAAATTCCGTGTTCACGGCTCACCGGTGGTGATGGTGCGTGTCGGCTGGTCGCCGGATTACGCAGAAGCACTGAAACAGCCCGTCGATGCCCCCTCCCCTGCAAAAGCATTGCCGGAAAACTGGTGGAATTACCCGGCGGCATTGGGCAAAGCCGACAGCGATCTTGAAGTCACTAAACGCCAGTGGGGGGCGTTCTACGGCACAGATCTGGAGCTGCAACTGCGCCGTCGCGGCATCGATACGCTCGTCCTGTGCGGGATCTCCACCAACATCGGCGTGGAATCCACGGCCCGCAACGCCTGGGAACTGGGCTTTCGGCTGATCATTGCTGAAGATGCCTGCAGCGCGGCAAGCACCGAACAACACCTGAGCAGCGTCACACACATTTTCCCGCGCATTGCCCGCGTGCGTCGCGTGGAAGAAATCCTGCAAGCGCTATGATTTACATCGGCTTACCACAATGGTCGCACCCAAAGTGGGTGCGCCTGGGGATAACCAGTCTTGAAGAATATGCCCGCCACTTCAATTGTGTGGAAGGCAATACCACCTTGTACGCGCTTCCCAAAGCCGAGGTCGTAGAACGCTGGCTCGCGCAGACGACCGATGATTTTCGCTTTTGTTTTAAATTTCCGTCGACCATTACGCATCAAGCCGCGCTGAGAAACTGTGACGATTTAGTGCTGGAGTTTTTGACCCGTATGTCGCCGCTGGAGGGGCGTATTGGTCAATACTGGCTCCAGCTTCCCGCCACATTTTCACCTCGTGAACTTCCGGCATTGTGGCATTTTCTGGATGCCCTGCCCGGGCGCTTCACGTACGGTGTTGAAGTCCGTCATCCGGGTTTCTTTGCAAAAGGCGAAGAGGAACAACAGTTCAACCGTGGTTTACACGAGAGAGGCGTCAACAGGGTCATCCTCGATAGCCGTCCGGTTCATGCCGCGCGCCCGCACAATGAGGCGATACGTGAGGCGCAGCGCAAGAAACCCAGAGTCCCTGTACATGCGGTTGTCACGGCCGGTCATCCGATGGTGCGATTTATCGGCAGCGATGACATGGTACAAAATCGTGATTTTTTCACCGACTGGCTAAACAAATTACCGCGCTGGGAGCAGTCCACGACGCCCTGGTTGTTTTTACACACGCCCGATATCGCGCAGGCTCCAGAGTTAGTGGACGCCATCTGGCAGGATTTACATGCCGCGATGCCAGGTATTGGCGCCGCGCCGTCTATTCCACAGCAATCTTCTCTTTTCTGAAAATGCCACCTATCATAGACAGTGCCATCCGCCATTTTAAAGGGAGTTTGTATGGTAAGCGCGCTATATGCCGTATTGGGTGCGTTATTGTTGATGAAGTTCTCCTTTGACGTTGTTCGTCTACGGATGCAGTACCGCGTTGCCTATGGCGACGGCGGTTTTAGCGAGCTACAAAGCGCGATTCGCATTCATGGTAATGCGGTAGAATATATTCCCGTTGCGCTGGTGCTGCTGCTCTTTATGGAGATGAACGGTGCTGAGACATGGATGGTGCACATCTGCGGCCTGATTCTCATTGCCGGTCGGCTTATGCATTATTACGGGTTCTATCACCGGCTTTTTCGCTGGCGGCGTTCCGGTATGAGCGCAACCTGGTGCGCCCTGTTGCTGATGGTGCTGGCAAATCTCTGGTATATGCCCTGGGAGTTGGTTTTCTCCCTGCATTAGCGCACAATACGCCCCTTTATTTTTCCCGGACTTTTACGTTATGTCTCACCGCGACACGCTTTTTTCTGCGCCTATCGCCAGCCTGGGTGACTGGACCTTTGATGAACGGGTAGCTGAAGTCTTCCCGGATATGATCCAGCGTTCCGTTCCCGGCTACTCCAACATTATCTCGATGATTGGTATGCTGGCTGAACGTTTTGTTAAACCCAACACGCAGGTCTACGATCTGGGCTGTTCTCTGGGCGCGGCGACGCTCTCGGTGCGTCGCAACATTCACCATGACAATTGCAAGATAATCGCCGTCGATAACTCTCCGGCGATGGTTGAACGCTGCCGCCGCCATATTGATGCTTACAAAGCCCCGACACCCGTTGACATTGTGGAAGGCGATATTCGTCATATCGCTATCGAAAACGCCTCGATGGTAGTGCTGAATTTTACCCTGCAATTCCTTGAGCCGCCCGAGCGCCAGGCATTGCTGGATAAGATTTATCAGGGGTTGAATCCGGGCGGCGCATTGGTGCTGTCAGAGAAGTTCAGTTTTGAAGATACACAGGTCGGCGAATTGCTGTTTAACATGCATCATGACTTCAAACGCGCCAACGGCTACAGCGAGCTGGAAATCAGCCAGAAGCGTAGCATGCTGGAAAACGTCATGCTGACCGATTCCGTCGAAACCCATAAAGCGCGTCTGCGTCAGGCCGGGTTCGAACACAGCGAACTGTGGTTCCAGTGCTTCAACTTCGGTTCTCTGGTGGCGCTAAAGGCTGAGGTTCCCGCATGATCGAGTTCGGAAACTTTTATCAGCTGATTGCCAAAAATCACCTTTCCCACTGGCTTGAAACCCTGCCCGCGCAAATTGCGGCCTGGCAACGCGATCAGCATGGCCTGTTTAAACAGTGGTCGAACGCGGTTGAATTTCTGCCAGAGTTAACGCCGCACCGTCTGGATCTGCTGCACAGCGTCACCGCCGAAAGCGAAACACCGCTGAGCGAAGGCCAGCGTAAACGTATCGATACCCTGATGCGTAACCTGATGCCGTGGCGCAAAGGCCCGTACTCATTGTATGGCGTCAATATTGATACCGAATGGCGCTCTGACTGGAAGTGGGATCGCGTATTGCCGCATCTGTCCGACCTTACCGGTCGCACGATTCTGGATGTGGGCTGTGGCAGCGGCTATCACATGTGGCGCATGATTGGCGCCGGTGCCCATCTCGCCGTCGGGATCGACCCCACGCAGTTGTTTCTGTGCCAGTTTGAAGCGGTACGGAAATTGTTAGGTAACGATCAGCGTGCGCATCTGCTGCCGCTGGGGATCGAGCAACTGCCCGCGCTGAATGCGTTTGATACCGTATTTTCGATGGGCGTGCTTTATCATCGCCGCTCGCCGCTGGAACATCTGTGGCAGTTAAAGGATCAACTGGTCAAAGACGGGGAACTGGTGCTTGAGACGCTGGTCGTCGAAGGTGATGAAAATACCGTTCTGGTGCCGGGCGATCGCTACGCGCAGATGCGTAACGTTTACTTTATTCCTTCCGCACTGGCGTTGAAAAACTGGCTGGAGAAGTGCGGTTTTGTCGATGTGCGTATCGCGGACGTTTGCGTGACGTCAACGGAAGAGCAGCGCCGTACCGAATGGATGGTGACCGAATCGCTGGCCGATTTCCTTGATCCGAACGACAGCAGCAAGACGGTCGAGGGTTACCCTGCCCCTCTGCGTGCGGTGTTGATAGCACGTAAGCCCTGATGAATTTCCCAGTGGCGCTACGGTATGAACCGGAAACATGGGTAACACGTTCTCCAGAATAGTTCAGCCGAAATGTGCCGGAGAAAACTAAAAAAAAGGCCCCTGTTGAAATGGCAGGGGCCTGGTACGAGCAAGCATCATATTGGGCGACATGATGCAACGGTAAAAATCAGTTGGCCTGATGACGAACAATGATTCCTTTCATCTCTGCAACCGCCGCCCCGTCAACCACACTGCGGGAAAATTCATCCGCTTGCGTATCCGCTGACATCGACAGACCCTGATTGCGATAACGCATTGGCGAGGCAACCTGGGTTCCGGCAGAACTGTGTACTTCCCTGACACCTGCATTCAGGAAATCCTGCAAATTATTTGCACGAACCCCTGCTCCGGCCATAATTATTGGAGCATCAGCTTTGGCAATTAGTTCCATAATTATTGGTAAACCGTGCAGTGCGTCAGATTTTTGCCCGGATGTCAGCACTCTCGCGACACCCAAATCCGCCAGATTCTTAAGCGCATTTAATGGATTAGCGCACATATCAAAGGCGCGATGAAACGTCACGGCCAGCGGCCCGGCAGCGGCCATTATTTTTTCCATCCGCGGCATATCCACATTACCGTCCACGTCCAGAATGCCCACCACCAGCCCGGGAAAACCCAACTCTCTGACCGTGCGCACATCGTCCAGCATGGCGGCAAACTCGCCGTCGGTATAACAAAAATCACCGCCGCGCGGGCGAATAATCGGATGCACGGGAATCGTTACGTGTTGACGAACCGAACGCAGCACACCCAGTGAGGGCGTCAATCCGCCCTCTTTCGGCGCTGAACACAACTCGATCCGATCGGCACCGTTTTGCTGCGCGGTTAACGCGCACTCCATGCTGTAACAACAAATCTCAAGCAATGCCATACACACTCCTTTTCAGAATCGCTTATCATGCCATGTCGGTTTGCGCTAAACGTCGCAGACGCTCACAAACTCAATGCCCTGCCTGTTCGCTTGCCACAATGGCTTCAATCGACCACGGGTGAAACTTGATGGTGACTTTGCCATCCGTCACCGCCAGCGTCGGGTTCGCCAGGCGTTCGTGCTCGCCTTTGGGCGAACTGGTTTTCACAAAAATGCCCGGTTGGCTTAAACCATCGTCAGAGAGCAGCGCCAGCGCCCGGGCGTTCAACGTTTCCGGCTCGCCGGGCAACACAATTTCAATATGTTCCCAGCCTTCATGCGGGTAGCGTTTTTCGCCCGGCCACGGCAATTCCACCACGCTGAACTGCCAGTGTCCGACACTAACAGGCTCTTTCAATTTGAACAGACAGATCGGTCTGCCGTTGATGATATTTTCCGACAGCAGTTCGCCGCACTGCTCAAATCCACGGCGCCACCGCTCTGCGGTCGCATTCTGATGGCAACGAAGAGAAATATGGTCGGCCTCAAGGGGGGCCAGATCCAGACCGAGGCGAGCAGAAAGCGCCGTTAACGCCAGCGTAAAACGCGGCAAATCCGCAGAAATATCATGCAGTTCGTCAATAGATTGCCAGTTCGCCATTTTGGATACTCTTCTTCATCTTCAAAGCCGTTAATTTACTCTGTTGCGGGGCGGCAACCAACCGCTGATTGTGGACAACGCGCCATGAACAGTGACGTCGCAGTGTATTGGGGTGATTTCAGGGCAGCGACGACATGCGCCAGGGCTGACGCAAACGGGCATTTGCAGTATACTCCCGCCCTAAATTCTTAAACTGGTGCGGGCACAGTCAACCCGCGTCTTAAACGTAAGGTATTCCGGTGAATATTCAGGCTCTTCTCTCAGAAAAAGTCCGTCAGGCCATGATTGCTGCAGGTGCGCCTGCAGATTGCGAACCTCAGGTTCGTCAGTCAGCAAAAGTACAGTTCGGCGACTATCAGGCCAACGGCATGATGGCAGTTGCTAAAAAACTGGGTATGGCGCCGCGACAACTTGCAGAGCAGGTGCTGACTCATCTGGATCTCAACGGCATCGCCAGCAAGGTTGAAATTGCCGGCCCGGGCTTTATCAATATTTTCCTCGATGCGGCGTTTCTCGCCCAGAACGTCCAGCAGGCGCTGGCCTGTGACCGTCTGGGTGTTGCACTCCCACAGAAGCAGACGGTTGTGGTGGATTACTCTGCGCCTAACGTCGCTAAAGAGATGCACGTCGGCCATCTGCGCTCGACCATTATCGGCGACGCGGCCGTGCGTACCCTGGAGTTTCTCGGCCACCACGTTATTCGCGCCAACCACGTCGGCGACTGGGGCACACAGTTTGGTATGCTCATCGCCTGGCTGGAAAAACAGCAGCAGGAAAACGCCGGTGAAATGGCGCTGGCTGACCTGGAAGGATTCTATCGTGATGCGAAGAAGCACTACGATGAAGATGAAGTGTTTGCCGAACGCGCACGTAACTACGTAGTGAAACTGCAAGGCGGCGACGCGTACTTCCGCGAAATGTGGCGCAAACTGGTCGACATCACCATGACGCAAAACCAGTTAACCTACGATCGCCTGAATGTGACGCTGACGCGTGACGACGTAATGGGCGAGAGCCTGTACAACCCGATGCTGCCGGGTATCGTTGCCGATCTGAAAGCCAAAGGCCTGGCCGTTGAAAGCGAAGGCGCGACGGTGGTGTTCCTTGATGAGTACAAAAACAAGGAAGGCGACCCGATGGGCGTCATCATTCAGAAGAAAGATGGCGGCTATCTTTACACCACCACAGACATCGCCTGTGCAAAATACCGTTATGAAACCCTGCATGCCGATCGCGTGCTGTACTACATCGATTCCCGCCAGCACCAGCACCTGATGCAGGCATGGACTATCGTGCGTAAAGCGGGCTATGTGCCGGATTCCGTACCGCTGGAACACCACATGTTCGGCATGATGCTGGGTAAAGACGGTAAACCGTTCAAAACCCGCGCGGGCGGCACGGTAAAACTGGCTGACCTGCTGGACGAAGCGCTGGAGCGCGCACGTCGTCTGGTGGCGGAGAAGAATCCTGACATGCCTGCCGATGAGCTGGAAAAACTGGCCAATGCCGTCGGTATCGGCGCGGTGAAATATGCAGATCTCTCTAAAAACCGTACCACCGACTACATCTTCGACTGGGACAACATGCTGGCGTTTGAAGGCAACACCGCGCCTTACATGCAGTACGCTTACACCCGTGTACTTTCCGTATTCCGTAAAGCAGAAATCGATGAAGACGCGCTGGCGGCAGCACCGGTTATCATCAGCGAAGATCGCGAAGCGCAGTTAGCCGCTCGCCTGTTGCAGTTTGAAGAGACGCTGACCGTGGTCGCGCGTGAAGGTACGCCGCACGTCATGTGCGCCTATCTGTACGATCTCGCCGGTCTGTTCTCTGGTTTCTATGAGCACTGCCCAATCCTGAGCGCTGAAAGCGAAACCGTGCGCAACAGCCGTCTGAAACTGGCGCTGTTGACGGCGAAAACGCTGAAACTGGGTCTGGATACGCTGGGTATCGAAACCGTAGAACGTATGTAAGTCAGTAGGCTTAACATTCAGGCCTGAGCTCGCTTGCGGACTCAGGCCTTTTTTATGTCCAGCGTTCGTACTCTGTAACATGTCACAAGGAATGACACACTTCTCTGGAGGGATGGTACATTTTTTGTCTGTCATCGCATTGACGCCTCCGTATCATTAGGCGGCTAATTAATCAGGTACGGGTCAATGACGTTTAAAGATTTCGCAGCAGAAGAGAAACTCTTTCTCAGACGAGTAGTGGTGGCGTTCGGCCTTGTGGTTATCTGCTTTGGGATCCTTCTCTTCAATCTCTACAATTTACAAATTCGCCAGCATCAGTACTACACGACCCGCTCTAACGATAACGATATTAAAATGCTGCCGGTCGCGCCCACCCGGGGCATGATCTATGACCGCAATGGCATCCCGCTGGTGCGCAACGTGACCTGGTACGATATTGCGGTTACGCCCTACAAAATCAGCAATATGGATGCACTGCTCCAGCAACTGACGCCCATCGTTGACCTGACACAGGAGGACATCGATGCGTTTCGCCATGCGCTGAAATCAGGCAGCCGCTATCGCCCGGTGGTGCTTAAAAATGCCCTGACCGATGTCGAGATTGCGCGTTTTTCAGTGAACCAATTTCGTTTCAGCGGCGTCACCATCAATAGCGACGAGGATCGGGAATATCCCTACGGCGCGGAACTGGCGCACGTGCTTGGCTATGTCTCAAAAATTAACGATAGCGATCTGAAAACACTCAGCAAAGCCGGGATCGCGGAAAATTACGCCGCCGACCATAACATCGGTAAACAGGGGATTGAACGCTATTACGAAAATGAACTGCACGGCAAAACCGGCTATCAGGAAGTGGAGGTGGATAACCATGGGCGGATTGTTCGTCTGCTGAAAGATGTTCCCCCCGTCGCCGGGAAAAACATCCACCTGACGCTGGATCTCCACCTGCAGGAATATATTGAGCGTCTGATTGCCGGACAGCGCGCAGCGGTACTGGTTGAAGATCCGCATGACGGCGCGGTACTGGCGATGGTTTCGAATCCCAGCTATGACCCGAATCCCTTTGTGAAAGGCATCAGCTATCAGGCGTACGACAAACTGCTGAAGGATAAAGATCTGCCGTTAATTAATCGCGTCACGCAAGGGCTGTATCCCCCGGCATCCACGGTAAAACCCTATATGGCGATGTCGGCGCTGTTAAACGGCGTGATTACACCGCAAACCCGCTTCTTTGGCGCACCAACATGGACGCTTCCCGGCACCGAACGCCACTACCGCGACTGGAAGAAAACCGGCCACGGTATGCTGAACGTCAGCAAAGCGATTGAAGAGTCGGCTGACACCTTTTTCTATCAGGTCGCGTACATGATGGGTATCGACAGGATCGACAGCATGTTGTCGCAGTTTGGCTACGGTAAACCGACCGGAATCGACCTTGACGAAGAGTACAACGGCCTGCTGCCGGGCCGTGACTGGAAGCAACGGGTTCACAAAAAAATCTGGTATCAGGGAGATACCATTTCGGTCGGCATCGGTCAGGGATACTGGATCGCCACGCCGATTCAGATGGTAAAAGCGATGGTCGCCCTGCTCAACAATGGGAAAGTGATCGCCCCTCACCTGTTGCAGGAAGAAGAAAACGGTAAGACCCGCATTCCTTACCACGCCGCCACGCCACCGACACAAATCGCCAACGCCGCGTCACCGTATTGGGGACTGGTGCGCCAGGCAATGTTCGGCATGGCCAATGCCCCTAACGGCACCGGCTATAAGTTCTTCCACACCGCGCCTTACGGGATTGCCGCCAAGAGCGGTACGTCTCAGGTGTTCAGCCTGAAAGAGAACCAGACCTACAACGCGAAAATGATCCCGATTCGCCTGCGCGACCACGTGTTTTACACCGCGTTTGCGCCCTATAACAACCCGAAAGTCGCCATCGTATTGATTCTGGAAAACGGTGGCAGCGACGGCGTAACCGCCGCGCCGGTAATGCGTCAAATACTCGACCATCTGTTTGTGTCGCAAAACGCCGTTGCCCAGCCTGCTAACAGTCAGGCGGAAGGCGCATCCCCGGAAGTGAAACCGACACCGGGGAGCGTTTGAGCGGATGAGAAGTCTGTAGGACGATAAGACCTTATTGCCCGATGGCGCTACGCGTATCGGGCCTGGGTCAAACCACTCTCTGGCAGCCTCATTAAAAATACTTACGCAGATATTCGGTGAGGCACAGCATCGCCATCGCCTGGCCGTACGGCATCGATGTCAGCGGGATCTCGCGATAGAAATCAAGATTCGAGCCCATCCCGGTGCCAAAGGACGTTTGCAGCAGCTCACCTTGCGGTGAAATGTGCGCGACGATCCCTTTAATGGCCTTCTCAGCCACCGCCGCATACTCCTGAGCGACATAGCGTTTACGCACCGCTTTCAGAATACCGTAGGCAAATCCCGCGGTGGCCGACGCTTCCAGATACGATTGAGGATCGTCCAGCAAGGTATGCCACAACCCGCTCTCATCCTGGCATTTCGCCAGCGCAGCAATTTGCGCATTCAGCACCTGCACCAGATAACGGCGGACTGCGTTGTTTTCAGGCAGATCCAACAGTTCCAGAAAATCCGGGATCACGATAGTCAGCCAACTGTTGCCACGCGCCCAGCGGGCATTGGCAAAGTTATGGTGTCCATCATAGTTCCAGCCGTGGAACCACAGCCCCGTCTCTTTATCCATCAGATTCTGCACATGCAACAGGAACTGATAGGTCGCTTCTTCCACATACGCCGGACGATTGAGGAGTTTGCCAATTTTCGCCAGCGGCAACACCGTCATCATCAACGTGTCGTCCCACATTTGCTGATGGTTTTCTTCCGCCAGCGTGATGTGCTGCATACCGCCATGGTCGGTGCGTGGCATCTCATTCATCGCCCACTCCGCCCAGCTATCAAGCCACGGCAGATACGCCGGATTGCGGGTTTCTTCGTAGCGGTAGGCCAGCGTTAAAAACGGCGCCATCGTGTTGACGTTTTTGGTGGTTGCGCCCTCGGCAAAACGGTCAGCAAACCAACTGTCGATGGTGTCGCGCATCGTCTCATCGCCGGTCTGCTGGTAGTACTGGTACATCCCGTACAAGCCGACGCCGTGAGTCCACTCCCATCCGGCCCAACCTTTGGTATCGATAACACGTCCGTCATCCAGTCGCAGCAGAAACTCACCCGTTTCATCATGAATATTGACCAGGTTATGCGTCACCTTTTGGATCAGTGTTTTTAGCTCATCTCTGGCGATGAAATGCTCTGGCTGACGCAATAACGGACTGTGTTTGACTGGGTAAACCTTCATCTACTTAACCTCTGTGCAATGTCGAATTCATTGCCGCGCCTTGTTTCAGAGCTGGCGCAGCCGGTTTATTACGGTTCAGGTAACCAATATTGTTGTTACCCCAAAGTGATTCGTACGGTATGCCTGCAAGCATTTCGACGGTCGCGCGTGCCTGCGGCGTAATCTCTTCTGGCATCGCCCGGCCCGAATTACGCATTTTGGCTGTCTCTTCACGCAGAACACTGTGGGTTTGCAAATTCAGCTTGAAGCGCAGGGAAACCATAAAGCCCACCGCCAGTACGAGCAGCGTACCGCAGCTCAGAATCAACAGAATGGTGTGGCTGACGGTTTCAGGCTGCGTGCTCTGCCCTGACACAAAGCCCGACATTTGCATCACAATCCCCACCAGCATCACGGCCCCCGCCTGGGACGCTTTACGGGTCAGCGTCATAATGCCTGCGAAGATCCCTTCGCGACGCTGTCCGGTAACGACTTCATCGACATCGGCAATGTAGGTATAGGTGTTCCAGGGCACATAGTTGATACCGCCACGACCCAGACCCGCAATCGCAGACACCAGCATTAACAGCGTGTAGACATCGCTCATACCGGCATAATAGAGAACGGCATACGACAGCGAACTCAGGCCGAACAGGACAACCACCATACGGTATGACGGCGCGGGTCCAAAACGGATGCACAGCGGGATCATCCCGATAACTGCAATGAACTGGAAAATCGCCATCGTGCCCAGCAGATTCGACGCCATTGAGGCTTCCTGCATGAGAACGAAGACCACGTAGTAGGTAAAGACCGCGTTGAAGACGTCCTGCGCGATGTATCCGCCAAGGTACATTCCCAAATGCTGGCGGAAAATTTTGATACGCAGCGTTGAACTCAGTTCAACGAACAGACGATTCATGCTCTGGCTGAAGTTCAGATTCTTCTTCTCTTCCTCGGCACGCAGAGCCGCTTCCGTCCACTCTTCGCGCGGGCGCTCCCAGGTAAAGAACCAGACAAATGTCAGCATTAGCGCGCACAGAACCGAGAACACCATGCTGGCATAGAAAAAGGAGACCGGATTGTCTTTACCAAAGGTCGTCAACAAAATGCCCGGCAGGAAAGAGGCCAGGATGGCGGACATTTGCGCCATGGAAATACGCGCCCCGGAGAACTTGGTCTTCTGCTTGAAGTCATCGGTCATTTCCGGCACCAGCGTCTCGTAAGGCACCAGAATCATGGTGTAAACGATATCAAAGATCAGATAGGTCACCAGGTAGTACCAGAAACTCATGTCGCCGACCCACATTAGTGAGTAGCTGAATACGCAAGGGATCCCGAGCAGAATAAAGAACTTACGGCGGCCAAAACGTTTACCGAGCCACGTAGAGCCGAAGTTATCGGTTAAAAAGCCCATCAGCGGGCTCACAACGGCATCAAGTACCCTTGCAGCGGCAAAAATGAACGTCGCCTCGATCGGCGTTAACCCGCAAAAAGTCGTATAGAAATAAAGAAGCCAGGCCGCTGTTAGCGCGGTCGTTCCGGCACCCAGAAAGTCGCCTGCGCCGTAAGCAAAATAATTCACCAATCCAATTTTACGTGTATTCATTGCCGTTAACCCTGCAAAAAATGAAGAGATCGCCAACGCTGGGCCTTACCTACCCCATCAGACAAACGGAGGCGTGAGTAAAGGACAAGGGGCGTTCATACACGGGCTACAATAGAAGCTTACAGGAAGTGATACCTTTTTGTTTCTGCCACCGCATTTCGTGTGGTGGCAGAAACGCAAAGAGTTCGGCAACGCGTGTCACCGATTTATAAAACAGTGTTTCTTGAGAATCAAAAAAGAGGTCGCGTAATTGCGAAGCGGTTTGCATTTTCACCTGCCAACCGCCTGAAATAGCGACGATTGACCCTTAGCGGTAGTTAACAATCACCTGGTTACTCTGAACCTTAAGCGCCGGGATCAGACGTCCTCCCCCTGGCACTTCCCAGACGAAGCGCAGCGGTTCGATGGCGGGCACATTGGTGAATCCGCGCGTGGTTCCGCTTTGTCCTTCTAACTCGACACAACGAGATTGCGAGCACAAACGTACCAGCAGTCCCGCGGGCGTAGGGCCGTCCAGGGTATAACGCCAGGCCACCAGCGTCATTAAACCGGAAACCGGTTGCCGCGAGGACAACGGCGATGAAGAGGCAGACTCACCGCGATAATTCAGGGTGATACCGGTACTGCTGTCCTGCCACGCCCCTTCTCCGGCAGCCAGCGCCATCCACGGTAGCAGGCACAGCGCGCTGAGTAATTTACGCATTATTTGCCTCCAATAGTCGCGGTCATGCGAATGTTACGGTTGTCCGAAAGTTCCAGGTTAGAAAGCACCACCAGTTGCGGCACGCTGCGACGTAAAAAACGCGACAGCAGCGGGCGCAATGCATGATTCACCAGCAGCACGGGCGGCGCGCCCAGCATCTCCTGGCGTGACAGCGCTTCCTGCGTTTGCGCCAGCAGTCGATCCGCCAGACCGGGCTCAAGTCCGCCGCCGCCCTGCAACGCCTGTAGCAACAAACGTTCAAGCGGGGTATCAAGACCGATAACATGCACTTCGTCATTGCCCGGGAACCACTGCTGAGTGATAGCGCGACCCAACGCCACACGCACCACAGCGGTGAGCTCCTGCGCATCGTTCTGTATCGGGGCATGTTCGGCCAGCGTCTCGAGGATGGTGCGCATGTCGCGAATCGGCACTTTCTCATCCAGCAGGTTTTGCAGCACTTTATGCAGCGTGGTGAGTGTGACCACGCCGGGCACCAGATCTTCTGTCAGCTTAGGCATCTCCTGCGCGACCCTGTCCAGGAGCTGTTGCGCTTCCTGGCGGCCAAACAATTCTGCCGCAAACTGACCAATCAGATGGTTAAGGTGCGTCGCCACGACGGTACTCGCCTCCACCACAGTGAATCCCTGAATTTGCGCCTGCTCTTTCAACGCACTTTCTATCCAGATAGCCTCCAGGCCAAAGGCGGGATCCACCGTCGTCTCACCAGGCAGCGTCCCCGCCGCCGTCCCAGGGTTAATGGCCAGCCAGCGGCCTGGGTATGCATCGCCGCTGCCGATTTCCACCCCTTTCATCAGAATTCGGTAGTGGGCTGGCTGCAAATCCATATTGTCGCGGATATGCACCACGGGCGGCAGGAACCCCATCTCCTGGGCAAACTTTTTACGAATACTGCGAATACGTCCGAGCAGCTCCCCATCCTGTTGAAAATCCACCATCGGGATCAGCCGGTAGCCAACCTCCATGCCCAGGGAATCTTCGAGCTGCACATCATTCCAGGTCGCTTCCACCACCGAATTGTTCTCCGGCATCTTCACCGGCTGCGGTTCAGCCGGTGCGGCTTGCTCCTTCCCTCGCATCCACCAGGCAAGTCCCAGTAACGCCGCCGTAAACATCAGGAAGACCAGGTTCGGCATCCCGGGCACCAAACCCAGCAGCCCCAGCACCGCCGCACTGAGCAGCATGACACGGGGGTTGCTGAACAACTGACCGACCATCTGTTCACCGACATCCTGGTCAGTACTGACGCGGGTTACAATGACACCCGCCGCCGTTGAAATCACCAGCGCCGGGATTTGCGCGACCAGACCGTCGCCGATGGTCAGCAGGGTATAACTTTCTGCTGCGTGCCCCATGCTCATGCCGTGTTGCAGAACCCCCACCAGCAGTCCCCCCACCACGTTGATAACCATAATCAAAATACCGGCGATGGCATCCCCGCGAACGAACTTACTCGCACCGTCCATCGAACCGTAAAAATCGGCTTCCTGGGTCACTTCCGTGCGTCGTTTTTTCGCTTCGTCTTCTCCGATCAATCCCGCATTTAAGTCGGCATCAATCGCCATCTGCTTACCGGGCATCCCATCCAGCACAAAGCGCGCGCCCACTTCCGCGATACGCCCTGCCCCTTTGGTGATAACCATAAAGTTGATGATGACCAGAATCACGAACACCACGATACCAATGGCGAAGTTCCCACCGACCAAAAAGTGACCGAAGGCTTCAACGACCTTGCCCGCCGCCGCCGCGCCAGTATGCCCTTCCATCAAAATGATACGCGTTGACGCCACGTTCAGCGCCAGACGCAACAGCGTGGTAAACAGCAATATGGTCGGGAACGCGGCAAATTCCAGCGTACGCTGGGTGAACATCGCCACCAGCAGCACCATGATCGACAGCGCGATATTAAAGGTGAACAGCAGGTCGAGGATAAACGCGGGCAGCGGCAGCACCATCATCGACAAGATCAGCAGGATGAGGATCGGCCCGGCAAGGATTTGCCATTGGGTGGACTTCATAGAGTTGGGCAGGCGCAGCATCGCAACCAGATTAGCCATCGGTTTTCTTCTCGTTCATAAAATCCAGTGCCTCAGGCACCGGTAGATTTTCAGGTTGTGGCGGACGCTGCCCACCGGCAAGGCGCCAGCGTTTAAGCTGCCAGACCCATGCCAGGACTTCCGCCACAGCGGCATACAATTGTCCAGGAATTTGCTGACCAATTTCAGCATGGCGATACAACGCACGTGCCAGCGGCGGCGCTTCCAGCGTCGGCACGCGATGTTCTGCGCCTATTTCACGAATGCGCAGCGCCACCAGTCCGGCACCTTTGGCAACCACTTTGGGCGCACTCATTTTGTTTTCGTCGTACTGTAGCGCCACCGAGTAGTGCGTGGGGTTGGTGACAATGACATCGGCTTTCGGCACATCGTCCATCATGCGCCGCCGCGCCGCCGCACGCTGCATTTGGCGAATACGCCCTTTCACATGCGGATCGCCTTCGCTTTGTTTGAACTCATCGCGAATATCCTGGCGCGACATACGTAACTTTTTCAGATGGCTGAAAATCTGGAAGATAACGTCAAAGCCCACCATCGGAATCACCCCCAGCACCACCAGCAGCGCGCAGAGCCCAACGAGATCCAGCGCGTTGCCCATCGCCGTCAACGGCGACTGGGCCATCAAACGCATCATCTCTGGCCAGTTGTGCCACAGGTAAAACCCCGTCACGCTGCCCACCAGGGTTGATTTGAGGATCGCTTTCAGCAGTTCTGCCCCGGTCTGTGCGGAGAACATGCGTTTGATGCCCGGCAGGGGATTCAGTTTTGAGAACTTGGGTTGCAGCGACTTGCCGCTAAAAACCAGTCCCCCCAGCATCACCGGGGAGATAAGCGCCACCAGCACCACGCCGGTGATCAGCGGCAACAGCGCCCACATCGCCTCTTTGATCAGCAGAATAATTTGCCCGAGGATCAAATTGGGGTCGTTCACCATGCTGTGGTCGAAACGTAATCCCGCCGAAAGCATGTTTGATAACCGTCCCGCCAGCGACTCGCCGCCAATCCAGATAATGCAAACGCCCACCAGCAAAATCAGCAGTGAGGTCAGCTCTTTGGATCGGGGGATTTGCCCTTCTTCCCGCGCTTTTTCGAGTCGGTGGGGTGTGGGGGCTTCTGTTTTGTCTTCGGTATCGCTTTCGTCTGCCACGGCACGTGCTCAAGCCAGGTTGTCTCTGCGTTATGATGACAGAACACGCCTCTGCCAATAGCGCGAAAAGACCCCGTAAACGGCTCTTTTTAGGGCATTGATTTACGTTTAAGTCGAGGTTTACAGCGTGGAGAACTGACGTTATTACGGAGCATTGCGCGATTAATTATTCGCATTTATTCATTGAAAACAAATATGTTTGCATCGATATTTATAAAAATCAAAAAAACCTCTTGTAACTTTAATTTAATATTATATCTTGCAATAACATCGCAAATGCAAATAACAGAGACCCTATAACAGTACTCATGCATATCCTAAAACATTTTCACTTTACCATCCAGGAAATAAATTCACAGGGACACATATAAATTAAGAATAAATAAAAATGACAAACATTAAAAAAACGACCCTCGAACCATAAAAAAATGACAGTCACTTCCGAATAAGAAACTTAAGTGTATACTAGCGACACCGTTTAAATAAAACATCCATGAAGTATATTTTTATATAATATTTATAGTGATTTTAATTGTTATGGAGAATAATAGCGTGAAAAGGAATATTTGTGTTTGCTTTCTTTTGGCTCTGTCAACGACTGCCGCCGTTGCAGCCCCGGAAGATAATGCCGGTACAATCCACTTTACCGGGGAAATTATTGAACCAAGTTGTGTCATTGTAGGCGATAGCGGGACAACGTATGACGTGCCACTGGGGACTTACCCTACGACGTATTTCAAAACGGTAGGTACGGAAACAGACTTCGTACCGCTGACCATTTCGCTTAAAGATTGTCCGTTAAAAAGCGATGGGCTCGGCGCGGTTCAACTCACCTTTTCTGGCCCAACGGTCCCCGGTCAAGCGAAGGAGGATAAACTGGCTGTTTCTGCGGCTGGCGGCGTGGGTATCGTCCTCAGTATGGTAGGCCAGGATACGGATCTAATTACCTTTGACAAGGCATCCGACCAAGTTTCTATCCCATTGACAGCAAGCGCAACAGACATTCTTACTGCGGATTTCAACGCCCGCTATAAATCCGTCGCAGCAGCGGTAACCGCAGGTGAAGCCAACGCCGATTTAACCATAAATATTCTTTATCAGTAAATTCAGGTCTCTTACCCACGTGTTATTAACAATATCGTTAGTAATGTGTGGGTAGTATTTTCATGACTCTTTCGTTTATTAAAGGGATTTATATGCGCCGTTCTCTGCTCATCGTCTGTATCACGACTTGTGCATTTACCACTCTCAGCCATGCGGCAGGAATTCAGGTAGGACGCACGCGTGTTATTTATGATGCCAGCAAAAAAGAAGTGGCACTGGCGCTCACCAATACAGAAAAAGAGCTTCCGTGGCTTATTCAGTCATGGACGGATACCGGCGACGGAAAAACCCGGGGGCCGTTTATTGTAACCCCACCGCTCTTTCGACTCGATCCGCTAAAAGAACAAAGCCTGCGTATTACCTGGTCCGGGCAGGCGCTCCCTACCGATCGTGAATCCTTATTTTATATGAACGTACGCACTATCCCGGCCATCGCGAAAGACGATAGCCAAAAAAACGTCTTACGCCTTATTTACAAAACCAGGCTAAAACTATTCTGGCGCCCGAAAGGATTGCAAAGCGCCCCACTGGATGCCTGCAAAAATCTGCGTTTTAGTCAGCGTGAGGGGCAGATTTTCATTTCCAATGACGGAGACTATTACAGCGTTTTCGATACGCTGCGAATAAAGGGTCAGTCAATCACCAACGTTGACATGGTTGCCCCAAAAACCAGCGCAACATTTTCCCTCGCGAACGCCCCGAACGGTGCGAAGGTGAGCTGGCGATGCATTACCGACTACGGTAATGCAAGCGCTGAGTTTACCGCCAGTTTAACCCAGAAATAGTGGTGCTCAATGGCTGCCAATGGATTGCGCCTGTCCCCATCCCGCCCGTTGAAACGACTCAATCCTTTCCTGAGTGGTTTGAGCAGTTTGCTCCTAGTCGCGGCGTGCAACGTCAATGCGCGGGAATATTACTTTGCGCCTTCCTCACTTGAGGGAGACGGGCTATCGCAGCAGGATATCGATCTCTCCTTGTTTTCAAAAGAAAACGGACAGTTGCCCGGCACATATCGCACCAAAGTGGCCATGAATAAACAGTATATCGACGATAAATCGATTACTTATATCAATGATAAAACCGGGGCATTACAGCCGCAACTCACCCCTGAACAGCTACGGCAATGGGGGATTCGTGTCGAGGCTTATCCTGAACTGGCACAGTTACCTGCTAGTTCGCCGCTGGGAAAACCGCTGGGTGATTACATTCCCTTTGCGGCAGTAACGTTTGATTTTAATACCATGACCTTACGCATCAGTATGCCGCAAGCGGCTATTGATAAGCATCGTAGCGATGAGGCCGTGGCATCATCCTGGAACGACGGTGTACCGGTGCTTTTCACCAACTATGCATTCTCTGGCTCAACACGTAGCGGTGAGGATCAAACCACCCGTTCCAGCCAATACCTTAACCTGCGCAGCGGCGCCAATCTCGGTGGCTGGCGGTTACGCAACTATTCAACCTGGAACCAGTCCGATAACACGCAATCATGGCAAACCATTAACACCTGGCTCCAGCATGATATCCGTAGTTTAAAAGCCCAGTTTATCGCTGGTGAAAACAGCACCCGAGGCGAAATCTTTGACAGTCTGCAATACCGCGGTATTAACGTGGCATCAGACGATCAAATGCTGCCCTATAACCAGCGGGGTTTTGCCCCGATTATTCGCGGTATCGCCAGTTCTAACGCCGAAGTTTCGGTGCGACAAAACGGGTATGTCATCTACCAGGCCAACGTCGCGCCGGGTCCGTTTGAAATTACCGATCTCTACTCCACCAGCAATAGCGGCGATCTTGACGTGACCATCAAAGACGCCGACGGGACCGAGCATCATTTCACCCAGCCCTATTCCAGCGTTGCTATTATGCAGCGGCCAGGCAATATTCGCTACGAAGTGACCCTCGCCCGCTATCGTGCAGACGAGAGTCAATCCTCCAGAGAGCCCCTCTTCGCTCAGACCAGCGTCATTTATGGTCTGAATAACGTCCTGACCATTTTCGGTGGCGTAACCACGTCACCGGACTATCTGGCGGTGAATGGCGGTACCGGGGTAATGTTGGGTGAAGTAGGCGCCATCTCAACCGATGTCACCCTGGCTCGCGCACATCTGGATAATAACCAGCAGCATGACGGGCAGTCCTGGCGTCTGATGTATTCCAAACAGATTGAGGCAACAGACACTAACTTCACGCTGGCGAGTTACCGTTACTCGACCGACGGTTATTACACATTTGCGGATGCTAACGAAAAGCACGATGCTAACGATAGCGACTGGTCTTACAACTACAACAAACGCAGCCGGTTCCAGCTTAACATCAGCCAGGCCGTGCTCGACAGCAATGTCTACATTTCTGGCTATCAGCAGGACTATTGGCAAACCAGCCGCAAAGAACGCAGCATCACGTCGGGCATCAATCGGATGATTGGCGGCGTCAGTGTCAATCTGGCGTATACCTATAGTAAAACCAGCGATGACCCCAGCGATCAGATGCTATCCCTGGGTTTTAGTCTGCCACTCTCCCAATGGCTGCCTAAAAGTTGGGCCAACTACAATCTCAGCACCAGCAAGCAGGGTGACACTTCGCAGAATGTGGGGATTAATGGCACTTTACTGGATGATGATCGGCTCAGTTATTCACTCCAGCAGAGCCGGACTAACCATAATGGCGGAGACAGCAGTAGCGTCTATAGCACGTATCGTTCTCAATATGCCAATCTCAACGCCGGGTACGCTTATTCTTCCGATAATTCACAACAACTGAGCTATGGGATGAGCGGTGGGATAGTGGCTCACCCGGCAGGCGTCACGCTTTCTCAGCCCTTAGGCGAACAATTCGCGATTGTCAGTGCCGAAGGCGCGTCGGGGGTGCGCTTTGCCAACCAGCGCGGCGTGCAAACCGATATTTTTGGCAACGCGATCATCCCTTCACTGACGCCTTATCAGGAAAACGTAGTCCGTATTGATACCACCAGTTTGCCGTCTGATGTGGATACAGATGCCACCGCGATGACCGTAATACCCAGTCGCAACGCCGCCGTCAGCACGCAATTTTCAGCACACATTGGCTACCGGGTTCTGGTGTCTCTCACCCGTCCTGATGGTCGGGTAATTCCCTTTGGCGCAATCGCCAGCGTCGATGGCCTCCCTCTCAGCGGCATTGTCGACGATCGTGGCGTGCTGTATCTCGCCGGTGTTGGCGAAACGATTCCTTTGACAGTGAAGTGGGGAAACTCCGCAGAACAGCACTGCCATGCTGACATCACGCTTTCATCTTCTTCTGACACGGCCCCCGGCGGTATCCGCCAGGTCAGTGCGCTCTGCAAGCCGGAGACAAATCATGAAAAATAAACAACTCGCCAGCGGGCTTTACAACATCGGGGTTAAATCCACCCTCGCCGTAGCCCTTTTGGCCTTACCGCTCGTCACTCAGGCGGCTACCGTCATATTACCCAATTGCTTTCCGCCGCCGGTTGAATACACCACCACCATCAACACGGAGCTCAACTCAGAGAGTAATAAGGATGGGCAAATTATCAGCAATCCGGATTACCACTTTGTGGCCGCGGGGCCATCGGTCGTCGCCAACTGCACTTGCCCAAAGGGGATGAGCACAAGCCCGTCGGCTTACGTCTATGAAACCAGTGGTGCCGGAAGTCCACTGGCTGGGGGCACTGAAGGATATGGCTACCTGACTGAGCATTTAGATATCGATATCATTGCCTACAGCGACGCCATAAATTCCCCTGACGGAACCAACCTGACGCCAATCAACATTGACAGCTACCCTACACCGCTCGCCAGCATGAAGAAAATGAATGAAGGGCAAATAAAACCGAGTGAGGGAACCAGCGATGTTTGTAACGATGCATCACGCCCTGGTACCGGTGCAAGCAGCATTAAGCGAGAGTTTAAGTGGAACATTGTCCTGATCACGCTCTACATTAAGAAAGCCATTTTAGGTGAAGAACTCATCCCACTGACCGTTATCGCGCAAAACTATTCCTGCCTTTCTACCGGTAACTATTGTACCGTCACCGACATGCAGCAGGTTTCCAATTTCCGGCTGGTTGGTAAACTCAGCGCCCCACTCACCTGTACAATTAACGCCGGCAGTACCATTGAGGTTGAACTGGGAAATATTGTGTCTTCACAGTTCGTTACGAAGGGCGAGCCACCGGCAAGCTATACACTCAAAGATGTCAATATCTCTTACCATTGTGACGATCCGGCGGCCAGCAACACTGGGAAAATTAAACTGACACTCAGTGCCGATCAGGGGGTCGTCTCCGGCAGCAACAGTCTGATTGCCAAAATGGAGGGCCGGGATGACATTGGCGTGCGGATGTTTGATCAAAACAGCAATAACGTCGCGCTGGACGGATCGCTGGCCTTACCGGTGACGATGGATGGACAGGGCAACGGCAGCATCGTCATGAAAGCCGCCCCGGTTGGCACCACCTCGCAAAAACCGGAACCGGGTAAATTTGAAGGTAATGTCACGGTGAAAATGGAGCTTCGTTAGAAGAGAAGCCGCCCGGTCTGCACTGGGCGGCACAGGTTATCAAAAGCCTAAACTGTCCAGCAGATCATCCACCTGATCCTGACTGGCAACAACGCCCGCCTTCGAGGTATCGACCTGCGGGCCATTCAGCAGGCTTTCATTTTCGCGTTTCGGACGCGCACCCTGCTCGGGAATGTTTTCCAGCAAGACCATCAGCAATTGACGCTCGATCTCCTGAATCACATCCATCATGCGCTTGATCACCTGACCGGTAAGATCCTGGAAATCCTGCGCCATCATGATGTCGAGTAACTGCGCATTGGTAAAACGGGTATGCCCCGGCACATCGCCAAGGTATTTTCGCGTATCGGTGACCAGTTCACGGGCGTCAGAAAGTTCGATAGGGTTTTCAAACCACGCATCCCAACGCTGAGATAACGCGTTCGCCCCTTTCTCCATTTCATCCTGGTGCGGCTGAGACGCTTCAACGCTGTTCAGCGCGCGTTCTGCCGCCTGTGCCGTCATCTGCACAACATAATCCAGGCGATCGCGCGCGTCCGGGATCGCTTCCGCCGCTTCTGCAATGGCCTGATCCAGCCCCAGTTCCCGCAGGCTGTCGCGCAACATTCGGGTCAGACTGCCGATGCGCGCGATGATATCGCCTGCCGAGTGATCATCCGCAGGTTTGATTGATGGTTGCATCATCGTCACACCCTCACATACCCAGTTTCTCAAAGATTTTGTTGAGTTTCTCTTCCAGCGTTGCTGCGGTGAACGGTTTCACCACGTAACCGCTCGCCCCTGCCTGCGCCGCAGCAATGATGTTCTCTTTCTTGGCTTCCGCCGTCACCATCAATACCGGCAGCGAGGACATCCCGCCGTCGGCACGGATCGTTTTCAGCAGCTCAAGACCGTCCATATTGGGCATATTCCAGTCGGAAATGACAAACCCATACCCACCGGCCTGCAATTTGTTCAACGCGTCGACGCCATCCTCGGCCTCTTCGACGTTGTTAAAACCCAGCTCTTTTAACAGGTTGCGCACAATGCGACGCATGGTGGAAAAGTCATCCACAACCAAAAACTTAAGCTCTTTATCCGCCATAAAAATTTGCTCCTGATTCAAATACGTATTGCCTGTCCGGCACTGATTTTCGCCAGCATCTGCTGGCTTACCTGGCTGAGATCGACCACTTCGCTCACGCCACCCATATTGATGGCCTCGCGCGGCATGCCGAACACCACACAACTTGCTTCATTTTGCGCAATGGTCCAGGCGCCAGCCTGGTGCATCGCTAACATCCCCGCCGCGCCATCGTTGCCCATCCCCGTGAGGATCACCCCCACGGCGTTGCGCCCCGCATGAATCGCCACCGAATGAAACAACACATCCACGGAAGGTCGATGCCGGTTAACCGGCGGCCCTTCATGAATTCTGATTTGATAGTTTGCCCCGCTGCGCGCCAGCTCCATGTGCTTGTCTCCCGGCGCAATATAGGCGTGTCCGGGTAACACACGCTCGCCGTTTTCCGCCTCTTTCACGACTATCTGACACAGTTTGTTCAGACGCTCAGCAAAGGAACGGGTAAACCCAGGCGGCATATGCTGCGTGATAATCACCGCCGGACTGGAGAGCGGCAACGGCTGAAGCACATGGCGTATCGCTTCGGTTCCCCCGGTTGAGGCGCCAATGGCGATCAATTTTTCTGAACTGAGTAGAGGCCCGGCTTTCAGGGTGACAGGCGCTGCCATCGGTTTATGGGCAGCCAGACGCGCACGCGACGCCGTCCGCACTTTTTCCGCAATCATCGCGCTGTAGGCCAGCATACCTTCACGAATGCCGAGCTGCGGTTTGGTCACAAAATCAATCGCCCCCAACTCCAGCGCGCGCAGGGTCACTTCGGAGCCTTTTCCGGTCAGGGAAGAAACCATCACCACGGGCATTGGCCGCAGCCGCATCAATTTCTCAAGAAAATCAAGACCGTCCATCCGCGGCATTTCGACATCCAGCGTCAGAACATCGGGGTTATATTTCTTGATTAAATCCCGGGCCACCAACGGATCGGGCGCCGTCGCCACCATCTCCATGTCGCTATGGCTGTTTATAATCTCGGTCATGATTTGGCGCATAAGCGCGGAATCATCAACTGACAACACCCTGATTTTACTCATACTTTATCCTTACTTAGCGCATACACCGTTTGTCCACGCAGGCAAAAATCGCGCACAAGGTGGCTAAAGTTTTCTGAGTGACCGGCAAACAGCAGTCCATCAGGCTTAAGGAGTGGAACAAATCGGCGCAAAATGTCTTGCTGCGTCGTTTTATCAAAATAGATCATCACGTTACGGCAAAATATGGCGTCAAACGGTTCCGGCACGTTGTACTGCTTATCCAGCAAATTGACGCTGGAAAACTCGACGTAATTGGCCAGTTCCTGACGCACGCGCACCAGTCCTTCATGGGGGCCGGTTCCCCGCATGAAGTAACGCTGCAACTGCTGTGGCGAGAGCGTTTTTAGCTCATCAAGGCGATAAATCCCGCTTTTCGCCTTTTCCAGCACTTCAGTGTCGATATCACTGGCAAACACTTTCCAGCGTCCGGGCGCGGTGCCAAGCGTGTCCGCCAGAGTGATGGCGATACTGTAAGGCTCCTCGCCGGTGGAGGCCGCCGCGCTCCATACCCGGTATTCGCCGTTACGACGACGCGCATGTTCCGCCAACACGGGAAAATGGTGACCTTCACGAAAGAAAGCAGTCAGATTGGTGGTCAGTGCGTTAATAAACGCCTGCCACTCGGCGCTGTTTTGGTTGGCTTCCAGCGTGCTGAGATAGCGACCAAAGTCGTCCAGTCCCAGCGTACGTAAACGGCGGACAAGGCGGTTATAGACCATATCCCGCTTGTGGTCCGCCAGCACGATACCCGCGCGCTGGTAGATTAATTGACATATCCGACGAAAATGCGCGTCAGACAGCGCGAGGCGCTGTGTCATCTGTAACAATAATGACGTTTGCCCGGCGGGCAGAGATGATGTCATAGCGCCTTCTCAATCACATTCAGGATGCAACCGACACCGCGTATCACGGTGTCGGCGCTTATAGTGGTACAACGTGTACTTCAGGTTTAAACGACCATCAGAAGGTTTCCCAATGGGTGTCCGGTTCCGTTGTCAGTGGACGGGATTGTGCGCCATGAGGCGTATTGCCTGAGCGATGCGCATCACGCGGTTTTGCTGCAAGGGGACGTGACGCCAGACGGAATGCCGAAACGGCCATGTTTAACCGACTGGCCTGCTCTTCGAGCGCCGCCGCGGCCGCCGCCGACTCCTGTACCAGCGAGGCGTTTTGCTGCGTAACGCGATCCATTTCAGACACCGCCAGCGCCACCTGGTCAATACCGCTGCTCTGCTCGTCGGACGCGGAGGCAATTTCCCCCATGATGTCGGTGACGCGCGTGACGGCATTGACGATGTCGTTCATCGTTTCACCCGCACTTTCCACCAGCACAGAGCCGGTATCGACCCGCGATACGGAGTCTTCAATTAACGCTTTAATCTCTTTCGCCGCTTGTGCGCTGCGGCTGGCTAGATTGCGCACCTCGCCGGCGACCACGGCGAACCCGCGTCCCTGCTCTCCGGCTCGAGCCGCTTCCACGGCGGCGTTCAGCGCCAGGATGTTGGTCTGAAATGCAATACCGTCAATAACGCTGATGATGTCGGCGATTTTCCTGGAGCTGTCGGCAATCTCGTGCATCGTTTTCACCACGCCGTCGACCACTTTGCCGCCGTGCTGCGCCGTATCAGAAGCGCTTTGCGCGAGCTGCGACGCCTGACGCGCATTGTCGGCGTTCTGTTTCACCGTTGCGGTGAGCTGCTCCATGCTGGCGGCGGTTTCTTCCAGCGCCGACGCCTGTTGCTCGGTGCGAGAAGAGAGATCGGTGTTGCCGGTGGCGATTTCGCTGGTGCCGGAATAAATGGCGTCAGAGCCTTCACGAACCTGGGTCACCGTGTCAATCAACGAACGCTGCATGTGATCAACGCTGCCTGCCAGCTCGCCAATTTCGTTACGCCCGGCGACGGTTAATGTCTTCGTCAAATCGCCACTGGCAATTTCGCGAATATGGCCAATCACCTTTGCGAGCGGATTCAGCAAGGTATGGCGAATGCCGTACCAGACAACCACCAGAATCAGCGCCAGTACCACTGCAAGAATGGCAAGCTGCCATTGCGCAAAGTGATAATCACGGGCGCTTTCGTCGAACGCCTGGCGGTACAGTTTCTCGCTGACGCTGGCATATTTGCCCAGCGATTCGCCCAGCGCGTTTTGCATCCCCTGGGTCGGTTGGGCAAAGTACGCGTCCATGTTGCCGTGTTCCAGGTACTGGATCAGTTCTGCCAGTGCCGCATGGTATTGCCGGTATTTCTCATCCACATTGCCGCTGGCCTCCGCCATTTCAGGCAACGGCGTAATGTTTTTGAAGGTGTTGTAGTGCTCCGCTGCCTGCGACAGAACGTTTTTGGCATTCTTCAGCAGATCGCTTTTTGCGCTGCTCTGCTGGTTGCTGGCATCCATCATCATGCGCGCGGCTGAGCGACTCAGGTTAATACGCGTCTGCAGCATGAGATCCCATGTCGAGGTAAGCTCACTCTGCTGCTGGCGTAAATCGTTAGAAATAACAAAACTTTGCTGATTCTGTTGCAATGAAGAAAACAACAGACCACCGGAAACAAGCTGTAGCAGTGCGAAAACCCCCAGCACCATCATCAGCATTGTGACAACGCGGATACGGTTAAACATAAGGCACCTTCCTGAAAACGAGTTATCTCCGTTATCGGCACCCCAGGGCAGAACTTTACATTTGCGAAAAGGAAAAAAACGACTACCGCGATCCCGGCGTCGACATGCCGGGGTTGTACTTACCCTGCTTTGACATAAAAACATCATAAGTATCAAAAAATTAACATTCAGTCGTGAAATGAAAAAGGGGGTATCAGGCGGGTATATTCATTTTTATGAGATCAAGATCACATAATTACGCCCGGCAGAACGCAACAAAATGGATAAATACTAAAAAATAGTTGTATCCCTCCTCGCTTTACTCCAATTTAGGCAGCGAATAATTCAGTGCCTCTAAATAAATAAAATACATGCGTCACTGAAAACAAAATGTTAAATCGAGCTGGGAGCTTTTTAGTGGCAAACGCAAACAAACTCACGTTATTTATCGTTTTCTTCATGCTGGCTGGCATTCTGTCGGGGGCGGCAATTCATTCATATACCAGTCAGGACACCATTGCCGCATGGTCTGACAACATTACTCTCCTCACCGATATCTTCCTCAGACTTATCAAGATGGTGATTGCGCCGCTGGTGTTCAGCACGTTGACCGTAGGAATTATGCGTTTGGGAGAAACCGCCACCATTGGCCGTGTGGGGGGGAAAGCGATGATCTGGTTTATCAGCTCTTCCGTCCTCTCCATTCTGGTGGGGCTTTTTATCGTGATGATTGAGCAACCGGGCGGCGGGTTAAATCTGGCGATCCCTGCGGAATCGGTGGATACCGGTCTTGCGGTGGGCGGCATGAGCCTAAAAGGCTTTTTATCTCATACCATTCCAACCAGTATTGCGGGGGCGATGGCAGATAATGAAATTTTGCAAATCGTCGTTTTCTCGCTGTTTTTCGGTATTGGCGGCGCGTCGCTGGGTGAAAAATTTAATGCGCCGCTGGTTGCCGCGCTGGACGTGGTTTCACACATTATGTTGAAGGTCACGGGCTACGTGATGTACGTCGCGCCGCTGGCGATTTTTGCCGCCATTTCATCGGTTATCGCCAATGAAGGGCTGGGTATTTTACTTCACTACGCCTCCTTTATTGGCGGCTATTACGTCGCTATTCTGATGACCTGCCTGGTGCTGTTAGCAGTGGGTTACGTGGTGCTGAAAAAAGAGGTGTTTCGCCTGCTCAGTATGCTGAAGGACCCGGTACTGGTGGCGTTTACGACCAGCAGCTCGGAAGCGGCCTACCCCAAAACCCTCGAACAACTGACCAAGTTCGGCTGCTCGCGCAATATTGTGTCGTTTGTGCTGCCGATCGGTTACTCCTTCAACCTGGTCGGTTCGATGGTGTATTGCTCATTTGCCTCAATGTTTATCGCGCAGGCCTACAATATTCATCTCTCGTTTGCCGAGATTTCTGTGTTAATGCTGACGCTGATGCTGGCGTCGAAAGGGATCGCGGGCGTACCGCGTTCTGCGCTGGTGGTACTGGCGGCCACGATCCCAAGCTTTAATATTCCGGTCGCCGGTATTTTGCTGCTGATGGGGATCGACCACTTCCTCGATATGGGGCGTTCCGCCATTAACGTGTTAGGAAACGGAATAGCCACGGCCATGCTGGCGCAGGACGAGGGGTTACTGGAAGAAGGTGATGTCCACGAGACGGGGACAGAGCAGGTGGAGGCCTGAGAGTCATAGGTTCTGGGGAGTTATGTATTTTTTGGGAAATTTTTGACTCCGGAACAGGGTTCCGTTCACCTCATGTTCTTCGCTTCTCTGGCATTTCATGTCCCGTGAACGGGTTAAGGGTGCTATCGCCGCACCCTTAACAATCCCGGCTCCCGGCAGGAAAATTGCCGCTTCGCGGTTCCCTCAGTTTATTCCTCCAGGCTACCGGGGCGGGCGCGAGGTAACGTCCCTGTAAAACGCGCCCTGAACCCGCATCCCTGCGGGTTCCCCCGGCCTTACGGAAACACGTCGGCAATTTTCGGCCGGACTCTCCCCACACCTGAGCACCTGCGTTGTTGGTTAAACAGCCAAACGGAAATCACTGAAAGTCAGAATGTGAAAGCGACACCACACAGTCCGGCTGAAAATCGATGAGACGTTGACGGCTGACCGGGGCCGCCCGCAGGGACGCGGGCGGAGGGGACTGCCTGCAGGGATGCAGGCTCGACCCCGACCCGAAAGGCAGACGGAATAAGGCGAATATATCGCGAAGCGACGATTTTCCCGCCGGGAGCCAGGGTTGCAAGGGAGGCGGCGGTGAGCCTCCCTTGCACGTTCACAGGTAGGATGATTGCAGAGAGGCTGTGGACATAAGGTGAACGTCACCCTTCACCGGGTGACAGGTTCTCGATAACTCCTTAATTGAGCGGCATTACGCCACGTGAGACGCCGCAATATCCAGCAACGCCATCTCATCGCTATTCAGCAGTTTCTCAATATTCACCAGAATCAGCATACGATCGCCCAGCGCCCCCAGGCCCGTCAGATACTCCGTCGACAAAGTCACGGCAAATTCCGGTGCCGGGCGAATTTGATCCGCCGTCAGCGACAACACATCAGACACGCCATCCACCACAATACCGACGACGCGTTGCCCCAGATTCAGGACAATCACCACCGTATTGTCGTTATAGTCGACATCGCCCTGGCTAAATTTCACACGCAAGTCAACAATCGGCACAATAACGCCGCGCAGATTGGTCACCCCTTTGATGAACGATGGCGTGTTAGCGATGCGTGTCACCTGATCGTAGCCGCGAATTTCCTGCACTTTCAGAATGTCGATGCCGTACTCTTCGTCTCCCAGCGTAAAGACCAGGAATTCCTGGCCTGACGGCTCGCCGGCCAGTTTGGTTACATTGCTCATACCGGTCATATTTCTTTCCTTTCTCACTCAATCAGGCGGCGGTGATCGCCATACGTTGTTCGCGGTTTAAACCCTGCAGCGCAGAAACATCCACAATCAGTGCAACGCTGCCGTCGCCCAGAATGGTTGCCGCGGAAATGCCCGGCACTTTGCGGTAGTTGCTCTCCAGGTTTTTAACCACCACCTGGTGCTGACCAATAAGCTGGTCGACCAGCAGCGCATAGCGTCGTCCGGCGCTTTGCAGGATAACCACAATGCCCTGGGTCGCTTCTGTTTTCGCGCCGACCACATCGAAAAGTTTCCACAGTTCCACCAGCGGCAAATATTCCCCGCGCACTTCCAGCACGCGTTCACCGCCCGCCAACGGATGCAAGTCTTCTTCGCGCGGCTGGAGCGATTCCATCACCGCATTCAGGGGTAAAATGAAGACTTCGTTTGCCACGCGCACCGACATCCCGTCGAGGATAGCCAGCGTCAGCGGCAACAAAATGCGAATCGTGGTCCCGGAACCCTGTTTTGACTGGATCTCAACGTGGCCGCCCATCTCCTGGATGTTACGTTTCACCACGTCCATGCCCACCCCCCGGCCAGACACATCCGTCACCTGTTCTGCCGTCGAGAAACCTGGAGCAAAAATCAACATGCCAACGTCGTCATCGGTCATGTTTTCGTGGACAGCCATTCCTTGCGACATCGCTTTTGCCAGGATACGTTCACGGTTAAGCCCCGCCCCATCGTCGGTCACTTCAATGCAGATATTGCCGCCCTGATGCTCCGCAGAAAGAATCAGATTCCCGACCGCACTTTTGCCGGATTCGGCGCGTTTTTCTGGTAACTCAATACCGTGGTCGAGACTGTTGCGCACCAGGTGCGTCAGGGGATCGATAATCCGTTCAATCAGGCTCTTGTCGAGTTCCGTCGAGCTACCGACCAGCGTCAGTTCAACCTGTTTGCCCAGTTTACCGGCCAGATCGCGCACCAGGCGTGGGAAACGGCTGAAGACATACTCCATCGGCATCATACGAATCGACATGACCGACTCTTGCAGGTCGCGTGCGTTACGTTGTAACTGACCCATGCTGGTGATGAGATCGCCGTGATTGACCGGGTCAAGCTCGGTGGATCGTTGCGCCAGCATCGACTGGGTAATCACCAGTTCGCCCACCAGGTTGATCAGTTGATCCACCTTCTCAACCGCCACGCGAATGCTGGTCGATTCACTGGCACGGGCCGGTTTTTCACGTTCCGCACGTGCGGGCTGCGGGTCGCGGGTCGCGTTGTTCACCGCCGAAACGACCGCCGGGATCTGTGGCGATGACACCTCGGCCACCGGTGACTCTTCGTGGCTGGCAGGCGTAACAGGCACCTGCTCAAACGCAATCTGGTCGGCTTCAATCACAAAGCAGAGCACCGCGACAATGTCATCTTCCGCAATGCCGCCGTCCAGCGTCGCACTGAGGCTATCGGCCTCTTTGACGACATCCGTTAAGGTGGACAGATTGCCCAGTTCTGCTTCCAGTAAATCGACTTCATTGGCTTTCAGGCGAGACAGCACAATGCGCAATTGCGTCTCTTCGCTGCTCTGCGGCGTCGCGCTCTCTTCCTGAATCGCCATACTGTCGACAACACTCAGTTTGGCGGCGTTCACCACGGCAGGCGCGGTTTCACCTTTGGCTTCCAGCGCTAGCTGACGTAACGCATTGCAGATGTATTCGAAGCTTGCGGCATCCGGCTCTTCAGAGCTTTTGTAGGCGTCGAGCTGTTCTTGCATAATATCTTTCGTTTCCAAAAACAGGTTGATAATGTCGGTATTGAGCTGCATCTCACCGCGCCGGGCTTCATCCAGCAGGTTTTCCATTAAGTGGGTGGTTTCCTGCAAAACAGTAAAACCAAACGTGCCTGCGCCCCCTTTTATCGAATGCGCGGCACGAAAAATCGCATTCAGTTGCTCTGAATCCGGCGCCTCAGGCACCAAATCGAGCAGGTGCTGTTCCATGTCAGCCAACAACTCGTCGGCTTCATCAAAAAATGTCTGATAAAAATCGCTAATATCCATGCTCACGCTATCACCTCGAATTGGCTGGTGGCGGTGTGGGAACGCTTGCCGACGGCACGGCCGCAGGCTGTTGTAAGACACTTACCGGCTCATTCTGGCTTTCAGCGTTTTCATGCAAAATGGCCTGTTCTGCCTGTTTATTAAGCACTAACAGGCTGATACGGCGGTTGATGGCGTCATCAGGGCCGCGATCGCTCAGGCGCATCGTGGCCGCCATGCCGACCACCCGTAACACTTTCCCGTCATCCAGGCCGCCGCTGACCAACTCCCGGCGCGACGCATTGGCGCGGTCAGCAGACAGTTCCCAGTTGCTGTAGCCTTTTTCGCCGCTGGCATAAGGGAAGTCATCGGTATGCCCGGAGAGGCTGACGCGATTTGGAATGCCGTTAAGCACCGGCGCGATGGCGCGCAGAATGTCACGCATGTACGGCTCAACGTCGGCGCTACCGGTTTTAAACATCGGGCGATTCTGGCTGTCGATAATCTGAATACGCAGCCCTTCCTGAACCAGATCAATCTTCAAATGCGGGCGTAACGCGCGCAGTTTAGGGTCAGATTCAATTAGCTGGTCGAGATCGCCGCGCAGCTTACTCAGACGGCTTTGCTCCATGCGCTTTTTCAGCTCTTCAATGTTCGGCTGCTTGTTAACTTCCCCTTGTTGCTGGGTGTAGTCATCGCCACCGCCAGGAATGGCACTTTGGCTGTTCGAGATTCGGTTGCCGCCCGTGACTGCCGTTGCCAGCGGGGTACGAAAATATTCCGCAATCTGGATCAACTCTTTCGGGCTGGAGATGGAAATCAGCCACATAACCAGAAAAAACGCCATCATTGCGGTCATAAAGTCGGCATAGGCGATTTTCCATGAGCCATGCGCCCCACCGCCGTGTCCTTTATGTTTTCGTCGTTTTACGACGATGATGGGATGGGCCTGATTTTTCATGCTTCCTCGGTCGTCGTCTGCTGCGGGTTCGGGTTTCTCACCGCGCGCACATGCTCTTCCAGTTCAATAAATGACGGACGTTCACTGGAATAGAGCGTTTTACGGCCAAATTCGACGGCGATCGGCGGCGCATAACCGTTCAGGTTTGAGAGCAGAGTGACTTTCACGCACTGCATCATTTTGCTGGTTTCGGCACTCTTCTGGCGCAGGACGCTGGCCAGCGGTGAAATAAACCCATAAGCCAATAAGATCCCGAGGAATGTTCCCACCATCGCATGCGCGATCAGTGCGCCGAGTTCAGCGGCCGGACGGTCAGCGGAAGCCAGTGCATGAACCACCCCCATTACCGCCGCCACAATACCAAACGCCGGTAACGAATCGCCGACTAACGCCAGACTGTTGGCAGGAACTTCTGACTCACTTTCGTGAGTCTCAATTTCTTCATCCATCAACGCTTCTATTTCGAAGGTATTCATATTGCCACTGATAATCAGACGCAAATAATCGACAATAAAATCAAGCATTACCGCGTCGGCAAGGATGCGCGGATAGCTGGCAAAAATTTCACTTTCGCCGGGATTTTCAATGTCCCGCTCCAGCGAGAACATCCCCTGCTGGCGCGACTTGGCCATCAGGCGATAGAGCAGCGCCAGTAAATCCATATACATTGCTTTGGTGTATTTCGAACGTCGAAACAGTAACGGGATCGCTTTCATCGTCCCTTTGATGGCTTTGCCGTTGTTACCGACAATAAACGCCCCTATACCCGCGCCACCGATGATGACCAGTTCAGCTGGTTGATAGAGTGCCCCAAGGTGTCCGCCGGTCATCATATAACCGCCGAAAACTGTACCGATAACCACCAGGTATCCTAATAAGATAAGCACGACATCATCCTTCCGCTGTTGACTATGGCAGGATGCGCAGTCGGGGCATTAACGCGTACGCGAGACAAAAAAAAGCAGCGGTAATCACTTACCGCTGCTGGAGTGTTTGTCCACACCGTATCGGTTAAACAGCCTGTTCGATCTGTTCATCCAGCAGTTGTGGAATAATATCGGCAGCATTACGGGAAAGTTTACGTCTTTTTACGGCGCGGGAAGGAGGCTGGCATAAACTGCAGGCAAAGCTGCCCACAGGCTGGTGTGCGTGGGTGATAAAATTACCGTCACAGCAGTTACAGCGCGACAATTCGAGCAAACCACTTTCAACAAAACGCACCAGTGTCCAAGCGCGGGTGAGCGCGAGCAGCGGCCCCTCTTCCGGTTGCGGACACTGCTCCAGGTAAAGTCGATACGCTTTGATCACGGCATCTACGCCGCTGCATAACCCTGTTTTGAGCAAGAACTGCCAGGCATTACAGAACATGGAAGCATGAATATTTTGCTCCCATGTCATAAACCAGTCGGTGGAAAACGGAAGCATCCCTTTTGGCGGAGGACTGCCGCGTAATTCTTTGTACAGCTTGATAAGACGACCACGACTTAACTGTGTTTCGCTTTCCAGCATTTGCAAACGGGCGCCAAGCGTGATCAATTCCATGGCTAACTGGATATCGCGCGCTTCCTGAACAATGCTTTTTTCGCTCATCTTCAGGCCCTTTTCTTACGCGTCGCATCTTCAGCCTGGTTCACGTCGTTGAGCAGACGCGTCGACAGCATGATGCCGGTATGAATTTGCTGAAGATCGTCGACACGCGAATCCTGGGTCAGACGGGTGATCGTCTGGCTGCTGTCAAAGCGAAAATGACACACTAACTGATTTGTTTCGGCCAGCTTAACCATTTGCGGAAGCGTTAACGTTCCCAGCGTGTTCGCCATCTCTTCACTGATACCCAGGCGGAACATCGCGGATGCTTTGTCCTGTACGATCAGACGCTGTGCAAGTAGAAAGTATGACAAATTGATGTCATAGATATGTTTCAGCAACTCGGATGTGTGCATTGTTCCCATCCAGAATAACCCATTTTATTTTTATGCGGTAAAACCGCACCCCGTGATGTTGCCGGGAATTCCCGGTAAAAAAATCAAAAAGGTCAAATGCATAGCAGTGTTCAGGTACAAACGCGCACTGGAAAGCACTCCCTCCAGGGAACACTCGCCATTTACACGTTTTAATCAATTCTTACAAATACCTAAGATTTTTCCTAATTCGACGCAACTCTACTCGCCACCATCGACACATACAACGGAGCTGGGCTGCGAATTTGAAAAATATGTGATCTATGTCACAAAATTACCCAAATACTTAACATAAACCCATCAGTTAAGCTTTTATTTTGTGTATTTATTCACCAATTTAACCTGATTTGTCTTCCAGAGCTCCGACCAGACGTTCAATAAATAGACAAAAGGCTATTTGTTTCACGAAGTGAATATCACTTTGTGAAAATATAAGATTATTGGGTATGCTGTTTTTTGCAGGGTAATATTTAATTCTATTAAAACAATAAGTTAAATATTAAGGCCAGTTAATTAATACCCCATAGTTACCATAGGTTATATGTTAATTTTTGTTACATTGCAATTAACATTTTATTTTCATACCCACAAAATTTAATTTAAATCACACAATATTGTCTTGCTGATGATTTTTACCACAATTTCAACCATAAGATTACCTAATGAATAATTATGATAACCTTCACACAATTGCCCTCTCTAAGCGTTGCAGTATTGGTTTAAACAGAGTAAAGCTGAACTACCACCTCATATTCTTGCAATAAGGAGCGAGTTATGAGCTACACCCATATTCTTGTCGCCGTTGCTGTAACGCCAGAAAGCCGCCAACTGTTAGCCAAAGCCGTTTCCATCGCACGCCCTGTCAATGCCCGCATTAGTCTGATAACTCTCGCCTCCGATCCTGAGATCTATAACCAGTTCGCTGCGCCGATGCTGGAGGATTTACGCGAGGTGATGCAGGAGGAGACACAGGATTTTCTTAATACGCTCAGTCGTGACGCAGGTTATCCCATTGAGCAAACCTTTATCACTTACGGTGAGCTTAACGAACATATTCTGGATGTATGCCGAAAACATGCGGTGGATTTGGTCATTTACGGAAATCATAACCACAGTTTCTTTTCGCGAGCCTCCTGCTCTGCGAAAAGTGTGATTAGCTCCAGTCAGGTAGATGTTTTGCTGGTTCCGCTGGCGGGGGAATAAGCACAGAGAAGAGAATGTCAGGCCAGTTTAGGAAAGGTCGCGACTTTATTGTGCTGCTGACTTTCGGCGCTACGCGGTGAAACTTCCTTTAGGTCGTGAATAAAGCGTTCCTGCCAGTGATGAATATCATTTTTAACGATCACCGCCAGCATTTGGGCATGGCGCGAAATACGCTCGGCAAGGGGCATGGTTAATGCGCAATCCAACGCGGCGGCAACCTCGTCCCTGTCATACGGATTCACGATTAACGCGGATGTCAGTTCGTTGGCCGCGCCAGCAAACTGAGAAAGCACCAGTACGCCAGGGTTGGCGGGGTCTTGCGCGGCAACATATTCCTTCGCCACCAGGTTCATGCCATCCCGTAATGGCGTCACCAGCCCCACATCAGAGTAACGAAAGACTTTCATCAGCAGCTTGCGATCAAAATGTTGGTTCAGGTAGTAGAGCGGCGTCCAGCCCAGTTGACCGTATTTGCTGTTGATCCGCCCGGCTTCCGTCTCCAGTTGGTGGCGAATATCCTGGTAAGCCTGCACATCGCCACGCGACGTCGGCGCAATTTGCGTATAGCGAATGTTGCCGTGATGCTGGGGATAATGCTCCAGTAGCGCCTCATAAGCCTGAAAACGCTCGGGCAACCCTTTGGAATAGTCCAGTCGCTCGACAGAAAAAATATTCTGCACACTCTTCAATTCCGCCTTCAACTGCGCCAGTTTTGGCGGCAGCGCGCCTTTCGCCTGCTGAGCTATCTCCTCCGGCGCAATACCAATTGGATACACGTCAGTACAAAATGCCTTTCCCCACGCCGTATGACGTCGACCACGCGTGGTGACTTTGGTCTGACTCGCCAGACAGTCCAGGAAAGCCAGTCTGTCGTTTTCAGTCTGGAATCCAAGTAAATCGAAATGACACAACTGCTCCAGCAGCGAATGATGGGGTGGCAAGGCGTTAAAAATTTCGGGCGTCGGGAACGGAATATGCAGAAAAAAGCCAATGCGGTTATTCACGCCACGCTGGCGCAATTCGCTGGCAAACGGCAGCAAGTGATAGTCATGAACCCAGATCATGTCGTCTTCTTTCAGCAGCGGCAGCAGTTTGTCCGCCAGCAACGCATTGACCCGCAGATATCCCTCCCAGGCATTGCGCTGAAACTGCACTAAATCCAGCCGGTAATGAAATGCAGGCCACAGAACCGCGTTCGAAAACTGGCAGTAATACTCTTCGTAATCCTGCTCGCTCAGATTAAAAGACGCCCAGGTCATATTCCCGCGTGTCACTTTTTTTAACGGCTTATCTTCGTCCCCCGTCTCCCCACTCCAGCCGAACCACAGCCCCCCGGTTGCTTTCAGAGCGCCCAGTACACCAACCGCCAGCCCACCCGCACTGCCTTTATTATCGGGGGGAGCAATTCGATTAGATACTACGACTAAACGACTCATAGCCATCTCTCCTGTCACTCGCTGATTTTTGTTTTTGTTGTGGATAATGGATTTTTTCCAGCCAACGCCAGACGTCAGCCACGCTGGCTAAACGCCAGTTGGCCTGCGTCTTCCCGCCGCCGACTTTGACAGAAATGCCGCCCGCCCGATTCACCGCCGCGAACCCTGCTTCATCGGTCAGATCGTCGCCGATAAACAAAGGAATACGACCTGCAAAGGGGGCCTCCTGCATAAATGCGGCAATGGCTTCGCCTTTATCAGTCCCCCGGGGTTTAATTTCCAGCACACATTTACCCGGTTGTAACGCTAACTGCGGCCAGCGGGCGGTGATCTGTTTTGCCAGCGTTAGCAGCGCCGCTGCATGATGCGGCGCCTGTCGGTAATGCAGCGCGAACGCCATGTTTTTGCTTTCCAGCTCCGCACCAGGCAGGTTTTCCAGCGCCGCAGCTAACTGATTGTAGACGTCACGTTTTAACGCCTGTGGAAGCGTCACGATATGGGTTTGACCATGGATATCACGCCGCTCGGCTCCGTGTACGCCGGCAAGCGGAAAACGAAAAGGGGTTGTCAGCGCGTCGAGTTCAACCATCGAACGCCCTGAAATCAATGCCAGAGCCCCCGCATTCTGCGTGGCAAGGCGGTGAAGCATCTGGAGAACGGCATCCGGTATCGCCACCTGATCGGGGTGCGGCTTGATCTCCGCCAGGGTTCCATCGAAGTCAAAAAACCAGGCATGGTTTGCAGATAATTCAGGGGATACGGTTAACAAGTCTGTCACCCTGTTCTCCTCCTTATCATGGTTTTGGGAAGGCGAAAAACGCCCCCATTAGCCTGTAAGTATAGACAGTGTGACAATGCTCGCCATTTTGAAAGACAATCGCCAGCCTTATTAGGGGCTGGCGATCAGGGGGAACTATACTGAAAAGTTGGCTGTTAAAAACGTTACACGGTACGTTTCGCTTTTTGTTTGTAACGGTCGAAGATAACCGCAGCCAGCAGGATCAGGCCACGCACCACGTACTGCGCGAAAGGCGAAATATTCAGCAGGTTCATGGCATTTTCCACGGTTCCCAGAATCAACACCCCAGCCACCACATATGAGATTTTCCCGATGCCGCCTTTGAGGGAAACGCCCCCAAGTACACAGGCAGAAATCACAATCAGCTCATACCCAATCGAGGTCATTGGCTGACCGCTGGTCATACGCGATGCCAGAATGATCCCTGCCGCAGCAGAAACCAACCCCGAGAGCACAAAGATGATGATTTTGGTGCGAACAACCGGAACCCCAGCCAGACGCGCCGCTTCTTCATTACCGCCAATCGCCAGCGTGTTACGGCCAAAGGTGGTTTTGTTGAGCAGCAGACCAAAGATTATCAGGCAAGCGACCGTCAACCAGATAGGCGCTGGCAGTCCGAACCAGTTAGCATAGCCGAGGGTAAAGAAACGTTCGTCTTCAATACCGACCGCTTTCCCGTCAGAGATGATATACGCCAGGCCGCGCACAATCTGCATCGTTGCAAGCGTGGTGATCAGGGCGTTGATCTTTAAACGGGCAATCACGAAACCATTCACCAGACCACACAGCACACCGAGCAGCAGTCCCGCCGCCACGCCGATCCACAGGCTTTCGGTCATATTGATGACCACCGCGGTCGTCACCCCGGCGCAGGCAATAACGGAGGCGACAGAGAGGTCGAAATCGCCGGATGCCAGACAGAACAACATCCCGCAGGCCACCATGCCTGACATGGAAATAGCCAGCCCCAGCCCCTTCATATTAATAAAGGAGGCAAAGTTCGGCACAAAAATAACGCAGGCCAGGAACAGTACCGCGAACACAACCAACATTCCGTACTGATCCCAAATGCGACCAAGGTTAAACGGCGACTTAGGTGCGCCTGACCCCGATGTAGATACAGAGGACATCATACTCTCCTTAATCAGGCGACAGCCTGGCTGACTTTTGGCATAGCAAGGCTCAGAGCCTGCCGTTCATCCGCCTGTTCGTGAAGCAATTCACCGGCGATCTCACCTTCCCTCATCACCACAATACGGTCGGCGACGCCCAGAACTTCCGGCAAATCACTGGAGGCAAACAACACAGCAACGCCCCGCGCCGCCAGGGCGTAGATAACGTTGTAGATTTCGTGTTTTGCGCCCACATCAATGCCGCGTGTTGGCTCATCAAGCAAAATGACTTTCATCTCTTCCGACAGCCAGCGACCCAGAATCGCTTTTTGCTGATTCCCACCGGAAAGGTTCATGATCAGTTGCTCCGCTCCCGGTGTTTTAATGTTAAGTGAACGGATATGGTGGTCAGCGTTAGTCTCTTCCCAACTGTTGTTGATAAGACAGCCGCCCCGGACATGCTTACGACGCGCGCTGATGTTGATATTGTCGCGTACAGAGTGTACGGGGATTATCCCCTCGGCTTTACGGTCTTCCGGGCATAGCATCATGCCTGCCGCAATGGCATTGGCTGGCTTGCGGATATCAATCGGTTTTTCATCGATATACACCTGACCTTCGGTGATACGCGTGCCACCGAACAACCCTTTCATCAGCTCACTGCGTCCGGCACCGACCAGGCCAAACAGCCCGACAATCTCGCCGCTGCGTACCGTCAAACTGATCGGTGTTCTTACGCCTGGCGCTTTCACCTCATGCAGACGCAAACGCTCTGCACCATAGGGTCTTGATTCCCAACCGTAAATATCGCCGAGATCGCGCCCCACCATCGCCTGCACTAACGCGTCGTGGTTCACCTGCTGCATGTCGGCAAATGTTTTGACATAGCGACCATCTTTGAACACGGTAATGGCATCGCTCAACGCGAATATTTCTTCCATACGGTGCGAAACGTAGAGAATGATGCGGCCTTCTTTACGCAGTTCACGAATGACGCGGAATAAGTTCTCAATCTCTCTGGCTGACAGTGAGCTGGTCGGTTCATCAAAGGCGATAATTTTGGCATTACGCGCCAGCGCTTTGGCGATTTCGACCATCTGCCACTGCCCGATCGAGAGATATTTCAGCGGGGTAGCAGGATCAATATCCATACCCAAATGTTTTAGCTGCAACCCGGCTTCATAATTAAGCAGCGATCGGTTTACAATTCCGCCTTTATGCGGCAACTGACCAAGATAGATATTCTCCGCGACGGTCATTTCCGGCACGAGATGTAATTCCTGGTAAATAATAGCGACACCGGCGTTCAATGCGGCAGTGGTGTCAGCAAACGTGACCTCCTGCCCCAGAATCGCCAAAGAACCCGTGGTAGGCGCGTAATTACCGCTGAGAATTTTTAAGAGTGTTGATTTCCCGGCGCCATTTTCACCCATCAGCGCATGCACCTGACCGGCATAACAGTCAAAACTGATATCCGTTAGCGCTTTGACGCCAGGAAAGGTTTTCCCAATGCCGCGAAATGAGAGATACGGGGTAGACTGTTGCATAACGTCTCCGTGAATCTGGGTCGTTAGTCGTTAATCAAACCCTCTGCCGCCGCAGCGACAGAGAGTGTTTTCACCTGCTGATTACTTACCGCCCAACCCTTTTTTGGCCAGTTCTTCCTTGAAGTTGTCACGGGTGATCAGCACCACGTCAGTCACTTCAGTGAATTTTGGTGGTTCAGCGCCTTTGGTCACCCAGTTGTAGAGCATTTCACTGGATTTATAGCCATGTACGTCCGGGCTTGGCAGCAGCGAACCGTAGAAGCCGGTCGCTTGTGCCTTGGACAGCTCACTGACCGCGTCCACGCCGTTGATACCGATACCGATGACATCGGCTGCTTTAAAGCCCTGGCCTTCCGTCGCGCGCACGCCACCCAGTACGGTGTTGTCGTTCATACCGACAATCAGCCAGTGTTTCACTTCTGGATGCTGAACCAGCATGGAGTTCGCGGCATCAAATGCGCCAGGGATGTCATTGGATTTTGTCGGCACCTGGTAGATCTGTTTTTCCGGGAAGCCAGCGGCTTTCAGCGCTTCCATTGAGCCACCGGTACGGCGACGCGCGGTATCCAGCTCGTTTGCCGTGATAGCCATTACTGCGGACTCTTTCACATCCCAACCGCGTTTCTGCATCTCTTTGTACAGCTCTTCACCCTGACGCTCGCCAATTTTGGTCGCCGCCATCATGACCAGAGGAACGGTATCCATCGGCTTGCCTTTGGCGTTAACAAACTGGTCATCCACCGCGATGACTTTCATGTCGTAACCGCGCGCCTTGGCTGCGATTGCCGAGCCCAGTTTCGGGTCTGGGGTACAAATGACAAACCCTTTCGCGCCGCTGGCGGCCAGGCTGTCGATAGCATTCAGAGTCTTCTCACCATCAGGGACAGCGATTTTAATCACTTCAAAACCCAAATCTTTTCCGGCTTTATCAGCAAATTTCCACTCCGTCTGGAACCAGGGTTCTTCTGGCTGTTTCACCAGAAAACCGAGTTTCATGGTTTCTGCCATAGCGGATTGTGACATAACGGCAGCCAGACCAATGGCCGCCAGCGCTTTAGTGAATTTGTGCATGGTTAACTCCAGCTTTAGCGTTCTTTTATGTAGGGTAAAAACGACCGGTTTTTTGTAATTAAGACGAAAAACAAGGCATTACCATTTATATCAACGATGAATGCCAGTGCTGGAATAAGTTTTAGCGGGAAATTGATTCTCCATAGGAGAGCGGCATCACACCACAGAATTACAGTAATTGCGTGCATACATTTAGCGGGAAATGACATAAGAAAATGAATATTTGTCAGACAAATAAAAAGAGGTGTAGCAGATTAGTCCATAAGGTCAGCAAACGAATCCTTGTTCCCGAATACCGGTATATTCGGGAACATTTTATTTACCAGCGATAGTAAATATGGTCCGCATGATCGCGAACCGCCGCCTCGTCACCAAGCAAACGGGCGCTGAGCGTCAGTGCAAAATCAAATATATGGCCTAACCCTTTGCCGCTAATCAGATTGCCATCTTCGACGACCGGCGCATCCACATATTCGCCATCGGTCACATTCTCCCACAGCTCACCAGAGCAGACGTAGCGACGTCCCTTCAGCAATCCATTCCCCCCGAGAACGCGGGCCGCCGCAGAGCAGATCGGGCAAACTAATTTGCCTGCCGCATCATGGCGGGAAACGAAATCGACCACTTCAGCACTCGCTGCCAGATTCACGCTTCCCTGGGGGCCGCCTGGCAATACCACTGCGTCAAAAAGCGTGTCCAGTCGCTCAGTCAGCGTATTGTCTGCCACCATAGGAATGTTGTGGTAACTCACCACCGCGCGGGACTCTGCACAGGCTATTGTTTCAACGTCGATATGCAGTCGACGTAAAATATCGATGGTAACAATGGCCTCTGCCTCTTCAAATCCAGGCGCCAACAGAACAGCTACCTTTTTCATTCACTACTCCTCTTTTCTATCCGTGCAAATCAAACAGCCAATGACAAAAGGTGATTGGCTTTACGTTTTAACGTTTCTAAAAATGATCTGGCGCACACTTCAACCCTGGTGGAAGACCTGCCAGTACAGCTTCATCTAATAATTTCCGAAACAGGCGTAATGGATAATTATCATTGAACAAATGATACCCGATGAAACTATTTCATTCTGTGATTTGAAACAATGTTTCAAAAATAAACTTTCACTTTAATCAGCGTTAAATCATGACGTTGGACGGTTGAGGCATAATGTCTAAAATTCCTGGTTCACAACCAATTTTTACGGAAAATATGTAAAAAACTTTAAACATTTCACTATAAGGATTTTCTTATATCCATACAGGCGGTATGCTTATTTCGATCATCAACGGAAATGACTACGTGATCACATAAAGGACCGGCAGAACGGATTTATTCTGCTAACAGTATCACTTGTGCGTAGATGTTAAGTGTGGCAGCAGCCTGCTGCGCTGATGCGGGTTACGCACAGCCCCTTTTCTGGAAATAAGGATATTGACATGGCTGCAGTAGGAATGGCTCACAAACTCAACGCCCAGATGAATCTTGAGTTTTACGCATCCAATCTTTACCTTCGCCTGGGCGACTGGTGTGCGGATAACAGTTTGACGGGCACTGCGATGTTTCTTCGCACTCAGGCGCAAAGTAACATCACCCAAATGATGCGCATGTTTAATTTTATGAAGAGCGCAGGCGCTAACCCCATCGTTAAAGCGATTGATATTCCCGGCGATGAGTTAACGTCACTTGAAGAATTATTTCAGAAAACACTCGACGATTACCAACAGCGTTCCAGCACCCTGTCGAGTTTAACCCGCGAAGCAAAAGCGTTGAATGACGACCTCACGCTTGATTTTCTCCACGATCTGAAAAAAGAACAGCAGCAGGATGGCGTGCTATTACAGACGATCTTCGATGAAGTTCGCAGCGCCAAACGCGCAGGTCTGTGCATGGCACAAACAGACAAGCACTTACTCAACGTCGTCAACCATCAGCACCACTAATGGCGCTATAGCGTCGGATTAACGCCATAACCCCCGGTCTGGCCTGCAAGAACATCTACCGCAGGCCGGGCAACCGCAGTATTGCCGACTCCCCCGATGATTCAGAAACGATTACGCCCCCTGATTCAGGAGGCGTAATAAACAGGTTTCTGCACTCTACTACATTGATTTATTTAGTGCGCTTCGCCCTGCGGCGTGAATTTCAGCTCGATCAAGGCGATGGCTTTCTGGATTGCACGCATCGTCACGGGGTCGGCTGCAGCAGGATGGCTTAAAAAATCGATGTTTTTCAGTTGGGTAGCCATTTTCTCGCGAACTTCGACGGGGGCGATCACGTCAAGAACGTCCAGAATTTGTTTGAGAACCAGTTGGCAGGCAACAACGTCAGAGACCAGTTCCTGATCGACGTTCAGTGTTTGGGACATAATGAGCTCCTTATAGAAAGGTCGTCATAGTACCTATTCAGGAGCAGAAACGATAGCCGCGTAAAGGCAGCAAAAAAATGGGTATAAAAAAACCTGCCGTAGCAGGTTTTTTTTATCAGAACATACCGCCTGGCGGTACATCTTTGAATGTTTTGCAATAATTTTCGAACATGCTTTTCAGAATTTTGCGCAGTTTCATAGCATTGCTCCGTTTGATTGTTGTTCAGGTTTTATTGTCTACGAGCAATATAATATGACATCCGTCACAAAAATCAATATTTATGTGACGCAGATCACACACCAAAATGTGCAAATTCTCTTCGTTTTTATGTTTTTAGTATATAAATCATAAATTTAATGCATTGCAGGTTTTAGTAAATTTTTATAATTTTTTTTGATACACACCATCATCAGCGGCAAAAGATGGGGTTTTGCAGGGTGATTGCTACGCAGAAGTCAGCCAGTAAGAGAGGAAGCTCGGAATCAAATAATAAAACAACACTGTCGCCCGGCCGCGCAATGCTGGCCGGGCCGACATGCGGCATCTTACGGGCCAGTAAGCGTTGCGCTATCCGGCCCCAATACCCTCTAAAGTGCCTTACCCCAGGATTTCACGCACAAACGCTTCGATCGCTTTGTCCTGGCCATTGTCGAAAAGACACTGCTGGAAACGCGGACCCGACACAGCGGTTCTCACCAGCTCAGGGTCGATTGCATGCAACGTATCCAGATAGTTCTCTTTCACCACGGCGGCTTTCACCTGGTTCAGAATGCCTGCGTTGCGAACCTGCGGCTCTTTACGCTCCGGCGGGTAGCCTTCGCCGTTACGACCGGTGAACGCTTTTTCAAAGATGAAACGCACATTCAACTCGGCGCCCCAGCCAAAACCTTTCGCGAACGGCAGAGAAAGCGCATTGCCGTTGTTGATCTGGGCAAACAGAAACGCATCAGCCGGGTCGATACAGTATCCGCAAATCACGCCCGGATGGATGTTCAGAGACATCAGCGCCCCCTGACCCGTTCCGCAGCCGGTCACGACAAAATCAACCGCTTTAGCATTGAGCAGAATACTGGCCATAATGCCAAGATGAATATAGGTCAGATGATGGTCATTCTCATCGCTCATGCCCACGTTAAAGACGGGAAATCCCTTCTCATCTGCGACGGCCTTGAGTTCGTTATGAATGATGGCATTTTTGCTTGCCTGGCTGTTTTCCATCATCAGTGCAATTTTCATACTGTATCTCCTGAATGCGTCGCGATAAATCCCGACGTGAGTCTCTGAAATTGACGCCACAGTACTACGCAATGAACGTACTTTCAAATTTAATGAAAGCTGGTTTTAAAAAACAAAAACAGGCTCACGTTTTTTCTGCCTGCGGCGCATTTTTTGCACATTGCCCCCGGTCGTTGCCATTAAACATGGGTGATCTTCAGGCTATTCAAGCCATTGGACAGAGGGTGTATCAGGTAGGATAGCGTATCACCGAACTTTCAGAGCGATATCATGAAGAGCCTTTTTCTTGCCCTCTCGCTGTTAATGTTGGCGGGATGCACCGTCACCCGACAAGCCAACGTCAGCGAAGCCAACGCAACCAGTGGGATTGTTCGCCTCACCTGGAATCAGGCGATGCTGCAAACGGCACGTACTGACGACTATGTCGCCAAAGGTACCGCCACGCGTGAATGTCAGCAAATGGGCTACGCAAACGCCGTCGGATTTGGTCAGCCTGTCTCCACCTGCAGTGTTTATGCGGGTTCTCTGTGTCTGAATACGAAAATAACTTTATCGTATCAGTGTCAGGGTGTGGCGATCCCCTCTACAACGCCTGGCTATTATTAAACGTTCAGGTCAGTGTATTAATAACTGGCCTTTTATTATGTCAACGGGCCTTTATTTATAATTTAATAGCGCTAATGCGTTTTATTCCCATTCGCATTTTTAATAATTGATTTTATTATTTTACCTTTTGCAAATAATTAAATAACAAATTATAGTGGCGCCACATCGACATATCATTAACATGTGTGGAGCAGAATAATGCTGAAAACAGAAATGATCGAAAAACTGAATGAACAGATGAACCTCGAGTTATATTCGTCTCTGCTCTATCAGCAAATGAGTGCGTGGTGCAGCTATAACAGCTTTGAAGGTGCCGCCGCGTTCCTGCGCCGTCACGCTCAGGAAGAGATGACGCATATGCAGCGTCTGTTCGATTACCTGACCGACACTGGCAGTCTGCCGCGTATTAATACCGTCGCGTCTCCTTTCGCTGAATATGCGTCACTGGATGAACTGTTCCGCGTCACGTACGAACACGAGCAATTGATCACCCAGAAAATTAACGAACTGGCTCACGCGGCGATGACCAACCAGGATTATCCTACTTTTAACTTCCTGCAATGGTACGTCGCTGAACAGCATGAAGAAGAGAAGTTATTTAAATCAGTCATTGATAAGTTAACGCTGGCAGGTAAAAGCGGTGAAGGCCTTTACTTCATCGACAAAGAACTGTCGACGCTGGATACACAGAATTAATTTTTCTCCGGTGAAGCGGGTATTCAGCCCACTTCACCGGACGCTCTTAATGACGGCAGATTTTGCTTTCGTGCGTCGTAAAACCGTCATCCTTCGCAATAAATTTCCCCTTCGCCGCCAGAAAAGCCACCAGCTCTGCTGCCGTCATCCCTGTCGCTGAACAGGTATGAAAACGCGCCTGTGCGCCAAACCGTGAAACGATCGCCGCCTCAAGACTGGCATGGGTGTATTGCTCGCCTGATGCAATCATCATGTTAAGCACGTCGTGGCCGTGAATAGAATCCATACATCCTCCTCAATAAAGCGCCTAGCCTAAAATGAAGCCGCATGATCTGCTTTGCGCTAACGCAGGTTTACATCTTTCGGCCACCGACATGATGCGGGGCCACCCACGCTTATAAAAACCGTAAACAAAACTTCACATTCATTGTAACGACGATTTGACGAAAATCGCGTAATGCCTTACCCTGCGCCGCAGATACCACTATTGATTATCTCTGGAACAGAGGAAAGCGTGAAGAATAGAACTCTGGGAAGTGTTTTTATCGTGGCGGGAACCACAATCGGTGCAGGTATGCTGGCCATGCCGCTGGCAGCGGCGGGTGTGGGTTTCAGCGTCACGCTGGCGTTATTGATTGGGCTGTGGGCGCTGATGTGTTACACCGCGCTGTTGCTTCTCGAAGTGTATCAGCATGTTCCGGCAGATACGGGGCTGGGTACGCTGGCAAAACGCTATCTCGGACGCTACGGTCAGTGGGTGACCGGTTTTAGCATGATGTTTTTAATGTATGCCCTCACCGCGGCCTACATTAGCGGCGCCGGTGAGTTACTCGCGTCCAGTATCAACGACTGGACTGGCAGCGAAATATCGCCCGCCGCTGGCGTACTGCTGTTCACCTTTGTTGCCGGTGGCGTGGTCTGCGTAGGAACGTCGCTTGTCGATCTGTTCAACCGTTTTTTGTTCAGCGCCAAAATAATCTTCCTGGTGGTGATGCTGGCGCTGCTGATGCCGCACATTCACAAAATCAATCTTCTTACCCTGCCGCTGCAACAAGGGCTGGCGTGGTCTGCCATTCCGGTAATTTTTACCTCGTTTGGTTTTCACGGCAGCGTGCCCAGCATTGTCAGCTACATGGACGGCAATATTCGCAAATTACGCTGGGTGTTTATCACCGGCAGCGCAATCCCGCTGATCGCCTATATCTTCTGGCAGCTTGCAACCCTCGGCAGTATCGACTCCTCAACGTTTATGGGGCTGCTGGCCAATCACGCTGGATTAAACGGTTTGCTTTCGGCATTACGGGAAGTGGTCGCCTCACCTCACGTTGAGCTGGCGGTACACCTGTTCGCCGATCTGGCGTTGGCGACCTCGTTCCTCGGCGTGGCGTTGGGATTATTTGATTACCTGGCGGATCTGTTCCAGCGTCGCAATACCGTTGCCGGACGTCTGCAAACTGGCGCGATTACTTTTCTGCCACCGCTGGCGTTTGCCCTCTTCTATCCGCGCGGATTTGTTATGGCGCTGGGGTATGCCGGTGTCGCGCTGGCGGTTCTGGCGTTGCTGATCCCTTCTTTGCTGACATGGCAGAGCCGAAAGCATAATCCTCAGGCGGGATATCGCGTTAAAGGCGGTTCAGTGGCGTTAGGTCTGGTGTTTCTTTGCGGGATTGTGGTGATCGGGGTTCAGTTCTCTATCGCGGCGGGACTGCTGCCCGAACCAGGATAAAAGGTGCAGATGGCGCTTAAACTGCGGGTTAAGCGCCATCTGACCAAAACGCGCAATTAATGCAGGCAGCACTGCTTATATTTTTTACCGCTACCGCAAGGACAAGGATCGTTACGCCCTGGTTTGGCTTCCGCTTTCACCGGTACCTGCAACGGCGTTTCTTGCGGATGCGCCATCCACCAGGCATGAAGATCCAGCGCCGCCAATCGGATAGCGTCTACGCTTTCTTCAAATGCCTCTGGCGTCATCTTCTCTACCACGGCAAAGTTCTCTTCCGTACCGTGCAACGCAATCGCCTCCAGCGCCGGTTTCAGCGAGTCTGGCAACGCTGACCAGTCAGAAAGCGCCACACCGCGCATATAACCAAAACACCACTCTTCGACAATCGTCAGCTCATGACCTTCAATTTCGCGCAGACCAAATAAAGGTTCAAATTGCTCCGGAAACTCGTTTAGTCTGTCGGCGGTATCAGCCATATGCTGGAACGCAAGATTCATAAAGCGCGTCATCTCTTTTTCCGATGACCAGCGCGGCACATATTGCGGCCCGCCCCATACAGCCACCAGCCACTGCTCCGGCTCAATCTCACGTGGAGAACTCAGTACCGCCGTCAGCAGACCATCCAGCTCTGACACATCCAGAATCGCGTGTTCGGTGTTGTACTTCGTCAGTACATCATCCAGCCACTCCAGTTCGCTTTCGTTCAATGGTCCCGTTTTCATAACGCTCATCCTCAGTGAAATACGCTTGCCTGCGCCCATCTTACAGGGTGGACGGGGATTTTTCTAAACAAAACGGGGAGTTCAGAAACCCGGACTTTCTGAGCCTTGCGCATCGCTGGAGTGATCCTCTCCGCATTTTTGCACCGACAAGGTGCGCAGCCTGACTTTTCTGCATCTATGTTTAAGATTCTGGACGGTTTGGATACCACGCATCCCAGTCTGCCACGTGAAGGCAACCTCCTCCTTAGATAACGATTGACACTGACCTGATGAAATTGCGACGTCGTATTTCACATCGCCTCGCTACGTCTGTCAGAAAACAATGTCGATATTTATCAACCTGGCGGAGTTTTTGCTTAAAAAAAGACAGCCGTACGCGGCCCGCTTGATAACGCAATAAATGACGAAGTTTATGATTTTCCCCGCGCCTCCCGGCGCCTGGTATTGAACAGTACTGAGGAATATCCAAATGTCTATTAAAATGATTAAGTTACCTCTGCAGATTGCCGTTATGGGTTGTTTAAGTACCGCATTTTATGCACAGGCAGATATCACGATTGGCGTGGCCGGGCCGTTTACTGGCCCCAATGCCACATATGGGGCGCAATACTGGAAAGGGGCATCGCAGGCGGCGGCAGATATCAATGCGGCAGGCGGTATTAAAGGTGAGAAAATCGTGTTGGTGCAGGGCGACGATGCCTGCGAGCCAAAGCAGGCCGTCGCGGTAGCAAACCGCCTGGTCGATGAATCTAAAGTCTCCGCCGTGGTCGGCCATTTCTGTTCGTCTTCCACCATGCCAGCGTCCGAAGTCTATGATGAAGCGGGCGTATTGACGATTACCCCGGGGTCAACCAACCCACTGATTACCGAACGCGGAATGAAAGGTATGCTCCGCATGTGTGGCCGTGACGATCAGCAAGGCGTCACCGCGGCAAACTACATGCTGGACGTGCTGAAAGCGAAAAAAATCGCCGTCATTCACGACAAAGATACCTACGGTCAGGGCTTAGCCGACGCAACCAAAGCCGCACTGCAAAAACGGGGCACCAAAGAAGTTCTGTATGAGGGACTGTCGCGCGGTGAAAAAGATTTCAATGCCCTGGTGACCAAAATCGGCGCGCTGAAACCGGACGTGGTCTACTTTGGCGGTTGCCACCCGGAAGCGGGCCCGTTGGTGCGTCAAATGCGGGAGCAAGGGGTACAGGCGAAATTCTTCTCCGGCGACTGCGTGGTGACGGAAGAGATGGTGACGGCGGCCGGTGGCGCGCAGTACACCAATGGCGTGTTGATGACCTTCGGTAAAGACCCTCGCACCATTGCGGAAGGCAAAGCGGTCATTGAGAAATTCCGCGCCAGCGGTTTTGAACCAGAAGGCTACACCCTGTATGCCTATGCCTCAATTCAGGCCATTGCTGCTGCCTACAGCGCCGCAGGCAAGGACAACGCCAAAGCGGGAGAATGGCTGAAATCACACGATGTTGACACGGTGATGGGGCCCAAATCCTGGGACGAGAAAGGCGATCTGAAAGTGTCTGATTACGTCGTCTACCAGTGGGATGACAAAGGTAAGTACCACCAACTCTGATACCGTCAGCTCGGTACTGACTTCTCGCTCCCCTCTCGGGTGAGGCATTGCAACCCTGAAGGCAACCGGATTGTGCGACCCGGTTGCCTTACCACTGGCGGGAATTTCAAATGGATGCTTTCTTCTTACAACAGATGATCAACGGTCTGACGTTGGGAGCGGTGTATGGCCTGATTGCCATCGGTTACACCATGGTCTACGGCATCATCGGCATGATCAATTTCGCGCATGGCGAAGTTTACATGATCTCCGCGTACCTCTGTGCTATTGGTCTGGGCCTGCTCTCCTACTTTGGCATTCACTCTTTCCCTCTGCTGATTTTTGGCACCCTGATCTTCACCATCGTGATAACGGGGGTCTATGGCTGGGTCATCGAACGTATTGCCTATCGACCCCTGCGAAATTCAACCCGTCTGGCGCCCCTCATCTCTGCCATCGGTATGTCACTCATTTTGCAAAACTATGTGCAAATCAGTCAGGGGCCTAACCAGCAAGGCATCCCGACACTGATGAGCGGCGTGCTGCGTTTCAACGTTGGCGATGGAATGGTGCAAATCACCTGGACCAAAATCTTTATTCTGCTGGCGGCGTTTGTCGGTATGGCGGTTCTGACCTGGGTTATCCAGTACACGCGACTGGGGCGCATTTGTCGCGCGACGCAGCAGGACAGGCGTATGGCCTCCATTCTGGGCATTAACACTGACCGGGTTATCTCGCTGGTGTTTGTGATGGGCGCATCAATGGCGGGGCTGGCGGGCGTTCTGGTGACCATGAACTACGGAACGTTTGACTTTTATGCTGGCTTTATCATCGGCATCAAGGCGTTTACCGCCGCGGTACTGGGCGGGATCGGTTCGCTTCCCGGCGCGATGTTGGGCGGCCTGCTGCTCGGCATTGCAGAGGCGCAATTCGCCGGGCTTGTGAACTCCGATTATAAGGACGTGTTCTCCTTTGCCCTACTGGTGGTGATCCTTATCTTCCGCCCGCAGGGGTTGCTGGGACGTCCAATGGTCGTGAAGGTGTGAGGGCAAAACGATGACAGAGATGACAGAGGCCGTCGTGAAATCAGAATTTGATCTTAAAAAATGCCTGCTCGACACCGTATTAGCCGGACTGTGCGCGCTGATAGTATTTGGCCCCATCGTGGGGATCGTTCTAAAAGGCTACAGTTTCACGCTGGCCCCCACCCGCGTAGCGTGGCTGGTCGCCGTGGTCATGGCAGGACGCTTTCTCGTCAGCCTGGCGCTGCAAACCCAGATCGGGCAGAAATTCACCAGTCGATTTGAAGGCGCTGACGACGGGGTGTACGTCCGCCCGGTGGGTTACGTCTCCCGTATGCGTTGGGTAATTCCAGGCTTGATGTTGCTGGCTATCGCCTTCCCCTTTGTGGCGACCAAGTATCTGCTGACGGTGGCAATTCTGGGGCTTATCTACGTGCTGTTGGGGCTGGGCCTTAACATTGTGGTCGGACTCGCCGGATTACTGGATTTGGGGTACGTGGCCTTTTACGCCATCGGCGCGTATGGGCTGGCGCTGGGATATCAGTATCTCGGGCTCGGTTTTTGGGTCATGCTGCCCATTGGTGCCGTTATGGCGGCGCTGGCAGGCGCGCTACTCGGGTTTCCGGTCTTGCGAATGCACGGAGATTACCTGGCGATTGTCACCCTGGGATTTGGTGAAATTATCCGTCTTATCCTGAACAACTGGCTGAGTTTTACCGGTGGGCCAAATGGGGTGTCAGTGCCTGCCCCCACGCTTTTTGGTCTGGAATTTGGCCGACGGGCGAAAGACGGCGGCGTACCGTTTCATGAGTTTTTCGGTCTGACGTATAACCCTAACCTGAAGTTTATTTTTATCTACACGGTTCTGGTTCTGGTGGTGTTGCTGGTGCTGTTCATCAAACATCGCTTAACCAAAATGCCTATTGGTCGCGCCTGGGAAGCGCTGCGTGAAGATGAGATTGCCTGCCGCTCTCTGGGCTTAAACCATGTGTTAGTCAAACTGTCCGCCTTTATGATGGGAGCCTCGACAGCCGGGATTGCTGGTGTTTTTTTCGCGACCTATCAGGGATTTGTGAATCCCACCTCCTTCACCTTCTTCGAATCTGCGCTCATTCTTGCCATTGTTGTACTCGGCGGAATGGGGTCCACGCTCGGTGTCGTGCTGGCGGCCTTTGTTCTGACCGTGGCCCCTGAGTTACTGCGGGATTTTGCCGAATACCGGGTACTGCTGTTTGGCGTATTAATGGTGTTAATGATGATCTGGCGTCCCCGTGGACTGGTTCGCACCAGCCGCGCCGGTTTCGCTATTCGCAAGGGGGTCGCGCCATGACTGACAGCATTTTACGCGTTGAAAATCTGATGATGCACTTTGGCGGGATAAAAGCCCTCAACGATGTCAATCTGGAGGTCGCCCGGGGTTCAATCACAGCGTTGATTGGCCCCAACGGTGCCGGTAAGACCACGGTGTTCAACTGCCTGACCGGATTTTATCAGGCCTCTGGCGGCGCGATTGTGTTTAATACCCGCGCCAAAACCACCGATGTGATTCAGGTGTTAGGGCAAAAAATCCACACCACTGATTTTTTCAATCCTGCGCGTCTGGCCTCACGCATCTACTACAAAATGTTCGGCGGTACGCATCTGGTCAACCGCGCCGGACTGGCGCGAACCTTCCAGAATATCCGCCTGTTTCGCGAAATGTCGGTGATCGAAAATCTGATGGTGGCCCAGCACAGGCAGGCGAACCGCAACCTGATTGCCGGAATTTTTAACACGCCCGCATATCAGAAAGCCGAAAATCAGGCGCTCGACCGCGCCTTTTACTGGCTGGAGGTGGTGAACCTGGTGGATTGTGCAAACCGCCTGGCCGGCACTCTTTCCTATGGTCAACAGCGCAGGCTGGAAATTGCTCGCGCGATGTGTACAGGGCCGGAGATGATTTGCCTCGACGAACCGGCAGCCGGACTCAACCCGGTGGAAACCGAGGCGCTCAGCAGTATCGTGCGCGTCCTGCGTGAACGGCATGGCGTTACCGTGTTGTTGATTGAACATGATATGAGCATGGTCATGGAGATTTCCGACCACGTTATCGTGCTCGATCATGGCGATGTGATTGCCCGGGGAGCACCCGCGGAGATCCAGCACAACGTCAGCGTGATTGCCGCCTATCTGGGGACAGATGAAGAGGAGCTTGCCAGATGAGTCAGCCATTGCTGGAGTTTCGCCATGTGGACGTTTTTTATGGCCCGATTCAGGCGCTAAAAACGATTTCGCTGACGGTAAATGAAGGAGAAACCGTCTCGTTGATTGGCGCCAACGGTGCCGGAAAATCGACCTTGCTGATGTCCATTTTTGGGCAACCACGCATCGCGCGCGGGCAGATTTTTTATCGTAACGACGATATCAGCCACAAATCCACCCATTTTATCGCCACTAACGGGATTGCCCAGGTCCCGGAAGGACGGCGAATCTTCCCGGACATGACGGTCGAAGAGAATATACTGATGGGCAGCATCCCTATCGGCAACCGTTACCATAAAGAGGATAAAGAACGGATGTATCACCTGTTTCCCATCCTTGAGGAGCGGCGCAATCAGCGCGCCATGACCCTCTCAGGAGGAGAGCAGCAGATGCTGGCTATTGCCCGCGCGCTGATGAGTCGCCCCAAATTACTGCTGTTAGATGAACCGAGTCTGGGGCTAGCGCCGCTGGTAGTGAAACAAATTTTCCAGACGTTGCGCGAGTTAACACGGGCGGGGATGACGCTTTTTTTAGTCGAACAAAATGCAAACCACGCGCTTAAACTGTCGGATCGCGCCTATGTGATGGTCAATGGCGAAATTCGCCTGAGCGGCAGCGGTCAGGAACTGTTGGTCGACCCCGAAGTGCGAAAAGCGTATCTGGGCGGTGCATAACTATTTCGTCGCGGAATAACCCTAGACGCTGTAAAAAATAGCCGCTGTAAAAAGCGGCTATTGTTTTATTAAACAGGGTCTGACCGTTCGGCATCTAAAAATTCATACTTCCATGCCTGGTGTTGACTGCCCGCCATTCCCTCTTATCAATTTTATTATTTACGCAACGGTCATCAAATAACTTGCATTAAGGCTTTCATATATCCCATGGCGTAGGCCATTCCTGAATGCCATGGCGCAGGACAGGTCATTTGTGGTGAATGATCCGGAATTAATACGCCATCAAAGTTATTTTCTTTTAGTATCCGTAATACTTTCACCATATCAATGTCCCCTTCGTCGATAAAGGTTTCATGATAGTAAGGGACTTTCCCTTTTACGTTACGGAAATGCATATACGCAATGGCATCCTGACGCGCATACTGTTCTACCGCCTCGTAGACATCGCCTTCTGACATTTCAGCAATGGTACCCAGACAAAACTCAAGTGCATTAGAAGAACTGGGAACCAGATCCAGCAAATCTTGATAGAGATGCGGTTGGTTAACCAGTCTCGGTTGACCACGTACGAATTCAAGCGGCGGATCGTCAGGATGCGCTGCCAGCCTCACACCGGCTTCTTCTGCCACCGGCACAATCTCTTTCAGGAATGCGTCCAGCCGTTGCCAGAGCTGTTCTTTGGTCACCGGTGGTCTGATACCCTCAGCCTCTTCATCCACCACCATATTCCATGCCATGCTGGCCGGTAACGGACTTTCGGTTTGTTCGTTTACACCGTTTAAGCCAACTGTTTTTGCGCCGCCTCGTGCCTTATTTTCCTGAATTCTTCCGGCGACGCCCGCCAGGCTAAAGTTATAACCGAAGACGGGGATACCCGCAGCGCCGACATTACGGATAACCTGTTTTACCGTCTCGATTTGTTCTGCTTTCCGGGGGCCATCAAATAAGATGTCATCCCAGTGGCAAGGGTCGAAATTTTCAATAGCAAAAAAGGTTAAATCGAATTTCGCCATTCTAGCGCGAATATCTAACAATTCTTCTATTGTCCAGACATCTGCCTGCGCCGTTCCCCAACCACCGGTATCACCGACCGGCTGATCGCTACGGGAAAAACGTGCATTCTGATGAAAATAATCAACCATATGAACGACAATATGCGTCGCACCACACTGTCTGGCAAAAGCAAAATGTTCGTCGTCCAGCATGTGACGGTACAGTCCAAAGCCTAATTTCATGTTCTGAATCTCCGGTGGAAAGAAATTATCATTCTTGTCTGATTACATCGGCAACATTTTCGCGCTGCATTGGAATGGGTTTAACAAAGACAGCCACGGCAAGTGCGCCAAGTACGGCAATCCCCCCCGCAATAAAGAACGCTGCATTATATGCCCCTGTCCATTGAATAATGTAACCCGTCACAATCGGTCCTAATATTCCGGCAATATTCGCCGTGGCATGAACCATACCGCCCACTGCGCCCATATTCTGGCGTGCGACGGTGTCTTGCAAAATAGCCCAATAGGTTGTTGCCGATAAATAGAGGAAGAAAATGCCGCATGCCATAAGGGAGACCGCCCCTGCGGCACTGGAAACATTTCCAACGCACATCACAAAAATCGCCGAAGCCCCCAGGCAGGTCACGAGCACGATTTTACGGGAAAACAGAGGACGCCCTGTTTTACGCAGTACGTAATCACACAGGAACCCGCCAGCCGCCATTCCGACAGAACCCAGCAGCCACGGAATCACACTCACAATACTCATATCCTTCAGGCTGAGATGTTGCGAGTTCGACAAATAACTTGGGAACCATGAGAGAAAGAAAAAGAGAATATAGTTCAGGCCAAAAAAGGCAAATGCCGTTGCCAGTATCGTAGGCTGCTTGATATAAAAAGAGAGCGGCATGGATACTTTTTCAATCTCTTGGTTATTATCGTTTTGCTCCTGCTGTCCTTCCTGAATTAACGCTAATTCCTCACGGCTGATGGTTTTGTGTTCTTCCGGCTTGTCCTTTGCCATTTTGACCCAAAACAGCAGCCAAACAATGCCTAAACAGGCAATGGCAACAAACGCCATTCGCCAGCCGATAATCAGCACCAGCGACCCCATGATAGGCCCGGCCAGCGCGCCGCCAAGCGGGTTACCGGCAGTGGCGACGCCGATGGCGCTGGCGACTTCGCGGCGAGGAAACCAGTTACTGACGATTTTATTTAAGGTCGACGCAAACGGCCCTTCCCCGGCACCAAACAATACCCTGATGACGAGCATTGAGGTAAATCCGACGGCGACGCCAATCAACCCGCAGAAGAATGACCAAAATGCCATACTGACCGCAAAGACCATTTTTGGCCCAAAACGGTCAGAAGCATAGCCACCAACAAAGTTAAAAAGCGCATAGCCGATAGAGAAACTACTAAAAATAATACCTAATTCACCTGGCGTTAATTGCAAGTCTTTAGCAAACATGGGGGCTGCGATTGCAAAGGCAGAGCGATCCATGTAATTGATCGCCCCACCCAGCGAGAGTAGGAAAACAATACTCCATCGTTTACTTTTGAACATACTGATGTCCTCATATCATCAAGACTGAAGGGGATTTACATCACACCAAAGCGATTCCATGCTTCTACAGCACCCATGCCACCACGAATGGCATCGCGAACTTTGTTTTCCGTCACGCCTTTTTCTAACGCCAGACCAATAACCTCTTCTTCGACCCGTCTCGGGACAACCAGAACGCCCTCTTCATCTGCCACAATAAGATCACCCGGCGTTATCATCACGCCATCAATCGTTACCGGAACCCCATAATCGAGAACTTTTCCGCGAACCTTTTGATCCTGAGAATAAGATCCCAGGGAAAAGACAGGGAAATTGAGTTCAAGGATCTCGTGTTTATCCCGTGAATAGCCGTTAAGAACCGCCCCTGCCGCGTTAAGGTGAACAGCGCGAGTCGACATCAATCCCCCCCACAATGCATACGTCGGGGACGAACCGCTGGCAATATACACTTCGTTTTCTTGCAGGCTGTCCAGCGCTTCGAACATCACGCCAAATGCTTTATCGCCGAGGGGGCCGTTGGAATGCGAACCGGTAAACGTCGGGTAATCCGCTTCCAGCACCGGCATTGCACGCCCGGCGATGCGCATCCGTTTTTCCAGTGGTTGCAGCCGTGGATTGAGGAATTGATTCTGTAAGCCAATGGTGTCCATGACATCACCCAGCAGAGCGGTACTGAGATTGTTCTTTATCTTTTCAAAAAATTGCCTTTCTTCTGAGTGCATAATTCATTCCTGTGTGGTTAAATTAAAACAACCTTACTGTCTACCTGTAGGACAGGTTAGCCAGGATTAAGTGATCAGAAAACACTCAAATCGCCGTGATGTGACAGACCCGGCAAAAATTTACGCCGGCATGTTGTTGGTAATAGTGAAGATGAGTCGATAACATATGCAGAATTTCAGCCCAAACATCCTGTCCCGGATGGATACGGAACGACCGCTTACGAAGAGAGGGAGAGTTGTCGCATGAACATGAATAAACCCATCATTGAGAAAAGCACGCTCTCCGAACAAGTTCGTAACTACATCCTCAATGTCATCACCACAGAACAGCTCGAACCCGGAGCCAGAGTGCCCAGTGAAAAACAGTTGACCGAAACGCTGGGGGTCAGTCGGGGTGTGGTGCGGGAGGCATTCCAGGCGTTGTCGATTCTTGGCATTCTGGACATCAGCAGCGGTAAATATCCGCGCGTGCAATCACTGAACTCTGCAGCGCTGGAAACGATTTTCAACTATTCGGTCGTAACGCAACAGATTTCAGCACACCAGATACTTTCTCTGCGCAGTACTCTTGAAGTTCACTGTGTCGTACTGGCGGCGCAAAATGGTACAGAAGAGGACTTTTCCCGCTTACGCGTAGAGATGGATAAGATAAGTGAAGTCTTCGGCGATCATCAGTCATTTATTTATCATGATGCACGCTTTCACATGATTTTAGCCGAGGCATCCGGCAACCCTCTTTACGCCCTGCTCTTACAGGCACTTCGTGTTCCTCTGGAAAAATCGATCTCGGCAGGTCTGCATGCCCACGATACCCATGACCGTCGTCAGCAAATTATCGATGCGCATCAGGCCATTGTGGAAAAAGTGTGCCAAAGAGATGCTCAAGGCGCGGCCCAGGCAATGCAAAAACATTTCTCATCAGCAATTAACGCATTGATTATTGAAGAGTAATCCTGTCTATCACGCTATGGCGTTCTGACATCGCTGTTCAGCCCGCCATCTACGCGCTCACCACATCCCGTTTTCGGGAACGTCACCGCATCTCACACCATCTAATGGTAAGAAGTGAAGCAAATCTGTCTGGCTGACAGAGTAAAAAAGATCCGTCAAGACCGGAGAGATTGCCTTACGCCCCGGGCAATGACGAGCCGCACTATCCGCAGCTTCTCTGGAGAATACACATGCTCAATTACGCCATCCTCGTTTTTGCCATCGGCGCGCTCGGTGGACTGGTGCTGGCCGCACATGTACTGCGCAACAAATTCGCCCCCTGGTTTCTGTCTCTTTTACATGCCGGGTTAGGCGCGACAGGGCTGATTTTGCTGATCCTGATGCTTGTTCAGGGCAATGCGCCGCAGCAGGTACTTATCGCCTTCGTGTTACTGCTGGTGGCTGCATTGGGCGGATTCTTTCTGGCCTCGTTCCATTTGCGCAAGACGTTACCGCCGAAAGCCATTGTCGCCGTTCATGCCAGCGTCGCCGTCGTCGGTTTTCTCACGCTGGTTAGCGTGTTCCTGTGATGTCCCGTCATCCGCTGCATCCGGCGCTGGTTCATTTTCCCATCGCCTGCTGGTCACTGGCCGTTGCCGCCGATGTTGCCGGGGTGTGGTTTGGTGAGACGGCCTGGCAGTGGTCTGGCGGACTGCTCGCCGTTGGCTGTTTGATGGCGTTAATCGCCATGATTGCGGGCATGTTAGAACTGTCTCGCGTGCCTGAGGGCGCGCCAATGCGGATGGTCTGGTGGCACATGGGCCTGATGTGCGTCGCGTTCGCGCTCTTTGGTACCCGTCTGTTGATGGGGATTGAGAATATGCACCTGCAGGCGCCGGACACACTATCTTTATTGTTAGATGCCACAGGATTTATTTGCCTGATGGCAGGAGGCTGGCTTGGCGGAACACTCGTCTATCATCATGGCGTCGGGCGTTCCAGTGACCAGAATCCTCCCCCATCCGTAAAATAATCATGAGGTCATCATCCCTAAGTTCGACGCTGACATGCTGAGAGACGGTGTTGTATTCAGGGTAAAAAAACACCCTCCTCAGTTTAATACCGGAGTTTCATCATGGTCGAATATAACGTTCATCTGACCGCCCGCCACCAGATTGCCAAAGGCACGATGGCCTTCCACTTCGAAAAACCCGTCGGGTTCAGCCACAAACCGGGGCAAGCCATCGATCTCATTTTGCCGGGACATCAAACTGACACCCGGCCATCGGATACCCGCCACACCTTTTCCATTGTCACTGCGCCTGAAGAGGACGAACTGGTGGTCGCCACTCGCCTCGGCGAAAGCGTTTTTAAACGTGCGTTGTGTACGTTGCCGATGGGGACTGAAGTTCAGATCAATGGCCCATTTGGATCCTTCACATTACCCAAAAATCCGGAGCGCACTGCCGTGCTTATCGCCGGGGGGATTGGGATAACTCCCTTCATGAGCATGTTGCGCCACGCAGCCAAACAGCAGACGCCGCAGCAATTGATCCTGCTGTATAGCAATCATCACCCCGAAGATGCGGCCTTTCTGGATGAATTACAGCAGCTTGAGCAGCAGAATCAGCGATTTCAGTTAATGGCGACCATGACGGATATGGCGCATTCGACCCAATCCTGGGACGGCGCTACGCAGCTCATCGACAGCGACTGGATAACGCGGATTGTCGCAGGGCTGGATAACCCGGCCTTCTACGTTTCCGGCCCACCCGCCCTGGTGGAGGCAATGCGTCAAACGCTCACGCTGTCTGGCATTGATGAGGACAACGTGCGCAGTGAAACGTTTTACGGTTACTAACGCGGTATCCACTGTCGCTGCGAAAAACAGATCCCGCACACAGGAGACGCTATGCAGAATACACGATCGCTGTCCTCTGGCCTGCCGTCGGCCCCTCCCCCCGATGCTGATCTCGTCACACGCGCCGCGTTGGGGGATGCGGCGGCATTTACGGAAATCATGCGCCGCCACAACCGGTTGCTGTTTCGGACCGCGCGCAGCATTTTGAAAAACGACGCGGAGGCTGAAGATGCGCTTCAGGAGGCCTATCTGAGCGCCTGGCGCGCACTGAAGGGATTTCGTTCTGAAGCCACGCTTTCAACCTGGCTGGTGCGTATTGTGGTGAATGAATCATTGGGGCGTCTGAGGCGAAAAACCGCCTCCGTTATTCCCCTTGATGCTGCCATGAATGCCATTGATTCTGACATCCAGGCATCGTTAAGCGATACGCCTGAACATCACCCGGACTATGCCGTGATGCAAACCCAAATGCGCCAACTTCTGGAAGCCCGTATCGACTTGCTGCCCGAGGCTTTTCGTACCGTTTTCATGCTCAGGGCAGTTGAGGAGCTGAGTGTGGAACAGATTTCACAGGCGCTGGATATCCCCGAAGCGACGGTGCGAACCCGTTTCTTTCGCGCCCGCAGTCTGCTCCGTGAGGGACTGGCCAGCCAAATGGATATCGCCCTGAACGACACCTTCGCGTTTGACGGCGCACGGTGCGATCGGATCGTTGCGGGGGTACTGGACAACGCAAAGGCCGAAGGGCTCTCAAATCCAAAAACAGAATAACGTGGTGCCACTGACGGGTAATACGATCGTGCATTACCCGTTGTCGATGCCATACATTTCGACATGTGTGCCTAATTTACGGGCCAACCCCTTTGCGCCATCGCGCATCACGGTATGGTGATTCCAGCGAAAAACAGGCGCCGCCAGAGGCGCGAGATAATTCATCCACCGGGTGTTGGTCCGAATATTCCAGTCATACCTGACAATCGTTTCCACCCCATTTTCTGAAAATGACCACACTCCACGCCCTTCAACTTCACCACTGGCTTCGCCTTCCAGCAGATAAAAAGGGGTGATGTTAAGGACATGGATGTCAAAGGTGATTCGATAAGGTAAAGCCCCTTTCCAGGTATAACGATGCAACGCCCCGATCCCCTGGACATCCCCTTTTTCGATTTCAGTGATCTGCTCCAGGCTCGCCCACCACTCAGGCCACTGGTCAGGATGAGAGAGCACCTCCCACACCTCCTGTACAGAGGCCGCAACCCGCCAGGTGGTGGTAAACTGGTATTCAGCCATAAACCCAAACTCCCATTACGGTGTGAAAAAATCAGCGGGGAACTGAATGTTGACCACCATGGCATCCATCAGGACGGTTTCCAGCAGGCTTCCCTGCCGGTCGTAGCTGACAACTTTGGCCGGGAGTCCATGAGATTTATCTAACCAAATTTCATACCGATTAACGTCGTCGACACTTACACCTTTAGGCCCCGTCACGGACAGATGTAATGTGGCGCGTCCCGCCAGCGTCTCGTCACCGACAGTCACTGTTGTCCCATCGTTCTGTAACCGGCGAATATTACTCAGCAATACGCCAATGTCGGATTGATCCACCCGATGACCGTGATCGTCTTGTATCAATGAATCTGTCGGGGAAAGGTTCAGCACCGGAAATGTCCCCAACCCAAAGGGCCATAGCTTCACTTTACGACTGAGCGGGCTATAGATAAGCACCGCACCGGGATGGGGGCGGGTGAAATCCATCCTCACAAATCCCGGTTTGCGATAGCTATAGCGAATGATTTTGCTTTCATCCTGCGGTGACGAGGAGCGCAACAGCACCTGATAAGATTGAATGTGTTGAAATTGTTGCTGAGATATACCGATCGGATTAGTCGTCTTTTCACTTTGCGAAAAAGCCGATGCCACAGCGAAATTTTCCGCTGAAGGCGCCATACCGCTAAAGAGGAGTAATGCCGCACACATTACCGCCAAAGAGATGTAGTCGCTAATGATTGTCTCCTGCCTTAAGAGGGTCAGCAAACAGTAACCATCACCTGCTGTCATTCGTCAGTATAGTGCTTATTTGAACCGCCCAAACGGGTGTCACGCCTGCAAAAAGCTATACTTTAGTAACCACACTTAAAATGAGGATTAATCATGAAACTGCTACGGGCGTCTTCATCCATCGCCCTTGCGCTACTTCTGATGACCTCCTCTTATGCCGCAGCCAGCGCCCTGCAGCACCAGGTCGACAGGGAGCGAGAATTACGCATCGCGGTGATTACCGGTAATGGTCTAAACCGTTTCGGGGGAGACGTTGGCTTTACGCTCAACGCGCAAAACAGGAAGATCCGGTCATTTGGTACTCACCACGTCGTCATCATTGATCCCGTCATCATTGATAGTTTTGGGATGCGCGGCGGAAATCCTGCCCGCGATGGCTTTATCGGCAACCCCGCACGTGATGGATTTATGAATAATCCTGCCCGAAACGGATTCAGGAATAATCCCGCCCGCGGAGGGTTCATGACAAATATGCCCCTTCGCAGATAACCGCCCATATTACCGTCAGGGTAACCCGGCAAAATAACTATTTAATAAACGCCACAGATAACTTGCCGCTGGCGTCATACGATGGTCATTAGAGCGCAACAAATGGCACTGACTTTCGCGAGCAATACGATGTTCAATTGGAACAGCCACCAATTGTTCGCGAAACTGAATACTTTTCAATGTTTGCGGCGTCATAAATGCGACGCCTTGCCCGGTCTGGCATAAGGCGATAGCGCTGGTAAACAGATTACAGCGGTATGCGGGCGTAAAAATAAGGCCTTCATTTTTAAAAATGGCGTTCAAATAGCGCTGTATACCAAAATCTTCGCTCATGACAATTAAGCGGTGGTGCGTTAATGCTTCGGCGGTGACAGTGGGTAAAGCGGCGATGGGGTGTTCGGGCGGGACAATGGCGCAAATCGGTCCACGCCGAAAACTGTGACACTTCAAACCCGGCGGCGCGGACGGCCCAAAACTCACCGACATATCCACCTCCCCTTTAGCCAATAGTGTGAGGGTGGTTTGCATATCGCCAGACTGAATGTTGACGAAAACAGCAGGATAGGCCAGGGAAAACGCACTAATGACATGCCTCACCACCTCTTCCACCATGCCCTGACCTACGCGCAAGTTCACCGACCCACCGCGCATATGGCGCAAATCCTGCAACTGACGCTCGAGTTGTTTGCGCCGCTGCACCGTCAGCGCATAGTCTTCTGCCAGCAGTTTCCCGACATCCGTTAATACCACGTTGCGGCCACGCCGTTCGAGTAACGGCAGTTGTAACGTTCTTTCCAGTTCGGATAACTGACGGCTCACGACCGACGGATTAATGCCCAACGCATCGGCTGCGCGTCGAATACCGCCATGTACGCCAACTTCATACAAATACCCGATGGATTTTTCTGGATAGGTGGAGAACGTCATATTTTTGGCTTATTCGTTGCTCACAGGGCAACAATAATAATCATCACTCCTCATTTTTTACAATGCCAATTCTGCGCATACTGCCTGTGACATCCAAGACAGACGGAAAAATACATGAAAAATATAAAAACGTACCTGCAACAACACGCATCAGACATCCTGAATGATATCAAACGGTTGGTACTGGCAGAATCGCCATCACATGACAAAACCGCAGTTGATGCGTGTGGCCGGGTGCTGGAGGATATTTTCCAGCAACGTTTAGGTGTGCAGGCAGAAATCGATGAACAAGAACACTACGGCAACCACCGTAAATTCACTCTGGGTAACGACGGGCCGCAAACGACGCTGATAGGTCACTTCGACACGGTATGGGACAAGGGTGTGCTGTCTCTACGCGAGGAAGACGGTAAATTATACGGGCCGGGTATTCTGGATATGAAATCCGGGCTGGTGCAGGCCATCTGGGCGGTGCGCGCGTTGCAACAGCTCAACATGCTCGGGTGCCAACGTATCGTATTCCTGTGCAACAGTGACGAAGAGCTGGGCAGTCCGAGCTCGCGGGAATGGATTGAAACACATGCGCGCGGTTCCGCGCAGGTGTTCGTCGTTGAACCTGCCGTCGCGGGCAGCGGCGCGCTTAAAGTCGCGCGAAAAGGCACGGGCCACTATGAAGTAACTATCCACGGGCTGGCGGCACATGCCGGTAATAATCCAGAAGAAGGCGCCAGCGCAATACAAGAGATGGCGCAGCACATTCTCTATCTGAATAGCCTCAATGCGCCTGAGCGAGGTACGACCGTCAACGTAGGTATCGCCAACGGCGGTAGCCGCTTCAATGTGGTGGCCGATCGCGCCTATCTCGGCATAGACACCCGAGTCACTTCGCAAGAAGAAGCGGCGAGTATTCATGAAGCCATTTGCCAATTGCGCCCCTACGATCCGCGCATCACACTGCAGGTCAGCGGCGGCCAGGGACGCCCACCGATGCGCCAGACGCCCGCATCACGCACGTTATTGACACGGGCGCAGCATGTGGCGGAAGCATTAGGCTTCACCGTGGCGGGCGAAAGCGTTGGCGGGGGCAGCGACGGTAATTTTACTGCCGCGCTCGGTTTACCCACGCTGGATGGCCTCGGTGCGACCGGTTCCGGGATCCATGCCAAGCATGAACATATCAACATTGCCAATGTACCGCTACGCGCAGCTTTAGTGGCAGGGGTAATCGCTGAAGGGGGAAATCATGACGCAATCCCACGTTGATTCGTACTCACCTCCGGTTTCCCGGCAGGATAAAGGGCAAAGTCCCTATCTGTTGCTGTTTATTATCCTGGTCCTCGCCGCCGTCGCGACCTGGATTATTCCCGCGGGCGTTTATGATTATGAAACACGCGACGGTATCAAGTTTGCGGTAAAAGGCAGCCTGCATGCCGTTGCGCAAAGTGGTGTCTATCCGCTGGAAATCTTTACGGCGATAGCCAAAGGCATGGTAAAACAAGCGTCGATTATTTTTCTGATTCTGTTTACGGGGGGCGTGTTAGCCGTCATCGAAAAAACCGGAGCCATTGCGACTGCGCTTAATTCTTTATCGCACAGCACGAAACTCAGCGACAAATGGCTCGTGCTGATCTTTGCCGCCATCTTCGGCCTGCTGGGTACGACTGGCGTCGTGGTGAACGCGGTGGTCGCGTTTGTGCCCATTGGGCTGCTGATTGCGCGTTCGATGGGATTACCGCCAATATTAGGGGCATCGTTGGTCTATCTGACCTGCGCGGCGGGCTTTAATGTGGCGATCCTCAATCCTGCAACGACGGGGCTCACACAACATCTGGCGCAGTTACCGCTCTTTTCCGGCATGCTGTTGCGTGGCATCACCTGCCTGTTATTTATTATTACCGCTGCGGCCTATTTGATCTGGTCAATTCGCCGTAGCCGACAGCAGGGTTCTGTGCGTCCCACTCTGGAAGCTTCTGGCAATGAAGTGTTGAACGTTACGGCGCGCCATAAATGGATTTTAGCCATCACCGTGCTGGCCCTGATTCTGTTTATAGCCGGGACAATACAATTCCATTGGGGCACCAATGAGATGTCGGCAATGTTTATCCTGCTGACAATAATCGTAGGACTCATCGGCCGCCTGTCCGGATCGGATATCGCAAATACCTTTCTAGCGGGCTGTTCGAAACTGGTAAAAGGCGCATTTATCGTCGGTATGGCCGCAGCCATTTCACTGGTGTTGCAGCAAGGCAACGTACTGGATCCGATTGTCGGGAGCTTATCCGATTTACTGGAGCCGGTGCCGATACATGCGGCGACCCTCGGGATGTTTATCAGCGCAGCGTTGATTCATTTTGGGATATCGTCGGGTTCCGGTGAATCAGCCCTGTTGATCCCTATCTTTTCTCCCCTTGGTGATAACCTTGGTCTGACTCGTCAAGTGATGGTTCAGGCGGTATTGCTCGGTGAAGGTATTGTCAATTGTATGAACCCGACCTCCGGGGTTCTGATGGCCGTATTAGCCACGGCCGGTGTGCCTTATGGTAAATGGTTGCGTTTTGTGGCGCCGGTGATCGCCATCTGGTTTGTCATTTGCGTCATCATGCTATTAATCGGCGTGGCGATTAACTGGGGACCGTTTTAAACCGATAGCTGAGCGTCAGAAACAGACAGAAAATACCCGGTAGCATCGTCTACCGGGGTATTGTCAGAATCACAGGCTAATCTGAAATGTCTGAAGTATCCGTGGCGATTCGCTGTTGAGCACCAAAATATAAAAATAATAGTCTTATTATTTCGACATGCTATTAGCAATGCAAATCACGCATCAGGTGTTTATCATCACGGATATACTCACACCTGCATTTGTTTTATATTTTTAAACAATCAGCAAGCACCCGCTTCCATACACGTTGTCAGGTTCATCCATAATCAATATGGTTGATATTAAAAATAATAAACCATACACCACACTTACCTTTCAGACGTTTTTTATCTATCAAAATGATTAACAACATTTGATTTTACTGAGAGGTAAAAAACATGACAGATAAATCAGATAACACCGATCAACACAATTTGCGCTTCGGTATTCCCCCTGTTAAATGGCTACTCACTAATATTCAACACCAGGACGCACGATTGGGACTGGTGATTTCGGTCTTTCTTCTTTTGCTCTTAAGTTTTACCTGGATTACGGGTTCTTTTGGCAAGATAACTGAAATGAGTTTCTCTGATCTCACTTACTTTTTAATCAAATTTTTAATGTTGGCTGCAGGTATCGTTATTTTTTTTAAAGTCCTCGATGGCAGTATCCTTCCCCGCATCATCCTTTGGTATGTCACTACCCTTTTACTGATCACGGTTTCTCTGTTCTGGATGCAGACACTGCTCCGCACCCCCGCCGTATTTGTGGTCGAGGCGAAATGTTTTGTCGAGCCCTGGACTCAGGGATGTCCATTGGGTAAATCCATCCCAACAACAATAGTGGAAGCTCCCAGTAAAGAAGTGCAAAACAGTAATATACAGAATCTTCCTTTTCCGGATTCGCGCAATACAGTATTTGTCCAATTTGCCGGGACACTAGCACGACAGGCGGTAATAGACGTTTCAACCGAGCTTGAAAAGCGTCACTGGAATATTCAGGGGGCCGCGCTCGGAGGTGAACGTACAGCCCAGGCCGTAGGAATCAATCAGGTACGTTATTTTCATAAAGAGGATGCGGAGCTCGCCAAACGATTAGCCACAGAGTACAACGCAACGGCGGAATGGCCTGGCTTCATTAAGCTGAGTGTCGCCTTTGTCGATGGATATACCACCAGAGTTTCACCGGGTGTTCTTGAAGTCTGGACCAGCGTCAATTGAGGCCATCATTTAACGTCATTTGGCTGAAAGTAATGCGCTGCACTACAGTCGATCTCAACATCACGGTTCCACGACGTGGATATCACCGCAAAGTACTCGCTTTATTGAGGGGAAAGTCATGGTTAAATTGCTGTTGCAAGGCTCATCTGGGCCGGAAGTTGTTCAACTCCGCAAGTATCTGGCGACGACATTGGGCGCAGATGCACAAATGTTCGACCTGCAGGCGAAGAATGACCAGTTCGATGAGACGCTTGTGGCAGCAGTACGCCACTGGCAGTCAAACATCGGTATCCTTGCCGACGGTATTGTCGGCCCTTACTGCCAGAGCCTGCTGGGTCTGATAGAACTCCCCTCCCTCGGGCTGCGTGCAGATGATGTGCAAAAGTTGTTCCCGGCCACCAAGCCGTCCAACGTATTGCGGTATCTGCCATACGTTGCCGCAGCACTCGCCAGTGAAGGACTCACGACGACCCCGTTAATTCTCGCGGCTCTGGGAACCATCCGCGCGGAAACCGAAGGCTTCGTCCCCATTTCCGAATATCCTTCGCAGTTCAACACAACCCCTGGGTTACCGGCATTCAGCGCCTACGACGCAGGAACAAAACCTGGTAAGAGTCTTGGCAATACCGAACCGGGGGATGGCGCCAGGTTTCGCGGACGCGGTTTCGTACAGCTCACCGGGCGTGCGAACTACGAAAAATACACCGCCCGCACCAGCGTGCGTATCGATAAATCCCCTGACCTCGCCAATGCGCCCGAAGTGGCGGCTGTATTGTTGGCCATGTTCCTCGCCGATCGCCAGGAGGAGTTAACGACCGCACTGACAGCCACGCCACCGGACTACAGGAAGGCGCGCAGGCAGGTGAATGGCGGTTCGCACGGATTGGATCGATTCAAAAACGTTTTCACACTTGCCGCTGCCATGCCAACCGTCGGAGTAATCAGGAAGACGATGGCGAGTAGCGCGCCTCCGAAAGCGGGCAAAAGCAAGAGTGCCGCGGCGGCGATTCCCGTCTCCGCACTCGTCTCAGGCCCCGTACTCAATGCGTCGAAGGATCCGGTCGATCTGCGCGATCGTACCTACACACCGCCACCGGTGAACTTACCTGATTTGTGCCCGAGCAATACGAAGATCGCAACGTTACTGACTGTCTATACGAAGGCGGCGCTGATCCTCGATCAGGGTCAGGAAGGAGCCTGTACGGGCTTTGGCCTGGCCTGCGTCGTGAATTATCTACGCTGGTGCAAAGCCGATTTTCCCACGAAGCTTGATTCAGTGAGCCCCCGCATGCTTTACAACTTTGCCCGGCGATACGACGAATATGCGGGTGAGGATTACGACGGCTCGAGCTGCCGTGGCGCGCTTAAAGGTTGGTTTCACCACGGCGTGTGTCTGGAACCTGACTGGCCCTATCAGGCGCAGGATAATGAGCCACCACAGTACGGCTATGCGGAGCGTGCAGCCAATACGACACTGGGTGTCTACTATCGAATAGACATCAAAAACATCACCGACATGCAGGCCGCTATCCATGAGGTCGGTGCAATCTACGTTTCCGCCTTCACGCACGAGGGTTGGCAGACTGTGCCGCAAGTGAACACGCCCATCACGGATCATTCCTCGCTTTCCGTTATCGCCTTTGATGGCAAGCCCTCAAAAACCGATGGTCATGCCTTTGCACTGGTGGGGTTCAACCGCGATGGTTTTATCGTGCAAAACTCCTGGGGAAATAACTGGGGTTGCGGTGGTTTTGCGGTGCTGAGTTATGTCGACTGGCTGACCAATGCGATGGATGCCTGGGTTGCCGCGCTGGGCGTACCCGGCGTGGTGCCAGGACAACTCGCCACTGGCAAACGGGCCTATGCCACACTTGCAGGAACGGCCAATAATGCGCTGTGGTGGGATGAAACGACCGCTTACGAGCACAGCATCGTAATAGGCAACAATGGACGTGTGACGCGCTACCTCACACAAGACGAGATGACGCGAACGCTGATGTACCAGGGTTGCGTGTTGCCCGATCGCTGGTTCCGAACCCATGACACGAAAACCAAGCGTCTGGTGATTTATGCCCATGGCGGGCTAAACGACGAAGCTGGTTCCATTGAGCGGGCGCGGGCGATGGGTCGCTATTTCACAGGCAACGACTGCTACCCTTTATTCCTCGTGTGGAAAACGGGGATTCTGGAATCCATTGGCGACATTTTCTCTGACCACTTTCGTCGTGAACCATCACGGGCTGGAGGCGTTCGCGAAGCGTTGACCGATGCCTCCGACATGTTACTGGAACAAACTATAGGTAGACCTGTCGCCAAACCCGTCTGGAGTGAAATGAAGGAGAACGCGGAATTTAGCTGTGTCTCGGGACGCGCAGGCGACCTGCTGGTGACAGCACTGCAGACGCTTGCTGCGACCTGGGGTGACGCCCTGGAACTCCACATCATCGGTCACTCGGCAGGCAGCATCATCCTCGGCCATTTCGTCGATCTGTTGTCAGCGCGCGGTCTTGGCGAGCAACTTAAGTCTGTGCATCTCTATGCGCCGGCATGCACAGTGCAATTTGCTAACCGCCACTATGCACCGCATGCAGAGCTGATGAAACGCATGTATCTGCACATTCTCTCCGAACGCAATGAGCGCGACGACAATGTGGCGGCAATTTATCGTAAGTCGCTACTTTACTTCGTTTCGAATGCCCTGGAAGGCGATCAGCGCACACCGCTACTGGGTATGTCCACTATACGTGACAAAAACTACACAGGCTGGGACGGTTCGTCGAGTACGGGCGAAGCTCTGCGCAACTGGCGCCGTGCTGCTGCTGAGGCCGGGCTGGAAAAGAGCGGACGCACGAATGTCATTGAGGATGACAAGGTGCCCACCGGTCCGAAAGTATTGATTGATGCTTCGCACGGCAGTTTCGACAACAATATCGACGTCCTCAACCTGACACTGCAACGAATCGTTGAAGCGGACAAACTGGAGATGCCCGTAGACGATCTGAGAGGCTTTTAGCTGGTGCGCTCTCAATGAGATGCAAGCGTTCATCGATTATTATTTCAGTAAGATAATCATTGATATACAGGAATAATGGTGCCAGGGATGGTTGATGTAAAAGGTGGAATTCCGTCACAAATAAAACCCAGGTGGTTTCACATCGCTATTCATCACAGTGCATTGCTGATTTCGTCTATTCTTCTTAGCTGCTGTTAACAGAAACTAGATAGTTATGGATAGCGCTGATCACAGAAGCGGCACAGACGCCTGAAACCGCCGACGGGGTACTGATTGAGCACTAATCCGTAGTTTCTTCACTATCTTCTCTTAGCAACTACACTTTAAAGTGCCCGTTGATTCTGAGCTCTCAGCAACCTGAGGCTTACGAGGATGTAATGATGAAAAGACGACTGTGTTTCTCTGTAGCGGCGGCTCTTATGGCACTTCCGATAGTGACCATGGCTGCAGCCACTGTTACGCCCGCCAAAGAATTAGCACCAGGAACGACTCACCAGCAACAAATAGGGACTATCTCTGCCTGGGGAGATTCCTCTGATGATGTAGAGGCTTACATTAGTAAAACAGCCACTCATAAAGGCGCGACAAGTTATAAAATAATTTCTGAGACAGATTTTGAAGGCCAGATCTACGGAACGGCAATCCTCTACAAATAGTATTCATCCACAAGGTCGAACTAAGCCTTATAAGTTAACGGCTTCCACCGAGGGGAGTCGTTAACAAGTGATGTGAAGAACGTCCCTCCCGACGATAACGCCAGTTTCAGGTGGAAGGTGTAACGCAGCAGGAAACGTTTAGCAAAGACGCCGGTTTGCACGGCGTCTTTGACGCCCGCAACCTGAATCTGGTTTCCCAGCGCCAGTTGTGTTGCCTGATTGGCCTGGCCCAGCGCGATTTGCAGTGCGGTGTTATTGATCAAGCCAACACCGGCAGCGATTTCAGTCTGGGTTTGCGCGGCATTCAGGGGGACGGCGCCTTCGATTGTGCCGAGTTTCCCCGGGATTGCAGCATCAAAGACCTGACGACCGCAGGAGTTGCTATCCCCCCCCCCCCGCAACCGCCACCCCAGCCGCCAAGGCCACCACGCCCCAGTAGTGCGCCGAACAGCAGACCGCCAGCAAGACCACCGCCGCCACCGCCAAGAAAACCATCATTACAGCCACCGTAGAGGCTGAACTGTGACACCAGTATTTTTTGAGTGGATGTACTGACTCGGTGACAATATCTACCAGCGCCCGTTCCTGCGTCATTTCCCCGGCGCGTTTATCCGCACGCCGTGGCCTGAACTTTATAGCGATCTGGATGTGCATTGTGTCCGTTCAAACACAGTTCTGCGCACTCAGCGTAAAAACGAAATCTGCACGGATCACGATTTTTCCCCGCAGCCCAGGAATGCCAGAACAACGCGTATTTGTTATGGCCCGCAGAAGCTGGCGAACGGCGGCATTATCCACGCATTCAGAACGCAATTTGGTGTGTCTGGCCCGCTGGTGTTCGACCTGCCGAGCTTTAACAATGTGCACCGCAAACTTCCGACCGATTGCCGCATTGCGGTGATTCGCCCGGCTACCGTTCGCACCGAATGGGCCAGCGGCAGCCGCAACCCGGATCCGCATTACCTGAATGTTGCCGCGCGTATGCTTCGCCAGTTGGGTTACCCATCAACTGAGTGAACCAGTCAGCGATACTTGATTTGTATGGCATGTTAATTACCAGAAGATAGCGCCTCGCCCAACAATGTCAGGGTATGCGATTGATTAGGCTGATTGGGCGGGCGCTTATTCGAATATTCCCACCGGAAAATACTGAGGTTTATTGATAATTTGATTATCACGCCTTCCAACAGCATTTAATGTAAATAAATGAAACGCAGAACTGATACTAATAAATGGCAAGCCTTTTAGTGTTTTGTTTTGTGATAAGTACTGCCCTCATTTAAGGAGGCATTATGCAAAAGAAACAACATACGTCGGCAGGCATGCATGACAATAAACGCGTGAATTTTCAGTCAATCCGGTATGTTATTGCACTCGTTATAATAATCTCAGCCATCTTGTGGCTTTTTTATCCGTAACAATGTTCTTCTCTGTAAAAGCCTGCCTGGCCCCCTCTATCAAGGGGGCTGATAGTCTCCGTTCGCCAGAAATAACTACACACGCCAGTGCGAATTTTGGCCCTTGGTGCGTTGAGGATAGCCGTTACATTAAGAGCGGCGGAATCGCGCCCTGAGACTTATTGAAAAAGAGATTATCTCTCAGATCGATGCCAGTCACCGGAAAGCAAAAAGCCCCGGCAGATGCCGAGGCTTTAAAATCAGTAACGTCACAGGCGTAATATCCCAGCGTTAGAATCAGCGTATCCATTTTCCGCCACTTTTGCAATGGCATAATTTCATTATGGTTATTATCCAGTCACCGCTTTCAGCATCCTTTCAGCGCAGGACTCTTCAACATGGCAATGCGTTACCAGGCGATCGAAAAATAACTTATAGTTTCGGCGCCATGTTGTTTCAGGAATGCCCAGTGCTTTAAAAATCTCAGAATCCTTCAATCGTGGATACCCACGACCGGCACAGCGCTTACACTGCGAATAGACCGGTACTCCCTGAAATTCTGTTTTCTTTTTGTCGAGAACCTCACCGCGTCCACGGCACCGGCATTCATTCCTTGTGTGCCCCTTCCCTCCACAAGGTTTGCAGATAACGCAGATTTGCTCACGAACTTCACGCGGTCCCTGCCAGATTCCTGAAATACGTACTGACTTCATCGTGAATACCTCAGCATCAATGAAACCTGACCCTACACAGTGGTCACACTTAATTTCACTGGCAGCACTGAGCGAATAATCACGGAAAACAAACTCCGCCAGTGTGCGCAAGAAGATGCGGCGCTGGTGTGCTGTCATTTTTTGTAGCGTGCGATTTTTCTTTCCTCGCTCGAGCGCCAGTTGCTCGATGTAGTTTGTGATGTTGTCTACCGGCAGAACACCAGCCTTTGCCAGATAAAGCTCAATGCCGATCGCTGATTTGGCGGCAGCCATCCCAAGTGATGCCATCACATCAGTGATGGTCAGCGTCTCAGCAGTAATTCCGCACGGTACAACGCCCGGCATCATGGATTTAGGAGAAAAATATTTACCGATACTTTCGAGGTTCATACTTTTGGCTCCCGCGTCATGAGTCGATGGGCGTAGTTTTTGATAATTCGATAATCGGTCAGGACAGAACCAGAAAAGCGATATACGCGCAGGCGCAGCCACTTTTCACGCAGCGATAAAAAAACCAGCTGATTGATGATCATCATTTTGCCCCTCCCAGCTCATAAAGAACCTGTCCAAGGAGGTCGGTTTCAGTGCCGTATTTCATTTCCCAGGTTTTGGGGCAATCGTGATATGAAACGCCAGCACCATGAAATTGATGAGGTGCGGGGCAAAGAGGGATTGTTTCGAAATGACTGGAGCGCTGACCTGCACCCTGACCGGTTCTGATGTGATGAATAACTGCTGGGGATTCACCAAGACCTTCATTGCGGCAAACAATACAGCCCAGCGCCACCACGCGGTCCAGGTGCCTTTGTTCGGTTTTGGTTTTGTAAGTGCGCTTTTTGCTCATGCTGTACCACCTGCACGAACAAAAGCACCGCCCTGAACAGGACGGCGAGAATAGGTTACTTCAGTTTTATGCGCCATCGTGTACTCCGGTTGGCGCAGCTTATACTCAGTCAGGGTGTTCAGCCCTTCAGAGATTATAGCAATGGAATTCTTTTGATATCCAGACATCAATTCAGCTTCCGCCAGCATCCTGAGACTGGTGACGAACTCATCAGGAGCCAGAGCAAATCCGCTATCCACCCTCAGCTTATCCATATCAAACAAAACCGGACCGGTTAACTCACGCAAACCGGGAACCAGGGACTCCGGAACGTAAATCACTATCATGTTTTCGTTAATTGACATGTTGTTCATCCCAAAGGAATGATATTCGCCTTTTCGGGATTTTCCGTTTTACCTTCCAGCGCTGGAAATTCAGTTTGGTGATTGTTTAAGTGCGCAACTAACTAGTTTGATCTTGATTTCGACCAGAGAACCTCAAAAAAAGGAGTGTAACTAAAACGGATATGCTTACAAACCACTAAAGCTAAAGCTCACCTACCAAATACCGTTATGTACATAATAGTGGCAGGTGTTTTTTTGACTGATATAATGCAATACACAAAATATCTCATCAAAAATGCACTCTCGGGCATTGTATATAAAACGCACAAATTACTCTAAAGGGAACTCATGAGAATAAAATACGCACCTCTATTACTCGCCGTTATAATTACGGGTTGTAACGATAATAAAGAAGTGATCGGTTGTTCATCGGAAATGACAAAATCCACACTAATGGACTTGATTAAAAAATCTGCCTATGAAGATTTGTCTGAACAAGTTGATGAATATCCAGATGTTACGAACCAGACTAAGAGAAGTGCTTTAGATAAAATAAAGCTCGCGATCTCTGAGGTGTCCACAACCTCCAGTGACTCAGGTAGCACTATGAAAACCTGTGAAGCTACTGTGACGATGAGTATATCTGCAGATGAATATAATAAACTCTATGAAGCATATAGGTCTAATTTCGGCAGGAATCTCGATAAGCAACTGGAGAACCTGGATCTGGAAAATAATGCAAACGTCTTTTCTAAACGCATTAGCTATACCGCACAAGCTACAGATGACCAGAAAAATGTATTTGTAAAAGCATCTGCTGATAATGCGATATCTTCGGGTGCAAGCCTGCTGACGGCGCTATCAATTATCAATCCGATAGTCGAGCAACAGAAAGTACAACAGGAAAAAGAACAACAACAACGGCTCATAGAAGCACAACAAAAGGCACAGCAGCAAAAGACACTGCAGCAGACTCAACAGCAGGAACAGCAGCCAACATACCAGCAGCCCCAGCAGAACATTTCTGACACCCTTCCTCAATCAAGAATTCAGTTCGCAAATTCTGATTCTGACCTGAGTACTGCCTGGAGTTCCTTCAGCCCGGAGAAGAAAAAAGAGTTGCTGCCTTCTCAGCGTCAATGGATCAAAACTAAAGATGCGATGTGCGGGAAAGTGTCTATGCAGGGCAATGACTATGAGGTAAAAAAAATGCTTGATTGTCAGACTCAAATGACATTATCAAGAATCCAGTTTCTCAGAAACCAGTGAGTAAAGGGGAATCTTTCCCCTTAATGATACTGATTCGCAACGTCTTCGGCGGTAATCGTTTAAGTCGGTAGTTTTGATCATTAATGATAACTCCCAACTCCCGCTTTCCGCGTGAAACTGCCGACTATGATTGCGGGCGCCCCGCCAGGTGCCAACAACGGACCTTATAAACATCGTGCTATGTTAATCAATGGGGAACTGGTTACAGTAATCTCTATAAAGTTGAATAGCTGGAATGCAAGTTGCATGTTCGAGATCATCCATAAGCAATTGATTACAAAAAATAAAACAACACACCCTTGCTATGAACTTAACACAAATGCGCATAGAACTCAAAGATGCCTATAGACACTATATGAGAAAATCAGGATTATAAGTATGAAGTGTACTGTTCATATTAAAGTTGCCATAAGGAATAAAAGTTGATTTTCGAAATTCTAAACACATCGTTTCAGTTGATATTAATTTACACTGTAATAATTGCAGCGATGGCATATATCAAAAATTTGAGGGATAAGAAAAAGCTACTTACTCTATCCTATATAAAAAGATGGAATGATCGAGCTTTTGACACTCACAATAAAACTGACAACAGCGCTTCCTTCGCTCAAATCTCAGATAGGGACCATCAGTCCAAATTGGAGTTAACGGTACATCTTAATTTAAGTTTTTTTGACGAACTGGCCTTAGCAATATTTAGTTCACAAGCAGACGAGAAACTTGCAAAAGAATTTTTTTATTACAACTTAATGTCTACATACAGGTTTGCTGAAAAAGAAATGCAAAATGAGCGACTCATTTTTAGCAACAGCCTCTATAGAAATGCGGAACGTTTGTACGGGCGTTGGTTAAAAGATCTTGAAAAAGGGAAGTAATATGACGTTACCTATGCTTCCTAATCAAATACCGGATGGACCTATAGATGTCACAGAACTTGTTATCAAGCAGATGGAATGCCCGAATCCTAATTGTAATTCAAAATTAGATGTTACAAACATTAATGTGGGTACGAAAATCCAATGTAAAGATTGTAGCAATGTTACATGGCTTCCTGATTATAAAAAGCAGAAATGGTGGCAAAAACCTGCTTCCTTTATTGCTGGAATTCTTTTGAGTTATGTGGTAGGCGTTGGCTCATCTATAACAGCATCGCGGATTTCAGAAAGTAATGTTGCAACGGATGCGACTACTGCTGCAGATAACAAGAATATACCTATCACTCAGCAACCCATTTTAACTGAAAAAAATAACCAAACTACTCCCCCCTAAAATAAAAATATTATTCATGGGTAGCAAAGTGTTAGAGCGTGATTGGCAAAATGAATTTTTAAAATAAAAATGGTAATACAATCATGAAAAATAAAATATTTATGTTGTATTTGGTTAAATAATACTAAGACACACTGATTGTGTAGAAGCGGCAGGTCTGATCGTAAAAGATATGGAGAATGTGATAAGAGCAGTAACCATAACTGACGATATCGAACGTCTGATAGTACTGGACACGCCCGATTGGGGCAGGCCTTGAAGCGCTCTACAAGAAATACGCCGTCCAAGGGTGGTGGTATTTCCCATGCAGGCAGTTCGCTAAGCAGGAACCCGGTGTTTCGTTACCCGAAAGAAGAATTGCCCGGGGTGCCGGGTGGGAGAATCAAGTGGAACTTCACTAAGTACCTGATCGGGCGCGACGGCAAAGCGATCAAGCGTTTTGCACCGTTAACCACCCCAGAGAAAATTGAAGCCGCAATTCTTGCTGCACCTAAAATCTAAGTGTTCCTATAAATCTAGCGATTCCCTTTTAAAGAGTTCCCGACAAACTGATGATATCCGAGTAAGGTTAACGTCCGCCTCACGCTGCAAGTTCAATGGTTCTTAGCCGACTTTCAGATTTAACAGTGCCCTGATACTGCGAACTGCTCGGTGATCTGTAGACTCAACTAGGGAGTCAACTCTACGGTGACCTTACTGTGCCCTTTCTGACTTTTGCCTGCTATTTTCAAGCCTGCCCCCCCTAAAATTGGGGGGTTATGAGGCAACCCCCCCCCTCTCTGATTTACGTGCCATAATGCCCCGATTCATTGGTGTGTATCGGTACTTTTTGGAAAAATCATAAACGGACTTAGACATGACCAAAATCCTGATGCTGGTAGTAATGGTAGCCTCCATTGCTGGTTGCACTCCATTTACCCCAAAAGACTGTCAGAAGAAAAACGCTCTTGATTCGTGTTCTTATAACCGTTCAGGCAAAGTAACCGACAAAGACATCTATGGCGAACAAGCATCAGGCATAAAAAAGCACTCGATGCAGCACTTACCAAACCCCACGCCTGGAATGGTAAAAGATGTAATTTGCACCTGGATTTCAATATGGACGGCACCTTGCAGAATTTCATCATAAAGAGTGGAGACAAGGATTACTGCCATGCTTTAGTTGAAGCCTCCAGGCGAGCAAAATTCCCAGCATTTACTGACCAGCATGTTTACGACGTCATGGGTTCTGCCCGGAGGGATATGCATGGGCAACCATAAAAATATCTTCTGACTGTCAGTCCTGCACTAAGAGATGACATCGATAGCGTTAAGATTAACAATATATTCAAAAAAATTTAAGCATGCATTTTAATTTGATATTTTGTTATTGACTTTAACTACTTCAAATCATAGAAAATAACATGCAAGCACAGCTAGTAAAATTTTCTTCTTCAGCAACAAGACCAATAGATGAGGGACTGTCAGAATGAGCAAGTTTGATAAGGTTGACTTGGCATATGAATTTTTAGTTTCGAGAGAAAAGAACCAGGAGTCATTTACGATAGATGAGTTAGCCGCCGCCACTGGATGGAAAGTCCAAACCTGCAAAACATATCCAACCAAGACCTGGAACAAATTCATTTCCAAAGATGGGAAGCAATATACAACTCTTGGCATAAAATATATTAGCAAGGAAGAGTTTAGACACATTAATACGCAGAAACACATGGACTCTATTCCCCAATCAGAGCGAAGCATCAATTTAAAGAAAGCCAGGGAATTTGCATTACTTGCAGTCGCAACTTATAACAACCCTTTTACTGAGTTCAAAACATTCGGTTTTATAGTAAATATAATTATTGCATATACGTCACTTTTTCATGCTATTTTTGCAAAAAATGGCACAGCATATAGTTATCTCGAACCTGATGGAAGTCCAAAACTAATAGACGGTGAAGAGAAGGCCTGGGAGTTAAAAACATGCTGCCAAGAATATTGGTCCGGCGTTGAATCTGCTGAAAAAGCAAATCTGCTATTTCTTATTGGACTGAGAAATATAATAGAACACCGAGGACTTCCAGCCATTGATTTGTTAACATTTGGTGAATGCCAAGCTGCAATTAATAATTTTGAGAATATTATTATAAAAGAGTTTGGCGAAACAAATGCACTAATGATTAATTTAGCACTTGCAATGCAGTTGACCAGAGCAACTCAACAAGCTCAAATTGATGCAATTAAACAATTCCAAACAGAGAATTTTAATGTTATTAAAAACTTCATGGATGATTATAAAAATGAATTATCTGATGACATAGTTCAAAGCCAACAGTATAGATTAAGAGCATTACTAGTACCACTAGTTGGAAAAAACGCCAAGCAATCAGACTTAGCAATTGAATTTATAAATGTCAGCAATCTTAGTGATGATGAAGTAGAAAAATATGAGTCCGGAATAGCTTTCATAAAAAATATCGAAAATCAATTCAAATTAAAACCAACAAAAGTTGTTTTATTAGTTCAAAAAAAAGAAAAAAATTTCAACATTACAACTCATACGAAATTTTGGAAGCATTATGAAGCCAGACCTATTGAAAATGATAAAAAATTTAAAGGCAAATATTGTGGGTATGTAGAAGGTTTTGATGGCTATCTATATTATCAGGAATGGGTTCGTTTTATTTTAGATGTTTATAAAGATAAAAATGAGTTAAAAAAGTTCTTGATTCCTAGCGTAATCAATCTTTTTATTATTAACACTCAACTCAAGTGGTCAAGCAAATTTTTCTCTTAACAAAAATCCTTTAAACGTCATCATAATATAGATGATGGCGTTTAAAGGCAGCCTTAAGTTAACCTTACTGCCGTCTCCGATATAATGCAAAAACCATTTAACTTCTGTAGTTCCTTCCTGCAACTCAATTTAAATATTATCACCAATATCACTTTTAATTAGGGTTATTATTATTTTATTCAAAGGTGGGAATTCATTATCCATTTTGATTGGACATTAGCATTCAAGCCCTCTCTTATCATGCGATAATAAAGTTATGCCAAGCCTGAACGACGCCCTCTTGATATCATATTACTTTGATATGAAGTAGTTCCCTCTTCAATGAGTCTTGTGAGTTCACTCAATCCACCACGAATTCTCTGAGAAACTATAAAATAAACATCCCTTTGAGCCAACGTAGGAATTAGATATTCATACTGTTCAGAATCGTCACAATAATCCATAGCGCACATACCCCACTCGGAATTTATAAATGGATCTATGACCTCATAGATGAATTGAGATGTTAACAGTGATACATCTTTATTAGGAGCAGCAAAATGTTGAATAGAGTTCCTCAACCTACCAAAGTCATTATATAATTTAATATTATTGATTTTTTTACCAGTAGCAGCCCAAACCTTCTCAGGCAATTCTGAATAAGTAATTGTCTGCCCCTTTTCCAATAAACTTTCAAAATCAAGAAGCCCTGTTGTTTTATTTACACAATCCGCAGTTGATTTTGGTAATGACTCAAAAATTAGAAGAGGGTGTTCCTGAGCAAGACGAGCCTTGAGAAAAATTTCGCAAGCATGGGCTGCCTGCAAAACTCCCAATTGGGACCACATTGGATTACTCATATCATAAAAATGAGCAAGGTAGTTAGCATGCGCAAGTGAACCTGCGCCTAATTCAATCATATGCTCATAGACTTTTTTTAAATTAAGATCCATTTATATCACCAAAATTAAAGGTTGTCCTAATATACAAAACTAGCCTGGGCATTGCGCCTATGTCAATAAAAAATCAATAAATTAAATCTAAATGCTATTATCGCGGAAACGCGGAAATTTGAAGAATCTGGTTTTGAGTGAAAGATGCAATGCCTACTTCATGCCCTGAGGCATTCAACAAGCTTTTGTAGTTTCGTCATAACGGGTTCTGGTCTTCCAGCAGCGGTAGATGATCCTTATCTATTCGAATGCCAGAGCCTGGTCCGAGGATTGATGAGATTTTACTTTTTCTTGTTGTCCCTGATAATACAGTAGTTAACCGTATTCGCAGCCCATTACATGAACGTCTGTCGAACAAACGTGGCATATTGGCAACACCAGTTTGCCTAAGACTTCTGTCCGCTTCGTTCGACTACTGTGCAATAACAGCAACGTTTTTAATTTCTTCTGCACTGTTGAAGAGTTTGCAGTTATCACCCAGTGCTATAAGCATTCGAGATCCCATGCCTGGAAATGATGTAAAAAAACCTGCATCGTACACGATATTGAACAATGGATAATTAGTCCCATGCACACTATTTTTCAATATTTAAGAGCACTTGACCTTTCGCTGTGATACCACCAAAGTGCAATGGATCAACATATAGCATGAGTTCGGCGTAGGGTTTAGAAAAATCAGGAGGGGAAGATATATTTATAAGCTCGGACATCTGGACAAGTCCATTTTTAAAATCCTTAGTAAATTTCACAGGCACTGAGAATTTTAATACGTCAGCAGAACCCGGTTTTACAACTACCAGTTTCTGTACGCCCTCAGTGGTCGATTCAGCCTCCGGATGGTGAATTTCGATTTTCGGATTCTCTTTGGAAAATGTGAGAACTGTCTGCAAATCCGAAATTTCGCTGACATACAGGTCATCGGTCCTATTCTCGATAAGCACTGTATAGGTAAGAAAACCTTCATTCGATTCTTTCCAATTTTTGGTGAGTTTGAGAAAAGGGATGCCAACGAACTTAGCAATAACATCTTTCGATGGAAGTTTTGAGCGTTCAAATGCGGAAAAAGCGCCGGGAATACTAGCAGTGTAGGAAAAGACTAAAAATACCAGAAATACGTAAAATGGGCTAATCCAAACTCTCAATGCAAACTTACTTGCACTTACTTTTTCTAAGATTCGATTTCCCTGAATCAGGAGCAAAATCGGGCATATAAGGGATATTGACGGCACTACGAGCATTGCACCCAATATACCCCAAACAAAAACCATCGGTTCCTCAAACATCGAAGTATCGATTCCAAAATGCTCAATCAAAAAACTAAATGCCGAGATTATGTAAAAAAAGAAATAGAAAAATGACGCAAACCCAAATGCGTAAGCCGACAGTTCTACTATTGCCCGGCGAAGTTTTGGTGGGTACAGAATGCGAGCATAAACATTGGAAAAAAAACTAACTGTTAAAAGGACAGGTAAAGAGGCCAATAAAAGTGTCGATAATGTAAGAACCTCTCTCCACCGCTGCTGCAATTCACCAACAATTTTTTCAAATGCCCATATTCCATCATTAAATGCTCCCCATGCCCCATAAGGTATGGTTGCAATTGCAATTGTAAAAATAAACCCGCCAAATGTTAGATATGTGTGTGGAGCGACATATTTTTCAAAGAATTGGTCTCTGTCTATGACATGTTGCGCAAAAGAAATGGGGTGTCTAAATATGAGCCAATGCGTCTTTAAATATTGAGCAAAAAAGCCAACAAGTCCAATTACCGTAGCCTCAATCTTCTGTGAGAGACCATTCGTACTAACTTCGCTCGTTGATTCATCTTTTTTAACCATAGGGTTTTCTAGGCCTTGTTACATGGGCGAAGACTTCGTGACATTTACAATTTAGTATGTAACTGCATAATGCTTTTTTCCACCCGAATCAGGATAATTCATATCATTTTTCCAATTCAACTCAACCGGTATAGATAAAACCTTTCTGCCTGCTTAGATGATAACGTAAAAATGTTATTGTGATTAATCTGCACTGCTGCTGACCAATGCCCCGTAGCGCCCGTAGGTCGTATGTCCCTCCTTGAGTTTGCTTCGCTCATAGCAGCTTATTCTCTTAAGGGGGTTGTTGATGCAAGGATAAGAAATATTTCCATTAACTTCTCCTGCTTAAACTCGAAATCCTGAGTTAGCAGCAGCCGCAAGGTCGTTATCGTAGTAATCATCATCAATAACTCTCCCGTGCAAATCATTGACCGGCGATAGTTTGAGGGATAGTTCATCCCATTTTTCGCGCAGCTTCGACGGGCTCAGGACGTTCTTGCACCAAAACGTATCGTTCTGCACGCGCTTAAACAATTCGCAAATCTGTCGATGGCTACGCCCGTCGATGGCACGCATCAGGCGAATCTCATTCGCCCAGGTATTCCAGTTAGGGTCTTTAGGGCGCGACACTTCGCCATCCGTTTCGGCAGCTTTCTCGTAGAGTTTTTTAATACGGGAGAAAATCCACTGAGCGCACTGGTGATCTTCCTGTGTACCCCATTTTCCCTTTGGAGCTGGTTCGATTTTTTGAACTGAGTTTGCGCCGTCTGAGGATTCGTCAGAATTCTCAGACGTAGAGATCTGTTTAATTGATGGATCTTGTTTTAATGACGGATCGTGTCCAGATTCTGAACCCTCAGAACCGGGTTTTTCATCGTTTTCTGTACGTTCAGGATTTGGACGTTCAGATTCCGAAGGTTCAGAATCTGAATGCTCAGATTGTCTAACCCCCGTTGCTTCGCCCTGCCCCGACCTGCCGTGCGAGCGTCTCAACCGCTGGCCAGCAAATCCCCTCATCAGAACTGAAATCAGCCAGACGTGCCATGACCAGCAGTTTTATTCCCTTCACACCCTGAGTGGCGCACCCGTCCCACACCCAAGCAGATAATTTTACGCTCACTGATCTAATCAACGGTGTGATTTTCTTCCAACCGCCCTTCTTTCCATCCTTAAGCGCCCACTCTTCCAGTTCTATCGCCAGTGTTTTGATCTCGTTGAGTTTCATCAGTCAGGTTCCCTCTGTGATACAGAGGGAATCTGTTTACCGACTCGTTTATAGAACTGGCAAAGTCGTTACCCCTCAAACAGGGTTTATCCAGTGTTTACGTCCTTCACCAGCAGAACGGTCGCCGGTATACACGGGACGGATTCAATAGTCGCTGGCAGCAAGCCAGAGAAGAAGCACAAGCGAAACACCCTCACCTTCTTTTTGACTTTACTTTTCACGACCTGAAGGCCAAAGGTGTTTCGGATCTGGAGGGAAGCCTGCAGGAGAAGCAGCAAATTTCAGGTCACAAAACGATTACGCAGACCGCGCGTTATGATCGCAAGGTTAAAATCGTGCCAGTGATTGGCGGTCAGAAATGATTGCATCATGTGCAACATGACGAATTGATGTTAGGAAACATGTTAGGAAATTGGATTTCAGACACAAAAAAACCACCCGTAGGTGGTTTCACGACACTGCTTATTGCTTTGATTATACTTGTCTTTCCCATGGTGCCCGGAGTGGGACTTGAACCCACACAGCGCGTACGCCGAGGGATTTTAAATCCCTTGTGTCTACCGATTCCACCATCCGGGCTCGGGAAGAAATTGGAGGCGCGTTCCGGAGTCGAACCGGACTAGACGGATTTGCAATCCGCTACATAACCGCTTTGCTAACGCGCCAAATTCTTCAGGCTTTTCAGCCAGACACCCGCAATTGCCGATGTCTTTAAACTGGAGCGGGAAACGAGACTCGAACTCGCGACCCCGACCTTGGCAAGGTCGTGCTCTACCAACTGAGCTATTCCCGCATCACCAAGTAACTTTGTTAATCACTTGATTTTGTTATCGTCTGGCAATCTGTGCTGCCGTTCGATGCGTTGCATTCTACTTACCTGGCGCACTGAGTCAACGATATTTTTCGTCACACACGATCGTTTGCTGAAATTTGCGGCGAAACGATCACTGATCAAGCAAATCTCCGCGTGCAGCGCTCAAATACTGCAGCATCGACCACAGCGTCAGTATGGCTGCGACAAAGAATAATGCGATCCCGGCATACTCGACCCAAATGTTTGGACGCCATAATAACCACGCCAGCGCCGCCATTTGTGATGTTGTTTTGACTTTTCCGATCCAGGAGACAGCCACGCTGCTGCGTTTACCGAGTTCCGCCATCCATTCGCGCAATGCGGAAATAATGATTTCACGGGCGATCATCGTTGCGGCAGGTAACGTCACCCACCAGCTGTGGTAGTGCTCTGTCACCAGAACCATTGCGATAGCGACCAGCACTTTATCTGCCACCGGGTCAAGAAACGCGCCAAAGCGGGTGCTCTGATTCCAGCGACGCGCCAGATAACCATCAAACCAGTCAGTTACGGCTGCAATACAGAAGATGAGCGCACACACAAACGGTGCCCAACTGAATGGCAGATAAAACGCCAGTACAAAGAAGGGAATCAGTATGACGCGAAACAGCGTGAGCAATGTAGGAATATTAAATTGCATAGTGACGGGTAACTATCTGTTGTCAGAGAATTTACCCCTATGTTGCTACAGAGACCTCAATGTTTCAACGAGTAGAAGATCTTTTCTGCCAGACCTTGCGAAATACCCGGCACTTTTGCAATTTCTTCTACGCTGGCGTTACGTAATCCTTGCAAACCACCCATATATTTCAACAACATTTGCCGACGTTTAGGGCCAACGCCTTCAATGGTTTCCAGCGTGCTGGTGTTTTTGACTTTCGCCCGTTTTTTACGATGCCCGCCGATCGCATGGTCATGAGACTCATCGCGGATGTGCTGGATAACGTGTAACGCCGGAGAATCCGGGGGCAAACTGAACCCCTCACCTTCCGGTTCGAAGAACAGAGTTTCCAGACCCGCCTTACGATCGGCTCCTTTCGCCACCCCCAGCAGCAATGGATGCTGTTTGTCCCAGGGAACATCCAGTTCAGCAAAGACCGCTTTCGCCTGCCCAAGTTGCCCTTTTCCGCCATCTATCAGAATAACGTCAGGGATCTTACTTTCTTCAATCGCTTTGCCATAACGTCGACGCAGCACCTGATTCATCGCAGCATAATCATCGCCAGGCGTAATACCGGTAATGTTGTAACGACGATATTCAGCGCGCAGCGGTCCGTTGGCGTCAAAGACTACACAGGAAGCGACCGTCTGCTCACCCATGGTGTGACTAATATCGAAACATTCCATGCGTTTTACCACCGGCAGTTTCAACACCGTTGCCAGCGCCGTCAGACGCTGGGTAATGGTGGACTGCTGGGAAAGTTTCGTCGTCAGCGCTGTCGCGGCATTGGTTCGCGCCAGCTTGAGATACCTTGCGCGATCGCCGCGCGGTTTCGTCTGCACATTAACCCGACGTCCGGCCAGTTCCGACAGCGAATCCGCCAACAACGTTTTGTCACTCAGATTAAAATCCAGCAGGATTTCGCCCGGCAGCGTTCGCATCTGACTGCCTTGCAGATAGAACTGCCCGACAAACGTCTCCACGACTTCGCCCATTTCGGTCCCGCCCGGCACCTTAGGGAAATAGCTGCGGCTGCCCAGTACTTTGCCCTGGCGTATAAAGAGCACGTGCAGGCAGGCCATCCCTGCGTCGAAAGCCACCCCGATAACATCGAGATCGTCGCCGGTGTTCGACACAAACTGTTTTTCGGTCACACGACGCACCGCCTGGATTTGATCGCGAATGCGTGCGGCTTCTTCAAATTCCAGATTGCGGCTGGCGTTTTCCATTCGCGCGATCAACTGCGTCAGAACCTGATCGTCTTTACCGGATAAAAACAGACGGACATACTCGACCTGCTGGGCGTATTCTTCCTCGCTGACCAGGCCCGCCACGCAAGGGCCAAGGCAACGTCCAATCTGATATTGCAGGCAGGGGCGCGAGCGGTTGCGGTAAACACTGTTTTCACACTGGCGAATTGGAAAGATTTTTTGCAGAAGCGCCAGTGTTTCACGCACGGCATAGCCGTTGGGGAACGGGCCGAAATACTCGCCTTTGGCGTGTTTAGCGCCACGGTGCATCGCCAGACGCGGATGCGTATCGCCACTCAGAAAAATAAAGGGATAGGATTTGTCGTCACGCAGCAGCACGTTATAGCGGGGCTGATACAACTTGATGTAGTTATGCTCAAGCAGTAACGCCTCGGTTTCCGTATGGGTGACCGTCACATCAATTTGCTGAATTTGCGCGACCAACGCTTCGGTCTTCCGCGAAGCAAGGTTGCTGCGGAAATAGCTGGAAAGCCGTTTTTTCAGGTCCTTCGCTTTACCGACATAAATAACCGTACCACCAGCATCATACATACGATAAACGCCGGGCTGGCTGGTAACGGTTTTCAAAAACGCTTTCGCGTCAAACTCAAGGCTCACTGACTTGCTAACGTCTCCGCATTACACAGGCCATGGCGTATTGCCAGGTGAGTCAGCTCCACATCACCATGAATGTTTAGTTTACTGAACATTCGATAGCGATAACTGTTCACCGTTTTAGGACTGAGATTCAGTTGTTCTGAGATCTCATTCACCTTCTGGCCTTTGGTGATCATCAGCATAATCTGCAACTCGCGTTCAGACAAACTGGCAAACGGGGTTTCCGTTTTTTCGGGTTCGATCTGGCTAAGGGCCATCTGCTGTGCAATGTCGGAAGCAATATAACGTTGTCCGGAGAACACGGAACGGATCGCACTAACCACTTCCTGCGGAGCCGCACCTTTGCTCAGATACCCCGCAGCGCCCGCCTGCATGACTTTGGCGGGTAACGGGTTTTCCGTATGGACCGTCAACATGATCACTTTAATGTCAGCCGTTGAACGCGCAATTTTTCGCGTCGCTTCAAGACCGCCAATTCCGGGCATGTTCATGTCCATCAACACGACATCAGCGGTATTTGCACGACACCATTTAACAGCATCCTCACCGCAACATGCTTCGCCGACAACTTTTATGCCCTTTATATCTTCCAGAATGCGTCGTATCCCTGCGCGCACCAGTTCGTGGTCATCAACAAGAAGAACGTTGATCAAAGGAATATCTCCAGAATAGGGATAACGCTACTGATAGTTACTCGGCCATATATTAGCGGGTTTTATCTCAACTTTGAAACGCAAAAAACACCGCCTCTTAGATTTTGTTCTCGTTTTTGGAAATTAGATTGTACGGAATGTGGAAACTTCCCCCGTAAAACGGCCGTTCCCATCGACTATATCTCTCTTGAAGTTTCAGAATAGTGACAAAAAATTCACTCCCTTCGGTTTAAATGATAAATAGGAAGCAACTTTGTAACAATAATTAACGCGTAAAATACGCGCCATAAACAATGAGCGAAGAAAATATATCCACGGCAAGACATTGTTTATTTTAATGGCTAAGGCTGAAGTTTCGCTGAAAAAACAACCACTGCTATTTTTAGCGCGGCTTATGGTATACTCCGCCGCCTTAACATTTGCCATCGCACTTTTTCACTGTCACACAACGAGGAAAATAAATGAGTACGCCTGATTTTTCCACTGCCGAGAATAATCAAGAACTGGCTAACGAAGTCACCTGCCTGAAAACCATGTTAACGCTGATGTTGCAGGCAATGGGACAAGCCGACGCAGGGCGCGTGATTCTTAAAATGGAAAAACAACTCGCGCTGATTGAAGACAAATCACAAGCAGCGGTATTTTCCAACACTGTTAAGCAAATTAAACAAGCTTACCGTCAATAAGATGAAACCGGCTGAGAGCAGCGCTTTCGGCCGGTTTTGCGCCTGAACACGAAAATCACATTTAAATCAAACCGATAGCCGCAGCATAGCAGGCAATTTGCGTCTTGTTCGGCGCGTTAAACTTCTTTTGCATATTCTTCTGATGAAAATTGACGGTGTTCTCCGAAATCGACAGGATCATGGCGATTTCAGACGACGTTTTCCCTTCCGCCGTCCACTTTAAGATTTCCTTTTCTCGCTTGCTAAAACGCATCTCCGGCGTCGTGACCATGTTATCTTCCAGCCGCGTAAGCACAGAGAGGCTCTCACGTACCAGTAGCTGCAGTTTCAGCTCAACTTCATCAGAGGCAAAGGGCACATTGCGTACGTTCGACCGTGAGACGGAGAGGAACCCCAGCGCACGATTCGGCAGCATACAGTACTGGGTGATCCCCTTGCGTAAGCCGTGGGAGCGTGCCGCATCCCACAGTGTCTGGGTATCACTGAATAAGGCGTCATTCCAGGGTAAATGTCCCTGTTTGAAGTTTTCCGGTTTCAGCACCGGGTCAATAGCAAAATAGTTTTCAGACTGATAGTGGGTAATCCACGCCTGAGGATATGTCGTTTGAAGAGAGATTTTTGGTCGAGTAAACGGAACCGGATGACGAACGCATAATGCGTAATAATCGAACTCCAGTTGACACGTCTGGTGCTGTAATTCCCGATAGACATCTTCTGCCGTCGCCATTTCCTGAAAGCGTATCAGCATACTCCGTCGCCAGGTGAAGAAATCATTTTCCTGCATATCAGGGGATACCACCTCTGAGATTGATTATCATTTTAAATGAGTAAACACGCTACCACATATTGGGAGTTTATATGAATAAAATATCGGTCAGGAAGGGGATTACTTGAGTTTTATTTCAATACACTTAGCAAGATCAGGGTGAAAATGCATTAACCAGGCGGAAGGACGTCATATTTATTCAAATATACTCGCCCGAAAAGGGATTATTTCGGGCGAGTCACGCAAGGCCATTTATTTCATCAGAAACTTCTCAAGAAACTGGCGCGTTCGGGGTTGCTGCGGATGGCTAAATAACGATTTCGCCGGGCCCTGTTCCACAATTCGTCCCTGATCCATGAATATCGCCCGGTCAGCCACATCACGGGCGAAACTCATCTCGTGCGTGACAATCACCATGGTTCGTTTTTCCTGCGCCAGTTGGCGGATAGTATTGAGCACCTCCCCCACCAGCTCAGGATCGAGCGCAGAGGTCGGTTCATCAAACAAAATGACCTCCGGGCGCATGGCCAGCGCACGTGCGATCGCCACACGTTGCTGCTGCCCGCCGGATAAGCGCCGCGGGTAGCTGGTCTCTTTTCCGGCCAGCCCAACTTTTGCCAGCAGTTCATACGCACGGGCCGTTGCTTCCGCTTTTGATTCACCTTTGACAATCACCGGGCCTTCAATGATGTTTTCCACCACCGTACGATGCGGAAACAAATTGAAGTTCTGGAATACAAAACCCACATGTTGACGCAACTGGCGAATCAGTCCCTTCTGCTGATTTAAGGACCGGGCGGTATCAATGGTGATATCCCCCACTTTAATCGTACCGGCTTCCGGCACTTCCAGAAGATTGATACTGCGCAGTAAGGTGGTTTTGCCCGAACCGCTCGGCCCAATAATGGCGACGACCTCACCCGGTTTGACCTCGAGATCGATGCCATGCAGCACCGTCTGCCCATGGAATTTTTTCACCAGGTTTTTGACTTCGATGGCACTCATTTCGGATCTTTCTCCTGGCGGTTAAGCTGGTCTTCAAAGTAGTTCTGCAGCGCCGATAGCACCGTCGCCATCACCCAATAGATCAACGAGGCGGCCAGATACATGGTGAAGACTTCCAGCGTACGCGAGGTGATCAACTGCGCCTGACGGAACAGTTCCGGTACCTGAATCGTCGCCGCCAGCGAGGTATCTTTCACCAGGCTGATAAAGCTGTTGCTCAGCGGCGGCAGTGCCACTCGGGCAGCCTGCGGTAAAATGGCGCGGCGCAGCGTTTGCCACGGCGTCATGCCGATACTCGCCGCAGCCTCCCACTGACCTTTGTCAATGGAGGAGATCGCCGCACGCAGCGTTTCAGAGGTGTAAGCCGCCGTATTGAGCGACAAACCGATCATCGCCGCCGGGATGGGGTCCAGCTCAATACCAAACTGCGGCAGACCGTAGTAGATCATAAACAGTTGGGCAATCAGCGGCGTCCCCCGGAAAATGGAGATATAAAAGCGCGCCAGCCACCGAACAGGCAACAGCGGCGACATGCGCATCAGCGCCAGAATAAATCCCAGCAGCAGACCAAAAAACATCCCGCCAATACTCAGTTGCAGCGTGAACACCGCCCCTTTGAGCAGATACGGCAGAGAATCAATCACCAGTTGGATACTTTCTTGCATTCGCGTTTTTCGACCTGGTTGTTATACGTGAGGATGGTAGGCAAACAACGCAGGCGCGCCACCGGTATGAATAAACAGAATTGGCCCTTCGTCTTTGAAGCGTTTCTGACTGATGCCATCAATCAGGCCCGCCATCGCTTTCCCTGTATAAACAGGATCCAGCAAAATGCCCTCGAGACGCGCCAGCAGTTTCACCGCTTCCATCCCTTCGTCGTTCGGCATACCGTAGCCCGGCGCAAAATAGTCGTCCCACAGCAGGATCTCCGCCGATGCGGTCAGTTCTAATTCTTTGGCAATCGCCTGTTGCAGGGCGACCACTTTGGGCTGCTGGTCGGCAACTTTACGCGAAACGGTCACCCCGACCAGCTCAACCTCCGGCATCAGGTGTTCAAGCCCTACCGCCAGCCCCGCATGCGTGCCGGCGCTGCCAGACGCCACCACTACGGAAGAGAGTTGCACCGCACCTTCACACTGCTGGGCAATTTCCAGCGCGCTTTCGACATACCCCAATGCGCCCAGGGCGCTGGAGCCGCCAACCGGTATCACATAAGGGCGGAATCCTTGCGCTTCCACGCGGGTGGCCAGTTCATGGAGTTGTGCTTCCGGGTCGTTCAACGCGGCGCACATTTCGATTTGAACATTAAACAGATCGAGCAGCAGGCGGTTACCGTTAGTCAGATAATTTTCCGCCGTGGTGCCAATGGGATTTTCCAGTAACGCAATACAGTGCAATCCCAGTTTTGCCGCCACCGCCGCCGTCTGGCGGACATGGTTAGACTGAATCGCGCCTGCCGTGATCAGCGTATCCGCCCCTTCGCGCAGCGCATCCGCCGCCAGAAACTCCAGCTTACGCAGTTTATTGCCGCCCATCGCCATTGGCGTGACGTCATCCCGTTTGATGAAAATATCGCGTCCCAGATAGTCAGAAAAACGCGGCAAGTATTCGAGCGGCGTTGGCGCGCCGATAAATTCCAGACGTGGAAAGCGCGTTAAATTATGCAGTGGCATGTAGCCTCCGATGTTTATTGTGTTGTGGTGTTCTTTTTATTATGCACGTTCATTCGGATGAAATAAAAAAGGCGCCCGTGAAAGCGCCTTTTTTTTGCATTGTTGACGATTATTTCGTCACATCTGCGCCAAACCATTTTTCAGACAGCGCTTTCAGCGAACCATCTTTCTGCATATCGGCAATCGCCGCGTCCACCGCTTTGTGCAAATCCTCGTTACCTTTACGCAGCGCAACGCCGGATTCCTGACGGGAGAACGCTTCACCGGTCACCGCCAGCGTGTCTTTGGTTTTCTTCACCAGATCCAGCGCCGCCAGGCGATCCACCAGGATAGCGTCGATACGACCCACGCGCAGATCCTGATATTTGGTCGGGTCATCGTCGTAAGTGCGAATATCGACACCTTCAACGTTCTGGCGCAACCACTCTTCGTAGTTGGTTCCCAGACCCACCCCCACTTTCTTACCTTTCAGATCCGCAGCGGTTTTAATGCTGCCTTCATTGCCTTTTTTCACCAGCGCCTGGATACCCGAAACGGTATACGGGGTAGAGAAGTCGTATTTCTTCTTACGTTCGTCGGAGATGGTCACCTGATTAATGACGACATCAATACGTTTGGAATCCAGCGATGCCAGCATACCGTCCCATTTGGTCGGTTTCAGCTCAGCTTTAACCCCCAGATGTTTCGCCAACTCCTGCGCAAACTCCACTTCAAAACCGGTCAACTTACCGTCATCGCCCTGAAAACTGAACGGAGGATATGTCCCTTCCAGTCCTACCAGCAGCGTGCCGCGCTCTTTCACTTTGTTTAACAGACCTTCATCTGCAAAAGTCTTCACGCTCATTCCGGCGACGAGTGCAACAGCCATCACACCCATCAGAGCCTGACGTCCCAGAAGTGCTAATTTCATAGTTACCCCGAAAGTTGTTATTTATCACGGTAGTGTAGAGGGTTTGCCATTAATCACAAAAACGACTCCGCTACATCTTATGCTTTTTTAATATATATCAGAAGTCGCGGAACAGCAGGAATTCTGCATCTGTCCAGGGGGGACATGCGCTTTGTATTGTTCATACTTGCGCAGCGCGATCCGATAGTTATTGGTGCTGGTTTCGGGTAACCAGGGGGACAGGCTTTCATCAAGAAAACCATCCTCTACCAAATCGTGGGTGATGTTTTGTTCCGTGAGATGATTGCCGAGTCGGCGCAGGCGGACGACGTATTCGCGCACCGTGCCATGACTCATTTCGGTCTGCTCAAATAAAAATTGTTTAAAGCCGATGATGTCGAAAAAGTCGCTTTGCGCTTTGCAGTGCAAATCACCGCAAAAACGGCACAGCGCGACCCACTCTTTTTGCTCCTGCTGCCAGGCGGCGTCATCAAACAGCGAATCCAGTCTGGAAATGGCAATTTTGTTCACAATCTGCCCGCAACGAACCAGCGTTATCCTGTCGAGCAGTTTGTGGCAATGCGCGCAATGCGTCTGGCTGTGTTTAAAATCTTTGAGGTAGCGGCTTAGTGGCCGTCTTTTAGATTGCTGCACCGTCATGAGAACTCCTGGTAGTCAATTCGTTGTGCGGCATTTTTTAGGCGGCGCTAAAACCGCCTATAACTTACCCAGCTTGGTGCGTAGACGTTTGATCGCCTGACTGTGCAACTGGCTCACCCGTGACTCGCCAACCTCCAGAACGGCGCCAATCTCTTTGAGATTGAGCTCTTCCTGGTAATAGAGCGTCAACACCAGTTGTTCACGTTCCGGCAGTGCCTCAATGGCATCCATCACGCGCTGGCGTAAATTGCTTTCAAGAAGCTGTTGTAACGGGTTTTCCTGCTGATGTTCTTCAGTCACCAGCTCGACGCTATCGCCATGCTCTTCCCGCCACTCGTCATAGGAGAAGAGCTGGCTGTTATTGGTATCGAGCAACATCTGGCGATACTCATGCACAGGAATCGCCAGACGCTCCGCCACTTCAGTTTCCGTCGCGTTACGCCCTAATTCCTGTTCCAGTTGCCCCATCGCCTGCGCCACTTCGCGAGCATTGCGTCGGACGCTACGCGGCACCCAATCCCGGCTGCGTAGTTCATCCAGCATCGCTCCACGAATACGCTGCACTGCGTAAGTGGTAAATGCCGTTCCTTGCAGAGCATCATATCGGTCAACTGCATTTAATAACCCGATGCCGCCCGCCTGTAGCAGGTCGTCCAGTTCCACGCTCGCGGGCAATCGCACCTGAAGGCGCAATGCTTCGTGACGCACCAGCGGTACATAACGCTGCCACAGCGAGTGTTTATCCATTACACCTTCAGCGGTATACAGTGAATTCACGATAAACAGCCCTGCGTTAAATGAGTTATCGGCATGATTATCCGTTTCTGCAGGGGTTTTAATCGGATGAATAGTGGGTGAAATGAGGGGTTATTTAGGGGTTACGGGTAAATGACGGGCGTAAAAAACCCCGCCGAAGCGGGGTTTGCGCGAAAAGTGTGAATTATCGCAGCAGAGACAGAACGTTCTGCGGAACCTGGTTGGCCTGAGCCAGAACAGAGGTACCCGCCTGTTGCAGGATCTGTGCTTTGGACATGTTGGACACTTCGGTCGCGTAGTCAGCATCTTCGATACGGCTACGTGCAGAAGACAGGTTGTTTACGGTGTTACCCAGGTTGGTGATGGCAGAATCGAAACGGTTCTGTACCGCACCGAGGTCGGAACGCAGTGCGTCAACCTGTGCCAGCGCATCGTCAATGGTTTCCAGAGGATTGTTGGTGGATTGCTGAGATTTGGCTGCATCTTCATTAATCAATGTTGCAGCGCCACCAGCTGTTTTACCTAAGTAAACTGTTTTATCGACCATAGTACCTGTACCTGTACCATCATCAAATTTCGCTGTTACGTGGTCGCCTTTAGCATTGACATCATACGTTTTACCGTTGATCTGCAGAGTGCTGCCATCTTTAACCGCATTTTGCAAATCAAGGTCAGACATTTTAGCAGCGCGATTAGCATTACCCGTAGCAGTAGTTAACTGTCCAGTTATGCCATCAGTATAAATCTTATCACTACCCGCTTTTATCGTCGCAGTAGTGGTATCCGCCGCAGTACTGTTCTCAATTGTAATATTGACTTCTTTACCACCAATTGTTGCAGAAAGTACTGCGTTACCGTCTGCATCAGCAGTTTTTACGGTAAAGTCAACACCTTTCACACTCGTCGCGGTTCCTGCAGGTTTACCGACAACCGCCGCAGCGAGAGTCTTAGCTTCTGCTGCACCAAAAGTTACCTCAGTATTCGGAGACTCAGCCAGATCGGTAAAATCACCCGTAGCAGCATCAATATATTGTTCTTTGCCACCTTTAGAAACTGCACCAGATTCAATATCCACATTGAAAGTATTAGCACCAATTTTGTAGTTATCAGTACCGGTTGCTTTGAATTGTGCAACTAAATCCCCACTGGTGGCTTTTTTAGCCCCATTTACATTGAAACCATCCATGCCCAGGCTCTTGGAATCAATCTTTTTCAGATCGATATCGATGGTTTCGCCGTCGTTGGCGCCAACCTGGATTTTCATCGTGTTGTCGGAAGCCAGGACTTTCACACCGTTGAACTGAGTCTGACCGGATACGCGGTCGATTTCGCTCAGGCGCTGAGTGATTTCGTTCTGGATGGAGGTCAGGTCGCTGTCGGAGTTAGTTCCGTTAGTTGCCTGAACGGTCAGTTCACGTACACGCTGCAGGTTGTTGTTGATTTCGTTCAGCGCGCCTTCGGTGGTCTGCGCAATGGAGATACCGTCGTTAGCGTTACGGGAAGCCTGAGTCAGACCTTTGATGTTAGAGGTGAAACGGTTAGCGATCGCCTGGCCAGCCGCATCGTCTTTCGCGCTGTTGATACGCAGACCGGAAGACAGACGCTCAATAGCGGAGCTCAGAGTAGACTGAGATTTGTTCAGGTTATTCTGGGTCAACAGCGACAGGCTGTTTGTATTAATGACTTGTGCCATGATCTTTTCCTTATCAATTACAACTTGATGTTTATTGGGCTGTTCTGTTGCCCACGGTTTCTTACCGTAACCCTTGTATCGGCACCTTAAATTCGAACTTTAGAAAATTTTTAATTTCTGCCCTCTTTTTTCTTAGCCCACGAAATACCCTCTTTATTCACCATTATTCCGCGCATTATTTTCCTGAAACTATTATTAAACTTTGCCAACAGATTGCCGATAACGCGGTTAACTACTGTTTGCAATCACAAGGAATAAGGCATGGCTTCGATTTCATCACTGGGCGTCGGCTCAAATTTACCGCTGGATGCATTGTTGACGAACCTGACCACTGCAGAAAAAGGACGTTTAACGCCGATCACGCAACAGCAGAGCGCGAACACTGCGCGCCTGACGGCTTATGGCACGCTGAAAAGCGCGCTGGAAAAATTTCAGACCGCCAATACCACGCTGAATAATGCCGATCTGTTTAAGAGCACCACTGTGACCAGTAGCACCGAAGACCTGACCGCCTCCACCACCACAGGCGCAGCACCTGGCATCTACACCATTAGCGTCAATAAACTGGCGCAGGCGCAATCGTTAAGTACCAATATTGATATCAGTTCAACAAAAGATGCGTTGGGCGATACCTCCGCTGAAAGTCGCACCCTCAAAATTGAACAAAAAGGCCGCAAAGAGCCGCTGGAAATTAAACTCACGAAAGATCAGACCTCGCTGGAAGGTATTCGTGACGCAATTAACGATGCCGATAGCGGTATTTCCGCGAGCATCGTTAAAGTGAAAGAAGGCGATTATCAACTGGTGCTGACGTCCGATACCGGTACCGAAAATCAAATGACCGTTTCGGTGGAAGGCGACAGCAAGCTCAACGATTTGCTGGCCTACGACAGCACTACGGGCACCGGCAATATGAAACAACTGGTCAGCGCGCAAAATGCGCAATTGACCGTTAACGGTATTGATATTGAACGCCCGAGTAACACCATTACCGATGCGCCGCAGGGCGTCACGCTCAATCTGACCAAAGAGGTGACTGACGCACGCCTCACCGTGACCAAAAGTAATGATAAAGCGACAGAAGCGATTAAAGGTTGGGTGGATGCGTACAACTCGCTGATGGATACCTTTACCTCCCTGACGAAATACACCGAAGTAGACCCAGGTGCGGAAGCGCAGGATCAGAGCAACGGCGCGCTGATCGGCGACAGCGTGGTTCGCACAATCCAGACCGGTATTCGCGCGCAGTTTGCCAACAGCGGCAGCGATGGCCCGTTCAAAACCTTAAGTGAAATCGGCATTACCACTGACGGGACGTCCGGCAAGCTGAAGATTGACGATGAGAAACTGGGCAAAGCGCTGAAAGAGAATACGACGGCAACGCGCCAGTTGCTGGTCGGTGACGGTAAAGAAACCGGTATTACCACCAAAATTGCCACCGAAGTGAAAGCCTACCTCGCCGATGACGGCATTATCGACAGCGCCGAGGACAGTATTAATGCGACATTGAAAAAGCTGACCAAACAGTATCTTGCAGTAAGCGCCAGTATCGACGACACCGTCGCCCGTTATAAGGCGCAGTTTACGCAGCTGGATACCATGATGAGCAAACTCAATGGCACAAGTAGCTACCTGAACCAGCAGTTTTCTGCCATGAGCAGCTCCTGATAACACGAGGTAACCATGTATACCGCCAGCGGTACAAAAGCCTATGCAAAAATCGGCGTGGAAAGCGCCGTAATGAGCGCCAGCCCGCATCAGCTAATCGAAATGTTGTTTGACGGCGCCAACAGCGCCCTGGTGCGCGCACGCTTGTTTATGCAACAGGGCGACACTGTCGCGAAAGGCGAAGCGTTAAGCAAAGCCATCAACATTATCGACAATGGACTTAAAGCCGGTCTGGATGAGGAGAACGGCGGCGACGTCGCGACCAATCTGTCGTCACTGTACGACTACATGATCCGCCGTTTGCTGCAGGCAAACTTACGTAATGACAGTCAGGCCATTGAAGAAGTGGAAGGGTTACTCGGCAATATTGCAGAAGCCTGGAAGCAGATCTCACCGAAAGCATCTTCCCAGGAGTCTCGTTAATGACCTTAGCCGTGGAGTTTATCAACCGTTGGCAGCGCATTGCGCTGCTCAGTCAATCGCTGCTGGAACTTGCGCAGCGGGGTGAATGGGATCTGTTACTGGAACAGGAAGTTTCCTATCTACAAAGCATTGAAACGGTTGTGGAAATACAAACTCCACCGGGGATTACGCGAAGCGTTCAGGAGCTGATTGCGGGCTATATTAAACAGACGCTGGATAACGAACAGCGTCTGAAAGTCCTGCTGCAACAGCGTCTGGATGAGCTCAGCAGCCTGATAGGCCAGTCAACGCGCCAGAAGTCACTCAACCATGCCTATGGTCGTCTCTCGGGCATGCTGCTGGTGCCCGACGCCCCTGCCGCGCCTCAATAAAATCCCGCTTAGCATCAATTATCTTCCATACTCCAGAGGTCGGCTAAACGACTTCTGGAGCACGGAAGATGAAAAACCCCACGTTATTGCAGTACTTCCACTGGTATTACCCTGAGGGCGGCAAGCTGTGGCTTGAACTGGCTGAACGCGCGGGCGGACTTAACGATATCGGTATCAATATGGTCTGGCTACCCCCGGCCTACAAAGGCGCTTCTGGCGGTTATTCCGTGGGTTATGACTCCTACGACATGTTCGATCTCGGCGAGTTTGATCAAAAAGGCACTGTTGCCACCAAATACGGTGACAAAGCCCAGTTGCTGGGGGCGATTGATGCGCTCAGGCACAATAACATTGCCGTTCTGCTGGATGTGGTGGTCAACCATAAAATGGGTGCAGACGAGAAAGAAGCCATCAGAGTACAGCGCGTCAACGAGCAGGATCGCACGCAGATTGATGACGAGATCATCGAATGTGAAGGCTGGACGCGCTACACCTTCCCTGCCCGCGCCGGTCAGTATTCACAGTTCATCTGGGACTTCAAATGTTTTAGCGGCATCGACCATATCGAAAATCCCACCGAAGACGGCATTTTTAAGATAGTCAACGACTACACCGGCGAAGGCTGGAACGACCAGGTCGATAACGAACTGGGTAACTTCGACTATCTGATGGGCGAAAATATCGACTTTCGCAATCACGCGGTAACGGAGGAGATCAAATACTGGGCGCGCTGGGTGATGGAACAAACCCAGTGCGATGGCTTCCGCCTGGACGCCGTCAAACACATTCCCGCCTGGTTTTACAAAGAGTGGATCGAACACGTCCAGGAAGTGGCGCCAAAACCGCTTTTTATCGTCGCAGAGTACTGGTCGCATGAGGTGGACAAACTGCAAACCTATATCAACCAGGTCGACGGGAAAACCATGCTCTTCGACGCCCCTTTGCAAATGAAGTTTCACGAAGCGTCGCGTCAGGGGCGTGAGTACGACATGAGCCAGATTTTTACCGGAACGCTGGTCGAAGCCGATCCGTTCCACGCCGTGACACTGGTCGCTAACCACGACACTCAGCCCCTACAGGCGCTGGAAGCCCCCGTCGAACCGTGGTTTAAGCCGCTGGCCTATGCGCTGATCCTGCTACGGGAAAACGGCGTACCGTCTGTTTTCTATCCCGACTTATACGGTGCCCACTATGAAGACGAGGGTGGCGACGGGGAAATTTACCCCATTGATATGCCGGTGATTGAGCAACTCGATGAGCTTATTCTTGCCCGTCAGCGTTTCGCCCACGGCATCCAGACGCTCTGGTTTGATCACCCTAACTGTATCGCGTTCAGCCGTAGCGGAACCCAGGAAGACCCAGGATGTGTGGTGGTGCTCTCGAATGGCGACGATGGCGAGAAGACGATCACCTTAGGCGCGAATTACGGCAATAAAACCTGGCGTGATTTTCTCGGAAACCGAGAGGAAAGTGTGCTCACCGATGAAAACGGCGAAGCAACGTTTTACTGTAACGGAGGAAGCGTCAGCGTGTGGGTGATTGAAGAGGCCATATAAAATACCACCCCGGCAGCACAATACCGCCGGGGTTTGCCTGTCAGGGCAACGGCGTCGCCAGTGGCGATTTTTGTAATTCCTCTGCGCACTCCGTCGTCGGGCGATCCACGCGTTGCAGCGTCATGCCGTCATACGTCAGCGTGTTCCCGGTACGTTCAATCGGGTAGATCTCACGTTTGGTCGTCACGTTGGTCAGCTCGCCCGAAAACATAGTCAGTTTCCCCGGCACGGCAATCACACGCTGCCACTGGCGGCAATCCAGCGTATCGCCCTCTTTTGTCACCACCAGGCTGGCAATAGCTTCCGGGCTCATCATCTTGCGCTGTGGCCCCTTCGACTGCCAGTACCCTTCCAGACCGGCGGGCGCAGGCGTTTTCACCACCTCGTTATAATTTTCCACCTCGGCACACCCGGCAAGAACCAGTAGTGCACCAACGATTGCTAATTTTTTCATCATTCATCCTGCATGCGAAGAAAATGGGATTGTGGCATTAAAGCCCTGATGTCGCCAGCCTTTCTGGGAGCATGGCTTACTTTGATCTCGTCGGTATTACTTCTTTTTAGTCGTGGGAAAAAAATATTATCGGTGTACTATCCGCACTTCTTTATATTCCTTCTGAGTTCAGAGGCTAAAAAGTATGTCCTGGCACCACTTCAAACACACTTATCTGATTAAATTCTGGGCCCCGGCCCCTGCGGTCATCGCAGCAGGTATTCTCTCCACCTATTATTTCGGCATCACCGGCACGTTCTGGGCGGTAACGGGGGAATTTACCCGTTGGGGCGGTCAACTCCTGCAATTGTTTGGCGTTCACGCCGAAGAGTGGGGTTACTACAAGATCATTCATCTGGAAGGCTCTCCCCTGACCCGCATCGACGGTATGATGATCCTCGGCATGTTCGGCGGCTGTTTTGCCGCAGCGCTGTGGGCCAACAACGTCAAATTGCGTATGCCACGCAGCCGTATTCGCATCATGCAAGCAATTATAGGCGGAATCATCGCCGGCTTCGGTGCCCGTCTGGCAATGGGCTGTAATCTGGCCGCATTCTTCACGGGCATTCCGCAGTTTTCCCTCCATGCCTGGTTCTTCGCACTGGCTACAGCGATAGGCTCCTGGTTCGGCGCCCGCTTCACCCTGCTGCCCATTTTTCGTATCCCGGTAAAAATGCAGAAAGTCTCTGCGGCTTCTCCGTTGACGCAAAAGCCGGATCAGGCCCGTCGCCGCTTCCGTCTGGGCATGCTGGTCTTTATCGGGATGATCGGATGGGCGCTGTTGACGGCAATGGATAAGCCGAAACTGGGGCTGGCGATGCTGTTCGGCGTCGGATTCGGTCTGCTGATTGAACGCGCGCAAATCTGTTTCACCTCGGCGTTTCGCGATCTGTGGATCACCGGACGTACCCATATGGCGAAAGCGATCATCTTCGGTATGGCGGTCAGCGCCATCGGCATCTTCAGCTACGTGCAATTAGGCGTAGAGGCGAAGATCATGTGGGCGGGTCCGAACGCGGTGATCGGTGGTCTGCTGTTTGGCTTTGGCATCGTACTGGCGGGCGGTTGCGAAACCGGCTGGATGTACCGTGCGGTCGAAGGCCAGGTCCACTACTGGTGGGTCGGGTTAGGCAACGTGATAGGCTCCACCCTGCTGGCCTATTACTGGGATGACTTCGCTCCCGCGCTGGCTACCAGTTGGGATAAAGTGAACTTACTCAACACCTTTGGTCCGTTGGGCGGATTGTTGGTCACTTACCTGCTGCTGTTTGCCGCGCTGATGTTGATCATTGGCTGGGAAAAACGTTTCTTCCGTCGTGCCGGGCTGACGCCTGCTAAGGAATCTGTATGAAAGAGATAGTCCCTGATTATCGCCTCGATATGGTCGGCGAACCGTGTCCCTATCCGGCGGTCGCCACGCTGGAAGCGATGCCGCAACTGAAAAAAGGGGAAATACTGGAAGTGGTCAGCGATTGCCCGCAATCCATTAATAACATTCCGTTAGATGCGAAAAATCACGGCTATACGGTGCTGGATATTCAGCAGGATGGCCCAACGATTCGCTATTTGATTCAGAAGTAAAAACATTCTCCCGTTGCGCCGTGCAACGGGAGTCTCTCTGTCACCCGTCAGCGCGCAGAACTTGCTTTGAGTTTCCCGGATTTTTTCAGCATGCGGATCCCTAAGCAGGCCAACAGCACGGTCAGCGCAAGCGCCCCTGAAACCATCCAGTCTTGCGGAGCCGTGTTCAGCCCCCTGGCGCTCAGTGCCACCAGCATCAACAGGCTAATACACATCGTGCTGTATTCTTTCACAATCACCCGACGCCAGTGAAAAGAAAAGGTGCGCAGCGTCTGGGGCAGCCCTGCCAGACGTGGCAACAAGCGCGGCGTGGAGGCGCAATATTGCCGATATGTTTCACCAAAACGTCCTTCAAGGTAGCGTTCTTCTGCGGCAATAATACAGGCGTACGCCAGGAAGAGGACTGGCATCGTTATCGTCAGATACCACAGGTTATTGGCCATCACGCCAAAGCCAATGATTAACAAAAGATTGCCGAGGTACAATGGGTTTCGGCAGTGCGCAAATAATCCGCTCTGCACCAGATTATCGGCATACACCTGACGATTACGCCCGCCACGCACAATGTAATCCAGCCCCACGGTCAGAATACGAATGCCTTGTCCGGCCAAAACAATCAGTCCGCCGATAACCAGCATCGCGGTGGGTGCATCAACGGCGTTCGTATGGCCCAAAAACAGCGTTAAATATAAAAAAGGAAATAACGTGTTGCGGGTACGAAATAGAAAATTACCAACCGATACCCTCATTTAATGGCCACCATTCCGCAGAAGTTATACCAACGGAAAAATACCTCGACACTACTAAATCCGGCGTCGTGCAGCATTTGTCGATTTTCAGCTTCACTAAATGGGATGAGGACATTTTCCAGCGCTTCGCGTTTCTGGCTAATTTCCAGCTCGCTGTAGCCGTGGCGACGTTTCATGTTGTAGTAATAATTGATGTACTGACGATTAAGCTCCGGTGATTCACAAACCACTTTTTCAACCAGAATTAACGCGCCGCCAGAATTCATTCCCTGATAGACGGAGGAGAGCAGCATTTTGCGGTGCAGAGGGCGGACAAACATCAGCGTCAGAAGCATGGTCACCACGGAGGCGTTATCCAGCGCTGGCATATCTCTGAGGTCATGACAGAGAAAACGCGCATCGCGGGAAGACCCCAGTTGCTCAAATTTCTCCCGGCATTTGTCCAGCATCTCTGGCGAGTTATCGAATCCAGTAAAGGAGACACTGTTCGGCAGCAGATTGTCCAGCAACGCCAGCGTCGTGCCGGTCGCACAGCCCAGGTCATACAGTTGGGTTCCCGGCACGGCATAGCTTGCCGCCATCTCCCCGGTCATCCGCTGGATCTCCTGATAAAACGGCACAGAGCGATCGACCATATTGTCAAACACACCGGCTACCTGACCATCGAAGCAAAAATCGCCGGCCACTTTTTCTTCCGCAAACAAGTTATCCAAATTCATAGTTATTCCACTAAACAGAGGTATAGCCGCCCCGAAACAGGCAAGGCTGAAGAGATATTTAGGATATGTTTAACGTGGTTATATTAAGATAACATTAGGAAGTGGAACAAAATCAGAAGTTCTAATTAATTTGATAATAATAAACTTTACTTTAGCATGTTCTACAACATCATTAATACACGCATTCAAACTCGCCTTTATCATTTTACCTCTTTAGTAGCAAAATCATCACCTTTTACTCCATTGAGCTCATAAAAGAAGTTTTACTTATTTTGATGGTATTTCACCAAAGCATAATTAAATGAATACTTAATAATAAGAACATGCGCTTGCATGGGGAAATTAATGCGGTGAATGCGAAATTCCAAAATAGAGAATGACGTTGCATGACAACTCTGCAACCTGAAGAGGCGGAAGCGTCGGCGTCAGTCGATCAAGACCAATCGACGCGACCTTTATTGCGATCGCGCTTAGAAACAATATCAATGTATAGCGTGTTGAAAATAAGGGTTTTGCGCTACACCTGCATGCTCATCACTTCCTGATACGCTGACACCAGTTTGTTGCGCACCTGGATCCCCATCTGCATAGAGACGGAGGCTTTTTGCATATCGGCCATCACATCGTTGAGCGCAATCCCGGGTTCACCCAGCGTGAATTTTTCTGCCTGCACGCGAGCGGCCGTCGATGTATCACTAATACGATCCAACGCCGCATGTAACTGACCGGCAAAACTCACGGTCGGTTGTGGGAGCGCGTCTTGCGCTTTCGCGGACATCGCCGTTGCCTGTAACTGGCTAATGACCCCTTCAATCCCCTGTATTGCTGACATTCTGTTCCCCTGGATGATTTTTTACGCAGCAGAGATTAACAGCTTGTCAATAAGATAAAGGCGCTAAATAACGATAAAAAACCACGGTTTTTGAGGCATAGAAAAATTCGAAACCGCAAATAATGAGACCGTCAATTTTTCGAGTTTGCTGACCCGGGAGTGAGTCTTGTTCCACTTTGCAAAAAACGCCGTCCACGATCAGTCACGAGGTGCGAGATGAGTGCGACTGCATCGACTGCAACCCTACCTAAACCTCTCGAGTGGCTTAACCGTCTACGCGCGAATCCCAGAATCCCCCTGATTGTGGCGGGAGCTGCCGCTATTGCCATTGTGGTTGCAATGGTGCTGTGGGCAAAAGCGCCCGATTACCGCACGCTGTTCAGCAATCTGTCCGATCAGGATGGCGGCGCTATCGTCACGCAACTGACCCAGATGAACATCCCCTACCGTTTTACGGAAGGCAGCGGTGCAATTGAAGTTCCCGCTGATAAAGTGCATGAACTGCGTCTGCGCCTGGCTCAACAAGGATTACCGAAAGGCGGTTCTGTCGGCTTCGAGCTGCTGGACCAGGAGAAGTTCGGCATCAGCCAGTTTAGCGAGCAGGTCAATTATCAGCGTGCTCTGGAAGGCGAACTGGCCCGAACCATCGAAACGCTGGGGCCGGTGAAACACGCACGCGTCCACCTTGCGATGCCTAAGCCGTCGCTGTTTGTTCGCGAACAAAAATCCCCTTCGGCCTCCGTCACGGTGAATCTGGAGCCAGGACGCGCGCTGGATGAAGGGCAAATTAGCGCCGTGGTGCATCTGGTTTCCAGTGCCGTCGCCGGTCTGCCGCCTGGGAATGTCACGCTGGTTGATCAGGCGGGTCATCTGTTAACCCAGTCGAATACCAGCAGCCGCGATCTCAATGACGCACAGCTAAAATACGCCAGCGATGTGGAAGGCCGCGTGCAGCGCCGTATCGAATCGATACTCGCGCCGATCGTCGGTAACGGCAACGTCCATGCGCAGGTGACGGCGCAACTGGACTTCGCCAATAAAGAGCAGACGGAAGAACAGTACCGTCCGAATGGCGATGAGTCGCAAGCGGTGCTGCGTTCGCGCCAGCTTAACGTCAGCGATCAGGTCGGTTCCGGGTATCCCGGCGGCGTTCCGGGCGCACTGTCTAATCAGCCAGCGCCGGCCAATTCAGGGCCGATCAGCACGCCGCCAGCCAATCCGCAGAATGGCCAAAACGCCCAGCAGACCAGCAATAGCAGCTCGGCAGGGCCGCGCAGTACGCAGCGTAATGAAACCAGCAACTATGAAGTAGACCGTACCATTCGCCATACGAAGATGAACGTCGGTGATGTCCAGCGTCTCTCAGTCGCGGTGGTGGTCAACTATAAAATGTTGCCGGACGGCAAGCCGTTGCCGCTGACAGCCGATCAGATGAAACAGATTGAGGCGTTAACCCGTGAAGCGATGGGATTCTCCGACACGCGTGGCGATACGCTGAATGTGGTGAACTCGCCGTTTAGCGCGACGGATGAAAACGCGGGCGAACTGCCATTCTGGAAACAGCAGGTCTTTATCGAACAACTGATCTCTGGCGGTCGCTGGCTGTTGGTGCTGCTGGTTGCCTGGATCCTGTGGCGTAAAGCGGTGCGTCCGCAACTGACCCGCCGTGCTGAAGAAGCCAAAGCGGCGCAGGAACAGGCGCAGATTCGTCAGGAAACCGAAGAAGCCGTCGAGGTTCGCCTTAGCAAAGACGAGCAAACGCAGCAGCGTCGGGCGAATCAACGCCTGGGCGCTGAAGTGATGAGCCAGCGTATTCGCGAAATGTCAGACAACGATCCGCGCGTCGTGGCGCTGGTCATTCGCCAGTGGATGAATAACGATCATGAGTAATACCCTTTCCGGCACCGATAAAAGCGTCATTTTGCTGATGACCATTGGCGAGGATCGCGCGGCGGAGGTGTTCAAACACCTCTCCCAGCGCGAGGTACAAACCCTGAGTGCGGCAATGGCGAATGTCCACCAGATCTCCAATAAACAGCTAACGGACGTACTGGCGGAGTTTGAGCAGGAAGCCGAACAGTTTGCGGCACTGAATATCAATGCCAACGAATATCTGCGTTCGGTGCTGGTGAAAGCTCTGGGCGAAGAGCGTGCTGCCAGCCTGCTGGAAGACATTCTCGAAACCCGCGATACCGCCAGCGGCATTGAAACGCTCAACTTTATGGAGCCGCAAAGCGCCGCCGACCTCATCCGCGACGAACACCCGCAAATTATCGCCACCATTCTGGTGCATCTCAAACGCGGCCAGGCAGCAGATATTCTGGCGTTGTTCGACGAACGTCTGCGCCACGATGTGATGCTGCGTATCGCCACTTTCGGCGGTGTACAGCCAGCGGCATTAGCAGAGCTGACGGAAGTGCTGAACGGTCTGCTCGACGGCCAGAATCTCAAGCGCAGCAAAATGGGCGGCGTGAGAACGGCGGCAGAAATCATCAACCTGATGAAAACCCAGCAGGAAGAAGCGGTTATTACTGCGGTACGCGAATTCGACGGCGAACTGGCGCAGAAAATTATCGACGAAATGTTCCTGTTCGAAAATCTGGTGGATGTCGACGATCGCAGCATCCAACGCCTGCTACAGGAAGTGGATTCCGAGTCGTTGCTGATCGCCCTGAAAGGTGCAGAACAGCCGCTGCGCGAGAAGTTCCTGCGCAATATGTCGCAACGTGCCGCCGATATTCTGCGCGACGATCTCGCCAACCGTGGCCCGGTACGTCTGTCTCAGGTCGAGAACGAACAAAAAGCGATTCTGCTGATTGTGCGCCGTCTGGCGGAAACCGGCGAGATGGTGATTGGCAGCGGCGAGGATACCTATGTCTAACGAACTGCCGTGGAAGATCTGGACTCCGGAGTGCCTCGACCCGCCGCTTGCCGAGTTTGTCCCTGCCCAGCAGGACGACGATGCGCTCTCTGCGGATGTCGAGGACGAACCCGCACTGAGCGCCGAACAGCAGCTTGAGCAACAGCTTACGCAGTTGAAAATCCAGGCCCATGAGCAGGGTTATAACGCGGGTCTGGCAGAGGGTCGAACGTCCGGCCACCAGCAGGGATATCAGGAAGGCATGGCGCAGGGTCTGGAACAAGGCCAGGCGCAGGCGCGTTCGCAACAGGCGCCGATTCACGCGCGCATGCAGCAACTGGTCAGCGAGTTTCAGAACACCCTGGATGCGCAGGATAGCGTTATTGCGTCACGCCTGATGCAGATGGCGCTGGAAGCGGCGCGTCAGGTGATTGGTCAGACGCCGGTGGTGGATAACGCCGCGTTGATTAAACAGATCCAGCAGTTGTTACAACAGGAACCGCTGTTCAGCGGTAAGCCGCAGTTGCGCGTTCACCCCGATGATTTGCAACGCGTGGAAGAGATGCTCGGCGCAACGCTCAGTTTGCACGGCTGGCGTCTGCGCGGCGATCCCACCCTGCACCATGGCGGATGTAAAGTCTCCGCGGATGAAGGCGACCTTGACGCCAGCGTCGCCACGCGCTGGCAAGAACTCTGCCGTCTGGCAGCGCCCGGAGTCGTCTGATGACTACCCGCCTGACCCGCTGGCTGAATACGCTGGACAACTTCGAAGCCAAAATGACGCAACTGCCTGCCGTGCGTCGTTACGGTCGGCTGACCCGCGCCACCGGACTGGTGCTGGAGGCAACAGGACTGCAACTCCCGCTCGGCGCAACCTGCATTATTGAGCGCCAGGATGGGACAGAAACCAACGAAGTCGAGTGCGAAGTGGTCGGCTTTAACGGCCAGCGTCTGTTTTTAATGCCGCTGGAAGAGGTCGAAGGCATTCTGCCGGGGGCCCGCGTCTATGCCCGAAACGGTCACGGCGACGGGCTGCAAAGTGGCAAGCAATTGCCGCTGGGCCCGGCGCTGCTTGGGCGTGTACTGGACGGCGCAGGGAAACCGCTGGACGGTCTCCCCTCCCCAGAAACCACCGAAACAGGTGCGCTCATTACCCCGCCGTTTAACCCGCTACAGCGTACAGCGATTGAGCATGTGCTGGACACCGGCGTGCGTCCGATCAACGCCCTGTTAACCGTGGGTCGCGGACAGCGTATGGGGCTGTTTGCCGGTTCCGGGGTCGGGAAAAGCGTCCTGCTCGGCATGATGGCACGCTATACCCGCGCAGACGTGATCGTTGTGGGTCTGATTGGCGAACGTGGCCGTGAAGTCAAAGATTTTATCGAGAATATTCTCGGCACCGACGGGCGCGCGCGCTCAGTGGTGATTGCCGCACCGGCGGATGTTTCGCCGCTGTTGCGAATGCAAGGGGCGGCCTACGCCACCCGTATCGCCGAGGATTTTCGCGATCGCGGCCAGCACGTGCTGCTGATTATGGATTCATTAACCCGCTATGCGATGGCGCAGCGTGAAATCGCGCTGGCGATCGGTGAACCGCCCGCGACGAAAGGCTATCCCCCTTCGGTCTTCGCCAAATTGCCCGCGCTGGTCGAACGTGCCGGTAACGGTATTCACGGCGGCGGTTCCATCACCGCGTTTTATACCGTACTGACCGAAGGTGACGACCAGCAGGATCCGATTGCTGACTCCGCGCGTGCGATCCTTGACGGTCACATTGTGTTATCCCGACGCCTTGCCGAGGCCGGGCACTATCCGGCCATTGATATTGAGGCGTCGATCAGTCGTGCAATGACCGCGCTCATCACCGAGAAACACTACGCGCGGGTACGCAATTTCAAACAACTGCTGTCCAGCTTCCAGCGTAACCGCGATCTGGTCAGCGTTGGCGCCTATGCCAAAGGCAGCGATCCGATGCTGGATAAAGCCATTGCGTTGTGGCCCCAGCTCGAGGCGTTTCTGCAACAAGGTATTTTTGAACGGGCAGACTGGGAAGATTCCCTTCAGGCTCTGGATCTGATTTTCCCGACGGTGTGATAAAGCAGGAGGGTAAACGTCATGGCACAACACGGCGCACTGGCAACGCTGAAAGATTTAGCTGAAAAGGAAGTGGATGATGCCGCACGCCTGTTGGGTGAAATGCGGCGCGGATTTCAGCAGGCGGAAGAACAACTGAAGATGCTGATCGATTATCAGCATGAATACCGAACCAACCTCAATACTGATATGGGACAAGGCATTGCCAGCAACCGTTGGATTAATTACCAGCAATTTATCCAGACACTGGAAAAGGCCATTGAGCAGCATCGCCATCAACTCAACCAGTGGACGCATAAAGTCGACACTGCGCTGAATAGCTGGCGTGAAAAGAGGCAGCGACTGCAAGCCTGGCAAACCCTACAAGACCGACAAACCGCGGCAGCCTTACTGGCTGAAAACCGCCTGGATCAGAAAAAGATGGATGAATTTGCTCAGCGTGCAGCCATGAGGAAACCTGAATGATCACATTGCCCCCACTGGTAACGACGCAGACAGACGTGACCGGCGGCTCACCAGATGCCGGAAAAACAGGCGACGCCGCGCAGGATTTCCTGGCGCTGCTGGCAGGCGCGTTAGGCGCGAACGACACGCAGGGGAACGCGGTTGTGTTGCCGTTTACCGACGTACAGACTGCAATTGACCCGCAGCAAAAAGGACTGTTGTCTCAACATGGCGAGGCGTTCTCCGCCGAAAAACTGGCCGACCTGCTGGCGCGCCCGAACCTGGCGACTGACGAAACCCTGACCACCCTGACCGACGCGCAGCAGTGGCTTTCCACGCTCACGCCGACGATGAAAAACAACGCGCTGACGGCACTGAACAAATCCGCACAAGCGGACGAAAAAACACCGCATCTCAGCGACGAAGACCTCGCCAATCTGAGCGCTTTGTTTGCCATGCTGCCCGGCCAACCGAGCATAACGCCCGTCAACAGCAGCGCTGCGGCCCAAAGCGGTGCCTCGCTGAGCACAGCGTTGCGTAGCGAGACAGCTCAGACAGCGCAGGAGCTCGCCTTTACGTTCCCCCCTGACGAGGGGAAAAAAGGCAAGCCGGATGCCGCAATCCACAGCGCTGGCACAGAAACCGATCAGACTCAGCCGTTGACGCCGCTGGTCGCCGCTGCTACCGCCAAAGCGGATCTCGAAAGCAGCCCTTCCCCGGTGGCGCCAGGCCTTGCAATGACGGCGGTCAGCAGTCCGGCAGCACAGCCACAGCCGCTTCCGACGGTTGCCGCGCCGGTGCTCAGCGCGCCGTTGGGTAGCCATGAGTGGCAGCAATCGCTGAGCCAGCACATTACGTTGTTCACCCGTCAGGGGCAGCAGAGTGCCGAACTGCGCCTGCACCCGGAAGATCTGGGCCAGGTGCAAATCTCGCTGAAGCTTGATGACAACCAGGCGCACTTGCAGATGGTGTCGGCGCATAGCCACGTCCGCGCCGCGCTGGAAGCGGCATTACCGGTCTTACGTACGCAACTGGCGGAAAGCGGGATCCAACTGGGCCAAAGCAGTATCAGTAGCGAAAGTTTTAGCGGGCAGCAGCAGGCGTCGTCCCAGCAACAACAGACCGCCCGGTCGCAGGGGCAAGAGTCCCCGCTTGCCGACGATGACGGCAATCTGGCCGTGCCGGCCTCATTGCAGAACGCGTCCCGCGGCAATGGCGCGGTGGATATCTTCGCCTAACGCCAGAGGTAGCATGATTATCCGTGTCTTTTCCACGCTTTGACGGGAACAGGACACGGGATAATCAGCCAATAAGCTGTACCGAAACAGGAAGCCCGTATCAGATGACTGACTCCGCGATGAACAGAAAGAGCAAACGCTCTATTTGGATCCCTTTGCTGGTGCTAATTACCCTCGCCGCCTGCGCGACCGCGGGTTATAGCTACTGGCGTATGCAGACGCATCCGTCTGTCAGCGCCAACCCACAACCGGCTCCGCCAGCCGCCCCGGTGTTTTTCGCGCTGGATACGTTTACCGTCAATCTGGGCGATGCGGATCGTGTGCTGTATATCGGCGTGACGCTACGACTGAAAGATGAAGTGACCCGCTCGCGCCTCAGTGAATATCTGCCTGAAGTGCGCAGCCGTTTGCTGCTGCTGTTTTCCCGCCAGGATGCCTCCGCGCTCTCCACGGAAGACGGCAAACAAAAACTGATTGCCGCCATTAAAGAGACGCTCTCTACTCCGCTCGTTGCTGGACAACCGAAACAGGAAGTCACCGACGTTCTTTATACAGCTTTTATTCTGCGGTAAAGACATGGGCGATAGTATTCTCTCTCAGGCTGAAATCGATGCGCTGCTCAACGGCGACAGCGAGACCAAAGACGAACCGACGACAGGCATCGTAAGCGAAAACGATATTCGTCCCTATGATCCCAACACCCAGCGCCGCGTGGTACGTGAGCGTCTGCAAGCGCTGGAGATCATTAACGAACGTTTCGCACGCCAGTTCCGTATGGGGCTGTTTAACCTGCTGCGTCGCAGCCCGGATATCACCGTCGGCGCTATCCGTATTCAGCCGTACCACGAATTTGCGCGCAACTTACCGGTGCCGACCAACCTGAACCTGATCCACCTGAAACCGCTGCGCGGTACGGGTCTGGTGGTGTTCTCCCCGAGTCTGGTGTTTATTGCGGTGGATAACCTGTTCGGCGGCGACGGTCGTTTTCCGACCAAAGTTGAAGGCCGGGAATTTACCCACACCGAGCAGCGCGTCATTAACCGCATGCTGAAACTGGCGCTGGAAAGCTATAGCGACGCCTGGAAAGCCATTAATCCACTGGAAGTGGAGTATGTGCGTTCTGAGATGCAGGTGAAATTTACCAATATCACGACCTCTCCGAACGACATTGTGGTCAATACCCCTTTCCACGTTGAGATTGGCAACCTGACCGGCGAGTTTAACATCTGCCTTCCCTTCAGCATGATTGAACCGCTGCGGGAATTGCTGGTTAACCCGCCGCTGGAAAACTCGCGCCATGAGGATCAGAACTGGCGCGACAATCTGGTGCGTCAGGTTCAGCACTCAGAACTGGAGCTGGTCGCGAATTTTGCCGACGTTCCGCTGCGTCTTTCCCAGATATTGAAACTCAAACCCGGTGACGTACTGCCGATTGAAAAACCCGATCGCATTATTGCTCATGTGGACGGTGTGCCTGTGCTGACCAGCCAATATGGCACCGTGAACGGTCAGTATGCGTTACGTGTAGAACATCTGATCAACCCGATTTTGAATTCGCTGAATGAGGAACAGCCCAAATGAGTGACATGAATAATCCGTCCGATGACAACAATGGCGCATTGGACGATCTGTGGGCTGACGCGTTAAACGAGCAAAAAACACCGACGGGTAAAAGCGCGGCCGATGCCGTGTTCCAGCAACTGGGCGGCGGCGATGTCAGCGGCACATTGCAGGATATCGACCTGATCATGGATATTCCGGTCAAACTGACGGTTGAACTGGGCCGTACCCGCATGACGATCAAAGAGCTGCTGCGTCTGACGCAAGGCTCCGTTGTCGCACTTGACGGTCTGGCCGGAGAGCCGCTGGATATTCTGATCAACGGCTATCTTATCGCGCAAGGTGAAGTCGTGGTGGTTGCCGACAAATATGGCGTGCGCATCACTGACATCATTACGCCGTCTGAGCGTATGCGTCGTCTGAGCCGTTAATCATGAAAACCCAGGCCATTGTTTCACAACCTGCCACCGTTCCCGGTTCGCCGCTTGCTCAGGTCAGCGGCGCATTGCTGGGAATTATTGTGCTGATACTGGTCGCCGCCTGGGTGATTAAACGCCTGGGATTCGCGCCCAGGGGAAACAAAGCCCGTGGGCTCAATGTGTCTGCCAGCGCCTCGCTCGGCCCACGCGAACGGGTGGTGATTGTGGATGTTGACGATGCGCGTTTAGTGCTTGGCGTTACGGCGTCCTCGGTCAATTTACTCCACACCCTGCCTGCCATCGCGGAGAGTGCAGACGAAAAACCGGCCTCTCCTGCTGATTTTCAGGCCATGATGAAGAACTTGCTAAAGCGTCCCGGGAGATCCTGATGCGTCGTTTGTTATCCCTCACGCTCATGGGTGTATGGCTTTTCTCTCCCGCTGCACTGGCTCAGTTACCGGGACTGGTCAGCCAGCCCTTACCCGGCGGCGGACAAAGCTGGACGCTTCCCGTGCAAACGCTGGTGTTCATCACCTCGCTGACCTTCCTGCCCGCTATCCTGCTGATGATGACCAGTTTTACCCGTATCATCATTGTGTTTGGCCTGCTGCGTAACGCGCTGGGAACACCGTCTGCGCCGCCAAACCAGGTATTGTTAGGACTGGCGCTGTTCTTAACGTTTTTCATCATGTCGCCGGTGATTGATAAAATCTACGTCGATGCCTATCAGCCGTTCAGCGAAGAGAAGATTTCCATGCAGGAGGCGATGGCGAAAGGCGCGCAACCGCTGCGCGAATTTATGCTGCGCCAGACCCGCGAGGCTGACCTGGCGCTGTTTGCGCGTCTGGCAAATAGCGGGCCGCTACAAGGGCCGGAAGCGGTTCCGATGCGCATCCTGCTCCCGGCTTACGTGACCAGTGAGCTGAAAACCGCCTTCCAGATCGGTTTTACGATATTCATTCCTTTTTTGATAATCGACCTGGTGATCGCCAGCGTGTTGATGGCGCTCGGGATGATGATGGTTCCCCCCGCTACCATTGCGTTGCCGTTCAAGCTGATGCTCTTTGTTCTGGTTGACGGCTGGCAATTGCTGGTGGGCTCACTCGCACAAAGCTTTTACAGCTAGGGGACGAAATGACGCCTGAATCGGTCATGATGATGGGCACCGAGGCGATGAAAGTCGCCCTCGCGCTTGCCGCCCCTCTCCTGCTTGTCGCCCTGGTCACCGGTCTGATTATCAGCATTTTGCAGGCGGCAACCCAGATCAACGAAATGACGTTGTCTTTCATTCCGAAAATAGTGGCAGTGTTTATTGCGATTATCGTTGCCGGCCCGTGGATGCTTAACCTGTTGCTGGATTACGTGCGCACGTTATTCACCAATTTACCCTACATCATCGGGTAACGCGCGCGATGTTGCAGGTAACGAGCGAACAGTGGCTATACTGGCTTAATCTTTATTTCTGGCCGCTGCTGCGCGTGCTGGCGCTCATTTCGACGGCCCCCATCCTCAGTGAACGCGCGGTGCCGAAACGGGTAAAGTTGGGGCTCGGGATGATGATAACCTTTGTCATTGCTCCTTCGCTTCCCGCCACCGATGTGCCGATTTTCTCCGCCAGCGCATTGTGGCTGGCGATGCAGCAAATCATGATTGGCATTGCTCTGGGATTTACCATGCAATTTGCCTTTGCCGCCGTGCGTACCGCCGGTGAACTGATAGGATTGCAGATGGGGCTTTCTTTCGCCACCTTTGTTGACCCTGCCAGCCATCTCAATATGCCCGTGCTTGCCCGAATCATCGACATGCTCGCAATGCTGCTTTTTCTGACTTTTAACGGGCATTTATGGTTGATTTCGCTGCTGGTCGATACTTTTCATACCCTTCCTGTCGGCGACAACCCGGTTAACAGTAATGCGTTTCTGGCGCTCGCCCGGGCAGGCGGTATGATCTTCATCAACGGGCTTATGCTGGCTTTACCGGTGATCACCGTGCTGTTAACGCTCAACCTGGCGTTGGGGCTGTTAAATCGTATGGCGCCGCAGTTGTCGATCTTTGTGATTGGTTTCCCATTAACATTAACCATCGGTATTTCGTTAATGGCTGCCCTCATGCCATTAATTGCGCCTTTTTGCGAACACTTATTCAGCGAAGTTTTCAATTTATTGGCTGATGTGGTGAGCGAACTTCCGCGAAATAAATAACCCACAGTATTTATCCTGTTTTGCTAAGGATTATCCGAAATTTAAATTTCAAAAACATCTACCAGGATATATCCGCCACCTGTTATTTGTTTTTATCTCACTCACATAACGCAACATTTACTTTACTTTAAGATAATTCCAGGCAAATTATACGTAACTTTACGGGATAGTAAGTCCGCCTGAAAAATCGCAGAAGTGTCATATTGAACCACTATTATTGTTCAGTTGGGTTACTAAAAGATATTCAGGTAAGGGGAATTATCGTTACGCATTGAGTGAGGGTATGCCATGTCAACGATTATTATGGATCTATGCAGTTACACCCGGCTTGGGTTAACCGGGTATCTGGTAAGCAGAGGGGTGAAGAAAAGGGAAATCAACGACATTGAAACCGTTGACGAACTCGCCATCGCTTGTGATTCACACCAGCCGTCTGTGGTGTTTATTAATGAAGACTGTTTTATCCACCACCCATCTAACAGTCAGCAAATAAAGCAAATCATTAATCAGCATCCCAATACATTATTTATTGTTTTTATGGCAATTGCCAATGTGCATTTTGATGAGTATTTGCTAGTTAGAAAAAATTTATTGATCAGTTCTAAATCAATCAAACCAGATTCGCTGGATGATATCCTTGGCGATATTCTGAAAAAAGAGACAGATATTTCCGAAGGTGTTAATTTACCAACGTTATCGTTAAGCCGGACTGAATCCAGTATGTTACGCATGTGGATGGCCGGTCAGGGAACCATTCAGATTTCAGATCAAATGAATATCAAAGCGAAAACCGTGTCATCCCATAAGGGGAATATTAAACGAAAGATAAAAACGCATAATAAGCAGGTTATCTATCACGTGGTACGTCTGACAGATAATGTTACAAACGGTATTTTTGTTAATATGCGCTGAAGCCTCCGGACTGGCGGGAATGCCGCCAGTTCGGGTAAATCGTGCTGACGTGACGCGTTAGTCTGCTTTCTCCACGAAGATGCCATCCTGATGGCCCGATTCGTTAAAGAACCAGATACCGAGCGGGTAGTCTTCCAGCGAAACCAGGTACATTGTGCCTTCACTAAACTCTTCTACCGCCAGTACCACGCCAGGCCGGCGAGGGCCGCCGTCCGTTTTGACTGTCACCCGATCATTCACCTTCATCGTAATCCTCCTGTGGCTTTGTGCCAGTGTAGAACAATTTCCTTTTTCTGGCAGTGTCTGCCCCGCGTGATTGCTGGTTTTCTCTACGGTCTATACTTATAAGTGCCACGGTTGAATGAGGTATTGAAGATGAAAACCGCGAAAGAGTTCAGCGATATGGCCAATCGCGATGTCAGTATCGATGTTGACGCCCTGCTGGCGGCAATTAATGAAATCAGCGAGAGCGAAATTCGTCGAAGCGAGAACGACCCTGAGAGAGCCAGCGTCGATGGCCGTGATGACCATACATGGCATGAATTAGCCGACGCCTTCGAGCTCGATATTCATGACTTCAGCGTAACGGAAATCAATCGCTGACTTTAGGCGAAAAAAATCCCGGTCCTGAGGGCCGGGATCAAACTTGCTTATGCAAGAAGCACTTGAAAATTCGTTACACCAGGAAATCTGATGTGCTCCAAACCTTATCTGCAATTTTTTTGCAAGACAAGTAAATATTTTTATCACGAATGATTACTCTTACTAATGGTTGTGGCTGAAATTGAGAAATCCCCTACCCACCGTCAGGGTATACCGGGAGCGTTCCCTGTCTGGGGTCTCTACAAAGGCATTGAGTTTTAAGACTTATCCTGGTCGTAAGGCTGCGGTCTCACAGGCGTCGAGGTATAAAAATGCTATCACTCCTTAACCCCCTGCTGATTTTTACCGATCTCGATGGCACCTTACTGGATAGTCATACTTATGAATGGCAACCGGCAACGGACTGGCTGGCCGCCCTGCGCGAGAATCATATTCCGGTTATCCTGTGTAGCAGCAAAACCGCGGCGGAGATGCTGTATCTCCAAAAGACGCTGGATCTGCAAGGGTTACCGTTCATCGCAGAAAATGGCGCCGTCATTCAGTTAGACACCCACTGGCAGACCCACCCTGATTATCCGCGTCAGATCGCCGGTACGCCCCACGCAGAAATCAGTCTGGTGCTGAACAAACTTCGCGACAAAGGGCGCTACAAATTTACGACATTCGACGATGTTGATGAGCTGGTCATTGCCGAATGGACCGGGCTTAGCCGCACCCAGTCGGCGCTGACACGTTTGCATGAAGCTTCAGTTTCGCTTATCTGGCGTGACAGCGATGAACGAATGGCGCAGTTTGCCGCAAAGCTCAGCGAGCTTGGCCTGCAATTTCTCCACGGCGCGCGCTTTTGGCATGTACTGGATTCTTCCGTTGGCAAAGATCTGGCGGCGAACTGGCTGACAGGTGAATATCAGCGGCAATGGAAGAAACACCCCATCACCCTGGGTCTGGGAGATGGGCCAAATGACGCCCCGCTTCTGGATGTTATGGACTACGCGGTAATCGTGAAAGGACTCAACCGCGAAGGCGTCAGGTTAAAGGCGGATACCCCGCAACGGGTATACCATACGCAACAGGAAGGCCCGGAGGGCTGGCGCGAAGGGATGGATTATTTCGTCGCCATGCTCTGATCGACATCGCTGGCGCACACGCGGTTACGTCCGGTCTGTTTGGCCCAATAGAGCCGCTGGTCTGCCAGCGACTGTAGCTGCTCAATGTCGTAATCCCCCGTTTCCTGCGAACTGCTGACGCCAAACGAGGCGCTAATCCAGATGGTGGTGTTGTTCGCAACCAGGATCTCTTTGCCATTGATCCGACGACGGATACGTTCGGCAATTCGCTCAGCCTGAGACAACGTCGCCCCCGGCAGAATAATGCAGAACTCCTCACCGCCGACACGCCCGGCAAGATCATGCGCGCGCAGCGTTCCGCCGATTAACCCTGCCGCGTGCGACAGCACCCGATCGCCAGCCTGATGACCAAAACGGTCATTCACGCTCTTGAAGTGATCCAGATCGAGCTGAATCACCGAGAAAGGCTGTCTCCCCTCCCGGCTGCGTTTGGCCTGGATGCGCGCCTTTTCAAACAGTCCGCCCCGGTTATACAGCCGGGTCAGGGTGTCATGCCAGGCCTGCCATTGCAGCGAGTTTTGCATCACAAACATATTGCTGACCATATGCCGGATAACCCCCCACGAAATCAGCAACATGGCCGTAACGAGCATCCACAGCAGCCCCAATGCGATGCTGATACTGCCAAAGTCCCCCTTCAGCCCTTCTTTTAAGGTATGCACACGTACAAGCACGCCATCAAAATTGTCCAGTCGCACCCAACTGATGTAGCGACTTCCCATGCGTTTACCGCCAACGGTATCTTTCGCCATGTCGGCAACGAGAATGGCTTGCTCCTGCTCATCAAACACATTGACCTTGCGCTTTTCCGAGGTTGAGGTCGTCAGCAGGCGGAGTTGGCTGTCGTAGAGTTGGTACTCACCTTCCATGTCTTTTACGATGGCGTCCTGCAGAAAACGCTTTATGGATAAAACAGGGATATCCATGGCGAGCACGCCATACCAGTAGTTTTCATGATCCAACGGCACACTGGCCGTGACCATCTGCTGCCCTTCACGGGCCGCGTTCACCGGGGACGTAAACCAGCGGACACCGCGCTGCGGGTTCAGTCGTTGCGTTTGTTGCTTAAACCACGGCTGATTCACATAGTCATAATAGCGGGTGAGTATATCTGCGCCGTACGGGGTGGGCTGTGTTGCGACATAGAATCCGGAGCGAGAAACATACATCACCTGGTGTGCCATTGAGGCGGATGAATGAGCCAGACGCATCAGGTATCCGGCCTCCAGTGCGGCCGTCAATTCATTCGCCAGATTCGCGTTTTCACGGGTGAGCAGACTGGCCTGGTCGACAAGCTCATCAGAAACGCCATTAAGCGACAGGGTGCGACGTCGGTCGAGCTCGAGCTGCCAGAAACGCTGCTTTCGCAGTTGCTCAAATTGGGTGACGGCACCATGTAATACCGCAAAATCGAGCGGTGTAAGCAGCGCGTCATGCGTACCGTTTCGCAAAAAAATCAGTTTATCGACGTTGAATTGCAGTTGTCGGTCGAGGACGTTCGCGACACTATCCAGGTGATTTTGCTGGCTGGAAATGTAGGCGTCTTCAAGCACCGCAACTTCACGCCAGGTGAGTAAGGTAGAGAAGATCATCACCGCCACAAAACAGAGATTTACGACGTGTCCTGGCCTGAAACGTCGGAGGGCCGTTTTCAGCCAGCTCCTGTTTTCCATCGTTGTCTCATGCGGCACTCTGACGACTCCCTGAAAGTTGAATATCCTTATCCTGACATAACCCGGCCGCTATGTGTTGCCTTGCAACCGTATTTTTGTTTACTAAAAATAAAACGCCCGGCATTCACCGGGCGTTTCTTCGTCAGGCTTCTTCCCGAATTCGCCTTCCGTCACCGGGCACGAGTTCATTCTCATGGAATGCTTCTCGTTTTACGCCAAAACCGTCATACCAACGGCACTCGACCATTCCACTGGAATAACCGGTGACAATCATACGAGGCCCGCCATCTTTCATGGTCACTTCCTCGCTGACAACAAACACCATACCTGCCTCCTCTTCAGGTGAAACTGTTTCACCTTAGACGACGATGGCCTTTTTTGCGTACTTTGCCAGGGTGCAATTAGTGCGATACGCCCCGAACGCGTGCGATCGCTTTTACCAGGGCAACAACAATGGCGCCCACGATAAAGCCCAGCACGAGGTTAAGCAGCGTCGGCAGGATGAGTGCAATAAACGCGGTTTGCTGCTGGGCAAAATGTTCGATGGCATGGTGTAACGGCGCGATCCCGTGAACCACAATTCCGCCTCCCACCAAAAACATCGCTAGCGTCCCTACAACGGACAATGCTTTCATCAGCCAGGGGGCGACGACTAACAAGCCTTTCCCGACGAACTGTGCCACCGCACTGGTTTTTTCCACCAGCCAGAAACCTATATCGTCCAGTTTTACGATGATGCCTACCAGTCCATAAACACCGACGGTGACGACCAGAGCAACCCCCGACAACACCAGCACCTGATTCAGCAACGGCGACTGCGCAACAATCCCCAGGGTAATGGCCACAATTTCGGCGGAGAGAATAAAGTCAGTCCGAATTGCCCCTTTAATTTTGTCTTTTTCGAAAGTGAGAGGATCCTGCGCGGCGATGGCCTCCAGACGCTGCTGCCGGTCTGCCGGACTTTCTTTGTGTTTTCGCGCCTCTAACGTGTGGAGCACTTTTTCCACGCCTTCGAAGCAGAGAAATGCCCCGCCAATCATCAGTAACGGGGTGATGGCCCAGGGAATAAAAGCGCTGATGAGCAGCGCCAGCGGCACCAGAATCACTTTGTTTACCAGCGAGCCCTTGGCCACACTCCAGACCACGGGAAGCTCACGGTTAGCCCGCACGCCAGAAACCTGCTGCGCGTTGAGTGATAAATCATCGCCCAGCACACCGGCCGTTTTTTTCGCAGCCAGTTTTCCCATCATAGAGACATCGTCCAGCAACGTGGCGATATCGTCGAGCAACGTTAGTAAGCTACTTCCTGCCAAGATAATTCCCTCTGTGTTTTTCTTTTTGACACTGCAAGTATGAAGTAAAACCGCTAAAGCTGAAACCGACCGAGTTAGCAACATTTTTCTAACAATACAGAGAAATTATAAATCTCGCCAGACACATAGTTTTGCAGTTTACTATGTTGCTCCTTTTTATTTCCACCGTGAGGATTTATGCGCTTCAGGCAGTTGTTACCACTTTTTAGCGCGCTTTTCGCGCTGTACATTATTTGGGGTTCCACGTACTTCGTGATTCGTATTGGGGTGGAAAGTTGGCCGCCATTGATGATGGCTGGCGTGCGTTTCCTGTCTGCGGGGATCCTCCTGACCGCATTTTTACTCCTGCGCGGGCACAAGCTCCCTCCCCTGCGCCCACTGCTTAACGCAGCGCTGATTGGCGTTCTGCTGCTGGCCGTCGGGAATGGGCTGGTCACCGTCGCGGAACATCAGAATGTGCCTTCCGGTATCGCCGCCGTCGTGGTCGCTACCGTTCCGCTCTTTACCCTCTGCTTTAGCTGCTTTTTTGGTATTCAAACGCGAAAATTAGAGTGGGCAGGGATCGCCATTGGTCTTGCAGGGATCATCATGCTTAACAGCGGTGGCAACTTAAGCGGAAATCCCTGGGGCGCGGTATTGATTCTGATTGGTTCAATGAGCTGGGCATTTGGTTCGGTATACGGTTCGCGTATTGCGTTACCTGTCGGGATGATGGCGGGCGCCATTGAGATGCTTGCCGCAGGCGTTGTGCTTATGTGCGCGTCTTTTATCGCGGGCGAGAAACTCACCGCCATACCGACGCTTTCCGGCTTTTTAGCCGTGGGCTATCTTGCTCTTTTTGGATCCATCATCGCTATCAACGCCTACATGTATTTGATCCGCAATGTCAGTCCCGCGCTGGCAACCAGTTATGCCTACGTTAACCCGGTTGTTGCGGTATTACTGGGAACAGGACTTGGCGGTGAAAGCCTCGCGTTTATCGAGTGGCTGGCGCTGGGAGTGATTGTTTTTGCGGTGGTACTGGTCACGCTGGGGAAATATCTGTTTCCGGCAAAACCGGTTATCGTCGTGGCTGAATCCGGTAAATCATTACAGTAAGTGAATACCCTGAGTGTCGATCTGCGCTGTGGCGCCGCCCCCGCAGATCCACTCTTCAATCCGCTCAGATAACGCCGCATCATCGAGTTTCTCCCGCCCGCGCAAGGCGCATTCCCACAGGATTAACACTCGCCAACCCAGCGCCTGAAGTTGCAGAAGATCCCGCCGGTCCCGTTCGACGTTTTTGCCAATTTTCTCCAGCCAGAATGCGGTGCGGGTGGCAGGCACTTTGAACAGGTAGCAATGGTGGTGATGCCAGAAACACCCGTGAGTGAAGATGACGCAGCGGTACGCGTCGACGACAAAATCCGGGCGTCCGGGAAGAGTGGCATCCTGCACGCGAAATGCCATTCCCTGTTCAATAAGCAGGCTGGCGAGGCGCCGTTCGATCGCCGTATCGCGGGTCGCTATCGCCCGCATATTTTTACTGCGCGTCGCCTTATCGTGTACGTCCGCCATGCTGACTCTCTTGCTGGCGCAACGCAACGGCCTGTTTAATTTTCGGCTCCAGCAATTTGGCCACCGCGGCAAATGCGGGAACCACAACAGAGTTGCCAAACTGGCGGTATGCCTGGGTGTCAGACACCGGAATACGGAACTGATAACCCTGCGGCGTCTCAAATCCCATTAACCGGGCGCACTCTCTGGGCGTTAATCGACGTGGACGGTACTGTTGGTTCTGCGGATCGTCAAAATCCCGCTCACCCAGGGCCATATCCCAGCCACGATCGATTAAGATTTCCGCGCCATCTTTGTTACTTGTAGATTCAAGCATAAGAACCATACTTTGTAGATTCATGAAAATGACAATCCATAACAAGGAGTATCTATGAATATCAATCGTAAGAAAACCCTAAGGCAAGTCATCATGACATCAGTCACAGAGGTGAACGATCCTGAAGGAGAGTATATTGAGCTTGATTCAAAGAACAGTTACTCAAGGAAAGAGATACCTCCAATAAGAGTGAATGGAAAAATAATTAAAAACTATAGATACAATTTCTTCCCTATTATTTTAAATAAAGATGGCTCACCATGGAGAGAAGGTGTTTTATATATAATTGGAAAAACAAATAATGACTATAATTATAATATTTTAACTTATCATAGCATTATGTCAGACTTGACTCACTTTAAAAACTTCATCGATGATAATAACATAGATATATTTAACTTTCCTAAAATGAAACTATTGCGTCCAACTTATAGATACAGAAACTATCTACTCCTTCTTGTTCAAAATGATGAACTGAGCTCGCATACAGCAAAAAGGAGAGTGTCAACAATGATTAAATTCTATCGTTATTTAACTGAAGAAAATAATTTTAAACCATCTAATCCACCGTGGGATGAACGTGATTTATATATCAAAACTAATGATTCAAGAGGTTCTGTTTTTCATCTTAAAAATCTCACAACAGACTTAAAAATAAAATCACCCATCAATGACAATCCATTTTCAAAATACTTAATAGATGAAGGCAGACTTAGACCTTTACCAAAATCAGAGCAATTAATTTTAATTGAAATTATACACAACCTTAAAAACACTGAAATGCTATTGATACATTTAATTGCTTTGCTTACTGGAGCAAGGATGCAAACAGTTTTAACTTTAAAAAAATCATGTTTTTCAGAACCATTAGATATCATTGAAAATAGTTTCTCTCTTGCAATTGGACGAGGCACAGGTATTGACACAAAGAATGATAAGAATTTAATTCTTATATTTCCAAGGTTGCTATATGATAAAATAAGGGTTTATAGTTTAAGTAAACGTTACTTAAACAGACTAAATAAAATAAAAAATACTAATTATAGTGACTATCTGTTCTTAAGTAATAGGGGGGTGCCATACTACCTTAGCAAGGACTCGTTAAAATACCCTAACACTCAGCCACATGAAAGAACAATGCACAATGGAGAGGCTGTAAGACAATTTATTTCCAAAAGAGTTATTCCTTTAATGAGATACAAACTATCCAATGATAATTATATTTTTCGGTATCATGACCTACGAGCTACATTTGGTATGAATTTATCAGAGTCTCAAATTAGACTTGTTGATGAAGGTAAGCAAAGTTTGCATGAGGCCAGAGAGTACGTTAAAGCAAGAATGGGGCATGTAACCACTGAAATGACTGATAGATATCTAAATTATAGAAATAATTTAGATGCAGTGATAACACATCAAAAGGATTATGAAGAATACATTAATACGATCCTGTGTTATATCAATAAGGAACACTTATGAAAAATATAAATACCGACACAATTATTATATCGCATCCGTTTATTGAAAATGTAGAGCAAATAGATTTAAGTGTCACAGCAATTAAATTCAACAGGAGGAATCACTATATAAACTCACTATTCTATCAAAAAATAGTGATAGATTGCAGGGTAATATATGTTGATGAGTTTAATTCTAATAGACGAGTGCTTATAAGAAAACTATATAATGAAGTATTGAATAAGTTGACTTTTGGAGCCCAGAGAGAATCAAAAATCTCGTATGATTTATCTCGGTTCTTCCAATTCATACGATGGTGTGATTCAAACAAAATACATAACTGCCTAGACGATGATATAAGTTGCATTGAGGCAATCAATAGATATACTGATTATTGTTGGGAGCAGGTAGCTTTAGGCAAAAACAAAGCGACTACAATAACAGCAAAGTTATTGACTTTAATTAATTTATTAAAAAATATAACAGATGAAAAATTTCACACACACCTCTCAAATGTGAAAGTGTCTAGACAAGATAGGGAATTAACACTGCCCCCTGATGACAAACATGCCAGTGAAAACATTCAAATATTGCATGCCATTATTAATGGTGCATATGATTTTATCATTCATAAAAATAAATATCCATATGCTTGGAAAATACCTGAATTCCTAAATATCCATAACAATGTAATTTGGATTTTCCCGATAAGAAGTTGGTGTCAAACAAATTTAAATGAAAATGGGACAACCAAACAAACAAAAGTAAACTCAGGGTTCAATTATAAATATGGTAGAGTTGTTACTAACAAAGAACTAAGAGAAATTGGGATTACTGATCGTGAAACTCAGATGCGAACAATCCGTCGAGCTGCATTGATTCTCAGAAAAACAAATGAGCATGATATCAATTCTCAACAGAAACATGATTTTTTACGCGATGCCATTGCATCTTTTTCATTTCTTTTGATTGCAAACACAGGTATGAATCCTACACAATTATTAAATCTAAAGTGGGAAGGTGAATATGGAATAGAAAAGGAAAGCATTGATTTTTATTCCATAAAATATAGAGCGTTTAATAAAAAGGTACACTTTAGGATAACCAGTAAATTTCTGCCTGTATTTAAAACCTACTTAAAACTAAGAGAATATTACTTACTTGGCAAAGCATCCGACTACTTAATACCAAGTTTCGGTGAAATGTATGAATCTCATAAAGACTTGACTGAAATATCTAATAATATAAAGTCTTTAATGAAAGACTTAGGCTATACAAATGGTTTGATTGTCGCACGTGAGTGGCGATGCTTGAAAGCTGAATGGTTGATTAACAACGCAGATCCTTCTGTTGCAGCAAAGCTTTTGCAAAATACAGAAACTTCGATATTAAATCATTACTCTTCGGGGACATTTACTAAACAAACAGAGGACCTTAGTAATTTTCTTACTAAACTGTCATGTATAGATATAGTAACGGATAGCCCCTATAGAACATCAACGTCTGTTGGCGGATGCAATGAACCCGATAAACCGATTAATATATCCTATGACACTGTATTTAAATCAGACTGTAAACAGCCAGAAGGTTGCTTATTCTGTGGGAATTTTTTAATACATTCAGATGAAAATGACTTACGAAAAATACTTAGCTGTAAGTATTGTATAGAGAGCACTCAGGGTTTATCTCGCTCTTATGATGATTGGCATAAAATTTATGACCCCGTAATAACGAGAATTGATGAAATAGTTAATAGTATTTCTGAGATAAACCTCCATTTAGTAGATAAAATAAAAAATGAAGTGTACAACGAAGGTAATCTTGATTCCTACTGGTCTGGTAAATTAGAAATGCTAATTAACATCGGAGCTATTAAAAATGAAAACTAATAAATTAGTTACTGCTAACATTTTTCTTACCGAAAAAATGACTCAACCCGATCCTATTTATCCTTCAAGAAAATCATCTCCGTTACCATCTCATGTTATAAGTAGAAATACTAATGGAGATACCATTTCTATATACTCAGATGATGAATGGGATTTCAGTTGTTACGATAAAAAGAATCGACGTTGTCTGCTTTCATTCAAGCATTGGGCCAAAGGTGAGACTGGACCTCTTATAAGCAGTTTGATTTCTGACTTAAAAAAAACAGTATTTGCTTATATTTGGTATAGGGATGGTAAAAAATACCAAGTTAAGAATATATCCAACCTTGGGTCAACATTAAATATATTAGCCAGATACTGTATTGAATCAAACATATCTATTCCTGAATTATTAATATCTAAACAGCATCTTAATAATTGTTTGATAGCCTTAAAACCTGGCACTATGTATGATGTTAGGAGATTCTTATTAGCTTTTAACAATGTCGACAGTAAATACAAACCATTTGATATTTGTGATTTAAAAAAACTTGTTGAGATGAATGCAACTATAATTAGTTATAGAAACAACCTTAAACAATTTCCACCAATTCCTCCTAGGATTTACCTCGCATATATTAATAGCATGACCTCAAATATAGAGCTGTTAGAAGAAAACATTGATACCTTATTGGGATTTATATTGGAAATCAAATCTAAATATGCAGAGATTTGTAAACTAAAAAGTAACTCCAGATATATTAACACACTTCAAAAGTACAACTTTGATAACATCATAAACAGTCACAAATTAGAATTTGTTTTTAACTGCTTTGCTGCCAATAAAAATATCCAAGGCGTCATATATTTATTAAATAGCATACTATTCACATGTCGATTAGCGATCCAAATGTTCACAGGCATGAGAATAGATGAAGCAACAAACTTGCATCATAATTGCGCGCAAATATACCATAAAAATAATCAAATACATTACATTATAAATGGTAAAACAACTAAACTAATGGAACGAAATGCGCAGTGGGTTACCAATGAAGTTGGCTATAAAGCCGCTTGTATTGCCAGTAAAATAAGTCACTTAATTGTTAATCAACTAGAAGGTTACTCTAATGAAACTGGAAGCATTCCTCTTTTTGTCCGTACATCATATCTGGGTTTAATCAAAGCAGCACCTAAAATAGAAAACTCAGTAATTTTACCTGCAGAGTTAGCACCATTTGATGAAATAAAGAAAATTTCATGGCTTCGTATAATTATAGAAAAAGAGGATGTATTGGAACTAAAGAGAATAGATCCATTCAGAGCATGGGAGTCAGAATCTAAATTTGACATAGGAAATCATTGGCCAGTTCAGACGCACCAATTTAGACGTTCTCTTGCATTGTATGCTTCTAGATCTGGATTAGTAACATTAACCTCGCTACGTAGACAATTACAACACTTATCAACTCAAATGACCCTTTACTATTCTCGTGGAAGTGTATTTGCGCAGGATTTAATTTCAAATGATAAAACCCATTTTGCTGCAGAATACCAAGAAATACAAAGTTATACGCAGGCACTAGATTACGTAAATTTAATCATACTATCTGACAATAAATTATTTGGCACGCAAGGTAAAATCATTGAAAACAATATAAAAAATAATATTTTTTTCGATAAAAAAGAGACTATAAAATTATTTAAAATAGGCCAACTAGCATATACAGAGACATGTCTTGGTGGATGTACAACATTAGAGGCATGTACGCAACGGGCAACTCGTTCTTTGGTTAGTTGCTTATCTTGTGAAAATGCTATAATTAAGAAGGATAAACTTGAGTTAGTAATTAAGGCACAAAATAAATTATTAGAAACAATAGACAAAAACACGTTGACTTATAGGACAGAGAAACAAGATCTTCAATTGCTTGAAAAGTTTCTCAATTTTTACAATTCAAAATCTGGAGAAAACAAATGAACAATATTAATGATTATTATTCTGCTTTAGAACGTTTAATCAACAACGTACCTCTAATTGTTCCTTTAGGCACAAAAATAAGTTATGACGCTGTTTCTCTTGAAGCAGGAAAATCTAAAGGTAGCATAAAAAAATCAAGGCCAATCTTCTCTGAGTTAATCAAGAAAATAGATAGCCTTAAAGTATCTCGAAAAGATCATAATGAAGATAATATTAGAAAACTTCGCCTTGAAATTTTACAATTGAAACATCAGCTTGATTTATCTCTCGCAAGGGAGATCTGTTTAATTAGCGAAGTACATGAACTAAAAAAACTCAAGTGATATATATAATTCGATTCAAAAAATGTATACTCGTTTGCTAATGATTATTTATGAAAACCAAAGATAGACTAATTCAACCTCTTTTATATTAGGTTGCAATAATATTGTAAGCAAACCATAACATTGGTGTCAATATATGATAAATGTTTATAAACATCATACTGATATACTTCCCTAGAAGGGTGATTCAAATACAGTAACCATTTTTTCTTTGAAACGACCTAAAAACAATAGCACATCCGAGGAAGAAGGATCAGAGATGGTGAGAGATGAAACGTCTAAAGTTGTAAATTGTGAGCCACCTATATTAAAGGATTTCGCTCTAGCTGTTACCTCTTGAGTAGGTGCTTTATATATACCATTAGGATTTTTCAATCCTGTTTCTTTTGTTAATTTTCCCTCATGTGGATTCAAAGAGTCAAAAATAACATTTGAATCAGGAACATCCTCTTTCAAACGACTCGCAAACTCACAAAGTTGAGGCTCAGCGAAAGTATATAACCATGCTTCTTGATTAAACTCATTATTCACTCTCAAAATTCGCCCTAAAACTTGCCGAAAATATAGCTCTGTTTTAACTCTACTAATGTGGCAACAGACCTGTAACCTCGGAATATCAGTACCTTCGCTAACCATCCCTACACTGACAATCCATTGGATTGAATTGTATCGAAACTGCTCGATTCTTATGGCTGAAGTAGGATCTTTATACGTCACGAGAACTGTTGTTTGGCCAAACAACTTTTCCAGTATTTTCAATATAATCGAGGCATGTTGTACTGATGACGCAACTATCAAACCACCTGCTTCAGGATTTTCTTCACGTATAGTTTCTAGTCGAGATACTGCCAATGAAAGTATGTATTTCATAGCTGTACTATTGTTGATAACATCCTGATATTTAACACCTGAATTTTTTAATAATTCTTGTAAACTATTGAATATCTTTTTTGAGTTTTGATTATCAGCCAGACTTAATTGATCATTGTCGATAAGTATAATATTAGGCAAACGGCAGACGTTATCGCGTGTAGCTTCTTTCAGACCATAAGTGAAATCACAGTGAATTACCCCATCTGGCTCACTATAACGAGCCATAGCTATAGGTGTTTTATCTGAACGCCAAGGCGTTCCCGTTAATGCCAAAGTATATTTAGCATAGCTTTGAATATTAGAGATAATCTCTTCACCCCAACTGTTTGCATTATTGATTGAACTTCCTGCGCAATGGTGAATTTCGTCAAAAATAACTAGAACACGATTTTTCTTTAAAAGACTCCAGAAACTCTCATTGAAAAAAAGCATGTTCTGGTAGGTATACGAGCATCCAACAGCCCCAATGACACCATCAAATCGTGCGTTAAAACGCTTACTAAAAGTATCATGGATCGATTTTGATACAGAAATCGAGGGTGAAAAACAGAGAATGAAATCAATTTGTCCAGTGTCATATAATTGAAATGCTAATTCTGCTGCCATGTATGTTTTTCCTGCGCCAGGGGTGGCTAGACATAGAAAATGACGCTGACTCTGGTAACTATTCAGCGCTTCATTTACGCAATCTTGCTGCCATTGTCTTAATCTCATCGTGATACCGTGCTCCCACGACAATGAGATAGTACATTATTAATGGCCGTAATTTTGCCCAATAATTTTGAGCTGATTTCACGTGATTTCATATATAGCTCTTCCAACTCTGTATGCATAGTCGGTAACGTTGCAAAGAGAGCCTTATATTCTTCCGACTCACCAATACTTACAAGAAGTGAGACCTGATACTCCTTTAACTGGGACTCAAGTACTTGTACTGACCTGCTGCCCGGGTCGATTTGAGTATTTGCAGGCAGTGTTGTATCAGCCGAACAAGCAGTAGTACCAACTGTTGATAAACGTACTGGAACAAATTTTAGTGTTTTATGAAAGGTGGAGTTGCGGGGATTTGGAGTTACTTTTTTGCATAGCAGCCCTCTTTTAACCATAGCGACGAGCGTTCTATAGAGCGCCTTGCGGTCATCCACACAACTTTTAGCCTCATGGCTTTGTTGTAACATTCTGTCTCTTAGTGATTTAACTGTGAAGGCATCAAAGCTCTCGCAGGATAGTGCAATTTGGATATGAGCATAGTTTTTGTGCTTCAGTTGCGGCATTAGTCTCTCAACATTAGAAAACATATAAAAAAACGGATTATAATCCGTGGCTTTAAATGCCGCAACTTTGGATAGTTTTTGTCTTTAACGAGACAAAAATGAAAGACTTAGCTATCCTTTTCGGAAGGAGATTGCGGAAGAAGCGTAAAGAACTGGGCGTATCTCAGGAAAAACTAGCGTTGTTGACAGATATCGACAGGAGCTATGTCGGTAGAATAGAGCGCGGTGAAGTAAACATTACCCTTGAGAAGCTTTATCAGTTCGCCGAGGTTCTCAATTGTGATGCAAAGGATCTTTTGCCTTAACCTTAGTATCCGTAGATCAATCTGATAAAAAGTGAAAATGGATAAAATTCATCCACCCGTTTAATGAGACGATTAAACCAGCCTGATCCTACTCGTGTAATGCGGACACGGTTTTAAACGAGGTTCTGGTTTTCAAATTGTTCAGGGCTGAGGCTGCCTGAGGCGCTGTGACGAAGCCAGCAATTGTAGTCGCACTCGATATAATCAAACACCGTTACTTGCATACCTTCCCTACGGTCAATACGTTCTCCATGGATACATTGCACCTTCATCCAATGAAGATTCTTTCCAAACCGGCATTATCATAACAGGAACTGTGGATCGACAATAAAATTTGTAGCTTAGAGGGAATTTTTCAGTAAAAAAGTTTGTAAGTACATAATGTGGTGATGGGCCGAAAACCCCCGGTCTGATGAAGAAGATCCGGAACAAACAATTTCCGGATCACAGTAGAAGACAAACAGGATTTATGCCGGAAACGCATCAATTACAGTGAATTGTTGCGATTTATATATTATTGCATACAGAGCAAAAGAAATTGATGTTAAACAGTTAGAGAACAATAATGACCAGGTCTGAAGGAAAGAAATACACTGCTGGAACAGGAGCCAGCTTCATCCGCGCAGGGACGGTATCATCTTCGCCTGATGGAGAAAGTCGATCGGACCATATGGCAGCGCGTGATGATCCCCTCAGTAGCAGAAAACGGGCCGAACGGTGAACAGGAGCGGCAAGCTCGACATTGCCATCCGCACCTTCACCCTGCCCGGTAAGGTGAACCCGGGCGTCGCGTGACAGGCTCCCTTGCGAGGTACATGCCCGGCAGGAAGAGAGCCGTTCAGTTTTTTTGGTTCACACACAGTGCAAAGGGTGACTGCGGATTTCCCAGTAACCAGGCATTACCTAAAGGGCTTAATCGTAACTGGCGCCCGGTACCTTCAGGAACATAAAAGAAACTTCGGGTGAGAATATCATCATCAGCATTATCCCTGGATGTTTTTATATAGCCCATGTTTCTCACGATTATTTCCCCGGGAACCTTAATATCATAGTCAAAAGTGATGTTACGGGAGACAGTCTGCCTGCCAGTGGCAGTGTCAATACTGCCAGAGAGCACGACCAGCCCTTCAAAATCACTGTCCAGTCTGAACGTTAACTCCAGAGTGGAAATATAATCTGGTTTTGCATGGTCATAATGAAGAATGGTTGAACAGTTTATTTTCAGGCCGGGTTTCTGTGAACGCTTCAGCCACATCAATCCAGCGGTCGTGACTATCAGCCCTGAGATGATTAAGGCAATCCATTTCTTCTTAATTCCTGTGTTCATAACCACTCCAGTAATAATTCAGACAGGAAATGTATTCATTATCTTTCAGGGTACACCGGCTGATAAACGCCCTGCCTTCACGGCCGTAAAGATAAGCCTCGGAAACCTGGTAAAGGAAGGTCATGCCGTTCAGACAGGAAATATTTTCCTCTTTTACCAGTTCGGTAAAAAGCTGTTTTTTACGTTCTGAAAGCGCCGGGGAATTATTCTGCGTGGTGTAAACCGGGCACTGGCCATAGCTGAAGAGAAAATACGTCGGCATATCTTTCTTCTGTGTCTGCTCGTCTTTATGAAGCAGTGTGCCGGCAGGGAGCAAATAAATTCCCGTCGCGATGGCACACAGGGCGATTGTCGCTGTAATAAATAAACGACCGGAGAAAAAGGACGCGTCCGTTTTTTCAGCCGTGTCGTTAACAGCATGAGCAGTACTGCTGTCGGGGGCTGAATCAGGAACAATCTCCGCCTCCTCCTCTTCAATAACCTGCACGTCCACATCACCGTTAAACATAAAGCCTATTCTGGGGATAGTGGTTATACACTCCGTTTTAACACCAAAAGCCCTGAACTGTTTTCTCAGCTCGGACAGGTATTTATTCAGCGTGTGATTTGAAGAATGCAGGCCATGTAAATCCCAGACGTTATGGAGCAGGTCATCCCGCGGCACAACCTGAGCGCGCTGTTCAATCAGGTACGAAAGCAGTCTGTTCATTATCACCGTCAGGACGATGAGTGAGCCCTCATCATCCTGTAACCACATCGCGCCGTCCTCAGTGCGATACTTAATCCGCATATCGATCAAATAAACCATTTCCGATTCTCCGCGCCTCATGGTGGAAGGGGCCAGAAGACGCAACCTTCCTGTGATAACGTACCCTGCCGACTCGTTTCCAATGATACCACAACCTCCCTTCCAGACGCTTTTCGCAGAGCTATAGCTTGTAATTTTCCTTTTTAACAGTTTTATTGTCGGTAATTAGACATATTGGCGATACATATTGTCACCAGGAAACGGGCATGGCTACCATACCTCCAGAAAATGAGGTCACTGGAATGCACGGGCATGATGGCTTCACCGGGCAAATTGCCGGGGCAGAACGGCTGCCGTTGCCGGAAGAGAATAAGGAGCGAATGAAATGAAACTCATCACGATACTGATGAAATTTGAACGTATGTTCAGTTCCTGGCATACGGCAGTCAGGAACAGGATTGTATCAGCGGAGTTAAGTGAAGCGGAATTCATACCGTATATACAGCCAGTCTATAACTCCCGGGAGCTGATTGGCGGAGAAGTCCTGCTGAGGGTAAAACAGAAAGGGATCCTGTATACCCCGGAAAGTTATATTTCAATGATGGAGTCCGGCGAGGTTATTAACGATGTAACCTGCGATCTTATGAAGAGCGTGAAGCATCACTTCACGCCTTATATGGAACTGTTGCCGGAAGGTTTTCATTTATCATTCAATATATGTGGCAGGCAACTGAACTCACCCCGGGTGATTGAGGCCCTTGAAGATTTTAATGCCCATTTTAACGGGAAGATTGCCGTCATTCTTGAAATTGTCGAGCGCGGAACCATGGTGCTGGATGACTTTGCACTGGATGCCATGCAGCAACTTACGGGATCGGGGGTGCAGTTTGCTGTTGATGATTTCGGCTGCGGGAGCTCAAGCCTTAAATACCTGGAGCATTCCGGCTTTTCAACAATCAAGATAGATAAATGTCTTACCGTTGCCAGCAATGGTTCGTTAATTTATTCCGCGATCATTGACTCCATTGTCTCTCTCTCAAAGAGCCTGCAAATCCAGGTCGTTGCCGAGGGCGTGGAGAATAAAGAGCAGCTGGCCCTTCTGAAAGATAAAGGCGTACAACTCTTTCAGGGATATTTATTTTCAAAGCCTTTAAGTATGCGGGAGTTCTGTTCATACATTTAACGGCTCTTCTCCTTTTATTTTTTAGGCGTGCGTTATCGCGAATGAGTTAAATGCCATTAGCAAGCCACGGCACGTGCTGTAAATAGCAGGCGCTCAGGCGCATCGTCACATCCTGAGAAATTGTTCAGCCTGCCGCAAAAAGACATTGCTTTAAATACAGCGATGCCTTTAACCGAATTATTACAGATTTAAAATTATCACAGAGGATAAATACGATATGTCAGCCAGCTTTTCTAACCCACCTGAGTTTCCGACCTGCACCGGTCCGGAAGGCATTCTGTTTGACTTTAATTACGGTGCCCGCGTTTATCTTCCGGAAGGAAAATGGCACGTCATTTTAATGGATGATGACAGCGGCAATATTCTGTTCAGCTGTGATTCAGAAGGCGGGTGGGTCACCAGTAATAAAAAATATTATGTTCGTTTCCGTATTCAGGTCTTCCATCAGGGTGAAGCAAGTCCGCTCCTGGATGAAACGCTGAACATGAAGGACAAGCCGGTCGTCGTCTTTTTCCCCACCGGCACGCTGGGCGACATGCTGGGCTGGTTCCATTACGCCGAGCGATTCCGCCAGCTGCACCGGTGCCAGCTTGAATGCGTCATGGGGCAGGAAATCATTGACCTGCTGAGCGCGCAGTATCCGGAGATCACGTTCTCCACCAAGGACCGTCTGCAGACGGTGAATCCCTACGCGTCCTGGTATATCGGCCTTTTCTTCAAAGGCGACACCAGTCATCAGCCGGTTGATTTCAGGAAGGTCGGCTTTCACCGCAATGCCGGCTACATCCTCGGGGTCGATCCGCGGGAGTGTCCGCCGCGCCTGAGGCTGGATGCACAGCGACAGATTGCGGAGCCCTACGTTTGCATCGGCGTGCAGTCCACCACTCAGTCGAAATACTGGAACAACGGACATGGCTGGGCAGAGGTGGTTGCCCATCTGAAGTCACTGGGATACCGGGTGCTGTGCATTGACCGCGAGGCGCATTACGGCCAGGGCTTCGTCTGGAACCACATTCCCCAGGGCGCCGAGGACTTCACGGGCAATATTCCGCTTCAGGAGCGGGTGGACCTGCTGAAGCACGCGAGCTTCTTCATCGGTCTGGGCAGCGGGCTGTCCTGGCTTGCCTGGGCTTCCGGTATCCCGGTGGTGTTAATCAGCGGATTCAGTCTCCCCAACAGTGAATTTTACACCCCCTGGCGGGTGTTCAGCAGCCACGGCTGTAACGGCTGCTGGGATGACACATCGGTGGATTTTGACCACACGGACTTTTTGTGGTGCCCGCATCACAAAAACACCCCCCGACAGTATGAGTGCACGAGCCTGATAACCGGTAAGCAGGTGACCGGCATGGTGGACCGTCTGCACTCGGAATTAACTGACAAGAAAGGGACGTAAATATGAACAAGATATATACCACCGTCTGGTGCGAGTCGCGCCAACAGTGGGTGGTCACTTCTGAACTGGCCAGAGGCCCGGGCCGCCCGAAGCTGGCACCGAAGAAAAGCGCCCTGGCACTGCTGCTGGGTACCATGCTGCTGCCCTCAGGGCCGGTTAAGGCCGTGGACTATGTGGGCGTGACGGTAACGGGTACACAGAGTCTTAATTCAGGCGATACTGCTACCTCCACGACCATCAATAATGGTTATCAGTTCATTAATAGTGGTGGCAAGGCCACCATCACTACCATCAACAGCGGTGGGAGTCAGTTCATTGACAGTGGAGGCACTGCCACTTCTACTACCATCAACAGTCAGGGCAAGCAGAGCGTCGACAATGGCGGCTCGGCTACCTACACTCACATAAACAATGGTGGTTCTCAGAGCATCAGTGAAGGAACGGCCACCACCACTTTTATAAGCGGTGGTGCTCAGCACGTTTACAGTGGCGGCTCGGCTACCTCCACTTTTATAAGCGGTGGTGCTCAGAACGTTTACAGTGGCGGCTCGGCTACCTCCACTTACATAAGCAATGGTGGTGCTCAGAACGTCTCGAATGGCGGCTCGGTCACCTCCACCACCATTCGCATCAGCGGTGCTCAGAACGTTTACAGTGGCGGCTCGGCCACTACCACTATCATTAGCAACGGCGGTGCTCAGAACGTCTCCAATGGCGGCTCGGCTACCTCTACTACCATCTACAACGGTGGTATTCAGAACGTCTCCAATGGCGGCTCGGCTACCAACACTTTTATAAGCGGTGGTGCTCAGAACGTCTCGAATGGCGGCTCGGTCACTTCCACCATCATTCGCATCAGCGGTGCTCAGAACGTTTACAGTGGCGGCTCGGCTACCTCTACTACCATCTACAACGGTGGTTATCAGGGCGTTTTCAGTGGCGGAACGGCCACCTCTACCACCATCAACAGTGGTGGTGAACAGCACGTTTCCAGTGGTGGCTCTGCCACCTCTACTGCCATCTACAACGGTGGTTATCAGGGCGTTTTCAGTGGCGGAACGGCCACCTCTACCACCATCAACAGTGGTGGTGAACAGCACGTTTCCAGTGGTGGCTCTGCCACCTCTACGACCATCAACAGTGGTTATCAGTATGTTTTCAGTGGTGGCTCGGTCACCTCTACTACCATCAACAGCGGTGGTAATCAGCATGTTTCCAGCGGTGGCACGGCCACTGACACAACGCTTAACGGTGGGTCTACAGGCACTTTTTCAAACGCCCTACAAATAATCTACGATGGAGGTAATGCCACTAACACCATCATCAACAATCGTGGCTCTCAGTACATATCCAGTGGCGGCTCGGCCACCTCCACTACCATCAACAGTGGTGGTTATCAGCACGTTTCCAGCGGCGGCTCGGCCACCTCTACTACCATCAACAGTCGTGGTTATCAGTACGTCTCCAGTGGCGGTTCGGCCACCTCCACTACCATCAACGGAGGTTATCAGAGCATCCATTTTGGCGGCACAGCTACAGGTACCACTATCAACAACAGTGGTAGTCAGGGCGTTAATGGCTTAGCTACCACCACTACCATCAACAGTGGTGGTTATCAGTACGTCTACGATGGTGGCTCAGCCACCTCTACTACCATCAACAGTCGTGGTTATCAGAACGTCTCCAGTGGCGGCTCGGCCACCTCCACTACCATCAACAGCGGTGGTTATCAGAACGTCTCCAGTGGCGGCTCGGCCACCTCCACTACCATCAACAGCAGCGGAACTCAGTACGTTTATAGTGGCGGCTCTGCCACCTCCACTACCATCAACAGTGGTGGTAATCAGCATGTTTCCAGCGGTGGTGAGGTAATCACTACTACCATCGACGGTGGTTACCAGAGTGTCACTGGCACAGCCACTTCTACTACCATCAACAATGGTGGTAGTCAGCGCATCTACAGTGGTGGAACAGCTACCAGCACCACTATCAACGATGGCACTCAGAACGTTAATGGTACAGCCACTGTTACAACAATCTATAGTGCCGGGATCCAAAACGTCTCAAGTGGCGGCATGGTCACTTCTACAACCATCAATAATGCTGGAATCCAGAACGTCTCTAGTGTCGGCATAGCCACTTCTACCACCATTAACAACGCTGGAGTCCAGAACGTCTCTAGTGGCGGCATGGCCATCCTTACTACCATAAACGATGGTGGGGAGCAGTACGTCGCCTGGAATGGCATGACTACCTCTACCACTATAAATAGTGGTGGCACTCAGAGCGTCAACGGTATTGACACCTTTGCTACTATAAATGATGGCGGAACTCAGAGAGTTAGCGGCGGAACTACTTCTGCTACTACCATTAAGAGTGGTGGTGAACAGCATATAGAATGGGGGGGGGCAGCCACATCAACGAGGATAAGCAGTGGAGGAATTCAGCACATCTCCCGTGGCGGCACGGCTTCAGGTGCATTTCTTTACGGGGGCGGAGTCCAGCACGTTTCTGGGGGAACTGCCATTAACACCGGCATCTATTGGAGTGGAACTCAGCACATCTCCAGTGGCGGTACTGCCTCCGGTACCTTACTAGACCATTCAGGAGCAGCACAATACGTTTACGCTGGCGGCTCGGCTACCAGTACCAATGTCAGTAATGGAACCCAGTACATTTACAGTGGCGCCTCCGCCATTAGTGCGACCATTAGTGCTGGAGCACAGCATATCTCCAGTGGCGGTACAGCCACTGGAACCACCATCGATAACAACATCGCCGCTGGCAGTTCTGGAACCCAGCACATCTACGCTGGCGGCGTTGCCATAAGTACGGCTCTCAAACGCGGATTTCAGCACATTTACGATGGCGGCACTGCCACAGGTACTACTATTGTTGGTGGTATCTTCGCTGGAATCCAGTATGTCTACACTGGCGGCATGGCCACTGACACCACAATTAATTCTAGCGGCCGCCAATACGTCTCAGGTGGAAGGGTCACAGCCACAACCATCAACATTGGGGGTACTCAGTACGTCTCCAGTGGTGGTTCAGCCACCTCGACGACCATCAACAGCAATGGTACTCAGTACGTCTCCAGTGGTGGTTCAGCCACTGACACTACCATCAATGGTGACGGCACTTTCTTTAATGCTGGCACTCAGACTGTCTACAGTGGCGGGACGGCCACCTCTACCACCATCAATGGTGGCGAACAGCGTGTCTCCAGCGGTGGTACAGCCACTGACACTACCATCAATAGTGGTTATCAGTACGTCTCCAGCGGTGGTACAGCCACTGACACTACCATCAATGGTGGTTATCAGATCGTCTACAGTGGCGGGACGGCCACCTCTACCACCCTAAATGATGGCAGTCAGCGTGTCTCCAGTGGCAGCATGACCACCAATACCACCATCAATGGCGGACAGTCCTGGCTGATGACCGGGGCACTGGCCAGCGGCGAGACTCAGATTAACGCCGGTGGCGAACTGCTGATGTACGCAGGCTCCCTCGCAACGGACGTACATATCACGGGCGGCACCCTCTCTGTCTCCGACCTCACTGATGCCTCAGCCAGTTTGACTCCGGCTCAGGTTGATAAGCTCACCATGAACGGCGGTAACGTCAATTTCCTGCGCAACAGCGACGGTGAATTCGCGAAACTGACGATTATGGAGCTGAACGGCACCGGGAACTTCCTCTTAAACACTTCTCTTGCCGACCGTAAAGGCAACTTCGTCACCATCGAGCAGGGCACCGGTCAGTTTGGTATTGCCGTGGCTGACTCCGGTAAAGAGATATCAGACCACACGGACCTGACGCTGAACCTCATCCATGAGAAGGGCGGTGACATTGATTTTGAAATGGTCACGGCGTCCGGGCGAAGCACCCGGGTTGTGGACGGCGGGACGTACATGTACACCCTGTACAGCCAGCAGAATAAGGACGGCCTCACCGGCGGTAACGTCTGGTACCTCGGCGCAACCGACGATGGCGGTGAAAACCCGGGCGGTGGTGAGAACCCTGGCGGAGGCGAGAACCCTGGCGGCGGTGAGAACCCTGGCGGCGGTGAGAACCCTGGCGGCGGTGAGAACCCTGGCGGCGGTGAGAACCCTGGCGGCGGTGAGAACCCTGGCGGCGGTGAGAATCCTGGCGGTGGTGAAAATCCTGGCGGCGGTGAGAACCCTGGCGGCGGTGAAAACCCTGGCGGCGGTGAGAACCCTGGCGGCGGCGAGAATCCGGGCGGCGGTGAGAATCCGGGCGGCGGTGAGAACCCTGGCGGCGGTGAGAATCCGGGCGGCGGTGAGAATCCGGGCGGCGGTGAGAATCCGGGCGGCGGTGAGAATCCGGGCGGTGGTGAGAACCCGGGCGGCGGTGAGAACCCTGGCGGCGGTGACAACGGCAACGCGGGCGGTAACGGCAGTGGTGGCAAGAAGCCGATGACTACCCCGGCAACCGATGCTGTTCTGGCCATGTCCAATGCCGGTCTGAACGTTATCCACGGCGAGCTGGATGGCCTGCGCACGTATCGTGCAAGCCTGGATAAAACCGGACCGGAAAGCAACGTCTGGGGACACTACCTCGGCAGCAAAACAGATACCGATACCAGCAATGGTACGGCCTACACCCTGAACCAGAATGGCATGGAAATCGGTGCTGACATCCGGACTGACTTTGACCGCGGCAGCCTCGTCACGGGGGCGTTCATGTCTTACAGCGACAACACGGTAAAACATGCTCGCGGCGGTAAAAGCAAAATCGACAGCTACGGCCTCGGCCTGTATGCCACCTGGTTCGACGCCAGCGGCTTCTACGCTGACGGCGTGGTGAAGGGCAACCGCCTGAACAACAAACTCAGCGCCGTCATGACCAACGGGGGTAAAACCAGCGGTGACTGGACACAGTATGCGCTCAGTACCGCAGTGGAAGGTGGCTACCAGTTCAGTATCCGCGACGACCTGAGCCTCACCCCTTATGCCCGGATGGCGTTCGTGCAGATGACCCGCGAGGACGTGAAGCTCAGCAACGGCATGAAAGGAAACACCGGCACGCCGCGCTCCGTCACGGGTGAAGCGGGCGCGAAGCTTGCCGGTAAGTTCGGCCTGGGCGCGACGGAGTTCAGGCCTTACCTGTCCGCGGCGGTGGTGCAGGAGTTCGCTGACTCGAATGAAGTCACCATCAACGGGCGTAACCGCTTCGACAACAACGTCAAAGGCACGTCAGGTAAGTACGGCCTGGGCGCGTCGGTGGACGTGGGCAAAGACGTGACCCTGTACGGTGAGGCGAACTACCGTCAGGGAAGCCATATCGAAACACCGATCCAGGGTGTGGCCGGTATCCGGATCGGATTCTAAAACTGATGTTACCTGTAGGGGCCTTAAGGCCCCTTTTCTCTGATGACTGAAACCACGTGGTTATGTTTATGTCACACATGATTTTGACGAAAGATATTTTTTTACGTAACGCATTGTCTGTGATGCTTCAGCAGGCACCTGCTACCAGAAAACTGTGCCTTATTGATATTGAGTCATTTAGCAGTCTGGGGTCGATTTACAGGCTACTTAAAAGAAAGAACTTTAGTGATGGCCATCGTCTGATTTTTATCGGGGGAAAAGATGTTAGCTCAAGAGTACTTGAACCGTTGGTGACGATATACAGAAAATCCTGCTTTGTGGAATTTCGATGGCAACTGGTCAACGGGCGCACACATGCAATTGACTACGCGTTAAACCATATCGCTAATTGCAGGAATCTGAGTATGCTTACTGAGAAAGAAAAGAAGACGCTTTTTGCTTTACTGGGAACTGATGATATAGAGGCTGCGTCACGCAAAATTTTTCTGGCGCCAAAAACCATCTATACCTACACCCGTAACATCGGGCAAAAACTGAACTTGAAGTCGATACTACATGTCAGGCAATTTGTCTTTTCTGAGTTCGAACAGGATATTGAAAACGTCTCACGCTGACTAATATATTGATTTGTCTAAGTATGCGAAATTGTTCATAACCACCCAAGATGATTTTCAGGGAGGAGATCAGGCATCGGTCTTTCGCCAGCGCGTCACAGATGCTGGAATCGCCTCCCAGCGGAACGAACCCGTCTGGATAGTGAGGGATTCAGGCTGGCTGACAGGACAGACCCACGCCGGGTCCCCGTGTTCCGTAGAGCTGTCTGTAATGATGGATTCATCTATTTCGAACCTTAAGTAGTCAGGACGAACCCTGTATAACATCAGGGTCAATCTGGCTGGGTTCTCAAAAAGTGCGTGGAACTAAAACGGGTCTATTTACAAAGGCATTTGTACAGAATTTGTGCATAGGATCGAGGTCACCTGATTATTTCCATTCAGGGTTAACATCCATTAGTCGTTTGCGCCCCTCCATGTTCTGCACTGGAGCCTCAAGATGCTCCAAAAACATCAGGTATCGCTCATCATCCAGAACAAACACTCGTCGATCTATAATAATGTTAGATGCCTCAAAGACAGCCTGTTTTATGATAAAATCATTACGAGTCTTGTTTAGCAAGAGTGCAGCATAATCGATCACCGCCAGTTCTTCACTGGTGACCCGTAATTTGATTTGCTTGTCGCGAGTGGATTTGCGAGAGGCATTGAGCATAGACTCCTCCAGTTGATATCATTAAGAAAAACGCAAGGGCAGCGAACTACTCTACAAATTATCCAATACGCTTTGTAGTGGTCAACAAAAACTAGCCACCGCTTTTAAGTTTTTTCAGATTCGTTAGTCGGTCATTCACCTTTAGAGAGTAGTGCATTTGGGTATATATGGTAAATTCCAAAACTGAATTTTCCAGTTAAATCTAAGGTATATCATCCAATAAATGCAGAAAGCTTGCCATACATAGCAAATTATTGCATAGCACCTGCCTGCCTCTTAATTACCTCACTAAATCGAATCTAGAAGCAAGTGCATAGGTGAAATTACGCATTTGCTCACGCTAGGTTAGTATCTTTGACGACATCAATAAATTCAGATAGCGGCATTAAGAAACCCTGACTGTCAGGTGAATAAAGGGAGAGTATTGGGGATGGAATTACCAACTGTAACTGGTGGTATCTCATTTCCTCTAGTTGGTTAGTACTGATTACTGATTGTAAGGTGATCAAATGCTTTTTAGGGATACGACCAGCCTCTGCTAAAACCTGTCGCCAGCGGTCTTTGCATGTAGTTTTAGCTGCGAGAAGGAACAGTTTATCATGTGAATACCCTTGTTCATGATAGGCAGAAAATGACGGAAATAAAAAATCGGGTTTTGAATTATTTTCCGTAACATTACGGCGACTACCTTTTTCAAACAATAGGCCGTGTTCCATAAACACAGCTTCGAGATGATTCTCAAAAGCGAAACCGACGCGACTCTTGCGGCGGTTGTGAACACTCAGAGAATATTGAATAAAGGCGTCAACATCATTCTTCTCCGCTCCAAATCCAGCCTGAAGCTGCTGCCTGACGATATGTCTTTCCATTACACGAAATAGCATTTCCTCTTCACCCAGCCAGGCCATGAGAGTTTCATCAGGAGAGCCAATAGAATGACGACCAACTCGCTCACGGGCCAATTCTGAAAAAATTTTAGAAGTAGGGAAACCATCAGGATATCGAGTAAGCAGCCATTCCAAAGTAGCATCTCGGGGGTCTAGTTCCGGCTCAAAAATAATTCCAATTTCTTCTAGAAAAATTCTAATTGGCAACAACAACGTTTTATTTGATAGCTCGGCGCCATGGAAATGATGATCAGTAATATTACCTAGGGCAAGCCCGAACAACGACCGCAATTGCCATTCGACTTGACTATTTTTGGGAGCAAAACACATTACTAGCTCATTGTCATGTCGAAGAGCAGTTAGAAGAAAATCGCCTTCCCCCATCCGCTCCGTGACCTCATTACTAGGATAGTAAAGACGATACTCGGGACCACGGTGCGATTTACCAGCTCTTGCATTATACCAAGTTACTGTTGTTCTTAATGTCAGGTTATTGTCATCATCGTCAGATAACCAAACCATTAAACATGAGATTTGTCGCTTTTCTCCGTACGAAACATCACCAATTGCTTGTCCAAAGCCAACTTTAACCAATCCTCCAATCTCATGCTGATTAGACCTAGAAGGTACAGCATCAACAGCACTCAGAGATTTTCCTGCCGCAAAGTTAAAATGTTCGCTAAGTCTGGTATCCATTGTGTCGACCTATCATATATTGATTACTTTCAATTTAACGATAATCAATTCACAAAAAAAGCGCCGTTGGGCGCTTTTTTGTTTGAAATCAACTCACGTTGCTTAGTTTCTTCGATTTTCGTATTTCAACAGCGCGGGCAATTCTTGAATCAAGTAAACGGGCCACTGCGGCAAAAACTGGTACTATGACGGAGTTTCCAAACTGTCGGTACGCTTGAGTGTCTGATACAGGAATCCGAAAAGATACTTTTCCAGGCTGTTCGAACCCCATAAGTCGAGCACATTCTCTCGGGGTCAACCTACGCGGGCGTCGAGACATATTTTCTGGATCATTAAATTCCTTTTCACCAATACTCATATCCCAACCACGATCAATCAGAATTTCAGATCCGTCCTTGTGATACCTGGCACTGAGCGTTCTGCAACTGGCTGATTTATCTAAAGAATTAACAAGACCAAATCCAAACCCATTCCCTTTCTCTTTATGCTTTTTGGCATACTTATAAAGATAATCCCAAAGTTTGGGCGTCAAAATGTACTTCTCATTAACATCAGTATCGAGCAAATCTTTAACTGTCGGCCGCCGCTGCGGGAACTCTTTGACTATGTCTCTAAGAGTGAATCCTTCAGCAAGATTTAAATCGCGCCTGAATCCCACCAGTACAATACGTTCACGATGTTGAGGAAGAAAATTTTTGCCATCAATAATCTTAGGATCATCAGCCCCCATAGAATCAGCATCTGCGACGTCATAACCTAGTTCGTTTAGGGTATCCATGATGACACGGAAGGTTTTACCTTTATCATGACTCTTCAGATTCTTCACATTCTCTAAGACAAAAACAGCAGGCTGCTTTGCCATAATAATGCGAGCAACATCAAAAAAGAGTGTTCCTTGCGTATCGCATTCGAACCCGTGTTTACGTCCTAATGAATTCTTTTTACTGACACCTGCAAGGCTGAAGGGTTGGCAAGGAAAACCAGCCAAAAGGACATCATGATCAGGAATACTATTATCGATGTGGGTGTAAGCTTGTTCTTCAGTAATATCATCCTGATTACTCAGTGTGACATCCCGAATATCAGAGTTGAAAATATGATCATTTTCATCACAATACCAATTAGCTTTATAAGTTCTGACGGCATAGTCATTCCACTCGCTGGTGAATACGCATTTTCCGCCAATGGCCTCAAAACCACTACGAATCCCGCCAATACCGGCAAATAGGTCAATAAAGCGGAAACGACTCTGAGCATAGTGAGGTGGAGGTGAAGGTAATAAACTCCTTAGCATTTTGATTTCGACATCAACTAATTTTTTGCTAGTCAACTTACCATTTACCCAGCGATTAATTGTTTCGCGCGTCCAGTCACTTCCACTCACCGCACGTAATACTTCTGCTACAACCTTCTGGTCATAGATCTCCAGAACCTTATTCAAAAGACACAATTCTTCATCTTGTTTACGCTTATCTGCGTCTCGTGATTGTTCAATAAGTTCATCAATGACCGGTTGTAACTCTTGCATACTAACTCCATCTGGGTTGAATGTGTGACGAGTAATCACGAATAAAACCCTAACATAACTAGCTGTTTATGTATACAGTATATTTTTGAAGGGTTGTAGTTGCTGCTAGCGCTGCGGTGCAGATTTATTGCGATGCGGCCGTTTGAGGCGCAGTGATAGTCCCTGTTCGCGGTAGTAGATGGTAAATGCGTTTATGGTTATCTCTCCAGCCCTCCCGCCTGAACTGGATGTGACCCCGCCGGTAGCCGTAATGCTCGCGCTTTTCAGTGATTTCCCGTATCCGCAGGCGCAGGGCACTGTCATCGGCCGCTACAGAGCGGTAGCGGAACGAACTGCGCCTGACCCGCAGTACGAAGCAGACCTGCGGGTCCCTGACCCATTCTCGCAAACGCGCCAGCGACAGTTCTTTTTTGCCAGCACCGTCCTGCAGCATCTCCTTGTCGAGACTCAGATCGGCCACCAGTTTCCTCAGTTGCAAATTCACCTCTTCCAACTGCCGCATATGCTTCGGTTCTGAAGGGAAAATACCGCCGTATTCTTGCACCATGTATAGAACGCGGCATCGGGTATTTCCAGCTTACGACAGACCTGGCGTACCCAGTTCAGCCTGCTTCAGGGCAAAGATAATCTGTTCTTCGGTGAATCGTGACTTTTTCATCAGTACATCCTCCGTTCAGGGGGGATCATCATGCCGGAATTCTGTTTCTGAATGATTCTGGATTTTGGGCCAGGGTCATCACCGGTACACCTGACATTATTATTTAAAAATCTTCCCAACAAGTTGACTTAGTCGCAACATGATTTTAAAGAAAACACCCTGATTGATACCCTCATTAACATCAATGATACGTTCCTTATCATTAAAAAGTGGAACCCAGTATTTCATTATATGATTTTCACTGAAGAACAATGAGTGCCCACCATTAAAGTATCGGTTTTTTATCTTCTGACCATTAAACATTTTAAAACCGAGAATCCCGGCTAATCCTGCATTTTTGACAATAGCTTCATTCAAAAGTAATGGGTAATCATTGATTGCACACTCATTTACAATATGCACTTCTCGGTTGCTAGATAAAAAATCAAATTTATAATTTTCAGGGAGAACACTCCCGCAGAGAATTATAAGATCTAAACTATTGGTCAATCTATTATCATCTAATCTCTTTATTCCCTCCATCAGTAAAAAGGTACCAAAACTATGTGCAACGCAAACAATCTTATTACTTCTATTTGTATTAATCCATTGCCTTAGCTCACTGGTGAAATGCTCTAGTATTTCTTCTCTTTTTTTAGATTTAAGAAATGAATAAGTTGATATTAATGTATGTTTATAATGAAAGAATGTTTGTGATTTCGATTCAGTATTATTTGAGATAATCCTCTCAATATCCTCTTGCCAAGAAGCGTAACTTCTAATGCCATGAATAGTTAAAACAGAAATATTGAAGTTACCCCTTTCATAATTTGAGAATACATTAAGGAAATGTTTTATTTCTGCTTTAGCATTATTTAACCAGGAATAATCTCCTGCAATGCTCTGTTCTAATCTAAAACCTTTATCCTTGAATGCAACAGTCTTTTCTTCTAGGTTATCAATAATAGCGGTATACCCCAGAATAAAACCAGGGGTTTTTACTTTGTTTTTATAAATAGATTCTACTATTGTTAGACCACCGAAGTTATCCGGTGTGTCACCAGATAGCGTAGGTAGGCCCATGTCTATTAAAGCAATTGAGTAATAAGTGCTTCTGAGTAACTGAATGGCTGAGTTGATAGAGTCGCTTTCATCAATCCATTCTTCAGGTATATCATGTTCATGATTAAGCCGTTGAATTATATTTCTTCTGCGTATTTCATCATCATCCACAATAATTATTCTATTCATTCTAATTCCAATATGTTAGTTATTTCTTTTTTCCAGTTAAGACTTGAGTTGTCGTAATATACACAGCCAAGAGAATTTTTAAGATATTTGTCTTTGAAAATATTTTCAATGGATGCTAAATCATAGCGTTTATCGTCTTCCGCAAATGATTTATATTGAGTTAGTATAATATACTTTACCTTCGACTTTTTACGATGAATATGTTTAGCAATTTCTAAACCACCAAATACTTTAGGTTGACTGGGTGGTTCACCTTGATTCTTATCAAAAGTAGGGAGACTCATATCTATAATTGCCAAATCAAACTCTTCAGAATTAAGTTTTTTGATACCGCTTGAAACAGAATATGCTAATGTTATTATAGAATTTTGAAAAATTTCTTTCATAAACATGCATACTTTATCACTCTTGTATAAATTGTCTTCAATGATAAGAATGTTCATATTTACTCCAAATTTATTTCGATTATTTGTTTAAATGTATTCCCATTTAGTTGAACTATGAATCGTCCATTTTTAAATCCATCTTGAATGTTTTTAAAAACTTTATACAAACCAGTACCACCCTCTATCTTCAATCTATAACTGTAATCATTGTTTGGATAAGAATTGACCTCTGCTTCAATGTTTCTTTTTACTAGTTCAAGGTATTTATCATGAGATATTTCATTCTCAACTGAAATAGTCAATTTTAAATCAATAACTGAAGTACTGACAGATATAGGTGTTCCTATGAGATCTTTACCGTGCCTAAGACAGTTATTATACATAGTAACTAATGAACGAGTTAAATTCAATAATGAAGAATTACTAAGTTTCAAAGAGTCATACTCACTGTGACTTAAATCAACTTTTATCTTTTGGGGAGAATATATCCCTTCTATGTAATCTTTTGAGGCGATAAGTAAAGTGGCAAGTTCTATATCTTCATCCAATTCTTTACTTGGTCGTCGAAACCAATTTTCAATGTCAGAGAGTTTTTCACTGATATTAAACTTAGCCAGTTGTATTTTCTCAGAGATTGGACAGTCATCTATGATTGTTTTATTTTGGGAGAGTACGCTTAATAATTTATCGCACTCTGTTCTGAAATTAGGTTTGACAGCTTCATTAATTATAGCTTTCATAACGATAAAACAATGATCAAGTTGCTGCCAGATAAACTCTTCGATTGCCTCTTTAAAATCCTCATATGTAAAATGATTGTTACCATCTTTTAATTCAATAATGCAATTTACGAAGGTCATTAATTCGTTATATTTTTCGGTTGTTGCAGAAAAAATAAATCCTGATGTAATTTCAGCTTCTTTAATTGCGTCTTTGTTCGAAATTATAGGTATGAGAAGGTCATTCGTATCTATAATAAAAGAATCAATTTTCTTTGAAAAGCGTTGGATGCAAATAGTGAGATGTTCTTTTGCGCAAGTATCAACCTTGCTAATTTTATCAAGCCAAAATATTGGCTCATCATATGCTTCATCGGCAATTTTAAGTGTAACTAAAGAATCTGCTTCAAAAACACTTCTTATCTGATTTGGCAATACACCATGTCTAAATTCTGAGCTTAGATAACGAACTAGGCCATACTCGCTATTCATTATGAAATCATTAATCATATTTGTATAAATAAGCCCGTAATGATATAACTTTGCATCATCTCCTGATTTTATATCCATCGTATTTGTCGGTTCGGATTCACTGTTAGCCTTGGACGAAATAAAAAAATCTATATGTATCGATAGATCATCTCGATGTATTTTTTTCGCTGTTTCATACGCAAGTCTATAGAAGTCAGATTTGGCTAAAAATATTCCATTAAAATCGATATGGATCAAATTTGACAGGTGGTGTTTGGTAAGTTTATTGACGAGAAGTTTACTATATATTTTCTCTTCTTCATTGTTTAATGAGCGAATTTCATCATTGTTTAAATGAAAAAAAGCGCTTCTGTCAATCAGAATGTTTAATATCTTGATTCTTTCCGTTAACATTAGAAGTATTTTATCGATATTTTCAAGACCACTAAGAATGTCTTCAATGCATACATCCTTCAACAAAAATAATTCTTTATTTGTAATGTTTTGCTTTGTTTCTAATATTTCACTGGGTTTTACCGCTGCGTTTTCCTCTAAATATCTATCGACGAAATATGATACGTTACCAATATAATCCTTATCAATATACCGATAAATAAAATGACTAAAAATAGCGGCTTCTAAACTGTCATCTGTAATTTCAACGTTCTCATCTAATTCATGTGCTAACTCTGACACAGGAAATAATATTAGGCTCGAGCTATTAACAAGTACATTCTCGACGATCTGTTTTATAAGGGTGCTGTACTCTTTTATTTTTAATAAAGTTGATGCTATTATATAGCATTTATCAGGGATGGTAATATCTTGTAAATCATTTATTTTGCCTAATAATATTAGGATTTTCTCTTTGTCGTTATTGCTGTTGCTAATTTCTTCTGTTAATCTCACTCTTAGATTTCTAGACTCTGAAAATGAATAGATCTTATCTTCAATAATATAATTGTCAGATGGTTCTTTATAAGAAAGCAAATTATCTAGTCTGGATTTGTTTTTTGGAGTGAAGCAAAAATCAGAATTATAAACGGTTATTAAAGAAAGCTTTAATTTTTCTGTGTTTTGATATGGATATGAAGCATAGAAAGTAGGTAGTATTGGCAGCATAAAATCAAAGCACAGATACCTAAATCTGAGATCTTCAACTGCTTCGATCGCTGAATAATATGATGAAGGCTCTTTATAAGCATTGATTAAATTAATTAGTAATAAACTTGTTAAGTCATCAACTGGTTGTGTTAACGTTTCACGAAGTTTAGACCCATTATCAAATAATAGTGCTCTTGCATAAATTTCTAATGTGGAAAAATTGCTAGGATTTTCCAGTAAATAGGCGTGACAAAGATCAATGGTTTGTTTATATTCGCCTTGTGAGTATCTTTCTATAATTAGAATTTCGTTCTGTTCTAAATCAACATCAAATTCAGAGTTTATGGAATCAAGAAGCTTTTTCCAGTACCCACTTTTTTCTACTGACGATATTTCTATAACAAATTGTCTAATATCATTAGTTGTTTCTTCTCGATTTACTATGTTCCCCATAATAACTTCCATGAGACATCTTTTTATGATTTGATACTTGTCAATTGGGTACAGTCTTTGTGAAAACTGTAGGACATTATACAAGTCAATATCTGGATCAAGATTTGTAGGCTGCAAAATAAATGAGATAAAGTCAGCATAATTTGTATATTGCTTTCTTAGTCTATCAAGGGTGTCTATTTTTACTTTCTGCTTGTATGATAAACTACTGATAGATGTATGCTTTTCAAATAAATGATTTGTAATATGGAATATTCTAGCAAAATCTTTGACGACAAACTCTTCATTTGTTGTATTTGTCCCAGAAGCGACATTGGTTGCCATTAAAACGTCGTAATACCATATGCTATCTCCAAATTTTTCTTTTACTTTACTTAATAAACTATAGCATTCTGAATATTGTTTCGTTACAAAAGCATTTTCAATTTGCGTCTTGTACTCATCAAATTCTTCAAAAAGATGTATGTTATCTTTATAAAATTCTAGGAAGGTGAATAGTATGAAAGATGTTGGTACTTCTTTCTCTAATGTAGTACTTATAAAATATTTATTTGAGAATGAGTAGAGATTTATTAACTTCCTGAAGTTAACATTTTTATAGCAGTCACGAGCAAACGCAATATGCTCTTTGTTATTCATTCCTTTAAGAGCAACCTCTAATCTATGTAATGCTGCTACTTTACCTTGAGTAAATTTTGTTTTTGTGTCTCCATAACTCCCTAATATTGTTTTTATTTTGTTTGAATTAATTAAATTTCGAATGAAGTTAACCACAGTGATTTTCCTTAGAATTAGAATGGCTACCGCACTGATCGGAAACCAGCATACAAATATTCTATGAATTAGAGAACTAGTGGTCAACTAAAACAGGTCATAGCAATATGACTTTTTCAAGATTTGCGTTTGCGATATGTTTAGCTGTAACCAAATGATATTTTTTCCGGATACATTAGCGGCTTATTTGACCCTACCACAAAATCCTGCTCCATTCAGAAACAGAATTCCGGTATGATGCCCCCCCGAACGGAGGTGGTGCCGATGAAATAATCATCGATTCTCCAAAGAGCAGATTGTCTTTGTCCTGAAGCAGGCCGAACTGGGTACGCAAGATCTGCCGTAAGTTGGGAATTTCCGATGCCACGTTCAATACATGACGCAAGAAATACGGCGGTATTTCCCCCTAAGAGCTGAAGCACATACGACAACTGTAAGAGGAAACCTGCGGCTGAAGAAACTGGTGGCCGATCTGAGCCTCGACAAAGCGATGCTGCAGGAGGTGCTGGCAAAAAATAACTAACGCTGGCACGTTTGTGCGAATTGGTCCGGGCTCTGCAGGCAGGTTACGGGCCCAGTGAGCGGCAGGTCTGCCGTCAGCCGCAGTTCGTTCCGCTACTGCCCTGTGGCGGCCGATGACAGCGCCCTGCGCCTGCGGATACGGGAGAGCACTGAAACACGAGTGCATTACGGCTACCGGCGGGTGCATATCCTGCTCAGGCAGGAGGGTTGGCGGGATAACCATAAACGCATTTACCGCCACTACCGCGTACAGGGACTGTCACTGCGCCTCAAACGACCGCATCGCAATAAATCTGCGCAGCGGAACCAGTCCTAGGGTCAGTATCCCAAACATGCCTGGGGGATGGATTTTTGTCTCTGATGCGTCGTTTGACGGTCGAAAGCTGCGCTCAACAGAAGTCGCAGAGATGCTGAACAGCATCGCGCTCAGACGCCCCCTGCCGCAATTGCTGAAAACGGATAATGGCTCTGAATTTGCAGGGGAAATGCTGGATAGTGGGTGTATGAACGCAGTATACGCATTGGCTTCTCACGACCGGGATCACCGACAGATAATGCCACGGTAGAATCATTCAATGGTAGGCTGAGACAGGAATGCCTGAACGAAAATGGGTTCATGTCGCTGGAAGATGCGCGTGTGAAATCGGAACCTAGCGCATACACTATAGCCAGAGGCGTCCCCATTATGCGCAGGGATGGATGACCCCATCCGAATTCGCTAAAAAGTCTGTCGTTTGCCGGAATATGCAGTCAGACAAACCGGTTATTCCTGATTATGACTGGAGCATATTCTAGGTCTGGGTCAAGATGAAGACATTACTAACACGGGGTGTATTAATCAACGGGGAGCAGGCCAGTAACACTCTTCAAATATAAGAACCTCGTTTAGGAATTTTAATACAACTATCTTCGATATTTTTTGATGAAATGTCTTTTTCATCAAAAAAATGGACATAGAACCTAGATTCAATAACTTTATTTAACAGTACGTTAATGCATCTTTTTTATGATATCTACAAGTACCTTATAATAACGCGCAGACAGCGTTCGCGTTACGCTTTCAGGGTTAGAGGGATAGACCATCCCATAACCAAATCCATTTCCCCGCGCCTGGTGTTTTTTCGCGTAGCGGTACAGATACTTCCACAGAACCGGCGTCAGAACGTATTTTGCTTCAACGGCGGGTTCAAGCAGTTCAGCCAGCGTGACGCGACGCTGCGGATAGCGTGTGACAATATCCCGCAATGTAAAATCGGCTTTCAGGTTCAGGTCGCGGCGAAACCCCACCAGCACGATACGTTCGCGATGCTGCGGTAAGAAATACCGCCCGTCGATGATCTTCGGATCATCAGGGCCGTTATCGGCGGCATCCGCCACGTCGTAGCCCAGCTCATCCAGCGTCTGCATAATAATTCGGAAGGTTTTGCCCTGATCGTGACTCTTCAGGTTCTTCACGTTCTCGAGCACAAAAATCGCGGGACGACAGGCATCAATGATCCGCACCACGTCAAAGAACAGCGTACCCTGCGTATCACAGGCAAAACCATGCGCACGTCCCATCGCATTCTTCTTTGATACCCCGGCGAGCGAAAACGGCTGGCAGGGAAAACCCGCCAGCAGAACATCATGCTGCGGGATGTGTTGGCGAATATGCTCGGCAGCCTGATTATCCGTCACGCCATCATGGTGACTCAGGGTAATATCACGAATATCTTCATTGAAATGATGCGTCTGAGGATCGCAGTAGCAATTTGCTTTATACGTTCGCACCGCGTGTTTATTCCATTCGCTGGTAAATACGCATTGCCCGCCTATCGCTTCAAATCCACGGCGTATTCCGCCTATTCCAGCGAAAAGATCGATAAAACGAAAAGCATAATGGGGATGATGTGCCGGCGGCGTCGGCAACAACGTTTTAAGATGAGAAAATTCGTTATCACTCAACCGATGCCATGCGGCATTCGCCACGACGCGTTTTAAAATGGCCGGGCTCCAGTGATTCTCCCCAACGCTATTAAGGTGCGCCACCAGTGTTTTCACATCGTAGATTTCCAGCAATTTATCCAGCATCGCCTGAACCGCGATGCCGGTATTGTCTGTCATCAGATCCTGAACGCCTGTAACTGAAAGATTATCCTGCATACATTTGACCGGCCGAAATTGATATTCGACAGGTTAACATAAAACGAAGGTATTTACGTTTCGGGTGTGAACGCTATCAGTCAGCGCTAAAAGACTGAATAACGGCGTGATCCAGCGATTCATACTCACCGTTCAACTCTGCGCTCAGTTTCGCCATATACGCTACCAGGAAATCGGCATTGTGCTTTGCCAGCGCTTTTCCTTTGGCTGTTTGCATGGTTTTCGGCAGCAGCAGCAATTTGCTCTGGAAATGGTCGAGCGCAAACTGTTTATCGTCGAGGGAGCGGTTCTGGGCAAAAGGGTCCCCGGCGTCAAACAATGCCACGCCCAGCGCGCCCGATACCGCAAATACGCGGGCCAATCCAATGGCGCCGAGGGCTTCCAGTCGGTCAGCATCCTGCACGATTTTCGCCTCGAGCGTGACGGGTGTAATTTTTGCGCTAAAACTGTGGGCCTCGATCGCGTGTACGACCGCGGGTATCTGTGATTGGGGGAATGACGGGAAATCATTCATTAATATACGACTGGCCTCTTTCGCCGCTAACACTGACGAACGGTGGCGTTCGGGATGGTTTTTGGGGAGGCTGATAATGTCATGAAAGTAACATGCCGCCAGCACCACTAATCCATCTACCGTTTCATGAGCACACAGTTTTTGCGCTGTCGCCCAGACACGACGAAAATGAAAAATATCATGGGCAGCATCTTGATCCCGATGATGCTCGCCAAGCCAGCCCTCAAACTCTCGTTGCCACTGTTGCAGACTCATGTTGCCTCTCCTCGTGTGAAGGCCTTACGTTAGCAACTTTCGCTATCACCTTCACGCCGAATCTCACGAGGTCTTGTGTACCATGCAATTCCACCCAGGATGACACCCACCAGGCTCAACACAACAAATCCCAGCAAAGCCCCCAGCCATTTACCTGCCGTTGACCCCAGATCGCTCTCCATACCAGGAACAGGCACTGACTGCAGGTTGCTCATCACCCAGACATACCGCGCCATAGCCCAGACAAAATAGCCGCAAAAAGCATAAAAAACCCACAAGGCCAGTTTTCCGCCCAGACTGCGGTTTGCTTTTTCTTCCATATTGGTCAATTTATACTCCGCGTTGGTGATGTAACTAAAACGACGAAATTTACACAATTATGTGATTATAATCACATTTAGCTGTGAAGTAAGGCGCCAGGAGTGCTTTGGTTATCTCTTTTACAAATACATTGATCTCAGGCAATTTTAGTTAGGGATGCCCAAGCCTTGTCAATCCTGGGATGAAACAAAAGGTGTCAACAACGGAGATTTAAAATATAAATTCCATGAATGAAATTAACAACACTGCATCATTTTAATTTTAACCATTTTTATATCCAGATAGCGCCGTTATTCTCCATTTATTATTCACTTTAGCAATACTTCCTTGTCGGTATCTATGCCGACTTTTTCCTGAAACAAATACCACATACAAACATTATTAACACACTCAATATTATTGATTTAAACAACCCCAACAAAGCAAATCATAACCAAATGAAAATTAAATATAATCACAGACAATAAAAATAAAATGAATCATATTTAATTATTTATAATAACGCCAATAGAAACAATTTGAATTATTTTAAATAGATTTGTTACATGTTATTTTTAAAAAACAATGAACTTAATAGAATAGTATCTCAATGTACTTTACCGGATAGAGTACATATTCATACGAATTATCATCATAAGGATATATATAATGAAAAGAAAAGTTCTGGCATTGCTTGTCCCGGCATTATTAGCGGCAGGCGCAGCGAATGCGGCTGAAGTTTATAACAAAGACGGTAACAAACTCGATTTATACGGAAAGGTTGATGGTCTGCACTACTTCTCTGACGATGCCGGCAGTGATGGCGATCAGTCTTATGTCCGTTTCGGTTTCAAGGGTGAAACTCAGATTGCCGATCAGTTCACGGGTTACGGTCAGTGGGAATATAACGTTCAGGCAAATGGTACTGAAGGTGACAAAGGTGACGCATCGACTCGTCTGGCCTTTGCGGGTTTAGGCTTTGGTCAGAATGGTACCTTCGATTATGGTCGTAATTATGGCGTAATTTACGACGTTGAAGCGTGGAGCGATATGCTGCCAGAATTTGGTGGCGACTCTTACACTCAGACCGACGTTTACATGCTGGGTCGTACTAACGGTGTTGCCACTTATCGTAATCAAGGGTTCTTTGGCCAGGTTGACGGTTTGAACTTTGCATTACAGTATCAGGGTAATAACGAAGGCAGCAGTTTTGGCCAGGAAGGTTCAGGTAACAGCGCAGGCCGTAAGCTGGCTAAAGAAAACGGCGACGGTTTCGGTATGTCTACCACCTATGACTTTGACTTTGGTTTAACTCTGGGTGCGGCATATTCTGCCTCAGATCGTACCAACGCTCAGGAGTCTCGTGGTAACGGGGATCGTTTTCATGCTAACAGCTATGCCGGTGGTGAAACGGCAGAAGCCTGGACCGTTGGCGCTAAATACGATGCTAATAACATTTATCTGGCAACCATGTATGCAGAAACGCGCAATATGACCTATTACGGTGGTGGTGATGGTGGTCAGGGTGGCATCGCCAACAAAACCAAGAACTTTGAAGCCGTTGCTCAGTACCAGTTCGATTTCGGTCTGCGTCCGTCTCTGGCCTACCTGCAATCCAAAGGCTCTGATTTAGGTGGCTGGGCTCACGATAGCAGCGGTAATCCGCGTTATACCGACAAAGATCTGGTCAAATACGTTGATATTGGTGCGACTTACTACTTCAACAAAAATATGTCCACCTATGTTGATTATAAAATCAACCTGCTGGATAACGATGACTCGTTTTATGCCGACAATGGCATCGCAACAGATGACATCGTTGCAGTTGGTCTGGTTTACCAGTTCTAACTTCCCCTCTTCCCAGGCCCGCGCTACGCGGGCTTTTTTTATCCTCCCGCCTATCACCTATCGCAGTGGCCAATAACCATCGCCGGGACGCTACACGCCCAACCTCACATTGACTGAGCACCGAATATCGGCTGCACCTGACAATACAATAGTTTATGAAAGCTTTGGCTCACATCACATTTAACGGTTCCGAACTGATGGAAAAGATGAACAACATTGTGGCAAAGTGAGATTCAGGACGTTTGTTGCAGGATTTGCCGGGCAGTACGCATTCAAATGATGCTCAGGCATTTTCTTTTCAGTCAACAGGAAGCGAAGTCTTAGCAGCGTACTGAAGGTGTAAAATGAGGCAGGAAGAATAAGTGGCGGAGAGAGGGGGATTTGAACCCCCGGTAGAGTTGCCCCTACTCTAGTTTTCGAGACTAGTCCGTTCAGCCGCTCCGGCATCTCTCCGTTCTGATGGTTGCAATGATGCCAGGTAATTTGGCATTTTAACAGACCCTGCCCTTTCAATTTTGTTCAAGTGACGAGTTTGCGAGCAAAACGATGATTAAGTGGCCCTGGAAAGCACAAGAAACAGCGCAGAATGAAGTCCTGCCGTGGGAAGACGCCCTTGCCATTCCTCTGCTGGTGACGCTCTCTGCACAAGAACAAGCCAGATTAATTGCGCTGGCAGAGCGTTTTTTACAGCAAAAAAGGCTGGTCGCGCTTCAGGGTTTTGAGCTGGACTCGCTAAAAAGTGCCCGCATCGCGCTCCTTTTTTGTCTACCGGTTCTCGAGTTAGGCATCGAATGGCTGGACGGTTTTCACGAAGTGTTGATCTACCCTGCCCCGTTTGTGGTGGATGATGAATGGGAAGACGACATCGGTTTAGTGCATAACCAGCGCGTCGTTCAGTCCGGACAAAGCTGGCAACAAGGGCCTATTATTCTCAACTGGCTCGACATTCATGACTCATTCGATGCTTCCGGTTTTAATCTGATAGTTCACGAAGTGGCGCATAAACTGGATATGCGTAATGGCGATCGCGCAAGCGGCATTCCTTTAATTCCGTTGCGGGATGTTGCCAGTTGGGAGCATGACCTGCACGCTGCCATGAACAATATTCAGGATGAGATAGATTTAGTGGGCGAAACAGCATCCAGTATTGATGCCTATGCCGCTGTCGACCCTGCGGAATGTTTTGCCGTCTTGTCAGAATACTTTTTCAGTGCGCCAGAACTGTTTGCGCCACGATTCCCGGCACTGTGGCAACGTTTTTGCCAGTTCTACCGCCAGGATCCGTTACAGCGTTTACGCGATAGCGCCGATGACGACGAGCAGCGGGCTTCATATGTACATTAATTCTCTGATTTGAGGATTAATTAACCAATTGAAATAGCGTGCGAATTTTACTGTTGACACCGTGTGGTGGGGTCAGTATTATTCGCCTCGTTCAAACGATTCCTCTGTAGTTCAGTCGGTAGAACGGCGGACTGTTAATCCGTATGTCACTGGTTCGAGTCCAGTCAGAGGAGCCATATTTAGAAAAGCCCGCTTTTTAGCGGGCTTTTTGCTTTATATCTGATAATCGACGACGCTCTCGTCTGATTCCATTACCTGTCGCTTAATATCCTCAACTGACAACCCTGCATTACATAACTCAATGAAACGCCAGACGTAATTACGCTGTAACTGCCCGCGCTTCAGACCGAGCCAGACCGTATTGGCATCAAATAAATGGCGGGTATCGAGACGTGTCAGCGCCCCCTCTTCCTGTTCACCACTTGATTGCTCTGCCACCAGGCCTATCCCTAACCCCAGCCCCACATAGGTTTTAATCACATCAGAATCCTGAGCGCTCAGGACGATATCAGGGAGCAGCCCTTTGCGGGTAAACGCTTCATCAATACGGGAGCGCCCGGTAATCCCTTGTCGGTAAGTGATCAACGGCCAGTGTACAATTGATTCCAGCGTTAAAGGTAAAGCGTGTACAAGCGGGTGGTCGTGAGGCACCAACAGACTGTGGTACCAGCGAAACCAGGGGAACGCGGCTAACTGAGGGTCGTTGCTTAACCGCTCACTGGCAATCCCTATGTCGGCTTCACCGCTATGCAACAATCCTTCAATCTCTTGCGGTGTCCCCTGAATGAGCTCCAGACGAACTTCCGGGAACAATTCACGGAAAGCTTTGATCACTTCCGGCAGACTGTATCGCGCCTGGGTGTGCGTGGTGGCAATCGTTAAAACACCAGAGGTGTCGTTGGTGAACAAATCCGCAAGTCGGCGAACATTACTGGCTTCATTGAGGATCCGCTCGGCGATCACCAAAAGTGCTTTACCCGGTTCCGTCATTCCGAGCAGGCGTTTACCGCGCCGGATAAAAATCTCGATGCCCAGCTCGTCCTCAAGTTCACGAATATGCCGACTCACGCCCGACTGAGAGGTATAGAGCATATTGGCGACTTCCGTCAGGTTATAGTCCTGACGGGCCGCCTCGCGGATTATTTTTAGTTGCTGAAAATTCACTCTTCGCTCCGAAAACATCAGACATTACGCTATTGTTAAAGTCTGATGCCCGGCATAACAAATAATAAAAACCCGCATCTTATTCCACTGAGGAATAACGCTTAACTCACCAGCAACAATTCCCGATTTTCCAGAGTTGGATGGCTCACCAGAGACATTAAAATCTCTTTTACCGCCTGAGCCTGAGGTGACAAACTCCCTTTGGCCTGCGTATTCAGCGACAAAGGTAAGCTCATAGAAGGTGTCGTAATACGGGCCATCCAGCCATTTGCCGCACTGCTCAGAGCGCGGGCTGCCGACTCAGGTAATACCGTTACCCCCATTCCGCTGGCAATTGCCGCCGTTAATGTTGCGATAGATTCAATTTCACCAATCACTTTCAGCGTCAGGCGGCGTAGCGAAAACGCTTCATCCACACGCAGGCGAACTGCACTGTAGTCCCGTGGCAGGAACAGATTCATCTCAGCAACCGCCGTTAAATCGACACTCTGCCCGGGGCAATCACAGGTTCCCACCAGAAACAGATCTTCTTTAAGCAAAGGTTGACTGGTAATACCGGCGATCGGAGAACGTTCATACAGCACAGCCATATCCAGTTGGCCGTTGAGCAGTTTGTCGTTCAGTACCGCCCCGCTATTTTCATGTAGGTAGACCAGCACATCGGGTAACTCGGCGCGCACCGCCTGAAGCAGCGGCATGGTTATAGAAGAGGCCGCAGTCCCTGGAGCAAGACCAATAGACACCTGCCCACTGAGGGTCTGGCCTGCGTTATTCACCGCCAGATGGGCTTGCTCGCACTGGCGGAGTATCGTCCGTGCATGCGTATAGAGAATTTTTCCAGCCTCGGTAGGCGTAACGCCTCGTTTGGTTCGAATCAACAGTTGTTGATCCAGTTCCCCTTCCAGCGTTGCGACCTGCTGGCTAAGTGCAGGTTGCGCGATATGCAGCACTTCAGCAGCCTGCGTCAGGCTACCAATATCGACGATTTTTACGAAATATTTCAGCCGTCTGAAGTTCATTTTGCCTCCTGTCCGGAACGCCAACCCAGGTGCTGGCAACCGTGTGTCAGAAGATTTTGCAAGATGCTTGCCAGTTTACGCAAAATGACGAAATTAAATATAATGAATTGTTAAACAAGACATTATTCCTTCATAGCATTCTTATAAACCCAATCAGTCATGGTGTTCTGCTCCATCACTGGTAAAAGCGCACCAGATCAGGGCATAATGGGAAACTGCCCGAAAGAGCATCGCTTTGTTGATTTTGTCAGCAAACGAACGCGAAATCGTATTTCACCCTTTGACAACCCAAACTCACGCCGCTAATATGCGCCTCGTTCACACGATTCCTCTGTAGTTCAGTCGGTAGAACGGCGGACTGTTAATCCGTATGTCACTGGTTCGAGTCCAGTCAGAGGAGCCATATTTAGAAAAGCCCGCTTTTTAGCGGGCTTTTTGCTTTTCGGCGTTTACCCTCTGCCAGTGCTTATTTTTTGCAATTAATTACAGTCAGTAAAATAACCCTCCGGTATCGCAAAATCCCCCCGGATACACCACCTTTCGTTCATGTCATTTTGTTTTCCGATAACCACATTAATGTCTCCAGATAGACGTTCAGTTATTTTTTAGCTGCGCGGCATTGCGATATACGTCACTGAAATCATCTTTATGTCATTGCTATTCTTCAAGTCTGTTTGGGTAACATCCTGAATACCTCAATATCCTCTGCGTAATAATTAAGCGAAACGGACCGGCTATTTTGTCCAAAAGACTGAGATACGCAGGCGGATATTTGGAGAAAATGCGGGCAGACGCGTTTATCTCTCTGGCGAACGACGCGGGGTCAGTCGAAGCGTCATCGCGCTTAAGGAAGCAGTGTGTTTCCGGTCTATTTATAACGGAACAAAAGGGAGTTAGCATGTCGACTTTTAAAAAGTGCCTTATTGCACTGTCAATAAACGTAGCGGTAGTTTCATCGGGTTTCGCCTGTACAACACTGTTGGTCGGAAATGAAGCGTCTGCGGATGGCTCCATGATGGTTGCCCGTAGCGCAGACAGTGACGCAATGAAAGCTCAGCATTTTCTGATTCACCCGGCGAAAAAAAATCAAACCGGGGTGTACAGTACCAAAGCACATAACGGCGCGAATAATTTCACCTGGCCATTACCGAAGGACTCCTTACGCTATACCACTGTCCCTAACTGGAAAACCCAGTTACATGGCGCAACGGGCTTTAACGAAGCAGGTGTCGGTGTGAGTGGCACAGAATCTATTTTTGCCTCACCAAAAGCACTGGCATTTGATCCCTATGTCGAAGATGTCGGCATTACGGAAGACGATATTCCAGACGTTCTCCTTTCACAGACAAAAACTGCACGGGAAGCCATCGCATTGCTGGGTCATATTATTGAAACCACAGGCGCAGGCGAAGGTTTTGGTGTTGCCGTTGTCGATGATAATGAAGTCTGGTATCTGGAAACCGCCACCGGACATCAGTGGATGGCGCAGCGTCTTCCTTCCGGGCAATATTTTGCGTCAGGCAATCAGGGGCGTTTACAAGCTTACGATGCAAAAGATCCTAATTTTATGGGTTCAAAAAACCTGATTGAATTTGCCACGGAAAAAGGTCTTTATGACCAGAAACGCGACGGGGCTTTTAATTTCTCCAAAGCTTATACCCGTGATGATGAACGTGATCGGACGTATAACGACCCGCGCGTTTGGACTATTCAGAAACAATTTACACCGTCACTGAAACAGGATGTCGCCGCCGGTAGACAATTCCCGGTCTTCGCCACGCCTGAGAAAAAAATGACGCTGGATGACGTTAAAGCCGTCCTGCGCGATCATTACGAAGGCACCGAACATGATCCCTATTCAAAAGGTCTGAATGGAAAAGAACCCTGGCGTCCGGTTAGCGTTTTCCGTACCTATGAAGCGCACGTTATGCAGGTTCGCCCGTGGCTGCCGAAGGAAATCGGCGAAGTCAGTTATATTGGCCTGGGCATGGCCGATCTCACCGCGTTTGTCCCCTACTACAGCGGATTAAAAGCCTACCCTGCCAACTACAGCATCGGTACAGATAAAGCCGACAGTCAGTCAATTTACTGGAAATATCGTAAATTACAGACGCTGACGATGACGGATTATCCGAAACTCGCCCCGATCGTTAAACGCGCTTACAAAGACTGGGAAGATAAGGTCGCGAAAGAACAGAAAGACGTCGAAGCCGAGTATTTGAAAATGGCAAAAACCAATAAAGATGCCGCAAATAAAATGCTGAATGACTTTAATTTACGCGTAATGGCTGACGCCGAGAATCTGACAGAATCGCTGACAAACCAGCTTTTCACCCTACGCACCAAGGATATTCAGTCCGATATCTTCTTTGCTAATGCCGCCAAAAAAGACTAACGGGAAACAGTAACACTGTAATCTGTCAAAGCCGGATGCCCTCCGGCTTTTTCACCCCACGTTCATCGCCCCCTTTTGTTTCACAATTCGCTGACATACTATCGAATGGTATGGGCAACCTGTGAACGCATAAGGAGAATAATATGGAGAATCAGGGTAAAGGTCTGACACCCGAACAGGCGCTGGAACGCCTTAATGAATTATATGATCGGTCAGTAAATGCACTACGGGAAGCCATCTCTCGCTATATTGAAAACGTTACGCTACCCGATGTCGACGCAAGAAATAATGGGCTTTTCGTCTACCCCTCACTCTCAGTAAGCTGGGATGGCACCGCCACGAATCCCCCCAAAACGCGTGCTTTTGGGCGTTTTACCCATGCCGGATGCTACACCACCACCGTAACGCGCCCGGAACTGTTTCGCGCTTATCTGCTGGAACAGCTCACGCTTGTCTATCAGGACTACGGCGCGCACATCTGCGTCGAACCGTCGCACCATGAAATCCCCTATCCTTATGTCATTGACGGCTCTGCGTTGACGCTTGATCGTTCAATGAGCGCAGGACTCACACGCCATTTCCCCACAACGGAACTGGCGCAGATTGGTGATGAAACAGCCGATGGCATCTATCATCCGGCAGAGTTTTCCCCCCTGTCGCATTTTGATGCCCGTCGCGTCGATTTCTCGCTGGCGCGCCTGCGCCACTACACCGGCACCCCGGTTGAACATTTTCAACCCTTTGTGTTGTTTACCAACTACACCCGTTACGTGGATGAATTTGTGCGCTGGGGATGCAGCCAAATTCTGGATCCGGACAGCCCTTACATCGCCCTGTCTTGTGCAGGAGGGATCTGGATCACCGCAGAAACAGAAGCGCCGGAAGAAGCTATTTCCGATTTGGCCTGGAAAAAACATCAAATGCCCGCCTGGCATCTGATCACCGCTGACGGCCAGGGCATTACGCTGGTGAACATCGGCGTCGGCCCGTCTAACGCCAAAACGATTTGCGACCATCTGGCCGTCCTGCGCCCGGATGTCTGGCTCATGATCGGCCACTGCGGTGGATTACGTGAAAGTCAGTCCATTGGCGATTACGTACTGGCTCACGCCTATTTGCGCGACGATCACGTGCTGGATGCCGTACTGCCGCCCGATATCCCAATCCCCAGCATTGCCGAAGTACAGCGCGCACTCTATGACGCCACCAAACAAGTCAGTGGAATGCCGGGAGAAGAGGTTAAACAACGCCTGCGCACCGGAACCGTGGTCACTACAGATGACCGAAACTGGGAGTTACGTTATTCGGCCTCCGCATTGCGCTTCAACCTGAGTCGCGCCGTGGCGATTGATATGGAAAGTGCCACCATTGCTGCGCAGGGATACCGTTTCCGCGTTCCCTACGGCACATTGCTGTGTGTTTCCGATAAGCCGCTACACGGAGAAATCAAGCTTCCGGGCCAGGCAAACCGTTTTTATGAGGGTGCCATTTCCGAGCACCTGCAGATTGGTATCCGGGCGATCGACCTGCTACGCGCAGAAGGCGATCGTCTGCATTCCCGTAAATTACGTACGTTCAACGAACCGCCGTTCCGTTAAGGTCAGAAGGTATCTATGCAAAATTCAACTCCCCTTTCCGCTCTGCGCAGCTTACTGATAACGCAAGGGCTGGATGGCATGATTGTCCCGCGCGCCGACGCCCATCAGAGCGAAGATTGTACGCCGCATGACAATAAACTGGCCTGGTTAACCGGGTTTAGCGGCTCCGCCGGACTGGCGCTGGTACTCCGCGACCGGGCGTTAATCTTCGTCGACGGACGATACCAGGTGCAAGTGCGCGCTGAAGTCGATCTCAACGATTTTGAGGTTCATCATTTGCACGACGAACCGCTGGCAGACTATCTACAGGCTCATGTTCCGGCCGGCGCACGTATCGCATTCGAGCCATTACTGATGGCTAACAGTCAGTTTGAAGCACTCTCGGCGACGCACTGTGAACTGGTCGCCTTAGAGAACGACCCCTTCGACACCGTCTGGCACGACCGTCCCGCGCCACCTTGTGGGTTGATTCGAGACATGCCGATTGAAATCAGCGGGGAGAGCAGCACGCAAAAACGCGCGCGGATTATCGAAGCACTGGAAACACATCAGGCTGATATTCTCGCTATCACCTTGCCGGACAACATTGCCTGGCTGCTGAATGTTCGCGGATCAGACCTGAATATGGTGCCGGTGCCTTTCTCTTTTGCTCTGTTGCACCGCACGGGTGAGCTGGAATGGTTCGTCGATAGCCGAAAAACCACTGAATTACCGGACGCATTGCTGGAAACGTTGACGCTCTGTGCGCAGGAAAATTTCCTGTCTCGTTGCCAACAACTCGCCCCCGGAAAACGCGTTCTGGTCGATAAAGATTACGCACCGGTTGCGCTACGTTTTGCCATTGAACAGCACGGCGGCGAAGTCATTTGGTCGCCCGATCCCATCACCTTTATCAAAGCGAATAAAAACGAAACAGAGCTGGCCGGTTACCGGGAATGCCACCAGCAGGATGGCGCCGCCTGGGTTAACTTTTTGGCATGGCTGGCACATGAGGTTCCCCTGCGTGAAGCGGCGGGCAATCCCGTGACTGAACTGGAGGCCCAGGCAAAACAGCTATTCTACCGTCAACAGCAACCGGGATTTATTGAACAAAGTTTTGGCACAATTTCGGCCTCCGCAAGTAACGCCGCCATGTGCCATTATCACTCAAGTGAACACACCAATACGCCAATCACATCGCAAGCGATGTACCTGAACGACTCCGGCGGTCAGTATCACAATGGAACCACCGATACCACCCGTACGCTGGCGTTTGGTCCGCAGAATGCGCAGCGGAAGCTGCATTACACTGCTGTACTGAAGGGCTTCCTGTCACTGATCACCCTGCAGTTCCCCAGCGGAAGTCAGGGCCACCAACTTGATGCGTTCGCCCGCCGGGCGCTTTGGGAACTCGGTCTCGACTACGATCATGGAACCGGTCACGGTGTCGGTCATCAGCTTTTGATCCACGAACAGCCTCACCGTCTGGCTAAAAAAGTGAATCCGTGGCCGTTAGCCGCAGGCAATATCATGACCATCGAGCCGGGTTATTATCTCGCAGGACAATACGGTATCCGTATTGAAAATCAGGTTGAGATCGTAGAAAGCCGCCCAGGATTCTGTAAGTTCTCCACGCTGACTCTGGTACCCATCGATCTGAATCTGGTGGAGTTACATCTGCTGAGTGACGCAGAGAAACAATGGATCGATGACTACCATCAGCAGGTCAGAGAAACCTTGTCTGGGCTGGTGAACAGCGAGGCGCGTCCGTGGCTATTTGCCGCAACCGCCCCCATTCGGGTACAGGCGAATTAAGCCTGAATAAGAAAGCAAAAAGCCCGCTAAAAAGCGGGCTTTTCTAAATATGGCTCCTCTGACTGGGATCGCCGTAGCCAATAAATAGCTGATTGGTAAGCTAAAACAAAAAATTAAGTTTGCCAAGACCACCAGAATGACAACCTTTTTACGGTATCTATATAAGCAGGCCTTAGGTAGATATGAGAAATGGAGCTTCTCAAATTTCAGTTAGTAATCATTCAATTAAATTACCACTAGCGATTATTACGTCAATTCCAGGTCACGTATTCAATGAGTTGATTAACATTATTGCAGGTAATATACTCGCTCAATAAAGGTACCGATAACTTTGTCATGTATTTCTGCCGATTTCGAATACCCTAAAGTCTTACGGTTCAGCCGTTTCAGCCTGTTACGAAGCGTCACATTTTCACGCTTGATACGCTGCGTGTAGAGTTTACCAGTGATGTGTTTTCCATTCGGCAACATGTCATGCGCTGAAGCTATCTATACACCAGAAGACAACTTTAAATCCCGCCAGCAACTTCAATAAGTTACGGAGCGTCTTTTTACTGCGACGGCCAAAAGCATGCTCAATAATACGTTTGAGGCGAGGCTCCCATGCATACCACAACCAGCGCTGTTGCTTCTTATTGCCCACAAATGACCACATCTCATCAACTTCATAGATTGGCTGAATTTGCAGGTTGTCCAGCGGAAGCGTTGTTACACATCGCGGCGTAAGTTTTTTAGCATGAGAACAACGGCATTAATACTGATATGCAGTGCCCGTGCGGCGTCACGAATACCGGCATTGTTCATAGCAAAATTAACAATCTGTTCTTTCATGCCGTGCTGGCAGGCGCAGTATTCATACTCAAGCTGGAAGGTTTGGAAGCCCCCTGGCTACGATAACGCTGATGGTTAGCTTTCCCCAGACCTTGTTTTTTTAACAGGGTCAGTTTGCTCACAAAACGGGCATTTCACATCAACTTTAGCCATTGGATACACTCAGCAGAAGAGCGATCTTACAACATGATCAACACCTTGAATACTTGATCCAATTCCATTACCTTACATACATTATTATTTGCGATTCAGATACTAAGTACTAAATTTCATTATGGTAAAATACACTTGTTTTTAAGAAATTCACTAACAATGCTATCTATTTTCTCTGTTTTTAACAAACCATCAAGATAACCACATGACAATATAAAATCACCATTAGACGCCACGGAATATATATATCCCGGCGATGATGAATTATCATCGGAATGTGCGTTTGTTATTACAAAAAAATACGGCGTTAATATATCGCCTGTTGGAATTCCTAGAACATCATATTTTATGAATAAGTATTTAAATGCATTTTTTATGAAAACAGGTTCTATTTTTTTATTTGATGTTTTTGGAGGCATAAATTCAGCACTCTCACTTATCGCCTGTAAATTTGCATATAACGGTTTCCCTCCTAACTCTCCATGTGTAAATAAATAATGAAGTTTAGCCCCCCCCCATGCTATCAAACTTAACAGGAGACATGCAAAAAAAATGAATTTGCTATTCTTCATTTCAAATTCCTAACCTAGGATTATAATGAGAAAGAACAGAGGGCAGAGGAGCACCTTGTGCGTAATGCACTGAGTTTCCATGAGATAACATCCCACCCAAGAACCCTACAGTCGCAGGAAATTGGGCTGGTTTTCCACCATTAGCGATAGCGTACCTGATAAAATCACTAGATACATTTGCATCGTATAGTGCATCGATTACCATTGTGGCGCAATTATGAGAAAAATATGAATAATCACCTATGTCACTGTAATTATCTTTTATATATTTCATCATTCTTTCTTCTTGTTCTGGTGTAGTATCTATTTCATACACAGTAGTGGCTCTGTAAGTAGATTGCCAACTTAGGTAGTTTGTCAACTCGGATCCGAACTTTGTATTTGTGCCATAGCTGTAAACTCCATGACCACTAAACGCTAATGCGGCATGACCAAATGGGTTTCCGTCAGTTTCACCGCCAACTAATATTAATGTTTTTAAGCCTAAGGGATCTATATATGCAATAGGATTTAGCGGGTATTGGAATAAATTACTCCCTCCTTCCAGCCCTATCGGATCCTGAGTGATATACCGTCCCTGCAATGGTTCGTAATATCTGTTCCGGTTATAGTACAGTCCCGATTCATCATCATACTGCTGCCCAGGTAGGCGGTACGGCTGGAACAGATGCTGCGGATTCTCCTCATCTAGCTGATTTCCCCACTCGTCATACTCCCCACGCCATTCCGTTGCCCCTTCGGTACTGATAAGCGCCAGCGGCAATCCCCGGTGGTCGCAGTGATAAAGATGTATTTTTCGCTCAGGCATATAAACCGGCTCTATCTGTGCCGCCAGCCGCTCCACCGTCAGCCCGCACTGTGCAAGCCACTGGCGGCTTTCACTGCTCACGCGGTCTGCCCGGATTTCCCCCTCCAGCCTGTCCAGCATCCTCACCAGTTCCGCCGGGAACACCACACCGTGGCCGTCTTCGCTCCCTTCCTGCTGTAACTTCTCCGCCAGGCTGCGGCACTGCGCTTTCTCCCGCTCACCGTTGTCTGTTTCGATGCGGATGAGCGGCGCGAAGCTCCCCAGCTGGTATACCGTCTGGATACGCGTGGTGTCGGTCTGTACCGTCGTCAGCCGGTCGCCGTCCCATCCGTACCACGTCACCTCCGGTTTACGCGACAGCGACATCCATCCCGTCAGGTCACGCTCGCGACGCCACACCCGTTTCCCCGTCCGGCGGCCCAGCGGGTCGTAGAGGTAGCGGCTCTCGACCAGTGTCTCCTCATGCTGTATCCGCGTGTAAAACACCAGCCGGTGCTGGCTGTCGTAGTGGTAGTGGTGGGTCCGCTCGTCGTCCGTCCGTATCACACCCGTCGGGATGCGGTCCGTCTTCTCCGTCAGCCTGCCGTATTCATCGTAACGGTACAGGTAATGCGCGTCTTTGGTGATGCGGTTATCCGGCCACGCCGTGAGGGTGCTGTCCGGGTGCAGTTCCGGGTCCGGCAGCCGGTTTCCCGCCGGGTCGGTCGCATACGGGATGCGGATGTCCAGGTCTGGTGCAAGGGTGCGCACGCTCTCCAGCCTGCCCGTGGCACTGTAGCCGTATTCCCGCGTCTGCCGCGGGCCGCTGATGCGCACCAGGTCGCCATTGTCATTCCAGCCGTAGTCACGGTCATACACCAGGCTGTTCAGGTGCTGACTCTGTAACTGGCCTGCGGGGGTGTAAGTGCTGGTCAGTTCATATGCATTATTGCCGAAGCTGCGCACCGTTTCCCGGTGCAGTCTGTCCCGTGTGTACTCCACCAGCGGCGTGTCGCCCAGTTTCATTCCCGCCAGGTAACCGCTGCCGTAGGTCAGCCACTCCACTGGCGGCAGGCTGTCTGCCTGAAAGCGGTTTGCCAGCCCCTGCTCGTTGTAAGCGTGTTTCGTCTCATGCTGCCAGAGCAGTTCCCCCGTCTTCGGGTTATGTACCGTCTGGCACTCGCCTGTGAGACGTCTCTTACGGTTATAGCCGTAATGTACCGCCACCCGGTGACCTTCGCTCAGGTGGCTGATTTCTGTCAGCCAGCCGTGGTCGTCATACTGCCACTGTTCTGCTGTTTCGCCGTTCACCGTTCGGCGGGTGATGCGGTCAGACGCATCGTAGTGCCAGAGGGTGACTAGTCTTTCATCTTCGCTCTGCGTGAGTTTCCCTGTCAGGTCATAACGGTAACGCTGCGTCCGCCCGTCAAAGCCGCGCTGCTGTATCAGGCGGTCAAGCACATCCCAGCTAAATTCTGTATGGCTGCCGTTCTCGTTGGTCAGGCTGATGACACGTCCCGCTGCATCGTATTCCATGCTGCGCGTCAGCCCACCCTGTGCGGTGCTGACGGCCTTTCCCCACGCATCGTACTGTGTCTCACTCCGGTTGCCGTCCGGGGCAATGACGGCGGTCTGGTCGCCTGCGGCGTTGTACTCATACTGCGTTTCACGGCCCTGCGTATCTTTCACCGAGATTAACTGGCCACGGTTGTCGTAACTGCGGTAAAGGCTGATGCCTTCCTCACGGTGAACCGCCGTCATTTGCCCGAAGCGGTCATATTCATAACGGGTTTCATAGCCTGAGCAGTCGGTGAAGGTCTGTAACTGCCCGTAGCGGCTCCACGTCATCTGCTTGCGGCTACCCGTCGCATCTTCTGTTACAGAGGGTAATTCACTGTGTGGATTATCATAACTGAACCAGGTGACATCGCCGTTGCGTGCTGTTTCCTGCGTCAGACGCCCGTACTCATCATATTTCCTGCGCATTTCCAGTCCGTCAGGCCCGGTGTCTGAGGTTAACTGGTTCTGATTGTTATAGTAAAATTCCGATTTCCTGCCGTCCGGCGTGGTGATGCACGTGACGAGTCCCGTCACCACATTCGGACTGTATTCTGTTGTCCGGCCTGCTGCATCCGTCTGTGACTGGAGTCGCCCCATATAGTCAAATTTACTTCGGGTGATGCTGCCATCCGCGAGTTCCGTTTTCACCACACGTTTCAGCCCGGCTTCACCTTCTGTGTGCAGCACCTCGCGCCGGTTCAGGCTGTCGGTGATGGTGATGCGGTTTTTCTCATACTGATAGGTGTAGCTTAAGCCTGCCGGATTAAACTGCTCCGTCACGCGCCCGGTGTCGTCATAGCGGTAACGCATCTCCGGTCTGCCTGCGTAACGGTGCGCCACCATCCGGCTCCGGTATTTATCATCGTAAGTAAAGTGGCGCATCTGCGTACCGCTGCGGTCATACACCGCCGCCAGCTCACCGCGTGGCGTCCAGTCGTAGCACACCAGTGGCGCGGCAGGTAAATTTTCCGGGTATTCCGGGTCGTGCGTCAGCCACACCGCTGACAGGCGGATACCATTATCCCGGCCATACTCCGTATAGTCCGGCAGTAAATCCGGGATATCCGGTCGTTTTGTTCCGGCTGCAACCGCCTGCTGCCGGGCCTCTTCTGCCCGTTGCGCCTGTGTGGTCAGCACCAGGCGGAACTGACGGCCTGCGCCATCGGTCACGCCAGTGATTTCCCCGATAAATTCGCCTGCGGCCTCACGCCGGAAGGTCAGTGTGCGCCCGAAGCGGTCCACCAGGCCGGTCAGCACCCGGTACGGCGGCAGCGGAGCAGGCAGCACCTCATCCACATCCGGCACCCGCTCACTCCAGCTGAGTACCCACCACGGCCCCTGCGGACTGTTCGTCGCCAGATAAATATGCGGACTCAGGCGGAGTTCTTCCGGCAACGCCTGCCAGAGCGGGGCAAGACGGTGACTTTCATTCAGTTTCGCCACGCCGCCGCGCACCAGCCAGAATAATTCGCTGCGGCTGAAGCCATCCTCACCGGGAAACAGGTGCTCAAAATGAATGCTTCTGCCACCGTTATCATTGAGTATCAGTTCGTTATCGTGTATCTGTAAGCGGATATCAGAGGGCGCTTTCCAGCCGGGACCGAAGATACCGACGGGCGCAGGGGTTTTCGTCCGGTAGCTGCTGTAGGTGCGGGAAAGAATGAACGGTAACGGGCCGGGCAGCGCGAAATCGGTTTCTCCGGGCAGCACCTTTGCACTGAGCAGCGGATTCACCGGCTTGCCGGAAGTGACTCCGCCGGGACAAACTGAACAGGCCACGCCGGTTGGCGCGCCAATTCTCACGCCTGCCGACCCCTGGACTATCGGGCCGCCTTTCATTGTGGCATCGCCCTGACGTGCCGCCGGTTTTCCGCTCATCGCTGATATCCTTTTTATTGTTCATCTGGCCTGATGCTGGCGGCACCAGACAAAATAATAAATAACGTTACTATATGAAACGAAATACGCCCTTTTTACATTCATTTTTTTGACCGATATCAACGGGACGAATTAACTGACAGGATATTTATTGAAAAATGTTTTCATATTGCTCGATATATTTTTTATATAAATGCATTTATTGTTAATATTTATCGAATGATTGTATTTTCTGTGCGTCTGCTTCCGCTAAACTTCTTGCTGCAAATTACCGATCATTGTATTGTTGCGCTGCGCCTGCAAAATCAGGCGTCGGGATTGGAACCCCGAAAGACTTCACTGACGACACATCTTTTTGTGTCGCGCACGGTTACACCTCAATGGCGGGCCGGGCGGGGGCATCGCAAGATGCGCCAGTGTCAGTGAGGCTGGTAGTTCCAACCCCGTCCGGCTCCGCCACCCGCGAGATTGGAACCTCTGGTGGTGGACATAATCATCACTCGCTGGAGGCTGCCCCTATGGCAACTACCCTCACTTCTGAATGCAATTTACTCTTAGTTCCTTTCAGCGCCACCACAGATTTCACCGTTCTGGCCGATCATTGCGATCGCTTCGCCCAAACCCTGCCCGAATGCCACGATCCGGTACTGAAAATGGCGCTCAGTGGCAGGCTGAACACCTGTCTTGCACTACTGCGGCCCACGCTGGGCGAACCGATACCGCCGCACCTGATTGGCCGCTTTACCGTGGATGTTCTTCCTGATGTTTCACCGGGATTTACCCCTGATGCAGACCTGCTCTGTGATTACTGCCTGGCGCTGGTGCAGGTACTGACCGGGCGGTCACTGTTGCCGGAAACCGAAATGACGCTGACCGGGCTGTTGTGCGATCTGGTCTGGTATTTTGCCGATGGTCTGAAAGCCCCACGCTGGATACGTACTGCTGGTGGCGTTCAACCTGTCAGTGAGGTGACTGTATGATCCAAAAGGACTGGCACCCTGCTGATATTTTTGCAAGCGAATCAAAACAGTCAGTTGCCTATTAATAAGGCATTCATTAATGGGTTTTTACCCAAAACTATTCTACTGAAATAATTTTTGACGTTTCCCGATTAATAATGGCAAAAATAGCGACAATACCTCTCAATACAAAAAAGCAGATCCCGGTCAATCAGGATCTGCTTTTCCAGTTTTAATGATTTACGCTATTTCTGATTCAGACAGCCTTATGCTGCCGCGCATAAATATACGGCGCAACATACCCCTCGCGGCACACATCCAGATAATCTGACCACCACTCCATCATGTCCTTTCTGGCCTCCAGGTGCTCTGCCTTATGCACGTATGCCGCCCGCAGGCTGTTTCGTTCTTGGTGGCTCATTTGCCGCTCCACCGTATCGCGCGACCAGAGACCCGACTCCACCAGGGCGCTACAGGCCATCGCCCTGAATCCATGCCCGCACACATCTTTTTTGGTGTCATGGCCCATCAGACACAGAGCCCGGTTGGTGGTGTTTTCACTCATCGGCTTGTACGGGTTATGGTCGCCGGGAATAACCAGTTCCAGATTGCCGGAAATCTCCTGTATCGCTTCAGAATGGCAATCGCCTGGCAGGACACAATATGCGGGGTACGCATTTTTGCGCCACGAACTGAAAACCGCACCTTGTTGATGGCTTCGCGGCTGGCAGGGATGGTCCAGATTTTGTTTCGAAAATCAATCTCGCTCCAGCGGGCAAAGCGTAGTTCACGGGAACGGATAAATAGATGCAGTGTCAGCACTACCGCGAGGCAAGTTAACTCCGGCCCTGCTGTACGGCATAGCGCATGATGTTTCAGAGTTGCTGCCGGATTCGGGACGCGACTTCGAGAAAACCTTTATCCTCGATAACCTGCAGTAACGCTGTGAAATGCTGCGTTTCAGTGTGGTACCTGGCAGATGACCAATGACCGGAAACATATGATTGTTCATGCTAGCAAGAAGACGTTCAGCAAAATCAGCCGACCATTTTTTGTTGGTTTTGTGCCAGGCCAGCACCACCGCCTTAAAACACTTTTCAGGGGAGCAGGCCGCTTTCTCTGCCATGCGCTGTTGCGCCGGGTTGATATTCTGCGCCAGTAGCTTGCGGATACCGTCGCGCTGCTGCCTGGCTTCCGCAAGAGAGGCCAGCGGATATGCGCCCAGACTGACTCTGGATTCTTTGCCTGCAAAGCGGTATTTGAGATACCAGATGCGCGAACCACCCGGTAGATACAGACCATGAGAGTCGGAGAGTTTCCGGACAGGAAGAAGGTTTTAACTTGCGGATTTTAGAATCGTTTAAAGACATTTGGGGGTCACTCCAGAATCGAACCAAACTGACCCCAGATCTGACCACCAAATTATCCCGATGCGGAGAGAAAACTAGATACGCACCGGGAAGGATTTTCACGCTAACTCACTGAATCATAAACAGACAGAGACGTATAAGATAAGCATGAAAACAGCAATTTGGCTCCTCTGACTGGACTCGAACCAGTGACATACGGATTAACAGTCCGCCGTTCTACCGACTGAACTACAGAGGAATCGGTGTGGAGGCATATCTTAGCGGCGAAATTTTTTTTGTCAAACCCCATTTCCCCCATAACGGTTCATTTGCCGTTTCTCTCAACAATTTGTAGCAATTCCAGACATTTTAGATGGAAAAAACTTTGCAGCTTTTCTGTTTCTCCCTCATTATTTGAAATGAGGTTTCAACTTTCTCTTTAAGGTCCACTTTGAACGTCTCCGCCGCATTACGCCGGGCTGTATCCCGCACGCCCTGGTATGCCAAACGCAAGAGTTATAAAGTTCTTTTCTGGCGTGAAATCACTCCGCTCGCTATTCCTATTTTTCTTGAAAACACCTGTGTCCTGTTAATGGGGGTATTAAGTACCTTCCTGGTCAGTTGGTTAGGTAAAGAGGCCATGGCGGGGGTCGGGCTCGCCGACAGCTTCAACATGGTCATCATGGCGTTTTTTGCCGCTATCGATCTGGGTACTACGGTCGTGGTGGCGTTTAGTCTGGGTAAACGCGATCGTCGGCGTGCCAGGGCCGCGGCGAGACAATCGCTGGTGATCATGACGCTTTTTGCCATCGTACTGGCGGCCGTGATTCATTATTTCGGTGCGCAGATCATTGATATTGTGGCCGGAGAAGCCACTCCAGACGTGAAAGCGCTGGCGCTGACCTATCTGGAACTGACGGTTATCAGTTATCCAGCGGCCGCGATCGCACTGATTGGCAGTGGCGCGTTGCGCGGGGCGGGTAATACCAAAATCCCGCTCCTCATCAATGGCGGCATGAATATCCTGAATATCATTATCAGCAGTATTTTGATTTACGGGATTTTTTCATGGCAGGGGCTGGGATTTGTGGGCGCAGGACTGGGGTTGACCATCTCCCGTTATATTGGTGCCGTCGCCATTATCTGGGTACTGATGATTGGGTTTAACCCGGCATTGCGAATCACCTTAAAAAGCTACTTTAAGCCGCTAAATTTCGCCATTATCTGGGAAGTGATGGGCATTGGCATTCCGGCAAGTATTGAATCGGTTCTGTTCAATAGCGGAAAACTGCTCACGCAAATGTTCGTTGCGGGGATGGGCACCAGTGTCATCGCCGGTAATTTTATTGCGTTCTCGATTGCGGCACTGATAAACCTGCCGGGAAACGCACTGGGATCGGCATCAACCATCATCACGGGCAGAAGACTGGGTAATGGTCAAATGGCGCAGGCGGAAGTTCAGCTACGCCATGTGTTCTGGCTTTCCACCATCGGATTAACCGCAATCGCGTGGTTGAGCGCGCCCTTTGCCGGAATAATGGCATCATTTTATACGCACGATCAGGATGTAAAAGATGTGGTAGTGATCCTTATCTGGCTGAACGCCGCATTTATGCCTATCTGGGCGGCATCCTGGGTATTACCTGCCGGATTTAAGGGCGCACGTGACGCCCGGTATGCCATGTGGGTTTCGATGTTGGGGATGTGGGGATGCCGAGTCATCGCCGGTTACACGCTAGGGATTGTCCTTGGCTGGGGCGTAGTGGGTGTCTGGATGGGGATGTTCTTCGACTGGGCAGTCCGGGCGGCTCTCTTTTACTGGCGCATGGTGACCGGACGATGGCTCTGGAAATACCCTCGCCCGTCGCATGAAAAGTGTGTAAAACAAGCGAACACGTGTGAATAAACGGCGAAATGGGGAAAATTTCGGCAAACAGCCAAGTTTGTGCATTCAGGCTTTGACAATGACGATGGGCGTCGCTAATATTCGCCCCGTTCACACGATTCCTCTGTAGTTCAGTCGGTAGAACGGCGGACTGTTAATCCGTATGTCACTGGTTCGAGTCCAGTCAGAGGAGCCATATTTAGAAAAGCCCGCTTTTTAGCGGGCTTTTTGCTTTCTTATTCAGGCTTAATTCGCCTGTACCCGAATGGGGGCTGTTGCGGCAAACAGCCACGGGCGCGCCTCGCTGTTCACCAGCCCAGACTCGTCTTCTTTGACCTAATATCTTCAAGTGATTCTCAACGCCACTCGTTCCCCCTTGCCTTCGGGTAAAATTCTCCGACTTCCGCTTTTCAATGTTCCACTTGTCTATTTCTGGTTCATGCCTGTTTATGTCGGGCGGAGTAAATTCCATCGATTTTCGCGCCCTTTTATTATTCAATATATATACATCAGCCTATGTATTTAACATCCCGGATATAATTTACAGTGTTGGCGTGAATTATTTTCAAACCCAATTAATACCAATTCATTTATCAGATTAATGAATATAATGTCATCACAGTGAAAATAGTTATATACATGGAATTCTATTTTGTTAGTTTCTGATGCAGGTATATAATTCTTTACGGATTTTCTGTCAGTCAAAATAATTATCTGATGCAGATGGGGAAAAGGAAATGAATTCCAGGGTAGCACTATTTTTATGTGTGACGGCAATTTTACTGGCTGGCTGTGTACCGCGTTCGCCCATTGATGCCAGGAAAGCAGGCGCATCCCGAGCAGAAAGTGATACCAGTAAAAACATGCCGGTAAAACTGACAGACAAAGATATCTTTGGTAATGAAACCACGCTGGCAGTTTCTGAAGAGGATATTCAGGCGGCACTGGAAGAGAACGTTGTCCGCGTGCCACTGAATTCTGCGGTCATCCTGGTACAGTCAGGAAGTCGCGCACCTGAAACCGCGATGCAAAATGAGATGAGTAAATATTATACCGTCGCAACATTTTCTGGCATTCCGGACAGACAGAAAGCGGTTTCCTGCACTAAAGACGAAAACGGGGAAACCGTTGCCGGTGAAAACATGAACTGGATGCAAGCATTACGCTTTGTTGCTGCAAAAGGTCATCAAAAAGCCATTATCGTTTACCAGGACATGTTGCAGTCCGGCAGATATGATCCCGCAGCAAAAATGACAGTCTGGTCGGACTACAAAGACGGTAACGTGACGGATTTGGCCTCACTGCGCTATCTGGTGCGTTTCACTCTGGTTGATGTGGCGACGGGCGAATGGGCAACATGGTCACCGATAAACTACGAATACAGCGTACTTCCAACGCTGCCAGGGGATAATAAGACCCGTACTACAGAAACTACAGAACAACAAATCACTCAGCTTAAGATGAAAACCTATGCGGCGGTGGTTAAAGATCTGGTGAACCGCTACCAGTAATCAGCGTTGCCTGCCTCCGATAGATTATCGGTGGCAGGTCGTGATACCAGAAATATCGGCACCTCGGACATATTAATTGATATGGAGTAGTACACCTCATTTTTCTCATGAATTACATCTGCGACACTTATCATTCCACATTATTATTATCATGTTTGGTTATATAATCTTTATAAATAATAATTGTATCATCATAAACAGTTAGTCTTTCTGAATAATCTTTATTGTTTTTATAATTATTTTTCATTGTGGTCAATTTGCTTTCAACATTTGAACAGTTTTCCCTAACAGAATCGACAACAAAATGATAAGTTATTTCATCAAGACGGCTATCAAAAAAACTAACCCAGGACTCACAGGCGTCAGCCATCTCAAAGAAATCCTGAAGATCCTGAGGCGTCTCTAGAATAGCGTGATAATCATTATCACTGACAGTTCTATTGGTGGTTTTAGAAAATGACAAGCTGGAACAAAAACACATTGTAATAAAAATAGCAACTATCAAAATTTTGTTACGCATACCCCCCCCCCCTTATATAGTATTTTTTATCCATTGGGTTTGTGAAATGTTCATTTGAGTTTTACAATTTAATAATTCTATAGCCGCATGATAACCCGGAAGAGGACCAAGCATAAGAGGTGCTATTTTACATTGCTGTTCCCGAAAACGAATAAAGTTGCGATGAAGCTCATGAAAAGTTATATTAGCCAGATGAACATAAGGGTCATATTCGATAGTGCCATCATCATTACGCCCTCTGGCTGCTATATTATCATTTTTTTTCAGTTTTCTTTCTGCTCTGACCTCTTCTCGTTTTAGCTCTAAAACACTGCGTTGATATTTATCCATTAGGCACCAGTATGTCTCATCCTGTTGTATCATCTCGTCACAGTCGGCCAGATTAATATCCTTCGCATCAGCAACTCCACATGCAATTAATAAAATAAAGAAATATTTAATATTCATCAATCAACTCCATCGCGTTTAAATTGACTATAGATTAAGCAACCAGGATAATAAACAATCGACATCACTCGCAGACAACTAAACAGTTACCAAAGAAATAACCATCTGGTTAATTTATTTAGATGCGTTAGATTTTAATTCTTGCAACTTTATTTCAACACTACTCTTTTTTATTTCATACTCTTTATATATATAAATCGTATCATCATAAACACTTAGTCTCGCCGAATAATCTTTATTGTTTTTATATTTGTCTTTCATTGAAGCCAGATTATTTTCGATATCTGAACAGTTATTTTTAATAGCATCTTCAACAATTTCATAAGTTATTTTATCCATGTTCATATTAAAATCGCTCACCCATCCCTCACATGCATCGGCAGTCTCAAAAAAGTCCTGGAGATCTTGCGGCATTTCAAGGATAACAACTCCACTTTCATTCTTAGAAAATGATGAGATTGAATAGAAGGCATAGGTCAAAATAAAAATAACCCTGAGTAAACACTTGATATTCATAACATCTCCTAGATGAATTTTTTGATCCATTGTTTTTGTGAAATATTCATATCAATCTTACAGTATAACGATGCAATTGGGATACGATACCCGGGAAGCGCCCCATCACTCAGTGATGAGTAGCTACATTGTTTTTCCCTGTAAAGTATAAATGAACGATGTAATTCAGGAAATGTCATTCTTGCCAGATGGACATAGGGTTCATAATCAATAGAACCATCTTCATTGCGCCCCCGTATTCCTTTATCATCATATTGTTTTAGTCTTTTCTCAGCGCTATGTTCTTCATATCTTAACTCTAAAACACTTTGTTGATACTTATCCATCAGGCACCAATAAACCTTGTCCTGCTGTATTAAAATGTCATATGAACAATCAGCAACATTGATATCGTGTGCATTAACAACATTACACCAAAACAGAAATAACAACATTTTTTTTAGCTTCATTTTTGGCCCTTAAAAATATCAATTATTTTAATTCTCGTCAGCAACAATAAGACTGTAAACATACTTAATTTTTTCCGCGTAATTCCCATCTCCAGGTTTACTTGTGGTAGCCTTCTTTGGATCTCCGTTGTATTGAATTTGAATATTTTCCGGAGTAAATAAATACCATCCCGGTATGTATTGTTCTATATGTGCTTTCCTGTATTCAAGCCTATCGCCAGGGTGAATTGTTTTATTACCATTTATTGATGCAAGTACCCCTGCGGTCGTCCTTATTTTTGGCGCTATCGAGCTATATCCTCGGTCTCCCGTAGTAACTTCGTATGGAATATTATCCCTGATTTCATTATCATACACAGTTCTGTCTTTTTCTTTCTCTGACATTTTTATCATTAATAATGACACACCTGCCCGAATGTTATACTCTGGATTACTTTTTATGAGTGAGGATTTGTTGATTAAATAATTATTCCACGTAACTGGTATTATCAGATTATATTTTCTCGGCCGTGCTGGAATAGTGACTTCCTCAATGCCTCTATCTCGTGGATTTCCTATCTGCATTGTTCTTGTTTTCCACGCGGAATTACTTGCCCCCGTTTCCGTCCAGATCATGGCCTTGATCCATTTCCAGTCCAGTGGTTGATAGTTACTGATCTGCCTGGATTTTGACAAATGCTGGTTAAGCTCACCCACTATTTTCTTGATGAAATTATCATAAATATACCAGTCAGGGTTACCAATAGCCTTTGCTCGACTAACCTTCCACTTTTCCAGTGGGCTGAGCTCTGAAGCTAATGTCACAGGCTTTTTTGAAGGTTTGTTTTTTATATTTTCCTTTGAGGAACCGAGAGATGTCCTACCGGTGCTATGGTTTTTTCCTGGTTTTTCCGTTGCTGGTACACCTTTTTTCCCTGGTGTTTTACGATCCCCCATCTGAAACCCTCCTGATAGCTAATTAATAATCAGAATAACCTCTCACTCCATAAACTGTAGGCACTGGTTCCGGCAATACAATGCTCCCAGCTTATAGATTCATAGACAAAAGATATACTTTCTTGTGGTTGCATATCACTGTCAATTACAACATGTGAAATTGAGAAATGGAGATCGCTAACACGAGCATTTGTTAATGTCAGTTTATAGTATTTCTCATTGACCCCAAAGCGATTAGTCCGGTAAAAATCGAATTCGCAAGTCAGTATTTCATTATCATTAATGGCTTTCCCCAATAAAGGAGATGACTTATCAATAGGTTTTTTTATAGTGACAGAATGGTGATTAACGTTCTGATCACGACTTAACCCATGCGTTAACTCATACACCATGATTTGATCCAGATGTGTTAATTGAGCTTTATTTCCAATCGAGTCCAGTGATGAGCACCCTGCTGATATCAGCCCCTGATTTTGCCCGTTCAGTGTTAAATAAATTAAATTAGCCATCTTACTATTCCTTCAGTTCAGTTTTTATTCTCGGTTCTGGTTCCGGCCGTCATCTCAGGCATCGTATTATTTCTTAATAGCAACCAGCGGCTTAACAAACCGTCCAGCCGTTCGCTGATTTGTTTTTCCAGCGCGTCATCGCGTTCCCCTTTTGCGCGAGCATCCTGGTACTGCGTTAACAGGGATTCCAGCGGCGTTTCCTGCCCCAACGAGCGCTCAGCCTGCCACACAACATTTTTGATATACGAAAGGGTTAATCCTTCTTTCTCTCTATGCATTACCAGATCGGCAAATGCCCGCAAATCCTGGCGACTCTGTAACCAGCCTCGTAATTGCGGGCTGCTCTTTGCCCGAATTTTCAATGTTTGATTCCACTGCGAAGTAGCCTGCTGCTGTTGCACACTCTCCGGCCAGCGACTGTCAGCGGTACGAGCCATTTGTTCGCCAGTGTCTAGCGACTGCAAGGGCGACACATTGAGCAGTTGTTGCAGTCGCTGTTCGTAATTTGTCAGATCCGGTGATACCAGCCAGACAGCAGCAGCCCCCTGTGCGGAGTCCTTTATCTGCGTAAGCTGCTGTTGCATCGGATACACCTGCCACCACCAGAGTGCTGTAGAAATAATGGCCGCACAGACAATACCTGCCGCAAAACCGCTCACTGCCCGGTCAGATTTGACTACTTTCCCCGCCGCAATATTGCCTGTAATACTGCGTACTCCCACACTTATTTCCGGCAGTTCAGGTAGCAGCGACATGGCCTCCGCCGTTGTAGATGTGGTACTCTCCGGTGCATAGACCAACGTTCTGACAGCTGACTGCGACAGGGTTGTAGCACTATTTTTAGGTTGCGACTCCAGTCGTTTACGCGTGTTTTGTACAAAGTAAAGTAGGTTTTCCACACGCGGCTGGCGCCTCAACTCCACCTGCTGAAGTTTGTCGCATACAAGCTGTAATGCCCATTCGGTGCGGCTGAGCAATGGCAGGTCAGATTCCGCAAAGGAAATCTGCTGGCGCAGGATATTACCTGTGCGGGTATTGAACCAGTCCAGCATTTCCGTTCGCGCCAGACCACTCTGCGGCCAGAAGTTATCCCAATCGTGGGTTACTATCGCCGCCAGCAACTCCGCCCCCTCGCAGAAGCCTGTAAGCCCCTGGATACGGGTGCGCGCCAGCGTGTAATAGGTCACCGTGTGTAAATCCACACCGTTAGTTTTAAATATCGTCAATGCCAGCGACTCCACCAGTCGCCAGTTCAGTTCCGGTTGCGATGGGTGGCTGGCCTTATTGATCTCCTCGCGGATCGCAATAAATTCCGGCAAATCACGCGGATCGCGGCCAGTCACAATGATTTGCGTTAGTGTGTCGTTATTCATCCCTGCCTCCTCAGTACAGCGTATCCGGCAATCGGAACTGACTAAGCAACCCACCGCTGAATGGGTTATCCTCCGTATCGGTATGAACCCGGTAGACCATCGCGCCTCCGTCCACGGTAAAACGAACACTGAATGTGCCATCCTCCACGCCGGTTAGTTGCCCAGCCCCAAACAGCCGGAACTGTGCCCACGGGCCGCTGAAGGTGATGCTGCGCGGTGCGCCACCACCGGAGCCAACCAGCGTCAGTTTGCTTTCATTACCTTCACGCATATTGTTCGGCCATACCAGGTGTGCGGTGTAGTTACGTCCCTGGCTGTAATCGATAAGCTGACCGTCAAGATTCAACACACTGCGGCGTTTATTGCCCGAGAGCGAGACCGTTTCCACCGCAAACGCTGTTCCCAACCCATTCTGTTTGCTGAAGAAAATATCGCGGATTTTCTGCGCGGCATCCAGTTGTCTGATAACGTCCTCGCGGATTATCACGCCGTCGTCGCCGTTGCGGCTCAGGTCATTTTCGATAAACTGCTTCAGATTTTGTTGGTAAAAACTGTCCAGCACGCCATCTGGTTTAAAGAAACGTTCAAACGCATCCAGTGACGCATCCTGTTGCGCACGTGTATTAAATGGATAGCTGTTCGCCAATTGTTCGTTAAAGGGTTTCACTACACTGTCTCGCCAGTCAATCTCCATATAGCGAACCGCCTCAACCATCACCACATGCCAGGCCTGGTCAGCCAGTTTACCCACCCAGCGATTAAGCGGTGCAGGCAGGGTTTTCGCCATCTGGCGGGTGGCAAAGATGGGATCGCTACTGTTCTGTTCAAGCCGTAACTGCACCGCTTTCAGCGCCGATTTTCCCGATACAGGCGCGTTCTGGATCGCAAGCAGGTAGCGGTGAAGTTCTGTTAACTGCTGATACACCGCTTGTATCGTGTTTTCCTTGTTATTCTGTATCGCCAGAATGCTGTTTTCCGGCGCGAACTCGTGCCCGAGACGTGTCAGCAGGCGGTAATCTGGCTCCGCTAACGCGTCCTCACGCTCTTTATCAGAGAGTTTTTCAGAGAGTACCGCAGGCTGTGTATTGTCGCGCAGCACCGTCAGCGCCCGCTGTAGCGGCTGATCGCCGCTGATAACCTGTTCCAGTGCGCTGGTCAGTTGTGCAATGGATTCGTAATCACGAATATTCAGGTTATCCATCCCGGCGCGCCAGGTGGCAGTGTAGTCGCTGGTATATTGCTCGGTGAGTTGACGCTGGATTTCTGTGCGATCGGCGTCGCTGTATTTCACGCTGTGGGTGAGGTTCAGCACCCACGAATCCATGGCGGTCAGCTCGACCAGCTCATCACGTTGTTTCACAAAATAACTTTGCAAGCCGTAACGAGTAAGAAACTGCGGGACGATGAGCTTACTGTCATCAGCGGAGATGAACACCTGGTCGAATGTCGGCCCAACCTGATCACGCAGATTAAGGTCTGCAGGGAGTACGCCCAGCGCCCGCGTCTTCAGGCTCTGGTAGACCCGCTGATAAACCGGTAGTTTGCTTAACTCTTTCTGCGCAGCAACAACAGAACGGTCATACGGAGTCCAGAGGCTGATCGCGTCCCCGTCTCCAGCCTGGCGTTCAGCATGCCAGTCGGTTTGCGCAAGAGCGTAGTCAAGATGGGACATTAGTTGAGCCTGAATATCGCGCTGCCCGTGGAATTTATCGCTCCAGCGTTTCGCCATATACCGCTTCACCACCTCGTTACTGCGCCCACTTTTGTCCTCCAGCATTCTCATCACGCGCAGTACTGCCAGTTTTTCTTCACTCCCAGGCGGCGCATTGTTCATCTCTTTCAACAGGCCGTTGAACAAGGCTGGCAGATAGCGCTGCTCCAGCAGTTGCAGGTAGGTTTCTTCCACATACGGCCCGACACGACGCCCCTGATATAGCCCCATATCCGCCAGGCGGCTTCGGTCATTCCAGTTTCCGTAGGCCAGCGTCGCGTCGCGGACAGGATTGAGCAAAGGCAATTGCAGGTCACCGTAGTCGTCCATCCCCTGCGGCGGTTTGATCGCCATAAAGGCTTCAGCCTGTTTCAGCACCTGGACACCGGAGGCATAGTTGTTATTGTAATAATGGTGCCAGCCGGTGATTAACAGTAATGCCGCCACGCCACCCGCGGCGGAAAAGAGTGTCATACGACGCCGGCTGCTTACCAGCCAGGTTCGGCTTTCTCCAGCCAGATTCGGTTCTGCCAGTAATGCCTGTGGAAACAGGTTGCGGGTAAAGTATGGCGTAGTATCAACCAGCGGCCAGGAAGTCAGAGGGCTGCTGCTCAGCCGGTACTGCCGGGCGGCAGACTGCGTAAAGATGTCATCCATCTGACCGCGTTGCAGCGAGGAGGCCAGATAGACGCCGCGCAACATAACGTCCATATTTTCACCGTCCAGCAGCCCGTCAAGCAGTGCCAGCAAACACTCCCGGCTCCCCTGCATCTGACGAACAAAGCTGAAAAGAGAACTGCGCATATGCCCCTGAGCCAGCATCAGATCCGGTAGCGCCTGATTCATCCGCTCACACCACGACTGCCAGAAGGTGTTAAACTCACTTCTCCAGTCATCATTTTCATGGGCGCGGCGGGTGAAGGTAACACCCAGAATGGCATCGCGATCTTTTTTATCCAACGACTGAAACAGTGCAGCAAAACCGTGCAGCAGGTCCAGCCGGGTTAGTACCACATACACGGGTAACTGGCAGTGAAGATGCTGGCGCACATCCTGTAAACGGCTGCGTAGCGTCTGTAACAGATGCTCACGGCGGCGCTTATCGGCGGTCAGCAGATCGGGCAAATCCAGTGTCAAAATAATCCCATTCAGTGGCTGACGGGCGCGTTTTTCCACCAGCCAGTCCAGGGCGTGTTCCCACAAACGGCGGTGCAATACATCTGCATCAGGCTGTTCACAGAGCGTCCCCTCAATATCAAAAATCACCGCCTGTTGCCCGACATGCGGGATGATATACAGGTGCTGCTCTGTACCGCGCGTTGCGTCAGGGATATAGATAATGTCAGACGGAAAGCCCTCACGAAGCAGCGCCGTTTTACCGCTGCCCACCGGACCGATAACCATATACCAGGGGAGTTGCCACAGGTAACGACGGTTGTCGAGATGACGTTGCAGACGTAGCAGCCATCGGTCAAGATAGCGCTGTTGCGCATTCAGCTCCACGCTGAGTGGGTCAACGGCCTCCTCACGTTGCTGCTTTTGCTGTTTCTCAAGCTGTTGCAGGCGTTTCATTACCCGGACGATAAGCCACACCAGGGCAATAATTCCCCATACTGTTGTTGCAAGCCAGCGATTCGCCAGTGGTTTCAACCACTGTTCGTCATACAGCGACCATGACGGCCCCTTCCACCAGATACACACCAGCAGAAAAATCCATGCCAGCACCAGCAGCCAGAAAGAAGAGACTTTAAACCGTGGCATTGCCGGTCGCAGAGCAGATTTAAGTCCGCTGAATAATCGGGGTGTCGGTAATCTCACAAAAACTCCTGTTCTATTCTATTTTTCTGCCGTGAATTTCTGTTCAAGCTGCTCAAGCAGGGATGGCTCCCAATCGGCTAGCGCTATTCGCTGACCCGTTCTGAACAACATCCGGTACTGTTGCCGCGCCAGTTTTTCCATCCCGACCTCTTCCATGAGTTGCGCGCCAAAATACTGCCGGTGAAACTGGTCTCGTGGATCGCCTTCAGGCAGCGAATCCATATACCGCAACGCCGCTTCCAGCCCTTGTTGCGCAAAACAGGCTCTCACAGCCTGCAAATCCTCTCCGGATTGCAGGACTGATGTGACCTGGCTAGCAGAGGAAGAGGCGGTCAGCCACTGTTTTGTCTGCTCACTAATAAAGGGGCTACGGTCGTTAAAACGCAGGCTGGTAAGCGCCGGAAGTCGCGCCAGAAAACAGGACGTTTCCTCACGAATGGCCTCGCCCACCTGTCTGTAGCCGAGGCGCAGCGCGGTCTGTGCGGAGAGGTAATGCCCGTCCAGCCAGTACGGAGCGAGTAATAAACTGTTCTCGACCTGCTGCCACAGCGCCATATCCGCATTGGCAAGCCGGGCCTGGTAGTCCGCCACCCTATCGGCGGGGACGGCGGCCAGTGGGGTACGACCATCGCTTTCCGCCTGTGGTGTACTGGTGATGGTCAGCCACAGCGCGTAACGGCGCAGCCGATAGCCCTGCGGCGAATCTGGCTGGCGTTCGCATAAAATGGCCGCCACTTTTTGCAGCGTTTCACGCCAGGCAGCGTCGTCATGGCTGTCAACAATGACCCGTGGATTCGGAGCGGCAGGAGACGTACTCTTTTGCGGAGTATCGCGTTCAGTTCCAGTCACTCTCGGCAACGGAGTCGCGGCGTTCGCCAGAGAGTGTGATGATGCAGGTGCAACACCGTTAAATGCCCGCTGGTACAAGGCAGAAAGATCGTCTGTCGCCTGTGCCAGCTCCGGAGCGTTATGCTCCTGCCAGCACTGAGCCAGTTTTGCCAGCTCACCCAGCAACGCGTCGCGCGACTGGGTGGCAGCATTTTCAGCAAAACCGATGATGCCAGCTTCGAAGCGCTTTATAACCTGCGTGGCGAAGCGTTTCTTATGCGCCATATTTTGTGGCGCAGCCACCACCCAGTAACGATCAACGAACATCACCATCAGTCGTAGTGCCAGTAGTTGTTCACCGGTATGTTGCAGCGTTCTGAGCAAGTGCGCCACCAGGCGAAAATCCTTACTCTCAGAGGACAGAATCACCAGTCCCCGACGCTGAAGTTCCGGGATATCAAGCTGACTGTGAGCCAGTGAACCAAGCTTGACGATTTCACCATCAATATACTCCCAGTCAGGATCATCATCTTTCAGGCCACAGGCCAGCTTATCTTCCGGAAGATTTTCCAGCAGATGTGAAACCCAGACATTCGGATCGCGTAAGTCCATTTCTTATTCTCCCGCCCAGTGGCATGTATCACGCAGGAGGGGTATCACCTGTGCCAACCCGTCAATGTTAAAGGTCAGCTTTCCGGAGGCATCGTCCACACCCGTATCCACCGTCAGCGTTTTTGCACCAAACAGTTGTTTAATTTCATCAATACCAGACAATCCGCGACTGGATTCGAGCAGGACACCGTTTTCGCGTACAAACCAGCGACTACGGAATGTCCTGTTGTCAGTATTCAGAGTGACAGGGATATCGTGTAAATCCAGCGGGTGCATCAGCGCCACCTGCATGCGGGTGATATTGTCCACGCAACTGAACATCAGTACCGGGCGCGGAGGGACATAGCCTATAGCCGGCGTAGTGATAATCACCGTCGGGTGTTCTCCAGGCGTCTGGGTAATCAGTAGCGTGGTGGTATTGTCCTTACGGCGTTTTTCCTGTTCAGTGGCACGGGTCCAGGCCTCTCCCACAAAACCCGCTTTCACCAACGCCCCATCAAATCCTGACGGCGACAGCGGCGTAAGCAGACGGTCATAACAGTCAAGGCGCTCCAGCGCCGCAGGCTCCAGACGGCAGCGCTGCATCGCCTGTAACGTGACCTGCGCATTCGGTGGGCTCGCGGTGCCAGACTCGGTGGAAGTTGCCACATTCGCCGCGCAGGCAGACATTCCTGCCAGCAGGCCTGCTAACAGGTACCCGGTTTGCCAGAAAGCGCGCATCCTGTTCATAAAACGGTATCATCGGCTGCAACAGACTCGTCGTCATGAACTTCTGTCACGTCTGCAGTAAACGTACTGTCCACTGCCGACAGGCGGATACGGGCAATGTCGGTACCGGCCGCCATCTTCTGCAACAGCAACAGCGAGAGTGGCGGCAACATGTCACCGTCAATCACCGACTCCAGCATCCTCGCCCCGTTTTCCGCACGGGTGACACGCTTCATGATTTCATCGGTGACTTCCGATTCAATGACCACATCTGCACCAAAGCGGCTGCGCAACACGTTATCGAGCCGCGCCATTTTCCCGGCGATAATGATGGAGAGTGTCTCTTTTGACAGCGGCAGGTACGGTACGACTTCCATTCGTGCTAACAACGCCGGTTTAAAGAAGTCAGCCAGTACTGGATACAGCGCCTCCTGCATCAACTCGGGATTGTCAGCATGTTCGACAATGACCTGATAGCCGAGGTTGGAGGTGAGGAAAAAGACGATATTTTTGCAGTCGATCACCCTGCCCTCGCCATCGGCCATCTCGCCTTTATCGAATGCCTGATAGAACAGGTTGAGCACATCCGGGTGCGCTTTTTCAACTTCGTCGAGCAGCACTACTGAGTACGGTTTCTGGCGAATCGCTTCGGTCAGCACACCGCCTTCACCATAGCCAACGTAACCAGGAGGGGAGCCTATCAACCGTGAGACCGTGTGTTTTTCCTGAAACTCAGACATATTGATGGTGGTGAGATACTGGCGACCGCCGTAGAGCAGCTCCGCCAGTTGCAGCACGGTTTCGGTCTTACCCACGCCGCTGGGGCCAGCCAGCAGGAACGCCCCCAGAGGCCTGCCCGGGCGACGTAAATCAGCGCGTGCGGTGAGTAAATGCTTATGCAGACTGGCAATCGCCAGATGCTGGCCCTTGATGGTATCGCCCAACCACTGCGGCAGATCGGTTATCACCGACATTTCATTTTGGGACAGGCGGTTTAGTGGCACGCCGGTCCATTCAGCAATCACCGCCGCAATTTGCTTTTTATCGACGTGCGGAGAGACCAGCAACTGCGTGTTATGTAGGGCATCAAGTTCAGCGGTTAACTGCGCCAGCCGTTCAGCCGGAGAAACCATATCCGTTGCATGATCCGATTCCGTGTTTTCGTCCGGCAACAGGTTTTCTGCGTTATCAGCCAACACGATACTGGCACTATTCTGTTCTGCCACGGTATCCCCCACGGCATCTGGCAATAATCCGGCATCATTTTCCATCATCCCCAGCAGCGCCTGGCGCAGGGCAACAATTTCCTGCACCAGCGTCTGCTGTTGATGCCAGGCATCTTCCAGTTCCTGAAGCTTCGTTTGCACTTCGTCATACTGCACCATGAGCTCAGTCATCCGGGCCGTATCGGTACGCAGCCCAATACGGATCTCGCGTTCAAGCTGCCGGATTTCCGCTTTGTACTGGTGACTCTGGGTGGTGAGTGCGGAGATTTGCTTCGGTGGCGATGAAAGGTTGATGGCCACTCGAGCACAGGCGGTATCCAGCACATCAATCGCTTTATCGGGCAGTTGGCGCCCGGAGAGGTAGCGCCCACTTAAGCAGGCAGCCGCCTGCAACGCTTCATCGTCAATCAGCACGCCGTGAGACTGCTCATAAACCGCCGACAGGCCACGCAGAATAACGATCGCTTCGGCAACGTCGGGTTCGCTGACCTTCACTAACTGGAAGCGGCGCGACAACGCGGCGTCTTTCTCAAAGTATTTTTTGTACTCGCTCCAGGTAGTGGCGGCGATGGTTTTCAGCTCGCCGCGCGCCAGGGCGGGTTTTAGCATGTTGGAGATATCCAGCCCGCCCTGCTGATTGCCAGCGCCAATCAGCGTGTGCGCTTCATCGATAAACAAAATGACGGGAACAGGAGAAGAGATCACCTCCGCCATCAGCCCCTTAAAGCGTTTTTCAAACTCGCCTTTCACTGATGCCCCGGCCTGAAGCGCACCTAAATCCAGGGTCATAATATCGGTATTACGCAGCTTATCCGGCACCTGACCTGCGGCAATTCGCAGTGCCAGCCCTTCGATTAGCGCACTTTTCCCGACGCCAGCTTCCCCCACTACCACAGGATTGTTCTTACGGCGGCGACATAGAATATCGATCATCAGGTCAATTTCATGGTCGCGACACAGTACCGGATCGAGCCGCCTCTGACGGGCTTCTTCGGTCATATTCTTCGCGTACCTGGCAAGCAAGCTGTCGCCAACTTCTGCCATCATGCTGGTCGCCTGGCCGTCCGCGTTCTGTATTACCGCTTCTGCTGACTCCCGTGTCCACTGAGCAAAATCCTGTTGCAGGCGATCACGATTAATGCCGGTCAGCAGGCGGGCTACTGAGGATGTCACATAGCGCAATGGCGAGTGCAGCAGAGCCAGCAACAGTACACCGCCGCGCAGTTCGCTGTGCTGCATCTCTGCTGAAGCCAGCAGCCACCCTTCTTTCAGCCACTCAACAAGCATCGGAGAAAACGACGGGTAGCCTTCTAACGCGCGCGTCGTAGCATAATTCTCCACGGTCAGAGATTGACGCAGTGCATCGACGGGAATATCAGCCTGCTCTGTAATGACACGCAGGTCGCTGCGAGGTGTAGCAAGCATCTGGAGAAGTACATGACTGACCGTAATTTCTGCCGACTGCTGACTCATGCATTCTGAAGCCGCCATCTCCAGCGCCTGCTTAGTGAACGGGTTAAGGCGTTTAACCAGTGCGGCTAAATCAATCTGAATCATATGTATCCTTACCTGGCAAGCAGTCGGTTTAACTGGTGGAGAATGTCCTGCGTCTGACTATCCAGCCGCATCATGTAAAACAGATAAAACAGTGACAACACGACAACACCACCAACGAAGATGTGTTTAATGGTCAGACGCTTCATTAGCTGGTAGTGCCCGCCCTGAGTTTTGTCCTGATGTAATAAAGGAAAAGGAGCATCACCACGCAGTGTGTGCAGGATGTGATGCAGGCGGCGGTATATCTGTTCGAATTCATCCTGGTTCTGTAGCGCGACCTTATAACGCCCGCGAAAACCCAGCGAAAAACACATATACAGAAACTCAAGTAAATCCTGATAACGTTTCGGTTCACGCACCAGCCGTTCAAGCAGGATGAAAACTTTTTCCCCTCCCCAGGCTTCGTTATGGAAATGAACCAGCAGCGACTGTTTAATCCACTCATTGTTGTTTGACCAACCGTTGCCCAGCGCGGCTTCATCAATAAAGGTGCAGAGGATATAGCGGAAAGAGACAATGACCCCAGGCTCGTAGCCCTGCTCCTGAAGAACCTGTTCTACTGCCTGCACGTCCGTCACTACCTGGCTGAACAGATGCTCTGGCATTGACTGGCTGTTCATGGTCGCCAGGCGCATTACCATCCCAAGCAGCGGAGTGGCAGCGTCGATCATTGGGTTCAGGCTGTTGCCACGCAGGGGAAGGCTATACTGGCGACGGGTAATCGCCTCCTCCTGAAAAATATCTGATTCAACTTGCAACCTATTTTTCACTGTTGAAGTGTCGTCGCTTTCAGATAACTGGGCGGCCTGTTCACTCATGAGACTGGCCTCTGATTGCCCACAATTGCATATCCAGATCCGGGAACGTCCCGGAGATATGCAACGATAGCGCCCCTGTCTTTAATACGTCCTGCCATGCTGAAGCGCCTTTATCCAGGTCGAAATAAACAAAACCTTCGTGATAGGGTAATTGACGCGGCGCGGCAGTTCGTGGAACCAGAGGAATCCCAGGAACCTGTACGCTAACCACATCGCGAATTTTATTACTGGCGGCAACTTTCGACTGCTGGGTAAACTGGAGAATGATCTGGTTATGCGGCATCCGCGCTCGAACTGCCAGCACAAAGGAAGCGGACTGTAGCAGTGTTGAGTCGTTAATGGTGGCGGTGTAGATTCCGTCCATAAAGCGCAGCGGCAGGTTTTGTGCTCTGGGCATTAGAACGATATTGAGTGTCCGGCGTAACTCAGGGATCACCGTATTAAACGACAAGGTAAGATCCTGGTGATTGTAAGGTTCTATGGCGCAGGGCAAACGACTGTTCTCGGTGAAAGTCATCAGTTCACCGAGCAATTTCACCAGATCCAGATAAAACGCTTCCGGATGCAGAGTATGCAAGTGTGTGCGATGCGTGAAGTGCATCTGGTTGCGGTTGAGGATCTGTAGCATCATAAACTCGGCCACATCCGCGATGCCGCTCTGTTCAGGGGAACCAATACGATTTGCCAGCTCAATAGCACGACTGGCGATCAGTCCCTGGATCTCCCCGGCGAACCGGCCCAGAATGTCACTGACACGAACGGACTGGCAGCTGGGAATAAAAGTGTCATCCAGTACCAATGCGCCGTTAGACAGTCTGTCGCGAATACGGCATAAAGGTAGTGTGATCATACCACTGCGGTCGTCACCACCACTGACAATCCGGGGAGTGAGCTGTGCCAGCAATAACTGCCGGACATCCCCTTCATCAGTATGCAAATCGCGCACATCAGCATAGTTAAGACGATAGCGGCGGGAACTTTGTCCAGCGCTGTGGCGACCATCCACCTCATTAATAACATCGCTGATAACAGGCAATGACAGATAAATGATGTGACTCTCAGGTGTATTTAGCACCTTTGGCTCTAACGGTTCTGGCAGTAAATCCTGGTCGGGAATGCTGAAAACAGTGCCGTCCGGCATACAACCTTCAGCGCGATCAATATGAATTTTTCCCTGACTCAATAAATCGGTATTGAGCGACAATTCAGTAAAACCCCAGAAAAAATCACCCTGAGCATTCACTCGATTGCGGAGGATATAATCGTTATATCGTTGCTGCTGCTGAAAATGTTGCGGCTGAACAAACAATCCTTCCTGCCAGATAACCTTGTTTTTTATTGTCGCCATTGTCAGTTTTCTTCCTTTTTCATTTCGATACTGCCCTGTCGTACATGCACCAGCAGGCGATAGCTGTGGCCAGTACCTTCCACCGGTTCGATTTGCTTCCATTCGGTGGACTGGTCATCAGAAAAATAAGCCACAACACCGATAAACTGCGTTTTCTCATCCAGCTTCACCGGTGGTAAGGTTTTGATGGTGTCCGGCAGCAGGTTAAAATCCTGGTGATCGATATAGTTTTTCCCCAATACATCTGGCAGTGGCGTACTGGCAATCTGGTCGTAATCCGCCGCCTGCAACTTTGAGTCATCGCTCATATACACCAGTTGAACATCCACGGCTGCCGCTTCGCCGTCCGCATTGGTATTCGTATCCGGCTCGGTCAACAACGTGACCGTCACCTCTGATGGCTGCTCCGCAGGCTTTCCGACTTGAATATCGGGGTTCTTGATCACCTGCCCGAGCTTTTTCACTGTTTCGCAGCCAGTCAGGAGAACGCTGAAAAACAACGCCATCATGCAGACACGAAAAAAACGCCCTGTCATGCTTCCGGCTCCCGCTGTTTCTCGCGCAGTACACGGTCATGAACCTGGGCATAGACCTCATTAAACAACATCTCAAAACCCTGCTGACGATCGGAGGAGAGTTCATCGTAATAGTTGCAGTACATCTGCCACGCCCCGGCGTCATCCAGCGGCTGTCGCAACTCATGGCTTCGACGGTACTGAACAAAACGGCGCATCAGATTCTGAGGTGAAAAGGCGTCCAGCAGCACGCGTAGCGATTCCACAATTGCCGCTCGGTTAGCTTCTTCGTGATGGCGAATATTTCGCAGGCTTTCACCAACGGCGGCGGGAGCCGCCAGATGTACCGGGCTTTTGCCTTCTGCAAACATCACATCCAGCGCCGAGTCATAGCTCATATTCAGGCGCAGCGGGTTATCTTCCAGCGGGCGCAGATGTTTATCTGACAGGCTGTTGCGCCGCAGTTGCAGATCCAGCAGCCCTTTAATTGCTGCCTGTAAAGTTCGTCCGGCCTCTTCGAGAAAATCATCAGCCTCTTTTGAGTTATGCACGGTAAGTGAACACCCCAGCCCGCGCAGTAATGGCGTGATCGCAAGATGTCTCTGTGCAATATCAATAAGAGCATCCTTATCCTGGGAGTCGGCATATGCCGTAGGCAGTTCCATAAATGGGGTATCAATCTCATTGTTCCTGGCCGGTACGGACAACAAATCTGATGACCGGACAGGAGACGCATCAGAAAACGGAGAACCCGCCATGGTCAGGCTCTCAGTCTGTAGTACCTGTAAGGGGTCGGTGGAAAAACCGTTGACCACGGTATCCGCCATCTGGTGTTTACGCGACATTCCGGGATATACGGGCTGACCTTCAGTGGTCAGCAACACGTCCACCAGGCGGTCACGGTTAGCCACAATGGTTTCAGGTGTCGCCATCTGTTCGTCGTAATCTGCGTGCTTTCCTTCAGACAAAAAAGCTTTCAGGAGCAACGATCCCAGAAGAATTTCATCGCCCTGACGCAGGTGGATCAGCACTGAAGTGGCTGCAACAGGAGCCTGGTTGATCCAAATTTGCCCGCTGCAATTTTTCAGGCAGAAGACGCCACCAGACATCAGTACAGTGCACACTTTTTCTGTAACAGACTGCTCCCTGTCTTGTATGGACCAGTGACAATCCTCCGCACTGCCGATATCACCACCTTCGCGGGTAAACAGGCATTTTGCCGCCCGCCCACTTTCCAGCTCGCCACCATTCATCACCTGTAACAGAAGTGAAGGCGAGGATTGTTTGGTTTCAGCCATACAGGCTCCATATAGTTATCTGGTTATGACCTGACATTGATAATGACTCCAGGCCTGGACTCCGGCTGCCCGATGAAACTGGTCCATCCCAACAGGGAGTTTTGGGCGCGGCCCAATACCATGCCCCCCGCCTGCTTCGGTGCGAACCCAAGGCGTAAATCCCAGGCCAGTTGGTCCCGCAAGATAAATGCAACAAACAAGGTAAGTGGTAGATAATTCAAGCCATTAGGCAAGAATGACAAAAGTCGGTCACGGGAAAGGTTATTGATACACAACAGAAACTTACCGCTGCGATCCGGTATACGCTTGCCGATAGTGAAGTTACTTCCCAGCACAGACTTCTCGATAAATTTTTTGCCGCTGCGGGCTATTCGGGTTCCCAGTCGGTTCTGCCTTTCCGGGGCTATGTCCACCTGGCGTAACTGCCATCCTTCGAGCGAAACATCAGGTAAATCGAAGCAGTGCGAAATCAAACTACAGATGATTTCAGGTGAACGGCCCGGACTCGCCAGCGTTCCGGCATAGGCCAGCATTTTGCTGTGGTTAATCGCAAGCTGCTCGCGGAGAGATTCGCTTCCTAGCCCAACCAGCGCGTACATTCGTTGGGAAAAATCATCCACTCCGCCATTACGAAAACAGACGTAGTAGCGATATTTTCGCCAGATGTGATACAGAAATTGCGTCCAGCGATGGGCAAACAGATCAAGAAAACCTGCCAGCCCGTCTTCTTCCTGAGCAACTTCCAGAGCCAGCGCATCCAGGTAATAACCGGGTAATGGCGACTGGCTACCATGCAGACCTGAAAATGAGACGGTAATGGCATACTGCCCATTTTCTTTTTTTGTCAGGCTCACCACATCGCTCTTAGGAAAGGCAAGGCTGGCATCAGCGACAAAATGCGCGATTTCATCCTCCGGATCTGTATCCAGAGAAACCACCGACCTGTGTCCGGTATGACGATACAGGGACTCCACCAGCGCAAAAAAGTTATAGCGGCAAATGTCTGAAAAACCGGCATCCTGCTCTACATCAGCGTGTGCTGACCTGATCTTTCCGGCCATTCATAGCACTCCTGGTTATCCATATTTATGACTTTTAATTCGTGGAAACTGTTCACACTGGCGTACAGCGAAAAGAAATGAGACAGCACCGTGCCCAGCAGATAAATCTCCCCTTCGCAGGCAAACGGCGCTGACCGGATATACAACGTGGAGGTGAGTCCGCGCACGGGAACACCTTCAAACAGGTAGTCAACCGGACGGGTATCAATCTGTTCAATAGCATTCAGTTTTTGCTGAGAGAGAAGCGCCGTCTGAGGATTATGGATGGCGGGCAAATCATAAATACACAACACCTGTTTCAGGGCATCTTTGTTTAGCAGAGACAGGTAGTTCAGGCTCATACTGGACAAAAGCTGCCAGTGCAGGCTCCCATCCAGAACAGGATAGAGTGATGGCGTTGGGCGAGTTACGTTACGAAACGAAGCCACGGCCGCATTTTTCTCTACCGACAGACAAATATCGCCGGAATGTAATTTTTCGGGCAGATTGCGATTTGTGCAGGTTAACGATACCGAGACAACTTCTTCGTCATTCCATGAGGCTGGCGGAGTATTATCAGCGAGTACAAAAGAGAGCGAATGATCGAACCCGGAATGAAAAAGGGACGATTCCATTTTAATTCGGTAGTAAATAGTTTCCCGATTCCGCGCATATTCAATCTGGTGATGGAAACTTTCAAATGCCGGATACTGGCGCGAGGATGCTGGCAACCGAGTTTTTCCATATTTATTTTCTGTACGCTGAGAGCTTTCAACACGATCAACTGAAAAAATATCATAACACCCGCTGTGTATATAGCTGGCCCGCAGAGGATATTCCTCACGGGTATCGCTGACAGCAATAGGTTCACTTTCACAGGAAAACAAATTGATTGCGGGAGCACAATAAAGCCGTAATGACGTTTTACGGACTCGGGTATCCAGCGGCAGAGGTCGTGAGAAATGCAGCCGAAGTGAAAACCTGTTCACCTCGGTGTCAGTCATAGACAGCGAGTGAATGCCCTTTACGTTAAAGAAGAAAAAGGCATCCTGAAAGCACAGATATTCCTGTAATATCCTGTAACCGCTGTAGACATTGCCGGGCCACGGCAGCAATGCATCCTGTTTACTGAACCCAACCGGCTCCAGCGCAAAATCAGGTAACCGAACTGAATGACTCTCTGTCACAATTTCAGCATCAGCCAGATATTCACTCAGCCAGAGATAAAGCTGATTGCGAGTATAATCATCCTCATCGCCGAGCCAAAAGCGCAGTTTATTTAAATCAATTCGCCCCAGATCAATCCCGTTTTCAGCAAAAAACGCAATTTCAATGCACCCCTGCTGCTGGTTATTATACTGCGTAATATTTTCCACGATCACGGGAAGCAGCCAAATGTCCCGACAAAGCGTGAATGTACAGGGCGGAGGCAGAAGCGATCTGTCACCATTGTCTGCGAGTGAGGGGGGATAACTCCCTTCCTGACTCATCATTTGCGCGCCATGGCTAATCAATACCGGGGTGTCGATTTTTCGGGTATCTGGAGCATATTCAATAATGGTCATGCTGGGTGTCGGCCGCAAATAATTAGGCCACAACATATTAATCAGACTGTGAGTGACCTCGGGAAACTCATCTTCAATCTTGGCACGCAGATTTCCGGATAACAGCGCAAATCCTTCCAGCAATCGCTCGACATCAGGATCGGCTCCTTTTTCAGCCAGAAATTTCGCCAGATGAGGTTTCTCCTTCGCCAGCAACTTCGCGGCCTGACGCAGGTAATCCAGCTCTTTTCTGTAATACCGCTCCTCAAATAACATACTGATTAGTCCACCTGGTAATGTTGTGAATTATCAAGCAATAAACTAAATTCCAGAACGTCAGATATATTCTGGAATTCCACATACGCAGTAATGTGAAGGCGCAGATTCAATGGCCCGTTTCCGGTATTGCTTTTTTCCATATGTACATCAGCATGAGCTATACGGGGTTCGTGCTTTTCGATGCAATTTTTTACCGCCCGCTCAATTGCAGCGTAAAACCCCTGAGATGTTGTTGCCGCGTCATTAAAATCGAGCACCCCCAGCAAGGGTGAGGCGCGACAACTACCGGGCCGGGTATTTAAAATATTGAGCAAATTCTGCCGCATAGATAACAGAAGCGTTTCCACACTGGCAGGACGAGGGACTGGGGAACGAGCAGACTCACGTATACGCTCAAACAGACTTCCCGAAGCCCTTAATCCCAGGTCCTGATGTTTCATCATTATTCCTTGTCAAGCCGACCGACCAGAGCGAGTTCAAACGTCGCCCCCATATATTTAAAGTGCGGTCTGACGGCTAACGCGACTTTGTACCAGCCGGGTTCACCTTCAACATCCTGCACTTCAATTTTGGCGGCTCTCAGGGGCTTACGGCTGCGGACATCTGATGGTGGGTTTTCCTGATCCGCAACATACTGGCGAATCCAGGTATTCAGCTCTCTCTCCAAATCTGAACGTTCTTTCCATGAACCTAGCTGTTCGCGCTGCAGTACCTTAATGAAATGAGCAAGACGGGTGATAATAAACATATAGGGTAACTGGGTACCCAATTTGTAATTGGTTTCAGCCTCTTTCCCCTCTTTAGTATTCGGAAATACTTTCGGTTTCTGCACCGAATTGGCGGAAAAGAAACATGCGTTATCACTGTCTTTACGCATGGTCAGGCTAATAAACCCCTCTTCCGCAAGTTCATATTCCCGGCGATCGGTTATCAGGACTTCGGTCGGAATTTTGGCCTGGATCTGACCAAGGGATTCATATAAATGCACCGGTAAATTTTTTACAGCGCCACCGCTCTGAGGCCCGATAATGTTGGGGCACCAGCGGTATTTTGCAAATGAATCCGTCAGGCTGCAGGCCAGTAAAAATGCCGTATTTCCCCATAAATAGTCTTCATGGCGATGACGGACATCTTCCTCATAACAGAAGGACTTGATCGGGTTTTCTACTGGAGAATAAGGTAAGCGCAGCAGTACACGGGGAGCCGTCAGGCCCAGATATCGGGAATCTTCAGACTCGCGTAGCGAACGCCATTTCGTATAAGCAGGCCCTTCAAAGACAGAATAGAGATCTTTGATCGTCGGAAGTTCAGTATATGAATTAAGCCCAAAAAATTGTGGTGCAACCGAAGACAAAAATGGCGCATGAGCCATTGACCCTACTGCGCTGACATACTGCAACAACTTCATATCCGGTGTGGTATTTTTAAACTCATAGGCCCCTACCACGGCAGCCACAGGTTCACCGCCAAATTGACCATACCCTGCAGAGTAGATATGTTTGTAAAAACCAGACTGAACAATTTCCGGTGCAAACTCAAAATCTTCCAGCAGTTCTTCTTTCGTGGCATGGAGCAAATGAATCTTGATATTTTCTTTGAAATCCGTTCTGTCCACCATCAGCTGCACTGAGCGCCAGAATGATTCCAGATTTTGTACCGGTTCAGCGTGCAGGATCTCGTCAGTCTGAGCACTAAGCTTTTGATCCAGGACAGTAATCATCCGATCAACGGCCAGCTTATTAATGGCGTCTCCGGTGCCGGATGTCAGGATTCCCCTGATAAATGCCACCACCCCCTGCCGAGCCACATCATAACCATCTGATTCTGGTTGGATGCGGGCACGGGACATAATTTCATCCAGCAGAGAGTGTTGTGGAACAACCGGCTCAGTAAGCGGGGAGGAAAGCTCTTCCTGTAATGACATACCAACATCCTTCTTATTTCTGATCGATGATGTCCAGTTCCCTGAGGAGCTGCTCACGTGTTTCTTCGTTATCCAGCAACGCCTGAAGCTGGGCGCGAAACGCAGGGACATTCCCCATTGGCCCACGAAGTGCGACCAACGCCTCGCGCAGTTCCAGTATTTTCTTCATTTCCGGCACCTGTCTGGCGATATTGTCTGGTGAAAAATCATCCAGAGACCTGATATCCAGCGTGACATTCATCTCACCGTCAGGTTTCTCGCTCAACTTATCAGCGACCGTCACCGTCGTTTTAATCCCGACTTCTGCCATCACTGAACGGAAATTATTTTTATTAATGGACACCGACTGGCGTTCATCAATAGGTGTTTCGTCCGCCGCACCTTTTGTATCGCCGACGACCACAATATTCAGTGGAAGCTCAACTTCAGCGGCCTGATCATTTGTACGTGGCACATAGTGGATATTAATTCTCTCGCGAGGGGCAATAGTGCCACCGTATTTTTGGCTGCTCATAAGAATAGTCCATCTGGTTATGGCCATGCGTGCCGCATAAGCCGTATCAATTAATAAAATACTGGATATGCCGCTCCACTGGCGGTGAAATAATGTTACCCACACATTTACCACTCCGTATAATACGCGCAGAAAAAGATTTGAAAAGAACTTTTTCTTCGAGTGGAACAGGGGTATCCTGCAATGAATAAATAGACTTAGCGTTAGGCCATGGGTGAGACAGGAAGAATGAACAAATTGCGTCAAGCCAATAACCCAAACCATTGTTTAACAAGGAATTTAAAAACAAACGCATAAGCATAAATTATAATTCAACCATTATTTATTGGAACTGCAAATATCAATAATAACCGCTTAAGGAATATCCAACAAAAAGACGCGGCGGGAGATGCAAAGCGGAATCAGAGATACGAATATAATATTATTCATGATTCAAAAATATCTATTTTCAGGTGTCATTGCGTTTTGTAAAAATACACATGCGCACAGCCATACATATATTTTAGCAATTAGTAATGCATTCAGGCAGCCATTGCATAGATGTTATGAATGCCATTCATTTCTGTGTTCGAAATCGGATACAGAAAAAAGACACGGTTCTCTGTGTGAGCCGTATCGCTATATGTCTGCCGAAGGAAATTGGCAGGCAGTCTAAGCAGTAATTAACTGTCCTTAATAAGGAGTCCAAAAATGCCAACACCATGTTACATTTCCATTACTGGTCAGACCCAAGGAAACATCACTGCCGGCGCATTCACCGCAGATTCTGTCGGCAACATTTTCGTACAGGGCCACGAAGATGAAATGCTGGTTCAGGAGTTTCAGCACAATGTGACTGTCCCCACCGACCCACAATCCGGCCAGCCTTCAGGCCAGCGTTCCCATAAACCGTTCATTTTTACTGTGGCGTTGAACAAAGCCGTACCGCTGCTTTATAACGCGCTGGCCTCCGGTGAAATGCTACCTACCACAGAGCTGAAATGGTGGCGTACCTCTATTGAAGGTAAACAGGAACACTTCTTCACCACCCGTCTGACAGACTCCACCATTGTGGATATCGACTGCACTATGCCGCACTGCCAGGACACGGAAAAACGCGAGTTCACGCAACTGATTAAAGTTTCTCTCGCCTACCGCAAAATTGAGTGGGAACACGTCAAATCCGGTACATCCGGTGCAGATGACTGGCGCGCGCCGCTGGAGGCGTAAATCAAACCAACAGCATTCTACCCTCACGGGCGGGATGCTGTTTTTTTTTATCCACCCGCAGACAAGTCATAAACAGAAGCAGCGTCAGTAATAAGTACGTTTTTACGGGAGATGGCAGATGCCGGAAACTTCGGCGGTAGCGTGCCAGAACCCGGCCTAACAGCACTTCCACAACCGCTGTTCTTTCCCGTTAACAGAGGAGGTTATAATGCCAGCAGGAACACGCTTTACACTGGAAGCCAGTGGGCTTCCTCCCGACACCTTTGCAGTGGTCAGTTTTCAACTCAGCCAGTCCCTTTCCTCGTTGTTTACCCTCGATGTCACCGCGGTCAGCGCCAATCCCGCCATTGATTTCTCCAGTGTAGTCGATGAGGACATCACGCTGACCATCTGGCAGGGCGACACGCCACAGCGACGAGTAAAAGGAGTGGTGACCTGGTGTGAACAGGGCGATACCGGTAAACACCAGACGGAGTACCGGATGCGTATCCGCCCCCCCTTCTGGCGTTCCTCACTGCGTCAGAACTGCCGCAGTTTCCAGAACCAGGATATCCGCACCATCCTTTTCACTCTCCTGAAGGAGATGGGGGTGCTCTACCACGATGCCCTTTTTGGCCTGCCGCATCCGGTGCGCGAATTTTGCGTGCAATTTATGGAAACCGATTTCAATTTCGCCAACCGCCTGATGGCGGAGGAAGGCATTTACTACTACGAAGAGGAAGACCTGGACGCAGGAACGCAGAAACTCATCATGGCAGATAAGGTGGATTACCAGCATTCCAGCCTGGCACTGCCGTATAACCCCAACGGTGACGTCACGCCAGAATACTGTATCCGGAGCTTCCGCCGCAGCACGCAAATCCGCCCGGCGAAAGTTGTGTCGCAGGATTACACCTTCACCTCTCCGAACTGGCGGGGACAGTTTGCGCGGCAGGGAGACAATATGTCCTTCCAACGCTCAGACTATGAAATTTTCGACTATCCGGGGCGCTTCAAGGATGAGTTGCATGGCGCAGGATTCGCCCGTTACCAGTTGGAAGGACTGCGAAATAATGCGGAATGTGCGGACGGCAGTTCAAACTCCCCACAGCTGTGGCCGGGAATGCGTTTCACGCTGTCGACACATCCGCGTGCAGACCTGAATGTTCTCTGGCAAGTGGTAGAAAGTGAATTGCGCGGCGAACAACCGCAGGCACAGATAGGCCGCGGTGGTGCAGGTACCACGCTGGTTAATGACTTTACCGTCATTCCAGGACACCAGACCTGGCGCCCTGCCCCGGAATCCAAACCGTTGATTGACGGCCCGCAGACGGCAGTGGTGACGGGGCCACCTGGGGAGGAAATATTCTGCGACGAACACGGGCGGGTGCGGGTGAAGTTCACCTGGGACAGATACAACGCGGCAGACCAGGACAGTTCGTGCTGGGTGCGGGTGTCACAGGCATGGGCGGGAACCGGGTTTGGTAATCTCGCCATTCCGCGCGTAGGCCAGGAAGTGATTGTGGACTTCCTGAACGGCGATCCGGATCAGCCCATCATCATGGGCCGGACGTACCACCAGGATAACCGTTCGCCAGGCAGCCTGCCGGGCACAAAAACACAGATGGCGATACGCTCGAAGACCTACAAGGGAGGCGGTTTTAACGAGCTGATGTTTGAGGATAAAACCGGGCAGGAGCAGGTCTATATCCATGCACAGAAGAACATGGATACGGAGGTGCTGAACAACCGCACAACTGATGTGAAAGTGAACCACACAGAAACCATCGGCAGTAACCAGCTGATCACCGTGAAACAGAACCAGATTCAGACGGTACTGCAAAACCAGAAAGAAACCGTGGGGCAGAATCAAAGCATTACTGTTGGTCTGAATCAGGCCGAAACGGTTGGCGTCGTTCGTGCGTTGACGGTAGGGATGGCGTACCAGACCACAGTCGGTGGCGTGATGAACACTTCGGTAGCGTTGATGCAGGCCTCACAGGTAGGAATACAAAAGTCGCTTCTGGTCGGTAAGGACTATGACGTCAACGTAGGGGAAAACGTGACCTTTACGGTTGGCAAAAACAAGACTGAAAGTAGCGGAAAAGTAGCGGTTTATTCAGCCGGAGAACACCTGGAGCTTCGCTGCGGGCAGGCGCGGCTGGTGCTGACCCAGGACGGCAAAATATTTCTTAACGGAACAGCCATTAACCTCCAGGGCGTGCAGGCGCTCAGCGGTGATGCACTGATGATCAACTGGAACTGCGGCGCGACGGAAGATCCCCCAAAAGCACCGGAAGAAAGCAGCAGCCCACCTCCAGGCGTATTGCAGAACTGAGTCAGGCACAGCACACACCGGTAACCCGGGCAATTAATAAAAACCACATGTCACATAATACGGGACAAGGATATGAGTGGAAAACCAGCCGCGCGTCAGGGTGACGGCACACTGAAAGGCGGCCCGATAACCCAGGGTTCTGCGGGAGTATTGATTGGCGCCCCCACCGGCGTGGCCTGCTCGGTCTGTCCCGGCGGCATGCTCTCCGGCAACCCGGTCAACCCGCTGCTCGGCGCCAAGGTCCAGCCCGGGGAAACCGACCTCGCGCTGCCCGGCCCCCTGCCCTTTGTGCTTTCACGCACTTACAGCAGCTACCGGACGAAAACTCCCGCCCCGGTGGGTATTTTCGGCCCCGGCTGGAAAGCCCCGTCGGATATCAGCTTACAGATACGCAGTGAGGCGCTGATACTGAACGACAACGGCGGCAGAAGCATTCACTTCGACCCGCTGTTTGCCGGAGAAACAGCCTTCAGCCGCAGTGAATTCTTCTGGCTGGCGCGGGGGGGCGTGGCTCAGTTACACGACAGCAACCCCCTCCATCTTCTCTGGCAGACGTTGCCGGAGGTTATCCGGCTCAGCCCGCACATATACCTGGCCACCAACAGCCTTCAGGGGCCATGGTGGGTACTCGGCTGGTCTGCGCGTGTTCCCGCCCCGGATGAGATATTGCCAGCCCCTCTGCCGCCGTACCGGACGCTGACCGGGCTGGTCGATAATGTTGGTCGCCAGATGATCTTCCACCGCGCCGCATCCGGTGACTGTCGCGGTGACGTTACCGGGGTCACTGACGGGGCCGGGCGTCGCTTCCGCCTGGTGCTGACCACTCAGGCGCAGCGGGCAGAACAGTCCCGCCAGCAGGGAGCATCCCGGACACCTGCGCAGCCGCCCTTCCCGCAGACGCTGTCCGCCACAGATTACGGGGCAGATAATGGCGTGCGCCTGGCCGAAATATGGCTGACGCACGACCCTGAATACCCGGAAAACCTGCCTGTCACCCCGCTGATGCGGTATGAATATTCGCCGCGTGGCGAACTGGTGACGGTGTATGACCGCAGTAATACCGCGGTTCGTGCGTTCACCTATGACCCGGCCCATACAGGCCGGATGGTCGCTCAGCATCATGCAGGCAGACCGGCTATACACTATCGCTACGATGCATCGGGCCGCGTGACAGAACAGCGCAATGCTGCTGGCCTGAGTTATGCCTACACCTATGCGCAGAACTGCGTCACCATCACCGACAGCCTGAACCGTCAGGAAATTCTGCATACCGAAGGCGACGGAGGGATGAAACGGGTGGTGAAACAGGTGCGCGCCGATAACAGTGCGCTTCACAGTGAGTTTGACCCGGCAGGCAGACTTATCGCCCGGACCGATGCGGCAGGCCGCAAAACAGTATTCCGCCTGAGTCCCGGCTCCGGCCAGCTCAAAGAAATCATCACGCCGGACGGCAGGCTTACCGAATTTTATTACAACATCCAGCGCCAGCTCACCCATACCCTGAGTCCGGACGGCCTGCAAAGCAGCCTTGAGTACGACAACCACGGCAGACTGACGGCGGAAACCGGGCGTAACGGCAGCACCACGCGCTATTTCTATGACAGCCCGTACAGCGACTCCCCCTGCGCCACAGAAGATGCCACCGGCAGCCGCAAACAGATGGTGTGGAGCCGGTACGGACAACTCCTCACCTTCACCGATTGTTCCGGCTATCAGACCCGTTACGAGTACGACCGTTTCGGTGCGCTGACGGCGGTGCACCAGGAAGAAGGCCTCAGCCTGTACCGGGCATATGATAACCGGGGCCGTCTGACGGCCATAAAAGACGCGCAGGGTCGTGAAACACGTTACGAATACAGCCTGGCGGGCGACCTGACGACGGTCATCTCTCCGGACGGCAGCCGCCAGGACACCACCCACAACCCGCAGGGCAATATCCTCAGCACCACGCAGGACGGGCTGACACGCCGGATGGCATACGACGCCGCAGGCCGCGTGACCCGCCTGACCAACGAGAACGGCCGTCACACCGACTTCAGTTACGATGTGCTGGACCGGCTGACGCAGGAGACGGGCTTTGACGGCCGGACGCAGCGTTACCGGTATGATCTCACGGGAAAAATCATCCGGAGTGAGGATGCTGGCCGGGTCACGCGCTGGCATTACGATGACGCCGACCGTCTCACCCATCGCACGGTCAATGACCAGCCGGCTGAACAGTGGCATTACAACGACCGCGGCTGGCTGGAGGGCATCCACCACCTCAGCGAAGGGCACCGCGTCGCCGTTCACTACCGGCATGACAGACTGGGACGTCTCATCAGCGAGCGCCAGACGGTGCAGCATCCGGATACGCACGAACTCCTCTGGCAGCATGAGACCCGTCGGGAATACAGCGGTTCGGGCCTGCTCAGCTGCATCACCCCGGATGCCCTTCCCCCGGTGGAATGGCTCACTTATGGCAGCGGATATCTGACCGGCATGAAGCTCGGCGACACGCCGCTGCTGGAGTTCACCCGTGACCGTCTGCACCGCGAAACGCAGCGTCACTATGGTGAGTATGCGCTGACCACGACCTGGACCCCGGGCGGGCAGCTCCATCACCACCGTCTTAATCACCCGCAGCTCGACCGCGACTACACCTGGAACAGTGTCGGGCAGCTGGTCCGTATCAGCGGGCAGCATGAAGAGCATGAATACGCGTATGGCGCGGCCGGGCGGTTACACAGCACGCAAATCCGTTCTGCTCACCCTGCCCTGTCCCGGCAGATACGCACGGACCCGGCGGGCAACCGGCTGGCCACCCGGGGTGATGCCCCGGGGCTGCCGGATGTCTGGCCCGACAACCGTATCGGCCAGGATGCGGATTACGTCTATCATTACGACGACAGCGGCCGCCTCACGGCAAAAGACGAGCGCCGGCCCCGTTCGCAGGGTACGCTGTCTCATCTTTATGGCTATGACAACCAGCACCGGCTGGTGCATTACCACCAGGTGCAGAACGGTAACCTGCTGGTGGAAAGCCGTTATCTTTACGACCCGCTGGGCCGGCGTATCGGCAGGCGGGTGTGGAAACGCCAGGCGGCGCATAATGACAGCCCGGTAGTGACCTGGTACGGCTGGGACGGTGACAGACTGACCACCACCCAGACGGACAGCGCCCGTATTCAGACGGTCTATCTACCGGGCAGTTTCACCCCGCTGCTGCGCACGGAAACCCCCACCACGGAGCTCACGAAAATGCAGCGCCGCACGCTGGCGGAGAAACTCCAGCAGGACGCAAACACGGTATTTATGCCGGAACTGGTGGCACAGCTCGATAACCTCGAGCAGGAGCTGAAGACGGACCGGGTCAGCGACCAGAGCCGCCAGTGGCTGGCCCAGTGCGGCCTGACGCCAGAGCAGATGAAAAACCAGATGGAGCCGGACCACACGCCGCAGCGAAAAATCCACCTCTTCCACTGCGACCATCGCGGTCTGCCGCTGGCGTTATTCGATGAAAACGGAAAGACAGCCTGGCGGGCCGGGTTCGATGAATGGGGGAACAGGCTGTGGGAAGAGAACCCTGATAATCTGCAGCAACTCATTCGCCTGCCCGGGCAGCAATGGGATGAAGAATCGGGACTGTACTACAACCGTCACCGCTACTACGACCCGGCTCAGGGGCGCTATATTACTCAGGATCCGATAGGGCTGAGGGGGGGATGGAATTTGTATCAGTATCCGTTGGATCCACTTCACCAGATAGATCCGATGGGGTTGGTAGGGGCTTTTCCTGATGGTGGGATGGCTCTCTTTGAAGAGGCGAAAAGAGATTCCATAAATGATCAGTATACTTATTCTCTTGGTGCCAATTTATCTGCAGATGGGATAGCAGGAGGAAGTGTAGAGTTAGGATTATCGGTTGGTAAAAAAGCGGGAGAATATTCACTTGATTTATGTAGCTATCTGCAGGCCTGTCAACATTTAGGAGGGGGGGTTGCGGGTGGTGCCGCTGTGAATGCTTCGGCAACAAATGCGGCACCAAGTTCAGGATCAACTTTTTATGCTGGAGTGACTGGTTCTGGTGGTGCTATTGGTGATGCCAATGTTTCTATGATGGCTGATATAAAAGACCCCACTAATATCGTAGCTTCTGCCGGAATTGGTATAGGTGGTGGAGGATTTGTTGGGGGATTAACATGTCAATCATATAGTAAATGCATAATACATTAAAACTAACGAAGGATTTAGTTATGCAAAGTAATAAAATTAAATTGTTTGTACCAATCATGATGTGTGTGTCATTAGCATTGCTGGGTTGCTCTGATGATAAAAAAATAGAAGTCGAGAAGAAAGTATCTGAAATTCATAATGCTTACAATAGTCATGATTATGATTTTATTTACCAAGGCTTTGCAAAAAAAATTAAACTAAAAACAACAAAAGAGCAAACATTTTCTCTTTTTGAAAAAGAAATGACGGAAGCTGGAAAATATAAAAATTCAGCGCTTGTTGATTATAAAGAAACTACCTATATCAATAACAATGCAGATGTTATTACATTGACTTATAAGTCAGTTTTTTCAAAATCCTATGTGGAGGAGATTTTTTATTTCATTTATGAAGAAGAACAACCGAAATTATCTGGGTACAGATACATCATAATGGAAAAATAATATATAAGAAAATATTGGCACAACAGATGTTGACAAGAAACACAAAGTTCGTCACGGCGAAGTTTGTGAGTAATACATGTAGGTGGTTCAGTGATGAAAACGCAGCGTCACTATGGTGAGTATGCGCTGACCACGACCTGGACCCCGGGCGGGCAGCTCCATCGCCACCGTCTTAATCACCCGCAGCTCGACCGCGACTACACCTGGAACAGCGTCGGGCAGCTGGTCCGTATCTGCGGGCAGCATGAAGAGCATGAATACGCGTATGCCGCGGCCGGGCGGGCAACCGGCTGGCCACCCGGGGTGATGCCCCGGGGCTGCCGGATGTCTGGCCCGACAACCGCATCGGCCAGGATGCGGATTACGTCTATCATTACGACGACAGCGGCCGCCTCACGGCAAAAGACGAGCGCCGGCCCCGTTCGCAGGGTACGCTGTCTCATCTTTATGGCTATGACAACCAGCACCGGCTGGTGCATTACCACCAGGTGCAGAACGGTAACCTGCTGGTGGAAAGCCGTTATCTTTACGACCCGCTGGGCCGGCGTATCGGCAGGCGGGTGTGGAAACGCCAGGCGGCGCATAATGACAGCCCGGTAGTGACCTGGTACGGCTGGGACGGTGACAGACTGACCACCACCCAGACGGACAGCGCCCGTATTCAGACGGTCTATCTACCGGGCAGTTTCACCCCGCTGCTGCGCACGGAAACCCCCACCACGGAGCTCACGAAAATGCAGCGCCGCACGCTGGCGGAGAAACTCCAGCAGGACGCAAACACGGTATTTATGCCGGAACTGGTGGCCCGGCTCGATAACCTCGAGCAGGAGCTGAAGACGGACCGGGTCAGCGACCAGAGCCGCCAGTGGCTGGCCCAGTGCGGCCTGACGCCAGAGCAGATGAAAAACCAGATGGAGCCGGACCACACGCCGCAGCGAAAAATCCACCTCTTCCACTGCGACCATCGCGGTCTGCCGCTGGCGTTATTCGATGAAAACGGAAAGACAGCCTGGCGGGCCGGGTTCGATGAATGGGGGAACAGGCTGTGGGAAGAGAACCCTGATAATCTGCAACAACTCATTCGCCTGCCCGGGCAGCAATGGGATGAAGAATCGGGGCTGTGCTACAACCGTCACCGGTACTACGATCCGGCGCAGGGACGCTATATTACTCAGGATCCGATAGGGTTGAGGGGGGGATGGAATGGGTATGTTTATCCGTTGACTCCTATTATGAAAATAGATCCATTTGGATTGAATGGCTTTGATTTTTCGGGCTCAAACTCAGTCTGGGGAAATGAGGTTGGTTCCGCAGTAAATTCTGTGTCTGAAGGTAATATGTCATATAGTGATGGGGTATCCGCAATAAACTCAGCCACTGGACCAACATATATCCCGCCATCGGGATCTCTTTCGCTTGATATCGGTGGGTCCTTTGATGCCTTTAGTGGAGGTGGTTTTTCTGCAGGCATAGCGATTGGAACAAACGATAAAGCATCAAATAATCAGGATATTTGCATTTATTATATGTTATGTGAGCATAAGGGTATAGGCTACGCGGCGGGATTATCTTTTTCTGGAACAGCCTCTGGAGGTGGAGTATCCCCAGGGAAAACCGAATCAAAAGGTCTTCTATATTCCGGAGGGCTTTTAGGTAAATTTTCAGCTTCAGGTGGACAAGATACGAGTGGTAATAAATCAGGAACAATAAGTTTTGGTCCCGGAGTGGGTACTTATGGTGGAGAGCTTACATGCTCGCAAGTATCAAGATGTCTGTCTGAGCTAACGGGATAATACAGTGGGAATCAAAAAAATATTTCATATAACTTTAGCTATGCTTTTAATAGTTTGCCTCAGCATAGAGCTCAGACATTTGTTCATTCAAAGCGACGAGGGTGTTAGATCCCTGGCAAAACAGAAAGTCATCAATATTCAAGGGGATTACAACAGCAGGAATTTCTCTGCAATTTACAACTCAGGAACAGATGATTTCAAAAAAATAACCACTGAAGATGATTTCATTTCATTTATGGAAAGAAAAATGAGTGTATTGGGTTGTTTTGTGCGCGCAGATTTATTATCGAGCAATGTAATCAATTCAAACGTGGTAATTCTTACATATCGCTCAACATATAGAAACTATTCTTTAATTGAAGAGTTTCAATTTATCCAGGAAAGAAAAGGTGAGGATTTACAACTGGGTACATATTTTGTTGATGATGGAGGTAAACGAGGGAAAGTGATAAAACAGTGAATGCTTTATATTTACGCTCTACTTGACATATTCCATTTTGTGTTTTCACTGGCATTATTCTGACTTTAGTGCCAGTACGTATGTTGCTTAAAGCAGCCTCGGTCTCGCAAGCCCGCAGCCCTTTGCGTTTAAACACATCAACAACAATCATTGGACGTTAAGAATATTTCTCCGACCAGCCGGCTGAACAGTAGCATTACAACGACCGCGGCTGGCTGGAGGGCATCCGCCATCTCAGCGAAGGACACCTTGTCGCCGTTCACTACCGGCACGACAGACTGGGACGTCTCATCAGCGAGTGCCAGACGGTGCAGCATCCGGATACGCACGAACTCCTCTGGCAGCATGAGACCCGTCGGGAATACAGCGGTTCGGGCCTGCTCAGGCGCATCACACCGGATGCCCTTCCCCCGGTGGAATGGCTCACTTATGGCAGTGGCTATCTGACCGGCATGAAGCTCGGCGACACGCCGCTGCTGGAGTTCACCCGTGACCGTCTGCACCGCGAAACGCAGCGTCACTATGGTGAGTATGCGCTGACCACGACCTGGACCCCGGGCGGGCATCTCCATCGCCACCGTCTCAATCACCCACAGCTCGACCGCGACTACACCTGGAACAGCGTCGGGCAGCTGGTCCGTATCAGCGGGCAGCATGAAGAGCATGAATACACGTATGGCGCGGCCGGGCGGTTACACAGCACGCAAATCCGTTCGGCTCACCCTGCCCTGTCCCGGCAGATACGCACGGACCCGGCGGGCAACCGGCTGACCACCCGGGGTGATGCCCCGGGGCTGCCGGACGTCTGGCCCGACAACCGCATCGGCCAGGATGCGGATTACGTCTATCATTACGACGACAGCGGTCGCCTCACGGCAAAAGACGAATGCCGGCCCCGTTCGCAGGGCGCGCTGTCTCATCTTTATGGCTATGACAACCAGCACCGGCTGGTGCATTACCGCCAGGTGCAGAACGGCAACCTGCTGGTGGAAAGCCGCTATCTCTGTGACCCGCTGGGCCGGCGTATCGGAAAGCGGGTGTGGAAACGCCAGGCGGCGCATAATGACAGCCCGGCAGTGACCTGGTACGGCTGGGATGGTGACAGACTGACCACCACCCAGACGGACAGCGCCCGTATTCATCCAGTCTATCTGCCGGGCAGTTTCACCCCGCTGCTGCGCACGGAAACCCCCACCACGGAGCTCACGAAAATGCAGCGCCGCACGCTGGCGGAGAAACTCCAGCAGGAAGCAAACACGGTATTTATGCCGGAACTGGTGGCACAGCTCGATAACCTCGAGCAGGAGCTGAAGACGGACCGGGTCAGCGACCCGAGCCGCCAGTGGCTGGCCCAGTGTGGCCTGACGCCAGAGCAGATGAAAAACCAGATGGAGCCGGACCACACGCCGCAGCGAAAAATCCACCTCTTCCACTGCGACCATCGCGGTCTGCCGCTGGCGTTATTCAATGAAAACGGAAAGACAGCCTGGCGGGCCGGGTTTGATGAATGGGGGAACAGGCTGTGGGAAGAGAACCCTGATAATCTGCAGCAACTCATTCGCCTGCCCGGGCAGCAATGGGATGAAGAATCGGGACTGTGCTACAACCGTCACCGCTACTACGATCCGGCGCAGGGACGCTATATTACTCAGGATCCGATTGGGCTGAGAGGGGGATGGAATTTGTATCAGTATCCGTTGGATCCACTAGCAAAAATTGATCCATTAGGATTGGATGCAATCTTCAGTGGAGGAATTGCAGCATATGGACAAAGCATAGCCTCTTTGGATGGGCTGATGATACAAAATGCTGCTATGCCAGATGAGATCACTAAAGCGAACGAACAGATCTGTATGGGTGCTAATAGTTGGAACCCTGGTGGTACGTATGTGCAGGGTATTGTATTCGGTGCAACAGCTATAGGCATGACAGGATTGGCGATCGGAGAGGTTATTGGGGGTGGTGTTGCAAATGGGATAAAGAAAATGTCTCTCGGCTGCGCAAAAAATGTTGGAAAAATGGTTGTTGAAACAAAGTCACAAAAACAACAGCCAATTTTGACTGATAGCCTTTCTGAATGTGCAAAAGGTGCTGTAGGTACAGGACTTAATAAAGTAGAAGGGGGAGTGTTTGACCTTTTAATAGATAACCTACCAAAATAACGTCTTATGTTTAGTAAATTAACAGTAAGGAATGGTATGAACAACACCATCAGATATATGATTGGGATCATCATCCTATTTTTTTTAAATATTAACACTGTTGCTGCAGGTGAAGTAAAACTTAACTGCGATATCTCTGAAGCCACAGCCAAAGTTAATTACTTACATGATCTATACAATAAACAGGATTATGATGGAATTTATCAAGCATACACTGAAAAGTTGAAGGAAACAAACTCATCACAAAGGGAATTTATGCACGAGTCGGAACTAAGGAGGAAAGCATTAGGTAAATTCATTAATGGAGAGCTTTTATTTAATGAGTGTGCAAATCCTGATCTGATATTTCTTGCTTATCAGGCTACATATGAAAAACATTCCTTGATTGAGTTTTTAGGTATCGCACATGAGGAAACAACAAATGCATCCAGGCTTGATTTTTTCTATTTTGATATTAATGGTGCAATGAACTCCGATAAAAACAAAACAATCAAGAGTGATTCCAATATTGATAATGTATATAACCAAGTCATTGAAATCAGAAAATTGTATAACCACGATAAATACAGCGACATTTATAAAAACGCGACAGATGAATTAAAAAAAATCACTACCGAAGGAATTTTTTCATCTAAAATGACTGCGCAAAAAAAATTCTTAGGTAAATACATAAGCACAAAACTAGCTTTTTCTCAGCACGAAAACCCTGATGCAATTTATTTAACCTACGTATCCCAATATGAAAAATACGCTATCCTTGAAATATTTTGGTTTACACGAAAGAACTCAAATGAACCATTTAGCCTCAATGCATATAATGTTAGTGTGAATTTAATTTAAGTATTCACTAAGGCCAGGCGGCGCATAATGACAGCCCGCTGCTGCGCACGGAAACCCCCATCACGGAGCTCACGAAAATGCAGCGCCGCACGCTGGCGGAGAAACTCCAGCAGGACGCAAACACGGTATTTATGCCGGAGCTGGTGGCACAGTTCGATAACCTCGAGCAGGAGCTGAGGACGGATCGGGTCAGCGACCCGAGCCGGCAGTGGCTGGCCCAGTGCGACCTGACGCCAGAGCAGATGAAAAACCAGATGGAGCCGGACCACACGCCGCAGCGAAAAATCCACCTCTTCCACTGCGACCATCGCGGGCTGCCGCTGGCCTTATTCGATGAAAACGGAAAGACAGCCTGGCGGGCCGGGTTCGATGAATGGGGGAACAGGCTGTGGGAAGAGAACCCTGATAATCTGCAGCAACTCATTCGCCTGCCCGGGCAGCAATGGGATGAAGAATCGGGACTGTGCTACAACCGTCACCGCTACTACGACCCGTCGCAGGGACGCTATATTACTCAGGATCCGATTGGGCTGAGGGGGGATGGAATTTGTATCGGTATCCGTTGGATCCGATATCTGAAATTGACCCATTGGGGCAACAAGGCATTGATTCCTTTGGGGATGGGTTTAGTCACTATTGTCAGCAGGCAGGGTCTGCAATGACTTATCTCCCACAAGAAGATGCTATTCTGGCAATCCATAATATGGAAACTATGCATAATACATTTAACCCATTATCAAGTTATCTTTACGGGTTATCTGCAGGCTCAGCCATAATCGGCATGGGGGGACTAAGTTTTGGAGGGGCGACTGTTGCTGAAAAAGGATCTGCCTGTATAAAAGACACAATTCAATCGTTCATAAAGGATGGAGAAAGAGATCCGGAACAATTAGCTTTAACCTGTGGAAAAAGCTTTTTAAATGAAGGGAACTCAATTTTTGCGGGTCATATTTCCGATTATCTTATTGACACACTTATTTCCTATAAAGCAAAGCAATAAATTCTACTGTATTTATTTTAAAGAAACACATATTACCCACTAATAATAAACATGAGATGCAACGTGAAAAAAGCAACCTTTGCAATTTTTTGTATTACCGTTTTTATTCTGGCTGGCGGCATTACATTAACATTTCGATCACGTGATGATATAAGTATGTCAAAATTATCATATCTACTTAGACTTGCAGAACAAGGAAATATGGAGGCTCAAACAGAGTTGGGCCTTGCATATGGAAGTGGTAACGGTGTAGCACAGAGTTATAGTCAGGCAACATACTGGTATCATGAAGCCGCAAAACAAGGTTACGCCCCAGCACAATTTAATCTTGGTCTTTTCTATGAAAATGGTTGGGGGAACACAATAGATTATAAACAAGCGATAGATTGGTATACAAAATCAGCAAAACAAGGAATGACTAAGGCGCAAGTCAACCTGGGACAAATGTATCTTACAGGATTAGGTATACAGAGAAACTATGCTGAAGCACTAAAATGGTTTTCAAAAGCTGCAGAAAATAATGATACAAATGCCATGAATAATATTGGCCAAATGTATGCGCGAGGATTAGGAGTCGAAAAAGATAATTCCAAAGCCGAGGAATGGTACCTTAAAGCCGTATCTTTTGGCTCTATGAGTGCTAGAAATTCTCTCGGGGTTTTTTATGGTCGACGATTAGGGCATGATTCAGACGACTACAAAAAATCCCTACCACTGGTAGAGGCATCCGCATGTCAAGGGTACGTTTTAGCACAAACAAATCTTGCTTCATTTTATGCTGAAAATGATGGTGAAGCACCTATAGATTATAAAAAATCTTACGCATGGTATTATGTAGCTTATATTAATGGTTCTTTAGAATCCGAAAATAACATTATTTATTTAACAAACAAAATGGAATATAAAGATCTCACATATGCGAAAAGACTAGCAGCAGAATATAGCCAAAAATACCGTTCTTCGTCTACAGGAGATGATACATATAAATCAAAAACGGAATGTGTGTTATCTCAATATTAGCAAACCTAATGGAATAAACTATCGATAGCTACTTCAATAGAAAATGGCATTGCTGCTGGGATCAGAAAAATGTCCTTGGGCTGTGCAAAAAATCCAGGGCAAGCAGTCATTGATGACTTATCGCAAAAAAAAATCAATCAACTCCTATGAACTAGCAATAGAATGTACAAAGGGTGCTGTTGACTCAGGGCTTAGCGGGATAGGTGGGAATGCGTTTGATCTATTGCTCGACAATCTACCCAAATAATCCATGAGAATAAAAAAGGATAAAAAATATGATTCCCTCGATAAAGGATATAATCACCTCCATTTTTCTCATTCTTGCCCTCACGAACACAGTTCTGAGCCAAGAAAAGGATTTAACCTCAGACGTTGTGAAAGCCGACAAAAAAATTCAAGAGCTTTTTGAGTATTATAACAACAATGACGGGTCACTTTATTATCAGTCATCAACTGATGCTCTTGGTAATAAGACAAACAAAACTATTTTCTTAAAAAGATTTGAAGAGAAACAAAACAAACTGGGGAAACTCATCAAAAGTGAACTACTATTAAGCCGGAGAGCCTCACCTAATTTATTGTTTATGTTTTACCAATCAACTTATGAGAATGACACACTCACTGAGTTTTTTTGTCTCTCACGTAAGAAGTCCTCTGAAAAATTCAGTGTGTCTATTGATAACATTGATCTAGACAGAGCAATGGAAAATGAAGGTGAGGAAGATGAAAGCATTAAATATGCCGAACAAAAAATCCAATTACTTAGAGGTTTTTATAACAATTATCAATTCAAAGAGTTTTATCAGAGCATTGACTTTGGACCAGAAGAAAAAAAACCTCAAGATCAATTCATATCTATGATAACCAACAACCGTAGCAAATTTGGGAAGTATGTGAATGAGGAACTACTTTTCACCAGAAATAAATCCAACGGAATAATATTAACATACTTAACCCAATACGAAAAATATGCAATTGTAGAGGTTTTTGGGATAGTGAAACGCTCAGATCAGGGTTCATATATGTTACGCGTATTTAATTCCTATTTCTAGGCCTGCGGAAGTGGTTGCAGGACCCTTATTACCATGCCAAGTGGTCTCAGCGTCAAAACGTCAGTTTGTTTGTACTGAAACTAGCATTAAGCCAATGGGATAAAATCGCGCCTCAGAGCAGAATCAATCCTCAAGGGCAGGTGAACGGACACGCCCCGCTGCGCCTCAGCCATAATGCCCTGGGCTGCGAGGTAAAGCGCCAGAGCGACGCGGGCTTCCTGCACGGCCAGCGGCACGGCGAAACCGGCAATCTTATTGAGCAGTGGGCAGGCAGGATGGAGCCAGACGCCCCCACTCTGCCGCTTTTAGCGGGCTTCTTGCTTTTCTGTTGCTGCCGTTATTCTGGCGCTCATTGATCAATTGATGGCGCCGACATTGATATTCACCGGCATTCCAGAGCGACGCTCCAGTTCATGATTGACCCGCTTGCTGTCAACGCCGCTCCCCTGCGTGAAAGCACGCAACGCTGGCGTGACCGGCAGCGGAACTTTTCTGTCGGATTCATATTCAGCGCGATTACGTGACAGCGGTTCATGAACCTCAAGCCAGCGGCTACCGTCCGGCTCTGTGGTGTATTTCACCGGCTGGTCGATCAGTTGCACACGTGTGCCCACCGGCACGTTGTCGAACAGATATTTAATGTCATCATTACGCAAACGGATACAGCCCTGACTCACTCGCAGGCCAATGCCAAAATTGGCATTCGTGCCATGGATAGCGTACAGCTTACCGATATAAATGGCGTACAGCCCCATCGGGTTATCCGGCCCCGCTGGAACGAACGCGGGCAGACTCTCCCCTCTCCGGGCATATTCACGACGGGTATTGGGAGTTGGACTCCAGGTCGGCGCTTCCTGTTTACGCTGTACCGATGTCACCCAGTTACGCGGGGTTTCTCGTCCTGCCTGACCAATGCCGATGGGCAGAATTTCAACCGTATTTCCCCCACTCGGATAATAGTAGAGACGCATTTCCGCAACGTTAATCACGATGCCCTCGCGGACCGTTGCGGGCAAAATGAGCTGTTGTGGGATAACGAGCGTCGACCCGGATCTGGGTAGATAGACATCTACTCCGGGGTTTGCTTCCAGCATATTGCTCAATCCCAGGCCGTACTGAGCCGCAAATGTCTCCAGCGGTTGGGTATTTTTATCCGGTACTATCATCGTCAGCGGGGCACCCACCAGGCGGCTTCCGTCAGGCGGTAGCGGGTAACTCACCGCCTGGGCTATCTGGCTGGTCAATAGCATGACCAGAGAGCAAAACAATTTCACACGAGGCATCATTTCCCTTTCCTCAGTCGCGGCAGGTGTCAGTTAATTATAGCTTTTTGGTATGCGATTAGGTGTTAACGAAGGACGGTTCACTCGCAAGAGTGTAACAATAAACGGGTTTAAAAAGGAAACCCCCACCTGTAAGCGGGGGTTGCAGAGAGTGGTTACGCTTCTTTGCCGTCCGGCAGTTCGATATTGCTGTCTGCCAGGTGACCCATATTGTTGTACATCGCACAGGCAGCCTCAACGATCGGCATGGCCAGGGCGGCGCCACTGCCCTCACCCAGTCGCATCCCCATATTCAGATACGGATCCAGTTCCAGATGCGCCAGCGCAATCCGCGCCCCTTTCTCCGCCGAGAAATGGGAAGGGATCAAATACGGCTTAATCTCAGGGGCAATCCGACAAGCCGCCAGCGCCGCAGAATAAGAGAGAAAACCATCCATCAGTACGGGTAATCCGCAAGACGCTGCGCCAAGCATCACGCCAGCCATACCCACCAGATCAAATCCCCCCACTTTGGCCAGCACATCAATACCGTCACGCGAGTCAGGCTGATTCACGCGAATGGCACGACGCACCACATCCACTTTATTCCCCACTTTAGACAACGGGAGATTGGCCCCAATTCCGACCACCTCTTCAGCATCGTTTCCGGTCAGCACGCTCACGATTGCCGCGGCCGGAGTGGTATTCGCCATACCCAACTCCCCAACACCAAACAACGTCACGCCGTTTTGTGCCAGTTCCCGGGTATATCGAATCACTTCCAGCAGTAACTCTTCGGTTTGTGCGCGGGTCATTGCCGGCCCGGTGGCGATATTGCCGCAGCCACGCGCCACGCGCATGTTTACAACGCCTGGGATCGGTTCGCAGTCAATCCCGACATCGACCACATGCACCTTTGCGCCCGCCTGAGCCGCCAATACGCAGACGCCAGTCGTTCCCCGCAGCATATTCGCAGCCTGAATCGCGGTAACCACTTTCGGCGAGACGGCGACCCCTTCATCCCATACGCCGTGATCCGCGCACATCACCAACATCGCTTTCTCACCCACGTGAGGAACGCCGTTGAGACCCGGCATTCCTGCCAGTTGCACAGCCAGCGCTTCCAGACGACCAAGGCTGCCTGGCGGCTTGAGCAAACCGTCAATATGTTGCTGCGCACGCGACATCGCATCACCGTCAATCGGTGGGATCGCACGGAGTACTGAGGATAAAGTCTGCATAAGGGTTCTCATTGTGTTGGCTGACTCACAGCAGAGCCAGCAGGAAGATTAACTCACCAAGTTCGATAGCCGCGCCCAGCGTATCGCCAGTTTGTCCACCCAACGTACGTTTAAGTAATTGACCAAGAATGAAAATCGCCACCATGGTGACTACTATCGCCACCAGCCCATGCATCCCCGGCAACAGCACGGCAGCTAAAATCGCCGCCAAACCTAGCGTGACACAGGTCTGTCGCCCGGTGACTTTGCCGATAAACACATTGCCCAGCCCTTCTTCGCGGGCATAGCGATGACGGTGCATCAGCAATACGGCAATGCCCCTTCCGGCGGCACAGGCAGCGACCAGCGACGCCAGTACTGGCGTTCCCCGTAGCGCCAGTTCACTGACCACCAGCACCTTCGCCAGCAGGACAAAAATCAGTGCCAGTCCGCCGTGCGTTCCCAGACGACTGTCACGCATGATCTCCAGCATGCGCTCCCGGCGACGCGCAGAAAATACGCCATCGCAGGTATCGGCAAGGCCATCCAGATGGAAACCGCCCGTCAAAAGCGCCAGCGTCAGCACCGCAAACAGTGACGCCAGAGGAATACCGCACCAGGGTTGCACCGCCATAAACACCAGACCACTTAACCCACCCAGCACCAGACCAATCAGCGGAAACATCACAATGCCGCGTGAATACTGATCGAAATCCAGCCCCTGCGACCAGCGGACGGGAACGGGCAAACGACTGATAAACGACAGCATTGCCCAGAACAACTTACTCATTTAATTTTGACTCCAATACCTGACACTACCAGCCACACCTCATCGGCCGCGCTGGCAAGCCGTTGGTTAACCCGACCGGCAATATCGCGAAAATGACGCGCCAGACGGTTCTCCGGGACGATGCCCATCCCAACTTCGTTAGTCACCAGCACCACATTTGCAGGGCAGCGCTGACAAGCGGCAATTAGCGCGCGGATCTCATCCTCAATAGCGCGTTCCATCGCCGCATAATCCCAGCTATCGGGATCGCTTTCTCCCCCCAACGCAAACAGCATGTTGGTCACCATTGTCGTGATGCACTCCAGCAAAATGGCCTCATCGGGAGAGTGTTGCGCTGTGATCAATTCATCAAGCTGTTGCCAGCGTTCGGCGGTACGCCAGTGCGCCGGTCGTCCGTCCCGATGATGTTGAATTCGCGCCGCCATCTCCTCGTCAAAAACCTGAGACGTTGCGATGTATAACACCTGCGGTGAATCCGCAATCAGCGCCTCGGCATGTCGACTTTTTCCACTGCGCGCCCCGCCCGTCACCAAAATCATCATACAGGCTCCTGATGTTGTTGCATGATTTGATAAATTTTATCAATATCAATATGTTCACGCATCCCTTCTGCCAGCAAATCGAACTGCTGCAATTTGTACTGCCCATACTGAAAAGTCATATCCAGGGGTTGCAGACCTTTACGCACGCGCAGGCCATTGAGCAGCGCTCGGGTGAAATCATCGCTATCAAACAGGCCATGCAGGTAGGTGCCAAACGCCAGTCCGTCCTCGGTCACAGCGCCGTCTGCCACTTGTTGCCCATTTTTTTGCAACTGCATCACTGAGCAACACTCCTCGTTCAGCGTGGTTTCGCCCATGTGAATTTCATAGCCGCGTACGGGTAAACCTGAAGCCGCAGCCAGCCATCCGGGCAGCGCAGACGACATTGTCGCCTCTACCTGGGTCGTGGTTTTATGCTGCGCAAAATGGGTGACGGTGTTGAGTAAGCCAAGTCCGGGCAGCGTACCCAGCCCGGACTCCACCTCATCAATAATGGTATCGCCAAGGATCTGGTAGCCGCCGCATATACCCATGACAGGTACGCTGCGCTGATGAGCCTGTAAAACTGCATGCGCCATACCGCTTTCGCGCATCCACACCAGATCGCCCAGCGTGTTTTTACTGCCGGGCAGGAGAACCAAATCGACCGTTTCCAGCTCTTCAGGATGTCGCACGTAGCGTACCCGGACATCCGGTTGGGCAGCCAGCGCATTGAAATCGGTAAAGTTTGAGATGTGCGGAAGTTGAACAACCGCGATATCAATATCGCGTTTTTCGGTGCGCAGGTATTTCCCTTTTTGCAGCGCCACGCCATCCTCATCTTCCAGATCCACATCCAGCCAGGGCATGACGCCCAGCACCGGCACCCCGGTCAATGACTCAATTTGTTCAATACCGGAGTAAAGCAGCGCCACATCACCTCTGAATTTGTTGATGATGATGCCTTTCACTCTGGCGCGTTCATGGTCGTGCAGCAGAGCCAGCGTGCCATAAATAGAAGCGAAGACCCCGCCCCGGTCGATATCCGCCACCAGGATCACCGGGCATTTTGCCATCTCCGCCATCCCCATATTGACGATGTCGCGATCGCGCAGGTTTATCTCTGCCGGGCTGCCCGCCCCCTCCAGCACGATGACGTCATGTTCCTGCGCCAGGCTGGTGTATACCTCAAGGATCTGTTCCCGTAGCCGCGGTTTATATTCGTGGTAGCTGACGGCATCCATATCGGTGGCGACTTTACCCATCAGTATCACTTGCGCTTTGCGATCGCTGGTCGGTTTTAGCAGCACCGGATTCATCCGCACGTCGGGGGTAATTCCTGCGGCCTCCGCCTGAAAGATCTGCGCGCGGCCCATCTCTTTGCCATCCGGCGTAATACCGGAGTTCAGCGCCATATTCTGCGATTTAAAAGGCGCCGTACGCAGACCGTCCTGATAAAAAATACGGCACAGCCCTGCCACCAGCACGCTTTTACCCACATCAGATGCCGTTCCCTGCAACATTATTGCCTGCGTCATGACGCCTCCTTCAGTGCGTTTTCTCGCATACGACTAAAAAATTCAGCTTCGGTTTTACACAGCGGCAGACCCAATTGGGCATGCAGTTTCACCAGCCAGGGCTGCGTTAACCCGGCTTGTTCGATTAATTCAGTACGGGAAAATACCTCGCCCGGCTCGCCATGCGCCAGCACTTCGCCACGGCGCAGGACATATACCGCATCGCTGACTTCATAGATGAGATCGATATCGTGACTGGAGATGACGACGTGATTCCCCTGCGCCACAATCCGCTTGATGATGTCGATCATTTGCGTTCTTCCGGCAGGGTCAAGACCGGCCGTCGGTTCATCCAGCAACAAATAGCGGGCCTGTAAAACCATTGCACCCGCAATCGCCACCCGTTTTTTCTGTCCGTGGCTTAAACACTGGATCGGTTGATGGCGAAAATGCTGGGCATCAACCAGCGTCAGCGCATCCTCCACACGTCGGGCTATTTCGGCTTCTGCCACGCCCAGATTACGCAGGCTAAACGCAATGTCGCTATCGATGTCGGTATAGAATATTTGCTGATCGGGATCCTGAAAGACGGTAGCCACCTGCTGGCGCAACGCCAACAGGCCGCGCTTACTGTAATCCAGCGGTTTCCCCTGCCACAGAACCGCCCCTTTTTGTGGGCGCAGAAGCCCGCTCAGGTTCATAAACAGCGTCGATTTCCCGCAGCCATTTGCGCCGACTAATCCGGTCACAGATTGCGCAGAAAAATCCAGCGTGAGCCCTTTGAGTACCTGCTCATCCTGATAGCGAAACCAGAGCTCTGTCGTGGCAAGCATGCTTTTCCTTACAGGTGAAAATCACCCTGATACAGTTTGATATCCAGCGTGGTAGCCATTTGCTGATAGCGAATCAGCACGCGAGTAAACAGTAATCCGACCAACATCGCCAGAGAACGGTAACTTTTCGGCAGACTACGATAACCAAAACGCAGCGTTTGCGCGCGATGAATGGCAAGCGCTTCGTCTAACAGAATAAAAATGAAGCGCCAGGTCAGCAGGATCTGCTCGGTGAGCAGTCGCGGCACGCGGGCGCGTTTTAGCAATACAATCAACTGGGGAAACGGTAGATTCAGCACCAGCCAGAACGTTGCCGCCAGTGCGGCCAGGCTACGCCAGAAGGTTTCGTTAGCGGTGATGAGCCCTGAAGAGGTAATCCCCAGCCAGTAAGATCCAACAGGCAAACTGACCAACAGCGACTGGGGATCGCGGCTTACGCTAAACAGAATCGTCACCACCCCAACCACTAAAAATCCAAAAGGTAAGGCCATCCACCGACACCAGCGCCACACCGAAAGGCGTAATAACCAACAGGTCAGCCCGGCAGTAAACAGCAACTCAATGCCCTGCCCCCAGGGAGGCAGGGTGAACGCCAGCGTCATCATCACCACCCAGAGCAAAAATTTTCGCTCCGGTGATACATGAAACCAGCGGCTCTGGTAGCTCAGCCTGTCAAGTCCGGTCATCACGACGTTGTCTGCCTTTGCAGTAACCCAGGATGTAGAAAATCACCGCCGCACCAAGTGACCCTTGCAGGGTGAACAGCAAACTTTCGATTTCACCACTGGCAGGTTCATACAGTGGCTCGAACCAGGGTTTATAATCCGGTGCAATGGCCTGGATCTGGCTTTCGGCTTCGCCATCAGAGCCGCCGTATTCGCCGCCATGATTAATGAAGAACGGCAGGATCACGAGGGCTATCACCATGCTCAACAATATCAGCGTCTTTTTCATCCTAATGTCCTTGTGCGGTAATCAACCGCCGCTTGGTCAACTGGTCGTAGATCATGACGGTTAACAACCCTTCCGCTATCGCAATCGGAATCTGTGTTAAACAGAAAATGCCCATAAATTTGACAATCGACCCTGGCGCGCCCGCCTGCGGGTCCGGGAAGGCGACCCCAAGCTGCACTGAGGTGACGAAATAAGTCACCAGATCCGCCAGCATCGCGCACAAGAAGACCCCAACATCGCGACGTAACCCTGCGCGACAGGCCATTTGCCACACCAGATACCCAACAACCGGCCCAATCACCGCCATCGACATGCCATTCGCACCCAGCGTGGTCAGCCCGCCATGGGCCAGCAACAATGCCTGGAAGAGCAAAACTATCGCGCCAAGCACCGCCACAACGCCGGGCCCAAACAGAATAACCGCCAGACCCACGCCGGTCGGATGTGAACAGCTCCCGGTCACGGAGGGAATTTTCAGCGCCGAGAGGACGAAAATGAATGCCCCGCACAGCGCCAGCAGCACTTTCTGGTGATTATCTTCCTGGACAATCCGTCGCAGGCGAACCAGCCCGTACCACAGACAAGGTAAAAACAGCAGCCACCATGCCAACGCCCACATCGGCGGCAGAAACCCCTCCATAATGTGCATCGCGAACGCCTGCTCGGGAACAACCATCAGTAAGAGCGCGGCAGCCAGCCCACTGAATGACAGTTGTTTTAGCTGTTTTTCGAGTATCATTCCTTATACTCCCACCGTTTGTTGACCAGAATGGTCGAGAAGTAAGGCAGCGACTGCTCATCGCTCACCTCATCCAGATGGCGCCAGCATTGCTCGCCAGGCAGGGTGGCTTCAGCCATCATCAGGGCGCAGTCCAGTAAACCTTCCTGTTGCAGCAACGCTTTAATCCGCGTGAATCTGCCGTACACCTTCATGAGCACCAGGCTTTCGTGCTGCTTTAACGCCTGTTGAATTTCAGCTTCCGGTGCCGTACAGGAGAGAACCGCCAGCGACTGTTGTTCCATTGCCAGCGGCGTTTTTGAGCGGGCGGCAATAGCGGCAAATGAGGTGACGCCAGGGACAATTTCCAGCCATTCCGGGTTGCCAATACGTTGCAGTAAAAAGACCCAGGTGCTGAACAACATGGCATCGCCCAGGGTGATAAAGCCAACCTGTTTTCCGGCCTTAACGTCGTTGACCAGCGCGGCGGCGACCTCATCCCAGACGGCCTCTTTCTCGGCGCTGTCGGCGCTCATCGGGAAATGGCAGCAGCGCACTTCTGTCTGTTCGCCGACATACTCACGCACAATGGAAAGCGCCAGGCTGTCACCGCCTTTACGTCCGGCGGGAGCATATAAAATATCCAGTGAACCGAGGATCCGCGCCCCACGAACCGTGATCAGGTCAGACGCACCAGGACCGGTGCTCAACGCATACAGTTTGCCGCTCATGCTGCTTCCTCCATCGCCATTTCCAGCGCGTGTTGCAGGTGCGCGACAAACATTGCACGAACCGCCGGATTTTCTCCCAGCCCGCTTAACCACGGCGTTGCCGGGATGCCTGCGGCGTTAAAGCGTGTTTTCCAGGAGTCCTCTTCATCAGAGGCCATGTCGTTGATGGCGTGATCGCCTGCAACCAGCATCAACGGCATAAGATGCACGCCGCTAACGCCTTCCTTACCCAGACTCTCAATGAGAATCTCGACCTCCGGGTAACTCTCTACCGCCCCCACGCGAGCCGGAAAACCCTGCGCCGTCATCATATGGTCAAGGCAGGCATACGCGGCAAACGCATGATGGCTGGCGCCGTGTCCCATAAACACCACTTTTTCCGTGGTCTCAAGCGTGGGCATCTGTTGCTGCAAAGCCTGCATCAGTTGCGCGTAATCACGGTGACTGCTCAATAACGGCGCGCCCAGCGTCAGGCGAGAAAACAGCGGGCGCATACTCTGCACTTCACGGACAATTTTTTCGTATTCATCACCGTTAATGATGTGCAGAGACTGAATGGCAACGTCCTGGTATCCCTGTGCGGCGAGTTTTTGCAATGCCTGCAACGGCGTGTCGATATCAATACCATCGCGCTGCTTCAGTTTGCGGATGATCATCCCGGAGGTGAAGGCGCGAAACAGATCTCTGTCAGGGCAACTGGCCGCCAAATCGCGCTCACAGGCCACAATATTTTTCTCACAGGTGTCGTGATAGCTGGTGCCAAAACTGACGACCAAAAGTGCTTTTTTCATGTGTGACTCCTTAATCAGCGGCCAGCCAGCGTGCTAAACGCTGCGCAAATGCGGCCTGACTTTCCAGTAATTCGTCTCCCGCCACCAGCGGCGCCGGGCGGGTGATCACGATGCAGGGGATCCCAGCATCCAGACAAGGTTGAACTTTTTCCTGATAACCGCCTTCTGCGCCAGAGGCTTTTGTCACCACCACGTCGGCCTGACACTGGCGATAAAACGCGGCGTTAAATTCAGCGCTAAAGGGGCCGCAGAGGGCGAAGATCTCCCCTACGCCAAATCCCAGTTCAGCGCATTGCGCAATCACATCTGGAACGGGCAAGACACGGGCCAGCAATGTTTTCTCCGGCAGCCCTGCACGCCATTGCGCAAGATCCTTACTGCCGGTGGTCAGCAGCACACGATCGCCAAACGTCTGCGCCACTTCACAGGCTTGCGCAATGTTCTGGACGGTATGCAACAGCGGGTGCGTCAGGTCGCTGAGTTGCTCCGGGCGCTGATAGCGACTCAGCAACACGCCCGCCGCTTCGCAGGCACGCAGGATGTTACGGCTCACCACTTCGGCATACGGATGTGACGCATCGATCACCCAGCGGGTGCGGTTGTCCCGCAGCCAGGCGATCATCGGCTCCAGCTCCAGACGACCGCATCGCACTTGCCCTTTAATCTCCCCTGCCAGTTGCTTGCCTGTGGGGGTCGCCACCGACAGGGTGTAAGGGACGTTCGCCGCGTCCAGTTGCTGACACAGCGCCCGCGCATCGCTGGTTCCGCCCATCACCAGCACCTCGCCGTATCTCACAGCACGTAGCCTCTTGGCGTGATCATCAGACCGTCCTGGATGTAGGTGGCTTTGTTACCGACAATCACCAGGCTGGTCATATCAACCGGTTCGAAGTCCATCCCGCCGAGCGTACTCAGCCATTTCTCCTGTTTCTTACGCCCCGCCGACTTCACGACGCCAACCGGAGTTTCTGCGCTCTTACTGGCCGACAGTAATTCGAACGCGCGCGCCAGGTGCCCTTCACGACCGCGGCTACGCGGGTTGTAGAAGCAAATCACGAAGTCGGCTTCGCCTGCGGCAATAATGCGTTTTTCAATAACCGGCCACGGCGTTAACAGATCGCTTAAGCTGATGTGACAAAAATCGTGCATCAGCGGCGCACCCAGCAGAGAAGCGGCCGCAATGCTGGCGGTCATGCCGGGAACCAGACGGACTTCAACATCCAGTTTCTGCTTACTGACCAGTTCCAGTACCAGACCCGCCATGCCATAAATACCGGCATCGCCGCTGCTGATCAGCGCCACGTTATGCCCTGCCTGCGCCAGTTCAATCGCCGCCTGGCAGCGTTCGATCTCTTTACACATGCCGGTTTTGATCACCTGCTTGTCGCCCGTGAAGGCTTTCACCAGATGAGTGTAAGTTTTGTAACCGACAATAATTTCCGCCGCCTGTAGTGCCTCGACCGCTTCCATCGTCATCATTGCCTGCGAGCCAGGGCCTATTCCAATTACGGTTAACATCAGTGTGAAACTCCCAAAGTAATAGTCACGCCCTGCTCACGCAGGGTCTCGCCTAACAGTTGTCCATGACTCAGCAGCCACGCTGCTGGCCCTGATACGCTACCGACACCCACCGTTTGACGCACAAACGACGAAGCAGGAAAGCGATGTTCATGCTCACGCAGCGCGTCAGCGGTAAAGGTTTCGAAAGGAACACGGCAACAGGAGGCCAGTTGAATCAGCCCCTGCTCGTCTTTTTTGAGGTTGACGCTGCCGATCGCTTTTAATGCCAGCGGATCGAGCCGCTGCGCTTCAAGCTGACGTGCCAACAGAGCGGCTAACAGCGGAAATGGCGTATCACGACGACAGCCAATCCCGGCGACAACCCGCTGGGGCACCAGTTTCCAGTGCGGTACTGGCAGTGCGGGTAAATCAGTGCGCAGCGTGATGCAAATCAGCGCATCCAGTTCTGGCAGTTGCTGCAGGTCGGTCACGATGACAAAGCCGCGTTTGTCACAATGGCTGACCTCTTCGGCTAACGCGTCGTCCCACCACAGCCCCACCCGCCGCTGGCTGACCAGCATTTGATTAACGATTTTCACTGCCGTGCGAAAATCATTCATTCGGGCGTGAAGCTGGAACGCCAGCGTATCCAGCGCAGCCAGATCGTTAACGTCGGTCGCGGTGGTAATCACCGGGTCGGCACCCAGCATGCCCGCAAGGTAACGGGTGAGCGCATTGGCTCCTCCGGCATGACCGGAGAGCAGGCTGATCACATGCTGCCCGCGCTCATCGATGACGACGACTGCCGGGTCGCTGAATTTGTCATTCACCAGCGGCGCGAGCACACGTACTGCAATACCGGTCGCGCCAATAAAAATCAGCGCCGAATAGTGCGCAAACGCATCACGTGCCGTACTGGCAAATCCGTCGGTAAACGGCACAAACCCCTCTTCCAGTAGTTTTTCACTGGTAAAGCAGGTCAGCGGCAGCATTGCCGCCAGCCGTTTCGCCAGCATGACTCCGCCAGGCGTCAAACAAAAAAGCGCAATAGACTCAGGCTTTACGGTATTCATGGCTAAAGTCCGCAGCATAAAGTCGGGAGTAGTGATATTCATCACCGAGGAAATTCCCCACCAAAATGAGCGCCGTCTTGCGGATCCCCGCGTCACGCACTTTGTCGCCAATGTCTGCCAGTGTGCCGCGTACGGTCTGACTTTCCGGCCAGGTTGCTTTGTAGATAACCGCCACCGGGGTTGTTGCCGGGTATCCACCTTCAATCAGACGCTCCGCGACCCGATGAATGCGCTGTACGGAAAGATAGATAGCCATTGACGTCTGGTGGCTGGCAAACGCTTCCAGTTGTTCACGTTCCGGTACCGGAGTCCGTCCTTCCAGACGGGTAATGATGAGGCTTTGCGATACTTCCGGGACGGTATATTCCACGCCAAGCTCGGCGGCCGCACCCAGGAAAGCACTGACGCCAGGCACCACCTGCCAGTCGATGCCACGGCGGGTCAACTCTTCGCCCTGCTCGCGCACTGAGCCGTACAGTGATACATCGCCGGTTTGCAGACGTACCACCGTTTTTCCCGCTTTCACCCCGGCTTCCATCAGGTCGAGGATCTGTTCCAGGTGCAGTTCCGCGCTGTCGTGGCACTCTGCCTCTGGCGGGCAATAATCCAGCAATTCGGTATTAATCAATGAGCCAGCATAGATAACCACCTGCGCCTGTTGCAGCAAACGGTAGCCTTTGAGGGTGATCAGCTCACGGTCGCCAGGACCTGCGCCGACAAACCACACACTACGGGGATCAAATGTCTCAGACATGGTGTTCTTCCTTCTGACAGGCGATAACAAAAACAGGATTATTCGGTTTGAAATAGTGACCACTGCCGAGGGCAGTCAGCGACGAAACGTGTAGCTGTTGGCAATCCACGTCCTGCACGCCAATGTGCTCCAGATGCGCCAGCGCGGTATTCAGGTTTTCTTGCAGGATGAAGGTCATGACCAGCCGGCCGCCGCCGTGAAGCTGGCGCATTGCCCAGTCAATCAGTTCGGTAAGATGGCCGCCGCTGCCGCCCATAAACACCGCATCGGCTTTTTCGGTCAGCATCATTGGCGCTTCACCCGGCAGGATATCAATGTTGCTGCAGGCGAAATGCTGACGGTTTTCATCCAGCAGTCGCAGCGCGGCGGGATTGCGCTCAATGGCGGTGACATGTAAAGAAGGATGCTGCAGCGCCGCCTCAATCGAGACGCTCCCGGTTCCAGCGCCGACATCGATAAGATGGCTTGCGCGGTGCAATTCAAGTTTCGAGAGGGCGAGTGCGCGAACCACTTCTTTGGTCATCGGCACTTTCTCTCCACGTAGGAACAGCTCATCTTTCATCAAGGATCACCACTGCATTCATCTCATAGTCGCTGTTGACCTCACTGACGGGCAGCCAGTGGATCCGTTCGTTTTCCATCGCCAGGTTTTCACCGATCACCATCCAGCGATGTCCCTTACCGCGTTTCATTAACTGAGCCGCTATTTCGCGCGGGCCGCAGAGCGTGTCTGTGACCATCGCGACCTTGCTATGCCGCGCCAGCTCGTCAAAACAGACGCTGCGCCCGTGACTGCTGGTGAGCCACATATCGTTCATGTCAACGCCTGACTGCGCGCAGAGATATTGCACCGCGCTGATACCCGGAATAATGCGCACCCGCTCAAGACCAAAATGCGCCACCATGCGCGTGCCGATGCCGTAAAAAAGCGGATCGCCAGAGGCCAGTACCACCACGCGTTTATCAGTCTGACGGGCAACCCACTCCAGCAGTTCTGCAATGTTGGCGCCGAGCACAAACTGTTCGCCGCAAAAATCAGGGAACTGTAATAAATGGCGTTTCCCGCCTACCAGGACGTCGGCTTGCGCCACCGCGTCCCGGGCGGCTGGCGTCATCAGATGTAGCCCTGCGGGCCCCATTCCCACCACCGTTAACATTGCATCTCCCTCGCAATCTCTTCGACCGGACGATTACTGCCGAGAATCTGATTTTCGAAAGAGAACATGATGGCGTCACAGCAAGGCGGGTTTTTCGTAAAGCGCAGCATCTGCATGACACGCAGGCAAATTCGCTCGGCCAGATGCGGGTAAATGTGCTGAAATCCGTAGGCGTCGATGTGTTCCATCGCCGCTTCCGTGGTGTCGCAGTCGCTAACGAGCGTCAGCAGTTCACGCGGTGCGCCAAGCAGCGCCAGATGCGCAACCAGCGTTTCCATGCGGGCATCGGCGATATGACTGTGGGTATGGAAGATCCCGGCGGCGATTTTGATGAGCTTACCGGGGTGTCCTACCAGCACGATGTGGCGATACCCCAACCGCACCGCCTCTTCAATCATGTAGCCGACGAAATTGCTCATGGTGACGACAACCTGGGTGTCGATACCCATCTGCTCGCGGACAAAACGTTCACCATGATTGCCAGGCACCAGTACAACTCTGTCCAGACCCGCAGCACGTTTGATTTCAAGCTCCAGCGACAAAGAACGTTTCCAGCTCTCTTCCGACATTGGCGTCACAATTCCCGTCGTGCCAATGATCGAAATACCGCCCAGAATGCCGAGGCGCGAGTTGTAGGTTTTTTGTGCTCGCTCTTCACCTTCCGGGGCGAAGATTTCGATTTCTGCGCCACGCGCCGGACCAATGGCCTCACGTACCGCAGATTCAATAGTGTGCCGGGGCGTGCGGTTGATCGCGGCACTACCAACCGGCAAACCAATCCCTTTGCGGGTGACCGTGCCCACGCCCTCTCCGCCCAGCAGGACAATCTCACCGCTGTCATTGAGCGTCACACGGGCAAAAATCAACATGCCGTGGGTGGCATCCACATCATCTCCGCCATCCTTACGAATCGCGGCAATAGCCTGCTGCCCTTCAATGTGGGGAGACTCAACGTTAAGACACAGCGTCACCCCGGAAGGCGTCACGATAGAAACCTGATGAATCAAGTGCTGGCGTAATACCATGAGTGCCGCGACTTTTGCTGCTGCCGTTGCGCAGGATCCCGTGGTATACCCTTTGCGCAGCGCTTTGCCGTTGTGCCATACCGGGGCATCAAAGGATGCGTCGCTCATCGCGCCCCCTGCAGGTGGTATAACATGGCGTTCACGATGGCCGCGGCCACGTTACTCCCGCCTTTACGCCCCAATGCGGCAATAGCCGGCAGGTTGCTTTGCGTTAGTGCGTCTTTCGACTCTTCGGCGCCAACGAATCCCACTGGCACACCGACCACGCCGCTGACGGCAACATCATGTTCAAGCAACCGGAACAGTGCTGTTGGCGCATTGCCGAACACAAAAACCTTTTCGCCCTCTTCGGTAACCGCAATATCAACGGCAGCCATTGAGCGGGTGATCCCCTGCGCTTTTGCTGCACTCACCACGCGCGGGTCGCTGATGTAGCAGCGGCATTCACCGCCAAATTTAGCCAGCAGCGTTTTATTGATCCCGGAAAGCGCCATCGTGGTGTCGGTATAGATAACGCACTGACGACTGAGTGCCGCACACAGTTGCTCCAGCGCATCGCTGGAAAACCACAAAATGTCCAGCCAGTCAAAGTCTGCCGTCGTGTGGATAACACGTTTGATGATTGCTTCATGCAACGGGCTGGCAAACTGATAATCCGGGCGGGTTTCACGAATAATCTCGCCAATGATGTCGAAACTTTTGGTTTCAATCGCCTGGGGTTGCTGGATGTATTGCATGTATTTCTCCTCAGGCCGCGCCAACTACCAGCCAGTGCGCCACCATAAACAGCGCAAGGGCCAGGGTCGAAGCTACCCACATCAATCGAATCGTTTGGGGAATGTCGTCTACAGAAATGTCGCGCCGCGCGTCGCCTATCCAGGGTTTCTCAACGCGCTGACCAAAGTAGTTATTCGGCCCACCCAGGCGAACCCCCAACGCCCCGGCCACGCAAGCCTCAGACCATGCGCAGTTTGGGCTGCTGTGGTTGTAACGATCGCGCCAGCCGATCTGCAGTGCGCGGGCGCCATCCTGACGGCACAGAATTGCGGCAAGGCTGAGCAACAGCCAGCTCAGACGGGCAGGAAGGTAATTCGCCACATCATCAAGGCGGGCGCTGACCATACCGATAGCCCGGTATTTTTCATGCTTATAGCCCACCATAGAATCAAGGGTGTTGACCGCTTTGTAGGCCATGGCTAATGGCGCGCCGCCAATCAACAGGAAAAACAGCGGCGCAATAATGCCGTCAACGGTGTTTTCCGCCACGGTTTCTACCACTGCGCGATTGATTTGATCCGGCTGTAACTGCGACGTGTCCCGGCCCACAATCCAGGCGAGCTTTTCCCGACTTTCGGCAAGATTGCCAGCCCGCAGTGGACGTTCAACATCCATCGCGGCCTTTGCCAGGCAGCGTCCCGCCAGGACGGTAAAGATCATCCAGACTTCAACCAGCCAGCCAAACCAGGGGTGAATCATCGTCGCCAGCGTCAGCACGCCCCAGGAAACACCCCAGGTCACGCCGACCACCAGCACCCACATCACCGCTCCGCCAATCCGCAGGGCGCGCTCGCTATGGCAATAGCGTCTAACAAGGCGCTGAACCGAAGAGATTAAATTGCCTATCCAGCGCACCGGATGCGGCCAGTTTTGCGGGTCACCGATAATAAAATCGAGAAGCCAGGCAACGCCCCACGCCAGTAATGTCATAGCGACTCCCTGCCCGCAGCAAGCCAGTGGTTCAACATTTGCGGACGCTGCGCGAAATGAACGTGAAGGTAACTGGCAAAGGTATTTCCCACCTGCCAGCCACCGGACCATTCCTGCAAGGTCATACCGTCACGGACTTTGCGACATGCCATCACGGCCGGTGTTTCCGGGGTAAAATCCGAGTAGTGAAATTCATGCCCACGAAGCACCTCACCAGGCGCGGCCAGTAGTGTTTGCTGCCGGGCCTGCGCCTCGCAGTAGCCGAAGCGGGTAAGCCGTTTTCCCATCCGGCTGTGGCCTGGAATAACATCGGCCATCTGATATACCGCTCCGGTTGCATCCTCCAGCGAGGTTCCCAGGTACATCAATCCGCCGCACTCCGCATAGATAGCCACACCGCGCTGATGCGCTGCCCGCAATTGCGAAAGCATTTCTCTGTTTTCAGCAAGCGCCGCCGCATGCAGTTCAGGATATCCGCCGCCAAGCCAAATCATCTGACAGTCAGGGAGTTTGCGGTCATGCAGAGGACTAAAACGGGTAATACGGACGCCAGTACGCTCCAGCAGAGTGATGTTGTCCGGGTAATAAAAATTGAACGCTTCATCATCCGCGAGCGCCAGCGTAAGCCCTTCGCCAGCGAAAGCCGTGGGTAATGTCGGCCATTCACCTTCCGGCAGCGACGTGAGATGACTCAGCGAAAGCAGTTTGTCGATATCCAGCGTCTGCTCAAGAATGCTGGCAAATTCCTGCCACGGTTGCTGATTGATAACTGACTCTCGGGCGGTGACCAGTCCAAGATGGCGTTCAGGTAATGAAACGCCCTCAGCACGAGGGACATAGCCCAGAACGGGCACCGTGCAGTAGCGTTCAATTGCCGTTTTGAGGAGTTGGAAATGTGTTTCGCTGTTGACGCGATTAACAATGACGCCCGCAATATTAAGGTCTGGATCAAAGTGCTGGAATCCCATCACCGTCGCGGCAATTGAGGTTGATACCGCTTTGCCATCCACCAGTAAAATGACCGGGCAACCCAGTTGCTTCGCCATTGCCGCCGTACTGCAATAATTGGGGTCGGTGCCATAACCGTCGTACAACCCCATAACCCCTTCGATAACGGCAATGTCGGCCTGCTGCATATGCTCGCAAAACAAGGCATTAAGAACGGACTCAGGGAGCATGAAACTGTCGAGATTGCGGGAGGCCGTGCCACAGACCGCCGTATGCCAGCCCGTGTCGAGATAATCAGGCCCCACTTTGCAGGGTTGGACACGCAGACCGCGACGTTTTAACAGACTCAACAAACCCAGCGTTACCGTGGTTTTGCCACAACCGCTTCCGGTGCCTGCAAGAATAAATGCGTGAGAACGTGCCGCCATACCCTGATCCTGTTCAGGGTGGTAGGGGTGTAGAGATGCGCATGTAACCCGTCTTCAGACGATACGCTTCTGATCAACCCACTTCCCACCGAAGTTGTTGGTAATGGCCGACAGGCAGGTCTTCTGGCTCAGCGTCATCCTCACCCGTCCTTCCCAATCTTGCGATCAGTGGCGTTTACGGGGTCGTCAGCATCACAGCAGCGGGGGCTGCGGGGGATTCTCACCCCCTTCCCTGCCACAAATGTGGCAAACCTGTCGACTTACGTTATGGGGATTTTTCGTAACCCATAACGGTAATTAAACTCTAATTACATCTCACTCTTTCTTACGCCAATTTTCTGGCGTTTACATGCATATTTCACTCGTATATGTACTGAATGAGTGCAGCGGGGAAATAATAATAAAAACCACACTTCCCGAAACTGAACACCATCACAAAAATAAAAACAGACGCAGTTTATCCCTCAAATAAGACTATTTTGTTGCGCTACGACAACTTATTGCCTTGAGGTGATTTTTTTTCATTTTATAAAGACTGACATGCCGCAGGATATCAAAAATCGGCAATTGCCAGATATTGATATTTACGCAGATTCAATAGCGGAATTTTCATTAATTTGCTGACGAAAGGTCTGCGGCGTCACCTGATACGTCTGGCGAAAGACTTTGCAGAAATAACTGGTTTGAGAAAAGCCTAAATTACGCGCAATGCTGGCAATGCTCCAGTCACTGTGGCACAGCAGTTCCCTGGCGCTGGCCATTCTTTGCTGGTTTACCCAGGCGTTAAAACCGATACCCTGATATTTTTTAAATAACTTGCTGAAGTAGTACGGGCTCAGATAAACATGTGAAGCGACATCCTCAAGACGCAGATCGTCCGACAAATGCGCATCAATGTAGCGCAGCGCTTTCTTTATTTTACTGTCATGCGGATTAGGACTACGGTTCGCCCGGGCCGGTTCAGCTTGCTGTGGATTATCTTTGATAACGACAAAATTGAGTTGTTTTTTTAGGCAATTTTCAACAATCAGCTTCAATAGATCTGCTGACGCCATCACCCTTGAATAGTCCATCTCAGGCACGTTATAAAATTCACTCAGCAACTCGGGATCGGCCTGCCAGCGGTCATCCACACTGAGAATATCCACCAGACCGACATCGTTGCTTAAACGTACTTGTCCACAAAGAACAAAACCAACCAGATGACCCGCAATCACTAACGGAATAGAGAAATCGGTTAAACCTGCATGGCAGCGATAAATACAAGGCTGATCTGATTTCGATGCTTCCAGACCACCGCAGCGATCGCTCATACGACAACGTGTACTGTGTTGAGGGTGCTGGCGCATCAATTGACAAAATGGTGTGAAATTAAACAACTCAGAAATTTCATCACCATGAATATTGACAACCACAACGGCCAGACTGGTGGCTTGTGCAAAATCCTGTGCGATTTTATTAATGAGTTCTGAGTTCAGGGCACTGGCAGAAATCATGATAAAACCCCTCAGTTAATTTATTGTTATGAATTGCACATTTTATTTACATTCGCCGAGTCATTATCTTGAGATATTAATGATCAAAGCATACTGCACAATAACAAAAGTCCCCCATCCCTGGGAGACGTTTTATTCAGTTCGTGAAACCAGATCACGAAATCATTCTACCTATTTGAGAAAAAACCCATGACAGCGTCGTTATCCCTCACTTTCATCCAGTTTGCAGGTATTACACGGTAAGTTTTTGCCAATAAAATAGCGATAGATTGCCGCCCCTCCGCAAGCCCCCACAATCGGCGCTACGATGGGTACGATAAAGTAGGGGATATCACGCCCGCCCGTCATAGCAATATCACCCCATCCTGCCATCCATGCGAACAGTTTCGGGCCAAAATCACGAGCTGGGTTCATCGCAAATCCGGTAAGAGGCCCGGTAGAAGCACCGATTACCGCCACCAGTATCCCGATCAGCAAAGGGGCCAACGGTCCTTTAGGCACACCATTGCCATCGTCGGTCAACGCCATGATCATCCCCATCAAAATGGACGTGATCACCACTTCCACCAGCGCCGCTTGCCATACACTCAAGGCCGCAGCCGGATAGGTACTGAAAATACTCGCCAGTTGCAAACTTTCGACGCTGCCACGCACCAGTTGATGAGCCGTTTCAAATTCGCTAAACAAACTGCCATAAAGAAGATATGCCAGCATCGCCCCGCCAAACGCCCCGGCAAGCTGGGCGAGGGTGTAGGGTAAAACCTTACGGCCAGGAAAACAGGCAAACAACCACAATGCGATTGTCACTGCCGGATTTAAATGCGCACCGGATATTCCGGCAGTCAGGTAAACGGCAAGTGAGATCCCTAATCCCCAAATAATACATATTTCCCATAATCCAAAACTTGCGCCAGCAACTTTGAGCGCGCTAAGGCAACCAATGCCAAAAAACAAAAACAGCCCGGTGCCCAAAAATTCGGCAATGCATTGCGCTTTTAGTGAGTCGTTCATTGTGACACCTTTCTAAGCAGAGTTTGTGTCTGTGTCAGCAAGCTTCCCCCGCTGACGGCCCGGCTTTCACTATAAAACTGATCTCTGCAAATTGTTGGCAACCTGAAGGCTGGCTGGCTCTGAAAAGTCGTGTCGCAATAGCAAATTATTGCTATCGGTTTAACCCGTGGAGCAGACGCCACGAGCGTTCCGATAAATAAAATGCAATGGAGGCATTAATAAAAAATCGTTAAACCCAATATTTGAATTTCCAACAAACATCACATATTTATTCCCGACTGGCAAATAAGTTTTATTTTGTCATCTATTAAAATGTAAAAATGAAATAACGAAAGCAAAATAATTACATCAACGCAGATTTAATTTTCGTTAAAAAACAATAAGATGAAATAAATTAAAGCAATTTAATGCTATCGGCAACCCACTATTTTTTCACGTTCAAAGATAAGTCAGCCATTCTTTTTCCTCGCTTCTTTTTATAGTCCTGATTATCGGGACAACCCAGGCGAGGTCTTTATGCAACAAGAAGCATTAGGAATGGTAGAAACCAAAGGCTTAACCGCCGCCATCGAAGCCGCTGATGCGATGGTGAAATCAGCCAATGTCATGCTGGTCGGTTACGAAAAAATTGGCTCTGGACTGGTGACAGTTATCGTTCGCGGTGACGTCGGCGCAGTCAAAGCCGCTACCGATGCAGGTGCGGCAGCAGCCCGCAGCGTGGGAGAAGTGAAAGCCGTACACGTTATTCCACGCCCGCATACCGATGTAGAAAAAATCTTACCGAAGGGAAATAGCTAATGAGCAGCAATGAGCTGGTGGAACAGATCATGGCGCAGGTGATTGCCCGCGTGGCAACACCCGCTCAACCGGTCACCCCTGATAAACCCTATCCAAAACGAGAGACGGCTATGGCAGAAAAGAGCTGCAGTTTAACGGAATTTGTCGGCACCGCGATTGGCGACACTGTTGGTCTGGTCATCGCGAACGTAGACAGCGCGTTACTGGAGGCGATGAAGCTTGAAAAGCGTTATCGCTCAATCGGCATTCTGGGCGCACGTACGGGCGCAGGCCCACACATCATGGCCGCAGATGAAGCCGTAAAAGCAACGAATACGGAAGTGGTCAGCATTGAGCTTCCCCGCGACACCAAGGGCGGTGCCGGGCATGGTTCGCTGATCATTCTGGGCGGCAACGATGTTTCAGACGTAAAACGCGGCATCGAAGTCGCGCTCAAGGAACTTGACCGTACCTTTGGCGATGTTTACGCCAATGAAGCGGGCCATCTGGAACTGCAATACACCGCACGCGCCAGTTATGCCCTTGAAAAAGCGTTCGGCGCACCGCTCGGTCGCGCCTGCGGCGTCATCGTTGGCGCGCCAGCGTCTGTTGGCGTGTTAATGGCGGATACCGCGCTGAAATCCGCCAACGTTGAGGTCGTGGCCTACAGCTCTCCGGCACATGGAACCAGCTTCAGTAATGAAGCCATTCTGGTGATTTCCGGCGACTCCGGCGCTGTACGTCAGGCCGTTATCTCTGCGCGCGAAATTGGCAAAACCGTCCTGTCGACCCTCGGTTCTGAACCGAAAAACGATCGTCCGTCCTATATCTAACACCCATGAGGCTGATTCATGAGATCGAAAAGATTTGAAGCACTGGCGAAACGCCCTGTGAATCAGGACGGCTTCGTTAAGGAGTGGATCGAAGAAGGCTTCATTGCAATGGAAAGCCCGAACGATCCTAAACCCTCAATTAAAATCGTCAACGGCGCAGTGATCGAGCTGGATGGCAAAGCCGTCAGCGACTTTGACCTGATTGACCATTTTATTGCCCGCTACGGGATTAATCTGGCGCGTGCCGAAGAAGTCATGAAGATGGACTCGGTCAAGCTCGCCAATATGCTCTGCGATCCTAATGTAAAACGCAGTGACATCGTACCGCTCACCACCGCGATGACACCGGCGAAAATCGTTGAAGTGGTGTCGCACATGAACGTGGTTGAGATGATGATGTCGATGCAGAAAATGCGCGCACGTCGTACGCCTTCTCAACAGGCGCACGTGACCAACATCAAAGATAACCCGGTGCAGATCGCTGCCGATGCCGCCGAAGGCGCCTGGCGTGGATTTGACGAACAAGAGACGACCGTTGCAGTGGCACGTTATGCCCCGTTCAACGCTATCGCTCTGCTCGTTGGCTCCCAGGTCGGTCGTCCTGGCGTATTAACCCAGTGTTCGCTGGAAGAAGCTACCGAACTGAAACTCGGTATGTTGGGCCATACCTGCTACGCCGAAACCATCTCCGTTTACGGTACCGAACCTGTCTTTACCGACGGTGACGATACCCCCTGGTCAAAAGGCTTTCTGGCCTCATCTTATGCCTCTCGCGGCCTGAAAATGCGCTTTACCTCCGGTTCTGGCTCTGAAGTGCAAATGGGTTATGCCGAAGGCAAGTCGATGCTGTACCTGGAAGCACGTTGCATTTACATCACCAAAGCGGCTGGCGTACAGGGGTTACAAAACGGTTCGGTGAGCTGCATTGGTGTGCCATCCGCGGTGCCATCAGGGATCCGCGCCGTGTTGGCGGAAAACCTGATTTGCTCGTCGCTGGATCTGGAATGCGCCTCCAGTAACGACCAGACCTTCACCCACTCCGACATGCGCCGTACTGCGCGTCTGCTGATGCAGTTCCTGCCGGGAACGGACTTTATCTCCTCCGGTTATTCCGCGGTGCCGAACTACGACAACATGTTTGCCGGTTCCAACGAAGATGCCGAGGATTTTGACGACTACAACGTCCTCCAGCGCGACCTGAAAGTGGACGGCGGTTTACGTCCGGTACGCGAAGAAGACGTCATCGCTATTCGTAATAAAGCCGCTCGCGCACTGCAGGCCGTCTTTGCCGGTATGGGACTGCCACCGATTACGGACGAAGAAGTCGAAGCCGCCACTTACGCTCATGGTTCGAAAGACATGCCGGAACGTAACATTGTTGAAGATCTCAAGTTCGCGCAGGAGATCATCAATAAGAACCGTAACGGTCTGGAAGTGGTAAAAGCCCTCGCCCAGGGCGGTTTCACCGACGTTGCTCAGGACATGCTCAACATCCAGAAAGCCAAACTGACCGGGGACTATCTGCATACCTCCGCCATTATCGTTGGTGATGGACAAGTGCTCTCAGCAGTAAATGACATTAACGATTATGCCGGTCCGGCAACAGGTTATCGCCTGCAAGGCGAACGCTGGGAAGAGATAAAAAATATCCCTGGCGCACTCGATCCCAACGAACTTGGCTAAGGGGTGAAAAATGGAAATTAATGAAAAGCTGTTGCGCCAGATAATTGAAGATGTGCTGTCCGACATGCAGAGCAGTGACAAACCCGTGACCTTGCGTACAGCCGCTGTTCAGGCTGCCCCTGCACAGGGTGAAAGCTTTCTGACTGAAATTGGCGAAGCCAAACAAGGTGCCCAGCAAGACGAAGTTATTATTGCGGTTGGCCCGGCATTTGGTCTGTCACAAACCGTCAATATCGTGGGTCTGCCGCACAAGAGCATTCTGCGCGAAGTGATCGCGGGTATTGAAGAAGAAGGTATCAAGGCGCGTGTAATTCGCTGTTTTAAATCATCCGATGTGGCGTTCGTTGCGGTAGAAGGGAATCGTCTGAGCGGTTCAGGTATTTCTATCGGCATCCAGTCTAAAGGGACGACGGTTATTCACCAACAAGGGTTACCTCCACTCTCCAACCTGGAGCTTTTCCCTCAGGCACCGTTACTCACGCTGGAAACGTACCGTCAAATTGGTAAAAACGCCGCGCGCTATGCCAAGAGAGAATCTCCGCAACCTGTTCCGACACTGAATGATCAAATGGCGCGTCCGAAGTATCAGGCGAAATCGGCCATTTTGCATATCAAAGAGACGAAGTATGTCGTGACGGGCAAAAACGCGCAGGAACTGCGCGTGGCGCTTTAACAAAGGATACCTCCATGAATACCGAAGCAATTGAATCGATGGTACGGGATGTGTTGAGCCGCATGAACAGCCTGCAAGGCGAAACTCCCGCCGCTGCCGCAGTGAATACGTCGACACATACCGTGAAGGTGACCGATTACCCACTGGCGAACAAGCATCCTGAGTGGGTGAAAACAGCCACCAACAAAACGTTGGATGACTTCACGCTTGAGAATGTCCTGAGCAACAAAGTGACCGCACAGGACATGCGTATCACGCCGGAAACACTGCGCATTCAGGCCGCTATCGCCAAAGATGCCGGCCGTGACCGACTGGCGATGAACTTTGAGCGCGCAGCGGAACTGACTGCTGTACCTGACGAACGGATCCTTGAAATCTACAACGCACTGCGTCCTTACCGTTCAACGAAAGAAGAGCTGATGGCCATTGCGGACGATCTCGAACATCGTTATCAGGCAAAGATTTGCGCAGGTTTCATTCGTGAAGCGGCCATGCTGTACATCGAGCGCAAAAAACTTAAAGGCGACGATTAAACGGAGAGAATCCATGCGCTATATCGCTGGCATTGATATTGGTAACTCATCAACAGAAGTCGCTCTGGCGACGTTGAATGAGTCTGGCGTACTGACAATCACCGGCAGTGCGCTGGCGGAAACGACCGGAATCAAAGGCACATTACGTAATGTGTTCGGTATTCAGGAAGCGCTTACGCTGGCGGCAAAAAACGCCGGCATCAATGTCAGTGATATTTCGCTTATCCGCATCAACGAAGCCACGCCAGTGATTGGCGATGTGGCGATGGAAACCATCACGGAAACCATCATCACTGAGTCAACCATGATCGGCCACAATCCGAAAACACCGGGTGGGGTCGGTCTTGGCGTCGGGATAACCATTACGCCGGAAGAGTTGTTGACTCGCCCGGCTGATGTTTCTTACATCCTGGTGGTATCAGCCGCGTTTGATTTCGCCGATGTTGCCACGATGATTAACGCCTCCGTGCGTGCGGGATATCAATTGACCGGCGTCATTCTGCAACAGGATGACGGTGTGCTGGTCAGTAATCGTCTTGAAAACCCCGTGCCTATTGTTGATGAAGTTCGGTATATCGACCGAATTCCTCTCGGAATGCTGGCCGCTATTGAAGTTGCCGTCCCGGGGAAGGTTATCGAAACACTGTCTAACCCCTACGGCATTGCTACCGTTTTTCATCTCAGTGCCGACGAGACTAAAAACATTGTGCCGATGGCGCGCGCGCTGATTGGCAACCGTTCCGCCGTGGTGGTGAAAACCCCCTCGGGTGATGTAAAAGCTCGTGCCATACCCGCCGGAAATATTGAACTGCTGTCGCAGGGACGCACGCGTCGAGTCGATGTTGCTGCCGGTGCTGAAACCATCATGAAAGCGGTTGGCGAATACCCCAAACTGGATAATGTTACGGGTGAAGCCGGAACCAATATTGGCGGCATGCTGGAGCATGTTCGCCAGACAATGGCAGAACTCACCAACAAACCCAGCAATGAAGTTTTCATTCAAGACCTGTTAGCCGTCGACACGTCAGTACCCGTGAGTGTCACCGGTGGGCTGGCCGGAGAGTTTTCGCTGGAGCAGGCCGTCGGCATCGCCTCCATGGTGAAATCAGATCGCCTGCAAATGGCGATGATCGCCCGCGAAATTAAGCAAAAACTCAACGTTGACGTACAGGTTGGCGGCGCAGAAGCCGAAGCCGCCATTCTGGGTGCCTTAACCACACCGGGCACCACGCGGCCACTGGCGATTCTGGATCTGGGTGCCGGTTCAACTGACGCCTCAATCATCAACCCTAAAGGTGACATTATCGCCACTCACCTTGCCGGTGCTGGCGATATGGTCACGATGATCATTGCCCGTGAACTGGGTCTGGAAGATCGTTATCTGGCCGAGGAGATCAAAAAGTACCCGTTAGCCAAGGTGGAAAGTTTGTTTCACCTGCGCCATGAGGACGGCAGCGTTCAGTTCTTCCCCACCCCGCTTCCGCCCTCGGTGTTCGCGCGTGTCTGCGTGGTAAAACCCGATGAACTGGTTCCTCTTCCTGGTGACCTGGCTCTGGAGAAAGTGCGCGCCATTCGCCGCAGCGCGAAAGAGCGCGTCTTTGTCACTAACGCCCTGCGCGCGCTGCGTCAGGTAAGCCCAACCGGCAATATCCGCGACATCCCGTTTGTGGTGCTGGTTGGCGGTTCTTCCCTGGATTTTGAAGTCCCGCAACTGGTCACTGATGCGCTGGCGCACTATCGGCTGGTGGCCGGGCGAGGAAACATTCGCGGAAGCGAAGGGCCAAGAAACGCCGTCGCAACAGGCTTGATCTTGTCATGGCATAAGGAATTTGCGCATGGACAGTAATCATATCGCACCGGCGATCGTTGTCGCAGACATTGACGGCACACTCACCGCCTGGAATGACGTTCTGTTGGGTATCGAAGAAGAAGGTATTCCCTTCGTTGTCCAGCAGCAGATATCAGACGATGTCATTCATTGCGCGTGGCAGGCTGCGCGCCAGTCGCCGCTGCTCGTAGGCATAGCCTGCGACAGTAAAACCCTGGTTGTGCATTACAAGAATTTACCCGCATCAGCGCCGCTTTTTACGCTGACCTATCACCAAGATAACCCTGCCCGTCGACGTATTGGCAACAACGCCGCGCGGCTGGTTAAAGGCCTTCCCTTCCGGGATGGTCACTCATAATCCACAGGAGAACCGCAGTATGAATAACGCACTGGGACTGGTTGAAACAAAAGGGCTGGTAGCTGCGATTGAAGCCGCCGATGCCATGGTTAAATCCGCCAACGTACAGTTGGTCGGCTATGAAAAAATCGGCTCGGGTTTAGTGACCGTGATGGTTCGCGGTGATGTCGGTGCCGTTAAGGCTGCCGTTGACGCAGGAAGTGCTGCGGCAAACGCGGTAGGCGAAGTCAAATCCTGCCACGTCATCCCACGCCCGCACAGCGACGTTGAGGCCATTTTACCTAAATCTGCCTAAGTCACTTCGAAAAAGGAGCACAGCGTGAAGCAATCACTGGGGTTACTTGAAGTTAGTGGTCTGGCATTAGCCATCAATTGCGCGGATGTCATGGCGAAAGCCGCTTCCATCACGCTGGTTGGCCTCGAAAAGACCAACGGTTCAGGCTGGACGGTTCTCAAAATTACCGGTGATGTGGCCTCTGTTCAGGCGGCCATCATCACTGGCGCCAGTTTTGCCGAACAGCAAGCAGGTCTGGTCGCACATAAAGTCATCGCCAGACCTTCGGAAGGCATTATTTCTTCCCGCGTAGAGACGTCGCCTGAGCCCATTCCCGACGCTGCTCCCGAAGAGCCTCAGGAAGAGATCCTTGCGGAGCCGTTTTTACCTGAGAGCGCACAGGGAACTGAGCTTATCAGTTGCAATCTTTGCCTCGATCCACAATGCAAACGCCAGAAGGGGGAACCCCGCACTCTCTGTCTGCATTCCGGTAAGCGAGGTGAAGCGTAATGGATAAGCAGCTTCTGGAGACAACCGTAAGTCAGATCCTGGATGAGATGCGGGAGCGCCCTATTCCGCTGGGTGTTTCTAATCGTCATATCCATCTTTGCGCAGAAGACTATGCCCGTCTTTTTCCTGACCAACCGATCAGCGAGAAAAAAGCACTACTACAGCCCGGACAATACGCCGCCGAGCAAACCGTCACATTGGTCGGCCCAAAAGGTCAGTTAAAAAACGTTCGCCTGCTTGGGCCATTGCGTAGTACGAGTCAGGTTGAAATTTCCCGTACCGACGCCAGAACATTGGGCGTCGAAGCCCCTTTGCGTATGTCTGGCACGCTGCAAGGAACGCCGGGGATCCGCCTTGTCAGCCCGTTTGCCGAACTGGATCTCACGTCGGGCGTGATTATCGCCCGCCGTCATATTCATATGTCACCGCTGGATGCGCTGATCCTGCGTGTTTCGCACGGCGACAGCGTCTCTGTGGCCATTGAGGGTGATGAACGGCGGTTAATTTTTGACAACGTTGCCATTCGCGTTTCACCCGATATGCGTCTTGAGATGCATATCGACACCGACGAAGCCAATGCGGCGGGTGCAGATAGCCCGCACGCATTCGCCAAACTGGTGGCACCGCGATGAACGGCGAACGGTTGCAGCGCATTGTCGAGGAGGTCGTTGCGCGTTTGCTGCGTCGTGCCGACAGTACGATCACGCTCAGCGCCGCGCAACTACGGGAAATCGATGCCCGGGCTCTGTTTTGCCAGCATTCGTCTCTGCATGTTCAGCAGGTTGACCTGCCATTACTGGAACAACTTGCGCAGAACGATTCGTCAAATACAACAGCGATTATGATCCACGAGGCGCTGGCATTTGGGCTCCGCGTACAACTGTCAGTGCAACGTCGTTTGTTACCGGCGTTACCGGTGAAAAAACTGGCACGCCTGCCCCTGGCATTCAGTGATGAACTGGGGCAGACCGTCGTCCTGCACCCGGTCAATCTTTTAAGTTATGCCGACGTGGCTCGCCTCCCCAGCGTATTGCTGGTGCTGCATCGTCAATGTGCCATTACCGCACTGGCTCGCGAAGCGGCGGACACACGCAATATTCATCTCATTAAACAGGAGTGAACCATGCATCTGGCACGCGTTACAGGCGCGGTGGTATCCACCCAAAAATCACCTTCTCTGGTGGGGAAGAAACTCCTGCTGGTACGTCGGGTCTGTGCCGATGGGGAACTACCCTCACATCCTACAACGGGTGATGAAGTGGCGGTTGATTCCGTCGGGGCTGGCATTGGCGAGTTAGTGTTGCTCAGCAGCGGCTCCAGCGCCAGACATGTTTTCAGCGGTCCGAATGAGGCCATAGACCTGGCCATTGTCGGCATCGTCGACACGGTATCTCGTTAAGGGGGAATAATGGCGATTTATACCCGAACAGGTGATTCCGGAACAACCGCTCTGTTTACCGGCCAACGCGTCAGTAAAACCCATCCGCGTGTTGAAGCTTACGGAACGCTGGATGAACTTAATGCCGCCCTGAGTCTGTGTGTGTGTGCTTGCGCCTGCGCGCAACATCGCACGCTGCTGGAATCTATTCAGTTGCAGATCTTCTGGTTTAGCGCTGAGCTTGCCAGTGAAAGCGAACAACCGGCATCAGGGCAGCGTTACATCAGTTCTGAAGAAATTACCGCACTTGAAATCGCTATTGATACCGCGATGAGCCGCGTCCCCCCCTTGCACAGCTTCATTCTGCCGGGTCGGTGCGAGGCGGCAAGCCGATTGCACTTCGCGCGGACGTTAGCGCGTCGCGCAGAGCGACGTCTGGTGGAGCTTTCTGAAGACGTCGCGGTCAGGCACGTACTGATGCGCTACATCAACCGACTCTCAGATTGTTTATATGCCCTGGCACGCGCCGAGGACAACGATGCTCATCAAAGCAACATTATTCGGGAAGTGACAAAACGTTATCTGGCTTCCAGTCACTCCCCTTCCATGAAGGAATCCGCAATGTCCCTCTCATTTCAGGAGCTTCATCAGTTGACCCGTTCAGCCGTTGAGCGGGCACAAGAATTACAGGTGCCTGTTGTCGTCAGCATCGTAGATGCCCATGGCGTAGAAACCGTGACCTGGCGTATGCCGGATGCTCTGTTAGTGAGCAGTGAACTGGCGCCGAAGAAAGCATGGACGGCTGTCGCGATGAAAACAGCGACCCATGAACTTTCCGCTGCGGTACAACCCGGCGCGGCGCTTTATGGTCTGGAAAGTCATCTGCAAGGCAAAGTGGTGACGTTTGGCGGCGGATATGCGCTATGGCGTGACGGTGTACTGATTGGGGGTCTTGGGATCAGCGGCGGTAGCGTTGAACAGGACATGGATATTGCACAAACCGCCATTGCGGCCATTAACGTGAGAACACAGCAATGAATACATCTGAACTGGAAACCCTCATCCGCACCATTCTGAGCGAACAGTTAACGCCCACCAGCACGGACGGAAAAGGGAATGGTATATTTCAGTCCGTTGATGAGGCAATCAACGCCGCACACCAGGCCTTCTTACGTTATCAGCAGTGCCCGCTAAAAACCCGAAGCGCCATTATCAGCGCTATTCGCGAAGAGCTCAATTCGCACCTTCCGACGCTTGCACAAGAGAGCGCGGTAGAAACCGGAATGGGCAATAAAGAGGACAAGTTCCTCAAGAATAAAGCCGCCCTGGAAAACACGCCGGGTATTGAAGATCTCACCACCACGGCGTTGACAGGCGATGGTGGCATGGTGCTATTCGAATATTCGCCATTTGGCGTTATCGGTTCCGTCGCCCCCAGCACCAACCCCACCGAAACCATCATCAATAACAGCATCAGCATGCTGGCGGCGGGAAACAGCGTTTATTTCAGTCCGCATCCAGGGGCCAAAAACGTCTCTCTTAAGTTGATCAGCATGATTGAAGAGATAGCTTTCCGCAGTTGTGGGATCCGCAACCTGGTCGTTACTGTTGCAGAACCCACGTTTGAAGCGACCCAGCAAATGATGGTACACCCTCACATTGCGGTACTGGCGATCACCGGCGGCCCCGGTATCGTGGCGATGGGGATGAAAAGCGGCAAAAAAGTCATTGGCGCAGGGGCGGGAAATCCTCCCTGCATCGTCGATGAAACTGCAGATTTAGTGAAGGCCGCGGAAGATATCATTAATGGCGCCTCGTTCGATTACAACCTGCCCTGTATTGCAGAAAAGAGCCTGATCGTCGTGGAGTCCGTTGCCGACAACCTGATCCAACAAATGCAAAGCTTTGGCGCGATGCTCCTCACCCCGGCAGAAACGGATAAGCTCCGTGCAACCTGTCTTCCGGAGGGTCAGGCCAATAAAAAAATGGTTGGCAAAAGCCCTGAAACCATGCTGGAAGCCTCGGGTATCGCGGTTCCCGCCAAAAAACCACGCTTGCTGATCGCCGTCGTTGACGCGAACGATGCCTGGGTTACCAGTGAACAGTTGATGCCGATGTTGCCGATAGTAAAAGTGAAGGACTTCGACAGCGCACTGACGCTGGCCATCAAAGTCGAAGAAGGCCTGCACCATACCGCCATTATGCACTCGCAGAATGTTTCACGACTGAACCTGGCAGCCCGCACATTGCAAACCTCTATTTTTGTGAAAAACGGTCCGTCCTACGCGGGAATCGGCGTGGGTGGCGAAGGGTTCACCACCTTTACGATTGCCACGCCAACGGGTGAAGGGACAACCTCAGCCAAAACATTCGCGCGGTCTCGTCGCTGCGTACTGACAAACGGTTTTTCAATCCGTTAATGAGGTTGTGATGAATACCTTTTCACTGCAAACCCGTTTGTACAGCGGCCAGGGCAGTCTGGATGTGCTAGAGCGCTTTACGAACAAGCATATCTGGATTATTTGTGATGGTTTTCTTGCGCGTTCGCCGCTAATCGACACGCTGCGAGAAACGTTGCCTGCCAGTAATCGCATCAGTGTGTTTAGCGAGATAACGCCAGACCCCACCATCAGCACCGTCGTACAAGGGATTGCGCAAATGCACTCCCTGCGCCCCGATGTCGTAATAGGTTTTGGGGGCGGTTCAGCGCTCGACGCCGCCAAAGCCATCGTCTGGTTCAGCCGCCAGTTTGGTATCGAAATCGAAACCTGTGTTGCCATTCCAACCACCAGCGGCACCGGGTCTGAAGTCACCAGCGCGTGTGTGATAAGCGATCCCGATAAAGGGATTAAATACCCGCTGTTCAACAATACGCTCTATCCGGATATGGCGATCCTCGATCCCCGACTGGTCGTTAGCGTCCCCGCCAATATCACCGCCAACACCGGTATGGACGTATTAACCCATGCCCTTGAGGCCTATGTTTCATCACGGGCCAGTGATTTCACTGACGCACTGGCGGAAAAAGCCGCGCAAATCGTTTTTCAGTATCTGCCCGTTGCCGTTAAAAAAGGGGATTGTCTGGCGACTCGTGGGAAAATGCACAACGCGTCAACCCTGGCTGGCATGGCGTTTAGCCAGGCCGGACTGGGGCTTAACCATGCCATCGCACACCAGTTGGGAGGCCAATTTCACCTCGCTCATGGCCTGGCCAATGCGCTGCTACTTACCTCAGTCATTCGTTTTAATGCGCAGGATGCGCGAGCGGCAAAACGGTACGTAAGATTCGCGAAAGCGTGTCAGTTATGTCCTGACAATGCGAACGACATCACAGGGTTGAATGCGCTGATTCGCAGTATTGAACAACTCATAAGACAATGCGCCATCCCTTCTTTTTCCGAAGTGCTGACTGATGGTAAAACTGAGTATTCCCAGCGAATCCCTGCCATGGTTCAGGCTGCACTGGCAGATGTCACGTTGAAAACTAATCCGCGCCCCGCTGACGCCTGCGCCATTCAAGAGTTGTTGGAGGAATTGATATGAATACGGCTCCTAATGCCTTCGAATTCACTGAACTTATCGTTTGCGATGCTCAGGCAATCCGGGAAAGAGTTCGTGCTGCGGGGGTGGTAGGTGCCGGAGGCGCAGGTTTTCCCGCCCATGTCAAACTGCAGGCGCAGGTGGAAATCTTCCTGGTCAACGCCGCAGAATGTGAACCGATGCTGAAGGTCGACCAACAGCTCATGGCCCAACAGGCGGCTCGTCTGGTTCGTGGTGTGCGATACGCAATGAAAGCAACCGGCGCCCGCGAAGGCATTATTGCCCTCAAAGAAAAATATCGTCCTGCCATCGCCGCCTTAACCCCGCTTCTCCCTTCAGACATCAGGTTGCACATTTTGCCGGATGTTTATCCGGCAGGTGATGAAGTCCTGACCATCTGGATGGCGACAGGCCGGCGCGTCCCCCCTGCGGCTCTGCCTGTCAGCGTGGGCGTTGTCGTCAATAACGTGCAGACCGTACTGAATATTGCCAGGGCGGTGGAACAGCAGTTTCCCGTCACACGCCGTACGTTGACGGTAAATGGTGCAGTGGCTCACCCTCAGACGCTGACCGTCCCCATCGGTATGTCATTACGTGAGGTTCTCTCTCTGGCGGGGGGAGCCACCATTGATGCCCCAGGGTTTATCAATGGCGGCCCAATGATGGGGCATTTGCTCACCACACTGGATACCCCGGTAACTAAAACCACGGGGGGATTGCTGGTATTGCCCGAGAAACACCCGCTTATCCAGCGGCGTATGCAGGATGAACGCACGGTGCTTTCCATTGCGAAAACGGTCTGCGAACAGTGTCGGTTATGTACTGATTTGTGCCCCCGGCATTTGATAGGCCATGAATTATCGCCACACCTGCTGGTACGTGCGGTGAACTACCAACAGGCCGCGACACCTCAACTGTTGCTCAGCGCATTGACCTGTTCGGAGTGCAATGTTTGTGAAAGTGTCGCCTGTCCGGTAGGCATCTCCCCAATGCGAATTAACCGCATGCTTAAGCGCGAGTTGCGGGCGCAAAACCTGCGTTATGAAGGGCCACTGAATCCTGCCGATGAAATGGCGAAGTATCGACTGGTGCCGGTAAAACGGCTGATTACTAAGTTGGGTCTTAGCGACTGGTATCACGAAGCACCGTTATCAGAAACTGAACACCTGACGGATACCGTCACCCTGCTTCTGCGCCAGCATATTGGCGCCAGTGCCCTCCCACAGGTGCAAAAAGGTGACCGGGTCGTTCGTGGCCAGTGCGTCGCAGATGTTCCCGCGGGTGCATTAGGCGCGCCCATTCACGCCAGTATTGACGGCATCGTTTGTGACGTCACTGACCAGGCCATTACGGTTGTAAGAGGTTAACCATGTCTCAGGCAATAGGTATTTTAGAACTCACCAGTATCGCTAAAGGAATGGAATCAGGCGATGCGATGCTGAAAAGCGCCAACGTGAATCTTCTGGTCAGTAAGACAATCTGCCCAGGCAAATTTTTACTGATGATCGGCGGTGATGTAGGGGCGGTGCAACAAGCCATTGCCACCGGTTTATCACTCGCGGGTGACATGCTCGTCGACAGTCTGGTGTTACCCAATATTCACGCCAGCGTCCTCCCCGCTATCAGCGGACTGAACAGTGTTGAGAAGCGCCAGGCCGTTGGGATTGTAGAAACGTGGAGCGTGGCGGCATGCATCAGCGCCGCTGACCGTGCGGTCAAAGCCTCAAATATCACGCTGGTTCGGGTACATATGGCATTTGGCATCGGAGGCAAATGCTACATGGTCGTCGCGGGCGATGTGTCTGATGTTAACAACGCCGTTACCGTTGCCAGTGAAAGCGCAGGCGAAAAAGGGCTGCTGGTCTACCGCTCAGTGATTCCACGTCCACATGAAGCCATGTGGCGCCAGATTGTGGAGGGATAATGGAAAGACAACCCACGACGGATCGTATGATCCAGGAATATGTCCCTGGTAAACAGGTCACGCTGGCGCATCTGATTGCCAATCCGGGCAAAGATTTATTCAAAAAACTGGGGCTTCAAGATGCCGTATCTGCCATCGGTATTCTGACCATCACCCCCAGCGAGGCCTCCATTATCGCCTGTGATATCGCCACCAAATCAGGAGCCGTAGAGATTGGTTTTCTCGACCGATTCACGGGAGCCGTTGTGTTAACGGGCGATGTTTCTGCCGTTGAATACGCGCTGAAACAGGTCACGAGAGTACTGAGTGAAATGATGCTTTTTACCTCATGTCCCGTCACCCGGACCTGACACCATGAAGCGCATGATGCTTATTGGCCCCAGCCAGTGCGGTAAAACGTCACTCACGCAATGTTTACGTGGTGAGAAACTTCATTACCAAAAAACGCAGGCCATCGTGTGGTCCCCGGACACGATTGACACGCCAGGCGAATATCTTGAAAACCGCTGTCTTTACAGCGCGCTGCTGGTGAGTGCCTGTGAAGCGGAAATGATTGCCCTGGTATTGAACGCCGATGCCCCCTGGTCGCCCTTTTCACCCGGGTTTACAGCGCCGATGAACCGACCCGTCATTGGCATCGTTACCAAATCCGATTTGGCAAACGCGTCGCGGATATCAACCGTACAGAGCTGGTTAACCCAGGCCGGGGCTGAACACATCTTTACCACTAGCGCAGCGACGAATTCAGGCGTCGATGAAATGTTTGATTTTTTGACCGCAAAGGAATCTTCATGTCTCACAAAATAATGGCCATTAACGCAGGCAGTTCATCGCTAAAATTCCAGCTACTGGCGATGCCGCAGGGCACGGCTATCTGCCAGGGTTTGATTGAACGTATTGGTATGGTTAATGCGCAGGTCACAATAAAAACGCCCGCGCAAAAATGGCAAGAAACATTGCCGATGGCAGACCATCGTGAAGCCGTTGCGTTGCTGCTGGAGAAGCTCATTGATTATCGAATTATCAACACATTAAATGACATTACGGGTGTTGGCCATCGCGTCGCCCACGGTGGCGAATCGTTTAAAGATTCGGCGCTGATCACGGATGAAACGCTGGCGCAAATAGAACATCTTGCTGAACTGGCTCCGCTGCACAATCCGGTCAATGTCATTGGCATTAAGGTATTTCGGCAATTGCTCCCCAACACGCCGTCGGTGGCCGTCTTTGATACGGCTTTTCATCAGACACTGGATGAACCCGCCTATGTCTATCCCCTACCCTGGCGCTATTACGCTGAGCTGGGCATCCGTCGTTACGGATTCCACGGCACCAGCCATAAATATGTCAGTGCCACGCTGGCAGAAAAAATGGGGGTTCCGCTCGGCGCGCTACGCATTGTGAGTTGTCATCTCGGCAACGGCAGCAGTATTTGTGCTATCAAAGGCGGGTTGTCCGTAAACACCTCTATGGGATTCACGCCACAGTCAGGCGTTATGATGGGAACCCGCAGTGGCGATATCGACCCGTCTATTTTACCGTGGATTGCCCAACGAGAAGGTAAAACACCGCAGCAACTCAATCATTTATTAAATAACGAGTCAGGCTTGCTGGGGGTTTCCGGAATATCCAGTGATTACCGCGATGTTGAACAGGCCGCTGATGCGGGGAATCGACAGGCAGCACTGGCGCTCACCCTGTTTGCCGAACGTATCCGCGCCACGATAGGCAGCTACATTATGCAGATGGGCGGACTGGATGTTCTCCTGTTTACCGGTGGGATTGGCGAAAACTCCGCTCGTGCCCGGTCAGCAATCTGCCATAACCTGCATTTTCTTGGGCTGGCGATTGATGAAGAAAAAAATCAACGCAACAGCACGTTCATTCAGACAGACAACGCGATGGTCAAGGTGGCGGTGATTAATACCAATGAAGAACTGATGATTGCGCAAGATGTTATGAGAATTGCGTTAAGCGAAACGGCTGCTTTTTGCATACCTGCGTAATAAAGCATCACCACAAGTTGCGGCAAATCAAGGTAATAGCACGATCAGCATGACACTATGCGCCGAGAATTGCTCATCAGAAAGGTGAATACATGGCTGTAGCACAATGCCCGGCGTCATGCGGTGAACTTATTCAGGGTTGGATTCTTGGCAGTGAGAAGCTGGTCTCCTGCCCTGTCGACTGGTACAGCACCGTCGAGGTGAGTTCAGGCTCGCCTCTGGTGGATGAACGTTCGCTTTCACGCGCGATGGTAGAGCGAGTGCTTGCGCACTTTGACTACCCTGCCCACTGGAGCCAGGAAATACGGGTGGATGTCCACTCCACCATTCCTGTCGCCAAAGGAATGGCCAGCAGCACGGCAGACATCGCGGCAACCGCGCTTGCCACCGCGCACCATCTGGGCCACACGCTGAATGAATCCACCCTTGCGCAGCTTTGCGTGTCACTCGAACCCACCGACAGCACCGTTTTCCGCCAGCTTACACTTTTTGATCATAATGATGCGTCAACGCAGATCGCCTGCGAAGCACAACCGCATCTCGATCTTTTAGTGCTCGAAAGCCCGGTGACTTTACGTACGTCGGATTATCACCGTATTCCCCGCCTTGATCGTTTACACGCTGGCGCAGCAGCCTTGCAGCAGGCCTGGGAAAAAGTGCAGGAAGCATGTGTAACGCAAAATCCGCGACGAATGGGAGAAGCTGCAACCCTGAGCGCCATCGCCAGCCAGATGTTACTGCCAAAACCCGACTTCAATACCTTGTTATCGCTTGTTGAAGAGTGCGATTTATACGGCGTGAATGTGGCGCACAGTGGCAGCGTAGTCGGTTTGATGCTCGACCGGGAGCGTCATGACGTCGATTACATTCAATGGACGCTTGCAGAAAGAAAACTGACGAGCCATTGGCCAGAACAGCATTTGCTCAGAATGGTAAACGGTGGGGTTGAACTGCAGTGAGAATCGAACCGCGATCCTCACTGCGGTAACGCATTATTCTGCTTTTGCGTCAGGGTTTTTCATTTCACCCATAGCTTTGAGCTTTTTAGAAATGTCGCGACGTTCTTTGGAGATTTCTGCGTTTTTGATGATGTAATCATCAACGCGATCTTCATAGTCGGTTTTCATGCTGGCGATAATGCCCTGGATCGCTTCAACGCTCATACCAGGTTTGATGTAGTCGCTCAGGTTGTCCAGCAGCAGCACGCGCTTCTGGTTGTCACGGATCTTTTTCTCAACGTCCTGGATTTCACGTTGCAGCTTGTTCTTACGGCGAAACAGACGAACAAATTCCAGCACGTCCTGGAAAGAAGGCTTGGTAGTTTCCATTTTTACACCCCTGATAATGTGAGATTCGGATTCGTTTAAGCAACCGCGACAAGTAAGGGTCAACATTACTTTTAGCCGTTGCAGATGACAATGGTTTTATCCTTTTTCCGTATCATACCCTTATTCCTTGCTGAATCGAAGCAGCAGTAGAATCATTCACCTTATCTGCTCTTTATTTGCGCAATGCGCGACAGATCAAATGCGAGAGTAGCTCCAGTTGGCGCGCGGTTTCCATGCTTAGCCAAACATAGCCATGAATGGGGATTTCAGCCACACTGTCGCTACGCTGTTCATTAATCAGTTGTCGAAGTTCCGCTACAATGTCGTTCAGCGCCCCGGTGTTTGCCTGCACGGGCTGCGGGTTTCCTTCATACAACGCATGGGTAATCGTCAGTAGCGTTTGCTGGATCCGGTGTTGTGTTTCGCGCAGCGTATGGGCATTCAGCATCACGAAATGGCTGGTGCGCGATGCCCAGTGTGCATTAATTTGCAGCTCGAGCATGCAGACCAGATTGCGGTTAATCGTTTGAATTGCTTCAAATATCGATTTATGAATATGGGTTTCTTTACTGGCGGGCGTGATCAGGGCGCGCATTTTCACAACGTCCCCAAGTAGCTGCTGAAAGTGTTTATCCAGCCGGGGACGTTCAAGCAAGTTAGGAGAAAGTGCCGCCTGATAGAGTCGGTTATAAGACGTGACGCACTGCGCCAGTTGGATCCGCCAGTGTAAAAACGCCCGCTGCGGCCAGATACCGGTAAACAACATCGCCAAAAGCGACCCCAGAATCACATCGCCGCCTCGCCATAATGCCGTTTCCATATCGCCTGCTGGCGCCCCTACCACCACGGCCAGGGTGATCCCTATCAACAACGCCTGATACGGTTTTTTGCCGAGCGCCAGCCACCCGCACAGGAACATCGCCACCGCGCACCAGACAATCATCAGCGGTAATGAGAAAAGCTCCAGGCGCAGCGCCACCAGTCCCAACGCCGCGCCCAGAATCGTACCGCCGATACGTTCAAAGGCCCGGGGCACCACGTTACCCCAAAAGGAGATCGGCCCCATAATGACCACCAGCGTAATAAGCGGCCACGTGCCTTCCGGGATATGGAATAGACGAACAAACAGAAACGTGAGAATAAATGCCAGCGCAATGCGAATACCATGCACGACGCGGTAGTGACGATATAAACGAATTTCAAAGGGGCTCAGCGACTTATCAGTACGCACTTTCGGCTCCATCTGGAAATCACAAAGAACGCATTGTACCTGCTTTTTCACTGAAAACATCACTGCGACGGACGTTCTTATCCAGCATGAACGATTCTCACGATCGTCCGCGCAGTCACGCCTAAAACAGCAAAATTACACCTTCGGTTGTACCGGGATGTACATTTCAATATCCCAGTACCCGTCTTCTGCCCCATTGTTCAGATAGCGTTCAAAACACGGTTTGCCGGAGAGCTGGTAGCGGCTGTCCTGCAACACGCTATTGAAAAACTGATACCACGGCGTCGCGAAGTCGTTATTTTCAACGCGAGTGGTAGCAACAGCATATTGACCGCCCACAATTTCCGTGAGGATCACGCCTTCGCTGTTTTCAGGTAGCGTGAAATTAGCCGGTACTGAAACAACCGTATCGCAACGCAGTTTCTCCGCCGGAACTTCATCAGGGTTATCGTAGTAGACGGCAATCCATTCCTGCGGCACGATCTGGTTTCCATCAACCCACATCATCAGTTGTTCAAAACCTTGTTTTACCGTTTTTTCCCACGGCCCAACCATGTGAAAACCGGCGATCCGGCGTTTCTCTGCTTGTCTGATCTCGTAATTCATAATGCCTCCATCATTATACTGTTGTTATATACAGTATAATTGACATCTAACAACCACAAGGAAAGAGTGATTATTATGTGAGCAGACTCGCACTCTCGCCAGTCTACCCGGCAATAATTCCGTTATGCCTTATGGTGAAAATAATCGCTCAGACGCGAAAAAATGCCGCCTTCCTCAACGGACTCCAGCGTCACCAGCGGCCAGTGCGCGACCAGTTTGTCCCGATCGTAGAGTTCAATTTCGCCAACCCGTTGATGCGCGGCAATGGGTGCAACAATCTCTTTTCCATCAAGTACATATTTTGCTTTGATATGAGGAACTTCAGCTTTCGGAAGCGCCAACCAAAAATCCTGCTCAGTGCCTAATGCGATGTTCTCTTTGTCGCCGTACCAGATACGCTCGCTACCGACTTTCTTCCCACTTTTTAGAATTTGTACGGTGTCGAAGTTCTGTTGCCCCCAGTGCAACAGTTTACGGGCTTGATCTTCGCGGCCTTTCGGGCTTTCAGCTCCCATCACCACCGCGATAAGACGGCGCTGCCCATCCACCGCAGAGGCAATAAGGTTATATCCGGCGCCCGAGGTGTGTCCGGTTTTAAGACCATCAACGTTTAGCGTTTTATCCCACAGCAGGCCGTTGCGGTTTTGCTGCGTGATGCCATTCCAGGTGAGGCTCTTTTCGCTATACATATGATAAAACTCAGGTTCGCCATGAATTATCGCCCGCGACAGTACCGCAAGGTCATACGCCGAACTGTGCTGACCCGGCGCATCCAGCCCGTGTACCGTTTCAAAATGCGTATCCTGTAAATTTAGCTTTTGCACATAGCGATTCATCATGGCAACAAACTGCGGCTGCCCCCCGGCAATGTAATCCGCCAGCGCCACACAAGCATCGTTGCCTGAATCAACGATCAGCCCGCGACTTAAATCATGCACCGTGACGCGGTCGCCCTCTTTTAAGAACATCAATGAGGAACCCACAAACACGGGATTGTCTTTTGCCCATGCATCACGCCCAACCGTCACAATGTCGTTGCGGCCAATACGATGGCTGTCGATGGCGCGGTCAACCACATACCCGGTCATCAGTTTGGTCAGGCTGGCGGGGTTACGCTGCTGATGTTCATTATTGGCGGTAAGAATCTGCCCTGTCGTGTAATCCATGAGCACCCACGCCCCTGCGTCAATGGCTGGCGGCTGGGGGGCAAAGTCGGGAGTATCCGCAGCAAAAGCAGATGAGAGGTTGAACGCAAGCAGCGAAGCGGCAATAAACAAACGGGATTTCAACAGCATGTCCTCAGAAAGAGAATTATTTGCTGTTCTTTTTACGGAAGTTCTGGTGAACAAACATGAAAAAATTGCAAGAAAATGTGACTCAAAGCACATTTCCTTGCATGATTTTAACCCACCGCGCCTGTGTTCCGGGTTTCAGCGCGGGGAAAATTATCCTTTACGCGGTGAAGATTCCGCATGATGACTGCGATGGCGGTGATAACCGTCTATCATGCTGCGGAAAATTTGCCCAGGTGTGTCACCGAGCGTGCAAAGGTAAATATGTGCGCAAATAAACAGCAGCCCAACAACGGCTAGCGCCATATGTAGCACCAGCATGACCGGCCCCGCCCCCATGACTTGCGGATACAGACACAGAAATCCGCTGATGATCAACAAGGGTACGAGCGCATACATGATGGCCAGATACGCCAGTTGCTGTAGCGGGTTAAATTTGTTTTCCGTCGTGGCGGCATAGGGGTGCGCTTCGCCACGCATAATGCCGCACAGGTAAAAACGCGTCTGTCGCAGACACCGCATGACCAGTCCGTTGACGTTCACCTTGTAGTGATGTCCGTTACCGCCGAATGCGTTAATGAGGATGAAGCCAATCCAACATGCCGCCAGTGCAAATCCGCACACGGTATGCAGTTTCACCATTAATGCCACGGGGCCGATTGAAAAATGGCCAAACATACCGCTGAGCAATAGCAGGACAAAGAGCAGCGCATTTCCCCAGTGCCAGCGGCGGATCGCCAATGAATAGAGGTAGTCACGTTGCTCTTCCCCTTTCGCCGTTTTCGGTGCAAACATGGCACGTAACAGCGCATGCGCCGCAAGTGCCGCAAGCAGCATCAACACAACGCCCCCCGCGCAGACGAGCCATAAAGGCCAGTAATCCGGCGCGTAGTTTAGTTCGGCTCCCCAGATGGTATTCATACTTTACCCTCCTGATGTATTTCCTTGCGCCGGTATAAACTGACCGCGCCACTGCGTTCTTCCTGCTGCCGGTACACCTCTTTTTGGCCGATCCAGTGTTGGATCTCCGGTTCATCGAGGCGACCAAATTTAAGCGCATCCGTCGGACACACAGAGACGCAGGCGGGTTGTTGTCCCGATTCCAGACGCGTATCGGCACAGAAGTTACATTTATCGGCAATCCCCGTTTGGGGATTCAGATAACGAACGTGGAACGGACACGCAGCAACACAATAATCACAGCCGATACAGCGCGATTTATCGACCTGCACGATGCCGTTTTCATCACGGAATGACGCGCCCGTTGGGCAGACCGTAACGCAGGGAGCATCTTCGCAATGCTGGCAGGAGACGCGGATAAAACGAAAATGTTCCAGCGTGGCAGATTCCGGGTCAGGCGTTCTGATCTGCACCTGAACGCGGCTAAATCCCTCAGGGACATCATTAAGCACCTTGCAGGCCACCGTGCACGCCTGGCATCCAATGCAGCGTTTTTCGTCATGCAACATGACATAAGAATTCGTCGGTTGATTCATGCTTTTCTCCCTCCTCATGCCCGGCTAAGCGTGACGCCAGCGGTATGCACCACCGTGCCAGAAACCGGACTGGTCACATGCGGCAGCAAATTTCCGCAGTGAATGCCGTGCGTTGTCGCGGCGGTTTTCGCCCCAGCCTTCGCCCCAAAGCCCATGTAAACAAACAGCGTATCGGGTCGAATGCCTGCCGTGACCAGCGCTTTCCCTTTTTCTTTGCCGGTTGCGTTTTCCAGCCAGACCTCGTCCCCGTTGCGGATCCCCTTTTCACGGGCTGTTTGCGGGTGGATCCAAACGGCGTTATCCCACATCAACTCACTGAGTAACGGGACATACTGCGTCGCGCCGTTGGTGTGTACGGCAACCTTGCCCTGAATAAAATAGAGTTGGTCGTCTTTTTTAAGCGCGATATGGCGGGCCTGAGGAACCCCGTAGCCTGGCAACAGGGCTTCCAGCGCTTCAGAGTACAACTCGATTTTGCCGGACGGCGATTTGAAACGTAGCTGGTCGCTATAGGTTCCTTCACTGTCTGTTGCCATAGCGCCAGGAAAACGCGTGACAAACTGACTAACGGATTCTGGCTCCCGCAATAACAGCGGCACGCCCCATTCCCGATAGCCTTTCTGGCGCAATTCCGCCGACAAACCATGATCGCCATTGAGCTGATACAGTTGGCGCGTCTGCATATCCTGCCAGGGGTAGTACTGACCCAGGCCTAACTGCACCGCCAGCTCTTTCCAGATTTGCCAGCTCGGACGCGCCTCGCCGATGGGATCCACCACCTGCTGGCGCAATGCGTAAGCGGGATTTAGCCCAGACATGTCAGAGACTTCTTCATCACGCTCAAGATAAGTGCATTCCGGTAACAGATAGTCTGCGTAAGCCGCGCTTTCACTTAAGTAAACATCGCAACTGACGACCAGATCCAACTGCTCCATGGTTTTCACCAGATCCGGTCGACAGGTGACGGTTTGCAGAGGGTTGTGGCGGGACATAATCCAGCCCTTCACCGGGTACGGCGTCTGTTGTAGCACCGCGTCGATCACGCTTTGGACGACGCCACCGCCGGCCGCGATAAATTTGAATTGCGGCGCGACTAAATCAATGCGTTGCGCCTTTGGCTTGGGCATATTTTTGACGTCAGGTTTTGCCAGCACCGGAGCGACGGTTTCGCCTGCCAGTTTGTTATACGTTGCGGCCCCTTTTTTCTGATACAACCCGCCCTCGCGCTCAATGTTTCCGAGCAGCACGTTCAGGGTAAAAATCATGCGCCGCATGTCGATCTCTTCTTGCGAGAAGGTTGCGCGATGGCCGGGGCTGACCATGGCATGCGGCGCGCAGGCGGCAAGCTCTCGCGTGACCCGCATAATGACATCGGCAGGCACGTCGGCATGTTGTTGTGCCCACGCCGGCGTAGTCTCTTTCACCGCATCCGCCAGTTGTGCGAATCCGCTGGTGTAACGCTCAACAAAGGCGGCATCGTAGAGATTTTCGTTGATCATGACGTGGCACATCGCCATCAACACCGGTAAGTCACCGCCGGGGCGAATCGCATACCACTCATCCGCTTTGCTGGAGAAAACGGAAAGACGCGGATCGAAGCTGACCATTTTGGCCCCCTTCTCCTGCGCGGTCATCAATTCATGGGTGTCCGCGACTTCAATTCCCTCATACAAATTATGCCCGAATGAGATCATGTAGCGGGTATTGGCGATGTCCATCGCCAGGTCTCCACCCATCATTACTTTTGCCGCGATGGATTTTCCGGCAGGACAGGTTGAGGCATGTGTGAAGGTATTGGGAGAGCCGAAGGCAGTAGCCAGATGAAACAGATGACCTGAAAGCGAGCCGGACTTGGACGAAAATACGACCCCTTCCGGCCCATGTTGCTGTTTAATTTCCGTCATTTTTTCAGCAATTTCTTTATAGGCCTGCTGCCAGCTAATGACCTGCCATTCACCGCCACCGCGAGGGCCGGTACGCTTCATGGGTTTCACAATACGATGGGGGTCATTGACCAGGCTGACACCGCTGCCGCCCCGGGCGCACACTCGCGTTCCCTGCTGGGGCGCATGAGGATTACCTTGTATAAAAACCGTTTTATTTTTAATGACCTGTGCCTGAATCGGACACCGAAACGAACACATTTCGCACAGACTGGGCGTCAGGGATGTTTTGCCGCTCACCCCCTCTGTCGGATTGCGCGCCAGTGCTCCGGGTGCAAAGCCACCGATGGCGCACGCGGAACAACTCAACCCGACGCCTTGCAAAAAACTACGCCGACTGATGCTCATATAACCTCCTGTTATTAGATATATCCAATAATTATATTGAATATATATCGTAAGTTTATGTCCCTACTCACAATTCATAACAGAGGGCAATAAAATAGACAAATAGCCAAAAATTGTTACTTATCAAAAGATTCCGAATACAGCCTAATAATGACAGTTCGCGCAGAAATAACCTCCGTGACTGTCGTCAACCTGGCGCTAATTTATATCATTGCCCTGACTCACTCTATTAAAACAGAGGTAAAAGCCCGCTAAGGTAATTCTGCATTCGCTGAAATTTAATAATAAGCCAATTAATTCGCATTCGTTATTCAGGCAAAACACCGCTCTTGCTGATTACCCGGTCGTTTTTTGTTACTCTTACCAGAGCGAAAATTGAAACCGGGTACAACTCCACAATGAATGACGGCAAGCAGCTTCCTACCTTTTTGTTCCACGATTACGAAACATTTGGTACACACCCCGCACTGGACAGGCCCGCACAGTTTGCCGCGATTCGCACCGATAGCGATTTTAACGTGATAGGTGAGCCGGAGGTGTTTTACTGTAAGCCTGCCGATGATTACCTCCCGCAACCGCAAGCTGTGCTGATAACCGGCATCACGCCTCAGGAAGCGCGGGAAAAAGGGGAAAACGAAGCCGCGTTCGCTCAACGAATTCACGCCCTGTTTACCGTGCCGAAGACCTGTATCCTCGGCTACAACAACGTCCGTTTTGATGATGAAGTCACGCGCAATATTCTGTACCGTAACTTTTACGATCCCTACGCCTGGAGCTGGCAACACGACAACTCGCGCTGGGATCTGCTGGATGTGATGCGCGCCTGTTACGCTCTGCGCCCGGAAGGGATTAACTGGCCCGAAAACGAAGACGGGCTGCCCAGTTTTCGCCTTGAACATTTAACCAAAGCTAACGGGATTGAACACGCCAACGCACACGATGCGATGGCCGATGTTTATGCGACCATTGCGATGGCGCAACTCGTAAAATCACGCCAGCCGCGTTTGTTTGAGTACCTTTACACCCACCGTAACAAACATAAGCTGGCCGCGCTGATTGATGTCCCTCAGATGAAGCCACTGGTTCATGTCTCCGGTATGTTTGGCGCCTGGCGCGGCAATACCAGTTGGGTCGCCCCGCTGGCCTGGCACCCGGAAAATCGCAATGCGGTGATTATGGTGGATTTGGCGGGTGATATTTCCCCGCTGCTGGAGCTTGATAGCAATACCCTGCGCGAACGGTTATACACCGCCAAAGCCGATTTGGGCGATAACGCTGCGATTCCCGTCAAACTGGTGCATATCAATAAGTGCCCGGTTCTGGCGCAGGCCAATACGCTGCGCCCGGAAGACGCAGACCGACTGGGCATTAATCGCCAGCAGTGCCTTGATAATCTGAAAGTGTTACGCGAAAACCCGCAGGTACGCGATAAAGTCGTGGCGATATTTGCAGAAGCAGAGCCGTTTACCCCTTCGGATAATGTTGATGCACAGCTTTATAATGGCTTTTTCAGCGATGCGGATCGTGAAGCCATGAAAATTATTCTGGAAACGGAGCCGCGCAACTTACCCGCGCTGGATATCACTTTCGCCGATAAGCGTATCGAAAAACTGCTGTTTAATTATCGCGCGCGTAATTTCCCTGGCACACTGGATGAAGAGGAACAACAGCGCTGGCTGGATCACCGCCGTCAGGTTTTCACACCCGAGTTTTTGCAACGCTATGCAGATGAATTGCAGATGTTGTACCAGCAGTATGCTGACGATAGCGGGAAGCAAACGTTACTGAAATCACTGTGGCAGTACGCCGAAGAGATTGTTTGAGAACCGAATAAATCCCTGACTACTGACATAAAAAAACCGGAGACAGCTCACAGCGCTCCGGTTTTTTATTATGCGCCTGACGAACAGGCGCAGAAAAGTCAGCGGTTATGCGACGTCTTCGTACTGCGGCACCGGGTTACGGAAGCTTTTGGTCACACATGCCAGATAAATCAGGCCAATCGCGGCCCAGATCAAGCCTAGCACCATGGAGCTCTCTTCCAGGTTAACCCACAGCGCACCAACGGTCAGCGCACCACACATCGGCAGGAACAGATACTGGAAATGGTCTTTCAGCGTTTTGTTGCGCTTCTCGCGGATCCAGAACTGCGAAATGACCGACAAGTTAACAAACGTAAAGGCCACCAGCGCACCGAAGTTGATAAGCGCAGTCGCCATCACCAGGTCAAAGTTGATTGCCAGCAGAGCAATCGCCCCAACCAGGATGATGTTCATCGCCGGGGTACGCCATTTCGGGTGAACATAACCGAAGAAACTTTTCGGGAACACGCCGTCACGCCCCATCACGTACATCAGACGCGCTACGCCCGCATGCGCCGCCATACCAGAAGCCAGCACGGTGATGGTGGAGAAAATCAACGCGCCAACCTGGAAGGTTTTACCCGCGACATACAGCATAATTTCTGGCTGAGAGGCATCCGGATCTTTAAAGCGAGAGATATCCGGGAAGTACAGTTGCAGGAAGTAAGTTGAAAAGATGAAGATCAGGCCGCCGATAAGCGCGGTCAGGAAGATAGCACGCGGAATAACGCGCTCTGCATCTTTGGTTTCTTCCGACAGGTTGCTGATGCCGTCGAATCCGGTAAAGGAGAAGCACAGAATCGTCGCACCGGTGATCATCGGAATAACGTGCGCATCGCCTGACCAGAACGGACGCGAGCTCGCCAGCGTACCGGCGCCTTCGCCTTCAAACACCCCGTACACCACCATGCCCAAAATGACCGCGATCAGCACAACCTGCAACACCACAATAACGGTATTGAAGTTAGCCACGGATTTGAGACTGCGCAGGTTAAATGCCGTCATGAACGCCACCAGGGCGACAACGAACACCCACGACGGGATCGAAGGCACAAGGGCTTCAAAGTAAATTTTTGCCAGCAGAATGTTGATCATCGGCGCGAACAGATAGTCGAGCAGAGAAGACCAACCCACCATAAAACCGACGGTAGGGCTAATGGATTTCTGGGCATAGGTGTACGCAGAGCCTGCAGAAGGGTAACGACGTACCAGCTTCCCGTAGCTCAGCGCCGTAAACAGAATAGCGATCAGCGCGAAGGCATATGCCGTCGGTACGTGACCGTCTGTGAGGCCTGAAACGATACCAAATGTATCGAACAGCGTCATCGGCTGCATATAGGCAAGGCCCATCATAACAACCGGAACTAACGTAAGTGTCTTACGTAATTCCACGCGAGAGGTGTTTGGAGTAACGTTATGCGACATGGTCATTCCCCTTTACGGCGAATACCGTCGCGTAAGCAAAAAATTGCCCCATTTCTATGGATTCCTCAGCGACAACAACTGTCGGTTTTTAGTAAGTATCTATCCGGTACGAAGCCCGGCCTCTTTTATGAATGATTGGTTTGATGCAAAAAAATAACCGACGCGTATTAAAACGTCGGTTAATGTCATTTTTTGCAAGCGGCGTATTTTGCACTAGATTGAGGATAAATGACAAGAGAATGAGACACCCGTCCCAAATTAATTTTCCTAATCGATTGATTTATCAACAGCATCTTTTGAGTAGACACCAGCAATAGCACTATTTGCTAAAATCTCATCTCGCCACCAGGCGCTGGCCAGCCCGGCGGTCTGCTCGTTCCAGCCAATCCATACCGGTTCAAAGAGGATTTGCGCCACCACTTTCTTCTCGACCAACGCGCCACTTTCCAGAAATCGCTGCGCCAGATAGCGCGGTAAATAGCCGCATCCCAGCCCGCTGATTTGCAATTCCAGTTTGGTTTTAAAATCAAACACGGTTATCGCTTCCTGGTCTTCAAGAAGCTGAGACGTGGACGCCGGATGCGTCACGTCGCCAACCACAATGGCGCGAAAGCGTTTAATGATACGGCGGCTCAACGGCTCTTGTTCCTGCACTAAAGGGTGATGCGGCGCGACAGCAAAGACTTGCTCAAGATACCCCAGCCGCACAAAACCGAAACCGCTTAACGGCGGCGGTTCATGCATCGCCCCTACAATAATGTCCGCCCGTCCCTGCGTGAGCGCTTCCCAGGAACCACCCAGAACGCCATTGATAAATTTAAGGCGGGTAACGCTATGGTGTTGATAGAAAGATTCAATGAGTGGCGCGAGAAGTGAAAAAGGGAATGTGTCATCCACCCCGATGACCAGTTCGTTCTCCCAACCTTCGTGAAGTTTGATCGCCTGTTTTTCCAGCTCGCGCACGGTGTGCAGGACTTCCCGGCCTTTTTCCAACAGCATTTGGCCAGTGCGGGTGAATTTGGCCCGGTGACCACTGCGATCCAGTAACTGAATATTCAGATCGCTTTCGAGTTTGTGGACGGTATAGCTGAGAGCAGAGGGCGTCTTAAATAATTTTGCCGACGCCGCCGCAAAACTGCCCTCTTTTTCTAAAGCATCAAGAATGATCAGAACGTCCAGCAGTGGTTTCATGCTCGCCCCCTCAGGGTGTATGGCGATCACCTGCTGGCCATTCGCGTCATTCCATTGGCATCACCAGCGGATCAGGATACTGATACTCAAATCCAAGTTCATTACAAATCCGGCTGCCATCAATAATTTTACCTCTTCCCTTTTCCGGGCCTTCCCGGAATTTCGGCGGTTCCATTCCCAGTAAACGGGCCATCTGTGGATAGAACACATTACGCGCCGGGTGCGCGGGCGCACATATATTATAGATGTGTCCTCCTTTAGGTGCCTGTAACAGAAGGGTGATGGCAGAAATCACATCCTCCAGATGCACCAGATTCACCCCCTGCTCGCCATCAGGCGCCATTTTACCGGCAAAGAAACGTCCGGGATGTCTTCCTGGCCCCACCAATCCCGCCAGACGCAGAATATCCACTGAGGTGCCAGGCAAGTTATGCAGCCAGTCTTCAAGCTCCTTCAGTACGCACCCACTTGCCGTCACCGGATTGCGCGCCATGTTCTCTTTTACCGTCCCCTGCACATCGCCATAGACCGAGGTAGAACTGGTAAAAAGAATACGCGGGATCCGATGCGCCAGCGCGCTATCCACCAGCTCCTGCATCGCCTGCAGGTAAAAATCGTCACCGGGGCCGCTACGACGCGCAGGTAGCGTGACCACCAATGCATCCACATCCATCAATGCATCAAGGTCATCCGTTTCACAAATCAGTTCCGGGTTCAGACGTAGCGGATAACTTTCAATACCGCTCATGCGGGCCGCGTCCACCCCATCCTGAGTGGTTTTGCTGCCGATAACCTGCCAGCCCTTCGCAGCCAGAGACATCGCCAGGGGCATGCCTAACCAACCTAAACCGACAATCGCGACCTTTTTCATCCCTTTTCTCCTGAATCTGGCACCATTTATCTAAGGCTACGCCAGCATGGTGAGACTGACAATTCATACCATTAATATGAAATGAATTAATGTACAAAAAAAGCCCTTGCTTTCCGGCGTTAAAGTGGTTTAGGTTAAAAGACATCAAATGAATAAGCATTCATCGAGAATTTTATGACACGCGTTCAATTTAAACACCACCATCATCACCATCATCCTGACTAGTCTTTCAGGCGATGTGTGCTGGAAGACATTCAGATCTTCCAGTGGTGCATGAACGTATGAGAAAGCCCCCGGAAGATATCTTCCGGGGGCTTTTTTTTGTGCGTGACTCAGTTCGGTTCAGACAGGATAAGAGGATTAAAAGATGTTAGACAACACTCGTTTACGCATAGCTATTCAAAAATCAGGCCGTTTAAGCGACGATTCACGCGAACTTCTGGCCCGCTGTGGGATTAAAATTAATTTACACACTCAGCGTTTGATTGCGATGGCAGAGAACATGCCTATCGATATTCTGCGTGTGCGTGACGACGACATCCCGGGTCTGGTCATGGACGGCGTTGTTGATCTGGGTATTATCGGTGAAAACGTTCTCGAAGAGGAACTGCTGAACCGTCGCGCGCAGGGTGAAGATCCGCGCTATTTTACCTTGCGTCGTCTCGACTTCGGCGGTTGCCGCCTTTCGCTGGCGACCCCTGTCGACGAAGCCTGGGATGGCCCTGCCGGGCTGGACGGCAAACGCATTGCCACCTCTTATCCACACCTGTTGAAACGTTATCTGGATCAGAAAGGCGTTTCGTTTAAATCCTGTCTGCTTAATGGCTCTGTTGAAGTCGCCCCGCGTGCTGGTCTGGCTGATGCTATCTGCGATCTGGTGTCAACCGGCGCAACGCTTGAAGCCAATGGCCTGCGTGAAGTTGAGGTTATCTACCGCTCTAAAGCCTGTCTGATTCAGCGAGACGGCGAACTGGCCGATGCCAAACAACTGCTGGTTGATAAATTACTGACCCGTATCCAGGGCGTTATTCAGGCCCGTGAATCCAAATACATCATGATGCACGCGCCAAGCGAGCGTCTGGATGAAGTCATCGCCCTGCTGCCGGGCGCCGAGCGCCCAACCATTCTGCCGCTGGCAGGCGATCAGCAACGCGTCGCGATGCACATGGTCAGCAGCGAAACCCTGTTCTGGGAAACCATGGAAAAACTGAAAGCGCTGGGCGCCAGTTCAATTCTGGTACTGCCCATTGAGAAGATGATGGAGTAATTCCCCTTAACGCTGCCCGGTGGCGTTTCGCTGACCGGGCCGACAAACCTCGTTGGCCGGATAAGCAACGCGCCATCCGGCAAAAAGGAAGACGATTATGAGCTTTAACACCATCATCGACTGGAATACGTGTAGTGAAGCGCAGCAAAGAGATTTGCTGATGCGCCCGGCCATTTCCGCCTCTGACAGCATTACCCGTATCGTTGCGGATATTCTGGATAACGTGAAATCGCGCGGTGACGACGCCCTTCGTGAATACAGCGCCAAATTTGATAAAACGAACGTCGGCGCAATGAAAGTCACCGCCGATGAGATAGCCGCAGCCAGCGACAGACTGAGCGACGAACTCAAACAGGCCATGGCGGTTGCGGTAAAAAATATTGAGACGTTCCACACCGCGCAAAAACTGCCAACGGTGGATGTGGAAACCCTGCCAGGGGTACGCTGCCAGCAGGTGACCCGCCCGGTGGGCTCTGTCGGCCTGTATATCCCTGGCGGTTCAGCCCCGCTCTTCTCGACTGTTTTGATGCTTGCCACGCCAGCACGCATTGCCGGCTGCAAAAAAGTGGTTCTCTGCTCTCCGCCGCCAATTGCCGACGAAATTCTCTACGCGGCAAAACTGTGCGGCGTGCAGGAAGTCTTCAACGTTGGCGGCGCACAGGCGATTGCCGCACTGGCCTTCGGCAGTGAATCTGTCCCTAAAGTGGATAAAATCTTTGGTCCCGGCAATGCCTTTGTCACCGAAGCTAAACGACAGGTCAGCCAGCGTCTCGACGGCGCGGCCATCGATATGCCTGCGGGGCCATCAGAGGTACTGGTTATTGCCGACAGCGGCGCGACGCCCGATTTCGTTGCCTCCGATCTGCTCTCCCAGGCAGAACATGGCCCTGACTCGCAGGTCATTCTGTTAACGCCAGATGCCGATATCGCCCGACGGGTCGCCGACGCCGTTGAACGCCAGTTAGCCGAACTGCCGCGCGCGGAAACCGCACGTCAGGCGCTGAGTGCCAGTCGACTGATTGTGACCAACGATTTAGCGCAATGTGTGGCCATTTCTAACCTGTATGGGCCGGAACACCTGATCATTCAGACCCGCAATGCGCGCGAACTGGTTGACGAGATAACCAGCGCAGGTTCCGTTTTCCTGGGCGACTGGTCACCCGAATCCGCGGGCGATTATGCCTCCGGCACCAACCACGTGTTGCCGACCTATGGTTATACGGCGACCTGTTCCAGCCTTGGGCTGGCGGATTTCCAGAAACGGATGACCGTGCAGGAACTGTCACCTGAAGGTTTCTCCGCCCTGGCGTCTACCATTGAAACGCTGGCCGCTGCCGAACGCCTGAGCGCCCATAAAAATGCCGTCACCCTGCGTGTTAACGCCCTGAAGGAGCAAGCATGAGCACCGAAAACACCCTCAGCGTCACCGACTTAGCCCGTGAGAACGTCCGCAAACTGACACCGTACCAGTCGGCACGCCGTCTGGGCGGTAACGGCGATGTCTGGCTGAACGCCAATGAATTCCCCACGGCGGTCGATTTTCAGCTTACCCAGCAGACACTTAATCGTTACCCGGAATGTCAGCCAAAAGCGGTCATTGCCAACTATGCTCAGTACGCGGGGGTGAAGCCAGAACAGGTACTGGTCAGCCGCGGCGCAGATGAAGGTATCGAATTACTGGTTCGTGCGTTTTGTGAGCCGGGCAAAGATGCAATTCTTTACTGCCCCCCCACCTACGGTATGTACAGCGTCAGCGCTGAAACGATCGGCGTGGAATGCCGTACCGTGCCAACGCGTGAAAACTGGCAACTGGATATGCAGGGCATTTCGGACAAGCTCGAGGGCGTAAAAGTGGTGTACGTCTGTAGTCCGAACAACCCGACCGGACAGTTGATCAACCCGCAGGATCTGCGGACATTGCTGGAACTGACCCGCGGAAAAGCCATTGTGGTTGCCGATGAGGCGTATATTGAATTTTGTCCGCAGGCGACGCTGGCGGGCTGGCTCAATGAATATCCCAACCTGGTCATCCTACGAACACTGTCTAAAGCGTTTGCCCTCGCCGGATTACGCTGCGGGTTTACGCTGGCCAGCGAAGAGGTCATCACTCTGCTACTGAAAGTCATCGCCCCGTATCCGCTCTCGACACCGGTCGCCGACATCGCCGCTCAGGCCTTAAGCCCGCAGGGCATTACCGCCATGCGCGAGCGCGTGGCGCAGATCCTGGCCGAGCGTCAGTATCTGGTCAATGCCCTGAAAGAGATAGCCTGCGTAGAACAGGTCTTCGATTCTGAAACCAACTACATTCTGGCGCGGTTCACCGCCTCCAGCAGCGTGTTTAAATCGCTGTGGGACCAGGGCATTATCTTACGGGATCAGAATAAACAACCTTCTTTAAGCGGCTGTCTGCGGATAACTGTGGGAACCCGCGAAGAAAGCCAGCGCGTCATTGACGCCTTACGTGCGGAGCAAGTATGAGCCAGAAGTATCTTTTTATTGACCGTGATGGAACCCTGATTTCCGAACCGCCGAGTGATTTTCAGGTCGATCGCTTCGACAAACTGGCGTTTGAGCCTGACGTTGTGCCCGTTCTGCTAAAGCTGCAAAAAGCCGGCTTTAAACTGGTGATGGTAACCAACCAGGATGGGCTGGGAACACAGAGCTTCCCGCAGGCTGATTTTGAAGGGCCGCACAACCTGATGATGCAGATTTTTACCTCTCAGGGCGTGCTGTTTGATGACGTTTTGATCTGCCCGCACCTGCCCGCAGAGGCGTGCGACTGCCGTAAACCGAAAGTCAAACTGGTTGAAAATTATCTGGCGGAACAGGCCATCGACAGCGCTAACAGCTATGTGATTGGCGATCGTGTCACCGATATCCAGTTGGCAGAAAACATGGGGATCACCGGCCTACGCTATCACCGCGAAAACCTGAACTGGGCGATGATTGGCGAACAACTGACGAAACGTGACCGTTACGCTCACGTTGAGCGCAACACCAAAGAGACGCAGATTGACGTCAAAGTGTGGCTCGACCGTGAAGGCAGCAGCAAGATCAGCACGGGCGTCGGCTTCTTCGACCACATGCTGGATCAAATCGCCACCCACGGTGGCTTTCGCATGGAAGTCGCCGTTAAGGGCGATCTCTACATCGACGATCACCACACGGTTGAAGATACCGGTCTGGCGCTGGGCGAAGCGTTAAAACTGGCGCTGGGCGACAAGCGCGGCATCAACCGTTTTGGCTTTGTTCTGCCAATGGACGAATGCCTGGCGCGCTGCGCGCTGGATATCTCCGGGCGTCCGCACCTGGAATACCGCGCCGAGTTTACCTACCAGCGAGTCGGCGATCTGAGCACCGAGATGATTGAGCACTTCTTCCGCTCGCTTTCTTACACCATGGGTGTGACGTTGCACCTGAAAACCAAAGGTAAAAATGACCACCACCGCGTGGAAAGCCTGTTTAAAGCGTTTGGTCGTACGCTGCGTCAGGCGATTCGCGTGGAGGGTGACACGCTTCCTTCCTCGAAAGGAGTGCTGTAATGAACGTGGTGATCCTCGACACCGGCTGCGCCAACCTGAACTCCGTAAAATCCGCCGTGGCGCGCCACGGATACGATCCTGTGGTCAGCCGCGACCCGGATATAGTTCTGCGGGCAGACAAACTGTTCCTGCCAGGCGTTGGGACTGCGCAGGCGGCGATGGAGCAGTTGCACCAGCGAGAACTGATTACGCTTATCAAAGCCTGTACCCAACCGGTGTTGGGTATTTGCTTAGGCATGCAGCTTCTGGGTCGTCGTAGCGAAGAAACTCACGGTGTCGACCTGCTGGGCATTATCGACCAGGACGTTCCTAAAATGACCGACGTTGGTCTGCCGCTACCGCATATGGGCTGGAACCGAGTCTACCCGCAGGCTGGAAATCGCCTGTTCCAGGGCATTGAAGACGGCGCGTATTTTTACTTCGTTCACAGCTACGCGATGCCGGTGAATCCGTGGACCATCGCCCAGTGCCATTACGGCGAACCGTTCACTGCCGCGGTGCAAAAAGATAATTTCTTTGGCGTGCAGTTCCACCCGGAACGGTCAGGCGCCGCTGGCGCACAGTTGCTGAAAAACTTCCTGGAGATGTGATGATTATTCCAGCATTAGATTTAATCGACGGCACCGTAGTACGCCTCCATCAGGGCGATTACGCCCAACAGCGTGATTACGGAAACGATCCCCTGCCCCGTTTGCAGGATTACGCGGCCCAGGGAGCAGAAGTGTTGCATCTGGTCGATCTGACCGGCGCAAAAGAGCCGGCCAAACGACAAATCCCGCTGATTAAAGCTCTGGTGGCCGGCGTTAACGTGCCTGTACAGGTTGGCGGCGGTGTACGCAGCGAAGACGATGTGGCGGCGTTGCTTGAGGCTGGCGTTGCTCGCGTGGTGGTCGGCTCCACGGCGGTAAAATCCCCTGAAGTGGTGAAACGCTGGTTCGAACGCTTTGGCGCCGACGCCCTGGTGCTGGCGCTGGATGTGCGCATTGACGACCAGAGCAATAAGCAGGTGGCCGTCAGCGGCTGGCAGGAAGACTCCGGCGTTTCTTTGGAAGCACTGGTCGACATGTATCTGCCGGTCGGCCTGAAGCATGTGCTTTGCACCGATATTTCCCGCGACGGTACGCTGGCAGGTTCCAACGTCTCACTGTATGAAGAAGTATGCGCCAAATACCCGCAGGTAGCGTTTCAGTCCTCCGGCGGAATTGGCGACATCAATGACGTTGCCGCGCTTCGCGGAACCGGCGTACGCGGCGTGATCGTCGGACGCGCATTGCTGGAAGGCAAATTTACCGTTAAGGAGGCTATCCAATGCTGGCAAAACGCATAATCCCTTGCCTGGACGTTCGTGATGGCCAGGTCGTCAAAGGCGTGCAGTTTCGCAACCATGAAATCATCGGCGACATCGTGCCTCTGGCAAAGCGCTATGCCGAAGAAGGTGCCGATGAACTGGTGTTCTACGATATCACCGCCTCCAGCGATGGTCGTGTCGTCGACAAGAGTTGGGTCTCCCGCGTAGCGGAAGTGATCGACATTCCGTTTTGCGTGGCGGGCGGGATTAAGTCGGCAGAAGACGCCGCGAAAATTCTCTCCTTCGGCGCGGATAAAATATCCATCAACTCCCCGGCTCTCGCCGATCCGGAATTGATCACCCGCCTGGCCGATCGCTTCGGCGTGCAGTGTATCGTGGTCGGCATCGACACATGGTATGACGCCGAAACCGGCAAATACCACGTTAACCAGTATACCGGCGATGAGAGCCGTACCCGCGTCACGACCTGGGAAACCCTCGACTGGGTTCAGGAAGTACAAAAACGCGGTGCTGGTGAAATCGTCCTCAATATGATGAACCAGGACGGCGTGCGTAACGGTTACGATCTGGTGCAGCTTAAGAAAGTGCGTGAGGTTTGCCGCGTACCGCTGATTGCCTCCGGTGGCGCAGGCACCATGGAACACTTCCTGGAAGCCTTCCGCGATACCGACGTTGACGGCGCGCTTGCCGCTTCCGTCTTCCATAAACAGATCATTAATATTGGTGAATTAAAAACGTACCTGGCAACTCAGGGCGTGGAGATCAGGATATGTTAACAGAGCAACAGCGCAGCCAACTGGACTGGGAAAAAACCGACGGACTGATGCCTGTCGTTGTACAGCATGCGGTATCCGGTGAAGTGTTGATGCTGGGGTATATGAACCCGCAGGCGCTGAATAAAACGATTGAAAGCGGCAAAGTCACCTTCTTTTCACGCACCAAACAGCGTCTGTGGATCAAAGGTGAAACATCCGGTCACTTCCTCAATGTGGTCAGCATTGCGCCCGATTGCGATAACGACACCCTGCTGGTGCTGGTCAATCCGGCTGGGCCAACCTGCCACAAAGGCACAACCAGTTGTTTTGGCGAAACTAACCACCAGTGGTTGTTCCTCTACCAGCTTGAACAACTGCTGGCTGAGCGTAAGACTGCCGACCCGGCAAGTTCCTACACCGCGAAGCTTTACGCCAGTGGTACCAAGCGCATCGCGCAAAAAGTCGGAGAAGAAGGCGTCGAAACCGCGCTGGCTGCAACGGTTCACGACCGTGCTGAACTGACCAATGAAGCGTCAGATTTGATCTATCACCTGCTGGTGCTGCTACAGGATCAGGATCTCGACCTGACGACCGTCATTGAGAATTTACGTCAGCGGCATCAATAGATTCAGAAACTAAAAAACCGGGCGATGCCCGGTTTTTTATCGGTCGAATAAGCGCAACGCCATCCGATCATTCAATATAGCGATAAATTATTGTGCTTTCGGCTTGTAGTTACGCAGCGCATTACGCCCCAGAACCACACCCGCGCCAATCATTCCGCCCAGCAACACGGCTAACACCAGCGTAATCGCCTTTTTCGGGCTGTCGCGACGAATCGGCAGCGTCGGTTTCATCACATAGCGATAGGCATGAATAGCGGAGGTGTCTACCTTCAGCTTTTCAATATCCAGCAGGTTCTGTTTAGTTTGGTAGTAGTTCGGTGAAAAAACCAGAGGGCGCGTTGCTTCATGTTCAATCATTGACTTCAGTGCATCACTACCCAGCAGGAACATAGTGTCTTGTGTGACATCCTGAGTCTGTTGGATTTGCGGTTTGGCGATATTGGCCTGAGTCGCAAACTTGAGCGCTTCCTGAATTTGCTGAATACGTAACTCTTTTTGCTCCTGAGACACCACTTCCTGTGTCTTCAGGGAGTCCTGTAAAGTCGTTGTCTGCAATTTAATGTTGTCATTCAGGTCAACGTCCAGCTCTTCTGCCACCTTTTCATCAACCTGCTGGATGTACTCCGCCAGTTGACGTTGGGCACCTTCTGCTGAATCACTCACATAAGAGACAACCAGTGGCAACTGCTGACCTTTAACTGAAGGATCAATGGTCAGTTTTTCAGGTTCTACTTTGTTGTCTAACGTTTCTGCCAATGCTGAAAAAGTCGTGTTAAAACGACCGATAAATCCAGTCTGAATCTCACTGACTTTAGGTGCATTGTTACCATACAATACGTTCATCGCATTGTTATAACTGGCAATTTGCCCCACTTCGGGTTGAGTCACAATCGCTGTCGACGTCCATTTTTCCTTTGCTACGGCCAGATAACCCGCAGCCAGCGCAATAGCAACAATCACAAAAACGATGATCGTTACCTTCCCGCGCCACAATTGCATCACTAAGTCAATTAAATCAATTTGTTCCGGATCGTTACTGCGCCCAGCGAGGTTGTGATTATCCACTCTTATCAATATCCTAACGAGAAAAAGGCTTAAGCTCGAAATAGTGTAGCTATAAACATCGTGAAAGCCATAGGATAATTGATAAAAATTACATATTATTTGAGTATCTTTGATAGGTAATCAGGGCTGTTTTAGCCCTGATTAAATTGAGTTAATCGCTGCCGAAAAGATCGCGGGTATACACTTTGTCTGCGACATCCTGTAGTTCAGTTGCCATGCGGTTAGAAATAATCACATCCGTTTCCAGCTTAAAAGCGGCTAAATTTCGCTCAAGTCGGGAGTTGAAAAACGTATCTTCCTGCATGACTGGCTCGTAGATAATGACCTCAACCCCTTTGGCCTTGATGCGCTTCATGACCCCCTGAATAGAGGACGCCCGGAAATTGTCGGAGCCACTTTTCATTATCAGTCGATAAATACCTACCACCTTCGGTTTCCTTGCCAGGATCGCATCAGCAATAAAATCTTTACGCGTCCTGTTAGCATCCACAATGGCAGAAATAATATTGTTTGGCACCGACTGGTAATTCGCCAACAGTTGTTTGGTATCTTTCGGCAAGCAATAGCCACCATAACCAAATGATGGATTGTTGTAATGGTTGCCAATTCGGGGATCCAGGCACACCCCTTCAATAATCTGCCGTGAGTTAAGACCTAAACTTTCTGCATAACTATCAAGCTCGTTAAAGTAAGCCACACGCATAGCCAGATAGGTATTGGCAAACAGTTTAATTGCCTCTGCTTCGGTAGACTCGGTAAAAAGTGTGGGGATATCCTGTTTGATAGCTCCTTCCTGCAACAATGCAGCAAACCGTTCTGCACGTGCTGAGCGTTCACCAATCACAATCCGCGAAGGATGCAGATTATCGTAAAGGGCTTTACCTTCGCGCAGGAATTCGGGAGAGAAAATAATGTTATGCGTATTAAACCTCTTCGACATTGCCGCCGTAAAACCAACAGGCACCGTTGATTTAATGACCATCACTGCATCCGGGTTGATGTCTAAGACATCCTGAATAACAGACTCCACACTGGATGTATTAAAATAATTAGTTTTTGGATCATAATCGGTCGGCGTGGCAATAATGACATAATCAGCATTATGGTAGGCGTATTTTTTATCCAGTGTAGCTTCGAAGTGAATATCAGCAGACTGCAGAAATTGTTGAATCTCTTTATCAACAATAGGAGATATCCGATCATTTAGCATTTCAACACGTGAAGGGATAATGTCTAAAGCGGTTACCTGATGATGCTGGGCGATAAGCAGACCATTAGACAAGCCAACATATCCGGTACCAGAAATGGTGATATTCATTTCATACTCTCAGAATTAACTTAATATATTAATCACGATGTTTGACACCCTGATAAGATTTAAAAGTTTTAACGCCTGAGTGAATATTGTGTCAATGAAGGCGAAAACATTTCGGATTTTCTTTATCAGAATAAACGGTATTTATTAAGTTAGTATTAAGGAATGAAAAGAAATCAATCAGATTATAGACAAAAAAAAGCCCGGTTATAAACCGGGCTCACGCATACACAGTTTCTGGATTATTCCAGCCATTCGGTATGGAAAACACCTTCTTTATCAGTGCGTTTATAAGTATGCGCACCAAAGTAGTCACGCTGCGCCTGGATCAGGTTTGCAGGCAAAACGGCGGCACGATAACTGTCGTAGTAGGCAACTGCCGCGGAGAAGGTCGGAACAGGAATACCGTTCTGAACCGCATAAGCCACCACGTCACGCAGTGCTTGCTGGTATTCATCAGCAATGTTCTTGAAGTACGGTGCCAGCAGTAAGTTTGCAATGTTTGCATTCTCTGCATAGGCGTCGGTGATCTTTTGCAGGAACTGGGCACGAATGATACAACCCGCGCGGAAGATTTTCGCAATCTCACCGTAGTTCAGATCCCAGTTGTACTCGTCAGAAGCAGCGCGCAATTGAGAGAAGCCCTGAGCGTAGGAAACGATTTTCCCCAGATACAGAGCACGACGAACTTTCTCAATAAATTCCGCTTTTTCACCTGCCAGCTGTGCTTTCGGCCCAGTAAGAACCTTAGACGCTGCTACACGTTGGTTTTTCAGCGAAGAGATGTAGCGTGCAAACACAGACTCGGTGATCAAAGACAGCGGTTCGCCGAGGTCAAGAGAACTCTGGCTGGTCCATTTGCCGGTACCTTTGTTAGCCGCTTCATCAAGGATCACATCGACCAGGTATTTACCTTCTTCATCTTTTTTGGTGAAGATGTCTTTTGTAATGTCGATCAGGTAGCTACTCAGCTCACCATTGTTCCACTCGGTAAAAGTGCTCGCCAGTTCTTCGTTGCTGAGGTTCAGACCACCTTTCAGCAGGGAATAGGCTTCAGCTATCAGTTGCATGTCGCCGTATTCAATGCCGTTATGCACCATCTTCACATAATGGCCTGCGCCATCAGCACCGATGTAGGTAACACAAGGCTCACCATCTTCTGCAACGGCAGCGATTTTAGTCAGAATCGGCGCAACCAGCTCGTAGGCTTCTTTCTGGCCGCCAGGCATAATAGATGGCCCTTTCAGCGCGCCCTCCTCACCACCGGAAACACCGGTACCGATGAAGTTAAATCCTTCAGCAGAAAGCTCACGGTTACGACGAATGGTGTCCTGGAAGAAGGTGTTACCACCATCAATGATGATGTCGCCCTTATCCAGATACGGCTTCAGTGAATCGATAGCGGCATCGGTACCCGCACCGGCTTTCACCATTAACAGGATACGACGAGGCGTTTCAAGGGATTCAACAAACTCTTTTACCGTGTAGTAAGGCACCAGTTTCTTGCCTGGATTCTCGGCAATCACTTCTTCGGTCTTTTCACGGGAGCGGTTGAAAACGGAGACGGTATAACCACGGCTTTCGATGTTGAGCGCGAGGTTGCGCCCCATCACTGCCATACCGACGACGCCAATCTGCTGCTTAGACATTACATACTCCTGTCAGGTGTGGTCACCGCGCGACGTATGCGCGGCTTGAATGTATGAGAGATATTAACTCAGTTTTAAGCCGTCAGGAAAGGTATATTATATCTATACGATTAATTTCATCATATTCAATTTGAACTACCCACTAACATTGTAAAACTCACTAACGTTTGAGTTAGTAGATGCTTTTTTCACGCCATAGTCAGGGTAAATCGCTGGGAAGGTGTTATAGTATTCATCGCCAATAGCAGTGGTGTTTGAAAATTCACTCTTACAATAATAATCCAAGAGAGAACAACCTAAAAAATAATTCGGCTGATTATTAATTTGCAACATCTGCAAAATTGTAGGAGCTAATGATAAACTATTTTCCCCCTGAGCATTTTTTTCAATTGGTGAGTTACCTGAATTATAAATAATTAAAGGTATCTGATCGACAAAGTAGTCTGCATTGATGCCAAATGACTTTTTAAATTCAGGTGTTGGAAATGTTGAATGATCTGCAGTGATAATAATTGTTGTGTTCTTCGAGAAACTGCTCTTATCAAAATAGCGAATAAAATCACCTAACTGAGCATCGTAGTTGTGAAATTTATTATAGTAAATATTACTTCCGTCTTTATATTTTAAGTCGGGGCTTTCACGTCCATGATGAGTTCCTGATGGATATACTCCAATAAAAAAAGGTTTACTACTTTCTTTTCGAGTTTCTAACAAGTGCATGAGGGCTGAAAAAGTTTGCTTATCCGTCATTCTATCCTCTTGATAGAAATTAAAATCTCCCATCCCATAGACATCCTTGAACGCCATGCTTTTAAGCATAGTGTTCAATGTGCTATTTCTCTCTGTTGACGAGAGGAATATTGTATCAAACCCTTGATCGTTTAAAATTTCAGGTAGAGATACAAGACGCCCTTTATAAATTGATGTAACGACGTCAGGTGTTATTTGTGCAAAGCCATCATTATTAGCTCCCCATCCGTCTTTATATTGGTAAGCAGATGTTAGCTGTCCTCTAAGACCTCGAAAAGTAGCCGCTGTGTGGTTATAGTAATTAGAGTAACTAACTGATTTTTTTATTAAAAAATCCAAGTTTGGAGTTAAATTTAGGTTTTTATGATTGACATTATCAATAACCCCTAAAGACATTCCCTCAGTAAAAATAACGATTATATTTTTATTTTTTGAAATAAATTTCTTATCATTCCTGTCATTGTCCCACAATAGAACTTTCAAGTATTTATTAGCGATCTCAGGATAATTATATGCTGGTTTGTAAGTGACCTGTTTATAGTAAGATTGCGCTGTTATACCTAAAGAATGTAGTGGCAACGGTAGAAAATAAATACAACCACTAATTGCTATTAAGGAAATAAACTTTTTACTGTTCCCACCTTGAAATGGGCTATTTTTTGTACTCACAACCAAAAGGGATGCTAAAATATACAGAAGAACAACAATAACTAGCTTCAGAGCACCACTTAAGCCTAAAGCTGAAAATTCAGCAGCATTTGTTAATGTTAATGGAATAATAAAAGAGCCACTGGATAAAATCGACGCAACTTGCCCCCCCAGGATGAAGCAATACAATAACCAAAGTAATAGCCTTGGTTTCCATTTTAGTTGAATAATTAACAGATAAATAAGAGCAACTTCGATATAGATCCATAAAAGGATATCCAATCGATTGCCAAGATAGACAAAAAGAGCTGTTAATATTACCACCAGCAGCAACGGGAAAATTAATCTTAAAATCGATATTTTCATTTGTATAAGTTATTAAAATAGAGGTAAATTAACTAAATAGCTGCGCCTAATACAGCTACACTTTTGCCAGATCATGTTTCCCTCCGGGGAATGGGCTGGTGCTGTCCATAAAATGCCATACCTTTTTCAGCAACTGCCACATTGCGGGTTATGGTGTCATGAAGCGCTTGCCATAGCCGCTCAACATGGTATACCCATGGCGAGTAAACCAGTTGATAAATGACTGTGAGCTTCGGGTTCACTTTCAGCCAGCGCTGGGTTTCATGGCTTTTGTGGATGATGTAGTTTGATCTTACCCACCTATAGTGGACACGGGACTAAGTGAGTAAACTCTCAAGTAAGAGGTAACTCATGACAAAATCAGTATCAACCAGTAAAAAGCCCCGTAAGCAACACACACCTGAATTTCGCCAGGAAGCCCTGAAACTCGCGGAGCGCATTGGTGTTGCCGCCGCAGCCCGTGAACTCAGTCTTTACGAATCACAGCTTTATGCCTGGCGCAGTAAGCGGAAGAACGCACATTCCTCTTCTGAACGTGAGCTGGAAATGTCCGTTGAAATAGCCCGCCTGAAACGACAACTGGCAGAACGGGACGAGGAACTGGCCATTCTCCAAAAGGCCGCGACATAATTCGCGAAGCGCCTGAAATGAAGTATGTCTTTATCGAAAAGCATCGGGCAGAGTTCAATGTGTCGGGTGCTTAGGGTTGCCCGCAGCGGCTGGTATGCCTAGTGTCTGCGTCGCCATCAGATACGCCCGCGCCAGCAGTTCCGCCTCACTTGCGATAAGGCCGTTTATCAGGCATTCACTGCAGCAAAACAGCGTTATGGTGCGCCCCGTCTTGCTGATGAACTACCGGAGTACAACATCAAAACCATTGCCGCCAGCCTGCGTCGTCAGGGGCTGCGGGCGAAAGCCTGCCGTAAGTTCAGCGCGACCAGCTATCGGGCGCACGGCCTGCCCGTGTCAGATAATCTGCTGAAACAGGATTTTTACGCCAGCGGCCCGAACCAGAAGTGGGCAGGTGACATCACGTATCTGCGCACCGATGAGGGCTGGTTGTATCTCGCGGTGGTCATCGACCTGTGGTCGCGGGCGGTTATTGGGGCTGGTCGATGTCACCGCGTATGACAGCACAACTGGCCTGTGATGCGCTGCAAATGGCACTATGGCAGTGTAAACGTCCAGAAAATGTCATTGTTCACACTGATCGTGGTGGCCAGCACTGCTCATCGGATTATTAGATCTTGCTGAAACGCCATAATCTGCGGGGCAGCATGAGTGCCAAGGGTTGCTGCTACGATAATGCCTGTGTGGAAAGCTTCTTCCACTCACTGAAAGTCGAATGCATCCACGGAGAGCGCTTTATCAGCCGGGAAATAATGCGGACGGCAGTGTTTAATTATATCGAGTGTGATTACAATCGCTGGCGTCGTCACAGTGCCTGTGGCGGCCACAGCCCGGAACAAATTGAAAACCAGAACCTCGCGTAGAGCTGTGTCCACATTACGTGGGTAGGATCAGTTATCCACAATAATCGCTATCGTTTTTGCCCGGCGATACAATGATTTCAGGTGTCTGCACAGCTTAATGAACAACGCTGAACTTTTACTGTTGCCGCCAATATGGCTGACTTTTCCCGTGCCGCTGTGCAGCGCACCGCCAGGTAGTATTTTTCATTCTGCCCCAGTGTGATCACGCGTTTTGCTGTCCGCGCCGATATTAGGATTGAGATGAATATCGACTTCATCCTTATGTGGGTCCCAGATGCGCAGAGTCGGTACAGCTCTGCTCCATACTATCCCGGCTGATGGCAGCCAGCGACGGACGGTTCCTGCATGTAGCTGGCTACCTTATTATCTCTTTGATTTTTATAGCCAGTAACACAGTGCTCCAGCGTGAACGCTGATAACCAAAATCGCCTGGAGAGTACTTTATCAGTTCTACAGATGTGTTCAAAAGGCCAGCGTCGGGAGCGTCCGGCAGGCAACGATTTCAGACCTTCGGCCCTCGAAAGCGTAAACCAATTAATCCAGCAGCCTACTGATGAGCGGGCGCAGCAGAGCGTTCTGGCGATTTCACTGACAGGTCACCCCGGTGCAGCATCAGCATGGCGGTCAATCTGTGGGCATGGTTCTTGTCACGCGTTTTATGGACTGCTTCCTGCAGCAGGCGTCGTTCGTCACGGGGTATTGGTGCTATGATCGGCATCGCTCAGTCCGGTTTGTGGTTCGGGATATTTGGCGATTGATCAGATCGCACAATCCGGGCTGAGTTCCCTTTAAGTGATCTACTATTGGGCGCAGCTATTTAGTGACTGAGCTGTAATAACCTTAAATACATCTTTTGTATTTTTTCTATTCTTATATCTATATCATAGGCAGATTCTATACTTTCTCTCGCTGCTGATCCAATCGATTTTCTAATATCTGGATCATCAATTAACAATTGTAATTTATCGTATAAATTGTCAGGGCCGTTATCTAAATTAAAAAGAAGACCATCATGGAAATTATTTATAATAACATTATTGCCTGGAATGTTTGAGGCGACACATGGGATACCACAACTTTTAGCTTCAAGTATAGCCAGTGGCATGCCTTCCCATAATGATGGTAAAACAAAAACATCAAGGGTATTGAGAATATTAAAAGTATCATTACGCCAACCAAGTAACTTTACATTACTCTCTAAATTCCTCGACTTAATAAAGCTCATCATCTCATTACTTAACTCACCATCCCCAATAAACAGGCATTTTACATGTTCATTTTTATCTATTAATTTTTCTACAGCACGTAATAAGCACATTGGATTTTTTTGAGGCCAAAGTCTACCTATCATGCCAATAATGAAGTCATTCACGTCCGAATTAGCTATTTCTCTTCGAAAATAATTTTTTATATCGGGTTCATATGGTGAAAATTTTACGATATCAACCCCATTACCTATTATATGTATACTCTTCTTATTAACTTTAACTACTTTTTCTGCAATCTTGGCGTCATCTTCATGAAGGCAAATTACTATATCCCCACAAAATGAACCTATTTTTTCCATGCTCCAAAATAGCAAATACTGTAATTTATTCTTTGCCACAGGAAAGGAAAAACCATGAACAGTATGAACAATCAACTTTGTTCTATTTAACCAAGCAGCAATTCTGCCTAATACTCCAGTTTTTGAAGAATGAGTGTGGACAATATCGAAATGATTAGACCGTATTATTTTCCATAAACTGTACAGTGATTTTGCATCTTTCATGAAAGATATATTTCTAACTAAACTTGGCACGAACAAACATTTTATTCCATACTTCTGAGCCTCTTCCGTTAATGGTCCTCTTTCCTTGCAAATCAAATATTTTTCAAATTTACTATTATCTAAGCGAATTAATTCGTCAAGACAAACTCTTTGTACACCACTTAAAAGTGGCAGTAGTTGAATATGAGCAATTTTTATCATTTTAAAACTTATATTTACATGGCCCAAAGTTACCTAAAATACCATCTTTAAAAGCAGCTATTGTATATTTCAGGAAAGTCATCTTATTAGATGATGTTACAAAACCAACAATTATTCTCAAGCCATTAAAAATTATCTCACGCAGTTTATAACCTAATGGTACATACGGCAGCCTTAGCATTTTAAAGCTATTCCTGATAAGAAAATAGCGTCTGAAAGGGCTATGACATGATATAGTTCGCCCCATAATTGATATTCTCTTATCTCCAATAGTATGTGCCATTGAAGCCTTTGGTGTTATATAAACCTTATAACCATTCTGTTTTGCTCTTAAGGACCATTCTACATCTATATAATCAATAAACAATTCATCAAGCATTCCACCAACATCGTTAAGTACGTCAAGTCGTATTAAGCAACCAGATGCAATTAAAAAAGTCGCTTCAACAGGTTCATCATGTAAACTTACGCGTTTGATAAATGGGCCATTATAAATTGTTGCAGGATACATTTTATTATTATCAGGGTCATAAAAACTCGGACCAATGGCGCCTACCTTAATACCCTTCAGGAGTAATCCTTTTTCATCTACTAGTAAATTTTCAATGAAGTTATTATTTATAATACTGTCCTGATCAAATAATATTATATGTTTTACATTAAGATTTTTTTTAACATATTGAATGCCTTCATTTTGGGCAGAAGCCAAACCTATATTCCTAACTTGGTCAATGAAAGTTAAATTTGAGGCAGAGTGAAATGCAACCTCCTGAATATCGCTCATATTTTGTGAGCCATTATCGATTATTATAATTTGGCTAACCTGCTCAGAAATACTATTAACTACTTTACCGAAGTTATTCAAGTCTGGATTGAATGTAACAAGTATGGCTGCTACCGAAGATATATCCGAGGTCACTGAGGTTTTCCTTTATCTCTAAGATCAAAAGTTAATAATAGGATTAACGAAGTAATATGCAATGAAACGATGAAAAGACATGATTACGAGGATTAATAACAGTAATAATCTAAGTTTGGCCAACTTTACGTCAGCATATGATAATACAACATTATCTACATATCTCGAATATAAACATGCAATGATAGCAAATGGGCTTAGGGAAAGAAGCTCATATAATCTTATCGATAGAACGGGTGAGAATGATAAAGCGGCAAGTAAGATAACACTGCATATAAATAAGAACGAGAATAAATTATACTTTTTAAATATGATATGTAAATCATCTCGATATCGACTTAATCTTTTCCCTACAAAAAAATTAATTAGAAAAAAAGCAAAGGCAAATATCAGTGTAAATGAGTATTTGTTTACCTCCGACATATCGGAATTCTCAAGATATGAACTAAATAATGGATTTATGTTTACAAACACATCTGAATTTCGTTCAAGAAGCACAGGGAAAATTGTAGCTATACCTATAACTATTGCTAGCCATACAAATTTGTATGACTTGATAACATTCCCTAACAGGAGTAACACAATAAATATCGCAGATGAATAATGAAATGCAATTGCCAGAAGAAGGAAAAACAAACTTAGACTGATATTTTTACAGCGAAAACCAACAAATCCAAGTGCTATTGCCATAGCTGCACGAATCTGAGTTCCTTCATGTAAAGCTAACAATGAAATACAATATAATACATATAGTATTAATAATATAGCACCATTCGTACTAAAAGATTTCATTACATAAAATTTAAATGCCAAAGAAAACGCCACCAAAAGAAGCCAGTAAGAGCTTAAATCATTACATAATGATTTAAATGCTATAACTGAAGTACGAAACCCAAGTTCCATTCTCTCAAAAGATGGGTCATTAATCGTATATTTAAATAAATCACTGTATGCTTCATGATCATTTGAGTATGGCATGATACTTACAGCATAAACGGTGGCAATGATTAACATTAAAGTATATATGATATTTATTCTATATATGAGCATTTTGGCTGATTTAAAATTTTATTTGAATAATATACTATCTATAAAACTAGCAGCTTTTTTATCTTTATCCGAAAGAATATATTTACCACAATCTGTAGGCCACTCTATGGCTAGCTCAGGATCATTGAATTTGATTGAGCACTCACTTATAGGCGAATAATAATTTGTAGTTTTGTACATAAATTCAGCACGCTCGCTTAAAACTAAAAAACCATGAGCAAAACCTTCTGGAATCCAAAATTGTCTCATATTATCAGCAGATAAATGTACTCCAACCCATTTGCCAAAAGTATCTGACGATCGCCTAATATCCACAGCAACATCAAATACTTCGCCAAACGTGCAACGCACCAGTTTTCCCTGCGCATACGGCTCTAATTGATAATGTAATCCACGTAATACTCCCTGACCTGAAGATGAATGATTATCTTGAACAAAGTCTATTTTTCTTCCAATGTGCTCTTCAAACTTTTGTTTATTATAACTTTCAAGAAAAAAACCTCGATTATCACCAAAAACTTGAGGTTCGATAATTTTAAGATCATCTATCAGAGTATCTATAACTTTCATTTACTATACCATTTAAATTTTAATTATTGATGATAATATTATTCAACATCTCATACACATTATTCCAGGAAAGCTCCTGAACATTCTGTATATTACTTTTTATTTCATTCAAGTACTGTTGCTCCGACATGTTAAAAAAGAGATTGATCTTGTCTTGAATCTGAATTGATTCATAGGTTTTCAGTCGTAGTAAAGAATGCGTATTATAAAGAGGCGCATAGTTTGAAATGACTGCACACCCGCAGGCCATTGCTTCAGCACAGGGATAATGAAACGCCCCATCCTCTACGAGACCCACAGCAAGGATTAGTCCATTGCTATTATAAAAAGCCGCTAAATCATAATCATTTTGGATTGGATAATACTGAAATTTAACCTTATTTTTCTGTAAGAGCAATCGAGATTCATCCGATAGATAAACTGCAATATTCAATTGTACTTCTTGTATTTTAGGCCACTCACATAGTAATTTAACAAGTTCATGTGTACCTTTATGCTTTTCCTTTCTACCGATAAATCCTATATTATATTTATCTATATTATTCACCAATAAAGGTTTAAATACATTTATGTCAATACCTGCTGGTACGATCCCTACATAATTGTTTATTTTTTTAGGTAAAAGGAGTTGACTATTAACAATTTTTTTTAATGGTAGATAGTAAGTCAGGTTTGCTATAAACTTTCTGAAAGTGGATTTAAAAAACACGACCTCATATGCTTGTATATAGTAATATTTTTTGGTTTTAATTCCCAAGAAAAGTACTATAAAAACAGTAAGATGAAAGCTAGCAATAGCAGTATCAGCTTTCAAAGCTCGAGCATAAATAATGACTTTAAAGAAATTAATTATGAAGTTAATTAGACGCGAAAACCTAACCTCATCTTTTACATGCAAAACCTTAGCTTTGGTTGGATAATATGGCTTCCCATTTTTTTGTGGCGATATAAAGAAAACCTCGTGTCCGCGTTCAACCAATCCTGTAGCTAGCTTAGATAAAACTCTTTCTCCTCCAGCCTTACCAAATCCCAAGACAGGAAAAATAATCCTCATGCTTTTTCCTTTTTATCTTTGTGATGGTCCACAATATTTGTATAAATAAAAGCAAATAAGAAATATAAAATATAATTCAACATATATCCTATACTTGCCCCCTGAACTCCCAGTGACTTTATTGAAATAAAGCTTAGACATACTAATCCTAATGAAAAAACAATCTCCGAACCAATATAAACCTTTATTTTCCCTTGAGCTAAAATTGGATAAGCATAAAGAAAACCAGCTATTTTAGCCACATCTCCGATTAATTGATAGATAAATAAATCTCTCGCTGCGCGAAACTCTTCTGTAAATAAAATAGTAATGATTAAATCCCGCAACATAAACACGATCAATGCCAATACTGCCGTTATACTAATTACTGTTGGTGAGAGAGTATTAATTTCTTTCTTCATCAGCCCAGCATATTTCAATGCTGATAACCGAGGTAGTAAATAAGTTGAAAGAGCAACAGTGACAACACTAAGGTAGACTTCTGATATTTTCCACACAGCTTGCCAATTCCCAGCATCTTTCCAGCCGGTCATATCGATTAGCATATTGCGGACAGCTAATAAAGCAAGCGGCATTGCCAATGCCGTAATTAATGCCATTAGGCTATAATTCAATACTGGTTTAATCTGTCTTATATTTACTCGCATAAACCAGTATTGATATTTAAACCATGTTCTATTGACGCAGGCAAGAATGAGCACCACCCCTGAAATTGCACTATAAAGAACAGTTGCAATTAACGCGCCCTTAAGTTTAAACAGAATAACTAAAAGTATCATTATTACTGTGGAAACAATCACTGACAGCATACCCAAAAATATATACTGCCTATATTTTTGCTGTCCGTTAATTACTGATGCAATACATACATTTGCAACTGATAGTGGCAAAAAACATGCAGCAAAAATGATAAACCACTGGTAGTGTTGTTCCTTAAAAAGCAGGAATGATAGCCACTGAGAGCACAAAATGGTTGATGGGATAAGTACTATCATCCCGATTATTGTAATTCGAAGACATGCACTCCACCACGGAGCGCATGCTTTTTCTCCCTCTTCCCAATTCTCAGCAGTATAGCGTACTAAACCACTACCAACCGGCGCAGTTACTATTCCTGTCGCTATGTTGATAAAACTTTGTACCTGTCCAAGCACAGCAATCCCTGCCTGACCTGTATAGATAGCAATCACTTTTCCTATAGCAAAACCAGCTAACATCTTCAAAAAAGTGTAAGTAGCTGAAAGAATAGTAACCTTAAAAAAATGTTTCATTATATATATTCGTTCATTTTCTGAATTACATAATCAACTTCATCATCCTTCATTACAGGACTTAATGGCAATGATAAAATTTCTTCATGTATTTTTTCTGTCACAGGTAGCTGAAGGCACGAATATTTTTTATATGCTTGTTGTTTATGTGGAGGTAAAGGGTAGTGGATTAATGTTTGAATGCTGTTATCAGTGAGATACTGTTGTAATTTATTCCTATCGTCAGTTCTTACCACGAATAGATGCCAAACATGAGAATTTGGTTCTTTTACTAGTGGTAATATTATTTTATCGTTTTTTATTTCACTCATATATCGCTGAGCAATTTCCCTACGAATATTTGTATCAGAATCAAGATGGGGGATTTTGACTCTGAGAAATGCCGCCTGTAATTCATCAAGACGACTGTTCAGCCCTTCGTATAAGTTTTCATACTTTTTATGTGACCCATAGTTTCTTAATGCTTTTAGCGTATTCGCTAAAGTTGGGTCATCCGTAGTTATAGCTCCAGCATCGCCAAGTGCGCCTAAATTCTTACCAGGATAAAAGCTGAAACCTGCAGCATCTCCCCAAGCCCCGGCTTTTATACCATCACTGGATGCTCCATGGGCTTGCGCGCAATCTTCCAGAACAAGTAAGTTATGTTGCTTTGCAATCGCGATAATAGACTTCATGTCACATAGTTGACCGTAAAGATGAACTGGTAATATCGCTTTTGTCTTAGGAGTAATACTTTTCACAATCGCTTTTGGGTCGATGTTGTAAGAACCTATATCCGGCTCAACCATGACAGGTATAAGATTGTTCTCTGTAACTGCCAAGATAGAGGCTATATATGTATTCGCTGGTACAATGACCTCATCGCCATTTTTCAAATACCCCAACTCTTTCCAGGCTCGTAACACAAGATTTAAGGCATCAAGCCCATTTGCGACTCCTATGCAATATTTGACCTTACAATAATCAGCAAATTCTTGTTCGAATGCAGATAGCTCATTCCCCATAATATACCAACCAGAATCAAGCACCCTTTTAAAAGCCGAAATGAGATCTTTATTTTGACGATTATTGATTTCAAAAAGATCCAAAAACTTTACTGTTTTCATTTTTTTTCAATCCATTTAATAAATTTTGCTGGGTTGCCTGCGACAATAGCATATGAAGGAACATTTTTAGTTACAACGCTTCCTGCACCTATGATTGCATACTCGCCAATCTCAGTTCCTGGAAGTATGGTAGCATTTGCTCCAACTGATGCGCCTTTTCTAACAATTGTTCTCTGGAATGACTCAGGATATTCTTTTGAACGTGGATATTTATCGTTGGTAAATGCCACACATGGACCGATAAAAGCGTTATCTTCAATAGTTATTCCATCCCAAATATAGACGCCACTTTTTATTGTTACATTGTCGCCTATATAGACATCATTTTCTATAAATGAATTTGCACATATGTTGCAGTTTTTTCCAATTTTGGCTTTTTCTAAGATTACTACAAATTGCCAAATCGTTGTACCTATACCAATATTAGTAGTTTGTACGTCACTGAGCTTATGAATTTTCATTAGTATCTGCTCTGAATATGAAATCTTCATAATCACGGATATAATCTGATTCTTTGTAGTAATCATCAGCTATGACCATCAATATGCAATCCTCGCTAAAATCATACATTTCGTGCCATATTAGAGGTTCTATCAGCAAACCTACTGATGGATCGTTAAGTTCTATTTCTTTTTTTTCCTTCCCATCATCCATATGAAATTTACACGCACCCCTAGCTACAACAGCCAATTGTCGAGTTTTTATATGAGCATGAAAACCACGCCTGACACCTTTTTTTGTATCGAAAATATAATATATTCTTTTAATAGGGAACGGTATGTTTTTTTCTTCTTCTAAAGCTATTAATAGACCTCTTTCATCTCCATGTTTTTGCAGAGGTATCATTTGAATAATCATTTCATTTTCCCTAATTAGTAACCTTTAATCATTTTAAGCAGATATTGCCCGTAAGCATTTTTCTTCAGCGGCTCGGCCAGCTTTTTCACTTGCTCTGCATCAATGAACCCTTTACGGTAGGCAATCTCTTCCGGGCAAGAAACTTTCAGACCCTGGCGTTCTTCAATTGTGGCAATGAAATTACTTGCCTCAATCAAGCTTTGATGTGTGCCCGTATCCAGCCACGCATACCCACGGCCCATCATGGCTACTGACATACGCCCTTGCTCAAGATAGATGCGGTTAATATCGGTGATTTCTAACTCACCGCGCGGTGAAGGTTTCAGGCTCTTCGCTATTTCTACAACATCATTGTCATAAAAATATAACCCCGTTACCGCATAATTGCTTTTCGGCTCCAGAGGTTTCTCTTCCAAACTGATGGCTGTACCGTTTTTATCAAATTCAACCACGCCGTAACGTTCTGGATCGTTAACATGATAGGCAAATACGGTGGCCCCACTCTCTTTATCAACTGCCGCAGCCAGCTGTTTAGGCAGATCGTGACCGTAAAAGATATTGTCGCCCAGGACCAGAGCGCAATCATCTTGACCAATAAACTCTTCACCAATGATAAAGGCCTGCGCGAGGCCATCCGGGCTTGGCTGAACTTTATATTGCAGGTTAAGACCCCACTGGCTGCCATCGCCGAGCAACTGCTCAAAGCGAGGCGTATCCTGTGGCGTACTGATAATTAGAATATCGCGAATGCCAGCCAGCATCAGTGTAGACAGCGGGTAGTAAATCATCGGTTTATCGAAGATCGGCAGCAGCTGTTTACTTACCGCCATCGTTACCGGATAAAGACGCGTACCCGAGCCACCTGCCAGAATAATACCTTTACGAGTTTTCATTTTGCATTCTCAAACAGAAAATGCCCACAGAGGGGCATTAAAAGTAATATGTTAGATTGAAGTTGTAGTGAACAGCTCTTCCAGCATGCGCTTAACGCCTTTTTCCCATGAAGGTAGCGTTAAGCCAAAATTGTGCTGGAATTTTTCTGTATTCAGGCGCGAGTTTGCTGGCCGTTTGGCCGGGGTAGGATAAGCACTTGTTGGTACGGCATTCAGCTTGTTCAACGTAAGCTCAATACCGGCTTTACGTGCTTCTTCAAATACCAGTGCTGCATAGTCGTGCCATGTCGTTGTCCCGCTTGCAACCAGATGATAAAGCCCTGCCACTTCTGGTTTATTCCATGCCACGCGAATCGCATGCGCCGTACAGTCTGCCAGCAGTTCTGCACCAGTAGGCGCACCAAACTGATCGTTAATGACAGAAAGTTCTTCACGCGCTTTTGCCAGTTTCAACATCGTCTTGGCGAAGTTATTGCCTTTACCTGCGTATACCCAACTGGTGCGGAAAATAAGATGCTTTTCACAATGCTTTTGCAGGGCAAGCTCACCCGAAAGCTTCGTTTCACCATAAACATTCAACGGTGCTGTGGCATCGGTCTCACGCCATGGCGTTTCGCCGTTGCCTGGGAAGACATAATCGGTAGAGTAATGTACTACCCACGCGCCAATACTGGCAGCTGCTTTTGCAATCGCTTCTACGCTGCGGGCATTCAATAACTCGGAGAGTTCACGATCTGTTTCAGCTTTATCAACTGCAGTATGGGCTGCCGCATTAACAATTACATCGGGACGAATTTTCCGAACGGTTTCAGCAATACCTTCTGGGTTACTAAAATCACCGCAAAAATCTTTTGAATGAAGATCAAGAGCGGTCAGGTTGCCAAGAGGTGCCAGGGCACGTTGTAATTCCCACCCTACCTGTCCTGTCTTACCAAACAGAAGGATGTTCATTACTGACGCCCCTCGTAATTCTGTTCAATCCACGTCTGATATGAGCCACTTTTAACATTCGCGACCCATTGTGTATTCTCAAGGTACCATTCCACTGTCTTGCGAATGCCGCTCTCAAACGTCTCTTCGGGCTTCCAGCCTAATTCGCGGCTAATTTTGTCAGCATCAATAGCATAACGACGATCATGACCCGGTCTGTCGGCAACATAGGTGATTTGTTCACGATAGGATGATTCTTTCGGTACTATTTCATCCAACAGGTCGCAGATGGTATGTACAACATCGAGGTTTTTCTTCTCATTGTGCCCTCCGATATTGTAGGTCTCGCCTGCTTTACCTTCAGTCACCACGGTATAGAGCGCGCGGGCGTGATCTTCGACATACAACCAATCGCGAATCTGATCACCTTTGCCATAAATCGGCAGGGATTTACCTTCCAGGGCGTTTAATATGACTAACGGAATTAATTTTTCCGGAAAATGATAAGGGCCATAATTATTTGAGCAATTAGTGACAATTGTCGGCAGACCATAAGTTCTCATCCACGCACGTACCAAATGATCGCTGGAGGCTTTCGATGCAGAATAAGGACTGCTTGGCGCGTAAGCCGTCGTTTCCGTAAACAGAGGAAGTTTCTCGTTGTTAGCTAATTCATCCGGGTGCGGAAGATCGCCATACACTTCATCAGTAGAAATATGGTGAAAACGGAAAGCCGCTTTTTTCTCACTGGCTAATGAAGACCAATACTTTCTCGCCGCTTCCAGTAAAGTATAGGTACCCACAATATTCGTTTCAATAAATGCAGCCGGGCCGGTGATAGAACGGTCAACATGACTTTCAGCAGCCAAATGCATTACGGCGTCGGGTTGATGCTCCGTAAATATACGTTCCATCTTAACTGAGTCGCAAATGTCTGCATGTTCAAACAAATAACGCTCACTATCTGAAACATCAATAAGTGATTCAAGATTACCGGCATAGGTTAACTTATCAATATTAACGACGGTATCCTGCGTATTTTTAATTATATGACGAACAACGGCAGATCCAATGAAACCTGCGCCACCAGTAACAAGTATTTTCACGTTTTATTCCGAATTGCATTTGTAGATCCGCATTCAATCTGCTGATCCAGGATTAAATTGCGAGGTATTTATGCACGCTACCGCCCCTGGCTTAACAGCTACCAGCGCACTGCGTACATTCTAAAGATGTTTACAAGCCGCACCGTTTCAGGTGGAGCTCTCAAAAACTTAAACACTAATTGTCTTACCAAACGCTTTCGGAAACAAGGAAAATTCGACAAATTCCTGATGATTTTTTACCATCTAACTCATTGATTTTACTTTATTTTTATAAAACAAAACGGCAGAGAACATCCAATTAGCATCAGCACCGCTGCCTGGGATGTTCTCTGCCGTTATCATTTTTTCTGTCAACAGCGCCCAAAAGACTGACGCGTGTTATTCGCTCAGCAACTTCTCAATGCTCTTACGGAACTTCGGCCCTTCCTTCAGGTTACGCAGTCCATACTTCACAAATGCCTGCATATAACCCATTTTTTTGCCGCAGTCATAGCTGTCGCCGGTCATCAGCATTGCGTCAACAGATTGTTTTTTCGCCAGTTCTGCAATAGCGTCAGTCAACTGGATGCGACCCCAGGCACCTCGTTCAGTTTTTTCGAGTTCAGCCCAGATATCCGCAGAGAGGACATAGCGGCCCACCGCCATCAGGTCAGAGTCGAGCGTTTGCGGCTGATCCGGCTTTTCGATGAATTCAACGATGCGGCTTACTTTACCTTCATTATCCAGTGCTTCTTTCGTCTGGATAACAGAATACTCTGAAAGGTCGCCTTTCATGCGCTTCGCCAGTACCTGGCTACGGCCGGTTTCATTGAAGCGGGCCACCATGGCAGCAAGGTTATAACGCAGTGGGTCAGCGCTGGCGTTATCGATAATAATGTCAGGTAATACAACTACAAATGGGTTATCGCCGATTACCGGACGCGCGCACAGAATAGAATGGCCCAAACCGAGAGGTTGCGCCTGGCGCACGTTCATGATCGTCACGCCCGGAGGACAGATAGACTGTACTTCCGCCAGCAGTTGGCGTTTCACTCGCTGCTCAAGAAGCGATTCTAATTCATAGGAGGTGTCGAAGTGGTTCTCGACCGCGTTTTTGGACGCGTGAGTGACCAGGAGGATTTCTTTGATCCCAGCAGCCACAATCTCGTCGACAATGTACTGAATCATAGGTTTGTCGACAATCGGCAGCATCTCTTTGGGGATTGCCTTGGTGGCAGGCAACATGTGCATACCCAGACCCGCTACCGGAATAACTGCTTTCAAATTAATCATTATTTCATCCACCTGTAAAATGGTTGCTGAATTATAGCTCTTTAACATGTTTTAGCCAGCATGAATTACATGGCGGCTCTGTTGAAGATGTTACGCCGCTTATCCAGAGAATGCAGTAGCCATAATCTGAAGAATAGAGTTGTGTTTTCATGAAGGTACATAAAACTAACGCCCCTGCTCCGGCAGCCTGAAATTGATATCTTCAACATTGACAACCTGATGGTTGATGCTGTCGATATCGGCTGAGCTCTGCCCTTTCTCATTCACCGCACGTACGTTGGCCAGCGACAGCAACGTATCTTGTTTGGCCATAAACTTCCCTCTCACATCTTTGCGCAGATCAAAGTACATTTTCAGGGCTGGCCCCGTGGTGGATACCTGCATCACATTGATATTACGCAAAAAAAGATGCTGCGGCTTATTATGCAGCTCCAGCGTCGCCCGTTTCATCTCGATGTTAGTGAGCGCCACAAACGAGGTCGCGTTTCCGGAAGAGATTTGGATGCCGCGTAACTTATAAGCAAGATGAGTATTATCGAGATGAATATCATTCAATTTGAAATTTTGCGGGATGGATAAATATCGACCTTTGACCACACCGTAGCCAATTAGCATTCCAGCACTATTCACCATGTGAATATTATCGATCACAAAATTATCGCACCCATATATTGCCACAGTGGCATTATCTATCCCTGCTTTCTTACTGAAATCCGGTGTGATATTCCGGGCTTTCACATTGCGAATGACAAAATGCTTGCCATTTTCAACATGGATCAGTTGCCGACAATCTGAGCCGGTGATATTCGCCACCACAAAATTTTTCACCGTTTGTTCTTCCGGGTAGCTATTGTCGTAGGTGCTTCCCGCTAACCCAATACCAATCCCCCAGTTAATCTTGCCGTTAGTACAGTTGATACGTTCAATGACATGATCCGAAATCAGAATATTGCGATCGTTAATCGCCACATTCCATTCAATCGCATCGCCCTGAAGATCACTGAAATGGCAATGGGTGATCCGCGCGCCGTCAACCTGGTTATGGAATCCCTGTCGCAGAATGGCATAGTTCGCCTGCGTCACCGTGATGCTATCAATGAGCAGATTGCGCATAATCCGCGTTTTTTTGCCGCCAATATAGATCTGAGTTACCGGCGCAAACCCGCTCATGGCAATCCCTTTGATAACACAGTCCGAACCGCGCACATCCAGCGTGATATTGTGCAGGCTACCGCCCCCCTCCCCTGTGACCTGGCAGCCATCCTGTAGCACAAACCGCCCTCTGCCATTGCCGCTTAGCCGCCCAAATATGTGCAGCGTTTTGCCGGCCGGGATGAAAATCCCCGTATTGATGTTTTCGCAGACCACGTCGGCAGGCACCACGACAGTTTGCGCGTCATCGAAAGCGCGTCTGAACGAAGCTACCCAGTCCTGCGGATTATATTCCTGGATATTGACGGTCTTTCGGGGTTCAACGGCACGGGCAAGCGGAGTATGGAGGATCGGGAGTGCGGCAAGGACGGAGCCTGCCGTCAGAAAGGTGCGTCGGGAGAGTGTCTTCTCTGGCATACAACCTCAATTTATAGCGTTTGCAGCAGGCTGGAGAGCTGAAGATTGATCGCCTGCTGGTTAAAATCAGACTCAATTTTTTCACGAGCGCGTTGCACCACCGGTCGAAGCGCATCACCGTCGATTCGACTGAATGCGGCCAGTTGTTCGGCCAGCGCCGGGGCGTCGTTTTCAGGCACCAGCCAGCCGGATTTTCCTGCTTCCACCAGTTCCGGGATCCCGCTATGCACCGTCGAGATGACCGGAATACCGACCGCCATTGCTTCCATCAACGCCACGGGAATACCTTCCATATCCCCGTCTGCGCCGGTGACCGAAGGCAGGAGAAAGACATCAGCCTGATCGAGCAGTATTTTTACGTCATGACTGGGTTTAAAACCGGGCATTTCAACCACGTCCTCCAGTTGGTACTGCTCGATAAGCGTGCGCAGGCGTCTTTCCCACGGACCGATCCCCAGAATGCGATAGCGGAAATCCACGCCGCGCGCTTTCAGCAGCCGACAGGCTTCAATGGCGACATGCAGCCCTTTTTTCTCGGTGAGGCGGGCAACGGAGATAATCTCCAGCGGCGTGGCGGGCGTTTTAAGCGGTCGATGGGTAAACCGCGCCATATCCACGCCCATGCGTGAAACCGCGATTTTCTCCGGCGGACAGCCCATCCCTTTCAGGCGCGCAGCCCATAGGTCGCTGATGGGCAGCATTACATCACCGCGGCGAAACAACTGCTGGTATTCAGGCGTATAGTGGTTAAGCACTTCCCGACTCGAAATATCAATGCCGTGGAATACGGTGGCTATCTTACCTTTGAGTACCCCAAGTTCCCGCAGTTTCGCCGCCGTTACTCCGGCAGGCCCAAAATGGGCGATAAAGACATCCGCATCAAACGGTGCCGTGGCCTGAGCGCAAATAGAAGACAGGATCAGGTTGCGTGACTCAGCACCGTAGCGGGTAACGTTTAGCGCTTTCCATGTCGGCGCCCGATGCAGTCCCGCCAGCGTTTTGATTGCGCGATAGCGCAGTTTTGCGAGGCGCCCTGTCGGCTCCGCCTGCAACCAGCGGGTTTTGGCTTCCAGGCCATATTTCGTCCATGACGCGTGAGTATTGTGTAAATCGCCCTTCTGTAGCGCAACAATGTCGACCTCAAACCCCATGTCGATAAACGCGGTGATTTGGTTGAGAACAAACGTCTCTGAGGACAGCGGGAATTTGAGCAAAAAGAAGCTGACCTTCATTTTCCCTCCCTGATGCGCACCAGCACCGATTCGACCATGCGTAACCCCTGCTCACGCTCACGCGTCACGGCGGCAGAAACGCGCGTGTTCAGCTCCGGCAACTGCCCCAGCGTATCGGCAACCCGGGTTTCCAGACTTCCATCCAGCAGATGGCGAATATCGATAGCCATCTCAGGCAACCCCAGTTGCTGCATGATCCCGGCCGACTTATGTTCGTAATTGATGGCAATCGCCGGGGTGTCAAAGTTCATCGAGATAATCGCGGAGTGCAGGCGTGTTCCCACGGTCAGTTCGCAGGCGGCAAGAATTTTTCCCATCTCCAGATCGTTCAGTTCGTCCATCACCACGTGGTAGCGCGACGGATCGCTGACATACTGGCGTAAGTTCAGCGCCACCATACGGTCGTCTTTGTTATAGCTGTCGATCCCGGTACAGGTTGAGAGTGCAATCACCTGATACCCTTCCTCCAGAATGCGATTCACGACCCCGGCGAACGCTTGTTCATAGGCCTGCTGAGTGGTGCCCAACCGTTTATCAAATGGCGCCAGTTCACGCAGCGTGATAGCAACGGTCTTCTGCGTCGCGGCGACGTCCAACCAGTGTTGCACCGTGTAGGCCGCCTCAAAATCCTCATGGTGACGCTCCACCAGCCACGCGGTGTCCACGCCGGACTCCACTTTTTCCGTCGTGATGTCGCTGCGCTTCATCAGTTCAAGGCTTACCGCTTCGCGCAGGATCAACGCATCACACTGTCCAAAAACATAGTTCGCCAGCCGGTTGAACTGGTCGTCCTGGAACGGGCCGACGCTGTGACCGATCATGTACAGCGGTTTTTTCGCCATGAACGTACACAGCGCATGCTCAAATTGCGGTACGCCGTATAGATCGACGAAAAACGATCCCCCAACCTGGATAATCGCGTCGTAGCCCGACAACAGGCGAACAAAGTCCGTAAAGCCCTGGGCAATCGCGATGTTGCGCAACTTGCCGGTATCCGTGACGCGCGAGAGCAGAACCTGATGTTGATAACGGCGGCGCAGCACTTTTTTCACCCGTCCCATCATGCCTGCCGCACTGTTGTGCTGCTTCATTTGCAGCCAGATAGGATCGCCCATCACCGGACGATTAAGTAACCAGGAAGAGCTCACCGGATAACGGCTCATCACGTCGACTTGTGCGTCGGGTTCCAGCCGATGAATGGCATCCAACAGGCCGCGTAAAATCGCACTGTCGCCACGGTTGCCGCAGGTATGGTTGCCCAAAATTAATAATTTCATTCGTTACCTCAAATATTTATTGCCGGAGGTCGGTTCTTGCCTTACCCGGCCTACAGCACGTCAATTCGTAGGCCGGATAAGACGTGTAAACGTCGCCATCCGGCAATATTCACCCAGCACGTAGCAGTGTTTTCATTTTTTCGCTGCGACAAAACTGGCGCTTTATTTCCACCACTAACGGATGGCGCGATGCCACGATCATCACGACAAAGGCCAGTACGCCCGCCGCAATTTGCGTTGCCAGCAATACGCCGAGCGGCAGATGCCCTTGCAACGCAACGCCCAGGCCATAACTCAGCGCCAGCGTCGGTAAAGAGAGATAAAACGGTAGCCATAAGCTCAGGATGTACTGACGATAGCTGGAACCCAGCACCGGTTTTATCATCACGAAGTAACTCAGCACCGTGTTGATGATTTGCACCAGCAGAAAGCCCAGCGTGACACCAATCGCGCCCGCCAGATGACCCCCGACGAGAATCGCCGGAATAAACAGGCACGTTTTGAACACATTGAATTTGAAGCTGATATCAACGCGCGCTTTCGCCATCAACAGCGAGCCAATCGGGTTACCAACGGAGCGCAGCAATCCCACCACGCACAACAGTTGCAGCACCGGAATAATGCCGCGCCATTTCTCGCCAAAGACCAGCGGTACAAAATTATCCGCCACCACCATCAGGCCAAGTAACGCAGGGAAGTTAATGATCCCCACCACCGACAGCAGCTTGTAGAAGTTAATCCGCAGCTTTTCGGTATCGTCCTGAATTTTGGCAAATGCGGGAAACAACACCCGGGTGATGATGGGATTGAGTTTCATCGGCGGAACGACTGCCACGTTGTACGCCAGGTTGTATCCCCCCGCCACGCCTGCGCCAAGAATGCGCGCCAGCACCAAAGTTGAGAGATTGGTATTCACATAGTTGATGATGCTGTCTGCCGTCAGCCACGCGCCAAAACGTAAGTTCGATGAGACGGATGCCAGCGAAAAGTGCAGTCCGGGGCGATAGATTTTGCGGCCAAAATAGCCAAACAGCAGCGTACGCACTGCGCTGTTAACCAGATAACCGAGGATCGCGGTTAACGCCCACGGCCAGAAATGGGCGCTGACAAGCGTAAAGGTAAACCCCACCAGCACCGAACTGGTTTCGATCATGCCAATCTTGTTGAACTCCAGCTCCTTTTGCATCAGCGCACGGAACTGCTGTCCATGGGGGGTAACCACAAATGCCAGCGACAGGGTTTTGATTAATGGCGCCAGATCGGGGTTATTCAGCACACTGGCAATCACGTCGCTAAGCAAAAACACCGCCACGCACACCACCAGCCCCAGACCGACATTGAGCCAGTACAACGTGGTCAGTTCGAGGTGGCTTATCGCTTTACGCTGGATAATCGAGTTGGCGATACCAAAGTCCGAGAGGGTGTCGGCCAGCGCAATAATCACCAGTGAAACGGTTAACAGACCAAACTGATGGTTGTCGATAATCCGCGCCAGCACCGTCATCTGAATCAGTCCCAGCCCAATAATGACTACAGTTGCCATCGCCGACCATTTGGCGCCGCTGAGGGTTTTTTCGCGTAAACTCATCCTCGTTCCTCAGTAAGCCGCTTTGTTAACAAAGCCCTTAAACACGGTCAGAAAGACAATCTTGATGTCGAACCACAGGCTCCATTCGCGGATATACTCAAGATCAAACTCAACCCGCTTTTCCATCTTCTCTAATGTGTCAGTCTCACCGCGCCAGCCGTTGATTTGCGCCCAGCCGGTAATGCCCGGTTTCACCTTGTGACGCAGCATGTAACCCTCGATAAGCTGGCGGTATTGCTCGTTATGCGCCACCGCATGGGGGCGCGGGCCCACGATGGACATACCGCCCGTCAATACGTTGATAAACTGCGGTAACTCGTCCAGCGACGTGCGGCGCAGGAAGTTACCCACGGGGGTGACGCGCGGATCGTTTTGCGTCGCCTGGGTGACCACCGCATCGTTTTCCATCACTTTCATGGATCGGAACTTCCACACGTTGATCGGTTTGCCATCCATGCCGTAGCGCGTCTGGCGGAAAATTACCGGGCCGGGAGACGTCAGCTTGACCGACAGCGCAATGCCGCACAGCACCGGAGAAATCAGCAACAAAATCAGCGACGCCAGCACAATGTCTTCGGCACGTTTAAGCAGACGATTGATGCCCGAAAGCGGCGTGTCATACAGCGGCACGACCGGCACGCCACTCACCTCTTCGATGCGGGAGTGCAAAATATTGAAGGTGAAAACGTCAGGGATCAGAATCACCGAGCAGGTGGTGTCAGCCAGTTCTCGCACCAGTTTTTTCACCCGTGCGCCATCACACATCGACATGGCGATATAAACGTTATGAATGCGTGACGCTTTGGCATCGTCCACCAGTTGTCGCAGATTGCCCGCCCAGTCCGATGACACGCCGCCCGGTTTCGCATCGTGATACACGCCGACCACCTCAAAACCCAGCCACGGTTCGTTGCGAAAACTCTCCAGCAACGCCTGACCGGCGGGCAAATCTCCCGCCACCGCCACCCGCCGTTTGTTGTAGCCACGATGGCGCAGCCAGCCAGCCCCGTAACGAATCAACGAACGACAGACCACCAGCCCAACGCTTGAGAGCAGATACCACGCCAGCCAGACGGCAGGACGGTTCTCAACGTCGTTATTAAAGGCGATTAAACCCGCGCTAAACACCAGGCTCAGCGTCCAGTTGCGCAGCAGCAGCGCCAGTTCCGTCGAAATTTTGACCCCGCGCCAGGAGCGGTAAAAATCCGTGATGCCTCCCAGCATCTGGAACACCACCAGCGTAATTAAGGCCACCAACAGGTGCATATACAGAAATGGCAAGCCGCTCACCAGGCAGACAACCCACAGCCCGCCAAACATGAGGGTGATATCTGAAAAGCGTTGCACCATAGAGATTAACGATGCATTGGTTTTGGCTCGCTCGCGCTTTTTTAGATTTGTCATCGTTGTTCCTGTTCTTAGCCCTTATCCAGCCATTCCCTGGCTGGATAAGAGAAGCACTGACATTACTGATTCAACAACGCCAGCAGAGTGCGCGTTCGCGCTTCCATCAGCGGAATATCGCCACGCGATTCAACGTTAAGACGCACCACCGGCTCGGTGTTTGACGAGCGCAAATTGAAACGCCAGTCGGCAAACGACATGCTGATGCCGTCGGTTCTGTCCACCGCCAGCGCCTCGCCCGCAAAGTGCTGTTCAACGCGTCCCATCGCCGATACCGGCTCGGCCAGTTGGCTGTTGATCTCTCCGCTTGCCGGAAACGCCACCATCCGGTCGCGCACCATTTCGCCCAGCGACTGTCCTTTAAGGCACACCAGTTCAGCCACCAGCAGCCACGGGATCATCCCGCTGTCGCAATAGGCAAAATCACGGAAATAGTGATGGGCGCTCATTTCGCCGCCGTAGATGGCGTCTTCCTGACGCATCCGTTCTTTGATGAACGCATGACCGGTTTTCGACATCACCGGCGTGCCGCCCGCCGCCGTCACCACATCAACGGTGTTCCAGGAAAGACGCGGGTCGTGGATGATCTTTGCGCCCGGATGCTTCTCCAGAAACGCCTCCGCCAGCAGGCCGACGATGTAGTAGCCCTCAATAAACTGTCCCGTCTGGTCGAAGAAGAAGCAGCGGTCGAAATCGCCGTCAAACGCAATGCCCATATCTGCGCCATGCTCAATCACCGCATTGCGGGTATCCGCCCGACACTCTGGCAGCAGCGGATTCGGTATCCCGTTCGGGAAGTTACCGTCCGGCGTGTTGTGGACTTTGATAAACTCAACCGGCGCGCCGAGCGTTTTAAAACGGGCTTCGATGGCATCCACCACCGGCCCCGCAGCCCCGTTGCCGGAGTTAATCACCAGCTTCAGCGGGGTGATGTTGTTGACGTTGATATAGCCGAGCAGATGATCAATATAGGCGTCACGCAGGCTGATTTGTGTGTAGCTGCCGCGCTTTGCGTCGTTCACCGGCGGGAAGTCATTGTTCTCGGCCAGACGCTGGATATCGCCCAGCCCCGTGTCGCCGCTGATTGGCCGGGCGCCCTCGCGCACCAGCTTCATGCCGTTGTAGTCCATCGGGTTGTGGCTGGCCGTCACTTCGATACCGCCGTCCACGCCGAGGTGGAAAGTGGCAAAATAGATCTCTTCGGTGCCGGAAAGTCCAATATCCAGCACGTCAACGCCGGCATCCTGCAACCCGTTCGCCAGCGCCAGTTTTAGCGCCTGGCTTGTCAGACGGACGTCACCGCCCAGCACGACCGTTTTCGGTTTCAGGAATTCGCCATAAGCGCGACCAATGCGCCACGCGATCTCGTCGTTAAGCTCTTCGCCCAGCCTGCCGCGAATGTCGTAGGCTTTGAAACAGGTTAATTTCGTCATGTTTTTACCCTTCTTCAGGCAACAGTTAGCCCTGACCCGTAAAAGGCCAAAATTGTTTTTTTATTATTGTCGGATGGCGCTTCTCTTATCCGACCTGGAGAATCGTAGGCCCGGTAAGCGCAGCGCCACCGGGCGCAATAAAGGCGTTACACCCGCCCGTAGCGATCCTCAAACCGCACCACATCGTCCTCTTCGAGATACGAACCGGAGCGCACTTCGATTAAATCGAGCGGAATTTTTCCCGGATTCTCCAGGCAATGGGTCGCGCCCAGAGGAATGTAGACAGACTCGTTTTCAGCGAGCAATTTGATATCACCATCAATGGTGACTTTTGCGGTACCCGCTACCACAACCCAGTGTTCGGCGCGGTGATGGTGCATCTGAACGGAAAGCCCTTCGCCCGGCTTCACGGTGATCCGTTTCACCTGGTAGCGGTCGCCCGCGTCGATGGAATCGTATTTGCCCCACGGACGGTAAACTTCGCGGTGAATATGGTGCTCGTGGCGTCCGTCGGCTTTGATTTGTTCCACCACTTTTTTCACATCCTGTACCGCATTACGGTCAGCAATCAGCACAGCATCTTTGGTCTGTACAACCACCAAATCCTTCACGCCCACCGTGGTGACCAGGCCGGATTCGGCATACACATAGCTGTTCTCGGTTTTGTGGCTGATCACATCGCCATGATGGACATTGCCTTCCGCCGTATGCGCGCTAATTTCCCACAGCGAAGACCACGACCCCACATCGCTCCAGCCCGCGTCCATCGGGAGAACCACAGCATCCGCCGTGTGTTCCATCACCGCGTAATCCACCGACTCTTGCGGACAGGCGAGAAATGCCTCTTCCTCCACGCGGATAAAATCGAGATCGGGGTCAACGGTGCTCATCGCTTTCTCACAGGCGTCAAAAATATCGGGACGGTATTTTTTCAACTCTTCCAGATAGCGCCCGGCGCGAAACAGGAACATGCCGCTGTTCCAGTAGTAGTCGCCGCTTGCCACCCACGACTGCGCAGTCTCGAGATCCGGTTTCTCAACAAATTGCGCGACGTCAAACGCGACGGCATCGTGCTTACCTGGAGTGACATTGCCGCGACGAATATAGCCATAGCCGGTTTCCGGCAGATCCGGCACGATCCCAAACGTCACCAGTTTGCCCGCATCGGCATACGGTATAGCGTTGCGTACCGCCGTGCGGAACGCCTCTTCATCGGCAATCACATGATCGGCCGCCAGCACCAGCATCAACGGGTCGTTCTCCGGGCTGTGGCGCGTTGCCGCCAGCGCCGCCAGCGCAATTGCAGGGGCGGTGTTACGCCCTGCCGGTTCGAGAATGATATTCTCGGTCAGCTTGTTCAACTGGCGCAGTTGTTCCGCAACGATAAAGCGGTGCTGTTCATTACAAATCACCACCGGGCTTTCGCACTCCACGCCGTTCAGACGACAAATGGTCGTTTGCAGCATCGTGAGATCGCCCTTCAGGCATAAAAACTGTTTTGGATAAAGTACGCGGGAAAGCGGCCATAAGCGGCTACCGGAGCCACCCGCCATCACGACCGGATAGAGTTTGGTCTGATTCATTATTTAATCCCGAATATCTGCAATAAATTGACGTAACACGTTCTCTTTATCGAGCGTGCGTTCGGCATAGTCACGTGCCACCGTGTTGTTTTCGGGCATCGCGAGCGCGTGCATAATGCCGCTCACCAGCGCGTCAACCGATTCGGGTTCCACGCAAACCGCGATGCCCGGATAGCGATCGCAGAGCTGGCCCAGTTCGGTATCCGCTTCTGCGGTGATCACCGCATTGCCGCCCACCGCCAGAATATTGGTGAGTTTGGAGGGCAACACTGCGTCTGCCGCGCCGCGCTTTTGCACCACCAGATGGCAGTCGCCCATTTTCAGCAGCGCAGGTAACGCGGCGTAAGGCTGCAGCGGGAAGAATTTGATGTTCTTCAGGCCGCGTTCACGGGCCATTTTTTCCAGCCGCGCTTTACCGCCACCCTGGCCGACAATCACAAACATCAGCGGCTGTTCGCGCAAACGAAAAGCAGCTTCAATCACGTTTTCCAGCCCCTGTTTTTCGCCAATGTTGCCGGAGTAGAGAATGATTTTGTGATCAAGCGGAAGTTCAAGCTGCGCGCGCAGTGCGCGGGCATCGTCGTCGCTCACGTCGCGAAAACGGGCCACTTCCGACCAGTTTGGAAAGAAAATGATCTTCTCTGCCGCCACCCCTTTTTCTTGCGCTTTATTCATCATTGAGCGGGAGATAGTGGAGACGTTGTCAACGTGATGCAGGCCGCTACGTTCGAAAGCGGTCGCCAGTTTCGCCACTCTCCCCGCTTTACCTTTTCCCGCCAGACCGAGGCCTAGCATCGCGTCCACTTCGTAATCCTGAATATGCAACAGCGTGCGTGCGCCGGAGAGTTTCGCCAGCAGACGCATCCCCGGCGTGCAAAACAGCGTGGGCACCACGCCAATAATGCGATCCGGCTTCCAGCGCCGTTGCGCCAGTAACGGGAAAAAGCTGCTCAGCGCAAAGCTGCCCAAATGCAGCAGACGCTTCAGCGTTGACGGTTGCTTTGGCACGTACAGCGGGCAACGCCAGACAGTGGCATCGCCCTCTTCCCGGCGATAACGCCAGCCAGAGTAGCGCTCGCCGACTTTCCATTGCGGGTAGTAAGGCGGCGCGGTGATCACCCGAACCTCATGGCCTTCACGCGCCATCCACTCCACCATCTCACCGGTGTACTTGCCGATGCCGGTCAGTTCTGGCGAGTAGTTGATGCCGTACACCAAAATTTTCATAATCCCGGCGCCTCAGCCTGGCGTTCCGGCATAAAGTAGGCGCGAGTGTTGTCATGCACGTCTTTGCTTGCCAGCAACGCCGCGGGCGTCAGCCAACGGTAGGCATCGTGTTGAGCATCCGGTAACTGAAGGTCGCCTTCCTGAACACGTAATCGAAAACCGAGCACAACGTAATGGGTCGAGAAGGCCTCTTCCGAGAAGTTATCGTCATAGAAGTGCTGCCAGACACCATAAAATTCGCCTGCGGAGATCGGTAAACGTAAGCCCAGTTCAGCCTGCGTCAGGCGTTCGAAGGCCGCGTGCAGCGGCTCATCTTTTTGCACCCGACCGCCTGGCACAAACCAGTCGCCCTGCGCGGGCCGGTTGAGGCGTTTGCCCAGCAGAAATTCTCCGCACGCGTTTTCCACAATCAAATCAATGGAAATCAACGGTGTGGAACGCACCACGGTGGCAAAATCGTCCTGACGTAAAAACATGCTTACCCCCGAAACCGGTGTTGGTTCTCAAGGAACCACTGGTACGTGCTGGCAAGGCCCGCTTCCAGCGAGATCTCGTGATACCAACCAAGCTGGTGCAGACGGGTGACGTCGAGCAGTTTGCGCGGGGTGCCATCCGGTTGCGTGGCGTCAAACACCACGCGACCTTTGTAGCCCACCACCTTCGCGATGGTTTGCGCCAGTTCACGAATAGTGCAATCCACGCCAGTACCGACGTTGATATGCGACAGCATCGGCTGGGTATTCTCCTGCCAGACTTCGCGGTCGAGTTCCATAACATGGATACTGGCCGCCGCCATGTCATCCACGTGCAGAAACTCACGCATCGGCGTACCGCTGCCCCACACCACCACATCCGCCGCATTCTGTACCGTCGCTTCATGAAAACGACGTAGCAGCGCCGGGATCACGTGGGAATTGCTCGGGTGGAAGTTGTCATGCGAACCGTACAGATTGGTCGGCATCACCGAACGATAGTCGCGGTGATACTGGCGGTTATAGGACTCGCACAGCTTGATCCCGGCAATCTTGGCGATGGCGTACGGCTCGTTAGTCGCCTCAAGCGTCCCCTGCAACAATTCGCTTTCCGCCATCGGCTGTGTTGCCAGTTTTGGATAAATGCAGGATGAGCCGAGGAACAGCAGCTTATTGACGTTATGCAAATGCGCGGCGTGGATGATGTTGCTCTCTATCATCATGTTTTCATAAATGAAATCCGCCGGGTACGTGTTGTTCGCCACAATACCGCCCACCTTCGCCGCCGCCAGATACACCTGATCAAGACGCGCATCAGCGAAGAACGCCTGCACCGCTTTGCTATCCAGCAGGTTCAGCTCGTCGCGGGTGCGCAATACCAGTTCCACATCGCCGCGCTGTTCCAGTTGTCTGACAATGGCGGAGCCCACCATCCCGCGATGGCCCGCCACAAAAATACGTTGTTTCATCATCCTCAGGACTCCAGCGCGATCGCAACCTCGTAACCATGAGATTTCAGCAGTGAGTGCTTCTTCGCCGCTTCCAGATCGTTTGCGACCATCTCGGACACCATCTGCTGCAGAGTAATTTCTGGCTTCCAGCCCAGTTTTTGGTGTGCGCGGGAAGGATCGCCCAGCAGGGTTTCCACTTCCGCAGGGCGGAAATAACGCGGGTCAACCGCCACAATCACATCACCGACGTTAACGCCCAGCGCATCATGACCCGTCACCGAGACAACGATGCCTTTCTCGTCCACGCCTTCCCCTTCGAAACGCAGTTTGATCCCCAGTTGTCCTGCCGCCATTTCAACGAACTGACGAACGGAGTACTGCACGCCGGTGGCGATCACGAAGTCTTCCGGTTTCTCCTGCTGTAGCATCATCCACTGCATTTTGACGTAGTCTTTGGCATGGCCCCAGTCACGCAGAGAGTCCATATTGCCGAGGTACAGACACGACTCCAGCCCCTGGGCGATATTGGCGATCGCGCGGGTAATTTTGCGGGTCACAAAGGTTTCGCCACGGCGCGGCGATTCATGGTTAAACAAAATGCCGTTACAGGCGTAGATCCCGTAGGATTCACGGTAGTTGACGGTTATCCAGTAGGCGTACAGTTTGGCGACCGCATACGGAGAACGCGGATAGAACGGCGTGGTTTCTTTCTGCGGAATTTCCTGCACCAGGCCATACAGCTCCGAGGTGGAGGCCTGGTAGAAACGCGTTTTCTTTTCCAGACCGAGGAAGCGGATCGCTTCCAGCAGGCGCAGCGTCCCCATCGCATCGACGTCGGCGGTATATTCTGGCGATTCAAAAGATACCGCGACGTGGCTCATCGCCCCCAGGTTGTAGACTTCATCGGGCTGCACTTCCTGCAAAATGCGCGTCAGGTTGGAGGAGTCCGTCAGATCGCCATAGTGCAGATGGAATTTCGGATTGCTGGCGTGTGGGTCTTGATAGATGTGGTCCACACGTTCGGTGTTGAACGACGATGCGCGGCGCTTGATACCGTGCACTTCGTAGCCTTTCTCCAGGAGAAGCTCTGCCAGGTAAGAACCGTCCTGCCCGGTGACGCCAGTAATGAGAGCGACTTTTGACATGTCTGTTTTCCTTCTGTACTTAGTAGAAATTATTCAGCCTGAACGCGTGCGCGTATCACCACTGCCGGATTGCCACGACAAATTACGTTTGCCTGTAGCGACGTAAAAACACTGCTGCGAGCACCAACCACGGTGCCGTCGCCGATGGTGATGCCAGGGGCAACGAAAACATCCGTCGCCAGCCAGCACCTCTCGCCAATCACAATCGGTGTGGCGTTAATATCAAAATGTTGACTGCGGTGATCGTGACTCCCGGTGCACAAATAACTTTTCTGCGAAATAACAGAATGCGCACCTATCGTAATATCACCCAGGGTATATAAAACCGCGTCATCCCCAACCCAGGCATAATCTCCCAGGGTTAATTTCCACGGGTAGGTAATTTTCACTGACGGTCTAATTACTGCGTTTTTTCCGATTTTTGCGCCAAATACGCGTAATAAAAATGCACGCCAGCGATACATCACCTGTGGCGACCATGCAAATAATGTCGCCTGTACCGCCCACCATAATTGCACTTTGATTGCACTGCTGCCCCGGAATCCTTTTGGCACAGAAAACCCACTGAGATCCTGCATCACATCTCCTTATATTTATGTTTTGTGATATAAGGTCTTCGTTTTACCCGTTGTGCGCAGACGTAAGTGCCATGACAATTCAGCCCAAAAACCCGGCACGCGTAATATCTGGCGCTGCACTTTCTTCGCGTCCTGGCATAATTCCAGATTATTCGTGGTGGACACCCCGCCCATTGAAAATTCAGATACCAGACCGTTCAGTTTTTTAAAGGCGTATCCGTCCTTATACATTCTGGCGGCCAGCGCATAATCGGAAGAAACCTTATATTGCAGATCATATCGGCAAACTTTCAGACCGCTGACCGGAAAAAATATCGCCTGATGACTCGCCGGTAAACTGTGATAAATATACCAACCGGGTTTCGCGCGACGTTTTATTTTATGACCGTCGCCAAAATCCAGTAGCGCATCGCCGGTAATCATCCGGTCATCTTTTTGTGATTGCAGTTGGCAGACGAAACGGGCGGCCTGTGGATGAAAAATATCGCCGGAGTTGAGGAACAGCGCAAAACGACCGCGCGCCATCTCAATCCCTTTGTTCATCGCATCATAGATACCGTTATCCGGCTCGCTAACAAAGCGTAAGTGGTAATCCCCGTTCAGATTTTCGAGAAATTCACGGGTTCCGTCGTTTGACCCGCCATCCACCACGATCCACTCGAAGCTGAGCTCCTTCGCCTGCGCCAGATGCGCTAACGACGCATGGGTTCTGACGATACCTTCCCGATTTCGAAAGGCGACGGTGATAATACTGAGCAACATGTGAATGACCTCGTAACATTGCGTCTGATAATTCAGACGCTAAGCGCTTTGCGCAAAATAAACGGACACACAATTAAAAATGCATATTCCGGACTGAATATCGAACCAGTAAAAAACAGCGACACCGGTGTAAAAAGATAAAGCTGCACCCGAAAATTCTGATTATCGCCAAACGCATTTAATGTCATTTTTAAGACTTTCCACATGTACCACAGCGTCAATAACACCGCGAACCAGGAAAAATAAATAATCAGCAGATACAAACCATTGTCTATTGTTTTACCGACATCTGCACCGTTAAAAATTCCGAATGATGCAACATATTCATAAAGTGAGCCAAATCTGATAACACCATCAACATGGCTCAACGAATAACCCACCATCACTAACGGACCGATAATACGATAATAGGATGATGAGCCTTCAGTACCTAAATCTCCGAGGCGGGTCGAGATGTAAGGAAATGCAAATATCAAACCGACCAAAAACACGGCTAATGAGATTATCGCCAGTGGTAATTTTTTCTTTATTGCGTCCTTATTCAGATACTGAAACGCCCACTCCAGTAAGTAAAACAGAATAAATGTCATTACCCCTGAAAACGATCCTGATAATATTATCCCTGCCAGAATCATAGCATCAGTTTTAGGTGTTTTGATACCAAACTGTTTGATGCTGAGCCAAATTGAGATTAACGCCAGAGCAAAAAATGCGGGTTCGAAATACAGTGCTGTGGTTCGCTTGCCCCCGAATTTAATAAAATTCAGAACATAGCTATTACTGTAAATAAGATATTTCGAAATTCCTTCCATTAAACTGCTGCCGCCGGTGAGAATGATCTGCGCCATTTCGGCGGCGGCAAGCAACACCACCAGCGCCACCACCAGGTAGAAAAAACGCAGGATCTTACGGTAGTTGTGCGGTGAAATCGTTTTGAAGCGAATGCTCCAGACCATGCCGATAATGATGACGATATAGACAAACAGCAGGGTTGATGTCACGTATTTGCTGGCATCCAGCGACTGACCAAACAGATAGTTAAACGCTGTCAGCCCTGCCCCTACACCTAACGCGATCATCAGTTTTTTTATGTTGATGCGTTCCACAAATAACAGCAGCAGAACCGGCAAAAAGGTGACGATGGTGATGGGAAAACTTTCGCCCAGTTGCGCAATTTTGACGTTAACCAACAGATAGATAAGCGGCAACAGTAGATAACTACAGATTCTGATAGAACGAGACATACTCCTCCAGCATCTGGTTTCCACTGTACGCCGCACGACTGCGTTCACGAAACGCGGCCAGCGTGCTCCCGAATACCGCCTGCGCGATCGCTGATTTGCTCAGTTGCGCCAGCCGCATTACCTCCTCTTCGGCGAAGGTTTTTCCCCCTGATTTTTGCAAGACTTCCCGCGCGGCCTCGCTGTGGGTCGCAATAACCGGGACACCGATGGACAGCGCCTCGCAGAGGATCAGCGGATAGTTGTCGACCCGGGAACTGAACAGCAACGCATCCATCTGGTTAAGGGCGCTCATCAGCGTCCCTTTGTCCGTTTCAAAACCGTGGTTGATGACGTTTGCCCCTTCAAACGGCGAAAACTTGCCGAACGTGTGCAGTTCCACCTTATCGCCCAGCGCCATTAGCTCGCGTATCAACCGTTGATTTGTTTTGCCGTCATAACGTAAGTCATGCGCGACGATGGCAATCTTCGGACGACCCTGGGTTTCAACGACCGGGGGTAACGTTGAGAGAATCGCTTCGGTTGCCACATCAATACCGTTATTGATGACCCGGCAACGTCCTGCGCCATACAGACTATTGAAGGCCTGTGCCACATGCTGGCTGGGAGAGATAAACTGACAGCCCAGCGCCAGCATTTCGCGAAATAGCTGACGCTTTTCGTCCACCAGGTCATGTGCGCGATCCACCTTAACCGGCGGATAGTTACTCAGCGTTGGGCATTTCTGACAGCCCGACTTCCACCCCTCGCAGCCGTCGGTAAACGCGCAGCGGCCGGTAACGCTCCAGTGATCGTGCAGCGTCCACACCAGCGTCACATCGGGCTTGTGGTTTGTGACTTTTTCGCAGAACGCCACGACTTCAGCAAGATTCAGCCAATAGCTGTGCAACACATGAAAATGCAGCACCACGGGGCCAGGCGTGCGGGTTACGCTGCGGTATACATTATTCAGATTGCCGAACAGATCGCGATTGAACACACGAAACAGCGCAATGTTCGCCATCGAGGTTAGGCGCGGAGTGTGCTTTATGACGTGTGGGTAGCGGTGGTGGCTAACGCTTTTCTTGCCGCCTTTGCCATACCCGTATACAAAGCGAGAGGTCAGCCCTTTTTGCAGCGCGCGCTGGTGAAGATCTAACGCCACACCCGCCGCGCCGCCTTCCGCCAGCCGCACATTAAATTGCAGAATGTTCATTTTATGATCCTCACGCGCGCTTTCTCGCCCACCACCAGCGCGTTGTCCGGAATGCTGTCGAGCACGACGCTGCCTGCGCCAATCGTCACGTTATGACCAATGGTGATGCCGCCGAGCAGAATGACATTGGCGCCCAGCTCCACGCCGTTGCCAATCACCGGGCAGGCCATATTGTCAGCGCCGCGATTACCGATAGTGACGCCGTGGCGAAGGGTAAAATCGTCGCCCGCAACCACGTGTTTGTTAATCACCACCGCATAACCGTGATGGATGGTGAATCGGCGGCCAATGGTGGCCGCGGCTTGTATTTCATAACCGAAAAAGCCTTCGGTGATGACGCGATATAGCACCAGTACCGGTGCCGCCCACAGATTGTTCAGTACATTTTTTTTGCGCCAGACAGAGCAGAAATGGGCGACACGGTACGCCAGTACCATGCAGCACGGACGCAGGCTCCAGCTATTTGCGCGTAGATCTTCCAGCATACTTAGCGCCCCCGCAGTCCGTCAGCCAGCCGTTTGCCGTTACGTACGGATAAGAGCGTCAGCAGCGTGCGCCATGTCATGCGCTTATTGCGGATCTGATACAACGTAAACAACTGGTACTTTTTGCTGGCCCGGTCGAATTTGTCTTTGTGCTTGCGGTAAAAATGAAAGTAGCCGGAGAATTTTTTTGGCGATGAGGTGATCTGCATTTCGCCGTGATTGATGTGCAGGATTTGCGTCGCCTCTTCCACTTTCCACGGCTCACCGTATTCGACGACCATGCGCAGAAAAATGTCATAATCCTGCGCCGCCGAAAGCGACGTATCGAACAGGCACTCTTTAAAACGCCACGCCCCGGTAAAGACCTGATTGCCAATAATGTTGCGTTTGTAGAACAAACGGCGCGAGTACGGCGATTTGGGGTACAACGGCAAACTGGCAGGCTGCGAGTAAACCTCGCCCTCACAGACATAATCGTTGGCATATAAAAAGGCGTGCGTCACCAGTTGATGCGCGTGTTCAAGGAAGACGCTCAGACGGTTCGGCGTCCATTCATCATCATCATCAATCCCGGTAATGTAGGCGCCATTGGCCTGCATGATGGCCTGGTTGCGCACGGCGCAGGCACCGGAGTTGACGTCGTTGTGAATATAACGCACCCGGGGATCGTTCAGCCCTTCAACAAATTTCTGCAACTGTTCCCACGCGGTGGAACAATCATCCACGATGATCATCTCCCAGTGACGGTAATCCTGGCGCAATACCGATTTAATCGCCCGGATGGCGAGCTGTTGCCGGTTCCAGGTTGGCATATAAATGGAAATCAATGGGTTGTCTGTTTTCATGCTCGTTTCCCGAGGAATTTTTCCTGATGGCACAGCATGTAGGCCGGATAAGGCGTTTACGCCGCCATCCGGCAGCTATGCCTGATGGCGCTTTGCTTATCAGGCCTACTGAATTAGCAGGCCACTCACAATTGTTTATTTTGAATCCGACGTGTACTCGTATTCGTAGTAGCCGTAATCCTGGTACCCGGATGCCCGGCGGAATATGGAGTTGAGGATCACGCCTTTGACCGGAACGCCATTTTGTTCAAAGCGGCTCAGGCTGGTTTCCACCTCTTTCAGCGTGTTGACGGCGTAACGCGCCACCATCAGCGTGGTACCGGCGTGACGCCCCACAATGGCGGCGTCAGTCACCGCGAGTATCGGCGGCGTATCAATCAGCACCAGGTCATAGTTGGCGCTGGCCCAGCGAATCAGCTCGCCAAAACGTTCGTTCATCAGCAATTCGGAGGGATTCGGCGGGACTTGCCCACGCGGAACAAGGTCGAAATTCGGGATAGAGGTCGGTTTCGCACTGCTGGCGACCTCCCCTTTTCCCGCCAGAATATCGGATAGCCCATTCGTGTTATGGGTGCCGAGCAGTTCATGGGTGTAGCCCTTGCGCATGTCACAGTCGATCAGCAGTACCCGTTTATGGGTCTGGCTGATGACCGCCGCCAGGTTGGCGCAGACAAACGTTTTGCCGATGGAAGGACTCACGCCGGTGAGCATCAGCACATTGTTTTGCGCCTGCATCATGGCGAAGTGCAGACTGGTGCGCAGGCTACGCACCGCTTCCACGGCCAGGTCAGTGGGATTGCCCACCGCCAGCAACTGGCTCTGCTTGTAGCGCTTAACGCCTTTAACGGTTTTGACGTTATCGTGCGCCTTTTGCCACTCCGACAGCGGAATGCTGGCATAGACGCTGATCCCGTTCTCCTCCAGCGCCTGCGGGCTTTCAATCCCTCGATTAAGCAAGGCGCGCAGCAGAACGCCAACGATGGAAAGCATCAGGCCGAGAATAATGCTGCCGAGAATAATCAGCGCTTTCTTCGGCTTCAGTACACCGGGCTGTGCGATGGCCGGGTCGACGATCCTGACATCGCCTACCGTACTGGCCTCCGTGATTTTCAGCTCCTGCTGTTTATTCAGCAGTTGCATATAGACCTGCTGGCCGGATTCCACATCACGCGTCAGACGGACAATTTCCTGCTGCGTTTTCGGCATCGCCGTCACGCGGCCATTCAGCTTGTTTTTTTCCTCTTCCAGCGCCTTGCGTTTTTCCAGCAATGTGCGGTAAGCCGGATGCACTTTGGTGTACAGCTTGGAAATTTCCGCCTCTTTGAACGTCAGTTCGTTCAACTGGGCATCGATGTTGACCATCGAATCCAGCACCGCTTTCGCTTCCAGCGGCAAATCGACCGAGTCTTTGTCCTGGCGAAAAGCGTTCAGTTTGTTCTCTGCAATATCCAGACGGCCCCGGACTTCAGGCAGTTGTTTCGCCAGGAACGCCAGGCTTTTGGCCGCCTCTTCGGATTTGCGCTCAACATTTTGCTGCAAATAGTTGCGGGTGATGCTGTTAAGAATGTCGCGGATCTGCTCTCTGTCTTCTCCGGTAAAACTGAGGCTTAATACGCCCGTGTCTTTCCCGTTTTCCGTCACCGTCAGGTTGTTTTGCAACGTGTTGATCATCCCCAGGGTGGAGAATTTCGTCACCGTGAATTCACTGTCTGGCGCGGCCTGAATCGCGCTAACGTTCAGGGTAACGCCCTCTTTGCTGAGCGACTGTCCCACCTGACCCCGTGCGCTAAAACCGCCGTCGCTGGTCAGTTCATACGTTTTGTCGCTCAGAACATGCAGGGTAAACACCTGCTCATTCATCGCCTTCGGGCGGGTGAACGTGGTCACTTTTACCGTGTCATTCTGACGCCCCATCAGGCGATCCCACCCGGTGCCAAACAGCGGAAAGCTGTTTTTGGTGACGGCAATATCCAGATTGAGGTCGTCCACCGTTTTTCCCAGCACCAGGCGCGACTGAATAAGCTGGATTTCTGCGTCTGACGCTGGCGGTTTATTCGACAGCGCCGAGCCGATATCCTGCACCAGTGAGTTACCGTTATTCTGCTCAATCTGCACCAGCGCATCGGCACTGTAGATAGGCGTGGCAAAGAGGGTGTAGATGCTGGCGCACAGCGCAAACGCCGCCGTGATGCCAAGAACCCACCAGCGCGCCTCAATAACGGTTCCCACCAGACGGCCAATATCAATTTCATCATTGCCCGTTACGGGTGCCGCAGACTGTTTTACGTTTTCTGTCATTGTTTTCCCTGCTCTGCATTCAGTGCCTGCGCCCACTGGCGGGCAGACCGTTCAAGGAGTGAGTACACCGCTTCAAACGCATCACGACTTTTGCGATACGGATCGGGTATTTCACGTTCACTGTCCCAATGACCAAACAACATCACTTTGCCGCGCATCTCCGGCGCTATCTCGCATAACCGGGCAATATGGCGTTTTTCCATGGTCAGAATCAGGTCATAGTCGCGGCACATACGCCCGGATATCTGACGTGCGCAGTGCCCTTCCAAAGAGAGGTTATGCGCCGCCGCGACGCTGAATGCCGCCGGGTCGGCCCCATGACCAGACAGCGCCCCTAAACCGGCGGATTCCACCGTCAGCGCGGGGTGATAATGTTTCAGCAAACGTTCTGCCGTTGGGGAACGGCAAATGTTCCCCACGCAGACAACTAAGATTTTGTTAAACATGACGATTACCAGGTGTGAATGTCGCTGGCCGTATCCGTCATGTAACGGACACCGCTAATGGTCGGCAGCAACTGATTGATCAGACGGTTCCAGCGAGCCACCGGCGCGGTCGTGACATAAACCACGTCGTAAGGTTGCAGACGGAATTCCGTCGCCATCACCAGAGACGTGGCATCGGACATATCTAGCTGATAGATATTGGCAATCTTGCCGTTACGCCCGCCCTCGCCTTTCAGCGGACGGATCACAAAGATGCCGCTGGCGTTGGAGGTCGTCAGATCGATGCCTTCCGCCGTTCCCAGCGCTTCGGTCAGCGTCATACCGCTGAAGTCCATTTTGAGCGTGCTCTGTTTCTTCACTTCGCCCATCACGAAGACTTTCAGATCGTCATTGCGTGGCACAAACAGGATGTCCCCGGGATACAGCAGTCGATTCTGACTGAGATCGCCGTTTTGCATCAGCGCCTGCAGGGAAATGCGCTGCTCCTGCCCTTTATGAGTCAGCACCACATTGCGCCAGTCGGCGGTGTCCGTTAAACCGCCAGCAGCATTAATGGCGTCGAGGACGGTCAGAGGAACGTTGGTGATCGCCTGCTGGCCCGATTTATTCACCTGCCCGGAGACATACGCCTTCTGCGAGCGGAAAGCGGCGATATTAACGTCCACCTGCGGGTCAGCAATGTACTTCGCTAAGCGCCCGGTAATATCACTGCGGATTTCACCCAGCGTTTTTCCGACCACGCTGACTTTGCCAATGTAGGGATAAAACATCGTGCCGTCAGGCTGCACCCAGTTCCCGGCGTCGCTGGAACTACGATACTGCCCCGCCGGGGTGGTCAGTTCCGGGTGATCCCAGACAGTCACATTCAGCACGTCGCCTGCACCGACCCGGTACTGGTAGCTGGCGATCTCCTGGTCCAGCGACATATTGGGTTGCGCCACGTTGGGTCGCGGGCGTAATTGTTCAACCAAACGCGGGGTTAACGGATAGACATTCACCATTCGGTCGAGATCAAAATCAGCGTCCTGTTGTTTGATGACATCTTTTCCCATCGTAGACATATTGCTGCCCGGAAGTACTGTGCACCCACTTATCAGGGCTACCGACACCAATAATGGCATCAATTTCATTTTGGATTTCATCATTGATTATTTATCACTTTGGTAGAGTAATTATCCTGTGCAATTTAAATAGCGACTTCACCTGTTCATATTTACCTTGCAGTTAATTGACCAGGAATTTAACTGGCATCAGTCCTAAAAAATCGGCTTTCATCCACAGGCTATTGACAGAATAATAGAGGCTCGTCTTCCGGCAGCCAGACACGCTACCGCCCTTGGCTTTCTAGCTACCAATACACTGATTCACTTAAGTTTTTGCAATCCTCTTTATTTTTATATTCTTGCCAGCAAAGCTGGCATTGCAGAAAATAATAAAGAACAGACAGCGTCTGCTTCATCACTGAAGAATATTTTTGCCGGGCATTAATACTGCCAGAATTGTTGCAGCTAACGTAATAGCAGGCAAGGTAACAAGTCCGACCCTCACTCTTTTTAAGATTAATATTAAGCCTTGTTTGTTTATAATTTTAGGATTTTATTGATGTTGACAATATTTAATTTAGACAACTACCTGCGATATATCCTAAATATAATTCCGTACTCTATGCTTTCCCTGCGAAAATAGTGTGGTTATTTTGACGTCAATTTTATGCTGCGCCCGTTGATATAAAAGGAAGAGAAATCGCGTTACGGCATTGCAATTTGGCCCAGCTTTATCCATGATCGAATTGTGACAATTGTCATATAACCTGGGGTATTACGTTTACTATGGAATGGATTGCCGATCCGTCAATCTGGGCCGGACTCGTCACGCTTATTGTGATTGAGTTAGTCCTCGGCATTGATAACCTCGTCTTTATTGCTATCCTCGCAGAAAAACTGCCTCCCGCGCAGCGTGACCGTGCGCGTATCATCGGGCTGCTGTTAGCAATGGTCATGCGCCTGCTGTTGCTGGCGTCAATCTCATGGCTGGTCACGTTGACCAACCCCCTTTTCAGCATCCATGGGCTTAGCTTCAGTGCGCGTGACCTGATTATGCTGTTTGGCGGCTTCTTCTTGCTGTTTAAAGCCACCATGGAGCTGAACGAAAGGCTGGAAGGGAAAGACAGCGATAATCCCACTCAGCGGAAGGGGGCAAAGTTCTGGGGTGTGGTGGCACAAATCGTAGTACTGGATGCCATCTTCTCGCTCGATTCGGTTATCACCGCCGTGGGGATGGTCGATCACCTTGCCGTCATGATGGCCGCCGTGATTATCGCCATTAGCCTGATGCTGCTTGCCAGCAAGTCCCTGACGCGCTTTGTTAATAGCCACCCGACTATCGTTATTCTGTGTCTCAGCTTCTTGCTGATGATCGGGTTCAGCCTTGTGGCTGATGGATTTGGGTTCCACATTCCGAAAGGGTATCTGTACGCCGCTATCGGGTTCTCGGTGATGATTGAAGCCCTTAACCAACTGGCGATTTTTAACCGCCGTCGCTTTCTGTCTGCGAACCATACCTTGCGCCAGCGCACCACAGAGGCGGTTATGCGCCTGCTGAGCGGGCAAAAAGAAGACGCCGAACTGGATGCACAAACCGCCTCAATGCTGGTGGATCACGACAATCGCCAGATCTTCAATCCGCAAGAACGACGAATGATTGGGCGAGTACTGAATCTGAATCAACGTACTGTCAGCAGTATCATGACCTCGCGTCACGACATTGAGCATATCGATCTCAGCGCTCCCGAAGCCGACGTCCGCGCCTTGCTGGAGAAAAATCAGCATACCCGGCTGGTTGTCACCGCAGAAAATGAGCAAGAAGATTTGGTTGGCGTGGTGCACGTCATCGATCTGTTACAGCAATCGCTGCGCGGTGAGCCGCTCGACCTGCGGGCGCTGATCCGCCAGCCGCTGGTGTTCCCGGAAACGCTGCCGTTGCTTCCCGCCCTGGAGCAGTTCCGTAACGCGCGCACCCACTTTGCCTTTGTGGTGGATGAGTTTGGTTCTGTTGAAGGGATTGTCACGCTCAGTGATGTGATGGAGACGATTGCCGGGAACCTGCCCAATGAAGTCGAAGAGATCGACGCCCGTCACGACATTCAGAAGAACCCGGACGGCTCCTGGACCGCCAATGGTCATATGCCGCTGGAAGACCTTGTGCAATATGTTCCGTTGCCGCTGGACGAGAAACGTGAATACCACACGATCGCCGGGCTGCTGATGGAATACCTACAACGGGTACCGAAACCCGGTGAAGAAGTTCAGGTCGGCGATTATCTGTTAAAAACGTTACAGGTCGAAAGCCATCGGGTGCAAAAGGTGCAGTTGATTCCGCTGCGTCATGATGAGGAAGATCTGGACTACGAGGTGTGATGGAAACGGGATGGCCCGCAAAATGGGGGGCCATCCGGTCAATGCTTACATCTTATCAAGCAACTGCTTCACGTCTTTACCGTTACGGCTATCTTTATTGCGATCCGCCCAGTTGTTGAGACGGCGTTTCGCTTCATCCTGCATATGTTTGCGCAAGAGCTGGTCTACTTTTAGGGTGTAATTCAGTGAATTCCAGTTCCCGTAAACCCTGAGCGGAACCGGCGTCTCTTGCAGGAAAGTGACCAGCTTACTGTCCCCTGTCCAGCCGTCGAGCACCTTAATATTAAATTCGGTGTCACAGGTCTGATCGATAAGATCCAACGTCCCTTTACCGGAAAGCGCCAGCAGCGAGGATTGCCCCTGCATATCGTTGAGCGTCAGCTCGCCTTTGCTGAGCGTGACATCGCTCTCAAAGTGATCCAGACGCGTGGCGTTATCGAAGCTTTGTTGTGATTGCACATCGCCGCCGTTACGCTCAACAGCTTGTTGCACCAACTGTTGGAAGTTCATCCCTTCCATCTGCGTGTCGTTCATTTCAACACGCGCCTGACCCTGCCAGCTATGGCGAAACGCCCACGCATCAATATCCGCGCCAGAGAACTCCCCGGTCAGCGACATCTTCCCGGTCAGAGAGATGGGGTAATTAAAGGCTTTAAGAATGGTTCCAATCTCAACATTCTCGAGACGGGGATGAAACACCGCCTGCGGTTCCTGCGCCCTGGCATCCAGTTCACCCGGCAGCGAAACCAGACCGCCATCGAGTTTCCCTTCTAGCTTATCGATATTCAGCAGCCCTGACTGATTCGACATTTTGGCAGCAACATCGGTAAACGCCATGCCCCGCCAACGGACATCTGCCGCCTGCAACGAAATGTCCGCAGAAAAACCGTGCAAGCCGCTGTACGCCGGTTCATCAATCCGTGATGAGATAACCGGTCTTGCGAGCGTTGGCTGGCTCTGCCCCTGCTGCGTTATACCGTTTGCGCCAGGCACCTCTTCATTATGCGGGAGAAGATTATCAAGATTGAGCTTGCCAAACTGAAGGTCAATCACCCATTCCGGTTTATCATTGAGCGTTATCTCTGTTTTTCCGGTGAGCGTGCTGTCATTGGCCGTTAAATTAAGCTGGCTAAAAGAGAGTTTTTTGTCTTCTTCCTGCCACTGTGCCTGTAATTGTCCTTGCCCCTGAATCCCTTGTTTGGGTAAATCAGCGCCCTGCAATTGCCAGGTAAACTGTTGAATCGAGGCCTCCAGATTATGCGGATAATCAGAAGCATCAACCGTACCATTCAGGGCAAGGTTGAGATCGCGCTGGTCACGGTTGACGCGCCCGGAAAACTCGAACGAACCGCGATGTTGGGTATCCTGGTCCATTTGCAAATGGATATCGCGAACCGTGACCTGCTCATCGTTCTCATGCTGGAAAACCAGCACGCTGTCTGCCACGCGTAAACTGGCGATATCAAACGACCAACCGCGATCTTCAGCAATGTCCGGTAGCGTATTGTCTTTTGGCGCAACCGGCGCGTCTTTGCCAGGCATCGCTTCCGATTGCGGGGTCAGTTGGATCACGGCCCCTTTCAGCATCACCTGCTCAATATTGAGCTGATGGCTCAAAAGCGGCCATAAAGAGACGTCAAGACGCATGTTGTCAGCGCGAATTAACGGCTCACTTGCACCTTGCGCCGTTAAGGTCATCCGCCCGGAGAGGATGCTAAGCTGCGGCCAGACATGCCAACGCAGTGACCCATCCAGTTCGAGTTGATATCCGCTACGCGCAGCAACCTGCTGCACCATATATGCGCGGAAATCATTTGGATTGACCAACATAACTAACGCAGAAAAACCGGCCACCAGCACGACCAGTAAGATCATCAGCGTCGTCAGAAATCGTCTCATGCTATCCTCAATGGATCGGAAAAGGCTTAGTCTTTATCAATCCGACTGGCTACCGCGCCTTGTTGATCGCGATACTTCGCGTCTTCACGACGATTGTAAGGACGCGCTGCGGGGCCGGAAAGCGGCTCGAAGCTCAGGGCGCCAATCAACATACCAGGGCGCAGCGCCAGCGGTAATTTCCCGGAATTGTAAAACTCCAGCACAATACAACCCGACCAGCCGGGATCGATACGGTGCGCAGTCACGTGCACCATCAACCCCAGACGCGCCAGCGAAGAACGACCGTCCAGCCATCCCACCAGATCCGGCGGCAGCGTAACAGACTCATAGGTCACCGCCAGCGCCAGTTCGCCAGGATGCAGGAAAAAGGCCTCGCCTTCTTCCAGCACGATTTCATCGCTCATCACGCGATCCAGCGCGGCGCTCACTTCCGCTTTAGGGCCACTCAGGTCGATAAAGGCGGCCGTGTGGCCACTGAACGTGCGAAACTTATTGCCCAGGCGCACATCGACTGTCGCGCCGTTGATGCGCTCTACAGGAGGACGCGGGTTGATCGACAAACGGCCTTCATCCAGCCAGGCTTCAATATCTCGGTCACACAAACGCATAGTACTTTCTCCTTTTGAGCATCAATCCCTTGACGTCTGGTGCGTCAAGGGCGAACCAGGTTATCACTGAACGGTACACAATTCGCTGAACTTATTCAAAGAACTGACTGATTTTCGCTTTCAGAATATCGATAGCGATGCGGTTCTTACCGCCGCGCGGCACGATAATATCCGCATACTGTTTAGAGGGTTCGATAAACTGCAGGAACATCGGACGGACGGTTTTCTGATACTGCGCCATCACCGAATCCATAGAACGGCCGCGCTCATTGACGTCGCGTTTGATGCGACGCATCAGGCAAATATCCAGCGGGGTATCGACAAAAATAGAGAAGTTCATCTCTTCACGTAACCGCGCATCCGTCAGCAACAAAATACCTTCCAGGATGATGACTTTTTTCGGTTCCACGCGAACTGTTTCTTTCATACGGGTATGTTCAACATAGCTGTACACCGGCAGTTCAATCGGACAACCGCGTTTAAGCGTTTGCAGATGTTGAAACAGCAAGCTGTGATCCATCGCGTTGGGATGGTCATAGTTGGTTTTTACGCGCTCTTCCATCGACAGATGGCTTTGATCTTTGTAATAGCTGTCTTCGGGAATAACGCCAATATGTGCATCACCGACTTGTTCACGCAACTCACGATAAAGGGTACTGGCAATGAGACTTTTGCCGGAAGCGGACGCGCCAGCGATACCGATAATGACGCACTGATGAGACTGATCAGTCATAAATTTAGCGACCTGAATAACCTGGATGTTAGGGAGGGCGGCGTAGAAACGCCAAACGCGGCAATTATAGGGATTTCAGGCGCTCGATACCAGTCGAGATAGCAGATGGCGCAGCGGGTGCTAAATTACGCCCCAATATTTCCCTTTCGCAAATTAAAATGGTCAACTTTAAAGCAGGCAAGAAGGTTATTGCCATTAGTAAGGAATTATTAACCTAATCGTGTCATTTTATGAGCAGTTGGCGTATAAATTGTAAATTGTTTGTACTAGCATAACCACAGATAAAAACTGACGCGTCCGGGTGTTCCGTGACGGTACGGGCTATTCGGATAACGCGGTAATGAGTAAACCATTCCAACATGTTTTAGTTACCCTACCCCATCCTCTACTGCGTCTTGTCAGTTTAGGCCTGGTGGCCTTTATCTTTACGCTGTTTTCGCTCGAATTATCGCGTTTTGGTACACAACTGGCGCCATTGTGGTTCCCGACCTCGATTATGATGGTGGCGTTTTACCGCCACGCGGGCCGCATGTGGCCAGGGATTGCGCTCTCCTGCTCGCTCGGGAGTCTCGGCGCGGCGTTACTGCTTTTTCCTGATACCTCGCTGAACTTTACCTATACCGCAATTAACATTCTCGAAGCCGTCATCGGCGCAATATTGCTGCGTAAACTTCTGCCCTGGTATAACCCATTACAAAATCTGAGCGACTGGATCCGTCTGGCGATTGGCAGCGCGGTGGTTCCGCCTCTGGTGGGCGGGCTCCTTATCTGGCTGCTGGTGCCGGAAAGCGCGCAGTTAAAAGCATCTCTTATTTGGGTTCTTTCTGAATCAATTGGCGCGCTGGCGCTGGTTCCCCTGGGGTTGCTGTTTAAACCACATTATTTGTTGCGCCACCGTGACCCGCGTTTATTGCTTGAGACGCTGCTGACACTGGCCGTCACGCTGGTGCTGAGTTGGCTCTCAATGCAATATCTGCCGTGGCCGTTTACCAGCGTCATCGTGTTGCTGATGTGGAGCGCGGTACGTCTGCCGCGCGTGGAAGCCTTTTTAATCTTCCTCGTGACCGTGATGATGGTGTCATTAATGATGGCCGTCGATCCCTCGCTGCTCTCAACGCCAAAAGCCAACATCATGGCGAACGTCCCCTGGCTGCCGTTTTTAATGATTCTGCTGCCCGCCAACGTGATGACCATGGTGATGTACGCGTTTCGGACTGAGCGTAAACACATTTCCGAAAGCGAGGCGCGCTTTCGCAACGCCATGGAATACTCCGCCATCGGCATGGCGCTGGTCGGTACCGAAGGCCAGTGGCTGCAAGCGAATAAAGCGCTGTGCCAGTTTCTTGGCTATAGCCAGGATGAACTACGCGCGCTCACGTTCCAGCAACTGACCTGGCCGGAAGATCTCAATAACGATCTTGAACAGCTCAATATGCTGGTGCTCGGCGATATCAACAGTTACTCGATGGAAAAGCGCTACTACACCCGGGACGGAGAAGTGGTCTGGGCGCTGCTGACCGTCTCGCTGGTGCGTCATAGCGATGCCACCCCGCTCTACTTTATTGCGCAGATTGAAGATATCAACGACCTGAAGCAAACCGAACGGGTAAATAAACGCCTGATGGAGCGGATTACGCTGGCGAATGAAGCAGGCGGTATTGGCATCTGGGAGTGGGAGCTGCAGCCTGATGTGATCAGTTGGGATAAGCGTATGTTCGATCTCTACGAAATCCCGCAGCACATCAAACCCTCGTGGCAAGTCTGGTATGACTGCGTGTTGCCAGAAGATCGCGATCACGCAGAAAGAGTGATCCGGGATGCGCTCACCGCCCGCCGCCCCTTCAAACTGGAGTTTCGTATTGCGGTAAAAGGCGGCATCCGCCATATCCGTTCGCTGGCTAACCGGGTATTAAATAAAGACGGCGAAGTGGAACGCTTACTCGGCATCAATATGGACATGACCGAAGTGAAGCAGTTGAACGAAGCGCTATACCAGGAAAAAGAGCGCCTGCACATTACGCTGGATTCCATCGGGGAAGCCGTGGTGTGTATTGACGTCGACATGAACGTCACCTTTATGAACCCGGTGGCGGAAAAGATGAGTGGCTGGCAGCAAAATGACGCAATGGGGGTGCCGCTCCTGACCGTGCTGCGCATTACCTTTGGCGACAACGGCCCGTTAATGGAAAACATCTACAGCGCAGACATGTCCCGCTCCGCAATTGAGCAGGATGTGGTGCTGCATTGCCGTACCGGCGGCAACTACGATATCCATTACAGCATTACCCCGCTCAGTACGCTGGACGGTGGCAATATTGGATCGGTATTGGTTATCCAGGATGTCACTGAATCGCGCAAAATGCTGCGCCAGCTCAGTTACAGCGCATCCCATGACGCCCTGACCCACCTGGCGAACCGGGTCAGTTTCGAAAACCATCTGAAGCGTTTGCTGCAAACCGTTCACGACACCCACCAACGCCATGCCCTGATCTTTATTGACCTTGACCGTTTCAAAGCCGTCAACGACAGCGCAGGCCATGCCGCCGGTGACGCGCTGTTGCGTGAGATCTCCGCGCTCATGCTCAGTATGATCCGTTCCAGCGACGTGCTGGCGCGACTGGGCGGGGATGAATTTGGGTTGTTACTGCCAGACTGTAATATCGAAAGCGCCCGTTTCATCGCAACGCGAATGATTAACGCCATCAACGATTACCACTTTATGTGGGAAGGGCGCCTGCACCGTATTGGCGCCAGCGCCGGGATAACGCGGATTGACGAACGCAATTATCTGGCAACGGACGTCATGTCTCAGGCCGACATCGCCTGTTACGCCTCCAAAAACAGTGGCCGTGGTCGCGCCACCGTGTATGAGCCTCAGCAAGAAGAGACTCACAAAGAGCGGGGAATGATGTCGCTGGATGAGCAGTGGCATATGATTAAAGATCATCATTTGCTGATGATGGCGCGGGGAGTGGCATCACCGAGGATCCCTGAAACATGCAGCTTCTGGTTGATTTCATTACGCCTGTGGACCCGTGAAGGCGACGTCGTGGAAGAACAAGCCTTCCGCGCAGGATTGGTTGACCCGGCGCTCAATCATGCGCTCGACCGCCGCGTACTGCATGAGTTTTTCCATCATGCAGCCCAGCCCGTTGCCAGTAAGGGGCTGAGCGTCGCCCTCCCCCTTTCCGCCGCCGGGTTAAGCAGCGCGACCCTGATCGATGAGTTACTCACTCACCTTGAACTCAGCCCGCTCCCGGCACGTCTGCTGCACCTGGTGGTGCCAGCCGATGTCATGATCACACATCCAACTGAAACCACTTCTGCCATTCAAAAACTGCGCCAGGCGGGATGCCGGATTATTTTCAGCCAGGTCGGTCGCGATCTGGAACTCTTCAGCCATCTGACTCCACACATGGCTGACTATCTGCTGCTTGAAAGTGAACTCGCCACCAGCTTGCACGGGAATTTGATGGACGAAATGCTGGTTTCAATCATCCAGGGCAATGCACAGCGACTGGGGATCAAAACGCTGGTCGGCCCGGTGCAGACGCCGGTTATTATGGATGCGCTTTCCGGCATCGGGATTGACCTGATTTATGGCGATATCATTGCGGACGCTAAGCCGTTGGATCTGCTACTTAGCACCAGCTATTTCGCCATCAACTGACGGCTGCCAGCCTTCCGTATACCAGATATGCAACAACGCGTAGGAGCGCCAGGGTTTCCAGCGTTCGGCATAGCGCCGAATCTGCGCGGGCGTCATGCCGGGAAAGCGCTGTTTAATCAGATAATCGTCTGGCAAAAAAATGTCCTTTGCCTGCCAGCCGCGCAGCGCGAAGTAATTGGCGGTCCAGCGACCAATACCGGGAAACGTTTGCAGCGCTTTGACGCCAAGCTCAATGTCAGAGGGCGGCGTGACCGCTAATGCGCCATTAAGCGTCGCCTGAGCCAAATGAACCAACGCCTCACCGCGTTTGAGCGGCATTCCCAGGGCTTTAAGCTCGACCGGGTTCGCAGCGGCCAACGTTTCAGGGCCGGGAAAACAGACATAATCTGCGGCATCTTCCAGCGTCTCACCATAACGGCGAGCCACCTTCGCGGTCAGTTTAGCGGCCATCGCCACACTGACCAGTTGCCCCAGAATCGCCCGCACGCCCTGTTCAAACGCATCAACAGCGCCCGGCAGACGTAACCCTGGGCGTGCAGCCCCCAGTTCGCCAAGCGCATCACTCACCCGCAACGGATCACAGCGAAGATCGAAGAGACACTCGATTTTCGCCAGACATTCTGCTGCTACGGGCTGTAAACCAGGACTCAGGGTAATCTGCAATGAATGGGTCTGAGAGTCTGGCACCGCAGTCAGCAGTCCCCGATGCTCCCCAATAGCCAGACTTCGCACGTAGGACGACGCGCCCACGGTCTCCACGCCATCAACCGCACGCGCGGCGAGAAAACCCAACATCCAGGACCAGTCATACGGCGGTTGCCAGCTCAGGGTATACATTGCGACTCCTTTAACGGTAAGACTTCAGCATAAACGGTTTATCCGCGTTACGCCTTGCTTTCATATTCCAGTTGTCGGGGCGGCAACATTTCGTTAAAGTCACGCCCCTTCTTCACTGGCATGGGGATTTTTCAGTGTTTATTGGTTTTGATTACGGTACGGCGAACTGTTCAGTGGCCGTTATGCAAGATGGGCAACCACGCCTGCTCCGAATGGAAAATAACAGCACGTTGTTGCCTTCTATGCTGTGCGCTCCCACGCGCGAAGCGGTGAGTGAGTGGTTGTACCGCCATCACGATGTTCCGGCAACGGATGCAGAGACGCAGGCGTTGTTGCGTCGCGCGGTGCGCTATAACCGGGAAGAAGATATTGATGTCAACGCGGGCAGCATCCAGTTTGGACTCGCCTCTCTGGCCCAGTACATTGACGATCCCGAAGAGGTTTACTTCGTTAAATCGCCCAAATCTTTCTTAGGTGCCACCGGACTTAAGCCACAGCAGGTTGCGCTGTTCGAGGATTTGGTTTGCGCCATGATGCTGCACATCCGCCTTCAGGCACAAAGCCAGTTGCCCGAATCGATACACCAGGCGGTCATTGGTCGCCCGATCAACTTCCAGGGATTAGGCGGAGACGACGCCAATGCCCAGGCGCAAGGGATTCTGGAGCGTGCGGCAAAGCGCGCGGGGTTTGCGGATGTGGTATTTCAGTATGAACCGGTTGCAGCAGGGCTGGATTATGAGGCCACGCTGCGCGAAGAAAAACGGGTTCTGGTTGTCGACATTGGCGGCGGTACTACGGACTGCTCCTTGCTGTTGATGGGCCCCCAATGGCATCAACGCGCTGACCGCGAAACCAGTCTGCTCGGACACAGTGGATGTCGCGTCGGCGGTAACGATCTTGATATCGCGCTGGCGTTTAAGAACCTGATGCCGCTGCTCGGCATGGGGGGCGAAACAGAAAAAGGCATCGCGCTGCCCATTCTGCCTTGGTGGAATGCCGTCGCGATAAACGATGTTCCGGCACAAAGTGATTTTTACAGCACCGCCAACGGTCGCTTACTGAACGATCTGGTGCGTGATGCGCGTGACGCAGACAAAGTTGCGCTGCTGCTCAAAGTCTGGCGTCAACGTCTGAGCTATCGCCTGGTGCGCAGTGCGGAAGAGAGCAAAATTGCCCTTTCCGAACAGCCCCATGTCACCACGTCGTTGCCTTTCATCAGCGACGAACTTGCAGCAGCGATCAGCCAGCAAGGGCTGGAAGCAGCGCTGAATCAGCCACTGGCAAGAATTCTGGAACAGGTTCAACTGGCGCTGGATAACGCACAGGAAAAACCGGATGTGATTTACCTGACCGGCGGCAGCGCACGTTCACCGCTGCTCAGGAAAGCACTGGCCGAACAGCTACCGGGAATTCCGATTGCCGGAGGCGATGATTTTGGCTCGGTAACCGCCGGTCTGGCACGCTGGGCGGACGTGGTTTTTCGCTAACCATCTCGCAAGCTGAACAGCGTGTGGATTGACTTTATCGTTGCCAACGATTAACGTCAGGAGTGAGGGTATGGGAGAGGTTTCCCCCTCCCCCTGGTGTCTTAGTATGCTGGCAAGCTGATCACTAAGAGTATCACCAGTATGATGACTAGCCTCATCATAACCCTTTCCTTATTTAAGGCCCCTTCCTCGGGAGGGGCTTTCCCGTTTCAGCGTCCTGCTGAAATCTGTGGCTTACCTCCTTCGCCGTGCCGCCACTTTAACGTAATACCCCGCGCGCTCTATTTTTGCCGATAATTGTTGCGTAACGCCTCGCAAAGCCCGTCGCCATTCAGACGAATCCAGACAGTGTTTCATAATTCCTCCATTATTCTCCCTTGTTAGATGGCTAAACTAGTATCATTCCGCGAAACGTTTCAGGATGAGAAACTTATAACGATGAAAGGCAGTAACAAATCCCGCTGGGTGTTCGCTATTGTGGTCGCAACGGTGGCCATTTCCGCAGTCTGGTTCTGGCACAATCGTGGTGAAACACAGGGAACAACGCCGGGTGCAACCGGGCATACACAACATCCCACCGGGCAAGGTCGACGCGGTATGCGCTCCGGCCCGTTAGCGCCAGTGCAGGCTGCAACTGCCGTGGAACAAGCGGTGCCGCGCTATCTGACCGGGTTGGGAACCGTGACGGCGGCCAACACGGTGACGGTACGCAGTCGTGTAGACGGTCAACTGATGGCGCTGCATTTTCAGGAAGGACAACAGGTCAAAGCAGGCGATCTGTTGGCGGAGATTGATCCCAGCCAGTTCAGGGTCGCGTTAGCGCAGGCCCAGGGACAATTAGCCAAAGACAACGCCACCCTGGCGAATGCCCGCCGTGATTTAGCCCGCTTTCAACAACTGGCGAAAACCAATCTCGTTTCTCGTCAGGAACTGGACGCCCAACAGGCGCTGGTCAGCGAAACCCAGGGAACGATCAAAGCTGATGAAGCCAGCGTCGCCAGCGCGCAACTCCAGCTTGACTGGAGCCGTATTACCGCGCCGGTTGACGGGCGCGTCGGTTTGAAACAGGTGGATATTGGTAATCAGATTGCCAGCAGCGACACCACCGGGATCGTCGTTATCACTCAGACACACCCTATCGATCTCATTTTTACCCTGCCGGAAAGCGATATCGCCACGGTGGTGCAGGCACAAAAAGCGGGGAAAACCGTCACGGTTGAGGCCTGGGATCGCACCAACGCACAAAAGCTAAGTGAAGGCGTATTGCTGAGCCTGGACAACCAGATTGATGCCACAACCGGCACCATTAAGATCAAAGCGCGCTTTAATAATCAGGATGATACGTTGTTTCCGAATCAGTTTGTCAATGCGCGAATGTTGGTTGATACCGAGCACAACGCGGTTGTTATACCGACTGCCGCCGTACAAATGGGTAACGAAGGCCATTTTGTCTGGGTATTGAATGACGAAAACAAGGTCAGTAAACATCAGGTGAAACCCGGCATTCAGGACAGCCAGAAAGTGGTGATTAGCGCCGGATTGTCCGTCGGCGATCGTGTCGTCACCGACGGTATTGACCGTCTGACTGAAGGGGCGAAAGTTGACGTTGTGGAGGCGCACTCCGCAACCCCAACTGACGGTAAAGCCACTACGCGAGAATATGGCAAAAAAGGAGCGAACTCCTGATGCAGGTGTTACCGCCAGGCAGAACGGGCGGCCCTTCCCGTCTGTTTATTCTGCGCCCCGTCGCCACAACGCTATTGATGGTGGCAATTCTGTTGGCCGGGATTATCGGCTATCGGTTCTTGCCCGTTGCCGCATTGCCCGAAGTAGACTATCCGACGATTCAGGTGGTGACGCTCTATCCTGGCGCCAGCCCCGATGTGATGACCTCCGCCGTCACCGCCCCCCTTGAGCGCCAGTTTGGGCAAATGTCGGGTCTGAAACAGATGTCGTCGCAGAGTTCAGGTGGCGCATCGGTGGTGACGCTACAGTTCCAGCTTTCACTGCCGCTGGATGTCGCCGAGCAGGAAGTGCAGGCCGCCATTAACGCCGCCACCAATCTGCTGCCGGACGATCTCCCTAACCCTCCGGTTTACAGCAAAGTTAACCCGGCAGATCCGCCCATTATGACGCTGGCCGTCACCTCTACCGCCCTGCCCATGACGCAGGTAGAAGATATGGTCGAAACACGGGTAGCGCAAAAAATTTCGCAGGTTTCCGGCGTCGGTTTAGTGACGCTTTCCGGCGGACAACGCCCGTCAGTACGCGTGAAACTGAATGCGCAGGCCATCGCCGCATTGGGACTCACCAGCGAAACCATCCGTACCGCCATCACCGGCGCGAACGTCAATTCGGCAAAAGGCAGCCTCGATGGCCCCACGCGCGCGGTAACGCTCTCCGCCAACGATCAGATGCAGTCCGTGGATGAATATCGCCAGTTGATCGTGGCTTATCAGAACGGTGCGCCTGTTCGCCTGGGCGATGTCGCCACCGTTGAACAAGGTGCAGAAAACCGTTGGCTGGGCGCCTGGGCCAATAAAGAACAAGCCATCGTGATGAATGTGCAGCGCCAGCCCGGCGCAAATATCATCTCCACCGCAGACAGTATTCGTCAGATGCTGCCGCAACTGACCGACAGTTTGCCGAAATCGGTCAAGGTGACGGTACTGTCAGATCGCACCACCAATATTCGCGCCTCGGTGACAGACACCCAGTTCGAGCTGATGCTGGCCATTGCGTTGGTTGTGATGATTATCTACCTGTTCTTGCGCAATATTCCGGCCACCATTATTCCCGGCGTCGCCGTGCCGCTGTCGCTGATCGGCACCTTTGCCGTGATGGTTTTTCTCGATTTCTCCATCAATAACCTGACGTTGATGGCGCTCACCATCGCCACCGGTTTTGTGGTGGATGACGCCATTGTGGTTATCGAAAACATTTCGCGTTATATCGAAAAAGGCGAGAAACCGCTGGCGGCCGCGCTCAAAGGGGCGGGCGAGATCGGCTTTACCATTATCTCGTTAACCTTCTCATTGATTGCGGTGCTTATCCCTCTGCTGTTTATGGGCGATATCGTCGGGCGACTGTTTCGCGAATTTGCCGTGACGCTGGCGGTTGCCATTCTGATTTCCGCCGTGGTGTCGCTAACGCTCACCCCAATGATGTGCGCACGGATGCTGAGTCAGGAATCTCTGCGCAAGCAAAACCGTTTCTCGCGCGCCTCGGAAAAAATGTTTGAACGCATTATCGCCGGATATGGTCATCTGTTGGCGAAGGTGCTCAACCATCCCTGGCTGACGCTCAGCGTCGCCCTGGGCACGCTGCTCCTGAGCGTAATGTTGTGGGTATTTATCCCAAAAGGATTCTTCCCGATCCAGGATAACGGCATTATTCAGGGAACGCTGCAGGCGCCGCAATCCAGCTCCTTCGCCAACATGGCGCAGCGCCAGCGTCAGGTCTCCGACCTTATTCTCAAAGACCCTGCCGTCGAAAGTCTGACCGCATTTGTCGGCGTGGATGGTACCAATCCGGCACTGAACAGCGCCCGTCTGCAAATCAACCTGAAGCCCCTTGATGAGCGCGACGATCGCGTTTCGCAGGTGATTTCGCGCCTGCAACACGCGGTAGACACCGTGCCGGGCGTGGATCTCTATCTTCAGCCGACGCAGGATCTCACCATCGATACCCAGGTGAGCCGTACGCAGTATCAGTTCACGTTGCAGGCGACATCGCTGGATGCGCTAAGTACCTGGGTGCCGCAACTGGTGGAGAAACTGCAGCAGTTGCCGCAGCTTTCGGACGTGAGCAGCGACTGGCAGGACAAAGGTCTGGTGGCGTATGTCAATGTCGACCGTGACAGCGCCAGCCGGTTGGGGATCAGCATGGCTGATGTCGATAACGCCCTGTATAACGCGTTCGGTCAGCGGCTGATTTCGACGATTTATACCCAGGCAAACCAGTATCGCGTGGTGCTTGAACACAACACGGAAAACACGCCTGGGCTGGCGGCATTAGATTCCGTGCGCCTCACCGGTCGCGACGGCGGCATTGTGCCGCTCAGCGCTATCGCCAGTATCGGGCAGCGTTTTGCCCCACTTTCCATAAATCATCTCGATCAGTTCCCGGTCACCACCATTTCCTTTAACGTACCGGACGACTATGCGCTCGGCGATGCGGTACAGGCGATTCTGGACACCGAAAAAACGCTCAGCTTGCCTGCGGATATCACGACCCAGTTCCAGGGCAGCACCCTCGCCTTCCAGGCCGCTCTCGGCAACACAGTCTGGCTTATCGTGGCGGCGGTGGTGGCGATGTACATCGTGCTCGGCGTGTTGTATGAAAGTTTTATTCACCCCATCACCATTCTCTCTACGCTGCCAACGGCCGGCGTCGGCGCGCTACTGGCCTTGATGATTGCAGGCAGTGAACTGGATGTTATCGCCATCATCGGCATCATTTTGCTGATTGGGATCGTCAAGAAAAACGCCATCATGATGATCGACTTCGCCCTTGCCGCTGAGCGCGAACAGGGCATGGCGCCGCGGGAAGCTATCTTCCAGGCGTGTTTACTGCGTTTTCGTCCGATCCTGATGACGACCCTGGCGGCGTTACTGGGCGCGTTGCCGTTGATGTTAAGTACCGGCGTAGGCGCTGAATTGCGCCGTCCACTGGGCATTGGCATGGTGGGCGGTCTGCTGGTCAGCCAGGTATTGACACTGTTCACCACGCCGGTCATTTATCTGCTGTTTGACCGCTTATCGCTGTCGATGAAAAACCGCTTTTCGCGCCGGGAAGAGGAAGCGTAAATGAAATTTTTCGCCCTTTTCATTTATCGCCCGGTCGCCACCATTTTGATCGCTATCGCGATTACGCTGTGCGGCGTACTGGGCTTCCGGCTGTTGCCGGTCGCGCCGTTGCCGCAGGTAGATTTCCCGGTGATCATGGTAAGCGCCTCGTTGCCGGGCGCGTCGCCGGAAACCATGGCCTCTTCGGTCGCCACGCCGCTGGAACGCGCGCTGGGCCGCATTGCCGGTGTCACTGAAATGACCTCCAGCAGCTCGCTGGGCAGTACGCGCATTATTCTTGAGTTTAATTTCGACCGCGATATCAACGGCGCGGCGCGTGACGTACAGGCGGCGATCAACGCCGCACAAAGTTTGCTCCCCAGCGGAATGCCCAGCCGCCCGACCTACCGGAAGGCCAATCCGTCTGATGCGCCGGTCATGATCCTGACGCTGACATCGGATACCTGGACTCAGGGCGAGCTGTATGACTTTGCCTCAACGCAGGTTGCCCAGACTATCGCCCAAATCGACGGCGTGGGCGATGTGGACGTCGGCGGCAGTTCGTTACCCGCTGTGCGCGTTGGGCTGAATCCACAGGCGCTGTTTAACCAGGGCGTTTCGCTGGACGATGTACGTACCGCCATCAGCGATGCCAATGTGCGAAAACCCCAGGGCGCGCTTGAAGATCAGCACCAGCGCTGGCAAATACAGACCAATGATGAACTGAAAACAGCCGCGGAATACCAGCCGCTGATCATTCATTACAACAACGGCGCGGCGGTGCGCCTCGGCGATGTCGCCACGGTCAGCGACTCGGTGCAGGATGTGCGTAATGCCGGGATGACCAACGCGAAACCGGCGATATTGTTGATGATCCGTAAACTACCGGAAGCCAACATTATCCAGACGGTGGACGGTATTCGCGCGAAGATCCCTGACCTGCAAACGCTGATCCCGGCCTCCATTGATTTACAAATCGCCCAGGATCGCTCTCCGACGATTCGGGCCTCGCTGGAAGAGGTAGAACAGACGCTCATCATCTCCGTCGCCCTGGTGGTGCTGGTGGTGTTTTTGTTCCTGCGTTCCGGGCGGGCAACCTTTATCCCTGCTGTCGCCGTGCCGGTTTCGCTGATTGGCACCTTCGCCGCCATGTATCTGTGCGGATTTAGCCTGAATAACCTGTCGCTGATGGCGTTAACCATTGCGACCGGTTTTGTCGTCGATGACGCCATCGTGGTGCTGGAAAACATCTCCCGCCACCTTGAAGCGGGAATGAAACCCTTACAGGCAGCGCTACAGGGAACGCGGGAAGTGGGCTTCACGGTGCTCTCCATGAGTCTGTCGCTGGTGGCGGTGTTCCTGCCGCTGTTGCTGATGGGGGGATTACCCGGCAGGCTGCTGCGCGAATTTGCCGTGACATTGTCGGTGGCTATCGGGATTTCACTGCTCGTCTCGCTGACCTTAACCCCGATGATGTGCGGCTGGATGCTCAAATCAGGCAAACCACGCGAGCAGAAGCGTAAACGGGGTTTCGGACGTCTGCTGGTCGCATTACAACAAGGTTACGGCAACTCACTGAAATGGGTGTTAAAACATACCCGTCTGGTGGGCGTTGTCCTGCTTGGCACCATCGCACTGAATATCTGGCTCTATATTTCGATCCCGAAAACCTTTTTCCCTGAGCAGGATACCGGGGTGTTGATGGGCGGCATTCAGGCCGATCAGAGCATTTCGTTTCAGGCGATGCGCGGTAAACTCGAAGACTTTATGAAAATCATCCGTGACGATCCGGCGGTGAATAACGTCACCGGTTTTACCGGCGGTTCGAGAGTCAACAGCGGCATGATGTTTATCACCCTGAAGTCACGCGATGAGCGGCATGAAACGGCACAGCAGATCATCGACAGGCTGCGGGTTAAGCTTGCAAAAGAGCCCGGCGCCAATCTGTTTCTGATGGCAGTACAGGATATCCGCGTCGGTGGACGTCAGGCCAACGCCAGCTATCAGTACACGTTGCTGTCCGATGACCTGGCGGCGCTTCGCGAATGGGAGCCTAAAATTCGTAAATCGCTCTCCTCACTTTCGCAACTGGCCGATGTTAACTCCGACCAGCAGGACAATGGCGCGGAGATGGATCTGATATACGATCGCGATACCCTGTCACGGCTGGGTATCGACGTTCAGGCGGCGAACAGTTTACTGAACAATGCCTTTGGTCAGCGGCAGATTTCGACCATTTATCAGCCGATGAACCAGTATAAAGTGGTGATGGAAGTGGACTCGCGCTATACCCAGGACATCAGCGCTCTGGATAAAATGTTCGTGATTAACAATGACGGGAAAGCCATTCCGCTCTCAAGCTTTGCAAAATGGCAGCCCGCTAACGCGCCGCTGTCGGTCAATCATCAGGGGTTATCTGCCGCCTCGACCATCGCTTTTAACCTGCCGACCGGAACATCGCTTTCCCAGGCCACCGACGCTATCAACCGCGCCATGACACAGCTTGGGGTGCCGTCTACGGTTCGCGGCAGTTTTGCCGGTACCGCACAGGTGTTCCAGGACACCATGAACGCCCAGGTGATTTTGATTCTGGCGGCGATCGCGACGGTCTACATCGTGTTGGGGATGTTATATGAAAGCTATGTTCACCCGCTGACCATTCTCTCAACGCTCCCCTCTGCGGGTGTCGGCGCGCTGCTGGCGCTGGAACTTTTTGATGCCCCGTTCAGCTTAATAGCCCTGATAGGGATCATGCTATTAATTGGCATTGTGAAGAAAAACGCCATCATGATGGTCGATTTTGCGCTGGAGGCGCAGAGAAATGGCAATCTGACGCCGGAACAGGCGATATTTCAGGCCTGTTTGCTGCGTTTTCGCCCCATCATGATGACCACGCTGGCGGCGTTATTTGGCGCACTGCCGCTGGTGTTATCAAGCGGAGACGGCTCAGAGTTACGCCAGCCGTTGGGGATTACCATTGTCGGAGGGCTGGTCATGAGTCAGCTCCTGACGCTCTATACCACCCCGGTGGTGTATCTCTTTTTTGACCGTCTGCGGCTACGTTTTTCACGTAAAAACAGCAAAACCGTCCCGGTATAGAAAAATGACAGAACTTCCCGACAGCACCCGCTGGCAACTTTGGATTGTGGCATTCGGCTTTTTTATGCAGTCGCTGGATACCACAATTGTGAACACCGCGCTTCCCTCGATGGCGAAAAGTCTTGGGGAAAGTCCGCTGCATATGCACATGGTTGTCGTGTCGTATGTGCTGACCGTGGCCGTGATGCTCCCCGCCAGCGGGTGGCTGGCGGACAAAATTGGCGTGCGTAACATTTTCTTTTCCGCCATCGTCCTGTTCACGCTGGGATCGCTGTTTTGCGCGGGCGCCAACACGCTTAATGAGCTGGTGATGGCGCGCGTGCTACAGGGTGTTGGTGGCGCAATGATGGTACCCGTCGGCAGGCTAACGGTGATGAAAATCGTCCCGCGCGAACAGTATATGGCCGCCATGACGTTCGTGACGTTGCCCGGTCAGATTGGCCCGCTGCTCGGCCCGGCATTAGGGGGCATTCTGGTGGAGTACGCCTCCTGGCACTGGATTTTCCTCATCAACATTCCCGTTGGGATCGTCGGCGCTATCGCCACATTGCTGCTGATGCCCAACTACACAATGCAAACGCGGCGTTTTGATCTCTGCGGATTTTTTCTGCTGGCCGTCGGCATGGCAGTCCTCACGCTGGCGCTTGACGGCGGCAAAGGCTCGGGGATCTCTTACGCCGCGCTGGCGCTGCTTATCGCCAGCGGCTGCGTGGCAATCCTGCTGTATCTCCGGCATGCGAAGGACAATCCACGCGCCCTGTTTAGTCTGAACTTATTCCGCACTCATACCTTTTCACTCGGTCTGCTCGGCAGTTTCACCGGACGTATCGGCAGCGGTATGCTCCCCTTCATGACCCCGGTATTTTTACAGATTGGGTTAGGCTTTTCGCCCTTTCATGCCGGGTTAATGATGATCCCGATGGTGCTCGGCAGTATGGGGATGAAACGGATAGTGGTACAGGTAGTCAACCGGTTTGGCTATCGCCGGGTACTGGTCGCCACCACCCTCGGTCTGGCGCTGGTCAGTCTGCTGCTTATGGTCACGGCGCTGCTGGGCTGGTATTACCTCCTGCCTTTTGTGCTGTTCCTGCAAGGGATGGTGAACTCAACCCGCTTCTCCTCGATGAATACCCTGACGTTGAAAGACCTTCCGGACGATTTAGCCAGCAGCGGCAACAGTTTGCTGTCAATGATTATGCAGTTGTCGATGAGTATTGGCGTGACCATTGCCGGATTATTGCTGGGGATGTTTGGTCAACAACACTTCACCGCCGGGGCAGGCGAAACGCAAACCGTCTTTATGTATAGCTGGCTTTGTATGGCGTTCATCATTGCACTCCCGGCGATTATTTTTTCCCGGGTTCCTAACGACACACACAAAAACACGGTCATTTCGAGGCGAAAAAGGAGTCTGTGATGAAATTCTGGCGGCCCGGTATCACCGGTAAACTGTTTCTGGCTATTTTCGCCACCTGCATTGTTTTGCTCATCACCATGCACTGGGCCGTACGCATTAGCTTCGAGCGCGGATTTATTGACTACATCAAACAGGGCAATGAGCAGCGTTTGCAACTGTTGAGCGACGCATTAGGCGAGCAGTACCAGTTACATGGCAACTGGCGTTTTTTACGCAACAACGATCGTTTTGTGTTCCAGATCCTGCGCTCTTTAGAACATGATAAGGACGATGACAAACCCGGCCAGGGGATGCCGCCGCACGGCTGGCGCACCCAGTTTTGGGTCGTCGACCAAAATGCCCGCGTTCTGGTTGGCCCCAGAGCTCCTGTCCCCCCCGACGGCACGCGGCGGGCCATCCTCGCGAATGGCATGGAAGTCGGCGCGGTTATCGCCTCCCCTGTCGAACGCTTAACGCGCAACACCGACATTAATTTTGATAAACAACAGCGGCGAACCAGTTGGCTGATTGTGGCGTTATCCACGCTGCTGGCCGCGCTGGCGACCTTTTCACTGGCGCGTGGACTGCTGGCCCCCGTGAAACGCCTGGTGGAAGGTACGCACAAACTGGCAGCCGGTGATTTCACCACCCGCGTCGCCTCCACCAGCACAGATGAACTGGGCAAACTGGCACAGGACTTTAACCAGCTCGCCAGTACGCTTGAAAAAAACCAGCAAATGCGCCGCGATTTTATGGCCGACATCTCTCACGAACTGCGCACGCCGCTGGCCGTTCTGCGCGGTGAACTGGAGGCGATTCAGGACGGCGTGCGGCAATTCACGCCAGAATCCGTGGCCTCGCTCCAGGCCGAAGTTGGTACATTGACCAAGCTGGTAAACGACCTGCATCAACTGTCGATGTCCGATGAGGGGGCACTGGCGTACCAGAAAACCCCGGTCGATCTTATTCCTCTACTGGAAGTTGCTGGTGGGGCGTTTCGCGAGCGTTTCGCCAGCCGGGGGCTGACGTTGCAGCTTTCACTACCCGACAGCGTCTGCGTGTTTGGCGACCGGGATCGCCTGATGCAACTGTTCAATAATCTGCTGGAAAACAGTCTGCGTTACACCGATAGCGGTGGCGGTCTGCATATTTCCGCTGAACAATGCGACAAAGCGTTGCTGTTGACCTTCGCTGATTCCGCGCCCGGCGTTAGCGACGAACAGTTGCAGAAACTGTTTGAACGTTTTTACCGAACGGAAGGCTCCCGTAACCGCGCCAGTGGCGGCTCCGGGCTGGGCCTGGCGATTTGCGTCAACATTGTGCAGGCGCATAATGGCCACATCCGCGCAGCCCATTCGCCTTTTGGCGGGGTTAGCATTACAGTAGAGTTACCGCTGGAACGCGATTTACAGAGAGATGTATGACAGAGTTACCCATTGATGAAAACACACCACGCATTTTGATTGTGGAAGATGAACCCAAACTGGGACAACTGCTTATCGACTATCTGCGCGCCGCGAGTTATGCGCCGACCCTGATCGGTCACGGCGATCAGGTGCTGCCTTACGTACGTCAAACACCGCCCGATCTGATCCTGCTGGATCTCATGCTGCCCGGCACCGACGGTTTAACCCTGTGTCGGGAAATCCGTCGTTTTTCTGAAGTTCCAATCGTCATGGTGACGGCCAAAATTGAAGAGATCGACCGGCTGCTGGGGCTGGAAATTGGCGCTGATGATTACATCTGCAAACCCTACAGCCCGCGTGAAGTGGTCGCCCGCGTCAAAACCATTCTTCGCCGTTGTCGCCCCCACAAAGAGCTGCAACAACTGGACGCCGACAGCCCGCTGATTGTCGATGAAGGCCGCTTTCAGGCCTCCTGGTGCGGTAAGATGCTCGATTTAACGCCTGCTGAATTCCGCTTGCTGAAAACCCTTTCGCACGAACCGGGCAAGGTCTTTTCTCGCGAGCAACTGCTCAATCACCTGTATGATGATTACCGTGTGGTGACCGATCGCACCATTGATAGCCACATTAAAAATTTGCGCCGTAAGCTGGAATCTCTGGACGCCGAGCAGTCATTTATTCGTGCCGTCTATGGTGTTGGGTATCGCTGGGAAGCGGATGCCTGTCGGATTGTTTAACGTCATTCAAAAGGACGAAGGAACTGTTATGGATATAAGACATAGCGCATTACTGCTTGTGCTTTTCTCAGGTCTCACTCACGCAGAAATCTCTGAGCAACAAATTGCCGCCGATTGCGCAAAAATCCCCGACTATGCCCGTCAGGGTGAGCAACTCTACAAAGCGAAAAACTACGTCAAAGCGCGTGAAGCGTTTGAAAATCAGGTAACCAGGAGCGAAAGCTGTCGGCTTGACGACAAAGCCATCGCCACGGCGTACAACAACGTTGCGCTCACCTGGATGCGTGAAGGCCAGTGGCGTAAAGCCCGCGCCTGGCTCATGATCAAACCGGACGACAGCAAGTCTGCCTACAATCTGGGACTGATCAAAGATAAGCTGGCGGCGTTGCCCGCCCCCTCAACTGCGGCGGGTGAATACTGGAATTACGCGGGGCTGGGCTCGTGGGAAACGCTTATCATAAAACCACTGAAAAATAAAGACGAATACCAGGTAGATTTTCAGGGCTATTATTTTGGCATGATGGCGATATATTACGGTCCCAACATGGGCGAGTTTTCTGAGAAGGTCACGCTCAAAAACAATGGCGGCGTCATCGCGCTCAGAGAAGGCGATTATATCCATTGTGACATCGCGTTAACCGTCTCGCCCGACGCTATCGACGTGAAAACAGATGATCCCAACCAGTGCGGTTTTGGTGCTAACGTCAGCGCCGACGGGCGTTATCTTCGCGTTGACTGACGTTCACAAACCCGGCTGGGAAGGCCATGAGCGAAGAAAACGTTAAGACATACCAGCCCCGCAATGTCATCAATTCCACTGATGTCATGGCGACCATTACGTCGCGCAGTGAACAGCGCGGCGACAGCGAAGACATTCGCCGCTGGTTGACTAACCACTTTTATCGCTGGGCTATCGGTAGCTTTCCCCTCGTTTCCCCCATTCGAAACGCACTTGATTATGCCACCTGGTTCGGCGCGCAGACTGAAATGCCCGAATGGTTGCCGCCAAAACTCACCGGCGGCGCAACGTTCTACTACCTCGACCCGCAGCACACGGAATTGCACGCCACGGAGCGCAATTTGGTGGAGTTTCTCTCCCGTCAAAATGACACCCGACTGGCGGGTAAACTGCAGCGAATCAACTGTTTTACCGCTCTGGCGATGCGCGAAGCGGAACATAAAAAAATGCAGCGCCGCCGTCAACAAGGCTGGTATCCCGCCACCCAGGAGGCACTAAAAAGCGTGCTCAGCGTGGCCTGCGGGACGCTGGTTGAAGTTGACGCCACGCATCCGGCGCTGCGCTGCGAAATGGCCTATGAGTCCTGGCACATGCAGCACTGCGTGGGGCAATTTCAGGATAATAACGCCCTGACAGGCGGCTACGGTGACTACTACGCCAGACACATTGAACAGGGGACAATGCGCCTGTTCAGCCTGCGTGACGAAAATAATATTCCTCACGTCACCATTAGCCTGCGGGTAAAACCTGGTGGGCTGGAAATCGAGCAGATCAAAGGCAAACAAAACCGTCATCCGGTGAAAAAATACGCCACCGATGTTTTGCAATTCCTGCGTCACATTGCGCCACAACCGACGCGCCACGCCGACTGCGAAGGTATGGGAATTGTTTACGAAAATACGCCGGAGCATGAGGGCTGGAAATTCATTAACGATATCCACGATGAAAGTTTTCTGCTGAGCGTGCTGCACAATAATTTTCATCTGCTGCGACACGTCACGGCTCCGCCCGTCGCGCTACAGTGGCTGCTGCTACACAGTTCGCCGGGTGAACTACACCAGCTACAGACGATTGACCCCGCGGTCGCCACAGCAGCCGAAATGTTGTACCCACAGCAATTGTGGCATCCCACCGTTGCCGGAAAAAACACCTCCAGCGAACCGTTTGAAATTGAAAGCATCACGCTGCAAACCACCCGCTATTTAACCGCTGATGAGAGGAAATGACGTTGCATCTCCTCCTTTCACTGCTGGTCGCCATCGTATTGATTATCTGGAAATGCAAAAAAGCGGCGCGAAGAAAAACCCCCACTGCGCAAGAGCAAGAACAACAGCGGCTGGCAGAACGACGCCGCGACACCCGTCGCCGCAAATGGGCGCTGGCGCTGGCGGATATTCTCATTTTGCGCAACGGTCTGAAAACGAATGACGTCACGCTGGCGTTGCCAATTGATGAACATAAACGTCAACACCTGGCACAGCAGGTAAAAAAAGAGCTGGGGCTCGCGGAAAATCTGCGTGAAGACGCATTACGCCAGCAGGTTGCGGATATTTTGCAGCGCTGGCCAGCGGGCGTCGGTAAGACGCCACAGGGGTTTTATGAGCAGTTAGCTGCCCGGGGACAGGTGCGTGACGCGCTGGCTTTCGACTGCGCGCGTACCGCCTTTTTAACGCGTTGCATCGCCGGATTAGGCTGGTGTCGCGACGATCAGGCATGGCTGGTTTTACTCCTCAACGCCCAGCGTGCTCAGGACTGCTTTCACAGTTGGGAAGATTACGCTACCGCTTACGTTCGCGCGCGCCAGACATGGCTGGAGCTGCACCACACACCGACGACAATCACCGGGCGCGATCTCCAGGAAGTCATGCAGTATCTGGAAGATCCACTCAGCCACTGGCAAGAATTGCCGTGGAATGACTTTAAAATTTTTGAACTCAATTGAGAGACGAACATATGGAATTGAACGATCGCGTACTCAATGCTACCGCGACAATGTGCAACCACAAAATGGCGGAAAACAGCGGGCAACGGGAGTGGTTCATCGCCGATATCGCCAGTTTCCTGCGCCATAAGCGCTATGATGAGCTGGACGAGCTGTTTAACCATGCGCTGACGGAAAGCTTCACCAGCCGGGAAGCGGAAAAACGCTATTTCCTCGCCTGGACGCAGATGTGTAACTCCCTCTATGATCTGGAGCCGCTCGTTGAAGCCGGAGCAGAAGGCCTGGCGCTTATCAAAGCCTGGCAAAACGCGCGTCCGCGTTCCACACACGCCTGGCTTGCGCAAGTACAATACTGGAACCATCGCGCCTGGTTGTACCGCAGCTACGGCTGGGCGCGCGACACGTCGCACGCCATGTGGATTTGCGCCAGCGCCTGTAATGAACAGATGATGATCGCCGCCATCAACGCTATCGACTGCGATCCGCGCCAGTGGATGGCCGCGTCCCTCGCCAACACCAACGCGCAGGTCTTTGGTTTTCCCGACTGGATGGCCGATTTTCTTGAAGGCAAAGACACCGTCGGCACCGCAGGCGCCCCGAAACTTGCCGATTACCACCAGCGTTCGCCGCAGGAACTTGATGCACTGATGGCCCATTCTGGTTTGTCGCTGGAAAACGCCGTTTGCCCTTCCCTGCCGCGACCGTCTGTGCTGCTGACCGCTGACGATGACTTCAGCCCCAATTACTGGCTCACCGTATGTCTGAGGATTTTCCCAACGGCATACGCTGCATTGGGCGAATATCTTCCGTTTCGCATGCCGCGCTGGAACGGCTCCCATGAAGAAATTACTGCGTTTCTGGCGTCAGGCGCCTGTGCGCATCTCTCTGATAGCGAACGCGAACACCTGGAGCTACTGATCTGGTGGGATGAATATCGCGACCTGAGCGTCAAAGAGATTGACGAGCCAGAGATAAGAATCAAAACCATCGCGAAAGCGCAAGCCGTTGCCTGCCATGCCCGCAATCAGGAAGATCGCCATAATGCGCTGGGGTGGCTGCTTAACTGCTATGACGATTTAGACGATGAAGAGGCGCTCTGGGGCTGCATTCAACACGCGGTGATGGAGAAAAAGAAGTTAGACAATTACTTCACTTATCAGGCCCTGAGGTTTGCGCTACGTGATTTCCCCAACAGCCACTGGATCTATAATTTTATTTGTCAAAATTCAGAGCGTGCTGAAGGTTGGGCGGCGGTGATTTATCGCGGTTATTTCCAGCTCGCGGGACTGTTTGGCTTTGAGCAAAATACCGAACGAGGCAAGGCCTGGCTGGAGCGCGTTTCAGACATACAACACAGCGCGACCTGGAAATGGACGATTCGCTCCTTCGGCTGGCTCAACCGTCCTGAGCATTGCGTACCGTTGGCGGAGGTTGGCGCAAAGCGTAATATTCCCGGCGCGCTACACTGGCTGGCGGATGAATATAACAATCGGGACACTGGCACCCTTGTGCCTTATAAAACCACCACCGCGCTGAACTATTATCAGCATGCCGCACAGATTCTGCGTGACCACATCGCCCAGCGCGACAGCACGCCCTGGCGTCTAATAGCCAATGGCGGCTATAGCGGGTACGAAGCGGATTTACGCGATATTTATTTCAGTCTCGCCATCTGCAATCAGCGACTGTGCATGGAAGATGACGATCCCGCAAAGTGGGCAGGCTACGAAAAAAATCTCCTCGATTATCTCTTAAAGGCGCATCAACTGGGTCACGAACAGGCCTGGGGTTTGTTCCTGCTCAACATTTTTGAAGTTACCGATCTGACGCTGGCGCATTCTCATTTAGCAGTTATCCAGGAAGAGGCTCAAAAAGGGACGCTTCAGGCGATGGTGACGCTCGCGCGATTACACGGCAACAAGCAAGATAAGGTGCTGTTTAATATAAAACAAAGTGCTCGCTGGACTCACTTTGCCGATACGCTGTACCCCGACAATGAGCTGGTCAGAGATTGTCTTTACAGGCTGCATTTCGATACGCGCTGGAAACGCATGCGTTATACCTGGCATACCGTGCGTATCCCGGCCTCGGAATTGCCCGGCCAGGTCAACCCGATGGTGTAGCCGTTTACTCACAGGCCCGCTAGCGCTACAATGCCCGCCCTTAAAGTGGGGGCACTCCCCTAACCGTCCCACCCGTTGGGACGGATCTGACCTGTCATCAGAACGAGAAAACTATGTTTAAACCGGAACTCCTTTCCCCGGCGGGAACGCTGAAAAATATGCGTTACGCTTTCGCTTATGGCGCAGATGCTGTTTATGCGGGCCAACCGCGTTATTCACTGCGCGTGCGCAACAATGAATTCAACCACGAAAATTTGCAGCTCGGCATTAACGAAGCCCATGCGCTTGGCAAAAAATTCTACGTGGTTGTTAACATCGCCCCGCATAACGCGAAACTGAAAACCTTTATCCGCGACCTGAAACCGGTGGTGGAAATGGGTCCGGATGCCCTGATCATGTCCGATCCCGGGCTCATTATGCTGGTGCGCGAGCACTTCCCGGAAATGGCCATTCACCTCTCTGTTCAGGCGAACGCCGTCAACTGGGCAACGGTAAAATTCTGGCAGCAAATGGGACTGACCCGCGTGATCCTCTCCCGCGAACTGTCGCTGGAAGAGATTGAAGAGATCCGCAGCCAGGTGCCTGAAATGGAGATTGAAATCTTCGTTCATGGCGCACTGTGCATGGCCTACTCCGGCCGCTGCCTACTTTCCGGTTACATCAACAAGCGCGACCCGAATCAGGGAACCTGCACCAATGCATGTCGTTGGGAATACAACGTGCAGGAAGGGAAAGAAGATGCGGTCGGTAATATCGTCCACAAATACGAACCGATCCCTGTCCAGAACGTTGAACCGACGCTGGGTATTGGCGCGCCCACTGACAAAGTATTCATGATCGAAGAAGCTCAGCGTCCGGGCGAGTACATGACCGCGTTTGAAGACGAACACGGCACCTACATCATGAACTCGAAGGATCTGCGCGCCATCGCCCACGTTGAACGTCTGACGCAGATGGGCGTACATTCGCTGAAAATCGAAGGTCGAACCAAGTCTTACTACTACTGCGCACGCACCGCGCAGGTGTATCGCAAGGCCATTGATGATGCCGCAGCGGGTCGTCCATTTGACCCGCAACTGCTGGAAACGCTGGAAGGTCTGGCGCACCGCGGTTACACCGAAGGTTTCCTGCGTCGCCACACTCATGACGATTACCAGAATTATGAGTATGGATTCTCCGTTTCGGAGCGTCAGCAATTTGTCGGTGAGTTTACCGGCGAGCGTAAAGGTGAGCTGGCAGCGGTAATCGTGAAGAATAAATTCACCGTCGGCGACAGCCTCGAGCTGATGACGCCGCAAGGCAATGTGAACTTTACCCTTGAGCAGATGGAAAATGCGAAAGGCGAAGCAATGCCGGTGGCGCCTGGTGACGGTTACACGGTCTGGATGCCAATCCCGCAGGATATCGACCTTAACTATGCATTGTTAATGCGTAATTTTGCCGGTGAATCCACGCGTAACCCGCATGCTAAGTAATTAATTCGTGTTATTTTTTCATGATGGAATGATTTTTAGAAACCGATCACATACCGCTTCGTTTATTAAGGGTATTATCCATCCGCTGAAAAACATAACCCATAAATGCTAGCTGTACCAGGAACCACCTCCTTAGCCTGCGTAATCTCCCTTACGCAGGCGTATTTTTTTAAATACTTCAATAAAATAAAAAGATACCTTTCGGGTCACATCTATTTATTGGCCACAACAAAACCTAAAGCCTCGCTCAAGCGGGGCTTTGATATTTTTAGAGAATCTAAAGGGATAGCGGCCCTGTGAGTCCTTATCGCTTATGTTTTGAACGTCTGCGGGGAGCGGAAATACTGATTTGTGAACAGCACAGATAATCAGCCAATACTAAACACCTGCACGTTATCAGTATTATAAAAGCACCTGCTTAGCAGGTACTTTTATGGCTCAAATACAATAAATCAAACTTTACCCAGCAGAATATTCAACATGCGACGTAAAGGTTCCGCCGCCCCCCACAAAAGCTGATCGCCGACTGTCAGAACTGAATAGATGGGTTCATTGTTAAGCGCCATTTTCTTGTAACGACCAATCCCCACCTGAAGAGAACCGCTGATATGAGCGGGAGTCAATTTACTGACACTCTCTTCCTTGTTATTTGGCACATAGCTAACCCAGGGGTGGGCACCCGTAACGAGCTCCATAAATTCTGATTCACTGACTTCACGCTTAAGTTTCATGGTGATTGCAGCACTGTGACAGCGGATCACGCCGACCCGAATACACAAGCCGTTAACCGGGATTGTCCCGGGAGCAAGGCCAAGAATTTTGTTGGTTTCAGCCTCGCCTTTCCATTCTTCGCGACTATTCCCATCCCCTAAGTCACTGTCAATCCACGGAATGATACTGCCCATTAAAGGAGCACCGAAGTTCTGGATTGGCATACCCGTACTGTTAATCAACTCACTCACTTTATTGACTAAAGGAAGCACTGAGTCTGAAGAAGTCAGTTCATCGCTGGATAAAAAGTTGCTTATATAAGCGCTTTGCGCAATTAACTCTCTTACATGCTTAGCCCCGGCACCGGATGCCGACTGATAGGTCATCACACTCATCCATTCAATCAGGTCAGCCTTTATTAGCCCTGCAAGCCCCATCAGACTCAGCGTAATTGAACAGTTGCCACCAACAAAAAGTTTAATACCCTCTTTGATTGCGCGATCAATATTTGTGCGGTTTACGGGGTCGAGAATAATACAGGCTTTTTCATCCATCCGCAGCGCTGAGGCGGCATCAATCCAGTAGCCCGCCCAGCCATGTTCAATTAAAGCAGGATATATTGACTTGGTATAATCCCCGCCCTGACACGTTATGATGATGTCCATTTCTGCAAGCGCATCAATAGAGTTAGCGTCTTTGAGAGTATAGCTAACGCCCCCGATGACTGGGCCGGCGATTCCCGCACTGGAGGTACTATAAAAATGAGCAGAAATACCCTGAAAATCGTTCTCTTCCACCATGCGCTGTAGCAAAACAGAACCGACCATTCCTCGCCAACCAATAATACCAACTTGCTTCATTTACCAACCCCTGAAATGTTATGAAAATGTTAATTTCAGTGCATGTTATATCTCATTCCTTAATTAATGTCATTACGAATTACGTCCCTCCCCCTCATTATTAAAATATTTCATCAAGGGTTAGTCGAAATGATGAGCAACATCAGCGATAAGAACCCGATCCCGGGGTATAAAATATTAAAGGAGATAGATTCGTGTGTTATTCACATGAAAGGGTTAAACGTGAGGATACCGGATGGATAGTTAAGGCCAGAGATTTAAATTAATATAATTTCTTTTTGGAGATAGCAGTTTTTATCTATTTTTTATAATAAAAACATCTGGCCAGATATGTTTTTATAACAGCGTTATAAGATTAAAAAATCTGCCATAATGACAGATTTCTTTAATTTATAATTAGAGATTTGCAACGTTATGATATACTTTTTGAACATCATCGTCATCTTCAAGGGCATCAACAAGTCCTTCAAAGATTTCTAAATCTTCTGGTGAAAGTTCAATTTCTGATTGAGCAATCATTTCTAATTCTGTTGTTGAGAACTCGGTAATTCCAGCCGCTTTCAGAGCTGCAATTCCTTTATGAAGGTCTGTAGATTCGGTATAAATAACGATGTTACCTTCTTCTTCGGTTACATCACGAACCTCAACTTCAGCATCAAGCAAAATTTCAAAAATATGGTCAGGGTCTGTTCCTTTAAATACAATCACCCCAGTATTGTCAAACATATAGCTGACAGCACCTGCCGCACCGATATTCCCGCCTTTTTTATTGAAAATTGAGCGGATATTAGCAATCGTACGGTTAACATTTGAAGTCAATGTTTCAGCAATAATCATTGAACCATTTGGTCCAAAGCCTTCATAACGGCCTGGCACGAATGTTTCATCTCCGCCACCTTTGGCTTTATCAATTGCTTTATCAATAACGTGTTTTGGAACTTGTGCTTGTTTCGCACGTTCAATAACGAATTTTAAAGATGAGTTTGATTCTGGATCTGGATCACCTTGTTTAGCAGCGGCATAGATTTCTACACCGAATTTTGCATATACGTTAGACGTTGCACCGTCTTTAGCCGTTTTTTTAGCAACAATATTGGCCCATTTACGTCCCACTGGAATAGTCCCCTCAAAAATTTATTTACATTACCGGCAGGTTAATAATCTGCACGTTTTTCTGTCACATTATATCATGATATGTAAATTCTCGTCTACGAGAAATAAAAAATTCCGATTTTATGAGATGTTACTTTAATTTCATCAATAGTTAACATTGCGGATAAACTATTTCAAAAACTCTTTCTGGTTCTTTTGTTTTTTACTCTCAATATTGAACTGCAGCAATAATACATAGGACAAGAGAAACAAAAGTGATAATCCAGGCAAAAACACCGACTATTACAGTTGCCGCTGCACTGCTTACAGAGCGCTACAGCCCATTGTGCGAAGCGCCTTATGGATGGTTACTCATCGGCTTACGGGGTTAGTGGTCAGTCCAACGTTGAGGTGATTCTGTCCAGCGCAGGTTGACCTGCTGATGATCTCAGTTAACCAGGCACAGAATCTAAACGGCAGTTGTGAGCGAAGAGCTGACTCGCAAGGCTAAAATGCACATAATCTGTTGGCAGCAGGGAACGGCTTTAAAGAATGATTCACGACATTTTCTGGAAGACTATTTTTGCTTATGAGCAATGAGAGCCAATCTGAGGTGATGCTCAATGAATCCCGCCTTAAAAGCACTATAGCGACGAATATCGTTTTCACTTGCTAATGCCGCAGCACGTTTAATTTCAGCATACTGCTTCGCTATCTTTTTATTTTTAATAAGATAATCTCGAAACGCAAGAAGCTTTATGATGTGTTCATCGCTGATGACAAAAGCATGGACCTGGTGACTGCGTTGCTCCCCACCCTTAGAAAAATATCTGCGATTTGGAATCCCGTATTCTCCACGTGCCATATAACCGGCGCTTTCCATTGCGGGATTTAAGTTATCCAGAGCGTCAAGATCAACGACCTCCAGTAAAATGTCGATAACGGGTTTTGCTGCCATACCAGGTATCGAAGTGCTCCCGACGTGATGGATTCCCGAAATCTTCTTTTTAAGTGCAGTTCGCAGCAGAGCGGACTCCTCAGCAAACAGACTTAACCACTGGGTATTGTATGCAACAACTTCTATTTTTCTCATTGCACCCTCGGCAAATACGCTTTTATTCATTAATGGAGCTTTAAATGACTATTTTCTACCTGGTCGACTTACATGGGAATAGCACCGCTAACCAGCCGGGCATCATATAGACTGCTATAAGCAAAGGCGAGTTGCGTTCAAGGTTTGAATGGTTATTGCAAACATTTCAACTACGGCTTTGGATGAAACAGCTATGCCCGCGCCTGGCACGATGCCGCCCTTCATGTCAGGCAGCAAGCGGTCCAAAATGAATGTTGATGAAGTACGCTTTCGGCTTCAAATAAAACCGGTCGATGCGGTAAATTAACAAAATCGGTCAGAAGACTTGCTCCTCAGTTACCGTTTGAAGGCGATGCGCGCGGTAGCGTTCTTCAAACACTATGACTACACCAGGATAGTGCTTTCCATTCAGCGAATAATGCTGATTACCTAATTGCGGGAAGATGAAGGCGAAGTCGGTACGTTTCATGGATGCACCCAAAAAACCAGCCTGATCGGTTAACCAATCCTTAATCGCTCGCTCCACTTTTCTCGGACACACTTTCTCCTCGCCATCCTCGTTGATCAGCACTTCGCTCGTTGGTATATAGGGAACGATGAAAGTGACAGCGAATCGACGATATGCCTCCCTGTTACTCAAGTCACCGGAGTCTGCCCAGGCCTCTCGCATTGCACGCTCAGTAAAAGTATAACCATCGGAACGAGCACCGATCGACTGCACTGTCTGCTTCGCCTCAATTGCAAAGCTCGTGTTCGGGGACTGCACAAATAGATCGCAACGACCGTGTCGCAGCGAGCCTCTATCGACACCTGGCTCAAGGGTGCGGTGACGCTTCAATGTCGAAAATTCTTCCAGGGCAAGCCAATTTTTGAGAGTCCATGCCGCGCCAGCCAATACGCTTAGCGAAGCCCTTTCGTTGTACCACCAGGGATTATCGTACTCATTGGCAGTGGTATAACGTACGATTGCTTTGACCCAGGCGCTTAGGAGGTTTTCAAGTTCCTTATCACTTCTCTGAACCTCGATCCCTTTAATTGTTTTCGCTTCGCTCACTGCCCTGCACCTGATGGAAAAAGCCCAATGCTATCATTCGCGAAAAAAACCACAATCGCATCGACCTGATTTCTAATAATTAATGTAGTGCGAACTTACAAACTTCCGCTGTTGGCACTTTACCGACCGTCATGTCAGGTAACATCGTCAAAGGCGAAAGCCGCTCATTACTCACGGTGAGTTGCACTTAATCCTGAATCAACGCATCGGTATTTCATCCTGTTCTGAACCTCTCTTTCCCGTTCTGCTCTACACTTTCAACAGATTAATGAAAAAGGCAGATAACGGATGGCAAAATTTCCCGCCAGCTTACTGATCCTGAATGGCAAAAGCGCGGGTAACCCGCTTCTGCGCGAAGCCATTGCGTTGCTGCGTAATGAAGGCGTAGAGATCCACGTGCGCGTCACCTGGGAAAAAGGCGACGCGCAACGTTATGTCGAAGAGGCCCGTCAGTTAGGTGTTGAGACTGTTATCGCGGGGGGCGGTGACGGCACGATCAATGAAGTGTCTACCGCGCTCATCCAGTGTCAGGGGACAAACGTCCCTGCCCTCGGGATTTTACCGCTCGGCACCGCCAATGATTTCGCTACCAGCGTGGGAATTCCTGACGCGCTGGACAACGCCCTCAAGCTGGCCATCGCGGGTACTGCGGTTGAAATCGATATGGCGCAGGTCAATGATAAAACCTGTTTTATCAATATGGCGACCGGGGGATTCGGTACGCGGATCACGACCGAAACGCCAGAAAAACTGAAAGCGGCGCTGGGCGGCGTGTCGTACTTTATTCATGGGTTGATGCGGATGGATACCCTTAAACCAGACCGTTGCGAAATCCGGGGCGAAAACTTTCAATGGCAAGGCGACGCGCTGGTGATTGGCATTGGAAATGGACGTCAGGCTGGCGGCGGACAGCAGCTCTGCCCGCAGGCGCTCATTAATGATGGGCTTTTACAGTTGCGGATCTTCACGGGCGAAGAACTCCTCCCTGCGCTGTTTTCGACGCTGAAGCAACCCGAGGAAAACCCGAACATCATCGACGGCACGTCATCGTGGTTTGATATTCAAGCGCCACACGAAATAACCTTTAACCTGGACGGTGAACCGCTCAGCGGTCAACAGTTTCACATTGAGATCCTGCCCGCTGCGTTGCGCTGCCGCTTGCCACCAGACTGCCCTTTACTTCGCTGAAGCCCTGGTAGACATTCCTCTCCCACCGCGGGAGAGGAATGCGTGACATCAGGCGATGGTCACTTTACTGTCCAGATAGACATCCTGTACGGCATTGATCAATTTCACGCCGTCTGTCATTGATTTCTTAAAGGCTTTGCGCCCCAGAATCAGGCCCATGCCGCCTGCACGTTTATTGATAACCGCAGTACGTACCGCATCACTGAGATCGGTTTCGCCTCCTGCAGCACCACCGGAGTTAATCAGCCCCGCACGCCCCATGTAGCAGTTCGCCAGTTGGTAACGCACTAAATCGATGGGGTTATCGCTGGTAAGCTTGCTGTAGACGCGATCGTCGGTATAGCCGAAGTTAACCGCTTTATAGCCGCCGTTGTTTTCCGCCATTTTCTGTTTCACGATGTCCGCGCCAATGGTGGCCGCCAGGTGGTTGGCCTGCCCGGTCAGATCGGCAGACACATGGTAATCCACGCCGTCTTTCTTAAAAGCAGAATTGCGCAGATACGCCCAGAGCACGGTTACCATTCCCAGTTCATGCGCACGCTCAAAGGCGGCGGAGATCTCTTCAATCTGGCGACGCGACTCCTCCGAACCAAAATAGATGGTTGCGCCGACCGCCACCGCGCCCATATTGAATGCCTGCTCGACGCTGGTATACAACGTTTGATCAAAGGTATTGGGGTAACTCAGTGTCTCGTTGTGGTTGAGTTTCACGAGGAACGGTATGCGGTGCGCATAGCGTCGTGATACCGACGCCAGTACGCCATAAGTGGAGGCCACACAGTTACAACCCGCCTCAATAGCCAGTTCCACAATGTTCTTCGGATCAAAATAAAGTGGATTTGCCGCAAAGGACGCCCCGGCAGAGTGTTCTACCCCCTGATCGACAGGTAAAATGGAGAGATATCCGGTTCCTGCCAGACGCCCGGTGTTGTACAGCGTCTGCATGTTACGCAGGACAGCGGGCGGGCGATTATTATCAACCATCACGCGGTCAACGTAGTCATGTCCGGGCAGATAAAGTTGATCAGAAGGAATGGTCATACAACGATGCTGTAAAAGGTTGTCGGCGTCTTTGCCAAGCAACTGCGCAATATCAGTCATAGCTATGCTCCCGTCATTCCGATTGCGTATCGGAGTGTGTATTGTCCTGACCCGCCTTTTTGCGGGCAGCCATAAGCCTGGTATCAGGTGGGTATTTTTTCCAACTTTAAGGCACTTTTCAGCGCTATCTGCTGGCACGATTCACGTACGAAAAAGTGTTACAGCGGTCAAATTTGCAGCTCAAAGGTATTTTAAAGGTATTATTTAATGGTAGTGTCTGAGCGTACCTTACCTGTCATGAAGGATTTAAAGATGAAAACTACAGTGAAGCTGTCGTTCATGATGTTCGTTGAATGGTTTATCTGGGGCGCCTGGTTCGTCCCCTTGTGGCTGTGGCTGAGTAAAAGTGGTTTTACCGCCGGAGAAATCGGCTGGTCTTACGCGTGTACCGCCATCGCTGCTATTCTTTCCCCTATCCTCGTCGGCTCGTTAACTGACCGCTTTTTCTCCGCGCAAAAAGTGTTAGCCGTGCTGATGTTTGCAGGCGCCGTGTTGATGTATTTTGCCGCGCAGCAAACCACATTTTCCGGCTTCTTCCCGCTGCTGTTGGCCTACTCGCTCACCTATATGCCGACTATCGCATTAACCAACAGCATTGCGTTTTCCAACGTTGGGGACGTTGAAAGCGACTTTCCGCGCATCCGCGTGATGGGGACGATCGGCTGGATAGCCTCTGGCCTGGCCTGTGGATTCTTACCGCAAATGCTGGGTTATAGCGATATCTCGCCGACCAACATTCCGCTGCTTATCACTGCGGGCAGTTCAGCATTGCTGGGCGTTTTTGCCCTCTTCCTGCCGGATACGCCGCCAAAAAGCACCGGCAAGCTGAATATCAAAGTGATGCTGGGCCTGGACGCGCTTATCCTGCTGCGTGATAAAAACTTTCTGGTCTTCTTCTTCTGTTCATTCCTGTTTGCCATGCCGCTGGCGTTTTACTACATCTTTGCCAATGGCTATCTGACAGAAGTGGGTATGCAGAATGCGACCGGCTGGATGACGCTTGGTCAGTTCTCTGAAATCTTCTTTATGCTGGCATTGCCTTTCTTTACCAAACGCTTTGGTATCAAAAAGGTTCTATTGCTTGGTCTTATCACCGCCGCCATTCGCTATGGATTCTTTATTTACGGCGGCGCAGAAGAATACTTCACTTACGCCCTACTGTTCCTCGGTATTCTGCTTCATGGGGTGAGTTACGACTTCTACTACGTAACGGCCTACATCTATGTCGACAAAAAAGCGCCCGTTCATATGCGTACGGCGGCTCAGGGGCTGATTACGCTCTGCTGCCAGGGGTTTGGCAGTCTGCTGGGTTATCGACTCGGCGGCATGATGATGGAAAAGATGTTTGCGTATAAAGAGCCTGTAAACGGTCTTACCTTCAACTGGGCGGGTATGTGGACATTTGGCGCGGTGATGATCGCGGTAATTGCCGTCCTGTTTATGATTTTCTTTCGCGAATCCGATAAGGAAATCACCGCGATTAACGTGGACGATCGCGATATTGCACTGACACAAGGGGAAGTAAAATGAAAGCTGAACGTATTCTCGGCGCGCTTTACGGGCAAGCATTAGGAGATGCGATGGGAATGCCGTCGGAACTGTGGCCCAGAACACGCGTGAAAGCCCATTTTGGCTGGATTGACCGCTTTCTGCCGGGCCCGGAGGAGAACAACGCCGCCTGTTATTTTAATCGGGCGGAGTTTACTGACGATACCTCCATGGCGCTGTGCCTGGCGGATGCTCTGCTCGAATGCGAGGGAAAAATTAATCCTGACCTGATCGGGCGAAACATTCTGGCGTGGGCGGAACGCTTTGACGCTTTCAACAAAAACGTGCTGGGCCCAACATCCAAAATTGCGCTTAACGCCATCCGCAACGGTAAACCGGTTGCGGAGCTTGAGAACAACGGCGTCACTAACGGCGCGGCGATGCGCGTCTCACCGTTAGGCTGCCTGTTACCGACGCATTGTCTGGATACCTTTATCGATGAGGTGGCGTTGGCCTCCAGTCCAACGCATAAGTCCGATCTCGCGGTGGCTGGCGCCGTGGTGGTCGCGTGGGCGATTTCTCGCGCCATTGACGGCGAGCCCTGGGAGAGAATTGTCGACTCACTGCCTGCCATCGCCCATCACGCCCAGCAAAAACGCATCACCACTTTTAGCGCTTCGCTCTCGGCCCGCCTGGAACTGGCGTTGAAAATCGTTCGTGAAGCCAACGGTGTTGAATCCGCCAGCGAACAGCTCTACCAGGTTGTTGGGGCGGGCACCAGCACCATTGAATCCGTGCCCTGCGCCATCGCGATGGTGGAGCTGGCGCAGACCGACCCGAATCGTTGCGCGATCCTCTGCGCCAACCTCGGCGGCGATACCGACACCATTGGCGCAATGGCGACCGCCATTTGCGGTGCATTAAACGGTATTGCGGCTATCTCCCCTGACCTGAAACAAGAACTGGATGCGGTTAATCAGCTTGATTTTGCTCACTACGCCACCGGGTTGACACGCTTGCGTCAAATGCGGGAGGTATCATGAATGCCGCACACCTGCGAGATCTGTTGCCGACCCTGACCACCCGCCGTCCGGTGACTGTGGTTGGCGCGGCGGTCATTGACGTGATTGCCGATGCCTGGGCGCTGCCCTGGCGCGGCTGCGACATTGAGCTAAAACAACAGGGCGTGCATGTTGGCGGCTGCGCGCTGAATATCGCCGTGGCCTTAAAGCGGTTGGGGATTGAAGCCAGCAATGCCCTGCCGCTGGGCCAGGGCGTATGGGCCGACATTATCCGTAGCCGGATGGCAAAAGAGGGTTTACAGAGTCTTATCGACAACGCCGAAGGCGATAACGGTTGGTGTCTGGCCCTGGTGGAGCCTGATGGCGAGCGCACCTTTATGTCGTTCAGCGGCGTAGAAAACCAGTGGAATAGCGACTGGCTGGCGCAGTTGTCCATCCCCCGCCAGAGTTTGCTCTATCTCTGTGGCTATCAGCTTGCCGCCCCGTGCGGTGAACGGCTGGTATGCTGGCTGGAAAGTCTGGACGACGTGACGCCTTTTATCGATTTTGGCCCACGCATTGGAGATATTCCTGACGCATTAATGTCACGGATTATGGCGCTGCGTCCTCTGGTGTCTCTCAACCGCCAGGAGGCTGAAATCGCAGCCGAACGTTTTGAACTCAGTACCGAAATGACCGCCTTTGGCGCTGACTGGCTGGCGCGGTTTTCAGCACCGGTGGTCGTGCGCCACGATAAAGACGGCGCATGGTACTTCAGCCAACATGCTGCGGGCTGCGTCCCGGCGTTTCCGGTCGAGGTCGTAGACACAATCGGCGCAGGCGACAGCCATGCCGGAGGCGTGCTGGCCGGACTGTCATCCGGCTGGTCACTGGCGGATGCCGTGCTGCTCGGTAACGCAGTGGCATCCTGGGTGGTTGGGCATCGCGGGGGAGATTGTGCGCCACGGCGCGAAGAACTACTCCTCGCACACAAAAACGTATAGATCGCTTCGACAGTAGCTGATGCTGTACTCAATGGGCCGTTGTTGTTGATCAAGCGCCACTTGCTTTATCACCAGCACCGGCACTTTGCTGTCCATCTGAATATGTGACTGAAACTCAGCATCCGGCATACGGGCGCTCACGCGAGAACGCGTACGCTGGGGAAAAATGTGCTGGCTGCGGAAATAGTCATACAGTGAGACGCCAATGGCATCCACGTCATGAATAAGATGTACCGGCACCCATGACTCCTCAATAGAAACCGCGTCTTCATCCACGTAGCGAATGCGTTTTAGCAAGAAGACATCACTTCCGCTCGCAATCGCCAGTTGTTGCGCCACCTCATCCGGGCAGGTGACGACGCGTTTATTGACCCACAGCGTATCGGGCTTTTTACCGCGCAACACCACCTGCTGAGAAAAACCACGCGCCTCTTTCAGGGAATATTCAAAGATATTGTTGATTTGCGTCCCGTACCCGCGCGCACGGGTCACCACCCCTTCTTCTTCCAGCGCTTGCATCGCTTTACGAACCGTAATCCGCGAAACGCCGGTCAACTGGCTAAGATCACGCTCACCAGGCAAAATATTGCCATGCTCAAGAGTACCGCTACGCACAGCATTCTTGACCGTTTCTGCAAACTTCATGTAAAGCGGCATATTATCCGCCGCTGAAATTCGTTCGTTCAGTTGCGCAATCAGCCGGGTATGCGATTGTTCCATTTATCTTTTTCCTGGCAGACGAGTCTGTTGCCAGTATACTACCATTACCACCATGCGTGGAAATGATGTACTGGCCCAATCCCCTCACCCACTTCCAGCGTATCTGCCTGAGCCAGCGCCGCAGAAAGCCAGCTTTTTGCCTCCTGCACTGTTTCGGCCCAATTTTGATGACGAGGACGCAGCGCCGCCAGCGCCGCCGACAACGTACAACCCGTGCCATGGGTGTTTTTGGTGTTCACCCTGGGGGCGGTAAAACGCACCTCGCCTTCGCGCGTAAACAGCCAGTCCGGGCTTTGCGCGTCGTCCAGATGCCCCCCTTTCATGAGCACCGCGCCGCAGCCCATCGCCAGCAGCGCACGACCTTGCTCCCGCATTTCCTGCTCGCTTTGGGCATGGTTAGCGTTCAGCAGCGCTGCGGCTTCAGGTAAATTCGGCGTAATAATCGATACCTGCGGTAACAAGCGGGTTCGTAACGTCTCAATGGCGGAAGGCGAAAGCAGCGGATCGCCACTTTTTGCCAGCATGACGGTATCCAGCACCACATTTTTCACCTGATGGCGCTGTAAACGTTCGGCTACCGCCTCAACGATATCGGTTTCCGCCAGCATACCTATTTTGGTGGTATCAATTCGCACATCGTTGAGCACAGAATCAAGCTGCGCCGCGACAAAATCGGGTTCAATTCGGTAGACCGACTGAACGCCGCGCGTATTTTGCGCAACCAGCGCGGTAATGACGGAGCAACCATACGCACCGAGTGCCGAGAATGTTTTCAGATCGGCCTGAATTCCCGCACCGCCGCTGGGATCCGTGCCCGCAATGGTTAAAGCATTTATCCGTTTCATGCGCATTCCTCCGCATTCAGGTTATAGAGAGCATCAAGAAAAGCGGGAATAAAACTGCCAGGCCCCTGACTGCGAGCGGTTGCCATTTCACCCGCTTGTTTCATCCAGCTACAGGCGGAGGCGACATTGTCCAGCGTATTCCCCGGCAATGCGCAACTGGCCGCCACCACCGCGGAGAGAGCACACCCCGTGCCTACGACACGCGTCATCAAGGGAGAACCACCGGTGACACAAACGGTGCGTTGACCATCGGTCACGTAATCCACCTCACCCGTCACCACCACGACGCTTCCGCACTGACGCGCCAGGGCAAGTGCGGCAGGTAACGCCGAGGCGGCGGTATCGGTAGTATCCACTCCGCGTCCGCCCGCAGACATTCCGGCAAGCGCAAGAATTTCAGACGCATTCCCGCGAATAGCGGCAGGTTGCAGCGCCAACAACGCAAGGCAAAAGTGACGACGAAAATCGAGTCCACCCACGGCGACAGGGTCAAGCGTCCAGGGGGTATTGGCCATACGCGCCTGCTCCACCGCCGTGCGCATGGCCTGGGCGCGCGCCTGTGTCAGTGTTCCGACATTAATCAGAAGCGCACTCGCGATGGCGGCAAACTGGCCCGCTTCTTCAGGTTCAATCACCATGGCAGGTGAAGCGCCTAACGCCAGCAATGTGTTCGCCGTAAACGTTTGTACGACGTCATTCGTCATACAGTGCGTGAGGGGAGAAAGTGTTCGAAATTGGTGCAAGGTATGAGCCGCCAGAGCGCGGCTGTGCAGGTCAGGCTGCATGTTCAGCTCCTGCCCGCGTGAAGAAGATGAGACACGAGCAGTGTCAGACTTCCCTACGCTGGCATTATCCAGATCAGGTGGTACGGGTATTTCTCAGCCTTCACGTAGAAGGGCACCCCGAGTCGTTAGTAGTACAAATCGCTTGATTATTAACAGAGTAAGGAAAGCAGTTGGCGATTGCAAGCCCTCGCTGGCAGGCTGATATCCAGCCCTGCTTCAGGGTCAGCAAGAAAGCATAAACGGTAAATGACGCCAGCACGCATCATGCCCATTTTTACCGTCAATATTTCATCCAAAAAAACACCTTCTTGCATTCATTAAAGCGTAACGATGACGTTATGGAGCATACTATCCGTGATTAATATCATGCATATTTTTTACATATCAATATCACTTACCCCACTTTAAGCCACCTAATAGAACCACTCTATCTAAAATATTAACACCACGTATCATCAATAAAATTCAAAATAGCAAATCAGAAAAAACAAAATAAAGTATCAGAAAGAAATAATAACCTTGGTTACATACAGTTCATTCTTAGATTAAATATAATTCAATACTCATTACGTTTATTCTCTAATCTTCTATTGAGCTGGATAACAGTAGATTTTCACCCCCCAAACTTTAGCTATTCGTGCCATGCGTGATCTGCGTCAAGGTTTAACCTATCACGTTGCTGGATAGTTTATTCGCGTTACTAAAAAAGGAAATTAGTCACCTCTCGGTAAGATATTGTCTGGAAGAGACAAAGATCGTCTCAACGCTTAAAAATAATAGTAAAAACACTTATGTTAATTTCTCGTAGGAATGTTTTAATGAAATTTGTTAAATCTGCAGTTTCTGTCGTTGTTTTTAGCGCCCTCGCCATTTCTTCTGCTCATGCTGCCAGCGTTGGTTATATCGGTACGATGGACGGTACAAATACCTTTATCGCTGTTCAAGGGGTTGATGAGTCGGTTAAAACATACGATCTGGATCAGATTCAAAATAATACCGACCGCATTACTTCCGTTGATGCTGATTTAAACAGTACGAAAGATGCTGTCATTGTCGTAAACAAAAAAGTGGATGATGTTCAAACCCAAGCCGATTTACATACTGGCCAAATTGCCTCGAATAATCATCAAATTGGTATTTTATTCAACACCAAAGCGGATCAAAGTACTGTTGATAGTGAAACGGCTAACCGCTTAAGTGGGGATAAGAATTTGCAAACGCAAATCACCACCAACAAAGACGACCAGCAACAAGTGAATCATGCGTTGTTGAATCAAAATATTCACGAAGACAACCGCATTAAAGCGCTCGAAGATGCCCCTAAACCAAAAGATGGCAAAGACGGGCGCGATGGCGTCACCACCACAGTGACGAAAGTCGATACCGCGACACAATCGAAAGTTGCCAGTAATAGCCAGGCGATTGCGAGTGCCACGCAGCAATCGGCAAATGTCGCTCAAGACCTTCAGGATGCGAAAAAGTTTTTCGCTCAACAGCAAGCCAACAGCAATGCGCAGTTCAATTCGTTAAAAGATGAAGTCGACAATAACAAAAAAGAGGCCCGTAGCGGCGCAGCTTCAGCGATCGCAATTGCGTCAATGCCACAGGTTCAGGCAAGCCAGGCCATGATGGTTTCTGCGGGTGTGGGTTCTTTTAAAAATGAACAAGCGTTAAGCGTTGGCGCCTCTTTCCACGCAGGCAGCAGCACCATTATCAAAGCAGGCATTAGCGATTCAACCAATAATGATTTTGCAATGGGTGCGGGCGTGGGCATCGGTTTCTAATACTGGCACTCCCCTTTATAAAACAGGGGATGGCATGAAGACATATTTCAAATAAGTAAAGGTATATGATGAAAGGTATTCTTATTCTGGCGGCCACGTGCGCTATTTTGAGTGGCTGCTCGACCGCGGCTTCTCGTATGGCGGAATGTGAGTCTCAGGGCGTCAGTCGTGATGCTTGTTATATCGCAGATCAAAACCATCAATCGGCAATTAACGCCGCGGCGGAGAAACAAGCGTTAGAAAATGCCAACGCGCTGTACAGTAATAAAACCGAGCAGACTCACCACCATCACAAAAACGCCAATAGCGAGGGCTATTAATGAAAACGCTGATTATATCTCTGGTTCTGACTACGCTGGCCAGCTCTCCGGCTTTTGCTATCAGCCATTCTTATCGCGATAAGCTGGAGAAATCGGGCTGTACGCAAGTCGAGGATGCTGCCGGTACCTGTGGTCATCACCAGGCTGCTTCTGATAGCCAAACAATCATCCGCCACTATGACGGTTTAAAGATCGTCTGGAAAGTTAATGAGAGCGTGACGGTAGATGATAAACCGGCGGCGGTGATTGAATCAGGGGGATACGGCGCCACATGGCAACAAGGGATCTATAAAATCATTACCTATAAAAATCATAAAATTGCCGTAATGAAGAATGACCAGTTTGCTGGATATGCAAAATAAGCAATAACACGCTTAAGGATGAGCAATAATAAAATAAAATCATTAATCACCTGCTTTTAACAAGGATATCGAGCGACGCCGTCTGCATCATGCGATGCAAACCGAAAATTGACCTGGATGATTCTTAAAACCACTGTTCACAAAAAGGGCTACGGGTGAGTGATACCGTTTATTGCCACTTTCGTTTACACTTTTTACGAAATAATAGGTGTAATTACAAAAAAATGCTTGTCACACATACCACGCAGTGGGAATGATACACGGCTAAATTTTGTGACCCGATAGAGTGGAAAGTGGAGAGTATATGGGTATGAAGAAAATGATGTTGATGGGCGCCCTGATGATAGCAACCAGCACCGTCTGGGCCGCTACAGGAGCCAAAACAGGCATCGCTCAGTACGAATTAAGCGGATTTGTTGCCGACTTCACCCATTTCAAACCCGGGGATACCGTCCCGCAATTGTACCTTACTGATGAGTACAAGATTAAACAGTGGCAACTGCGCAACCTGCCTGCTCCGGATGCGGGAACTCACTGGACTTATATGGGCAGCGCTTACGTTCTGGTCAACGATACCGATGGCAAAATCGTGAAAGCCTACGACGGCGAGATTTTTTATCATCGATAATCAAATTTTCCCCCTCTTTTCGGAGGGGGAACTCAGAAACCGTTTTCTTTATTATTCACCGCAAATCCATTCTTACGCGCTCTCCCCTGGCTTACTTCGCGTTGCGTTTTGATATCGCACATGTGCGTTACCTTTAAAAAAAGATAAGCGAAACGGAAAATATGGCAGGTTAAAAACGTTCACCACACCCAATTACTATTGATGTGGCGAACGGATGAGTGACGTAACTTAGCGAATATTAGACCGCACGGAAGGCAATTTCGCCCGGAATAACCTCGCCCTGCCAGTACAGTTGCGCGGCAACACGGTCAGCCAGTTCCCGGTACATCGCTGTGAATTCACTGTCAGGACGGCTAATGACCGTCGGCGTTCCCCGATCGAGGTCTTCACGCAGGCTAATATGCAGCGGCATCTGTCCCAGCAACTGAGTACGGTACTGCTCCGCCAGCTTCTGTGCGCCGCCCGTGCCGAAGATCGGCTCATGATGACCACAGTGGCTACAGATGTGCATACTCATGTTTTCAACAATGCCCAGCACAGGCACTTCGACCTTCTCGAACATCACAATGCCTTTTTTGGCATCGATAAGCGCAATGTCCTGCGGGGTTGTGACGACCACAGCACCCGTCACCGGAATGTTCTGAGACAGCGTCAATTGAATGTCACCGGTTCCCGGCGGCATATCCAGCACCAGATAATCCAGGTCAGGCCACAGCGTCTCCTGCAACATCTGCATCAGCGCTTTGCTGGCCATTGGACCACGCCATACCATGGCATTATCTTCTGTCACCAAATACCCGATAGAGTTCGTCGCCAGCCCATGAGACATGATCGGCGCCATGTGGGTGCCATCAGGTGACGTTGGACGTTGGTTTTCCGCACCGAGCATCGTGGGAATAGACGGGCCGTAAATATCCGCATCCAGAATGCCGACCTTCGCCCCTTCCGCCGCCAGTGCTAATGCCAGGTTCACCGCGGTAGACGATTTGCCCACCCCGCCTTTACCGGAACTGACCGCGATAATGTTCTTCACGCCGTTAATACCCGGCTGGTTTTTCACGCGCTTAAGCGTCGCAATCTTGTGCGACAACTTCCAGTCGATCGCTTTTGCGCCCGTGATCCGCAGCAGGTCGCCGCTACATTGCTCTTTTAACACCTCAAACGCGCTGTTCCAGACAAACGGCATGACCAGCTCAACGTGCAGCGTGTCATCCATCCAGGCAACGTGATGCAACGCTTTAAGCGTTGTCAGATTATGCTTCAAGGTGGGGTGCTGAAAATTCGCCAGCGTCCCGGCGACCATAGCGCGCAAGGTTTCTGGTGATTTGGCCTGGGATTGTGCGTTCATCCCGACTCCTTTTTGTTGTTCTGAAAAAACAATTGTAACTACCTAGTCTACTCCAGTGGTAACAAATATTCATTTATGGATAAATGCCCTTATCACTTGGCGTAGTTATTCCCTTTCAGGTAACATCAGAACCCCCTTTTAATAGAGAAGAAGTAATACCTACTATGACTCAAGTCGCGAAGAAAATTCTGGTAACGTGCGCGCTGCCGTACGCAAACGGCTCTATCCACCTCGGCCATATGCTGGAGCACATCCAGGCTGATGTCTGGGTCCGTTACCAGCGAATGCGCGGCCATCAGGTTAACTTCATCTGCGCAGACGACGCCCACGGCACGCCAATCATGCTGAAAGCTCAGCAATTGGGTATCACGCCTGAGCAGATGATTACCGAAATGAGTCAGGAGCATCAGACTGATTTCGCAGGTTTCAACATCAGCTATGACAACTACCACTCGACGCACAGCGACGAGAACCGTGAATTGTCCGAGCTGATTTACACGCGCCTGAAAGAGAACGGTTTTATCAAAAACCGCACCATCTCTCAGCTTTACGATCCGGAAAAAGGCATGTTCCTGCCGGACCGTTTTGTCAAAGGCACCTGCCCGAAATGTAAAGCGGCTGACCAGTACGGCGATAACTGCGAAGTGTGTGGCGCGACCTACAGCCCAACTGAGCTTATCGAGCCGAAATCCGTGATTTCCGGCGCCACGCCGGTGATGCGTGACTCTGAGCACTTCTTCTTTGACCTGCCCTCGTTCAGCGAGATGCTTCAGGCGTGGACCCGCAGCGGCGCGCTCCAGGAGCAGGTCGCAAACAAAATGCAGGAATGGTTTGAATCCGGTCTGCAACAGTGGGACATCTCCCGCGATGCGCCGTACTTCGGTTTTGAAATTCCGAATGCGCCGGGCAAATACTTCTACGTCTGGCTGGATGCGCCCATCGGCTACATGGGTTCATTCAAGAACCTGTGCGACAAGCGCGGCGACACCGTCAGCTTTGACGAGTACTGGAAGAAAGACAGCGATGCCGAACTGTACCACTTCATCGGCAAAGATATTGTCTACTTCCACAGTCTGTTCTGGCCCGCGATGCTGGAAGGCAGTAACTTCCGCAAACCGACGAACCTGTTTGTTCACGGCTATGTGACGGTGAACGGCGCGAAGATGTCAAAATCGCGCGGCACCTTCATTAAAGCCAGCACCTGGCTGAACCATTTTGACGCCGACAGCCTGCGTTATTACTACACCGCGAAGCTCTCTTCCCGTATCGATGATATCGACCTGAATCTGGAAGATTTCGTGCAACGCGTGAACGCCGATATCGTCAACAAGGTGGTTAACCTTGCGTCGCGTAACGCGGGCTTTATTAACAAGCGTTTTGATGGCGTACTGGCTTCTGAACTGGCCGACCCTGAGCTGTATAAAACCTTCACCGACGCCGCAGCGGTGATTGGCGAAGCGTGGGAAAGCCGTGAATTCGGTAAAGCAATCCGTGAAATCATGGCGCTGGCCGACGTCGCCAACCGCTACGTTGACGAACAGGCACCGTGGGTCGTTGCGAAACAGGAAGGCCGCGACGCCGACCTGCAGGCAATTTGCTCAATGGGTATCAACCTGTTCCGCGTGCTGATGACTTATCTGAAGCCGGTTCTGCCAACGCTGACCGAACGTGCGGAAGCGTTCCTGAATACCGAACTGAGCTGGGATGCCATGGCGCAGCCGCTGCTCGCTCACAAGGTCAATGTCTTCAAAGCGCTCTACAACCGCATCGAGATGAAACAAGTCGAAGCGCTGGTGGAAGCGTCTAAAGAAGAAGTCAAAGCGCTGAGCACGCCGGTAACCGGCCCGCTGGCTGACGACCCGATTCAGGAAACCATCAGCTTTGATGATTTCGCCAAAGTGGATTTGCGCATTGCGCTTATCGAAAACGCCGAGTTTGTGGAAGGTTCCGATAAGCTGTTGCGTCTGACACTCGATCTTGGCGGTGAGAAACGTAACGTCTTCTCGGGGATCCGTACGGCGTATCCTGACCCGCAGGTGCTGATTGGTCGCCATACGGTGATGGTCGCCAACCTGGCGCCGCGTAAAATGCGCTTCGGCATCTCTGAAGGGATGGTAATGGCCGCAGGTCCTGGTGGAAAAGACATTTTCCTGTTAAGCCCGGACGAAGGCGCGAAGCCTGGACAGCAGGTGAAATAATCTGCATAAAAAACGCTGCTTCGGCAGCGTTTTTTTTATGTCGGTAGCACAGGCCGGATAAGCGACGCCGCCAATCGGCCTGTAACGTTTAGGCTTTTTTCGCGTGCTCACGCACCGCCAGCCCGCGCAGAAAATAACGCAGGAACTGATCGCCGCATTCACGGAAGTTTTTGTGGTCAGGGGCGCGCATCATGGCGGTGATCTCCGGCATCGAAACGCGGAACTTCTGCTCGGTCATAATGGCGAGGATATCATCGGTTTTCAGCGCAAACGCAATACGCAGCTTCTTCAGCATAATATTGTTGTTAATGCGACGTTCGACCGCCAGTGCTGGAGCCGACTCATCACGTCCACGCTTTTCATAAATCAGACCGTTCAAAAAGCACGACGTTAAGATGTCCGGGCAACGTACGAAACCCTCTTCATCTTCTTTACGCAGCCAGGGAACCAGTTGTTCCGCCGTTACTTCGGCTTCCCCCAGCGCGAAAATACGCACCAGATCGTTATTGTTGATTTTCAGGATGTAGCGGACGCTGCGTAAAATATCGTTACTGACCATAGTGCCTTCGGTGGTGATGAAAAATAAAAAATGCGGGGGTTAAGTCTCTACTCTAAGCAGTTCGCGTTGCAGCAAGGCGGCAAGCGAGCGTAGCTGCAACTTGAAGCGCGACGAGTATACATGATTTACAGCCCCAACGCCTCTTTCAGGGTCTTTAAATAGCGACGGCTGACCGGCACCGTCTGCCCGTTACGCAACAGCAGTTCAGCCTGACCGTTATCCTCAAGGCGGATCTCCTGCAAATGCGCCATGTTGACCAGATACTGGCGATGACAGCGCAGCAGCGGCGTGCGGCTTTCCAGCGTTCTGAGCGTCAGCTCGGTAAAACCTTCTTTGCCTTCGCGGCTTGTCACATAGACGCCGCTCATCCGGCTGCTGACGAACGCCACATCATCCAGTTGCAGCAGGTAAATCCGGCTATGTCCGGTACAGGGAATAAATTTTAACGCCTGCTGATTTTCCGGCAGTACAGAAACATCCTGCTTGCTCCGCTCCTGGCGCAGACGCGCCAGCGTTTTCTCCAGCCGTGTTTCTTCGATCGGCTTGAGCAAATAATCAAACGCATGTTCTTCGAATGCTTTAACGGCGTACTCGTCAAACGCCGTCAGAAAGACGATATAAGGGCGGTGTTCTGGGTCAAGCATCCCGACCATTTCCAGCCCGCTGATGCGCGGCATCTGAATATCCAGAAACAGGACGTCAGGGCGCAGTTTATGCACCGCACCAATCGCTTCCACCGCGTTTGAACATTCACCCACAATGTCGATATCACTCTGAACTTGCAGCAGAATCCGCAGATTTTCCCGCGCTAACGGCTCGTCATCCACAATCAGCACTCTAATCATGCGTGTTCCTCCAGAGGAAGTCGTAAAGTTATTCGGGTAAACCGATCGGGTTCACAGGCCACGCTGATGCCGTAGTCGTCGCCAAATCGCTCCCGCAGTCGTTTATCCACCAGGTTCATACCGAGGCCGCTGGCATTGTTCGTGGGCTCATACAATCCAGCATTGTCTTCAATATCCAGCATCAGATATTGCCCTTCACGGCGCGCAGTTATGGAAACCTCGCCGGTTCCCAGTAGCTGGGACGTTCCATGTTTGATGGCATTTTCTACGATGGGTTGCAGGGTAAATGCAGGCAGTTGTTGGTGCGCTAGCGCGTCCGGCACGGTCAGCGTCACTTGCAGACGAGACTGGAAGCGGGCCTTCTCGATCTGCAAATAGGCATTCACATGCTCAATCTCATCGGCGAGGGTAACAATCTCCGACGGGCGTTTTAAATTTTTGCGAAAGAAGGTCGAAAGGTACTGAACCAACTGGCTTGCCTGCTCGCTGTCGCGGCGGATCACCGCCTTAATCGTGTTGAGCGCGTTAAACAGAAAATGCGGATTCACCTGCGCGTGCAGCAGTTTGATTTCCGACTGGGTAAGCAGCGCCTTTTGCCGCTCATACTGACCCGCCAGAATCTGCGCCGACAATAGCTGGGCGATGCCCTCGCCCAGCGTGCGGTTGATCGAGCTGAAGAGACGATTTTTCGCTTCATACAGCTTAATGGTGCCCATGACCCGCTGATTCTCTCCCCGTAGCGGGATAACCAACGTCGACCCCAATTTGCACTGCGGGTGCAATGAACACCGGTACGGCACCTCATTGCCATCGGCGTAGACCACCTCTCCGGTTTCAATCGCCTTCAATGTATACGTCGATGAGATAGGTCTGCCGGGCAAATGGTGATCATCGCCAATACCGGTAAACGCCAACAGTTTTTCGCGATCGGTGATCGCCACCGCGCCAATATCGAGCTCCTGATACAGCACCTGCGCCACTTTCATGCTGTTCACTTCGTTAAAACCCTGACGCAGAATACCCTCGGTGGAGGCCGCCACTTTCAGCGCGGTCGCCGAAAACGCCGACGTGTATTTTTCAAACATGGCGCGCTTGTCGAGCAGAATACGCATAAACAACGCCGCCCCGACGGTGTTGGTTACCATCATCGGCGCCGCAATGTTACTGACCAGATGCAGCGCATCTTCGAACGGGCGGGCAATCAGCAGAATGATCAGCATCTGCACCAGTTCAGCGATAAAGGTAATCGCCCCTGCCGTCAGCGGGCTAAAGACTTTATCGGTTCGGCCACGGCGAATCAGCACGCTGTGCACCAGGCCGCCCAGCAGTCCTTCGACAATGGTCGAAATCATGCAACTGAGCGCCGTCATACCGCCCATTGAGTAACGATGCAAGCCACCGGTTAATCCCACCAGCCCACCGACGACCGGCCCGCCCAGCAAACCGCCCATCACCGCGCCAATAGCACGCGTGTTGGCGATGGAATCGTCAATATGCAGGCCAAACCAGGTGCCCATAATGCAGAAAATAGAGAAGATGATATAGCAGAGGAATTTATGCGGTAAGCGAACCGTAACCTGCATCAGCGGGATGAACAGGCGCGTTTTACTCATCAACCACGCAATAACCAAAAACACGCACATCTGCTGAAGCAGCAGCAACACCAGATTGAACTCGTACATACCCGCTAACCACACATCACTTAAAAGCGCGTAACATACATTGAGTCCGCTGAACTTTCTTTGAACTGTTGCATAAAAACATCAATTCGTGAGAACGATCACTCAAAAGCACGCGACTGCGCACAATTTCACCCCCTGAGCGGACAAAAAACAGACAAACCTACCTGGTTCGCAAAAGAGCGTCTACAGTAAAACTGGGACCTCGCGAGCAAGGGTGAGACGATGGCGCTTTACACGATAGGTGAAGTGGCTTTGCTTTGTGATATCAACCCTGTCACATTACGCGCGTGGCAGAGGCGTTACGGATTGTTGAAACCGCAACGAACCGACGGTGGTCATCGCCTGTTTAACGATGCAGACATCGACAGGATCCGTGAGATCAAGCGCTGGATAGACAACGGCGTGCAGGTCAGCAAGGTCAAAATGCTACTGAGTAATGATAATATCGATGCGCAGAACGGCTGGCGCGAACAGCAAGAAACTCTGTTGCACTATTTACAAAGCAACAATCTGCAAAGCCTCAGGCTGTGGATCAAAGAACGCGGTCAGGATTACCCCGCCCAAACGCTTACCACGCACTTGTTTATTCCCCTGCGCCGACGTTTGCAATGCCAGCAACCCACCCTACAGGCGCTACTGGGGATTCTCGACGGCGTACTAATTAACTACATTGCGATTTGTCTGGCCACTGCCCGCAAAAAACAGGGAAAAGACGCGCTGGTCGTCGGCTGGAATATTCACGATACCACGCGATTGTGGCTGGAAGGCTGGATAGCCTGTCAGCAGGGATGGCGCGTTGACGTGCTGCCCCATTCACTGAATCAGTTGCGCCCGGAACTGTTTGATGGTCGAACCTTACTCATCTGGTGCGGCGAAAACCAGACGCCTGCCCAGCAGCAGCAGCTTGCCGAATGGCTTGCGCAGGGTCACGATATTCATCTCCTCGGCATTTAATGGTTCATTAACAAATACGCTTTATCATATAATCGCTCCGTTAACATAAGGAGTGCATAATGAGCGTAGCTAAAATCGGTGTTATTACCCTCTTCCTGCTGATGGCCATCGGTGGCATTGGCGGCGTCATGCTCGCAGGTTATACGTTTATTTTGCATGCCGGGTAAGGTATTGCCCGAGCCGTTCAAAAACGCGATCGACAATGATGGCCGCGAGCGCCACCAGTACTGCCCCCTGAATCACATAGGCCGTGTTAAACCCGCTAAGCCCGATGATAATGGGTGTACCCAGCGTGCTGGCCCCTACCGTTGACGCAATGGTCGCCGTTCCGATATTGATAATCACCGACGTCCGAATACCGGATAAAATCACCGGCGCCGCCAGAGGAAGCTCAACGCTGCGCAACTGCTGCCCACGGCTCATCCCCATTCCACGCGCCACGCTGACCACGCTCTGTGGGATCGCCCCCAGCCCCGCCAGGGTGGCCTGCAAAACCGGCAACACGCCATACAGGATCAAGGCGAGGATCGCCGGTTCCTGACCGAATCCCATCACCGGAACCGCGATTGCCAGCACCGCCACCGGGGGAAAGGTTTGTCCAACCGCCGCCAGGGTTTCGACCAGTGGGCGAAATTCGCACCCCCACGGACGCGTCACCGCAATCCCCGCCCCAACCCCTACCGCCACGGCAACCACGCTCGAAATCCCCACCAGCCAGAAGTGCGCCAACGCCAGCGCGAGAAAACTTTCCTGCTGATACACCGGGCGCGGTAATTGGGGAAACAGCGCGCCAAACAGCGCCTGACTGTGCGGCAAGCTCACCAGCAACAGCAGAAAAACGGCAATGAGCCATAACAGCGGATCACGCAGACGTTTCATGAGGCAAGGTCTTTGAAAGTAAATCGCGAAAATGGAGCGTCCCGCTGGGAACGCCCTGCTTATCAACCACCGGCAAGACGTCGCATCCACCCGCCACAAAAGCGGAAAGCGCATCACGCAACGTCATCTCTTCTGCCAGCGCCTCTCCAGCCAGCCGCTCCTGACGCCGGACAAAATCGCCCACACGACGCAGCGACAGCAGTCGCACGCCAAGTTCGCTGCGACCAAAAAATGCCTGCACGAAATCACTGGCGGGAGACATCAGCATCTCCAGCGGCGTTCCCTGCTGCACCACTTCGCCGCCATCCATCAGCACCAGATGCTCAGCGAGGCGTAATGCTTCATCAATGTCATGCGTCACCAGTACGATAGTGCGCCCGAGCAGACGATGAATGCGGGTCATCTCATGCTGTAACGCGCTGCGTGTCACCGGATCCAGCGCGCCGAACGGTTCGTCCATCAACAGCACCTGCGGATCGGCTGCCAGTGCGCGTGCCACGCCTACCCGCTGCTGTTGCCCCCCGGAAAGCTGGTGGGGGTAACGCTCACGCAGACCCGTCTCTAATCCCAGAAGCGCCATCAATTCTTCTACGCGGTCATCAATTTGCGAACGTGGCCATTTCCGCAGTTGTGGCACCGTGGCGATATTCTGCGCCACCGTCCAGTGTGGAAACAGTCCAATCGACTGGATGGCGTATCCCATACGTCGGCGCAGTTCCAGCACCGGCAGGCGACGAATCTCTTCTCCGGCAAAGCGGATCCGCCCACTGTCATGTTCCACCAGTCGGTTAATCATTTTCAGCGTGGTGGATTTTCCTGAACCAGACGTTCCAATCAGCACCGAAAAACTGCCCTCACGAAAGTGCAGGTTGAGATCGCTGACGGCCTTTTGTTCGCCAAACGATTTGCTGACATGGCTAAATTCAATCATCATGTTTGACCTTCAGGAGTGCGTCCAGTAAATCGAACAGCGCATCGATAACTATCGCCAGCGCAACGACCGGAACGACCCCCAGCAAGACTAAGTCAACGGCGCTACTGAGCAATCCCTGAAACACCAGCGCGCCAAATCCTCCGGCGCCGATAAGCGCGGCGATCACCGCCATTCCGACGGTCTGTACCATCACCACCCGTAAACTGCGCAGGAAAATCGGCAGCGCCAGGGGCAACTGAACATGGATAAAACGCTGACGAAGACTCATCCCCATGGCTCTGGCGCTTTCCAGAACCTCATGCGGCACCTGATTAAGCCCTGCCACCACGCCGCGAACCAGCGGCAATAAGGCATACAGCACCAGTGCGATCAGCGCAGGCGTCAGGCCGGTGCCCGCCACTCCCACGGTTCCCAGCCAGGGAAAGTGCTTCACCAGTCCGGCAAGCGGCGCAATCAACAGGCCAAACAGGGCGACGGAGGGAATGGTCTGGATAACATTCAGTACTGCGAAGACTGCCCCCTGACGCGCGGCTGAGAAATAACAGCCGATCCCCAGCGGTACGCCAATCAGCAACGCAGGCACCACCGTACCGAACAACAGCGTCAGGTGCTGCGCAAAAGCATCATCAAAGACATCCTGACGGTTGGCGTACTCTTTCAATAACGAGAGATCGTTGAACGCGCCAGAAACCAACAGCGCCAGCGGCACTACCGCGATTTGCGCGTGCAAAATCCAGCGCCACAGCGGGTGTACGGTAATGCGCCGAATGGCATCGCTACAGGCCAAAAGCGTAGAACCCAGCGCCAGCCAGAAACCGCTGCCGAGGCTGGTTCGCGCCAGCGGGCTACCCGTCTGGGCCAGATGCGTCGCCGCAGTGCCCGCCACGATGAGCACGCCCGTGAGCAGCAGTTGCACCACCACCAGCGTAGCGACTGCGCCGCGTTGACCGGGGAACAAACACAGGACGAGCAGGAGCAGAAATCCCCCAGGCAGTCCCCATGTCATGTCCGGCCAGATATCCCAGAGCTGACGCCCGTCACCTGACATCAGTCGGTTCGGGGCGTAGTTCACGAAAGGAAGCGCAGCAGCAATGGCGGTCAGAAGAACCAGCAGCAACAGCACGCGATTGAGACTGACGTTTGACACCTTACGCATCGCAGACAAATTCAGTTACTTCACCCACCCTTTTTGCTTCAGGTAGTCTGCCGCCACTTTTTTCGCATCCAGCCCTTCAACGGCAATGCTGGCGTTTAATTGCTGCAACGTTTTCTCATCCAGACTGGCAAAGACCGGCTGTAGCCATTCGGCGATTTGTGGATGCGCTTTCAGCACCGCGTCACGAACCACCGGCGCGGGAGCATAAATGGGTTGAACACCCTTAGGGTCACTCAACGTTTGCAGACCCAGCGCCGCCACCGGCCCATCGGTGCCATACGCCATTGCCGCATTGACGCCGGAGGTTTGCTGGGCGGCGGCTTTAATCGTGACCGCCGTATCGCCACCGGCCAGCGACAGCAACTGGTTTTGATTCAGTTTAAAATCGTAGGCTTTTTCAAAAGCGGGAAGCGCATCAGCGCGCTCGATAAATTCAGCAGACGCCGCCAGCCTGAACTCGCCGCCCTCTTTCAGATAGCGTCCCAGATCGGCAAGTGAAGTCAGTTTGTATTTTTCTGCCACGTCCTGACGCACGGCGATAGTCCACGTATTATTCGCAGGTGCGGGCGTGAGCCAGACCAGTTTATTTTGCTCCGCGTCCAGCTTTTTGACTTTTTCGAAACCGGCCTGGGCGTTCTTCCACGCCGGATCGTTTTCATCTTTGAAGAAGAAAGCGCCATTACCGGTGTATTCAGGGTAAATATCCAGCTCCCCGGAAGTGATCGCCCCGCGCACCACGGGCGTGGTGCCCAGTTGCACTTTATTGACGGTTTTAACGCCGTGGCTTTCCAGCACTTGCAGAATAATATTGCCGAGCAGCGCCCCTTCGGTATCGATCTTCGACCCGACGGTGACAGGAGATGCAGCCTGTAATGGCAAGCTCACTGCCGCGACCAGCGCCAGTGAGCTCAACCATAGCTTTGAGATTGTCATGTCGCTTTCCTCACTCTTTTGCTGCCCTTTTCAGAGACTTGAGGAAAAAGCATAGACGAAAAGTCAGAGGTTAACCTGGCGATTGCGGGTTATCAGGCAATCTCAGCGGGACAGTCAACAGGCTGGCGGCAAAATAGAGAATGGCGATCACCCACAGCGTCCCCTCCACGCCCAACGGCCCGACGCACAGCGTCACAATAAACGGCCCGGCGAAATTACTTAACCCGGAACCCAGGTTCAGGCACGAAATGGCCGCCCCTTTATTTTGCGGCAACAACGAGGGGATCAGCGCGCTCAGTGGCCCAAACGCCCCCAGCCCAATCGCATAAATCGCCAACGCCAGGAACAGCGCCAGTTCGCTATGACCGAACAACACCGGCGCATAGCAGACCGCCAGCGAAGCAACCCCACACAGCGTGCCGGAAAACCACACCACCGTATTTCGCCAGCCAATGGTGTCGCCTAACCAGCCAAACAGATAACTGGAGAAAATATTGATGACGTTGACCAACCCCCAAATGGTCAACCACTCCGCGATGCTGAAGCCAAAGCGAGGCAGATAGACCGGCATCAGGATCACCAGCGAAAACTTACCAATGTCGTTGATGGTTTTTACCACCACCGCCAGACGCATTTTCGGTTCGCGCGCCAGTACGGTTATCCCTTCGAGTAGCGCCGGCCCCAGCGCCTGCCCCCGCTGCCAGTCGGGACGATCGCGGTTCAGCACTAACGCACAAAACGCGCCACACAGGACAAAAACAAAGCCACTCAGCAGCGTGTTGGTTTCCCCCCATTTCGCAATCATCAGGCTTGAATACCACGGGCCGACGATGGTCATACCGACACCAAAAGCAATCCAGAACCAGGACACCGCGCGCCCGAGGATCCGCGTCTCGCAGCGTTGGTTGATCCACACCAGAAACGAATAGGCGAAAAGCGGATATGCGACGCCGCGCAGCGCATAGGTGGCGACCATCAACGGGTAGTTGTTTTGCGGTAAGGCGAAAAAGATAAACGGTACAGAACCGATAAAGTACACCGCCGTCGCGACCCACATTAAACGGCGTAATCCCAGAACCCCGGCGCCGATGCCGGAAAACCAGGAAACGGCCGCCACGCACAGGCCAAATATAGAGGACAACAGGCTGATATCAAACGCAGAGAATCCCCGCTGTTGCAGCATTGAGGAGAGCCAACTTTGTTCTATTGTTGCGCCCGTAATAAAAAGAAATACGCCGATAAATCCCCAGCAAAGTTCGCGAGGTAATCCCATCCGCGCCCATAGCCCTTGTTGCATCACCAGGCTCTGTTCAGTCATTTTGTTCTCTTCCAATAGCAGGCGGACATTGCTGTCCGCCCCGGTCTTCAGGCATTTTTCAGTTGGGCCGCAGACTGTGATTTCATGTGGCTGCGGTTAATGTACCCAACGGTATTTTCCCCCCAGCACTGCTCGTACGGCATCCCGGTCAGGCTTTCGATAACGGCTTTGTTTTCAGCGCTAACGGTCGCTTTGCTTTCGCCACGCTTGAGACGGGCCACCTCTTCATTGAGGATCGCGTGAGTGCGGCTATTGACCTTGAACTGGAATGCAGACCAGATCCCCCACAGGGTGAGGAGCACCGGCAGGACAATCATGATTATCATGATCATATTGATGGCAGACTCTGGCTGGTTGGTTTGCCCGGAGACAAAACCGGCCATCTGCAGCGCCACGCCGACCAGGAAAATGGACAGCGCCTGGGAGGCTTTACGCAGCAGGCTCATGAACCCGGCAAAGATCCCTTCACGACGATTACAGGTGAGGATTTCATCCACGTCGGCCACAAAGGTGTAGTTGTTCCACGGAATGGCATAAATGCCGCCGCGCGCCAGACCGGCAATACCTGCCGCCAGATACAGCATCGCCATGCTGGTTGAGCCGTTCATCCAGGTGACGGTAAACAGAATGAACGCCAGTACGGCCAGCGCCCCCTGAGTGGCAAACGCGCGTGAAGGCGAGAAGCGCAGCGTTAACCAGGTCGCCAGACCCACGCCAAAGAATTGCAGACCGTTGATCATGCCCAGCAGGTTTGACGCCGTCACAGAAGAGGTCATCAGCGCGAACACCACAAAATAGGTGAACACAGAGTTGAAGATATCCTGGGCAACAGAACCGCCCAGATACATCCCCAGATGCGAACGGAAGGTTTTGATTTTCAGCGTGGAGACGAAATCGTAGTAAATATTGTAAATACGGGTGCCGAGAGGCTGTTTTTCCGTCTCATCAATTTTGCGCTCGTTTTGCTCGATCTCTTCCAGAGAGCGTTCCCAGGTGCCGAAGTACACAAAGAACAGCACAATCATGAACGAAACGGTGAAGATAGCGCCCGCATAGAAAAACGAGTCTGACGAATCTGCGCCAAAGTAAGAGATCAGTCGTCCTGGCAGGAACGCCGCAGCAAAACCGGCAAGCTGTGCGATGTACATACGCGCACTGGTCAGTTTCGAACGTTTGTTAAAGTCAGACGTCATCTCCGCAGAAAGCGTGTCGTACGGGATGATTATCATGGAGTAGACCACTTCAAACAGGATGTAGACCAGCAGATACATCCAGTAGTTGAAGCCTTCCACCCACAGCAGGCTATACACCGACACCAGCGGGATACTCAGCAGCAGGAAGAAACGGCGGCGGCCAAAACGACGGCCCAGACGCGTTTTATGGAAGTTGTCCGAGATGTAGCCCATTAACGGGCACATGATCACATCAACGATACGCGCCACGGCAAACAGTGAACCGGCCTGAATTGGCGTCAGCCCACAAAACGTGGTTAAAAAGAACAGCAGCCATGCGCTCACCAGAGTGAAGGCGCCGGAGCCAATCACATCTGCAAGACCATAGCAGACGTAGTTGTGCATCTTTATTTCACGAGCTTTTTTTATCATTTTCTATCCCCGGTCACTGAGAAGGCATACAGAGCATTTCCCTCATACAGAGGGAGAATCCGTCAGGCAGTCCTGAACGTTGAGCAATACGATAGGTTGTGGGTGCCAGTGAGCAGGCAGCGTTGCAGGGCGGCGAACGGCGATGCCCGACAACCGCAATCCCGTAACGCCGTTGGCATAAAACACGGGTAATCCGCCGGGGAAAGCTTCAACGCCGTGGGCGCGACCGGTCTGCGGGTTAACGTTGTAGGCATTGTCCAGTCCCATTCCCGTTGGGCGTTCTGGATTGCACGGCGGGCGAATGTCGTAGAACCCCTGTTCTTCTGAGGTGCTGACCCGTTGTTCGATACTGACCCCATTGAACATGACATCGCGGATCATCCCTGCCGTTTCGCTGTGCAGGTTAATCGCCCCTTCCGCAGTCCCTGCCAGGTTGCTGAAGGTGATGTTTGAAACGATGCCAGGCGTAATGTCAGGCGCGCGATGGCGCACAGAAATGTAGACCGGATCGGCTTTACCCCAATGGCAAGGGTGAGCATGACAGCAGTCAAAAAGAATGTTGCTGAACACCATCTGCTGAAAACGTCCACCGTCACGCGACACCAGGCCAATCCCGCGGTTTGATTCAAAAATCGTGCAGTTGGACAGGGTGATATTTTCGATATCGGCGAACGTTTCGGTGCCAATCTTGATGGCGCAGCTTTTCGAACGTACGATGCAGTTATTCACTACCACGTTGCGAACAGGCTGTTGCAGCGAGGCGGGCTTGTTGGTGGTCTTCAGACAAATACCGTCATCGGCTGCGCTGAAGTAGCTGTCGCTGATATGCACGTGCTGGCAACTGTCGATATCCAGCGCGTCGGTGTTCGGCAGCGTCAGGGAGTTATCAATCGTCAGATTGCGAATATAGACGTGGTTGCAGCTCACCAGATGCGCAGTCCACATCGGTGAGTCATACAACGTAATATCGCGAATGCGGATTTGTTCGCACCCTTCCAGCACCAGCAGACGTGGGCGTTGGTTTTTCGGCAGTCGATAGCCTTGAGAGTCCGGCTGCGCGGCAAACCAGTTGGCGGCCTCGCCGTCAATGCGACCTTCGCCACTGAGCGTGATGTGGTGCTGGCCACGGGCATAAATCAGCGCCATGCGCGACAGCTCAGCCATCGTGACCGTTTCTACCGCCTGATAATCCTCAGCACAGGCACTTGCACGCAGGCTCGCCCCGGCCTCGAGGTGCAGCGTAAAATTCGAAGGAAGTACCAGCGTACCAGTGCGATAAATGCCAGGCGTGAGGGTCAGCGTACCGCCGCCCGCCCGACCAATCTCGTCAATCATTTGCTGAAGCTGCGTGGTGACTACCGTGTTACCGGTTTTATCAAGCGAGCTATTTTCTAAAGAGAGCTTCATAGTCCTACCTGTCACAAGTGTATTGGACGGCATTTAACGAAGTTTTTCTCTCTCGCGCCCGCGACGAAAACCGGCTTTTTGACGTAACAGTGAAACGCTTCACGTCTGGGGGGGTGGGGGGAATAAAAATTTGAACGCGCGCACATAACGCGACAGCGACTTCACCTGAGAGGTGATCTAACGCACTGTTTTAAGGTAAATGAAGGGAGCAAGGGATCGTATGTAGAGGTCATTCTTCCTCATTCGCAATAAATACCGACGGCCATCACAATTCAATAAAAATCAAAAGAATCGCTATTGCAAACAAGAAAATGTTCAATGCAGAGAATAAAAAGGCTGGTTTCCCAGCCTTTTTGTTCACAGGTTACAGCAGTTCAAACTCGCCTTGTTTTACCCTGGCGGAATCCACACCGATGAAGACGTTAAACTTACCGGGTTCAGCGTCATACTTCATGCTTTGGTTCCAGAACTTCAGTGCGTCGATGTCAATCGGGAAACTGACAGTCTGCGTTTCTCCCGGTTTCAGCGTGATTTTCTCAAACCCTTTTAGCTGTTTCACCGGGCGGCTCAGGGAGGCCGTCACATCCCGCAGATACATCTGAATCACCGTGGCACCTTCACGCTTGCCGGTATTGGTGACCTGCACGCTGGCGGTGACTTTGCCATCACGTTTCATCGTCGGGGAGGAGAGTTTCACCTCCGACAGCGTGAATGTGGTGTAACTCAACCCATAGCCAAACGGATACAGCGGGCCGTTCGCCTCATCAAAATAACGCGAGGTGTACTTGTTCGGCTTGTCGGCATTATACGGACGACCAGTGTTCAGGTGGCTGTAGTAAACCGGGATCTGCCCGACAGAGCGCGGGAAGGACATCGGTAACTTACCGGAGGGGTTATAGTCGCCAAACAGCACATCGGCGATGGCGTTGCCGCCTTCCGTACCGGCAAACCAGGTTTCCAGAATCGCATCGGCCTGCTGGTCTTCTTTCACAAGCTGCAACGGACGCCCATTCATCAACACCAGCACCAGCGGTTTGCCCGTCGCCTTCAGCGCCGTAATTAAATCACGCTGGCTTTGCGGAATATTGATATCGGTACGGCTGGACGCTTCGTGAGCCATCCCCTGGGCTTCCCCGACCACGGCAACCACAACGTCAGATTGCTTCGCGGCGGCCACCGCTTCATCAATCATCGTCTGCGGCGAGCGTGGGTCGACTTTCACCGCCTCTTCATACAGATTGAGGAAATCAACAATGCCTTTATCGTTGGTAATGTTCGCCCCTTTGGCGTACACCACTTTGCCTTTATCGCCCAGTACATTTTGAATGCCCGTCAGCACCGTCACGGACTGATCGGCAACGCCTGCGGCAGACCAACTGCCCATCACATCACGTTTGCTGTCGGCCAACGGCCCTACCACCGCAATGGTGCCGGATTTTTTCAGCGGCAGCGTTTCAAGCCGGTTTTTCAGCAACACCAGACTCTCGCGGGCGACCTCACGCGCTTCCTTACGGTGCAGACGGCTTTCCGCGTTGGTGTCCTGCGGGTCAGTCTCTTTTGCCCCCAGATGGCTGTAAGGATCGTTAAACAATCCCATATCGTACTTCACGTTGAGGACATGACGCGCGGCATCGTCCAGCTCAGCCATGGTCACTTTGCCAGACTTAATCAAACCTGGAAGGTATTTGCTGTAATACTCATCGCTCATACTCATGTTGATACCGGAGGTGATCGCCACACGCACGGCATCTTCAGGATCGGCGGCGGTACCGTGCCTAATCAGCTCTTTGATAGCCCCATGGTCGGAAACGGTGATGCCTTTAAAGCCCCACTGATCGCGCAATACTGTTTTCAGCAGCCAGGCATCAGAGGTCGCGGGCGTGCCATTTAACGAGTTAAGCCCCACCATCACCGCGCCGCTTCCGGCGTCCAGCCCGGCTTTGTACGGCGGCATATAGTCGTTGAACAGGCGCTGCGGACTCATATCCACCGTGTTGTACTCTTTACCGCCTTCAACCGCACCGTACGCGGCAAAGTGTTTCACGCTGGTCATCACCGAGTAGCGATCCGCCGGGCTTTTGCCCTGCATCGCTTCAACCATGGTTTTGCCCATCGTTTCAGTCAGATAAGTATCTTCGCCAAACCCTTCGGACGCCCGGCCCCAACGCGGATCGCGCGAAACATCCACCATCGGCGCCCAGGTCATATTCAGACCATCATCCGCCGCTTCATAGGCCGAAACGCGTCCCACGGTGTTGACCGCAGCCAGATTAAAGGAGGATGCCAGACCGAGGCTGATAGGAAAAACGGTACGCTGGCCGTGCAATACGTCATAGGCAAAAAACAGAGGAATTTTCAGGCGGCTGAGTTCCATGACCTGATCCTGCATTTTGCGGATATCCTGGCGGGTGACGGTATTAAAAATCGCCCCCACCTGCCCGTCTTTGATCATGTCGCGGATGGCTTCTTTGGGATTGTCCGGCCCCACGCTTATCAAACGGAGCTGACCAATCTTTTCATCAACGGTCATTTTGGTGAGCAAATCGGTGACGAACGCGTCCCGCGCTTCAGGCGTTAAAGGATGATTGCCAAACAGCGACTCCGCCAACGCTGGCTGCATGGCCAGACTCACCGCGACACCTACAGAACATAGCCATTTCATGTTGTTTCTCTCTTATTTTTAGCCCGCAGAGGCGGCGAAAATATAGCAAAAACCGGAGTTTGGCATAAGCCTAAACGGGTGAGAAAAAGAAAGCTAAGGTTATTCTCTGATTTTTTCGAAACATTCATGAATAAAATCGTCATACAAAGCGCTATGCTTAACACCGATATTTTGTCCCACCACAAGGAGTGGAAAATGTCTTCCATTACAACAACCGATAATAACGATCTTATTCAAGAGCTCGCCCGCCTGGTGGGTCATTCACACCTGCTCACTGACCCGGCTAAAACCGCCCGCTATCGCAAGGGCTTTCGTTCCGGACACGGCGACGCGCTGGCCGTGGTTTTCCCAGGCTCGCTGATGGAACTCTGGCGCGTGCTCAATGCCTGCGTCAACGCCGATAAAATTATTCTGATGCAGGCCGCCAATACCGGGCTGACCGAAGGTTCCACCCCCAGCGGCAATGATTACGACCGTGACATTGTCATTATCAGCACCCTGCGCCTCGACAAACTTCATCTGCTGGACAAAGGCGAACAGGTGCTGGCATACCCTGGCACCACCCTCTACTCGCTGGAAAAAGCGCTTAAGCCTTTTGGGCGTGAACCGCATTCGGTGATTGGTTCCTCGTGCATTGGCGCTTCCGTCATCGGCGGTATCTGTAATAACTCGGGGGGCTCGCTGGTACAACGTGGCCCGGCCTACACCGAGATGTCACTGTTCGCGCGCATTGATGAACAGGGTAAATTGCAACTCGTTAACCATCTGGGTATCGATCTGGGCGAGACGCCGGAGCAGATCCTCAGCAAACTGGATGACGAGCGCGTCAAAGATGAAGACGTACGCCATGATGGTCGCCACGCACACGACCACGATTACGTCACCCGCGTGCGCGATATTGACGCCGACACCCCCGCGCGCTACAACGCCGATCCGGATCGTTTATACGAATCCTCCGGTTGCGCAGGCAAGCTGGCCGTATTCGCCGTACGTCTGGACACCTTCCCGGCACAAAAAAATCAGCAGGTCTTCTACATCGGTACCAACCAGCCGGACGTATTGACGGAGATCCGCCGCCATATTCTGGCAACGTTTGAGAATCTGCCGGTTGCCGGTGAATATATGCATCGCGACATCTATGACATCGCCGAAAAGTACGGCAAAGATACGTTCCTGATGATCGACAAGCTCGGCACCGACAAAATGCCGTTCTTCTTCACGCTGAAAGGCCGTACCGATGCGGTGCTGGAAAAAGTAAAATTTTTCCGTCCGCACTTTACTGACCGCGCAATGCAGAAGTTCGGCCATCTGTTCCCGAGTCACCTGCCGCCGCGGATGAAAACCTGGCGCGATAAATACGAACATCACCTGTTGTTAAAAATGGCGGGTGATGGCGTTGCGGAAGCGCAAAGCTGGCTGACGGAGTTCTTCAAAACCGCCGAGGGTGACTTTTTCGCCTGTACGCCGGAAGAAGGCAGTAAGGCGTTCCTGCACCGTTTTGCGGCGGCAGGCGCGGCCATTCGTTATCAGGCGGTTCATGCGGATGACGTAGAGGATATTCTGGCGCTCGACATTGCCTTGCGCCGCAACGACACCGAATGGTATGAGCACCTGCCGCCCGAAATCAGCGACCAACTGGTGCACAAACTCTATTACGGCCATTTTATGTGCTACGTCTTCCACCAGGATTACATCGTGAAGAAAGGCGTCGATGCGCATGCGTTAAAAGAGCACATGCTGGAACTTCTCCGCCAGCGCGGAGCGCAATACCCGGCGGAACATAACGTAGGGCATCTGTATCAGGCACCGGAAACGCTGACGCGTTTTTATCGTGAAAATGACCCGACGAACAGCATGAATCCGGGTATCGGTAAGACCAGTAAGCAGAAGTTCTGGAAGTGATGCGATTGCCTGGGAGCGTAACGCTCCCGGGCATACTGAGACGTCTTAATCGTTCTGCGCCGTTTGCTCGTTCTTACTGGCACCCGCGGCGGCCATCTGCGCGGCTTTTTGCTTCTTATAACTCAGCGCCGCTGGCGGAACCGGCATGACCTTGCCGGTTTCAATCCACGTCCGTAAACGGCTGGCATCGGCAAAGTGCGTGTATTTACCGAAGGCATCCATCACCACCAGCGCCACCGGTTTGTTGTTAATGGTGGTACGCATCACCAGGCAGTGGCCCGCTGCGTTGGTAAAGCCTGTTTTGGTCAACTGAATGTTCCAGTTATCGCGATACACCAGATGGTTCGTGTTGCGGAATGGCAGCGTGTAAGCCGGGTTGGCAAACGTGGCCATGTCTTCACGGGTCGTGCTTAACTGACCCAGCAGCGGATACTGTTTGCTGGCAATCAGCAGCTTTGTTAAGTCGCGGGCCGTCGAGACGTTATGAATGGACAACCCCGTCGGTTCCACAAACCGCGTGTGGGTCATGCCCAACGCTTTGGCTTTGGCATTCATCGCTTTGATAAACGCGTTATAGCCGCCCGGATAATGGTGCGCAAGACTTGCCGCCGCGCGGTTTTCCGAGGACATCAGCGCCAGCAGCATCATATCCTTACGGCTGATTTCACTGTTCAGACGCACGCGGGAGTATATCCCTTTCATTTCTGGCGTCTGGCTGATATCCACTTTCAGTTTTTCGTTCAGCGGCAGTTGCGCATCAAGCACCACCATCGCCGTCATTAATTTGGTTATCGACGCAATCGGACGCACAAGGTCGGGATGGTTCGAATAGATGACTTTGTTGGTATTTAAATCAACAATCATCGCGCTACCAGACGCAATCTCAGGTTGAGATGCTGTTGCGGTAGCCGCCGTTTTCGCCACAGCCTGCGGCGCAAAAGGGACAGCCAGCATCAGGGCAAGGCTTAGTATTGAAACTCGGAATTTCAGCATGATGAGATTTCTGATAAGGGTTCACGCACGTCACAACGCGCACCGCCGGAGTTAAGTATAAACTCAAGCTAGCTCAGGCATCATAGCGACAGGGCTGGTTTGCCGCCACAGAAGAATCGTCAACAAATGCTGCGTTGCTGACTTTTACGCCAGCAACGCCATTGAAGAAGAGTAAATCAGAATAACCGGTACCCGTAGCCCCACAGGATAACCGTGATGGCTAACAGGACTTCCAGCACCAGCACGCCGATAGCCAGCGTCGAACTGGAAAAGCTCAACCCTTCCTCTTTGTTAATGTTCAGGAATGTCGGGACACCGAGGTACAGCAAATACCCGGTGTAGAACAGCGCGATGGTACCGATCAGCGCGCACAGCCATACCAGCGGATAGAGCGCGACAAAACCGCTCAGGAAAAGCGGCGTAGCGACATAGCCGGCAAAGACCATGCAGTGCGCCAGAGAAGGACGTTGCGGATAGTTTCGCGCCATCCACCAGATGACCCGGCCCATTACCGCAACCCCTGCCAGCATGACCGCGTAAAAAACAATGGCCAGTGCAAAACCGGTGAACAAAGAGAGCTGAAACACATTGCCGTCGCCAAAATTCCAGCCAATTTGCGTGGTGCCAATAAATGCGCAAATCACCGGGATTGCCGCCATCATCAGGACATGGTGGGTGTAGTGGTGCGAAATGGTTTCGTTCTCACTCTTGATCACGTGCATTTCACGATCGGGATGGGAAAACAGCCCCCAGACATGGTTCATACCGTCCCCCTTCTTGTCAGCTCCGGACTTCAACACTTCAAGTATAATTCAGCTTTCGATTATTTTGTGTACAGCCCACAAATACCGGTTCGCTGAACGGGCGCTTTTACGGTCATAAAAGTTCATAAGGTGTATGCTAAAGATTGTGGAGGTCATACCGACGTATGGATATAAACAGTCTTATCGCGCATTACGGCTATGCCGCGCTGGTCATTGGCAGTCTGGCCGAAGGCGAAACCATCACCCTGTTAGGGGGTGTCGCTGCACATCAGGGGTTGCTCAAATTTCCGTTGGTCGTCATCTCCGTTGCGCTCGGCGGCATGATCGGCGATCAGGTGCTTTATTTAGTGGGCCGACGATTTGGCGGAAAACTTCTGCGCCGCTTCTCGCGTCATCGCAGCAAAATTCATTACGCACAAAAGATGATCCAACGTCGCCCTTATCTGTTTGTGATCGGCACACGATTCATGTACGGATTTCGCGTCATCGGCCCGCTTCTGATTGGCGCCAGCCATCTGCCGCCAAAGATCTTTCTGCCGCTGAATATTCTGGGCGCGCTGATTTGGGCGCTGCTGTTTACGGCTCTGGGCTATCTCGGTGGCGAAGTGATTGCGCCCTGGCTGCACCATCTCGATCAACACATCAAACATGGGGTCTGGCTGGTGCTGATCGTCGGACTGGTGGTGGGGACGCGCTGGTGGCTGAAACGGCGCAGCAGGCAAAAAACGCAATAAATGCAGCCGACAGCGCGTGCTGACGGCTGCTGACGGTCAGGTTGTGTGGTAGCCCCCGCCTAATGCGCTGGTCAGTTGAACAGAGGCATCAAGCCACTGGCCTTGCAAAATCAGGCCATTGCAATGCTCGCGTAGCGCCGGGATCTTCGCCTGGCTGACCAGGGTACCGGCAACGATACCGGCATTGAAACGCGCCTGCGCCAGTCCAACAACCCGCTGAGCATCATGTTCAATCTGCATCTGGTGCTGATTTTTTGCCGCCATCGTTTCAACCTGGCTTGCCGCACGCGTTACGTCATTTACCGCGTCAACCACCGCTTTGTTGTAATTCGCTACTGAGAGGTTACTCTGCGCCCTGGCGATATCAAGATTCGCATTCAGTCTGCCACTGTCGAATATCGGCAGCGTCAGTCCGGCAGTGACGCCCATTTGTTGTGCCGAACTGCGGAAAAGGTCGCTCATGTGCAAAGCATCCTGCTGCAGGAAGGCCATCAGGTTGATGTCAGGATAAAAGGCCGCTTTTGCCGCGTCGATGCTGCCCAGAGAGGACTCAATGTACCAGTGCGCCGCCTGCAGATCCGCCCGACGAGCCAGTAATGAATACCCTAACTGCGCGGGTAATGCGCTTTCCACCTTCGGCAGCGCAGCCACGTGCAGCGCCAGCGGTGTGGATTGTTGATGGGTTAGCGCCGCCAGCCTTGCCTCAATGATCTTCATTTTACCGGCGGCATCATTGAGCTGTTGCTGCGTTTTGCTGTCATCAATGTCCGTCTCCACGCCTTCCACCGAGGAGGTAATACCGTTTTGATACAACTGGCGGTCAGCCGTAATAATATTCTTTTGCTCTTGTTCAATCTCCGTTAACACGTTGCTCAGCGCCGCCTGGGTTTGCCACTCCCAGTATAAACGCGTCACCCCGCTCGCCAGCAGTTGACGGGTCTGTTCTTGTTCGGCTTCACGCGCTTTAACGACGCCAATCCGCGCCGTCACTTCTGCCCGGTTCTTACCCCACAAATCCAGGTTCCAGCCTGCCGTTAGCCCAAAAGTCCCGTTGGTGTACCACGGGCCGGTCGTACCCGCAGCGGGATCGCTGCTGGCAAAGGGCCCCATCACCCCTTCGGCTGACATTTTCTGCCGCTCTGCATTCGCCGAAAAATCGACCTGCGGCCCGTCCTGCGTTTCAACGGCTTTGGCCTGCGCCTCCGCTAATTGAATGCGCTGCTCTGCTACCTGCATATCGGGCGCATGTGCCAGCGCACTCTCGATCAGCGCATTCAACTGAGGATCCTGATATGTCTGCCACCACTGGCTGTCCGGCCAACCGTTTTTTAATGCTGCCGGTAATGCAGATTCGACGTGTGAAGCAGGCATCTGCTGCGCCAGCGTCTGGCGGTTGTCGTGCATCGGGGCGCATCCCGCAAGTGCAACAAATAGCGGCAAACACGCGGTCGCGACAAAAGGAGAATAACGATTCATGGGGGTGTTCTGGTAAGAAAAGGTGTGCAGAGATTACGTGGTATCGCGTCTTTTTTTTTAGTTACGCGTGGCAATACATCTTTGGAAAATAAAAGAAATAATCAGAAAAATATATTCAGCTTAAATGAATATTTAAGAATCATTAAAGTGATAAATACAACCCCCATTTCGTTTCCCTGATTTGCCAATGCGCCATCGGCCATGTCTCATGGCCGCAGCGACGCGATATCAATGGCCTGGATCGCGCGGGCAATATCCGGTGAATTATTGAGAGAGCGAATCTCCTGAAACAGCGTGGTCGCTTCGGAATACTCTTTACGTAAATACCCCAGCCACTGTTTGATGCGCGCCACGTGATACAGCCCGGTATCACCTTGCTTTTCCAGTCGGCTATATTTCTGCAACAGGACAACCACGTCAGGCCACGGCATACGCGGTTCGTTATATTTCACAACACGGCTCAGGTTAGGAATATTTAATGCCCCTCGCCCCATCATGACCGCGTCGCAACCGCTTATTGCCATACAGTCCTGCGCACTTTGCCAGTCCCAGATCTCACCGTTGGCGATAACCGGAATCGTTAACCGCTGTCGGATTTCGCCAATCGCCTGCCAGTCAATGTGCTCCGCTTTATACCCTTGTTCTTTTGTGCGCCCGTGAACCGCCAGTTCGCTTGCGCCAGCCTGCTGTACCGCATCGGCAATTTCGAATTTTCTGTCGCCGCTGTCCCAGCCCAGACGCACTTTAACCGTCACGGGCAGATGTGCCGGTACCGCCTCACGCATCGCCTTTGCCCCCTGATAGATAAGCTCAGGATCTTTGAGTAAGGTTGCACCGCCGCCGCTGCCATTAACCAGCTTTGACGGACAGCCGCAGTTAAGATCAACGCCATACGATCCTAACGCCACCGCGCGCGCGGCATTTTCCGCCAGCCATTGCGGATATTGTCCCAGAAGCTGAATACGCACCAACGTGCCCGAGGGTGTCCGGCTGGCATTGAGCAGTTCCGGGCAAATGCGGTGGAATACTTTCTCAGGCAGGAGTTGATCCACCACGCGCAGAAATTCCGTGATGCACAGATCGTAGTCGTTCACGTCGGTCAGGAGCTCGCGCACCAGAGAATCAAGCACGCCTTCCATCGGCGCCAGCAAAACACGCATATCGTTACCCGCAAAAAAAGAGGCGCTATGGTAGCGTCTCTCCAGGGCGGTTTAAAGTGTCTCCGCTATGATCTTTATAACGCAACGTTCCCGTTGTCTATATTCACTATGCTCAGAATTCATGATGTGATCGGTAGCACATTTTAAAGTTTAATTGTATGATGAATCCCTCTCATCAAGGGCGTTTACTATGAGTAAATCACTGAATATCGTCTGGCAATATTTACGCGCATTTGTGCTGATTTATGCCTGCTTATATGCGGGTATTTTTATTGCGTCGCTGCTTCCCATTACGATTCCCGGCAGCATCATCGGCATGTTGATCCTCTTCGTTTTACTGGCGCTGCAAATTCTGCCGGCAAAATGGGTCAACCCGGGTTGCTACGTGCTGATTCGCTATATGGCGTTACTTTTTGTTCCCATTGGCGTGGGCGTGATGCAGTACTTTGACTTGCTGCGTGCGCAGTTCGGGCCCGTCATTGTTTCTTGCGCGATAAGTACGCTGGTCGTCTTTCTGGTGGTTAGCTGGAGCTCGCATATTGTGCACGGCGAACGAAAAGTGGTTGGGCAGAAAGGATCAAAACAATGATGTCGTACATCTGGTGGTCGTTACCTCTGACACTGGCGGTGTTTTTTGCCGCGCGTAAACTGGCGGTGCGTTTTAAAATGCCATTGCTGAATCCGCTGCTGGTCGCCATGGTGGTCATCATTCCTATACTTATCCTCACCGGGACGCCTTACGATCACTATTTTCAGGGCAGCAAAGTGCTGAACGACCTGCTGCAACCTGCGGTGGTCGCGCTGGCCTATCCGCTGTATGAGCAGTTGCACCAGATCCGCGCGCGCTGGAAATCCATCATCACTATCTGTTTCTTTGGTAGCGTGGTCGCTATGGTGACGGGCACGTCGGTGGCCCTGTTGATGGGCGCCACGCCTGAAATCGCCGCCTCGGTATTGCCTAAATCGGTCACCACGCCTATCGCGATGGCGGTGGGGGGGAGTCTTGGCGGCATTCCGGCAATCAGCGCCGTATGCGTGATATTTGTCGGGATCCTCGGAGCCGTGTTTGGTCATACGCTGTTAAACGCCATGCGAATCCGTACCAAAGCCGCGCGTGGACTGGCAATGGGCACCGCATCGCATGCCCTCGGCACCGCACGCTGTGCGGAGCTGGACTACCAGGAAGGCGCCTTTAGTTCGCTGGCGCTGGTGATTTGCGGGATTATCACCTCGCTTTTGGCTCCCTTTTTGTTTCCCGTCATTCTGGCGGTAGTGGGCTAAAATTTGCGATGCGTCGCGCATTTTCCATTTAAGTTTCATAAGTTGCACACGTAATGAGATATGAATCACATATAAAGCGGTAACAGGCCCGTACACTACGATTCCATTACATTGTTATGAGGCAACGCCATGCATCCACGTTTTCAAACTGCTTTTGCCCAACTCGCGGATAATTTGCAATCAGCGCTGGCTCCACTTCTGGCGGATAAGCATTTCCCCGCCATGCTGAGTGCAGAGCAGGTCTCGACGCTGAAAAGTGAATCGGGGCTGGACGAAGACGCGCTGGCTTTCGCGCTCCTGCCGCTGGCTGCCGCCTGCGCGCGTACCGACCTTTCCCATTTTAACGTTGGCGCCGTGGCGCGCGGCGTGAGCGGGACATGGTATTTCGGTGGGAACATGGAGTTCCTGGGCGCCACCATGCAGCAAACCGTTCATGCCGAACAAAGCGCCATCAGCCACGCCTGGTTACGCGGTGAAAAAGCCCTTGCCGCCATTACCGTCAACTACACCCCTTGCGGTCACTGCCGTCAGTTTATGAACGAACTGAACAGCGGACTGGATCTGCGCATTCACTTGCCAGGCCGCGAACCACACACTCTGCGTGACTATTTGCCAGACGCTTTCGGTCCGAAAGATCTGGAGATCAAAACGCTGCTGATGGACGCGCAGGATCACGGCTTCGCGCTGCAAGGCGACGCGCTGACTCAGGAAGCGATTCGCGCAGCCAACCGATGCCATATGCCCTACAGCCAAGCCCCGAGCGGCGTGGCGCTGGAGTGTAAAGACGGGCGTATTTTCACCGGCAGTTATGCTGAAAACGCGGCGTTTAACCCGACGCTGCCGCCTCTGCAAGGCGCATTAAACCTGCTGAATCTGAACGGTTACGACTACCCGGATATCCAGCGTGCCATTCTGGCCGAGAAAGCGGATGCTCCGTTGATTCAATGGGATGCCACTGCCGCGACGCTGAAAGCGTTAGGCTGCGACAATATCGAGCGCGTACTGCTGGCGTAAATCGCTGTGCCCGGAGGCGCACGCTTACCGGGCCTGAATCGACATGCCGCTTCCGGCAACGTTGCGGTATGTCGAAAATCCCCGCAATCAGACCACCGATTCTTGCGCAACGCCGCCGGGTAAAGTAGCCTGATTGAAATTTCTTCCTTTTATCGAGTTCTTCGCAATGTTAAAGCGTCTGTTTTACAGCCTGTTAGTCCTGGTCGGCTTGCTGCTGTTAACTGCGCTTGGCCTCGACAGATGGATGAGCTGGAAAACCGCCCCGTACATCTACGACGAATTGCAGGATCTCCCCTATCGCCAGGTCGGCGTGGTCTTAGGCACCGCCAAATACTATCGCACCGGCGTGATTAATCAGTATTACCGCTACCGTATTCAGGGGGCGCTAAACGCCTATAACAGCGGAAAGGTTAATTACCTTCTGCTTAGCGGCGACAATGCGCTGCAAAGCTATAACGAGCCGATGACGATGCGTAAAGATCTCATCGCGGCAGGTGTTGATCCTGCGGATATCGTGCTCGATTACGCAGGCTTTCGCACGCTGGATTCCATTGTGCGCACCCGTAAAGTCTTTGATACCAACGATTTCATCATCATCACTCAGCGCTTTCACTGTGAACGCGCTTTATTTATTGCGCTGCATATGGGAATTCAGGCGCAGTGTTACGCCGTGCCTTCGCCAAAAGATATGCTCACCGTCCGGGTGCGCGAATTCGGCGCGCGTTTTGGCGCGCTGGCCGACCTCTATCTCTTCAAGCGTGAACCACGCTTTTTAGGCCCGCTGGTGCCCATTCCCGCCATGCATCAGGTTCCTGATGATGCACAGGGTTATCCGGCAGTAACGCCTGAGCAACTGCTGGAATTACAAAAGAAACAAGGAAAATAAGCGTGGAAGACAAAACCCTTTTTATCGTGATTGGCGTACTGATGGTCGTCGTCTGGACTTTTCGGCAAGGACTAAAGGGGCTACGCTCTGGCGTTGTCGAGAAAACGGTTAAAGGCTCGCAAGAGCCACTCTTAATTCAGCGTTCTGCTGAACCCACGACGTACTGGATCTATATCAGCGTCTATTTTGGACTTTCGCTGGGCGCACTGCTGGTGGGAATTTGGTTAGTCTTTATCAAATAAAAAAAACCGGTGCAGAACGTCTCTGCACCGGTTTTTCGCTTGATGAATTACTTCTTACGGGCGTATTTCAGGGAATCCAGCGCAACCGCGAAGATAATGATGCCGCCCTTAATGATGTACTGCCAGTAAGGGTTCACGCCGATATAGGTTAAACCGTAGTTGATGACGGTGAAAATAATCACACCGGTCACCACCCCGAAGACGGTTCCTACCCCACCGCTGAACGACACGCCGCCGACCACGCACGCCGCAATCGCATCCAGTTCGTACATAAAGCCGAGGTTGTTGGTCGCAGAACCGATACGACCGGCTTCCAGCAAACCACCAAAAGCGTAGAACACGCCGGACAATGCGTAGATCATCAGCAGGTTCAGCGCGACGTTAACACCCGAGACTTTTGCCGCTTCCGGGTTACCGCCGATAGCAAAAATGTTTTTGCCAAAACGCGTTTTGTTCCACAGCACCCAAACGAACGCCACGGCAATCAGCGCATAGAAGGTGATGTAAGAGAGTCGGAAGGTACCCAGCGCAATAAAGCCCTGCGCGAAGGTCGAGAAGCCGCTATCAAAGCCAGAGATTGGCGATGCCCCGACGAAGTCGTAGTAGAGGGAGTTGATACCGTAAACGATGATCATCGTGCCAAGCGTGGTGATAAACGGTGTCACATTGAGGTAGGCAATAATAATGCCGTTCACCAGACCGATAATGGCCCCCACCGCACAGACGATCAGGATCACCAGCGCAATCGGCATGGTCGCCATTTCAGGAAAGACTTTGTTTGCGTTTTCCATCGATTGCAGCAACGTCGCCGCGACAACCGCCGCCAGCCCGACCTGACGACCCGCTGACAGGTCTGTCCCCTGGGTGACAATCAGTCCAGCAACGCCCAACGCGATGATGATACGGACGGAAGACTGCGTCAGGATGTTACTCAAGTTCAGCAAACTTAAGAATGTGGGGTCCTGGAAAATAATAATGGCCAGTAAGACTAAAAGAACGACGTAAATTCCGCCTTCTTTTAGATAAGTAAGAAAACTTTTCTTATTTAACGCACTCATGAGGAGCCCCTGATCTTAAAGGTGCAAAGACGCAAGACGCAGAATTTCGTTTTGCGTAGTCGTTTTGGTGTCAACAATTCCAGCAACGAGACCGTTACTCATTACCAGGATACGATCTGTGATCCCTAACAATTCTGGCATCTCAGAGGAGATAATAATGATTCCCTTCTCTTTCTTTGCCAGCTCCGCGATCAACTGATAAATTTCAAATTTCGCGCCCACATCGATCCCGCGCGTAGGTTCGTCCAGCATTAATATTTCTGGCTGAGTTAACAACCAACGGCCAATAATGACTTTTTGCTGGTTTCCACCCGAAAGAGAACCAATTTGCGTACGATGGCCCGGCGTTTTTACCCGCATAGAATCAATGACCCATTGGGTATCACTCTTCATCCGCGAGTTGTCCAACAAACCGACTTTATTCTTGTAATTATGAATATTGGAAATCAAAGAGTTGAAGCCAATATCCAGATAAGCATAAATACCCGTCGAACGGCGTTCTTCCGTCACCAGCGCAAAACCATGGTTAATGGCTTCATTGGCATTGTGGTTGTTAATTTTTTTGCCATGCAACGTAATGGTACCAGACGATTTTTCGCGGATACCAAACAGCGTTTCAACGATGTCCGTACGTTTTGCCCCGACCAGACCGGCAATCCCGAGGATCTCCCCTTTATGCAGATCAAACGAGATGTCGCGGATTGAAGGCTGACGTAACGACGTCAGATTACGCACTTCCAGAATCACTTCGCCAGGCGTGTTTTCTTTGTCCGGGAAGCGCTGGTTCAGCGAGCGCCCGACCATCATGGCGATGATTTTGTCCATATTCAGCCCTTCCAGCGGCTGCGTCGCAATCCACTGGCCGTCGCGCAGGACAGTGACCTCATCACATAACTGGAAAATTTCTTCCATTTTATGAGAGATATAGACAATACCGCAGCCGCGATCTTTCAGCTTACGGATAATGGTAAACAGATGATTAACCTCTTTCTCAGTTAATGAAGAGGTAGGTTCATCCATAATCACGATTTTAGCGTTATACGAGAACGCTTTCGCAATTTCGATCATCTGCATTTGTGAAACGGATAACGTCCCCACTCGCGCCCGTGGGTCGATATCAATATCCAGCTCATCAAATATCGCTTTGGTATCGCGATACATTTTGTCCTGATCAACAAACATGCCTTTGGTGGGATAACGTCCCAGCCACATGTTGTCCATCACGGAACGCTGCAATACCAGGTTTAATTCCTGGTGAACCATCGAAATGCCATTCTCCAGTGCTTCTTTGGCAGAATGGAAATCGATTTCTTTGCCCTGAAATAAAATGCTGCCAGAATCTTTTTGGTAGATTCCAAAAAGACATTTTAATAATGTTGATTTCCCTGCACCGTTTTCTCCCATTAATGCATGAATGGAATGGGGGCGGACGTTTAAATTGACATTATCAAGTGCCTTAACGCCGGGGAAAGACTTGTTGATGCCGCTCATTTCTAACAAGAATTCGCCTGACGACTGAGTAGTAGTGCTGACCATAATTATACCTTGTTGGCCTCGCAGAGTGCGTTATTAAAGGGCGCAAGAAATTTGCGCCCGAGAAAACGGATAACAACGATTATTTTTTGGTGAACTCAGCCAGATTATCTTTATCAACACCTACGTAAGGAACGCGAACAATTTTGTTCTCAATTTTCCAGTTGGTGCCTTCAGCAGCGGCTTTGCCGTCTGCCAGGTTTTTCGCCAGATCGAAGGTCGCTTTCGCCTGGTTGTTGGCGTCGTTCAGCACGGTACCTGCCAGCGCGCCGGATTTCACCAGAGCCAGCGCTTCAGGCAATGCATCCACACCAAATACCGGTACGCTGGTTTTGTTGTGCGCTTTCAGGGCTTCGACAGCCCCCATTGCCATGGCGTCGTTGTTGGCGATAACCACTTCAATTTTGTTGGCGTTCGGGCCAGACAACCACGCATCCATTTTATCTTTCGCCTGCGCGGTATCCCACATTGCGGTATCTAACTGCAACTGCTCAGTTTTGATGCCTTTATCGTTCAGCTCTTTGATAACGTAGGTGGTACGGGCTTCAGCATCCGGGTGGCCCGGTTCGCCTTTCAGCAGAACAAACTGAATTTGGCCATCTTTGTTCAGATCCCAACCCTGATTCGCCTGCCAGTGTTTTGCAATCAGGTCGCCCTGAATAATTCCGGATTCTTTAGAGTCAGTGCCGACGTAATAGGCTTTGTCATAGCTGTCCAGCGCCTTACGGGAAGGTTCTTTGTTGAAGAAGACAACCGGGACATTCTGACCACGCGCTTTATCAATCACAGTGCCTGCCGCCGCCGGGTCAACCAGGTTGATCGCCAGTGCTTTCACGCCTTTTGCCAGCAGAACGTCGATCTGGTCGTTTTGTTTAGACTGATCGTTCTGGGAGTCATTCATCAGCAACTGTACGTCAGGTGCCGCTTTGGCATCTTGTTCGATAGCCTTACGTACCACAGACATAAAGTTATCGTCATATTTGTAGATCGTTACACCAATGCGGGTATCAGCAGCGTGCGCAGCCGCGCCGAATAACATGCTTGCCATCACAGCAGACAGAGTCAACACCTTCTTATTCATGGTATCTCCGGTTTTATTATGCAGGGTAGTACTTGAGAAAAATGCTCGGCAGGGCAGAACGTTAATGAAGTGTTACTGAACGCCGAAGCTCACTTTTAAAAAATCTTTATTCCGTGCCCGGTAACGCTCCAAAAATAGGCTTTAATTATTGCTTAAAGCGCTAACGCAGCGGTAAAACTGATTGCTCACCGTTACATAATAGTTACAACGCTTCAAACGGTGCCATCATAGCCATCACATTGTTAAGATACTGTGAATTTACTCACATATTGAAAGCGGTTACATACAACGACATTTTTAGTTAGTGATCGGCGCCGCATTCTGCCGCAACGCCACGGAATGCCGACGCACCAGAGTCGGCATAAAACAGTGCGTTGCCGACACATCTAACGTGCCTGCTGCCCCCTGTAACGCCAGCTCAGTCGCCATTTTTGCCATTGACGCAATCGGGTAACGCACCGTCGTCAGTTGCGGGTCGGTGTAACGTGCGATGGGAATATCATCAAAACCGATAATCGACAGGTGCAGCGGGATGGCAATACCGTTGTCTTTCAACGCGGTAAGCGCACCAGCGGCCATGTTGTCATTGTAGGCAAACACGGCGGTGAGTTGCAGGTTACGCCCCAAAAGTTCAACCATGGCGGATTCGCCACCCGGCATGTCAGGCGAGCCTGTGCCAACCCAGCTCTCAGGAGGGGTGATCCCCTGCTCTGCCAATGCGGCTAACCACCCTTCTTTACGCATCGCGTCATCTTCAATACGGTGGCTGGAAGCCAGATAGCCGATGCGTTGATGACCATTATTAAGCAGCATCCGCGTGGCCATTTTTGCGCCGCTGATATTGTCCAGACAGACGCAGCGGTGGGCATAGCCGGGGATAAGTCGGTTGATCAGCACCATGCCGGGGATCTGATCCATAAATTCGCTCAGTTCCCGATCGCTTAGTGCTTTGGAGTGGACTATCAGGGCGTTGCAGCGTTGGCGGATCAACACCTCAATGGCATGGCGTTCTTTTTCAGCCTCGTGGTAGCTATTGCCAATCAGCACATATTTATGATGTTGCTGAGCCACCAGATCGACCGCTTTTACCAGCGCGCCAAAAAAGGCATCCGAGACATCCATCACCACCACGCCGATGGTGTCGCTCACCTGCGTTGCCAACGCCTGAGCATTTGCATTCGGACGATAACCCAGTGAGGTGACCGCTTTCATGACGGCGTCACGCGTATCAGGACTCACCAACGTACTGTTATTCAGTACACGAGAAACGGTCGCCACAGAGACACCCGCCTGACGTGCCACATCACGAATGGTTATCATATTCACTACCCTGTTTGAAATTGCCGTTGCTCACAGACACCCCTTTTGCAGGCGGCTATTTTGTCAGCGACGCGGGGAGGACTGCGTGAGTAAGGTCACAGGGTTGGAAACGGTTACATGCGTTTTGTTAATGAATGTGATCCAGATCGTTATCTGGATGATCGAGATACGGATGCCCCTGACGAACGTAGGGTCAATTGACGCCACAGCCATTCTACCGGCCCCTGACGCCAATAACGCAGCCAGATGACGGAGAAAAGCAGGTTCACCAGCCACACTGGAACCACGAACAGCAACAGCCCCAGTCGGTCAAATTTCATAAACAAGCCGAAATGATAAAACAGCGTGGTGCAGATAAGCGTTTGCAGGAGATAATTACTCAACGCCATTCGGCCTACGCAGGCAACGGCAATAACCAGTTTGCTGCGGCTCAATTGAGGCCAGAAGCCAAATATCAGCGACGCGTAACCCAGCGTTTGAAACGGTGCGCTCAGCTCTCGCGGCGCCTGTAACAGAAAACCGCACCAACGCCAGGCCCAGTCCAGTTGCCATTGTGCGACGATGGCGGGCAGATTAATCACGACCCCGGTGACAATCAGTAGTGCGCCCGTTCGCCGGTAGTGATGCAGGCTGTACTGACCTTTCAGCCAGCCACTTCGCATTAACGCCGCGCCCAGCAACATCATCCCTGCCAGTTGCCAGCCATACTGCGCCCCCAGCGCCAGCAAACTGTTCGACAGCCCATCAATTCGATTACTGATGGCTTCCACTCCCCCGTTCAGCTTCCAGTATTTTTCATACAACAGCGCAGAAGCATCCGGGGTCCAGGCCCGGCTTATCTCATTGCCCGAGATGGTTCCCAGCAGCAGCAAAACACCGATTCCTGCCAGATAAAGCACGACGCCGGTATTGAACAGGCTCTTCACGGAGGGCGCGTCGCGCACCAGTCGCCAACAAATCAGCCCCACAAGACCGTAGGCCAGCAAAATGTCGCCATCCCAGAAAAACAGGGCGTGAATAAATCCCAGCAACACCAGTAGCGTCAGACGTGACTGGATCCAGTGTTTGCCGCGCGGCAGTAGCATTTGCAGCCCGGCACCGAACAACAGAGCAAAGAGTGTGAGAAATTTGGCCTGCGCAAAAAGATCGAGGACAGCCCAGGTCCAGGCATCCGCAGCGGTAATATCGCCGTACCAGGCGGGATTGAGATACGCGGCCTTTGGCAAACCAAAGGCGCTGATATTGAGAAGCAGAATGCCCAGGATGGCAACGCCACGAATAAAATCCAGCGTGACATTACGCTCCATAGCCTGGGCCTTAATCAGTTGTGGTGACGAACAGCGCGCAGGAACTCCTGGCGGGTATTCTGGCTGGATTTAAACAACCCGCCGAGCGAGGTCGTCGTCGTTGCGCTGGTCGCATCGCGGATTCCACGCGCTTTGACGCAGTAATGCACTGCGTCAATCGATACCGCCACATTGTTAGTACCGAGTAATGTTTGTAGCGCCGTCAGAATTTGCTGGGTCAAACGCTCCTGAACCTGCGGGCGTTGGGCAAAAAACTGCACGATACGGTTAATTTTCGACAGGCCAATCACCGACTCTTTCGGTATATAAGCCACCGTTGCCTTCCCATCAATGGTCACGAAATGGTGTTCGCAGGTACTGGTCAGGGTGATATCACGTACCGTTACCATTTCATCGACCTTCATTTTATTTTCAATGACGGTGATTTTCGGGAAGTTGGCGTAATCAAGACCGGAGAAAATCTCATCGACATACATCTTGGCGATACGGTGAGGCGTCTCCATCAGACTGTCATCGCTCAAATCAAGATTCAATAACTGCATGATCTCAGTCATGTGGCCTGAGATAAGACGTTTGCGCGTTTCGTTATCCATCTCATGCACGGGCGGGCGCAGCGGGGTTTCCAGACCACGCGCAACCAGCGCTTCATGAACCAGGGCCGCTTCTTTACTGAGTGATGGCATTTCTTTTTCTCCTGCAGGTGTGGCGCCTTCGCCCTACGTGGGGCAAAGTTTTTAAGCTGTATGACAGCCCAAACATTGTGCGTGAGGCCGCGCACATAATCCAGTATTCACAGTGATAATTATTGAAATTGACGCTGCCTTTCATCACCTGGATTTCACACGACTCCCCTGACCGACAAACCTGATGGCTCACGATGCCTGAGTGTTAATGTAAAGTTGTGTAGATGATGAAGCATGTTAGCTAAATGCGGAAGTGAAAGTTACTCACAGCACAATGAATAATCTGTATTATGGGGAGTTCACAACGCACAACACAACAGGAGCCACGCATGGAAATGCTCGAAGAGCACCGCTGTTTTGAAGGCTGGCAGCAACGCTGGCGGCATGACGCCAGCACGCTGAATTGCGCGATGACATTCAGTATTTTTCTTCCCCCTCCCCGAGATACCGCGCCGCCTCCCGTGCTGTACTGGCTGTCAGGGTTGACCTGCAATGATGAGAACTTCACCACCAAAGCCGGTGCGCAGCGCATCGCGGCAGAACTGGGGATTGTGCTGGTCATGCCAGACACCAGCCCGCGTGGTGAACAGGTCGCCGATGATGCACAATACGATTTAGGTAAAGGTGCCGGATTCTACCTGAACGCGACGCAGCAGCCCTGGGCCACCCATTTTCGCATGTATGATTATCTGCGCGATGAACTGCCATTGCTGATCCAGTCGCAATTTAACGTCAGCAGCCGTTGCGCTATCAGCGGACATTCAATGGGCGGGCATGGCGCGCTCATCATGGCGCTGAAGAATCCCGGTAAATACACCAGCGTTTCCGCTTTTGCGCCCATTGTGAATCCGAGTCGCGTGCCGTGGGGAGAAAAAGCCTTTACCGCGTATCTCGGCGAAGAGCGGGCGCAGTGGGCCGAATGGGATAGCTGTGCGTTAATGTTGGCCAGCAAACCCGAACACGCCATTCCAACGCTGGTGGATCAGGGCGATAACGATCAGTTCCTCGCCGATCAGCTCCAGCCTGCGGTACTGGCGGAAGCGGCTCGCCAGACGTCATGGCCCATGACACTGCGCATTCAACCCGGCTACGATCACAGCTATTACTTCATTGCCTCTTTTATTGAGGATCATCTGCGGTTCCATGCGCAGCATTTGTTGAAGTAATTTTGGAGGGCGCCTGCCCTCCTTCTTCTCCCGCATATCTTCATTTTTCCTTCACATTCCCGCCATATTTACATTTATCTATCTTATTGATTTAAAACTACTTCAACTCAAATTTACACAAACACAAATGATTCCAATTATCATTTGTGTTTACAAAAAATCATTCTTTTGTACAATTCTCCCGCCTCATCTACGTAAAGAATACTTAAAAGACAAATACATACAGTCGTCGTGGCTTTACACATGACACGCAGTTTTTTTATTCATTTAATGGAATGATACAAATGACCATACCTCACGTTAAGGCCGTTGCTGTCGCAGTAAGCGTCGCTAGCCTCCCATCACTCACCCATGCTGCTGACCAGGACACCGTCGTTGTTACCGCGACGGGATTTGAGCAGAAGATTCAGAACGCCCCTGCCTCCATCTCTGTGATTACCAAACAGCAGATTGAGGATAAAGCCTACCGCGATGTCACCGATGCGCTAAAAGATGTCCCTGGCGTGGTCGTGACCGGCGGCGGGAGCAGTAGCGACATCAGTATTCGTGGCATGGCCTCGCAATACACGCTTTTCCTGGTCAACGGCAAGCGCATCAGTACCCGCGGCACGCGACCGAACAGCGATAACGCCGGGATTGAACAAGGCTGGCTGCCCCCACTGGAGTCTATTGAGCGGATTGAGGTGATTCGTGGACCGATGTCATCGCTTTACGGCTCTGACGCGATGGGGGGCGTTATCAACGTGATAACCAAAAAAGTCTCCAATACCCAGGGCTGGACCGGTTCTCTGCATGGCGATGCCACCTTCCAGGAAAACAGTGATTCCGGCGATCTCTTCCAGACTAACGCCTATGCATCGGGTCCGTTAATTGACGGATTGCTGGGCGCTAAAGTGACAGGTCTGCTGTCACGCCGCGCCGAGGATCAGATAGTCAATGGCTTTAATGAACAGCGCCTGCGCAACGGCGGCCTGACGCTTAACTTCACGCCAGATGAAAAAAACGATGTTGATTTCGACATTGCGCGTGAATTGCAGGATCGCGACAGCACGCCGGGCATGTCAATGGCGGAAGTCACCTGCCGTGGCACCACCTGTAAACCCAACACCAAAAGCGAAAACCGCTACGAGCACACCACGTACTCATTAACGCACAGCGGCTATTACGATGACTTCAACACCACCAGCTACGTTCAGCAGGAAGAGACCAATAACCCGGGTCGCGAGATGAAGTCTTACAATACGATTTTCAACAACCAGAACCAGATATTCCTCGGTGCCCATACTCTGACGCTGGGCGGACAATACCGTTATGAAAAGCTCCGCGATAACGGAAACCAGTTGCAGGCAGCCGATGGTCTGAACAAACTGACGCGCTGGAGCTGGGCGCTGTTTGCTGAAGATGAGTGGGCGATAACCGACACCTTCACGCTGACCGGTGGCCTGCGAATGGATAAAGATGAAAACTACGGCGACAACTGGACGCCGCGCGGCTACGGTGTCTGGCATCTGGCAGAGCAGTGGACAGTGAAAGGCGGCGTCTCTGCGGGCTACCGCGCCCCCGACCTGCGCCAGTCTTCAGCAAGCTGGGGACAGGTCACTGGCGGTGGTCGCCTGAATGGCATCATTGTGGGTAACCCGGATCTGAAACCCGAAAAAAGCCTGAGCGAAGAAATTGCCCTGCTGTGGGATAACGGCGACAACCTCAACGCCGGCGTCACCCTGTTCAACACTGATTTCAAAGACAAGATAACCGAAGTTCGCCGCTGCAATAGCAGTGCCGATCCCGCCTGTACTATCGGCGATGAAACCTACGACTTCGTCAGCGATCGCGTCAACGTTGATGAAGCAAACATGCGCGGCGTGGAATCGACGTTTGGCTGGGAGATAACCTCCGATTTGAACTGGACGGCGAACTACACCTATACCGAATCTGAGCAGAAAAGCGGCCAGTTCTCGGGTAAGCCATTGAACAAGATGCCGAAACACATGTTCAACACCACGCTCGACTGGCAGGCTACGCAGGATGTCGGTTTCTGGAGCCGCCTGAACTTCCGCGGTAAAACCTCTGAATACCTGAGCCGTACGTCGATGTCGCAGGGAACCCCTTCTTATACTCAGGTTGATGTGGGCATGCGCTACAACGCCAACAAGAATCTGCTGGTGACCGCCGGGGTCTACAACGCGCTGGATAAGCAGATCGATTACGATACCTATGACACGATTCTCGATGGTCGTCGTTATACCGTCGGTTTAACGTACAACTTCTGAGTTCAGTACAGCAAAAACCCCGGCATCTCTGCCGGGGTTTGTCTTACTCATCATTGCCGAAAGGCTGCGCAAACGCTAAACCCTGCCGACAACTGACTCTCACTATTTCTTGAAACGTTCCGGGAATTGCATTTCGCTGTAACGAACGAAGCGCGTACCTCTGGTCAGTTTGTAGCCGAACCAGATAATCAGGAACAGCGGAATACCGATGTAGGTCGCCGCCACGCCGCCCCAGTCAATGGTGTCTTTCAGGAAGGCTTCGTAGTTCTGACCCAGCGTAATCGTCAGACACAGCACGAAGGCAAAGATCGGCCCCAGTGGGAAGAAACCTGAACGATACGGTAAATCCTTAATATCATGCCCCTGCATCACATAACCGCGACGGAAACGATAGTGACTAATGGCGATCCCCAACCAGGCGATAAAGCCCGTCATCCCGGAGGTGTTCAGCAGCCACAGGTAAACCGTCTGGTTGCCAAACATCGAGGTCAGGAAGCACAGACCCGCAACCACCGTTGTTGCATACAGCGCGTTACGCGGTACCCCGCCACGAGAAAGCTTCGCGAAAATACGCGGCGCTTTACCGTCGCACGCCAGGGTGTAGAGCATACGGGTAGACGCATACATACCCGAGTTACCCGCCGACAGTACCGCCGTCAGGATAACTGCGTTCATTACCGCCGCCGCAGAGAGCAGACCCGCGTGCTGGAATACCAGTGTGAACGGGCTGACGCTGATGTCTTTCACGTCGTTACGCAGCAGACTCGGGTCAGTGTACGGAATGATCAGGCTGATTATCAGAATGGCGAACACATAGAACAGCAGGATACGCCAGAACACCTGACGCACTGCGCGCGGAATGTTCTTCTCCGGATCTTCTGACTCACCCGCAGCGATACCAATCAACTCGGTACCCTGGAAAGAGAAGCCGACGATCATCGCCACACCGATCATTGCCGCAAAGCCCCCGGCAAACGGCGCATCGCCCGTCGTCCAGTTACTCCAGCCTACCGGCTCTACGCCTTTGAAGATACCGAAGATCATCATCACGCCAACCACGATAAAGATAATCACGGTGGTCACTTTGATCAGCGAGAACCAGTATTCCGCCTCACCAAATCCGCGCACGGAAATGTAGTTCAGCAAGAAAATGACGCACAGGAACAGCGCACTCCAGATCCAGCCTGGCGTGTCCGGGAACCACCAGCTCATCACCAGTTGCGCCGCCACAAGGTCAACCGCAATGGTTACGGCCCAGTTGTACCAATAGTTCCAGCCCAGCGCGAAGCCAAAGCCTTCTTCTACGTAGTTCTGACCGTAGGTCGAAAACGAACCGGAAACCGGCATATACGCGGCCAGTTCACCGAGACTGGTCATCAGGAAATACACCATCAGGCCAATCAGAATGTAGGAGAACAGCGCGCCACCCGGGCCCGCCTGAGAAATCGTTGCACCGGATGCAACGAACAAACCTGTACCGATGGAACCACCAATGGCGATCATCGTCAGGTGGCGCGCCTTCAGTTCGCGACGTAACGCGGGCGCTTCTGTGGTTTTAATTTCGGAAACCATGTGAAAATGCTATCCATCCAAAAAATGAGGCGCGATTGTAGCAGACGAATGACATTCCTTCCGGCACAAATGCGTTGTTATAAGAGACCTTCATGATGAGCAGTCAGTTATAAGTAAAGCAGTAATATCGCAGTAGCACAAAAGCGCGCGCAAAGAGGCCGTACCTGGACGCAAAACAGGCGATAACACAGGAAAAGCGGGTGACCTCCTTTCCCGGTTCCGTGTTTTTTGACGGGATCCGTTTTCTCACAAAACCGACATTTTACTGCAACCATCGCCACCCGAATCACCCCGACAAAGCGAGTATTCTGCCTGGCCGTCATCACATTGAAGACGTTACCGACCTGCAATATATCTACTGCAGGCGCCAGCATAAGCCTATTGATAACACAACTAAAAAAACAACATTACAAAGGTGGCTTTCGCTCCCTTTAATAAATCCTTCAGTTCTGTTGGCGTATGCTGGCGCGACCTCGTCTTCTCCTTATCCGATTAGAGTAAAATCATTAATATTGATGCTGTTAGAGTTTACGTTTTCTAACGTAATGACATTGCCATCAAGAGGATTGCCGATGGTAATGACGGTACTGTTACCGGATCCCCCAGCAATCGTGACGCGGCTGGCAAAATTCGCTACACCAATGCCTAATGAACTCAGATCGAGGTAGTCCTGTCCGCCGCTGGGATTACTATCGAAACCGTTGGTAATACGGTCTCGCCCAAAGCCTGCACTAAAGACGAAGGTGTCATTTCCGGCCCCCCCGGTCATGATATCAGCGCCCTGGCCACCCTCGAGTCTATCGTTACCCACTCCGCCTATCAGGTAATCGTTGCCGGCCCCGCCCTGAAGGTTATCGATACCCTCACCACCATCAAGGAAGTCATTTCCTGCCCCACCGTTCAGTTGGTCGTTTCCTCCTATCCCATACAAAAAGTCATTACCGCTGCCACCATTGATGGTGTTGGCAATGGTATTCCCTCTGCCGGTAAAAGCGCCTGTCCCGGCGAACACCAGTGTTTCAACGTTATTGGTCAACGTGTAATTTTGGAGGGTGGTCTGGACAACATCCGTCCCACCATTAAGAGCTTCCTTGACACTGTCCATGGTATTATCAACCAGATAAACGTCATCTCCGGCCCCCCCCGTCATGCTATCGGCACCCTGGCCTCCCTCGAGTCTATCGTTGCCCGCTCCACCTATCAGGTTATCGTTGCCAGCCCCGCCCTGAAGGTTATCGGCACCGTCACCACCATCAAGGGTGTCATTTCCTGCCCCACCGTTCAGTTGGTCGTTTCCTCCCATCCCATACAAAAAGTCATTACCGCTGCCACCCGTGATGGTGTTGGCAATGGCATTCCCTTTGCCGGTGAAAGCGCCTGTCCCGGTGAACACCAGTGTTTCAACGTTATTGCCCAACGTGTAATTGTTGAGGGTGGTCTGGACAACATCCGTCCCGCCATTAAGACCTTCAGTGACAACGTCGCCAGTATTATCAACAATATAGGTATCATTACCGAGACCGCCCACCATCACATCGGCGCCAGTACCGCCGTTGAGCGTGTCGTTGCCGGCCCCACCGTTGAGCGTGTCGTTGCTGCCCCCACCATTGAGGACGTCATCACCAAGTCCACCATTGAGAACGTCAATGCCGTTCCCACCATTGAGGACGAGGTTGCGGTTGGCAACGACCGGCGGATTATCGAGCTGACTCGTCCCGAAGATGTTCTCGGGAAGATTGGTCAGGCCCGTGTTGCGTGCCACGATCCCGGCAAAGCCCTGCTCCTCGATGGCCTCGTAGAGATCCAGATGCTCCACGCGGTCGAGATAGTACAGCCGGTCACCTTCCTGGATCCGGTCAAGTTGCTCGTGGATGATGACCCAGAAAGTCTGACCAACCACACCGCCATTGATGTGCTTCTCGGCGAGTCCACCAACGAACAGATCAACTCTGTCGATGCCTTTGACGGTGTTTCCGTTAACAAATTTATAGCCAGGGTTCGCCGCCAGGAAGTCTGCAATTTGAGCATCTTCCAGCACGAGGTCTGGATAGGCCTGCTTGAATTGCTCAATGACTGTATCGCTGAGATCGTTCCGTGCCTGGAAGTCCTCCCACGAACTGTAGGGTGTGAGATCGCCAGCAAAGCTGACCGCCTCCTTCACATACGGATCGAGAGAGGACATCAGGTCGGCCCGGATCTGGTTCATCGAACCCAGACCGACGTCCCACTCGCGGGCGACGTCGAAGGCGAACACGTCAGCACTCATACGAACGAGGTCATTTCGGACAGCATCGACGATATTGACGTCGACTTCTTCCGCTTGCTGGACAACACCACCGGCAATGATCCCGGAGACACCCAACTGCTCATAACCAGGCTTGGGAGAGTAAGGCAATTGCCCACTGGGGAGGATGAACGCACTCGTATCGTTGGTCGGGTTGAGGAACGCGTCGAACAGCGGTACCTGCGTTGCATTGCCCTGAGCGTCGAGCACCGTCAGCGTCTGCCCTATCAGCGAATGACCGAACCGGTAAGCTGCAGTCGCGAACTCGTGGGAGACTCGTGCATCCACTTCCGGATTGTACCCGGCGAAGCCGTGATCGCCCTCGCCTCTCATGCCCCCAAGCAACTTGTCGGCAAAGTCGGTGTAAATAACGCGCTGATACTCAGCCTCGTTGATTATCTTGGCGGCCTGGAACAGTTCTTCAGCGGTTCCCTCGAATCCGGCTTCGAGCAATCCGTTGACATGGAAGTTGTGATTGCGCTCCCAGATGTTGTGGACCGCAGTGAGTGCGATGTTCTCGTTCGCACGTCCATCACCCGCTACGTAGTGGTCGAGCAGATTGATAAAGGGGTTGGTGTCGAGCAGCAGCGCGAAGCCACTTCCCATGAAATTAGACGTCATGGCAGGAAGCATCGACTTGTTGATAACGCCATTGCTGTCGACCAGTCCGGCGAAGTACTCCCGGAAGGTCACGCTATGGTCGCCCGGCAGCGAGCTGTCGGTGAACAGCGTGTTGTTGTTCCAGTGATGCAGGATCAGTTCGCTCAGCGTGGGCAGCAGCTTGAAATTCGGATTTGAGGGATCCACTCCACCTTCCAATAGCTTGCCCGTAAACCCGCCCTGTCCGTCGCCTTCTCGCAGGAACTGGCCGACGAGTTCGTTCGAGCCATAAGTTTGGTTCTGGTCAGCAAATGGCGATGTCTTATTGAGATGCTGCGGGATGCCATTGGCATCAATGCTGTCAACGGTGCCGCGAGTCAGGTCAGCAGGATTCGGCACCGAGCCCGGAGCGCCAATCTGGATCGTTCCGTTACCTCCCTTACCGAGGAAATCGAGGCCGTGATCGAAGTACTGACCGAAGGCCGTGAACAAGCTGTTCACACCGGCAGCGTTGCCGGAAAGGTTTGCTTCCTGTGCGCCAAGGATATTACTGACGGCACGCGGATCCAGCCCGGAAAACAAGGGATTGATGTCGCGGTTGTGAGTCGTCTCATTCCAGGCGCCGTAATGCGCGTCGGTGAGTCGTATGAACGGCTGATCGGCCGAACCATAGTCAAGGTGAACACGGTTATTGCCGGTGCCTTCGAGATCGCGGATCCCGAGCGCATCGTTGTCTTCACCGCCTTCACGCCCGTTGACCAGATTCTTCAGGTTGGCGACATCACTGGCGTTGAGCGGGAAGGCACCGTCGCCGCCGACATCATCATCGCCATCGTCATCGTCATCCTCCGACGTTTCCTTGCTCGCTAAGATAATGGGATCGGCAGATTTCGACAAGGTGTTCATGCCGTCAGGCACTGTGCTCGTGTCCAGGGTCTGCGTAGAAGGCCTGGATTTCGGCGCAAGCTCAACAGCCTCCTGCGGCGATGGCGTGCCAAATACACCATCCAGACCGGTGCTGATGACCGGATCGGTACCTTTGTTCACGTCAACTGCGGGTAAGATGTTGGCGGTCTGGTTACTGATAACCGATCGCGGCGGATCTATAACCGACCCTATCCCGGCGTATCCCGTTTGAAACGCGTGATCAAACACGCGCAGGAAGGAATAGTCTATGGCATTAAACTTGTGCTGCCCTGTGACCAGGTGGTTAACGCTACTATCGAAAGTTCGAATACCGAATGGAAGCAGAGGGTTGGTGAGTAAATTAAAGTGGACACCGTCGACATACGCTTGTGCTATAGAGGTTTGCAGGAGGATAAATTTAGGGTCATGCTTATTAATATCGGCCATGTTCATTTCTCTCAAGAATGATTATGAAAGGGCACGAAAAGGCGAAGCCTGTATGCGGCACTCGGATTACGGGCCTGAAATTGCTAACTGCGCGAGTAGGCAGAGCGGCTCCGAAGTCAGGGTGAACGACCTAAATCCCCCCTTTCACTTCATAATAAGACCCTATGATGGATATGCTCAGCTCCCACAGGAAAATCGCAACGACTTACTTTGCCAAAGTGATAACAGGCTTCAGACAAGCGATCCCCTGATATTTAATAAAGCCATAAAGTTAACAACCGTCAATAATATTAAACAGCGAAAATGAACCACCGATAATTAACCGATCAACGATGCACTGACAGCCGCGTTTTAACTCTCCAGCAATACAACACTATAGGTGAAATTTCCCAGACGAATATTGAATAAATCATTAAGAAAAAATAAATTATTAATGTCGCCATGCTAAAATCAATAATATAAAAGTTTATATAATAATTCTGAAATAATACGTTATTAGTACCGCTTCGTTGACATACCGAAACTAACTTATATTTACATGTCATCAAAATCATAAACGAAGTCATTAGGTGTGATGTGACCTTCCCCCAAAATTAGAGACGACCGTCAGTGAGTCATGTCGGTTTATTTACCTTTCATTTTTCCGTTTCGCCTGCCTGCTGCAAACTCTGATGACGTCGGATAATTCAGTGCTGAATGTGGGCGATGGATATGATCAGCGCCCACTGGAAAATCGCGACGACTTACTTTTCCAACGTGATAACTGTCAATTACAGGAAAGTATTCAAAGCATTGATGGCCAGCCAGGATGCTCACTTTTTCGGGGTGATTCTGGTGGCGATGGTTGCAGGTCTTACGCTGGCGCTGCCGGGAACCCATGCTGCTCGATGTCTGGCACTGCGCGAAAACCACCGATATCTGCAAACAGCATGGGCTCGTCCCCATCCGGTTTCTTAGCTTTCCGGTTGAATAACGCAGTAGCGTAAAAAACGCTGCAGCGCATTGGACAAATGTTTCTGCCGATGGTGAATGCGCCACAAGGTGCGGTTCAAACCCGGTAATGGCACCGGCACTTCGACCAGTTTTCCGCTTTCCAGTTGTTCTTCAATCACCCGACGTGACAGGCAACTGATCCCCAAACCGTGGCGCACGGCATGTTTGATCGCCTCGGAATTGCCCAGCTCCATCGCCATCTGGAATCTCGGTAGATGCGACAACAGCAAATAATCAACAATTTCCCGCGTACCTGAGCCGCGCTCACGCAGGATCCAGGGTGCTGCCGCCAGTTGCGCCAGCGTCACCGGCCCCTGAACCAACGGAGACGTTGGCGCGGCAAATACCACCAGTTCATCTTCCAGCCACGGTTCGGAGACAATTTCCGTACTGTGGCAAGGCCCCTCAATAAGACCAATGTCCACACGAAAATCCAGTACCGCATTGATAACATCCTGACTGTTGCCGACGCTCAGTTCCAGCGGCAAGTCGGGGAAATCCTGCCGATAGCGGGCAATCACTGCCGGTAAAATGTAATTGCCAATGGTGCTGCTGGCATACACGCGAATGGCGCCATTATCTTCGCGAAACAGTTGCTCGATTTCGACAGTCTGTTCGAGCAACGCCAACGCGCGCGGGTATAACAGACGCCCGTGCTCGTTAACCACCAGCCGCTTCCCTACCCGATCAAAGAGCTGAACGCCAAGCTGACCTTCCAGATCGGTCAGCGCTGCACTCACCGCAGACTGCGACAACGACAACATCACCGATGCCTGGGTTGTCGAACCGCTTTTCAGTACTTCAGTAAAGACTTCAAGTTGTCGCAGCGTGATGTGCATCGTTGTTTTCCACCCGGGCAGCGCCTGCTTACCACTTATAAAGATTAATTATAAATATATAATCAATTTTATTTTTAAACCAGTTCGCCGTACTCTTTTCTCCAACTAAAGGAGAAGGTTATGACAGAACTCACCTTACAGAATCATCGTCGTACAGTGTGGCATTTTCTTCCAGGGCTCGCCCTGAGTGCAGTAATCACTGGGGCTGCCCTGTGGGGTGGCTCCATTCCCGCCATCGGTGGCGCTGGTTTTAGCGCCCTCACCCTGGCCATTTTGCTGGGGATGGTAATCGGTAATACGGTCTATCCGCAGATCTGGAAACAGTGCGACGGCGGCGTACTGTTTGCCAAACAACATTTATTGCGTCTGGGGATCATTCTTTACGGCTTTCGTCTGACCTTTTCGCAGATTGCTGATGTCGGCATCAGCGGCATTGTGATTGACGTATTGACGCTCTCCAGCACCTTTATGCTGGCGTGTTTTCTGGGGCAGAAAGTCTTTGGACTGGATCGCCACACCAGTTGGCTGATTGGCGCCGGGAGCAGCATTTGCGGCGCTGCCGCCGTACTGGCGACCGAACCGGTCGTGAAAGCGGAAGCGAGTAAAGTGACCGTTGCCGTTGCAACCGTGGTTATCTTCGGCACGCTGGCTATCTTTCTCTATCCGGCGATGTATCCACTGCTGGCGCACTGGTTCAGCCCGGAGACGTACGGAATCTATATTGGGTCGACCATGCATGAAGTTGCGCAGGTGGTTGCGGCAGGACACGCGATTAACCCGGATGCGGAAAACGCGGCGGTCATTGCGAAAATGCTTCGTGTGATGATGCTGGCTCCATTCCTTATTCTGCTGGCTGCCCGGGTGAAACAACTGTCACCTGCCAGCGGTTCGGAAAAAAGCAAAATCACCATTCCGTGGTTTGCCGTGTTGTTCATTGTGGTTGCCATCTTTAACTCATTCCACCTGTTACCGCAGGCGGTCGTGAGTATGCTGGTGACGCTGGATACGATTCTGCTGGCAATGGCGATGGCGGCACTGGGTCTGACCACCCACGTCAGCGCCTTGAAGAAAGCAGGTGCCAAACCGTTGCTGATGGCGCTGGTGCTTTTCATCTGGTTAATCGTCGGTGGCGGCATGATTAACGTTGCGATCCATAGCCTGATGGCATAAACCACTACATCCTCCTCCTGTTAACCCGCTATCATTGGGGAATGCTTTTTCTCCCCTGTGGGGTTAACAGGAGTCTTTCATGAAATATATTGGAGCGCACGTCAGCGCTGCTGGCGGTCTGGCAAATGCCGCGATTCGCGCCGCGGAAATCGAAGCAACGGCATTTGCGCTTTTCACAAAAAATCAGCGTCAATGGCGTGCAGCACCGCTCACGACTGAAACCATTGATGACTTTAAAGCCGCCTGCGAGAAATACCACTTTTCCTCTGCACAAATCCTCCCGCACGACAGCTATCTGATCAACCTCGGCCACCCGGTCAGCGAAGCGCTGGAAAAATCACGCGATGCTTTTCTTGATGAATTGCAACGTTGTGAGTTACTCGGACTCTCACTCCTGAACTTCCATCCAGGCAGTCACCTGATGCAGATCCCGGAAGACGAGTGTCTGGCGCGCATTGCACAATCCATCAATATTGCCCTGTCACAAACCGAGGGCGTCACCGCGGTGATTGAAAATACGGCAGGCCAGGGCAGCAATCTTGGTTTTAAGTTTGAACATCTGGCCGCCATCATTGATGGCGTGGAAGACAAGTCGCGCGTTGGCGTTTGTATTGATACCTGCCACGCTTTCGCCGCAGGCTACGATCTGCGCAGCGCCGCCGAGTGCGAGAAGACCTTTGCGGAGTTTGAACGCATTGTCGGGTTTAAATACCTGCGCGGTATGCATCTGAATGACGCCAAAAGCGCCTTCGGTAGTCGCGTCGACCGCCACCACAGTTTAGGCGAAGGCAACATTGGTCACGATGCATTCCGTTGGATAATGCAAGACACGCGTTTTGATGGTATTCCCCTGGTTCTCGAAACCATCAACCCCGACATTTGGGCACAAGAGATTGCCTGGCTGAAAGCACAACAGACTGAACAAGCGGTGGCGTAGTCACCCTCAGGCAATAAATAACAAAAAAGGGCAGAGAAATCTCTGCCCTTTGTATGTACGTTTTCTGGTAAAAATCAGGCGGTTTTCGCAACAGCCTCTGTTTCCGGGCGCTTCAGGAAAGCATATCCCAGACCCGCCACCAGCGTACCGGCAACAATAGCCATCAGGTATCCCAGCACCGGCGTAATTGCCCCTGGGATCAGCAGAACAAACAGGCCGCCGTGCGGTGCCATCAGTTTCGCGCCGACCGCCATCGAGATAGCGCCAGTCAATGCGCCACCGACGATACAGCATGGCAGAACACGCATCGGGTCGCGCGCGGCGAAAGGAATCGCACCTTCAGTGATGAAGCACAGCCCCAGCACTAACGCGGCTTTTCCCCCTTCACGCTGCGCCGTATCAAACTTGCTACGCGCCACCAGCGTCGACAGACCCAGCGCCAGCGGTGGAACCATACCTGCCGCCATAATCGCCGCCATCGGCGCATAAGTTTGTGTACTGAGTAGGCCAACACCAAACGCATAGGCCGCTTTGTTGACCGGGCCGCCCATATCGGTACACATCATGCCGCCCAGGATAGCGCCCAGCAGCACCGCGTTCGCCGTCCCCATCGTTTGCAGCCAGTGCGTCAGCCCTTCCAGAATACCGGCAACGGGTTTACCGATGAGGTAGATCATCGCCAGACCGACCACCAGACTGGAAAATAACGGAATGATCAGGATAGGTTTCAGCGCTTCCATACTCTGCGGAAGCTTCAGCCTGGTGCTAATCAACTTCGCAATGTAACCGGCCAGGAAACCAGCGATGATCCCGCCAATAAAGCCAGAACCGGTGCTCACTGCCAGCATACCGCCGATAAGACCCGGCGTCAGACCCGGGCGATCCGCAATTGAAAAGGCGATGTACCCGGCGAGAACCGGCACCATCAACGCGAAGGCTGAACCGCCGCCAATCTGCATCAGCGCCGCCGCCAGCGTCCCTTGTTCTTTAAATGCCTCGATACCAAATGCGAAGGACAACGCAATACATAATCCCCCCGCAACCACCATCGGCAACATATAAGACACGCCGGTCAGCAGGTGACGATATGCCCCCGCCCCCTCTTTCTTACCTTCCGATCCTTTCGCCTGCGTGTTCCCTGCGGGCTGATACGGCACGGCCTCAACAACCGCTTTATCCAGTTCCTGCGCTGTTTTTTTCAGCGCCAGACCGGTTGACGTACGGTACATCGGTTTTCCCGCAAACTTGGCAAGGTCAACTTCAATATCCGCCGCCACGATCACCAGATCCGCCTGCGCCACCTCTTCCGGGGTGATGGCATTGCCGGCGCCAACAGAACCACGGGTTTCAACTTTAACCCACCATCCGCGTTTTTTCGCTTCGGTTTCAATGGCTTCTGCCGCCATAAACGTATGGGCGACACCTGTCGGACACGCAGTCACTGCCACAACCCGTTTCGGGCCGCTGGCGGCAACCGCAGGAGCCGCCGCTACCGGCGCGCTGTACGGTTTAGCATGACCTTTCGCTTCGCTCAAAAAGAGTTCCGGATGGGCGACAGCGCGTGCGATATCACCCAGCCAGACTTTTTTACCGTTCAGCGCACTGTCATTTGGAACAGTTTCGCCTAAAACGATGGCCAGTTCGGCATCATTCGGATTGTCGATAATTTCCAGTTTTGCTTTACGCGCCGCCGCTCCGAGCAGGGTTTTCGCCATATAAGCGCGAGCCTGGCCAAGATTAGCGTCAATAATCAGCAGCGTTTTCATTCTGCTTCTCCTGCTGTCAATTAAACGGTTGTAAGTCGACCCTCGCCATCATTGCGGCCAACTGAGGACGATCGGTGATGCCCACATTGCTTTGGCTTACGGCCAGGGCAGCAACCGCTGTCGCCAGACGTAACGTATGTTCACTAGACTCGCGCATCAGCAGGCCATAAATCAGACCGCCAACCATCGAATCCCCCGCGCCAACGGTACTCACCACCTCGACAGACGGTGGTTTGGCGATCCACTCACCTGACGCATTTACCCACAACGCGCCTTCTGCCCCCAACGAAATCACCACGTGAGCGATCCCTTGTTCGCGCAGGGCGTGTGCGGCGTCGATAACATCTTTCATTTCTGGCAGCTTACGGCCAGCCCAAATCTCCAGCTCACGGCGGTTGGGTTTTACCAACCATGGCGCCGCTTTCAGCCCGGCGACTAACGCTTCACGACTACTATCAAAGATAATGCATGGACACTGACTGCGCAGACGAGTCATCCAGTCAGTGAATGCCTCAGGGCTGACGCCGGAAGGCAAGCTGCCGCTGACGCAAACCATATCGAACTGACCCAACCAGCTTAGCGAATCATTAACGAAACGCTCCCAGTCGGTTGGCGTCACTTCAAAACCGGAGAAGTTGAAATCGGTCACTTCACCGTCTTTCTCGGTCAATTTGACGTTAATGCGGGTACGGCCCTGCACCACCTGGAAACGGTTAGCAATGCCCAGCTCACTGAACAATTGCTGAAAGCCGTCCTGGTTATCTTTGCCGAGGAAACCGCCGACCGTGACATCGATACCTAAATCTTTCAACACCTTGGCGACATTGATGCCTTTACCCGCCGCATGCAGGCCCGTGGTCTTGACAAGGTTAACTTCGCCCCGCTCAATTTCCGGGCAAAAACCCACCAGGTCATACGCCGGATTCAGGGTGATGGTAGCAACACGTCTGCTCATTATGCGCCCTCCCCAAGACCTGCCGCGATGGCATCGCCAATCGCTTTCAGCGCCTGTTCAGCATCGGCACCCTGGGCGGTAAAACGCAGGCGATGGCCTTTTTTCACACCTAACGCAACTACTTTCATCAAACTGCGTCCATTCGCCGGTTTTCCGGTTCCATCAAGATTTGTCACGGTAATTTCACTATTAAATTGTTTAATGGTATTGACTAACAGGGTGCCAGGACGGGCATGTAAGCCGTGCTCATTGCGCACGACAAACTCCGCGTTCAGCACATCATCAGTCAATGCTTCATCGCTGGTCAGCAACGCCAGCATTGTTGCAGCGTCGGCTTTCAGCAATCGGTCAGCTTTGTTGTCCAACAGCAGGTAGCCAAGACGCTTAAGAACCGCGACAGGCTGATCGTCGTTCATCGCGACGGTCACCAGCATGGCCGCCGACTCGCCCTGCACGTCAAATTCGCGGGTTGCGCGGCTGACGGCGATAGCGCTACGCACATTGCCTGTCGCGCTGTCATTCAGCCAGATCCCCTGGCCCAGGTTCATGGGGTGCTCGTTAATGGTGTTCGCGACAAATGCCGCATCCACTGCCCCGGCTTCTTTCAGACGCGCCGCATTAAGCGCCTGTAGCGTCACCAGATCGCGGGCCTCGACGTCCAGCATCAGGGTTTCGTTATCAAGCTTTAGCTGTTCACTCTGCTTTTCTCCCATCAGCAATGCGCGCAGCTCATCAGCCGTTGTGGCTGATTTCAGCAGTTCAGCTACCGAATCATCACTCAGCACGTGCGTCAGTTGACGCAGCAGCCCAAGATGTTCATCGGAACTGGCGGCAATACCTATCGCCACATAAGCGACCTGCCCCTCTCCCCAGGTTACGCCCTGTGGAAACTGAAACACCTGAACGCCGGTTTTCAGCACCTGGTCGCGAGTGTCTGTGGTGCCATGTGGAATAGCGATCCCATTACCGAGGAAGGTGGATGTCTGCTGCTCACGCGCCAGCATGCCGGCAACGTAACCTTCCGCCACATTGCCCGCCTGCACTAATGCTGCGGCAACCTGACGAATGGCCTCTTCTTTGTTTCCGGCTTGCTTGCCCGGGTGAATATCCTGAACAGATAACTGGAACATGGTTCTCCTCTCCTGCTGAATTGAAACGATTCAGCCATTATGAGAAAAAAGACGCTGATCTGGTTTATCATGAACAACAAGACAGCGCTGAAACGTTTCAATAAGTCTTGCTCTTTTTACGTCAGCACGCAAGTAAAGTTACACATTTGATGATGGAAATTAGATATAAACCACATTTCCGTCGCCATATTGCATGCTTTGCTGACGCAAAAACCCGCAGTAGCGCCCAAATTTCAGCAGCGTCAGCATCAGGCATAAAAAGAGTGAAATGCCATTTTGATTTTTCGTGGCGATTTTGATTTAGGCATCTGTTTATTTATTAGCGAGCAGCGTAAACTCCGCGTCTCGTCACATAATTGATAGAAAAACATGCATAACACCCCCGTTGTCGCCACGCCGAAAACGTTTGATTTGACGTCGTGGGCGTTTCTGCTCGTCGCGTTTCTCACCGGTATCGCCGGTGCATTACAGACGCCAACACTCAGCCTCTTTCTGACAGACGAAGTTCATGCCCGTCCGGCAATGGTTGGCTTCTTTTTTACCGGGAGCGCAGTGATCGGCATTCTGGTCAGCCAGTTTCTGGCCGGGCGTTCGGATAAGAAAGGCGATCGCAAAAGTCTGATCGTGTTTTGCTGCGCATTGGGGATGCTGGCCTGTGTGCTGTTCGCCTGGAACCGCAACTACTTTATTCTGCTGTTTGTCGGCGTTTTCCTCAGCAGTTTTGGCTCGACCGCCAACCCGCAAATGTTCGCTCTCGCCCGCGAACACGCCGACAGGACGGGTCGTGAAGCCGTGATGTTCAGCTCCATACTCCGCGCGCAGGTTTCGCTGGCGTGGGTCATTGGCCCGCCGCTGGCCTATGCGCTGGCGATGGGATTCAGCTTCACTGTTATGTACCTGAGTGCGGCGGTGGCGTTTATTGTCTGTGGCGTGATGGTATGGCTGTTTTTACCTTCTATGCGCAAAGAGGCGCCCCTTGGAACCGGCACCCTGGAAGCCCCTCGCCGTAATCGTCGCGATTCTTTGCTGCTTTTTATTATTTGCACATTAATGTGGGGCACCAACAGTCTCTATATCATTAATATGCCACTGTTTATCATCAACGAATTGCATCTGCCTGAGAAGCTGGCGGGCATCATGATGGGCACGGCGGCAGGGTTAGAGATCCCGACGATGCTGATTGCAGGATATTTCGCTAAACGGCTGGGCAAACGTCTGCTGATGCGTATTGCTATCGTTGCCGGGTTCTGCTTTTACGCCGGGATGTTGCTGGCACACTCCCCTGCGGTGCTGCTCGGCTTACAATTGCTGAACGCCATTTATATCGGGATATTGGGCGGGATCGGCATGCTCTATTTTCAGGATTTAATGCCGGGCCAGGCGGGGTCAGCCACTACGCTCTACACCAATACAATTCGCGTCGGCTGGATTATTGCCGGTTCTCTGGCGGGCATTGCGGCAGAACTCTGGAGTTTTCATTCCGTATTTTGGTTCGCCCTGGCGATGATCGTCGTCACCATGGGCTGTCTGCTGCGTATTAAAGATGTTTAAGGCGCCGTAAGCGCTTCCAGCGTGATCAGAAACGTCATCGCCTGTTGTGCTGACTGACCGCACATTTCTGCACTGGGTTGTAACCCCGCACAGACTTTTGGGCGCAGCGGAGAAGCAAAAATCTTACAGCGCAGTCGGTCGTCAAGCTGAATACAGGGAGTGTTCGCTGGCTTGCCTAACATATAATTATTCACTGTTTAAAATTCACATTCCTGCTGTTAGCATCAGGTCTATCTGATCAATCAATACCATCCGAAGGGAATCACACTCAATGAAACCCAAGCTATATTCGTACGTGCGTTTTTCATCTGTGAAACAACGGGAAGGTAACTCCCTGGAGCGTCAGCAAGATACCGCTCTAAAAATTGCGGCCCGTTATAATCTCGAACTTGATACAACGGCTTTCCACGATCTCGGCATGTCTGCGTTCAAAGGAAAAAATGCTCATGAAGGGAAGCTATCGGAGTTCATCAAGCAGATTGGGGCGAAGGTTCCCGTTGGCTCGTGGCTAGTCGTCGAAAATCTTGACCGCATTAGTCGTGATGATGCCTGGAGCGCTTTGGATATATTCAAGAACATACTTAGCAGGGGGATAGTCGTTGTTACTGGCATGGATGAGAAGGTCTATAAGTACGCGGACGTAAAGAATAATCCAACCGATTTAATCATTTCATTGTTGATGTTCACACGCGCCCACGACGAGTCGTTGACAAAAAAGAATCGAGTTGAAGCCCAGGCCCGTTCGTTGATACGACACAACCTGACAAGAGAATCGGGAACACCAGCAAAAGCAATAGAATCAGTCGGTCAGAATGTTTGGTGGGTAGATACAAAATCAGGATACGTTACTCCACATCCTCTATATTTTACCGCAGCTCAGAAGATTATCGAACTTAAACAAAACGGTGAAACTCTTCTTGGAATCCAACGATATCTTAACGAACATTACCCTGCCCCTAAAAAGAGGGTTTATAAAGACCAGACAGGTCAAGCGCTGACACCCAAAACTGAACAATGGGGTAAACATTTGATCAGGACATTTTTGAACCCCACTGTTCACGGACAAAAAACCTTTACGCTGGATAAACGTGATGAATCAGGTGTCATCATATACGATTCCGAATCAGATGAGCCGTTAAAAGAAACATTCATTATCCCTGATTACTACCCTGCTCTTATGTCGGAGGTGGACTACTTGACACTTTCGAAATTAGATCGACACCGCGCCATCACTCGTAATTCATCAAAATATCCAGCAGGTAATCCTGAACCAGAAATCCCGCTACTCTCAGGTATCGGTATTCTTTTTTGCGGAAAATGTGGTTCTTTCATGTTCAAATCTGGTTCAAGTGAAAACAAGTACCGTTATATATGTGGTTCAAAAATCGTTCAGGGTAAACCTTGCGGTAAAAAAGGTTTTACGTCATACCAGCTTGAGCACACTGTTTTGCAACTAATCGCTGATCACGTCTGGAACAACCACCAAGAAGATAAAACGGCTTGGTACGAATCTGAGATTGAAAAGGCATCTGAAGCTGTTAAAAAGCTGCTAAAGCTGGCAACTTTGACAGATGACCTCGAAGAATTGGCAGATCAGATTAATGCCAATAAACAGAAAAAAATAACGCTTGAGCGAGAATATCAACAGTACAAAATCAGCCGCTCAGAAATTCAAACTACTGGCTGGGATCAATTCCGAAATTTCGATGTTCATGACACTAAAAACCCTGATCGTAAGCGAATTAGGCTGAAGATAAAGCAAGCTATCAAACGTATTGATTGCTATGACATTGATGGGCGGTATGGTCATTTTGAAGTAACCTTCGCCGACGAGACAAAACAGAGAATCGTGATTAAGTTCAATCGAAACCGATCACCTGGTGTTTCGTATGTAGAAGCACAGACAGTAAATGATCATGACTTACTAAAAATGCAAGGACTTGTGTTGCACTCCTTCATTGATGAACTGATTTCACCTGAAAAATTTGCACAGCATATTAAGGACAAGCATGAAGTCAGCATTCTAAACCCGACGTTTATAACCAAGCTGGAGGATGGTGTAAACCAAAACGAAGGTAATGGATTGGCTATCAAGGTAGCTAGCACTACAAGTAAATCGTATGCAACTGTCAACGGTATTAAATACGAGATTAACTCGCTGGAAGACTTAGAAAAACTTTTACAGTAAATCACTCTCCCCTTGCATACCTGTCAAGGGGAAGCCTACCAACGCCCTCAATAGCCCTATCTCCGTTTCCGTTATATCAAAGCAATCTCGGAATTATACACACCACAATCGATCGTTTTTATAGATCGATTTTACGTTATTGATAGATTTTATAGATCAATGTAAGATCATGATTCTTCGAGTAGTGTTTCTCACTAGCAAGACTCACGGGATGGTGATCTGCCCCCGATGGAGTGCAATAGAAAGAAGGTATCCAGAATGACTATCCTTATAAAAACGTTAAAAATCATGGCATCAGGCGTTGTTCTCATTTCAGCTATAACCGCCGCCTCCAGTACCGTCTATTTCTTGCCAGAGGCGAAATCAGCAGGTGTCGCCAGCAACGACAAAAACGCCCTGATGTTTCTCGGAATGGACAGGGATGTAAATCTGAAGGGAATATGCTTCGCGATAACAAAGCAATCATCCTCGATCGTGCCGCTGGTAGATATCACTGCTACAACTGATAACGGCAGATTCACGATGCACGGACTACGCCCAAAGAATAACGACGATACGAAGGAATTAGTCTGTTCACTTGGTTCAGAAGCTGGGGATTTCTTGACTGGCATTGCGAAGTCAACCACCGTCAACGTGAAACTAGATTTCAATGGCGAGATCCGCAGTTACAGTTTCAACACTACAGAGTTCAGAAAAATACTGACTGCCAATGGTCAAGGTGTGTGGGACAAAGCAGCTAAAGACTACGCTCAGGGAGTTCGCGCACCCATTTTCTATAATAACAACCGCGAAGCCACCAAAAACAATGCAGTAACCTCAAATGTCGATACACACAGTTATAAAGCAAGCGATGAGAAACTAAATTCGGTCTGGAAAAACCTTAGCCCTGAAACTAGAAAACGATTACTCCCTTCCCAAAGAGAATGGATAAAGCAAAAATCCGGTTGCAATAATGAACAGAAATGTCTTACCGACATGACGAACAACCGTATTCGTGAACTAGAGTCTGAAAATGAAAAATAATGCACTGACTTTGGTTTTAAAAAACGACTGGATAACTTCGTCTTCTGGTCAAACCTATAACGGGAAATACATGGTTGGACATTTTCACTTGACAGATACGTTTATCGTTGAATATATGAAGCTGATACATGGAGTCGAAATACCTGTTTCATGGATCAGCAGCTGCTTCACTAATACATCAGATACCAATACCCGTAAGGTTATGTATATGGAAGGCTGCGGTATGTTATCTAACGATACAATGAATGAGATCCGTAATGCAGTTAAGTCCCCAACTGACAACGTGAAAATATACCGTAATGGGGAACATATTGTTAAGATAGAAGTTATGGAAAAGCAAAATGAGAGCACACTCTAAACGTCACTTTAAAAAATCGATTGCAACTGTCGCCATCTCCTTCGGGCTTTATGTGTTGAACGGATTATTAATAACACCATGCCAAGCCAGTACATCCGAATCAATACAGGTATCAAACGGAGGCTCAACTTATTTTCAACAAAAAGAACAACCATCTAAACCATCAATAATCGATATACTTCCAAGGGCGTATACTACCGGGGAAGTTTATGCGCGGTTTAAAGAACACGAATTCAGGGCAACGAATGATTTCAAGAAGTGTCGTTTGATGGTGATTGGTAAAATTAAAAGCATCGGTACAGCCACTTTCAGTAAAAAACCGTTAGTAACGTTATATGTCCCTGATTCGAATGAAGGATTAAAATTCATTTTCGAAAATACGGATTATGATAACGATAAAGTTGCTGCGTTAAACGTGGGAGATACTGTGATTATTGCCGGAAGGAATGCACGCCCTGGAACATTTGAAGGTATTTTTTTAGATGGTTCGCAAATCATGACGGGTATGATTTCAAAGAAGAAAAGGCAAATGCTGGCTGTAAATGGTGGAGTCTATGACCGGGAAATTTGCCATAAGTAACGTTCTATAGGATTTTCAAATGCAGGGGCGAATCCCCCCCTGCATTACTCGCCAACGGATTAAGTTATTTAATCAATACATGTTCTGCTGTTTAGGATTCGATAAAAAAGTATACCCGACCGATAAGTCAGCTTTGTATCCCATTTCATCAGGCACCAGGGGCGGTGGAATGCGGGTTGTAGCCCACAATGTATCCCATTCTGTATCTCATTTGTAGTAGGTGTGTATTTGCTTCTGATCTGACTAACCATTAACAAGTTTCTTGCACATCTACAGCAATGTAACTGGAACAAGTTTACGGGACATTTTGTGTCACGAGAGTCATAGTTAACACTAAGATTACGCTTCTCTATTAGTCAAACCATGACTTGAACGTGTACTTGTCCCGCGCTTCCTGCTCTGACATCCCTGTGTAAGCAAAGAACTTTTTAAAGTCTGGTTTCTTAATTGGTTCTATACACTTCAAAAACGCCGCTTGTTTGTTCTCATAAGTCGGCACACCTCCCCATTCCCTGACTCGACTTAACTCAATGTTGCTTTCTGCGATAGCAGGGAACTCAGATAGAAAATGATAAAGTTCAACGATTACATGGTCTATCAGCGCGATAGAGATTTCAGTGATATCAATGAAGCCACCACATAATTTTTTCCCAAGCGTCAACTGAACATGCTCGAGCGTCAGAATGTCGCCATACATCGAAATCTTATCTTTAACCTGTTCGTTCAGCTCGTTTCTGTATCTGAGTAAGCCCATTGCCTCGTTATAGTTCCCGAACATAGCCCCAACCCTGACACTGTTTCGCCACGTTCCCCTTAACTCTTCTGGTGGTGGGGTTCTAATCTTCATCCGAAAAATACGATGCTTAATTTTCCATACGATCGACTCAAGCAGTTTTTTGTTTGCTGTCGGTATTTGGCGTATAAAATACAAGCTGTTTGTACTAAATGTTACATCGTCAAACTTTGTGATTATCGTTGTAAAGACACCAGCTCTGACAAGTGGCTCATCGCTGTCTATCTCGAGGTAATTGGTTTTGATGGAAACTAAGTTACTCAAGCAATCTTGTGCAAGCGCTACGGCCTGTATGGAAGTAATCAAATTATCCCTGGCAATTTTTTGTAGCTCTTGCCTTTTGTTGATGTAGACCGCTGACAATCCCCCTAAGAAGGCTGAAGCAAATGCCATCGCAACGGGGAACACGTAATCTTTCATATAATCAGTTGTTGGTCGTAATGATTCAATGGCTTTAGATATATCGCTGGTGTGCTGGTTTAGAATTAGCCAGTCAGTGAATGTCATGATTTTTCCACCGTGTACTCGTAATGCATTTTCTCCTCAGACCCTATTTTGAAATCAGGATTTGCTTGCATAATGAAACACCACAAACCAAGAGCCTTACCTTTGTAATCCTTGGGAATCTCAACAGAGAATACGTCAGGGTCAGCTTTCGGAGTTATAGCAGTCACTTCTTGCTCATATACGGTATGCTCGTTAAATGCTTCAGTTATCATTGAGCTGAGGCTACCAAACATGGCAAAACCATTGCGTTCAACATCCTCTGATGAGTCAGGATTAAACGTGAAGCGCACACTGTGAAGTTTCCCGTTATCATCCATTATTCCCTCAGGCTCACCACATCCCCAAAGACCGAACCGCATCAGATAGAAGGCAATATTCTTCTCTTCGTGGTCTTCAATCTCTTTTTCGCCACAGTACATCTTTACGTCACCGCAAATGAAACTCGCACGATTGTCTTCGTCAACAGAGGCGTCTTTAGTCCTGTCAGCTACCAGTTCGAAAACAAGTGGGGGTTTAGTCCCAACGGTCACGTCACCGAGCATTGCCATTTCATTTTTAGCAAGGGAATGTATCGGTGTTGTTTGGTACTTCTGTTTAAGTTCAATAAATGAACTCACCGGCAGCAATGTCCACATTCTGAGACAGCGGTAATAGATAGCAAAATACAATGGGACACCGTTTAGCTCACTATAGCGTTGAAGTTTTGCTACGTAGTCCTTTCTTAGTAGGTATGTTGATGTAGGGCTGGGGAGGCTGCTGTTTTTCACCTCAACGAATATCTGCCTACCATCCTTCAGGACAAGCCTGTAGTCAGGTAGTAAAATGTCGGCATCATCAGAAATGACGTCACCAGTGTCTTCAGTTTTTATCAGGCGACACCCATGCAACCCTGCGGCAATTTGACCAAAACACGCTTCCATGCGTTTACCGTGAAGTAGTATCTGATTTTCCTGAGAAGCCTTGAGCGATTCGCCAAACTGCTCAAGGAACGTTTCAGTGTCCTCTGGCGATTTCAGTTTGTAGTCATGTTCACGGCTGAATGCTGTAAATACTTCCAGAGCTTCGAACTTCCCAGGATTTCTGACAAGGCGTTTCATCATTTGATATTCAGTGTTTTTAGGGGGTTACCTAAAGTTACACCTGAACAACAATGATGCGCAACAGCACTAACAAGGAAGCCCATATTGAGACGCGATTGGAGAAAGTGTTTAGCGTAGATTTTTGACGTACCCTGTTTTGTACCGTCAAGCCCCCCAAATATCCGCAATGAAATTGCTGTGAATATATCTCTTTCGGGTATACCTGATAAAGACCATGACACAAAGTCTCAATAGGGTTAAATTTAACTCTATTGACAGCAAAAAAACGTAATGTATCATATGGGTATTAATGTGATGCTTAAAAGAGAATCCATAATGAACGTCCGTATCTACTGCCGTGCATCTACTGAAGGCCAACATGCTGATCGTGCATTAGTTAGCTTGCGCGAATTTGCGCAAAGCAAAAGCTGGTCGGTTGCCGGAGAATACATTGAGAATGCAAGTGGTGCGAAGCTGGAGCGTGTTGAACTAATGAATCTACTGGCGGAAGCACAACCTGGTGATCTACTTCTTATTGAAGCGATTGACCGTCTCAGTCGTCTTCAACATGAAGAATGGGCTGAACTCAAAGCTACGCTGAACAGTAAGGGGCTGGTGATCGTATCAATGGACTTACCGACCAGTTGGCAGATGGTTGAAATGTCCGGTAGTGACCTAACCAGCGGCATTCTGAGAGCAGTCAATGCCATGCTGATCGATATCCTCGCGACAATGGCACGACAAGATTATGAAACCCGTCGTAAACGCCAGGCCCAGGGGATCGCGAAAGCAAAACAGGCAGGTTTGTATACGGGGAAAGAAAAGGATATGCAAGCCCGTGAAGTGGTACGCGAAATGTTGGCACAGAACGTTAAACCAGCCCACATAATGAAAGCTGCTGATATAAGTCGTGCAACGTTCTACCGGATCAAAAAGGAATTGGTAAGCTAGTTCAAATAAGTGTATCAGCTCGGACTCGAACTGACAGTTACCGCAGACAGAGTACTATCAAATCTGACTGTCCGCTCTGAGCGAGGAGCAGATTTCGGGGGGATTACCATGAGCGAACAGTCGAATAATTTTCTGTTCGATCTCGCCCGACAGCGAGGTCTGGTGCTTCTTCAGCAGTTGAGGCTCGAAAGTCCCGTTGCGATCGTGTGTAGTGGCGAGTTCGAAACGGCCAGTCGTCGCTTTAATGGTCTTTTTGCCAGTGCCGTTTTTACGGTTTGCTTCCACATAAACAGCGAGATGAGAGTCAAGTTCAGCGACCAGAGCAGCTTCCGTTAACTGTTTTATTAACGGGGTTAAGATACCATCCTTTCCTGTTAACGCTTGACCGGAGTGGAGGGCATTAAGTGCTTTGTCAAAATCGAACGGCCGGGACATGCGCCATTCCTTTTTTGAAGTATATTACTGGAATGACACAGAATTTCTAACGCACTCTATAGATCTTCATTTATTTTCGGATTAATATCATCTATTGAATTTATCTTCGATATATTCTTGAGTTCAGTAAGGTATTGAGGCTCATTTTCAAGAAACCAGTGGAGTATTTTAGGGCTTGACAGCAAAGAATCAATATAGGATCTGGCGATCGAAAACTTTAGAGTATTCGCCCCATATTCATTTTTTATCTTGCTAGTTTCCTCTTTGGTTACAGACATTTCTCTTTCAAGACGTCGCATTGCTTGTTTGGCTTGATTGTTTTTAAGCGGTTGTTTTATTTCTTTTGCTAGTAAATGCTCCGGAGTGTTATCAAGCATCGATACAGCCAGCCCTCGAGAGTAGTTATCAAAGCCTATCATTGATTCAACTGCTTCAATTTGTCTGATTGGCTTCATCTTTCTCAAAATGGAAAATGTAGTTCTAGGGACAGGTTTATCTGATAAGAGAGAAATAACTATAGGGTCGATCCCGGTTAAAAGATTTGTTTTCCCTATAATATTATCAACGGAGATTCCCAGCACAGCACTTAGCTTTTCAACAGAAACTTTAGTTAAAGCCTTTTTTATCATTTTATATTCTTGTATAGGGTTCATATGATTGACGTGTTTGTTGGGAGTGAAAGTATCATCTAAAGTTGATATTATACATGCGGCCTTTTCAATTCCTAATTCTTTCATTGCTTCAACTCTTAAATGTCCGTCTAGAATTCGAATTTCATTCTCTTTTTTATCGAAGTATACCAAGATCGGTTCAACTAATTCAAGTTCTGCAATAGACGTTTTTATCTGCTGATATTTAATTGAGTTCTTAATGTTATGGATAAGAGGTTTTGAGGGTATTAGTTTATATACATCTAACTGCATAAATTCATTTAAAAAGCTTTGCTTAATCATTTTTGTTATCTCCATCGATTGCAGCAAGAATATGATTAGGTATCTCTACAAATTTTTCTTCATATGCTAATTTTATAAACGAATCATGTTGTAGCAATTTGGTGAATATTTCGCTTATTACTGTCAGTTTTTCTTTTATAAAATCAGAATGCTCTAAGATAGATCTATGTTCATGTATCACATTTTTATACATTTTCATTAGTTCATCCGTAGTCATTCGCCTGCTGTCTTTTTTTTGTGAGAAAGAGATTATACTATTTCCTTTTCTTCCTTCTTGTCGTTGGTTAAGAATACCTCTTATCTTTTGTATGTCTTTTGTCTTAATTAGTTTTTTTTCATATGCATCTACTAATAACCTCTGGGATTCTTCATTATTGCATTTAGAAAACTCTACAGCTAGATAAAGTGGGATTTCACCTCTATCTGCTGCACTCAGTAATTTATGCTCCCCTTTTTCCAATAATTTTCTTATGTAAGAAACCCAGCTTCCTGAGTAGCCGAGTATTTCTGCTATCTCACTGTCACTTAACCCTTTTTTATTCATTGTTCTTACTACTTCAAGCAGCTCATTTGAGCGAGGTTTTCTTCTAACTATGTTTTCAGCAAGGCTCATGATATAAGCATCTTCTTCGCTGATGTCTCGAATGATTGCTGGCACTAAGGGTTCCCCTAACCCTAATATGGCTTCTATTCTTCCTTGGCCGCATACAAGTGCATATGAATATAAAGGATCCTCTATACGCCTCACAGTGATAGGTTTACTTAATCCTCTTTTATTTATACTCTCTTTTATTCCATCATGAATGAATTTATTACGGGAGCGTGGATTTATGATTTTTATTTGATCTATGCTGATCATTACTATCTGATGTGGGAATGTTCTAGGCTGCATATGGTTTCCTTATTTGTATTCTCTTTAATAGGCGGTAAAATAAATTAAGATCGTTATATCTATACATTTCAAACAATGCAGGATTGTTTTCTTTAATAATCAATTTAGTGAAGTTAAAGTCTAATCTTGGCAAAATGAAATAATCTACTGGCAGCTTATTCTCGCTATCCATTCTTATAACTATAGTTATGTCTGGAGTATGATTGGGTTCTAGCCGTATTTTCCAGCGAAGTCTCCCTGATTTTAGTTTCTTACATTTACATATGATCACGGAAACGGACATATTGTAATTTATTACAAATTCTTGTGTATTAGGTTCCTGTTCTATCTTACAATTGCAATTCTCTATTTCAGTTTTGAATATTTCAATTAACTCTGAATAAAACACTCTTAATTGATTATTAATTTCAAGATAGGTGTAGTCATGTTCAGGCTTGTACTCTATCAATTGGTATGCTCGTATCAACCCACCAAATCGACTTTTGTAAATTGATGATGAAGGACCAAAGTCATCTTCATCAATAATTACACCTGATAATTTTCCATTTTCCTTTAGTTTTAGCCTTAAATATTCAAGAAGCTCCTCATTTGTTATGTTTTTAGAACGAGCCAGGATGATCTCTTGTGCTTTCAAAAACTTCTTGATACTTACAACTTTCTTATAAGCTTTATTGCACCTAACCCACTCCTCTTTTGGATTTTTAACTGTTTTTGTTTTTAGTTTGCTAGATGTTCTGTTATAAACATTATTTCCTATGTACTTCTCATTTGTAAGTATTGTGTGAATCTTACCGCGAGTCCATAGTGTACCATTTTCTGCAGGTGTTCCATTTCTATTCAGTTTGTCTGCAATAAGAAACTCTGGAATGTATTGCTCTATAAACATGTCATAAATTAAATTTACTATTCTTACCTCTTTTGCTGGGCCAGGAGCAAGTATTACTCTATCAGTTTGTATACTTTTGCGTTTGCCGTAAGAAAGAATTTCTTTTATATTCCCTTTTTCATCAATTAAGATTCTACATAATCCATATCCGGCTATTCCTCCTTGGTGATACCCATGTCTGATTAGATTTGCTTGCCCGAGAAATACTTTATCAGAAATGTTTTTACTTAAACTTGCTGCCGCAGCTCTCCTCAGATTTAGCATGACTGAGGCTTCCAGAGGGAACTCTTTTGTCGGCAAAGGTTCTGCACAGAATATCAGCTCAACGCCATGCATCCGAAATAGGTGAGTATAGTAGGCCGCTTCATCAGTTTCCTGAAAACGTCCGAATCGGCTTACATCGTAGAGTAAAATTGCCTGTATGCTTATGATGCCCTCGATAACATCGTATACAAGCTTTTTCAATGAGTCTCTACCGGCTATTGATACTCCGCTTTTCCCGGCATCATCGTAGGTGTGCAGGATTTCCATATTATGATTCTCGGCAAACTTTGCTATGAAGTCTGCTTGATTATGGAGAGAATACTGCTGATGATCTGTTGACATCCTAAGGTACTGAGCTACTGGGATTTTTTGAAGGAGATCTTCATTATTTATCATTTTATCTCCTGTTTTGAATTTGCCATTTAGTTATAAGATGGTTAAATTTTAGACGTTTTTTCTGTGGTTACTAAATTTGAACGGTACGATAAGAGTAGATTATGATGGTTTTTTCCTAACCACCTGTTTTTAAGGATTAAAATTATATTGAGGTTCTGGTTTCTACGATATGACGGAGGTGTTAGGTTTTATGAGGAGGTTTAAGGACATGGGTGTTTGGTCATTGGATCTGCTTCATGCATATTTTCTCCGATAAAAATTTTACCAACATCAGATTGACACACACGTCTTACTCAACTGAGCCAGTTGCTACCGAGGAGTAAAGCGCCCACTAAAATTTTGCCACGATACGAGAGCTTGCCAAAACCTCTCAACTTCCGCTTTTAGCACAGGGCGGAGTGTCAAATTGGGAGAGGATCTGCGCCAAAGCTGTGTCAGGCCGAATCTAATACTTTTTCTTCGATTCTGACCAGACAATGCTCATTGAACAAAAAGTTCTGCCACTTGTGAAAACATAAAACACTCGCTTCAAATTTTGAAATTATGTCCTGAATTACGAGCGAAGCGAGTTCCGTCAAGCGAAGTGAAGACGGATAGTTTACAACTGGTTAAAAACCAGTCCAAAAACTACATTTTTCTCTATATATAAAATATAATAATATAATTATGTAGTTTAGTTGCTAACACTCACTACGTTCGTGTCCTTCGCTTCGCTCGGAATTTTGAAGTAATGTATAGCAATGCAAATATCATTGAGCTATCAAGCACCTGACCGAAGCAAAAAGTTAATCAGGTATTGGTCACGCTCTCAAACGTCCTGAGCGCGATTCTAAGCGCTTTTCATGACATGGGTAATGCAATCGTATAACATGCAAAGAAAAGCGCACTACGGGCTTCCTGTGCGATATTTACGAACCCAGTGTTTTACGACTCAATTTCGATGTTGAGTACATGCGTGTTCCCTTCCCTGTTTGCAACTTACCGCGTTCTTTTGCCAGGTAAGATAGCCAGAATATCGGACCTTCAAGTGATGAAGGATATTCACGATGAATGACGTAGTGATCGGGATAGTCCTTCGTAGCTTTAGACAAGTTTACCAGCGTTGCTTTACCACCTGTCAGTTTCATCCAGATTTCCGTAATAATACCAGCGATCCCTCTTTCAGGAGTTCCAAACCACCTTACCGAACGATGTGGAAGTGCAATCCAGCAATGGTAATGGGGCTGTGATGCCTTTTCCTGTTCGCAAACCCAACCGTACGCAAAATCGATAATAGGTTCCGATAAACCGTTGTTCCCTGACTCCAGGCGGGCACGTAATCGTTTGAACAGTTTGCGTATGTATTCGTTAGAGCGAAAAGGTTGAGCCAATCGAAGACTGTATCCTCTTTGAAATTGGGGAGCACAGCAATGAAACGATACAGGAAAACCAGTGTGTAAGATCTGGAAGGATGATGAATCACGAACGAAGAACATTACAGCTTTAAACAAATACAATTAACGTATATTCAGATCACTGTCTTTTACCTTACCAAATCTACCGACCTAATTATTACCGACGAGTCGCGTAGCGACGAAGTTTCACGAGGCGAAGCCGAAGTGACACACAGCATTTTTGAATGTTAACAGTAAGACTATCACTTGTTCGCTTCGCTCACTGCGTGATACTTCGTCGCTACGCGACTCGTAGTAGTTATATTATGTTATTAAAAGTTCTGATTAGGCTGATCCCTGTCATCCGTTCGCTACGCTCACGTCTGAACTCGCTTCGCTCGAAACCTTTCAGAATTATTGCTTGGGTATGATTTCAACGAGGCGCAGCCGAAGTTGCTATATATTATAGGTAAAAATAAAACCCATACAAACCAATGAGTTACAAGTATACACGTCTTTTTCATGTCTCTTTTAAGGCGTTTTAATGCAAATAAAAACTTATATATATCAACAAGTTAAAAATACATATCTTTGCATGTCGCGTTTTTTGGGACATGCAAATTTTGATTGTCCACGAAAGATGATAAATAATGGCATCAACAACGAATCTAGGTAGACGAAACCATGAATTTACACTTTACAATTTTTCCCAAAAGAATACAAAAAGAACCCTATTTCCTTCGCGAATCCACGGTAAAACTGAACCGAGTTGGCAATAACCGAGTAAAATCGCAATTCATTTTTAAACGTTCTTTCAGCCAAATAGCACTCATTCTGGACCTCGATAAAAGTGAAGTAGACCGGGTCAGAAAAATTAAACAACGGCTTCCTGATCATAAATTGATAGGGATTGCCCGCTGGATCATTGCACCACTTGAAAACAGCCAATCGGCTTTATGTTATCTTTTTGTCTGTGAAGACAATGTCGCGTACCTATCTGCACCTGAGATGGTTTTTACTAATGACATCATATCAATAGACTCATCAACCAGACGTTCGGTCTATAAAACAACTTACAACCTAACTAACCCCGATACGAAATATGGGTATATTAACCTTCGTTTTCATTCTGAATACAAACTGGTTACAAAAAGACGTGGTCCATCAAAAACTAAAAAATTATCCGAAGGTAAACCGCCTTCTGACTATGCATCTTTGTTGGTTGAGTATGAAGCTTTACGCAAGGAAGTCGAGCGGTTAAAAAAATATGATAACGCAGAATGAAATTATAGATGGAAACTGTTCCCAATCGAAGGTGCTGTTGCTTCCTCTAACTGGATAAGGTAAATAAAAGCTTCTTCACGGTTCGTAGAACACATATCTATCGACGGTTGTAGACTGCCGCATACTTTAGGGCGCAGGGGTGAGCCAAAGATGCTACATAGGTTATCCTCCGATAACTGAACACATCTTACATTAGCTGGTTTCCCCTGTGGCATTCCCGGAATTGGACTTGAAATCGAAGGTGCAGTACAACAAGCCCCGCAATCGATACGACACTTCATTATAGAATCCTTGCTCATCCCCCACTCAATTATTGACAGTAACAGAATGTCCTACTGACTGGTAGCCTGCCATCTATATCTATGCTTTCAGAATGTAGCCGTTAACTTCTAATGTATTGAAAAAATAAGTAAAAACATAAATTCGTTCCCATGCATTTCTTAACCTATTCTTTTTTTCAGTGTAAAATCTTGCTCAGAAGTACTGTCATGCAACTTATTACATGGAGTTACTATGGGCTTTTATGTTAAGAAGAGCATTCGCGTTGGACCGATGAGATTCAACCTATCCAAATCAGGAGTCGGTGCATCTATTGGTATAAAAGGACTGAGGATTGGTACTGGCCCAAGAGGAAATTACATCCACATCGGCGCTGGCGGGGTCTATTATCGTGCTTCGCTTTCACCAAGTATGATCCCACAGGACGGCAAGAAGGTTCAACGTGTACCTGATGAATCCCCAGTAGAACATGACAATACGCATGCACCTCTTGAGGAAATCGAGTCATCTCATATCTCGGAAATCGTTGATTCCAATTCCCGAGAACTGCTTGAAGAGTTGAATAACAAACGTAAAAAGTTACAAATATGGCCCTTCGCTATTTTCCTTTCGATTGCAATTTTACTTTACGGTTTTTCACAGGCATGGCCTGAGTGGTGCCTGGCAATAGGATTTATCGCAGGGGGAGCTGTTTCCGTTTTTGCTTACATGTACGATCAGCTAAGAAAGACCACTGTTCTTTTTTATGACTTTGATGACGAAATGATGGCATGTTACCAGCAACTTCATGATAGTGGGGCTATGCTTGCAAGCTGCTCAAAGGTATGGCATGTAGAAGCTTCTGGAGCTGTTTATGACCCTAAATATCATGCCGGAGCAAGTAACTTGCTACGTAGAAAAACAACCTCTATCAGCAAATCAAATCCTCCCTTCGTTAAAACAAATATTGAGACGATTGCCATCAATGTAGGTCGTCAAACATTACATTTCTTTCCAGATAGAGTACTCGTTTTTGACCGTGACGGTGTCGGTGCTGTTAGTTATGACCAACTATTCATTAACGTTGGTAATAGTCAGTTCATTGAAAGCGAAAGTGTGCCCGGAGATGCCTTAGTCGTTGGCAGGACATGGAAGTATGTTAACAAATCGGGTGGTCCTGACAGACGATTTAAAGACAATACAGAAATTCCTATATGTCTATATGAAAATCTTTCGTTCACAAGTCATTCTGGACTAAATGAGTTATTACAGCTGTCTAAAATTGGGTATGGGGAATGTTTTTCACATGCAATTGAAACACTTAGCAAGAAAGTCATATCTTCTTAGTTAAGTCGTTTTTATACTGTGAATAATTGACTATTGGGCTTGCCGTCTGGCATACCTGGGATGGGGCTGGAAATCGAAGGGGCCGTGCAACAGGCTCCGCAATCCGGACGGCATTCCATACTGTTTTCTCTTTTATTAACCACCGGATCGAAGGCAGCGAACAGTATCACCTTTTTTGCACCAGCAAAAGTGTGAATTCCGCTTGCCTGAATGACCGGGCGCGAGTAGTTTGACGCGATATTTTTGACATTCTTCATAACAGGATTTTTTCGATGCCAAGAGCGAACGAAATTAAAAAAGGTATGGTACTGAACTACAATGGCAAGCTGCTGATTGTAAAAGATATTGATATTCAGTCCCCTTCCGCCCGCGGTGCTGCAACACTGTACAAGATGCGTTTTTCCGATGTGCGTACTGGCCTGAAAGTCGAAGAACGTTTCAAGGGCGACGACATCGTGGATACCGTGACCCTGAGCCGTCGCGGCGTTGATTTCTCTTACGTCGATGGCAACGAATACGTGTTCATGGATAAAGAAGACTATACCCCGTATACCTTCACCAAAGATCAGATTGAAGAAGAGCTGCTGTTCGTCCCGGAAGGCGGCATGCCTGATATGCAGGTTCTGACCTGGGATGGACAACTGCTGGCGCTTGAACTGCCGCAGACGGTGGATCTGGAAATTGTTGAAACAGCACCTGGCATTAAAGGCGCTTCAGCAAGTGCCCGCAACAAGCCCGCGACGCTGAGCACGGGTCTGGTGATTCAGGTTCCTGAATACCTGAGCGCCGGAGAAAAAATCCGCATCCATATTGAAGAACGTCGCTATATGGGTCGCGCTGACTAAGTCAGCAGCACCATAAATGCAAAAAAGGGACGGCGCATTCAGCACCGTCCCTTTTTTATTGTTGATTTACAGCAGATCGCGGAACTGCGTTTGTTTCAACGCCAGCTCAACCCCACGAACCTCAGCCAGCCCTTTCAGACGGCCAATCGCAGAGTAACCCGGGTTGGTTTTCTTGTGCAGATCGTCAAGCATCTGATGACCATGATCCGGGCGCATCGGAATGGGACGCAGATCGCCCGCCTTCTTACGACGCTGCTCTTCCGTCAAAATCGCCGAAACCACGGCAACCATATCGACGTCGCCTTGCAGATGCGCGCCTTCGTGGAAGGTTTTCGGATTATCTTCGCGGCATGTGGAACGCAGGTGGGTAAAATGAATACGATCGCCGAAGGTTTCAATCATTTTCACCAGATCGTTATCAGCACGCACACCGTAAGAACCGGTACACATCGTAAAACCGTTGTAAACGCTGTCGACGGTCTCTTTCAACCACTGCATGTCCTCGATGGTAGAGACAATACGCGGCAGTCCGAGGATTGGGCGCGGCGGATCGTCCGGGTGTACCGCCAGTCGTACTCCCACCTCTTGTGCAACCGGTACGATTGCGCGCAGGAATACCGCCATGTTGTCACGCAAATCGTCTTTGCTGATACCATCATATTCCGCCAGGCGCGCGCGGAACTGATCCAGCGTGTAGCCTTCTTCCGCGCCCGGTAAACCGGCGATAATATTGCGCGTCAGCTTCTCAATATCCGCGGCGGTCATGGCATTGAAGTACGCCAGCGCCTGACGCTGTTCTTCTTCTGTGTAATCGGCCTGCGCGCCTTCACGTTTCAGAATGTGCAGTTCAAACGCGGCAAAGGCAATCTGGTCGAAGCGCAACGCTTTAGAGCCGTCCGGTAGCTGATACTCAAGGTCGGTGCGCGTCCAGTCGAGGATCGGCATAAAGTTGTAGCACACAGTATCAATCCCGCACGTCGCCAGGTTACGGATACTCTGCTGATAGTTTGCAATCCACGTCTGGTATTGCCCGGAGCGGGTTTTGATCTCTTCGTGCACCGGGATGCTTTCCACTACCGACCAGGTCAATCCTTTTTCCGCCAGAATCGCCTGACGCTTTTGAATTTCTTCGACTGGCCACACTTCACCATTCGGAATGTGGTGCAATGCGGTCACAACGCCCGTTGCGCCAGCCTGACGCACATCATCAAGTGATACCGGATCGTTAGGCCCGTACCAACGCCAGGTTTGTTCCATTGCTTCACCTCACAAGTTGTTATACCAAATTAATGTATCTGCATGACGACTACCATACATGCATCTCGCTAATGATCAATACGCCCCCCATGTTTGATTGATCCAGCTCACATTCCCCGGATAAACACGGCATACCAATTCAACTTTCTGTCATATAACTTTACACTGGCGTTGTTAATTTATGGTTAATCAGGTGTACGCTTAATGAAGACTATTGCTTCCGTTCGACTCCCGGAAAATGTGCTGTTGCCACAATACGACCGCCAGCAGTTGCAAACGCGGATCGTCCATTTTGGCTTCGGCGCTTTTCACCGTGCCCATCAGGCGTTATTAACGGACAGGGTTCTGAATTCACTCGGCGGAGACTGGGGAATCTGTGAGATTAGCCTGTTTAGCGGCGATCGGTTGATGAGCGACCTGCGCGCGCAAGATCACCTCTATACCGTGCTGGAAAAAGGCGCACACGGCAACCAGGCCATTGTTATCGGCGCCGTTAATGCGTGTTTGAACGCCAAACTGGATTCACTTGCCGCGATTATCGAAAAATTTTGTGAACCGCAGGTGGCGATCGTTTCGCTGACGATCACCGAAAAAGGCTACTGCATCGATCCGGCAACCGGTTCACTTGACGAGACGAACGCCCGAATTCTCCACGATATGCAGAACCCGTCGGCGCCCCATTCAGCGCCAGGTATTCTCGTTGAAGCCCTGCACCGCAGACGTGAGCGCGGGCTGAAGCCCTTTACCGTGCTTTCGTGCGATAACATCCCGGACAACGGCCATATCGTGAAAAACGCCGTGCTGGGCATGGCGGCAAAACGTTCTGCAGAACTGGCAAAATGGATTGAGGAACAGGTCAGTTTTCCTGGCACCATGGTGGACAGAATTGTGCCTGCCGCCACCCCCGAATCGCTGGAAGAAATTACCCGCGAACTGGGCGTGCCGGATCCCTGCGCAATCAGTTGTGAGCCTTTCATCCAGTGGGTCATCGAAGACAACTTTGTCGCCGGTCGCCCGCAGTGGGAAGCCGCTGGCGTGCAGATGGTGACGGATGTTCTGCCGTGGGAACAGATGAAATTACGCATGCTGAATGGCAGCCACTCGTTTCTGGCCTATCTCGGTTATTTGGCAGGATTCCAGCACATCAGCGACTGCATGCAGGACAACGCATTTCGCGAAGCCGCATCCCGTTTGATGATGCAGGAGCAGGCGCCGACATTGCGCATCACCAATGTTGATCTTGCGCAGTATGCCGACAGCCTGCTCGAACGTTTTGCTAACCCGGCGCTAAAACACAAAACCTGGCAGATAGCGATGGACGGCAGCCAAAAGCTGCCCCAGCGTATGCTGGAAGGCATTCGCGTGCATTTGGCGCGTCAAAGTGACTGGCCGTTGCTGGCGCTGGGCGTCGCTGGCTGGATGCGTTATGTCAGCGGGGTGGATGATGCAGGAGCCGCAATTGATGTTCGCGACCCGATGAGCGAAAAAATCCGCGCCATTGTAGAAAACACCCCCGAGACGCAACGAGTGGCCGCGTTACTTTCATTGCACGAAATTTTTGCGGCCGACCTCATGCAAAACCCGCAATTTGTGCAGGCGATTGAACACGCCTGGCAACGTATCGCGCAACACGGAGCGCATCAGGCCATCATTGATACGTTAAATAATTAGCAATTGCTGCCATTAAGGCGGGTGATGAGTTTCTTCACCCGCTCTCCTCTTCTCTTTTTCTCTTTTTTTCGCCAGGATGACGGGAAACCGTTAGGGTATCGAATCATTCTGGAGCAGATGTGACCAAAACCAACCTCATTACCGGTTTTCTCGGTAGCGGAAAAACCACTTCCATTCTTCATCTATTAGCGAATAAAGACCCGGCGGAAAAATGGGCTGTGCTGGTCAATGAGTTTGGTGAAGTCGGCATCGATGGCGCCCTGCTCGCCGACAGTGGCGCGCTGTTGAAAGAGATCCCAGGGGGTTGCATGTGTTGCGTGAACGGCCTGCCAATGCAGGTTGGGCTGAATACGCTGCTGCGTCAGGGTAAACCCGATCGGTTACTGATTGAACCTACGGGACTTGGCCATCCCAAACAGATTCTGGATCTGCTCACCGCGCCTGTTTATGAGCCGTGGATCGATCTTCGCGCCACGCTTTGCGTACTTGATCCCCGCCTTTTACTGGATGAAAAAAGCGTGACCAACGAGAACTTCCGCGATCAACTGGCGGCAGCGGATATCATTGTGGCGAACAAGTCCGATCGCGCCACGCCCGAAAGCCAGGCTGCGCTGCACGCCTGGTGGCAACAGTACGGCGGTCATCGTCAGTTGATCCATACCGAACAGGGGAAAATAGAGGGCCATTGGCTGGACTTACCCCGGGTAAACCTGGCAGAACTGCCCTCCAGTGCCGCGCACGCTCACCCGCATGCTGACAAAAAGGGGCTTGCGGCGCTGAGTTTGCCGGCGCAACAGCGCTGGCGTCGTAGCCTGAACAGTGGTCAGGGTCACCAGGCCTGCGGCTGGATTTTCGATGCGGATACCGTATTCGACACCATTGGCCTGCTGGAATGGGCTCGCCTTGCGCCCGTGGCGCGCGTCAAAGGCGTGATGCGTATAAAAGAAGGATTGGTGCGCATTAACCGTCAGGGGGATGACCTGCACATTGAGACGCAAAATGTCGCCCCGCCAGACAGTCGAATTGAGCTTATCACTAACTCAGATACCGACTGGAATGCGCTTCAGACGGCATTATTGAAGCTTCGTTTAGCCGAAAGCACGTAAGGTTGCTTCCGATTTTTTGAACGGCGAAACGATGATGAAAACCCGCTATCCCCACATACTCCTGCTGAATCTCGCGGGACTGGCGTTGTTTTTGTCATGGTATCTGCCTGAAAACCACGGGTTCTGGGCCGTCTTCGACGTCGAGATCTTTCGTTTTTTCAACCACTCGCTGGGTGAAAATCGCGCATTTCTGTGGGTGGTCGCCATTACCAACAATCGGGCGTTCGACGGCTGTTCGCTGCTGGCGATGGGATGTCTGATGTTGCGCTTTTGGCTAAAAGAGACACCGACGGGCCGTCGGCATATCGTCATTATGGGCCTGGTCATGCTGTTAACCGCCGTCGTGCTAAATCAACTTGGTCAGACGCTTATTCCGGTTAAACGCGCCAGCCCGACGCTCACATTTGATAATATCTATCGCGTGAGCGAACTGTTGAATATTCCCACCAAGGATGCTTCCAGAGACAGTTTTCCCGGCGATCATGGAATGATGTTGCTTATTTTTTCGGCATTCATGCTGCGATATTTCGGAAAAATCGCAGGCATTACCGCCCTTATTATATTTGTGGTTTTTGCTTTTCCCCGGGTGATGATTGGCGCTCACTGGCTGACAGATATCGTCGTGGGTTCGCTGACGGTGGTACTGATTGGATTACCGTGGTGGTTAATGACGTCATTAAGCGATCGCGTTATTTTCTTATTTGATCACTACCTCCCGGGCGAAAACAAACAAATTTTAAACAAATAACTCACGGTAATTAACATCACTATCAGGAAATGTTCTTATCTCCCGAGGGTAAATCTGGATAATTCATCACTGAAACTATCATCCAATGAGCCATCATATTCCCGTTATAAATTAGTCGATTGCCTATTTTTTACCCCAGTTGTACTTAATTTGTTCAATGCCGTTTTTTCACTTTCCGTATCACTTTTTCTTATAAAAAATCACGTAAAAACGCTCGCAATAGCAGGAGTGATCGGGTAATCTCGAACTCGTTTTGCCTCGCCTGGTCATTATTCTCGTTATGAATAAAATTGTGCGTTCTGCCACAGTTTTGACCTTAAGGAATTGTTTCATCATGCGTAGGTAATTAGTCTCGTCACGTTTGGCATTTTTTATAACGATATTTATCGTTAAGGACTTCAAGGGAAAACAAACAAAATGGTCAGATCTCAACCGATTTTGAGATATATCTTGCGGGGAATTCCCGCGATAGCAGTGGCGATTCTGCTCTCTGCATGTACGACAACGAACACCGCGAAAAATATGCATTCTGAGACGCTTGCTGTGGGTAATGGAGATAACTCTTCACTGCAAGCCTCTCAGGATGAATTTGAAAATATGGTTCGTAACCTCGATGTGAAATCGCGGATTATGGATCAGTATGCTGACTGGAAAGGTGTGCGTTACCGCCTTGGCGGCAGCACCAAAAAAGGCATTGATTGTTCCAGCTTTGTACAGCGTACATTCCGTGAACAATTTGGTTTAGAGCTTCCACGCTCAACCTACGAGCAACAGGAAACGGGTAAATCCGTTTCGCGCAGCAATCTGCGCACCGGCGATCTGGTGCTGTTCCGGGCAGGTTCAACCGGTCGTCATGTCGGTATTTACATCGGCAACAACCAGTTTGTTCATGCTTCAACCAGCAGCGGCGTGATTATCTCCAGTATGAACGAGCCTTACTGGAAAAAACGTTACAACGAAGCACGCCGGGTTCTGAGCCGCAGTTAACCGTTCGTTTGAAAGCTATCCCTTGGCTATCCTGACGAGACACATAAAAAAGCACTGCAAACGCAGTGCTTTTTTTTGCGCTGTCGTAATGCCCCGCAGAAAAGCATGACTATGAGAAGTGTTTCAGGCTATAGTCTTGCAAATCAATTGGTTTAATATTAAGCAGCCCTATCAGGTAAACCAGGAAATATGTTCACAAGCAGCGCCTCGTCCGGTAGAAAAATCCTGCTCACCTGTGTAGCGACGGGGATTGTGGTCGCATTGCTCATCAGCAGCCTGCAGTTTTTAATGGCATGGCACAAACGCGAAGTCAAATACGACACCCTGATTTCAGATGTACAACACTACCTGGTGAGCTACTTTGCTGACCTCAAAGCTACCACCGACCAGCTCCAGCCGCTGACGTTAAATACCTGTCAGCAAGTCTCTGCAGAACTGACCTCCCGCGCGGCATTTAGCCTTAACGTGCGCGCCTTTTTGCTTATCAAAGATAAAAAAGCATTCTGTTCCTCAGCCACCGGATCGATGAACACCGCGCTAAAAGAACTGGTGCCTGACCTCGACACACGAAAAAAAATCGACATGGCCATTCTGCCAGGCACCCCGATGATGCCGGATAAACCCGCCATGGCGCTCTGGTACCAGAATCCTTTGTTACCGGAAAGCGGGGTATTCACCTCACTCAATATCAATCTGACGCCTTATCTGTTGTACACCTCGCGACAGGAAGATTTTGACGGCATCGCACTGATTGTGGGTAACACCGTCCTCTCAACGTTTTCCACCCATTTAATGACATTAAACGAGCTGACGGACACGCCAATCCGTGAAGCCTCGGTGGAAGGCGTCCCCCTGAAAGTTCGCCTGTATGCGAACAAATGGACCTATACCGACTTGTGGTATGCCCTGATGCTGGGGTGTATGGGGGGGATTATTGCGGGCTTGCTCTGTTACTACATCAACTCTATCCGGATGCGCCCCGGAAAAGAGCTTCTGACGGCCATCAAACGCAATCAGTTTTATGTGGTTTACCAACCCGTCGTAGAGACGAAAACCCTGAAAGTTACCGGTCTGGAAGTGCTCTTACGCTGGCGCCATCCGTCTGCCGGTGAAATTCCGCCTGATGTCTTTATCCATTATGCAGAAACGCAGCAACTGATTGTTCCGCTGACACAACACCTGTTCGAGTTGATTGCCCGCGACGCGCCTGCACTGCAAAAAGCGCTCCCCGTTGGCACGAAGTTTGGCATCAATATTGCGCCGGATCATCTGCACAGCGAGAGCTTTAAAGAAGATATTCGCCGCCTGGGGGCATCCTTACCGCCGCATCATTTTCAGATAGTGCTGGAAATGACGGAACGCGACATGCTCAAACACCAGGAAGCCACAAAACTGTTTGATTGGCTGCATGCTGCAGGATTCGAAATTGCCATTGATGATTTCGGGACAGGCCATAGCGCGCTGATTTATCTGGAACGCTTCACGCTGGACTACCTGAAAATCGATCGCGGCTTCGTCAATGCCATTGGTACGGAAACCGTCACCTCTCCGGTGCTGGATGCCGTACTGATGCTCTCTAAACGTCTGAATATGCTTACCGTCGCAGAAGGCGTTGAAACCCCTGAGCAGGCAAAATGGCTGCGCGACCACGGGGTTAATTTCCTCCAGGGATACTGGATAAGCCGACCTTTACCGCTGGACGATTTCTTACTCTGGCTTGCCGTTTCCCCTACGCCCAGAGGGTAACGACAGCCTGCTGCGTCGAATGGATTCACAATGCGCGCTACGTCACTTATTATTCAGTCATGATGCTTGCCGGGCAGTGGCAGGTGCTGAAAAGAGGAAATCACGCCTAAATGATGACTCGCGTAATCATGTTGTTTGTCGCCCTGTTGAGTTTCAGCGTCCAGGCTCAGACCATTAAAGAAAGTTACGCCTTTGCCGTGTTGGGTGAACCGAAATACGCTATCAACTTTGAACACTTTGATTATGTGAATCCCGCCGCGCCGAAAGGCGGTCAAATGACGCTATCTGCCGTTGGCACATTTGATAACTTCAACCGTTATTCTTTGCGTGGAAACCCGGGCGTTCGCACCGACTCACTCTATGACACGCTGTTTACCACCTCTGATGACGAACCCGGAAGCTACTACCCGCTGGTTGCCGAAAAAGCCCGTTACGCGGACGATTATTCATGGGTGGAAATCGCCATTAATCCGCGCGCACGTTTTCATGATGGCTCGCCAGTCACCGCCAGCGACGTTGCATTCACCTTCCATAAATTTATGACCGAAGGGGTGCCGCAGTTCCGTCTGGTGTACAAAGGAACGACCGTCAAAGCCATCGCGCCCCTCACCGTGCGCATTGAGCTCGCCAAACCCGGCAAAGAAGATATGCTCAGTCTGTTTTCTTTACCCATCATGCCGGAAAAATTCTGGAAAAATCATAAGCTCAGCGACCCGCTCTCTTCCCCTCCACTCGCCAGCGGCCCGTACCGCATTACCCAGTGGAAAATGGGTCAGTACATTGTCTATTCTCGCGTTAAAGATTACTGGGCAGCCAGTCTGCCGGTAAACCGTGGGCGCTGGAATCTCGATACCATTCGCTACGACTACTATCTGGATGACAATGTGGCATTCGAAGCGTTTAAAGCCGGAGCGTTTGACCTGCGACTGGAAAACGATGCTAAAAACTGGGCGACCCGTTATACCGGTAAAAATTTCGCCAATCATTACATCGTCAAAGAAGAACAGAAGAATGCGTCTGCGCAGGACACCCGCTGGCTGGCGTTTAACATTCAGCGCCCGGTGTTTCAGGAAAGGCGGGTGCGTGAAGCCATCACCCTCGCCTTTGATTTTGAATGGATGAATAAGGCGTTGTTTTATAATGCCTGGAGCCGCACAAGCAGCTATTTCCAGAATACCGAATATGCCGCCAGCCAGTATCCTGATGCGGATGAGTTAGTCCTGCTCGCCCCGATGAAAAACGATCTGCCGCCAGAAGTCTTCAGCCAGATTTACCATCCTCCGGTGTCACGTGGTGATGGTTACAACCGTGAAAACCTGCTGAAAGCCGGAGAGCTGCTCACTCAGGCGGGATGGATTCTAAAAGGACAACAGCGTATCAACAGTACGACCGGCAAACCGCTCACGTTTGAACTGCTGCTTCCGGCGGGGGGAAACAGCCAGTGGGTTCTGCCCTTCCAGCACAATCTGCAACGCCTGGGCATTACGATGGAAATCCGCCAGGTCGACAATTCTCAGATAACCAATCGCATGCGCAGCCGTGACTATGACATGATGCCGCGGTTGTGGCGCGCCATGCCGTGGCCCAGTTCCGATCTGCAAATTTCCTGGGCCTCTGAGTATATTGATTCCAGCTATAACTCCCCCGGCGTGCAAAGTCCGGTGATTGATAAGCTGATTGCGCAGATCATTGCAGCGCAAGGCAATAAAGCCAAACTGGTTCCGCTGGGGCGGGCGCTGGATCGGGTGCTGACGTGGAATTACTACATGCTGCCGATGTGGTATATGGCGGAAGACAGACTGGCCTGGTGGGACAAATTCTCTCATCCGGCTATCCGTCCCATTTATACCCTTGGGCTGGACACCTGGTGGTATGACGTCAATAAAGCCGCGAAACTTCCGGCAGCCAGACGGCAAGGAGAGTAAATGGGCGCCTATCTGATTCGACGCTTGTTGCTGGTGATCCCCACCCTCTGGGCCATCATCACCATCAACTTTTTTATCGTGCAGATTGCGCCGGGAGGGCCGGTTGATCAGGCCATTGCCGCGATTGAATTCGGTCAGTCAGGCGCATTACCCGGTACCGGAGGCGAAGGTTTACGCGCCAGCCACGCGCAGACCGGGGTTGGCAATATCAGCGACAGCCAATACCGTGGGGGTCGCGGACTTGACCCTGAAGTGATTGCAGAAATTACAAAACGTTACGGCTTTGATAAACCGCTTCACGAACGTTACTTCACCATGTTGTGGAACTACGTTCGCTTTGATTTTGGCGACAGCCTGTTTCGCAGTGCTTCCGTGTTGACGCTCATTAAAGACAGCCTGCCCGTTTCCATCACGTTAGGCTTATGGAGTACGCTCATCATCTATCTGGTGTCGATACCGCTGGGCATCCGTAAAGCAGTCCATAACGGCAGCCGATTTGATGTGTGGAGCAGCGCCTTTATCATCATCGGCTACGCCATCCCTGCGTTTCTGTTCGCCATTCTTCTGATTGTTTTCTTTGCCGGCGGCAGCTACTACGACCTGTTCCCGCTGCGGGGGCTAGTCTCCGCCAATTTTGACTCGCTGCCCTGGTATCAAAAAATCACTGATTATCTCTGGCATATCGCGTTGCCGGTGCTGGCGACCGTGATTGGCGGTTTTGCCGCCCTGACGATGCTTACAAAGAATTCGTTTCTTGATGAGGTTCGCAAACAATACGTTGTCACGGCGCGCGCCAAAGGCGTCAGCGAAAAAAACATTTTGTGGAAGCACGTGTTTCGCAACGCCATGCTGCTGGTCATTGCCGGTTTTCCGGCCACATTTATCAGCATGTTTTTCACCGGCTCACTGCTGATTGAGGTGATGTTCTCATTAAATGGACTGGGATTACTGGGCTACGAAGCGACCGTATCCCGTGACTACCCGGTGATGTTTGGCACGTTGTATATTTTCACCCTGATCGGCTTGCTGCTGAACATCCTCAGCGATATCAGCTATACGCTGGTTGATCCACGTATTGATTTTGAGGGACGCTAATGCCGCGATTAAGCCCTGTAAACCAGGCCCGCTGGGCGCGTTTTCGCCACAATCGTCGGGGCTACTGGTCACTGTGGATTTTCCTTGTGCTCTTCAGCCTGAGTCTGTGCTCTGAGCTCATCGCCAATGATAAGCCGCTGTTGATTCGCTATGACGGAAGCTGGTATTTCCCGCTGGTAAAAAATTACAGTGAAAGCGATTTTGGCGGGCCGTTTGCGACCCAGGCGGACTATCAGGATCCCTGGCTGCAACAGCAGCTTGAGCAGCGGGGTTGGGCGCTGTGGGCACCTGTCAGATTCGGCGCCAACAGCATTAATTTTGCGACCAAACAGCCCTTCCCGTCGCCACCGTCCACGCAAAACTGGCTGGGAACTGACGCCAACGGCGGCGATGTGCTGGCGCGGATCCTTTATGGCACGCGTATCTCCATCCTATTCGGGCTGATGCTCACCCTTTGCTCCAGCATCATGGGGGTTCTGGCCGGTGCCTTACAGGGATATTACGGGGGAAAAGTCGATCTGTGGGGGCAGCGTTTAATCGAAGTCTGGTCTGGAATGCCAACGCTGTTTCTGATTATTCTCCTCTCAAGCGTCGTGCAGCCCAACTTTTGGTGGCTGCTGGCGATTACCGTTATCTTTGGCTGGATGAGCCTTGTCGGGGTGGTGCGCGCGGAGTTTTTGCGTACCCGCAATTTCGACTACATTCGCGCGGCACAGGCGTTAGGCGTCAGCGATCGCAACATCATTCTGCGTCATATGCTGCCCAACGCGATGGTCGCCACGCTGACCTTTATCCCCTTTATTTTGTGCAGCTCAATTACCACGCTGACATCGCTCGATTTCCTGGGGTTTGGTTTACCGCTGGGATCACCCTCTCTCGGTGAATTACTCCTGCAAGGCAAAAATAACCTGCAGGCACCGTGGCTCGGGATCACCGCATTCTTGTCGGTGGCGGTGCTACTGTCGCTGCTGATTTTTATTGGCGAAGCCGTGCGCGACGCGTTTGATCCCAACAAGGCGGTATAGCATGACGCAACCTCTGTTAGCGATAGATCGTTTATCGGTCGGTTTTAGCAAGCAAGGGATCGTACGCACGGTGGTTAACGATGTATCTCTGTGCGTTGAGGCAGGCGAAACGCTGGCGCTGGTTGGCGAGTCTGGCTCGGGGAAAAGCGTCACCGCGCTGTCTATTTTGCGCCTGCTGCCTTCGCCACCCGCAGTATATCTTGCTGGCGATATTCGTTTTCATGGCGAGTCGCTGCTGAATGCCAGCGAGCACACCCTGCGCGGCGTGCGCGGGAATAAGGTAGCCATGATTTTCCAGGAACCGATGGTGTCGCTCAATCCCCTGCACTCCCTGGAAAAGCAGCTCTATGAGGTGCTCTCTTTACACCGGGGTATGCGCCGGGAAGCCGCCAGAGGCGAAATCCTGAGCTGTCTGGATCGCGTCGGTATTCGTCACGCGGCACGGCGGTTGGGAGATTATCCCCACCAGCTTTCTGGCGGCGAGCGTCAGCGCGTGATGATCGCTATGGCGCTGTTAACCCGACCAGAGCTGCTGATTGCCGATGAGCCGACTACAGCGCTGGACGTCTCGGTACAGGCGCAAATCCTGCAACTGTTACGTGAATTGCAGCGCGAGTTGAATATGGGAATGCTGTTTATTACCCATAATCTGAGTATTGTGAAGAAGCTGGCCGACACCATCGCCGTGATGCAAAACGGTCAATGCGTCGAGCAAAACCGCGCACAGCCGTTGCTTAGTGCCCCTGGTCATCCGTACACGCAAAAATTGTTAAACAGCGAGCCGTCTGGCGATCCGGTGCCGTTATCCGCCCAACAGACGCCGCTGCTCGAAGTCGAGCAACTCCGCGTCGCCTTCCCGATTCGTAAAGGAATTTTAAAACGCGTTGTCGACAATAACGAAGTGGTCAAAAACATCAGTTTCAGTCTGCAACCCGGAGAAACGCTGGGACTGGTCGGTGAATCCGGCTCTGGCAAAAGTACCACCGGCCTGGCGCTTTTGCGGTTAATCGCCTCGCAGGGTCGCATTGTGTTTGATGGTCAGCCGTTGCATAACTTAAGCCGCCGCCAGCTTTTACCGGTGCGTCACCGTATTCAGGTGGTTTTTCAGGATCCGAACTCGTCCCTGAATCCACGGCTCAGCGTGTTGCAAATTATCGAAGAAGGGTTACGCGTCCACCAGCCCGCGCTTTCAGCACAACAACGCGAACAGCAGGTCATATCGGTGATGGCGGAAGTCGGTCTGGACGGCGAAACCCGTCATCGCTACCCCGCGGAGTTTTCCGGCGGCCAACGTCAGCGAATTGCTATTGCCAGGGCGTTAATTTTGAAGCCCTCGCTGATCGTTCTGGACGAACCCACCTCTTCACTGGATAAGACTGTCCAGGCGCAAATTCTGGCGCTATTGAAGTCGCTACAGCAAAAGCATCGCCTGGCCTATATTTTCATTAGCCACGACTTGCACGTTGTGCGCGCATTGTGCCATCAGGTTATTGTGCTGCGACAAGGAGAAGTTGTAGAGCAAGGGCAATGCGAGCAGGTGTTTACCGCACCGCAGCAAGCGTATACGCGTCAGTTACTCGCGCTAAGCTGACGCTCAAAATGGATTGTTGTTTGAAAAAGGCTCAGCAATGGCAACACCAAAATTTTTCAGGCGACAGGTCGCGGCGAACTCATCCTGACGGTTAACGAACAGGCAAGGTTCGCCTTCGCATTCCAGTACAGAACAAGGAACTTCGATATCGCTCAGTGCCTGACTGAGTTTGTGCATCACCGGCCATGCGCTGTCGCCGTCCGGGCTCAGTAATTTAAGCGCCACCAGGCTGTTTTCGGTGCTCTGGCCATTCTGCGGAATCGGTTCAACTTTCGAACCTGCAAAACCCGCTGACCAACGATAGTTCTGTGGCAAGCGATGAACGATTGAGAGCTGTAATGTATTCACTTTTATTCCCCGGAAGCACAATAACTTCACAATTTATTTACATCCATTTTAACACATCATTGACAACCCGTCCTTAAACGGATCGAAAACGCCGGTATCCACGACTCGTGCGGCTTATACTGCCGATTAGTAAAATATTATTGACCGGTGCGGACAGATTTGCGGGCTATATGTACCCGTTTCTGCGATCTAACTCAACCTTTTTAACTACAATGATGTGACTTTTTACATAAATTGATTTTACATAAAATAAACATCTTTGGGTTGAATGAGCGATTTGAGGTTGATGTACATCAACAAAGGGAGCCTTACAGCTCCCATGTTGTGCATTTTATCACCTTTTTTTCGGGCGACTCGCGTAGAGGTAGAAGAGGATCGAGCCGGTTGCACAAAATGCAATCGACCAAATCATCGGCCAGGCCGAGTTAAATGTCGCCAGCGAAAGCAGTGCGCCAACAATGGCGCCGATGCCGAAACGGAAAGTCCCCGCCAGTGAAGAGGCGGTTCCCGCCATGTGGGGGAATTCATCCAGAATGACGGCCATCGCATTGGATGACACCATCGAAACACATCCCACAAATGCCGCGACCCCCACGACCAGCGCCCAGAAACCGAGCCCAAACAGCGCGCTCACAACCAGCCAACCCGCCATCACAAACTGGATCCATAACCCGGTACGGAACATGTTTAATGCCCCGACCCGGCGCACAAATCGGCTATTGATAATCGTCATCACAAATAAGAACACGATGTTCAGCGCGAAGTAATAGCCAAAATGTTGTGGAGAGACGTGATTCACTTCGATGTAGACAAACGGCCCGGCACTAAGGAAGGAGAACATCCCGGCGAAACTAAAGCCGCTGGCCAGCATGTAACTGAGCACGCGTTTATGACGAAACAGCGAGGCAAAGTTCCCTATGGTCGTACGCAGACGAAAAGGCTGACGGCGCTCAACGGGAAGCGTCTCTTTGATCAGCGTGAAGATCATGGCGGATGCCAGAATCGCCGCCACCGCCAGGATCCAAAAGATGTAGTGCCAGCTTAACCACACCAGCACCCACCCGCCGACAATCGGCGCCATCAACGGCGCAATGGTCGTCACCAGCATGACAAACGACATCATGCGCGAGAACTCTTCTTTCGGGTAGATATCGCGCATCAGGGCATTGATCACCACGCTCGCCGCTGCCGCCGCCAGACCGTGGAAGAAACGCATGACAATCAGTTGATCAATGGTTTGCGCCAGCGCGCAGGCCACCGCCGCCGCGGCAAAGATCAGCGTTCCTCCGAGGATCACCGGTTTACGCCCAAGACTGTCCGCCATTGGGCCGTAGATCAACTGCCCCACCGCGAATCCCAGAATATAGGTACTGAGCGTCATCTGCGCGCTACCGGCTGGCACGCCAAACTGTTCGGAGATAACCGGCAGCGCAGGGAGATACATATCAATCGACAATGGCATCAGCATGGCCAGCAGGCCAAGAATAAAGACAATGGCAAATGATGAGTGCTGTCGGGTGGTCACAAAGAGACTCCTGAATTTAGTGAGCTGGAGGTTAAAACCTGGCCACAAGGTTTAGCCAACGCTGGCAACTTCGGCTTCTGTCAGAGGGCGGTATTCGCCCGGTTCCAGGTCAGCATCCAGTACGATCGCGCCGATACGTTCACGGTGCAGTTCCACAACGTGGTTTCCGACAGCGGCAAACATACGTTTGACCTGATGATAACGCCCCTCACTGATCGTCAAGCGCACCTGCGTTGGCGTGATCTCCTCAAGCATCGCAGGTTTCGTGAGATCTTTCTCATTATGTAGCTGAATGCCTTGTGCAAATTGTGCCGCAGTCTCTTCTGCCACTGGAGATTCCAGCGTCACCAGGTAGGTTTTTTCGCAATGATGGCGCGGTGACGTTATCCGATGCGACCACTGTCCGTCATCCGTCATCAGCACCAGTCCCGTGGTATCAATGTCCAGGCGCCCTGCCGCATGCAATTTATGCGCAACCGGTTCATCAAGAAAATAGAGCACGGTCGGATGATCCGGATCTTCCGTCGAGCACACATATCCCTGAGGTTTATTCAGCATGAAGTAGCGCGGCCCATTTTGCTGAACCAGCGAATTGCCGTCATATTCTACGGCATGTTCTGGCAGCAGTTTAAACGCGGTATTTCTGATGATTTCGCCATCCACGGTAACGCGGTGAGCACGGATTTCGCGCCCGGCAATAGCACGGCTGACGCCGAGTTGCTGAGCGATAAATTTATCAAGTCGCATGAGAGTGATTTTGCCTGTAATAATACGGAAATCGAGCGTTTCGCCCGAGAATTGAAGCCGGTATCCGCTCAGTATAACGGGCTCTATACTTCGCTCAAAGTAAATGATTCATGGCATACTCAATGCGGGATTCATTATCGCAGCGAGACCATGACTTTTACACTTCGTCCTTACCAGCAAGAAGCCGTGGATGCCACGCTCAACCATTTTCGCCACCATCGCGCCCCTGCGGTCATTGTCTTGCCAACCGGCGCAGGTAAAAGCCTGGTAATCGCCGAGCTGGCACGTATAGCGCGTGGACGCGTTCTGGTGCTGGCGCATGTAAAAGAACTGGTCGCACAAAACCACGCAAAATATTGTGCGCTGGGTCTGGATGCCGATATCTTCGCCGCCGGATTAAAACGTAAAGAAAGCCACGGCAAAGTGGTCTTCGGCAGCGTACAGTCGGTTGCCCGCAACCTCGAACATTTTCAGGGTGAATTTTCTCTGCTGATCGTCGATGAATGCCATCGTATTGGCGACGACGAAGAGAGTCAGTATCAGCAAATCCTCGCCCACCTGAGTCAGGTGAATCCCCATCTTCGTTTGCTCGGTTTGACGGCCACGCCATTTCGCCTGGGCAAAGGCTGGATTTACCGTTTCCATTATCACGGTATGGTACGCGGCAACGAAAACGCGATTTTTCGCGACTGCATTTACGAGTTGCCGCTGCGCTACATGATCAAACACGGCTATCTGACGCCGCCGGAGCGCCTGGACATGCCGGTCGTGCAGTATGATTTTAGCCGTTTGCAGGCACAGAGTAATGGCCTTTTTAGCGAAGCCGACCTCAATCACGAGCTGAAAAAACAGCAGCGAATTACGCCACATATCATCAGTCAGATAGTTGAATTCGCCCAGACACGCAAAGGGGTGATGATATTCGCCGCCACCGTTGAACATGCGAAAGAGATTGTTGGCCTGCTGCCCCGCGATGACGCCGCACTGATCGTCGGCGACACGCCGGGTGCTGAACGCGACATGTTGCTTGAAGACTTCAAAGCACAGCGCTTTCGGTTTTTGGTTAACGTGGCGGTGCTGACGACCGGTTTTGACGCCCCGCATGTCGATCTCATCGCCATTTTGCGCCCGACGGAGTCCGTCAGCCTTTATCAGCAAATCGTAGGACGCGGCCTGCGCCTGTCGCCGGGGAAAACCGACTGTCTGATCCTCGATTATGCCGGTAACCCTCATGACTTATACGCGCCGGAGGTTGGCGCGCCGAAAGGGAAAAGCGACAACGTGCCCGTCCAGGTCTTTTGCCCTGCCTGTGGTTTTGCCAATACATTTTGGGGCAAAACCACCGCCGACGGCACGCTGATTGAACACTTTGGCCGTCGCTGCCAGGGGTGGTTTGAAGACGATGAAGGTCATCGTGAACAGTGCGATTTTCGCTTCCGCTTTAAAAACTGCCCGCAATGCAATGCGGAAAACGACATTGCGGCACGCCGCTGCCGCGAGTGCGATACCGTGCTTGTTGACCCGGACGATATGCTAAAAGCCGCGCTAAAACTCAAAGACGCGCTGGTGCTGCGCTGTAGCGGTATGGCGATGCAACACGGACAGGATGAAAAAGGCGAATGGCTGAAAATCACCTATTACGATGAGGACGGCGCCGACGTCAGCGAGCGTTTTCGCTTGCAAACACCCGCTCAGCGCACCGCGTTTGAGCAGCTCTTCATTCGCCCTCACACCCGCACGCCAGGCGTTCCGTTACGCTGGATAACTGCGGCAGATATTCTCGGGCAACAACCGCTGTTACGGCACCCTGATTTTGTCGTCGCACGTATGAAGGGCCAGTACTGGCAGGTGCGCGAAAAGGTCTTCGATTATGAAGGACGCTTTCGCCGGGCACATGAATTACGCGGATAATCGTACTTTTGATTGCTGTGACGGGCATTTGAGTATAGAATTCCGCCCGCTTTTGCATACGCAAAGCAGATCACTTACCTGTTGCTGGGTCGCCTGTAGCAGGAATTATTTAAGAGAGATTTAAATGTTTACTATCAATGCTGAAGTACGTAAAGAGCAGGGTAAGGGTGCGAGCCGCCGCCTGCGTACCGCCAACAAGTTCCCGGCAATCATCTACGGTGGCGCAGAAGCCCCGATTGCTATCGAACTGGATCACGATTCAATCATGAACATGCAAGCTAAAGCTGAATTTTACAGCGAAGTGCTGACCATCGTTGTTGACGGTAAAGAAGTTAAAGTTAAAGCTCAGGCGGTGCAGCGTCATCCGTTCAAGCCAAAACTGTCTCACATCGACTTCGTTCGCGCGTAATCGCCAACAAGTTGAAGAAAAACCCCGCCACGGCGGGGTTTTTTTATGGCTTCAGGTCGGATAAGACACGTTAGCGTCACCATCCGACAGTGCGTTATTGCCTGATAACGCTACGCGCATCAGGCCTACGACAGTATTCTTCAGCCGGTTAATTTCCGCCTGACGTCCGGCGTTGCAGCTGATCGCGCAGATTCGGCGGCGTGCCTTTAATGGTTAAGGTGTCGGTCGCCGGATCCCAGAAAATACGCTCGCCTAACAGCATGGCGTCAAAGTTAATGGTTAACCCGCCGCCGCTACCAGCGTATTTGGTCAACTGGCGTAATGTACTGCGATCGGCCGGGAAGCTCTCTTCCAGTTCATAGCCTTTATCCGCCGTAAACTCGCTGAAGCTTACCTCACTCACGCCAGAGAGTTCTTTTGACAGCGACTCGAGTTCAATCTCTTCACCCGCCTGAAGCTGTTCATTACAGTAGCTGTACACCTGCTGACGGACATTCTGACGCTCTGCTTTACCCAGTTGCGCTTCCGCCGTGAAATCATCCACCGCCTGCAACAAACCCCGGTTTTGCGCTTTCGCGTTCAGCCCTTCGCTCGCGCCAAGGAAATCCATAAAGAAATCAGCGACCTTACGCCCTACCCGACCTTTCAGGAACGTCAGATAGCGCGTGGATTCCGGATTGGTTTCCCATTCTGTTAAATCAATACGCGCCACGATGTCTGCATGATTGATGTCCAGGTAGTGCGTCGGGTTAATGTCCAGATTCTCATTCACACGCATACTGCTTAAGTTGTTCAGCACCGCGACCAGCAGATATTCCACCGCCAGATAGCGATAGTGGCAGAACAGCACAATACCGCCGTCAGCAAACGGATACTTCGCCAGCTCATCACGTAAACGCCCGGTTGCCGCACGGCTAAAAGCCAGAAAATCTTCCTCGCCCTGACGCTGTAACCGTAGCGTTTGCGCCAGTTCGCTCTCTTCGCTGAACAGGCCATACGCTTTGTTTTTCGCGCTATAGACCCGGTGCAGTTCAGCCACCATCTCGACAACGGTGGTTGTCGGTTCCAGTAATGAATCGCGCAAGACCAGCTCAAGGTTTTGCTCATCACGCTTGATAAGCTGGTGCAGGGCAATCTGGTTGATATCCAGACTCATGATAAACTCTCCTTTAAGACCGGGCGGTATTCAACCACCTGATGGTCAGTGACGCAATAGAAGATAAAAAAGCAGAAAAAAAACTGTTGCTACGGTAATATGTTGCCCTTTCATGAACAAACTGATTCCGATTTATGCCACAACATTCCCGCTACAGTGACGAACACGTTGAACAATTACTGAGTGAACTGCTCAACGTACTGGAAAAACATAAGGCGCCGACCGACCTTTCCCTGATGGTATTGGGAAACATGGTGACGAACCTGATTAACACCAGCATCGCCCCGGCCCAACGCCAGGCGATTGCAGACTCTTTTGCCCGTGCCCTGAAGTCCTCGGTTAACGAAGACAAAGCGCACTAACAACCGGCTCCGGGGAATATAACGACAGGTTATGGTAACTCATCGTCAGCGCTACCGTGAAAAAGTCTCTCAGATGGTTAGCTGGGGGCACTGGTTTGCTCTGTTCAACATTCTGTTGGCCATGGTGCTTGGCAGTCGTTACCTGTTTGTCGCTGACTGGCCGACAACGCTTGCGGGTCGTATCTACTCCTACCTGAGCATTGTCGGGCATTTCAGTTTTCTGGTGTTTGCCACCTATCTGCTGATTCTGTTTCCCCTGACGTTTATCGTCATGTCCCAGCGGCTGATGCGCTTCTTATCAGCCATCCTGGCGACAGCGGGCATGACGCTGCTGTTGATCGACAGCGAGGTCTTCACCCGCTTCCACCTGCATCTTAATCCCATTGTCTGGGAACTGGTCATTAACCCAGACCAGAACGAGATGGCACGTGACTGGCAACTGATGTTTATCAGCGTGCCCATTATTCTGCTAATCGAAATGCTGTTTGCGACCTGGAGCTGGCAGAAACTGCGCAGCCTGACGCGTCGTCGCCATTTTGCCAGGCCGCTTGCCGCCTTCCTTTTCGTCTCGTTTATTGCTTCGCACATGGTGTACATCTGGGCTGATGCTAACTTCTATCGCCCGATCACCATGCAGCGCGCAAACCTACCGCTCTCTTATCCGATGACGGCGCGCCGCTTTCTTGAGAAACACGGTTTGCTGGATGCGCAAGAGTATCAGCGCCGCCTGGTCGAACAGGGGAATCCTGAAGCGGTATCCGTACAGTATCCCTTGAGCGATCTGCAATACCGTGACATGGGGACAGGGCAAAACGTTCTGTTGATTACGGTGGATGGTCTGAACTATTCCCGTTATGAAAAACAGATGCCTGCGCTTGCCCGTTTTGCAGAACAAAGTATCTCGTTCACCCGACATATGAGCTCGGGCAACACCTCAGATAACGGTATTTTTGGTCTGTTCTATGGCGTCTCCCCGAGCTATATGGACGGTATTTTGTCGACCAGAACGCCGGCAGCCCTGATTTCAGCACTGAATCAGCAAGGCTATCAGTTAGGCTTGTTCTCGTCCGACGGATTCACCAGCCCGCTCTATCGCCAGGCGCTGCTGTCAGACTTCTCTATGCCGACGGTTCAGACGCAGTCTGATACACAAACGGCAAATCAGTGGATCAACTGGTTGAGTCGCTACGCCCAGGAAGATAATCGCTGGTTCTCGTGGGTGTCCTTCAACGGCACCAACATTGATGACAGCAACCAGAAGAATTTTGCTAAGCGGTATGCCCGCGCGGCGGAAGATGTCGATGCACAAATTAACCGTGTGCTTACCGCGCTACAAAACGCCGGTAAACTGAATAACACGGTGGTGATCATCACTGCGGGTCGCGGTGTGCCTCTGACTCAGGAAGAGAACAATTTTGACTGGTCGCGCGGACATCTGCAGGTGCCGCTTGTCATCCACTGGCCGGGAACGCCAGCGCAGCGTATTAACAGCCTGACTGACCATACCGACCTCATGACAACATTGATGCAACGGTTACTGCACGTGAGCACACCTGCTAACGAGTACTCGCAGGGGCAAGATCTTTTCAATGCAACCCGCCGCCATTACTGGGTAACGGCAGCCGACGGTAGCACGTTGGCGGTGACCACCCCGAACATGACGCTGGTATTGAATAGTAACGGCAACTATCAGACGTACGATCTGCGTGGTGAGAAGATAAAAGACCAGAAACCGCAGTTGAGTCTGTTGTTGCAGGTGCTGACGGATGAGAAACGATTCATTGCTAACTGATTAATTATAAATCAGTTAGCAAGACATCCTCTTGCATTCGTGGTGGAAAGCGGTAGTATTAGCACCCACGAGTCGGCACGTAGCGCAGCCTGGTAGCGCACTGTCATGGGGTGTCAGGGGTCGGAGGTTCAAATCCTCTCGTGCCGACCAAAATTATTCATCGGTGTGTTTTTATAACGACCGGTAACCCTACAAAAAAACCGCATTCTCTCTGAGTTTGCGGTTTTTTTGTTGTCCGTAGTTTTTGGATTTTAGCTATCCAGTAGCAATGGCTAAGACTCTTCCAGAAATGCCCCTTCGGGTGAGCAGCAATTTCAACACAAGGGTCGGAGAGTCAGCCCATCAATAACCGCCTCCCCGTCCCCAAAACCTATCAGCCACTACTTCATTTTTTCTTGTGCTTTTGCATATTCACAAGCAAAGCTGTTTAACTCTCTCCCTCTAACGGCCGTAAACCGTTAACAATGGGGAGGGATTGCTAAAGCTCAAATACCGGGGACTCTTATTACCGTTCACTCCAGATCAGAAGAAGTATTTCACCCCGACCATCGCGGAGGTATCGTTATAGCCGTTATCCCCGACTTGCACCCCGACATTCCCCCACGCGTTCAGACGCGAACCAAGCTGACCTTCAACACCGGTTTTCACTTCGGCGATATTTGACGCACCGTTTTGATTCACACTCACACCGTCCATCTGCGTACCAAAGTCCCGTGTGTTGTGGATCCAGTTCACTTCCACAAACGGCTGGAAGGTTCGTTTTTTGCCATCATCAATTTTGTTATGCCCTTTGATGTAAGTGCGCCCTCCCAAACGGGTCTGAAGATTGCCGTCGCCTTCACCACTGACGTGACTACCGTTGCTTTCACGGTGGTCATCGGCCTTCACGCCCATCCAGACAATCTGTGCCTGAGGTTGGATAAACCATTCATTCTGAGAGCCCTGACTCCCGGTAAAATCACCCAGCTTATGCGTGTAACCCAATTCCAGTGACGCCGTTATTCCGCTGGAGTCGTATGACTCGCGCTGAATATTCTGGCCTTTCACCTCATTATTAAACCACCCGTACTGAGCCCAGCTATCCACATACACGCCTTGTTTCGTTTCATCATTCTGAAACCAGGTGGCGTAGAGCCCCACACTGTATCCGTCGACCGAACCTTCAGAATGATATCCCGTATATTTCGAATGGCTGTTGCTGCTTTCATTACCGTAGCCCGCCATCAATCCAAGGTGCCAGCGCTGCAGGCCATCGGTACTCCACTGGGCTATTTCACCGCCCAATTGGGTAACATAGCGATTCGCTTGAGTGTCGAGCTGTCCATTACTATCTTTCCAATTGTTATGCCCGCCGACCTGACGCAACCACATGCTGGTAACCTTCTGTTCGCCCGTCAGCACATCGGTATACTGCGTTTCGCCAAGACGGTCGTGCAACCGAGTGATAAACATCGTATTCGCCGCGGCCAGGTTGGCAGTGTAACTCCCCGCTTCCGGGCGAATAACTGACGGTTTCGATGCTGGCGTATCCGGTTTTACAGGTTTCTTTGGCGTCACTGGGCCGTTGTACAAACTGGACAGATACCAGTCAGTATCTTTTTTCACGATATTGTAATCATACGCTCCGGCAACAATACGCCCTGACTTTTCAAACGTACCGTCTGACGCGCCATTGACTTCTACAATCCGAATACCTTCTACCGTCTGTGCGCCACGGCCACCGACATTGTTCACCTTAACGAAGGTGTTTCCGCGGGTATTGCCATTGACCACAATTTTATCGGTGACTGAAGCATCATTGCCGAGCACAGTGTTCAGCATCACGGTGCCATTTTGTCCATACCAGTTATTCGCCGTCAGCGTATGCCCCGCATTCATTGGTTGTATGGACGGGGGCACAAAATTGATTATCCCGGCGAGGTTAACGTCATCAACCCGTGAACCAGCCGTCATATTCCAGCGGCTTGCAGTGTCAATATTTACATCGGTTGGATCAATCCAGCCCGTCAGAGTAGCCCCATTACGCAGAGTGAGTGCGGTGTTGTCTAACGCAATGATATTACTCACCAGTTGCGCCCCGCCATTGCCGCCATCGAGCACCAGTTCACCGCCGTTGATGTAGGTGTTGCCTGTCCAGCCCGTTTTGCCGGTCAACGTCAACGCACCATCACCTATTTTGGTCAGGCTGCTCTTTTGATTACCCTCAAGAATGTCGCCAGCAAAGGTCGTGTTATCAACCGGGGTCGCATTATTCACGGTGAGCATCGCGCCGTTGAGTTGAATTTCTCCCCCGCCCCCCTTCAGACGGGTTACCCGCTGATTGTGACCGTTTAAATCAAACACACCCCCATTGATACTCAGCGCGTTACTGCTGGCGATACTGTCAACGACGTCGGTACGCAATGTACCGGCATTGAGAGTTGTTGTACCTGTGTAGGTATTCACAGCCGACAGAACCAACAGACCGTTACCGACTTTGGTCAGGCTTTTGCCATCCCAACCCGTGGCAAACCCTCCCGCTGGCGCGGTTTGGTCAGCCAGCACGGTATCCACATTGAAGGCCGTACCTTTGCTAAGAGTAAAATTACCGCTGCTCTTTGACTGCAAACCTTCGTTCCAGGTCAGGCGGAATCCAAGGTTATAGTCCTTTTTGTCAGTCGATAAATGGCCGTCATGGAGCAGATAATCCAACCCCGTAGAGGTAAGAGGGTTGTTGACGAAATCACCGATGATGCCATTAACAGTATGGATGAGCGTATAGGTATTGTTGGTCACCTCGCTGGCCCTTACCGGTATCGAGCCATAGGCAAAACCATTGATCATGAGCTGACCATTAAGGCTGGCCGTATTTGCAGTAATGTCGGGCGAAGCGCCCAGCGTAACCTTCAGGGTCGCGTTTTCATCCTGAGTGAATGCGCCACCCACATTGAGCGTGGCGTTTGCCAGACCGATGTCGGTGGTGGCCCCGGCCCGGGTGGTATAGTCGCCCGTAGTGGTGAAGGCACCCGTCTGCTGGAGCCTCAGTGTACCGCCAGTCACATCGACGCAGCCCACCGTATTGTCCATACCAGAAAGGATTTGCGTCAGATTTCCGGTTTTAGTCAGCGCGCCAATCTTCTCCAGGCGCCCGGCAAAATCGGCATTATCAACAAGGCTGCCGTTATTCGCGCTATTGTTAGCACCCATAGTCAGCGTGCCACCGGGTGAAGAAGAACTGACGAAACTTGTGGTATCGCCTTCCAACGAACCGATAGTGTTGCCCGCTGGGGTTATGGCAAGTTTTCCGCCGGTGTCGAGCAGGAATCGGGAGCCTCCGGCATCAACCTCTGACAGAGTAATGGTGCTTCCTGCTCCTGTGACCCACATCCCTGCCCCTCCAGTACTGCCACCGTTAAAGGAGACATGACCTCCGGTTTCAGCCTTCGCACCCCAGGTATCTGGGGAAGAGGCGCCATTAATGCTGAGCGTCTGGTTGTTCAGTGTTATCTGGCTACCGGCTCCCCTGGCATCAAGCATGGATGAACCCGCACCTGTGACCTTAATAGTTGGCAGGACATTCCCCCTGGTGCCATCGAACGTTTTGCTGGCTCCCCCTGTTGCCGTAAATCCATGAGCAGCAGCCCCTGAAGTGGTGATACTTCCCCCATTAAGATTGATCAGAGATGATCCATTTTGTCGTATGCCATGTGCACGGCTACCCGTGGTCGTGATATCCACAACGTCCAGATTGATAACACTCCCGCTCCCCGTGGACACAACGCCATAGCCCATTAAACCCGCAGTGCGAATTTTCGTGTTTCCCGTGAGGGTAATCGCGCCGCCACTTAGCGCATACAAGCCATATGCACTGGTACCACGGGTTGTCACATCAACAGTTGCCAGGTTGATGACACTTCCTCCTCCGCTGGATGTCGCGCCAAAACTGTTTTCTCCATCGGTGCTGATGGTCGTTTTTCCTGTGATTGTGATGACGCCAGCACTTATCGTATACAGGCCATACGCACTCGTACCGCGGGTTGTCACATCTGTATCAGCAAGCTGGATGGTAGAGCCTGTTCCAGCAGAGGAAATAGCATATCCCACTGCGTCTGGCGTGGTGAGTGTGGTGGTAATTGTCGTTTTTCCTGTACTTACAATGCTGCCACCCCTGGCTGCATACAGGCTGCTGGTATCCACTGTAGTAATAGTATTTGGACCATCACCAAAGGTGAAAGGATCGCTTACCGTTGTTGAATAGTCGACAGCAAACCCCGACGAACTGAACAAGATGGCGCCCGAGATAAGAACCAAAGGAGCAATACGTCGCAAAGTACTTTTTTTCCGGCCGGATGAAGCCGTTAATTCAGAAACGACAATCCAATTTTGGGTCGCTACACACCATATAACTTTATATATTTTATTCATTTAAAGAACACTCTGAGCTTAGATTAAATAGTTAGCATGCAATTATTTTTCAAATCAAAAAAAAAGAAAACGTAAGAACTATTAAAAACTAAAATTTGCTAATAATAAAAACAGATGATTTAATTACCTAGCTAATAAATGCCTTGAACATCAACCGGTACATTAATCATAAACCGCACATTTATATTGAATTAGATTGCACGTTATTAATACATGAAAAGTAAAACACGCCAGGATGCGACAAATAGAAAAACATGCAAACATGCTTGCATAACATGAAATAAAATCATTAAAATCAATGCATTGTAGATAACTTAATGCATCGATCGCATAACAAAAAATAGGCGAAAAGATCCACCACTAACTGGTTTTTATTTTTAACCGAAAGAATCCACTCTAAATACCAAAGGATAATATCATTGTTTAAAAATCCGAAAAGGGGGCTAGATCACACGGGTAAAATACCCACAAGGCAACGCACACTTCATCAGTATCCAGGACGCAATGATACCGCCTGCAAGGCTATCAAGTCCTGAAGGAAATAATGTCATCATTGGGATGATGACATACTAGTGAAAATCATTTTAGACATAACATTTTTACAGATGCCAGGGCTACACCAAACAGCACTTTAAATAGCTACAAAAGGCATTAGCTATTATTCCCTAATACCGGAAGTAATAAGCCCGCGTCAGTAAAAGATAAAAGAGACAGAACACAGTAAGCGTGTGTTTGTGCCACGTACAGTCATACTGGAAGCCATTTAAGATGGCTTAAAAGAAGGTGTCCATGAGCCGTAAGCGTTACTCTGAATAGTTAAATGTGAAGCGGTCATACACGTTGGATATTCAGGCCCCGGTGTGGCAGCACGTCCTGGCATCACCACTCGCCGCCTTTATGTTTGGGTAAAGAAGGATGGGCAGGTTCATCCTGTCACGCAGGTTTTACTACGTACCCATGCGCAAATTAGGGTAAAATTTATGCTCTCATCAGCGCGACGAATCTGGAAAACTGACACGCTGAAAACAATAATGATTCGAATAATCTCAGGAGAACAGCATGCCTGAAGCAACCCCTTTTCAGGTGCTCATTGTGGATGATCATCCGCTTATGCGGCGGGGCATTCGTCAATTACTGGAACTGGATAGCGCATTTAACGTCATTGCTGAAGCGGGCGATGGCGCGAGCGCTATCGATCTGGCGAACCGTCTTGACGTCGATGTGATCCTGCTTGATCTGAATATGAAAGGCATGAGTGGGCTGGATACCCTGAATGCGTTGCGTCGCGATGGCGTCACCGCGCAAATCATCATTCTCACTGTTTCCGACTCTGCCAGCGACGTTTACGCCTTGATTGACGCGGGTGCTGATGGTTATTTGCTGAAAGACAGCGACCCTGAAGTTCTGCTGGACGCTATTCGCAAGGGCGCGAACGGCGGCCACGTCTTCAGCGATCGTGTCAGTGAGTACCTGCGTGAACGGGAAATGTTTGGCGCTGAAGAAGACCCCTTCAGTATGCTGACTGAGCGTGAACTGGATGTTCTGCATGAACTTGCTCAGGGGCTGTCCAATAAGCAGATTGCCGCGGTGCTGAACATCTCAGAGCAGACCGTAAAGGTGCATATCCGCAATCTGTTACGTAAGCTCAACGTGCGTTCACGCGTCGCGGCGACAATTCTGTTTCTGCAAACACGCGGCCTGCATTAAAGAGCAGAATGCCGGATAAGGCTGCTTATCCGGCAATTCACCGTTTACTCTGCCTGAGGCGACAGTTGCTGCATCGCCTGTTTAATACTGCGTTCAAGCACCGCCCTGCGCGTATCGTTGGCAGGCAGTAATTTCAGCATCATCTCCCAGGCCGCCACCGCCTCACCATACCGCTGCTGTTCAAAGGCATTAAACGCATACATGCTCAGCACACGGACGTTAGCATGATCGCTTCTCACCAACTGGCGCAGTAACTCGCCTCCCTGTCGATTATCATCAGGATCGGAAGAGCGCGTTAACGCTTCTGCATAACCCAGCGCCGCATCGCTGTTTTTAGGATCCAGCCGGTAGGCGTTGGCATACGCTTGCGTCGCCGTGCTGGCGTTTCCCAACACCATGCCGATACGCCCGAGCATAATCCAGCCTTCAGTATTCCCCTCATCATTTTGCAGGCGAGTACGTAAGCCCAGCGCCAGACGCGTCATCTCTTCTTCATTGAGCGGCTGAGCCTTCGGATCCAACGCACGTTCAAGCAGGGCTGGCGTTTGTGCGGTGGCCTGTTGCCAGATTTTCACCTGCGCATAATTGCCGGTCTGATAATAACTGACCGCCCCTACGACAATGGCAATCACAATTCCAGGAATATAGATTCCAAACCCGGCGCGCTTTTCTTGCGTGGGGAGTTCGTCAGGAAATGCTTCCCGCTTCAACCGTACACGGCGACGCGAACGGGCAAAAATAACCCAGCCGCCCGCACCGATAGCCACTGCCGGGAGTACCCACAGCAGCAGGGTCAACGGGGTTAACGGCGGATCGTAAGTAACGAAATTACCGTAACGCGCCACCATATAATCGACGATTTCTTTCTGGCTTTTACCTTCCTGCATAAGCTCGTACACTTTTTGCCGCAGGTCGGTGGCAATCATCGAGTTGGAATCAGCAATGCTGTTGTTCTGGCATTTCGGGCAACGCAATTGCTCGGTGAGCTGACGGAACTGCTGCTCCTGCGCTTCATCCTTAAACTGCATCACATCAATGGTGGCCAGCGCTGAACCGGAGATAACCAGCATCAGCACCCCCAATAAAAATCTCATTGCGCGGCCTCCTTGCTGTATTTTTCCCACAGCGGCTTGATTTCGCTTTCCCACACTCGCGCGTTAAGATCGCCCGCATGACGGTAGCGAATGATCCCCTTACCATCGATAAGGAATGTTTCTGGTGCGCCGTACACCCCCAGATCGAGGCCAAGCATACCGTCACCATCAAACAGACTGAGCGCGTAAGGGTTACCCAGCTCTTTCAACCAGACGATCGCTTTCTGGCGATCATCTTTGTAGTTCAGCCCCACCACCCGGATGCCCTGCGCCGAAAGCTGATTCAGATACTGATGTTCCGCACGACAGGTCGGGCACCAGGTCGCCCAGACGTTAAGCAATACCGGTTTGCCCTGCGTTAATACGTCCGCCTGATAATGCTGACCGGGATTCTCCAGCGATTCCAGCCGGAAAGTCGGTACGGGTTTGCCAATCAACGCCGACTCCAGATTGGTCGGATCGTCACCCTCAGCATTACGCGCCAGTTGCCACAACAGCGCAGCGGCGATGACGAGGAAAATAACAAAAGGTATCAACAGTACGTTGCGCTTCATACAGCCTCCGCCGCGGTGTTGCGCGAACACGCGCGCTTGCGATAACGCGGGTCAAACAGGCAGAAGATACCGCCCAGCGCCATCAGCAACCCACCCGCCCATATCCAACGAATAAACGGTTTGTAATACAACCGCACGGCCCATGCGCCGTTTTCCAGTTCTTCACCCAGCGCGGCGTACAAATCACGGGTGATCCCGCCATCAATCGCCGCTTCTGTCATCATCGAACGGCTGCTGTTGTAAAAGCGTTTCTCCGCATGGAGCGTCGCTTCCGCTTTGCCCTCTCGCGTCACATCAATGAGGGCGACACCACCGCGATAGTTTGGCCCGGTGACCTCTTTTACTTCGCGGAATGTAAAGCGATATTCGTGAATATCCACGCTATCACCCGCCTTCATGCGCACATCACGTTCAACGCTGTAGTTCTGGCTAAAAGCAATCCCCACCAGGGTGACCGCCAGCCCGACATGACCGGCCACCATTCCCCAATGGCTGAGACTCATTTTTGTGCCGCGTGAGATACGCAGCGCCACTTCCGCCATTGCCAGCACAAAAACCCAGCTTGCCATTGCCAGTCCGACGACCGTCATCGCGACAATTTTGTTCTCAAACAGCCACGGTAGCAGCAGTGACAGCACCAGGGTGGTGACAAAGGCGATAACCAGTAACGTCTTGATTTTACGCGGCCTGTCACGTCCCCAGCGCACCAGTGGCCCGATCCCCAGCAGCAGCGCGAATGGCGCCATCAGCCAGGTAAACAGGGTATTGAAGAACGGTTCGCCGATGGAAATGCTGCCCAGCCCTAACTGTTTATGCACCAGCGGCATCAGCGTACCCAATAACACCACCAGCATGGCGGCAATGAGCAACACGTTATTGCCCAGCAGCAGTGACTCACGCGACCACAGGGCGTTATTTACCCGTGAGCGCACCTTGTGTCCGCGCGTGGCAAACAGCAGCAACGAACCGCCAATCACCAGTACCATAAAGGCAAGAATAAACATCCCGCGGGAAGGGTCAGAGGCAAACGCGTGAACAGAGACCAGTACGCCAGAGCGCACCAGGAAAGTCCCCAGCAGACAAAGCGAGAAAGCACAAATCGAGAGCAACAGCGTCCAGGCTTTAAAGCTGGCGCGCTGTTCCGTCACCGCCAGCGAATGCATCAGCGCGGTGCCCACCAGCCACGGCATAAATGAGGCGTTTTCCACCGGATCCCAGAACCACCAGCCGCCCCAGCCCAGCTCGTAATATGCCCACGCGGAACCCAGCACAATGCCGAGCGTCAGGAAAACCCACGCGGCCAGCGTCCAGGGGCGAGAGAAGCGAGCAAACGTGCTGTCCAGACGCCCGCTCATCAACGAGGCGATAGCAAAAGCAAACGCCACCGAGAACCCAACGTAGCCCATATATAACAACGGTGGATGGAAAATGAGGCCAGGATCCTGCAACAGCGGGTTTAAATCGCGCCCTTCAATGGGGAAGTCCGGCAATGTACGGGCGAAAGGATTCGAGGTGAACAGAATAAACAGCAGAAAACCGACGCTAACCATGCCCATAACCGCCAGCACGCGAGCGACGATATCCAGCGGCATCCGCTGGCTGAACAGCGCCACCGCAAACGTCCAGCCGCTCATCAGCAGCACCCACAGCAGCAGCGAGCCTTCATGTGCGCCCCAGGTGGCCGCCACACGATACCAGACTGGCAGTTGGGTGTTGGAATTACTGGCCACGTAGGTGACGGTAAAATCGTTCACCACAAACGCATTCACCAGCACCATAAAAGCGCCCATGACGCAAATAAACAGGAGCCAGGCGAAAGGTCGCGATGACGCCATCATGCGCACATCGCCGCGCGCCACGCCCCACAGCGGGTAAATCGAGAGCAATAACGCCACGCCAAGCGCCAGGCACAGCAGCGCGTTGCCAATCTCAGGCATCATGATGCTTTATCCTTGTAGACGCTTTCCGGGCGGCGATGGTTTTCCTGCATCGCTTTTTCAACCTCTGGCGGCGTGTAGTTTTCATCATGTTTGGCCAGCACCTCTTTTGCCTGAACATGATTGTTCGCCCCCAGCGTTCCCTGCACCACGACCCCCTGCCCTTCGCGGAACAAGTCCGGCAGAATGCCTTCGTAGGTAACATCCACTACGCCTTCGGCGTCATAAATGCTGAAGTTAACTTTGAGCGAATCCGGGGCGCGTTTCACACTTCCCGGCATGACCATGCCACCGACACGCAAGCGCTGGCCCACCTCCGGCAACTGTTGCGTTTCACGCTTGCCGTAAATAATCTCGCCCGGCGTATAAAACAGATCGATGTTGGAACGCAGCGCATACAGCACCAGCGTGATGGTCAGCGCCAGACCGCCCAGAACGGCAACGGCTATCCACAACCGATTTTTACGTCGAATATTCACGCGACCTCCTGTTGCGTCTGCACCGCCCGCATTCGGGCTTCGCGCGCGTTCTGTTGCGCCACACCGCGTAAAATCGCCCGGTGCTGTGAAACGGTATGCAGCACCAGCACCACCAGTGGAATCAGCGTCATCACCACCGCCAGCCAGACATAAAAGGCGTAACCGCCCATCGCGAAGAAATCACTCCAGGATGCAAATGCACTGGTCATTGGCGGCCTCTTTTTAATATCAGTTCGCTCACCCACGGGCGGCGTTTTTCCATCATCAGGATCAGGTTGCGCATACGCATCAACGTCAGGGTCATAAACAGCAGCAGATACCCCACAATCGCCAGACGAAGCGGGGAACGCATCGCCGGATCAATACTTTGTTGCATGCGCGTCGAGCCCTGATGCAGCGTGTTCCACCACTCCACTGAGTAATGAATAATCGGTAAGTTAACCACGCCAATCAGCACCAAAATACCTGCCGCACGACCGGCCAGACGGCGGTCGTCAAACGCATGCCACAACGCAATAACGCCAACATAGAGAAACAGCAGCACCAGCTCTGAGGTGAGTCGGGCATCCCATACCCACCAGGTTCCCCACATCGGTTTGCCCCATGCAGATCCGGTGACCAGCGCAATAAAGGTAAACACGGCGCCAATCGGCGCCATCGCAGCCACTGCCAGGTTAGCCATTTTCATCTGCCAGACCAGGCCGATAAACGCGGCAACCGCCATTGAGGCATAGATGCCCATCGACCAGATCGCCGCAGGCACATGCAGATAAATAATCCGGTAGCTTTGTCCCTGCTGATAATCTGCCGGGGCGAAGCCGAATCCCCAGATCCAGCCCGTCGCCAGCGCCACCACGGTGGCAATAGCCAGCCACGGAACAAAATAACCACAGATCTGATAGAGCCGTGGCGGTATAGCCAGTTGATGCAGTGTTTTCCACATAATTCAGTCACCAGACTCAAACAAACGAATGAAATTACCGTCATGCCGGATGGCGGCTGATGCTTTATCCGGCCTACACCTGCTAGCACAGCGCCATCAGGCACAAATTACTGCATACTGATGCGTAACGCTGCCGCCGTCGCAAAAGGACTTAACGTCGCACTGCCTGCCAGCAGCGCGCCGAGGATCGCCATGTATCCCTCAACAGGCAAATGCATGGATGCCGCATCCATCGCGGCGGTTGCAAAAATTAATAATGGGATAGTCAGCGGCAGCACCAGCACACTCAGCAGCACGCCGCCGCGCTTAAGCCCCACCGTCAGCCCCACTCCCGGCGCGCCGAGAAAGCTCAGCGTCGGCGTCCCCAGCAGTAACGTCAGCGCCATAATCTTCCAGCCGTAGACGTCCATTCCCAGCAGCAACGCCACCAGAGGGGAGAGGATCAGCAACGGAAGTCCCGTCACCATCCAGTGCGCCATCACTTTGGCCAACACCACCGCCGGTAACGGCAATGGCAGCAGCATCAACTGCTCAAGGCTGCCATCCTGTAAGTCGTCGCGGAATAAGCGCTCCAGCGCCAACAGCGAGGAGAGCAACGCAGCCACCCAGATAATGCCGGGCGCAATGCGCGCTAAAAGCTGCGGCTCAGGGCCAATGCTTAACGGGAACAGAGTGATAACAATCAGAAAGAACCATAATGGATTGGCAATTTCCGCACTATGACGAAACGCAACCCGCAGTTCGAGACGGAAAATTCGCCACATCATTGCGCAGCCCTCTCACCGGTCAGCGCAATACGGCGGATCCTGTCGGTATCGACATTCATCGGCTGATGGGTGGTCAGAATCACAATCCCGCCCTGGTCGGTGTGATGCGCCATGCGCTGCGTCAGGCGTTCTACGCCGTTCACATCAATGGCGGTAAAAGGTTCGTCGAGGATCCACAGTGTGGCCCGGGTGAGCCAGAGACGCGCCAGCGCGACGCGGCGCTGCTGTCCGGCAGAAAGTTGATTAACGGGAATGTCTTCGTAGCCAGCCAGTCCAGCCTGCGCGAGGGCCTCAAGGCACTGTGCGACATCGCCATCCTGATGAAAAAAACGCAGGTTTTCCAACGCCGAAAGCCGGGTTTTGATCCCCGGCTGATGTCCTATCCACAGCAGATCCTGATGATAGCTGTCCCGCACGTTGCGTAATGGTTGCTCTTGCCAGTAGACCTCCCCGGCATCAGGGCGAGCCAGCCCGGTAAGCAAGCGCAGGAGCGTGGTTTTCCCCGCGCCGTTGCCTCCGGTAATTTGTACCCATTCTCCGGCCTTCACACGAAACGACAGTCCGCTGAACAATATTCTGTCGTCTCGCTCGCAGAGGAGTTCTCTGGCTTCAAGTATTCCCACTCATCAACATCCTGTTAAAAGCCCGGTTTAACATCGCGCATATCCGGGAGTTTATGCGCTATACCTTTGTGACAGTCGATACAGGTTTGCCCTTCTTTCACGGCCTGGTCGTGCATTTTAGCCGCAACGCCTTTCTGGGCCGTTAAATCCATAAACTCGAAGTTGTGGCAATTGCGACACTCTTGCGAATTGTTGTCTTTCATCCGCCGCCACTCATTTTGCGCCATGGTCAGCCGGTGATCTTCAAATTTCTGCGGGGTGTCGATAAGACCAAATGCCTTGGCATACAGTTCTTTACTGGCTTTGATCTTACGGATCATTTTCGGGCCCCACTCGTGTGGGACGTGGCAATCAGGACACGTTGCCCGCACGCCGCTGCGGTTGTTGTAGTGTACGGTTTCCATATACTCCTGATAAACCGTATTACGCATTTCGTGACAGCTAATGCAGAACTCTTCGGTGTTGGCTTTTTCCATACCGGTGTTGAAACCGCCCCAGAAAATAATGCCGCCGACAAAACCGATTAACAGTAACGTGCCCAGCGCCAGACGGCTGGGTCGACGCCACCATTGCCAGACGCGCTTAATGACACCCGGTTTACGGTTAGAATTTTCCATAATGACCTCTTATTTCCCGTAACCTTTCGAGGGCGTAAACGTGTTTTCAACAATCGGCGCTGCGTCTGCCTGTGGTACGTGGCACTGCAAACAGAAATAGCGGCGCGGCGCAACGTCACTTGAGACTTTGCCGTCGCTATCCATAAAGTGCGTCGGACTGATACGCGGCGCCCCCGTGGTGCGATAGCTTTCTACACCGTGACATTGCAGACAGCGGTTGGTGTTAGTGGTTACCTGGTATCCGTCCACGCTGTGTGGAACCATAGGGGGCTGATTGACATAGTTCAGCGGCAGGCGTTCCTGCTCTTTAGGCATACGAATCGCCCCTTCCTGCGTCCCAGACACTTCTGGCGACTGGCTCAGATCTACTCCGTTTGCTGCCCAAACCGCACTACTGACCACCAGGGCCAGCCCGGCCGTCCACTGACACAGCGCTTTAATCAGGTCATGGCTTTTCATGATTTCGCTCCCGAACTCCATCGTGTTGTTATTGTAAAAACGTCCTCAGAACAGACATCCACGCAACGACCGCAGGCCATGCAGTCGCGGCTGGTGACCTGCACCGGGCTTTGCTCATCCAGCACCGGCGCGCGTAGAACATGCGGTTCCGGGCAAACATGAAAACAATCCATACAGCGGTTACATTTCTGTCTGTCTTTCGCCGCAACGGTTAACGCGCCTTTGCTTCCCAGCACGCCATACAGTGCGCCTAAAGGGCAGAGATGCCCGCACCAGCCGTGTTCAACGACCAGCAAATCAAATAAAAACAGAGCGATAATCAGCAGTGCGCCACTACCAAATCCCATCACCAGGCTTCGACCCAGCAGAGAAACCGGGTTAATCCATTCCCACAGTAGCGTTCCAGTCAGGGCCGATCCGACCAACACCATAACCAGAAGCACGTACCGTATATGACGAGGGAGGCTCGCGGACTGATTCAGGTCAAACCTTCTGCGTAGCCCGTTAGCTAAATCGGTGACGGGGTTCAGAGGACAGACCCAACTGCAAAATAATCGCTTTCCCGCAAGGGCATACAGCACCGTGATGATCACCGCTCCGGTCAGCGCAACCGTGGCGGGTAAATGGCCGCTGGCCAGGCTTTGCAAGGCAATCAGCGGGTCGGTCAACGGGATGGCGTCGAACAGCAAGCTACTGCTGTAGTTACCGTGGAGGATCCACACGCCCAACCACGGGCCGCTCAGAAACATTCCCAGCACCAGCAGTTGACTCACGCGACGAAAAACCAACCAGCGATGGCTGCGCCACCAGCCTTTTTTCACCCGGGCTTCACGCCCGGCATCACGTTTACGATTTGCCATCGTTCCCCTCCAGCCAGCCGAAGCGGTAGTGGTGACCCAACTCCCCTTTCGCCAGCGACAGCGGCAATACTTTTATTGCCGGTTGCTCCAGAACACAGACTTTTTCGCACTTACCGCAGCCTGTGCAGGCGTCGCTGTGAACGGTTGGAAGGAAACGCGCATGCTTGCCTGTGCGCATATTGCGCTCCAGTTCCAGGGTGATCGCCTCATCAATTTTCGGGCATTCGCGATAGCAGACGTCGCAACGCAATCCCTGAAAGTTGAGGCAGTTCTCCTGATCCAGCAATACCGCCAGCCCCATGCGGGAATCATCAATTGAGCTAATTTCCCGGTCCAGTGCCCCACTCGGGCACACTTTGGCGCACGGAATGTCTTCACACATTTCGCAGGGGATGTCGCGGGCGACGAAATACGGCGTCCCGGCGGCAAGCCCGGAGGCCAGCGTCGCCAGTTTTAGCGTGTCATAAGGACAGGCCTGAACGCACTGCCCGCACCGCACACAGGCGCTGGCAAATGCGTTTTCAGCGATGGCGCCCGGTGGTCGCAACCGCACGCCCGTTGCGCGCGCGGTTTGCTGCTGTAACCCCAGCACCACGCCAACGGCTGCCAGCCCGCCTGCTGCGCGAACCATATCGCGCAGAAAGCGGCGGCGGCCATTTTGCGATTTCGCTGACCGGGACATACCGTCTTACACCTTCGCCAGTTTCACTGCGCACTTCTTGAAATCCGTCTCTTTGGAGAGAGGATCCGTCGCATCTAGCGTCAGGTTATTCACCAACTGCGCGGCATCGAAGAACGGCATATACACCAGCCCCTGCGGCGGACGGTTACGTCCACGCGTTTCGACAATCGAAATCACCTCACCACGACGGGAGACGACTTTCACTTTGTCGCCGCGACGCAGATCACGGGCTTTCGCATCCAGCGGATGAATGAACAGCACCGACTCCGGGAACGCACGGTGCAGCTCAGGCACACGGCGCGTCATACTGCCGGTGTGCCAGTGTTCCAGCACACGGCCAGTGGAAAGCCACAGGTCGTACTCGTTATCCGGCGCTTCCGCTGCGGGTTCAAACGGCAGCGCGAAGATCACCGCTTTGCCATCCGGCTTGCCGTAAAACTTATAGCCTTCACCCGCTTTCACGTACGGATCGTGGCCTTCGCTGTAGCGCCACAGCGTCTCTTTCCCATCGACCACCGGCCAGCGTATACCACGCGCTTTGTGATAATCATCGAACGGGGCGAGATCGTGACCGTGTCCGCGACCAAACCAGGCGTACTCTTCAAACAACCCTTTTTGCAGGTAGAAACCCAGCTCGCGGGATTCGTCATTGAGTTGATCTTCTGCCAGCTCAGTCAGCGGGAATTTGCTTACCGCAGGAGTCGCAAACAGCACGTCATACAACGTTTTACCGCGCAGTTCCGGTTTCTGCGCCAGCAGCGCTTCCGGCCAGACCTCTTCCGTTTTGAAACGACGTGCGAACTGTACCAGTTGCCACAGGTCAGATTTCGCTTCACCCGGCGCTTTAATCTGCTGACGCCAGAACTGAGTACGGCGCTCGGCGTTGCCATAAGCCCCTTCTTTTTCGACCCACATCGCCGTTGGCAGGATCAGGTCGGCAGCCAGCGCGCTGACGGTGGGGTAAGGATCGGAGACGATGATGAAGTTGCGCGGATCGCGCCAGCCCGGCATACGCTCTTCGTTAATGTTCGGGCCAGCCTGCATGTTGTTGGTACACATCGTCCAGTAGACGTTCAACTTGCCGTCTTTCAGCGCACGATCCTGCGCCACCGCGTGCAAACCAACTTTCGCCGGAATGGTGCCCGCCGGGATCTGCCAGTGTTTCTCACAGATGTCACGGTGCTTCTCATTGGTCACCACCATATCCGCAGGCAGACGGTGGGAGAAGGTTCCCACTTCACGGGCGGTACCACAGGCGGAAGGCTGACCGGTCAGAGAGAACGGGCCGCAGCCAGGTTGCGAAATTTTACCGGTCAGCAGGTGCAGGTTGTAGACCAGATTGTTGGCCCACACGCCGCGCGTGTGCTGGTTAAAGCCCATCGTCCAGTAGGAGATGACTTTCTTCTTCGGATCGGCGTACAACTGCGCCAGTTGTTCAAGCTGATCTTTCGGCACGCCGGTCATTTCAGCGGTTTTTTCCAGCGTGTACTCGGCGACGAACGCTTTGTACTCGTCAAAGCTAATCGGCTCAGAGGCGTCGGAACCCGGGTTTTTCGCCGCTTTTTCCAGCGGATGGGTCGGACGCAAACCGTAGCCGATGTCCGTCGCCCCTTTGCGCAGGTTGACGTGTTTGCTGAAGAAATCCTGATTAATAGCGTCGTTCTGAATAATGTAATTCGCGATGTAGTTGAGGATCACCAGATCGGTCTGCGGTGTGAACACCATCCCGTTATCGGCCAGCTCAAAACTACGATGCTGGAAGGTGGACAACACGGCCACGCTCACATTGGGATCGGACAAACGACGGTTGGTAATGCGCGACCACAGAATCGGGTGCATCTCCGCCATATTGGCACCCCAAAGCACAAACGCGTCAGCCTGTTCGATGTCGTCATAACAACCCATCGGCTCATCCATACCGAAGGTGCGCATAAAGCCCACCACCGCCGACGCCATGCAGTGGCGCGCGTTCGGGTCGATGTTGTTAGAACGGAAACCGGCTTTGAACAGTTTCGCCGCCGCGTAACCTTCCCAGACAGTCCACTGACCGGAACCAAACATGCCTATCGCTTCTGGCCCTTTCTCTTTCAGAGAGGTTTTGAATTTCTCTTCCATGATGTCAAAGGCCTGGTCCCAGCTAATCGGGGTAAACTCGCCTTCTTTATTGTACTTGCCGTCTTTCATACGCAGCATCGGCTGCGTTAAACGGTCTTTTCCGTACATGATTTTCGGCAGAAAGTAACCCTTGATGCAGTTAAGCCCGCGGTTAACTGGCGCTTCAGGATCGCCCTGACACGCCACGACGCGCCCCTGCTGAGTCCCCACCAGCACGCCGCAGCCCGTTCCGCAAAAACGGCACGGCGCTTTGTCCCACTTGATGGCTTCCTGCTGACCAACCACGGCGCGGGCAACGCCCGGCACGCTTAGCCCGGCAGCCGCCGCAGCGGCCGCAACGGCGTTAGCTTTCATAAAGCTACGACGACTGAGTTTCATGGTGTTTCCTCACCTTGCTCATCCTGCTGGTGATAAACCAGCGACACCGCCAGCACGCCCGCAACGTTGCGTACCGACTCAATTGTTTGCATCAGCGTTTCGCTGTGTTCTGCTTCTACCACCACGATCAGCTGACCGCTTTCCACATCGCTGAGGGCAACTTCGCAGCCAGAAAACTGCTGTAATTGCGCGCTGATGTCGGTGATATGCTGGCTTTTCGCCTGAACGACCAGGCTACAAACCTGCCAGTTAGTGTGCATGGTTGTACTCCGCATTTATGGCTGACACCGGGCAAGTGGCGACACACGCCCCGCATCCACTGCATGCCTGATTGTTAAGTTGCGGTTGATAAATGCCCGACAGCGTGGGGCGAAACGTGATAGCCATCGGTTCACAGCTATCCTGACAGCGATGGCACTCAACAGACTGATATGCCAGGCAATCTTGCCCGAGGGTAAAATTCAGATCCCAGGCCCTGGTGTGGCGCGGAAGAAAAAGAGATTCGGAACAGGCTTGCGCGCAGGCATAACAAAAGCTGCACTCGCCCTGTTTGAAATTTACGCTCGGATAGCCGCCCTGGCCTCGCTGCAGGATGCCGTTCTCACATGCCTGAATGCAGGCGTCACAACGGATACAATTTGCCAGAAAGTGTGAGACTTCCCCGCTCCACGGCGGACAGATTCCATTGCTGGCTTTGCGCCAGGCGCCTGTCAATATGCCGCGACGGGATAAATCAACCATGGCCTTGTCCTTCCATAACGACGCTTACTCAGGAGAGTGAACGACAATAAAAAAACCGCACTTTTTATGAGTCGTTATTTTTAGGTGTACGATATTTCAGGATGTGATAGAGGTGCATACCCCGATGGGGGTAAATGCTGTTGCCGGATCAAAAGAGTGTCGGATTGCCGAGAGCTAATGTGCTTTTGCTCACATTTCAGTAGGTTATCTTTCAACCACCAACCAAAAATGCAAAAACAGAGATTTATCTTATTTAAATTATAAAAATTAGCATATAAAGCTGAATTATAGATAAACCACTCACCAATACACTTAAAATATAAGTAAATTTAGATTAATAAGAATTGTGAATGTGTTACGCTGCGCGAAATCGTTCATAAGCGAGAAAAAGGAAATAGTGTGAACAATAAAATGAAGGCCCTCGTTCCTGCGGTACTGTTGACCGCTTTCGCCAGTACTTCTGCATTGGCAACCACGCAAGAGACGAATCCTCAGCCGCTGGAAAAAGTCGCGCCGTATCCGAAGGCAGAGAAAGGCATGAAACGTCAGGTTATCCAACTTACACCTGAGCAGGATGAATCTACCCTCAAAGTAGAACTGCTGATTGGTCAAACGCTGGAAGTAGATTGCAACCAACATCGTCTTGGCGGCCAACTGGAAAGCAAAAACCTGGAAGGCTGGGGCTACAACTACTACGTTGTCGACAAAATCACGGCGCCTGTTTCAACGATGATGGCCTGCCCGGAAGGTAAGAAAGAGAAAAAATTCGTCACCGCTTATTTGGGTGATGCCGGGATGCTGCGTTACAACAGCAAACTGCCTATCGTGGTCTATACCCCTGAAAACGTGGAAGTGAAATACCGTATCTGGAAAGCAGACGAAAACGTTCAGAACGCAGTAGCGCGTTAATGCAGAATGCCTGATGGCGCAACGCTTATCAGGCCTACATGTTCTACCGTGTAGGCCTACGCCGCCATCAGGCACCGCGTTTTACAGCGCGATATCCGCGACTTCTTTACGCTCTGACTGAGCCTGAGGTTTCAGTTGCGGTTGCGGCGCAGCATCCGCCACCTGCGGCTTGTCATATTTCAGACCCAGCACTTCGCTGGTGTACTGCAACTCTTGCTCCGTCGCCTCAACGTTTCCGTTCAGTTTTGTTCCGTATGACGGCACAATCGTTTTCAGCTTCGCCTGCCATTGCGGACTGGCGACTTTATCCTTAAACACTTTTTCCATCAGATGCAGCATGATCGGTGCCGCTGTTGATGCACCCGGTGACGCGCCCAGCAGCGCCGCAATGGTGCCATCTTTGTCGCTTACCACTTCGGTGCCCAGACGCAATACGCCGCCTTTGTCTGCATCACGCTTGATTATCTGCACGCGCTGACCCGCCTGCCACAGACGCCAGTCTTCTTTCTTCGCCTGCGGATAGTACTCTTTCAGCGCGTCAAAACGGTCGTCATCGCTCAGCATGACCTGGCTCAGCAAGTATTTCACCAGATCAAAGTTGTCCAGCCCCACGTTAACCATCGGCATAAAGTTCGATGTTGTGGTTGAACTCATCAGATCCCACAGTGAACCGTTTTTCAGGAACTTGGTCGAGAAGGTCGCAAATGGCCCAAACAGCACAACGCGTTTGCCGTCCAGAACACGGGTATCGATATGAGGCACGGACATCGGCGGCGCGCCGACAGAAGCCTGACCGTACACTTTTGCCAGATGGCGATTCACCACATCCGGGTTATCCGAGACGAGGAACTGACCGCCCACCGGGAATCCGGCATAGCCATCGGCTTCCGGAATACCGGACTCCTGCATCAGTTTCAGCGCCGCACCACCCGCGCCGATAAAGACAAACTTCGCTTTGATGTCGTGCTCTGCTTCACCGTTTTTCAGATCGGCAACGGTCACGGTCCAGGAGTTATCCGCGTTACGCTTAAAGCCACGAACTTCCGTGCTCACTTGCAGCGCAAAGTTTGGTTTCTTCTGTAAAGACGCGATCATCTGACGGGTAATTTCACCGTAGTTCACGTCAGTACCGATTTCAGTCCGCGTGGCGGCCACTTTCTGTTTCGGATCGCGCCCTTCCATCACCAGCGGCGCCCACTCTTTGATCTGCGCGTGATCTTCGGAGTAACGCATACCGCGGAACAGAGTGCTCTGCTGGAGTGCTGCATAACGGGCGCGCAGGAAGTTCACGTTCTCGTCGCCCCAGACGAAGCTCATGTGCGGAACGGTCGTGATAAAGGAACGCGGATCGTGGAGTACGCCGCTGTTGACCTGATGCGCCCAGAACTGGCGAGAAATCTGGAAGGATTCGTTGATGTCGACGGCTTTTTCAATGCTGATGGAGCCATCGGCTTTCTTCGGCGTGTAGTTCAGCTCCATGAGTGCGGAGTGCCCTGTCCCGGCGTTGTTCCAGCCGTTTGAGCTCTCCTGCGCAACGCCATCCAGTCGCTCGACCATGGTCATAGACCATTCCGGTTCCAGCTCTTGTAGATACGTCCCCAGGGTGGCGCTCATAATACCGCCGCCAATCAACAGTACATCCGTTTCTTGCTCTTCGGCCGCTTTCGCTTGTGCTGCCACAGAGACAACATTCAGTCCCACGGCCAGGGTGAAGAGCATGGCCGTCGCTTTTTTCATCATGTTAATGCCTTACTTTGAGTATCGCTTTTTGCTTTTCGCAGGTGAAAATCAATCGGCATTAACGTTAACATTTAAGTCATAAAATTTAAATATTGTTTATAAATTATATTAAAATTTTAAAGTTATTGTTGAATATTTGAATGTTTATCAACCTAAAGGAGGAAAATCGTCGCCAGTCCGAGAAAAATGAAGAAGCCGCCGGTGTCCGTTAGCGCCGTTATCATCACGCTGGAGCCCACCGCCGGGTCGCGGCCAAACTTCAGCATCGCCATGGGAATAATGACCCCCATCAACGCGGCGACCAGCAGATTGAGCACCATGGCTAAGGTCATCACTGCCCCCAGCGCCATATCGTCGTAAAGCCACCAGGTCACGCCTCCCATGATCCCGCCCCAGACCAGGCCATTGATCAACGCGACACCCATCTCGCGCAGGATCAGAAAGGTTAAATTCCCCGGCTGAATGTGCTGTAACGCCAGCGCCCGCACGATCATGGTGATGGTTTGATTCCCGGTATTCCCCCCGATCCCGGCGACAATCGGCATCAGCGAGGCCAGCGCGACCAGTTGCGAAATGGTGTGTTCAAAACCATCAATCACGCGGGAGGCGATAAACGCAGTACACAGATTGATCGCCAGCCACGCCCAGCGGGTTTTCACCGCTTTGGTGACCGGGGCAAAGACGTCTTCCTCCGCGCTTAATCCCCCCATGCGCCGCAAATCGGTGTCCGTTTCTTCATACACCACGTCGACAATTTCATCGATGGTTAAGCGACCCATCAATTTACCCGACGTATCCACCACCGCGGCGCTGACCAGGTTGTCACGCTCGAAGGTACGCGCCGCATTCTCGGTTTTGTCTTCCGGGGCAAAGGTCATGGGGTCATCATCCATAACCTCACTCACCTTTTTCTGCGCATCGTTGAGCAAAATACAGGTTAACGTCAGTTCGCCAACGAGCGTTTTTTTCCGATTGATAACAAAGAGTTTATCGGTGTTTTCCGGCATTTTTCCCAAACGGCGTAAATAGCGCTGCACCACTTCTAACGTCACGTCCGGGCGCACCGTAATGACTTCAAATTCCATGATCGCGCCAACGCGATTTTTCTCGTAGTGCATAACCTGGCGCACGCGGGCGCGTTCTTCCGGCGGCAAGGTCGCCAGCAGCCGCCCGGTGAGATTACGCGGCAAATGCTGCACCAGATAAATCTGTTCATCGATGTCGAGATACTGCAACGCATCCAGCAGCGCGCGGTCGGTCATTTCGTCAATCAAATCGTCCCAGACGTTTTCTGAGGCTTCAATCAACACTTTGCCGCGTTTTTCACTTTCAACCAGTCGCCACAGCGCGTGACGCTCTTCGGAAGGCAACGCTTCCAGGGTATCAGCGAGGTCGGCAGGCGGCAGGTGAGCGACCAACGCCCCTACCTCAGCAATATCGTCGGATAACGTACCGACGTCATATTGCTCAGCCAGGGTGAGTTTGCCTAACAGGGTGGAAATAACGGCTTTATCGGTGGTCAGCAACCAGATGAGGCGGGCACGCTCTTGATCACGTTGCCTGGCGGTGTTTTTCGTTGTTACGGTCATTAGTTATAAATCCAAATTATGGAATGCCAGTAAGGATGGCCCCCAAAAATGTAAATAACAATAAACGGTCAACGTGGTTGGATAAAAATGCGGCGTTATACGGAAGAGCGAAAGCCCGATAAGCGTCGCGCTATCGGGCTATTTGGCCAGATGACGCAACGCTTCATCCGGCCAGGGAGGTCAGGCGGTACGCGCCAGGGCATCACGCGATGCGGCGTCACGTTCATCACCCACCAGTTCACTAAGCTGCCCATTGCGCATTTCGAGCAGACGATCGGCGTGAATAAAGTAGTGATCATCATGGCTGATGGCAAAAATGGTTTTTCCCATTTCCTGCATTAGCGGCAACAGCACCTGGTAGAATTCGCGGCGGAAATGCGGATCCTGATCGGCGGCCCACTCATCCAGCAGAATAATGTCACGCTCCTCCGCCAACGCCAGCAGCAGCGCCACGCGTTTTTTCTGCCCCTTTGACAGCTTCAGGTTCAGAATACGCCCATCGCTTAACTCAAGTTTGTGCGCCATTTTCAGGTGCTCAAGCCACTTCTGCACCAGAGCGGGATCGGCGGATTTTCCTTCTGGCCCCAACAATTGATCAAACAGCCAGACATCGGTAAATACGGCGGAAAAGAGCTTACGATAGTCTTCAGGTTTGTCTGCCGGAACCGCTTCACCGTCCAGCAAAATTTCGCCGGACTGCGGTTGATATAACCCGGTCAACAGCATCGCCAGCGTCGATTTTCCGCTCCCGTTGCCGCCAATCAGAAACAGTAACTCCCCCCGATGAATCGTCAGATTGACCGGCCCCACCGAAAACGCATTGTCCTGGTAGTGGAACACCACATTACGCAACTCCAGCGTTTTCCAGTTCGGGAATGCGTTGGGGCGTGGGAATTCAGCTTTAAACGGCGCCAGAGAAAATTTATTGAGTTTATTGAACGCCACCTGAGCGGTGAGCAAGGTCGGGAGCGCCCCCACCGCAGATAACAGCGGCGTACGCAGGAAAAGCAGCGTCAGAGAATAGGTCGCGGCCACGTTAGTGTCTGCCCAACCGAGACTATTTGCCATCCAGAAGACCAGGCCAATCGCCCCCAACATCATGATATTCGACCAGTTGACGGCACTGAGATGAAAGGTGTCAGCGCGAATAATGTGGTGACGGTACTCTTTCGCATCCGGCACATATAACTGGTTAAAAATATGTTCCGCGCGCTCACGGTTCAGGGTCAGTTCTTTACGCCCTTCCAGCACGGTCTGATAGTCGTTATACAGTTTGTCTTCCGTTTCGCGCAGCGTCGCCATATGCCGGTAAACCCGCGCCACCAGCACGAACCCACCCCAGATGGTTACCGCCACCCAGATTGCGGTGATCAGCAACATTTTGGTTGAGAGCATGGCGAGATAGGCCGCAGAACCGAGGGTCAGGATGATGCCCTGCACCAGTTCAGGCAGGCGCACAAACGCAATGGTAATGTTGCGAATATCACTGGTTAAACCGGCGAGTAACGACGCGCTGCCCAGTTGTTCGATACGTTCAACACGGGTATCCAGAATACGTTTGATAAACTCGCTGCGCAGACGGTAGACAAAATGGTGTCCCAACGTCGTCAGCGCCAGTTGCGATCCAAGCGTCACCGCCATCAGCAACAGCAGCAATCCGAGAAATTCCGGTAATACCCTCAGCGAGACGTCGGCCGTTTCGATCAGACGTTGGTTGATAAAGGCAATCAGCCCGATCCCCAGCGCAGCACTGGCGAGGCTGAGCGCCATGACGCTGATAAATGGCCAGCGATACTGCCGCCAGACAAGAAGAAGAAGTTCCATGCAGACAACCCGAACAAGTAATAACAGCCCGCAGTTTAAACATCTCAACGCCGACAGCAATAATAATTCTTATTTTAATTCCCGTTTACCAGCTTGCCGGAATGTCAGATTGTAGCGACAGTCGGCGGTCAACGGATGAAAACCCGCTTTAAGCGGTTGTATACCATGATAAAACAATCGGGATTCTCCGCCCCAGACCACAACATCGCCATGCTCAAGCAAAAGCCGTTTTAACGGGTCATTGCGGCGCAGACCGCCAAACTGGAAGACAGCGGGCAACCCAAGCGAAAACGAGACAATGGGGGCGCGCAGGTCAGGCTCATCTTTATCCTGATGCAGCGACAGTTTCGCCCCCGGCGCATAACGGTTGATAAGACAGGCGTCTGGCATAAAGTCGGGGTAACCTGCCGCCGTTGCAGCCTGTTGGCACAGGCTGGCGAACGACTCAGGCAATGGCGGCCAGCGTTCGCCCGTCAACGGGTCGACGGGCGAGTACAGATAACCGTGCTGATCGGTAGTCCAGCCCAGCGGGCCGCAGTTGGTCATCGCCACTGACATGGTGTACCCGCCGGGGGTAATCATATGGCGAAATGGTGACTGGCTGGCAATCGCCAAAATATCCTGCAGCAGTCTCTGCGCCGCGCTGGAGGCAAAACGACGCAGGATCACCGCACCTGGCGCCAGCGGCTCTTGCCAGGGCTCAGCGTCCGCAAACAGATCCAGCATCATGACTCCTCAGGTTGCGTCTCGCGTTTGAGCAGTTGCGCCTTACGCGCCACGCCCCAGCGATAGCCGGAAAGCGAGCCATCGCCCCGCACCACACGATGACAGGGGATCACAATCGCCAGCTTATTTGCCCCACAGGCGCTGGCCACGGCACGCACCGCTTTCGGTTTTCCGATGGCGTTGGCAAGCTGCTGATAACTGACCGTTTCACCGCAGGGAATGGCGCGTAATGCCTGCCAGACCTGTTGCTGGAATGCAGTCCCCTGGATGTCCAGCGGTAAAACCAGCGGCGTGTTACGGGCATTGATACTGGTCATCACCTGCTGAACCCGTTGCTGAAAATCCGCATCCGCAGGTTCATCAAGGGCGGCGGGAAACATTTCATGGAGCCCGGCGATAAGCCCGGCATCGTCGTCACCCAGCAGGATCGCACAGATCCCGCGTTCGCTTTCCGCCACCAGGCAGCGACCCAGCGTACAGTCCGCCAAGGTATAGCGTACGGTCACCTTGTCGCCTCCTTTGCGAAACTGCTTCGCCGTCATGCCTAACGTTTCATCGGCTTTGCGGTAGTAGCTGCTGCTATCAGGATAGCCGGCGTTGAGAACCGCCTGCGTTACCGTCTCCCCTTTTACCAGCGCGTCACGCAAACGGCGGGCGCGATACGACTGCTGCCACGCTTTTGGGGTCATTCCCGTCGTCGCTTTAAACAAACGGTGTAAATGAAACGGACTCATGGCAACGTCCTGCGCCAGAGCCTCTAACGTGATGGGAGTATCCTGCTCCAGCAAATGGCAGGCGCGGGTGATTTTATCCAGACGCTGTTGATGGGCGTTTTCTTTGTCTGGCTGGCACCGTTTGCAGGGACAGAATCCTGCGGCCAGCGCTTCACCGGCATCCACGAAAAAACGGACGTTTTTACGCAGAGCATGCTTCGCCCGACAGGAGGGTCGGCAGAAGATCCCCGTCGTCGTCACCGCAAAGACAAACTGGCCGTCGGCATTGGGATCGCGTTCCAGTACCGACTGCCAGCGTTGATCATCATTTACTCGTAAGACATTTTTCATCATGGACTCCTTCGGTAAGCATAGTGCTTAGTGTGTCCACAAACCATCGAACGAAAACCCGCAATCTTGCTTTTTAATTTTTCTCGCTAATGAGAAAGCCCTGGAACTGCGGAGACATCCAGGTCTTAAAGCCGTCGCCTTCTTTAACTATCATGTAAACGGCCAGCCCTTCACGGCGAACCACCTCTTTCGCTTTTTCCGTGCCGAGCACCATCAGTCCGGTATCCCAGCCATCGGCTTCCAGCGCCGTCGGGGCAATCACCGTGACCGACACCAGGTTGTGCTCAATAGGACGCCCGGTTTGCGGATCAATAACATGAGAGAGGCGTTTACCGTCCAGTTCATAATAGTTGCGATAGCTGCCGGAGGTGCTGATGCCATGCCCGTTGATATCGACAACCGCCTGCACCGCATTTTCCTGGTCAGTCGGTTTCTGGATAGCCACCCGCCACGGATGCCCTTCGGCATTCATGCCACGACTGCTCAGCGCGCCGCCCACAGAAACCAGATAACGAGAAATACCTTCCTGTTCCATCAAATACGCCAGATGATCTGCCGCATATCCCTCACCAACGGTGGAGAGGTCGACGTACACGTCCGCGATATCTTTTTGCAAATATTGTTGCCGCGCCTGCTCAATCACCGTCAGATGTGCCAGTCCGGTTTTGGCTTTTGCGGCATCAATCTGTTCCTGAGTGGGGATCTTCACCGGCTGTTGATCGGGGCCAAAACCCCACAGATTGACCAGCGGGCCGACGGTAATGTCCATCGCGCCGTCCGTTTTTGCGCCAATACGCAACGCAGAGGTGACAATATCGGCCATCGCTTCACTGACAGGCCAGGGCGAGAGACTTTGCGACTGATTAAAGCGCATTAATGCGGAATCATTTTTATAAGTAGAGAGCAGTTGATCGTCAGCATCAAGCTGAGTCTGAATCCGAACTCGTAGATCCTGGAGGCGTTTGGCATCAGCGTCCACCACACTGACCCGCCAGAAGGTTCCCATCGTTTTACCTTCCAGCACCTGCGCCTTGGGAACCGAATTAACCGACTTAACCGGCTGTGGGGCGTTATCGCATCCCACAAAAAAGAGCGTGACAGCCAACAGGACTGCCCGAAAAGAAGTCATTTCCATACGTGATTATCCTCATGCGAACGGGCGCAAGAGTACACCAAAAACAGTTATTTGTACGCCGGAATAAAGGCATTAAAAAAGGGCCCGTAGGCCCTTTGGTTGACATAACCGACAATTAGAACTGGTAAACCAGACCCAGAGCGACGATGTCATCGGTGCTGATACCGGCATCGTTGGTAAAGCGGTTGTCATCCAGCAGGTTGATTTTGTAATCAACATAGGTGGACATGTTTTTGTTGAAGTAGTAAGTCGCGCCAACATCAACATATTTCACGATGTCCTGATCGCCGTAGCCACGGCCCAGGTCTTTACCTTTGGACTGCAGGTAGGCAACGGACGGACGCAGACCGAAGTCGAACTGGTACTGTGCAACCACTTCGAAGTTCTGTGCTTTGTTAGCCCAACCCAGATCGCCAGTGCGAGTCGCGTTGTAGGTCTGGGTGTATTGTGCAGCCAGGTAAACGTTGTTGGCGTCATATTTCAGACCACCGGTGTAGGTTTCAGCACGATCGCCGGTACCGATATAACCAGAGTTGTTCTGATCAAAGGTACGGTTAGAACCAGAAACCGCAGCACCGATACCGAAGCCTTCACCGATATCATAAGTGATAGAACCGCCAACACCTTCGTCGTTCTGTCTCAGAGCATCACGACCGTTGTTTGTCTGGTCTTCACCGCTTGGGCTGCCGTTTTTACCCTGATACTGAATGGCGAAGTTCAGGCCATCAACCATGCCGAAGAAGTCAGAGTTACGGTAGGTCGCGAAGCCGTTACCACGCTGTTGCATGAAGTTGTCAGAACCGTAGGTGTCGCCGCCGAACTCCGGCAGAACGTCGGTCCAGGAGGTCACATCGTAAACCACACCGTAGTTACGACCGTAGTCGAATGAACCTGCATCACCGAATTTCAGACCAGCAAACGCCAGACGGGTCCAGGAATCATTTTGGTTTTCAGACGTGTTGCCCTGAATCTGGTATTCCCACTGGCCGTAACCGGTCAGTTGGTCGTTTACCTGGGTTTCGCCTTTGAAGCCAAGACGCATGTAGGTCTGATCGCCATCTTTACTGTTGTCATCGGAGAAATAGTGCAGACCGTCGACTTTACCGTACAGATCTAATTTGTTGCCGTCTTTGTTATAAATTTCAGCCGCATTCGCGGTACCCGCTACCAGCAGAGCCGGTACCAGGAGGGACAGTACTTTAACTTTCATTTTGTAAACCCTCTGTTATATGCCTTTATTTGCTTTTTTTATTGCCACTGCATACTGGTTAACCCTCATTAACCAGTCGGCAACTTCATTCTCCTCAAAATGACAGAATAATCCAACACGAATATGATACTAAAACTTTTAAAATGTTTCATTTATCAGTATAGATGTTTCTGAATGTTAATATCATGGAACTTTTTTTAAATCGGAAAATGCCAAAAATAAGCACAAATTAACAAGATTATTTAATTTTCACTTTAAAAACAGAGCATTACACAGATAAGTTTCATAGCACTGAATGACAAAACAAAAGACTCATCGATCACTAAAATAAAAACGCTATCATCATTAACTTTATTTATTACCGTCATTCATTTCTGAATGTCTGTTTACCCCTATTTCAGCCGAATGCACTGCATTCGGTTTTTTTTTACCCTTCTTTACACTGCACCCCTTCACATTGTGCTACCACGTAAAAAAGAGCTACGGAAATTCAGCGTTTTATTCCAGACACGCTCAGAATTAATGCCAAAAATATTATCTTGTTATTTAATGCTGCATTTTTCAGTATTTTCCTAAATATGTGTACCCCATTTCATGCGATGTACACATTTATACAGTAGCAATGCTTATCCTTCAGGCAAACGGAAATGCAGCGTCGGTAAGAGGCGAGAGTCTGGAAATTCACACATTACCCTTTATACTGCCCTATCCCCTTTCGCCTTGTTAACAGGTCATAAACACGAATGCGTCAGACTGACACAACGGTTTCTACCCGATTCTCCCTTCTGCCGGGAAGCATTACCCGTTTCTTTTTATTACTGATCATTGTGTTGCTGGTGACGATGGGTGTAATGGTGCAAAGCGCCGTGAATGCCTGGCTGAAAGATAAAAGCTATCAGATTGTCGATATCACCCACGCGCTGCATAAACGGGTCGATACCTGGCGTTACGTAACGTGGCAAATTTATGACAACATCGCCGCAACCGCCAACCCTTCAACAGGGGAAGGCCTGCAAGAAACGCGGCTGAAACAAGACGTCTACTATCTGGAAAAACCGCGTCGTAAGACCGAAGCCCTCATTTTTGGCTCCCATGACAGTTCGACGCTGGAAATGACCCAGCGTATTTCAACGTATCTGGACACGTTGTGGGGCGCCGAGACAGTACCGTGGTCGATGTATTACCTGAACGGGCAGGACAACAGCTTAATCCTCATCTCCACGTTGCCGCTTAAAGATCTGGCGTCCGGCTTTAAAGAGTCGACCATTGGCAATATCGTCGACTCGCGACGCGCGGAAATGCTGCAACAGGCGAACGCGCTGGATGAAAGAGAAAGTTTCTCTTCTCTGCGTCATCTGACATGGCAAAACGGGCATTACTTCACGTTACGTACAACCTTTAACCAACCCGGACATCTGGCGACCGTGGTGGCATTCGATCTGCCGATTAACGATCTGATCCCGCCCGGCATGCCGCTGGACAGCTTCCGTCTTGAGCCTGACGCCACACCCACGACCGTACATAATAATGAGAAAGAGTCGCCAGACAGCGTCAGCATCAGTTTCAACAGCGCTAAAATTGAAATTTCATCAGCCCTGAATTCAACGGATATGCGTCTGGTCTGGCTGGTGCCTTTCGGGACGCTGCTGCTTGAAACGTTGCAAAATATCCTGCTGCCGTTGCTGCTCAATATCGGTCTGCTCGCGCTGGCGTTGTTTGGTTACACCACCTTTCGCCACCAGCCTGTCCGCTCAACGGAAGTCGCGCCAAATACCGCGGCAAATAATGAACTGCGTATTCTGCGTGCTATTAATGAAGAGATCGTCTCCCTGCTGCCTCTCGGTCTGTTGGTTCATGACCAGGAAGCCAATCGGACGGTGATCAGCAATAAAATTGCCGATCATCTGCTACCGCACTTAAATTTGCAGAACATCACCAACATGGCGGAACAGCACCAGGGGATTATCCAGGCCACTATCAATAATGAGCTGTATGAAATTCGCCTGTTCCGTAGCCAGATTGCGCCGCGCACCCAGATCTTTATTATTCGCGATCAGGATCGTGAGGTATTGGTCAATAAGAAGCTTAAGCAGGCACAGCGGTTGTATGAGAAAAACCAGCAGGGTCGTGCCGCATTTATGCAGAATATCGGCGCAGCATTGAAAGAACCAGCACGCATACTGGCGGTTAACGCCGCCGCATTGAATACCCCTGACAGCCAAAAACTGGCTAATCAGGCCGATGTACTGGTACGTATGGTGGATGAAATTCAACTCGCGAACATTCTGGAGAATGATAGCTGGAAGAGTGAATCGACACTGTTCTCTGTTCAGGCGCTGATCGATGAAGTCGTACCGGAGGTTCTGCCGGTGATTAAGCGCAAAGGGCTGCAACTGTTGATCAATAATCATCTTAGCGCCAGCGACGAGCGACGCGGCGATCGCGACGCTCTGCGCCGGATCTTGCTGCTGCTGATCCAGTACGCCGTCACCACAACACAGATCGGCAAAATCACCCTTGAAGTTGATCAGGATGAGTCCGCTGAAGAACGTCTGACCTTCCGCATTCTGGATACCGGTGAAGGTGTGGCACCGGGTGAAATAGATAATCTGCATTTCCCGTATATTAATGAAACGCAGGGCGACCATTACGGCAAAGCGAACCCGCTCACCTTCTGGTTGTGTGACCAGTTAGCCCGCAAACTCGGCGGCCATCTGAATATCAAAACGCGGGAAACGCTCGGCACGCGCTATACCGTCCATGTTAAAATGACGCCGCACGACCAGCATGCCGAAGTCGAAGAGCGCCTGCTTGATGACGTTTGTGTGATGGTGGATGTCACCTCTAACGACGTGCGCAATATTGTGGTTCGCCAACTGGAAAACTGGGGCGCGACGTGTCTTACTCCGGACGAACGGCTGGTAAGTCAAGAATATGATCTCTTTTTAACGGATAATCCGTCTAATCTTACTGCCTCAGGCTTGCTTTTAAGCGATGATGAGTCAGGCGTGCGAAAAATCGGCCCTGGCCAACTGCGCGTCAACTTTAATATGAGCAATGCTATGCAGGAAGCTGTCTTACAACTTATCGAAGAGCAACTGGCGCAGGAAGAAATTCCAGAGTCCCCTCTGGGAGGAGATGAAAACGCCGAACTTCATGCCAGCGGGTATTACGCGCTATTTGTAGACACAGTACCGGATGATGTTAAGAGGTTGTATACTGAGGCGGAAACCAGCGATTTTGCTGCGCTGGCCCAAACGGCCCACCGCCTGAAAGGGGTGTTTGCCATGCTTAATCTGGTACCCGGCAAGCAGTTATGTGAAACGCTGGAACATCTTATTCGTGAGAAAGATGCTCCAGGTATAGAAAAATACATCAGCGACATTGACGCTTACGTCAAAAGCTTGCTGTAGCAAGGTAGCCCAATACATGAACAATATGAACGTAATTATTGCCGATGACCATCCGATTGTACTGTTCGGTATTCGCAAATCACTTGAACAAATCGAGTGGGTGAATGTTGTCGGCGAATTTGAAGACTCCACAGCACTGATCAACAATCTCCCTAAACTGGATGCGCATGTTTTAATCACCGATCTCTCAATGCCGGGAGATAAATACGGTGACGGGATCACCTTGATCAAATATATCAAGCGCCATTTCCCGAACATATCGATCATTGTTCTGACCATGAACAACAACCCGGCGATCCTGAGCGCCGTGCTGGATCTCGATATTGAGGGCATCGTCCTGAAACAAGGCGCCCCAACCGACTTGCCAAAAGCGCTGGCCGCGCTGCAAAAGGGCAAAAAATTCACCCCGGAAAGCGTTTCTCGCCTGTTGGAAAAAATCAGCGCGGGCGGTTACGGTGACAAACGTTTGTCACCGAAAGAGAGTGAAGTACTGCGTCTGTTCGCCGAAGGTTTCCTGGTGACGGAGATTGCTAAAAAGCTCAACCGCAGCATCAAAACCATCAGCAGCCAGAAGAAATCGGCGATGATGAAGCTGGGCGTGGAGAACGATATCGCGCTGCTGAATTACCTCTCTTCGGTAACGCTGAGTCCAAACGACAAAGATTGATAATTATTGAGCGTCACGAGCCTGATGGCGCAATGCCTGTCAGGCTGAAACGTTGATAATCGCAGACCCAAAAGCCGGATAAGGCGAAACCGCCCTCCGGCATTTTTATGTCCGCATTTTTCTGACCCGCTCAGCATAGAACGCCAGCGTCTGTTGCAACACATCGAGGGTGACCGGTTTTGACAGGCAGCTATCCATACCCGACTCCAGACAACGCTGCTTCTCTTCCGCCAGCGCGTTGGCCGTCACGCCAACCACCGGCAGCGTCAGCCCTAACTGACGAATACGCTGGGTCAGGCGATAACCATCCATGTTCGGCATATTGACGTCGCTAAGCACAATATCGATTGCGTTTTTGCTCAGTACATTCAGGGCATCAACACCGTCATTGGCCGTTTTACACTGATACCCCAGCGAGCCTAACTGATCCGCCAGCAGACGACGGTTGATAGGATGATCGTCCACCACCAGAATCATCATATCGTCATTGGCATCGCCCACTTTCTCAGGTGCCGTCAGCGCCGTTGAGGCGTCTTCACTGTCCAGCTCAATACTGTAAATACGCGCCAGTAGACCCGGTAATTCATGCGGCGACGCAACGCTATGCACCCACTCGCCCGGCGCTCTTTCCACCGGGATGCCGATATGGCGACGACAGAAGATCACGGCGGCACGTCCCTGCCACGGTTGCTCCAGCGCATCATCGGTTATCAACACGTCATCTGGTGCCGGTTCCTGACCGTCATAACGGAGCACCTGCACGCCGTTACGCGCCAGACTGGATTCCACAAAGTGGGCCAACGAGGCGTTACGCACCGCCAGCCAGCAACGGGTTTTTGCAAGGCCGTCGACGGCTTTTCGCACCGGGAATTGCGCGCCATACAAGGGGATGCGCAGCGTAAACTGACTTCCCATGCCGGGTTCAGAGTCTACGGAGATATCGCCGTCCATCATGCTGATCAGTTTTTCACAGATTGCCAGCCCCAGGCCCGTTCCCTGGAAATTGCGCTGCACTCCGGTGCCCACCTGGAAGAAAGGATCGAACAAGCGCACCACTTCTTTCGCCGGAATTCCCACTCCCGTGTCGCGCACCCGAATGCTGAGATAGTCACCGTTACACTGCACATGCAGCACAATACAGCCCGTATCGGTAAATTTAATGGCGTTGCTGAGCAGGTTGGAAATCACCTGCTGCAGACGCATCGGATCGCCATTCAGGGTGACCGGAACATCCGGTTCGATAAAGCAATACAACCCTAACTGTTTACGCACCACCAGCGGCAGGTAGTTTGCCGTAATATGGTTCATCACTTCCCGGGGCGAAAACTCGCGCGGCTCAATCTTCAACTGCTCAGACTCGATTTTTGAGAAGTCGAGAATGTCGCTGATGATTTTTAGCAGCAGGCTGGAGGAGTTGTTCATCGCCGTCACCAGGCGATCCACCCCTTTCGGCAACTCTTTGGTTTGCAGCAGATCGAGGTTACCGATAATGCCGTACAACGGTGTACGCAATTCATGGCTGACGGTGGCGAGGAACATCGATTTAGACTGGCTGGCCTGTTCCGCCGCCTGCGCCATTTCCTGCAACGACTCTTCCATTTTCACGCGGGAACTCACATCCACCAGCACGCAAATCGCCACGTTTTCATTGCGATAGCGTGAATGCACAAAGCTTATTTGCAGGTTCGTGTTATTGCTGGTCAACACGTCGACAAAGTTGACCTGCTGTCCGCAGATGATTTGCGTCAGCCTCTGGCGATCCTCATGGGTGAGCATATTAAGGTAGGTATGCGCCAGTTCATTACTGAGGATATTGATGCCGTCGATGGTGCGCAAAATGCAGATCCCCACGGGCGCGGAGGCAACAATTTTACGGTTGAACTGCTCATGTTCTTCCAGGCGCTGGGCGTCGCTTTCCGCCGGAATAAAAATCCGCCGTTCATACATACGCGCCAGCGTAAATAAGGCTGCCCCGACCAGCACATTCAGAATAATGGCGTTAAGGATCAGCATACGGATGCGTTCGAGCACCAGATCGACAGGCACCGAGTAGACAATACTCAGGGACGACGGCGGCAGATTTTTCTTCAGCACCAGCTCGCGAAAACCTGACGTGTAGCCAAACCAGGAGCGCTCCTGCATCCAGCGCGGTTCCGCGTTGATATTGCCATCCGGGCCGGTCAGCGAAATTAAGGCGTGACCATTTTCATCCAGAATCGTCACCCCCATGGGCAGGTTTCCTGGCGTGAAAAAGTTTTCCATGCGAATGGACTGTTCAACGCCGAGCAGCGCCTGCAGACGATTCGCCAGATAGACCGGCGTCAGCGCATAAAAATAGCCAATGCCCGGCCGTGGCCCCTGACCAATCCAAAAGAGGTTATTCCCGCTCTCTTCCTGAGGCGCGTTACGGTACTTAACGATACGCTCATGCAGCGCTTTCAACGCCGCATCACGCTCGACAGGCAAATCGCGCAGACCAAAATTCGCCATGCAGAGGTTATCGCTACCGATCAGAAATACACGATTCAGGTCGTAAGCGGCAGAGAAATTGTCGCGCCAGTAGCGCATAAACCAGGACAGCGACTCCAGCGATCCTCGCCACATATTGCTCATGGCTGCGCAGTCGGAGTCAGCGAAAAGCGGCTCGAACGTGGGCACTTCGACCTTTTCCTCCCGCGCCCGCAAAGACATCACGCCGTTTTCCGCCGTGAGGCGATTTTCAGCAATGTACTTCAGCTCTTTCATCACGTCTGAAGTACGCTGAATGTAGCGCTGGGCTTGATCGGAACTGAGGTTAAACTCCTGACGAATTTCTGACTCTCGCTGATGCAGCGCATTCACGATGTAAAACACCGACGCAAACGCAATCAAAAGCCAGATTAATAACGCCAACGCCCTGAACAGGTAGCGCGACACTTTCAGGGTGGTGCGAAAGGAAGCAAGGTATTTCAAAAGGGCGAAGCTCCGCCTCAGGATGTCAATAGAGTGTGATTAAGGTAGCGGTAAATGACCGACGTCGCAATGATCTCTCATGACGGGAATATGATGCACCGCTGAGAAACTTACGCCCTAATCACCGATAATCGGCGTTTGCCTGAAAAACACTACATGGAATTCAGTATGCGCTATCTACAATGGGTAATTCGCCGCTTATACCCACGTCGCTTGCGCAACCAGATGATCCTGGTGGCCATATTGATGGTCATTATACCCACGGTTTCTATTGGTTATATCGTAGAAACTGAAGGCCGTTCAGCAGTATTGTCCGAAAAAGAGAAAAAACTGTCTGCCGTCTTAAGCCTTCTTGACGATGCATTAGGCGATCGTTTTAACCTTTATCGTGACCTGCCGCGAGAGGAACGTATTCGCGCGCTTAATGCTGAGTTAGGCCCCATCACCGAACGTATTACCGCCGCGTTTCCCGGAATTGGCGCAGGGTATTACCACCAGGCGTTAGACGCCGTGATTACTTATGCGCCTGCTGCGCTTTATCAACATAATGTCGGCATCACAATATCACCCGATCACCCAGGCCGTGACGTGATGAGTAGCCATTCGGCGCTGGTGTACTCAGGAAAGCAGGTGCGCGGCGATATTCTTAACTCCATGATCCCCATTGAACGGCAGGGTCACGTTCTCGGCTATATCTGGGCCAACGAACTGACTGAAGACATTCGCCAACAAGCGTGGAAGATGGACGTCAGGATAATCACGGTGTTGGCCGCAGGCCTGATCGGCAGCCTGTTGCTGATCATCTTTTTTTCACGACGACTCAGCGCCAACATCGGCGTGATTACCGATGGCCTGTCGCTCCTTGCGCAAAATAGTCACATGCGCCTTCCCTCTCTTCCCGGTGAACTGGGGCAAATCAGCCAGAGCGTCAACGCGCTGGCGCAAACCTTGCGGGAGACTAAAACCCTTAATGACCTGATCATTGAGAATGCCGCCGACGGCGTTATCGCCATCGACAGACAAGGCGACGTCATCACGATCAATCCCGCAGCAGAACAAATCACAGGCTATACGCAGCAGGATTTGGTGGGTAAATCTTATGCCGGCCTGTTTACGCACTCGCAATTTTACAGTCCGGTGCTCGACACGCTTGCGCACGGAACCGAACATCTGGCCCAGGAGATCAGCTTCCCCGCCCGCGATCGCACCATTGAGATCCGCGTGACCACCAGCCGAATTCATAATGCCAGGGGCGAGCTCATCGGCGCGCTGGTTATTTTCTCCGACTTGACGGCCCGTAAAGAGAAACAGCGTCGGCAGGCGCAAACGGAAAGACTCGCCACGCTGGGAGAACTGATGGCGGGCGTGGCGCATGAAGTGCGCAATCCGCTAACGGCGATTCGCGGCTATGTGCAAATCATCCGCCAGCAGACGACTGAGCCTCTGCACCAGGAATATCTTTCCGTGGTGCTGAATGAAATCGACTCCATCAATAAAGTTATCCAACAACTGTTAGATTTATCCCGTCCCCGACAGAGCCAGTGGCAACAAATCCAGCTCAATACGCTGGTCGAAGAGACGCTTATCCTGGTACAAACTGCTGGCGTCCAGGCACGAATTGCATTCCACGTGGACTTAGATAACCAACTGTCTCCGATAGTCGCAGATCGTGAATTGCTCAGACAGGTGATTCTGAACGTATTAATTAATGCGGTGCAGGCGATCGGCGCCCGGGGGGAAATTCGTATTCGCACCTGGCAGTACACGGTGTCACAACAGGCGGTAACGGTTGAAGACAATGGCTGCGGTATTGATATCGCCATGCAGAAAAAAATATTTGATCCCTTTTTTACGACGAAAGCCTCAGGAACCGGTCTTGGACTGGCGCTCAGCCAGCGCATCATCAATGCGCATCAGGGCGATATCCGCGTAGCCAGCATGCCAGGCTGTGGGGCCATTTTCACGCTGATTTTACCGATTAACCCGCAGGGAACCGTCCCGGAATGAATTCCACCTACCGTATTCTCATCGTTGACGACGAAGAAAATGTTCGCCGTATGCTGACCACCGCCTTTTCGCTGCAAGGGCATGATACCCTCTGTGCCAGCAACGGTAAGGCCGCACTGCACTGCTTTGAAGAAACAGAGCCGGACGTGGTATTGATGGACATCCGTATGCCGGAAATGAGCGGTATCGACGCGCTGAAAATCATGAGAGCCCGGCAGCCCCGAATCCCCATCATTTTGATGACAGCCTACGCAGAAGTCGAAACAGCCGTCGAGGCGCTTCGCAGCGGCGCGTTTGATTATGTCATCAAACCCTTTGATCTGGACGAGCTCACCTTAGTGATTCAGCGTGCGCTACAACTCCAGGCCATGAAGCAAGAAATCCGCAGTCTCCACAAAGCGCTGAGTAGCAGTTGGCAGTGGGGACATATCCTGACTAACAGCCCTGTCATGATGGATATCTGCAAAGATACGGCGAAAATTGCCCTCTCCCAGGCCAGCGTACTGATCTGTGGGGAGAGCGGAACGGGGAAAGAATTGATTGCCCGCGCGCTCCACTATAATTCCCGCCGGGCTAACGGCCCGTTCATCAAGATCAACTGCGCAGCGCTGCCGGAATCGTTACTGGAAAGCGAACTGTTTGGCCATGAAAAAGGGGCCTTTACCGGTGCGCAAACATTGCGCCAGGGGCTGTTTGAACGTGCTCATCAGGGAACGTTATTGCTCGATGAAATCGGTGAAATGCCGCTCGTTCTCCAGGCCAAGCTGCTGCGTATTTTGCAGGAACGAGAGTTTGAGCGCATTGGCGGGCATCAGACCATTCAGGTCGATATCCGCATTATTGCCTCCACCAATCGCGATCTCCACGCGATGGTCAAAGAAGGCGCTTTCCGCGAAGATCTGTTTTATCGGTTGAATGTTATCCATCTGATGCTGCCTCCCTTAAAAGAACGCCGGGAAGATATCCCCTTACTCGCCAACCACTTTTTACAAAAATTTAGCTCAGAAAATCAACGCGATATTATAGAGATCGACCCTACAGCAATGTCGATACTCACCGCATGGCCGTGGCCTGGCAATATCCGTGAGTTATCGAATGTGATTGAACGTGCGGTTGTCATGAATACTGGCGCGGTTATTTTTGCTGAGGATTTACCCGCTCAGTTTCGTCTGCCGGTAAGCCCTGCCAGCGAAGTCAAAACGCCCCAACCGGGAGAGCGCAATCTGAAAGAAGAGATCAAGCGCGAAGAAAAACGCATTATCGTTGAGGTGCTTGAACAGCAACAGGGAAACCGTACGCGCACCGCCCTTATGCTGGGGATCAGCAGACGCGCCCTGATGTACAAACTGCAAGAGTATGGTATTGACCCGGCTGATAATTGATACCGGAATCTGCTATGCAGAATTTTGCACAGTGCGCAAAATTCTGCCTATTTCCCTTCGCCTCAAAGACCCACCATCGCAAAAATAAACCTGCATAATTAATACGTTAAATAATATTCCTGGTATTTCACGCTTCTGGCATTCCGCTTGCTATTCCCTATGCGTACCCAACATGGAGTATGCAAAAGGGAAACATAATGAAAACAAAACTGATTACCTTACAGGACACACCCGGGTTTTTTCGTGACGGCATGACCATCATGGTTGGCGGTTTTATCGGCGTTGGCACCCCGCCCCGTCTGATCGAAGCCCTCCTTGATTCCGGCGTCAGGGATCTCACGCTAATCGCCAACGATACCGCCTTTATCGATACCGGTATTGGCCCGCTTATCGTCAATGGCCGGGTGAGCAAAGTTATCGCCTCGCATATTGGCACCAACCCCGAAACCGGTCGGCGAATGATTGCCGAAGAGATGGAGGTACAACTGGTTCCCCAGGGAACCCTGATAGAACAAATCCGCTGTGGCGGCGCAGGTCTTGGCGGTTTTCTGACTCAGACCGGCGTCGGCACGGTGGTGGAAGACGGTAAACAGACCATGACGCTCGACGGAAAAAAGTGGCTGCTTGAGCGCCCGCTGCGTGCCGATCTGGCGCTAATTCGCGCCCACCGCGCCGATCACCTCGGCAACCTGACCTATCAACTCAGCGCCCGCAATTTTAACCCCCTGATTGCCCTCGCCGCCGATATCACGCTGGTGGAACCTGACGAACTGGTCGAAACAGGCTGTCTGTTGCCAGACCAGATTGTCACCCCGGGCGCGGTTATCGACCACATTGTTATTCCACAGGAGCGTTAATCATGGATGCTAAACAACGTATTGCGCGCCGTGTGGCGCAAGAACTTCGTGATGGAGACGTCGTTAACTTAGGGATTGGTCTGCCGACGCTGGTCGCCAATTATCTTCCCGCCGATATCCATATCACGCTGCAATCAGAGAACGGTTTTCTCGGGCTGGGCCCCGTCACCACTGCCCATCCTGATTTAGTGAATGCCGGCGGGCAACCGTGCGGCATTTTGCCCGGCGCCGCGATGTTTGATAGCGCAATGTCGTTTGCACTGATTCGCGGTGGGCATGTTGATGCCTGCGTTCTCGGCGGATTGCAGGTGGATGAACAGGCCAACCTCGCCAACTGGGTCGTTCCCGGCAAACTGGTGCCCGGTATGGGCGGCGCGATGGATCTGGTCACCGGCGCACGCAAAGTGATCATTGCCATGGAGCACTGCGCGAAAGACGGTTCAGCCAAAATTCTGCGTTACTGCACCATGCCGCTCACCGCCCAGCACGCGGTACATATGCTGGTCACTGAGCTCGCCGTATTCCGTTTTATCGACGGCAAAATGTGGCTTACCGAAATCGCAGAAGAATGTGATATCGCCACGCTTCGCGCGAAAACTGAAGCGCATTTTGACGTTGCAGCCAACCTGATAATCCAACGAGGTAATGCATGATTGGTCGTATCTCACGTTTTATGACGCGCTTTGTCAGTCGCTGGCTCCCCGATCCGCTGATCTTTGCCATGATGCTGACGCTGCTGACGTTTGGGATTGCGCTCTGGCTAACGCCACAAACCCCTATCAAAATGGTGAAGTTTTGGGGTGACGGTTTCTGGAATCTGCTGGCATTCGGGATGCAGATGGCGTTAATCATTGTCACGGGACATGCGCTGGCCAGTTCTGGGCCGGTTAAAAGCGTGCTGCGTAGCGCCGCGTCGATTGCCAAAACCCCGGCACAAGGGGTGATGCTGGTGACGTTCTTTGGCGCGGTCGCATCCGTCATCAACTGGGGCTTTGGCCTGGTGGTGGGGGCGATGTTTGCCCGCGAAGTCGCCCGCCGGGTACCCGGCTCCGACTATCCTCTGCTCATTGCCTGCGCCTATATCGGCTTTATCACCTGGGGCGGCGGCCTCTCCGGCTCAATGCCGCTGCTCGCCGCAACGCCAGGCAACCCGGTCGAACATATTGCTGGGTTAATTCCGGTCGGGGACACCATTTTCACCGGATTCAACATCTTCATTACGCTGAGTCTTATCGTGGTGATGCCGTTCATTACCCGTTTGATGGTGCCTAAACCGTGTGATGTCGTCTCCGTTGATCCCAAATTATTGCTGGACGACACTGATTTTCAGAAAACATTACCGGCTGATGCCCCGCCGTCTGAGAAACTGGAAGAGAGCCGCATTCTGACGCTAATCATCGGCGCGTTGGGTATTGCTTATCTGGCGTTCGACTTTGCAGAGAAAGGGTTCAATATCACGATTAACACCGTCAATCTGATGTTCCTGATTGCCGGATTGTTGCTCCACAAAACCCCCATGGCCTACATGCGCGCCGTCAGCGCGGCCGCCCGCAGTACCGCCGGTATTCTGGTTCAGTTCCCCTTCTACGCGGGGATTCAGTTGATGATGGAACACTCCGGCCTCGGCGGGCTTATCACCGAGTTCTTCATCAACGTCGCCAACAAAGACACCTTCCCCCTGATGACCTTCTTCAGCTCTGCGCTGATTAACTTTGCCGTCCCCTCCGGCGGTGGACACTGGGTCATCCAGGGCCCCTTCGTGCTTCCGGCCGCTGAGGCGCTGGGCGCCGATCTTGGCAAGTCGGTAATGGCGATTGCCTACGGCGAGCAGTGGATGAACATGGCGCAACCGTTCTGGGCGCTACCTGCGCTGGCCATCGCCGGGCTTGGGGTGCGCGACATCATGGGGTACTGCATCACGGCCCTGCTCTTTTCCGGGATCATATTCGTCATTGGCCTGAGCGTGTTCTGACGACAACCTTTCACAGTAAGGAACAGAAGATGAAAAACAGTGTCATCGTCAGTGCGGCACGTACCGCCATTGGCAACTTCAACGGCGCGCTGGCAGCCATCAGCGCCATCGAACTTGGGGTAACGGCGATCAAAGCTGCGCTGGAACGTGCGCAACTCGATCCTCAGCGGGTTGATGAAGTGATCATGGGCAATGTGCTTCAGGCGGGTCTTGGGCAAAACCCGGCACGCCAGGCGTTGTTAAAAAGCGGTCTTGCCGATACGGTTTGCGGTTTTACCGTCAACAAACTGTGCGGCTCTGGCCTGAAAAGCGTTGCGCTGGCCGCACAGGCCATTGCGACAGGGCAAGCGCAGGCCATTATCGCGGGCGGCATGGAAAACATGAGCCGGGCGCCCTATCTGCTGGATGCAAAAGCCCGTTGGGGTTATCGCCTCGGCGACGGACAATTGTCCGATTCTATTCTGCATGATGGTCTGCTCTGCGCCATCCACGGCTATCATATGGGGATCACCGCGGAAAACATCGCCCGGGAATACGGTATCAGCCGCGAAATGCAGGATGAACTGGCGCTCCACTCCCAGCGTAAAGCCGTAGCGGCGATGGAAAGCGGTGCGTTTCGCAAAGAGATCGTCCCCGTCACCCTCACATCACGCAAGAAAACCCTGGTTTTTGACCGTGATGAATTTCCGAAAGCCGAAACAACGGCAGAAGGTCTTGCCGCACTGCGTCCCGCGTTTGACAAAGAGGGTACAGTGACTGCCGGTAACGCATCGGGGATCAACGATGGCGCAGCAGCTCTGATGGTGATGGAAGAATCCGCGGCACTGGCGGCGGGGCTAAAGCCGCTTGCGCGAATTAAAGCCTGGGCCAGCGGCGGCGTCTCACCCGCATTGATGGGGATGGGGCCGGTTCCCGCTACCCAAAAAGCGCTGTTACAAAGTGGGTTACAGCTTTCTGATATCGATCTCATCGAAGCCAATGAGGCATTTGCCGCGCAGTTCCTGGCCGTGGGAAAAGTCCTTGGTTTCGACCATCAGAAAGTGAATATCAACGGCGGCGCTATCGCGCTTGGACATCCTATCGGCACCAGCGGCGCACGAATTCTGGTCACGCTGCTTCACAGCCTGGAGGCACACGATAAGACACTGGGGCTGGCGACGCTGTGTGTAGGTGGGGGTCAGGGGATCGCGATGATTGTTGAACGAATGAACTAAACCGCCTCTTTATTGATAAACAGAAACACCAGGATCGCCCATTCTGGTGTTTTTTTGTTTTCCCGCCATTACGCTAATAACTGAAGATGTATCGAAACATCAGCATCGTAGACAACACATTCGGTTATGTCATAATAAAGAAAATCGAGGGGCATCAATGAACATTATCGAACAACTTCAATTACTGGTTAAAACAGGCTCACCTGGCGAAAAATCAATTAGCCGTTACATTTTGGCTACACTATCAGGCGCTGAAAAATTAACGTCAACAGCGATTTCGAAAAAGACCAATACCAGCCAACCCTCTATTGTTCGCTTTGCTCAGGCTTTGGGTTATACCGGATTTACCTCGTTTAAATATGACCTCATTAAATGTATTCGCGATCAGCCAGAAACATTACTCCCGGCCAAACCCAATGAAAATAATTTCATTCTCAGCGAATTTATTAACAACAACAATCCCGCTGCGATAAATACTTTTTTTGAAATTATAAAATCAAGCAGAAATATTTATTTTTGCCATCCTCGCGAGCTGAGTCCATTGCTGAGTAATATCATTCAGGACTACAGTGATATAGGCAAGGTTTGCATTGCCGTTGAATACCAAAATGCGCAAGCGTTGCTTTCGAACTGTCTGACAGATTTTGATTCCGTGATCTTACTGCCAGGGCTTAAAGATGGACAAGATCACAAGTTGATTAGCTTGATTCGTGAACACGAAGCGGCATCACTGGCCGTATCCAGCCATCAAAGTGAGATTTCGCTTGCCGATGTCACATTGTACACACCACCGTCCAGCGTGAGTCATCTGAGTTTTGCTGCACTCAAAATATCGTTGCACACACTATTTTTCCATGCTTTGCAGTATTGCTATCTGAATTTAAATAAAGAAAAGACGTCTCATACGCGATGATTAATGGGCTGAATGCGCCAGGGGGGTGTTATCCATCCAGCCTTAATCGTAAAAATTAAATTCAATTGCAGTAAAAAATGCGTATGAGACGTAAAACTCAAGAGCCAGATTTAACTTTATATATTAACAACAGTACCTGTAGATAACGAGCGATGTACCGCCTCACAGATTAGCGTTGCCTGTAATCCGTCATCTGCCGTTGCCAGATAGGGCACATCGAATAAAACATGCTCAACAAAATCATGAATTGGTTGAATACCATAGCCACTGGCTTTGTTATTAACATAATTAATAAAATTATAATTTGGCGTCGCGCTACGTTGTGGTGTAAACATTTCATAACCACGCAACTGCGCATCAGCACGATAATAATTATTTTCAGTAATCACAAAGCTACGACCGTCATTCGCTTTTGGAAATGATGACGGTAAACACCAGCCCACCTCAACGGTCCACTGCGCACCATTGTCGAAGGTCACAAAGGACTGAATGGTATCCCACGAGTCAATGCCTTCAGACAATAACTTCTTCTTCTGCCCTATTGCATAAACGCTGACGGCATTGGCCCCATTCATATAATAGCGAATCAAATCAAAACAGTGGGTACCGAGAAAGTGTACGGGAGAGCTTTCATTCGACCACGATAACCATTTTTTCGGCACATCGATAATGTCATCCATGCTCATGTAACCACGAAGCACCTGACCGGTTTCTGGTTTTAACAGCTCATGATGAATATGCTGCGCCATGCCGTCCCAACGTTTGTGGTAGTCGACACCAATTTTTACGCCCTTCTCAGCCGCACAGCGAATAATTTCCCGACATTCTTCAGACGTCGTCGCCATCGGCTTTTCAATCAGCACATGCTTACCGGCATTGATTGACTCGATAGTCGCATCAAAATGGAAAGGGTCTGGCGTCGCGATTGATACAAGATCAACCTCAGTGGCAGCAAAAAGCTCAGCCAAAGAAGCGTAACCCGGAACCTGAAATTCAGCCTCAACCTGAGCGCGGATCTCAGGGTTTATTTCGCAAAATCCCACCAGATTAACCCACGGATTATAGTGATAAGCGTTGATATGGTGCTTACCGTAAATACCCGCGCCCACGACTGCCGCATTGATTTTTTTCATAAAAAGAGACCTTATTCAAACAAGCCGAAGGAAAAGAGATAGCCAATTGCAACCGCCAGCGGCGCGGTGATCATTCGTGATAACAGGAAAGCCGGAACACCAAGCCGAATAGTCTTCTCTTTCGCCTCCTGCATGGAGAGCCCAACAGGAATAAAGTCGGCACCCACCTGAACATTAATGGCGAACAACGCCGGCAACGCCATCAGTGGAGACACCACCCCAGTACCAATGAGCGTTCCCACCAGCACACCAACAACCTGTGCGATGGCCGCACCGGGTGCCAGAATAGGTGAGATAAAGGGCAGACCACAGATAATCGCAATCACGAATAAGCCCGTTATTGACCCTGCAAGCGGCGACAACGCATTCCCAGTCCACTGACCAATCGCCGTCTCCTGAACCAGCGCGATCAACACTGAAATAAAGGCCATAAACGGGATAACGTTTTTAATGCACAGCTCCACGGACTCACGCGCCGAGGCGTACAGGAGGCTTACAAAGTTGCCGATTCCTGTAGCAAAACTCGTCATCAACGCCAGTGCAGTATTGGTGACTGAACCGCCCTTTTGTTCAGTTGAACTCTCATCAACAACAGCCGAAACGCCAGCCGCGCTGACCGGCAAAGGCTCAACCGGTTCATCCGAACCTATCGGCTGATTGATGGTTTCCGTCAATGAAATCGATTCGCAACTGACATCTGAAATATAGATATCTTCGGTGATGTGCTTCGCCAGCGGCCCCATTGCCCCCGTGGGAAGTACGTTGATCGTTTTAATTCTTTTTTGTGGATAGATGCCGCAACGTAATGAGCCTCCGCAATTAATGACCACACAGAGGATTTTTTTGTCATCCGGCATTGCCTCAAAGCCATTAACGACCTGCATATCCAGCATTTTGCCTAATGTTTTAGCAACGGGATCAATTGTTTTTCCGGTAAGGGAAAGAATGACTTTGCTGGCATCATGATATAAATACATGTCATCGCCAATACCCGAATGACCTTTTTTAATCAGAACAGTTTTCATTGGTTTTCCTCATTATTATCAATGGGCCAATCAATTCATTAATGGATGGAGAACAATGACTATTTACGTGTAATGAACCATATGATATGGGTTTTTCTGCCCCATCAAACACCACAGTAACATGACCGAGTTCACATAAATTTTGCCATGCAGCATCACCCCAACAGGTTATATCCCATTGATTGCCATTAATAACCAGAATGTATTCTTCATGTTCTTGCAAAGGGAGCACATCGCAAACGATGTTATTAATGACCAGCACATAATCGAGGTAATCCTCTGGAGCCAGATCATTAAACGTAATCAACATGCCATTAAGCAGCCCTTCTTCTACATTTCTTCCAGCCTTTACTGCGTCAGCCGAAAATAACACTTTCATTTTATTCCCTTATTTCTGATTAAGTTCTCGCTTCTCCAGTCGGGTGAAGATGTACTCTGTTAAAAATCCACGAATGAAGCCAAGCAGAATACCCGCCGCGATATAACGTAATGCCAGGTCAGCTACCGGCAGATCAAGCCGGGTAACGCCTGCGGCAACGCCTAACCAGATAAAAAGCTCTGAGGGCACGATATGTGGGAATAGTGAAGTTAATGGGTGAACAGTAGTCCCTAAAGCATCCTGATAGGCAGGTTTACAGCGCTCAGGTAAAAATTTCCCCATCGTTAACGCACCAGGACTGCTCAAGAAAAACCAGGCAAAACTGGGTAAAATTCCATAGGTGAGTATTTTCGACTTGCCCATTAACGTGGCGACTTTTTCCATTCGCCGTTGACCAATTAACTTCATGGCGAAGTTAACTGTCAAAATTAACGTTATCAGCATCGGAATTGTGCTGACAAGCATTCCGGAAAATATCTTCCCGGCGCTTTGAAAAACATGGATAAAACCTTCAGCCATTTCAACTATCATAGTTAACTCCCGATATGTAAATATAAGTATTTTCATCCGTCAGAAAAACTGACAGATGAAGGCAGCCAACGCATTTATCTTTAAAGAATTAGTTTGTTTTTATTAAATAGTTTCCTAATCTCCTGTTTATATTCATCCCAAGCGACATGTTTTTTGACACGATCAAAGTTAGCGGTAAAACGATGACAAAACAGTGAACGCTCTCACATATAAATAATTATTCATTGAATAATGTATTACTATACATAGATAAATGAGATATGCCTGCCGCGCGCAGCATGATGGACTATGTAGCGTTATTCAATATTGGGAAGTTACACGCTGTTTTCACCGCGAGTAGCATTGACCAGGAAGGGTGTACCAATAACGTGTAAAGAAAGGGTCTGTCAGTTCTATTCGATTTAAATTCGCAGGTCAAACCTGTCGCAGATAAGGCCCGGAGGGTCTGGTTTTTTGTGCACAAAAAAAGGGGGGCAAAAGCCCCCCTTCAGTGCGTATTTAAGATACGGGATTACTCGTCGGCGTCTTCCGCAGAGTCATCGGCATCGTCAGCGACGTCATCATCGCTTTCCACTTCCGGGGCAATGTCTTCGTCCCCTTCTGCGGCGCTACCGTCGATAGAATCCAGTTCTTCATCATCGACAGGCTCAGCAACACGCTGCAGACCCACCACGTTTTCATCTTCCGCAGTACGGATGAGGATAACGCCCTGGGTGTTACGACCCACAATGCTGATTTCCGACACGCGAGTACGCACCAGCGTACCGGCATCGGTGATCATCATAATCTGATCTGCATCGTCGACCTGCACCGCACCGACAACAGAACCGTTACGTTCGGTGACTTTGATAGAGATAACCCCTTTCGTCGCACGCGACTTGGTTGGGTACTCTTCTACCGCCGTACGTTTACCGTAACCGTTTTGTGTTGCCGTCAGGATTGCGCCTTCACCACGTGGGATGATAAGCGAAACCACTTTGTCGCTCCCGCCTAAGCGGATACCGCGAACACCGGTGGTGTTGCAACCCATCGCACGAACAGAGGCTTCCTTAAAGCGAACCACTTTACCTTCGGCAGAGAACAGCATGACTTCATCATCACCGCTGGTCAGATCCACGCCAATCAGTTCATCGCCTTCGACCAGTTTGATCGCCACTTTACCGGCGGTACGCAGACGATTGAACTCGGTCAGAACGGTTTTCTTCACCGTACCGTTGGCGGTCGCCATGAAGACTTTCACGCCTTCTTCAAACTCAGTCACTGGCAGAATCGCGGTAATACGTTCATCCTGCTCAAGCGGCAGCAGGTTGACGATCGGACGACCACGCGCACCACGACTCGCTTCCGGCAGTTGATAGACTTTCATGGAGTAGACGCGGCCACGGCTGGAGAAGCACAGAATATGATCGTGCGTATTCGCCACCAGCAGTCGGTCAATAAAGTCTTCTTCTTTAATACGTGCGGCAGATTTACCTTTCCCACCACGACGCTGCGCTTCGTACTCAGAAAGCGGCTGATACTTCACATAACCCTGGTGAGACAGCGTCACAACCACATCTTCCTGGTTGATCAGATCTTCAAGGTTGATGTCCGCGCTGTTGGCGGTGATTTCAGTACGACGCTTATCGCCAAACTGCTCGCGAATCAATTCCATCTCTTCGCGAATCACTTCCATCAGACGGTCGGCGCTGCCCAGAATGTGCAACAGTTCCGCGATCTGCTCCAGCAGCTCTTTGTACTCATCGAGCAGTTTTTCGTGCTCAAGGCCGGTCAGTTTCTGCAAACGCAGATCCAGAATCGCCTGTGCCTGCTGTTCGGTCAGATAGTATTGACCGTCACGCACGCCGAACTCCGGCTCCAGCCATTCAGGACGCGCCGCATCGTCACCCGCACGTTCCAGCATGGCCGCAACGTTGCCCAGATCCCATGAGCGCGCGATCAACGCCGCTTTTGCTTCCGCAGGCGTTGGCGCACGACGGATAAGCTCGATTATCGGGTCAATGTTCGCCAGTGCAATCGCCAGTGCTTCGAGGATATGCGCGCGATCGCGGGCTTTACGCAGTTCAAAAATAGTACGGCGAGTCACCACTTCACGACGGTGGCGCACGAACGCAGAAATAATGTCTTTCAGGTTCATGATCTTCGGCTGACCATGGTGCAATGCAACCATGTTAATACCGAAGGAAACCTGCAACTGCGTCTGGGAGTAGAGGTTATTCAGCACCACTTCCCCGACCGCATCGCGTTTGATTTCAATCACGATGCGCATCCCGTCTTTGTCAGACTCGTCACGCAGCGCGCTGATGCCTTCAACGCGTTTTTCTTTCACCAGTTCAGCAATCTTTTCGATCAGGCGCGCTTTGTTCACCTGGTAAGGGATTTCATGAACGATGATGGTTTCGCGACCGGTTTTCGCGTCAGCTTCCACTTCCGCGCGTGCGCGGATGTACACTTTGCCGCGACCGGTACGATAGGCTTCTTCAATGCCGCGACGGCCATTGATGATCGCCGCTGTCGGGAAGTCCGGGCCAGGAATATGTTCCATCAGGCCTTCGACGGTGATGTCTTCGTCGTCGATATACGCCAGGCAACCGTTGATCACTTCCGTCAGGTTATGTGGCGGGATGTTGGTCGCCATACCCACGGCGATACCGGACGAACCGTTCACCAGCAGGTTAGGAATTTTGGTCGGCATAACATCTGGAATTCTTTCGGTGCCGTCGTAGTTATCGACGAAATCCACCGTCTCTTTTTCCAGGTCTGCCATTATCTCGTGGGCGATTTTCGACATACGGATTTCCGTATAACGCATCGCTGCGGCGGAATCGCCATCGACAGAACCGAAGTTACCCTGGCCGTCAACCAGCATGTAACGCAAGGAAAATGGCTGCGCCATACGAACAATAGTGTCGTAAACGGCAGTATCACCATGAGGGTGGTATTTACCGATTACGTCACCAACGACACGGGCAGATTTTTTGTAGGCTTTGTTCCAGTCATTGCCCAATACGTTCATGGCGTAAAGAACGCGACGGTGTACCGGTTTCAGGCCATCTCGGACATCAGGAAGCGCACGGCCAACAATGACCGACATCGCATAATCCAGATAGGAGCTCTTCAGCTCTTCCTCAATGTTGACCGGTGTAATTTCTCTCGCAAGGTCGCTCATCTAACCGCTATCCCTCTACTGTTTCCCGGATTCAAAGGTCGCAAATTATAACACAACCACACAAATACAGGTAAACGGATTGCTCCTCGAGAGGCTTTATTCGTCCCGTCAGGCTGATATACTCATTCGTCTTGCCAAATAAGGAGTAGAAGCACCCATGAATGCCGAAAAACCCCCGGTAATCCACAACGTTGACCATGAAGAAATTGCCAAGTTTGAAGCAGTCGCGTCGCGCTGGTGGGATCTTGAGGGAGAATTTAAGCCTCTGCATCGCATTAATCCTTTGCGACTGGGCTACATTGCCGAGCGCTCGGGCGGCCTGTTTGGTAAAAAGGTGCTCGATGTCGGTTGTGGCGGGGGCATTCTGGCAGAGAGTATGGCGCGTGAAGGCGCAACGGTCACCGGTCTCGATATGGGCTTTGAGCCGCTGCAGGTGGCAAAGTTGCATGCGCTGGAAAGCGGCATCCAGGTGGAATACGTGCAGGAAACCGTTGAGGAACACGCGGCAAAACATGCGCATCAGTACGATGTCGTGACCTGCATGGAAATGCTTGAGCATGTTCCTGATCCGCAATCGGTCGTCAGGGCATGTGCCCAGTTAGTGAAACCCGGTGGCGAAGTCTTTTTCTCTACGCTTAATCGCAACGGGAAATCCTGGTTAATGGCCGTTGTGGGCGCTGAGTATATTTTGCGCATGGTGCCCAAAGGTACGCACGATGTGAAAAAATTTATAAAACCTGCTGAACTGTTAAGCTGGGTGGATCAGACGGAACTCAAAGAACGTCACATGACCGGGCTGCATTTCAATCCGATCACCAATTCGTTCAAGTTAGGCCCGGGCGTTGATGTTAACTACATGTTGCATACAACGGCAAAAAACGACTAACGTCATCAACTATTCTTATAAAGATTGCGCTGTGTCATAAGGCGCAATCTTTTTCTTCGCCGAAGAAATCAGCACTCGATCAAATTTTCATTTTTTTTTGCGAATTCTTGACATGGCCTCCAGGCCTTATAAGACGCGCACTTAGCGTTTCTTACCCTTTTGCAACCTCAATTTAACCTCAAAATCAACTCTTGTACTGAAAAGAATCCCTACTAGAATACTCACCATATAGCGTTTCATTTAACACCCAACCCCTATATATAGTATTTATCCACAGAGTTAGTCACAAGTGGATAAGCCAGGGGATATTTTTTCTTTCACGGACAGGTAAAACATGAATCAGAGTCTGCTGGTGACAAAGCGTGATGGTAGTACAGAGCGCATCAATCTCGACAAAATCCACCGAGTTCTGGATTGGGCGGCAGAAGGACTGAATAACGTATCGATTTCTCAGGTTGAACTGCGCTCCCACATTCAATTTTACGACGGTATTAAGACCTCCGACATTCACGAAACGATCATCAAGGCTGCTGCGGATCTGATCTCGCGCGACGCCCCGGATTATCAGTATCTGGCTGCGCGTCTGGCGATTTTCCATCTGCGTAAGAAAGCGTATGGTGAGTTTGAACCGCCCAAACTGTTCGACCATGTCACGAAAATGGTTGAGATGGGTAAATACGACAATCATCTGCTGGAAGACTACACGGAAGAAGAGTTCAAGCAGATGGATTCGTTTATCGTGCATGACCGTGATATGACCTTCTCCTACGCCGCTGTAAAGCAGTTGGAAGGTAAATACCTGGTACAAAACCGTGTCACCGGTGAAATCTACGAAAGCGCGCAGTTCCTCTATATTCTGGTTGCAGCTTGCCTGTTCTCTAACTATCCGCGTGAAACCCGTCTCGAATACGTCAAACGTTTTTACGACGCGGTGTCTACGTTCAAAATTTCTCTGCCTACGCCGATCATGTCTGGCGTGCGTACCCCAACGCGTCAGTTCAGCTCCTGTGTGCTGATCGAGTGCGGCGACAGCCTGGACTCCATCAATGCCACCTCCAGCGCGATTGTGAAATACGTTTCCCAGCGTGCCGGTATCGGTATCAACGCCGGTCGCATCCGTGCGCTGGGTAGCCCGATTCGCGGCGGTGAAGCATTCCACACTGGCTGCATTCCGTTCTACAAACACTTCCAGACGGCGGTGAAGTCCTGCTCTCAGGGCGGCGTGCGCGGCGGTGCGGCAACGCTGTTCTACCCGATGTGGCATCTGGAAGTCGAAAGCCTGCTGGTGCTGAAAAACAACCGTGGCGTTGAAGGCAACCGCGTGCGTCACATGGACTACGGCGTACAGATCAACAAGCTGATGTATACCCGTCTGCTGAAAGGCGGCGACATCACGCTGTTCAGCCCGTCCGACGTTCCCGGCCTGTACGACGCGTTCTTTGCCGACCAGGACGAGTTCGAGCGTCTGTACGTGCAATACGAAAACGATGACAGCATCCGTAAGCAGCGTGTTAAAGCCGTTGAATTGTTCTCCCTGATGATGCAGGAGCGTGCTTCTACGGGCCGTATCTATATTCAGAACGTCGACCACTGCAACACCCACAGCCCGTTTGATCCTCAGGTTGCGCCGGTACGCCAGTCTAACCTGTGCCTGGAAATCGCACTGCCGACCAAGCCGCTGACTGACGTCAACGATGAGAACGGCGAAATTGCGCTGTGTACCCTTTCCGCATTCAATCTGGGCGCAATCAATAGTCTGGATGAACTGGAAGAGCTTGCCGTGCTGGCCGTTCGTGCGCTGGATGCGCTGCTGGACTATCAGGACTACCCGATCCCGGCGGCAAAACGCGGTGCGATGGGACGTCGTACTCTCGGTATTGGCGTTATCAACTACGCTTACTGGCTGGCGAAAAACGGGAAACGTTACTCTGACGGCAGCGCCAATAACCTGACTCACAAAACGTTTGAAGCCATTCAGTATTACCTGCTGAAAGCCTCTAACGAACTGGCGAAAGAGCAAGGCGCCTGCCCGTGGTTTAACGAAACCACCTACGCGCAAGGGATCCTGCCGATCGACACCTATAAGAAAGATCTCGATGCGGTGGTCAATGAACCGCTGCACCTTGACTGGGAAGCACTGCGCGAATCCGTCAAGACGCACGGTCTGCGTAACTCCACGCTTTCAGCGTTGATGCCGTCCGAGACTTCTTCGCAGATCTCCAATGCCACCAACGGCATTGAGCCGCCGCGCGGTCATGTCAGCATCAAGGCCTCGAAGGATGGCGTTCTGCGCCAGGTTGTACCTGATTATGAATCGCTGAAAGACGCCTATGAGCTGTTGTGGGAAATGCCGAATAACGACGGTTACCTGCAACTGGTTGGCATCATGCAGAAATTTATCGATCAGGCGATTTCTGCCAATACCAACTACGACCCGACGCGTTTCCCGTCAGGCAAAGTGCCGATGCAACAGTTGTTGAAAGACCTGCTTACCGCCTATAAATTTGGCGTGAAAACGCTGTACTATCACAACACGCGTGACGGTGCAGAAGATGCGCAGGACGATCTGGCGCCTTCTATTCAGGACGACGGCTGCGAAAGCGGCGCATGTAAGATTTAATTTTTGTCTTTTGCCGGATAACGCGTTTACGCCCTATCCGGCCTACAAAACATTTCGAGGCGTTGTAGGCCGGGTAAGCGAAGCGCTGCCCGGCATTACACTCCTACAGGACTCACTTCAATGGCATACACCACATTTTCACAGACGAAAAACGACCAGCTCAAAGAGCCGATGTTTTTCGGTCAGCCGGTCAACGTGGCACGCTACGATCAGCAAAAATATGACATCTTCGAAAAGTTGATCGAAAAGCAGCTCTCGTTTTTCTGGCGTCCGGAAGAAGTTGACGTGTCTCGCGATCGCATCGACTACCACTCCCTACCCGATCACGAAAAACATATTTTCATCAGCAACCTGAAGTATCAGACATTGCTGGATTCTATCCAGGGACGCAGCCCAAACGTGGCGCTCCTGCCGCTCATCTCCATTCCTGAGCTGGAAACCTGGGTAGAAACATGGGCTTTCTCCGAGACGATCCACTCTCGTTCGTACACCCATATTATTCGTAATATCGTTAACGAACCGGCCGTTGTTTTTGACGACATCGTCACCAACGAGCAGATTCAGAAACGTGCGGAAGGCATTTCGCATTACTACGATGAATTGATTGAAATGACCAGCTACTGGCATTTGCTGGGCGAAGGCACCCACAACGTCAACGGCAAAACCGTGACCGTCAATCTGCGGGCGCTGAAAAAACAGCTTTACCTGTGTCTGATGAGCGTTAACGCCCTGGAAGCCATTCGTTTCTATGTCAGCTTTGCCTGCTCTTTTGCCTTCGCAGAACGCAAATTGATGGAAGGTAACGCCAAAATCATTCGCCTGATCGCCCGCGATGAAGCGCTGCATCTGACCGGAACACAGCATATGCTTAATCTGCTACGTAGCGGTGTCGACGATCCGGAAATGGCGGAAATTGCCCAGGAGTGTCAGCAAGAGTGCTATGACCTGTTTGTGCTAGCCGCGCAGCAGGAGAAAGAGTGGGCTGATTATCTGTTCCGCGACGGCTCAATGATCGGTCTGAATAAAGATATTCTGTGCCAGTACGTCGAGTACATCACCAATATTCGTATGCAGGCGGTCGGGTTGGATCTGCCGTTTAAAACGCGCTCAAATCCGATCCCCTGGATCAACACCTGGCTGGTTTCTGATAACGTGCAGGTGGCGCCGCAGGAAGTCGAAGTCAGCTCTTACCTGGTCGGGCAGATCGATTCCGAAGTCGACACCGACGATCTGAGCAACTTCCAGCTCTGATGGGACGCGTTACTCTTCGCATCACTGGCACACAGTTGCTGTGCCAGGATGAACACCCTTCCCTGCTCACCGCGCTCGAATCGCATAACGTCAACGTTGAGTATCAGTGCCGGGAAGGTTATTGCGGTTCCTGCCGAATTCGCCTGGTCGCAGGACAGGTCGACTGGATTGCAGAGCCTCTGGCCTTTGTTCAACCAGGGGAAATCTTGCCCTGCTGTTGCAAGGCAAGAGGAGATATCGAACTTGAAATGTAGTGCGCGTTACAGCGTGTAGTAATGCGCTTTCACTTTCTCCCAATCCGCTTTCGGGATCGGATCAAGATACTTTTCCAGCTGTGAAAAATCGTGATTAGCCGCTTTATGGCGACGTAAACGACGGCGGCTTTTTTCAAGATCAAGGAAACCGGCTTCAACCGTACCGTCAGTTTTCACGTAGATATGACGAACGTAGCAGCACCCATGCTGGCGATTCACGCTGTGCATCTTTTTAAACGCGACAGCAACGGCTTTCAACATGGCTTCACGCACATCATCAGGAAACGGCGTCTCGGCATGTTGAAAATACCAGTCAGCGATACTGACAAAGCCCGCCATGTCTTCTGTGACCAGCAGCGCACGCCATTCACCCTCTACTTTTGTCGCTTCGCCGAAGATTATCTCAGGCACGATAACGCCCGCGCGCTTCAACTCTTTAATTACCGCGATTTCACGAACAATGGTCGGGCGGCCAAAAGGATAACGGACAGAGTGGAACAGGTGCTGGGTCATGCGTTTAACATAGACTTTTTTGCCATCACGCTCCACGCACTGCACACCGCTCATTCCATTACGACGGTAGTTAGGCTCTTCGACCCAATCGCCTTCCGTTGCCCACCAGCGCTCAAATTCGTTGTGTGTTGCTGACACTGCCATACCCTACCGCCCGTTATTCTGACCCGATAATATTTCAGGCGATAATATAAGTGTTTAAGTTAAGTAAATCTTAAGATATTCGTGCTGAATGGTGGATTTTTGCGTAAAACGCCAGCGCATCGCCACAGTTCATTTCATTCATAACATGAATGCATTTCAAATGATGATAACCTTCCGGTTAACTCAGAAAATTCATTAGCCACCTTTGAGTAAAAAAAACTGCACCTTACTCAGTGGATTTTCCACCTTTGGGGTGCAGTTTCGATGCGCTATCCGCGCGAGTCGTTATTTTTTATTCAAAAACATGACCGCTTTATCCGGGAAGTCGGTGAACAACCCGTCAACACCGGCCTGGTTATACAGAATGTCGTAAAGCTGGTTTACGTCAGTCGCATAGTCCGGTAGCAGGTCAGCACGAACGGTAAAAGGATGCACTACCATCTTATTCTGATGAGCGTCCTGTACCATGCCTGTCAGCCGGATATTCCCTTTCTTAGACTTTTCATCAACCAGCATATGGTAGTCCGGGCCGATGCCATCAGCATATTCCGCGATTTGCTTCATCGCACCAGGCTTAAACATCCAGTCGTAGTTGTAATTAACCCAACTGCCGTCCGCCTGTTTCTGCTGTGTTTCGTTCCAGTCAGTGTACGCAATCAGCTGAACCAGGTTGAGATCCATCCCCATTTTCGGTTCCAGCTCATGTTTGATGCGCTTCAATTCTGCCACATCAAAACACTGCAAATACACATTATCTTTTTTACCGGTGTAACCGTACTTTTTCAGCACTTCCAGCGTCTTCGCCGCGATGTCCTTCCCTTCCTGGTGATGGAACCACGGTGCTTTCATTTCCGGATAAATACCGATGTTCTTACCGGTTGAGTGATTCAGGCCCTGAACGAACTCGATCTCTTCTTCAAAGGTATGAACACGGAAATCAGATTTACCCATCGGGAAACGCCCTGGATACGTCTGCACTTTCTTACCGTTTTCAATGTCGAAGCCTTCGGTAAATTTCAGCGACTTAATTTCATCCAGCGTGAAGTCGATGGCGTAGTAACGACCGTCTTTACGCGCACGGTCTGGAAAACGTTCGGCAACATCGGTGACCCGGTCAAGATAATGGTCATGGAGGACGACTAAACGGTCGTCTTTGGTCATCACCAGATCTTGTTCCAGATAATCTGCGCCTTGCGCATACGCCATCGCTTTAGCTGGCAGCGTATGCTCAGGCAGATAGCCACTGGCGCCGCGATGCGCGATCACAATTTTGTCGCTGCTGTCGGCCGCAATAGCACTGCTTCCCATCACCATTCCGGCCATCATCAGCGCCATGCTCAGGTTCTTTAGCGTCGTTTTCATTTGATTAACTCCCGCTGCGTTTCAGCGTCAGCTCTTCGTGATGACGTTTTTCGCCAATCATCACCACCACGAGAAGAATAACCGCCAGCACGCTGCCGCCGATCATCACCATGAAGCCACCGTCCCAGCCGAAGAAGTCAACGGTGTAACCCACAATGGCGCTCGCCGCCACGGAGCCACCCAGATAACCGAACAGGCCGGTAAAGCCCGCCGCTGTACCTGCCGCTTTTTTCGGTGCCAGTTCCAGGGCGTGCAAACCAATCAGCATGACCGGGCCATAGATAAGGAAGCCGATTACGATCATACATGCCATATCCACACCTGGATTACCCGCCGGGTTCATCCAGTAGACGATAGTGGCGATAGTCACCAGCGTCATAAAGAATACGCCGGTTGCCCCACGGTTACCCCGGAAGACTTTATCCGACATCCAGCCACACAGCAGCGTGCCCGGAATACCGGCATATTCATAAAGGAAATAAGCCCAGGAAGATTTATCCAGCGCGAAATGTTTCACTTCTTTCAGATAGGTCGGCGACCAGTCGAGGATGCCGTAGCGCAGCAGATATACAAACACGTTAGCAATCGCGATGTACCACAACAGTTTGTTCGGCAACACGTACTGCATAAAGATTTGCTTCGCCGTCAGCTCTTCTTCTGCATTTTCGTTGTAATCGTCCGGGTAGTCGTTTTTGTACTCTTCGATAGGCGGTAAGCCACAGGATTGCGGGGTATCGCGCATCATGGCAAAGGCAAAGATGGCGATAACAATCGCACCGAACGCCGGCATGTAAAGCGCCGCTTTCCAGTCGTTAAACCAGGCCATCCCCAGCAGGAACAGCAGCGGTGGAATACCGCCGCCCACGTTATGCGCGCAGTTCCAGACGGAAACAATACCGCCACGCTCTTTCTGTGACCACCAGTGCACCATCGTGCGGCCACACGGCGGCCATCCCATCCCCTGGAACCAACCACAGAGGAATAACAGAACGAACATAATGGCGATACTGGACGTTGCCCACGGTACAAAGCCCATGAACAACATCACTGCCGCCGCCAGAATCAGGCCCGCAGGCAGGAACACGCGCGGATTCGAACGGTCAGAAACTGACCCCATGATGAACTTTGAAAAACCATAAGCGATAGAGATCCCGGACAACGCAAAACCAAGATCGCCACGGGAAAAGCCCTGCTCGACCAGATACGGCATCGCCAGAGCAAAGTTTTTACGTACCAGATAGTACGCAGCGTAGCCAAAGAAAATCCCCAAAAATATTTGCCAGCGCAATCGACGATACGTCGGGTCGATCTCCGCCGCTGGCAAACGCGCACTGTGCGACGCGGGTTTAAAAATACTTAACATATATAGCCTCCGTGGCCGTGTTTAGTTTGAGATAGACACCGCAGTTCGTTCAAACAGCCCCTCTGCTCCCAGTGTGGCCGCGATGTTAAGGAAAGATACATGGCGTTAATGTGAATTACAGCACATATTGTTACGGAATTATGACAAATGTTCAAAAAGGCGCACGGAATCACGTTTCATTTTCGAATAATGCGCGATTATGCGCGAAATCAAACAAACCATGATTTTTATGTGGCTAAATGATAAAAAAACGAACAATGAGGAAAAACAATGAAAACGCGCGACTCGCAATCAAGTGACGTGATTATCATTGGCGGAGGAGCCACAGGTGCAGGGATCGCCCGCGACTGTGCGCTGCGCGGATTGCGCGTTATTCTGGTAGAGCGCCATGACATCGCCACCGGTGCAACAGGCCGTAACCACGGATTGCTGCACAGCGGCGCGCGTTACGCGGTGACGGACGCCGAATCCGCACGCGAGTGTATTAGCGAAAATCAGATCCTGAAAAGGATTGCTCGCCATTGCGTAGAGCCAACTGACGGCCTTTTTATTACCCTGCCCGAAGATGAATTATCCTTTCAGGCCACCTTTATTCGCGCCTGTGAAGAGGCCGGTATCCGCGCTGAGGCGATCGATCCCCAACAGGCGCGAATCATTGAACCGGCGGTAAACCCTGCGCTGATCGGTGCCGTCAAAGTGCCGGATGGCACGGTTGATCCTTTCCGTTTAACCGCCGCCAACATGCTGGATGCGAAAGAGCATGGCGCAACCATTTTGACGGCACACGAAGTGACCGGGTTAATTCGCGAAGGGGCAACGGTATGTGGCGTCAACGTGCGCAACCATCTGACAGGCGAAACCCAGTCTCTGCACGCGCCGGTTGTGGTAAACGCCGCCGGCATTTGGGGTCAGCGCATCGCCGAGTATGCCGACCTCAGTATCCGCATGTTCCCGGCGAAAGGCTCACTGCTGATCATGGATCACCGTATTAACCAGCATGTGATCAACCGCTGCCGTAAACCGTCCGATGCCGATATTCTGGTTCCTGGCGATACCATTTCGCTTATTGGTACGACCTCGACGCATATCGATTACAACGAGATAGACAGCAACCGCGTGACCGCCGAAGAAGTTGATATCCTATTGCGCGAAGGTGAGAAGCTGGCGCCGATAATGGCGAAAACGCGCATTTTACGCGCATACTCCGGTGTGCGTCCGCTGGTCGCCAGTGATGATGATCCGAGCGGGCGTAACGTCAGCCGTGGCATCGTGCTGTTTGACCACGCCGAACGTGATGGACTGGATGGCTTTATCACCATTACCGGCGGGAAGCTGATGACCTACCGCCTGATGGCGGAGTGGGCAACCGACGCCGTTTGCCGCAAACTGGGCAACAGCCAGCCCTGCGTCACGGCGCAAACAGCGCTGCCTGGCTCGCAGGAACCCACTGAAAATACGCTACGCCGCATTATTTCCCTGCCCGCACCGTTGCGCGGTTCTGCCGTCTATCGCCACGGTGATCGTACGCCAGCATGGCTCAGCGAAGGCCGTCAGCATCGTAGTCTGGTCTGTGAATGCGAAGCGGTCACTGCCGGTGAGGTTCAGTACGCGGTTGAAAATTTAACCGTCAACAGTCTGCTGGATTTACGTCGCCGTACCCGCGTCGGGATGGGAACCTGTCAGGGGGAACTGTGCGCCTGTCGTGCCGCCGGTTTGCTACAACGTTTTAATGTCACCACCGCCGCGCAATCCATCACCCAGCTTTCTGAATTCCTCAATGAACGCTGGAAAGGGGTACAACCTATTGCCTGGGGTGATGCGCTGCGCGAAAGTGAATTTACCCGCTGGGTTTATCAGGGATTATGCGGCCTGGAGAAGGAGCAGCAGAATGAAATTTGATACGGTTATTATGGGCGGTGGTCTCGCCGGATTACTGTGCGGCCTGCAACTGCAAAAAAGCGGACTCCGCTGCGCTATCGTCACCCGTGGTCAAAGCGCGCTGCATTTTTCCTCCGGTTCGTTGGATCTCCTGAGCACGTTGCCGGACGGCCAGCCCGTCACCGATATCAAGACGGGTCTGGAATTATTGCAGGCGCAAGCGCCAGCTCACCCCTACTCCACCATCGGCTCGCAACATGTGCTGACTCTGGCACAACAAGCGCAGGATTTGCTGGAGGCGTGCGGCGCCCGTTTACACGGCGATGTTTCGCAAGCGCATCAGCGTGTCACACCGCTGGGCACCTTGCGCACAACCTGGCTCAGTTCACCAGAAGTGCCTGTATGGCCTCTTGCCGCCCAACGCATTCGTGTGGTGGGGGTAAGCGGCTTGCTGGATTTTCAGGCGCACCTTGCGGCAGCCTCTTTGCGCCAACTCGGTCTGGAGGTAGAAACCGCAGAAATTGAACTCCCCGAACTGGATGTCCTGCGCGATAACCCGACCGAATTTCGCGCGGTGAATATCGCCCGTTTGCTGGATAACAAAGAAAAGTGGCCGCTGTTGTATGAAGCGCTGCTGCCAGTCGCCAAATCCGGTGAGATGATCATTATGCCAGCCTGCTTCGGGCTGGTGGACGATTCGCTCTGGCGCTGGCTCAATGAACAGTTGCCTTGTTCGCTGATGCTCCTTCCCACCCTGCCGCCTTCCGTTCTGGGAATGCGTCTGCACAACCAACTGCAGCGTCAGTTCGTGCGCCAGGGCGGGATCTGGATGCCGGGTGATGAAGTGAAAAAAGTGACCTGTAAAAATGGCGTCGTGAGCGAAATCTGGACCCGCAACCATGCCGATATTCCACTGCGCCCTCGCTTTGCGGTACTCGCCAGCGGCAGTTTCTTTAGCAGTGGTCTGGTCGCCGGTCGCGATGGCATACGCGAACCTATTCTCGGGCTGGATGTTCAACAAACGGCAACCCGCGCCGAATGGTATCAACGCGATTTCTTTGACCCGCAGCCATGGCAACAATTTGGCGTGACCACCGATAGCGCGCTTCGGCCATCGCTTGCCGGTAAAACAGTAGAGAACCTGTTTGCCGTCGGCTCAGTGCTCAGTGGTTTCGATCCTATCGCCCAGGGTTGTGGCGGCGGCGTATGCGCGGTCAGTGCATTACATGCCGCTCATCAAATAGCAGAACGTGCAGGAGGCCAGCAATGAGCGACACGCGTTTTGAAAGTTGTATCAAATGCACAGTGTGCACTACCGCGTGCCCGGTGAGTCGGGTCAATCCCAGCTATCCTGGCCCCAAACAGGCCGGGCCGGACGGTGAGCGTCTGCGCCTGAAAGACGGTGCGCTGTATGACGACGCGCTGAAATACTGCATCAATTGCAAGCGTTGTGAAGTGGCCTGCCCGTCGGACGTCAAAATTGGCGATATCATCCAGCGCGCACGCGCGAAATATGACACCACACGTCCGTCGCTGCGTAACTTCATTCTGAGCCATACCGACCTGATGGGCAGCGTCTCCACGCCGTTCGCGCCAGTGGTGAATACCGCCACATCGCTGAAACCCGTGCGTCAGTTGCTCGATTATGCGCTGAAAATCGATCATCGCCGCACATTGCCGAAATACTCTTTTGGCACTTTCCGTCGCTGGTATCGCAGCGTGGCGGCGCAACAATCGCAATACAAAGATCAGGTCGCTTTCTTCCACGGCTGTTTTGTTAACTACAACCATCCACAGTTGGGTAAGGATTTGATTAAAGTGCTCAATGCGATGGGCACCGGCGTGCAGTTACTGAGTAAAGAGAAATGCTGTGGCGTACCGCTGATCGCCAATGGTTTTACCGACAAAGCACGCAAACAAGCAGTCACCAATGTCGAGTCGCTGCGCGAAGCCATCGGTGTGAAAGGCATTCCGGTAATTGCCACCTCTTCAACCTGTACTTTTGCCCTGCGCGATGAGTATCCCGAAGTGCTGGACGTGGATAACACAGGCTTGCGTGAGCATATTGAGCTGGCAACCCGCTGGCTGTGGCGCAAACTGGATGAAGGGAAAACCCTGCCGCTGAAAACGCTACCGCTGAAAGTGGTCTACCACACGCCATGCCATATGGAAAAAATGGGCTGGACGCTCTACACGCTGGAGTTGCTGCGCAAAATTCCGGGTCTGGAGTTAACCGTGCTGGACTCCCAATGTTGTGGGATTGCCGGGACATACGGTTTTAAAAAGGAAAACTACCCGACATCGCAGTCTATCGGCGCCCCGCTGTTTCAGCAGATTGAAGAGAGTGGCGCAGATATCGTGGTCACCGACTGCGAAACCTGTAAATGGCAAATCGAGATGTCCACCAGCAAACGCTGCGAACATCCGATCACGCTGTTAGCGCAAGCGCTGGGTTAATCGTGTTTTACCCGATGGCGCTACGCCATCGGGTATTGCAGCGCTATACCGTCAGCGACTCAACCACCTCAATCCAGCCATGTTCACTGGCGATGTCCATCCCGTTTAACCAGCGACGTAACATGTTCAACGCCATCATGGCGCAGACCTCCTGACGCACCTGCAAACTGTGCCGGTTCGCGTTGAAATGTACACGCAAGGCAAACGTGCCTTCCGGCGTCGCCAGTGCAAAATTGAGATGTTCGTTTTCGAGCCCGGAAACGGCTAATGCCAGTCCGGCGTAATGCTTGCTGCGTCGCTCCGTTGTCCAGTGTGCGGTCTGAGCCAACGTTTCTTCCTGAGAGGGCACCACTTCGCTGGCAAGCAACGGCGCGCCCGCTCGTGATAGCTGAAGCGCTAACAGGCCGCCGGTATATTGCTCACTCAGGGTCAGACTCAGTTGACGCTCTTGTAAGCAATGGGCAATTTGCGCAGGTAATCCTTCGGTGCCTTCAAAAATCATGCTTTGCCCGGCGACACGTTTGACCTGCGGCCATATCGCCTGCATCGCTTCTCGCTGCGTGTCAGGTCCGGTGAGTTTCAGCTCAATGATCGGCATCGACGATCGATATCCCATCGTGACCCCAGGCGGAAGCGTCAGCGCATCAAGACTCTGTGCGAGGTCGCTTTCCGAGCGCCCGAACGTGGTCAAGCGCAGACAAAGCGGAGGTTCCGACAGTGAAAAACGCTCACGCAAACGCGGCAGAATCTCATGTTCGACCATTACCTTAAATTCAGACGGGACGCCCGGCGTAAAAAACATCAGACAACGATTGAGCTTCAGGGCGAATCCGCACGCCGTCCCCACCGGGTTATTGATAAACTCGGCGCTGGCAGGCAGTTCAGCTTGCTTGCGGTTGGCGGGAGCCATGACTCGCCCGCGCTCGCGGAAGAAACGCTCCATTTCAACCAACCATGCCTCATGAAGCACCAGCCCTTCACCTTTTGCCGTCGCCGCTGCCAGCGCACTCAGGTCATCGCTGGTGGGCCCCAGACCGCCATTGACGATCAGCACATCGGCATGTTCGCTACGTTCACGTAATATCGCCACCAGATCGTCAAGATTGTCACCCACCGTATTTCGGCGTGATAACGGCACTCCCTGGTTAAAGAAAAAATCAGCCAGCCAGGCGGCGTTGGTGTCCACGATTTGTCCGTGCAACACTTCATCCCCGGTGGATAACATCTCCACGTTTAACATCGTGTTCTCCTGCAACTTGAAGTATGAGGAGTATATAACGCAAAGCGTACAGAGAGGGGGTAAGAAACAAAGAGGAGGGAAAGGGAGAACAGGATAAAGCAGGCGCGACGAAGGTCGCGCCATCAGGATCAGAAGCTGGCACTCACACCGACATACGGGCCATCAGCAATCGTGTTATCAGGCGCACCGTCTTTGCCTGTGAGGGTCAAATAACGGTATCCAGCCTCGATGCTCAGCGGACGCAGAATGTTTAAACGCGCCCCTGCATTTGCCTCTTCATAGCTCTCAATTCCGCTGGAGAGCGAGTCCGGAGAGTAGTAGTATTCGCCAAACAGGTTAAAGTTTTGGCCGATCTTCCACTGTAAACCACCGCCTACTGCAGCAGCATAACCTTCATCGTTATCTTGCGGGTTGGTCCAGAGACCTTTCCCGCCAACGGTTGCCATAAACGGTCCCAACGGGATGTTCACACCAAGGCCAAGGCCTGCCGTATCGCCGTCGTCGTCGCTGTGCATCCAGTTACCACTCAACGCCAGTCCGGAAGATTCAGTACCGATACCCACGGCGAGGTTAGTGTACTCTTCGCCAGCCTGGCCGCTAATACTGATTGCATTCGCCGACGCAGAAACAAACAGTATCCCAGCAAGACCGAATAAAACGCTTTTTTTCATTTTTTCCCTTTCCAGCAAGCAAATAAATTTAAGATCCCAAAACCGCAGGATTGTACTGCCAGTGCTTCAGGAATCAATGATCTAAAAAAGCGATCCGATGGCATATTGTAACCAAATACTACTTATAACGTTTCTAAATGGTTACAAATTTTAAATTAGCAGAAACAATAATCGTGTTGTGACTCGCTTGATGACCAAATAACCGCTTCCACCGATGCGCCGGGTCCCGTATTCTTTATCTGCCCTTCTCCCTCCTCTGCAAGGAATATATCGATGCGTCAAAGGACTATTGTTTGCCCGTTAATTCAGAATGATGGCTGTTACCTATTATGCAAAATGGCCGATGACCGTGGCGTATTTCCCGGTCAATGGGCGCTATCCGGCGGCGGCGTTGAGCCTGGTGAACGGATCGAAGAAGCGCTGCGCCGGGAAGTCAGGGAAGAACTGGGCGAGACGTTAATCCTGACCGATATTACCCCGTGGACGTTCAGCGATGATATTCGCACCAAAACGTATGCGGATGGTCGTCAGGAAGAAATCTATATGATTTATCTTATTTTTGACTGCATTTCAGCGAATCGTGATGTACAGATTAATGAAGAGTTCCAGGACTGGGCGTGGGTAAAACCGGAAGACCTTGCAGGCTACGACCTCAATGTCGCCACCCGTAAGACGTTATCGTTGAAAGGTCTGTTGTAATTAGACCTGACATATTCAAAGGTTATTATGACGATGTTTTCCACACTTCATAATAACCTTATTCGTTCCCCTTATCGGGAGACGAGTTCACCATCCAGGATCAACTTTCCATTCTCAGAATGCATCACCAGCGCATCCAGATAGTCAGGTTCAAATTTGACGCCACGTTTATCCTTCGCAATATAAGATAAACAATGATTGTGCGTAAATATCACCACATTTTTATTTTTTGACTTTTTCTGCAATGCTTCAATCGAACTATAAATACTGTACCCACATTGTTGCATATTTTTATCGACAGTGACCTTCTTGTTGGCGGAAAACCAGGTCGCTGACTGAATTGTACGTACGGCATCGCTGGAATAGAGATCGTAATCATTAATCTTCGCGCTAAACGTTTTGCCGACCTCTCTGGCATTATGCGCGCCGTTGACGGTGATACCGGTTTGATCCGACAGGCATTTATTGTCAGAGCGATCGCAGCGTTCAGCGTGGCGAAATAGCACGACGACAGGGTGCTGGCGGGCGATCGCCGCGAGCGTCTCGCTATCGATCCGTGGCAATCCATTACTACTCCAGGCTAACCGGGTGCTGAATCCTGCCGCAATAGCAAGCACCATCATCATGATAGTGATGATTTTTTTAGATTTTACTGAACGTACGGTTAATGCTAACACGATAATTTCCACTCATTAAAACTGATAAACCACGCTACCCAGCGTGGCTCAAAAATAAATCCAGGACTGTGTGCAAAATGCCTTAAAAAAATAACAAAGGCAAAAGATAAATAGATAAAAACAAAAATATTTTATTATTTCCCACTTATCTTAAGTTCTTAAGGTTAAATTAATATTCAATCTTTACTCTGCATGACCAAATGAAATAACTACCCTTTCGTTCTGCTATTTATCCTCTTTAAATATAAGGGGTGACAGCGATTTATGGCTAAAGGAAATATGATGTCTGACTTTTTGCCTTTTTCTCGCCCAGCGATGGGTGAGGAAGAACTTGCCGCTGTCCGGGAAGTTCTTGACTCTGGATGGATAACGACCGGCCCCAAAAACCAGGCGTTAGAAGACGCCTTCTGTACGCTAACCGGAAACCAGCATGCCATTGCTGTGAGTTCTGCCACCGCCGGAATGCACATCACGCTAATGGCGCTTGGTATCGGCGCAGGCGACGAGGTGATCACACCGTCAATGACCTGGGTTTCCACACTCAACATGATTGTGTTGCTGGGCGCGACGCCGGTGATGATCGATATTGACAGCGACACGTTGATGGTCACGCCGGAGCAAATCGAATCCGCGATCACGCCGCGCACTAAAGCGATTATCCCGGTACATTACGCAGGCGCACCGGCCGATATGGACGCTATTTACGCCATTGGCGAGCGTTATGGCATTCCGGTTATTGAAGACGCCGCCCATGCTGCGGGCACCCGGTATAAGGGGCATCATGTCGGCTGGCGCGGCACCGCTATTTTCTCCTTCCACGCCATCAAAAACGTCACCTGCGCGGAAGGCGGGTTAATTGTCACGGATAACGCCGCACTCGCTCAACAACTTCGTAGCCTTAAGTTTCACGGTCTTGGCGTTGATGCCTATGACCGACAAACCTTTGGCCGGGCGCCACAGGCTGAAGTCATCGCTCCCGGGTTTAAATACAATCTGACCGATATTAATGCGGCTATCGCCCTGGTGCAGTTGCGTAAGCTGGAGCAACTTAATGCCCGTCGAACGGAAATTGCCCTGCGCTATCAACAGGCGCTGGCGAATACCCCCTTTCAACCGCTGGCTCAACCGTCCTGGGCGCACGTTCATGCCTGGCATCTGTTTATTATCCGCGTAGATGAAACGCGTTGTGGCATAGGTCGGGATGTGTTAATGGAAGCGCTTAAGTCCCGCGGAATTGGTACAGGTTTACATTTCCGGGCCGCACACACGCAAAAATATTACCGTGAACATTTCAAAGACTTGCAACTTGTGAATACCGAATGGAACAGCGCCCGCATCTGCTCGCTGCCGTTATTCCCTGATATGACTTCCGATGATACTGACCGCGTCATTACGGCGCTTCAACAACTGGTGGGACAATAATCATGTTTGACGCTGCCCCCATTACGAAAGTGTCTGTTGTGATTCCTGTCTATAACGAACAGGAAAGCCTGCCTGAACTTATCAGACGAACCGACGCCGCATGCCGACTGCTCGGCAAAGAGTACGAAATTTTGCTGGTGGATGACGGCAGTAGCGACAACTCTGCTGAGCTACTGATCAACGCTTCTCAGGGTAAAGACAGCCACATCGTGGCGGTCTTATTGAATCGCAACTATGGCCAGCATTCCGCCATTATGGCCGGTTTCAGCCACGTCACAGGGGATTTGGTGATCACGCTGGACGCCGATTTACAAAATCCGCCGGAAGAGATCCCGCGTCTGGTGGCCACCGCAGAGGAAGGATTTGATGTCGTCGGAACGGTGCGTCAAAACCGACAGGACAGCCTGTTTCGCAAAACAGCCTCCCGGATGATTAATAATTTGATTCAACGTACTACGGGCAAAGCCATGGGAGACTATGGCTGCATGCTGCGTGCTTATCGTCGTCACATTGTCGACGCCATGCTGCATTGCCAGGAACGCAGTACGTTCATCCCGATTCTGGCCAATATTTTCGCTCGCCGGGCCACGGAAATTCCGGTGCATCACGCAGAGCGCGAATTTGGCGATTCCAAATACAGCTTCATGCGCCTGATCAATTTGATGTACGACCTGGTGACCTGCCTGACGACCACGCCGTTACGTATGTTAAGCCTGTTGGGCAGCGTGATCGCCGCTTCCGGCTTTACTCTGGCGGTACTTCTCGTCGTGCTTCGACTGACGCTCGGGCCTCAGTGGGCCGCTGAAGGGGTCTTTATGCTGTTTGCCGTCCTGTTTACGTTTATCGGCGCACAGTTCATCGGTATGGGGTTACTCGGTGAATATATTGGCCGCATCTATAACGATGTACGCGCCCGTCCCCGCTATTTTGTTCAGCACGTTATCCGTCCACAAAACCCGCAGTCAACTGAGGAAAGTCACGCATGAAAGCCGTCGTCTTCGCGTATCACGATATGGGATGTCAGGGAATTGGGGCATTACTGGACGCAGGTTATGAAATAACCGCCATTTTTACCCACGCTGATAATCCTGCGGAAAAAGCGTTTTTTGGCTCGGTTTCCCGCCTGGGCGCGGATGCTGGTATCCCGGTGTTTGCCCCGGATGACGTCAACCATCCTATCTGGACTGAGCGTATTCGCCAGCTCGCCCCTGACGTTATTTTCTCATTCTACTACCGCCATTTGCTCAGCGATGACATTTTGTCCCTCGCGCCGGCAGGTGCATTTAATCTTCACGGTTCACTGCTGCCCAAATACCGGGGGCGCGCGCCGCTGAACTGGGTGTTGGTCAATGGCGAAACCGAAACCGGCGTGACGCTTCACCGAATGGTGAAACGCGCTGATGCGGGGGCGATTGTCGCTCAGCAACGCGTGGCCATCGCACCGGAAGACATCGCGATAACCTTGCACCGAAAATTATGTCAGGCGGCCCGTCAGGTACTGGCAAACACGCTTCCCGCCATTAAAAACGGGCGTATTGAAGAGATGCCCCAGCGGGAATCCGACGCCAGTTGTTATGGCCGTCGCACGCCAGAAGACAGCCGCCTTGACTGGAATAAACCGGCAGCAGAATTACACAATATGGTGCGTGCGGTGTCCGATCCCTGGCCTGGCGCGTTTAGCCACGTCGGCACCCAAAAGTTCACGATATGGTCATCACGCGTACATCCTGAAGTGACAGATAAACATCCGGCGGGCACGGTGATTTCCATCGCGCCGTTGCTTATCGCCTGCGCGGATGGCGCACTGGAGATTGTCACCGGGCAAGCTGGCGACGGCATCTATATGCAGGGTTCGCAACTGGCGTTGTCGCTGGGTCTGGTGGCGGGTTCTCGCCTGAATACGCCGTCTGTTTCAACCGCTACACGGCCTACCCGCGTGCTGATCCTTGGTGTGAATGGTTTTATTGGTAACCATTTGACCGAACGATTGCTGCGTGAAGAGAACTACGAGGTGTATGGTCTGGACATTGGTAGCGATGCGATTGGCCGTTTTCTCGATCATCCCCGTTTTCATTTCGTGGAAGGCGACATCAGCATTCATTCCGAATGGATTGAATACCATGTCAAAAAATGCGATGTCGTGCTGCCACTGGTGGCGATCGCGACCCCGATTGAGTACACCCGTAACCCACTGCGCGTCTTTGAGCTGGATTTTGAAGAGAACCTGAGGATCATCCGGTACTGCGTGAAATACCGTAAACGGATTATTTTCCCGTCGACATCTGAAGTCTACGGCATGTGCACGGATAAAATGTTTGATGAGGATAGCTCGAATCTCATTGTTGGCCCGGTGAATAAACCGCGCTGGATTTACTCGGTTTCCAAACAATTGTTGGACCGCGTGATTTGGGCATACGGCGAGAAAGAAGGCTTACGGTTTACCCTCTTCCGGCCTTTCAACTGGATGGGGCCGCGTCTGGACAGCCTTGATGCCGCCCGTATCGGCAGTTCGCGCGCCATTACCCAGTTGATCCTGAACCTGGTCGAAGGCTCTCCTATTAAGCTCATTGAAGGCGGAAAACAAAAACGTTGCTTTACCGACATTCGCGACGGCATTGAGGCGTTATTCCGCATCATTGAAAATGATGGAGGCCGCTGCGAAGGTGAAATCATTAACATCGGTAACCCGGATAATGAGGCGAGCATTCAGGAACTGGCGGAAATGCTGCTCAGCAGCTTCGAGAAACACCCGCTGCGCCAGCATTTCCCGCCGTTTGCCGGTTTCCGGGTCGTCGAAAGCAGCACTTACTACGGTAAGGGTTACCAGGACGTCGAGCACCGCAAACCCAATATCCGCAATGCGAAACGTTGCCTGGATTGGGAACCGTCCATTGCCATGGATGAAACCATCGAAGAAACTCTGGACTTCTTCTTGCGCAGCGTGGATATAACGGAACACGCATCATGACAAAAGTGGGCTTGCGTATTGATGTCGATACCTTCAGGGGGACGCGTGAAGGCGTACCCCGCCTGCTGGCGACATTGAACCGATATCATATTCGGGCAAGTTTTTTCTTCAGCGTCGGGCCTGACAACATGGGGCGCCATCTCTGGCGTCTCGTGAAGCCCCAATTTTTGTGGAAAATGCTGCGCTCGAACGCAGCATCGCTTTACGGCTGGGATATTCTGCTGGCTGGCACCGCCTGGCCGGGTAAAGAGATTGGGCGTGCGAATGCGCAGATTATCCGCGATACCGCAGAGCGACACGAAACGGGGTTACACGCCTGGGATCATCATGCCTGGCAGACCCACAGCGGAAACTGGGATGATTTCACGCTCATTAATGATATCGCACGCGGCATCACCGCGCTTGAGGCGTTAACCGGGCAACCAGTCACCTGCTCCGCCGTCGCGGGATGGCGCGCCGACCAGCGCGTGGTTCATGCAAAAGAAACCTTCCCTTTGCGCTATAACAGCGACTGTCGGGGTTCATCACTATTTCGCCCCATTCTGGATTCAGGTCAAACCGGCACACCGCAGATCCCCGTCACGCTCCCCACCTGGGATGAAGTTGTAGGGCGAGAAGTGAAGGCAGAGGATTTCAATACCTGGCTCCTCTCCCGCATATCGATGAGCGAAGGAACACCGGTCTATACCATTCACGCCGAGGTTGAAGGTATTGCCCATCATCAGGAATTTGAAGACCTGCTCATTCGTGCGGCGGCGGCAGGTATTACTTTTTGCCCTCTTGGCGATTTACTTCCGGCCACGCCGGAAGCATTACCTGCGGGGAAAATTGTTCGTGGCAACATCGCTGGCCGGGAAGGCTGGCTGGGCTGTCAGCAACAGGTGAGTGACACTTGATGAAATCTCTACGTTATTATCTGGCATTCGCCGCGCTCTTTGCGCTTTACTATATTCTGCCCATCAACAGTCGCCTGCTCTGGCAGCCTGATGAATCACGCTACGCCGAAATCAGCCGTGAGATGTTAGTGTCCGGTGACTGGATAGTTCCGCATTTTATGGGACTACGCTATTTTGAAAAACCGATTGCGGGTTATTGGATTAATAGTCTCGGGCAGTGGTTATTTGGCGCCAACAACTTTGGCGTTCGTGCCGGCGTTATTTTTGCAACATTACTCACCGCAGTACTTGTGGGTTGGCTGGCGTTTCGACTCTGGCAAGATAAACGCACTGCCGCCTTCGCCAGCATTATCTATCTGACGATGTTAGCGGTGTACAGTATTGGCACCTATGCCGTACTCGACCCCATGATCGCCCTGTGGTTAATGGCCGGCATGTGCTGTATTTGGGAAGGGATGCAGGCTACGTCAACCAGGACAAAAATCATCGCGTTTCTCTTGTTGGGCGTGACGTGCGGCATGGGGGTGATGACCAAGGGCTTTCTTGCCCTGGCCGTTCCGGTCGTGAGCGTTTTACCGTGGGTCATGGTTCAAAAACGCTGGCGCGATCTGTTCATTTACGGCTGGCTGGCCGTCCTGAGCTGTATTGCTATTGTACTCCCGTGGGGGATTGCCATCGCCCAGCGCGAGCCGGATTTCTGGCACTATTTCTTCTGGGTCGAGCACATTCAACGTTTTGCGATGGACGACGCCCAGCATAAAGCCCCTTTCTGGTACTACCTGCCCGTGTTAATTGCAGGAAGCCTTCCGTGGCTGGGGCTGCTCCCCGGTTCACTGTGGGCGGGCTGGAAAAACCGCGATCCCGCACGTACCACCGGCTACTTGTTATGCTGGATTGTCATGCCGCTGCTCTTTTTCAGCATCGCTAAGGGTAAATTGCCAACCTATGTTCTTTCCTGTTTCGCGCCGTTAGCGATATTAATGGCGCATTACGGCCAACTGGCGGCACGCAAAGAGAGTCCTGCACTGCGTGCCAATGCCTGGATTAACATCGCCTTTGGCATAGTAGGGATCGTTGCGACCTTTATCGTTTCCCCCTGGGGGCCATTGAAGTCTCCCATCTGGATACATATCGAGCTGTACAAGGTCTTTTGCTCATGGGGGATCTTCATCATCTGGACGGTTTTTGGCTGGTATACCCTGAGTACTCCCCGCGACACGTGGATGCTCTCTGCGTTGAGCCCTCTGGGACTGGCGATTTTCTTTGGTTTTTCGATCCCCGACCGGGTTATGGAATCGAAGCAACCGCAATTTTTCGTCGAGATGACGCGGGAATCGTTGATGTCGAGCCGCTATATCCTGACGGACGGCGTCGGCGTGGCGGCCGGTCTGGCCTGGAGTTTGCGGCGAGATGACATCATCATGTACGGGCAGAAAGGAGAGCTAAAATATGGCCTCAATTATCCCGATGCGAAAGGCCGCTATGTCAGCAGTGATGACTTTAATGAGTGGCTTAGTCAACATCGTCAGGAAGGAAAGATTTCACTCGTGCTTTCTATTGCAAAGGATGAAAACATCCATGACCTTGCCATACCACCTGCAGATAATATTGATAATCAGGGGCGTCTGGTGCTAATTCAGTACTATCCAAAATGATCTGGCCAGTCTTAATTCTGGCCAGCTTGCTCAGCGTTGGCGGACAGTTATGCCAGAAGCAAGCGACCCGACCGGTTCAGTCGCACGACCGAAAACGCCACATTGCCCTGTGGCTGGGTCTTGCGCTGGCCTGCCTCGGCGCGGCGATGGTGCTGTGGTTACTGGTTTTGCAAACAATTCCGGTCGGCATTGCCTATCCGATGCTCAGTCTTAACTTTGTCTGGGTCACGCTGGCAGCCTGGAAAATTTGGCATGAGCCCGTCACTGTTCGCCATTGGCTGGGTGTCGGGCTGATTATCACCGGCATTTTTGTGCTTGGGAGCGCGGTATAATGGGATTATTGTGGGGACTTCTCAGCGTGTTGATCACGTCGGCAGCCCAACTGAGTCTTGGCTTTGCCATGGCGTCATTGCCGCCCATGCTGCACCCAGGTGCCTTTATTGCGGCGCTGTTTGACACTCACGCCAGTGCCATCGCGTTATTGTCCGGGCTGCTGGGCTATCTGGCTTCCGTCTTTTGCTGGCATAACGCACTGCATCATCTCGAACTCAGTAAGGCATATGCCTTGCTGAGTCTCAGTTACATTCTCGTCTGGATTGCATCGATGGTGCTGCCTGGGATGCAGGGCGCGTTCTCTCTGAAAGCGCTGTTGGGCGTTGCGTGCATTATGGCCGGGCTAATGATCATTTTCTTACCTGCGCAAAAAAAACCTCGCCGAACCTGAGCGGTCACTTTTCACCCATCAGACGCTCCCACTGTCCGAACCCACTCCAGCAACGCGCGGCGAGAAATTTTGATACCGCCGGTTTTCAACTCTGGCGGGAGCGTCAGCCAGCGAACGGGTTGCTGAAAGCGCGCCAGTTTACCCTGAACCCACACAGCGAGGTCGACACCTTCAGCCTGAGCGTCATATTCAACAACTGCCACCGGGCGATGACCAAACTCGCGGTCTTCAACCGGAACCACAAAGGCCTGTAGCACGTGGGGGTGCGCAGTGATAACACGTTCCACCTCTTCGGGCTGAATCCCCTCGCCGCCGCTGAAAAACAGATTATCCAGACGGCCAGCAATCGTCAGTCTACCGTTTTGCAGCACGCCGCGATCGCGCGTGGCAAACCAGCCTTCGTCATTCGCTAACGGTATCAGCTTACCATTGCGCCAGTATCCTTCCGCCATGCTGGCGGCACGCAACCAGACCTCGCCATTGACGATTTTAACTTCCCGGCCAGGCAACGCGGAGCCAACATCCCCCAGGCCATCCGCCTCTTTCGCACACACCGTGGACGCAAACTCCGTCAGACCGTAACCGCACCAGCAGCGAATCCCCTGCTCGCGCGCCTTTTCCGTCAGCGCGACCGGAATCGCCGCGCCGCCTAAAAGCACCGCGTTTAAAGTGACCGATGAACGGTTGGTAAGCAAACGCCAGAGTTGCGTCGGCACCAGAGAGGCGTGAGTACAACCAGCCAGCATCTGCTCCAGCGGTTGTTTGTCGCGTACGGTCATTCGCGCGCCAGCACATAGCCAACGCCACAAAATGCCCTGGCCCGAGACATGAAACAACGGCAGCGACAGTAACCAGTCATCGCCTTCAGCAAAGGACATCAGCGATAAAACCCCCGCAGCGCTGGCCAGATGCGCTTTCGCGCTGTGTACCGCCGCTTTGGGTAATCCCGTCGAGCCGGAAGTCAGCGTCATGGAACTCAAACGCTGTGGCTGCCACGTGCAGGCATAGTCGCTTTCAATGTCCTGCATCTGCAACGGCGTCAACTCAGGAAAGGTATTTTCCCCGTCCAGCACCAGTGCAAAGTGCAACGTGAGCTCAGGTAACAGAGCATCCAGAAGGGGCTGAGGCAGTTGCGGATTGACGGGCAAGATTCTCGCGCCACATTGCAGCAGAGCGAGCCAGGCCAACAAAGACTGCGGATGATTCCAGGCACGCAGCATCACACCACGGCCTTCCTCCACGCCCTGGGCGGCAAACCCCGCCGCCAGGCGATCAATACGTGTACAGAGCGTGCGCCAGCTTAACACCTCATCATTCAGGCGTAAGGCTGGCGCATCCCCCCGAACCTGCCGCCAGTACCGCCACGGCCAGTCAGGGAAGATCATCGCAGTCGTTCCAGAGCGTCAACGTCTACGCACGGCAGAGCACTCCCCGGCCAGGTACGCACCTGTTGAATTTGCATCAGGCTTAACGTATCCAGACCCGGAATAGTTTGTGGCGTCAACCAGGCAGCAATGCGCGCCAGTTGCGTCAACCCCAGGCTTGATTCGATGGAAGAACTGATGACGGCGGTCAGTCCAAGCGCATGCGCCGCCTGAACCTGCTCGCGTACTTTTGCCAGGCTGCCGGTCAGAGTCGGTTTGATAACCACCGCACTCACGCCCTCTTCAGCCATAAAGGCAAAATCGGCTTCGCGCAGACTTTCGTCCCAGGCGATGGCAATCCCGGTTTCACGGGCAAACGCGCGAGAATCATCGCGGGTTTTGCACGGTTCTTCGAGAAAGGCAATCCGGGAACGGAAATCCGGGTTCACATATTTTGCAAACTGCTGCGCTTTTAGCGGCGTCCAGGCACGGTTAGCATCCAGACGTAAATGCAGGTCTGGAATCGCCTCCAGTAACAGGTTGACGACCATGCCATCGCGTACGGCTTCGTACAGGCCGATTTTCACCTTCGCCACTTTTTCGCCTGGCATGTCGGCAAGCTGAAGCACCAGATCATCAGGATCACCCGTACACAGCGGCGCAGCCCGGTAATCTGCCGTTTCTGGTAAAGTGCCTTCCAGCTCGGCCAATGCACAACTGACGCCAAAGGCCACAGACGGCATCTCCGGCAGCGATGCAGCGCCCGCCAGCCAGTCGTTTACCCACGCCAACAAGGCTGTCTGCGCTTCTTCCCAGGTTTCCTGACTGAAGCCCGGCAGTGGGGAGATCTCTCCCCACCCTTCGCGCTCGCCGTCACAAAGACAGACATACAGACCGTCGCGAGTTTTTAACCGCCGATCGCGCAGAACCACCCCCGCGTCCATGGGGATCTGCCAGCGGTATACCTGCGCGCTACGCATTACGGATTCCGTTTGAATTTGCTGAAATCAGGCTGACGTTTCTGGTTAAAGGCGTTGCGGCCTTCCTGACCTTCTTCCGTCATATAGAACAACATGGTGGCATTGCCGGCCAGTTCCTGCAGCCCCGCCTGACCATCGCAGTCAGCGTTCAGCGCCGCTTTCAGGCAACGCAGCGCCATCGGGCTGTTTTGCAGCATTTCGCGGCACCAGCGTACCGTTTCTTTTTCCAGATCCGCCAACGGAACCACGGTGTTGACCAGGCCCATGTCCAGCGCCTGCTTCGCGTCGTACTGACGGCACAGGAACCAAATTTCACGCGCTTTTTTCTGGCCGACGATACGCGCCATGTAAGATGCGCCCCAGCCGCCGTCAAAAGAGCCGACTTTCGGGCCGGTCTGCCCAAAGACCGCGTTTTCCGCAGCAATGGTCAGGTCGCACATCATATGCAGTACGTGACCGCCGCCGATGGAGTACCCGGCAACCATCGCCACTACCGGCTTCGGACAGGTACGGATCTGGCGCTGGAAGTCCAGCACGTTGAGGTGATGAACGCCGGAGTCATCCTGATATCCGCCGTAGTCGCCACGGACTTTCTGGTCGCCGCCGGCGCAAAACGCTTTGTCGCCTGCACCGGTGAGAATAATCACGCCAATATTGTCGTCATAACGCGCATCCGCCATCGCCTGGATCATTTCTTTGACGGTCACAGGACGAAATGCATTGCGTACCTGCGGACGGTTAATGGTGATTTTTGCAATACCATCGGTGGATTTCTCATAACGAATGTCAGTGTAGCCCTCAGAGCAATCGTTCCATTCAACCGGTGCGTAAAGCATTGTTTCATCAGGGTAGATCATAGTGTGTCCTTTAGTCAGAGACGCAGAATCTGAGCCAGACTCTCCACCACGCCTGCGGGATTTTCCCGATGCGCGTTGTGTCCGGCATTACGAATCACATGGACAGGCGCAGACAGTTCGCTCGCCAGTGCGCGAAATTTACTGTCTCGCTCGCCACATAAATAATAAAACGCAACTGTGCGCGCATTCAGCGCATCACGTAAATCAGGTTGTACACCAAGCGACGTTGCTTCGAGCATCGCCGCCAGCGTTTCGCCGTTGTTCTGGCTACGCAGGGCAACCAGTGCTTCTCGTTGCTGCGCGTTCAGCGAGGCAAAAACCGGCTGCAGATACCAGTCGTTAAAGACGTCACACAGCGGTTCATGACGAAAACGCGCCGCCCACTGCCCATCAGAGCGTCGGCGCGCATCACGCTCAGCCTCGCTTTGCAGTCCAGGATGACCGCCTTCAACGACGAGTCCGCACAGTCCGGGAATTCCCTCGCTCGCCGCCATCATCGCCACCCGGCCGCCAAGTGAGTATCCCACCAGCCAGTGGTTGAGTATGTTGTAACTAAGCAAGGTTTTGCGCAGCAACGCAATCACCTCGCTAAACCCCTCCACACGAATCGTTGCAGAACCGCCGTGCCCTGGCAAGTCAACATACAACCGTGAGCAGGTCTGAAACTGCTCACCAATGGTTTGCCATTCCCGATTATCGCCGGAAAACCCATGCAAAAAGACCAGCCAGGGCGAACCCGGCTGCCCCTTTACTGCGTGGGCATGCAGGGTCACAGGTGACTGACCTGCGCTAATAACTGTTGCAGCGTTTGCGTGCCGTCGGTGTCATTGACCACCATTTCAATCACCGTCGCCGTCGGGGTGCGCCATGCGCCAGCCAGCGCATCTTCCAGCTCATCCCAGTTTTCCGGACGATGGTATTTCAGATTGAACATCGCCGCCGCATGGTCAAAATGGACATTTTGCGGCATCAGATAAAAACGTTCACGCTCGCTCTGCGGTGTGGGTAACAGCGAGAAAATTTGCCCGCCATTATTGTTCACGACGATCAGCACAAACGGCGCAGAGACCTGGCGCAATAACGCCAGCGCATTGAGATCGTAAAGCGCCGACAAATCGCCCACAATCGCCAGCGTCGATTTCGCACTCGCGCGCTGAACGCCAGCAGCCGTTGAGAGCAAGCCATCAATCCCGCTCGCCCCCCGGTTACTGTATACCGGGTATCCGGCGGGCAGTTGCGACAAGGCATCAATCAGTCGCACCACCAGACTATTCCCCACAAACAGTTGCCCCTGTTGTGGCAAATACTCGCGAATTCGGTGAGCCAGTTGGGCTTCGCCAAAGTTTTCGCGACGGGCAACCACAGCCTGCCATGCCAGCTCAGCCAGACGCGGGATCTCCACGCACCACGGATTGCGTTTTTCAGCCGGGTGCAGATCCAGCCAGTCGGCAATTTTTGACACCAGTCGGCGTCCCCGATGGTGAGCGGGATCCAGACGACCTTCGATATTGTCGATAATCCAGTATTCTTGCGGAGAGCAACTGGCCTGCCATTGCAGCAGGCGTTTACCGGTCAGGCTGCTGCCCAGTTGCACGACAATTTGCGCCTGTTGCAATTCGTTGATCGCTTTTGGGTTACCCAGCCAGAGATCGGCACAAGGCAGCGGTTGTCCGGTTTGCGACAGTACATCGCCAATTAACGGCCAGCCCAGCGTTTGCGCCCATAGCGCGGCTTTTTTGCCCTCTTCCGCGCTCATCCGCCCGGCAACGACTACGCCGCGCTTTTGCCGCCAGAAGAACCAGTCACGCTGTTTTTCACTCTCCAGTCGACGCGCCTCGCGCAGCCAGGGCTTATCGTCCTGCCACCAATCGCCAAGGTGCTGCTGCCACTCAATACCCGTGTCGTCCATCTCGCCATACAGCGGCTCAGCAAAAGGACAGTTGATATGAACGGCGCCGGCATGCAACGAAGCAAGCGCATTATCAAGGGTAGAAACCAGCCAGCTTGCCGGAATATCCTGAGTCGGTCGCGGTAAAGAGAGTGTCTGCGAGGGATGTGAAGCAAACATGCCTGACTGACGAATCGCCTGATTAGCGCCGCAGTCGATCAATTCTGGCGGGCGATCCGCCGTCAGCAAAATGAGTTTTTCGCCCGTCAGCCCGGCTTCAATCAGCGCCGGATAGAGGTTCGCCACCGCCGTCCCGGAAGTGACGATCACCGCAACCGGTTGTTTACTGACCTTCGCCAGCCCCAGCGCCAGGTGGCCCAACCCACGCTCATCAAAGTGCGTGTGGTGGATAAAAGCAGAATTTTCCGCCGCCGCCAACGTTAATGGCGTTGAACGAGAGCCAGGGGCAATGCAAACATGCCTCACGCCGTGGCGGGTTAAAGCTTCCAGAATGACCGCCGCCCAGCGTCGGTTAAATGCGCTTACTGACATGAGATTGTCCGGTATCAATATTGCGACTAAGTATAAAGAATCGAAATAATGGATTTTTGATATGAGTCGGGAATGTGTAACTCATTACACTTCCATCTGTAATAAAGTGCGCAACCCTGCCGCTTTATTGTCTATTTCCTGCCATTCTTGCTCAGGATCCGAGCCGCGCACAATCCCCGCGCCTGCGTACAACCTCACAATATTGGTGGTAATTTTCGCCGAGCGGAGCGACACGCAAAATTCACTTTGCTGTAGCGACAAATAGCCCGCCGAACCGGCGTACCATTCACGTTCGAAGGGTTCATTTTGCTGAATAAATTGACGCGCCAGTTCGCGGGGAATTCCCGCTACCGCCGCCGTCGGCTGTAACTGGTGTAAACAGAGCGCGTCGTCCGGCTGATTGAGCGCCGTCCAGATGCAACGCCGCAAATGCTGAACTTTACGCAGCCTGAGAACCTGCGGAGGGAGAACATCAAGCGTGTGAGTGCAGTTTTGCAGTCGCTGGCAGATATCTTCCACCACCAGCATATTTTCACGCTGATTTTTATCGTCCTTCATCAACCACTCGCCCAGTTGCCAGGCACGGTGATCGTCGGGATGATTAGCCACTGTCCCGGCCAACGCTTCAGTACGCAGCGCCGTATCGCGCCGACGCCAGAGGCGTTCAGGTGAAGAGCCCAGGAACGCGCTGTCGGCAGAAAATGCCATGAAAAAGTGGTAACAGTTCAGGTTCAGACGGCGACTTGATGCCATCACCGCCGCGGCATTCACCGGACGGGAAAACTGCAAATCCGTCGCCCGCGCCAGCACCACTTTATCAAGCTGTTCCTGCGCGATGGTGCGGGTGGCGAGCTGGATTAAATTCATCCACCCGGTTTTATCCGGTGAATGCTTTTCATCCGTGAGGGTCAAATGCAGCGCGGGCAGCGATTTAATGCTCACCAGTGATGAGAGAAAGCGAACCGCGTCTGCGGCATCTTCACGCAGGGAATGCGCGCTGTAAAGATGCAGGCGCAGTGTCGCCTTTCCGCCACAGCGTCGCCATTCCAGGCGCGGTAGCACCAGGTTCCCGCGCTGCGGCTCAAACGCGTTTAATCCCCAGATACGCAGATCGGCATGATGCGCATGCAGGCGCAAAAACTGTTGCGCCAGATCCAGAGAGCGGAATGTAGACACCGCGCCCAGCACGGCGGCTTCTTCATCGCCATTGCGCTGCTGCCAGTAAAATTGCGGCCAGATGGACTGGCTCGCCTGCCAGCTCAGGGCGTCAAACGCATCGTTTAGAGGAAAAGGAACGTCGAAAACACGAATTCCGGGTGCTGCTGGAATCTCTTGCGACAACTGACGCATCAGATTCTCCAGCGCTGTAGTAATTGAATGCACGCGGACCTCTCCCTGTTAAAAACCTCACATTATACGGGGTACTGCAAAGAAATTGCAGTACCTCAGTTTAAGGAGGAAATGCTGTCCAGGCTACAAGACGAAATTTAACGTCGCGCCAGCAGTAATCCGAGCACCAGTCCAACCGCCGCACCCACGCCAATTCCCTGCCAGGGTCTTTCATGAACATAGTCATCGGCCAGGTAGGCAGCCTGTTTCGCCCGGTAATAATAGCTGTCTGATGCGTGACTCACCCGATTTTTGACCTCTTCCACCGCCGCTTCCGCCCGCGCTTTGAGCTCGACATATTTCTGATCGGCAGGATCACCCGAGGATCGCAGAACTTCTTCCAGCGTTTCGCTCAAAAATTCGATGTCGTCATCGATACGTGAATGATAAGAATGAAATGACATTGTCTTCTCCCTTGCGATTAACGTATCCGCTAACTATAGACAACTGAGCCCGGTTACGCCTGTCCGGGCTCCCGCGCCATGCCGATATGGGGAATACCGTCTTCGTCATAGACGCCGGTCACCGGGGCAAATCCAAAACGACCATAGAACGATTGTAAATGCGCCTGCGCCCCCAGATAAAATGCCTTTTCCGGCCAGTGGTTAGCGCAAGAGGATAACGTCCGGGTCATCAGTTGTTCACCCAGTTTTACGCCACGCAGCGCCTCACTGACAATCACCCGGCCAATCACCACAGGCTCCAGGTCGTCGTCACTTTTCAGAATCCTCGCATACGCGACCAGCTCATCATTGCGCCACCCCAGAATATGGCGATTGTCCCCCACCAGATCGTCGCCGTCGACATCCTGATAAGGGCACTGCTGTTCAACCACAAACACCGCGCAGCGCAATTTAAGCAGCGCGTAGAGCGCGGTGACGGATAATTCAGAATGGTGAAGATCTTGCCAGTGGATCATTATGCGCTCCTTTGTCGTATTCGCTTTATACTAGCCAGAATGTTGTTCAAAAGTGTAATGGAATGATGGAATTCATTTTCTTAGGTACTTCTGCAGGCGTTCCTACACGCTCACGCAATGTGACGGCGACCTTACTGAATCTACAGCACCCTACGCAGCCCGGGTTGTGGCTGTTTGACTGTGGCGAAGGCACGCAGCACCAGATGCTCAGCACCGCGTTTAATCCGGGTAAGCTCGAGCGCATTTTCATTAGCCATCTGCATGGCGATCATCTGTTCGGTTTGCCGGGTTTACTGTGCAGTCGGTCGATGGCGGGCAATCCCCATCCGCTGACGATTTACGGACCAAAGGGACTGCGCGAATTTACCGAAACCGCTCTGCGCCTCAGCGGTTCCTGGACCGACTATCCGCTGGAGATTATTGAAATCACCGCCGGTGAGATTCTGGACGATGGTTTACGTAAAGTGACGGCGTTTGCGCTGGAACATCCGCTGGAGTGCTACGGCTACCGTATTGAAGAACACGACAAACCTGGCGCGCTGGATGCGAAAGCGTTAAAGGCGGCAGGCGTGAAACCCGGCCCCCACTTTCAGGATCTGAAGGCCGGAAAAAGCGTCGTGCTGGAAGATGGTCGACGGATCCACGGCGCGGACTATCTCGCCGCGCCCGTCGCGGGAAAATCCGTGGCGATCTTCGGCGATACCGCGCCCTGTGCCGGCGCGTACGAACTGGCAAAAGGCGTGGATGTGATGGTGCATGAAACCACGCTGGAGACGTCGATGGAAGAAAAAGCCAATAGCCGTGGACACAGTTCAACCCGTCAGGCTGCGCTGCTGGCGAAGGAGGCGCGCGTCGGTCGCCTGGTCATTACCCATATCAGTTCACGCTATGACGCAGAAGGATGCCGCAGGATGCTGGCGGAGTGTCAGGCGATTTTCCCTGCAACCGAACTGGCCTACGATTTCGCCGTTTTCACGGTTTAACGCTCCATTTTTTGCCCTCCGTGCCGATAACAGTGACAAGGCTGGATTTCACATTGAGGACAGAATGGACAATTTCCAGAAAGATATTGATGACAGGGCGAACCTGACCCTGTCCAACCGCTTTGAATTGCTGCTGTTTCGTCTCGGGACATCGGTGCACGAGCAGAAATCAGAGCTGTTTGGCATCAACGTATTTAAGCTACGCGAAATTGTTCCCATGCCGACGTTTACGCGCCCGGCCGGGATGAAAGCGCCCCTCTTAGGTATGGTCAACATTCGCGATCAGGTGATCCCGGTTATCGACCTTCCGGCCGTCGCCGGGTGTAAACCCGAGACTGGCTTGAATATTCTGCTGATCACCGAATATGCCCGCAGTGTTCAGGCATTCGCCGTGGAGTCTGTCGAGAATATCCTGCGTCTGGACTGGCAGCAGGTTCATACTGCCGAGAAAGCCGTCAACGGTCGCTATATCACCAGCATCGCCTGTCTGGATGAAGACAAAGAAACCAACAACCTGGCGCTGGTGCTCGACGTCGAGCAGATCCTCTATGACATCGTACCGTCAAATCACGATTTGCGTGCCGCCCATCTGAAGACCAATAAGTTCAATATCACGCCAGGGGCGGTGGCGATCGTCGCAGAAGATTCGAGAGTGGCCCGCGCGATGCTGGAGAAAGGGTTAAATGCCATGGAAATCCCGCATCAGATGCATATCACCGGTAAAGATGCCTGGGAGAAGATCCAGCAACTGGCCAAAGAGGCCGAAGCGGAAGGCAAACCGATCAGCGAGAAAATAGCTCTGGTGTTGACCGATCTCGAAATGCCAGAGATGGACGGTTTTACCCTCACCCGCAAAATCAAAACCGACGAACGACTGAAGAAAATCCCGGTGGTTATCCACTCGTCGCTTTCCGGTAGCGCCAACGAAGATCATGTGCGCAAAGTGAAAGCCGATGGCTATGTGGCGAAGTTTGAAGTCAATGAGCTGTCATCGGTGATTCAGGAGGTGATGGAACGCGCGGCGCAAAACGTCAGTGGCCCACTGGTGAGCCGTCAGTTGATTGGCTAATTTTACTGTAAGTATAAAAAAACCCGCCGAGGCGGGTTTTTCGTTTCTGCGTTTCGCTTACATCAGCGGTGCGGCTAACTGCACGATGCTGATCAACGGCTGCGGGTAGACACCGAGAATCAGCACCAGCAGCGCGGAGATCAGTACCACGATACCGCCCGCACTGTACTGCCAGTTTGACGGCGCATCACGGTTAAGCTGCTGCGGCGCACTCAGGTAGAGGCTCACGGCAACGCGCAGGTAGTAGTACAAACCAATCGCGGAACCGATGACTACGCCACCGACCAGCCACCACAGGTTAGCCTGGACACCGACGGCAAGAACGTAGAATTTACCGATAAAGCCCAGCGTCATCGGGATACCCGCCAGAGACAGCATCATCACCGTCAGCACGGCCGCGAGGATCGGACGATGCCAGAACAGACCACGGTAGGAGAACAGTGAATCTGCATCCGGGCCACGGTACGGGCTGGACATCAGGCTCACCACGCCGAACGCGCCGAGGCTGCTGAACAGGTAACCGGCCAGGTAAACACCAACCGCTTCCATCGACATCTCACCGCTCTGCAGGGCAATCAACGCCACCAGCAGATAACCCAGGTGAGAGATAGAAGAGTAACCAAGCAGACGTTTGATGTTGGTCTGGCTCAGCGCCATCAGGTTACCGAAGATGATAGAGGCAAAGGCAATCACGCCCAGCACCACACGTACCGCTTCGCTGTCGCCAACCGGCGCGTACAGGAACAGACGCATCACCACACCGAAGATAGCGATCTTGCTCGCCGTCGCCAGGAACGTGGAAACCGGCGCCGGAGCACCCTGGTAAACGTCTGGCGTCCACAGATGGAACGGCACCAGAGAGAGTTTAAAGCCAAGGCCGACAATCATCATGCCAAAGCCCGCCAGCAGCAGCGGCTCGTTCAGCATCCCGTCGCCCAGGCTCTTACCGAGCGCGACAAACGACAGGTTGCCGGACTGCGCGTACACCAGCGCCATACCAAACAGCAGGAATGAAGACGCTGCGGCAGACAGAATGGTGTATTTGATACTGGCTTCCAGCGAACGTTTTTGACGGAACGCGTAACCCACCAGGCCAAACAGCGGCAGAGAGATAAGCTCGATACCGAGGAACAGCGCCGCCAGATGGTTAGCGTTGGCCAGCAGAATCCCACCCAGCGCGGCAATCAGCACCAGCAGGTAGAACTCTTCCCGGTTGTCGTCATAGCCTTCCAGCCACGGATAAGCAAAGGTACAGGTGGCGAGGCTCGCCAACAGAACCATCCCGGTGTAGAGCATCGCGAAACCGTCAACCCGCATCAGCGGGGTGACATCCATTGCGCCCGCCTGGCCAACAAACCAGAGCGAAACCAGCGCAGCGTTAAGCCCAATGACCGACAGCGTGGCATTGAGGAAGTGATTGCGTCGCCACGCAATGGAGAGCATCACAACCACCACCGTCAAGCCGACGATCAGCAGCGGTAGCAGCGCAATCAGGTGTTGTGGAGTTATTGTCATGGCGATTTACGGCCTTGTAGTAGTAACGGAATTAACAAACCACTGCTGGATGTTGCCCATCGCTGAATGCGAGGTATCCAGAATCGGCTGCGGATAGATGCCGAGCAGTACCAGAAGCACGACCAGCAACAGGATGATAAACAGCTCACGCAGCGACATCCCTGGCAGTTCAACGCTGGCAATTTGGCTTTTCGCCTTACCGAAGTAAGCGCGATGCAGCATCGCCAGCGAGTAAACGGAGGCAAACACCAGACCAAAGGTCGAGATCACGGTAATGACCGGAACCACCTGGAAGCTGCCGAACAGAATCATGAATTCGCCGACGAAGTTACCGGTGCCCGGCATACCCAGCGTACAGACCGCGAAGAACATCGACAGCGCAGGCAACCATTTCATTTTGCCCCACAGACCGCCCATCATACGCATATCACGGGTGTGCAGACGTTCGTAAAGCTGACCACACAGAATAAAGAGACCCGCAGCAGACAGACCGTGCGCGATCATCTGGATAACCGCACCCTGGTACGCCAGTTGGTTGCCGGTGTAGATAGCAATCAGCACGAAGCCCATGTGTGAAACAGAGGTGTAAGCAATCAGACGTTTGATGTCGTACTGAGCGAACGCCATCCACGCGCCGTAGAAAATACCGATAACACCCAGCCACATGGCGATTGGCGCGAACTCCGCAGACGCGTTCGGGAACAGCGGCAGGGCGAAACGCAGCAGACCATAGGCCGCGGTTTTCAGCAAAATCCCCGCCAGGTCAACGGAACCTGCCGTCGGTGCCTGGGAGTGCGCGTCCGGCAACCAGCCGTGCAGCGGAACCACCGGCATTTTGACCGCGAAGGCGATGAAGAAGCCCAGCATCAGCAGATATTCCACACCGTGAGACATCGGGGTATTCAGCAGCTCTTCATAGTTGAAAGTCCAGACGCCGGACGCTTTGTAGTGCACAAACACCAGCGCCAGGATGGCAATCAACATCACCAGACCGCTCGCCTGGGTATAGATGAAGAACTTGGTGGCCGCCGTGATACGCGTTTTACCGTCAGACGCTTTATGCCCCCACAGCGCGATCAGGAAGTACATCGGCACCAGCATCATTTCCCAGAAGAAGAAGAACAGGAACATGTCGATGGCAAGGAACACGCCGATAACGCCGCCGAGGATCCACATCAGGTTCAGGTGGAAGAAGCCCTGGTATTTTTCGATTTCATTCCAGGAGCACAGTACCGCCAGAACACCCAGCAGACCGGTCAGCACCACCATCAGCAGTGACAGACCGTCAATGGCCAGATGGATTGAGATGCCAAAGCGTGGGATCCACGGCAGCACGAACTCAGACTGCCACTGCGGAATGCCAGCGGATTGCGTCAGTGAATAGCCGCCCTGCAACCACAGTTGCAGACCAAGCGCCAGCGTCAGTCCCATGGTTACCAGCGCTATCCAGCGAGGCACCTTCACGCCAAAGCGTTCGGTCTGCCAGCACAGGAAGCCACCGATAAAGGGAATTAGTATTAGCCAGGGTAGTAACATGGCGATATTTGTTCCTTGTTTAAGTCCGGTTCAGGCTATCTTACTCGTCATCGTGAACCCCGGCTGTGCTCGCAATCCTCACGTACTTCAGTACGCTCCGGTTGCTGCGCGCAGGCGGTGTCCACTCTGACTTCGCCGATAACGCCTGTCCTTTAGGACCTGATTTTCAACGAATTCTTATAAATTCACGTATCAACGCAATACCATCAGGTTTTGTAGGCCCGGTAAGCGCAGCGCCACCGGGCAAAACCATTTCAAACTCAACGCAATACCATCAACAGTGCCAGCACCACGACCGCACCAATGCTCATGGACGCCACATACCAGCGCAGATAACCGTTCTCGCTGAACAGCAGGCCTTTACCTGCAAAGCGGGAAAGGATCGCCGGAATGTTCATCATTGAGTTCAGCGGGTCGCTTTTCAGCAACCAGGCGATACCCATGAACGGCTTCACGAACACTTTGTCGTACAACCAGTCGAAGCCCCAGGCGTTAAACCACCAGGTACCCAGCAGACGACCCGGGGCGCTGTTGGCAATCGAGGTCACCAGAGTGCGTTTACCCAGCCACAGCCAGGCCGCCATCAGAATGCCCACAATCGCCACGACGCCAGAGGTAATTTCCAGGGTCATCACGCGACCGTGCTCAAGCTCGGTGGTTGCCGGCAGTACACCGTGCAGCGGCGGAACAATCAGCGCGCCAACGAAGGTGGACAGGATCATCAGCACAATCAGCGGCAAGTGATGGGTAATCCCCTTCCCTGCATGAGCGTGAATTTGTTCTTTACCGTGGAACACGATGAAAATCATACGGAAGGTATACAAGGAGGTCATGAACGCACCGACCAGACCTGCAACCATCAGATTGAGATGACCATTTGCCATCGCGCCCGCCAGAATCTCATCCTTACTGAAGAAGCCCGCGGTGATCAGCGGCAGAGCCGACAACGCCGCGCCACCCACCAGGAAGCAGAGATAAACCAGCGGAATAGATTTACGCAGGCCACCCATCTTGAAGATGTTCTGTTCGTGATGGCAGGCCAGGATAACCGAACCGGACGCCAGGAACAGCAGCGCTTTAAAGAAGGCGTGCGTCATCAGGTGGAAAATCGCCGCATCCCACGCCTGAACGCCCAACGCCAGGAACATGTAGCCAATCTGGCTCATGGTGGAGTAAGCGAGTACACGTTTGATGTCGGTCTGCACCAGCGCGGCGAAACCCGCCAGCACCAGCGTTACCGCACCGACGATACCCACCAGATGCAGAATATCCGGAGTCATCAGGAACAGACCGTGAGTACGGGCAATCAGGTAAACACCGGCGGTTACCATCGTCGCGGCGTGGATCAACGCAGAAACAGGCGTCGGGCCTGCCATCGCGTCTGCCAGCCATGTCTGCAACGGCAACTGCGCAGATTTACCGACCGCACCACCCAGCAGCATCAGCGTCGCCCAGGTCAGCATGTTGTTGCCTGCGGCGAAGTGCGCCGGTGCCAGTTCCACCATTTCGCGGAAGTTCAGGGTGCCCAGTTCGTTATAAAGAATGAACAGCGCGAAGGCGAGGAAGACGTCACCCACACGAGTCACGACAAACGCTTTCATCGCAGCCGCGCCATTCTTCGGATCGGTGTAGTAGAAACCGATCAGCAGATAGGAGCACAGGCCCACGCCTTCCCAGCCGAGGTACATCAACAGCAGGTTATCGGCCAGCACCAGGATAACCATGCTGGCGATAAACAGGTTGGTGTACGCGAAGAAGCGAGAGTAGCCCTCTTCACCGCGCATATACCAGGACGCAAACATGTGGATCAGGAAGCCCACACCGGTGACCACCGACAGCATGGTCAGGGAGAGACCATCCAGTACCAGGTTAACACCAATGTTGAAGTTACCGACCGACATCCAGGTCCACAGCGGGACGCTAAACGCTTGCTGACCGTTTGCGAAGAAGTCCATGCCGACCAACGCTGTCACCAGCGCAGCCAGACCAATGGAACCCACGCCCACGGTAGCAGAGAGGTTTTCCGACCAGCGACCGCGAGAGAACGCCAGTAGTACAAAGCCAATCAATGGCAGAATAATGGTTAAGGCAAGCATGTTCATCCACGCATCTCACTTACTGAATCGATGTTCAGGTTCTGGCGACGGCGATGCAGTTGCAGTAACAGCGCAAGTCCGATACTCGCTTCAGCAGCCGCAAGGCTGATGGCGAGAATGTACATCACCTGACCATCGGTCTGGCCCCAGTAGCTACCGGCGACCACAAAGGCCAGCGCGGAAGCGTTAATCATGATTTCCAGACCGATCAGCATAAACAGCAGATTGCGGCGGATAACCAGACCGGTTAAGCCCAGAACGAATAAAATCGCAGCGAGGATCAGTCCATGTTGTAAGGGGATCATGCGTGCTCCTCCGTTTTTCTTTTCGCACGGTCTTCAGTGCGGTTGCTCAGCACTTCGCCTGCACGCTCTTCGCGACCGACGTGGAAGGCCACAACCAGACCCGCCAGCAGCAGCATGGAAGCCAGTTCAACCGCCAGTACGTAAGGCCCGAACAGAGAGATACCGACCGCTTTCGCGCTGATCGGCGTACCGTCGATACCCTGGTCATTAACACCCAGAATGGCATACACAATGACCACCAGCATGATGGCCGACAGAATCGCCGGGCCAATCCATACCTGCGGTTTCAGCCATTGACGTTCCTGTTCGATTTCCGAACCGCCCAGGTTGAGCATCATCACCACGAACACGAACAACACCATGATGGCGCCTGCGTAGACGATAATTTCCAGCGCACCCGCGAAGTAAGCCCCCAGCGAGAAGAACACCCCGGAAATCGCCAGCAGCGAAATGATCAGATACAGCAACGCATGCACCGGATTGGTGTGGGTGATCACTCGCAAGGTCGCGAGAATGGCTACCAGCCCACAAATATAAAAAGCGAACTCCATTGCCCCTCTCCTTACGGTAACAGGCTCTTGACGTCGATAGGCTTGGCTTCGTTCTCTGCTTCGCCCTTATCTTTGCCGTCGATTGCCATACCTGCCATCCGGTAGAAGTTATATTCCGGGTATTTGCCCGGACCGGAGATCAGCAGATCCTCTTTCTCATAAACCAGATCCTGGCGCTTGTACTCACCCAGTTCGAAATCTGGCGTGAGCTGAATTGCCGTTGTCGGACAGGCTTCTTCACACAGTCCACAAAAAATGCAGCGTGAGAAGTTGATGCGGAAAAACTCCGGATACCAACGACCATCTTTAGTCTCTGCTTTTTGCAGAGAGATACAGCCTACCGGGCACGCTACCGCACACAGGTTACAGGCAACACAGCGTTCTTCGCCGTCCGGGTCGCGCGTCAGGACGATACGGCCACGGAAACGGGGTGGTAGATAGACCGGTTCTTCCGGGTACATCTGCGTTTCGCGCTTAGCGAACGCATGCAGGCCGATCATCCAGATACTGCGTACCTGGGTGCCGAAGCCTACGAACAATTCTTTTAAGGTCATGGTCTTTTCGCCCCTTATTGCGCCTGCCAGAGAATGACAGCCGCCGTTACCAGCAAGTTGACAAGCGTCAGCGGCAGGCAGATCTTCCAGCCGAACGACATCACCTGGTCATAACGAGGACGAGGTAATGATGCGCGAATCAAAATGAACATCATCATGAAGAATGCGGTTTTCAGCGCAAACCAGACGAATGGCGGTAAGAACGGGCCATGCCAGCCACCGAAGAACAGGGTAACCATCAGCGCAGAAATGGTGACGATACCGATGTACTCCCCCACGAAGAACAGACCGAACTTCATACCGGAATATTCAATGTGGTAACCATCAGCCAGTTCCTGCTCGGCTTCCGGTTGGTCAAATGGGTGACGGTGACACACCGCCACGCCCGCGATGGCAAAGGTGATAAAACCAAAGAACTGCGGGACAACGTTCCAGATATCAGCCTGGTTATTGACGATGTCGGTCATGTTAAATGAACCGGCTTGCGCCACCACGCCCATCAGGGAAAGTCCCAGGAACACTTCATAACTCAGGGTCTGCGCAGAGGCACGCATCGCCCCCAGCAGCGAGTATTTGTTGTTGCTCGACCAACCGGCAAACAGCACCGCGTAGACCGCCAGACCCGCCATCATCAGGAAGAACAGAATCCCGATGTTCAGATCCGCAACCACCCAACCTGGGCTGACTGGCACAATAGCAAAGGCCAGCAGCAGCGAGGTAAAGGCGATCATTGGCGCCAGCGTAAAGATGACGCGATCCGAGAATTTCGGGATCCAGTCTTCTTTAAAGAACATTTTGATCATGTCCGCGACCAACTGGAGCGAACCGCCCCAGCCAACACGGTTTGGTCCATAACGGTTCTGGAACAGACCCAGCAGGCGACGTTCACCAAAGCTCATGAATGCCCCGCAGGTGACCACCACCAGCAGGATCACCACCGCTTTGAGAATGCTCAGCAGGATCTCAATCAGATCCGGTGTAATCCAACTCATTGTTGTGCCTCCTGCAGATCCTCAAGACGCGCACCCGCCAGCACTGGCGCAATGCCTGGCATACCCATCGGCAAACCAACCTGCCCTGCCGTCAAACCTTCAGCGATTTCAACCGGCAGCGTGACCGTGTTGCCATCATAACTAAAGGAGACGCGCGTACCGGCATTCACCCCCAACTTCGCGGCATCAGCCGGGTTGAGTTTGATGTACGGCTGCGGCATACGGCTCTGGAAGACCGGAGAACGCTGTGACATCTCGTCGCTACCAAACAGATGGTAGTACGGCGCGATACGCCATTTACCTTCTTGTGCCTGGAAACCTGCCGGAACGGTCGTGAAGTACTCCAGACCGCCCTCAGAGGCCTCAATCAGGCGAACGCCCGGATCGCCATGACGCAGTTTCCCGCCCACTTCAGCCTGGAATTTGTTCCATGCCTGCGGGGAGTTCCAGCCTGGTGCCCAGGCAAATGGAATCTGCGAACGCGGTGCGTCCGGCTGGTTGTTCCCTTCCATCGAGAAGGCAAACATGGTGTCTTTGTCCTGCGGCTGACGCGGTTCGTGAACGCTAATGTTGGCACGCATCGCGGTACGACCGCTGTAACGGTGCGGCTCACGCGCCAGTTTCTGACCATTCACGCGGAAAGTCGCTTCCGGCGCAGCATCTTTGATTCCCGCCAGTTGCGGCAGCGCAGCAATCGCGGCATCGATGACGTGGTCAAGCTGCGTCCAGTCGACTTCACGGTTACGTACAGTACTGTGCAGCGAGTGCAGCCAGCGCCAGCTTTCCAGCATGACGGTGTTGGCTTCGTAGTACGCCGGGTCATACACCTGGAAGAAACGCTGTGCACGACCTTCGTTGTTGATAACCGTACCGTCGCTTTCCGCAAAGCTTGCTGCGGAGAGTACCAGGTGGGCACTGTCCATAATCGCTGTACGCTGATGATCAATCACCATCACCAGCGGCGCTTTTGCCAGCGCAGCGTTGACGCGAATGGCCGACGCATGGCGATGCAGGTCGTTTTCCAGTACCACGACGGCATCAGCACGACCGGTTTCCAGTTCGGTTAACGCGTCATCAAGCGTTCCACCGCCAATCATGCCAAGACCCATGCTGTTCACGGAACGGGCAATCATGGTGATACCAACGTCAGCGCCACGGCCTTTCAGTGCTTTTGCCACGTTGGCAGCCGCCTGAATGACTTCCGCACTACCGGCGTTGGTGCCGGAGATAATCAACGGTTTTTTCGCTCCGGCTAACGCCTGAACGATCACATCAATTTTGTTTTGCAGGTCGCGGTCGATTCCGTCCACCGCCGGCGCGCTGTTATCCAGCGCATGTGCAATAGCAAAACCTAAGCGAGCCTGATCTTCGACCGGCGCACGGTAAGTCCATGCCGCAATATCATCCAGACGGGTGTTATCGACGTTGGTCACGAACAGCGGATGCTTCGCACGTTGACCGATGTTCAGGATTGCCGCAATCTGCCAGTCAGCCACTTTTTGTGCTGCGGCCATTTCGCGTGCTTTACCCTTCACGGCCTGACGCACGGCCAGCGCAACGCGTGCCCCGGTCTGCGTGATGTCTTCACCCAGCACGAGCACAGCGTCGTAAGATTCGATATCACGCAATGCAGGAGTATGAATGCCGCCTTCTTGCAGCACTTTCAGCGCCAGTTGCAGACGTTCCTGCTCGCCCTGAGCGATACCGGTGTAGAAGTTTTCAGCACCCACCAGTTCACGCAACGCGAAGTTGCTCTCTACGCTTGCGCGTGGCGAACCGATACCGATCACTTTCTTCGACTGACGCAGAATATCTGCCGCACCCTGCATTGCCTGTTCGGCGTTCAGCGTGATCAGATCATCGCCACGACGCTGAACCGGCTGACGCGGACGGTCTTTCAGGTTGACGTAACCATAGCCAAAACGACCACGGTCGCAGAGGAAGTAGTGGTTAACGGTGCCGTTGTAACGGTTTTCGATACGACGCAGTTCGCCGTAGCGCTCACCCGGGCTGGTGTTACAGCCGATGGAACACTGCTGGCAGATGCTTGGCGCAAACTGCATGTCCCATTTACGGTTATAACGCTCGGAGTGCGTTTTATCGGTGAAGACGCCGGTCGGGCAAATTTCGACCAGGTTGCCGGAGAATTCGCTTTCAAGCGTACCGTCTTCCGGGCGACCGAAGTAGACGTTGTCGTGTGCGCCATAAACGCCCAGATCGCCGCCATCAGCGTAATCTTTGTAGTAACGCACACAGCGATAGCAGGCGATGCAGCGGTTCATTTCGTGAGAGATGAACGGCCCCAAATCCTGATTGCGGTGAGTACGTTTGGTGAAACGATAGCGACGGAAGCTATGGCCGGTCATCACGGTCATATCCTGAAGATGGCAGTTACCGCCTTCTTCACACACCGGGCAGTCGTGCGGGTGGTTGGTCATCAACCACTCGACCACGCTTTCACGGAACTGTTTCGCTTCTTCGTCGTCAATAGAGATAAAGGTGCCTTCGGTGGCCGGTGTCATACAAGACATCACCAGGCGACCACGCGTGTCTTCCGCGTTTTGATATTGCTTCACCGCACACTGGCGGCAAGCACCGACGCTTCCCAGCGCCGGATGCCAGCAAAAATATGGAATATCAAGGCCGAGGGACAGACATGCCTGTAACAGGTTGTCTGAGCCATTGACCTCATATTCTTTGCCGTCTACATGAATCGTAGCCATAGTCAGCATGCTTCCAGTTGGCTCAGTCTGAGACTGAGCGTTAATCGAATTTCATATCGCGATTCAGGATTATCCCTGAAATTACCAGCGCTCTTTCAGCAGGTTCGGCTGAATACCACCAATTGCATGGGTATTGCTAAACGACTGCTTGATGCCGGCTTCGAATTCTTCGCGGAAATATTTAATGGCGCTCTGCAAAGGTTCAACCGCACCTGGCGCATGCGCACAGAAGGTTTTCCCCGGGCCGAGGAAACGACACAGTTGCTCAAGTGTCTCGATATCCCCCGGCTGGCCTTCGCCACGCTCCAGCGCCCGCAGAATTTTTACGCTCCACGGCAGGCCGTCGCGGCACGGCGTACACCAGCCACACGATTCACGGGCAAAGAACTCTTCCAGGTTACGCACCAGGCCAACCATGCCAATTTCATGGTCAACGGCCATCGCCAGCGCGGTACCCAGACGGCTACCCGCTTTGCCGATGCTTTCGAATTCCATCGGCAGGTCAAGGTGTGCTTCGGTCAGGAAGTCAGTCCCTGCGCCACCCGGCTGCCAGGCTTTGAACTTCAGGCCATCGCGCATACCGCCAGCGTAATCTTCGAGGATCTCACGCGCAGTGGTGCCAAACGGTAACTCCCACAGTCCCGGATTCTTCACGCGACCGGAGAAGCCCATCAGCTTGGTGCCCGCATCTTTGCTCTTCGAAATGTTCTGATACCACTCCACGCCGTCAGCGAGGATCGCCGGGACGTTACACAACGTTTCAACGTTGTTGACGCAGGTCGGTTTACCCCATGCACCGGAGCTTGCCGGGAACGGCGGCTTGGAGCGCGGGTTAGCACGACGACCTTCGAGGGAGTTAATCAGCGCGGTTTCTTCACCGCAGATATAACGCCCTGCCCCGGTATGGACAAACAGCTCGAAGTCGAAGCCGGTGCCCATGATGTTTTTGCCAAGCAGACCGGCTTCGGTCGCTTCGGCAATGGCGCGGCGCAGATTCACCGCCGCTTCAATGTATTCACCGCGCAGGAAGATGTAACCCCGGTACGCTTTCAGCGCAAACGCGGAGATCAGCATACCTTCCACCAGCAGGTGCGGCAGTTGTTCCATCAGCAGACGGTCTTTATAGGTACCCGGCTCCATTTCATCGGCGTTACACAGCAGGTAACGGATGTTCATGGATTCGTCTTTTGGCATCAGGCTCCACTTCAGACCCGTGGAAAAGCCTGCGCCGCCGCGCCCTTTCAGGCCAGCGTCTTTCACCTGGTTGACGATCTCGTCCGGAGAAAGACCGGTCAGCGCTTTACGCGCACCTTCATAGCCGTTCTTGCTGCGGTATTCATCCAGCCATACCGGCTGGTTGTCATCACGCAGACGCCAGGTCAGCGGATGCGTTTCGGGAGTACGGATAATGGTTTTCATTTATACCGCTCCAGTAATTCAGGAATGCCTTCCGGAGTCAGGTGAGCATGAGTATCGTCATCGATCATCATGTTCGGCCCTTTGTCGCAGTTCCCCAGACAGCAGGTCGGCAGCAGCGTAAAGCGACCGTCAAAGGTCGTCTGCCCCGGCTTGATGTCGAGTTTTTTCTCAAGCGCCGCCTGGATCCCCTGATAACCGTTGATATGGCACACCACGCTGTCGCAATAGCGGATCACATGGCGACCGACCGGCTGGCGGAAGATCTGGCTGTAGAATGTCGCAACGCCTTCGACGTCGCTCGCCGGAATACCCAGTACGTCAGCGATCGCATGGATCGCGCCATCCGGCACCCAGCCACGCTGTTTCTGAACGATTTTCAGCGCTTCAATGGACGCCGCACGCGGGTCTTCGTAGTGGTGCTTCTCGTGCTCAATGGCTTCACGCTCTGCCGCACTCAGCTCAAAAGCCTCGGTTTGTGGTTGTTGATTCTCGTGCATAATTAGCGGTCCACATCTGACATAACAAAATCGATACTACCCAGATGGACGATCAGGTCGGACACCAGGCTGCCGCGAACCGCCACCGGGATCTGCTGCAGGTGCGCAAAACTCGGGGTACGGATACGCGTACGGTAGCTCATGGTGCTGCCATCGCTGGTCAGGTAGTAACTGTTGATACCCTTGGTCGCTTCCACCATCTGGAAGGACTCGTTCGCCGGCATCACCGGGCCCCACGACACTTGCAGGAAGTGGGTGATCAGGGTTTCGATATGTTGTAGCGTGCGCTCTTTCGGCGGCGGCGTGGTCAGCGGGTGATCCGCTTTGAACGGGCCTTCCGGCATGTTATTGAGGCACTGCTCAAGGATGCGCAGACTCTGACGCAACTCTTCTACTTTCAGCATTACGCGGGTATAGCAGTCGGAAACACCGCCGCCAACCGGCACTTCAAAGTCGAAGTTTTCGTAGCCAGAGTACGGACGTGATTTACGCACGTCGAAGTCAACCCCGGTCGCGCGCAGCGCAGCACCGGTACAGCCCCAGTCCAGCGCTTCTTTCTTGCCATATGCGGCAACGCCCTGCGAACGGCCTTTCAGGATGGTGTTACGCAGCGCGGCTTTCTCATAGGAATCCAGACGCTTCGGCATCCAGTCGAGGAAGTCACGCAGCAGTTTGTCCCATCCACGCGGCAGATCGTGAGCAACACCGCCGATACGGAACCAGGCCGGGTGCATACGGTAACCGGTGATCGCTTCCACCACGTCATAGATTTTCTGACGGTCGGTAAAGGCGAAGAACACGGGGGTCATGGCGCCGACGTCCTGAATAAACGTCGAGATATACAGCAGGTGGCTGTTGATGCGGAACAGTTCGGAAAGCATCACGCGGATCACGTTGACGCGATCTGGCACGGTAATGCCCGCCAGTTTTTCAACGGCCAGCACGTAAGGCATTTCGTTGACGCAACCGCCGAGGTACTCGATACGGTCAGTGTACGGAATGTAGCTGTGCCAGGACTGACGTTCGCCCATCTTTTCGGCGCCACGGTGGTGGTAGCCGATGTCAGGTACGCAGTCGACGATCTCTTCGCCGTCAAGCTGAAGCACAATACGGAATGCACCGTGGGAAGACGGGTGGTTCGGACCAAGGTTGAGGAACATGAAGTCCTCGTTGTTGGTACCGCGACTCATTCCCCAATCTTCTGGCTTAAAGGTCAGCGCTTCCATTTCCAGATCCTGCTTGGCTTTGGTCAGCTCAAACGGATCGAATTCGGTCGCACGCGCCGGGTAATCTTTACGCAGCGGATGGCCCTGCCAGGTATGCGGCATCAGCAGTCGAGTCAGGTGCGGGTGACCTTCGATATCGATACCAAACATTTCCCACGTTTCACGCTCATACCAGTTGGCATTGGGGAACAGTTTGGTGACGGTCGGCACACGCAGGTCGTTTTCAGACAACGCCACCTTGAGCATGATGTCGCGATTGCGTTCAATGGAAATCAGGTGATAGAAAACGGAAAAATCCGCGGCGGGTAACCCGTCACGGTGTGTGCGCAGACGCTCGTCCATGCCGTGTAAGTCAAACAGCATGACGTAAGGTTTTGGCAGTTTCTTTAAGAAATCGCCAACTTCCAGCAATTGTTCGCGTTTGACCCAAACAACGGGTACTCCGGTGCGGGTCGCCTGAACGGTAAAGGCATCCGGCCCAAAACGGTTGCGCAGTTCGCCAATGACCGGGTCATCCAGATGATCCCGGGTTTGCCATGCGGCGTCTTGCGCGGTTAAGTCGGTCATATTGTTCACCATTGCAAATGGTCCGTGGTGGTCGGCAGTGCTTCGCGCTAGTTATGTAGTGATGAGCGAAGTTCAGCTGCCGACAGGCGCAAATTAAATCTCGTCTGGTGTACGAAGATTCGTTACTGCAATGCGTTCGCCGCGTTTACGCTCGCGCTCTGACTGCATATTGGCGCGATAAACGCCCTGATCGCCAACCACCCAGGAGAGCGGACGACGTTCTTTGCCAATGGAGTCCTGCAGCAGCATCAGCGCCTGCATATACGCTTCCGGGCGCGGCGGGCATCCCGGGATGTACACATCCACCGGGATAAACTTATCAACGCCCTGAACCACTGAGTAAATATCGTACATACCACCAGAGTTGGCACATGCGCCCATGGAGATAACCCACTTCGGCTCCAGCATCTGGTCATAAAGACGCTGAATGACGGGCGCCATTTTGGTGAAGCAGGTTCCCGCAACCACCATCAGGTCAGCCTGACGCGGCGAAGCACGCAGTACTTCCGCACCAAAGCGCGCCACGTCATGCACGGCGGTGAACGAGGTCACCATCTCTACGTAGCAGCAGGAAAGGCCGAAGTTGTACGGCCAAATTGAGTTCTTACGACCCCAGTTAACCATGTCATGCAGTTTGCCCATGAACACGTTTTTGTTAACTTCTTGCTCCAGGGGGTCGGTTACGATCTCCTGTTTTTGCAGGGGGTAACGGTCATTCTCACCGTTAGGATCTATGCGGGTGAGCGTATAATCCATCTTAATGCCTCGCGGTTAGCGTTGACGATTAGCGATACTGTTCGTTTCCGGGTTCATACGCTCGCGGCGTGAACGCGCGGGCGTCCAGTCCAGCGCGCCAATACGCACCAGATAAACCAGACCTGCCAGTAACACAAAAATAAAAATTGCAGCTTCCACAAAGCCAATCCAGCCGCTCTCGCGGATAGAAGTTGACCATGCGAACAGATACAGCGCTTCAACGTCGAAGATAACGAAGAACATGGCTACCAGATAAAACTTGGCAGACAGGCGCAAGCGGGCGGAGCCAACTGAGTCAATACCTGATTCGAACGGAACGTTTTTCGACCTCGCGCGCGCGCGACCGCCTAAAAACCAACCGCCGACGAGCATCAGGCAGCACAGTCCAATGGCAACAATAAGAAAGATAGCGAATGCCCAGTGATGAGCGATGATTTCAGTGGATGTTGACATACTCATTGCTTACTCATCAAAAGTAGCGCCAAATTCTCTGCTCTTTTCGGCAGATGAACGCCACATCGATTCATGGGGAGGAATAAAAAAAACCCTACAATAACTGTAGAAAATGATTAAACAGCTAATTGATGTGGTTTTTTACTCCTTTCTATAACCTTTTGTCAACTTTAACAAAAGTTACCTCACATTAATTTACATCAAAACAACTTGGTTAACATTTAATGCCCTTATGACTGATTTCGATCGCATCGCCAGTCGGCTTTAACTTTGTTGAATCGTGTCCGTTGTGAGATTAAAGAGATAATGCGTCTCTATTTTGACAGGATTTCGTGCAGATGCCTCCCCCTAAATAGGAGTATTTTCTTGATCTGTGACACGCTTTTGTTAATCCACCCTAAAAAACAGCAACAATTTCTCTAGTTTTTTAACATTGGCAGAAACTCAAGCCCCAGGCGCGCATTTTATGCGCAATACTGAAAAATAATCTTTAACTACTGATTTAATAAGATTTTTTATCAGCCGCGAATGCTATTTTCCACATTTTGTACAAAAAAAGAACCACTGAGTGATTTTTCATCATCAGCGGTTCTTTTTTACACTTACATTTAATAACGTTTTGGGGTGGCGCGTTACTCGAAGTCACCTTCAACTATCAGAGAGTCGTCTCCCCCTTCCGGGGTAAACTGCGCGTACTGCCAGGGATTCTGATAGCTGTCCATCGCCTGGTAGATAATCTGTGCGAGTTCATTTTGGCTGGCCGGGTCGCGACACAGTAAGTATTCCGTGTCAGGCAACGGCGGTAGTCCATCCACACCGCTCAGCACGCGCAGATCGGGACTCATCATCTCGACTGGACGCGCAGTTATCCCTAATCCCGCCTTCACCGCCGCACGAACTGCGGGTAGTGTCGACGCAACATACGCCAGACGCCACGGGATGTTCGCCGCATTTAATGTTGCCAGCACAATGTCACGAAACGGGCTGGGATCATCGAGCAACACTAACGGAATCGGCTCGCCTTTTTGCAGCACATACTCTGCGGCACAGTACCAGTGAGTAGGTGATGTGCGCAGATTAAGGCAGTCGAAAGCGCCGGGTCGATTAGTGGTCACAATCAGATCGACTTCCTGCGACTTCAGCATATCGACCATAAAGGCGTTACGCTTCACCCTGACGTCCAGCGCAAGTTTCGGATAAACCGAACTGATGCGATTGAGTAAAAAAGGCAGTATCGTATCGGCAGATTCATCGGAAGCGCCGATTGTTAATACCCCCTGAAGATTACTGAACATTAATGATGAACAAGCTTCATCATTAAAACGCAGAATTTTTCGCGCATATCCCAGAAGTTGGATACCGTGTTCAGTCAAAAGCTTGTTACGACCATGTCGGGCGAACAATTCTTTTCCAACGAGCTGCTCAAGGCGTTGCATTTGCTGACTGACCGCAGACTGCGTACGGCATACAGCCGCAGCCGCAGCCGCGAAGGTGTTCAGATCCGCAACAGCAACAAACGTTCTCAGCAGATCGAGGTCGAGATTAATGATCGGACGATTTGCATTTATCATAATTTTTCACTTACTGGCGGCTCATACTGAGCTGAGCGGGCTAATGCTGTGTATTCGGAAACAAACAACTCCATTTGTAATGTCCCTCCCTGGCAGTATCACTCGGGTGTCACTGAGCGAAGTTAGAGTGAATATCACGTTGCTGACAACATGACTCCTCTCTCCGGTATATACTAAAATATATATCGTTAAAAAGCGTCTTATCTATTAGATGCTGGTAGTTTCTTGCTAATGTTAAACGTGTAAGCATGGTAAATGTAAGAATAGTTAACGTACTCTCGCAAACACAAAAAAAGCAAGTTGCGCAATGAGTTAGTTATAAACGCATCTCTTGGCGAATAGCAGACATCATAACCTTAGCGCCATTTTCCATGCTTATCTTAACCTAAAACCGCATTATTTATAAGCCTTAATGCGATTAATCTGATGCAAAGTTATGTTATGGTGATCAAAGTATTCTTTATTATTAATGTCTTCGGTAAATGCTTTTTAAATATTAAATAATAATTAATTAATAAACATAGTATTCATTAATCCTACTTAACAATAAATTTACACCCTCAAGCCCACCGAACATGTTTATAACAGTCACGTGCTGTAAGCTTTCAGTATTTACGAATTATTTACCTGCTGGCGGCCTGCAGAGAACGTGAACCGACGCAAAAATAGATTATTTTTTAGCAAAATAAAACACCAAATCATGGGTAATTGTAACGAATAATATTCCACAAAATTGATATCACAACAAATATAAAACTAACAAATCGGCGAGAATAAAGTCATTCACAGCACATTCATGCACCGCCCGCGGGCAAAATCTTCTACTGCAGACCCTTCAAAACTCACCGTCGTGGGAGTACATTGTTCCGTGCTGACTTCCACGGCAGGGAGTGGCAATAACAGCTAAAAGGTCAAGATTCATGTCCCCTATTGAAAAATCCAGCAAATTAGATAACGTCTGTTATGACATCCGCGGCCCTGTTCTGAAAGAAGCAAAACGTCTGGAAGAAGAAGGCAATAAAGTTCTGAAACTGAACATTGGCAATCCCGCGCCTTTTGGGTTTGAAGCGCCTGATGAGATTCTGGTTGATGTCATCCGTAATTTGCCCACAGCGCAAGGATATTGCGACTCAAAAGGTCTCTATTCTGCCCGTAAAGCAATCATGCAGCATTACCAGGCTCGCGGAATACGCGATGTCACCGTAGAAGATATCTATATTGGTAACGGCGTATCTGAGCTTATCGTTCAGGCGATGCAAGCGTTGCTGAACAGCGGGGATGAAATGCTGGTGCCAGCGCCAGACTACCCGTTGTGGACGGCAGCCGTTTCGCTTTCAAGTGGCAAAGCGGTACATTACCTTTGTGATGAATCTTCTGACTGGTTCCCTGATCTTGATGATATCCGCGCCAAAATTACTCCGCGCACCCGTGGTATTGTCATCATCAACCCCAACAACCCCACCGGCGCCGTTTATTCCAAAGAGCTGCTGATGGAAATTGTTGAGATTGCTCGCCAGCATAATCTCATCATTTTTGCCGACGAAATTTACGACAAAATTCTCTACGATGACGCTGAGCACCATTCCATCGCCGCGCTGGCGCCGGATCTGCTGACGATCACCTTTAACGGCTTGTCCAAGACCTATCGTGTAGCGGGGTTCCGTCAGGGCTGGATGGTTCTGAACGGGCCGAAGAAACATGCAAAAGGCTATATCGAAGGCCTGGAGATGCTGGCATCAATGCGTCTGTGTGCAAACGTGCCGGCGCAACACGCTATTCAAACCGCATTAGGCGGATACCAGAGCATTAGTGAATTTATCATGCCGGGCGGACGCCTTTATGAACAGCGTAACCGCGCATGGGAATTGATTAATGATATTCCCGGTGTTTCCTGCGTGAAACCACGTGGCGCGCTGTATATGTTCCCGAAAATTGATGCAAAACGCTTTAATATTCATGACGACCAGAAAATGGTGCTCGATTTCCTGTTACAGGAAAAAGTGCTGCTGGTTCAGGGAAGCGCATTCAACTGGCCATGGCCGGATCACTTCCGCATCGTGACGCTGCCACGTATTGACGACATTGAGTTGTCGCTCAGTAAATTTGAGCGTTTCCTGTCGGGTTATCACCAGGCTTAAGGCCACTGTCTGAAATTGGCTGCCGGTGTACTCTAAATAATTCGAGTTGCAGGAAGATGAAGTGACTGGGGTGAATGACAAATCTGTCTGGAACAGATTTGAACGTCGCGGAGCGACGGCCCGGAAGGGCGAGTCTCATGGATGAGACGAGTAACTCGAAAGCCAACGCACATGCAACTTGAAGTATGACGAGTATATTTGCATCCGGCCGCCATCTCTGCGCAAAATGACCTAAAGCTTGTCATGATGAAAAGGTCACTATGAAGCAGAGCCATTTTTTTGCCCATCTCTCCCGCCTCAAACTCATTAACCGCTGGCCGCTGATGCGTAATGTACGCACGGAAAACGTCTCCGAACACAGCTTACAGGTTGCCATGGTCGCTCATGCGCTGGCCGCCATTAAAAACCGTAAATTTGCAGGTCAGGTCAATGCAGAACGTATTGCTCTGTTGGCAATGTATCACGATGCCTCTGAGGTTCTGACGGGCGATCTGCCTACCCCGGTCAAATACTTTAACTCGCAAATCGCGCAGGAATACAAAGCCATTGAGAAAATCGCGCAGCAGAAACTGGTCGATATGGTGCCTGAGGAACTGCGTGATATTTTCGCGCCGCTGATTGATGAGCAAACCTACAGCGAAGAAGAAAAATCGATTGTTAAACAGGCCGATGCGCTGTGCGCTTATCTGAAGTGTCTGGAAGAGTTGTCTGCGGGCAACCATGAATTTTTGCTGGCAAAAGCGCGTCTGGAAAAAACGCTGGAATCGCGCCGTAGCGAAGAGATGGACTATTTTATGGAGGTGTTCGTGCCAAGCTTCCACTTATCTCTGGATGAGATTAGCCAGGATTCTCCGCTATAACCGTTGCCGGATGACGCCAGCGCCATCCGGCAACGCGACACAACATCAGAACGGAAACAGCATCGGTATCATTATCACACAGACCACCATCACGATGACGGTGAACGGCACACCCAGCTTCACAAAGTCGCTAAAGCTGTAGTTCCCCGGCCCCAGAACCAGCGTATTGACCGGTGACGATACGGGCGTCATGAAGGCCGCCGATGCCGCCATCGCAATTACCATAGCAAAAGGATACGGCGAAACGCCCATAGACTTCGCCGCCGCCAGCGCAATGGGTGCCATCAGCACTGCCGTCGCGGTATTAGAAATAAATAATCCGATACTGGCACACATAACAAACAAGCAGGCCAGCATCATATACGGGCCGTACCCGCCCCCAACGTCCATCAATCCTTTTACCACCAGATCGACACCGCCGGTTTTTTGCAGCGCCAGCGCAAAAGGCATCATGCCGACAATCAGGATGATGCTCGGCCAGTGAATGGATTTATAGGCGCTTTCTGCGTCAATGCAGCGGAACTTACCCATCAACAGACAGGCGACAATGGCGGCGACAGGGTTAGGGATTTCATCTGTCAGCATCAACGCCACCATCAGCACCAGACAAAAAATCGCATGTGGCGCCTGGCTGTGCGCCGGCGAAGCCTCGCTGACCTCCTCTGGCATATTGAGCACCACAAAGTCACGGCCCTGTTGCGCCAGCAGGCTTATCTGTTTCCAGTTTCCCACCACCAGAATAATATCGCCCATCAGCAACGGTTCATCGACCACGGCGCCTTCCATCGCAACACCATCACGTTTCAGACCCACAATGTTCAGCCCGTGGCGTGTACGAAAGGCGATTTCCCGAACCGACTTGCCAATTAACTCTGATTCAGGGATCAGCGAAATCTCTGCCATCCCGACATCCAGCGCCTGATCGGAAAAATATTCCCCACGCAGCACCATCGGCTCCAGTAATTGCTCGCTGCAAAACTGACGAAGATCTACTTCGGCTGCCGACATATCGATCAGTAACACGTCGCGGGCGCGAAATTCCGACACACCATTAACATTGACGATCACTCGCCGAAAACGCCGCCAGCGCTCCACGCCAATGACGTTTGCGCCGTAGCGCTCGCGCAATTTCAGGTCATCCAGACGCTGGCCCACCAGCGGAGAACCCGGACGAATAGCAAGACGACGAGCGCGTCCTGTCAGGCGATACTCTTTGATTAAATCGCGGAAGGTACGCCGTTTCCACCCTTCACGATGCTGCCCCGGCGTCTCACTTTTGAGCATGAAGCGCATCAGCAGCATATAGATTATCCCAAGTACCAGAACCACCAGTCCTATCGGCGTAACGCTAAAGAAGCTAAAACCGTGTAACCCTTCGCGCAGCAATTCGCTGTTGACGACCAGGTTAGGGGGGGTGGCGACCAGGGTCATCATCCCACTGATAAGTCCGGCAAAACTGAGCGGCATCATCAGACGCGAAGGCGACGTCTGCATACGCATTGACACGCTTAATACCACGGGAATGAAGATAGCAACGACGCCTGTTGAGCTCATAAACGCGCCCAGACCGGCAACGGTAATCATCAGCAGCACCAGCATTTTAATTTCACTGCTACCGGCCATTTTTACCAGCCAGGTTCCCATGATGCTCGCCACGCCAGTGCGCACCAGACCATCACCGATAATAAATAAGGCGGCAATCAGGATAACGTTAGGATCGCTAAACCCCGAAAACGCCTCCGTAATGCTCAGCGTTCCACTCAGAATAAACGCCACGATGACCAGCAAAGCAACCGCGTCCATACGCACTTTGCCCGTCGCAAACAGGATAACGGCGAACGCCAGTAAGGAGAGAACCCATATCAATTCACCGTTCACAACATATCCTTGTGTAATGAGGGGTATAGATTGATTCTGCCATAAAAAAGCCCCGATTGAGCGGGGCTAAATCATGATCAGGTATGTCTGAGAACCACGACATTTCCGTTGGGTTGTTTGGTCACGGAAATCTGTTCAAGACTCTGCAGGGAAAAATCAACTTCATCGAGGCGAGTGGCCGTTTCTGGCGCATTCACCGCAATAACATGACATCCCGCGGCCAGGCCGGAAAGGATCCCGGCAGGCGCATCTTCAACCACGGTACATTCGTGCGGCGAAAGTCCGATCAACTGAGCGCCCAGCAGGTAGGCATCCGGTTCCGGCTTGCCTCTTTTTACCCGTTCGGCCGTGACAAAGACTTCCGGGACAGGAAGTCCCGCCGCCTTATGCCGGGCACGGGCGACCGGCATGGAGCCGGATGTGACAATCGCCCAGGGGATCCCGGCTTTATTGAGGTGATTCAGCAATGCAATCGCACCAGGCAGAGCGACGATTCCGGCGGTATCAGTGGCCTCTATTTGTTCCAGACGCGAGAATTCGGCCGCAATCTCCGATTCAGACTTGCCCGCCATAAAGTGTCTTAGCGAGGTGATCGCCTGTTTGCCGTGTATAAAGCCCAGCACGTCATCGTGATTGAGCCCAAAACGATCGGCCCAGTTGCACCACGCTCGCTCTACGGCGGGCAATGAGTCGACCAGCGTTCCATCCAGATCAAACAGAAAACCTTTGCACTGCACACTGACCCCCTCAGGCATTAATGATTTGATTAATTTCATTCGCGCTCAGGTGATACTGACGTGGGCAAGAATGCCAGACATTCAGCATACGTTGATACTTCTCCCACATCGGCGTCTGAGCATTAAAACCATGCGTGCCCGCATCAAAATGAGTATAGCGCCCTTCCACATTCACCATAAAGCGAACATAGCCGAGGTAACGCGCTTCCGTTGCCGCGTCAAAACCCAGGAACGTGACACGACGTTCATCAATAGATTGCGCGTCTTTCAGGTTAGTCCAGGAAACGTGGAGTGCGTGATACATTTCCATAATATCGATCACCGTGCGGCAGGTTTCTTCGGTCAACTCACCAAACTCACGATCCAGCTCACGCATTTGCAAACCATAACCACGTTCAATGATCGTCTGTATACGGCGATAGCGTTCGGCGTTGCTCGGGTCGAGCATGGTCATCATTTTGTACTGGTTAGACAAAATAAGACGTTGAGCGTTAGTCATTTCCATTTTGGGACTCCTGTATCACTTCTACTACGGTGAAAAAAAAAGAAGGCATCATATGCCTTCTTTTATATGCGTAATCAGGGGTCAATTACAAATCATCAAGGAAAGTTTTATCCAGTTGTTTGAAGGCGCGCTTAAGCGTGTCAGCTAATGCCTGGTAATCAGGCTTACCTTCTACCGGCGCCAGCGCCTGTCCGGCCTCCTGCAATTTACTGCGAACCTCATAAAACCAACTCAAAATTGTGGGGGGCAGTGGTGTTACGGAGCGTTTACCCAACCACCATAACCCCTGCATCGGCAAACTGAGTGCGAAAAGAGCGGTCGCTACAGCAGGGCCGAGCTGCCCTCCCAGCGCAATTTGCCAGCACAGCGTAAACACAGCAATGGGCGGCATAAAGCGAATGGCATAACGCGTCATCCGGATCACGCGATTCTCGACAAAAACGGGTGCGAGTCGCTTTTCCATTGGCCACGTCTTTGCGTAGAGCTGCCCCCGGCGAAACAAACTAAAAAAATTTACGGAGCGATTATCCGGTGTCGACATGGCTTTACCTCAACTTCACATACAAAAATTAAAATATTTGTGCAAAACAACAACTGCATGGGACAACGTTCAAAACATTTTGTCTTCGATACCCACTATCGGGTATCCTGTGTCGGCCTGTATGGTCAGTAGTACAAAATTATTGAGTCGTCAAATTGACATACAGTATGCCATTGGCTGAAAAATACGCAAAATGGCATAGACTCAAAGGTATTTCTTCCATCATGCAAAAAAGATAATTGAGCATGATGTTAATCATAAATGTCAGCGTCATCATGCGCTACGCTCTATGGCTCACTGACGTTTTTTTAGCCACGTATCATAAATAGGTACTTCCATGTCGAGTAAGTTAGTACTGGTTCTGAACTGCGGTAGCTCCTCACTGAAATTTGCAATCATCGATGCAGTTAATGGTGAAGAGTACCTTTCTGGTTTAGCCGAATGTTTCCATCTCCCAGAAGCACGTATCAAATGGAAAATGGACGGCGGTAAACAAGAAGCGGCTTTAGGTGCAGGCGCCGCTCACAGTGAAGCGCTGAACTTTATCGTTAATACTATTCTGGCACAAAAACCAGAACTGTCTGCGCAGCTGACTGCTATTGGTCATCGTATCGTACACGGCGGTGAGAAGTATACCAGCTCCGTGGTTATTGATGACTCCGTTATTCAGGGCATCAAAGACTCTGCCTCTTTCGCACCGCTGCATAACCCGGCTCATTTGATCGGTATCGCAGAAGCGCTGAAATCCTTCCCGAATCTGAAAGACAAGAACGTTGCTGTGTTTGACACCGCGTTCCATCAGACTATGCCGGAAGAATCTTACCTCTATGCCCTGCCGTACAGCCTGTACAAAGAGCACGGCGTTCGTCGTTACGGCGCACACGGCACCAGCCACTTCTTCGTTACTCAGGAAGCGGCAAAAATGCTGAACAAACCGGTTGAAGAACTGAACATCATCACTTGCCACCTGGGCAACGGTGGTTCTGTTTCTGCTATCCGTAATGGTCAATGTGTCGATACTTCTATGGGTCTGACCCCGCTGGAAGGTCTGGTAATGGGTACCCGTTCCGGTGATATCGACCCGGCGATTATCTTCCACCTGCACGACACCCTGGGCATGAGCGTTGACGCCATCAACAAAATGCTGACCAAAGAGTCTGGCCTGCTGGGTCTGACCGAAGTCACCAGCGACTGCCGCTACGTTGAAGACAACTACACCACCAAAGAAGACGCTAAACGTGCAATGGACGTTTACTGCCACCGTCTGGCGAAATACATCGGCTCTTACACTGCGCTGATGGATGGTCGTCTGGACGCAGTTGTCTTCACCGGTGGTATCGGTGAAAACGCCGCGATGGTTCGCGAACTGTCCCTGGGCAAACTGGGCGTGCTGGGCTTTGAAGTTGATCACGAACGCAACCTGGCTGCCCGTTTCGGCAAATCTGGTTTCATCAATAAAGAAGGTACCCGTCCTGCGGTGGTTATCCCAACCAACGAAGAACTGGTTATCGCGCAAGACGCGAGCCGTCTGACTGCCTGATTTCACACCGCCAGCCCTGCTGGCGGTGCTGTTTTGTAACCCGCTTAAACTGGCGGTAACGAAAGAGGATAAACCGTGTCCCGTATTATTATGCTGATCCCTACCGGAACCAGCGTCGGCCTGACCAGCGTCAGCCTTGGCGTGATCCGTGCTATGGAACGTAAAGGCGTTCGTCTGAGCGTCTTTAAGCCAATCGCTCAACCGCGCGCCGGTGGCGATGCGCCAGACCAGACCACGACCATCTTACGTGCAAACTCTTCTGTGACTGCGGCAGAACCGCTGAACATGAGCCACGTAGAATCTCTGCTCTCCAGCAATCAGAAAGATGTGCTGATGGAAGAGATCATCGCGAACTATCACGCGAACACCAAAGATGCTGAAGTCGTTCTGGTTGAAGGTCTGGTACCGACCCGTAAACATCAGTTTGCTCAGGCTCTGAACTTTGAAATCGCGAAAACGCTGAACGCAGAAATCGTGTTTGTCATGTCTCAGGGTACCGACACGCCAGAACAGCTGAACGAGCGTATTGAACTGACTCGCAGCAGCTTTGGCGGCGCCAAAAACACCAACATTACTGGCGTTATCGTTAACAAGCTGAATGCACCTGTTGACGAACAAGGCCGTACTCGCCCGGATCTGTCTGAGATTTTTGACGACTCTTCCAAAGCGAAAGTGGTTAAAGTTGATCCGGCTAAACTGCAAGAATCCAGCCCGCTGCCGGTTCTTGGCGCAGTGCCATGGAGCTTCGACCTGATCGCAACGCGTGCAATCGACATGGCGCGTCATCTGAACGCTACCGTGGTTAACGAAGGCGATATCAACACGCGTCGCGTGAAGTCTGTCACTTTCTGTGCGCGCAGCATTCCGCACATGCTGGAACACTTCCGCGCAGGTTCTCTGCTGGTGACTTCCGCTGACCGTCCGGACGTGCTGGTTGCAGCATGCCTGGCCGCAATGAACGGCGTAGAAATCGGCGCCCTGCTGCTGACTGGCGGCTACGAAATGGACGCGCGCATCACCAAACTGTGCGAACGTGCTTTCGAAACTGGCCTGCCGGTATTCATGGTGAACACCAACACCTGGCAGACCTCCCTGAGCCTGCAGAGCTTCAACCTGGAAGTACCGGTTGACGATCACGAGCGCATCGAGAAAGTTCAGGAATACGTGGCTAACTACATCAACGCTGACTGGATCGAGTCTCTGACTGCGACCTCTGAGCGTAGCCGTCGTCTGTCTCCGCCTGCATTCCGCTACCAGTTGACCGAACTGGCGCGTAAAGCCGGTAAACGTGTTGTTCTGCCGGAAGGCGATGAACCGCGTACCGTAAAAGCTGCCGCCATCTGTGCTGAACGTGGTATCGCTACCTGCGTACTGCTGGGTAACCCGGATGAAATCACCCGCGTTGCCGCCTCTCAGGGCGTTGAACTGGGCGCTGGCGTAGAAATCGTTGACCCGGATGTGGTTCGCGAAAGCTATGTAGCTCGCCTGGTCGAACTGCGTAAAAACAAAGGTATGACCGAAACTGTTGCCCGCGAACAGCTGGAAGACAACGTGGTTCTCGGTACCCTGATGCTGGAACAGGATGATGTTGACGGTCTGGTTTCCGGTGCCGTTCACACCACCGCGAACACCATTCGTCCGCCGCTGCAGCTGATCAAAACTGCGCCGGGTAGCTCCCTGGTGTCTTCTGTGTTCTTCATGCTGCTGCCAGAACAGGTTTACGTTTACGGCGACTGCGCGATCAACCCGGATCCGACCGCAGAACAACTGGCAGAGATCGCGATTCAGTCTGCTGACTCCGCGACCGCGTTCGGTATCGAACCGCGCGTGGCAATGCTCTCCTACTCCACCGGCACCTCTGGCGCGGGTAGCGATGTAGAGAAAGTACGCGAAGCGACTCGTCTGGCGCAGGAAAAACGTCCTGACCTGATGATCGATGGTCCGCTGCAGTATGACGCCGCAGTTATGGCTGATGTTGCGAAGTCCAAAGCACCGAACTCTCCGGTTGCGGGTCGCGCTACCGTGTTCATCTTCCCGGATCTGAACACCGGTAACACCACCTACAAAGCGGTACAGCGTTCTGCCGACCTGATCTCCATCGGGCCGATGCTGCAGGGTATGCGCAAGCCGGTGAACGACCTGTCCCGTGGCGCGCTGGTTGACGATATCGTCTACACCATCGCTCTGACCGCGATCCAGTCTTCACAGCAACAGCAGTAAGGTTTTGCCGGATGGCGCTTCGCTTATCCGGCCTGCAAAACCGTAGGCCCGGTAAGCGTTAGCGCCGCCGGGCAACAAAAAGGGGCGACCATCTGGTCGCCCCTTTTATTTACAGCAGTTCCTTCGCCGCCTTCACTATTTCATCAGCCGTCAGGCCATACTCTTTTTGCAGGAAATCCTGCGTCCCGACCTGGCCATAACGCTCCTTCACCCCCACACGACGCATCGGCACCGGACAGGTTTCCACCAATACTTCCGCGACAGCAGACCCCAGCCCGTTGTGAATACTGTGGTTTTCACAGGTCACAATGCGCCCGGTTTTCTCGGCGTAGTTTTTCACCAGCATCCGGTCGATTGGCTTCAGGGTAAACATATCGATGACTGCCGCGCTGACCCCCTCTTGCTCCAGTTGATACGCCGCCTCCAGCGCTTCCGCCACCATGATGCCGTTGGCAATCAGGGTGATATCACTCCCCTCACGCAGCACGTTGCCCTTGCCAATCGTAAAGGTCGAACCCGGTGCATAGACGCTCGAGGCCTGTTTGCGGATCGTACGTACCCAGTAAAAGCCTTCAAGGTCGATGAGCTGGCGCAGTACATCCTCAAACATCACTGCGTCGGTGACTTCCAGCACCACGGAATTCGCCAGCCCACGCACAATGCCCATATCCTCAAATGACATGTGCGTGCCACCGTTGTGACAGGCCGTCACGCCGGCATCCGAGGCAATCACCTTGACGTTGTTGCGTTGATAATCGAGCGACATAAACAGTTGGTCGAAGCAGCGACGGCTGGCAAAGGCGGTGAAGGTGTGCACGAACGGTTTGCGCCCGGTGAGCGACAGCCCTGCCGCCGTTCCAATCACGTTAGCCTCCATAATGCCGCAGTTAATCACGTGCTGCGGATAATCGCGCGCCACTCCGTCCATCGCCATCGAACTCATCAGATCCGCCTCGAGCGCAATGATGGCACTTCCGGCCTCTATCTGTTTCGCCACAAAACCGGCGTAGACTTTACGCATCTCAACAGAATCTTTCTGTCCTGCAGGAGCAACCTTAATCATGTGAAGCCTCCAGTTGGCGAATCGTCTCGGTAAGCGCCGCTTTGCTCTCCCTGGTCAAACGCAGGTGGTGCGAGTTGCTAAGCTGTTCCAGGTACGGTACGCCCTGTCCTTTGATGCTGTCGAGGATCACCACCCGCGGACGCGCATCGGCAGCCGGAACCCGCGACGTAACCTCCAGCAGCGTCGGAATGTCGTCCCCTTTTACCGTCACCACGTCATACCCAAAGGCGCGGAATTTCCCTTCAAGGTCGAACGCACTGATGATGTCGTCCAGCTTGCCGTCGAGCTGCTGTTTGTTCCAGTCCACAAATACCGTCAGGTTATTGAGGCAATGGTGGGCAATAAACTGAAACGCTTCCCAGCACTGGCCTTCGTTCAGCTCGCCGTCACCGACAATACAAAACACCCGATTTGGCCTTCCTGCCAGCTTGTGCGATAACGCCATGCCGCACGCAATCGAGATCCCCTGCCCCAGGGAACCCGTGGTGGCATCCACACCGCGCGTTTTCAGGCGATCCGGGTGGCTTGGCAGACGCGTCCCGTTCTGGTTCAGCGTGCTCAGTTCTTCAACCGGGAAATAGCCCTTAATTGCCAGGGTGCTATAGAGCGCCGGGCCCGCATGTCCTTTCGACAGCACAAAATAGTCGCGCTCGGGCCAGTCTGGATTGGCCGGGTCAATTTTCATGACTGCGCCGTACAATACGGCCAGGGTTTCGACGACCGACATACTGCCGCCATAGTGACCAAACCCCAGCTGCGTCAATGACTTCAGCGTCTCAAGACGAATTTGATGCGCCAGATGGGTTATCTCATTCATGATTTGGCTCCGGTGTTTTCCTGCGCATTACCGCTCGCAGATTTATTTTTAGCGAAGACGTTGTACGCCACCAGCAGTGCGAACACCGCGACAACGAGTCCGGTAATGGCAGGTGGTGACAGGAAGCGGGCCAGGTTGCCCAGCACAATCCCGACGGCGCCGAAGTCGGCGTCTGAGAAGGTGGTATTAGCAAAGCCAATCGCACCGAGTACGGGCAGCAGCAGTACCGGCAGGAAGGTAATCAGCAGACCGTTAGCAAAAGCACCGATCATCGCCCCGCGACGTCCCCCCGTGGCGTTACCGAACACACCCGCCGTTGCGCCGGTGAAGAAGTGTGGGACGACACCCGGCAGGATCAGCACCCAACTGAACTGACCGCAGATAAACAGTCCAACCAGCCCGCCGAGGAAGCTGAACAGGAAGCCAATCAGCACCGCATTCGGCGCATACGGATAGACCACCGGGCAGTCCAGCGCGGGACGCGCGTTTGGCACCAGTTTTTCCGAGAAGCCCGTGAAGGCCGGGACGATTTCTGCCAGAATCAGGCGCACGCCCTGCAGGATGATGAATACTCCCGCCGCAAAGGTGATCCCCATGATGATGGCGTACACCAGGTAGTTCTGGCCGCCGCTGAAGGTCGCTTCAACGTATTCACGCCCTGCGCTCACCGCCATGATCAGGTAGATAATCATCATGGTCAGGGAAATGGAGATGGAGCTGTCGCGCAGGAAACTCAGGTTCTTCGGCAGGTTCATCTCTTCCGTCGAGCGTGAACCTTTGCCAAACTTGCTGCCAATCCAGCCCGACAGCACGTAGCCCAGCGTACCAAAGTGGCCAAAGGCGATATCATCGTTGCCGGTAATGCGCTTCATATAACGCTGCGCAATCGCCGGGAAGAAGGCCATCACCAGACCGAGGATCAACGAGCCGGTAAAGACCAGACCGACTCCCTCAAAGCCCGCTACTGTCAGGATCACCCCAATCATGCACGCCATATAAAACGTGTGGTGTCCGGTCAGGAAGATGTACTTCAGGCGGGTAAAACGAGCGACGATAATATTCGCCACCATACCGAAGGCCATAATCAGCGCGGTTGAGGCACCGTATTTTTCCAGCGCAATCGACACAATGGCTTCATTGTTTGGAATTATGCCCTGGATATTAAAGGCATGTTCAAACATACCGCCTAACGGATTTAATGACCCCACCAGAACCGTGGCGCCACCGCCCAGCACAATAAACCCGAGAATGGTTTTAATGGTGCCTTTCACCACGTCAGAAAACCCTTTTTTCTGCGCGACAAGACCAATTAACGCAATTAACCCGACCAGTACTGAAGGGACTTTTAAAATATCAACAGCGAAATTCAGCGTTTCAAGGATAATCATATCCACCTCGCCTAATCAGAGTTAACGTCTTTCGAACCAGCCGCGCAATTGCGCTTCGAGTTCGTTGATGTCGATGATGTTATTGATAACCACCAGTTGGCTTTCCGGCACGCTGGCGCTGGCGGCAATGTCTTTTGCCATCACAAAAAGGTCAGCCGCACCAGGCGTTGCAGAGGAGAGATCTGAGTGTTCAACCTCGGCCTCTATTTCCAGCTTTTTGAGTACTTTTTTAATATTCATTTCGACCATAAAACTACTGCCCAGACCAGAACCGCAAATAGCCATGATTTTCATTGTTGTCCCCTTTTTTGCGTAGAGTAAGCCCCATCACGCTGGCGCGTAATGTTGTGATTCATCGGATTAAATAATTAAATCAGAAGCGGTCGATAATTGTTTTTATCTCCTCCAGCGTATTCGCCTGATGTAATTTTTCCATATCCTCATCGCTGGAAAATAGCGCTGCGAGTGTGGAAATCATTTCGATATGGCTATGTTTGTCCGGTGCCGCCAGCATCACAATCACATCGACGGGATCAAACTCACCGGCATCAAAAGAGACGCCCTGTTTCAGTTTTAATAATGAGAGGCCGAGTCCTTTCGCCCCTTCTTCTGGCCGCGCATGCGGCATCGCCAGCCCTGGAGCCAGCACATAATACGGCCCTAATTTGTGATGCTGCCCGATAATCGCCGTCACATACTCCGGGGAGATAACGTTCATCTCAAGCAGCGGCCTGGCGCACAGCGCCAGCGCCTGGGGCCAGTTTTCAACGCTATCCTGTAGCGTAATGGTGGTATCGTGTATCCATTTTCTGAGCACTCTGCCCTCCGGCCACAACGCAAAAGATGAGCAAACTTTATTCAACCGCATCGCGGATAGCTGCGATCAAGATCACAAAGATAGCGCTACCAATTTCTAACATCCAAAATTGTGATAGCGCTATCAAATTACAATTCGCACGGGAAATCACAGTAAAAAACGGGATTTAAGGCGTATACTCAAACCTACGTAAAGCGATGGATGACAAGAAAAACGCGTCTGGTCACCAGGAATTTGTATGTCTCTAACCCGAAAACGACGTAGTACCGGCAAAGTGACCATCTCTGATGTTGCCCAGCTTGCCGGAGTGGGGACTATGACGGTGTCCCGCGCATTGCGCACGCCTGAGCAGGTTTCCGATAAACTGCGAGAAAAAATTGAAGCAGCAGTGCAGGAACTGGGGTACATGCCGAATCTGGCCGCCAGCGCCCTGGCATCAGCATCGTCCTGGACGATTGCGATGGTCGTCCCCAATCTCTCCGAATCCGGTTGCTCTGAGATGTTCGCCGGGCTACAGCAGGTACTACAACCTGCCGGATATCAGATCATGCTGGCGGAGTCCCAACACCGTCTTGAACAGGAAGAGAAGCTGCTTGAAACGCTGCTGGCATCGAATATTGCCGCCGCCATTTTGCTCAGCGTCGAACACTCTGACACCGTCCGCCACTGGCTGAAACATGCCTCGATTCCGGTGATGGAAATGGGTGCCGTGCGCGCCGATCCTATCGACATGAATATCGGGATTGATAACGTCGCGGCCATGTATGAACTCACCGAAATGGTGATTCAGCGTGGCTATCAGAATATTGGCCTGCTGTGCGCCAACCAGGAGCAGTGGATTTTCCAGCAGCATTTGCAGGGCTGGTACAAAGCGATGCTTCGCCACCACATGTCGCCAAATCGGGTGATTAACGCCGCCATGCCGCCCAATTTTTCCACCGGGGCTGCACAATTGCCTGAATTCTTGCTGGCGTGGCCGGAGCTGGATGCGCTGGTTTGCGTATCGGATGAACTGGCGTGCGGTGTGCTGTATGAATGCCAGCGTCGGCGTATCAAAGTGCCGGACGATTTGGCCGTCGTGGGTTTTGGCGATAGTGACGTGAGCCGGGTCTGTCAGCCGCCGCTGACGACGATGGCAGTGCCTCATCGTAAAATTGGGATTGAAGCCGGGAAAGCGCTACTGGAACGTCTGAATGACGGAGACTGGCGCGACAATAAACCTATCGCGTCCAGCCTGTGCCTGCGGGAGAGTTGCTGAGGCTTATTCAGCCTCTTCCTCTTTTTCCGGTTTATTCTCCGGTTTCGCAGATTCGTTTTTGGCATTGCGGGTCATCCACAGTGCCAACGCTTTCAGCGAATCTGGCGTAAATTCATCGCAACGTGCGGTGATCTCCTCCGGCGTCAGCCAGCAGACCTCGCTGATTTCGGCTTCCTGAAGCGCAAACGGGCCGTGGGAAACGCAGCTAAACAGAGCGCCCCACACGCGGCAGTGTTTGTCTTCGAAATAGAACTGGCCGTGTTCTGCAAACGGAACGCCTGCAATCCCCAGTTCCTCTTCCGCTTCACGACGGGCAGACTCAAGCAGTTGCTCATCGGCCTGTACCACACCACCCGCAGTGGCATCTAACATACCCGGCAAAAAGTCTTTTGTTTCGGTACGACGCTGAACCAGGATTTTGCCCATGCCATCATGCACAACGATGTATGTTGCACGATGACGTAAACATTGCGCTCGCATTTGTTCGCGGCTGGATTGTGCGATGACTTCGTTGTCTTCATTCACAATATCCACCCATTCAGTACTTGCCAAACGACGCTGTTCCACCATCAGGAAACCTTCTTTATCTAGCGCTCTTACGGCGCGTTTACAATTGTGGGGTAAAGTACGGATTAATTGTCATCTGCGCAATGGTACTTTGATCATTGAGTGCGATAACACGTATAACATTATCATCCAGAATCCCGTAGCTTGCCTTAAAGCCACCTTTCGGGATGCTCACTGAACCTGGATTAAAGTGATATACCTCTCCCCGCTTTTCTGCAACAGGCAGATGGGTATGCCCATACACCAGCACATCTCCGGCATTTAATGCAGGAAGGTTCTCCGGGCCAAAAAGGTGGCCATGCGTCAGAAACAGGCGCTGGTTTTCCATCAGTATCTGCTGCCAGGGCGCTGTCATCGGGAAATGAAGCAGCATTTGATCGACTTCGCTGTCGCAGTTCCCCCGCACGGCAATGATCCGGCTGGCCTGCGTGTTAAGAAGGTCTGCAACCTGAGCAGGCGCATAGCCTTCCGGCAACGCATTGCGCGGGCCGTGGTTCAGCACATCCCCCAGTATCACCAGCCATTGTGCACCGCTTTGAGTAAACAGTTCGAGTACACGTTCTGTGGCGGGTAACGACCCATGAATGTCTGATGCAAACATCAGTTTCATCACTCACTCCTCGTCGTAAATAACCCCTCTATGATACTGGAATACGCAGGGATTTTCAGCCAGAACGCTTAGCAGAAAGCGCGATAAAACGCTGGACAGAAGCGCGCTGCCACTGGAATGCTGCATAATCAGCCAGCGGTTCAGGCACCTCATCACCCTGTAACACCAGACGGTTAATCATTAACGCCAGATCGCTGTCGGCAATACACCATTCACCAAACAAATTCGGTTTACCGTGAGCAAGCAAATTGCCTGCCGTCGCAAACAGTTTCGCCGCGCTGGCGTTTCCCGCCTCGCTGAGAGGGCCTTTTTTCGCGCCAGCAAACACCACATCCGTGGGACGCTCTTCGCGAATCGGCATTAAGTCACTTCGCAGCCACGCCTGGATCTGGCGAGCGCGAGCACGTTTTTGCAGGTCGAGAGGGTAAATGCGCTCCCATTGCGGCGGCGCAAAGCAGTCTTCCAGGTACTCCGCAATGGCCGAAGATTCGCTGAGCTCAAAACCTTCGATCTCCAGCACCGGGACGCGACGGGTGAGCGTATAGCCCTGCCAGGTCGGTTGTAAATGTTCACCGCTGTTCAGATCAACAGTTTTGAGGGTAAAGGGAAGGCCTTTCTCCTGCAGGGCAACGTAGACAGACATCACATAGGGAGAAAAAAAGTTAGCGTCTGACCAGAGCGTTATCGCGGGTTTGCTCATAATATCCTCATTGCTGTTTTGCCGTTATCCCAAAATATAGAGTCTTTTGCGTACTGTCACTTGATGAAAACTCACGTACCGCAAGAGGCTTTCTATACTTGTGTTGGTCAGCCATTTTTTCGAGATGCACGGGAGCTGAAATGATCGACCTCTACTACGCCCCAACCCCCAACGGACACAAAATTACGCTGTTTCTGGAAGAGACCCGCCTTGACTATCGTCTGATCAACGTGGATATCAGTAAAGGTAGTCAGTTCCGCCCCGAATTTTTAGCTATCTCGCCCAATAATAAAATTCCGGCGATTGTTGACCATACGCCTGCAGACGGCGGTGCGCCGTTCAGTGTGTTTGAATCGGGTGAGATCTTGCTGTATCTGGCGGAAAAAACCGGACAATTGCTGAGTGAAAAATTACGCGAGCGCCACACAACGCTGACGTGGCTTTTTTGGCAGGTCGGCGGGCTTGGCCCGATGCTCGGTCAGAATCATCATTTCAACCACTTCGCGCCACAGACGATCCCCTACGCCATTGAACGATATCAGGTTGAGACGCAGCGCCTGTATAACGTGCTGAACAAACGTCTGGAATCGTCCCCGTGGCTGGGGGGCGATCAGTACAGCATTGCCGATATCGCGTGCTGGCCATGGGTAAATGCGCATCTACGGCAACGGATCGATCTCGATATGTTCCCGGCGGTCAATAACTGGTTCGAGCGGATCCGTACGCGCCCCGCGACAGTGCGGGCAATGCAGCACGCGCAATAGACGCGCCCTCGTTCGGGGGAGATAACGCATTCCTATTCTCGTGTATCATGCAGAGGTTCATACATGGAGGAGACCTGCAATGTCACAGTCTGACGCTATTATTCGTATAAAAAATCTTCGCCTGCGCACGTTTATTGGTATCAAAGAAGAAGAGATCAACAACCGCCAGGACATTGTCATCAATGTTGTTATTCATTACCCGGCGGAAAACGCGCGCACCAGCGAAAACATCAGCGATGCGCTGAATTATCGCACCATCACCAAAAGCATCATTGGGCATGTTGAGAGCAACCGCTTCTCATTGTTGGAAAAATTAACTCAGGATGTGCTCGATATCGCACGTGAACATCACTGGGTCACTTATGCTGAAGTAGAGATCGATAAACTACATGCACTGCGTTACGCCGATTCCGTCTCAATGACACTGAGCTGGCGACGCTAAGCGCAGACTTCGGGAGGCGGTATGGAAATAGTGGTAACCGGTGGTACTGGTCTGATTGGACGTCATTTGATCCCCCGTTTGCTGGAATCAGGACATCAGGTGACGGTTGTGACGCGAAACCCTGAAAAGGCACGCCAGATTCTGGACTCCCGGGTCATACTCTGGAAAGGGCTGGAGGATAAGAAAAACCTCAACCATGTTGACGCCGTGATTAACCTCGCCGGGGAACCTATTGCCGACAAACGCTGGACCGAACAGCAAAAGGAACGCTTGTGCCAGAGCCGCTGGAGCATCACGCAAAAGCTGGCTGACTTAATTAACGCCAGCGACACGCCGCCTGCGGTGCTGATCTCCGGTTCCGCCGCGGGTTATTACGGCGATCTGGGTGAAGTGGTGGTAACAGAAGAAGAGCCGCCTCACAACGAGTTTACCCATAAACTTTGTGCGCGCTGGGAGCAGGTAGCCAGTAGCGCGCAAAGTGAAAAAACACGGGTTTGTTTACTGCGAACCGGCGTGGTACTGGCGCCGAAAGGTGGAATTCTGGCGAAAATGGTTCCCTCTTTTCGTATCGGGATGGGGGGGCCTATCGGTACCGGGCGTCAATACCTGGCCTGGATACACATCGATGATATGGTCAACGGTATTCTCTGGTTGCTCAATCACGACTTGCAGGGGCCTTTCAATATGGTTTCGCCGTATCCCGTGCGTAATGAACAATTTGCCCATGCGCTGGGTCATGCGCTGAACCGTCCCGCAATTGTTCGCGTACCGGCTACCGCCATTCGGCTGCTGATGGGGGAATCTTCCGTGCTGGTTCTTGGTGGACAACGCGCGCTTCCCAAACGGCTGGAGGCTTCCGGATTTGCTTTTCGCTGGTACGACTTAGAAGAAGCGCTGGCGGATGTTATCCACTGATCCTCTCCTCTGTTCATCACAATCGTTCCGGTGGTAAGGTGATAAGCCTGACTACCGGAATAACGACTTTATGGCGATCATTACGACATCACGACTTACGCTGTCCCCTTTTCAAGCTTCAGACTGGCTGTTTTTCCTGGCGCTGCGTGAAAACCCGGACATTATGCGTTTTATGGCCAATATCAGCCCGGAAAGAGAAACCCGGCTCCTGTTCGCCCGTCGCCTTGCCGCACAGCATACTTTTGTTATTCGCTGCCAAAAAAACGGCACACCGCTGGGCGATATTGGGTTACAGATAAGCCATCTGCATCCGCAGGAAGCCGACGTCGGCTATACCGTGATCCCACCGGCGCAAGGCAAAGGGATTGCCAGCGAAGCACTCGAGGCCATCTGCCGGTACGCCTTTACCCAAACGGGTGTAAACGCGATTAACGGTTACGTGCTGGCGGATAATACGCCTTCCGTGCGTGTGCTGGAGAAACAGGGATTTATACGTACTCAGGTGCTGGAGAAAGCGTATGAGGTCAATGGCATACGCTACGATGACTGGGTATATCGACTGGAACGTAACCCGGCGTAAACATCGGATGCGCACGCCATAACGCAGGCCCGGTTGGCACAGCGCCACCGGGCACAACGTTACTTCAACGATCCCTTAAGGAACTGCTGCAAGCGGGGACTTTGCGGATTACCAAACAACTGCTCTGGCTCACCTTCTTCTTCTATTTTCCCCTGATGCAGGAAAATCACGTGGGTAGAAACATGGCGAGCAAAGCCCATTTCGTGAGTCACCACGACCATGGTTTTCCCCTCTTCCGCCAGTTGTTGCATAATGCGCAACACTTCGCCTACCAGCTCCGGATCAAGCGCCGAAGTTGGCTCATCAAATAACAGCACTTCTGGCTCCATAGCCAACGCGCGCGCAATAGAGACACGCTGTTGCTGACCACCGGAAAGATGCACCGGGTATTTCCCCTGAGCACGCTCATCAATGCCGACCTTCGCAAGGTACTTCACCGCGCGCTCGCGGGCTTCCTGCTTGCTCAGACCTAACACCTGAATAGGTGCTTCCATGACGTTTTCCAGCACGGTCATGTGACTCCAGAGGTTGAAATGCTGGAACACCATCGTCAGACGCGTACGCAGCAAACGCAGTTGGTTTTTATCCGCCACCTTGAGCTGACCATCGGTGTCCCGAACCAGATTGATGTTCTGTCCGTTGACCACGATTAAACCTTCACTCGGCTTTTCGAGGAAGTTAATACAGCGCAGAAAGGTACTTTTCCCGGAACCGGATGAGCCGATAATGCTGATCACATCCCCGGCATTAGCCTGCAGCGATACCCCTTTCAGCACTTCATGCTCGCCGTAGTGTTTGTGTAAATCGATTACGTTTAATTTATTCTCAGACATCATGTTCTCAGTGCGTCGAAGGTTTTACATGCTGCAACCAGCGTTTTTCCGCTTTGCGGAACAGACTGATCAGGACATACGAAATCATCAAATACAGTACGGCGGCAATACCGAATGCGGTAAATGGCTGGTAAGTTGCCGAGTTGATATCGCGGGCGATTTTCAACAAATCCGGCACCGTCGCCGTAAATGCCAGCGCCGTTGAGTGCAACATTAAAATGACTTCATTGCTGTATGCTGGCAACGCAATTCGCAATGCGGAAGGCAAAATAATACAGCGATACATTTTGAATGATGAGAAGCCATAAGCGCGTGCCGCTTCAATCTCGCCGTGCGGTACCGAGCGAATAGCGCCAGCAAAAATTTCGGTGGTATACGCACAGGTATTCAGCGTAAGCGCCAGTACCGTACAGTTAAGTCCGCTGCGGAAAAACGCATTGAGGAAATCAGTACCTTTAACGATCTCCAGCGTATACATCCCGGAATAGAACACCAGCAGTTGCACATAAAGCGGCGTACCACGAAAAATATAGGTAAACAGCCAGATAGGAAACTGGATGAATTTGTTGCTTGAGACGCGACCGATGGCCATAAACACGGCCAGAATCCCGCCCATCACCACGGAGGAAATCAGCAACCACAAGGTGATCGCCACGCCGGTATAGCGATAACCATCGCTCCAGAGCAGAGATTTCCAGTACTCCTGAATAATGTCGATCACAGGTCAGCCCTCTTCACACCCACAGAGTAGCGACGCTCAAGAAAGAGCAGCACGCCATTCGAGACGGTGGTAAATACCAGATAGATGACCCCACACACCACCGCGAAATAGAACGGTTCCCAGGTGCTTTTACCTGCCAACTGGGTGGCTTTAACCACATCTTCCAGTCCGAGGAGTGAAACCAGCGCCGTGGCCTTGAGGATCACCTGCCAGTTATTGCCAATCCCCGGCAAGGCATAACGCATCATCGCCGGGAACATAATTCTGCGGAAGGTTTGCGAGCTGGTAAAACCGAACGCCGTAGCCGCCTCAATATGCCCTTTGGGCACGGCCATAAACGCCCCACGGAACGTTTCCGTGAAATAGGCGCCGTAAATGAAACCCAGGGTGATAATACCGGCAACCATCGGATCGATATCAATCTGGCCGATCCCTATCGCGTCGGTCACCGCGTTAAGCGCGATTTGCAACCCGTAGAAGATCAGCAGCATTAAGACCAGATCCGGCACCCCACGGATCAGGGTGGTGTATCCTTCGAAGATAAGCCCCATCGAGCGGCTTTGCGATAGCTTTGCCCCCGCGCCGACGAGACCGATGAGAACGGCCAGCACAACTGAGCTGAGAGCCAGCTCCAGCGTAACAATCGCGCCCTGTAAAATAACGCCTGAAAACCCGTACAACATGCTGCCTGTCCTGTCGTGTGTGGTAATGCTTCGCCTCTTTTTTCACCCTCCTGCATCAGCAGGAGGGAGTGGGCTTTATCAACTGCCGGGGTGATTAGCCACCGTAAACATCAAAATCGAAGTACTTTTTCGCCAGCTTCTCGTAAGTACCATCAGCACGCATTTCTGCGAATGCTTTGTTCAGGGCTTCGCGCAGCTCATTGTCTTCTTTGCGCAGACCCATCCCGGTACCGACGCCGAACAGTTTTTCATCTTTCACTGACGGGCCGCCGAATTTGTAATCTTTGCCTACAGGCTGCTTCAGAAAACCTTCGCTCGCCGCGACTTCATCCTGGAACGCCGCATCAATACGTCCTGCCGTCAGGTCGGAATAGATATTGTCCTGCCCCTGATAAGAAACGATTTCAATGCCTTTTGGCGCCCAGTGTTCATTGCCGAACGTTTCCTGGGTGGTGCCCTGCAATACGCCAACACGCTTCCCTTTCAGGGATTCAATAGTAGGCTGGATGTCAGCCGCTTTCGCGACAACCAGACGAGAATCGGCTGCATAAAGCTTGTCGGTAAACGCGATTTCCTGCTGACGTTTTTCAGTGATGGACAGCGAAGACATGATCGCGTCGATTTTCTTCGCTTTTAACGAAGGGATCAGCGCATCCAGCGGGTTTTCCACGAAGGAACATTGTGTATTAATACGTTTACACAGTTCTTTCGCCAGATCGATATCAAAACCGACTAATTCACCCTGTGCATTCTTTGATTCGAACGGGGCATAAGTCGGATCGGTACCGATCCGAATTTTTTGCGGAATGGCTGCAAATGCTGCGGTAGCACTGGAGAAAGCCAGAACCAGAGAAAGAGACAACACCAGTTTTTTCATAACTATCCTCAACAGACTGTCTTTTATAGGGGATCTTTACAGGACCAGCAGCAGTTATCGTGCCATCAATCGGGCTGACAAGGCAAAACATTCTACCCTGCCAGCAATATTAATTTGCATGAAAAACGCTTAAGTATGCATTCATGCTCATTTCGACAGCGACGATTGCACCATAACAGTGCCTGGAACTTATCATGCACCGCTTTGGTTAACCAAAACGGTGCAGTAAATTTCCCGCTGCGGCGAATCAGTCACCGTAGACATTAAAGTCAAAGTACTTTTTCGCCATTTTGTCGTAGGTACCGTCTTTACGCAGATCGCCCAGCGCTTTATCAAACGCCGCTTTCAGCTCGGTATCGTCTTTACGCAGACCAATACCGGTACCGTCGCCAAAGAATTTCTTGTCTTTTACAGAAGAACCGGCAAACGCATAATCTTTACCGGCAGGCTGTTTGAGGAACCCTTCGCTGGCCGCCACTTCATCCTGCAATGCAGCATCAAGACGTCCCGCCGTCAGGTCGGAATAGATGAGATCCTGGTTGGCGTAGGCCACCACATCGACACCTTTACTCCGCCAGGTATCGTTGGCATAGGCTTCCTGCGTTGAGCCTTGCAGGACACCAACGTGTTTCCCTTTCAGTGAATCCAGGGTTGGCTGAATCGGCGAGCCTTTCGCGGCAATCAGTCGCGAGTCAGCGGCATACAGTTTGTCGGAGAAGGCAATCTCTTGCTGACGCTTCTCGGTGATAGAGAGAGAAGAGATAATCGCATCAATTTTTTTCGCTTTCAGCGACGGAATGAGCGCATCAAAGTCACTGGCGACCCACGTACACTTAATCTGCATACGCTTACACATTTCGTTACCCAGATCGATATCAAACCCCACGAAATCCCCTTTGGCATCTTTCGATGAGAAAGGCGCATAGGTGGTATCTGTTCCAATGCGAATCGTCTGTGGCAATGCTGCGTAGCTGGCCGCTGTTGCGGAAAGTCCTACCAGCAAAGACAAAGCGAGAACCGTCTTCTTCATACATAACCCTCAAGTGGCGTAATTTTATTATGTTTTACGTTGTGTTGTGTGTTTGCAGGCTTTTTCATGCAGGTCTTATGCCATTTTCACGTCAATGAGGATATTTGACGTTAAATTTGTTAATAAAACGTTGCAATATTGTCCTGATGTTGAAGATAGCAGGTATAGCGGTTGAACCGCAGCGTTTCGGTGAGTTTTGGCGAATTAAATGTTGAGGATATGATCGCGGTTACAAAATTGCCCTGAAACAGGGCAACGGAAGAAATTATGCGCGGAGGAAGTGCAAATTATGCCCCTTGCCAGCGGGTAAAAAGTTCCTGCGGCAGAGCAATGTTAAACTGGTCGAGAACGCGATTAACCGTTTGATTAATCACATCATCCAGGGTCTGAGGGCGATGATAAAACGCCGGAACCGGCGGCATAATCACGGCACCGATTTCAGCCGCCTGCGTCATCAGGCGCAGATGTCCAAGATGCAGCGGTGTTTCGCGTACGCACAACACTAACGGGCGGCGCTCTTTCAGCACCACATCTGCCGCACGGGTCAGCAACCCATCGGTATAACTGTGCACAATGCCTGAAAGGGTTTTGATGGAGCATGGCAAAATCACCATTCCCGCCGTCTTAAAAGAGCCTGAGGAGATACTGGCCGCAATATCACGCGCATCGTGGGTGACATCTGCGAAAGCCTGTACTTCACGTAAAGAAAAATCCGTTTCCAGCGAAAGCGTCTGCCGTGCCGCCTGACTCATGACCAGATGGGTTTCCACGTCAGCAACGTCACGCAATACCTGTAATAAGCGCACGCCATAAATCGCGCCGCTGGCGCCGCTGATCCCTACGATGAGTCGTTTCATGTGTATTTGCCCTTTCTTGCTTCAGGGCTGACTTTGCAGGATTTTACGGGGAGTTGCAAGCAAGGGCGCTGCCTACGCCCTTGCCCGGAGAAGGAAATTACCCTTCGTTGTGCATTTCGAGGTTTTCCACTTCGTTCTGACGTTGTACCGCTTTGGCATCGTCATTACGCAGGGTATCCAGGAAATCGAGGTACTGCTGGTCAACGTCTTTCGTCACATACACGCCATTAAACACTGAACATTCAAACTGTTGAATATCCGGGTTCTCGGCACGTACAGCGTCGATAAGATCGTTCAGATCCTGGAAGATAAGCCCATCGGCGCCGATTATCTGGCGGATTTCATCGACTTCACGGCCATGCGCGATAAGCTCCGTCGCCGTCGGCATATCAATACCGTAGACATTCGGGAAGCGAATTTCCGGCGCCGCGGAAGCGAGATACACCTTCTTCGCACCCGCTTCACGAGCCATCTCAATAATCTGCTCGGACGTTGTGCCGCGCACGATTGAGTCATCCACCAGTAGGACGTTTTTATCGCGGAATTCCGCGCGATTGGCGTTCAGCTTACGGCGCACTGATTTACGGCGCAGTTGCTGACCCGGCATGATAAAAGTACGGCCTACATAGCGGTTTTTCACAAACCCCTGGCGGTACGGTTTACCCAGAATGCGCGCGATTTCCAGCGCGATATCACACGAGGTTTCCGGAATCGGGATCACCACGTCGATATCCAGATCTTCCCATTCACGGGCAATTTTCTCGCCCAGTTTGGTACCCATGTTTACGCGGGCGCTGTAGACGGAGATCTTATCGATAAAGGAGTCAGGGCGCGCAAAGTACACGTACTCGAACAGGCAAGGATTGCTGACCGGATTATCGGCACACTGGCGGGTAAACAACTGGCCTTTTTCGGTGATATACACCGCTTCGCCAGGCGCTACATCGCGCAGGAACTCATAACCCAGGGTATCAAGCGCAACACTTTCGGAAGCGACCATATACTCGGTGCGGCCATCGCCAATATCGCGTTTGCCCAGCACTAACGGGCGAATGCCATTCGGATCGCGGAACGCAACCATGCCATGACCGATAATCATCGCTACGCACGCATACGCGCCGCGGATCTGACGGTTAGTCGCCGCAATAGCCGCAAAAATATTGTCGGCTTCCAGCGGGTAATGGCGGAAGTTATCCAGTTCGCTGGCGAAGACATTGAGCAGGATTTCAGAATCTGAAGTGGTGTTGATGTGGCGACGTTTTTCTTCAAACAGCTTTTTACGCAACTCATGCGCATTGGTCAGATTGCCATTATGGGCAAGCGTAATACCGTACGGCGAGTTGACGTAAAAAGGTTGAGCTTCGGAGGCGCTGGAGCTGCCAGCCGTAGGGTAACGCACATGACCGATGCCCATATTGCCTTGTAAACGCAACATGTGGCGAGCTTCGAAAATATCGCTCACTAAGCCATTCGCCTTGCGCAGGCGGAAGCAGTTGTTCGCATCGATGGTGATGATGCCCGCGGCATCCTGACCACGATGCTGGAGCACCGTTAACGCGTCATAAATCGACTGGTTGACCGGCATAACACCGGCGATACCGACAATACCGCACATACGTCTTTTCCTCGTTAAGCCACATCTCAGAACTCAGTTATGTTCTGGGCAAGAAACTTGACGAGCTTTGCAGATAGTCAAAGAACCATCTGATGATGAAACTGAACTGCGGGATAAGCTGCGACTTACTCCAGTCTTCACTTTTCGACAGGCCTGTAAAGGTATCGAGAAAGAACAGAATGGCAGCGACTATCAACGCTCCTCGCAGAGCCCCGAAACAGATCCCCAATACCCTGTCAGTCCCTGACAGACCGGTTTTCTCGACCAGCTGACCTATCACAAAATTGACGATAGCGCCGACGATAAGCGTCGCGATAAACAGTATCGCGATAGCAATCCCATTTCGAACCAGTTCGTCATCAAAGCCCGTAAACCAGACAGACAGGTAAGTGTAGTAATGGCTGGCGACAAAGAAAGCACAACCCCATGTCACCAACGATAAAGCTTCACGAACAAAGCCACGGATCAGGCTAACCAGACAGGAAAAACCAATCACCGCAATAATGGCGTAATCAATCCAGACCATACATGTCCCACGATTTTACGCCCTGTCGTCCTGTTCGGGGCGCATTCTAACAGAAAAAGAAAACGTTTGCGTAGGGATTTCCTTTCCACGCGTAAATAAAAATGGCGCTGAAAAAATCTTCAACGCCATCGTACTTTTTGCCTTTTTGGGCATTGCCGGATGGCGGTGTAAACACCTTATCCGGCCAATATAAGTATCGAATCACAGGCCTGATAAGCGCAGCGCCATCAGGCAACAACGTCACTTAATTCGGGCTATACCCCATCACCACCCCACTTAAACCTGAGATCTGCTGAAGCTCACCCAGTGAACTTTTCAGCTTGTCTTTTGATGCGTCAGGCCCAACGAGAATGCGGGTTATTTTACCCTGTACTGGCGTTGAGGGGGAAGTATATACCCGGAACCCCGCGCCACGAAGTTTACCAACGATCTCATTGACCTTGTCGGCATTTTTCAAGGCGCCCAGTTGTACAACCCAGGCTTTGCCGGTCGGCGCTGGTTTTTCCTCGGCGACCGGTTTCGGCGCAGGAGGCGGCGTCGGCGTCACAGCAACCGGTGGTTGCGGCTTCGGCTTTTCAACCGGTTTTGGTTTGGGTTGTTCAATAGGCTCAGGAACCGGATCGAGATCGGCGGTATTGTTCAACGACAGACGAGACGGATCGAGGGATGGCGCTGCCGCGTCCCCTGCCCTGACCTCTTCCGCCGCGCCTTCAGGTGGCTGAGTCGGCAGCGCCTGCGTCGCAGCAGGCATCATATCCGGCTCATCACGGTCACCGGGTTTCGGTACCAACGGGATCGCGGCAAACTCATCCTGATAATGTTTTTTCTGCCCGTCAAGCAGCCCAGGAAGCACGATCACCCCAAGCGCGACCAGCACAATGGTGCCGACTAAACGATTTTGAAATTTACTTGCCACCGTTTCTCCCCGCGTCAATCACTTCCATGACATGTGCGACAGTGTGAAAAGAACCACACACCAGCACGGTATCCTCTGGTTTTGCGTCCGCCATTGCCGCATGCCATGCCAGAGCAACGCTGTCATAAGCGTTACCGCTGCCCAGATGCTCCAGTAATTGCTCCGCCGTCGCACCTCGCGGCCCTTCCAACGGCGCGCAATACCAGTCATCGACCACGCTTTTCAGCCAGGCCAACGTTCCTGCAATATCTTTATCATGTAGCATACCGATAACAGCAAGCACTCGCCCACTTTTCGGCAACATTTTCATGCGTCCGGTAAGATATTCCGCCGCATGAGGATTATGTGCGACATCAAGAATAACACGTGGCGACTCGCTCAAAATCTGAAAACGCCCCGGTAAAATGGCCTGAGCAATCCCCTCGCGAATCGCTTTTTCACTGACGTTCAGCGCACTGGCGCGTAGCGCGGCCAGCGCGGTGGCGGCATTAGGCTGCGGCACCAGCGGCAATGGCAAATCCGTCAGCGTACCGTTGCTGTCGGTAAACGACCAGCCATCGCCTGACACCTCAAAATGCCAGTCCACACCCCGACGACGCAACAGCGCTCCGGTTTCCTGCGCAACATCGGCAATGGTGTAAGGCATTTCAGGTTCGCCCACAATGGCCGGTTTTTCCGCCCGAAAGATCCCCGCTTTCTCACGGCCAATGCTTTCGCGATCCGGCCCCAGCCAGTCCGTATGATCCAGCGCGATACTGGTCACGACAGAGACATCCGCATCCACAATATTGGTGGCATCCAGACGACCGCCTAACCCCACCTCCAGGATCACCACATCAAGTTGTGCCTGTTTAAACAACCACAGCGCGGAAAGCGTGCCGTACTCAAAATAGGTCAGCGAAATCCCACCGCGAGACTCTTCGATTTCTGCAAACGACGCGGTGTGCGCAGACTCGGGTAATTCTTGCCCCTGCACCCGCACACGTTCAGTGTAGCGCACCAGATGTGGGGAACTGTAGACACCCACTTTATAGCCCGCCGCCATCAGCACGGATTCCAGCGTACGGCAGGTCGTGCCTTTACCGTTCGTTCCTGCCACCGTAAAGACAAACGGCGCCGGTTTAAGAACACCAAGACGTGCCGCGACCTGACTGACACGCTCAAGGCCCAGATCGATGGTTTTACTGTGCAGGTTTTCCAGATAAGAAAGCCACGAGGCCAGGGGCGACGCGGCTTTAGGGATACGTTTATTGTCCATGATTTTTGTAAATTCGCTACGGTGAGAAAAGAAAAAGGGCAGCGCCGATGGCCCTGCCCTTTTCAGTTATCAGGCCTCTGCTTCCTGATCCGGTACCGGCGGTACCACCACACCTTCGCGCGGTTCATCCGGATTTGGCGCAGGGAGATTCATCAACTTCGCCAGAACGCTTGCCAGTTTGAGGCGCATTTCCGGGCGGCGGACGATCATATCGATAGCGCCTTTTTCAATCAGGAACTCACTGCGCTGGAATCCCGGCGGCAGTTTCTCACGTACGGTTTGCTCGATGACGCGTGGGCCAGCGAAGCCGATCAGCGCTTTCGGTTCAGCAATATTGAGATCGCCCAACATGGCGAAACTTGCTGATACGCCACCCATCGTTGGGTCGGTCAGTACGGAGATATACGGTAATCCACGTTCCTGCATTTTCGCCAACGCTGCGGAGGTTTTCGCCATCTGCATCAGCGACATCAGCGCTTCTTGCATACGTGCGCCACCGGAAGCGGAGAAGCAGATCAGCGGGCAATTATCTTCCAGCGCCTGCTCAACGGCACGAACGAAACGTGCGCCGACGACAGAGCCCATAGAACCGCCCATGAAAGAGAATTCAAACGCAGCAGCGACAACGGGCATGCCATGAAGCGTGCCTTTCATCACGACCAGAGCGTCTTTCTCTCCGGTTTCTTTTTGCGCGGACGCCAGTCTGTCTTTGTACTTCTTGGAGTCACGGAACTTCAGCACGTCTTTCGACTCAAGTTCGCTACCCAGTTCCGCAAGAGTTCCTTCATCTAACAGGCTATGCAGGCGATTGCGCGCCGACATGCGCATATGATGATCACACTTCGGACAGACCTCAAGATTACGTTCCAGCTCAGCACGGTATAAAACCTGACCGCAGCTATCACACTTGGTCCACACCCCTTCAGGAATGCTTGCCTTGCGGGTGGGAGTAATGTTGCTTTTAATTCGTTCAATCCAGCTCATTAGTGACCTTTCTGCCTGAACCTGGTTCGATGCCAGTTTTATCTTTGGGGGCGCATAATGCCATTTTTGCCCCCAACAGACCATGAATGTTGCACATTAAAACATAACAGCCCGAAACTTTGGATAAAAAAGTGGTCGAACCGCTGAGTTACTTTCTATTTTGCGGCACGTGACGCCGCTCGCTTATGGCGAATAATTTCGATAACCCCCGGTAATACCGAGAGCACGATAATCGCCACAATCAGCAATTTCAGGTTTTCCTGAACTACCGGCAGATCGCCAAACAGGTAGCCCGCATAGGTAAACAGAAGAACCCAAAGCAGTGCGCCCGTCACGTTGTACAACGCAAAATGGCGATAGGACATATGTCCCATTCCCGCCACAAATGGCGCAAATGTACGCACGATAGGGACAAAACGCGCCAGGATAATCGTTTTGCCACCATGACGCTCATAGAACGCATGGGTCTTATCCAGATAACTGCGACGAAAGATCTTCGAGTTAGGATTACTGAAGAGTTTCTCGCCAAACAGTCGGCCAATCGTGTAGTTCACCGCATCGCCAATAATCGCCGCCACCACCATCAACCCCACCATCAGGTGAACATTGAGATCGTTGGAGGGCAACGCAGAAAGCGCCCCCGCCACAAACAGCAGCGAGTCACCTGGCAGAAACGGCGTGACCACCAGACCGGTTTCGCAGAACAGGATGAGGAACAGAATGGCATAAACCCACACGCCATATTCCGCCACCAGTTCCGCCAGGTGCACATCAATGTGCAAAATAAAATCGATAAGGAAGTAAATCAGATCCATATTTGCTTTTGCCTTTTGTCCCCGTCATATTCGGGGTATGCCATTCTGATTAGTCCGCCAAAAACAGCGGGCCCATCGGCGGTTTGGGAAGTTCAAACCGGTCAGGGTAATCTACCGCGACCAGATACAATCCTTCCGCTTTCGCCGTTGCTGCAGAAAGCCGTCTGTCCTTAGCCGCCAGCAACTCTGCGATCCAGCTCTCCGGCTGGTTGTGGGCGCCCACTTCCATCAGGCTACCGACAATATTCCTTACCATATGATGTACAAAGGCATTTGCTTTGATATCGACCACCACATACGCACCATGACGCGTCACAGTAATGTGCATCACATTACGCCACGGCGTGCGCGACTGGCACTGCACGGCGCGAAACGAGGTAAAATCGTTTTCGCCAATCAGGCACTGCGCCGCCCGGTGCATACGTTCTGCGTCCAGCGGTTCATAATAGTGCGTCACGCCCTTACCTAAAACCGCCGGACGCAGCCGGTGATTGTAGATGATGTAGCGATAACGGCGTGCCGTAGCGCTAAACCGGGCGTGAAAATCATCAGGTACAGCTTTCACCCAACGCACAGCGATGTCACCAGGCAAATTCGCATTTACGCCCAGTGTCCACGCTGCATCCTTACGCTGAGCGGTGGTTTCAAAATGCACCACCTGCCCAGTACCGTGCACGCCAGCGTCCGTACGACCCGCACAAAATACGTTGATACGCTCGTTGGCCACCTGCGAAAGCGCGGTTTCCAGCTTTTCCTGGACGCTGCGCACTTCGTTCTGACGCTGCCAGCCATAATATTTACTGCCGTCGTACTCAATGCCCAGCGCAATTTTATAAACTGACGGTTGTTGCTGGTCAGACATTAGTACAGATACTCCTGCACCAGTTTTTCAGCAATTTTCACCGCCATCAGCGCGCCGCCAAAACGGACGTTATCTGCGACTGACCAAAACTGGACTTGTTCCGGCATACCGTAATCATTACGAACACAGCCGACCGAAAGCTGCGGATTACCCGTGGCATCGCCGACCTGGGTCGGGAAATCCGTCTCTTCAGACAAGACAATATCTTCGCCGCGAGAGAACGCATCACGCGCCTCTTCAGCAGCCAGCGGGCGCAGCGCTTCAAAATTCACCATCTGCGCGTGGCCGTAAAATACCGGCGACTGTACGCAACTGGCAGAGATCATTAATCCCTCATCCTGCATAATTTTGCGGACTTCATCGACAATACGGCGCTCTTCGCGCACGCTGCCTTCACGATCCGGTAACAGCGGCAGCATGTTAAATGCCAACTGGCGACCAAAATAATCCTCGTCATCAATCGGAATGCCGTTAAGCAATTTCACGCTTTGACCTGCCAGCGCATCGACCGCTTTTTTACCGCGCGCGGATGCCGACAAAATGTTTGTCACCGTGATTCGGGAAAGTCCACCTTCGTCGATCAGCGGCTTCAATGCAGACAGCAACTGGCTGGTCAGGCTGTCAGGCACTGCAATCACGTTGCGGTTACGATAATCTGCCAGGACAAACGGGTTAACGTCCGGCACGACCAGCGGGACGTCCGGCTCGAGAGCAAACAACCCGCTGCTGTCAATCACCAGACAACCAGCATTGGTGGCTTCTTCCACCCAGGCAGCAGAGGCTTCAGCCCCGGCGACGAAAAACGCCAGTTGCGACTGCGTCCAGTCAAAATCAGCGACATCCTGCACAATGATGGATTTACCGTTAAAGCGCAGATGCTCGCCAGCGCTTTCATTACGCGCCAGCGCATAGATTTCACCGACCGGGAACTGGCGTTCGGCCAGCGTTTCAAGCAGGGCTTCGCCTACGGCACCCGTGGCGCCCAGGATGGCAATATTCCAGCCTTCAGACATGGTGATTTACTCCAGAAAAACATAAGCGTCCCTGCCGAATTATTCGTCAGGGAGCATTAAGAAGACATTAATGTGTTGGGTGGTAAACGGCGTTAAAACCCAGTTTTTTCAACAGCGCCGCCGTTTCGGCATCATCACACATCACGTACAAAGATGACCACTCACGGCGCTCAAGGTAATTCTTACGCAGTTTATCAAACTCACCCGGAACCCCGGCAACTTTTCGCAACGGGGCATCATCGCGCCGCACATCATACACCAAATGCACCAGTCTTTTCAGCGTCGGCTGATCTAAGGTGCCGTGAAGTGTGATGCGGCCAAACTCCGGTGCGGGCAACAGCGTATCCAGCGCGACTTGCTGCGCATTATCAATAAATGCGCTATACGCTTCAAAGACCTGAGTGGTGCCACGCGCTTTCCCTTCCAGGGTATAGCCCGCGATATGCGGCGTACCAATGTCGATCTTTTCCAACAATTCGACATTGAGCTCTGGCTCACCTTCCCAGACATCCAGCACCACGCTTAACGACTGCCCGGCATTCAGTCGCGCCAACAAGGCCGCATTATCCACCACCGGGCCACGGCTGGCATTGACCAAAATGGTTCCAGGTTTCAAGCGGCGAATCATCGCGTCGTCAGCCAGATGCAGCGTCTTGTACTGCCCTTGTTTAAATAGCGGCGTGTGGAAGGTCAGAATATCCGCTTCCTGCACCAGCTCTTCAAGGGCGCGGAAATCGCCCTCGTCGCCACGATCGGCACGCGGTGGATCGCACAGCAACGTGCGAATGCCCAGCGCTTCCAGTCGCGCCTGCAAACGACCGCCGACATTCCCTACGCCAATAATGCCCACGGTACGATCGCGCAACGCAAAACCATCGCGTTCGGCAAGCATCAACAACGAGGAAAAAACATATTCAACAACCGCAATGGCGTTGCAGCCAGGCGCAGAAGAAAAGCCGATCCCAGCCTGTTTAAGCCAGGTCTCATCCACATGGTCAGTGCCTGCGGTCGCCGTTCCAACAAACTTAACGGACTTTCCGCCCAGCAACGATTCGTTCACTTTAGTGACCGAGCGCACCATTAGCGCATCTGCGTCTTCGAGCTCAGCAACGGGAATGGGGCGACCTGGAACCGCTTTTACCTCCCCCAAACGACTGAACAATTCGCGGGCATAAGGCATATTTTCATCAACGAGGATTTTCACGTCTGTGGTACCTGTTTGAGAGCGAGAGTTAACCGGGCAAGTGTGCCATAATCTCGCCGCCAGGCATACTGCGAGACCTGGTTTGCAAAGATTTAAGGATTAGTGATGATGCAACCCATTTCCGGCACTCCCGCACAACCTCCCGGTGAGGGACAAAACCGTCCTTCCATCGCGGGCGAACAGCCGTTATCCACCCAGCAACGCACTGTGCTGGAACGACTGATCACTCGCTTGATTTCGCTGACGCAACAGCAAAGTGCGGAAGTCTGGGCCGGAATAAAACACGATTTGGGGGTAAAAAGCGACACGCCGTTGCTTTCGCGTCATTTCCCTGCCGCTGAACACAATCTCAGCCAACGACTGGGCGTCGCCCAGCAAAACCACGCTAATCGTCAGGTGCTGGCACAATTAACAGAACTGTTGAGCCTGGGGAACAATCGCCAGGCCGTCAGTGATTTTATTCGCCAGCAGTATAACCAGACTGCGTTAAGCCAGCTTACGCCAGAACAGTTGAAGAACGTGTTGACGTTACTGCAACAAGGGCTGCTCTCTATCCCACAACCGCAGCAGCGCCCGGCGACCGACAGACCGTTATTACCCGCCGAGCACAATACGCTTAACCAGCTTGTGACCAAACTGGCTGCCGCCACGGGGGAATCTGGCAAGCTGATTTGGCAATCAATGCTGGAACTCTCCGGCGTGAAAAGCGGCGAGTTGATCCCGGCGAAACAGTTCACCCATCTGGTGACCTGGTTACAGGCGCGCCAGACACTCAGCCTACAGAACGCGCCCACCTTGCAAACGCTGCAGGCAGCGTTAAAGCAGCCGCTAGAGCCGAATGAATTTACGGCGATCAAAGAGTATGCGCAGCAAAACTATCTGATCCAGCCGCAAACGGTTCTGACCACGGTTCAGGTGCAGGATCTGCTTAACCAGATCTTCCTGCGCCGTGTCGAACGAGACCGGGAATTAAACGATCCTCGCCATATTCAACCGATCTACAGTCCGTTCGCGCCGATCATTGAAACCATTAAATCGCTGTCGGCACGGCCCGGTCTGCTGTTTATCGCGCTCATGATTGTCCTGGCTCTTTTTTTGTTGGTTTCCTAAAAGAGAGTAATGTCACCAAAATACCTACCACTGCGGAGATCGCCCCGGCCAGAAATACCGAGGGATAACCGCATGAGGTGGCTAATAACCCTGCAAGAGGTGCGGTCACACCGTAGGAGATGTCCTGAAAGGCGGCATATCCACCCAACGCGGTGCCACGTACCTGTGAAGGTACGCGTTTCACCACCTCTACGCCCAGCGCCGGGAAGATTAATGAACACCCGGCTCCGGTTAATGCCGCCCCCAACAAAGCAAACCCTGCACCTGGCGCCAGCCAGAGCAACACCAGCCCGGCGGTTTCAACGCACAATGATGCGATTGCTACCCTCACGCCGCCAAAGCGATCCGGCATCCAGCCAAACAGCACGCGCATGAGCACAAATGCGCCGCCAAAGGCGGTCAAGGTGAAACCCGCCATCGCCCAGCCGTTGCTGGCAAAGTAGAGAGAAATGAAGGTACCAATAACGGCAAACCCGACGCCCTGTAACGCCAGGCCAACACCCGGTTTCCAGATAAGCCCAACCACGCTCCACAGCGATGGACGATCGCCTGGATGTGCGGGTACTTTACGCACCGTGCCGTTAAACGCCCACGCCAGCAGTGGAAGCGCTATCGTAGTGCCCGCCAGCGCGGCAAAACCATAATGGCTGTGGATCAACAGACCCAGCGGCGCACCGGCCGCCAGCGCGCCGTAAATCGCCATCCCGTTCCACGACATCACTTTACCCGAACGCCCCGGCCCGACCAGCCCCATTCCCCAGGTTAATGTGCCGGTCAGTAACTGGCTTTCACCAAAGCCCAGAATCAAGCGCCCAACAATCAGCAGGGCAAATTTCACCGGAATGGAGACTGGCAGCAGCGCCGCCAGCAGCCACGCGACGCCCGCCAGAGCACAGGCAAACATACCCTGTAGCACAGAACGTTTCGCGCCATATTGATCGGCGAGTCGCCCGGCATAGCCTCGCGTGAGTACCGTAGCCAGAAACTGAATGCCCACGGCGATACCGACCATGGTGTTGCCGTAGCCCAGTTCCTGATGCACAAAAAGCGGGATGACGGGCAAGGGTAAACCGACCGTCATATAGGTCAGGAAAACCGCAAAGGCGATGCGAAAAAGCGAAAAATTCGCAGAAGATGTTTTTTCTGTTTGGGATACTGCTGTCATGCGTTACTCCGAAATGCAGAGTAAGGCGAGGAATTGCCACGCCCCCTCTACCTGACCGCCAGGATTAAGGTGCGTTGGATAACGTTAAACGCCCACTATTATCAGGAAGATAATGTCGAGCGTGGAGTTTGCCTTTGGGTCGCTAACGTTGTCAACCGTTAACCGCGGAAGGTTCTCAATACCGGGGGTTATTGCCAAAGAGCGAGAGAAGCGCAACCCCGATCTCTTTCGATTCTGCCTCCCAGGCAGAGGCATCGTTCAGCGCCAGCGTCGTCTCGCTTTCTGCGACATACGGACGCACATACTCGGGTAGAATCGAAATGTGATACTCCCATGCCTTCGATCTCTGACAATATCCATGTGATAAAAGAAAATTACGTTATTTTATCGCAATACGATAAAAACCTAAAAACATCGACACCGATACCATATCTTCGTAGGATTACAGAATGAAAGAAAAAGTCCAGGACTGGCATCGTGCAGATATTAAAAGTGCAATCGCTCTCAAGTATTCGAATAATGAATGTCATTAATATATAAAATACACCTTAATTATTTATAATTTTTTCTTATAGCAAATATTACCTGTCCTCCCCATAGTTGCAGTGATAATTAACAGATCACGTAGCAACACCAAGAGAATATAATATGACCTGGGATATAAGAGCAGCAACAAACTATGCAAAGCATCACGCCCATTCACACTCAATCAAGCAATGTGCGGAATATACGCGAAAGGCAATCAGTGCAGGAGGCATAGATATAGGGCACACGGGGCATGCCAAAGATTATGGTTCTCTTTTAATGAGCGCGGGTTTCAGACCCATCTCTCCTTATGAATCTCCGCGAGCAGGTGATGTTGTCATTTTACAACCGTATGGGGGAGGAAATGCCAGCGGTCATATGGCCATTTTTGATGGGCAAGAATGGTATTCCGATTTCAGGCAACATGATATGTGGGCAGGGCCGGGTTACAGAACAGCAAAACCACAATATACGATATACAGGAGGAACTGATGCGGTTTATTCTCCCATTCATTCTTTTACTGTTATCCGGATGTAATGTCCACAATGATACAAGTAGTCGTAGCATGGTGAATCAATTCTACCTTCAGTACATGGCGATATACACCAGCGATAACGATGAGAGTCTCATCAATTACACCAATCCTGTTTATGGAAAATATGTTTCAACTGAGATTATTCATAGGTTAAAGCAAATTGACGATTATTATGAGCAGGAGATCGTGGAGTCGGACTACTTTATGTACGTGCAGGACTACACACCAGAATGGATCTCTTCATTCCGCACTGGGACGGCCAAAGTTTTTCTGGGAGGCGAACAAGTGGATGTATGGCTTGGTGATTCCAGTACCCATCTCATTCATTTAATGGTCTACACTCGTCGGGAAGATGGCCGATGGAAAATTTATCGAGTACGCGACCTTACGCACCAGTTTGAACACCCGATCTACGATGCCGGTGCCATTGCCCGTGCAAGGGCATGGTCTGCGAAAATCGCACCAGAATACGAGCCGCTTAAAAAGTAAAAAGGGAGCCATTTGGCTCCCCTCTTCTTGCATCACGGATGCTTACGCTTTCAGTTTACGCATAACCAGCGTGGCGTTAGTCCCGCCGAAACCGAAGCTGTTGGACATCACGGTGGTCAGTTCGCGCTCGGTCGCTTCCGTCACGATGTTCAGACCTGCAGCCTGCTCGTCCAGCTCTTCAATGTTGATGCTTGGCGCGATAAAACCGTGTTCCAGCATCAGCAGAGAGTAGATGGCTTCCTGTACGCCAGCAGCGCCCAGAGAGTGACCGGTCATCGCTTTGGTTGCGGACATAGCCGGAGAGTTATCGCCGAACACTTCGCGGATAGCGCCCAGTTCTTTCACATCGCCAACCGGCGTGGAAGTTCCGTGGGTGTTCAGGTAGTCGATTGGCGTGTCAACACCGTGCATCGCCATCTGCATGCAGCGCACTGCGCCTTCGCCAGACGGAGCAACCATGTCAGCGCCATCGGACGTTGCGCCGTAGCCAACGATTTCCGCATAGATGTGCGCGCCACGCGCCAGAGCATGTTCGAGTTCTTCAACAACAACCATACCGCCGCCGCCTGCGATAATGAAACCGTCACGGTTTGCATCATAAGTACGGGAAGCTTTGTCTGGAGAGTCGTTATATTTGGTAGACAGCGCGCCCATTGCGTCGAATTCACACGCCATTTCCCAGCACAGCTCTTCGCCGCCGCCCGCAAAGACGATGTCTTGCTTGCCCAGTTGAATCTGCTCTACCGCGTTACCGATACAGTGTGCAGACGTCGCACAAGCGGAGCTGATGGAGTAGTTCACACCGTGGATTTTAAACGGTGTTGCGAGGCACGCGGATACCGCAGAGGCCATCGCTTTAGTGACCACATACGGCCCCACCGCTTTCAGACCACGCGGGCTACGCATCGCATCGGCACCAAAAACCTGAGATTTAGACGAACCGCCAGAACCGGCAATCAGGCCCACACGCGGATTGTTCTGATAAACCTCATCTTTCAGACCGGCGTCTTCAATCGCCTGCTGCATGGAGAGATAGGAATAGATAGAGGCATCGTTCATGAAACGGACCACTTTACGGTCAATCAGACCGGTGGTGTCCAGTTTGACGTTACCCCACACGTGGCTGCGCATTCCTGAATCTTTGAACTCCTGAGAGAAAGTGATCCCTGAACGTCCTTCACGCAGAGATGCCAGGACTTCCTGCTGGTTATTACCGATGCTGGAAACGATGCCCAAGCCAGTAATCACTGCACGTTTCATTCAATACCTCTGTAAGTCGCACTATATTAAGTTTCGAATGGCACAATAGCGTACACTTGTACGCCGAACAAGTCCGATCAGCCAATTTATGCGGAAATTTGCGCCGCCAGGCACACATCGCTAAGATCGTGACACTGCCTGTGAGACGAGTAACTTACGTGAAACAATACGCTATACAACCTGCCAACCTTGAATTTAATGCTGAGGGTACACCTGTTTCCCGAGATTTTAATGATGTCTATTTTTCTAATGATAATGGACTGGAGGAGACACGTTACGTTTTTCTCGGTGGAAATCATCTTGCGGAACGCTTCCCCACTCATTCACGGCAATTATTTGTGGTGGCAGAAAGCGGCTTTGGTACCGGTCTCAATTTCCTGACACTCTGGCAGGCATTCGCCGCCTTTCGCGCTTCGCACCCGCAGGCCACGTTAGAACGACTTCATTTCATCAGCTACGAAAAATATCCCCTGAGTCACCCCGATTTGGTTCAGGCGCATCAGCATTGGCCTGAACTGGCGCCCTGGGCTGAGCAGTTGCAAGCTCAGTGGCCTCTGCCGCTGGTCGGATGCCATCGCCTGTTTCTGGACGAGGGGCGTGTGACCCTGGATTTATGGTTTGGCGATATCAATGAACTGACCGGACAACTGGATGAGACGCTGAACCAGAAAGTGGACGCCTGGTTCCTCGACGGTTTCGCACCGGCAAAAAATCCGGATATGTGGACGCAGAATCTGTTTAACGCCATGGCGCGACTGGCGCGTCCAGGCGGTACGCTGGCGACCTTTACCTCCGCAGGTTTTGTACGTCGGGGTTTACAGGATGCCGGTTTTACCATGCAAAAATGCAAAGGGTTTGGGCGTAAGCGCGAAATGCTTTGCGGTGTGATGGAGCACACTCTGGCACAACCGTCTGCTGCGCCCTGGTTTCTGCGCCGTGGAACCGCAAAACGTGAAGCGGCAATTATCGGCGGCGGCATCGCCAGCGCATTATTGTCACTGGCGCTGTTACGCCGCGGCTGGCAAGTCACACTGTATTGCGCCGATAAGCAACCCGCGCAGGGGGCTTCAGGTAATCGTCAGGGCGCGCTTTATCCATTGCTCAGCAAACACGACGCGGCCATAAACCACTTCTTTCCTGCTGCGTTCACCTTTGCCCGCCGCTTGTATGACGCCCTGCCCGTTGAGTTTGCACACGACTGGTGCGGCGTCACACAGTTAGGCTGGGATGAAAAGAGTGAGCAGAAAATCGAACAAATGCTGTCGCAGCTATTGCCCAATGCGTTCGCAAAGGCCGTTGACGCGACGCAGATCGAGCAAACCATCGGCCTGTCGGTAAACTGCGGGGGGATCACCTGGCCGCAAGGCGGCTGGCTGTGTCCGGCTGAGTTAACCGCCGCGGTACTGGCCCTGGCCGAAAAACAGGGATTACGTACCCGTTATCAGCATTCACTGACGACCCTTTCAGCGCAGGAAGACGGCTGGCAGTTGACGTTCGCAGACGCAACGCAAGCTGAACATCAGGTTGTCGTCCTGGCAAACGGTCATCAGATTCATCGTTTTGAGCAGACTCAGCCGTTGCCAGTTTACTCTGTGGGTGGTCAAGTGAGCCATATTCCCACCACCTCTGCGCTGTCTGCCCTACGACAGGTGTTGTGCTATGACGGCTATCTCACCCCGCAAAACCCGGCCAATCAGCATCACTGTATCGGCGCCAGCTATCATCGTGGCAGTGAAGAAACAGACTATCGCGAGGACGACCAGCAACAGAATCGGCAGCGCCTGATTGACTGTTTTCCGAATGCCGGGTGGGCAAAAGAGGTCGATGTGAGTGGAAAAGAGGCGCGTTGCGGCGTGCGTTGCGCCACCCGCGACCACCTGCCCATGGTGGGCAATGTGCCGGACTATGACGCGACGCTCACCCAATATGCAAACCTGGCTGAACACAAAGCTGACGCGGAAAGTGCGCCGGTCTACAGGGATCTGTTTATGCTGGGCGCGCTGGGATCGCGTGGGCTGTGCTCTGCCCCACTGTGTGCGGAGATCCTTGCCGCGCAAATGAGTGAGGAACCTATCCCGATGGATGCGAACACGCTGGCGGCATTAAACCCGAATCGTTTATGGGTACGGAAGTTATTGAAGGGGAAAGCGGTACAGTAACCGGGCAAGGCCGGATAGTGGTGCAGACACCTTATCCGGCCTACGGGATGTGGGCTCATTGGCCGGATAAAACGCCAGGCGTCGCTATCCGGCACATTCCGCCACTATTTTGCTGCGACCTTCTGGAACAGAGTGTCCCACATCTCCTTCACTAAGGCCTGGTCGCGCGGTGAGAGTTCACCTGCGCCAATCGCCTTTTCCAGACTCAGGGTGACATTGGCGTATACCGCTTCGGCGGAATGGTCATCACCCCCTTCCAGGTCAGCCACGGCTAGCGTCAGGTGGCCACGCAAATACCCACTGGCAAAAAGCTCATCATCACTTGCATGCTCTACCATGTCGTCGATTAATGCCAGAATGCGTGATTCAAACTCCGCGATCATCTTCTTTCCTCATTGTAAACGTGGCGCTGGCTTCAGTTGAGTGCTTCTGGCCACGGGAACTGTTCCACCTTAAGATCAGGCGTGTGATAATAATTCTGTAGCGCTTTAATGAATTGCGCTGGACGCTCAGGAAGACCTTTTTCCAGATATTCCATCACCTGAGCATGTACCCGACGCTGAAATACCACGCGATCGGGTTCAAAGTCGCCTTCCAGATTGTCGCAACTGACGTTGAACGGATAACCCGCCGCCACGCAAAATAACCAGTCAAATGCCTGTGGTTTCACTTCCACATCTTCAAACTGGCTCTGAGTCTGCGCATCCCGACCGTCCGGGCAGTACCAGTAACCAAAATCGACCAGTTCCCGACGCGCTTTACCCGCAATGCACCAGTGTGAAATTTCATGCAGGGCGCTGGCGTAAAAGCCGTGGGCAAAGACGATACGGTGATAGGGGATCTCAGCATCTGCAGGAAGATAGATCGGTTCGTCATCGCCTTTAATCAGACGGGTATTAAACCCATCGGCAAAACAGCCATTAAAAATATCAATTAACTGTTCGTAGTGATGTGTACTGTTCATTAGCTCATCCCCAACCAGTGGAGGATCTCCTGTCCATGGCTATCATAAAGTAGTTTGGTGCTCATCACCGCCGAAACGATAACGATCATGGGGCGAATTAAGGTTTGTCCTTTGCTCAATACCAGTCGGGAGCCCATACGCGCACCAAGGAACTGGCCAATCAGCATCACAAAGCCGGTCGCCCAAATCACTTTTCCGCCAATGATAAACAATAACAGACCGCCCACGTTTGAGGTGGCGTTAAGTAATTTGGCGTGAGCCGTTGATTTGGCGAGGTTATATCCGCACAGGGTAACAAAAGCCAGTGCGTAAAACGATCCTGCCGCGGGTCCAAAAAAACCATCGTAGAAACCGACGCATCCTCCGGCGATCAGCGCAAAAGGCAGACCGTAAAGACGACGCTGTCTGTCTTCTTCTCCCAGTTTCGGCATCAACAAAAAATAAAGACCGATACAGATAACCAAAACGGGCAAGATCTGACGCAGCACATCCGATTGCACATGCTGCACCAGCAGCGCGCCGCTCATTGAACCAATGAAAGTCATCGCAATGTTGAGTTTTTGCTCCGCCAGATTGATAACTTTGCGGCGAACAAAATAGACAGTGGCCGAGATGGACCCGCCGCAGGCTTGCAGTTTGTTAGTTGCCAGCGCGTTCGCCGGCGACATTCCCGCCGCCATCAGCGCGGGGATCGTCAGCAGCCCCCCGCCTCCGGCGATTGAATCAATAAAGCCTGCCAGCACCGCGATAAAAAACAGCACCACCAACACCAGCGGAGACACCATAAACAGGTCTAAAAAATTGTCCATTAGAGTACATGCTCATCCAGTAGCGCCTGGCAGGAAGGCGGCAACGGTGGCGGTGTCTTCTTCTCAGGCTTGGTTGTTCCAGGTTTCGGCGGCTCAAACCAGCTCTGAAGCTCCGCGCCACATCCATCACCCGGTGGCGGCAATGGTTGATCTTCGCACTCAAGGCTGTCGGCTGGACAGCGTAGTCTGACATGCATATGCGCACGATGCTGGAACCAGGGGCGAACCTTACGCAACCAGTCGCGATCGGTTCCGGCATCCAGGCAAAGTTGTTGTTTAATCGCAGGATTGACAAAAATTCGCGTGACGTCGTTATCTTCCGCCGCCAGTTTAATCAGATGGGAAATTTCGGGTTTCCACAATGACGGCACAACGTGTTTACCATCAGCAGCCACCAGATCCAGCGCCTGAGGTCGTAACAGTTGAGACTGCGTCCAGCGCGTTTTCGGCAACTGGAGGAAAATATCAACGTCCAGACCGGTCTGATGGCTGGCATGACCACCATTGAAACGACCGCCAGCAGGCATCCCCATATCGCCAATCAGCACCGTCCCCAACCCCAGTTGGTTCACCTGCGTACTCAGACGCTGGATAAACATCACCAGATCAGGATGGCCGAAATAGCGGCGCTGATCGGTGCGCATCACCTGGTAGGATTCAGACTGTACGGGAAGCGTGTCGGCGCCCACGATACAACCATTCGAAAATCCGCCAATAGATTGCGCGCTTCCCGAGACGGGATGGGTTATTTTTTGCCAGGGCGTCGCCGCCAGGCTGGCACTACTGACCAACAGGGCCAGCAGTGCAAGTACCGTTTTTTTCATCTGTTACCAGCGTGGTATATCAGTCTTTACATCCGCATTTTGCGCCCGCTGACGCAGCAGGTGATCCATCAAAACGATCGCCAGCATCGCTTCAGCGATCGGGACGGCGCGGATCCCAACACAAGGATCGTGACGCCCTTTGGTTATCATTTCAACTTCATCGCCAAAACGGTTGATCGTGCGCCCTGGCACGGTAATGCTGGAGGTCGGTTTCAGCGCCATGTGTGCCACTATTTGTTGCCCACTGCTGATCCCTCCCAGAATGCCGCCCGCATGGTTGCTCTGGAAACCCGCTTTGGTGATTTCGTCCCGGTTCTGGCTGCCACGCAGCGCGACCACGTCGAAACCGTCACCGATTTCCACCCCTTTTACCGCATTGATGCTCATCAGCGCGTGGGCGATGTCGGCATCCAGGCGGTCAAACACCGGCTCACCGAGACCCGGCGGTACGCCGTTCGCCACCACCGTCACTTTTGCGCCAATGGAATCGCCCTCTTTTTTCAGTGCGCGCATCAGTTCGTCCAACGCGTCGATTTTGTCCGGATCGGGACAAAAGAACGGGTTAAGCTCGACCTGCGACCAGTCTTTGATCGCCAGCGGAATATCGCCCATCTGGGTCAGACAGCCCTGAATAACGATTCCGAATTTCTCGGCCAGATATTTTTTGGCAATCGCTCCGGCCGCGACGCGCATGGCCGTTTCACGGGCAGACGAACGCCCGCCGCCACGGTAGTCACGCAAACCGTATTTCTGCTCATAGGTATAGTCGGCATGACCCGGACGAAAAACGTCTTTAATGGCGCTATAGTCCTGCGAACGTTGATCGGTGTTTTCAATCAGTAAACCGATGCTGGTGCCGGTGGTGACGCCTTCAAACACACCCGACAGAATTTTCACCTGATCCGGCTCACGACGCTGAGTAGTGTAACGTGAGGTGCCCGGACGACGTCTGTCGAGATCGTGCTGTAAATCAGCCTCTGTCAGCGGGATGCCAGGCGGAACGCCATCGACGATACACCCGAGCGCCAGCCCGTGCGATTCGCCGAAAGTGGTTACGCGAAAGAGTTGTCCAAGTGTATTTCCTGCCATCACGGCTCCGTTATCGTTGTTGTGTGTTTGCGCGTTTGATTAATCTTTGTAGATGCTGAAATGTTCACGAGCCGCAATCAGCTGCGCTTTCGTCAGCATGAAGACGCCGTCGCCGCCATTGTCGAATTCCAGCCAGGTAAACGGCACATCCGGGTATTGTTCTATCAGATGTACCATGCTGTTTCCGACTTCACAAATCAGAATACCGTCGTCAGACAAGTAATCCGGCGCATTGCCCAGGATACGGCGGGTAAGCTTTAACCCATCGGATCCCGATGCCAGACCCAGTTCAGGTTCGTGACGATATTCACTCGGCAGATCGGACATATCTTCAGCATCGACATACGGCGGATTCGTGACGATCAGATCGTACTGAACCTTCGGCAAGTCACGGAACACATCAGAACGGATAGGCGTCACGTGATTGAGCAAGCCATGTTCTTCAATGTTGTGTTCGGTCACCGCTAACGCATCGGTAGAAATATCAACGGCATCGACTTCCGCTTCCGGGAAGGCATAGGCGCAGGCAATCGCAATGCAGCCGCTGCCGGTACACATATCCAGAATATGCTTCGGCTGACCATGGATTAGCCCGTCAAAATGATTGTTGATCAGTTCGCCAATCGGCGAGCGTGGTACCAGCACGCGTTCATCCACATAGAATTCGTGGCCGCAGAACCAGGCTTTGTTCGTCAGGTAGGCCACCGGAATGCGCTCATTAACGCGACGGATCACGCGTTCAACAATGCGGTGACGTTCACTCGGCGTCAGACGCGCGCTACGCATGTCTTCAGGAATATCCAGCGGCAAATACAGTGTCGGCAATACCAGTTGAACCGCTTCATCCCAGGGATTATCCGTACCGTGGCCGTACCATACATTTGCCGCGCTAAAACGGCTGACCGCCCAACGCAACATGTCCTGAATGGTATGCAGTTCACTCACTGCTTCATCGACGAAAATTTTATCCACGTATTCCTCCAGGGCATGCTCGCATTAAATTCGGCGGCTAGTTTGCCACGAAGACGGGGATAAATCAGCATTCACGCAGAGCATGAACACGAAAATTGCGTTTTGGCGGATCGGATATCCCCGGAGTCGGGTAAACTAGCGCAAAACAGAAGATGAGACGCGCGAATGAAAAAGAAAAATCCGCTCAGCGAGGAGGACCAGACGTTGTTCCGGCAGTTGATGACCGGCACTCGTCAGATTAAGCAGGACACGATTGTTCACCGCCCGCAGCGTAAAAAAATCACCGAGGTTCCGGTTAAGCGACTCCTTTCGGAGCAGGCAGACGCCAGCCACTATTTCTCTGACGAATTTCAGCCTCTGTTGAATACGGATGGCCCGGTAAAATTCCTTCGTCCCGACGTCAGCCATTTTGAACTGAAGAAGATGCGCCGTGGCGACTATTCCCCGGAGCTATTTCTCGACCTGCATGGTTTGACCCAGCAACAGGCCAAACAAGAGTTAGGCGCATTGATTGCCGCCTGCCGCCGGGAACATGTGTTTTGCGCCTGCGTGATGCACGGACATGGCAAGCACATCCTTAAACAGCAGACTCCTCTATGGCTGGCGCAACACCCGCATGTGATGGCTTTTCATCAGGCGCCGAAAGAGTATGGTGGCGACGCGGCGCTGCTGGTGTTGATAGAAGTAGAAGAGTGGCTACCCCCCGAGCTTCCCTGAAACACCAAAACAGAAAGAGCCGCAGAAGCGGCTCTTTTATCGTGTGTTTTCCAGAGGGCGGTTTCGCCTTATCCGGCATTTTACCGTTAAATGGCTTTCGCCATTTTCAGATTACATGGACTCATCTGCCAGTTGAAACAGCCTGTACCACTCTCATCAAGCGTTACGCTCGCGATTGCAGACGTGGTAAACATCGGCGGTGTTTCACCCGGACAAAGTTCAGACACGAGATATCCCACCAAAGGTAAGTGAGAAATCACCAGCGCAGTGGCGACACCTTCATTGGCCAGAGCCTGTAGATAGGCGCTGACCAGACCCACATCGCCACAGGGAGTCAACTCCGGCAAAATATCGACGCCCTTCGGCAGATTCAGACACTCCCCAACGACATCCAGCGTTTGTTCGGCTCGCAGGAACGGGCTCACCAGAACACGTTCGATATCCACTTTTTGACCTTTCAGCCAGTTCGCCATTAGGCGGGACTCGTCACAACCACAAGAGGTTAAGGGACGAACCGAATCACTGGCGGCATCGAGGGCCGCGTCGCCGTGACGCATGATAAAAACTTGCATATTGCACCGCTTTTGTTAACCAGAATCACCCACATTCGTACTCAATACCTTAATGGTAGTGGTAAAAATGCGGTGGCCGGCATTGTGCCTTATCCGCTCGCCGAATGAAACGCTGTTTTTTACCGTAATGGCGTAAGTATAGTCAATTTCTGTTTACAAATTGAGCATGATACATTCATTCGGTGCGGATTCATCCTACCTTTGACCTTATACTTACAGGTCCGTTCCCCCGTTCTTCCAGAAGTGATCACCACGCTGCGCCATTTGCAATAGCGGCTCACACGGCGTAAACCGGTCACCATATTGCGCGCTCAGCCGTTGCAGCGTTGCAACCACTTCTCCCGCCCCCAGGGAGTCCATATAACGGAACGGGCCGCCAAGAAATGGCGGAAAACCAATACCGAAAACAGCGCCGATATCACCATCCCGGGCGCTCCGGATAACCTGCTCATCGAAACAACGTGCGGCTTCATTGAGCATTAACATCACGCAACGTTCAGCAATCTGCTGCGCGGAAAACCTGTTCTGCCCTTGCACGCCAATAAGCGTATAAATTGCAGGGTCGACGCGTTTTTTGCTTTTACGCCCTTTTGCACCATAAAGATAGAAACCCCTGCCATTTTTTCTACCTTTGCGATCATCATTCAAAATTGAAGCAACAACATTTGCAGGCGCGCTAAAACGTTCTCCGTAAGCCGCCTCCAGTACAGGTATAATTTTAGTGCCTGTATCGATTCCAACCTCATCCAAAAGTTGGATTGGCCCTACCGGAAAACCAAACTTTACGAGCGCGGCGTCGATATGTTCGACGCGTTCCCCTTCCGTCAGCAACCGGATGGCCTCGTTGATATAGGGAGCAAGAATGCGGTTAACGTAGAACCCCGCTTTATCGCTCACGACAATGGGCGTTTTACCCTGTTTTTTCGCCAGCTTAACGGTTGTGGCAATTGTCTTCTCAGACGTGGCTGAATGCGGGATTATCTCAACCAGCGGCATTTTTTCTACCGGACTGAAGAAGTGCATGCCGATGACCTGTTCCGGTCTGAGGGCTTTTGCTGCAATATCCCCAATCGGTAAAGATGAGGTGTTAGAGGCAAAAATCGTGTGAGGTGCGCAATTCTGCTCAACTTCCTCCACCATCCGTTGTTTTAACGACAGATCTTCAAACACAGCCTCAATAACCAGATCCCGGTGAGAGAAACCGCGATAATCGGTAGAGCCCGAAATTAACGCCAACTGTTTGTCACGTTCGCTTGCCTTGATATGGCGGCGGCGCACTTTCGTTTCAAGTTGATCCCAGGTGTACTTCAGCGCGTGATTGATTCCTTTCGTATTAATGTCTTTGATGCGAACTGGCACGCCGCCTTTACAGGCCGTAACATAAGCAATACCGCCGCCCATTAATCCACCGCCAAGAATCCCTACGCTTTCGAGCGCGCCGGGTTGCGCGTCACTGCCGGGGTCTTTTTTCACCTCTGTGCTGGCAAAGAAGATATTACGCAGAGCTTTTGACTCCGACGTCATCGCCAGCTCGCCAAACGCACGGGCTTCCGCGTCATAACCGCTGCTGCTCCCCTGCGCCAGCCCGGTTTCTAACACGTCAAGAATACGGTCGGTGGCCGGATAGTTACCCTGCGTTTTCTGCTCCGTCTGTTTCCTGACCATACGAAATAACAGCGCGCGTCCCAGTGGGCCTGCCAGAATGCGTTCACGAACCGGCAATTCACGATGAGCAGACCTGTCCTGTTTGGCTAACTCAACAGCGGCTTCCAGCAAAATGGAATGGGGAACAACCTCATCCACCAGCCCCGCCTTCAGCGCCTGTTTGGCACGCAGTTGTTTACCGGTGAGGATCATATCCAGCGCCATACTTACCCCGACCAGGCGCGGCAACCGCTGTGTGCCGCCTGAGCCTGGCAACAACCCAAGCTGTACTTCCGGCAGGCCCAGTACTGTTTTTGCATCATCGGTACAAATGCGATGGTGGCAGGCCAGCGCCATCTCAAGGCCTCCGCCCAGACACGCCCCATGAATGGCGGCAATAACCGGGATTGGCAACGCGTTAATCTCGGACATTATCTGCTGGCCCTGACGTGCGAGGGTTTCAGCCTCCTGAGCGCTGCGGCAATGACCAATCATATTGATATCGGCGCCAGCAATAAAATTATCTGGCTTTGCGGAGATAAACACCACACCGCGCAATGCTTTGTTTTCACGGATTTGTTTCAGAATGGCGCGAACCTGCGTCGCAAATTCTGCTTTTAAGGTGTTCATCTTTTCGCCGGGAACGTCCATAGAAACGACGGCGACATTATCCAGACGCACGTTAAGCGTAAAAGCCGATGTCATTTCCATTATTCCGCCTCCAGAACCATTGCCGCACCCAGACCACCCGCCGCGCAGGCGGTAACTAAACCGAAGCCCCCACCCCGGCGCCGTAATTCGTGTAATGTCTGGGTGATCATGCGTGCGCCTGTGGCGGCAAACGGGTGACCATATGCAATCGACCCGCCCAGCACGTTGAATTTGCTGTCATCCACCTCACCGGTGGCATGCGCCCTACCCAAAACGTCACGGGCAAAGCGTTCGCTGCCAAGCAGTTGAATATTGGCCAGCGTCTGGGCGGCAAACGCTTCATGCATATCAATGAGCGTTAAATCGGCCATCGTTAATCCAGCACGCTCCAGCGCCAGCGGTGTAGACCATGCGGGCCCCAATAACATGTCCTGCCACACATCGATGGCGGTAAAGGCGTAGCTGCGCAGATACCCCAGCGGCACCAGCCCCAGTTCCCGGGCGCGAGATTCCGTCATTAGAATAACGGCAGCCGCTCCGTCCGTCAGCGGCGTACTGTTAGCCGCCGTCACAGTGCCGTGCTTTTTGTCGAACGCAGGACGCAGTTTGGCGTAATCAGCCAGCGTAGAGTTACCGCGAATATTATTGTCTTCGGAGAAAGGATCGTTAAAGGGCGGCGCCCAGGTCGTCATGACTTCATCCGCTAACTTACCTTCGGCCCACGCCTGAGCGGCACGCTGGTGCGAACGATGCGCCAGCGCATCCTGCTGTTCGCGGGTAATACCATACGTTTTCGCCATTTGTTCGGCGGTATCCCCCATCCGCAACCCCGTCGAATATTCGGCCACGGCAGGAGGAACCGGCATCAGGTCGCGTAGACGCAGGCGGGAAAAGAGTTTGAGTCGCTGACCGGTCGTTCTGGCTTTATTGACGTCCACCAGCACGCGCGCCAGCTTTTTGCTCACACCAATGGGCAACACGGAGGAAGAATCGGCCCCACCGGCGATACCCGCACGGATAGTGCCCGTTATCAGGCTTTCGGCCACATTCGCCACTGCCTGAAAACTGGTCGCACAGGCACGGCTCACGCTGTAGGCGTCCGTATGAACGTTCATCCCGGTACCCAGCACAATTTCGCGCGCGATGTTTGGTGCTTCAGGCATTTGTACCACCTGGCCGAAAACCAGTTGTTCAATCACCTCAGGGGGTATTTCACTGCGCGCCAGCAGTTCTCCTACCACCATTTTCCCCAAATCAACGGCGGGAATGCCATGAAATGCAGTGGCCTGCCGGGCAAACGGTGTACGTAAACCGCTGACAATGGCAATACGATCGCCCTGACGGGTGACCAGTGGTAAAGCCTGACTCATAACACTCCCCTGTAAAAAATATTTTAAGTGGTCTGACCTGATCACAGTCTTAACCAATTTTTTACATTTAGCCAAGGGGAGACATAAGAAAGTGCGAGCTATGGCACAGTGAATAGTTACATAGCGTTACGAAAACACCCCTGCCAGTATTTGACAAGGGTGTTTGAGGAAGGGGATTAACGCAAGCCGAGCTGGAAGATCAGCGTTTCAGCTTCACAGGCGAAGACAAAATCGATATCCAGACGCACACCTTCGGACTCTTCAGTAAAAGTGGAGGTGATTTGGCAAGGTTCGGATTCCACGCTACGCGCTTTCTCCGTCAACGCAGCCAGCGTTTCTTCAGCCTGCGCGCGGTTCGCGAACACACGGCTGTACGACGCGGTGCAGTCGGAGTTGTCCATAATGGTCCCAACGTCCATACAGCAGCAAACCGGGGTTTCATCAGCACTGCATTTACTCATTGTAGATTTCCTCTGTATTCGCACCCTAGGTGCCAGATAAACGCTGGGGATATTTTACGCTCCCGCCATTCACCTCTCCAGTCGTTAATGATGTGAAATAGGATAAGTGAGCGAAATCACACTTAAAAATGATCTAAAACAAAAATCACCTAAACGGGTGAGTGCGCTTACCCCCAATTTTGCCAGCTGGATCGCGTTTCTAAGATCACAATTGAAAAATTTTATAAACATACTTGCAACATTCCATCTGGTCAGACCTATACTCACGCCACTGGTCTGATTTCTCTGTCGTACCTCAGACCCTACACTTCGCGCTCCTGTTACGGCATGTAACATTGTTTGAATAAAAATAAATCAATGAGGTTATGGTCATGAGCCAGAAAACCCTGTTTACAAAGTCTGCTCTCGCAGTCGCAGTGGCAATCATCTCCACACAGGCCTGGTCTGCAGGCTTTCAGTTAAACGAATTTTCTTCCTCTGGCCTTGGCCGGGCCTATTCGGGCGAAGGTGCTATCGCAGACGACGCAGGTAACGTCAGTCGTAACCCGGCGTTAATCACCATGTTCGATCGTCCGACGTTCTCAGCCGGTGCGGTGTACATCGATCCTGATGTTAATATTAGCGGACGTTCACCGTCAGGTCGTAGTCTGGACGCAGATAACATCGCGCCAACCGCCTGGGTACCGAACGTACACTTCGTTGCGCCAATCAACGATCAGTTTGGTGTCGGGGCTTCTATTACCTCTAACTACGGTCTGGCTACCGAGTTTAACGATAATTACACCGCGGGTTCTGTGGGGGGGACGACCGACCTCGAAACCATGAACATGAACGTCAGCGGCGCGTATCGCTTAAATGAAAGCTGGAGCTTTGGTCTTGGTCTGAATGCCGTCTATGCCCGCGCGAAAATTGATCGCTACGCCGGTGACTTAGGTCAACTGGTTGCCGGTCAGATTATGCAGTCTCCTGCCGGGCAGACTCCGCAGGGACAACAATTGGCGGCGACAGCAAACAGTATCCCAGCCGACACCAATATTGCTCACCTGAACGGTAATCAGTGGGGCTTTGGCTGGAACGCCGGTATTCTTTATGAAGTCGACAAAAACAACCGCTACGCATTAACTTACCGCTCTGAAGTAAAAATCGACTTCAAAGGTAACTACAGCAGCGATCTGAATCGCGGGCTCAACAGTTTTGGTCTTCCTATCCCGACCGCCACCGGCGGTTCAACGCAGTCAGGCTATTTAACGCTGAACCTGCCTGAAATGTGGGAAATCTCTGGTTATAACCGCGTTGCGCCGCAATGGGCTGTTCACTATAGCCTGGCGTACACCAGCTGGAGTCAGTTCCAGGAGCTGAAAGCAACATCGACCAGTGGAAAAACGTTGTTCCAGAAAGATGAAGGCTTTAAAGATGCTTACCGTATCGCGTTGGGTACCACCTATTATTACGATGATAACTGGACGTTCCGCACCGGTATCGCGTTTGATGATAGCCCCGTCCCGGCCGATCAGCGTTCCATCTCTATTCCGGATCAGGACCGTTTCTGGCTGAGCGCAGGTACGACTTACGCCTTCAATAAAGATGCGTCTATAGATGTCGGCGTCTCTTATATGCACGGTCAAAGCGTTACGATCAACGAAGGCCCATACCAGTTCGAATCTGAAGGTAAGGCCTGGCTGTTCGGCACCAACTTTAACTACGCGTTCTAAGTCTGTCCCGCACATAAAAAAAGGTGAGCTTTCAGGCTCACCTTTTTTATTGGCCTCAGGCCATCACTCGGAATCGATATCTTTGAGCTCGTCCTGAATCGCCTGCGCGTTCGGGTTTTCCTGAGGTTTAAGCTTCCCGCCATTGGCGATGAAATCATGACGCTGGAAGTACGCTTCACGCACCATAATATAGGGGTCGGAAGACTGGCGCAGCAGGCCATCAGAATCGAGAAGCTGTGCGCGGCTCTCTATCCCTTCGACCGTCCATTTACCGATAGACATCGGCCAGGTCAGCCATGACAGCACCGGATAGAGCGTATCCGCCATATCACCACCGTCGTCACGAAGCGTGAAGCTGCCATAGAACGGAAGCTGCATATACGGCCCGTAACCCACATCATAGTGCCCTAACGTACTGCCGAAACGGTGAGGTTCAGCACGCTGCAGTTTCGGATTCGCCATTCCCGCAACATCTATAAAGCCGCCCATCCCCAACAGGGTATTCAGGAAGAATCGGGTGAAATGCACCATCCCCTGATAAGGATCGCCTTGCAGGAAGTAGTTCACCATTACCGCGGGTTCTTCGAGGTTGCCGGTGAAGTTGCTCAGACCATTTCGTGCAGGTTGAGGAACATAGTCACGCCAGGCGACAGCGACCGGTCGAACGACATACGGATCCAACACATTAAAGTTGAAGTTGTACATGGTGCGGTTGAACCCTTCAAACGGGTCGGAACGCCCCTGCTGTTCTGTACCGGAACTCGCACACCCCACCAGCAGTGTGGTTCCCAGCGCAAGCGCCGACAGGCGAAGCTTCATAAATGTCTCCCTGTTGATTATGGCTATCGCTGATTGCCATCCATGACGGTACGAAAACGTATCCGCCTGTTTAGGTGTGAGCGATTGTAACAGCACGTCAAACGATGTCTATATACCCTATCTTGTTGATCTGATCATAGCCTGGTAACGCAACGCTCGTAATGCTTCTATTTTAACTGATGACAAAAAACCAAACGTTACCATTTTTGCGATTTCAGAGTTTACCCCTCTTCTGCGAACAAAAAATCGCTACGCTTTAGCTATACGTGCTCATAACAAGGCGACACAATGGATAAGCTCAGCAGCGATAAAATCGATCGGCACAGCGATGGACTTGAAGTAGAAAGCGAAGAGAAGCAGCGCGGCAAGAAAATTGAGCTCGACGAAGACCGTCTCCCCTCGCGGGCAATGGCCATACATGAGCACATCCGTCAGGACGGTGAGAAAGAACTGGAGCGAGACGCGATGGCGCTGCTGTGGTCGGCAATTGCTGCGGGGCTTTCCATGGGAGCCTCTTTGCTGGCAAAAGGGATTTTTCATGTTCAGCTAGACGATGTCCCCGGCCGTTTTTTACTCGAGAACCTTGGTTATACCTTTGGCTTTATCATTGTCATCATGGCGCGCCAACAACTGTTCACAGAGAATACCGTAACGGCTGTACTTCCCATCATGCACAAGCCAACGCCAGGCAATATCGGCTTGCTGATGCGACTCTGGGGAATTGTGCTGCTGGGCAATATTCTCGGCACCGGTATTGCAGCCTGGGCCTTTGAATATATGCCAATATTTGATGAAGAAACGCGGGACGCGTTTGTCAGTATCGGAATGGAGGTGATGAAAAACAGTCCGTCAGAAATGTTTGCCAACGCGATCATTTCAGGATGGCTGATTGCCACCATGGTGTGGATGTTTCCGGCCGCCGGAGCCGCAAAAATCGTGGTGATCATCCTGATGACCTGGCTCATCGCGCTGGGTGATACCACGCATATTGTCGTCGGGTCGGTTGAAATTCTCTATCTGGTCTTTAACGGCACGCTACACTGGAGCGACTTTTTTTGGCCCTTCGCTCTCCCCACACTCGCCGGAAACATCTGCGGCGGTACCTTTATCTTTGCGCTGATGAGTCACGCGCAAATTCGCAACGATATGAGCACCAAACGTAAAGAAGAGGCCAGACAACGCGCCGAAGATGATGAGCGACAGCAAAAAAACCAGAAAAAACAGTCCTGAATGGCGACGGTTTGAGCAGTCAGGCGCCCTTATACTTACCGCGCTGCGTAAAAAACGCTATACTCGTGCCGCTTCGTCCCCTTAGTTAAATGGATATAACGAGCCCCTCCTAAGGGCTAGTTGCAGGTTCGATTCCTGCAGGGGACACTTTGAAGACCTTTCACTACATTTCACTTCATCACATAACCCCCAGAAAAACCAGTAACTTACCACTAAATCAGCCTAATTTTCATTTCAGTTAATTTCATGACATTACATCCTCGTGATGGTATAAGTGATGGTACTCCCCGGTTCGATATGCAGATACCATCAATTTACTTAAACGAGTGCAGGTATGGCCATTAATGTGCTTTCCCCCAAACAGATCGAAAACGCCAAGCCTAAGACCAATGATTACAAACTTACCGATGGAGGGAGCTTGTATCTACTGGTACGAAAGACTGGTGGGAAATACTGGCGCATGAATTATCGTTTTGATGGAAAACAAGCGACATTGGCATTAGGGGTTTACCCGGATGTCCCACTTGCAACAGCGCGGAAACGGCGTGATGAAGCCAGACAACTACTAGCCGATGGTCGTGATCCTCGCGAAGCTAAGAAACCAAAAAAGGAAGATCCAACTTCCCCCACGTTCGAGAGTATTGCCAGAGAGTGGCATAGTGGAACAATGGGGCATCCTGAGTGGAAAGAGATCACCCGTAACAAAATTCTCCGAGAAATGGAAAACCACCTCTTTCCTGCCATCGGTTCAAAGCCTATCGATACGCTCAAAACCCGTGACTTGCTGCCAATGCTGGTTGAGATGACTGAGCAAGGCATTGGTGCCACAACGAGCCGGGTAAAAACCACGATGGCGAGCATCTTCCGTTATGCCGTGCAACGTGGAATTGTCGATTACAACCCTGCCCACGACCTGAAAGGCGCAATTACGAATCCCAAAGTACGCCATCGCCCTGCACTACCTCTCGAACGTTTACCTGAACTGTTAGCGAAGACGAGAAATTACACGGGAAGACCATTGACTCGTCTGGCAGTTCTCTTTTCCCTGCACACTTTTGTGCGATCCAGTGAACTACGACATGCCAGATGGGAGGAGATCGACATTGAAAATGGGCTATGGACGATACCAGGGCAACGCGAAGAGATCGCAGGGGTTAAATTCTCAGACCGGGGCGCAAAGATGGGAACTGCTCATTACGTCCCGCTATCTAGTCAAGCTATCGAGGTGCTGGAGGATATAAGGAAAATCAGTGGTGAATATCTGCTGGTTTTCCCCGGTGACAGTAACCCATATAAACCGATGAGCGAAAACACAGTTAATAAAGCACTGCGAACGATGGGTTACGACACTCAAACTGATGTTTGCCTGCATGGGTTCAGGGCAATGGCCTGTTCCGCACTGACCGAATCAGGACGTTGGTCACGCGATGCTGTTGAACGGCAAATGAGCCACCAAGAAAGAAACGAAGTGCGGGCAGCCTATATTCATCTAGCTCAACACATGCAAGAACGCCGCCGAATGATGCAGTGGTGGTCAAATTACATTTGCAGTAATTTTGAAACCTTTGTCGCCCCATACGAAATTGGTGATGAAGCAATGAATTTACCCAAGGTGATAAGATAATGAGTCGGCACACAGAAAAAAACATCTGGAAACGAAATGGGCTAGCACCTTTAGATTACTGTTCAATTCCACGGGCAGCAAAAATACTCGAATGCGAAGAAAGTGATATTTATCATTGGTGTTACACTGGAAAAATAAACCTTTGCTTAAACTTCACTAACATTTATTATTTTTACATTCCATTTTTAAAGTCCGATGGTGGGATATTAGAACAGATAGAGTCTTTGAACAATGAATTACTTCCTTCTGGAGATGACATCCCATATGCATTTTCAGATAAGTTTAATTCAGGGAATTTTTACATCCCTGAAAAATTTCATCTAGTAGAAACAGAAGAGCATTATTTAGTCCAGACAAATCTAAATGGAATCTGGCCGGTAGAAGGAAAGGTATTATCAGCAATAGGCACTGGTTTTTTGGATTATAATGAACTTTCATTACTTAGCGAAGAAAATCCAGAGTTCAAATCAAAAGGTGAGCGGTTCCAACTTATATCTCCTATAATGATGAACAATCAATTTCAAGGTAAATTAAAAAATCATATGGAAGGGGACATTAAATATCTTCAATATCTTTGTGAACATGCGCCTGACCTCAACCATAAAAACCATCAACTTCAAATAACCGGGTATTACATTGATTATATAAACAAACATGCATTATCTGGCTCTCATATGCCAATAATCCATAAAGATAAAGATGCCAGAACGTTGACTTCATATCAATCAACAGACATGCCAAAAATAAAGACAACCGCTAAGCAATCAACATACATTGCCTCCTTAATGAACGCATTGGGAGTAACGGAGGAAATGATGAGATTTTCATCAATTACTCAGATTAAAGATCTTCTAAGTAAGAAAGCTGGTTGTGAAATGGAACTACCTGAAATTACTGATGATACTTTGGATGACTGGCTTAAAAGGGCTGGTAAAAGATAGATAATTTCTAATAATTCGGAAGAGTTTTCGAAAACTCCGCGCAACCGCACACACCCAAAAGTAACCTGCAATCGCTCGTTTCATAACGTTAACTAGGATTGCAGGTGATTCACATGGCAGCTAAAAACTATCCCGCCTCAGGCAACGCAAGAGCTAAACATACCGCTGACTTTCTCAAAATTAGCCCAGTTACCCTCTGGCGCTGGACAAAGACTAAACCAGGTTTTCCACAATCAACTCGTTTAACCGAAAGAGTGACTATCTACGATGCCTATGAAATTAGGCAGTGGGTTAAAGCACAATCAGTGGAAGTCCGGTGAAAGCGATGAACATTGTAAAAAAGCAGGGAAAATCAGTGCATTCCCCAGCTAACAATCAACTCTTCGACTCTAAACCACGGCTTAGCAGCTCTTTGCGTATGATTCGTTTGATCCAAGCAGCAAGTGATTCATCACCATCCTGCTCTTGGGCCAGTTCCATTAGTGCTCGAAGCTCAGGGTCAAGTCTGAACTGGAATGGTGGGTTACCACGTCTTTCGCCCTTGTGTGTTGACACGTCAATTACACCTATTGTAATGTGTTTATGTGTGATGACACATTACACACAAGAAAACAAAATAGCAACGCCCCGGAGTGTTTGCGGCACTGCCGAGGCGTCTGACCAAAGCGTTATATGAGGTAACGAAAATGGCTAAACAGAAGTGTACCTGGTTATTTGCTGCGATCAACCGCAGTCAACGCAATGCCCGTCCTGTGATGTTAAGGATCACCGCAGATGACGAGCGCTCAGCGCGGCGCAGACTGGCCCCGGACTACGTGCTGAGCTTTGCCGGTCGCATTCCCTGCGGAGGTGAACATGCGTAATTATCCGCAACCCGGCGAACGCTGGCAGCATGAACGTGGCTGGACCGTCACAATCATCCGATTAATTGAAACCTCACCCTCCGTGGCGCTGGTTAATCCTGAATTCAGCAGTGAAGTGCTGATACGTCATGACAGCGACAACCAGCTTTCTTCCTGCCCTCTGGCATGGTTTGAACAGCGGTATACGCGCCTGTTTGATGCGCCGCTCTTTAAACCTTCGCCAGCTCCGACGGGCGGTAGTGGCTCTCTGACACTGCATCCGTCTGTGGTATTTACCCGCTGGCGGGAGCGCAGCATACGGCGTTCTGCTGAACCTGACGACAGTCACTATTCAAAGTTTCTCTGACAAAACACCGCTGAAAACGGAGTAATCCACGATGAATATTTCAAACGGGCACAACGGTGCTCAGGGCCGCGCTTTGCCTGAAAAACATGATTCCGGTGCTTATGTGTATGGGTTGTCAGAGGATGATTTCGGGAAGCTGACCCGTGCCAGAGAAGCCTGCGACATGCTTCACCTTCTCTTTACTGAGTATCCCTCACAAGGCGGCTCGCTTGACTCAGGTTGTGCGCCGGGTGTCGCCGCACTGATGGAGTACCTGCGGGCAGATTTGACCGACATTGCGTGCAGCTGCGCACTGATTGAAGGAGGCGTTGAATGAACCAGCCGCAGGTTTCTATTTTCCCGGCAGAAATGACCACCGCGCTATACCGGCGGGCTATTGCCTCTGCATGGCGGCAGAAAGCGCTGACCGAAACCGGCAGCGATCAGTATGGTCCGCACAGCCTGACGGTTGAACGTATAGAAATGGCCATTGCCCTGCATATCGAATGTGCGCTGATTAACGAGTACGGTGAAGCACAGGGAGCCGCTGTTGCACTGGCACTGCTAACTGACATGCTGGAGCCGTCTCTGCTGACCGCACCGCCGGTACTGACCGTGCGCGGCAGCGAAGTGATGGCGGAGCTGTACCGCGCACTTCCGGCGGCCTTTGATGACTTCTGCAGCACGGGTGTGGCGCCGTATCAGGGGGAAGTATGACAACACAGACGGTTACGCAGATTTCAGCCGCAGCGCGGGGGAAATGGCCCGTTATTCTGCAGATGCTGCGTATTGATATACCTGAAAACGGCAGGCACGGTCCCTGCCCGAAATGTGGGGGCAAGGATCGTTTTCGCCTCGATGACCTTGAAGGGCGCGGGACGTGGATTTGCAGCCAGTGCGGCAATGGTGACGGTCTGGATCTGGTTAAGCTCATGACCGGTTACGGCGTCAGAAAGGCAGCGCAGGAGGTGGCGCAGGTGCTTAATGTGCCGGATGTGCAGGAACTGCCCGTTAAGCCTGCCAGGCAAAAAGCCCCTAAACGCGACATGAGCCTTACCGTGGCGGCGCTGATGAAAGAGAGCCACACGGGAGAAAGCCCCTATCTCACCGGAAAAGGGTTTGCCGGATACCCGGCCTCCCTGACCGGGAGCGTGCAGCATATCAGCGGTAAGGATTTTCCTGTCGGTTCCCTGCTGTTACCGCTCACGACCAATGCCGGAGCCGTGACCGGTGCGCAGCTTATCGCCACGACGGGTGAAAAAAGCATATTGCCGGGCAGCACGATGAAAGGCGCGTTTGTGGCGCTCAGCCCGTTACCGTCTGAACCGCCGGTACAGGTGGTTATTACCGAAGGTTACGCCACGGCGCTGACGGTAAGCCAGCTCACCGCCGGATGCGTTGTGGCTGCCATATCTGCGGGCAACATGCCCAACGTGGCGCAGTCGCTGCGGGCACGCTGGCCTGAGGTAAAAATCATCATCGCCGGTGATAACGATTTTCAGGACGGGGGAGAAAACCCCGGCAGATCCTTTGCTGAACGGGCGGCAAAAGCCGTCGGCGGCTGGATGACGCTGCCACCGGGAGAGATTAAGGCTGACTGGAATGACTTCCATCGGGAGCACGGTATAACCCGTGCCCGTGAAGCCTTCCGTAACGGTCTGGTGCTGTGCGGGGAGGGCCGCACGCATCTGCCGCATGGATTCCGTCTTACCCAGGAATATCTCTGGTATGAAAAACAGGTACAGCGCAACGGTGAGACGGAGATCCAGAACGTCAAAATATGCAACCCGCTGCGCGTGACGGCAATCACCTGCGATGCCGATGGCGGCAACTTCGGGCGTCTGCTGGAGTGGGAAGATACGTGGGGAGAGCGCCGCCGCTGGGCGATGCCGATGGAAATGCTGAGCGGCAGCGGTGAGGAACTGCGCCGGGTACTGCTGGTTAACGGGCTGTCCTATATCAGCACCACCGGTGAGGCCCGCGCCCGCCTGATGGAATATATCTCACTGTGTAAACCGGAACGTCGCGTGACCTGCGTCAGCCGCACCGGCTGGCATGGTCAGGTTTACGTCCTGCAGGATGAGGTCAGCGGTGAAGGTGCAGAAGGTGTCATTCTCCAGACCACTTCCGTGCAGGGGCGCGATTTCCGTGTGTCGGGTACAACGGATGAATGGCGGGAGCATGTTTCCCGCTACTGTACTGGCAACTCCCGCGTGGCGTTTGCCGTCAGCCTGGCCTTTGCTGCACCACTGTTGCGGCTGGTCGGTATGGACGGTGGCGGCTACCACCTCAAGGGGGAATCGACAGACGGTAAGACCACTACCATGAAAGCGGCAACATCCGTCTGTGGTGGGCCAGATTACTGGCAGACGTGGCGTGCAACCGGTAATGCGCTGGAGGGATGCGCCAGCCGCCGCAACGATGCCGCCATGATGCTCGACGAGATCCGTGAGGTGGACGGACGCGAGGCGGGCAACATCGCCTACATGCTGGCAAACGGTCAGGGCAAGGGCCGTGCCGGTACGGACGGTGAGCTGCGCACCCGTAAGCAGTGGCGGCTGCTGTTCTTTTCAACCGGCGAGCTGTCACTGACCGAACATGCGGCAAAAGCCGGGGAGCGTACCTTTGCCGGGATGGAAGTCAGGATGATCCAGATCCCCAGCGATTCCGGGAAGTTTGGCGTATTCGAGGAGTTGCACGGTTTCGACAGCGGCAAGGCACTGGCGGAACATCTGGAATGGGCCACCTCCAGCTACTACGGTTCGCCGTTCCGTGAGTGGCTGAAAGCCCTGACCGCTGATCTTAACGGGCTGACAGCACAGGCAAAGTCAATGATGAAGGAGTATACCGCCGCCCTGACCCCGAAAGATGCGGGCAATCAGGTGGGCCGGGCCGTCAACCGCTTTGCACTGGTGGCGATGGCGGGCGAGCTGGCAACACGCCTCGGCATCACCGGCTGGCCTGAGGGTGAAGCACTGCGGGCAACCCGCGTCTGCCTGAGCGCCTGGCTGAAAGATCGCGGTCACACCGCCAATCAGGAAGATATTGCCGCGCTGGAGCAGGTACGTAGTTTCTTTACCGCGAATCAGTACAGCCGCTTTGCTGACTGGCACGACGAGCGCAACCGTCCCGGCAATATGGTGGGCTGGCGCAGGGTGGAGAAAGGCAATACCGCGCAGGGCACGGAAGCTGTCACCACGTTCTACGTCATGCCGTCCGGCTGGAAAGAAATCTGCAGGGGATTTGACCCGCGCAAGGTGGCGCGTCTGTGCGCGGATCGTGGATACCTGTTGCCTTCTGCCGACGGAAAGCTCCAGACGACCATTCGCCCGCCAGAGATGAATCCCCGCAGGCTCTATGTCTTCAACAGCGAGGTTCCGGGTTAAGGCTTTGCGTGAGTCTTATTTATTAAGGGTAACAAGTGAAACAGGTGGAACAACCGCATTTTACAAGGGCTAAACCTGTTACATCTTCTGAAAAGGCGAGGTGGAACAGGTGGAACGTCAGCCCGATCCACTGTTCCACCGTGTTACCTACAGTGTTGCATCCGTTGTCATGGGAGAGATCCCTTACAGAACAATGCAGTAACACCTGTTTCATCTGTTACATCCTGTGAGAGAGATAAAGCAGGCTGAAACAGAACACATTTTTATCTGGCTGGCTGTCATAGCCGCGTCTGAAAAGCTGCAGAGACCCGTTGTGCCAGCCACCACACACTGACCGCCGGTAGTGCGCTTGTGTCAGCAACGACACAATTGACTTAACGAACCAACCCGACAGGAGAAGTCATGAATAACACCGCAGAGAATAACAACCTTTCCGCTTTTCCGGCTGTAACGCAGCGGGCACTGGAAACCCTGAATGCAGCCAGAAACGAGTGGCTTGAAGCACGTCGCCAGCAGAAAGCCGCTGATGATAACCTTGCGACGATCCGCCAGCGCCGCGCTGAAATGGAAGCCACCACTAACGCGCAAAATGAAGAGTGGCGCACGCAGTTTCGTGAAAGTCAGGGCGTGATGACAAAGGAAATGAAAAAGCTGCGCACGGAAATTGCGCTGGGGCGTGAAACACTTGAAGATTTTGATGAACTGCTGGCATCCCAGGAAAGAGAGAATGCATTTTTACCGCAAGAGGTTGCAAAGTTAGCCGGACATTATATACGCGCACACGACACCCTTGTGGAAATTCGTGCAAAACAAATCTGGGAAAACTTTATGCAGTCGCATAGTACGGTGTTAATCCAGACACTGAGCCTGCTTAAATTAACGATGGGCCGTGAAGCCAGCGCAATAACTGGTGTTGTACATACAGTAAATGATCCTGAAACGGTTCTGAAAGATTTTATCCGGAATAATATTACCGAACCGGCGCTTTCCAATGACGTGATGCCGGAACAGGACCCTGTGTTTAAACTGGCGGGTATTGCACCAGATTATGCGGCCCGTGCGGATTTCAACAAACTCCCCTCTCCGGCAGCCCTTCATAAAATGAAGATCCGCCAGGAACGTGAAGAACTGCAAAAACGCAATAGTGATGCGGAGAGTATCTGATGGCGTTGAAATGTCCTTTCTGTTCAGCCATTGCACATTGTCGAGTCAGTGTGTACGAAGCCCCCTCTGTAAAGAAAACGTACTACCAGTGCCAGAATCTGGAATGTTCAAGCACTTTTACGGCGCTTGAATCAGTACATACCATTATCACACGCCCGCAGAAAGAAGAGAAAACGCAGACAGTGCAGGAGGCTACAGCCAAAAAAGGGCAGACGCTGAATCGCTATGGCTCTGCGTCCCAGCTATCCAGCCGCCAGCAAATCCCCGTCTGATTAGCCCCCCACATACTCCCGGTCCAATGCCGGGATTTTTACGCCTTTTTCCTGGCTGGTCTGAGAACGCATGAGTGCATGCCTATGGCGCATGAAAACGCATGAGTCCCATGCACCATTTTTAACGCGAAAGCCCTTGTGTGGCGGCTCCTGAGACGATTTACGGGGTGCATGAAAACCATTCTGCTAAGCGAAGCGGGCAGGCGGGCGGGGCTGCGCACGCTGGGGATTAAAGTGACAATCACCTAACAGTTCGGGTTGTGTTATTCCTTTGCCATACAGGGCATGAAAATCGCTACATAAAACGGCTCGGTGAGGTGAGCACCGAGCACGCTCTATCAGTAAATATGCCCTGAATGAAGGATTGGAAGCAGTATCTCAGGAACTGAAATTATTATTTGAAATGTGAAATGTTTGGAGCGATGATTATCAAAATTTTCTTAACTTAGCGAAGGCTACTATGACCAGTTTTTACTATATCCAGCCTGATTTGAAAAATGATACTAATGCTAGTTTTCTAAACGCATTAGAAGTTTTTTCCAATGAAAAACAAATGCAAGTCTATGCCATAAAGAATCCTTTAGGTGAAAACAAGTATAACTATGATAGGGATGACATCCTTGTTTTGCTAAGCCCTGGTTATAAAGTCACGTTTGTTAGTTTTGGCGATGACGAAGAAGGATTTGAAGATTTTCAGGCGGATTTTGTAGAAGATCTTGGGTCTCTTTCTGATAAGTATAATTATAAAGATACAATCGGAAGGCCACGTGAATGGAAGAAAAAACTTGTTTCCAGCTATTCCCACTCTGACATCAAGGATGATCTCGAAGGTTTTTTTTGTGAGATCAAAATTAATGATGGTGTCTTTGCAAAAAAAAGCGAACTGGTAATATCTCTTTTGACAGGTAGTATCAACAACATTGATAAAGTCAAAGGTAATGTTCCTGATAACATTCTAGATAAAGTGAAGCAAAAAATAATTCTTTTTGATGGTGATCAAACACGGTTTGTATATCAAAAATTTGATAAAAAGAAAGTAATTATTCAGGGACTGTCCGGTACAGGAAAAACAGAGCTTTTACTTCATAAGCTCAAAGAGATATATCTCGATAAGGATAATGCTGAAAGTAAAATTATGTTTACTTGCCATAACAAGATTTTAGCCGATAGTATGCGAAAACGGATACCAGAATTTTTTAACTTCATGAAAGTTGAGCAACAAATCAGCTGGAATGAAAGATTATGGTGTGTAAATGCTTGGGGATCACAATACGATAGTAACTCTGGTGCGTATAGATATATCTGCAATTTCTACGGCTTATCTTTTTATCGTTTCAGTTATGTCATGACTTTCGATAAAGTATGTCAATTAGCATTGGATGAAATTAAAAAATTAGCACAAAAAGATTTTAAACATTGTTTTGACTTCATGCTTGTAGACGAGAGTCAAGATTTCCCCGCTAGCTTTATAGAACTATGCGAATTAGTTACCCGCGACACTATTTATGTTGCTGGTGATATATTCCAAAGTATTTTTGACACCAATATTTCTAATGAAATTCAGCCGGATTTCCTTTTAAGTAAATGTTATCGTACTGACCCTCGTACTTTGATGTTTGCCCATGGTATCGGAATGGGACTGTTCGAGAAGGAACCATTGACTTGGTTAATGAATGACGAGTGGGAAGCTTGTGGTTATATTGTTGACTATCCGGAAAGAAACAAATTACGACTTAAACGGGAGCCATTGCGTCGATTTGAGGACGTGACAGATGCTAAAATCCACAGTGTTGAGTTAGTTAATTCTACATATGAAACTGAAGAGGAAAACATTCTTTCTCTTTTAAATAGAATTAAAGAGGAAAATCCAACAGTTTTAGCAGATGACATAGGAATTATCTTCATAGACCAAGCAAAAAGTATATTTAAAATTGCAGATAAGCTTGAAGTAAGTGTACCGAGGCTTTTTAAATGGAAAGTTAATAAAGCATACGAAACAAAAGAGAAAGTAAAAGATACTTTATTCATAAGCAATAAAAACCATGTTAAAGGTTTGGAGTTTCCTTTCGTGATCTGTGTTACACGAGATATAAGTAGAAGTCACTCATATCGAAACTCTTTATATATGATGTTAACTCGCTCATTCATTAGGTCTTATTTGCTTTTAGGTGATGATGATAAAACCCTACAGGCTGAAATTGAGAATGGATTGAAAATAATTAACGACTGTGGGTACATGGATATTTCAGTACCACCTAAAGAAGTAATTTCACGTATACGAACCACAATTAAATATGATGAGAAAAATATCTCTCACTATGATTTAGTCACTAAAGTTTTTGATGAATTAAACATTGAAACTATATTTAGACCTCAATTATATGAAATGGTTAAGGCTATTATTCCAGATAGCTTTGACACAGAGAGAATTGCAAAAGTCATTTTGTTTAACTATGAAGAAATGCTTCAGGAGACGAAATGAACAAAGAATTTTATTTTAATCTTGATCAGGCCCAGTGTGACTGGGCTTTTAAGCCAATTAGAACAAAAACTGATGTTATAGAAATATTAATGCGAGTATTAAAAACCATTTCAGTGTATGCAGAGCCTGCTGAGGATAAAATCCATGGGCAGTTGAAATTACATATATCCAAGATGAGTCGGATATTTTTCTTTAGCGATACGAAATATTACTCCCTTGCATTTCCTTTTACTTTGGATGTTATTGGTGACGAGATCGTATTTCGTAGTACAGAAATAGAAAATATTGATAGTTTTATTACATCAAAGGTTTTATCCGTCATCAATGACCCCTCTTACATTAACTCATCTTTGTGGGCTTTTTTTGAACCACTCTTGGATCTGGAAGAACAACAAACTATACCCGGTTTTTGGCCTTTTTTAAAAATGTTGTTAACATATGAAGATGGTTATATAAGATATGACATCGATGATATAAGAGAAAATGGTAAACTTCATCCTTTATATCATTTTGATGTTTTCTACTCTAATCATCCAACTTTTAAAATTGGGCTGAATCAACATCATACTAATGATGAAATGATAGATTTCTTAAACAGGGAAACCGATTGTCGGTATTTAAAGTAATATTAAAATTAACTAATTAGCTGGCATTTTGCCAGCTAATTAGTTAATTTTAAAACATATGATGAAAAGCGAATAACAGTTAAATCAAGTCAGTTGTTAAGTTCTTCTAAACTTGACGGCCTAATTACTGCGGGCGGGGATTGTGTCAAACTCAATACAATAAACGGTGTTAGGGGTATGAATACGTCATGTCACAAGGGTAATGGTATACACGGTTAACTCCAGTTACAGCGCTGGCTGACGAGTAATTTAAAGCCATTCTGGTATACATAAAGTGAAAAAAATACATTGAGGGATATACCCCTGACCCCCAAAGCAGGCGCTGGTTGGCGAGTAGCAATGTATAATGCGTGGGGTGTGATAACTTTTTTGGGCGTTTTTCATCCTAATAGCAGGTTAGCTCGCCCCCTACCCCATCGTTCTTTCATCCCTCTGTTCATCATTTTTGGAACGAATGAAATAGGCCGATCTCTATGGTCTTAATGAGCCGTTTTTATCGGCTGATGGTATCCTTGATGGTATTTAAAAATTAAAATAAAAAATAATCATTTAAAAACATAAAGATAACAGTAAATTCGATTCCTGCAGGGGACACCATCCCGCCGTACACCAACGTCGGTTACCTCCCTTGATTTAGCGCCGCACTGATTTTAGGCAAATGTCACGACTGCCTTTGCAATAGTGCCTCCACCGCCATCTTCGTCATCTGTTGTTCAAAATGTTCTGCATTCAGATATCGCGTTTCTTTATATTTTTTATCGGTATCCAGGTAGGGTTGATGCAGTGAACATTCCGGTGGGGTGCACGCAATAATGGTATTAATGAGATCAATTGGCATCGGGTACTCAAAAAACAGTTTCCCGTGGCGGTAATTATGTTTAATTTGCCATTCCGCCAGTTCGTTAAAGAAACAATCTGACTCTGGTTTTGGAATAGCGCTTGCCTTTTCACTGCCCCAAACAACAAAAGCAAGGTTGTATAAGCCATGCGCATATGGCCAGAACATTTTATTAAGCTTAGTGACCCCGTACTCCTTCACCCGCGGTACATTTTGGCAATATAAATCGAGTTGATTCCCTGCGTCTTCAACATCGCCATCAAGGAGTGCGATAAGATAACGGATGGTCACGAGATCGATAGTAGCTTGCTTAGACGCAAGTACCGCTTCCGCTTTTTTCCTTGCATCAACCTCAAAGTCAGTACGCTTGTACCATAACGCCATGACTAAATTAGTGATCGTTATTGTTACAGGATGACCATTGTCACTCATGCCAAACTTTTCAGGCAAAAGAAGTGGAACACGGGTAAACAGACCTGCGGCAAGAATATCCAGGGTTATCCCTATATTCGTGCAGTGATCGCATCCTGAATCCCCACCCAGCGTCACATGCTTAATCATGGCAGACTGAAGCAACGCTGAATGGAGTAACTCCATATCGTTTGACACTATCGCTGTTTTGTATCCCAGCAAATCCGGTACACGTTTCATTCTGAGCATATAAAGCCATGAACTCACCTGCTCCTGACGTGAATAATCGTTGTGGAGCTGCTCATGAATATCCAGGCATTCAGCTAAATAGTCCTTCGTACTCATCCATATCAAGTCATTTTTTTCAGCTTCTTTTTCGTATTCTCGTTGATATGCACGTTTAAATTTTTCTGAAATATGCCCCATTAAGCCACCTGCAAAGCGTTATCTCACGACGAATGAGAACGGTTGTAGACAGAAACCAGAATAAACGATTGTGTCGCTTGAAGGGTAAAAAAACTGAGCAAATGTGTATTCCGCTGCTTATGCTCCACTTCGGCTACGCAGAGCTGGCCCGCCATGGTTCAGAGCGGCGGTCAGTACACTCTTACAAGGCGTCGATGACGATAAATAGCTGTTCGTCTACCTGCTCGACAGGGTAGCAACCGATCCTGAGCTGGGTCGAGTTGAGCAGATAGCCGGTGCGCAGATTGAAACGCAGACCGTGAGCACAGCACTGGATCACCTCCCCTTCCAGCCGACCGCCGCATAAGGACGCCCCCTGATGGGGACAGCCGTCATCAATGGCGTGGAACTGCCCGCCAACGTTGAACAGCGCCAGGCTCTTACCCGCCACCTCAATCAAGGCACGCTGACCCGCGGCAGGTACGCGTTCGGCCGGAACGGCGATGCGTTTTTCGTTCATAAACAGACCTCCACTTTCACGATTTTGCTCATGTCCGGGCTTCCGTGTTATGGGTACCGACGGCAGCGTCGCAAGCAACAGACGGCTGCGGATCACTTTCCAGCCTGGCGATGTCTTTGTGATAGTGGCGCTTAGCATAGAAGAAGACGGCGGCCACCACGATGCTGATCAGGGGCACCAACCGGAAAGCATTATCCAGACCGATGAGGTCGGAGACCCTTCCGGTGACGAAGGGGCCAGGGGCCAGTCCGAGTAGGTTGTTAGCCAGAGTCAGGGTGGCAAAGGCCGTACCATGCACGCTGGCGCTGGTCAGGTTAGCGACCATGGCGCCCGCCGGCCCTGAGGTGCCGGTGGCGATGAACATACCGAGGCAGATCAAGACCAACTGGAGTATGCCGGTCGGCAGAGCGAATGCCAGTGATAGCAGAGCGCAACTGCCGAGGCTGTAGAAGATGGCCAGGCTTATCTTGCGATCCGGCCGATCCCGGCACAGTTTGTCGCTCAGAACGCCGCAGAGGATCATGCCAGCACCGCTGAACAGCACGATGATAGCGGCTATACTTCCCGCCTTTTCCGTGCCCATATCGTAATAGCGATTGAGGTAGCTCGGCATCCAGACGATAACGGTTCCGCCGACAAACAACTGCAGGCCGCTGCCAACATAGGCCGAAATCACAGAGCGACTGGAATAGAGTGTTCGCAACGACTTGCTGTAGACCTTGGGAGCAGGACGCGCTACGCCACTCGCCGGCGAGATGCGCGTTTCCTTGACGATGATGGGATAGAGTGCCGCCAGCAACAGGCCGAACAACGCCATGCCTGCAAAGGCCGGGCGCCAGCCCATCAGATGGGCCAGTAAGCCCCCGGAGGCCATCCCCAGCACCGATCCAAACATGCCTCCGGAGATGAAGGCGGCTGACAGGGTGGCCCGCATACTCCGCGGGAAGACGGAGACCACCACGGCGATACCGACGCTGCCATAGGCGGCCTCCCCGACGCCGACCAGTAAGCGGGCGATGAACATCTCTTCGTAATTCTGGGCCACGGCACAACCCAGGGTCGCCAGACTCCACAGCATAGCCATCAGCGTCAGGCTCTTTACCCGACCGAAGCGATCCGCCAGCAGGGAGAGCGGGAAAGTCAGCAACCCGACCATCAGCGCCACAATGCCGCTGAGCAGGCCAAGTTGCGTATCTGTGAGTGCCCATTCTCCCTTGAGCATTGGGAAAACGGCGTTAAGCACCTGCCGCGACATATAATCGGAGATCAGCAGTCCAAAGGTCAGCGCAAAGACGACCCAGGCATAACGACGCGGAACGGTAATCTTGCTCGCGTCGTCATCGTTGTTGATATGATACGTAGCCATACAGTCCCTCATTCATCTGCCCGCACCGCATAGCGCTCAGGACAGCAACCTTTTTGCAAACCGAACTTGTCAGGCCGCCCCATCCGTGGTGGAGGGGCGGCACATTGCGTTTAGCCGCGTTGCGGCACGCCTTTCTCACCCGCCTTGCGATTCGGCGACATACCGTTGGCCTGCAGGGTCTGTTCGATGCTGTCGTACTGGGTGCCGATACGATAGATGGCGCGGGCTTCCTTGCCGTTCGCCACCTCGCGACCCAGCTCATGCGCCACCCGCACGCACTGCTGGATCTGCTCGACCGAACTCATGCGCTGACCGTGTTGCCCAATAATGGTGTCCTCGATGCCGCAGCGCGGGTGCAGACCCATAGCCATCGCCATCATGTTGAACGGCAGCACGTTCTTGAGCAGGGATTCGGCGGTCAGGGTGCATCCATCAGGCGCGCGCTGGACGAAGTTCATGAAGTTGTACGGATTGGGGCCATCGAAACCGCCACCGATGCCAATCCAGGTCAGATTGAGCGGGCCCATGTAGATACCCTTGCGCACCAGCCGCTCCAGGGTTTCGAAGGCGTGCATACCGGTCAACTGGAAGTGCGGCTGGATGCCATTGGCCTGTAGGCGTCTGAGGTGCTCTGCCACCCAGGCAGGGCCAGCCGGGACGGTCATCTCGCTGTAAGCAGCCTGCAAGGCCGGGTTGGCAAGGGAAGTGCCTTCCAGATATTCCGGGTAGAGCAGCTCCATAATGTTCATTTGAGTGGTGTTAATGGCGACCGTGACCTGGTCCGGTTTCGGCGTCAGCTCAGCCAGCATGTGGCGGGTGTCGTCTGACAGCCACTTGGCCGCCTCGCCATCACTTTCCGGGGCGAAGGAAATGGAGCCACCAACCTGAATTATCATGTCCGGCACGGCCTTGCGCACCCCGGCTATTAGCTCGTTGAACTTGGACAAACGCTTAGAGCCTGTGCCGTCCAACTCACGCACATGCAGGTGCAACACGGTCGCACCGGCTTCGTAGCAATCGACCGCCTTTTGGATCTGATCTCCCATGGTGACCGGGATGTCTTTCGGGAAGTCTTGCGGTGCCCACTCAGGGCCGTAAGGGGCCACGGTGATCACGACCTTTTCCATGTTCTCCGGGTGCAGGGAATCGTCAAAAAATTGCATCTATTCTCTCCTGGCATAGTAGGGTTTTGATGAGTCGTTGATTCACCCGGGCAACTTCGCCCGGATGGAGGTGCAATCTAGAAAGGCTTGTCGCCCATGATCCCAGCCCGCTCCATCTTGCGGTGGCTCGGCGGGTAGTCCATGGCGGCGTAGTGCTGGGTGCTGCGGTTGTCCCAGATGGCGATGCTGCCGGACTGCCAGCGCCAGCGAACCTGGTATTCAGGAAGGTAGGCCTGGCTTATCAGATAACGCAGCAGATCGCTGCCGCCCATGGTGTAGTCCTGCCCGTAGCGAACATGCTGCGGGGTGTGGTAGTTGCTGAAGTGTGTGGTGAAGGCGTTGACGAACAGGATCTTCTCATCCGTTTCTGGATGGGTACGCACCACCGGGTGTTCCGCGTCCGGGAACTGCGCCTTGAGCGCCAGCCGTTTCTCGATGGGGGTAGCCGCCCCGAAGCTGGCCTCCAGACTATGGTAGGCGCGCAAGCCTGCAATCTTCTGTTTCACGTCTTCCGGCAGATGCTGCCAGGCCACCACCATGTTGGCCCAGAGCGTGTCGCCCCCCACTGGCGGACTCTCGACGCAGCGCAACACACACCCCATCGGGGGTTTCTCGCGCCAGGTCGCATCGGTGTGCCAGGCATTTTCATAGCGCTCGTTCGCCACTTCTGGCGTCTTGTAGATACGTACCAGACCGGGATGGTCTGGGTCACTGCCCACCACTGGATGATCCTCCAGCTCGCCAAACATTCGGGCGAAGGCTACGTGTTCGGCACGGCTGATTTCCTGCTGGCGCAGGAACAGAACCCGGTGTCTGAGCAGTTGCGCACGGATCTCCTTAAACAGGCCAGCATCATGAATGGCGTCGGCCAGACGAACACCGCTTAGCTCAGCGCCGATATGGTAGGTCAGTTGTTCTACACGCATGTTATGCCCCCTGGATGACAAAGACAGATGAGCCTGTGGTCTTGCGCGATTCGAGATCGCTGTGAGCCTTCACCGCATCCTGCAGCGCATATTTTTGATTGATATCAATCCGGATCCGCCCGCTGCCGACGTGGTCGAATAGCTCAGCGGCCAGCGCCGCTTTCTCGGCCGGATCGGCGATATAGTCGGCCAGCGCCGGGCGGGTCAGACAGAGCGACCCTTTCATCGCCAGCAATACAGGATCGAACGGCGGGATGGGGCCGGACGCGGTGCCGACGCAGACCATCAGACCGCGACGCTTGAGCGAGTCCAGCGAGCCCATGAAGGTATTCTTGCCGACGCTGTCGAATACCACGTTAACGCCGACGCCCTCGGTCAGGGTACGCACGCGCTGGGCCACATCTTCATGGCTATAGTTGATGATGTAATCGCAGCCATGATCACGGGCTACCTCGGCCTTGGCCTCGCTGGAGACGGTGCCGATCACGGTCAGGCCGAGCAGTTTGGCCCACTGGGCGACGATGAGGCCGACGCCTCCTGCGGCGGCGTGCAGTAAGATGGTGTCGCCGGGCTTGAAGTCATAAATTCGGCGCATCAGATAGGCCGAGGTCAGCCCGCGCATGGTCATCGCCGCGGCCGTCTCGAAGCTGATGTGGTCGGGCAACTTGATGAGCGGGGCAGCGGGGATCAGTCGCTCAGTCGCATAAGCGCCGAGGGTATTGAGGAAACCGGTATAGGTGACACGATCGCCCACCGCCACGTTAGTCACCCCGGCACCGATGGCCTCCACCACGCCGGCCGCCTCGACGCCCATCCCACTCGGCATCGGGATCGGGTAAGTACCATTGCGGAAATAGGTGTCGGCATAGTTCAGACCGACGGCGACCTGGCGCAGGCGAACCTCGCCCGGGCCTGGCTCTGCGACCATGACGTCTTCGTAGCGCAGTACCTGCGGCCCCCCAGTCTCATAAAAGCGTATGACTTTGGCCATCTCTGTTCTCCAACTCGTCTTTGATGTGAGCAAAATGCCTCGAACTGAATTGAATCTAGGAGATGACGTAAACCTGCGCTTTTCATCAGGCGACAGCCGCTTTTCATCTCATGACTACCGCCCTGAATTCATTGTGTTAGTGAGAGGTAAACCACCAAAACCGATCCCGGCTTACCGCCTTGCGACAGGTTTCACGGAACAGGAGATGGCCGCCAAAAGGACTTTTTTAAATGCCCATGGTTTGAATTTGATAAAAAAGACAAGGCGGGGCCATACTATGACCCGCACTGATAAGCTGGTGGTGGAAAGTATTGCTTCGTCACTGGAGTGCGCCGCCGACAGGCGCTTCGCCGAGGGCGGCATTGAATGGATCCATAGGTTGCGCTGGGGCAATATCCGCATCCGCACGGGGAGGGTGAGTCCCCGGCTGAACACTCAAATGCTTTCTTTCCCGTCGCTGATTTCGATTTCCCGGATCAACCGCTTGTTAATCTTACCAACACTGGTTTTGGGAATATCCGCGACTATCCGGATTTGCCGGGGGATAGCCCATTTATTGATGCGTCCGCTGTCGACAAACCCTTGCAGATGCGCCGCTATGGCCTGCGGTTCCAGGAACTCCCCTTCCTTGCAAACCACCAGCGCCAGGGGGCGTTCTCCCCACTGCTCATCCGGGATCCCGACGACGGCTACCGCTCTGACCGCCGCGTGTGAGCTGATGAGGCTCTCCAGCGTCAGCGAGCTTACCCACTCCCCGCCCGTTTTGATAACGTCCTTGATGCGATCCTTGATCTCCACTATCCCATGGGGATCGATGGAGGCCATATCGCCGGTGTGCAGCCAACTGCCGCGCCATAGCTCGGCCCCTTTCTCGGGTTCCTTCAGATACCCCTGAGTCAACCAGGGCGCCCGTACCACTATCTCGCCCAGCGATTCGCCATCCTGCACCACCTCCCGACCTTCGCCATCGACGATGCGCAGCTCCACCAGCGGGACGGGCAGACCCGTCCGGATTCGCAGGGGCAGTTGCTCATCCATAGGCAGGGCCAACTCTGCGTCGCTCAGGTGGGTCAGACAAAGTAATGGGCAGGTTTCCGACATGCCATAGCCTGCGTGGATGCGTATGCCCTTGCGGTGTGCCTGCGTCGCCAGCCCGAGGGAGAGCGCACTGCCGCCCAGCAACATCTTCCATCCCGACAGGTCGGTCTGCGCGGTTTCGTCGCACTCGAGGATCATTTGCAAGATGGTCGGCACACAGTGCGAGAAGGTCACACCCTCGTCGCGATAGAGCCGCACCAGCTTGTTGGGTTCGTAACGACCAGGATACACCTGCTTCACCCCCAGCATCGTCGCCACGTAGGGGGCGCCCCAGGCATGTACGTGAAACATGGGGGTGATCGGCATGTAAACATCGTTCGAACGCAGCAGCGACTGCCCTTCGTGAGCCGCCAGAATGCCCAGTTCGTTGAGGGTGTGCAGCACCAGTTGACGATGGCTGAAGTAGACTCCCTTGGGGTCGCCCGTGGTGCCCGTGGTGTAGAACAGGGTAGCCATCGAGTTTTCATCAAAGTCGGGGAAGTCGAAGTTATCCTCTGCCGCAGCCAGCAGAGTCTCATATTCCCCCAGCACCGGCAGGCTGGTCGCCTTCCCCCCGTCGTCACTGAGCTGGATGTAGCCACGAACCGTGGTCAGCGTCTCCGCCAGCGACTCAATCACCGGCAAGAAGTCGTCGTGCACCAACACCAGGTGATCCTCGGCATGATTCATGGTGTAGGCAAGTTGATCCGCCGAGAAGCGGACGTTGACCGTGTGCAGCACGGCCCCCATCATGGGCACGGCGAAGAAGCACTCAAGGGCGCGATGGCTGTCCCAGTCCAGCAGAGCGACGGTGTCGCCGGGCTTAACACCGGCCGCCGTCAGCATGTTTGCCAGACGGTGGATACGCTGCCCGAGGGTGCGATAATCGTAACGCAGCTTATCGGCGTAGACGATTTCTCGCTCGGGGTGATAACGCCCGCCCGACAGCAGCAGGCTCTTAATCAGCAACGGATAAGCATGGGCTCCCTGCGCTGACGGTATGATTCTTGTCTTCACCATGCAGGTGACTCCCTGGCGCATTATTTGCTCGGTAAGGTTGCACTGGCAGAGGAAACTTAACCTCTGCCCTCTGAACAGGAAGCGGGCGGCTCACTGGCAAGCCCGCTTCCCTGAATATCTTTAGTCGCAGGACATTAACCCCAGTCGTCGAGGCGACGCACCAGATCCCGCCCCTGAGGCCAGGGGCCAAAGCCGCTCACCGGATTGAGGTGGCCCACGGAGCCCAACTCGACAACATCGCTCCCCCAGTCAGTCGCCATGGCACGCACCGCGTCGACGCTGGCCAGGGGATCGTTATCGCTAAGGGCCACCAGGCTGGGAAACGGCAACCGCGTACGCGGCAACGGGCACCAGCCACCGGCCTGCAAAGTCTCCTTGCTCGGGTACTGGGCCGGCCAGTTGGCGTTGAGATCGGGGGGAGTGACCAGCAAGGCGCCTTTGATTTGGTGCTGATGCTGCTGCGCCCAGTGCACCGTCATCAGTACACCGGCACTGTGCGCCACCAGGATAACCGGGCCGTCGATCTGCGCCAGTGCCTGTGCAATGGCCTCGACACGAGCCCGACAATTGAGTTTATCCTGGGTCAGAGGAGGCACTGAACGCACCCTGGCCAGACTGGCCGCCAGATGCGTTTGCCAATGTTCCGCGACATGCTCGCGCAATCCGGGAACGATCAGCACTGTCGCCCTGGTATGTAATTTATCCATATGACTTTCCTTACGCTCCATACGGGCCCGGCTAAAGGCCAGCGCCTCGGAAGCAACACTAAAGCCCCAACATTCCCGTTGCTTTACTTTTGACGCCATCGATTTTTCATTTTGCGACACGGGCAAACAAGACTCAGACCCGCGCCTGCCTACCCCACGTCCCCAAATAAGTGAAGCATCCATGTTGCAAAATACAACCATAATACTTTCAATTTTGTTACATGACTGCTAATTAAATGTTAATCAACCATTCACGGCACAGATTAATAACTTAAGGAAGCAGCACAATGACTGTCTTAGCCAGAGCCGCCATCCTCACCAATTATCTGGACGTCACTCGTCAACTCGGTCTCAATACCCAGCACTTATTAGCGCAGGTGGGGCTCAGTACCTCCATCCTGGGGATGCCCAATCAACGCATCCCCGTCTCCACCGCTATCAAGTTGATCGAGCAGTCTGCCCTCGTCAGCGGATGCGATACCCTGGGCCTGCGGATGGCGGAACATCGTCATCTGTCCGACTTTGGCGAGATAAGTCTGCTGCTCAGCCACCTGCCCACCCTGCGCGATGCGCTACAGGGGATTGTGCAGTATCGCCAGTTGTGCAATGACTCGCTGGCCATCTTCATTGAGGAAGCAGGTTCGATGGTCATCATTCGCGAAGAGGTGATCACCGACATCCCCACCTCATCACGCCATGCCAGCGAGCTGGCGGTCGGTGTCATGTACCGTTTCTGCGCCGCTCAGGTCGGTGTTGGCGCAAACTGGCGTCCCATCAGCGTCAACTTCACTCATCCTGCGCCGACGGATCTCTCCGTCCACAAACGCATATTCGGTTGCAAAGTGGAGTTTGGCAGCGAATTCAATGGCATTGTCTGTCAGGCTGCCGACCTGGACATCGCCAACCCGCTGGCCAACAAGGCCATGGCTCTTCACGCACGCAACTACCTCGACTCGCTGCTGGTGGAAAACCACCAGTCGCTGATGTTCGACGTGCGCAAGTCTATCTACCTGCGACTGCCGATGGGGCGCGCCACCATAGAGCAGATCTCCCGTACCCTGGGGATGAATGTGCGTACCCTGCAACGCCATCTGGAAGAGAGCGGCGCCACCTTCAGCGAGCTTATCAATGATGTGCGGCGCGATCTGGTGATCCGTTACCTGCAGAATCCAGGCTATTCTCTTGGCCACATCGCCGACATGCTCGGCTACTCTATGCCCAGCTCCTTCACGCGCTGGTTCAATGCCCAGTTCGGTATGCCTCCCGCGACCTGGCGCTCTCGCCACCGTAACGTCCCCAGGGCCGTCCAGACAGCAACGGAATGTGTACATTCATCACCTGAATAACAGCGGCTAATAATGACGAAACGTGGAAATGACCGCAGCCGTAAACCTCCGCAAGAAGCGGATACGGCATGTGGGTCTGGATTGGGATTTTGGGGTTAGCGCTGAGAGTGGGTTTATAAGCGGGTTTGTACTCGCCGCGGTTGCCAGACGCTCCCGGCTACGCTGGATACAGCATGAGTTGCTGAATGTTACTCGCCATGCAGACCCGGTTACGCCCTTCCCGTTTCGCGTGGTAAAGCGCCTGATCGGCCAGGTCAAGCGTCGACTGGAAATCCTCACAGGCGTTCAGCTCACCAGGCGTCATCTGTGCAAGGCCAAAACTTGCCGTGAATTGAATCTTACGGCCACGGAAATCCACCTCCTGTCGCGCAAAATTGATTCGGATGCGTTCGGCTACCTGTTTGGCGTATTCAGGTTCGGTAAATGGCATCACCACGACAAACTCTTCACCGCCGAGTCGGGCGACAATATCATTTCCCCTGACTAATCCCGGTAATAGTTGCCCTACACACCGAAGCACCTCATCTCCCCCACTATGGCCGAAGTTGTCATTGATCCTTTTGAAATAGTCCAGGTCGATGCTCAGCACACACAATGATTGTCGCTGACGACTCACCACACGACAGATATTCCGGACTTGCTCGTCAAAATAGCGACGGTTTGCCAAACCGGTGAGTGGATCACGCAACGCATCTTTAACCAGTTGCGCCCGTTGCAGGGAGTTAGCGTGCATATAATTCAACAATGACCATTGCGTTATGATAAAGGCAATAAGCGCGATGACCGAACAAAAGACCTGCATATACCACCCAAACAGGATTTCATGTTTAGCAAGTCCCGCAGCCATCACCCATTTATAATGACTCAAATTGAGGAACACCCCCAGACGTGAGGTGCCATCAATAGGCGATATATATTGATTGGTCTGTGCCGAATCGGAGGAATATTTAATGACTTCCTTGAGGAAAGGATTGAAATGAAGCGGGCCCACAGTAATACCGGCCCCCACGCGGGTAAGCTGAATACAATTTTCGCGATCCAGCACCACCATTGCCCCACCGGAACCGAGATAAAAACCTTTATCGTTGAGTTTTCGAAACATCTCCACCATTGAGTGGGCATCGAAATATCCAACAACGCCGCCAAGGAATTTTCCTTTGACGTCACGTACGGCATGGTACATCACAAACCCGTGGAGATTGTGATCCGTTCCGTCACTCTGCCAATAAAACAGGCTGTCATTCTCCTCTTTAAGACGCAGTTGCTTAAACATGGGTTGATCGCGAAAGCTGGCCTGGGTGAGCGTTGATGCGTTGAGTGCGTTTTCCAGCGGGAAAAGGGCACGCTGAGCAATAAAGTCCCCCTTCTCATCAAACACAATCACGCCATCGAGCCAGTCTTGTTTGAGCTCTGCATCCAGAAACCGATCTGCATTTTCAGACGTGGCAGTGTGATTGAGCAAAAAAGCATTGCCGATAAGACGTACCTGATACCCCATCGCATCCAGGCTGGTTTCGAAACGCTCGGCTTCCAGTAACGTGGTATTGCGCAGAATACGCGCAGCCTCACGCATAATATATGTATATTGATAATAAAGATGCCCGGAAAGAATTGTCGTTTGCAACAAAATAAACAACAGAAGTAAACCCCGCTTTTCGGTCAAGCTAAGATGTTCACAGCATGAGGCAATCTTTCTGTACGGCACACGTTTTCCTGGTCGATGGGGATAATTATCACGACAATCCACTGCAATATATTCACCAAACTTATTTATTCAGCGAATATCCGCGTCTCATCACCGGATACATTTCGTCTGCTCTGATGATATTCCCAACGCGCGGTTAAGATCTCTTTTTGTTCATCGGTCATATTACCGGTCACAGCAGCAAGTGAAATATAAGTGCCGTTGGTTTCCAGCGTCACCATACTTCTGGCAATAAAATCTAACCCTGTGAAAGTAAAGGCACTGTCAAATTTTGGAGGCGATATACTGGCCATAAAGAGGGGTTCCTAATGAAAGTTACATATATTGTTTCAAATTATTACCATTACATTCGAAATACTCAACATGCTTAAGCGCAGAGTTAAAAACTACGCTGTGATAAAAAGCATCATTAACCTAAATCAGAAACCTGATAGTGAAGAGGAAAGTATTAACACCGGGAGTAAACTCAGTTTATTACGTCAATCATTGAGCATCATTTAACGATTTAGCATTTTGCATTCGTCGCTATTATTCTCTTGCCTCATTTTTGATGGCTATTTTTACCGCATGATTTTATTAAAATATTTAATTGAAACTGCGCATTGCGACGAGACGTTCTCCGGGAGCGTTGCTTTGTAAAGGTTCGAGGTATGCAACGCGCTCCCGCCCTGCGCGTGCCAGATAAACGAGTATCGTGCTGACGGGGCTCTTGCCCATCTCACGGGGAAAAGAAAAAACATCCGACAAAAAATGCCTCCCCGGATGCATCCATTTTAGATTTTGCATCGTCTCTCCAGTAAACCCACACCGCTACTGGAGTCCTCATGAAATATAAGTACCTGATCCTTTCTTTGCTGCTACCCGGTTTTACGGCTTTTTCTGCCTCACCGCTTACCGATCCTTCAATTCAGCACCAGCCTCAGGATGGCGTCATAAAGGTCTATGGGCCGGGTGGCCCGCACTCTGCGCTGCAAAAAGCCGCCAGCGCCTGGTCGAAGCAATCAGGCGTTAACGTTGCTGTCATCTATGGACCAGAAAGCAAATGGAGCAAAGAAGCGCAGCACGATGCCGATCTCATTTTCGGCTCTTCCCAGCAGTCGATGACCGCGTTTCTGGAAACGTATGCATTTATCCAAAGCAAGGACGTCTTGCCCCTCTATTTACAACGTTCAGTGATTGCGGTGAAACCGGGAAATCCTAAGGGCATCAAAGGGATTAACGATCTACTGAATAAAGACGTCGGCATCGTGGTCACCGAAGGTGCAGGCGTTTACAACACCTCGGGAACCGGGGCCTGGGAAGATATCGCCGGACGTACCGGCCAGCTAGCCGATATCAAAAACATCCGCAGCAAAATTATTGCCTTTGAAAAAGGCAGCGGCGCGGCATTTAAGGCATTTCAGCAACCCCAGGCCGATGCCTGGATAACCTGGAGCGACTGGCCTCTCGCGCACCCCGATCAGGCCACTCTGGTCGAGATTGAATCCGAGCGGCGGATCTATCGGGATATGAATATCGCCATCGCGAAAAATGCTGACCCGCAAACACAGGATTTCGTCCGTTACCTGAGCTCCCCTGAGGCGAGCAAAATTTTTGCTCACGAAGGCTGGGTGCAATAACCCGTTGGAAAATTCCGTCTACAATCAAGCAACAGGAAATCGTTATGAACAAATTCATCTGGAGTGTGATGTTGGCAGGAACCACCTGTGCCGTGCAGGCCGCAGATATCGCCGTACATGAGACGTCGCTTGGAAAGGTGTATACCGACAAAGAGAACATGACGCTCTATACCTTTGATAAAGACGGTAACGGCACTTCCGTTTGCGATGCAGAGTGCAGCAAAAACTGGCCGCCGCTGCAGGTCACAGACAAGATGCCGCCCACGATAAATGGGCTTGAAGCCATCACGCGAGGGGATGGCTCCCGGCAATGGGCACTCAACGGCAAACCGCTCTATCGCTGGGTAAAAGATATGAAACCCGGCGATACCACTGGCGCTGGGGTCAAAAATGTCTGGCAGGTGGCGCGCGCCGACGAATCGCCTGTCCGGGTGTATGCGACAACAACGGGCCGTATTCTGGTGAACGCCGAAAACATGACGCTTTACACCTTTGATAAAGATAAAAATGGCGTCCCGGCCTGCTATGACGATTGTGCAGAAAAGTGGCCACCCGTCATTGTCGGAGCAAATGCAAAATTAACGCCGCCGTTCAGTTCTACCGCCCGTCGGGACGGCCAGCGGCAATTGCGTTATAACAACATGCCGCTCTACCTCTGGAAACAGGATCGCGCCCCTGGCGACACCACCGGAGATAACGTCAAAAACGTTTGGCATATCATCTCCATTACTCAATAAGGCATAGCGTGGATATTGATAAGGAAGAGATCCGCACGCTTTTTTCGCGGATCATGCTGCAGGACAGAGAGGCTTTTACCACCCTTTATCAACGCACCAGCGGGTATTTATATACCCGCATTTTACTTATCGTGAGAGACAAGGCGATTGCTGCTGATTTGCTCCAGGAGGGCTATATCAAAATCTGGCACGGAAAGCTCCGTTCGCCGATTGACGCCCCCTGGGCATGGCTGTGCCAGGTCATGCGCAATCAGGCGATTGACCACATCCGACAACACGGCAGACGCGGTGAAACAGCGCTGTTGGGTGAGGAAGACGACCTCATTGCGCCACCGCTGCAGCAGGAAAAAGAACGTCGGCTCACCGACTGCCTTTCCCGGCTGGAAGCAGAAAAACGCAGCGCCATCGTCCTCGCCTGGTATCACGGTTTTTCACACCCCGAAATTGCCAGCCATCTCAGTGCACCGCAGGGCACCATCAAATCCTGGATCCGCCGGGGTCTCAGTGAGTTAAAACAATGCCTCAGCCAATAACCGCTTCCCGCTATCGTCATCCGCAGATCCGCGAGCATCTCGCCAGTCAATATCTGCTGGGTGTACTGTCTCCGCTTGCCAGACGGCGGTTTGAAAACCTTCTGGAACAGGATCCTTCTTTATGGGAGGCGGTCGAACAATGGCAGCAGCACCTGGATGCTCACAGTCCCCCTGTCGCACGTCCACCAGCCCGCGTCTGGCGCAATATACAGGCGTCAATGGACAGAGGCGCATCGACGCGCGGCGTAAAACACTGGCTGCGTAATGCAGGATGGCTGGCCGCGGGAGCGCTACTGATGTTTATGACGCTGACGCCGGTAACGCAGCAAATAAAGCCCGTAAGTTATCTGGCGATGATGTCGTCCCCGGAGTGTCGGGATTGTTTTGTCCTGCTGGCATTCCAGGGAAGTAAACCCGGACAATCCAGCATCCGTGTGCAATACAGCGCACACAGCGACCCGGCTGCGTTTAGGCAGGCAACGTTGTGGATGCGCGACAAAACCAGCGGACAGTTGGTTTACCTTGCCCCGATGACGCAGTTGCAGGATTTGCACTATCTGACGCCCGGTGAATGGAAGCAGTTGAAAAACAGTGACCAACTGGTTGTCAAAGATAACGAAGGCACGTTGTTTTCTGGCAAATGTCTCACACTTTAGCCCGGCGATTTTCGGACAACCCAACGTTTTCATCGGTCAGGGGGGACGTTAAGTGAATGAGGAATCATCGGCAAAACTGAACAATACGCTATTTTACATCTGATTTATCCAAATTAAGTGCCAGACCAGGCTGGCACTTAACATATGAAAATAAGTAAAATGTTTAGAATAAGCTTAGGTTATTATTCAATTTTATTTACCGGGGGGAAGTCGTCTGCTTTTATCGCTTGTCGTAACCCACCATTAATTGGATCATCAACCCACAGGCCGGAGAGAGAAAAAGAAAAAAGCCGGTCACCATTTCTGCACCCCCGGTCAACCACCAGGTGAAGTAATATATTAAGACTGCAAGCGTAATCATTCCGACAAAAGAAGAAACGGCTGAAACTGTCCCCAAAACCTGACCAATATAACCGCTTACGGCTACAATACTTATCGCAAGAAACATCAATAAATAAATCATAGCGTTACCTCCTGTGGGCGGTGCTGCTTCCCGTATAGCTTTACATTCCTTACCGTTGATACTTTAAGTTATACCTTATAAAAGAACCGCGTGTATAACATTCACCTCACAATTTGGCACCCTGCACTCATCGTGCTTTTCGGTATCAAAAAGCATTTAAAACATAGAATTAAAATTAAACACTTAGCCCCTATCACAACCCGAAAAAACTTTACGTTTCTTGTGTAAGATTTTATAGCAGGTTGTAATCCTAAAATGGTATATTATAGGGGCAAGCATTCATGCCCCTCGTGGTTTTGTCCTGACTCAGCTTTACACTCTTTACAGGAACCATTGTCGTACATGATGGCCTAAGTAAAGTGTACCGCTGCAGACCAGAAATCTTCTGCGATACAATCTCCCGTATCTATTGAAGGTGCTTATGTTCCCAACAAGCAAATTTTCCCGCGCATTCCTGCATCCGCGCTACTGGCTCACCTGGTTTGGTGTCGGTGTGCTCTGGTTGTTGGTGCAATTGCCTTACCCCGTTTTATGCTTTTTGGGGACCCGAACCGGCAAACTGGCGCGCCCATTTTTAAAACGTCGCGAATCTATCGCCCGTAAAAATCTTGAACTCTGCTTCCCCAAATTATCGCAGGAAGAGAGAGAAACCATGATTGCAGAGAACTTTCACTCTCTCGGCATGGCGCTGCTCGAAACCGGCATGGCCTGGTTCTGGCCGGACAATCGCGTACGCAAATGGTTTGATGTCGAAGGCATGGATAACCTGCTGCGCGCTCAGGCGCAAAACAAGGGTGTCATGGTCGTCGGCGTTCACTTTATGTCACTGGAGCTGGGCGGTCGCGTCATGGGACTTTGCCAGCCGATGATGGCAACCTACCGTCCGCATAATAACCTGTTAATGGAATGGGTTCAGACGCGCGGACGTATGCGCTCTAATAAAGCGATGATCGGCAGAAACAATCTGCGTGGCATCGTCAGTGCGCTGAAAAAAGGCGAAGCCGTATGGTTTGCTCCCGACCAGGACTACGGACGCAAAGGCAGCTCCTTTGCTCCCTTCTTTGCAGTCAAAAATGTTGCCACCACTAACGGGACGTATGTGCTTTCCCGTCTGTCAGGTGCCGCCATGCTGACCGTCACCATGGTGAGAAAAACCGATAATTCAGGATACCGTCTGTTTATCTCGCCTGAAATGGAAGGTTACCCAACCGAAGAACACCAGGCTGCCGCCTACATGAACAAGATCATCGAAAGAGAGATCATGCGTGCACCTGAACAGTATCTCTGGATCCACCGTCGGTTTAAAACTCGCCCGCAGGGTGAAGCTTCCCTCTATATTTAGAAAGAAAGGCCGTATGGCCTTTCTTTTTTTGTCTTGTTCATGCTCCGCCCCCGTCATCCTGACATCACGCCTTTTAGTGTGGCTTGTGCGTAAAAATACCCACAATAACAGCAAGGTAAAGCAGGTGTAATCCGATCAAAAATCACGTCGCTGATTAACCATTTATTACCGTCAGAAATTAAACTGTCGCCGAATCCCGACACTTGTAAGTTACTAAAAGTAAATAAAAAAATGCCTCTTGTCTCGCCTCATTTTTAGGCGTACATTAGCGCCGTCTGGAGCAATGAAGCACAGAATTCTGAGGTGATGCCGCAGACGAAACGGGGAACATTCTCAGTTTCATTCAGTCTGGCACCAGCTCTCTATAATCAGGTGAGTTTAAGTTCATTTAGGCGTACATGAAGGTACGCGGAGAGATGAAACGTGAAATATTTCTTTATGGGCATTTCATTTATGGTCATCGTTTGGGCCGGTACTTTTGCCCTGATGATCTAAAAACAAAAATGCAGCGAAAAAACAGGAGCCCATTGGCTCCTGTTTTGCTTTTCTACTCTGCGCTTTCCGGCGTGGATTTCGCACCTGTTGGCAATACGCCATCAGCACGGAACATGGCTTTGATGCCTCTGACTGCCTGACGAATACGATCGCGGTTTTCAATCAGCGCAAAACGCACATGAGTATCCCCGTAATCACCAAATCCAATGCCCGGCGAAACACAGACTTTGGCGTCCTTCAGCAACTTTCTGGCAAATTCCAGCGAGCCCATTGCAGCATACTGCTCGGGAATTTTGGCCCACACATACATAGACGCTTTCGGCATCTCAACCATCCAACCCGCTTCATGTAACCCTTTCACCAACACATCGCGGCGACGCTTATACTGCTCAGCAATATCGCGAACGCACTGCTGGTCGCCCTCCAGCGCCGCAATCGCAGCGACCTGTAACGGCGTAAACGTCCCGTAGTCGTGATAGCTCTTAATGCGCGCCAGCGCGCTGACCAGCGTAGCGTTTCCAACCATAAAGCCAATACGCCAGCCTGCCATATTGTAGCTTTTCGACAGGGTAAAAAATTCAACGGCCACATCACGCGCCCCAGGCACCTGCATAATCGACGGCGCTTTCCAACCGTCATAAACAATATCGGCATAGGCCAGGTCGTGAACCACCAGCACATCATAGCGTTTTGCCAGCGCGACCACTTTCTCGAAAAATTCGAGTTCAACGCACTGCGCGGTTGGGTTAGAGGGGAATCCGAGGATCATCATCTTCGGTTTCGGGTAGCTTTCACGAATGGCACGCTCCAGCTCAGTAAAGAAATCAATGCCTTCTACCAACGGTACAGAACGTACCTGTGCCCCGGCAATGACGGCGCCATAAATATGGATGGGATAGCTTGGATTCGGCACCAGTACCGTGTCGCCATGATCGAGCGTCGCCAGCATCAGGTGCGCCAGCCCCTCTTTCGACCCAATGGTCACAATGGCTTCCGTTTCCGGATCAATCTCCACATCGTAGCGTTCCCGATACCAGTGGGAAATCGCCCGACGTAGACGCGGGATGCCGCGAGACGTCGAATAACCGTGCGTATCCGGGCGCTGGGCGACGGTGCACAGTTTTTCGACAATATGAGGAGGCGTGGCGCCATCCGGGTTTCCCATGCTGAAGTCGATAATATCTTCGCCGCGCCGACGCGCAGCCATTTTCAGTTCAGCCGTAATGTTGAAAACATAGGGAGGGAGACGATCAATACGCGTGAAGCGACGTTCAGGACGAGAGTCAGCCATAATATCCTCAGATTAACGTGAGCGCCCGGACCGTCCGAGCGACGCTGCCACATCAGTGGCACGCTTAGAAAATAGCCTGAAAAAAAACCGTATGTCGAGGGAAAAATGAAAATAATGCTGGCCTTTAAAAAGAGGAACAGTGAACAACAAAACCTGAATTTCAAAAACACCTTTAACGGTGAATAACCGCCATTTAATTAACATATTGACATCAATATAATTACATCAAAATTTATCACCACCGGGTGATCTACTGTCAATTAACCGGATGAATATCAATCCCCTTTTAATATTATGGTTTTTCCTCATTAGAGAGGACTTCCCGGTACACTGGTCAAGTGAGCTCAGGTTACCTATCATAGGGGTTTACTCCTTTCGCAAGAGTCACCCGTGCACGAAATATTTAACATGCTGCTGGCGGTATTCGATCGGGCAGCGCTGATGCTGTTCTGTCTTTTTTTCCTCATTCGTATCCGTCTGTTCCGCGAACTGTTGCACAAGTCAGCACACTCCCCAAAAGAGTTGCTCGCCGTCACCGCCATCTTTTCCATGTTTGCGCTGTTCAGCACCTGGTCCGGCGTTCCCGTCGAAGGCTCGCTGGTCAATGTGCGCATTATCGCCGTCATGTCAGGCGGAATTCTGTTTGGCCCGTGGGTAGGTATCATTACGGGAGTGATCGCAGGTATCCATCGCTATCTCATTGATATCGGAGGCGTCACCGCCATACCGTGTTTTATCACCAGCATTCTGGCAGGCTGCATCGCAGGCTGGATTAATCGCAAGATCCCCAAAGCGCAGCACTGGCGGGCGGGTATTTTAGGCGGCGTGTTATGTGAAACGCTGACCATGATCCTGGTGATAGTGTGGGCGCCAACCACCGAACTGGGTCTGGATATTGTTTCGAAGATCGGTATTCCCATGATTCTCGGCAGCGTGTGCATCGGCTTTATTGTGCTGTTGGTACAAAGCGTTGAAGGGGAAAAGGAAGCCAGTGCTGCGCGACAAGCCAAGCTTGCGCTGGATATTGCTAATAAAACACTGCCGCTGTTTCGGCATGTTAACAGCGAGTCATTACGCCAGGTCTGTGAAATCATTCGCCATGATATTCACGCCGATGCGGTCGCCATCACCAATACGCAGCATGTGCTTGCCTATGTTGGTGTCGGGGAAATCAATTATCGTGAGAACGATGATTTTGTCAGCCCGACCACTCAGCAGGCGATAAACCACGGCGAAATCATTATCAAAAACAATGATGAGGCGCATCGGACGCCAGAGATACACTCCATGCTGGTGATCCCGTTGTGGGAGAAAGGCATCGTCACCGGTACGCTTAAAATTTATTACTGCCACGCGCACCAGATCACCTCCTCACTGCAGGAGATGGCGGTTGGCCTGTCGCAAATCATCTCGACACAACTGGAAGTCTCCCGCGCTGAACAATTACGTGAAATGGCAAATAAGGCAGAGCTGCGGGCATTACAGAGCAAAATAAATCCTCATTTCCTGTTTAATGCGCTGAACGCGATTTCATCCTCAGTCCGCTTAAACCCGGACACCGCACGTCAGCTCATTTTTAATTTATCGCGCTACCTGCGCTATAACATTGAATTGAAAGATGATGAGCAGATCGATATCAAGAAAGAGCTGTATCAAATTAAAGATTACATTGCCATTGAGCAGGCCCGCTTTGGCGACAAGTTGACGGTTATTTATGATATCGATGAAGAGGTGAGCTGCTATATTCCCAGTCTGCTCATTCAGCCGCTGGTCGAGAACGCTATTGTCCACGGCATTCAGTCTTGCAAAGGCAAAGGCGTGGTGACCATCAGCGTCGCCGAATGCGGTAATCGCGTACGCATTGCCGTCAGAGATACCGGTCACGGAATTGATCCTAAAGTTATCGAACGGGTGGAATCTAATGAAATGCCGGGAAATAAAATTGGTCTGCTCAATGTCCACCACCGCGTTAAGCTGTTATATGGTGAAGGGCTTCATATCCGTCGCCTGGAGCCCGGTACAGAGATTGCGTTCTATGTGCCTAATCAGCACTCCCCTGCCGCCGCGCCGGCAACGTTATTGCTTTAATTCGGAGATGCGTTGTGAAAGTCATCATTGTTGAAGATGAGTTCCTTGCCCAGCAAGAGTTAAGCTGGCTGATAAAAGAACACAGCCAGATGGAGATTGTCGGTACATTTGACGATGGTCTGGATGTTCTGAAGTTTCTTCAGCATAACCGCGTCGATGCCATCTTCCTGGATATTAATATTCCGTCGCTGGATGGCGTTCTGTTGGCGCAAAACATCAGCCAGTTCGCCCATAAACCGTTTATCGTGTTTATCACCGCGTGGAAGGAACATGCGGTGGAAGCGTTCGAGCTGGAAGCATTTGACTACATTCTGAAACCTTATCAGGAGTCACGTATTGTTGGGATGCTGCAAAAACTGGAATCAGCCTGGCAACAACAGCAACTGCCGCCCGGAACAGCGCCCGCGAATCCCGTAACGCGTGAGAATGACACCATCAATTTAGTGAAAGATGAGCGGATTATCGTCACGCCGATCAACGACATTTATTACGCTGAAGCCCATGAAAAGATGACCTTTGTTTATACGCGGCGGGAATCGTATGTCATGCCAATGAATATCACCGAATTTTGCAGCAAACTTCCGGCGTCGCATTTCTTCCGCTGCCACCGCTCATTTTGCGTGAATCTGAATAAAATTCGCGAAATCGAGCCGTGGTTTAATAACACCTACATTCTGCGGCTCAAAGATCTGGAATTTGAAGTTCCGGTCAGTCGAAGTAAAGTGAAAGAGTTCAGGCAGTTAATGCATTTTTAGTACAGGAAAAAGTGAGTATCCCGCTCGGTTTGCCGTGTTTACCGGATGGCGTCGAAAACACCATCCGGTACTCTGGTTACAGAATATGCCCCAGCGTCTGGCGCAGATGCGCGCCGGAGCCAAGTAAACCGGGGTTGTCATGGACGATCAGATAGACAGGAATGTCCTGGACATAGGCTTTAAAACGGCCTTTATCTTCAAATCCGCCACGAAAGCCCGACGCTTTGAAGAACTCCAGGAAGCGCGGCACGATGCCGCCCGCAATATAGACGCCGCCAAAGGTTCCCAGCGTTAACGCCAGGTTGCCGCCGAAGCGTCCCATGATGACGCAAAACAACGACAGCGCACGACGACAATCAATGCAGGTATCTGCCAGCGCACGCTCAGTGATATCCTTCGGTTGCAAATTCTCCGGCAGACGCCCGTCTGATTTCACAATGGCACGATACAAGTTCACCAGCCCCGGCACTGACAGCACGCGTTCAGCCGAAACGTGACCAATTTCGGCACGCAGTTCTTCCAGAATGATGCCCTCTTCTTCGCTGTTCGGTGCAAAGTCAACGTGACCTCCTTCGCCCGGCAGACTGACCCAACGCTTAGCAACATGCACCAGATGCGCCACGCCCAAGCCGGTTCCCGCGCCATACACCGCGATGGGCTTACCTTCAACAGGTTCCGCGCCACCAAACTGAATCAGATGCTCTTTTTTTAGCATCGGGATCGCCATCGACACGGCGGTGAAATCATTGATGATTTCCAGGTGGCTAAACCCCAGATTCTTTTTCATTTCCGCAATAGAAAATGCCCAGGTATGGTTGGTCATCGCCACCCAATCGCCGGTGACAGGACAGGCAATGGCGATACATCCGTCTTCCACACTGACGCTATGTTCGTCCAGATAGACACGTACCACGGCTTCCAGGCTTGGATAATCAAGCCCCGAATAGGTTTTCGCCTGCGAAATTTCTCCGCTGGCGATGTCGCACAGAGCAAGACGCGCGTTGGTGCCGCCGACATCACCTACTAATGCATACTTTGTCATTCTTCTACTGCTCCGCTAAAGTCAAAATGATTCTTTGCCACACTGTAGATTCACGAGGACATAACAACAACGCCTGGAAAGCGGGCTCCCTGAAAATATCGATCTGGGTCACAAAATTACTTTATCGTTTCAGCACCATTTGCAGCGATGACAGCCAGCAGGTTGTGCAAACTATGGCTTATACCCGTAACAAGGAATGAATCATGCTCCATCCGCGAGCCAGAACCATGCTGTTATTATCAGTTCCCGCGCTGGTCATCGGGGTCGTATCCAGCCTGATATTAATCGCTGTCATGAAAGTCGCGAACGTTTTACAGCAGATCCTGTGGGAACGTCTGCCAGCCAGCCTCGGCGTGGCTCACGACTCATCGCTATGGATTGTCGGTATTCTGACGCTGACCGGGATTATGGTCGGGCTCGTTATCCGCTTCAGTCCTGGCCATGCTGGCCCCGACCCCGCAACAGAGCCTTTGATTAGCGCACCGGTAAACCCTGGCGCACTTCCTGGTTTACTGATGGCGCTGATCCTTGGTCTGGCTGGCGGCGTCAGCCTTGGCCCGGAACATCCCATTATGGCCGTGAATATCGCGTTAGCCGTAGCTCTTGGCGCTCGCCTGTTCCCCCGAATTGGCGCCCTCGACTGGACCATTCTGGCATCTGCCGGCACTATCGGCGCGTTGTTTGGCACCCCGGTTGCCGCCGCGCTGATATTTTCGCAAACGCTGAACGGCACCAACGATATCCCCTTATGGGATCGCCTGTTTGCGCCCATGATGGCGGCCGCCGCGGGATCACTCACGACCAGCCTGTTTTTTCACCCGCATTTTTCTTTACCCATTGCCCACTACGCGCAGATGCAGCTAGTGGATATCTTCAGCGGTGCGATCGTGGCGGCAATTGCGATAGCGACAGGGATGGTGGCAGTCTGGTGTTTACCGCGTTTGCACCGCCTGATACATCGGCTGAAAAGCCCGGTACTGATGCTGGGCACAGGCGGTTTTATCCTGGGGATTCTGGGGGTGATCGGTGGCCCACTGACCTTGTTTAAAGGTCTGGACGAGATGCAGCAACTGGCCTTTAGCCAGACTCTGGGCACCTCTGACTTTTTTATGCTCGCGGTGATAAAACTGGCGGCGCTGGTTGTTGCAGCCGCCAGCGGTTTTCGCGGTGGGCGGATATTCCCTGCGGTGTTTGTGGGCGTGGCGTTAGGTCTGATGCTACACGCCCATGTGGAGGCGGTTCCGGCGGCAATCACCGTATCCTGCGCAATTCTTGGATTGGTACTGGTGGTCACGCGTGACGGGTGGCTGAGCCTGTTTATGGCAGCAGTCGTCGTCCCTAACGCCACCCTGCTGCCATTGTTGTGTATCGTGATGCTCCCGGCGTGGCTACTGCTGGCAGGGAAACCGATGATGATCGCCCATCGTCACGATGAATAACTAAGCCCCATTATGCGCCTCCAGCGTGCGGGTGAGCGTCCTTAGCAGATCCGGTAAATCGGCTTTCGGCAACACGACTTCGATCAGCGAAAGCCGCTGCGGATTTTTCAAACGTTCAAGCACCTCGTCCAGTTGAACGGCCTGCGTCACCCGCCAGCATTCGGCCTGGCCTTGTGCATTCAACGCATGCGGCAACTGAGTCCAGTTCCAGTTCGCAATGTCGTTGTAACGCTGATTCTCCCCGTGAATGGCGCGTTCCACGGTATACCCGTCATTGTTAAGCACTAAAACGATCGGCGTCTGTCCATTTCGCATCATTGAACCCAGCTCCTGGATGGTCAGTTGCGCCGCGCCATCTCCGGTTATCAGGATCACCCGCCGGTCTGGCGCGGCTGTTTGCGCGCCAAATGCCGCAGGTAACGAGTAACCAATCGATCCCCAAAGCGGCTGTACCAGCACGTCCACTCCGGCGGGGAGCGAGAGCGTGGCTGCACCAAACGCGGCGGTGCCTTGATCGGCAAGCACGATATCCCCGGAAACCAGATACTTCTGCAGCGTATGCCAGAAATTTTCCTGCGTCAGCGATCCCTTTTCAACCGGCGTACGCGCAACAGGAGGACGAGCCGGAGGAGGAGAAAAAGACAACTCCAGGCATAATTCTCGTAATGTGGTGACGGCTTGTTCCATAGAAATGCCGCTGAACCAGGTATTGCCCACACGCGAGGCATGAGGCTGGACGTCAATCGTGCGTTCCTGCGGGAGCTGCTGACTAAAACCGGCGGTCAGCGTGTCAGTGAATCGGGTGCCGACACAAAGGGTCAAATCGACATCCTCTATCGCCTGACGCACATACTCGCTGCTGGCGCTGGCGCTGTAGGTGCCGACAAAATGTGGATGCTGTTCGTCAAATAACCCTTTCCCCATCAAGAGGGTGGCATGCGCCATAGGCGTCTCCGCCATCCAGCGTTGAAGCACCGGCTGCAGGCCAAAGCGCAAAGCCAGAAAATCGGCTAATAGTGCGACCCGTGGGCTGTTCATTAAGCGCTGGCGGGCATGGTAGCGAAACGCCGCCACCACGCTGTTGTCTTGATCAGACGTCGTTACCGTGAGCGCGTTTGCAAATGGGATAGCCGGCGCTCTGGCCACATCCGCAGGAAGCATCAGGTAACCGGGTCGACGTTCGGTCAGCATTTCACGCAGCACACGGTCAATTTCATGGCAGGCGTTTTGTTCATCCAGTATGGCGCTGGCCACCGTTACCGACTGGCTCATACGGTAAAAGTGCTGAAAATCGCCATCGCCAAGGGTGTGGTGCATCAGCTCCCTCTTTCGCTGTGCGCTTTGGCAAGGCGCCCCCACAATATGCAAGACGGGAACAAACTCTGCATAGCTTCCCGCAATACCGTTGATGGCGCTTAATTCACCGACGCCAAATGTTGTCAGTAACGCCCCTGCCCCTGCGACCCTGGCGTAACCATCGGCAGCATAGGCGGCGTTCAGTTCGTTTGCACACCCAACCCAACATACCTCGGAGTGCTCAATAACATGGTCGAGAAACTGCAAATTATAATCGCCCGGCACACCAAAAAGATGGTTGATACCGCAACCTGCCAGTCTGTCCAGCAGATAATCCGCTATGGAATAGAGGGTTTTCATGACAGCAATCCTTCTGACGGTAACCTCACTGTTGAGTATTAAAGAACTGTGATAGCTGTCCAGAAACGTCACGGCGATTGGGGGTGGAAAGCAAAATTTACAGTTTTCGCAGCGCAATCTCATTGAATAAGATTCAGTGTAAACGTATACACTTAAACGATGACGTCACTGACAGGGGTAACAAAATGGCTTATTGGGCTGATGAAAATCGTTATCAGACAATGGAATACCGCCGTTGCGGTCAAAGCGGGTTAAAGCTTCCCGCGATTTCACTGGGGCTATGGCACAATTTTGGCGACACGTCCCAGCTAGAAAACAGTCGCTCGCTTCTACAACGCGCCTTTGACCTGGGTATCACCCATTTTGATCTCGCCAACAACTACGGCCCGCCTCCCGGCTCCGCAGAGCGCAACTTCGGGCGCATTCTCCAGGAGGATTTTTTGCCCTGGCGCGACGAACTCATTATTTCCACCAAAGCGGGTTACACCATGTGGGAGGGCCCTTACGGTGACTGGGGCTCACGCAAATATTTGATCTCCAGCCTTGATCAAAGCCTGAAACGCATGGGTCTTGAGTATGTCGATATTTTTTACCACCATCGTCCCGATCCCGAAACACCGCTCACAGAGACGATGAAGGCCCTGGATCATATCGTGCGTCAGGGTAAAGCGCTGTATGTGGGACTTTCAAATTATCCGGCAGATCTTGCCCGGCAAGCGATTGAGATCCTCGACGATCTGGGAACGCCTTGTCTTATCCACCAACCCAAATATTCGATGTTCGAACGTTGGGTGGAAGACGGTCTTTTAGCGTTGCTACAGGAGAAAGGGGTCGGGAGTATCGCGTTCTCCCCGCTGGCAGGCGGGCAGTTAACTGACCGCTATCTCAATGGCATTCCTGCTGATTCCCGTGCGGCCAGCGCAAGCCGTTTCCTGAATCCTGAGCAGATCACCGCAGAAAAACTGGATAAAGTCCGCCAGTTGAATGCGCTGGCCGCGCGACGAGGACAGAAACTTTCGCAAATGGCATTAGCCTGGGTGCTACGCAATGATAACGTGACTTCCGTACTGATTGGCGCCAGTAAATGTGCGCAAATTGAGGATGCCATTGGAATGCTGGCAAACCGCCACTTCTCCGCCGGGGAGTGTGCAGAGATTGACGCCATCCTGAATAGTACAAAACCAATACAAGCTTAACAAAAAGTGCTCTTCTACAAGATTTAAGAGTTAAGGCGATGAAACGGGGCTTTACTGCCCCGTAATATTGCGTTAACAGGCCGGTTACGGCTTCGATCGTGAAGGAGAGAAAGTATGTTCAGGTCACTGATTCTGGCGGCAGCCTTACTGGCTTTTGCACCGCTTGCCGTTAACGCTGGCGAAATCACCCTGTTGCCATCAATAAAATTACAAATTGGCGATCGCGACAATTACGGTAACTACTGGGACGGCGGAAACTGGCGTGACCGCGATTATTGGCACCATAATTATGAATGGCGCCAGAATCGCTGGTGGCGACATGATAATGGTTATCACCGTGGTTGGGATAAGCGCAAAGCTTACGAACGCGGATACCGTGAAGGCTGGAACGATCGCGATGATCATCGGGGTCATGGCCACGGTCACGGGCACGGTAAAAAACATCACCATTAAAAAAAGAGCCTTCGGGCTCTTTTTTATTACGCTCTGTTTATGCCTGAACGTTTTCTCGTTGCGACGCTCACGGCGGGTATTATTACATTCCCAGAGCCGTACCGACCAGCAGCCAGATGTTCAGCGCGACAACCAGTATGACAATCAACCATCCCAGATATTTTACCCACGAAGCGTTGACCAAATCGCCCATCAGGGAACGGTCGCTGGTGAACATCAGTAAAGGCACCAGCGCCAGCGCAATACCAAAACTGAGTAATACCTGGCTCATCACCAGAATACGCGTCGGGTCAAGCCCCATCAGAATCACAATAAACGACGGCAGCATCGTGACCGTTCGGCGTACCCAAAGCGGAATATGAAAACGAATAAACCCTTGCATCACGACCTGCCCTGCCAGAGTTCCCACCACGGTGGAGGAGAGCCCCGCAGCTACAAGGCTCAAGCCAAAAACGGTGGCAGCGGCGTGGCTGAGCAGCGGCTCCAGCGTTAAATAGGCTTGATCAAGATCGGCAACACCGGTGTGGCCGCTAAAGTGAAATGCCGCAGCGGCTGTCGCCATCATCGCCAGGTTCACAAACCCCGCGATGGTCATCGCGATCGCCACATCCCATTTGGTTGCCGAATAGCGCTGCTGGCGCGAACCGCCGTGTAGGTGCTGAGTTAACGAAGAGTGGAGATAAATAACGTGCGGCATGATCGTCGCCCCCAGAACCCCGGCCGCCAGAAAGACCGCTTCAGAGTTAGGCAAACTTGGGATAATCACCCCTTTGCTCAGTTGCGCCAGATTTGGCTGGGAGAAAATCAACTCCACAATGTAGGCCGCTGCCACAAAGAGCAGTAATCCGCCAATGACTTTCTCGAGCGGTTTCTGCCCACGGCGTTGCAGCATCAAAATCAAAAACGTGGCAATACCGGTCAGTACCGCCCCCTGTAATAACGAGATGCCCAGAATGAGTTTAAAGCCGATGGCCGCACCGATAAACTCCGCCAGATCGGTCGCCATGGCGATAATTTCAGCCTGAACCCAGTAGAACCAGACCACTGGACGCGGGTAGTGGTCACGAATCTGTTCAGCGAGATTTTTACTGGTCGCGATACCCAGTTTGGCCGACAGCACCTGGATCAACATCGCCATCAGGTTGGCCCAGATGACCACCCACAGTAATTGATAGCCAAAGCTGGCCCCGGCCTGAATATTGGTCGCAAAGTTACCGGGGTCGATATATCCGATAGCCGCAATGAATGCAGGTCCCATTAATGCGAGCCTCAACTTGCGCGCTGCCCGTCCACTGCTACTCTCAACGCGATCGTCTGTCATCTTTTGCCCCAGAAACATAGCCTTTGCTATGTTTCATATTATGTTTGTTGAGAATGCTTATCAAGTGCATTAAAGCGGGTAAAGTTGATTTCTCTGATAGCGTTGAACGATGGATCGTTGAGGTATTGGGATAGGGTTGTATATTGTTTAATAATTGTTATTAGATTAGCACAATGACATAACTTTTCACTTCCATACTCAGCATAACGGAAGTGTATTGCAGATCACTAATTTTGAATCTCGTCACAGGTCCTTATTATAGTGTGTGTTTGATCTCGTTTTCTTTGGTGTTGTTACATAGAATGTGCACGGAAATTAAACCTGCCTCATATTTGGAGCAAATATGGACCGCGTCCTTCATTTTGTCCTGGCCCTCGCCGTCGTTGCAGTGCTCGCGCTGCTGGTAAGCCATGACCGTAAAAAAATTCGTATTCGCTACGTTATTCAGTTACTCGTCATTGAAGTCTTACTGGCGTGGTTCTTCCTGAACTCGAACGTCGGTCTGGGCTTTGTAAAAGGCTTCTCCGAGATGTTTGAAAAACTGCTCGGGTTCGCCAATGAAGGGACAAACTTCGTCTTCGGCAACATGAACGATAAAGGTCTGGCGTTCTTCTTCCTGAAAGTCCTTTGCCCTATCGTCTTTATTTCTGCGCTGATCGGTATTCTCCAGCATATTCGCGTCCTGCCGATCATTATCCGTGCTATCGGTTTCCTGCTGTCCAAAGTCAACGGTATGGGCAAACTGGAATCCTTTAACGCCGTAAGCTCCCTGATTCTGGGTCAGTCCGAGAACTTTATTGCCTATAAAGACATTCTTGGCAAAATGTCGCGCAACCGCATGTACACCATGGCCGCCACGGCGATGTCCACGGTTTCCATGTCTATCGTCGGCGCTTACATGACCATGCTGGATCCGAAATATGTGGTTGCGGCACTGGTTCTGAACATGTTCAGCACCTTTATCGTGCTGTCCCTGATCAACCCGTACCGCGTCGAAGCCAGCGAAGAAGATATTCAGATGTCCAACCTGCACGAAGGCCAAAGCTTCTTCGAAATGCTGGGTGAATACATTCTGGCTGGTTTTAAAGTAGCGATTATCGTTGCCGCTATGCTGATTGGTTTTATCGCTCTGATTGCCGCACTGAACGCACTGTTTGCTGCCGTACTGGGCATCTCCTTCCAGGGCATTCTGGGTTACATCTTCTATCCGATTGCCTGGGTAATGGGTGTTCCGGCGAACGAAGCGCTGCAGGTGGGCAGTATTATGGCGACCAAACTGGTTTCTAACGAGTTTGTTGCGATGATGGATCTGCAGAAAATCGCCTCTACGCTCTCTCCGCGCGCTGAAGGTATTCTGTCTGTCTTCCTCGTTTCCTTCGCTAACTTCTCTTCTATCGGTATTATCGCAGGTGCAATCAAAGGCCTGAATGAAGAGCAAGGCAACGTGGTTTCCCGTTTTGGTCTGAAACTGGTATATGGCTCTACGCTGGTCAGCGTACTGTCTGCGTCTATCGCGGCACTGGTTCTGTAATCTAACGGATCATCTTGAAAGCCGGGGAGAAAAACTCCCCGGCTTTTTTATGCCTGCAATTCTGTCAACGGACGAGGTCGCCCAATCAGATAACCCTGCAGATGGTTCACGCCAAGGCTGAATAAAAGCGCCTGCTGTTCCGGAGTTTCGACAAATTCAGCCACCACGCTCAGAGACTTTGCTTTCGCCATATCGGTGATGGATTTGACGATCATGGCATCCAGAGAATCAGTCACAATGTCTTTCACGAAGACGCCGTCGATTTTGATAATGTCGGCTTTCAGCCGCTTCAGACGTTCATAATTGGCGTAGCCGGTGCCAAAATCATCGATGGCTATCCTGAAACCGAATTTACGCAGATGCTCAATGTTCTGCACGCTGTGCTCTGAGTTCGAAAAAGCCTGTTCTTCCGTAATCTCAATAATCACACTTTCCGGTGCTATCTGATAACGTTTGAACAGTTGAATAATGTGCCGCGAGATCTCTTTTTGCATCAACGTCAGCGGCATCAAATTAACGGAAAAACGCGCCCCCTTCTGCGGCGAAGGATGCACAGAAAGCCATTTCAGCACCGCCTCCACCACCTGTAAGTCGAAGCGCGCGCTGAGGTTAAACCGGGTAATTAAAGGGATAAACTGGTCAGGCATCATCAGGCCGTCATCACTTCTCAGCCGCGCCAGAATCTCATGGTAGCCCTTCCCTTGCGCGTCATAAATCGGTTGTGCGTACAAAACCAAATCGTCGCTTTCCAGGGCGTTTCGTATTTTTTGCAGCAGCAATACCCGCTCGGTTGTCTGCCCGGACGCGGCCTCAAGACTGTTCGTCAGCGCCAGAACCTGCTGGTGTGTGCAGGATTGTTCCGCCAGCCAGCTCAGTTGCCCGAGCATCGGTTGTAATGTTTCTTGTCGGCCATCGAACGTCCCCCAGGACGCGCCATACTCCATATCCAGCCCGGTATTATTCCAGTGAATTTTTCGGCTGTTGAGAAGGTTGACCATATGCTGCAGTCTGGCTTCTGTCTCCGGCCCTGTCAGCACCAGCAGCAGTTCGCTACCCGGTAGTTGAAATATGCTCTCTTTTTCCATCAACAGCGGCTGTAAGGCGCGAAATATCGATTTCTTGCAATGAACGCGCATCAACATGCCGTAATGACGGCTCAGAAACTCCAGGTTCTCCATGCGCAGGCAACACACACACTGCCCGGACTCATTACCCAGAAATTTCTCCAGCGCCCGAAGGTTGGGTAATTGGGTGAGCGGATCCGTCAGTGCTTGCAATTGCCAGCGCCGATTAAGCCATTCACCACGCAGGTACATCCGCGCCATGTAAAGCATGCAAATACTGAATGAAATCAGTACCGAGAGAATAAAAGCCAGCGAATAGGCGGATACGACGCCCTGTAGGAAATTCTTGTTGTACGTCAGTAATGCAAGCGCTGAGACCGCCCAACTGAGATTCAAAAATGGATAACTGAACCGACCGATGCCCAGCGTAAAAACAATGAAAAACACCGGGACAAGGTAACCTGCAACATAGTCAGCATGATACGGCGTACACATTACCAACAGCAGAGCCGACATCACCATGAGCCAACCCATGATATAGAATCGATTCATTTTGCGAATGCGAGAGACGACTTCCCGGCGCCAAAATACGCGTGCATAGCGCGGATTCACCACCATTCGCATGGGATAGTAGAAGAACAACGTGAAAATCAGCGCAGCAGAAATCAAACTTAAAACGTCGACAACCGTGTAAATCGCCGTCGCAGTACCAAAAAAGGTTGAAATCTCTACCGGGTAGTCCAGGTATCGCCCTGCCAGGTGCATCATCACTTTGATCCCAACAGGAGCAATAAACCCCAGCCAGAACACCCTCGCCCAGATATTTTTATCAGGGAGTCGATAACGCCACCGGGAGCCGATTTGCCAGCGTACCAGCGCGCACATCCCTAATACAAAAACGAGCTGGCAAAACAACAGAACCGCGGCCTGTGCAAACGGCAGGTGGAAGTTCCACTGATTGGTCACCATCATACCGAGAATGACGGGCGCAATACCGTGTCTGCCAAACAGAAACAGTACGGAATAAATAACGCACAGCGGCAGCCAGGCTAAGTAAATAGCGCTGGAATCAACAACGGCTAACGGGGAAATCAAGCGGGAAAATTGTATCGCAATAACGGTAAGCGCTAAAGCCAGAGAAAATTTTCTTATGTTTTTTAAGACGTTACTATTCACTGGCATTAAATCAATGCTCTCATAAAACGATAAAGAAGACGCATAAATGATAAGTTTATTCGCGGCACGAAGCAACCTGATACCCACCCAACATCAGTCTCTACGGACTATTGCATAGTACGGAAAGGCACAATAGAGGGTGAAACAGTATGAAAAAGAAAGGAAAAACGCAGATAGCAAAAACCCCCGCTTTTCAGCGAGGGTTTGAATTTTGGTGGAGCTAAGCGGGATCGAACCGCTGACCTCTTGCATGCCATGCAAGCGCTCTCCCAGCTGAGCTATAGCCCCACGATGCCATTACGTACCAAATTCCTTGGGATAGAATTTGGTGGAGCTAAGCGGGATCGAACCGCTGACCTCTTGCATGCCATGCAAGCGCTCTCCCAGCTGAGCTATAGCCCCATTACGTAAAGCTTGTCGAGTTGACGGGCGGCATCATATGAATTCCCTTCGCACGTGTCAACGGCAAAATTACCCTTCAGAACTCAATCGCTGAAAAAGCACGCAAATGAAGATCATTGCGTAACAACTCGCATTCAGTAGTTAATCCCGTCACGGTTTCTACTAAAATGGTGCTATAAAATGAACCACTAATTAACCCCACATCTATTCAGGGAATCTTATGTTCAAGGAACGGATGACGCCAGAAGAACTCGCGAATCTGACCGGTTACAGCCGACAGACCATCAATAAATGGGTACGCAAGGAAGGTTGGGCGACATCACCAAAACCCGGAGTTCAGGGAGGAAAGGCTCGTCTGGTTCATGTCAATGAACAAGTACGTGAATATATCCGTAGTGCCGAACGCTCAACTGAAAATATGGCGGAACCTTTTCCGTTGTCTGGCGACACCTCACTTGAGGCTCTACTCATCACTCTCGCCAAGGAGATGACGACTTCAGAACAGAAGAACTTTACGTCATTGCTCCTGCGGGAAGGAATTACCGGTTTGTTACAACGCTTAGGGATTCGCGATAGCAAATAATATGAAAAGATTACGCAGCAAAATGACCACGGAAGAGCTGGCTGAGTGTCTGAACGTGGCCAAACAAACTGTTAACCGTTGGATCAGAGAACAAAACTGGAAAACAGAAAAATTCCCCGGCGTTAAGGGTGGTCGGGCAAGACTCATTCATATTGATGCCGGTGTACGGGAGTTTATCCTCAATATTCCTGCCTTTCGTAAAACCCCAGCGTTTTATCAAATGGAAGAACCCCTCGCGGGCTACGAGCATGTTGCTCATAGTCATGCACATCGACAGATTGTTGATGCGTTGGGCAACATGTCCCCGACAGAACAAGAAAAACTTGCACAGTTACTGTCACGTGAAGGTATTCGCGGCTTTCTCGCTCGCCTGAATATTGATGAATCTAAGTAACATTCCAAAAAAAACGGCAGGATACGCTCCTGCCGTTTTTTATTTACCCGCCAGTCTTACTGCTGATTTTCACGGTCAGCAATAAACGCCAGCGCTTTGTTAATACGTTCGATGCTACGGGATTTCCCGATAGCATGAACGGTAACGTCCAGACCTGGGGACTGACCTGCGCCAGTGACGGCAACGCGCAGCGGCATCCCAACTTTACCCATACCGACTTCCAGCTCATCGGCAGTCGCCTGAATCGCATGGTGAACATTTTCTGCAGTCCAGGTATCAATCGCGGCCAGTTTGTCACGCACCACTTCCAGCGGCTGACGCGCAACCGGGCGCAAATGTTTTTTCGCTGCATCAGCATCAAACTCAGCGAAATCTTCGTAGAAGTAACGGCAGCTTTGCGCCATCTCTTTAAGGGTCTTACAACGTTCACCCAGCAATTTCACCAGTTCAGCCAGTTGTGGGCCAACGCGGGTGTCGATGTTTTCCTGCTCAATGTGCCATTGCAGGTGAGTCGCCACATATTCCGGTGCCAGAGTATTAATGTAGTGATGGTTCAGCCATTGCAGTTTTTCAGTATTGAACGCACTGGCGGACTTGCTCACCGCACCCAGAGAAAACAGTTTGATCATCTCTTCACGGGTGAAGATCTCCTGGTCACCGCTGGACCAACCCAGACGTACCAGATAGTTCAGTAACGCTTCCGGCAGATAACCGTCATCACGGTATTGCATCACGCTTACGGCGCCATGACGTTTGGAGAGCTTTTTACCGTCATCACCGTTGATCATGGAGACATGTGCATAAACCGGCACTGGCGCATTCAGCGCTTTCAGGATGTTGATCTGACGCGGGGTGTTGTTGATATGGTCTTCACCGCGGATAACGTGGGTGATCTCCATATCCCAGTCATCGACAACCACACAAAAGTTGTAGGTCGGAGAGCCATCAGTGCGGCGAATAATGAGATCGTCCAGCTCCTGGTTGCTGAATTCGATCGGGCCACGGATCTGATCGTCAAAAATAACGGAACCGTCCTGCGGGTTGGCAAAACGCACCACGCACGGTTCATCTTCCGCATGATGTTCATGACCATGACGGCAGCGGCCGTCGTAACGTGGCTTCTCGCCATTCGCCATTTGCTCTTCACGCAACGCTTCCAGACGCTCTTTTGAGCAGTAGCATTTATATGCGGTCCCTGCTTCGAGCATTTCATCAATTACCGCGTTATAGCGATCAAAGCGTTTCGTCTGGTAGTACGGACCCTCGTCCCATTCCAGGCTCAGCCAGTTCATGCCATCCATAATGGCTTCAATAGCTTCCGGCGTGGAACGTTCGAGATCGGTGTCTTCAATACGCAGCACAAACTCACCGCCGTGATTACGTGCAAAAAGCCAGGAATAAAGAGCAGTACGCGCACCGCCGACGTGCAGATATCCTGTCGGGCTTGGCGCGAAGCGAGTTTTAGTTTTCATGAAATGGCCTTACGTTTATAAAGATGCCGACAACCGGCAAATCCTGGAAAGATCAGTAGGCTGGTATTCTATCACTGTGGCCTGATTCCTCAATGTTGATCCGGTTGGAACATCACGCTTTGCCATTTTTGTTTATAAATCATGCGACGCGGGCCATTTTGCGATCGTTTTGTCTAATTTTACGACGAACGAACAATTTCTTTAGAAAATGCGTTGACTCATTTTCAACTCTCCCTATAATGCGACTCCACACAGCGGGGGTGATTAGCTCAGCTGGGAGAGCACCTCCCTTACAAGGAGGGGGTCGGCGGTTCGATCCCGTCATCACCCACCAACTACTTTATGTAGTCTCCGCCGTGTAGCAAGAAATTGAGAAGTGGGTGATTAGCTCAGCTGGGAGAGCACCTCCCTTACAAGGAGGGGGTCGGCGGTTCGATCCCGTCATCACCCACCACTTTCTCGCCAGCTGGATTTCTTGCAAAATGTGAAGTACCGAAGTGGGTGATTAGCTCAGCTGGGAGAGCACCTCCCTTACAAGGAGGGGGTCGGCGGTTCGATCCCGTCATCACCCACCACTTCGGGGCGTTAGCTCAGTTGGTAGAGCAGTTGACTTTTAATCAATTGGTCGCAGGTTCGAATCCTGCACGCCCCACCAATGTAAAAAGGCGCCCTAAAGGCGCCTTTTTGCTATCTGCGATATAGACGATTCGACGAAATTGTCGGGAACAATTTTGAACAACGCGCCAGCGTTGGCCCGAAGGGCGAGCGAAGCGAGTCATCCTGCACGACCCACCAACATAAGCACCCTGGATGTCTTATAGCGTCCGGAAACAGTATCACTGACATTATCACCTGACATTTAAAGAGTGATTGCATGGCCGTGCTTACCCGTCCGCTATCCGCTTCCAAAGTCCTGAAAGCAAAACCGATGATAAAGATTACGAACTGTTTGACGGACAGGGACTGGCCCTGTTTGTCAGAACAAAGGGTAAACACATGGCGTTTTAGCTACAACCGTCCCGATTCGGCTGCGCGAATCACCCTCCCCCACCATGTCGCTTGCCAGTGCGCGTGCATTACACACTGAACAGCGTTCCCCGCTGGATCTGGATATTCAGCCCCCATACTCGCTGAACCGTTTTGTATCATCCACCGTTTTGAAGCTACCGCGCTTCGCTTGTGTTCACCCGACTCCCCCGCCAGTAAAAGATGACACGAGGTTTTCCCTGAAACCAGCGCAGTACAAATAGTCATTAAATGTGGAAATAAGCACATCAAATACAAGCATATCGTGAATTTTCTAAGGTAATTCATTCCCCCTGATAATGCGTCGAATGAAATATTGACAGTCATTACCAAAGATCTGGCCCATTAATCTGAATCATTGATATCAGTCAAAAAAATAAATACAGAAAGGAGTATTTCGTTTCATATAGTAACGTAATTTATTATTTCGTCAGGTGCTGTGCCATCCGGTTGACTTTACCCTCTGTCACAATTCCGCTTCCCGCGAGATACCGTTTTATCTGCATCAGGGGGGTTGTGTCATTAAAAGGACTGCGTTTTACGCTGGAAGTGGACGTTGCCAGCGACTCCTTCGGGCAGCCAGCAGAAAAATTACCGTCGGTCTGAATCAGGCTGAAGCGGTAGGTATTGCCCGCGCCCTGACGATGGGGGTGGTGTACCCCCGCCAAAAGCGCCGGAAGACAGCGACAGCCCGCCGCCGGGTATACGGCAGCACCGATTAAACAGCATCACAAATTTGTAACACAGGGCCGTTAAGCAAAATAAAAGAGGGACAGGTGTATGAGCGGAAAACCGGCCGCGCGTCAGGGCGACGGCACCATGGAGGGTGGCCCGATAATCCAGGGCTCAGCGGGCGTGATGATTGGCGCGCCAACCGGCGTGGCCTGTTCGGTGTGTCCGGGCGGCATGACCTCCGGCAACCCGGTTAACCCGCTGCTGGGTGCGAAAGTGTTGCCGGGCGAAACCGATTTTGCGCTGCCCGCCCCGCTGCCGTTTGTGCTTTCACGTACCTACAGCAGTTACCGCACAAAGACCCCCGCCCCTGTGGGAATATTTGGCCCCGGCTGGAAAGCCCCCTTTGATATCCGCTTACAGATTCGCGACGGGGAACTGATACTCAACGACAATGGCGGCAGAAGCATTCATTTTGACCCGCTGTTTGCAGGGGAAACGGCTTTCAGCCGCAGTGAATCCTTCTGGCTGGCGCGGGGTGGAGCACTGAAGCTGCATGAAAGTAATCCCCTTCATCTTCTCTGGCAGACGCTGCCGGAGAATATCCGGCTCAGCCCACATGTTTACCTGGCAACCAGCAGTCTCCGGGGGCCGTGGTGGATACTCGGCTGGTGTGAGCGCGTGCCCGCGCCGGATGAGGTACTGCCTGCTCCACTGCCGTCGTACCGGGTACTGACCGCACTGGTGGATAATTTTGGTCGCATAATGATTTTCCATCGCGCGGCGTCCGGGGCGTTTGCCGGAGACATCACCGGCGTGACGGACGGCGCAGGACGCCGCTTTCATCTGGTGCTGACCACCCAGGCACAGCGGGCGGAGCAGTACCGGAAACAGGCCGTATCCGGGGCCACAAAACAGACATCCTTCCCGGATACGCTGCCCGCCACGGATTACGGCGCAGACAGCGGTATTCGCCTTGCCGAAGTGTGGCTGACCCATGACCCGGAATACCCGGATAACCTGCCTGCGGAACCTCTGGCGCGTTATACCTATTCACCGCGGGGCGAACTGGTGAGGGCGTATGACCGCAGCGGCACGGCAGTACACGGTTTTACTTATGACGCAAAACAGCCGGGGCGGATGACGGCGCACCGCTATGCCGGCAGGCCGGAGACACAGTACCGCTACGATGCGTCGGGTCGCGTGACGGAGCAGCGTAACGCTGAAGGGTTAAGCTACACCTACGTTTATGAACGAAATACCGTCACCATTACCGACAGCCTGAACCGCCGGGAGGTGCTGCACACCGAAGGCGACGGCGGGCTGAAACGGGTGGTGAAACAGGAGAAAGCGGACGGCAGCACGATTCACAGCGACTATGACAGCGCGGGCAGACTGCTGGCGCAGACCGACGCGGCCGGCCGCAAAACAGAGTATCGCCTCAGTCCCGGCTCCGGCCTGCCCAAAGAAATCATCACGCCGGACGGCAGACGCACGGAACTGTATTACAACAGTCAGCGCCAGCTGACCCGTACCCTGTTCCCGGACGGACTGCAAAGCCAACAGGAATACGACGCCCACGGCAGGCTGACGGCGGAAACCCTGCGCAACGGCAGCACAACCCGTTATTTTTATGACAGCCCGCGCAGCGAATATCCGTGTGCCACGGAAGATGCCACCGGCAGCCGTAAAGAGATGGCATGGAGTCGTTACGGCCAGTTGCTCATTTTCGCCGACTGTTCCGGGTATGAAACCCGTTATGAATATGACCGTTTCGGGCAGCTAACGGCGGTACACCAGGAGGAAGGTCTCAGCGTTTACCGGGCTTATGATAACCGGGGGCGTTTAACCGTGGTAAAAGATGCGCAGAGCCGTGAAACCCGCTATGAATACAGCGTCGCAGGCGACCTGACAGCGGTGATAACCCCGGACGGCAGACGCCGTGAAACCCGCCATGATGAACAGGGTAACATCCTCAGCGCCACGCAGGACGGGCTGACGCGGCGGATGGAATATGACGCCGCAGGCCGGGTGACACAACTGACCAACGAGAACGGCAGCCATACGACCTTCACTTACGATGTGCTGGACAGGCTGGTACAGGAAACCGGGTTTGACGGCAGGACACAGCGTTACCGTTACAGTGCCACCGGACAGCTTGTCCGCAGCGAGGACGTAAACCAGGTCACGCTCTGGCAGTACGATGAGGCTGACCGTCTGACGCACCGCACCATCAATGACGAACCCGCAGAGCAGTGGCGCTACAACGAGCGTGGCTGGCTGACGGAAATCAGCCATCTCAGCGAAGGCCACCGCGTTGCCGTTCATTACCGGCATGACAGACAGGGACGTACTGTCAGCGAGCGCCAGACGGTACATTCCCCGGAAACGGAGGAACTGCTCTGGCAGCATGAAACCCGGCATGGTTACAGCGACAAAGGGTTGCTGAACCGCATCACGCCGGATGCACTTCCTGCGGTGGAGTGGCTGACCTATGGCAGCGGTTATCTGGCAGGCATGAAGCTGGGCGACACGCCGCTGATGGATTTCACCCGCGACCGCCTGCACCGCGAAACGCAGCGCAGTTTTGGCAATTACGAACTGACCACGACCTGGACCCCCGGTGGTCAGCTACAGAGTCACCATCTTAACAAACCGCAGCTTAACCGTGACTACACGTGGAATACCGGCGGGCAGCTTGTCCGTATCAGCGGGCAGAATGAGCAGCGTGATTACCAGTATGCTGAGGCCGGGCGGTTACTCGGCTCGCAGATTAAATCGGCGCACCATGACCTGGAGCAGTGGACCTTCACCGACCCGGCGGGCAACCGGACCGCAGCGCGGGATAAATACCCGATGCTGCCGGAAGCCTGGCGGGATAACCGTATCACTCAGGACGCAGATTGTTTTTACCATTACGACGAACACGGCAGGCTCACGGAAAAAGACGAGCGACGTATCCACCCGCGGGGCAGTCTTTCGCATCTTTACCGCTATGACAACCAGCACCGGCTGGCACACTACCGCCAGATGCAGCAGGGCCACCTGCTGGCGGAAAGTCGCTATATTTACGACCCGCTGGGCCGCCGTGTCGGTAAGCGGGTGTGGAAGAGCCAGACTGAGCGCAGCCTGAAAGGTGAGGCATATCTCTGGCTGAATCCCACCCCCGAAGTCACGTGGTATGGCTGGGAGGGTGACAGGCTGACCACCACACAGACAGATGCCACCCGTATCCAGACGGTGTATCTGCCGGGGAGTTTCACGCCGTTAATCCGCACAGAAACCGCGACAGCAGACCTGGCTAAAACCCACCACCGTACGCTGGCGGAAAAGCTCAGCCAGGATGCGGGCATGGTGTTTATGCCGGAACTGGTGGCACTGCTGGATAACCTGGAGCGGGAGCTGAACTCGGGCCAGGTCAGCGAACAGAGCCGGCAGTGGCTGGCACAGTGCGGGCTGACGCCTGAGCAGATGAAAAACCAGATGGAGCCGGAATACGTGCCGGTGAGGAAAATCCACCTGTACCACTGCGACCACCGGGGACTACCGCTGGCGTTAACCGATGTTAACGGGGAAATTGCGTGGAGCGCAGCGTTTGATGAATGGGGCAATATGCTGCGGGAGGATAATCCCGACAATCTGCAACAGCTTATCCGTCTGCCGGGACAACAGTATGATAAAGAGACGGGGTTGTATTACAACCGGCATCGTTACTACGATCCGCAACAGGGACGGTATATCACGCAGGATCCGATAGGACTAGAGGGGGGCCTTAACCTTTATAGCTATGTTCTTGGTAATCCTCTTGCGCTGGTTGATCCATTAGGGCTTAGTACTATGATAATAGGTAACGGTCCAGTTCCTGATAATCCTTTTGGGCATGCCGCAGCGGCAAATCGGTATGGATTAATGAGTTCGGGAACTGGGGATGCAATGGGAGCTTCTATCTCTGATTATTTTAAAAAAATGCAACCCCGCAGAGATACTTGGTTGTGGATAATAGATACAACCGATGAAGAAGAAAAATGTATGATGGATAAGGCAAAAGACCTTGATAAAAATCTAAAAAATATTAACATCGGGCCTCTTCCTATTGCAAATAATTGTTTTAGCCGGACGAACATGATTTTTGAGGCATGTGGGTTTAGCAATCCCTCGATGAATACAAATGCACCTATAAGTATACAAGTGCTCGGTGAGCTTTATGGGTCTCAAAGATATGTTATACCTAAAGGCCCCTTCACTGAATTCCCATTTGAATTCCAAGAGGTAAAGTGAATGAAAATACTTGGGAGGGTGTTGATAACAATAATTGCTATGATAATTACATCGTGTGACTATTATAATTCTGGCATGGAGTATCAAGATAATCAAGCCCTCGAGCAAGTTGTAGCATGGGACTCTGACAACATCATCACACCTAATATATTTGAATATAATGGTAGATGTTTTATGAAGAAAAATGAAACATGGATGTTACTAAATGGAGATGCAACACCCAATATAAGGACAATGAGCGATAAAAAAGTTCAATGCTTGGAAAAAAGTGAAATAGAATGGGCTCGTAGAGTTTGCGATAGTATCACAAACAAGGACAGGGAAAATCTTAATGCATTAATTTGCAGCTAGTTGATTTCATCAGGCAATACAGGTAAAGGGCCAGCATTATGGCGATGAAGCCTAGCAACACTATGACTATCATCATTATTGTGCTCAACAGTTGGGGAGATATATCACGCAGGATCCGATTGGGCTTAATGGTGGATGGAATAAATATAATTACCCGCTGAACCCGATCGAAAATATAGATCCGTTAGGTCTGTATCAAATGTGCCATAGGAAATTTGATCCTGTACCTGTCCCATATGCAAGGCATTGTTATATAAAATTTGAAGATGGTACGACATCAAGTTTTGATAATAAGGGTGTTCATGCAGACCCTGCTCCTGATAAATCGGGTACGATCTGTACAGAGCATCAAAATCCATCCTTAGATGAGTGCATTCGGGAAGCCATGAAAAATTGCAAAGGTGAAAATTATAATTTTACCGAGTTTAACTGTTGTCACTGTGCAGAACAAGCAATGAAATCTTGTGGAACATCTATCCCTAAAACTTCATGGCCAAACTCTCCAATAAATCCCGGCCCACAACCAGGGGAGGCTGGTTATAAACGAGAGCCTGTTTTTGGACCAAGCTTGGGAGGGGATTAATATGCTAAGATATTTTTTTAGTGAGTTACTGTGGGTTTTTTTATTTTTATTTTTATTATTTATAGGGAAATATATTCCTGCATATGTGTATGAAAGAATAAACCTCCCTGAGGTAATTGTTTCATTGTTATCATGGGGGATGCTTTTTCTGTGCGGTTTGAGAATTGCGTGGCGAATGGGATTTAGTGCCTGGTGGTTATGCTGTTTATATTCATTTTTGGTATCTATTGTTATTTTTATATATAATGTATTGATCTATAAGTTACATCAACCAACCGATTTTCCAGAACTTACCGGAAGTATATGGTTATCGTCGATTTTTTATATTTTAAGTTTTTCTTTTATTTTTATTGGTTTCATTGTAGGTAATATTCTGAAAGGCTTATTTTGTAGATGAAAATATAACTATTCAGCGCTCTCACTTCGCTGAATAAATTAAAGTACTACTCTGTAATCAGCCGGGGTAATTTTCTGGGTAAAGTTGCCACCCACAAAGATGACCGTTGGACCGCCCAAGTAAACGTGTCAGCCAGGATGCGGGTATGGTGTTTATGCCGGAACTGGTGGCGCTGCTGGATAATCTGGAGCGGGACCTGAACACGGGCCAGGTCAGCGAACAGAGCCGGCAGTGGCTGGCACAGTGCGGGCTGACGCCGGAGCAGATGAAAAACCAGATGGAGCCGGAATACGTGCCGGTGAGGAAAATCCACCTGTACCACTGCGACCACCGGGGACTACCGCTGGCGTTAACCGATGTTAACGGGGAAATTGCGTGGAGCGCAGCGTTTGATGAATGGGGCAATATGCTGCGGGAGGACAATCCCGACAATCTGCAACAGCTTATCCGTCTGCCAGGACAACAGTATGATAAAGAGACGGGGTTGTATTACAACCGGCATCGTTACTACGATCCGCAACAGGGACGGTATATCACGCAGGATCCGATTGGGCTTAATGGGGGATGGAATTTATATACATATCCGTTAAACCCGATAGTAGATATTGATCCGTGGGGGTTGGATGCGATACAAATTAACTATGACTATTACCAGGTTAATACCGGAATGGGGTTCAATTTGCCTCTCGGTCATGGTGCGGTTGTTACTGTTGATCCTAAAACAGGGAAAACTAAGTATTATGAATTTGGCCGCTATACAGACAAAGAGTGCGGGAATGTACGACAGAGGCCTGTTCCAGACTTAAGTATGGGTAAAGATGGACTACCAACCAAAGAGTTGTTAGAGAACTTGTATAAGTTCACTTCAGAAAAATATGGACATAGTTCGGCTGTAACGCCAACGTATTATTCCGATACTGATTACAATAAAGCGAATAAATATTCCGAAGATTTTGGTAAAAACCATGACTGCTATCGTCTGATAGGAAACAATTGCAAGACATTTGCACATGATGCCGCAACAGCGGGCACAGAATAATTCCGTAAGGGAGGAATGTGATGGAAAGGATAATTAGACTTGCGCTGTTATGCTCGATCTTGATAAATGCGGCTCTGTTTTATCGGGTATTAGATTTGGGGGTGATGACAACTTATGGGGTGGATGAAATTAATTACCGGAATCAACAGGCCTACGACCTGAAAAAGTTACTTCCTTTATTGCTGAAGTCAACGTCACAGGAGCAGGTTTTGCTTGCGGCAAGGCAAGCAGGCCTAGAGGTGATTAAGAAACCTGGTGAAGGTACTTACGTTGGAACAGTGCTTTTCACTTACTCTAACGGTAAAGTAATGGCTGTTGATTTACAATGATGATTGTGAGTGGAAAATCTACTCTGGTTATGAAAAACAGCCCCCCGGCAGGAACGGTAACGAACGCCAGCTACCGCTATGACCCGTTGCAGGGCCGGTATATCACGCAGGATCCGATTGGGTTAGTGGGGGGATGGAATCTATACTCTTATGTTTATAATGATCCGATTGGTTTTGTTGATCCAATAGGGCTGGATATTTGGATTGAAGATCAAGGTCCAGATGAGCCAGCACTGCATCAAAGTATAAACGTGGGTACGCCTGATGGCAGTTATAATTCATACAGCTATGCCATGGGCTCTTTTCCTCATGGTGAAGTGTATAATGATATGAAACATGGTGGAAAAATTGAAGTATATAAAAAAACAACAAAGGAACAGGATGATGCTTTTGATAAAGCAATGAAAGCTCAAATAGGAGAGCATGGTTATTACGGATATGATGATATTTGCCGTAGTTGGAGTCAGCGCCAATTCAACTCTGCACCGGGAGTTCAAGAAACTCCACCTAAACGTAAAGATGTGAAGGTTACAATCGGAGGTTTTGATTTGTCGTCTAAAGGAAGTAGCTTAACAGGTAGTGGAACATCCAGATGAGAGTTTCAGTATTTATTTTGGGCCTTTTTTTTTCTATCATTGCATGGGTAGCTGACAACATTACCGTCGTGAATGAAAATACATATAATATACTTTTCATTATAGCTATGGTAGCAACTATTCTTTCTGTTCTATCGTGGCTGTATTTATCTAATAAAAAAGGAGGATTATGGATTTTTTCATTTCTATATCTATTAAATGGAATCGATATTTTTATTGACATATACTCCCGTCTGTTTTGACTCGTTAACAGATAGTGGTTTTATGATTTGGTAGTTATACTATTACACTATCTGATTGTAGTTTATTTATCAGTAATTGCCGAATTTTGTTGATTAATGCTATTGGGGATATGAATCCTGACAAGAAATAGCAGAGCTAATATTTCGGCTAAATAGCTTATATGGACACCTACCCGATGCAAGCACGGGCAGACTTTTTTCTGGTAAGATACTACCGGGGCGGTGGTACGACGAGGCATCGGGGCTTTATTACAACCGGTATCGTTACTATGGCCCGTTGCAGGGATGGTATATCACGCAGGATCCGATAGGGCTTAATGGGGGATGGAATCTCTATAATTACCCGCTGAATCCGATCGAAAATATAGATTCTCTAGGGTTATGTGCAGAAGAACTTTGTATTGGTGAGGTTGGTATTGCTGCTTATAGTTTATGGCAAATGTTTTTGTAGGCACTGTAACTACTGGTGCCATAATAGGCACTTATAATGAATATGCCAGCATAAATGCACTTCAGGAAGAATTACAAAAATCTAAAACCAGTACTGAGAATGTAACAAGTTGTGCAGCAACTCCCATGCCCCCCCGAAGATCCATGTGATAAAAATCTTGATAAAAATTTACTACAACAAGCAAGTATATTTGATCACTCACCAAGTGAAAAAGGATTGGATGGGCGATAAAGCTCAGATATCGAGGTTTGATCTCTGTGGTTGTAAAGATGGTGGAGTAGTAATTAAGGCTCAGGGATGTAAGGGAAAGATTGCAACCTCTACTGAATATAGTTGGAAATGATTTATGAAATTAACTATTGAGTTACATGGTTTAGATCCCATCAAAGGTGAGTGGTTTAGTATATCAAAACATGAGTCTAATCAGTACGATCATGATATTTTTCTTTATATGATTAATAAAGTTTTGGATGAGGGTGCTGAATATAGTGGCAATGGTCTTGAAGGATTAAGGGAGCTACACGTTGAATTATCAATTGCGATTATTGCAGATGAAGATGGTTTCAGACCTGCATTTGACATTGATGCGCGAACAATAAGCAGGCTTAGTGCAGCCGGTGCCTCTTTTGATTTTGATCCATATGTATAGTCACGCCGTTAATCCGGACAGAAACCGCGGCAGCAGAACGGGCTAAAACCCACCGCCGCACGCTGGCGGAAAAACTCAGCCAGGATGCGGGCATGGTGTTTATGCCGGAACTGGTGGCTCTGCTGGATAACCTGGAGCGGGAGCTGAACGATAGAAATGTCCAAAATTGATGGAATCGGATTGATGGTTTCCGAATGTGCCTCCACGATGCCTGCGCCGTTTAACATTTTGCATTAAAACTGTGAGCAAAAATTCCCACTCACAGCTCTCAAAATGAGACCTATAATTAGACCCACTGTGATAATCGTTAGTGCTAAATATTTCAATTTTTCAAAGGACTAGATCTGATACAGCGGGTCCTGCGCACGGCCCGCGGTGAGCTCACTGGCCTGCATGCGTACCACATCCCAGAGCGCCTGGGCTGCTGTCGACAGCGAGCGATTCTTGCGACGGGCCAGCATGAGTTGTCTCTCCACGACAGGCGTGAGTCGCTTCACCTGTAATTGATTCCCCTGAGGCAACGGTAGTGCCAGCGCAGGCAATACACTGATACCAATGCCCGCCTCCACCATCGGAAACAGCGTCGCCGGATGGCCGATTTCCTGCACGATATTGGCATCAACCGAAAAATGCGACAATGCTGCGTCAATTAACGGTCGGCTGCCTGAAGCATAATCCTGCAATACCAACCGCTCATGCTCAAGATCCTGCCAGCTCACCCACTCTCGTCTGGCGAAAGGGTGATTCTGATGGCAGAGCAACAAAAACGGTTCAGACAATACGGTTTCACACTGCAAATCCGTCACGGCACCGGGATCGATAACAATGCCAAAATCGACGTCCCCCTGACGAATACTCTCCAGCACCCACTGCTGTGGACGGTCATGCAGAACAAAATCAATTGCAGGGTAAAGGTGATTACTTTGTGCAATACACTGCGGAATAAGATGCGCTGAAATGGTCTGGCTGGCCGCCACGCGTACCGTGCCGGTCAACTGTGTGCCCACCCTACCCGCTTCACGCAGTGTGCTGTGCAGTTCATCCAACACGCGCTCCAGGCGTGTCGCCAGTTGCTGCCCGGCTTCCGTCAAAACGACTTCACGCGTAGTGCGATCCAACAGTTTGACGCCAGTCTGTCGCTCTAGCTCTTTAATACTGTGGCTGACTGCCGACTGGCTCAGACCGATAATATCCCCCGCGCGGCTAAAACTTTTCGCCTGAGCGACGGTGACAAAGATACGGAGTTGACGCAGAGAGTAATTCATTAATTCAGTTCATATATGGATGCAATAAATCAATTTTATTTCTCAAATGGAAAAACGCAAAATATCGGCATCAGATTCCTGGAGTATTTATGAAACTTTTTCGTATCCTTGATCCGTTTACCGTGACCCTTATCACTGTCGTATTGCTGGCCTCGTTTTTTCCGGCCGAAGGCAGCTTTGTTCCTTTCTTCGAAGGTTTAACCACCGCCGCCATTGCCCTGCTGTTTTTTATGCACGGTGCCAAACTCTCGCGCGAAGCGATCATCGCAGGCGGTAGCCACTGGCGACTTCACCTGTGGGTGATGTGCAGTACCTTCGTTCTGTTCCCGATAATCGGCGTGTTATTTGCCTGGTGGGCGCCGGTTAACGTCGACCCCATGCTCTATACCGGTTTTCTTTATCTTTGCATTCTTCCTGCCACCGTCCAGTCTGCCATCGCGTTCACCTCCCTGGCGGGCGGCAACGTCGCCGCTGCGGTCTGTTCCGCATCAGCGTCCAGCCTGCTGGGCATTTTCCTCTCGCCACTTCTGGTGGGTCTGGTAATGAATATCCACGGCGCAGAAGGAAGTCTGGAGCAGGTCGGCAAAATCATGCTGCAACTGCTGCTACCGTTTGTGCTCGGGCATTTGTCACGCCCGTGGATTGGCAACTGGGTGGCGCGCCATAAAAAGTGGATTGGCAAAACCGACCAAACCTCGATCCTGTTGGTGGTTTATTCTGCCTTCAGTGAAGCGGTGGTAAACGGTATTTGGCACAAAGTCGGTTGGGGATCGCTGCTGTTTATCGTGGTGGTCAGCATCGTGATGCTGGCGATGGTTATTGCAATCAACATGTTTGTGGCCCGCAAATGCGGTTTCAACAAGGCGGATGAGATTACGATTGTCTTTTGCGGGTCGAAAAAGAGTCTCGCCAACGGTATCCCAATGGCAAACATTCTGTTCCCGACCTCGGTGATTGGAATGATGGTGCTGCCGCTGATGATCTTCCACCAGATCCAACTGATGGTGTGTGCGGTGCTGGCGCGTCGCTACAAGCGCCAGACCGAGGCGTTACAGGCGCAGCAAGAAAACCGCGCCGCCAAAGCTTAGAGCGGGCGTTTCAGGGGCAGAACCAGTTGCGTCAGCCCCTCTGTTTTAATCAGCAGCGTGATTGCCATCAGCTCGCCTAATTTGCCCGCCGGGAACTGATCCTTGCGGGCAAACCACAGCAAATACTCTTCCGGCACATCAATCAATCGACGCCCCTGATATTTGCCGAACGGCATCACCGTGTTGGCTATCTCAACCAACTGCTCTTTTTCCATCTCAGACACCCAGCAAACGGAGCATTTCGGCTTCGTCAATGACGGCAATGCCCAGTTCCTGTGCTTTTGCCAGTTTCGAACCCGCCGCTTCGCCCGCAATGACTAAATCGGTTTTCTTCGACACGCTGCCTGCTACCTTCGCGCCCAGCGCAACCAGACGCGCTTTGGCGTCGTCGCGGGACATCTGGCTTAAGCTGCCAGTCAGTACCACCGTTTTACCGGCGAACGGACTGTCGATCTCTTCTGCATTGACAACGACCGGAGCAGGCCAGTGAATGCCCCGCGCCAACAGTTGTTCGATAACCTCACGGTTGCTCTCTTCCGCGAAGAAATTGAAGACGTGTGTGGCGACTACGATGCCCACATCCGGGACTTTTTGCAGTTCGTCGAGAGACGCGGCTTCCAGCGCCTCCAGCGTACCGAAATAGGCCGCCAGTCCGGCAGCGGTCGCCTCGCCGACTTCACGAATCCCCAGCGCATACAGGAAACGAGCAAACGTCGTCTCTTTGGCTTTCTCCAGCGCGTTAACCACATTCTGCGCCGACTTCGGCCCCATGCGATCAAGCCCGGTCAGCTTACCGGCCGTCAGAGTAAACAGATCGGCAGGCGTATGGACATACTCTTTCTCGACCAACTGGTCGATTATCTTATCGCCCATACCGTCAACATCCATGGCACGACGTGAGACGAAATGCTTAAGCGATTCTTTACGTTGCGCCCCGCAAATCAGGCCACCGGTACAGCGGGCAACCGCTTCACCTTCCACACGCTCGACGTCCGACTGGCAGACCGGGCAATGGGTGGGGAATACAATTTCCTGAGTCTCTTCCGGGCGCTCTGAAAGCACCACGTTAACCACCTGAGGGATCACATCCCCGGCGCGGCGGATAACAACTTTGTCGCCAATGCGTAAACCGAGACGTTCAATTTCATCGGCATTATGCAACGTGGCGTTGCTCACCAGCACACCCGCTACCTGCACCGGCTCGAGGCGAGCCACAGGGGTAATTGCGCCTGTCCGCCCAACCTGGAATTCTACGTCACGAACTACGGTCATTTGCTCCTGCGCGGGGAATTTAAAGGCCACCGCCCAGCGTGGTGCGCGCGCCACAAAGCCCAGTTGTTCCTGGAGCGCCAGTGAGTTGACCTTAATCACCACACCGTCAATATCAAAGCCGAGCGTTGGGCGATCCTCTTCCACTTTGTGGTAGAACGCCAGTACCGCCTCAGGGGAGTCGCAAAGCGTCACCCGATCGCTCACCGGAAGCCCCCACGCTTTAAACTGCAGCAAACGCCCGAGGTGCGTATCAGGCAGTTCACCCCCTTCCAGTACGCCAACGCCATAGCAGAAGAACGTTAGCGGTCGCTTCGCGGTAATACGCGGGTCAAGCTGGCGCAATGAACCTGCCGCCGCGTTACGCGGGTTCGCAAACAGTTTATTTCCCGTTCGACGAGCATCCTCATTAATCTTTTCGAAACCGGCTTGTGGCAGGAAAACTTCACCCCGCACTTCCAGGCGAGCCGGAATATTATCGCCGCGCAGTTTGAGCGGAATGGCGCGGATGGTTCGCACGTTAGAGGTAATATCTTCACCGGTTGTCCCATCGCCACGCGTCGCCGCACTCACCAGCACACCGTTTTCGTACAGAATGCTCACCGCCAGGCCATCGAGTTTCAGCTCGCAGCACCAGGTCAGTTTGTCGGTGCTTTTCAGCCGGTCTTGTACGCGTTTGTTAAAAGCCAGAAAGCTCTCTTCATCAAACACGTTATCCAGCGACAGCATCGGGACTTCATGGCGAATCTGACTGAACGCCGCCAGCGGAGCAGCCCCGACGCGCTGGGTTGGCGAGTCTGGCGTCACCATTTCCGGGTGCTTTGCTTCCAGTTCGCGCAGCGTCTGCATCAGACGGTCATATTCCGCATCGGGAATTTCCGGCGCGTCCATCACATGGTAAAGGTACTCATGATGGCGAAGCGCGGTTCGTAATTCTGTCAGTTGTTGTTCGATTGATTCCATATCGCACCATCAATGATAAAAAACCCCCGACAGGCGGGGGTTCAAAAAGGAAATGTCACGCCCGAGTAGAATCAGGCGTTAGCGTCTTTCACTTCGCGGATGCGGTCTTGATACTCACGCAATTTTTGCGGGGTCATCATTCTGCGTTGGTCGTCAAGCACCACGCCGCCTACTTCGTCGGCGATATGCTGTGCAGACTGAAGCATCAGCTTAAAGTTTTGCAGTTCATCGCCGTAGGACGGCACCTGCATGAAAATAGTCACACCTGGAGTGGTAAAATCACCTGTCATTTCAGGATCAAATGTCCCTGGATTGACCATATTTGCCAGGCTGAATAACGCAGGGCCGCTACCATCCGGGCTTAAATGACGATGGAAAATATTCATATCGCCAAACTTAAAGCCGGCTTGCTGAATGCTGTTCAGCAGGATATCACCGTTCAATTCGGTGCCATGATGCGCCGCAACGTTCATGATAATGACCGCTTCTTTGCGCTGTGGTTTTTCAGGCGCTGGCGGCGGCGTTTCCGCGACAGGTTCCGGCTGAGGTTTTGACTCTACAACGGGCTCCGCAGGCTGGAATGTTTGCGGCGCAGGTTGCGAGGCAGGCTGCACAGGCTGTTGAACCGGTTGCACCTGCGGCGAGGCCGGTTGTTGTACCGGCTGATGCTGCACAGGCTGTTGTACCGGTTGCGGCTGTTGCAGCGGCTGCGGCGGTACCGACGCGCCAGGCGGTTGCTGAGCCGGTTGACGCGGCTGCGCAGACGCATAAGGCGGCTGGTACTGGTGTTGCGGCGGCTGGCGAGGTGCGTCATGCTCCTGCGCATTGCCCGGGGCATGATTTACGCGGTGAACACGAACTTCACCCACGCCTTCGTCGTCTTGATCGACATCGTCGTCTAACGACTCGTCGTCACGTTTTGATTTCATGCGTTTTAGTGGACGATCGCGGAACATAGAAGATCGTTCTTTACGGCTGGTCCAGAAACCATGTACCAGTAAAGCGATTATGGCGATCGCGCCAACAATGATTAATATCAGACGCAAATCCTGCATCATTATATTCTCTGTTGTTCTAACACCTTGCCACCACGGCAAACATTTACTCACTAAGAGTATTTGCCGATTACCTCAAGTGCAAGTGGACTCTTGTCTTTCACAGCATAAAGATGAACGAAATTGTACTTTTTGCTGTTTTTTCGAACATTTCTTAACTGTCCACCAGGCCACAACACGGTAAGATAGACAAAGTTTAGCCGGGGCTTAAACAAAAGGAGCATGTCCTGATTATGGTTTCATCATCCGCAACTGCGCCACGCAGTGGTTTCTATTATTTTTCTCAGGGATGGAAGTTGGTCACCCAACCGGGTATCCGTCGTTTTGTGATTTTACCTTTGATGGTCAACATTCTGTTGATGGGCAGCGCGTTCTGGTGGCTGTTTACCGAACTGGACACTTGGGTTCCTTCGCTGATGAGCCATGTGCCGGACTGGCTACAGTGGTTAAGTTACCTGCTGTGGCCGATTATCGTCCTCTCCGTGCTGCTGGTTTTCGGCTATTTTTTCTCGACGCTCGCCAACTGGATAGCTGCGCCGTTTAATGGTTTGCTGGCCGAACAGCTTGAAGCGCGTTTAACCGGGGCGACGCCGCCCGACACCGGCGTACTCGGCATCATGAAGGATGTGCCGCGCATCATGAAACGTGAATGGCAAAAACTGGCGTGGTATCTCCCGCGCGCAATTGCTCTGCTGGTTCTCTATTTTATTCCTGGCATCGGGCAAACCGTCGCGCCGGTACTGTGGTTCTTGTTCAGTGCGTGGATGTTGGCTATTCAATACTGCGACTATCCCTTCGACAACCACAAAGTGCCCTTCAAAGAGATGAGGAACGCCCTGCGGACGAAAAAAGTCACCAATATGCAGTTCGGCGCGCTGACCAGTCTGTTCACCATGCTGCCGGTGCTCAACCTGTTCATTATGCCGGTTGCCGTCTGCGGCGCGACGGCAATGTGGGTGGATTGCTATCGCGATAAACACGCGCTCTGGAAGTAATTGATCTTTTTTCTCTTTGTAAAAAAATTGTGCAAAAAGGGAGTGGCTTATGCCGCTCCTTATTCCATCCGGATCCCCATTATTTCCCTTCTGAATATAGATATGCTAAATCCTTACTTCCGCATATTCTCTGAGCGGGTATGCTAGCCCATGTACCCCAATTTCATACAGTTAAGGACAGGCCATGAGTAAGATTTTTGAAGATAACTCGCTGACTATCGGTCATACGCCGCTGGTTCGACTGAACCGTATCGGTAACGGACGCATTCTGGCGAAGGTGGAATCACGTAACCCGAGCTTCAGCGTCAAATGCCGTATCGGTGCCAATATGATTTGGGATGCCGAAAAACGTGGCGTGCTGAAACCAGGCGTTGAACTGGTTGAGCCGACCAGCGGCAACACGGGTATTGCTCTGGCGTATGTGGCGGCGGCGCGTGGCTACAAACTGACGTTAACCATGCCGGAAACCATGAGCATTGAGCGTCGTAAACTCCTCAAAGCGCTGGGCGCCAATCTGGTACTGACCGAAGGCGCCAAAGGCATGAAAGGCGCAATCCAGAAGGCTGAAGAAATCGTCGCCAGCGATCCGGTTAAGTACCTGCTGCTCCAACAGTTCAGCAACCCGGCAAACCCTGAAATTCATGAGAAAACCACCGGCCCGGAAATTTGGGAAGATACCGACGGTCAGGTCGATGTGTTTATCTCCGGCGTCGGTACCGGCGGCACGCTCACCGGCGTATCCCGCTACATTAAGGGCACGAAAGGCAAAACGGATCTGATAACCATTGCCGTTGAACCGACGGACTCTCCGGTTATTGCTCAGGCGCTGGCAGGCGAAGAACTGAAACCCGGCCCGCATAAAATTCAGGGTATCGGCGCAGGTTTCATCCCCGGCAACCTGGATCTGAAACTGATTGATAAAGTTATCGGCATCACCAACGATGAGGCTATTTCAACCGCACGTCGTCTGATGGAAGAAGAAGGCATTCTTGCGGGCATTTCCTCAGGCGCCGCAGTTGCTGCAGCGCTTAAGCTCCAGCAAGATGAGACCTTTACCGGCAAGAATATTGTGGTTATATTACCTTCATCAGGTGAGCGTTATCTGAGCACTGCATTGTTTGCCGATCTCTTCACTGAGAAGGAACTGCAACAGTAATGCCAGCGTGTTAATAACGCGTAAAAAAGCGCCTTTTGAGGCGCTTTTTTGTGGTCTGCTTCAAAGTTTCACTCCTCCTGGCATTGATTCACCCTGCCGGGTCTGGTATTTAACCAGACTAATTATTTTGATGCGCGAAATTAATCGTTACACGAAAACCGCTAGCTGAATCGATTTTATGATTTGGTTCAAGTCTTCCTTTAGCGGCATAATGTTTAATGACGAGCGAAACGTCAGCGGCCAGAAGTTGCCAGCAACGGAATTGCGTAGAACACCGACTGTGTCGTGCCCGTTTACGCCGGCGCTAACAATACAGGCTAAAGTTGATCCGCCAGGCTAGACTTTAGTTCCACAACACTAAACCTATAAGTTGGGGAAATATAATGTTCCAGCAAGAAGTTACCATTACCGCTCCGAACGGTCTGCACACCCGCCCTGCTGCTCAGTTTGTTAAAGAAGCGAAAGGCTTCACTTCTGATATTACCGTGACCTCCAATGGCAAAAGCGCTAGCGCAAAAAGCCTGTTCAAACTGCAGACTCTGGGCCTGACTCAGGGCACTGTCGTTACCATCTCTGCGGAAGGTGAAGACGAGCAGAAAGCGGTTGAACATCTGGTTAAACTGATGGCGGAACTCGAGTAATTTTCCGGGTTCTTTTAAAAATCAGTCACAAGTAAGGTAGGGTTATGATTTCAGGCATATTAGCATCCCCGGGTATCGCTTTCGGCAAAGCACTGCTGCTGAAAGAAGACGAAATCGTCATTGACCGGAAAAAAATTTCTGCCGACAAGGTTGATCAGGAAGTTGAACGTTTTCTGAGCGGTCGTGCCAAGGCATCTTCGCAACTGGAAGCGATCAAAACGAAAGCTGGTGAAACGTTCGGTGAAGAGAAAGAAGCCATCTTTGAAGGGCATATTATGCTGCTCGAAGATGAGGAGCTGGAGCAGGAAATCATAGCCCTGATTAAAGATAAACACATGACGGCTGACGCAGCCGCGCATGAAATTATCGAAGGTCAGGCCACTGCCCTGGAAGAGCTGGATGATGAATACCTGAAAGAACGTGCGGCTGACGTACGTGACATCGGTAAACGTCTGCTGCGTAATATCCTTGGTCTGGCAATTATCGATCTGAGCGCAATTCAGGACGAAGTTATCCTGGTTGCGGCTGACCTGACGCCGTCAGAAACCGCACAGCTAAACCTGAACAAGGTGCTGGGTTTCATTACTGACGCCGGTGGCCGTACTTCGCACACCTCTATCATGGCGCGTTCTCTGGAACTGCCTGCCATTGTAGGTACGGGTAGCGTTACCGCTCAGGTAAAAAATGACGACTATCTGATTCTGGATGCCGTAAACAACCAGGTTTACGTTAATCCAACGAACGAAGAAATCGAACATCTGCGTGCCGTTCAGGAGCAAGTTGCGACTGAGAAAGCCGAACTGGCGAAACTGAAAGATCTGCCGGCCATCACGCTTGACGGCCATCAGGTTGAGGTTTGCGCTAACATCGGTACTGTACGTGATGTTGAAGGTGCCGAGCGTAACGGCGCTGAAGGTGTTGGCCTGTACCGCACCGAATTCCTGTTCATGGACCGTGACGCCCTGCCCACTGAAGAAGAGCAGTTTGCGGCGTATAAAGCCGTTGCTGAAGCGTGTGGCTCTCAGGCTGTTATCGTACGTACTATGGACATCGGCGGCGACAAAGAGCTGCCGTACATGAACTTCCCGAAAGAAGAGAACCCGTTCCTCGGCTGGCGTGCCGTGCGTATCGCGCTGGATCGCAAAGAGATCCTGCGTGACCAGGTTCGCGCCATCCTGCGGGCGTCTGCTTTCGGTAAATTGCGCATCATGTTCCCGATGATCATCTCTGTTGAAGAAGTACGCGCACTGCGCAAAGAGATCGAAATCTACAAACAGGAACTGCGCGACGAAGGTAAAGCGTTTGACGAGAGCATTGAGATTGGCGTGATGGTGGAAACACCGGCCGCCGCGACGATTGCGCGTCATTTAGCCAAAGAAGTGGACTTCTTTAGTATCGGTACCAATGATTTAACGCAGTATACTCTGGCAGTTGACCGTGGTAATGATATGATTTCACACCTTTACCAGCCAATGTCACCGTCTGTCCTTACGCTTATTAAGCAGGTTATCGATGCTTCTCACGCGGAAGGCAAATGGACTGGCATGTGTGGTGAGCTTGCAGGCGACGAACGTGCTACACTTCTGTTGCTGGGGATGGGTCTGGACGAATTCTCTATGAGCGCCATTTCTATCCCGCGCATTAAGAAGATTATCCGTAACACGAACTTCGAAGATGCGAAGGTGTTAGCAGAGCAGGCTCTTGCTCAACCGACAACGGACGAGTTAATGACGCTGGTTAACAAGTTCATTGAAGAAAAAACAATCTGCTAATCCACGAGATGCGGCCCAATTTACTGCTTAGGAGAAGATCATGGGTTTGTTTGATAAATTGAAATCTCTGGTTTCTGATGATAAGAAAGACACCGGAACTATTGAGATTATTGCTCCGCTCTCTGGCGAGATCGTCAATATCGAAGACGTGCCGGATGTTGTTTTTGCTGAAAAAATCGTTGGTGATGGCATCGCTATCAAACCAACTGGCAACAAAATGGTAGCGCCTGTTGACGGTACTATCGGCAAAATCTTTGAAACCAACCATGCGTTCTCTATCGAATCTGATAGCGGCATTGAGCTGTTCGTTCACTTCGGTATCGACACCGTTGAACTGAAAGGCGAAGGTTTCAAACGTATCGCTGAAGAAGGCCAGCGCGTTAAAGTTGGCGACCCGGTTATTGAATTCGATTTGCCACTGCTGGAAGAAAAAGCCAAGTCTACCCTGACGCCGGTTGTTATCTCCAACATGGACGAAATCAAAGAACTGATCAAACTGTCCGGTAGCGTGACTGTGGGTGAAACCCCGGTTATCCGCATCAAGAAGTAATTCTTGCCGCAGTGAAGAATGGCGCCAGATGGCGCCATTTTTTTTACACGTCATCCGGCCTGTCTGATGGCGCTACGCTTATCAGACCTACGCGATTTGTCACCACGAAATGGGATCACCTGGCATCGGTGCTGTGGTCACAATGGTGAGGTCACCGGGCGATAACACTTTTCACGCATCAGGATTTTCATCCCTTCCGGCCCGCTCTCCAGCATCCGCCTTTCCGAATCTGAAACCTGCAATTCGCACTGATATCCCCCCGCAATCCCGAACATCGCCCGCGCCACACAAATGTCTTCCAGCGCCTCAAGGCCGCTGGTTTCGAAATGGCCAACGACACGTCCCTGCTGGCGAACCACCAACCGATAACTCTTCATCGCGCCTCCCCTGCCGGGGGCAGTATCAGTTCATCGCAGCCGCATTGCTGGGTCCAGCTCATCACCTCAAGTACGCGCTCGGCGGCATTTCGCGCGGCATCCGCCAGCGGTTTTTGCTGCACAATTCCGCTAATCAGTTCGGCGCAGAACAGATCGCCAGTACCTTTGAGATCTGTTTCCAGACGCGGGTGTTCAATGACATCCACTGAATCGGCGGTCACCACCGCAACATTTATCGTCTCATCGGTTTCACCCGGCGCGCTGGTGATAACTACCCATTGCAAGGTATCGGAAAGTAGTGATTTGGCGGCGATCACGGCATCATCCAGCGTTCCGCACGGCTTCCCGCTCAACATTTCCAGCTCGAAGACGTTGGGTGTCAGTCCCTGCGCCAACGGCAGCAGATGGTGGCGATACGCGGCGGGGATTTCCGCTTTCACGTACATGCCGCTGTCCGTGTCGCCTATCACCGGATCCACCAGAATACAGACATCAGGATGCGACTCCCGAACCGTCTTCAGCCACTGCGCCAGCAACGCGATCTGCTCCGCGCTTCCCATATAACCGGTGGTCACGGCTTTAAGTTCGCGCAGTGCGTCACGTTCATTCAACGCCTGAAGATAACCGCGAAACCAGTCGGCAGGGATAATGCCACCATAAAACGTCTGATAATGCGGGGTATTGCTAAACAGTACCGTAGGAACCGGCGTCACCCGTAATCCCTGCGCTTTAATAGCAGGCACCGCAATGCTGTTGCCGACGCTACCATAAACGACCTGTGACTGAACGGCGACAATATCGGTCTGTATCGCCCGATGCGTATCGTCGAAGAGCACTGACTGTATTTCACTCTCCTGCCCCATTGCCTTCTCCTCTCACTGGACAGCGGGCTCACGCCTCACTATTATCGTCATATGCTAAAATTCATTTTGTCATAGGTCAATAATGATCAACGGAAAAACCGCCAACGAAATTTTTGACAATATTCGCCAGCATCTCGCAAGCGGCAGATTGACGCCCGGCGAAACGCTGCCGCCGGTTCGTGAACTGGCGACCGCGCTGGAGATCAACCGCAATACTGTCGCGGCGGCTTACAAGCGGCTGGTCACCTCCGGGCTTGCCGTCAGCCTTGGACGCAACGGGACGGTTCTCAAAGGCACTCCATCGCCCGTCGCGCTCGAAGGAAACAATCCCGGAACACCGCTGACCGATCTCTCTGGCGGTAACCCTGATCCTCAGCGCCTCCCCGATCTTAGCCGTTACTTCACCGCGATAAACCGATCGCCCCGCCTGTATGGCGATGCGGCGGTGTCTCCTGACCTCAAGAAATGGGCTGCGCACTGGATGCAGGATGCAACCCCTCAGGCTGGCGAAATCGATATTACCAGCGGCGCCATTGATGCGATTGAGCGCCTGCTCTGTGCGCATCTGCTGCCTGGCGACAGTGTGGTGGTGGAAGATCCCTGCTTTTTAAGCAGTATCAGTATGCTCCGTTACGCCGGATTTAGCGCAACTCCGGTACTTGTCGATGGCGAAGGCATGTTGCCGGAAGGGCTGGAGCTGGCTCTGCAAAAAGGGGCAAGGGCCGTTATTCTGACCCCGCGGGCACACAACCCAACAGGATGCAGCCTGAGTGCATCGCGCGCGGCGGCGTTACGCGCTATTCTGGCTCGCTACCCGCAAGTGCTGGTGATTGTCGATGATCACTTCGCCCTGCTGTCTTCATCCCCGTGGTATCCGGTCATTGCCCATGAAACGCAGCATTGGGCCGTGGTTCGCTCCATGTCGAAAACGCTCGGCCCTGACCTGCGCCTCGCCATCGTGAGTAGCGACGCAGCTACCTCGGCGAAGCTTCGTTTACGGTTGAATTCCGGCAGTCAGTGGGTCAGTCATCTGTTACAGGATCTCGTCTGCGCCTGTCTGACCGACGAGGACTACCAGCAATCGCTTCACAACACCCGTCAGTTTTATGCATCTCAGCAACAAAAACTGGCGGCAGCATTACGCCGTCAGGGTATTGATTCCGTCTCTCCCGGCGACGGCCTGAATCTGTGGCTACCGCTTCATGACGCAAGCCAGGCGGTTGCGTTTAAACTGGCAAAATCAGGATGGCTGGTGCGTGAAGGCGAAGTGTTTGCCGTGAATACGCCAGCCCACGGCCTGCGCATTACGCTGTCGACACTGGGCGACAGCGACATCAACACGCTGGCGGCTGATATTCATCAGGCGCTGAAACGCTAACAGGAGAATACAAGTGCGAGTTCATTTTGTTGTTCACGAGTCGTTCGAATCAACCGGAGCGTATCTGCAATGGGCTGAAGCACGTGGTTACGCCATCTCCTGGTCCCGCGTCTATAGCGCAGAGCCCCTCCCCGCGAACGCCGATGATTTCGATATGCTGGTGGTATTTGGCGGGCCGCAGTCACCGCGCACTACACTTGCCGAGTGCCCATATTTTGACTCACTGGCCGAGCAGCATCTGATAAATCAGGCCATAGTCGCACAACGGATTGTGGTGGGGATCTGTTTAGGCTCACAACTGATTGGCGAGGCACTCGGGGCGAAAGTGTGTCAAAGCCCGGAAAAAGAGATTGGTCATTATCCCATTACGCTGACCGAGGCAGGTCAACAGCATCCGTTGGTTGCTCACTTTGGCTCCCCGTTGATGGTGGGTCACTGGCACAACGACATGCCGGGATTAACCGACCAGGCAACGGTACTTGCCACAAGCGCAGGCTGCCCACGGCAAATCGTGCAGTACGGTAATTTTGTTTATGGTTTTCAGTGCCATATGGAGTTTACCGCTGAAGCGGTTGCCGGACTGATTCAGCATTCCGAACAGGAACTGGCAGAAGCCAAAGGGAAACGCTTTATTCGCTCGAACGCGGAAATGCGTGAATGGGATTACCGGGAAATGAATGAAAAATTGTGGCAGTTCCTTGATAAGCTTGTAGAAAAACGTAACGATTGATCATGACAGGCCGGATAAGACGCTTTACGTCGTCATCCGGCGATCGTGCCGTATGTTTGCCTGATGGCGCTATGCTTATCAGGCCTACAAGCTATATCCCTAATCCCTGGCTGAAATGCTCTTCGCCAAAGACGCCAGTCGACAGATAGCGATCGCCGCGATCGCAGATGATCGCCACGACGACAGTACCCGGATTCGCTTTCGCCACGCGCAGCGCCCCCGCCACCGCACCGCCGGAGCTGACGCCGCAGAAAATGCCTTCACGCACCGCCAGTTCACGCATCGTGTTTTCAGCGTCGTCCTGATGAATATCTAATACTTCATCCACCAGCGAAGCGTTAAAAATCCCCGGCATATATTCTGCCGGCCAGCGACGAATACCCGGAATACTGCTGCCTTCTTCAGGCTGCAACCCGACAATCGTCACCGGTTTCTCTTGTTCACGCAGAAAACGCGACACGCCGGTAATGGTGCCGGTCGTCCCCATACTGGAGACGAAATGGGTGATCCGCCCGGACGTTTGCTGCCAGATTTCGGGGCCGGTAGTGGTGTAGTGCGCGTACGGGTTATCCGGATTGTTAAACTGATCCAGCAGTTTGCCTTCACCGCGATTCGCCATTTCCAGCGCCAAATCCCGCGCCCCTTCCATCCCCTGTTCTTTGGTGACCAGAATCAGCTCAGCACCGTAGGCACGCATGGCGGCGCGTCGTTCCTGACTCATGTTGTCCGGCATTAACAGTTTCATGCGATAGCCTTTCAGCGCCGCAATCATCGCCAGTGCAATTCCGGTGTTGCCGCTGGTTGCTTCAATCAGCACGTCGCCGGGTTTAATGTCGCCCCGCTTCTCCGCCTCGACAATCATCGATAACGCGGCGCGATCTTTTACCGAGCCCGCCGGATTATTGCCTTCCAGTTTGAGCCAAATTTCGCTGCCGTTGTCCGGCCCCAGACGTTGTAATTTAACCAGCGGCGTGTTGCCGATGGTTTGTTCTAATGTATTCACGTTTTCTGCTCATAAAAAAGCCGGGTGGCGCTGCGCTTACCCGGCCGATAAACATACGAATTAACCTATCAGGCCGATTCAGCCAGAGCAAGCTCCGCTTTGCGCGTTTCGATGCGTTGTTCGTCGTTATACAACCGCGCATTTTGCAACCCAACGAACAGGCGCTCGCCGCGAACGGGCGCATCGTCACCCTGCATCACCACCGTCAGCGGCTCGTTGTACCACCCCAAAGGCTGCACAACTAATTGGGTGTAGTGGCCTTTCGGACTGGCTTCCAGCACCTGTACTGGCAACGGTGAGTCAAGGCTGGTGCGACGGCTGATGTCCACTTCCCACGGGCGCAGGAACAGATCGACTGGCCCCTGATACGCTGGCGTATAGCCCAACGGCCAGCGGTGCGCGCCAACGTGAAACTGCCCGCCGCGGATTGTCCCCCGCAGGCGGTTCACCTCACCCATAAACTCCAGGACGAAGCGGGTCGCCGGTTCACGCCATACCTGATCCGGCGCATCGGCCTGCTCAATATTGCCCTGACTCATCACCACCACGCGGTCTGCCACTTCGGTGGCTTCTTCCTGATCGTGCGTCACAAAGACGCTGGTGAATTTCAGCTCTTCATGCAGTTGACGCAACCAGCGACGCAACTCTTTGCGTACCTGCGCGTCAAGCGCGCCAAACGGTTCATCAAGCAACAGAATTTGGGGTTCCACGGCTAACGCGCGCGCCAGCGCCACGCGCTGTTTCTGCCCGCCGGAAAGCTGCGACGGATACCTGTCTGCCAGATGCGCCAGTTGCACCATCTCCAGCAATTTTGTCACTTTCGCTTTAATTGCCGCCGCATTCGGGCGCTCACGACGCGGCAGCACCGTCAGGCCAAAAGCGATATTGTCGAATACGGTCATATGGCGGAACAGCGCGTAATGCTGGAACACGAAACCGACTTTACGATCGCGCGCATGCAGGCGGCTGACGTCCGTCCCGTGGAAGCGAATATGGCCGCTGGACTGATGTTCCAGCCCGGCGATAATCCGTAACAGCGTGGTCTTTCCAGAACCGGACGGCCCCAGCAGAGCCACCATTTGACCTGAAGGAATATCTAGTGAGATATCGTTCAGCACCAGGGTGCGACCAAAAGACTTCTTAATATTGGCAATCTCAATGCTCATGATTTTCCTCCTGTTGCGCGCGTTTTTCCTGATTTTCCAGGCGCCACTGCAACATGCTCTTCAAAAACAGGGTAATAATCGCCATCAGCGTCAGTAACGCGGCAGCGGTAAAGGAGCCGACGGCGTTGTAGTCCTGCTCCAGTAATTCAATCTGTAGCGGCAGCGACAGGGTTTCACCACGAATCGAACCGGAAACCACCGACACTGCACCAAACTCGCCAATCGCACGGGCGTTGGTCAGCACCACGCCGTACAGCAGCGCCCAGCGAATGTTCGGCAGCGTCACGCGGCGAAACATTTGCCAGCCGGAGGCACCGAGTAAAATCGCCGCTTCGTCTTCCTGGCTCCCCTGGCTTAGCATCACCGGCACCAGTTCACGTACCACAAACGGGCAGGTGACGAAGATAGTGACCAGCACCATGCCCGGCCAGGAGAACATAATTTGCAGGTTGTGCTCATCCAGCCAGCCGCCCAGCGGCCCGTTAGAGCCGTAGAACAGCAGATACACCAGACCGGCGACCACTGGCGAGACGGCAAACGGGATATCCAGCAGCGTCAGCAGCAGTTGGCGACCCGGGAAGTTAAAGCGCGTCACCAGCCACGCCAGCAACACGCCGAACACCAGGTTGACCGGCACGGCAATCAATGCAATCAGCACGGTCAGCCAGATGGCGTGGAGCATGTCCGGGTCGGCCAGGTTCTGTAATACCGGCATCAGTCCTTTGCTGAAGGCCTGCACGAAGATATAAATCATCGGCACCAGCAAAATAAACGTGGACACCAACATGCCCGCGCCAATCAGCAACCATTTCCCCCAGTTAATGCGGGGCGCGTCATAGCGTTTTAATTGAGTAACGTCCGCCATCAGTGACCTACCACACGTCGACCAAAGCGACTTTGCAGAGTGTTAATCGAAAACAGCAGTAACAACGACGCGGCCAGGATAACCGACGCAATCGCGCTCGCCGCCGGATAATCAAACTCCTGCAAGCGAACAAAAATCATCAGCGATGTCACTTCGGTCTTCCACGCGATATTGCCCGCGATAAAAATCACTGCACCGAATTCACCCAGACTGCGGGTGAAGGAGAGCGCCACGCCTGCCACCAGCGCCGGAGAGAGCTCCGGCAGCACCACTTTGCGAAAGCTCTGCCAGCGGGTCGCACCGAGCGTCTCTGCCGCTTCTTCGTATTCCGGGCCTAACTCTTCCAGAACCGGTTGCACCGTACGTACCACAAACGGAATGCTGGTAAACGCCATCGCCACCGCAATACCGAGCCAGGTATAGGTGACTTTGATATCAAACTTCGCCAGCCACTCGCCGTAAAAACCGTTGACCGAAAACAGCGACGCCAGCGTCAGGCCCGCGACCGCCGTTGGCAGGGCAAACGGCAGATCCATCAACGCATCCAGCAATGTGCGCCCGGGGAAGCGATAGCGGGTTAAAATCCACGCCATCAGCAGGCCGAACACACCGTTAAAAATCGACGCCACAAAGGCCGACAACAGCGTGACTTTATAGGCCGCAACCACCTGCGGGTTGGTGATCACTTCCCAGTACTGCGCCCAGCTCATCTCAGAAAGTTGCATCACCAGCGCGCTGAGCGGCAGCAGCAAAATCAGGCAGACGAACAGCAAGCTGGTGCCCAGACTTAAGGTAAAGCCGGGCAGCACGCGTCTGGAGGAGACGGCTAACATTTACGAACGCCCCGCCGCCAGCAGTTTGTCCAGTTCACCGCCGCTGACAAAATGGGTTTTCATCACCGCAGGCCAGCCGCCAAACTTATCTTCCACGCGGAACAGTTCGGTTTGCGGGAATTTGTCTTTCAGCTTGTCCATCACCGCCGGGTTGTTCACGCGGTAGTAGAAATCAGTAATGATGGTCTGCGCTTCAGGGCTGTAGAGCCAGTTCAGATACGCTTTCGCCGCCTTCTCAGTACCGTTGGCCTGCACGTTTTTATCTACCCACGCCACGGGAAACTCAGCGAGGATATTCACCTTCGGCACCACCACTTCAAAACCCTGCGCTTCATACTGTTTGCGAATGTTGTTCACTTCCGACTCAAACGTGATCAGCACATCGCCCAGTCCGCGTTCAACAAACGTGGTGGTTGCGCCGCGACCGCCGGTGTCAAACACCTCAACATTCTTCAGGAACTGGGTCATGAATTGCTCGGTTTTGGCTTTATCGCCGCCATCGGCTTTATCCGCCGCACCCCAGGCCGCCAGGTAGGTATAACGCGCATTACCGGAAGTTTTCGGGTTCGGGAAGATCAGTTTCACATCCGTTCGCACCAGGTCGTTCCAGTCGTGAATATTCTTCGGGTTGCCCTTGCGCACCAGGAACGCCATGGTTGAATAGAATGGCGAACTGTTATTTGGCAGACGGCTTTGCCAGTCCGCCGGGAGAAGCTTGCCTTTATCGTGCAGGATCTGCACATCCGTGACCTGGTTGTAGGTGACGACATCGGCTTTCAGGCCCTGCAAAATCGCCAGCGCCTGTTTTGATGACCCGGCATGAGATTGTTTAATCGTCAGTTTGTCGCCGCCGTTGTCTTTCGCCCATTGCTGTTCAAACGGCGGGTTCAGGGCGGCAAACAGCTCGCGGGAGACATCGTATGAACTGTTCAGCAGTTCCGTTGCCTGCGCCTGCGTGGCCAGTAACAGACTTGCTACCAGCGTCAGGGTTCTTTTTTTCAGTAAGTTAACGGCCATTGCGCACCCTTATAAATTTAATGACGTAGAGCCTGCCCCATTAGGTGTAATTGTTGCAGGCAGTTTGGACACGGACAGCGCGCAAGAACCGGAGCGTACACAGAGTACGTGAGGATTATTCGCTACGCTCCCCTTCCGGGCCGCCCTGAAGGGCGTTCAAAACTCGATGAGTTTTGTCTGAGCACTGCCCGGGGTCCAAAATGCCAAATAAAATAGCCTAATGGGTCAGACTCTTTCTATTTGCCATCATATTTATAACTAAGGTGAAAGGAGTAACGGTTTTATATACCGTTTGATGATTTGAAAGTTGAAAAGAGAATAAGGGAACACCTCCCCACCGACGGTGAGGAGGTTCTGGGCGTTAATCAGACTCCGACGCTGACGCTTTCCGGCAGCGTGCTGCCACCGTCAATGACGTTTTGCGTGCCCGTCAGGTAACTGGATTCATCGGAGGCGAGGAAGGCCGCAAGTTCACCGACTTCAAGCGGGCTCGCCAGGCGGCGCATTGGGATCGCTTTCGCCATCTCGGTCAGCACGGATTCGGGATCGTCCGGATTGGACTGCCGGGCAATGCTTTCCGCCATTGGGGTGCGCACGTAGCCTGGGCAGATAGCATTTACACGAATTCCCGACTGCGCGAACTCCACGGCCAGTGATTTGGTGAGGCCGATCAGCGCCGCTTTGGATAAGGCATAGGCGGTTTCGCCTGGGTCAGCAACCATATCGCCCGTCACGGAAGACATCATCACGATGCGACCGTCGTTACGCTCGATCATTTCGGGCAGTACGGCTTTGGTGACGTTCCAGACACCTTTAATATTGATATCAATATGTAGATCCCGGTCTTCCTCGCTCATGTCGAGAAAGTTACCTAACCGGCAAACGCCTGCGTTGTTGACAAGAATATCAATTTTACCTTCCGTCGCTTTCGCGCGGGCAATGGCGGCGGCAACAGAAGCAGCATCCCTGACATCAGCATGAACCGCCGTACAACGATGGCCGCGTCCCCCCAGCTCATCCGCCAGTTTTTCAATCTCATCGGAGATGTCCAACAAAATTAAGTTCGCGCCATGGCGGGCAAACACTCTGGCGATCCCTTCGCCGATACCTTGAGACGCGCCCGTAATCAGTGCTGTTTTACCCGTGAGTTTACCCATTTCAATGTTCTCCATTTGAATACAGAGCCATACACTCCATTAACACTGAAAATACAGCAATAACAAATAAGTGCTGCGGAACAGCTCACTAATTCAGGTAAATCTTAAGTAAAAAATCAGCACGCTATTTCCCCTGCGGTTTATTCAACGGCCACTGCGTTCGATTATGCGCAGGGATGCAATGATTCACATTGTGTTTAATTCTATGAAATATATGATTCCAGTTATTCGCCTGGGTAACAACGAACCTGTAAGGAAACACACATCATGCAATTTGAGAAGATGATTACCGAAGGCGCTCACTGCGCTTGTGAGGAATAACGCGAATGGCAAAAGACATCAGTAATGAACTCCTGAATCGCATCCTCGACCAGGTCGGCGGCGCGGCTAACATTGCCAAATGCGGCAACTGCATGACCCGCTTGCGGCTGTCGGTGCATGACAGCAGTCTGGTGGATCCCGCCATTAAAACGCTGGAGGGCGTAAAAGGCGTCGTTATCTCTGATGACCAGGTGCAGGTCATTTTTGGCCCGGGTAAAGCACAACGCGCGGCAGATGCGATGAAGGTGTTGCTTGGCGAAACAGTAACACCGCAGGCTGCGGAAATCGCGGCGCAGAACAAACGCCAGATTAAAGCGAAGCAGACATCCGGGATTCAGCAATTTCTGTCAACGTTTGCCACTATTTTCACCCCGCTGATCCCCGGCTTTATTGCCGCGGGTCTGCTACTCGGGATTGCGACGCTCATCGGCACCGTGATGCACGTCCCGGCCGATGCCACCGGCACGCTTGCCGATGCGCTGAACTTTATGAAGGTTTTCAGCAAAGGCCTCTTTACCTTTCTGGTCATCCTGATTGGTTATAACGCCGCGCAAGCATTTGGCGGCACAGGGGTTAACGGCGCAATCATCGCCTCGCTGTTCTTGCTGGGATACAACCCAGGCGCCACCACGGGTTATTACTCCGGTCTTCAGGATTTCTTCGGACTGACGATAGACCCGCGTGGCAACATTATTGGCGTGCTGATCGCCGCCTGGGCCAGCGCACGCATTGAAGGTCTGATTCGCCGTTTTATGCCTGACGATCTGGATATGCTGTTGACCTCCATGCTCACCCTGGTGATCACGGCTATCCTGGCGTATCTGGTGATTATGCCGCTGGGCGGATGGCTGTTCGAAGGGATGTCGTGGCTCTTTATTCATCTCAACAGCAACCCGCTGGGTTGTGCCGTCCTTGCCGGGCTTTTTCTGATTTCGGTCGTCTTTGGCGTCCATCAGGGCTTTATTCCCGTCTATCTGGCGTTGATGAGCAGTCAGGGTTTTAACAGCCTGTTTCCGATTCTTTCCATGGCGGGCGCGGGTCAGGTCGGCGCCGCGCTGGCGCTCTACTGGCGGGCAGAAAAACACAGCACGTTACGCAGTCAGGTTCGCGGTGCGATCATTCCAGGCTTACTCGGCGTCGGCGAACCGCTGATTTATGGCGTCACATTACCGCGAATGAAACCTTTTATCACCGCCTGCTTCGGCGGCGCTGCCGGTGGTCTGTTTATCGGTCTGGTGGCCTGGTCCGGTCTGCCGATGGGGTTAAACAGCGCCTTTGGTCCCTCCGGTCTGGTAGCTCTGCCCTTAATGACCTCCGCGCAAGGCATCCTCCCTGCAATGGCGGTGTATGCAGGCGGTATGCTGGTTTCATACATTGCCGGATTTATTTTTACGGTTCTCTTTGGCTGTCGTAACGTGAATCTGGATTAAAAAGTGAGAGTCACCTGATGCGTTGCCCTCAGTTTTACTGCCCGCGCTACGCTGAAACGTGAATAACAAAAAGGCCAGTCAGTGACATCACTGACTGGCCTTTCACTACTGGCAAAATAACTAACGCCTTACAGCGCCAGCAAACGATCCAGAGACGGTGCAAAATAATATCCGCCGGTGACCGGTCTGGTGAAACGCAACATGGCATCGCGTTTGCCGTCGGTGTCGCCAAACATGCTCAGCAACTGCTGTTCGATGTTGTACAGACGTGCGCAGTAGGCACAGAAATAGAGACCGTGTGTACCGCTGGCCGTCCCGTACGGCAGACTCTGACGGACAATTTTCAGCCCTTTGCCATCCTCTTTCAGATCCACGCGGCTCAGGTGAGACGTCTCTGGGCGATCGTCGCCGTCGATCTCTTCGTTGGCTTCTTTGGTGCGGCCAATCATCATCTCCTGATCGTGGATGCTCATGCGGTTGAGCTGCTTCAGGTTGTGCTCCCAACGCTGCACGAACACATAGCTGCCGCCCGCATCAACGCCGTCTTTAATGACTGCAACTTCACGGCGCGTTTCAGCGCCAGCCGGGTTTTCAGTCCCATCGACAAAGCCGCTGAGGTCACGCTCTTCTACCCAACGGAAACCGTGGATCTCTTCTTTCACTTCAATGCAGTCACCAAAGGCTTCCATCGCTGCCTGCGCAACGGAGAAATTCACGTCATGGCGCAGGGACAAAATATGGATAAGCACGTCGTACTGCGTGGCCGGCGCCAGACCTTTACCGTAAGGGATAAAATCTTTCAGCTCTTCTGCACCCACGCCGCCGCTGAGGGCGCGCCAGGTGTTGTTGCCGAAAGCCACAACGGCGCCCAGATGCGCATCCGGGAATTTTGTTTCGAAGGTCGCCAGTTTGTCGGCAAACGCTTTGCTCGCCGCACGCAGGGCATCAACCTCCCCTTTAACATTGGCTTCAATCCAAATCGCCGCACGGCAATGTTCTGGCAAAATGCCACTCTGAACCTGAGACATTATTCCTCCTGAATATGAGAATGCCACGACTGGGTGGCATTATTGATGGGGGCTATTGTAACCGTTTTTTCTGCGGGGCGGTTTGTTCAGACGCAAATTAACGACGCCAGATAATTTTGCTCACCGTCCAGTTTTTCAGCGTGTCATCAGAGGGCATCAACCCTTCTGGGCCGCTCCACTCGCCAGAAAAAACATAGCTAACGTGCTGACTTCCTTGCGCTTTACACTCAACGGCATTGCTGTCGTCACCAGACGCCAGCTCGCAGTTGCCGAAGGCCTTACTGTAAAGGTCGCTAAACGGCGTACCGATCTCAACGCCAGTGTGAGCCGGGATCTCACGGTCTAATACAGCAATCCGGCTAATGGTTCCCTGGTCGCCGTTGATCACCATCGCCAGTTGGTCACCCTTCATCGCCTCGTAATAACGTACAACATTGCCGTTATCCGTTTTCATCCCACTACGCAGGCGATAGTCACCATCCAGCGCATCGGCAATGGCATTTTCATCAAGCGGGGTGGATGCCGTTAATGTCCCAACGCCTTGTTCGGTGACTTCTGTCGATGAGCCAAACCAGTTCCACGGATTTGCGGCAGACCAGTTCACAGACGAGAGCGTCGAACAGCCGGTCAGCGCCAGCGGCATCGCACATAAAAGCAAACGCAGCGATTTCATCTCACTTCCTTTCTTTATTAATCAACGTTGATTGGAGTCCGGCTTCGTTAAAAAGTGCCGTTATTCTTTTTCAATGGCAAAGCAGGCGCGTAAACGCCGGTGGGTCACCAGCCAGATAAGGGCGATGATATCCACGACGACCAGCGCCAGGCCGACGCCGCTGACCGGCTCCCCCATCAACCACAATATCGGTTGCCAACACAGCAGAACCGATTGGGCTAAAATCAACAGCGCGCGAAATCTGTGCCACAAAACCGGAAACGCAAAGCGCCGCCCGCTGAGTAAAAACGCCAGCACGGCGGGTACGCCAGGGATGAGCCCCAGCCAAAAAGAATCATGATCGGGATAAAACAGATTAAGCAGCGTATTGCCCTGGTCACGCGATGAACCCGCAATCACAAACAAGACCCAGGTGCGCGCCTGTAGCAGCAAAACGCACCAGAACAGAAAAGGCAGGCGTAAACGTCCGTGACTGTCATAGTCGCCGGGATGAAACTCAATACTCTTCATCTTCAATCAAACGCTTACCCAAATTCAGCACGTCGCTGTGCTCGTAGCCCAGGCGCTCATACATGCCCAGCACGACGTCGTTTTCGTCCCGCACCCTTATCTGAATTTTCGGGCAGCCGCGGGCAATCAGCTTTTTCTCCAGTCGGTTCAGCAACGCATTGGCGATACCGCGACCGCGAAACTCCGGGTGCACGCCAAGATAATACGCCGAGCCGCGATGCCCGTCGTATCCCCCCATCACCGTGCCGACAACTTCGCCGTTCACCTCAGCGACCAGGAACAAGCTGACGTCATGGTTCACCTTGCGCTCGATATCCATTTCCGGATCGTTCCATGGACGCAACAGATCGCAGCGCTCCCAGAGAGTGATTACCTCTTCGAAATCTTGCTGGCGGAAAACGCGTATCTCCATGGGATGAGTTACCTTTTAGGGTTAAAAACTGTGATTATGGCGCGATCGTCTGATTTAGCCAATATCTGACGCGAAGCGGTGAAAAAAATGGCATAATAGCGCATTGTCACGTATTGAAATGAAACGTAAAACAATTCTCATCCTGAACAGTCGTAACGGATTACGCGATACGATATACATACCCGGAATCATTCGTCGCCAACGTACATGCAACGTGAAGTATGACGGGTACATCTGGAACTTATATTTATTACAACTCAGGCCGTATGAGCACTTTTAAACCACTAAAAACTCTCACATCGCGCCGCCAGGTGCTGAAAGCTGGGCTGGCTGCCCTGACGCTGTCAGGCATGTCAAACGCCATCGCCAAAGAAGAACCACTGAAAACCAGTAACGGTCACAGTACGCCGAAAGCTAAAAAAGCAGGGGCCAGACGTGTTGTAATGCTCGACCCCGGACACGGTGGAATCGACACTGGCGCCATTGGTCGTAACGGTTCGAAAGAGAAACACGTCGTACTGGCTATTGCCAAAAACGTCCGTTCAATCTTGCGCGGTCAGGGAATTGATGCGCGTTTAACCCGCAGCGGCGACACGTTTATTCCGCTATACGATCGCGTTGAGATTGCCCACAAACACGGCGCTGACCTGTTCATGTCCATTCACGCCGATGGCTTTACCAACCCGTCTGCCGCTGGCGCGTCTGTTTTCGCACTTTCCAATCGCGGCGCCAGTAGCGCCATGGCGAAATACCTTTCCGATCGCGAGAACCGGGCCGATGAAGTCGCGGGCAAAAAAACCACCGACAAAGATCATCTGTTGCAGCAGGTGCTTTTCGACCTGGTACAGACGGACACCATTAAAAACAGCCTGACGCTGGGATCGCATATTCTCAGGAAGATCAAACCCGTGCATCGTCTGCATACGCGCAGTACAGAGCAGGCCGCGTTCGTGGTGCTAAAATCACCGTCAATTCCGTCGGTGCTGGTTGAAACCTCTTTTATCACCAATCCGGAAGAGGAACGCCTGTTGGGCACAGCCGCATTCCGGCAAAAAATTGCCACCGCCATCGCCAACGGCGTGATCAGCTATTTTCACTGGTTCGATAACCAGAAAGCCCACTCGAAGAAACGTTAACCATGAAACCCGATGCACAACGCGTGAAACAGTTCCTGCTGAGTTTGCAGGATGACATTTGCCAGCAATTGTCAGCGGTCGATGGCGCCAGCTTCGTTGAAGACAACTGGCAGCGTGAAGCGGGTGGCGGCGGACGCAGCCGGGTGTTGCGCAGCGGTGGAATATTTGAACAGGCGGGCGTCAATTTTTCCCATGTTCACGGCGATGCCATGCCCGCATCCGCCACAGCACATCGGCCTGAGCTGGCGGGGCGCAGTTTTGAAGCGATGGGTGTCTCGCTGGTGGTACATCCGCTGAACCCGTACATTCCAACCAGCCATGCCAACGTGCGTTTTTTCATTGCAGAGAAACCCGGTGCGGATCCGGTCTGGTGGTTTGGCGGAGGCTTTGATCTCACGCCCTACTACGGCTTTGAAGAGGATGCCCTTCACTGGCACCGCACGGCGCGTGACGTATGCCAGCCGTTCGGCGATGACGTTTATCCGCGCTATAAAAAATGGTGCGACGACTACTTCTTCCTCAAACACCGCAACGAACAGCGCGGTATTGGCGGGCTGTTCTTTGACGACCTGAACACGCCGAATTTCGACCGTTGTTTTGCCTTTATGCAAGCAGTCGGTAAAGGGTATAGCGATGCGTACCTGCCGATCGTCGAGCGCCGCAAAACGATGACCTGGGGCGAACGTGAGCGGAACTTCCAGCTCTATCGTCGCGGGCGCTACGTGGAATTCAATCTGGTGTGGGACAGAGGAACGTTGTTTGGTTTGCAAACCGGCGGGCGCACCGAATCCATTTTGATGTCGATGCCGCCGCTGGTTCGCTGGGAATATGACTGGCAACCAGAAGCCGACAGCCCGGAAGCCGCCTTAAGCGAGTTTATTCAGGTACGCGAGTGGGTGTGATTGCCGGATGGCGACTTCGCCTTATCCGGCCTACGGGGTCTGGCTTTGTAGGCCTGATAAGCGAAGCGCCACTACCTCCACTCCCGCATCCGCTGGTGCAGCGTCAGCGACGGTTTCTCAGCAAACAGGTGCTGATAATCGGTGGCAAATTGCCCCAAATGCCAGAACCCCCACTGCATCGCGGCGTCTTTCACCGTGACGTTTTGCGACCAGGGGCTTATCAACTCACGACGCACCGCATTCAGACGGATCCTCTTCAACCACGCGTTCGGCCCAATGCCTAAAATCGCGTGAAAGGCGTTTTGCAGCGTACGACGGCTCACATGCAGTTGATTGCACAAATCCAGGACGGTCAGCGGCTCTGACATATTTTCCATCACATAGTCCCGCGCGCGCGACAGTAACCGTCGATAGCTCTGATGGCTGATGCTCTCCGCCGTGATGATCGGCTGCGCTTCTTCCAGCATCGTCCCCATCGCCAACAACAAATTATCCCGCAGCACTTTACGCACAGCGGGCTGATGCAGATGGCCAGGATTCTCGCTAAAGGTCGCCAGCGCCTGCTGTACGAACCCCCACAGCGCCGCTTTATGCTGTTCTTTTACCTCCAGCGCTGACTGGTTGCGCAGCATATGCAGCACCCGTTCCGGGTTATGTAAAAAGTTCGCATGTTGTGTAATGGCCTCTTCGGAAATGACCACCCCAAGAATGGTGTAATCATCCGGCGTGCTCAATTCAAATTCGGTTCCCCCCGGGCGGGTTGCGATCTCCGCGCTGCCAATGCACTGCGACCCAATAAATCCCTGTTCGCCGCGTGTCGCCGGAATACCAAACCAAAATGAGTTTGGCCAGACCAGACAAGACTGGCGTAACGCCAGACCGGTGTATTCACGGAATACCTGAATATCATCCAGCAGGATTTCCGTGAACTCGCCATGAAATTTGCCAGGATTTAGCTGATCATAGATCTGCTGCCAGGCAGTAATCGTCAGGGCGTGTTCATAAACATCCGTTGTCCGTCGCTGGTGAACCGCGTCCACCTCGACCTTCGGCGTAAAGTTAACGTCTTCGGGCAACGCTTCATGATAAAGATGATGCAAGTTTGCTGTACGGGTCTTTTTCATGATCTTTTGAGCCGGGAACTTCACAGAAGCCCCCGGCGCCTCCGACAGGTTATTCGTTCTTCAGACGATAGCGACTACTGCGTTTACGCAACGTCCCATCAGAAAAGAGCTGCTCCAGCGCGTTTCTGGCTTTTTCAAGTGGCCAGCCAAAGTGCGCCGCCACCTCCCCTGCCGTCATTCCCTGACGTATTGTTGCCAACTGCGCCAGCAATTCCTCCAGTGATTCAGACGCCACCGGCTCATCTGGCGTCTGTTTCGGTTTCACAGAGGGTGTTGGCTGGCGCTTAAAACTGCCGATCAGCCACTGGGTGTCATCATCTGGCCGCCCGATTTCCTTGCGGCTAATAACACGGCCTGTACGCTGTGCGGCAGCGCATCCGGCATCCAGCGCCGCGCGACACGCCGCTAAATCCCCCTCAACCACCAGCGTAAGCCTGCCAGGATCGAGCACTTCGTGACTGAGCAGACGCACGTTGGCGGCTTTCAGCATGGCATCCGCAGCATCAACCGCGGCGACCATGCCCTCCACTTCCAGTAATCCCAGTGCATTGATCATGGAAACCTCCCTTACGCGCGCTGTACTGGATTACGGGCAATATCCAGAACCGCATCGGCAAACGCGTTGCAGGCAGCTTTACAGGCAGCCTGGCTACCGGTCAGAAACGCCGCTGAATAGTTGGTTTCTGACGGCGGCGGCACGTAGGTCACCAGTTGTACATCGGCAGATTTCAGCGCCGCATCAATCCCAAATGTCGCTTCCAGCGGTGGCGCCACCAGATAGGCCATCGGATCACCGAGTCGACACCCGGCTGTCGCCGAGAGATACGAGCCGGTACGCGACACTACATGCGCAAGAAACGCGGTGTTTTCGGCATCGTTCGCCCACTGGAATGCGGCTCCACTTTCGATGTTGGCGACCATCGCATCCAGACCGGCGCGCACTTCCGCCGGATTCGGGCCGCCCAGCATGATCATCACTTCACCGGCCGTCGGTGACGGGCCATGTGCGGCGCCCGCATACAACGAACGACCGAACACCACTTCGACCATGGCCTGTTTAGTGGCTTCATCTGCGGCAATATATGCCACATCGTCAGAGTCTGCAGTGATGAGTCCGAGACTACGGATATGTGGCGGTAATTTAAGTTCCCGTGCAAACTCAGCGTTAACGGAGGCAATCACACGCATGGCGGTGACCGAGGGTCGAATTAAATCTAATGCTGGCATGATGTCTCCTTAACGGGTCATGTTGATGCCGGACGCTTTCTGCTCCAGCATACGTTTTGCCAAATCTACAATCACAGCGGCCGCTTCAACCGGCGGTGTGCCACCCTGGTGAATGTTGGAAATACAGGTACGGTCAGCCTCAACGGTCGTTGCCACGCGCGGTGAATAAACGGCGTAGCAGGAGAGACTTTCCGACTGCCCCAGCCCCGGACGCTCGCCGACCAGCAGAATCACCACTTTCGCGCCGAGAATTTCGCCAATCTGATCTTCGATCTTCACACGGCCATAGCGCACAAAGAACGGCGTGCCGACCTTCAGACCCGCCTGGTTTAACCCGGCCAGCAGCGGCGGCAGGATCTCTTCATAGTTGGCGGTAATGGCGTCGGTAGACAGGCCATCGGAAACCACCACCTGCACGTCCGGATTCGCCAGACACTGCGCCTTCAGCGCGTCAATGGCCTCCGGGCTCAGGCGACGGCCCATGTCCGGGCGAGTCAGGTACAGGTTTTTGTCGCTAATTTCTGAACGCACTTCCAGCAGACCCTGCGCTTTCACCCACTCTTCCGGCACCTCTTTCAGGACGGTATCTTTCGAGCGTGAGTGGTCAGCCAGGAAACGCAGCAGCGCCTGGGTACGCGGGCGTGGGCCTGCACGACCGGTGCAGACGCGCGCAGCGGTACTGCGACGCAGCTCCGTCAGCACATCAGCGCGGTTGGGGTTCTCAACGCCAATCCAGGCTTTAGCTTCGGCTGAACCCAAGTCCATTGAGCAGCTTTCCACCGCAGAGGAGGCTGCACATTGCGTTGTGCTGCATTGCGCTTGTGGCAACGGCGCGGATGCCTGTGGCTGGGGTTGTCCCATTGACGCCATTACGCTGCGTACAATTTCTTCAATCTGTTTTTGATCCATCGTGTGTCATCCCCGCGTCATCAGAAGAACAGTGACGGATCGCCCGCCCGTTTGGTCAGGCGACCGTTTGCCATAATGCCCATGGTTTCCAGCCAGCGTTCAAACTCTGGCGACGGGCGCAGATTCAGCAACTGGCGCACGGTCGCGGTATCGTGGAACGCGGTGGTCTGATAGTTGAGCATGATGTCGTCACCGAGCGGCATGCCCATGATGTAGTTGCAGCCCGCGGTGGCGAGCAGAATCATCAGGTTTTCGTTGAGGTTCTGGTCAGCATCGGCATGGTTGGTGTAGCAGCAGTCGCAGCCCATCGAGATGCCGCTCAGCTTGCCCATAAAGTGATCTTCCAGACCGGCGCGGATAATCTGGCGGTCATTGTAGAGATACTCCGGCCCGATAAAGCCCACCACCGTGTTGACGAGGAACGGATCGTAATGGCGCGCCAGACCGTAGTTACGCGCTTCCATCGTCACCTGATCGGCGCCAAAGTTCGCCCCTGCTGACAGCGCGGAACCCTGCCCGGTTTCAAAGTACAGGCAGTTTTCCCCGGCAATACGGTTGAACTCAGCGCCAACAGCACGCGCTTCATCCAGCATCGCCAGCTCCACGCCAAACTCTTTCAGACCTTTTTCACTGCCGCAAATACTCTGGAAAATCAGCCCGCCCGGCGCACCGCGACGAATGGCTTCAATCTGGGTGGTGACGTGCGCCAGCACACAGCCCTGGGTTGGAATGTTGAACTTGTCGATAACCCCGTAAACGGTGTCCAGCACGCGGCTTAAGTTATCCACGTCGTCCGTTACCGGGTTAACGCCGATCACCGCATCGCCCGCACCGAAGGAAAGTCCTTCATAGATTTGCGCCGCGATACTCTGCACATCATCGCGGGTATCGTTCGGCTGTAAACGGCAACTAAAGGTGCCCGGCAGACCAATAGTGGTGTTGGCCTTTTTGATAACCGGCATCTTCTTGCCGCCGTAGATCAGGTCAGCGTTCGAGCAGATTTTGGCGACCGCCGCCACCACTTCCGAAGTCAGGCCTTTACGCGTGAAGGCAATATCATCAACGGAAGTTTCATCGCTCAGCACGTATTCGCGCAGCTCGCTGATGCTCCAGTTTTTAATGCGGTTATAGGCCGTTTCGTTGACGTCGTCCTGAATCAGACGCGTAACGCAATCCTCCTCATAGGAAATCACCGGGTTGTTGCGGACATCCGCTACCGTCATTTCCGACAACACCTGTTTCGCAGCAACACGCTCTTGCGAGCTTTCTGCGGCAACCCCTGCCAGCACATCCCCCGAACGCAGTTCGTTGGCTTTTGCCAGCACCTCTTTTACATCCTTAAACTGATAAACATTGCCGAACAATGTGGTCTTTAGTTTCATAAGTCGTTCCCTCAGGAAGGAAATGCGAGTGATTTCACCGTCACCGGCACAACCGATCCGCCAAAAAGAGGCGTACCAATGTCGATATAGTCCCCCGCCCGAACGATCACTTCATCAATGACCGCCAGCGGGTGTTGCTGTAACTGTGGGCGTAACAGCATGCCCAGGGCTTTACCAAAGTCCTGCTCGGCCACCACCAGCAGGGGATGCGGATTCGGAAAACGCGCGACGAACGCTAACAGCGCGTCGATGACCGTGAGTAATGCGGCGTAACGCACCGGCAGCGAGGCGGGAAGCGCCAGTACATACGCGTCAGTTTGCGGGCAGAGGTCGAGCTGAATCAGCGCCTGATGCCAGGCGTTGACCAGACTGGATTCATCTACAGGAATGGCCACCGGCAGATTGCGCAGCGGCAGCGCAACGCCCTCCAGCCATATCGTGCTGCCCGAGAGCGACAGCGTGTGGGCCCCCGCGCCGATAACCGTGGCGCGCACGGTTTGCGCCGGGAACTGCACGTTCATCTCACGCAAGCGCGGATGTTCATGCAGCGCCATTGCCAGTAGCGGCCCAATATCAGAAAAACAGAATGAATCGGCAGGTTGGTTGCGATAGCACTCCCCCACACCGCCGGAAAGCGTAATGACGTCAGGCTGCATGTCTGCGGGCAGCAGCCCGGTTTGCATCAGCGCCTGCGCCAGCGGTGAGAGCGTACCGTCGATAACCTCGACGATAAGATCGGCCATCCGCTGCGCCACCTGCCCCAGTTGTGCGAGCGTCAGCGCACGGGCATCTGTTCCTGCGCCAAAAACCGCATCAACAATCTGTTGCCCCGGCTGATGCGCCCAGGTAACACGTCCCTGGCTGTTGGTTTCCAGCAGTCTGCCGCCCACGTTCAGACAGGCGGTTCCACTCACTTTCCCGGCGTCGAACAGCGCGTAGTTCGACGTACCGCCACCAATATCGATGTTCAATACGCGACACAAACGCTGCTCAGACAGGGTTTGCGCACCGGCCCCGTGACCGGCAATCACCGATTCCAGATGCGGCCCGGCGCTGGCGACGACAAAGTCGCCGAGAGATTGGGAAAGGGTCATCACCGCCGGGCGAGCGTTACGGGTTTTCGCGCTCTCGCCGGTGATGATGATAGCCCCGGAATCCACTGACTCCGGGGCAATGCCTGCGGCCTGATACTGGGCCAGAATCAGCGCCTTCAGTTCGGCTTCCTGTAACCCGCCCTGCTTATCGACGGGGGTAAAGAAGACCGGGCTTTGCCAGCTAATTTCGCGTTTGATGAATTCGTAACGCGGCACCTGCGACACTGCCGCACGGTTAACCAGCTCAAGGCGCGAGAAGATCACCTGAGTGGTGGTGGTGCCGATATCGATACCGACGCTCAGTAGCTGGCGAGTTTTCACGATTGCGCCTCCACTTCGGTTTTAACCGCTGTCGGGTCATCTTTTGGCACCAGCAGCATCGCTACGCCAATCGCCGTCACACCGCCAATCAGCTTGCCGACAATCATCGGGAAGATCATGGCGTTCATGTTTGCGGCCGCGAAACCTAAGTGGTCACCAAGGGCGAACGCGGCGGAGACCGCAAACGCACAGTTAATCACTTTGCCGCGGGTATCCATCTGCTTCATCATGCCGAACATCGGAATGTTGTTCGCCAGCGTCGCCACCATACCTGCCGCAGCAATATTGTTGATTTTCAGCAGATTGCCGACACTCATCAGCGGTTTTTCAAACCAGCGGGTCAACAGCAGCACCATCGGATAAGCGCCGAGCAGTACACAGGAGATGGAACCGATAACTTCAATGGCGCGCATCACTTCGCCAGGTTTGTCGCCAGGGGCCATAAAGATAGGATCAAGCCCCGGGATCAGCTCCCAGCCCAGCAGGAATTTCACCACCGCCGCCGCCAGACCGATCGTTATCAGCGCTACGAGGAATTTGGCGAAGATCTGGAAACCGTTGATCATTTTTTCCGGGATAAATTTCAGCCCCAGCGCTACCAGCACCGCCACAATCAATACCGGGATCATGTTCATCAGGATCAGCGCGAAGGTGAACTCTACCGGCTGGCCGTTGATCTCCACGCCGGAGTACATGGCAATCAACCCTCCGGCGATACAGCCGACAGGGATGGTGACAATACCGGCCAGCACGCCGAGTGCCAGATAACGACGGTCAGACGGTTCGATAATGCCAAGCGCCACCGGAATAGAGAAAACCAGCGTCGGCCCCATCATCGAGCCGAGAATTAAACCTGAGTATAGCCACGCCGCCACATCGCCGCCCGCCAGCTCTTTGGCGAGGAAGAAGCCGCCCATATCGCAGGCCAACAGCGTACCGGCGAACATTGACGGGTTGGCACCCAGCATTTCGTACAACGGGATAATCACCGGCCCCAGCACATGCGCCATAACCGGCGCCAGCGCGGTCATACCGACCATCGCCAGGCCCAGCGCACCCATTGCCATAAACCCTTCTTCAAACTGACCGCCGGAACCCTCAATACTCTTACCGAACTTACCGAGGAAGCGTTCAGAGCCACCAAACTGCGACAGGATCCTGTCCACGGCGGCAATCAGCATAAAGAACATCATGATGTACATGATGATTTCGTTAATTCCCATAGCCTTGTCTCCATTTGCCAGGGTTTTCGTAGGCCTGATAAGCGCAGCGCCATCAGGCAATGATGCCGCGTTTTGCCGGATGGCGGCGCGAACGCCTTATCTGGCCTACGTCCTGGTATGCTTTTATTGTGCCGCCGCGTACAGTTCGATAATCTGTTCCTGCGTGGCGGTTCGTGGGTTGCTGCTGATACAAATATCCTCCAGCGCGGCCTGCGCCCATGCGCTGTAATGCGAAGGCTGCGCGCCGACGTCGGCGAGACGTTGGGTCTGACCAACTTCAGTAATCAGTTCACTCACTGCATTGATCGCGTCGCGATCGTCTGATTTCTTATGGGTTAATGCCCGTCCGATATGGCTAAATCGTTCACGACACACCATGCGGTTAAATCCCATCACCGTGGGCAACAGCATGGCGTTCGCTTGCCCGTGCGGAATATGCAGCGTCGCACCCGGCTGATGCGCCATCGCATGACACAGCCCCAGCCCCGCGCTGGAAAACGCCATTCCGGCCATACAGGAGGCGAGCAGCATGCTCTCCCGCGCGGCCAGATCGTGACCATTGCCGACCGCTTTCGGCAGTGATTTACCGATCATCGCAATCGCGCCAATCGCCAGACTGTCGGTAAACGGCGTGGCGTTCAGCGCACTGTAGGCCTCAACCGCGTGCGTCAACGCGTCGATCCCGGTCATCGCGGTCACGTGTGACGGAATGCCTTCCGTCAGCGCGGCATCCAGAATCGCCACATCCGGCATCATAAAAGCATGTGCCAGCACCTGTTTACGCCCGGTGACCGCATCAATGATGACCGTCACGTTCGTCGTTTCCGACCCGGTTCCTGCCGTCGTCGGCACCGCAATCAGCGGCAACCGCGGACGCAATGCGCTTTGCGCGGTCATGTCTGCCAGCGGTTGTGTCGGGTTTGTGACCAGCAGAGCGACCGCTTTCGCCGCATCCAGCACCGAACCGCCACCAAATGCCACCACGCCGTCGCACTTTGACTCACGCAGTTGCGCCACTGCCGCACAAACATCCGTAATGCACGGCTCGCCGACCGGACAGGGCCAGAGCGTGATTGCCACGCCTTTCATCGCCAGGCTACGCGTGAGCGCGGCCGTCATTCCGGCCTGATGCAGGAAACTGTCGACCATCACAAACAGATGCGTCAGCCCGCGCGTTTGCGCTTCCTGCCCACAGGCGCTGAGCGCACCCAGACCACACAACGTGACCGGGGGAACGCTGAACGTTTTCACCCGTTGTAGATTCAGGGTGTCAAAGGCCTGAAAGAGCGCCGTCTGCAATTCAGCCTGCATGGATCCCCTCCGCTTTCTCTTTTCCGCTGTTGGCAATCGCCAGCGGCGTCATAAACAAACTGTGTTGTGGCAGATGCACCGCTAAATCTGGAAACCGCTTGCGAAACAGGTCATGAACGCCCGGCTGCATGCACGAGCCACCCGCCAGCCATAAATCAGCGATCCCATGTCCTTCGATATGGTGGGCGACAATCTCCGCCATCTTTTCGTAGACCGGCTTCACCACCGGCCAAATTTCTGCCCCGTTGCCGCGTTTGTACTGCTCCGCTTCTTCCAGTTGAATACGGCGGTTTCCGGCAAGCGTCAGGGAAATATGATGCCCGCCAGTCGCTTCATCAGCGGAGTAAGTCACCACCCCCCGCTTGACGATGGCGATCCCGGTGGTTCCTCCGCCGATATCCACGACCCCGGCGTTATCCAGTTGCAGCAGATCCGCCACCGCAGTCGGTTCGTCCAGCACATGACTGACGTCCAGACCCGCCGACTCCAGCACGTTAATCGAGATGCGCGGGTCGGTGCCCGGCGGAAACGAGGTTGCCGCATGGGTAAACCGGCAGCCAAGCTGTTGTTCAAGAGTATCGAGATGGCGACGAACAATGGTCACCGCCCCGAAAAAGTCCCAGACGATGCCGTCACGCACCACGTCGGCCCAATCGAGGCAGACCGCCACCGGGTTTCCGTCGCTGTCGACAACCATCGACACCACATCGCAGGTGCCCAAATCAACGCCCAGCCACAGCGCGGAATCGCTCTTTGCCGGTGTCTGATTGCACAGCGCTGCGGCTTTTTGCAAACGTGGGGTAAGCCATTGTTGTTCGTCGTGCGCCATCTCTTTTTTCTCCGTTCAGCCTGATGGGCAGGTACTTAAACGATGCGAAACGCATCCACTAACACACAGCGACGCAGACGCACGAATGTGCGCGCACTGGTCACCCCTTCCCCGGTTGGCGTGGTAATGGTCATGGTGGTCCAGCCTTCGCCGCCCAGCCCCAGTCCAGCAATGCACGGCCCATTTTTGACGAAAATGCTGGTATCAATGGCATTCGCCATCCGGTTCATGTTGTCGATATTGCGCGAGTGCATCGCCGCCGTATGGTGACAACCCCCTTCAAGCGTGACCGCCAGCGCAATGGCTTCGTCAACGTTCGCCACCCGTACTACCGGCAATACCGGCATCATCAGTTCGGTGACGGCAAACGGGTGAGTAGCCGGCGTTTCGACGAATAACAGGCGCGTTTGCTCTGGCACATTCAGGCCAATCGCAGCAGCAATTTTCCCGGCGTCACGTCCCACCCAGTCACGGCTAACCGTGCCTTTGCCGTTCTCATCAACATTTTTCAGCAGCACTGGCTGAAGCTGTTCGGCCTGGGCCGTGGTCAGTTTCACCGCCAGCTCGCTTTCCATCAGACGCATCAGCTCATCGGCGACGCTATCGACAACAATCAACACCTTCTCATCGGCACAAATGATGTTGTTGTCGAAGGATGCGCCTTTGACGATGGACTGCGCGGCGCGCGCCAGATCGGCGGTCTCATCCACCACCACCGGCGGGTTCCCCGCGCCTGCGGCAATCAGACGTTTATTGGTGTGTTTACGAGCGGCATCCACCACCGCTTCGCCGCCGGTGACGACCAGCAGGCCAATGCCCGGGTACTTAAACAGGCGCTGAGCCGTTTCGATATCGGGGTTTGCGACAGTGACCAGCAGGTTTTCCGGGCCGCCTGCCGCGACAACCGCCTGGTTGAGTAAGGTGATGGCGCGTTGCGAAACGCCTTTCGCCGCCGGGTGGGGTGCAAACACCACGCTGTTACCTGCGGCAATCAGGCTGATGGCGTTATTGATCACCGTCGCCGCCGGGTTGGTTGACGGGGTGACGGATGCCACCACGCCCCACGGTGCGTTTTCAATTAAGGTCAGGCCGTTATCGCCGGTCAGCACCTGGGGTGACAGACATTCCACACCCGGCGTGCCGCGCGCCTGCGCCACGTTTTTGGCAAATTTATCTTCTACGCGTCCCATGCCGGTTTCAGAAACCGCAAGTTCCGCTAATTCTCTGGCGTGTTTTTCGCCTGCTTCACGAATAGCGTGAATGGCCAGTTGGCGCATCGCGACGCTCTTAAGCCCCTGCTGAGCCACTTTTGCGGCGGCAACCGCGTCATCCAGGGAGGCAAAGACGCCCATTTCATGAACAGCCTGTTCAGGCTGGCTGCTGTCTTTCATTTTCAGCAACACCGCTTTGACGACCTGTTCAATATCCTGTTGATTCATGATTTTCTGCCTTATTTATGGAAGATCACCTGACCACCGGCCACCACTTCATCGACGATGCCAATCACGCACAGGTCGACAGGCGACGCTTCGCTACGATGAGCCTGGCGAGCAGAGCTGCCGCTGACCAGCAACACCCACTCCCCGTTTCCCGCCCCGATGCTGTCGATAGCAACGGCACACTGTCCGTCGGGATTTCCCTGGGAATCAATCATTTCCACCATCAACAATTTGTCATGCGCCAGGCCCTGATGGCGTACGGTACAAACGATTTGTCCTGTGACGACTGCCAGTTTCATACCCGCCTCCGTGGCATTTTCAGGTAAAACCTCCCCCTGCTCTCCAAAGAGAGCAATGCGAAAAGGAGAGAGAGTGACGCCAGCCTGTGACGTCACATGGGGTGATTACATGTCGCTGCTGTCGCCTTTGAAGCTGATCGGGAACACTTCTTCCAGATCGCCATGCGGACGCGGAATAACATGCACAGAAACCAGCTCACCAATACGTTGCGCTGCGGCGGCACCGGCGTCGGTCGCCGCTTTGCAGGCTGCCACATCGCCACGCACCATCGCAGTACACAGGCCGCCACCAATTTGCTTCACGCCCACCAGCTTCACGCGTGCCGCTTTAACCATTGCGTCAGAAGCCTCAATCAGTGCAACCAGGCCCCGGGTTTCGATCATTCCTAATGCTTCCATTGTGTTTTCCTCGTTTAAAGGGTCCAGAACGGGACCTTATACAACCAGTGTGTGCGAGGCGTTTTCACGGCTCACGTCAGTCTGACGCGGTACTGCTGCCACCAACGCCAGTTCGATAATTTCTTGCACGCTACAACCTCGGGAAAGATCGTGTAGCGGCGCGGCAAGCCCTTGAATCAATGGCCCGACGGCGCGATACCCGCCCAAACGCTGTGCGATTTTGTAACCAATGTTGCCCGCCTCCAGCGACGGGAAGACCATCACGTTGGCTTTCCCCTGTAACGGGCTGGCTGGCGCTTTTTGTGCCGCGACATCCGGCACAAACGCGGCATCAAACTGCAATTCGCCATCCACCACCAACTGCGGCGCACGTTCACGCACGATATCCGTCGCCTGTTGTACGTTGGCGACGTTGGGGTGACGGGCGCTGCCGTTGCTGGAAAATGACAGCATCGCCACGCGCGGCTCAACGCCGGTAATCGCCTGCCAGGTATCGGCGCTGGCAATGGCGATGTCCGCCAGTTGCGCCGCCGTCGGTTGCGGCACCACGCTGCAATCGGCAAACCCTAACGGCTGGCCGGTGTACTGCGGCAGCATCAGAAAAATGGACGACAGCGTTTTACAGCCCGGCTGTAAACCAATGATGCGTAACCCGGCACGCAGTACGTTCGCCGTTGACGACAGGTTGCCTGCAATACAAACATCCGCTTTACCTGCGCTGACCATCGCGGCGGCGAACATCAGCGGATCGTTGAGTTTCTCCAGCGCATCCGGCGGCGTTTTCTCTCCAGACCGCGCCAGCCAACGCTGCGCAAATTCTTCACGCATCTGCAGATTGCTGTGGGGATCAATGACGCGAAGCCCGTCCATAGCGATACGGTGTGTCAGGGAAAACTGGCGCATCTCAAACGGGCTGGCCACCAGAATCGGCTGCGCCAGACCCTGCTGTTGCAGGTAATGCGCCGCTTTCAACACGCGGACATCCAGCGCGTCCGGGAAGACCACCCGGGCAGGCGAGTTTTTTGCCAACTCACGGCAACGTTCAATGATCATTGCCACCTCCCAGTCGCTGTTGAAGTTGGCTGACAGTCTGCGGATGCTTCGCGACGCTCAGGATCATCATCACGTAAACCGTACTCGAGAGCCGGTTCAGCGCCTGCAAGATATCCGGTCGCAGTACGTCGAAGCCGCGGGTAATAAAGACCTGAGCCGCCACCACTTCCGTTTCACGCACTTTGGTGCGCAGCAGATTCAGTAATGCGGCATCGCGACCGTGGCTGGCTTCCGGCACCAGGTGATCGTGGTCAAGGTAGCGCAGCGGCTGATGAGAAAGCCGGTGCAGTTGTTCCTCACTGAGTCCCACGATGGACTGCGCCGCCAGGGGTTCGTCCATCGCGTCGGCGCGCATGAGATTGCCCAAACGCGAGCGAATGTCTGCAAGCCAGGGTTGCCACAGCTCCGGCAACTCAATTTGTAACCACACCGTCAGGGCAATGGTGCTGTCCAGCGCGGCGCGAAACCCCAGCCGTGGGTCACTTTTGGCGACCATTTTGTCTGCCGTCAGGTGGGTCAACGTGTCGGGCTTTTTCGTCACTTCCTGACGGCACAGCTCACAGCACGCCTGCGGGTGCGAGTCGCTGCTGGTCAAACCGTGTACCGGCTGCGGTTGCTGCTCGTCGTCATCGACAAACAGACTTCCTTGTTCATCCAGAAACTTAATGCGCAGGTGGCGGCTTTCCAGCAACTCCCTGGCAGATGGCGTCAGGCGAGCATCAACGGGGAGGTGAATTTCAGCCCCTTCGCTGAGCGTGTGATTCGCTCTCAGCCATGCTTCAGTAATGAAATCCTTCATACATCCGCCTTAGCAGGACTGCCAATTCGCAGGCCAGGCCACATACAGAAATTTCACGGTCGATGGCGTACCAAATTCAATGCTGGAGCCTTTCGGGATGAACATCACATCCCCGGCTTTGGCAATCATGGTTTCGCCCTGGTGACGAACGTGGAGTTCCCCTTCCAGAATCATGTCGATTTCGTCGTAATTCAGCGTCCACGGGAAGAAGGCGTTTTCCCACTGCATAAAGCCCGCAGCCATGCTGCTACCGTCTTTGTCCGTCACTAAATCCGTTAAGCCGACGCAGTGAGGTTCAGCGCCGTCAAAACGGCCAAACTTCACGCTGCTGCCGTCAATCACCTTCACACCGCCTTTGCCGGTGACAGAAGTGAAACTCGGCTGCATACCGCCTTGTTCCAGCGACTGTTTTTCCTTCATCACTTTGTCCATCAACTGCGCGACAAGGCTTTCGGTGAACTGCCCTTCCGGCAACTGGGCAATGATGGTTTCACGAATACGCTGGCTGTCCGTTTTGCCGTCATCCGCCGGAGTTGATGTCGCGGGAGTGGATGCCGCAGCGGCGACCGGAGTAGATTCGTCACATTCGGTGATTGTGACGCCCAGTAGATCCGCAACTTCGCGGGCCTCCGGGGTGATGATGCTGGCGCGCAGAACAACCGATAACGCCTGTTCGCCACGTGCGTGAGCCGCACGAATGTCATTAGCTGTGATAAGTTTTTTCACCTGCCCCTTCCTCCTGTTCGGTAAGTGCTGCCAGATAATCCACCAGATGCTGCACGCTGTTCGGATCATGCGTATTGAGTTCGAAAACGGGTTCCTGAAATCCCAATCCGCGCAGTAATTGTCGCGTTGCGGCGACGTCAGCATCCGGTACGTCTGTTTTGCTGATCACGGCGATGTGTCGTTTACTGGCACCGATATCCAACAGCCCGGCAGGTAAGCGACTTTCTTTGTCATTTGCTGCATGAACATAAATCAGCGTATCGACATCCTGCAGCGTGGTAATTAAGGCGTGATACCAGCGAGGATGGCTAAAATATTCCCCAGGGGTGTCGATATCGCCGTTTTCATTAAATTCCACGGCCTGCGTTTTTCTGGCGAGGGAATAATTTCCCTGTAATGCGTTAAAAAGCGTTGTTTTCCCCGCGCCGACGGTGCCGACAAACGCAATTCGTTTCATGGCCGCCTCTCATTAGCTTTTTGTCAGATCGCACAACGTGAAATTTAATAGGCGTCCCAGGCCGCTGACCGTCTGTAATAACGCCTCTTCGACCGCGCCGACAGACCCATAAATCACCAGCGCGCCGCTGAATCTGTCGAGAAAACCGATATGGACATCAGCCGCTTTCATGGCTAAATCACCCGCAATCATCGCGGTTTCACCTGGTGTCAGCGTCATAATGCCGATGGCTCCGGCTTCGGGAACGCCGATTTTTTTCGCCAGTTCGTCACCGGGGTGCGCAATGAGATGCGCCAGCGTGACCTGTTTTCCCGGCACAAATTCCTGAATGATGCGTTCTTTATCCATGACTCGTCGCCTGTGCTGAAACTTTCCTCATCGTGGCAATTTTTCGTCAGAGTAAATAACAAAATTCGGCAAGGTGGTTTAAAAGGTGAGATGGATCACTAAGAATGGGGAAATAAAAAAGCGCGGGAGAAACCCGCGCCTGAATTAATTAAAGCGAAATTACAGCGGTTGTGTTTGCGCTTCCACCACGGCCAGCGCCACCATATTCACAATACGGCGAACAGAGGCGATCGGCGTTAATACGTGAACCGGTTTAGAGACCCCCATCAACACAGGCCCCACCGTGACGCCTTCAGAGCTGGAGACGCGTAGTAAGTTGTAACTAATGCGGGCAGCTTCCATGTTCGGCATCACCAGAATATTGGCCGAGCCTTTCAACGGACTGTCCGGCATCCGCTCATTACGGATACTCTCCACCAACGCGGCATCCCCGTGCATTTCGCCGTCGATCATCAGATCAGGCGCGCGCGCTTTGATAAGTTCCAGCGTGGTGCGCATTTTGCCCGCGGATGGACAGTTAGAGGAACCAAAGTTGGAATGCGACAGCAGCGCCACTTTCGGTTCGATGCCAAAACGACGCACGGTTTCTGCCGCCATCAACGCAATTTCAGCCAACTCTTCCGGGCCTGGATCATCGTTGACATACGTGTCCGCAATAAAGGTGTTACCGCTTGGCAGCAGCAAGGCGTTCATCGCGCCTGCCGTATGTACGCCTTCGCGATAACCGAAGATATCCTTCACCACGCTGAAGTGTTCGTGATAGTCACCGATAGTCCCGCAGATCATCGCATCCGCTTCGCCACGCTGTACCATGATGGCGCCAATCACTGTCGTGTTACTGATCACCGCACGCTGCGCCTGCTCCTGGGTGATCCCCCGACGCTTCATTAACTGGTAGTACTCGCTCCAGTACTCTTTAAAGCGCGGATCGGATTCATTGTTGACGATCTCAAAGTCGACGCCCGCTTTGATCTGCAAACCCAGTTTTTGAATGCGCATTTCGATAACGCTTGGGCGGCCAACCAGGATCGGTTTCGCCAGCCCCAGGGTGATCAACTCCTGCGTGGCATGCAGGACTCGCGCCTCTTCCCCTTCCGTCAGCACCACGCGTTTTGGCGCTTTGCGGGCCAGAGAGAAGATAGGTTTCATGAACAGGTTGGTTTTATAAACAAACTCGGTCAGTTTATCGATGTAGGCATCAAAATCAGCAATCGGACGCGTCGCCACGCCGGAATCCATCGCCGCTTTCGCCACCGCAGGGGCGATCTTAACGATCAGACGCGGATCGAACGGTTTCGGAATAATGTAGTCCGGGCCGAAACTCAGATCCTGATCGCCATAGGCGGAAGCCACCACTTCGCTTTGCTCTGCATGCGCCAGTTCAGCAATGGCATGCACCGCTGCCAGTTTCATCTCTTCGTTGATCGCCGTAGCGCCCACATCCAGCGCGCCACGGAAGATGAACGGGAAGCACAGAACGTTGTTCACCTGGTTTGGATAGTCAGAACGACCGGTACAGATAATGGCGTCCGAACGAACCTCTTTCGCCAGCGGCGGCAGGATTTCAGGTTCCGGGTTAGCCAGCGCCAGAATCATCGGCGCGCGCGCCATTTTCTTCACCATCTCAGGGGTGAGAACTTTTGGCCCTGAGCAGCCGAGGAAAATGTCTGCCCCGTCAATCACATCATCCAGCGTACGTTTGCCGTCATCTTCCACCGCGTAAGCCGCTTTGGTTTCTGCCATGTTCGGTTCGCGGTCTTTGTAGATAACGCCTTTCGAGTCGCAGACGACAATGTTGTGCTTCTGCATCCCGAGCGCCACCAGCAGATTCATACAGGCGATCGCCGCCGCGCCTGCACCGGAGACCACCATGCGCACGTCAGAGATGTTTTTCTCTACCACGCGCAGGCCATTCAGAATGGCGGCGGTACTGATGATCGCAGTACCGTGTTGATCGTCGTGGAATACCGGAATATTCATGCGCTCGCGCAGTTTTTGCTCAATATAGAAACATTCGGGCGCTTTGATGTCTTCCAGGTTAATGCCGCCAAACGTCGGTTCAAGCGCGGCGACGACATTGATAAATTTATCCGGGTCGAGTTCATCCACTTCAATGTCGAAGACATCAATACCGGCAAACTTTTTAAACAGAACGCCTTTGCCTTCCATGACCGGTTTACCTGCCAGGGCGCCGATGTTGCCGAGGCCAAGTACCGCCGTACCGTTGGAGATCACCGCGACCAGGTTGCCGCGCGCGGTGTATTTGTAGGCGGCCAGCGGATCCTTTGCAATTTCAAGACAGGGAGCCGCCACGCCTGGCGAGTAGGCCAGAGCGAGATCGCGCTGGGTGGCCAGGGGTTTGGTCGGGGACACCTGGATTTTACCCGGCACAGGGAATTCGTGGAAATCAAGAGCGCTTTGTTTTAACTGGTCATCCATTTGTTGTTCCTTTCACGTATCGATCAAAAAAGTGGTGCGGTTCAACTGAGCCGCACATTATCGCCTTACTGGGCGGCACAAACTTTGAACGTCCCCAAACTCTCACTACTCAAAGAAAGAATTTGTTATCAATTTATAACTGTCATGTTACCTGCTTAAACCAGCAATACCATGCCCGTCTGCTATGCTTTTTTGTGATATACCCCATGAATTTCTCAGAAGTGTGAATCACAGCACTCAGCTAACACTTTACTTTTCAAGGAGTATTTCTTATGAACCAGTTAGACGGCATCAAACAATTCACGACTGTCGTGGCCGACAGTGGTGATATTGAGTCTATTCGTCATTACCACCCCCAGGATGCCACCACCAACCCCTCGCTGCTGCTAAAGGCCGCCGGGCTTGCACAGTACGGTCATCTGGTTGACGACGCGGTTGTCTGGGGCAAACATCACGGGAAAACCCAGCGTGAGCAGGTGTCAGAAGCCTGCGACAAACTGGCGGTCAATTTCGGTACGGAAATTCTGAACAGCATTCCCGGTCGCGTGTCGACCGAAGTGGATGCGCGTCTCTCTTTCGATAAAGAGAGGAGCATCCAGAAAGCGCGCCATCTGGTCGATCTTTATCAACAACAAGGTGTTGAAAAGTCGCGGATCCTTATCAAGCTGGCTTCAACCTGGGAAGGCATTCGTGCCGCAGAACGGCTTGAAAAAGAGGGGATCAACTGCAACCTGACGCTGCTGTTTTCATTTGCTCAGGCACGCGCCTGCGCCGAAGCGGGCGTGTTTCTGATCTCGCCCTTTGTCGGTCGTATTTACGACTGGTATCAGGCGCGCAGTCCGATGGATCCGTACCTGGTCGATGAAGATCCGGGCGTGAAATCAGTACGTAACATCTACGACTACTTCAAGCAGCATCGCTATGACACCATCGTCATGGGCGCCAGCTTCCGTCGCACCGAACAAATTCTGGCGCTGACCGGCTGTGACCGCCTGACTATCGCCCCTAACCTGCTAAAAGCGCTACAGGATAACGAGGAGCCGGTTGTCCGCAAACTGGTGCCATCTTCCCAGGCGCTCCCCCACCCAGCGCCAATGACGGAAGCGGAATTCCGCTGGGAACACAATCAGGACGCGATGGCAGTCGAAAAATTATCGGACGGCATTCGTCTGTTCGCCGTTGACCAACGCAAACTGGAAGACCTGCTTGCTGCCAAACTGTAAACCTTGCCACGGAGTGAGTTATGACCCGTAAAGATCTTGCCAATGCTGTTCGTGCGCTGAGTATGGATGCCGTGCAAAAAGCCAATTCCGGGCATCCCGGTGCGCCAATGGGGATGGCCGATATTGCCGAAGTGCTGTGGAATGATTTTCTCCGCCACAATCCGGCCGACCCCGGCTGGCACGATCGTGACCGCTTTATTTTGTCCAACGGTCACGCGTCCATGCTGCTGTACAGCCTTCTGCATCTTTCCGGGTACGACCTGCCGTTAGAAGAGTTAAAAAATTTCCGCCAGTTACACTCAAAAACGCCGGGACACCCGGAGATTGGCTATACGCCGGGGGTAGAAACCACCACAGGGCCGCTGGGCCAGGGCTTAGCCAATGCCGTCGGGATGGCTGTCGCCGAGCGTACGCTGGCGGCGCAGTTTAATCAGCCCGGTCATGAGATTGTCGATCACTTCACCTATGTGTTTATGGGCGACGGTTGCCTGATGGAAGGGATCTCCCACGAGGCATGTTCGCTGGCGGGCACGTTGGGGCTGGGCAAACTGATCGGTTTTTACGATCACAACGGCATTTCCATTGATGGCGAAACCAAAGGCTGGTTTACCGATGACACGGCAAAACGCTTCGAAGCGTACCACTGGCATGTGGTGGAGGAGATAGACGGCCATGATCCTGATGCGGTGAAAAAAGCGATTTTGCAAGCGCAGAGCGTAAAAGATAAACCGTCGCTGATTCTTTGCCGGACGGTGATTGGCTTTGGCTCGCCGAACAAGGCTGGCAAGGAAGAGGCGCACGGCGCGCCGCTTGGTCAGGAAGAAGTGGCATTGTCTCGCCAGAAACTGGGCTGGCATCATCCAGCCTTTGAGATCCCTAAAGAGATTTATCAGGCCTGGGATGCCCATGAAAAAGGCGGGAAAACGCAGCAGGCGTGGCAAGAGAAGTTCGCCGCCTATGCCAAAGCCCATCCCGATTTGGCGGCAGAGTTTACTCGTCGAATGAATGGCGACTTGCCCAAATCCTGGGAAAAGACCACCCAGAAATATATCGCCGAACTCCAGTCGAATCCGGCTAAAATCGCTACCCGTAAGGCCTCGCAGAACACCCTGAATGTCTACGGCCCACTGCTGCCGGAGCTGCTCGGTGGGTCTGCCGATCTCGCCCCCAGCAACCTGACCATCTGGAAAGGTTCCACTTCATTGACTGAGGATCTGGCCGGAAACTATATCCACTACGGCGTACGCGAATTCGGCATGACCGCCATTGCCAACGGCATTGCCCATCACGGCGGATTCTTACCTTATACCGCCACCTTCCTGATGTTTGTTGAATATGCCCGCAACGCAGCCCGAATGGCGGCGCTAATGAAAGCCCGGCAAATCATGGTCTATACCCATGACTCTATCGGCCTGGGCGAAGACGGCCCGACGCACCAGGCGGTGGAGCAGTTAGCGAGCCTGCGACTGACGCCAAACTTCAGCACCTGGCGACCGTGCGATCAGGTCGAAGCGGCAGTCGGCTGGAAACTGGCGGTTGAGCGTCGTACCGGCCCGACGGCGCTGATCCTCTCCCGCCAGAACCTGGCTCAGATTGAGCGCACACCCGAGCAGGTCAAAGACATTGCCCGCGGCGGGTATGTGTTGAAAGACAGCGGAGGAAAACCGGATGTTATCCTGATAGCGACCGGCTCCGAAATGGAGATAACGCTACAGGCCGCAGAAAAACTGACCGGAGAAGGCCGCAATGTGCGCGTTGTTTCCCTCCCTTCGACGGATATTTTCGACGCGCAGGATGAGGCGTACCGGGAATCGGTTTTACCCTCGAACGTCAACGCACGCGTGGCTATCGAGGCGGGAATTGCCGACTACTGGTACAAATATGTCGGGCTGAAAGGGGCTATCGTCGGGATGACCGGTTACGGGGAATCGGCTCCAGCAGAGAAGCTGTTCCCTTATTTCGGCTTTACGGTTGAGAACATTGTGGAGAAAGCACACAAGGTTTTGAACGCCTGATGCATGCAACGCCGGATGACGCGCTAACGCGTCTTATCCGGCCTACAGATAGCTTTTCGTAGGTCGGATAAGACGCAGTCGCCATCCGACAGAAAATTAACGCGTGATCCACAGTGTGGGCCACGCGTCTGGCCCATGCCAGTTGTCGCAGCTTGGCTCCTGGGCATAGCGCACCAGACGAAAACGCTGGCCGTCAAAACGCCAGCGGGTCTGAATGCCGCAGTCGGTTAATCCCCGCCCTTTTGCCAGCGTCACCAGCTCACGCGATTTTTCATCAAACGTGGCGTTCATCAGTTCCATGTCATTACTTTCCGCACCGGAATTAAACGGCAGGCGTAGACGCAGCGATCGGGAGGTCAGCGGTTTTTTGCGCGAAACAATCCACGCCAGATCAATGGTGTTATAAGCGCCGGCCTCACAGCCTATCATCATCAGCGTTTTATCATCCGTCAGCGCGGTGACCCGAACCTCGCGACGCATCGGGTCCAGCGAACAGCGAAAACCGTTCATACGCCAGTTAGCGTACTCCAGCAGATCGTTACGTTCTTCATCAGACAGGGGGGTCGGCGTCGGGTTAATCACTGCCACCCCTTTTAGCGCAGGCGCAGGCGGCACGCTGAGCGGCGGATCGTCGCCTTTTTCAATCCATGCCGTTTCACTGCCCACCCGTTTTTGTTGAGAATCGATAAACAGTAAGGCGGCCTTTAATCCCTCCAGCGAAAGGATCTGCGGCCCTCCGCTCAGGGTAATCGCCCGGGATTCCTGAATGGTCTGCAAAAATGATGTGATAGTTGCCGCATCACCCGTCATCAGATGCCACGGTGAGATCTGCCAGTGCTGAGCGTCCAGCGTCAGCGGCTTTCCTTCCAGCAGTAAACGCGGCGCAATATCCGCTTCGTTCGCGTCGGGGGGCGTCAATCCCCCCAGATCGATACGTAAAACAGCATCCGTACGCGCGCCAGCGCTACGACTCAGGGTCATGACCAGGCCATGATGCTCACCGCTGTTTCGCGCCACGCAGAAATTTTGATTATTACAGGTCACCTGCCAGTCGGAAAACGACTGTTGTGCTGGCGCCGCCCACGTAAGCCGGGCCGCGAAAACGCTGAGCAGGAAAATGAAAATAACGCGATAGCGCATGGACGGTACGAACCCCAGAAGTCAAACAACCTACACAGTGAGTATCTTCGTTGGGGTTCCCATCCGGCTCAATCAGATTTATCGGATTACGTTAATAAATGTAAATAATTATAACATTTGTTAATCAGTCCATTAGATGCGATGACTGTAGATAATTGAGTAATAACACCGTCTTACCGTCCCGTATTTCGCCAGATTTGATCATCTCCAGCGCCTGGGTAAAAGGTAACTCCAGTACGTCGATATCTTCATCTTCTACGCCCCCACCGGCATTCGCGCGCTGGCTATCGCTGTATTCAGCAATAAAGAAGTGAATAAGCTCCGTCACCCCGCCCGGCGACATATACAGCTCAAACAGTTTCCTCACTTCCCCCACTTCATAGCCGGTTTCTTCGATTGCCTCTTTACGAATACAGGTTTCCGGCTCGTCGTTATCCAGCAAACCGGCACAGGTTTCAATCAATTGACCCGTTTCATTGCCATTAACCCAGGTGGCAACACGAAACTGGCGGATAAGAACGACCGTTTTTTTCTCCGCGTTGTACAGCAGAATTGTCGCGCCGTTTCCGCGATCGTACACCTCACGTTTGTGACGAATAACGTCACCATTTTGGCGGGTCAGATCGTAGGTGATATTGCGCAGGATGAAGTAGTTGTCAGAGAGGACTTTATCTTTGATGAGGGTAATTTTTTGCGACATACCGGCTCCACAGCGAGAAGTGAATCACCATACTACGCCGTGAAACCGGATTTGTCGTCAGCCCGACCTAGTGAGATTTGACTGATTTTATGCCTAACCAGTCAATCATCCCCTGCGCGGCATGTCGCCCTTCCGCCATTGCCGTGACCACCAGATCGGCGCCGCGTACCGCATCGCCTCCGGCGAAGATTTTCGGATTGGTGGTCTGATAACGAAAAGTGCTTTCGACGTTTGCCGCGATACGACCCCAGTCATCGACCTTCACCCCGTGCGCTTCCAGCCACGGCATACCGTGAGGATGAAAACCAAACGCCATAATGACCGCGTCCGCTGGCATGACAAATTCGCTGCCTGCGACAGGCACCGGACGGCGTCGTCCTTGCGCATCAGGTTCGCCCAATTGGGTACGCAGGAACCGTACTCCGCTCACGCGTCCTTCATCGTTGAGCACCAGATCGACCGGCTGGACGTTGAATTCGAAGTTTGCCCCTTCTTCCCTGGCGTTTTTCACCTCTTTCTTCGACCCCGGCATGTTGACTTCATCACGGCGGTAAGCACAGGTGACCTGACTTGCTCCGTGGCGCAGCGCCGTACGCACACAATCCATTGCCGTGTCGCCGCCGCCCAATACCACGACATTGAGCCCAGCGGTATCAATAAAGGGTTCATCCGGAAATTCATCAATACCCATCACGTTTTTCGTGTTAGCTATCAGGAACGGCAGCGCGTCGTAAACCCCCGGCGCATCTTCGTTCGGCAGATCGGCTTTCATGGAGCGGTAGGTTCCCACGCCCACGAAGACGGCATCGAAATCGTCCAGCAGCGCTTGAAGCGTGACCTCTTTGCCCACTTCACAATTCAGCTCAAAATGGATCCCCATTGCGCTGAAGATTTCCCGACGGCGCGCCAGCAGCGATTTATCCAGCTTGAACGCCGGGATGCCAAATGTCAGCAAACCGCCGATTTCCGGATGCCTATCGAACACCGTCGCACTCACACCATGACGCGCCAGTACATCTGCACAGGCTAAACCTGCTGGCCCCGCGCCGATGATGGCGACACGTTTGTCGACCTTCTGAACATCGCTCAGGTCGGGCCGCCAACCTTTGCTCAACGCCCGGTCGGAAATGTAACGCTCAATGTTGCCGATAGTGATTGCGCCGTGCTCGTCACGAACGGTACATGCGCCTTCACACAATCTGTCCTGAGGGCAAACGCGCCCGGTAATTTCCGGCAGGCAGTTCGTCTGGTGGGAGAGTTCCACCGCCGCGTCGATGTTTCCGGCTTTGACGAGCTCAATCCACTGCGGAATATGATTGTGCAATGGGCAAGTCCATTCGCAGATACTGTGTTCGCCGCACTTCAGGCAGCGCGACGCCTCACGCTGGGCCTGAGTCGTGCGAAATGGCAGATAAATTTCTTCAAAGGTGGTTTTTCGCGCCTCAATCGCCAGCTTGTCCGGCTCACCGCGTGGCGGTGTCGCCTGCATCTGCTCAACTTTACTGATGACGTAAGGCGTCATCCCGGTGGCCTCAGTATGCCAGGGTTGGCTTTCCTGACGTGCCGTACGCAAACGGCGCGCTTTTGACAAGCTGGCAAGCGACGACTCCGTCACCAGTTGCAACGCGTCGGCCGGGCAGTTTTCTACGCAGGCCGGGCCGCCTTCACGATCCTGACACAAATCGCATTTGTGCGCGGTGGCTTTGACCTGATCGCGGGCGACCGGCGTCAGCACAATTTGCATGGTGCCAAACGGACAGGCGACCACGCAGGATTTGCAGCCGATGCATTTCTGCTGATTCACCTGCACGCTGCTGTTGACGTGGCTTATCGCGCCGTTTGGACAGCTTCGGGCGCAGGGTGCATCTTCACAGTGGTGGCAGGTCACCGCGCTGCGCTGATGCTGATGTTTGATAACTGTAATCCTGGGTTTGTAGTGTTGTTGGTTCAGTACATGTTGCTCTGCATTGTGCGCCATCACGCAGGCGACCTCACAGGCATGGCAACCCAGGCACTGCTGGCTATTAGCCATAATAAAACGATTCATGGCGACCTTCTGTTTTGGTTGTAAAAACCTTATTCTTTATAGGAACAATGTTATTAACCGACCCAGCAAAGGTCGGCAATGTCCATTTGCCCAGGATGCACAACTATTTATCCAGAACCTGTGGCAGATCAATTTATTTCATGGCAGGTGAAATTGCGTTTTAGTTAATTCCGAACTTTCTCTATCATTTCGCCACCTGCGCTTTACCCATTGCCTTTGTACAGAGGATTACGCGTGTGACGGTCAAACGCCCTGTCTCGGCCAGCCTGGCCCGGGCATTTTTTTACATTGTTTTGCTGTCGATACTTTCTACCGGTGTCGCGTTGCTGACGCTTGCCAGCAGTTTGCAGGATGCCGAAGCCATCAATATTTCTGGCTCACTGCGTATGCAAAGCTATCGGCTGGGCTACGACCTGCAAAGCCACAGCCCCCAGTTGAATGCGCACCGCCAGTTGTTCCAGCAGACCCTGAACTCGCCGGTGTTGCAAAACCTGAATACCTGGTACGTTCCGGATGCGGTAAAGAGCGGCTATGCGCGGCTACATGCGAACTGGCTGGAAATGGACGCGCGGCTGGTTGACGGCGACTTGCCCTGGTATCAAAAAAACATCAACGCGTATGTCGATCAGATAGATTTGTATGTGCTGGCGCTCCAGCGCTACGCCGAGCGGAAAATGATGCTGGTCGTCGGCATTTCGCTGGCAGGCGGGATTGGGATTTTTACGCTGGTCTTCTTTACGCTGCGACGGATTCGCCAACAGGTCGTGCGACCGCTCAATCAACTGGTGATGGCGAGCCAGCGTATTGAGCACGGACAGTTTGATACCCCGCCGCTGGACACGGATTTACCCAACGAACTGGGATTGCTCGCAAAAACCTTTAATCAGATGTCGAGCGAACTGTATAAACTTTATCGTTCGCTCGAGGCCTCTGTCGAAGAGAAAACCCACGATCTGCATGAAGCGAACCGCCAGCTTGAGGTGCTCTATCAGTGCTCTCAGGCGCTGAATACCAGTCAGATCGATGTGCACTGTTTCCGCCATATTCTGAAGATCGTGCGGGAAAATGACGCCGCGTATTATCTGGAGTTGACCGTCGGCGACAACTGGCGCATCAGCGAAGGGATGCGAAGCGCCTCTCTCCCGCTGCAAATCCTGCCTGTCACCATGCAGGAGACGGTCTATGGCGAATTACACTGGCAAAGCCCTAACATCAATGCCTCCGCGCCACTGCTGAACAGCGTTTCAAGTATGCTGGGGCGCGGGTTGTACTTTAACCAGGCACAGAAACACTTCCAGCAGTTGCTGTTGATGGAAGAACGCGCGACCATCGCCCGCGAACTGCACGACTCGCTGGCGCAGATGCTTTCCTATTTGCGCATTCAGCTTACCTTGTTAAAACGCTCCGTGGCGCAAGAGAACGAAGTCGCACAATCGATCCTCACCGATTTTTCCGTGGCGTTGAACGATGCCTGGAGCCAATTGCGTGAGCTGCTCACCACCTTCCGTCTGACGTTGCAGCAGGCCGATTTGCCCTCGGCATTGCACGAAATGCTCGATACCCTGCAAAATCAAACCTCCGCTAAACTGTCTCTGGACTGTCGCTTGCCCACGCTGGCGCTGGATGCGCAAATGCAGGTGCATTTGTTGCAGATAATCCGGGAGGCAGTGCTGAATGCCATTAAACATGCCGACGCCACCGAAATTGCCGTCAGTTGCGTCACGGCGCCGGACGGAAATCATACCGTTTACATTCGGGATAATGGCGTGGGGATCGGCGAACCCAACGAACCCCCGGGGCACTATGGCCTGAACATTATGCGTGAGCGTGCTGAAAGACTCAGCGGTACCTTACTTTTTTCACAACCTTCCGGGGGAGGTACGCTGGTGAGCATCAGTTTCCGATCCTCAGAAACACAAGAGAGTCAACTGACGTAAAGAATGGCAAAGCGTCAGAAAACCTGAATACAGGCCAGACGCGACAGGCACAAAACGTACACTGTAAATGGGTATGATAATTTACATTATCTCCTTTTTTTCTCCACGTTTGCCCGACGCCTTGCCGCTACAGTGATGCAAGTCATACCCATAACGATACGTAGAAACACGAGGTCCTCTTTTAATGGCGAATTTTTTCATCGATCGCCCCATTTTTGCCTGGGTGCTGGCAATACTGTTGTGCCTGACAGGAACCCTGGCCATTTTTTCTTTACCCGTTGAACAATACCCCGATTTGGCGCCGCCGAACGTGCGAATCAACGCAAACTATCCGGGCGCTTCTGCACAAACGCTGGAAAATACCGTCACTCAGGTTATCGAACAAAATATGACCGGCCTCGATAATCTGATGTACATGTCATCGCAAAGTAGCGGAACAGGGCAAGCGTCGATCACGCTCAGTTTTATTGCCGGAACCGACCCGGATGAAGCTGTTCAGCAGGTACAAAACCAGTTGCAATCCGCAATGCGCAAGTTGCCGCAGGCGGTACAGGATCAAGGCGTTACCGTGCGAAAAACCGGGGATACCAATATCCTGACTATCGCATTTGTGTCTACTGATGGCTCGATGGATAAGCAGGATATCGCCGACTATGTCGCCAGTAATATTCAGGATCCGCTGAGCCGCGTGAATGGCGTGGGGGACATTGATGCCTACGGTTCACAGTATTCAATGCGAATCTGGCTGGATCCCGCCAAACTGAACAGCGTGCAGATGACCGCCAAAGACGTGACCGACGCCATTGAGTCGCAGAATGCGCAGATCGCCGTCGGGCAACTAGGCGGTACGCCCTCGGTGGACAAACAGGCGCTGAACGCCACCATTAATGCGCAATCGCTGCTGCAAACGCCCGATCAATTCCGCGCCATTACGCTGCGCGTCAATCAGGACGGTTCCGAGGTTAAGCTGGCGGATGTCGCCACCGTTGAAATGGGGGCAGAAAAGTACGATTACATTAGCCGCTTTAACGGCAATCCTGCTTCGGGTCTCGGGGTGAAACTGGCCTCTGGCGCCAATGAAATGGCCACTGCCAGTCAGGTTCTTCACCGTCTGGATGAGCTGGCGCAGTACTTCCCGCATGGGCTGGAATACAAGGTTGCCTATGAAACCACCTCCTTTGTAAAAGCCTCTATTGAAGATGTGGTAAAAACGCTGCTGGAAGCCATCCTGCTGGTGTTCCTCGTCATGTACCTGTTCCTGCAAAACTTCCGTGCGACGCTTATCCCGACCATTGCGGTGCCCGTGGTATTGATGGGTACCTTCTCCGTGCTCTACGCGTTTGGTTACAGCATCAATACGTTAACAATGTTCGCGATGGTGCTGGCAATTGGCCTGTTGGTCGATGACGCCATCGTGGTCGTGGAGAACGTCGAGCGAATAATGAGCGAGGAAGGGCTCTCTCCGCGTGAAGCAACACGCAAATCAATGGGGCAAATTCAGGGGGCACTGGTCGGTATCGCGATGGTGCTTTCTGCGGTATTTGTGCCGATGGCCTTCTTCGGCGGGACAACCGGGGCGATTTATCGACAGTTCTCTATCACCATTGTGGCCGCGATGGTGCTCTCCGTACTGGTGGCAATGATCCTGACCCCTGCCCTGTGCGCCACGTTACTGAAGCCGTTGCATAAAGGCGAACAGCACGGGCAAAAAGGCTTCTTCGGCTGGTTTAACCGCAACTTTAACCGCAGTGCTGAACGTTACGAAAAAGGGGTCGCGAGAATTCTGCATCGCAGCCTGCGCTGGATACTGATCTACGTGCTGCTGCTTGGCGGTATGGTGTTCCTGTTTTTGCGCCTGCCAACTTCCTTTTTACCGCTGGAAGATCGCGGCATGTTCACCACCTCCGTCCAGTTACCCAGCGGTTCAACGCAGCAACAGACACTGAAAGTGGTGGAGGAAGTTGAGAAATATTTCTTTACCCATGAGAAAGACAACATCATGTCCGTCTTCTCAACGGTCGGCTCAGGGCCGGGCGGAAACGGGCAGAACGTGGCGCGAATGTTTGTCCGTTTAAAAGACTGGGACGAGCGAGACACCACAACCGGAACGTCGTTTGCCATTATTGAGCGTTCAACGAAAGCCTTTAGCAAGATTAAAGAAGCCAGGGTGTTCGCCAGCAGTCCTCCCGCGATCAGCGGCCTTGGCAGTTCCGCCGGTTTTGATATGGAGCTTCAGGATCACGCCGGTGCCGGGCATGACGCATTAATGGCTGCCCGCGACCAACTGATTGAGCTCGCCGGGAAAGACAGCCTGTTGACCCGTGTCCGTCACAATGGCCTGGACGACAGCCCACAGTTGCAAATTGAAATTGACCAACGTAAAGCGCAGGCGCTTGGCGTTGCTATCGACGATATCAACGACACGTTGCAAACCGCCTGGGGGTCGAGCTACGTCAACGACTTTATGGACAGAGGTCGTGTGAAGAAAGTGTACGTACAGGCGGCGGCAAAATACCGCATGCTGCCAGGCGATATCAATCTCTGGTACGTGCGCAATAAAGAGGGCGGGATGGTGCCATTCTCCGCTTTTGCAACCTCATACTGGGAAACGGGTTCACCGCGTCTGGAGCGATACAACGGCTACTCTGCGGTAGAAATTGTGGGGGAAGCCGCCCCCGGCGTCAGCACCGGCACCGCGATGGATATTATGGAGTCGCTGGTACGCCAATTGCCGACAGGTTTTGGTCTGGAGTGGACCGCGATGTCATATCAGGAACGCCTCTCTGGCGCACAAGCGCCAGCGCTGTACGCCATCTCGCTACTGGTGGTATTCCTGTGTCTGGCGGCGTTGTATGAAAGCTGGTCAGTGCCGTTCTCGGTGATGCTGGTGGTGCCGCTGGGCGTTATCGGCGCCCTGCTCGCCACGTGGATGCGCGGTCTGGAAAACGACGTCTATTTCCAGGTCGGGTTACTCACGGTCATTGGTCTTTCGGCGAAAAACGCCATTCTGATTGTCGAATTTGCCAACGAGATGAATGAGAAAGGGCACGATCTGCTGGAAGCCACTTTGCACGCCTGTCGTCAGCGCTTGCGACCGATTCTGATGACCTCGCTGGCGTTTATCTTCGGGGTATTGCCGATGGCGATCAGTAATGGTGCAGGTTCCGGTGGTCAGCACGCCGTGGGAACCGGCGTGATGGGCGGAATGATCTCCGCAACGATTCTGGCGATCTACTTCGTACCGTTGTTCTTCGTGCTGGTGCGTCGACGTTTTCCGCTGAAACCGCGACCAGAATAATCGCGCCATAAAAAAGGCGACCTGCCAACGGGTCGCCTTTTCTGTGTGAAACCTTCACACTATGATTATTTCACTGCTTATTTCGTCCTGAAAACTATTTACGAAGCATCACTTCGATAAAGTCTTTCCAGTTCCCCAGTTCACGTTCAATCATAACAACCTCTCTTATTATTATGGGTATTCTACAAAAACATTATCTTCAGGAGAAGACCATTCAGCCGTTTGGTTGGGAATAATATTATCCTGAAAACAAAGTGACATCATCACTATGGTTCTATACCCATAAACTTTATGTGACCAACTGCAATATTTCGCAACAATCATACATCATCTACGACTTTTTCAATTTTGATGTAAAAACAGGCAATTGCAACAGGTGATAATCTGAATTATCACCTCTACGGAATATTCAAGAACATTCATGTATTATTATTCACAACACATTCAACAATGTTATATTTTACGGTCATCATTACCTGAGAAATAACAGCGATGATGACTATTCCGCGTGGTCATGCACTGCGTTAATATTGCTTAACTATTCGAAATTCGCGTAAAAGGATTCAAAAATGGTTACCGTCTTCGGCATCAAAAACTGTGACACCATCAAGAAAGCGCGGCGCTGGCTGGAGGCGAACGGCATTGACTACCGTTTCCACGATTACCGTGCGGACGGATTAGAGAGTGAATTATTGAATACCTTTATTGCTGAGTTAGGTTGGGAAGCGTTACTGAATACGCGCGGCACCACCTGGCGTAAACTTGATGAAGCAACGCGTAACAGCATTACCGATGCGAATGCCGCTGCCGCATTGATGACAGAAACGCCAGCAATAATAAAACGACCATTGCTCTGGACGCCCGGTAAGCCTATGCTGCTTGGCTTTAGCGAATCCAGTTATCAGCAGTTTTTTAATGAGGTGTAGTCTATGTCGTGCCCGGTTATTGAGCTGACACAGCAGCTTATTCGCCGCCCTTCCCTGAGCCCGGATGATGCGGGATGTCAGGCGTTAATGATTGAACGCCTGCGCGCTATCGGTTTTACCGTCGAGCGTATGGATTTTGGTGACACACAGAATTTCTGGGCATGGCGCGGACAAGGTGAAACCCTGGCCTTTGCCGGCCACACCGACGTGGTGCCCGTCGGAGATGTCGATCGGTGGATTAACCCGCCTTTCGAGCCAACGATCCGTGACGGTATGCTGTTCGGGCGCGGCGCGGCAGACATGAAAGGTTCACTGGCGGCGATGGTGGTGGCGGCAGAGCGCTTCGTGGCTCAGCATCCTAATCATCGCGGACGTCTGGCATTTCTGATCACCTCAGATGAAGAAGCCAGCGCGCAAAATGGCACCGTTAAAGTGGTTGAAGCGCTGATGGCGCGCCGTGAAAGGCTCGATTATTGTCTGGTGGGCGAACCGTCCAGCACTGAAATCGTCGGCGACGTGGTGAAGAATGGTCGTCGTGGTTCACTGACCTGTAATCTGACGATTCACGGCGTCCAGGGCCACGTGGCTTACCCGCATCTGGCCGATAACCCCGTTCACCGCGCAGCGCCCATGCTGAACGAACTGGTGGGGATTGAGTGGGATCAGGGCAATGAATTTTTCCCTGCCACCAGCATGCAGATTGCCAACATCCAGGCGGGCACCGGCAGTAATAACGTGATCCCGGGTGAATTGTTTGTCCAGTTCAATTTCCGTTTTAGCACGGAACTGAACGACGAGATGATCAAGTCCCGCGTGCAGGCGCTGCTCGACAAACATCAGTTACGCTACACCGTCGACTGGTGGCTTTCCGGCCAGCCTTTCCTGACGGCACGCGGCAAACTGGTGGATGCGGTGGTGAATGCCATTGAGCACTATAATGAGATCAAACCCCAACTGCTCACGACGGGTGGAACATCCGATGGGCGGTTTATTGCACGTATGGGAGCACAAGTGGTGGAACTTGGGCCGGTCAACGCCACCATTCATAAAATTAATGAATGTGTGAATGCGGCCGATCTGCAACTGCTTGCCCGTATGTATCAACGTATCATGGAGCAACTCGTCGCCTGATGAGTGTTCCCGAAAGAGGAAATAAGCATGGACTGGCTGGCACAATATTGGTGGGTTCTGATACTGGTTTTTCTGGTAGGCGTACTGCTGAACGTGATCAAAGATCTCAAGCGCGTCGACCATAAAAAATTCCTCGCCAATAAGCCGGATCTTCCCCCACATCGTGACTTTAACGACAAGTGGGACGATGACGACGATTGGCCGAAGAAAGATCAACCGAAGAAGTAACCCGTAGGCCGGATAGCACGCGTAGCGTTGCCATCCGGCCTTACCTGTCAGATCATCTCAATGACGTCATCATCATGCGGCGTACCGCCACTCAGCGCTTCATCGAAGTAATGCTTCGGCACGGTAAAGCGCAAATGATCGCGCGCAAACTGCATACTGCGGTCATCAATGGCGTGACCTAAACCTTCCACGATATCCAGTGTGACATCGCCACCCGCCCGTAATAAGGCTTCCTGGGCCGCCACCGCATGCGATAACTCAATCACCCGATCTTCACCGCCGTGAATCAGATGCACGGTGGTCGCGGTTGTCGCGGTTTGTGGCAGGCTGGCGTAGCGACCATTAAACGCAATCACTCTGGAGGCCAGTCCCGAATGCGCTTTCACGCTTTCCAGCGACATAATCGCGCCTTGTGAAAAGCCAATCAGCGCTGTGGCTTTCGCGCCCACCCCGCTTTGCTGTTGCCAGTAGCGGATAGTTTCAACGAAAACCGGCATGATCGCGTCTACCCGCGCCTGACGATTTTCTTCCGTCACGCCCTGCACGGAAAACCACTGGCGTCCCGGTGCCGGGCCACAGGGTTCTGCGCCCCCAATGCTGACGATCAGCGCGTCCGGGAACAGAGGAATAAACCAGCGCCCCAGTTCTCCCATCGCAACCGGGTTGTCACCCACGCCATGAAACAGCAGCAACAACTGTTGCGCGGGTTGGGCAGGACTTTGAACAACAAAATGGTCATGTTTCATGGCAATCTCCTTAACTGATGAGTCGATTCTACGCCGCTTAATCACAATGACCATGCCAGGAAATTGAAGGAGTTAGTGAAAAAATTGCCATTGCAAAATACGATCATGTAACCGCTGCGCGCGTCCGGCATCCAGCGTTGCCAGCGCCTGCGCCACTTCCGTTCTCTGCATGACCAGCAGCGCCTTACGCCCTGACAGCGCCAGTCTCGCACACAATTGCCCTTCACTCTCTTTGTCCTGCAGATGTCCGCGTAACGCAGGAAGCGGGAGAGCGCAGGTCTCCAGCAGACGACTAAGGCTGCCTAACGACGTCAGCAGCGGACGATGGGCAAAAGCAAAACCTGCCAGCGCCAGCCAGTCATCATCATTAAGCGTAGCCTCTTTCAGCGGGATAACCGGAACCGCTTCACCGTTCCAGTGAGACAGTGCAGCCGCATCCCGGCGCAGCCGGTAATGTTCACGCTCTGCCAGTTGTTTCCCCGCCTCGCTGATTGGCAAAATGGCCATTGCCGTAAAACACCCGCTACTCGCTTCCCGATGGTTCCCCATCCGGACCAGGATGAATCCACAGCGTTGCCAGAAGCGCCACAATGTTGCGGTGAAGCCAAAGCTGACGGAGAGATAATCCCGTTGAGACGCGTCGGCACAAGCCTGGGCGATCAACTGTTGACCCAGGCCTTCACGTTGCCGTGTGGGATGTACGGCAATGCGGCTCACGCGTCGCCCGGTCAACGTTGCCGCCAGCGGAGAGCCTCCGTGCGCCGCCAGCGATTGAGCCACCAGATTACCTCGGGGTCGGCGGTAGCCCGCCCAGACCGCCTGACTCAGAGGGGCGGACAATCCGCCTTCATCAACCAGCCAGACGGCCCCAGCCACACGGTCACTCCCCGAGGCCTGAAGAAAATGCTGACCGGGAGCATCCATCATGCGGCGTAAATCCAGCGGCGATGTGCGATAGTGCGCCCCGGAGAGCAGTCGATATACCGCCAGCGGCAGTTCCGGGTTTGTGCGCCAGGCATCCTGTGCAAACGCCGAGATGCGAATATCGCCCTGCGGGGTCAGCGCGAACGTCTCATCATCAAACACCAGGACGTCGCTGACGATTTTTTCCAGCGGGCATCCTTGCGCCCAGCGAATTGGCTGGCGCAGTTCAAAACGCCGAAGATGGGCAAAGTAAGCGCAAAACTTCAGTAAAAAGCCGCGACCAGTGCCTTCGTAACCCTGAACGGTGGTGGTCAACAGCGTGCGCGGAAACCGCGTCACCAGACGATGAAGTAGCGGAGCGGGAAGTGCCGCAGCTTCATCAACAATCAGCCAGTCAGCGGACTCAGCACCCGCCAGCAACGCGTCCGGCGCAATAAAACGAAATTTGTCACCCGCGAACTGCGCCAGCACGTCCGTTGCCGCTTTCGCCGGGGCCGTCACAATTGCCGTGCCGCCGATGCGTCTGATCAACTGCCCTGCCAACGCCGATTTTCCCCGACCACGCGCGGCGGTGACGGTGGCCACGCCGGAAGGCATTTGCAACAACTGCTGCAAAATTTCGGCTTGTTCAGGCTGCGGCTCACCCGATGCGGGCTGCCAGTCATCACGGGCTGGAAAGTGCGGCCACGAGAAAGGTTGATGTTGTCGCCAGTGCAACACCTGCTCATCGCGGGTGATGCATCGCAGAAAATGTTGCACAAAGTGGGGGGTGGGAATCGGTTGTGCGCAGTCGCTCCAGCGTAGCGAATCATCGTCAGGGTGATTTTCCCAGGTCGCATAGGCAGGCGTCAGTAATACCAGCCAGCTTCCCGCCTGAAGCGTACCACTCAACGCGGCAAACGCGGCGGCGTCAAACCCCTGGCGCGCATCAAATACCGCATGACGAAATTCTCGCCCCAGTAATGTTTGCAGCGCCTGCGGCCGACAGTGCGGCTCTACGGGCGCTTCAGACGCCACCCACAGCCAGTCGCCCGCTAACGCGTCGCGCAGCATGAGCGCCTGTTCAGCGCACCAACGTTCATCGCCACTGAGCACCAGCAGACGGCGTATCCCCTGCTGCGTCATTTGCGCAGTTAAGGTACTCAGCACATTGTTTTCCAACATCCCTGCCCCGGTCGTTTAAAAGCCTTTGCCAAAGGTATTACATTGTGCCGGATCGCCGCTATCAAATCCGCGTTTAAACCAGGTATAACGTTGCTCAGAAGTTCCGTGCGTAAAGCTGTCCGGGACAATACGCCCCTGCCCCTGCTGTTGCAGACGATCGTCGCCAATCGCCTGAGCGGCATTCAACGCTTCTTCCAGATCACCCGATTCCAGCACGCCCTGATGTTTCATGCTGTTGCCCCAGACGCCGGCAAAACAATCCGCCTGTAATTCCATACGTACGGAAAGCTGATTGGCTTCTGTCTGCGTTGCGTTCTGCTGCAACTGACGCACTTTTGGCTCAATGCCCAGCAGTTTTTGCACGTGGTGCCCCACTTCGTGGGCAATCACATAGCCCTGAGCAAAATCGCCATCGGCGCCCAGTTTGTTCTTCATGTCATCATAGAACGAGAGATCGATGTAGACGGTACCGTCCGCCGGGCAGTAAAACGGCCCCATCACCGACTGGCCCGCGCCGCACCCGGTACGCGTCGTGCCACGGTACATCACCAGCTTCGGTTGCTGGTAGGTACGCCCCATCTTTTCAAACTGTTGTCCCCAGGTGTCTTCTGTTGTTGCCAGGATCACCGAGGTAAATTTTGCCGCTTCATCATCATTCGGGCTGATGGAACGTGTCGATTGTTGTTGCGAGACCGGCTCTCCGGTCATTAGCCCGGTTAAGTCCACGCCGTAATAACCCGCGACCAGCACCACAATCAGCAGAACGATACCGCCCTTGCCACTCGGCAAACGAAAGCCAGGCCCACCCATGGAGGGGCCACCACCGGTGCTATTACGCCTGTCTTCCACATTGTCACTTTCACGACGCCCTTGCCAGCGCATAGTCATACCTCATCAATATATTCGTTATAGTGATGATCGTAGGCGCTCAGGGAGAGGATTACCATAGGAAACAGCTACCAGAATCGGCTGTTCGGGATGAACCGGAGAGTTTTTAACCCTCCGGTTTACGAGAAGATGTTAGTCTAACTTTACACCCAGGCGGTGTGCGACGGCTTCATAGGCTTCGATCAGGCCGCCAAGACTCTGACGGAAACGGTCTTTGTCCATTTTATCCAGCGTCTCTTTATCCCACAGACGGCTGCCGTCCGGAGAGAACTCATCACCCAGTACCACTTCACCTTTATACAGACCGAATTCCAGTTTGAAGTCGACCAGAATCAGGCCAGCATCATCAAACAGCTTTTTCAGCACATCGTTGGCTTTGTAGGTTAACTCTTTCATCCGTGCCAGATTCTCTTTGCTCACCCAACCAAAGGTTTCGCAGTAGGAATCGTTGACCATCGGGTCATGCATAGCGTCGTTTTTCAGGAACAGATCGAACAACGGCGGGTTCAGTTCAATGCCTTCCTCTACGCCTAAGCGTTTCACCAGAGAGCCTGCCGCGCGGTTACGTACCACGCACTCGACCGGCACCATATCCAGCTTTTTCACCAGACATTCGGTGTCGGAAAGCAGTCGCTCCATCTGGGTCGGGATACCCGCTTCTGCCAGTTTGGTCATAATGAAATGGTTGAATTTGTTGTTCACCATTCCTTTGCGATCAAATTGTTCAATGCGCGCGCCATCCCCTGCTGACGTATCATTGCGGAATTCGAGCACCAACAGGTCCGGGTTTTCCGTGCTGTATACGGTTTTCGCTTTACCACGATACAACTCAGCTTGCTTTTGCATCTTTAACACTCCTGGGTGTGAATTAACGATAAAAATTGCGTTTTTCTGCCGACGCACACGTTTGCGTATCATATCAGAAAAAAGGGCCGGATATCTCCAGCCCTGTTTTATTACTTACTGAATGCAGCCTGGAATACGGCAACCAGGGCATCGTTTTGCGATTGCGTCAGGGTATGCCCCTTCGGATCGATAAACTGCAAGCTGCTACGGTTGTCTAAATCACCGACCTGCAATTTATAATCGCCGGAAACCAGCCCCGGGTCGCTTGCGCCCAGTTCCTGCCAGCCACTGTCAGAAAGCGGTTTATAGGTCACTGCAAGGCTGCCCTGCGAGCGCGTGCTGTCGGTCACTTTCATGCCCACTTTTTCAAGCGCTGCCGGCAGACGCTGCCAGACGACGTTAAACGGACCACGTACGACCAGCATCGGCAGACCGGTGTCGTCGGCCGCGCTCTGTACGTCCATGGTCGCAGCAGAACGATTCTGCGCCGCATTCGCCGCGTCTGTGGCCGTCTTATCGAGACCCGCAGAGATAACGTTCATCATCTCAGCGCTGTAACGCTGCAACGACGCCGCATCGGCAACCGGTTTACCCGCCTGTTCCAGGTTAACCAGTTTCACTGAGACAGCCTGTTGATAACCTTGCGGTTTAACAGAGATTTGATAGCGTCCGCGATACTGCTCGTCTTCATCCAGACGGTTCCAGTCAACCCAACCGGTCGTCAGTGTCTGAGTGGCATCGTCACGTTTGTCTATCGGGTAGTTTTTAGACTGAATCAGACTAACAACCTGTGGCCACAGCGTGTTGCCACGACCATTCTCCACCAGCAGGGTTGCGGTATCGCCAGTAAACTGGGTACGCGCGCCGCTGACCAGCGCTAACGGCTGAGCTGGAGGACGAATGTCCAGTGCTTTACCCACAGCACCGCTGCCGTTGGTCACCGGAACGTTGTAGTCGCCTGTTTGCACCGGCAGAATCATCCCTGCAGGGGCATGAAGTTCAGCAAGCGGTGCGGCATCCAGATAGGATTCATCACCGCTCACCTGGCGCTTGTAGCGCGAGTCAGAACTACAGGCAGCGAGCAGCATAACAAGCGAAACACCCGCAACCTTGGCCAGGCGCGACTTTTGTACTGAGTAAGCCATCAAATCTCCCTAAACTTTACAGCAAACCGGCATGCTTAAGCGCCGCTTTGACAATCTCACGACCATTATCCGTGATCGGCGTCATTGGCAGGCGCAGCGTATCGGTCGCCACAAGACCCAACTCCTTACATGCCCATTTCACCGGGATAGGATTGGGTTCGACAAATAATTTGTTGTGTAACGGCATCAGACGCTGGTTGATCACACGCGCCTCGGCAAAACGCCCTTCTGCCGCCAGTTTGCACATTTCAGCCATTTCGCGCGCTGCAACGTTAGTCGTTACAGAAATCACGCCATGACCACCGAGCTGCATAAAGTCCATCGAGGTCGCATCATCGCCGCTAAGCAGCGCGAACTCGTCTGAAACCAGCTCTTTGATCTGGTGAACGCGACTTAAGTTCCCTGTCGCCTCTTTAATTGCGACAATATTTTTCACCTTCGACAGGCGACCAATGGTTTCCGGCAGCATATCGCAACCAGTACGGGATGGCACATTATACAGAATTTGCGGCAGGTCGGTGTGCTCAGCGATGGCTTTGAAATGCTGGAACAGCCCTTCCTGCGTCGGACGGTTGTAATACGGCGTCACCGTCAGGCAACCGACAATACCGCTGTCGTTGAAACGCTGAGTCAGGCTAATAGCCTCCGCCGTCGCATTGGCGCCCGTTCCGGCAATCACCGGAATACGTCCATCTGCCAGCTCCAGCGTCATCATCACCACATCACCATGCTCATCATGACTTAACGTGGCAGACTCGCCGGTGGTGCCAACAGAAACAATCGCCGAAGTGCCGCTAGCGACATGATAATCAATCAGTTTTTTAAGGCTTGACCGGCAGACATTACCTTTATCATCCATCGGTGTAACAAGCGCGACAATACTTCCCGTGAACATGGGCCATCCCCTGTGCAAATAAGTGTCTCAATGGTACGTTTGGTACGACAATAAAAGCAAGTGACCAGAGCCGTTCTGATTGTTGTATGCAGGTTTTTTTTATGCTTTCCTTATGATTACCTCACCTATGAAAGGAAGAACAGGATTGACATCGTCATCGCAACATTATCTGGTCATCACTGCGCTGGGTGCCGATCGCCCGGGAATTGTGAACACGATCACCCGCCATGTCAGCAGCTGCGGCTGTAATATCGAAGACAGTCGACTGGCGATGCTGGGGGATGAGTTTACGTTTATTATGTTGTTATCGGGTTCCTGGAACGCCATCACCCTGATTGAATCGACCTTGCCGTTGAAAGGCGCAGAGCTGGATTTATTGATTGTGATGAAGCGCACGACCGCCCGTCCTCGCCCGGCAATGCCCGCCACGGTGTGGGTGCAGGTCGACGTGCCAGACTCTCCGCATTTGATTGAGCGTTTTACCGCCCTGTTCGACAACCACCAAATGAACATCGCCGAACTGGTTTCGCGTACTCAACCTGCTGAAAACGAAAAGGCTGCGCAACTTTTTATTCAAATTACCGCGCATAGCCCGGCATCGCAGGTTTCGGTAAATATTGAACACGCGTTTAAATCATTATGTACAGAACTCAATGCGCAAGGCAGTATAAACGTTGTCAATTATTCACATCATGATGAACAGGATGGAGTTAAGTAATGAACCCACTGAAAGCCGGTGATACCGCACCGAAATTTAGCTTGCCGGATCAAGACGGAGAACAAGTAAATTTAACCGACTTCCAGGGACAGCGAGTTTTGGTTTATTTCTACCCTAAAGCCATGACGCCCGGCTGTACCGTTCAAGCCTGTGGCTTACGCGATAACATGGACGAGTTAAAAAAAGCAGGTGTTGAAGTGCTGGGGGTAAGTACCGATAAACCTGAGAAGCTCTCCCGATTTGCTGAGAAAGAAGTCCTTAACTTCACGCTGCTGTCAGATGAAGATCATAAGGTTTGCGAACAATTCGGCATCTGGGGTGAAAAATCCTTTATGGGTAAAACCTACGATGGCATCCATCGCATCAGTTTCCTCGTCGATCCCGACGGGAAAATTGAGCATGTGTTCGATGACTTTAAAACCAGCAATCACCATGATGTGGTGCTGAACTGGTTAAAAGAAAACGCGTAACTCCTCCTCCCGGCGCTGGTGACGCCTTTGTCGCCAGCGCCGTTTTTCTCTGCGTAACATCCCCCAATGTGACTAATATCACAGTGTTATTTTCCCTGCCGACACTAATGCCGACACACGAAATAGCAGACGGTATTGACCATCACTTTTGTTCTGCATTCACAGCAAAATTCATGTAACCAGTTGATTTTAAGATAATTTAAAAACTGGCATCCTTTGTGCATAACAGGCGTAACGTTTTGTTTTGTCTCAAGGAGCCACATGAACCGCTTTGTGATAGCCGATCCTCAGTGGTGTATTGGATGCAATACCTGTCTTGCTGCGTGTTCGGACGTACATAAAAAGCAAGGCTTGCAGCAACATCCACGACTTGCTCTGGTGCGAACCCCCACACAAACTGCGCCTGTGCTTTGTCGTCACTGCGAAGACGCCCCCTGCAAGCAGGTGTGTCCTGTCAATGCGATCACGCGCCATGATGACGCCATTCAGCTCAATGAAAGCCTTTGCATTGGCTGTAAACTTTGCGGCCTTGTCTGCCCGTTTGGCGCCATTGTCCCTTCCGGCAGTCGTCCTGTTGACGTTCCCACGCAGTTTGCTCATCAGGCGGAAGGACAACTCAATGACGTGCCGGAAAGCGCTCCGGCGCTCAGCCCCTTCTTGCGCTGGGATGCGGGGGTACAAGCCATCGCCGTTAAGTGCGACCTCTGCTATTTCCTCCCCGACGGTCCGGCGTGCGTCGCCACCTGCGTGACTCAGGCGTTGCACCTGGTCACCGATGATGTCCTGCGCCAGCAGACCAGACTGAAGCAACAACTGGCTGTCGACGCGATGCCGGATCTCGCGCTGGATCCTCTTTCATTGACTCAGGAGCAACGTTAATGGATGCCCTGCAATTATTGATGTGGTCGCTGGCGCTCTATGTCGTCGGCGGCGTGATGTCATTGTTATTCTCAGGACGCGATCGGGCTGCCATTAATATCGCCGGTTTATCGGGGGTTTTAGGGGGACTTACCGGTATCGGCAGTGCGATAACGCAACTGAAAACCGGCGCGACGCTCACCTGGGCTATTCAGACTCCCTTCTCATTTGCCGCGCTGACGGTTCGAATGGACAGTCTGTCAGCCTTTATGGTGCTGGTGATTTCACTGCTGGTCACCGTCTGTGCGCTCTACTCTTTGGCCTACATGCGCGAATACGTCGGCAAAGGTGCCGCTGCGATGGGGTTCTTTATGAACCTCTTTATCGCGTCGATGGTCGGCTTGCTGGTGATGGACAACGCCTTCTGGTTTATTGTGCTGTTCGAAATCATGTCGCTGGCCTCATGGTTCCTGGTGATTGCCGAACAGGATGACGAATCCGTCAGCGCAGGCATGCTTTACTTCTTCATCGCCCACGCCGGTTCAGTTCTGATAATGATCGCCTTCTTCCTGATGTGGCGACAAAGCGGCAGCCTCGACTTCGCCAGCTTCCGGGAATTGTCACTTTCGCCCGGTCTGGCTTCTGCCGTTTTCCTGCTGGCATTTTTTGGCTTTGGCGCAAAAGCGGGGATGCTACCGCTGCACAGTTGGTTACCCCGCGCTCACCCTGCCGCGCCGTCACATGCTTCCGCGCTGATGTCTGGCGTGATGGTGAAAATCGGCATTTTCGGCATTCTCAAGGTCGGTATCGATCTCCTTGGGCACAGCGGCATTCCACTGTGGTGGGGCATCGTCGTGCTGGCGTTTGGCGCGGTGTCTGCCGTGCTCGGCGTACTGTATGCCCTGGCGGAGCATGACATTAAACGCCTGCTGGCCTGGCACACCGTTGAGAACATCGGCATTATTTTGCTCGGGGTCGGGGTCGGCATGATTGGCCTGTCGATACACCAGCCAGTCCTGGCGGCGGTCGGCCTGCTGGGCGCCCTCTTTCACCTGCTCAATCACGCGTTGTTTAAAGGTCTGCTGTTTCTTGGCGCCGGGGCCATCATCTGGCGTTTACACACCCGCGATATGGAAAAAATGGGCGCGCTGGCGAAACGGATGCCCTGGACCGCGGGCGCGTTTCTGATTGGCTGTCTCGCCATTTCGGCGATGCCGCCGCTGAACGGTTTTATCAGCGAGTGGTACACCTACCAGTCGTTATTCGCCCTGACCCGCTTTGACGATGTGGCATTGCGCCTGGCGGGCCCTATCGCCATTGTGATGCTCGCCATTACGGGTGCGCTGGCCGCCATGTGCTTCGTTAAAGTTTACGGCATCAGCTTCTGCGGTGCGCCGCGCAGCGAAAAAGCGGAGCAGGCACAGGAAGCGCCCTGGCAGATGGTGGTGGCAATGGCCGTGCTCGCCGCGCTGTGCGTCTTTACCGGCATCGGCGCAAGCTGGGTCGCGCCGCAAATCATGCAGATTGTGCTCTCGTTTACGGCGGCCAGTACCGCGCATGTGGCAGAGGGAATTTCGCTGATCCCAGGAGAAATGCATGAAACCCTGATGACCCCGTCAACCGTTTTCCTGCTGCTGCTCGCCCTGCCTCTCCTGCCGGGTATTTACTGGTGGGTCTATCGCTCCAGACGCGGCGCGTTTCGCCGCGCCGGGGATGCCTGGGCCTGCGGCTACGGCTGGGAAAGCGCGATGGCGCCTTCTGCTGGCAGCTTCACTCAGCCGCTGCGGGTGATGTTCTCCACGCTTTATCGGTTACGCAAACAGCTCGATCCGTCACCGCCGCTCGCCAGTGGCTTACGCCACGCCACGACCGCTGCGCGGAACACGGAACCGTTCTGGGATGAGTACATCATCGCCCCCATCGTTCGTATGACACAGCGCCTGGCGCACAAAATACAGTATCTGCAAAGCGGCGACTTCCGCCTGTATTGCCTGTATGTCGTGGCTGCGCTGGTCATTCTGTTACTGATTATCGCCGTCTGAGGAAACGACCATGACACCCACACTCTTCGACGGATATCTGGCAGGTTTTGCGTTGTTGCAGGCCGTCATTTTATTGGCACTGACGCCGTTGTTCACCGGGATTTCCCGGCAGATCCGCGCCCGGATGCACTCACGCACGGGGCCGGGGATTTGGCAGGATTACCGCGACATCAACAAACTGTTAAAGCGTCAGGAAGTCGCGCCCTCTTCATCGGGTCTGATGTTTCGCGTCATGCCATGGGTATTGCTCAGCAGCATGTTGGTGGTGGCAATGGCGCTGCCACTCTTCATTCGTACGTCGCCCCTCGCGGGCGGCGGCGATTTGATAACCCTTATCTATCTCTTTGCCTTATTCCGCTTCTTTTTTGCCCTTTCCGGGCTGGATACCGGAAGTCCGTTTTCAGGTGTCGGGGCCAGCCGCGAAATGACGATGGGGATTCTGGTGGAACCCATTCTGATCCTCTCTCTGCTCGTTATCGCGTTAATGGCCGGTTCCACGCATATCGCCGTCATTAGCAACGTACTGGCCGCAGGTTGGGCATCGCCGGTCGCCACACTGCTGGCATTACTCGCCTGCGGTTTCGCCTGCTTCATTGAAATGGGAAAAATTCCTTTTGATGTTGCAGAAGCCGAGCAGGAACTTCAGGAAGGGCCGTTAACAGAGTATTCCGGTGCCGGACTGGCGCTGGTGAAGTGGGGACTTGGGCTGAAACAGGTGGTGATGGCCGCATTGTTCATCTCGCTGTTCCTGCCGTTTGGTAACGCAACAACCCTGACCTTCAGCAGCTTACTGATCTCGCTGGTCGTGACGTTGGGCAAAGTTCTGCTGCTCTTCGTGCTGGCCTCTTTCGTCGAAAATACTCTGGCGCGCGGCAGATTCCTGCTGACGCACCACGTTACCTGGCTCGGTTTTAGTCTCGCCGCGCTGTCGTATGTTTTCTGGTTAACCGGTCTGTAAGGAGCATCGACATACCATGGAATCTCTTGCTCTAACGACGCTGCTGCTACCGTTTATCGGCGCGCTGGTCGTTTCGCTTGCCCCACAGCGCCAGGCCGCCACATTGGGGACGCTCTTTGCCGGACTGGCGACGCTCAGTATGCTGGCGCTGGAGGTCATGTTTTACCAGACCGGGAAAGCGACGGTTGTGCTTTCTCTGGCGGGCGTCAATGACGTCGAGCTGTTTGGGCTGGTTATCGATCGCGTCAGTACGTTAATCCTGTTTGTGGTTGTTTTTCTCGGCCTGCTGGTTTCACTTTTTTCCAACGGCTATTTGACCGAAAAAAACCGCGAACACCCGCACAACGGCAGCAACCGCTATTACGCCTTTCTGCTGATTTTTATCGGCGCCATGTCCGGGCTGGTTCTCTCTTCCACTATTCTGGGGCAACTGCTGTTTTTCGAAATCACCGGCGGCTGTTCCTGGGCGCTGATCAGCTACTACCAGACAGCGAAATCGCAGCGTTCTGCATTAAAGGCGCTGTTGATTACTCACATCGCCTCGCTGGGATTGTACCTCGCCGCCGCCACGCTGTTTTTACAGACCGGCACCTTTGCGCTCAGTGCGCTGAGTGAAGTGCAAGGTGACGCCCGCTACCTGGTCTACGGCGGCATTCTGTTCGCCGCATGGGGGAAATCGGCGCAGTTGCCGCTCCAGGCCTGGTTGCCGGATGCGATGGAAGCGCCAACGCCGGTCAGTGCATATTTACATGCGGCCTCGATGGTCAAAGTGGGGGTTTACATTTTTGCCCGCGCAATCCTCGACGGCGGCCAGATCCCACCCGCCATTGGCTGGACAGGCGTGGTGATGGCGCTGGTCACGCTGATTTACGGCTTCATGATGTATCTGCCGCAACACGATATGAAGCGTCTGCTGGCCTGGTCGACCATTACCCAACTGGCCTATATCTTTCTCGCGCTGTCGCTTGCCACCTTCGGTTCTCATCTCGCTTTCGAAGGCGGTATTGCTTACATCGTCAACCATGCGTTTGCCAAAAGCCTGTTCTTCCTGGTCGCGGGTTCGCTGAGCTATAGCTGCGGAACACGTCTGCTGCCGCGCCTGCGCGGCATATTGCGCACGTTGCCGCTGGTGGGAATTGGTTTCTGCGTGGCGGCGCTGGCCATCACCGGCGTCCCGCCATTCAACGGTTTCTTCAGCAAGTACCCGCTTTTCGCCGCCGGTTTCATGCTCTCCAGTCAGTACTGGTTGCTGATACCCGTCATGGTTCTGGTGCTGATTGAATCGGTCGCCAGCTTCGGTTGGTTTATTTATTGGTTTGGTCGCGTCGTGCCGGGCAAACCGAGTGACGACGTTGCGCAGGCAGTGCCGCTGCCGCTCTCAATGCGTCTGGTATTGATGGTACTGATTGTGATGTCGCTTGTGTCCAGCGTCATCGCCGCAACCTGGCTTCAGTAAGGAGGTGAAGGATGACGGGAACAACGCTCGTAAATAATCTGGCGGGACTGATGATGCTGACGTCACTTCTGGTGATCTGCGTCAAAGGCTATCGCCTCTCATGTATTTTTTATGCCGTCCAGTCGCTGGTTCTGGTGTCCATTTTCGTGACGCTCTCGCAAGTGTTTGCGGCAGAGCAATTGATGATGTGGTCGGTCAGCGCTTTCGTCACCAAAGTGGTGATGGTGCCGATGATCATGAGTTTTGCCGTCCGCAAAATCGCCCCGGTCAGCACCGAAAAGAACTTGTTCGGCCCGGCAACCATGGCGTTACTGGCCGCGCTAATTGTGCTGCTCTGCGCTTTCGTCGTACAGCCGGTGAAATTACCGATGGCGGCAGACCTGAAGCCTGCACTGGCGGTTGCGCTGGGGCATTTCCTCCTCGGACTGCTGTGCATTATCAGCCAACGCAATATATTGCGGCAGATTTTCGGCTACTGCCTGATGGAGAACGGCTCCCATCTGGTGCTGGCGCTGATTGCCTGGCGCGCGCCAGAACTGGTCGAAATAGGCATTGCGACCGACGCCATTTTCGCCGTTATCGTGATGGTGCTGCTGGCCAGAAAAATTTGGCGAACCCATGGCACGCTGGACGTGAACAACCTGACTGCGTTGAAGGGATAATGAAATGAGTCATTCTGTCATGTTCACCTTACTGCTGCTGACGCCACTGGTTATCTCATTGCTCTGTTTTGCCTGTCGCATGACGGGCGGGTCAGCACGCAACGCGGTTACCCTGATTCATACCGTGGGGATCGCATTACTGCTGATTCTGACGCTATGGACGGTAAAAGAAGCGCTGAGCGTAGGCGAAATTTTCGCCGGGCATCGCTGGCTGCATATTGATAGCCTGAGCGGTCTGTTTTTAGCCATTCTGGGCATTATTGGTTTTCTCACGGGCCTCTATTCAATCGGTTATATGAATCATGAGGTGAAACACGGAGAAATCACCGAGCTTACGCTTTGTAACTATTACGGTTTCTTCCATTTGTTTTTGTTCACGATGCTGCTGGTGGTGACCAGTAATAACCTGATCGTGATGTGGGCGGCGATTGAAGCCACCACCCTCAGTTCCGCGTTTTTGGTGGGCATTTACGGCCAGCGCTCCTCACTGGAAGCGGCCTGGAAGTACATCATCATCTGTACCGTTGGCGTCGCTTTCGGTCTGTTTGGCACCGTTCTGGTTTACGCCAACGCCGCGAGCATGATGTCCGATCCTAATCTGGCGATTTTCTGGACTGACGTGTTGAAGCAGGCGACGCTGCTTGACCCAACGCTGATGCTGCTGGCGTTTGTGTTTGTCCTGATTGGTTTCGGCACCAAAACGGGTTTGTTCCCGATGCACGCCTGGCTGCCGGATGCGCACAGTGAGGCGCCAAGCCCGGTGAGCGCCCTGCTTTCTGCGGTACTGCTTAACTGCGCGCTGCTGGTGTTGATCCGGTATTACATCATTATCTGCAACGCCATCGGCAGCGATTTCCCCAATATGCTGCTGTTGATTTTCGGTCTGTTGTCCGTCGGGGTTGCCGCCTTCTTTATTCTCGTACAGCAGGACATGAAACGTCTGCTGGCCTATTCCAGCGTGGAAAACATGGGGCTGGTCGCCGTCGCGCTGGGTATCGGCGGGCCGCTGGGGATTCTGGCGGCGTTGCTGCATACCTTAAACCACAGTCTGGCGAAAACCCTGCTGTTCTGCGGTTCCGGCAACGTACTGCTGAAATACGGCACGCGCAATATTGATGTGGTCTGCGGGATGCTAAAAATCATGCCGTTTACCGCCGTCCTGTTTGCGGGCGGTGCGCTCGCGCTCGCGGGCATGCCTCCGTTCAATATCTTCCTCAGTGAATTTATGATCGTGACGGCGGGTCTTGCCCGCGATCATATCGTGATCACCATTGTGCTCTTACTGCTGCTGACGGTGGTGCTGGCGGGTCTGATCCGCATGGTAGCCCGGGTTCTGTTTGCTCGCCCGCCAGAGGCGGTGAGTCGCGGTGAACTGGGTTGGCTGACGACGCTCCCCATGGTGGTTCTGCTGGTCATGATGCTGGTCATGGGTACCCACATACCGCAACCGGTAAGCCGAATTCTGGAAAATGCCTCCGCGATCGTGCTTTCAGGCTCCTCTGAACGCCCTGGTCAGTTAAACGGCTGGCGTGATTTTGTTAACCCCACTACTGCATCGGTACCGGAGAGTAAAAGTGAATTATTCAGACAGCGTTAATAACCAGTCAATCCGCGGCGAAGCCTGTCTGGCCGCAGTAAGAACTCAGTTTCCTGGCGCGGTGCTGGACGAAGAGCGACAAACGCCGACGCAGGTGACGATTACGGTAAAAACGAATCTGCTGCCCGACATCGTCCATTATCTTTACTACCAGCATGAAGGCTGGCTACCGGTGCTGTTTGGTAACGACGAACGCAGCCTGAACGGACACTATGCGGTTTACTATGCGCTCTCGATTGAAGGCGCAGAAAAATGCTGGATTGTGGTGAAAGCGTTGGTCGATGCCAACAGTCGTGAGTTCCCTTCGGTCACGCCACGTGTCCCGGCGGCGGTCTGGGGTGAGCGGGAAATTCGCGATATGTATGGCCTTATTCCGGTCGGTTTGCCCGATCAGCGCCGACTGGTGCTGCCAGACGACTGGCCTGACGATATGCATCCGCTGCGTAAAGATGCCATGGATTATCGCCTGCGCCCAGGGCCGACGACCGATAGCGAAACCTATCCGTTTATTAACGACGGCGGTGATGACGCGCGCGTGATCCCCATCGGCCCGCTGCATATTACCTCCGACGAACCCGGGCATTTTCGCCTTTTTGTCGATGGTGAGCGGATAGTCGACGCCGATTATCGCCTGTTTTACGTGCATCGCGGCATGGAAAAACTGGCGGAAACGCGGATGGGCTACAACGAAGTGACATTTTTGTCGGACAGGGTCTGCGGCATTTGTGGATTTGCCCACAGCGTGGCCTACGCCACGTCCGTCGAAAATGCGCTTGGGATCCACGTCCCGCAGCGTGCGCATACCATCCGTTCGATATTGCTGGAAGTCGAACGCCTGCACAGCCATCTGCTTAATCTGGGTCTTTCCTGCCACTTTGTCGGCTTCGATACCGGCTTTATGCAGTTCTTCCGCGTACGTGAAAAATCGATGACGATGGCGGAACTGCTGACGGGTTCGCGTAAAACCTATGGCCTCAATCTGATTGGCGGCGTTCGCCGCGATATTCTCAAAGAGCAGCGTCTGCAAACGCTGAAGCTGGTTCGGGAAATGCGCGCTGAGGTCTCGGATCTCGTCGAAATGCTGCTCGCAACCCCCAATATGGAACAACGCACCCAGGGCGTCGGTATTCTCGACCGACAAATTGCCCGCGACTTTAGCCCGGTAGGGCCGTTGATTCGCGGCAGCGGTTTTGCCCGCGACCTGCGTTTTGACCATCCGTATTCTGACTACGCCAACATCCCGAAAACGCTGTTTAGCTTCCCTGGTGGCGATGTGTTCTCCCGCGTGATGGTGCGCGTGAAAGAGACTTTCGACTCGCTGGCGATGATCGAATACGCCCTCGACATGATGCCGAATACGCCGCTGCTCACCGAAGGCTTCACCTATCGCCCACACGCTTTTGCCCTCGGCTTTGTAGAAGCGCCACGCGGCGAAGATGTGCACTGGAGCATGCTCGGCGACAACCAGAAGCTGTTCCGCTGGCGCTGCCGTGCCGCGACCTATGCGAACTGGCCCGTTCTGCGCTACATGCTGCGCGGCAACACCATTTCTGATGCGCCGCTGATTATCGGCAGCCTCGATCCTTGCTATTCCTGCACTGACCGCGTGACGCTGATTGATGTGCGTAAGCGCAAGTCGAAAACCGTGCCGTATAAAGAGATCGAGCGCTACAGCATTGACCGTAGTCGTTCGCCGCTGAAGTAAGGACAGAAAAATGCTGAAATTACTCAAAACCATCATGCGGGCTGGAGAGCCCACGGTGAAATACCCTTTTGCGCCGCTGGAGGTCAGCCCCGGCTTTCGCGGTAAGCCGGAACTGGATCCACGTCAGTGCATCGCGTGTGCGGCCTGTACGTCGGCGTGCCCGGCCAACGCACTGACCATGGAAACCTCCGCGCAGGATAACACCCGCACATGGCAGCTCTATTTGGGGCGCTGTATTTATTGCGGTCGTTGCGAAGAGGTGTGCCCAACCCGGGCGATACGGCTGTCTGAAAACTTCGAGCTGGCAGTCACGTGTAAAGCGGATTTGTTCACCCGCGCAACGTTCCGCCTGCAACACTGCACTCAGTGTCAGCGGCCGTTTGCGCCAGAAAAGTCGATTGAGATGGCCGTCGCGTTACTGGTGCAACAGCAAAATGCGCCGCAAAACCTGGAATTGCTGCGTCAGCAGGCAGGCATATGCCCGGAGTGTAAACAACGCGCCGCGCTGTTTCATGGCGGCTGCGAAAATATATCTTTTGCCATTAAGGAGAAGCAATGACTTCGTTAACGGCAACGCATCGCCACCACGTCAGTCAGCCCATTACGCTGGACGACCAGGCACAACAAATGAAGCAGCGCCTCCTGAAGGATATTCGCCGCTCAGCGTATGTTTATCGCGTTGACTGTGGCGGGTGTAATGGCTGCGAAATCGAGATCTTCTCTGCGATCACCCCGGTGTTCGACGCTGAACGATTTGGTATTAAGGTGGTGGCGTCCCCCCGACATGCCGATATTTTGTTATTTACCGGCGCCGTGACCCGTGCAATGCGCATGCCTGCGCTACGCGCGTATCACTCCGCGCCAGACCATAAGATCTGCGTTTCCTATGGCGCCTGCGGCGTCGGTGGCGGGATTTTCCACGATCTGTACTGCGTGTGGGGAGGCAGTGACACGATTGTGCCTATCGACGTGTGGATACCGGGGTGCCCGCCCACGCCAGCCGCGACGATCCACGGTTTTGCCGTGGCACTGGGATTACTGCAGCAGAAAATTCATGGTGTGGATTATGTTGATGCCGCAGCCGAACCGTCTCAACCGCTGTGGCCGCAGATCCCACCCGCCCAGCGTATCGCCATGGAGAGAGAGGCGCGCCGCCTGGCGGGTTATCGCCAGGGACGGGAGATCTGCGACCAGCTCTTACGGGTGCTGACGCAGGATCCTTCCGGTCAACAGGTGGCGAGCTGGTTACAAGAAGCTGACGATCCGCGCCTGACCGACATCGTACACCAGTTATTACTGACTCTCAGGGGGCAACATGGCTAATCAGCGCGGCGAAATCGTCTTCTGGACGCTGCGAAAGAAGTTTCTCGACAGTACGGTCGCCATGCCGGAAAAAAGTCGCCAGGTCATGTACTACTCACTGGCGATAGGCCATCACGTTGGCGTCATCGACTGCCTGAACGTGGCATTAACCTGCCCGCTGGCAGACTACAACCAATGGATAGCGCAAGTAGAAGATGAAGAGGCGCGCCGCAAAATGGCGGGCGTCCTTCGCTTTGACGAAATTGTTATCGATGCCAGCCACGTTAACATGCTCAGCCGCGCCTTTTCCCCCCTCGCCGATGACGCCGCAGAACCGTGGCGTAATCTGAGTATCCAATTGATTCATCTGCTGGATGATATTGTTCGTGAGCCCGCCATTTATCTGATGGCGCGGAAGATCTCGTGAGACGGATAACATTACGAAGTGAAGGGATAAGGTAAAGTGTCGTGTTGCCATGATCGCTACCGAAAACGCAGCCGCTACACAAAATGTCTCTTCAGTAAAAAGGACCGTTGATGACAAAGTTTGACGAGGCAATTTTTGCCCCGCCTGTAGGTAAGTTGTTGGATGATGTAGTCAGTACGCTTATGCGCTCTCTGACCCGGCAGAATGATAAGGCCTCTCTATTGCACGCCTTCGTTCCGCTCCCCCCACCCTTCAGCCCAATACAACTCATTGAACTCCACTTCCCGGAAAGCAGCTTCTATTATCGCTGCTTCGACGACGGAACTGATGAGATAGTCGAAGAGCCTTTCCTGCACAACGTCAGCGACTCTTCGCGACACGCCACACTGCTCGGCGATACGCTGATGGCGGAGTTACGCTTCATTCGCACGGATAAAGGAACGTTTACCCGCCAGGACACCAGCTTATTCAACTGGTTAGTTCGTATTATGACGCCAGCGCTGGAGTCGATGCTTACCCAGTCGAGCCAGCAGGAATCCCTTCATACCATCTCGAAAGAACGCGATCATCATCGCGTGCTGGTCGATATAACCAACTCGGTGCTCTCCCATTTAAATCTGGAAGAGTTGATCGATGATGTTGCCAGAGAGATTAACCACTTCTTCGGTATCACTTTCGTCAGCATGGTACTGCGGGATACCCGGCGGACAGACAAATTCTGCGCATGGAGTACCGATTTTTCGCAGGAAGAACAGCCGGAACGCCTGCAGTTTATCCTGCAGGAACAGAGCATCATGCTGATGCAAACGCTGCGCGACAAGCACGCCTGTTTGCTGCATCTGGAAGACGATCCCGTTTTGTGGGAGCACGACCCGCTGCTGCTGGATCTGAAAAACAGCCGCATCGAATCCGCCTTCTTTCTGCCGCTGACCTTTGGCAGCCATACGCCAGGCGTCTTACTTCTCGCGCACCCTTCGCGATCGCAGTTCAGCGAAGAGAATTGCGAACTTCTCCAACATATTGCCGACCGCGTGGCTATCGCCGTAGATAATGCCGACGCCTGGCGCAGCATGACTGACCTGAAAGAGAGCCTGAAACAAGAAAATTTTCAGCTCAGTGAGCAACTGTTCGCAGGCCAGGGCGCCGGGAATATTATCTATCAAAGCCAGGCAATGGATGACCTGCTTTCGCAGATTAACATTGTGGCGCAGAGCGACAGTACCGTGTTGATCTGCGGTGAAACGGGAACGGGGAAAGAGGTGATTGCCCGTGCTATCCATCAGTTAAGTCTGCGCCGGGATAAACCACTGGTAAAGATTAACTGCGCCGCGATCCCCGCCAGCCTGCTGGAAAGCGAACTGTTCGGACACGATAAAGGCGCCTTTACCGGCGCAATTAACACCCATCGCGGTCGGTTTGAAATTGCCGACGGCGGAACCTTATTTCTCGATGAAATCGGCGATCTTCCCCTCGAGTTACAGCCCAAGCTGCTGCGAGTCCTACAGGAAAGGGAGATCGAACGTCTGGGCGGAAACAAAACAATACCGGTCAACGTGCGAATGATTGCCGCCACCAACCGCGATCTGTGGCAAATGGTCGAAGACCGCCAATTTCGCAGCGATCTGTTTTATCGGCTGAACGTTTTTCCCCTTGAGATACCGCCGCTGCGCGAACGGCCGGAAGATATTCCGCTGCTGGCAAAACACTTTACGCAAAAAATGGCGAAGCGGATGAACCGGAACATTGACGTGATCCCGACGGAAGCGCTACGTCAACTGATGACATGGGACTGGCCGGGGAACGTGCGTGAACTGGAAAACGTGATCGAGCGTGCGGTATTGCTCACCCGGGGCAATAGCCTGAATTTGCATCTGAATACCCGCCAGACCCGGCTGCTGCCGCCGCTGGGAAGCGATTCCCCCGTTTCCGGGCCGATGTCGGAAATGCTTAATCCCGCCACACCAGAAAATGATGAAGAGGAGCGCCAGCGTATTATTCAGGTTCTACGGGAAACGAACGGCATTGTCGCCGGGCCTCGTGGCGCCGCTACGCGACTGGGTATGAAACGCACAACCTTATTATCGCGTATGCAACGGCTGGGCATTACCGCGCGTGAGGTCTTGTAACGCTGCAACTCTGTGAAGGGATTCACATTTCATTTTTATAAGAGGCTCTCACTCTGGTACGCACTGTGCATAAAGATAGGCAGTCTTCAATATCTCAGTGCTATTCAGGAGCATCTTATGAAGAACAGCGTTTCTTTAGATTTGAGAATGCCTGCAGAAATGGCAAAAGTCGCCGAACAGGCCGGCGTGTATAAGGTGACAAAGAAAAAGGAATTGGCATTTTTTCTGGCAATTACTGCTGGTGTGTTCATTTCTATTGCCTTTGTCTTTTATATTACCGTCACCACTGGCGCAGGGCCTGCGACGGCGTTAACCAAACTGGTTGGCGGTCTCTGTTTTTCCCTCGGTCTTATTTTTGTCGTCGTTTGTGGTGCTGATTTGTTTACGTCGACAGTAATGACGGTCATGGCCAAAGCGAGTGGGCTGATCAGTTGGCGGCAATTAATGATCAACTGGTTTATCGTCTATTGCGGTAATTTGGTCGGCGCGCTCTTTTTTGTGTGCCTGATTTGGTTTTCCGGGCAGGCGATGACCAGCAACGGTTTGTGGGGGCTAAACGTTTTACAAACCGCCGATCACAAAATGCATCACACCTTTATCGAAGCCGTTTGTCTGGGCACGCTGTGTAATTTAATGGTCTGCCTCGCGGTCTGGATAAGTTATTCCGGCCATTCGCTCACCGATAAAATTGCCGCCATGTTATTACCGATCAGCATGTTTGTTGCCAGCGGTTTCGAGCACAGCATCGCCAATATGTTTCTTATCCCTCTGGCCATTCTGATTCGCAATTTTTCACCGGACGCATTCTGGAATCTTACGCAAACCACGGCGGATAATTTCCCGGCCTTAACAATAAGCAATTTCATTGCCGATAATCTGATCCCGGTGACCCTCGGCAATATTATTGGCGGCGGTTTGTTAGTCAGCGTGACGTACTGGATCATTTATTTGCGTAAAGCAACACACTGAATAGTAACGCAAGTACAGAGAGATGAAGGGTAGCCCGGCGCGCATATCGTCGCCGGGCTATTTTATGGGCTAAAGATTACTCTTCGAGCGTGGTCTGTCCATCTGGCCAGGCGTGAACCACCGCTTTGATTAACGTTGCCAGTGGAATGGCAAAAAAGACGCCCCAGAATCCCCACAGACCGCCAAAAATGACTACCGATAAAATAATCACTAAGGGGTGAAGATTAACGGCTTCAGAGAACAGCACCGGCACCAGCAGATTGCCGTCCAGCGCCTGAATAATCAGGTACACGGCAAAACAGCTCCAGAACTCCGGCCCTAAACCAAACTGGAACAACGCCACTCCCACCACCGGAATCGTCACCACAAATGCGCCGATGTAAGGGATCAGCACCGAGAATCCGACCAGAACCGCCAGCAGCAATGAGTAGTTCAGGCCAAACAGTAAAAAGCCGAGCCACGTCGCCACGCCAACGACCACCATTTCCAGCACTTTGCCGCGAATATAGTTGGTAATCTGCTGATTCATCTCTTTCCAGACCTGGCCTGCCAGACCCCGATTTCGCGGCAGAACCCGACGCACGGCATTCAGCATCTGATCTTTATCTTTGATCAGGAAGAAAACCATCAGTGGCACCAGCACCAGATAGACCGCCAGGGTCAACAGCCCCACCAGTGACGCCAGCGAATATTTCACCACCGAATCGCCCATTGAGAGCATTCGGGTGCGCAAATTTTCCGCCATTGCATCAATGATCCCGGCATCCATTAGCGCCGGATAGCGACGCGGCAATGTCGCCGCAAAATCGGAGAGCTTATTCAGCATGCCCGGCATGTCGCGGATTAAATAGATCCCCTGCTGCCACGCTACCGGCATCACCACAAATGCCATCAACAACAATATGCCGACGAAGAACACCAGCACAATTGAGGTTGCCCATCGCCGGGAACAGCCAATCGCCTCCAGACGCACTGTCGGCCACTCGAGCAGATAGGCCAGCACAAGCGCCACCAGCAGCGGCGCTAAAAGCCCACTAAAAAAGAACAGGATGCTAAAACCAGCCACCAGAATAACCAGCAAGGCAATCGCCTCTGGGTCGCTAAAGCGACGGCGATACCATTGCATCAACATTTCGAGCATAAAAACCCTTCCCTGAACTCAATAGCGGGATTGCGATCCCGAATTGTATCGAAATGTCTCAAAAAAGACTTCGCTTTTTATGGCTGATTCAGGAAACTGAAAAGCATCCTGGTCCGGGTGTTCATTGTCGGGTTTCACAGTTACACTCCCAATGTCACCGACGCGGGAACGATATTTCGCAGCATCGGTCAAATGGCTATCTTAAAGAATACAGGACAGAGGTCATGTTCAGGCAGTTTAAAAAAAACCTGGTTGCTACCCTCATCGCTGCGCTGACCCTCGGTCAGATAGCGCCCGCGTTTGCAGATCCAACGGACACACTGCCCGATATGGGGACCTCGGCAGCCAGCACGCTTTCCATCGGTCAGGAAATGCAGATGGGCGATTATTATGTTCGCCAACTGCGAGGCAGCGCACCGCTGATTAACGATCCGCTATTGGTACAGTACATCAATACCCTCGGGATGCGCCTGGTCTCTCATGCCGATTCGGTGAAAACCCCTTTCCATTTCTTTTTGATTAATAACGACGAAATAAACGCCTTTGCCTTCTTCGGCGGCAACGTCGTTCTGCACTCCGCGCTTTTTCGCTATTCCGACAACGAAAGCCAACTGGCTTCCGTTATGGCGCACGAAATCTCCCACGTGACTCAACGTCACCTGGCGCGTGCGATGGAAGATCAACAGCGTAGCGCCCCGCTCACCTGGGTTGGCGCGTTAGGTTCAATATTACTGGCGATGGCCAGCCCGCAGGCGGGTATGGCGGCGCTCACCGGGACTCTGGCGGGTACGCGCCAGGGGATGATCAGCTTCACGCAGCAAAACGAACAGGAAGCCGATCGTATCGGTATTCAGGTTCTGCAACGTTCGGGCTTCGATCCTCAGGCAATGCCGACGTTCCTGGAAAAACTGCTCGATCAGGCGCGTTACTCCACCCGACCACCTGAAATTTTGCTCACTCACCCCTTGCCGGAAAGCCGTCTTGCGGACGCCCGTAACCGTGCGAACCAGATGCGGCCCAACGTAGTGCAATCTTCAGAAGACTTTTATCTGGCGAAAGCGCGTACGCTGGGGATGTACAATTCAGGGCGCAACCAGTTAACCAGCGACCTGTTGGATGAATGGAGCAAGGGCAACGTTCGCCAGCAACGCGCAGCGCAATATGGCAAAGCGTTACAGGCGATGGAAGCCAATAAATATGACGAGGCGCGTAAAACGCTACAGCCATTGCTGAGCGCAGAGCCGAACAATGCGTGGTATCTCGACCTGGCGACCGATATCGATCTGGGTCAGAAGAAAACCAGCGATGCCATTAACCGGCTGAAAAGCGCCCGCGATCTCCGCGTTAACCCCGTCCTGCAACTCAACCTGGCCAATGCCTTGTTTCAGGGAGGACAAGCGCAAGAGGCCGCAACCATCCTCAATCGCTATACCTTCAATAATAAAGATGACAGCAACGGCTGGGACTTGCTGGCGCAGGTGGAAGCGGCGATAAATAACCGAGATCAAGAACTGGCTGCCCGTGCTGAGGTGTATGCACTGTCGGGACGTCTGGATCAGGCAATCACCATGCTCAGCAACGCAAGCTCTCAGGTCAAACTGGGGAGCCAGCAACAGGCGCGTTACGATGCCCGCATCGACCAGTTGCGCCAGCTACAGCAACGCTTCAAGCCGTATGAAAAGATGTAAAAGGAGAACGCATGTCTGACACGGTAAAAATCTACCATAATCCTCGCTGCTCGAAGAGCCGCGAGACGCTTAGCCTGCTGAAATCAAACGGCGTGGAGCCGGAAGTGGTGCTCTATCTGGAAACCCCCGCAGATGCCGCCACCCTGCGTGAGCTGTTACAGATGTTGGGGATGTCCAGCGCACGTGAGCTAATGCGCCAGAAAGAAGATCTTTATGCTTCGCTCAACCTGGCAGACAGCCAGTTAAGCGAAGAGGCGCTGATTCAGGCAATGGTAGAGAACCCGAAACTGATGGAGCGCCCGATTGTGGTTGCCAGCGGCCAGGCGCGTATCGGTCGCCCGCCAGAACAGGTACTGGAGATCGTCCGCTAATCCTCCTGCCGCAGCGCTTCAAGAAAAGCCTGCGGCGTCTTATCGCCCAATTTTTTTTGCGCCCGCCCTGCGTTATAAAATTCGCCTAACTGAATCAGCAACTGACTGGCGGCTTCTGTTTGCAATCGCGGAATTATCGTCATTAAGGGAATAGCCACCTGCACCCTGACCGGTGAACCCGTATTGATTTTGTGCTCAATTCCACGCCGCGTTAGCGCGCTTCTCACGCTGGCGCTGTCGGCCTCAAAAAGAAAAGTCTCAATAGATTGTATATCAGCCGGACATTCACTCAGCAATTCTTCCAGCCAGTTCACCACGCGCTGCGGTGAGATCCCGGCATACAGTCGGGCAAAACACCACCCGCTTAACGGTTCACGCGCCCACAACAAATGATGCTCGCCGCCATCGTCCATATGCAATGACAGCAGAAGATGATGCACCTCCAGTCGATGTGGCAACAGCCCCGCTTTTAACGCTTTTTTCCCTTGCAGCGGCGCGTCCCAGTGTTTAGCCGCCACCGGTTTTAAATACCGGTTCAGCGTCGCACGGGAGACCGGTATCCCCAACACATCATTCACCAGCAACAGCAGTTCATCCAGTGGCGCGCCCGACACGTCACGCAATGCATTAACCAGAGATACCTGTTCTTGTCTCAGCGCTTTGTGTATCACCGAAGGCGTCGTTTTCTTGTCTAAAACTGCTTCGCGGCAACGCCAGCGCCGCACGGTAGTCACCGATATGCCAAGCTCAGCGGCAAGCTCTCTGTCACTTTTATCCGAATTCTGGAGATAGCGACGAATACGTGGCGTGGTCGTGGCATTGGCGTGTAATTTGATTTCCATCGTAAATATTCCCGCACATTCGTAACTAATCAGATGAGATTTATAGTAACACAGCGATTACATTGTGACCTGATTCACCTTTCAACCGCTCTGCTTCACTGATAATCCGCAGACATAACACACATCACGTCACCTGATCTTGTACGGAGTTCACAATGAACAATGTTCTGGGATTTCTTGAAGCGAAACTGATGCCCATCGCAGCGAAAACGGCGCAGCAGCGTCATTTAGGTGCGATTCGCGGCGCATACGTCTCGTTCATGCCATTTATTATCGTCGGTTCTATCCTGCTGGTGATCTCGTCGTTTCCCAATGAGGGCTATCAGCATTTCATGTCCAGTACCTTTGGCGAAAACTGGGGCAACATCGTTGAGATCCCGTTTAATGCCGTTTTCTCTACCATGTCGCTGTTTATCTGCTTTCTGGTCGGCTTTAGACTGGCAGAATATTATGGCGATGACCGTGTCTCCTGCGGGATTCTGTCGCTGGTCAGTTTTCTAATTCTCACCCCGTTTATCAAAGTCGCTGAAAACGGCGGTATTACGGTGATGCCGGTTGAGTGGATCGGCAGCAAAGGGCTGTTCGTGGCCATGATTGGCTCGCTACTCTGGACAGAGTTATTCTGCTGGCTGAAGCGTAAAAAGTTGGTGATCAAAATGCCCGATGGCGTGCCGCCAGCCGTGCAGGAGTCCTTCGCCGCGCTGATTCCGGCATTGCTGGTGATGATTCTGGTGCTCGCCATTCGTATTCTCTTCCAGAACACCCACTATCAGACAATTCATCAGTTTATTTACGAAGTCGTTGCCACCCCGGTACGCCACTTCGGCACCTCTTACATTGGCGCGCTGCTGACGGTATTTAGCATTACCATTTTGTGGTCAGTAGGCATTAACTCCGGTTCGATGGTCAACGGCATCATTCGCCCGTCATGGATGGAAAATCAGACCGATAACATCGCCGCGATTCAGGCGGGCATCACCCCGCCGCACATTATCACCGAACAATTTTTTGACATGATCTGGATGGGCGGCGCGGGCGCGACGCTGTCGCTGGTTATTGCCATGTTGATTTTCGCCCGCAGCAAAAACATGCGAGAAGTGGCCCGACTGGGCGCGGGCGCATCACTGTTCAATATCAATGAACCGATTTTGTTTGGCCTGCCGGTGATTATGAACCCGATCATGCTGATTCCATTCAACCTGGTGCCGCTGGTACTGGTGAGCATCCAGTACGCCGCCATGAAAATCGGCATGGTGGCGGTAACGACCGGGGTGTTTATCCCCTGGACGCTGCCGCCGGTCATCAGCGGCTTTATCGTGACCGGGCATATCAGCGGCAGCATTATGCAGCTTATCAACCTGCTGATTGGCGCCATGCTGTATTTGCCTTTCCTGCGTATTCTGGACAAGCAATACCGCGCGGCAGAAATCGCGTCTGTTACGCAAACCGAAGCCACGCTGGCTAAACAGGAGTAAACCATGTGGGGAATTATCGCCACCTGGCGAATGGCGCTTGAGGGCGTCACCGAGTCTGCATCTGCGCTGGCGGCAGGGAAACGTGCGGCCTCAGCCGTCGTCGACGCCGTTACCGCTGTTGAAGACTTTCCGTTGTATAAATCCGTTGGCTACGGTGGTTTGCCCACTGAAAATGGCGATGTCGAACTGGACGCCGCTTTTATGGATGGCGATACGCTGGCGTTTGGCGCGGTGGGCAATCTGATCGATATTGCCAACCCGGTGCGGGTGGCTCACGCATTAAGCCGCCAGCGTTATAACAATTTACTGGTGGGCCAGGGGGCTCGCGAGTGGGCGCTTAGTCAGGGATTTTCGAGCAAAACCATGCTGACTGACCGCGCGATGCAACATTATCGCAAGCGCTGTCGCGATACGCTGGATAAAGGTTTGAGCCCCTATGACGGCCACGATACGGTCGGAATTATCGGGCTTGATAAACACGGTTCAATGAGCGTCGCGACCTCCACCAGCGGCCTGTTTATGAAAAAACGCGGACGTATTGGCGACTCGCCAATCATGGGTTCCGGCTTCTATTGCGACAGCGAGACAGGTGCGGCGACCGCCACAGGCGTTGGTGAAGACCTGATGAAAGGCTGCGTCAGTTATGAAATCGTGCGCCGCATGGCGCAGGGGATGACGCCGCAACATGCCGCCGACTCCGTGGTATTTGAACTGGAAGACAAGCTGATGTCGCGCTTTGGCCGCGCGGGCGATCTCTCCGTTGTCTGTATGAACAATAAAGGTGAGTTTGGCGCCGCCACCAATATCAAAACCTTTTCATTCACCGTGGCCTCCGCCCACCATCCGCTCACCGTTTATCGCGCCGAGCGCCAACACGAAAAGACGCATTATCAGCCGGTCGATGATGAATGGATGCAGGCCTACGCTGCGCGAATTCGTGCCCCGATAGAGGAAGAATAATGATTACCTGGCAGCTAATTCATTCACTCACAGAGACGCAGTCGGAAAGCCATCTTATTGCACGCGTATCCTGCCCGCTGCTACCCGATACCCCGCTCATCAACGAGATGCGCCAGCAGGATAATACGGCCGATGCGTGTTTTGGCTGCGCGCCGTTCGCACGTATTACGCTACTTCCTGAAGCCTTCTGGCATGACAGTCTGACCGAAAGTTTGCTGAGCGCGTTGCGTCCGTTGCTGGCAGCGCCTGTCAGTCCCCGTGTGGTTATTGATGTGACGAACATCCATGACACCGTTCTGATGCAGTTATTGCGCTTTTTGTTCAACCAGGCGCACCGGCTCAGCGATTTACAGCTCAAAAAAGCAGACAGTGCATCAGTGCGGATTTGTCATATAGACGCACTTTGTCTGCCCGCGCAGCAAAAAAAGCTAGAGGCGCTATTTCGCCAACAGCAGGCGATTGCCAATGGCATGCTTGCTGCACGCCGCCTGGCCGATATTCCGTCAGACCGCTGTACACCACAGTTTGTGGTGACAGAAGCACAAAGGCTGTGCTCCGCCTTCCCTGCCCTTCGCTGTGAAATACTTGATGAAAAACAGATTATTGAACAGCAATTGGGTCTGCTTCATGCCGTGGGTAAAGGCGCAACCTGCCCGCCGCGTTTGCTTGCCATTCACTATGATGGCATCGCCGGGGGGCCGGTACGCTGCTATGTGGGCAAAGGCATTACGTTTGATACCGGTGGCCTGTGGCTGAAAGAAGGCGCGGGTATGTACACCATGAAGTACGACATGTGCGGCGCGGCCAATGTGCTGGGATTGCTGCTGACCGTCGCACAGTTAAATTTACCGGTACGCATCATGGGCGTGCTGGCGCTGGCAGAAAACGCCATCGGCCCGAACGCGATGCAGCCCGGAACCGTCGCACGCGCCTGCAACGGTCTGACGGTGGAAATCAACAATACCGATGCCGAAGGACGGCTGGTGCTGGCCGATGCCATCGCCTGGGCGAGTCAGCGTCATCCAAAGGCGCATTATATTATTGATATGGCAACGTTAACCGGCGCGGTGGTGAAAGCGCTGGGCTATGAGTTGAGTGGGTTGATGACGCAGTGCGACGTGTTACGGGATCATCTGACCCGGGCGGGAATCAAAAGCGGAGACGAAGTGTGGTCCCTGCCGCTGGATGCGCGGCTGAAAAAGCAGACCGAAAGTACAATTGCCGACCTGTGCAATACACCCACTAACAACGCGGCGATCAGCGCCTCGGCGGCGTGGCTGCTGCACCATTTCTGTCCGCCGACGATCCCGTGGGCGCACCTGGATATCAGCGGGACTGCGTTGTGGCGTGAAGGCGGGAGAAGCGTGGCGTCAGGAAGGCCGATACCCTTGTTGATCGAGCATTTGTTGTTCGATATTGAAATAATGGATGAAATGATCGCGAAATATCATAAAAGGCATGGATCGTAGGCCCGTGCAAGCGGAGCGCCGCCGGGCAACAAAGCCGGGTGGCGGCTTCGCCTTACCCGGCCTACGGTTCTATAACTTCAGCGTCTCTTTCACAAACGGTATGGTCAGCTTGCGTTGCGCGGAAATGGAGGCATGATCGAGCTGATCCAGCGTATCAAAGAGCGTACGCATTTCTCTGTCCAGTCGCTTTAGCAGGAAACGTCCCACATCTTCCGGCAGTTCGAAACCACGTAATCTTGCCCGCAGCTGTAAAGCCTGGAGTTTATCTTCATCTGAGAGCGGCTGAAGTTTATAGATTTGCCCCCAGTCCAGACGAGAGGCCAGATCGGGCAGCCCGAGGTTTAACTGACGCGGAGGGCGATCGCCGGTGATCAATAAGCGGGTTTTTCCCGACTCCAGGATACGGTTGTAGAGATCGAAGATCGCCATCTCCCACAGTTCGTCTCCCGCCACGCATTCAATATTATCAATGCATACCAGCGACAAATGTTCCATTCCGTCGAGAACTTCGGGTACAAACCAGGTGCGTTTATCCAGCGGGACATAACCGACCGCATCGCCACGCTGCGACAACTCGGCGCACGCGGCATGCAGCAGATGGCTTCTGCCCGCACCTTCGCGCGACCAGAGATAAATATATCCGCTATGTTCCTGGCGTAGCACGTTTTGCAGCGCGGCCAGTAAAGAGGCGTTATCCCCCGGCCAGAAACTTGCAAACGTTTCATCGTCAGGAAGATAAAGTGGCAGAGAGAGCTGTGCCGGTGTGTTCAGAGATACCTCAACCCAGGATTTCACAAAATCGCAGTGAGTTTACCACAGAATTCCGTCGCGATAGAACCGGGCAGCATCGCTGCCCGGACTGAGAGTTAGTGCTGAGGACGATCCGCATCCTGCGCATCCAGTACGACTTCTTCCGGACGTAACAGTGAGATCACTTTGAAAATCAGGCTCAGGCCAATCCCGACGATGGTCGCCAGCGCCATACCTTTCAGCTCTGCCGCGCCAATGTGCACCTTCGCGCCGCTGACACCGATTATCAGAATGACCGATGTCAGGATCAGGTTTTGCGCTTTGTTATAATCGACTTTGGATTCGATCAATACGCGGATACCCGATGCGCCGATCACCCCGTACAGCAACAGCGACACGCCGCCCATCACCGGCAGGGGGATAATCTGAATGGCGGCAGCCAGTTTACCTACGCAGGAAAGCAGAATCGCAATAATGGCTGCGCCGCCGATAACCCAGGTACTGTACACACGCGTAATCGCCATCACGCCGATGTTCTCACCGTAGGTGGTGTTTGGCGTGGAGCCAAAGAAGCCGGAGATGACGGTCGACAGGCCGTTTGCAAACATTGAGCGGTGCAAACCCGGATCGCGGATCAGATCTTTCTTCACGATATTCGCCGTGACGACCAGGTGACCGACGTGTTCCGCAATAACCACCAGCGCAGCAGGCAGAATCGTCAGAATGGCAAACCACTCAAAACGCGGAGTATAAAAAGTCGGCAGCGCAAACCAGTGTGCCTGCGCAATCGGCGTGGTATCCACAACGCCCATCGCAAACGACAGCGCATAGCCCGCCAGCACACCGATCAGAATCGGGATGATTGCCATAAAGCCACGGAACAGCACGGAGCCGAATACCGTTACCGCCAGGGTCACCATAGAAATGATGATGGTTTTCGAGTCCGGCGTTTGGCCTTCGGCAGGCAGTAATCCCGCCATCCCTGCTGCGACACCCGCCAGCTCCAGACCGATGACGGCAACGATTGCGCCCATCGCCGCAGGGGGGAACATCACATCCAGCCAGCCGGTTCCCGCTTTCTTCACAATGACAGAAACCAGGCAGAACAGTACGCCGCACATAATAAAGCCGCCTAACGCGACTTCATATCCCAGAGGCAGCAACAGCAGAACCGGGGAGATAAAGGCAAAGCTTGAACCTAAATAGGCAGGAATTTTACCTTTACAAATAAAGAGGTACAGCAAGGTGCCAATGCCGTTAAACAGCAGGACAGTGGCCGGGTTGATATGAAACAGGACTGGCACCAGCACGGTTGCGCCAAACATGGCAAACAAATGCTGCAAACTAAGCGGGATAGTCTGTAAAAGCGGCGGTCTTTCACTCACCCCGATAGCACGGCGCGTCATAGTGTTTTCCTCTGAGTGTTGTATGTTATTGGTGTTTTATTCAAAAAAAAGCCGACTCTAAAAGTCGGCTCTTTTTATTGTTTCGTTTACTTCGTACCAAAGATCTTATCGCCGGCATCGCCGAGGCCCGGAATAATGTATCCGTGCTCGTTGAGTCCCTGATCAATCGACGCCGTGTACAGCTCGATGTCCGGGTGCGCTTTTTCCAGCGCCGCGATACCTTCCGGCGCCGCAACCAGTACCAGCACCTTAATGCTGGAGCAGCCCGCTTTCTTCAGCAGGTCGATGGTGGCGATAACGGAACCGCCGGTTGCCAGCATCGGGTCAACAATCAGCGCCATACGCTCGTCGATGTTGGAAACCAGCTTCTGGAAGTACGGTACCGGCTCCAGCGTCTCTTCGTCACGGTACATGCCCACAACGCTGATACGCGCGCTCGGGACGTTTTCCAGTACGCCGTCCATCATGCCCAGGCCTGCGCGCAGGATTGGCACAACGGTAATTTTCTTGCCTTTGATCTGGTCAACTTCTACCGGGCCGTTCCAGCCTTCGATAGTCACTTTTTCTGTTTCCAGACCCGCGGTGGCTTCATAAGTCAGCAGGCTGCCAACTTCGGAGGCGAGTTCACGGAAGCGTTTAGTGCTGATGTCGTGCTCGCGCATCAGGCCCAGCTTGTGTTTGACGAGTGGGTGTTTCACTTCCACAATCTTCATTCTCTTTCTCCTTTGAATAGGGCAGCCACAAAAAAAATCGACGGATTATACCGCCATTCTTTTCGTGGGCAACATTTATTTACTTGATGTTGATCAAGCATAGGAGGGGTTGGCGTGAATAGAGCAAATATTCGACAGATGAATGTCTCAGCGCTAAGCAAAAAAACGAACATGAAACCGAAAAGGGAGAGCGGCCAACCCATGCTGACCGCTTGCGCGGATTACAGTTTTTCACCGTTAGAAGCAATCACCTGCTGATACCAGGCAAATGATTTCTTCGGATGGCGTGCCAGTGTCCCGCTGCCATCATTATTTTTATCGACATAGATAAAGCCGTAGCGTTTTTTCATTTCACCCGTCCCCGCAGAAACTAAATCAATGCAGCCCCACGGGGTGTACCCCATCAGATCAACGCCGTCTTCTACCACCGCTTTTTTCATTTCACGGATGTGCGCGGCCATATAATCGATGCGGTATTGATCGTCTACAGAGCCATCGGCCTGCTGGACATCAATCGCGCCAAAGCCGTTTTCGACGATGAACAGCGGTAGCTGATAGTGATCCCAGAACCAGTTGAGCGAATAACGCAGCCCCACCGGGTCAATCTGCCACCCCCAGTCGGACTTCTGCACATACGGATTAGAGACCAGGCTGGTGCTTTCGTCGTAGTCCAGTTGTGGGTTATCCGCCGTCGCTTTGGTCGTGAACGACATATAATAGCTGAAACCAATATAGTCGACGCAGCCCTGCGTCAGCGCCTGTTTATCGTCTTCAGTGATATCCAGCGTAAAACCCCGGCGCGCAAAGTAGTTCAGCAGATGCTGCGGATATTTCCCACGCACGTGCACATCGGTGAACCAGTAGCGGCGATGCATGGCGTTCATCGCCATCATCATGTCGTTCGGCGCACAGGTCAGCGGATAGATTGGGCACATGGCGATCATGCAGCCGATTTGCAGTGACGGGTTAATTTCACGCCCCGCTTTCACCGCCAGCGCACTGGCCACCAGTTCGTAATGCGCCGCCTGGAACATCACGGGCTCGCGGTCTTCACCCGGCAGGTATTTCAGACCCGAGTTGGTGAAGGGCGCAAAGTCTTCGTGGAAGTTGGCCTGGTTGTTGATTTCATTGAACGTCATCCAGTACTTCACTTTGTGCTGGTAGCGTTTAAAAACCACCTGTGCAAAGCGAACGAAGAAGTCGATGAGCTTACGGTTGCGCCAGCCGCCATATTCCGTCACCAGGTGATACGGCATCTCGAAATGCGACAGCGTAATAACAGGTTCAATGCCGTGTTTCAGACATTCATCAAACAGAGAGTCATAAAATTGCAGACCGGCTTCATTCGGCTCCAGCTCGTCGCCTTTTGGAAAAATACGCGTCCACGCGATGGAGGTACGGAAACATGTAAATCCCATTTCGGCAAAGAGCGAAATGTCGTCTTTATAGCGGTGATAGAAATCGATGGCTTCGTGATTGGGGTAATTCTTACCGGGAATGACGCCGGGGGTTATCTCTCTGGGAATACCGTGCGCACCGGCGGTCATAACATCCGCCACGCTGACGCCTTTTCCCCCTTCCTGCCAGCCGCCTTCTAACTGGTGAGCCGCCACTGCGCCTCCCCACATGAAATTCGCTTTAAATCCAGACATACGCTTCCCTCATTCGTCGCAATTTGCTGGCCACAGTCTCAGGCCACACTTACAGAAACCGGTTTCATTACGATACTGTGCATTTATCAGGCAGGTTTCAAGCACGAAAATGAAACCGGGTTCATTTTCGTGGTGCAGTTCAAATAACCAGAATTTCGAGAGTGAAATGTTGAAAAAATCAGCAGTTCTATGCCGATGCAAAGCAGGCTCGCAAACGTTTGCTTTCCCTGTTAGAATTGCGCCGAATTTAATTTTCACCGCAAGTAAACGCGTGGGGACCCAAGCAGTGACCGATAAAACCTCTCTTAGCTATAAAGATGCCGGTGTTGATATCGACGCGGGTAATGCTCTGGTTGATCGAATCAAAGGCGTAGTGAAGAAAACCCGTCGTCCCGAAGTGATGGGCGGTCTGGGTGGCTTCGGCGCGCTGTGCGCATTGCCGCAAAAATATCGTGAGCCTGTACTGGTTTCCGGCACTGATGGCGTAGGGACAAAACTGCGTCTGGCAATGGATTTAAAACGTCACGACACCATTGGTATCGATCTCGTGGCGATGTGCGTTAACGATCTGGTGGTTCAGGGCGCAGAGCCGCTGTTTTTCCTGGATTACTATGCCACCGGCAAACTGGATGTCGACACGGCCTCCAGTGTGATAAGCGGTATTGCCGAGGGTTGTCTGCAGTCTGGCTGCGCGTTGGTTGGCGGAGAAACCGCTGAAATGCCGGGCATGTATCACGGCGAAGATTACGACGTGGCCGGGTTCTGTGTGGGCGTGGTCGAAAAATCAGAAATTATTGACGGCTCGAAAGTGGCTGACGGCGATGTGCTGATCGCGCTGGGTTCCAGTGGCCCGCACTCCAACGGTTACTCTCTGGTGCGTAAAATTATCGAGGTCAGCGGTTGCGACCCTGAAACGACAGAACTCGAAGGCAAACCGTTAGCCGACCATCTGCTGGCGCCAACGCGTATCTATGTGAAGTCAATTCTGGAACTGATTGAACAGGTTGATGTACACGCTATCGCTCACCTGACAGGCGGCGGTTTCTGGGAGAACATCCCGCGCGTTCTGCCCGACAACACACAGGCAGTGATTGATGAATCCTCCTGGCAGTGGCCGGCCGTCTTTGACTGGCTGAAAACCGCAGGTAATGTCAGTCAGCATGAAATGTATCGCACTTTCAACTGCGGCGTCGGGATGGTGATTGCCCTGCCGGAAGCGGAAGTCGATAACGCACTCACGCTGCTGAAGGCCAAAGGTGAAAATGCGTGGAAAATCGGTATCATCAAAGCCTCTGATTCCGAACAGCGTGTGGTTATTGAATGATGAATATTGTGGTGCTTATTTCCGGTAACGGAAGCAATTTGCAGGCAATTATCGACGCCTGCAAAGAGCAGAAAATTAAAGGCACCCTCAGGGCAGTATTCAGCAATAAGGCCGACGCGTTCGGCCTTGAACGTGCCCGGGAAGCAGGTATTCCAGCGCATGCGCTGACCGCCAGTCAATTTGCCAATCGTGAAGCGTTCGATCGCGAACTGATGCGGGAAATTGATGCTTATGCCCCCGATGTGGTGGTACTGGCAGGCTATATGCGAATTCTCAGTCCGGCGTTTGTCGCGCACTACGAAGGGCGTTTGCTCAATATTCACCCTTCCCTGTTGCCGAAGTACCCAGGCCTGCATACGCATCGTCAGGCGCTGGAAAACGGCGATGAAGAGCACGGCACGTCTGTGCATTTTGTTACTGATGAACTGGATGGCGGCCCGGTGATTCTCCAGGCTAAAATCCCGGTTTTTGAGGGCGATAGCGAGGATGACATCACCGCACGCGTTCAGGTGCAGGAGCACGCTATTTACCCGTTAGTGGTTAGCTGGTTTGTTGATGGACGTCTTGAAATGCGCGAAAACGCAGCATGGCTTGACGGCATCAAACTCTCTCCTCAGGGATACGCATCAGACGAGTAACGTCTCTTCGTTCCCCGTTAGTCACCACTGACGGGGAACGACTCCTGTATCTCTTGTTCGTCTCCCCATCCTTTTCGCAAAAATGCGTCGGTTGCTCACATGCCACAGACGGTTTATTGTCATACTCTTCTGGCGCAGTTGGACATCTGACAGTAATGCTCGCCATAATAACCCGGCAGTGTCCCGTGATTGAAACGGAGTAAAAGTTGTAATGGGTCAGGAAAAGCTATACATCGAGAAAGAACTGAGCTGGTTAGCGTTCAATGAACGCGTACTCCAGGAAGCAGCGGATAAATCAAACCCGCTGATTGAACGGATGCGTTTTTTAGGCATCTATTCCAATAACCTTGACGAATTCTACAAAGTCCGCTTTGCCGAATTAAAGCGTCGCATCATTATTAGTGAAGAACAGGGTTCAAATTCTCATTCTCGTCACCTGTTAGGCAAAATCCAGTCCCGCGTATTGAAAGCCGATCAAGAATTTGACGGCCTGTATAACGAATTACTGCTGGAGATGGCGCGTAATCAAATTTTCCTGATTAACGAACGCCAACTGTCGGTAAACCAGCAAGACTGGTTGCGCCACTATTTTAAACACTATCTTCGCCAACACATTACGCCGATTTTAATCAACCGGGAGACGGATTTAGTTCAGTTTCTGAAGGATGATTATACCTATCTGGCGGTGGAGATTATTCGCGGAGATACCATCCGCTACGCGCTACTGGAAATTCCTTCCGACAAGGTTCCTCGTTTTGTGAATCTGCCGCCGGAAGCGCCACGCCGCCGCAAGCCAATGATTTTGCTGGATAACATTCTACGCTACTGCCTCGACGATATCTTCAAAGGGTTCTTTGATTACGATGCTCTCAATGCGTATTCCATGAAGATGACCCGTGACGCCGAATACGATTTGGTGCACGAAATGGAATCCAGTCTGATGGAGCTGATGTCCTCCAGCCTGAAGCAACGTCTGACAGCAGAGCCGGTTCGCTTTGTCTATCAACGTGATATGCCTAATGCGCTGGTGGAAGTTCTGCGAGAAAAACTGACCATTTCCCGCTATGACTCGATTGTTCCCGGCGGGCGTTACCATAACTTCAAAGACTTTATTAATTTCCCCAATGTGGGCAAAGCCAATCTGGTGAATAAACCGTTACCGCGGCAGCGCCATATCTGGTTTGATAAAGAAAAGTTCCGCAATGGCTTTGACGCCATTCGTGAGCAAGATGTGCTGCTCTATTATCCATACCATACCTTTGAGCATGTGCTGGAACTGCTGCGTCAGGCCTCTTTTGATCCGAGTGTTCTGGCGATAAAAATTAATATTTATCGCGTGGCGAAAGACTCGCGCATTATTGACGCGATGATCCACGCCGCTCACAACGGCAAAAAAGTGACCGTGGTTGTAGAATTGCAGGCACGCTTCGATGAGGAAGCCAATATCCACTGGGCTAAGCGTCTGACTGAGGCTGGCGTCCATGTGATCTTCTCTGCGCCGGGGCTGAAAATTCACGCCAAGCTGTTCCTTATCTCGCGTAAAGAAGGCGACGACGTGGTGCGTTACGCACACATCGGCACCGGGAACTTCAACGAAAAAACAGCGCGTCTGTATACCGATTATTCATTACTGACTGCGGATGCGCGGATCACCAACGAAGTGCGTCGGGTGTTCAATTTTATCGAGAACCCGTATCGTCCGGTGACATTCGATTACCTGCTGGTTTCGCCGCAAAACTCCCGTCGTCTGCTGTATGAAATGATCGACCGGGAAATCGCGAATGCGCAACAGGGCTTACCGTCGGGCATCACGCTGAAGCTCAATAATCTGGTCGATAAAGGGCTGGTTGACAGACTGTATGCCGCATCCGGTTCCGGTGTGCAGATTAACCTGCTGATCCGCGGGATGTGTTCGCTGATCCCAAATCTGGAAGGCATCAGCGACAATATTCGGGTGATCAGCATCGTGGATCGCTACCTTGAGCATGACCGGGTCTATATTTTCGAGAATGGCGGCGATAAGCAGGTGTATCTCTCCTCCGCCGACTGGATGACGCGCAATATCGATTATCGAATTGAGGTTGCCACACCGTTGCTTGACCCTCGCCTCAAACAGCGGGTTCTTGATATTATAGACATTCTGTTCAGCGACACGGTTAAAGCCCGTTATATCGATAAAGAACTGAGTAATCGCTATGTACCGCGTGGAAATCGCCGCAAAGTGCAGTCTCAATTGGCGATCTACGACTACATCAAATCACTTGAGCAACCAGACTAACGCTATGCCAATACATGACAGGACACCCCGACCGCAGGAGTTTGCTGCGGTCGACCTCGGTTCAAACAGTTTCCATATGGTCATTGCGCGCGTTGTGGATGGCGCGATGCAAATTATCGGCCGGCTGAAACAGCGTGTCCATCTGGCCGATGGTCTCGGTGAAGACGGCAGGCTGAGTGAAGAGGCGATGGAACGCGGCTTAAGTTGCTTATCCTTGTTTGCTGAACGCCTGCAAGGTTTCGCGCCGTCGAGCGTCTGTATTGTCGGGACCCATACGTTACGTCAGGCGCTGAATGCCACTGATTTTCTAAAGCGTGCGGAAAAGGTCATCCCCTACCCCATTGAAATCATTTCCGGTAACGAAGAAGCTCGTCTGATTTTCATGGGCGTGGAACATACGCAACCGGAAAAAGGCCGCAAGCTGGTTATCGATATTGGTGGCGGTTCAACAGAACTGGTCATCGGCGAGAACTTTGAACCGAAGCTGGTTGAAAGTCGTCGTATGGGTTGCGTCAGCTTTGCGCAGCTCTACTTCCGGGGCGGCGTGATTAACCAGGAGAACTTCCAGCGTGCGCGGATGGCCGCTGCGCAAAAACTGGAAACATTGACCTGGCAGTTCCGCATCCAGGGCTGGAACGTTGCGCTGGGCGCTTCCGGCACCATTAAAGCGGCACACGAAGTGCTGCTGGAAATGGGCGAGAAAGATGGTTTTATTACGCCTGAGCGTCTGGATAAGCTGAAAGCTGAAGTTCTCAAACATCGCTCATTCGACGCGCTCAGTCTTCCGGGGCTTTCCGAAGAACGTAAAGTGGTTTTTGTACCGGGTCTGGCGATCCTGTGCGGTGTTTTTGACGCGCTGGCCATCCGTGAACTGCGACTTTCCGATGGCGCGCTGCGTGAAGGTGTCTTGTATGAAATGGAAGGCCGATTCCGTCATCAGGACGTGCGCAGCCGTACCGCCAGCAGTCTGGCGAACCAGTACAATATCGACAGCGAACAGGCAAGACGGGTGCTGGATACCACGATGCAGATGTATGATCAGTGGCAGTCGCAGCAACCTAAACTGGTGAACCCGCAACTGGAAGCGTTACTGAAATGGGCGGCGATGCTGCATGAAGTCGGGCTGAACATCAACCATAGCGGTCTGCACCGCCATTCAGCCTATATTCTTCAACACAGCGATCTGCCCGGTTTTAACCAGGAACAGCAAATGATGATGGCGACATTAGTTCGTTACCATCGTAAGGCCGTAAAACTGGATGATTTGCCCCGCTTTACCCTGTTTAAGAAGAAGCAGTTCCTGCCGCTCATCCAGTTGTTGCGCCTTGGCGTCCTGCTGAACAATCAGCGCCAGGCAACGACCACGCCGCCAACCCTAACGCTGATAACCCAGGACAGTCACTGGATTTTACGTTTCCCCCACGACTGGTTCAGCCAGAACGCGCTGGTTTTGCTCGATCTGGAAAGAGAGCAGCAATACTGGGAAGCCGTAACCGGTTGGCGTCTGACCATTGAAGAAGAAGAAAGCTCGCCCGATATTGCGGCATGATCCTCATTCAGGTGCCGGACTCCGGCGCCTGTTTCCCCAGCGTATCTTCCAGTCGCAGCGGCTCCCCTATCAGATAACCCTGCAGGTAATCGATACCCAGCGAGATAACCGCGCTACGTATCTCTTCACTTTCCACGTGCTCAGCCACCACCAACATCTTTTTCATGCGCGCCAGATGGCAAATGGAAGCCACAATCTGATAGTCGAGACTGTTCGAGACGATATTGCGAATAAAACTGCCGTCGATTTTGAGAATATTTGCGTTCACGTTTTTCAGACGTGCATAGCTCGCATACCCGGTGCCAAAATCATCAATAGCAATCTGACAGCCCAGTTGCTGCAATTGCGACAGGGTCGTTTGTGCATGCTCGGCATCGGCGAGGGCGTTACTCTCAGTGACCTCGAATATCAATTGCCAGGCTTCAACCTGGTAGTGAGTCAGCAGTTTACTCACCTCTATGGGGAAACGGGCACGACACACTGATGTCGGTGACAGATTGATGGCAAAACGCCGGGCAGGCATTTTTTGCCGATTCACCGCCATAAACTGCAATGTATGTTCAATAACCCAGAGATCGATACTGGAAGACAAACCAAACTCATGGGCGACAGGCAGAAAAATATCGGGATTAATCATCCCGCCGTTCTGATCTTTTAGCCGCAGCAGAATTTCATGGTAGACATCGCCGCGAACGCCCTGAATGGGTTGAGCCATCAGACAAAAGCGATCGTACTCCAGCGCCCGTTGCAGAAGATTCATCATCGCCACTTTGTCTTTCAGCCCGCGCTGCAGATTCATGGCACCGCGACGTTGCAGATTCTCCGGCGTATTTGTCACGATTGAAAGTTCAGCAACGGTACTTAATTCCCCCAATAACAGATAGATGTGGTTAACTGGCGAGCGGACATAGCAGTAACTGACCCCAACCTGCGGCTGCATTGGCATCCCATCCCATACAAATCGAAATTGTTTTATATGGTTATCCAGAGCGTCTATCCGCTGCTGGTGGGATTCAGTGTTCAGACGCAGCACCAAATCGTTGCCGGACAGTTGAAACACACACTCCTCTTGCGCCAATAACGGAGAGATCCAGTGGGAGAGTTGTTGCTTGTATTGAATGCGCAACATAATCCCATAATTTTTAATGAGTAATTCCATTCCTGGTACACGCAAATAACAGAGGGCAGACCAGGGGGCGCTTTTGAGAGCCCGGTTCAGCGCGCGTAAATTGGGAAGATGCACAACAGGATCAAAGTAAGCGAGACGGCGAGCACGGCTACTGACAATCCTCTGGCGCGTCGCCAGTATCGCCATATAATTCACAATAAATGAAAAAACCAGATAGCTCGAAGATGTAATAGCCAGTTGGGTATCGTAACCGGAATACAACGGCATATAACGGTGATAATAATTTATCGAGACTATGAGTATTATCGCCCATAACGGCGAAATAAATTTATAACCGTAACGCATTGCCCCCCATAACATAACGGGTAACAGGAGTGACAACGTATAGTTTGTGCTAAGTATTGAGCTATCTTCATCTAAAGGCATGCATAACAAAATCATCAGCATACCCAATACTATCAGCCAGATAGCTATTTCTTTTTTCGTTACTTTCGCATCAATTTGCAGTTTAAGTTGCGAAAAATAACCATATAAATAGCATGGGTTTCGTATAATGCGAATGATCAAATAGCACAGCGGAACCCCGACAAGATTTCCAACCAATAACGCCTGATAATCAATCAATGCTTTGATATTGAAAGGCATGACCCCCATCAAATGAGGTTTGCTATCATACATTCCCACAAAGGCGGCAAATTGAAATATGACTAAAAACAGCGATGCCGGGAAAAATACCTGCCAGAACATTCGCTGAAAGACTAACCGTACATCGCCATGATAGACATGCCCACGCCGCGGGGCGAACACATGATACCCTCCCCAACTGAGCACAACCGTTACCACAAAATGAATGATAATGGGCAGCGTCTCGTTCCATCCTACCTGCGAAAATTTAAACCAGAAGATAGCAATGGCAATTCCGGGTAACGCCGCCCAACCGAAAAATAGCATCAGGCTTAACATTAATGCCAGAGGCAGATAAAACAACACCACATTACCTGTTGCAGTACTTGCAAAGGTATTGGTATTACTCAATAAGGGTAATAACAAAGAGGGCAAGATGAGAGGCAGTGCCCACCATTTATCTCTGATACGAATATATAATGTCTTAAGGTTCATAGATGCTCAGCAGAACCTCCGTTTCCTGAAGGCTTTATTCAGACAGGCATCCCACCTGACGTCAGAAAAATGATAAAAAACTCATCACAATTGTGGAGCATAGATTTTAGTTATCGTCAGCGTGTAACATTTGACTTATGTCAAATAACTCACTTATCACTAATTAATTAGTGATTTATTTTTGTTGCTTTATCATTAAATTATTATTTATTTAAATATAAAATTTAATCTCATAACATTATATGATGAATTAACTGACGTAATTTTACATAATGAAGAATTGACCATCGCCTCACAGTGTGCCTTAATGTCATTATCGCCCACGCGTTGGGCCCACCCTAAGGAACCTTTTGTGAGTCAGGCAACCAGTATGCGAAAACGACATCGATTTAACACTCGCATGACCCGTATCGTACTGCTTATCAGTTTTCTCTTCTTTTTTGGACGCTTCGTCTACTCTTCCATTGGCGCCTGGCATCATCATCAGGATAAAAAAGAATCACAACAATCAACCCTGATAACTGAAACGCCATCACAGTCATATTCTGTTCGCGACTAAAAACTCCCCACATCGTTGTAATTTAATATATTTTCATTCAACCCTGGCATTGAGCAGTAAAAACGGGAGTACACAGACTCCCGTTTTGTTCAGACAAACACCCCGTGTACCGTTCTACAGGGTGACAATCGCAGGCTCGTCAAACGCGGTCAGTTTTGGCGCTTCACCGGTGAATTTCTCTGCGTAGACCAGTGACGTATTCCCCGCACAGCCGTTTGCCAGTCGGGAAGTCGGAATATCCGCGGTCAGTACGTTAGCACCGCCATTTTTACAGATCCCATTCTCCAGGTCCGGCCAGGCTCCTTCATGAATGCAGATAATCCCGGGTTTAATTCCATCACTGACGCGCGCGCCCACCAGCACTTGTCCGCGACCGTTCCATACCCGAACCAAATCACCATCGGAAATACCGCGAGCCTTCGCATCCTCCGGGTGAATGGTCACCGGCTCACGATTGGCAATGGCGTACTCTTTACGCAGTGAAGCGTAATTCAACTGACTGTGCAGGCGATGCGCAGGGTGAGCGGTCAGCAACTGCAACTGATCCTTATCCGCTGAGCCTTTCCACTCATCCGGTTCCAGCCATGAAGCATGCGGCGGGCAATCTTTGTACTGATATCCTTCAATCGTTTTCGAGTAGAGCTCAATCTTTCCGCTTGGTGTTCCAAGCGCATTCATCACCGGGTCGCTGCGAAAGTCAGCGTAACGGACATACTTGTTATTCTTCTCGTTCTCACGCATCTCGATCAATTTATTCTGTTGCCAAAAGGCATTGAACTGAGGCATCGCTACACGCTGCGTACGCGCGGCCTTTTGCGCAGCGTCGTAGAATTGCTTCAGCCACGCCATTTCATCTTTACCTTCGGTATAGACAGCTTTACCGCCCGCTTTGAGCATCTCTGCCAGATCGGCAAACACATCAAAGTCATTGCGCGCTTCAAATTGAGGCTCAATAACCTGCTTCATTGGCACCAGATGTTGGTTACTGTAATCCCCGGTCATGGTGAGATCGTTACGTTCAAACGATGTGGTAATCGGCAGAACAATATCGGCGTGTTTGGCTGCCGCAGTCCAGTAGCACTCAGAGATGACGACCAGCTCTGGTTTCTGCCACGCTTTAATTAAACGGTTCGTATCCTGGTGATGGGTAAAGTTCCCGCCACCTGCCCACCAGATCATTTTGATATCCGGGAAGGTTTGTTCTTTACCATTATGCTGATATTTTCCACCCGGGTTTTCGAGCGCTTCGACAATGCGCGCGACGGGAAGGCTCGTCACCGCGTCGGAAACCGCCCAGTCATTGCCTGCGGAGGAGCCGCCTTCAATCTTCGCTGAAATTGCAGGTAACACCCCGCCCGTGCGCGTCGGGTTACCGCCATTAGAATAATGGTAGGAGAAACCAAAGCCGCCGCCTTCCGTGCCAATTTGTCCCAACATGGCTGCCAGGGTTACCAGCATCCAGTGTTTTTGCTCACCATATTGCTGACGCTGAATGCCCCAACCCGCCATGAGCATCGTCTTATTACCGGAGAAGATTTCCGCCAGTTTCTCGATTTGCTCTGCAGGGACACCACATACGCCAGCGGCCCACTCCGCAGTTTTCTCTGTTTTATCGCTTTTACCCAGCAGGTACTCTTCAAACTGTGGATAACCGGTCGTGTATTTCTCAAGGAAGGCCTTATCATGCAGACCCTTTTTCACCAGCGTATGTGCAATGCCCAGCATCATCGCAACATCCGTCCCCATGTGCGGCGCAATCCAGGTGGCATTATCACCAAAAAATTCAATGGTTTCAGAGCGCATTGGGTCGATAGCAATCACGCTCTTGCCCGATTTTTTGAGCAAATTAAAGTACTCAAGTCCCTGCTCGTCAGTACTGCTCCAGGCAATTTTTAATGTGTTAAGCGGGTTCATCCCCCACAGCACCACAACCTGGCTGTGTTCAAGAATCATCGGCCACGTTGTTTGTTGTTCGTAGACTTCCACCGATCCGACGACATAAGGCAGGATCACTTGTGCCGCGCCGGTAGAATAATCACCGGAATGACCTGCATACCCCCCCGCCATGCTCATGTATCTCTGCAATAGGGTTTGCGCTTTGTGCAACACACCGCTGGAACGCCAGCCATAAGAACCGGCAAATACCGACGCAGGGCCATAGCTGCTACGGATCCGACTGTGCTGTTCATGGATAAGTTTGAGCGCCTGCTCCCAACTCACACGGACAAAAGGATCGCTTCCCCGATTACCCTCTGCCTTTCCTGGATTTTCCAGATAGCTTTTACGCACCATCGGATATTTTATACGCGCGCTGGTATGAACCTGGTCAGGTGCTGTCTGTTGCAATGAGTTAGGAATCGTTTTTTGTAATGCCCCTTTCGAAGAGACAACCTTCCCGTCTTTGACTTCAACATAAAGAGCCCCCCAGCGCGCCGCTGTCAGAACTGCGCCGCCCCCCGGATCTGCGGCCCAGGCGGGCATCGGGATCATTGAAGAAATCGCCATAGTCCCGGTTGCCGCGCCAGCCGTTTTGATAAAGTCACGTCTTGTGAGTTTCATGATTTCTCCTGGAGTTGTCGCTTATTTATGCATGTCTTTTGCGTTGTACTGGAAATAACGACTCAGAATATCCAGCTCGTTTTCACTGATATTGGTTCGTGCTCCCATCCCTTTTGCCACTGAAGGCCAGGCATTGAGGGTAAAGTGCTTCGCGGGGATCGGCGCATGGCAACCTGCGCAATACACATTGTCGAGCTTGCGCGCGTAATCCCACATCGGTTCACGGCTGGCCAGGGCAGAAGCGCTCCAGTCTCCCTGTAGCGCAACGTCCCGCCACGCATTGCCATACTCATCTTTCTTCCAGTCAGAGAGTACGTTCAGCGCCTGCTGTCCTTTTTCACTCAGGCTGGCAAGAATAAGTCGCTGACCTGCCGCGTAATAAATGACCTGTTCACTGCCCTGCATCTGGCTACCGCGAATTTCAACATGACGCGAGGTTCCTGAGGTTTTCAGCACATGCAGTTGTGTCGCCGGATATAGCGTCGCCAGATCGCCAAGCGCGCCGGCGCTGACAACATAGAGCTCTTTCGTTGATGCGGGTGTTGAGGCCGCCTGTGCTTCAAGCCCTTGTAACGCGGTATCGTCCATTTTTATTTCTGGCGGGAAGTGGGCGACCCCTTTGTGGCAGTCGATACAGGTTTGTTTTTCCTTTGCGCCCATCTCATGCATTTTTCGGGCATCCGCGCTTTGCGCTTCAAGATCCATGGCATCCATGCTGTGACAACTGCGACAGGTCGCGGAGTCATTGGCTTTGAGTTCTGCCCATACCGTTTGCGCCATTTCCAGACGATGGTCTTCAAATTTTTCGGGGGTATCGATCTTTTTGGTAATGAACTGGTGATAGATATCTTTCGACGCACGCAGTTTTGCGAACAGGTAATCCACACCACCCTGCGGAAGGTGACAATCTGCGCACTCCGCACGGATGCCCTTCTGGTTCTGAAAATGTTTGGACCCCAGATATTCCTCATAAGGCGCCTGCATCGTATGACACGACAAACAAAATTCCGTACTGGACGTTTTATGCAATGTCCATTGCGCGGCCAAAATCACAAACGCACCAAGAATGGCCCCCAGAAGCACCATCCATATAACCATTCTATTTATTTTTTTCATCGTCTACCCTGGTAAGTGCAAATACCCTTTTATAGGTAGACATTAAATAGGCGCTACAGCTGACTCATTGATATTCATCAATGGGAAAGGAAGAAGAAACAGACAAAGAGGAAATTATGAAGGAAGTCTCAGATTTACCCACAACGAGAGATTAAAACAAAAAATGCACTAAAAATAGTGAGTTAATATGTAAGCGGTAGATTATTAAACTACATAAAAAGAACCAATAAGAATAAAATGTTACCAACACTCAATATCATCATTTACATCTGAAAAATACTCATAGTTATATAAATAAATATACAATGATTTTTATCTAATGCCAGACGCCTTATATAATTCACGTCACTTATGATTATAAAAAGACATTCCAATAATATATTTAAAATATCCGAAAAGCGAAATCATTGACCACAATACGGCTTACGAACTATTTTTATCACCATAAACAAATCATTCAAACACTGCCACTTTATTTAATAAGATTCAAAAATATATTTATTTATAATAATGTTTACTGCCTTCATATTCATAAAATACATACAAAAAACCCTCTGTAAAAACAGAGGGTTGATTTTATTTTGTCCTGCGCATGAACAGAGCAGAGAGACTCGTGATTATTCCCACTCGATCGTAGCGGGTGGCTTACCGCTGATGTCATACACCACGCGGGAGATGCCATTCACTTCGTTGATGATGCGGTTGGAGACACGGCCCAGGAAGTCATACGGCAGATGCGCCCAGTGCGCTGTCATAAAGTCGATAGTTTCGACAGCACGCAGAGAAACAACCCAGTCGTACTTACGGCCATCGCCCATCACACCTACAGAACGAACCGGCAGGAAGACGGTGAACGCCTGGCTCACTTTGTTGTACAAGTCAGCTTTATGCAGCTCTTCGATGAAGATAGCGTCCGCACGACGCAGCAGGTCGCAGTACTCTTTCTTCACTTCGCCCAGCACGCGAACGCCGAGACCCGGCCCCGGGAACGGGTGACGGTAGAGCATGTTGTACGGCAGGCCGAGTTCCAGACCAATTTTACGCACTTCATCTTTGAACAGCTCACGCAGCGGTTCAACCAGACCCATCTTCATCTCTTTCGGCAAGCCGCCCACGTTGTGGTGAGATTTGATGACGTGTGCTTTACCGGTCGCAGAAGCTGCAGACTCGATGACGTCCGGGTAGATGGTACCCTGCGCCAGCCATTTCACGTCTTCCAGTTTCAGTGCTTCTTCATCGAAGACTTCAACAAAAACGCGGCCGATAATTTTACGTTTCGCTTCCGGATCGTTTTCACCCGCCAGCGCATCGAGGAAGCGTTTTTCACCTTCCACGTGAACGATGTTCAGACCGAAATGGTCACCAAACATGTCCATCACCTGCTCGGCTTCGTTCAGGCGCAGCAGACCGTTATCGACGAAGACGCAGGTCAGGTTTTTGCCAATCGCGCGATGCAGCAGCATTGCAGTGACAGAAGAGTCTACGCCGCCGGAAAGACCGAGGATCACTTTATCATCGCCCACCTGCTCGCGGATGCGGGCAACGGCGTCGTCGATAATTTTCGCCGGAGTCCACAGCGCTTCACACTGGCAGATGTCGCGCACGAAGCGCTCCAGCATACGCAGGCCCTGACGCGTGTGAGTCACTTCCGGGTGGAACTGCACGCCGTAGAAGCGTTTTTCTTCGTTGGCCATAATGGCGAACGGGCAGGTTTCGGTGCTGGCGACAGTGACAAAGTCAGCCGGGATTGCGGTCACTTTGTCTCCGTGGCTCATCCACACATCCAGCAGCGGTTTACCCTCTGCAGTCAGGGAATCTTCAATACCACGCGTCAGGGCGCTGTCGGTTTTCACTTCAACCTGCGCGTAACCGAATTCACGTTCGTTAGAGCTTTCAACATGACCGCCCAACTGCATTGCCATGGTCTGCATGCCATAGCAAACGCCGAAGACCGGAACACCCGCTTCAAACACATACTGCGGTGCGCGTGGGCTATTGTCTTCAGTGGTACTTTCCGGGCCGCCGGAAAGGATAATGCCGCTTGGATTGAATTCGCGAATTTGTGCTTCCGTAACATCCCACGCCCACAGTTCGCAGTAAACGCCAAGTTCACGCACGCGACGCGCAACCAGCTGAGTGTACTGAGAACCGAAATCCAGGATGAGAATGCGATGTTTATGAATGTTTTCCGTCATTGACGCTAATTCCGAGGCAAGTGAAACAGATTAAATAAATCGCCCGACACAAGGTCGGGCGAAGAAAATCAGGAGCCCAGACGGTAGTTCGGGGACTCTTTGGTGATCGTCACATCGTGAACGTGACTTTCCTGAATACCCGCACCGCTGATGCGTACAAACTCTGCTTTGGTACGCAACTCGTCGATGGTACCACAACCGGTCAGCCCCATACAGGAGCGCAGGCCGCCCATCTGCTGGTGAATGATCTCTTTCAGGCGGCCTTTATAGGCAACGCGACCTTCGATACCTTCCGGCACCAGTTTGTCAGCGGCGTTATCGCTCTGGAAGTAACGGTCAGAGGAGCCTTTGGACATCGCGCCAAGAGAACCCATACCACGGTAAGATTTGTAAGAACGGCCCTGGTACAGTTCGATTTCGCCCGGGGATTCTTCAGTACCCGCCAGCATGGAACCTACCATCACGGCAGCCGCGCCTGCTGCGATCGCTTTCGCGATATCGCCGGAGAAACGGATACCGCCGTCAGCGATAACCGGAATACCGGTACCTTCCAGCGCTTCAACTGCGTCGGATACCGCGGTGATCTGCGGAACCCCAACGCCAGTAACAATACGGGTCGTACAGATAGAACCAGGGCCGATACCGACTTTCACCGCGCTCACGCCAGCGTCAGCCAGCGCACGTGCGCCAGCGCCTGTCGCCACGTTGCCACCGATGATTTGCAGATCCGGGTATTTTGCACGGGTTTCACGAATACGCTGCAGAACGCCTTCAGAATGGCCGTGAGAGGAGTCGATCAGCAACACGTCAACACCGGCAGCGACCAGCGCATCAACGCGCTCTTCGTTGCCCGCGCCCGCGCCGACGGCTGCGCCAACGCGCAAGCGGCCATGCTCATCTTTACAGGAGTTCGGTTTACGTTCCGCTTTCTGGAAGTCTTTTACGGTAATCATGCCGCGCAGATGGAAACCACTGTCAACCACCAGGGCTTTTTCAACGCGTTTTTCGTGCATTTTCGCTAACACAACGTCACGGGCTTCGCCTTCACGAACGGTGACCAGACGCTCTTTCGGCGTCATGTATACGCTTACCGGCTGATTCAGATCGGTCACAAAACGGACATCACGACCGGTGATAATGCCGACCAGTTCGTAGTCTTCAGTGACGACCGGGTAACCGGCAAAACCATTACGTTCGGTCAACTCTTTGACTTCACGCAGCGTGGTGGTAGGCAGGACAGTCTGTGGGTCGGTCACGACACCAGATTCATGTTTTTTCACGCGGCGAACTTCTTCAGCCTGGCGCTCAATAGACATGTTCTTGTGGATAAAACCGATGCCGCCTTCCTGCGCCAGGGCAATCGCCAGACGCGCTTCCGTCACGGTGTCCATTGCTGCGGAGAGCATAGGGATGTTCAGGCGAATGGTCTTCGTTAACTGCGTGCTGAGATCGGCAGTATTCGGCAGAACGGTAGAATGAGCGGGAACGAGGAGGACGTCGTCAAACGTCAAAGCTTCTTTAGCAATACGTAGCATGGGCAATATCTCTGACCTGGGGGTGGTTAAATATTGCCGTGGCATTATACAGAGCGGAACCGATTGCTTCCACACTTTTTTGAAAATAATACTTGCGCTCCTCTGTGGGCGGGTTACTATCGACTGAATAACCTGCTGATTTAGAATTTGATCCCGCTCACATGTTATCCGCTCAAACCTCCTCAATCTTTACTGTTAGCCGCCTCAACCAGACGGTTCGTTTGTTGCTTGAACAGGAAATGGGGCAGGTGTGGATCAGCGGTGAAATCTCGAATTTTACCCAGCCCTCTTCCGGTCACTGGTACTTCACGCTAAAAGACGATACCGCTCAGGTTCGCTGCGCCATGTTTCGTAACAGCAACCGCCGCGTCACCTTTCGCCCACAGCACGGTCAGCAGGTGCTGGTTCGCGCCAATATTACGCTCTATGAGCCGCGCGGCGATTATCAAATTATTGTCGAAAGTATGCAGCCTGCGGGAGAAGGGTTACTTCAGCAGAAATATGAGCAGCTAAAAGCAACGCTGCAGGCAGAAGGTCTTTTCGATCAACAGTTAAAGAACCCCCTTCCCTCGCCTGCGCACTGCGTAGGGGTGATTACCTCTAAAACCGGCGCGGCGCTGCACGATATTCTCCACGTTCTGAAACGTCGCGATCCGTCGCTGCCGGTGATCATTTACCCGACGGCGGTACAGGGCGATGACGCGCCGGGGCAAATCGTCCGCGCCATTGAACTGGCGAACGCGCGCAACGAGTGTGACGTGTTAATTGTCGGGCGCGGCGGTGGTTCGCTGGAAGATTTATGGAGCTTCAACGACGAACGCGTTGCACGGGCCATTTTTGCCAGCCGGATCCCGGTGGTCAGCGCCGTCGGCCACGAAACCGACGTCACGATTGCTGATTTTGTTGCCGACCTGCGGGCGCCAACCCCTTCCGCTGCGGCGGAAATCGTCAGTCGCAATCAGCAAGAATTACTGCGCCAGGTGCAGTCTGCACAGCAACGACTGGAGATGGCGATGGATTATTATCTCGCCAACCGCGCCCGCCGTTTTACCCAGCTCCATCACCGCTTACAGCAGCAGCACCCGCAGCTACGACTGGCGCGCCAGCAAACCACGCTGGAACGTCTGCAAAAACGGATGCGTTTTGCCCTGGAAAACCAGCTCAAACGCGCGTCGACGCAACAGCAACGTCTGGTTCAACGCCTGAATCAGCAAAGTCCACAGCCGAGAATTCATCGTGCCCAGACGCGTATCCAGCAACTGGAATATCGCCTGGCAGAAACCTTCCGTGCGAAGCTCAGCGCCACGCGTGAACGCTTCGGTAACGCCGTGACCCACCTTGAGGCTGTCAGTCCGCTTTCTACACTGGCGCGTGGGTATAGCGTAACCCGCACTGCCGATGGCGCAGTGCTGAAGCAGGTTAAGCAGGTGAAGGCAGGAGAAAGAATGACCACTCGCCTGAACGATGGCTGGGTGGAGAGCCAGATAACCGACGTTAAGCCCGTGAAAGCGCCCCGAAAACGCAAACCCGCGAGTCAGTAATCGCGTTATTCGTTATTAATGACGAACTCAACCCGTTTTTTTGAAATAAGACCGTGTCCGTTCTGACAAAAGTAATCCACCGCGCCACAGGCTTTTAAAACCTGCAGGGGCTGATGGCAATCCGGGCACCGGGGTTCCAGTTTGAAATCTTTTTCACATGAGACACAGTGCGCTGTTTCGCCATTACGTTCCAGTGCCTGGTGACAGACGGGACAAATGAGTTCCATACATCCTCCTCATATTCCTGTTGATGGCACCCTCCCCGGAGCGGAGAGGGTGAGCAGATTACTTACTTTTCTTGATGTGCTTAATCAGACGCTTACGCTTACGCATCTGGGTCGGGGTCAGCGTATTGCGTTTGTTGGCAAACGGGTTTTCCCCTTCCTTAAACTGAATGCGGATCGGCGTCCCCATGACTTCCAGCGACTTACGGAAGTAGTTCATCAGATAACGCTTGTAGGAATCTGGCAAGTCTTTTACCTGATTACCGTGGATCACCACAATTGGCGGGTTATAACCACCGGCATGGGCGTATTTCAACTTCACGCGGCGGCCACGCACCAGCGGCGGCTGGTGATCTTCTGCCGCCATCGTCATGATACGGGTCAGCATCGCCGTGCTCACGCGACGCGTTGAGCTGTCGTACGCCTCACGAATAGATTCAAACAGGTTGCCGACACCGCTGCCGTGCAAGGCAGAAATAAAGTGTACGCGGGCAAAGTCGATAAAGCCCAGACGGAAGTCCAGAGTCTCTTTTACCTGCTCTCTAACTTCCTGGCTCAGGCCATCCCATTTGTTCACCACAATAACAAGTGAGCGCCCACTATTGAGGATGAAGCCCAGCAGCGACAGATCCTGATCGGAAATACCTTCGCGCGCATCAATCACCAGCATCACCACGTTGGCGTCTTCAATCGCCTGCAACGTTTTGATTACGGAGAATTTTTCTACCGCGTCAGTAATTTTACCGCGTTTACGAACCCCCGCAGTATCAATCAGTACATACTCACGCTCATCGCGCTCCATCGGGATATAGATGCTGTCACGCGTCGTGCCCGGCATGTCATAGACGACAACACGATCTTCACCCAAAATACGGTTAGTAAGTGTGGACTTACCTACGTTCGGGCGGCCAACGATAGCCAGCTTAATCGGCAAATCTTGCGGGTTGAAATCATCTTCCGGCTCTTCTTCACCATTTTCTTCGGCTTCAAATTTCGCCCAATACTCCGCATCTTCATCGACTTCTTCCTGCGGAGCAACATCATCCATCCACGGCAGCAGCACGTGTTCCAGCAGGCTCAGTACGCCACGCCCATGGGATGCCGCAATCGGGTGGATTTCACCTAAACCCAGTGAATAGAAATCGACAATCGCCTGGTCAGGATCAAGCCCGTCAGTTTTGTTGGCAACGAGGAACGTCGGTTTCTGGCGAGAACGCAGATGCTGGGCGATGGCTTCATCGGCAGGCATCAGCCCTGCTCGCGCATCAACCATGAACAACACCACATCGGCTTCTTCAATCGCCAGCAGCGACTGTTCCGCCATACGCGTCTCGACGCCGTCTTCAGTGCCATCAATACCGCCGGTATCAATGCAGATAAACTCGCGGCCTTCAACTTCCGCACGACCGTACTTACGGTCACGAGTCAGACCCGGGAAATCCGCAACCAGCGCATCTCGGGTGCGAGTTAGACGGTTAAATAACGTGGATTTTCCAACGTTAGGGCGCCCGACAAGCGCGACCACAGGTACCATGTTTAAAGCCTCATTTAAAAAATCATCAGACAACGCGCACATTTTATGCCGTTGTTAAAAACAGTAAAACGGCCCCTGCACCAGGAGCCGTTTTTCAAAGCGAGCGGCCGTGACGGTTAACGTGTAATAGAATACACCGTGCCGTCTTTTGCCTGGAGCAGCAGTTTACCATCAGCCGATACCGGTTCAGTCAGTAAACCGGAGCCGTCTATTTTTTGCTGTGCCACGAAACGACCATCTTCAATGTTGAGCCAGTGCAGATAGCCTTCGCTGTCGCCGACCACTAAGTTGCCATTATACAACGCAGGTGAGGTCAGCAGACGGTGTAAGAGATCGCTTTGCGTCCACAGGGTCACACCACCGTCAGTGGTCAACGCCATGATACGGTCATTCTGGTCAACGAGATAAATACGGTTGCCGTCGACGATAAAGTCATTTACCGAACCCAGCTCGCGTTTCCACATAATCTGACCGCTGCGCAGATCAAGCGCCGTCAGGTTACCATTATAAGCCAGTGCGTAAACGACGCCATTGACGATGACCGGCGTTGTATCAACGTCGCTCAGGCGGTCAATTTCAGTCGTCCCTGTGGTTTGCGAAATACGCTGCTGCCAGATCATCTGGCCCTGCTGCATCAGTACCGCACTTACACGACCATTGTCGCCACCCACAATCGCAGCGCCATAAGCGGTCGCTGGGGCAGACTCGCCACGCAGGGAGAGCGACGGCATATCAAGGTTAACGGTCCATTTGATAGCACCATCAGCCTCGTTTAACGCCTGGAGTTGACCGTTGCTGGTATGAATCAGCACCACGCCATCACTGACCACCGGGCGGGACAACGCTTCACCGGCGACTTTCGTCTGCCATGCTGGCGTACCGTCGCTGGTATTCAAGGCATACACCTGCGCTTTTTCACTGCCGATATAAACATGGCCGCCAGAAACGGTCACACCGCCAGAGAGTTGCGCAGAGGCTCTGGAGAACCACCCGTCTTTCTCTCCCAGATTAACAGACCAGACTTCTTTGCCATCGTCTGCATTCAGTGCCTTAACAACGCCAGCACGATCGGCTGCATAGACGACGTTATCCGCCAGAGCAGGATGAAGATTGGAATAGAAATCACCAATACCGTTGCCTACAGAGGTGCTCCAGGCCGTAGACGGTTGAAACTGATTTTCAACTACAGGTAACGGGGACATCTTAACGACATCTTCTTCGCCACTAAACAGTGAACAGCCGCTCACCAGGCTCACGGAAAGCAGCCCTGGCAGAAGTAATTTACGCAATTGCATCGGGTCCCTCTCAGATGGACAAATTATTGATTTTCATCTGCATCATTTCGCTCAGCGCTGGGGTAGCGTCGCTCTTCACGCCTGCTTCCCATGCACTACGCGCGCCTTGTTTATCACCTTTACTCAGCAATGCTTCCCCACGCAAATCGGCTACAATGGCTGCCCACCCTTCACCTTTGATGGTGTCGAGCGTTTTCAGCGCAGTATCCGCTTGCTTGAGTTGCACCTGAACACGGGCCAGACGCAGATTGATCACCGCTTTGAGATTCTCATCGCTGGTGGCCGTCAACCCCTGTTGTAACTGGGCTGCGGCTTTCTCAAGTTCATTTTTATCAACAAACTGCTGCGCCAGTTCCATAGAGGCCAGCGCGCCGTAAGTATTTTTATTTTCTGCCGCAAATTTCTCCGCAGCAGGAAGGCCCTCCGGTTTGCCCGCACTCACTGCGGTTACCGCATTTTGATAGGCCAGAGAAGCAGAACGTGCTGATTCTGTCTGATGACTGGTCCAGTAGCGCCAACCTACCAGCGCACCTACCCCTAAAATAACCCCAACAACCAGCGCTTTACCGTTCTCAGCAAAGAAACGTTTGATCGCATCAATCTGATCGTTTTCGTTCTCGTAAATTTCCACGCTGTCCTTCTCCTTAACGAGTCAAAGTGCGCAAGTGTGCGGCAACGCTATCCTGCGCGACTGTCGTTTGCTCACCAGAGCGCAAATCCTTCACGACAACAGTACCGTCAGCCACTTCAGTCTCACCCAGCACCAGCGCAACGCTGGCACCCCATTTGTCGGCACGGGCAAACTGTTTTTTAAAGTTGCCGCCACCGTGGTTTGTCATCAGTTTTACGCCTGGAATTTCATCACGCAGACGTTCAGCGAAGATCATTGCAGCAGACTGCGTACCCACGCCTGAAGCGACCAGGTATATATCGACAACAGGATCGACGTTAAATTCCGGATTAACTGCCTGAACAAGCAAAACAAGTCGTTCCAGACCCATGGCAAAACCTACCGCCGGGGCTGCGCGACCGCCAAGTTGCTCCACCAGACCGTCATAACGACCACCCGCACATACGGTGCCTTGCGAGCCCAGGCTGTTAGTGACCCATTCAAAGACGGTACGGTTGTAGTAGTCAAGACCGCGCACCAGACGCTGGTTGACGGTGTAGGCGATACCTGCTGCTTCAAGCAGTTTGCACAGACCGGCGAAATGTTCGCGTGAGTCGTCGTCCAGATAATCACCCAGTGCCGGGGCGTCGTTGAGCAACGCCTGCACTTCCGGATTTTTGGAATCCAGGACACGCAGCGGGTTGGTGTACATACGGCGTTTGCAGTCTTCGTCCAGCTTCTCTTTATGCTGTTCGAGGAAGGCAACCAGCGCATCACGATAGTTAGCGCGAGCTTCAAGTGAACCGATAGAGTTCAGCTCAAGGCTAACATGTTCAGAAATACCCAGCGCACGCCACCAGCGCGCAGTGAGCAGGATCAGCTCAGCGTCAATGTCCGGGCCTTGCAGGCCAAACACTTCGACACCCAACTGATGGAATTGACGATAACGTCCTTTCTGCGGACGTTCGTGGCGGAACATCGGCCCGATATACCACAGACGCTGTTCCTGATTGTACAGGAGACCATGTTCGATGCCGGCGCGTACACAGCCCGCCGTCCCTTCGGGACGTAATGTCAGGCTATCGCCGTTACGGTCCTCAAAGGTGTACATCTCTTTTTCAACCACGTCAGTAACTTCACCGATCGCGCGTTTGAATAACGGGGTCTGCTCTACAATCGGCAAGCGGATTTCACTGTAACCGTAGCTGCCGAGCACGTTTTTGAGTGTGCCTTCAATGCGCTGCCAGATGGCGGTTTCGCCAGGCAGATAATCGTTCATGCCGCGAATGGCTTGAATGTTTTTTGCCACGTTTATTCTCTTTCTGAATATAAAAATGAACCCTCAGCGCTTCCCCAAACGGTGCGGGAGCCATGCGGGTTCAATCATACACGGGAAGCACGCCGCTTCCCATCACGTTATTATTTTTCAACCTGCTGCACGTCAATTCGACGTGCTTCATCCAGGATGCTGGCTTTCGCACGAATACGGGCTTCAAGCTGCGTGATCATATCGTCGTTGTCGAGTCGGTCTTTACGCACACCGTCTTCATAGAGGCCGCTTTTCTTATTACCGCCCGTCACACCCAACGTAGAAACCAGCGCTTCGCCCGGCCCGTTGACAACGCAGCCGATAATCGAAACGTCCATTGGCGTAATGATATCTTCCAGACGTTGTTCCAGTGCGTTCACCGTACCGATGACGTCGAACTCCTGACGAGAACAGGTTGGGCACGCGATAAAGTTGATTCCGCGGGCACGAATACGCAGCGATTTCAGAATATCGAAACCGACTTTGATCTCTTCCACCGGATCGGCAGCCAGCGAGACGCGCAGCGTATCGCCAATCCCTTCCGACAGCAGTAACCCCAGACCAATTGCTGATTTCACTGCGCCACTGCGTGCGCCGCCCGCTTCGGTGATCCCGAGATGCAGGGGTTGTTCGATCTGACGCGCCAGCAAACGATAGGATTCCACCGCCAAAAAGACATCGGAGGCTTTAACGCTGACTTTAAACTGGTCAAAATTGAGGCGTTCGAGATGATCCACATGGCGCATTGCGGATTCCAGCAACGCTTGCGGTGTAGGTTCACCGTATTTTTCCTGAAGATCTTTTTCCAGCGATCCGGCGTTAACACCGATGCGGATCGGGATGTTTTTGTCGCGAGCGCAATCCACCACCATGCGAATACGCTCTTCGCTGCCAATATTGCCTGGGTTAATCCGCAAACAATCGACACCGTACTCCGCCACTTTTAGCGCAATGCGATAATCAAAATGGATATCGGCGACCAGCGGTACGTTGACCTGCTGTTTGATCAGTTTAAACGCTTCGGCAGCGTCCATTGTCGGCACAGAGACACGAACAATATCGGCACCAACGCGTTCAAGCGCTTTGATTTGATTGACCGTCGCCGCCACATCCGTGGTACGCGTATTGGTCATAGATTGTACGGCGATGGGGGCGCCATCGCCAATCGGCACATTCCCAACGTAAATACGCTTCGACTTTCTACGTTGAATTGAAGCCTGGTTATGCATGAAAAATCTCCCGCATTGCCCGTCTGTTACTGAGCCGGTGATTGTTCGGCATTAACGGTCAGACGTGCAACCTGGTTAGTTCTGATAAAACGGCTAAGATCGACAGGCTTTCCTTGATACTGGATCTGTACCGCAGCCGGAGCGCCAATTTTAAGCTTGTAAGGCGCCTGGCCCGTTAAGTTTAAATTGCCATCTTTACGCTGCATACCGCTAAACAACTTTTTGCCTGTTGCGTCAGTCACTTCTAACCAGCAATCGGCAGTGAAGTTCATGACCAGCGCATTGGGATCAGCCGCAGGCGTCGTTACGCCAGCCTGGTCAGCTGGCAATGGCGCGCCCGGGGCGGCTGGAGCCACAGCAGGAGCCGTCGTTGCGGTATCAACGTTAGCCTGAGAAGGCGCAACAACCGCATTCTGTTGTGCATCTGCCGTCGGCGCAACGGATGTCGCTTCCGCCGTCTGCGGTGCAGTTGTCGCTGCCGTATTCGCGGCGTCCGCAGGCGCTTGAGCGTTATTCTGGCTGGTTGTCGCGCTGGTATCCAGCGATACGCTCTGCGAGCTTTCGTTACTGGCGTTCAGTTCAGCAGTAGATTGATCGGCCATCGTGGTGATCTCTTCCTGCTGCGCCTTGTGATTTTGCCACCACCAGGCGCCCGTCAGGCCAACAACCACAAACAGAATCAGCCAGGTGAAAGTCATCAACCAGCCATCGCGTTTTTTACGACGCTTGCCGAGAGAAAAACTTTGCATCGGGGCCACTTTGCCCGGTCGAATCGGCGCCTGCTTTTCCAGCCCTGGCAGCAGTTCTTCTTCAGGAATATGCACCAGACGTGCGTAAGAACGGATATACCCGCGCAGGAACGTTGAAGCGAGATCGGCTGGCGCCTTATCGTCTTCAATGTCGCGTACCGTGGAAACCTTCAGGCAAAGTCGCTCTGCGACTGCCTGCTGGCTGAGTCCGAGTTGTTCACGGGCATTGCGCAGACGAACGCCGGTGGTTTGTGCTTCATTTTGGTCGTGCGTGGCTTCAGTATTCATTCGCTACAGCTGCAGGTACGTGTAAATAAGGGTTCAGGTGCCGGCGAGCCACAATGCCCACCCGCACCGCGAAACATCAGGTCAGTTAACCTTAGTTGGACAGTATAAGACTGCCAGGTCACTCATGACAAAACAGCTAAAGCCTAAGGCTAACCTATTGTTGCACCGCTACATACTGCCCTAAAGTCAACAAAAACGCACCGTTATTATTGACCATAGAAAGATAGCGATAACCGCAAAATAGCTTACCTTAGTGCTGCGGTAGATTAATTATACCGCAGCGTAACTAACATCAAACCGCTTTAATGTCGATTGCCTCACCCTGCATACGCTTACGCAAGGTGCGTTTAGTACGGTCAATCACGTCACCCGCCAACTGGCCGCAGGCTGCATCGATATCATCACCGCGGGTTTTACGCACGATAGTGGTGAAGCCGTAGCCCATCAACACTTTGGAGAAACGGTCAATCCGGCTGTTTGAACTGCGTCCATACGGTGCGCCCGGGAACGGGTTCCACGGAATCAGGTTAATCTTACACGGCGTATCTTTCAGCAATTCTGCCAGTTGATGCGCATGTTCGGTGCCGTCGTTAACATGATCGAGCATGACATACTCAATCGTGACGCGCCCCTGGTTCGCATTGGATTTCTCCAGATAGCGACGAACCGAGTTCAGGAACGTTTCGATATTGTACTTTTTGTTGATAGGAACGATTTCATCACGAATTTCATCGTTCGGCGCGTGCAGGGAAATCGCCAGCGCGACGTCAATCATATCACCCAGTTTGTCCAGCGCGGGGACAACACCGGAGGTGGACAGGGTAACGCGGCGCTTTGATAAACCGAATCCGAAATCATCCAGCATGATTTCCATGGCAGGAACGACGTTGGTCAGGTTGAGTAATGGCTCGCCCATCCCCATCATCACCACATTGGTGATAGGACGTTGCCCAGTGACTTTCGCGGCACCGACGATCTTCGCCGCACGCCACACCTGGCCGATAATTTCCGACACGCGCAGGTTACGGTTAAAGCCCTGCTGCGCAGTTGAGCAGAATTTACACTCCAGCGCACACCCTACCTGTGAAGAGACGCACAGGGTAGCGCGATCGTCTTCCGGGATGTAGACCGTTTCGACACGCTGATCGCCAACCGCGATCGCCCATTTGATGGTGCCGTCAGTTGAACGCTGTTCTTCAACCACTTCTGGCGCACGGATTTCCGCCACTTCTTTCAGCTTACCACGCAATACCTTGTTGATATCGGTCATATCATCAAAGTCATCGCTGCAGTAGTGGTACATCCACTTCATCACCTGGTCGGCGCGGAAGGGCTTTTCACCTAATTCTTTAAAAAACTCGCGCATCTGCTGGCGGTTGAGATCCAACAGATTAATTTTACCCTCTTTATTAGGGACTACTGGGGTGATGCTTTCAGACGTGACAATTTGTTCAGACATAATCGATTCCGGCCTCGTTATTACACGTTATGGCCCCTGGAGGGTTGAAAAAAGAAACGCCCCGGTGAGCGGTGCTCGTCCGGGGGCGCTGCATTGTACAAATTCTATCGCAAGGATGCCACGCTTGCGCGAGACATTAGCGAAAATAATGTGTAAAGGCGTGCTCGATTAGCGAGTACGCGGGCACACTTCGCCTTCGCCAAAGAAATAGGCGATTTCACGTGCGGCAGACTCGGCGGAATCAGAACCGTGGGTGCCGTTTTCGGTGAAGCTGTCAGCGTAGTCAGCGCGCAGGGTTCCCGCCAGCGCGTTAGCCGGGTTGGTTGCGCCCAGCAGGTCGCGATGGCGCTGAACGGCGTTTTCGCTTTCCAGTACGGAAACAACGATCGGGCCTGAGGTCATGAACTCGACCAGACCGTCGAAGAAAGGTTTACCGTCATGCTCTGCATAGAATCCGCGCGCCTGTTCAACGGTCAGGTGCAGCATTTTAGTACCGACAATTTTAAACCCTGCTGCTTCAAAGCGCGCAAAGATGTTGCCAATAACGTTTTTTGCCACCGCGTTTGGTTTGATGATGGAAAAAGTACGTTCAATAGCCATGATTACCTCTGAATATGTTCTGTTGTTGTCTACCCGTTAGGGTTTATGTACGACCTGGCGCGGATTATAATGACCCTACAGCCAGTTGACCATTGACGAAGGTAACATTTTTTTAAAATAAATCTAACGTTAGCAACAATTCACCGCAATCTGGTCTACTGACCGACTACTGCAAGGTAAATCTCACTGTCGCCACCTGCCCCGCATCATCCATTACCAGAAGCTGATACTCACCTTTTTCCGCCACGCGTAACGTGATATTCCGCCCGCGCTCTTGCAGCCGTTCACCATTCAAAAACCACCAACGCGCTTCTGTTCCCCCCCGGATTTGGATCGGTAAAGAGGCTTCTGGCGTTCCGGGTAAGCGCCTCAGAACCGCACCGTCGAGAACCCCGGTCAACTGGAGGGGTAAAAGCGCCCCCTGCCCCAACGGAGGACAGGTGGTTGAAACCGGAGGAAGCCGCGATGCGCGGCGTTCGGAAGCAGGAAGCCAGGGTTCAAGCGGTAACGGCCATACAATCAGCGTTTGCTCGCGCGCCTGCGGACAATCAGCCGCGACACGTTTTCCCGAGTCATCCAGCCAGACCGGGAAATGGATGCCGTTAAGCCCTTCCTGTTCAGGGAGTAACAACGTGGGCGGCTGGCTGCCCTCCAGTAGCCAGGTGGCCAGTCGGCGGCGGCAGTTCGGCTCGGTGGCGGGAAGTGATTGTCCCCCAGGCCAACAAATCACGCCCTGACTGACCGATGGCGGGCGCGGATCTTCAGGCTGAACGGTCGTCCGCGCTTGCAAAATATTGTTCACCTGATTCAGCAGCGGGACGGCGCTTGCGAACCCAAACTGTCCCACAACGGGCGTGCCGTCCGGCCTGCCCGTCCACACCCCAATGATATAACGCGCATTAATGCCGATGGCCCAGGCATCGCGATAGCCATAGCTGGTACCGGTTTTCCATGCCAGCGGCGCAATCCTCGGCAGCGAATTATCCGGTAAAGGCTGCGCCTCATCGGCCATAATTCGCCGGATAATCCACGCCGCGCCAGGCGACATCAGCGGGCGTTCTTGTAACGGGTCGTCAGGCTGAAGCCGCAAAGCACCGGCTTTGCCATGACGCGCAAAAGCGCTCCAGGCTGCGGCCATCTCATCCAGTTTCGCCCCTGCGCCCCCCAGAATCAGTGAAAGATTGGGAGCCGCCCCGGCGGGTAAATACAGCGGCAAACCCGCATTGCGAAGTTTGGCGGCAAAACGTTTTGGCCCATACGCTTCCAGCACTTGTACCGCAGGTAAATTCAGCGAACGCACCAACGCCTCGCTCATGCTGACCGGCCCATGAAAACCACTGTCAAAATTCCCTGGGCGATAATCACCGGTACGCCGCGGGACGTCCTGTAATAATGACGCCGGATGGATCAGCCCGTCATCCAGCGCCAGACCGTAAACAAAGGGTTTGAGCAACGATCCCGGCGATCGGATAGCATTGACCATATTGATATGACCAAAACGACTGTCGTCGTTCATGTCCACCGATCCTACCCAGCCGCGCACACGCATATCCGTGTGATCAACAACGATCATCGCCAGTGAACTGCGGGCGGGGAGCCTGCTTTTCCAGGACGCGGCAAGCTCCTCCAGTTGATACTGTAATCCCGCATCCAGCGTAGTGACGATTTTGTCGTTTTTACTTTTCCCGAGCATCATGCGTGAGAAGAGCGGCGCCAGTTGCGGCATTTTCCGGGGCGACAGCCAGACCGGTTCTTCACGGGATTCCTGCACAATTTTTGCCGACCAGATGCCCTGGGTCGCCATCCGTTCCAGCACTTTATTTCGCGCCGCTTGTGCGCGCTCTGGCCAGCGATCGGGGCGCAAACGACTGGGAGCCTGCGGCAACACGGCCAGCAATGCCGCTTCTGAGTAGCTTAATTGCGTCGGAGGTTTGCCGAGATAAGCCCAGCTTGCTGCGCCAATGCCTTGCAGCGTTCCTCCAAAAGGGGCGCGGTTAAGATACAACGTCAAAATTTCGCGTTTGGAGAGATGCCATTCAAGCTGAAGCGCGCGCCAAAGCTGGCGAAATTTGCCGCCGAATGTGCGCGGATGAGGGTCAAGCAATCTTGCGACCTGCATGGTGAGCGTACTGCCGCCAGACACCACGCGCCCGGAGGAGAGATCCTGCCAGGCGGCGCGTAATACTGAAAACGGGTTTACCCCCGGATGCTTCCAGAACCAGCGATCTTCATAATTGATGAGCGCCTCCAGATAGCGGGGCGACACCTCTTCGAGAGTCACCGGATAGCGCCAGATGCCGTCCGCATCGGCAAAACGCCAAAGCGGTACGCCGTCATGCGCCACCACTACCCGGGCAGGATTCACCTCTCTGAGCGGTAGCGGCCAGATTTTATCTGCCCCCCAGACCAAAAAGAGAATGATAAAAGGTGCGACGACCAGCACTGCCCAGCCGCCGCGTTTTCCTCGAAAACCCATCATTTACGGTGTAACAATCATGAGCCCTTCGGTTGTCCCGGTCGCCCGCCACTGCGGAACATACATTGATTCCACCTGCGGAACCGGCACCTGATACGTTCCCGGCGTCACCGCCCGCGCCAGGTAGACCAGCGTCACGGGTTGTCCTTCATTGACCGCAACGGCGGCAACAAAGCGGTCGTCTCTGAATTCCAGATGCTGGATGTCCGCCTGCTGCATCTGACTCAACAGATTCTGCACCGCGTTACCGCTGTCCTGCAGGCTGGCGCTGCCGTTCGCCAGATTCTGGTTTTCCAGTTCAAGCCCGGCAGGTAATAGATCCACGACCAGGGCATCGGGTACATTCTGGCTGGCTTTCACCGTCAACGAAACCAGCACCAGTTCGCCGCTGCGCAGTGAGGAAAGCGATTTTTGCTGCCCGTCGGTTCCCAGAATTTGACGTTCAATTTGCAGAACCTGACTGGTCGACGCAGGGGCGGAATCCGGATAGCCGCTACTGTCCAGACGCAGCCACAGCGGTTGATTGCCACTGTTGGTGACGGCAAGGGAAGCTAACTGGTCAGCATCAAGATTACGCGTTTGCGCGTTCGTGCCCGCAAGCGGCTGCTCTGAAAGGGAAGTCTGTGCCTGCCAGTTCCCCGGCAAATCCTGCAAGGTTCGTGCGGCAAGGAACAGGGCATTACTTTCCTGAGTAGAAAGCCAGCGCTGGCCGAATGCCTGCTCAGACAAGGTGTTCAGCAAGGTGTTTTGCACATCCGGTTTGAGCTTATTCTCCTCCAGCAGCGACAACATCAGCGCGTTATCGCGCAGCGAACTGCCGTAATCCGCCATCCACTGCTGCGTATCACGCCGCGGTGTATTGAGAGCCAGCGTCAACGCTTGTTCACTGCGAGTGGCATCGCCCATGTTTTTCAGCGCAATACCCAGTTGCAGCAAAGGCAAACCTGATGCAGCCTGAGCATGGCGTTCCCAGATCTCACGCAGTGCGCCCAACGGCGCTTTTTGCTGGCGTGCCAGTACCAGCGCAGCATATGCCTGAACAGCAAATTTACTGGCCGGTGTATCGTCGCTGTAGCGAATCGACATCATGCCCGGATCCTGCAGATAACGAAGCAGGCGTTCATTACCCCGGTTAACCGCCTCCGTTGGCACGCTGTACCCTTGTTCGCCAGCACGCACGAGGAAGTCCATCGCATAAGCTGTCAGCCAATACTCTTCCGGACCGTTTTTATCCCACAGTGCAAAACCGCCGTTATCGCGCTGCATCTGCAACAGACGAGAAATACCGATATCGACCGCCGCACGACGTTTTTCATCACTATCGCCCGTAATATCCAGCGCCTTCAACTGCGCCGCATTGGTATAAAGTGAAGGGAACAGGCCGCTGGCGGTCTGCTCAAGACACCCATACGGATAGGCTTTCAATTCACGAATATAACGCGCCAGATTCAGCGGCGGTTTGCCGCTCAGCAGCAATTGCCCTTGTAGCGTAACCGGGGAGAAATTCTCCAGATTCTGCGCAGGCGCATGCCAGGTTTCGCCGGGTTGCAAAGTGACGCCACTGTTTACCGTCTGGGCAGGCCAGGCAGGACGTACCCCAATCTTCCACTGTTTATTCTGCACGGCAATGGTTTCACCTGGCAGATTGACTCCGTCGATCGTTGCCTGCAATTCGCCATCGCCAAAGCCCTCAAGCGCACGAACGGGAATGAACAATGTTATCCTTACGCCCGGCGCCAGATTGGCGGGTTCAGGCTGTTGGCCCACCAGTTCGAGTAATCCGCTGGCGGTCAGCGCAATATTAAGCGTTTGCGGTTTGTCAGTCAGATTCGTGACGTCCAGCGTCAGACGTGAAGTATCGCCAGCAGCCATAAAGCGCGGGGTGTTCAGTTCCGCAATGACCGGTGCCGCAACGACCACTTTGCTTTCACTGCTGCCGAAATCTCCGGCAGTCCACGCCTGCGCCATCACCCGCAGTTCACCATTAAAATCACCGATCGGCAGGGTCACCGTGCCTTCACCCTGTTCATTGAGCGCGACGGGCAGTGCCTGCTGCGCCACAATGTTCACATGGTTGACCGGCGGTTTACCGCCGCGTTTGAGTGCATCGCCATCCCCACCGAAGCGCAGCGCCGCCAGACGCCCCTGACCTTCAATCACCTGACCGTAAATATCATAGATATCTGCGCCATAGCGTTTTTGCCCGAAGAATGCCTGCCATGGATCCGGCGTCACGTAGTCCGTAATATTCAGCACCCCGCTATCAACGGCAGACACCAGCACATTGATCTGTTTTGGCGTTTCGCCCTGTTTGACGCTGGCTTTCACTTTCACGGTCAGCGGCTGATTGGGTCGCATCTTTTCCGGTGTGTCCATGCTCAGATCCAGACGGCGGGTTTCATCCCCTAACGGCAGATGTAATAACCCGACAGCGCGTTTCGGCGTGGCTGAGCGTGATTTATCGCCAGGGCGCACCACCAGCGCACTCAGGTATATATCGTGGCGATTCCAGGTTTTATCGACCGGAATCGCAAGTTCAAGCCCCCCAGCAGGGACATCAATTTCTTTCCACCACAACGGACCGTCACTCGATTCCACCATCGCATACCCTTTACCCGCAACAGGGGCATCGATATGTAATTTGAGGGTGTCGCCAGGTCGATAGGTCGGTTTATCCAGTTTCAGCGTGACACGATCCGGACGGGCAGCGCCGCTGCCATCGCTGTTATCCTGCCAGCTATATCCGGCCCAGAATCTCACGCTACTGACCACGTCGTTTGGCGCTTTCACTTCCAGACGATAGGAACCCCAGTCAACGGGGAAGCTGACTTTACCGGTTTCATCCGCGTTAAGATCGAGAGACTGTTCCCCTTCTACCAGATCTTTTTGATCAAACTGTGATTCCCAGCCTTCGCTTTCTGACCAGTTCCAGTAGTAATCACGCCGCTCGCGAATCAAACGCACCTGTAATCCTGAGACCGCTTTTTTTACGCCTTGCGCATCGGCGTAGACAATGTCAAAAGCCGCATTGCTACCTTCATCTACAATCGGTTGATTCACCGTGGTGTCCGTACGGTAGTCATACACGGCTTTCGCGGCGAATTGCGGGCGAATGCCAGGCAATGTCTGTGCCGGCCAGATAGCCTGTTCGACACGACGCGTCACCGGGCGTCCCCCCGACTCCAGCAAGCTTGCCTGCAGGATCACCTGCAATGGCGAGTGCGCCTCTTGCCACTGGCTCGTCATCGTCACTTCGCCACGGCCTGTATCATTCAGCGTGAGCTGAACTTCATCGAGACTGCGGGAGAGATTCTCTTCAGCAATATTGCCAAACTGGAACCCCGGCAACGCCGGTACCGCGTCTCGCAGTGGGCGCAAAAACAGTTGCCCTTGTAACGCATTACCGTTTGCCGGTGCGCCATACAGGTAGTAGCCGACGACCGAGAATTTCACCTCATCGGCGGGGGCTATGGGTGTTTTTTGTGCTGTCAGGTTGAGCGCCATCCGCTCGGGCATAAAGTCTTCAACGTGGAAATCCCACATCCGCGACTGGTTATCGCCTGTGTTCGCGCGGATGTGCCACATGCCGGTCGCCGCGCCGCTGTCCAGCGGGTACGTAAAGCGATACAAACCGTTTTCTGGCTGGCTCACTATCGTACGCAGCACCTGACCATCCGGTTTCACTACTTCCAGTTTGACAGGTTGATCGGGCAACGCGTTGCCGTCGCTGTCACGCAGTAACCCATTGAGGATCACCGTTTCGCCAGGACGATAGAGATCGCGGGGACCAAACATAAAGAACTGTTTGCTGTAACCCGGGGCGCCCGCGATATTAAATTCAGCCAGATCCAGCGCGGGCAATTTCAAATCCAGTAGCGTGGTTTGCCCGTCTTTTCTCGCCAGCAATAACGCCGCGTTTTTGTCCATATCCAGTTGGACATGCCCCTGTGCATCGCTGTTCGCTTGCGCCAGCGTCTGCCCTTTATCATTGAGTAAAGTGACCTCAATACCCTGCTGTGCGGCACCGTTCCCCAGGCTTTGGGTAAAAACGTCGAGACGATTGTGATAACGGTGCGCAGAAACACCGATGTCGCTGAGCGTAAACAGCGTAGCGGCATTGCTGTAGTTATACTGGCCCGCCTGATTCATCACCGCCACATAGACCCCAGCCTGCTGTAATGGCTTAATCTCGCTTAACGGCAAGAGGAGTTTTTCGCGGGTATTACGGGCAGGATTCAGATCAAAGCGGCCGGTATAGACCAGATCCGCCATTTTTAGCAGATTGTCGGACTCCCAGTTAGACAGGGCGTTACGGTATTCCCACTGGCTGACGAACGCCGCCAGCGACTCAGGTTTTACACGAAAGAAATTAACATCCACATTGTTTACGTTGAGCGCCATTACCGGCAAGCCTTCCACCACTTTTCCCGGCAGCAACGAGCCGCGGCTGGCGAATCCCACACTCGGCTGAATATCCCGTGTGGTGATGGTCTTCTCATATTCGCTGCCAAACGTGGCTTTATTCAACGCTTTGACATCGCGTTCCACGGTAACGACCAGATCCCGATTTGGTTCAAGATGCCGTAAACGCAACTCTTTCAGATTTGGCGCAAGCTCCCAGGCACCATCAATCTTGCCGCTTTTTTTATCGACCACATGTACGGTACGGGAAAAATCTTGCTCAGGATCTAACGGGATCGAGAATGTGAGCACCAGCGTCGCCGCGCCATCGATCTGGACTTCCGAAGCATCCAGCAGCGTCAGCGCTTTCCCCTGGCTTTGCTGAGCCAGTTTCTGCAACTGCGCGGGATCCTTCCCCCCTGCTGCCTGTTGCGCAGGGGCGGCAGTTTTTGGCTGTGGCGCAGACGCGGTATTTTTTGCCGCTGTCGTAGTGTTGTCGTCGCATCCAGCCAGCGCCGCCAGCAGCATACAGGCTGCTACACGTAAGTGTTTCATTGTTCATCCCTGGCCACTCAGGCCCGTTAGCCACTGTTGATAAGATATTATGCGCGAGATTACCCGTTGTGTAAGTCAGTATCAGGGGTCTGAATTCTGATTTTTGGGTGAGAAATGTGGCACAACCTGATAAATCAGCCTCTTTTACTTGTTCCTTTACAGCAAACGGCCGACAATTTGCCAAAGAAACGGTAAAAATGGAGACGCCTATGACTACCCCCTGGTTTGTTACAGCCAACTGGCTTGCCGAACATATCGATGACCCGGAAATACAAATCATTGATGCCCGCATGGCGCCCCCTGGACAAGAAGACCGTGACGTTGCGGGCGAATACCGCTCAGGGCACATTCCCGGGGCTGTTTTTTTCGATATCGAAGCGCTCTCCGACCATACCTCGCCATTGCCGCACATGATGCCGCGCCCGGAAGCTTTCGCCGTCGCGATGCGCGAGCTGGGTGTCTTTCAGGATAAACATCTGGTGGTGTATGACGACGGCAATCTCTTCTCAGCGCCGCGAGCGTGGTGGATGCTCCGCACCTTCGGGGTGGACAATGTCTCCATTCTTGCCGGTGGCCTGGCAGGCTGGCAGCATGAAGATCTGCCGCAACAGGAAGGGGAAGCCGCATATTCTGAAGGGGAGTTTGACGCTAAATTCACCCCAGAATCCGTTGTACGTCTCACCGATGTCCTGCTGGCCAGCCACGAAAAAACCGCTCAGATTGTCGATGCCCGCCCGGCCGCACGATTCAATGCTGAAGTCGACGAACCGCGCCCGGGTCTGAGACGCGGGCATGTTCCCGGCGCGCTCAACGTGCCGTGGAGTGAACTGGTTCGTGATGGCGAGTTAAAAACGACTGACGAGCTGGATACGATTTTCTTCAGCCACGGGGTGAGTTTTGACAGACCGATCATCGCCAGTTGCGGTTCAGGTGTCACAGCAGCCGTTGTGGTTCTGGCGCTGACGACGCTCGGCGTGCAGAACGTGGCACTGTATGACGGTGCATGGAGTGAGTGGGGCGCTCGCGCCGATTTACCGGTAGAGCCTGCGTAATGTTTGCAATGCCGGATGGCGCTAAACGCTTATCCGGCCAACAGAATTGCACCTTACAGGCCTGATAAGCGCAGTGCTATCAGGCTTTTTTAGATTATCCGATTTTGTTTAAAATCGCGCAGGAACCCGCCCCAGCGGCGCTCGTAGAACGGCGCAATGTGCTCAGTAATAAAGTGGCTGATCCCTTTTTCACCTTTCACTACCTGGCAGATATCGATCGGTTCATCGCCCGGTAACGTGTCGGTCGCCACGCTGCCCGCCGCCTGAATAATCTCCTCAATATCACCATCCGCTTCAATACCAATCAGCAGGTTGGGTTGTGCCTCTGCGCTGTCTTTGATCGAACAGAGGAACGCTCTTTTTACCGGTTTAATGGTTTTAAACAGCGTCGTCAGCGAATCAATCATCTGCGCGGGCGGTTCTGCCACTTCAGAGAGAATTAACGACTCTCCTCCTTCCAGTACCTCCTGGGTACTCAGCGGATTGCCTTCTTCGCCGATCAAATGGCTGATTTCACGCGGCATAAACTCTTTGCCCGTCGGCAGTTTAGCGTTGAGAAAAAGCGTCTCGCCCAGCGTCATTTCAAACAGGGTACGCACCGGCATCACCACAAATGCCTGCTCCTCTTCCACCGCTTGCTGCAATGCTTCAAGCGAGGTGAAAAACGGGATTACCGTGGTGCCGTCTTCTTTTTCCCAGTGCTGCAGATCCAACGCACTGTCTTCAACAATAGCTTCACCTTCTGCGGCGGTGCCCGGAACCCAGACAGTAGACTCCAGTAAAGTACGGAAAAATGCCGGACGATGCGCGGGCTCAGTAGCCGCCTTCTCCAGCAGGGTTTCTAATTCGTTTTTTGTTTCAGACATAGAGATCACAAATTATATATGGATTGTAGGCCTGATAAGGCGCACTGCGTCGCCATCAGGCAAAATGCCGGGTGGCGCTTCGCTTACCCGGCCTACAAAAACACCTTTCAGGCAGTCAGTAGATTAGCAATCGTGCGGACACCCAGTCCTGTCGCCCCTGCTGACCACTGCTCCACAGGCGCCTTGCGGTAGGTTGCGGAGCAGTCGATATGCAGCCAACCTTGCTGGTAGTTTTCCACAAAATGCGAGAGGAACCCCGCCGCCGTACTCGCCCCTGCGGGGTACGCCGCACTGGCTGTATTGTTCAGTTCCGCAAAGTTTGACGGTAACTGGTTACGGTGGAACTCGGCCAGCGGCAAACGCCAGAACGGTTCGTTTTCTGCCGTCGCGCTCGCCAGCAGACGCCCCGCCAGTTGATCATCAAAGCTGAACAGTGCGTGATAATCATTACCCAGCGCCGTTTTCGCCGCACCCGTGAGCGTCGCGGCATCAATGATCAGCTCCGGTTTTTGCGCACAGGCATCGATCAGCCCGTCCGCCAGAACCAGACGCCCTTCTGCGTCAGTGTTCATGATTTCAACGTTTTTACCGTTGCGATAGCGAATAATGTCGCCCAGTTTGAACGCATTGCCGCTGATCAGGTTGTCGGCACAGCACAGGTAAAGCTTCACGCGTTTGTTAAGACCACGGGTGATAGCAAACGCCAGCGCGCCGGTCACCGTTGCCGCACCGCCCATATCGGACTTCATTGAGTCCATAAACGCGCTCTGCTTGATGCTGTAACCACCGGAATCAAACGTGATCCCTTTGCCGACCAGGCAGGCATACACCGGCGCTTCTTTGCTGCCCGTCGGATTGTAATCCAGCGCCAGCAAGACCGGCGGACGTTCGGAACCACGCCCCACCGTATGCAGCCCCATATAGTTCTGCTCGCGCAGATCTTCACCTTTCGTGATGCGATATGAGACGTGGTCGCACGCCACGCTGCACAGCAGATCCACCGCACGCTGCGCCAGTTGCTCCGGCCCGAGCTCTTCCGCTGGCGCGTTAATGGTATCGCGCACCCAGTCGATAATGGTCAGACGGCTCTTCAGTTCCTGACGTTGCGCGTCCTCCAGATCTGGCCATTCCACTTTACGGCTGCCTTTCGGCGCTTTGTAGCCCTGCCAGAATGCCCAGCAGCGATCCACGTCCCAGCCTTCTTCGGTCAGTTGAACATGTTTGATACCCAGGCCGTCGATTTTACGCGCCGCGCGCTGGATAACACCGAGGTCGTCTTTCCCATTGAGATGCAGGGTAATGCCTTCATTATTAATGCTGTATGTCGCTTTTTCTCCCCAGCGAGCGTCAGCAGGTTGCGTGGAAAGCGTAATTTTCATGGCTTCTGTCATTGTTATTTTCCTTATTAGCAAACGGGCCGCCTTATGGCAGCCCGACAGGAATTTTTTCGCTAAATGATTCGCGTTGCAGGAAGGCGGCAAGTGAGGGAATCCCCAGGAGCATAGATAACTATGTGACTGGGGTGAACGAATGCAGCCAACACACCTGTGGCGCGAATCATGACGCGAAAATTATTCAGCTTCGTCCAGCCAGACCAGCAGGATGGCTTCAAGAATTTTTTCGTTTGATGCCTGCGGGTCATCATCGAAATCTTCCAGCTCGCAGATCCATTGATGCAGGTCGGTGAAACGAACGGTCTTTGGGTCAAGGTCGGGGAAGGCATCATACAGCGCTTCGCCAATCTCGCGGCTATCAGTCCACTTCAGTCCCATACTACCCTCTGTTAATGCTCACGCGCATGATTGATTGTGTAACGTGGGATTTCGACCACTAAATCTTCGTCAGTGACGCGCGCCTGGCAGCCTAAACGGCTCTCAGGCTCCAGTCCCCAGGCCTTGTCCAGCATGTCGTCTTCGTCTTCCGAGCTTTCGGCCAGGGAGTCGAAACCTTCGCGCACGATGCAGTGGCAGGTGGTGCAGGCACAGGATTTTTCACAGGCGTGTTCAATCTCGATTCCGTTACGCAGGGCAACATCGAGAATGGTTTCTCCGCTATCGGCTTCCAGAACTGCGCCATCGGGACAGAGATCCTGATGAGGCAGAATAACAATCTTTGGCATATTAAACCTCGTCCACGGATTGGCCTTTCAGCGCGCTACGAACCGACTGGTCCATACGGCGAGCGGCGAATTCCTGGGTTTGTTTGTCTACGTTTTTAATGGCTTGTTCAATGGCGTCAACATCATCGCCCTGTGCAACCTCGCTCAAGTGCGCGGCGGCATCGTCGATAACCTGACGCTCTGCGGCACTGAGCAGCGCGGCATCCGCAATGAGCGCGCTGGTCAAGCTTTCCAGCACGCGTGCAGCTTCGACTTTTTGCTCTGCCAGCATACGGGCTTTTACATCCTGCTCGGCAAAGCTCATGGAGTCCTGGATCATGGAGGCGATTTCGCTGTCCGTCAGGCCATACGAAGGCTTAACCTGAATGGACGACTCGACGCCAGTGGATTTCTCCATCGCGGTGACGCTCAGCAAACCGTCGGCATCAACCTGGAAAGTCACGCGAATATGCGCGCCTCCCGCAGGCAGCGCCGGAATGCCTCGCAACGCAAAGCGTGCCAGCGAACGGCAATCCTGCACCAGTTCACGTTCACCCTGCATCACGTGGATAGACATGGCGGTCTGACCGTCTTTAAAGGTGGTGAAGTCCTGCGCACGCGCCACCGGTATCGTGGTGTTACGCGGGATCACTTTTTCCACCAGGCCGCCCATGGTTTCGAGACCCAGCGACAGCGGGATCACATCCAGCAGCAGCATTTCGCTGTCCGGCTTATTGCCGACCAGAATATCGGCCTGAATCGCAGCGCCAATGGCGACCACTTTATCCGGGTCAATAGAGGTCAGCGGCGGACGACCAAAGAATTCCCCCACCCGTTCACGCACCAGCGGCACACGGGTGGAACCGCCGACCATCACCACTTCCAGCACATCCTGGGCCTCAACACCGGCATCTTTCAATGCGCGACGGCAGGACAACAGGGTACGTTTGACCAGAGCGGAAATGAGTTCGTTAAACTGTTCGCGGGTAATGTCACCCTGCCAGCCTGCCACATTCACGGTGACAACATCGCTATCGCTGAGCGCGATTTTTGCCGCAATCGCCGCATCCAGCAGTTCGCGCTGTACACGGTTATCGCTACGGTCGGCAACACCGGCGTGTTCGCGGATGTAGTCCGCCAGCAGGTGGTCAAAGTCATCGCCGCCCAGCGCGGAATCACCGCCGGTCGCCAGCACTTCGAACACTCCGCGACTCAGACGTAAAATCGAAATATCAAACGTGCCGCCGCCCAGGTCATAAACCGCGATGACGCCCTCTTTACCCGAGTCCAGGCCGTAGGCAATCGCCGCCGCCGTGGGTTCGTTAAGCAGGCGCAGCACATGCAGGCCCGCCAGACGCGCGGCGTCCTTCGTGCCCTGACGCTGTGCGTCATCGAAATACGCCGGAACCGTGATGACGACGCCGTCCAGTTCGCCTGACAGCGATTCGGTTGCCCGCGCCGCCAGCGCTTTCAGGATATCGGCAGAAACGCGTATCGGATTCAACAATCCTGCCGCAGTTTCGATCATCGGCAGGCCGTTTTCACTTGCCTGAAACTGATAGGGCAGGTGCGGATAACGTGCACGAATGTCCGCCAGAGAACGGCCCATCATACGTTTAACCGAGCTGATGGTGTTGGCGGTATCCAGCGCAGCATTAGTGCGCGCGTCGTAACCGACCGTGTGGCCCTGCTGCTGATAGTGAACCACTGACGGCAACAGGTGACGGCCTTCGCGATCGGCCAGCGTTTCTGCTTGTCCGCTACGCACGGTCGCCACTAAAGAGTTGGTGGTGCCTAAGTCAATGCCCGCCGCCAGACGACGCTGGTGCGGCGCTGCACTCAGACCAGGCTCACTAATTTGTAATAAGGCCATATTCGCTTCCGAAAATTAAAAATCGAGCAGCTTTTCTTCGAGTTGTTCTGCTGAGCTTTGCAGTTTATCGAGAAAACGCAGTTTACGCACGGTGTCTGCCGCACTATCCCACGTCTCACTGTCTAACTGTTCCACCATCCGTTGACGGCGGGTCTCAAACATCGTTTTCACACGCTTGATAAAACCTTCCAGCCGCGCTTCGTCTTTCGTCTGTTCAATCTCATCAAGCTCTTCACGCAGTTCGAGCTGTTCCATCAGGAACGCGGTATCGCGCACGGTGTGCTGCTCGCTGGAAAGATCAAAACCGTGCAGTGACAACAGGTATTCGGCACGCATCAAAGGATGGCGCAACGTTTGCCAGGCCTGGTTGATGTTGGCGGAGTGTTGTACGGCAGCGAGTTGCTCCGCCTGCGTGCCGCTGGCGAATTTATCAGGATGATACTGACGTTGAAGATCCTGAAAACGAAGGCTCAGCGCCTGAGTATCGAGTTGATATTGCGCCGGCAAGCCAAAGAGGGTGAAGTAGTCCATAACATTCTCAGGGCAGCGATTCTCTTTCACAGAGAGTCAGGTAAAACAAACCCCACGCGCAGGCGACCACGGTGGGGTTATCGGTAAGCGCGTTACACGTGGAAGCTTTCGCCGCATCCACATTCGTCTTTTACGTTCGGGTTAGTGAATTTAAACCCTTCGTTCAGACCTTCTTTTACGAAGTCCAGTTGCGTACCGTCCAGAAATTGCAGGCTCTTGCCGTCGACCACTACTTTTACGCCTTTGTCTTCAAACACGGTGTCTTCAGCCGCCGGTTCATCGACAAATTCCAGTACATAAGCCATACCCGAGCAGCCAGAGGTTCTCACGCCCAGACGCAGACCAAACCCTTTACCGCGGTTGGCCAGGAAGGTATTGACTCGCGCTGCTGCACTGTCGCTAAGTGTAATCGACATAACAAAACCTCAACTCTTTTTATTTTGCTTCACGTTTGCTTTTGTAGTCCGCAATGGCGGCTTTAATTGCGTCTTCTGCCAGGATGGAACAGTGAATTTTCACTGGCGGCAGTTCAAGCTCGTCTGCGATGTCTGTGTTTTTAATTGCCTGTGCTTCGTCCAGCGATTTCCCTTTTACCCATTCGGTGACCAGGGAGCTGGAGGCAATGGCGGAACCACAGCCGTAAGTCTTGAAACGCGCGTCTTCAATGATACCTTCATTGTTGACTTTAATCTGCAACTTCATCACGTCGCCACAGGCTGGTGCACCCACCATACCGCTGCCCACGTTCTCGTCGCTGTTGTCAAAAGAACCCACGTTACGTGGATTCTCGTAATGATCGATTACTTTTTCGCTGTAAGCCATGATGAATTCCCCTTATCGGTACCGATTAATGATGCGACCATTCGATGCTGTTGATATCCACGCCCTGTTTGAACATGTCCCACAGCGGAGAAAGTTCACGCAGACGACCAATGGATTTGCGAACCAGTTCGATGGTGTAATCAATTTCTTCTTCGGTAGTAAAACGACCTAAAGAGAAACGGATAGAGCTATGTGCCAGCTCGTCGGTCATCCCCAGCGCGCGCAGCACGTAGGATGGTTCGAGGCTTGCAGACGTACAGGCGGAACCGGAAGAAACGGCCAGGTCTTTCAGGGCCATAATCAGTGATTCGCCTTCAACGTAGTTAAAGCTGACGTTAAGAATATTTGGAGCACCCTGCTCGAGATCGCCGTTCAGATACACTTCTTCCATATCTTTCACGCCTTCCCACAGACGGTTACGCAGACCACGCAGACGCGCCATCTCAGTTTCCATCTCAACTTTAGCGATACGGTAAGCTTCACCCATGCCAACAATCTGGTGAACAGGCAGCGTACCGGAACGCATACCGCGCTCGTGACCGCCGCCGTGCATCTGTGCTTCGATGCGGATACGCGGTTTACGACGCACGTACAGCGCGCCGATGCCTTTCGGGCCATAGATTTTGTGGCCGGAAAAGGACATCAGATCCACTTTCAACTGGCTCAGATCGATAGGCAGTTTGCCCACGCTCTGGGTGGCGTCTACGTGGTAGATGATGCCGCGCGCACGGCACATTTCGCCGATCGTGGCAATATCCTGTACCACGCCGATTTCGTTGTTCACGTGCATAATAGAAACGAGGATGGTGTCATCACGCATCGCCGCTTCCAGTTCTTTCAGGTCGATAATACCGTTGCTCTGCGGCGCCAGGTAGGTCACTTCAAACCCTTCGCGCTCCAGCTGACGACAGGTATCCAGCACGGCTTTGTGTTCGGTTTTGCTGGTGATGATGTGCTTGCCTTTTTTCTGATAAAAGTTGGCAGCACCTTTAATCGCCAGGTTGTCGGATTCGGTTGCACCGGAGGTGAAAACAATTTCACGCGAGTCGGCACCCACCAGGTCAGCAATCTGATTACGGGCGATATCGACCGCCTCTTCAGCATGCCAGCCAAAACGGTGTGAACGGGAAGCTGGGTTACCAAAGTTTCCGTCCAGAGTCAGACACTGCATCATTTTCTCGGCAACACGCGGATCCACCGGCGTGGTTGCGGAGTAATCGAGATAAATCGGTAATTTCATTGCTCTTAAACTCCGTACATCACTCAATGCAAGGAGTCAGGCAAACCGGCTGGATGTACGACCGCGTTAACGGGGTGTCGAACACCCCGGCCTGACTCTGAAATCTTTATAATTTTTGCCCTAAATAGTTCGTGTTGCAGCACGAAACAGGACGGGCAAATTAGGCGCGCAGTTTGACGTCAATTGCGTCTTGTGTGCGCGCACTACGCGGGGAGTCATGGGTGTGCTGGCGACCAGACACATCCAGAACTTCCTGGTTATTCACCAGTTCGCCCAGGGTAATATTGTTGAGGAAACCGGTCAGACGGTCACTCAAATCACGCCACAGCGCATGCGTCAGGCATTTATCGCCGCCCTGACAACCGCCTTTGCCCTGGCAACGGGTCGCATCAACCGACTCGTCAACAGCGCTGATCACTTCACCTACTGCGATGCTGCCTGCATCTTTGCCCAGCAGATAACCGCCGCCAGGTCCACGTACGCTGGAAACCAGACCGTTTTTCCGCAAACGCGAAAATAGCTGTTCCAGATAAGAAAGGGAGATTCCCTGACGTTCAGAAATATCAGCCAACGGTACCGGGCCCGCTTCAGAGTTGAGCGCAACGTCCAACATTGCGGTCACGGCATAGCGCCCTTTAGATGTCAGTCTCATGTCTTACTTAACCTCAAACTCGCCCCTGCCCGGGGTTTTTATTGTAAAATGGGGGTATTGCATAGCAGGGCCAAGTCTGACATTCCTGACTAAATTGGTCAACTATTTACTTGACTGTTTTAGTCAGGTATTTAACCTTCAGTGCCATTTTCTGTAACCGGATAGCGCTACGCTTACCCGGCCAGTCGCTCGCACTTACTTTTCTTTATTCTGCTGCTCAATCGACGCCAGAATCCCGCGCAGAATATTTAATTCCTGGCTTTCCGGACGCGCGCGGGTAAACAGACGGCGCAATTTGTTCATCACCTGCCCCGGATGGCCTTCACGAATAAAGCCGGTTGAAAGCAGCGTTTGCTCGAGGTGGCCATAAAAACGCTCCAGATCGTCCACCAGCGGATACGGCGTCTCTTCGTGTTCCACTGCATCGCCGGATTCCTGCGTAGCCAGCCAGGCCATACGCACTTCATAGGCGATCACCTGAACCGCCATGGCGAGGTTAAGCGAGCTGTACTCCGGGTTCGCCGCAATCGCGACATGGTAATGACACTTTTGCAGTTCGTCATTGGTCAGACCGACACGCTCGCGACCAAACACCAGCGCCACCGGGGTATTCGCGGCTTCGGCTACGCTTTTTAAACCGCATTCACGTGGGTCAAGCATCGGCCACGGCAGCGTACGAGAACGCGCACTGGTGCCTACGACCAGGCTGCATCCCGCCAGCGCTTCATCCAGCGTGTCAACGATTTGCGCATTGCCGATAACGTCGCTGGCACCCGCCGCCAGGGCGATGGCCTGGGAGTCCGGTTTTACCAACGGATTCACCAGCCACAGATTGGTTAGCCCCATGGTTTTCATTGCGCGGGCCACTGAGCCCATGTTGCCCGTGTGGGAGGTTTCCACCAGTACAATTCGAATATTTTGCAGCATTGTCTTTCTTCAGCTAAAGATTATTCAGGCATATTATCATAAATCGAAGACATATTCCGATCCCGCTGCTATACTCTGCGCCGTTTTCCCGTTCTTTAACATCCAGTGAGAGAGACCGATGCATCCGATGCTGACCATCGCCGTGCGCGCAGCGCGCAAGGCGGGTAATGTAATTGCCAAACACTACGAAACCCCAGACTCTGTAGAAACCAGCCAGAAAGGCAGCAATGATTTTGTGACTAACGTCGATAAAGCCGCCGAAGCGATTATTATCGAAACAATCCGCAAATCTTACCCTCAGCACACCATCATCACCGAAGAAAGCGGTGAACATGTTGGTGAAGATTTGGATGTTCAATGGGTTATCGATCCACTGGATGGCACCACTAACTTCGTAAAACGCCTGCCGCACTTCGCGGTATCCATCGCAGTACGCATTAAAGGCCGTACTGAAGTCGCCGTTGTTTACGATCCAATGCGTAACGAACTGTTCACCGCCACTCGCGGTCAGGGCGCACAGCTGAACGGCTATCGTCTGCGCGGCAGCAGCGCTCGCGATCTGGATGGCACCATTATTGCCACCGGCTTCCCGTTCAAAGCCAAACAGCACGCCACCTCTTACATGAATATCCTCGGCAAAATGTATACCGAATGCGCTGACTTCCGTCGCACCGGTTCCGCTGCGCTGGATCTGGCCTATGTCGCCGCCGCTCGCGTTGACGGTTACTTCGAAATCGGCCTCAAGCCGTGGGATTTTGCCGCAGGTGAACTGATTGCCCGTGAAGCAGGCGCGCTGGTGTGCGATTTTACTGGCGGTCATAACTATATGACGACCGGCAACATCGTCGCAGGCAACCCACGCGTCGTGAAAGCGATGCTGGCGAATATGCGTGAAGAACTGAGCGAGGCGCTGAAGCGTTAATTCAGTTTGTGTTGCCCGGTGGCGCTGCGCTTACCGAGCCTACGATGATGTAGGCCGGATAAGCGAAGCGCCATCCGGCAATCTTAAAACGGTCGTAATCCCCTTCCCACCGGCACCGCGCTTACCCACATCACCACCGCCGCAACAATAAGCACCGCACCGCCAGCTAATGCCAGCGTTGTCCAGCCAACCTGTCGCCATAATACCGGCGTTCTGTTACCGCTCAGCCTGACCGCCAGCGTTCGAAAACTGTGCACCAGAACCGCCAGAGAAGTTATCGTTAACGAGGTGCCTGCCGCCATCGCCAGCGCCGATGCCATCCCCCAACTAAAGACGCCAATCACTTTGCTGAACAGTAGCACCATGATCGCGCCGGAACAGGGACGCATCCCCATCGACAGAATAATCATCAGCCGTGCGCGCCAGTCATCCCCGCTCTGCATCTGTTCGGGATTAGGCAAATGTTGGTGTCCGCAGCCACAGTTTTCATGATGCTCATGGTGCGGCGTAAACGCGGTAAATTTCGGTCGACGCAGTAGCATGCGTAATTTTTTCAACGCCCGCCAGCAGAGTAAAATACCCAGCACGCCAACCAACGCATAGCTTCCTTTCTCCAGCCAGAAACTGCTCATATGCAGTTGTCGTGCGGGCAGTTGCAGTACCGTGAGCACCACAACCACCAGCCCAATCGCCACCAGCCCCTGTAACAAGGAGGACGCCAGCGTCAGGCCGATACTGGATTTCAGCTTTGAGGGATGCGTCGCCAGCCAGGTGGCGATCACCACTTTTCCATGCCCCGGCCCCAGTGCATGCAGAACGCCATAGGTAAAACTAAACAACAGCAGCGAACCGCCTGCCTGTGTCGGGTTCTCTGCCACCGCTTTCAGCAAACCGCTTATCTGCTGGTTCACCTCTCTTTGCCAGAGAGCACTTTTCACCATCACCTGCGGCCAGTTCTGCCACAAACAAAATCCGCCGCCGATGGCCAGTAATACAAAGAGCGCCAGCGGCCACAATACCCGCCAGCGTCGTGGGCGATGACGTGACAAGGGGATTACTGACATGTCAGCGTCACCTTCTGCGCAAACTGCTGGCCCAAATTCATATCCTCCGGCGGGGCGTCTTCTTTATCGAGCGACTGGGCAAAGCTCAGCGTCTCTTCATTGGGCGTTGGCGTGTGCATCACTATCTGGCACTGCGTGCTCAATGTCGACGGCAGTGTCGCATCGCTGTCCTTTTCGTAGCTCATGTCGACATAATAACCCGGATCAAAGGTCGAAATTGTATACGTCTGTCCGTGTAATGGCTGCGGCTGTGCCAGCGGCAACACAAAGGTCAGCACTGCCTGATGGCCTTCACGCGCCATCCCATATTCTGTGGGTCGATTTTTAAACGTCACCTTTTGTCCGCAATGCCAGACCTCAGTGAAATAATGCTGTCCGAGCACGTTGGCCATCACTTCCGCGGCCAGCTTTTTCCAGATATCCGAACCCGGTTTCGCATTACCCGCGTCATAAAGCAGATCGGCTGAAGTGATTTCATCCATCGTCCAGCGCATTTTCAACGCCACAAACTGGTCATTTTCGCTAACGATCTGTGTTTGCAGCCGAATAAAGCTGTGCGGGTGCGCCCCCACGGCAAAAGAGTAAACTGCCAGAAATATCGTCAAAACGCTGCGTTTCACTGCCTGCATCTCTTCCTCACGTTAAAAATTCTGTGATGTTCTTCAGCATTCCTGGCCTAAAGCGCCCTTATCCCCACTTTCACAGGAAAACTTTAGCTATCCTTATCTAACATACTAACGGGAGGCCAGACGGATGATGCCAACACTCACTACACCATCTGTATTTTCCGGTCCCCAGCGCCGCTGCCAGGTGCTACTGACGCTTTTCCAGCCGGGGCAAAATGCCACTGCGGAAACCCTCAGCGCGCTAAATGGCGTTGATGATGAGATTCTTCGTGAGGATATCACCGAAACCCGCCTGGAGATCCAGCGCTATCATCAGCTCACCATCACCACTGGTCAAAACGGTCGCTACCGGATTGAAGGTTCAGCGCTCAATCAACGTTTGTGCCTGGCACAGTGGTTACGGCGCGGTCTACGGCTGTGTCCGACGTTTGTTACGCAACAGTTTACGCATGCGCTGAAAACCGAGCTTAAACAGCGAGGGATTGCGCGCACGTTATATGATGATACGAATCTTCATGCGCTGATTAATCTCTGCTCGCGGCGGTTGCAAAAACCGTTTGAGTGCCGTGATATCCAGTTTTTGCGGCTGTTTTTGCAGTATTGCCTGTTGCAACACCATGCGGGTATCTCCCCGGAGTTTAACCCGATACAGCAACGGTGGGCGCAATCTTGCGCAGAGTATCAGCTTGCGCTGGAGATTGGCCGTCACTGGCAACGCCGCGTGATGCAAAATGCGCCATTGAATGAGGCTCTGTTTATCGCCCTGCTGTTTTCAATGATTCGCATCCCTGATCCCATCCGCGACAACCATCAGCAGGATCGACAGCTACGCCTGGCCGTCGCCAGACTGGTGCTGCGCTTTAGAGAGATGGGCAACACCCGCTTCAATGACGAACAAGGGCTGCACGATCAGCTCTACGTCCATCTCGCACAGGCACTGCACCGCAGCATGTTCGCTATCGGTATCGATAACACGTTGCCTGAAGAGTTCGCAAAGCTTTACCCGCGACTGGTGCGCACCACCCGCGATGCGCTCAGTGGACTTGAGGCGGAATACAATGTGCAGTTTTCTGAAGAAGAGGCCGGACTGGTCGCGGTGATTTTCGGCGCATGGCTGATGCAGGAAAACGATCTGCACGAAAAACAAATTGTTCTTCTGACGGGCAATGACAAAAATCGCGAGGAAGACATTGAGCAGCAACTGCGTGAACTCACGCTTCTGCCGCTCAATATTAAACGTATGCCCATGCTGGCGTTTCAAAAAGAGGGTTCGCTGCGAGGAGTGACGCTGATTGTCACCCCCTACACTACGCCGCTGCCGCTCTTTTCCCCCCCGCTGATTCATGCCGAGCAGGCGTTAACGACGCATCAGCAACAGCAGATCCGCCGTATACTCGAATCATAGCGCTGGCGAACGCGCTGCCACTTTTGGCCGAATGGCTATCGCGGGCAGCGCCACCAGCGCCATCACCCAGAACACGCCGCTCCCCAGATGTTGGTAGAGGTACCCGGCAAAGACGGTCATGATGGCAATACTCCCGCCCATTGCCACGGCGGAATAGATGGCCTGCAAACGAATAACTTCGCTCCCCTGACGCGCGGCAATGTAGCGCATCGCCGCCAGGTGGCAAACGGTAAAAGTACCGCAGTGCAGGATCTGCACCACTATCAGCCACGGCAACGCGGTGCTCCAGCCCATCAAACTCCAGCGTACCACCCCACAAACGGTGGAAAGCAGTAACAAATCACGGGCGCTAAAACGACGGAACAGCGTATTACTGAGCGCAAAGATGATGACTTCCGCGACCACACCCAGCGACCATAAATAGCCGACTGCCGACGCGGAATACCCCGCCCCCTGCCAGTAAATCGCGCTAAAGCCGTAATACGCGGCGTGCGCCCCCTGCAACAGGCTTACACAGGCCAGAAAGCGCCAGCTTTGTGTTATCAACGCGCGCCAGGCTGGCCAGCCAGCGCTCTCCTGGTGACGACTTTCCCCTTGCGGTAATACGCTTGGGCGCAACAGCATGCCCAACAGCATAGACGCCACGCCAAGACTCAGCAGTGCGAGAATGACCTGATAGTCAAACAAGCTCACCAGCTTACCGGTCAGCGCGGAACCAATCACAAATGCAATCGACCCCCACAGTCTGACCCGACCATAGTCCATCGTTATCTGTTTTTGCCAGGTGTTTGCCAGCGCATCCGTCAACGGCACCAGCGGTGAGAAGAAGAGGTTAAAACCGACCATCACCACCATCAGCCACGCAACGTGTGTGCCTGCCCAAAACGCCAGGGCAAAGACCAGCGTCAGCAAGCCCAATACACGCAACGCTGAAATCAGACGAGAAGGATCGCTCACGCGAGGGGCAATCACCAGACTGCCAAGGAAACGCGCCACCAGCCCTGCGCCCAGCAGAAGACCAATAGTTTCAGGCGTTAATCCCAGACCTTTGAGCCAGACGCTCCAGAAAGGTAAAAAAATACCGTAGCTAAAGAAGTAGGTGAAATAAGCGAGCGCCAGCCAGCGCGTGGAGTGCAAAACCATGATTCCCTCCCGTTAGGAGGCGATAGTCTGGCGATAAACGCCGGCTGGCGCAAGTGAGTATTAACAGTGATATAACATGTGCTTTTACGCTAATCGACGATGATTTGCATGGCGAAATGACTGCGTTCCCCCCCGAGCTAAGACCCGCAATCCCGGTTGCCCCGCCAGATTATGGGCGTTGACCGGATGCGACTGCGGTTCAAGACAACGGAACCCGCCACCCGACATTCTGAACAGCATCAGCCACGGAGTTTGCGCCAAAAGCGTGACGTGCATCACGTCACGCCGTATCACCGCCTTCCCGCCCCAGCCGGAATATCCCACATTTAGCCAGGCATCGTCGCCGTATTGTGCATGGGCGAAATTCGCAGCCGTAAAGCATTGGGCGCTGCGTCAGGAACGTGTCAACGCTATTCAGGGATGATCATTAAATGCAAAAAAGGCCGCTTTCGCGGCCTTTGTTTTTTCTGAAAGCAGAATTACGCGTAAACAGGGAAACGTGCGCAGATATCCAGCACTTTACCTTTAATACGTTCGATAACCGCTTCGTCGTTGATGTTGTCCAGCACGTCACACATCCAGCCAGCCAGCTCTTTCACTTCTGCTTCTTTAAAGCCGCGACGTGTCACAGCCGGAGAACCGATACGGATGCCGGAAGTCACGAACGGGCTCTTCGGATCGTTTGGTACGCTGTTTTTGTTGACGGTGATGTTGGCGCGGCCCAGGGCTGCGTCTGCTTCTTTACCGGTCAGGTTTTTGTCGACCAGATCCAGCAGGAACAGGTGGTTCTCAGTACCGCCAGACACCACTTTGTAGCCACGGTTCAGGAACACTTCCACCATCGCTTTGGCGTTTTTCGCGACTTGCTGCTGGTAGGTTTTGAACTCAGGCTCCATCGCCTCTTTCAGCGCCACGGCTTTCGCTGCGATAACGTGCATCAGCGGGCCGCCCTGAGCGCTTGGGAACACTGCGGAGTTCAGTTTTTTGTACAGCTCTTCGCTGCCGTCTTTTGCCAGGATCAGACCACCGCGCGGGCCAGCCAGCGTTTTGTGGGTGGTGGTGGTGACAACGTGAGCGTGCGGAACCGGGTTCGGATAAACGCCAGCGGCAATCAGACCCGCAACGTGCGCCATGTCGACGAACAGGTACGCGCCAACGCTGTCTGCGATTTCACGCATTTTTGCCCAGTCAACGATACCGGAATAGGCAGAGAAACCGCCGATAATCATTTTTGGTTTGTGGGCCTGAGCCTGCTTCGCCATGTCGGCGTAGTCAATTTTACCGGACTCATCAATGCCGTAAGGCACGATGTTATACAGCTTACCGGAGAAGTTAACCGGAGAACCGTGAGTCAGGTGACCGCCCTGCGCCAGGTTCATCCCCAGCACGGTATCGCCCGGCTGCAGCAGCGCGGTGTAGACCGCGAAGTTTGCCTGAGAGCCAGAGTGCGGCTGGACGTTAGCGTAATCAGCGCCAAACAGTTCTTTCGCGCGGTCGATCGCCAGTTGCTCGACGACATCCACATATTCGCAACCGCCGTAGTAGCGTTTGCCCGGATATCCTTCAGCATATTTGTTGGTCAGCTGAGAACCCTGCGCTTGCATGACGCGCGGACTGGTGTAGTTTTCGGAGGCGATCAGTTCGATATGCTCTTCCTGACGTACTTTTTCCTGCTCCATAGCCTGCCACAGTTCGGCATCATAATCGGCAATGTTCATTTCACGCTTTAACATCCGCATCTCCTGACTCAGCTAACGATAAAATTTGGCCTTAAAAGGCAGTCCCGTTGGACAACGACCAACAGTATAACTGAATCATTCATTGATAACAGGTCTTGACAAAGGATTTTACGCAAACGATTACCTTCAGGCGGTACAAGGCTTTGCCGAATTAAGGTCTTATGGATTTTAGCGGAATTCTTTTCAGGTTTGTGATGCATACTTTTCATTTTGTAACGTTACAAGCGCAAAATCACAAAGAACCATTTACAATGCAGGGGTATTTTTATAAGATGCATTTGATATGCATCATTAAAGATTTAATTAAAAGGAAGCCCGCATGCTTGACGCCCAAACTATCGCCACTGTAAAAGCCACCATTCCCCTGCTGGTTGAAACGGGTCCTAAACTGACCGCCCATTTCTACGATCGCATGTTTACGCATAATCCTGAACTCAAAGAAATTTTTAACATGAGTAATCAACGCAATGGCGATCAACGCGAAGCGTTGTTTAATGCGATTGCCGCTTATGCCAGCAATATTGAAAACCTGCCGGCCCTGCTGCCTGCGGTCGAGAAAATTGCGCAGAAGCACACCAGTTTCCAGATCAAACCAGAGCAATACAACATTGTGGGCGCGCATCTGCTGGCCACGCTGGATGAGATGTTTAGCCCAGGTCAGGAAGTGCTGGACGCGTGGGGAAAAGCCTACGGTGTCCTGGCTAACGTCTTTATCAATCGCGAAGCGCAAATCTACAGCGAGAACGCAGGCAAAACCGGCGGCTGGGAAGGGACGCGTCCGTTCCGTATCGTGAATAAAACCCCGCGTAGCGCGCTGATTACCAGTTTTGAGTTCGAGCCTGTCGATGGTGGCGCCGTCGCAGAGTACCAACCTGGGCAATATCTGGGAGTCTGGCTGAAGCCGGAAGGTTTCCCGCATCAGGAGATTCGTCAGTATTCACTGACCCGCAAGCCGGATGGCAAAGGCTATCGTATCGCCGTTAAGCGCGAAGATGGCGGTCAGGTTTCAACCTGGCTGCACAACCATGCAAACGTGGGCGACGTGGTGCATTTAGCGGCCCCGGCGGGTGATTTCTTTATGGCCGTTGCCAACGATACCCCTGTTTCTCTGATTTCCGCAGGCGTCGGGCAAACGCCAATGCTGGCGATGCTGGACACGCTGGCGAAAGCGCATCACACCGCACAGGTGAACTGGTTCCACGCGGCGGAAAATGGCGACGTACATGCCTTTGCCGATGAAGTAAGCGAACTGGGCAAAACGCTGCCGCGCTTTACCGCACATACCTGGTATCGTGAGCCGAGCGCAGACGATCGCGCCAAAGGCGGGTTTGATAGCGTGGGTCTGATGGATTTAAACAAACTTGAAGGCGCAATCAGCGATCCGGCAATGCAGTTTTATCTCTGCGGGCCGGTCGGCTTTATGCAATTTGCTGCGAAGCAACTGGTGAATCTCGGTGTGAAAAACGAAAACATTCATTACGAATGTTTTGGCCCGCATAAGGTGCTGTAGTTGTAAATCGCCTGGTGGCGCTTCGCGTATCAGGCCTACGGAGAACAAAACCCTGTAGGCCGGATAAAGCAACGCCGCCATCGGGCAAAACGCACGCGGCGTTAAATCGCCGCGTCGTCTTCTTCGCCAGTACGGATACGGATCACGCGAGCCACGTCAAAGACAAAGATCTTACCGTCGCCGATTTTACCCGTCTGCGCAGTACGAATAATAGTGTCAACGCAGGTGTCTACGATGTCGTCAGTCACCACAATTTCAATTTTTACCTTCGGCAGAAAATCCACCATATATTCCGCGCCACGGTACAGCTCGGTATGGCCTTTCTGGCGGCCAAAACCTTTCACTTCCGTAACCGTCATACCGGTGATACCCACCTCTGCCAACGCCTCACGGACATCGTCCAGCTTGAAGGGTTTAATAATCGCATCAATCTTTTTCATGCTATTCCTTGAAAAGGTCGCCTGTCTTTTAATCGGGTTACCGTACCACAATTCACGTTACTTTACGGCATCAAAACTACTCTTTGAAGTCGTTTGCATCCAGCTCGTGACGGGAGAGTAATTTATAGAATTCGGTTCTGTTGCGCCCGGCCATTCTCGCTGCATGGGTCACATTGCCTTTGGTGATTTGCAGCAGTTTTCGCAGATAGTTAAGCTCAAACTGGTTACGTGCTTCAACGAAGGTTGGCAGCGCCGTATTCTCCCCTTCCAGCGCTTGTTCCACCAGCGCATCACTGATCACTGGCGAAGAGGTGAGCGCCACGCATTGTTCGATAACGTTCACCAGTTGACGGACATTCCCCGGCCACCCTGCCGTCATTAGCCGTTTCATCGCATCCGTTGAAAAAGCGCGTACGAACGGTTTATGCCGCTCTGCCGACTGACGCAGCAGATAATTCGCCAGCAGCGGAATGTCCTCCGCACGCTCGGCCAGCGCGGGAATTTTCAGGCTCACCACGTTCAGGCGATAGTATAAATCTTCACGGAATTCGCCCCGCGTCATCGCTTTGGGCAGATCGCGGTGGGTAGCAGAAATGATCCGCACATCAATGTCGATATCGCGATTGCTACCGAGCGGCCTGACTTTGCGCTCCTGCAGGACACGCAGCAGTTTGACCTGTAGCGGCGCGGGCATGTCGCCAATCTCATCCAGAAACAGCGTGCCGCCTTCTGCCGCCTGGAACAGCCCTTCGCGATTGCTTACCGCGCCGGTAAATGCCCCGCGCGCGTGACCAAACAATTCAGACTCCAGCAACTGCTCCGGCAATGCGCCGCAGTTAATCGCAATAAACGGTTTGCTGCTGCGCGGACTGGCGTTATGAATCGCCTGTGCGAAGATCTCTTTCCCGGTGCCGCTTTGTCCGTTAATCAGGACGCTGACATCCGACTGCGCCACCATGCGCGCCTGCTCCAGCACGCGCAGCATTAAGGGGCTACGGGTGACGATAGATTCGCGCCAGCGATCATCCGTCGCGGGGGCCGACTGCTCCAGCGCTTCGTCGATCGCCTTATATAACGCGTCTTTGTCTACCGGCTTGGTCAGAAAGCTGAAAACGCCTTGCTGAGTTGCGGCTACCGCATCGGGAATCGAACCGTGCGCGGTCAAAATAATGACCGGCATACCCGGCTGTACTTTCTGGATCTCAACAAACAGCTGCATACCGTCCATTTCGTCCATACGCAGGTCGCTTATCACCAAATCCACTTTTTCACGATTCAGTACGCGCAACCCTTCCTGGCCGCTTTCTGCCGTGACGACACTGTAACCTTCGCTGGTCAGTCGCATCCCGAGCAGTTTTAACAGGCCCGGATCGTCATCCACGAGCAGTAAATGCGCCGGTTTGCGGCTGATCATGGCGTTACCTCATCTTGTGATGACGCTGGCGTCGTTTCGTCTGGTTTGTCGTTGCCGCGCGTCGTGTCAGGATTGTAGTTACCGGCGGGTTTACGCGCGGAAAGCTGGCGCTCAATATCGGTCAAATTCTCCAGCTTGCGGGTCGTGAGATCGAGCTGCGTCTGTAAATGCTGATGCTGCTGACGCAACGTGTCGAGTTCGCTGTCCGTCGTTTGCTGAAGCTTGCTGTAACGTTGCCGCTCTTCGGCAAGCTGTAATTGCAGCATCTGCCCATCACGCCAAAGTTGATAAAGAGGGCGAACCTGCGCGGGGATCTGCGAGCTCAGGGCATCCAGTTGGGTAACGGCAACGCGTCGCTCAATGGGCGATATTTTGGCATCCGCCAGTAAGATCCCACGCTTAAAGGCACTTTGCCAGGAGTCATCCTCAAGCGCGCGCGCCTCGTTACGCGACTGAATCGGCAGCAGACGATCGGCGCAGTCAACCGCCCGCAGCCAGTAAAGCGGATTGCTCTCCGTGGACTTCCCGTGTAATGACCAGATGTCAGCACACTCGGTAGAAAGGTAGTCCGCCAGTTGATATGGCGGGATTTTTTCCTGAGTCGGATCGCCGACGAGATGTTTAGCCGCGTGCGGGGCGCACCCCATCAGCGCCAGACACGGCACGCTCGCGATTAACACCCGGCGGGAAAAAAGTCGTTTAAACACTCGAACAAAAACGTGTGGCATACTCACCAGACTTAGCTTCATTTTTAATGGTTTTTCGATGCAGATAGCGGCAGCTCTATGCGGAAACACACCTCTTGCGCATTCTCATCGACCAGATAAAGTTCTCCCTGCATACGACGGATACAGTCCCTGGCGATGCTTAATCCCAGCCCGCTGCCCTTCACAGCCCCTTTTCTCTGATGGCTACCCTGAAAAAACGGCTCGAAAATCATGGCTCTTTCTGTTTCTGGAATCGGGGTACCGGTATTTGTGACATCAATATGTACCGTGGCACCCTGCAGACGGCTACTGATACAAATGTTACCGGATTCAGCACCATAGTGCACCGCATTGGAGTAAAGATTGTCCAGCACGCTCATCAATAGCATCGGCTCCGCCAGGCACGTATTCGCATCCAGTCTGACGTCGGTATGCATCATTTTAGCGCGGGCTGGCAAACTGTGAGCAGAAACCACCATATCGACCAGCGGTTCAATCTCAACGCTTTCCAGTTCAATGGCGCTATCTGCCAGTTTTCTGTTGTAATCAAGCAGTTGCTCAATCAACTTCTGTAAGTTACGACTGCTGTTGTCGAGAATACCGACCACCTCTTTTTGCTCAGGCGTCAGCGGCCCCACAACCTGATCGGCCAACAGCTCTGTGCCCTCGCGCATACTGGCCAGCGGCGTTTTCAGTTCATGTGAGAGATGGCGTAAAAATTGGTGACGTTGTGATTCAAGCCAGGACAAACGCTCGCTCAACCAGATAATACGTTGGCCCACTGAGCGTAGTTCACGGGGGCCGGTAAACGAAACGTCATTCCCCAGCGAACGCCCTTCTCCCAGTCGATTGATCATCCGCTCAATCCCCTTTACCGGCCCAATGATCATGCGGGTGAAGAGCAGCACCATGGCCAGACTGACCAAAAACAGCACCAGCGCCTGCCAGCCAAAGAACTGTCCACGCTCGGCTATTTCCTGCTGTAGCTGTTGGCCGCGAGAGAAAATAACGGTTCGCGTTGCCTGCACCATCTCGGTGTTGGCGTGAGCAAAGGCTTCCAGGCTCGCCGCTGCCGCCGCATCCGGGCCGCTGTTTGTACAGCGTAGTTGGGTAAGCGCGTTCAGATCCTGACGCAATGCCTGATAAAGTTTGTCATCCGGCAATACGCCGGCATGCGCGTCCAGCATTTCACTGTAGCGCTTTCGTTGGCCGTGATAGACCTTCGCCAGCGTAGGATCGTCCAGCACACAGTACTGACGATAACTGCGTTCCATCCCGAGCGCCGCATTGGTCATCGCCTCGCTACGACGAGCATCAATCAGGGTTGTGCGGTTGGTGAGCGCCGCCTGCGCACTCAGGGCGTTGAGACTTTGCCATGCCTGCCACGCCAGCACCAATAAAGGAAGCAGGATCAGCAGGAATGCCAGCATAACCAATTGGCGTAATGACCGGGGAAATACAGACCAGCGCTTCAAAGCGTTACTCTCATCGGAGACGAATAGAAGGATGCTAACTGAGGGAAACCTCAGATACAACAAAGCCGGGCTTAACCCGGCTCTGTTATGGAATAAGGCGGTGCCTAACTCGACGTTTCGCCCGATGGTTGATAAAGCAGCGCTATTATCAGATGTTGGACGGCAGGCACCTTGTTGTGCGTCATTCGAAGTTTATGTAGCACGTCCCGAAGGGGCTGACATAAGAAGGTGAATGAGCCACTGCTTAGTATTATGCAGAAACCATGCCAATAGTTAAATGATTATTTTAACATCATGATTTTATTTAATTTTACGACAAAAAAGCAGTAAAGCCAATGTGCATGAAAATTCGCCTTTATGTCGTCAAAAAGAGACGCCCAATATCAAACTCAGAACACCCAATAAAAATCAATTAGTTAAACGTCTCCTTTTGGAGACACCGCTAACCCTTGTTTGTCGTGAATTGCCGACAGGCAGACTAATACCGCCGATGTTCATTGTACAAATGCGCGAGACACACTAAATGGCGACTTATCACCTTCGGGCCACATCCTGAATGACGTGACGACCACGGGTGCGCCTGTAGCCAGCGAATAAATTCTTCGCAAGCGCTAAGGGACACTGCCTCAATATTCCCGGCCTGCGGCTGCCCGGTCAGCGAGCAAATCACTTTTTCACCCTTCGCTGCGCTCCACCGCTGCCAGACGTTTTTCCACCACCCGACATTCCAGGTCCCTGATTGTCTGTACTCAGAGTCTGTATCCAGTTGGGGATTGCCGTCTTCAACCACAAACCAGAGATGTGTAACGCCACGTCGCACTTCTTCTGACCAGGCGGTAATCGCCGCCCCCCGTAACACGCACTCATGTGCAAGATAGTGTTCGGTAATGGCAGGATAGTATTGTTTCAACCGCTGGAAATGACCGTGAATCGCCATCACAGGGCGCAGGATACAACCGCGATCGTTACGCTTCAGTTGCGCATGACCGTAATGAATCTCATCAAACTGGCTTCGTTGCATAAACTGCAATTCCTGCCGGCGAATATGTTCCTCACTACAAACGGGAAACCTCGTCAACGCTGGCGCAACGGCATCTTTATAACGCAATGTGTCCCCCACCACTTCGTCACTGTAATTGGTCGTTATCTGGAGAACTCGACCAGAACGGGCATCCGCACTGATGACGATATACAGGTGTTGCTCTGCAGTCTGCCCCTGGAAAGGCAATACCAGAAAAGCCGTCGCGACGTGTTTAACGTCACTGACTGAGTGATACAACCGTTGCTCACACATGCGAGCCACTTTTTCCAGGAGCCGATATTGCGAGGTTTCCGCCACATAGTCGCCCTGATGAAGTCGTGACAGAAACTCCTCGATAGCGCGTTCATCACAGACCTTTGTTTTCCGTGGCGTAAATACCCCTTGACAGCCCCTGCACTGGAATCGCGGATTTCCCGCACTCGTTCGGCCATAGCGAATTACCGCTGTCGAACAACAGCACGGACATTTCAGCCCGCCTGACGCGGGTTTATTTTTTATTAACCGCGAAAACCAATGATTAAATTCGCCCTCATTAAATAGAGGCGGGAGGCTGCCACACTTATTACATTCAAGTGCCGCATAGCCCAATCGATAAACAGGATACGAATAGTCAGTCGCACCCGAAACGCCAAGATTAGGACATGACCAACTTTTACACACATTGAGGCGTATTTCAGGCGTATTTTCCATTTCACTCGACCAACAGATATTGTCAGTTGAAGGATATTGACGAACATTCCTGTTCATTGTCGTGAGGCGCTTCACAATATCCATGTAAACAGAAACTAAAAATAGCACTCTCATTATTGGCTTAAGGATAAAGAATGAAAAAGATATTGCTGACCTCATTATTCATCGCGGGATACGTTAACTATAGCGCCGCGCAAGATATCACTGTCATTTATACCAATGACCTTCATGCTCACGTTGAGCCTTACAAACTCCCGTACGTTGCCGACGGCAAACGCGCTGTGGGTGGTTTTGCAAACATTGCCACGCTGGTAAAACAAGAAAAGCAAAAGAACAAAGCGACATTCTATTTTGACGCCGGGGATTACTTTACCGGCCCCTGGATCAGTAGTTTGACAAAGGGAAAAGCGATCATAGACATTATGAATACCATGTCGATAGATGCAGCGTCCGTCGGAAATCATGAATTTGATCATGGCTGGGATAATACGCTATTACAATTCAGCCAGGCAAAATTCCCTATTTTATTAGGCAACGTATTTTTCCAGAACAGCAACCTGCCTTTCTGGAGTAAGCCTTATACCATTCTGGAAAAAGACGGAATTAAAATAGGTGTTATCGGTTTACACGGTGTATTTGCCTTTGATGATACCGTTTCCGCCTCGATGCGTCAGGGCATTGAAGCGCGTGACGAAATTAAATATTTGCAGCGTTATCTGGATGAACTTCGCGGCAAAGTGGATATCACCGTCGCGTTAATGCACGAAGGCACACCGGCGCGCCAGTCCAGTATTGGTAATACGGATGTGAGGCGTGCTCTTGATAAAGATATTCAGACGGCAAAACAGGTGAAAGGTCTCGACCTTCTCATTACCGGCCATGCACATGTGGGTACCCCTGAACCGATTAAAGTGGGCAATACGCTCATCCTTTCAACGGACAGCGGCGGCATTGATATCGGGAAACTCGTGCTGGATGTGAATACAAAAACGCATCATCACACAGTAAAAAGCTTTGAACTGAAAACGATTTATGCGGACGAGTGGAAACCCGATGCCATCACTCAGCAGGTTATTGACGGCTGGAATAAAAAGCTCGCTGAAACCGTGAGCCAAAAGATGGGTGAAACGCCTGTCGCGCTGACCCGGGCGTATGGAGAATCCTCACCGCTGGGTAATCTGTTTACCGACGCGATGTTAGCCGCCGCTCCTGATGCACAAATCGCGTTAACCAATTCTGGCGGACTGCGCGCCGATCTCCATCCTGGCACGATTACGCTTGGCGATATCATCAGCACATTCCCGTTCCCAAATGAACTGACCGTGATGGATTTAACCGGCAAATCCTTGCGCAGCCTGATGGAACACGGGGCGTCTCTGAGTAATGGGGTATTGCAGATGTCGAAAGGGGCGGAAATGCGCTATGACCAACGCCAACCCGTCGGCCAGCGCGTAACAACGTTCACGCTCAACGGCAAACCGATTGTCGATACGCAAACCTATCGTGTAGCCACCAACAGCTTCCTCGCACCAGGCGGTGATGGTTTCATGGCATTTACCGAGGGTAAAAATAAGAAGGTGAGCGGTGGATACAACCTATCCAATGCGGTGATTGATTACCTGAAAAAAGGCAACACCATCGATCCTCAACAAATGAATGAAATGCGCGTGGAAGAGGTCAAAAACTAACTGAACTCAGTCATCATCACGTTCTTCGTTTTTACGTCAGGAACGTGTCAACGCTGTTCAGGAGGGGTCAGCGTCATCAAAAATGCCCGGTAGAATTCACCGGGCATTTATCATTGTGGGGACATTAACCTAACTGCTTACGCGCGTTACGGAAGATACGCATCCATGGGCTGTCCTCGCCCCAGTTTTCCGGGTGCCAGGAGTTGCTTACGGTGCGGAAAACGCGTTCCGGGTGCGGCATCATGATGGTTACACGACCATTTTCAGTAGTCACCGCCGTGATCCCGTTCGGCGAGCCGTTCGGGTTCGCCGGGTAGGTTTCTGTTACTTTACCGAAGTTATCGACATAGCGCAGTGCCACCAGACCTTTGCTCTCAAGCTGAGCCAGATGCGCATCGTCACGCACTTCCACACGCCCTTCACCATGAGAAACGGCAATCGGCATCTGTGAGCCCACCATTCCCTGCAGTAACAGAGAGGGGCTTTGGGTCACTTCTACCAGACTAAAGCGCGCTTCAAAACGGTCGGAATGGTTACGCACAAAGCGCGGCCACAGATCGCTGCCCGGGATCAGCTCACGCAGATTGGACATCATCTGGCAGCCATTACACACGCCCAGCGCCAGCGTTTGCGGACGGTGGAAGAAGGTTTCAAACGCATCGCGCACGCGGTTGTTAAAGAGGATCGATTTCGCCCAACCTTCACCGGCCCCCAGTACGTCGCCGTAAGAGAAGCCGCCACACGCCACCAGCGCCTGGAAGTCATCAAGGCCTGTACGCCCCGCCAACAGGTCACTCATGTGTACATCGATTGCATCAAAGCCCGCACGGTGGAAGGCCGCCGCCATTTCCACATGCGAGTTGACGCCCTGCTCGCGCAGTACTGCGACTTTTGGACGCGCGCCGGTCGCGATGTATGGCGCAGCGATATCTTCGCTGATATCAAACGACAGCTTCACATTAAGGCCTGGATCGGCATCGTTGGTTTTCGCCTGATGTTCCTGATCGGCACATTCAGGGTTGTCACGCAGACGCTGCATTTGCCATGTGGTTTCAGCCCACCAGGTACGCAAGGTGGTACGGCTTTCGCTGAAGACAACCTGCCCCTTCGCTTCGATAACAAAACGGTCACCGGAAACGGCCTGGCCTAACGCGTGAACGCAGTCGCCAAGACCATGTTGCGCCAGCACGGTTTCGACGGCCTGACGATCCGCCGCACGAACCTGAATGACAGCGCCCAGCTCTTCGTTAAACAGCGCTGCCAGACGATCGTCGCCCAGGGCCGCGATATCCGCCTGAATGCCGCAGTGACCGGTAAAGGCCATCTCAGCCAGCGTCACCAACAAACCGCCATCAGAACGGTCGTGATACGCCAGCAGTTTGCGCTGCGCCACCAGCGCCTGCATTGCATCATAAAAGCCTTTCAGCTGCGCGACGTCACGCACGTCTGCCGGTTTGTCGCCAAGCTGACGGTAAACCTGCGCCAGCGCCGTTGCCCCCAGCGCGTTGTGCCCCTTGCCAAGGTCAATCAGCAGCAGCACGTTGTCTTCCGTGGAGAGCTGCGGCGTGATGGTGTGGCGGACGTCTTCTACGCGGGCAAACGCGGTGATCACCAGCGATAATGGAGAGGTCATTTCACGCTGTTCATTGCCTTCCTGCCAGCGGGTTTTCATCGACATCGAGTCTTTGCCCACCGGAATGGTCAGACCCAATGCCGGGCAGAGCTCTTCACCCACCGCTTTTACGGCTTCATACAAGCCGGCATCTTCGCCCGGGTGGCCTGCTGCCGCCATCCAGTTTGCAGACAGTTTGATACGTTTGATATCACCAATCTGGGTCGCCGCGATGTTGGTAAGCGCTTCTCCAACCGCCAGACGGGCAGACGCGGAGAAATCCAGCAATGCGACAGGCGCACGTTCGCCCAGCGACATGGCTTCGCCGTAGTAGCTGTCAAGACTGGCGGTGGTCACCGCACAGTTCGCCACCGGAACCTGCCACGGGCCAACCATCTGATCGCGCGCCACCATGCCAGTGACGGTGCGGTCGCCGATGGTGACGAGGAACGTTTTTTCCGCCACTGCAGGTAAATGCAGTACGCGGTTGACCGCATCGGCAACGGTAATATCACGACGATCCAGCGCGTCGCCTTTTGCTTGCAGGCGCTGTACATCGCGGGTCATTTTCGGCGTTTTGCCCAACAGAACATCCAGCGGCAGATCGATAGGCTGATTATCGAAATGGCGGTCATTCATCGAAAGATGCTGTTCTTCCGTTGCTTCACCGATCACGGCGTACGGCGCGCGCTCGCGCTTGCAAAGCGCATCAAACAGCGGCAACTGGTCGGCGGCAACCGCCAGAACATAACGTTCCTGCGATTCGTTACACCAGATTTCCAGCGGGCTCATACCCGGCTCGTCGCTGAGGATGTCACGCAGTTCAAATTTGCCGCCGCGCCCGCCGTCGCTTACCAGTTCCGGCATCGCGTTAGAGAGACCACCCGCACCCACGTCGTGGATAAACAGGATCGGGTTAGCGTCGCCCAACTGCCAGCAACGGTCGATAACCTCCTGGCAGCGACGTTCCATTTCCGGGTTGTCGCGCTGTACGGAGGCGAAATCCAGATCGGCATCGGACTGGCCGGATGCCATAGAAGAGGCCGCGCCGCCGCCAAGACCGATGTTCATCGCCGGGCCGCCGAGCACAATCAGCTTCGCGCCAACGACTATCTCACCTTTTTGTACGTGATCGGCGCGGATGTTGCCGATCCCGCCCGCCAGCATGATCGGTTTGTGATAGCCGCGTAGCTCTTCGCCGTTGTGGCTGTTCACTTTCTCTTCATACGTACGGAAGTAACCGTTCAGCGCCGGACGACCAAATTCGTTGTTAAACGCAGCGCCGCCCAGCGGGCCTTCGGTCATGATGTCCAGCGCGGTAACAATGCGCTCCGGCTTACCGAAATCTTCTTCCCACGGCTGTTCAAAGCCCGGAATACGCAGGTTGGAAACGGAGAAACCGACCAGGCCGGCTTTCGGCTTTGCGCCACGCCCGGTCGCGCCTTCGTCACGAATCTCGCCACCGGAACCGGTCGCAGCGCCAGGCCACGGCGAAATTGCGGTCGGGTGGTTATGGGTTTCGACTTTCATCAGGATGTGCGTTGGCTCCTGATGGAAGTCATAACGACCCGTTTCATGGTCGGCGAAGTAACGCCCCACGTCAGAACCTTCCATGACCGCCGCGTTATCTTTATAGGCTGAAAGTACGTGCTCCGGCGTCTTCTCGAAGGTGTTCTTGATCATTTTGAACAACGACTTCGGCTGTTGTTCGCCATCAATGACCCAGTCGGCGTTGAAAATCTTGTGGCGGCAGTGTTCGGAGTTCGCCTGGGCGAACATATAGAGTTCGATATCGTTCGGATTGCGGCCCAGGTTACTGAAGGCAGTATGCAGATAATCAATTTCGTCATCCGCCAGCGCCAGGCCCAGACGCAGGTTAGCGTTAATCAATGCCTGACGACCTTCGCCCAGCACATCAACGCTGGCAACCGGTGCCGGTTGGTGGTGAACAAACAGTTTTTCTGCGTCGTTCAGCGAGGAGAAAATCGTCTCCATCATGCGGTCGTGCAGTTCAGCGGCAACGCTTTGCCACTGCTCAGCGGTGAGAGGCTCAGCATCAACGTACCAGGCAATGCCACGTTCCAGACGGCTCACCTGTTGCAGGCCGCAGTTGTGTGCAATATCCGTTGCTTTGGAAGACCAGGGAGAGATGGTGCCAGGACGAGGGGTAACTAACAGCAGTTTTCCCTCCGGGGTATGGCTGCGTAAGCTCGGGCCATACTTCAGCAAACGGGCAAGCTGTGCATGCTCATCATCGTTCAGCGGTGCATTAAGGCAGGCAAAATGGACATACTCAGCGTAAATATTGTTGACCTGGAGGTTGGCAGCCTGAAAACGCGCCAGCAGTTTGTTAATACGGAATGCAGACAGTGCAGGCGAACCACGCAGAATTTCCATCATAAGTCTCTCGTCTTCTAAGCTTTCGGTGTGCCCAAGTGGGGAAACGGGCGTCATTATAAAGAATCTGGCGCGCTGACGAAACCGTTTGCGTCGAAATAAAATCACCGCCGTTTCTTATCATCCGATGCGCCACTGATTCCGAATTAGTTGCCAACTGGCGTATTGTTGCGCAAAATGCCGCACATCAATGACTCACACTGGCTTTAATCACTGCATTTTCAGGCTGAGAAACCGCACGATCCAGAGAATTAACTAATTGAAAAAATTAAAGATTAATTATCTGTTCATCGGCATACTGACGCTGCTGTTGGCAGCGGCCCTCTGGCCATCAATCCCCTGGTTCGGTAAAGCCGATAATCGTATCGCCGCCATTCAGGCGCGGGGAGAGCTGCGCGTCAGTACCATTGATTCACCGCTAACCTACTCAACCCTCAATGGAAAAAAGTACGGTCTGGATTATGAGCTGGCGCAACTGTTCGCCAACTACTTAGGCGTAAAGCTGAAGGTCACCGTACGTCAGAACATCAGCCAGTTGTTTGACGATCTGGACAATGGCAAAGCCGACCTGCTGGCCGCGGGTCTGGTCTATAACAGCGAACGCGTGAAAAACTACCAATCGGGCCCAACGTACTACTCTGTTTCTCAGCAAGTGGTTTATCGGGTCGGACAATATCGCCCGCGAACCCTTGCCGCCGTGAATGAAAACCAACTCACCATTGCGCCAGGTCATGTGGTCTTGAATGACCTACGCACCCTGAAAGAGACAAAGTTCCCCGAGCTCAGTTGGAAAGTCGATGACAAAAAAGGCACGACGGAACTGATGGAAGCGGTGATCAGCGGCGAACTGGAGTACACCATCGCTGACTCGGTGGCGATCAGCTTGTTCCAGCGCGTACACCCTGAACTGGCCGTTGCACTGGATGTCACCGATGAGCAGCCTGTCACCTGGTTCAGCCAACTGGATGATGACAACACGCTCTCGGCAGCCCTGCTCGATTTTTTTAACACCATGAATGAAGACGGTTCTCTGGCGCGACTGGAAGAGAAATATTTGGGTCACGGCGGCGACTTTGATTACGTTGACACCCGCACCTTCTTACGCGCTGTCGATAATGTGCTGCCAGAGCTGAAACCGCTGTTTCAGAAGTATGCGCAGGAAATTGACTGGCGTTTACTGGCGGCTATCGCATATCAGGAATCGCACTGGGATGCACAAGCCACTTCGCCAACCGGCGTCCGCGGCATGATGATGCTCACCAGAAATACCGCCCAGAGCCTGGGATTGACTGACAGAACCGACGCCGAACAGAGCATCAGCGGCGGCGCGCGTTATCTACAGGACATGATGAGCAAAGTCCCTGATACCGTCCCCGAAGAAGAGCGTATCTGGTTTGCGCTCATTGCTTACAACATGGGCTATGCGCACATGCTCGACGCCCGGGCGTTAACGGTAAAAACCAAAGGAAATCCGGACAGTTGGAGCGATGTAAAACAGCGCTTACCGCTGCTCAGCCAGAAACCGTATTACAGTAAGTTGACCTACGGTTATGCGCGCGGACATGAAGCTTACGCCTACGTGGAAAACATTCGAAAGTATCAGATAAGCCTGGTCGGTTATCTGCAGGAGAAGGAAAAACAGGCCGCAGAAACACTGAAACTGGCGCAGGACTACCCGGCGGTGTCTGCGGAGGAATTTGGTAAAGAGAGGCTCTCCCTCTCCTCGTTTTTGTCTCAGTCGTCCTCGGCCTACCTGACGCCTTCGCCAACATTACTGTTACCGCCAAAGGAAAAAGAGGCAGAGTAACGCGACGTTTATTCAGGCGTCGCCGATGATTTTTTCAGCGCTTTGATCTCCTGACGACGCATGCGGAAAAAATCGCTAAGCAGCGTCGCGCATTCATCACGCAAGATACCCTCGGTGATTTCCACCCGATGATTCATACCCGGGTGATGTAAGACATCCATCAGCGAGCCTGCCGCGCCCGTTTTTGCATCACGCGCGCCAAAAACAACCCGACCAATCCGACTGTGAACCATCGCGCCCGCACACATGACGCACGGTTCCAGCGTGACGTACAGCGTGGCGTCCAGCAAACGGTAGTTTTGCAGCACCATTCCCCCTTGTCGCAACGCCATAATTTCCGCATGCGCAGTGGGATCGTGATGACCAATCGGCCGATTCCACCCTTCACCGATGATGCGATTGTTGTGCACCAATACAGCCCCCACCGGCACTTCACGTTCGTCCCAGGCGCGCTTCGCCAGCGTCAACGCATGACGCATCCAGTATTCGTGGCTAAATTCGACTTCAGACAAAGGGAGACTCCAGTAATAAAAGCGGGCGCATTATACACAGACACTCTGCTTTGCACTATTCCAGTTGCTGGAGCTCACCGCGTGGCGTGACGCGCCAGCGATGCTGGCAAAAGTAGAGTAATGGGTTGTCCTGCTTGCTGTCGCTGTATCCACTGTACAGACGCAGCGGCGTGCCAATCTGCCGCTCAAGTTGCGCGACTTTTTCGTGTCCCAGGCAACGCAGGGTCAATACCCAGCCACCATAGCCTCGCTGGATCTGACTGGCGATCAGGTTAACGCGAGGTAGCCACGGGGTATCAAAATAGACCTGCTCGACCAGCAACTGCGGCGAACCGGTGATCAGCCAGATATCGGCATCAGAACTCAACAAATAGGTGGTGAGTCGTTCCTGCACAATCGGAAACGCGGTGACGTTATCCCGAAACCAACGCACAAAGTCAGCCTGACGCGCTTTCAGACGCGCTTCGCTGTGACCAAACGTACATCCCCACAACAGGAGACTCACGGGCCAGCGAGCGGCGCGCCCTTTTATCATCAACGCAATGGCAATGACAGGGAGTAAAGGCAGCACGAGCAGCACATTCAGCGGCTGGCGACGCAACAGATAACGCAGGAAACTGCCAAACATATCCTGCTGGTGCAACGTACCATCCAAATCAAAAAATACGACACGACGCTCGTGGCTGGTCAAACCCTGCACCTCTGGAAAGTTGAACGCTGAAGCCGGGTCAACGAAAACCCGGCGCTTACTTCTATTAAATAGCCTAACAGATAGAACATCACTTTTCCGGCAACAATCGTTAATGCGCACGGTCGTGTCACATCAATGATAAACGGCTCGCGCCCCGTCGCCGTATGCTCGCCTGTTTAGTTTTCTAATGCCGCCCGTAAAAATCCCTGGTGAGCCGACAGTTTTTCTCTGGCGGCTGCCGCATCCAGCCCGGAGAGCGCCATCAGAATGGCGGGTTTGACGTCAAAATCGGTTTGTGTCAGTAACGCCTGGGCTTCTTCTCGCGTAATCCCGGTCGCTTCTACCACCATGCGACACGCTCTGTCGATCAGTTTGACGTTGGTGGCCTTCATATCCACCATCAGATTTTGATAGACCTTGCCGAATTTCACCATCGCACCAGTGGAGATCATATTGAGCACCAGCTTTTGTGCAGTACCTGATTTCAGTCGCGTTGAACCCGTCAGCGCCTCGGGGCCAACCACCGGCGAAATCGCAATGTCCGCCTCACGCGCGATCGGTGAGTCAGGATTACAGGAAATCGCCACCGTGGTGCATCCTGCCTGGTTGGCATACTTCAGGCCGCCAATCACGTAGGGCGTGCGACCAGATGCCGCCAGTCCAACCACCAGATCCTGCGCGGTCAGATTGAGCGCCTTTAAATCCTCTTCCCCTAACTGCAGACTGTCTTCGGCACCTTCAACCGCCTTCAACAACGCGCCCGGCCCCCCTGCAATCAATCCCACGACCAGTCCATGCGGCACGCCAAAGGTGGGTGGGCATTCAGACGCATCAAGCACTCCCAGCCGTCCACTGGTGCCAGCACCCATATAAATAATGCGCCCCCTAGCCTTTAACGCATTTGCAGCGGCATCGACTGCACGCGCAACGTCCGGCAGCGTCTCTTTTACTGCGAGCGCTACCTGCGTATCCTGTTGATTAAAACGATGAACCAGCTCAAGCGTGGATAAAGCATCAAGGTCCATAGTCTGTGGATTACGGGTTTCTGAAACTAACGCGCCGAGATTCATTTTTTCTCCTCAGGAATTTTTAATTCAAACTATTTCCCTATAATGGAATATTATATTCATTCAGGCGAGTGAAATTTGTGTCGCTGTCGCCATCACGTTTTCGCCAGGAGAGCCCATGAACTGTTTGGTCCGTATTCGTCAACGTTATCCCCATCTTGCCCAAAGCGACAAGAAGCTTGCGGATTATCTTCTTTCGCAACCGGATAACGCGCGGCATCTCAGCTCGCAGCAGCTTGCCGCCGAAGTGGGCATCAGTCAGTCCAGCGTGGTGAAATTCGCGCAAAAAATGGGGTTTAAAGGATTTCCGGCACTGAAACTGGCGATCAGCGAAGCGCTGGTGAGCAATCCGAATCCTCAGTCAGTTCCCGTCCACAATCTGATCCGTGGCGATGACCCTATGCGTCTGGTTGGCGAAAAGCTGATAAAAGAAAATGTGGCGGCGATGCACGCAACACTCGACGTCAACAGTGAAGAAAAGCTAATAGAGAGTGTGACGATGCTACGTCGCGCCCGCCGGATTGTCCTGACCGGAATTGGCGCTTCAGGCCTTGTTGCGCAAAACTTTGCCTGGAAGCTCATGAAGATTGGCTTTAATGCTGTCGTCGAACGCGATATGCACGCCCTGCTGGCGACGGTTCAGGCGCTCTCTTCAGAGGATCTGCTGCTGGCCATCTCCTACACGGGTGAACGCAGAGAGCTTAATCTGGCTGCGGATGAAACATTGCTGGTCGGCGGGAAAATACTGGCCATCACCGGATTTACGCCTAACGCATTGCAACAGCGCGCTACGCATTGTCTGTATACCATTGCGGAGGAGCAGGCCACCCGGAGTGGGGCTATTTCATCCACGCATGCTCAAATGATGCTCACCGATGTGCTTTTTATGGCGCTGGTTCAACAGGATTTGGAACACGCTCCGGGACGGATCAGACACAGCGAAGCGCTGGTAAAAAAACTGGTCTGAGCAAAGAATGCGCGTATAATGCCCGCCCGATTTAAGATGTTTTGAGAGTATCCTGATGGCGCTGTTAATCACCAAAAAATGCATCAATTGCGATATGTGCGAGCCTGAATGCCCAAACGAGGCAATTTCTATGGGCGATGCTATCTATGAGATTAACAGCGACAAGTGTACTGAATGCGTCGGTCATTACGACACGCCAACCTGTCAGAAAGTATGCCCGATCCCGAATACGATTCTGAAAGACCCGGCACACGTCGAAACGCAGGAGCAGTTGTGGGATAAGTTTGTCCTGATGCACCACGCGGACAAAATCTGAATCGGCCCTTGCTTAACCCTCGATAATTACCGTGGCGCAGGCGTAGTGTCGTTCATCTGCCAGCGTGACGTGCATACTGGTCACACCGAGGGTTTCCGCCAGCTTTAGCGCCTCCCCCCACAACCGTAAACGCGGCTTGCCTAGCTCATCGTTAAACACTTCAAACTGGTTAAACGCCAGCCCGTTGCGAATTCCGGTGCCAAAGGCTTTTGCCGCCGCCTCTTTTACCGCGAAACGTTTGGCGAGAAAACGCACCGGTTGTTGGTGCGTTTCCCAAATGGCCCATTCATTGTCGCTGAGCACTCTTCTTGCAAGACGATCGCCCGACCGCGAGATAACTGCCTCAATACGGGCAATTTCTACAATATCCGTGCCCAACCCCAGGATCGCCATTAGCCACGCGCTTCCAGCATCAGACGTTTCATTTCAGCAACCGCCTCTTTCAGACCGCTCATCACCGCACGTCCGATAATGGCATGACCGATATTCAGCTCGTGCATTTCCGGCAACGCGGCGATGGCTTTCACGTTGTGATACGTCAGGCCGTGACCCGCATTCACTTTCAGCCCCAGACCTGCCGCAAAGGTCGCTGCCCTGGCGATACGCGCCAGCTCCTGCGCCTGCTCAGCGTCGGTTTTGGCATCCGCATAGCAGCCGGTATGAATTTCAATGTAGGGCGCCCCAACCTCTGCGGCGGCTTTGATCTGCGCTTCATCGGCATCAATGAACAATGACACGAGGATCCCTGCATCTGCCAGACGTTTACAGGCATCGCGCATTTTGTCGCGCTGACCCGCCACATCCAGACCGCCCTCGGTGGTCACTTCCTGGCGTTTTTCCGGCACCAGACAGCAAAAATGCGGTTTCGTCTCAATGGCAATCGCCAGCATCTCTTCCGTCACGGCCATTTCCAGGTTCATGCGGGTATCCAGCGTTTGGCGCAGAATACGCACGTCACGGTCAGTGATATGACGGCGATCTTCACGCAGGTGCACGGTAATACCGTCGGCACCCGCTTGTTCGGCGATAAATGCAGCTTGTACCGGGTCCGGGTATGCGGTGCCACGCGCATTACGCAGAGTGGCAATGTGGTCAATGTTGACGCCTAACAGTAATTCAGCCATGACAATCCTCGTTAATCATTATTCGTTTTCAATGCGCGTTTTGGCATAAACTGCCGGAAGAGCTCCCGGCTTTTTAACGGCTTACCACCAAGATACGGCTTTAGCGCCATACGGGTAAAGCGTTTCGCTGCGCGCAATGTATCAACATCAGGAAATTCTCTTGCTTCAAGCGCCTTCAGATGCCGTCCGGTGAAGGTGTTGTTATCAATCACCACGCTGGCGATAAACCCTTTCTCTTCGCGATAGCGATACGTCATGGTGTCATCAACCATTTCACCGCTGCCTGCGCAATGCGTGAAGTCCACCCCATACCCCAGGTGACCGAGCAACGCGAGCTCAAAGCGACGCAGAGCGGGTTCGGGAGTCCCTGTGGCACCTGCCAGTGTTTGTATGCAGTTCAGATAATCAAAAAAGAGTTCAGAAAAGCGCGTCTCGTATTCAAGTACACGAGAAACCAATTCGTTGATGTAGAGGCCACTGTAAAGCGTGATACCGCTGAGAGGAAGCGCCAGGGAGACGGCTTCTGCGCTGCGTAAGGTTTTCACCTCACCGCGACCGCCAAAGCGAAGCAGGAGCGGCGTGAAAGGCTGTAAAGCGCCTTTCAGATTAGAACGTTTGGAACGTGCGCCTTTGGCGACCAGACGCACGCGACCTGACTCTTCCGTGAAGACGTCCAGCATCAGGCTGGTTTCGCTCCACGGGCGGCTGTGCAATACGAATGCGCGCTGCCAGCCTTCCATCATACTCGTCGCCTTTCACGTTGCAGGTGCGTTGGCCGCGCGCCTTCGGAGCCAGCGTAAACGCTGTTCAAAACACGATGTGTTTTGTCCTGCACCCCGAAAGTCATAGAGCATGCAATATTAGAGATCGTCGCCATAACCGAGACTGCGCAGCGCGCGTTCGTCGTCGGCCCAGCCGGATTTCACTTTCACCCACAGTTCCAGGTGTACTGGCGCTTCAAACATGTCCTGCATATCTTTACGCGCTTCAATACCGATGGTTTTGATTTTGGCCCCTTTGTTGCCAATGACCATCTTCTTCTGCCCTTCACGCTCAACGAGGATAAGCCCATTGATGTCGTAGCCGCCGCGTTCGTTAGTAATGAAACGCTCAATCTCAACGGTCACGGAGTACGGCAGTTCAGCCCCCAGGAAACGCATCAGTTTTTCACGGATGATTTCCGAAGCCATAAAGCGCTGGGAACGATCGGTGATGTAATCTTCCGGGAAGTGATGGATGGCCTCTGGCAGGTGTTTACGCACGATGCCCGCGACGGTGTCCACGTTCATACCGGTTTCTGCAGACATCGGCACGATATCGAGGAAATTCATCTGGCTTGCCAGGAATTGCAGGTGTGGCAGTAAATCCGCTTTTTCCTGCACGTTATCCACTTTGTTGACGGCCAGGATAACCGGTGCTTTACCGTCACGCAGTTTGTTCAGCACCATCTCATCGTCTGGCGTCCAGCGGGTGCCTTCCACAACGAAAATGATCAGTTCAACGTCGCCTATGGAGCTGCTCGCCGCTTTGTTCATCAGGCGGTTAATGGCGCGTTTTTCTTCCATGTGCAAACCCGGGGTATCGACATAAATAGCCTGATACGCCCCTTCGGTATGGATACCGACGATGCGGTGACGTGTGGTTTGCGCCTTACGGGAAGTAATTGAAATCTTCTGCCCAAGCAGATTATTCAACAGGGTAGATTTGCCTACGTTCGGACGACCAACGATGGCAATAAATCCGCAATAGGTTTTATCTTCGCTCATTCCAACTCCAGTTTTTTCAACGCCTGTTCGGCGGCAGCCTGCTCAGCCTTACGACGGCTTGAACCTGTGCCTACCACCGGTTCACTCAGGCCGCTGACCTGGCAGTGGATAGTAAATTCCTGATCATGCGCTTCACCACGCACCTGTACCACCAGATAAGACGGTAACGGCAGATGACGACCTTGCAAATATTCCTGCAAACGCGTTTTCGGATCTTTTTGTTTATCGCCCGGGCTAATTTCATCCAGACGGCTTTGATACCAGTTAAGGATCAGTTTCTCGACGGTCTGAATATCGCTGTCGAGGAATACGCCACCAATTAACGCTTCTACGGTATCGGCCAGAATAGATTCACGACGGAAGCCGCCGCTTTTCAATTCACCTGGCCCCAAACGCAAGCATTCACCCAGATCAAACTCACGGGCTAATTCCGCCAGTGTGTTACCACGCACCAGCGTGGCACGCATACGACTCATATCGCCTTCGTCCACACGCGGGAAACGGTGATACAGCGCATTAGCGATGACAAAGCTTAAAATAGAGTCGCCTAAAAACTCTAAACGCTCGTTATGTTTGCTGCTGGCACTACGATGGGTTAATGCCTGCTGCAACAGCTCCTGATGAGTAAAAGTGTAGCCCAGCTTCCGTTGAAGCCGATTAATTACGATGGGGTTCATGCGATACCAATAAATGAATGCGTCAACAATCCAGCACACGAAACAGACCTGTATTTGAAACCAATGCTGTTTCGTGTGCCGTGGCGACCAGACGGCGCCAACCTTAAACTTCGGGGGAATATTCTATACACAACGACAAAGGATGTCGTTAGTCTGAGGGAATTTATCCAATAAATAATTCATGTTGTCGCCATTAAGACGACAACATGAACATTTATCAGGAATTAATGAATGCCACCAATACGGCTTAGACGCACGCCGGTAGGCCATTCACCTTCTTGTTTATCAAAACTCATCCAGATCGCCGTTGCTTTACCGACCAGATTCGCTTCCGGTACAAATCCCCAGTAACGGCTGTCCGCGCTGTTATCACGGTTATCACCCATCATGAAGTATTGTCCCGGCGGCACAATCCAGGTTGCCAGTTGCTGACCCGGCTGTTGGTAATACATCCCGACCTGATCCTGTGCAATTGGCACAGTCAGGATCCGGTGAGTTACCTCACCCAGCGTCTCTTTGCGCTCCGTCAAACGGATACCGTTATCTTTGGTTTCGTTCAACGGCACTTCAAAGAATCCGCTGCTGGCTTCGCCTGCGTTACGACGGCCGAACGTCTGAACAAAATCGCTCGGCTGAACATTGGAATAAGTTACCGCCAGCGCATTTGCACATGCCTGACCTGAACGGCATCCAGGCTGAATGGTAACTTCTTTTGCTACCGGATCGTACGAGACTTTATCACCCGGTAAACCGACAGCGCGTTTGATGTAATCCAGACGCGGATCTTCCGGGTATTTAAAGACCACGATATCGCCACGTTTTGGATGACCGGTTTCAATCAAGGTTTTCTGGTAAATCGGGTCTTTAATTCCATAGGCGAATTTTTCCACCAGAATAAAGTCACCGATTAACAGTGTCGGCATCATCGAACCTGACGGGATCTGGAAGGGTTCATAAATAAATGAACGCACAACCAGCACAATCGCCAGCACCGGAAATACCGACGCACCGGTTTCCAGCCAGCCGGGCTTAGGCGCCACTTTTTTTAGCGTGGCTTTGTCCAGCGACTCATTGACAGCGGCTTGTGCCGCTGCCTGACGCTCCCGACGTTTTGGCGCGAAGATAAACTTATCCACGCACCATAAAATGCCCGTAACCAGTGTGGCAATCACCAGAATCAGGGCAAACATATTCGCCATGCCAACTCCTTAGGGTTATTTGCTGTCTTTACCGACATGCAGAATGGCGAGAAACGCTTCCTGAGGCAGCTCTACGTTACCGATCTGCTTCATTCGTTTTTTACCTTCTTTCTGCTTCTGCAGCAGTTTTTTCTTACGGCTGATATCACCGCCATAGCACTTCGCCAACACGTTCTTACGCAGCTGCTTCACCGTCGAGCGCGCAATAATGTGTGTCCCAATCGCGGCCTGGATAGCAATATCAAACTGCTGGCGCGGGATGAGCTCTTTCATCTTCTCAACCAAATCACGGCCACGGCTTTGCGAATTACCACGGTGAGTGATCAGCGCCAGCGCATCAACACGCTCGTTGTTGATCAACACGTCAACACGAACCATGTCCGATGTCTGGAAGCGTTTGAAGTTATAGTCCAGCGACGCGTAGCCACGAGACGTTGACTTCAGACGGTCGAAGAAGTCGAGCACCACTTCCGCCATCGGGATTTCGTAGGTCAGCGCCACCTGGTTACCGTGGTATACCATGTTGGTCTGTACGCCACGCTTCTCGATACACAGCGTGATAACGTTGCCCAGGTAAGCCTGCGGCAGCAGCATGTGACATTCCGCGATCGGCTCGCGCAACTCATAAATGTTGTTCAGCGGCGGCAGTTTGGACGGGCTATCAACATAGATAGTTTCTTTGCCCGTGGTTTCGACCTCGTAAACAACGGTCGGCGCTGTGGTTATCAGATCCAGATCGTATTCACGTTCCAGACGCTCCTGAATGATCTCCATGTGCAGAAGCCCCAGGAAGCCACAGCGGAAGCCGAAGCCCAGCGCCGTTGAGCTTTCTGGCTCGTAGAACAGAGAAGCGTCGTTCAGGCTCAGTTTACCGAGCGCATCGCGGAAGTTTTCGTAATCGTCTGAACTGACCGGGAACAGACCGGCATAAACCTGTGGTTTAACCTTTTTAAACCCTGGCAGCGCTTTATCTGCCGGGTTACGCGCCTGCGTCAGCGTATCGCCAACCGGTGCGCCGAGGATGTCTTTAATCGCACAAACCAGCCAACCTACCTCGCCGCATTTCAGCTCAGTACGGTCAACCTGCTTCGGTGTAAAGATGCCCAGACGGTCTGCGTTGTAGACCTGCCCGGTGCTCATCACTTTAATTTTGTCGCCTTTACGCATGGTGCCGTTTTTAATACGCACCAGCGAGACAACGCCAAGATAGTTATCGAACCAGGAGTCGATGATCAGCGCCTGCAGCGGGCCTTCCGGATCGCCTTCCGGCGGCGGAATATCGCGCACCAGACGTTCCAGAACGTCGGTTACGCCCACGCCCGTTTTCGCGGAGCAGCGCACGGCGTCGGTGGCGTCGATGCCAACAATGTCTTCAATTTCTTCTGCCACACGTTCAGGATCGGCAGCAGGTAAGTCAATTTTGTTAAGAACCGGAACCACTTCCAGATCCATTTCCATGGCGGTATAGCAGTTCGCCAGGGTTTGTGCTTCTACGCCCTGTCCGGCGTCAACCACCAGCAATGCACCTTCACAAGCCGCCAGTGAACGGGAAACTTCATAAGAGAAGTCAACGTGGCCTGGGGTGTCGATAAAGTTAAGCTGATAGGTTTCACCATCAGAGGCTTTGAAATCGAGCGTCACGCTCTGCGCTTTGATAGTAATACCGCGCTCACGCTCAAGATCCATCGAGTCGAGAACCTGCGCTTCCATTTCACGGTCAGACAGGCCACCGCAGATCTGGATAATACGGTCAGACAGCGTTGATTTACCGTGGTCGATGTGAGCTATGATTGAAAAGTTACGTATGTTCTTCATATAGTGTAATTATTGTGCCTTACGCCTGGTTCGACAGGCTTTGAGAAGTCGCTGTTCTGAGCTTAACGTCTGTTTAAGTGAAACGCCGCATTCTACACTACAACGCTGAGGCGAGGAAATGTTCATAGAGCAAGGATAGCGGGAACTGGAAACAACATCGCTTTTGCAATGAAAAATGCAACAAAGCCAGTGAAATCACTGGCTCGTTTCGGCTGGAGGGCTCTCGACGCGGAGCATTCCCGGCGGCAGGGCAACGTTCAGAATCACCGGTTGCCAGGCTTCTCGTGTTGCCAGTTTGCGGGAGAAACCGCGTGCAATCAAAAATCCCCCGACCCCGCCTAATATCGCACCGCTCAATGAAGCAATGTCTGAGCCGAACAATACCTGAAATAAGGAAGCAAACAGAAAAAGCCCAGCCAGCGGCGACAGGTATACCAACATCGCTGACCCCAACAGGCTGCCTTCGGCAATACCCAGTTCGACTTTCTGCCCTGGAACCAACGGCTCAGCACTCGGCACCACAATCGTATGCGTCGTTTGCGGCCCCAGTTTATTCAACACCCGAGTGCCGCATCCTGCCCGGGAAGCGCAACTGCTGCAGGATGCCTTAACATCACAACTCACCCTCGCCTGACCATCCTGCCAGGAGACAACCGTTGCCCACTCTTTGATCATTGCGCTGCCCTGAACTTAATGTTGTCTGCAATACGTTTGGCAGTTTGCGGCGGAAGTTCACCCACAACGGTGATTTCTGCGTTGTCACGCACGCTGGTGCTTACCGTTCTACGCCCGGTACGCAGCAGTTGATCGGTGCTGGCTTGCGTCGCACGGTTAACGTTCACCGAGAAACTGAACAAACCATCGGAGTACAGACGAGACTCAATGGGCATTTCCATGGTCGGAATCGGACGTCGGCTACTGGAGATTTCGCTGAACCCTTGCGGAAGCCAGGATGGGCTCCAGTTGAAGTTGGTCTTTTCCCCCGCCGGAACGGAAAGCAGAGGCGGCAGATTAGCTTTTGCCAAGGTTTGCATCGTATTGCCGATATCATTGCTCACGTTGAAGGAAATCACACGGAATTGCTCCAGTGTTTCACCATCGCGATCAAGGAGATCAACTCTCATCGGTAATCGGGTCTCTGCGTCCATCCAGACGATGTAGCTATAGCGGGTACCGTCACGCGCAACAACACGGATCACTTCGCACAAACGGTCAGCAATACGCGTTTTCCCGACAGAGATAAAATCATAAAAGGGAGCGAGTCGCTTAAAGTCGGTGTAGACCAGAGAAGGCAGGGAATCAACGATGTAGTCACCGTTTAAGGTGAACGGCTCAAGCCCGGGTTCGAAATAGCTGATTTCGTTTCCACGCTGGACGACTTCCCGGCGCGGGCCATCCAGTTGCAACAATTGTGCAAGCGGACGATCTTCGAGGCGCGCATGCCGATAGCGCAGAGACTCAACGCCTTGTTTATTGATGCTGACGAATGACAGCTCGTAAGTGAGTGACTGGCTGGCCAGATTCATCTGCTGCAATAACGCCCCGGACGCAGGATTGGCCGAGGCGTTAGCAGAGAAGAACAGGCTACCTGTCACAAGTGACATGGCAAACCAAAGTTGCTTCATTACTGCGATTGCGTTCCTAAAGTTTGAATTCCTGGCACCTGCACAGCGGCTTGCTGTGTTTGCGCCTGCTCAAACTGAAGCTGTTCGGAGTGCAGTCGACGTTGCAGTTCGTAATCCTGCAGCATGGCATTGATACGACGACGCTGCTCCTGTACCTGCTGTTGCTGGCCACCGCTGGCCGTTGCATCGGAAGGTACCCCCAGACTCACCGGACTCGCCTTACCCATCATTGGTAAGGTATTGAATACCGGTGTTTCAGGCTGCTGGGACGTTTCAGATTGTCCGTTATAGTGCTGGACGCCAACAATAACTGCAAGCGATACGCATGCTGCAACGCCCATTTGGGTGAGTTGCGCTGCCCACGGACGCATTTTCTTCCAGAAAGGCATTTTTTGCCACTGGTGTGGTGCGGGTTGGGCTTCAGGGATCAACGGCGTCGCCTGGCGTACGGGCTCGCTTTCAATCGCGGCCATAACGCGCGCGGAAATATCGAAATGGAGAACATCAGCCGTGTCTCCGCGCATGGAATCGCGGATCAGGTGATAACTCTCCCATGTTTTCTGCATTTCCGGGTCATGAGTCAGCGCTTTAAGCAGCTCATTATCCAGCGTTTCGCCATCCATTAAAGCGGAAAGTTTCTCTTTCTGCATGCCTAATACCTTTTCCAGTATCCCGCTATCGTCAACGCCTGATAAGCGGTTGAACTTTATTATCAATAGCTTCCCGCGCTCGGAAGATACGAGAACGCACCGTACCCACCGGACAATCCATGATAGCAGCTATCTCTTCATAGCTTAGGCCATCTAGCTCCCGCAAGGTAATTGCCATGCGTAAATCTTCCGGGAGGGACTCAATAGTTCGGAAAACTATCTGTCTCAGCTCTTCTGACAACATTAAGTTCTCAGGGTTCGAAATTTCTTTCAGCGCACCACCACTTTCGAAGTTTTCTGCTTCAATCGCATCCACATCACTGGATGGCGGGCGGCGCCCCTGAGCGACCAGGTAATTCTTAGCTGTATTGACTGCAATTCGATATAGCCAGGTATAAAAAGCACTATCTCCCCGGAAAGAATCCAGCGCGCGATAGGCCTTAATAAATGACTCTTGCACCACATCGGGAACATCGCCCGACGGCACATAGCGGGAAACCAGACTCGCCACTTTATGCTGGTAGCGTACCACCAGTAAATTAAAGGCTTTCTGATCTCCCTTCTGGACCCGTTCAACCAGGACCTGGTCCGTTAACTGCTCGCTCATCCGAGGTAAAGTCTCCCCAAACCAAATTTCCACGCGCTCTCGAAACGCCACTCCATCAGCCGCACTATATGAGCAAGCACCAGGTTAGAGTGTCAGAGTTTCGTAAAGTTCCGTTACGCATTTGTTTTTGTTTGTCATGTTGTAGACAGGTCATTATCTCTCATTATAAGTCTACAGAGTCTGAACAACGCACTATCTGTTTAGAAATGCCCATTTAGTCGCTTGCAGAGTAACCCAACAGCGTCTTTATTTCATCACATTATCTGACGCTAACGACCTGCTTCGCAAAATATTTTCCCTATTCTACCTCTAACTGTCTTATCCTTTCATGTTTAGTGGTTGCAACACATTTGAAAATAAAACGTGCTGTAAAGCGCGGTGTGGTGCTATGCTGACCAAACACTGTTTAGTAAATTAAACAAACGCAATGAATACGATTCCTGAATTTTCCTGTGACGTGTTGATTATTGGCAGCGGTGCTGCCGGACTCTCTCTGGCACTGCGCCTGGCTGAAAAGCATCAGGTCATTGTCCTGAGTAAAGGGCCGGTCTGCGAAGGCTCGACATTTTATGCGCAGGGCGGTATTGCCGCCGTTTTCGATGAAACTGACAGTATTGACTCCCATGTCGAAGATACGTTGGTTGCAGGCGCCGGGATTTGCGATCGCCACGCGGTAGAGTTCGTCGCCAGCAATGCCCGCCCATGTGTTCAATGGCTGATTGATCAGGGCGTCCTGTTTGACACCCACGTTCAGGCTAATGGGGAAGAGAGCTATCACCTGACCCGCGAAGGTGGACATAGCCATCGCCGCATTCTGCATGCTGCCGATGCCACCGGCAAAGAAGTCGAAACCACGCTGGTCAGCAAGGCGCAAAACCATCCTAATATCCGTGTGCTGGAACGCAGCAATGCCGTTGATTTAATTATCTCCGACAAAATTGGCTTGCCGGGAACCCGCCGGGTGGTTGGCGCATGGATCTGGAATCGTAATAAAGAAGCCGTCGAAACCTGCCACGCCAAATCGGTTGTACTGGCGACGGGCGGAGCATCAAAGGTGTATCAATACACCACCAACCCGGATATCTCCTCAGGTGATGGTATTGCCATGGCCTGGCGCGCCGGGTGTCGCGTCGCCAACCTCGAGTTTAATCAGTTTCACCCCACTGCGTTATATCACCCACAGGCGCGAAATTTCCTGCTCACCGAAGCGCTGCGCGGCGAAGGGGCGCACCTTAAACGCCCTGACGGCACACGATTTATGCCGGACTTTGATGCGCGTGGCGAACTGGCACCACGCGATATTGTCGCCCGGGCCATCGATCATGAAATGAAGCGTCTTGGCGCAGATTGTATGTTCCTCGACATCAGTCATAAACCCGCTGAGTTTGTCCGCCAGCACTTCCCGATGATTTACGAAAAGCTGTTAGGACTGGGGATTGATCTCACCAAAGAACCCGTGCCCATCGTCCCTGCCGCACACTACACCTGCGGCGGCGTCATGGTGGACGATTTTGGCCGCACCGATGTCGATGGTCTGTATGCAATCGGAGAAGTGAGCTATACCGGCCTGCACGGCGCAAACCGCATGGCCTCTAATTCACTGCTTGAATGCCTGGTCTACGGTTGGTCAGCGGCGGAAGATATTGACCGCCGAATGCCCTATGCCCGTGGCGTTAATCAACTCCCGGCCTGGGATGAAAGCCGCGTTGAGAACCCGGATGAACTGGTAGTTATTCAGCATAACTGGCACGAATTGCGCCTGTTTATGTGGGACTATGTCGGCATTGTTCGCACGACAAAACGTCTGGAGCGCGCCCTGCGCCGCATCACCATGCTGCAACAGGAGATCGACGAGTATTACGCCAATTTCCGCGTGTCGAACAATTTACTGGAACTGCGTAATCTGGTGCAGGTGGCTGAACTTATTGTCCGCTGTGCGATGCAACGTAAAGAGAGCCGGGGTTTGCATTACACGCTGGATTATCCAGCCCTGTTGCCTGAATCCGGCCCGTCGGTGCTCTCTCCATTAAGCACTCACATAAACAGATAAAACGCCTGGGTTAGCGCCGTGTAACTTTCAGAGTAACGCTGGTCTGGCCCACGGATCACCATCCGGTCGCTAAAACACTCTCCGGCCAGCGGAGAAAACGCCAACAGCACCCGATGCGGCAAGCGAGCTTCCGTTTCCGCTACATCGGTACGCAGTCGCAAATGCCAACCCATGCTTAACGCCTGTTGCGTGAATGTGTTGCCAATGTGTTCTGGCAGCACAACGCAAAAGAATCCCTCTTCCGTAATGCACTCCGTGGCATTGGCCAGCAACGTCTGGTGATCCAGCGTCGTGGTATATCGCGCCTGTTCACGCTGTGGCGTGGCGCATTCCACGCCCTGCTCATAATAAGGAGGATTACTGATTATCAGATCGAAACGAACAGTCTGACGAGGAACCCATTGCTGAACGTCTTCACAGTGTACCGTCACGCGATGCGCCCACGGTGACTGTACAATATTTTCCTGCGCTTGTTCGGCAGCGGTGGCGTCCAGTTCTACAGCATCAATGATGACGTTTTCGTCGGTACGCTGCGCTAACATTAGCGCCAGCAGCCCACTACCCGTACCAATATCAAGGACTCGCTTTACACCCGCGACTGGCGCCCAGGCACCTAACAGAATGCCGTCAGTTCCCACTTTCATCGCGCAACGGTCGTGCGCTACAAAAAACTGCTTAAAAGTAAATCCATTACGACGGACGACGGATGTAGACTGGGGCATGAAAACACAACCTTGCAGGAAAAACGGCAATAGCACCGAGTGAAAACAATACCTGAGAAGCGATATCCATACAAACAGATGAAGATTGCAGCCGTAACGTCTATAATCAGCGCCCCACACAGAGGTAGAACATGACTGTAACGACTTTTTCCGAACTTGAACTCGATGAAAGCCTGCTGGAAGCTCTCCAGGATAAAGGTTTCACTCGCCCGACCGCCATTCAGGCTGCCGCCATTCCGCCTGCGCTCGATGGCCGTGATGTCCTCGGTTCTGCGCCAACAGGCACCGGTAAAACGGCGGCATATCTGCTGCCAGCGTTGCAGCACCTGCTCGACTTCCCGCGCAAAAAATCCGGTCCGCCGCGAATTTTGATTCTGACGCCGACCCGCGAACTGGCGATGCAGGTTGCCGATCACGCCCGTGAACTGGCGAAAAACACCCATCTGGATATCGCAACCATCACCGGGGGCGTGGCATACATGAACCACGCGGAAGTGTTTAGCGAAAACCAGGACATCGTGGTCGCCACCACCGGTCGCCTGTTGCAGTATATTAAAGAAGAAAACTTCGACTGCCGCGCCGTCGAAACCCTGATCCTCGACGAAGCCGATCGTATGGTGGACATGGGTTTTGCTCAGGATATTGAACATATCGCTGGGGAAACTCGCTGGCGTAATCAGACGATGCTGTTCTCCGCTACGCTTGAAGGCGAAGCTATTAAAGATTTTGCTGAGCGTCTGCTGAAAGAACCGGTTGAAGTCTCTGCAACGCCTTCCACTCGCGAGCGCAAAAAGATCCACCAATGGTACTACCGTGCCGATAATTTTGAGCATAAAGTCGAACTGTTGAAGCACCTGCTAAAACAAGACGATGCCACACGTACTATCGTATTTGTGCGTAAGCGCGAGCGCGTACATGAACTTGCCGGGATGCTGCGTACCGCGGGGATCAACAACTGCTATCTCGAAGGCGAGATGCCGCAGATCAAACGCAACGAAGGCATTAAGCGACTCACCGATGGTCGTGTAAACGTACTGGTTGCCACCGACGTTGCCGCGCGCGGTATCGATATTCCTGACGTGAGTCACGTCATTAACTTTGATATGCCGCGCAGTGGTGATACCTATCTGCACCGTATCGGTCGTACAGGCCGCGCCGGTCGTAAAGGTACCGCCATTTCTCTGGTCGAAACCCACGATCACCTGCTGTTGTTAAAGATCGGTCGCTACATTGAAGAACCGCTGAAAGTGCGAGTCATTGATGAGCTTCGCCCGACAACGCGTGCGCCGAGTGAGAAACTGACCGGCAAGCCATCTAAAAAAGTGTTGGCTAAACGCGCAGAGAAGAAAAAAGAGAAAGACAAAGAAAAACCACGCGTGAAAAAACGTCACCGTGATGCGAAAAATATCGGTAAGCGTCGCAAGCCTGCCAACGCGGGTACGCCACCGCAGAAGAACGAAGAGTAAAACAAATCGCCGGGTTATTTAGCCCGGCATTTTTTTATCTTCTGCTGAAAAACACGCCTCAACACACTCCATAAAAATCTGCATCGCCGGGCTGACGGCTTTTCCCGCATGGTGCGCGCACAACGCCATGATTGAAGGCGTTGTATCGAATGGCCGTTTATTTACTGCTGGTGGTCTGGTGGGTAGTGCGGATTTTTTACTGATGGAATGCAAAAAGCGGAAGATACGCTTGCATCTTCCGCTTTTGATTATCGTATTACTGGGGGATTCCCCCGTGAGCCTTACAGGCTCTCAGTAAAGGTACGAGCGATAACGTCGCGCTGCTGTTCTGGCGTCAGAGAGTTAAAACGCACAGCATAGCCAGAAACACGGATGGTCAGTTGCGGATATTTTTCCGGATGCTTAACCGCATCTTCCAGCGTTTCGCGACGCAGAACGTTAACGTTCAGGTGCTGACCACCTTCCACGCGAACTTCCGGTTGCACGTCTACCGGAACTTCACGGTATTCGATTTCGCCCAGTTTGCTGACGGCAACGACTTCGTCTGCAGAGAAACCTGCTTTCGCAACGATGCAGCGTGCTTCGCCTTTTTCGCTGTCCAGCAGCCAGAAAGAGTTCAGCAGGTCGTCGTTAGCAGCTTTAGTAATCTGGATACCTGTAATCATGTGATGCCTCCCCGGCAAAATTAATTGATTTCGGTTGGCCCATCGCGGCCAATTGGTAAAACCATTGTTGCTTGAGTGTATATATACCCCTCACACCCCCTTGATTCTTTGATTTAAATCAACAAAAACCACACCACAAAAAGGGTGATGGGTGGATTTTATTGTTTTACATCAACTTACACCCCGCGCAGCGATAAACTTTTTACATAAATTTTCAACATTCTTTAGACGTAGCCCGGCTTTGCGGCATGCAGAATTTTGCGCCGTAGAAAGAAGCAGTTAAGCTAGGCGTATTGAAAAATTCGCAGGAGAGCGAGATGGCTACCGAATTAACCTGGCATGACGTACTGGCTGATGAAAAGCAGCAGCCTTACTTTGTTAACACGCTACATACCGTCGCTGGAGAGCGTCAGTCGGGAATGACGATTTATCCACCGCAACAGGATGTCTTCAATGCGTTTCGCTTCACTGAACTGGGTGATGTTAACGTCGTGATTTTGGGGCAAGACCCCTATCATGGGCCCGGTCAGGCGCATGGACTTGCCTTCTCAGTGCTTCCTGGGATCGCCCCGCCTCCGTCGCTGGTAAATATGTATAAAGAACTGGAGGCCTCAGTACCAGGCTTTACGCGTCCCACGCATGGTTATCTGGAAAGTTGGGCGCGTCAGGGCGTACTGCTGCTCAATACGGTGCTCACCGTGCGAGCGGGCCAGGCGCATTCACACGCCAGTCTCGGCTGGGAAACGTTCACCGATAAGGTCATCAGTCTTATCAATGAACATCGGGAAGGGGTGGTCTTTTTACTCTGGGGTGCACACGCGCAGAAGAAAGGCGCCATTATTGACACCCAGCGCCATCACGTATTGAAAGCGCCACATCCATCGCCGCTGTCCGCGCATCGTGGTTTCTTTGGCAGCAATCACTTTGTTCTGACAAATCAGTGGCTGGAACAGCGTGGCGAAAAGCCAATCGACTGGATGCCGGTGATACCGGAGAAGAGTGAATAACCTATTGCAGGCTGTGAGCCCGGTAAGCATCGCGCCACCGGGCACATCGCCGGATGGCAGCGAAAGCGCCTTATCCGGCTAACATACAAAGCGCAATTACGCTTTGTTTTGACGCCACCATTCAGCAAGCAGCACACCTGTCGCCACTGAGACGTTGAGCGTGTCAACATTACCCGTACCGTCGATCGCAACGCACAGGTCATCTGCAGAAAGTGCGGCTTCCGGTAAGGCGTCGCGTTCACGCCCCAGCACCAGCACCATTTTCTCTGGCAGTGCGGTTGCAAACAGCGGTTTGCCCTGAGCGCTGGACGTCGTGACTACGGTGTAACCCGCCTGACGGAAATCATCCAGCACGTCAACAAGGCTGTCGCCCGTGATCGGCTGCACATGCTCTGCGCCACCTTCAGCAGTACGGATCGCCGCACCTGACTCCAGCAGCGCGGCATCCTGCACCACGACGCCTTTCACGCCAAAGTGCGCACAGCTACGCATCATTCCGCCAAGGTTGTGCGGGTTAGCAATATCTTCCAGCGCCAGCACACAATCCTGTGCCCCCGCCTGACTTACCCACTGCTTAACCGTCGTACCGTTGCGTTTTTTGATCAGGAAACAGACGCCACCGTGGTGTTCCGTACCGGAGGCTTTCGCCAGTTCCGCTTCGTCAACCACGTGATAGGCTTTGCGGTTTGCCGCCATCCAGCGTAGCGCTTCTTTAAAACGCGGGGTCACGCTCTGAATAAACCAGGCGCGTACAATCGCATCCGGACGGCTCTGGAACAGAGCCTGACAGGCATTCTCGCCGTAGACGCGGGTTTCTTCCGCACGTTGGCGACGCAATACTTCAGGATCGATAAAACTTTTGCCGCTGATTCCGCCGTGATCGGCTTTTTCCGTCGTGTCATCGCTCGGGGCACGGGAAACCGTACGCCACGGTGAGTCTTCACGTTTACGGTCGCGTTCAACATCGCGGTCACGACCACGTTCACGACCGCGTTCACTGTTCGGGCCTTTTCTGTCATCACGGGCAGGGCGACGACCGCCTTCGGCTCGGGAAGTACCGGGGCGACCGCCGCCTTTACCAGTACGTGGATTTTGAGTGCGTTTGTCCGAGTCATCATCGCTGCGGACGTACATCACTTTGACCTTGCCGTTTTTGTTCTTCAGTTCGTCGCTCATTTCTTTTCTCCACCTGCGCTGCGCGAAGCGCGCAGATTACCTGATGTGTCACCGGTTAGCCATTATTTCATTTAAAAGCTAATGACTATTGTACCCATCGAATAAAACACATTGTTGTTTAAAACAGTCTCCCCGATAATATGTAACATAATAGAAACATACCGACGTGGATGTGATTGTCGGGAAGTCTACCCTACTCTTCCAGAGGTTAGTTATGAATACCGTTTGTACCAGCTGCCAGGCAATCAATCGCATTCCCGATGATCGTATTGAGGAAGCGGCAAAATGCGGACGCTGTGGTCACGACCTGTTTGATGGAGAAGTGATTAATGCGACCGGTGAAACGCTGGATAAACTGCTGAAAGACGATCTTCCGGTGGTGGTTGATTTTTGGGCGCCGTGGTGCGGCCCATGCCGTAATTTTGCCCCGATCTTTGAAGATGTCGCCGAAGAGCGTAGCGGTAAAGTTCGCTTTGTTAAAGTGAATACGGAAGCGGAACGTGAACTGAGCGCCCGTTTTGGTATTCGCAGTATTCCAACCATCATGATTTTCAAGAAAGGCGAAGTTATCGATATGCTGAATGGCGCAGTGCCAAAAGCCCCTTTTGATAGCTGGCTGAACGAATCACTGTAATCTCTCCGGGGCGCATCTTGTGCCCCGTTTTCACCTCTGCGACAATAGCGTTTTTCAACGCATTCTCCCATGACTGATAACGCTGTTCTCCAGTTACGCGCCGAACGCCTCGCGCGCGCCACGCGTCCCTTTCTTGCCAGAGGTAACCGCATTCGTCGCTGTCAGCGATGCCTGCTGCCATTGAAACAGTGTCTGTGTGACACACTAATCCCTTCGCAAGCGAAAAGCTGCTTTTGTCTGGTGATGTTTGATACCGAGCCGATGAAGCCCAGCAATACAGGCCGTTTAATTGCGGATATTTTACCCGATACCACGGCGTTTCAATGGTCGCGCACAGAACCGCCACAGGCGCTGCTCGAACTGGTGAAAAACCCGGATTATCAACCGATGGTGGTGTTCCCGGCCTCTTATGCAGGTGAAGAGCGCGACGTGATTTTCACGCCCCCGACAGGGAAACCGCCGCTGTTTATTATGCTCGACGGCACCTGGCCGGAAGCGCGTAAAATGTTTCGTAAGAGCCCTTATCTCGACAACCTGCCGGTGATTTCAGTCGATCTGTCACGGCTTTCCGCTTATCACCTGCGCGAAGCCCATGCAGAGGGGCAATACTGCACCGCCGAAGTGGCTATTGCGCTACTGGATCTGGCTGGCGACACCAACGCAGCAAGCAGCCTGGGCGAGCATTTCTCCCGCTTTAAAACGCGTTACCTGGCAGGAAAAACGCAACATCAAGGGAGCGTCACAGCAGACTTATCAGAAAGCGTTTAAAATCATTCGGTCACTGGTGCCATAAGGAAGCCGATATGAGTCAGCGTGGTCTGGAAGCGCTACTGCGACCAAAATCTATTGCGGTGATTGGCGCATCAATGAAGCCCCATCGTGCGGGTTATCTGATGATGCGCAACCTGCTGGCCGGAGGGTTCAACGGCCCCGTCCTGCCAGTGACGCCCACCTGGAAGGCGGTTTTAGGCGTTCTTGCCTGGCCCGATATCGCCAGCCTGCCTTTTACACCCGATCTCGCGGTTCTTTGTACCAATGCCAGCCGCAATCTGGCTCTCCTGGAGGCGCTGGGAGAGAAAGGGTGCAAAACCTGCATTATTTTGTCGGCACCTGCGTCTCAGCATACAGAGCTTCAGTCCTGCGCCCGCCGTTTCAACATGCGGCTTCTTGGCCCTAATAGTCTCGGATTACTGGCGCCCTGGCAGGGCCTAAACGCCAGTTTCTCGCCGGTGCCGATTAAGCGTGGCAAGCTCGCGTTTATTTCGCAGTCAGCCGCCGTTTCCAATACCATTCTGGACTGGGCGCAGCAGCGGGAAATGGGCTTTTCTTACTTTATCGCGCTAGGCGACAGTCTGGATATTGATGTCGATGAATTGCTGGATTACCTTGCACGAGACAGCAAGACCAGCGCGATCCTGCTTTATCTTGAACATTTAAGCGATGCCCGCCGCTTTGTCTCTGCCGCCCGTAGCGCGTCGCGTAATAAACCGATTCTGGTCATTAAAAGCGGCCGTAGTCCGGCAGCTCAGCGTTTACTCAACACCAGTGCGGGGATGGACCCTGCATGGGACGCCGCGATTCAGCGTGCGGGGTTGCTGCGCGTCCAGGATACCCACGAACTCTTCTCTGCGGTCGAAACCTTAAGCCACATGCGCCCACTGCGCGGTGACAGACTGATGATCATCAGTAATGGCGCAGCCCCTGCCGCCCTCGCGCTGGATGAACTTTGGTCACGTAATGGCAAATTAGCCACGTTGAGCGAAGAGACATGTAGCAAACTGAGAGAAGCGCTGCCTGACCACGTCAACATCGCTAACCCATTGAATCTGTGTGATGACGCCAGCAGCGATCATTTTGTCAAAACGGTAGACATTTTGCTGGCCAGCCAGGATTTCGATGCCTTGATGGTGATCCACTCCCCCAGTGCCGTCGCCCCGGGGACCGAAAACGCCCACGCGCTGATTGAAGCGGTGAAGCATCATCCCAGAGGGAAATACGTCACGTTGCTGACCAACTGGTGTGGCGAATTCTCCTCTCAGGAATCCCGCAAATTGTTCAGTGAAGCCGGACTGCCCACCTATCGTACGCCGGAAGGCACGATCACGGCCTTTATGCACATGGTCGAGTATCGCCGGAACCAGAAGCAACTGCGGGAAACGCCAGCACTGCCGACAAACCTGACATCAAATACAACTGAGGCGCACAAGCTACTGCAGCAGGCCATTGATGAAGGTGCAACGTCACTGGATACCCATGAGGTTCAGCCTATTTTGCAGGCCTACGGTTTGCAGACATTGCCGACCTGGATTGCCAGTGACAGTGCGGAAGCGGTGCATATCGCGGAACAAATCGGCTATCCGGTAGCGCTAAAACTACGCTCTCCGGATATTCCGCATAAGTCTGAAGTTCAGGGGGTCATGCTGTACCTGCGTACAGCAAATGAAGTTCAGCAGGCGGCCAATGCCATATTTGATCGCGTAAAAATGGCCTGGCCGCAGGCGCGAATCCACGGCCTGTTGGTACAAAGCATGGCCAACCGCGCAGGTGCGCAAGAGTTGCGCGTGGTGGTGGAGCACGATCCGGTATTTGGTCCGCTGATTATGCTTGGCGAAGGTGGCATGGAGTGGCGCCCTGAAGAGCAGGCGGTCGTTGCGCTGCCGCCGCTAAACATGAACCTGGCGCGCTATTTAGTGATTCAGGGAATAAAGAATAAAAAAATCCGCGGTCGGAGCGCGCTACGTCCACTGGATGTCGCAGGGTTAAGCCAGTTGCTGGTGCAGGTATCGAACCTGATCGTCGATTGCCCGGAAATTCAGCGTCTGGATATCCATCCGCTGCTCGCATCCGCTGACGAATTCACGGCGCTTGATGTGACGCTGGATATCGCCCCTTTCGAAGGCGATAACGAAAGTCGACTTGCGGTACGTCCTTACCCGCAACATCTCGAAGAGTGGGTGGAGTTGAAAAATGGCGAACGTTGCCTGTTCCGCCCTATCCTCCCTGAGGATGAACCGCAGCTTCAGCAGTTCATTTCCCAGGTCACAAAAGAAGATCTTTATTACCGTTATTTTAGCGAGATCAACGAATTCACTCATGAAGATTTAGCCAACATGACGCAGATCGACTACGATCGGGAAATGGCATTTGTCGCCGTACGTCGTCATGACAGCACTGAGGAGATCCTCGGCGTCACGCGCGCGATCTCCGATCCGGATAATATCGATGCAGAGTTTGCTGTATTGGTGCGCTCGGATCTCAAAGGATTAGGGTTGGGACGTCGGTTAATGGAAAAATTGATTGCTTATACTCGGGATCACGGACTAAGACGCCTCAATGGTATTACGATGCCAAACAATCGCGGCATGGTGGCACTGGCCAGAAAGCTCGGTTTTGAGGTTGATATCCAGCTCGAAGACGGAATTGTTGGGCTAACGCTTAATCTTGCCCAGCATGAGGAATCGTGAGTAAGGTACTGGAAATGTTGACCACTTTAATGGGTACTGATGTTATCATTGCCCGCTTATGTCGTCTGCATAGTACAGAGGACCCTTCAATGAACAGAGAAGAAATGCACTGTGATGTTGTCAAAATTTAAGCGTAATAAACATCAACAACACCTTGCCCAACTACCTAAGATTTCTCAGTCAGTTGATGATGTAGATTTCTTTTATGCTCCCGCTAATTTCAGGGAGGCTCTGCTGGAGAAAATAGCCAGCGCGACACGACGTATTTGCATTATTGCCCTGTATCTTGAACAGGATGATGGCGGCAAAGGCATACTCGACGCGCTTTATGCGGCTAAACGGCAGCGTCCTGAGCTGGATGTCCGGGTGCTTGTCGACTGGCATCGTGCGCAGCGTGGGCGTATTGGCGCAGCAGCGTCCAACACCAACGCTGACTGGTATTGCCGAATGGCGCAAGAAAACCCCGGTATTGAGATCCCCGTCTACGGTGTACCGGTTAACACGCGGGAAGCGCTTGGCGTCCTTCATTTCAAAGGCTTTATTATCGATGACAGCGTCATCTATAGCGGCGCCAGCCTGAACGATGTTTATCTGCATCAACATGATAAATACCGTTACGACCGTTATCAGCTTATTCGCAATGCGCAAATGGCGGACATCATGTATGAGTGGGTCACTCAGAATTTGATGAACGGCCGTGGCGTGAACCGTCTGGATGATACGCATCGTCCGAAAAGCCCTGAGATTAAAAATGACATCCGGTTGTTCCGTCAGGAACTACGCGATGCGTCATACCATTTCCAGGGAGATGCCGATAACGAGCAACTTTCCGTGACCCCCCTGGTCGGATTAGGGAAATCCAGTCTGCTTAACAAGACGATTTTCCACCTTATGCCATGCGCGGAGCAAAAGCTCACTATCTGTACGCCTTATTTCAACCTGCCTGCAGTTCTGGTACGTAGCATTATTCAGTTACTGCGTGATGGTAAAAAGGTCGAGATCATTGTCGGTGATAAAACGGCGAACGACTTTTTCATCCCCGAGAATGAACCGTTCAAAATCATCGGCGCGCTTCCTTATCTTTACGAGATTAACCTGCGTCGCTTCCTGAGCCGTCTGCAATATTATGTTAATACCGATCAACTCGTTGTGCGCCTGTGGAAGGATGACGACAATACCTATCATCTGAAAGGTATGTGGGTCGATGACAAATGGATGCTCATCACCGGTAACAACCTGAATCCTCGGGCCTGGCGTCTGGATCTTGAAAACGCGATTCTGATCCACGATCCAAAACAGGAATTAGCCCCTCAGCGTGAGAAAGAGCTGGAGCTTATCCGCACGCATACCACGATTGTTAAGCATTATCGCGACCTGCAGAGTATTGCCGACTATCCCGTTAAAGTCCGCAAGCTGATCCGTCGATTACGTCGTATTCGAATCGACAAATTAATTAGCCGTATTCTGTAAACAAAACCCCGTCCAGTGACGGGGTTTTTCCTGTGGAGGTGTCGGTGCGCTTCTTTATCCTTATTGCTGTTCTGCTTCTTACCGGTTGTAGCCATATGGCGAATGACCGCTGGAGCGGACAGGATAAAGCGCAACATTTTATCGCTTCCGCTATGCTCTCCGCCGCAGGAAATGAATACGCTCAACGCCAGGGAATGAGCCACGATCGCAGTGCCGCATTCGGTCTGATGTTTTCCGTCAGCCTCGGTGCATCAAAAGAATTATGGGACAGCCGCCCCGAAGGAAGCGGCTGGAGCTGGAAAGATTTTGCCTGGGATGTCGCAGGCGCAACTACAGGTTACGCCGTCTGGCAAATGGCTCACGACTAAAGGCGCAGACCTTTGCCTTTACGGTGCAGCATCAATGAAACAAAAAATGCCACGACAGCCATCGCCGTAACGTACCAGAAGAATGAGGTCTCCATACCAATGGACTTCAGCGACAACGCAACATATTCAGCAGACCCCCCGAACAACGCATTCGCCACAGCATAAGAAAGACCAACGCCTAACGCACGCACCTGTGCCGGGAACATTTCTGCCTTCAGGATCCCGCTAATTGAGGTGTAGAAACTCACGATGAGCAACGCGCACATGACCAGTCCAAAGGCGGCATAAGGCGAGGTGACATTCTGTAATGCCGAGAGGATCGGCACCGTAAAAATAGCGGCCAGAGAGCCAAAACATAACATCGATGTCCGTCGCCCGATTTTATCCGATAGCGCACCAATCAAAGGCTGAATAAGCATAAAAACGAACAATGCCGCCGTCATAATTCCGCTTGCCACATTGGCATGCATTCCGGCGGTATTGACCAGATACTTCTGCATATACGTTGTGAAGGTGTAGAAACAGAGCGAACCTGCCGCGGTAAAACCCAACACCATCATGAACGCTTTACGGTTACGCCATAATCCCTTCAACGAACCCGCCTCTTTCAGAGCACGCGTTTCTTGCTGAGACGTTTCATCCAGTTGGCGACGTAACCATAACGCGACAATCGCCAATGCCGCACCCAACGCAAAGGGGATACGCCAGCCCCATGCTCTAAGAGAGGCATCATCCAGCGTTTGCTGGAGAACCACAACAACCAACAATGCCAGAAGTTGCCCACCAATCAGCGTGACATACTGGAATGAGGCATAAAATCCTTTGCGACCTTCTACGGCCACTTCACTCATATAGGTTGCACTGGTTCCGTACTCCCCGCCAACAGACAAGCCCTGAAACAAACGAGCCAGTAACAAAAGCGCCGGAGCCCATGTGCCAATGGTTTCATAGCCGGGCAAGCAGGCGATCACGAGCGATCCCATGCACATCATACAAACCGACAACAGCATCGATTTTTTACGACCGTGTTTATCGGCAATGCGACCAAATAACCATCCACCGATAGGACGCATCAGAAACCCTGCTGCAAAAACACCGGCAGTTTGCAAAAGCTGAGTCGTCGTGTTTCCTGATGGGAAGAAAATGTGGGCAAAGTAGAGAGAGCAGAACGAGTACACATAGAAATCAAACCATTCGACCAGATTCCCGGATGATGCCCCCACAATAGCCCATATGCGACGACGGGTATCACTGTCAGTCAGTGACCCGTTCGCAGTTACACTGCTTTCAGTCATTAGAATTGTACTCCTGCCAAGGATCCAACCGAGAATATCGGCGCTTATTATTGTCACTTAAAGTGAACGGAATGTTATATAGTTGTTATATATAAATATGTGACAGGAATCTAGTTTTTAATTAGCAGGCCAACGATTTAGGAGTATAAGCCAGGGTAGGATCGACTCATCTATATACCGGATCTGATCTGAGAAACACTGCGCCAGTCAGCATTTCCTCGAACCGCAGACGCAAAAAAGCCCATCCTGACGGATGGGCTTTTTTGCTTATTTGATGCCTGGCAGTTCCCTACTCTCGCATGGGGAGACCCCACACTACCATCGGCGCTACGGCGTTTCACTTCTGAGTTCGGCATGGGGTCAGGTGGGACCACCGCGCTACAGCCGCCAGGCAAATTCTGTTTATTAACCCGCTTCTCTGCGCGTTAATCTAATCTGTATCAAGCTGATATTGATGTCTTTCTTTCACCAAAACACCTTTGGCGTTGTAAGGTTAAGCCTCACGGTTCATTAGTATCGGTTAGCTCAATGTATCGCTACACTTACACACCCGACCTATCAACGTCGTAGTCTTCAACGTTCCTTCAGGAGACTTATAGTCTCAGGGAGAACTCATCTCGGGGCAAGTTTCGTGCTTAGATGCTTTCAGCACTTATCTCTTCCGCATTTAGCTACCGGGCAATGCCATTGGCATGACAACCCGAACACCAGTGATGCGTCCACTCCGGTCCTCTCGTACTAGGAGCAGCCCCCCTCAATTCTCCAGCGCCCACGGCAGATAGGGACCGAACTGTCTCACGACGTTCTAAACCCAGCTCGCGTACCACTTTAAATGGCGAACAGCCATACCCTTGGGACCTACTTCAGCCCCAGGATGTGATGAGCCGACATCGAGGTGCCAAACACCGCCGTCGATATGAACTCTTGGGCGGTATCAGCCTGTTATCCCCGGAGTACCTTTTATCCGTTGAGCGATGGCCCTTCCATTCAGAACCACCGGATCACTAAGACCTGCTTTCGCACCTGCTCGAGCCGTCACTCTCGCAGTCAAGCTAGCTTATGCCTTTGCACTAACCTCCTGATGTCCGACCAGGATTAGCTAACCTTCGTGCTCCTCCGTTACTCTTTAGGAGGAGACCGCCCCAGTCAAACTACCCACCAGACACTGTCCGCAACCCGGATTACGGGTCTACGTTAGAACACCAGCCATTAAAGGGTGGTATTTCAAGGTTGGCTCCATGCAGACTGGCGTCCACACTTCAAAGCCTCCCACCTATCCTACACATCAAGGACCAGTGTTCAGTGTCAAGCTATAGTAAAGGTTCACGGGGTCTTTCCGTCTTGCCGCGGGTACACTGCATCTTCACAGCGAGTTCAATTTCACTGAGTCTCGGGTGGAGACAGCCTGGCCATCATTACGCCATTCGTGCAGGTCGGAACTTACCCGACAAGGAATTTCGCTACCTTAGGACCGTTATAGTTACGGCCGCCGTTTACCGGGGCTTCGATCAAGAGCTTCTCCCTAAGGATAACCCCATCAATTAACCTTCCGGCACCGGGCAGGCGTCACACCGTATACGTCCACTTTCGTGTTTGCACAGTGCTGTGTTTTTAATAAACAGTTGCAGCCAGCTGGTATCTTCGACTGATTTCAGCTCCACGAGCAAGTCGCTTCACCTACATATCAGCGTGCCTTCTCCCGAAGTTACGGCACCATTTTGCCTAGTTCCTTCACCCGAGTTCTCTCAAGCGCCTTGGTATTCTCTACCTGACCACCTGTGTCGGTTTGGGGTACGATTTTGTGTTACCTGATGCTTAGAGGCTTTTCCTGGAAGCAGGGCATTTGTTACTTCAGCACCGTAGTGCCTCGTCATCACACCTCAGCGTTAGTAAGCGTCCGGATTTACCTAAACGCTCCGCCTACATGCTTAAACCGGGACAACCGTCGCCCGGCCAACATAGCCTTCTCCGTCCCCCCTTCGCAGTAACACCAAGTACAGGAATATTAACCTGTTTCCCATCGACTACGCCTTTCGGCCTCGCCTTAGGGGTCGACTCACCCTGCCCCGATTAACGTTGGACAGGAACCCTTGGTCTTCCGGCGTGCGGGCTTTTCACCCGCATTATCGTTACTTATGTCAGCATTCGCACTTCTGATACCTCCAGCAACCCTCACAGGCCACCTTCAACGGCTTACAGAACGCTCCCCTACCCAACAACACATAGTGTCGCTGCCGCAGCTTCGGTGCACAGTTTAGCCCCGTTACATCTTCCGCGCAGGCCGACTCGACCAGTGAGCTATTACGCTTTCTTTAAATGATGGCTGCTTCTAAGCCAACATCCTGGCTGTCTGTGCCTTCCCACATCGTTTCCCACTTAACTGTGACTTTGGGACCTTAGCTGGCGGTCTGGGTTGTTTCCCTCTTCACGACGGACGTTAGCACCCGCCGTGTGTCTCCCGTGATAACATTCTTCGGTATTCGCAGTTTGCATCGGGTTGGTAAGTCGGGATGACCCCCTAGCCGAAACAGTGCTCTACCCCCGAAGATGAGTTCACGAGGCGCTACCTAAATAGCTTTCGGGGAGAACCAGCTATCTCCCGGTTTGATTGGCCTTTCACCCCCAGCCACAAGTCATCCGCTAATTTTTCAACATTAGTCGGTTCGGTCCTCCAGTTAGTGTTACCCAACCTTCAACCTGCCCATGGCTAGATCACCGGGTTTCGGGTCTATACCCTGCAACTTAACGCCCAGTTAAGACTCGGTTTCCCTTCGGCTCCCCTATTCGGTTAACCTTGCTACAGAATATAAGTCGCTGACCCATTATACAAAAGGTACGCAGTCACCCCATTAAAGAGGCTCCCACTGCTTGTACGTACACGGTTTCAGGTTCTTTTTCACTCCCCTCGCCGGGGTTCTTTTCGCCTTTCCCTCACGGTACTGGTTCACTATCGGTCAGTCAGGAGTATTTAGCCTTGGAGGATGGTCCCCCCATATTCAGACAGGATACCACGTGTCCCGCCCTACTCTTCGAGTTCACAACACATGCGATTTTGTGTACGGGGCTATCACCCTGTATCGCCGGACTTTCCAGACCGTTCCACTACCACACATGCTGATTCAGACTCTGGGCTGCTCCCCGTTCGCTCGCCGCTACTGGGGGAATCTCGGTTGATTTCTTTTCCTCGGGGTACTTAGATGTTTCAGTTCCCCCGGTTCGCTTCATTACGCTATGTATTCACGTAATGATAGTGTGACGAATCACACTGGGTTTCCCCATTCGGAAATCGCCGGTTATAACGGTTCATATCACCTTACCGACGCTTATCGCAGATTAGCACGTCCTTCATCGCCTCTGACTGCCAGGGCATCCACCGTGTACGCTTAGTCGCTTAACCTCACAACCCGAAGATGTTTCGTAAAACACATCGTGTTGTGAAAATTTGAGAGACTCGAACACACCGCTTATCTGTTCTTATTACGGAGAACAGACACAGTGTGTCGTTTCAATTTTCAGCTTGATCCAGATTTTTAAAGAGCAAATATCTCAAACATGACTCGTAAGTCAGTTTTGAGATATTACGGCAGGTGACTTTCACTCACGAACCAGCAAGTGGCGTCCCCTAGGGGATTCGAACCCCTGTTACCGCCGTGAAAGGGCGGTGTCCTGGGCCTCTAGACGAAGGGGACACTGAAGTCTCAATCGCAAGACGCCTTGCTATTTACTTTCCATCAGACAATCTGTGTGAGCACTACAAAGGCAGGTTCTTTTAGGTAAGGAGGTGATCCAACCGCAGGTTCCCCTACGGTTACCTTGTTACGACTTCACCCCAGTCATGAATCACAAAGTGGTAAGCGCCCTCCCGAAGGTTAAGCTACCTACTTCTTTTGCAACCCACTCCCATGGTGTGACGGGCGGTGTGTACAAGGCCCGGGAACGTATTCACCGTGGCATTCTGATCCACGATTACTAGCGATTCCGACTTCACGGAGTCGAGTTGCAGACTCCGATCCGGACTACGACATACTTTATGAGGTCCGCTTGCTCTCGCGAGGTCGCTTCTCTTTGTATATGCCATTGTAGCACGTGTGTAGCCCTACTCGTAAGGGCCATGATGACTTGACGTCATCCCCACCTTCCTCCAGTTTATCACTGGCAGTCTCCTTTGAGTTCCCGGCCGAACCGCTGGCAACAAAGGATAAGGGTTGCGCTCGTTGCGGGACTTAACCCAACATTTCACAACACGAGCTGACGACAGCCATGCAGCACCTGTCTCACGGTTCCCGAAGGCACTAAAGCATCTCTGCTAAATTCCGTGGATGTCAAGAGTAGGTAAGGTTCTTCGCGTTGCATCGAATTAAACCACATGCTCCACCGCTTGTGCGGGCCCCCGTCAATTCATTTGAGTTTTAACCTTGCGGCCGTACTCCCCAGGCGGTCGACTTAACGCGTTAGCTCCGGAAGCCACTCCTCAAGGGAACAACCTCCAAGTCGACATCGTTTACGGCGTGGACTACCAGGGTATCTAATCCTGTTTGCTCCCCACGCTTTCGCACCTGAGCGTCAGTCTTTGTCCAGGGGGCCGCCTTCGCCACCGGTATTCCTCCAGATCTCTACGCATTTCACCGCTACACCTGGAATTCTACCCCCCTCTACAAGACTCTAGCCTGCCAGTTTCGGATGCAGTTCCCAGGTTGAGCCCGGGGATTTCACATCCGACTTGACAGACCGCCTGCGTGCGCTTTACGCCCAGTAATTCCGATTAACGCTTGCACCCTCCGTATTACCGCGGCTGCTGGCACGGAGTTAGCCGGTGCTTCTTCTGCGAGTAACGTCAATCAACACGGTTATTAACCGTATTGCCTTCCTCCTCGCTGAAAGTACTTTACAACCCGAAGGCCTTCTTCATACACGCGGCATGGCTGCATCAGGCTTGCGCCCATTGTGCAATATTCCCCACTGCTGCCTCCCGTAGGAGTCTGGACCGTGTCTCAGTTCCAGTGTGGCTGGTCATCCTCTCAGACCAGCTAGGGATCGTCGCCTAGGTGAGCCGTTACCCCACCTACTAGCTAATCCCATCTGGGCACATCCGATGGCAAGAGGCCCGAAGGTCCCCCTCTTTGGTCTTGCGACGTTATGCGGTATTAGCTACCGTTTCCAGTAGTTATCCCCCTCCATCGGGCAGTTTCCCAGACATTACTCACCCGTCCGCCACTCGTCACCCAAGGAGCAAGCTCCTCTGTGCTACCGTTCGACTTGCATGTGTTAGGCCTGCCGCCAGCGTTCAATCTGAGCCATGATCAAACTCTTCAATTTAAGTTTGATGCTCGTGAATTAAACTTCGTAATGAATTACGTATGTTCACTCTTGAGACTTGGTATTCATTTTTCGTCTTGCGACGTTAAGAATCCGTATCTTCGAGTGCCCACACAGATTGTCTGATAAATTGTTAAAGAGCAGTGCCGCTTCGCTTTTTCTCAGCGGCGCGGGGTGTGCATATTACGCCATCCCGCTGCAGAGTCAAGCATTTATTTTTGCTTTCTCTGCCGGAGTTCTCAGTGGAACCCCGCTGACCCGGCGGCTTGCGTGCCGTTGTTCCGTGTCAGTGGAGGCGCATTATAGGGAGTTATTTCAGGCTGACAAGCCAAAAATACAAAAAACCTATCAACTGATTACTTTTCCATCAAAAATCGCAATGAACGGCTATATTCGCCTGGTTTTTAAACAAAAACGAGCCCCGCAGGGCCCGTTTTTATTGTTTTGTGACTTACTGCACTGCCACGATGCGATCGTCATTCACTTCCAGACGAATCGTTTTGCCTGGAATCAGCTCACCAGACAAGATTTGCTGTGCCAGTGGGTTTTCAATCTGTTGCTGGATAGCACGTTTCAATGGACGCGCCCCGTAGACCGGATCGTAACCGTTCGCACTCAGCAGTTTAAGCGCCTCGTCAGAAATGTGGATGTCATAACCACGTTCTTCCAGACGTTTGTACAGACGCTGAAGCTGTATCCGGGCGATAGATGCGATGTGTTTTTCGCCAAGCGGGTGGAATACCACAACTTCATCTATACGGTTAATGAATTCGGGACGGAAGTTGTGACTGACCACTCCCAGCACCAGGTCTTTCATATGCCCATAATCCAGTTCACCGAAACGTTCCTGGATAAGATCGGAACCGAGGTTAGACGTCATGATGACCACCGTATTACGGAAGTCGACCGTTCTCCCCTGCCCGTCCGTCAGGCGACCATCATCCAGCACCTGCAACAGTATGTTGAACACATCCGGGTGTGCTTTTTCGACTTCATCCAGCAGGATCACGGAATAAGGACGACGACGTACCGCTTCTGTCAGATAGCCCCCTTCTTCATAACCCACATATCCCGGAGGCGCACCGACCAGACGAGACACGGAGTGTTTCTCCATAAACTCGGACATGTCGATACGCACCATTGCGTCGTCGCTGTCGAACATAAAGTTAGCCAGCGCTTTACACAGTTCGGTTTTACCCACACCGGTCGGCCCAAGGAACAGGAACGAACCGATCGGACGATTAGGGTCAGCCAGACCCGCACGGCTACGACGAATCGCGTTCGATACCGCCTCAACCGCTTCATTCTGACCAATTACGCGGTTATGCAGATCCTGCTCCATACGCAGCAGTTTCTCACGCTCGCCTTCAAGCATTCTGGCAACCGGGATACCCGTCCAGCGCGCCAGCACTTCGGCAATTTCCGCATCTGTCACTTTATTACGCAACAGGCGCATGGTTTTACCTTCAAGCTGAGTGGCGGCTTCCAGCTGTTTTTCCAGTTCTGGAATTTTGCCGTACTGCAGTTCGGACATCCGCGCCAAATCGCCAACACGACGCGCCTGTTCAATGGCGATTTTCGCTTGTTCCAGTTCAGCTTTGATGGTTTGCGTTCCGGAGAGTGAGGCTTTCTCGGCTTTCCACTCTTCTTCCAGCGCCGAATACTGACGTTCTTTGTCGTCCAGTTCTTCGTTAAGCATATCTAGGCGTTTTTTGCTCGCCTCATCAGACTCTTTCATCAACGCCTGCTGTTCCAGCTTTAACTGGATGATACGGCGATCGAGTCTGTCCAGCTCTTCCGGCTTGGAATCAATCTGCATACGAATGCTGGATGCAGCCTCATCGATAAGGTCGATAGCTTTATCCGGTAATTGACGATCCGAAATATAACGATGCGACAGCGTCGCCGCCGCCACAATGGCCGGGTCGGTTATCTGCACATGGTGATGCAGCTCATAACGTTCTTTCAGGCCACGCAGAATCGCGATGGTATCTTCCACTGACGGTTCGGCAACAAACACTTTCTGGAAACGACGTTCCAGCGCCGCATCTTTTTCGATGTACTGGCGATACTCATCCAGCGTTGTCGCGCCCACACAGTGCAGTTCACCACGCGCCAGGGCCGGTTTCAGCATGTTCCCGGCATCCATTGCGCCGTCCGCTTTCCCCGCCCCGACCATGGTGTGCAATTCGTCGATAAACAGGATGACGTTACCTTCCTGTTTTGAGAGATCGTTAAGTACCCCTTTCAGGCGCTCTTCGAACTCACCGCGGTATTTTGCCCCGGCCACCAGCGCACCCATGTCCAGCGCCAGTACGCGACGGCCTTTTAGCCCTTCAGGGACTTCACCATTAATGATGCGTTGTGCCAGACCTTCAACAATCGCAGTTTTACCCACACCGGGTTCACCGATGAGTACCGGGTTGTTTTTGGTACGGCGTTGCAGTACCTGTATGGTACGGCGAATTTCTTCATCACGGCCAATAACCGGATCGAGTTTGCCTTGCTCGGCACGCTCAGTCAGATCGACGGTGTATTTTTTCAAGGCCTGACGTTGGTCTTCAGCCCCTTGATCGTTCACGCTTTCACCTCCGCGCATTTGTTCAATTGCCTGAGTGATATTGGCCGTTGTCGCTCCAGCCGATTTCAATAAGTCGGTCAGCGTACCGCGAGACTCAAGCGCCGCCAGAACGAACAGTTCTGACGAAATAAAATTGTCCCCACGTTTTTGCGCCAGCTTGTCGCAAAGATTCAGTACACGCACCAGCTCCTGAGACGGTTGCACGTCGCCGCCGGTACCTTCCACTTGCGGTAGACGGCTCAGCGCTTGATCAATCGCGGTGCGTAACTGGCCAGCATTGATGCCAGCAGACGTTAATAAAGGACGAACCGATCCCCCTTCCTGATTCAGCAAGGCGCTCATTAGATGAAGAGGTTCGATGAATTGGTTGTCGTGCCCTAATGCAAGTGATTGGGCATCGGCAAGAGCAAGCTGGAATTTATTAGTAAGACGATCCAGACGCATAACTCCTCCCATAACAGGTCAAAATTGCTACTGGAGATTAAATGAGGTCATCCCTCAATTATTCAAGGTGAATGACCTGAATTATGTGAAAAGAAAACGGCGCGTTCCGGATCGTCTTGATTCTTTAGGTTATATCAGCCAAATAAAACTTGCCATCCGACCAGTGATCTTGTCGCGACGATAAGAGAAGAATGTCTCACTTTCACGATATGTGCAGCGGTCGCCACCATAAATGTGGGTGATCCCAGCGTTCGTCAGGCGTTGACGTGCAAGCTGATAAATGTCCGCCAGATATTTTTCTCCGCGTGGCAAAAAGGCAGCCTGCGCCTTCGCATCTTTCGCCATAAATGCGTCACGAACTTCTGGCCCTACCTCAAAAGCCGCGGGGCCGATGGCTGGGCCTAACCAGGCCATAATGTTTGCCGGTTTATCAGCAAAGCAGGCAACGGTTTCTTCCAGTACGCCTTCACACAATCCGCGCCACCCCGCGTGGGCTGCCGCCACTTCCGTTCCGTCGAGATTACAAAACAGTACGGGCAGGCAATCCGCCGTCATCACCGCGCAAACGGTGCCGGGCGTGTTGCTGTACGACGCATCCGCCCTTTTAGAATCATAGGGCGCACCGGTCAGTTTCAGCACATCCTTACCGTGCACTTGCTCCAGCCAGACCGGCTTCGAAGGCAGATTGCCCGCAGTAAACAGTCGTTTTCGGTTCTCTTCGACATGTTCCAGGTTATCGCCACAGTGGGCGCCCAGATTCAGCGAATGGTAAGGAGGCAGACTGACACCCCCAATACGTGTAGAACTACAGGCCGCAACGCCTTTCGGCAGCGGCCACTGCGGGACAATTAGCTTACTCATAACCAGGCAACATCATCCTTATGTTCTTCAAAATCAGCGCGCATGACTTCAATGAGTTTGACCATATCCTGCGGGATCGGCGCATGCCACTCCATTTCGATACCGGAGATCGGGTGATAAAGACGCAGCATGGTGGCATGCAGCGCCTGGCGATCGAATTTACGCAACGTAGAAATAAATTCGTCCGATGCCCCTTTCGGTGGGCGCGGACGGCCGCCGTAAACCTGATCACCCACCAGCGGATGGGTAATGTGCGCCATGTGCACGCGGATCTGGTGCGTACGTCCGGTCTCCAGACGCAGCCGCAGACGCGTGTGCACACGGAAGTGTTCCATAATACGGTAGTGAGTCACCGCCGGTTTACCCATAGGATGCACTGACATATGCGTACGTTTGGTGGGATGACGGCTGATCGGTTCTTCTACCGTCCCCCCCGCAGTCATATGACCAATCGCCACGGCTTCGTACTCACGCGTGATTTCACGCAGTTGCAGTGACTCCACCAGACGCGTTTGCGCCGGAACGGTTTTTGCAACAACCATTAATCCGGTGGTGTCTTTGTCCAGACGGTGCACGATCCCCGCACGCGGGACATCCGCGATTGGCGGGTAGTAATGCAGTAACGCATTCAGTACCGTGCCATCAGGATTACCCGCACCAGGATGCACCACGAAGTCACGTGGTTTGTTGATGACAAGAATGTCGTCATCTTCATAGACGATATCCAGCGGGATATCTTGCGCTTCAAAACGAATTTCTTCGTCAATTTCAGCATTGATGGAGACACGCTCTCCGCCCAATACTTTTTCTTTCGGTTTATCGCAAAGATGCCCATTTACCAGCACTCGCTGGTCGAGGATCCATTCTTTTATGCGTGAACGCGAATAATCAGGGAACAATTCGGCCAAAGCCTGATCTAAGCGTTGACCGAGCTGATTTTCGGAGACTGTTGCGGTGAGTTCTACTCGTTGTGCCATAAACTGCTTCTTCGTTTAACGTTGGGTTTTACGGCTTTGCCGTTTAATATAGTGTGCTATTGTAGCTGGTCTTAACCGGGAGCAGGAACAGAGAATCTCCCGTATTACATTTTGAGGAAAGTCAAAACGTCATGACGCGCATGAAATATCTGGTGGCAGCAGCCACGTTGAGCCTGTTTTTGGCGGGTTGCTCTGGTTCAACGGAAGAAGTGCCCGATAATCCGCCTAATGAAATCTACGCGACTGCTCAGCAAAAGCTGCAGGACGGTAACTGGAAACAGGCAATAACGCAATTGGAAGCGTTGGATAACCGTTATCCATTTGGACCGTATTCCCAGCAGGTGCAGTTGGATCTCATCTACGCTTACTACAAAAACGCAGACCTGCCATTGGCTCAGGCTGCTATCGATCGTTTTATCCGTCTTAACCCAACGCACCCAAATATTGATTATGTCATGTATATGCGCGGCCTGACCAATATGGCGCTGGATGACAGTGCGCTGCAAGGATTCTTTGGTGTTGATCGCAGCGATCGCGATCCACAACACGCCCGAGCTGCGTTCAACGATTTCTCCAAACTGGTGCGTGGCTATCCGAACAGCCAATACACAACCGATGCCACTAAGCGTCTGGTGTTCCTGAAAGATCGTCTGGCGAAATACGAATACTCTGTTGCCGATTATTACACCGCGCGTGGCGCATGGATTGCCGTCGTGAACCGCGTAGAGGGAATGATGCGCGACTACCCGGATACCCAGGCAACACGTGATGCTCTGCCGCTGATGGAAAATGCCTATCGTCAGTTGCAGATGAATGCTCAGGCTGACAAAGTGGCGAAAATTATTGCCGCTAACAGCAGCAACACCTGATTCATCTCCGAACGCAAAACAAAACGGCAGCCCAATGGCTGCCGTTTTTTTGTCCGTAAACGCCGCAACTGAAGCGGTTTAGCTGCAACGCATCCTATCAAATATGGCCTGCTTTCAGGTATTCCTCAAGTAAAAGATCCCCTGTTCCTGCGATGCCTCACAAAAAGATATCCCTGACAAAAAGTGACAAAAAAATGTGATTTAAATCACACATTTTGACATTAGGAACGGTATGCTGGGTTCACCAAGACGGGAAAGACAAGAGGTAAAATTTATGACAATGAACATTACCAGTAAACAAATGGAAATTACTCCGGCAATTCGCCAGCATGTCGCAGACCGTCTCTCCAAACTGGATAAATGGCAAACTCACCTAATTAATCCACATATCATTCTGTCTAAGGAGCCACAGGGTTTCACTGCTGATGCCACCATTAATACACCGAACGGACATCTGGTCGCCAGCGCAAAACACGAAGATATGTACACCGCCATTAATGATTTGATCAACAAGCTGGAACGGCAGCTCAATAAAGTGCAGCACAAAGGCGAAGCCCGTCGTGCAACAACTTCAGTAAAAGACGCCAACTTCGTCGAAGCAGAAGAAGAGTAGTCCCTTACATTGAGTGTATCGCCAACGCGCCTTCGGGCGCGTTTTTTGTTGACAGGGTTAAAACAGTGCGGGTACTTTACTCTTGTCGCCAAAGGAAAATGACATGAAACCAACGCCGTTCTTCTTCGCATTCTTTTTTACCTTCCCCTGAATGGGAGGCGTTTCGTCGTGTGAAAAAGAATGCGAAGACGAACAACAAGGCCTCCCAAACCGGGGGGCCTTTTTTATTGATAACAAGAAAGGCAACACTATGACATCGGAAAACCCGTTACTGGTACTGCGAGAGAAGATAAGCTCGCTGGATGAAAAATTGCTGGCCTTGCTGGCCGAGCGTCGTGAGCTGGCGGTTGAAGTGGGCAAAGCCAAACTGCTCTCTCATCGCCCGGTGCGCGATATTGACCGTGAACGTGATTTGCTGGACAGATTGATCACGCTCGGCAAAGCACATCATCTGGATGCGCACTATATCACCCGCCTGTTCCAGCTCATTATTGAAGACTCCGTACTCACCCAACAGGCCCTGCTGCAGCAGCATCTGAATAAGATTAACCCTCACTCTGCGCGTGTTGCTTTCCTGGGGCCAAAAGGTTCTTACTCTCACCTCGCCGCCCGTCAGTATGCCGCCCGTCACTTTGAGCAGTTTATCGAAAGCGGTTGTGCAAAATTTGCCGATATCTTTAATCAGGTTGAAACCGGGCAAGCAGACTACGCCGTCGTGCCGATTGAAAACACCAGCTCCGGCGCCATCAACGACGTTTACGATCTCCTGCAGCACACGACGCTGTCCATCGTCGGCGAGATGACTATCACTATCGACCACTGTGTGCTGGTTTCTGGCACAACAGATTTGAACACCATCGAAACGGTATACAGCCATCCGCAACCCTTCCAGCAGTGCAGTAAGTTCCTGAACCGTTACCCACACTGGAAAATCGAATACACCGAAAGTACCTCAGCAGCGATGGAAAAAGTGGCGCAGGCGAACTCTCCACACGTTGCCGCGCTGGGAAGTGAAGCCGGTGGTGGGTTACACGGTTTACAGGTTCTTGAACGTATTGAAGCGAATCAGACGCAAAATATCACCCGCTTCGTCGTGCTGGCGCGCAAAGCAATCAACGTTTCCGATCAGGTTCCGGCAAAAACGACGCTGTTAATGGCTACCGGCCAACAGGCGGGTGCACTGGTTGAAGCACTGCTGGTGCTGCGCAACCACAATCTGATCATGACCAGACTGGAATCGCGTCCGATCCACGGGAATCCGTGGGAAGAGATGTTTTACCTCGACATCCAGGCGAATCTGGAATTACCGGAGATGCAAAAAGCGCTGAAGGAGTTGGGAGAGATAACCCGTTCCATGAAGGTTCTGGGGTGTTATCCCAGCGAGAACGTGGTGCCGGTGGATCCGACCTGAGACAAAAGTCCGTTTTCGGATGGCGCTACGCTTAGCGGGCCTACAATTCATGCAATTTTTGTAGGCTCGCTAAGACGCGCCAGCGTTGCTGGCAGGCATCTTACTTACTGACGGCTATCATTCGCCTGACGTAGCAGCGTGCGACTTTCATTCTGGAAGCGTTTGGCATAATCACCAAACCAGTGTTCTACCTTGCGGAAGCTGTCAATAAAAGCCTGTTTATCCCCCTGCTCCAGCAACTCAATGGCTTCACCAAAACGCGTGTAGTAACGCTTGATCAACGCAAGGTTGCTTTCTGACGACATAATAATATCGGCATACAGCTGCGGATCCTGGGCGAACAGGCGTCCTACCATCGCCAGTTCAAGGCGATAAATCGGTGAAGAAAGCGCCAGTAACTGTTCAAGCTGGACATTTTCCTCTGCCAGATGCAGCCCGTAAGCAAAAGTAGCAAAATGGCGCAGAGCCTGAATAAACGCCATATTTTGATCGTGTTCGACAGCGCTGATACGGTGCAGTCGTGCTCCCCAGACCTGAATTTGCTCCAGGAACCACTGATACGCCTCCGGCTGGCGACCATCGCACCAGACCACCACCTGCTTCGCCAGGCTGCCGCTGTCCGGGCCAAACATCGGATGCAGACCAAGAACCGGCCCGGCATGCGCCGCCAGCATCGCCTGCACAGGGCCGTTTTTCACCGATGCCAGATCGACCAGAATGCAGTCAGACGGCAAACGCGGTAGTTTTGCAATCACCTGCTCAGTCACATGGATTGGCACACTGACAATCACCATCCCGGCATCGGCAACAATCTCCCCGGCGCGATCCCAGTCCTGCTGCTCAAGAATGCGCACCTGATAGCCTGAAAGCGTGAGCATTTTCTCGAAAAGTTGCCCCATTTGACCGGCACCGCCGACGATAACCACCGGACGCAGAGAAGGGCAAAGGGTCTTAAACCCTTTGTCATTCTCACTGGAGTAAGACTCACGCATGACCCGGCGCAGCACATCTTCGATGAGATCGGGCGGAACCCCCATCGCCTGAGCCTCAGCACGGCGCGAAGCCAGCATCGTGGCCTCACGTTCAGGTACGTAAATCGGCAAGCCAAAACGACTTTTGACCTCACCGACTTCAGCCACTAATTCCAGACGGCGCGCCAGCAAATCCAGCAACGCCTTGTCCACTTCATCTATTTGATCGCGTAATGCGGTCAACTCAGCAACCATAACAAGCCTCTTATGCTACACGCGCCGCCAGATGACCGTTGAGATTTCCACAAATTTCACGCAGCAGTGCATCGGTGGTTTCCCAGCTAATACACGCATCCGTCACAGACACACCGTATTTCATATCGCTGCGCGGCTGCTCAGAAGACTGATTACCTTCGTGAATATTGCTTTCAATCATTAAGCCAATGATTGAACGATTCCCATCTTTAATCTGCGCAACCACAGACTCAGCCACGGCAGGCTGACGGCGGTAATCTTTATTTGAGTTACCATGGCTGCAATCTACCATCAGAGAAGGATGCAGTCCTGCCTGTTCCATCTCTTTTTCGCATTGTGCGACATCAGCAGGGCTGTAGTTAGGCGCTTTGCCGCCGCGCAGAATCACATGACCATCCGGATTACCCTGAGTCTGCAACAGCGCCACCTGACCCGCCTGATTGATCCCAACGAAACGGTGCGACTGTGCTGCGGCACGCATCGCATTGATCGCTGTCGCCAGGCTGCCATCCGTACCATTTTTAAACCCAACCGGCATGGAAAGACCCGATGCCATTTCACGGTGAGTTTGCGATTCCGTGGTACGAGCGCCAATGGCGGACCAACTGAACAGATCGCCCAGGTATTGCGGGCTGTTAGGATCCAATGCCTCTGTTGCCAACGGCAGCCCCAGATTGACCAAATCAACCAGCAGCTGACGCGCAATTTTCAGACCGGCTTCCACATCAAAAGAGCCATCCATATGAGGATCGTTAATCAACCCTTTCCAGCCAACGGTAGTCCGGGGCTTTTCAAAATAGACGCGCATCACCAGGTAGAGGCTATCGCTGACCTCTTCGGCAAGGGCTTTAAATCGACGAGCATATTCCAGCGCAGTTTCAGGATCATGAATAGAACACGGCCCACACACCACCAGCAGACGAGGATCGCGACCGGCAATGATGTCAGAAATGGTTTTGCGTGACTGGGCGATTTGCGCCTCTTGTGACAAACTCAGCGGGAACTCCGCTTTCAGTTGTTCTGGCGTCATCAGAACTTGTTCGTCAGTAATATGTACGTTGTTCAGCGCGTCTTTTTGCATGATGGTGATCCTGTTTAGCTCGTTTGCGATAGTTTTCCTCAGTGAGGATGACGTAACGATAACACAACAGGTAAAGATTTCAATCCACATTCCGTAAATTTTATTTTACAGAACTCAACATAAGTGCAGCCACCAAGCATCTTCATGTACTAATAAATTTACACTCCGATATTTATTAATCCGCTATGCTTTGAAAAACACAGGAGCACAGGCAATGAAGCGACTCGCAGGCGCGCTACTCACAATACTTCTCAGCGGATGTCAGATAGATCCTTATACGTTCTCCCCTACCTGGACCGGCACTGACTGGTACGATGCCGGTATTGAAGATGCCATTGCAGGATATGCCGTTAAAGATAACGACATGCTCGCCGATACTTTTAATGACCCGGAAGTCGACCGGACGCAATACCTTAAAGGCTATGCGGAAGGTCAGCGAAAAACCTGTCAGCAAGATTTAGCGTATGCCAGAGGCCTGGCAGGGAAAACATTTCCCGCCAGCTGCGATACCGTAGAAAATGCCAGTGAGATACGCAGCGCCTGGCAAAAAGGGGCCGACGAAGGGGCTGGCGCAATAAGGCTCAATTAATAAAAACCTTACGAATTAATATTTACATGAGATTTACCTTAAGAGGCATTTGTTAACCTGTATGGTGTAATGACTCTCGGGCAAAATAATGTTATTTTGTTGTGAACGATCACGGATGTATTTAAATGCTTTACGACTGATGCTGGTGATGACCTGTTTATGATATTTTCTCACCGACTCAAATTTCTGCTAACGCTATTACTGGCGGGATTGCCACTTTACGCCGCGAGCATGACCGACGAAGCCAAATCTGTGCGTTCGATAGTTTCTGGCATTGTCAGCTATACTCGCTGGCCTTCGTTATCAGAACCACCAAGGTTGTGTATTTTCTCCTCGTCTCGTTTCACCAGTACACTTGGAGATAGTCATTCGGGGCCATTACCCTACCAGCCTGTTATCATCCGCTCGGAACAGGAAGCACTGACCGCGCGTTGCGATGGTTTTTATTTCGGAAATGAATCCCCTACCTATCAGGTGGAATTAACGAATAAATATCCGTCTAAGACATTGTTATTAATTGCAGAACAAAACTCCGAGTGTATTATCGGCAGCGCTTTCTGTTTGATTATTAACAATGATGAAGTCAGATTCTCCGTTAATCTGGATGCACTCTCGCGCAGTGGCGTCAGAGTAAATCCGGACGTATTGATGCTTGCACGGAATCAAAAGCATGGGTAAGGAGTTCTCCCCAATCACGCGACCGACGTTCAAACGGACATTGCGACGCATCAGCATGATAAGCGTCGTGGTGACAATGACCCTAATCTGGTTGCTGTTGTGCGTAGCGTCTGTCTTGACGCTGAAACAGTATGCGCAAAAAAACCTGGATCTGACCGCCGCCACAATGACCCACAGCCTTGAAGCTGCACTGGTGTTTGCTGATGGAACTGCCGCAGCAGAAACGCTGGCGGCATTGGGGCGACAAGGCCAATTTTCAGCGGCAGAAGTCCGCGACAAAAATCAAAAATTGCTCGCAACCTGGCATTATGATGCCAGGGCCTCCGATGACAAACTGAGTGGCTTAGTCAGCCACTGGCTATTTCCCTTACCGGTCACTCAACCGGTCTGGCATAACGGCAATGTCATTGGTGAAGTTCGCCTGACTGCCCGTGACAGCCTCATCAGCCATTTTATCTGGTTGTCTTTGGCGGTGCTTACCGGGTGTATTTTACTGGCGGCTGGCATTGCGATTCTTCTCACACGCTATTTGCATAATGGCGTGGTTGACGCACTGCAAAATATCACGGACGTGGTACACGACGTCCGTACTAATCGTAATTTCTCACGCCGGGTTTCCGAGGAGCGCATTGAAGAATTTCATCTGTTTGCGCAGGATTTCAATAGTCTGCTGGATGAGATGGAAGAGTGGCAATTACGACTGCAAGCTAAAAATGCCCAGTTGTTGCGTACTGCATTGCACGATCCTTTGACCGGTCTTGCAAATCGGGCTGCATTTCGCAGCAGTATTAACGCGTTGATGAACGATAATTCTGCCCGTAGCAGCTCGGCATTGTTATTCCTGGATGGCGATAATTTTAAATTAATTAATGACACCTGGGGTCACGCAGCAGGCGACCGCGTTTTAATTGAAGTGGCGAAAAGGCTGGCAGAATTTGGCGGTAAACGCCATCACCCATACCGGCTCGGCGGAGACGAATTTGCCATGGTACTTTATGGCGTTCATTCAGAATATGAAGTCCAGCGCATTTGTGCCGCGCTCTCGCAGGAGTTTAACCGGCCTTTTGATCTGCTTAACGGGCATCTGGCGAACATGACGCTGAGTATTGGTTTCGCCCTGACGTGGGAAAATGCGACTGCTGAAAAATTACAAGAATTGGCCGATCGTAATATGTATCAGGCTAAACATCAGCGTTCTCAACGCTGGATTAAATAATAAGGAATTACACACATGATGAAGCGTCTTTTTTCTCCACTGATTCTGGCTACGTTGATTCTGACGGGTTGTCAGGCACAGCCACAGGGCAAATTTACCCCCGAGCAGATTGCAGCGATGAAGTCATACGGATTTACCGAATCCGCCGGAGACTGGTCTTTGGGTTTATCCGATACCATTCTGTTTGATAAAAATGACTACAAACTGCGCCCAGAAAGCCAGAAGCAAATCCAGGGTATGGCTTCCCGATTATCGTCTACCGGCCTGAACCATGCCCGCCTGGACGGTCACACGGATAACTACGGCGAAGACAGCTACAACGAAGCGTTATCGCTCAAGCGTGCAAATGTGGTGGCAGATGCCTGGGCTGAAGGTGCGAACGTTCCGCGTACGAACCTGACGACCCAGGGTTTAGGCAAAAAATACCCGGTTGCCAGTAATCAAACGGCAAAAGGTCGTGCTGAAAACCGTCGTGTTGCCATCGTTATCAGCACGCCTTAATCATTCGTCGGCTGACTGCGCCTGAAGAACACGAGAAGCACTGAACCAGCGCAGCCAGTCAACAACCATAAACAGCAAAAGACTGATTCCCAACACCGGCATCGCTACCCCCAGCGCGACAGCCAGCACCGCCAGACCGCCCCTTCCCTGCCAGCCGATCGCGAGGATCCCCTGTACAAGCGTCTGTGCGGGATCAACTTCTGAACGTGCCGGGCGACGGATCCACCACAGTCGGTAGCCGATCACAATCATCAGACACAGCCCAACCCCGAACGCGATCAATGCGACCTGGTTTATCACGCCAAACAGTATCCCCATATGAAAATCCACACCCCAGCGCGTCAGTTTCGCCATAAGCGGGAAATCAGAAAAATACGTACGATCGATAACGTGCAGAGTTTGAGGATCCACAGAAACAGCATCGACCTGAGTGGGCCAACGACGATCGATTTCCGTCACCGTCCAGCCATGCTGCGCGTCCTTTGGCGGTCGGATCTCCAGCCTTCTGGCATCAATTCCTGATACCTGCGCGACATGCAACACCGCATCAAACGCGTTTGCATCAACACTTTTTGCAGGCATCGGCATTCCTGCAAAGTGCCCATGATGACTGGCATGTTCATTCTGCACTGGCATAACGCCATCCCGTTGAGTATTCACCTGCGGTGTTAGCCAGCCAAAAGTGGCCCGCATTTTATCTACATTGCCGCCAGCCCACTGCGACCATGTCAGGCCGGTTGCCGAGAAAAGCAGCATCCCCACAAGCAAAAACCATCCCAGCGTGACATGTAGACGACGATGATTCTGTACGCGGTTTTTCAGCCGACGTTTAGGACGGGTAAAATACCAGAGCGTAATGCCGCCCAGCGCCGCCACCCACATCCAGGAGGCGGCCAGCTCGCTATAAATTCGCCCAACATCGCCAAGCAACAAAGAGCGGTGCGCATAATCAATCCATTGTCGCAGCGGCAAAATACCACTGGTGCCATAGACCGTCATATCGCCTGTTACCGCAAGCGTCACCGGATCAATAAAAATCGCCCGGTTCTCAGATTCATTCAGCGCAGGGTCGGCAAACATGACGCGTGTCGTTTGCCCCGCTTCCAGCGCCGGACGCACGGAATGCAATCGCAGATGTCCGCCGGTTACCTGTTCGGCGATAGCGATTTGGGCCGCCAGCGGCTGAGTCTCACCCTGAATGGAGCCTTGCAGCGCTTGCGAATAGAGCGCCTCCTCCAACTGTGGCGTCGCCACATACAGCGTCCCCGTTAAGGCTGCCACGAAAATAAATGGCCCAACGAACAAACCGATATAGAAATGAAGACGTCGCAGCAAGGTAATCCATGCCGCGCGTGAAGTGCAGGTGGTCATACTTTTCCTCAGAACAAGCAAAAGAGTGTCGTGACGCTTTCGCGCACAATCTTATTGTAAGAATCAGGAAATAGCAGACCTGCGCGGCGGCGCGCGCGTATCGGGGAAAAGCCAGGGAAAGAAATGCCAGTGTTTAACAATCGGTCGCGGAGACGCACTTTTCTGCCGCAACAGTATTGCACACAGCAAAAGCACAATCGCCAGCATCAGCCCAGGAACATGCGCGAACAAGACACAATAGCCGCACGCTTCACCATGGTCGACGGGCGTCGTTGCGGGCGTGGACTGCTGATGATGTTCATCAGGTTCAGCCATCATGCTCATCTCATGATGCATGCCTGACATTGTACTCATGGGGTCTTTTTGCAGAGAAACCGAGATCAGCGGCGCGACAACAATCAGCAGGATCGCGCACAGCGCTAACCATGCCGCGTTGTATTGATGACCTGACTGGCGAAATGTCCCGATATCCACAGTTCCTCCTGCGACGACGGAGGCATTGTAAATGATACATGACCAAAAAGTTAACAAAATGAACTAATCAGCCATAAAAAAAGGGCCAGCCAATTGGCCAGCCCTTTTTAACAGGATGTCGCCTGAGCGATATCTTAGTTAAGACGCTCTTTGATACGAGCAGACTTACCAGTACGCTCACGCAGGTAGTACAGTTTAGCTTGACGAACAGCACCACGACGTTTGACAGAGATGCTGTCAACTACCGGAGAGTGAGTCTGGAAGACACGCTCAACGCCTTCGCCGTTGGAAATTTTACGAACAGTGAATGCAGAGTGCAGACCGCGGTTACGAATAGCGATAACCACGCCCTCAAATGCCTGCAGACGTTTTTTGGAACCTTCAACAACCCATACTTTCACTTCCACGGTATCACCCGGACGGAAGGAAGGTACGTCCTGCTTCATCTGCTCTTGTTCAAGTTGCTTAATAATGTTGCTCATAATTTAATCTCTTATCCTGGGTAAACTGATATATCGGGAGCGTATTACGCATGCCCATCATGTTTATGTTGCTGTTGTGCGTGTTCCTTTTTGAACTCCGCCAGCAACCTTGCTTGCTCTTCAGTCAGAGCCAGGTTTTCCAGAAGTTCAGGTCTTCTAAGCCAGGTACGGCCCAGCGACTGCTTCAAACGCCAGCGACGTATCTCAGCATGGTTCCCCGACAGTAACACCGCCGGTACTTCCATCGTCTCTAACACTTCAGGTCGGGTATAGTGCGGACAGTCCAACAATCCATCAGCAAAAGAATCTTCCGTTGCCGAAGCTTCATGACCCAGAACCCCCGGGATGAACCGGGAAACGGAGTCAATCAGCGTCATTGCTGGTAACTCACCACCACTGAGAACGTAATCGCCGATTGACCATTCTTCGTCAATTTCGGTTTGGATCACGCGCTCATCTATGCCTTCGTAGCGACCACACACCAGAATCAGCTTTTGATTCGTTGCCAGTTCGCTAACGCCCGCTTGATCAAGCTTGCGTCCCTGAGGTGACAGATAAATCACCTTTGCGCCTTCACCCGCCGCGCTTTTTGCTGCATGAATAGCATCCCGCAAGGGTTGCACCATCATTAACATCCCCGGTCCGCCGCCGTAAGGACGATCGTCCACGGTACGGTGCCGGTCATGCGTGAAGTCCCGAGGACTCCAGCTCTGGATGTTCAGCAGGCCATTCTTTACTGCCCGGCCAGTTACCCCGTAATCGGTAATTGCGCGGAACATTTCAGGAAACAGGCTAATTATGCCAATCCACATAGCGCCGTCTTTTACCGTTTATCCGGTGGTTTAAAAACCAGGATCCCAATCTACTTCGATAGTACGAGTAGCGAGATCGACTTTCTTGATAACCTGCCCATCGAGGAACGGTACGAGACGTTCCTTGATACCAAACGCATCTTTCAGGTTTGCCTTAATGACGATGACGTCATTTGATCCGGTTTCCATCATATCGACGATTTTACCGAGATCGTAGCCTTCAGTGGTCACTACCTGGCAGCCCATCAGGTCTTTCCAGTAGTAGCTACCCTCTTCAAGCGCAGGCAACTGCGAAGAATCCACGACAATTTCGCAATTAGTCAGCAGATTCGCAGTATCACGATCGTCAACGCCTTTCAGCTTGATGATCAGATCCTGATTGTGGTGCTTCCAGCTTTCCAGCTGTACTTGCTGCCACTGACCCGCCTTCTGGATAAACCAGGGCTGATAGTCAAAAATGCTTTCGGCGTCTTCAGTGGAAGAAAACACTCTGAGCCAACCACGAATACCGTAAGAAGAACCCATTTTCCCCAGAACTATGGGTTCAACAGGGACTTGTGCGGCGAGTTGCTTGCTCATCATGACCACCGTGACAGATTAAGCTGCTTTGTTTGCTGCTTTGATCAGCGTAGCTACGCGATCAGAAATAGTCGCGCCCTGGCCAACCCAGTGAGCGATGCGATCCAGATCCAGGCGAGTGCCTTCTTCTTTTTCGCTAGCGATTGGGTTAAAGAAGCCAACGCGCTCGATGAAGCGACCGTTACGTGCATTACGGCTGTCAGTAACAACAACCTGGTAGAACGGACGCTTTTTAGCGCCGTGACGAGCTAAACGAATAGTTACCATAACATCCTCTTGTGTGAATAGAACACCCGGGCCCCATCGAGGGACGGGGCCCGGGTGTCATATTAAAAGCCCGAAAATTTTACTCATTTCTGGGGAAATTGCAATCAGCATATGCTTCACATATGCCAAACAAGGGATATAAGGCGTATATCGGTGCAGCCAGTTTAGTGCCGGCGTGCGCGCAAAAAGCGGAGCGTACACGCAGTACGTGAGCATTTTGAGCACACCCCGGGGCTAAAATGGCAAACAAGATAGCCTTATTCCCTTGTTTTTAGCGGCCAGGAAATCCGGGGGGCATCATCCCCTTCATACCACGCATCATTTTCGCCATACCGCCTTTCTTCATTTTCTTCATCATGCGCTGCATGTCGTCGAACTGTTTCAGAAGACGGTTAACGTCTTGTACCTGCATGCCGCAACCGGCTGCGATACGACGTTTACGGGAACCTTTGATGATTTCCGGCTTGGCGCGCTCTTTCAGGGTCATCGAGTTGATGATGGCTTCCATGCGCACCAGCACTTTGTCATCCATCTGCGATTTAACGTTGTCAGGAATCTGCCCCATGCCCGGTAGCTTGCCCATCAGGCTCGCCATTCCGCCCATGTTTTTCATCTGACGCAGTTGCTCAAGGAAATCGTTCAGATCAAAGCCGTCACCTTTTTTCAGCTTGCTGGCCAGTTTCTCAGCCTGCGCACGGTCAACTTTGCTTTCGATATCTTCGATCAGCGACAGCACATCGCCCATGCCGAGAATTCGGGAGGCGATACGGTCTGGATGGAACGGCTCCAGCGCTTCGGTCTTCTCGCCGACGCCGAGGAACTTAACGGGCTTACCGGTAATATGGCGAATAGAGAGCGCCGCACCGCCGCGGGCGTCACCGTCCACTTTCGTCAGTATCACACCGGTTAACGGCAGCGCTTCGTTAAACGCTTTTGCCGTATTGGCGGCATCCTGACCGGTCATGGCGTCAACCACAAACAGAGTCTCAACCGGATTGATCGCGGCGTGAACCTGTTTGATTTCGTCCATCATCGCTTCATCAACGTGCAAACGACCGGCGGTATCCACCAGCAGCACGTCATAAAACTTGAGTTTGGCCTCTTTCAGCGCGGCATTAACAATATCAACCGGCTTCTGACCCACGTCAGACGGGAAGAAATCGACGCCAACTTGCTCAGCTAACGTTTCCAGCTGTTTGATCGCCGCCGGGCGATAGACGTCGGCAGAGACAACCAGCACTTTCTTCTTGTGTTTCTCGCGCAGGAATTTACCCAGCTTACCGACGCTGGTCGTTTTACCCGCACCCTGTAAACCCGCCATCAACACGACAGCCGGCGGCTGTGCAGCCAGATTCAGCGTCTGGTTTTCTTCGCCCATTGCCGCAACCAGTTCGTTACGGACAATCTTGACGAACTCCTGCCCTGGCGTCAGGCTCTTGTTAACTTCATGACCAACCGCTTTCTCTTTTACGCGATTGATAAACTCACGCACTACCGGCAGCGCAACGTCAGCCTCCAGCAGCGCCATGCGCACTTCGCGCAGCGTCTCTTTAACGTTGTCTTCAGTAAGGCGTCCACGGCCACTGATATTGCGCAGTGTGCGCGACAAACGATCGGTTAAATTATCAAACATTGTCTCTCGCCTGGGGTGGAAACGGTTGGTCGCTAGCGCGACACATCTACAGAATTTTGCCGCAGTATAACATGAAGCCGTCTTTGTTGTTATGCAACGGTTGGAGCAGCGGTCACGTAACGCTATACTGCTTCTCTCTCTACTGGCCAACTGTCGACACTTAATATGCCCGTTTTTGCCCTGCTCGCCCTTGTCGCCTATTCCATCAGCCTCGCGCTGATCGTTCCTGGTCTGCTGCAAAAAAACAGCGGCTGGCGGCGTATGGCCATTCTCTCCGCAGTTATCGCGCTGGTGTGTCACGCGTTCGCGCTGGAAGCCCGCATTCTGCCGGGCGACGGCAGCGGACAAAACCTGAGCCTGTTAAACGTTGGCTCGCTGGTCAGCCTGATGATTTGCACCGTGATGACCATTGTTGCCTCACGCAATCGCGGCTGGCTTTTGTTGCCTATCGTCTACGCATTTGCGCTGATCAATCTGGCCTTCGCCACGTTCATGCCCAATGAGTACATTACTCACCTCGAAGCAACGCCAGGCATGATGATACACATCGGACTGTCGCTGTTCTCTTACGCAACGCTCATTATTGCTGCGCTGTACGCCTTACAACTGGCGTGGATCGACTATCAGTTGAAGAACAAAAAACTGGCCTTCAGTAATGAAATGCCGCCGCTGATGAGCATTGAGCGCAAAATGTTTCACATCACGCAGATTGGCGTTGTACTGCTGACACTGACCCTTTGTACCGGTCTGTTTTACATGCATAACCTGTTCAGCATGGAAAATATCGATAAAGCCGTGCTCTCCATCGTGGCGTGGTTTGTCTATATTGTCCTGTTGTGGGGGCATTACCATGAAGGCTGGCGTGGACGCCGTGTCGTCTGGTTTAACGTTGCTGGCGCGGGCATTCTGACAATGGCCTATTTTGGCAGTCGTGTATTGCAGCAGTTTGTAAGCTAAACCCTCTAAGGAGTTTCCCCTGGAACATATTTCCACCACCGCGCTGATCGTCACGCTGATCATCATGGTGGTTATTTCAGCCTATTTTTCCGGCTCCGAAACCGGAATGATGACGCTGAACCGCTACCGCCTTCGTCATCTGGCGAAGCAAGGCAACCGCCCGGCAAAACGCGTGGAAAAATTGCTGCGCAAGCCAGACCGTTTGATCAGTCTGGTGCTGATCGGCAATAACCTGGTGAATATTCTGGCGTCGGCGCTCGGCACAATTGTCGGTATGCGACTGTACGGTGATGCTGGCGTAGCGATTGCCACCGGCGTGCTCACTTTTGTCGTGCTGGTGTTCGCGGAAGTATTACCAAAAACCATCGCCGCGATGTACCCGGAAAAGGTCGCTTACCCAAGCAGCTTCCTGCTTGCGCCGTTGCAGATACTGATGATGCCGCTGGTCTGGCTGCTCAATACCATAACCCGTCTGCTGATGCGAATGATGGGCATCAAAACGGATATCGTTATTAGTAGTTCGCTGAGTAAAGATGAACTGCGAACCCTGGTGAACGAATCGCGCTCGCAAATTTCTCGTCGCAATCAGGATATGCTGCTGTCGGTGCTGGACCTGGAGAAAGTCAGCGTTGACGACATTATGGTTCCGCGCAACGAGATTATCGGGATCGACATCAACGACGACTGGAAGTCGATTGTGCGTCAGCTTTCGCACTCGCCACACGGGCGTATCGTGCTCTATCGCGAGTCACTGGATGACGCCATAAGCATGCTGCGGGTTCGTGAAGCCTGGCGGCTGATGTCGGAAAAGAAAGAGTTCACCAAAGAGACGATGCTGCGCGCCGCTGATGAAATTTACTACGTCCCGGAAGGAACACCGCTCAGTACACAGTTGGTCAAATTTCAGCGTAATAAAAAGAAAGTCGGTCTGGTGGTCAACGAATACGGCGATATTCAGGGGCTGGTGACGGTTGAAGACATTCTGGAAGAGATTGTCGGCGACTTCACGACCTCCATGTCCCCCACCCTGGCAGAAGAAGTGACGCCGCAAAATGATGGTTCGGTAATCATTGACGGTAGCGCCAACGTTCGCGAAATCAACAAAGCGTTTAACTGGCACCTCCCCGAAGACGATGCCCGGACGGTAAACGGCATTATCCTGGAAGCGCTGGAAGAGATCCCGATAGCAGGTACCCGCGTGCGTATTGGTCAGTACGATATCGATATTCTCGACGTGCAGGACAATATGATTAAACAGGTGCAGGTGTTGCCGGTAAAACCGCTGCGGGAAAGTGTGGCGGAATAAGGCCTGGCAGGAGTTGTAGGCCGGGTAAGGCGTCACCGCCACCCGGCACTATGAGAAGCAGATTAGCCCTTCGCTTTCGCCACGGTGACCATGGCAGCACGAATGGTACGGCCGTTCAGCGTATACCCTTTTTGCATAACACCCAGTACATTGCCCGGTGTCACATCTTCAGATTCCACCATGGCAATCGCCTGATGCACGTTCGGATCTAACGGCACGTTAACGTCTGCAATCACTTCGACACCAAATTTACGCACAACATCCAGCATGGATTTCAGCGTTAATTCAATACCTTCCACCATAGACGCCATGTCCGGGTTGGCTTTATCGGCCACTTCCAGCGCACGATCCAGGCTATCCACTACCGGCAGCAGCTCATTGACGAATTTTTCCAACGCAAATTTGTGCGCTTTTTCTACGTCCAGCTCAGTACGGCGGCGCAGGTTTTCCATTTCCGCTTTGATACGCAACACGCTGTCACGTTCACGCGTCTGGGATTCAGCAAGCTGAGCTTCCAGATTCGCAATTTTTTCATCGCGCGGATCCACCTGCTCAGCAGAAGCGTCTGATTCAACCGCCTCAACTTCTTCGTGCTGATCCATGATAATTTCTTCCGGGGCTTGCCCCTCAGGCGTTTTCTGTTCTTTACTACTCATGAATTTCTCCGCGTTTTTTTTCGCATTCATCTCGCTAACTTCGCTTATTATGGGGATCAGATTCAGGGATTCAAGGGAAGCACTCACATTGTCATCAATCTTCGCTACAAGGACCTCGAGAAAATGAATAACCATTTCAAGTGTATTGGCATTGTGGGACATCCACGTCACCCCACGGCACTGACCACACATGAAATGCTCTACCGTTGGCTATGCGCCAAAGGTTATGAGGTTATCGTGGAGCAGCAAATCGCCCATGAATTACAGCTCAACAATGTACAAACCGGCACGCTTGCGGAGATTGGTCAACAGGCTGACCTCGCGGTGGTGGTCGGCGGCGACGGCAACATGCTCGGCGCGGCGCGCACCCTCGCGCGCTATGACATCAAAGTCATCGGCATCAACCGCGGCAACCTCGGATTCCTGACCGACCTTGACCCTGACAACGCCCTGCAGCAGTTAGCCGATGTGCTGGAAGGCCACTACATCAGTGAGAAACGCTTCCTGCTTGAAGCCCAGGTGTGCCAACAAAACTGCCAGAAGCGCATCAGTACCGCCATCAACGAAGTGGTTCTGCATCCTGGCAAAGTCGCGCACATGATCGAGTTTGAAGTCTATATTGACGAAATTTTTGCGTTTTCACAGCGCTCCGATGGGTTGATTATCTCCACCCCAACGGGTTCCACGGCCTATTCGCTCTCTGCTGGCGGCCCTATTCTGACCCCTTCGCTGGACGCGATCACCCTGGTGCCGATGTTCCCGCATACGCTCTCAGCTCGCCCGCTGGTGATCAACAGCAGCAGCACGATTCGCCTGCGTTTTTCGCATCGCCGTAACGATCTTGAGATCAGCTGCGACAGCCAGATTGCGCTTCCTATACAGGAAGGTGAAGATGTCCTTATTCGCCGCTGTGATTATCACCTTAATTTGATACATCCTAAAGATTACAGCTATTTCAATACATTAAGCGCCAAACTGGGCTGGTCAAAAAAATTATTCTAATTTTACGCCAGACTCTTTACTGTATAAAAAACCAGTTTATACTGTACGTAATTACAGTTATGGTTTTTCATACAGGAAAACAGCTATGTTGGCACAACTGACCATCAGCAATTTTGCTATCGTTCGTGAACTCGAGATCGATTTTCAGAGCGGAATGACCGTCATCACCGGTGAAACCGGGGCGGGTAAATCCATTGCAATTGATGCGCTCGGCTTGTGTCTGGGTGGGCGGGCCGACGCCGACATGGTGCGCGTTGGTGCCTCACGCGCCGATTTGTGCGCCCGCTTTTCTCTGAAAGATACCCCGGCCGCGCTACGCTGGCTCGAGGAAAATCAGCTTGAAGAAGGCCGCGAGTGCTTACTACGTCGCGTCATCAGCAGCGATGGTCGCTCGCGCGGCTTTATCAATGGTACCGCCGTTCCCCTGTCGCAACTGCGCGAACTCGGCCAGTTGCTTATTCAAATTCATGGTCAACATGCACATCAACTGCTGACCAGGCCTGAGCATCAAAAAAATCTGCTTGATGGCTACGCGAACGAATCCACGCTGATTCAGGAAATGGCTGCGCGTTATCAACTGTGGCATCAAAGCTGCCGCGATCTGGCGCATCACCAACAACAAAGCCAGGAGCGCGCCGCCCGAGCCGAATTGCTGCAATACCAGCTAAAAGAGCTTAACGAATTCAATCCACAACCCGGTGAATTTGAACAAATAGACGAAGAGTACAAACGTCTGGCCAACAGTGGGCAACTGCTCACAACCAGCCAGAATGCGCTGGCAATCATGGCCGACGGCGAAGACGTTAATTTGCAAAGTCAGCTGTATACGGCAAAACAACTGGTCACTGAACTGGCAGACATGGACAGCAAACTTTCTGGCATTCTCGACATGCTGGAAGAAGCCACAATCCAGCTCAGCGAAGCCAGCGACGAACTGCGCCACTACTGTGACCGTCTGGATTTAGATCCCAATCGCCTGTTCGAACTGGAGCAGCGGATTTCAAAGCAGATCTCACTGGCCCGTAAACATCACGTTAGCCCGGAAGCGTTACCGCAATTTTATCAGTCTCTGCTCGAAGAACAGCAGCAGCTTGACGACCAGGCAGACTCTCTGGAAACCCTGACACTGGCGGTAAGTAAACATCATCAGCAGGCGCTGGATGCGGCGAAAGCGCTGCACGATCAACGTCAGTTGTATGCGCAGGAATTGGGGCAACTCATTACCGAAAGCATGCATCTCCTTTCCATGCCGCATGGGATTTTTGCCATCGACGTGAAGTTTGACGAGCAACATTTAAGTGTGGACGGTGCTGACCGTGTTGAATTTAAGGTCACCACAAACCCGGGGCAACCTATGCAGCCAATTGCTAAAGTGGCTTCTGGTGGCGAACTGTCACGTATCGCGCTGGCTATTCAGGTGATCACGGCACGTAAGATGGAAACCCCAGCGCTCATCTTTGATGAAGTGGACGTGGGTATCAGTGGCCCAACCGCAGCGGTTGTTGGTAAACTGCTGCGTCAACTAGGTGAATCTACTCAGGTGATGTGCGTCACCCACTTGCCGCAGGTGGCGGGATGTGGTCATCAACACTTCTTCGTCAGCAAAGAAACCGACGGTGCAATGACCGAAACACACATGCAAGCGCTGGACAAACGTGCACGTCTGCAGGAGCTAGCACGTTTACTCGGCGGTAGCGAAGTGACGCGCAATACCCTCGCAAACGCGAAAGAACTGCTGGCGGCGTAAACTTTTTTTCACCTTCAGGGTCAGAGTACACAACGAAATCGCCGTAAGAGCCGACACCAAAAGGTTTTAAAGTGGTGAAAGGTCTATTATCATCGGCATATTACATATGAGCCGCGTACTGCTCGGGCCCGAAAAGGAATCAAATCACTATGCGCTGTAAAACGCTGACTGCTGCCGCAGCAGTACTACTGATGTTGACTGCAGGCTGTTCCACTCTGGAGCGAGTGGTTTACCGTCCTGACATCAACCAGGGGAACTATCTGACACCTAACGATGTGTCCAAAGTGCGTGTCGGCATGACGCAACAACAAGTTGCTTATGCTCTGGGTACTCCAATGATGTCCGATCCGTTTGGCACAAACACATGGTTTTATGTGTTCCGTCAGCAACCAGGGCACGAAGGTGTGACGCAACAAACACTGACGTTGACCTTTAACAGCAACGGCGTGTTAACTAACATCGACAACAAGCCAGCACTGACCAGCAATAAATAAGCTCGCAAATGACTAGTCCTGATATAGGTTGACACTTTTCAGCCTTAAAACGCCTGATGAACTTCATCGGGCGTTTTGTATTTTAACGACAGATGGGGTCGCCGTGTGTTGTAAATCTCTACCGACTCCCTGACCATCTTTCTCGCCTGCTCAATATCTTCTGGCCTGACGAGAAGATATTCCATTTTTAATATCCCGTTTACCCGTTCCGCCAGCGCATTCTGATAGCAGTCATATCCATCCGTCATCGAGCAGATGACGCCGTAACGTTCATGCAGCGCCTGATATTCTGTTGAACAGTACTGGATACCCCGGTCTGAGTGATGTATCAGTGGGGCTGTTGTACGCCTGCTCACCAGTGCCATTTTGAGTGCGGTGGCCACATGCCGGGTATGCAGACTTTCATGTACATGATATCCCACTATTTTTCGCGACCAGACATCGGTTACCAGACTGACATACGCCGTTCCCTGACGCAGTGGAAGATACGTGATATCCGCGACCCATATCTGTTCCGGATGGCTGGCAACAACCTGATGTTCACCTGACTTCAATAAGTTAGGGTGACAATAAAAGCGATGATGGCTGTTCGTCGTTTTATGATAGGCCCGCTTCGGCATCACCAGTAAATGCGAGCAACGCAGTATCCGGAACAGACGGTCACGGCCAACATACAGCGCCGGGTCTGCTTGTTGTCGCAGCAGATAATGCAATTTACGCGTGCCCAGCCGGGGCTGTTGCAACCGGATGGTCGTCACCTGTTCAATGATGTTCCTGGCCTGAATTTCCCGGCCACGCTCACGCTGCAAAGACTGATACCATGCCTGCCGGCTAATCCCCAGGAACCGGCAGGCACGTGTTACTGTGAGTCCCGGCGTTTGTGTTTGCGTGATAAGACGTCCAACTGCTTTTTTGTCAGAGTCGCTCCGAACTCCGTATTCATAACTTTCACAACCGCTTCAAAAAACTGTGCTTTGATTTCTGATTCAGCGAGTTGCTGCTCGAGTTCTTTAATTCGCTGTTCGGGGGTGAGAGGCATTTTAGGCATGTTAACTCCGCATGCTCTGACAGGAGAGGAGGAACGCCAGTCGAGTTGACCATATTTGCGCAGCCATGCCATGACTGTGTAGCTACCCTGAATACCGTAGCGATCTTGCGCCTGGCGGTAAGTCATTTCACCTTTTTCGACCTGTTCAACAACGGCCAGTTTAAAGGATAGTGGGTAATCGCGTTGTGTGCGTTTAATGTATTGGTTCATCACATTCTCCTCAGTGTGCGAGTTAAATGTGTCAACGCTATTTAGGACGGGTCAAAATATCAAAAAAGGTGCTCAATGAGCACCTTTTTTATTGTGACTGACCCGTCCTGAATAGTTATTTATTGCCTGACTTTTCTGCGCGCTTTCGGCGCAACTCTTTCGGGTCAGCGATTAATGGTCGATAAATCTCAACCCGATCACCATCATGAACCGCATCGGCAAGTTTTACCGGACGACTATAGATACCGACTTTGTTCTTCGCGAGATCGATATCCGTGCGTAATTCCAGCAGCCCGGAAGCCCGGATAGCCTCTTCAACCGTTGCCCCCTCTGCCAGCGTCACACGCTGTAAATACTGCTTCTCAGGCAAGGCGTAGGCAACCTCGACGACAATTTTAGCCAACACTGTAAACCTCTTTGGCGCGGACGGTGAAAGCCTGCACCATGTTGGAAGCCAGTTCCTTGAAGATACGCCCAAACGCCAGCTCTATAAGTTTGTTGGTAAACTCAAAATCAAGCTGAAATTCAATGCGACACGCTTCATGACTCAACGGCGTAAACTTCCAGCCGCCAATCAATTTTTTAAACGGCCCGTCGACCAGATGCATCAGGATGCTCTGATTATCCGTCAGATGATTGCGCGTGGTGAACGTTTTGCTGATCCCAGCTTTCGAGACGTCCACCGCAGCGGTCATCTGCCCTGGCGTCGACTCCAGAACACGACTTCCAATGCAGCCCGGTAAAAACTGGGGGTAGGACTGAACATCATTTACTAACTGATACATCTGCTCCGCACTGTAAGGTACTAAAGCTGTCCGGCTTATCTGAGGCATAGCTATTTCCATCAACATAAATCGAACAAATAATACCATTTATCATCCGGTAAAAAAAACGCTATACCTCCGGTCAGGTACTTGCGGGTTCATGCTAAGATAATGCCTTCCCCCCGCAGGATGATAATGGGGTGTTTTTCGATTCCAGATTACCTATACTGAGCGGCATTATGACGAAGAAAAAAGCACACAAACCTGGCTCAGCCACTATCGCGCTTAACAAACGCGCCCGACACGAATACTTTATCGAAGAAGAGTTCGAAGCTGGACTTGCCCTGCAAGGTTGGGAAGTCAAATCCCTGCGCGCGGGTAAAGCCAACATCGGCGACAGCTACGTGATCCTGAGAGACGGCGAAGCATACCTGTTTGGCGCCAACTTCACGCCCATGGCTGTAGCCTCTACGCACGTCGTGTGCGACCCGACCCGTACCCGTAAACTGCTGCTTAATCAGCGTGAGTTAGACTCTCTCTATGGCCGCGTGAACCGGGAAGGCCACACCGTTGTGGCGCTCTCCTTGTACTGGAAGAACGCCTGGTGCAAAGTGAAAATTGGCGTCGCGAAAGGTAAAAAACAGCACGATAAACGTTCGGATGTGAAAGAGCGTGAATGGCAGTTGGATAAAGCACGTATCATGAAAAATGCGGGACGATAACCGCCAGCCAAACTTTGTGGCCAGTTTCATGATTGCAACTGGCCACTCCTCAATACTCACCTCCTGGCAATATCCCAAATTTAACCAGCAACGATAACCTGCGTTGATCGTCAGTAAGCGGAAACCGTCTCTGACGCTCTGAATAAACCGCATAACCGCATGAAATAAGCGCTATATGAGCGCTAAGCGAACAGATACAGACTGGCATTGAGCTTCACAAATCTGTTATACTTGCTTTAACACATTGGGGCTGATTCTGGATTCGACGGGATTCGCGAAACCCAAGGTGCATGCCGAGGGGCGGTTTGCCTCGTAAAAAGCCGCAAAAAAATAGTCGCAAACGACGAAAACTACGCTTTAGCAGCTTAATAACCTGCTCTGAGCCCTCTCTCCCTAGCTTCCGCTCTTAAGACGGGGATCAAAGAGAGGTCAAACCCAAAAGAGATCGCGTGGAAGCCCTGCCTGGGGTTGAAGCGTTAAAACTAATCAGGCTAGTCTGGTAGTGGCGTGTCTGTCCGCAGGTGCCAGGCGAATGTAAAGACTGACTAAGCATGTAGTACCGAGGATGTAGGAATTTCGGACGCGGGTTCAACTCCCGCCAGCTCCACCAAAATTCTCCATCGGTGATTACCAGAGTCATCCGATGAAGTCCTAATAGCCCGCACGGCGCAAGCCCTGCGGGCTTTTTTGTGCCTTGAATTTGTCCTGCTGAGTCTGAAGTAAACTCATTAAATCCGAACCTTTTAGGCCCATTGATAGACCCAACGAAAAGCTCTATTGTTTTCGTTGGTCCTAAACGCAGGGAAATTACTCATTGTAACCATCCCGCCATGCTGAAAGAGTATGGGCTAAATTACGATAAACGTCGGGCAAATCCGGGCATGCAGACAAACCTCACGCTCAAAGAGGAAAGCAACGCCGACTGGCTACCAAAGTGCATTGAACCCGCAAACTCTGACCGGCAATTGCCGGTCTTTTTGTGTCCACAAACAGCATATTGTTAAGATCTCACTGGTAATTACCCGCCAATTATTTACTTATAATTCATTGAAAATAAATATAAAATTATCACAAACAGTAGTTTAACCAGTAAATATAAAAAAGAACTTTTAGTGATAATGTGCTAGATATTTGTTCAACGCTTCTCTGAGCCAATAAAAGGAACAATGAGAATATGGATGCGACTTTACTTAGCGCCTTAGACACCAATTGCCGCGAAAAATTTGAAAGCGCTATAAATGCCTTGCAAGGCGACGTTTCCGCCGCCGCTGCAAGATTATCAGTGGATCCCCGTTTACGCCTTGAATACTCAAAACGAATCAAAGAAATGTCTGCAGCTTTACAGGCAAAGGCTAATGCTGGTGTAATCTCATGGGAAAAAGCTGCATGAGAAACTCAGGAAACACGAAATGTGATCATGGAAATGGTGAGATCGCGGAGCACTCCACTTGGTCGGGCAATGGCCGAACAGATCAAAACCGAGGGTAAAACGCTCAATGAACTCGTTGCCAAAAAAGCGAAATCCTTATTTTGACCACAGGCAAATTTTAACAACCTCTCTGAAGTACAAAAAAATCAGATATACGCAAATATCGTCGAATCCGCAGGTAAATCTAACCCGCAAGTAAACATGAAAATGATGCAACTCTCCCACGTTGGAAGAGGGCTTATTGTTCTTTCGATTGCGATTTCTGTTTATGAAATTTATACCGCCGACAATAAAGTTTCTGAGTCGGGGAGACAAATAGCCATTAATAGTTCAGGTGGTGCGATGGCAGGATTAATGTGTGGGCCAGGCGCACCTGTTTGCGTACTTATTGGCGGTTTTGTCGGCGGTGCTCTTGCCGCATGGGAAATGGGACGTTTGTGGAATTGATTATGCAGCAGATTAATTCAATATCTCTGGTAACGGTTCGCGAAGCTACCGATTTATCCCAGGCTCAGTCTGATGTTGTGCTCAGTGGCAATAGCACTGGCATTATTATACCAGGGCAAGTGCTGGAAGCGGCGGTTCAGGTCAATGAGCAGCGTTACATTCTGTTTCTGACGGATGATGTTATTTTCGAGGAATCACTAACAATTGCCCTCATTGATGTTCGCAATGGTGTTAAAGAGATAGTTCGATTGGGTAATGAATACTCGACGGGAAGTTTTGAGGACTTATCTGTTTCAGCGGATAGCATCAATTTCAGATTCATTGGTGGTTCTCTATGGACAATCAAAACCGTTGATTCACCACGTTTGAGGCTTCCTTTTGGTTCAGATCCGAAAGGTGTGAAACGAGAAGCCGGACTACAAAAATATATGATGATTTCAGCTACTCCTGCGCCTGAGAAAATTCGCTGATGTTATTTCAACCAAAATACTAAGCGTCCTAAGGGTGCAGGCATTGCTCTAATGTGAAGAGTCTACTCTTCACTTACTCATCACTGCTTATCCATTTGATAAATAAATAATAAAATACATGGTGAATAGTGTGTACAGTTAAACGAAAAAAAGATTTTTCTCTACCAACTGAGTAACAAGCCCTGCGGGCTTTTTTGTGCCTTGAATTTGTCCCGCGAAGCCTGAAGCCTACTCATTAAATCCGAACCTTTTAGACACCTCATAAAACATGATTGTTTTTGAGGTGCCTAAAACGATGGAAACCCGGCAATGGCAAGACAAACCTCTTTCCGTTAAGGAAATCGAATCCGCCAAACCCAGGGAAATGGACTCCGTTCTCTATGATGGTGATAGCCTTGAGCTACTCATCAAATCCAGCGGCAGTAATATTTGGCGGTTTCGCTACATCCGGTCTGTCACCAAGAAACGAGCGAAGAAGAGCATTGCCCCTACCCGTCAGTCACCCTTGCCGATGCCCGAAACTACCGGGCAGAGTCCCACTCTCTTCAGGCAAAACAAATCGATCCTCAGGAACATCAGCACGATCAACAACCTGTTTGACTGCTTCAATTTTAAACTCTTCAGGATAACGCTGACTGCTTCCATCTTAAATGACTCTGAGGTGTCTGTTAAACCCGTAGCGATTCAATCCTTACTGCTGAGTACAGGTAAACCCGCCGCCTATAGTTGGATTACAGTTAGTTTGAGTGACTGGCTTAGGTTGAATACTCTGATTGTAAGCCGCGCTAGCAGCATTCAAATTAGCCGCTTTTTGTTGCCACCCCGCCGCTGTACTTTGTGCAATGTTGGCACAATCAGCTGCTGAGATTGTGGAGGTTCCTGCCTGTATACGGCTTTGCATCATTTGAGCTGCTTCTGATCCACTGGTAAACGTGTCACCGCTCATTGCCTGACATAATTCATAATCTGAGGCGTTAGGGTTGTTAGCACAACCAATAAGCATTACAGACGCTAAAGTCATTAATAATAAATATTTCATTAGTTCAATCCCTTCTCAGCCCATTTAGAACAAAGTGCAATTGCCTGATCATGCAATACTGGGTTAGCCTCATTAAACTGAATGGCTACCCTTGCTTTTACTCCTGCCAGATAAGCACTTTTATCTTTCACAGCGGCTTTATCATTAGCAGCCCGGTTAAAACATTGCGCTGTCAGGAATTTATTACGCATGGTCATTAGGATAGCCGCCTGATCCTCTGGTAACAGATAATCATAAGCCCCCTCACCTCCCACGCTTTCTGCCTCAAGAGTAGCAAGCGTGAGAGCATCACGCCCCATTTCATCCGGTGTAGGTGCTACCTCTACTTGTTCAGCACATCCCGCCAATAGAGCAACAATCACAACTGCTAATAAACACTTCATTGTTATATTCTCAATTAAAACTTTCGTAATCAGTCTGTTCACATTTGGCTGAATAATAAACTTTTGTACCTTCACTATTCGTTTTCATTGCTTTATCAGAGAAATGAGCCTCGATGACACCACTCTTATGATGAATATCGAACATAGCCCCTTTGCCTTGCCCGTTCCCGTCACTGTCGGATTTAGTGAAAAGCATTGTATAAACGATTTCCCCTGTTTTTTCATCCGGGATCTTGCCATCAATGTACATTGGAATATTAAAGTTGCTGCCTTTGCTATCACTCCAGCTTACGAATCGATATATACCATCAGGGCGCTTGTATTCATCAAAGCTGACGATAGTAGAGCCACATTTAAAAACCCGTAGGCTGATCGGTTGTTCACCAGGTTGCACTGTAAAATTTTCTGCATATGCAGGAGCAATCACACAAGCAGCCGTTAAAGTTGCCAGCATCCATTTAACAAGTAATTTCATTTTAATTCCCCAAAGCCAGAAAAGTGCCACAAGCCAGAATAACCAACAGACTAATGAGAAGAAATAAATCTATCTTTTTTCATTCTTTTCAATGGTTAATATTTTATGATCTAACTGCCCCTTAACATAAGCCTGAGCGTTTCAAGAAAAGCAATCCTTGCTTGAGCAACATCGAAATTGCGAATTAAATTAACATCACTCATTTACAACTATCTCCACTACCTCATATCGTTAAACCGTATCAACTCCAATAAATATCCCCCCAACGATACTATTGATAACAATGCACTATGGCTAATAGTAACGAAACTACTTTCACTTCGTTTAGTTCTGCCGTGGTGCCCTATGCGCTCTTTATCGCATGATATGCGACGCAATAGACCAGGGATCAGCAACGCCGGGGTGATTACTCAATGCCTCTCTACCCACCATTTGAAAGCGCTTAATTTCGTCTATGCCACAGGTATTACAACCCCCCGTATTAGGGCTTATAGGATGGCGGCAGGATATGATCTTGATCACGTTTTAGCTATTCGTGCTTTGTATGACAATTAACTTATTCATAGAAAAGGTGAATTTTTTATATCCAGACATATTGAAACCTGTCTTCCTGAAACGAATGGGAATAGTTACCTTCCGTAATGAGAGCCGTTCTCACCAAAGTAGAGACAGGAGGGATTGAGGATGGCAAGACACCAGAACGTGATCACACCACACTGCTCGCACTGTTGGTATGTCACTAATCTATAATCCTTGTTCACAGACTAACAAAAACCGTGGACACATTATTGCAGCCATCTGGAGTGCTAAATAAGCCCCCGTTCTGGAAGTGGAGTATATGTCAAAATTGCTAAACGTTTATTTTTATTGTTTCCCTTCAGGTAATTTTTTAGATTCCCCTTGAAATTAATAGCCATCTCATTTTGAGATTGAATAACAAAACCCACTCTATCTACAAAATCGTTTAAATTCCTCTCTGAAATTTAAAACCGTTAATTAAGGTCATTCATTTTTTGAAAGTTTTCACCCTGGTTCCCTGCCCTCACCCTGGATAAAATATAACCACAGGAGTGATACCCTATTTTTTAATCCACTCGGTTGTTTTCGGGCTGCGTCTTAGAGGGAAACCATGTTCTCGTGCCTGAAAACAGCCCCAGTCTAAACTGAAGTACCCGGTCTTGCTTCCATTTCACCGGAAGCCACATCGCCATGAAAAAGATCCGTTATTCCGAAAAACAGATTGCGTTTGCGCTGAAACAGGCCAAAACCGGTGCTCGCGTTGGTAAGCCACTTAAAAGCAAAATAATTTCCAATACATTGATTAAAATGTTTCCGCTATGAAGGCCTCAATACCAGAATCACTCTCTACCCTACAGCGGAAACACGTTACACAAACCGCCAGACAACCAAAAAAGGCGTCTTAAATGTTAAGAAAAATAGTGCTTATAAGTTTATTTTCATTTACATACTTACCCGTTGCACAGGCATCATGGAAAACGGTTGTCGAGAACGATATATTCTCTACTGGCAAAAAAGCGGAACTCATCGGAGAAATATCAAATGAAAATCAGTCGGTTGTATTTGATTGCTCTGAAGGACAGTTAACGGTCAGTCAGGTTGAAGCAGACAGAAATACGGTTGTCACAGGGAAAGGGCGTTATCAGACGCTCATCAAGATTGATGATAACCAGCCTGTCGCATTGAGCACGACATTGATAAGAAGAAGTCCGGAGTCTATAGCGCTTACCAGTACTGAAAAAGATAAAATTATGACGCTTCTGCGGCAGTTACAGGCTCAAACCTCCAGACAAGACTTTTTAATTGGAGATATGGATAGCAAAGGGAATCAGCTTTCATCAGGCTCCGGCTCTGTTTCGTTTGCCAAAAAATCCGTCACTAAATTCATCAAAGCATGCAAAATCGAACTGTAAACCGAACTCTGGTTATTTTTCCCTGAGCAATCGATATGCTGCGGCAAGCTCCTGATTCGTTGCAGCCAAAATCCGCCTATGGCGGATTTTGTTTCGCGCAGGCCTTATACCCCGCGATTAACAGCATTCATAACAGCGCGGTGATACGGTAGACTGCTTTGTGTCGCTGTATCGACAGAAACCCTGACTCAATGAGAGTTCACTGCTGTTAAATCGCCCGGACTCTGGCCATCGGTGGCTTTTACAGCATAATTTTAGCCGTATGCATTCGCGCCCAACCTGGTATTTCATCGATACGTTTCACCACAGGGAAAAATGTCTATGCCGCTTAGCGAAGCCGAATTGATTACCCGTGTCCCTGTCTGGTATGCGTTATCTGAACTTTTCACCTGGCGTGATCTCCAGGACTATGACTACAAATGGATGGCGCAGGTGCTGAAGGACTCCGGGCTAAGCCGGGAAGAGATCTTTACTATTCTCGATGAGGAAGTCGCCCCCGCCTTGCAGACAAATCTCCTCTATAACCCCACGCCTGTTATAGATTGCTGGTCAGAAGACGATGTCAAAACCCTTGTTTTGCATTATGTCAGCAGAAAACCGACCCTTATTGAGCGGGTTATCCCCTCCCATTTTTTATTTAAACAGCGGCGAAAATACATTCAGGATGACATCCTAAAACTCACTGCTGAGCTGGATAAAAGCACATAAAAAAACCGATGCCCCATCAAACTGAAGATTCGCCAGTCAGCTAAAAATTCGCTATTATCCGCCCTCACTCTCCATCCGGGCAGCCTGATGTCTACGATTTTCGATACCTTTATTGCCCCGCCGTGCCATGACAAGATAGAAATACTCTATCAGGACGATCACCTGGCCCTTATCAATAAACCCACAGGATTGCTCAGTCTCTCGGGGAAAAATCCGCAAAATATCGATTCGGTACATCATCGGCTGGTACAGATATTCCCCGGCTGTACCCTGGTTCACCGCCTTGATTTCGGGACGTCCGGGCTGATGGTGATTGCCCGTAATAAGGCTATCAATGCCGCACTCTGCCAACAGTTCAGTCAGCGTACAGTGACCAAAGTGTACGGCGCACTGCTTTGTGGACATCTCAACGACAATGAAGGGGTAATAGACGCGGCGATTGCCAAAGACCCTGCGCTGTTCCCGCTGATGTCAATTTGCGCAATCCACGGCAAGCCCGCTCGATCCCGCTATCGGGTCATTGAGCGCTTACATTACGAACGGGAAGATCAAACGTTACTGCCGGTAACGCGGGTAGAGCTAACCCCGGAGACCGGGCGTACCCATCAACTGCGCATCCACTGCCAGCAATTGGGCCACCCCATTTTGGGCTGCGACCTGTATGGCGGGCGCCTGTTGCCAGGCACCGAGCAGACACCACGGTTGATGCTGCACGCCAGTGAGTTGCATTTTGTTCATCCCATAAGCCAGGAGAAGATAGCCGCTCATCATGCCAGCCCGTTCTGAAGCCACTACTCTCTGAACGTGAAACGGACGCCAGCCTCATAGTGCTGTTATTTGTTCAAGTATTTCGCGTTGATATACCAGACCTAACAGCACGGCTAAATTCACAATAACACTCACCATAAACCAGGTTTTGAACGGTTGTTTCTGGGTTTTATGCCGGAACAACTGCTGCGCGATCATTCCACCAGGCCACCCACCTACAAGGCCAAAGATCAGAAGCGTCTTTTCTGGCACGCGCTGCCAGTCGCTACGTGCAGCATATTTATCTGCACCATAGAGCAGAAAAGTGAATATATTGACCAGCAACAACCACCCCCAGAACGAATGAAAAACGAAATAGCTGGCTATCAACGAGAGCACCAGTACGCTATAACAAAGTTGATTAATTCTCATATTGACGGCCTTCCCGCTCCATAAATCCACGGCAAAGCATAATCCAGAAATGAACCTCATTTCACCCGTTAATCTCCTATCGTCATGACGCGCTTAATCACCCAGGCGGCGGGCATCAACCGGTTGATGCGGGTTATCCCCATGGTAAACTACCGCCGGATACAACTAATGGATGCAAAACATGAAAAAAATTATCGCTGTAGCGCTGGGAGCGCTTTTATTGTCAGGCTGTACGGTGCGCGTTGCCGATCTCACTGTCGCCAGTACCAAGAACTACAACCTGAACGGTGGGCATTTCTATAAGGGGAAACGGGTAACCGCGGAAGATAGCTACCCGGTGATCATCTTCCCTACGGGGATCCCGAACGTGAAAACAGCAGCAGATCGCGCTATTGAGAAAGACAAGTGTGCGGTTGGTTTAACCGATGTGGTGGTCACTCAGTTAAATCACGCATTTCTGTTCGGCAAAATCGGTTTACGCGTTGAAGGTAATCTGATTATTGACCGCGGTTTACCCGGTTGCGAAAACGCCAGCTAATATCTTAATCCAGCCTGCGGGCTGGTTTTTCATCCATTGCGCCCCGGTTCTGAATTCCCGTCCCTCGTCATTTAACCGCCAGCAGAATTCACATCACGAGCCTGATCGCGGCACAATAAACAGGGCTTTACACCCGGGGCAAAGCATTGCCTGCTTCAGGCGAATTTTAGATGCGGACTGGGAAGACTTGAGGCCACATTCCGGGCAGGTGACAGTAGTTGTAGAAGCGCCACCAATGAATTTCATTGCGTAATCGAAAAATGACATGATGATTAACCTTTCAATGAATGAGCTTCATCGTATCACGCGGTGGTCAAATCGTATGCAACACAAAACACAAAAACATCACTTCAGAAAAAAGTGATGTTTTATATAAATAAATCTCAAGGAACGAAAAAAAAGAATTAAATTAATTTAATCTTTACGTCATAGCTTTCAAGACCAGTCATCTTCTCACGAGCGGAAAACTGAATATCAGAGACTTCTTTCCCGGTATTCTTTTTCAGTTCCACTATTTTCTTCGTGATAAATTCCGATATATCCGCTTCTGTTTTTCTTTTTAAGTCGTCAATGTTCACTGTTGACCTCTTCTGGTTTGTAAAGGCAGCAACGCGCCAGCAAGGTTAATGATTTCAGTTTGCCTATAAGGCACGGATATTTATAAGCTATCCTGCTGAAACATTCAATAACCCCGACTACGGGCGATGCTCATTCTTTAGGCAAAAACAGGCCAGGATTCGACAGTGAAAGAGGAAGAGATAGACGGTTTCGCTAAAGAAACTTTCTCGCGGCATCCAGTATTTCTTCTGAACTAATATCGCGATCGGAGGCTACATGAACGACCTGATGATCGCCCGTCAGGGAAGGAAATCCAGCAGACATGACGGGTAAATGCGTTTTCTCGCCATTGGGATACTCACGTAATATTGTCGTGATGCCACTCATAACGGAAACAACAGCAGCAGGTTCTGCGTTAAAAAACACAATCACTTTTTTCATAACCCCACCGTGATGCCCTCTACAGGCCATCTGTTATCATACTGAAATCAAATATGGCTCCAGTGCGGAGCCAATATGCATTATTTTCTGAAATCTAATGGAGCCTGACCGGAACGGACGTACAACGCGACATTATCGAATGTCATCATTGTCGACTTGCAAAAAATACATTTTGCGCCGAAGGGATTGCTTTCAGTGACATCAAACGTTGATGTTCTGTACTGTGAACCATGACAACATGGACACCGGAAGTGAATATGGTTAGTAATATCAGTTACCTTAGAGCGCCACGACATTGACTGCCGTCGGACCTTTAGGGCCCTGTTCTACCGAAAATTCAACTTCCTGATTTTCATTCAGCGTACGGAAATCATTACTTTGAATTGCAGAAAAATGGACGAATACATCTTTGCTGCCATCTTTAGGGGTAATGAAACCAAAACCCTTATCAGCATTAAACCATTTTACTAAACCAGTCATTTTATTAGACATAAATTATTACCTTATTGAGTTAGCCCTTGGGCAAAATAGTCCGAAAAAATTTATCAGAGAGAAAAGAACCTAAAGGGAATCTCAAGAGGGAATCATGATGAGAAATATAACAATGACTACTTCAGATAAGTTTGTATCAAACCAGACAGCCATTAACGCATGGTTAACCAAACATAGCAAGCTTTAGTTTTGCTAAAAAATAATTCTTATCTTTCCTCGTCAATACCGGGATAAATCCAAAAACGGGCGGCAATGACCCTCATCACTGCCGCCACTCCCCCGCTTAGCGGGCGGGGGACGTTTTGTTAATCCACGCGTGGTTATCTTTGCAGGTGAAACACCCTTTGCACACCGGGTCAACCATCGCCGTACGCGTTACTAACCGTACTCAAACGGCCACTTTACGGTGAGGTTCATGGGTACGTTGCTGCGTTTCCCATTTATCCGCCAGGCCGACTTCAACCTCTGACGGCACGAGCATTGTGCGACCGCGAACCAGATCCGCCGCACGCTCCGCCAGCATGATCGTCGGTGCATTCAGGTTGCCGTTCGGTTCCGTTGGGAACACAGAAGAGTCAATCACGCGAACCCCTTGCAGACCATGTACGCGCAGTTCGGAATCGACGACCGCCAGCGAGTCTTCCCCCATCCGGCAGGAGCCACACGGATGCATCGTGCTTTCCATGTTGGCGCGCACAAACGCATCGATCTCCTCGTCCGTGTTGACGTTCGGGCCCGGGGCCAACTCCTCGCCACGAAAACTGTCCATCGCGGGCTGACCGATTATCTCACGCGTCAGACGCACGCAGCGGCGGAAACCTTCACGATCTTCTTCGCGTTCCAGATAGTTAAAACGAATTTCCGGATGCTCATACGGATCGGCAGAACGTACCCGCACATAGCCGCGACTCTTCGGTTTGTTAGGGCCGGTCAGCACCATAAAGCCGTGTCCCTTGAACGGCTTATCGCCATCGTAGCGCATTGCCGCAGGTAAAAAATGGAACTGAATATCCGGCCAACGCAGCCCCTTCTCTGAGCGGATAAATCCTCCCGCCTCGAAATGGTTGCTCGCCCCCAGCCCATCTTTAAACAGCAACCAGCGCAGGCCAATTAAGGCTTTCGAAAACAGTCCCATTTTGCTGTTCAGCGAGACCGGTTCTTTGCACTGGAACTGGATATAAATCTCGGCGTGATCCTGTAAGTTTTCCCCGACGCCAGGGAGATCGTGTTTCACTTCGATACCGGCTTTACGCAGAACCTCAGCGGGGCCAATGCCGGAGCGCTGCAACAAGTGCGGAGAGCCGATCGGGCCAGAAGAGATCAACACCTCTCGCGTACAGCGCACGGTGTGGATTTCTCCTCCCTGCTCATACTCGACGCCGACGACACGTTTACCGGCCAGCACCAGCTTACGCGTCATCGCATTGGTGACGACGGTCAGGTTAGGTCGCGCCATAGCCGGTCGCAGATAGGCATTTGCGGTAGACCAGCGCACGCCATTTTTGACCGTCATATGCATCGCGCCAAAGCCTTCCTGCATATAGCCGTTGGTATCATCCGTTTTGATATAGCCCGCCTGCGCGCCCGCTTCTACCCATGCGCCATACAGCGGGTTTTGCATATTGTTGCCGTTGTTGGTGCTCAACGGGCCTTCTGAACCGCGATAATCATCGCCGCCAAACTTGTAGTTCTCCGCTTTACGGAAGTAAGGCAGACAGTTGCGGTAACCCCAGTTTTTGGCCCCTAACGACTCCCATTCATCGAAGTCGTAAGCGTGACCCCGGATGTAGACCAGGCCGTTGATCGATGACGACCCACCCAACACTTTCCCGCGAGGGCAGTGCAGACGACGCCCATCCAGATGCGGCTCCGGCTCGGTTTCGTAGTGCCAGTTAAATTTTTTGGTGTTCATCGGCATCGAGAACGCGCTGGGCATCTGGATAATAATGTTGCGATCGCTTCCGCCGTACTCGATAACCAGTACGTTCACACGCGCGTCTTCAGTCAGGCGGTTTGCCAGTACGCAGCCGGCCGATCCTGCCCCTACGATGATGTAGTCGAACTGTTTAGTAGACATTATTAGCTTGCTCCATTTTGATTCTGGACAATTGCGACAGGCACACCTTTATTACCCGTGGTGTACTCCGGCATGTGTAATTCGATATGCGAAATCACGGCCTCTTCATGATGCAGGTTCAGTGAACGGCAAGAGACGTAGTAGACGATACTGGAGGCGATAAGCCCCACCAGCCAGGCCAGATCAACGCTGCCCATCGCGCGCGCTATCGGCCCGACAAACACCTCGCGACCGCCGTCAAAGATGCAGAAGAACGGCACCATCGCGAGAAAGCCCGCGAGGTAAGAGAGCAAACCACGCGCCCCCCAACGGCCATAAATGTTGCCGTGCGGCTGGAAGAAATGCGGGATGGCGTAACGCCCTCTGCGTACAAAGAAATAGTCCGTCAGGTTGACCGCCGTCCAGGGCACCAGGAAGTACAGCATCACCACCAGATAGATGTTCAGTACGGACAACCCCGAGCTGGAGTTGTAGATGCTCATCGCCACGCCCAGTTGCAGGAGCACCACAAAGATGATGGCCACAATACGCGCTTTAGCCGTCGGCTCTATCTTCCTGAAGGAGTCCACGCTGGTAATGGCGGTCAGTTTGGCGCTGTAGATATTCATCGCAATCACCGGCAGGAACGCCAGGATAGTGATGGCTACCACGGCCGTTCCCAGATGAGGAGAAAAGTTGGCGCCAACTGTATTGAGCGCCACCAGCACATCGGTGGCTCGCAAATGAGACGCCAGCCAGCCGCCCACCGAGATCATCCAGGCCCCCGACAACGATGCCCCCAGGAACACCGCGGCGATCAATTTACCGCTGGAGGTATTTTTCGGCAGATAGCGCGAATAGTCGGACACATACGGTGCGTAAGCGATGTTGTAACTGGCGGCCGCCGCAAACTGAGCAACAAAGCCCGTCCAGTTAAAACCTAAAGGTGCCGCCTTCGCCGCCCCTTCGACGGCCGGAGCGTCATGAACCCAGCCCATCAGCACCGCCAGCGTCACCAGACCGTACAACGGCAACGATAAAAACAATGACCATTTGAAGGTTTTGTGCATCCAGTCATGGCCGAGAATGGCCAGAATGGTCGCCGGTACCGTCACCGCCAGCGCGACCTGGAACGGGTTCCAGCTAAACAGCGTTTTCAACCCCTGCATCATCAGCACCAGGTTGACAATATTGAAGCCAGCAAACACAAACAGCGTTGCTAACAACACCAGCACCACGCCGCGATAGCCAAACTGCGCGCGCGACTGGATCATCTGCGGCAGTCCCAGGTGCGGTCCCTGCGATCCGTGGAAAGCCATGAACAGCGTACCGAACATGATGCCCAGAGTGCCCGCCAGCGTAGTCCATAGCGCATCAAGCCCAACGCTCGGCCCGACAAAGCCGATGGTCATGGTAAAAAAAGTAAAATTGCCGACAAACCAGAAGGGTCCCTGACTGGAGAGTTTATCGGTGCGTTCCTGTTCTGGCACAAAGTCGATCGAGCGTCCTTCTATTGGACTTTGTTCACTGCTTGTCCCTTTCACTGCGGTTGATTCTGGTTGCATAAGGTACCCCTTGGTAGAGAAGGGTGAAGCAATAAGAATTCATTAAGCCAGGCGGTTGCCGGCTCGTTAGCTCAGTGTGTTGTGCCGTACCGGGCCGCTTCCGGGCAGCATGACGCTGCGCCGGAAGCGCCGATAAGTCAGACTATGAAGGCAAGGTGATCCACACGGTTTTGGTTTCCATCAGGTAGTCAAGCTGCTCGGGGCCGAGATCTTTGCCAAAGCCGGACTCCTTGAAACCGCCGAACGGCAGCGCCGGGTCGATGGTGCTGTGCGCGTTGACGTACACCGAACCGGCCTCAAGCTGGGGAATAAGGGTATGCACGCGGGCCAAATCGTTCGAATAGATTGCGGCAGCCAGGCCAAACGGCGAGTCATTGGCAAGCTCAACCGCTTCTTCGACGGTATCGAACGGCGCAGTAACCAGCACCGGGCCAAAGATTTCTTCGCGCACAATGCGCATATCATTGCGACAGTGAGCAAAAATGGTCGGCTCAACGAAGAATCCTTCCCGATCCTGGGGACGTCCGCCATAGTACAGCGTCGCCCCTTCGCGTACGCCAGCGTCAATGTATGACAGCACGGTGTCCTGCTGTTTGGCGGAAACCAGCGGGCTAATGAAACATTCAGGATCAAGACCCGGGGCCATTTTCAGCGTAGCGGTATAGTCAGCGAGCGCCGCCAGGAAACGGTCGTAAATACTGCGGTGAATATAGGCGCGGGTTCCCGCGTCGCACACCTGCCCGGAGTTAAAAAACACGCCATTGGCTACCGCCTGTGCCGCGGCAGGAATATCGGCATCTTCCAGTACCAGAACCGGGGACTTCCCGCCCAGTTCCAGGGTCACGCGCTTGATGTTTTCAACCGCCGTTTGCCCAACGGAACGCCCGACAGGCGTCGAACCGGTAAAGGTCACTTTGTCGATCCCCGGATGTGCGGTCATGGCCGCGCCAATCACGCTGCCGTATCCGGTGACAATATTCACCACACCGTCAGGAATCCCCGCTTCCTGAACCAGTTCAGCAAAACGCAGGGTCGATAATGACGTCAGTTCAGCGGGTTTAATCACCGCAGTACAGCCCACCGCCAGCGCCGCCGCCAGTTTCCACGCCATGGTTTGCAGAGGAAAGTTCCACGGCACAATCGCGGCCACTACGCCGATCGGCTCTTTGCGGGTATACGCCAGATAATTGCCCGGCAGCGAAGGTTCTACCGTGCGGCCATGCAGCTTTGAGGCCCAGCCCGCGAAGTAGCGAAAGGTGTCGATGGTGCCCTGGATATCCACGTCGCGCGCCTGCGTCACCGATTTCCCCATATCAATGGATTCGATTTCGGCAAGTTCATCGGCATTGGCTTCAATCAGATCGGCCAGGCGATGCAGCATACGCTCGCGTTCCAGCGGTTTCAGACGACGCCACTCACCGTGGTCGAACTGCTGGCGAGCGGCCGCCACGGCGCGATCCAGGTCAGACGCGGTCGCCAACGGGACAGTGGTCAACACGCCCTGCGTGGAAGGCTCGATAACAGCGCTGACCTCCCCTTCGCTACCGTCAACCCACTCTCCGCCAATAAACATTTTCTGCGGTTTACTCAGAAAGCGTCGTGTCGCGTCTAAAATACCGTAACGATCGAGATAGTGCATTACAGCTGCATCCATTTGATGATCCTCTTTTTTTTACACCCGATTTTTAACTCACGGGTTATGCAGGTAGGGTTCAGAGGGGTGGTTTAACCACCCACTTATTGCTTAGCGAGTCTGGGATTGCTTACGTTCGTAGAAAATAAAACCGATGCTATTCATCAGCAGTTGGGCCGCCAGAATCGAGGTCACGCCGGTGGGATCGTAGGCGGGCGCCACTTCGACCAAATCCATACCGATAATGTTGCCGCCACTGCGTTTCGCCAGTGCCTGAATAATCTCCAGCACCTCGTAATACTGGAAACCACCGTGGCTCGGCGTACCGGTGCCAGGGGCAATCGAGGGGTCAAAACCGTCGATATCAATGGTGAGGTAGTAGTTGCAGCCCTGCGGGATCTGCTCCAGCACGCCTTCGACGCCTAAACGGCGCACGTCGCGTACCGACAGAATATTGGAACCCGCCGCACGCGCTGCGTCGTAGTCGCTGCGGTTGGATGAGGAAACGTTGCGGATACCGAGTTGCGTCATGCCCGCGATGTGATTCATTTCTGACGCGCGGCGCAGCGGGCTACCATGGCCGTAGCGCACACCGTGGCGCTCATCGACGAAATCGAGGTGAGCATCGAAATGGACGATGTGAATCGGCCCGCGCCCTTCATAGGCTTTAATGACCGGGGCGTGAATGGAATGGTCGCCGCCCAGCACCACCGGCATCGCGCCGGAAGCCAGGATCTTACGTACCGCCAGTTCAATATTTGCGTTACTGCTGGTCATATCGGTATGTACGATGTCCGCATCGCCGACATCGACCATTCGTACCTGGTCTTGCGTCAGATACAACGCATCGTCTTCATGATCGTAGGCGCCTGCATGACCAAACGAAAATAACGTAGACGCCTCGCGAATGCCGCGGGGTCCGAAGCGGGCACCAGAACGCCACTGCGTCCCCATATCGTTGGGCGCGCCCAGGATCGCGACATCGGCATCAATCTCTTCCCAGTTGAGGCATACCGGCGCTTTAGCAAAAGTACAATGGCCGACAAACGGCAGATTCAATCGTCCGGACTCGTAGTTATTGTTCCCCATACTTTCTCCCCCAATCTGTGAATTTTCTGAAACGACCTGGCACAGGTTGACTTGCCATAACAATGACTATGGACAACAATTTGCATGATAAAAATAGAAAACATCAGATATTCATATCGGCTTTTCCGAAGTGACGCATGAGGAGACAGAGACGTGAATCAACTGCAGAATATTGACCTTAAGCTACTCAGAATTTTCATGACCATAGTGAAATGTAATGGTTTTTCTGCAGCTCAGGCGGCGTTGAATGTGAGCCAGTCCACGATTAGCGAACATATGACCAGCCTGGAGACACGCCTCGGCGTCAAATTGTGCGAACGCGGACGTTGTGGGTTTCGACTGACCGAATATGGCACCGCCACTTACGAGGCGGCGCAACGGCTGTTTCTGGCGGTGGATACGTTTTGTATGGATACTTCTGCGCTCAAGCGGCACATCTCTGGCAAGCTCTATCTGGGCATCATTGACAATACCGCCACCGACAACGACAGCGTCTTGTCGCGTACGTTGCGTCAGTTCGTCTCACACGGTCACGATGTGCAACTGGATATTTACATTGGTACGCCCGCAGAGCTGGAAGGACGCGTGCTGGACGGGCGGCTTCACGTCGCTATCGGCCATTTCCCGTTTGAGGTGGCCGGGCTTAGTTATACGCAGTTATACGATGAGCCTGATGGTCTGTATTGCAGCCGCTATCATCCGCTTTTCGATAATCCTCCCCGCGGCGATGCCCTCATCGAGGCGATCCGTGAGAGTCAAATTGTCGCGCGCGGCTTTCTGCAACAACGCGATCTGCAATTGCTAAAATCAAGCTATGCCGCCGCCACCGTCGACAATGTCGAAGCGCAGGCCATTCTCATTCTGACCGGCGCTTACCTCGGTTTTCTCCCCCGACACTATGCCCGCCAGTGGGTCAACGCAGGTCAAATGCGCCAGCTAGAGCCTGAGCAATTTGGTTCTAAATGGCCGTTTTCTTCGATAACAAAACGGGGAGCCACGCAACCGGCAATCCTTCGCCTGTTTTTGGAGGAGCTGATGAGTCGTTCTTATTGTGCGTCTGCCTGATAGATATCATTTTCGTCGCTGCTGATGACATTGAAATTATCGCCAGTAATGTCGGAAACCCGGTGACACAACGCCCGTTAGCGCCCACGGCTGAGGGTTTTCTGGCCGCAGGTGCGCAAAACGCGGTTCGCCATCATGGAATATCGCGCTGACTGAAAGCACCCTCTCCTATGAATTATCGATGAGCACACAGCGGCCAGCTCTTATTAATGTACTGTTTTCAATAACTTTTAGCTAAAAACCTCACTCTCCCGCCTTTATCCACACAATTCATATTGTTAAATATTTGTTGCAGTCGATCACAAAAATTAAACAATTTGGCCGTTTTATATGCGTTTCTCAAAAATGTAGATATTTTTAATTTATGGCTACGAAATGAGCATCGCCATGTCTCCCACGACAATCTACCGAGAGGATCGATTCTGATGAATGCACTGACTGCCGTAAAACCCAACGCTGGGGATTCAGCCCGGAACTACACCGGTTTCACTGTCGCCCCGTCAGCACAATCACCGCGACTGCTGGAACTGACGTTTTCCTCCGACACGACCCAACAATTCTTACAGCAGGTTGCGCAGTGGCCGGTGCAGGCGCTGGAATACAAATCATTTTTACGCTTTCAGGTGGGCAAGATCCTCGACGATCTCTGCGGCAACCAACTGCAACCGCTGCTGATCAAAACGCTGCTGGAGCGGGGCGAAGGCGCGCTGTTAATTGGCGCTGAAGGGATCGACAACGTGGCGCAGGCTGACGATATGGTCAAGCTGTCTACCGCCGTGGCGCATCTGATTGGGCGTTCCAATTATGACGCGATGAGCGGTCAATACTATGCGCGGTTTGTGGTGAAAAATGTCGACAGTTCAGACAGCTACCTGCGCCAGCCTCACCGTGTTCTGGAATTGCACAATGACGGAACGTTCGTCGAAGAAATCACCGATTATGTGCTGATGATGAAAATCGATGAGCAGAACATGGAAGGCGGTAATTCACTGCTGCTGCATCTTGATGACTGGGAACACCTGGAAGAGTACTTCTCACATCCTCTGGCACGCCGGGCGATGCGCTGGGCAGCACCGCCAAGCAAAAACGTCAGTCACGATGTCTTTCATCCGGTGTTCGACGTCGACCCACTGGGCCGTCCGGTTATGCGCTACATCGACCAGTTCGTCCAGCCGAAAGATTTTGAAGAAGGCACCTGGCTTAGCCGTCTTTCTGACGCGCTGGAAACCAGTAAAAACATCCTTTCCGTTCCCGTACCGGTCGGCAAATTCTTGCTGATTAACAACCTGTTCTGGCTGCACGGACGCGATCGCTTTACCGCACATCCTGATTTGCGCCGTGAACTGATGCGCCAGCGCGGTTATTTCGCCTACGCCACTCACGGCTACCAGACGCACCAATAAGCGCCACCCGAGGAACAGAGCGGATGTATGATTTTGTGATTATTGGCGGCGGCATTATCGGCATGTCGACCGCCATGCAGCTAATTGATGTCTACCCGGACGCCAAAATTGTGGTGCTGGAAAAAGAGTCTGCACCGGCCTGTCATCAGACGGGCCACAACAGCGGCGTAATTCATGCCGGGGTTTACTACACCCCTGGCAGCCTGAAAGCGCAGTTTTGCCTGGCAGGAAACAAGGCCACCAAAGCCTTTTGCGATCAAAACGGCATTCGCTACGACGAGTGCGGAAAAATGCTGGTCGCCACCTCCGAACTGGAAATGGAACGGATGCGGGCGCTGTGGGATCGTACGGCAGCCAACGGGATTGAGCGCGAGTGGCTCAGTGCCGGGGCGTTGCGCGAACGCGAGCCGAACATTACCGGACTGGGCGGCATTTTTGTGCCTTCCAGCGGGATTGTCAGCTATCGCGAAGTCACTGCTGCCATGGCGAAAATCTTCCAGGCAAAAGGCGGCGACATTGTTTATCACGCCGAGGTTAGCGCCCTGAAAGAGCTCGCCACCGGCGTGGTCGTCCATACCCGACAGGGGCAAGAATTTGAAGCCTCGACGCTGATTAGCTGCTCCGGGCTGATGGCCGACAGACTGGTCAAAATGCTGGGAGTCGATCCCGGTTTTATTATCTGCCCGTTCCGTGGCGAGTATTTCCGCCTGGCGCCTGAGCATAATCACATCGTCAACCATTTGATCTACCCGATCCCCGATCCGGCGATGCCGTTTCTTGGCGTGCATCTCACCCGTATGATCGACGGCAGCGTCACGGTCGGCCCCAACGCCGTGCTGGCCTTCAAACGCGAAGGTTATCGCAAGCGCGACTTCTCCTTCAGTGACACGCTGGAGATCCTCGGTTCATCCGGGATCCGTCGTGTACTGCAAAACAATCTGCGTTCCGGCCTCAGTGAAATGAAAAATTCACTGTGCAAAAGCGGCTACCTGCGGCGGGTACAAAAATACTGCCCGAGCCTGACATTACAGGATCTTCAACCGTGGCCTGCGGGCGTGCGGGCGCAGGCCGTTTCGCCAGACGGAAAGCTTATCGACGACTTTCTGTTTGTGACCACACCGCGCTCTATCCATACCTGTAACGCCCCTTCTCCCGCGGCGACATCGGCCATTCCGATCGGCGCCCATATCGTCAGCAAAGTGCAGACGCTACTGGAGAGTCAACACAATACCGGACGTACGCTGCGTGCGGCACGTAGCGTGGACACCTTACACGCCGCATTTACCCGTTAAACACCTTGAGACAGGAAGCAATCATGCAACTTAACGATCCAACCTTGTTCCGCCAGCAGGCTTTTATTGAGGGCCAGTGGCGCGATGCCCAAAGCGGCGACGTGATCGCAGTGAACAATCCTGCAAACGGCCAGCAGTTGGGCAGCGTCCCCAAAATGGGGGCCACCGAAACCCGCGAAGCCATTGAAGCCGCGAATCGCGCCCTCCCCGCCTGGCGTGCGCTGACCGCCAAAGAACGGGCCAATATTCTGCGTCGCTGGTACAACCTGATGATGGAGCACCAGGACGATCTGGCGCGCCTGATGACCCTGGAACAGGGCAAGCCGCTGGCTGAAGCAAAAGGCGAAATCAGCTATGCCGCCTCCTTTATTGAATGGTTTGCCGAAGAGGGAAAACGTATTTATGGCGACACCATTCCAGGCCATCAGGCAGACAAGCGTCTGATCGTCATCAAACAACCGATTGGCGTCACGGCCGCCATTACGCCGTGGAACTTCCCGTCGGCAATGATCACCCGTAAGGCTGGCCCGGCATTGGCTGCGGGCTGCACCATGGTGCTCAAACCCGCCAGCCAGACCCCGTTTTCCGCGCTGGCGCTGGCGGAACTGGCGCATCGCGCCGGCGTCCCCGCCGGCGTCTTTAACGTCGTCACCGGATCAGCAAGCGCCGTCGGCAATGAACTGACCGGCAACCCGCTGGTACGCAAACTCTCCTTTACCGGCTCCACAGAAATTGGCCGCCAGTTAATGGAACAGTGCGCCAAAGACATCAAAAAAGTCTCTCTGGAGCTTGGCGGCAACGCGCCGTTTATCGTCTTTGACGATGCCGATTTGGATAAAGCCGTGGAAGGGGCGCTGGCCTCAAAATTCCGTAATGCCGGGCAGACCTGCGTCTGCGCCAACCGCCTGTATGTGCAGGACGGCGTTTACGAGCGCTTTGCGGAAAAACTGCAGCAAGCGGTGAACAAACTGCATCTCGGCGATGGTTTACAGGCGGGCGTCACCACCGGGCCGCTGATCGATGAGAAAGCCGTCGCCAAAGTGAAGGAACATATCGCGGATGCCGTCGGGAAAGGCGCGCGCGTGGTCACGGGCGGTGAAGCGCATGTGCTGGGCGGCAACTTCTTCCAGCCCACGATTCTGGCGGATGTTCCTCGTGATGCGAAAGTAGCAAAAGAAGAGACGTTCGGCCCGCTTGCCCCGCTGTTCCGTTTTCACGATGAAGCTGACGTGATAGCCCAGGCCAACGACACCGAGTTCGGCCTGGCGGCCTATTTCTATGCCCGCGATCTGAGCCGCGTATTCCGCGTCGGCGAAGCGCTGGAGTACGGCATTGTCGGGATCAACACCGGCATTATCTCTAACGAAGTTGCGCCCTTTGGTGGGATCAAAGCCTCCGGTCTTGGCCGCGAAGGCTCCAAGTACGGTATCGAAGATTATTTAGAAATCAAATACATGTGTATCGGCCTTTAAGTAAACCTTACCTGATTGAAGACTGGAGAAAGCGAATGAGCACCAATAAAGAGTTAATGCAGCGCCGCAGCAACGCCGTTCCTCGCGGCGTTGGGCAGATTCACCCTATCTTTGCCGATCGCGCAGAAAACTGCCGCGTCTGGGATGTTGAAGGTCGTGAGTTTCTTGATTTTGCGGGCGGCATTGCGGTGCTGAATACCGGACACCTGCATCCGGGGATCGTCTCGGCAGTAGAAGAACAACTGAAAAAATTGTCACACACCTGTTTTCAGGTGCTGGCCTATGAACCGTATCTGGAACTGTGCGAAATCATGAACCAGAAAGTGCCGGGGGACTTTGCCAAGAAGACCCTGCTGGTGACCACCGGTTCAGAAGCGGTTGAGAATGCGGTGAAAATCGCCCGCGCCGCCACCAAACGCAGCGGCACCATAGCGTTTAGCGGTGCTTACCACGGTCGCACCCACTACACGCTCTCGCTGACCGGGAAAGTGAATCCGTATTCTGCCGGAATGGGACTGATGCCGGGCCATGTTTATCGCGCACTGTACCCCTGCGCGCTGCACGGTATCAGCGATGACGATGCGATTGCCAGCATTGAGCGCATCTTCAAAAACGATGCCGCGCCGGAAGACATTGCCGCCATCGTCATCGAACCGGTCCAGGGCGAAGGCGGTTTTTATGCCGCCTCCCCGGCCTTTATGAAACGCCTGCGCGCCATCTGCGACGAGCACGGCATCATGCTGATTGCCGATGAAGTCCAGAGCGGCGCAGGTCGTACCGGTACGCTGTTCGCCATGGAACAAATGGGCGTCGCCCCGGATATTACGACCTTTGCCAAATCCATTGCCGGAGGATTCCCGCTGGCAGGCGTGACCGGTCGTGCTGAAGTGATGGACGCCGTTGCCCCTGGTGGTCTGGGCGGCACGTATGCCGGTAACCCGATTGCCTGCGCCGCCGCGCTGGCAGTACTGAAAATCTTCGAGCAGGAAAATCTGCTGCAAAAGGCCAACACGTTGGGCAAAACCCTGCGCGAAGGACTGTTGGCAATTGCCGAAACACACCCGGAAATCGGCGATGTTCGCGGACTGGGCGCCATGATCGCCATCGAACTGTTTGAAAACGGCGATCACAGCAAACCCGATGCGAAGCTAACCGCAGAAATCGTCGCCCGCGCGCGCGACAAAGGTCTGATCCTGCTCTCCTGCGGCCCTTACTACAACGTGCTGCGTATTCTGGTTCCGCTGACCATTGAAGATGCGCAGATCCGCCAGGGCCTGGAGATCATCGCCCAGTGTTTCGATGAGGTTAAACAACGCTAAGGCTATACCTCGTTGCTAACGGAATGATGACGATGCAGTAAACACAACAATAATACGCGTGCCCCGACGCGGGAAATGTCGGGGTGCTCTCCCAAGTGACACACTTTCGAGAGGATAGAAGATGGGGCAATCGTCAGAATCACATGCTTTAGGGGGCGGGCTGAAATCACGCCACGTCACCATGTTATCTATTGCCGGTGTTATCGGCGCGAGTTTATTTGTCGGCTCCAGCGTCGCTATTGCTGAAGCCGGGCCTGCGGTTCTGCTGGCCTATCTGTTCGCCGGTCTGTTGGTGGTGATGATCATGCGTATGCTGGCTGAAATGGCTGTCGCCACGCCAGACACCGGGTCGTTTTCCACCTATGCGGATAAAGCTATCGGCCCGTGGGCGGGGTATACCATTGGCTGGCTGTACTGGTGGTTCTGGGTGTTGGTGATTCCACTGGAAGCCAATATCGCGGCCATCATCCTGAATTCGTGGATACCGGGAATACCTATCTGGTTGTTTTCACTGGTTATCACGCTCGCTCTGACGGGCAGTAACTTGCTGAGCGTCAAAAACTACGGCGAATTTGAATTCTGGCTAGCGCTGTGCAAAGTCGTTGCCATCCTGGCGTTTATTGCGCTGGGCGCGGTGGCGATCAGTGGTTTTTATCCGTATGCCGACGTGGGCGGTGTTTCCCGCTTATGGGATCATGGCGGCTTTATGCCCAATGGTTTTGGCGCGGTACTGAGTGCCATGCTGATTACGATGTTTTCGTTTATGGGGGCGGAAATCGTCACTATCGCCGCCGCGGAATCCGACACCCCGGATAAGCACATCGTGCGGGCGAGCAACTCGGTTATCTGGCGTATTTCTATCTTCTATCTGTGCTCAATTTTCGTGGTAGTGGCGCTGATCCCCTGGAACATGCCAGGACTTAAGAGCGTGGGGTCGTATCGTTCGGTGCTGGAACTGCTGAATATTCCGTATGCCAAACTGATTATGGACTGCGTCATTTTACTGTCGGTCACCAGTTGCCTGAACTCCGCGCTGTATACGGCCTCCAGGATGCTCTACTCCCTGAGCCATCGCGGCGATGCGCCGGCGTTTATGGGCAAAACCAACCGCAGCAAAACGCCATATGTGGCGGTGTTGCTGTCGACGGGCGCGGCATTCTTAACGGTTGTCGTGAATTATTATGCCCCGGCGAAAGTGTTTAAATTCCTGATCGACAGTTCAGGCGCCATCGCGCTGTTGGTGTATCTGGTTATTGCCGTCTCTCAATTACGGATGCGCAAAATTCTGTTGGCGCAGGGAAGCGAGATTAAACTGAGAATGTGGCTCTATCCATGGTTAACCTGGCTGGTGATTGCCTTTATCGCCTTCGTCCTGATCGCCATGTTATTCCGGCCAGCACAACAGCTTGAAGTGATTTCCACAGGGCTTCTGGGCCTGGGGATCATTTGTACAGTCCCGATTATGTCGCGCTGGAAAAAACTGCTATCGTGGCAAAAGGCACCATTACAAAATACACGTTAGACCTGTTCCCGGCGCAAGCCGGGATAGTGATTTTCTTCAGGAGTCGCACCCATGACCGCCACTTCTCAGCCGACGGCCATCGATGGATACCACTGGCTTAAAAATGACATCATTCGCGGTATTTATCAGCCCGATGAAAAACTGCGCATGAGTTTACTGACGTCGCGCTATGAACTTGGCGTGGGGCCGCTACGAGAAGCCCTTTCCCAACTGGTGGCGGAACAACTGGTGACCGTGGTCAATCAGAAAGGCTACCGTGTGGCACCGATGTCCGGGCAGGAACTGCTCGATATATTTGATGCCCGCGCCAATACGGAAGCCATGCTGGTTCGACTGGCTATCGAGCGCGGAGACGACGCGTGGGAAGCCGAAATCCTCGCCAGAGCGCATATGCTGAATAAACTGGAATCAAGCGACGCCAGTGAAGGCATGCTGGATGAGTGGGATCAACGTCATCAGGCATTTCATTCCGCCATCGTCGCCGGATGCGGTTCGCATTATCTGCTGCAAATGCGTGAACGCCTGTTTGATCTTGCGGCGCGCTATCGATTTATCTGGCTGCGTGAAACGGTGTTGTCGGTCGAAATGCTGGAGGATAAACACATCCAGCACCAGACGCTCACCGAGGCGATTCTGGCGCGAGATGCACAACGCGCCAGCGAGTTAATGCGCCAGCACTTACTGACGCCGATTCCGATTATTCAACAGGCGATGTCCGGCAAGCTCCAGCAAGAGCAGGCCTGAGGAAATTGTCTGATGGCGCTTCGCTTATCAGACCTACAAGCATCTGTAATCGGTTGAAATTGAAAATAATCGTAGGCCGGGAAAGCGAAGCGCCCCCGGAAAAAATGCAGGCACAAGCGGTATATCAGGTCTGTCAGGTTATTAATAACGTGCGTCCTGAGGAAATTGTCTGATGGCGCTTCGCTTATCAGACCTACAAACATCTGTAATTTGTTGAAATTGAAAATAATCGTAGGCCGGGCAAGCGAAGCGCCCCCGGCAAAAATCAGTCGCGCGTTTGGATCCAGAAAGCATGGATAAGGCCTGGGATGTAGCCCAATAGCGTCAAAATGATGTTCAGGATAAATGCCCAGCCGAATCCTTTCCCCAGCAGCACGCCAAGCGGGGGAAGAAGGATGGTAATCACGATTCGCCAGAAACCCATACACACTCCAAAAAAGTAAAATTACTCATTGTTTAAAAAAGAGATTTTCTCTCTAAGCGTAGTCAGTTTAGCCGACTCTGCCAATTTCCCCCTTTTCTTTTACCCTCTTTTACGCTCTTGACGCTGGCATACTGTTGCTCATTATTTTAGAATTACCTTAATTTAGGAAATGCTTAAATAATCATGACTGAACTCGAACAACTCCAGGCCAGCGCCGAACAGGCTGCCGCCCTGCTAAAAGCCATGAGCAATCCCAAACGGTTGTTGATTTTGTGCATGCTCTGCGGCTCGCCAGGCACCAGTGCTGGCGAACTGGCGCGGGCGACAGGACTCAGCCCTTCTGCCACGTCGCAACATCTGGCGCGTATGCGCGAAGAAGGGCTTATCGACAGCCAGCGGGATGCCCAGCGTATTCTTTACTTCATTAAAAATGCGGCGGTAAGTTCACTTATCGCCACATTGAAAACCCTGTATTGCCCCTAAGGAGCCACTATGACAAGCGGGACGATTTCCCCACGCGAGGCGCAGGCGCTCATTGCGCAGGGCGCGAACCTGATTGATATCCGTGATGCCGATGAGTATCTGCATGAACATATTCCAGATGCCCATCTGGTTCCCCTCTCCACCCTTGAACAGGGGACATTTCCCGACCGCCTGCGCGGGGAGTGCATTATCTTTCATTGTCAGTCAGGGCGGCGCACGCAAAACAATATCGCCAGACTGCAGGCGGTTGCAGCTCCGGCAAAAGTCTGGCTACTGGAAGGCGGTATTGATGGCTGGAAAGCGGCGTCGTTACCCGTCGCACGAGACACATCGCAGCCCTTGCCGCTTATGCGTCAGGTGCAGATTGCCGCTGGCGGGCTGATTTTGCTCGGGGTTGTGTTGGGATATGCGGTGAGTCAGGGCTTTTTCTTGTTGAGCGGTTTTGTCGGCGCAGGACTGATGCTGGCCGGATTTACCGGTTTTTGTGGGATGGCGCGTCTGCTCGATAAAATGCCCTGGAACCGTCGCGCGCATTCAGAACCCGAAAAATCAGGCCTGTAATGCAGAGTCCGGTTTTCGGTAATAAACCGGAGGCAGTGTCATACTGCCATCCGGCATATCACGACCCGAATTAAATCAGGAAATCATCCAGAGATTTGCCGGCTGCCAGCGCCTGAGCAATCGGCTTAGGCGTACGCCCCTGCCCGGTCCAGGTTTTTGTTTCGCCATTAAAATCAACAAAACGGTATTTTGCCGGACGCGGTTGACGTTTTTTCGTAACGCCAGGCGCCGCAGATTGCATTCCCAGCAAATCTTCCGGGTTAATGCCGTCCGCTTTCATCAGTTCGAGAAAAGTATTAATTTTCTCTTGCTGCTCTGCCTGTTGACGCTGCTGCTGTTCTTCTTCTTCACGTCTTTCTTTAGTGACAACCCTGAATTTTTCGAGCATTTCTTCAAGAACGTCAATGGAGAATTCGCGAGCCATTGCACGCAACGTACGAATATTATTTAAGTTCTGTAACATCAAATTCATAATAATAAAAACCTTTTAACGCAGAAAGCCAAAAACAGTATTACAGAAAGAAGTGTATTCGATAATTAATGATATTTCCAGACCCAGGCGCGTTGAAGAATATTATGAAATGTCACTTTATAATGATTATTTATCAAACACCCTCAATGAATATATTGGTTCAGGATTGGAAATTGTGAATAAATAAAAATATAGAGTTGCCTGTGGCGTGGCAGACAATCCGCGAAAAATAAGCGACTGACGGAGGATATCACGCATTTGACGCTGAATAAAAATGAATAGAAATTGATAAAAAGTGAATAATAAACCACGCCATTGAAATGGAATTTTATGCTGCCGAATTAGCGCGTACAGCATTAAACATGCTGGCAAGGCAAAAACTGCCTGCGCCGCCGAATTCTCTGTCGAATCTGATACATTTCACAATGACCCTCAAAAAAACCGAAAAGACAAGCCTCTATAACAATTTGATTTAAAATACATTTTCTGAAAATGGTCACCGAAAATCCCGAAATGTACAAAAAACAGACCATCACAGAGCATTTTATCGACAAAAAGCGTGTAAATAAAAATTTTACACTAATTGCTAGTTATTATATAGAGATATACTCTATGCGAAAGCGAAAAGACTTCGCTAATTCACTACATGGCAGTATTTGACGACGATTAATCCCCTTTAACAAGGAGCATTAACATGTTCTCACCGCAGTCACGCTTGCGTCATGCTGTCGCTGACACGTTCGCGATGGTTGTTTACTGTTCTGTCGTGAACATGTTGATCGAGATATTCCTCTCCGGAATGACCTTTGAACAGTCACTTTCATCCAGACTGGTGGCGATACCGGTTAACATCCTTATCGCATGGCCGTATGGAATGTACCGGGATCTGTTCATGCGCGTTTCGCGCAAGGCAAGTTCGGCTGGATGGGCGAAAAACCTGGCGGATATTCTGGCGTATGTGACTTTCCAGTCGCCGGTTTATATCGCTATTTTGCTGACAGTTGGCGCAGACTGGCATCAGATCACCGCAGCCGTGAGTTCGAATATCGTGGTATCAATGCTGATGGGGGCAGTCTACGGGTATTTTCTCGATTACTGCCGTCGCCTGTTTAAGGTCAGCAGCTACGCCTGAGTCATCACTGGCGACTGGCTCCGCCAGTCGCTTTATACCCGTAATACTTCACGTTGCATGTGCTGCGGTTACGTTCGCTCCCGTTACTGATTTTAGTAAGCGCCAGGAAATTCCCTTGCTTACCGCCTTCCTGCAACGCGAATTATATGGCGTATATTAGTTTGCGTTCAGTTTCGCCTCGCCAAACAATCCATTTAAATAACGCTCCAGCGCAATACGCGAGCTAAATCCGTGTGGAATACCGTAATGCTCGTGCGTCTCACCCGCTAAATACAGTGGAAATTGCTGGTAGTGATCGCAGGTTTTAATATCCGTTGCAGGCTCTGCCAGCGAAGAGCTTCGTTCTTTTAATGTTGGATGAATCACTAATGCGGTTCGTCCCATACGCGCTTCTCGATTCACGTAGACATAATTTTCGCCACGTCGATAACCGTACGCTTTTTGTGTCACTACATCGACGGTAAAGCCTACTTTTTCAAGTACGCGCGCCACCTCATCAGGTCGTAAATACATATATTATCCTCGTCATCTTTTACCGCGGCCTAACCATACCTGATTCAGCATTAGCAGCGCTTTCAGAAAAGTCCATAAACATACGAATACAGCGTGATGAACATCGGAAGATAAAATTATGGTCTACACTGAAAAGCACATCGAAATCAATGGAGGATCATATGTTTAATAGACCCAACCGAAACGACGTAGATGAAGATGTACAGGATATTCATGACGATGCCAGCCGATTAGCTGACAGCCTGGAAGAAGTGCTTAAGTCCTGGGGGAGTGACGCCAAAGACGAAGCGGAGGACGCACGACGCAGAGCGCAGGCTTTGCTGAGAGAGACTCGCGCACGTATGCATGGCCGCACTCGCGTCCAACAGGCAGCCCGGGACGCCATTGGCTGCGCGGATACTTTCGTACGCGACAAACCCTGGTGCAGCGTGGGCACCGCAGCGGCGGTCGGTATTTTTCTCGGCGCGCTACTGAGTCGGCGTCGCTAACAGGCCGGTGTGCCGGATGATGGCGCCAAAACGTCTTATCCGGCATTGCTTCACGACTCTATCGCCTGTCTGAGCTGTTGGGCGACCTGTTTCGCCATCGCGGCGGAGGTAATATTGGTAAACGACAGCAGCAATCCGCCCTGCGCTTCTTCCCTTATTCGCCAGCGGCTCAACGCTTGAACCGCCAGTCCGGCACGATTCGCCTTCTCTACCAGAGCAATGTCATCACCCTCAACTGAAATCACCATCTGGATGCCCCCTTCCTGCTCCACCACGCGAAAGCCCTGTTCCGTTAACGCCTCTTCTATCCAGTGACGGCGCCCGGCGTAATGCTGACGCATCTTTTTTAAATGTCGCCAGAAGTGGCCGTCGCGAATGAAATCCGCCAATGTCTGCTGCCATAACACCGGCACGCTGCTGGCCATCAATGCCGCCTGCTCACGAAATCGCGCGACCTGATTCATCGGCACCACCAGCCATGCCGTGCGTAGCGCCGGAAAGAGTGACTTGCTGAACGTTCCGGCATACACCACACGCTGCGGCGCATCCAGACTTTTTAGCGGAGGCAACGGCTTACCGTGATAGCGGAACTCACTGTCATAGTCATCCTCGATAATCCACGCCTGTGAACTGGCGGCCCACTCCAGTAACTGATGGCGACGCGCCAATGACAGCGCCACGCCCAGCGGACTTTGATGCGCGGGCGTTAGCAGGACAAATCGCGCCTGTGGGTAATGATGGATCCCCGCCGATACCTCCAGACCATCGCTATCGACCGGCACGGGCAACAGTTCAACACGCTCCTGCTCGATAACCGGGCGAATCAGAGGAAAACCGGGGTCTTCCACCCACATGCCGTCCCCCGGCTGTGCCAGCGCCCGTAGGATAAGCATCATTGAGGATGCATAGCCGGACGTCACAAACACCTGCTCCGGCTGACACTCAATACTGCGCGATACCCGCAGGTAATCGACAATCGCCTGACGCAGCACGGCTTCGCCGCATACCTCGCCCAGCGCCAGGTCATAACGTGTCTGAGTACGCAGACGGCGTCCCATCACACGCGCCCATATTTCACGCGGGAAGAGATCCAGCGCGGGTAATCCCATCTGAAAAGGCTGCGGCGTCTGGCTTTCTCCGGCAAAAACCGCCGGTGCGGCATGGGGTTTTTCTAAACGCAAATGCCCACTGACAAACGTTCCGGCTTGCCCACGCCGCTCCAGCCAGCCCTGAGCCACCAGCTCACCGTACGCATTTTCTACCGTTGAGCGAGAGATACCCAACTCCTGCGCCCACGTGCGGCTGGAAGGCAACCGTGCGCCAGGTTTGAGTTCACCGTGTTCAATGGCATTTTTTAACTGACGGGCGATGTTCTGATAGCGCGGAATCATTATGGTCTGCTTTTTATGTAAAAATATGGCCCTCTTTGACAGTCCATTATAGTGCTACAGTGCAGTCATTGAAACGAGGAGAAACACCATGACAACATTACGCCAGCCCTATTATGAACTTAGCCCTGAAGTCTATAACGCTCTGGTTCAGGCCAAAAAAGCCCTGGAAAACAGCGCGCTGGATACCACGCTGATGGAGTTGATTTATCTGCGCATTTCTCAAATCAATGGCTGCGCGTTTTGCCTTGAGATGCACAGCAAAGCGCTGCGTAAATCCGGCGTTGAGCAGACCAAACTGGATGCGCTGGCTGGCTGGCGGGTAAGTCACCGTTTCAGTGAACAGGAGCGCGCAGCGCTGGCCTGGGCTGAATCCGTCACGGATATTGTCGGCACCCGCGCCGAAGATGACGTTTATCTGCCGTTGCTCGACCATTTTAGCGCCAGAGAGATAAGCGATCTGACCTTTGCGATTGGCCTGATGAACTGCTTTAACCGTCTGGCAGTAAGCATGCGGATGTAATTTTTGTTGCTGATTAGATGCCTGATGGCGCTAGCGCTTATCAGACTTACCGTTGTGCGCATGTCCCAGGCCGGATAACACGTTTTCGTCGCTATCCGGCTATTCCCCGCCAATAACGCCCCTTCCCCGCTGAACGCTTCAGTGGGGCGTAATCAATCTAAATTTCCCATATCTTGTGTGGTTGAATCCTTTTACAACTACATCTAGTATTTATTTTATCGCAATACACACAACCCGACGCCTGCCTTCGCGCCGTCCCCTCATTTTAAATGGAAATACGAATCATGCGCATAACTATTTACACTCGAGATAATTGCGTTCAGTGCCACGCCACGAAACGGGCGATGGAAAGCCGTGGCTTTGATTTTGAGATGGTGAACGTCGACAAGCTTCCAGATGCGGCGAAAACCCTGCGTGCCCAGGGTTTTCGCCAGTTGCCGGTCGTGGTTGCCGGGGAAACAAGCTGGTCTGGATTTCGCCCCGATATGATCAACCGCCTGCGCGCCGAACCCCACGCATGAGCCAGCTCGTCTACTTCTCCAGCAGTTCCGAAAATACGCATCGCTTTATGCTGCGTTTAGGGTTGCCTGCCATCCGTATCCCGCTTGATGAGCGGGAACGCGTTCGCGTGGACGAACCTTACCTTCTGGTGGTGCCCTCTTATGGCGGTGGAGGCACTGCGGGCGCGGTACCCCGACAGGTGATCCGCTTTTTAAACGATGAACATAACCGGGCGTTAATTCGCGGCGTTATTGCCGCCGGCAATCGCAATTTCGGTGAAGCGTATGGCCGCGCCGGAGACGTTATTTCCCATAAATGCGGCGTGCCCTGCCTGTATCGCTTTGAGCTGATGGGAACGCCAGACGATATCGAGAATGTCCTAAAAGGAGTGAACGAATTTTGGCAACGACTACCGCAGAACGCGTGACGCCGACAACCACGGATTATCACGCCCTGAATGCCATGCTGAATCTGTATGACGAAGCGGGCCATATTCAGTTCGACAAAGACCGCCAGGCGATAGAGGTGTTCATTACCACGCATGTGAAGCCCAATTCCGTGGCGTTTGCCAGCCAGGATGCGCGGCTGGATTATCTGTTACGTGAAGGTTATTACGATGACCACGTGCTCAGCCGCTACGACCGCGCGTTCGTGGTGTCGCTGTTTGCGCGGGCGCACGCGAGCGGTTTTCGTTTCCAGACGTTCCTCGGCGCATGGAAGTACTACACCAGCTACACGTTGAAAACCTTTGACGGTAAACGCTATCTGGAAGACGCTGAAGACCGCGTCACTATGGTGGCGCTGACGCTGGCGCAGGGCGACGAAACGCTGGCGATTCAGCTTGCCGATGAAATGCTCTCCGGTCGCTTTCAGCCTGCGACACCGACCTTTTTAAACTGCGGGAAGCGCCAGCGGGGTGAACTGGTTTCCTGTTTTCTGCTGCGCATTGAAGACAACATGGAGTCGATTGGGCGGGCGGTAAACTCGGCGCTTCAGTTGTCTAAACGCGGTGGCGGCGTGGCGTTTTTGCTCTCTAATTTGCGCGAAGTCGGTGCGCCGATTAAGCGTATTGAAAACCAGTCCTCGGGGGTGATCCCGATAATGAAAATGCTGGAAGATGCGTTCTCTTATGCCAATCAGCTTGGCGCGCGCCAGGGGGCAGGCGCGGTCTGGCTGCACGCGCATCATCCGGATATTCTGCGTTTTCTCGATACCAAACGTGAAAATGCCGACGAAAAAATCCGTATCAAAACGTTGTCGCTCGGCGTGGTGATCCCGGATATCACGTTCGAGCTTGCTAAAGATAACGCCGAAATGGCGCTGTTCTCACCCTATGACGTGGAGCGTATTTACGGTAAGCCGTTTGGCGATATTGCGGTTAGCGAGCTGTACCATGAGCTGGTTGGGGACGAGCGCATCCGTAAAAAAACCATTAACGCCCGCGACTTTTTCCAGCGCCTTGCGGAGATCCAGTTTGAGTCCGGCTATCCGTACATCATGTACGAAGACACGGTCAATCGCGCCAGCCCCATTGCCGGGCGTATTAATATGAGCAACCTGTGCTCGGAGATATTGCAGGTCAACAGCGCATCCACCTATGACGAAAACCTGGATTACGCGGACATCGGCCACGACATCTCCTGTAATCTCGGATCGCTGAACATTGCCCACACCATGGACTCCCCCCATTTTGGCCGCACGGTGGAAATTGCCGTTCGCGGTCTGACGGCGGTATCGGAGATGAGCCATATTCGTAGCGTCCCTTCGATTGACGCGGGCAACGCCGCCTCACACGCCATCGGGCTTGGGCAAATGAACCTGCACGGCTATCTGGCGCGGGAGGGGATTGCGTATGGTTCGCCGGAGGGACTGGATTTCACCAATCTCTATTTCTATACCGTCACCTGGCATGCGCTGCATACCTCGATGTTGCTGGCGCGCGAACGCGGTAAAACCTTCGCCGGATTTACCCAATCCCGCTATGCCAGCGGCGACTATTTTGCGCAGTATCTGCACGGCGACTGGCAGCCAAAAACCGAGAAAGTCCGGGCGCTGTTTGCCCGCGCGGGTGTCATCTTACCGACCCGGGAAATGTGGTTGCAACTGCGTGATGATGTGATGCGCTACGGTATCTATAACCAGAATATACAGGCGGTGCCACCGACCGGTTCTATCTCCTATATCAACCATGCAACGTCCAGCATTCATCCCATTGTGTCAAAAGTGGAGATCCGCAAGGAAGGTAAAACCGGGCGCGTTTACTACCCGGCGCCATTTATGACCAACGCGAATCTGGAGATGTACCAGGACGCCTATGAGATTGGCCCGCAGAAAATTATCGATACCTATGCCGAAGCCACAAAGCATGTGGATCAAGGGCTATCGCTGACGCTGTTTTTCCCCGATACCGCGACCACCCGCGATATTAACAAAGCGCAGATCTACGCCTGGCGCAAAGGCATCAAAACACTCTATTACATCCGACTACGCCAGAGGGCGCTGGAAGGGACTGAAATTGAAGGTTGCGTATCTTGCGCGCTGTAAGGAGAACGAAGTGAAACTATCACGTATCAGCGCCATTAACTGGAACCAAATCCAGGACGAAAAAGACCTGGAAGTGTGGAATCGCCTGACCAGCAATTTTTGGCTGCCCGAGAAGGTGCCGCTGTCTAACGATACGCCAGCCTGGCAATCACTGAGCGCTGTTGAACAACAACTGACTATTCGCGTCTTCACCGGCTTAACCTTGCTCGACACTATTCAGAATATCGCGGGCGCGCCTTCGCTGATGGCGGATTCGTTGACCCCGCATGAAGACGCGGTGCTATCGAATATCAGCTTTATGGAAGCCGTACATGCCCGCTCATACAGTTCTGTCTTCTCTACGCTGTGTCAGACCAAAGAGGTCAACGCCGCCTATGCCTGGAGTGAGCGCAACGAACCGTTACAGCGTAAAGCAGACATTATCCTGGCCTGTTACGCGGGCGAGGAACCGCTAAAGAAGAAAATTGCCAGCGTATTTCTGGAATCATTTCTGTTTTACTCCGGCTTCTGGCTGCCGATGTATTTTTCCAGCCGCGGCAAGCTGACCAACACCGCCGACCTGATCCGCCTGATCATCCGTGATGAAGCGGTTCACGGCTATTATATTGGCTATAAGTACCAGAAAGGACTGGAGAAAGCCTCACAATCGGAACGTGAATCGCTGAAGGATTTTGCCCTTGAACTGCTGATGGAACTGTATGACAACGAAGTCCGTTATACGCGAGAATTGTACGCAGAAACCGGCTGGGTCGAAGAGGTCAACGCCTTCCTTTGCTACAACGCCAATAAGGCCTTAATGAATCTGGGATATGACACATTGTTTCCGGCAGAAATGGCCAACGTTAATCCGGCAATTCTCGCCGCGCTGTCACCCAATGCCGATGAAAATCATGATTTCTTTTCTGGGTCGGGATCATCCTATGTCATGGGCAAATCGGTAGAAACCAAAGACGAAGACTGGCGTTTCTGATAATGGCTATTGACGTAAATATCGCGATGATATTTGCGTTAATATTTTTACCGCGATCACATTTTTGTCATTCAAATATTATTGTGTGATCTACACTCATTATCTTCTGTCTTATCCGCCTGAATCCTGACAATTCAGGCGCATTTCAAATGTCCCTTACAAAAAATATCACCACATCATCATTGGCGCTCAGCCCTTATATCACGGGAAATCCTGCCGAATGGCATTCCATTGCATTAACATCATTAACAAATTCAGGGTTGTCTCAGATTCTCAGTATGTTAGGGTAGAAAAAGGTGACTATTTCTATCAGGTAACATATTGACATATATAAATAACAGGAAACAATCTATTGCATGGCAATTAAATTAGAAGTTAAAAACCTCTATAAGATATTTGGTGAGCATCCACAGCGAGCTTTCAAATATATTGAAAAAGGACTTTCGAAAGAGCAGATTCTGGATAAAACGGGGCTATCGCTTGGCGTTAAAGACGCCAGTCTGGCCATTGAAGAAGGCGAGATATTTGTCATCATGGGATTATCCGGTTCGGGTAAATCCACAATGGTACGCCTTCTCAATCGCCTGATTGAACCCACCCGCGGGCAAGTTCTGATTGACGGTGTCGATATTGCAAAAATATCTGATGCAGAACTTCGCGAGGTGCGCAGAAAAAAGATTGCGATGGTGTTCCAGTCATTTGCATTAATGCCGCACATGACCGTGCTGGACAATACAGCATTCGGCATGGAATTAGCCGGTATTGCTGCGAATGAACGTCGGGAAAAAGCGCTCGATGCGTTACGCCAGGTCGGACTGGAGAATTATGCTCACGGCTACCCGGATGAACTTTCCGGGGGCATGCGTCAGCGTGTCGGTCTCGCCCGCGCATTAGCCATCAATCCTGACATCTTATTAATGGATGAAGCCTTCTCGGCCCTCGATCCATTAATTCGTACTGAGATGCAGGATGAACTGGTAAAACTGCAAGCGAAACATCAACGCACCGTGGTCTTTATTTCCCACGATCTGGATGAAGCGATGCGTATTGGCGACAGGATTGCCATTATGCAAAATGGCGAAGTCGTACAGGTCGGAACGCCGGATGAAATTCTGAATAATCCGGCGAATGATTATGTCCGCACCTTCTTCCGCGGCGTTGATATTAGCCAGGTGTTTAGCGCCAAAGATATTGCCCGTCGTAGTCCCGTGGGATTAATTCGTAAAACCCCAGGATTCGGCCCACGTTCTGCGCTGAAATTATTACAGGATGAAGACCGCGAATTTGGCTACGTCATTGAACGCGGAAATAAGTATGTCGGCGTGGTGTCAATTGACTCCTTAAAATCGGCATTAAGCCAGGCGCAAAACATTGATGCGGCATTGATCGAACAGCCGTTAGCCGTAGATGCGCAAACCCCACTTAGCGAATTGCTTTCTCATGTTGGTCAGGCGCCCTGTGCAGTACCGGTCGTCGATGAGGAACAACAGTATGTCGGCATCATTTCGAAGCGCATGCTGCTACAGGCTTTAGATCGCGAGGGGGCAAACAATGGCTGATCAAACCAATCCGTGGGATACCGCACCGGCAGCAGAGAGCGCCGCACAATCGGCAGATGCCTGGGGCAGCGCGCCGGCCAACAGCGGCGGTGCCGACTGGCTGAACAGCGCGCCTGCGCCAGCGCCGGAACATTTTAATATTATGGATCCCTTTCATAAGACGCTGATCCCATTGGATAGCTGGGTCACAGAAGGGATCGACTGGGTTGTTACCCATTTCCGTCCGCTCTTCCAGGGCATCCGTGTCCCGGTGGATTACATTCTCAACGGTTTCCAGCAATTGCTGCTGGGGATGCCTGCGCCGGTGGCAATTATCCTTTTCGCCTTGATAGCCTGGCAGATTTCCGGGGTCGGGATGGGCGTCGCAACGCTGATTTCGCTGATTGCTATTGGCGCGATCGGTGCCTGGTCGCAGGCGATGATTACGCTCGCGCTGGTGCTCACCGCGCTGCTGTTCTGCGTCATTATCGGGTTACCGATGGGCATTTGGCTGGCGCGCAGTCCGCGGGCGGCAAAAATTGTTCGTCCACTGCTGGATGCCATGCAGACCACACCGGCGTTCGTCTATCTGGTGCCGATTGTGATGCTGTTTGGTATCGGGAACGTGCCGGGCGTGGTGGTGACGATTATCTTTGCCTTGCCGCCGATAGTGCGTCTGACCATTCTGGGGATCAACCAGGTGCCCGCGGATCTGATCGAGGCTTCGCGCTCATTTGGCGCCAGCCCGCGCCAGATGTTGTTTAAAGTACAGCTACCGCTGGCAATGCCCACCATTATGGCAGGCGTCAACCAGACGCTGATGCTCGCGCTCTCCATGGTCGTTATCGCCTCCATGATTGCCGTCGGCGGACTGGGCCAGATGGTTCTGCGCGGTATCGGTCGTCTCGATATGGGGCTGGCCACCGTCGGTGGGGTGGGTATCGTAATCCTCGCCATCATTCTGGATCGTCTGACACAAGCCGTGGGGCGCGACTCGCGCAGCCGTGGCAACCGCCGCTGGTATAACACCGGCCCTGTTGGGCTTTTTACCCGCCCTTTCATCAAGTAATTCACCGGTTGCCCGGAAGCCGCGATGCTTGCCGGGCCTCAGTGTCCCTCCAATAATTAAGGAACAACGATGCGACAGCACATTCTTTTTGCCACAGCGTTTGCCACCCTTGTCTCTACCAGCGCTTTCGCTGCCGACCTGCCGGGCAAAGGCATTACCGTACAACCGGTGCAAAGCACTATCACTGAAGAAACATTCCAGACGTTGCTGGTCAGCCGCGCGCTGGAAAATCTCGGTTATACCGTCAACAAACCGAGTGAAGTCGACTACAACGTGGGCTATACCTCCATTGCCTCTGGCGACGCCACGTTTACCGCCGTGAACTGGCAGCCGCTGCATGATGATATGTACGCCGCTGCGGGTGGCGACAAGAAGTTCTATCGCGAAGGGGTATTTGTTACCGGAGCTGCCCAGGGTTATCTGATAGACAAAAAAACCGCCGAACAGTACAACATCACCAATATCGCGCAATTGAAAGATCCGAAAATTGCCAAAGTCTTTGATACCAATGGCGACGGCAAAGCGGACATGATGGGCTGTTCACCGGGCTGGGGCTGTGAAGCCGTAATCAATCACCAGAACAAAGCCTTTGATCTGGAAAAAACCGTCGATGTCAGCCACGGTAATTATGCCGCGATGATGGCCGACACCATTACCCGTTTTAAAGAAGGCAAACCGGTGCTTTATTACACCTGGACGCCGTACTGGGTGAGCGACGTGATGAAGCCAGGTAAAGATGTGGTCTGGTTACAGGTGCCCTTCTCTTCCCTGCCTGGCGAGCAAAAAGATATCGACACCAAATTGCCGAATGGCGCTAACTACGGCTTCCCGGTGAACACGATGCACATCGTCGCGAATAAAGCCTGGGCAGAGAAAAACCCGGCGGCGGCGAAACTGTTTGCCCTCATGAAACTGCCGCTGGCGGACATTAACGCCCAGAACGCCATGATGCATGAAGGCAAAGCCTCTGAAGCCGACGTTCAGGGTCACGTTGATGGCTGGATCAAAGCTCACCAGCAGCAGTTTGACGGCTGGGTGAAAGAAGCGCTGGCCGCGCAGAAGTAATATCAGCTCTGTGCCTGATGGCAAGATGTCATCAGGCACAATTCCCCTTTTTCCTAAACCGCACAATCCATCACCTGCATTCGTTATCATTCGTTATGATTGTTGTCACTCAATCAAATCATACTGATAACAATGAATAACCCCACACATCCTCTGAGTCCTGCGCTGATTGTCCTGATGTCTGTCGCCACCGGTCTGGCGGTCGCCAGCAACTATTACGCACAGCCGCTGCTCGACACCATCGCCCGCACATTCTCGCTTTCGGCCAGCTCCGCCGGATTTATCGTCACAGCCGCACAGCTCGGCTATGCAGCCGGGTTACTGTTTCTGGTTCCGCTGGGCGACATGTTTGAACGCCGCACACTGATTGTCTCGATGACACTGCTGGCGGCAGGCGGCATGCTGATCACCGCCAGCAGCCAGTCGCTTGCCATGATGATCCTCGGGACAGCACTTACCGGATTGTTCTCGGTCGTCGCCCAAATTTTGGTTCCTCTGGCCGCCACCCTCGCCACGCCGGATAAGCGCGGTAAGGTGGTCGGTACCATCATGAGCGGTCTGCTGCTGGGGATTTTACTGGCGCGGACAGTTGCCGGGTTGCTCGCAAATCTTGGCGGCTGGCGAACCGTGTTCTGGGTCGCCTCCGTGTTGATGGCGCTGATGGCTCTCGCACTGTGGCGTGGTCTGCCGAAGATGAAATCGGAAACCCATCTCAACTATCCGCAGTTGCTGGGTTCCGTATTCAGCCTGTTTATCCACGACAAACTGCTGCGCACCCGCGCACTGTTAGGATGCCTGACCTTTGCCAACTTCAGCATCCTCTGGACGTCAATGGCCTTTTTGCTTGCCGCACCGCCGTTTAACTATTCCGAAGGGATGATTGGCCTGTTTGGTCTGGCAGGTGCCGCCGGTGCATTGGGCGCACGGCCTGCGGGCGGTTTTGCCGATAAAGGCAAATCTCATCTCACGACTACCCTCGGCCTGTTGCTGTTGCTGCTCTCCTGGCTGGCAATCTGGTATGGACACACCTCCGTACTGGCATTGATTATCGGTATTCTGGTGCTGGATCTGACGGTTCAGGGCGTACACATCACCAACCAAACGGTCATCTATCGTATTCACCCGGATGCGCGTAACCGTCTGACGGCGGGTTACATGACCAGCTATTTTATCGGCGGTGCTGCCGGTTCACTGGTTTCCGCATCCGCCTGGCAACATGCGGGGTGGAGCGGCGTTTGTCTGGCGGGTATGACCGTTGCCGCACTTAATCTTCTGGTCTGGTGGCGAGGTTTTCATCGACAAGAAGCCGTAAATTAAGCAGACGCTAAGCGTTTATACCTGTTTGGGCTCCTTAGGGTGTTAAGGTGCCCCCCAGTCTGTTAAGGTTATAGGAATTATTTATCCTGATTATTTTACATCGGTGACGAATCACATAATCCTATGGAAAGCCCTGCCCACCTGTCTGATCCCAGTCCGGCGACGATCATCGCTGAGGGATGTGAAGACAGCGTACCGATAGTCATCAGCGGTAACCCGTTCGCTTTTGCGTTTTCCCGTCGGGGGTTTCCCCCCGCCGTGGCCACGTCAGGTTTCATGCCTCCCGTACTGCTTATTCGTTGTTTGCTCGTTCCCCACATCGTTGCGTTTTCCGGACTACGGATTAGCCTGGAAAACACCGGCGATTTTATAATCAGTAAGAATCGTTTTACTTTAATAATACATTTACTTTATTTGTCACTGTCGTTACTATATCGGCTGAAATTAATGAGGTCATGCCCAAATGGATAGTTCGTTTACGCCCATTGAACAAATGCTAAAATTTCGCGCCAGCCGCTACGAAGATTTCCCATACCAGGAAATTCTTCTGACCCGTCTTTGCATGCATATGCAAGGCAAGCTGCTGGAAAACCGCAATAAAATGCTGAAAGCTCAAGGGATTAACGAGACGTTGTTTATGGCGTTGATTACGCTGGAGTCTCAGGAAAACCACAGTATTCAGCCATCGGAACTGAGTTGCGCACTCGGTTCGTCCCGTACTAACGCAACACGAATCGCGGATGAGTTAGAAAAACGCGGCTGGATCGAACGTCGTGAAAGCGATAACGACCGTCGTTGTCTGCACCTGCAATTGACTGAGAAGGGCCATGATTTTTTACGTGAGGTTCTCCCTCCTCAGCATAACTGCCTGCATCAGCTCTGGTCATCACTCAGCACCGCCGAAAAAGATCAGCTTGAGCACATCACGCGTAAACTCCTGACCCGTCTCGATCAGATGGATAAGGATGGTGCCGTTCTTGAAGCACTAAGCTAACGCGTCGACACGCTCAATAATCCAGATTTATAAAAGAAAAAACTGACAGGCCAGCATGTGACACTGCTGGCCTTTCTGACTAACAGGTCGGCTCAGCCGATGTGAAAAATAAGATCGTGGAGAACAACATGAGCGCAAATGCGGAGACTCAAACCCCGCAGCAACCGGTTAAGAAGAATGGCAAACGTAAAAGTATGCTTATCCTTCTCACCTTGCTCTTTATTATTATTGCCGTGGCATATGGGATTTATTGGTTTTTAGTATTGCGTCATGCCGAAGAGACTGATGATGCGTACGTGGCAGGGAACCAGGTGCAAATCATGGCGCAGGTATCCGGCAGCGTGACGAAAGTCTGGGCTGATAACACTGACTTTGTCAAAAAAGGCGATGTGCTGGTCACGCTTGATCAGACCGATGCCAAACAGGCGTTTGAGAAAGCCAAAACAGCGTTAGCCTCCAGCGTGCGTCAAACACACCAGTTAATGATCAACAGCAAGCAGTTGCAGGCGAACATTGAGGTGCAGAAAACCGCACTGACCCAGGCGCAAAGCGACTTTAATCGTCGTGTTCCGCTGGGTCACGCCAACCTGATTGGCCGCGAAGAACTGCAACACGCGCGTGATGCCGTCGCCAGCGCCCAGGCGCAACTGGACGTCGCAATTCAACAATATAACGCTAATCAGGCCATGATCCTCGGTAGTCGGCTGGAAGATCAGCCTGCCGTGCAACAAGCAGCGACGGAAGTCCGCAATGCATGGCTGGCGCTGGAACGTACCAAAATCGTTAGCCCGATGACCGGATACGTGTCTCGCCGCGCCGTTCAGCCTGGCGCACAGATTAGCCCGACCACACCGCTGATGGCGGTCGTTCCGGCGAACAATCTGTGGGTCGATGCCAACTTTAAAGAGACGCAACTGGCGCATATGCGCATTGGCCAACCGGCTACCGTCATCAGCGATATTTACGGCGATGACGTGAAATATACCGGGAAAGTGGTCGGTCTTGATATGGGAACAGGCAGCGCCTTCTCACTGCTCCCTGCGCAAAATGCGACCGGCAACTGGATCAAAGTCGTACAGCGTCTGCCCGTCCGTATTGAACTGGATGCGCAGCAACTGGCGCAGCATCCTCTGCGTATTGGTTTATCGACATTAGTGACGGTAGATACCTCAAATCGTGATGGACAGGTGTTGGCAAGCCAGGTGCGCACAACGCCCGTTTCTGAAAGCGATGCCCGAGAAATCAGTCTCGCTCCGGTCAATAAGCTGATCGAAGAGATAGTCCTGGCCAACGCGGGTTAATCCTGAGGTGCGTGTGATGCAACAGCAAAAACCGCTGGAAGGCGCACAGCTCGTCATTATGACGATCGCGTTGTCGATGGCAACGTTCATGCAGGTTCTGGACTCCACCATTGCTAACGTGGCGATCCCGACTATCGCCGGGAACCTTGGCTCTTCATTGAGCCAGGGAACATGGGTGATCACCTCATTCGGGGTGGCAAACGCCATTTCGATTCCGATAACCGGATGGCTGGCGAAGCGCGTCGGCGAAGTGAAGCTGTTCATGTGGTCTACCGTCGCCTTTGTCATCGCGTCCTGGGCCTGCGGCGTCTCCAACAGCCTCAACATGCTTATCTTCTTTCGTGTGATACAGGGGATTGTTGCCGGGCCATTAATTCCACTTTCGCAGAGCCTGTTGCTGAATAACTATCCGCCCGCCAAGCGATCCATCGCCCTGGCGTTATGGTCGATGACGGTGATTGTCGCGCCGATTTGCGGCCCGATCCTCGGCGGCTATATCAGCGATAACTATCACTGGGGCTGGATCTTCTTCATCAACGTGCCTATCGGCGCGGTGGTGGTATTGATGACGCTGCAAACCCTGCGCGGACGGGAAACCCGCACCGAGCAGCGGCGGATTGACGCCATCGGCCTTGCGCTGTTGGTGGTCGGGATCGGCAGCCTGCAGATTATGCTCGACCGCGGCAAAGAGCTGGACTGGTTCGCCTCGCAGGAGATTATCGTTCTGACCGTGGTCGCCGTGGTCGCCATCAGCTTCCTGATTGTCTGGGAGCTGACAGACGATAACCCCATTGTCGATCTCTCGCTGTTTAAGTCGCGAAACTTCACGATTGGATGTCTGTGTATCAGTCTGGCCTATATGCTCTACTTCGGCGCTATCGTTCTGCTGCCGCAACTGTTGCAGGAGGTGTATGGCTATACCGCGACATGGGCAGGTCTGGCCTCTGCGCCGGTGGGGATTATTCCGGTGATCCTGTCGCCCATTATCGGACGTTTCGCGCACAAGCTGGATATGCGCAGGCTGGTCACGTTCAGCTTTATTATGTACGCCGTCTGCTTCTACTGGCGTGCATACACGTTCGAGCCGGGCATGGATTTCGGCGCCTCGGCCTGGCCGCAGTTTATTCAGGGTTTCGCCGTGGCCTGCTTCTTTATGCCGCTGACAACGATCACCCTCTCCGGCTTGCCGCCTGAACGTCTGGCGGCGGCGTCGAGTTTGTCTAACTTTACGCGAACGCTGGCGGGTTCCATTGGTACTTCAATTACGACCACCATGTGGACCAGCCGCGAGTCCATGCACCATGCGCAGTTAACCGAGGCGGTGAATCCGTATAACCCCAATGCAAGGGCCATGTACGATCAGCTCCAGGGCCTGGGCATGACCGAACAACAGGCGTCTGGCTGGCTCGCCCAGCAGATAACCAGCCAGGGGCTGATTATGTCTGCCAATGAAATTTTCTGGATGTCGGCGGGGATATTTCTGGTGTTGCTCGGACTGGTCTGGTTCGCCAAACCGCCCTTTGGCGCAGGTGGCGGTGGCGGCGGCGCGCACTAGTAAAAAAGCCAGTTCTTTTGAACTGGCTTTTTTTTATGCCTACGAGAACATTGCTCATTATAGGCCGGATAAGATGCGTCAGCATCGCCATCCGGCACAGCAACTAGATGTGTAGTTCCTGCAACGTCTCTTTTGGCAGGGCCAGCTCTTCATTGCTGTTCACGCGAACATCGCGCTCCAGAATATGACGCGCAATGTCCTGCGCTTCGCTCAGAGAGTGCATCTGATACGTACCGCACTGGTAGACGTTCAGTTCCGGGATCTGGTTTTGATCCTGCACTTTCAGCACGTCCGCCATTGCCGCTTTCCAGGCATCCGCCACGCGCTGCTCGTCCGGCGTACCAATCAGGCTCATATAGAAACCTGTACGGCAGCCCATCGGAGAGATGTCGATAATCTCTACGCCGTTACCGTTAAGGTGGTTACGCATAAAGCCCGCAAACAGGTGCTCCAGTGTGTGAATGCCCTTTTCTGGCATCACTTCTTTGTTTGGGATGCAGAAACGCAGATCAAACACGGTAATGGCGTCGCCATGCGGGGTGTTCATCGTTTTCGCGACCCGGACTGCAGGTGCTTCCATCCGGGTATGATCGACAGTGAAGCTATCTAACAACGGCATTTAGCCACCTCCGATAATTATTTTAAAAATAAACTGAACTCTTTGTTCCAGGGCGAGTCTTAACATATGAAAGACGCGCATTTGTTATCATCATCCCTGTTTTCAGAGATGAAATTTTGGCCACTCCCGAGTGGCCTTTTTCTTTTCTGTCAGGCGTGCTTTTCCAGCCACTCTGCAAACGACTCGGTATCCGCCGCTTCAACATCCTGCTGACGACGTTTCGATGCCTCGCGTTCAGCAATAAAGTCCTGCTCCTGCAATACTTCCAGCGGCTCTTCACGCAACAAATTACGATAGGCCTCACCCAGCGCTTTGCCTGTTCCGCCAATCCCTGTGTCAATCATAGACCGCAGGATACGTGCCGAGAACGTCAGTTCCGGATTATCGAAGCAGGCGACCAGTTCATCGCAGACCTTCTGATATTCCTCTCCGCCGTGAATACTGTCCAGCGTTTGTGCCACGCGTTTCAGATCGCGGAACAAGTCTTTCCCGACTTTCGGCAGCGGGAACTGTGCCGTTTGACAGCCAATACCTAACGTCAGGCCTGGCTTACGCCCTTCCAGGATCACACGATTCCAGTTAGTACGCGTACACAGGAGTTCGTCGCTGCTCATTTCCGGCGCATCCGCCAATACGCACCAGACCATAAACAGATCAAGGAAACGCACCTGCTGCTCGTCCACGCCAATCGGTGAGAACGGGTTAATATCCAGCGAACGCACTTCGATGTACTCAATACCGCCGCGCAAAAGCGCATCTGACGGCGATTCGCCGCTACGTGTTACGCGCTTCGGACGAATTGGCGCATAGAGTTCGTTTTCAATTTGCAGAACGTTGTTGTTAATTTGCAGGCGTTTGCCGTCTTTCTCCAGGCCAATCTCCGCATACTCCTCGGAAGGCGTTTTGATCGCGCGCTTTAATCCTGCCACATACTCATGCAGATCGTTAAACGTAATACCGAGATTGCTTTGCGACTTATTGGTATAACCGAGGTCGCTTAAACGCAGGGACGTCGCATACGGCAGGTAGTACATACCGCAGTCCGTTTTCTCAAACGGCAGCGTGGTCGGTTTTCCCTGCAGGAACGAAGAGCAAATCGCCGGGGACGCGCCAAACAGGTACGGGATCACCCAACCAAAGCGGTAATAGTTACGAATCAGACGGAAATAACCGGCGGAGATTTTTTCTTTCGCATCTTCGCCTTCCGTTACGCCACACTTCGCCTGCCAGAACGCCATCGGCAGCGAGAAGTTATAATGCACGCCAGAGATGGTTTGCATTAACGCGCCGTAGCGGTTCTTCAGCCCTTCGCGATACAGCGTTTTCAGACGGCCAATGTTAGAAGTGCCATATTGCGCCAGTTCGATATCCTGCCCTTCGGCAATATAGCAAGGCATACTCAGCGGCCACATCCGTTCATCGCCCAGGTTTCTGGCCGTGAAACGATGCAGATCGCGCATCAATGTCAGCATATGTTGAATATCGCCATCGACCGGAGTGATAAACTCCAGCAGCGCTTCAGCAAAGTCAGTGGTTATCCATTTATGCGTCAGCGCAGAGCCTAACGCCTCTGGATGGCCTGTCGTTGCTAATGTGCCATCAGCATTAACACGCAGTGTTTCGCGCTCTAGCCCGCGCTGAATCCCCTTCAATGCCTGAGGATGCTTTTCCAGCCAGGCCAACGCCTGTGATACGTCCGGGATCAAATTGACCTCCCGCCTGTCAAAATCGTTTTATTTAGCATAATTGTAATGGTGACCATGTGTGTCTATCTACAATTAGTGCCACCACATCATGCCCTGAAGAGTAGCCGCTGCGACCACAACATAGCGCAACGTTTTACCAAGACATAAAAAAAAGAGCACTGGCCCCCATGAGATACGCATCCATCCCGCCAGTAAGCACAGTAAATCCCCCACCACCGGCATCCAGCTTAATAGCAGCGTGACTGCGCCATAACGCTTAAGCCAGCCCGTGGCTTTTTCTTGCCAGCGCGACGTTTTACGTAACGGGAAGAAACGCCCAAGGATAACGTTAGTTAACCCTCCAAGGCTATTACCCATTGTTGCTGTTAAGACTAAGACCCAGGGTTGGCTTACCCCGGAAACTAACATCGCAGCTAAAACAACTTCTGAATTCCCGGGCAATAGCGTGGCGCTGAGAAAACTACTGGCAAACAGTGACAGGAGCGACAGTCCATCACTCACAGTAATCGAACGTCCACAGCATCCATTCCCGCCGCACGTGCCGCCTGCAGACCAAAATCAGCATCTTCAAACACCACACATTGCGCAGGCATCACGCCCATGCGTTCCGCGCACAGCAAGAACGTATCAGGCGCAGGCTTGTGATGCTGAACATGATCGGCTGCGACAACCGCATCAAAATAGCGACGTAGATCCAGACGAGCCAGCAACGCTTCTGCGATGGCGCTTTCACTACCGGTTCCTACTGACATCGGGCGACGACCATACCAGGCCTTCACCACCTCAACTAAAGGCAACGGCTCGGCGCTGTCCAGCAGCATGCTTTTTACCGTATCGGTTTTTTCTCGCGCCAGCGAATGGGGGTCAAGATCGGCGTGATTGAGTTCAATGATCGACTGAGCAATACGCCAGGTGGGTGAACCGTTGAGTGCGACCATTGCCTGAAGATCAAAACGAAGGCCGTAGCGTCCTAATACTTCACTCCACGCCTTACGGTGTGTCGGTTCAGTATCCAGGAGGGTGCCATCCATATCAAAAATCAAACCCGCATAACGTTCGTACATTGCGTTCTCACCAGCCTAATGACCAGACGTTACTTTATCGTAATTGATTGATTTTGTCGCTGATGGAGATAATGAGGATTGTTCAGTGTGTGAAGCAAAGAAGTGTTTATGAGAAGAGACGAAGTGTTTTGCAGAAGATGGTGCATCCGGGAGGATGACTCACTGGCGTTCGCCCTTCGGGCCGTTGCTAAAGCAACGTTATCCTCCCTTGGTGCTTGCGATAACTTCGCAGACCATGAGACAACAAAATCGCTGTTACCCTGGAGAATATGGTGCATCCGGGAGGATTCGAACCTCCGACCGCTCGGTTCGTAGCCGAGTACTCTATCCAGCTGAGCTACGGATGCATCGGGAATTGCTGATTTACTGCTGATACTTCTGATAAGTATGGTGCATCCGGGAGGATTCGAACCTCCGACCGCTCGGTTCGTAGCCGAGTACTCTATCCAGCTGAGCTACGGATGCATCAGGGAACTTATTTTACTGCTGATATTGATATCGCTACAAAAGCCATATCACGTAAGAGATGGTGCATCCGGGAGGATTACTCGGCTGCGCCTTGCCCTGCGGGTCGTTGCTAAAGCAACGCTATCCTCCCTGGTACTTGCGATATTCTCGCAGACCATGAAACAACAAACCGATTGTTATTTCTGAGAAGATGGTGCATCCGGGAGGATTCGAACCTCCGACCGCTCGGTTCGTAGCCGAGTACTCTATCCAGCTGAGCTACGGATGCATCAGGGAAACTTACTTTACTGCAGATTTTTGATACCGCTGCTAAAGCCGTATCGCTCACTCATACTTTCATTACCGAAAGTAAAAGAGAAGATGGTGCATCCGGGAGGATTCGAACCTCCGACCGCTCGGTTCGTAGCCGAGTACTCTATCCAGCTGAGCTACGGATGCAAATGGCGGTGAGGCGGGGATTCGAACCCCGGATGCAGCTTTTGACCGCATACTCCCTTAGCAGGGGAGCGCCTTCAGCCTCTCGGCCACCTCACCAAACGCCTCTTGCGAGTGCTTCGGAGAACTCGTTAAAAGCTCTTCGTCGCTGCGTGGCGCACATATTACTTTCTGGGACTTATAAGTCAAACAATTTTTCCTGCACTTTTATCGTTTGCACACTTCACGCGCAATTAGTCTGCAAAAACGGCAAAAAGAGTGTTTTATCAACAAACAAATCGGTGTTTAACACGCATCACTGAGGAACAAAAAAACGAGGCGAACGGAAAAGTCGGTCAACAAACACAGAGGCAGAATAAGAAAATGGAGCTGATGGGATAAAAAAGAGGGTTTAGAGCGGGAATCAGGTTGCGCCTCACCGAACAAGATGAGACGCGAAAACCTTAGTAACTGGACTGCTGGGATTTTTCAGCCTGGATACGCTGGTAGATCTCTTCACGATGGACAGAGACTTCTTTCGGGGCGTTTACGCCAATGCGTACCTGGTTGCCCTTCACCCCTAAAACTGTCACGGTGACCTCATCTCCAATCATGAGGGTCTCACCAACTCGACGAGTCAGAATCAGCATTCTTTGCTCCTTGAAAGATTAAAAGAGTCGGGTCTCTCTGTATCCCGGCATTATCCATCATATAACGCCAAAAAGTAAGCGATGACAAACACCTTAGTGTAAGCAGTCACGGCATCACATTCTGTTAAACCTAAGTTTAGCCGATATACACAACTTCAACCTGACTTTATCGTTGTCGATAGCGTTGATGCAAACGCCGTAAACCCAGATCTACGGCGCTCGCTAACGCTTATAGTTATTACAGTTTTGCGCTGACCCAGCCTTTCACACTGGCTAACGCTGCAGGCAGAGCCGCAGCATCCGTACCACCGGCTTGCGCCATGTCCGGACGACCACCGCCTTTACCGCCCACCTGCTGAGCGACCATACCCACCAATTCTCCGGCTTTCACGCGGTCGGTCACATCCTTAGACACGCCCGCAATCAGAGAAACCTTACCTTCAGCTACCGTTGCCAGAACGATAACTGTCGACCCCAGTTGATTTTTCAGATCATCAACCATGGTACGCAGCATTTTCGGCTCAACGCCCGCAAGCTCACTAACCAGCAGCTTCACGCCGTTGATATCGACAGCATTGCTGGAAAGATTCGCACTCTCCTGCGCCGCAGCCTGTTCCTTCAACTGCTGTAACTCTTTTTCAAGCTGACGCGTACGTTCCAGTACAGAACGAACCTTGTCACCCAGATTCTGACTATCGCCTTTCAGCAACTGTGCAATATCGTTTAAGCGATCGCTTTCCGCATGCAGAGTCGCGATTGCGCCTTCACCAGTGACCGCTTCAATACGGCGAACACCTGCCGCCGTACCGGACTCGGAAACAATGCGGAACAGGCCAATATCCCCGGTACGACTGGCGTGCGTACCGCCACACAGCTCGGTGGAGAAATCGCCCATGCTCAGTACGCGAACGCTGTCGTCATACTTCTCGCCAAACAGCGCCATTGCCCCTTTCGCTTTCGCCGCGTCCAGATCCATGACTTCGGTTTCAACCGGCAGGTTGCGACGAATCTGCGCGTTCACCAGGTCTTCCACGGCACGGATTTCTGACGGTTTCATGGCTTCATTATGGGAGAAGTCGAAACGCAGAACCTTATCGTTAACCAGAGAGCCTTTCTGCGCCACGTGCGTGCCCAGAATCTGACGCAATGCCGCATGCATCAGGTGCGTTGCGGAGTGGTTCAGACGAATACGCGCGCGGCGCACATCATCCACATCGGCCTGCACGGCGTCGCCCACATTCAGAGAACCCGCAGAGAGCTTACCGACATGACCAATCGCCTGGCCGTATTTCTGCGTGTCGCTCACCGCAAATGCGAAACCAGCGCCTTTCAGTTCGCCTTTATCGCCAACCTGACCGCCAGATTCAGCATAGAACGGCGTCTGATCCAGCACGACAACCGCTTCCTGGCCTGCGTTAATCACATCCACCGCTTTACCATCAACAAACAGCGCAGTGACCTTGCCGTTCAGTTCCAGATGGTCGTAGCCTTTGAACTCTGACGCGCCATCAACGCGAATCATCGCATTGTAATCGGCACCAAAACCGCTGGCCTCACGCGCACGACGGCGCTGTTCTTCCATGGCGGCTTCAAAGCCTGCTTCGTCAACTTTGATGTTGCGCTCACGGCAAACGTCCGCCGTCAGGTCAACCGGGAAGCCGTAGGTGTCATACAGACGGAAAGCCGTTTCGCCGTCCAGCGTGTCGCCGGTCAGCTTCGCCAGTTCGTCGTCCAGCAGCGCCAGACCACGCTCCAGCGTGCGGGCAAACTGCTCTTCTTCGGTTTTCAGAACTTGTTCAACCTGAGCCTGCTGACGCTTCAGCTCTTCACCGGCAGATCCCATCACCTCAACCAGCGGGCCAACCAGCTTGTAGAAGAAGGTTTCTTTCGCGCCCAGCATGTTGCCGTGACGAACCGCACGACGAATGATACGACGCAGCACATAGCCACGGTTTTCGTTCGACGGGACAACGCCATCGGCAATCAGGAATGCGCAGGAGCGGATGTGGTCAGCGATAACGCGCAGCGACTTGTTGTTGAGGTCTGTCGCGCCAGTAACTTTCGCTACCGCCTTAATCAGCGTGCTGAACAGGTCGATTTCATAGTTGGAGTTAACGTGTTGCAGCACAGCCGCAATACGCTCCAGCCCCATACCGGTGTCCACTGACGGCTTCGGCAGCGGTTCCATGGTGCCGTCAGCCTGACGGTTGAACTGCATGAAGACGATGTTCCAGATCTCAATGTAGCGATCGCCATCTTCTTCTGCGCTTCCCGGAGGGCCGCCCCAGATATGGTCGCCGTGGTCATAGAAAATCTCGGTGCACGGGCCGCAAGGGCCGGTGTCGCCCATCTGCCAGAAGTTGTCAGACGCATACGCACCACCTTTATTATCACCAATGCGGATAATACGTTCGCGCGGAATGCCGACTTCTTTTTCCCAGATTTCAAAGGCTTCATCGTCGGTTTCGTAGACAGTCACCCACAGGCGATCTTTTGGCAGGGCAAACCAGTTTTCACCGGTCAGAAGCTCCCACGCATATTGAATCGCGTCGTGTTTGAAGTAGTCGCCGAAGCTGAAGTTACCCAGCATTTCGAAGAAAGTATGGTGACGTGCAGTGTAACCGACGTTTTCCAGATCGTTGTGTTTACCACCCGCACGCACACAACGCTGCGAGGTGGTTGCGCGGGAATAATTACGCTTGTCGAGCCCAAGGAAAACATCCTTGAACTGGTTCATCCCGGCGTTGGTAAACAACAAAGTGGGGTCATTGTTTGGAACCAGGGAGCTGCTGGCAACTACCTGATGTCCCTTACTATGGAAAAAGTCGAGAAACGCCTGACGGATCTCAGCGGTGCTCTTGCTCATAATTATCCTGAAATCAATCTACACTTCATCGTTCAAACCGCCTCTGCGTTGGCTGCGCTTGTTCACCCCAGTCACTCACTCCAGTAAGCCCTGAGGATTCACTCACTTGCCGCCTTGATGCGACTTGAATGATTTCGTGTATTTAAGGAATATTCGTCGCAGACGTCGGTCATCCTAAAACGACCCTCGCCTGAACGGAAAAAAGTGGGAATAAGATAAGTTTTCTTTACGGGGAAGTAAAATCCCGTATGTGCTCAATCATCAAAATTTCGCCATATATCCTGAATATCTTCCATCAGGTAGCCACGATAGAGCAAAAAACGCTGAACCTTCACCTTTTCTGAAAAGTCTGTCGGCAGTGGATCGCCGTATTTTCGAAAGGCCTGGTCGCGCGCGTGCTCACACCAGTCAATCTCGCATTCGCGCATGGCCCTTTCTGTTGCTTCACGCGCAATACCCTTCTGATTCAGTTCCTGGCGTATCCGTACCGGGCCATAGCCTTTGCGGCTACGACTGGCGATAAAGCGTGCGACAAACCGATTGTCATCAAGATAATGGTGCTCATAGCACCAGGCGATAACCCGTTCATAGTCCTCGGCAGTTGCGTCTATCTCTTCCGGCCCATTTTTACCCATCACCGGCGCAGAGAGCTTACGGCGCAGCTCGTGTTCACTGTGGTCACGTACCGCCAGAATACGAACTGCACGGTCTAACAGACGGGAATAAGCGGGTCGGCGCGGTGTAGATTCGCTCATAACAACCTTCGAAATATAAAATGCAAAAAGGGCCGCATAAATGCAGCCCTCTGATTGTAAGCCGGATATAACGCCAGAGCGTCGCCATCAGGCACGGTTAACGATTAAAAATCTTCGTTGGTTTCCGCAACGTTTGCGCCATCATCAACGGAGAAATCTGGCGTTGAATTCTGGTTGTTCAGCAGCAGTTCGCGTACTTTCTTCTCGATTTCTTTCGCCGTCGCCGTATTCTCTTTCAGCCAGTTCGTCGCATTCGCTTTGCCCTGACCGATCTTCTCACCGTTATAGCTGTACCAGGCGCCAGCTTTCTCGATCAGCTTCTCTTTCACGCCCAGGTCAACCAGTTCGCCATAGAAGTTGATGCCTTCACCGTAGAGGATCTGGAACTCAGCCTGTTTAAACGGCGCCGCGATTTTGTTCTTCACGACTTTCACGCGCGTCTCACTACCGACCACGTTGTCGCCCTCTTTCACCGCGCCAATGCGGCGGATGTCCAGACGAACAGAAGCGTAGAATTTCAGCGCATTACCCCCGGTGGTGGTTTCCGGGTTACCGAACATCACGCCAATTTTCATACGGATCTGGTTGATGAAGATCAGCAGCGTATTGGACTGTTTCAGGTTACCTGCCAGCTTACGCATCGCCTGGCTCATCATACGTGCCGCAAGGCCCATGTGAGAGTCGCCGATTTCGCCTTCGATTTCCGCTTTCGGCGTCAGCGCCGCAACGGAGTCGACCACGATAACGTCAACCGCGCCCGAACGCGCCAGCGCGTCACAGATTTCCAGCGCCTGCTCACCGGTATCCGGCTGAGAACACAGCAGGTTGTCAATATCGACACCCAGCTTACGGGCATAAACCGGATCCAGTGCGTGTTCTGCATCGATAAACGCACAGGTTTTACCTTCACGCTGCGCGGCGGCAATAACCTGCAGCGTCAGGGTTGTCTTACCGGAAGATTCCGGGCCGTAAATTTCGACGATACGCCCCATCGGCAGACCGCCCGCACCCAGCGCGATATCCAGTGAAAGCGAACCGGTGGAGATAGTTTCCACATCCATGGAACGGTCTTCACCCAGGCGCATGATGGAGCCTTTACCGAATTGCTTTTCGATCTGGCCCAGTGCTGCCGCCAACGCTTTCTGTTTGTTTTCGTCGATAGCCATTATTACTCCTGTCATGCCGGATGAAACCGGATAATGAATTCTGTTCTGTTGACGCAATTATACTGTATAGTCATACAGTATCAAGTGTTTTGTAGAAATTGTTGCCAGAGGGTTTGCAGCGCGTAAGCCGTCGCCTGACGACGCACTGCCTCGCGGTCGCCGCTGAAACATTCGCGACGCGTAATCCCTTCGCCACTGGCGCTGGCAAAGGCAAACCAGACCGTACCAACGGGTTTTTCTTCGCTACCGCCGTCAGGCCCGGCAATTCCGCTTATCGAGACTGCGAAGTGCGCTCTGGCGGCTTTCAGCGCGCCAATCGCCATTTCCACCACCACGGGTTCACTGACTGCGCCATGCTGGGCCAGCGTCTCTTCGCGAACGCCGATCATCTGCGCTTTTGCTTCATTGCTGTAGGTGACAAATCCGCGTTCAAACCAGGCTGAGCTCCCGGCAATATCGGTAATGGCTTTCGCCACCCAGCCGCCGGTACAAGATTCCGCGGTCGTTACCGTGGCGCCGCGTGCTTTTAACGCCAGCCCCACTCGTTCACTTAACTGCATCAGTTCACTGTCAGTCATTCCGACCTCTGTCAGTTAAAAAAATATGCCGGACAAGATACCACTTCCCTCAATGAGATGGGGATGAAGTGACCATTTTACGAGCCGTATTCCGAAAAAACGCCGGCCGCTCACTTATACAGGGCAAGAGAGATAAACCCGTGCTTAAAAAGCATATAGTGTGGTTCACTTTTGCACGGATGAAGAGAGAGAGCGAATGGCCTTAGACAAAACGGAAATCCCCCTTCAGCAACAACTGAAACAACAGCAGCAACTGCGGCTATGGCTCATCATTGGCGGCGTATGTTCTTTATTGATGGGCGTGCTGAACATTATCTCGTCCGGATATGTTGAGCCTTATGATGGCGGACAAATGGTCTTAGGCCTGGGATGCCTTGGATACAGCCTGGCAATATCAAAGAAAATATCCCTGTTGCGTGCAGAGAGTCGGTCGGAAAAACAGTAAAAGCAGCAGCAGAGGGAAGCCCACGCTTCCCTCCGTAAACGCTGATTACTGCACGCGTGCCTGCGCGACGGCCAGGCCGAGCTGCCAGACCGCCATAGCATAATGGGTGCTGTGGTTATAGCGGGTAATGGCGTAGAAGTTCGGTAAACCGTACCAGTACTGGTAGCCGGTACCGATATCAAGACGCAACAAACTGGCCGTTTGATGATTACCCAGCGACTGCTGCGGCGTTAGCCCGGCAGCGGCAAGTTGGGAGATGCTGTACTGGGTTTTAAAGCCATTCGCAAGGCCTGGCGCCTGGCCGTTAGCCATTACCGCCACCGTATCGCCTTTCTCCCAGCCGTGTCCTTTAAAGTAGTTTGCAACGCTACCGATAGCATCGACCGGATCCCACAGGTTGGTATGACCGTCGCCGTTGAAGTCGACCGCGTACTCTTTGTAGGAGGACGGCATAAACTGTCCGTAACCCATCGCGCCCGCAAAGGAACCTTTCAGATCCAGCGGATCATCCTGTTCGTTACGCGCCATCAGTAAGAAGGTTTCCAACTCGCTGGAGAAGTACTCCGCCCGGCGTGGGTAGTTGAACGACAGCGTCGCCAGCGCATCCAGAATGCGCGTTTTACCCATCACACGCCCCCAGCGCGTTTCAACCCCGATAATCCCGACGATGATTTCCGGCGGTACGCCATAAACCTGCCATGCGCGATTTAACGCATCTTCGTACTGATTCCAGAACGCCACGCCATTTTGCACATTATCCGGGGTGATGAACTGCTTGCGATAGCGCAGCCATGCGCCGTTAGGCCCGGATGGCGCCTGAGCCGTCGGGGCCTGTCTGTCCATCAGACGCAGCACGTAATCCAGACGTTTGGCCTGTGACAGGATCTCCTGCAACTGTTGGCGGTCAAAGCCGTGCTTGCTCACCATTTTGTCGATGAACTGCTGCGCATTGGGGTTATTGGCGAAATCGCCGCCCATCTGCATGACGTTGTGTTGGGGCTCAAGCAGGAAGCCGCCGGACGGCGTCCCCGTTGTCGTTTGAGTCTCTGAAGGTTTCGGTTTGCTGCTACAGGCAGCCAACAACACACAAAGGGGAAGTAATGCTACATAACGACGCTTGAACATGAGCCATCCATTAAACAAATTCAGCCAGAGTGAAGTATGGTAAAGCATCCTCCGCCGCACAAGGAAGCGGTAGTCTCTCTTCCCCACAGAATTTCGCCCTCCCTTTTCATATCAATCGTCATATTTGCAATTTCCTGACTAATAACTTTCACATTAAAATATTTATCTTTCATTTTGAGATCAAAATAACACTTTAATACCTTTCGATCTGATTAAAATAAGTCACCGATTGGCAAGGTAACTAAAAATCCCTACAGGAGAGAATAATGATTGAAACCATCACACATGGTGCAGAGTGGTTTATCGGGCTATTCCAGAAAGGCGGTGAAGTGTTTACTAGCATGGTCACCGGCATTCTTCCGCTGCTGATTAGCCTGCTGGTCATCATGAATGCGCTGATCAACTTTATCGGCCAGCAACGTATTGAGCGCTTTGCCCAACGCTGTGCCGGAAACCCGCTGTCCCGTTATCTGATTTTGCCCTTCATTGGTACGTTTGTGTTTTGTAACCCAATGACCCTGAGCCTGGGGCGCTTTATGCCAGAAAAATACAAGCCCAGTTACTACGCGGCGGCGTCGTACAGTTGTCACTCCATGAATGGCCTGTTCCCACACATTAACCCTGGTGAGTTGTTCGTATACCTGGGGATTGCCAGCGGCCTGACGACGCTGGGACTTCCTCTCGGCCCGCTCGCCGTGAGCTATCTGTTAGTCGGCATGGTCACCAACTTCTTCCGTGGCTGGGTGACAGACCTGACGACCTCCATTTTTGAGAAAAAAATGGGAATCCAACTTGAGCAGAAAGTCCATCTTGCAGGAGCAACATCATGACGCGTGTTCGTATTGAAAGAGGTTCCGGGGGATGGGGTGGGCCGTTAGAACTTGACGTAATGTCCGGAAAGAAAATTGTCTACATCACGGCGGGAACACGCCCGGCGATTGTCGACAAACTGGCGCTGTTGACGGGCTGGCAAGCCGTTGATGGCTTCAAAGAGGGTGAGCCGCCGGAAGAGGAAATTGGCGTGGCTATCATCGACTGCGGCGGCACATTGCGCTGCGGGATCTATCCGAAGCGTCGCATTCCGACGGTGAACATTCACTCGACCGGGAAATCCGGCCCGCTGGCACAGTATATTGTCGAAGACATCTATGTCTCTGGCGTGAAAGAAGAAAACATTACCGTTATCGGAGAAGCGACCACCGCGCCAGCCCCTACAAATACCACGACCGGACGCGATTACGACACCCGGAAAAAGATTACAGAACAGAGTGACGGTCTGCTGGCGAAAGTCGGCATGGGGATGGGGTCGGCGGTTGCCGTGTTGTTCCAGTCTGGTCGCGACACCATCGATACGGTACTGAAAACGATTCTGCCATTTATGGCGTTCGTATCGGCGTTGATCGGCATCATCATGGCTTCGGGTCTTGGCGACTGGATCGCGCACGGTCTGGCGCCGCTGGCCAGTCATCCACTGGGACTGGTCACGCTGGCTCTGATTTGCTCCTTCCCGCTACTGTCGCCGTTCCTCGGCCCTGGCGCGGTTATCGCGCAGGTTATCGGGGTGCTTATCGGCGTACAGATTGGTCTGGGTAATATTCCACCGCATCTGGCGCTACCTGCCCTGTTTGCCATCAACGCCCAGGCGGCCTGTGACTTTATCCCGGTCGGTTTGTCACTGGCGGAAGCCCGTCAGGATACCGTCCGTGTCGGGGTGCCGTCCGTGCTGGTGAGCCGTTTCCTGACTGGCGCCCCTACCGTCCTTATCGCCTGGTTTGTTTCCGGCTTTATTTATCAATAAGAGGTTCAGAGATGACCGTGATTTATCAAACCACCATCACCCGTATCGGTCAGAGCGCACCGAATGCCCTCTGCGACCAGATGCTGATTACCTTCCGTGAAGGCGCGCCTGCGGATATCGAAGAGTATTGCTTCATCCATTGTCATGGCGAACTGAACGGAACGCTGCAAGCGGGAGCGAAGTTTGCGCTAGGGCAGCACGATTACCCGGTAACAGCTGTGGGTAGTGTGGCCGAGCAGAACTTACGTGAACTGGGGCATATCACCCTGCGCTTTGATGGGCTGAGTGAAGCGGAATTCCCCGGCACCGTTCACGTCGCGGGGCCTGTACCGGACGACATCGCACCGGGCTGTATTTTAAAGTTTGTCGCTTAAGGAGAGAAAAATGAATCAGGTTGCCGTTGTCATTGGTGGAGGACAAACCCTGGGGGCGTTCCTTTGCCGTGGGCTTGCAGCAGAGGGATACCGCGTCGCCGTTGTCGATATTCAGAGTGACAGAGCCGCCAATGTTGCCCAGGAGATTAATGCTGAATTGGGTGAAGGAATGGCCTACGGCTTTGGCTCAGACGCCACCAGCGAGCAGAGCGTTCTTGCGCTCTCTCGCGGCGTGGATGAGATTTTTGGTCGCGTAGATTTATTGGTTTACAGCGCAGGCATCGCCAAAGCGGCGTTTATCAGCGACTTCCAGTTGGGCGATTTTGACCGCTCGCTACAGGTGAATCTGGTCGGTTACTTCCTCTGTGCGCGCGAATTCTCCCGTTTGATGATTCGCGATGGCATTCAGGGACGCATTATCCAGATCAACTCCAAGTCCGGCAAAGTGGGCAGTAAACACAACTCCGGCTACAGTGCGGCGAAGTTTGGCGGCGTGGGGTTAACGCAGTCACTGGCACTGGATCTGGCGGAGTATGGCATTACGGTGCATTCACTCATGCTCGGCAACCTGCTGAAGTCCCCGATGTTCCAGTCGCTGCTGCCGCAGTACGCCACCAAACTGGGTATTGAGGCTAACGAAGTGGAGCAATATTACATTGATAAAGTTCCGCTTAAACGCGGCTGTGATTACCAGGATGTGCTGAACATGCTGTTATTCTATGCCAGCTCAAAAGCGTCGTATTGCACCGGACAGTCCATCAATGTGACGGGCGGCCAGGTGATGTTTTAATGAGTGCAGCCCGGTGAGGTTATGCTTACCGGGCTTACCCGTAGGCCGGATAAGGTGAAACCGCCATCCGGCAAAATAAAAGGAGCTCAATATGGTTTCCGCACTCATTACCGTCGCCGTGATTGTCTGGTGCGCACAACTGGCGCTGGGATACTGGCAAATATCGCGCTTTAACAGGGCGTTTGACAAACTCTGCCAGCAAGGTCGTGTCGGTATTGGCCGCTCAGGTGGTCGTTTTAAACCCCGTGTTATTGTCGCCATCGCACTGGATGAGGAGCTGCGGGTAACAGATACGTTGTTTATGAAAGGTCTTACCGTTCTCGCCAGACCCGTTAAAATCCCCGCGATTCAGGGGAAATATCTCAATGAATTACAGCCTGATGTGATCTTTCCCCATGATCCGCTATCGCAGAATGCACTATCATTGGCGCTTAGTCTGAAACATGGATAATTTCGTTGTGAATGCTAATAGCTTGCGAAATTATCATTTTGCACATTTAATTCAGGGTAATCACACCTATGAAACCTCGTCAGCGTCAGGCCGCCATTCTGGAGCATCTGCAAAAACAGGGTAAATGCTCCGTTGAGGAACTGGCCCAGCACTTTGACACCACAGGCACGACCATTCGCAAAGATCTTGTCATCCTTGAAAATGCCGGAACAGTCATTCGCACCTACGGCGGTGTGGTGTTAAATAAAGATGAGTCCGATCCGCCTATCGATCACAAAACCCTGATCAATACGCATAAAAAAGAACGCATTGCCGAAGCTGCCGTCCAGTTTATCCACGACGGTGACTCGATCATTCTGGACGCCGGAAGCACCGTTTTGCAGATGGTGCCGATGCTCACCCGCTTTAGCAATATCACCGTCATGACCAACAGCCTGCACATTGTTAACGCGCTGTCGGAGCTGGACAACGAGCAAACCATCCTGATGCCCGGCGGGACATTCCGTAAAAAATCGGCGTCATTTCACGGACAACTGGCTGAAAACGCCTTTGAGCAATTCAGTTTTGATAAACTCTTCATGGGCACCGACGGTATTGACCTTAACGCTGGGGTCACCACCTTTAATGAGGTCTATACCGTCAGCAAAGCGATGTGCAATGCCGCTCGCGAAGTGATCCTGATGGCCGACTCATCAAAGTTTGGCCGCAAGAGTCCGAATGTGGTGTGCAGCCTGGAAAGCGTCGATAAGCTGATTACCGACTCAGATATCGATCCTGCATTTCGTCAGGCGCTGGAAGAGAAAGGGATTATCGTTGTCATAACCGGAGAAACCAATGAGTGATGCACTACTGAACGCGGGTCGTCAGACATTAATGCTGGAGCTACAGGAAGCAAGCCGTCTGCCGGAACGTCTGGGCGATGATTTTGTCCGCGCCGCGAATACCATTATCCACTGCGAAGGCAAGGTGATTGTCTCTGGTATCGGCAAGTCCGGTCATATTGGCAAAAAAATTGCGGCAACCCTCGCCAGCACCGGCACTCCGGCTTTTTTCGTTCACCCGGCAGAAGCGCTACACGGCGATCTGGGAATGATCGAAAGCCGTGACGTCATGCTGTTTATCTCCTATTCCGGCGGCGCGAAAGAACTGGATCTCATCATTCCGCGCCTCGAAGACAAATCGGTCGCCCTGCTGGCAATGACCGGGAAACCCACCTCCCCGCTGGGTCTGGCGGCGAAAGCCGTGCTGGATATCTCCGTCGAACGTGAAGCCTGCCCGATGCATCTGGCGCCGACCTCCAGCACGGTAAATACCCTGATGATGGGCGATGCGCTGGCAATGGCCGTGATGCAGGCGCGCGGATTTAACGAGGAAGATTTCGCCCGCTCCCATCCGGCTGGCGCGCTGGGCGCACGTTTGCTAAATAACGTGCATCATCTGATGCGCCGTGACGATGCGGTGCCTCAGGTTCAGCTTGCCACCAGCGTAATGGACGCGATGCTGGAATTGAGCCGAACCGGACTGGGTCTGGTGTCGGTCTGTGACGATGAAGCCTATGTGAAGGGCGTATTTACCGACGGCGACCTGCGTCGCTGGTTAGTAGGCGGCGGCGCGCTCACCACGCCGGTCAGTGACGCGATGACCCACAATGGCGTCACGCTACAGGCACAAAGCCGCGCCATTGACGCCAAAGAGATCCTGATGAAGCGCAAAATTACCGCCGCCCCGGTGGTGGATGAAAACGGTAAACTCACCGGCGCCATTAACCTGCAGGATTTTTATCAGGCAGGCATTCTCTAATCTTTGAGCCCCAGACGCTTCGCCAGTCGGTGCAGGTTGGCGACGTCTGTTTCAAGCGCCCGTGCGCTGGCCGCCCAGTTATGATTATTTTGCGCCAGCGCCCGGCGGATAATCTCCCGCTGAAAATGCTCCGTCGCGTCACGCAGATTTTGATTGAGCGGCAATTCTGCCGGAGGTTCCTGCGGCGGTACAGCCGACGCGTCCTGTAACGCAAAATGCGTGGCTTCCAGTACCACTTCATCCCCAGCTTTCGTTGCCCTCGCCAGTACCACGCCACGATGGATCGCATGTTCCAGTTCGCGCACATTTCCTGGCCAGCCATAATTCAGCAGATGGTTGCGCGCGGCAGGACTCAGCACCACGCGCGAAAGTCCCAACCGCAACCGACACTGCTCGCAAAAATACCCCGCCAGCAACACCACATCCTCACCGCGCTCGCGCAGAGGCGGGACGGAAAGCGGAAAGACGCTCAGACGGTGAAACAGGTCGGCGCGAAAACGCCCGGCCAGAACTTCTTCGCGCAAATCACGGTTGGTCGCCGCCAGTACGCGCACATCAACGCGCAGACTGCGATCGTCGCCAACACGCTGAATATCGCCGTACTGCAACACGCGCAGCAGCTTGGCCTGTAGCGCTAATGACAGTTCGCCAATCTCGTCCAGGAACAGGGTGCCGTTATCGGCCATTTCGAACTTACCGCTGCGGTTGCTGATGGCTCCGGTAAACGCCCCTTTGACATGGCCAAACAGCTCACTTTCCGCCACGCTTTCCGGCAGCGCAGCGCAGTTGAGATAGACCAGTGGATTCACCGCTCGCGGCGAGCCTTCATGGAGGGCTTTTGCCACCAGCTCTTTACCGGTTCCCGTCTCGCCGCTGATCAGCACGTTAAGATCAGAGCCCGCCACAATCTCAATCTCTTTTTTTAACTGCATCATGCTGGGCGAAAGGCCAATCATCTGCGTCTCTTTTACCGGCTCAAACGCGGAGGATGAACCCGGCGACATGTTCTGGCTTTCCAGTTGTTCAATCAGCAGCGCGTTACTCAACGCCCCGGACGCCAGCGCGGCAATCAGACGCAGTTCTTCATCACTGAAAACATCAAACTGGTCTGGTGCCATGCCGTCGAGCGTCAGCGCGCCAATCAGATTCTGTCCGGCGAACAGCGGCAGGCCAATACAGGCGTGGACTTTCAGGCTCTCTTGCCCAGGAATCAATCCGTCATAGGGATCGGGTAAATCACTGTCGGCCGGGAAACGCACCACGTCCCCGGCGCGAGCGATAGCCTCCAGACGCGGATGCCCTTCCAGCGTAAATCGTCTGCCAAGCACATCGCGAGCCAGACCATCAATCGCCAGCGGGATAAACTGGCGAGCCTCGTAACGCAACAACGCGGAAGCATCACATTCCAGCACCTGCCGCAGCGTCGTGATCAGGCGCTGAAATCGGTCTTGGTGGCCGATATCACGTTGTAATTCAATGGCAATACTCGCCAGTACATCAACGGAAAAACGCATAACACCCTCATTGTCATTTTGACCATTCATATTGTCATAGTGACCATTCGACGAATAGTCATTTTGACTACCAACTTAGAGGTATATTTTTAAAAATCGTTTAAAATCAAAATATTAAAAAGTTGGCACACAACCTGCAATCAGGAAAACATCTTTTTGGGAAAACACTGAGTTCATTGAGGTTGCTATGTCTATTCTGGTTAAAAATAACATTCATTGGGTTGGCCAACGTGACTGGGAAGTGCGTGATTTTCACGGGACTGAATATAAAACGCTGCGCGGCAGCAGCTACAACAGCTATCTCATCCGTGAAGAAAAAAATGTACTGATCGACACCGTCGACCATAAATTCAGCCGCGAATTCGTGCAGAACCTGCGCAGTGAAATTGACCTCGCAGACATTGATTACATCATCATCAACCACGCCGAAGAAGACCACGCCGGCGCGCTGACCGAACTGATGATGCAGATCCCGGACACGCCAATCTACTGCACCGCGAATGCCATTGATTCTATCACCGGCCATCACCATCACCCGGAATGGAACTTCCATGTCGTGAAAACCGGCGACGCGCTGGATATCGGCAACGGCAAACAGCTTATCTTCGTCGAAACCCCGATGCTGCACTGGCCGGACAGCATGATGACCTATATGACCGGCGATGCGGTTCTGTTCAGTAACGACGCCTTTGGTCAGCACTACTGCGACGAACGTCTGTTCAATGACGAAGTGGATCAGACCGAACTGTTCGAGCAGTGCCAACGCTATTACGCCAACATCCTGACGCCGTTCAGCCGCCTGGTGACGCCGAAAATTACCGAAATCCTCGGTTTTAATCTGCCGGTCGATATGATTGCCACCTCCCACGGCGTGGTCTGGCGCGACAACCCAACGCAGATCGTTGAGATGTATTTGAAATGGGCGGCGGATTATCAGGAAGACCGCATCACCCTTTTCTACGACACCATGTCCAATAACACCCGCATGATGGCGGACGCCATCGCCCAGGGTATTAACGAAGTTGACCCGAACGTGGCGGTGAAAATCTTTAACGTCGCCCGCAGCGATAAAAATGAAATTCTGACCAACGTCTTTCGCTCAAAAGGGGTGCTGGTCGGCACCTCCACCATGAACAACGTGATGATGCCGAAAATCGCCGGTCTGGTCGAAGAGATGACCGGTCTGCGTTTTCGCAATAAACGCGCCAGCGCCTTTGGCTCTCATGGCTGGAGCGGCGGCGCGGTTGACCGTCTCTCGACCCGCTTGCAGGATGCCGGTTTTGAAATGTCGCTGAGCCTGAAAGCCAAATGGCGCCCGGACCTGGATGCGCTGGAACTGTGCCGTCAGCACGGGCGCGAAATTGCACGTCAGTGGGCGCTCGCTCCGCTGCCGGAAACCAGCGCCACGGCGACCGCCAAAGAAGATGCGTGCGCCTGTGCCGCCGCAGCGGCAGCCGACCTCGGCCCCAGCATGCAATGCAGCGTTTGCCAGTGGATTTACGATCCCGCCAAAGGCGAACCGTTACAGGATGTCGCCCCCGGCACACCGTGGAGTAACGTGCCGGACAACTTCCTCTGCCCGGAATGTTCATTGGGTAAAGAGGTCTTCGACGTACTGGCAACGGAGGCAAAATGAGCCACGGAATTGTCATTATTGGTTCGGGTTTCGCCGCCCGCCAGTTAGTCAAAAACATCCGTAAACAGGATGCTGATATCCCGTTGACCCTGATTGCGGCTGACAGCATCGAGGAATATAACAAGCCCGATCTTAGCCACGTTATCAGCCAGGCGCAGCGCGCTGACGACCTCACCCGCCAGTCGGCGGGGGAGTTTGCCGAACAGTTTACTTTACGCCTGTTCCCGCACACCTGGGTCACCGACATTGATGCCAATGCCCACGTGGTGAAAAGTCAGGACACGCAGTGGTCGTACGACAAGCTGGTGCTGGCGACTGGCGCGTCGGCCTTTGTCCCTCCTGTTGCCGGGCGTGAGTTAATACTCACACTGAACAGTCAGCAGGAGTACCGCGCGTGTGAAACGCAACTGCGCGACGCGCGCCGGGTATTGATTGTCGGCGGCGGTCTGATCGGCAGCGAGCTGGCGATGGATTTCTGTCGGGCGGGCAAAGCCGTGACGTTGATTGATAACGCCGCCAGCATTCTTTCTTCACTGATGCCGCCGGAAGTGAGCAGTCGCTTACAGCATCGTCTTACCGATATGGGCGTACATCTGTTGCTGAAATCACAGCTTCAGGGGCTGGAGCAAACGGCGTCCGGGATCCGTGCAACGCTCGATCGTCAACGCAGTGTCGAGGTCGATGCGGTGATCGCCGCCACCGGCCTGCGCCCGGAAACCGCGCTGGGGCGTCGTGCCGGTGTAACCCTCAATCGCGGCGTTTGCGTGGACAGCTATCTGCAAACCAGTCATCCGGACATTTACGCCCTCGGTGACTGTGCGGAAATCAACGGCCAGGTACTGCCGTTCCTGCAGCCGATTCAGCTCAGCGCGATGTATCTGGCGAAAAATCTGCTCGGCGGAAATGTCCCGCTGAAGTTGCCCGCGATGCTCGTGAAAATCAAAACGCCGGAATTGCCGTTACATCTGGCCGGGGAAACCCAACGTCAGGATCTGCACTGGCACATTGTGGCAGAAGCTGACGGAATGGTTGCCAGAGGGATGAACGACGAAGGCCAGTTGTGCGCCTTCGTGGTCAGTGAAAACAGAATGAAAGAGGCTTTCGCCCTGTTGAAAACGCTGCCAGCGTAAATGGCGTGGTGCCGGATGGCGGCGACGCCTTATCCGGCCTACGGCATGTGGCACTTTGTAGGCCGGAAAGGCCAGTTGTGCGCCTTCGTCGGCAGTGAAGACAGAATGAAAGAGGCTTTCGCTCTGTTGAAAACACTGCCCGCGTAAGTGACGTGGTGCCGGATGGCGGCGACGCCTTATCCGGCCTACGGCATGTAGCATTTTGTAGGCCGGAAAGGCCAGTTGTGCGCCTTCGTGGTCAGTGAAGACAGAATGAAAGAGGCTTTCGCCCTGTTGAAAACGCTGCCAGCGTAAATGGCGTGGTGCCGGATGGCGGCGACGCCTTATCCGGCCTACGGCATGTAGCACGTTGTAGGCCGGAAAGGCCAGTTGTGCGCCTTCGTGGTCAGTGAAGACCGCTTTGTAGGCCGGATAAGGCGCTACGCGTCGCCATCCGGCATATCACGCGGGTTCAACCAGCGCGCTGCGGCAATCACCCCCTGCCCCAGCGAAAGCCCACCATCGCCCGCCGGTAGCTGCTGCGGGAACAACAGCGTAAAATCAGCAAGATAAAAGGCCAGCCGCGATGACAGCAAGCGGTTATGCATCACCCCACCGCTGAAGACCAGCGTCGTAATCCCGCGTGATGCGGCCTGTTCACGCATCATAGCGGCAAACCCACGCGCCAGCGCGTCGTGGAACGCCCATGCGCGTTCAGCGGGCGTTGCCTGCCAGTTCAGCCACTGGTGCCAGAAGGTTGCCAGATCCAGTTGATTTTCGCTCAATGGCATGGTCACCGGATGTTCAACGCTCTGACACGGCGAAGCCAGTGCTTCCAGCGTACAGGCGGCTTCCCCTTCATAGCTGAGTGATTCTGGCGCACAGCCTAACGCGGCGGCAACGGCATCAAACAGACGCCCACATGACGAGGCCAGCGGCGCATTAATCCCACGCTCAATCGCCCGCGCCAGCACACTCCAGTTCTGTCGCTGCACGCCGTCAGTTTCCGGATATTGCTGCCAGTCGGGTAAAAAACGTAAACACTGCGCCAACAGGTTACGCCAGGGTTGCTTCGCTGCGAGATCGCCACCGGCAAGCGCCACGGCGGGCAGTCCACCAAGATGCTCACATTCACGGTAATTAACCCGTAAACACTCCCCGCCCCACAGCGCACCGTTTTCGCCCATCCCGATGCCGTCCAGCGTCAGGGCGATCACGTCACCGCCATTCAGCGGCCAGCCGTGTTCGGCCATACACGCCGCCGCGTGGGCATGATGGTGCAATACCCTGTCAGTCGGCAGATTCATCTCACTCGCCCACTGGCTGGAGACGTAGCCCGGATGCGCATCGCAAATAATGCGTTGCGGCGTAAAGTCATAAATGCTCTGGATCAGGCGCAGCGCATCACGCCACTGGTGTTGAATGCCATCATCGCTGAGATCGCCCAAATGCTGGCTCAGCACCGCCTGTTCCCCACGCACCAGGCAGAAGGTATTTTTGAGATCGGCGCCCAGGCAAAGCATCGGCGGCACATCGCGAAACCCCGGCGGCAACGCCAGCGCGTCTGGTACATAACCGCGTGAACGGCGCAGCATTTCACCGCTTTCACGCACCACGGAATCATCCATCCGCTGCACGATGTCGCGATTGTGCAACAGGAAACCGTCGGCAATCGCCTGCAAATCATCCAGCGCCTGGGCGTTGGTAATGGCGGGAGGTTTACCACTCAGATTGCCGGAGGTCATCACCAACGGCCCGTTCATTTCCTGCAACAGCAAATGCTGTAGCGGATTGGCGGGCAGCATCACGCCGACTTCCGCAAGTCCGGGCGCAATGCCGTCGCAGAGCGAATCAACGAACTGTTTATCCACCAGCACAATCGGGGCGGCGGGCGTGGTCAACAGACGACGTGCCGCGTCCGGCAGACCTTTTTCTGTCGGCAGCATCACCGCCAGCGGTTTTGCCGGGCGGTGTTTACGCGCCCGCAGCAGGGCGACCGCATCGGCGTTGCGCGCATCACAGGCCAGGTGAAAACCCCCAATCCCTTTGATGGCGACAATGCCCCCGGCGTTCAGCATCGCCACCGCAGCCTGCAATGCCTCTTCTTTTTCTGCCTGTACATCGGCAGAACGCCACGCAAGATGCGGCCCACACGCCGGACATGCGACCGGCTGCGCGTGGAAGCGACGGTCATACGGGTCGCGGTACTCCGTATCGCATTGCGGACAGAGCGGAAATGACGCCATGACGGTAAACGGGCGGTCGTACGGCATGGCGCGAATAATAGTGAAACGAGGGCCGCAGTGGGTGCAGTTGATAAACGGGTAACGGTAGCGCCGCTCGCCAGGGGTACGCATTTCAGTCAGACAGGCAGGACACGTGGCCGCATCAGGAACGATCTGCGTGTTCATCGTTCCCCCCGCGCTTTGGCGAATGGTGAAGTCAGCAGGCCGTTGCGACCAGGCAAAAGGCTCGCTCTCAACGCTGTCGATACGCGCCAGCGGCGGGCAATGCTGATGCAGTTCAGCAATAAACGTGGTGGGATCTTCCAGCAGGCGAACGACGACGCCATCACCGTCATTACAGACATCGCCGTGCAGTTGCAGTTGCTGCGCCAGTTGCCAGACAAAGGGGCGAAACCCGACGCCCTGCACTTTACCGCGAATACGCAGCTGTACGCCGGAGTGATTGTTTAGTGTCATTAAGTCGTTTCCGCAGTCATCTATCCCGGTTTGCCTGATGGCGCTTCGCTTATCAGGCCTACGGGGATGCGAACAGTAGGCCGGATAAGATGCGTAAGCATCGCCATCCGGCATAAGTACTACCGTATTTTACGCGGATTTTCAGATATCAGAAGAGCAGCGATGCTGTAGAATCCAGCGCCGCACGGCGACGTTTTTCTGCGCTCAGTTGCTCAAGCTTGTTGCGATCCACACAGATCAACGCGTGAGTCGGACACACTTCCATACAGGCCGGGCCCGCATCGCGGTGATGGCACAGGTCACATTTATTGGCTTCTGCTTTTTCTGCACGCACGTTCAGGCCCGCTCCGCTGTTGCGGATTACCGGACGGACAACCACTTCCATTGCGCCGTACGGGCACGCCACCACGCAGGTTTTACAGCCAATGCAGCGTTCCTGCATGACATGGACAAACCCTTTGTCACGGCTGATCGCACCGTTCGGGCAGACATTCGCACACGGTGCGTCTTCGCACTGACGGCACAGCGTCGCCGTGGAGACGTTCACCCCTTTGATAACATGGATGCGCGGTAAAAAGGTTTCAGGGGTCAGCGACGCGCAGTCCTGGTCTTCCTGATGGGATACCACACAGGCCACTTCACAAGTACGGCAACCAATGCATTTCGTAGCGTCAGCAATGATGAAACGGTTCATCAAATTCTCCAGCAATGACAGATTATGTGCCGAAGTATTCATAATTCGTGCCAGTTTTTAATGTGCTGTTATTAAACGAATTTTTATTTATGCTGTGTGATTTTGAGGTGTCATCGTCACTAGTGACGATGACAATTGACAACCCTTAGCCCGGATGTGACAGCGCTAGCGAGTCGCGGCGGATAAGCTCGCCGGTAAAGGGTTTGGGTGGCGTAAATGCCCCGCCGTCCAGCATAAAGATAAGTCGCCCAATCGTCTCCTGAATCATCTCGGTGACCGGAATTTTGACGCTGGAAAGCGCCGGAATGGTATACGGCGCCATCGCAATATCGTCGAATCCAATCACCGACACCTGCGCAGGCACGCTCATTCCCTGCTCGTGGAGTTGTTTGATGGCGCCAATCGCCATGTCGTCATTACTGGCGACCAGCGCCGTGAAATTGACGTTACGGGAGAGCAACGTGTTAACACCTTCCGCACCGCTGGCGGGCGTCCATTTTCCGTTCACAATCAGGTCATGGTTTAAGGCGATGCCATGATGCGCCAGCGCATCTTTATACCCAGAAAGACGTTCCACGCCGGTCGGGGAATCCATTGAGCCGGTAATAAACGCGATCTGCTGGTGACCGGAGGCAATCAACTGCGTGACGGCGTTAAAGCTGGTCTGTTTTTGATCGCACCAGACGCTATGGCTGCTGTTTTTGCGCAACTGACGGTTAAGCACCATAATCGGCTGAGAATGGCTGTCGATGATGTCGTCTATCTCATCCACGCTGAGAAAACGCGGGTAGATCATCACCGCGTCGCAGCGCAAATCGAGCAGATACTGGATCGCCTGACGCTCTTCCTCAGCGCTGTGCTTACCATCGGCAAGGAGCAACTGACGGCCTTTGTCTTCCGCCATCCGCGCCGTATGAAACAGCAACTCGCTAAAATAGACGCCGTGATACAGGGTGTTCGTCACCACCAGACCGAGGGTCTGGGTGCTCTTAGCCGCCAGACTACGCGCCAGCAAATTAGGGCGATACCCGCTCTCTTCGATAGCCTCAAACACGCGGTCTTTGGTTTCCTGGCTGACGTAGCCGTTACCAGAAAGCACCCGGGAAACCGTCGCCTTCGACACACCGGCGCGCTTCGCCACCTCCAGCATCGTCGTCATATTACTCATTCCTTACGTTTTGATGGCGGGAAGTTTACTTCAGCGCAACCGAATTTGCAGCGTTTAGTCCACGGCCCTCACCTCTTCACTATCACCGTTATCAGGATATATTGGATTCCTTTGCGTTAATTACCTAAACCATTAATATCTGTTTTTATCTATTAGTGCGCAAAATTAACCATTGCACACGTTTCTTATTTATTTGTATTTCCGAACGGAGAATACTGCAAAAGTTTTATATTTTCTTTTGATGCCAACTTATATACATAAACACAATAAATAAATCAGGAACATTCATATGGCTGGATTAATTTACCTCGCACTCGAGGGTGAACAACAAGGGCTGATATCCTCTGGATGCCTGAGTCAGGCATCTGTCGGTAATAAAGCGCAAATTGCGCATTGCGATCAAATATTTATTTTCACCCTGGCACATACCCTTTCGCGCGAACAAAATGTGAATCACCACAACATCTCTATTATTAAGCCGATTGATAAATCGTCCCCACTGCTAGCGAAAGCCATTTCAGAGAATGAATCCCTCAGTTGCACTTTTGATTTTTATCGAACGGACAGAACCGGCTGTAATGAACGTTACTACCAGATAAAACTGACCGATGCGCGCATTGCTGAAATTGATCTTCACGTTCCTCACAATATTCACCACGACGGAGAGGAGGTTCAGGAGAGAATCTCTTTTACCTATCAATCCATTAGCTGGGAGCACTGCGTAGCAGGCACCAGCACCTACAGTCTGTGGGAAGAGCGAATTTTCTGACAACGTATCATCAGGAGAAACAAGGATGAGATATGGACAAGGACGCAGAGGGGATTCATGGGCTGATTCAATGGGCGATATTCTGCGCGGTCAGCAGCCCATCAACCAACTGGTGCCCAACCACCCTTATATTGACACGCTTCCCCATATGGAGGAGCTGTTAGCCAAAAACACTCACTACATTATGTTATTTACGCTACAGGAAGCCAGAGGCATCCTGAGCGATCTCACCGGTAAAGCCGACGATTTTTTCTCGTACAAGCTGGGCGGCGGCAATATCAAAGATATCTGGGATGGGGCGCATACGGCCAGGGATTTCACAACATACCTTAATGAAGCCAATCAACTGGCGTTCAATTTTAAAGGTTTAGGCATCGCCGCGACAACCTGTAAATACAATGGCGTGTCCTACATTAAAATCACCGGCTACCCCAGTCTGAGACGTATTCTTAATGGAACCCGTTATAAAGCAAAAAACCTGCAGTTACTGGAACTCGGAATCGGCTGGCGGGGTGTGGCTTATAACATTATCAGAGGCGTAAAATTCTGTGTTTATTTTTCTCTCGCTTTTCGAGCTATAGAGTTGATCTTCAAAAAAGAGTGCAGCCTCGTCGATTTCTTCGGTGACATGATTATGGATACAGCGAAGGCGCTGGTTTCAACGGTTGTTGCTATTGCCGTTGGCGGGGCAATTGCGCTGGTTTGTCCATGGATTATTCTTACTACCTTCATTGTAATTGCACTGGGCATTAGTTTGAATTACGGATTAAACCAACTCGATACCAAGTATGGCTTGTCTGCTGAGCTGAAAAAACATCTACTTGATGCTCTGGCAGAAGAGCAAAAAATTAGATTATGGAATAACTCTCACTTAGGCCATGAGATGCCTTTGTTTTTTAACTTACATAATTGATGGAATATATGAAAAAAAGTAACCCTACCACTTTTGACAGAATAAAAATACGAATGGCCTGTATATTCATCATTAGCACTCTCAGTATTTTTGTATTTTTCACCCTCAATCTGCCCTGGCGATATCTGCTTCTCTTCTTTACCAGTAGTAATTATTTCTGGTTCAATGGGAAGGTCATCGCACTGGCCTGCACATCGCCAATGTTTATCTATGTCATTTTATATGCTTTCCTTGCATTGTTTTCAAAAAATAATGAACCACCTAAGAGATTCCAAAAATATGCGACGATAATTGCAATCCTATTTTTCTCTCTTTTCATTTTATTAAACATTTTGTCTCTTGTTATTTATTTGTACATTGCCATGTTTACAGCTTATGAACCTTGCCAGGATCCAACATTAAAAAATTACTACGTGACTGATAATAACATTTGTCAGCGCTTTGAAAAACAGATTCTCTATTAGCTTGTGGAGTTCACACTGTTCAAAGTCCATTTAGTTAACTATAGGAGATATCATGACTATCGTTCCATTAAAAAAACATAGCAATAATCGACACCAAGGCTTTCACACTTTCTTATAACCTGAATGATTGATAAAAATATGAAAAGATACTGCATTACTTTATTGAAACAAATAGGTCTGCGCCTTGCCATTATGGCAGTTGCTGCGTTTATGGGCGCACTCATCGTGCTAGCGGTAAACCTACCATTTCACGATATGGTATTCATTACTAAAAATCATGATTATTTTTGGTTCGATGGCAGACGCATTGCATGTTTATCCGCAGTGCCATTATTAGCATATTGCATTGTTATGTCCTTTTTTGCAATTTTCTCTAAAACACATCGTTCCCCAAAAAAACTAGATATTTTTGGTGACATATTTGCTATAAGTTGCATTGCACTTTTTATGCTACTTAATATAGCCACTCTGTTTTTTTATTTATACATTATGTTATTTTCCTCCTTTATCCCCTGTAAAATGCCTGGATTAAAAAACTATTATGTTATTAATGTCAATGTTTGCCCTGAGATTGATACACGCGGTTTTTATTAGCCTTATTTTTGAAATAAACACCCCCTACATCTTTGCCCATCATACCAACTGAAGGTGCTTCTGTGACATGCTCGAGATAATCAAACCTAATCTAAATCACAAAAACTTAATGCAGGACATGCCTTTATTTTACTATCTTCATAACTGAGAAAAATATGAAAGCCATCCCGACCACTTTTGACAGAATAAAAATACGAATGGCCTGTATATTCACCATTAGTATTCTCAGTATTTTTGTATTTTTCACCCTCAATCTGCCCTGGCGATATCTGCTTCTCTTCTTTACCAGTAGTAATTATTTCTGGTTCAATGGGAAGGTCATCGCACTGGCCTGCACATCGCCAATGTTTATCTATGTCATTTTATATGCTTTCCTTTCATTGTTTTCAAAAAATAATGAACCACCCAAGAGATTCCAAAGATATGCGACGATAATTGCAATCCTATTTTTCTCTCTTTTCATTTTATTAAACATTTTGTCTCTTGTTATTTATTTGTACATTGCCATGTTTACAGCTTATGAACCTTGCCAGGATCCAACATTAAAAAATTACTACGTGACTGATAATAACATTTGTCAGAGTTTTGAAAAACAGATTTTCTATTAGTCTGTAGTTTACTTATATATTACTCTATTTACCCTTATAAACCTTCCAAAGAAATAGCGTTTGGACATTACTTTGCGACTAAACTTGATATTTTCCACAGGATCAATGCTTATGGTTTTTCTGAATAATATCACGAGATAAATTATACCACCTGCGCTTATCTCACCAGGCCAACAAAAATTTCACGCTATTTTTGGCGTGGGAGTCAGTTTCTCAACATAAAAACAAGATCTATCTCACAAAACATAAAGCAGACATGCTTTCTACTTGCCTCACAAGCAAAATCTATTCATGATTTTGTGGAACCGGTTTCCTATTGTGTGTTTCATCACCGCCAGACTCCAGGCAATGAAGCATGGCGATATAACGTACCTTACTGATAAAACAGGGTAAAATCCGATGTCCAAGAATTATGCGGCACTGGCGGGCTCCATCGTGTCGGCTTTGGGTGGTGTCGACAACATTACTGCCGTCACACACTGCATGACGCGTTTGCGTTTCGTCGTCAAAGAAGACGCGCGTGTCGATAGCGCAACCTTAAAAGCGCTCAGCGGCGTACTCGGTGTGGTTCGCAACGACAACCAATGTCAGGTGATCATCGGCAACACCGTTTCACAGGCTTATCGTGAAGTCGTGAATCTGCTGCCTGGAGAGATGCAGCCCGCAGCGCCTGTTGGTAAACCGAAGCTGACGCTCAAGCGCATTGGCGCAGGGATCCTGGACGCCCTGATCGGCACCATGTCCCCGCTGATCCCGGCGATTATCGGTGGATCGATGCTGAAACTGCTGGCGATGATCCTGGAAATGACCGGTGTGCTGGTGAAAGGCTCTTCGACGCTGACCATTCTGACCGTGATCGGCGACGGCGCGTTCTTCTTCCTGCCACTGATGGTCGCGGCGTCAGCCGCCATTAAATTCAAGACCAATATGTCGCTGGCGATTGCCATCGCGGGCGTGCTGGTGCATCCGAGCTTTATCGATCTGATGGCGAAAGCGGCCCAGGGTGAGCACGTGGAGTTCGCCCTGATCCCGGTGACCGCAGTGAAATATACCTACACGGTGATCCCGGCGTTGGTGATGACCTGGTGTCTGTCGTACATCGAACGCTGGGTCGATCGTATTACGCCAGCGGTGACCAAAAACTTCCTGAAACCGATGCTGATCGTGCTGATCGCCGCCCCGCTCGCCATCGTGCTGATTGGCCCGATTGGAATCTGGATCGGTAGCGCCATTTCTGCGCTGGTCTACACCATCCACGGCTATCTCGGCTGGCTTTCCGTCGCCATTATGGGCGCACTGTGGCCGCTGCTGGTGATGACCGGGATGCATCGCGTCTTTACGCCAACCATCATCCAGACCATCGCCGAAACGGGCAAAGAAGGCATGGTCATGCCGTCAGAAATTGGCGCCAACCTGTCGCTCGGCGGTTCATCGTTAGCCGTCGCCTGGAAAACCAAAAACCCGGAACTGCGTCAGACGGCGCTGGCCGCCGCCGCTTCCGCGATTATGGCCGGGATTTCTGAACCGGCGCTCTACGGGGTGGCGGTACGTCTGAAACGCCCGCTGATTGCGAGTCTCATCAGCGGCTTTATCTGCGGCGCGGTCGCCGGAATGGCAGGTCTTGCCAGCCACTCAATGGCCGCACCGGGTCTGTTTACCAGCGTTCAGTTCTTCGACCCCGCCAATCCGATGACCATCGTGTGGGTGTTTGGGGTGATGGCGTTAGCGGTAGTGCTCTCCTTTGTGCTGACGTTACTCCTTGGTTTTGAAGATATTCCTGTCGAAGATGCGGCTGAACAGGCCAGAAAAAACCAGGCCGCACAACCGAATACTGCGAAAGGCGCCAGCGTCTGACTGGCATTAATTGAGGTTTACTATGTCTGTATTTCCGCAAGGATTTTTATGGGGCGGCGCACTGGCCGCCAACCAGTCTGAAGGGGCATTCCGGGAGGGCGGCAAAGGGCTGACCACCGTTGATATGATCCCACACGGCGAGCGCCGTATGCCGGTGAAACTGGGTCAGGAAAAGCGTTTCCAGTTGCGGGATGACGAGTTTTATCCGAGCCACGAGGCAATCGATTTTTATCATCGCTATAAAGATGATATCGCGCTGATGGCGGAAATGGGCTTCACGGTGTTTCGCACCTCCATCGCCTGGAGCCGCCTGTACCCTAACGGCGACGAACAGACGCCGAACGAAGAAGGCATCGCGTTTTACCGCGCGGTGTTTGCCGAGTGCAAAAAGTACGGTATCGAGCCGTTAGTCACCCTGTGCCACTTTGATGTGCCGATGCATCTGGTCACCGAGTACGGCTCCTGGCGCAACCGTAAGATGGTCGAGTTTTTTACCCGTTATGCGCGCACCTGCTTCGAAGCCTTTGACGGTCTGGTGAAATACTGGCTCACCTTCAACGAAATCAACATTATGCTGCACAGCCCGTTCTCCGGTGCCGGGCTGGTGTTTGAAGAAGGGGAAAATCAGGATCAGGTGAAATACCAGGCCGCGCACCATGAGCTGATCGCCAGCGCCCTGGCGACCAAAATCGCCCATCAGGTGAACCCACAAAACCAGGTCGGCTGTATGCTGGCGGGCGGGAACTTTTACCCCTATTCCTGCAAACCGGAAGATGTCTGGACGGCGCTGGAAAAAGACCGCGAAAACCTGTTCTTTATTGATGTACAGGCGCGCGGCGCGTATCCCGCCTATTCCGCTCGCGTGTTCCGTGAAAAAGGGGTGGTGATTGAGAAAGCCCCGGAAGACGATGCGATCCTGAAAAATACCGTCGATTTCGTCTCCTTCAGCTATTACGCGTCACGCTGCGCCTCGGCGGAAATGAACACCAAAAACACCAGTGCGGCGAACGTGGTGAAATCCCTGCGTAACCCTCACATCACGGTAAGCGAATGGGGCTGGGGCATTGACCCGCTGGGTCTGCGCATCACCATGAATATGATGTACGACCGCTATCAGAAACCGTTGTTTCTGGTGGAAAACGGCCTTGGCGCAAAAGATGAAGTCGACGCAAATGGCGAGATTAATGACGATTACCGGATCAGCTATCTGCGCGAGCATATTCGGGCGATGGCCGACGCTATCGAAGACGGCGTGCCGCTGATGGGTTACACCACCTGGGGTTGTATCGATCTGGTTTCGGCGTCCACCGGTGAAATGAGTAAACGCTACGGATTCGTGTATGTCGACCGCGACGACGCCGGAAACGGCACGCTTGCCCGGACGCGGAAAAAATCGTTCTGGTGGTATAAGAAAGTGATCGCCAGTAACGGAGAAGATTTGGCGTAACAGCAGTGCCGGATGGCGCTAACGCTTATCCGGCCTACAGAATTACAGGGTTTTGTTGGCCGGTTAAGGCGAAGCCACCATCCGGCCTACAGGATTACAGGGTTTGTAGGCCGGTTAAGGCGAAGCCATCATCCGGCCTACAGAATTACAGGGTTTTGTTGGCCGGTTAAGGCGAAGCCACCATCCGGCCTACAGAATTACAGGGTTTTGTTGGCCGGTTAAGGCGAAGCCACCATCCGGCCTACAGAATTACAGGGTTTTGTTGGCCGGTTAAGGCGAAGCCACCATCCGGCCTACAGGATTACAGGATTACAGGGTTTTGTAGGCCGGATAAGGCGAAGCCGCCATCCGGCGTGGTCATTCTTCAGCCTCTAACTGCGCAAATCCACCGTGCCCTTCCCAGCCTTCCAGTCGCTGGTAAACCGTTTCTACGGCATCTTTGATCGGCTGGGTCATCGGATAATAGAACCCGACGATATCCGGCTGAATGCCTAAGAAAATTACCTCGCCAACATCGTCTTTGAGCTGATCGACCAGGTAGTTGAGCGGCATATTATGGGTGGTCATCATAAACATCTCGGCGATATCGTCGGGATCGATGATGCGGATCTCGCCGGGATTGAGCCCCATATCGGTGGCATCAACAAGCAACAGGCGGCTCGGGCGTAATTCGCGAATCGCCACGATGTCGTTTTCCGGCGCGCTGCCGCCATCAATGACAACCCAGTCCCCTTTCGGCGCGGCGGCACACATTTCCGCCAGCAGCGGGCCTGCGCCGTCGTCACCCATCATACTGTTGCCGACACACAATAAAACGTCAGTCACGGTGTCTCCTCACCATCAGATAGATGGCGCTTTCCTGATGAATATCATGAAGCATACTGAGCATCAGCTTGCTCCACGCCTGTTGTGGCGGCGTCTGCACGGCGAGCGCGTTATCAAACGCACGCGCCAGCATTTGCACATGGCTAAAATCGATGACGATTTCGCCGTACTTCGGCACACCTTCCATTTTACGGCGGGCTTCACTGCCCTCTTCAAGCGTGGAGATCCAGGCCAGGTAGTCATCCCATGGGCAGGTCAACGCCGCTTCCAGACAATCAATGACCCCCAGGTGGTGGCCAATCGCCAGGCTGTAATAGACGACCTGCTGCGCCTCGGCGGGCGTTGCATCATTCTCATCAATAAATTTACGGCTCAGTTGACTGAACACCACCGTTTCACTCATCGGATACGCGCCTCTTCAACAACATGGTTAAGATTCGTGACGATCTCGGTCAAACGCGGATCGTTTTCTGCTTCCAGCCAGCGCGCCACCTGATGTTCGCCCTGCCCTAACTGGCGCAGGTAATCATCGGCAATCTGGCGGCCATAGCGATAACCGGCCAGACGACGCGCTTCGCGATCAACCTTCACGCGCAGCGGTTGCACCATCTCGGGATGCAGGATCTCCGCGGGCTGTTCATCCAGTTCGCCTGGCGCACGCGCGTGAATTTTCTGCTCCAGCAGACCCAGCGCCATCGCAAAGCCGTACAGCGTTGCCGCAGGCGTTGGCGGACAGCCAGGAATGTAGACATCCACCGGGACGATTTTGTCGGTGCCGCCCCAGACGCAATAAAGATCGTGGAATATACCACCGCTGTTGCCGCAGGCCCCGTAGGAGATACAAATTTTCGGATCTGGCGCAGATTGCCAGGCACGTAACGCCGGTGAACGCATTGCGCGGGTGACCGCGCCGGTAAACAGCAGAATGTCTGCGTGGCGCGGCGACGGTACCACTTTGATGCCAAAACGCTCGGCGTCGAACAGCGGAGAGAGGGTGGCGAAAATTTCAATTTCGCAACCGTTGCAACCGCCGCAGTCCACACGGTAGACGTACGCCGAACGTTTAATGTTTTTCAGTAACGACGCTTTCATGCTGGCGATGGATTCGTCCACCGTCATCGGTACCGGAATACCATTGGCATCACGTGGGCCTAATAAATTGCTCATTAGCTGGCCTCTTTCATATGGCGAGTCAGTTCAATACGGTCGGACGGCACCAGGCATTTCTGGCGCTTACAGTCCGGGCAAGTCTCAAAGCTTTCACGGTGATTTTCCGCACGGCTATCGCCGTTGTGCTTAAGCAGCGCAATGGCGTAATCGATCTCTTTCTGAACGGCAAAAGGACGATTGCACACGCGACAGTTACACAGTGCAAAGCGAGACTGCTGCAGAAAGTCTTCTTTCTTCCATACCGCCAGTTCGTACTCCTGCGACAGCTTAATCGCCGCGGTGGGGCAGACTTCTTCACAGCGGGCGCAGAAGATGCAACGCCCAAGGTTGAACTGCCAGGCCAGCTCGCCTGTCGCCAAATCGGTTTCTACCGTCAACGCATTCGACGGACAGGCATTAACGCAGGCCGCGCAGCCAATACACTGCTGCGGGTTATGTTCCGGTTTGCCACGGAAGTTTTTATCAACCGCGATCGGCTCAAGCGGATAAGACGAGGTCGGTGTGCCGGTTTTAATGACTTTTTTGATAAAGGTAAACATGGCGATTCCTTATTTCAGCGGCGAGTTTTTACGCTCAATGCTGTAGCGCTCAAGTTCTTTGTATGGCACGACTTTGCTCTTCTTCTTACGCACGTCGACGACGGTCATACGGTCAGTACAGGAGTAGCAAGGGTCAAGGCTACCGATAATCAGCGGCGCATCGGAAACGGTGTTGCCGCGCAGCATGTAACGCAGCGTCGGCCAGTTGGCGTAGGTCGCCGCACGGCAGCGCCAGCGGTACAGCTTCTGGTTGTCGCCGGTCATGCTCCAGTGAATATCATCCCCACGTGGTGCTTCCGAGAAGCCCAGTGCAAAGCGATGCGGAATATAGGTAAAGCCTTCCACCGCCAGCGCGCCGCCCGGCAGATTGTCGAGGCCATAGTCGATCATATTCAGCGCGGTATAGACTTCGTTGATGCGCACTTTCAGACGGGAGATAACGTCGCAGCCCTGCTCGCTGTGAACTTCCATCGGCAGCAGACCGTAACCGACAAACGGGTGATCGGCGCGGGTGTCGCGGGCATGACCGCTGGCACGAACCATCGGGCCGACGTTACTGAAGTCACGGGCGATTTCCGGGTCCAGACGACCGATACCGACAGTACGCTGCTCCATGTTCGGCGTGCTGAGCAGCATATCCACCAGATCCTGCACATCGCGACGCATCTGCTGCGCCAGTTGGCGAGTCTGGATCATGTCCTCTTTCAGCAGATCGCGGCGAATCCCGCCGATCAGGTTAAGACCGTAGGTTTTACGCGCCCCGGTGAGGATCTCCGCCATTTTCATGGAGGTTTCACGCACGCGGAAGAACTGCATAAAGCCGGAGTCAAAGCCGGTGAAGTGACAGGCCAGGCCGAGGTTCAGCAGGTGCGAGTGCAGACGCTCCACTTCCAGCAGAATGGCGCGGATCATCTGCGCACGTTCCGGCACCACGATGCCCATCGCGTTTTCAACGGAGGTGGTGTAGGCGGTGCTGTGGGCAAAACCGCAGATGCCGCAGACGCGATCCGACAGGAAGGTGACTTCGTTGTAACCCATACGGGTTTCCGCCAGTTTCTCCATGCCGCGGTGGACATAGAACAGACGGTAGTCGGCGTCGATAATGTTCTCGCCGTCAACGAACAGACGGAAATGCCCCGGTTCGTCGGAGGTCACATGCAGCGGGCCAATCGGCACCACATTGTTTTTCTTGTCGCCCAGTTCGTTGATGAACTGGTAAGTCTCGGCGTCGGTAGTCGGCGCCGGACGCTGACGGTAATCCATGCTGTCTTTACGCAGCGGATAGAGTTCATCCGGCCAGTCATCCGGCAGAACCAGACGACGCTCATCCGGCAAGCCAACCGGGATCAGCCCATACATATCGCGGACTTCACGCTCGCCCCAGACTGCTGCCGGAACGCGTGGGGTAACAGACGGGAACTCCAGCGTGTTGGCATCCACTTCAACACGGACAGTGACCCAGCATTTAACGCCCTGCTCCATCGACATCACGTAGTACACGGCATAATGGCCGCATAACTGGCGTTCGTCGTTACCGAACAGCACGGACAACCATCCGCCCTGTTTGTAATACAGGAACTCGACCACTTCCGGCAGGTAGTTCACCTTCACCGTAATCGTCAGCTGATCTTTGGTCTGCCAGGCTTCGTCCAGAACTACGCCCGGAAATGCCTGGTGCAGCGCCGCAAGGTATTGTTGACCTACTTTTTCTTCAGACATGCTCAAACTCTCTTAATCACGCCGCCAGCAAGGAGACGAAGGCTAAAAACGCAAACCCAAAACCGGCCCAGGTCACGCGTGAAGTGGCGCAAAAACGCAGACGCGCCATGCTGTTTTCGAACAGCGCGATCACCAGTACGCCAGCAACCAGCTTGACGACGGCAATCACCAGCGCCAGCAGCAATCCACCTGCGGTAAAGGTTTCCATCTGTCCCCACGGCAGGAACACGCCGACAAACATTTGCAGCACCACCAGTTGTTTCAGGCTGATGCCCCACTTCAGCACCGCAAAACCGCTGCCGCTGTATTCGGTCAGCGGCCCTTCCTGTAGCTCCTGCTCCGCTTCCGCCAGGTCAAACGGCAGTTTGCCCATCTCGATGAAAGTGGCGAAGGCACAGGCGCACAGCGCCAGAATCAGCGGAATACTGCGGGCCACAGGCCAGTGGTAAATCGTGTCGGCGATATTGCTGATGTGCGTGGAACCCGCCACCTGCGCCGCGACCCACAGGCCCAGCAGCAGAATCGGCTCTACCAGTACGCCGAGCATCGCTTCACGGCTGGCGCCAATCGCGGTGAACGGGCTACCGGTATCCAGACCGGCGATAGAAAAGAAGAAACGGGCGATCGCAAAAAGGTAAATCAGGGTGATCAAATCGCCCAGTTGCGGCAGTGGAGAACCGACGGTCACCACCGGCAGCGCGGTAGCGATAGTCAGCATCACGCCGACCATCACAAATGGCGTCAGGCGAAACACCCAACTGGAATCCGCAGGCGCAATACTCTGGCGACCCAGCAGTTTGATAATGTCGCGATATTCCTGCAACACGCCCGGCCCGCGACGATTGTGCAAACGGGCACGCGCCACGCGGGTAATACCAGACAGCAACGGCGCAGCAGCAAACAACACCAGCGCCTGAATTAACGGATATAAAACACTCATTCTCAGGCTCCTCGTGAAACCACAATCACCACCAGCACCGCCAGCTCAATCAGCGCCAGACGACGGAATAGCACCGGCGCGGCCGCGTTCTGCCAGCCCGGAACCAGTGAGACTGGATTGAGCCATTTACGCAGTTTGAGTATTGGCGCAAAGGCCTCTTTCACCGGCATGGCAAAACCGTGCGCAGTGACCACCATTGACTGCTCGTGATCGTAACCGCACACCCACGCCGTACCGCGTGAACGCGACGGCAGACGGTTGCCTTTGAAAATCGCCATAATGATGAAGGGCAGCAACGGACAGGCAATCAACAGCAGGGTAATCATTGGCTGAGAAACGGTGGTATTCGCGGTTTCCAGCGGCAGAGGAACGGCAGAGGAGAGAAGCGGCAGCAGCCACGGTGCGGCAACACCGCCCAACACGCAGCACATCGCCAACGCCACCACGCTCACCGACATCAGGAATGGCGCGCATGAGGCGTTTTCTGCCTCTTTGGTACGCGGTGCGCCGAGGAAGGTAACGCCGTAGACTTTCGCCATACACATCACCGCCAGCGCCCCGGTAATCGCCAGCCCAACGGCCAGCAACGGCCCTAACAAACGGCCAATAAATGAGCCGCTGTTACCCAGTTTGAAGAACGACTGATAGATAACCCACTCACCGGCAAAACCGTTCAGCGGCGGCAGCGCGGCCATCGCCATCAACCCGACCAACATCGCCAGCGAGATCAACGGCATACGTTTGCCAATGCCGCCCAGTTTTTCGATATCGCGATGACCGGTACGAAACCAGATGCTGCCCGCACCAAGGAACAGCGTGCTCTTGAACAGACTGTGGTTAACCAGATGGTAAAGCCCGCCTGTCATACCGAGCGCAATCAGCGCCGGTTGTTGCAGCGCAATACCGGTCACGCCAGCCCCAAGACCGAGCAGAATAATGCCGATATTTTCCAGCGTGTGGTAGGCCAGCAGACGCTGAATGTTATGTTCCATCAGCGCATACAGACCGCCGACAAACGCGGTGATCATGCCCAACACCAACAGCGCAATGCCCCACCACAGCGGCGCGTTACCGCCAATCAGCGACAGAGACAAAATCCCTAACAAACCGACCTTCATGACAACCGTCGAGAACAGCGCCGCAGCCGGTGCGCTGGCGTTGGCATGTGCCTGTGGCACCCAGCCGTGCAGCGGGATAATTCCGGCCAGCAGACCAAAACCAGCTACGCCAAGCAGCCAGATGTCCGAGCCAAGCGGCAATGCCTGCGTGCGCAGGTCGAGCAGGCGCAGCTCCAGCGTGCCATAGCGCTGCCACACCAAATAGCAGGCAACCGCCAGCAGCAGTGTGCCAATACGGCCAAGCGCAAACCACAGCTTGCCCTCTTTGCTGCCACCGGTCAGGAACACGGCGCACAGCGCCATAATTTCGGCCATCACCACCATCGTGCCGAGGTTGCTGGCGACCACGGCGCAGACCGCTGCCGCCATTAATAAATTCACCAGCAAACCGTTGGCTTTCACCTGCGGATGACGATGCCAGTCAATGTTGTACAGGCTGACAAACAGCCCGCACAGACCGAGCGTAATCAACCAGATAGCATTTAACGGCGTCACTTGCAGGGTATGTCCGATAAACGGCATCACACCGCTGACCGCTAATGCGTGAGTCAACGCAAGGGCACCCGCCGCTGCCGTGAACAGGCTACCAATGGCCCCGCCCACGCCCGCAATCCAGCCGCTCAACGCTTTGTGGAATGAAAACAGAAACGCCAGAATCGCCGTGGCGGCAAACCAGGCCACGCCGCTATTAATCAGTGAAATTACGCTCATTTTGCATCCCCACTCTGAGCCTGCTGAAACAAGGTGAGATCGCCAAAATCGGTATTGAACGTCAGTTCACGCTTACGTTTGCTGGCGCGGGCGATATCGGTGTTTTCAACCAGATGCAGCGCTTTGGTTGGGCACATCCGTACACAGGCGGGGCCTTGTTCATCAAAACTGCACAGATCGCATTTCACAGCGATGGCGCGAACACCCGGCACCCAGTCCAGCAGCGTGCTCACGCGAGCCGGAGCCGGAGGCGCAGGCGGCGCTTTCGGGGTATTGGCGTTGGCCGGAATATGCAGCGGACGGCTGCCGGAAAACTCTATCGCGCCAAACGGGCAGGCAATCCCGCACAGTTTGCAGCTTACGCACAGGCTTTCATTCAACTGTACAGCGCCATCTACGCGGTTGATGGCGTTGACAGGACACACGGTCGCGCACGGCGCATCTTCGCAGTGATGGCAAAGTTGTGGCGCGGATTCTTTTTCATTCAGCATCACTTTCAGGCGCGGCATTGACTGCAGGCCATGCTGGCGATGCGTCTCTGAACAGGCGGCCTCACAAGTGTGGCAGCCAATACAGAGCGTGGAGTCAGCAATTACAAAACGATTCACCAGGCATTCCTCAGGTGATAGTCATTTTTGACGAAAACATGTCCATCAAGTGTCATTTTCGACACTCATCGACACTCCCATCCCCAAAATAGTCGTGACACGGCGTCAGACCGCATCGCGAACAAAACGGGCAAAACCTCTGGCTTACGCCGCCGGGAATTGTCCCTTTACCAGTTGGTGCATATTGACCGGGGTGTTGGTTTCCACCGCGGCATACAGGCTGTCGTAAACGCTGGCGATTTTCTCGAGATAGTGCTCCAGCACCTGCTCGCGATCGCGGTTGCTGACATGCTCGTCAACTTTGCCGTCGATGGTCAGTTGCGCTTGCGCAATGAGTTGTTTTTCTTCGCTATCTTTCGTTTCAACGTAGTACTCAATGGTGTGGCTGTTGAAACCGTCAGCCAGCGTGACGTAGATAGTGAAGTGTTCAAAAAGAACGAAGCAAAGATCTTTGTCCGGCGCGCAGCTCATGGCGTGATGCAGTCGCGCTTTTGACAGGGTGATCCCCTGAACCAGCGAATTGCAGTAAATACGCCACTGGTCCTGTAGGAGACGATGCCGCTGCGCGATGTAATCAGCTTTTTCGCTTATTTCCCAAATTGTCATGTCAGGTTACTCGTTTACGTGAGATAACCTGCCTTAAGCACGTTTTATGCCAACTTTAAATTCATTATTTTTCATACACATACAAGCAAATAGCACGATGACGACATGTCATTTCGTCATCGTCGTCAGTGTCAGCGTGCCAAAAACAATAACTGGCATGTTTATTGCTTTTACCGCAGCAATAGATGATGGGAGGCGATATGCACGAAATAACCCTCTGCCAACGGGCACTGGAATTGATCGAACAACAGGCCACACAACACGGTGCGCAAAAGGTAACTGGGGTCTGGCTCAAAATTGGCGCATTTTCTTGTGTCGAAACCAGTGCTCTCGCCTTTTGTTTTGATCTGGTATGCCGCGGCACCCTGGCGGAAGGTTGTAAACTGCACCTCGAAGAGCAAGAAGCCGAATGTTGGTGCGAGTCTTGTCAGCAATACGTCACGCTGCTGACACAGCGCGTCCGCCGTTGTCCGCAATGCAACAGCGACACACTGAGGATCGTGGCCGATGACGGCTTACAGATTAGAAGAATAGAAATAGACCAGGAGTGAGCGATGTGTACAACATGCGGTTGCGCTGAAGGCAACCTTTATATCGAGGGCGATGAACATAACCCTCATTCGGCGTTTCGTAGTGCGCCATTTGCCCCGGCGGCTCGCCCGGCGCTCAATATTACCGGCGTGAAGACGTCCAGTTTTACCCCCAGCCAGACGGAAGAAGGCGACCTGCATTATGGGCACGGCGAAGCCGGAACCCATGCGCCAGGCATGAGCCAGCGCCGTATGCTGGAAGTTGAAATCGACGTGCTGGACAAAAACAACCGCCTGGCCGAACGTAACCGCGCTCGCTTCGCTGCCCGCCAGCATCTGGTGCTTAACCTTGTATCAAGCCCTGGCTCCGGCAAAACCACGCTGCTCACCGAAACGCTGATGAAGCTGAAAGAGCGCGTGCCGTGTGCGGTAATTGAAGGCGACCAGCAGACCGTCAACGACGCAGCCCGTATTCGCGCCACCGGCACGCCGGCCATCCAGGTGAACACCGGTAAAGGTTGCCACCTGGACGCGCAGATGATTGCCGATGCCGCGCCGCGTCTGCCTTTAGAAGATAACGGCATTCTATTTATTGAAAATGTCGGCAACCTGGTGTGCCCGGCCAGCTTTGATCTCGGCGAACGTCATAAAGTGGCAGTGCTTTCCGTCACCGAAGGCGAAGATAAACCGCTGAAATACCCGCACATGTTTGCTGCCGCCTCGCTGATGCTGCTCAACAAAATCGACCTGCTGCCCTACCTTAACTTCGATGTTGAGAAGTGCATCGCCAGCGCCCGTGAAGTAAACCCGGAAATTGAAATCATTCTGATTTCCGCCACCAGCGGCGAAGGGATGGATCAGTGGCTGAACTGGCTGGAGTCACAGCGATGTGCATAGGCGTCCCGGGTCAAATCCGTACCATTGACGGCAACCAGGCAAAAGTCGACGTTTGCGGTATTCAGCGCGACGTCGACCTGACGCTGGTCGGCAGTTGCGATGAACACGGTGAGCCGCGTTTAGGCCAGTGGGTACTGGTTCACGTTGGTTTTGCCATGAGTGTGATTAATGAAGCCGAAGCGCGCGATACCCTCGAGGCGCTACAAAACATGTTTGATGTTGAGCCGGACGTCGGCGCTTTACTGTTTGGTGAGGAAAAATAATGCGTTTTGTTGACGAATATCGCGCACCAGAGCAGGTGATGCAGTTAATTGATCATCTGCGTGAGCGCGCGGTCCATCTCCCTTACACTGCCGAACGCCCGCTGCGTATCATGGAAATCTGCGGCGGCCACACTCACGCTATCTTCAAATTCGGCCTCGACCAGCTATTGCCCGAGAATGTGGAATTTATTCACGGCCCTGGCTGCCCGGTCTGTGTACTGCCGATGGGCAGAATTGATAGCTGCGTCGAAATCGCCAGCCACCCGGAAGTGATTTTCTGCACCTTTGGCGATGCGATGCGCGTACCGGGCAAGCAGGGTTCTCTCCTGCAAGCCAAAGCGCGCGGCGCCGATGTCCGCATTGTTTACTCCCCGATGGATGCGCTCAAACTGGCGCAGGAAAACCCGACGCGGAAAGTCGTGTTCTTCGGGCTGGGTTTTGAAACCACCATGCCGACCACCGCCATTACGCTGCAACAGGCAAAAGCGCGAGACGTGCAGAACTTTTACTTTTTCTGCCAGCACATCACGCTTATCCCCACGCTGCGCTGCCTGCTGGAACAGCCGGACAGCGGCATCGACGCGTTCCTCGCGCCGGGCCACGTCAGCATGGTCATAGGGACTGACGCCTACAACTTTATCGCCAGCGAGTTCCACCGTCCGCTGGTGGTCGCAGGATTCGAACCGCTTGATCTGTTGCAAGGCGTCGCCATGCTGGTTGAGCAGAAAATCGCGGCCCATAGTCTGGTCGAAAACCAGTATCGCCGCGTGGTACCGGATGCCGGTAATGCGCTGGCGCAACAAGCAATTTCCGAGGTGTTCTGCGTGACGGGCGACAGCGAATGGCGCGGCCTTGGCGTGATTGAGTCATCCGGCGTTCATCTGATGCCAGACTATCAACGGTTTGATGCCGAAGCGCATTTCCAACCGGCACCGCAGCAGGTATATGACGATCCGCGCGCACGTTGCGGAGAAGTGTTGACGGGTAAATGTAAACCGAATCAATGCTCGTTGTTTGGCAACACCTGTAACCCACAAACCGCCTTTGGCGCACTGATGGTCTCTTCCGAAGGCGCATGTGCCGCCTGGTATCAGTATCGTCAGCAGGAGTCTGAAGCATGAATAGCGTACAACTCGCCCACGGAAGTGGCGGACAAGCCATGCAGCAACTGATCAACAGTCTGTTCATGGAAGCCTTTGCCAACCCATGGCTGGCGGAACAAGAAGATCAGGCGCGTCTGGATCTGGCGCAACTAATGGCGGAAGGCGATCGTCTGGCCTTCTCGACTGACAGCTACGTTATTGACCCGTTATTTTTCCCCGGTGGCAACATTGGCAAGCTGGCCATTTGCGGCACCGCCAACGACGTTGCGGTCAGCGGCGCAATCCCACGTTATCTGTCTTGCGGTTTTATCCTTGAAGAAGGGTTGCCGATGGAGACGCTGAAAACCGTGGTAAACAGTATGGCGGCAACGGCTCGCGAAGCGGGTATCGCCATTGTAACCGGCGACACCAAAGTCGTTCAGCGCGGCGCGGCAGACAAGCTGTTCATCAACACTGCGGGCATGGGGGCCATTCCGGGGGATATTCACTGGGGCGCGCAAACCCTGACCCCAGGCGACGTTCTGCTGGTAAGCGGTACGCTGGGCGATCATGGCGCGACCATTCTCAATCTGCGCGAACAACTGGGGCTGGATGGCGAGCTGGTGAGCGACTGCGCCGTACTCACCCCGCTGATTCAGACGCTACGCAATATCACCGGCGTGAAGGCGCTGCGCGATGCCACCCGTGGCGGCGTAAACGCGGTCACTCATGAATTCGCCGCCGCCAGCGGTTGCGGTATTGAGCTGTCTGAAAGCGCCCTTCCGGTAAAACCGGCGGTGCGCGGCGTGTGCGAACTGCTGGGACTGGATGCCCTTAACTTTGCCAACGAAGGTAAACTGGTGATTGCCGTTGAACGTCAGGCGGCTGAACAGGTACTGGAAGCGCTCCGTTCACATCCTCTGGGACGTGATGCCGCGTTGATTGGCGAAGTGGTCGAGCGTAAAGGTGTTCGTCTCGCGGGTTTATATGGCGTCAAACGTACCCTTGATTTGCCGCACTCCGAACCTCTGCCACGTATTTGCTGATAATATTGCCCGGTAGCGCTACGCTTACCGGGCTACAGCCGTAGGCCGGATAAGGCGTAGCCGCCATCCGGCAGAAGTTTAAAAAGAATACCTATAATTCATGTACCTTGCCGCACTGCGGTACATTCCTGGAAAAGCAACATGTCGTATACACCGATGAGCGATCTCGGACAGCAAGGGTTGTTTGATATTACTCGTACATTATTGCAGCAGCCCGATCTGGCTTCGCTCAGTGAAGCGCTTTCCCAACTGGTCAGGCGTTCGGCATTAGCCGACAGCGCGGCTATTGTGTTATGGCAGGCACAAACACAGCGCGCACGCTATTACGCGACGCGCGAAGAAAACAGTAAACCAATCGAATATGAAGATGAAACGGTGCTGGCGCACGGCCCGGTTCGCCGTATTCTGTCTCGTCCCGACGCATTGCACTGTAATTTCCATGAGTTTACGGAAACCTGGCCCCAGCTAGCCTCCTGCGGGTTATACGGTGAATTCGGCCACTATTGCCTGCTACCGCTGGCAGCAGATGGGCGTATCTTTGGCGGCTGTGAATTTATCCGCAATGAAGACCGCCCGTGGAGCGAAAAAGAGTACCAACGGCTGCAAACTTTTACCCAGATTGTCTCGGTGGTTGCCGAGCAAATTCAGTGTCGGGTGTCGAACAACGTCGATTACGATTTGCTGTGCCGCGAACGCGATAACTTCCGTATTCTGGTGGCGATCACCAATGCGGTGCTCTCGCGTCTCGACATTGACGAGCTGGTCAGCGAAGTGGCGAAAGAGATCCACTACTACTTCAACATTGACGCGATCAGTATTGTTCTGCGCAGCCATCACAAAAATAAACTGAATATCTGGTCTACCCATTATCTGGATAAAACGCATCCCGCACACCAGCAGAGTGAAGTGGATGAAGCTGGCACTCTCACTGAACGGGTGTTCAGAAGCAAAGAGATGCTGCTGATTAACCTGAATGAAAGGGATGCGCTTGCCCCTTACGAACGTATGCTGTTCGACACCTGGGGTAATCAACTGCAAACGCTGTGCCTGCTGCCGCTGATGTCCGGCAACACCATGCTCGGCGTGCTGAAACTGGCGCAATGCGAAGAAAAAATCTTCACCACCACTAACCTGAAATTGCTGCGTCAAATCGCCGAACGCGTGGCGATTGCCGTCGATAATGCCCTCGCTTATCAGGAAATCCACCGTCTCAAAGAACGCCTGGTGGACGAAAACCTGGCACTCACCGAACAGTTGAATAATGTCGACAGTGATTTTGGCGAAATCATTGGGCGAAGCGAGGCGATGTACAACGTCCTCAAACAAGTCGAGATGGTGGCGCAAAGCGACAGTACGGTCTTGATTCTGGGAGAAACAGGAACCGGTAAGGAACTGATCGCCCGGGCGATCCACAACCTGAGCGGGCGCAACACACGCCGCATGGTGAAAATGAACTGTGCCGCGATGCCTGCCGGACTGCTGGAAAGCGATCTGTTTGGTCATGAGCGTGGCGCGTTCACGGGAGCCAGCGCCCAGCGTATCGGCCGTTTTGAACTGGCGGATAAAAGCTCGCTGTTTCTCGATGAAGTGGGCGACATGCCGCTGGAGTTACAGCCTAAACTACTGCGCGTTCTCCAGGAGCAGGAGTTCGAACGCCTGGGCAGCAATAAACTGATCCAGACCGATGTGCGACTGATCGCCGCCACCAACCGCGATCTGAAAAAGATGGTGGCCGATCGCGAGTTCCGCAACGATCTCTATTACCGCCTGAATGTCTTCCCGATCCAGCTTCCGCCGCTGCGCGAACGCCCGGAAGATATTCCGCTGCTGGTGAAGGCCTTCACCTTTAAAATCGCCCGTCGGATGGGACGTAACATCGACAGCATCCCCGCAGAAACGCTGCGTACCCTGAGCAATATGGAGTGGCCTGGTAACGTTCGCGAACTGGAAAACGTGGTGGAACGCGCCGTACTTCTGACCCGGGGCAACGTGCTACAACTCTCAATCCCGGATGTGGGTGTATTAACCTCAGCCACGCCGCCGGTCGCCACCGAAGTTGCACAGGATGGCGAAGATGAATGTCAGTTGATTTTGCGCGTACTGAGGGAGACGAATGGCGTCGTGGCGGGACCGAAAGGGGCAGCCCAACGTCTGGGACTTAAGCGAACTACGTTGCTTTCACGGATGAAGCGGCTGGGTATTGATAAGGATGCGTTGGTGTAAACGAAGCGTTGCCGGATAGCGGTGCAAGCACCTTATCCGGCCTACAGATGGGGTTTGTCCGTAGGCCTGATAAGCGCAGCGCCATCCGGCCTACAGGTGGGGTTTGTTCGTAGGCCTGATAAGCGCAGCGCCATCCGGTATTTCACACTCACTTTTTACGTTGATATTTTTCCGGTAATTCCGGGACGGGGCGTTTGTCGTCGATCAGATGACGTACGGTCAAAATCGGGTGACGCCAGAGCATTCTCGGCCCCGCCCAGCGCATAATCTGCTTCATCTCTTCACGCTTTGCGGGCTGGTAACAGTGCACCGGACACTGTTTACAGGCCGGTTTCTCCTCGCCAAACACACACTTGTCCAGCCGCTTTTGGGCATAGGCAAACAGTGCGTCGTAGTGCCCCTGTTCATCTAACGCCTGTGGACACTGGCTCTCGTATAACGCGATCATTTTTTTGATCGTCAGTTTTTCACGCGCGATTCGCTTGCCGGACATAGTGCCTCCACCACATTAAAGTGCATTTATTCTACAACTTATTCCCCCTGCGGACTATCACCCGAAGGTGACACATGCTTAGCCAGCTACGCAAATAAGAATTATTTTCATTTAACTATGCGGTGTGCTATATAACATAGCAAAGGCTATATTCGAAGAATAATTAACCACTTTTCAATGAGGGATACTATGCCGCGCCTGCCTCGTTTAACGTCCTTTTTCCTTGCTGGGGTTCTGGCGACGCTTGCGCTAACGCCTGCCTGGGCCACCGAGAAATTCAAGGTGGTAACCACCTTTACGGTCATTGCTGATATGGCAAAAAATGTGGCGGGCGACGCGGCGGAGGTCAGCTCAATCACCAAACCGGGGGCGGAGATTCACGGATATCAACCCACCCCTGGCGACATCAAACGCGCGCAAGGCGCGCAGCTTATTCTCTCCAACGGCCTGAACCTGGAGCTGTGGTTCGCCCGATTTTATCAGCATCTTTCCGGCGTACCGGAAGTCACGGTTTCTGCGGGCGTGAAACCGATGGGGATTAGCGAAGGCCCGTATAATGGCAAACCCAACCCGCACGCCTGGATGTCGGCAGAAAACGCGCTCATTTATGTCGATAATATTCGCGATGCGCTGGCAAAGTACGATCCGCAAAACACGGCGGTTTATCAAAAAAATGCCGAGAACTATAAGGTGAAGATTCGCCAGACGCTGGATCCGCTGCGCGAGGCGCTGGCGACACTCCCCACCGATAAACGCTGGCTGGTCACCAGCGAAGGCGCCTTCTCCTACCTGGCGCGGGATAACAATCTCAGGGAGCTGTATCTGTGGCCGATCAATGCCGATCAACAGGGCACGCCGAAACAGGTACGCAAGGTTATCGATGCTGTCAGACAGCATCAGATCCCCACCGTCTTCAGTGAAAGTACCGTCTCTGATAAACCCGCCCGTCAGGTCGCCCGTGAGTCTGGCGCACACTACGGCGGCGTACTGTATGTCGATTCCCTGAGTACTGCCAATGGCCCGGTACCGACCTATCTGGATTTACTGCGCGTCACCACTGAAACCATCATCGGCGGTATCAATGACGGCCTGAGGAGTCAGAAATGAGCCACGCTGCCATTACCGCCAACAGTGTCACGGTGACCTATCGCAACGGTCACACCGCGCTGCGGGACACCACGTTTCAGATCCCCGGCGGCTCGATTGCCGCCCTGGTGGGCGTCAACGGTTCGGGTAAATCCACGCTGTTTAAAGCGCTGATGGGATTTGTTCGTCTGGCAGCCGGAGAGATCTCTATCTTGCAGCAGCCGGTGAATAAGGCGTTGAAGCAGAATCTGATCGCCTATGTCCCCCAGTCAGAAGAGGTGGACTGGTCATTTCCGGTACTGGTGGAAGATGTGGTGATGATGGGGCGTTACGGCCACATGGGATGGCTACGCCGTCCGAAGGCACACGACCACGCGTGCGTTGATGCCGCCCTGGCGCGCGTGGACATGCTGGAGTATCGCTATCGCCAGATAGGCGAACTCTCCGGTGGGCAAAAAAAGCGGGTTTTTCTGGCCAGAGCGATTGCTCAGGATGGTCAGGTGATCCTGCTGGACGAGCCCTTTACCGGCGTGGATGTAAAAACCGAAGCGCGAATTATCACGCTGTTACGTGAGCTGCGCGATGAAGGCCGCACCATGCTGGTGTCCACCCATAACCTGGGGTCGGTGACCGAGTTTTGTGATTACACGGTGATGATCAAAGGGACGGTGCTGGCGAGCGGCCCCACTAAAACCACCTTCACGGCAGAAAATCTCGAACTGGCGTTCAGCGGTGTATTGCGCCATGTGGCGCTGAGTGGCAGCGAAGAGCACATCATTACCGATGATGAGCGTCCGTTTATTTCGCGGCGAACCGCCAGAGAGGGAGACTAACCATGAACTGGCTTGTGGAACCTTTTGGTTACCAGTACATGCTCAACGCCATGTGGGTGTCGGCGATGGTCGGCGGTCTGTGCGCCTTTCTCTCCTGCTATTTAATGCTTAAAGGCTGGTCGTTGATTGGCGATGCGCTCTCGCATTCTATCGTCCCCGGCGTGGCGGGGGCGTATATGCTGGGACTGCCCTTCTCGCTCGGCGCGTTTCTCTCCGGGGGACTTGCCGCAGGCTGTATGCTGTTTCTCAACCAGCGCTCGCGTCTGAAAGAAGACGCCATTATTGGTCTGATCTTCTCGTCATTCTTTGGCATCGGGCTGTTTATGGTTTCGCTCAATCCGATGTCCGTCAACATTCAGACCATTATTCTGGGCAACGTGTTAGCCATCGCGCCGGAAGATATTGTGCAACTGGCCATTATCGGCGCCGTTTCTCTGACGATCCTATTGTTGAAATGGAAGGATCTGATGGTGACTTTTTTCGATGAAAATCATGCCCGCTCCATTGGGCTCAATCCGGGTCGGTTAAAATTATTGTTCTTCACGCTGCTCTCTGTCTCCACCGTCGCGGCGCTGCAAACGGTCGGCGCATTTCTGGTTATCTGCCTGGTGGTGACGCCCGGCGCAACCGCCTGGCTGCTGACCGACAGATTCCCTCGCCTGCTGATCATCGCCGTGGCTATCGGCAGCCTGACCAGCTTTTTTGGCGCCTGGCTCAGCTATTGGCTGGATGGCGCAACGGGCGGGATTATCGTCGTCCTGCAAACCCTGCTGTTCCTGACCGCGTTTGTCTTCGCGCCGAAACATGGCCTGCTGGCAAACCGTCGCCGCGCGCGAATGAACAAGGAGTCCTCATGCTCTTAACTACACTGATGGAACCCTTCCAGTTCGACTTTATGCTCAATGCGCTGGCCGTCTCCGCCATTGTCGCCGTGCCCTGCGCACTGCTTTCGGTATTCCTGGTGTTGAAAGGCTGGGCGCTGATGGGCGATGCGATGAGTCATGCGGTTTTTCCGGGGATCGTCCTTGCCTGGATTGCCGGTATTCCGCTGGCTATCGGCGCGTTCATCGCCGGATTACTGTGTGCCGTTGCGACGGGTTATCTCGACGACAACAGCCGTATTAAGCGCGACACCATCATGGGGATTGTTTTTTCCGGCATGTTTGGCGCGGGGCTGGTGCTGTATGTCTCTATCCAGTCGGACGTTCATCTGGACCACATTCTGTTTGGCGACATGCTGGGCGTTTCGCTGGCCGATATTGCGCAAACCGCACTGATTGCACTGGGGATAGCGCTGGTTATTGGTCTGAAATGGAAGGATTTATTGCTGCACGCTTTTGATCCTAATCAGGCCAGAGCCAGCGGTCTGAACACCACGTTGCTGCATTACGGGCTGCTGTGCATGATAGCCTTAACCATTGTCGCCACGCTAAAATCGGTGGGTATTATTTTGTCGATATCGCTGCTGATTTCCCCAGGCGCGATAGCCATTTTACTCACCCGCCGTTTCGCCCAGGCGCTGATGCTCGCCACCGTGCTTTCGGTCATCACCTCATTTATGGGCGTCTATCTGTCGTTTTTTATCGACAGCGCCCCCGCCCCCACCATCGTCGTATTGTTCACGGTGATCTTTATCGTGGCCTTTGTCTATACAACGATGCGAGACCGGCGCGCTGAAACTTATGGCTGAAGCATGGCTTTATCCGGGGTAATATCAGGTTGCTTATACATAAGAGGTCAATATTACCCTGACTTAACTTTTTTCAATATGCAGCGTCGCCTGGATAATTTCAAGACAGCGTTTATTTGCCTCAACGTGGTCGTCATGATGATTGCGGTGTCTACCGACCCACTTTGGATAGCACCCGTCTTTTCCCGCGCTGATAAGCTACGGGAAAAGCATCGTTATTTCTGGTGTTCATAAAACCTCTTCAACTCAGGCCGTACTGCCAAACCAAATACCATAGAACATAAGGATACAGCCAAGCGATGCCAGACATTTTGCCAGCACACGTAATTTTGGCCCATACTTGTTAACTAATGATGATAACTTTGAATAGTTCTCAGCAGTATTATAGCGTTCATGAAAACGTATAATAATATCAAAGATGGCACTTAGCATAACGACGGAAAACTTTGATACTAATATTGCCATAAATGAAACCGGTATAATTGCAGATAACGCACGCGCTGTTTCTTTAGGAATTAGGGGGATAAATTTTGAAATACCAACCAGAATAAACACCAACGCAAATGCGCCAATCAGCACTGAGATAAATTTTATTCCAAAGCCACGCCACTCTTTTTTTATAAACAGATCCTTCCCATCCCAGATATAAATCAGTGTGATTATTATAAATAGAGTAAAAGCTATCCATTTCATTACGTAACTATCCCCTTCGCTGTGGTCAACGCTACCCGGTTACTTCTCACTTACTGGCATTAAACACAAAGAAACTGTCCACTTCATGCTGGAGATCGGCCTGATGGGCAGCCCCTGGTGGATCGATAGCATTGCTGCCACCATTCGGGTTTAAATGCAGTTCGCCAGAAAGCGTATTAATTTGCGCCTGCTGTTTCGCGGTGAAATTGAAGTTATTACCGATAATATTAACGCTGCCATCTTTCGATAATTCAATCGCGCTTTCACCACACTCCAGTCGCAAGGTATTTCCCGCAGAAAGCGTATAGTTGTTTACAGCTTTATCACTTCGACTTTTTCCTGCCAGACAAATGACGTCCCCTTTAATCCCCGCCTGCTGATCTTTGGCTACCCGCAGGGTTTCATTTTCCCCCACATATTGGGTACGGTTTTTTTCTGTCGAATGGGATTCATCATTTTTAACGTTAATATCCAGATTACGCTCGGCCTGGATCCACACCTGTTCCTCACCCGCCTTATCCTCAAAACGCAGGGCGTTGGCGTTGTCCGCCGCGCCGTCCTTGCTCCGGCTCATGAAGCCCATCTGGGTTGCCGCCGCCGGTAGCGCCCACGGCGGCATACTCGCTTCGTTGTACACGCGTCCGGTGATAATCGGGCGGTCCGGATCGCCGTTGATGAAATCCACCACCACTTCATCACCCACGCGCGGAATTTGCACCCCGCCGTACCCCTGTCCCGCCCAGGCGCTGGAGACGCGCACCCAGCACGAACTGGTGTCATCACCTTTCGCGAGACGATCCCAGTGAAATTTCACCTTCACCCGACCGTATTTATCCGTCCAGATACTCTCCCCCTGCGGCCCCACCACTTTCGCGGTCTGCGGGCCGTAGGTACGCGGCCACGCCGTAGTTTGCGCCGGACGATACACCACCGACGACGGAATAACGGTGAAGTCGGTGCGATGAATGGTTTCTCCCTCGCCACTCGCGTAGCGGTTCTCTTCGAAGTGATAACCGGCCGCAGTAACCAGATACTCGCCGTTATCACTGAAGAACGGGGCGTTGATCAGCGCGAAGGTATGACCAGGTACAATCCCCACTGCGGTCGCAGTAGCCTGAATCTGCTGGTGTTCCACCTGCCAGCGTTCCTGACGGATACGGGCATAGAACTCGGCGTGACCGTGCTCGACAAAGCGACCCGGCCAGTCGTACACGTCGATGCTGCCTGGTTTCGGCGATACTGGGTTCTGCTGAGCCTGGAATAACCACGCGTTTGGCTTGCGGAAATCATAATCATCAAGGCTATAAATCCCCGGCGTCACACAGTCCTCCAGCGCCCACTGGCCTATCCCTTCTCTATCGGTACTACCACCCGACGGCGTCTGGTGATAGGGGATGAACTCATAGCCACTGAACGGCAGATGTTGCGTGGCGGCATCGGTGAGCACCAGGATGTGTTTATCCGCCTCGTGGCGGAAGTGGAAGGCGATCCCCTCCAGCTCCATCAGGCGGCTGATAAAGTCCAGACTCGACTCCTGATACTGCACGCAGTAATCCCACACCCGATAACTGCCGGTCAGTTTATCTTCGACATTGACCTGATGTTCCCCCAGCAGCGTCTTAACGATCTGCGGTGCCGTCTGGCCCTGGAAAATACGCAGGTTACGGTCACGCTTCATCGGCCACAGATCCGGCTCCACCGTCAACTGGTAGACCGCGTAGCGGGTTCCCGTCAGCTCCACGGCGCTTACCGCCACCCGCGTCACCTTACCGTTGATGTAGCGCGGCGAGAGCAGGCTCTGCGTTGGGAGCGTCACCGTCACTGGTTGTCCAAGCAGTTTACTGCGGTCAATGCGCGCGTCCGTGCCAAGCAGCGTTAGCGTCAGCGCAAACGACTCGGACATCGCCTCACGGCCAGACAGTTTCCAGAACAGCAGCCCCTCAACCGGGAGCTGGACGGTAATTCGGTTGAGCATAATGTTTATTCCGTAATGTTTTATGCGGCACAAAAGGGTGTGGCGGTAGAAAAGCAGAAAACTAAAGGCGTATCTGGTCGTGTATGCCTGAATGAAAAGGGCCATCCGTACAGGCGAATTGATATTCAGTAAGAACGTTATTTAACCGGCGCAGGCGGCCACGTCCCTCCATGCTGAATCAGCGTCTCTTTTATTTTGGCCAACGTTTGATGTTGTTCGCTACCTTCTTTTGTACCTTCCAAAAGGCGTTGCAGCAGGCTTCCCATCGTCAAACCACCGTGACCTCGAAATTCAGCATCGGCTCCGCGTTCAAGCAATAACAACACATGATCGTATTTGCCAAAATTTAACGCCTCAATGAGAAGCGTATTACCTAACGAGTCAGTGATATTGATATTGGCGCCCATATCGAGCATCGCTGCCAGAGTTTCAGTATTTTTGGCCTTGATCGTTTCAAAAATGATGGGCTCTTTATACGTTTTATCTTTCGCATCCGGCGATAAACCGCCGGCAAGCAACGCCTTAATCCAGTCACCGCTGTCGGCTTTTAAAACGAATTCTGCCGGGCTGCTTTTTCCCGCAGGACGCGGCTGGAGCGGATCGGCTCCTGCCTTAACCAGTATGGTCATCATCTTTAATTGCGTGGGCGTTTTCTTATCGTCGAGCGTATTCATGATGGCCCAGAACAGGGGCGTCATATCCTCTTTTCCGGGTTTGTTTAAATCAGTTTCTGAGGCCAGTTTAACAACGTTATCAACGTCACCGTGTTCAATCGCATTGGCTAATGTGAGTTGCTGGCCGCTAAAATAATCCTGCGGATTTAAATCCATATCTTGTTTACACCCCTGAATTATGAACGTAAAACACAGTGCGAAGCAGCCTACTAAAAACGTTTTCACAAGCGACTCCTGATGATTGAAATGTCCACTGCCCAACGACGGACGGACGAATGATTTTTGCAAATAACGCGGGCGTAACATTCTCGTTAAAAATATGCTGAAAGTGAGTGATAACAAAGAGGTGTTCTCTGACAATATGATTCAAGGTATTCGCCTGTCATCATCATAGTATTTGCGAGATATTTTTTGCCTTTTTATATATTCAATATATTCGTCAAGCCGCGGCCCTTCCATTATTTAGCTTCATCATATACAACAAAGAAGCCACCTTTAATGTTTCAGATAAAACAAATAAAAATAAATTCATCCATACGCCGGTTATGCCGAATAGACTGGCTAACAGCGGAAAAAGAGAAACTGAACAGCGGAATGAAATGAGGCGAAAAATTTCCTGGATAAATGCAAATCTTATCGCAACAGTCTTTTTTTGGAAAAAATACCAGGCAGTAGCGAACAGTGACAAAACCAAAAATAGATCAATGATAAAAGACAATATAACTAACACGCTATACCCGCCATCACCTGAAACAGTATCGGCTAAATGACGAAAGGCAATCACATCAGAGATAAAGGGGATCCTGCTCTGCCGCGCAGAATTCACGCAGTATAACAAAATAGCAAGCACATCCATGCTTCCCCAAAAATACCATAACTTATTTTTTAAATTCATAATCTTCTTCTCTGACCCCAGGAATCCATTGCCATGACTTACCGCTTACCGTCCAGGCATCGTCACTCTCCTGACATTTCTGATATATCGAACGTGGTTCTCCATATCGAATGATTTACATCACTCTTCGCACAGACAGGTGAAACAATTTTTTCAAACTCCTTTGGATGAAGTCGCTGCCTTCTGAGATCGTATACTTCCATTTAGACTCCTGTTTATGGCCTTTACGGGTTCACCAGCCAGGTGCCAGGTTTCGCGATGTCGAGGATTTGGGCCCGCGTCTTACCGCTTCCCTGCAATTCAATCGTGAATTGTCCTGCCGGGAGTTTAAGTGAGGCGTAGCCGTTCGTTGACGGACGCAGCGCTTTACGTTCGCCATTGACCCGCAGGTTTTCCCCCTCCAGCATACGGATATAGATCAACGCGACAGGGCTGGCATCCGGCACTGGCGACGGGCTGGATTGCGCGGCGACAGGCGGCTGAACCTGCGCGGAGGCAGTTTGCTGATCCGCAACCGGTTCGCTGGCGACGGTCGCTGGCGGCGTTTCAGCCGAACGAACTTCCGCGGTCTGATTTTGCGTCTCGTGATCGCCGCGAAACAGCATCGCCCCCGTCACAATCCCCACGAGAACGCCTGCGGCGCCAATCGCCGGGATCGTGTAACGACGCCAGTCAAACGCCGTGGTCGATACGCTTTTCTCTTCGACCGGCACCAGCATGGTGCCCGGTTTTTTCGCGGTCAGGACATCATCGATACCCGCGACCGGCATCTCGATAAGCGCCGCAAATTCGTCGATCGACTGCGGTCTGTCTTCCATACGCAGCGCCAGTGCGCGGTCAATGGCCTGCAGCAGCGACACAGAGTATCCCTGAGGTTGCAGTTCCATCAGGGGCTGACAGGTATCCTGAATCGAACGCACCACGCTGACCGGCGGCGGCGAACCCACGATCAGGGTGCGCAAGACGGCGCCGAGCGCGTAAATATCCGTCCACGGCCCCTGCTCGCTTTCGTTATCGTCGGTGTACTGCTCGATCGGCGCAAAGCCGGGGCGCAGCATGGTTTCCGTCTCATCGGAGAGATTGCCAATGGTGCGGCGCGCCGAGCCAAAATCGAGCAGCACCGGCAGACCGTTCTCCTGAATCTGAATGTTATCCAGCGAGATATCACGGTGAAGATAGCCCTCGTCGTGGATAGTCTTAATCGCCCCAAACAGCATCGGCAACATGCGACGGATCCAGGCTTCGTTAATCTGCTGCGGCTTTTCCTCGCGCAGGCGCGAGAGCGTGGTGCCGCTGTAGAACAGCGTGCCCATATACGCGGTGTCGTTCTGCACCCAGAAACGCAGCACGTGCAGCAAGTTGGGATGATTGAAGCGCGCCAGCAAACGAGCTTCCTGAATAAAGCTGTTCAGGCCCGCAGAAAACGCTTTGCTAAATCGCTCGCTGCGCAGCACCAGCGTCATATCATCGCCCCGCAACGCCAGGGAGGCGGGCATAAACTCTTTGATAGCAATAGTGCGTTCGAGCTGATGATCCCAGGCGCGATAAACGATGCCGAATCCCCCACCGCCAATTACTTCTTTAATTTCAAACTCATTGAAACGGTACCCGACAGGGAGCGCATTGGGGACAGTCCGATTGTTATCATTATCCGTCATCTTTAACAGTTCTCTTGATGATTGCGTTACGCGGCAAACTGACAGTGAAACTCGCCGTGCTCACAGGTGATATGCAGACGTCGGTACTGCGCGTCGCTGCGGCTGGCGGTAAGTAAAATCTGACTCATCTGGGGCAGTAAGGTGTTGGTCAGAATTGCGTCCACCATACGTCCACCGGACTCCACCTCGGTACAGCGCTGAACAATCTGTTCCACGACGCTGTCGTCAAACGACGAGAGGATAGTGTGATTCTCTTCGAGACGACGCTGGATGCGTCTAAGTTGCAGGCGAACAATCTGCCCCAGCATCTCGTCGCTGAGTGGGTAATACGGCACCACCAGCAGACGTCCCAGCAGCGCAGGCGGAAACACCTGCAGCAGCGGCTGGCGCAGCGCAGCGCTGAGCGCGTCCGGTTCGGGCATCAGTTCGGGATCGGCACACATGGCGCCTATCAGATCGGTGCCGACGTTGGAGGTGAGAATAATAATGGTGTTGCGAAAATCGATGTGTCGTCCTTCGCCGTCTTCCATCCAGCCTTTGTCGAAGACCTGGAAGAAAATCTCATGCACGTCCGGATGCGCTTTTTCAATTTCATCCAGTAATACCACACTGTAAGGACGTCGGCGTACGGCCTCGGTTAACACGCCACCTTCGCCATAACCCACATAACCCGGAGGCGCACCTTTTAAGGTAGAGACGGTGTGCGCTTCCTGGAATTCGCTCATGTTGATGGTGATGACATTCTGTTCACCGCCGTACAGCGATTCTGCCAGTGCCAACGCAGTTTCCGTTTTCCCCACGCCGGACGGGCCGCAGAGCATAAACACGCCGACCGGTTTGTTCGGATCGTCAAGCTTCGCCCGCGAGGTTTTGACGCGACGGGCAATCAGGTCAAGACCGTGGCGCTGTCCAATCACCCGCTGATTCAGCGTGTCGGCCAGGTTCAGTACCGCGTCGATTTCATTTTTCACCATCCGGCCAAGCGGGATGCCAGTCCAGTCAGACACCACTGCCGCCACCACGTTTTCATCCACTGCGGCGAACAGCAGCGGCGCATCGCCCTGTAACGTTTTCAGCGTCTGCTGCTGCTCCGCAAGCTGGCTGCGCAGTTCGGTCGTATCACTCTCCCCGGCGGCAAATAACGCGGCGCGCAAGCCAACAATCTCGCGGACCAGGCTACGCTCCTCGTGCCAGCGACGGGTCAGGGCGTCGCGTTGTTCTTCGTAGTCATCGTGCGCCGCTTTTAACGCAGCGACCCGTTCAGGCTCGCCCGCACCGACGCGCGCTTCGCGCGCTGCAATCGCCATTTCCACCTCCAGTGCGGCAAGGTGTCGCAGGCAGTCTTCAAGCTGAGGCGGCGGCGCGCTCTGACTGACCGCCACGCGGGCGCAGGCGGTATCGAGCAGAGCGACCGCTTTGTCCGGCAACTGACGCGCCGGAATGTAGCGGTGTGAGAGCTTTACCGCCGCGCTGACCGCTTCATCGAGAAGCAATACCTGATGATGCGTCTCCAGCGGCGACACGGTACTGCGCAGCATCAGGACGGCTTTCGCCTCGTCCGGTTCGTGCACCTGTACCGTCTGGAAGCGGCGGGTCAGCGCCGGATCTTTCTCAATGTACTTTTTGTATTCCGCCCAGGTGGTAGCGCCAATGGTGCGCAACTGCCCGCGTGCCAGCGCGGGTTTCAGCAGGTTCGCGGCGTCGCCGGTTCCCTGCTGTCCACCGGCGCCAATCAGGGTGTGGATCTCATCGATAAACAGGATGATCGGCGTCGCGCTGGACTGCACTTCATTGATCAACGCCTGGAGACGGGCCTCGAATTCGCCTTTCATCCCTGCGCCCGCTTGCAGCATGCCGATGTCCAGCAGCCACAACTGAATGTTTTGCAACGGTTCCGGCACGTCGCCTTCGGCGATACGCAGCGCCAGCCCTTCGACCACTGCCGTTTTACCGACCCCGGCTTCCCCGGTCAGTAGCGGATTGTTCTGCCGGCGGCGCATTAAAATATCGACCATCTGGCGGATCTCTTCATCACGCCCGACCACCGGGTCGATTTTGCCCTCCCGGGCCCGCGCCGTCAGATCCTGCCCATACTGGGCCAGCGTCCCCTGGGCGGCTGGCACCGTACCGGCGGGCGCATCCACTGCGACAGCGGCCTGTTGCGACTCTTTACTCTGCGCACAGATGGTGTCGAACTGCGCGATCAACACCTCAACGTTGAGACGGCCAAACTGGGCTGAGATGCTCTTCAGCACGTTTGCCAGATTCCAGGTTTTCAGTAGGCCAATCAGCAGATGCCCGCCACGAATACGGCTGACGCCAAATTTTAACGAGCCATACACCCAGGCGCGTTCAACGGCGCTATCGATATGCTCGGAGAGATCAGAGACCGAGCTTGCCCCGCGCGGCAGCGCATCCAGCGCGGCGAGAATATCCCGCGTCAGCTGTTGTTCATCGAGTGAAAAGTGGCGGATCACCTGCTGCAAATCGCCATCCTGCTGTTGCATCAGTTGATGCAGCCAGTGCACCAGCTCAACGTAAGGGTTGCCGCGCAGCTTGCAGAACGCGGTGGCGCTTTCCAGAGAGGTAAATAACAGCGTGTCCAGTTTGCCGAAAAGAACGGCACGGCTGATTTCTGACATGTTCGGTTCCGTTGATAACAATGTTGTAGAAGAAACTACCGCTCTGCGGGATAGAGCAGATCGCCACGCGGTATGGACTCAGGCTGAATGCCCAGCCAGGTGTTGTAGCCTAACCGCCCGCTGCGACCGAGGGTGGCACCCTGCACCGCCTCGGCGCGCAGTATCACGCGTATTTCCCATTCATATTCCAGGCCAGCGTACTGACGAACCCAGTCACGCAGCGCCGTCACCTGGGCCGTACCGGGCAGGAAGTGGTTGTACTCTTGCGCGCTCAGTGGGCCTATCTCGAGACGAAACTTGTGCTGCACGTCGCGTACCGCAACCCCGAGAAATGCGGACTCGCCCATGCGCGGCAGGCGACGCCCTTCGCCCAGTTGCGCCTGTTCACGCCGGGTAAGCGGCATCCACTGCGGCACATTGCTGACCAGCTTCACCGGAACCTTGAAATAGTCGCGCAGGATTTTCTCCAGCCCTTCCGGGTCGCGTCCGTGGCGGGTCAGGTGCCCGGCGTGGGTAAAACGGGCGTGCGAACTGAGGCTGCCTTTTTCCATCTGGCCGGGCTGGCCCATACCGATTAGCGAAGCCAGATAGCCCTCAAAGCGTCTGTTGTCGGCGCGGTCGAGCGAGACAGCAGGCTGCGCATCCGCCCACGCGCGATAAAACAGCAGCGTCAGGCGGTGGTGAAACAGGTCGGCGAACGCGCTGAGGCTATCGTCCTGGTGATGATGAATACGCTCACGGGCATATTCCGTCATATGCACCGGCAGCGGGCCGTTGGGGCCAAACAGGCCGAAGCTCAGGATCGAGACGTCATGCAGACCGTGCTCTTCGCGCTGGCGCACCTGTGCGACCGTCGAGGGCGCAAACCCCATCGACGGCTGCTGACCAATACGTAACGGCTCAAATTTTGGCAGCGGCGCGCGTCCCAGCGGGTAGCGTTCTCCCCCCTGTGCATCAATACGCCGTAACAGTTGAAACAGATCGTAGCGCCACGGTGTCTCCCTGACGTCGCGCCAGAACGCCTCCGACAGCGGCGTCAGACGATGCATGCGCAGCGGTGCGGGGGTCACGTCGCTCATAGCAGCGCCCTTTTCCCCATTCGCGGCGCCCAGTAGCCAATCTCACCGCGCTGCTGGCTTTTCAACGTGAACTCCGTGAAGCTGTTGATCGAAACCAGGCGGGCAAACAGGCGCTCCAGCACGCTGCCGAAAAGCCACGGGCTGGCCCCGGAAAAGGCGCGCTCATCCACCGTCAGCGTAATGCCTATCCCGCGGGCGAACACCACCGGGCCGGGTTCCGGTACGCGACGGTGTACCGGCTCCAGCACACAGTGGCGAACACCGTCCACCTGGCGCGCAACCGGCGTCTCCGCCAGGTTTGCATAGAGGCCTAACAACTGACGCAGCGCCGCCGCCCCCTCTTCGTTTTCGCTGTCCATCAGGCTCAGGTAGTTCATCTGTAGCTGACTGATGAGTCGCCAGGTGCTAAACCCTTCCGCCAGCGCCGGGCGCGGCGGCGTCGGACCGTTTCGCAGGTTCAGGGATTTGACCGGCATGGAATCGGCCATGATGAATTGCCCCAGTTCCTGCTGCAGCATCAGGGGTAAATCGCGGCTGGTGCACAGGACGTCAGCGGAGATATAGCGCAGGGCGTCCTGCCACGGCGCGTGCCGCTCATCCACCAGCGAGACAAACACTTCAGAGCCGACATAACCGGTACGCGTGCCGTAGCGCAGGGCATGTTCAGAGAGTACGCGCTGTTCGCGGCGCAGAGAAAAATAGGCGCCGTAGTTGCCCGCGTCCTGACTCCAGGTGCTCCAGAACGGCCGAAACGTCTGGTCGTCACGCTGACCGTCGGCGCTACCGTAGAGAGCCTTTACCGCGTAGATTTCATAATCCAGCGGGCGAATGTTATCCACCACCAGATGGTATTCGTGCTGGCCTTCGCTGAGCTTCTGGCGCGCCGCCACTTTCGGGAACAGGTTGATGACCGGGGTGCAGTGCATGGCCAGATGGCTGGCATCAACCACCCGCTCCAGTTGCTCATCGGTTTTCCCCAACAGAATGAAAATATCGACGGCTTTTTCGCTTTCGCAGCGTTGAATCAGCTTGCCTATCCCGCTCAGGCTAATGAACCGAAAGCGCGCCGGAAACGCGAAGTATTCCTGCAACAGACGATACCCGTCAAAGTTGCGCAGATCGTCCGGGAGCAGCGCCTGTTCCGGCTCAAAACCTTCCTGGCGCAGGCTGTCTGGCGGGAGTACCTGGCGCAATGGCTGATCGCTCAGGGTCTGACAGACGATGCCGACGTGATGCTCCATCACCAGCTCCAGCAGCTTCAGCGCCTCAATGTCCGGGCCACTGAGGAAAAATGCCAGTCGGTCAAAATCGAGATGTCCGAGGTTTTGCGGGCCATCGCAGGCGATGCGAATACGCAATGCGCTACAGGCACCGCGCTGGCTCAGGCCAAGTTGCGCCAGCGGCAGATCGGCGGGAATGCCGCCCAGCGCCACTTTTTCTATTTTCAGCGGCAGCAGATTGACCTCATGGGCAGTGGTATAACTGCACGTTACGCCGTTTTTTTTCAGCGCCAGGCTATCCATCATGGTGCCGCGTGGAACCAGGAAACCGTTGCTCAGATCGCCACGACTGCTGTCGGGCTGTAGCTCTGCAATCGCCATTGATGGCGTGGGAGCCAGGTAATTAGGCGCGATCATCTCCAGCATACGCTGGGAAAAGCGTGGAAACTCCGCGTCCATTTTCAGTTGCACGCGCGAAGTCAGAAAGGCAAAACCTTCCATCAGCCGCTCGATGTAAGGATCCGCCACGTCAATACCGCGCATACCCAACCGACCCGCGACCTTTGGATAGCGTTCGGCAAACTCCGCCCCCATCTCGCGCAGGTAGGCCAGTTCGCGGTTGTAATATTCGAGCAGTTTACTTTCCATGATTACCCCGCGTCTTTGAGTTCAAAATGGCCATTTTCCAGATCGACATCCGTGCGAAACAGAAACTCCAGCGGATACGGCACACACCACAGTCGCCCTTTTATCTCGATCGATAAAACGTTATGCAGATCCAGCGAGGAGGTGTCAGAGACACAGCGCACCTGAAGCCCCTGGGGCAAAATACGCGGCTCGAAATGAATGATGGCTTCCGTCAGCTTGCGCTGGATATCGTGCCATTCAATATCCGACATCCGCTTGCCCGCCAGCGGGGCGACGCCAAAGTTCACGACGGAACGACTCACCTGCGGTAACGCGCTCAGGGTGTATGACGCGTCGTGATTGATGGTGTTAAACAGCCACTGCAAATCCCGCAGCACATGGCGACGCAGCGCGGCATGGGTAATCAGATTGCTGTTGGCCGACTCGCGTTTTTGTTCCGGCGCGTTATCCGTCAGGCGATCCAACAGCGAGGGCTGCATTTTGTCGCGCGCGCCGACGTTTTCCTGCCCGCTACGGGCGCGCCAGCCGCTACGCAGCAGCTCGCCTTCACCTGCGGGATTACTCATTTGCCGCGTCCGGGGCAAACGTAACGAGACTCAGCGAAAGCAGCGGATTTTCACTTTGCTCGCTCAGCCAGGCTTTCTGCCCCTGCCCCAGATAAAGCAGGCCGTCGTTATCCAGCGGTCGCCATTCCGTGGTGCGTGCCAGCTTGACGGCGTCTGCCGCCTCATTGGCAAAGGGATAACGCGCAGGGATCTGGCAGATCTGTTCACTGCCGTCGGTCAGGCATACCAGCGCGTGGCGCCAGACCAGATCCGTGACGCTGGCGGGCGCCTGAAAATGGATCTTCGCAATGGCGCTAAACGGTAGCCAAAAATAGCGGCCATTGACGATGGTTTCGCACACCGGGCCCAACCGGGCATCGCCGTCCATCAACCATTCGAAGTCCTGTGTTTTTTCCGTGTCGAACGCGAGCTGGCCCGCGCTCGCCTGCGCCTGTTCCAGCGCCGTCAGACGTAGCGCGTGGGCGCGCTCACCGCGTTGTGTGAGTGCAGCGGCGAGCGAGGTGAGCCACGGCCACTGCGTGTGTGGCATCGCGGGAGCGGCCATGCCTGCCAGTACCTGCGCACGCTGTTGTTCGCCCTGAAGGGACTGCTCAAGCAGCGTCACGGTGGGTTTCGCCTGAGGCTTCAGCGCCAGCCAGCTCTTAAGCTGGGTCAATGCGCGCGCCCAGTTTCCGCTTAGCGTTAATAACTGCACGAAGGCGGCTCGCAGGTCGGCGTCTGCGGGCCGGGCTTTGATCTGTGATTCAAGACGTAGCAATGCGTCGTTAAGCGACTCGCCCGCCAGATGTCGATAAAGCGTATTCATAGCCGCTCCTTAATTCGCCGCGCGCCAGGCGCCAATAGCGGGATCGCGCAGTTGAGGGCGCAGCGTGTCGATCAGGACAATATTGAGAGAAGTCCCTGGCGCAAGCCACGGACTCCAGGTCTGCCTGACCGCGTTAATCCGTGCCTGGAGCTTCGCATCGTCGCTGGCCATCTCGCGGGAAATTTCCACCGCCACCGTGCCGTCTATCTTCCAGCCGCCCAGCGCCGGGTCGTAAGGCAGAAGCATCCAGCTCTGGTGGCTGTTTTGGGTGCTGAACACCATGCGTTCTTTATTGACGGAGGTGATCAGCGCCTTTTTCGGATCGACCTTCTCACTTAATCCCATCACCGGGAAACCGTGGATCCAGGTAACGGGCATCTCTTTTTTAGCGCCGTTACGGGTCTGAGAAATGACCGTATGACCGCTCAGCCAGCTACCGTTTTCACAACGGGTTGCGGCGGAGTCCGGAATAAACAACGCTGGTGCCGAAGTGCCGCCCTGCCAGAAAGTACGCAGATGGCAGCCATCCTGCAGCGTAAATTCCTGCCATGGCGTGCGGTCTGCGGCAACCGAGTTCGACTCCGGGTTTAGCTCAGGCGGCAGTAGTGCGACGCGAGCGGTGGCCGTCTTCTCTTGTTTGACCACCAATGCCCAGTCCTGCGCCTTGCTTGCCGTGCCCCGCGCCTGCGTAACGCCCGCGGGATCGTTCAGTTTCCACGTCAGCTTATCCAGCTTGCCGCACTGGTTTTTCAGCAACGCGCCAAGACGAGGGACAAAATTTTCGAGGATAGCGACCTCTTTATTGCCGTTCGCCACAATGCGCAACGCCACCTCTGACTTACACCAGCTCTGCGGCGTTTTGTCTTTAATGTCGTCGATCCAGATATCCAGCTTTTGCGCAGGCGACTGTACGATGCGGTAGTTTTCAGCCTGCGCGGTGGTAGCCACCGCCAGAAGCGCCAAACCCGATAGCCAAATTTTCATATCAATCCTTGTATGTCTAATCAGTTCCGCAGGGAAGAAATTGAGTTGCGTCAGAGAGCGTGTGCAGCAAGGTGGTGTCCTGAGGACTTCCCATCCACACCGCAATCGCGGTGTAGTTATCCTGCGCATTGCCTTCCTGTTCGCCGTTCTTTTGAATAATTTGCTGCATTAATGTCAGCCACTCCTGCGGCGTATTAACCATGTGCAACGACTGCTGCATTTGTTCTTCGCTGACGCCATGCCAGAAGCCATCGGTGCAGAGCAAAAAGGCATCGCCGTCTTCAACCGGCACCACGTCGCTGTAGCTGGCTTCCGGGCCGCCGTTCTCAATACCCAGCGCCAGATAAAGCAGATTGCTGTTCAGGTTGTCCGTCTGATAACCGGCGTCTTTCATCTGCTGAATCAGGCTGTGATCGGTCGTCACCTGCCACAGCCAGCCACGGCGAAACAGGTACAGGCGACTGTCCCCGGCGTGCGCCCAGTAAGCCAGACGATAATCTCTGTCGATAAACAGGCTGACCAGCGTCGTGCCCATCCGGTGGTAATCCTGCACGGCCTGCTGCTCACTGAGAATGGTGCGGTTCGCTGTCTGTACGTAGTCACGGATATGCTGCGCGTTAAGATGTTTGTCGCCATCAAAGCGGGAGATAATGCTGTTACGGGCAAGCTCCGCAGCCATCTCGCCGCCGGGCAGCCCGGCGATGCCGTCACAGACGACAAAGCAGGCTGAACGTTCCCCAATGGTTTCTCCCGTCTGATCCTGGTTGCTGGCGCGCGTTCCCTGGCGGGAGAGAGAAGCCGTTGCGATCTTCATTTTTCTTCCGATCCACTCTGTGAGTCTTTGTACTGATTCACCTCCATGTCATAAGCATGAAGGAAGGCTTCGCCAAACAGGGTGTGGAAGTCATCTTCAATTTCACCGGCCGTCTCGCCATAACTGCGAACAAAATAGTCCCACAGCGCGGCTTTACGGCTGCCCGGCAGAGCCAGGCGGGAGCTCACGCCGTTCTGTTTTGCCTGCTCTTCAAGCTGCTCCGGGTTAAAGGATTGCAACATGGCGGCAATAATGGCGCGTATGCCGGAGATCATCCCCAGTTGATGCGCCTGCAAATCGATGAGCGCGTCACGCACCGATTTTGTCGGTGGCATAAAGCCCGGCATCGGAGTGCCGAACATCTGGATCAGTACCGTTTTACCGGAAGGCAGCAGCTTGAAGGGATTGTTCGCGTCATCGAGCACCATCGTCATATCCGCTTTCACACCGCGCTTAAGAATGGAACGCGATGAGAGCAACGCCACCGTCCCCTGCGAGAACATGCCCAGGATTTGACCAAGCTGGCGCATATTTTCACGGTCGAACTGCGGCACCGGCTGCATTTCGCTCAGCCCCATACCGTCAAGCAACGCGTCCAGTAATTCGCCCTGCAGGACGTCGCCCTTCTCTGCGTTATGGGCGATGGCCGACGGTGACGCGGCGTTTTGTACCGGGTCGATACGCAGACGTCCTTTTGGCGGCTGGGCGTTGCTGCGCGCGACGGCCTGTGGCGTCGGCATTGTGAACCCGGCGTAATCCTGTCGTTCCGGTGACTCATCTTCAGCGCCCGGTGCCTCCTGCACGTCTGGCGCAAACAGCGGTGATTCCGCAAGCGCGTCTTCTTCCTGCGCCACGACGGGCGGCTCAGCGATAATTTCGTCAGGGTGCGTTAACGGCGCGCCGCCCATGAGCCCGAGCGGATCGTCATTGCGCGCCGCGGGTGCGCTGGCTGAACCGTCAAAAAGCGCCAGCGGATCGAGTTCATCCAGCGCCTCTTCTTTTGGTAATGTCGGTTTGTTGTCTTCTGGCGCCACCAGCGTGGATGGCGTGACGTCGTTAAAGATGCTCTCGGTTTTAAACAGCGTTTCATCGCTAAACAGCGCATCGGTATTGACGTTTTTGCGCTCAAGCTGTGGGTTGCTGTCACTGAACAGCGCCAGCGGATCGTCGGCATTGCGATCCGGCTCACTGGGTTGAGAGAATGGATCGTGAGACGCGGCAGGCTGCGGTTTCGTGCGGCCGCTGGAGATGCTGTCGGAGATGGAAAACTCCTGCATCAGGCTGTCCCAGATTTCCGTCGGCACCGCGGTTGGCGCGGCGTCAACAGGTTGCGACGCACTGACGGGCTTCGGTTCTGCCGCAGGCACAGGCGTCACCGCAGGACGTGAAGCGATACTCGCGGCCATCCGACTGATCGGCTGAGTATCCTGGATAAGATCGGCCACTTCGATACGATAATCATCAATGCCGAGAATATCGCCGTCCTGAAGCTCAACCTGACGGCCTCGCTCCAGCGGAATATCGTTGAGCACCATGCGGGTGACGCTGCCGCGATTGGTCATGCGGCATTCACCCTGCGCATCCACATGGACGATGGCCTGCAGGCGCGAGATGGTGCGGTCATTGTCCGGCAGCACCAGATTGTTATCCGTACCGCGACCAATGGTGCCCCCCGGGGCGTAAAAATCACAGCGGCTCTGCGGCGGCTGATGACCGGGTTTTGTCGAAATAATCGTGAATCGCATGGCGTATTCCTGCTGGTATGATTAGCGCTCAAACGCTGCCGCTCTCAGGGTGAGAACGGCGGCGTTTGGGGGAGGCGCAAATAAAATATCTTCAGACATTATTCGCTTTGTAAAATCTGAAATTGCCCTGAGGTTTTTTTTTCTAATACAAACCGTGCGGCATAACGGACTGAATCATTTTTACCTGTCACTTTTAGCACGACATCATATTCACCACTCTGCCATTGAATACCATTCCACTGGTGGCACTCTTCAGGATTTAATGTGATCACTGGCGTATAGGTCGAAGGAGGCGATATCGTTTCCCACTGAGCACCTTTCCTTTTCATGATCGTAGGCGAATGGCTGGTAATCGGTTTATCGAGGCTTGAGTCTTTAGGGATGTTAAAACAAGGCTCGTTATTTTTTAGTGTTACCGACAGCGACTGATATTGAGCGGGATGAGATATACAGGCATTAGCCATTAAAGTAATCGATATAACCCCTAATATCTTCTTCATAGCCAAACCCTCCGCTCTTTAGCGGTTTATGAGAAATAGTTCCAGTGTTTGTCTATATTTAGAAAAATAATGCCGGTAAAGAGCCATAATGTAAAAAGTAAGGCCTGAGCTTTATAGCGTCGATGCAGTTTCAATATCCAACTGATTCTCTCTTCCGGTAAAGACTGAACGAATTGATAGGCTTCCATCTGTACATTTCTGTCTTTGGAAAACTTCATCTTCACGCCTTTGCGAAGACGAACAAACCAGATTATTTTTTGATAATTCGCCAGCGAACCAAAAAATGATGCATAATTTGTCATCAGATCGAGATCGTAGCCTCTTTGCCGATATTCTGAAAGAAGTAATTTATAATCATTTTCGTGCTTTCTAAAATAATAAGAACTGTAGAAGTCCATGATAACAAGGGCGGCAAACAAAATCACAAGAGCCAATAACGTTACATTTGTTAAGCTTAAGCATGGCATGCCTTTATTTTCCTGTGGCAACCATTAAAAGCAATAGCAGCATTAAAAATGCTACAAAAATTGTCATTTTGTAAAACGTTTTTATCCATGAAAAATTGTAAGTCGATACTATTAACTGACTTACCTCCGGAGAAAGAATTACTTTACCTTTTGTTGTGGTGGCTTTGCCGGACAGAATCTTTTTCATTAATAACACTCGATGCGCAAAACCGGGCAGGCCAAGTTGCTCATAAAATAGATAATCATTAACATCTAAGCATTGCCTATCACTCAAAAAATGAAATGATTTTGATAGCTCTGCAGAATATTTACGATAAAAATAAAAGTAAAAAAACAAAGAAATAAGCAATCCCAAAAAAACAAAAGAAAGCAAGATTAAACGCAAATATTCAAACATTCACTCATCCCCTGAAAATATCAAGTTGCTGATCTCTTCACCTAATTGAGCCCCTCCTTCTGTACCTATCCATGCCCCCGCAGAAGTAGCACCAAGCCCTACAACAATTCCACATACGAGAGCACCAGTACCTAAGGTAGGTATTCCCATTGCACCACAAAGCGCTCCTGTACCCAACGACGCGGCCCATGCACCTCCGGCTGCACCGAGTGTACCACCACCAAACTTGCTGTATTCAGTCACAGCAACCTTGCCACATTCATTTTCACGACCTGTTGTACACGCATTATAGACTTCATTAGAAGTATTTAAAAAGGCGAAACCTAAAGAGATCCAGCCTCCTGCCTTCATAATGCTTGCGGCACGTGCTGACCGCATTATGTAATCCGAATACCCTGGTATTCCACCAACACCAACCGTACTCCACTCATGAACAATGGAGCGACTAGAAAGCCCTAATGCTTTTTTTATACTTTCATAAGCCTGAATATTAAGAGTTAACTTACTTATCTTATTGAGTAAGGGCTTTAGCTGCGAAAATAAAGCATTTCTTTCCGCGTAAAACTGCTGACCGATGAGGGAACCTTGCGTAATAAACTGATTTTGGTAAGTCTTTTCAATCTTAATCAGAATGCTTTCTATTTGTTTGAAATATTTTTCACCAAAATCACCTACATTACCAGCTAATTTATCCCCTAATGAAGTTAACGCAGCAATGTTTTCGTAATTCGCGCTAAGATAGTCGGCAACAGTTGGACTAGCAGAAGCTAATGATGTATTAACTTTTTGCTTAGCTACAGCGAGGTGATTCAGTTGCAGGGACTGATTTTGGTTGTCGGGATCAGCAACGATGAGTAACTGGCCTGGTTTTAACCAAGGTGTATCCTTGTTAATCTGCATGAAATATCGTGCAGCGTCACTATTGCTATTATTGAACAATAAACGAGCCTGAAAATCTAAGGTACCAGGCTGTTGAACCACACAATAACCCGGTGCAACTCTTGACTGCCCAGCCATCAGACCTCCTATAATTTGAATAATTTAATTTCTGGTAACGATTTAAATGACCGGGGATTACTCCCCGGCCACATGCGAAATTATGCTTCTTTGTTCTCTTTGATATTCCAGCCAGCGCTGCTTTCAGCACCTTTACCACCCGCAGTGGTCTGCTCCCAGTACTGCTGTTTCACTTTCGCCGCCTGGAATGCATAGGTCACGCCAACGGTATCGCCGTTGTCTGCGCCGGTGTACTGAACCGCAGTTACCAGCACATCTTCCAGCGTGATACGGGTGTATTCGACCTGCTGGCCGCCCGCTTTACAGACTGACAGTTCAACTTTGGTCAGGTGCTTACCGCTCGCACAGTGCTTCAGAACGGCAGTGGTAGATTTGTCGATGAGCGCATTGACGTGCAGATCGTTAAAATTAACTTTGCCTGCACCGCCGCCGCCGCCGACACTCATATTTCCCGGCTGGGACGCGCCCCAGGAGAAAGAGGTAATATCAGTCCAGCCAGTGTGGTTAGAATCTTTAGATTCGCCCGTAACACCCTCGACCTTCAGAAACATATCAATAGCCATAATATCTACTCTTCGTGGATTAACATTATTGCTTTCGAAAAAGCACTTATATGGCAAACAGGAAAGCATGGGGCTGAATAAAACCGTCCATATTTTACCTCTGCCTCATATCAAACGACCCGTGTCATTTGACAGTCTTAACATTCCCCTGGAACGAAAGGAAAGAATGTGAAGTCTTTATTACTGCGGATTATCCTGAATCCAGCTTCGGTCAGGATTACCAATAATTATTTGCGGAACCAATTGTTCCAGTTCGTCACTATGATAAAGACGTAAACAATTTAACGTTACGCCTTGTACAGTAGGTTTTCTCTCGGAATGAAAAGTATTGGTTGCACGTTTATATTTATCGATGAGGGCATTAATTTTGTCATTACCATTTTCAATGTCGAAAGGCACCCACTCCAGGAGTGCGCTTGCGCTACGCGCCGCATCGGAGGAAAACTGACTCTGTTTATCTGCTACCTGAGCTAAACATCGCGCGAGAACGACGTCTTTTATGACCTGGCGGTAAGTCTGCTGATGATAAAAATCAGGATTGTTATAACTGTAACAGGCAGTAGAAGTTATGCTTGCAAGGAAAAAGCATAGCCATTTCAAATAGCATCCTCCGGGTTCACGCCACCTCCTGATACGATATCCAAAAACGATTATTCAGTTGAGCAGCAAACAGGTCGCAATTAACATTGTTCTTGTCATCGTATGTTTTTATCCACTCGCTCAACCGACCGGTAATTAGCTGCGAGATTTTATTTTTTCTGCAACAGCATAAATCCCGATCGAGCTACCAATAAGTGTGACTAAAAATAGTCCATTTATTGCTACCATCAGTGCTTCTATATACCAGTCAAAGATAAACAGGTAGTAACCAGATGCAGTAAAAAACAATATGAACGAAACCAACGATAACGTATAAGCAATAGAATACTTAATGAATTTTTTAGCCATCGCCGCCCCCATCAAATTCATTATGTATCTCTTGCATGTATTCCGTGAAAAAATTACCGGCCCCGCAGAGCCGGTAATCCTCATTACGCGTCCTGCGTCTTCAGCGACGGCAGTTTAGAAACCAGACGCAGCGAAACGGTCAGGCCTTCTAGTTGATAATGTGGGCGCAGGAAGAACTTCGCGGCGTAGTAGCCCGGATTGTCTTCGATTTCCTGTACCTGCACTTCCGCCGCCGCCAGCGGTTTACGGGACTTGGTTTCCTGGGAGGAGTTGGCCGGATCGCCGTCCACGTAGTTCATCACCCAGTCATTCAGCCAGCGTTCCATCTCTTCACGCTCGCGGAAGGAGCCAATTTTGTCGCGCACGATGCACTTCAGGTAGTGCGCGAATCGGCAGCAGGCGAACAGGTAGGGCAGACGTGACGCCAGACGGGCATTGGCGGTGGCATCCGGGTCGTGGTACTCCGCCGGTTTTTGCAGCGACTGCGCGCCGATAAACGCCGCAAAGTCGGAGTTTTTGCGATGAATAAGCGGCATAAAACCGTTTTTCGCCAGCTCAGCTTCACGACGGTCGCTGATGGCAATTTCGGTCGGACATTTCATGTCCACGCCGCCATCATCGCTTGGGAAGGTGTGGCACGGCAGATTTTCGACTGCTCCGCCGGACTCCACGCCGCGAATCGAGGTACACCAGCCATACTCTTTGAAAGAGCGATTGATGTTGGCCGCCATTGCGTAGGCAGCGTTCGACCAGGCGTAGTTGTTGTGGTTAGCGCCGTCGGTTTGCTCTTCAAAATCAAAGTTGTCGACCGGGTTAGTTCGAATGCCATACGGCAGACGAGACAGAAAACGCGGCATCACCAGCCCCAGATAGCGGGCATCTTCCGATTCACGCAGCGAACGCCAGGCAGCATATTCGGTGTTCTGGAAGATTTTGGTCAGATCGCGCGGGTTGGCCAGCTCCTGCCAGGACTCCATCTGCATCACGCCAGGTGCAGTACCGGTAATGAACGGACAGTGTGCCGCAGAACCGATGCGCGCCATTTCCCCCAGCAGCTCAACATCCTGCGGGCTATGGTCGAAATAGTAGTCGCCAACGATACAGCCAAACGGTTCGCCGCCAAACTGCCCATACTCTTGTTCGTAGATTTTCTTGAAGACAGGACTCTGGTCCCAGCCCACACCCTTGTAACGCTTCAGGGTACGACCCAGTTCTTGTTTGGAGATGCTCATAAAGCGAATCTTCAGCATCTCGTCGGTTTCAGTGTTGTTGACCAGATAGCTCAGGCCACGCCACGCGCTTTCCAGTTTCTGAAACTCGTCATGGTGAATAATCTGATTCACCTGCTGCGAGAGCTGCTCATCAATACCGGCAATCAGATTTTGAATGGTGCGGTAGGTGTCGTTTGAGAAGGTGACGGTATTTTCCAGCGCCTGCTGCGCCAGTGTTTTTACCGCGCTCTCCACCGCCGAGCGCGCCTGATCGGTCTTGGGGCGAAACTCTTTGTTCAGCAGCGCGCTGAATTCGTCCTGGCTGAACGCCTGACTTGCCTGCTGCTCTTGTTGTTGAGTCGGGTTGCTCATCGATTATTCCTCGCTACCTTTCGCGCTATCGTCATTTTTCGGCAACTGGCTCAGGGATTTGAGCAGCGTCGGATCCTGCAGAATTTTAGCGATCAGCTCTTCCGCGCCGTTTTTGCCGTCCATATAGGTCAGCAGGTTGGAAAGTTGAGTACGCGCCTCCAACAATTTGTTCAACGGTTCAACTTTGCGGGCCACCGCATCCGGCAGGAAGTCATCCATACTGTCGAAGGTCAGATCGACGTTGAGCTTACCTTCGCCGGTCAGCGTGTTATCCACGTGGAATGCAACGCGCGGCTTCAGTGCTTTCATACGTTCGTCGAAGTTATCGATGTCAATTTCAAGGAATTTACGCTCGTCGACCGCAGGCAGGTTTTCAACCGGTTTGCCCACCAGATCGGCCATTACGCCCATCACAAACGGCAGTTGAATTTTACGTTCTGCACCGTAGATCTCTACGTCGTACTCGATCTGCACGCGGGGGGCACGGTTACGTGCGATGAATTTCTGCCCACTGTTACTCATTGCCATGATGTTCTCCGTCAAAGATGCGCGGTGAAGGTGAAACGGCAGACGTCGTGCCTGTCGTCATAATGCCTGGACGCGTCATTCGCGGCGTCCAAAAATGTTTTCCAGTTGATTTACGCCGTCCGGCGCAAGGTCGCGAATAATGTCCATAAAGTTGAGTTCAGACAGCCGCTGTACCCGTTCAATCATCAACGGTGCGGGGTGACTCGGTTCATATTGCGCAAAATACTGCTTCGCTTTTTCCAGCATCAATTGCGCGTCGGCGCGACTGGTGACCTGCACGCTACGCCAGTCCACGACCTGCGAAATGGGCGGAACCGTGGCGGTCGGCAGCGTTGCGCGTTGTTCAACCGAGGCCCCAGCGCCCTGCAACAGTGTGTTGATATCGGTCACCTGACAGGCGCTGGCCACCAGCCCAACGGTTTTCAGCAGTTGTTCCATTTCCGGTACGCCGCTCTCCCCGAGGTGCCCGACCAGCCGATCGCGAATCGCCAGCAACCGTTCGTTAATCAAGACAACCGCTTCGGTGCCGGGCTGACCGCCGCGGGCCAGTTCATCAATCAGCCTTGGACGACCGCCGGGATAATCCGGGCATTCGGTTTTACTGCCGTCGAGCAGCGCCTGGGCATCGCGCAGTGAAATCTCGTCGCCGTTTGAGCGCAACAGCGAGGCATTACGCAGTGCAAAAGTGAGATCGGACTTATCGCCCAGCCCCGCAAGGGCGTTAATACGGTAGAACGGATCGGTTTCGCCATACTCTTCCAGCCGTGGATAGAGCGGTTCCCAGTAGCGGGAAAGAGCCTGCTCTATCAGCAACAGTCCATCTGCGTATCCCGATAGCCCCCGACGCCGGGTCCAGGCATGGGTTAGCGCCAGCATGACACGCAGATCTTTAGTGCGCCCCAGCAGGCAGGTGGCGAGTTTTTCCACCGTATTCCAGTCGGCAGGTTCTGCAGGAATAATGGTGTCGCCGAACTGCTGTTCGGCTTTGCCCTGGCTTGCCTGTCCCATGGCCTGAAAGTCGGCGTCGTACTCAAGATTTTCACCGCAGGGGTTTTCGTGGCTTATCGGCGCGAGAATTTCATCAATATTCATGGAGTCCCTGCTTATTCAAACATCGGCGGATAGAGGCCGTGACGGCCTGGCCGGGCGCCGCCTGCCGGATCGAACAGCAGCGTAAAAAGCTGCCCGGTAAAGTTTCCGCTGTGAACGTGGGTGTAAAGCGGGTAGCCATCGCAACGGTTAGTCCACCAGAAGCTGGCCTGGCGCTGCGGGTCGAAGCACTCTGCCGCCTGCGGCCACCCCAGCGTAATCAGGTCGTCTTCGGCATAACCAATCACGTCCAGGATGTCGGAGCGCATCTGCGGTTCGACGGGTTGCGGCGGCGGAATCAGCATCAGCGCCTCCTCCAGTTGCGCGGCGGAGTAACCGTTACGCACCGCGTGCAATACCCCCCGGCCAAGTTGCTGATACCAGCTTTCGGCCTGACCCAACAAACACGGCGACCACTCGGCAGGCGTAAAGCTAAGCTGAACGCAGACCGGATACTGTCGCCCTACGCTGTCTCGTGCTGGCAGCAGACAGCCCATCTGGATCATCTGGCTACCCAGCATCGGCGGCACGACAAAATTCCACACCGGGGCTTTGGCGAACTGGCGCTCGCCGCTGCGCTGTTCTTCCTGTTGCCAGGCCAGCAGACCGACCTGAAACCAGTGGAACCACTGGCGTTGTAATGCGTCAGGAAAACGACGCTGCAAAAAGTCGCCTGCGCTGGGTAATTTGCCATACCAGCTGTAGAGGTTCATCGCAGGGGGATTTGTCATACGGCTGTCCTTGCGGTTATGGGCATGAGAAACGGGGAAGCTGGAACGGATTACGAATGCTGTTTGGCGCAAACTCCAGCGTGACCTGATGACCGTCCACGCTGAAGGTAGCCTGACGGCTCAGGCTGCCCGCGCCGGGACTGGTGCGCGCTTTATCAAAAAAGCGGTTCAGCGCCCAGGCGCCGTTGGTCACCAGTGTGGCCGTGCTGCCATTCGCCAGCCCTAACTGCATACGCACCTGATTTGTACCGCCCGGCCCCGGCCAGTTCATAATCTGCACTGCCTGTGGCCCATGGCTGTAGCGCAATTGCTGCCCGTCCACGTCCAGGGTCAGGTTCAGAATGGTGTTATCCATCCGCACAGTGCGTACCGTCACCTTGAAAGAAGGCGTGGTTGCGCCGTTGGCGAAAAACGCGTCCCGGATTGACTGCGCCTGCTGGAACGGACGCAGCAGCCCTTCACTCCCCGGCAGGGTTTTGCCATCGATGCCCGGCATAAAGCGCCAGTTCGCCTGGGTGGTATCTACCTTGTTGGTCAGATTGTCGCGAAAAAAGGTATCCATTAACCCGGTGCCCGGCGCGAACATGCGGGCGAGATCGTCAGGCGTGACCTCAGTGCTGGCACTGCGAACCAGCGGGTAACGACCGGCAATCGCCTGACGACAGAAACCGCCGACTTCCACGTTAATCCGCTTGCGGACGTTTTCCAGGTCACGGCGCTGGGTGTCACTGCTGGCACCCACAGCCATATTGCTGAACATGGTTTGCAGACCGCCAGGCAGACGACCGGCGCTGGCCTGCAAACGGCTAATCGCTTCGCCGCCCGGTGCTGGCATACCGCTGTTAGCGGCGTCCTGGACGGCCGTCAGGTAGCGGTAAAGCTCATCAATCTGTTTGAGAAAATCATCAAAGACGAGTGTTTTACCGCCCTTCTCCAGCGGCTGTGCCAGCTCAATCATCGGCGCATAATGCTCGGTAACCCGCTGTTCAGGGGTTTGCGTCATGACCGCGCTCTGTGTCGGCGCCGCGTCATTGTTGCTAAACAGCGCTTCCAGCGTGCGGGTGGCCCGGTTGCCCTGTTCCTGAGGTTTCCCGGCATCCCCGGGCGCTGGCGCAGCGTGCGACAGATCCAGCACCTGGCTCAGATTCTGAACCAGGCGGCGCAGCGGCGAGTTAGCGCCGGAGAGCAGGCGCGCCGTATTGATGCGCTGAGAAAGATCGGCGCTGTTGTTGAGCTGAATATCCGCAAGGAAGCGATCCCAGTTCGCGATAAAGTCACGCATGTAGAGCTGGCGTACGGCGTTATCGATCTGCGGTTTGTCTTCCTGCGATGACGTCGCGCCCAGCACCCAGGTGTCATCTTCGCGTAAGGCGGTGGTCACGTTATCTATCTGACCGTTAACGCTTTTCCAGTAGCCGTCCGGGGTGTAGAGGCCCGGTACGCCTTCACTCACCGGTTTGCCGCTTTTGCGTGAAAAGACCAGTTCGCTTTGCGGGCCGCCGAGATCCGCCAGCGAAACTGGCTGCAGATTTTCATCATGCTCAAGCAGACGCTTCAGGCGACCATAAACGCGGGTGGAGAGCGGCTGCTGGTTGATCAGCGCCCGCTCGCGCGCCACCAGCGTCTCGTCCTGGGCATACGGCGAAGACTGAATTTGCGGCTCCAGCAGTTGCGTCAGATGCCATTCGAGCTGCTGAAGCTGCGCCTGCGTGACGTTTTGCGGCAGATTGCGTTGTAAATTCAGCATCACCCACGAGTGCAGAAACTTGCCGTCGTAATGCTTCGGCTGATAGAGCATCTGATACGCTTTCAGCGCCTCATAGCTGTATTCCACATCGCTGCCGTTATCGTTACGCAGCCAGGTGGTGATGTGCATCGCCACGGCAGGCAGCAGCATTTGATCCAGCGCTTTCTGATACAGAGACTGCGAGGCGTCGCTGACGTCATCACCGCGATAAAGCCCCATACGGCGAGTCACCGGAGGATCGTTGACGTCAAATGCGTCGCTTTTTGGCAGATCCACCAGATCGTTAAGCAACGGCAGGAGGGCAAACAGATCGCGCTGTGGCTGGTTTTGCAACGCGTTGCTCTGCTGTTCCAGGCGCGGCACTTTTGCATCGACTTCTTCCAGATATGCTTTGTTCCGGTTAAAGCTGATAAGCCACAGCCCGCTAAGGATAACCAGCAGGGCGAGGATCGCCGCATAGCCAGACCAGGTAACGGCGCGATTGCGCAGTTCCCACCAGCGGTTTTCCCCGGCGATACCCGCTTCCTGGAAAATGACGTTTTGCAGCAGGTTTTTGATGAAGAAACTCTGGCCTTTCGCGCCCGGAATTGGCGACGCCTTGCTGACAGAATCCCAGCGTTCACTTTCCTCGCCTTCCGGCAACGAGAGCGCGCGATTCAGTTCACCCATCACACGGTCGAACGGCATTCCCTCCTGAGTCCCGCTGGCGAAGTAGATCCCGCGCGGTGAGAACTCAGTTTCAAAGTTAGAACGGGCGAAAACCGTGCTCAGGTAGTCTGCCAGCAACGGGCGCAGCGCGGCGAATTCCTGCGGAAAAAGATACGCGTCGGCGCGGGTTTTCGCATCGTGCTCTTTAAGCATGGTTTCCGGCAGACCCGCATCCAGTCGCTGTTGCAGAAGCGAGAACTCCCAGGTGAAGTTGCCCATCAGATCAAAGTCGGCGTGTTTAGTCTGCTCCCAGGGGAGCGTAAAGCCCCAGATCTGATCGCGCTGCGCTTTGTCGTAATCAGCAAACCAGGCGCGGAAACCTTTGAGCAGGTCGGCCTTGGTCACCATCACATAGACCGGGAAGCGAATACCCAGTTGCTCATGCAGTTCAGAAAGACGCTGGCGCAGGTTCACCGCCTGCTGGCGGGAGGCCTCCGCGGACTGGGTCAGCAAATCGGAAAGACTGATGGTGATAATGACGCCGTTAATCGGCTGACGGCGGCGGTATTTACGCAGCAGCGCGATGAACTCCAGCCATTCGCTGGCGTCCTGCACCTGTTCACTCTCTTGCGTGGTGTAGCGCCCGGCGGTGTCCAGCAGCACCGCCTCGTTGGTAAACCACCAGTCGCAGTTACGGGTGCCGCCGATGCCCCGCAGCGCGGTTTTACCGAAGCGGTCCGCCAGCGGGAATTGCAGCCCGGAATTGGCCAGCGCTGTCGTTTTGCCGGAACCCGGCGCGCCGATGATCACATACCACGGCAACTGATAGAGATATTGCGTACTGAAGCGCTGCGTCCACTGCGTGCGGTTACCCGCTTTGCTGAAGTGCGCTTTTTTCAGCATCTGCGCCGCTTCGTCGAAACGTCCGGCGAGGATCTGCTCCTCGCTGTTCAGCCGCTTCTGGTGGTCTGCCGCTTCCGGGCTGGTGGTATTCTCATTGAGCTTGTCCATCAACTTGCGGTTGAGCCAGGCGTTATACAGACGCGGCAGAATGTGGCTCTGGGCCCAAATCAGGTAGACCACCGCGATGCTGATGATGCGGTTCTGTTCAGATTCGAGCGGCCGGGTATCCACGATGGAGAGCAGCGGGCCAATCATCCAGATCACCGCAGCGAGCGCCGTCACGCCGAGCAGGCTCCACAGCACGCGATTAGTGAGAATGGAAAGAAGAGTTGTCAGCATCCTTAGTTTCCTTGCGGCAATCCGTTCAGCTCAGCCTGGGTATTTTCAGGCGACACCAGCAGAGTAATTTCCACACGGCGGTTACGGGCGCGGTTTTCTGGCGTGTTGTTTGGCGCGACGGGATTGATCTCGCCTCGCCCTTCCGCTTTCACGCGTTCAGGTTGCGAGAGTCTTCCCTGCAATTGTTTTTGTACTGAACGGGCGCGTTCCAGCGAAAGCTCATAGTTGGAGGCAAAACGCGCGCTGCGAATCGGCAGGTTGTCGCTGTACCCCACCACCAGAATTTTGCCGCTGACGTTATTCATCGCCTGGGCGATACGGTCGATGACCGGTTCATAGCGGTCGCGCACCACCGTGGAGGCGGAAGCGAACAGACCGTCACCTTTCAGAATCACCACGCTGCGATCCGCTTCATCCTTCACCACCAGTAGCCCGGCATCTATTTCAGGTTTCAGGAAACCGCGCAGGTTCAGCACCGCAGGCAGTTGTTGCGCCGGATGTTGAATCGTGGCTTCCGGCAGTTGAGACTGGTAAATCTTCGCCAGCACCGGATTGGTGCTGTCGCCGAGGCGCCAGTTAAGAACGATATAGAACAGGCAGGCGATAAAACCGCCCAGCGCCACGCAGGCCCACAGCGGCACCATCGGTCGCCAGAGTTTGCGCAGCACCGGGGTATCTTCGGGATGCGGGGAGAGCGCTGGCGGATAGCTGCCGCGCACGCCACGGATCATCTGCCACAGCCGCTGCTTGATGGTTTCAAGCTGGGTACGACCGTTATCCAGCACCCGATAGCGCCCTTCAAAACCGAGCAGCAGACAGTAGTTGATCATCTCCAGCAACAGGAGGTGTTCGCGCGGATTCTGCGACAGACGCGCCAATAGCTGGAAGAACTTCTCCCCGCCCCAGGTTTCGTTATGAAAGGTCACCAGCAGCCCGCTGCTGGACCAGACGCCGCTGCTGCCCCAGGGGGTGAGCGCGGCGGCTTCGTCCAGCGCCGTACACAGGCAGTAGCGTGCGCCGACGATCACTTCATACGGCAATCCTGCCTGCTGGCAGCGCACTTCGAAGCGGCGAATTTCGTCGATTAAGCGCTGGCGTAACGCCAACTGATCATCGTGAGAAACCGAGTGACGAATTTGCGCAATCGCATTGAGCAGCGGATTGGCGGCCGCCACCAGCGGGTTATTGCCACTCGCGGTGGTAAACGCGGCATCGCTGCCGGGCTCCTGTCGTTCCTGCATAGTAAGCGCTCGCTTTATTATTCTGTCGGGCTACGGATGGCCCAAAACTCCATATCGAGTCCCGGGAACTCCCCCGCAAGATGCAGGGCGAACGCGCCAGACTTATCCATCTCGTTCCACAGCTCTCCCCCTTTTTCCAGCTCGAAGTAGCTGTAGCCGGCGTGCCAGGGGATCTGCGGCGGCGCGACGGGCATAGCGCGCAGCATAATGCCCGGCAACTGAAGCTGAACCAGATCGCGGATTTTGGAGACGGGCGCCACTTTCATTTGCGCAGGGAAATGGGTTTGCAACTGCTCGCCCGGCACGTTGGCTTTCACGGCCAGCACGAAACCGAACTCACGCACCATGCTCGTTTCCGATACGGTGGCAATATTCAGGCCGTGGGAACGTTCGTTGAGCGGTAACTGAATCGCATGGTCTTCCATCACCAGCGACAGCCCCTGACGGAGCATCAGCATCAGCTTGCTAAAACAACCCGCCAGGTCGTCATGATCGTACACGGGCAGTATGCTTTCTGCGGTGCGCTGCGACGTCCAGGTGGCGAGTTCGGTGGCAAACGGCAGCCAGTTGCGCCAGAGCGTTTCCGGGTGAATCAGCGGGAGCGTTTTGACATGCGACACCTCGCCAAGATGGCGATTTACCAGCGAAAGCAGCGTAAATTCAATCAGTTCAGACGTGTTAAAACGCCCAGGCTGTCGCAAACGCCCGCCGATCTGCTGGCTGCGCTGAACCAGTAAACCGTGGAGATCGTTAATCATGCTGTAAAGCTGCGGGCTGTTGTTGGCATTCAGCATCGGCGGGATGTAGGTGTTATCCAGCCGCAGGTGATTGTCGTTACGCTTCTCAGTGACGAACGCCACGCCGATAGCGGTCCATTCCGCCGTCAGATCGGTTTCCAGCATCAATTTCAGGCGCAACCGGCCAAACTGTACCGTGGCGTCGCCTACCGACATCGCGTTATCGTCTTCAACGTCTTGCTCATAGGCTATGAAGCGCGCCGGCGAAGCATGCTCTTCACTAAAGATGACTTCTTCACGCTCACCCCGGCGAACCGGTAATGCCAGCACCACTTTTTCATTGGTGAGGTTGTCAGGGATTTTCAGCGGCGGCGGCGCATTGCGACCATTGCGCACGTGGAAAAAGGTGCCGTCGGGAAGTAGCCCGCTCGCGTAGCTCAGCGCAATGCATCCCTGACGGAGCATCGCCTCGTCCAGTTCAACATCGAGAAATCCCCACAGATACGATCGTTGCAGCACTCCCCATTCCCGCATCTGGTTGAGCAGGAAACTCTCTGTCCGCTGAAAATGGTGTGGACGCAGAAACATCCCTTCGGTCCAGACGACCTTTTCTGCTTTCGTCATGATGATGTGATTCCTGTTATGAAGCGCGTTACTGGCTGATGACCCGGATGCCGTTTACATCAAGAAAGATGCTGGCCTGCAGTTCGTCTGCGGCCCCTTTCCAGAACGAGTAAAGATGATTTTCGCCAGGGACAGGCAACGGGAGAGAGACGCGCCACTTTTTTCCATCCAGCATTTGATATTCCGCCATCACACCGATGTAGCGTGCTTCAGGCGAACTTTGTCCGCTCAGGGTTTTCGTAAGCTGGTCAGGCATCAGAAAGAACACATCGCTGTTAAGCAGATTCGCGCCAAGCGTGGTCGACGCGTTGTTCTGTAGGGAATAAAAGTCGCTGGACATGAAATCCGCATCAGATTTCAGCAGCAGCACTCTCACTTTGAGCGGCGCCGAATCATTGATTTGCGGATGGGCCTGAAACTGCAGATTGTAGCGGGAGGGATCGCTGTGTGAAGACGATGAACAACCGCTAACCAGGGTGAATAGCACCACGTAAAACGCCAACCACATCCTGTGAAAACTTTTATTATTCATAAAAATAAGCTCGTGAAGCCCGTTTAGTTCAGGATCCAGGTTCCGTTGGCGTTGTCTTTGCAGGCTTTGCTGTTACCGTCTACGTCTACGCAGGTGGTTTTCTTACGCGCTTTTGGTCGCATGGCCTGCTTACGTACCGTCGCGTCATACTGGTCGGCCTTAATCACGGCCCGCATTGGCACATAACCGATCAGTTGATCGTTGCCCTCGTCGGCGAGCGCCATCCAGAAGGACTCTACCTGTCCCAGTACCGTGTAGGTTTTACCGGTTTCAAGGGTACGGATGACCTTTCCGCTGTAGTCTGGGCGGCTCATCAGAGAAGCCGGATACATTGCGCGATAAGGTTCGTTCACTGACGTAAATTCCGCAGGCGGAACGACAATATGTCGGTGGGTTAACGTGACGCCATTCACCTGGCTGGTCACGATGGTATCGTCGGTAATCACAGGTTTCTGCGGCGCTTTACAGCCCGCCACTGCCATTACAAACAGAAGTGAAAACAGTACGCGCATTTTCATATGCTTTTCCGTAGCGATATTTAGATAATAATCAAGATGAGAGGTAAATTAGATTTGAATGCTGTCGTCAAGAATATTCCAGACACTTTATAAGGGTTACTATCCTTTGGGTATGGCTACCGCAAAAGCCTTACAGAATAAGGCCCGATTTTATCCTGGGATTTTTAACAAACAGGAAACAAGTGTACATAAGCTTTTCATCAATTCAATATTATCTGGTCATCACCCACCATATTTAGAGGGTTTCAGACTATTATAGGATTAATCCTGGCAAAGGTTTTTAAAAGGTCTTCTCTGATTTTTCCCCCTCAATAAAAACAATACATACAATTGATTTATAAGAAATAAAATTAAAAACATGAAAAATTTCATTACCCCACCAACGTAATTACTTCTACTACCACAATTAGTAGAATTACCCATAAAGACAGCTCAAGAATATATTTCACACAACCCGTTTGTTGCATTTAAAGGACATGTTTAATTCGAACTTAAATTAGTATTAATGCAATTGAAATTAATAGTCAGCGATATTAATTTCGCGACCTAAAATAACATCATGTTATGACGAAATGTTTCCCGGCGCAGCGGGATATCACGAGGTGCGGATTATTCATCCGGGCCAGTTAACCCGTCTGTGGGTGGGGGGAATAGTAGAAGAAAAACGCCACTCTGGTTGTACCGCGAGAAATGTACAAGATCCGATTTTCGCTAATCACAATGTTGCGCTTATCACCCGATACCATCATTTCTGGCGTTTTAAACGACAGAGGCTCTGCCGCTTGTTTTCCTGCCATAAAGAGTCCGTTATCATGCTCTCTATGTAGTCATGAACAGTTAATGCAGACGTTCATGAGATCCAATGAGACGCCGTAAAACTTAATGAGAACAATAAAAATCACTCACTCATTAAAATTAAAGAAAATGGACATCACAAACCAATGACTTCAATAGCAAATTTAGATTCTCATACCCCCATGATGCAGCAGTATCTCAAGCTGAAAGCACAGCATCCGGAGATCCTGCTGTTCTATCGCATGGGTGATTTTTACGAACTGTTTTATGACGATGCTAAGCGTGCGTCTCAACTGCTCGATATCTCGCTGACTAAACGCGGCGCCTCTGCGGGCGAACCTATCCCGATGGCGGGCATCCCGCATCACGCGGTCGAAAACTACCTCGCCAAATTGGTCAATCAGGGCGAGTCCGTGGCGATTTGCGAACAGATTGGCGATCCGGCGGCCAGCAAAGGCCCGGTTGAGCGCAAGGTCGTGCGTATTGTTACGCCAGGCACCATCAGTGATGAAGCGTTGTTGCAGGAACGCCAGGACAACCTGTTGGCCGCTATCTGGCAAGACGGCAAAGGCTACGGTTACGCCACGCTGGATATCAGTTCCGGGCGTTTTCGCGTCAGCGAACCTGCTGACCGTGAAACCATGGCCGCCGAGTTACAGCGCACCAACCCTGCCGAACTGCTCTATGCGGAAGATTTCGCTGAAACCACGCTTATCGAAGGCCGTCGCGGTTTGCGCCGCCGTCCGCTGTGGGAATTTGAAATCGATACTGCTCGCCAGCAACTGAACCTTCAATTTGGCACGCGGGATCTGATTGGCTTTGGCGTGGAGAACGCCCCGCGCGGATTATGCGCCGCAGGTTGCCTGTTGCAGTACGTGAAAGATACCCAGCGCACATCGCTGCCGCACATCCGTTCCATCACCATGGAACGCCAGCAGGACAGCATCATCATGGATGCCGCCACGCGCCGTAACCTGGAGATCACGCAAAACCTGGCTGGGGGTGTGGAGAATACGCTGGCTTCTGTGCTTGATTGCACCGTTACCCCGATGGGCAGTCGAATGCTCAAGCGCTGGCTGCATATGCCGGTGCGTGACACCAAAATTCTGACCGAACGCCAGCAAACCATTGGCGCGTTGCAGGATGCCACCGGCGAATTGCAACCGGTGCTGCGACAGGTGGGCGATCTGGAACGTATTCTCGCGCGCCTGGCGCTGCGAACCGCCCGCCCACGCGATCTCGCCCGTATGCGTCACGCCTTCCAGCAGTTGCCGGAACTGCGCACTCAGTTGGCAACGGTGAACAGCCATCCGGTACAGATGCTGCGTGAAAAAATGGGCGAGTTTACGGAGCTGCGCGAATTGCTGGAACGGGCGGTTGTCGATGCACCACCGGTGCTGGTTCGCGACGGCGGCGTCATTGCTCCGGGTTACAATGAAGAGCTGGACGAGTGGCGTGCGCTGGCTGATGGCGCAACCGACTATCTCGACCGTCTGGAAATTCGCGAGCGCGAGCGTACCGGTCTGGATACCCTGAAAGTCGGTTATAACGCGGTGCACGGTTATTACATTCAGATAAGCCGTGGTCAGAGCCATCTTGCGCCAATCAACTATGTACGCCGCCAGACGCTGAAGAACGCCGAGCGCTACATTATCCCTGAACTGAAAGAGTACGAGGACAAAGTTCTCACCTCCAAAGGCAAGGCGCTGGCGCTGGAAAAACAACTGTATGACGCGCTGTTTGACCTGCTGCTGCCACACCTGGCAGACCTGCAACAGAGCGCGACAGCCCTGGCTGAGCTGGACGTCCTGATCAATCTCGCCGAACGCGCGTATACGCTGAACTACACCTGCCCAACATTCACGGATAAACCCGGCATTCGGATTATCGAAGGTCGCCATCCGGTGGTGGAACAGGTGCTCACCGAGCCGTTTATCGCCAACCCGTTAACGCTCTCACCGCAGCGTCGGATGTTGATCATTACCGGCCCCAATATGGGCGGTAAAAGTACCTACATGCGTCAAACTGCGCTGATTGCGCTGCTGGCCTACATCGGCAGTTATGTTCCAGCGCAAAGCGTGGAGATCGGCCCAATTGATCGCATTTTCACCCGCGTCGGCGCGGCAGACGATCTGGCTTCTGGTCGCTCGACCTTTATGGTGGAGATGACCGAAACCGCCAATATCCTGCACAACGCCACCGAAAGCAGCCTGGTGTTAATGGATGAGATTGGTCGCGGCACCTCCACCTACGACGGCCTGTCGCTGGCGTGGGCTTGTGCAGAAAATCTGGCAAACAAAATCAAAGCGTTGACGTTGTTTGCCACCCACTACTTCGAACTGACTCAGTTACCGGAGAAAATGGAAGGCGTTGCCAACGTTCATCTGGATGCGCTGGAGCACGGTGAAACTATCGCGTTTATGCACAGCGTGCAGGATGGCGCCGCCAGCAAGAGCTATGGCCTGGCAGTTGCCGCACTGGCGGGTGTACCAAAAGAGGTGATTAAACGCGCACGCCAGAAACTGCGCGAACTGGAAAGCCTTTCGCCGAATGCCGCCGCCACCCAGGTAGACGGTACGCAGATGTCTCTGCTGTCAGCCCCGGAGGAGACTTCCCCTGCCGTTGAAGCACTGGAGAACCTCGATCCCGATTCCCTGACGCCGCGCCAGGCGCTGGAGTGGATTTATCGGTTAAAGAGTTTGGTGTAAAACCCATAATCCGCGAAGGCGTGGCCCTCGCGGATTACTCGACAGGCCGGGTATGGCGAAGCCCCGCCCGGCACTGTTTTATGAGCGCTTATCTTCCGCCAGCAGCGGCGGAATACTCGGCACCATTGGCGCGTCATCAATATCTTTTTGCGTCATCCGAAACGCCTGTGGATAGTGTTCGCGGCTGGTGCGGCGCAGCGGTTCAGTATCACGCCAGGTGTAGAGACAGTGCTGGCACTGATAAACCGTCCATACCCCTTTCACTGGCGATGTCGCCATCACTTCAATTTGTTCATCAGCACAACGTGGGCAAATCATCACATTCTCCTTATTTGCGTGCGGCCAGCATGGCGGTCAGTTTTTCAGCCCAGGCTTTGGTTTCCGGTAAATCCACCACCGGCTGGCTGTAATGACCACGCTTGTCCGGGGCGACCGGCGTGGTGGCGTCGATAATCAGTTTGTCGGTGATCCCCGCCGGACTGGAGCCGGGGTCAAGTTCCAGCACCGACATATTCGGCAACTGCACCAGGTCGCCTGCCGGGTTCACTTTCGAGGAGAGCGCCCACATCACCTGCGGCAGGTTGAACGGGTCAACGTCTTCATCGACCATGATCACCATTTTCACGTAACCCAGACCATGTGGCGTGGTCATTGCGCGCAGGCCAACCGCGCGGGCAAAACCGCCGTAGCGTTTTTTGGTGGAGATAATCGCCAGCAGGCCGTGGGTGTACATGGCGTTTACCGCCTGCACTTCCGGGAATTCAGCTTTCAGTTGCTGGTAAAGCGGGACGCAGGTGGCCGGCCCCATCAGGTAGTCGATTTCGGTCCACGGCATGCCGAGATAGAGCGATTCAAAAATCGGTTTCGTGCGATAAGAGACTTTATCGATGCGTACCACCGTCATGTTGCGCCCGCCGGAGTAGTGCCCGGTAAATTCGCCGAACGGCCCTTCGATTTCGCGTTTGCGGCTTTCGATGACACCTTCGAGAATAACTTCCGCCCCCCACGGCACATCAAAACCGGTTAGCGGCGCGGTGGCGATCGGGTACGGGCTTTCACGCAGCGCGCCCGCCATTTCGTATTCAGACTGATCGTATTTCAGCGGCGTCGCCCCCATCAGGGTGATAACAGGATCGTTGCCCAGCGTAATCGCGATGGGCAGATCTTCGCCGCGCTCTTCCGCTTTATGCAGGTGCAGGGCGATGTCGTGCATCGGCACCGGTTGCAGGCCAAGCTTCCGCTTACCCTTCACTTCCATGCGGTAGATCCCGACGTTTTGCTTGCCGAAATGCTCAGGATCAAGCGGGTCGCGAGAGACAACGCAGGCTTTATCGAGATAAAAACCACCGTCACCGTCGTTTAAACGAAACAGCGGCAGAATATCGAACAGGTTAATCTCTTCACCGTCTACGGTATTCTCGGCCCACGCCGGGTTAGCGCGACGCTCTGGCGCAATGGGAAAGTTATCCCAGCGGCGGATAAACTCATCAATCTGTTTTCTCACTGGGGTATTGGGCGGCAGGCCGAGAGAAATCGCGTGGTTTTGCCAGGAACCGATGGTGTTCATTGCGACGCGGGCATCGGTAAAACCGCGAATGTTATCAAACCACAGCGCCGGTGCTCCGTCGCCAATTCGCCCGGTCGCGTTAGCGGCGGCGGCCAGATCCGGCTCGGCGTTGACCTCCTCGTTGATTTTCAGCAACTGCCCGTGATCGTCGAGCGCCTGTAAAAAGCTGCGTAAATCATCAAATGCCATTATTCATTCTCCTGAGAAAAATTCAGTGTCTGCTGCAATCCCTGCCAGCGCCTGGCGTGCGGGTGTTCCAGGCCAAATTGATCCAGCACGCGCGCCACGATGTGCTGTGTGATGTCATCAACGCTTTGTGGAGGGTTATAGAACGCGGGCATGGGCGGCACCATCGCCACCCCCATGCGCGAAAGTGTAAGCATGCCTTCAATTTTGTTCTTATACGAACGTTTTAGATAAAATACGCCTGAGATACCGTCACGACAAGTCGCAGTGCAACGCGCCGCACAAATTCCCACATTAAAAAACGGGCTGGAACCCGTTATGATAGACGCAGACAGTCATCCCGGAGTTCTCATGGAGTTACGAAACACAGCGTTTCACCTGCTACGTCAGCTTTTTCAGCAACACACGGCTCGCTGGCAGCATGAATTGCCGAGTCTGACCAAACCTCAGTATGCGGTGATGCGTGCCATTGCGGAGCGCCCCGGCATTGAGCAGGTCGCCTTAATGGAAGCCGCGGTCAGTACCAAAGCGACGCTGGCTGAAATGCTGAGCCGGATGGAAAGCCGGGGTCTGGTGAGGCGTGAAAACGACCCGATGGATAAGCGACGCCGTTTTGTGTATCTGACCCCAGAAGGGGCCGCATTACTGGCGAGCGTTACCCCGCAAGGAAATCGCGTCGATGAGGAGTTTCTGGGTCGTTTAAGTGATGAAGAGCGCGAACAATTTACACGGCTGGTTCGCAAGATGATGGGGTGATACCGGATAACATTGCCTGATGGCGTTTCGCTTATCAGGCCTACATCGATTCGGGACGGGTCACGCAAAAGAAAAAGGCCAGTCTCAATGAGGCTGGCCTTTCTTGATATGACTTTGCTTACTCGCGGAACAGCGCTTCGATATTCAGCCCCTGCGTCTGCAGGATTTCACGCAGACGACGCAGACCTTCTACCTGAATCTGGCGAACACGTTCACGGGTGAGGCCAATTTCACGGCCCACATCTTCCAGTGTCGCAGCTTCATATCCCAGCAGACCGAAACGACGTGCCAGCACTTCACGCTGTTTGGCGTTCAGTTCGAACAGCCATTTGACGATACTTTGTTTCATATCATCATCTTGCGTGGTGTCTTCCGGGCCGTTTTCTTTTTCATCGGCCAGGATATCCAGCAACGCTTTTTCGGAATCGCCACCCAACGGGGTGTCTACCGAGGTAATGCGCTCGTTAAGACGAAGCATACGGCTAACGTCATCAACCGGTTTATCCAGTTGCTCTGCAATCTCTTCCGCACTCGGTTCGTGGTCCAGTTTATGCGACAACTCACGCGCAGTACGCAGATAGACGTTCAGCTCTTTAACAATGTGAATCGGCAGTCGGATCGTACGGGTTTGATTCATAATCGCCCGTTCAATCGTCTGGCGAATCCACCAGGTTGCGTATGTTGAGAAGCGGAACCCACGCTCAGGGTCAAACTTCTCGACGGCACGGATAAGTCCCAGATTGCCCTCTTCAATCAGATCCAGCAATGCCAGACCCCGATTGCCATAACGGCGGGCAATTTTCACCACCAGACGCAGGTTACTTTCAATCATCCGACGGCGAGAGGCAACATCTCCACGCAGTGCGCGACGCGCGAAATAAACTTCTTCTTCGGCCGTTAACAGTGGCGAATAACCAATCTCACCAAGGTAAAGCTGAGTCGCGTCCAACACACGCTGTGTAGCACCCTGCGATAACAGCTCTTCTTCAGCCAGGTCGTTATCACTGGGTTCCTCTTCACTCAAGGCTTTCTCATCAAAAGCCTCTACTCCGTTCTCATCAAATTCCGCGTCTTCATTTAAATCATGAACTTTCAGCGTATTCTGACTCATAAGGTGGCTCCTACCCGTGATCCCTTGACGGAACTAGCAAGTGAAAGCCTGGTTCCGACGCTTTATCGCTGCGGCAAGTATTGCAGCGGGTTTACGGATTTCCCCTTGTAACGAATTTCAAAATGCAAGCGTGTTGAACTGGTTCCGGTGCTACCCATGGTAGCGATTTTTTGCCCCGCCTTGATGTCTTGTTGTTCCCGGACCAGCATCGTATCGTTATGGGCGTAGGCACTCAGGTAATCATCGTTGTGTTTGATGATAATTAAATTACCGTAACCGCGCAGAGCATTACCGGCATACACGACGCGTCCATCTCCGGTCGCGACGATTGCCTGTCCTTTACTGCCTGCAATGTCGATACCTTTATTGCCACCCTCGGTAGCCGCGAAGTTTTCGATCACTTTGCCATCGGTCGGCCAGAGCCATTTAGAGATTGGCGCACTGGTAGACATACTGCTTGCAGTCGGTTGGGTTGTGCTCGTTGATGATGCCGTTACAGGGGCTGTGACAACCGTCCCAGCGGGCTGATTGTTCGGCAACATTTTATTAGCACTTTGTTCACCTGAGTCCTCAGAATACGTAATTGTCGGTTTAGACGCAACAGCAACGGTGGAATTTTGTGCAGGGTGGGTCACAACTCCTTGCTGTGCTGCATCCGCCTGGGTGATGGCGTTTCCACCCGTAATTGGCGCGCCGGATGCATTACCCACCTGAAGCGTTTGTCCTACGTTCAACCCGTAGGGCGCCGCAACATTGTTGCGCTGAGCAAGGTCACGGAAGTCGTTTCCGGTTATCCAGGCAATATAGAAAAGGGTGTCGCCTTTCTTAACGGTGTAGGTGCTGCCGCCAGTGTAGCTGCCTTTCGGAATGTCACCGTATTTACGGTTGTAAACAATACGGCCATTTTCCGTCTGCACGGGTTGTTGCGAGACGGACTGGATTTGCGCAGGTTGGGTAATCTGAGGCTGCTGCTGAACGGGCTGAATTTGCGGCGTTTGTTGTGTCGCCGTGGTCCCCATTTTTGGCGGAGGCGTGATCAGCATACCTGAATTGGTGCTCGACGGTGCGCCGCCGTCAACAGAGTTGACGGGTGCAGGTGGATTAGACGTGTTGGAACAACCTGCCAGCCATAGCGAAACCAGTGACAATGCCGCAATGCGGCTAACGGTGAATTTTGGGCTTCCCGCGCTCATTTATCCCCCAGGAAATTTTGGTTAATAACCAGTGACGTAATAACCGTGCAATGCATCAGGCTGAACACTGGAAAACGTGTTCACCATACGCTTACCCTTTACAAAATAACCAGGAAAAATCCAGGTATTCAGGAATGCGCTATGCCAGTTCGCCTTTGACTAATGGAACAAAGCGAACGGCTTCCACGGTATCGATAATAAATTCGCCTCCCCGACGACGCACCCGTTTCAAATACTGGTGCTCGTCACCCACAGGCAAGACGAGAATACCGCCTTCATCCAACTGTGCCATTAACGCAGTGGGAATCTCCGGCGGCGCAGCCGTCACAATGATGGCATCAAACGGGGCACGAGCTTGCCAGCCTTGCCAGCCATCGCCATGACGGGTCGAAACATTGTGTAAGTCGAGCTGTTTCAGGCGACGACGCGCCTGCCATTGCAGCCCTTTGATACGCTCGACAGAGCATACATGGTGCACCAGATGCGCCAGTATTGCCGTCTGGTATCCTGAACCAGTACCAATTTCCAGCACCCGGGATTGCGGCGTCAGTTCCAGTAACTCCGTCATTCGCGCCACCATATAAGGCTGCGAAATCGTCTGTCCCTGGCCAATCGGCAATGCAATGTTTTCCCAGGCTTTGTGCTCAAACGCTTCATCAATGAATTTTTCGCGCGGTACTGCGGCAAGTGCGTTCAGCACCAGCTCATCGCGGATACCCTGAGCGCGCAATTGTTCAAGAAGGGTGTGTACGCGTCTGCTTACCATTGCGTGTCAACTCCCACGCTTTCTAACCACGTTGAAACAACATCATGCGCGCTGTATGCAGTTAAATCCACATGCAGCGGCGTTACGGAGACGTAGCCTTCGTCTACCGCAGCAAAATCGGTGTCCGGCCCGGCGTCGCATTTTTCGCCTGGCGGGCCAATCCAGTACAGCGTATTGCCGCGGGGATCTTGCTGCGGGATAACTTTATCCGCCGGATGGCGGCTGCCGCAACGCGTCACACGAATGCCTTTGATTCTTTCCAACGGAAGATCCGGGACGTTGATATTCAGAATACGGCCGGTGCGCAGAGGTTCGCGACGCAGAGCGCGCAAAATAGTGCAGGTGATCGCAGCGGCAGTATCGTAGTGTTTATGACCATTCAGCGAAACCGCCAGCGCCGGATAACCGAGGTGACGGCCTTCCATCGCCGCAGCGACCGTGCCGGAATAGATAACATCATCGCCCAGATTCGGGCCCGCGTTAATCCCCGACACCACGATGTCCGGGCGCGGACGCATCAACGCGTTGACCCCGAGATACACGCAGTCCGTTGGCGTCCCCATTTGTACGGCGATATCACCGTTATCAAAGGTATAAGTGCGAAGCGAAGATTCCAGCGTCAGCGAGTTAGACGCGCCGCTGCGGTTACGATCGGGGGCAACCACCTGTACGTCAGCAAACTCACGCAGGGCTTTCGCCAGCGTTTGTATTCCAGGCGCGTGAACCCCATCATCGTTACTCAGCAATATGCGCATAATCACCCAATGTGTTGATAAGTTCCCTTACAACACTGGTGGCAAAACTCCCTGCCGGTAGCCAAAAGCTTAACTCGACGGTTACGTCATCCCACCAGTTCCAGCTTAATTGTTGCGGATACAGCAGCATGGCGCGGCGTGAAGCCTCCACCTTTTCCCGCAACAACAGCGATTGCAGCTCAGTTTCACTGGCGATGGCAGCTTCTTCGAACGCCAGCGCGTCACGCTGGGTTCCCCACTCACCGCTGCCAGGTAACGCAGCTGTAATCATTAATTCTTTATCATCGACGCGGCGTTGTAATTCAGCCTGTTCTTCCGCTGTGGCGACAAACCAGCTACCGCGCCCCGCTAATTGTAGCGCATCGCCGTCAACAACTTGATTAAAGTCTGTTTTTTTCAAACGTTCGTCGACAATTTGATTAAACAACGCACTGCGGGCTGCCGACAACCAAAAACTGCGTTTATTGCGATCGCGTACCGGTGCATCGCTTTGCGCCCAACGTAGCGCACCCAGCAGGTTGCTGCCGCCAATGCCGAAGCGCTGCGCGCCAAAATAGTTCGGTACGCCCCGCTCGCTGATTGCCTGCAAACGCGCTTCCACGTCATCACGATGGCTCACTTCGCGCAGAACCAGCGTAAACGCGTTGCCTTTCAGGGCACCTAACCGCAGCTTACGCTTGTGACGAGCGTATTCCAGCACTTTACAACCTTCGAGCTGAAATGCGCTGAGATCGGGCAGATCTTTGCCCGGCAGGCGCGCGCACAGCCACTGTTCCGTGACCGCGTGTTTGTCTTTCTGCCCGGCAAAGCTGACTTCACGGACATGTATTTTCAGGAACTTTGCCAGCGCGTCAGCCACAAAACGGGTATTGCAGCCGTTTTTGAGAATACGCACCAGAATATGCTCACCTTCCCCGTCGGGCTCGAAGCCTAAATCTTCGATGACCACAAAGTCTTCCGGGTTTGCTTTCAACAAACCGCTCGCCTGGGGTTTCCCGTGGAGGTAAGTCAGGTTTTCAAACTGTGTCATTTCGATGCCTTAATGAGGAGCGCCACCGCTTCACAGGCAATCCCTTCGCCACGTCCGGTAAAGCCGAGTTTTTCCGTGGTGGTCGCTTTAACGTTTACGTCATCCATATGGCAGCCGAGATCTTCGGCAATGAACACGCGCATTTGCGGAATATGCGGCAACATCTTCGGCGCCTGGGCAATGATGGTTACATCCACGTTTCCCAGGGTGTAGCCTTTGGCCTGAATACGACGCCAGGCTTCGCGCAGCAGTTCACGGCTGTCCGCCCCTTTAAAGGCCGGATCGGTGTCAGGGAAAAGTTTACCGATATCCCCCAGCGCCGCCGCCCCTAACAACGCGTCAGTCAACGCATGTAGCGCAACATCGCCATCCGAATGCGCCAGTAACCCTTTTTCATACGGAATACGCACGCCACCAATGATAATTGGGCCAACGCCACCAAAGGCGTGTACGTCAAAACCGTGTCCAATTCGCATTATGCATTCTCCTGGTGGATGGTTCGGGTCAAATAGAATTCAGCCAGCGCCAAATCTTCCGGACGGGTCACTTTAATATTATCAGCGCGCCCTTCAACAAGCGCAGGATGATAACCACAATATTCCAGCGCTGAGGCTTCATCGGTGATGGTCGCGCCGTCATTGAGCGCGCGGATCAGGCAATCGTGCAACAGCTCGCGGGGGAAAAATTGCGGGGTTAACGCATGCCATAAATCAGTACGCTCCACGGTATGCGCAATGGCGGTTTTACCCGGTTCGGCGCGCTTCATGGTGTCACGTACCGGCGCGGCAAGAATGCCTCCCGTACGGCTGGTTTCACTGAGGGCGAGCAGGCGGGCAAGATCGTCTTGATGCAGACAAGGTCTGGCGGCGTCATGCACCAGCACCCATTGCGCTTCGCCGACGGCCTGCAGCCCGGCGAGCACGGAGTCTGCGCGCTCATTGCCGCCATCGACAACCGTAATCTGCGGGTGTTGCGCCAAAGGCAGTTGCGCAAAGCGGCTATCGCCGGGACTGATGGCAATGACAACACGCGTCACCCGGGGATGCGCCAGTAGCGCATGAACCGAGTGTTCAAGAATGGTTTTATCACCGATTGAGAGGTACTGCTTAGGACATTCCGTTTGCATCCGACGGCCAAATCCGGCAGCCGGCACCACGGCGCAAACGTCCAAAAAAGTGGCTGCCATGTTAAATCCTTGGCTGTTTATCGATTATTTTGCCCCGTCGTCTGAGTGCGCTTAGACGCATCGGGCACCAGACGGAAAAAGGTTTCGCCCGGTTTAGTCATACTCAGTTCATTGCGAGCACGCTCTTCAATGGCTTCCTGGCCGCCATTAAGATCGTCAATTTCGGCAAAAAGCTGATCGTTACGCGCTTTGAGCTTCGCATTTGTATCTTGCTGCGCGACGACGTCATCATTGACGCGGCTATAGTCGTGTAAGCCGTTCTTACCGAACCACAGTGAATACTGCAGCCAGACCAGTAAAGCCAGCAACAGCAGCGTTAGTTTACCCATCCTGCCCCCTGAAAAACGGCGCCATCATCCCATAACTTCCTCTGAGACTCTACTCAGAGGGCGGGAATGCCGCGACAACGCGGGCAAATGTACCACATTTATCCCCCGAACCGCACATCTCGAACAGGGAGAACATAATCTAATTGTTGGTTACGGTTTGAATTATGACCATCCGCAGCAGTCATCAAAAAAGAAGAGAAGCGACCTACCCCAGCAACCACATGAACAAAGCGCCAAACATCGTGCCCACGGTTAACAAGGTGGAGATAATACTGAACAGCAGTTTGCCCTTCATCAGTGAATGTAAGGCGATCCCTACCACCACGGCAACGGGCATGAGCGCCAGAAAGAAGGGCCAGGTATAAAGAAAGAAAAACAGCGTGTTAGAGCCATAAATGAGGAAGGGGAAACCCAACGCCAGCAGCCACGACACGAAACCGACCACGGCCCCGGATAACGACCAGGTGGTTTCGTCTTCGACGGTGAACGTATCTGACGTTGTGATAGTAATGTTATGGCTATTACGCATATGAAATCCTGTGACCTTGACGAGCCAGGCACACAAGCCCGGTGGTGTCTCAGGATCTGATCATATCGCCCTCTCTCAGTAGATCTAATAATTGACGGACTAAATTTGTTACTAATTGTTCACCATCCAGGTGAATTTCTGGTGATTTGGGCGATTCGTAAACCGAGTCAATGCCGGTGAAATTACGCAACTCACCCGCCCGTGCTTTTTTGTATAAACCTTTCGGATCGCGCGCTTCACAGATAGCCAGCGGAGTATCCACGAAGACTTCGATAAAGCGCCCGTTCCCGACGCGTTCACGTACCGCCTGCCTCTCAGCGCGATGCGGGGAAATAAACGCCGTCAACACCACCAGTCCGGCATCGACCATCAGATTGGCGACTTCCCCCACCCGACGGATGTTCTCTTTGCGATCGGCCTCGCTAAAGCCGAGATCGCTGCACAAGCCGTGGCGTACGTTGTCGCCATCCAGCAGATAAGTGCTCACGCCGCGTTGATGCAGCGCCTCTTCCAGCGCCCCCGCCACCGTGGATTTACCCGAGCCGGAAAGCCCGGTAAACCACAGAACGACACCACGGTGACCGTGGTGTTGCTCTCGCTGTTGCGGTGTTACGGGATGCGCATGCCAGACGACGTTTTCGTCATGCAGCGCCATTATTGGCCTCCCAGCAAATCACGCGCGCCCCAGTGCGGGAAGTGACGGCGCACCAGCGCATTCAGTTCCAGCTCAAACGCGCTGAATTCAGACGGTGCTGAGACAGACTCTGCGAGCGGTTGGCGTACCATGCCCGCCCCGACGGTCACATTACTCAGGCGGTCAATAATAATCAGCCCCCCGGTCACCGGGTTTTGCTGATAGCTCTCCAGGGCCAGAGGTTCATCAAAGGTAAAATTCACCAGGCCGATGCCGTTCAGCGGCAAATTTTCAACCTCGCGCTGGGTCAGATTATTGATATCAACCTGATATTGAACATGATCAACACGGGCGCGGGTCTTTTTCCCGGCAATCTTAATATCATAACTCTGCCCCGCCGACAGCGGCTGCTCCGCCATCCAGACCACGTCAATGGCAGCGCGCTGTACCGCAGGTAATGCTTCACCGGCATCAAGCAGCAGGTCACCGCGGCTGATGTCGATCTCATCTTTCAGCACCAGGGTGATGGCTTCACCCGCATGTGCCTCCGGCAAGTCTCCGTCAAAGGTCACAATGCGCGCCACGCTGGATTCCACGCCGGAAGGCAGAACTTTGATTCGCTGACCCACTTTCACGGTGCCAGACGCCAGTGTTCCGGCGTAACCACGAAAATCCAGATTCGGGCGGTTCACATACTGCACCGGGAAACGCATCGGCTGGGTATCGACCCCGCGCTGGATGTCGACAGTTTCCAGCACTTCCAACAGCGTCGGGCCGCTGTACCAGCGCATTTTCGCGCTCTGAGATGCCACGTTATCGCCTTCCAGCGCAGAGAGCGGGACAAAGCGAATATCCAGATCCCCCGGCAACTGTTCGGCAAACGTCAGGTAATCTTCGCGAATACGGACAAATGTCTCTTCGCTGAAATCCACCAGATCCATTTTGTTAATGGCGACCACCAGGTGTTTGATCCCAAGCAGCGTAGAGATGAAACTGTGGCGACGAGTCTGATCCAACACCCCTTTGCGGGCATCGATCAGTAAGATCGCCAGATCGCAGGTTGAGGCACCTGTCGCCATATTACGGGTGTACTGCTCATGCCCCGGCGTATCGGCGATGATAAATTTGCGTTTCTCGGTGGAGAAATAGCGGTAGGCCACGTCAATCGTGATCCCTTGCTCGCGCTCGGCCTGTAGGCCATCCACCAGCAACGCCAGATCGAGTTTCTCGCCCTGCGTGCCGTGACGTTTGCTGTCATTATGCAGCGAAGAAAGCTGATCTTCGTAAATCTGGCGCGTATCGTGCAGCAAGCGGCCAATCAGCGTACTTTTACCATCGTCCACGCTACCGCAGGTTAAAAAGCGCAGCAGACTTTTATGTTGTTGGGCGACCATCCAGGCTTCGACGCCGCCTTCATTAGCGATTTGTTGGGCAAGTGCGATGTTCATAGCGGCTCCTTAGAAATACCCCTGACGTTTCTTCAGCTCCATGGAGCCCGCCTGGTCGCGGTCGATCACGCGCCCCTGACGTTCACTGGTGGTTGAAACCAGCATCTCTTCGATAATCTCCGGCAGCGTTTGCGCGTTCGATTCCACCGCGCCGGTCAGCGGCCAGCAGCCCAAAGTACGGAAACGCACCATCCGCTTTTTGATAACCTCGCCAGGCTGCAAATCAATCCGGTTGTCATCGACCATCATCAACATGCCGTCGCGCTCCAGCACCGGGCGTTCAGCCGCCAGATACAGCGGGACTATCTCAATATTTTCCAGCCAGATGTACTGCCAGATATCCTGTTCGGTCCAGTTGGAAAGCGGAAAAACGCGAATGCTTTCGCCTTTGTTTATCTGCCCGTTGTAGTTGTGCCACAGTTCCGGGCGCTGGTTCTTCGGGTCCCAGCGATGAAAACGGTCGCGGAAGGAATAGATACGTTCTTTGGCGCGGGATTTCTCTTCATCGCGGCGCGCGCCGCCAAACGCGGCATCAAAACCGTATTTGTTCAGCGCCTGTTTCAGCCCTTCGGTTTTCATGATGTCGGTATGCTTCGCGCTACCGTGGACGAAAGGGTTAATGCCCATCGCCACCCCTTCCGGGTTTTTGTGAACCAGCAATTCGCAGCCGTAGGTTTTGGCAGTGCGGTCACGAAATTCATACATCTCGCGGAATTTCCAGCCAGTATCAACATGCAGCAGCGGGAACGGCAGCGAGCCTGGATAAAACGCTTTACGCGCCAGATGCAGCATCACGCTGGAATCTTTACCGATGGAATACATCATCACCGGATTAGAGAATTCGGCGGCCACCTCGCGAATGATATGGATGCTTTCCGCTTCCAGTTGCCGCAGGTGGGTGAGTCGTTTTTGGTCCATAACCGTTCCTTAAGCCAGATTTATAACAGAAGAACCGAAGCCTTCTGCGTCTGTTGTGTGTTGAAACCAGGCGAGCGTGTCGTGAAGTTGCACGACTTCCCCTACGACGATCAGAGAGGGCATAGGGGCGTCTTTCGCAAGGCTTGCAAGGTTGTGTAGTGTGCCGGTCGCAACGTGCTGATCGACGCGCGTTCCGCGAGAAATCACCGCCACCGGCGTTGTCGCGTCGCGACCGTGTTGAATGAGTTGTTCGCTGATTTCCGCCGCTTTCATCGTGCCCATATAAATGGCAAGCGTCTGTCGACTCTGGGCCAGGTGCGCCCAATCAAAGGGAGTGCTGTCCGCCTTGTAGTGTCCCGTCACAAACGTCACGCTCTGGGCGTAATCGCGATGGGTGAGCGGAATACCGGCATATGCGGTAACGGCGGATGCCGCCGTGATCCCCGGCACCACCTGAAACGGTACACCCGCTTCGGCGGCCGCCTGAAGTTCCTCGCCTCCGCGGCCAAAGATAAACGGGTCGCCGCCTTTGAGACGGACAACGGTTTTGCCCGCCTTTGCTGCCGCAATCAGCATCTGATTAGTTTCATGTTGCGGTACGGAGTGTTCACCCGCCCGTTTGCCTACGCAGATCTGTTCAGCATCGCGACGAATCAACTCTCGCACGCCGTCGCTCACCAGGTGGTCATAGAACACCACGTCGGCATCCTGCAGCACCTGCAGGGCGCGCAGGGTCAGTAACCCGGCATCTCCCGGCCCGGCGCCCACCAGAATCAGTTCCCCGGCGCTACAGCCCGGGTTGTCCAGCTCATCTTCCAGAATCTGCTGCGCCGCTGACTCATTACCGGCATGCATCAGGCTTGCAAAGCGGCCACGGAAAACGCGCTCCCAGAATCGACGGCGTTCGGTCACGCTGGTCAGACGCGTTTTCAGATGGTTACGCCAGTAGCTGGCTTTTTCCGCCATGCGCCCCAGGCTAGTCGGCAGCAGTGCTTCGATTTTTTCCCGCAGCACGCGTGTCAGAACCGGCGCGGTACCGCCGGAAGAGATCGCCACCAACAACGGAGAACGATCGACAATCGACGGGAAGATAAATGAACATTGCGGCGGATCGTCCACCACGTTGACCAGGCGATGGCGGGCTTGTGCGGCCCTGGAGATCCGTTGGTTGAGTTCACGGTCACGGGTGGCGGCAACGACCAACACCACGCTGTCGATTTGCGACTCCACAAAATCCGCGTCGCTGACTACCTGCACCTGCGCACCCGCACGATGCAAGAATGCGACGTTGCGATCGGCAATCTCACCCGACCCCACAACCAGCACGGGCCTCTCTTTTATCGCAACAAATAAGGGCAAATAGTTCACAAGTTACAACTCGCTGGCAATCAGGATTAGAGTGACTATAGGGAGCGCGGGGGAACGAATGAAATTACGAATTGGAATGAGTAGTTCCTCAAAAGAATAACGATTTGAGAAAGCAAATACCAAAAAGTGCTTAACCCACCGAAATTCGGGCATTTCGGAGCAAATGAAATTGTTTTACCCGTGTCGCGGTTTCATACTAGGCGGGTAAAAATTTCTGCTTTGCATTTAAGGACTCACTATGTTTTCCGCATTGCGCCACCGTACCGCTGCCCTGGCGCTCGGCGTATGCTTTATCCTTCCCGCCCACGCGACGTCGCCGGACACGGGCACGATTGCAAATACTCAGGCCCGACATATTGCGACCTTTTTTCCTGGGCGAATGACCGGTTCCCCTGCGGAAATGCTGTCTGCCGATTATCTTCGTCAGCAATTTGAGCAGATGGGGTATCGCAGTGATATTCGAACGTTTAACAGCCGTTATATTTATACCGCGAGGGACAATCGCAAAAACTGGCATAACGTGACAGGCAGTACCGTCATTGCCGCGCATGAAGGTAAAGCGCCACAGCAGATTATTATTATGGCGCACCTGGATACCTACGCGCCGCAAAACGATGCGGACGCCGATGCCAATCTTGGCGGGCTGACGTTACAGGGCATTGACGATAACGCAGCCGGGTTGGGCGTCATGCTCGAACTGGCGGAAAGACTGAAAGATGTACCCACCGAATACAGTATCCGCTTTATCGCCACCAGCGGTGAAGAAGAAGGAAAACTGGGCGCCGAAAACCTGCTTAAGCGGATGAGCGCCACCGAGAAGAAAAATACGCTGTTGGTTATCAATCTCGATAATCTGATCGTCGGCGATAAGCTCTACTTCAATAGCGGGCAAAAAACCCCGGAAGCGGTGCGTAAACTGACGCGCGACCGCGCCCTGGCTATCGCCCGTCATCATGGCATTGCCGCCAGTTCCAACCCTGGTTTTAACAAGAACTATCCAAAAGGAACGGGTTGCTGCAACGATGCAGAGGTTTTCGATAAAGCAGGGATTGCCGTGCTCTCGGTTGAAGCCACAAACTGGAACCTGGGCAAAAAAGACGGTTATCAACAACGCGCGAAAACCGCCTCTTTCCCCGCCGGAAATAGCTGGCACAATGTGCGACTGGATAACCAGCAGCATATCGACAAGGCGCTGCCTGGACGCATTGAGCACCGTAGCCGCGACGTAGTTCGCATCATGCTACCGCTGGTGAAAGAGCTGGCAAAAGCAGAAAAAGCCTAGCGGGTAATCCAACGCTGAAAGACTGACTCACTGGTTAAAAAAACGCCCCCGGCCCTGCGGCAGGAGGCGTTAATTGTATTGGGCAAATTCAACCTTCGTGCAGTCCGCACTCGCGCTTGAGTCCGAAGAAACGGGTTTCCTCTTCGGCCATTCCGGGTTCCCATTTGCGGGTGGTGTGAGTGTCACCGACCGACAGATACCCCTGATCCCACAGCGGGTGATATTTCAGACCCTGTTTTTGCAGGTACTGATAAACCGTACGGTTGTCCCAGTCGATAATCGGCAGCACTTTAAAGATCCCGCGCTGAATCGCCAGCACGGGCAAATGCGCGCGACTGCCCGACTGCTCGCGGCGCAGGCCAGCAAACCAGGTTTGTGCGTTAAGATCGTTTAACGCCCGATTCATCGGCTCCACTTTGTTGATTTCATTGTATTTCTCAATGCCTTCAACGCCCTGCTCCCACAACTTACCGTAGCGCGCTTCCTGCCACGCGGCGCTCTGCGTCGCGCGGTAGACCTTCAGGTTCAGCCTGAGCTTGTCTGCTAACTCGTCAATAAACTGGTAGGTTTCCGGGAACAGATAGCCGGTATCGGTGAGGATCACCGGGATATCCGGGCGGATCTGATTGACCAGATGCAGGCTGACCGCCGCCTGGATGCCGAAGCTGGAAGAGAGCACGTATTCGCCGGGCAGATTTTCCAGCGCCCACGCCACGCGACCTTCAGCGTCAAGTTTTTCCAGTTGGCTGTTGGTTTGCGCCAGCGCCATCACTCGCTCAACTTTCGGAAGTTCGTTAAGCATGTTTAGATCGAGTTTAGACATCGTTACCTCACTGTTTGCCATGCCTGATGGCGCTACGCTTATCAGGCCTACACAATCCGTAGGCCGGATAAGGCATTCACGCCGCCATCCGGCAATGAGACGCTATTCCCAGAAATCTCTCGCCGGGTCGAGCACCGGGCGAATGATGCCCGCACGCACCGTAAAGTCACCGAAGCCTTCACCCGCTTCACGCTCTTTCACCCAGCGCCCAATCAGTTCATCGAGAGAGGCCAGAATCTCCGGCTCGGTAATATTCTCTTTAAACATCCGCGGGATGCGCGTCCCGCTGCGATTACCGCCCAGGTGCAGGTTGTAACGCCCCGGCGCTTTCCCGACCAGGCCGACTTCCGCCAGCATGGCGCGACCGCACCCGTTCGGACACCCCGTCACACGCATCACAATATGCTCGTCGCTGACGCCATGCTTTGCCATCAGCGTGTCGATATTATCGATAAACGTCGGCAGGAAACGCTCTGCTTCCGCCATCGCCAGCGGGCAGGTCGGGAACGACACGCAAGCCATTGAGTTTTCGCGCTGCGGCGTGACCGAATTCATCAGACCGCTGTCGCGCGCCAGTTTTTCGATCTTCGCTTTCTGGCTCTCTGGCACCCCGGCGATGATCAAATTCTGGTTGGCGGTGATACGAAACTCGCCTTTGTGGATCTTCGAGATCTCCAGCAGGCCGGTTTTCAGCGGACGCCCCGGATAATCCAGAATACGACCGTTCTCAATAAACAGCGTCAGGTGCCATTTATTGTCGATACCTTTTACCCAGCCGATACGATCGCCACGTCCGGTAAATTCATACGGGCGGATCGGCGCGAATGTAATGCCCGCGCGGCGTTCCACTTCCGCTTTGAACGTCTCAACGCCGACGCGCTCCAGCGTGTATTTGGTTTTCGCGTTTTTACGATCGGTACGGTTGCCCCAGTCGCGCTGGGTCGTGACCACTGCTTCCGCCACCGCCAGCGTGTGCTCCAGCGGAATATAGCCAAACTCACTCGCCGTACGGGCGTAGGTTTTCTTGTTGCCGTGTTCGATGGAAAGCCCACCGCCCACCAGCAGGTTAAAGCCCACCAGCTTGCCGTTTTCGGCAATCGCCACGAAGTTCATGTCGTTGGCGTGCAGATCGATATCGTTCTGCGGCGGGATCACCACCGTGGTTTTAAACTTACGCGGCAGATAGGTCTGGCCGAGGATCGGTTCTTCATCAGTGGTCGCGACTTTCTCCTGATCAAGCCAGATCTCCGCATAGGCGCGGGTGCGCGGCAGCAGATGCTCAGAGATCTTCTTCGCCCATTCATAGGCTTCGGCGTGCAGTTCGGACTCGTACGGGTTCGACGTGCAGAGCACGTTACGGTTCATGTCGTTGGCGGTTGCCAGCGCGTCCAGCCCCACCGAGTGCAGCATCTGATGCACTGGCTTCACGTTCTTCTTCAGAATGCCGTGGAACTGAAAGGTCTGACGGTTGGTCAGACGAATGCTGCCGTAGATCGTGTTGTCATGGGCGAATTTATCAATCGCCTGCCACTGTTTGGTGGTGATCACCCCACCCGGCAGGCGGCAGCGCAGCAGCATCGCATGACGCGGCTCCAGCTTCTGTTCGGCACGCTCGGCGCGGATATCGCGATCGTCCTGCTGATACATGCCGTGAAAGCGGATCAGCAAGAAGTTGTCGCCTTTGAAACCGCCGGTAAGCGTGTCATTCAAATCGTCTGCAATGGTGCCGCGCAGATAGTTGCTTTCCAGCTTCATGCGCTCGGCGTCCGTCAGTTTGCCTTCGACCACTAAAGGCCCTGGATGTTTTTCGCTCATTAGTAGACATCTCGCTGATAACGGCGCTCAACGCGCAGCTCACTTAAAAATTCATCCGCTGCTTCGGCGTCCATACCGCCGAATTCAGCAATCACATCCAGCAAAGCCTGCTCAACGTCTTTCGCCATGCGATTAGCGTCGCCGCAGACATAAAGGTGGGCACCGTCATTGATCCAGCGCCACAGCTCTGCGCCCTGTTCGCGCAGTTTGTCTTGTACATAAACTTTTTGTTTTTGGTCGCGAGACCAGGCCAGATCGATGCGGTTCAACACGCCCTCTTTGACGTAGCGCTGCCATTCGACCTGGTAAAGGAAATCTTCCGTAAAGTGCGGGTTGCCAAAGAACAGCCAGTTTTTCCCCGGCGCTTCATCCGCCGTACGCTGCTGCATAAAGGCGCGGAACGGCGCGATACCGGTGCCCGGGCCAATCATAATGACCGGCGTCTCCGGATTGGCTGGCAGACGGAAGTTGTCGTTGTGTTCGATAAACACGCGGACTTCCCCTTCTTCCTCGACGCGATCGGCGAGGAAGCTCGACGCCCCGCCCGCCCGCGCACGGCCTTCAATTTCATAGCGCACCGCACCAACGGTCACGTGGACTTCGCTCTCCACCTCCGCCTGTGACGAGGCGATGGAGTAAAGGCGCGGCGTCAGCGGACGCAGCAGACCGATGAGCACTTCGGCGTCCAGTTGTGCCGGAGAGAAGCGCACCATATCGACTATCGGGGTGGTCGCGGCGTACTGCTGCAACTTCGCTTTATCGCCCACCAGCGGCAGCAGGGATTCACTGCGCGTCAGCGTGGCATAGTTTTCAACGATATTGGCGGTGTTGACCGTCAGTTCAAAATGCCACGCCAGTGCGTCTGCAAGCGGCAGAACTTTGCCCTCGACGGTGACGGGTTCATCACCTTTTAGCCACAGCAGTTCGACCATCTCTTTGACCAGCGCCGGATCGTTTTGATACCAGACGCCCAGCGCATCGCCAGGCTGATAACGCAGGCCAGAATCGCCTAAATCGATTTCGATATGACGCACGTCTTTTTCAGAATCACGGCCGGTAATTTTCTGATTAACAGAAAGGCTCGCGGTAAGTGGCGCTTCTTTGGTATACGGACTGGTATGAATTTCGTTGACCGCCCCTGTCGCAACCGACAGTGAAGGTGCGGCAACCGGCGCACGCGCTTTCAGTACCTCTACCACCCGGGCACGCCACTCGCTTGCGGCTGACTGGTATTCCACATCGGCATCAACCCTGTCCAGCAGGCGTTCTGCACCGAGTTCCGCCAGTTTGCTGTCAAAATCTTTACCGGACTGGCAGAAAAACTCATACGAGGTGTCGCCAAGGCCGAAAACCGCAAACGCGGTGCCGTTGAGTTTTGGCGCTTTTTTCGAGAACAGGAATTTATGCAGTGCGACGGCTTCTTCTGCCGGCTCCCCTTCCCCCTGCGTTGAGGCAACAACGATCAGCAGTTTTTCATTGGCGATCTGTTTGAATTTGTAGTCGCCCGCGTTGACCAACGTGACGCTGAGTTTTGCCGCCAGCAGATCGTCGCGCAGGGCTTCGGCCACACGGCGCGCATTGCCCGTTTGCGACGCAGAAATCAGCGTGATGCCCGGCATTTGAGCCGCAGGCGCGGGGGCCGTCGCTGTCGAGCCGGGTTGCTGATTCAGCATGCCCCAGAAATAGCCGGAAACCCACGCAAGCTGCGTAGGCGTGAGATCGGTCGCGGCCGCCTGAAGGCGTGCCAGTTGCTCCGGGTTCAGCGGAAGCAAAGCGGAAGGTGGGGCCTGTGTCGTCATGCGTCGTTATGTTCCAGTAAGCAAGGCGGATTTAAGCAATAAAACCCAAACTGATGATAAGGTTAACGGCGAGGATAGTAACAATTAAAGAAGGGTTGGAAATAACAAATAACCAAATGGACTAACCTGTTTTAACTATACTTATTAACAGCAAAAACGATTATCTAATCCCATGAAATTAAAGAAAATAAAAAAGTTAATCGCGATAAATAGCGTAATCAGCGGCTGAGCGCCGTTTTAGTTAATGATAAAAAATGTACTTTCCGGTACCCTACGGCGGTTTTTCGTATCATTGAGAGCTAATCATGACCACCACCCTGTTTAAAGATTTCACCTTCGAAGCCGCCCACCGCCTGCCGCATGTCCCTGCCGGGCATAAATGTGGCCGTCTGCACGGTCATTCATTCATGGTGCGACTCGAAATTACCGGTGAAGTCTGCCCGCATACAGGTTGGATCATCGATTTCGCCGAACTCAAAGCGGCATTCAAACCGACCTACGATCGTCTGGATCACTACTATCTGAACGATATCCCGGGTCTGGAGAATCCAACCAGCGAGGTGCTGGCACACTGGATTTGGGATCAGGTTAAACCTGTCGTCCCTCTGCTAAGCGCGGTGATGGTGAAAGAAACCTGCACGGCGGGCTGCATTTATCGCGGCGAGTGATTCTGTGCACTTGCCGGATGGCGACGCAAAGCGTCTTATCCGGCCTACAAAACTCGTCGCCCTTGTAGGCCGGATAAGCGCAGCGCCATCCGGCTTTAAGTCACGCAATATTCAGATATTTGTGCGTCTGCATGGAGAGACGCCAGTTGCGGGCGATGCAGGTTTCGATGCACAGGCGCGTCGCGTCTTCTTTCTGACTGATGGGCTGTAGAGCAATAATGCGCGGTTTATCATCGGTCAATGTGGCCAGCAGTTCATCCAGCGCTTCAATGTCGCGAACCCGCCCAACCGGATGTTTGATTTCATTGGCACGCTCCAGCGCCTGTGAAAGCACGTCATAGCCACCACGCATATTCACTTTCGGAGAAACCGTCACCCAGGTATTGGGCGTACAGCGGACTTCGTGGGTGCCGCTGGTTTCAATCTGGCAACTGAAACCGTTCTTTTCCAGTAACTCGGTCAGCGGCATTAAATCATGAATGCAGGGCTCACCGCCGGTTATCACCACATGACGTGCGGTATAACCCTGTCGGCCAATTACCGCCAGCAGATCTTCGCTGCTCGCCGCGCCCCATTTGTCGCTCTCTTTGGTTTTTGCCAGGATGCTATACAGGGACACTTCCCGATCCTCAAGCTTATCCCAGGTGTGTTTGGTATCGCACCAGGCACAGCCAACCGGGCATCCCTGTAAACGAATGAAAATAGCGGGGACACCGGTAAAATAACCCTCACCTTGCAGGGTCTGGAACATCTCGTTAATCGGGTACTGCATAATCATCTCAATGTGGGGATAAACGATAATTATCGCAGATCCCCGCCAAAGTATCATGCCCCATCGGTGCTTTAGGCGGTGATTGCCGCAATAAAGCGCTCTGTTATCTGCTGCGGACGGGTGATAGCACCGCCCACCACAACGGTGTGTGCGCCTAACGCAAGGCAACGCGCTGCCAGCTCCGGCGTTTCGACATTCCCTTCCGCCACCACCGGAACCGTCACGGCAGCCAGCACATCGCGTAAAAAGTTGCAGTCATTCTCCGGTAAGCGGTGACCTGCCGTCTCTGCGGTGTAGCCATAGAGCGTGGTTCCTACGCAGTCGAACCCCAGCGCCTGCGCCGTGACCGCCTCTTCGACGCTGGCAATATCCGCCATCAGTAAAACCGCCGGATAGCGGGAACGGATCTGCGCAACCAGCGCCTCCAGCGTTTGTTCCTGCGGGCGTGGGCGCGCGGTGGCGTCGAGTGCAATAATTTCCGGCCCCACGCTCATCAGCTCATCCACTTCTTTCATCGTGGCGGTAATAAATACCTCGCTGTCCGGGTAATCACGTTTGATGATGCCAATCACCGGTAATGAAACCTGCTGTTTGATGGCGGCAATATCCACCACGCTATTCGCGCGGATCGCCGCCGCTCCACCTTGTGCTGCCGCCAGCGCCATGCGCGACATAATAAACGGGCTGTGTAAGGGCTCATGTTCCAGCGCCTGGCAGGAGACGACTAACTTGCCTTTCAGGTTATCCAGTACAGTTTTCATTGCGATAATGTCTCTTCAATTTCATTTTTGATGATCGTGACGTGCGGGCCATAAATGACCTGGACACCGTTACCACGCAGGATGACGCCTCGCGCGCCGGTCGCTTTCAACGCCGCTTCATCCACCTTTGCGCCCTCTTTGACCGTGACGCGCAAACGCGTTGCACAGCAGTCCACGTCTTCAAGGTTGTCTTTGCCGCCCAGTCCGCTAATCACTGCCGCCGCGCGTTCGCTTTGCGGGAGCACACTTTCTACCGTTGTCTCTTTCTCACGCCCCGGCGTCATGAAACCAAAGCGGTTAATCAGGAAGCGGAACGTAAAGTAGTACAAGAAGAACCACGGTACGCCGACCAGCGGGACGTACATCCAGTGGGTTTTGGCTTCGCCCTGCAGCACGCCAAAGAGAATGAAATCGATAAACCCGCCAGAGAACGTCTGACCGATCGTGATATGCAAAATATGCGCGATCATAAACGCCAGCCCGTCGAAGAAGGCGTGAATGACATACAGAACCGGCGCCACAAACAGGAAGGAGAACTCAATCGGCTCGGTGATCCCCGTCAGGAAGGAGGTCAGCGCGGCAGACAACAACAGCCCGGCAACCCGTTTCTTGTTCTCAGCATTCGCCGTGTGATACATCGCCAGACACGCGCCAATCAGGCCGAACATCATGGTGATAAAGCGACCGGACATAAAGCGCGAGGTACCGATGTAAAACTGTTGAACATTGGGGTCGGCAAGCTGGGCGAAGAAAATACGCTGTGTACCTTCAACCAGTTGACCATTGACGATTTCACTCCCTCCCAGCGCCGTCGTCCAGAAGGGCAGATAGAAGATATGGTGCAGACCAAACGGGCCGAGCATACGCAGAATAAAGCCGTACAGAAACGTCCCCAGATACCCCGTCGCATCCACCAGACCGCCCAGACCAAAAATCAGTTTCTGGAAATGTGGCCACACCACGGTCATCGCCGCACCCACCAGAATCGCCGCCAGCGAACTGATGATCGGCACAAAGCGCGAGCCGCCAAAAAAGCCCAGGAACTGCGGCAACGCAATTTTGTTGAAACGCTGATGCAGAACGCAGGTCACCAGACCAATCACCACGCCGCCGAAAACCCCCGTTTCCAGGGTCTGGATACCCAGCGTCATCCCCTGCCCGACGGCACCTGGATTCTCGAGCGCCAGCGTACCGGTCAGGATCAGCAAGGCGTTGATCGTGGCATTCATCACTAAAAACGCCAGCAGCGCCGCAAGACCGGCCGTCCCTTTATCGGTTTTCGCCAGCCCGACCGCCACCCCAACGGCAAACAGCACCGAGAGGTTGGCAAATACAATCGAGCCCGCGCTGCTCATGATTGTAAAAATGGCCTGTAGCCAGCCGATATCCAGAAACGGATAGGCGGTAATGGTGTTCGGATTCGAGAGCGCGCCACCGATCCCCAACAACAAGCCTGCAGCAGGCAACACCGCAATCGGTAGCATGAACGATTTTCCAAACCGCTGCGCCTTTTCAAACCAGGCACCCGAGGAGGCACCGCTGAACATTTGCATCATTTTTTCACTTCCCCATCAATCGATGAAAATTTTTACCACACAAATAAATTAAAGTGAAAATTATCATCACAAACCAGGGAGCGGATCATACTTTTTTAAAATAACTGGCATCGATCCCCTGCTTTCCTCCACACTAGCCACAGAGAAACGCATTAAGGATCTTGCATGTCAGAAAATGAAAATTTGCTGCTGAGGCTGCGCCAGGGGGTTTCCGGATACAGCCCGACTCAGCAAAAGCTGGGAGAGTTTGTCTTAAACGATCCAGCAAAAGTGCTCTACCTGACGATTACCGAACTGGCCCGGGAAAGCGACACCAGTGAAGCAAGCGTCACGCGCTTATGCCGCACGCTGGGCTGTAAAGGCTATACCGAATTTAAGATGGCGCTGGCGCTGGATATTCAGCAGGGGCAACCCGCTTCGCAAAGCGGCGATGAGATTGATAACGTCGTCAATGAGTCTGTGCAGGCCTTGCAGGACACGGCAAAATTACTCGACAGAGCGATGCTGGAGAAAGCCGCGCTGGCGCTGCATCAGGCGCACGCTGTGCAGATCTACGGCGTGGCCGCCAGTGCGATTCTTGGGGAATATTTGCATTACAAACTCCTGCGACTGGGTAAACCTGCGCAGCTTTTCAGCGATATGCACCGTGCTGCCATGAATGCCGCTACGCTTTCAAAAGAGACGCTAGTGGTGGCTATCTCCAGTTCAGGCTCAACCCGCGATTTGTTGCATGTGGTTAAGCTTGCCCGCAAGCGTGGCGTACCAGTGCTGGTTCTGAGCAATACGCCGCGTAGCCCGCTGGGTTCATTGAGTGATTTCCAACTGGTGGCCGCCAAACCGGAAGGGCCGCTGAGCGCCGGGGCGCTGAATGCCAAAGTCGGGGTCATGCTGTTAGTTGAACTGCTCACCACATCGCTGATTGCACTGGATGAGGGTTACAGCAATGTAAGCCAACAAACAGCCAGCGCAACGCTACCGCTGCTGCTGTAGTGCAGGCATAAAAAAACCCGCCGAGGCGGGTTTTTTCTTAAGAGGTAAGGTTCAGATTACTGACCTTTGATCTCTTTACGACCGTTGTACGGTGCTTTTTCACCCAGCGCTTCTTCGATACGAATCAGCTGGTTGTATTTAGCTACACGGTCAGAACGGCTCATAGAACCGGTTTTGATCTGGCCTGCTGCAGTACCAACAGCCAGGTCAGCGATGGTAGCGTCTTCAGTTTCGCCAGAACGGTGAGAGATAACGGCAGTGTAGCCAGCATCTTTCGCCATTTTGATCGCAGCCAGAGTTTCGGTCAGAGAACCGATCTGGTTGAATTTGATCAGAATGGAGTTAGCGATACCGTTGTCGATACCACGTTTCAGGATTTTGGTGTTAGTTACGAACAGGTCGTCACCAACTAACTGAAGTTTGTCGCCCATAACTTTAGTCTGGTATGCGAAACCATCCCAGTCAGACTCGTCCAGACCGTCTTCGATGGAAACGATCGGGTACTGTTTAGTCAGGTCTTCCAGGAAGTGGGTAAATTCTTCAGAGGTGAAGGATTTGTTGCCTTCGCCAGCCAGAACGTATTTACCGTCTTTGTAGAATTCAGACGCTGCACAGTCCATCGCCAGAGTGATGTCGGTGCCCAGCTCGTAACCTGCTGCTTTAACCGCTTCAGCAATAACAGCCAGCGCTTCTGCGTTGGAACCCAGGTTCGGCGCGTAGCCACCTTCGTCACCAACAGCAGTACCCATGCCTTTAGATTTCAGAACTTTAGCCAGGGTGTGGAACACTTCAGAACCCATACGGATGGCTTCTTTCAGGGTTTTTGCGCCAACAGGCTGGATCATGAACTCTTGAATATCAACGTTGTTGTCAGCGTGCTCACCACCGTTGATGATGTTCATCATCGGAACCGGCATAGAGTATTTGCCCGGAGTACCGTTCAGCTCAGCAATGTGCTCGTACAGCGGCATGCCTTTAGCGGCAGCAGCAGCTTTGGCGTTAGCCAGAGACACAGCGAGGATTGCGTTCGCACCGAAGTTGGATTTGTTTTCAGTACCGTCCAGGTCGATCATGATTTTATCGATGCCAGCCTGGTCTTTGGCGTCTTTGCCAAGGATAGCCTGAGCGATCGGGCCGTTAACCGCGCCAACAGCTTTGGTTACGCCTTTACCCAGGAAACGGGATTTGTCGCCATCGCGCAGTTCCAGCGCTTCGCGGGAACCGGTAGAAGCACCTGACGGAGCAGCTGCCATACCGACGAAACCACCCTCCAGGTGTACTTCGGCTTCAACAGTCGGGTTACCACGGGAGTCGATGATTTCACGACCGATGACTTTAACGATTTTGGACATTAGATTTTCCTCAGTACAAGTTAAACTAAAACTCCAGACAAACAACGCGTACCTGAGGTACGCGTTGCCGTTCTAACTTTTTACTCTTACTTCACCTGACGCTTCTGATGCTCGCTGGCGGCTTTCACAAAGCCCGCAAACAGCGGATGGCCATCACGTGGCGTGGAAGTAAATTCCGGGTGGAACTGACAGGCCACGAACCACGGATGATTCGGTACCTCAATGATCTCGACCAACTGATCATCACCGGAACGGCCTGCAACGCGCAGACCCGCAGCTTCAATTTGTTTCAACAGCATATTGTTGACTTCGTAGCGGTGGCGATGGCGTTCAACAATCGTCGGCGTACCGTACAGCTTACGCACCAGACTCTCGTCGTCCAACTGACACTGCTGCGCGCCAAGGCGCATCGTGCCGCCCAGATCGCTTTTTTCGGTACGGACTTCAACGTTGCCGTCTTCGTCACGCCATTCGGTAATCAGGGCCACCACCGGGTACTTACAGTCTGGCACAAATTCCGTCGAGTTGGCGTTGTCCATACCGACGACGTTACGTGCAAACTCAATCAACGCAACCTGCATACCCAGGCAAATGCCCAGATAAGGAATATTGTTCTCACGCGCATAGCGTGCGGTAGCGATCTTGCCTTCTACACCACGGTAGCCAAAGCCGCCCGGGATAAGAATAGCATCCAAATCTTTCAGAATTTCGACGCCGCGCGTTTCCACATCCTGCGAATCAATCAGCTTGATGTTAACGGTCACGCGGTTTTTCAGGCCACCGTGTTTCAGCGCTTCAATCACTGATTTGTAAGCGTCCGGCAGTTCAATGTACTTGCCGACCATACCAATAGTGACTTCACCTGCCGGATTAGCTTCTTCGTAGATAACCTGTTCCCATTCTGACAGATTTGCTTCCGGACAGTTCAAGCTGAATCGTTTACAAATATAATCGTCAAGACCCTGAGATTTCAACAGGCCTGGAATTTTATAAATGGAATCGACATCTTTCATTGAAATAACGGCTTTTTCTGGCACGTTACAGAACAATGCAATTTTTGCACGTTCGTTGGCCGGAATCGCACGGTCGGAACGGCAAACCAGGATGTCAGGCTGAATACCGATGGACAGCAGCTCTTTTACAGAGTGCTGAGTCGGTTTGGTTTTGACTTCACCGGCCGCGGCCAGATAAGGCACCAGGGTCAGGTGCATGAACAGCGCGTGTTCACGACCGATATCCACTGCCAACTGGCGAATCGCTTCAAGGAACGGTAAGGACTCGATATCACCGACGGTACCGCCGATTTCAACCAGCACCACGTCGTGACCTTCGCCACCCGCCAGAACGCGCTCTTTAATCGCATTGGTGATGTGCGGGATAACCTGTACGGTTGCGCCAAGATAATCGCCACGGCGTTCTTTACGCAAAACGTCGGAGTAGATACGACCTGTGGTGAAGTTGTTGCGGCGGCTCATTTTGGTGCGGATGAAACGCTCATAGTGCCCCAGGTCCAGATCGGTTTCAGCGCCGTCTTCAGTAACGAACACTTCCCCGTGTTGGATTGGGCTCATAGTGCCCGGATCGACGTTGATATACGGATCCAGTTTCATCATGGTCACATTGAGACCACGGGCTTCAAGAATGGCTGCGAGGGAGGCTGCGGCAATGCCTTTTCCCAGAGAGGATACAACCCCGCCGGTCACAAAAATATAGTTCGTTGTCATGCTGAACCTGAGAAGTTAGGTTTAAAAGACGATGGAATAACCAAGACGGGAAAGCAGTATACCCGAACATGACGTACGCCACAAACTTTCATTATTCCTCCTCTTCATCAGGCTCACATTAATATTGGGAGTGAGAAAATAGCCCCTTTGGGCTAAATGTTTTTGACGCAAATCAAGAGCTTGTTATTTAAAGAATCACACAAAACGCCCTTGACCGCTTAAATCCCTTAGAGATCAATTTCCTGGCGTTTTACCTGCTGCCAGACCTCTTCCATGGTTTCCAAATCTACCCCAGTCATTTCCAGACCTCGGGCTGCGACAATGCGTTCAACTTCACGAAAACGACGTTCGAACTTTTCGTTCGCTTTTTGTAACGCAGTCTCTGCTTTGGTACCTAAATGGCGGGCCATATTGACTGTCGCAAACAGCAAATCGCCCATTTCCTCCTCCAGTTTAGCCTGGTCTACGACGACCTGCCGCGCCTCAAACATGACCTCGTCAATCTCTTCATAAACCTTATCGACGACCGGCCCGAGCGTAGTCCAGTCAAAGCCAACATTTGAACAGCGTTTCTGGATTTTTTGCGCGCGCATTAATGCCGGTAAACTGCGGGGAATATCATCCAGTGCCGAAAGCTGTGCTTTGTCGGCACGCTCTTCCGTTTTGATCTGCTCCCAGCGGGTAAGTACTTCGGTGCTGGTATTGGCGCACGCATCGGCAAACACATGCGGATGGCGACGTTCAAGTTTGTCGCTAATGGCGGCGCAAATATCGTTAAAATCGAACCGCCCCTCTTCCTGCGCCATCTGGGCGTAGAACACAACCTGAAATAACAGGTCGCCCAATTCACCACGCAGATCGTCAAAATCTTCGCGGGCAATGGCATCCAGCACTTCGTAAGTCTCTTCCAGCGTATGCGGCGCAATGGTGGCAAAAGTTTGCTCTTTATCCCACGGACAGCCATTTTCCGGGTCACGCAGACGCTTCATGATGCCGAGCAGGCGGTCGATTTGATTCATGTGAGATCCTGAGAGTTGTAACCAATGTTGGCCTGATAAGACGTATCGCGTCGTCATCAGGCAAAAAAATGCCGGATAGCGGCGAATGCCTTATCCGGCCTAAAGAATAAAATTAACTTCCGTGCAAACGACGGGCGTCGATCACATCCGGTACCTGGTTCAGCTTACCGAGCACCCGGCCCAGCACCTGCAGGTTGTAAATCTCGATGGTCATATCAATAGTGGCAAGCTGTTGCTTAGTATCACTTCGACTGGCGACGCCCAGTACGTTCACTTTTTCGTTCGCCAGAATGGTGGTGATGTCGCGCAGCAGCCCGCTGCGATCGTTGGCCTGAACACGCACAACCAGCGAATAACCGGCGGAATAACTTTCGCCCCAGACCGCATCCACAATCCGTTCCGGCGCGTGGGAACGCAGTTCTGTCAGTTGTTCGCAGTCCGCACGGTGCACGGAAATACCGCGCCCCTGGGTGATAAATCCGACAATCTCATCGCCCGGAATCGGCTGGCAGCAGCGGGCAATGTGGTGCATCAGGTTCCCGACACCTTCGACCACGACACGACCATCATCTTTGCGACGGTTCTGCGGCGCCTGCGATTTCTGCTGCAACTGTTTCAGTGCGGCGGCATCCTGTTCGGCGGCGCTGGGTTTATTGAACTGTGACTGCAGGAAGTTCACCATCTGGTTAAGACGGATATCCCCGCCGCCAATTGCCGCCAGCAGTTCATCCAGCTCGTTAAAGCTGTAGCGAGGCAGCAGGTGCTTTTCCGCTTCCTTCAGGCTGATGCCCAAATGTTCCAGTTCGTCGTCAAGGATCTGGCGACCCGCAAGGATGTTTTTGTCCCGGTCTTGCTTGCGGAACCAGGCATGAATTTTTGACCGGCCACGGCTGGTGGTGACATAGCCTAAGTTCGGGTTGAGCCAGTCGCGGCTGGGGTTCGGCTGCTTCTGGGTGATAATTTCTATCTGATCGCCCATTTGCAACTGATAGGTAAACGGCACAATGCGTCCGCCGATTTTCGCCCCGATGCAGCGGTGCCCCACATCACTGTGGATATGGTAAGCAAAGTCGAGCGGCGTAGATCCTGCGGGCAAGTCCACCACGTCACCTTTCGGGGTAAAGACATACACGCGGTCATCAAAGACCTGGCTACGGACTTCGTCCAGCATTTCGCCGGAATCGGCCATCTCTTCCTGCCAGGCAATCAGTTTACGCAGCCAGGCAATCCGGTCTTCGTGGCCAGAGCGCGCCGCCGCCCCCGACGCGGGGCCTTCTTTGTACTTCCAGTGCGCTGCGACGCCCAGTTCGGCGTCTTCATGCATCTGGCGGGTACGAATCTGAATTTCGATGGTTTTGCCACCCGGCCCAAGCACGACGGTATGGATAGACTGATAACCATTGGGTTTCGGATTGGCGACGTAGTCGTCAAACTCATCGGGGAGATGGCGATAGTGCGTATGCACAATCCCCAGCGCGGCGTAGCAATCCTGTAAACGCTCCGCCACGATGCGCACAGCGCGCACATCGAACAACTCATCAAACGCCAACTGCTTTTTCTGCATTTTGCGCCAGATGCTATAGATATGTTTCGGGCGACCGTACACTTCCGCTTTCACGCCTTCGGTCTTCATCTCTGCGCGCAGATGACCGACAAACTCGTCGATGTAATGCTCACGGTCAATGCGCCGTTCATGCAGCAGTTTGGCAATGCGTTTGTATTCTGCCGGGTGCAGGTAACGGAAGCAGTAATCTTCCAGTTCCCATTTCAGTTGCCCGATCCCTAAGCGGTTTGCCAGCGGTGCGTAGATGTTGGTGCACTCTTTTGCCGCCAGCACGCGTTCGTCTTCCGGCGCGTCTTTCACTTCACGCAGATGCGCAATACGTTCCGCCAGCTTGATCACCACGCAGCGGAAATCGTCCACCATCGCCAGCAGCATCCGGCGAACGTTATCAACCTGTTCAGATGAGACGGAGTCGGTGTGCGTCGCTTTAAGCTGGCGGATTGCCGCCATGTCGCGAACGCCATGAATAAGATTGACGATGGACTTACCTACGCTCTCGCGCAGAACATCCTCACTGACAACATTACCATCCGCCAGAGGGAACAACAGCGCAGCCCGCAACGTGTCGATATCCATACTCAGCATAGAGAGGATTTCCACCATCTCCACGCCGCGCCACAGCAACAACTCCGCATTCGGGTGTCCCTGTGTCTGTTGCAGGCAGTACGCCCAGGTTTCGGCTAAGCGCTCACACGACGGCTGGTTGGTGATTCCCAGACTCGTGATCCATTTTTTCGGATCAAATTCACCCGCTTTATTAAGATGTGCACTTCTTACCGCAACCATTGTCCTCTCCTTAAGGGACCAGGTCTGCCAGGATCAGCAAACCGTAATTCATTACAACTGCTCAAACAACACCATCGACTCCAGGTGCCCAGTGTGCGGGAACATGTCGAGCATCGCCAGCCGCTTAATTTGGTAACCTGCGCTCAACAACGCTTCGCTATCACGAGCCAGCGTGGCTGGGTTACAGGATACATAAACAATGCGGCCAGGGTTCAATTTTATAATATGTTGCATCACACCTGCAGCCCCAGCGCGAGCAGGATCGAGCAAGATTTTGTCGAAACCTTCAGCCGCCCACGGCTGCTGAGTCACATCGTCTTCGAGATTCTCGTGAAAGAATGTCACATTGTGTAATCCGTTGCGCAATGCATTTTCACGCCCTTTTTCTACCAGGGCGGGGACGCCTTCTACGCCCACCACATGACGGGCGCGCGTTGCCAATGGCAGGGTAAAATTGCCCATCCCACAGAAAAGATCTAACACGCGATCGTGAGGTTGGATATCCAGCCACTCCATCGCTCGCGCGACCATGAGCTGATTTACCCCAGCGTTAACCTGAATAAAGTCACGCGGACTGAAGGTTAAGCGTAGCCCGTTTGAATCGTACCAGGGCGCCTCCCCGGAAATCGGCTCAAGTATGTCGCTTTGAGGCGCCAGAAACAGAAACAGTCCCTCAGAATGCGAAAAGCGTTCCAGTTTTTCTTTGTCTGCCGCACTTAAGGGGCCGGTATGACGCAGGATCATCAGCGTGCCGTTCTCTGCCTGCACCAGCTCAACATGACCAAGATGGCGAATGGCCTGCAGGTCGGCAAGGCATGCCCTAAGACCGGGCAACAGAGCCTCAAGTTGGGGCACCAAAACGGGACACTGCATCACCTCGACAATGTCACTGGAATTGGCTTTGCGAAATCCCATCTGAAGATGCTGTGTTTTGGGTTGATAGTTCAGGCTCAGTCGCGCGCGACGACGGTAATTCCACGCAGACCCGGCAATGACTTCAGAAACCTCATTTTTCATTAAACGCGCGAGCGCCGCACTTTTGCTTTGCTGTTGCAGGGCAATGCTGGCATGTTGTTGCTGACATCCACCGCAAATACCAAAATGCGGACAGCGTGGCGTTTCACGCTCTGGACTCTCTTTGAGACGACGTTTAACCTGGGCGCGGGCGTACTGTTTTTTATCTTCGGTAATCACGACTTCAGCGCTTTCTTGCGGCAGCAATCCCGGGATAAACAAGGCCTTTCCGTTGTGGCGAGCAACGCCCTGACCAAAGGGATCCAGGTCATTGACTGTAACGGTTATGATCTGACGCGTCGTCACGCGTCGTTTTGCAGAGTAGAATTGCGCCATTGACGAGGTTTTTCTCAATTTAACAGTGTGACCCTAATTGTCCCATAACGGAACTCCATGACCAACTACAGCCTGCGCGCACGCATGATGATTCTGATCCTGGCACCGACTGTCCTTATTGGTTTACTGCTCAGTATCTTTTTTGTCGTGCATCGCTATCACGACTTGCAGCGTCAACTGGAAGATGCCGGTGCCAGCATTATCGAACCCCTTGCTGTCTCCAGCGAATATGGCATGAATCTGCAAAACCGCGAATCCATCGGTCAGTTGATCAGTGTCCTGCATCGCCGTCATTCCGATATTGTGCGGGCGATTTCGGTCTTTGATGAAAACAATCGGCTTTTCGTTACCTCGAATTTTCACCTCGACCCGACAGACATGCAGCTCGCCACTGGCGCACCGTTCCCCCGCAGGCTGAGCGTGACCCGCCACGGGGATATCATGATCCTTCGCACACCCATTATTTCCGAGAGCTATTCGCCGGATGAGTCTGCGGTGAGCGACGCCAAAAATACCAAAAACATGTTGGGATATGTGGCGCTGGAACTCGATCTCCGCTCGGTGCGGCTACAGCAATACAAAGAAATATTTATTTCCAGCGTCATGATGCTGTTTTGTATCGGCATCGCGTTAATTTTCGGCTGGCGGCTGATGCGCGATGTTACCGGCCCTATTCGTAATATGGTGAATACCGTTGACCGGATCCGCCGTGGGCAACTCGACAGTCGCGTTGAAGGATTCATGCTCGGCGAGCTGGATATGCTGAAAAATGGCATCAACTCGATGGCGATGTCGCTTGCGGCTTATCACGAAGAGATGCAGCACAATATTGATCAGGCGACCTCGGATCTGCGTGAAACGCTGGAGCAGATGGAGATCCAGAACGTTGAGCTGGACCTGGCGAAAAAACGCGCCCAGGAGGCCGCGCGCATTAAGTCTGAGTTTCTGGCGAACATGTCCCACGAGCTGCGTACCCCGCTCAATGGTGTGATTGGCTTTACCCGCCTGACGTTGAAAACCGAGTTAAACCCAACCCAGCGCGATCACCTGAATACCATCGAACGTTCGGCCAATAATCTGCTGGCGATCATTAATGATGTGCTCGACTTCTCCAAGCTGGAAGCAGGCAAACTGATACTGGAGAGTATTCCCTTCCCGCTGCGTAATGCACTCGATGAAGTTGTGACCCTCTTAGCCCACTCCTCGCACGATAAAGGGCTGGAGCTGACGCTCAATATTAAAAATGACGTGCCGGACAACGTGATTGGCGATCCGCTGCGTTTACAGCAAGTGATCACCAATCTGGTGGGGAACGCCATTAAATTCACCGAAAGCGGTAATATCGATATTCTGGTGGAGAAACGCGCGCTCAGTAACACCAAGGTGCAAATTGAAGTGCAGATCCGCGATACCGGTATCGGGATTCCTGAACGCGATCAGTCGCGGTTGTTCCAGGCATTCCGCCAGGCTGACGCCAGCATTTCGCGCCGCCACGGGGGAACCGGGTTAGGGCTGGTGATTACGCAAAAACTGGTCAATGAAATGGGCGGGGATATCTCATTCCACAGCCAGCCTAATCGCGGCTCGACCTTCTGGTTCCATATTAATCTCGATCTCAACCCTAACGTTATCAGTGATGGCCCCTCGACCCGCTGTCTGACGGGTAAACGTCTGGCGTATGTCGAACCTAATGCCACCGCCGCGCAATGCACCCTGGATCTGCTGAATGATACGCCGCTTGAAGTGATTTATAGCCCGACGTTTTCGGCCTTACCGATCGATCACTACGATATTCTGCTGCTGAGCGTACCGGTGACGCTCCGCGAGCCGCTCACCATGCAGCATGAAAGACTGGCAAAAGCGGCATCAATGACCGAATTCCTGCTGCTGGCGCTGCCTTGCCATGCCCAAATCAACGCAGAAGCGCTCAAACAGGGTGGTGCGGCGGCCTGTCTGTTAAAACCGCTGACCTCTACCCGTTTACTGCCTGTACTGAGCGAATATTGCCATCTGAATCAAAGCACCGAGTTACTGCCCGTTAATGAAAGCAAAATTGCGATGTCGGTGATGGCGGTGGATGATAATCCTGCCAACCTGAAGCTGATCGGCGCTCTGCTGGAAGATATCGTGCAGCACGTCGAGCTTTGCGACAGCGGCCATCAGGCGGTGGAACGCGCCAAACAGATGCAGTTTGATTTGATCCTGATGGATATTCAGATGCCTGATATGGATGGCATTCGCGCCTGCGAACTGATTCATCAACTCCCCCATCAACAGCAAACGCCCGTGATTGCCGTCACCGCACATGCCATGGCGGGGCAAAAGGAGAAGTTGCTGAGTGCGGGAATGAACGATTATCTGGCTAAACCGATTGAGGAAGAGAGGCTCTACAACCTGCTGCTGCGCTACAAGCCTGGAACGGGAGTAATAAACCGATTACCGGCGCCCGAACCGGTCGAGTTTATCTTCAACCCAAATGCCACGCTCGACTGGCAACTGGCGCTCAGACAGGCAGCCGGAAAAACCTCCCTGGCGCGGGATATGCTGCAAATGTTGCTCGACTTTTTGCCGGAAGTTCGCAATAAGATTGAAGAACAACTGGTCGGGGAAAACCCGGAAGGTCTTGTTGATTTAATTCACAAATTGCACGGTAGCTGCGGTTATAGCGGCGTACCGCGCATGAAAAGCCTTTGTCTGTTCATTGAGCAACAACTGCGTAGCGGAATCAAAGAAGAAGAGCTGGAGCCGGAACTTTTGGAGCTGCTCGATGAAATGGATAACGTTGCGCGGGAAGCCAAAAAGATGTTGGGATAAAACGTTAAGGCTGAATGGCAATGCGTCTTATCTGGCCTGATGGCTCACATGCCCAGGCCAGATAAGCGAGTCTCAACAGAGACTCAGCGGAGAAGCTGCCCCAACCTGATGGTCGCGGCCACGTTTCTTGCAGTCATCCGCACATTCTCGGCGGCATTTTTCAGCGCATCATCGAGTGTGCAAATGTTATAAATCACACTAAACACGGCATCAATACCATGCTGATGCACCACACCGACATCCGCCGTTAAACTCCCGGCAATGCCGATAACCGGCTTATTGTAGCGTTTCGCAACGCTGGCGACGCCGACGGGAACTTTGCCATGAATCGTCTGGCTGTCGATACGCCCTTCCCCGGTTATCACTAAATCTGCATCGATGACACAGGCATCCAGATGCAGAGCATCGGTCACTATCTCAATCCCGCTGCGCAATTTAGCGCCACAAAACGCGTACAGCGCCGCGCCCATTCCCCCCGCCGCACCGCCGCCAGCCAGTCCAAAGACATCAACATCCAGATCGCGGGCAATCAACTGCGCATAGTGCGCCAGTGCTTTATCCAGGCGAGCGATCATTTCCGGCGTCGCCCCTTTCTGCGGACCAAAAACAGCCGACGCGCCCTCGTTTCCGGTTAATGGGTTTGTCACATCGCACGCCACGTCAATGCGGCACGCGGCAAGGCGTGTATCCAGTTGACTGATATCGATCTGCGCGAGTGCCTCCAGCGCCGCGCCACCCGGCGCTATCTCGTTTCGCCGGGAATCCAGTAATCTTGCGCCCAGCGCCTGCATCATGCCCGCGCCGCCATCATTGGTGGCGCTGCCGCCAAGGCCGATAATGATATGTTCGACACCCGCATCTAAGGCGTGGCGAATAAGCTCACCCGTCCCCCACGACGTCGTTTTTAGCGGATCGCGCAGTCCCGGCGGAACGCGTTCCAGACCGCTGGCAGCGGCCATTTCGATGAAGGCTGAGCGCTCATCGCCAGACAAACCGTAGAATGCGTCAACAGATTTGCCCAGAGGCCCCGTCACCTTAACGTGAACAATACGACCCGCCGTCGCCTCCACCATGGCCTCGACCGTTCCTTCTCCACCGTCAGCAACCGGAATCTTCACGTAATCCGCGTCAGGCCAGATTTCGCGAAACCCCTGCTCAATGGCGGTCGCCACTTCAAGAGCGCTCAAACTTTCCTTATATGAGTCCGGCGCGATCACTATTTTCATAAAGCATCCTTAGCATGTTGACTACGTTAAGCATACACTCGGTTTGGTGATAAAAACTGCCGGTTCCCCACGGAACCGGCACCTTGCTTAACGCACCATGCACGGGCGCTTGTTGTCGAACGTCCAGTTAGGGATCAGGTACTGCATTCCCATTGCGTCATCACGCGCCCCCAGACCGTGTTGCTGATACAACTCGTGCGCTTTCATCACCTGATCCATATCAAGCTCAACACCCAATCCGGGTTTTTCCGGTACCTGAACCATACCGCCTTTAATTTCAAACGGTTCTTTGGTCAGGCGTTGATTACCTTCCTGCCAAATCCAGTGCGTATCGATAGCCGTTATCTTACCTGGCGCCGCCGCTGCCACATGGGTAAACATCGCCAGCGAGATATCAAAGTGGTTGTTCGAGTGTGAGCCCCAGGTCAGGCCAAATTCATGGCACATCTGCGCAACACGCACCGAGCCTTGCATCGTCCAGAAATGCGGGTCCGCCAGCGGGATATCCACCGATTGCAGCGAGAGCGTATGCCCCATTTGACGCCAGTCGGTGGCGATCATATTGGTGGCCGTCGGCAGCCCCGTAGCACGACGGAACTCGGCCATCACTTCGCGCCCTGAGAAGCCTTGTTCTGCGCCACACGGATCTTCTGCATACGCAAGCGATCCTTTCAGGTATTTGCCAATCTGGATCGCTTCATTGAGCGACCAGGCGCCATTCGGATCCAACGTCACACGCGCCTGCGGGAAACGTTTTGCCAGGGCCACAATCGATTCAGCCTCTTCTTCACCCGCCAGCACGCCGCCTTTGAGTTTAAAGTCGTTGAAGCCATATTTCTCGTACGCCGCCTCCGCCAGACGCACCACGGCATCCGGGGTCATCGCTTCCTCATGGCGCAGACGATACCAGTCGCATTTCTCATCAGGCTGGCTTTGGTACGGCAATGGCGTTGCTTTGCGATTACCGACAAAAAACAGATATCCCAGCATTTCCACTTCACTACGCTGCTGACCATCGCCCAACAAGGAGGCCACATTCACCCCCAGGTGCTGTCCGAGCAAATCAAGCAGTGCCGCTTCGATCCCAGTAACCACATGAATAGTGGTGCGCAGGTCAAAGGTTTGCAGACCACGGCCACCCGCATCACGGTCGGCAAACTCACTGCGTACCGCATTCAGCACATTTTTATATTCCCCCAGCGTTTTGCCCACCACCAGCGGGGTAGCATCTTCCAGCGTCTTGCGGATTTTCTCGCCGCCGGGGATTTCACCGACGCCAGTGTGGCCGGAGTTGTCTTTGATAATAACGATATTACGCGTGAAGAACGGAGCATGTGCGCCGCTCAGGTTCATCAACATACTGTCATGACCGGCCACCGGGATAATCTGCATAGAAACCACGACCGGGGTAGAAAATTGTACATTCATCATTAAGTCCTTATTCAGAATCAGTGGCGGCCGAAAACAGGGCGTTTACGGTCAAAAGTCCAACCGGGGATCAGGTACTGCATCGGAGCGGCGTCATTACGTGCACCACCCGGCAGTTTTTTGTAAGCGTCATGCGCTTTCTGTACCTGATCCCAGTCCAGCTCTACGCCTAATCCAGGCGCATCCGGAACAGCAATTTTTCCGGCTTTAATTTCCAGTGGCTGTTTCGTCAGGCGGCAATCGCCTTCCTGCCAGATCCAGTGCGTGTCGATCGCCGTCGGTGTACCCGGCGCCGCCGCGCCAACATGCGTAAACATGGCCAGCGAAATATCAAAATGGTTGTTGGAATGACAGCCCCATGTCAGCCCCCAATCGTCGCACAACTGTGCCACCCGGACTGCGCCAGAGAGCGTCCAGAAATGCGGGTCGGCAAGCGGAATATCCACCGAATTCAGCATCACCGCATGCCCCATTTCACGCCAGTTGGTGGCAATCATATTGGTCGCCACTGGCAGCCCGGTCGCCCGTCGGAACTCCGCCATCACTTCGCGACCAGAGAAGCCCTGCTCCGCACCGCACGGATCTTCTGCGTAAGTGAGAACATCGTTTAATCCTTTACACAGCGCGATGGCTTCATCCAGCAGCCAGGCGCCGTTGGGATCAACCGTGATACGCGCATCCGGGAAGCATTTTTTCAGCGCTCGGGCGGTTTCAATCTCCTGCTCACCGGGCAGCACGCCGCCTTTGAGTTTGAAATCTTTAAACCCGTAACGGTCCTGGGAGGCTTGTGCCAGACGGACTACCGCTTCGCTGCTTAATGCTTCCTGATGGCGCAGGTGATACCAGTCATGGTGACCCGGCGTGTTCTCCAGATAGGGCAGATCGGTCTTTGTACGATCGCCCACATAGAAGAGATACCCCAGAACAGTCACCGCATCACGCTGCTTGCCTGGCCCTAATAGTTCACACACCGGAACATTGAGCGCTTTGCCGAGCAGGTCAAGCAGCGCGGCTTCCAGCGCCGCTACCGCGTTAACCCGCAGCTCAAACGTCCAGGCGCCTTTACCAAAGGTGTCAAAATCCGCGGCCTGATTACCTTTATGTACCTGCTGAACCACGTTATTTAAGCGAGCGACCTGCTGGCCTATAACCCGCGGGGCAGCATCCACCAGCGTCTGGTAAATCACCTCGCCACCCGGCGCTTCCCCTACGCCGGTGTTCCCGGCGTTATCCGTTAGCACCACAATATTGCGGGTAAACCAGGCGTTATGCGCACCGCCGATATTGAGGAGCATACTGTCATGCCCGGCAACCGGAATGACCTTCATGTCTGTCACGATGGGGCTGGATTGCGTCGTCATGAGGATTGTCCCGTTACAGGTTTCAGCTCAATACGTTTGATATCGCCCACCAGCACCAGATAGCTCAGTACCGCAATCAATGCGTGAACGCCCACATAAATCAGAGCGCCGTTGAACGAACCGGTCGTGCCCACGATATAACCGATCGCAATCGGCGTGACGATACCGGAAATGTTGCCGAACATATTGAACAGACCGCCCGAGAGGCCGCTGATCTCTTTCGGCGCAGTATCTGCCATCACCGCCCAGCCCAACGCCCCAATGCCTTTACCGAAGAAGGCCAGCGCCATAAAGCCGATGATCATCCATTCAACATTCACGTAGTTACAGAACACCATCACCATCGACAACAGCATCCCCAGCACAATCGGCGTTTTGCGGGCGATATTGAGCGAACCGGTACGGCGCATCAGCCAGTCGGAAATAATGCCGCCGAGCACACCGCCAACAAAGCCGCAGATAGCCGGGACAGAAGCGACGAATCCGGCCTTCAGAATCGACATGCCGCGCGCCTGCACCAGATAAACCGGGAACCATGTGATGAAGAAGTAGGTCAGGGCGTTGATGCAGTATTGGCCAATATAGACGCCAATCATCATGCGTGAACCCAACAACTGCTTGATTTGTCCCCACTTCACGCTGAACGGCACTTTCACTTTGCTGTCTTTGTGATCCATGTTGATCAGCGCGCCGCCTTCGGCGATGTAGTCGAGCTCTTTTTGGTTCACGCCAGGATGCTGGTTGGGTTCATGGATCACTTTCAACCAGACAAAACTGATGATGATCCCCAGTCCCCCCATAAAGAAGAAGACGTGCGACCAGCCCACTTCGTGGGTCAGCCACCCCATGATGGGCGCAAAGATGACCGTAGCGAAGTATTGCGCGGAGTTAAAAATCGCCACCGCCGTTCCCCTCTCCTGCGCAGGGAACCATGCCGCCACAATCCGACTGTTACCCGGGAAAGAAGGCGCTTCCGCTAAACCGACAAGGAAACGTAAGGTGAATAGCGCCACAATAATGCCAAAGCCGCTAAAGATATCGACGAAGCCCTGTAACAGCGTAAACAGCGACCAAATAAAGATGGACCAGAAATAGACGCGTTTAGAGCCAAAGCGGTCAAGCAACCAGCCGCCAGGGATCTGACCAATAACGTAGGCCCATGAAAAGGCCGAGAAAACATACCCCATTCCGACGGCGTCCAGACCAATGTCTTTGGCCATTCCCGTACCGGCGATGGACAATGTGGCGCGATCACCATAGTTAAAGGATGTGACGATAAACAGCATCACCACTATCCAGTAGCGGGCGTTGGTGCGTTTTTCAGCGCTACTCGCTGCCTGACTTAATGAACTCATTGTTGCACTCCTGAATTTTCGCGTTAGCCACGCTCACTCTGAACAGCACAACCTGTAGGGAATCAGAGAGACGTTTCGTGTTTTTGCCGTTTTTTATTAGGCCGTTCGGCTTGCGTACTGCATTTCTTATTACTGGCAGGAGAAGTATAAAAAGCATGCAAAACTCTCTCACCGTGCAACAACACAGTATTTTAGCGGCGTATTACGTATGTTTATGGCAAAAGCCCAAGCCCGTGGAACCCACTTCACGGAAATGAAAACCAGGCGGAGAAACGTTGGCAGCAAAGGCTTGAAAGGGAAGAGAGTGTGAATACGGTCGCTTGACCTAAGGAAAATGCCCGTAAGAAAACGGGGGTTATCCGCCGTTTTTGGTGCGGATGCCTAACGCTCACGCAAGCTGAACGTCACAGGCATTGTCCGGTGCATAACGTTTTTTGAAGGGCAAAAAGAGAGGATGTCCCCTCATTAGGTAACACCGTTCACTTAAGTCAATAAATAAGGGGAAACACCGGGATTAGGTTCCTGGAGGGACGCCAAACCCGGCGGTCGCCCCGAATATCCCGGTCTTAAACTAACGGTGTTACCCTGATTGGGGTCAGGGTTCAGGAGAGTAACGTGCCCCAGTGCTCAACCCAGGGATTTGATTCGCTTTCGGGTTCTGGATGTTCACCAGCATCAATCAGCAACATTTCTCCCACGCGTTGCGCGCTCTGTTCCTGCAATAACGCGTCAAATTGCTTACCGCCGTTACAGAAATTGGTGTAGCTACTGTCGCCCAATGCAATCACGCCATAGCGCAGATTAGGCTGAAAGCCGAGACTCTCTTTGATGCCCTGAAACAACGGCACAATACTGTCGGGAAGATCGCCCTGACCGGTCGTTGAGGTCACCACCAGAACGACTTTATCCAGATACGGCTGCCAGTCGGTCAATTCGGGGTCTTCAAACACTTTAGCGTTATGACCCTGCGCGGTGAGGATAGCTTCCGCCTCTTCCGCGACCAGCAGCGCGTTTCCATACATTGTGCCGACAAAAATACCAATTTCCGCCATGACGATTTTCTCCCTGAATTAAACCTGATGATTCTCATCCTGACTGGAGAGCTCACTAAACTCAACCCTTTCATTCTCAGGGAGAAGTCCGCGCCAGCCAAACTGTGATAATGCCTGCATCCAGGCGGCATCCAGCCCGGCACGAATCGTCAGCGGTTCGTCAGTGAATGGATGTGTCAGCTCAAGCTGGCTCGCATGGAGCATCAATCTCTGGCAACCAAAATGTTCAGCGGCACTGCGGTTCTGCCGCAAATCGCCGTGTTTGCTGTCACCAATGATGGGATGGCGCAAATGCGCCAGATGGCGCCTGAGCTGGTGCTTACGACCGGTTTTGGGATCCAGTTCGACTAAACCATAACGGGTCGTGGGATAACGCCCGGTCGCCACCGGCATTTCGACGGTCGCCAGGCCGCGATAATGCGTCACCGCAGGCTGCGGGCCTTTATCATCGCGGGCAAACTTATCGGCAATTTTATCCAGCTCTTCGACCAGCGGGTAGTCCAGTACAGCATCATCCATTAACCAGCCACGGACAATCGCATGGTAACGTTTCTGGATTTGATGCTGTTCAAATTGCTGCGCAAGCCGACGCCCGGCTTCGCTGGATAATCCCATTAGCAGTACGCCGGAGGTGGGTCTGTCGAGTCGATGGGCGGTAAATACATGCTGGCCAATCTGGTCACGCACCGTTTGCATCACCACGACTTTTTCATCGCGATCCAGCCAGCTTCGGTGAACTAACCAACCGGAGGGTTTATTGACGGCAACCAGCCACTCGTCCTGATACAGAATTTCCAGCATCAGGCTTTATCACTCGTGAACAACGCATCCAGTTCCTGCAACGCCTGCAGAAGAATCTCGCGCTGCGGATGATCGGCCTCCAGCGCCATTTCGTAATAAGGGGCGATAGCAAAGGCGTCCGGGAGTGGCTGCGCGTTGTCGATCAACGCATGCATACGGGGGATCAGCACCCATTGCAACCATTCGACAGGTGCCATGGTGTCCATACAAAAAGGCTGTGTGCTGGTAAACAGGTGAGCTTGTGGTTCGTCCAGTCGCCAGTGTTGATGTTCACGCAGCAGCGCTTCAAGCGCATGTAACTGCTGGCGCACACGTTCATGAGTCGTCACGATTAAAACCTCATTGATGAAAAACTGGCGCGAAGAATAGCATTTATAGACGGGCAAATAAAAAAAGGGAGCACTGTATAAACAGTGCTCCCGGTTCGTTTCGCAGCCATCCAGCTACTTTTAGTGCTCCCTGCTCATCCATGACAACTTTTCCTGTGGTCTTGCGACCTGTTCGTCCTGAACGCTAGCATCCTGCTTCACACCACCCCAGTGCGATCAACTTCACCCTGAAGTTTCCTGGCCATCCTGACCCACCGAACATCCTGACCGGTTCTCGTTCTCCGTCCTGGAGGTGTCCTTTAACGCATCCTGCGCCGTCCTCTTCACTTCATCCTGAAGCCTTTCCTTGCTACACCGTCCTGGTGTGTCCTGCTGAAGTGTCATCATCCTGATGTTCACTTCGGTGTGCGACTCCTTGTCGACAGACATAGAATCGCCTGTTTCGTCATGTCTTACAAGGCACTTACAGGTAATAGCTTAAGGATATTTTCATTTGAAAGTGAGCGTTTTATCGATAACTAATTGATTATCACCGATTTAATACATTAGTGATGGGTTGAACCTTTACTTATATCCTGGCGATCTCTTACAGGGTTTGTAAGAGATCTCTCACAAAGGAAGAGGCAACAGGGATTACAGAAGAGGCTTAAGCTGAGCGAGAAATTCCACAAGGGAGGCGGCCAGCACGCTGCGATTACGCGTGCCCAGCGTCTCTTTGCACACTTCGCCAGACAGATTGCACACCGAAATGACCTCGAGTTCATTTTCCAGGGTGGCAATAAACAGCGTCGGCGATATCTTGAGACGTTTCTGCGTGACCAGATGGCCGATCAGGTTTTCCTGAACGCGTCTGAAATCATCTGCACTCCAGGTTTGCAACAGCGTCAATGTCTGCCCGGCAAACTGCGCGTGCATATCCCCGGCAAACTGGGTGGTATAAAACGAATGAATTGCGGGTTGTATCACAATATCAAAAGCCCGTTCAACCGCGTTTACATTCGCCTCTCCTTCAAAAGGTTGCGGCTGCCAGTACACGGCCTCACCGGTTGAAGAAATCACACAGGGTGAAGGAACGCCGTACAGTTCTTCGCTCAGCGGCCAACTGCTGTGTTTTTCATGCCAGGCGTCACAATAGCGAGTTGTAAAGGCCTTCAGGGCCTGTGATGTCTGTTCGTCCACCGATTTCTCTCTTAACAAAAGCAGGATACACTTGACGCATAGTGTATCTGGTTTATGACGGTGAAACATGTCTTCTTATGAAAACCATCAGGCGCTTGACGGCCTGACTCTCGGTAAATCAACTGATTATCGGGATATTTACGACGCAAGTTTGTTGCAGGGCGTCCCGCGCAGCCTGAATCGCGATCCGCTGGATTTAAAAGCCGATAATCTGCCTTTTCACGGTGCGGATATCTGGACGTTGTATGAACTGTCGTGGCTGAATGCAAAAGGGCTACCGCAAGTCGCTGTGGGTCATGTCGAGCTGGATTACACCAGCCTCAATCTGATTGAATCAAAAAGCTTTAAGCTCTACCTGAACAGCTTTAACCAGACACGCTTTGAGCGTTGGGAGGATGTCCGTCAAACGCTGGAAAACGATCTGCGCGCCTGCGCCCAGGGCGATATCAGCGTTGCGCTGTACCGGCTTGATGAACTGGAAGGGCTCCCCATCGCCCATTTCCACGGTAGCTGCATCGACGACCAGGATATCGCGATTGATAACTATCAGTTCAGCACCGACTATCTGGAAAATGCCGTCAGCGGCGAGAAAGTGGTAGAAGAGACGCTGGTCAGCCATTTGTTGAAATCTAACTGCCTGATCACTCACCAGCCAGACTGGGGCTCCATACAAATTCAGTATCGCGGTCGAAAAATAGATCGTGAAAAATTGCTACGTTATCTGGTCTCTTTCCGCCATCACAATGAGTTCCACGAACAGTGTGTGGAGCGAATTTTCAATGACATTTTGCGCTTCTGCCAGCCGGAGAAACTGAGTGTCTACGCGCGCTACACGCGACGCGGCGGCCTGGATATTAACCCCTGGCGTACCAATACCGATTTCGTGCCTGCCATCGGAAGACTGGTTCGTCAGTAATCTTTTTTCTCAATTTTGCGTGCCGGATTCCGCGCGCAAGGTTGTGAAAGGTCATAAGCCAGCGCTATTGTAATCATTAGGGAATGGCGTGTTGCGTCCCATAAGGAGTTTACTTGATTACACATATTAGCCCGCTTGGCTCAATGGACATGTTGTCGCAGCTGGAAGTCGATATGCTTAAACGCACCGCCAGCAGCGACCTTTATCAACTGTTTCGTAACTGTTCTCTTGCTGTACTGAACTCCGGCAGTTTGACCGACAACAGCAAAGAGCTGCTGTCTCGTTTTGAAAATTTCGACATCAACGTGCTCCGTCGCGAGCGTGGCGTGAAGTTGGAATTGATCAACCCACCTGAAGACGCTTTTGTTGACGGCCGTATTATCCGTGCCCTGCAGGCCAACCTGTTTGCCGTGCTGCGCGACATTCTTTTTGTTAACGGTCAAATTCATAACGCAGGGCGTTTTCGACATCTGAACCTCGACAGTTCCGTTCATATCACCAACCTCGTGTTCTCCATTCTGCGTAACGCCCGTGCACTGCACGTCGGGGAAGCGCCGAATATGGTGGTGTGCTGGGGCGGTCACTCCATTAACGAAAATGAGTACCTGTACGCGCGTCGCGTTGGCACACAGCTAGGTCTGCGTGAGCTGAACATCTGTACCGGCTGTGGGCCGGGCGCGATGGAAGCCCCCATGAAAGGCGCCGCAGTAGGCCACGCGCAGCAGCGCTATAAAGACAGCCGTTTTATCGGTATGACGGAGCCGTCCATCATTGCGGCAGAACCGCCTAACCCGCTGGTCAATGAATTGGTCATCATGCCCGATATTGAAAAACGGCTGGAGGCGTTTGTTCGTATCGCCCACGGTATTATCATCTTCCCAGGCGGCGTCGGCACGGCGGAAGAGTTGTTGTATCTGCTGGGAATATTGATGAACCCGGCGAATAAAGATCAGGTTCTGCCGCTGATCCTTACCGGCCCCAAAGAGAGCGCGGACTACTTCCGCGTGCTTGATGAGTTTGTGGTGCATACGCTGGGCGAAGACGCGCGACGTCATTATCGCATCATCGTTGATGACGCGGCAGAAGTGGCGCGACTGATGAAAAAAGCGATGCCGCTGGTCAAAGAGAACCGTCGCGATACCGGTGACGCATATAGCTTCAACTGGTCTATTCGTATTGCGCCGGATCTGCAACTGCCGTTCGAGCCATCGCATGAAAACATGTCGAACCTGAAACTGTATCCCGATCAACCGGTTGAGATCCTGGCGGCAGACCTGCGCCGCGCCTTCTCCGGGATCGTTGCGGGTAACGTTAAAGAAGTCGGCATTCGTGCCATCGAGGAGTTTGGCCCGTATAAAATCCACGGCGATCGCGAGATGATGCGCCGTATGGATGACCTGCTACAGGGCTTTGTCGCGCAACACCGTATGAAGTTGCCTGGCTCCGCCTATATCCCCTGCTACGAAATTTGCAGGTAATTCTCATGCCCGACAGCGCCAACTGTCGGGCCTCACTCTTCGCCCGGAGAGTCAGATTTTTTAGTGATACCAGTCACATAGCAAATCCCCCATTCGTTAACTCCGCTTATATTTCTACTAAAACCCCGAAAAACGCAAACGTTTACCTTGCAAAGGAAACCGTGATTTATCACAAAAAATCGCCATTAGTCGCAAGAATCCACCAAAAACAGAACAATTTATAGCCAAACATGGGTATCTCGCGGCCTGCTCTTTCTGGACATATCTCGTTAATGGTAGCCTTCGCGCCCATAAATCCGCTTTGATGATTTTTTGACAGATTAATGGTCCAAATTTACCCACATAAAAGGTGGATTATGGCATTTGAGATCGCGATCACTGATACATTCATAACTTAAATGTATCTTTCCGCCCTCAAATAATTACGGCGAAAAATTATATAAAAATCGTCGCTTAACGAATTTCATTTTACGGTCAGGCTTCTTTTTTATTGGCTAAGTCCAAAAAACTGACATTTAAATTCCTCCAGGAGAAATAGATGGAAACCACCCAAACCAGCACTGTCGTTACGGGCCAGACCCGCAGCGGATGGCGCAAGACAGACACCATGTGGATGCTGGGTCTGTACGGCACAGCAATCGGCGCAGGCGTTCTGTTCCTGCCTATTAACGCCGGCGTTGGCGGCATGATCCCGCTGATCATCATGGCGATCCTCGCCTTCCCGATGACCTTCTTTGCTCACCGTGGCCTGACTCGCTTCGTGCTGTCCGGTAAAAACCCGGGCGAAGACATCACTGAAGTGGTTGAAGAACACTTCGGCGTTGGCGCAGGTAAACTGATTACCCTGCTCTACTTCTTCGCCATCTACCCGATTCTGTTGGTCTACAGCGTGGCAATCACCAACACTGTTGAAAGCTTCATGACTCACCAGTTGCAGATGTCAGCACCGCCGCGTGCGATTCTGTCGCTGATCCTGATCGTCGGTATGATGACCATCGTTCGTTTTGGCGAGCAGATGATCGTGAAGGCGATGAGTATTCTGGTATTCCCGTTCGTTGCAGCCCTGATGTTGCTGGCACTGTACCTGATCCCTCAGTGGAGCGGCGCGGCGCTGGAAACACTTTCCTTTGATTCCGCTGCTACGACCGGTAAAGGTCTGTGGATGACCCTGTGGCTGGCGATTCCGGTGATGGTTTTCTCCTTCAACCACTCCCCGATCATCTCCTCCTTCGCGGTTGCAAAACGTGAAGAGTACGGTCAGGAAGCCGAGAAGAAGTGCTCCAAAATCCTGGCGTGCGCACACGTGATGATGGTGCTGACGGTCATGTTCTTCGTCTTCAGTTGCGTACTGAGCCTGACCCCAGCAGATCTGGCGGCCGCCAAAGCACAGAACATCTCAATTCTGTCTTACCTGGCAAACCACTTTAACGTCTCGTTTATCGAATGGATGGCGCCGATCATTGCGATGATTGCTATCACCAAATCCTTCCTTGGCCACTATCTGGGCGCACGTGAAGGCTTTAACGGGATGGTTATCAAGTCACTGCGTGGTAAAGGTAAAACCATCGAAATCAACAAACTGAACAAAATCACGGCGCTGTTCATGCTGGTGACCACCTGGATCGTGGCAACCCTGAACCCAAGCATCCTGGGCATGATTGAAACCCTGGGCGGCCCAATCATCGCGATGATTCTGTTCCTGATGCCGATGTATGCTATCCAGAAAGTACCTGCAATGCGTAAGTACAGCGGCCACATCAGCAACGTATTCGTTGTCGTGATGGGTCTGATTGCTATCTCTGCGATTTTCTACTCTCTGTTCAGCTAAGTTCTTAAGCGCCGCTTGCGGGCGGCGCCTCTTTCCGACACAACCGCAATGGATGCCTTATGATTAGCGTATTCGATATCTTCAAAATCGGCATTGGCCCTTCCAGTTCTCACACCGTCGGACCAATGAAAGCAGGCAAACAATTCACGGATGACCTGATTGCACGCAACTTACTCACTGATGTCACCCGCGTCGTCGTTGATGTTTATGGCTCACTGTCTTTGACGGGGAAAGGTCACCACACCGACATCGCCATTATTATGGGCCTGGCGGGAAATCTGCCGGACACCGTCGACATCGATTCTATTCCCGCCTTTATTCAGGATGTGAATACTCACGGGCGCTTGCTGCTGGCAAATGGTCAGCATGAAGTCGAATTCCCGGTAGACAAGTGCATGAATTTTCATGCCGACAACCTGTCTCTCCATGAGAACGGGATGCGTATTACGGCACTGGCGGGCGAAAAGGCCATTTACAGCCAGACCTACTATTCCATTGGCGGTGGTTTCATCGTTGATGAAGAACATTTTGGTTTGCCGAACAGTGCGCCGGTAAACGTGCCGTATCCGTATAAATCGGCAGCCGATCTGCAAAAACATTGTCAGGAAACGGGATTGTCGCTTTCCGGTCTGATGATGCAAAACGAGCTGGCGCTGCACAGCAAAGAAGAGCTGGAACAGCACTTTGCCAACGTCTGGGAAGTGATGCGCGGCGGTATTGAGCGCGGTATCACCACCGAAGGCGTACTGCCGGGTAAACTGCGCGTTCCGCGTCGTGCGGCAGCGCTTCGCCGTATGCTGGTCAGCAGCGATAAAACCACCACCGATCCGATGGCGGTCGTTGACTGGATCAATATGTTCGCGCTGGCGGTTAACGAAGAAAACGCCGCCGGTGGACGCGTGGTCACGGCACCGACCAACGGGGCCTGCGGTATTGTTCCGGCAGTGCTGGCGTACTACGACAAGTTTATTCGCGAAGTAAACGCTAACTCACTGGCACGCTACATGCTGGTCGCCAGCGCAATTGGCTCTCTGTACAAGATGAACGCCTCTATTTCCGGTGCGGAAGTCGGTTGTCAGGGTGAGGTTGGCGTGGCGTGCTCCATGGCCGCCGCAGGCTTAGCCGAGTTACTGGGCGGTAGCCCGACTCAGGTGTGCATTGCCGCAGAAATCGGCATGGAACACAACCTCGGTCTGACCTGCGACCCGGTTGCCGGTCAGGTACAGGTTCCTTGCATCGAGCGTAACGCAATTGCCTCTGTGAAAGCAGTCAATGCCGCTCGCATGGCGCTGCGTCGCACCAGCGAGCCGCGCGTGTGTCTCGATAAAGTTATCGAAACCATGTACGAAACCGGTAAAGACATGAACGCCAAATACCGCGAAACCTCTCGTGGTGGTCTGGCCATGAAGATTGTCACCTGCGATTAATCTCCCCAAAGGGCTTCGTTTTGCGAAGCCCTTTCCCATTTTCACCGCTGTGAATAGCCTGACTTTGCCGTGAATGTTACCCTTAGCGCATGATCTATCAGGGAGAACGCCGTGGCCGTCCATCTGCTCATTGTCGATGCACTTAATTTGATTCGCCGTATTCATGCGGTTCAGGGATCTCCCTGCGTCGAAACCTGTCAGCGCGCGCTCGATCAATTAATCATGCACAGCCAGCCAACACACGCTGTCGCCGTGTTTGATGACGAAGCACGCAACGATAGCTGGCGCCACCAGCGACTCCCGGATTACAAAGCGGGTCGCCCGCCGATGCCCGACGACCTGCATCGCGAAATGCCCGCTTTACGCGCCGCCTTTGAACAGCATGGGGTGGCCTGTTGGGTTTCAGACGGGAATGAAGCCGATGATTTAGCGGCAACCCTGGCCGTAAAAGTCACCCAGGCCGGACACCAGGCTACCATCGTCTCGACCGACAAAGGCTACTGTCAGCTACTTTCTCCTGCACTGCGCATTCGCGATTATTTCCAAAAACGTTGGCTGGATGCCCCCTTTATTGAAAAAGAGTTTGGCGTACTTCCTCAGCAACTCCCCGATTACTGGGGGCTGGCGGGAATCAGCAGTTCGAAAGTGCCCGGTGTTGCCGGGATAGGCCCGAAAAGCGCCACGCAACTGTTGGTTCAGTTCCAGACGCTGGAAGGGATCTATGCGCAGTTAGACGAAGTGCCGGAAAAGTGGCGGAAAAAACTTGAAGCGCATAAAGAGATGGCGTTTTTATGCCGTGACATTGCCCGTCTGCAAACGGATTTACATCTCGACGGAAATTTACAGCAGCTTCGGCTGCCCCGGTAATTTTGCGACCGGATAGCGATGCAAACACCGTATCCGGCCAACAATATCACTCACACGGTAAGCCGGATATGCGCAGCGCCATCCGGCCATTTTTACCCCGCCCAATTACCAGGCGGTATGGTACAGCTCGACGATTTCAGAAAGCGTCGCTTCCCGCGGGTTACCGCCGGTGCAAATATCGTCAAACGCAGCCTGCGCCAGCGCTGGAATATCCTCTTTAAGCACGCCGACATCGCGCAGATGCAATGGGATACCGACATCACGGTTGAGGGCAAAGACAGCATCAACCGCCGCATTGCGTGCCTCTTCCAGGCTCAGACGTTCTACGTTTACCCCCATGACTCTGGCAATGTCACGGAATTTTTCCCCGGTAAATTCTGCGTTATAGCGCATGATATGGGGGAGCAGAATCGCATTGGCGACACCATGAGGCGTGTTATAAAACGCGCCGAGCGGATGCGCCATCCCATGCACCAGTCCCAGCCCGACATTGGAAAAACCCATGCCGGCAACATACTGCCCCAGCGCCATGGACTCTCCTGCGTCACGATCTCCGGCAACGGAACCCCGCAGCGCGCCAGCAATAATTTCAATCGCTTTGATATGCAGCGCATCGGTCAGAGCCCAGGCGGCACGCGTAATATACCCCTCAATGGCGTGCGTCAGCGCATCAACGCCGGTTGCCGCTTTGAGCGCGGCAGGCATACCGTCCATCATGTCGGCATCAATAAACGCGACCTGAGGAATATCATGCGGATCCACGCAGACAAACTTGCGCCGCTTTTCTTCATCAGTGATCACGTAGTTAATGGTGACTTCGGCCGCAGTCCCCGCCGTGGTGGGGATTGCCATAATCGGCACGCTCGGGTGGCGCGTCGGTGACAAGCCTTCCAGGCTGCACACGTCGGCAAATTCCGGGTTGTTGCTGATAATACCGATTGCCTTGCAGGTATCCTGTGGAGAACCACCGCCGACCGCGATGAGATAATCCGCCCCGCTTTGCTGGAATACGCTCAGCCCCTCTTTGACGACACCGATAGTCGGATTTGGGATCACGCCGGAGTAAATCTCCCAGGCCAACCCTGCTGCATCCATCTTATCGGTGACTTTCGCGACCACGCCGCACTGCACCAGCGTTTCATCGGTCACAATCAGTGCCTTAAGGTAACCACGGCGTGTGACCTCGCCGGTTAACGCCTCTACCGCCCCACGGCCAAACCATGCCGTTTCATTCAGAATCATTCTGTTAGCCATATCCGTCTCCTTTTCGCCTTGCGAAATTACTCTTCAATACGTAACCCGTAGGTTTTAAATTTCTCCAGTACTACGGCAATTTCTTCATCATCCAACACCGGTACGGGATCGGTAATCGCCAGCGTACTGAGGTAAAGCTGTGCCAACACTTCCACTTCATGTGCCAGCCACAGGGCCTTTTCCAGATTAACTTCACAGGCGATGAGCCCGTGATGTTGTAACAGCGTTGCTTTACGATCTTTTAACGCCGTTACGACGAATTCGGACAGGGCCTGCGTGCCAAATGTGGCGTACGGAGCGCAAGGAATCGTGTTTCCCCCTGCGGCGGCAATCATGTAGTGGATCGCCGGGATAGGACGGTTGAGGATCGAGACAGCGGTACAATGAATGGCGTGATTGTGTACCACGGCATTTGCATCAGGGCGCGTCTGATAAGCCGCCAGATGAAAACGCCATTCGCTGGAAGGTAACTGCCCTTCTTCATATTTCCCATCGTTATCGACATACACGATCATATTTTCAGTGAGGCGCTCATAAGGAATTCCGCTAGGCGTAATTAACATACCTTGTTCATAGCGAGCGCTCACGTTACCTGCGGTGCCTTGATTTAAACCAAGACGAGTCATTTCAAGACAGGTTTCAATTATTTCACGAGATAAACGCGATCTTTCCATCTTTATTCTCCGGGTACAGTTCCCCTCGTCTTTATCGCGAAAAGAAACAACCGCAAATGAAGACGGGTCAGGTTTCAGATAAGGGCAGCCACTGAATACTTATATTCTGATTCATATGGCTGTTTTATTTATATTGCTGTCGCGTATTATTTTTGTCGTACGCGCTTGATAAGTTTCATCTCAACTTTTACCGTCTCTTTAATGGGTCGTTCCTCAATAGCACTCAACATCATATCGAATGCTTTTTCGGCCCAGGCATTTTCATCCTGTTGCATTGACCATACATTATTGGACAGGAACCCCAGCATGGGGTGTTCATCGAATGTGCCAATGTTGATCTCCGGTGGAACCACGCCGAAGCGATCGCGAATAGCGCTGACTGCGCCTTCCAGTACCGGTAATGATGAGGCGATAAACGCCTGCGGGCAGCCCCGCTCACCGATCAACCGCTCCATAATCAGATAGCCACCTTCAGGTGTATTAACCGGGCCTTCGCGAACCCATTCCCGATGGTAAATGCCGTTTTTTTCCAGTGCGTTAAGATAACCGGTAATACGGTCGCTAATACTGGGCAATACGGCATCGCCGACGATAAGCCATACCGGCGATTTACCGGCATCCAGTATGCTTTGCGTCAATTTTTCACCGCCAGCGATATTGTGACTTTCGACCAGCGCGTTATCCGTATATTTAAAGTCACGGTCAAGTAATACCATTGGCTTTCTGACCTGACGTAAATGATGCTGTTGGTTCTCTAATGTCGAAGGCACAATAAAAAGGCCGTCAACATTCCTGGCAATTAACGCTTTCGTTAATTTATTTTCGTAATCAACATCATCATAAGTACAACTGATCGTTAATTGATAACCCGAACGACGGCAGCGCTGTTCAAGTTTTTCAGCAAGCGTTGCAAAAAAGACGTTAGAAATATTGGGCACGATCAAACCCAACGTGTCCGTCTTATTAAGTTTCAGACTCCGGGCCGAATGATTAATCACATAACCATATCGTTCTACATACTCATTGATGCGCGTTTGTGTTTTGACGCTGATCCTATACTGTTCAGCTTTTCCATTTAGCACCAGTCTTACGGTTGTCACCGATAAATCCAGATCACTGGCTATCTGCTCTACTGTTTTAGCCATTTATGTGCCTCAGTACACTTCCAAACACCTATGCCCAATCATAAAAGTATTTTGAACATTTGTCTTACTGCATCAGTCGGTTAAGTAACTGCTGCTGCTCCCAGAGCGCGAGGTAAGCCTGATACTTGCGTTCAAAGAAGTCCTGCCTCGCAGGATTTGCCTTAATCACCTCACCTGCCGCTACCATCTCCTGACATGCAGATGAGAAATCTGGCCAGCTACCGCTTGCCACCGCCCCGGTAATCGCCGCCCCCAGCGTTACCGCATCTTCCTCTTGCATAAGATGGATGTCGCAGCCCGTGGCATCCGCATATTCACGCAGCCACAGCGGATTGTGCGTTGCGCCGCCGCATAATGTCAGCCGGGAAATCGTATGCCCGCTTTCGCGCATGGCATCCATAATATGTCGCGTACCACAGGCGATAGCCTGTAGCGTGGCAAGGTACAACCGCGCCACCTGAGATTCTCCTCGCTCCAGTGTCAGGCCGCAAACGCTTCCTCTGGCATCCGGACGCGCACGTGGTGAACGGTTACCGTGATGATCGGCCAGCACATGCAGATAGCGAGTCGGTTCATGTTCATTCTCTTCCAGCGCCGCCACCCATTCATTGACCAATTCAACCGGATGGCATCCCCGCTGTTCAGCCTTGCTAAACAACGCCGCACTGGCTCCGGATTCCTGTAGCGTCCAGTCAACCAACGCCCCCGCGGCACTTTGCCCACCTTCCGTCAGCCAGTAGCCCGGCAGCATCGCCGACCAGTAAGGCCCCCACACACCCGCCGTGTGGATCTCCTGCTCGCTGCATAACATGTGACAGTTTGACGTTCCGCTGATCAGCGCCAGCGTCCCCGCAGGCTGTGCCCCGGCGAGCGCAACGCCGCCAGCATGGGCATCAATCATTCCGCTGGCCACCACAACGTCTGTCGTCAAGCCTAAGGCCTGTGCGGCGTCAGGACTCAGCGTTCCGGCGGCGGCACCAGGCGGGAGGATCTGCCGAGGAATTTTACTGAGCAAGTCGGTTAACCCGACAGCCCCCAGCAGGGAATCACTAAAACGCTGTTCGTGCGCTAAGTAGTTCCATTTGCAGGTCAGCGTGCACAGCCCGGCAACATCATTGCCGGTGGCTTTCCACACCAGGAAATCGGCCAGGTCGAAAAAGCGATGCGCCTGCTGCCAGGTTTCTGGAAAATGGTTTTTCAACCACAGCACCTTGGGCAGTTCCATTTCAACGCTAACTTCGCCGCCAACGTAACGCAGTGCAGGATCCCGGGTGGCATTAATGCGCTCAGCCTCTGCGATCGCACGGTGATCCATCCACATAATAATGTCGTGATCGGCTACGCCTTCAGGCGAAACCGCCAGCCCTTTTCCCTGCTCATCCAGCGCAACCAGAGAACACGTAGCATCGAAGCCTAACGAGCGAATCGCACTGACAGGAATACCCGCACTGGCTACCGCCCCTTTGACTACCAGACAAACCTGCTGCCAGATTTCAGCAGAAGATTGCTCCACCCGCTCCCCACCAGGTCGAAATTGAGAAATAGGGAGTGTGGCAAAAGACAGTCGCGTTCCGCTGGCATCAAATACCCCCGCCCTTACGCTTGCCGAACCGACATCCACACCGAGGAAATATCCACTACGCATAATGACTCCCTGACGCTGGCTTAAAAGGGGGGCGAAATGGTCGCCCCCACGGGTTTATTTCTTACCAAATGGGTGTAATAACTTCTCAATTTCCGGCGTATTAATGTTCTGCGCATTAACGAATTTCACCGGAATATCGATTTCTTTCGGTACAGTTTGACCAGACAGCGAGGCGTTCAGCGTTTTGATCCCCTGGTAGCCAATCTGGAAAGCATCCTGGACGACGAAGCCCTGAATGACGCCTGAGTTCAGGAAATTAATAATGGCCTCAGTGCTGTCAAAACCAATGACCTTAACTTTGCCTTTCAGGTTCTGGCTATCAATTGCGTTCGCGACGCCCAGCGTCGATCCTTCATTGGTGCCGTAGATCCCCGCCAGATCCGGGTTCGCCTGAATCATATCAATGGTTTTATCCATCGCCTTTTGCGGGTCGCCATCACTGTACTGAACCGGCAGCACCTGGATATCAGGATATTTTTCCTTCATGCGGGCGACAAATCCTTCCGAACGCTCAATCGCTGAAGAGGTGCCCGCCACGTGAGCAATAATGCCGACTTTCCCTTTATTATTGACCTGTGCAGCCAGCGCATCGGCAGCTTCGGCACCCGCTTTACGGTTGTTTGTCGCCACAAAACTGACCGGGATATCGGAATTGACGCCAGAATCAAACGTTACCACCTTGATCCCGCGTGAATTGGCGGTTTCCACCAGCGGAGCAAGGGCATTGGCGTCTAACGCCGCCAGCAGCAATCCGTTCGGTTTTTTCGCCATCGCGTTTTCAACCAACTGGATTTGCTCAGCAATCTGGGTTTCATCCGCAGGGCCAACATAGCTGGTTTTATCGCCCAGCTCTTTAGCCGCTGCTTCTGTCCCCATTTTCACGGTTTGCCAGAATTCATGCTGGAAACCTTTACTGACGACAGGAAGATTCAAATCTTTAGCCAACGCGCTGGATGTCATGCAAGCCAGCAGAGATAACGCATAGACAAAATGCCTGGTTTTCATTGTGGTACTCCGTTTTAAGTGAGTCACCCTTAACGTCAGGGTCATTGTTCCCCGTGACTTCCGGGAGCGTAAATCAACGAATCTTTTTGCGTAATGTGTCGAGATAGACGGCAGCGATCACCACGATACCCATCGCTACCATTTGCCAGAACTGCGAAACTCCCATCAGATTCAGGCCATTTTTCAGCACACTCATAATGAATGCGCCAATAATCGTGCCGCCAATGGTGCCAATGCCACCCATCAGGCTCGTGCCACCAATGACGACTGCCGCGATAGCTTCCAGCTCATAACCCACGCCGACCGTCGGCTGTCCTGAGTTCAGACGCGATGCCAGGATGACGCCCGCGATCCCGGTCAGCAGGCCGCAGAAGGCGTAGACGAAAACCTTGACGCGCTGGACTTTGATCCCGGAAAGGTGAGCCGCCACTTCATTGCTGCCGACGGCGTACACATAGCGACCAATAACGGTTTTCTTCAGGATGTAGCTGGCCACCAGCGCCACGATGACGAGGTAAAACACCGGATAAGGAAGCACGTCGAATAACCGTCCCTGCGCCAGCATTTTGAATGAGGGGTAGTCAGCAAAGTAAATGGCGCGACCATCGGTCATGACCATATTGATCCCCCTGATAGACATCATCAGACCCAGCGTGGCAATAAACGGGGGGATGGTTGCTTTCGTGACCAGCAGCGCATTAGCGTAACCGCACAGCCCTCCCGCCAGTACCCCTGCCAGAATGCAGACGGGCAACGGCATACCGAAACTGGCGCAAATCCCGACGGCGACGCCGGAAAAGGCCACTACCGATCCCAGAGAGAGATCGATCCCGGCAGTAATAATCACAAAGGTGACGCCAATCGCCATAATCCCGATCACCGACGTTTGCAGAGCAATCGTCATAATGTTTTCGGTATTAAAGAAAAAAGGTGAACTGAAACTGAAAAACACCACTAAAATAATCAGGCTAAAAAGTGGCGCAAGGCGCATCAAGAGTTCTTTATTAATTTTTATCTTCTTATTATTGCTGTCTGAAGAGGTTACAGAGATGGTCATAATTTAATCCTCTAACGTCGCATATTGCATGATTTTTTCTTGTGTGGCGTCATCAGAAGTTAACTCCCCGGTAATACGTCCATTACGCATCACTAAAATGCGATCGCACATACCCAGTACTTCCGGTAATTCAGAGGAAATCATAATAATTGACTTCCCTTTTGCCACAAGGCGATTCATTAATTCATAAATTTCCAGTTTCGCACCGACATCAATTCCTCGGGTAGGCTCATCAAAGATGAGAATATCGGTATCCTTACACACCCAACGCGCAATAATGATTTTCTGCTGATTACCACCACTTAAATTCAAGGCCGCTTGTTCCAGATGCGGGGTCTTAATTCTTAGCGCGCTAACCTGTTCCTGGCTCGTTGTCTGGCAGCGTTTGCTGTCCACGTTGCCATAGCGATCGGAATATTCAGGATAATTTCCCAGCATGATATTGCGTTCAACGGACAAGCCTAACGCCAGACCTTCTTTTTTCCGGTCTTCGGTTAAATAGCTAATCCCCTGTTTGATCGCATCAGGGATATCTTTAATTACCGTCACGTTACCGTTGAGTTTGATGGTTCCGGCATCAATCGGGTCTGCACCAAAAATAGCTCTGGCCAGTTCCGTACGCCCGGCGCCCATCAGACCGGCAAACCCTAAAATCTCACCACGATAAAGCGTAAAATCGATATTGTTCAGGACGCCTTTTCGCGTCAGGCCGCTGACTTCCAGCACCGGCGCCTGGCGAGCCTTCGCCTCACGACGCGGATAGATGTTCCCCAGATCGCGTCCAACCATCATGGCTATCAGGTCACTGATATTGACCGCGTCATAGTCGACGGTATCAATGTATTGCCCATCACGCATCACGGTGGCGCGATCGGCAATCAGCGCCAGCTCCTCCAGTCGATGCGAAATGTAGACAATTCCCGTCCCCTGTGATTTAAGCAAGCGCGTCACCTGAAATAAACTTTCTATTTCTGTTTCCGTCAGTGCCGCCGTTGGCTCATCCATAATAAGGATTTTGGCATTCACCGAGATAGCTTTCGCAATTTCGACCATTTGCTGCTGTGCAACGGTAAGGTCGGCAACCAGAGTGTCCGGTGAAATATTCAGGTTTAATTTTTGCAAAATTTCCGTCGCAGCCTGTCGCTGTTGTTTTTCGTCCAGGCGCCAGCTGTTATTTTTGCAAAACTCCCTGCCAATAAATATATTTTCTTCAACTGTTAATTCAGGGAAAAGATTAAATTCCTGGTGAATAATCGTAATTCCAGCCTGCTGCGCACTTAGCGGGCTGGAAAATGAAACGGGTTGATCTTCAAAAACAATATTACCTTCATCAGGTTGATAAACACCTGATAAGATTTTCATCAGCGTCGATTTTCCCGCACCATTCTCACCTAATAGCGCATGAACTTCGCCTCTGCGTAAACTAAAATCCACATTACTCAACGCCAATACACCGGGGAATCGTTTAGTAATATGACTCATTTGTAAAAATGTTTCGGACATTGCTGCTTTCCTCAATCATCAGAAATGGCAGTCAGTGAATCAGGCGAAGAACATGCCAGGGAACCCTCGTCACCGTTAATGCGAATACGTCCAGTCAACACATCTTGTTTTTGCTAACTCGAGTTAGCGATTGCCTTTTAAAGCTATTTTAGCCGCCCGAAATAACCAAATCATTTGATTTGAAATTGTGACGCCGAACAAGCATTTTATTATAACCACCTGATTATCAATAAATTAAGTTCATTAGGCCACAATTATTTATTTGACAGAGATCGAATTTTAACCACTTCTCGTGAAGCCTCTCACATATCCACAATAAAGAAGTTGTGTAAAAAACGCCACAATACCTAAGCTAACTCGAGTTAGCAAAATCAGCTATTCAGCCGACTGCTGAGGTGGGGTCCAAACGTCACCGGAGCAGAGCGCCATAAAGTGAGATGAGGAACCACGAATGAAGAAAATCAGCCTACCGAAAATTGGTATTCGCCCGGTCATTGATGGACGCCGCATGGGCGTGCGTGAATCGCTGGAAACGCAGACCATGAATATGGCGAAGGCCACCGCGGCCCTTCTTACCGAGAAGCTCCGCCACGCCTGCGGCACCCCCGTTGAGTGTGTCATTTCGGATACCTGTATTGCGGGTATGGCAGAATCTGCAGCCTGTGAAGAGAAATTCAGCAGTCAAAATGTGGGCTTAACCATTACCGTCACGCCATGCTGGTGCTACGGCAGTGAAACCATCGACATGGATCCGACACGACCAAAAGCCATTTGGGGATTCAACGGTACGGAACGCCCGGGGGCTGTGTATCTGGCCGCTGCGCTGGCCGCCCACAGTCAAAAAGGACTCCCTGCGTTTTCCATTTACGGTCAGGACGTACAGGACGCCAATGACACCTCTATTCCGGCCGACGTTGAAGAAAAACTGCTGCGCTTCACCAGAGCGGGTTTAGCAGTCGCCACGATGAAAGGCAAAAGCTATCTCTCGCTGGGCGGGGTTTCGATGGGCATCGCCGGTTCTATCGTCGACCACAATTTCTTCGAATCCTGGCTGGGTATGAAAGTGCAGTCTGTCGACATGACCGAACTGCGCCGCCGCATCGATCATAAAATTTATGACGAAACCGAGCTGGAAATGGCGCTGGCCTGGGCCGATCAGCACTTCCGCTACGGCGAAGATAAAAACGCTCAGCAATATCAGCGTAACGCCGAACAAAACCGGGAGATCCTGCGCGAAAGCCTGCTAATGGCAATGTGTATTCGCGACATGATGCAGGGTAACAGTAAACTGGCGGAAATCGGTCGCGTAGAAGAATCATTGGGCTACAACGCTATTGCTGCGGGCTTCCAGGGACAGCGTCACTGGACCGATCAATACCCAAATGGCGATACGGCCGAAGCACTGCTGAACAGCTCCTTTGACTGGAACGGCATACGCGAACCTTTTGTCGTGGCGACCGAAAACGACAGTCTGAATGGTGTGGCGATGCTGTTCGGGCATCAGCTCACCGGCACGGCACAAGTGTTCGCCGATGTGCGCACCTACTGGTCGCCGGAAGCCGTAGAGCGCGTGACGGGACAACCGCTGACCGGGCTGGCGGAACACGGCATCATCCACCTGATCAACTCAGGGTCTGCCGCCCTCGACGGCACGTGCAAACAGCGCGATAACGAAGGCAAACCGACCATGAAACCTCACTGGGATATCAGCCCTAAAGAGGCGGATGATTGTCTGGCCGCAACCGAATGGTGCCCGGCGATCCACGAATATTTCCGTGGCGGCGGCTACTCTTCGCGCTTCCTGACTGAAGGCGGCGTGCCGTTCACCATGACGCGCGTCAACATCATCAAAGGTCTGGGCCCGGTACTGCAAATCGCCGAAGGCTGGAGCGTCGAACTGCCGAAAGAGGTTCATGACACCCTCGACAAACGTACCGACTCCAGTTGGCCAACAACCTGGTTCGCCCCACGTCTGACGGGACAAGGCCCCTTCACCGACGTCTACTCCGTGATGGCAAACTGGGGAGCCAACCACGGCGTGCTGACCATTGGACACGTCGGGGCTGATTTCATTACCCTCGCCGCGATGCTGCGCATTCCAGTCTGCATGCACAACGTGGAAGCGGCGAAGATCTATCGTCCCTCTTCCTGGTCAGCGCACGGGATGGACATCGAAGGTCAGGATTACCGCGCCTGCGAGAACTACGGCCCGCTGTACAAACGTTGATGCGTCCCGCTCTCTAATTTCTTTGCCCGGTGGCGCACGCTTGCCGGGCCTACAACAACGCATTTTTTAGTGATTTTGTAGGCCGGATAAGCGCAATGCCATCCGGCAAAGTTCCAGGAGTTTTTATGAAGCAAGAGGTTATTCTGGTTCTCGACTGCGGCGCAACCAACGTAAGGGCCATCGCCGTCGACCGCCAGGGAAACATTGTCGCCCGGGCCGCAACCCCTAATGCCAGCGAACTCGCCACGGAAAATACCGCCTGGCATCAGTGGTCGCTGGAGGCCATTTTGCAACGCTTTGCCGATTGCTGCCAAACGCTCTCTGCGCAGCTCTCGACATGCCAGATTCGCGGCATTACGGTCACCACGTTTGGTGTCGATGGCGCGCTGGTCGACGAACACGGCAAGCTACTTTATCCGATCATCAGTTGGAAATGCCCGCGCACTGCCGCAGTGATGAATAACATCAGCCGAATGATGACGCCACAGCGGTTGCAGGAAATTTCCGGGGTCGGCGCATTCAGCTTCAACACATTGTATAAACTCGTGTGGCTCAAGGAGAATCATCCTCACCTGCCTGAACAGGCTCATGCCTGGCTGTTTATTTCATCCTTAATTAACCATCGTTTGACCGGTGAGTTCACCACCGACATCACCATGGCAGGAACCAGCCAGTTACTGGATATCCATCAGCGCGATTTCAGCCCGGAGATCCTACAGGCCGCCGGTTTGCCACGCCGTCTGTTTCCACGGTTAGTCGAAGCGGGAGAGAAAATCGGCACGCTGCAATCCGACATTGCTCGTCAACTGGGATTACCGGCAGGTATTCCGGTTATCTCTGCCGGGCACGACACACAATTTGCCTTGTTTGGCGCGGGTGCCCAGCAGGATGAGCCCGTGTTGTCATCCGGGACATGGGAAATTCTGATGGTACGCAGTTCCCGGGTAGATACCCCGTTGTTAAGTCAGTATCCCGGCTCTACCGCTGAACTGGACAGCCAGCGAGGCCTCACGAATCCGGGTATGCAGTGGCTGGCGTCCGGGGTGCTGGAGTGGGTACGCAAACTATTGTGGAGCCCAGAAACGCCCTGGCAAACGCTGATTGATGAAGCGCGCGCCATTCCCGCAGGCGCCGACGGCGTGAAAATGCACAGCGATCTGCTGACCAACGCCCAGGCCGGATGGCAGGGCGTCACGCTCACCAGCACCAGGGGCCACTTGTACCGTGCCGCGCTCGAGTCATTAACGGCTCAACTCAGGCAAAACCTGCAGACGCTGGAAAAGATCGGTCAGTTCAGTGCGACAGAGTTGCTGCTGGTCGGCGGTGGCAGCCGTAACGCGCTGTGGAATCAAATTAAAGCCGACACGCTTGGCATTCCAATCAAAGTATTGGATGACGCAGAAACTACCGTAGCCGGCGCGGCGATGTTCGCCTGGTTCGGCGTCGGTGAATTTGCCAGCCCGGAACAGGCCAGAGCGCAGGTGCGTTATCAATATCGTTATTTTTATCCGCAAACCGAATCCGAACGCATTGAGGAAGTGTGAAATGCTGAAAACAATTTCGCCGTTAATTTCCCCTGAACTACTGAAAGTCATGGCACAAATGGGCCATGGCGATGAAATTATCTTTTCTGACGCCCATTTCCCGGCTCACAGCCTGGGGCCGCAGGTTATCCGTGCCGACGGCCTGATGGTCAGCGACCTGCTCAGGGCAATCATTCCACTGTTTGAACTGGACAGCTACGCCCCGCCGTTGGTGATGATGGCCGCCGTTGAGGGGGATTCGCTCGACCCGGAGGTAGAGTCCCGCTATCGCGATGCGCTCTCATTGCAAGGCGTATGCCCTGACATTTCCCGTATCGACCGCTTTGCATTCTACGAACGGGCGCAAAAAGCCTTTGCAATCGTGATAACCGGTGAACGGGCAAAATACGGCAATATTCTTTTAAAGAAAGGCGTTACGCCGTAATCTCATTCCCAGGCAGGTGTACACGAATGATGGAGTGAGAAAAATGAAGACGACACGCCAGCACGCGATTGTAGACCTGCTCATGCATCACCAGAGTCTGACCACTGAGACGCTGGCGGCACGGCTTAACGTCAGTCAGGAAACCATTCGACGCGATCTGAACGCGCTGCAATCGCAGGGAAAAGTACGACGTCATCACGGACGCGCCACCGTGATTCATCGGGAAAACCCGGACGGCGGCGCCCCCTTTCATCTTCGACGAAAAAGTCACTACGCACACAAAGCGGATATTGCCCGCGAAGCGCTGACCTGGATAGAAGAAGGCATGGTGATCGCCCTGGACGCCAGCTCGACATGCTGGCATCTCGCCCGCCAGCTACCGGATATAAACCTACAGGTGTTCACCAACAGCCACCCAATTTGCCTTGAACTGGGAAAGCGCGAGCAGATCCAGCTCATCAGTTCTGGCGGCACGCTACAACGCAAACACGGCTGCTATGTCAATCCGTCGCTGCTCTCGCAGCTAAAACCCCTCGACATTGACCTGTTTATTTTCTCCTGCGAAGGGATCGATAACCGCGGCATATTGTGGGATTCCAGCACGTTCAATGCGGATTTCAAATCAACGTTGCTCAGGCGTGCATCGCAATCGTTATTGCTGATCGATAAGAGTAAATTTAATCGCTCGGGAGAGGCGCAGATTGGGCATCTGGATGATGTGACGCATATAGTGTCGGACACAAGACAGGTAGAGGCCGGATAGCTCACCCGGCCTCAGTATGTTATCGCTCGTCGCGACGACCGCCGACGGCAGCCCACAGGCGACGTACATGCACCGTCACTTCTTCACGGTCATGATAAAGCTGACGCGCCTGAATCTGTGCATTAATGTGGTGTTCATCAAGCTGGGCCTGAATATACGCCAGGTTCTGCGACACCTCTTCGTAGCGCTTTTTCATCGGCAGCTTGAGGTTGAAAATAGTCTCACGGCACCAGCCATTGACCAGCCACTGCGCCATCAACGCAGCTACTTTTGCAGGCTTCTCCACCATATCGCAGACCATCCACGAGATGTTGTTGCGATTCGGGCGGTACTTAAATCCGTCTTCACGCAGCCAAGTCACCTGCCCGGTATCCATCAGGCTTTGCGCCATCGGGCCATTATCAACGGAGTAAACCCACATGTTGCGTTTCACCAGTTGATAAGTCCAACCGCCAGGACAGGCACCTAAATCCACCGCATACATCCCGTTTGCCAGACGCTCATCCCATTCATCTTCCGGAATAAAGACATGCAGCGCTTCTTCCAGCTTCAGCGTTGAACGACTCGGCGCATCAGCCGGGAACTTCAGGCGCGGAATGCCCATGTAAAACGGTGAGTTATTATCAGGCCAGGAATAGCCGGTGTAACAACAGCCCGGTGCGATAAAGAAAACATGGACTACCGGACGTTTTGGCGTTTCATGTTTTGCCAGTACGCCGGCTTCGCGCAGCGCCGCGCGCAGCGGCACGGTAAATTTGCGGCAAAACTTGACCAGCTCTTTGCTTTCGTTGGTATCAGCCACTTCGACACGCAGGTCGCCGCCTTTCTCCACGACGCCCTGCAACATACCGACAATGGGTGTAATACGGTCTTCCGGCGGAAGATATTGCAGCAACTCGCCGACGACAAACATTTGGCGGGCAAAAATCAGCGAACTGAACGGTAGCTCTTTCACTAACTTTTCAGCATCACCCTGCTGGTAGCACTCAAAGATGACGTAACCCGCATTATCTTTTACGCGAGCGAAACCAAACACTTCCCGACGAGTTGCTTTATCCGTGATCTCTGCGGCACACTCTTTTTCAAACCCCGGGCGGCACAACAACACAACCTTATTCATGACTAACGCTCTTACGTTTCAAACGGATGGCGCCAATTAACATCAGCACCCAACCTGCCAGGAAACTCACGCCGCCGACAGGAGTAACAAACGCCCACAGGCGTAAATGGGACAGCGCCAGGCAATAGAGGCTGCCGCTAAACAGCACCGTGCCTAAAGCCAGAAAAACGCTGCTCCAGTAAAACCAGATACTGATGCGTCGCTGCATAGCAACAGCAAGACCAAAAATCGCCAGCGTGTGAAATGCCTGATATTCAAGGCCGGTCTGGATCCACCCCATTTCAACCACGCCAAGGGTCTTGCTCAGGACATGCGCCCCAAAGGCGCCCAGAGCAACAAAAATGAAGCCGCTAATGGCGGCGAAAATCAGCATAAAACGGCTGGTCATGGCAGTACCTACATAAATTATTGGTCGTAACGAAAGCGGAATTTTTCTTGTTCAGTGGCCGCTTTTGCCAGTATCCACTGACGAAAAGCAGCTATTTTACCCAGTTCTGCCTGACTGTCATGACAAACCAGATAAAAAGCATTTTTGCTGACCAGGACATCATTAAACGGACAAACAAGACGCCCGGCCTCAATTTCGGACTGCGCCATCACGTTGTTGGCCAACGCGACCCCTTGTCCATGGATGGCAGCCTGTAGCACCATGGCGCTATGGCTGAAGATAGGCCCCTGCTGCACATTAATATGATTCAGCCCCAACTGACGCGTATAGGTTTGCCAGTCACGCCGCGAAGCATCATGCAGTAACGTGTGTTGTGCCAGATTCTCCGGCGCCTTCAGCGGTTTGTCACCGGTGAGCAGCAAAGGCGAACAGACGGGCAGTAAATATTCTGCGTACAATTTTTCGACACGCAAACCCGGCCAGTTTCCACGACCATAAAAAATCGCGACGTCCACATCGTCCGCCAGTTTATCTTCCTGACGATCCACGGCCTGGATTCTGACATCGATTCCCGGATAAGCTGAATTAAAGCTTGTGAGTCTGGGCACCAGCCATTGAATGGCAAAACTGGGCAATAAACTGACCGTTAAAGCCCCTTTTGCACTACGAGCCTGAAGTTTACGCGTCGCTTCAGTTAATTGCGAAAAAATCTCTTTGATGTCGAGGAAATAGCTTTGCCCTTCCTCCGTCAGCAAAAGCGATCGGTTGCGACGGCGAAACAGCTTAAGTCCCAAAAAATCCTCAAGAGACTTGATTTGGTGGCTTACTGCGGCCTGTGTCACAAAAAGCTCTTCCGCCGCGCGCGTGAAGCTCAAATGCCTTGCGGCGGCATCAAAAACACGTAATGCATTCAGGGGTGGTAATCGTTTTGACATGGCTTTTAAACTTTGATGTTAAAAGAATTTAACAATTAGGTAACGTTATGTAACCTATTAGTTTTTTTAATCTGAGCCATTATAAATTGTCCGTTGAGGTTCTACCAGCAAATACCTATAGTGGCGTCACTTCCTGAGCCGGAACGAAAAGTTTTATCGGAATGCGTGTTCTGGTGAACTTTTGGCTTACGGTTGTGATGTTGTGTTGTTGTGTTTGCAATTGGTCTGCGATTCAGACCACGGTAGCAAGGCTACCCTTTTTCACTTCCTGTACATTTACCCTGTCTGTCCATAGTGATTAATGTAGCACCGCCAATTTGCGGTGCTTTTTTTTGCCCACGACTGACCGGTTACTGATCCAGTTCGACCATCTCTTTCACGTCAGTACGATTGATCTGCTGTTTGTTGCCATTCGCATCCTGGTACGAAATCATCCCTGTTTCATCATCCATCCTCGGTTTCCCCTCAGAGACAATGGTTCGCCCATCATTGGTGTGCATCACGTAATTGGAACCAGAACAGGCGCTGAGGGTAAATGTCAGCATACAGGCAGAGATAATGGCGGCTGTCTTATTCATCTTCTTCTCCTTACAGCGATTTATGCTATCTAAATAAATGTTCATAACAGGCAAAATCGTTTGCCCAACACTATTCAGCATAAGCCACTGGTCGGATTTCACATGGATAAGCAGACGATTCCGAGGGTAGGACAAACCTTGTATCAGGGCTCTTTTTGCGCCACGATCTGTTCACTGAACAGAGGAATTCCATGAACGCTTTTAATCCCGCGCAGTTTCGTGCGCAGTTTCCCGCACTCGTTGATGCCGGTGTCTATCTCGACAGCGCCGCCACCGCCCTCAAACCGCAGGCGGTTATCGACGCCACGCATCAGTTTTACAGTCTGAGCGCCGGAAACGTCCATCGCAGCCAGTTTGCCGAAGCCCGGCGCCTGACCGCACGTTACGAGGCGGCCAGAGAAAAAGTCGCGCAGTTGATCAATGCTCCCGACGACAAAGCGATCGTCTGGACCCGTGGCACTACCGAAGCAATCAACATGGTGGCGCAAAGTTATGCCCGCCCTCGCCTGCAACCGGGCGATGAAATTATTGTGAGCGCGGCCGAGCACCATGCCAATCTCGTGCCCTGGCTGATGGTGGCAGAGCAGACGGGCGCAAAGGTCGTCAAACTGCCGCTCAATGCGCATTTTGTTCCCGATGTTGGGCGTTTGTCCGATCTGATCACCCCTCGCAGCCGCATTCTGGCGCTGGGACAAATGTCCAACGTGACGGGCGGATGCCCGGATTTGGCCCGCGCGATAGCGCTGGCGCACGCAGCCGGGATGGTCGTGATGGTCGACGGCGCGCAGGGAGCGGTGCATTTCCCCGCCGACGTCCAGTTGCTCGACATCGATTTCTACGCATTCTCGGGCCACAAACTGTATGGCCCGACCGGCATTGGCGTGCTCTACGGTAAACCAGAACTGCTGGACGCCATGTCACCCTGGCTCGGTGGCGGCAAAATGATCAACGAAATCAGCTTCGAGGGATTTACCACGCAACCCGCGCCGTGGAAGCTGGAGGCCGGTACGCCAAACGTTGCAGGGGTTATTGGCCTGAGCGCCGCGCTGGAATGGCTTTCTGAGTTTGATATCGTGCAGGCCGAAAACTGGAGTCGTGGGCTGGCCACTCTGGCTGAAGAAGCGCTGGCGACCCGTCCGGGTTTTCGCTCGTTCCGCTGTCAGGACTCCAGCCTGCTGGCCTTCGACTTTGCCGACGTACACCACAGCGATATGGTGACGTTACTGGCAGAATATGGTATCGCACTGCGTGCCGGGCAGCACTGCGCTCAACCGTTGTTGGCGGAAATGGGCGTCACCGGGACTTTGCGCGCCTCTTTTGCGCCGTATAATACAAAGAGCGATGTCGATGCGTTGGTCAATGCGATTGACCGCGCGCTGGAAATACTGGTGGATTAATGACAAACCCTCTGTTCGCTGGACACCCGTTTGGCACAACCGTAACCGAAGAGACGTTACGTAATACATTCGCCCCACTGACACAGTGGGAGGATAAATATCGCCAGCTTATCCTGCTGGGTAAGCAGCTTCCCGCGCTACCGGAAGCGTTAAAAGCGCAGGCAAAAGAGATTGCCGGATGTGAAAACCGCGTCTGGCTGGGGCATACCCTGTCGGCCAATGGCACAATGCACTTTTTTGGCGACAGTGAAGGTCGTATTGTGCGCGGCCTGTTGGCCGTATTGCTGACCGCGGTAGAAGGCAAAACGGCGGCGGAGATTTTGACCCGCTCGCCGCTGGCATTGTTTGATGAGTTAGGCCTGAAAGCGCAGCTCAGCGCTTCGCGTAGCCAGGGGCTGAATGCACTTAGCGCGGCGGTTGTGGAGGCGGCGCGTAGCGCCTGATGGTTGTTGTGCCGGATGGCGACGCTGACGCGTCTTATCCGGCCTACAAAACCACTTGAACCACAGGGCGGATAAGCGTCGCGCCATCCGACACCATTAAGCCTCGCGCGCCGCTTTCGCCATCATTTTCTTCAACGCGTGGGAAACGGCAACAAAACCGAACGTGGCAGTCACCATGGTTGCCGCACCGAATCCAGAGGCGCAGTCCATGCGTTTTGGCCCTTCCGCCGTTGCTTTCATTGCGCAGACAGAACCGTCCGACTGGGGATACACCAGCGCTTCGGTTGAGAACACGCAGTCAACGCCCAGCTTGCCTTTGCTGTTTTTCACCACGCCAAAATCACTTTTCAGGCGCTCACGCAGTTTTGCCGCCAGCGGATCCTGAATGGTTTTCGCTAAATCGACGACCTGAATCTGCGTCGGGTCTATCTGTCCACCCGCACCGCCGGTGGTGACCAGTGGAATTTTATTGCGTCGACAATACGCAATCAGCGCCGCTTTTGGCCGTACGCTGTCAATCGCATCGATCACATAGGAAAAACCTGCCTTCATATACTCCGCAACGTTATCCGGCGTCACGAAATCATCGACAACGTTCACCCGGCATTCCGGGTTAATCAGACGGATACGATCCGCCATCACTTCCGCTTTCGCCAGCCCAACGTTATCGCGCAGGGCATGAATTTGACGATTCGTATTGGTGACGCAAACGTCATCCATATCAATCAACGTGATCGCGCCAATTCCGGTTCGCGCCAGCGCTTCTGCCGCCCATGAACCCACTCCACCGATCCCGACCACGCAGATATGCGCATCGGCAAACAGTTGCAACGCTTTTTCACCATACAGGCGCGCGGTGCCGCCAAAACGCTGACGCCAGGCATCACTTATTACAACAGACATAACACCTCAAATTCATTAATACCGAGCGGTATGACTCGGCTGTGCCTTATCCGGCCTACTCGATGATGTAGGCCGGATAAGCGAAGCGCCATCCGGCGACTAGCCGCTAAACACGTTACCTGCGCCTGACCCGCTCTTCAGCACCCAGACACGACCATAGTGATTATACCAGCCTGCACGGTGCCCGGCGTCCGCGCCAATGCCCTGGTAAATGTCAAAGTGCTGGCCTTTAATTGCGCCGCCAACGTCCAGCGCCACCATCAGGCGCAGTTCATACTGGCCGGTAAACTTACCGTCATTATCCAGCAGCGGCACTTCTGCCAGCAGCGTTGTGCCCGGTGGAATAATGCTGCGGTCAGAAGCAACAGAGGCGCGACCAATCAACGGTACCGCGCTGGCCCCTTTCACCGGAGCATAAGATTGCGGTTTAAAGAAGACAAATGAAGGGTTCTGCTCCAGCAGCTCACGCACTTCTGCTTCGCTGTGCGTTTCACCCCAATGGCGAATCGCCTGCATCGACATATCTTCTTTCTTTACTTCACCGCGGTCGATAAGCACCTTACCGATACTGCGGTAAGCATGGCCGTTCTTCCCGGAATAGCTGAAGAAGTTAAGCGGGCTGCCGTCGCCAAAATCAATATAGCCGCTGCCCTGTACATCCATGATGAAGTTATCCATCAACGAATTACTGTAAGCCAGAATGTAACTGTCGCTCAGTGCGCCGGAGTAGATCTCCGCACGGGACGGCAGGCGTCCGCGTTTTGGCGGCATCCGGTAAATCGGGTACTGGAACTCTCCCTGACGCGTATGGCGCGCCTGGATGACAGGCGTGTAGTAGCCGGTAAACTGTACGTTGCCGTAGTTATCCGCGCCTTCCATCTGCCAGGCATCAATGCCGAACTGACGCATACTGCGCGTATCGCCGCCAGCACGCAGCCAGTCCTGAACAGCGCTATAAACGTTGCTCTGATTACCATATAAACGCGGTGATGCACTGCGAATCTGATTCACCTGCTCGGCAAAGTCGCCCGCGTTAATCGGCGCGCCTACCGCATCAGGTTGGTTCACCAGTGAGAAAGGCTGGGTAAACTTCCCGTCTTTATACTGCTGTCCGCGATCGGTGGGTTTAGAGGAACACGCAGCAAGCATCGCCACGACGACTCCGGTGAGAAGATATTTTGCCCAACGTCCTTTCATTGTTCTCGTCTTTAAGTTGCCAATAATGCGAGATGAAGATAACAAACCCCCGGGCCTAATGAAATGCGCATCCAGCCCTTGTCGCAAATTTTGTGCAAAAAACGAGCCGATCAGAACCATTTTTAACCACTCTCGTACCAAATTTATGATCTGGTTAAAAAAAGGGTTGCATGAAAACGTTAGCAGAGTATAGTGCGCATCCACGGACGCGGGGTGGAGCAGCCTGGTAGCTCGTCGGGCTCATAACCCGAAGGTCGTCAGTTCAAATCTGGCCCCCGCAACCAATACAATGTGAAGAAAAAGACGTTACTTGTTCGTAGAGTAACAGACGGACGCGGGGTGGAGCAGCCTGGTAGCTCGTCGGGCTCATAACCCGAAGGTCGTCGGTTCAAATCCGGCCCCCGCAACCAACACATTGTGAAAAAGAAGAAGTTACTCGATGGAAGAGTAAAAGACGGACGCGGGGTGGAGCAGCCTGGTAGCTCGTCGGGCTCATAACCCGAAGGTCGTCGGTTCAAATCCGGCCCCCGCAACCAACAACATTAAGCACCCTTACGGGTGTTTTTTTGTTTCTGGCGTTCGGAAAAAATAGCTGTAAAAAAAGCGCTTTTCAGCGCTTTTTTATTATCCTCTTCTCGCCAGCGTCGCCCCATCGGCGAAGTAAGCTTTGATCCCCGCCAATATCGACTCCGCCACTTCCTGCTGGAACGTCGCTGTTTTGAGCTTCCGCTCTTCTTCAACGTTACTGATAAAGGCAGTTTCAACCAGAATCGAAGGGATGTCTGGCGCTTTCAACACGGCAAACCCGGCCTGCTCTACCTGATTCTTGTGCAGGTTGTTGATCTGACCCAGTTTCTTCAGCACCGCTTTCCCGAACTTCAGACTGTCGGCAATGGTCAGCGATTGCACCATGTCGAACATCGTATGATCGACGTAGCGATCGCCGCTTTTACTGACCCCGCCGACCAAATCCGAGGCGTTCTGCGTTTGCGCCAGGTATTTTGCCGCCGTACTGGTTGCGCCTTTGGTGGAAAGAGCAAACACCGACGACCCGCTGGGCTGTCGACTGGTAAATGCATCCGCGTGAATTGAGACGAAAAGGTCGGCACGCTGTTTTTGAGCTTTCGCGACGCGCACTTTCAGCGGAATGAAGATATCTTCGTTTCGCGTCATATAGACCTTCATGTTGCCCTCTTTCTCGATCAACGCCCGCAGGCGACGGGCTATCTGCAACACCACATCTTTTTCACGCGTTTTGTATTTGCCCACAGCGCCGGAGTCTTCGCCGCCGTGCCCCGGATCGAGCATGATCACAATCGGACGATCGCGCCCCGCTTTACCCGGTTGCGGGCCGCTCTGCGCGGGCGGAACCTGTTTCTCCAGATCGCCTTTGTTGTAATCCTCAAGCAACGCCAGCAGCGGATCCTGCATGTCCTGCGCATTGGCAGGATAGAGATCCATGACCAGACGTTCTTTAAAACCCGCCACTGGCGCGAGGGCAAACAGTTGCGGCTTCACGTTCTGCTTCAGTTCAAACACCATGCGCACGGTCTGCGGATCAAACTGCCCCACTCTTGCCGATTTGATGTAGGGATCATCCGGGCGGATCTGAGTTCCGATGCCTTTGAGCACAGAGTTCAGGTTCACACCTTCAATATCCACCACGACGCGCTCAGGATTACTCAGGGCGAATTGCTTGTATTTCAACTCGCGGTTCGATTCCACCGTCACGCGGGTGTAACTGGATGCTGGCCAAATACGAACCGCAACGACCTGACTGACCGCAGCCAGACCGACCTGGCTTACGCTCAATAGCCACATGGCGCCCGCCCCTTGCAGTAAACGACGACGGCTGATTGGTGGATTGGATCCCGACATGCTTCTCCCGAGCAAAACAAATCTAACGGTGCTGATTTACAAAACGTCTGAATTGACCGGAAACTTTAGCGAATGACGCATAATCTGTCATCTATAAAACGGTAAACTTTCTTTTTATATTCACGGTATTACTGATAAATACCTTCGATGGCAGGCAAAATTGCACTTGCGCCCGGAGAAAAAACAGAATAAAAATACACAAAATACGAATAATCATGCAAAGAGGGTGTGCCATGGTGAAGGAACGTAGAACCGAACTGGTACAGGGATTCCGCCATTCTGTTCCCTATATCAATACCCATCGGGGGAAAACGTTTGTCATTATGCTGGGCGGCGAAGCCATCGAGCATGAGAATTTCTCCAGTATCGTCAATGACATCGGACTTCTTCACAGCCTCGGCATTCGCCTGGTGGTCGTGTATGGCGCACGTCCACAAATCGACGCGAACCTGGCCGCACACCATCATGAGCCGGTGTACCACAAAAATACGCGTGTCACGGACGCCAAAACCCTGGAACTGGTCAAGCAAGCGGCGGGGACATTACAACTGGATATCACCGCCCGTTTGTCGATGAGCCTCAACAACACGCCGCTACAGGGGGCGCACATCAACGTGGTCAGCGGCAACTTTATCATCGCACAGCCACTGGGCGTTGATGATGGCGTCGATTACTGCCACAGCGGGCGTATCCGTCGTATTGATGAAGAGGCGATTCACCGCCAGCTCGACAACGGCGCGATTGTTCTGATGGGCCCCGTCGCCGTCTCTGTCACCGGTGAAAGTTTTAACCTGACCTCAGAAGAGATAGCCACCCAGCTCGCCATCAAACTGAAGGCGGAGAAAATGATTGGCTTCTGTTCCTCGCAAGGGGTTACCAACGACGATGGCGACATTGTTTCTGAACTGTTCCCGAATGAAGCGCAGGCCCGCGTTGAAGCGCAGGAAGAGAAAGAGGATTACAACTCCGGCACGGTGCGTTTTCTGCGCGGTGCGGTGAAAGCCTGTCGCAGCGGCGTACGTCGCTGCCATTTGATCAGCTATCAGGAAGATGGCGCGCTGTTACAGGAATTGTTCTCGCGTGACGGTATCGGCACGCAGATCGTGATGGAAAGCGCCGAACAAATCCGCCGCGCCAACATTAATGATATTGGTGGAATTCTCGAGCTTATCCGCCCACTGGAACAGCAAGGGATTCTGGTGCGCCGTTCCCGCGAACAACTGGAGATGGAGATCGACAAATTCACCATTATTCAGCGTGATAACCTGACCATCGCCTGCGCGGCGCTGTATCCTTTCCCGGAAGAAAGGATCGGCGAAATGGCCTGCGTGGCGGTGCATCCAGATTATCGCAGTTCATCACGAGGAGAAGTCCTGCTGGAGCGGATTGCCGCCCAGGCCAGACAAATCGGGCTTAGCAAGCTGTTCGTACTGACCACGCGGAGCATTCACTGGTTTCAGGAGCGTGGCTTTACGCCGGTGGATATCGACCTGCTCCCCGAGAGCAAAAAAGAGATGTACAACTATCAGCGCCGTTCAAAAGTGTTGATGGCGGATTTGGGGTAGCGGGTTGATACGGTGTCCGTCTGATAAAACCGTTTCACGTCGCCATCGGGCACATTGCCGGATGGCGCTTACGCTTATCCGGCCTACAGTGCGAATCTGGTCGCCATCGGGCACATCGCCGGATGGCGCTTACGCTTATCCGGCTTACAGTGCTAATCTGGTCGCCATCGGGCACATCGCCGGATGGCGCTAACGCTTATCCGGCCTACAAATCCTGCTGCGTATTACCTTCGTTAAACAAGGCCGACAGCCCGCTACGACGCTCGGTACGGGTCGCGATTGCGCCACTCAACACCCGTTCATCGGTATACAGCGACAGGCGACGGCGCGCGCGCGTCACCGCGGTATACACCAGCTCGCGCGTCACAACCGGCGTACGCTGCGTGGGTAGAATAAGCGCCGCGTGATCAAACTCCGAACCCTGAGATTTATGCACCGTCATCGCCCAGGTCGTTTCATGTTCAGGAAGACGACTCGGCTGCACAGATTTAATAACGCCGTCCGGCATCGTAAACCAGACTCGCAGCCCCTGACCGCGATCGAGCGCAATGCCGATATCGCCGTTAAATAATCCCAACGCGCTGTCGTTTCGCGCAATCATCACCGGCCGCCCTTCATACCAGCGCGAGTGCGCAAGAGTGGCAATTTTACGTTTTTCCCGCATCACGTGTTCGATACGTTCATTCAGTCCTTTTACGCCAAATGGCCCTTCGCGCAGCGCACACAGCAACTGGTAATCATTGAACGCCTGAATGATGGCATCGGGTTCCGCCCCCGCCCGAACCAGATCAAGATACCGCCCGTACCCAGCCATTGCCTCATCCAGCATCGCGGCATAGTCTTCACTGCTCAGCAGCGTGCGTTTTTCAATGTCGCCAAATCCCTGCTGGAAGACCGCCTTAATTGCAGATTTATCGCCGCAATTAATAGCGGCAGCCAGTTGCCCAATGCCGGAATCACTGCCAAAACGGTAGCTTTTTTGCAGCAGACAGAGGCTGTCACGCAGTGACGCGGCGGCTTCTGTTTCTGCGCCTGCCAGAACCTGGCATCCGGTAAGCCGACTGAGCTGTTGTGCACGTGCGGGCGTAAAGCCGTCCTTCACACAGGCACAGATATCCCCCAGCACAGCGCCCGCCTCAACGGATGCGAGCTGGTCGCGATCGCCCAGAAAAATGACCCGCCCGTGCGGCGGCAGCGCCTCAATCAGGCGCGACATCATCGGCAGGTCAATCATTGATGCTTCATCGACCACCAGCACGTCCAGATGCAGCGGGTTGCCAGCATGATGGCGCAGACGCTGGCTGCCAGGCTGCGCGCCTAACAGCCGATGCAAAGTGCTGGCGTCATCCGGGATCCGTTTTTTTTGCTCATCGGTAAGCGGTAGCTGGCGTAATGCTTTCCCCAGCGATTCCGTCAGTCGCGCCGCCGCTTTGCCCGTCGGTGCCGCCAGCCGGATACGACAGCGTTCGCCGTCAGCCATCTGAATCAACGCCGCCAGCAGCTTTGCCACGGTCGTGGTTTTGCCCGTGCCGGGGCCACCGGAAATCACCGAGATACGCCGGGTCAACGCCACGGCAGCCGCCACTTTTTGCCAGTTGATTTCATCAGTGGGAGGGAAAAGCGCATTAAGCGTCTGGGTTAGCTGCTGCTCATCCAGTTCAATGGCCTGATTCACCTCGCTAAAAAAACGCGCTACCGTACGTTCATTACGCCACATTCGGTTCAGATAGAGGCGGTCGTCGTGCAAAATGAGCGGCGTTGGCTGTTCGCCACGGCTAACCGCGGCAGACGTTAACAGGCGTTGCGTCCAGTCGATGCGCTCTGGCGCTTCTTTGAGCCATGTCTGCAACAGCGGATGCGCGTCCTCTGTGTTGGCCAGCCGCGAAAGCGGCAGACAGACGTGGCCTTCCCCCGCATCACGACTGAGCAATGCCGCCGCCAGCGTCACCGCTGGATCGTCATTGCCAGCAACCGCCAGCGCAAACTGCGCATCCAGCGGCCTTAACTGTTTTTGTTCTACCGCATCCAGTAAGCGTTTCTGGATTGTCATTACGCCTCCTCCCCTACCAGGCCTGCAAACATCTCGTCCATCTGTGCAATTAATTCGCGGTCTGGACGGGTCGCGTAAATGCCTTGCTGTGGTTGTTCGCTATCCACGCCGCGCAGGAAGAGATAGATAACGCCGCCGAAATGGCGCTCGTAGTCGTAGTCTGCGATGCGATGGCGCAGATACCGATGCAGGGCCAGGGTATACAACTGGTATTGCAGGTCGTAACGGTGCGCCTGCATCGCCGAGGCCATCGTCTGTTGGGTATAGGCGGCACTGTCCTCGCCAAGCCAGTTAGATTTGTAATCGAGCAGGTAATAACGCCCTTGATGGCGAAACACCAGATCAATAAATCCTTTCAACATGCCGCGCACCTGCATAAAGTCCAGCGGCGGGCACCCGGCAGAGAGCGGATCGTACTGGCGAATCAGCGCATCCAGTTGGCGGGCATTCAGCGGCTGGGCTATTGGCAGATAAAATTCCATCTCGACCTGTTTTTCTCGGTCGGAGAGCTGACGCAGACTCACGCCGGTATCGTTAAGCGGCGCCTGTAAGACGGCCTCCAGCCACGCGGTCAAAACCGGTTCCCAGTGAGCGTCGAAGCCTCCCAACGCCAGTCTTTCTTGTACCCAGGCGGCATCAACAGACTGAGTAAAATCGAGGTCTTCAAACAAGCTGTGCAGGAAAGTGCCCGGCGATGCGCCGCGCGGAAACTGATGTGGGGTTAACCCCGGCTCAACCGTCACCTCAGCGACACCGGCGGCATCAACATCAAGGCGAGGAATTAAGTCCTGTGCAACACTGTGACCCCGCTGCTGTAGGCCGGAATAACTGGTTACGCGCCAGCTATCACTCAGGGAGCGTTGTAACACTTTCGCGCTCAGTTCGGCGCGGGCGGCTTGCGCCACCTGCCAGCGCTCGGTGTCCGGCGCGCCCGCTATTTGCAGGGCAATATCTTCGCCACACAACGATTCAATACACGCGCGAAGCCCGGCGGCATCTTTCGGTTCCCCTTTTTGCAGCAGACGACCCAGCGCGCTCTGGTGAACATCCGTCTCCCCTTTTTTATCACTACGGCGGCGCACCAGCGGCGCAACGCCGAGACTGCAATGCCATACCGAACGGGTCAGCGCAACATAGAGCAAGCGGAGATCTTCCGCCAGCCGTTCAGCTTCTGCCAGTTCAATACTCTCGTCGGCCTCGCTGAGATCCAGTACCGCTTCAAATGAGCGGCGATCGTGATAATAGGCCTGATCCTGAATACGGAAATGGCTAATAAAGGGCAGCCAGACCAGCGGATACTCCAGCCCTTTCGATTTATGAATGGTGACGATTTGCACCAAATGCTTATCGCTTTCCAGACGCATTTGCTGGCTGGAGGCATTGCTGTCGGGTTCCAGAATATGCTGCGAAAGCCAGCGAACCAGCGCATGTTCGCTCTCCAGTTGCGATCCCGCTTCCTGCAAAAGTTCGCTGACGTGCAGAATATCGGTCAGGCGGCGCTCGCCTCCCGCTGTCGCCAGCAGGTTTTCCGCAATATTTCTCTGCGACATTAGCGCGCGCAGCATCGGCATCACACCGCGTTTGCGCCAAATCTGACGGTAGCCGTCAAACTCCTCCACAACCGCGTCCCAGGCGTTCTCGTTATCATTAAGTCTATCGATGTCCTGCGCATTTAGCCCCATCATCGAGGCGGCAAGCGCGCTGCGCAGCGTATTTTCGCGCTCAGGCGTCATCACCGCCTGTAAAATCCACAGCAGCTCTTGCGCTTCAAGGGTGTCAAAAACGCTGTCGCGGTTAGAGAGATAAACTGACGGGATATCCAGTTGCGTCAGCGCATCACGAATCTGGGCGGCTTCCTGACGACTACGCACCAGTACGCTGATATCCGAAGCGCGAACGGGTCGCGAGGTTTTGCCACTGTTCAGCAGCGCCTGACCCGAGTGTCCCGCCTTCAGCCAGTCACGGATTTGCGCGGCGCAAATGTGCGCCATGGTGCTTTGGTAGTCGCCAATGCCACAACTCTCACCGTCCATTAACCACATGCGCATGGCGGGTTGCGTCTCACCGTTCAACACAAATTGCAGCGCCTGGTTTTTATCAGCGGACTTCACCGGCGTGAACGGGATCTCGCGGAACATGAAGGCATCATCCATCTGAGCAAACAGCGTATTGACGCTGTTGACCATGCCGGGCGCAGAACGCCAGTTCGTGTCGAGCGTATAGTGCGCCGTCACCTCGCTACGCGCCTTCATATAGGTGAAGATATCCGCGCCGCGAAACGCGTAAATCGCCTGTTTTGGATCGCCAATCAGCAGCAGCGCCGTCTCCGGTTGATGCTGCCAGATGCGGCGAAAAATTCGGTACTGTTGTGGATCGGTGTCCTGGAATTCATCGATCATCGCCACCGGAAAACGACCGCGAATGGCCGACGCCAGCGCCTCGCCGCTTTCACTTTGCAGCGCCGCATCGAGGCGGCTGAGCATGTCATCAAAGCCTAACTCCCCCCGACGCTGCTTTTCCCTGGCGACCGTTTGCCGAATCTCCGCCAGTGCCCGGGTGATAACCAAATCGCGAATCGTCAGCGGCTCTGCAAGGAGTTCATCAATGGCCACAAACAGTGCGTGCTCAGGCGTGACGCCGCCCGCTTTGGTTCGCTCTTCTAAAAAGCGCTGCGAGAATTTCTCCAACGCTTCAGGTAACTGATAAGTCTGCGTTTCTGCCTGCGCCCATGCGGTTATCTTCTCGATCCATTTTGCCTGGTTACCACGGTTGAATTTTCTGCGATCGATGCCTGACGATTCGATCAGCGCGTCAAGCTCCTCAACGGATTCGCACCATTGCTGTTTGATCCGGATGATTCGCGCCAGAATCTGCGCATGGCGCGATGCCAGCGTCTCTTCGTCTGACGGAGGCGCTTTAATCACCGGCGCTTCACCCTGCAGATAGCGGTCAATATCTTTCAGCAGCGCCTGCGGGCCTTTCCATGTTTCAAAGACAACCTGGGCAATTTCCCGCGGAAGTGGGTAACAGTGACGACGCCAAAAATCCGCACAGGCCTGATAACGCAGGAGGGATTCGTCTTCAATGAGCTGTTGCTCAAATAACATCCCCGACTCGAACGCGTTAAGACTCAGCATGCGCTGGCAAAAACCGTGAATGGTGAAGACGGCAGCTTCATCCATCTGCCGTTCGGCCAACAATAACCACTGTGCGGCCTGCTTTTTATCGTTAATTTCGTCTAACAGGCGGGCATAGAGCGGGTTGTCGGTCGATTCCCGCAGACAGGCAATGCGCAATTCGTGGATATTACTGCGGATTCGGCCGCGTAGCTCTTCGGTGGCGGCCTCGGTAAAGGTCACCACCAATAACTCTTCTACGGTTAACGGACGGGGAAAGGCGGCAGAGCCGCCCAGTCCAAGTAGCAGGCGCAGATAGAGCGCTGCGATAGTAAAGGTTTTGCCAGTGCCTGCGGACGCTTCAATCAGGCGCTCGCCCGTGAGGGGCAAGCGTAGAGGATCAAGAGACTCAGCATCATTCATTCTTTTCACTCATCAGGGGCAAGGTTTGCTGCAACGCGCTGACGGTCTGCCACACTTTCCCGCCTTCCAGGGTCGCATATTCTGCTTTCCCGTTCTGGCTTCCGGAAACCTGTGACAGTATCGCCATGCCTTGCGGCTCTACCACCGCCTGATGGAAGAAGTCGGCAAGTTTTTGCGGCGTCAGCAGTTTAATCTGAGCCACGATTTTATCACGCGAATCGAAGCGCATATTACCCCGATCGAAATCTTTGCTTAATTGCGAAGCCTCCGCGCCCAGCGTTTGCGGCGCTTCTAACATTTGCGTAATGACCGCCTGCTGAATTTGTGCAAACTCGCCCGGTTTCATTGCCCGCAGCTTCGCTTCCGCCGTCGGGAAAAAGGCTTTATAGCGTTCCCAGAGATACGCCGGCTGTTTGTCGCTGCTTTGCAACAGGAAGCCCATTCCCCACTGACGACCCACGCTCATCGGAAAAGCAAACACCGCATAGCCTAACTGCTCTTCGGTACGCAATTGGTTGTAGAACCATGGCTGAACGATTTGCCCCAACATGGCGCTGTACGCGGTGCTGGTGTATTCATCGTATCCCGCAGGTACAAACACCGCCGCCAGCGCAGAGTCCGTGCTGCTGCCCGCTTTTTCAAAAATGACCGACTGTTTTTTATCGACCAGCACATCTTTGTTGCGACACCATTCAGAACCCTTTGCGCCCAACTGATTCTGGATATCCTGCGCCATGGTTTTGGCCTGCGCTTCGCTCATGTTGCCGATAACCAAAAACTCCGGACGGGCCCCCACTTTTAACGCATCGCGGTACGCCATAACCTCTTCCAGGGTGATTGATGGCAACAACTTACGGCGTTCATCGCGTGAGAAGTAAGGCACCTGAGACATCATCTGCACAGGCATAATGGCCTGATCGTAGGCTTTACCTTTCTCGGCAGAGTCCATCATCTGCACATACCAGGACTTCGCCTGTTCCAGTTGCTCTTGTGTCGCAGAGTAGCTGAAGTAGCCTTCCAGCAACGCCTGGAAAAGCTGCGGCAAACGCTGGGTGTAGCCATTGGCGTTCAGCATCAAGCCATTATTGGCGTTAGTCGAAAAACCTATCCCGCCCACCGCGGCCTGATTACTTAACTGATCAAGCGCAATACCGGCCAGATAATCATTCAGCGCAAATATCACCTGATTTCTGGCGCTGTTCATGGCTTTTGGATTACGCAGCACCACGCTCACATCGGCTTTTGGCTCACTGGCAAAGTAACGGCTCGGCGCGTACACCACGCGTAAATCCGGTTTATCGATGATCAATTCCGGGTGCGCATATTCCTTCTCGTTCTTAATCAACGAGAAGTCATCAGGAATGTAGGGGTTGAGCTCCGGCAGGGAGAGCGAAATCGCCTGCGCTTTTTGCTGCCACTGGGCAAAGGTGTTGTCGTCGATTTTGTTGACCTGATAAGGGGCATCAACAAAGTAGGCGGTTTTGTTATGTGGCTCATTCGGACTGATGTACCAGACGCGGGCATTCTGCGGCGTCATCATCGCCAGTCGGGCTTTTACCGCATCAGCGTCATACTGATCGGCGATGTTAACCGCATCGAGGGTATGGGCGACAGGTACGCGAATCATGGTGTCAGCCAGCCATTCCACGTAATCCATATCACGGGTGATGGACGGATAGCGGAAGTCGAGATCCAGGACGTGCGCCAGCTCATCAAAGTAGCGTTTATCCACGCCTTTTTCACGTAACAGATTGAGATAGCTAAAGATGGCCGCGACAACTTCATCACGATTCGCCAGACCTTTGTCGGTAAGCGTGGCTGAAATGGCCAGTACACCGCTGTTACCGTTGACGACAGGATCGGAATCCGCGCGAATACCTTCCACCAGTCCTTGCTTTTGCAACCAGTCAGAAAGGGTGCCCGGGCTACGATTACCAATCAGATAGGTCACCAGCTCGTCGGTTTTGCTACGGAACTGAGCGCTGTTGTTGTCGATACGAAACTCGACGCGCAGCACTTTACGCGGCAGCGCAGGCACATAATGGATGATGACCCCTTTTTGCGCGTCAGTGACTACCGGAACCGTGATTTCGGGTTTTACGGTATTTTTATTCGGTACCCGACCATAGGTGTCAGCAGCAATACGCGCCAACTCTGGCAACGGTTTATTGCTATAAATCACCGCCTTCATCAGGTTGGCTGAATAGTATTTCTCATGAAATTCCTGCAAAGCCTGCAACACCGGCTTACCGGGTTTGTCGCTTAACGTTTGCAGATTCCCGCCAGAAAAACGTGAGCCGGGGTGCGCCGGGTTAATGGTTTCCGCACTCACCTGCGCCATACGCATACCATCTCGCGTGCGCGCCAGTGTCAGTTCAGCGTTAACGGCATTGCGTTCGCGTTCGGCATATTTTTTATCCAGCAAGGGCGCTGCGATGGCATCGGCCAGGCGATCCACCGCCCCCACCAGCGCATCGTTCTCAACCTCCAGATAGAAGGCTGTGCGATAAGGCGCGGTGCTGGCATTGTGGCTGCCGCCGTGCATCTTGAGGAATTCAGACAGACTGTCAGCCTGCGGATATTTTTTCGAGCCCATCAGACTCATGTGCTCAAGGTAATGCGCCAGCCCCTGGTGCGCTTGCGGGTCTTCCAGCGATCCCACAGGAACCACTAATGCAGAAAGCGACTTTACGGCTTGCGGATCGGATACCAGCAAGACCACCATGTCATTATCCAGGCGTACGGCCTGATACTGACGGGTGTCTTTATCACTTTTACGGATGGTATCTGCCAAAGGCTGCCAACCTGTATCTGCCTGACTTAAAGGTGCCCAAAGGGCGACAAACAACAATAACGCGCTGAACCAGGTGCTGCGGGGCATTCACGAACCTCATCATTAACTTTCATTCCTGCTCGTACCCCACGCCACGAGGACATGTTTTTGAACAGGGCAAAGACTTTGTGCTGAACCCGTCAGCCTCTCTTAATGTAAAAATCAGTCCGTGACAGAAAACGCATGATAGTAGAAGACTCTCAATTGCGCAATTTTTATACAATCATCGAGACTGATTAAAACGAAATAACGGTAATAAATAGTGCTGCGACGTCTGGATAATGGCTTCCATGGTGTCTGGTTCCAGATGACGCCACAGGCGCTGATACCAGATGTCATCCCCTTCGCCACGCACCATCACGTTGCCTTCGTACGCCTGCAAAAACTTAGCCCTGGCTTTTTGCAGCGTGTCGTCGTCATCTACCATGGCATCATTTGCCGCGTCGTAACAGGTTTTTATCCATGCGCCTCCGCTTTCAGGTAGCACGAAGAGCGGGGAAGACATGCCTGCCCGATAACCGTCAATCAACTGCGCCAGGTAACCCTGCGCCTGCCCGGCCTCCATCGGCGGAAAACGCCATTCCCCTTCTTTACGCAGGAATAAACGACTCTCCCCGGTTCCTCCGCACGCACAATAGACAAGATGTTCCAGCCAAAGTTGCATTCCCTGAGCGACGCTGATTAATGATGGACGCCAACGCAACAACCCATCCTCCTGTACTTGCGGTAGCCAACCGGTCAGGTGTACGCCGTTACAGATGAGATCGATTTCCATGCTCTGACATGGCTGGCGACAGGCGATGACTCTCTGTGCAAGGCCTTGCATTTCCTGATGTTGCGTATCCCAGAGGATCTCGCCAAACGCGCCATAGGGCAGATCTCCTGCTGCGCGGAATCGGCGAAACAGGCGTTCGGCGTCCTCCTCCTGCACCAGGGCGTTAAGCAATTGCTGATTGAGCTGGTAACGGCTTAATCCTTCGAGGGTGAACGGCTCGGTTTCAGGAATATCGCTCTCTTCGGAGCGGAAATTCACCTGCAGGCGCATCTGGAAAAACGCGCGTACCGGATGCGCCCAGAACCGCTGCAGCGCTTCCAGTGTGAGTGTTTCAGGCATGACATAGGAGATAGGCTGTACAAAATTAGCATGCGCCTCCCCGGCCTGATTTGCCGCTGGCAGCCATTCACGGGCATAACTTTGCCACTCACCAGGCAGATAGTTTTGCGCATCAAAAGGCATACGGGTATGCAGGTGAACGATATGCGCTTTTACACGCGCCTCGCTCTCATCAGAGGTCAGTAACGCATCGCCAGGCAAATAGTGACTTTGCCCGATGTAATCCATCAACTCCTGAACCAATACTGACGGGAATCGTTCGCTGTTATCCTGAATGGAACGCCCAATGTAGCTGATGTAGAGTGTCTGCTGCGCGGAGATCAGCGCCTCAAGAAACAGGTAGCGATCGTCGTCACGACGGCTGCGATCCCCGCGTTTCGGTTTCTGATTCATCAGATCAAAACCGAGGGGCGCCAACTGTCGGGGGTATACTCCGTCGTTCATACCGAGCAGGCACACCACTTTGAAAGGAATAGAACGCATAGGCATGAGCGTACAGATATTCACCGGCCCGGCGAGAAAACGCTGGCTGATGCGTTCCTGATCTAATCGTTGCGCCAGCTCATCACGCAGTAGCGTCAGCGGTACTGCGTCGGCATACTCAGCGCCAACGCCCTCAGAAATCATCGCCTGCCACTGTTGCTCAATGAGCGTCATTGCGGCTTCTGTTTCCGTGTCTGGCTGGAAAAAATCATTCAGCATGTTACGGCAAACCGGCAGCCAGGCGTCCAGAGGACGTTCTTGCGCCAGCTCCCGACGCCAGATATTTAACTGCATCAGTAACGAGGCCAGATGACCTACCAGCTCGGCAATCAAACCGCTGGATTCGTCATACGGAAGCACCGACTGCCACTCTCCCTGCGCACTTTCCATGGCGTATCCCAGCAACATGCGTGTCAAACCAAATTGCCAGGTGTGCTGGCCGGTGGCGGGTAGCGCTAACTCGCGGACGTTGTCATCATCAATTCCCCAACGAATTCCCGACTCATTGACCCACAGGCGAAGATAACGCAGTCCTTCTTCATTGATATTAAAACGGGCAGCCAGAACAGGGACATCCAGCAATGCCAGTACATCTTCAGAGACAAAGCGGCTGTCCGGTAACGAAAGCAGACTGATAAATGCCTGCAAAACCGGGTGCGACTGACGGGCGCGACGATCCGAAATAGCATAAGGCAAATAGCGTTCAGCAGGCGCGCTGCCGAACACCGACTGAATAAACGGACTGTAGCTGTCGATGTCCGCCACCATCACAATAATGTCCCGCGGCGTCAGCGTGGGGTCTGCTTCCAGCATGGTAAGCAGTCGGTCATGCAATATTTCAACTTCTCGTTGCGGACTGTGGCAAACGTGAAAACTCACGCTGTTGTCGTTCGGGTCGAGCAGTCGTTTATTGTCGCTACGGGAATACTCGTCAAGATTCACCCCAGCCACCGCGTGGCTTTCTAACTCAAGGATGTCTGACTGAATGTTATGCAGCAGATTGTCCGGCGTGATATCAACGAACGCATCCAGCTCCTGCGCGCTGTCCAGCTCAGAAAGCAGATAAATATAATCCCGCCCCAGTTTTCCCCATGACGCTAACAGGGGATTCCCCACGTCCTGTTCGCCGTCGCTGTTAAATAATCCCTCTGCGTTTTGACCGTCGCGAAATAGCGGCAAATGGCGGTCTTCAAAGCTGTGACGACGCTGGCGAGCCATCAGCTTTGCCAGATACGCCGGATCTTTGATATCGCCCCAGTAGTAGCGACAGGGGTTGGTAAACAACAGGTGAATTTCGATATGTTTACCCAGCGCCTGTAACGCCTGAAGATACACGGGCGGCAACGCGGAAATACCACAAATAAAGACGCGCGACGGTAATCCCGCCGGGCAGGTTGCTGCGTTTTCCAGCGTCTGAATAAAACGCTGATAGAGATTGGCGCGATGCCAGCGAGGCTGCCCCAGTTCTTCTGTGTACTCGACCAGCGCCTTCCACAGAGGCGCTTGCCAGATTTGAGCTTCTCCCAGCCCTTCAACTAAACGCCCCGCTTCCCAGTGCGTGAGCCAGTCCGGGCGGTAGACCAGATACTGGTCAAACAGATCCGCAGCGCGAGAAGAAAGCTGAAACAGCTTGCGTTTGTCTGTGTCGTCAATCAGGTAGTTGCGCAGTAAGGCAAAGTCATCCTGATGCAGCAACTTCGGCAGCAAGGTCATTAACTTCCAACTCATGCTTTGCTTGCTAAAGGCGCTTTCTTTGGGGATCTCCGGCAGTACGCGCACGAACATATCCCAGATAAAACTCGCCGGCAGCGGAAAATCAATATTGGCGGCGATACCAAATTTCTGTGAAAGGGTCATCTGTAGCCACTGCGCCATACCGGTGCTCTGCACCAGTATCATCTCCGGCTCAAACGGATCGTTCAGACGCTCGCGCTCGACGATAAATTCCATCAACTCTTCCAGCACGTCCAGACGATTAGAGTGGTAGACCCTTAACATAGAAACTCCTGGCTACTGACTTGTTGGGCAATGTAAGCGCGTCATTTGGCCTTGTCTGCCCAGGGGAGAAATAAGTTTACTGCTGATGCTGACACATCCCGCCGATGTTGTCTGCATTCGGCTGACCTGCCAGTTCTCAGGCGGTGAAAATGAACGCAACGCCGTTTGCTGCCAGCCGTTTCGCCAAAGCTGCTGATACTGACTTTTAACGGCAAAGCCGTTCATTAATTCACGCTGATAGCCTGACAGCGCCGTAACGACCATCACCATTAAAAGCAGCGCCAGCATCACTTCCGGCAAGCTAAAACCGCGTTGTGTATTCAGGGTATCTGACATAGAAATACCTTGTTTAATGGACAAAAATCACTCCAGCCCTGCGAAGAAAAGACCAGGCGCCTCTCCTCAACGTTTCCAAGACGCCAAAGGGAAACGTCTTCATATTGTGCAATCAGCAAGAGTTCATCATCGGAAAGCACACGCAGACAAACGCGCGCTTGCGTCGACAAATACGCCCGGCACTGTACCGTGGGTTGCAGCAGCCAGGGCTGTACTCGCCCCCACTCCATCGCTGACTGCACAACGACCTGGCGTTGTAATGACTGACTTTCCATCGCGACACGGTTCGTGAAACTGACCTGCTGTTGATTCATCCCCTGGAGCATCAAACTCCCCAGGATCAGCAGCAACAGCACCATTGCCAGCGACGATACGCCCTGTTCACGGTTCACTGATTGAACCCCGTGACGCTGTAATCAGCCTCAATCGCTATCCGGGGTTCCGATGTAGTCGCCCCCCGAAGATGAACAGTGAGGATCGGCGAAAAACCCGCTATTTGCTGGCGTTCAACCTGAAATGTCGTTACCAGGAGAGTCTCAGGATCGGTCATTTTATCCCACCCTTTACCTTCGCATGACGTCGCCCCGCGCAATGTTTCAAGCGCCTTGTCTTTTAAACGAAATCCCGTTTGCTCAGCATCTTTAACCGGTAACGCGTCCCAGACGCCGTTATTGTTTGCATCCCACTGCGCAATGACGCAGTCCCCTTGCGCGGTAATCACCAGCCCAACACCGGCGCATTTTCCATGGCAGTATCCCGCTCGCTGTAGATGCTTTGCCACGGTATAGACGCGCTGCCAGAGTTCATCCTCCAGCGAAAGCTTGCGCGTGTTGTACAAAATCTCACGCTGCAACGCAGGTAAAAACCTGGCCGCCCCCATCAGTAAAATGCTGCTTATCGCCATGGCGATCATCACTTCCAGGAGGGAAAAACCCCGCTCGTTTACCGGCATACATCCCCTTCATTGCGCTCGCAAAGTCTGATTCGTCCCATCCCGGAGACGATCACTCGCCACTCGCCTGCGGCATTTCTCAGATAAATATGTCCAGCCCACGCGGTGTTTCGTAAGCCGAAAAATGCCAGTGACGGCGTTATATCCACCATCTCGACATCGGCCCATAACGGCGTAAAGACGAATGCGTTCTTTGATGCACAGGTGCTTTGTGGGACAACCGAACTGATGAAACACCATGACGCGCCCTCCCTGTTGATGCTGATGACATGATCCCGGTTATGCCAATTGGCGTCCTCACGCAGTTGCAGCAAGTAATCACGCACCTGAAAAGCGGTTTGCCACAGGCGTTGCTGTTGCTGCCAACGTTGCCAGCCATACAGCCCCGTAGCGCTGAGGACGGCAATCAGGAGCATCGTCACCATCATTTCAATAAGCGTGTAACCCTGCTGTTTTTTCATGACGGCAGTATGGAACGATGAGGAATAAACACGAGGGGAGAATTCAGACGGTGCGAGGCGCTACGAGGAGTGTTTACGCTGTTGCAGTACGTTGCACTATTTCGGGAATCCGCGTCGAACCAGGGAAATTAACGCAAAAAAAACCGACGCACGTTGGCGTCGGTTATGACAGAGTGAGCGCGTCAGATGGCAACCGGCGCTTTAATGCCCGGATGCGGATCGTAGCCTTCAATCTCGAAGTCGTCGAAACGATAATCGAAGAGAGAGTCCGGCTTACGTTTAATCACCAGCTTCGGCAACGCACGCGGTTCACGGCTCAGTTGCAAATGCGTCTGTTCCATGTGATTGCTGTACAAATGCGTGTCTCCGCCCGTCCAGACAAAGTCACCGACTTCAAGGTCGCATTGCTGCGCCATCATATGCACCAACAACGCATAGCTGGCGATGTTGAACGGAAGACCGAGGAAAACATCGCAGGAGCGTTGATAAAGCTGGCAAGAGAGCTTGCCATCCGCGACGTAAAACTGGAAGAAGGCATGGCACGGCGCCAGCGCCATTTTATCCAGTTCGCCCACGTTCCACGCAGAAACAATAATACGGCGGGAATCCGGGTCGTTTTTCAACTGGTTGAGCACGGTAGTGATTTGGTCGATATGGCGGCCATCTGGCGTTGGCCACGCCCGCCATTGTTTGCCGTAAACCGGCCCTAAATTACCGTTTTCATCAGCCCACTCGTCCCAGATTGAGACGTTGTTTTCATGCAGGTACGCAACGTTGGTGTCGCCCTGTAAGAACCACAGCAGTTCATGGATGATGGAGCGCAAATGGCAGCGTTTTGTCGTAACCAGCGGAAATCCTTCCTGCAGATTGAAACGCATCTGATGACCAAAAATGGACAGCGTTCCGGTACCTGTACGGTCGTTTTTCTGTGTGCCTTCATCCAGCACTTTTTGCATCAGTTCTAAATACTGTTTCATGGTTCCTCAGGAAACGTGTTGCTGTGGGCTGCGACGGTACGCCCAAACCATCATGATGATACCCGCGACAATCATTGGGATAGAGAGGATCTGCCCCATGCTGATGTACTGTACCCAGGCGCCGGTAAATTGCTGATCCGGTTGGCGGAAAAATTCAACGATGATACGAAACGCACCATAGCCAATCAGGAATAAGCCTGAAACGGATCCCATCGGGCGCGGTTTACGAATGAACAGGTTAAGGATGATAAACAGCACAATCCCTTCCAGCGCCATCTCATAAAGCTGGGAAGCATGACGCGGCAGCGCGCCGTAGGTATCGAAAATGGACTGCCACTGCGGGTTGGTTTGCAGCAGCAAAATATCTTCTGTACGGGATCCCGGGAACAACATGGCATACGGGAAGCTAGGGTCGACACGTCCCCACAGCTCACCGTTGATAAAGTTACCCAGACGCCCCGCGCCCAGACCAAACGGAATCAGCGGTGCAATAAAATCAGAAACCTGGAAGAAGCTGCGCTTCGTGCGTCTGGCGAAGATAATCATCACCAGAATCACGCCGATAAGACCGCCATGGAAGGACATACCGCCATCCCAGACGCGGAACAGATAGAGCGGATTCTCCAGGAACAGCGAGAAGTTATAGAACAGCACATAACCAATACGCCCGCCGAGGAAGACCCCAAGGAAGCCTGCATAGAGTAAGTTTTCAACTTCGTTTTTAGTCCAGCCACTACCAGGACGATTAGCACGGCGAGTCGCCAGCCACATCGCGAAGATAAACCCCACCAAATACATCATGCCGTACCAGTGAAGGGCGACGGGTCCAATTGAGAAAATGACCGGATCGAACTCCGGAAAATGCAGATAGCTACTGGTCATCTATCACCACAATTTCTTGTTATGTCGCTGAAATCAGACAGCGATTGATAAGCGCGCCTGAAGGTTACAGGCGCTCCAAAGGTGCGAATAATAGCACAAGGGGTGCATCGGAGATGCCGGGAAGATGTAAAAGATCTGTATAGGCTATCAATGACATACTCAGGAATGCCTGATGGCGCTGCGCATACCAGGCCGACAGATAAAGCGCAATCTATTGAGAATACCGCCGTTTGTCAGCCAGATAAGGCGATTTTCCCCCGATACCCCGAGACAGAACGCCTGTCACAGTCCCCCGCGAATTAAGCCTCCCATCCCGCGACGTTCCATAAATGCCGCCACCTGATGACGTACTTCGGTCGCCAGTTGCGCTTCCAGGCTACGTTGCGCAAGGGTTTGCGCTTCGTCAAACTCGATATGCCGCAACAGATATTTCACACGTGCGACTGAACGGCCGTTCATCGACAAATGCCGGAAGCCTAAACCGATCAGGATGACGACACACATGGGATCGCCCGCCATTTCGCCACACAGACGCAGATCGATACCGTTTTTTTCCGCTTCCTGGGCGATCATCGCCAACGCGCGCAGCATCCCTGGATGCAGACTGTCATAAATACTGGCCACCCGGGTGTTGTTACGATCGACCGCCAGAATATACTGGGTTAAATCGTTGGTTCCCACCGAGATAAAGTCGACCCGATTCGCCAGGTGCGGCAGCATGAACACCATTGAAGGCACTTCCAGCATGATGCCAATGCGCGGTTTCGGGATCGCGTAACCGATCATCTCTTCCACTTCGCGTCCGGCACGTTCAATCAGGCGGCGCGCTTCATCCACTTCATCAATGCTGGTCACCATCGGCAACAAAATGCTTAAATTTCCGGTCGCCGCATTGGCACGCAGCATGGCGCGAACCTGGATCAAAAAGATCTCAGGTTGATCGAGCGTTATGCGGATCCCACGCCAGCCCAGACACGGATTTTCTTCGCTGATCGGCATGTAGGGCAATTGCTTATCCGCTCCGACATCCAGCGTACGCAGCGTCACCGGTTTGTCGTTGAACATTTGCAGCATGCCCTGATACTGCGCAACCTGCTCTTCTTCCGAGGGAAAACCGCTTTGCAACATGAAGGGGATTTCGGTGCGATAAAGCCCAATGCCGTCGATCCGGGCGCCCAGTTTTTCTTCATGTTCCGGACTCAGACCGGCGTTGAGCATGACCTTCACCCGCTCGCCGCTTTTCAGTTGCGCGGGCTGATTGACGTCATCTTCCGCCAGGCGGCTCAGTTCGATCTCTTCACTGATAAGGCGCTGATATTCCTGAATCAATACCGGTTCAGGATCCACCAACAATTCACCGCGATAACCATCAACCACCAGCGTACGACGGTGCAAAACTGACGGTTGAATATCCGCGCCCATGACGGTCGGAATACCGAGCGCACGCACCATTATCGCCGCATGAGAGTTGGCAGCGCCGTCACGCACGACGACGCCTACCAGTCTGTCCTGGGGCAGTTCTGCCAGCGTCGTCGCGGAAAGTTCGTCGGCCACCAGTACAAAGCGTTCAGGCCAGGCGTTGGGGCCCTGAATGGAATCATCGAGATGGAACAGCAGTCGCTGACCCAGCGCACGTAAATCGCCAGCGCGTTCCTGGAGATATACATCGGTTAGTGCGGCAAACTGTTCGGCGAACTTTTCGATGATCTTTTTGACGGCCCACTCGGCGACCGATCCATTGTCGACCTCGGCGAACAGCTCCCGACGCAGTCGGGCATCCGAAAGCAGATGCGAGTAAAGATCAAAGATAGCCGCCGTCTCTTTCTGCGCACCGGCGGCGAAACGCTTGCTGTAACGGCGGAATTCATTTGCCGCTTCTTCGAGCGCCCCGGTCAGTCGTTCTCGCTCAAGCGCGGCATCCAGCGTCGAGGCTTCATAGACCTGCTCCATCAGCGGCAACGTGGCATCCTGCCAGCCTTCAGCAATCGCCACCCCAGGTGCGGCGGGCAGCGCGCGAATTCGCGTCTGTCGGTATTGACCAAACAGCGCGGTGAGCTGGGACTGGGAAAGAATGGCTGCCATTTGTGTGGCGAGCGTCACCAGGAAAGACTCTTCGCTTTCATCGTACTGGCGCAGCTCACGCTGCTGTACGACCAGCACGCCTAAAAGCTGCCGACGCTGAATGATCGGCACACCTAAAAACGCTCGGAAGCGCTCTTCTTTCACGGAAGGAATATATTTAAAACTGGGGTGTTTTTGCGCATCTGCAAGGTTGATAGGCTCTGCCAGCCTACCGACCAGGCCGACGATACCTTCATCAAACGCGAGCGCGACTGTGCGACCACGCGGTTTTTTTAGCCCCCGGGTCGCCATCAGGTAATAACAACGTCGGTCATGGTCGGCGAGATATACCGAACAGACCTCTGTGTCCATCGCAAGACAGATGTCAGTGACCAGAATATTCAGCGCCTCATTGAGACGCGGGGCACTGGCCACCTTTTCGACTATTTCTCGCAGGCGGGTGAGCATAATTTGCGTGGCTTAACCTCTTTTACGTCGATAAGCAGGTGCACTTTGCGGCTTAGGGGTACTTTCCTGAAGCGCCATCACAACACTTGCGAACTCTTTCATCACCCTGCGGTAGACATCGCGTTTAAATGACACCACCTGTCGAACCGGATACCAGTAGCTCACCCAGCGCCAACCATCGAACTCAGGAGTGCTGCTGGTTTGCATATTGATTTCCGCGTCACCGCTCATCAGTTGCAGTAGAAACCATTTCTGTTTCTGGCCGATACACACCGGCTTCGTATCCCAACGCACCAAACGTTTCGGTAACTTGTAACGCAACCAGTTGCGAGTAGATGCAAGGATCCGCACATCTTTGCGGCTTAACCCTACCTCTTCAAACAGTTCCCGGTACATCGCCTGTTCTGCTGATTCTCCTGGATTGATTCCACCTTGCGGGAATTGCCAGGAGTGCTGACCAAACCGCCGGGCCCACATAACCTGCCCCTGACGATTACAAATTACGATCCCTACATTTGGGCGGTAGCCATCGTCATCAATCACCGGACTACCTCAACATAAACCTTATATATGAACGATTGTTTCACACTACAGGGAGACGGTAAACCACTCTCTTAGCCGTACACATTTCTAATAACAATTGAATAACTCACAGTTAAGGACAGAGTTATAAACAGAGGAAGGGGCCTGAAGGCGATTTTATTCACTTTTTCTGTGGATATAGTTGTGAAGAAGTATGGAATTACCACGGGAAAACTGGGAACAATCTGAACATAGCTCTGGAACTCGTTAAAAAATAGCCGCGTATATTCATTGAGTTAACGGTCATATTCGCAACTCAAACCACAGAATCGTGATGGGTGTCACATCCAGGATCATCGGGCTGATGAAAGATCGACCAGCGTCGGTTTTATCCACAGATTGTGCCAATAAGTTAGGCACAATTTGTGTGAAAATTCGATTTTCGTCTCACGTCAAGGCTGTAAATTGAAACAGTAGTGAGGGTTTTGCACAGTTATCCCATCTTTCTGTGGATAACATGGTGTAAGATCCTGTTTACTTTCAGTGACCAGAATTGGAAAACTCATTTCTCTGTTGCGCAACTCGTCGATCAGAAAACTAAAAATCAATATAAATCATGAGATTGAACATAGCGTGTGGAAAAAGATAAACTCTGGTCACACGGTATAAAATCATTGCTCATTTTTTCACCTAAAGGATAACCCGATGTCCGGACTCCACCCATTACTTTCACCGCCTGAATCGGAGGCTCTGTTGCTGGCTCAGGCACAGCGACTTTCAGGCTACACATTGGGTGAACTGGCGGCACTGGCAGGGATCGTGACGCCAAAGGATCTGAAACGGGACAAAGGCTGGATCGGTGTGCTGCTGGAGATTTGGCTTGGTGCCAGCGCAGGCAGTAAGCCAGAGCAAGATTTCGCGGAATTAGGCGTGGAACTGAAAACCATCCCGGTGGACAGTCTGGGGCGACCTCTTGAAACCACTTTCGTTTGTGTTGCGCCACTGACTGGAAACAGCGGCGTAACATGGGAGACAAGCCACGTCCGCCACAAGTTAAAGCGGGTGCTGTGGATACCCGTTGAGGGTGAGAGATCCATCCCTCTGGCAGAGCGTCGCGTCGGTTCGCCACTACTCTGGAGCCCAAATGAAGAAGAAGAGCAGCAGTTACGTCTCGACTGGGAAGAGTTAATGGACATGATCGTACTGGGCCAGGTTGAGCGGATCACCGCCCGCCATGGCGAATTTTTACAACTGCGACCAAAGGCCGCCAACGCGAAAGCGCTGACAGAGGCTATTGGCGCGCAGGGCCAGCTAATCCTGACGTTACCGCGTGGTTTCTACCTGAAAAAAAGCTTCACTCGCCCACTTCTGGAGCGCCATTTTTTAATACAGCGTGATTAGGCACGCCCTGGCCTTTCCCCTGCCGCGTTAGACGCATATAATCACCGCTTCATTTTTTTTGCAGGACTTTGTTCGATGTTATTTGCATGGGTATCCGATCCTAACGCCTGGCTTGCGCTCGGTACGCTGACGATTCTGGAGATCGTTCTCGGGATCGACAACATCATTTTCCTTTCTCTGGTCGTCGCAAAACTCCCGACAGCGCAACGCAGTCACGCCCGTCGTCTTGGGCTGGCGGGTGCCATGTTGATGCGTTTAGGTTTACTGGCGTCAATTTCTTGGGTAATCAGTCTGACTAATCCGCTGTTTGAGGTGATGGGGCAAGCCATTTCCGCACGCGATCTCATTCTGTTTCTGGGGGGCTTGTTCCTTATCTGGAAAGCCAGCAAAGAGATCCATGAATCGATCGAGGGTGAAGAGGAGGGGCTTAAAACACGCGTGAGTTCCTTCCTGGGCGCCATTGTGCAGATCATGATGCTGGACATTATCTTTAGTCTGGATTCGGTGATAACCGCAGTAGGCCTTTCCGATCATCTGTTCATTATGATGACGGCGGTCGTTATTTCTGTTGGTGTGATGATGTTCGCCGCGCGCTCAATCGGTGATTTTGTCGATCGTCACCCTTCGGTAAAAATGCTGGCGCTCGCCTTCCTGATTCTGGTGGGCTTCACCTTGATTCTGGAAAGCTTCGAGATACATGTGCCGAAAGGGTACATTTATTTCGCCATGTTCTTCTCTATTGCCGTAGAGACGCTGAACCTGCTGCGCAATAAAAAGAATCCTCTCTGATTGACCCCTTCGCTCCTCTTTCGAGGAGCGAAGACTCACTTCCCTCTCCGATCCTCACAGTTTCAGATTTTCCTGCTTTCGCCAGGCATAACTTCGCGTTATTACTAGACTATTATCAGACTCAAGCCACGCGAGGATAAATGGATGAAAAAATGGGCAGTAGTAATTTCCGCTGTAGGACTGGCTTTTGCTGTATCTGGATGTAGCAGTGATTATGTCATGGCAACGAAAGATGGCCGCATGATCCTGACCGACGGCAAACCCGAAATTGATGACGATACCGGTCTGGTGAGCTATCACGATCAGCAAGGCAACTCCATGCAAATTAACCGTGATGATGTCTCCCAAATTATCGAGCGCTAACATACCTCCCCAAGATTGAGGTCAGCCTCCTGCTGGCCTTTAGAATTTTCGCTTCCCCTTTTCCCTTCCCTCTGCCATTTTTATAGTCCTTATGTCGTAATAATAAAAAGGAAACGGCTATGCAATATCACCGTATACCCCACAGCTCGCTTGAAATAAGTACACTGGGGCTGGGCACAATGACGTTTGGTGAACAAAATAGCGAAGCCGACGCACATGCACAGCTCGACTATGCCGTGGCTAACGGCATCAATTTGATTGACGTTGCCGAAATGTATCCGGTGCCGCCTCGCCCGGAAACCCAAGGATTAACAGAAACTTACGTAGGTAACTGGCTCGCCAGACACGGCAACCGCGAGAAGCTTATCGTCGCCACCAAAGTCAGCGGCCCAGCGCGTAACAATGACAACAGCATCCGCCCCCATCAGGCACTGGATCGTAAAAATATCCGCGAAGCGCTGCACGATAGCCTCAAGCGTCTACAGACCGATTATATCGATTTATACCAGGTTCACTGGCCGCAGCGCCCGACCAACTGCTTCGGAAAACTGGGTTATAGCTGGACAGATTCCGCGCCGGTAATTTCACTGCTTGATACGCTGGAAGCGCTGACCGAATTCCAGCGGGCGGGCAAAATTCGCTATATCGGCGTTTCCAACGAAACGGCCTTCGGCGTGATGCGTTATCTGCATCTGGCGGATAAACACAATTTGCCGCGCATCGTCACCATCCAGAATCCTTACAGCCTGATCAACCGCAGCTTTGAAGTCGGCCTGGCGGAAGTCAGTCAGTACGAAGGGGTGGAATTGCTGGCGTATTCCTGTCTGGGGTTTGGGACGCTGAGCGGAAAATATCTGAATGGCGCAAAACCGGCTGGCGCACGTCATACACTGTTTAGTCGCTTTACGCGCTACAGCGGCGAGCAGACGCAAAAAGCCGTCGCGGCGTATGTCGATATTGCAAAACGCCATAATCTCGATCCGGCGCAAATGGCGCTGGCCTTTGTCCGTCGTCAGCCGTTTGTCGCCAGCACTCTGCTCGGCGCAACGACGCTGGAACAGTTAAAAACTAACGTGGAAAGTCTGCATCTGGAATTAACCGAAGAGGTGCTGGCAGAGATTGAAGCGGTGCATCAGGTTTATACCTACCCGGCACCGTAATGGAAAAAGCCTGATGGCGTTACGCTGTTCGGGCCCACAACACGCATGATGCGTTGGCCGGGTATGGCAAAGCCGCTACCCGGCACACACATTACTGGCGGCGTTGCCAGATCCACAGCGCCGTTATCGCAAACGCAAATAGCGCCCCAAATCCGATACCAATCGCAACCGCCGGAATCCCCACCAGAACCGCTAGCGAGTAGATGCCCAGCATCAGCAGCATCGCGCTGTTTTCGCCCAGATTCTGCACGGCGATGGCATTCCCTGCGCCAACGCTTTTTTTACCGCGTTCTTGTAATAACGCATTGAGCGGAACCACAAAAAAGCCACCCAGTACGCCAATCAGCATCAGTAAAGCATAAGCCGGGAGCAGCGCGTGCTGGAGTGAGAAAATCAGTACCACCACGCCAATCAGAATCCCTGCTGGCATACAGCGTGCCACAGATTCCAGCGTGACCAGTTTTGCCGCCGCACCTGCGCCAACCACAATCCCAATCGCCACCATCGCATTCAGATAGGTCGGGGTGGCGTTATCGGTGATCCCCAGCGCCACAGGCACCCATAGCACCAACAGAAAACGCAGCGTAACCCCAGCCCCCCAAAAGAGACTGGTGCCAACCAGAGAGAATCGCGTTTCGCCATTGCGCCACAGTGAGATACAGGCGCGGAAAAAGCTACGCGCCATCTTGCCCAGGTGCCAGGATTGCCCCGGACGCGCGGCAGCCAGTTTAGGAATAAAGACATTCGCCGCCACCGCGCCGCCATACGCCAGGACACACGCCACCAGCGCGGCAATCACGTGCCAGTCTGCCAGCACGCCGCCAGCAACAGAACCCAATAAGATAGCCGCAATGGTCGAGGCTTCCATCAGGCCGTTGGCTTTCACTAACTTGTCGCCCGTGGTCAGCTCGCCGAGGATGCCGTATTTCGCCGGAGAGTAAGCCGCGGCACCAATCCCGACCAGCGTATAACCCACAAACGGGTTAAACCCGAAGCAGATACTGGCGGCGCCCAGCAGTTTGAGGCCATTGGCGAACATCATGACCCGACCTTTGGCAAAACTGTCCGCGACCTGCCCGACAAAAGGAGCAAACAGAATGTAAGCGCCCACAAACACCATTTGCAGGATCGGCTGACTCCAGTCCGGATAAAACTGCGCTTTCAACAGCGCCAGCGTGGCAAAGAGCAGCGCGTTATCGCCAAACGCAGAGAGAAACTGCGCGACAATAACGGACATCATCCCTTTCGACCAAATTGAAGTGTTAGTGTGCACTGACTCACTCATTATGTTTTTCCGGTTCATCCACCCAGCTTTTCAGCGTCACAAAATCGGGCTTGCCGCTGCCAAGAAGCGGAAGTTGTTTCAGGTAACGAATATCCCGCGGGACAGCCAGTTCAGGAATGCCGTGAGCGCGGGCATACTGCAGCAGTTTTTCACGCGTAAGCTCGCTATCGGTCGTGAAAAGAACCAGTGCTTCCCCTTTGCTGGCGTCGCTCTTGATGGCGGTGGCGTGCATTTTTTCAGCCGACACGCCCTGCGCCAGTTGTTCCACCATTTCTAGTGAGACCATCTCGCCTGCAATTTTAGCAAAGCGTTTGGCGCGGCCCTGAATTTTCACAAAACCATTTTCATCAATGCGCACTATATCGCCGGTGTCATACCAGCCGCGTTCTGTCTCACCCTGCGCATTTTCAGCGGTGGGGACTTCAAGCACGCCCGGTTTTTCGACCCGCAAATATCCGCTCATGATGTTGGGCCCTTTAAGTTGCAGACGACCGCCCTCTTCAATGCCAGGAACTGCAAGCAAACGCGCATCCATTCCGGGTAGGATCCGGCCAACCGTGCCCGGTTTTGCCGCCATCGGAACGTTAATCGAGACGACGGGGGCACATTCGGTGACGCCGTACCCTTCCAGGATACGCAGGCCAAATTTGTCCTGCCAAAGTTGTTTGGTGCTGTCCTGCAGTTTTTCCGCGCCCGCCACGACATAGCGCAGACGGTAGAAGTCATACGGATTGGCAAAACGCGCGTAGTTACCGAGGAACGTTGAGGTGCCAAACAGGACGGTGCAGTTACGGTCGTAGACCAGCTCCGGCACGATGCGATAATGCAGCGGGCTGGGATAGAGGAACACTTCCGCACCGGTCAGCAACGGCGTGAACAATCCGACCGTCAGTCCAAATGAGTGGAACAGCGGCAATGCAGACATAAAACGGTCATTGGCGGTGAAGTCCGCAATGGTTTTGATCTGCTCCACGTTTGCCAGCAAACTCTTATGGCTGTGTACCACCCCTTTCGGGTGCCCCTCAGATCCCGAGGTAAAGAGGATCATCGCGGCATCTTCAGGCTGCTGTTTCACCTGTGCGAGACGTGGCATCAGTAGATGGGCAAAAATCCACACTTTATCGGCAGTGGTGACATCCGCTTTGAGATCTTCCAGATACACCCAACGAACCTGCGTCAGTTGCTCAGGAAGATGCCAGAGTTTGCCTTTATCAAGGAACTGGCGGGAAGTAAAAATGGTTTTGATTTCAGCGGCGGTAATCGCGCTGGTCAGCCCTTTGACGCCTGCCGTGTAGTTCATCATCGCCGGAATACGGCGACGCGCAACCGCACCAAAAATCACCGCCGCGCTGATGCCCGCGTTTGGCAGCATCAGGCCAATCTTCTCACCTTCGACGCTGTATTTTTCCAGAATACGGCCAACAAACAGCGTCTTAGTGAGCAGTTTACGATAGGTATCCGGCGTGAAGTTGACATCTTCAATGCAGTTTTTGCCCGCACCGTAGCGATACTGAGCCGTCAGGAGCGACTCAAACAGAGTTTCACGCGGTCGCACGGCCATGCGCGCTTCCATCATGATTTGATGCAGCATCTCCCCTGCCAGCTTTCGGCGATCGCGCGCACGCGGCGCTTCTGGCATCGGTAAGTGCGTCGGCGGCAGGATGTGCAGGCGAATTTGCGGGAAAAAGCGCTGCTTCACCAGACCTTTCAGGCGGCTAAAACGCGTTAACTCGGCGCCTTCGATCCGGATAGGAACCACCGTCGCCCCCGATTTCGCCGCCACAAACCCGGCGCCATCGTAGATTTTCATCAACGAACCGCTCGTCGTAATACGCCCTTCCGGGAAGATAACGACCGGGCGTCCCTGCTCAACCAGACGTACCAGATGTTTAATGGCCATCGGTTTGGTGGGATCAAGCGGAACAAAATCAATCAGCGGCGTGAGCCAACGCATATACCACTGCTGGCTGATAGAGGAGTAGACCGCAAAGACAGGGCGAACCGGTAAAAATAGCGCAAGCAATATGCCATCAATAAAAGAAACATGATTTGGGGTGATTAAAACACGCTGTCCCTGCAACGCTCCGGCATCCCCCGTGACGCGTACGCGGTACAGCACGCGGAACAGGTTACGAAAAAATCCAAATAGCATTACCACTCCCTTTGTCCATCAATTGGGTAAAAATGAGTGGAGGCAGATTACACGAGATGAGCAGTGGGGGCGACAGTGAGCATAAAACAGAGGCAAAAAAAAACCTGCGCATCTGCGCAGGTTGGTGCAAGAGACAGGGTACGAAGTGCGTACCGAATAATCTCACCAATCAATACCTCTGGGATCTTGATTGTGGTCTCCACACTGGATGTGTGCCAGTGCGAAAACGCAAAGGAATGAACGCAAATGCAACGAGTTGTGTAAATTATGAGTTACTGTTTACAGATTGCGTCGGGGCAAAAAAAAACCTGCGCATCTGCGCAGGTTGGTGTAATTCTTGTGATCAACCCGAAAGCTGATTTCACCTATCAATACCTCTGGGATCTCGACTCTATCAATTCGCGCTAATTCCTCACCAGCGAACATTCGAAACAGCCTTTAGCAAAGTGTAACCAAAGGTTTGCATTCTCTATTTTCTGTCTTACTTCAGTGGTGTGCGCTCACATTTGCGAGGTCAGGATGGGCAATCTGCTTGAATAGCCCCTCTTTTTCCGTAACACTGGCAGGATGTAAGCGTTTGCCCCCAATAGGTACAAGTGTCATGGCGACCATAAAGGATGTGGCCCGACTGGCTGGTGTTTCAGTCGCCACCGTTTCTCGCGTGATCAATGATTCCCCAAAAGCCAGTGAGGCGTCTCGTCTTGCAGTGACTAGCGCGATGGAATCTCTCAGTTATCACCCCAATGCCAATGCCCGCGCTCTTGCCCAGCAATCGACAGAGACGGTCGGTCTGGTGGTGGGTGATGTTTCCGATCCTTTTTTTGGCGCGATGGTAAAAGCCGTTGAGCAAGTGGCCTATCACACCGGTAATTTTTTGCTGATTGGCAACGGCTACCACAACGAACACAAAGAGCGTCAGGCGATAGAACAGCTGATCCGCCACCGCTGCGCCGCACTGGTTGTTCACGCCAAAATGCTCCCGGATGCCGAGCTGGCCTCGCTTATGAAGCAAATTCCCGGCATGGTATTGATCAACCGGATCCTGTCTGGATTTGAGAAACGCTGTGTTGCCCTGGACGATCGCTATGGCGCCTGGCTTGCCACTCGCCATCTTATTCAGCAAGGACACACCCGAATCGGCTATCTGTGTTCAAACCACACTATTTCGGACGCGGAAGATCGCCTGCAAGGTTACTACGACGCGCTGGCTGAGAGTCAACTGCCGTGTAACGACAGGCTGGTGACCTTTGGCGAACCCGACGAAAGCGGGGGCGAACATGCCATGACGGAGCTGTTAGGTCGTGGACGAAACTTCACCGCAGTCGCCTGTTATAACGACTCCATGGCGGCGGGTGCCATGGGGGTATTAAATGATAACGGCATCGACGTCCCGTCGAAGATTTCCCTGATTGGCTTCGATGACGTTCTGGTTTCCCGCTATGTGCGCCCACGATTAACCACCGTTCGTTATCCTATTGTGACGATGGCCACGCAGGCAGCGGAGCTGGCGCTCGCGTTGGCGGAAAAGCGTCCTGTGCCGGACATCACTCATGTGTTTAGCCCTACTCTGGTTCGTCGACACTCTGTTTCGACGCCGGCGGAGTCAGGGAATCCTTCGTCAAACGAATCACCGGAATAGCGTCATGACAACAATGCTGGATGTTTCACGTCGTGCGGGCGTATCAAAGGCGACTGTTTCTCGCGTACTGAACGGAACGGGACAGGTAAAAGAGAGCACGCGGCAAAAAGTCTTTAACGCGATGGAAGCCCTGGATTATCGCCCCAACTTTTTAGCGCGATCGCTGGCAAACCGTACCAGTAACAGCATTGGTCTGGTGGTGTCGACGTTTGACGGATTCTACTTCGGTCGACTGTTGCAACAAGCCTCGCGCCAGACGGAATCTCACGGTAAGCAACTGATCGTCACCGACGGCCACGATACGCCGGAGCGCGAGCAGGAAGCCGTTCAGATGCTTGCCGACAGGCAATGTGACGCCATCATTCTCTATACCCGCTATATGAGCGAAAAGGCGATCATGGCGCTAATCAATACGATCGCCATGCCGCTGGTGGTTATCAATCGCGACGTCAGCCTGGCACGGGATCGCGCCGTCTTTTTCGAACAGGAAGATGCGGCTTTTCAGGTCGTGGATTATCTGATCTCGCAGGGCCATCGCGATATCGCCTGTATTACCGTTCCCATCCACACGCCGACCGGAAAATCCCGCTTAATGGGGTATCGTAAAGCGCTGGAGAAAAACGGCATTGCCTGGGATCCGGCAAAGGTAAAATACGGGGACTCCAGCATGATGCGTGGCTACGATGCATGCCGCGAATTGCTCGATGAAGGTGTGACGTTTAGCGCTCTTTTCGCCTGTAACGACGATATGGCGTTAGGCGCATCAAAAGCGCTGCATCAGGCTGGGCTTCGAATCCCACAGGATATTTCACTGTTTGGTTTTGACGATGCCCCCAGCGCAAAATGGCTTGAGCCGGGGCTTTCTACGGTCTATCTGCCCATTGATAATATGATAACCACCGCTATCGATCAGGCCATACGCCTGGTCAGCGGCAAGGTGCTGGAGCCCATCCCTCCCTTTACGGGAACTCTGGTGCTCCGCGATTCCGTCACCACCGGGCCGTATTACAAATCAGAATAACTCCAGCGCCAACAGCTCTTCGATAGTCTGACGACGGCGAATCAGTGTTGCTTCGCCGTTATCAAACAGCACTTCCGGCAGCAGTGGACGACTGTTGTAGTTTGAGGACATGGATGCGCCATACGCCCCCGTATCGTGCAGCACCAGATAATCACCGGGAGCCACCGCCGGTAACGCGCGGGTTTCCACTTTTCCGCCTTCCTGTTGGGTAAACACATCGCCTGATTCGCACAGCGGGCCCGCAACAACGGTATCCACTCGCGGCGCCGTTTCCAGTGAGCGGCCATCTGCCGCCAGGGCGCTGATACGATGATAGCTACCGTACATGGCCGGGCGCATAAGATCGTTAAAACCGGCATCCACTAACACAAAGTGTCGGCTACCCATCTGTTTTACGCTGCGCACCTGCGTCACCAGGACACCGGATTGCGCGACCAGAAAGCGCCCTGGTTCAATTTCCAGCGCCACGTGATGCCCAAGGTGACGCGCAATTTGCTCACGCGCGGCATTCCACAACCCGTAATAGTGCTGCGTATCAACGGATTCTTCGTCGTCTCGGTAAGGAATCGACAATCCACCGCCTGCGGAAATCGCCTCCAGATCCTGACCACATTCGATAACCTGACGCACCATCGCGCCGCACACCTGTTCCAGGTGACCGTAGTCAACGCCAGAACCGATATGCATATGAATACCCACGAGTTTAAGCTGGTGACGTTGGATAACCTCCAGCGCCGCAGGCAGATCGGTATGCCAGATACCGTGCTTACTGTTTTCGCCGCCGGTGTTGGTTTTTTGGCTATGACCATGACCAAATCCAGGATTCACACGCAGCCAGACCCGATGCCCGGGAGAAACCTGGCCGAGTTGATCCAGCATGTCCACAGACCCGGCATTGACCGGGATACGCAACTCGCTCACGCGGGCGATGGTGGCGGCGTCAATCACATCGGCGGTGAATACAATGTCATCCGGATGCGTTTGCGGGTTGTACCCTGCCGCCAGCGCGCGCTCGATCTCGCCCAACGAGACGGAGTCAACTTTTACCCCTTGCTCACGCATCAAGCGCAAAATATGGATGTTCGAGCAGGCTTTCTGCGCGAAACGCACCACATCAAACTGTTGCAGAGCGGCTATCTGGCGGCGAATAACCTGCGCGTCATACACCCAGACCGGGCAACCAAACTCAGCCGGTAAGTGAAGCAAATTCTCAGCGTTAAGCGAGGTTTCTGTGCAGTTCAGCGAATGTGGCATAGCGGGCTCCGGGCAAGATATTTTTTATGATTACGCCACAGCCTGAAGAGAATAAAAAATATCGTTTTATCCCGACTCTATGCAAAAATGATATGGATTACCCCCATTAAGGAAAAACGATGCCCGCCGTGAATCTTCGTCATATTGAAATCTTCCATGCGGTGATGACTGCCGGGAATCTGACCGAGGCGGCGGTGCTGCTGCATACCTCGCAGCCGACCGTCAGCCGGGAACTGGCGCGGTTCGAAAAAGTGCTGGGATTAAAACTCTTTGAACGAACTCGCGGGCGACTACACCCAACGGTACAAGGGCTGCGACTGTTCGAGGAAGTGCAGCGTTCCTGGTATGGGCTGGATCGCATTGTGAGCGCGGCGGAAAGTTTACGTGAATTCCGCCAGGGGGAGCTGTCGGTCGTCTGTCTGCCGGTGTTCTCGCAATCCTTTTTACCGGCGCTGTTGCAGCCTTTTCTTGCCCGTTACCCGGATGTCAGCCTGAACATTGTGCCGCAGGAATCGCCGTTGCTGGAAGAGTGGCTTTCCGCACAGCGCCACGATCTCGGCCTGACAGAAACCCTGCATGCGCCTGCGGGGACTGAACGCACCGCGTTACTCACGCGAAATGAAGTGTGCGTTCTGCCGTCAGGTCATCCACTTGCGGCAAAGTCCGTGCTGACGCCGAACGATTTTCAGGGGGAAAATTACATTAGCCTGTCGCGCACAGACAGTTACCGTCAGTTGCTGGATACGCTGTTCAATGAGCATCAGGTTAAGCGCCGGATGGTCATCGAAACCCACAGCGCCGCCTCGGTCTGCGCAATGGTGCGCGCGGGAGCCGGGATCTCCGTCGTCAACCCGTTTACCGCCCTGGATTATGCGGCAAGCGGCGTTACCGTGCGGCGTTTCAGTATCGACGTCCCCTTTACCGTCAGCCTGATCCGCCCCTTACACCGCCCATCGTCCGCACTGGTAGACGCTTTCAGTGAACATCTACAAGCTTCATTGCCGCGCCTTATCGACCCGCTGGACGCTATTCTTTCGCAGACGACGAAAGCATAAACTCCACCGCATCTGCGGCATGAATTGCAGCGGTATCAAACACCGGGAGCGCGCTGTCCGCTTCCGGAACCAGCAAGCCAATCTCGGTGCAGCCAAAAATGACGCCCTGCGCGCCTTGCGCCGCCAGGCTCTCGATCACCTGTAGATAATAATGGCGTGACCGTGCGGAAAACTCGCCAAGACACAGCTCATCGAAAATAATTTGGTTAATTTTGCCACGCGCATCCGCTTGTGGAACCAGGGTTTCAATCGCAAACTGCTGCGCCAGTCGCCCCCGGTAGAAATCCTGCTCCATGGTATAGCGCGTTCCCAACAGGGCCACGCGCGTCATATTTTGGCGGGTAATGGCGCGCCCCGTCGCATCGGCAATGTGCAAAAACGGTAACCGGCAACGCGTTTCAATGGCATCTGCCACTTTATGCATCGTATTGGTACACAGCACGATCCCTTCAGCGCCCGCCTGCTCAAGACCCAACGCCGCCTGTGTCAGAATATCGCCCGCTTTATCCCACTCGCCGCGGCTTTGGCACGCTTCAATTTCATGAAAATCAACGCTATGTAGCAACAGGCTCGCAGAGTGCAAACCGCCCAGACGTTGCTTAATGCCTTCGTTGATTAAACGGTAGTAGGGAATGGTAGATTCCCAGCTCATGCCGCCCAGCAAACCAATCGTTTTCATTGCGCACTCCTTCGTTGAAAGCTGATTGCAGTGAAACAAAGTTATGTTCAAGTTTCCAGTTCAATTGCGATGCGGTGAGAATCTGAGAATGTCAGGCCAGCGAAAAAACGAAGAGAAGAACAGAAGAAGGGAAGAAGGGAAGAAGGGAAAAGGAGAGGAAAATGCCCGACCCGCGTTCGCAGTATCGGGCATTTACGGTTGGCGAATTAACGCGCCAGCCAACCGCCGTCAACAGCCACGGTATAGCCGTTGATGTAGTCAGACGCGCTGGAGGCCAGGAACACAATCGGCCCCATCAGATCGCTCGGCAGACCCCAACGACCCGCCGGGATACGCTCAAGAATCGCCGCGCTGCGCTCTTCATCAGCACGCAGTTGCTGCGTGTTGTTAGTCGCCATATAGCCCGGTGCAATCGCGTTCACGTTGATGTTGTGCTTCGCCCACTCGTTCGCCATCAGACGGGTTACGCCCATAACGCCGCTTTTTGATGCGGTGTAAGACGGAACGCGGATGCCGCCCTGGAAGGAGAGCATAGACGCGATGTTGATGATTTTGCCGCCGTTGCCCTGAGCAATAAAGTGCTTCGCCGCTGCCTGAGACATGAAGAACACGCTCTTGATGTTCAGGTTCATTACGTCGTCCCAGTCTTTTTCACTGAAGTCGATTGCATCTTCACGACGAATCAGGCCCGCGTTGTTGACCAGAATATCGATATGACCAAATTCTGCCACCGCACGTTCCAGCAGAGCCGGGATACCGTCGATCTGACGCAAATCAGCGGTCAGACTTAAAAAGCGACGACCCAGCGCGGTAACGCGTTCAATCGTTTCTGTTGGTTCAACGATGTTAATCCCGACAATGTCGCAGCCCGCTTCTGCCAGACCCAGCGCCATACCCTGACCAAGACCGGTATCACAACCCGTAACGACCGCGACTTTACCTTCGAGAGAAAATGCATTCAGAATCATTGTAAACCCTTAATTTTTTAGTACCTGTCACGGACAGGCATCATTGCCGTTCGCGACTAGCGCAGATCTTTAACTGCGACGTGGTCCATGTCATCAAAGACCTGGTTTTCGCCTACCATGCCCCAGATGAATGTGTACGCTTTGGTGCCCACACCGGAGTGAATAGACCAGCTCGGCGAGATCACCGCCTGCTCGTTGTGCATCACGATATGACGCGTTTCCTGCGGCTGCCCCATCATGTGGAAAACACAGGTGTCTTCGTCCATGTTGAAATAGAAGTACACTTCCATACGGCGTTCATGGGTATGGCACGGCATGGTATTCCACAGGTTGCCTGGCGCCAGCTCAGTCAGCCCCATGCTCAACTGGCAGGTTTCCAGAACATCCGGAACGAAATATTTGTTGATGGTGCGACGGTTGCTGGTGAGGTCGTCGCCTAAAGTGACCGGAGCCACATCGGCTGGCGTCACTTTCCTGGTTGGGTAAGCGGTGTGTGCCGGTGCGCAGTTGTAGTAGAACTTCGCCGGTTTTGCGGTATCTACGCTGGCAAAAACTACTTCTTTCGCGCCTTTACCCACATACAGCGCATCGCGATGACCAATTTCATAGCACTGGCCGTCAACGGTAATCGTGCCCGGGCCGCCAATGTTGATCACGCCTAATTCGCGACGTTCCAGGAAGTAGGTCACGCCCAGTTGCTTACCAACTTCACCGCCGACCGACACTGATTTCGCCACCGGCATAATACCGCCGACGATAATGCGATCGATGTGGCTGTAAACCATGGTGTATTCGTCAGCCACAAACACGCTTTCAACTAAAAACTCATTGCGCAGTTCCTGGGTGTCCAGCGTTTTCGCGTGCGCACTGTGGATACTTTGTCTTACGTCCATATTTACCTCCAATGATAAATCGACCGTGAATTCCTGAACGGAGAGCAAAACGCTGTTCCGTTTTACCTAATGAAGCCATGATAGCCCTCCGCGAATCTGTTTTCAATTATAAATAAAACAACGTTTCATTTTTTCGGTGATTATTGTCAAAAATGCAGACCCGATCACGGTCAGGCACAGCGCTGAAAAAACATGAAAAATAATTTGTTTAAAAACAAAATGATATATGGAAAATTGAGATTATTACCCGGCAGAGAGGCGATGTGCAGAAAACGGAATGGAAATGAAGAGGCGGTTATGACGCGTTTTATCATCAAGTTGCGTCATGAATCACAAATATTAAAACGCTGTTTTGATAAATTATTCTTTGTTCGAGTGTTTCTGTAACTGGTCTTGCCCTCCGTGTGGAGGGCTTTTTTATGCAAGCGGCAAGCTGATGATCAGTCTCTCTCGATAGCCAATGCCACGCCCTGCCCGCCACCGATACATAACGTTGCCAGCCCTTTACGCGCTTTACGTTTAAGCATTTCATGCACCAGCGAAACTAAGATTCGACAGCCTGAAGCGCCAATAGGATGGCCGAGAGCAATGGCGCCGCCGTTGACGTTCACCCGACGTTCATCCCACTCCAGCATTTTTCCGACCGAAAGCGCCTGAGCGGCAAACGCTTCGTTGGCTTCGATGAGATCCACATCGGCAAGCTGCCAGCCAACCCGCTCCAGACAGCGGCGAGTGGCATAAACGGGGGCGATTCCCATCAGCGCCGGGTCGACGCCAACGCTGGCAAAAGCACGAATACGCGCCAGAATGGGTAAATTCAACGCCTGCGCTTTGGCTTCACTCATCATCATCACGGCGGCAGCGCCATCGTTAATTGACGAGGCATTTCCTGCCGTGACCGATCCCAGAAGATCGAACGTGGGATCGAGCCTGGCCAGCCCTTCGGCGCTGGCATCGGTTCTCGGCTGTTCGTCCGTATCAATCACCCTTGGTTGTCCATTGCGCTGAGTGATAACAGGCACGATCTCATCTTTAAAGCGACCCGCATCAATGGCCGCACGCGCTTTTTGCTGAGAGCTGAGCGCATAGGCATCCTGCAACTCGCGGCTGATCCCGTATTCCCGCGCCAGATTTTCAGCGGTCACGCCCATGTGGTAATCGTTGAACGCATCCCACAAACCGTCGTGAACCAGGCTGTCGACCAGTTGGCTGTTGCCCAGTTGTGCTCCGGTACGGCTGTCGGTGAGGACATGCGGCGCGCGGCTCATGTTTTCTTGTCCGCCCGCAATCACAATATCCGCCTCACCGCACTGGATGGCCTGGGTCGCCAGATGCAACGCTTTTAGCCCTGAGCCACATACATCGTTGATGGTGATAGCGGAAACCGTATTCGGCAACCCGCCTTTGATGGCGGACTGACGAGCAGGATTCTGCCCTGCTCCTGCTGTGAGAACCTGACCGAGGATAACTTCATCGATGGCATGTACATCAACACCCGTGCGCGCCAGCAACGCTTTGACGACCACGCTGCCAAGCTCAACGGCAGAATGACGCGACAACGCTCCCTGGAAGCAGCCAATGGGAGTCCGTAATGCCCCAACTATCACAACCTCTTTCATTACCACCTCTGCGCAAAATAACACCGCAATAGTAGAGGATTGTTAAAATATTGTTGTCATGAATGTTTAAAAAAAGTGAGTTTTATCACAAAGGAAATTCGTATTGATGTGGCTACGTCGCGACACGCCCCTGTTGTAAATGGTATCGGAGCCAGCTTCCCGCAGCACCTGGAGGGGATTTCTTATTCCAGAGGAGGTCGATTGAGATAGCCCTGGGCCAGCCAGGCACATCCAGTTGAACCAACGGTTTCTCAGCGGCAAATTCTTCGACCAGCGCACAGGGTAGCGCGCACCAGCCGAATCCCTGTACCGCCATACTGAGCAATAATAAATAGTTAGGCGCAGACCAGACCGGCCCTCTCGCCACGTTGGCGCCGCTTTCAAAATAGGTATTCAGTCGCAGCTCACGCCAGGTATGCAGTTGATCCCAGGAGACTTTTTCCTGCGTTGCCAGCGGGTGCGTCGCGGCGGCATACAGTCCCATCCAGGTTTGCATCGGCAACCGCGTGACGCCCATATCCGTAGGGTAGTCGTCACGGGCCTCTATCAACCCCACCTGCGCGCGCCCTTTTTGCAGCAGATCGATGACATCTTCATCTTCACCGATCAGGCATTCAAACTCGGTATGCGGAAATTGCCGATCAAACTGCACCATCAGCTCTTCGAGAACATCCGGATGCAGAGTGTCGGAAAGGACAAAGGTCAGGCGCGCTTCCGTTTCGCCGGACAGCGACAATGCCACTTCATCCAGCCGGTCGCTCGCCGACAAAATAGCCTGTACATAACTGAGCACCCGTTTTCCCTCTTCCGTCAGCACCGGTTGCCGCGACGTTCGGTCAAACAGCGAAAAGCCAAGATCGGCCTCCAGATGCGCTATCGCCGTACTGATGGTGGACTGGCTTTTACGCAGCCGCCGCGCCGCCGCAGAAAAGGAACCGCAGGAGACGGTTTCGACAAATGCCGTTAATGCTTCAGGAGAGTAGCGCATGAACTATCTACTTTATCGATGGATACTATCTTTTAGATATCACATTAAGCGATAAAATGCGCAGGAATCCACATTATTCCGAACATAAAAGAAGGTTTCACGCTATGCAACACGATGCTGTACAACGCCGCTCCTTACCTGAGCGTATTTTTCATGCCGTCTGCTTTGAAGGCATCGCAACGGCTATTCTCGCCCCAACAACAGCATGGTTGATGCAGCGCTCCGTTCTCGAAATGGGCGGCCTCACCGTGCTGCTGGCAACCACCGCGATGATCTGGAATATCATCTATAACGCGCTGTTTGACCGTTTTTGGCCCGCACATCTGGTCAAACGTACCGCCAAAGTCCGCGCCTTTCATGCCCTGGGATTTGAAAGCGGCTTTATCGTGATTGGGGTGAGTATTGTGGCGTATGTGCTGAGTGTGAGTCTGCTACAAGCATTCACACTGGAAATCGGTTTCTTCCTGTTCTTCCTGCCCTACACCATGCTCTACAACTGGGTCTACGATACGTTGCGCCATCGCGTTGTCAAACATCGCCAGCAGCGCGTTACTGCCTGATAACTCACTAATTTGCCGGAGTCGCTGTGATTCCGGCATTTTATCTGTTCGCTCCCTCTATGTATAAGCCTCCCTCAATAACCCCTGTTTATGGTAAATTGTGCTTCTTTTTTGTTTATTTTATAGTTGATACGTTCAGATAATGTCGAAAATTTGGTCAAAAGAAGAGACTCTCTGGAGTTTCGCGTTATATGGAACTGCCGTAGGTGCAGGAACCCTCTTCCTCCCCATACAGTTGGGTTCAGCGGGGGCGATTGTTCTGTTTATCACCGCGCTGGTCGCCTGGCCTTTGACTTACTGGCCGCACAAAGCGCTGTGTCAGTTCATCCTCTCTTCTAAAACTTCAGCAGGAGAAGGGATCACCGGCGCGGTCACACACTACTACGGTAAAAAAATCGGTAGCCTGATAACCACGCTGTACTTTATTGCCTTCTTTGTGGTCGTGCTAATTTATGCCGTGGCGATCACCAACTCGCTCACCGAACAGGTGGCAAAACACCTGCAGGTAGATCTCCGCATCCGTATGCTGGTCAGTCTGGGTGTGGTGGTGACGCTGAACCTGATTTTCCTGATGGGACGCCATGCCACGCTTCGTGTGATGGGATTTCTGGTGTTTCCGCTCATCGCGTACTTTCTGTTTCTTTCGTTCTATCTGACCGGAAGCTGGCAGCCCTCTTTATTGACCAGCCAGATGTCGTTCGACAAGCACACGCTTCATCAGGTATGGATATCTATTCCAGTGATGGTTTTCGCTTTTAGCCATACGCCGATTATTTCCACGTTTGCCATCGACAGACGTGAAAAATATGGCGAGCAGGCCATGGGTAAATGCAAAAAAATCATGAAGGTCGCCTACCTGATTATCAGCCTGAGCGTGCTGTTTTTCGTCTTCAGTTGTCTGCTCTCTATTCCACCCGCTTACATCGAAGCGGCAAAACATGAGGGCGTAACCATTCTGTCTGCGCTGTCGATGATGCAAAATGCCCCCGCCTGGCTGTCTATTTCCGGGATCATTGTCGCCGTTGTCGCCATGTCGAAGTCATTCCTCGGCACCTATTTTGGCGTGATCGAAGGGGCAACCGAGGTGGTGAAAACTGGCTTGCAACAGGTTGGCGTGAAGAAAAGCCGCGCCTTTCATCGCGCGCTTTCCATTATGCTGGTTTCGGTGATCACCTTTATTGTCTGCTGCATTAACCCAAATGCAATCTCAATGATTTACGCGATAAGCGGCCCGCTCATCGCCATGATTTTGTTCATCATGCCGACGCTGTCGACCTATCTGATCCCAACGCTAAAACCCTACCGCTCATTGAGTAATCTGCTCACCCTGATTGTCGGCCTGCTCTGCGTTTCCGTGATGTTTTTTGGCTAACAACCCTTTTAACGGCTCCTCCATCTGAAAGGGGGGGAGCCGTTAAATCTCCCTTCATTTCTCGTTAATTCGCATCCATACAGAGCAACGACGGCGAACCCACGGTGGTAAACGCCCAACCTTCCCGATACTTGTTAATCAACAGCGAAAATGAAACACCACTCGCTAAATAAAATGCGGGGAGTGCTTTGTACTCAACCGTGTCTTTTAGGTTGTCGGAAGGGAACTGAACAATCCTGCTGCTGGTAAGAATATAGTGTTTACGTATTTTCTCATAGGCGAAGTAAATAACACGACTGACTTTATAACGTTGTGAGTCAGATGTTTTCAATATCCCGGTAAGGGTAATGATCCCCTGACGGTTATGCATTTGATAAGAAATATCGCCTGAGAATACCTCATGATCAATATCCCAGACCGCATAACCACTGCAATCTATTCTTGGGTTAGTTTTCTTTGAATACCATATGCTTCCCCCTGTGGCCAGAGAGACTAATGCAACAATAGCGAACAATAGTATTTTAGTTTTCATTATTAATCGAATAGTAAGTTGTACATTTGGTAGAAGTCTTTTTCCTGACGTCCTGTGGGCATATCACGGCAGCAATATTTTTGGCACTATCCATTCCAGAAAGAAAGATATAATTATGCTCCCGGCATAATTCTTTATGCTTTCGAACAAACTGCAAGTACTGATTTTTCAGCGCATCATCCCCCTTCTGAAATACAGTACAGGCGGATAATTTATCCGTAGCTAAAATAGCATACGACGATAACAAGGATTTCTGGTGAAGAGGAAAAACACCGAGTACCCCACCGATAATAGCGACCAACAGCGATAAAGAAAGAAACAGGCCAGACGGAGGAAAACGGAACGGCAGTGTTTTCGGTTTATTCTGCCCATCAGCCACCGATTCAACAACAGGAACTTCAACCGGTGGCGTTAAAGCTGTTTCTGCCAGGGGTGTTTGTGCTACCTCGTGAACCTGAATATCCGCTGAAATCATTAGCCCACGGCGAGCAATTGTTTTGATTATGTCGCGGGGTAAACCCATGCCTTCTAATGCGTTTCTGAGAATAAGAATGGTTTGATAAAACGTATTTGCCGATGTCACACTGTTCTTCTCCCCCCACCCCGCAGCGATAAGTTCTTTCTGCGAAACGACGCTCCCATTATTCATTATTAGACATAAGAGAATCAGGCTCGCAGGCGTTTGTAGGGTAACCACTTCATCTGTAACACTATTTGAAAGTGTACGTTCGCCAGTGTGAAAGTAAACCTGGTGATTAATAGTGTAATATCCAGCATATTTTAACACGGCAGGCACGTACCCCTTTTTGTATTGATGTCGTGAATGTAATGCTACAAAATTCTTATATTGAGATCACTATAAATATCTTCCAATGCGGTAAGCATCAAAAAACATGACTAAAAATAGTTATAAATCAAACGCTTTAATTTTTACTAAGATCACTTTTTCTTAGCTAAGATACTTTTTGATGAATATTCACTCTTCCCTGGATATTATTACGACAAGACTAAAAACCGAACAAACAGATAAATTGCTCTTTATCTAACTCAATAGTCGCGTTACAAACTAACGGTTAAAATTAACAAAATTACAACCTTTAACTATTGATGCCATTTAGAGATAAATCTCATACATTTTTTTAATATAAGTATTCCTGGTACCATAGATAAAAATCCTGGTCGACCCGTACATGCGTTACGAGCTTGTGCCTTTCTCTCGACTGGATGTGCAAATGCAAACAAGCATTCAATTATTTTTTGAAAAATCAAAAAATACGATCAGTAAGAAAAGTCGTAATTTTTGATATTTAAATGTTTTCACGACAGAAACACGGCATGTTGTGGAGTATTGACAGGTTTAAAAACGGATGAAATTATGAAATTATCTACGGATAGGGAGGTTCTTTATGGGGCTGGATGTTAAATTAAAAAACATTACCTGCAGCAGTTGTACTTTACGTTGTAATATCATGCCAGAGAAATCACCGCGATTACAGTACTGCACCAATGCATGTTTTTGCATGTGGCCAGAACAAAGTATTTATTTTAATCGTGGGATCATGGATGGTATTTTAAATAACAATCACAACGCCAGATTAAGTGGCTATATCTTCGTGGATTTTTCGATTAGCTATCTGCGACTGTTTCTGAATACGGAATGGATCGAGTATCTCGCCAGTACCGGGATGGGGATAATTTTGGTCAGCGATCGAAATATGCAGTCGTTAGCAAACTATTGGCGAAAAAATCACACTGCCGTGTCGGCTGTCATCTACCATGACGACGGACTGGAGATCGCCAACGAAAAAATACGGCAAGTTTTCATTGGCCGTTATTTGTCTTTTTCGAAAGGGAATACACTCACGCAGATGGAATTTACCATTATGGGAAATATGGTGTCAGGGAAAAACCCACATCAAATAGCTCAAGCGTTAAATACGGATATACGCAGTGTGTATGCTTATAAGCAACGAATCGAAAAAAGAATGGGGGGAAAAATAAATACGCTATTTATTCATTCGCTGCCTATTGCAAAGGGGAAATCGCCCTTTCCGATGGTAAAGAAAGAATTTGATAGCTCGCTAATTCATTGGCAAAGACATCGGTAACACAACAAGGAACAGGTTTCAGGAAAGAAAGTCCGAAGCCACTATGTTTTGCACATGCAGGGACATCCAGATGGGATATTACGAAGAAGAGACGCAAGCATTAAACGCAATATTGTTATTGATTTTTACCATGCAGGTGGACGAAGCCTTTGCCGAACTGGAGCAGTCACTGCATCAACTGGCTTTTCCCCCCGCGGTACGCCGTTTATGTGAGAGCGCGCTGCAAAATCATATCGCCGCTCACAGCGCCCCCTTGGCGCATCAGTCTGCTCAGCCAGAAGCGCAAGCCGTCTCCTGCCTGTTACTGGCACTGGAGTCGATCAGCGGTTTTAAATATGTTGAACGTTATATTATGCACCGGAACCAAATATCTGTTTGTTGTTAATGACTCCGTCATAGTCGGGTGGCGCCCCCGGCTATTTGATATAGGAATCCAGCACTTTCAGGATCACATCCAAATCTTCTTCGCGCTTTACTTCATCGCCCTGATGAACAATATGTTCGGTCAGATGACCCTTGATCACTTCCCGCATAAGTCCGTTCACCGCGCCCCGAATCGCTGCGATCTGCTGTAAAACAGCCGCGCATTCATGGGGTTCATCCAGCATTTTTTTTAAGGCAACGACCTGCCCCTGAATTTTGCTGGTACGCGCTTTAAGCTTTTGTTTATCCCTGATTGTATGTGACATAACAATGCCTCCTTAACATAAATCATTATGGATTATAGCATTGCGTTTCTACTGGGGGGTAGTATTCAGTACTGGGGGGGAGTAGAATGAAACCAGGTAAAACAACTAAGAATCATTCTCATGGGTGAATTTTCGACACTTCTTCAGCAAGGCAATGCCTGGTTTTTTATCCCCAGCGCGATTTTGTTAGGCATTTTGCACGGGCTTGAACCGGGGCATTCCAAGACGATGATGGCGGCATTTATCATCGCCATTAAAGGCACCGTCAAACAGGCCGTGATGTTGGGGCTTGCCGCTACGCTCTCGCATACCGCGGTTGTGTGGCTTATCGCGCTTGGGGGCATGTATATCAGCCGGGCATTTACCGCAGAATCGGTTGAACCCTGGCTACAGTTTATTTCCGCGATCATTATTCTGGGAACCGCGACCTGGATGTTCTGGCGCACATGGCAAGGTGAGCGAAACTGGCTGACAGAAGCGCATGACCATCATCACCATGAGCACGATCATCATCACGATCACCACCATGAGCACGAGCATCACCACCACGAGCATGATCATGAGCATGAGCATGAGCATCATGACCATGCGGGACTGGAAGGGTTAACCGCAGGTACAAAAGAGTATCAGGATGCCCATGAACTCGCGCATGCTAACGACATCCAGCGCCGCTTTCACGGCAGAGAAGTGACGAACGGACAAATCGTGTTATTTGGTCTGACCGGCGGGCTTATCCCCTGCCCTGCGGCAATCACCGTACTGCTGATTTGCATCCAGCTTAAAGCCTTCACCCTGGGAGCAACGATGGTGCTCTGCTTCAGTGTGGGTCTGGCGTTCACGCTGGTGACTGTGGGTGTCGGAGCGGCAATCAGTGTCCAGCAGGCGGCTAAACGCTGGAGCGGGTTCAATCGTCTCGCCAGAAAAGCCCCTTACCTGTCCAGCCTGTTGATTGGACTGGTCGGCATTTACATGGGTATCCATGGCTATCTGGGGATTGTCAGATAAAGCATAGGTTGCGGGAGTCACTCACCGTGGAACACGCGGTTCCACGGTGAGCGTACACATTAGCTGGCGACGCTCCCCCACACCAGTTGGCCTTTATGGAAGGTCGCGGTACGCGGCGAAATCCGCGCCACCGCTTCGGCAGAACACGAGGCGTCCACCAGCACAAAACTGGCTTCATCCTGCGCCTTCGGCCAGACGCGTTCACCTTTATCATTCAATGGCAACACATCCCCCGTCGCCAGGAACAACGCCCGCGACAGATTTTGCTCATTAGGACGAATGTAGAGCTGCGCGTACAAGTTCGCTTTCTCCAGCATGTCGCCCTGGCCATATGGCGACCAGTGATCAATAACGCTGTCCGTACCGGTGATCACCGTCACGCCTTTATCGCGCAACTGCTTAAGCGGCATATGTAACGTGCCAATCGGCACCGTCGAGGCAATAGTGATTTGCTGAGCGGCCATTCGGGTTGCCAGCGTATCGATCTGCTGCTCATTCAGCGTGGCGAGTGCAAAGGCATGGCTGATGGTTAACTTCCCTTTGAGTTGCGGCGTTTTTTCTACCCGTTCAACCATGAAATTCACCGCCGCAACGCCCGCCGGGCTGGTTTCGTGCAGGTGAATATCGACGCCTTTGTCATAATCCAGCGCAATCTGGAACATAGTGTCGAGGGATTTCTCCATCGCGCCATCCACGCTGGTTGGGTCAAGCCCGCCAACGTAGTGCGCCCCCGCCTGCATTGCTTCGCGCATCAACGGTTCTGATTTTGAAAGCAGCAAACCATGCTGTGGAAACGCCACAATTTCACACGCAAAACCGGGTTTGCGACGTGCCAGTACCGCCTGCAAATTCTCAAGGTTCTTAAGCCCGGATACCGGCTCAATATTGCAGTGACTGCGTGCTACAGAGGTTCCTTTTGACTGCAACAGGTCAATCAGCTTTTCTGCCCGTTCCTGGGTATACGGCTGTAGCTCAGGCAACAACTTTTGTTCAAGCGCGATCATATCCTGAATGGTGGTGCCCGCCGGGCGATTCAGCGATCGCCACGGCCCGCCGTAGAAGGTTTTATCCAGGTGGATGTGCATATCGCGCATCGCAGGCAACATCAGCTTCCCGCCCGCATCGTAATGCGCCAGCGTCGCATCCGGATGGCTTTTATTGGCGCGGAGCGCAACAATTTTCCCGTCCTGAATCTCAACGGTTTGCAGCTCGGTTCGGGTATGCACCGCCACCGCATTCTCGTAATCGAAGCCGGCTTCCAGCAGAACGTTATCCAGATAGTAATGTGTGTCGTTGATGGTCATAGCGCCTTTCCCGTCGCCGGTTGTCCCGACAGAATTAGCAGCATACGCGACCGGCGCCGCCGCGCCAAACAGTGCGGCGGCGGTGACCATTTTGCCGCTCTGACTCAGAAACTCACGGCGGCTTTTGTTTTCCTTCATCGTATCTTCCTTTTATGAATGGACGATATGGGTGCCCGTTTCGCCGCGCAGTGCGGCGGGCAGGCATTCCGGCGTGGTGATGATCACCCGTTTGCCGCCCTGTTGCAGAAACGCCAGGCTGGCGACAATTTTGGGCAACATGCTGCCGGGCGGGAAATGCCCTTCCTGCATATAGCGGGTCATGGTGGGAACATCCACCTGCGCCAGCGCCTGCTGCTCAGGTTTGCCAAAGTGAATACAGACTTTCTCAACGCCGGTGGTGATAACCAGAATGTCGGCGTGGATCTCGCGGGCCAGCAATGCCGTGGAGAGATCTTTATCAATGACCGCATCCACGCTGTGATAATCGCCCTGCGGGCTTCGCACTACCGGTATCCCGCCACCGCCCGCGCCAATCACCACAAAACCTTGTTGAGTCAGCGTTTTAATGGCATCCGCTTCGACAATGCGTTTCGGCTCCGGTGAGGCGACTACACGACGATAGCCGCGACCGGAATCCTCCACAAAACGCCATTGCGGATTCGCCCGTTGCAGTTCATCGCGCTGGGTGGCGTCAAAAAACGCCCCGATAGGCTTCGTGGGGTGGGCAAAACCCGGGTCGTTTTTGTCCACCTCCACCTGCGTCACGACGGTCACCGCTTTCTGTTCCCCATGACGCGCCAGCCGGTTGTTCAACGCCTGCTGGATCAGATAACCGATACCGCCCTGAGTATCCGCCACGCAGTTCGCCAGCGGGGTTAACGGCAGCCCTTCGCGTTCATGGGCGATTTCCGCACGGCGCAGATCCAATCCCACCTGCGGCCCGTTACCGTGGGTCAGCACAATGTTGTAATCCGATGCCAGCATCTCCAGCACCGTATCCGCCACTGCTTTCACCGCCTCAGCCTGATGTTCAATCGACTGGCTGGCGTTATCTTTGATAATGCTGTTGCCGCCAATGGCAACGACCACAAGTTCTTTCATCGTGTCTTCATCCCATCAACGTATTCAGGTGGTTTTCGTCGGTTCTTGCGCGGTATCAGTCACCGCTTCCCGACTATCGAGAAAATGCTTCAGTACAAACACGCCGCTCACCATCAGATAGGCGAGGACGAACATCAGTGAAGTGCCTTCGGCAATCCCCACCATCGGTGAATGGATAACCCCAAACAGCGACAGCAGCGCGCCACAGGCGGCAGCCACCGCGCCACGTAGTGGTTTATTGATAATCGCGAAGATGGCAATACAGCCCCACAGCATACTGGCGAGCGGCGCGCCGTTGCCAAGATGCACCAGTCCGTCGTAATAGACGCCTTTACTGTGCAACAGATCGCTGCCCAGCTTCGCCGCCGACGTTCCCGCCGCCCCCATCACGCTATTCACGATGGTCAGCGCCCAGTTCGCAATCCACGGGAACAGACAGATGAAAATGACCGGTACCTCTATTTTTGGCGTTTCGCGCACCACCTGGTTGGCGGTGACCACGCCGATAAAGACCAGAATCGGCACGATGGCGGTCATCGGAATAATGGCGAGCATAAATGCCCCCAGTCCAAACAGCGGGACGAGGAACATGGTGACGCCCGACGCCAGGGTATAACCAATGCTGGCGCCCATCGCTTTCCACCCGGCATGTCCCACATAAACGGTGACCGGGAACGGGTTCCCCATCAAACAGCCGAGCATGGAAGAAAGCCCGTTCGCCAGCATCACTTTGCGGGTGTTGTACTCATCGCCAGCGGCGTGGGCGCTTTCGATGTTTTCGAGGTCAAAAATGTAGTTCGCCAGCCCCAACGGCACCGCCGAGGCCAGGTACGGCAGCGCATGTGGCAGCCCTTGCAGGAAGCTATCGACATGGATTTCCGGCGGGTTAAAACCGAAAGAAGACATCGACGCTTTAATCGCTTCCGGGCTTTGCAGACCGGAAATCCACGCCAGCGCAGTACCGGCAATCAGCAGTAACAGACCGGTAGGAATACGCGCAAAGATAGGCTTTTTGCCAAACCAGTTAATAAAGATCAGCAGCAAGACGATGAAGGAAACCGTTGGCGCTTCAAAAGCCTGCAACATCGGGTTCATTGCCAGCAGCAATAAACCAAGGCCGGAGAGACAGGAGAGCAGTACGGTACGCGGGATCATCTTACGGATGGTTTCGCCGAGGAAAGAACCGCCCGCCAGGATCATCGCTTCAACAAAACACCAGACCAGGCCTATCTGAATGGCGAACTCGGCATCCTGAGTTTGCTGATAAACCGGCATCAGTACGAGGAAAGTTACGGTAAAGATCGACGGCGCGCTCGGCCCCGAAGGCAGCGCCGTCACATCGGTACGTCCCGTCTGTTTTGCCATCTGCATGGCAAACCAGGCATAAAAGATACTCGCCACCAGCACCGCCAGGCCAAAAGCAGGCGCAATGCGGCCATAGACTATCTCTTTAGGGATCCCCACAACAAAGATGAGGAGCCCCATCATCGTCAGCAGGTTAGTCAGATTGTTGGTCATCAGCCCGAAGTAGGCGGCCCAGTCACCACGTTTCCACTCTAGTTTTATTCTGTTCATGGAATATCCTTCACAGGTTAAGCATCATTTGCGATCCCGACGATCGCCCGGCCCTGCAGGTGAACAACGTTATTAGCTTTGCGACACAGGGGCTAACGGCTGTTAGCCCCTGTGGTTGTTATTGGCAGTAGCGGTCACGCCAGCTCAGAATCGCCTTCTCAAAGCAGGCGAACGGCGGGTGGACAATGCCAGCGCCGATCATGCCGATCCCCGCATCTTTGTGCGCTATAGCGGTATTGATAACCGGCAAAATGCCGGTACTGCCGACACGCGTAATGTCGATAGCCGTAGGGATCCCCATAAAGCCCAGCAGTGGAATGGTGACGTTCGGATTTTCGCCCAGCGTTATCTCTCTCATCTGGCGGGAGAAATCGACGGCTTCTTCCACCGTGCCTCCCACCAGCGCCACGATGGCGGGCGCGGTTGCCATGGCAAAACCCCCGATGCCGTAGGTTTCCGTGATGGCGCTGTCGCCGATATCACGCCCGGAGTCCTCTGGCTTATAACCGGCGAACATCGGGCCTATCACCTGCTGTGCCGGGCCGGTGAACCAGTGTCCTGGCAGACCGCTGATGCGCAGACCAAACTCCACGCCGTTACGCGCCATGGTGGTCACGACGGTGCTGTACTCAATGCCGTGAGCGGCATCCATCGCGGCTTTACACATCGCCATCCATGTCGGGCCGGAGAAATAGTCGCTGCTGGCGACGAACTCAAACACTTCACGCTGCTGCGCCACCGGATACCCGGTCTGAATAATCCACGGCGTCAGGGCCTGAATCAGCAGCGCGGTGCCTGCGTTGTTGCGGTTATGGCATTCATCGCCCATATGCAACGCCTGCGCCAGCATCAGTCGCAGATCGATTTCACCCGCCAGTTTCATGGCATCACGCAACATCGGCCCCATCACATCGCGCATCCACACCAGACGGTCGATGACGCTCTGATCGTTAGCGCCCATGCGCAGGATCTTCGCCATCTGCTCGCTCATGTTGGTATACGCGCGATTGCCGTAGGTTTTGTTCTCCACGATGTGCATAAACATCGAGGCGGAAGTGACCCCAGCCATCGACCCCACGCAGTCGTGCTCATGGCAGGGCGAGAAAGTGATTTCACCGGAAGCAGCAAGCTCTGCGGCCTGTTCCAGATCGCTCGCCAGCCCTTCAAATACCAGCGCTCCCGTCACGGCGCCTTTCATCGCACCGCACATTTTTTCCCAGCGAATCGGCGGGCCCGCGTGGAGAATGGTTTTGCGGGTCATTCCCGGAACGACGTTGATCGCCTGGTCGTAGCCAATCAGTACCGGATGGGACTGAATAATGCGTTCCAGCGCCTGCTGGTTGGCGGCGGCAATTTTTTCCGCCAGCGGAGAATCGGTAATATCATCCAGCGCGCCGACAACCTGCATGTTGCCCTGACCCGGCGGCGTCCAGTCGAGTTGAGTGACCGGTACATGCTGTTTTTTCAGATCATCGCTGAACATGGCAATGCCGACGTTGATCACATTGAGTGGCTGGTTAAACAGTGACTGGCTCATCAGGCTTCCTCCCCTTTGCAAACAAATTCACGCGCCAGCAATCCGGTATTGGTGCTGCTGCTCGCCCAAATCACGCCAGCGTCCGTCAGCATCTGGCACTGTTTTTCCAGCGACGGCGTATCGAGATCGGTGCCAAGCACATAACCCAAAATTTCCAGCGGACGTCCTTCTGCGGCGGCAATCGCCTTCGCCTCTTTGATAGCATCGATCATGACGCCGACCGGATCCTCGTGCGATCCGAACCCGAGCACAAAATCCATCACGATCACGCCGACTTGTGGATCGCGCGCTTCCTGTAACAGGCGGCTGATGCGATTGGTGGGGTCGATCATCGGGTGCGGCTTGCCGTTGGTAAAATCGTCATCGCCAAAATCGAGGAAGGTATGCGCCACGCTGCGATTGAGATCCGTCAGACGACGGCTCGGATCCGGGTGGATATTGCTATAAACCTCGTCATGTTTTTCCATCGCGGCGAACATGGCTTCGTCGCACAGCGTGCCGCCGCAGAACAGTCCACGAATGTATTTTTGCTGCGGCGTCAGGCGGGCGCGCACCTCTTCGATCAGCGGCCAGTTGAGCGGATGGAGATCCAGACTCTCTTTTTTCACGCCCGTCAGCAGCACCGCTTTCAGCGCCGCCTCTTTGGTTCCGCGCGCAAACAGCAGACCGTTTTCGTCTGCGGGCGGTGCTTCACGACCGAGGAAACAGACCACTACCGGTTTCTGACAATTGCGCGCGCGTTCCAGCACCTTGCGGGCAACGGCAGGCGCAGGGGGTTTGGAGATCAGCGCGATAATGTCTGTTTGCGGGTCGGCTTCCAGCATACCGATGGCATCCAGCATCATCAGACCGCCGATCTTTTCACTCAGATCGCGCCCGCCGGTGCCGATAAGCTGGGATATCCCCCCGCCAAATTCGTGGATACGTACGCTCAGTTCCTGGCTACCGGTTCCCGATGCGCCCACAATACCGATATTGCCGCGACGCACGGCGTTGCCAAAGCACAGCGCCGTACCGTTGATGATGGCTGTGCCGCAATCCGGCCCCATCATTAGCAACCCTTTTTCGTGCGCCAGTTGCTTGAGCGCCAGTTCATCCTCAATGGAGACATTGTCGGAGAAAAGCATCACATTAAGGTTGTTTTGCAGTGCCTGCCGGGCTTCGCGCGCCGCAAATAACCCGTTGACCGAGATCACCGCCAGGTTGCTGTCTGGCACATGCGTTTTCGCGCTGGCGAGGGTGGCGTAACGCGCTTCATGTTGGCCGCCCTGTTCTTTATGTGTGAATAACGCATCAATGGCGACCAGGGTTTGCTCGTTCGCCGCGTCGCTGGCCCCCTTAATCACAATCATCAGATCGCCGCTTTTTGCCTCATTCAACTCTGACGTCAGCAGACCGAGATTTTTCAGTACGCCTTTATTCATCTCTGTTGCCATCGCCACAAACGCCTGTTCCACACCTTCCAGCTTATTGGCGCGGGTGGAGATGGACATCAGCGAGACAGAATCAAAATACGTGTTCTTTTTAACAACTATCCTGATAGACATAATTCCCTCCAGAGCAGTGGCTCAACGCGCAGGCATCCGCCATGCCGTAAAGCATGTCGCAGCCAGAACTTGAACCGATATTTTTAATGTCGGTAATAATGTGGGTAGAAAAATCATCTGACCCGGTAATAATGTTTTTTACCAGTCGCGTAATACTTTCCCGATAACGTCGATGAAAAGCCTCCTCCAGCGTTATTTTGCTGAACAGTGTGGTATTTTTTCCGGCGTATCGTAAGGCTGTTAAAAATGTGTCCTGATATTTTTCCAGCGGATGTCCGCGGATAAATAAAATAATGCTCAGGCCTACTAAATAATCATCAGATGACGGCGTTAATCCGATTCCAAGACCGATTAGGCGGGTAATCGAATCCGTCATATTTTGTTGTTGCTGCAACGCAGAAAGTAAATATTGGCGGCGCTGCTGCAATTCTCTGGCTAATTCGCGATAAAAGGGATTATCGCCGGTATACAAAAACAGAGTGTCGTCACATCCGAGATGCTGATACAGCGTCCCGGCCCAGCGTCGCCAGGGAATGGCGGTAAAACAGTCTGCGCTCAGTGATATTTCAGGCATCAACCAGCGCGTGCAGGCAACGGTTTCAATCCATTTATCATCGCCTATTGCTAACCCTGACGCCGTAAATCTGACCTGTTCACCTGGGCGGAACAGGTGGTTGCAATGTGTCAGCGCCAGACGGCAGCTATTGGGGGCGTTGTCACAGCGTTCACTGAGGAGTGTCAGTAAGCGCTGCTGTCCGGGAATGAGCAGGTTTACCGCCCGGGAAAAAACCTGTTCAACCCGTCCCTCCATTCGCTGTGCGAGAAACGCGCTATCTGCCGTTAACGCCCTGACGCATTGCCGTAATGGCGATGCGATAATGGTATTCCTCCGTCAGGCGCCTGCGGCAATCAACAGTTCGGCAATCTCGTGATACCCCTTCTCCTGCGCCAGTTCCAGCGGGGTTTTACCGTACTTGTCCGTCATGTGTGGGTTCGCACCGTTGTCCAGCAGCAGCTTGACGATTTCCTGCTGTTTTGCGCCGCCATCATTTAGCACAATGGCTTCCAGAAGCGGCGTCCAGCCAACAAAATTGGTGTGGTTGACGTTAATATTCGTTCGCGTTAGCAGTTCACGGACAATCTCGACGTGACCTTTTTCGCTGGCGGGCGTAATTCCCACACCGCCAAAACGGCTCAGACGGTCGAGATCAGGGTTGGCAGGTAATACCGTTCGCAGCAGGGTTAAATCGTTGGTCAGGCAACTGATGAGGAAAGGGTTAAAACAGGTTTGATCCTGCTTATTAATATCCGCACCTGCCGCAATCAATAAAGACACACACTCGTAGTGTTTATTCAGACTGGCAATAATAATTGCAGTACGTCCCTGACGATTCGTGGCGTTAATATCCACATTATTGTCGAGACAGGATTTTAATCCTTCAGCATTGCCCTGCTCTGCTGCTAGCAGAAATTCTGTAATGAGTTCGTTCTCAGACATATTCCCTCTCCTGCAGTTTTTAGACTTCTTGCAATTCCGATAGCCTGAGAATAGCAACAGAGTGATGAGAAAAACATCCGCTTAAATTTCATTCATCGTAAGTGCGTCGATTATTGAAATAAATTCCACAATAAAGACAAAATGTGCGGCAGTGCAACCTTTCTCTTATCGTTAGCCTCCTTTCTATCCTTAGTGGTAATGCGTAAGCGCCCCGCGCCAGGCAGCACAGCGTGTGGCCTGTCACTAAAGTTCAGAAGTGTGATTCTCTTCAAATCAAATGTAACTTTAGTGTTAAATTTCGTTCAAAACTGATTGTCTGCCATAAGGATTACAAATACATTCAACAATCGCTGCATGACAGACGGTACACTCAGGGCATGAGGGGAGAAGGATGAATTCAATTTTTACCGAGGAGAATCTGCTGGCCTTCACGATGGCTGCCCGCTATGGCAGTTTTAGTAAGGCCGCCGAAGAGCTTGGCGTAACCACCTCAGCCATTAGCTACACCATCAAGCGGATGGAAATGGGACTTGATGTTGTGCTGTTTACCCGCAACACGCGCAGCATTGAGCTAACCGAGTCCGGCCGCTATTTCTTTCGCAAAGCGACCGACCTGCTGAACGACTTCCACGCCATCAAGCGCAGTATTGACACCATTGCCCAGGGCATTGAAGCGCGAGTGCGCATTTGCATCAACCAGTTGCTCTATACCCCAAAACATACCGCCCGACTGTTGCAGGTACTGAAAAAGCAGTTTCCAACCTGCCAGATAACGGTGACGACCGAGGTGTACAACGGCGTCTGGGATTCCATTATCAATAACCAGGCCAACATCGCGATTGGCGCGCCGGACACGCTGCTCGACGGCGGCGGTATCGACTACACCGAAATCGGCGCTATCCGTTGGGCGTTTGCTATCGCCCCGGATCATCCGTTGGCCTTTATGCCGGAGCCCATTTCCGAGAGCCAACTGCGCTTGTACCCAAACATCATGGTCGAAGATACGGCGCACACGATTAATAAAAAAGTGGGCTGGTTGCTGCATGGTCAGGAGTCGATTCTGGTGCCAGATTTCAACACCAAGTGCCAGTGTCAGATTCTGGGGGAAGGGATTGGCTTTTTGCCAGACTACATGGTGCGGGAAGCGATGGAAAAATCACTGCTGGTGACGCGTCAGATCCACAACCCTCGTCAGGACTCACGTATGTTGCTGGCGACTCAGCATTCGGCTACAGGCCGCGTGACCCAGTGGATTAAAAAGGAATTTGGCTCACAAGGGGTGCTGACGGGAATTTATCAGGATCTGCTGCACCGGGAATGATATGCCGGATGGCGGCGGTGCCCTATCCGGCGGGAAATCCTACTCAGGCGCGGATATCGTCATACTCACGAGTATTATCAAATTCGTGTTTCGCAAACGGGCAGAGCGGAATGACCTTGCGGTTTTCCTGGCGCATTTTTTCCACCACTTTCGCCACCAGTTTTTTACCTACCCCCTGCCCTTTCAGACTGGGATCGACATCGGTATGCTCAATGATGCTCAGATGCTCCCCTGTCGGTACAAATACAATCTCCGCAACCTGAGTGCCTTCAGCATCGTTAACATAAAATTTGTTATGACCTTCAAGTATTTCCATTCGTCGCTCGCTTATTTATGCCGATACTTCAGCGCGCCGCTCGGGCACGTATCAATCACTCTGACCACCGTGGCGACATCCACTTCATCCGGGATAATCCACGGTTTGCGTTTCAGGTTAAAAAGCTTCGCGCTGCCGCGCACGCAGTTCCCCGAGTGCTGGCAAATCTGCGTATTGAAGTAGACATCTATTTTCTCACCGGTATAAGCCCGGAACCCCGCTTCCAGTAGTTCTTTATCCATGACATTGCCTCTGTTGTTTTTAGGGTGTCGAGACTAAGCATAGTCCTGTGCGCGTCTGGTGACTACGATACATTCACCAAAATGATATTTTAAAAAATGAGAACATCCGCCGGGACTCACCCTATTTTTGATTTTCATTCGACTTTTCCACAGTGTTTTAATCTGCTATTGGCCCTAACTAACTCTGGTGCGACAGAAGCAACGGCTATAAAATAGAAGGTATGGTTAACATTGTTCGCGTGGTTTCTTTAAGTGCAGACCTCTATTCCGCTTCGTTTATTAGAAGTGAATTCTTCGCTGATCTGGCACTGGCCATATTTGCAGAGTGTTATTGCGGTGATGGTTCGTGACCAATTTAATGGACTGGTCATTAACCAGCAGAATTTATTATCTTTATTAGTCTCACCCTCAGTTTATTGTCAACATGGCCGTGAAAATCTGCTACGCGAGCGTCAGGAACATTTATTATATCTGCAACGTTTATGCCGTTACTGTCGGGCATCAGGTATTGGTGTTTGGTTACAAGGTGAAGCCCTGCCCCGGGATGGAAAAATACAAGAAAAGTATCCCGAATATGCATTAATTGAAAATAGTAGTGCAGATGAAGTTTTCTGGAAAAACTTTTATCAGCAGGCGCTCTTTGAAGCCTTGCAACAATTATCCGGTATTGATGGCATAATTGTTAATCTTCCCCGACATCAACCCTACAAAGCCAGTTGGGTCACGACAATCCCTTACCTTTATCAAACCCTGCGAAGCCTCGGCAAGAAAATGGTGCTGCGTGACTATATGGAGGACGAGGCAGCATCATGGCAATTAGTGAATGCGTTAAAGGTATTACCACCGGATGTACGGGTGTCAATTAAGGCCGTGGCGCATGGTTATCGCCCCGGCTTTGTGAATAACCCTTTGCTGACTCAACTTGAAGGGCGGGTCAAGTGGATTGAATTTGATATGTGGGGGCTGGAGTACGGCTGGACACTGTTGCCTTGCTACTTATTAGAAGAGATTCAGGGTCGGCTAAGCTGGGTCGAAAGCATGGCTGGCGAGCATCTGGAAGCGATTACGGGTCGGCTCAGTTGGGAATGGATCTCTAACAGTTCCTTGATCAACTCGGTAAATTCAGTGAATTTACATGGTTTAGCCATGTTTGGCCGTGAAATATTTATGTCTGAAAAACAGGCGTTTCACTGCTGGCTCACCGATATGTTAGGGCATAAAGTGGGAATGGCTGAATTAAACACCTTTCATCAATTGTATACCTGTAGCTATGAATGGATGAGAAAAACACCCTATATCCTGGGGCATGTTTTACACCATTACAGCCAGGTACCTGAAAACTATGCCCAGGCCGTAAAACAGCTTCAGTTACATTTACGCCATTCTGACGATTATACGATGTCGGTATTATTCCCGATGGGCGATCCCGACACCGGACGCGAACAATACCAGCAATTATTATTAGAAAAGCAACGGGCCATTTTTTTGGCACAAGATTCCCGCAACCGACTACATCAAATAATACATTCGATTACGATGTCGGAAGAGAAAAGGGATCTGTTCAAACGCGTCTGGGAACGCGTCCCCTACTACACCGAGATGTTTAATGGCGTCGCTCGATGCGTTGCCATGAAAATGATGTTAGATCGCTACGGAAATCAAAGTGGCATCTCTTTATTTGAGTTAACCAAAGAAGTTAATCAACTACGCTTGTTAGCCCATCGAATTTCCGAATGGCTCGATAAAGAAGAACAACAGCAACCCCATTATCTGGCCATGTTATTTGATCCTGCCAGGCTACTTAGCCTGGCAGAAAGTCTGACAGCAGATTAATCCGCTAATGACTTAACACCGTTCACTTAAGTCAATGAATTAGGGGAAACACCGGGATTTGGTTCCCGGTGGGACGCCAAACCCGGTGGTCGCCCCGGATATCTCGGTCTTAAACTAACAGTGTTATCTTATTACCCGGCATTTTTGAGCTGCTGATAAAAATCGCGCAGCACATAAAATGCCTTTTTGCGTGTTATTTTGTCAGCAGTAATCAGCCCCTTACAGTTGAATCCTTTCTGGTAAGGATTCTGGCGTCTTTCTGTACGGTAGTCATACAATAGCCACGGGGTAAAACCACGGACATAATTAAGTTTTGGCAAATACTCGGTCTGCTTACGATACACATCCGCCATATAATTTTCCGAGAACGGCCCTGACTGAGGCGCATGATCGCCTATCACACCTTCGGCCCCTGTTTCAGTAATGACCACCGGTTTTGTGGGTGACGAATTTTCTCCCAGTACAATCAGATCATCAAAATTCTCTTCATACCAACCGTAATATTCGTTCAGTCCGATGATGTCGAGAAAATCGGCCAGACGATCTTCAATTTTCATTTTGGCATGATTGACCAGGCAAGCGGCAGAAATCAAACGGCTGGGATCGGCCTGGCGGGCGGCATCAACCAGCGAAGTCATAAAATTCAGTCGCTCATCGGTATCGGCATTTTCATTACCGACTGACCAGATAATCACGCTGGCACGATTTCGGTCACGGTAAATAAGCTCCATCAACTGATTATGCGCATCGCGTTGGGTTGCCGGATTTTTAAAATCGATGGCCCAGTAGTTTGGAATTTCCTCCCAGAGCAACAAGCCCACCTCATCCGCAATACGCGCGGCCATCTCATGGTGAGGATAATGCGCCAGTCGCAGGTAGTTGCAGTTGAGTTCTTTGGCATCCTGAAAACGGCGGCGAATATCCGCTTCGTTGGTCATTTTCCCTAACAGGACATCATCTTCATGGCAATTGACGCCTCGCAGATAGAGCGACTTGCCGTTAAGACGAATATCCGTCCCCACAACCTCAATGTGCCTGAATCCCACGCGGTCGCTAACACAGTCACGTCCCAGCGTCGCCATGACCCGATACAATTTAGGATGCTCAGGCGACCAGAGCTGCGGCTCAGCAGACAATGTCGCTTCAGCAACCCCGTCAATCACCGGCAGATTCACGCAGATACCCAATTCAGCGAGGGTGACATTGACCTCCGTCGCATCGCCTTCAACCGCTATTCTCACGGCAATTCGATTATAGTTTCCATCGGGGACTAAATAGACAAACAGATCCCGAATATAGGTTTGCGGCGTTCGGATAATATCGATTTCACGATAAATTCCGCCATAGTTAAACCAGTCGTTATTTCTCAGAGGAAGCCTGTCGGTGGTGCGATTATTATTCACGCACAGCATCAGCACATTATTGCCTGGTTGTAATAGCGGCGTTAACTCAGCACAAAATGGGGTGGAGCCACCGTAATGATTGCCGATGAACTGATGATTGAGGAAAACTTTGCAATCGTAGTTGGCGGCGCCAACGCGTAAGAAAATGCGTTCATCAGCGTCCTGAACAATATAGTCGATTTCGCGGGTGTACCACGCACTGCCCTCAAAATAGAACCATTTTTCGTTCATCATCTGCCAACATCCCGGCACTGGAACGGTATCACCGGCAAAAGGATCGTAATCGTAAGGATCCCGGCGCGTTTCAGCATCGCGCTTCTCCAGGAGATGCCATTTTTGCCGTAGCCCGGTGTCGTGAAGATCCAGCGTGAATCGCCATTCCCCGCTCAGACTTTCGCACTCGCGACCGCCAGTAAACAACAGATTGGTATGGTTAAGATTCTGCGCGTTGTAGGGCTGGTCATATTGCTCGTTGTGTAGGCATTCAACGGCATTTTCTGCCAGGTCAGATTTTTCCAGCATGAGATATCCTTCATAAAAGAGGTGTTGCTGAAGAATAACGGCTCAAAAACCGGGCTTGATGGCGATCCTTGGGATCAGAAGACTGAGAGTGAGGAAAAAACAAGTAAATGTGACAAAAGTCTAAAATGTTGAGCCTTTCAGTGTGACCAGCATCTCATAATAAATTTTATCGTAGTGATCTGCATCACATTAACAACCCTGGGTAGCGATATTACTCACATAAAATTATGGCAGGACTTCAGGGATCTCAATTCTCTTTCTAACCCGTCACGGACTCAGACCAGGTCACTTACACTGGCTGAACGTAATTTTAGCTGGGTCTGTTTGGAAAAGTTCTCATATCGTGACGGAGGAAATACGATGGGGCAGTTGCAAAGTGGTGTCAGTAATCAAGCAGTAAAGATGAGTTCTACAACCAGTCGATATCGATGGACAATTTGCGCGTTACTCTTTTTTTCAGTCACCATAAATAACCTTGATAGATCTATTTTAGGGTTACTCGCGCCAATGTTACAAAAAGATATTGGCTGGAACGAAATTGAATACGGCAATATTGTGACGGCATTTCAGGCCGCCTATGCGTTAGGTTTATTCCTGTGTGGACGTATCGTTGATGTTTATGGTGCCCGCCTGGTCTTACCTATCGCTCTGGCACTCTGGAGTGTGGCGGCGATGGCACATGGTATGGTCGGCACCGTGATTGGATTCATTTACGCCCGTATATTCCTTGGGCTGGGGGAAAGCGCCAACTTTCCTTCCGCAGTAAAGGTTGCCGCTGAATGGTTCCCGAAACGAGAACGTGCCTTTGCGACCGGTATTTTTAATGCGGGCTCCAATGTCGGTAATATTTTTGCCCCCATCATTATTCCCTGGATTGCCTTGCAATGGGGATGGCGTGAAGCGTTCGTCGTAACCGGTGCGGTCGGGTTTATCTGGATTGTTTTCTGGTTATTTTTATACGGAAAACCGGAGAAAGTAAAAAAAGTAAACGAAGAAGAGTTAGCCTGGATTAATCAGGATGATGACGCGGGCAGCACCGAACAATCACAGCAAAAAATTAGCTGGTTGGGGCTGCTGAAATATAAACAAACCTGGGCATTTGCCATTTGTAAGTTTCTGACTGACCCGATCTTCTGGTTCTTCCTGTTCTGGTTACCGAAGTGGCTGCATGATGCCCGCGGTATTGATATGGCTCATATGGCAATGCCTTTGGTTTTAATCAATATTTTGGCAACCATCGGGGGTCTTGCTGGCGGATATCTCCCGGCATGGATGGTGAATCGCGGTATGGCTGTCAATAAGGCGCGCAAATTAACGTTATTGCTCTGCGCCACCTGCGTGCTGCCTATTTTGTTGGTTTCGAATGCGTCTAATCTTTGGGTCGCGGTTTCGCTGATTGGACTTGCTGTTGCAGCGCATCAGGGCTGGTCAGTCAATCTTTATACCAGCGTATCGGATATGTTCCCTAAACAGGCTGTGGGTGCCGTTGTCGGTATTGGCTGCTTAATTGGTTCTCTCGGTTCAATTCTCTTTACACAGGCAACAGGCCATATCCTGCAAGCAACAGGCAACTATTGGTCTATTTTCCTGATGGGCGGATTTGCCTATCTGCTGGGTTTCCTGATTATGCATTTTTTAATTCCGACAATGGCTGCGGCTAAATTTAAATAATTTTCATCGTATAGGAACTGAACATGTCATTTACCGATAGCCTGTTACAGGAACGAATTCTTGCAGCCAAAGAGAAAAGTCTCCTCTGGCTTAACAGTATGCAACTCCCCAACGGAACGCCTGGCGTATTACGCGTCAGCGAACTTCATCAGCCAGAACAGTGGCCGCAGATGCTGCTGCCAGGTACGTATGATGGAACAATGGCTCGCGTTTTATTAGGCGATGAAATATCGGAGAAAAAAGCGCTGGCGGATTGGGTATTAGGTCATCAGCAAGAGGAAGGATTCTTCCAGTTGCCGGGGCTGCGCTGGAGCGAAACCTGGAAAGGGCCGGATGCCAATATCACTCGTCAATACATGCGCTTCCATGCAACAAACTACTGTATGGGTACGCTGGATGTTCTGGATCAACTGGATCGCCTCGAACTGCCGTTTTTGAAACCGTACCTCGACCCACAATATTTTTGGGCATGGTTAGGTCAACGCGATATGCGCGATCCCTGGCTGGAAGGGAACAATATCGTCAATATGGGCAGCTTTCTGTTACTCGAACAGCAAAGAGATCCAAACGGCCCTGCGGCTCAGCGTTTGCAGGATATGATCTTCTGGCATAATCAGCAAAGCGAGCCCTACTCCGGTTTCTGGGGGCCAGGCCAACAGTACAGTCAGGAGGCATTATTATTTGCTCTCTGCGGTGCGACGCATAATTTGCATGTCTTTTATGCACTCGATGAAAATATTCCCTATTTCAACCAGTCAATGAGCCGTTGCCTGGAGCAACCTCTGGCTGTTCGCAGTAGCTGCATTGATGTCGATATTATCGATATTCTGGCGCACGGTTATGCCCGTTGCCCACAACGCAAAGACGAAATTGAGCATTGGTTACGCAGTATGCTGGTGAAATTGCTCGATTTCCAGAATGCAGACGGCGGGTTCCCGGACACCCTGCTCGGCGAACGAGGTTATGACGGTTGGGTGAAGGGATATAAAGAGCCTCAGGGACACAGTAATACCTTCGCCACCTGGTTCCGCTGGATAGCCATTGCGATGATCGCCGATGTATTATGGCCACAATGGCAAAACTGGCGTTTTCGTAAAACGATCGGTATTGGTTATTTTAAACCAACAGTCGGAAAATAAATCGTTTATAGCCGCGTTGTTATATTTTCACGGCAACATGTTATTACCCGACAGCAACGATATTGAATAAACCTTCATGCAAGGCAGGATAATATCCTGAGGCTATCCTATACATATTGGTATAAGTTACGGCCGCCCCCTGCGCGATGTGCAAAGACATTCTGTTATTGTTCTATAAAAAGACAGGTATATAATGACCTGTCTTTTTTCTATTCTTTTTTCGTAATACAGCCTGACTTTTTTTATTTTGTCGAATCGCAAAAGCACTTTTACCACGGAGGTCTGACATGAGTAGTACCCGTGATTTCAACGCATGTATGACCATTTTCTGGCAACAGCACAAACCTGAACTCTTTCGTTTTCTGGTCTCAAAAACAGGCGATGAGGAAAAAGCCGCTGACCTGCTGCAAGAGCTTTTTCTGCGTGCCCGTGCTCATTCCGATCATTTTTGTGAGATGGAAAATCCGCGTGCCTGGTTGTATCGTGCGGCGCGAAATTTGCTCATCGACGAACACCGCAGCGCCAGGGAGTTTGTCGAACTGGAAGAAGAAACCCTGCTGTCTGATACATCTCCTGATGCCATTGCAATGCTGAATGTTTGTCTACCTGAAACCCTGCAGGCATTACCAGAAGATGAGCGATGGCTGATTGAAGAATCCGACCTGAACCGGCGTCCGCAGCAGGAGCTGGCAGAAGAGCTTGGCATCTCACTGACGGCGTTTAAATCCCGTTTGCTGCGGGCCAGAAAACACCTGAGAGAAGTGATGACCGCGCTCTGCCAGATTGAGGCGGATGACACATCTCCCGTCTGCTGTCACAAAAAAATGATGTAACCGCGCATCTTTTTCCCACCATCTTCGTTTACCTCAGTGTAAAGGCAAATAACTAACACTGAGGTAAATAACACATGGCAAAAATCGAGATCTTTGAAGCTGCGGGCTGCTGTGCCACCCGCAGCGTCGTGGTCAGCGACGAGGCGGTTAAATGGAACGCCAGCGCAGAATGGGCGAAGAAAAACGGCGTTGATATCCAGCGCTACAGCCTTGCGAAGAACCCGCAACAGTTCCTGAATACGCCGGTCATCAAAACGTTTCTTAACGCATCAGGGATGGAGTCTCTGCCGGTCACTTTGCTCGACGGTACGCTGGTGATGGCAGGCAAACTCCCAACTCGTGAAGATATCGCCCGTTGGGCGGGTATTCCGCTGACTCAGGACTGGAGTGAAGACAGCACTGAGCCACGCTGCTGCACCATTCCGCGTATGCCTTAATTCCAGAGGAGAAATCACTGATGAATATGCCATTTTTAAAAGACATTCCCCCGTTTATTTTCTTCACCGGTAAAGGTGGTGTCGGTAAAACATCTCTGGCCTGTGCCACTGCGGTATGGCTGGCCGATCAGGGTAAGAAAACGCTACTGGTGAGCACCGATCCGGCGTCCAATGTCGGCCAGGTCTTTAGTCAGACTATCGGCCACCGAATTACAGATATCAGTACCGTAGAAAATCTTGCCGCGATGGAAGTTGACCCGATGGCTGCCGCGCAGGCATACCGCGATAGAGTGCTTGATCCGGTTCGTGACATGATGCCCGCCGACGTAGTCAGCAGTATTGAGGAACAGCTTTCGGGTTCCTGTACGACGGAAATCGCGGCATTCGATGAGTTTACCGGTCTGCTCACCAACCATGAGCTGCGGGAGAAGTATGACCATATCGTTTTTGATACCGCGCCAACCGGGCATACGATCCGTATGCTTGAACTGCCGGGGGCGTGGAGCGGTTATCTGGCAGCAAATCCCGATGCCGCCGCTAATCTCGGCCCCCTGGTCGGACTGGAAAAACAGCAACACCAGTACGCAGATGCGGTTAACGCGTTATCTGACGCCACGCTTACGCGCCTGGTGCTGGTCGCCCGCGCCCAGACTTCAACGCTGAAAGAGGTTTCCCATACGCACGATGAGCTGTCTGCTATCGGTTTGCAGCATCAACACCTGGCCATCAATGGCGTGCTGCCTCCTTTTGCAGGTGAAAACGATCGACTGGCGCAAAGTATCCTGGCGAGGGAAGAAAAGGCATTACAGGCAATGCCTGATAATCTGGCGAATCTCCCCCGCTCGCAGCTGTACCTGAAGCCGTTTAATCTGGTGGGTCTGGATGCGCTACGGGCGTTATTTACTGACAGCAATGCAGCACCAGAGACTCCCATTACGGTTCTGAATACCCTCAAATTGCCGAAACTTGCTTCACTGGTCGATGAACTGAGCCAGACAGGGAAAGGTCTGGTCATGACGATGGGTAAAGGCGGTGTAGGAAAAACGACCGTCGCGGCATCCATTGCCGTATCGCTGGCAAAGCGCGGCCACAAAGTCCATTTGACGACGTCCGATCCGGCTGCGCACCTTGCATACACGCTGGATGGCTCCCTGCCAAATCTTCAGGTCAGTCGCATCGACCCGAAAGCAGAGACTGAGCGTTATCGTCGTTTTGTTCTGGAAAATCAGGGGAAAGGGCTTGATGCTGAAGGTCTTGCGGTGCTGGAAGAAGATCTCCGTTCACCCTGCACCGAAGAGATCGCCGTTTTCCAGGCATTCTCCCGGGTCATTAAACAAGCCGACGATCAGTTTGTTATTATGGATACCGCCCCGACGGGTCACACACTCCTGCTTCTGGATGCAACAGGGGCGTATCACCGTGAAATGGTACGTCAGATGGGGAAAACACATGACCATGTGATAACGCCAATGATGCAGTTGCAGAACCCGGAGAAAACGAAGGTGATTATCGTGACGCTGGCTGAAACAACGCCAGTGCTGGAGGCGGCAAATCTGCAAAACGATTTGCGCAGGGCTAAGATCGAGCCGTGGGCATGGGTTGTGAATAACAGTCTGGCAGCCGCTAAGCCGTCTTCACCTTTCCTGTTGACCAGAGCAAGCCGTGAGCTACCGCTGATCTCTGACGTAAAAGAACGGTATGCGAAGCGCATTGCGTTAACGCCTTTGCAAAGCGAAGAGCCGGTAGGCATAGACCTGCTGGAGGAAATGGCAAAATAACGGATAAGGGGGCAAATGCCCCCTTCATGTTTACTTCAGTCGTTTACCGGCAACATCGACAACTTGCTCACCGTCTTCCTTGGCGAAAGCCCCTTTCTGCGCATCCGGCAGAATATCCAGCACCACTTCAGAAGGACGGCACAGTTTGGTTCCCAGCGGTGTCACCACAATCGGACGGTTAATCAGAATGGGATGTTGCAGCATAACGTCGATGAGCTGATCGTCAGTAAAGCGGTCTTCGGCAAGCGCTAACGTTTCATACGGTTCCACGTTTTTACGCAGCAGCGCCCGCACCGTGATGCCCATATCGGCAATGAGTTTGACCAGCTCATCGCGCGTAGGTGGGTTCTCAAGATAATGAATAACCGTCGGCTCGATACCGCTGTTACGGATCATCTCCAGCGTGTTACGCGAGGTGCCGCAGGCCGGGTTGTGATAGATGGTGATGTTGCTCATATCAGTATCTCATTACAAAGTGACAGAGAGACGTAGCGCCAGCGCAGCCAGCGTTACAAACAGCACAGGCAGGGTCATGATAATCCCAGTGCGGAAGTAGTATCCCCACGTGATTGTCATATTCTTCTGTGAAAGTACATGCAGCCAGAGCAGTGTCGCCAGGCTACCAATAGGGGTAATTTTCGGCCCCAGATCGCAGCCAATGACGTTGGCATAAATCATCGCCTCTTTGATAACGCCGGTCGCAGTGCTGCCATCAATCGACAACGCGCCAACCAATACGGTCGGCATATTGTTCATGATAGAAGACAGAAATGCGGTCAGGAATCCTGTCCCTAGCGTGGCGGCCCACAGTCCTTTATCTGCCAGTACGTTCAGCACGCCAGAGAGATAATCCGTCAGCCCGGCATTACGCAACCCGTAGACCACCAGATACATACCCAGCGAGAAAATCACAATCTGCCAGGGCGCGCCGCGCAACACTTTACCGGTGTTGATGCCATGACCTTTTTTAGCCACCGCAAACAGGATTGCCGCCCCCACCGCCGCAATTGCACTGACAGGAATGCCCATCGGCTCAAGGACAAAAAAGCCGACCAGCAGAAGGAGGAGCACAATCCAGCCGGTTCTGAATGTTGCCGGATCTTTAATGGCTTTTGCAGGTTCTTTCAGGCGTTCCAGGTCATATGTTGGCGGGATATCTTTGCGAAAAAACAGATGCAGCATCACCAGTGTGGCAGTAATGGCGGCAATATCCACCGGCACCATGACTGACGCGTATTCCGTGAATCCCAGGCCGAAGAAATCAGCCGAAACGATATTGACCAGGTTTGACACAATGAGCGGCAGACTGGCGGTGTCGGCAATAAACCCTGCGGCCATCACGAACGCCAGCGTAGTGCTTTTACTGAATCCCAGCGCCAGTAGCATGGCGATAACGATAGGTGTCAGAATCAACGCCGCACCATCATTGGCAAACAGGGCTGCCACCGCCGCGCCAAGCAGTACGATATACGTAAACAGCAGTCGCCCACGCCCATTGCCCCAGCGAGAAACATGCAGTGCGGCCCATTCGAAAAAGCCGGACTCATCCAGCAACAGACTGATGATAATGACGGCAATAAAGGTTGCCGTGGCGTTCCAGACGATATTCCATACCACCGGAATATCAGCGATATGTATCACACCCGACGCCAGAGCCAGTACAGCGCCCAGCGTGGCGCTCCAGCCAATGCCCAATCCTTTTGGCTGCCAGATAACCAACACGATGGTCAGGATGAAAATGGCTCCTGCCAGTAACATAAAACCTCCTGACAGGGCAGCAATGCCACCCTGTTTACGTAAAAAATTAACCTGCGAGTTGTTTGAGTTTTTCGATGCCCGTCGGCTCTGACGCCAGCAGCGGCACCAGCGCGACACGAGAGGCGTGCTGCTGTTTAACTGCCTCTATTTGCGGGAGTTCCTGTTGCGCTCGCAGACGAAGCAGCGGCGAACGGGTATCCGCAATGGAAAGGCTGTTATTGATAATCCAGCCCCAGGGATGAATTCCCGCACGTTCAAGGTCGGCCTGCAAATTTGCCGCCTCCAGCACAGGCGTGGTTTCCGGCAGCGTGACCAGTAACACTTTGGTTCGCTCCGGGTCCTGAAGCTGCATCATTGGCGTGGTGAAATGGCCCTTATCGCCCATTTTCTTCGCAATTTCGCGGTGATACGCCCCGGTGGCATCCAGCAGCAGTAGCGTATGCCCGGTGGGTGCCGTATCCATGACCACAAAGCGCTTGCCCGCTTCACGAATCACCCGTGAAAAGGCCTGGAAAACCGCAATCTCTTCGGTACAGGGAGAGCGTAAATCTTCTTCCAGCAGGCGTTTTCCCACATCGTCCAGCGTTTTTCCCTTCGTCTCAAGAACATGCTGACGATAGCGTTGCGTTTCCTCGTGAGGATCGATTCTGCTGACTTGCAGATTGTTGAGACTACCGTTGAGGGTTGTGCTGAGATGCGCCGCAGGATCAGAGGTTGTCAGATGGACATCAAATCCCATTTCGGCCAGCCTGACGGCAATGGCAGCCGCCATCGTGGTTTTCCCCACCCCGCCTTTGCCCATCAGCATAATCAGGCCGTGTTCATTGCGAGCGATATCATCGACTAACGCTGAGAGCGACGGAATTTCAGGGCGTTGCTGAATGTATTCTTCAGAAAATGATGCCGTCTCCGGTTGTGGGGCGAGAAGCCCTCTCAGTGCCGGCACGCCGACCATATTAACCGGTTGAAGGAATAACGTGTCAGTGGGGAGTGCCGACAAACCGGCGGGAAGATTCGCCAGCGCCTCCTGCTCCCGCCGCCCGATTGCAGCAGTCAATGTGTCGCTTGCCGCTTCAGTTTCGGGCAGAACGCCATTGATGACCAGAAACTGGTTTTTAAGGCCAATCGCGGCAAGTTCGTCATGCGTACGCGCAACTTCCTGCAAGGTGGATTTTTGCAGTCGGGCGACAAGAACTAATCGGGTGCGTTGCGGATCAGAAAGCGCCTCAACGGCATGGGCATACTGTTCACGCTGCTTTTCCAGCCCCGCCATCGGCCCGAGACAGGACGCGCCATCGGGATTGCTTTCAATAAAGCTACTCCAGGCGCCTGGCAACTGAAGAAGGCGGATCGTGTGACCGGTCGGCGCAGTATCAAAAATGATATGGTCAAACCGGGTCAGCAGAGAGACGTCAGTCAGCAATCCGGTAAACTCGTCAAACGCGGCAATCTCTGTCGTGCAGGCTCCCGAAAGCTGCTCATTAATGCTATTGACCACCTCATCAGGCAGAAGTCCTTTGATGGGGTCAACGATTCTGGCCCGGTACTGTTGCGCTGCGGCCTGGGGATCAATCTCAAGTGCCGACAATCCAGGCACGGTGGCGATGGGCTGAATAGTATTGCCAATCGCCTGGTCAAAGACCTGGCCTACGTTTGAGGCCGGATCGGTACTCACCAGCAGTACCCGTTTGCCCTGCTCTGCCAGACGAATTGCCGTGGCGCAGGAAATCGAGGTTTTACCCACGCCCCCCTTACCGGTAAAAAACAGGTAGGGAGGGATATTCTGTAAGAATTTCATCTGTCCTCCTGACATACTTAACAACAAGACGTATTGCCACCACAGCAGCCTGAAGCCGCTAATCCTACTTTCTCCAGCGGAATACCAAACCAGCGAGCCAGTTCAGCGCGTTTTGGGTAACGCCCAGCCATCACCGTTTCACCATCCAGCAACAACAGCGGAAGCCCTTCTGCTCCAGAAGCCTCAAGAAATGCTTTCGCTTTCTCGTTCTGAACAAAGCTCATCGGCTGTTGCGCCAGGTTGTAACGCTCTACCTGAACACCACGCCCTTTCAGCCATTGCACATCCGCAGAAAAATCAACCAACACCTGATCGACATCTGTACCGCAGACACCGGTGCTACAACACAGCGCGGGGTCAAATACCGTTAACGTTTTCATTTCAACACCTCACATTCGAAAAATCACATATGTTCAGGCAAATTTTTTAGATGCAGACCGCTTTACCGCTACCAGAGCAGTTGGCGGATGCCAGCTTACGGGCGATAGCCTGAACGTCGTCCTGTTGGCTTAACCAGGCTTGCTCGATCACCTGAGCAGACCAGGAAGGAATATGTGGAGATAAGCGATAATGAACCCATTTGCCCTGTTTACGATCCAGCAATAGACCGCTTTCTCGCAACATTGCCAGATGACGGGAGATCTTAGGTTGCGACTGGTCCAGCGCCGTGCAGAGATCGCACACGCACAGTTCCCCCATCTCTCTGAGCAGCAACACAATGCCCAGACGAGTTTCATCGGAGAGCGTTTTGAAGAGTTGTAGAGAAGTCAGAGACATCATTCCTCCTGTTCAATGTAAAGACAGGATACGCCGCTCAAAAATAAAATCAAACACACATTCATAAAAACAGATATGAACACTAACTGCCACAGATGTCACAGACACCCCTGCGTCATTGAAGATGGTTTTAAGAGAGAGGCCCATGAGCGGTAAGTGTTATCCTGGAGAGTTTAAACTGGGTTGTGGACAGTTTTTTCCAGTTACTGAAGCGTGACCGGGTAAAGAAAACGATCTACGGAACGCGGGAAGAAACCTGGAGTGATATTTTTGATAACATCAAAATGTTTTATAACAGTAAGCGCCGGCATAGCTCGAGCACTCAAATGTCACCGGCGGAATATGAACATCGATATTATCAACCACCCGGAAGTGACTGGATTATCCATGGCGATTTATTATGACTCAGGGAAAAGCTTGTTGAATTGGCATTCAAGTCGATCTGCTTCGCTCCAGTGTCTCTGGTAATGTGCAATGGATATCATGCTGGACAATATATTCTTATCATTATGTTTTTCTAAATATTTTTCTCCGCTACGCATAAACACCGCCAGATCATTGGGATTTCGCGTGCGGTTATAATCGATCAGTATGGCCACCATCGCATCATAGTGCGCACGTTCATATTGCGCGGAAAAGTACCATGGCATCGGGTTAGGGAAAAAGGTGTATCCCTCCCGTTCATAGCGCGTCAGCTGCTGATGGGCACAAAGCGCTACAATGCTATAGCAAACCAGTCCTGCCCCGGTCATTACAGAGGCGATACGCGTGGTCCGATGATTCTCCATCACCACTGCCGGTTTGTCCTGCTCGCCCAATCTCAGCAGGACAACAAACACGGCGAGATGGATAAATGACTGATAAAATGGGTATTCCAGATTAAGATGGACAAGCAGCGGTATAATTAAGAGTGTATACCCCAGGGTTACGTTTTTATTCCGGGCAGCAACAATAATATTTTTGACCCAGCCCACGAACAATAAAATCATCCCCAGCAGGGCAATAATTCCCCCCTGGAACCAGGCGAAGAGAAGTTCGTTGTGAGGATGTTTAACAACAGCGTATTGATAGCCAGGATCGGAATGCAACATCCAGTATCGACTGAATGCGTACTCATAGGTGCCGTAACCCCATCCCAACCATGGCTTGAGCATAATCATCTTCATCGTGGTCGATAAAATATGCCACCTTTCGTTGTTAGAACCTTCGAATGCCCGTGCCATTAAGATCATTTTGCCATTGACCAGGACATGCGTGTGCTGTACAACCCATTGCCCAATAACTGCGGCGACGAAGCAAAGGGCAAGTAGAATGGCCACTCTGCGTTTTTGTTTTCCACCATAGAGACAGGCCAGCGCCACCGCAATGATCAGTGCGCCCAACTGCCCGGTTCTCGACTGGATAAGTGATAGCATAAAGGAGAGCAGCGTAAGTCCCACCAGCCAGACCACACTGAGATTCCTGCGTGTCTCTCTCAGCAATAACAACACCCCACAACCGAATCCCGTCGCCAGAAAACTGGCTAACAGATTATATTGCTGAAATATACCGTAAGGCCTGCCGTGATTAGCCAGCCAGTTATATTCATATAAACGGTAAGCCAGCGTCGGGAAAAATGTTTGCAGCAACGCAATAGCACTTTGCATTATCGCAAGGCAAAAGATCAGCATGACAACCTGATGTTTATGCGTATCACTAATGTATTTACGCCGCATCAGCAACCAGCACAAAATGGCCATCAGCAGAATAATGCACCCAGGGCTATTCTTAATCTGTAAAGCCCAGGGGACAATAAGGCAAGCAGCACCCAAAAGCATCAATATCTGATTATCATTCGCCCTGGAACGAGAAGGGCTTCTGAGGGCGGTGAGGATGACTATCAGGCCAAGACCTGAAAGAAGAAGTAAATTATAACCCAGATTCACCCCAGTACCTCCCGCGGAGGGGAGGTACCAGCACGAAATCAGGCAGCAGATAATAAAAATTACAGCAAACATATTATTAATAACACTTATTGTTCAGTCATAATAACGGTAGCACTGGCACTAAATGCCCCCGTAGGTACATCACCAACCACGGTATTAGGATCACGCACCGCCTCGAATGCTAAATCAATGACGTTAGACCCTGAATTAAACTGCACCGGTGTCACATCCGATTTAGAGAGGATCTGTTCATTATAAATGATTGATACCCCCAATCCATTTGCAGACGTCTGAACAACTTGTTTGCCATTAATGCTCATGGGCGTAAAACTTAACGTCATATTTACCGATATCGTCGGCGCACCACTGCACTCAACAGGAATTTGTATATGCCGTGCTGATCCTGTTCCGGGTACCGTCACTAATAATGCGCGATCAAGTGTGCCTAAATTGACGTTAAGTGCATTTGAATTATTAATGGTACAGGTCGTTGGGGGCGCGGGTGGGTCTGGAGGAAATGGCGTGGTTCCCCCTTTGCTACAACCGCTATAATCCCAACCGTTAAATCGGTAGAATTTACCCTCTCCGTACAAGTAGTAACACAGTTTCCCCACTGCACCTGATAAGCCGTGAGTAGAAGAACCTGAAGAAAAATCAAGCGACTGTTGGCTAATGGGTTTTGTTGAATCAATATGTACCCCACCCCCAGTCCATCCATATCCCCCCACATCAATTGCGATTGAGTAATTTCCAGTTTTGGGTGCATAGTTGTTTTGTGGAACGTTTAGCGTGCATGTTGGCACTGCCCATACAACTTCACCCGATGGCGGATATAGAGTCGCTCCTTGAGAACAGAATTGCGCGCTTGAGGGTTCGGTGTAAAAATCGGAATAAGCACCGCCAAAAACATGCGTCATCGATGCATGACATTTTCCAACGCAAATAATACACAGCGAGAGAAAAAAGCATAAAGCCACAATATATTTGGAAACATCTATATCTGCTTTAAAGGATTGTATCTTCATAATATCTGAACACTAATTATAATTCATTTCAAAAGTGGCAATCGCCGAAAAACTACCGGGAACAACAGATTGATTTTTTATCTCATCCGGCTCACCTTCAAGGAAAGCTTGAAAAGTGTAGGTATTTGTTCCGTTATTTAAGGTCAATTGCGGTGTAGGCTGGTTAAAAGGCAGTGGTGTACCATCCGGCATTTCCATGCCTATTGCCGCCCCCTTTGCCGAACCGGTAATGGCTAACAACCCCGGCAATGCCATACTTTCCGTACCTTTAAACGTGATAGTAACCTGATTTCCCAGCGTGATATCGCAATTTATAAGGTTAATGGTGAATGTTTTACTGTTAGTCCGCGTATTAAGGTACAGATATTTTTCAATCACGGTACCAAAATCAACCGTAATATCCGATGTCACGGGGTCTAAATCACAAGGTTCACTCACCAGCGTGCCATTAAAGCTCAGGTTATTTTCTATTGCCTGAACCGGCGAAATAAATGCAGCCACGCTGGAAATCAGAAAAGCAAACATGATAAGTCTATATTTGTGTCTCATTGATGGACTCACTGATATTCTGCCGTCAGCGTTGCCACTGCCGTAAATGGCTGCTCGGTTAATTCTTTAGACGGATCTTTTACCGGCACTGCGGTCAACGTTATCGATGAAACCGAGCCTAGTGTTGTAGACAGTGCTTCATTTAACGGCATCGGCTGACCGTTCGCCTCTATTCTTATTCCCAGCCCATCTGCGCTGGTCGTTACCGCGGCATTGTCATAGGACGTTACAGTACCTGTTACCATCAGATTTAACGGCGAATCATCCGGCGCGCCATGGCAATCAACGGTATACGGGATGATTTTCTGGTAATCCACCCCGTTCACCCTTTTCACCCCGACGTTACCAAAAGGGATATTCATCACCTGATCGTTATTGACTGTACAAGGCGTCGAGACCACAAAGGTGCCGGAAAAATTGTAGGTTACCGTATCTCCCGTTTGTTCAGCCTGAAGGTCTGAGGCGAAAACCAGGGAAAGCAGACTCACTACTTTTAAAATACGTATGGTGAAATTCATCATCATTCTGCCTAGTTGAACGCCAGCGTCAGCGTACCGGAGGCGGTAAACGTATCGCCACTGTCAACATTGCTACTATTGTTGGTGTCAATCTGCACCAGTTGCGCCTGTAATACTTGTGAACTGTCGGTACCAACGTTGAACCAGCTACCCATGTTTTGCGCCACACCGTTCACTAACAGTTGAATCGCCACAATCCCTCTGCTGGTAGCCAGTACTTTGGTGCCCTGATAGGTTTCATAGCTGCCGGAAGCCGACGTAAACTGCATCTGTAAAAGCCCGGCGACATCGCCTGAACAGAAGAAGTCGCTGGCCAGTGGACGTTGATAATCGCCATCAAGCAGTACCGTGTTATTCCCGGTATTTTTTAGCACCACCGTGCCAAAACTCACGGCGAGTGAACCATTCTGATTAAAGCCACAGGAGCCATTGGCCACTACCGTTCCGGAGATCGCAACATCCAGCGAATATTTATCACCGGTATCCGCCCTCACCACAGAAGTAAGGCCACCGAGAGCGATAACGACCAATAAAACAAAACGAACCAACATCACGCGATAATTACGGTTAGTCATAACTCACCTTAAAATCAACTACCGTTCTAAATGCCCCGGCAATGAGCGGCCCTTTTGTGCGTACCGGCGTGATGGTGTAAACCAGTTGATTACTGCCCGGTGTTACAAACTGCGGTTGCCCCCGTTCTCCAGGGCGAACCTGTCGTCCTTTGGTATCGAGAATACTGAGACCGGCGCCGTGAACGCCCTTCATCAGTAAAAGCGAGGGGTTATCCGGATCGCGCACCGCTTCAAAACTGATGGTGAGAACAGGTTGAATCGCATCCCACGTCACCGTTCCGCGCCGGTTGTACGTCTCTTTACCGCCTCCGCGCTGGCAGTCGTACAAGCGCAGGATCAGGTCGGCTGATTTCCCTCTGTCGCCCGGTTTTTTCATTGTCCCCAGAGCAGAACTGTCCATCACCACTTCCTGAAATTCAGAACGCATACCCAGGCGGCAACCACCTTCGCTCAAGGTGCCGTAAACATGCAGCTCACCATGCTCACCATCGATATTCCAGCCATCCTCAGCCTGGCAGGAAGCGGCCATCGTCAGGCCGAGCAACAGCGTGAGGCAAATCGCTGAAAGCGGAGTCTGTGCAGCGTTCATCATGTTCTCCTGCCCTCAGCGGTTAGCCCGCTTTTACATTACTGACAAAGCAGTTGCTGCCTGCACAGTTGAACGTCAGTTGTGGACGACCACCAAAATCATTGATAAACGTCAGTATCGGCTGCTTGCCCAGTGCCGCCGCGCTGCCACCGAGCGCAATTTTACCCTTCGGTTCCACCATCACTGGCTTAAAGCCACTCACGTTCTCGCCTTTCACCGACGCCTTCGCCTCAACGATAGTGACGTAGTACGGTGTCGGATTGTTCAGTTCAAAACCTTCACCCTGGCGGGTGAGCGTCAGTTTCTTCTCAGCTTCATTTTCCTGCCCCTGACCAATTGCCAGTGCCGCCGGGCGATAGAACATCTTCACGCGGGTTTGCAACGCCAGTTGCAAGGTATTGGGCTTATTACTTTTTGGTGGAATTTCGCGCACGTTAAAATAGAACAGCGATTCACGATCCTGCGGTAACGAAGCCGGATTACCGGTGGTCTGTATTTTCACCTGCCCTTTAGCACCCGGCTCAACACGCTGCAGCGGCGGCAACGCGGTAAGCGGCGTCTCCAGTTTGTGGCCACTGGCATCTTCTACCCAGGACTGTGCGAGATACGGCAGGGATTTGTTTTGGTTGGTGATCGGCACACTCATTGAGCTTTTGCTGCCATCGTAAATCACACGGGTACGGTCGAGGGCGATGGCGGCATGCGCCTGCTGAGCCAACAGGGCCAGGGCAACAACGCTGAGAACGGTTTTGGTCACTTTCTGAGTCTTGGTCATGGTTAGTTCACTTCTTACAAAATTTAAGAGATTAAAGGGTTAGGGCGTCCGGGCCTGGGCAGGGAGGGGGCATCATCAGTGATCCCCCGTTGCCTCATCCTCATTTCACCGGGACACAGGGCAGTAGCAGCCCCTTACCCAGTTCTGGTAACGGTGTGGGCAGCACTATCCGGCACTGCACGCCATCGTCCCAGCTCACGTCCATTTTTTCTCCGGCGCGAATACCTGCAAGCCAGGTACTGCCACCATCGCCGATAATCCCTGTCTGCGCTCCGCTTCCATTGCGAACTTCAGCGCCGAACGGCGGTGCTGAGCCATCAGCCAGTTTGATAACCGCCATCGCTTTTTCACCGGCTAAAATGCCAAACTTGCGATAACCAATAGCGCCTTCTGTTAAGGTGCCTTCGACGACAGAGCGCGTCGCATCGACGTTCTCCGGGAGTGCGTCCAAATCCACGGTAATATCACTGCGGTAATAGCTGTTGATATCGCCCACCACGGCTTTGCCGAAGTAGTTGGTTTTCACGTCGCCGCCGTAACCCCTGATGGGAACACCGCTCACGCCGTCCGTATCCACCATCATGCGGGTGCCGCCTGCCGCAGCGGTTCGGTGTAACGCCGCGCCGTGAGCAGTGGCGGTCATCCCACCCTGAAGCGACAAGCCTAACGCGTTGCTATTGTTGCCGGTCATACTGGCGTTCGCCGTCATGCTGGCCATATCCCCTTCATGGGTGAAGTAGCCGCTGCCCGTACCGCCGCCATCGCTGCTGGTGCCAACATCAATGCGATAATTATTGTTGTCATCGATGCGATCGTAATACCCCAGGGTATTGCTGTTATCACTGCCGTTAATCTGACCGTTATAACTGAGCGTACCGCTTTCCCCCCAGGGAAGCGTGACTCCGATATACATGCCATCATCTTGTGCACCGTCAAACTGCGTGCGGAACGCCGAGAGATTGACGTTGATATTCTTGAACCGACCAATATCAAAGAAATCCGATACCGACAGGTTCCAGTTATCACTCGCTTCACGATTCCAGTAGGTCTGGTGGCTATAGTTCAAATAGGCGCTCATGTTCAACGGGCGGAACTGCTTATTCAGAGTGATGGTGTACATCTCTTTATCATCACCCTCATCAGTGTTGTCGTGATAGCGTTCATCAATATACTGATTCATATTCATGTAGTTGCGATCAGCAAAGCGATAACCCGCGAACGTTACTTCACTGTCCATCTCTTCAAAGCGTTTGGAATAACTCACACGATAAGAGTTACCGCTTTTCGTCGCCTGGTTTGGAATGGCGGCCTGCGAATGCGTGATATCAAATGAGATCGCACCAAAATTCAGCAGGTCCCGACCAACACCTATCGCCGCAGAATTATAATCACCGGCAAAAATGCCGCCGCTATACAATGACCAACCGCTGTTCACGCCCCAGGAAAACTCACCCGTTACGAATTCCGGCCCCTGGCTATGGTGGTCATAGTCCGACGGTTTACCCGCAGCAACCTTGTAGCGAACCAGCCCCGGACGCGTCAGATAGGGAATGTTCGCTGAGTCAACCTGCCAGGTACGCACGCTGCCATCCTGTTCTTCTACCTTAACGTCCAGCGTCCCGGAGACGGCCGAGTTCAAATCCTGAATTCGAAATGGCCCCGATGCGACCGTCGTTTCATAAATCACTCGCCCCTGCTGGCTTACCGTGACCTTGGCGTTAGTTTTTGCAACGCCGGTCACTTCCGGTGCATAACCACGCAAATTCGGCGGCAGTTGTTTATCATCCGTCGCAAGGCTCACACCACTAAAACGGAAGCTGTCGAACAACGATGAATTCAGGTAGTTCTCCCCCATCATCAACTGCGCCTTAAGCGACGTAATGGCGCGATAAGCATAGTAGCGGCTCCAGTCCCAGCTTTGCTGATTGCCTGAACTGTCACCACTCTGCTGCTGATACTGCGCCTGCCAGTCGGCACGTAATCGCCATGGCCCGAAGTTGGCTCCGGTCGTGCCGTTACCACTGACGCTATTACTCCGCCCCCCGGTCTCCTGACGCGTGGACATGGCGTTCAGGTTGTAATCGAACAGCACGCCCGGAATACCATTATCCCAGCGTGAAGGCGGATCCCAGTTCTCTGCGGTATATTCCAGAAACGCCTGTGGCACGCTGACATACAATGCGCTACTGCCCAAATCAGGGCGAACCGTTACCCCTTCGAGCGAATTAAGATCAAGACACTGTCCGTCATGCCACCACTTTGCCTCTTTCAGTGCCGCATCTTTCAAGCCGAATAATTTCACAATATCCGGTGTCAAACACACTTCACTGCCTTTAGGGTCTTTTTCCGGGGTGATAAATTCGATAGTCTGCTCAGGAATTTCAGATTTATTCAAACGAATAATCATCTGATATTTACCTGGCATCAAATACCCGGCTTTTGAGAACTGACCAAGATCGATATTGCTACGCTCTTTGACGTCTAATACATCGGTATTAAATTCAACAGCATCCTCAGCCTGGGCAATTTGCATTGAACCGATCGCAATAAATACGCCTATAGCAATAGGATTAAACACACCGTCAAAAATATAAGGAAAACGACGAGAAACTGTTTTTAACATTACATTTTTCACTTTGTGTATATTTAAAAATAATCGACCTTAAATCGCAAAACAGTATGATAATCGCCAGTTTTAAATTGATGGCTATTTTCTACCAAGCGAAGTTTGTAAGTCAGATATTGTGAGCCAGCCGTAATTAAGTTCTCTGGCAAGGCCTGGCCCGGGATAGCGATATTACCGGCGGCATCAATAATTTGTAACCCAACGCCCGCAACACCCACTACGCTAAAGTTCTTACCTTCTGCCGGGCCATCAAATGTTACGCTGAAACGGTTATGATCGTTTCCCATTGACGATGAAGACGGTAAAGTACAGTTCACCAGTTCCAGGGAAAATTCGCTCTCTGGCCCATATCCGTTACGAATAATTTCACCCACGGTAGCCTTACGCATATGAATCGTTTGGTCGCGATCCGCGGTGGCTATCGCACAGGGGGTATCAATAATGCTGCCTTGCATGCTGACGCTACCATGCCCCGGGCTGAAGGGCTGGGCAAAAGCCATTCCCCAGACGCAACACACCAGCATGCAGGGAAGCACTCTCACCCTGAAAGAATTCTTCATATATTGATTCCAAATATTTACTGGAATAGCACACCGTGCCAGCCATGATAAATTACACACCTGGCACGGTGAATTGCCTGACAGATACTCACGAGTACCTGTCAGGCAAAATTACTGGTAAGACAGGGTGAAATCAGCAACAGACTGGAAGCTACCCGGGACGATAGTGGCAGAAGCACCGTCACCCTGCAGGTAAGCAGAGAATTCCAGGGTGTTATTGCCATCTTGAATAGTCTGCGCCGGAGACGCGGTACCCAAAGTAATAACCTGACCAGAACCGTCGGTGATCGCGATGGAAGCACCTTTCGCCGTACCGGTGATACCCAGTAAATCTTTGTTACCTGTAGACGCTGCGCCAGTGAAAGTCGTAGAGACAGTACTCACGGTAGAGGTGTCGCACTGTTCCAGTTTGATATCAAACGGACGCGGTACAGAAGTACCGTTGTCTTTCAGTGCAACACTGGAGACTTCACCCAGGTTAACCGTCTGGTCAATCGTATCCGGAGAAATAGAGCATGGAGCATTAATAATAGAACCGGTAAAGGTTACAGTACCGTGCCCCTGATCTTCCGCATGAGCCACACCCATTGCCATACCGGAAGCCATAGCCATTGCCAGAACGATTTTTTTCAAATTCATGATATTTCCTTACTGCGTTACTTTATGTTGAGATTAAATTTATTATTCCATTTCATTAATGAAATAAAGCAAACCGGACCAACATCAAACACGGATGCAACTGGGCAATTAAATCAATTAAATTGAATTTAAAAATCGCCATTAAATAACATTCGATGTATTCTGTCGAATCACTTCTCGGTGAAATTACTCACGGAGCGCAATCAGTTGGTGTGTGTATTTTGTGATTCCCATCCCGTTTAGTCAAAACGATATCTGTCCGAATTTGGACACCCCCTTCCCTAACCACACGCAACAAAAGAGGGTTTTCCATTGCCTGACTCATTTTTACCGAAACAGCACAATCACGCATAATACATTGATTTTAAACTAAAAAATTAAACCCGTAACGTTTATACCACAGTGAGCGTTGACAACAAAATATCGAGACAAAGCGTTGCCCCTATAGTTTTCATGTCAGTTTTATTTTTACCTTTCAGGCATATAATTTATATGTAACTTCTTTTTTTGTTTTCTCTTCTGTCTATACTCATAGCTGTAATATTTCGGTGGCGTCGGCCCCGTTGTTTAAAATGTGTATAAGGTATTCACCATGAACAACTCCCTCCCCCATAAAAACTATAAACGGACTTACAATGAATCTGTTTTTCTGATTAAACCACCTTATGAGAGCATTAATAGAATCATTCAGAAGCTTACGCCTGTTGGAACGCCAATGACAAAAGCACGTGGAAACCGTCTGTCCATGGACAAAAATGGCGAAAAAGTTTGCTACATATTACTCAGTGGGCACGTTTCATTCTGTAGCCTGGCAACCAACAAAACCGTCGCTTACGTTTATCCGCAAGCCATTCTTGGCCTGACTGAGATTTTGACTACAACGGTAGTTGGTCATTTTCGCGTTGAAGATGACTGTGAGTTGCTCAGAGTATCGCTCACTGATTTCATGGCGGTTTTAGGTAAAAATCAAGATCTTTGGCAGGATATTACCTATTTTTTATGCTTTATGGTTCAACGAATGTACGCCCGTGACGCTTCTCTTCATGGCGCAACTTCTTACGAAATCATTAAAGGCTTACTCACAGACCTCAATATGCAACCTGATGAAATCAAAAAGAAAACAAACGTATCAAAGTACATCATGGAGCGTGTTGCGATGTCGCGAAGCAATATCATGAATGTGTTATCACAGCTGCAAAAAGGGGAATATATAGAGATAGAAAACGGCTGTCTGGTGTCGCTAAAACAGTTGCCCGCTAAATGGTAGATCGGCAGGATTTGAGCACGGCGGCCCTCACCCCGCAGAGGCGAACAGTGCGCAGTCGCCCCCGGTCAGTTAAAGGAAATATCCTTGTTTGTTATCGGACTCAAACTGACAGAAGCAAACAATCCCGCCACCAGCGGTAGCGGGAATTATCTTTACTTCTGACGTTCGAAAGAGAAAGACCAACATCCAGAGTACTGACTGCATCTGAGTCATTTTGGTCAAGAATGAGTTGGGCAGATCACCCCTGTTCAGGTGGCCAAATTCATTAACCAATACAGTTTTAACCTCCCCACAAACAATGGCAGTAAGATGAAAACAAAGGCAAGCAAATCCATGTCGCGTGAAAATGACTTTTCCAGAGATCCCTCCGTGCTGGTAAAGTGAAGAGTTGAGACTGAAATGTAATCGGGAGGGAACTCAGGGTGACGGGACTGATTGACTATCAGATTGAAAAATATCGTTTTACGGAAGCAACTGAGACGCCACGTCTTAGCCAGCAATGGGCGGATGTGATTGCGGAATGCCGTGATGAGAAAGCCGATCCCCTGACGCGAGTGCGTATTGCCTTGCTGAATGTGGATTACGTCACCAGCTTTGAGCTTCCTTTTCGTCTTCTGCTAACCCGTACCCCCCAGTTAATTGCCAGCCTGCGTGAGGAATTTCAGCTTAGCCAGAAAAACGTGACCTTTAACGGAAAACGCTTTGGCTGCGTCTGGAGTCTGAAAGAGAATCTTATCGATATCCCTGAAACCTACCAGTACCGCCTTGCGACCCGTATACGACGGGTGGATCCGACAGGAACCACCGCGACACCTTATCAGCACATTGCAAAAGAGGTGAAGGCTCCGCGCGAACGACTCCGGCAGGCGCTGACGTCCGGACTGCAGGTCACCGCACTGGACGGGTTGTTCTGGTTTGGTCTTCAGCGCATCGCAGCAGATGTGCAGCGGTTGAGAAAAGCGGGCATGGTGATAGCCACATCGGAAACGGACGTCTTTGATAATCTGACCGGGACTACCCGGCGTGTCCCCGTCTACCGGAGCGAAATAGGTAAAGCCCCGTCACCCTGAAACGATGTACCTGAATACGACTAGCGAAAGCGTTACGCGCTGGCAGATGTATCAGATAACGAAAGGGAATTAACTAATCAGCCTTCTCCTGAAAACAATTGTTGCTGCGATCCTTGTCCTGTGGGCCGTTGATGCTCTGAGGGTAAAGCGAAAAAAAGAGCATAGCGACCCTGCTATTGCAGAGGCTGATGCCAATGAACGGCATCAATGGCGCTATGCCAGATGGGGGTTCCGGGTAATACAAATCGCCTGTGCAATATATTTCGTCCTGTCAGCAATTAAGTTCATACTGATATAGCCACGGAATGCTGAATTATTCGAAGATGAGATCTTCTGATAATTAACCTCACCTTGCAATCTAACGGAATTTAATGCTCGCCCAAAAATCGCCGCTACAGCCGCCTTTGAAACATCGTGTGTAGTGATGTGATGGACGCCCTTTCCTGTACACCGTCAGTCAGATTTCGAAACTGTTCAATGTAATATGACTTCATCATCAGTCCGCAATCGCTGTTTCATGCAGATAATGCCAGCAGGGTTGCTCATTCTGGATATCAATCACGGCAACCGACCAGCGAGAGTGCACATTGCCCTCATTGCGGTGAGTTTCACGGTAACGGCAAATGACTGAAGACGCCGACAACTGCAGGGTTTCAAAGCTATCAATGTCAATTTGCAGGTTCGGGCGACCACCTGTGTTATTGCGAAACAGTTTTTCCACCTCCTCAAAACCAATACTCTGCCCTTTCATGGTCACCATTTTGAACGACGGGCTGAAACTGCCGAGCAGGCGATTCAACGCGGCGGGATAATCAGAACGTCCCGCAAACACCTCTTCAATCCATTGATGCAGGTCTACTACGCTTTGATGTGCAATTAATTCTCTTTTCGATTGCATAATGAGGTCATCTTATAATGGTTATTGTGAGTGCTACTCACCTTCAATCTGAAACAGTAAATACCCTTCCGTTGATAAAGATAAGCATTGGCAGTCTGAATCATCGCTTGTAGACCCAATCAGGGTTACACAGTAGGTTACAGTCAGCTACTGTCGGGAGGCTTTACGCCACGTCTTCAAGGGATTCAACGAGATAGGTACTGAAAGAATGGTTTTGGAGCGGGCGAAGGGAATCGAACCCTCGTATAGAGCTTGGGAAGCTCTCGTTCTACCATTGAACTACGCCCGCTTTGAATTGCGTAAGGCATTATAAACCTTACGCTCTTGTTAGCAAGGGACTCGCACACTGACTGGCGATTAATTCGCCGTCAGCATTTTGGTTTACTCCCTTGCGGCGGTAAATATCGCAGAGGATCGATAGCCGTAGCGCGGTAGCGAATCTGGAAGTGCAACTGCACGGAAGCGGCGTCAGTGCTCCCCATCGTGGCGATTTTCTGCCCGGCTTTCACGCTTTGCCCGTTATTCACCAGCATCGTGTCGTTATGCGCATACGCAGTGATGTATTCCTCATTGTGTTTAATCATAATGAGGTTGCCATAACCACGTAATTGGTTGCCGACATACACCACCTTCCCGGCACCCGCCGCATAGATTGGGGTTCCACGCGCAGCAGAAATATCAATCCCTTTATTGCCGCCATCCGCTGTCGAATACCGCAGGACAACCTTACCGTTGGCAGGCCATACCCAGCAACGTTGTCCCACAGGAGGCCAGGAAGACTGCGGCACCGCAGAAGACGGTGTGACTGCAGCCGTTTTTGTCGAGGATTTTGTCGTTTTTTTGCTGGATGCTTTACTGGTTTTGGCCCCGCCGCTGACTTTCAGCTTTTGCCCGACTTCGATGGTATAAGGCGGCGAAATTCCGTTAAGACGCGCAATTTCTTTAACGCTGGTTCCCGTCACACGCGAAATGCGGTAGAGCGTATCCCCTCGCTTCACTGTGTAAACAGAACCAGAATAACTGCCTGCATCAGAGGATTGATCGCTGGAGCAACCGGCTAATAGCAGCCCCGCGCACAGTAACATCGCAATACTCAGGCTATTTTTGTTCAGGCATCCCGCACTCAAAACCATTCCTCGCAATATTTCCAGACCCCCTATAATAACAGCCAGAAGCCGGATGCCCAATGTATTGCGTCCGGAAAGGATCGCCATGAGCGGTATCACGACGTTATGCCCGTGTATCACAATGATTTGATTAAACTCATAATGATAAGTGGAATAGGCAGAATTCTGCGTTTATTACACCGTGGCAGCGTTATATTTTTAACATCATCACATTTCCCTGACATCCTTCCGCCAATTTGGTTTTCTGGCGTAATTCTTGCCTGATTTGACGAATACATGGCCGTAAGAACTAAATGTTCAAATCAAGGGGATGTCTATGGAAGCGCGGGAAGCAACCGCAACCGGGGAATCTTGCATGCGCGTGGATGCTATTGCGAAAGTCACCGGACGGGCTCGATACACTGATGATTATGTTATGGCGGGCATGTGCTACGCGAAATACGTTCGTAGCCCTATTGCCCATGGTTATGTCGTCAGCATCAACTGCGATCAGGCCAAAAATCTGCCTGGGGTGCTGGCCGTCTTTACCTGGGAGGATGTGCCTGATATTGCGTTTGCGACCGCAGGTCATGCCTGGAGCCTGGATGACAAGAAACGTGATGTTGCCGACCGTTTTCTGCTAACCCGCCACGTTCGCCATCACGGGGATGCTGTCGCTATCGTCGTGGCAAGAGATGAATTAACCGCAGAAAAAGCAGCGCTGCTGGTCAACGTCGAATGGCAATCGTTACCTGTGATCACGACGCTGGAAGCGGCTCTGGCACCTGACGCCGTCGAGATTCATGCCAGTGGAAATCTGCTTAACCAGAGCGAAATGACGACCGGCAATGTACAGCAAGAGATTGATGCGGCGGACTATAAGATTCAGGGCCGCTATCAAACCCCCGTCATTCAGCATTGCCATATGGAAAGCGTGACCTCTTTTGCCTGGATGGAAGAAGACTCCCGGATTTCAATCGTCACCAGCACGCAGATCCCCCATATTGTACGTCGGGTGGTGGGTCAGGCGCTCGGCATTCCGTGGTCGAGCGTTCGGGTTATCAAACCGTATGTCGGTGGGGGTTTTGGCAACAAACAGGATGTGCTGGAAGAGCCGATGGCGGCATTTCTGACCAGCAAACTCGGCGGCATTCCAGTAAAAGTGTCTCTCAGCCGTGAAGAGTGTTTCCTCGCATCCCGCACCCGCCATGCGTTTACGATAAACGGGCAACTGGGCATTAACCGTGACGGTACGCTGAAAGGCTACAGTCTTGATGTCCTGTCAAATACCGGTGCTTACGCCTCGCACGGCCACTCCATCGCTTCTGCCGGGGGGAGTAAGGTCGCATATCTTTATCCTCGCAGCGCTTACGCTTACCGATCAACAACGTGCTACACCAATCTCCCCTCCGCTGGCGCGATGCGTGGATATGGCGCACCGCAGGTGGTATTCGCCGTAGAGTCCATGTTGGATGACGCCGCCGCCGCATTGGGTATCGATCCGGTGGATATCCGTTTACGCAATGCTGCCCGTGAGGGGGATTCGAATCCAATCACGGGAAAACGCATCTACAGTGCAGGGCTCCCGGAATGTCTGGAAAAAGGCCGCGAACTGTTCGAGTGGGATGCGCGCCGCGCTGAATGCCAGAACCATCCGCAGGGTAATATTCGTCGGGGGATTGGCGTCGCCTGCTTTAGTTATACGTCCAACACCTGGCCTGTGGGGGTCGAGATCTCCGGCGCCCGCCTGTTGATGAACCAGGATGGAACAATCAACGTACAGAGCGGCGCCACGGAAATTGGCCAGGGGGCCGATACCGTGTTCTCACAGATGGTGGCTGAAACCGTCGGCGTACCGGTCAGCGATGTGCATGTCATTTCAACACAGGACACCGATGTTACGCCGTTCGATCCAGGCGCATTCGCCTCTCGCCAGAGTTATGTTGCCGCTCCGGCACTGCGCAAAGCGGCGTTGCAACTGCGGGAGAAAATCCTGGCACATGCCGCTGAAATAGTGCACCAGTCAGCCATGAGTCTGACGCTGAAAGGCGGCAATATCGTCCTTACCGATCGTCCGGACGAGCCGTTACTGTCATTAAAAGATCTGGCCATGGATGCGTTTTATCATCCCGAGCGCGGCGGTCAACTGTCTGCAGAATGCTCGGTAAAGACCACCACAAATCCGCCCGCGTTTGGCTGCACGTTTGTCGATCTGACGGTCGATATCGCGTTGTGCAAGGTCACCATTAATCGAATCCTTAATGTCCACGACTCCGGGCATATCCTGAACCCATTGCTGGCACAAGGTCAGGTACACGGCGGTATGGGAATGGGCATTGGCTGGTCGCTGTTTGAAGAGATGATCATCGATGCCGACAGCGGCATTGTGCGTAATCCCAACCTTCTGGATTACAAAATGCCCACCATGCCCGACCTCCCACAACTGGAAAGCGCCTTTGTCGAAACGCAGGAGCCGCAATCCGCTTACGGACATAAATCATTGGGTGAGCCCCCCATCATTCCCGTCGCAGCGGCCATTCGCAATGCAGTAAGAATGGCAACAGGCGTAGCAATCGATACGCTGCCCCTGACGCCGAAACGTCTGTTTGAGGAGTTCCATCTGGCAGGTTTGATTTGAGGATATCACCATGTTTGATTTTGCTTCTTACCACCGTGCTTCGGCTATTTCCGATGCCATCAGCCTGCTGACATGCTATCCGCAAGCGAAACTGCTGGCAGGTGGAACCGACGTGCTGATTCAACTTCATCACCACAATGACCGCTATCGCCATATTGTCGATATTCACAATTTGGCGGAGCTGAAAGGGATTACGCTTGCCGATGATGGCGCACTGCGAATAGGCTCCGCCACCACCTTTTACGAACTGATTGAACACCCCTTAACGCAACGCCATCTCCCTGCATTGTGCGCCGCTGCCGCTTCCATCGCCGGGCCGCAAATCCGTAACGTCGCCACCTACGGCGGCAATATCTGCAACGGCGCGACCAGCGCAGACTCTGCGACGCCGACCTTAATCTATAACGCCACACTGGAGATCCATTCACCAAAGGGGGTGCGTTTCACCGCGATTAACGGTTTTCACACCGGCCCTGGCAAAGTTTCTCTTGAACATGATGAAATACTGGTCGCCTTCCACTTCCCGCCGCAGCCCCCCCCCCATAGCGGCAGCGCGCATTTTAAATATGCAATGCGTGACGCCATGGATATATCCACGATCGGTTGCGCGGCCTTCTGTCGACTGGAGAATAGCAATTTCAGTGAGTTACGGCTGGCTTTTGGCGTCGCCGCGCCAACGCCAATCCGCTGTCAGCATGCCGAACAGACGGCGCAAAATGCACCATTAACCCAGCAAACGCTGGACGCCATCAGCGAAGCCGTCATCCAGGACGTCGCTCCGCGCTCTTCCTGGCGTGCCAGTAAGGAGTTTCGTCTACATCTGATCCAGACGATGACGAAAAAAGTGATCAGTGAAGCCGTCGTTGCGGCGGGGGGAGTACTGCAATGAACCACACCGACAGAATCGCGATGGAATGCGCAATCAATGGCGTCCCTTTTCAGCTAAGCATCATGCCGGGGATGCCGCTCTCCGAACTGTTACGCGAACAGGGATTGCTCAGCGTGAAGCAAGGGTGCTGTGTAGGTGAATGCGGTGCCTGTACCGTACTGGTTGACGGAACTGCCATCGATAGCTGTCTGTATCTGGCCGCATGGGCGCAAGGAAAGCATATCCGCACTCTGGAAGGCGAATCGGTGGGGGGTCAGCTTTCCCACGTTCAAATGGCTTACGCGAAATCCGGCGCCGTACAGTGCGGCTTTTGCACGCCAGGTTTGATCATGGCGACAACTGCGATGCTGGCTAAACCGCGTAATCAGCCGCTAACCATTCTTGAGATCCGCCGTGGCCTGGCAGGAAATCTGTGTCGTTGCACCGGGTATCAAATGATCGTCGATACCGTGCAACGCTGTGAAGAGCAGAAATAATCTACTATCCGGCCTGAGTGCAGGCCGGATAGTAAAAGATTTATACGTTCAACAGCTCATACTTTTTGATCTTGCGATACAGCGTGGCGATACCGATACCAAGCTCATCTGCCACCTGCTTTTTATTCGAGTGCCGGGACAGCGCTTCACGGATCATCTGTTTTTCCATCTCCTCCAGCGCAGTACCTCCGGCATCATCAGACAGCAGAAGCGTGGCACTGGTGGCACCCCCTTCTGAGTCTGGCGCTTTGCCATTGCAGGTCAGATTCGGCGGTAAAAGCGTACTGTCTATCACTTCACCAGAGGGAACAACGTTAACCAGATACTCCATCAGATTACTCAATTCGCGCAGGTTGCCTGGCCAGCGATGGCGCCTGAGCAGAGCCACAACATCCGGTGCGATACCCGGATAAACCAGCCCCAAACGACGAGTATGCAGATGCAGGAAATAATGCACCAGCAGTTCGATGTCCTCCTGGCGTTCGCGCAGAGGCGGTAATGTGAGCGGAATAACGTTCAGCCGGTAGAAGAGGTCTTCGCGGAATTTCCCCTCGGCAATGAACTGTCCAAGGTTCTGGTTAGTGGCCGAGATAATACGGATATCGACCTGCACCGGGCTACTGGCGCCAATGGGCAAAACCTCCCTCGCCTCAATGGCCCTCAGCAGTTTCGCCTGTAACATTAACGGCATATCGCCAATCTCATCAAGAAACAGCGTTCCGGTATTAGCCGCCTGAATCAGGCCTGTTTTTCCGTTAACAGATGCGCCGGTAAACGCACCTTTCACATAACCAAACAGCTCACTTTCCAGCAACTGTTCCGGAATAGCCGCGCAGTTAATGGCGATAAAGGGTTTATTACGTCGCTCACTCAGTTTGTGGATAGCCCTGGCAACAACCTCTTTTCCTGTGCCGCTTTCCCCCACAATCAAAATGCTGGAAGGACTGGGAGCGATACGGCCAATCAAGCGCTTAAGCTGGCGCATGACCCGACATTCACCAACCAGTTGTTCAATATGCGGTTCGTCCGGAGCAATCGCCACGGACGAACTGGTATGCGACTGGTGGAATGCCATCAGGAATAATTGCCGCCCCTGAACGCTATGTAACTGACCGATGATCAGCTCACTTTTATCGTCCCAGGAGACTATATGTTGCATATGTCCATGGGTGAAATTACTTTCAAATGTTAACGGTCTGAACCTGACTGATTTACCAACCATATTATTCTGTACAACGCCGAGTATTTTCAGCGCCGTTTGATTAGCAAACTGCACACGATTATCTTCATCAATAACCAACACGCCCTGGTCCATATTCTCAATCATCGTCGAGAATATTTTACTGATACTGTCACTCCCGCCCTGATCCTCCAGGAGTTTCGAAACAAAAATCGTGGATATATGGCGAACGTAATCTGAAAATTCCCGTAGGTTGTCATTGATATGTTCTTGTTGCTCATGCGTTACCGCAATCAGACTTATCACTCCCACACATCGATCCTGTAGAATAACCGGGGTTCCCAGGAAGGCCTTCTCACGGCAATTTTCTTTGCTGTCGCACCCTTCACACAGCGGGTCGAATCGGGAATGCGTGACGACTTTTTCTTTTTTTGTTTCCAGAACATAGCTCAGCAGCCTGGAATTGCCGCTCAATTGACGACCGAGAAATTTTCCATAAGCGCCAGTCCCTGCGACGCGGCACAGGTTTTCATCGACAATCTCAACCTCAAGTTGCAAAACGCTGGCAAGCATTCTGGCGAAACGCTGAATTGTCGGTTGAATATGCATCAAAACGGACTGCGTAGTTGCAAGCACCATGTTTTACCTTCCGAATCGCTTAAATGACTGATCATTTAGGACATTTATGGTTCGTAAAATATAATGATATTAACTCAGACAGAATTTACTTTGATAGAAACACGGGCTGTTTATCATTTTCTAATGAAATTATGGAAGAGAAATCACATTTCCATATCAATATGAGAATTACCGGCATTAATTTATCAAACTGGCGAGTCGTAACGCACACACCAACATTAATTTTCACGACGACGCAGAGTGACGAATGCAATATTTAAAAACCAAACGTTTCCGCTAATTCATTCCTTTAGGATACACCAGCATAATTTGTGATCAAGAGCACATATAGCCTGACAAAATACGCTTTCGCCACCATTTATATAATTCTGGCACACTTATTGTTAGTCCCAGGTATGGCTGTGATAACCCCAATCAGGAGGCTTAGTCACAGTGAAACAAAATAAACCGTTTTTTGCCTGTCATTCCACTACCGGGACCTTACAATGAAAACTGTTAATGAGCTGATAAAGGATATCAATTCGCTGACCTCACACCTTCATGAGAAGGACTTTTTGTTAACGTGGGAGCAGACGCCGGACGAACTAAAACAAGTACTGGATGTTGCTGCGGCGCTGAAAATACTGCGTGCCGAGAATATCGCGACGAAAGTCTTCAATAGTGGATTAGGTATCTCTGTTTTCCGCGATAACTCCACCCGTACTCGCTTCTCTTATGCTTCCGCCCTCAACCTGCTCGGTCTGGCTCAGCAGGATCTCGATGAAGGAAAATCACAAATCGCTCACGGCGAAACCGTGCGTGAAACGGCCAATATGATCTCTTTCTGCGCTGATGCTATCGGCATTCGCGACGACATGTATCTTGGCGCAGGCAACGCCTATATGCGCGAAGTCGGTGCCGCACTTGATGACGGTTACAAACAGGGCGTTCTGCCGCAGCGTCCAGCGCTGGTCAACTTACAGTGCGACATCGACCACCCGACCCAGGCGATGGCCGACCTTGCCTGGCTGCGCGAACACTTTGGTTCTCTGGAAAACCTGAAAGGTAAAAAAATCGCCATGACCTGGGCTTACTCACCCAGCTACGGTAAACCCCTTTCCGTACCGCAGGGCATTATCGGTCTGATGACCCGCTTTGGTATGGATGTCACGCTGGCACACCCTGAAGGCTATGACCTGATCCCGGATGTTATCGAAGTCGCGAAAAACAACGCGAATGCTTCAGGCGGCAGCTTCCGTCAGGTCACCAGCATGGAAGAGGCGTTCAAGGATGCAGACATCGTTTATCCGAAGTCATGGGCCCCGTACAAAGTGATGGAAAAACGCACGGAACTTCTGCGTGCGGACGATCACGCCGCCCTGAAAGATCTGGAAAAACAGTGTCTGGAGCAGAACGCGAAGCACAAAGACTGGCACTGCACTGAAGAGATGATGAAGCTCACCCGCGATGGCGAAGCACTTTACATGCACTGTCTGCCCGCAGACATCAGCGGCGTCTCCTGCAAAGAGGGGGAAGTCACCGAGGAAGTGTTCGAAAAATACCGCATTGCCACCTACAAAGAAGCCAGTTGGAAACCGTACATCATCGCCGCGATGATCCTGTCCCGTAAATATCCAAAACCAGGCGCATTGCTTGAGCAATTGCTGAAAGAAGCACAAGTACGCATGAAATAAAATCCCGAGCCGACCTGCCGGTCGGCTCTCCATTCCTGGAGGCCAAAAGGATAGGATATGTCCGTGTTCTCATTGAAGATCGATATTGCCGATAACCATTTTTATACTGGCGAAACGTCACCGCTCTTTTCGCAGAAACAAGCCAGAGTGGCACGCCAGTTCCACCAGAAAATCGCTGGATATCATCCAACGCCGCTCCGCGCGCTGGACAGCCTTGCCAGCCTCTTTGGCGTGAAAAAAATCCTCGTCAAAGATGAATCACAACGTTTTGGACTTAACGCATTCAAGATGCTCGGCGGCGCCTACGCCATCGCCCGACTGCTCTGCGAAAAATATCATCTTGATATAGAGACGCTATCCTTCGAGCAGCTCAAAAAAACCATTGGCGAAAAAATGACGTTCGCCACAACCACTGACGGTAACCATGGTCGCGGCATCGCATGGGCAGCCCAACAACTCGGGCAAAATGCGGTTATCTACATGCCTAAAGGCTCCGCTCAGGAACGCGTTGATGCCATTCTCAACCTCGGGGCAGAATGTATTGTCACCGACATGAACTATGACGATACCGTTCGCCTGACCATGCAGCATGCCCAACAAAATGGCTGGGAAGTGGTGCAAGATACCGCCTGGGAAGGCTACACCAAAATTCCCACCTGGATTATGCAGGGTTACGCAACTCTGGCTGATGAAGCGGTAGAACAAATGCGTGAGATGGGCGTTACACCGACCCACGTTCTGCTGCAAGCGGGCGTTGGCGCAATGGCGGGCGGTGTACTCGGCTACCTGGTGGATGTCTACACGCCACAACAGTTACGCAGCATCATCGTCGAGCCGGATAAAGCCGACTGCATTTATCGTTCAGGCGTAAAAGGTGACATCGTTAATGTCGGCGGCGATATGGCCACCATCATGGCCGGTCTGGCCTGTGGCGAACCGAACCCGCTCGGCTGGGAAATTTTGCGTAACTGCTCCACACAGTTTATCTCCTGCCAGGACAGTGTTGCCGCGCTGGGAATGCGCGTGTTGGGCAATCCATTGGGCAACGATCCGCGAGTCATCTCTGGTGAGTCTGGCGCTGTAGGCTTAGGCGTTCTGGCGGCGGTTCATCATCACCCACAACGTCAGACACTGATGGAAAAACTGGCGCTGAATAAAGACTCCGTCGTACTGGTTATCAGTACTGAAGGCGATACCGATGTGAAGCACTATCGTGAAGTCGTCTGGGAAGGCAAACATCCGGTCGCACCGTAATCCCCCTATTGGAACAGACTCCGTAGGAGATACGGGGTTAAATACTGGAGAAAAATAATGGCTAAGCACATTCCATTCAAATTGATTCTGGAAAAAGCAAAAGACTACCAGGCCGATATGACGCGCTTCCTGCGCGATATGGTCGCCATCCCCAGCGAAAGCTGCGATGAAAAACGCGTCATACATCGTATTAAAGAAGAGATGGAAAAAGTCGGCTTCGATAAGGTAGAAATCGATCCGATGGGCAACATCCTCGGCTATATCGGTCACGGCCCCCGGCTGGTCGCAATGGACGCCCACATTGATACCGTAGGTATCGGTAATATCAAAAACTGGGAATTCGATCCCTACAAAGGGATGGAAACCGATGAGCTGATCGGCGGGCGCGGTACGTCCGACCAGGAAGGCGGCATGGCGTCAATGGTTTACGCTGGCAAGATCATTAAAGACCTCGGTCTGGAAGATGAATACACGCTGCTGGTCACCGGTACGGTGCAGGAAGAGGACTGCGACGGCCTGTGCTGGCAGTACATTATCGAGCAGTCAGGCATCCGCCCGGAATTCGTCGTGAGTACCGAACCAACCGACTGCCAGGTGTATCGCGGGCAGCGCGGACGCATGGAAATTCGCATCGATGTGCAGGGTGTCAGTTGTCACGGTTCGGCGCCGGAACGCGGGGATAACGCCATCTTCAAAATGGGCCCGATCCTCAACGAATTACAAGAACTTTCACAACACCTGGGCCATGACGAATTCCTCGGTAAAGGCACACTGACCGTTTCTGAAATTTTCTTCACTTCACCCAGTCGCTGTGCCGTCGCAGACAGTTGTGCTGTTTCTATCGACCGCCGCCTGACCTGGGGTGAAACCTGGGAAGGCGCGCTGGATGAAATCCGCGCCCTGCCTGCGGTCAAGAGCGCAAACGCCGTTGTCTCCATGTACAACTACGACCGCCCATCCTGGACCGGACTGGTATACCCAACCGAATGCTACTTCCCGACCTGGAAAGTAGAGGAAGATCATTTCACCGTTAAAGCGCTTGTCAGCGCCTATGAAGGGTTGTTTGGTAAAACGCCGGTCGTTGATAAATGGACGTTCTCCACCAACGGTGTCTCGATCATGGGACGTCACGGTATTCCGGTCATCGGCTTTGGCCCAGGCAAAGAGCCAGAAGCCCATGCGCCGAACGAGAAAACCTGGAAATCTCATCTGGTCACCTGCGCCGCAATGTACGCAGCGATTCCACTGAGCTGGCTGGCAACCCAATAATTATCCTTCACGCCTCTCCCTCCGGTTCGCCGGAGGGAACATGGAGTCTGCTATGCGCGTATTAATCAAAAATGGCACAGTCGTTAACGCTGACGGACAAGCAAAACAAGACTTACTGATTGAGAGCGGCATCGTACGCCAACTGGACACAGAAATTACGCCACAGCTCCCCTGTGAAGTGATTGACGCTGATGGCTGTTATGTTTTCCCCGGTGGCGTGGATGTGCATACACATTTCAATATTGATGTCGGACTTGCCCGTAGCTGTGATGATTTTTTTACCGGTACCCGCGCGGCGGCGTGTGGCGGTACAACAACCATTATCGACCATATGGGATTTGGACCGACAGGATGTCGGCTGCGTCATCAACTGGAGGTTTACCACGGTTATGCCGCACACAAAGCGGTGATCGATTACAGCTTCCACGGCGTCATTCAGCATATCAATCACGCCATCCTCGATGAGATCCCGATGATGGTGGATGAGGGGATCAGCAGTTTCAAACTGTATCTGACGTATCAGTACAAACTCAATGATGACGAAACGCTGCAAGCGCTGCGCCGTTTGCATGAGTCCGGCGCGCTGACCACCGTACACCCGGAAAATGACGCCGCTATCGCCAGTAAACGGGCGGAATTTATCGTGGCAGGGTTAACGTCCCCCCGCTATCACGCGCTGAGTCGACCGCTGGAGTGTGAAGCTGAAGCTATTGCCCGGATGATCAATCTTGCGCAGCTCGCGGGCAACGCACCGCTGTATATCGTCCACTTGTCCAACGGATTAGGGCTGGACTATTTACGCCTGGCCAGAGCCAATCATCAGCCGGTATGGGTGGAAACTTGTCCGCAGTATCTCCTGCTCGACGAGCGTCGTTATGACGCAGAAGACGGCCTGAAGTTCATCCTCAGCCCACCGTTACGTAATGTTCGCGAGCAGGACAAACTCTGGTGCGGCATCAGCGACGGTGCGGTCGATGTGGTGGCAACCGATCACTGCACATTTTCGATGGCACAACGCCAGCAGATCTCCGGCGGCGATTTCAGCCGTTGCCCCAATGGGTTACCCGGTGTGGAAAACCGCATGTCGCTCCTTTTCTCCCACGGCGTCATGAGCGGACGTATTACCCCAGAGCGCTTTGTCGATTTAACCAGCGCAATGCCCGCCAGGCTGTTCGGCCTGTGGCCGCAAAAAGGGCGGCTTGCGCCAGGTTCTGATGGCGATGTGGTCATTATCGATCCGCGGCAACGCCAGGAGATTCGCCATGCCGACCTGCACGATAACGCTGATTACTCCCCCTGGGAGGGATTCCGCTGTCAGGGAACGATTGTCCGAACCCTCTCCCGTGGTGAAACCCTTTTCTGCGATGGCGTCTTTACCGGTAAAGCGGGTCGTGGACGATTCCTGCGACGTAAAGCATTTACGCCTCCCGCGATGTAATGACAGCCCGGGATTCATAAAACAGACAACTGAATAAAATGAGTGAGGAAAAATGAGTAAGAAAATTGTTCTCGCGCTGGGCGGCAATGCGTTGGGAGACGATCTGGCGGGACAGATGCAGGCGGTTAAAATTACCTCTCAGGCCATTGTGGATTTAATTGCGCAAGGCCATCAGGTGATTGTCACCCACGGCAATGGGCCTCAGGTAGGCATGATCAACCAGGCATTTGAAGCCGCATCAAAAACACAAGCGCACTCCCCCATGCTGCCAATGTCTGTCTGCGTGGCATTGAGCCAGGGCTATATCGGCTACGATCTGCAAAATGCGCTGCGCGAAGAGTTACTCTCTCGCGGTATGCACAACCCGGTTGCAACGCTGGTGACGCAGGTCGAAGTCGACGCCAACGATCCCGCCTTCCTCAACCCGACCAAACCGATCGGCTCGTTCTTCACTCAACAGGAAGCAGAACAACTTGAGAAGCAAGGTTATACGTTGAAAGAAGATGCGGGTCGGGGTTACCGCCGCGTTGTCGCGTCACCTAAACCGGTAGACATTATCGAAAAAGAGACGGTCAAAGCGCTGGTTGAAGCAGGTCAGGTCGTTATTACGGTTGGCGGCGGCGGTATTCCGGTGATTCGTGAGGGTCATCATTTACGTGGCGCCAGCGCCGTCATCGACAAGGACTGGGCCAGCGCCCGACTGGCAGAGATTATCGATGCGGATATGCTCATCATCCTGACCGCTGTCGAAAAAGTGGCGATTAACTTTGGTAAAGAAAATGAACAGTGGCTGGATCGCCTGTCACTAACCGATGCAGAACGCTTTATCAACGAAGGTCATTTTGCCAAAGGGTCAATGCTGCCAAAAGTCGAAGCGGCTGCCACATTTGCCCGCTCCCGTCCAGGACGCGAAGCCTTAATTACAGTGTTGAGCAAAGCGAAAGAAGGGATTGAAGGGAAAACCGGCACGGTCATTTGCCAGTAACCCGTGCGCCGCTGGCGACGCTAACACGTCTTATCGGGTCTACATGGCGAATCTGCGTTGTAGGCCCGATAAGATAAGCACAGAACAAGCCGGCGATTCGACGTCAGGCAACTTCCAGTACTTCCTTAGTCGATTTCACGCCCTGATGCATCAGCATCATTAAGGCCTCCAGGACACCGCCGCCAATCGCTCTTGCTTTATCGGATACGCTGGTAAAATCAGCCGTCTCTCCACGGGGGTCAATATCGCCAATTTTAAAACCGCCTACGACCGCCAGCCCGTCATTTAACAATCCACGCACCATGCCCGACAGCGGCGCTTTAATTTCATTTTCGCCAATCCAGGCAATCACGTCGCCCTCTTCCACCAGGTCGCCTAATTTAACGTTGGTTCGCATAATGCCCGCAGCTGGCGCACGGATCACGCGCCGGGAAGTATGCCCCATAATATTTCCAGGAACGCCGGTATTCTCCAGGGCGCAACCAGAGTAAATGACTTGCCCGAGCCAGTGCCCGCGATTTGTTTCAATCACCGCATGACAGTCTTCACCCACCGTAAATCCCGGCCCCAGGGCTATCGTCACTGGTGCCATATCGGCGCGTGTACCGAGGTTTTGTTTTGCCAGAATCGCATCCACCACGCAAACAGGTTGCAGCTCATCAATCAGCGTACAGTCAGGATCAATCAATACGGGAATAAAACCGCGATCCGACAACGTGAGCGCTTCCCCGGAGGTGGTTGCCAGTTGCGCCGTCACGCCTTCTACCGTCATCTCCCCATCGAATACGGCCTGGGCAAATGCTACGCTACGGCGGATCACCGTCGGTTTTTCCACTTCCAGCATGAAAACTTTGAATCCGGCATGGAACAAACGCAACGCCACACCACTGGCGATATCCCCCGCGCCACGAATCACCACGCGTTGATGCCCGGACGGATGTGCCGCTCGCATCATCAATCCGCCAGGCGCATTGTTTTTAACCTGTAAGATTTCCGCCAGCACGCTTACCGCAATCTCCTGCGGCGTTTCAGCGCCAATGTTATACCCCACCGGAGCATGCAAGCGGGCAATGTGTTCTTCATTGACGCCTTTTTCCCGCAACTGGCGCATGAAAAGTTGGACTTTACGGCGACTCGCCAACAGGCCGAGCCACGCAACGGGTCGTTCGATCAATTTATCTAACGCTTCCCGATCCTGATTGTTCGTGGCAATGAGGACAAAATTATCGTCCCGGATCTCCAGCGCATCCACGGCGGCGGCAAAGGAGTCGGCATGCAATAAGTGGACAGACGGAGGAAAGGAATCTGGGTTTAAACTGTCGCGATAGATATCCGCCACGGCAATATCAAACCCCAGCAGCGCTGCGCCCTGCGCGATTGCGCGATTCACATGCCCGGCGCCGATTAATACCAGACGAGGTCGCAGACCGTGCACACTAATAAACACGGACATCGCCCCCCCGCAATCCGATCCCACGGCATCAGCGCCGTTACGGGCCATCCGCCCATGAAACAGACGCGGTTTTCTCTCTTGCAACGCCTGTAGCGCTTCCTCAATAACTTTTCGTTCTACCATCCCACCGCCAATGGTTCCGATAATAGACCCATCCTGACGTACCAGCATTTGCGCGCAATGACGGGGCGTTGACCCCCGGCTATCAACAATTTGCGCCAGCGCAAACGGACAATTTAACGTTTCAAGTCTTGCAGCCTCTGTGAAAATATTCATAAAAACCTCAATGGATATCCTTTCGGTAACCCGGTTTCCCCGGGGTCGCTATCTCACAAATCTGCGTGTGATTGCAGGGCGTTCCTGAGCATCCCCCAACCAGACGGCATCTATATCTCCCTGTAATAGCGGTTGAATCAGTTCATTTTCATCAACGTGATTCTCACATTGAGAAAAACGGTTGATGAACCAGATCCGCCGACTGGTTGGCGGAGTGTTCTTAAATGCGCCCTGTGGATGTTGAACCAGCCGGATAAGATCCCTCAGTCGTAGGGGAACATCAGCCCTCAGGCCAGTGATCCCAGCAAACGTCGACCATCGATGCACATTGTCTGCCCCTGTTTTTTGCCCCAGGGTATGCCCGCCCATGACGGCAATCACACTGCAACTGCATTCAGGTATGCAAGGTTCGTGCTCATCCGGCGCTTTCAGCGGAAATCCGCGCGCGCCATCAGCTTCGACGAGAATCACGTCACATTCTGGCCGTTCAACTAACGCGTCAATGACGGCGGGCTGAAAGCCACGCGCTTTACCCAATGGCGCTTTCCATGCGTGAAAACATACCTGTATCGGTTGCATGAGTTGTTGATGAGGTAATTTCGCGGGTTCGTGACAGAAGATAATCGGCCAGGGTGTCTGGGGCAGAAACATATGCGTGGTCGTCGTAATCAACACCCGTCGACCGCAAGCGTGAAAAAGTTGAGCCAACCAGAAAAGGGTACTGGTTTTTCCTCCGGCGCCGACAACCGAAATAATCGTCGGATGTTTCTGTACACCCAAATCAAAGAATAACGACGTGGGGGTTATTATACTCTTCACTATCCTTCATGAGCCTCTGTGGTGACGACATTCTCTGGTCATGCCATAACAACAAAATAAAGGAATCACTATGCCAGACATCGACTGCATAATTACTGCCGCCGGATTATCATCAAGAATGGGAAAATGGAAAATGATGTTACCCTGGCAAGAGGGAACAATTCTTGATGCAAGTATCAAAAATGCGCTGCAATTTTGCAGCCGAATTATTCTAGTCACTGGCCATCGCGCCGATGAACTTCATCATCGCTATGCTGACCAGTCGAATATCATTATTACGCACAACCCAGAGTATGCCCATGGATTATTTTCGTCAATACAAACGGCAGCCACCGCAGTGAGCAGCGAATACTGCTTTATCACGCATGGCGACATGCCCTGCCTGAATGCGAATATTTTTAGCAAACTCTGGTCGTTACGTAATAATGGCGCACTCATTCCATACTATAAAGGTCGGCCAGGACACCCTGTTTTATTACCGAAAACGTGTCTGATACAGGCGATATCCCAACCCAATGTCAGTAGTATGCGCCAGGCATTACTGTTGGGTGAACATTATACGATTGAAATGACAGAGGCTGGCATTACTTTAGATATCGATACCCCCGAGGATTTTATCCGTGCGAGGAATAGGTAATAACAAAATTAATCAGCGGAGTTAAACGATTGCGTTCAAATATTTTTACTGCATTCTCCCCCCTTATCATAATGATAAGATCTCGCTATTTTGAGAAAATTAATCAAGCCATTCAACCAGGCACCATCAATATCCACCCAGACTGATTTTAATTCTCATCTGGTATCTGTGAGATATTTCACAAAGCATATCTAAGATTAGAAGCTCCTCACAAAATTTTATTTTTATGCCGTTAATTCGTAAGAGTGGTGCGAATGTTGCTCTATATCCCCAAACCGCCGGATTTCTCTACACCGGTCAATCAATGATATCTGTATAAGCTAAGGAGAGGGTTATGGGGGATATTATGCGTCCCATTCCGTTTGAGGAGCTTTTGACGCGCATATTTGATGAATACCAACAACAACGCTCTATCTTTGGTATTCCCGAACAACAGTTTTACTCGCCAGAAAAAGGGAAGTCGGTCAGCGTATTTGGTGAAACCTGTGCCACTCCCGTCGGTCCCGCCGCTGGCCCGCACACTCAGCTTGCCCAAAACATTATCACCTCCTGGCTAACCGGTGGTCGCTTCATCGAACTCAAAACTGTCCAGATCCTGGATCGCCTGGAGCTGGAAAAACCCTGTATCGATGCTGAGGATGAGTGCTTTAACACCGAATGGTCTACCGAGTTCACGCTGCTTAAAGCCTGGGATGAATATCTCAAAGCCTGGTTTGCCCTGCACTTGCTGGAACAGTTACTGCAGCCTTCTGACTCAAACGCAGGTAAATCATTTATCTTTAATATGAGCGTCGGCTACAACCTTGACGGAATTAAACAGCCACCGATGCAACAGTTCATCGACAATATGATGGACGCATCGGCACATCCGAAGTTCGCGCAATACCGCGACACGCTCCATCAGTGGCTGCATGACGACGCCTTTTTGGCGCGTCACGACCTTCTCCAACACCGGGAAAATCTGCACTCATTACCTGCCCGCATCCCTGCCAGCATGGTGCAAGGGGTCACGCTTTCGACAATGCACGGTTGTCCACCACACGAAATCGAAGCCATCTGCCGCTACATGTTAGAAGAGAAAGGGTTAAATACTTTCGTGAAGCTCAACCCAACGCTATTGGGTTACGAGAGAGTGCGTGAAATTCTTGATAACTGCGGCTTCGGTTACATTGGACTGAAAGAGGAGTCTTTCGAGCACGATCTTAAGCTGGCTCAGGCCCTGGAAATGCTGCAACGGTTGATGGCGCTGGCAAAAGAAAAATCACTCGGTTTCGGCGTTAAACTGACGAACACGCTGGGAACAATTAATAACAAAGGCGCCCTCCCCGGCGAAGAGATGTACATGTCCGGTCGGGCGCTATTCCCACTCTCCATCAATGTGGCAGCCGTTCTTTCCCGCGCCTTCGACGGCAAATTACCTATCTCCTATTCCGGCGGCGCAAGCCAGCTCACTATCCGCGATATCTTTGATACCGGTATTCGCCCTATCACCATGGCAACCGACCTGTTGAAACCCGGTGGTTACCTGCGCCTGAGCGCCTGTATGCGGGAACTGGAATCCTCGGATGCGTGGGAGATGCAACACGTCGATGTCGCACGCCTGAACGCACTGGCGGAAGACGCCATTACCATGGAGTACACGCAGAAGCACTGGAAGCCAGAAGAGCGTATTGACGTTGCTGAAGGTTTACCGCTTACCGACTGCTATGTCGCGCCCTGCATTACAGCCTGCGCCATCAAACAGGATATTCCTGAATACATTCGCCTGCTCGGCGAGCACCGCTACGCCGACGCGCTGGAACTTATCTATCAACGCAACGCCCTCCCGGCTATCACCGGCCATATCTGCGATCATCAGTGTCAGTACAACTGTACCCGACTGGACTATGACAGCGCGCTGAATATCCGCGAACTTAAAAAAGTCGCACTGGAGAAAGGCTGGGAAGAGTACAAACAACGTTGGCATAAACCGGCCGGTTCCGGTTCACGTCATCCTGTCGCGGTGATTGGCGCAGGCCCTGCGGGACTCGCCGCAGGTTACTTCCTCGCCCGGGCTGGGCATTCCGTCACCCTGTTCGAACGTGAAGCAAATGCGGGCGGCGTGGTGAAAAATATCATCCCTCAGTTCCGTATTCCGGCGGAGTTAATTCAGCATGATATCGACTTTGTCGCCGCTCACGGCGTGAAGTTTGAATATGGCTGCGCACCGGATCTGACCGTTGAGCAGTTAAAAAATCAGGGCTACCAGTATGTCCTGATCGCGACCGGTACCGATAAAAACAGCGGCGTAAAACTGGAGGGCGATAATCCACACATCTGGAAATCACTCCCCTTCCTGCGCGAATACAACGCGGGAGCAAACCTGACGCTGGGCAAACATGTCGCGATCGTCGGCGCAGGTAACACCGCGATGGATTGCGCACGCGCCGCGCTTCGCGTGCCTGGCGTGGAAAAAGCCACCGTCGTTTATCGTCGCTCTTTACAGGAAATGCCCGCCTGGCGCGAAGAGTATGAAGAAGCGCTGCATGATGGCGTCGAATTCCGTTTCCTGAACAATCCAGAACGCTTTGATGCCGACGGCACGCTAACGCTGCGTGTGATGTCACTTGGCGAACCCGATGAGAAAGGTCGACGCCGTCCCGTCGAAACTAACGAAACCCTGACCCTCCATGTCGATAGCCTGATCACGGCCATTGGCGAGCAGCAGGATACCGAGGCGTTAAATGCAATGGGTGTGCCGCTGGATAAAAATGGCTGGCCGGAGGTCAACAATAGCGGTGAAACACGTCTTACCAACGTCTTTATGATTGGCGACGTCCAGCGTGGCCCCTCATCCATCGTTGCGGCTATCGACTCGGCACGTCGGGCTGCGGATACCATTCTCTATCGGGAAAATATTCGTTCCCATCACGGAGATAAGCGCTGGAGCAACGTCAGCCCCGCAGAGATCTACCAACGCAAAGGCGCGATATCCGTGGCGATGGTCGACAAAAACGATCGCCACGCGTTTGTGGCGCAGGAAGCGGCGCGCTGCCTTGAATGCAACTATGTCTGCAGCAAGTGCGTTGACGTCTGTCCGAACCGCGCCAACGTTTCGATTCCGGTGCCTGGCTTCCAGAATCGCTTCCAGACACTGCACCTGGACGCGTACTGCAACGAATGCGGCAACTGCGCCCAATTCTGCCCGTGGCAAGGTAAACCATACAAAGACAAGATCACTGTCTTCAGCCTGCCACAGGATTTCGACAACAGCAGCAATCCAGGATTCCTGGTGGCAAATGACCAGGTGCGGGTACGGCTCAATCGTCAAAACTGGGTATTAAACATTAACAGCGAAGGTCAGTTCGCCAGCATACCGCCAGAGCTGGATGAAATGTGCCGCATCATCAGTGAAGTCCACCAGCATCATCATTACCTGCTGGGTCGGGTGGAGGCGTAATCATGTTAATACTGAAAAATGTCACCGCCGTGCAACTCCATCCGGCAAAAGTGCAGGAAGGCGTTGATATTGCCATCGAAAAAGACGTTATCGTCGACATCGGCGATGCGCTGACGCAGCGCTACCCGGCAGCGCAGTGGAAAGAGATGCATGGCCGGATTGTGATGCCAGGGCTGGTCTGTGCGCATAACCATTTTTACTCCGGTTTATCACGCGGGATCATGGCGAACATCGCCCCCAGCCCGGATTTTATCTCGACGCTGAAAAACCTCTGGTGGCGACTGGATCGCGCGCTGGATGAAGAGTCGCTCTACTACAGCGGGCTGATTTGCTCAATGGAGGCCATTAAGAGCGGATGCTCAGCGGTCATCGATCACCATGCGTCCCCGGCATACATTGCCGGGTCGCTCTCCACGCTGCGCAGCGCATTTTTAAACGTTGGCCTGCGCGCCATGACCTGCTTTGAAACCACTGACCGTAACAATGGAATCAAAGAGTTACAGGAAGGCGTTGAGGAGAATATTCGTTTCGCTCGCCAGATAGATGACGCGCGTAAAACCGGAAGTGAGCCGTATCTGGTCGAAGCGCATATTGGCGCTCACGCCCCCTTTACGGTACCGGACGCCGGGCTGGAGATGCTACGCGAAGCGGTTAAAGCGACGAAGCGTGGGTTACATATCCATGCCGCTGAAGACCTTTACGACGTTTCCCACAGCCACCACCTGTACGGCAAAGATTTGCTGGTCAGGCTGGCCGAATACGACCTTATCGACAGTAAAACACTGGTGGCGCACGGCCTGTATCTGTCTGCTGAGGATATCGCTCTGCTGAATCAGCAGGATGCCTTCCTGGTGCATAACGCCCGTTCCAACATGAATAACCATGTCGGCTACAACCCTCACCTTACCCACATTCGCAATCTGGCATTGGGTACTGACGGTATCGGCTCCGACATGCTTGAAGAGATGAAGTTTGCCTTCTTCAAACATCGCGACGCTGGCGGACCGCTATGGCCAGACAGTTTTGCGAAAGCGCTGGCTAACGGTAACGAGCTGTTGAGTCGTAACTTCGGAGCGAACTTTGGTCGACTGGAAGCAGGCTACAAAGCTGATTTAACGCTGTTCGATTATTCTGCGCCGACCCCACTGGTGGCAGAAAACGTCGCCGGGCATATCGCTTTCGGCCTCGGTTCCGGCAGTGTGCATAGCGTCATGGTAAATGGCGTGATGGTGTATGAAGACCGCCAGTTCACTTTCGATTGTGATTCAATTTATGCGCAGGCCAGAAAAGTCGCCGCCAGTATGTGGCGCCGGATGGATGCACTGGCATAGCCCACGCCCTCTCCTTCAAAGGAGAGGGATTGATGAGGAAAGATGATGATTGAACAATTTTTCAGGCCCGACTCCGTAGAACAGGCGCTGGAACTTAAGCGCCGCTACCAGGACGATGCCATCTGGTTTGCCGGGGGCAGCAAACTCAATGCCACTCCGACACGTACCGAGAAACGTATTGCCATTTCCTTGCAGGATCTGGAACTGGATTGGGTGGACTGGGACAACGGCGCATTGCGCATCGGGGCGATGACTCGCCTGCAACCCTTACGCGATGCCCGCTACCTCCCGGCTGCGCTACGGGAAGCGTTAGGTTTTATCTACTCCCGCCATTTACGCAACCAGTCAACCATCGGTGGTGAAATAGCCGCCCTACAGGAAGAATCCGTTTTACTCCCCGTGCTGCTGGCTCTGGATACGCAGTTGGTTTTTGGTAACGGCGAAAACCTGTCACTGGAGAGCTATCTGGCCTCCCCACGCGATCGTCTGCTGACTGAAATTATCATTAAAGATCCATACATCCCCTGCGCCACCCGCAAAGTCAGCCGCTCGCAGGCAGGATTAACCGTGGTGACCGCGGCCGTTGCGCTAACAGAACACGACGGTATACGCATCGCGTTGGATGGCGTGACAGACAAACCGCTACGGTTGCGCGATGTGGAAACGCAAAAACTGGAAGGCAGCGCGCTGGAACACGCGGTGGCTAACGCAATATTCCCGCAGGAAGATGTACGAGGCAGCGTAGCGTATAAGCGCTATATCACAGGAGTCCTGGTGGCCGATCTTTATGCTGACTGCCAGCAGGCCGGGGAGGAAGCCGTATGATAATTCACTTTACGTTAAACGGCGCGGCGCAGGAGATGAAAGTGAATCCTGGCGAAAACGCGCAAGCACTGCTGTTCAACCTGGGTATGCACTCAGTACGCAACAGTGACGACGGCTTCGGCTTCGCCGGCTCCGACGCGATTCTGTATAACGGACGCATCGTCAACGCCTCCCTGCTGATCGCCGCGCAGTTAGATCAGGCAAAGATCAGCACGACAGAATCCCTGGGTAAATGGAATGAACTGAGCCTGGTGCAGCAGGCAATGGTCGATACCGGTGTAGTACAATCCGGATACAACGATCCGGCCGCCGCCCTGATTATCAGCGATCTGCTCGATCGTATCGCCCTCCCCACCCGTGAAGATATCGATGATGCACTCTCTGGTTTGTTTAGCCGCGATGCGGGTTGGCAGCAATACTATCAGGTGATCGAGCTGGCTGTGGCGCGTAAAAACGACCCGCAGGCCAGTATCAATATTGCGCCCACCTTCCGTGATGACCTCGCTGTGGTTGGCAAACTCTTGCCTAAAACAGATGCCGCTAAAATGGTGCAGGCCAAGCCCTGCTATGTAGAAGACCGCATTACACCAGACGCTTGCGTCATCAAAATGTTGCGAAGCCCGCACGCACACGCGCTCATTACGGATCTGGACGTCAGTAAAGCACAAGCGCTGCCCGGCGTGGTTCACGTAATCACCCATCTTAACTGCCCGGACATCTATTACACACCGGGCGGTCAGAGCGCGCCGGAACCCTCTCCTCTCGACCGCCGTATGTTTGGTAAGAAACTGCGTCACGTCGGCGATCGTGTTGCCGCAGTGGTCGCGGAAAGCGAAGAGATTGCGCTGGCTGCATTGAAGCTCATCCACGTCGAGTATGAAGTGCTCAAGCCGGTCATGTCGATTGATGAAGCCATGGCAGAAGACGCGCCGGTGGTTCACGATGAACCGGTCGTGTATGTCGCCGGTGCGCCGGACACACTGGAAGAAGATAACCGCCACGCGGCGCAGCGCGGCGAGCACATGATCATCAACTTCCCGATTGGCTCACGCCCCCGGAAGAATATTGCGGCCAGCATTCACGGTCATATCGGCGATATGGAAAAGGGCTTTGCTGATGCTGATGTCATTATCGAACGCACCTATTCCTCCACTCAGGCGCAACAGTGCCCGGCAGAGCCTCATATCTGCTTTACACGTATGGACGGCGATCGCCTGGTGATTCACGCCTCAACCCAGGTTCCGTGGCACCTTCGCCGTCAGGTTGCGCGTCTTGTCGGCTTGAAGCAGCACAAGGTACATGTCATTAAGGAGCGCGTGGGCGGCGGCTTTGGCTCCAAGCAGGACATCCTGCTGGAAGAAGTCTGCGCGTGGGCCACTTGCGTGACCGGGCGTCCGGTTTATTTCCGCTATACCCGCGAAGAGGAGTTTATAGCCAATACTTCCCGCCACGTCGCGAAAGTGACGGTGAAACTGGGCGCGAAAAAAGACGGTCGCCTGACAGCAGTAAAAATGGATTTCCGTGCCAATACAGGGCCTTATGGCAACCATTCCCTCACCGTCCCCTGTAACGGCCCTGCGCTTTCGCTGCCACTGTACCCCTGTGACAACGTCGATTTTCAGGTCACCACCTACTACAGCAATATTTGCCCCACTGGCGCTTATCAGGGTTACGGCGCACCTAAAGGTACGTTTGCCATGACCATGGCACTGGCGGAGCTGGCTGAGCAGTTGCAAATAGACCAACTTGAGATTATTGAACGCAATCGGGTTCACGAAGGGCAAGAACTGAAAATACTCGGCGCAATCGGCGAAGGTAAAGCGCCGACCTCTGTCCCTTCTGCCGCCAGTTGCGCACTGGAGGAGATCCTGCGCCAGGGACGTGAAATGATTAACTGGACTTCACCCAAACCGCAGGACGGTGACTGGCGCACAGGTCGTGGGGTCGCCATCATTATGCAGAAATCGGGGATTCCGGATATCGATCAGGCCAACTGCATGATCAAACTGGAATCGGATGGCACCTTTATCGTTCACTCCGGCGGCGCAGATATTGGAACCGGACTCGACACTGTGGTGACGAAGCTGACGGCGGAAGTGCTGTGCTGTGCGCCGCAAGAGGTTCACGTCATCTCAGGCGATACCGACCATGCGCTCTTCGACAAAGGCGCCTACGCCTCGTCCGGAACCTGTTTCTCGGGTAATGCGGCGCGTAAAGCGGCGGAGAATCTGCGGGAAAAAATCCTCTTTCACGGGGCGCAAATGCTGGGTGAGCCTCTGGCCGACGTTCAACTGGCCTCGCCAGGCGTCGTGCGCGGCAAACACGGAGAGGTCAGCTACGGTGATATCGCCCATAAAGCGGAGACTGGCACCGGCTTTGGTACGCTGGTTGCCACCGCCAGTTATATCACCCCCGATTTCGCCTTCCCGTATGGCGCAAACTTTGCCGAAGTCGCAGTCAATACGCGTACTGGTGAAATCCGTCTGGATAAATTCTACGCATTGCTGGACTGCGGCACGCCGGTGAACCCAGAGTTAGCGCTGGGACAGATTTACGGTGCGTCGATGCGTGCTATCGGCCATAGCCTGACCGAAGAAATTCTCTATGACGCGCAAGGCCATCCGCTGACCCGCGATCTGCGCAGCTACGGCGCCCCCAAAATAGGCGATATTCCGCGTGATTTTCGTGCAGTCCTGGTGCCGAGCGACGATAAAGTCGGCCCCTTTGGCGCCAAATCCATCTCTGAAATCGGTGTTAACGGTGCCGCCCCCGCCATCGCGACCGCGATTCATGATGCCTGTGGCGTCTGGTTGCGGGAATGGCATTTCACACCGGAGAAAATACTGACCGCACTGGAAAAAATGTAACGACGTGGGCCGCTTCGGCGGCCCGTTTCCATGATTCAATAACGATTAAATGTCGTCTGCGGAAATGAGATAAGCCGTTCTCAGGGCGTCCTATACCTTAAATTCCCAGAATTTAATCCTGCTGACTCAGATGATCAAATTTGCTTATAAGGAGTGAAGGGATGTCTGATTTAACGCGTGCAGGCTCAGATCTTATTTACGAACTGGAGGATCGCCCTCCCTTTCACCAGGCCATTATTGCCGCCATCACTCATCTGCTGGCCATCTTCGTGCCGATGGTGACGCCAGCATTAATCGTTGGCACCGCGCTACAGCTCTCTGCTGAAACGACCGCCTATCTGGTTTCAATGGCGATGATCGCATCCGGCATCGGCACATGGCTACAGGTAAACCGCTACGGTATTGTCGGTTCCGGCTTACTCTCCATTCAGTCGGTTAACTTTTCATTTGTGACGGTCATGATTGCGCTTGGCAGCAGTATGAAAAGCGACGGTTTTCATGAAGAGTTGATCATGTCGTCTCTGCTCGGTGTTTCCTTCGTCGGCGCCTTTCTGGTGGTGGGTTCTTCTTTTATCCTGCCTTATTTGCGCAGAGTGATAACCCCAACCGTCAGCGGTATTGTGGTGCTGATGATTGGCCTGAGCCTGATTAAGGTCGGCATTATCGATTTTGGCGGCGGTTTCGCGGCAAAAAGCAGCGGTACATACGGGAATTACGAAAATATTGGCGTCGGTTTGCTGGTACTGGTCGTGGTCATCGGATTCAACTGCTGTCGCAGCCCGCTACTGCGAATGGGCGGTATCGCGATTGGGCTGTGCGTTGGGTATATCGTCTCTTTATGCCTTGGTATGGTGGACTTTCGCAGTATGCAGAACCTGCCGCTGGTCACCATACCGCACCCCTTCAAATATGGTTTTCAGTTCAATTTTCATCACTTCCTGGTCGTCGGCACCATCTACTTACTGAGCGTGCTGGAGGCGGTGGGTGATATTACCGCGACGGCAATGGTGTCCAGACGCCCGATTCAGGGAGACGAATATCAGTCACGCCTGAAAGGGGGCGTGCTGGCGGACGGTCTGGTATCCGTCATCGCTTCGGCAGTGGGTTCTCTGCCGTTAACGACCTTCGCACAGAACAACGGGGTGATTCAGATGACTGGCGTCGCTTCACGCTATATCGGACGCTCGATCGCCGTGATGCTGGTGATCCTCGGGTTATTCCCGATGATCGGCGGGTTCTTTACCACTATCCCTTCGGCGGTACTTGGCGGCGCAATGACGTTAATGTTTTCGATGATTGCGATCGCCGGGATCCGCATCATTATCACCAACGGGCTTAAACGCCGGGAAACGCTGATTGTCGCCACCTCGCTAGGACTTGGGCTTGGCGTCTCCTATGACCCGGAAATTTTCAAAATATTGCCTGCCACCATTTATGTGTTAGTGGAAAACCCCATCTGCGCAGGCGGGCTGACAGCCATTCTGCTGAATATCATTCTCCCCGGCGGCTACCGACAAGAAGAAGTCTTATCGGGCATCGCGGCTGTGGATGAGACGGATTAACTGTAAAGGAGTTTACGATGTCAGGAGAACAGACGTTAAAAGCAGTACGGGGCAGCTTTATTGATGTCCCTCGTACCGTCGAAGACCCCGAAGAAATCGCATCGGCGCTACGGTTTATTGAAGACGGGCTGTTGCTTATCCGCCACGGGAAAGTCGAGTGGTTTGGCGAATGGGAAAAGGGAAAACATCAAATCCCTGACTCCATTCGCATCCGCGACTATCGCGGAAAACTGGTCGTGCCGGGGTTTGTCGATACCCATATCCACTATCCACAGAGCGAAATGGTGGGCGCTTATGGCGAGCAGTTGCTGGAATGGCTGAACAAACACACTTTCCCCACAGAGCGCCGCTACAAGGATCTGGAATATGCCCGCGAGATGTCCTCTTTTTTCATCAAGCAGTTATTACGTAACGGCACCACCAGCGCTCTGGTCTTCGGCACGGTTCATCCCCAATCGGTAGATGCGCTGTTTGAAGCCGCAAGCCATATCAATATGCGCATGATTGCTGGCAAAGTGATGATGGATCGTAACGCGCCGGATTATCTGCTGGATGATGCCGAAAGCAGTTACCTGCAAAGTAAGGATCTGATTGAACGCTGGCACAAAAATGGTCGTCTGCTGTACGCCATCACGCCGCGCTTCGCACCGACCTCCTCCCCACAGCAGATGGCGATGGCTCAGCGCCTGCGGGAAGAGTACCCCGATACCTGGGTGCATACCCATTTATGTGAAAACAAAGACGAAATTGCCTGGGTGAAAGAACTCTACCCTGACCATGACGGCTATCTGGATGTGTATCACCAGTACGGTTTAACCGGTAAAAATTGCGTTTTCGCCCACTGCGTACATCTGGAGGAAAAAGAGTGGGATCGCCTGAGTGAAACCGGTTCAAGCATCGCCTTCTGCCCAACCTCCAACCTCTACCTCGGCAGCGGTTTATTCAACCTGCAAAAAGCCTGGCGTAAGAAAATTAAAGTCGGCATGGGGACTGACATTGGGGCAGGAACAACATTCAACATGCTGCAAACGCTGAACGAAGCCTACAAGGTCGTGCAATTGCAGGGATACCGACTCTCGGCCTATGAAGCGTTTTACCTTGCCACACTGGGCGGAGCGAAAGCACTGGGGCTCGACAACCTGATCGGCAATTTTATTCCGGGCAAAGAGGCGGACTTCGTGGTGCTGGAGCCCACGGCGACGCCTCTTCAACAACTGCGTTATGACAACTCGGTATCTCTGGTCGACAAATTGTTCGTGATGATGACGTTGGGCGACGATCGCTCGATTTATCGCACCTATGTCGATGGTCGTCTGGTTTACGAACGGACCTGATGTAACACTCACATTCTGCTGAGGACATTATTATGTCTGGAGATCTACTGCAAAACACCGACTCACCGAAATCTCGCGGCGCGTTGGATGCTTATTTTAAAATTTCAGCCCGGGGTAGCACGGTTCGCCAGGAGGTGCTGGCCGGATTAACCACTTTTCTTGCCATGGTGTATTCCGTCATCGTTGTCCCCGGAATGCTGGGTAAAGCGGGCTTTCCACCCGCCGCCGTTTTCGTCGCCACCTGTCTGGTTGCGGGTTTCGGCTCATTGTTGATGGGGCTATGGGCAAACCTGCCAATGGCGATCGGCTGTGCTATCTCTCTTACCGCCTTTACTGCATTTAGTCTGGTGCTGGGGCAACACATCAGTATTCCTGTCGCCCTCGGCGCTGTCTTCCTGATGGGGGTTATTTTTACCGCCATCTCCGTCACCGGCATACGCACCTGGATCCTGCGTAATCTACCGATGGGGATCGCCCATGGTACGGGGATCGGAATTGGACTGTTCCTGCTACTCATCGCGGCTAACGGTGTCGGTATGGTCATTAAAAATCCGCTGGAAGGGCTGCCGGTGGCGCTCGGGGCATTCACCTCATTTCCGGTTCTGATGAGCCTGTTGGGACTGGCGGTGATTTTTGGTCTGGAGAAAAGTCGCATCCCTGGCGGGATCCTGCTGGTCATTATCGCCATCTCGGTTATCGGCCTGATTTTTGATCCCGCAGTCAAATACCATGGCCTGGTGGCGATGCCCAGCCTGAGCGGTGAAGATGGAAAATCACTGATTTTCAGTCTTGATATCATGGGCGCATTACAGCCAGCGGTATTACCTAGCGTGCTGGCGCTGGTCATGACTGCGGTGTTTGATGCCACCGGTACTATCCGTGCCGTCGCCGGTCAGGCGAATCTGTTAGACAAAGACAACCAGATAATCAATGGCGGTAAGGCGCTGACCAGTGACTCCATTAGCTCCGTGTTCTCCGGACTGGTGGGCGCCGCACCTGCCGCCGTGTATATCGAATCTGCGGCGGGCACCGCTGCCGGTGGCAAAACCGGGCTGACCGCCACTATCGTCGGCTGTCTGTTCCTGTTGATTCTGTTTCTATCACCGCTCTCGTATCTGATCCCTGGCTACGCAACCGCCCCCGCGCTGATGTATGTGGGGTTACTGATGTTGAGTAACGTATCGAAGCTGGATTTCAATGACTTCATTGATGCTATGTCCGGACTGGTTTGCGCCGTCTTTATCGTTCTGACGTGCAACATCGTTACCGGGATTATGCTCGGTTTTGTCACCCTGGTCGTGGGGCGCGTTTTCTCACGCGAGTGGCATAAGCTGAATATCGGAACCGTCATCATCACCATCGCGCTGGTCGCATTTTATGCGGGTGGATGGGCGATATAAAAACACAGGCTCCGCGCAAGTCTGCACGGAGCCTGTCCCTGTGAATGTCCGTCAGACCGCCTGTCACCCGGCAGGCAGTTCGAGCTCAGATACCGCGAGGCAATAAACGGGCATATCTTTGCGAGCAGTGAACGTTATTTGATACGTTGCAACTTGCATCAAACTAAAAAATGAATAGCGGTGAATCTTTCTTTAATTAACCTCATTGATGATTCTTAAAATTCCACAGAAATAGCCGGTAAAATACAGGCTGCCTGGGTAATAAAAATGAATCACCCGATCCCATAATGATTAAAGAGTTATCAATATGAGAATAACAAAAGATCAAATCCAGGCCGTCTCTCTTTATCCAATGTTCCCAACATTCACCATAATGTGACTCCTTCCGCATTTCCACCCTATACCTATCCACACAGACTAAAACTGGCATCCCACGAGCATGTCCTTTTACTGTTTTAGCAAGCGTAAACGGTTGCTTTTTACTCAGGCGAGTTAAAGGAGAAAACGCATGAGCGCCATAGATTCTCAATTGCCCTCATCCTCGGGTCAAAACCGCCCTACCGATGAGGTTGACCGCATACTCTCTCCAGGAAAACTTTTCATACTCGGTCTCCAGCATGTTCTGGTCATGTACGCTGGCGCAGTTGCGGTACCGCTGATGATTGGCGACAGACTCGGGCTCAGCAAAGCGGAAATTGCTCTGCTCATTAGCGCCGATCTTTTTTGCTGTGGTGTCGTTACGCTTTTGCAATGTATCGGCATCGGTCGCTTTATGGGAATTCGCCTGCCAGTGATTATGTCGGTTACGTTTGCCGCCGTTACGCCAATGATTGCTATCGGTATGAATCCGGATATCGGTCTGCTGGGTATTTTTGGCGCGACAATTGCTGCGGGTTTTATCACAACGTTACTCGCACCGCTAATCGGTCGTTTAATGCCATTATTCCCCCCACTGGTGACCGGCGTGGTGATTACCTCTATTGGACTGAGTATTATTCAGGTTGGCATCGACTGGGCGGCGGGAGGGAAAGGAAATCCTGAATATGGCAACCCGATATATCTAGGCATTTCTTTTGCCGTATTAATTTTTATTTTACTCATTACACGTTATGCCAAAGGTTTTATGTCCAACGTTGCCGTTTTACTCGGCATTGTATTTGGCTTTGCATTATCGTGGATGATGAATGAAGTTAATCTGTCAGGCCTGCACGATGCCTCATGGTTCGCGATTGTGACACCGCTGGCCTTTGGCACACCGGTTTTTGATCCCGTCTCAATTCTGACGATGACGGCAGTACTGATCATTGTTTTTATTGAATCGATGGGGATGTTCCTGGCGCTCGGGGAAATTGTTGGGCGTAAACTCTCCTCACAAGACATTATTCGCGGGCTGCGCGTGGACGGCGTAGGCACAATTATTGGCGGCCTTTTTAACAGCTTCCCTCATACCTCATTTTCACAAAACGTCGGTCTGGTCAGCGTGACGCGCGTGCACAGCCGTTGGGTTTGCATTGCTTCCGGTATCATTTTAATTCTGTTTGGCATGGTGCCTAAAATGGCTGTCCTGGTCGCCTCAATTCCGCAATTTGTCCTCGGCGGCGCGGGTCTGGTGATGTTTGGCATGGTGCTGGCAACCGGGATCCGCATTCTGTCACGCTGTAACTACACCACCAATCGTTACAACCTCTACATTGTGGCGATTAGCCTTGGCGTCGGCATGACACCCACGCTGTCCCATGACTTTTTCTCCCAGCTACCCGCCGTTCTCCAGCCGCTACTCCACAGCGGCATTATGCTGGCAACGGTCAGCGCCGTGGTATTGAATGTTTTCTTTAACGGCTATCAGCATCACACCGAGCTGGCGCAAGAATCGATCTCCGATAAGAAATTAAAGGTCAGAACCGTCCGTATGTGGTTACTGATGCGCAAACTGAAAAAAAACCAGCAGGATGAATAAAATGCATATTTTATTGCGCTGTATTCTGAGTGTTCTGCTGCTGATGCTTATCTCAATACCCGCCATTTCTGAAGGTATTGCTCTGGGTATTGAAAGTCGGTTCAATTTCATGCTGCTGTTTTTCTGACCCCTCTTTTGCTCCTGACCCCCGCGTCAAATGACGCGGGGGGCGTAATTCCTCGCCATCACAGACTTTCGTGAGAAATCATTCTGTCGCGATATTTCATGCCCTATAATGGTGTGTGCTTAACATTCACTGCGAGACATCATGCAACAGGAACACATTATTTTATTGGATGAGCAGGCCAGGCCTTCCGGTACACTGGAAAAATATGCGGGGCACACCCTCAATACCCCTTTACACCTCGCCTTCTCTTGCTGGTTGTTCAACGCGCAGGGCCAGCTTCTGGTCACCCGCCGCTCGCTAGCGAAAAAAGCGTGGCCTGGCGTCTGGACGAATTCGGTTTGCGGCCACCCACAGCAAGGAGAAAGCACTGAAGACGCCATTATTCGACGCTGCCGTTTTGAGCTGGGCGTGGAGATTTCCAGCCTGACCCCCGTCTATTCGGCGTTTCGATACCGTGCAACCGATCCAAACGGGATCGTGGAGAACGAAGTGTGTCCGGTCTATGCGGCGCGAATGGTCAGCGAACTCAGCGTGAATAACGATGAGGTGATGGAATACCAGTGGAGCGCGCTGGAGAAGGTTCTGGATGGGATTGGCGCCGCGCCGTGGGCGTTCAGTCCGTGGATGGTGATGCAGGCATCAAACGATGCAGCGCGTGAAGCATTGTTGCATTACAGCCACCAAAAATAAAAAACCCCGACGCATTTGCCGGGGTTGGATTTATCTGACGCCGTGAGGTTTATTTAACCGGACGCATCGCCGGGAACAGGATCACGTCGCGGATGGTGTGGCTGTTGGTGAACAGCATCACCATACGGTCGATACCAATGCCCAGACCCGCCGTCGGCGGCAAACCGTGTTCCAGAGCCGTCACATAGTCTTCGTCATAGAACATCGCTTCGTCATCGCCCGCATCTTTCGCGTTAACCTGATCCTGGAAACGCTGCGCCTGATCTTCAGCATCGTTCAGCTCGCTGAAACCGTTACCGATTTCACGGCCACCGATGAAGAATTCAAAGCGGTCAGTAATTTCTGGGTTGTCATCGTTACGACGCGCCAGTGGAGAGACTTCTGCCGGATATTCAGTGATGAAGGTCGGCTGAATCAGGTGCGCTTCCGCCACTTCTTCAAAGACCTCGGTCACGATACGGCCCAGACCCCAGCTCTTCTCTACTTTGATACCGATGCTTTGGGCAATCGCTTTAGCAGAATCGAAACTGTCCAGATCCGCCATATTCGTCTCTGGACGATATTTCTTGATGGCTTCACGCATGGTCAGTTTTTCGAACGGTTTACCAAAGTCGAAGACTTCTTCACCGTAAGGCACTTCAGTGGTGCCGAGAACGTCCTGCGCCAGCGTACGGAACAGAGATTCGGTCAGTTCGATCAGATCTTTGTAGTCCGCATACGCCATGTAGAGTTCCATCATGGTGAACTCTGGGTTATGACGAACGGAGATCCCTTCGTTACGGAAGTTACGGTTGATTTCGAATACGCGTTCGAAACCACCGACCACCAGACGCTTCAGATACAGTTCCGGCGCGATACGCAGGTACATATCCAGATCCAGCGCGTTATGATGGGTGATGAACGGGCGTGCTGCAGCGCCGCCTGGGATCACCTGCATCATCGGGGTTTCAACTTCCATAAAGCCACGACCCACCATGAACTGACGGATACCCGCCATGATCTGTGAGCGCACTTTAAAGGTGTTGCGGGATTCATCGTTAGAGATGAGATCCAGATAACGCTGACGGTAACGTGCTTCCTGATCCTGCAGACCGTGGAATTTATCTGGCAGCGGACGCAGCGCTTTGGTCAACAGACGCAGCTCGGTGCAATGGATAGACAGTTCACCCGTTTTGGTTTTGAACAGCTTACCTTTCGCGCCGAGGATGTCACCGAGATCCCATTTTTTGAACTGCTCGTTGTAGATACCTTCCGGCAGATCGTCACGGGAAACGTACAGCTGAATGCGGCCGCCGACGTCTTGCAGCGTAACAAAAGACGCTTTACCCATGATGCGGCGTGTCATCATACGACCCGCTACGGATACTTCGATATTCAGCGCTTCCAGCTCTTCGTTTTCTTTCGCGTCGAAGTCAGCATGCAGTTGGTCTGAGGTGTGATCGCGACGGAAATCATTCGGGAACGGGATACCCTGCTCGCGCAGGCCAGCCAGCTTCTCGCGGCGCGTTTTCAGTTCATTATTAAGATCGGCTACCGCGTCAGCGCCCTGTGCGTGTTGTTCAGACATGTTGGTTCCTCATAACCCTGCTTTCAAACTTGCTTCGATAAATTGATCCAGGCTGCCATCCAGCACCGCCTGCGTGTTACGGGTTTCAACCCCGGTACGCAAGTCTTTAATGCGGGAGTCATCAAGGACATATGAACGAATCTGGCTACCCCAGCCAATGTCAGATTTATTGTCTTCCATCGCCTGTTTCTCGGCATTTTTCTTCTGCATTTCCAGTTCATAAAGCTTCGCTTTCATCTGCTTCATGGCCTGGTCTTTGTTTTTGTGCTGAGAACGGTCGTTCTGGCACTGGGTGACCGTCCCGGTCGGAATGTGGGTGATACGCACCGCGGATTCCGTACGGTTAACGTGCTGTCCGCCCGCGCCGGATGCGCGATAGACGTCGATACGCAGGTCAGCCGGGTTGATATCGATATCGATATCATCGTCCACTTCCGGGTAAACAAACGCAGAACTAAACGACGTATGGCGACGACCGCCGGAGTCGAACGGGCTCTTACGCACCAGACGGTGAACGCCTGTTTCGGTACGCAGCCAGCCATACGCGTAATCGCCAGAGATCTTAATGGTCACGGATTTGATCCCTGCCACTTCACCTTCTGACTCTTCGATAATTTCTGTTTTAAAGCCGCGCGCTTCTGCCCAGCGCAAATACATACGCTCCAGCATGCTTGCCCAGTCCTGCGCTTCAGTACCGCCGGAGCCCGCCTGAATGTCGAGGTAGCAATCCGCGCTGTCATACTCACCGGAGAACATACGACGGAATTCCAGCTGCGCCAGTTTGTCTTCCAGCGAATCAAGTTCAGCAACGGCTTCGTTAAAGGTTTCTTCGTCGTCGGCTTCTACAGCCAGTTCCAGCAAGCCGGAAACATCTTCCAGTCCCTGCAACATTTGATCGAGCGTATCGACAATGGCTTCAAGGGAAGAACGTTCTTTCCCCAGCGCCTGAGCGCGTTCAGGTTCGTTCCAGACGTCCGGCTGCTCCAGCTCGGCGTTTACTTCTTCCAGACGCTCTTTCTTGGCATCGTAGTCAAAGATACCCCCTAAGAACGTCGGAGCGTTCCGTGAGGTCCTGAATGCGGTTATTTACCGGATTAATTTCAAACATGGTCTGATTTCTTTTATTGGACGAGTCAAAATGCGGTTATAAGGGCGGAATAGTAGCGGATTTCGCCCTTTAATTACAGTGAAAGTGATGCTAAATCGGCCAGATGTTATCAATGATAATCTGTAAACTGCGATTGCCGCGGAACTCGTTAATATCCAGCTTGTAGGCCAGTTCCACTTCGCGCACACCGTTGTCCGGCCAGCACGTCGTGTCGACGTTAAACGCAATGCCGTCGAGTAATGGGCCACCACCGACGGGTTCGACCATCACCTTCAGATGACGCTCCCCCACCAGCCGTTGCTGCAACAGGCGAAAACGTCCGTCAAACAACGGTTCAGGGAACATTTGTCCCCACGGCCCGGCATCGCGCAACAGTTGCGCCACTTCCATCGTCATCTCATCCGCGCTGAGCGGCCCGTCGGAAACCACTTCACCTTGCAAGAGCGCCGGATCCAGCCACTCGGTGACCAGTTCGCCAAAACGTTGCTGGAAGCGTTCAAACTGGGCTTCCTCGAGGGATAACCCTGCCGCCATCGCATGACCGCCAAACTTCAGCATCATGCCCGGATAGAGCGTATCTAAACGCTCCAGCGCATCGCGCATATGCAGTCCCTGAATCGAACGACCAGACCCTTTTAGGGTGCCGTCGCCCGCAGGGGCAAACGCAATCACCGGGCGGTGAAAACGCTCTTTAATACGAGAAGCCAGAATCCCAACGACCCCCTGGTGCCACTCGGGATGGTACATCGCCAGACCGCCGGGAAGCGTTTCACCGCTGCGCTCCAGCTTTTCGCACAGCGTCAGCGCTTCAGCCTGCATGCCCTGTTCTATTTCTTTGCGGGTCTGATTCAGCGCATCGAGTTCGTTGGCCAATACGCGCGCTTCACCAATGTTGTCGCACAGTAGCAACGCCACGCCAACGGACATATCATCCAGTCGGCCTGCCGCATTGAGTCGTGGCCCCAGGGCAAAACCCAGGTCGCTGGCCGCCAGTTTTTGCGGATCGCGATTAGAGATCTCCAGCAGCGCTTTAATACCCGGACGGCACTTGCCCGCCCGAATGCGGCTTAATCCTTGCCAGGTCAGAATGCGATTATTCACATCGAGCGGCACCACGTCCGCCACCGTCCCTAACGCGACCAGATCAAGCAAGTCCGCCAGATTCGGCGGCGCAATGCCACGCTCGTCAAACCACCCTTTATCACGCAGGAACGTCCGCAGCGCCAGCATCAAATAAAACGCAACGCCGACGCCCGCCAGTGACTTTGACGGAAAAGTACAGTCCCGCAAATTCGGGTTGATGATGGCCTCTGCGGCGGGCAGTGTGTCGCCCGGCAAGTGGTGATCGGTGACGACAACAGGGATCCCCAGCGCTTTCGCATGTTCCACGCCCGCATGGGAGGAGATGCCGTTATCCACGGTCACGATCAGTTGCGCGCCACGGGCATGCGCCTGATCCACCACTTCTGGACTTAAACCATACCCATCTTCAAAGCGGTTAGGCACCAGATAGCTGATGTTGCCACAGCCCAGCGCGCGCATTGCGAGCACGCTGAGCGCGGTGCTGGTCGCCCCGTCCGCATCAAAGTCACCCACGACGATAATGCACGTTCCCTCGCGAAAGGCGTTATAGAGGATCTCAACGGCCTTTTCGACACCGCTCAGTTGCTGCCACGGCAGCATGCCTTTAACGCTACGCTCAAGATCCTGCGCGCAACGCACTCCCCGGCTGGCGTACAAACGTCGCAGCAAAGGTGGCAAATCGCCGGGAAGATCAGCCGTCTCATCGGCTTCACGCCGACGCAGTTGTATCTGTTGTTTCACGCGAATTATTTACCGCTGGTCTGTTTCTGGTGCTCGTCAAGAAACGCTTTCATCTCTTTCGGGCCTTGATATCCGGGAACGACATAGCCGTTGCTTAACACGATTGCCGGCGTACCGCTGACGCCAAACTGCACGCCCAGCGCATAATGGTCAGCGATATTCACGTCGCAACTGGCAGCAGTGACGCTCTTGCCCGCCATCGCATCATCAAAGGCTTTATTTTTGTCTTTTGCACACCAGATGGACTTCATATCTTGCTCAGCCTGGCTTGCCAGCCCCTGGCGTGGGAAGGCCAGATAACGCACGGTGATCCCCAGCGCGTTATAGTCTTTCATCTCTTCATGCAGCTTGTGACAGTAGCCGCAGGTGATGTCGGTGAAAACGGTAATGACGTGTTTTTCCTGCGCCGCCTTATAGACGATCATCTCTTTTTCCAGCGCGTTCAGGTGATTCATCAGCAATTTATTGGTGACGTTGACCGGATGGGCGCCGCTGACGTCATACATCGGCCCCTGGATAATGTGTTTACCGTCTTCAGTCACGTACAGCACGCCGCTGTTGGTCATCACCGTTTTCATTCCGGCAACCGGCGCCGACTGAATCTCAGTGCTCTGTACACCCAGTTTAGCCAGCGACTGTTTTATCGCGGCGTCGTCGGCATGGGCCATACCCGTAAACGCCGTCGCCAGCAGGGTGAACATCACAATACTTTTTTTCATAACCTATCCTTTCCTGTCAGCATTCACGCTCTGGGGTGATGCTGTTGATGAAGTTGACGCAAGCGCTCGGTCGCGACATGAGTATAGATTTGCGTCGTCGAGAGATCGCTATGCCCGAGCAGCATCTGCACAACGCGTAAATCCGCGCCATGATTGAGCAAATGCGTGGCAAAGGCGTGACGCAAAACGTGTGGCGACAATTTCTCGCTGTCGATCCCCGCCAGCACGGCATAGTGTTTAATTCGGTGCCAGAACGTCTGGCGCGTCATCTGCTGCGCACGTTGGCTGGGAAACAAAACATCAATCGACACGCCGTTTAACAACCAGGGACGGCCATGCTCGAGATACGTTTCCAGCCAGTACACTGACTCTTCGCCCAGCGGAACCAGCCGTTCTTTGTTTCCCTTACCGATGACCCGCACAACCCCCTGGCGCAGGCTAATGTCGCTCATTGTTAGCCCCACCAGTTCAGAAACTCGCAGCCCTGTGGCATACAAAATTTCAAGCATGGCTTTATCGCGTAACTCCAGCGGTTGGTCAACCACGGGCGCCTGTAATAATCTCTCAACTTGCGCTTCACTGAGATCTTTCGGCAACCGCTGCGGGAGTTTAGGCGACGCCAGCGTCGCGCTCGGATCGTCAGCGCGTATCTTCTCGCGATAAAGATGTTGGAAAAGCCGTCGTACCGCACTCAGCAATCGCGCGGTACTGGTCGCTTTATACCCACCGTCCATCCGTTCTGCCAGCAACGCCTGTAAATCGTCACTTTGCGCCGTCTCCAGTGACACGTCGCGGTGCGCGAGCCACTCCACCAGCATGGTCAGGTCGCGTCGATAGGCGCTCAGCGTATTTTCCGCCAGATTTTTCTCCAGCCAAAGCGCATCAAGGAATTGTTCGATACGTGCGAGATCCTGCTCCACTTTCGCCCCTTATTCCATTCTCATTTTTGATGCATTATGCCTCATTGTGCCGTGAATGCAGCGATTCTGGTACACTACCGGCAACGACAGCAGAATCGAGATGTTACGTAATGAACATGGGTCTTTTTTACGGTTCCAGCACGTGTTACACCGAAATGGCGGCAGAAAAAATCCGCGATATTCTGGGGCCCGAGCTGGTGACATTGCACAACCTCAAGGATGACGCCCCTACCTTAATGGAGCAGTATGATGTGCTCATTTTAGGTATCCCTACCTGGGATTTCGGTGAAATTCAGGAGGACTGGGAAGCCGTCTGGGAACAACTGGACTCTCTCAATCTGGAAGGCAAAATCGTCGCGCTTTACGGCATGGGCGACCAGTTGGGATACGGTGAATGGTTCCTGGATGCGCTTGGCATGTTGCATGACAAACTCGCCACCAAAGGGGTGAAATTTGTCGGCTACTGGCCAACGGAAGGATACGAGTTCACCAGCCCTAAACCGGTGATTGCCGATGGGCAACTGTTTGTCGGTCTGGCGCTGGATGAAACCAATCAGTACGACCTTAGCGACGAGCGCATTCAGGCCTGGTGTGAGCAAATTCTCAGTGAGATGGCTGAACACTATTCCTGAAACCAGCGCCGTTAAAAGATCGCTTTCTGACGCTTCTCACTGACGAACCAGGCATTCCGCCCGTTCGTCAGTGCTTCTGTTGTTCCGCTTGCTGCAACATTACCCGACGCAACTCACGCCATTCTTTTTCATCCATGCTATCCGCCGCCAGCCATAAATGCTGACGTCGACCGCTATCCGAGCGCAAACGCAACATCATTCCCGTTTTGAGCATCCAGGGTGCACTCTGAATCGCCCACTCCAGCCCCTGCCAGCGCAAACGCCCATCCATCAGCAATTTAATCTCGCCCTGACGGGTATTGATACGCCGCTGGCTGCGTACGCAATCGAACACCACCAGTGAGAGCAATATCAGCCACAAAGGGGTATAGCTCAATGGCCAGGGCATCAACAAAATCAATGCGGCAACCAACCCATGAAGAAGCAGGGACAACCACTGTGCGCGCCAGGAGACGCGTAAATCAGATTGCCACAGGACCACGTTCCCGATTCCGTGTCTGGATGAGTCTCACCATCTGCTCCAGTTCTGCATCTGCCGGTTTACCATGATTCATTAACCAGTTAAATAAATCCGGATCATCGCATTCCAGCAAACGAATAAAAGTGCGTTTTTCATCATCACTGAGGCTATCGTACTCATGTTCGAAAAACGGCATGATGGAAATGTCGAGCTCACGCATACCACGACGGCATGCCCAGTGAATACGTGCTTTATTGTTAATATCCATGTTCTTCTTCCTGTCTCGCGAAAATGAAGTACCCGGCTATTGTAACGTGTTTTTCATGTTCTTTTGCGGGAATCTCCATCATCGGAAGCACGATCGCTAAATAAAAAGTCATAGCCTCAAATGCGTCATCCATTTTGCATGGCGCTTCGCAAAGCAGACGAAAGGGCACAAATGGAATGTCTAAAGCACTTGCAATGGGCAATAGCTCTTTTACCATTAGTCATTATTACGGCGTTAAGCAAATCAGGACATTATTATGGCTTTTACACCTTTTCCTCCTCGTCAGCCTTCAGCATCGGCGCGTTTGCCTCTGACGTTGGTAACATTAGATGACTGGGCGCTGGCCACCATTACCGGCGCAGACTGCGAAAAATATATCCAGGGGCAGGTCACTGCCGACGTAAGTCAACTGACAGAGCATCACCATGTCCTGGCCGCCCATTGCGATGCCAAAGGAAAAATGTGGAGCACTCTTCGTTTGTTCCGTGATGGCGATGGATTTGCCTGGATTGAGCGCCGCAGTCTGCGCGATGCCCAACTGACTGAACTGAAAAAGTACGCCGTGTTCTCTAAAGTCGTCATTGCGCCTGATGATGAACGCGTTCTGCTTGGCGTCGCTGGGTTTCAGGCACGCGCAGCACTGGCACCTCTCTTTAGTGAACTGCCGGACGCCGAAAACCCGGTAGTAACGAAAGGGGCGTCTACGTTGCTGTGGTTTGAACATCCGTCAGAGCGCTTCCTGCTGGTAACCGATGTCGCCACGGCAGAAACCCTGACCGAAAAATTACGTGGCGAAGCCGCGCTTAACAACAGCCAGCAGTGGCTTGCGCTGGATATTGAAGCCGGTATCCCGGTCATTGACACGGTAAATAGCGGACAGTTTATTCCTCAGGCAACCAATCTTCAGGCGCTGGGAGGAATCAGCTTTAAGAAAGGCTGCTATACCGGTCAGGAAATGGTTGCTCGTGCGAAATTCCGTGGCGCGAACAAACGGGCGCTGTGGTCTCTGGTGGGGGTTGCCAGTCGGGTGCCGGAAGCGGGTGACGATCTTGAACTGCAGATGGGTGAAAACTGGCGTCGTACCGGTACGGTTCTCGCCGCAGTACAGTTAGACGATGGCCGATTGCGGGTACAAGTTGTGATGAATAACGACATGGAAGCCGACAGCGTATTTCGCGTTCGCGACGATGCCAACACATTGCACATTGAACCGCTGCCGTATTCGCTGGAAGAATAAGATATTAATGCCGGATGGCGGCTTACGATGTGCTTTTACAGGCCGGATAAGCGCAAACGCTATCCGGCAACAACGGTTCATGCCTGTCCGACATACAGATAAATCGCCAGGAAATGGCAGACGCTGCCTCCCAGCACAAAACCGTGCCAGATTGCATGGTTATAAGGAATGCGTTTGCAGACGTAGAAAATCACACCCAGCGAGTAAATCACGCCGCCGACCGCCAGCAACGTCACGCCACCCGCCGCCAGTTTGACCGCGAGCTGATACACCACAATCAGCGACAGCCACCCCATCGTCAGATACGTCACCAACGAGAGCACTTTAAACCGATGCGCGATGGTCAGCTTGAACAGTATTCCCAGCAGCGCCAGACTCCAGATAACGATCATCAGTCCATGCGCCAGCGGTGAATCCAACCCTACCAGCAGAAACGGTGTGTAAGTCCCCGCTATCAACAGGTAAATCGCGCAATGGTCGAATTTTTTCAACCACACTTTCGCTCGTTGATGGGGGATTGCGTGATACAACGTAGAGGCGAGAAACAGCAGAATCATGCTGCCGCCGTACAGGCTATAGCTGGTAATTGCCGTGACACTGGCATGGCTGTCTGCAGCCTGCACCAGCAGCAGAACCAGACCCACAATACCAAATACCAACCCAATACCGTGGCTAACGCTGTTGGCAATTTCTTCTGCCAGAGAATATCCCTGCTTAATTAAAGGTTTTTCAGCCATGAGCTACTCCGGAGAAACGTTCACGTTCGTGATTGCCTCTCTAGCGTAACTGAGAATGGTTCCAGTGAACACCTGTTAGCTCAAATAAATATCCAGTTTAAAATAAGCATTATAAATCATGCAATTAAATTAATTTTTTCAACTAACAACTGTTCTCAACAATCAAAGGCATTTAAAATCAATCACATAAAATTGTGACTGCCCAGGGTAAATTTCGGTAATCACCCGCTTCAACTCATCAAGAGACATGTTTTCTTGTTGCGCATGTTTTTCACCGATCGTGTCCAGGGTTACGGTAGAGGTTCCTGTGACTTTGATGGTGCAGAAATAGCCGTCATCTTCAAAGCGCCCCACGCGCAGAACATCCCCCACGTTAAAATGAGACTCTGAGGCGTCCCGGAGGGTAATGGTTTTCCGCCCGGCCAAAATGTCATCCTGAAAGCGCTGAAAAAAAGTGATGTCGTTTGGCTGCATGTTATTATTTCCTGAAGATGAAGTCTGATGAGTGAGTATTGCCATTGTGAGTATGTTCTCCCACGCTGCCATCGCCAGTCTCAACAATCTTGAGATGTTGGTCTACAACTATGTCATCAAAAATCGCGATAACATCGTCTACATGACTATTCGCGAACTGGCTGACGCTGCAGGGGTTTCGACCACCACGGTGCTGCGCTTTTGCCGCAAACTGAACTGTGATGGCTACTCTGAGTTTCGCGTACGGTTTAAATTATATTTAGAACAGAATGAACCGCAACAGGCTAATTTCGGTGCAAGCGAAATTATCAGTTTTTTTAAAAGTGTGAATAATGACGAGTTTGATAAATTACTCGATCAGGCGGTAGAGATTATTTTATCTTCCGAGCGAATTATATTCGTCGGTGCCGGAACCTCCGGCGCCTTAGCTAAATATGGTGCGCGCTTTTTCTCAAACGTTGGGAAATTCAGTAACCACATTGATGATCCTTATTTCCCTGTCACCAATGATATGGCCAGAAATGCCCTTGCGATCGTGCTTTCAGTCTCTGGGGAAACCGCAGAGATCCTGCGTTTTGCCAGCCAGTTCAGCCTGCATAACTGCAAAGTATTGTCTGTTACCAGCCATGAACACTCCGCACTGGCAAAACTGGCCGACTTTAATCTCTCCTGGCATGTGCCGCAAACGCGTATTGCCGGTGTTTATGATATTACAACACAGATCCCTGTCATTTATATTCTTGAAACATTAGGCCGTAAACTGGCGAAAAAATTAGCGTAAAAAAACAATTTGTTTTTTCGATGTAACAAGTCACAACGCGGCTATTTTGTTATATCGTGACATTTCAATTCCCTTTGTTAGACTCAAAATCAGAAGATCATTAATTTGAGATTGAGCCCAGATGAAAAAACTCACCTTACCGAAAGATTTCTTATGGGGCGGCGCAGTCGCTGCCCACCAGGTTGAAGGCGGCTGGAACAAAGGCGGCAAAGGCCCAAGTATTTGTGACGTACTGACCGGCGGCGCACACGGCGTTCCGCGTGAAATCACCCAGCACGTGGTGCCGGGAAAATACTATCCCAACCACGAAGCGGTCGATTTCTATGGGCGGTACAAAGACGATATTAAGCTCTTCGCAGAAATGGGCTTTAAATGCTTTCGAACCTCGATCGCCTGGACCCGTATCTTTCCACAAGGTGACGAAACCCAACCGAACGAAGAAGGGCTGCAATTCTACGACGACATGTTCGATGAGTTGCTCAAATACAATATCGAACCCGTTATCACCCTCTCCCACTTCGAAATGCCGTTGCATCTGGTACAACAGTACGGAGGCTGGACTCACCGTAAGGTGGTGGATTTCTTTGTGCGCTTCGCTGAAGTGGTGTTTGAACGCTACCAGCACAAAGTCAAATACTGGATGACCTTCAACGAGATAAACAATCAGCGGAACTGGCGCGCGCCATTGTTTGGTTACTGCTGTTCCGGTGTGGTCTACACCGAACATGAAAACCCGGAAGAGAGCCTGTATCAGGTTCTGCACCATCAGTTTGTCGCCAGCGCTCTGGCAGTGAAAGCGGCGCGCCGTATTAATCCTGCAATGAAAGTCGGCTGTATGCTGGCGATGGTGCCGCTTTATCCCTTCTCCTGCAAACCCGAAGATGTCATGTTCACCCAGGAATCCATGCGTGAGCGCTATGTCTTTACCGACGTTCAGCTTCGCGGTTACTACCCCTCTTATGTGCTGAACGAATGGGAACGCCGCGGTTTTAACATCAAAATGGAAGAAGGAGATGACGCGGTTCTGCGTGAAGGAACCTGTGATTATCTTGGTTTCAGCTATTACATGACCAACGCCGTGAAAGCCGAAGGCGGCAGTGGCGATGCCATTTCCGGCTTCGAAGGCAGTGTCCCAAATCCACATGTGAAAGCCTCGGATTGGGGGTGGCAAATTGACCCGACGGGTCTGCGTTACGCGCTTTGCGAACTGTATGAACGCTATCAGAAACCGTTGTTTATCGTGGAAAACGGGTTTGGCGCCTACGACAAAGTGGAACAAGACGGCAGCATCAACGATGACTACCGTATCGACTATCTGCGTGCCCACGTCGAAGAAATGATGAAAGCCGTGACCTATGATGGCGTGGATCTAATGGGCTACACTCCGTGGGGCTGCATCGACTGCGTATCTTTCACCACCGGACAGTACAGCAAGCGCTACGGCTTTATCTATGTGAATAAGCATGACGACGGCACTGGCGATATGTCACGCTCACGTAAGAAGAGCTTTAACTGGTATAAAGAGGTGATTGCCAGCAACGGCGAGACGCGCTAATTTTTTGCCGCCTTATCCAGCCTACACATCCCGTTGTAGGTCGGGTAAGGCGTAGCCGCCACCCGACAAAAAACTATTTGCCACCCGCCAGCTCAAGAAAACTGCCCGTCACATACGACGCCTTCTCACTCAACAGCCAGACAATCGCCTGAGCCACCTCTTTCGGTTGCCCGCCACGCTGCATAGGTAACGTAGACTTAACGCGATCAACCCTGCCAGGCTCACCGCCGGAAGCATGCATGTCGGTATAGATAAGGCCAGGACGCACGCAGTTCACACGTATCCCTTGCGCCGCAACCTCCAGCGCCAGCCCGGTGGTGAGCGTATCTACCGCCCCTTTCGACGCAGCGTAATCGACATACTCGAAAGGTGCGCCAAGCCGTGCTGCCGCCGAGGAGACATTCACAATCGCCCCGCCTTTGCCGCCATGCTTAAGCGACATTCGCTTCACGGCCTCCCGGCAACAGAGGAAATAACCGGTCACGTTAGTGGCCAGCACGCGATTAATCCGTTCGGCGGTCAGATTTTCTACCGTGCTTTGTTCAAATAAAATCCCGGCGTTATTCACCAGCGCCGTCAACGGTTCGCCGGTACGATCGAGAGATTCAAACATCGCCATCACCTGGCTTTCATCGCTAATGTCAGCACGCAGGGCGAATGCCTTACCGCCCGCAGCGACAATCGTGTTGACCACTTCCGTTGCCGCGCGGATATTGTGATGAAAGTTGACGGCGACGGTGTAACCCTCTGTCGCCAGTTGTAATGCGGTTGCGCGCCCGATCCCCCGACTGCCGCCCGTTACCAGTGCGATTGCCATACTATTCTCCCAAAAAATAAAGGCGCCGAAGCGCCTTTAAAAGATAGTTGAAGCGGAAAATTACTGGTATTCGCTCATCGGTACGCAAGAGCAGAACAGATTACGGTCACCGTAAACATCGTCGAGACGTTTTACCGTCGGCCAGTATTTGTTCTCTACGCCCGCCGGGAACACGGCGATTTCACGGGTGTATCCATGATTCCACTCCGCCACCAGCTCATTCTGAGTGTGCGGCGCGTTAACCAGAGGGTTATCTTCCAGTGGCCACTCGCCCGCTTTCACGCGATCGATTTCGGCACGAATCGCCAGCATCGCATTGATAAAGCGATCCAGTTCAACCTTGCTTTCGGATTCCGTCGGTTCCACCATCAGCGTACCCGCCACCGGGAAGGACATGGTCGGTGCATGGAAACCGTAGTCAATCAGGCGTTTGGCGATATCCAGTTCACTGATGCCCGTCTCTTCTTTCAGTGGGCGAATATCGAGAATGCATTCGTGCGCCACGCGGCCATCACGACCCGTGTACAGCACCGGGTATGCATCTTTCAGACGGCTGGCAATGTAGTTAGCATTGAGAATAGCCACCTGGCTTGCTTTTTTCAGCCCCTCTGCGCCCATCATGCGGATGTACATCCAGCTAATCGGCAGAATAGAAGCGCTACCGAACGGAGCCGCAGATACCGCGCCCTGACGGGTCAGCATGCCTTCGATCTGCACCACGCTATGACCTGGCACAAACGGCGCCAGATGCGATTTCACCCCGATAGGGCCCATACCTGGGCCGCCACCGCCGTGCGGAATGCAGAAGGTTTTATGCAGGTTGAGGTGCGATACATCTGCGCCGATAAAGCCTGGCGTAGTGATACCGACCTGCGCGTTCATGTTTGCGCCGTCAAGGTAAACCTGGCCGCCAAACTGGTGAACGATTTCGCACACTTCACGGATCGTCTCTTCATACACACCGTGGGTGGACGGGTACGTCACCATGATGCAAGAGAGGCTGTCGCCGTGCTGTTCCGCTTTCTCACGCAGATCCACCAGATCGATGTTGCCCTGTTTGTCGCACGCGACGACAACGACCTGCATCCCCGCCATTTGCGCGGATGCCGGGTTAGTACCGTGGGCTGACGCCGGGATAAGACAGATATCGCGATGCCCTTCGTTGCGGCTCTCGTGGTAATGACGAATCGCCAACAGACCCGCATATTCACCCTGCGCACCTGAGTTTGGCTGCATGCACACGGCGTCGTAACCGGTCAGTTTAACCAGCCAGTCAGAAAGTTGGCTGATCATCTGGTGATACCCTTCAGCCTGATCCGCCGGGCAGAAAGGATGCAGTTCAGCAAATTCCGGCCAGGTAATCGGGATCATCTCGGCAGCGGCGTTCAGCTTCATGGTGCAGGAACCCAGTGGGATCATCGCCTGATTCAGCGCCAAATCTTTGCGTTCCAGAGAGTGCATGTAACGCATCATCTCGGTTTCGCTGTGATAGCGGTTAAACACCGGATGCGCCAGGATCTCGTCGTCACGCAGCATGCTGTCCTGAATAGAACGGCTGTCATACGCAACGTCTTTGTCCAGCGTGTCGATATTCAGGCCATGGTTTTCACCAAGCAGCACGGAGAACAACGCCAGCACGTTTTCACGGGTGGTCGTTTCATCCAGCGTGATGCCGACCGCATTGTGGATATCGCTACGCAGATTGATTTCTGCCGTTTCCGCGCGCGCCAGCACCGCAGCTTTGTCAGCTACTTCAACGCACAGGGTGTCAAAGTAGTGCGCATGGCGCAGCTTCATCCCTTTCTGTTGCAGGCCGGTTGCCAGAATATCGGTCAGGCGATGAATGCGATTTGCAATGCGTTTCAGCCCTTCAGGCCCATGATAAACCGCATACAGGCTGGCGATATTGGCCAGCAGCACCTGAGAGGTACAAATGTTGGAGTTCGCTTTCTCGCGACGAATATGCTGCTCGCGGGTCTGCATCGCCATGCGCAGAGCGGTATTGCCCGCCGCATCTTTTGATACGCCGATAATACGGCCTGGCATAGAGCGTTTGAATTCATCTTTCGCGGCAAAGAATGCCGCATGCGGGCCGCCGTAGCCCATCGGCACGCCAAAGCGTTGTGCAGAACCGAAAACGATATCTGCGCCTTGTTTGCCTGGTGCGGTCAGCAGAACCAGCGCCATAAAATCGGCGGCGACGCTGACCACAATTTTGCGCGACTTCAGCTCGGTAATCAGCGCGCTGTAATCGTGTACTTCCCCGGTTGTGCCCACCTGCTGTAACAGCACGCCAAACACATCCTGGTGATCAACCACTTTTGCGGCGTCGTCGACGATCACGTCAAAACCGAAGGTTTCCGCACGGGTGCGAACCACGTCCAGCGTTTGAGGATGCACGTCGGAGGCGACGAAGAAACGGTTAGCGTTTTTCAGCTTACTCACGCGTTTCGCCATGGCCATCGCTTCGGCCGCCGCAGTCGCTTCGTCGAGCAGAGACGCAGAAGCCATATCCAGGCCAGTCAGATCCAGCGTCACCTGCTGGAAGTTGAGCAGCGATTCCAGACGCCCCTGGGAGACTTCCGGCTGGTATGGCGTATACGCGGTGTACCAACCCGGATTCTCTAACATATTGCGCAGGATAACCGGCGGCAATTGCACGGCGGTGTAGCCCATGCCGATGTAAGACGTGAAGCGCTTATTGCGGCTGGCGATCGCTTTGAGTTCTGCCAGCGCAGCATATTCGGTCGCAGCTTCACCCACCTGCGGCGGGGTCGCAAGCTGAATATCTTTCGGCACAATCTGGCCGATCAGCGCGTTTAACGACTCGGCGCCAACGGCATTCAGCATTTCTTGCTGTTGCGCAGCGTCCGGTCCGATGTGGCGTTCAATGAAAGCGCCGCTGTTTTCAAGCTGGCTTAACGTCTGTGTCATGGGCGATGGTTCCTGAAACGTGCAGTGAATCGTAGGTGTCTCTACTTACCTGAATACGCAAAATAATTCGCGTTGCAGGAAGGCGGCAAGTCAGTGAATCCCCAGGAACGTACATAAGTACGTGACTGGGGTGAACGAGCGCAGCCAACGCGCCTGCAGCGCGAAGTATGAAGCGTATTTATTCGTCTTCTAACAGGGCTTCGTATGCAGTGGCATCCAGCAGCGCGTCGATTTCGCTCGCGTCGTTGGCTTTGATTTTGAAAATCCAGCCGCCCGCATACGGTTCGCTGTTGATAAGCTCCGGAGAGTCGCTGAGCGCGTCGTTAACGGCCACGATCTCGCCTCCTACCGGCGCATAAATATCAGAGGCCGCTTTGACGGACTCTGCGACCGCGCAATCATCGCCTGCGCTAACGGTGCTGCCGACGTCTGGCAGATCGACAAACACCATGTCGCCCAACAGTTCCTGAGCGTGCTCGGTAATGCCCACGGTGTAAGTACCGTCCGCTTCTTTACGCAGCCATTCGTGTTCTTTGCTGTATTTCAGTTCTGCAGGTACGTTGCTCATCAATCAATCTCCAAAAAAGGATGAATCACGCGACGGCTTTGCCGTTACGCACAAAAACAGGTTTCGTTACTTTTACCGGCATCTCGCGGTTACGGATCTGCACAATCGCCGTTTCACCAATGCCCGCTGGCACTCGCGCCAGCGCAATGCTGTAACCCAGCGTCGGAGAGAAAGTGCCGCTGGTGATAATGCCTTCCTGCGTGTTGCCCTGCGCATCGATAAAGCGAACCGGCAACTCATTACGCAACACGCCTTTTTCCGTCATGATAAGACCGACCAACTGCTCGTGCCCTTTTTCACGCTGCGTTTCCAGCGCTTCGCGACCGATAAAATCACGGTCGGTCGGTTCCCAGGCAATAGTCCAGCCCATGTTGGCGGCTAATGGAGAAATGCTTTCGTCCATCTCCTGGCTGTACAGGTTCATGCCTGCTTCCAGACGCAACGTATCACGCGCGCCCAGACCACACGGCTTCACGCCTGCTTCCACCAGCGCACGCCAGAAATCTGCCGCCTTTTCATTTGGCATGGCGATTTCATAGCCCGCTTCACCGGTATAACCGGTTGTCGCAATGAAGAGATCGCCCGCCTGGACGCCAAAGAACGGTTTCATCCCGTCGACTGCGCGACGCTGTTCTTCAGTAAACAACGCGGCTGCTTTCGCCTGCCCGTTTGGCCCCTGTACGGCAATCAACGACAGATCGTCACGGACGGTAATGTCGATGGCATAAGGTTCGGCGTGTTGGGAAATCCAGGAGAGGTCTTTTTCGCGGGTGGCGGAGTTAACAACGAGGCGGAAGAAATCTTCAGTGAAGTAGTAGACGATAAGGTCATCTATCACGCCGCCCGAGGCATTAAGCATACCGGAGTAGAGGGCTTTCCCGGTTTTCGTTAGCTTTGCCACGTCATTTGCCAGCAGATAACGCAAAAACTCCCGGGTGCGGCTGCCTCGCAGATCGACAATCGTCATATGCGAAACATCAAACATACCGGCATCGGTGCGCACAGCATGATGCTCATCGAGCTGGGAACCGTAATGCAGCGGCATCATCCAGCCATGGAAATCGACCATTCGTGCGCCACATAACGTGTGTTGTTCGTACAAAGGAGTCTGTTGAGCCATCTTTTCCTCGTTGAATAAGCAGGGCTTACAACCATTTCGTGATGAAATTTACGCCACGAAACCCGTCATCGAAGCCACGTTATGGCCTCAACGCAAACGTTCTCTTTTCCATTGAACTTACCACCGAAACTGGCGCTTAACCATAAGGTAAAATTAACTATCACATTAGCTTATGCCAAAAAACGGCAAAGCAGACCACAGAACAAAAAACCAAAAATATAATTAACAGACCTATAACATGCAAACCACAAGCGCAATCCATCGAGATTATCGATATTAAATTCTAAAAAAATGTCAAAAATCGAGACGAGAGAAAATCATGATATAAAAAAATCTAATGCGAAAAACGGCGTGGAATTAGATTATTTCAAATGAGAGGAGTCCCCCGGCGCGAAGGCCGGGAGAAGAAAGTGTGACGGGTCTCAAACTCTTAGAAGCGGGGGCGAAATTTCTTAACGAAGCCACTCAGGCAAATCATTCAGTCCCATCGCCTGACGGATAAGTTGCGGTTTTACACCAGGGAGGGTATCGGCCAGTTTCAGACCAATGTCGCGCAGCAATTTCTTCGCCGGATTCTCCCCAGCAAACAGCTCGCGAAAACCTTGCATACCTGCCAGCATCATGGCGGCACTGTGCTTACGGCTACGCTCATAACGACGCAAATACAGATATTGACCAATATCTTTGCCCTGGCGCTGCAAGCGCTTCAGTTCGTCGATAAGTTCCGCAGCATCCATAAAGCCGAGGTTAACTCCCTGCCCCGCCAGCGGATGGATGGTGTGGGCGGCATCACCGACCAGTGCCAGACGATGGGCGGCAAACTGGCGCGCATAGCGCCCCGTCAGCGGGAAGACCTGACGTTCGCTTTCCACGCGACACAACCCGAGACGGTTATCAAACGCAATATTCAATGCCCGGTTGAATTCCTCTTCGCTCGCATGTTGCATCCGCTCAGCCTCTTGCGGCGAAAGCGACCAGACAATAGAGCAAAGATGCGGATCGACGAGGGGCAGAAATGCGAGAATACCTTCGCCATGAAACGCCTGGCGAGCAACGGCATCATGCGCCTCTTCGGTACGAATAGTCGCGACCAGCGCATGGTGGCGATAGTCCCAGAAGGTCAGCGGAATATCTGCTTTACTGCGCAGCCAGGAGTTTGCGCCGTCTGCCCCAACCACCAGGCGAGCAGTTAACATCGAGCCATCTTTCAGGGTCAGAAACGTTTCATTTTCCCCCCAGGCCACCTGCTGCAGTTCTGCGGGAGCCATCAGCGTAACATCCGAGGATTGCTGCGCTTTTTGCCACAGAGCGTAGTGGATCACCGTATTTTCAACGATATGCCCAAGATGGCTGTAGCCCATGCTTTTATCATCGAACGCAATGCGTCCAAAGCTGTCTTTGTCCCAGACTTCCATGCCGTGATAGCAACTGGCCCGACGGGCAACGATATCTGACCACACGCCGAGACGCGTGAGCAATTTTTCACTGGCAGCATTAATGGCCGACACGCGAAGCGCCGGTGGAGCATCATTTTCCAGTGGCTGAGGGACATGCTGTTCCAGCACGGCGACACGTAAGCCGCTACCCTGTAAGCCGCAGGCGACGGCCAGACCCACCATGCCGCCACCCACAATAGCTACATCAACACTTTGCACTGTTTGTTCCTCGAAAATGGGACTCTCAAAAACCGTAGGCCGGATAAGGCGAAGCCGCCATCCGGCATTGTTAGTTGCCCGATGGCGCTACGCTTATCAGGCCTGCCAGGTTCTGCGGCCTACAGGTCATATTTAACGCGCTACCCAACCCAGGGTCCGCTCCGCCAGCACATCGCGTGCCGGTGTCAATAATTCCATTGCCATCAACCCGATATTGCGTCCGACAACCAGCGGCGCCCAGTGGTTGGCAAACAGATAAACCAGACTGTTCGTCACGCCAATTGTTGTTTCACGGTCTGCCTGTCGACGTTGTTGATAACGCGACAGCACGCGATATTCGCCGATGTCTTCGCCAGCTTGCCCTGCCTGGGTCAGCGTTTCGGCAAGACTCATCACATCGCGCAATCCAAGATTAAAACCTTGTCCGGCGATAGGGTGCAGTGTCTGCGCGGCATTTCCCACCAGCACCGTACGATGGGTGACGGCTTTGACCGCCGTCGTCAGCGAAAGCGGATAGGCGCTGCGTTTCCCCGCCTGGGTAATACGTCCCAGTCGCCAGCCAAATGCGTTCTGCAATTCATGGCAAAACTGTTCATCGGACCAGGCCATCACCTCTTCACGTCGCTCCAGCGGATGACACCACACCAGTGAGCAGCGCCCGGCAGACATTGGCAACATCGCCAGTGGGCCATGCCGGGTAAAGCGCTCAAATGCACGACCTTCATGAGGCACAGAGACAGCCACGTTGGCGATGACCGCTAATTGTTCGTATGGCGTTTGCTGCCAGTCCACGCCGCAGGCCGTTGCCAGCGCAGAACGCGTGCCATCAGCCGCAACCAAAACGTCGCCGGTAATCACATTACCGTTTTCCAGCGTGACATTGACCTGCTCCTGCGTGCGCGAAACCGTCGCAACGCGAGCGGGGCAATGCAGCGTCACGCCCGGTGCTTTGCGCAACAGTCCGAACAAACGCTGACCGACATCGTGCAACTCAACGACCTGTCCTAACGCCGCAATACGATAATCTTGCGCATCCAGGGTCACAAACCCGGCATGCCCGCGATCGCTAACGTGAACGGTATTGATGGCCGTTGCGCAATCGGCAATCGCCTGCCAGATACCCATCCGTGCCAGTTGCTGACAAGTCCCTGCCGCCAGAGCTATCGCCCGGGAGTCGAAACCGGGGTGATCCTGTGCTTCAGGCGCCGTCGCTTCAATCAGATGCACCGGCAGTTTGCCATGACTCAATTGAGATATTGCCAGCGCCAGCGTCGCGCCGGCCATCCCGCCGCCTACGATAATCACGCTCATTGTTGACGCGCCGCAGCCATTAAGGCTTCGATGTCGTCCGCGTTTTTCACTACGCTGGCGGTCAGGTTTTCGTTACCGGTTTGTGTGATGACGATGTCATCTTCAATTCGGATACCAATACCGCGATACGCTTCCGGTACGTCGGCATCCGGCGCGATGTAAAGACCAGGTTCAACGGTCAGAACCATACCTGGCTCAAGCAGACGGGAGCGATCCTTACCATAGGTGCCGACATCATGCACATCCAGCCCCAGCCAGTGACTCAGGCCATGCATAAAGAAAGGACGATGGGCGTTATCGGCGATCAGTTGATCGATTTCGCCCTTCAGGATACCCAGTTTCACCAGGCCAGTTACCATAATGCGCACCACCTCGCCGGTCACGTCCTGAATGGAGGTGCCCGGGCGATACAGACGTAAACTGGTTTCCAGCGACGCCAGCACAATGTCGTAAATCTCGCGCTGAGCGGGCGTGAATTTGCCGTTGACCGGGAAGGTTCGCGTGATGTCTCCGGCATACCCTTTGTATTCACATCCGGCGTCAATCAACACCAGCGAGCCATCGCGCATTTCGCTTTCATTTTCGGTGTAATGCAGGATGCAGCCATTTGCGCCGCTGCCAACGATGGTGTTATAGGAAGGATAACGTGCGCCGTGACGGGTAAATTCGTGATGAATCTCCCCTTCCAGTTGATACTCAAACATGCCCGGACGGCATTTCTCCATCGCCCGCGTATGCGCCAGTGCGCTTACCTCTCCGGCACGCCGCATGACGGCGATTTCTTCTGCGGATTTAAACAGGCGCATCTCATGCACCATCGGGCGCCAGTCGGTGAGCGTCGCGGGCGCTTTCAGATTCTGACGCGCCCCTTTGCGCAGTTTATCCAGCGCGGTAAAGACAATTTCATCCGCCCAGGCATACTCGCCTTGCGCGTGATACACCACATCCAGGCCATTAAGCAGTTGGAAGAGTTGCTGGTTAATCTCGCTGAACGCCAGTGCGCGATCCACGCCCAGCTTTTCTGGCGCGGCATCCTGCCCAAGACGACGACCAAACCAGATCTCCGCAGTCAGGTCGCGAACCCGGTTAAACAAAACGCTGTGGTTATGAGTGTCATCGCTTTTAATCAGCACCAGCACAGCTTCCGGTTCATTAAAACCGGTGAAATACCAGAAGTCGCTACTTTGGCGATACGGATATTCACTGTCCGCGCTACGCGTCGCTTCTGGCGCGGCGAAAATCAGCGCCGCACTGCCTGACGGCATTTGCGCCAGCAATGCCTGGCGACGACGCAGGTATTCTTGCAGGGATAGTTCGCTCATAACACTCTCCTTGGCGTTTTGTTCTTAGTGCAGGGTCGGTTTGCGCACTTCCGGCGCGGTTGGCTGCTGACGCGTGAAGGTGTCGTGGCACAGCAGCGCCGCAACACGCACATATTCGATGATCTCTTCGAGCGACATCTCCAGCTGTTCCTGATCTTCGTCTTCGTCATAGCCCAACTGCGCAATGTTGCGCAGGTCGTCAATCGCTTCGCCGGTTTCACCCGTCACTTTGTCGAGCTTAGGCTGTGTGACGCCAAGGCCGAGTAAAAAGTGGTTGACCCAACCCGCCAGCGCATCGGCGCGATCGAACACGCTGACATCGTCTCCTTCAGGCAGAAAAAGCTGAAAAAGAAAGCCGTCATCTTCCAGCGCATCGCTGGTTGCAGCATGCATTTTGCGCAATGCTTGCGCCAGTTCATGACCAAAGGCCAGACCTTCGTTTGTCAGGTCATGAAGCAGCGGCTGCCAGGAGCTGTCGTTGTTGCCACCGCAAATCATTCCGCTGATCAAACCGTGCATTTCAGCAGGGGTCAATCCAGCCCCTTGTTGGGTCAAAAACTGGTTCATTTCGGTGTAACCAGGCATTTCGTTCTGTATAGACATAAGCATTCGTCATCAAAGGGAGGATATTCATGATATGCTACCACTTTGGACCCTGGTGAACCAGAAAAGGGCTTGTATCTTCATACCAGGGTAGCTATAGTGTCGCCCCTTCGCGAACCCTGGGTTCACAGACGAAGGCAGCGCAGTCAATCAGCAGGAAGGTGGCATGTCTGCACAACCCGTCGATATCCAAATATTTGGCCGTTCACTGCGAGTGAATTGCCCGCCTGAACAAAAGGATGCGTTGAATCAGGCAGCGGACGATCTTAATCAGCGGTTGCAAGATCTAAAAGTTCGCACTAGAGTCACAAATACTGAGCAGTTGGTTTTCATCGCTGCATTGAACATCAGCTATGAATTAGCTCAGGAAAAAGCGAAGACGCGTGACTACGCGGCGAGCATGGAACAACGTATTCGGATGCTGCAACAGACCATCGAACAAGCGTTGCTTGATCAGGGTCGCATAACCGAAAAAACGGGCCAAAACTTTGAATAACACTTTTCGGTTTACTATGGTAGAGTGACCGTGAAGACAAAATTTCTCTGAGATGTTTGCAAGCGGGCCAGTCCCCTGAGCCGATATTTCATACCACAAGAATGTGGCGCTCCACGGTTGGTGAGCATGCTCGGTTCGTCCGAGAAGCCTTAAAACTGTGACGACGCATTCACCTTGAACCAAGGGTTCAAGGGTTACAGCCTGCGGCGGCATCTCGGAGATTCCCCTTCTACCTACCAACAGCTATGACACAACTTCCCGAACTCCCTTTATCCCGACAAGAAATCCGCCAGCTAATACGTCAACGTAGACGAGCACTGACTCCTCAGCAGCAAACCCATTTCGGCCAGCTCGCGGCGAACAGAATGCTTGCTTACCCGCCGGTAGTCATGGCGCACACTGTCGCGTTATTTCTCTCGTTCGATGGCGAGCTCGACACGCAACCGCTGATCGAACAACTCTGGCGGGCAGGCAAACGTGTTTATCTCCCTGTCCTGCATCCGTTTAGCCCCGGTAATTTACTGTTTCTGCACTATCATCCCCAAAGCGAACTGGTCACCAATCGCCTGAAGATTCAGGAGCCAAAACTGGATGTGTGCGACGTATTGCCGCTGGCGCAACTGGATGTGCTGGTAACGCCGTTAGTGGCGTTTGACGAAGAAGGGCAGCGTCTGGGTATGGGCGGTGGATTTTATGACCGGACATTGCAGAACTGGCGGCAACACAAGATCCAACCGGTAGGCTACGCCCATGACTGTCAGTTAGTCGAAAAACTGCCGGTTGAAGAGTGGGATATTCCCTTACCGGCGGTAGTGACACCGTCGAAAGTGTGGGAATGGCCGGCGCCTTCTTCCCATTGACACCGCTTTTTTTTTGACCTAAATTTCTCGGTAAAGGGTGAGGGAGGCGAACCTCCCTCCTGCTTCCTCTCTGTTAATATGCTGGCCAGGCGATGATTAACAGGATTAGCAGCATGATGACGTATCTCATCATCGTCCCTTTCCTTTTTTAAGCCCCTGCTTCGGTAGGGGCTTTTCCGTTTCAGCCCTATGCTGAAGCCTCTATCGTAAATTCCTTTTTCTGATGCTCAACGCGCCACGATGCCTTTAATTGCCGATTGCGGCAACGCTCGTAAACAGGATGTATACGTTGCAAGAGGACTCAACTGCGACAGGAAACGACTCAGGGATGTTCATCCGAACCGGGCGACGTCTGTGCCTGGCCGGGACTACGAAGTGGATGAGTACACGAAATAAGACCCGGTAGCGTCGCGCCACCGGGCAGGACAGGTAAATTAGTACAGCAAACGCGCGCGAATGGTGCCCGGGAGCGCCTTCATCGCCAGCAGTGCTTTCTCCGCCACATCTTCATCGGCTTCAATATCAATGACCACATAACCCACTTGTGCAGAGGTTTGCAGATATTGCGCCGCAATGTTGACGCCCTGCTCAGCAAAAATCTGGTTAAGCGCCGTTAATACGCCTGGACGGTTTTCGTGGATGTGCATCAAACGGCGGCCGCCGTGCAGCGGCAGTGACACTTCCGGGAAGTTAACCGCAGAAAGCGTGGAGCCGTTGTCAGAATATTTCGTCAGTTTACCGGCAACTTCAAGACCGATATTTTCCTGCGCTTCCTGAGTTGAGCCACCAATGTGCGGGGTCAGGATCACGTTGTCGAACTCACACAGCGGCGAGGTGAAAGGATCGCTGTTGGTTGCCGGCTCCGTCGGGAAGACGTCGATCGCGGCACCCGCCAAATGTTTGGTTGCCAGCGCATCGCACAGTGCCGGAATATCCACAACTGTTCCACGCGCGGCGTTGATCAGCAGTGCACCCGGCTTCATCAACGCAATCTCTTTCGCGCCCATCATGTTTTTGGTCGAGGCGTTTTCCGGTACGTGCAGGCTCACGACATCGCTCATGTTCAGCAAATCGGAGAGGTGCTGTACCTGAGTCGCATTACCCAGCGGTAATTTGTTTTCAATGTCATAGAAGTAGACATGCATCCCCAGCGATTCCGCCAGAATACCCAACTGAGTACCGATATGACCGTAGCCAATGATGCCCAGTTTTTTGCCACGCGCTTCAAAAGAGCCCGATGCCAGTTTATTCCAGACGCCACGATGCGCTTTGGCATTTGCCTCCGGCACGCCGCGAAGCAGAAGCAGCAGCTCACCAATCACCAATTCTGCGACAGAACGGGTATTTGAGAATGGCGCGTTAAACACGGGGATCCCGCGTTTTGACGCCGCGCTCAAATCAACCTGGTTAGTGCCGATGCAGAAACAGCCAATCGCCACCAGTTTCTCTGCCGATTCAATCACATCCTCTGTCAGATGAGTACGGGATCGCAGGCCAATGAAGTGGGCATCACGGATCGATTCTTTCAGTTGCTCGGCATCCAGAGCGCCTTTATGGAATTCGATGTTGGTATAACCTGCTGCGCGAAGGTTTTCCAGTGCACGTTGGTGCACGCCTTCAACCAGCAGAAATTTAATTTTGTCTTTCTCCAGCGATACCTTTGCCATTTCCCCGATCCTGTCTTTTTATCAATCTGATGTTGTGTGTGTGGATTTGCATCCGCCTTCAACATATCAAAAAAAACTATCGCGGCAATATGAACGTTTGCGTCACCATTCTGGGGACACCGGATTCGGCAGGAAATAACAGAGGAAAATGCTGGGAAGTCGCGGGAGTTTAGCGAGATCGGTAGGGCAAGTTTCTAAACGTGATACATGTCACCAAATTTGCCCTACCGAAAATTTTTTAACAGGGGAAGCGGTTCCCCTGTCAGATTATTTCACGATAGTTTTCACACCGTCAGCGGTGCCAATCAGCGCAACGTCCGCGCCACGGTTGGCGAACAGACCGACTGTCACCACGCCCGGAATCGCGTTAATGGCATTTTCCATCGCGATAGGGTCGATGATTTCCATACCGTGTACGTCGAGGATCACGTTGCCGTTATCAGTCACCACGCCCTGACGATACTCCGGACGACCGCCGAGCTTCACTAACTGGCGTGCAACGGCGCTGCGCGCCATCGGGATCACTTCTACCGGCAGTGGGAAATTCCCCAGAATATCCACCTCTTTGGAAGCATCTGCGATACAAATGAATTTCTTCGCCACCGAGGCAATAATCTTTTCACGGGTTAACGCCGCGCCGCCGCCTTTGATCATCTGCATGTGGCCGTTGATTTCATCCGCGCCGTCAACGTAGACACCCAGGCTGTCCACTTCGTTAAGATCAAAAACGTGAATGCCAAGGCTTTTGAGTTTTTCAGTGGACGCATCCGAACTGGACACTGCGCCTTCAATCTGGCCTTTCATTGTACCCAGCGCATCAATAAAGTGCGCGGCGGTTGAGCCTGTCCCTACTCCTACAATGGTTCCGGGTTGTACATACTGAAGTGCCGCCCATCCTACTGCTTTTTTCAGTTCATCCTGCGTCATGGTCGTTTCGCCTGTGGTGTGAAATTTCAGGCGCATTATAGAACATTGATGAGAAAAATGTCCCAACCCCCATTTGCCAACGGTGGAATTCGTCTGTACCCAACTAAAATTTGTGTCATAGTGCATAACCCCCCAAATTTCAGGAGTACGTCATAGCAATGAAACGTCCGGACTACAGAACACTACAAGCATTGGATGCGGTGATACGTGAACGAGGATTTGAGCGCGCGGCACAGAAGCTGTGCATCACGCAATCCGCCGTCTCACAACGCATAAAACAGCTTGAGAATATGTTCGGGCAGCCGCTGCTGGTACGTACCGTTCCGCCACGCCCGACGGAGCAAGGGCAAAAGCTGCTGGCGCTGCTGCGTCAGGTTGAACTGCTGGAAGACGAATGGCTGGGAGACGAGCAAACTGGCTCAACGCCGCTGCTGTTGTCGCTGGCGGTGAACGCCGACAGCCTGGCAACCTGGCTGCTGCCCGCTCTGGCTCCCGTGCTGGCTGATTCGCCTATCCGCCTGAATTTACAGGTGGAAGATGAAACCCGTACGCAAGAACGTCTGCGTCGCGGCGAGGTGGTGGGCGCGGTGAGTATTCAGCACCAGGCGCTGCCAAGCTGTCTGGTCGATAAGCTCGGCGCACTCGACTATCTGTTCGTGGCCTCACGCGCCTTTGCGGCACGCTATTTTCCGAACGGTGTCACCCGCTCGGCGCTGCTGAAAGCGCCCGCGGTAGCATTTGACCATCTCGATGATATGCACCAGGCCTTCCTGCAGCAGAACTTCGACCTGCCGCCGGGTAGCGTACCGTGCCACATCGTTAACTCTTCTGAAGCCTTTGTGCAACTGGCTCGTCAGGGCACGACCTGCTGTATGATCCCCCATTTGCAGATCGAGCAAGAGCTGGACAGCGGCGAGTTGATCGACTTAACGCCCGGTCTGTTTCAGCGCCGGATGCTTTACTGGCACCGTTTTGCGCCGGAGAGCCGCATGATGCGCAACGTCACTGACGCGCTGCTGGCATACGGTCATAAAGTGCTGCGTCAGGATTAATGCCCGATTGCCGGATAACATTGAATTTATCCGGCTCACTTGCAAATAAAAGTCTTTGAAATACATCACAAAATAAATAATTCCAGGCGGCAAAAAACGACGCGTCGTTGGCTGTTTTTTGCTGGCGACAGCGCAGGTTAAAAAGCTCACCGTATTCGCAAGAACCCCTTCCATTGCGTAATACGGAGCAACACATGTCACATTTGCAGGACTGGCAACGGCTGGCCAATAAGGAACTCAGTCGTCAGGAAAAAACCGTCGAAGACCTTGTTCGCCACACGGCAGAAGGGATCGCCGTCAAGCCGTTATATACCCCCGCCGACCTCGATAATCTGGAAGTGATGGATACCCTCCCCGGTCTGCCGCCCTACGTTCGCGGCCCACGCGCCACCATGTACACGGCGCAACCCTGGACTATTCGCCAGTACGCCGGTTTTTCCACTGCCAAAGAGTCCAATGCCTTTTACCGTCGCAACCTTGCTGCGGGGCAAAAAGGATTATCCGTGGCGTTTGATCTCGCCACCCATCGCGGTTACGACTCTGATAATCCGCGTGTGGCGGGCGATGTGGGTAAAGCCGGTGTCGCCATTGATACCGTGGAAGATATGAAAGTCCTGTTCGACCAGATCCCTCTGGATAAAATGTCCGTCTCAATGACCATGAACGGCGCGGTATTGCCGGTAATGGCGTTCTATATCGTGGCAGCGGAAGAACAGGGCGCCACACCAGAACAACTCACCGGCACGATTCAAAACGATATCCTGAAAGAGTACCTGTGCCGCAACACCTATATTTATCCACCAAAACCCTCCATGCGCATTATCGCCGACATCATTGCCTGGTGTTCGGGCAATATGCCGCGCTTTAACACCATCAGTATTAGCGGTTATCACATGGGGGAAGCTGGCGCCAACTGTGTACAGCAGGTTGCGTTCACCCTGGCGGACGGCATCGAGTACATCAAAGCGGCACTCTCTGCCGGACTGAAAATTGATGATTTTGCCCCTCGCTTATCTTTCTTCTTCGGTATCGGCATGGATCTGTTTATGAACGTCGCCATGCTGCGCGCCGCACGTTACCTGTGGAGCGAAGCGGTCAGCAGTTTTGGGGCAACCAACCCGAAATCGCTGGCGCTGCGCACCCACTGCCAGACCTCCGGCTGGAGTCTGACCGAGCAGGATCCCTATAACAATGTCATCCGCACCACCATTGAAGCGCTTGGCGCAACGCTTGGCGGTACCCAGTCTCTCCATACCAACGCCTTCGACGAAGCGCTGGGCCTGCCCGGCGATTTTTCGGCGCGTATCGCCCGCAACACGCAAATTATCATTCAGGAAGAGTCAGAAATTTGTCGCACCGTCGATCCGCTGGCGGGCTCTTACTACGTAGAGTCGCTGACCGATCAGGTCGTCAAGCAGGCGCGGGCGATCATTCAGCAAATCGACGAGGCGGGCGGCATGGCGAAGGCTATCGAAGCCGGGCTGCCGAAACGGATGATCGAAGAGGCATCCGCTCGCGAACAGTCGCTTATCGATCAGGGCAAACGGGTGATCGTCGGGGTGAACAAATACAAGCTGGAGAAAGAAGATGAAACGTCAGTGCTGGAAATTGACAACGTTAAAGTCCGCAACGAGCAAATTGCCTCACTGAAGCACATCCGCGCCACCCGCGACGACGCAGCGGTCAAATCCGCACTGCGCGCCCTCACCCATGCCGCACAGCATAATGAAAACCTGCTTGCCGCCGCAGTCGTTGCCGCCCGGGCCCGCGCCACATTGGGTGAAATTTCCGATGCGCTGGAAACGGCGTTCGACCGTTACCTCGTCCCCAGCCAGTGCGTCACCGGCGTGATTGCGCAAAGCTATCATCAATCCAGCAACTCCGCCGCTGAGTTCGACGCCATCCTTGCGCAAACCGAACAGTTTCTCACCGATCATGGCCGCCGTCCGCGGATCCTGATCGCAAAAATGGGCCAGGATGGCCACGATCGCGGCGCGAAAGTGATCGCCAGCGCCTATTCCGATCTCGGTTTCGACGTTGATCTCAGCCCGATGTTTTCCACGCCAGAAGAAATAGCCCGTCTGGCGATCGAAAACGACGTGCACGTGGTAGGCGCATCGTCGCTGGCCGCCGGTCATAAAACGCTGATCCCTGAGCTGGTGGCTGCGCTCAAAAACTGGGGTCGCGAAGATATCCTGGTCGTGGCAGGCGGCGTGATCCCACCTCAGGATTACACTTTCCTGCAAGAACGCGGCGTCGCGGCAATTTATGGTCCCGGCACCCCCATGCTGGAAAGCGTGCGCGATGTGTTGACCCGCATTGAGCAACAGCATGATTAACGACGCCACGCTGGAAGAGACTATCCGGCGACTCCAACTGGGCGATCGCGCCACGCTCGCTCAGGCGATGACGCTGATAGAAAGCCGTCATCCCGGGCATCAGGCGCTGAGCACAACACTGCTGGATGCGATCATGCCGTTCACCGGCAATGCCCTGCGTCTGGGCATTACCGGTACGCCAGGTGCGGGGAAGAGCACCTTTCTCGACGCATTCGGCATGTTGCTTATCCGCCACGGCCTGCGGGTGGCGGTCATCGCCGTCGACCCGAGCAGCCCGGTGAGCGGCGGCAGTATTCTCGGGGACAAAACCCGCATGACGGAACTGGCGCGCGCCGATGCCGCGTTTATTCGCCCGGTGCCCTCCAGCGGGCATCTGGGTGGAACCAGCCAGCGCGCTCATGAATTGATTCTGCTCTGCGAAGCGGCGGGCTTTGATGTGGTCATTGTCGAAACCGTTGGTGTGGGTCAGTCAGAAATTGAAGTCGCCCGCATGGTGGACTGCTTTGTCTCGCTGCAAATTGCGGGCGGCGGCGACGCTCTGCAAGGGATCAAAAAAGGGATCATGGAGATGGCTGACCTGATCGTTATCAATAAGGATGACGCCGATAATCGCCCCAACGTCGCCATTACCCGCCATATGTATGACGCTGCGCTGCACATTTTACGCCGCAAGTATGAAGAGTGGCAGCCGCAGGTTCTGGCCTGCAGCGCTCTTGAGAAACGCGGCATTGACGAGATATGGCAAACCATCACCGACTTCAGAGCCGCACTCACCGCCAGCGGTCGGCTGGCGCACGTTCGCCAGCAGCAGTCGGTCGAGTGGCTGCAAAAACAGACCGAAGAATCGGCGCTGCGCCTGCTCTTTACCCGTACCGAATTTGATCGTTATTTCCATCAAATGCTGCAGGCGGTCAAAAACAATGACCTGTCACCGCGTACCGGCCTGCGTCACATCAACGAATTTCTTCAGCATCAGTATTTTGAATAAAGGAACTTTTATGTCTTATCAATATGTTAACGTTGTCATTATCCATAAAGTTGCGGTTATTGAGTTTAACTATGCCCGTAAACTCAACGCCCTGAGTAAAGTGTTTATGGACGATTTAATGCAGGCGCTGAGCGACCTGAATCGACCAGACATTCGTTGCATCATTTTGCGCGCTCCCAGCGGGGCAAAAGTCTTCTCGGCGGGCCATGACATTCACGAACTGCCCACCGGACGGCGCGATCCGCTCTCGTATGACGATCCGCTGCGCCAGATAACCCGCATGATCCAAAAATATCCTAAACCGGTTATTTCCATGGTCGAAGGCAGCGTCTGGGGCGGTGCGTTTGAAATGATCATGAGTTCCGATCTGATTATCGCCGCCAGCACGTCGACCTTCTCGATGACCCCGGTCAATCTCGGCGTGCCGTATAACCTGGTGGGCATTCACAACCTGACGCGGGACGCAGGTTTCCATATCGTCAAAGAGCTGATTTTTACCGCCTCCCCCATTACCGCACAACGGGCGCTGGCTGTCGGCATTCTTAACCATGTGGTCGATGTTGCTGAGCTGGAAGATTTCACCCTCCAGATAGCGCACCACATTTCAGAAAAAGCGCCTTTGGCGATCGCCGTCATCAAGGAAGAGCTACGCGTACTGGGTGAAGCACACACCATGAATTCTGATGAGTTCGAGCGTATCCAGGGAATGCGCCGCGCCGTTTACGACAGCCAGGACTATCAGGAAGGGATGAACGCGTTCCTGCAAAAACGGAAACCGAATTTTGTCGGTCACTAATAGCGTCCAACGAAGGAACGCAGAATGAAACGAATGAGCGCCGATGAAGCGGCGGAGTTTATTCAGCACGATGATATGGTTGCCTTCAGCGGCTTTACCCCGGCGGGTTCGCCGAAAGCCCTGCCCGCCGCCATTGCCAGACGTGCCAGTGAAAAGCATGGCGCGCAACAGCCTTTTCAGATCCGTCTGCTGACCGGCGCTTCTATCGGCGCGGCGGCCGACGACGCATTGTCAGAGGCGGACGCCGTCTCCTGGCGAGCGCCGTATCAGACCTCCGCCTGTCTGCGGGAAAAAATCAATCAGGGGCAGGTTAATTTTGTCGATCTGCACCTGAGCGAAGTGGCGCAAATGGTCAATTACGGTTTTTTTGGCGACATTGATATTGCGGTAATTGAGGCCTCCTCGATTGCGCCGGATGGCCGGGTCTGGCTTTCCAGCGGGATCGGCAATGCGCCAACCTGGCTGCTGCGGGCGAAAAAAGTGATCATTGAACTGAATCACTACCATAGCCCGCGAGTCAGTGAACTGGCCGATATTGTCATTCCCGGCGCGCCACCGCGGCGCAATAGCGTACCTATTTTTCATACCATGGATCGCGTAGGCAGCCAGTGTGTGCAGATTGATCCCAAAAAGATCGTCGCCCTGGTGGAAACTGAATTACCCGACGCCGGAAACACGACGGTAAAAGAAAACCCGACCTGCCAGCAAATTGCCGACAATGTCGTGGCGTTCCTACTCAATGAAATCGTGAATCAGCGCATTCCACCGGAATTTCTGCCCCTGCAAAGCGGGGTCGGCAATATTAACAATGCGGTTATGGCGAGGCTTGGCGAAAATCCGCAGATCCCGCCGTTTATGATGTATTCCGAGGTACTGCAGGACTCGGTGGTGCATCTGCTGGAGACGGAGAAAATTATCGGCGCCAGCGCTTCCAGCCTGACCGTTTCGGCCAGTTCACTGCAAAAGATTTACGACAATATGGATTTCTTCGCCAGTCGCATCGTGCTTCGCCCACAGGAGATATCCAATAATCCGGAGATTATTCGCCGCCTGGGGGTGATTGCGCTGAATGTCGGCCTTGAGTTTGATATTTATGGTCACGCCAACTCGACGCATATTGCCGGTGTCAATCTGATGAATGGTATCGGCGGCAGCGGCGATTTTGAACGTAACGCCTATTTGTCTATCTTTATGGCGCCGTCTATTGCGAAAGGCGGGAAGATTTCAACGATTGTCCCGATGTGCAGCCACGTTGATCACAGTGAACACAGCGTTAAGGTCATCATTACCGAGCAAGGTATTGCTGATTTGCGCGGGTTATCCCCGCTTCAGCGCGCGCGCACGATTATCGACAACTGCGCGCATCCGCTGTACCGGGATTATCTGCACCGTTATCTGGAAAATGCCCCCGGCGGGCATATCCATCACGATCTTCGTCACGCGTTTGATCTGCACCGCAACCTGCTGGAAAGCGGTTCGATGCTCGGTTAGTTCGCTGTACCGTCACGATCTTCGGCAATATGCTGAAGCATCGTGGTGGTATAACGATGGTTCTTCAGGGAATAGAGAAATTCCCGCATATACATCGGGCTGTGCGGCGCGTCGAAATACTTGAGTTTTGCCGGATTCACCAGACGCCAGGCAAAATGCGGTATTACCGTCAAAAACTGCCCGCGCTCCACGGCGCTGATCTTCGCCATAAAACTGTAAGGCCGATAAATAATTGTAGGGCTAATCCCACACGGGCGCATATACGCATCCAGCATTGCTTCAAAATTGGCTCTGTTCTGAAAGCGCATTTGTAGCCAGGGTAACTCCTGTAAGAGCTCCTGCGGCTGCCTCTCTTCATAACGCCGGGAAACCAGAAACCCCAGACGCAGCGGCGGCAGGTCTGTCACGGTGAGATTGTCCAGTTGCTCGACGCGGGCTGAAACCTGCTGCGGCGAAAGAATAAAATCGAGCTTCCTGTCGAACAAATTATCGATAACCCCGTTCTCGCTAAATTCAACGGCCTGCGCGGTCACACCGTCATACTTGTCACCGAGGCTTATCAGCTGATCGAAAATAATGGTGGGATACGTATTGTCGATTCCGATCACAATATTGCGCGAGCGGCGGGCCGAGTGCTGAATGTCGTTATCGATTGCGGATAAACGCTGATAAATCGGAAAAAGTTTTTGATACAACTCCTGCCCCGCCTTATTCAGGCTGATGCTGTTATCTTTGCGGGTAAACAGCGTGTAACCGATCTGCTCCTCCAGCGCCGAAATGCTTTTGCCAAAGGGAGAGGCCGTCATATGTATTTTTTCCGCCGCTCTGACAATATTGTTGGTTTGCGCCAACAGAATGAAATTACGCATCTTCTTTGAAATAAAGATATCCATAGTTACCTCATGAAATCACCATGGCATATCCTCATTTTGTCGAAGAAAAAGACTGGAAGCAGCGTCCCACTTTTACAGTTGTTCACAAAATAGATGAAGGGAAATACGGAAAGGATTAAAAAACCCGGCAGTGACGCCGGGTTCTGTAGATTACTGTGCTTTAGGGGGCGTTGCCTGTTGCTGCCCTGCGGCAGGTTCCAACTGGAATACCACATCGACCTGATCGCCAAACTGGATGGTTGGCTGCTCATAGCTTTCCTCAGCCGACACGGCAGGCGCCGCATCCGCTTTCATCATCCGTACCACCGGGCTGGGCTGATAGTTGGAGACGTGGTAGCGCACGCTGTAGACCGGCCCCAGTTTGCTGTTGAAACCCGCCGCCAGCTCCTGAGCCTGATGGATTGCATCGTCAATCGCCGCTTTGCGCGCCTTGTCTTTATATTCTTCCGGCTGCGCAACACCCAGCGAGACTGAACGGATCTCGTTCAAACCGGCCTTCAGTGCGCCATCCAACAGGGCGTTAAGCTTGTCCAGTTGTCGCAGAGTCACTTCAACGGTACGCACCGCACGGTAGCCTTTCAGAACACTTTTACCATTCTGATAATCGTAGTCCGGCTGCGTGCGCAGGTTGGCTGAACTGATATCTTTCTTCGCTATCTGATTTTGCTCAAGGAAGGAAAGATACTGCGCCACGCGCTCGTCCGCCTGTTTCTTGGCGGTTGCCGCATCTTTCGCCGCAACATTCACTTCAATCGCCAGGGTAGCGATATCTGGGGTCGCGTCCACACTTGCTGTACCGGAGGTCACAATGTGCGGCCCGGCAGGTAATTCATTTGCCTGTACCGAGATTGCACTGAATCCGACTAATGCCGCCAGGGCCATCATTTTGAACTTCACTGTCGCTCCTCCATGTTTCATTTATTGCCCTGAAACTCAGGGCGCATGCAGGCAAGCTTAGCGTGTATCTGCATATTGTCTATCAGACCAGGCCTAAATAAAGAGGGCATGAACGTGCGCAACACCTTCTTTTGCCAGTTGAAAAGCGATAAACCACATCACCAGTCCAACCAAAATATTGATCGTGCGTTGGGCTTTGGCGGTACGCAGTCTCGGTGCCAGCCAGGCGGCCAGCAGCGCCAGACCAAAGAACCAAAGAAATGACGCGCTCACCGTACCGAGAGCGAACCAGCGCCGGGGTTCGACATCCAGTTGCCCACCCAGACTCCCCAGCACCACGAAGGTATCCAGATAAACATGCGGATTGAGCCAGGTTACCGCCAGCATGGTGGCGATGATTTTCCAGCGCCCCTGTTTCATCACTTCCGCGCTGGCGAGTTCCAGGTTACTGCTCATTGCCGTTTTTAACGCGCCGAAACCATACCACAGGAGAAAGGCCACGCCGCCCCAGGTGACAAGCGCCATCAGCCACGGCGACTGCATTAACAATGCGCTGCCGCCAAAGATCCCCGCACAAATCAGCAGCAAGTCGCTGACAGCGCAAAGTAAGGCAATCATCAGGTGATACTGCCGACGAATCCCCTGATTCATGACAAACGCATTCTGTGGGCCGAGAGGCAGGATCATGGCCGCGCCGAGCGCAAGCCCTTGAAAATAATAAGACAACACGTTAGATATCCTGAGCAATTCATCTTTAATGCAGACTATAGCGCGGCAAAATCATTAGCGGAAATTGATAATTTTAATCACATATTAGAGGAATTAATGGAGAGCGAAGAAAATGCCGAATGGACTCTAATGCGTGATACGGACGACGAAAGACTGCCGTTGCAGGCCTGACAGCATCGCGCCATCAGGCCCTACGCGAACGTAAAAATTACTCTGCTACGCTCTCTTTCACACGCTTGAAGTTGACGTCCATTTTCGGCGACGGGAAGCGAATGCCCTGCGCATCAAACTCACGCTTAATGCGTTCCAGCACATCCCAATACACCTCTTGTAGATCGCCGCTGTTGCTCCAGGCACGCACCACGAAATTAATCGATGACGCGCCCAGCTCATTCAGGCGTACGGTCATTTCACGGTCTTTCAGAATACGATCTTCAGACTGAATGATATCGGTCAGGATCTTTTTCACCTGATCAATATCGGCGTCATAGGTCACGCTGATAATAAATTCGTTGCGGCGAACCGGCTCACGGGAAAAGTTAATGATATTTCCGGCGATGATTTTACCGTTGGGAATCACCACGATTTTACCGTCGAGAGTGCGCATGGTGGTGGAGAAAATCTGCACGTTAAGTACCGATCCCGCAACGCCGCCCAGATCAACATACTCACCGGCACGGAACGGACGGAACATCACCAGCAATACCCCAGCAGCGAGGTTAGACAAAGACCCTTGCAGCGCCAGACCAACGGCTAAACCTGCGGCACCCAGTACCGCAATGACGGAGGCCGTCTGAACCCCGACTCGACCCAATGCCGCAATCAGCGTAAAGGCGATGATACCGTAACGCACCAGCGCGGAGAGAAAGTCAGCGACCGTCGTATCAATTTGACGCGCAACCATCAGACGGTTCACGGTATTTGATACGATACGCGCCACGATCATCCCGACGATGATGATAGCGATTGCAGCAACGATGTTAACGGCATAACTCAGCAGTAATGCCTGGTTGCGAATCAGCCAGGTGCCTGCACCGTTAATGCTGTCGACAACATTGAGATCTTCCATTCACTATTCCTTTTTTGCTTACCCAAACGGGAGACATAAAGCCGGCCCCAAAAGACCGGCAGTCTGACAAGAGTAAACAAAAAGGAGGAATTCTGCCAAATTGATCACATATTCTGCACAAACAGTATATTGAATTCGCCATAAAAAAGGCCCGCAAATGCGGGCCTCATGTCATGCAGAATGGCTTACATTACAGAACGTCAACCGCGTTCAGTTCAGTGAAAGCCTGCTCCAGACGGGTGATCATGGTTGCCTGACCAGCACGCAGCCATACGCGCGGATCGTAGTATTTCTTGTTCGGCTGATCTTCGCCTTTCGGGTTGCCCAACTGGCCTTGCAGGTAAGCTTCGTTCGCTTTGTAGTAGTTCAGAACACCTTCCCAGGTCGCCCATTGGGTGTCGGTATCGATGTTCATTTTCACTACGCCGTAGCTTACGGAGTCTTTGATTTCCTGAGCAGTAGAACCGGAACCGCCGTGGAAGACGAAGTTCAGGCTGTTGTGCGGCAGGTTGTGTTTCTTAGAAACATAGTCCTGAGAGTCGCGCAGGATCGTCGGAGTCAGAACCACGTTACCTGGTTTGTAAACGCCGTGTACGTTACCGAAGGAAGCGGCGATGGTGAAACGCGGGCTGATTTTGCTCAGCTCGGTGTACGCGTAATCAACGTCTTCCGGCTGGGTGTACAGTGCAGAAGCGTCCATGTGGCTGTTGTCCACGCCATCTTCTTCACCACCGGTGCAACCCAGTTCGATTTCCAGGGTCATGCCCATTTTGGACATGCGCGCCAGGTATTTGGAGCAGATTTCGATGTTCTCTTCCAGAGACTCTTCAGACAGGTCGATCATGTGAGAAGAGAACAGCGGCTTGCCGGTAGCAGCAAAGTGTTTTTCACCCGCGTCCAGCAGACCGTCGATCCACGGCAGCAGTTTCTTCGCGCAGTGGTCAGTGTGCAGGATAACCGGAACACCGTAGTGTTCAGCCATCTGATGAACGTGATGCGCGCCAGAGATAGCACCGAGGATTGCTGCGCCCTGAGGAACGTCAGACTTCACGCCTTTACCCGCGATGAAAGAAGCACCACCGTTAGAGAACTGGACGATAACCGGCGCTTTTACTTTCGCAGCGGTTTCCAGAACGGCGTTGATGGAGTCGGTACCGACGCAGTTAACTGCTGGCAGAGCGAAGTTGTTTTCTTTTGCTACCTGGAACACTTTCTGTACGTCATCACCAGTGATTACGCCTGGTTTTACGAAATCAAAAATTTTAGACATGTTTCGTTGTCCTGTATCGTCGGGCCTTAGAAAATGGTGCGTGCTTGCAAAGCGCGCTGAAAATTGGGCAGGTTTCCCTGCCCTTAAATGACTTACTTCTTAGCGCGCTCTTCGAGCATAGCTACTGCCGGCAGTACTTTGCCTTCCACGAATTCGAGGAATGCGCCGCCGCCAGTGGAAATGTAGGAGATCTTGTCAGCGATACCGAACAGATCGATAGCGGCCAGCGTGTCGCCGCCGCCAGCGATGGAGAATGCTTCGCTGTCTGCAATGGCGTTAGCAACGATTTCAGTGCCTTTACGGAAGTTCGGGAATTCAAACACGCCTACCGGGCCGTTCCACAGAATGGTTTTTGCATTCTTCAGGATTTCAGCCAGTTGCTGTGCGGAAGCATCACCGATATCCAGGATCTGCTCGTCTTCTTTCACGTCAGAAACAGATTTCAGGGTAGCCGCTGCGGATTCAGAGAACTCAGTCGCGACGCGAACATCAGCCGGAACCGGGATGTCACAGATAGTCAGCAGACGTTTTGCTTCATCAACCAGGTCAGCTTCGTACAGGGATTTGCCGACGTTGTGGCCTTGAGCAGCAACGAAGGTGTTGGCGATACCACCGCCAACGATCAGTTGGTCAGCGATTTTAGACAGAGAGTCCAGAACGGTCAGTTTGGTAGAGACTTTAGAACCACCAACGATAGCGACCATCGGGCGAGCCGGTTCTTTCAGTGCTTTACCCAGTGCTTCCAGTTCGTCAGCCAGCAGCGGGCCTGCACATGCTACGTCTGCAAATTTGCCGATACCGTGGGTAGAAGCCTGTGCACGGTGAGCCGTACCGAAAGCGTCCATCACGAATACGTCGCACAATGCAGCGTATTTTTTGGACAGTGCTTCGTCGTCTTTCTTCTCGCCTTTGTTAAAGCGAACGTTTTCCAGAACCACCAGTTCACCGGCGGCAACTTCAACGCCGTCCAGGTAATCTTTTACCAGACGAACCGGGTTAGACAGCTTGTCTTTCAGGTAGTTAACAACCGGCAGCAGAGAGAATTCTTCGTTGTACTCGCCTTCGGTAGGACGACCCAGGTGGGAAGTTACCATCACTTTTGCACCCTGCTTCAGGGCCAGTTCGATGGTTGGCAGAGAAGCACGGATACGCGCGTCGCTGGTTACTTTCCCTTCTTTAACTGGTACGTTCAGATCCGCACGGATAAAAACACGTTTACCAGCAAGATCCAGATCGGTCATCTTAATTACAGACATGGTGAATCCTCTCGTTGATTCTTAAAGTTTTGCAAGCGCTTACGCGCTTTACCTGAAACCAATAGCAGCCATAGCTAACGTTGTGTCGAGCATGCGGTTAGCAAAGCCCCATTCATTATCACACCAGACCAGAGTCTTAATCAGGTGCGCACCACTCACGCGTGTTTGAGTCCCATCAACGATGGCACTGTGCGGGTCGTGGTTAAAATCTATCGAGACCAACGGTAATTCCGTATAGTCAACTATACCATGAAATGCACCTTGTGCTGCTTTTTGCAGCAACTGATTGACTTCATTGGCTTTTACTGGTTTTTTCACCGTCACACTTAAGTCGATCGCCGTCACATTTATGGTCGGTACGCGAACAGCAATCGCTTCGAATCGATCGTTGAATTGCGGAAAAATTCGCGTAATACCGGCAGACAGTTTGGTATCAACCGGAATAATCGACTGGCTCGCGGCTCGCGTACGTCGCAGGTCAGGATGATACGCATCAATCACCTGTTGATCGTGCATAGCCGAGTGGATCGTGGTGACGGTTCCGGACTCAATGCCATAAGCATCATCCAACAACTTGATGACCGGAATAATGCAATTCGTCGTGCAGGAGGCATTCGAGACAATGTGGTGTTCTGCCCGCAACTGTTCCTGATTCACGCCAAATACCACGGTGGCGTCGAGATCGTTGCTGCCAGGATGTGAAAAGAGCACTTTCTTTGCGCCAGCGGCGATATGTGCCTCGCCGTGTTCGCGGTTACCGTAGACGCCGGTGCAATCCAGCACAATATCAACACCCAGTTCACGCCAGGGCAGCACGTCGAGAGTCCGTTCGTGCAAAATGCGAATAGCATCATCGCCAACGATGAGTTGATCGCGCTCCTGGCGAACATCCCATGCAAAACGTCCATGGCTGGTGTCATATTTCAACAAATGCGCCATGCCTGCAGCATCCGCCAGTTCGTTGATTGCCACCACGGTGATTTCCGCCCGACGTCCGGATTCATACAAAGCACGAACCACATTACGCCCGATGCGACCAAAGCCATTAATCGCTACGCGTACGGTCATAGGTCTCCTGCAAGGCTATCCCGATTCAAATGAGGCTGACAGAGTAATCCAGCAAATCGTCGAGGAAAACCTTACCTGTCGCAAACTGCGACTGATTGATTATTTGTCGAACATTTAATCGACTGAAACGCTTCAGCTAGAATAAGCGAAACGAGGAATAAAAGGAATGATTGTCCAGCCAAAGAACGCAGTTATCTGACATACGTCACATTTTCGTACCTGAACACGTCAGTTTTATTCCATATTCCAGAATTGCGAATAAGCGTAGCAAAATCTTTTCGTTGTCGCGTTAAAAATCCTGATTTATATCAGGAAGTACCGCCACCAGCGTCTATATTATCAGCGTTACGTCCGAGTCTCGGAGTCCCCCAAAATATGACTACATCTCATCTCTCCTCGTCTGAAGCACGGTTTTATGCGCTTCGTTTGCTTCCCGGTCAGGAAGTCTTCACACAGTTACATGCGTTTGTAAATCAACACCAGTTGCAAGCCGCCTGGATTGCAGGTTGCACCGGCAGTCTGACCCACGTCGCCCTGCGGTACGCCGGACAAGAAGACACCACACTGCTTCGCGGAACTTATGAAGTTATCTCGTTGAGCGGCACGCTCGAACTTGCTGGCGAACATCTGCATCTCTGCGTTTCAGACTCAAAGGGCGCCATGCAGGGCGGTCATATGATGTCTGGCTGCACCGTTCGCACCACGCTTGAACTGGTGATCGGCGAGCTGACCGCACTGGCGTTTAGCCGCCAGCCTTGTGCGGTGTCTCACTATGACGAACTGGTTATTTCCCCCCGTTAACCCATTACCTGGTAAGAGGTTTTTTATGGCGCGTCGTCAATTTTCCAGCCAGTCGCTGGTGCTGATTGTGATTTCTATAGCCATCAATATGATCGGCGGACAGCTCATCAGCATGCTGAAGCTGCCCATTTTTCTCGATTCGATCGGTACCCTGATAAGCGCCGTGCTGTTAGGCCCCGTCATTGGTATGTTGACCGGATTACTGACCAATCTACTCTGGGGATTGTTGACCGATCCGATTGCGGCGGCATTCGCGCCAGTCGCCATGGTAATTGGTCTGGTCGCTGGATGGCTGGCACGGGCAGGCTGGTTTCGCACATTGCCGAAAGTCGTGGCCAGCGGCGTGGTGATCACACTGGCGGTCACGCTGGTTGCCGTGCCCTTGCGTACCGCACTCTTTGGCGGGGTGACTGGCAGCGGTGCCGATCTGTTCATCGCCTGGATGCACTCTGTCGGCCAGAATCTGGTGGAATCTGTCGCCATTACCGTGCTGGGCGCCAACCTGGTCGATAAGATCCTGACGGCGGTCATCGTCTGGATGCTACTGCGACAGTTGCCGCTTCGCACTACACGCCATTTCCCCACAATGTCTGCCGTGCGCTAATGCACCCGTTCACCTCGTTAACCCTGTGGGCACTGGCGGCATGCTCCACGTTGCTGCTGCCTGCTAATACCGTACTTCCGCTCTACAGCGGAGCCGCCTTTCTCTGCTTAGCGGGGGGAAGGCCACACGTCAGCGGGCAAAATACGTTGCCTGGCTGATGCTATCGCTGGGATTTGGCCTGTGGCTCGTACACGGCGGGTGGTTGAGCGAGTGGTTAAGCGGTAAGCCGCGCGATCCACAGCGCTGGGCGCAGGCCATCACGTTGTGGCTACGGATTCTGGCGATCGTCTCCACGTCACAGCTTTGGATGCAGTACGTACCGGTTCGCCAGTTTATCCGCGCGCTGTTTGCGTCTCGCTTACCCCCAGGTGTCGCCTACCTGTTCGCGGGGCCGCTTTTGGTGGCAGAACAGCTCAGGCAACAACTGTCTATCATTCACGAAGCGCAACGCGCACGCGGCGTGCCGCTGGATGAAGGCTGGTATCAGCGGCTTCGCGCCATGCCAGCACTGATTGTTCCTCTGACACATAATGCCCTCAACGATCTGGCGGTACGCGGCGCAGCACTGGATATGCGGGCATTTCGATTACACCGACGCCGTACCACGCTATGGGCGCCAGTGGACAGTACGTTTCAGCGCGTGGCGCGCTACAGTATGGTGTTTTTCATGCTGGCGGAAGCAGGAGTCTGGATATGGTTACGCTAGAACAGTTTTGCTACCACCCAACACAAACCACGCGCCCTGCGTTTAGGTTTGATTTCCACTACGCGGAATCCGGTATGGTGGCGATTTTTGGTGATAACGGCAGCGGAAAAAGCACCCTGGCTCAACTGATGGCTGGCTGGTATCCCGACTTTCTGCCCGGTGAGATTGCGGGCAAAGGCACCCTTCTGGGCGTGCCCATCGGCGAGCGCTCTCTGGTGGAGCAATCGCAAACCGTTCAGCTCGTCCAGCAGTCGCCTTATCTGCAGCTTTCCGGTTGTACCTTTAGCGTGGAAGAAGAAGTCGCCTTTGGCCCGGAAAATCTCGGGCTCAGCGAAGCGGAAATCATGCGCCGCATCGACCACGCACTCACTCTGACAGCGTGTCAGACGCTGCGCCATCGCCATCCCGGCACGCTCTCCGGCGGAGAGACGCAACGGGTGGTGATTGCCAGTGCATTGGCGATGCAACCGACGCTTCTGATCCTTGATGAAGCCTTCAGTCGTTTAACCGCCCAGGCCACCCGGTTGCTGCTGGAGCGTTTGCAGGACTGGGCGCAGGCGCAACAGGCACTGGTTATCCTTTTCGAGCGCAACCCCGAACCTTTTCTCGCCTATTGCCAACATAGCTGGCAGCTTCACAACGGAGAATTGTCTGTACGATGCTAACGCTAACTGAGGTCAATTATCGCTGGCCGGGCGCGTCGGACGATTGTCTTCGGGCAATCTCGCTGGAGTTAAAAACTGGCGAATGGCTGGCGCTGACCGGCGATAATGGCGCGGGTAAATCCACGCTGCTGCGAGTTATGGCCGGGTTACTCTCCCCGTCTTCCGGTTCCGTCCACCTTCAGGGAAGACCGATTGCGCAACTGAAAAACCGTGAACGAGCAAACGTGTTCGGCGTCCTGTTTCAGGAAGCCGAAAACCAACTGTTTCACAGCAAGGTATCTGAAGAAGTCGCCTTCGGATTGCGATTACAAAAACGACCGCCGGATGAGATTGCGCAACGCACCGCCGCCGCATTGCAATTGTGTCAGTTAGACGATGTTGCCGACGCGCACCCGCTGGATCTGCACACGGCGCAGCGCCGAATGGTCGCAGTTGCAAGCCTTGAGGCAATGGCGCCCGCCATTCTGCTGCTGGATGAACCCAGCCGGGACTTTGACGCACACTGGCTGGGCGTCTTCGAGAACTGGCTCGCAGTTTGCCGCCAGCGGGGCAACAGCGTGGTAGCAATTAGCCATGACGCTGCATTTACACAGCGTCACTTCCCACGGGCGGTTCGCCTGGAAACAGGGCAATTGATTATGGCGTAGCATGAAAAAAAACGGGCCGCCTGAGCGACCCGTTTTAACGATAACCGCGTAATTACAGCAGCGATTTCGCTTTGGCAACCACGTTATCAACGGTGAAGCCGAACTCTTCGAACAGCAGCTCAGCCGGTGCAGACTCACCGAAGGTGGTCATGCCGACGATAGCGCCGTTCAGGCCCACGTATTTGAACCAGTAGTCTGCGATACCGGCTTCCACAGCAACGCGTGCGGAAACGGCTTTCGGCAGTACGGATTCACGGTAAGCGGCATCCTGCTTGTCGAACGCATCGGTAGACGGCATGGAAACCACGCGCGCCTTAACGCCTTCGGCAGACAGTTTGTCCCACGCAGCCACAGCCAGTTCAACTTCAGAACCGGTGGCAATGAAAATCAGCTCCGGCTGACCGGCGCAATCTTTCAGCACGTAACCACCGCGAGCGATGTTCGCCAGTTGCTCAGCGGTACGATCCTGCTGCGCCAGGTTCTGACGGGAAAGGATCAGCGCGGTCGGGCCGTCCTGACGCTCAACGCCATATTTCCACGCTACCGCGGATTCAACCTGGTCACACGGACGCCATGTGGACATGTTCGGGGTCACACGCAGAGAAGCGACCTGCTCTACCGGCTGGTGAGTCGGGCCATCTTCGCCCAGACCGATGGAGTCGTGGGTGTAGACCATCACCTGACGCTGTTTCATCAGCGCAGCCATACGTACGGCATTACGTGCGTATTCAACGAACATCAGGAAGGTCGAGGTGTACGGCAGGAAACCGCCGTGCAGGGAGATACCGTTGGCAATCGCGGTCATACCGAATTCACGTACACCGTAATGGATGTAGTTACCGGCAGTATCTTCGTTAATAGCCTTAGAACCAGACCACAGGGTCAGGTTGCTTGGTGCCAGGTCAGCGGAACCGCCGAGGAATTCTGGAAGCCAAGGGCCAAACGCTTCGATCGCATTCTGAGACGCTTTACGGCTGGCGATTTTAGACGGGTTAGCCTGCAACTTAGCAATGAACTCGTTCGCTTTCGCGTCGAAGTCAGACGGCATTTCACCTTTCATACGACGGGTGAATTCAGCAGCTTCCTGCGGGAAGGCTTTCGCGTAAGCGGCGAATTTCTCGTTCCATGCGGACTCTTTCGCCTGGCCTGCTTCTTTCGCATCCCACTGCGCGTAGATTTCAGACGGGATTTCGAACGGCGCGTATTTCCAGCCCAGTTGCTCACGGGTCAGTGCAATTTCTGCATCGCCCAGCGGCGCACCGTGGGAGTCATGCGTACCGGCTTTGTTCGGGGAACCGAAACCGATGATGGTTTTGCACATCAGCAGGGACGGTTTGTCGGTCACAGCACGCGCTTCTTCTACTGCGCGTTTAATTGCTTGTGCATCATGTCCGTCAACACCACGCACCACGTGCCAGCCGTAGGCTTCGAAACGTTTAGCGGTATCGTCGGTGAACCAGCCTTCAACATGACCATCAATAGAGATGCCGTTGTCATCGTAGAACGCAACCAGTTTACCCAGTTTCAGCGTACCGGCCAGGGAACATACCTCGTGAGAGATACCTTCCATCATGCAGCCATCGCCCATGAAAGCGTAAGTGAAGTGGTCAACGATGTCGTGGCCAGGACGGTTAAACTGCGCTGCCAGCGTTTTTTCTGCGATGGCCATACCGACTGCGTTAGCAATACCCTGACCCAGCGGCCCCGTCGTGGTTTCAACACCCGCGGTGTAACCCACTTCCGGGTGACCCGGAGTTTTGGAATGCAGCTGACGGAAGTTCTGCAGCTCAGACATCGGCAGGTCATAGCCGGTGAGGTGCAGCAGGCTGTAAATCAGCATGGAGCCGTGGCCGTTAGACAGCACGAAGCGGTCACGGTCAGCCCAGGCCGGGTTCTGCGGGTTGTGGTTCAGGAAATCACGCCACAGGACTTCGGCAATGTCAGCCATACCCATCGGGGCACCCGGATGGCCGGATTTGGCTTTCTGTACTGCGTCCATGCTCAGCGCACGAATAGCATTGGCAAGCTCTTTACGTGAGGACATTTTGACTCCAGATCGGATGATGAAGGCCATACCCAAACGGCTTGACGACCGCGCGTTTTGGGCTACGCCGGAAAAAAGTGCCAACAATGTAACCCAAGCCGCGTGCCATGTACATGGAGCATCCTTTTGCCGTTTCGGAAATCTCCTGAACACGATCGTAGGTTGCGCAATCTACTCGCTCATTTATAAGGATTCTCTTTATACTTTGTCTAAATTCCCTGCTCTTCAACAGCGGGAAATTTCAGATGATGGCAATAATCATTAACGTGGAATAATCACAATGAAAATTCGTTCTGCATTACTAGCCTGTGGAATTGCATTCGCTCTGACCGGTTGTCAGAACATGGATTCAGGCGGGCTGATGACGTCTGGTAGTGAAGCCTTACAGGCTTATAGCCTGAGCGATGCACAGATCAAGACACTGAGCGATCAGGCTTGCCAGGAGATGGACGGTAAAGCAACCATCGCCCCGGCCAGCAGTGAATACGCTAAACGTCTGAGCAAAATTGCGGGAGCGCTCGGTGACAACATCAACGGGCAGCCAGTGAACTACAAAGTGTATATGGCGAAAGACGTGAACGCGTTTGCGATGGCCAACGGCTGTATTCGTGTCTATAGCGGACTGATGGATATGATGACCGATAACGAAGTCGAGGCGGTGATCGGCCATGAAATGGGGCACGTTGCGCTCGGTCACGTGAAGAAAGGGATGCAGGTTGCGCTGGGCACTAACGCCGTTCGCGTCGCCGCTGCCTCTGCGGGCGGGATCGTCGGTAGCCTGTCACAATCGCAATTGGGCGATCTTGGCGAAAAACTGGTGAATTCACAGTTCTCCCAGCGCCAGGAGTCCGAAGCGGATGACTATTCCTACGATCTGTTGCGTAAACGCGGGATTGATCCATTGGGACTGGCCACCAGCTTTGAGAAACTGGCGAAGTTAGAAGCGGGCCGTCAAAGCTCTATGTTTGACGATCACCCTGCGTCTGCCGAACGTGCGCAACATATTCGCGATCGCATGTCGACAGACGGCATTAAGTAACCATTGAACAGTGCCGGATGGCGGCGTAAACGCCTTATCCGGCCTACTTATTTCGTCCTGTGATCGGACGTTATTGGCGAAGTCAGTTTGGGGGCGGCCAGCGTGGTATGCCGGATAAGATGCGTTAGCATCGCCATCCGGCTTTTCTCTCAATACAACGTCTTCTGCGGCGGCCCGGCGAACTTCAGTGCGCCAATCTGCCCCATCTTCACCTCCACCACTGACGGCCCCGGGATCGCCAGCGCTTCAGTCATCACGGCATTAAAATCCTCCGCTCGCTCGACACACCATGCCTGTAGCCCAATAGCTTGCGCCAGCAGAGTAAAGTCCGGTGTATGCAGTTCGTTGTAGTACTGCCGTCCGCCGAAGTATTTATCCTGAATGCCGCGCATCACGCCGTAGCCACCGTCGTTCATAATCAGCAGCGTAACGTTGGCTTTCTCCTGCGCCAGCGTTGCCAGCTCGCCCAGGTTCAGACTCAGACCGCCGTCACCGACCAACCCCACCACCTTACGCTGTGGGTTAGCAATCGCCGTGCCGATAGCCATCGGCAGACCCATACCTATTGCACCAGCGAGGGAGTGGATGTTCATCAGTGGGCCGTTAGCGCGGAACAAGCGGCTGCCCCACAGGCTGCCAGACACGGTAATATCGCGTACCAGCAGGCCGTTTTCCGGCAGCGCCCGGTCGATGGCGTCGTTGAGTTTTGCATACTCGCCGCACTGCGTGCGCAACTCCTGCTCCGCTTTAGCGACCGCCTCGCTCACCCGCGCATCCCACTGCGCATTCCCCCACTCACGGCCCTGTACTTTCTCCGCCAATGCGGCGAGCAGAACAGAACAGTCGGCAATCAGAGTGTTGTCCATCAAATAGTTACGGCTGGCCGCCGCCGGATCGATATCAATTTGTACGCGCGGATGCGGTAGCTCCAGCGTCCAGGAACGCGTTTCATTGCTACGCAGGCGCGAGCCCGCCACCAGCGTAAAATCACAGGCAGAAATGACCGCTTCAACTGACGGCGAGTTATGGAAGGCCCGCAGGCTGGCGCGATGGCTGTCCGGCAATACGCCACGAGCGTGGGTACTGGAAATAACGGTCACCCCGGCATCGGCCAGCTTTTTCACCGCGTCTGCGCTACCCAGCGCCCCGCCGCCCAGCCACAGCAGCGGTAACTTCGCCTGCTTCAGTTGCGCCCACAGCGCATCCACCACATCGCTTGTTACGCCCGCCGCCGGAGGCGTTTGTACCGGTGCCGTCACCAGCGAAGCAGGGATTTTAGCGCTCTGAATATCGATCGGAATTTCAACCGAGACTGGCCCACACGGCGGCGTTTTCGCCTCCTGAATGGCCTTATGCAGAATCGCGATGGCCTGGTTGGCATTGCTGATGCGATACGCCCGCTTTGAGCTCGCCTTCAGGAAGGTGAGCTGATCGCGCGTCTCGTGAATAAAACCAGTGTCGGCATCCAACCAGGCCTTTTCGACCTGGCCCGTTAAGTGCAGCAACGGTGTGCAGGCGTTCATTGCTTCAACCAGCGCCCCGACCGCATTTCCGGCGCCCGCGCCGGTACTGGTCAGCGCCACGCCAAGCCCGGAGAAACGCCCGTGGGCGTCGGCCATGGTGACCGAACCCGCCTCGCCGCGCCCGGGCACGAAGCGGATATTGCCGCGCTGGCCGACCGCATCGGCGATCGGTAGGTTATGGATAGAGATGACGCCGTAGATGGCCTCAACGTGATACTGCTCCAGCGTTCTGGCGATGGCGTCGCCGACGGTTATCATTTCGCTCATTGCTCACCCTTTCTCAGTCGCACCAGTGGTTGACGCTATTACCCGTCGCCAGATAAATGCTCTTTTGTTGCATCCAGGCCTTCAGCCCCTGAATGCCCTTTTCGCGGCCCAGACCGCTCTCTTTAAAGCCCCCAAACGGGGTCGAAATAGAGAAAACTTTGTAGGTATTAATCCACACCGTTCCCGCCTCCAGCCGTTCGCTCAGGCGCAGGGCGCGGCCGGTATCACGCGTCCAGATGCCCGCCGCTAGCCCGTAGACCGAGTCATTGGCTTCGCGAACCAGCGCATCTTCATCGTGAAAAGGCATCACCACCAGCACCGGGCCGAAGATCTCCTCCTGGCTGGCGCGAGCGCTGTTCTTCAGCCCCTCGACGATCGTTGGCAGAAAGAAACTGCCCGCCGCCAGAGCAGGATCCGCCGGGATCTCACCACCGCACAGCACGCGCCCGCCTTCCCGCTTCGCAAGCTCTACATACTCCAGCACATGCTGGCGATGCGCTTCGCTAATCAGCGGCCCTACATGCGTGTCGCGGTTGAAAGGATGGCCTACGCGCAGACTGCGAGTTAGCTCCAGCAGCCGCGCCATCAGCGGGGCGTAAACCTGTTCGTGAATAAACAGCCGCGAACCCGCAATGCACGCCTGCCCGGCTGAACTAAAAATGCCGTAGCAGATGCCGCGCGCCGCCTGCTCGATATCGGCATCTTCCAGCACGATAGTCGGCGATTTGCCGCCCAGCTCCAGCGAGGTGGGGATTAACTTTTCCGCCGCCACGTGCGCCAGATGGCGACCGGTTGTCGTACCGCCGGTGAAGGAGATTTTGCGCACCTTCGGATGACGCGCCAGGGCGTCGCCGATCACCGAGCCTTTGCCCGGCAGCACGCTCAGCAGGCCTGCCGGCAGCCCCGCCCGTTCGAAAATTCGCGCCAGTTCCAGCGCCATCAGCGGCGTGGCCTCGGCGGGTTTCAGGATCACCGCGTTGCCAGCGGCAATGGCTGGGGCCACTTTTTGCATTTCGCTGGCAATCGGCGAGTTCCACGGCGTAATCGCCGCCACTACGCCGAGCGCTTCATAACGGCTCAGCGTCAGCAGATCCGGTTGGCGCGGCGTCGGCAGTTCGCCTTCCAGCAGCTCACAGGCGGCGGCGAAATAGCGGGCGGTCGCCGCTGCACTCATCACCAGGCCTCGCGCTTCCGCCAGCGGCTTGCCGTTGTCGCGGCTCTGCATGTGCGCCAGCTCATCGGTACGGGCTTCAATGTCATCCGCAACCTTGTGCAGGATCTTCGCACGCTGGTGCGACAGCGCGTTGCGCCACGTCGGCTCACGCCATGCGCGGTCCGCGCACTCAATCGCTTCCTGTAGATCATCAAGGCTTGCCGCGTGCATCGTGGCGTTGATAGAACCGTCAGCCGGGAAGCTGCTTTGCATCATCTTTCCGCCGCCGTGCCGCCAGTGGCCGCCGATAAAAATCATTAATTCATCCATTTCAGCCTCTCAGCGCTGGACCAGCTCGCGGCAGGCGCGCACTGCGCTTAACGCCGCCAGGGTGGAAGTTTTCGGGTTGCTGGCCAGCGGTAAGCCGCTCAGTTCCAGATGAAATTCGCCAAACAGACCTTCAACGTGCAGGGTGTGGGTATTGCGTTTCGTGGCCGGGTCTACCATCAGTTGCACGCGGGTGTCATCCATACCGATACCGCCGAGCGCCACGGTCGCCGCCACGTTGGCGTTAGCCGGAAACAGCCTGGCCGCCTCGCGGGCACTGCCTTCAAAGAAAATCTGCGCCTCGGAAACGGTGTTAAGATCGATAAGCTGTTCAGCGTGGCTACCGCGCCAACTGGCCGGGCTTTTACGCGACTGGTAGGTAACGCGCTCAAGCCCGCCCTCTTTCGCCGCCGCCAACCCGTCAATCCCCGCTACCGCGCCGCTCAGCAGCGTGAGCCTTCCGCTCGCGTTCAGCAGGCGTTGCTCCAGCGCGCTGTCGGCCAACGCCCCGGTGGAGATCACCGCCAGATGCCAGCCGCGCGCCAGTACCGCCTCGCCGTACTGCGCCACCGCCTGCTGACTGGCACACTCCAGCACCAGATCCGGCGTCTCAGCACAATCCATTGGCGTGATCAGTGCGGTGACTGTGCCGCCAAACTGCTCGTGGATCGCCGCGTGGTGAGATTCACGCGCGACGATCCAACCGATAGCCACCTGCGGCGGCAAGCGTTCAATCACCGCCTGCGCCATCGCGCCGTAGCCAATTAACATGATCTTTTTCATGACGCTTCCTTAAAGGTGACGGCAGAAACCGCCGGAGACATCCAGCGCCGCACCGGTAGTAAACGAGGCCAGCGGGGAGGCGAGGAATAACAGCGCCTGCGCTGGCTCCTGCGGTTTGCCCAGGCGGGCCATGGGAATACCGCGCTTGCGGGCGATATCCGCCGTCCACTCCGGCCAGCTCTGGTTCTTATCGGCGCGGTTAGCAAACCGGCGTTGCCACTGCCCGGACTCGACCATGCCGAGTAAAATTGAATTAACGCGAATGCCTTTTTCCACCAGATCTTTTGACAGTGTTAGCGTCATATTCAGTAGCGCTGCGCGCGCCGCCGAGGTGGCAATCATGTGCTCTTCCGGCTGTAGCGCCAGCAGGGAGTTTACGCAGGTAATCGAGGCGATATCCGACTGCTCAAGCTGCGGTAAAAACGCCTGCACCGGGTTAATCACGCCGAACAGTTTCAGCTCGGCTTCATGCAACCACGCCTCGCGCGGGGTATCAGCAAAATGCGCCACATAGCCCTGTCCGGCGTTGTTGATCAACATATCTGCCGGGCCAAAACGGGCGTTCACCGCCTCGGAAAACGCCTGCACCTCTTCGGCTTTCAGCACGTCGCAGCGCCATGAAAACACCTCGCCCTCAGGATATTCGTTTTGCAGCGCCGCGTGGGCGCTGGCAAGGCGGTCAGGATCGCGTCCGCAGAACGCGACTTTCGCCCCTTCGCCCAACAGCAGACGCAGCGTTTCAAAACCAATACCCGAAGACCCTCCGGTGACCACCGCGACACGTCCGTTAATTTGTGCATTCATCGCGCACCTCTTGTTTAATACGTAAAAGCTGTTGATTAAAAAACGCGTTGTTATCGAGATAACTAGCATGTCCGGCCTGCGGAATAGCGGTGTACGACATGCCGTAGCGCAGCGCCAGTCCGTGTACCAACTCAGGCGGGGTGATGGCATCCTGCTCGCCGCACCAGACTTCAAATGCGCCGCCGTAGATCCTGAGCCAGCCGTGAATGTCGTCGTGCGCCAGCATCCACGCGGCAGCGAGATAGCCCTCGGCGCGCAGCCTGCGCATCCCGGCGGCTACGGTGGCGATATCTGCCTCACGCGCACCGGGGTGCAGTAGCTTCGCCGCCCGGGTTTGCGCGAGGATCTCGCCACCGAGTGCGATTTGTTGCTCACGGCTGCGCCAAACTTTCTCGCGCTGCTCGGGCGCGCTCTGGCCGTAGCCCTGTGCGGCATCTGCCAGCACCAGGTGCAGCACGCGGTCGGGGTATTTCGCCGCAAACGCGCTGGCGACCAGCGCACCGAGTGAATGCCCTACCAGCACCGTCTGCCGAACGCCTGCGCTGTCCAGCATTGCCGCCAACGCGTCGGCGTAATCCCCCGCGTTGGCCTGTGCAACATCAAGTATTGGGCTCTCGCCGTAACCAGGCATATCCCAGGCCAGCACGCGGAAACCCGCCAGCGTCATCTGCTTATGCCAGGAGCTCGCGCCGGAGCTGATACCGTGCAACAGCATCAGCGGAATACCGCAGCCCTGTTCACGAAAACCCGTCATAGCGCCCCCTTAGCCCCGCTTCACTTTTGACAGTGGATGATCGGTCGGATAGGTCGGGATGTGCGGTTTCTGTGTACCCAGCATCACGCACATCAGCGCTTCTTCTTCGCCGTGGTTAAACAGTCCGCGATAAATACCCGGCGGCACAGAGATCAAATCGCGTTCGCGCAGCACGGTTTCGGTGTAGTTATCGCCGTCCTGAATCATCAGTGTGATCTGCCCTTTCAGCATGAAGAAAACCTCTTCCACATCATCGTGCAGGTGCAGCGGCCCTTCGCATTTTGACGGCAGCACCATGGTGGAGAAGGTGAAGTGCTCGGCGGGAACGGTATTGGCATCGGTTGCCACGCCCGTCGCGCCGGTGCCGATGTAGCGCATCTGCGCACGGCGATATTTCGGGTCATAGTCGGCCTGGAACTTCAGCGCGTTCCAGTCGTACTTGCGTCCTTCAAAGCGCGCAATGCGCGACTCGACCCACTCTTCCATGGTCAGATGGTCAGGTTTAATGCCCGGTTTTGCGGTTACGGTTGAATCAGTCATGACACTCTCCTCAGTAACGTTTCAGCAGCGGCAGTAACAGGACGCAGCCCACCGCCGCCATCACCGCCAGAAAAATCAGCCCGGAATCCATGCTGTGGGTGAAGGCGATAAGCACCCCCATCACCGCTGGCGACAGCGCACCCGCAAAGTTTCCCAGCCCGTTGAAGATACCGCCGGCGGTAGCGCTCACCCTCGGGTGGGTCGCCTTCGCCAGCAGCGCAAAAATGTTGGGGGCGCCGGTTCCCCACATAAAGGTGCTAAAGCTCATTGCCGCGATGACGGCCAGCGGGGTATTCAGATGCATCACCACCGCCAGCCCAACCCCTGCGCCCGCCATCGAGATAAAGCAGGCCGCCGCGCGTTTATCGACGCGGTCCGACAGCCATGCGCCAATCACTTCCCCTGCCAGCATGGCGATAAACGGCATCGATGAGAGCCAGCCGGCATGTTCGAGATGGATGCCTTTGCCTTTGATCAGATAACCCGGCAACCAGCCGTTAATGCCCCACAGATAGGTCAGGAAGGTGATGTTAAAGATGCAAATAATCCAGAAGTGCGGACTGACGAACAGCTCACGGCGCGCCAAACGTCGCGCTTCTTGTGTCGCCTGCGCGGTGGTCGGCTTTGCATCCAGACGGATGCCCCGCAGGCCAATGCGCACGAAAATCAGTACCGGCACAGTCAGCATCGCCATCACGAAGAAGGTGCTCTGCCAGCCGAAGGTGTTGAGCAGCCACAGGGAGAGCGGGAAGCCAATCGCTGCGCCAAACGGCGTGCCGAGCAGCCACAGCATGGTGGCCCGCGCCTGCAGACGCTGCGGGAAGTTGTGGCGAACGATGGCGAAAGCCAGCGGAAACAGCGGCCCCTCAGCGACACCGAGCAGAATGCGCAGCACAATCATCAGGGTGTAGTTGTGGGTGAAGCCCATCGCCACCATCAGCACGCACCACACCGCCATCATCCCGGTCAGCAGGCGCAGCGGCGCAATCTTGTCGCCGAGGCCGCTCAGAAATACCGATGAAAAACCGTAGCTCAGCAAAAACGCACTCATCAGAATGCCAAGGCGCGTGGTGTCAAAATCAATGCCCATCGCCTGCTGAAAATGGCCGTCAGAAAACAGCGCGGCAATGCTGATTTTGTCGAAAAACGCCAGCAGTACACAGGCCAGCAGCGACAGCGGGATCGCCCAGCGAACAGCTTTTTCAGGCGTACGGGTTCCCTCACCGTTCGCCTCTGCGGGCGCGGTGTTCGTCTCGAATGTGGTCATTTACCCCCCCTAAGGGTACGCGTCGGTTATCGCAATGACATCAGTGAAAAGGTCGGGTCGGCGAGCGGAACGTCAGACAGATCCCGTCCAGCCGCCATCCAGCGTTTCGCCAGCTTTACGGTGCGTGCGTCATTGAACGCCACCAACTGCGCCAGCCGTCCGTTTCCGTCCAACGAGAAGAAAAGCGTATTCTCACGGACGATCGTTTTACTGTCAGGCTGTGGAATGCCGAGGATCTGAATGTTGTTCTGGTATTGATCCGACCACAGCCACGGAGCTTCGTCATAACCTGCGGCGTCTGCATTGAGCATCGCTTTTGCCGTCGCCACCGACTGATTCTGCGCAAAGGCCCAGGACTGAATGCACAGGCCGTACTGGTGATGCTGCGCCACATCGCCTGCGGCAAAAATGGCCGGATCCGAGGTTCGCCCCTGCGCATCGACGACGATCCCGCGGTCGGTGTGCAGCCCGGCGTCACGCGCCAGCTCCAGATTGAGATCGACGCCGATCCCCACCACGACTGCGTCATAGGTTTCACGCTGGCTGTCACAATGGATCGTCGGCAGGCCATCGTTATCCTCCAGTTCCAGCGTGCCGCAGCCGGTACGGATATCCACGCCCTGCTCGCGGTGGACAGCCGCCAGGTGCGCAGAGACGTCGGCACTGACCGAGCGCATACACAGCGCAGGCTGCTGCTCAAACAGCGTAACCGCTATGCCGCTTTTGCGCGCCGAAGCGGCAATCTCCAGGCCAATCCAGCCGCCGCCGATGATCGCCAGCGTTTTGCACTCCGTCAGGCGTCCTTTCAAACGCTGGGCATCCTGCCAATGACGCAGCGTGTAAACCTGCGGATGCTGTTCCCACGCCGCCCCCGGCAAGCGTGCCCGTCCACCGGTGGCGATTAATAGCATGTTGTAACTAAGCAGTTCTCCGTTGCTTAGCTGTACCGTTTTCGCCTCACGGTGGATGGATTCCACCCGCAGCGGACGGTACCAGTTCAGGTTCAGCGCCTGTTGTGCCGCTTCGCTAAACAGTCGCGGCAACACAGCGTCCGGCTCCAGCAACGTGGCTTTCGACAGCGGCGGGCGCTCGTAGAAGTCCCACGCCTCTTCAGCGACGACGCAAATCTCGCCGTCAAAGCCTTCGTCGCGCAGGGTTTTCGCCGCCCATCCGCCCGCCTGACCGCCGCCAACAATGACAATACGCGTCGTCATAGGGCCTCCGTTTTCTTCTGCTGGCGACGCGTGTCATGATCGATACCGCCTTCCACCGCCCATTCAGTAAAAGAGACCAGCGAATGCTCCAGCTCACGCGGCTGCCAGTTTTCCGTCAGATAGTCGTCGTTGGTGTAGTACTCAAACGCGCCGCCGGTCGGACTGTTGACATACCAGAAGTAAGCCGACGACACCGGGTGGCGTCCCGGCCCAATAAAGGTGCTCCAGGCATTCTTGTTCATGGCGATGCCGCCGCCGATCACTTCATGGATATCACGCACGGTAAAGGCAACGTGGTTCAGACCACGCTTGCGGTTCGGCAGTTGCAGTAAGAAGAGGTTGTGGTGGCCGCCGCGTACGCCGCAGCGCAGGAACACCGCGCGATTGATATAGCGATCGGAAACCTGAAAGCCGAGCACGTCGCGATAAAATCTCTCCACCGCAGCCAACTCTTCGACGAAGAACACCACGTGGCCGACGTTGATCGGCTCAGCGCGATCGTAAACCGGGCTCGGCGTGTCGATACGGCGGACGTCGCCCCACTGATTGATTGGCTCGACGTTCAGCTCAACCGGCACCTGCTGGCTCACCTGTACGCGCAGAGTCATGCCGTTCGGATCGCGGCATTCCAGCGCGCCGTCTACTTCACGAAAACCCGGCTGCTGCGCCAGCTTCGGCTTTAAGGCTTCCAGTTCCTGCGGGCTGGCTACCGACCAGGTCATGCGGCGCAGGGTGTTACCGGCTTCAAACGCAGCAGGAAGATCCGGGCTGTCGATCGGGTTCAGCTCCACGCGGGCACCGCTTAGGGTGGTAAAACGCTGGCCGCTGGCGTCTCCCGTCAGGCCAAAATCACGCATAAATTTGGCGCAGTGCGTCAGGTCGTCGACGCCAAATTCCAGCTTTTCAATTCCGATTACGCTCATCGTTCGTTGCCTCATTTACCGTTCATCACCCGAATTTGGGCGTAAAATATGCCCGACGCAGTCAAGCGCCTGGCGTTAATCTTTTGATTTAGCTAGCTTTCGAGAGATAACCTAAGAAGCCGGAAATTTTATCCGCCGCCAGGCTCACCTCGCTTTGCAGCCGTTCGCGATCGCTTTGCGGGATCTCTTCCGACGGCACCAGAATGCTCACCACAGCCGCCACTTTCCCGCAGCGGTCATACACCGGATAAACGATGGAGGAGATGCCGTGGCGGAAGAAAGATTCGCCAATCACGTAGCCGCGCACCTTATCCTGCTGCACCATCTGCCACAGCGCTTCGCGGTCCTGCAACTGGCCCGGCGTGTTCCCCGGCAGGCGCTCTTGCGGGAACAGTTGTTCAAAATCGGCGCGGCTAAGGTCGGTCAGAAGCATGCGCCCCAGCGAGGTGCAGTGCACCGGTAAGCGGGTGCCAATGCTGACCTGGTTGATACGCGAGCCAGCGGCGCTGACACGGGCGATATAGATAATGTCGCGCCCATCGCGGATCGCCAGATGGCTGCTGCACTGGCTGGTGTCACGCAGTTGTTCAATCACCGGCTGGCCCACCTGGGCCACATCCAGCGAAGCAATATATTCAAAACCCAAACGCAGTACGTTCATGCCCAGCGAGAAGGTGTTGGTGCGCGTATTGCGCTCCAGAAAACCCATATACTCCAGCGTTTGCACCACCCGGTAGGCGGTGGCCTTCGGCATATCCACCAACCGGTGCAGCTCGGCAAAGGTCAGTTCGCGATGCTGCTCGCCGAAAGCCAGCAGCAGTTGCAATCCGCGCTCCAGCCCCGGCACCAGATATTTCACTTCCTGATCGTTTGCCATATCGACTCCGAAAATCAGTTAAAAACAAAGCCGCCGTTGACCGGAATCAACTGCCCGGTGATGAAACGCGACAGATCGCTGAGCAGCCATACCACGCTGCCGGTCACATCATCCGGCTGCTGCGCTCCGGTGAGTGCGCGGCCGTTTTCATACAACTGATGACGTTCAGCAGGCACGTACTCTGTCGCCTCAACGCGGGTCAGCCCCGGCGCGATGGCGTTGATACGGATGCGTTTTTCGCCTAGTTCGCGCGCCATTGAGCGGGTCATAGCAATCACCGCACCTTTACTGGCGACGTAGGCCATCAGGCGCGGCGCGCCCCATAGCGCGGTGTCCGACGCGATATTGACGATCCCCGCACCTTCACGCAGCAGCGGGACTGCGGCGCGTGTCACCAGCCAGGTTCCCTTCACGTTCACGGACATCACGCGATCCCAAAGATCCGGATCGTAATCGATCATGTTTTTACCGCCGACGCCGGTCGCCATCGCCGCGTTGTTCACCAGGCCATCAATTGGCCCGCGTTCGCCAACGGCGTTGAATACCGCGTCTATTGAGTCAGCATCCGCCAGGTCGATAACGTGTGATTCAATCGTGTAGCCCTGCTCGCTTAACTGGTGCGCACGCTCCAGCAGCTCACCTTTCAGGATGTCGCACATCACCACCGCCGCCCCCTGTTCCGCACAGGCTTTGGCGAAGTGGTAGCCCAGGCCGCGCGCAGCGCCAGTCACTACGATGCGTTTACCGTTCAACAGCCCATTCATCAGGCAACCCCCTGCTGCTGTTCGCGGATGGCCAGTTGCTCTTTGGCCGATTTTTGCATCATCCGGCGCAGGCGGGAAAGACCGACGTCATGCTGATAGAGATACTCATGGTCACGGGCGTTCGGCGCCATGCTTTCCAGCACTACGCGGTCCTGCTCAAGCACTTCCCAGTGCAGTTTTTCCAGACGGTTGCGGTACATAAAGCGCCACATGTCACGCTGCCAACCCTGCACGCGGCGGATACGCCAGAAGAAGACGCGACAGTTGTCGTTATCTTCCGGTACCACCATACCGACGATAAAGAAGTGACCACCCGGCCCAAAACGCTTCTTATACGGAATGGACAGACGCATCCAGAAGGTGCCGCTGTTGCCCAGTTCAACCCAGTCAAAGTTGACGCCGCTCTGGCCTTTTTTCTCAAAGATAAAGCCGGTTTTGGTTGGCTGTAGCACCATATCGGCCTTGCGGTCGCCTTCCGCCATCGAGTGCGATGAAGAGTGCAGATAGGTACCGTGCATCGGATCCATCACGTTTTCCAGCGCATACTGGTAGTTACATTTCCAGGCCGCAGTACACAGGAAGTTGCTGTAGGTTTCCGTATCGGCCAGCTCAGCCGGGAAGCTCAGCGCATCCGGCTGCTGATCGGCTGTCACGCCAAACCACAGGAAGATGGCACCGTGCGCCTCCTGGACGTTGTAGCTGCGCACGCACTGCTGGCCCACCAGCGGACACTTGTCGACGGCGGGGACATCTTTCACTTCGCCGTTGCCAGCCACTTCTACGCCGTGATACCAGCAGGCAATGCGGTCGCCGAGATTCCAGCCCATCGACAGGCGTGCGCCCCGGTGCGGACAGCGGTCTTCCAGCGCCTGCACCTGGCCGTCTTTGTTACGCCAGACCACGATTTGCTCGCCAAGACGAGTGATGCCCACCGGCGCAGACTGCACTTCCCAACTGGCCAGTACCGGATACCAAAGACCGCGCAGGCCTTTATCGAGATAATTTTGTACGGTTGTCGTCATCGCCTTGCCCTCAGTAGCCGTTAACCTGTAAGAATGCCTCGAAGCTGGCATCGCTCCACGGCTCGCCCTGCTGGTCGTGCATACGCACCGCGTTCAGCCCGCTCACCAGCTCCGGTAGGGTTTCGGCCCCTTGCTCAAAGAGATCTTCCAGCGTGGCGATAAGGTTCACTTCCCAGTTTTCCGGCGTGCGACTGCGGGTTTGCCAGATCAGGTTCTGGTAATCACCCGGCTTATGGATTGCGCCGTTGCCGCCTTCTGCGGGCGGGGTAAACTGGCGGCTTTCCGGCAGTGCCGGGTTAAAGTTCGGGGTGTCGCTCATGCCACGGTCTCCTCGATAAACGTAATCTGGATCTGGTTTTCAAATACCCGAACCGGGTAGCGGTTAAGATTGCGGCCGCCGGGGCCGTGCAGGCACTGCCCGGTTTTGACATCGAAAACCGCTTCATGCAGCGGGCACTCCACTTTGCCGTCTTCCACAAAACCCTGGCTCAGCAGCGCATAGGCGTGAGGGCATACGTCTTCCAGCGCGTAATATTCACCGTCAATTAAATAAACGCCGATCTCTTTGCCTTCGACATTGCCGCTAAAAGGGAAATCTTCCTGTACTTGTTCTGCGTCACATACGCCTATCCAGCTCATCGCGATCCTCCAGGCTTTTGTTTCATATATGAAACTCTGTTTCTTATTTAATACGGTCAATATAAAAGCGGTGAATGTTTCGTCAAGCATAAATGTGACTAATTTGTTAATTAATGCGCAGTTAATTAGCTAAGTGTGCAAACGATCACGAAAAAATGCAGCGATATGAAATTTTCATTATTCTGATGTGAATAGATACGCTTATTGATGGTTTCTTATTTTGAATAATAGATATTGACTTCTTTTCTTTTTACTCCTTGAAAATAATAAAGCCGAGCAAACACAGAGTTTCACCTGTGAAACAATAATTTATTTTATTGTTTATAAACAATGAGTTTCACAGGTGAACCATTTTAGCTGCGTGACAATCACATTGATAAAAATATAAATAAACAGAAAGGTTAAGGCGGGCTTGATGGCGGTAAGATGGCAAGGAACAATAGCACTCTTGTTGCTAACTATTCGCTCCTACGTTGACCGGGTGAATATCCCGGTAATGATTTTAAATCAGGAATTTGTCGAACACCCTCAGTTAAATGAAAACAAAATGTTACAGAGAATGCGGATGACATGCTTTCTTCTGGGTTATGGATTTTCCGCTTTATTATTAACTCAGGTTATTGAAAGAAAATTACATTACCGACAGGGATTATTAAGCAGCATCGCGATTTGGGCTGCGGTTTTGCGCTGGTGACCTGGCAGACGCCGCTGCTGGCTGGAGGAATTCTGCTGCTACGCATACGTCGCGCAGCAGCAGTGAGCGTCTGAGGCTTATTCGCCTTTTTTCGCCGCCTGGATGTACAACATTTCCAGCGCCAGGGTCGCCGCGGCCAGCGCGGTGATTTCAGACTGATCGTAGGCCGGAGCCACTTCGACCACGTCCATACCGACGATATTCAGATCTTTCAGACCACGCACCAGCTTAATGGCGCGATCGGTAGTCAGGCCGCCGATCACCGGTGTGCCGGTGCCAGGCGCAAAGGCCGGATCCAGCGCATCGATATCAAACGTCAGATACACCGGCATATCACCAACAATCTGCTTCACCTGCGCGATGATGTCATCCACGCCACGATCGTTGACCTGGCAGGCATCCAGCACGGTAAAACCGTTGTCTTTGTCGAACTCGGTACGAATGCCGATCTGCACGGAGTGGTTCGGATCGATCAGACCTTCGTTCGGCGCGGTAAAGAACATAGTGCCGTGGTCAAATTCACAGCCGTTGGCGTAAGTGTCGGTATGCGCATCAAAATGCACCAGCGCCATTTTGCCAAAGTGTTTCGCGTGTGCGCGCAGCAGCGGCAACGTCACAAAGTGGTCGCCGCCAAAGGAGAGCATACGCTTACCGGCGGAAAGCAGCTTTTCTGCGTGCGCCTGTAATTTCTCGCTCATTTCGCGGGCATCGCCAAACGCATACACCAGATCGCCGCAATCTACGACGTTCAGACGTTCGCGCATGTCGAAGTTCCACGGGAAGCGGTTGTGCTCCCAGGCCAGGTTGGTTGATACCTGACGGATAGCCGCCGGGCCGTGACGACCGCCCGCGCGACCGGACGTTGCCATATCAAACGGAACGCCGGTGATCACCCAGTCAGCGTCGCTGTCGTACGGCTGGAAGTTCATCGGAAGGCGTAAAAAACCAAACGCGTTAGATACCAGAGAGTTATCGTACTGATGACCTAAAGTGCTCATGTCCTGACCTCTTATAAAATCACTGTAAAAAAAATCCCCTCCGCGTCGTTAGGCCCGACGAGGAAGGGATTGATTTGCATATTACGTATTGGGCGTAATTATCGCCGTTAAATTGTTCAGGTTCAAGTATCCCGTAGGCCCGGTAAGCGCAGCGCCACCGGGCACGAGCGGTTACTCGTCTTCCAGATAGGTATACCCATAGAGTCCGGCTTCAAACTCTTCAAGGAACTGCTGTTGTAACGCATCATCCAGATCGGTTTGTTTTACCTGATCGCGGAAATGGGTCAGCAGCGTGTTCGGATCCAGCTGTACGTATTGCAGCATGTCCGCCACCGTATCGCCCTCGTCAGACAGTTCAACTTCTACGCTGCCGTCCGGGAAGACAAACACATCAACCGCTTCGGTATCGCCGAACAGGTTATGCATGTTGCCGAGGATCTCCTGATACGCGCCAACCATAAAGAAGCCGAGCATCGGCGGATTCTCAGGATCGTATTCCGGCATCGGCATGGTGGTGGCAATGCCGTCACCGTCGATGTAGTGATCGATAGCCCCGTCGGAATCACAGGTGATATCCAGCAACACCGCACGACGCTCTGGAACCTGATCCAGCCCTTCCAGCGGCAGAACCGGGAACAACTGGTCGATACCCCAGGCATCCGGCATTGACTGGAACAGCGAGAAGTTGACGTACACTTTGTCCGCCATACGTTCTTGCAGTTCGTCGATGATCGGGCGATGCGCGCGGTTTTGCGGGTCCAGTTGTTTCTGCACTTCGTGACACATGCTGAGGTAAAGCTGTTCCGCCCACGCACGCTCTTGCAGGCTAAACGTCCCGGAAGAGTAACCAACGTGGATATCGTGCAAGTCCATCTGGCTGTCGTGCAGCCATTCACGCAATGAGCGACGGGTACCCGGCTCGTGCATCTCCTGCCAGGTTTCCCACATACTTTGCAGCGCACGCTGAGCATCTTCGCCAGGCGCTGTAGGTTCGGTATATTCGTTACGCTCAACGCCGATGATGTTGGAAACCAGCACGGTGTGGTGTGCCGTCACTGCACGCCCGGATTCGGTGATCACCGTCGGATGTGGCAGGCCGTTCTCTTCACACGCATCGCCAATCGCCCAGATGATGTTGTTGGCGTATTCATTCAGGCCATAGTTGACGGAACAGTCAGACTGCGAGCGGGTTCCTTCGTAATCCACGCCCAAACCGCCGCCGACGTCGAAGCACTGAATATTGACGCCCAGTTTGTGCAGTTCAACATAGAATCGCGAGGATTCACGTACGCCGGTCGCGATATCGCGGATGTTCGCCATCTGGGAGCCAAGATGGAAATGCAGCAGTTGCAGGCTGTCCAGACGCCCGGCTTCACGCAGGGTTTCAACCAGTTGCAATACCTGAGTCGCCGCCAGGCCGAACTTGGATTTTTCACCGCCTGAAGACTGCCATTTGCCGGAGCCTTGCGACGCCAGACGCGCACGCACGCCCAGACGCGGAATGACGTTCAGACGCTCGGCTTCATCCAGAACAATGGCGATTTCCGACATCTTCTCAATGACCAGATAGACCTTATGGCCCATCTTCTCGCCGATCAGCGCCAGACGGATATATTCACGGTCTTTGTAGCCGTTACAGACGATCACGCTGCGGGTCATTCCGGCATGTGCCAGAACCGCCATCAGCTCTGCTTTAGAACCTGCTTCCAGTCCCAGCGGCTCGCCGGAATGGATCAGCGATTCAATCACCCGACGGTGCTGGTTAACTTTGATCGGGTAAACGAGGAAATAGTCGCCGTTGTAACCGTAGGATTCACGCGCACGTTTGAAGGCGGCGTTAATCGAACGCAGACGGTGTTGCAGGATCTGCGGGAAGCAGAACAATGCCGGCAGACGCTGGCCTTGCGCTTCACGCGCTTTTACCAGTTTGGCAAGATCAACGCGCGCGTCAGGGACGTCCGGGTCCGGGCACACACTGATGTGTCCCAGTTCATTGACGTCGTAGTAGTTATTGCCCCACCAGGCAATATTGTAAGTACGCAGCATCTTGCTGGCTTCCTGGGAACTCATTGCAACCTCCTGCATGGAGCGTAGTACACCCTGTCCGCCTGCTGACGAAAGCGAACCCATAGAAATGTCGTCAGACATAGCGAACCTCAGATTTTATTAACAAGTGTAAAACAGTTGACTACTATCGCAGTCCGAAGACGCGATAACAACCCATAAACAGGCGGATTTTCCAGCGGATAGTGCTGACGCTCCGACTGCGCGACCGGTTTCTTTTTCATATCATTGTAAAACACGTAACCGAACTTAAGCATGACGGTTCGGCGAAACCACGAGAAAACTCTTGTTTAACCAAGAGCGCCCTTGTTCAGTCCTTAGATGCCGTAACCGGCCCTGGAGTCCTGAGAAGCGCCGAGATGGGTATAACATCGGCAGGTATGCAAAGCAGAGATGCAGTATGTGGGGGACATTCGTACACCAGAACGGTGCGACTGATTCAGCAGAATACAACGGTTCATTATCTCGTATCACCTCCACGGCCGCTCCACACGGAACGAACCCACAAGCCAAAGCAAAAGTTTTAGCCCGGCTGGAAGTGGCAACACGATGAAAACGTCGTGTGCTGTATGAGCCGCGCGCCGCGTTTTATACCGACATGAAGCGTAAAAAGCAAAACATAAATGCGTACATTGCCATCACCGTCAGGAAAAATTTCCAGCTGTGTTTTCAACGCAATGAGGCTTTACTCAAAAAAAGCTGGAAATCGGGTGAACAAGTAACCTAAAATAGCCATCCAGATGTTAATCCATCCATACTGATTAACACTCAGACTGCCAGTGTCGCTAACCTGCAGGCCTTGGTAGAATCTTCGGCTATGGCTACTCCGCACAACAGTTTGAGCTAAACAAATTCTCCTTAGGTGAAATTAAACATGGCAAAACACCTTTTTACGTCTGAGTCCGTTTCAGAAGGGCATCCTGACAAAATCGCTGACCAAATCTCTGACGCCGTGCTGGACGCTATCCTGGAACAGGATCCCAAAGCACGTGTCGCATGTGAAACCTACGTTAAAACCGGTATGGTTTTAGTTGGCGGTGAAATCACCACCAGCGCCTGGGTTGATATTGAAGAGATCACCCGTAATACGGTGCGCGAGATTGGCTATGTGCATTCCGACATGGGTTTCGACGCGAACTCCTGCGCAGTGCTGAGCGCTATCGGTAAACAATCCCCGGATATCAATCAGGGCGTTGACCGTGCCGACCCGCTGGAACAGGGCGCTGGCGATCAGGGCCTGATGTTTGGCTACGCCACCAATGAAACCGACGTGCTGATGCCAGCGCCGATCACCTACGCACACCGTCTGGTGCAGCGTCAGGCTGAAGTGCGTAAAAACGGCACGCTGCCGTGGTTGCGTCCGGACGCGAAAAGCCAGGTGACCTTCCAGTATGACGACGGCAAAATCGTCGGCATTGATGCCGTGGTTCTGTCCACTCAGCATTCCGAAGATATCGACCAGAAATCCCTGCAAGAAGCGGTGATGGAAGAGATAATCAAACCGGTTCTGCCGAGCGAATGGCTGAGCGCGTCCACCAAATTCTTCATCAACCCAACCGGCCGTTTCGTTATCGGTGGCCCAATGGGCGACTGTGGTCTGACTGGGCGTAAAATCATCGTAGATACCTACGGCGGTATGGCACGTCATGGCGGCGGCGCTTTCTCCGGTAAAGATCCGTCTAAAGTTGACCGTTCTGCGGCATACGCGGCGCGTTATGTCGCGAAAAACATCGTTGCTGCGGGCCTGGCTGACCGTTGTGAAATTCAGGTCTCCTACGCTATCGGCGTGGCGGAGCCGACCTCCATCATGGTTGAAACGTTTGGTACTGAGAAAGTCCCTTCAGAGCAACTGACTCTGCTGGTGCGCGAGTTCTTTGACCTGCGTCCTTACGGCCTGATTCAGATGCTGGATCTGCTGCACCCGATCTACAAAGAAACCGCAGCCTATGGTCACTTTGGTCGTGAACATTTCCCATGGGAAAAAACCGACAAAGCGCAACTGTTGCGTGATGCCGCCGGTCTGAAATAATCCTCTGACTGAACGCTCTTAAAGGCCAGCCTCGTGCTGGCCTTTTGCTTTTCTCATACCGCCTTTCCCCCGCTGTTACCCATTCCGGTTTTCCGTATTTACCCTTCCACAGCTAAACAATGGAAGCGATTACATTCAATTTTACGTTATTAAAACTGGAGTAATGCTTCACCACAGTCAGACAGGCGTTGTTGTTACATTACATTTCGGCATTATCTTAATGCCGGGCAACACTTCATGTTACATGATTATTAAATTCACTATTTTTCATATAATTAAATAATACACCAACTAAATACCAGTGTAACCGATTACACCAATGTGATTAACCTCACATATTTTTACGCCGTACTCACCTACCCTTACCATCAACAAAATTGGCAACCCAATCGGAGGGCTTTATGCCTGACACTAAAAAACAGGGGCGTTCGAACAAGACAATGACATTTTTTGTCTGCTTTCTTGCCGCCCTGGCTGGATTACTTTTTGGCCTGGATATCGGTGTTATCGCCGGTGCATTACCCTTCATCACTGACGAATTCCAGATAAGCCCGCACACTCAGGAATGGGTGGTAAGTTCGATGATGTTCGGCGCCGCTGTCGGTGCCGTCGGCAGCGGCTGGCTCTCCTTCAAACTGGGTCGTAAGAAAAGCCTGATGATCGGGGCGATTCTGTTTGTAGCCGGTTCGCTATGTTCTGCCGCCGCGCCTAACGTTGAGATCCTGATTATCTCCCGCGTGCTGTTGGGTCTGGCCGTCGGTGTCGCCTCCTACACCGCGCCGCTGTACTTATCCGAAATTGCGCCGGAGAAAATTCGCGGCAGCATGATCTCGATGTACCAGTTAATGATCACCATCGGTATTCTGGGCGCGTATCTCTCCGATACCGCCTTCAGCTACAGCGGTGCATGGCGCTGGATGTTAGGCGTTATCATTATTCCCGCCATTCTGCTGCTGATTGGCGTGTTCTTCCTGCCGGACAGCCCGCGCTGGTTTGCCGCGAAACGTCGCTTCGTGGATGCAGAACGCGTCCTGCTGCGTTTGCGTGATACCAGCGCAGAAGCCAAACGCGAGCTGGACGAAATCCGCGAAAGCCTGCAGGTGAAACAGAGCGGCTGGGCGCTGTTTAAAGAAAACAGCAACTTCCGCCGTGCCGTCTTCCTGGGCGTGCTGTTACAGGTGATGCAGCAGTTCACCGGGATGAACGTCATCATGTACTACGCGCCGAAAATCTTTGAACTGGCGGGCTACACCAACACCACGGAACAGATGTGGGGAACCGTTATCGTCGGTCTGACCAACGTTCTGGCGACCTTCATCGCCATTGGTCTGGTAGACCGTTGGGGTCGTAAACCAACGCTGACGCTGGGCTTCCTGGTGATGGCTATCGGGATGGGTACACTGGGCACCATGATGCATATCGGTATCCATTCGGCCTCCGCACAATACTTTGCCATCGCCATGCTGCTGATGTTTATCATCGGGTTTGCGATGAGCGCCGGCCCGCTGATTTGGGTACTGTGCTCTGAAATTCAGCCGCTGAAAGGCCGTGATTTTGGTATCACCTGCTCTACGGCAACCAACTGGATTGCCAATATGATTGTGGGCGCGACATTCCTGACCATGCTCAACACGCTGGGCAACGCAAACACGTTCTGGGTGTACGCCGGTCTGAACCTGTTCTTCATCGTTCTGACCCTCTGGCTGGTTCCGGAAACCAAACACGTCTCCCTGGAACACATCGAACGTAACCTGATGAAAGGTCGTCGACTGCGCGAAATCGGCGCTCACGATTAATCCGCTACCGCTTCCTCCCGCAATTGGGAGGAAGCTTCCCCCTTGCAGTCCCCGCCCCCTCGCACTATTCTCTGCCGTTATGAAAACCGTCCGTCTCCCTATCGCCATCCAGCAAGCCGTTATGCGCAGCCTGCGGGAAAAGCTCGCCCAGGCTAACCTGAAACTGGGTCGTGACTACCCGGAACCTAAACTGGTCTATCAGCAGCGCGGCACCGCAGCAGGAACCGCCTGGCTGGAAAGTTATGAAATCCGCCTTAATCCGGTGCTATTAGCCGAAAATGTCGATGCGTTTGTCGACGAAGTTGTCCCGCACGAACTGGCGCATTTACTGGTGTGGAAGCACTTTGGCCGTGTTGCGCCGCACGGAAAAGAGTGGAAATGGATGATGGAGAACGTCCTTGGCGTGCCCGCCAGACGCACTCATCAATTTGAGCTGCAATCCGTTCGTCGCAACACCTTTGCCTACCGCTGCAAATGTCAGGAACATCAACTCACCGTGCGTCGCCATAACCGAATTGTGCGCGGCGAAGCCACTTACCGCTGCGTCCATTGCGGCGAACCGCTCGTCGCACAATAACATTCAGAATTATCAGGAACTTTTCTGATCTGCCTGATTGCATACAGGAACAACTTTCGCTACGTTGCGAGCTCGATTTAACACGGAGCTCGTGATGTACCGTAATTTTACTTTTGCAGTGGCGTTTCTGGCGACTGCTCTCTCAGGCCCGGCGCTGGCCGAAGGCATTAACAGTTTTTCTCAGGCAAAAGCCGCTGGCGTCAAGGTCAATGCCGACGTACCCGGCGACTTCTACTGTGGATGCAAAATTGACTGGCAGGGTAAAAAAGGTGTCGTAGACCTGAATTCCTGCGGTTATAAAGTGCGCAAAAATGAAAACCGCGCCAGCAGAATCGAATGGGAACACGTGGTACCCGCCTGGCAATTTGGCCACCAGCGGCAGTGCTGGCAGGAAGGCGGACGCAAAAACTGCGCCAAAGACCCGGAATACCGCAAGATGGAAAGCGACATGCATAACCTGCAACCGGCGGTCGGTGAAGTCAACGGCGATCGCGGTAACTTCATGTACAGCCAGTGGAACGGCGGCGAAGGCCAGTATGGACAGTGCGCGATGAAGGTCGATTTCAAAGAGAAAGTGGCTGAACCGCCAGCGCGCGCACGGGGTTCGATTGCTCGTACTTATTTTTATATGCGCGATCAATACAACCTGAACCTTTCCCGCCAGCAGACACAACTTTTCAACGCCTGGGATAAGCAATATCCGGTCACCGACTGGGAATGCGAACGCGACGAACGCATCGCCAGAGTACAAGGGAACCACAACCCGTACGTGCAACGCGCTTGCCAGGCGCAAAAGAGCTAACCTACACTAGCGGGAATAATTGTTAACCCAACCCCACGTGACTCGCTTGCGTGGGGAGATACGCGGATTTTTAACCATGCGCATTCCCCGCATTTACCACCCTGAACCTCTCTCTTCTGGCAGCCAGATTTCGCTGTGCGAAGATGCCGCCAACCATATCGGTCGCGTGTTACGCATGGGGCCGGGGCAGGCTTTGCAACTGTTTGACGGTAGCAACCAGGTTTTTGATGCCGAAATAGCCAGCGCCAGCAAAAAAAGCGTGGAGGTGAAGATACTCAGCGGTGAATTAGACGACCGTGAGTCCCCGTTGCATATTCATCTCGGACAAGTGATGTCGCGTGGTGAAAAAATGGAATTCACTATCCAGAAATCAATAGAACTGGGTGTAAGCCTCATTACGCCACTTTTTTCTGAGCGCTGCGGCGTTAAACTGGATAGCGAGCGTCTGAATAAGAAGCTCCAGCAGTGGCAAAAAATCGCCATTGCCGCCTGTGAACAGTGCGGTCGTAACCGGGTGCCGGAAATTCGCCCGGCCATGGATCTGGAAGCCTGGTGCGCTGAGCAGGATGAAGGTCTGAAGCTGAATCTGCACCCGCGCGCCAGTGCCAGTATTAATACGTTGCCACTGCCGGTTGAACGTATTCGCCTGTTGATTGGCCCGGAAGGCGGGCTGTCGGCAGACGAAATCGCCATGACCGCACGCTACCAGTTTACTGATATCCTGTTAGGACCTCGCGTTCTGCGTACAGAGACAACTGCGCTCACCGCCATTACCGCGCTACAAGTGCGATTTGGCGATCTGGGCTAACGGAGAAGAACAATGATCAAGCTCGGCATCGTGATGGATCCCATCGCTAGCATCAACATCAAGAAAGATTCCAGCTTCGCTATGCTGCTGGAAGCACAGCGCCGCGGTTACGAACTTCATTATATGGAGATGGCCGATCTTTATCTGATTAACGGTGAAGCCCGCGCCCGCACGCGTACTCTGAGCGTCGAGCAGAATTACGACAAATGGTATGACTTTACCGGCGAACAGGATCTGCCGCTGGCGGATCTGGACGTTATTCTGATGCGTAAAGATCCACCGTTCGACACTGAATTTATCTACGCCACCTATATTCTGGAACGTACAGAAGAGAAAGGCACGCTGATTGTGAACAAGCCGCAGAGCCTGCGCGACTGTAATGAAAAGCTGTTCACCGCCTGGTTCTCCGATCTGACGCCAGAAACATTGGTCACCCGCAACAAAGCGCAGTTGAAAGCCTTCTGGCAAAAACACAGCGATATCATTCTCAAACCGCTGGACGGTATGGGCGGCGCGTCGATCTTCCGCGTGAAGGAAGGCGATCCCAACCTCGGCGTGATTGCCGAAACGCTGACCGAGCACGGCACCCGCTACTGTATGGCGCAGAACTATCTGCCCGCGATTAAAGACGGTGATAAACGCGTACTGGTGGTGGATGGCGAACCGGTGCCGTACTGCCTGGCGCGTATTCCGCAGGGTGGCGAAACCCGCGGTAATCTGGCCGCTGGCGGCCGTGGCGAACCGCGTCCGTTAACGGAAAGCGACTGGGATATTGCCCGTCGTATTGGGCCAACCCTGAAAGCGAAAGGGCTTATTTTCGTCGGTCTGGACATCATTGGCGACCGTCTGACCGAAATTAACGTCACCAGCCCAACCTGTATTCGCGAGATTGAAGCAGAATTCCCGGTCTCAATTACCGGTATGCTGATGGACGCGATTGAAGCGCGCCTGCAGAAGTAAGCCGTCTGCTGGATGATGACATCCAGAATGCCTTTGTAGGCCAGATAAACGCAGCGCCATCAGGCATTAAAACACCGATGCCGGATGGCGACGCGAGCGTCTTATCCGGCCTCCGGTAGTGACATCCGTGCTCTTTACCCACATACTGACCCCTGTTGCTTTTTAAACCAGGAACAGAACCTCTGACAATGAATTTACAGCATCACTTTCTTATTGCCATGCCTGCTCTTCAGGATCCGATTTTCCGCCGCTCTGTGGTCTATATTTGCGAACATAATGAAAATGGCGCAATGGGGATCATCATCAATAAGCCTCTGGAAAATCTACAAATTGAAGGGATTCTGGAAAAGCTGAAAATAACGCCGGAACCCCGTGATCCCGCCATTCGCCTGGATAAAGCCGTGATGCTGGGCGGCCCGCTGGCAGAAGACCGTGGGTTTATTCTGCATACCCCGCCGTCGCGTTTTTCGTCCAGTATTCTGATTTCAGATAACACCGTGATCACCACCTCCCGTGACGTGCTGGAAACCCTGGGCACACAAGAACAACCTTCCGAGGTACTGGTAGCCCTGGGATACTCCTCATGGGAAAAAGGCCAACTGGAACAAGAGTTACTGGATAACGCCTGGCTGACAGCGCCTGCGGATCTCAATATTTTATTCAAAACGCCGATTGCCGATCGCTGGCGCGACGCAGCCAGACTGATTGGGATTGATATCCTGACCATGCCTGGCGTGGCGGGGCACGCATGATGAGCGAAACCTTACTGGCCTTCGATTTTGGCACGAAAAGTATTGGCGTCGCGATTGGTCAGCGGGTAACCGGCACTGCCCGCCCGCTGCCTGCTATCAAAGCGCAGGATGGAACCCCTGACTGGAACCTCATTGAACGCCTGCTCAAAGAGTGGCAACCCGATGAAGTCATTGTGGGACTGCCGCTCAACATGGATGGCACCGAACAACCGCTGACCGCCAGGGCACGCAAGTTTGCCAACCGTATTCACGGTCGATTTGGCGTGACGGTGACCCTGCATGACGAACGGCTCAGCACGGTTGAAGCACGCTCCGGCCTGTTCGAACAAGGCGGATACCGGGCGCTAACCAAGGGCAAGGTCGACTCCGCCTCGGCGGTCATCATTCTCGAAAGTTATTTCGAACAAGGGTACTGATCTCCCTCAGTCCGTAATCATGGCAGTGCGCATCGCCCTGACCCGTTTTAAAGCCTCCCTTGCGCCTGCCGCTGTTGCAGGCTTTGGGCGAAGGTCTGCATTCCCATCTGCTGCCCGGTTTGAATGATGCCGGGCAACTGGTGGCTCTTCCCTTCCCGGATCAGATTCCCTGCCGCTGGCGTATTGATGAGTAGCTCAAACAGCGCCACGCGCCCGTCCTGTTTGTCTTTTTCCAGTTTTTGCGACAATACCGCACGCAAACTGCCCGCCAGTTGACTGCGCACCGGATCCTTCTCCTGTGCCGGAAAAGAGTCGATCAGTCGCTCGATGGCTTGCGCCGCACCACGCGTGTGCAGCGTCGCCAGAACCAGATGCCCCGTTTCTGCTGCGGTCAATGCCAGACGGATCGTTTCGCTGTCACGCAGTTCGCCCAGTAAAATGACGTCAGGATCTTCCCGCAATGCCGCACGCAGTCCAGAAGCAAACGAACGGCAATGTACGCCAACCTCACGCTGCTGAATCAAACAACGCTGACTGGCGTAGCAGTACTCAATAGGGTCTTCAAGGGTCAGAATATGCGCTTCAGTATGCTGGTTGAGATAGTCAACCATCGCCGCCAGGGTGGTCGATTTCCCGCTGCCGGTGGCCCCGGTCACCAGAATAAGTCCATTCTCGCCGCTCAGCAGATTCGTTAAGACAGGTGGTGCCTGAAGTTCCGCCAGGATCGGGCAGGAAGCGGGTAACAGCCGCAGCGCCAGCGACGTCCCCTGCTGGTGAACAAAAGCGCTGGCGCGTAGGCGCAAGTTCCCCGCCAGCGACACCGCAAAATCAAGCTGACCATTTTTGCGCAATTGTTCCTGCTGAGCGTCATTAAGCCACTGCGCTAAGAGCGCCTGAATGTCCGGCGACGTAAAGGGTGCTATTTCCACCCGCCCCCGTTTTCGCCAACGCGCAGACCAGGCATTACACAGGTGTAGATCCGAGACGTTATGCTTTACACTAAGGGCCACAATTTCTTCCATATTCATATGAACATCCTCGGAAAATGAACGATATCGCGCATAACCTGGCACAGATCCGGGACAAAATCTCAGCCGCTGCGACGCGTTGCGGGCGGTCTTCAGAAGACGTTACATTGCTTGCAGTGAGTAAAACCAAGCCTGCGAGCGCCATCGCAGAAGCGATTACCGCTGGACAACGCGCATTTGGCGAAAATTACGTTCAGGAAGGTGTGGAAAAAATTCGCCATTTCCAGGAGAGTGGCGTCGACGGGTTGCAATGGCACTTTATTGGCCCGTTGCAGTCCAACAAAAGCCGCCTGGTCGCAGAACATTTCGACTGGTGCCATACGATTGACCGTCTGCGTATTGCTGCCCGTCTGAACGAACAACGCCCGGCAACGCTGCCGCCGCTGAACGTACTCATTCAAATCAATATCAGCGATGAGAACAGCAAGTCAGGAATTCCGCTGACAGAGCTGGACGCGCTCGCTGCAGAAGTGGCGGGAATGCCACATCTTCGCCTACGCGGACTGATGGCGATCCCGGCGCCTGAGTCAGATTATGTAAGGCAGTTTGAAGTTGCCCGTCAAATGGCTGTAGCATTTGACGGTCTAAAGACCCGTTACCCTGATGTCGATACGCTGTCTCTGGGTATGTCAGACGATATGGATGCCGCGATCGCGGCAGGTAGTACGATGGTGCGCATCGGCACTGCTATTTTTGGTGCACGTGATTACACAAAAAATTAAGGAAAACTAAGGAACGCCATGAACACGTTGACCTTCCTGCTCTCGACCGTTATTGAGCTGTATACCATGGTGCTGTTGCTGCGCGTGTGGATGCAGTGGGCTCGCTGTGATTTTTATAACCCGTTTTCGCAGTTTGTGGTGAAAGTCACTCAACCGATTATCGGGCCGCTGCGCCGTGTCATTCCGCCGATGGGGCCGATTGACAGCGCATCAGTCGTGGTGGCATTTATTCTCAGCTTTATCAAAGCGATAGTGCTGTTTAAAGTGGTCACTTTCCAGCCAATCATCTGGATTGCTGCCGTACTTATCGTACTGAAAACCATTGGTTTGCTGATTTTCTGGGTTCTGTTGCTGATGGCGATCATGAGTTGGGTTAGCCAGGGCCGCAGCCCGGTGGAATACGTACTCATCCAGCTTGCCGATCCGCTGCTGCGCCCGATTCGCCGATTACTGCCTTCTATGGGTGGCATCGATTTCTCTCCGATGATCCTCGTACTGTTGCTGTATGTCATCAACATGGGCATCGCAGAGGTTTTACAGGCGACAGGCAACATGCTGCTGCCGGGGCTGTGGATGGCGCTATGAGTGCCGTTACATCCTGCGATGACGGTCTGGTTTTACGGCTCTATATTCAGCCGAAAGCCAGCCGTGACAGCATTGTGGGTTTACATGGCGACGAAGTAAAAGTCGCCATTACCGCACCACCGGTTGATGGCCAGGCGAACAGCCATTTGGTGAAGTTTCTCAGCAAACAGTTCCGCGTGGCCAAAAGCCAGGTCGTTATTGAAAAGGGCGAACTTGGCCGCCACAAACAGGTTAAAATCATTCATCCGCAACAGATCCCGCCAGAAATTGCGGCGTTAACTGATTAGGTATCCCTATGCAAAAAGTAGTCCTCGCTACCGGCAATGCCGGTAAAGTGCGTGAGCTGGCTTCGCTTCTGAGCGATTTCGGGCTTGATGTCGTGGCGCAGACGGCGCTGGGCGTCGACTCCGCCGAAGAGACCGGCCTGACCTTTATTGAGAATGCAATTCTGAAGGCTCGCCATGCCGCGCAGGTGACGGGGCTGCCCGCCATTGCCGACGACTCCGGTCTGGCCGTTGACGTGCTGGGCGGCGCGCCGGGTATCTATTCCGCACGTTATTCCGGTGAAGATGCGACCGACCAGCAGAATCTGGAAAAACTGCTGGATGCCCTACAGGACGTACCGGACGATAAACGTCAGGCGCGCTTTCACTGCGTGCTGGTCTATCTGCGCCACGCGGAAGATCCTACACCGCTCGTGTGTCACGGAAGCTGGCAGGGCGTGATTACCCGTGAGGCAGCCGGCAACGGCGGCTTTGGCTACGATCCCATTTTCTTTGTGCCGTCTGAAGGTAAAACCGCCGCAGAGCTGAGCCGTGAAGAAAAAAGCGCGATTTCGCATCGTGGACAAGCATTGAAGCTGCTGCTGGACGCCTTACGACATGGTTAAGCTGCCGCCGCTGAGTCTCTATATTCACATCCCGTGGTGCGTGCAGAAATGCCCGTACTGCGATTTCAACTCGCATGCGCTAAAAGGCGAAGTGCCGCACGACGATTATGTGCAGCACCTGCTGCGCGATTTGGATACCGAAGTGGCTTACGCGCAGGGACGTGAAGTAAAGACCCTTTTTATCGGTGGCGGTACACCGAGCCTGCTTTCCGGCCCGGCGATGCAAACGTTGCTGGATGGCGTGCGGGCGCGCCTGAACCTAGCGGCAGATGCAGAGATAACGATGGAAGCGAACCCAGGTACGGTCGAAGCGGATCGCTTTATTGACTATCAGCGCGCCGGGGTGAACCGTATCTCCATTGGCGTGCAGAGTTTTAGTGAACCCAAGTTACAGCGTCTGGGGCGTATTCACGGCCCGGAAGAAGCTAAACGCGCGGCGAATCTGGCAAGCGGGCTGGGGCTGCGTAGCTTCAATCTCGATCTGATGCATGGCCTGCCGGATCAAACGCTGGAAGAGGCGCTGGACGATTTACAGCAAGCCATTGCGCTTAATCCGCCGCATCTTTCCTGGTATCAGCTCACCATCGAACCCAATACGCTGTTCGGCTCGCGCCCACCGGTATTACCCGATGACGACGCCCTGTGGGATATCTTTGAGCAGGGACATCGGTTATTAACCGCAGCAGGTTATCAGCAGTATGAAACCTCCGCGTATGCGAAACCCGGATATCAGTGTCAGCACAACCTGAACTACTGGCGCTTTGGTGATTACTTAGGTATTGGTTGTGGCGCTCATGGCAAAATAACGTTCCCGGATGGGCGTATTCTCCGTACCACCAAAACACGTCATCCACGTGGCTATATGCAGGGGCGTTATCTTGAAAGCCAGCGCGATGTCGAAGAGGCTGATAAGCCGTTTGAGTTCTTTATGAACCGCTTTCGCCTGCTGGAACCCGCGCCACGCGCTGAATTTACGCAGTACACCGGGTTAACTGAAGACGCTATTCGTACGCAGATTGATGAAGCTATTGCCCAGGGTTATCTGACCGAGTGCGAGGAGTACTGGCAAATTACCCGGCACGGTAAGCTGTTCTTAAACTCCCTTCTTGAGCTGTTTCTTGCCGAATAGTGTGGGATAACGCGTAGACCAGATAAGTACAGCGCCATCAGGCTATTTGCCGGATGGCGGCTACGCCTGTGAAAGACTAAGGCGTAGCCGACACTCTGGATTAATACTGATTAAACATGGTCTGGATCTGTTTTGGATCTTTGGTTTGCGTGAGTGCCAGTTGCAGCAGCACACGGGCTTTCTGCGGGTTCAGCGAACCTGAAGCGACAAAACCGTACTTCGCATCATCGATTTCAGCATCCTGAGTCGTGGCGCCGGTCGGTACGCGGGAAGAGCGAACAACGGCAGTCCCTTTTTGCGCAGCTGTCGCCAGGGTATCAAAGACCGTTTTGTACAGGTTACCGTTACCGACACCCGCACTTACAATCCCGTCATAACCTGCATCGACCAGCGCTTTTGCCGGCAGATCGGACGCATTCGCATAGTTATAGATAATCCCCACCTTCGGCAGTTCGTTCAGCTTAGAGACATCGAACGGCGTGGCGGAAGTGTGTTTACGCGCCGGAGTGCGCTGATAGTCGATTTTGCCGTTGTGGATGTAACCCAGCGGTCCGTAGTTAACGGACTTGAAGGTAGCAACATCGGTGGTATTGGTTTTCGTGACGTCACGACCATCCAGAACGGTGTCATTCATCACCACCAGCACGCCACGGTTGGCAGAGGCTTTGTCAGCCGCAGTCACCACCGCGTTATAAAGGTTGAACGGGCCGTCTGCGCTCATCCCGGTAGAAGGACGCATTGCCCCTACCAGCACGACCGGTTTGTCGCATTTCACGGTCAGGTCGAGGAAGTAGGCAGTCTCTTCCATGGTATCGGTGCCGTGAGTGATGACGAAACCGTCGGTTTTATCGCACTCGGTATTGATCTTCTTCGCCAGCGTTAACCAGACTTCATCGTTCATATCCTGAGAACCGATATTCACGACCTGTTCGCCTTTCACCACAGCAATATCCTTGAGCTGAGGTACTGCATTCACCAGGTTTTCAACGCCCACTTTACCGGCTGTGTAGTTCGATTTTGTTGCTGAGTCACCGCCGCCGGCAATCGTCCCACCGGTGGCAAGAATAGTGACATTAGGTAAAGCGAGTGCGGCACCGCTGAACCCCATAACCAGTGCGGCAAGTGCCGTTTTCTTGAAAAACTCCATGTTATTTCTCCAGTTACGTAAATAGTTGACGCATTATCGCAAGACAGGAGATGAATAATGTGACGCCTTCCAATTAAACAGATAAATATGTCATCCAATGTATTGATTCTAGAGATGGATATCAAAATGGGGGAAAAAAACAAAAAAAACGGCACAAAACCGTGCCGTAGCTTCAAAAAACAGAAAGGATTATTTCAGGCTACTGACCAACGCTTTGCGATTATCTTCCAGCGTCACCACGCGGCTACAGACATCTTTGCCAAACTGCTGGAAGTCTTTTTCCTGATTCTTCCATTCGTTTTGAATCGATGTTTGCAAGCCGCCAAGGCTTCCCAGTACGCCTTGCAGCGGATTACCGCCGCCTTTGAGCACCGCTTTGGCGCCCATCTCATTAATGCTGTCCTGCAGAATGCCGCCCATCGCCTGATTCACCAGTTGCTGGCCATCCGCACGCACCTGATCAATCGCCTTGTAGTGGAATGTCAGGCCGTCGGTGCGATGTTCGATAATACGGTTCATCTGCTCTTTCAGTTGCGCATCAAGTTTGGTCAGACGACCGCGCATACTGCTGCTTTCACCCACTTCTTTGGCGATGATTTTGTCCAGCGCCGCACGGCTTTTCTCGACCCGGGTTCTGGCGCCTTCGTCGATCCACGGTAACGCGGTGCGTAATTCAGACTGGTAATCTTTCGCCTGTTCACGCTGTGCAGCGCTCAGGGTGTACGACTTATCGTTGAATGTCAGGTTACCGTCCGGCGTAATGACCAGGTTGCCATTTTCGCCTTTCACCTGCACCGTTTGCGGGCTCAAAATAACATCGTCACGCGGCGTGACGCTGCATTTGTAATCTGCGTGTGCGGCCATCGCCGTGAACGTTAGGACTGCCGCCAGCAGCGTTTTGCGCATCATAACTTTCCCTCAAGACAAATCGGGCCAGCAAATGCTGGCCCCGTATGTTTTGTTAGTCCCACCAAACATCGAAAAGTTCGCTGGTGCGCACTTCTTCAAGTTTGCGCTCTTCCAGCCACTTACGGACTATTGCCTGATGTTCTTCCGTGCATTTACCGATTTCCTGCATGCAGATCAGACCTTCCCAGGCCAGATAACCGCTGCCGTCAAAGGCCAGTTTGTTCGGTTCAATGACGTCATTAATAAAATCATCAACGATTTTATCAACCTGCTCTTCAGATGTACCTTCCGGAAAACGCCATGCAACCGAAAATCCTAATTCCTGGAATTCGTCGATATGCATTTTTTTACGCAGACGACGGCTACGGTTCTTTGCCATTATTTCACCCTCTCGAACATTAAGTCCCATACGCCGTGGCCAAGACGATGACCACGCTGTTCAAATTTGGTTACCGGGCGCGATTGCGGGCGCGGTACATAATCGTTGGTTTCAGACTGGTTTTTATACCCGTCGATGGAGGTCATCACCTCAAGCATGTGTTCTGCATAGGCTTCCCAGTCGGTCGCCATGTGGAAAACACCACCCAGCTTCAGCTTGCTCTTCACAAGCTCAGCAAACGGTACCTGAACGATACGGCGTTTATTATGACGCGCTTTATGCCACGGGTCAGGAAAAAAGAGCTGAACCATGGATAAAGAATTGTCAGGAATCATTTTATGCAGCACCTCGACCGCGTCGTGGCACATCACTCGCAGGTTCTCAACCCCTTCCTCATGGGCTGAGGCCAGGCATGCGCCCACCCCCGGTGAATGCACTTCAATGCCGAGGAAATTCTGTTCCGGACGTTCTTTTGCCATCGCCACCAGCGATGCGCCCATCCCAAAACCGATCTCCAGCGTGATCGGCGCTTCACGGCCAAACAGCGCGGCAAAATCCACAGGATCTTCGCTGAATTCAACGCCCATCACCGGCCAGTAGTTTTCCAGCGCGTGCTCCTGCCCTTTCGTCAGTCGCCCCTGGCGACGAACAAAACTACGAATACGGCGCAACGGGCGGCCGTTTTCATCAAATTCCGGTGAAATGACGTCGTTCTTCATAAAAGTTAAGTCTGCTTGTGATTGAGTTGCGAAAACGGGCATTATCCAAAGTTAGTTGGCGGATGCAAGTAAAGGAAGAAAGTCAGCACCGGAAAGTTCCGGTTTACACCCTGTTGCCTCTGTGCTGCAATCTGCCCCCCAGCAAATATTAAGCGGTGACCATGCAAGCGTCTCAATTTTCAGCTCAGGTGTTGGGCTGGTACGACAAATACGGGCGGAAAACGCTGCCCTGGCAAATTGACAAGACGCCTTACAAAGTATGGCTCTCAGAAGTGATGTTGCAACAAACTCAGGTTGCCACGGTTATTCCCTATTTTGAACGCTTTATGTCGCGCTTTCCCACGGTGACGGATTTAGCCAATGCGCCGCTGGACGAAGTGCTTCATTTATGGACCGGTTTAGGTTACTACGCGCGAGCGCGAAATCTGCACAAAGCGGCCCAACAGGTTGTCACGCTACATGGCGGTCAGTTTCCGGAAACCTTCGATGAAGTGGCGGCATTGCCTGGCATCGGGCGTTCTACCGCGGGTGCCGTACTTTCTCTCTCTCTGGGTAAACATTTCCCGATTCTCGACGGCAACGTCAAACGCGTGCTGGCGCGCTGCTACGCCGTGAGCGGCTGGCCGGGCAAAAAAGAGGTCGAGAAAAAACTGTGGGAGATCAGTGAACAAGTCACGCCCGCCAACGGTGTTGCGCGTTTTAACCAGGCGATGATGGATTTAGGCGCGATGGTGTGTACGCGGTCGAAGCCAAAGTGTTCCCTTTGCCCGTTACAAAACGGCTGCATTGCGACCGCCAGTGACAACTGGTCGCTCTACCCCGGTAAAAAACCGAAACAGACGCTACCGGAACGGACAGGCTATTTTTTGCTGATGCAGCATGAAGACACCGTGCTGCTAACACAGCGGCCGCCCAGTGGATTGTGGGGAGGCTTGTACTGTTTTCCTCAGTTTGAAGATGAGGATGGCCTGCGTAAGTGGCTGGCGCAGCGGAATATTAAAGCTGATAATCTCAGCCAACTGAATGCGTTTCGCCATACCTTCAGCCATTTCCATCTGGATATTGTGCCTATGTGGCTTCCCGTGTCTTCCTTCACCTCATGCATGGATGAAGGCAACGCGCTCTGGTATAACTTAGCGCAACCGCCGTCAGTCGGACTGGCGGCTCCCGTGGAGCGTTTGTTACAGCAGTTACGCACCGGCGCTTTGGTCTAAGCCGTCGGGCGATAAAGAGGATAATTTATGAGCAGAACGATTTTTTGTACTTTCCTGCAACGTGATGCTGAAGGTCAGGATTTTCAGTTGTACCCAGGCGAACTGGGAAAACGCATCTATAACGAAATCTCCAAAGAAGCCTGGGCGCAGTGGCAGCATAAACAAACGATGCTGATCAATGAAAAGAAACTCAACATGATGAATATTGAGCATCGTAAATTGCTGGAACAGGAGATGATTAACTTCCTGTTTGAAGGCAAAGATGTACACATTGAAGGCTATACGCCGGAAGACAAAAAATAAGGGCTTAACCGCCCTTTTTTACATCACATAACAACACAACACGCACTCCCGGAATGATGAAAAAATTTTTCGCGCTTGCACTTGTTGCGCCGTTGCTCATCTCCTGTTCCAGTTCGACCGACAAAGGCGATTCGTACAATGAAGCCTGGGTCAAGGATACCAACGGTTTTGATATTTTGATGGGGCAATTTGCCCATAACATTGAAAATCTGTGGGGGTTCAAGGAAGTTCTGATCGCCGGTCCAAAAGACTATGTGAAGTACACCGATCAGTTTCAGACCCGCAGCCATATCAACTTTGATGCCGGTACCATCACCGTTGAAACGATTGCCGGAACGGATCCCGCCGGGCATCTGCGTCGGGCGATTATCAAGACGCTGTTAATGGGCGATGATCCGACGACCGTCGATCTCTATTCTGACGTTGATGATATTCAGATCTCCAAAGAGCCATTCCTGTACGGTCAGGTGGTGGATCACACAGGCCAACCCATTCGCTGGGAGGGTCGGGCGACAAACTTCGCCGATTATCTGCTGCAAACCCGGCTTAAAAGCCGCAGCAACGGTCTGCGCATCATTTACAGCATCACCATCAACCTTGTCCCAAACCACCTGGATAAACGCGCGCATAAATACCTCGGAATGGTGCGTCAGGCATCACGGAAATATGACGTCGAAGAATCACTCATTCTGGCGATTATGCAGACGGAATCTTCATTTAACCCGTACGCGGTCAGCCATGCCGACGCGCTGGGTCTGATGCAGGTAGTTCAGCATAGCGCCGGAAAAGACGTTTTCCGTTCACAAGGACGTTCGGGTACCCCAAGCCGCAGCTTCCTGTTCGATCCTGCCAGTAACATTGATACCGGCACCGCCTATCTGGCGATGCTCAACAATGTGTATTTAGGGGGAATCGATAACCCGACCTCACGACGCTACGCGGTGATCACCGCCTACAACGGCGGCGCGGGCAGCGTGTTGCGCGTATTCTCCAATGATAAGACTCAGGCTGCTGCTATCATTAACAGCATGTCGCCGGGAGATGTTTACCAGACGCTGACCACCCGACACCCTTCTGCAGAATCGCGTCGTTATTTGTATAAGGTCAATTCGGCGCAAAAATCATATCGCCGTAAATAGCCTCTCTGCGTCCCCTCCCGTCCTCTGTAAACCTCGAGGGCGGGAGATAAAAGTGTTAACTCCATCACTCTTTCGCCCTGCAATTGGAAAATGTTTGCAAATATTTGTCACAGGTAACAAAAAACGAAGGTCTGTCGTTGATAGAATCACATCATATTGCAACGGCAAATGTGCCTTTTAAAACATTCATCCGCATTACGGTGTGAGGAAATTAACATGAATCTTAAGCTGCAGCTGAAAGTCCTCTCCTTTCTGCAGTTCTGCCTGTGGGGAAGCTGGCTCACGACCCTCGGCTCGTATATGTTTGTCACCCTTAAGTTTGACGGTGCCTCCATCGGTGCTGTTTATAGCTCCCTGGGGATCGCCGCCGTCCTGATGCCTACGCTGTTGGGGATTGTGGCGGACAAATGGTTAAGTGCGAAATGGGTGTATGGCATTTGCCACCTGGTCGGTGCCGCAACGCTGTTTATGGCGGCGGAGGTGACCACGCCGGGCGCGATGTTCTTCGTGATCCTCCTTAACTCGTTGGCCTATATGCCGACGTTGGGCCTGATCAACACCATCTCCTACTACCGTTTGCAATCTGCGGGGATGGACATTGTGACCGACTTCCCGCCAATTCGTATCTGGGGCACCATCGGCTTTATCTTTGCCATGTGGGGTGTGAGCTTCTCCGGCTTCGAACTGAGCCATATGCAGTTGTACATCGGTGCAGTCCTTTCTCTTGTTCTGACGCTGTTCACCCTGACGCTGCCGCATATTCCGGTAGCCAACCAGCAGAAAAACCAGAGCTGGACTTCAATGTTGGGTCTGGATGCCTTCGCGCTGTTTAAGAATAAGCGCATGGCGATCTTCTTCATCTTCTCAATGATGCTGGGCGCTGAACTGCAAATCACCAACATGTTCGGGAACACCTTCCTGCACAGCTTCGACAACAACCCGCTGTTCTCCGGGAGCTTTATTGTTGAGCACGCCTCGGTGATGATGTCGATTTCACAGATCTCCGAAACCCTGTTTATCCTGACGATCCCGTTCTTCCTGAGCCGCTACGGCATTAAGAACGTCATGCTTATCAGTATTGTGGCGTGGATGCTGCGCTTCGGTCTGTTCGCCTATGGCGACCCGACGCCGTTCGGTACCGTGCTGCTGGTTCTGTCGATGATTGTTTACGGTTGCGCTTTCGACTTCTTCAACATCTCCGGTTCGGTGTTTGTTGAAAAAGAAGTTCGCCCTGAAATCCGCGCCAGCGCACAGGGGATGTTCCTGATGATGACCAACGGCTTCGGTTGCATCCTGGGAGGGGTGGTCAGCGGGAAAGTGGTTGAGCATTACACACTGAACGGTATTACCGACTGGCAAAGCGTATGGCTGATTTTCGCCGGCTACTCTCTGGTTCTGGCCTTCGCGTTTGTCGCCCTGTTTAAATACAAACACGTTCGCACGCCTGCTGGCTCTCAGCCCGTGACACATTAATTCTTCTCTGACAAAAACGGGTCGCCTTTGGGTGACCCGTTTTTTTTCGCGCTTACTTCAGCACATAGCCATACAAACGCTTAATGCCGTCTGCGTCTGTTTCGCTGTACACGCCCTGTAGCTCCGGCGAGAAACCTGGCAACAGGTTCACCCCCTCTTCCAGCGCGAGGAAGTAGCGCTGGACTGCCCCGCCCCACACTTCACCAGGAACCACGCACAGGACGCCAGGAGGGTAAGGCAACGCCCCTTCCGCCGCGATACGACCTTCTGCATCGCAAATACGTACCAGCTCGACATCCCCGCGGATGAACGCGCTGTTAGCATCCTGAGGATTCATTGCCACTTTTGGCAAACTCTCCTGACGGAACATCGCTTTTTGCAGATCTTTAACATCGAAGCTGACGTACAGATCGTGCATTTCCTGGCACAGTTCGCGCAGGGTATAGTCGCGATAGCGCACCGGGTATTTATTGAAGATGGTCGGCAACACCTCTGAAAGCGGCGTATCGTCTTCAATATGCTGCTCAAACTGCGCCAGCATCGCCACCAGTTGCGCCATTTTTCCAGCGCTTTCAGCGGGCGTCAGGAGGAACAAAATCGAGTTGAGATCGCATTTCTCCGGCACGATGCCGTTTTCGCGCAGATAGTGCGCCAGAATGGTGGCTGGGATCCCAAAATCGGTATAGCGCCCGGTCTGGGCATCAATGCCAGGCGTGGTCAGCAGTAGCTTGCAGGGATCGACAAAATACTGATCGTCGGCATATCCCGCAAAACCGTGCCATTTCGCACCAGGTTCAAAACTGAAGAAGCGGCGTTCACTGGCAATCACTGCCGTGGGATGTTCCTGCCACGGTTTGCCGTCGACGACGGGAGGAATAAAAGGCAGAAGCATCTTACAACTGGCGAGAATGGCTTTACGCGCTTCAATACCCAGCGTGACGCATTCCGCCCACAAACGGCGGCCGCTCTCCCCTTCATGAATTTTGGCATTAACATCCAGCGCCGCAAACAGCGGATAGAACGGACTGGTCGAGGCATGGAGCATAAAGGCATTATTCAGCCGCTTATGCGGGCAGAAACGCGCCTGACCGCGAATATGGTTATCTTTCTTGTGGATCTGCGAGGTTTGCGAGAAGCCGGCCTGCTGTTTATGAACAGACTGGGTAACGAAAATGCCCGGATCTTTTTCATTCAGATCCAGCAACAGCGGCGAGCCATCCGCCATCATTGGGATAAATTGCTCATAGCCCACCCAGGCCGAATCAAACAGGATGTAGTCACAAAGATGACCTATCTTGTCGATCACCTGACGCGCGTTGTAGATAGTGCCGTCATAGGTGCCAAGCTGAATAATGGCCAGACGAAAGGGCCGCGCTTTATCAGCATTTTCCGGCGCGACATTGCGAATTTGCTCGCGCAGATACGCCTCGTCAAAACAATGCTCATCAATGCCGCCGATAAAACCAAACGGGTTACGTGCCGCCTCAAGGTAAACCGGCGTAGCACCCGCCTGAATCAGCGCACCATGGTGATTCGACTTGTGGTTGTTACGATCGAACAGCACCAGATCACCACGCGTCAACAGCGCATTGGTGACCACTTTATTCGCCGCTGACGTCCCGTTGAGCACAAAATAGGTTTTATCCGCATGGAAGACTTTGGCGGCAAATTTCTGCGCATGTTTCGCCGACCCTTCGTGGATCAGCAGATCGCCCAACTTCACATCGGCGTTGCACATGTCTGCGCGGAACAGATTTTCACCGAAAAAGTCGTAAAAATGGCGACCCGCAGGATGTTTTTTAAAAAACTCGCCGTGCTGATGCCCTGGGCACGCAAAAGTACTGTTGCCCATCTCAACGTACTGCGTCAGCGTGTCATAAAATGGCGGCAGCAGATCCTCTTCATAGCGGCAGGCAGCAGACTCCAGCTCCAGCCAGTCCTGCGCGCTGCCCGCAATGACCGCCTCGACGCCCGCAGGCGCATCTGTCGTCTCTTCTGAAAACATAAATACCGGCAAATGAAAGCCGGTACGTTTGAGCAGGGAAAGAATGCCGCTACGGCTGTCCGCAACGGTAATGACGACTGCCGCGACGTCGGTAAAATCGGTACTGTCCAGCGCCACCACATGACGGTGGGTAGACAAGCAGGATACCAGCTCACCGCTGGCGGCAATATTCATTGATTTCATAAGCACAAAAACCCGTTTCGGGAGTGTAAAAGCCCCGGACAAAGCACAATGGCCCTGCCGAACGATTTGTCGGGTCAAACTGGTCACCAGCTCCGACCGCCAGACATCAGTAAAAGCAGACATTATCTGATTTTACTGTTGTCCTGCAGTGAGCGTACGCTTCCCTCACCGCATGGCGAGCGAATGTCGGGAGGTCACAGGAAAGGGCAAGCTTCGCGCGAGATGGCGATGTTGAAGGTGATGTGAGGGGAATACAATCATCCCAGGCAACCCCATTCAGACAGGAGAAAATTCGCGCAATCATGGCACCTTTCCCCAGGGGCTGCAAGATAAAATCCGTATGCATTCACTTTGCTAAGAAACCGCCATTAAACGCGATAATCAGAGCATAATAATGCAATCTGACAGTATAGTTATGGGAGCTAATATGGTAATTGGTCCTTTTATTAACGCCAGCGCTGTGTTGATAGGCGGTGTGATCGGTTCACTTCTCAGCCAGCGTTTACCGGAACGTCTTCGCGTCTCAATGACCTCGATATTCGGTCTGGCCTCACTCGGTATCGGTATTTTACTGGTCATCAAATGCGCCAACCTGCCCGTGATGGTTTTGGCGACCCTGATTGGTGCGCTGATTGGTGAGATCTGTTTTCTGGAAAAAGGCATCAACTCAGCGGTCGCAAAGGCGCAGCAACTGTTTAAGAAGCCGGGGAAAACGCCCGTCCACGACACCTTTATCCAGAATTATGTGGCTATCATTGTGCTCTTTTGCGCAAGTGGCACCGGTATATTCGGCTCGATGCATGAGGGCATGACGGGCGATCCGAGCATTTTAATCGCCAAGTCTTTTCTCGATTTCTTTACTGCGATGATTTTTGCCTGTTCGTTGGGGATCGCGGTTTCCGCCATCTCTGCGCCAATGCTCGTAATCCAGTTAATTCTGGCCGCCAGCGCTGCGTTGCTCCTGCCGCTCACCACCCCCGCCATGATGGCGGATTTTAGCGCCGTGGGCGGACTGCTCCTGCTGGCGACCGGTTTACGTATCTGCGGAATTAAGATGTTTGCCGTGGTAAACATGCTGCCTGCCCTGCTGCTGGCAATGCCGATCTCTGCCGCCTGGACAGCGTTTTTTTCCTGAAGATGTGTGCAATAACAGCAAAGTGGTGATAGATTGTGCAGTCTGCGTTAATTTGAAGAAATTTCGTTGACGAAACGAGGCGGATCGGTTTTAATGCGCCCCGTTGCCCGGATAGCTCAGTCGGTAGAGCAGGGGATTGAAAATCCCCGTGTCCTTGGTTCGATTCCGAGTCCGGGCACCACTATTTAAAGAAACCAGCCTACGGGCTGGTTTTTTGCTTTCTGGGGTTCCGGTAGATTTCTGGTCGTGTCGACCACAAGAGACACTGCTTTACACCTTGGGCCCCACCTGAGCATTGTCCTTTATATATGCCCTTCCAGTCACTGTGCCAACGTCTGCTGGTCTTCACTCTGCCAATAAATACTATTTCCACTAGGTATACCTATTGGTGAATTGATCATTGAAATGCAGAATCCGGTCTTTGTCCGGTCAGGAGAAGACAAGCAGCATCGCTTCACTTCGGAGCTCTGCAAAACACTACCGCGCCGGTAGGCTTGCTCAACCCCTCCCAATCCCGGAAAGTATTCCCGGCCTTGCTCACGGTTCTCAATAAAACCGGTTATCAGCCCTCAGGGAAACCAACTTACTCCCCACCACTGTTAAGCCTCCAGTAATTGATGTGAGAATCGCCCCATTCTTTAAATCACTCTTCAAAGTAAACCCTTTGCCCAAAAATAAACCTGAACTTTTTTCCGTTCTGATCAGTGTAGATTGTGGGCGGCAGCTCACAGTTCTCCTCTGGCATTTGCGAGGGGTCAGTCCAGATCAATAGGTGACTGGTTAGAGTTTGTGTAGTTTACTGCGTATTAGTGTGATGACCAGGGGACACTGACGGTATCCGTGTGGGCTCTGATTTTCTCCAACATGGCAGATATCCACTGGGTATCTTTTTTCATGTAACGCTCACACCAAAAGGTAAGCATTTTTTCGTCAGCCCGGAGATTGAATTTTTCTCCCTTCTTACAGCGCCATTGTTCATTCAGCCGTAAATCAAATTCCAGCGCCGTCTCTTCATCATCGGGAAATCCCCAATCTCATGGTAAACATCACTGTAAAATGCAGCCACCTGAGAGATGTGCGCCATCACACTGGTAACCGCCATGTTAGATGTGGTTTGAGTGCGACTGATATTCACCGTTTAAGCGTGACACTGACAGGATAGTGGTCACTAAATCCTGCAGTATCTCTCTCTTTTGGCTTAATACCGAATCGCCTTGGCCCATTACTTTGTGGGTGTGTCATTAAGGCAACGGCCTCAATCTGAGCATTTCCATGTTGCCGCCAACCGCCTTCTCCGCTAACAATCCCGCGGCTTATCATAATTTGGTCGAGCATGTTCCATTGCTGATTGTAAATGTGGGATCCTTTACTTGAGGCAAGGATTGGCCACATAAGATTCAGTAGGTATGGGTTTTTTCCATCGATAACTCGACTGCTATCGTTAATGGAGAGTGCGTATTCGGTGATCGAACGGTTAAATGGCTCATCATTAAAATCCCCCAGTGCAATGATAGGAATATCTTCGCCAAATTCTTGCTGAATCCGCTCAACCCAATAAGACAATGTTTCACCAGCCGTCATCCGGTATGGCTCAGTTTCATACTGCCCAGCAGTTCTTGATGGCCAGTGGTTTCCGATGAGTACTACTGTTTGTCCATCAATATTAAAATTCACCTGAAACAGCTCGCGAGTCGCATATCGCTTGACGACCCAATGTTGGTACATTTTGTCTGTGGATGTGCTCGCAATAGTGGGGTCGTAGAGAAAAGCAACATCAATTCCCCTGTTATCACTGGTATCTGCGTGTGCGATCTGATATTGACGTCCACCGTCAGTGACGATTTTCCCAGCGAGTTTCATCAGAACAGTTTGATTCTCGACTTCACATACACCTAGAATATCTGGCCCCTCCCCATTATTCATGGCTCTGATCACCTTTGAAAGCTGGCTCAGCTTTGCTTCTAGTAGGTCATCATTCCAACCCTCGATATCTTTACCGATAAGTTTGCGAACTTTCTCTGGTCGATCCGCAGACTCCACATCAAATAGATTTTCGACGTTCCAAAACGCGATGAACAGTTCATTTGGCATACGGCCTCCTGTGCTAATAACGAGGAATGCCCAACTTCAAGCTTTCTGGGTAGTCCCACACTTTATCATCTAACGACAATGGGAAATCTTCCGAGTGTGCTCTAAGCCAAGCTTTTGAAACTTCATCTTGTATCGCAGGCGGGGATTTTGTAAGTCCAATAGGTGCGCGTTTTGCTGCAACCTCGCGCATGCATACAAATAGTTCGCAATAAATCATGTCGAGAATTGTTCCAAGTATGCTGCTGTCTCTGAAGTTGATCGGAGTTCCTCCCAAAAGAACATAAAACAGCTTGCCGTTTGGCTGCTTAAATCTCCACACAAGGTCGGAGAATTTTTCAACCTCACATTCCCTTTCAAAATCTACGATAGCGAATTCGACAACTTTTGAGCTTGCACTCGCCAGAACCGCACCGTCCTTAATGAATGGCATATCTACGAGACGAATAGAAGTTTGCCCCGTGCATCCAACTACCAGATCAGATTTTGGCAATAAATCATGCAATGGCACCGGAAAGAAGCCTTCCACTTTTGCGCTCATATCTTTGGCAGGATTAATATCATAAATGGATACAACTGCTTCGCGTCCTTTTAGCGCAACTGCTGCAGATCGTCCGATTTTTCCAAAGCCAATGACCGCGCATCGTAGCCCCTGACAAATTGCCGCAAATTCCTCTCGGAGCACACGCTCAATGCTGAAAAGCACTGCATCTCCAATAATTGAGTCCTCAACTGCTTTCAAGGGGCTCAGGGCCATAGACATTACTGGTATGGGATGTGGCCCAGTCCTTTCATACAACCAGTGGCCATTATTCGTGTCCTCAACAACCCCCAAAAAATGCTGAAATGCAGATAGTTTCACAGAAGCATGAGCGAGATACCCCCCTACTTCTTGAGCCAATAACGGCTCTTGTGACTCGGTTAGAGCTGCAATTGCTTGCCTTTCAGCTTCTACAAAGGTATCGGGGATGGTGGCAGGTACTACGATATTGAATCCTTTTTCTTTAAGAGTCTGCACTGCGACTGACGATGCCGAATACGGAATTGCCACGATTCGAGCAACAGGGAATATCATATTAACAGCTTCAATATATGCAACTGCAGTGTCGAGCACATGCGTGATTAAAATTGAGCGCGGCCTTTGCCCTAGTGGAACCGTCGATAGCAAATGCGTCAAAGCGGGTAATTCAGCACCAAATTTTGGAACAGCATATGGCTCGACTGCGGCCTTCTCAGCAAATTGTAATTTTGAGAATTGCATAGAACCTCCAAGCATCTAACGTTTGAAGTAACGGGCCGACTTAGCAGGTCCCGGTTGACTGAAGTGTTAGAGGGCTAACGATTCGTGAGCATAGACAGTTTATGGTGGTTCGTAAGTTTGGATATTTTCTGGGACGAGGAAAGCATTGCCACCGGAATCAATCTTCACGTATTCAAGGTAGACGAACTTCCAAGAAAAGAGCAAATTGCTGGACTTTGCTCCGTTCCGGGTATTCATTACGGATAAGGAAACGCTTGGTTAGCGGTGCGGCGAGTGGCAGTGCTTCAGGAGTAACGAGTGGTAGTGGCTCAGGTAGCGGTTCAGGAGTTACGAGCGGCAGTAGTGGTTCAGGTAGCGGTGTAGAATCGGGGAGCTGTTCAGGTGGCAAGCCCAATCCCAACGATTATCCAGCTCCTGACGATCCTTCAGGCATGAGTTCCTACTACCCAACGCCCGATGACTGGTAGCCCAACCCCGACGATCCGAACGGCGGTGGTGGCCCAGCATCTGCAGGAGTTCGTAAAGTTGCTGGCATGGCGTTAGTTGGCCAAGGCATGTTGGGTTTTATCGTCGAAACAAGAATTGGGTCAGTGAGAATGCCTGGTGCATTTTCGGTAATAGACCAAGAAGGCGCAAGCCGAAACTACTTGGCGGCTTCGTTACTAGCCAGTGCACCTTAATCGTTTTGAAACCGACTGTTTGCAGGCAAGAAATTTGCTGTTGAGCCGTGGCTAGTGGTGTAGATTGTTTTCATCGGCTAGCGTTGGCCAAACCATGTGAGAATGGAGATCAGTACAAAGCAACTACTTAGCCAGTAACTGGGAGAGTAGATGGTCAAGTGCGATGCACTTACGTTGGTAGAGTCCACATACTGCGTGACTTCTAAACATCTGATGTGCATCAGAGGTCTTGTGGCGTGCCAAGGGACACTCCACAGCGTGTAAACTGAGAGTCAGGCACACCAAGCACGAGTTTTGAAAATCCCCGTGTCCTTGGTTCGATTCCGAGTCCGGGCACCACTATTTAGAAGAACCCGCCTATGGCGGGTTTTTTGCTTTTTCGGTTCCGGTAGATTTCTGGTCAACCTGACCACAGGTGAGACTGTAAGTGATCTCCTCCCTGAAAAAAGTGACAGTCTAAACTGAAGTATCCGGTCTTTCTTCCATCTCAGTTCGGGCTGGAGAGATTTTGGGGCAGGTAACAGTCAGAGTGCGCATAAGGCTATCGGATGGGTTTTACCGTCTGATGCTATCAAACTTTTAGCCGAAACAGATGCTGAACGTCGAATTGAGCTATTTAAATCGATTAGCGATGTTGTCGAATAGTGCCGCAAACAGCCAGGCGGTATTAGCTAAGACCTGACAGTTACCGGCTTTTTAACCGGTTCCGCCCGTTCACAAAACGGGCATTTTACGTCAGCTTTAGCCATTCAAGACACTCTGTCAAAAGAGCAATCTTGCAACATAATCAACACGTTGAATGCTTGAACAATAATGTTCAGTCGTAAAAATGAAAAAGCCCCTGCGATAAAACGCCGGGGCTTTTAAGATACTTTCAAATTAATATTTAACATTAATCAACTTAATTATTTAATACTACTTCTAAAGATGTACATGTTTTTACAGGATAAATCAGCACTTCACTTCAGATACGACTATCCTCCTGAAATCCTATTAGATAAATTTCTATCCTGTTTATTTCATTGAGAATTATCTTTACGACTTTTCTCAACAAGTACATCACCCGCGCGATATATACTCTTTGATGCGTTGCCTTACTCTCTTCGCCGTCCTTTCAATGTCGTATCTGCGACCTACCGAACCGCGGAATAACTATCAACAACAAGGCCTTACATCATCGCGCCATCGTCCACATTATGCGATTGTAGAGATTTACTACGTGGCCTTAAAACCTCTTCACACGGGCATAAACTTCCTGCTCAATGCTGAAGAACCCAAACAAAAAACACTTCGTGGCCTTTATCGCATCTCACTTACCTTGCAGGGTAAGTCATACCGGTAAATAACACTTTAACTTAATTCCATACCGGGTATAAGGTCAATCTACTCGTTATTAATCGTCTGTCAACACTGTATTTTAATACAGCACTTATGAGGTAATTCGTACCTGCATCACACGTAATAATCACGACTCACTGATCTCTGGTTTGATGCATCCACAGCAAGCTGATCGCTGGGGGGTACGCATGGGAGTCGCGGCAGAAACGCCTGTCTGGTTTTATGGAGCCCTGAGATGACAGGGCCTATAGTGCTAAATCAGGTACATCCGTCATTTGATGTACCTGATTCCTGAATATTACTGCGGTAACTTATACGCCTGACGCGCTAACAACTTCCATTCTCCAGCGCTGTCTTTTTTCATGACCAGCATCACGCCGATTTTAACTTCACCCGCCGGTTTACCGCTGTCATGGGTTTTTGCCTCCAGAATATGGCGGACAATGGCAACATCCCCGTCAACCTGAACAGTCTGGTCGTTAAGGTTCAGCGTCTCAAATTTTGATTTCCCGGTCACAATCGCATCAACAAACTCGGCGTTATTTTCAATTCTTCCGCTTGAGTGACCATAGCTCAGAGAAGGCAGGCCAACCTTTTCAAGACTGGCCTTTTCAGCGCTAAGCATGGCAAGACGCATATTTTCCACCGCATCAGTCACCGCTTTAACATCAGTACTTTGTGCAAAGCAGGAGGTGCTCAACAGCAATAATGCCGTACAAAATAATTTTTTCACGTTTGTCTCCAGTTATACGTATTGCGGTCAGAGTTGACCATCTGTCGGGATCCACGCCCCAGATCCCGAAAGTCGTGGCAACAACAGAATCCCAGAGGCGGAGTGTTACTGCCTGACACCGCGTAAATAAAACATATAACCGAATAAAATAAAACAGCGTTCTATAAACATGCATCACATATTTATAAAACTCTGGGATCCACAGATGAGAAGCACTCAGCCAGGCAGTCTGTGGTTACGCTGATGGGTTTTGATCTGGCAGTTTCCCCCTCCAGAGCGACTCAACCTTTACATTGCTCCTTGTCCCCTGGCGATTGTATGTCTGTGTTATCGGATTTGGCTGCAAACCCGAGTGTTGAAAATGCGACCATGCAGACTAAAACGAATAGCCAGCGCAACGCGCGAGATTCGCTCACTTCCTGAAGTCAACATCCATCCACGGTGAATGACAGAGCGATAAATTGGCCGTCGATGCCTAATGGTGAAATCAACATTGGCTGGACTGAATGATATGTTCCTGTTTTCGATTTATCTGAGAAACAGATTGTGTAATCAACAACGCCGTCTCTGTTCTTGTCTTTTTTCTCTATAACGCTAAATGTATAGATCCAGTCTTTATTTTCTATCGATAATCCATTACTAAAATACTCAGGAGCAGGAAGCCCTGCCTGACTTAAATAGACCATGTTTTTCGTTCTCTTTGGCATCAAAGAACTTCGAAAAGTTGAGATATTTAATTTATCGTATATGGCTTGCAATTCCGATAGTGCGAATAATTGATCTTTAGCCATGGCAGGAAATGAAAGTAGCAAAATAACGATAGTTATAATTTTCATAGTAAACCTTTTAGACATTTCTCTTCTCTACGCTGTCCTGAGCGTAAGTGAAAAAGAAAAATGAGGCAAGCAAGATCAACCAACACATACCCTGCCAATATGCGAAACGTCGATTGTTATGATGTGCAGTGCAATGACGTCTGAAGAAGGAAAGCGTTACCGCTTCCCTTCTGAATAATTCAAAAAGTTATGATCAGCGCTGCACAATACTGACACTATTTTGTGAACCGCTTTGGCTAACATATGCTGAAGCCGCAGTATTTTGAGTAATATTCACAGAACTCCCTGTCGCGCCAAGTTGCTGAACGTGAACCGTTCTTGCATCACGAGAATCCGTACCTAAATCCATAGTCCCCTGGTTAATGGTAATATCGCTGTTAGAGGTCGCGATATCCTGTTGCACATCAGCCATATCATAGCCACCATTTTGAGAGATCGACAGGCTATTATTATTACCATTTTGCTTTATATCTGCCGTATTCCCTGCATTCGCCTGAGTAATCGAGACTCGATTATTTACGCCGCCCTGCTCGACAGTCGCCATATGACGAGAAGCGCTTTGCATATGAGTAGCGGCACCGCTCTGATAAATTTTAGTCGTTTTAATCACTGCCGGAGTCACTGTAAAATCTGCTGCCAATACACTGCCAGAAATAACAAATAAAAAAGCCGCAACCAGTTTAATGAAATGCATTGCTAATACCTGTCTGTTGACTGTTAATAAATAGAGAGTGATGTTATTTTGTATGTAACATTGTTTATATCTGATGAACAATATCACTTAACAAAATTAAATGTATTTGACTACTCCAGAATTAAAACCAAACCCAGTACTGCCAGGTGTTATTTTATTTAGTTGGAATATTTTGATATGGGGCATAACAGTATGAGAACGTCTTGTTAACTCATGTCGCTGTATATCGAATTCTGCGACTGTGCATCTTTGCCAGTCACTTTTCATGGTGGGAATAATATCACACTTTTAATTTTCTGCTCAGAAATAACACAACACGTAATGCGAAAACACGCTAAAAGTAGTATTGCCTTAAATAAAAAAACAGAAAATTTGAAACAAATTGCGCCCCATTGCTCTGAAGTCAGTGACCCCATGAAAGTCGGCGTATAATTTCAGTTAAATATATCGCCGCTCAACACTAAATTCAGATATTTCAAGGGGAATACCGCGCCAGGGCAGGAGTTGTCGCATCAGCATGTCTGCCTGGAAGTCGTTTTTAGCGTTTTGAGAATGAAACGACCGTAATGAATCAGCGGCGGCAGACAACCACCGCTGATTTCGCTTCAAAACGAGAGGCTACGCCTTCACAACGATCAAAGGTTCTATATCACTCTCTTTCTTAATCACCAGTGATTCGTCACCACGCAGGCAAGTGCCGCCGTAGTTGCCGCCAACGGTGAACGTACAGACCTGAATGTACTTACCCGCCACGTTTGGCAGACACCAAAGTTGCTGATAAATGTTCTTCTGCTCTGCAAATTTACCGCTGGTTTTATCCAGTAGCTCTTCCTGATGGCTGACCAAATCGATGTTGCTGCCACAGCGGCCCGCGATCGGCTTCACCGCATATCCTGTCTGCGCCAGTTCATCGTTAACGGTGAAATCCGTATCAAGCAGATAGCGATGATGGGGGAACAGTTGCCACAGAATCGGCAGGATAGCTTTGTTGCCGGGGATCATTGTCCACAGCGGCTCAAAGACTAAAACTTCCGGGCGGAGCAGCACATCAATCAGCCGGACTTCCTGATGGGTATGCCCGGTACGAATAGGCACTGCCGCGTATTCTGTTTCGCTGACCTCGCGTACCTGTTCAATAGCCGTTTCCCACGCCCAGGTTTTCCAGACACAGTTCACCAGTCGACCCTCGCCATCAATCAACTGACCGGCATCATCCCAACGCAGTTCATCCAGACCGTGCAGGATCTTGCTTTCAAATCCCGCCTGGTGCAGCGCCTGCTGCATAAACTGCGCATGATAGTTCTCCTCAATATCCTTATCCTGCATGATATGCACGAAAGGACGCGCCCGGCTGTGCTTCCAGGCACCCGCCAGTTCGTTGATCAAACCCTCCGCCGGATTATGTCCCGTCCCTTTATAACCCTGCTCCGCCCATCTTTCGAGGATCAACCCTGCCTCGGTGTGACACGATGCGGAATCGGCGTTGTATTCGTAGACCTTCAGCCCGCGTTCATCCATACAAAAATCCATACGACCGGTGATCATATGGTGGCGACGGCGTTGCCAGGAGAGCCGCAAGCGCGGCCAGAGAATTTTCGGGATATCAAACAGCGCCAGCAGGCTGTCATCTTTCAGTACTTTGTCGGTCGCATGCAGGTACATCAGATGTAACTCATTGGTCGCTTTGATCAGCTCCTGCTCTGCGCTCTCAGTAATGGTGAAATACTGATGCGGATCCTGATTGATCACATGGCCGTTAGCCTGCACGTACGCTTTCTGCAACGGATCCTGTTCATTGAGCCATTTACCGTCAAACTGCCCGGTGTTCTCCAGTCGCGCACCACGGATCTTCAACGCGTCGTTGTCGATCTCAGGTTGCGGCAGGCTGTGGCGCGTATCATTCGTCTGGATCATCCAGCCCAGAATGGTGGTGTCATCAAAGGTGTCGCGAAGGGTATAACAGCCGTTCTCGACCACCATCTCCAGTTCACGAGTCCACTGTTGACCCGGAGGAAGCGGCGTGTGGATTACGTTCTGTTCCGCAATGCGGACTTTGGTGCCCAGTAGTTGGGTGATGATCGCCACATGGCCGGTATCTTTGAACTCACCGCCTTTTTGCCAGATCAGCAGCGCGCCCGCAACGGGTGCCCGGGGAGAACCATTAGGAAAAGCTTGTAACGGCAGGATGTTGTCATTCACCACTTCACGCAGGAAGCGCAGCGAGAAGATTTCCCACGCCATTCCAACATCAGTGAACACAACACCATAATTAAGAAAGAGAAAACGGCGGGCGAACTCAACGCACTGCCATTTGTGGCCCATATATTCGTCGTCAATGTAGCTACGAAAAGCTGCATCATCGTCGTAGTCCCGTGGGTCGAGGGAGCTGTAATCTGAAGAGTAGATCGCCACACCACCGGGGGCGTAGCCCAATAATGTCCCGAAAGGGGCATCCTGACTGGTCGTTCCTTTGCTCATGCACCTTACCTCAAAACAATACAGCCTGAGCAGCCTGGCGTGAATTTTTCGCTCTGATGGCCTGCTCTGCGACACTAACCGGACAGAGGTCGACTTATCATACACCTCAACGAAGCGGATGGCGTTCAGTGGCGAAAAATTCACAATCGGCGGCCATCTTAATGTCCCAATCTGTTAAATGAGGGTCGACTGAACTGCTACACTGCTTCAACACAACCCCTCTGAAGGCAGGTCAACATGTCCGATAACACTTATCAGCCCGCGAATGTCTGGACGTGGGAAAAATCCAACGGCGGCCCGTTCGCCAATATCAATCGCCCAGTTTCTGGCCCAACCCATGAAAAAACGCTGCCTGTCGGCAAGCATCCTCTACAGCTCTACTCCCTGGGAACGCCTAACGGTCAGAAAGTGACAATCCTGCTGGAGGAGTTGCTGGCGCAGGGCGTAACCGGGGCGGAATATGACGCCTGGCTTATCCGCATTGGCGAAGGCGATCAGTTCTCCAGCGGCTTTGTTGAGGTCAATCCAAACTCGAAGATCCCGGCGTTGCGCGATCATTCGCTGACCCCGCCGTGCCGTGTGTTCGAATCAGGTTCTATCCTGCTTTATCTGGCGGAAAAGTTTGGCTATTTCCTGCCCCTGGAACTGGCAAAACGCACCGAAACCCTGAACTGGCTGTTCTGGCTCCAGGGCGCAGCACCGTTCCTCGGCGGTGGTTTTGGCCATTTTTACCACTACGCGCCGGTGAAAATTGAGTACGCCATCAATCGCTTCACCATGGAAGCTAAACGTCTGCTGGATGTGCTGGATAAGCAGTTAGCGCATCACCAGTATGTTGCGGGAGATGAGTACACCATTGCCGATATGGCAATCTGGCCGTGGTTCGGTAACGTCGTGTTAGGTAACGTTTACGATGCGGCAGAGTTCCTCGATGCGGGCAGTTATCAAAACGTCCAGCGCTGGGCGAAAGAGATTGCTGAACGTCCGGCCGTGAAGCGTGGGCGGATTGTAAACCGCACTCACGGACCGCTGAACGAGCAGTTGCATGAGCGTCATGATGCCAGCGACTTTGACACACAGACCGAAGACAAGCGTCAGAGCTAAACCCGGATGCCGGATGAGACGTTTACGTCGCCATCCGGCATGAGATTGCCTGATGGCGCTTTGCTTATCAGGCCTACGCGTTTGTCCCTGTACATCTGGCCGTTACGTAAACCCGTGCTGCCTGAGGATCGCCCCCGCGGGTGGTGAAAGCAGAAAGTCTGAAAACGGCTTACCCTGTTCACTTAAGCAAGCAAAAGCGTACTGGGCTACCGGGTTATACGGCTCTGGTATCGCCAGGATTTTTAGCGTAGCAACCTCACGCAATCTGGGCGCATAGCTGGCGTAACCGATGAAGATATCGGTGTCGTCGTTGTTGATTAACCACTCAGCAGCCAGCCTGCCCGCCGGAGGAGTTAATGTGCCCCTGCCTCCGACCAACGCCACCGCACGCTCCCGCACACGTTCTCCTGCTTCCCCCATTCGTGAGAAAAGCTGCTGGGTATAATCACCTGACGGGTCGCAACCCGCTGTTGATGTCCCAATCCGTAGCGTCGGCCGGGTTAACAGCGCCAGCCAGTCATCACCGGCACGCACGAGATCTGCCCGCACACAAAGACACAGGCGATTGGTGGTGAATGGCGCGACAAACAGCGCGCGTCCGGCGTCCAGCAACGCTTGCGGATGCGCCAGGTTTGCCGAGGCAAAAAAGTCGCACGGCTCCCCTGCTTCAATCCGTTCACGCAGCAACCCCGCGGGACCAAAATCACAGGAAATATCCTGTCTTTCTTGCGCCTGAAAACACGCCATCAGCGGTCGCCAGACCGCGCGTAAACTCCCGGCTGCCAGTATGTGCATCAGTCAACGCCCTGATAATCGGTACGATAAAAACGCTGATACCAGTTATTGGCGACGTGACGCATATCAATATCCTGAAACGTCTGCGGATAGAGTTTTTTCGCCATCCACAATTCACCGATGCCCATCGCTTCCGGCATCGGGTAGCCCCAGGCTTTGGCGTAGTCCGGCATCAGGTATACGCGGTGATTTTTCACCGCATCAATCACCTGCCACTGCGGGCTTTGTAGGATCTCGTCGACCACTTTCGGATAGCGATCCTGCACAAAGATTACCTGCGGGTTCCAGGCGATCACCTGTTCCATGGCAACCGGTTTGAAGCCTTTAATCGTGGCAGCCGCTACATTCAGCGCCCCCGCATGTGCCATCATCAGCCCGGTATATTTACCGGAACCGTAGGTGGTCAGATCCGGATTCGCCATATAGGCGCGAACACGCTGATTTTCAGGAATAGCCTGTAAACGATCGCTAACACTCTTGCGCCCGTTATCCGTTGCTGCAATCAGCGCTTTTGCCTCTTCCGGCTTGTTGACGATATCGCCGATAAGCGTAATACCTTCGCGCAGACCCCGATCGTAAGCCTGTTCTTCATCCGCCATCGTCGGATTCATTTTGGCCTGTTCACCGGCGGTATCATGACGCAAAGAAATCGCCACCACCGGAATACCGAGGTGGCTTATCTTGTCGATCATCTCTTGTGGCGCGTAGTTTGTGACGAACACGACCTGGGGATGCAGAGCCACCAACGCTTCAGCATCCACATGGGTTAAATCGCCAAGGGCGGCTTTCTTTGTCAGTTCCGGAGCCAGGCGCGCGTAACCGTCGCCAAGCTGTTGTTTCCAGTTCGCCATCACACCAACAATTTTGTCGGTGGCATTCATTTGTACCAGCAGGTTGAGTGTCTGATGCTGAAGCACGACCACGCGATCCACGGAGTCTGGAACGGTCACCTGGCGGCCAAGCTGATCGGTAAATGTTCGGTCGGCCTGCGCCAGTAACGGCAGGGAAAAAAGCAACGCCAGCAAGGAAAGCTGGCGTAAGGATTTGAGCATAGGGGTGTCCTCACTATCGATATATAATTAAGTATACAGCGATGTGAGAACACTTAACAGATTGTCATCAGGGGTTATCAGGCGCTGGTGACGTCATACTCCATACGGCGTAGCGCATCTAATGTGGCTTTGGCTTCCTCTTCGTCAATGATACTCATCGCAAATCCCACATGCACCAGTACCCACTGCCCGACCAACTCAGCAGTATCGCCTTCACATATCAGCGCAATGTTGACATCACGCTTGATGCCACACACTTCAACCTGCGCAAGCTGGTGAATGTCTTCACCGACGGCCAACACCTGACCCGGAACTCCAATACACATAGTTAACCACCTGGAATGTACAACCGGTTATTCAACTTCAATACTTTTTACTTTCAACGTATCGCCAGTTTCAACACGCAGACGATCGCCATGGCAAAGCGGACACTGCGCATCATGCTGCGAGATTTCAACCACCTGGCTACAATCCCAACACCAGGCCTGAGCCGGTTTGTAGTCGATGTGAAGCTCACATCCCTGCGCAACCGTACCCTGGCAGACGATATCGAAACTGAAACGCACAGCGCTCTCTTCAACGCAAGAGAGCGCCCCGATCTCCAGCCACACACCGGTGACCCGCTTTACATCATGTTGTTCTGCCTGCTGCACGATGATCTCAACGGCGCTCTGGCACAGAGACAACTCATGCATTTTCGCAGTTCCTACGGCCCAGCAGCAGCGCACGACGATTTAGCTGTGGCGCGTCAGGGTTGCTGACCGGCAGCGACAGCAACATCCGCGCACAGTCGTCCGCCAGGCGAACCCCTTCTTCAGCCGACATGCTGTGATTAAGCGGCGACATCAGCGAACAGGAGAGATACTGTGAAACGCCATCCAGTTCGCCAACGGTGAAGGTCATTGTGCCATAGGGTAGACGAAGCCCCAGTTTTTCACTGACTTTACGCTGCGGCCAGAGTTGCTCCGGCCCAGGGAAAATCAGCGCACTCAACATCCACGGGGTGATAACACACCCCGTCCATTGACCTTCAAATAGCGTAAAATCAGAGACGTACACCGGCATGTTCGGATGCAGAAAAGAGAGATCGTGCATCGAACGCTGCGCAATCTCTTCAAACGCGGCCTGAACCTGCGCCTTCGGGGGAGTCTGGAACCCTAACAACTCCTCAGACATGCGCCGCCTCCCGAGGGATAGCTTCAACACCTGATTCGCGCAGCGCGGCAAGAACCTGCTCTAAAGCAGGTTCAATCATCGCTTCCACTGTTGGCGTTAAGCCAATATGCGGTTCCAGCGATTCCGGGATAACACCCACCAGGGTCAGTTTCTTCGGAAATTCGTCGGTGAAGCGAAGGGCCGACAAAACGTCGGCCAGGCCAAGCTGGTGCGGTGAGATCTTGTTGGTAAACAGCGCCGGAATCTCTTCATCCCGCAGGATCATCATGGTTCCCGGTGTGTTTTTTCTCGACACAATGGCATCAGCAATGATCAGATGATCTCTGTTCGCCATATCGCCGAGAAGCTCCATTCCCGCCGTGCCGCCATCGAGGATCTCAACGAAATCCGGCAGCACATATCGCTGCTCTAACGCTTCAACGATACGAACTCCGATGGCTTCATCGGTCAGCAAAATATTGCCGACCCCTAAGACTAATATCCGCATTACAGAACCTTAACTGAGACGACTTCGTTCCCGTCAACGTCCACCACATGCACCGCACATGACATACAAGGATCGAAGGAGTGAATGGTACGCACCACTTCCAGCGGTTTGTTCGGATCGGCGATCGGCGTCCCTACCAGAGAGCGCTCATACGGCCCCACTTCGTCATTAAAGTTACGTGGGCCAGAGTTCCAGGTTGACGGTACAACCGCCTGGTAGTTGCTGATAATGCCGTCTTTAATCACCATCCAGTGAGAAAGCATACCGCGTGGCGCTTCGAGGAAGCCAACACCTTTGAATTCACCGGTTGCCGGAATATTCGGTTTCACGAAGGTCGTGTGGTCGCCTTTACCGATGTTCACGATCAGCGCGTTATACTGATCCTGCAAAACATTCTGCAGTTCACAGCAGTGAACAGTACGACCAATAATGCGGCCCAGCGTCGAATGCAGTTGCGCCACTTCAATCGTTTTACCGGTCAGCTTGGTGTAAATCGCAATGATTTCATTCAACTTGGCATGGGTAGACTCACGTTTAGCCGCCAGTTTACACAGCATGTTGGCCAGCGGCCCCACTTCGACAGTCTTGCCGTAGAAGGTCGGTGCTTTAACCCAGGAGTATTTGCCGTCATCTGACCAGCCGGTGTAATCCGGAACCGTTGTGCCTTCCCACGGTGCCTGCGGATCTTCGTCTTTGTACCACGCGTGTTTCGCACTTTCCTGAATCCCTTTGATCAGGTATTCATCGGAGTGAGAGGTGATCGGACGATAGGTAGACAGGTTTGCATCCGTGATGTAACCACCAGGGAACAGGAAGCTACCGTTTTTACCGTCTGTCGGGAATTCCGGTGCGCTCAGGTAGTTCACCGCACCCTGACCGCGTTCCAGCCATTCAGGATAGAACGCTGCAATAACCGCGGTATCTACCTTGTAAACCTGCTCAACAAAGTCGCTCAGCTTATCGATGAAGGACTTAATGTACATCAGGCGTTCAAGGTTCAGCACGCCCAGACCGTCCAGATTGATTGGGTTCGCTACCCCACCGACCGCCAGGTTCTGAATGTGCGGTGTTTTACCGCCCAGCAGAGCCACGACGCGGTTTGCATCACGCTGGCATTCCAGCGCCTGCAGGTAGTGCGCCACCGCAATCAGGTTCACTTCCGGCGGCAGTTGCATCGCCGGGTGACCCCAGCAACCGTTAGCGAAAATGCCTAACTGACCGCTGGCAACCAGGTCTTTAATCTTGTTCTGAACCTTGGTGAACTCTTCCGCGCTGTTCAGGTGCCAGGTCGACACGCCGTTCAGCATCGCCGAGGCTTTCGCCGGATCGGCTTTCAGTGCGGAGGTGATGTCCACCCAGTCCAGCGCAGACAACTGGTAGAAGTGCACGATATGGTCGTGCGTGGTGTGCGCTGCCAGAATGATGTTACGGATGTACTGCGCGTTCACGGGAACATCGATATTCAGCGCGCTTTCTGCTGCACGCACTGAAGAGATAGCGTGAGTCGTGGTGCAGACACCACAAATACGCTGCACAATCATCCACGCATCGCGCGGATCGCGGTTTTTCACGATCTCTTCCATGCCGCGCCACATGGTGCCGGATGCCCATGCTTTTGATACCACGCCATTTTCGATTTCGCAGTCGATGCGTAAATGCCCCTCAATACGGGTTACCGGATCAATAGTAATTCTCTGGCTCATGCTTTGCTCGCCTCATGACGATTTTGATCGTTTTGCTTTAAAGGAGGAAGTATCGGCAGTAGACGAATGAGTACGATATATGCGCAAATCTCAATAGCCACAAAACCAATAGAAATCAACAGTTCTTCCCAGGTCGGGAAGTAGTGGTAGCCGCCGCCTGGATTAAATGCCACCAGCGAGTAGGACAGACGCCATGTTGCACAACCTAACAACGCGCTCAGCGCGGACAGGTACAACATGCGTGAGTCGTTACGCAGTTTCGCGACACGCAGCACCACCAGCGGGAAGACCATCAGAACAACTTCAAGCCAGAACATGGCTGAGTAAAAGTCGCCCGCAAAGGCATACGACAGTTTGTCCCGATAGATAAGTTCACCAAAGCGCAGAACCACGAAGATCGCCAGCAAGACGCTGATCGTGTTCGTCAGTTTCACGAACAGGCTTTTCTCATCCGGGCCGTTCCCTTTCAGACCGGCTTGTACCAAAGACCCCTCAAAGATGACTATCGAGAAGCCCATGATAAAGGCGGTCAATACCGAGAACAGCGGCAGCATTTCATAGGCTTGCCATAGCGGATGAACCTTATTACCCGCAGAAATCATCAATGAACCCATTGAAGACTGGTGCATGGTTGGCAGCAGCGCGCCAAGCGCGATGATAAAGAACATCACTTTGTTCAGACGTTTGAGCGAAACCTTCCACCCCAGACGTTCAAACAAGGCTGGGGCAAATTCCAGCGCCATGATGCCGATATAGATGGTCATACAGACCGCCGTCTCGAACAGTACCGAGTTCACGTTAAAGTGGCCCGGAATGTAGAAGTACGGCAGGTTCCAGTAGCGACCAACGTCAATGGTGATTGACAGGCCACCCAGGGAATAACCAAACAGGCTCGCCAACAGTGCAGGACGCACCAGCGGGTGATACTGTCCTTTATTAAAGACATATACCGCCCACGCCAGCGCCCAGCCACCACAGGCGAAACCGGTGCCGATCAACAGGTCAAACGCGATCCACACGCCCCACGGGAAACCGCCGTTCAGATCGGAGACAGACCCCAATCCGAATACCAGACGTTTCACGATGAGGATCATGCAGAGGATGATAAGCGGCCCAAAAATAATGACCGGTTTGCTGACTATTTTTCCGCCCAGCGGTTTAGGATCATGACTCATGATCGTCTCCTCCGTCGTGATGGTCGTTTTTGGTGTTACGACGAACCAGCACGGTTAAGCCCGCCAGCACGGCCAGTGGTAGCATCATGCCTTTATACAGGGTGTGTTGAACATGTTCTGAACGTGCGCCCGTTGAAAGATCGGCCAGTTGCGGAAGATCCAGATTCTCATAAGGAACCCCCGTCAACACCAGCACCTGTGTACCGCCGCCCTCTTTTTCACCGTAAAGATGCGGGTAGTACTTCGGTACCGTATGCAGATAGGTATCGTCCGATTTCAACGTTTGACGCGGATAGTGGTAGTCGCTGCCTGGTTTCAGTGCCAGACGTTTTTGCGCTTCCGCCATCAGTTCTTCACGCGTACCAAAAATGACCGCCCCGGCCGGACAGACTTCGACACAGCCTGGCAAACCGCCTTTATCAAGACGCTCAACACCTTTCTGGTTACACAGTTCACATTTATGAAGCGCACCAAACGGGTTGTTGTAGTCGTATTTCGGCACGTTGTAAGGACACGCAACCATGCAGTAACGACAACCGGTACACACATCTTTGTCATAATGAACGATGCCGGTTTTAGGATCTTTTTTGAGTGCAGATACCGGACAAACAGAGACGCAGTTGGGATCGACGCAGTGCATACATTGTTTTTTAATGTACGCGTAGCCGTTCTCTTCCTGGTCCTTGTTGACGCCATCGCCACTACGCCACACCTGAATAACGTTATTGGTGTATGGCGACAGTTTGTCGTTATTAGACCAGGTCTGCTCCCCTTCCGGGTTACGCGCCGGGAAGTTGATATCCTGACACTTGGTTACGCAGGCCTGACAGCCTACGCACAGCGTCGAGTCATACAACATCCCCAGCGATCCTGGGATCGGCGGGCGATTTTCGGCAGCTGCATAGCTGACAGACGGCGCGGCGCCTAACAGCAATGCCCCGCTGGAGGCTGCTTTAATAAAGTTACGTCTGTTCACGGTTATTCTCCCCGTGAGTCAGCGTCATCTTTCTTTTGCTGACGCCCCAGTTCACGTACCGCCATCACGCTGACACCGGCAACCAGCCCAGCAACACCGCCAAGCAACCCGATAGCGCCAGCAGAAACGTTGCCGCCCTCTTTCATGTTCACGTCAGGTTTTTCTGATCGCGGAGTTTGATTTTCCACATGAGCGAGCTGGTGGATACCTTTATTGAAACCGATGCCTTCTTCGTTACAGCCGTAGCAAGGGTGTCCAATCGCGACCGGCCACACACCGCCGACATCACAGAACTGCAGTGTAGAGCAGTTACCGTAGGTTTCTGGCCCTTTACAGCCCAGATGGTAGAGGCACCAGCCTTCACGGTGGCCTTCATCACCAAACTCTTTCGCAAAACGACCGGCATCAAAGTGCGGACGGCGTTCGCAATGTTCGTGAATCAAACGACCATAGGCAAAGGTAGGACGATTTTTCGCATCCAGTTTCGGTGGTTTACCATAGGTAATGATGTGCGCAACTGTCGCAAGGAAGTTGTGCGGGTTAGGCGGACAGCCTGGGATATTGATGATGGTTTTGCCTGGCAGCACTTCCTGCAAACCGACGGCACCCGTTGGGTTCACGCCCGCAGCCGCTACCCCGCCCCATGCAGCACAGGAGCCGATAGCGATAATCGCCGCCGCGCCTTCAGCCGCTCTGCGGATATGATCCACAATAGGCTCACCGGCAACCATGCAGTAAATACCGTTATCTTTTAATGGGATAGAACCATCAACGACCAACACATACTGCCCTTTGTATTTCTCCAGAGCATTATGTTTGTTCTCCTCGACCTGATGGCCGAAGGCGGCGGAAAGAACCTCATGATATTCAAGAGAGATAGTCTCCAGAACAAGGTTTTCTACCGTTGGGTGAGTTGCCCGCAGCAGGGATTCGGTACACCCCGTACATTCCTGAGCGCCAATCCAGATAACGGGTGGACGCTGAGGACGGGTAACCGACTCGGCCATTTCTGCGGCGGCTTTGCTACTGAGCCCCATCGTAGCGGCTAGTGCTGCACAAAGCTTCATGAAATCACGACGGTTAACGCCGTGAGAATTGGTGAGAGTATTATCTCCAGTCATTATATTGTTATTCCGTTGCAAAGACCTGGCTCTATTTTGCACCCATCGCAAAAACCATACTGCGATCGGTGCGCCATTTACCACACTTTCTTTATGGTTATGTATATTATGATACTGCGACGGGACAATAAAACGAAGGTGTAAGACAATAGTGTAATTAATTAAAGCAAGATAATACCCCTTTTGGATCAAGCTTCGAGTCGATAACCGGCCATGAAAAATCGAATTGTAGTATTCGACTGATTCTCTCTGAAGAAGTCCATCACCATCTCTTTATCCAGACCATAACGGCGAGTCAGTATTCCCGCCTCCCAGGCGCTAAGTTGGCGATCGCCTGTTTTTTCAAACATTCGATGCGAAAAACCTAATACGAAGCCACGTTTATAATCGGCACAAAAATTCGCCACATGACACGCGCTGTTAGCGTGCGATGCGTTTAACCCAGCCATCAAACCTTTGCCAAAATGATTTTTCATACCGCCCCCCAATCGCTATATAATAAATTATATAGCGATTTTTTAAACAAAGGCCAGCGGTATTGCGTACTTTTTTGCCCCCTGATTAAAAGGCTACCCACTCATCGGTTAAACCTGTAGTAGAAGCCCCGGTTTGGGCTGAGCCGGAGGCGTTTTTTCCCGGCTGAGTCTGCGGCTCGTTATGAGAGAGACGGAACCGTTGCACTGAGCGCTGCAGCTCCTCGGTCTGGCGCTCCAGCGCTGACGCCGCCGCTGAAACCTGCTCCACGAGCGCAGCGTTTTGTTGGGTTACGCTGTCCATCTGGGTGATCGCCACCCCCACCTGAGAGATGCCTTTACTCTGCTCCTCGGAGGCCGATGCAATTTGCTTCATGATGGTAGTGACTTCCGTGACGCCCCGCAGAATGGCCTCCATGGTCGAGCCAGTCTCTTTCACCAGTTGCGCGCCCTGCCCGACACGGTGCGCTGATTCGGCAATCAGCGTTTCGATCTCCTTCGCGGCGCCCGCGCTGCGGCTGGCCAGATTGCGCACTTCACCTGCGACAACCGCAAATCCGCGACCTTGCTCGCCCGCTCTGGCGGCTTCAACGGCAGCATTCAGCGCCAGGATATTGGTCTGGAAAGCGATGCTGTTGATAACGGTCGTGATTTCGGCAATCTGCTTTGAACTTGCGGAAATACCGTCCATGGTACCTATCACTTCCGACACCAGCGCGCCGCCTTTTTCGGCGGTGGCCGATGCAATATCAGCAAGCTGGCTGGCCTGGCGCGCGTTATCTGCATTCAGTTTTACCGTTGCGGTGAGTTGTTCCATGCTGGCCGCCGTCTCTTCCAGTGCGGCAGCCTGCTCCTCGGTGCGGGAAGAAAGATCGTTGTTTCCGCTTGAGATCTCCGTCGCGCCACGCCAGATATTGTCACTGCCCGAGCGAATCGTGCCCACCGCTTCACGCAGACTGTCCTGCATTGCACGGAGCATAGGCATCAGTTGCCCCACACAGTTACGCCCCAGATCCTCAATCGGCTGGCTGAGATCGCCCTGCGCAATCTGGCGAAACTGCTGACGGATGCGCGCCAGCGGTTTTATCATCAGCACCACAAGATAACGGTCAGTAAAGAGGAGGATCGCGATACCCAGAATCACCGCGGCGATGATCATGGTGCGGATAACCGATGTTTGACCATCGACCATGACGCGGGTGTGATCCAGTCGGGTTCCGGCTTCGTGGTTAAAACGCTCTACGCTGGCGCCAAACGCACGACTTAAGGCGGGCGTCACCGTCGTTGCCTGCTCGCGCCATGCCGCCTGAGAATCCTGCTTTGCCAGTTGCATTTGCGGCATAATCCCCTTGTCCAGCAAGGCTTGCCAACTCGCCAGCACCGCAGCAGCCACCTCCGGTTCCATTGGCCCCGGCGACAGCGTTTTCATTTCCTGGAGCTTTTTACGCATATTATCAAGCGATTGCTGTGCAGGCGCGAAGTCCGGGATGCCGCCGCCGATTTTCACGTCCATTGCGCGACTCAGACGGGTAACAAAGCGGAAATACTGATCGTTGCCCTGGCTAAGTACCGTCATCTGGCGCACCAGATGCCGGTCAACTTCATTCCCTTGCGTGACGTTAGATAAGGCATGGATGCTAAATGCACCGACGCCCGACCAGAGCAGACAAAAAAGACCCAATATTGTCAGCATGACAATACGAATAGAGAGGTTTCGCAATAAGTACATAAGAATTCCCTTGCCGTAAATGAGGATTCGCCATTAGGCGTGACTTATCCTGGTTATCGGCAAAGTGTGAAGAAGATATACTTACTTTTCATTTTTTATGCGATAAGACCTCCCTCAATCACAATATTGAATAATATGCTAGTGGAATGGGAAACTATTATTATTCAATATTTGGTCTTAATACTTATAAGCAGACTCATACCTTTCAGCGTAAATACTTTTCGAACCAGGCCAATGTACGCTGCCAGGCAAGATCGGCGGCAGATTTGTCATAACGTGGCGTCGAATCATTGTGAAAACCGTGATTTACCCCAGGATAAATATAGGCTTCAAAGACGTTATTATTGGCTTTAAGCGCCGTTTCATAGGCGGGCCACCCTTCATTAATCCGCGTATCCAGAGCGGCATAGTGTAATAACAAAGGCGCGTTGATTTTGGGGACATCTGACGCCGGAACCTGGCGACCATAAAACGGAACCGCGCAGGCCAACTCCGGATATGCTACCGCCGCCGCATTCGATACCCCGCCGCCATAGCAAAAGCCGGTGATACCGACCTTACCCGTCGCCGCCGGATGGCGATGCATAAACTCAATAGCGGCAAAAAAGTCATTCATTAATTTTGTGGGGTCAACCTGTTGTTGCAGCTCCCGACCTTTATCATCGTTGCCTGGGTAACCGCCCACAGAACTCAGGCCATCTGGTGCCAGTGCAATGTATCCGGCCTTTGCCACTCGCCGCGCCACATCTTCTATATAGGGATTCAATCCCCGATTCTCATGAACCACCACCACCGCGGGCGTTTTACCTTCAGCTTTTGCGGGCCTGACCAGATACCCGCGCACGTCGCCATGCCCGTTCGGTGACGGATAGGTAATGTATTCCGGCACAATATCCGGGTCGGTAAATTCCACCTGCACCGCCAGTGCATAATTCGGTTTCAGCAGGTTAAACAGCGCAAGCGCCGTCACACCCCCCACCGCGTACTTCGCGGCGAGGTTGAGAAACTCACGTTTGGATATCTTTCCATGCGCATAGTAGTCGTAGTAATCGAGCAGTTCTTGCGGAAAATCTTTGGCAGTTAGTCTTGGCATACCGTCACTCCGGCACAGATGTTTTTTTAAGCAAAGCATAGCCGCGTATTTTTGCCCAATATTTCATCCCAATGTGACCTGGCGAACGGGACTGTTCTGACACAATCGCTAGAATAGAAACGTTGTTTTGAAATCCAACAGCCTTAAGGAGATTGCATGACCTGGTTAGCTAACCCTGAACGTTATGAGCAAATGCTTTATCGCTATTGTGGGAGAAGTGGCTTGCGTTTGCCCGCGCTGTCACTGGGCTTGTGGCACAGTTTCGGTCACGTTCACGCGCTGGATTCACAGCAAGCCCTGCTGCGTAAGGCATTTGATTTAGGTATCACCCATTTTGATTTGGCCAATAACTATGGGCCGCCTCCGGGCAGCGCAGAGGAAAATTTTGGTCGCCTGTTGCGCCGCGATTTTGCGAATCATCGTGATGAACTGATTATCTCCACCAAGGCCGGATACGACATGTGGCCGGGTCCTTATGGCGCTGGCGGTTCACGTAAATACCTGCTGGCGAGTCTCGATCAAAGTTTGCAACGTATGGGACTGGATTACGTCGATATCTTCTATTCACACCGGGTCGATGAAAATACGCCGATGGAAGAGACGGCTTCTGCGCTGGCTCAGGCGGTACAAAGCGGGAAGGCGCTGTATGTCGGCATCTCCTCATACTCGCCCGAACGAACTCAACAGATGGCCGACCTGCTGCGCGAATGGAAGATCCCGCTGCTTATCCATCAACCTTCCTACAACCTGTTAAACCGTTGGGTTGATAAAAGCGGGCTGTTAAATACGCTGGAAGCCAACGGGACAGGCTGTATCGCCTTTACCCCGCTCGCCCAGGGGTTGCTCACGGGAAAATACCTGAACGGTATCCCGGAAGGTTCCCGCATGCAGCGTGAAGGGAAAAAGGCCCGCGGCCTGACGGAGAACATGCTCACCGAAGAGAATATTACCAGCCTGCGTCTGCTCAACGAGATGGCGCAACAGCGCGGACAGTCGATGGCGCAAATGGCATTAAGCTGGCTGCTGAAGGATTCCCGGGTCACATCCGTACTGATTGGAGCCAGTCGCCCTGAACAACTGGAAGAGAACGTTCAGGCGCTGAATAACCTGACGTTCACTCCTGAAGAACTCACGCAGATTGATAAGCATGTTGCGGATGGCAAACTGAATCTGTGGCAAGCATCATCAGATAAGTAAAGACATTGCGCCGGCTGAGCAGCAGCATCCCCCGGATGGCGGTAGAGATACCTCGCGTTAGGGAAGGTTTGCATGTCTGCTCACTGGCGCCACCGCGCTACCATCAACGGGTGGCGGTGATGCGCCAGGGCAGGGTTTTCAGTAAAGGAATTACCGGGATTGTGCGTTTACTGCAACGAGTCTTTTAATCTCAGTGTTGCATCAGGCAAATCGAGCCGCTGTAACGGGTTCGACGCTTTGGCGGCAATATTCTGGACACGAATATCCATCTGCGGATACGGCAAGTCGATATGGTTGGCATCCATTGCCTCTTTGATATTTTCCAGCAGGTCGTAATAGGTGTTCCAGTATTCCGCATTGGGTACCCACACGCGGACATAGAAGTTCAGTGATGAAGCAGCAAGTTCACCTAAGCGGACGGTGGTGCCACGCTGTTGGTCGATACGACTATCCTGCTCAATAATGCGCATAATGACTTTTTTCACATCAGCGATGCAACTGTGGTAGCCAACACCGATGACCAGATCGATACGGCGGTACGGATGCCGGGAATAGTTGATGATATTGTCGGCAATAATTTTACCGTTGGGAATCACAATCTCTTTGCTGTCACCGGTCAATAACGTGGTGGAAAATATATGGACTTTCTCCACCGTCCCGATTACAACACCAATTTGTACAATTTCACCCGCACGAAAGGGGCGCAAAGAAACCAACATTACGCCTGCGGCAAAATTAGACAATGAACTTTGCAATGCCAGGCCAATTGCCAGACCTGCTGCGCCAATTACCGCAATGATGGAAGAGGTTTCAATGCCGACGCGACCCAATGCGGCGACAATGAAAAACGCGAGCGTAATGTAGCGAACCAGGGCGGTAAAAAACTGCACGATGGTGATATCGACTTTACGTTTTAATAGCAGGTTCTCCAGCCCACGAGCGAGAAGGCGAGAAAAAAGTTTGCCTATAAACAATAAGATAATGGCGGCAATGATGCTCCAGCCAAACTGGATAACCGCTTCACTGTGCCCGGAAACCCACTCAATGCTTTCTCTTATTTTTGGGAATAATGTATAGCCACTCATGGTATTACCTTGTTATATTTAAAATATATATATTGAGCTTAATAAAAATAAAATAATATATGCAAATTAATAATACATATATCAGTTATATTTTTATTTATTATGAATTAGTGTTTTTATCTGTGTTTGATTTTTTTATGCCAAATAAACAGCAACGTTAAAAATCTGCCGAATGGTGCGGCGAATAATAAAGAAAAGATTGTGTAATTGTGCGGAATAAAGGACGAGCGGTTGATGTGATAAGTTATGGCGCAGGCAAAAGGTCGTGAGATGGAGATCTCAAATCCCTTAGCGAAAGTGTGTGGGGGGAGTTTTCAAGGACAACGCTGAGTAGGGTTGTGCCAGGCGACGATGCCTGCCCGACCAACAACCCGCAGAAAGCAGGCCGGACAGGCCCAGGCACCGTCCGGCAAAACGATTACTTCGCTTTTGCGACCTCTTCGCCAACCAAACCAATTTTCAGGTAACCCGCCTGATGCAGCGAGTCCATTACCTTCATCATGGTTTCGTAATCAACCGTTTTATCGGCGCGGAAGAAGATCGTGGTGTCTTTCTTTCCTTCGGTCAACGTATTGAGCGCGTTGATCATGGTTTCATCCGTGACCTGATCGTTGCCGATGAACATGGAGTTATCGGCCTTCACAGACAGGTAAATCGGTTTTTCCGGACGAGGTTGCGGCACACTGGAGGAGGCAGGCAAATTCACCTTCACATCCACCGTCGCCAGGGGCGCAGCCACCATAAAGATGATCAGCAGAACCAGCATAACGTCGATAAACGGCGTCACGTTGATTTCATGCATTTCACCGTTATCGTCCAGGTTTTCGTTAAGACGCATTGCCATGAAGCATTATCCTACACGTAATTTCTGCGCGGTACGTACCGGCTGAGCGGAGACACTCGCGTTCAAATCCAGATCACGGCTTTGCAGCAACAGCACCTGTGCCGCCACGTCGCCCAGCATCGCTTTATAGCCGCCAATCTGGCGTGCAAAGACGTTGTAGATAACCACCGCAGGAATAGCCGCCACCAGACCAATCGCCGTCGCCAAAAGTGCTTCTGCGATACCCGGAGCCACGACAGCAAGGTTAGTGGTTTGCGTTTGTGCGATACCGATGAAGCTGTTCATGATGCCCCATACCGTACCGAACAGACCCACAAAAGGAGAGATCGCACCGATAGTCGCCAGATAGCCGTTGCCCCGTCCCATATGACGACCCACGGCTGCGACGCGGCGTTCCAGACGGAACCCAGTACGCTCTTTAATACCTTCGTTGTCTTCACTGCCTTCTGACAGTTCAAGTTCGTTTTGCGCTTCGTTAATCAACATCGCGCTATAACTTTTTGCGTCAAATTCAGAAGCGATATCGCTTGCCTGATCCAAAGAACGGGCTTCAGCCAGTTGCTCCTGCTCACGCTTGAGTCGGCGCTTCTGCGTGAAATGTTCAACGCTTTTGCTGAAGAAGATAGCCCAGGTGACCACTGACGCCAGAATCAGACCAATCATCACGCACTTAACCACAATGTCGGCGTGCTGATACATACCCCAGACGGAAAGATCCGTCTGCATCAAATTATTACCCACTCTGTATCTCCAGGACGCAAATCACAAAATCTGAGCGTAATAATATCAAAACGACGTCGAATTGATAGTCGTTCTCATTACTATTTACATATTGCCGCACCTTTGGTTTCTTTTCCTTGCGCTTACGCAGTAAAAAAGTCACGAGAGGTTATTTTGATAAAATTTTCTGCTTTATCGCCATTCCTCTGGATGCGCGGTGCCGCATTCATGTTAGTTTAGACATCCAGACGTATAAAAAAACAGGTCGTGCGACATGGCAAAAAAACACCTTGATACCCAATTTGTGAATGCAGGGCGCAGTAAAAAGTACACCCTGGGATCGGTAAACAGCGTGATTCAGCGCGCGTCTTCACTGGTATTCGAGACAGTCGAAGCGAAAAAACACGCCACTCACAACCGCGCCAACGGCGAGCTTTTCTATGGCCGTCGCGGAACGTTGACCCATTTCTCTCTCCAGGAAGCAATGTGCGAACTGGAGGGCGGCGTCGGATGCGCCCTGTTCCCCTGCGGCGCGGCGGCCGTCGCCAACACCATTTTGGCTTTCGTCGAACAGGGCGATCATGTGCTGATGACCAACACAGCCTATGAGCCAAGCCAGGATTTCTGCACCAAAATTCTCGCCAAACTCGGTGTGAGCACCGGCTGGTTCGACCCCATGGTCGGCGCCGATATCATAAAACACATTCAGCCCAACACCCGAATCGTTTTCCTGGAATCGCCGGGCTCCATCACAATGGAAGTCCATGACATCCCAGCGATTGTTGAAGCCGTCAGACGCGTTGCGCCGGATGCGATTATCATGATGGATAACACCTGGGCCGCCGGGGTGCTGTTTAAAGCGCTGGATTTTGGAATCGATATCTCTATTCAGGCAGGGACAAAATATCTGATTGGTCACTCTGACGCGATGGTCGGCACGGCCGTTTCCAACGCCCGCTGCTGGGAACAACTGCGTGAGAATGCCTATCTGATGGGGCAAATGCTGGATGCCGACACGGCGTACATGACCAGCCGCGGTTTACGTACCCTGGGCGTGCGCCTGCGTCAGCATCATGAAAGCAGCCTGAAAGTGGCTGAATGGCTGGCAAACCACCCCCAAGTGGCGCGCGTCAATCACCCTGCGCTCCCTGGCAGCAAAGGCCATGAATTCTGGAAGCGCGATTTTACCGGCAGCAGCGGTTTGTTTTCATTTGTCCTGAATAAAAAGCTCAATAATAACGAGATGTCAGCCTACCTCGACAACTTCAGCCTGTTCAGCATGGCCTACTCATGGGGTGGCTTTGAATCCTTGATTCTGGCGAATCAGCCTGAACATATTGCCGCCATTCGCCCGGAAGGCGTGGTGGATTTCAGCGGAACACTTATTCGCTTACATATTGGTTTAGAAAATGTTGACGATCTTATTGAGGATTTAGCCGCAGGATTTGCCCGGATCGTGTAAAATTGCCGCCAATGGACATAATTGCAGACACTTCCAGCAGAAAAGTCTGTGTTTGTTGCGTCCGGGATCAAAGCGTCCCGGGCAATTCGAGAGTACAATAGGCACTTAAACGCGGTTCCACAGGAAAGTCCATGGCTGTCATTCAAGATATTATCGCTGCGCTCTGGCAACACGATTTTGCTGCGCTGGCGGATCCACACGTTGTTAGCGTTGTCTACTTTGTGATGTTTGCCACGCTGTTTTTAGAAAACGGCCTGCTGCCTGCATCCTTTTTACCCGGAGACAGCCTGCTGATACTGGCAGGAGCGCTGATTGCACAAGGAGTGATGGACTTTGTACCCACCGTGGCTATTTTAACCGCGGCGGCCAGTCTGGGCTGTTGGCTCAGCTATATTCAGGGTCGATGGCTGGGAAATACCCACACGGTGAAAGGCTGGCTGGCTCAGCTACCGTCCAAATACCATCAACGCGCCACCTGTATGTTCGACCGACACGGCCTTCTGGCCCTGCTCGTTGGGCGCTTTTTGGCGTTTGTTCGCACGCTGTTGCCCACAATGGCGGGAATTTCCGGCCTCTCTAACCGCAGATTCCAGTTTTTTAACTGGCTGAGCGGACTGCTGTGGGTTGGCGTGGTGACCAGTTTTGGCTATGCGCTTAGCATGATCCCCTTCGTCAAACGCCATGAAGATCAGGTGATGACGTTTTTAATGATCCTGCCGGTTGCCCTGCTGACCGCGGGTTTGCTCGGCACGGTGATCGTCGTCATTAAGAAAAAGTACTGCAACGCCTGAGCCTCTTCTCTTTCCCGGCCTTGCCAGCCGGGAAGTCAATTAACTCCCCTGAAGTGTCCGAATTCGCGCCGCATCCTCACCCGGCGTAACGCCAAAATAACGTTTAAATTCCCGACTGAACTGCGACGCGCTCTCATAGCCTACCCGCATCGCGGCAGCACTCGCTTTCATCCCATCATGAACGATCATCATACGCGCCTTGTGCAGTCGGTAGCTTTTCAGGTATTGCAACGGCGAGGTGCTGGTAACTGATTTAAAATTATGATGGAACGCGGAGACGCTCATATTGGCCTCTGCTGCCAGTTGCTCAACGTTCAGGTTTTCAGTGTACTTATTTTCTATGCGCTTCAGCACGCGGCTAATCAGGCTGAAGTGCGTCTGGCGACTCACCAGCGCCAGCAGCGCTCCCCCACGTGGCCCGGTCAACACGTGGTAAAGTATTTCACGGATGATCTGTTTGCCCAGAATACGCGCATCCAATGGACGTTCCATCACATCTAACAGCCTCTCGGCGGCGCAGAGGATCTCGTCTGACAGCGTGGCGGAGTTAATCCCGCTCGCCGCCATCGACGGCTGGAAGCGATCGTCCTCACCAATATCCATCAGCAGCTCCTGCAGTTGCAGGATATCAACATTCAGACGAATACCGGCCAGCGGGCGTTCTGGCGTCGCATAAGTTTCACATTCAAAGGGTAAAGGTACTGTCAGCAGCAGATATTCATTGGCGTCGTAGCGAAATACGCGCTCATTGATATAACCGATTTTATGTCCGGAGAAGAGAAATATGATGCCAGGCTCATACATCACCGGCGTACGCAGGCCAGGTTCAGTACCATACAGCAAGCGAATATCAGGAAGCCATTCACTGAGTTTCTTCTCATTATTTTTCAGTTGCTTAATTTTATCTGTCAGCAGAAGACAGGTCTCTTCTCGGTTCATAGCGCGCCACTTTGCCATTGGTTTACGACCTCTACATAGTGCGCACTTTTATCCGTTTTCTCCAGCCCTCTGGAGAAATGGGCAAGACATTGGCAGAAATGAGCATTGAGAGGCGCGCCGCTGAAGACCACAATATCCACCATCAGGCAGACATCCACCTGCCCTCTTTTCTACCCATATAAGGGAACGAACAATGAACAATTTTAATCTGCATACCCCAACCCGTATTCTGTTCGGTAAAGGCGCTATCACCGATCTGCGCCAGCAAATTCCGCAGGGCGCTCGTGTGTTAGTCACCTACGGTGGCGGGAGTGTGAAAAAGACCGGCGTTCTGGCTCAGGTACATGACGCCCTCAGCGGTCTTGATGTGCTGGAGTTTGGTGGGATTGAGCCGAACCCGTCGTATGAAACGCTGATGAATGCCGTCAAAATGGTGCGTGAAGAGAAGGTGACTTTCCTGCTGGCTGTGGGGGGAGGCTCCGTGCTGGACGGTACTAAATTTATCGCTGCCGCCGCTCACTACGCAGAAGGCGTCGATCCGTGGCAAATTCTGGAAACCCGTGGCAACGACGTGAAAAGCGCAGTCCCGATGGGCTCCGTTCTGACGCTGCCCGCGACCGGTTCCGAATCGAACTCTGGCGCGGTTATCTCACGTAAAACCACCGGTGATAAGCTGGCGTTTATGACGCCGTTTGTACAGCCGGTCTTTGCTGTGCTGGATCCGGTTTACACCTATACGTTGCCGCCTCGCCAGGTTGCCAACGGCGTCGTCGATGCGTTTGTGCACACGGTAGAACAGTATGTCACCTACCCGGTCGACGGAAAAATTCAGGATCGCTTCGCTGAAGGTATTTTGCTGACGCTGGTTGAAGACGGCCCGAAAGCGCTGCAAGAGCCTGAAAACTATGATGTCCGCGCCAACGTGATGTGGGCGGCGACGCAGGCGTTGAACGGCCTGATTGGCGCCGGTGTTCCTCAGGACTGGGCAACGCACATGCTGGGCCATGAACTCACCGCCATGCACGGCCTCGATCATGCTCAAACACTGGCTATCGTTCTGCCGGCGCTGTGGAATGAAAAACGCGATACCAAACGAGCCAAACTGCTGCAATACGCCGAGCGCGTCTGGAACATTACCGAAGGTTCTGATGACCAGCGTATTGATGCTGCTATCGCCGCCACCCGCAGTTTCTTTGAGCAATTAGGTGTGCCGACCCGCCTCTCGGATTATGGTCTGGATGGCAGCTCTATCCCGGCGTTAGTGGCGAAACTCGAAGCGCACGGCGGTACAAATCTCGGTGAACATCAGGACATTACGCTGGACGTCAGCCGCCGTATTTATGAGGCAGCGCGCTAAGGTTTTTTCGCTTCAGGCTTTCGTTTTCGGGCATTTCGTCCAGACTTAAGTCACACAACCTCACCGGGGCTATGCTCCGGTGAGCTCATATGAAGGAGGAACGCATGGCTACACCAACCATTATCAAGCTTCAGGATGGCAATGTAATGCCGCAACTGGGCCTGGGTGTCTGGAAGGCGAGCAATGAGGAAGTGATCTCCGCCATTCATAAAGCGCTGGAAGTGGGGTACCGCTCAATTGACACTGCTGCTGCGTATAAGAATGAAGAAGGGGTCGGCAACGCGTTAAAAAACGCGGGCATTGCCCGGGAAGAGCTGTTCATCACCACCAAATTGTGGAATGACGATCAGAAACGTCCTTATGAAGCATTGCAGGAAAGCCTGGAAAAACTGCAGCTCGACTACGTGGATCTCTACCTGATGCACTGGCCTGTCCCTGCCATTGATCATTATGTTGAAGCATGGAAAGGAATGATCAACCTGCAAAAGCAGGGGTTGGTGAAAAGCATTGGCGTATGTAACTTTCAGGTCAATCACCTCCAGCGTTTGATTGACGAAACGGGCCTGGCGCCGGTTATCAACCAGATTGAACTACACCCTTTGATGCAGCAGCGCCAACTGCATTCCTGGAATGCCACGCACAAAATCCAGACGGAATCCTGGAGTCCGCTGGCGCAGGGTGGCGAGGGGGTATTTGATCGCCCCATTATTCGCGACCTGGCTGACAAATATGGCAAATCCCCGGCGCAAATTGTGATTCGCTGGCATCTGGACAGCGGTCTGGTGGTTATCCCGAAATCCGTCACGCCTTCACGTATCGCAGAAAACTTTAACGTCTGGGACTTCCGCCTCGATAAAGATGAATTGAGCGAAATTGCCAAACTCGATCAAGGAAAACGTCTGGGGCCAGACCCGGATCAATTCGGCGGTTAACGCATCCACTTTCCTTTTTGAAGCCCGACGTTCTGTCGGGCTTTTTTCATTTTGACATACACCGAAACATTATCCGCCTGATTCTCTGTATATTTCCTGCCAGCTCAGGTGCAGCATTATATTAGTTAACCATTTGGTTACTCATGGAAATTATATTCACCATAACTGATAACAATGTTTTATAGGTGGCTTATTGTGAAGGAAAACAAATCCCAGGGCGTCAAATGGCTCCCGCTTATTATTATTATGTTGATCACCGTCGGACTGTGGCAACTCCCTCCTCCCTCCGGATTAACGGTACCCGCATGGCACTCGGCCATTATCTTTGTCGCCACTATCGCGTCTATTGTTGCAAAAGTACTGCCCATTGGCGCAGTGGGCCTCATTGGCATTACCGTTTTTGCACTCGTCTATGCAGCCGGGGATAAAACCGCCAGTGGCGCGATTACCACGGCACTGAGTGAACTGAACAGTTCGCTGATCTGGCTGATTGTCGTGGCGTTTATGATCGCCCGGGGATTTATCAAAACCGGCCTGGGTCGGCGTATTGCTTTGCAGATGATCCGCCTACTGGGCAAACGTACGCTGGGGCTCGCCTACGGCCTGGCCTGCGCCGACCTGATCCTCTCTCCGGCGATGCCAAGTAACACCGCTCGCTGTGGCGGCGTAATTTATCCTATCGCCGACTCACTGGCGCGCAGCTTTAATTCACGACCCGATGATGAGTCCCGCAGTAAAATCGGCACCTTTCTGATCACCTGTATCGGGAACGTGAATGACGTTACCGCCGCACTCTTCATGACGGGCTACACCGGTAACCTGTTGGCGGTGAAACTGGCGGCAAACGCAGGCGTCACCTTGACCTGGGGAAGCTGGTTTATGGCGGCGCTGCTGCCCTGTCTGGTCTCGCTGCTGCTCGTCCCCCTCCTCGTCTACTGGTTGACCCGACCAGAAATCAAACATACTCCCGATGCCCCCAATATCGCCCGCAAAGAGCTGGCAGAAATGGGAAGCATGACGCGGGGTGAATGGTTGATGCTGGCAACCGTCGGCGTCCTGCTGGTGCTGTGGATTTTTGGTGATGTGCTGGGGGTGGATGCGACAACGGCCTCGTTTGTCGGTCTCTCCATTCTGCTGCTGAGCGGCGTTCTCAGTTGGGAAGACGTCAAAAGCGAGAAAGGCGCATGGGATACGCTGATCTGGTTTGCGGCATTGTTAATGATGGCAAACCAGTTGAAGAAATTAGGTTTCACGACCTGGTTTGGCAATCTGATTGGCGACAGTATCGGCAGCACGATGCAGGGAACCAGTTGGGTAATTGTTCTGCTTATCCTGAATGCCGCCTATTTCTACACCCACTACTTCTTCGCCAGCGGTAACGCTCAGATCGCCGCCCTGTATGCCGTATTCCTGGGGGTTGGCCTGCACCTGAATATCCCGGCGGCGCCGATGGCGTTGATGTTGGCGTTTACCAGCAGCCTGTATTGCTCACTCACCCAGTACACCCACGCACGCGGCCCGATCCTGTTTGGCGCAGGATATGTTCCAACCGGTGTGTGGTGGCGAACGGGATTTGTCATCAGCTTGTTTAATCAGGCGGTCTTTTTGACCGTGGGTCTGGCATGGTGGAAAGTGCTGGGTCTGTACTAAGACGGTGACGCTGGCCGGAGGGTGGTGCAAGTCCCTTCCGACCGTTCATAAAGTAAAACGAAAGCCCGGTCAGCGTTAGCGCTGCCGGGCAATACGGTTTAGCGCCCTGCCGCAGGTTTCGCGCGTTTTTTCGCCCCTTCAGACGGTTTGCGCGACGGCGTTGACGGTGCTTTCTTCGCGCTCGCCGGAGTCTGACGCTGATGCGCCACTGGCGTGTGCTTGGTCAACGCCGGACGCGTATTACGGTTCTGACGACGCGCTTCGCGCATCTCTTCCAGCGTCGGAGACGGAACCAGGCACTCACGGCGACCGCCGATCAGATGCTTTTTACCCATATCTTCCAGCGCCTGACGGATTAATGGCCAGTTAGCCGGATCGTGGTAACGCAGCAGCGCTTTATGCAGACGGCGCTGTTTGTCCCCTTTCGGCACCACCACATCTTCACTCTTATAACCAATTTTACCCAGCGGGTTTTTCCCGGTGTAATACATGGTGGTCGAGTTCGCCAGCGGCGACGGATAGAAGTTCTGCACCTGATCAAGACGGAAACGACGCTGCTTCAGCCACAGCGCGAGATTCACCATATCCTCGTCTCGCGTACCGGGGTGCGCAGAGATGAAGTAAGGGATCAGGTATTGCTCTTTACCCGCCTGTTTCGAATAGGTATCAAACAGTTCCTTAAAGCGGTCATAGCTGCCCATACCCGGCTTCATCATCTTCGACAATGGGCCTTCTTCGGTATGTTCCGGCGCAATCTTCAGGTAGCCGCCGACATGATGGGTCGCCAGCTCTTTGATATAACGCGGGTCTTCAACGGCGATGTCATAACGTACCCCGGAGGCGATCAGGATCTTCTTGATGCCCTTCAGATCGCGAGCGCGGCGATAAAGGTTAATCGTCGGCTCATGATTGGTGTCCATATGCGGGCAAATATCCGGATAAACGCACGACAGACGGCGACAGGTTTGCTCCGCGCGCGGTGACTTACAGCGCAACATATACATGTTCGCCGTGGGGCCGCCGAGGTCAGAAATGATGCCCGTAAAGCCTGGAACGGTGTCGCGGATCGCTTCGATCTCATTGATGATCGAATCTTCCGAACGGCTCTGAATAATGCGCCCTTCGTGTTCCGTTATCGAACAGAAGGAACAACCGCCAAAGCAACCACGCATGATGTTGATCGAAAAACGGATCATCTCATACGCCGGGATACGGCTGTCGCCATATGCCGGGTGCGGCACGCGCTTATACGGCAGAGCAAAAACGCTGTCCATCTCTTCAGTCGAAAGCGGTATGGCCGGCGGGTTGATCCAGATATAGCGATCGCCATGTTTTTGCATCAGCGCGCGCGCACAGCCTGGGTTGGTTTCATGGTGCAAAATACGCGAAGCATGCGCATACAGGACTTTGTCGCCCTTCACCTTCTCAAAAGATGGCAGCAGCACGTAGGTTTTCTCCCACGGCTTCGGACGCGGCGGCTGCACAGTGACTGCTTTTGCTTCCTGCTTTTTCGGTGCTACCGGCTTGTTATCGGCGCACGGCAAATCTTCACCATACGGATGCGGGATGGGATCGATTTTACCCGGCGTGTCCAGACGCGTGGAATCCACGCCGCTCCAGCCCGGCAGTGCTTCTTTAACCATAATCGCGGTGTTACGCACATCACGGATCTGGTCGATGGTTTCTCCCATCGCCAGACGGTGCGCAACTTCTACCAGCGGGCGCTCACCGTTACCGAACATCAGCATGTCGGCTTTGGAGTCCACCAGTACCGAGCGGCGCACGGTATCCGACCAGTAATCGTAGTGCGCGGTGCGACGCAGACTGGCTTCAATGCCACCGAGGATCACCGGCACATCTTTCCACGCTTCTCTACAACGCTGGGTATAGACCAGCGTAGCGCGATCCGGGCGTTTGCCCGCCACGTTATCCGGGGTATAGGCATCATCATGGCGCAGTCGACGATCGGCGGTATAGCGGTTGATCATCGAGTCCATGTTGCCCGCGGTTACGCCGAAAAACAGGTTCGGTTTGCCCAAACGCATAAAGTCGTCTTTGCTGTTCCAGTCTGGCTGAGCAATGATGCCGACACGAAATCCTTGCGATTCCAGCATACGACCACAAATCGCCATACCAAAACTCGGATGATCGACATACGCATCGCCGGTAACCAAAATAATGTCGCAGCTATCCCAGCCAAGTTGGTCCATTTCGTCGCGTGACATCGGCAAAAAAGGTGCGGGACCAAAACAGGCTGCCCAGTACTGAGGCCAGGAGAAAAGGTCTCTGTCTGGCTGGATCAGGGATATTGCGCTCATAACACTTCCAAAAATGGTAAAAAAATAATCAAAGGCCGGCGATTATAAGCCGGAACGAATGAGAAATCGAAAGGTATTCTTATCTCGCCCTCGCGGGCGAGAAGAGGATTACGGCGCCGGGTTCACCAGTAACTGCCCGATAGAACCACGGTCGGCCATTTCCAGCGTCTGGCTGGTAAAGTAGAACGGGAAATGCGCCCAGGACGGTTGTCCATAATAGACCAGCAGTTCCACCTGACCATCCACCCAAACGGTGTCTTTCCAGCCCCGGTCTTCCGGGAAAGGCATTGCGCCGTTCACGTTGCGAATCAGGAAGGTCACACCCTCAATGTGGAACGACTGCGGCAGATCGGCGCGTACCGTCCAGCGCTCCCAGGAGCCCTGCTGAGCAGTGATATCGATACGGTTTACATCCCACAACTGCCCATTAATACCCGGATCTTCGCCAAGGCTGATATCCCGACTGCGAATCGGCGCGCCGCTCATGATTTCCGTCGGCAACAGGCGCATCGGCAGATTGTCTGTCACCAGCGGCAGAAGCCCCGTTGGGCGCAACGTCAGCACCAGCGTCGATACCAGAATACTGGAAGGCTCAAAGAACCCGCGGATCCTGTCGACAATGCTTGCCGCTTCGCCACAGGTGATCGACACCTCATCACCGTTGGTCATGTCTACCAGGATCTCACGACGCTCGCCCGGCGCCAGCGACAACTGTTTAACCGACACAGGCGCAGGCAAAAAGCCCTGGTCACCCGAAATCACATGCAGTGCACGACCGTCGCTCATCTGTAAAAGATAGCGACGTGAGTTGGAAGCGTTCAGCAAACGCAATCGCACCCAGCCGCGAGACACTTCCACATACGGGCTTTGTACGCCGTTAACCAGCAAGGAATCGCCGACAAAACCGCCGCTTCCCGGTTCGCTGTACTCTGGCGCACCAAAATTATCCAGCCGTTTGTCCTGGATGATGATAGGAAAATCATCCACACCGTAGTGGTTAGGGATCGGCAGCGACTTGCTGACTTCATCTTCTACCAGCCACATCCCGGCCAGGCCGTTGTACACCTGCTGCGCGGTTCGGTTCGGCGTATTGGCGTGATACCACAAGGTGGCGGCGCTCTGGCGAATCGGCAACACCGGCGCCCAGTCGGCATTCGGTGACATCATGCGCGCCGGGCCGCCCATCAGCGGTCCCGGCACCTGAAGACCCGCAATGGTCATCGAGACGTTTTCCGCCAGCCGGTTACTGTAGATAAGCTTAACGTCGTCCCCTTTCCAGACGCGGATCGTCGGCCCCAAATAGCGTCCATTAACGCCCCAGACCGGTGCGCGAGTCCCTTGGGTAAAAGACCAGTGCGCGCGCTGCAACGTCATAAATAATGGCTGTCCACGACGGGACTCTAACAGTGGCGGAATCGGCAACGGTTGCTGCTGTCCGGCAGCATGTGCTCGCAGCGGAACAGCACCAGCACACAGTGCGATCCCTGAGGCCTGAATGAACTGACGCCGACTGAGTGACATATAAGCTCCATGTAAAACTGGCTAAAATAATGCGCAGGAAATCGTATTCCGCAAATCTCTTGCTAACCGACTTAAACGTTGCCGGTCGCTTCCCGTTCTGCGACTTCTTTGTCGAGTTCCGCGATTTTTTGTTCCATCAGTGTACGGCAATGTGCCGCGAGTTCCCGAACCTGATCTTTACCAAAGGCGCTGATATCAATCGGCGGCAACATCTCAACAATCACCAGACCGTTATTCAGTCGGTTAAGGTTAATCTTATTTGAGGTATTGGATACGCACACGGGAATAACGGGTACGCCTGCTGCAATCGCGGCATGAAACGCCCCGGTCTTAAACGGCAGCAGACCACGCCCGCGGCTGCGCGTGCCTTCCGGGAACATCCAGACGGAAATATGACGCTTCTTAATATGGCGTACCACTTGTGCAATGGTACTGTGCGCTTTGGCCCGGTTATCTCGGTCGATCAATAAGTTGCCGGTTAACCAATATAACAGCCCGAAAAACGGTACCCACAACAGGCTTTTTTTACCCACGGTAACGGTAGGCGGTTGAACAATATTCGCGGCCGTAACCATGTCGTAATTATTCTGATGGTTAGCGATATAAATGGCATTGCCGTGGTTTTCAACACCGGCAGGCAAACGACATTCCACTTTCAAGCCATACAGCGGGGCCAGGCGGCCAAACATACGACCAAAGGTCGAGACGTGCTTAGGATTTCGTGGACTGAAGAGACAGTAGATACACCCAAAAATACAGACCAGAATGCAGTAAATAACAGTAATAAAGAGACGAAAAATATATAGCATAACAACCTCTGAAGCCCCAAGAGCCTACTATTGTACGTCACCTGCTATCAGGTTAGAGCTTTGTTAAGAGCGGCTCTCTGGAAAAGCGTATTGTTAATCGCAACGCACGAATAAACAACGGTTTCACGGGAATTTTTAACGTTTATTCTCCCTCCATGAAAGGAGGGAGAACAAGACGAGACAATTACTCTTCGCTATCGCCACTGCTTGCACGACGAGGAGAGTCGATCTCAATACGGTCGATACGTTGCAGACCACGCATCAGCGTACCGCGGCGACCACGTTCGCCAGTCACTTTTTGCAGCTCTTCAGGACGCAGTTTAATTTTGCGTTTGCCGACGTGAATCGTCAGCGTGCTTTGTGGCGGCAGAACGTAAAGCAGCGCCAGGCCATCTTCGCCTTTCGCGGCTTCTGCAGAAGGAACATTGATTATCTTATTCCCTTTGCCTTTCGACAATTGCGGCAGATCGCTGACCGGGAACATCAACATACGGCCCGCATGTGTTATTGCCAGCAGCATATCGGTGTCATCTTCAATCACCACCGGCGGCATGACATGCGCATTTTCCGGTAACGTAATCAGTGCCTTGCCCGCACGATTGCGCGCGACCAGATCGTTGAAGGTACACACAAAACCGTAACCCGCATCAGACGCCATCAACAGTTTCTGCTCATCGCCTTCCATCAGCATATGATCCACCGTCGCCCCCGGCGGCAGCGTAAGCTTACCGGTCAGCGGTTCGCCCTGACCCCGTGCCGACGGCAGCGTAATCGGGTCGATGGCATAGCTGCGCCCGGTCGTGTCGATGAAGACCACGGGCTGGTTACTCTTGCCTTTCACGGCGGCTTTGAAGCTGTCACCCGATTTATAGTTCAGCCCTTGTGCGTCAATATCGTGACCTTTGGCGCTACGCACCCAGCCCATTTGGGAAAGCACGATGGTTACTGGCTCAGACGGCAGCATGTCGTGCTCGCTCATCGCCTTAGCTTCTTCGCGTTCCTGCAACGGTGAACGACGATCGTCGCCATAGGCATCAGCGTCAGCCTGGAGCTCTTTCTTCAGAAGATTATTCATTTTGCGCTCAGAAGCCAGAATGCTCTGCAACTGATCACGCTCTTTCGCCAGCTCATCCTGCTCACCGCGAATTTTCATCTCTTCCAGTTTGGCAAGATGACGCAGTTTCAGTTCGAGGATGGCTTCAGCCTGCGTTTCAGTGATGCCAAAGCGCGACATCAACGCCGGTTTTGGTTCATCCTCGTGACGGATTATCTCAATGACTTCGTCGATATTGAGAAACGCCACCAGCAAACCTTCGAGGATGTGCAGGCGCTTGAGGACTTTCTCCAGGCGATAGTTCAGGCGGCGGCGCACGGTGTCACGACGGAACGCCAGCCATTCGGTCAGGATCTCCAGCAGATTTTTCACTGCCGGACGACCATCCAGGCCGATCATATTCAGGTTAATGCGATAGCTTTTTTCCAGATCCGTGGTGGCGAACAGGTGGTTCATCACCTGATCCATGTCCACACGATTGGAACGGGGTACAACCACCAGACGCGTCGGGTTTTCGTGATCCGACTCGTCACGCAGATCGTCCACCATCGGCAGCTTTTTATTGCGCATCTGGGCCGCGATTTGCTCAAGGACACGCGCGCCGGAAACCTGGTGCGGCAGCGCGGTAATCACCACTGCGCCGTCTTCTTTATTCCATACCGCACGCATACGCACGGAACCGCGCCCGTTCTCATAAATCTTACGGATCTCAGCACGGGAGGTAATGATCTCGGCTTCCGTCGGGTAGTCCGGCCCCTGCACGATATCCAGCAGTTGATCCAGCGTCGTTTTCGGCTGTTCAATCAGGGTGATGGCCGCTTTCGCCACTTCGCGCAGATTATGTGGCGGAATGTCTGTTGCCATCCCGACCGCAATACCGGTTGTTCCGTTGAGCAGAATGTTCGGCAGACGCGCAGGCAGCATTTTCGGCTCCTGCATCGTACCGTCAAAGTTCGGCACCCAGTCTGACGTTCCCTGCCCCAGCTCGCCCAGCAGAATCTCCGCGTACTTCGACAGGCGAGATTCGGTATAACGCATCGCGGCGAAGGATTTCGGGTCGTCCGGCGCCCCCCAGTTCCCCTGACCGTCAACTAACGGATAACGGTAAGAGAATGGCTGCGCCATCAGCACCATGGCTTCGTAGCAGGCGCTGTCACCATGAGGATGATACTTACCCAGTACGTCACCGACGGTACGGGCGGATTTTTTAAATTTGGCGCTGGCATTCAGTCCCAGTTCCGACATCGCATACACGATGCGACGCTGAACCGGCTTCAGCCCGTCACCAATAAACGGCAACGCCCTGTCCATGATGACGTACATGGAGTAGTTCAGATAGGCGTTTTCCGTGAATTCATGCAGCGCAAGGCGCTCTGCCATATCGCTCATTAATCGTGGTTCCTCAACTGTTAGCCTGAACAATACCCGCTATCTGTCAGGCAATATTGCCGCAGATATTACCCTATCTGGCGCGTTGAGTCACAAAGTCTGCCAGCTTTCCCCTATCCCGTTAGCAAGGACGGGGGCAACGCCACGAGTGTGCAGTGATGTACAACTCTTTGCTGTAGATATAATCCTGCGGATTGTGGACAGGAAAGCCGCCCACATACGGTTTAAGCAGTTTAATCAGCGGTTGCTAATAGAGTGGGATCAGCGGGGCTGGCGGATAAAATCGGTTTCCCTGCTTTAAATCGGCGGCCTGCGCCAGCAAGGCAACACAGTGCGCATTTTCATGATATCTCTGTCAGACAACGTTGAGCGTATCACTTTACGCCTGAATGCGGTCAGAAGGCTGATTTACATCATCTTTCAGACATAAAGAACAGGGCCGCCAGCGCGGCCCTGATGAGGATTATTTGGTCACTTTAGTTATCTGTTTTACATCGATCTCCACAGAGTTCCAGTCTTTATCGACCTCTCCCTGAATTTCCACAACGTCCTGCGGCGTCACGGTCACCCCGTTCCAGCGTTTGTGGTCGATATCCACATTCACGGTGCCGGAGGCATCTTTAAACAGATACAAATCGTCGGAAATGCGCTCAACGATATTCCCGCGCAGCGTTACCCAGGCATCATCGCGCAGCGATTTAGCACTTTCGACTGTCGTGCTGCTACCGTTCGGGCCAACAAACCCACCGCTTTGACTTTGCGTCGCCGTCGGACCAGAAAATCCGCCCTGTTGAGCCGCCAGGACCGGTGCAGAACTCAATGCCATCACGGCAATTATTGCAGCCAATTTCTTCATGATACTTTCTCCCTTTAATGTTGTTAGACGTCCATTAAATACGTTAATTCTTAACAACTTCTTAAGCCAAAAAAAGAGATTTTATTTCTGTACATCACCCGCAGCGCCGAGGTTTACTGACCACAGTCTGAATCACTGCAGGGACGAATATCATGCGAATTTTACTGGTAGAAGATGACGCGTTGATTGGCGATGGCATCAAAGCGGGTCTGGGTAAAATGGGATTCAACGTCGACTGGTTTACCGAAGGACGCCTGGGTAAAGAAGCGCTCTACAGCGCCCCTTATGATGCGGTGATCCTCGACCTGACGCTGCCGGGAATGGACGGGCGGGAAATTCTGCGCGAGTGGCGTGAAAACGGTAAACGCGAGCCGGTATTGATTTTGACGGCGCGTGATGCGCTGGCGGAACGTGTTGAAGGTTTGCGTCTCGGCGCAGACGACTACCTCTGCAAACCCTTTGCGCTCATCGAAGTCGCCGCCCGACTGGAGGCGCTGGTGCGCCGTGCCAACGGCCAGGCCAGCAGCGAACTGCGCCACGGACAGGTGGTGCTCAATCCCGGCAACCTGATGGCGACACTGGCGGGGGAACCTTTACCGCTCAAACCGAAAGAATTTGCGCTGCTGGAACTGCTTATGCGCAACAGCGGGCGCGTTCTGCCGCGCAAACTCATCGAAGAAAAACTGTATAGCTGGGACGATGACGTCTCCAGCAATGCCGTTGAAGTGCATGTCCATCATCTGCGCCGCAAACTCGGCAGCGACTTTATCCGTACCGTGCATGGAATTGGCTACACCCTGGGTGACGCATGAAATTAACGCAACGTCTCAGCCTGCGGGTCAGGTTAACCCTGATCTTTCTGATCCTGGCATCCCTGACCTGGGCGGTTTCCAGCTTTGTCGCGTGGAAGAAAACAACCGACAACGTTGATGAGCTGTTTGACACGCAACTGATGCTGTTTGCCAAACGTTTGAGCGCGCTGGATATTAACGACATCAACGCGTCAGAGCGAATGGCGCGCACGCCAAAAAAATTCAAACACGGCCACGTCGATGACGATGTTCTGGCCTTTGCGGTGTACACCCGCGACGGCAGAATGGTGCTGCACGATGGCGATAACGGACGGGACATTCCCTACAGTTACCGTCGGGATGGCTTTGATGATGGTCGGCTGAACGGGGATAACGATAAATGGCGGTTTATCTGGTTAACTTCCGCCGACGGTAAATACCGTATTGTGGCGGGGCAAGAGTGGGAATACCGCGAAGATATGGCGTTGGCGATCGTCACGGCGCAACTCACCCCCTGGCTTATCGCCCTCCCACTGATGCTGCTGATACTCATTGTGTTGCTCAGTTGGGAACTCAAACCGTTGAAAAAACTGGCGCAAACGCTGCGTGTGCGCGCCCCGGAATCAGAGGAGCCGCTTGATCCTAAAGGCGTCCCCAGTGAAGTCCGCCCGCTGGTTGAAGCACTCAATCAGTTATTTATCCGCACGCACTCAATGATGGTGCGTGAACGACGCTTCACCTCAGATGCGGCCCATGAACTGCGCAGCCCCTTAACGGCGCTGAAAGTCCAGGCTGAAGTGGCGCAACTCTCTGACGACGATCCGAAGGCGCGGGAAAAAGCGCTTGCGCAACTTCATGCAGGCATTGACCGCGCCACACGTCTGGTGGATCAACTCTTAACCCTTTCACGGCTCGACTCGCTCGACAATCTACAGGATGTGGCAGAACTCTCTCTGGAGGAGGTTCTGCAATCCGCGGTGATGGAGATTTATCATCTGGCGCAGCAGGCCCGCATCGATGTGCGTCTGAACATTAATGCACACAATGTTATTCGCACCGCGCAGCCGCTGCTGCTGAGTTTACTGGTACGAAATCTGCTGGATAACGCCATTCGCTACAGCCCGCAGGGTAGCATCGTGAACGTGACCTTACAGGCGCGCTGTTTTACCGTGACCGATAATGGCCCCGGCGTGGCGCCCGACATTCTGCCCCACATCGGCGAACGTTTTTATCGCCCACCGGGACAGAGCGTGACAGGCAGCGGGCTGGGCCTGTCGATCGTTCGCCGGATCGCCGCATTGCATGGTATGGAGGTGACGTTTGACAACACTCCGGAAGGTGGTTTTGAAGCTAAGGTCAGTTGGTAGACCAGACTCAGTGGCAATATAAATAACGCCCCCAAAAAAGCCACCAGCCAAAGAAAAGACAGGTGGCTACCGAGAGACAATATAACCAGAACTCAAACATTCTTCGGACATAGAGTTTTCTGATGAGGGTAATGATAAGCGGCGTGAGCAGAAAAAATGCTGCAACGGCAGCCTGCAAACCGCGATTATCGTTTGATACGACAGGTATACTACAGATTGAGTCATTCGGCTCAAGCATCCAACCGTATTTATTGAAGGCAAATAATGTATCAGTTAACCAATACGCAAGGACTATGTATATAGATACTTCAAGTATGGATATTGTTTTTTCTTTTAACATATACAATTATTCCCTAAGCAATGTTCTGATATGTTCTCTTATTTCCAGCAATCTCATACCATAGGATATATAGTTATAGTCTTCCGTACCTCGTTTGGGTACGTTTCTTATTAATCGGATAAAATCTTCTAAACGCCTTTGAACTCCCCGATTATACCTCACACCTGCCATTATGTATTGCTCATTGGTAATATAAAGTGTTGCTACATCAGGATAATCATAGAGAATAAGATCTCTCAAATAATTTGCTGTTACTCGCAAGTTAAAATCATCCTCCATGAGGCAAGTTGCTAACTCCAACTGATCCCTGGTAGTAAGCTCCGAAGGATCAAGACCAAGTGTAACAGCCGCGACGCGTATCTGTGCAGCTACAGAACCAAATGATGTTTTATCTGCAGATTTGCTCCCCCACCCAATCATCCTTTTAGCTTCAAAAACCTGAAATTTAAAATTTTCAGGCATTCCCCCTGATTCAATCCATGCTACTGCACCAAGCAGGTCGGGGCGTATCCCCGCAACATTAGCATTATTAATGATTTTATCTCTGTTGTATTGTACATATGCATCTTTATAGGCATTCAAATAAAAGACTCCTGAACGTCCACGGGCATCATTTATACCCAACTTCCAAAACAAAACATCAATTTCATCCCATTTCCGAAATTTTGTCTGTGGGATGGTACAGAAACGGTTCCTCAGCATAAAATCGTTTTTCATCGTTAGAAAACCCTTTCTTCCCAGAAGCTATATGACTCAGTACCTGCTATAAGATGTTTCCACGTGATATTTTTATAGCTCAGCATAACGACTTCCTCTGGCTGATTACCTGCATGTGTTAGCACATGAGGATAGCAGGATGAAATGTTAGACAAATAAGCTTCTTGTAACTCAATAGAGTAAAATCGTTCAATACCACCACCAGAAGCTGTTCTGTAAAAGTCAAATACAACAGATAGTTTTTCATTTTCAGATATCGCAGCATTTAACAAGGGTGATGACTTATCTATCGGTTTATAAAATTTCACAGGATGATGTAAAACATTATGCTCTCGACTCATGGAATGATCGAATTGCAGGACAAAAATTTCATCAGCGTGGTTTATTTGATATTTATTACCGATAGAAGCAATTGTTCCACAATCAGCAGAAATCACGCCCTGTTTTTCACCGGTAACAGTCGCATATATAATATTTGCCATGATTACTCCCTGTATATTGGTGTTTTTGGATAACTCAGCTACAGACAATTTATTCCTTCACTGTGATAAAAAAAAACGCTACCTATCAGTTACACACAATTCAGAATTCATTTAGCCTTAGCTAACCACTCTGGTCTCTCAAAAAATTATTGCTAAATTAGCAAAAGACTTTGCACATTTTGCTCATTTTACCAGGGCGTTCATCCGCGTAAAATTGCCTTCAAACGCATTCCTGTGAGGACAAATAATGAGCAACATTCTGATTATCAACGGCGCGAAAAAATTCGCCCATTCCAATGGTCAGTTGAATGACACCCTGACCGAGGTCGCGGATGGCCTCCTGCGCGACCTCGGGCATGATGTTAAAGTCGTCCGTGCCGACAGCGATTACGACATCAACACCGAAATTCAGAACTTCGTCTGGGCCGATACAATCATCTGGCAGATGCCAGGCTGGTGGATGGGCGCGCCGTGGACAGTTAAAAAATACATTGATGACGTTTTCACTGAAGGTCACGGCATCCTGTACGCCAGCGATGGACGCACCCGTTCAGACGCCTCGAAGAAGTACGGTTCAGGCGGTCTGATTCAGGGCAAAAAATATATGCTCTCGCTGACCTGGAACGCACCGATGGAAGCCTTCACCGAGAAAGATCAATTCTTTGAAGGCGTGGGCGTGGACGGCGCATACCTGCCGTTCCATAAAGCTAACCAGTTCCTGGGGATGGATCCGCTGCCGACCTTTATCGTCAATGACGTGATTAAAATGCCGGACGTCCCACGCTATATCGCAGAATATCGCAAGCATCTGAGCGAAATTTTTGGTTAACTGGTCATTCAAAATTAGCCCCCAGTAATTCGAGTTGCAGCCAACGCAGCTGCAGCTTGAAGTATGCCGGGTATAGAAGGAGTTAACCATGCTTACAGTCATTGCTGAAATCCGTACGCGTCCAGGCCAACACCACCGCCAGGCGGTACTGGAACAGTTCGCTAAAATCGTCCCTACTGTCTTGAGAGAAGAAGGTTGTCACGGCTATGCGCCGATGGTCGATCACGCCGCGGGTGTGAGCTTCCAGACCACCGCCCCTGATTCAATCGTGATGATCGAACTGTGGGAAAGCGTGGCGCATCTTGAAGCGCATCTGCAAACCCCACACATGAAAGCCTGGAGCGAAGCTGTTAAAAGCGACGTGCTGGAAACGAATATTCGTATTCTGGAGCAAGGGATTTAAGTTCAGTGGTATTGCCGGGCAGCATTGCGTTTACCCGGCCAGGAAAACCTTAAAACTTAATCTTCAGGCCCGGTAAGCGCTAGCCACCGGGCTTTTTTATTACCAGTACAACTTCCAGCTCTGGGTAAACCGCACCAGCGCCTCAACGTAGAAATAATCGCCCCAGCTTGCGCACTCATCCACGCCCTTGTTGCTCGCCAGATGGTAAACCGAGTGCTTCAGCAGACCATTCCCCTTCTCGTCTTTGCCCATCAGGTAGTGTTTCGTCAGCGATGACATGATCCCTTTCGCCCACGCCAGATAACGCTCTCGATCAGGATCGGTGACCGGCAGGTGTTTCACTAACTCCAGCAGCCCGCACACCGCGATTGCCGCCGACGAAGAATCACGCAATGCGTTGGTGCCGACCAGCGCCAGATCCCAGTGACAGACATAATCTTCCGGCAGACGGTTCAGGAAGTAGTTCGCCAGCCGTTTCGACAGAGCAATCATCGTCTTGTCGCCGGTGTAGATATAGCTCAGCAGAAAGCCGTAAATTCCCCACGCCTGGCCGCGCGACCAGCAGGAGTCGTCCGCGTAGCCCTGCTGGGTATTGCCGTAACGCGGCGCGCCCGTTATCACGTCCATATAATAGGTGTGGAACGTGGACGCATCCTCACGAATCAGGTACGTCGCTGCCTGCATCACGTGCGCTTTCGCCGCGTCTGCAAAACGCGGATCGCCAGTCTGCTCGGTTGCCCAGTAAAGCAGCGGCAGGTTCATATTACAGTCGATAATCATCCGCCCGGCTTGTTCAGGATCAGACAGATCGCCCCACGCCTGGATGATCTTCGCCTTCTCGTGGAAGCGCTCAAGCAGGGCTTCGGCAGCCAGCAGCGAGAAACCGCGCGCCTCGCGATTGCCCGTCAGACGCCAGGCCGCCACGCATGAGAGGGTGTACAGAAAACCTAAATCATGGGTATTGGTGTCGTTGCGCCCGGCGATGCGCAGGCCAAACGAACGCACATTTTTTTCTGCACATTGGCGGAATGCCTCATCCCCACTCATCTCCCACGCCAGCCACAGTTGGCCAGTCCAGAAACTGGTCGTCCACTCCACGTTTTCCGTCAGCGGGTAAAATCCGTCCTGGCAGGTTTCCGCCGGAAATTTTTCACCGAACTCCGTTAAATGACGGCGAATCAGTTCGAGGACATGGCCGCGCGCGGAACATAATTCATCGTTAAATGCGTGGGCATCAACGGGCGCAGGAATATCGGCCAGGCGTTCCTCTACGATACAACTTAACATATTTCGGTTCCTTCTTTTAAAGCTGTAATTAGCGTGATGGATGGTGTTCTGCAACGTTCATGGTCTGCGTCCCGCGCCATTTGCTCTGGCAGGCGGATAACGTAAAGGCAGAAATCAGGGTAAAGGTCAGCGCCGTGGCGCCCATGATGATATAGGTCTGTTCAAAACCAATGCGGTCGTACAGATATCCGGCCGGTGATGACACCACCACGTTTCCGACATACAGCATCGCCTGATAACCTAATAAATACATAGTGGCGTTAACGCGTTTATCGAAATGCTCGGCGATGTATTTAAATACCGACACCAGCAGCAGACAGATTTCCAGACCATACAGCGGTTTGAGAATCGAAATTAACAAGTGCGAATCACACATCCCGGAAATAATCAGACGCGCGCCCACCACCAATCCCACAATTAATAATCCGCGCTTGGCACCAATGAAATTCACAAACAGCGGGATAACCATATACATCAGGAACTCCATTCCCGACTGCACCGTGCCCAGGTAGCCAAACACCGCGTTGCCCTGTTGCACGTCATCAAAGAAGGTAACGAAATAACGCGAGAACTGTTGTTCGGCAATAAACATCATCCACGCTACGCCCGCCACGTACAGGCAGAAGGCCCAGAATTTGCGATTACGCAGCAGCGCATAAACGTCCGACGGCGCGATTTTCTCTTTGGTCAGTACTTCCCCGGCGTGAACGGAGTCAGTGTTCACTTTCAGGTTCAGCAGGACAATCAGCATGATGACCGACGCGACGCTGCCCATCATAAAGTTATACGCCGGAGAGAGGTTAAACAGCAGGCCGGAGAACGAGGACGCCACCGCCCAGCCGAGCGATCCCCACATTCTGATCTGGCCAAACTCCATCCCGTTCAGGCGGCTAAAACGATCAGAATAGGATTCGCACGCCGCCACGCCCGCATACCAGGCAAAGCTCAAATAGAGCGCCCCGATAATAATCCCGAGCATGGTGTTGGACATTAACAGCGGCTGATAGACGTAAATAAAGAACGGTGCCATCAGCGCCGACATCGCCACCACAAAATAGAGCAGGTATTTGCTCATGCCGATTTTATCGAGAATATAGCCGTAAATCGGTTTCAGAATAACGGCGAAGACGCCGTTAACCGCAAAGACGGTGCCAATGACCGAACCGCTCAGATTCGCCTTTTGGCCGAGCCAAATAGCCAGCAAGCCAATACTGGCTGACCAGGTAAAAAAGTAGAGAAAAATAAAAGTACTGATTTTGTAATATTCAGTTCTGTTATTCGTTGATGTATTTTTCATACCATCCTCGCCGGGATATCCCGAGTGATTAGATAAAGAATGCCAATTGACGTTCGTTTCCCGGTTCGTGAATCACGACCTGGTCGCTGTTGATGTGCAGTTGCGGAGTCACCGCGTCGTTTTTCTGTTTGCCTGAAGCTGTGACGGCGCAACAGAGCCAGCTTTCACCCACGGGAATCTCGGTGGTGAGCACAGGAATAGAGGCGCACTGCGCAAACATAATGCTGCTGTTCGGCGGCGTGACGACGCTGTCGGGCGCGCGGGCAATCACGGGAGACAAATCAATAATCACGCTGCTGCCGTTTTCCGCGTTCAGATAACAGCCTTTCTCCTGTATCTGGTGTTCGGTTTTTATGACCGCAAAACCGCCCTCTACCGTTTGCAGGGTACGCGCGCTATTAATGCGATGCAGACGCAGATGCCACTCGCCGAACGGCACCAGCCAGGTGTCGATATGCACGTCATGCCACGGCGACCAGCGCGAGAAAATGAAATTCTCATCGACGCGCACGTCCTCGCAGTCGCGACGACCACGGAAGTAGTTATCGCCGTCAGAGAGCAGCAGCATCGAGTCGCAGGCAGCGTGTTTAAGACCGTAACGCCCACGCTCAATGGTGAATCCAAAGCGGCTGGAATAGGCAAATTTGGTGTATTTCGCCTCGGTGTTGACGTAGTTATTCAGCTCCAGTTGCCCTGCGGTGAGCATCGTGACGTGCTGCGATTGCTCTGCGTGGATCAAAATCTGCTGCGCATTGGGGATCAGGTGTTTTTCAGCGCGTTCTGGCAACGGCTGTTCCTGCGCCTGCCAGAATGGATGGTTCTCGTTCAGCGCGAGGATCAGGTACGTTTTTAACGCCCAGTACGGCGATCCCGGCGAGTTGTAGTCTTCGCACATCGCCAGATTGGGGTACGCGAAACCCAGCGTCAGAATGCCATCGCGATCGCAGATCGGCTGCTGCTGCCACCAGCGCAGATGGCGCAGGATCACCCCTTTCACGACGCCTGGCGTGAAGACATCCAGCTCAGAAAACGCCACCGCGCTCCAGAAGGCGACCATCGCAAAACGGTAGGTCAGGCTGCGGCCAAAGGGGATAGATGCGCCGTCGGCGGCAGACATGTAGATAAAGTCTTCGGCAAACAGGCGCGCGCGGTCACGCAGTACCGCAGACCTCTCCTCGTCACCGCTGAGCGTGGCGTAGATCAGACCGTAGAAGTGAAACGCCATCGAGATGTAGTAATCTTTCGGGCGACCTGAGCCGTCGGAATACCAGCCATCGCCCAGGTAATATTCCTCCATCATGGCGAAACGACGGTCGATAGCGCCCTGGTCAAACGGCAGTCCGGCGCGTTTAAAACCGAGCTGAACCATAATGGCAAAATAGTTCCAGTTGCTGTCCGGCATCTGCGCATCGGTGATTTGATTCAGCCATGAATGCAGGTTCTGTAACTCGCGTTCGCTAAATCTGGCGGTGAGCTTATCCTGCAATAGCGAAAGCCCCAGGCCATACGCCGCCATCTCTACCAGACGCTGGTCGTACGGCGCCGTTTCACCCCAGTAGCCTGCGCTGTGTGGATCGGTTCCCAGCTTAATAGCCGTGATGTATTTGTCGCCAAACGGCGTGGCGTCACCGGACGCCATCAGCGGGAACAGCCCCCACAGTGCGCGGGAAAGTCCTTCCATCTGCGCAATATCCGTGGCGTAGTGCGCACAGGTATCGCCCAGAGAAAAGCGGGAACTCTCCTGCGGGAATTGTTTGTCCAGCGCGCCCAGCATCGCGTTTAACGCTGCCACGACATCCCGACGGGAAGACAACGGATTTGATTTTTCTCTATTTGCCGCCAACATACGCTCGTCCTCATAATCAACTGCGGCAAAGGATAGTGAATCAGGGCGGCGTAGAAATGTTAGCCATGTCACAGCGACAAGAGATGAATAAACTCATAGTTGAGAAAATTTAAAAAGGTGGTTTATAAATGCAGTGTGAGAGGTAAAAATTGAGTTTTATTGCACTATGCGCGACACGCCAAAATCCGATCATCTAGAGCTGATTGCCTTAAACGACGCCACCGTGTCGTTCAGTCGGCTATTTGCCAATACCGTGCGTTATCACCACTGGCATCAGTGCCTGGAAATTCTCTATGTCGAAGAGGGGTTTGGCGTGGCGATTGTCGATAATCGTCACTACACCATGCGCCCCGGACGGCTGTTTTTCTTCCCGCCGTTTACCCTGCATAAAGTGATGGTGGATGAGCAGGCCGTGGCGATTTACCGCCGCACCATTATTCATTTCGATCACCACGCGATATTGAAAACTCTGCGCGATTTCCCGCAAACCCAGCAACGATTGCAGAAACTGTCCCGGCGCGGAGGAGAGGCGTGGGTTGTCGATGTCGCGCACTGCCATACGCACGTTGTCCATCTCTTTGACTGTTATCAGCCGCCGCTGAACAGCGAAAATATCGCCAGCCTGCTCATCGGTCTGTTTGCCATGCTGCCAGGAAATGATGACAGCGCGCCCGGCAACAGCCACGGTATTGCAAGCCTCGTGATGTTCTGGCTGGATGAGAACTATCAGCACAAATTCAGTCTTGATGCGCTGGCGCAGGAGTTAGGAAAATCACGCAGTTACGTTTCACGAAAATTCCACGCTGAAATGGGCGAGAAAATTCATGATTATCTGAACACATTGCGGCTACGAAAGGCCTGTGAAAGGTTGCTCCACAGTGAGGAGAGCGTGCGGGAGATTGCCGCCAGAGTCGGGTTTTCTGACGTGACGTACTTTATCAGCGCGTTTAAAAAGGGTATCGGCGAGACGCCGTTACAATACCGTAAGGCGCATAAATCGTAATCCTGGATAGTGGCATGAACGCCTTATCCGGCCAGTGGGTTATTTCATGAACGACAGGCCGGATAACACGCTTTCGCGTCGCTATCCGGCACATAAGCGCGAGTGCGATTACCCTTCGAGATCCGCCAGGTCGCCTTTCTCCTGCAGCCAGTTGCGGCGATCTTCAGACCGCTTCTTAGCCAGCAGCATATCCATCATCGCGTTAGTACGCTGATCGTCTTCGTCATCAATGATGAGCTGCACCAGGCGGCGGGTGTTCGGATCCAGCGTGGTTTCACGCAACTGCATCGGGTTCATTTCGCCCAGCCCTTTAAAGCGCTGCACGTTCGGCTTGCCTTTCTTGCGCTTCAGTTGCTCGAGAACACCGGCTTTTTCTTCTTCCGTCAGCGCGTAATAGACCTCTTTGCCAAGATCGATACGGTATAGCGGCGGCAGCGCAACGTGGACGTGTCCATGCTTCACCAGCGTACGGAAGTGTTTCACAAACAGCGCGCACAGCAAGGTGGCAATGTGCAAACCATCGGAGTCCGCATCCGCAAGAATACAGATCTTGCCGTAACGCAGTTGGCTTAAATCATCGCTATCGGGATCAATACCGATCGCCACAGAAATATCATGAACCTCCTGCGACGCGAGAACTTCATCAGAGGAGACTTCCCAGGTGTTTAGGATCTTACCTTTCAGCGGCATGATCGCCTGATACTCACGATCGCGCGCCTGTTTTGCAGAACCGCCCGCCGAATCCCCTTCCACAAGGAACAGTTCGGTACGGTTGAGATCCTGTGCAGTGCAGTCCGCCAGTTTGCCCGGCAGCGCTGGGCCGCTGGTCAGTTTTTTACGCACCACTTTTTTCGCCGCCCGCAAACGGCGCTGCGCGCTAGAAATCGCCATTTCCGCCAGCAATTCCGCTGCCTGCACGTTCTGGTTCAGCCACAGGCTAAAGGCATCTTTCACCACGCCAGAAACAAAGGCCGCGCACTGACGCGAAGAGAGGCGTTCTTTGGTCTGACCGGCAAATTGCGGATCCTGCATCTTCACGGAAAGCACGTACGCGCAGCGATCCCAGATATCCTCCGCAGACAGCTTCACGCCGCGCGGTAAAATATTGCGGTATTCACAGAATTCGCGCATGGCATCCAGCAGCCCCTGACGTAAGCCGTTGACGTGGGTACCGCCCTGCATGGTCGGGATCAGGTTAACGTAGCTTTCGGTGAGCAACTCGCCGCCTTCCGGCAGCCACAGCAGCGCCCAGTCGACCGCTTCCGTTTCACCGGAGAAGTTACCGACAAACGGTTTTTCCGGCAGCAACGGCAAACCGTTCACCGCTTCGCTCAGATAGTCCGTTAAACCATCGTCGTAGCGCCAGGTCTGTTCGGTATCGTTGACCTTATCTTTAAAGATAATCTCAACGCCCGGGCAGAGTACCGCTTTAGCTTTCAGCAGATGACTCAGGCGGGAGGCGGAGAAACGCGGGCTGTCGAAGAAACTTTCATCCGGCCAGAAGTGGACGCTGGTTCCGGTGTTGCGTTTACCGCAGGTGCCGGAAACGTGCAGATCTTCGACCTTTTCACCGTGCTCAAAGGCGATACTGTGGATCTGACCGTCGCGGCGAACGGCAACTTCAACACGCTTTGACAGGGCGTTAACCACAGAGATCCCCACGCCGTGCAAGCCGCCGGAGAACTGGTAGTTTTTATTAGAAAATTTACCGCCTGCGTGCAACCGACAAAGGATCAGCTCAATGGCCGGAACGCCCTCTTCCGGATGGATATCGACGGGCATACCGCGACCGTCATCGATAACTTCCAGTGACTGATCGGCATGAAGGATTACCTCGACACGTTTCGCGTGCCCGGCAAGCGCTTCATCCACACTGTTATCAATAACTTCCTGACCCATGTGGTTAGGGCGTGTGGTATCTGTGTACATCCCCGGGCGGCGGCGAACCGGCTCAAGCCCAGTGAGTACCTCAATGGCATCGGCGTTATAAGTTTGCGTCATGGTTTAAATTAGCAATTCGAGTTGATCGTCAAAAACTGTGCAGCCCAAGGAAATCGACAATCTGGTTGAAATAATCTTCGAAGCCTGTGAATGCGTGGTTTCCGCCCTCAATCACTGTCTGACGGCAGGAGGCGTAATTCGCCACCGCCTGGCGGTAGTCCAACACTTCATCCCCCGTTTGTTGCAGCAGCCAAATCAAATCCGGCGCTTCCAGCGGGTCAATCTGCATGACTTTAAGATCGTAAATATGCCGTGACTCTAGCACATATTGCTGCCCCGTGTAGGGGTTCTCGTTCTGACCCAGATAGTCGACCAGCAGTTCAAAGGGTTTTACTGCGGGGTTTACTACCACGGCCGGTAACATGAAACATTGCGATAACCAGGTGGCGTAATATCCGCCAAGCGAGGAACCGACGATACCCAGCGATTCTCCGCCATGTTCAAGCACAATCGATTCCAGAAGCTCCGCCGCGTCGGCAGGATACGGCGGTAATTGCGGTACCACCATCTCAACATGGGGATGATGCTCCGCCAGCCAGCCTTTGAGCAGGCAAGCCTTTGCCGAGCGAGGAGAACTATTAAATCCGTGTAGATAAAGAAGCGTAGACATCAGTAGCCTTCTGAAGCGGTATCAGGTCGGAACTGTGTCCCCTGCAGACGACAGACTTCCGTTTTCAGCGTACCGTCGGCAAAGAGCTCCAGCGTACGCCAGCCAGGACCAATCGTGTCCAGCGTGAAATTCGCGCAATGCGGCTTAAATTGAACGCATGTCGACGGGGTCGCCATCAGGCGACGGCCGTTCCAGTCCAGATCCTGTTCCTGATGAATATGCCCGCACAACAAATACTTAACGCGAGGATAGTTCGCCAGTATGTTGTCCAGTTCCGCGGCGTTGCGCAGACTGTGCTGGTCAAGCCAGCTACATCCCGCAGGCAGCGGGTGGTGATGCAGAAGCAGCAGCGTATTTCGCTCCGGCGCATCGGCAAGTTTACGCTCCAGCCATTCAAGCTGGAACTCACTTAATTCGCCGTGGGGAACGCCAAAAACCTGACTGTCCAGCAACAAAATTTGCCACTGTTCGCCAATCCAGATGCGTTTAGCCGGGGAGATCCCCGCATCCTGTAGCGCACTGTACATCGCGGGTTGAAAATCGTGGTTGCCAGGCAACCAAACGCAGGGCGCACGAAAGCTTGCGATGCCTTCAGCAAAATGCTGATAGGCCGCAGAACTTTGATCCTGAGCCAAATCGCCCGTTGCCACGATCAGATCGAACGCAATCTGCTGCGCATGGATCGCATCCAGTACGGCCCGGTAGCTTTCCCAGGTATTCACGCCCAGTAGTGTTTCGTGCTTTGCGGCAAACAGGTGAGTGTCTGTAATTTGTAAAATCCTGACTCTGGCCTCACCAGCCAAAGGAAGGGTTAACAGGCTTTCCAAATGGTGTCCTTAGGTTTCACGACGCTAGTAAACCGGAATCGCCATCGCTCCATGTGCTAAACAGTACCTTAACCAATCAGCTAAAAACTGATTAATTTGATGCTTTTCGTCGCGTTGATGCAACTTTTTATTTGGATAATCATACCGCGCTTTGAAGCGAAAGATCTGCTGACTTGAACACACTTCAGCCACCATCGCATCATGATACAGGCGCACCGTCAGCGACGGCAGGCTCCAGTAGGTGATGGCAGGCGCGGTCTGCTCAATCGCCACCAGGGTAGTGTATCGGGTCGATTCCACAATCGTTAGCCGATATTGTGCGTTTGCCACCTGATAGCTCACTGTTTCGCCGGGTGCGTCATTACGTGGCAGCAGGCGGCGCAATTGCGAAAAGTTGGTTTCGCACAGGCGCATCATCTCAGGAAAGTCAGGTGTATAACGCTTCATTTTTTCCACTCGTTTTTTAACTCTTGATAGTGCAGTTGCAGCCATTGCAAAGCGATGACAGACGCCGCGTTGTCGATTTTCCCCTCTTCCACCCACTGGTATGCCTGTTCCCGACTTACCACATGAACACGAATATCTTCGTTTTCATCCGCCAGACCGTGAATCCCGCTCGCGGTCGTGGCGTCCACTTCGCCCACTAAAATTGACAGGCGCTCACTGGTGCCGCCAGGGCTTGCCAGATAACTCAACACCGGCTTCGTTCGTTTGACGTCAAGACCGGCCTCTTCCATCGCCTCGCGGCGGGCAACATCGTCTACGGTTTCGCCCTCTTCGATCATCCCGGCAACCATCTCCAGCAACCACGGACTCTCACTGGTGTCATACGCCGCAATACGGATCTGCTCTACCAGCACAACTTCGTCGCGCTCAGGGTCAAAGGGTAGCAAGACTGCGGCGTGCCCGCGCTCAAAAATTTCACGCTGAACCTCGCCGCTCATTTCGCCATTGAATAAACGATGGCGAAAGCGATAAAGGTCCAGTGAAAAAAAACCGCGATAAAGTGTTTCTCGTGCAATAATTTCTACATCGTTTTTGGAGAAAGTCATCGGCGAGCTGTCTTGTTTATGCATTGTTCTGTCCTGGTTACCAATAGTGATTAGAATGTGAATTTCAAGGCCGTTTGAATACTGTTTCACCTGGCTTGTGATAAATTGGTGCAAATTAACGCCGTATGGCACATAACGCCAACTTTTCGCAGTGGCGGATTCTGCTAGAATCATCAATTATTTTACAATTTGATCAGCGCTAAATACTGCTTCACAACAAGGAATGCAAATGAAGAAATTGCTCCCCATCCTTATCGGCCTGAGCCTGTCGGGGTTCAGCACTTTGAGCCAGGCAGAGAACCTGATGCAAGTTTATCAGCAAGCACGCCTGAGCAACCCGGAATTGCGTAAATCCGCCGCCGATCGCGATGCTGCATTCGAAAAAATTAACGAAGCGCGTAGTCCTTTACTGCCGCAACTGGGTTTAGGTGCCGATTACACCTATAGCAACGGTTACCGTGACGCCAACGGTGTCGACTCCAACGCAACCAGCGCCTCTTTGCAATTGACTCAGACCCTGTTCGATATGTCGAAATGGCGTGCGCTGACATTGCAGGAAAAATCTGCCGGTATTCAGGACGTCACCTTTCAGACAGACCAGCAAACGCTGATCCTGAACACCGCAACAGCCTACTTCAATGTGCTGAGCGCCATTGACGCGCTCTCCTTTACCGAAGCGCAGAAACAGGCGATTTATCGTCAGTTGGATCAAACCACTCAACGTTTTAACGTGGGTCTGGTCGCGATCACCGACGTTCAGAACGCCCGTTCACAATACGATACCGTGTTAGCGGACGAAGTGACCGCACGTAACAACCTCGATAATGCGGTTGAAACGTTGCGCCAGGTCACCGGCAATTACTACCCGGAACTGGCATCCCTGAATGTTGATGGTTTTAAAACCAACAAACCACAGGCCGTGAATGCACTGCTGAAAGAAGCAGAAAACCGTAACCTGGCGCTGTTGCAAGCCCGCCTGAGTCAGGATCTGGCGCGTGAGCAAATCCGTCTGGCGCAGGACGGTCACTTGCCAACGCTGGATTTAAACGCATCAACGGGGATCTCCGACACCTCATACAGCGGGTCGAAAACCAACACGTCTCAGTATGACGACAGCAACCTGGGCCAGAACAAAATTGGTCTGAGCTTCTCCTTGCCGTTGTATCAGGGCGGACAGGTCAATTCTCAGGTGAAACAAGCGCAATACAACTTTGTTGGCGCGAGTGAACAACTGGAAAGCGCACACCGCAGCGTCGTGCAGACCGTGCGTTCCTCCTTCAACAACATCAATGCGTCTATCAGCAGCATTAACGCGTATAAACAAGCCGTTATCTCTGCACAAAGTTCATTGGATGCCATGGAAGCCGGTTATTCCGTCGGTACGCGTACCATCGTGGATGTGTTGGATGCCACCACTACGCTGTACAACGCGAAGCAACAGCTTTCCAGCGCTCGCTATAACTACCTGATTAATCAGCTTAACATCAAAGCTGCACTCGGTACGCTGAATGAACAGGACCTGGTTGCTCTGAACAACACGCTGGGCAAACCGATTTCCACTACGCCAGATATCGTGGCGCCGGAAAGCGCACAGCAGGACGCCAGCGCTGACGGTTATACCGCCGACAACGCGGCCCCGGAAACGCAGCCTGCGTCAGTACAACCGACCAGCAGCAACGGCAACAATCCATTCCGTAACTGATAAAATTGCCGATGGCGCTTTGCTTACCGGGCCTACAAACGCGTAGGTTCGGGAAGCGCAGCGCCAGTTGGCGCTAAATTGCTGGTCGAACGTAAGGCAACGTAAAGATCCCGCGATTCCCCGCATTCTCGCCTCTTCTCGCTTCATTTTCGACCAGCCATCCTCTATCCTGAGCATTATTTGCCATATTCACCACTGGGTCCTGGAAGACGAAAATGAAACGGACAAAATCCATACATCACGCCTCGTTCCGCAAAAGCTGGAGCGCTCGCCATTTAACGCCGGTCGCACTGGCGGTCACCGCAGTCTTTATGCTTGCGGGCTGTGAACAAACCGATGAAACGGTTTCGCTTTATCAAAATGCGGACGACTGCTCTGCGGCGAACCCAGGTAAAAGCGCGGAATGTACGACGGCATTCAACAATGCCGTGAAAGAAGCAGAACGTACCGCGCCAAAATACGCCTCGCGTGAAGATTGCATCGCCGAATTCGGCGAAGGCCAGTGCCAGCAAGCGCCTGCTCAGGCAGGTATGGCGCCAGAGAATCAGGCACAGGCACAACAATCCAGCGGCAGTTTCTGGATGCCGTTGATGGCCGGTTACATGATGGGCCGCATGATGGGCGGTGGCGCTGGCTTTGCGCAACAACCGCTGTTTAGCTCGAAAAACCCGGCCAGCCCTGCTTACGGTAAATATACCGATGCCGGCGGCAAGAACTACGGTGCCGCGCAGCCAGGCCGCACTATGACCGTACCGAAGACGGCGATGGCGCCTAAACCGGCAACCACATCAACCGTGACGCGCGGTGGTTTTGGCGAATCTGTTGCGAAACAAAGCACAATGCAGCGTAGCGCCAGCGGCACCACAACACGTTCGATGGGTGGTTGATACTCATGGAAAGAGTCAGCATTACTGAGCGCCCGGACTGGCGCGACAAAGCCACAGAATACGGTTTTAATTTTCACACCATGTACGGCGAGCCGTACTGGTGTGAAGATGCCTACTACAAGCTGACGCTCGCCGAGGTTGAGAAACTGGAAGAGGTCACCGCTGAACTGCACCAGATGTGCCTCAAAGTCGTTGAGAAGGTCATCGCCAGCGACGAACTGATGACGAAGTTTCGTATTCCGAAGCATACCTGGGGATTTGTTCGCCAGTCATGGCAGACGAGTCAGCCTTCGCTCTATTCCCGCCTTGATCTGGCGTGGGACGGCATCGGTGAACCCAAACTGCTGGAGAACAACGCCGATACGCCGACCTCGCTGTATGAAGCGGCATTTTTCCAGTGGATCTGGCTGGAAGATCAGCTCAATGCAGGCAACTTGCCGGAAGGTAGCGATCAGTTTAACAGTCTGCAAGAGAAGCTGATCGAGCGCTTTGCAGCACTTCGTGAGCAGTACGGTTTTCAACTTCTGCATTTAACCTGCTGTCGCGACACGGTTGAAGATCGCGGTACGATTCAATACCTGCAGGATTGTGCGGCCGAAGCCGAAATCGCCACTGAATTCCTCCACATCGAAGATATCGGTCTCGGTGAAAAAGGTCAGTTCACGGACTTACAGGATCAGGTTATCGCCAACCTGTTCAAGCTCTATCCGTGGGAGTTTATGCTGCGTGAGATGTTCTCCACCAAGCTGGAAGATGCTGGCGTACGCTGGCTGGAACCGGCATGGAAAAGCATCATCTCCAACAAAGCGCTGTTACCGTTGCTGTGGGAAATGTTCCCGAACCATCCGAACCTGCTGCCGGCCTATTTTGCCGAAGATGACCATCCGCAGATGGAAAAATTCGTCGTGAAGCCCATCTTCTCTCGTGAAGGCGCCAACGTCTCGATCATTGAGAACGGTAAAACGATCGAAGCGGCAGAAGGTCCGTACGGTGAAGAAGGCATGATCGTGCAACAGTTTTATCAGTTGCCGAAATTTGGCGACAGCTACATGTTGATCGGCAGTTGGTTGATTAACGATCAACCCGCCGGGATCGGCATTCGCGAAGACAGAGCGCTGATCACGCAGGATCTTTCTCGTTTCTACCCGCATATTTTCGTTGAGTAATTCGTTGTGCCGGGTGGCGGCTTCGCCTTACCCGGCCAACAGCGAACGGCAGGCCCGATAAGCGTAGCGCCAACGGGCATTAATCACCCCACCTGTACCGACAACATACTCAGACTGCCCATCTCGATACCGTCCACCGGTATTGATACGGGTTCTTTGCCGTCCCACGCACCTAACACATACAGCAGTGGCAGGTAGTGATCCGGCGTTGGATTCGACAACGAACCCCCTTCATGCTCGAGATAGTTAACCAGCGGATGCTGCTCAACTGGCCCCTGCCACGTCAGATTCGCCTTCACATAATCATTGAATGATGTCGCCCACGGATACGGCGTATTCTCGCCGTGCCAGCGCGCCGTGCGCAGGTTATGCACCACGTTACCGCTGGCGACCAGCATAATCCCTTCATCGCGTAGCGCCGCCAGTTTACGCCCCATTTCGAGGTGCCAGGCGGCGGGTTTTGTGCTGTCGATGCTTAACTGCACCATCGGGATATCCGCGTCGGGATACATCTTGATCAGCACGCCCCAGGAACCATGGTCAAAGCCCCAGGCCTCTTTATCGAGCGTAACAGGAACCGGTGACAGCAGTTCCACCAGACGTTGCGCCAGCTCTGGCGAACCGGGCGCAGGATAGTGGGTGTCGTAAAGCGCCTGTGGAAAACCGCCAAAATCGTGAATGGTTTTCGGGGCTTCCATTGCCGTCACGCCGGTTCCGCGTGTGAACCAGTGAGCCGACACCACCACGATCGCTTTTGGACGCGGTAATACCTCCCCCAGATGCCGCCAGGCGCGGGTATAGACGTTATCTTCCAGAACATTCATAGGGCTGCCGTGTCCCAAAAACAATGCTGGCATACGCGTTGAAGACATGATGATATCCTTACTCAGGGAGGTCATTTTGATATCCTCACAATACGCTTTTTCGGTAGTTGAAGAACTCAGATAACCATGATGAAGATCATCAGTTATTTTGAAGGTCAGGCCCGGACAGCAGAATCATAAGGAGTTGTCGATGTCAGTACCTTTAATTCTGACCTTATTGGCGGGTGCCGCCACTTTTATTGGCGCCTTTCTTGGCGTACTGGGACAAAAACCCTCTAATCGCGTACTGGCGTTTTCGCTGGGATTCGCGGCGGGCATCATGCTGCTTATTTCGCTGATGGAAATGCTGCCGGCGGCGCTGGCTGCACAAGGAATGTCCCCCCTTTTGGGCTACGGCATGTTTATTACCGGACTGCTGGGTTATTTCGGGCTGGATCGCCTGCTTCCTCACGCCCATCCGCAAGATTTAGTACAGAAAACAACGCGCCCGCTGCCTGGCTCCATTAAACGCACCGCCATCTTATTGACGCTGGGCATCAGCCTGCACAACTTTCCTGAAGGGATCGCGACGTTTGTTACCGCCAGCAGCAATCTTGAACTGGGCTTCGGTATTGCTCTGGCAGTCGCCTTACACAATATTCCCGAAGGTTTAGCGGTTGCCGGGCCGGTTTATGCCGCAACAGGTTCTAAACGCACGGCCATTTTCTGGGCAGGAATTTCCGGTATGGCGGAAATTCTTGGCGGCATATTAGCCTGGTTAATTTTGGGCAGTTTGATTTCGCCTGTCGTAATGGCGTCGATTATGGCTGCGGTAGCGGGAATTATGGTAGCGTTATCCGTAGACGAATTAATGCCTCTGGCAAAAGAGATCGACCCTAATAATAACCCAAGCTACGGCGTACTGTGTGGGATGTCGGTGATGGGACTCAGTCTGGTGATACTTCAATCGATGGGAATCGGGTAAAGCAACCACAGATGTTGTCCTCATAATTAAGGACAACATCATGCTTTCCCATCAAGAAAATATGAGAATAAAAGTTATTCCCGATCCCCGGCAACATGACCGTCTTCACCAGTGCGGCGAAATAGCGTGTTGCGGGCTTCGAGCAGCGCGTCCCTGTCTTGCCTGAACGCTCTGCAATAACGTTTCATATGGCAAAAATAACCTACAACGACAAGAACAATTAATACAATCCAATACCAGGCGATAAACATCCTTTTACCCTTAAAATTTAACATTGCCAAACATTTAACGTTAAAATTTTACATACCTATCTTTAGGTATATTCATATACTGGCACAGTATGAAATTGAGAATATGATTTTGATCATAGAGAAAAAGATTGGGCTTTTATTAAAGGTCTGAGCGTCTGCAAAATTAAAGTATGTGGGATAAACGGTGTATTTTTTCGAACCGATAAAAACAAAAAACCGAAGTCAGTAAACTGGCTTCGGTTTCTTTTCATCACGTATTACCACCCGACGGGTGGCGCGCCAGTCAACTGGCCTTACGCGCGTGTGCCTGGCGGTAAGCCACCAAATCTTCAATGGTGACGACGGCCATATTGTGCTCGCCGGCAAACTTGATGCACTCCGGCGCGCGCGCCATTGTGCCGTCATCGTTGGTCAGTTCACACAGAACACCTGCCGGTTTAAAACCCGCCAGCGTCACCAGATCGATGGTCGCTTCCGTATGACCGCCGCGAGTCAACACGCCACCCGCCTGAGCGCGCAGCGGGAAAACGTGTCCCGGACGGTTGAGGTCAGAAGGTTTAGCGCCGTCGGCAATGGCAGCGCGCACGGTGGTAATGCGGTCGGCCGCAGAAACACCGGTGGTCACGCCTTCTGCGGCTTCAATCGTCACCGTAAAGCCCGTGCCGTAAGCGCTGGTGTTATTTTCCACCATCATAGGCAGGTCGAGCTGTTTGCGGCGATCTTCAGTGATACACAGGCAAACGATGCCGCTACCGTGACGAATGGTCAATGCCATCTGCTCAACGGTCATTATTTCGGCAGGGAAAATCATATCGCCTTCGTTTTCACGATCTTCGTCGTCAAGCACCATCACTCCGCGTCCTTCACGCAGCGCGGACAGAGCGTGTTCGACACGGTCAAAAGGCGTACCAAAAGAGGAAAGTAGCGTCTGATTCATGGTAAAAAAACCTCACTAAAATTATGGTTACCAGAATCAGGGCAGTCTTAGGAGTACCGCTATGCGGCAAAAAAATAACGTGAGCGGGTCCATGCCCGGCTGGATCGTTACTCTCTCCCATCCGGACTCTAACCGTCGGCTCCGGAATTACACCGGATCTGCTGACCTTTGAGTTTGCACCCAAAGCGCTCGCGGGCTTTCAACCTGTCCTTCATCTTTCACGCCGCAGCGGCATTGACTGCCTTGCTGCACGCGAAATCTTTTGGACATCGCTGATTTACCGCCGGTGGGGAATTTCGCCCCGCCCTGAGAATAAGCGAGTTAACTATAACGCTATTGATTACCTTCATCAACGCCTTTACTCCGCCACAGGTCACACAATTCTGGTTTATGCCTCACGCAGATCGCACTACAATGTGCCTCAACACTTACCAGTTCAGGGAAACCACAATGATTGACCCGAAAAAAATTGAGCAAATCGCTCGCCAGGTTCACGAGTCGATGCCGAAAGGGATCCGGGAGTTCGGGGAAGATGTCGAGAAGAAAATTCGTCAAACGCTGCAATCACAGTTGACGCGTCTCGATCTGGTGAGCCGCGAGGAGTTTGATGTGCAAACTCAGGTGTTACTGCGTACCCGTGAAAAGCTGGCACTGCTTGAGCAGCGCCTCAGTGAACTGGAAACGCGCCAGTCGCCTGTCGACGTCAAACCTGCGCCCGCCATTCCGCCGGTCGATACACAAGAGTAAAAAAGAAACGGGCCGATCGGCCCGTTTCTTTTTTCAGTGTTCGAGTTCTAATTGTTTTGCTCGTGTCGCCTGTTGGCAGTACAGCGCGTAGCGCTTGCAGAACCAGCTACGGTGCTCCTCATCCATATTTCCGGTAACGGCGTGGATATCGACAGGGCGACCTTCAGCCTGCATTCTGGCAAAGCTACGTGCCAGAAAATCGAAGTTGTTCAACGAATACACAGTCTTGTTGTTCATGAGCATACCCTCCAGTTAACGAATTTCTGATAAGGCCATATGCTTTTTCTGATTCCAGTATTCGCTCCCGGGCGCAAAGTATCTGTACATTATGTGCGCAAATTACCTGCAGGAAGTCACACTTTTCCAGGAAATGTAAAGGGATGGGAGTCAATGATAACGGAGCGCTTATCAGACCTGCATCGCACAGAGGCTCACAGGCCTGATAAGGTGTTTACAGCGCCGCCTAACTTACTGGCGGAGAGATTATTTGTTGCTGTCTTTCTGGATTTTTTTGATGATGTTGGTCGTTGAACAGCCGTCTTCAAAGTTCAGCACCAACACTTCACCGCCGTTGGCCCAAACTTCTTCACTACCCGCAATCTCTTCCGGCTTGTAGTCGCCGCCTTTAACCAGCAGATCCGGCAGTACGCCTGCAATCAGACGCTGTGGGGTATCTTCTTCAAAAGAGACCACCCAGTCGACGGATTCCAGCGCGCCCAATACGATCATGCGTTGTTCAAGCGGATTGACGGGACGTGTTTCACCTTTCAGACGTTTAGTGGACGCATCGCTGTTGACCGCCACAATCAGGCGGTCGCCCAGCTTACGCGCATTCGCCAGATAAGAAACGTGCCCGGCATGCAGGATATCGAAGACGCCGTTGGTCATCACCACTTTCTCACCGCGCTTACGCGCGCTGGCAACGGCCTGCTTCAGCTCGTTTTCAGTCATCACGCCAAAGCCCGTGTCAGCACGACCACGAACGGCATTTTCCAGCTCAATGGGTGAGACGGTGGATGTCCCCAGTTTACCGACGACCACACCTGCCGCCGCGTTGGCGAAGTAACAGGCTTCTTCCAGCGATTTCCCTGCCGCCAGCGTCGCCGCCAGCACGCCAATCACCGTATCGCCCGCACCGGTAACGTCATACACTTCCTGTGCCTGCGTCGGCATATGCAGCGGCGCTTTGCCCGGTTGCAGCAACGTCATACCTTGTTCAGAACGCGTCACCAGCAGCGCAGAGAAATCGAAATCCGCAATCACTTTCATGCCACGGGTGACAATCTCTTCTTCGTTTTTACACTTACCGGCCACCGCTTCAAATTCCGACAAATTCGGAGTCAGCAACGTGGCACCGCGATAGCGTTCAAAATCGGTGCCTTTCGGATCGATCAACACCGGTACGCCCGCTTTGCGCGCCAGCGCGATCATCTGCTGAACGCTGGCCAGCGCGCCTTTCGCGTAGTCAGAGAGTACCAGCGCGCCAATCGAACCCAGCGCCTGATTAATGCGCTCATGCAGCGGTTGCGGATCGACGCCCTCAAAGCCTTCTTCAAAGTCCAGACGAATAAGCTGCTGGTTGCGTGAGAGTACGCGCAGTTTGGTGATGGTGGGATGTGTCGGGACAGAAACAAAGTCGCATTTCACGTTCACCTCAGCCAGCGTTTTGCTGAGCGCACGCGCGGCATCATCAATGCCGGTCAATCCGACCAGGCGTGAATTGGCCCCCAGGGACGCAATGTTCATCGCCACGTTAGCCGCGCCACCAGGACGTTCCTCAATGGTGTCCACTTTGACAACGGGTACTGGCGCTTCCGGTGAAATACGGCTGGTCGGCCCGTACCAGTAGCGATCCAGCATCACGTCACCAACAACCATGACCCCTGCACGTTCAAACTCTGGCAGCGTTACTTTCATTCCTGTCTCCTGAGAGATTCAAAATTTGCGCGCGATAATAGCACATTTCACTCGGCAACCAGCCACTTCTGCCAGCTAGCCCGTACCCGCTCACGCTCTTTGCTAAAACACGTCTGCGCCACATGCCCCGGCAACTCTTGCAATGCCAGATGGTGGAGTTCGTCACGCAACGTGGTGTAGGCCAGCGTCAGCGCCTGCGCTTCCTGTTCTTCCATAATGTCATTTTGCGCCAACAGCTCCAGAATACGCACATTATCCGACCAACGCGTCAGCTTTGGTTTCTCATGCGCGTAGCGCAGCACCAGGTATTGCGTAATAAACTCAATGTCGGTGATCCCGCCCTCGTCAGCTTTAATATCAAAGCGGTCGCGATGCTTATTCCCCAGATGCGCGCGCATCTTTTCACGCATTTCACGCACGTCGGTTTGCAGCGTTTTACCGTCGCGAACGAGCGTCATGATCGTACGCCGCACGGCGTCAAACTGCGCAGTCAGTTGCGGATCGCCATACACCACGCGCGCACGCGCCAGCGCCTGATGTTCCCACGTCCAGGCTTCGTTTTTCTGATAATCGGCGAAGGCTTCGGCGGAGGTTACTAACATTCCCGCCGCGCCGGACGGGCGTAATCGCGCATCCACCTCATACAAAATACCCGAGGAAGTACGGGTGCTGAACAGGTGCATAATCCGCTGCGACAAGCGCAGATAGAACTGCCGGCCGTCAATTTCGCGCTCGCCATCGGTCATCACGTCCATCGGACAGTCGTGAAGGAAAATCAAATCCAGATCGGAGCTGTAGCCCAGTTCCCATCCGCCCAGCTTACCGTAACCGACTACGGCAAAGCCTCGCCCCTGGCGCTCGCTCAGGTGCGTCGGCTGACCGTAACGCGCCACCATTTGCGTCCACGCCTGTTGCACCACGGCGTCGATGATGGCTTCCGCCAGCCAGGTCAAATGGTCGCTGACTTTCATCACCGGTAACGTGCCCGCAATATCCGCCGCTGCGATACGCAGCAGTTGAGTCTGCTTAAACTGCCGCAACGCCTCCAGTTGCTGCTCTTCGTCATCTTCCGGCACACGCAGCAGATACTGACGCAACTCATCGCGATAAGCGTCTGTCGCGGTCGGCTGATACAGCGTGTTCGGGTCGAGCAGTTCGTCGAGCAACAGTGGGTAGCGCGCCAGTTGGCTGGCGACCATCGGGGAGGCGGCGCAAAGCGAGATCAGATGCTTTAGCGCCCCCGGGAATTCGCTCAGCAATTCGAGGTATGTAGTGCGGGTTACAATGCTCACCAGCAACGGCGTAATACGCGACAACGGTACGGAGGCGTCTTCACGGGAACAGACGTCGCTGAGCAGGTGCGGCATCAGATGATCGAGAACCTGACGGCCACGCGGGCCAATGGGGCGTTTATCCAGCTCTTTGCGGAAATCCGCAATCAGCGCCAGCACGCGTCCTCGCCCTTCATCGGTAAGATGGGCCAGGACGGGCGTGGAATCGTCTTCCTGTAGCGTATCCTGCCACAGTTCGCGCCACTGTTCTGACAATGACTCTTCCTGCGTCTCGGTTTCGTCATCGCCAATCAACTCATTAAACACCCGGCGCACATTCGCCATATGGCCGTCCAGCGCGTCGGTGAGCTGTGACCAGTCATCCGCATCCATTCCCCACGCCAGACGCGCCCGATTCAGCTCATCTCCCGGCAGTGTCTGCGTTTGCTCATCATTGATGCTTTGCAGCAGGTTTTCCAGGCGACGCAGGAAGAGATAAGCAACGCGCAACTGGTCTGCGTCGTTCTCAGACAACAGATGCAGCGCGGCAATCGCGCTTAATGTGGGTAAAAGAGAACGTGATTGCAGTGAAGGTTCACGACCGCCGCGAATAAGCTGGAACACCTGAACAATAAATTCGATTTCGCGAATGCCGCCCGCGCCGAGTTTAATATTGTCCTTCAGACCCCGACGGCGAACTTCACGGGCAATCATCCCCTTCATGTTTCGCAGAGACTGGATCACGCTGAAGTCGATGTAGCGGCGGAAGACGAAAGGCCGCAGCATGGCCCGCAATTCGTCAACATAAACGCCATCGGTATCGCCCATGATCCGCGCTTTAACCATCGCATAGCGTTCCCAGTCACGCCCCTGTTCCTGGTAATAATCTTCCAGCGCGGCAAAACTCAACACCAGCGGGCCGCTCTCGCCAAACGGACGCAGACGCATGTCGACACGGTAAACAAAACCATCCTGCGTGGGTTGGTCCAGCACCTTGATGAGTCGTTGCCCCATTCGCGTAAAGAACTGCGCGTTATCCAGCTCACGCCGCCCGCCTTGCGTGGAACCGTGCTCCGGCCAGGCAAAAATCAGGTCGATATCGGAAGAGAAATTCAGCTCACCGCCGCCCAGTTTTCCCATTCCTAAAATCAACAACGGCTGTGGGACGCCACTCTGGTTGCAGGGGGTTCCCCACTCACGACAACAGGCGGCGTACAGCCAGTCCCGCGCCGCGATAATCAGCGTTTCAGCCAGATGGCTTAATTGCTGCAAAATGCTCTCTTCTTCCACAAGCCGCAGTGCCTGCGCCCAGGCAATACGCACCATAATGCGACGGCGAAACACCCGCAGTTCCCGCATCAGCGACGCTTCGTCAGCGACCTGCGCCAGTGCTTCCTGCAACCAGGCCGCGTAATGTTGCCATTCGTCGGCCTGCGGCGACGCGCTTTCCAGTTCAGCAAGCCATTCGGGATGCGCAATAACGCTGTCCCGAACAAAATCGCTGAAGGTAAGTACTGACTTCGCCTGAACACCCGGCGTTGTCTCTGAAATTGCGGCTGGCAGGTTCTCAACAACGGTCTGCCAGTACTGCTGTAAGGGAGAAGAGAGCGGCTTCATAAAAGACGTATCCTTGCCAGATTATCGTTTTCCGCTGTGCAGCCAGAACGGTTCCTGAGAAATCGCTTCGTTGCGGAAATGTTCAATTTCAATATATTGGCGGGTCGCAATCGCATAACGTAATCCCTGCCAGTTCTCCAGCCAGCCCTGCGCCACATGAGTGTCGTAATAACCGGCCAGCAATAAGATGCTGTCAATGTTACGGTTCAGGCGCGGAATCTGATCGTTATACTGATCGCCTAACGGCTGGTCGAAAACAGATTTCAGATCGGCGGCATGTCGTGAGAGGTGAGTATCCGCAAAGCGCTTAAACGAACCGGAAATTTTGTCCTGCGCTTTGGCATCGAGGAACGGCTGCCAGCCTTTGGTCACCAGCCATTGCGTCAACGCCAGTTTCGCCATCGCGGTTTGTGTACTGTAAACCGCCGTCACCGCTGAAACCGCAGAGGCGATGGTCGCTTCTGACTGGGTTAACAAATCACGTAAGTGAGCGCTCGCTTTACGAGGAACAATCCCGCCGAACAGCATGAGGGTGTGGCGAACCAGCCCCATTGCCGCCAGAACATCAGCTTTGGCCTTTTTCTCACCGCGAACCCACAACTCTTCATGGTATTGCCACTGTGACAGCGCTAACTCCAGCGCCGCCTCAAGCCCCTGCTCAACGCTGGCTTTCGCTGGCACTTTCAGAATTTGTGTCGCCTTGATTTCACGCGGCGGGTTTCCCTGCGCCAGATGGTAGCCACGGGCGGCCTTGCTCAGACTGCCCTGGCGTAATCCGGATTGGGAAACCAGTTGATTTGCCAGTTTCAGCACGCTGCGCGTATCGCCTTTTAGCAGCTCAAGTTCCAGTTCGCAGATAGGCTCTGCAAACTCTCCCGCCTTCACGTCCCCCAGATCGAGCGCGATTTCAATCTGGCTGCCTTCAACCTCAACCACCCATTTTTCACGATAAAAATCCGTGCTGAACAGCGGCTGTACGTGTGAAGCGAGATCGGCCGGCATTTCGCCGTTTGGCCAGACTTCGGGAGGGAGTTTGGCGAGATCCAACGTCGGTTCGGTCAGCGGGACATTGTATTCCGGGCGCTGATGCAGTCCCCCAATCACCCGGCCGGCGATTTTCAGGGTCATTTCATACTGACCGTTCTCGCCCCGAATACGCAGCCCCATATCGTGACTGCGCAACCAATTCTCTGATGTTTCGTAGTAAATATTCAGCAATTGACTGGGGGCATGATGCTCCCCGCCTAACGTGTGCAGATGGTCACGCAGTGCGTCTACCGCTTCGCGATCGACGATAAATTTTAATTCGATTTCCTGAGCCATGGCCTTGTACTTATGGGTTATGTCACATATGGGAAGAATGACGGCGAACTTAATGCGTTCTTGTTTGTCAGTACATAGTATTTTGCGCCAAATTGCCATACAACGAGCAATTTGACGGGCGTAAAAGTTTGAAACAGTGGCATAGATGACACAGAAGATTCCGATTGATGCCGAATACTTTGCGTAGAGACACTGATGCCACTACTATCGTTCCACTTTCTATGACAATAACGACAGCCTGATGCCAAAATTACGCCTGATTGGATTAACTTTACTTGCACTTAGCGCCACTGCCGTCTCCCATGCTGAAGAAAAGCGCTATGTTTCTGACGAACTGAACACCTGGGTCCGTAGCGGCCCGGGGGACAACTATCGCCTGCTGGGGACGATTAACGCCGGCGAAGAAGTGACGCTCTTACAAACCGATGCGAATACCAATTATGCTCAGGTAAAAGACAGTACCGGCCGTACTGCCTGGATCCCGATGAAAGAGTTGAACAACTCGCCCAGCCTGCGCATTCGCGTACCGGATTTGGAAAATCAGGTCAAAACGCTGACCGATAAGCTCAACAATATCGATACGACCTGGAATCAGCGCACCTCCGACATGCAGCAAAAAGTGTCCCAGAGTGACAGCGTGATTAACGGGTTAAAAGAAGAGAACCAGAAGCTTAAAAACGAGCTGATTGTGGCGCAGAAGAAAGTCGATGCTGCCAGCGTGCAGCTTGATGACAAACAGCGCACCATTATCATGCAGTGGTTTATGTATGGCGGCGGCGTGCTGGGGCTCGGTCTGCTGCTTGGCCTCGTCCTGCCACACATGATCCCAAGCCGTAAACGCAAAGACCGCTGGATGAACTAAATCGCCTTCTCCGCCGCACTGACATATCATTGAGAGATGATGTTTTTCAGGAGAGGAAGTGGCGTGAAGATTTATCTGGTCGGTGGTGCTGTTCGGGACGCGTTATTAGGGCTACCGGTTAAAGATAAAGATTGGGTGGTGGTTGGCGCCACGCCTCAGGAAATGCTCGACGCGGGCTACCAGCAGGTAGGCCGCGATTTTCCCGTATTTCTTCACCCGCAAACGCGCGAAGAATATGCGCTGGCGCGCACCGAGCGTAAATCGGGTTCGGGCTATACCGGCTTTACCTGTTATGCCGCCGCCGATGTGACGCTGGAAGACGATTTGCAGCGCCGCGACCTGACGATCAACGCCCTTGCGCGTGACGATTACGGCCAGATAATCGATCCCTATCACGGGCATCGCGATCTGAACAACCGCCTGCTACGCCATGTCTCCCCCGCTTTCAGTGAAGATCCGCTGCGCGTCCTGCGCGTAGCGCGTTTTGCCGCCCGTTATGCCCACCTCAGTTTCCGTATTGCTGATGAAACCATGACGCTCATGCGTGAGATGACGGCTGCCGGTGAGCTGGAACACCTCACGCCGGAAAGGGTGTGGAAAGAAACCGAAAATGCCCTGACCACGCGTAACCCGCAGGTCTACTTTCAGGTGCTCCGCGACTGCGGCGCGTTGCGCGTGCTGTTCCCCGAAATAGACGCCTTGTTTGGCGTTCCCGCCCCGGCAAAGTGGCACCCGGAAATTGACACCGGGATCCATACGCTGATGACGCTGTCGATGGCCGCCATGCTCAGCCCTGAAGTGGATGTGCGCTTCGCCACGCTGTGTCACGATTTGGGGAAAGGATTAACGCCAAAGGCGTTCTGGCCGCGTCATCACGGTCATGGCCCGGCGGGCGTTAAGCTGGTGGAGCAGTTATGTCAGCGGTTACGCGTTCCCAATGACATTCGCGATTTAGCCAAACTGGTGGCGGAATTCCACGATCTTATTCATACCTTCCCCATCTTGCAGCCAAAAACGATCGTTAAACTGTTCGATTCGATTGATGCCTGGCGAAAACCGCAACGGGTGGAACAAATCGCGCTGACCAGCGAAGCGGATGTTCGCGGGCGTACGGGCTTTGAAGCTGCTGACTATCCGCAAGGTCGCTGGTTACGAGAAGCCTGGCAGGTGGCGCAGGCCGTCCCGACCAAAGAGGTGGTTGATGCAGGATTTAAAGGCCCGGCGATCCGTGAAGAGCTGACCCGGCGCCGTATTGATGCAGTGACGGACTGGAAAGCATTGCGCTGCCCGAAGCCGGAATAATTGCCGGATGACGGCGTAAACGCCTTATCCGGCCTACACGATGAATATCCGTAGGCCGGAACGCCATCCGGCAAGCTTACATCAGAAGAACACCACGTAAACGGCCGCTGCAACGATAAAACGGTAAATCGCAAACGGAATGAACGAGATGCGTTTGATCAGTTGCAGGAAGGTTTTGATCGCCACCAGCGCGACGACAAAAGCGGTGACAAAGCCGACGGCAAACATCGGGATGTCAGCAACCGTCAGGAACGACCAGCTTTTGTAGAGATCCAGCGCAGTGGCGCCCATCATCATCGGCACGGCCAGCAAGAAGGAGAATTCAGAGGCGGCATAACGGCTCACGCCCATCAGCATACCACCGGAAATCGTGGCGCCCGAGCGGGAAAAGCCCGGCCACAATGCCAGACACTGGAAACAGCCAATCATAAATGCCTGCCGATAGGTCATGTCATCCAGACCCGGTGCGCGCGGCTCTTTCGGCTTCAGGCATTCCGCCGCAATCAGCAACAAGCCACCGACCACCAGCGCATACATCACGTTAACCGGGTTAAACAGCGACTTAATAGCGTCGTGGAACACCAGTCCCAGCACCACCGCAGGGATCATCCCCAACAGAATATGACCCAGCGTCAGACGCCCTTTTCCGGTGCCTTCATGCGCAGGCTTGCCAAAGTGAATGCCGATCAGTCCGAATAAACGTCGCCAGAACATCACCACGACGGCCAGGATAGACCCCAACTGAATCACCACCTCAAACGTCTTCGCGGTATCGCCTTCGAACCCCAGCAGATGGCCAACGATAATCATGTGCCCTGTACTGGAGACGGGCAAAAACTCCGTCAATCCTTCGACCACACCCAATATTGCCGCCACCAGCAGCGAGTGCATATCGCTCATCAATAAACCCCTAAATGTAAAAAATCATGCAGCAAAAAATGGATCCTGCGTTAAGACCCATTTATACCCAGTTGGTTTAAAAATTATAAAGTTAATTATTTTCTTTCAGATTTTTGCCACGCTCAATGATTACACCCACATTTGCCGCGCGCGCCACGGCGCCGGGTTTGCTGAGCTTGATACGCACCCACGGCGAATTAAACCGTGCCAACAGCAGATCGGCAACCTCTTCCGCCACCCGTTCCACCAGCGCGAAACGACTGCCTTCCACATGATTAACAACCGTTTCGGCAATGTCAGCATAGCTTAGACAATCCGCTACATCATCGCTTTTGGCAGATTTGCGGTTGTCCCACGCCATTTCGATATCGAACACCAGTTTCTGTTCAATGGTCTGTTCCCAGTCGTAAACACCGATAGTGGTGATGACCGAAAGTTGCTCTATAAATACAATATCCATCACGACCTGCTCGCTTTTTGGCTAACCCGGATACCACTTCCGGCGAATTATGCGTATTATCCACAGAAGTAACGTTTAACACGACATTTTCAAAACGGAACAGCTTATGAGTGCAATCGCGCCTGGAATGATCCTCTTCGCGTACCTCTGCGGCTCAATTTCCAGCGCCATTCTGGTCTGCCGCATCGCTGGACTGCCTGACCCGCGTCAGAGCGGTTCCGGTAATCCGGGCGCGACCAATGTGTTACGAATCGGTGGCAAGGGAGCAGCCGTAGCAGTACTGGCTTTCGACGTCCTGAAGGGCATGTTACCCGTCTGGGGCGCATACGCGTTAGGCGTCAGCCCTCTCTGGTTGGGATTGATTGCGATCGCTGCCTGTCTGGGGCATATCTGGCCGGTCTTCTTTGGTTTAAAAGGTGGCAAAGGCGTCGCGACTGCATTTGGGGCGATAGCGCCCATTGGTTGGGACTTAACGGGCGTCATGGCGGGCACCTGGTTGCTGACCGTGTTGCTGAGCGGCTATTCATCGCTCGGCGCGATTGTCAGCGCCCTGATCGCGCCATTCTATGTCTGGTGGTTTAAACCGCAGTTTACCCTCCCGGTATCTTTGCTTTCGTGCCTGATTTTGCTGCGTCACCATGACAACATCCAGCGACTGTGGCGTCGTCAGGAGACGAAGATCTGGACAAAACTGAAGAAGAAGAGCGAAAAAGATCCCGAGTGATCTTATTCGCATCCCATCGTCAGCGCAGGCTGGTAGCCTTCATTGGGCCTGCCTAGCCGCTGCTGGCACCATGCCGCCAGAAACTCGACGCAAACCCTTAACTTCACGCTGCGATAAAGCGGTTCCTGATAAACCGCCCAGATATTGGCGCTTTGCGCATACTCCGGCAACACCCGAACCAGTTTGCCGCTGGCCAGAAACGGCTGCACATCCCACTCAGAACGCAACATAATCCCTTTTCCCTCCAGCGCCCATTGCAGAACAATTTCACCGCTGTTGGAGGAAAGATGGCCCGTCACCTTCACCGATTTTTTCTCTTCGCCATTTCCCAGTTCCCATACTCCGTGAGTCATATCTCGTTCTTTTGTTACCAGGCAGTCATGACGGATTAATTCCTGTAATGTTTTCGGTTCGGCATATTTTTGCAAATACGCGGGGGAAGCACACAATATTCTTTTATTTTTCGTTAACAAATGCGCAATATAATAATCAGGAATCTCATCATTAATCCGAATATCGAGATCGATATTGTCTTGCACCAAATCAATCTGCCGATCAAAGAGTTCAAAATGGACCTGTAATTCAGGATAATTGCGCATCAGTTCGGTAATTGCGGGGGCAATATGGCTACGCCCAAAACCAAAACTACAGCCAATGCGAATCATTCCCTCCGGACGCGTTTTGATTTGCGTCACGTCATCCACCAGATGCTGATACCGGGTAAGAATTTCCAGCGCATGTTCATAGCACCGCTGCCCGCTTTCCGTGAGCGCAACGCCTCTTGCCGAGCGGTTCAGCAGCGTGACGGCAAGGGTTGTCTCGAGGATCTGGATCCGTTTAGTCACAAACGCAGGCGTTTGCCCCAGCGCCGCCGCCGCCGCGCTAAAGCTTCCCGTATGGACAATTTCAATCAGTACCTGCAGGTCTTTGGCTAAGGGATAGTTGTTCAGCATTTTCGGATTACCCGTGATTTTGATAATCACAGTGTAATTCCCTTCATGCCGTTAATCCCTGCCTTTGCTCAATATTAATCACCTTTCTACAACACGATTCACGAACTGTTAATTGCAGATACACAGCAGCAAAAAATATAAACCCACATTTTTAGTGGTAGTTTACTTCGGAGAATTTATTTCCAGATAAATAAAGAACTGGAGTTAACATGATGAGCAATCAAAATAATCAAAGTGCGGTTAATACGTTGACGGAAATTGTCGCTAATTTTACCGCTATGATTTCTACCCGGATGCCCGACGACGTGGTGGATAAGTTAAAACAACTGCGGGATGCCGAAACATCATCCATGGGGAAAATTATCTACCACACGATGTTCGACAACATGCAAAAGGCGATTGATCTGAACCGCCCGGCCTGTCAGGACACCGGCGAGATCATGTTTTTTGTCAAGGTCGGCTCCCGCTTCCCGCTGTTAGGTGAGCTGCAAAGCATTCTTAAACAGGCCGTAGAAGATGCCACTGTGAAAGCACCGCTACGCCACAACGCCGTCGAAATCTTCGACGAGGTGAACACCGGCAAAAACACCGGCAGCGGCGTGCCGTGGGTAACCTGGGACATCGTTCCCGACGGCGATGACGCCGAAATTGAAGTCTACATGGCAGGCGGCGGTTGTACGTTGCCGGGTCGCTCCAAAGTGCTGATGCCCTCCGAAGGCTACGAAGGCGTAGTGAAATTTGTGTTTGAAAATATCTCCACGCTGGCCGTCAACGCCTGTCCACCGGTTCTGGTGGGCGTGGGAATCGCAACCTCCGTGGAAACCGCCGCCGTGCTGTCTCGCCGGGCCGTTCTGCGCCCCATCGGCACCCGCCATCCAAATCCGAAAGCGGCAGAACTTGAACTGCGTCTGGAAGAGGGTCTGAACCAACTGGGTATTGGCCCGCAAGGGCTCACCGGCAACAGTTCGGTGATGGGCGTACATATCGAATCTGCCGCGCGTCACCCCTCAACCATCGGCGTGGCGGTTTCCACCGGCTGCTGGGCGCACCGTCGCGGTACGCTGCTGGTTCATTCTGACCTCTCCTTCGAAAACCTGTCTCACACCCGGAGCGCGTTATGAAAAAGATCCTGACTACCCCGATCAAGGCCGAAGACCTGGAAGATATCCGCATTGGCGATGTTATCTACCTGACCGGCACGCTGGTGACCTGCCGCGACGTCTGCCACCGCCGTCTGATCGAACTTAAGCGTCCGATCCCTTACGATCTCAACGGCAAAGCAATTTTCCACGCCGGCCCCATCGTGCGTAAGAATGGGGAGAAGTGGGAGATGGTCTCCGTCGGGCCCACCACCAGCATGCGTATGGAAGCCTTTGAAAAAGAGTTTATTGAACAGACCGGCGTGAAGCTGGTGGTGGGGAAAGGCGGCATGGGGCCGCTCACCGAAGAAGGCTGCCAGAAATTTAAAGCACTGCACGTTATCTTCCCGGCGGGCTGCGCGGTCGTTGCGGCGACCCAGGTCGAAGAGATTGAAGAAGTGCACTGGATGGAACTTGGCATGCCGGAATCCCTCTGGGTTTGCCGGGTGAAGGAGTTCGGCCCGCTGATTGTTTCTATCGACACCCACGGCAACAACCTGATCGCCGAAAACAAAAAACAGTTCGCCGAACGTCGCGGCCCTATCGTCGACGAGATCTGCGAGCACGTCCATTACATTAAATAACCCTTCCGGAGAGGCTTTGCGCCTCTCCCTTTTCGCAGGGATACGACAATGGCACCTTTATCTGGTTGGTGGCGATACCTGGCTCCGCTGGTGGTCATCGCCATTATTGCTGTTTTGCCCGTCCCCACCGGTCTTGAGAGCCATACCTGGCTCTATTTTGCGGTCTTTACCGGCGTCATCGTGGGACTCATTCTGGAACCTGTACCGGGCGCGGTCGTCGCGATGATAGGGATTTCGATCATCGCCGTCCTGTCACCGTGGTTGCTGTTCAGCCCGCAACAACTCAGTCAGGAAGGCTTCAAATTTACCGCCAAATCACTGTCATGGGCAGTATCTGGTTTTTCTAACTCGGTTATCTGGCTGATTTTCGCCGCCTTTATGTTTGGCACCGGCTATGAAAAAACCGGACTCGGTCGGCGTATCGCCTTGATGCTGGTGAAGAAAATGGGGCATCGCACGCTGTTTCTTGGCTATGCGGTGATGTTCTCCGAGCTGATCCTCGCCCCCGTCACCCCCTCCAACTCCGCGCGCGGCGCCGGGATAATCTACCCGATAATCCGTAACCTGCCGCCGCTCTATAACTCACAGCCCAATGACGCCAGTTCCCGGTCTATTGGCTCCTATATTATGTGGATGGGAATTGTCGCCGACTGCGTGACCAGCGCCATTTTTCTGACTGCGATGGCGCCTAATCTGCTGCTGATGGGTCTGATGAAAGGCGCTTCCCATACGGCGCTAAGCTGGGGAGACTGGTTTTTAGGCATGCTACCGCTGAGTATTGCATTGGTTTTGCTGGTGCCCTGGCTGGCCTACGTGCTGTACCCGCCAGTGCTAAAATCAGGCGATCAGGTGCCGCGCTGGGCGGAGACGGAGCTGAAAGCGATGGGGCCGCTATGCTCGCGTGAGAAAAAGATGTTGGTGCTGATGGTTGGCGCGCTGGTGCTGTGGATCTTCGGCGGTGAATATATCGATGCCGCGATGGTCGGTTACAGCGTGGTGGCATTAATGCTGGTATTACGCATTATCTCCTGGGATGACATCGTCAGTAATAAAGCCGCGTGGAACGTCTTCTTCTGGCTCGCCTCGCTGATTACCCTTGCCACTGGGCTCAACAATACCGGCTTTATCGCCTGGTTTGGCAAGCAGCTGGCAAACGGGTTGAGCGGCTATTCGCCGGTGATGGTGATGGTCGCGCTGATTGTGGTGTTCTATCTGCTGCGCTACTTCTTTGCCAGCGCCACCGCTTATACCTCGGCGCTGGCACCGATGATGATCGCCGCTGCGCTGGCGATGCCGGAGATCCCGTTACCGGTGTTCTGCCTGATGGTGGGCGCGGCGATTGGTCTGGGCAGCATTCTTACCCCCTATGCGACCGGGCCAAGCCCCATCTACTACGGCAGTGGTTATCTGCCAACAGTCGATTACTGGCGGTTAGGCGCCATTTTCGGCCTGATCTTCCTTGTTCTGCTGGTCGTCACCGGCCTGCTCTGGATGCCACTCGTTTTGCTGTAAACCCGGTTGGGGCGCCATGATGTCGCCCCTTTTTTCCTACGCATCTCAGATGACCATCTTGCCGGATAAGGCGCTTACGCCGCCATCCGGCAAACACGCATTACGCCGCGGGTAACTCCGCCAGCGGCCAGCGTGGACGCACGGTCACGCCGAGATCCGCCGTCGCTCCGGCGTTAAAACGCACCATCCCGGCATAGGCGATCATCGCGCCGTTATCCGTACAAAACTCCGGGCGCGCATAGAACACTTCGCCACGACGCTTTTGCATCATCTCGGCAAGCTTTGCACGCAGCGTGCGGTTGGCGCTCACGCCGCCCGCCATCACCAGACGTTTAAAGCCGGTCTGATCCAGTGCGCGTTTGCACTTGATCATCAACGTGTCCACCACCGCATCTTCAAACGCGCGGGCGATATCCGCACGAGTCTGATCGTCATCGCCATTGTTGCGAATCGTGTTAGCCGCAAACGTCTTCAGGCCGGAGAAGCTGAAGTCCAGCCCCGGACGATCGGTCATCGGGCGTGGGAAGACAAAACGCCCGGCAGTGCCCTGGGCCGCCATTTTCGACAACATCGGGCCGCCAGGATAATCGAGCCCCAGCAGTTTGGCGGTTTTATCAAAGGCTTCACCCGCCGCATCATCAATGGATTCGCCCAACAGTTCGTACTGGCCAACCCCTGTCACGCTAATAAGCTGAGTATGACCGCCAGAAACCAGCAGCGCGACAAACGGAAATTCCGGCGGGTTATCTTCCAGCATCGGTGCCAGCAGATGGCCTTCCATATGGTGCACTGGGATGGCAGGAACATTCCACGCAAAGGCCAGTGAACGCCCAACAGTTGCGCCGACCAGCAGCGCGCCGACCAATCCCGGCCCCGCGGTATACGCCACCGCATTAATATCTTTCGCCGTTAAACCTGCCTCTTTCAGCGCTGCCTGGATCAACGGTACGGTTTTACGCACGTGATCGCGTGAGGCCAGTTCAGGCACTACGCCACCGTAGTCAGCATGCAATTTCACCTGACTATACAATTGGTTGGCCAACAGACCCTTTTCATCGTCGTAAATGGCGATGCCGGTTTCATCGCAGGATGTCTCAATACCCAATACACGCATGACTTATTCTACCTCGCTCTATTACCGCGCAGTGTAGGACCAATGCGGGTTGATGTAAAACTTTGTTCGCCCCTGGAAGAAGCCTCGTGTATACTCCTCACCCTTATAAAAGTCCCTTTCAAAAACGGCCGCGGTGCTTTACAAAGCAGCAGCAATTGCAGTAAAATTCCGCACCATTTTGAAATAAGCTGGCGTTGATGCCAGCGGCAAACCGAATTTATTAAAGGTGAGAGTTACATGCCGGTAATTAAAGTACGTGAAAACGAGCCGTTCGACGTAGCACTGCGTCGCTTCAAGCGTTCCTGCGAAAAAGCAGGTGTTCTGGCGGAAGTTCGTCGTCGTGAGTTTTATGAAAAACCGACTACCGAACGTAAGCGCGCTAAAGCTTCCGCTGTGAAACGTCACGCGAAGAAACTGGCTCGCGAAAACGCACGCCGCACTCGTCTGTACTAAGTCTTCTGAGGGTCGCGGCCCTCAATTCAGACCGAGTTGTAGTTGTAAGGCCGTGCTTCCGAAAGGAATGCGCGGCTTATTTTCGTTTATGCATTGGCATATACACAAAATCATTCATGATGCGTGAAAGATGAAGTGTATAAAAGGGGCATATGGCTGGACGAATTCCACGCGTATTTATCAATGACCTGCTGGCGCGCACCGACATCGTCGATCTCATCGACGCGCGGGTGAAGCTAAAAAAACAGGGCAAAAACTACCATGCGTGCTGTCCATTCCATAACGAAAAAACCCCCTCTTTCACCGTAAACGGTGAGAAACAGTTTTATCACTGCTTTGGATGTGGCGCACACGGTAACGCCGTCGATTTTCTCATGAACTACGACAAGCTCGAGTTCGTGGAAACGGTCGAAGAGCTGGCGGCGATGCACAATCTTGAAGTGCCCTATGAAGCAGGCAACGGCCCCAGTCAGATAGAGCGCCATCAACGGCAAAGTCTTTATCAATTGATGGACGGTCTGAACACATTTTATCAACAGTCTCTGATGCAACCCGCCGCTACCCCCGCGCGCCAGTATCTGGAAAAGCGAGGATTGAGTCGCGACGTGATCGCCCGTTTTGCTATTGGTTTTGCGCCTCCCGGCTGGGACAACGTCCTGAAACGGTTTGGCGACAATACTGAAAATCGCAAATCGCTGGTTGATGCGGGTATGTTGGTTACCAACGATCAGGGACGCAGTTACGATCGCTTCCGCGAACGGGTGATGTTCCCCATCCGCGATAAGCGTGGACGGGTGATTGGTTTTGGTGGACGCGTGCTGGGTGACGGCATGCCGAAATACCTGAACTCCCCGGAAACCGATATTTTTCATAAAGGCCGTCAGTTGTATGGCCTTTATGAAGCCCAGCAGGATAACGCTGACCCGCAGCGCCTGTTAGTGGTGGAAGGCTATATGGATGTGGTCGCGCTGGCGCAATACGGCATTAACTACGCCGTGGCGTCTCTGGGGACATCGACCACTGCCGATCACATCCAACTGTTATTCCGTGCGACGAACAACGTCATTTGCTGTTACGACGGTGACCGTGCCGGACGCGATGCCGCCTGGCGAGCGCTGGAAACCGCGCTGCCTTATATGACGGATGGTCGCCAGTTACGTTTTATGTTCTTACCTGACGGTGAAGATCCTGACACCCTGGTACGTAAAGAAGGTAAAGAAGCATTCGAAGCCCGGATGGAGCAGGCATTGCCGCTCTCCGCGTTTTTGTTTAACAGCCTGCTGCCACAAGTGGATCTGAGTACCCCGGACGGACGTGCCCAGCTCAGTACGCTGGCGCTGCCGTTAATCACGCAGGTGCCGGGTGAAACGTTGCGTATTTATTTGCGACAGGAACTGGGTAACAAGCTTGGCATTCTGGATGACAGCCAGCTTGAACGTTTAATGCCTAAATTGTCCGAAAGCGGTACTTCCAGGCCAGCTCCGCAGCTAAAACGCACGACCATGCGTATACTGATAGGACTACTGGTGCAAAACCCAGATTTAGCACCGCTGGTTCCACCGCTGAGTGGCCTGGATCCGAAAAAATTGCCAGGACTTGGCTTATTTGTAGAACTGGTCAACACTTGTCTGTCTCAGCCAGGTCTGACCACCGGGCAACTTTTAGAACATTATCGCGGCTCAAATGATGCGGCGACCCTTGAAAAATTGTCGATGTGGGACGATATAGCAGATAAGGATATCGCAGAAAAAACCTTCACCGACTCACTCAACCATATGTTTGATTCGATGCTTGAGCTGCGCCAGGAAGAGTTGATAGCTCGTGAGCGCACACACGGTTTAAGCAGCGAAGAACGCCGGGAACTCTGGACGCTAAACCAGGAACTGGCGAAGAAATAAACGAAAGACAAAAGTATTTAACGGCTTAAGTGCCGAATATCGTTCGGGAAGCCCCCGACAGCCGCACTGAGAGGCAGCGGCACAAATATAAGTACGCCCTCGTTTTGCCGTTGGCGGTTTAACCGCCCAACACCAATCAAACGAAATAAGTGTGGATACCGTCTTATGGAGCAAAACCCGCAGTCACAGCTGAAGCTTCTTGTCCAACGTGGTAAGGAGCAAGGCTATCTGACCTATGCCGAGGTCAATGACCATCTGCCGGAAGATATCGTCGATTCAGATCAAATTGAAGATATCATCCAAATGATCAATGACATGGGTATTCAGGTGATGGAAGAAGCACCGGATGCCGATGATCTGCTGCTTGCTGAAAACACCAACAGCACCGATGAAGACGCGGAAGAAGCTGCGGCTCAGGTTCTCTCCAGCGTGGAATCTGAAATCGGTCGCACAACTGACCCGGTACGCATGTATATGCGTGAAATGGGCACGGTTGAACTGTTAACCCGTGAAGGCGAAATTGACATCGCTAAACGTATCGAAGACGGGATTAACCAGGTTCAATGCTCCGTTGCCGAGTATCCGGAAGCGATTACCTATCTGCTTGAACAGTACGATCGCGTTGAAGCTGAAGAAGCGCGTCTGTCCGATCTGATCACCGGTTTTGTTGACCCGAACGCGGAAGAAGACCTGGCGCCTACCGCCACTCACGTCGGTTCTGAACTCTCCCAGGAAGAGCTGGATGACGACGAAGATGAAGACGAAGAAGAAGACGACGACAGCAGCGATGACGACAACAGCATCGATCCTGAATTAGCGCGTGAGAAATTCGGTGAGCTGCGTACTCAGTACGAAATCACCCGCGACACGATCAAAGCGAAAGGCCGCAGCCATGCAGCCGCTCAGGAAGAAATTCAGAAGCTTTCTGAAGTGTTCAAACAGTTCCGCCTGGTGCCGAAACAGTTCGACTACCTGGTGAACAGCATGCGCGTCATGATGGATCGCGTGCGTACCCAGGAACGTTTGATCATGAAGCTCTGCGTTGAGCAGTGCAAAATGCCGAAGAAAAACTTCATCACGCTGTTCACCGGTAACGAAACCAGCGAAACCTGGTTCAACGCCGCAATCGCGATGAACAAACCGTGGTCTGAAAAACTGCACGACGTGGCAGATGACGTTCACCGCGGTCTGCAAAAACTGCAACAAATTGAAGAAGAAACCGGCCTGACCATCGAACAGGTAAAAGACATCAACCGTCGTATGTCCATCGGTGAAGCGAAAGCCCGCCGTGCGAAAAAAGAGATGGTTGAAGCAAACTTGCGTCTGGTTATCTCCATCGCCAAGAAATACACCAACCGTGGTCTGCAGTTCCTGGATCTGATTCAGGAAGGCAACATCGGTCTGATGAAAGCGGTAGACAAGTTCGAATACCGTCGCGGTTACAAGTTCTCCACCTATGCAACCTGGTGGATCCGTCAGGCGATCACCCGTTCGATCGCGGATCAGGCGCGCACCATCCGTATTCCGGTGCATATGATTGAGACTATCAACAAGCTCAACCGTATCTCCCGCCAGATGCTGCAGGAAATGGGCCGCGAACCGACGCCGGAAGAACTGGCTGAACGTATGCTGATGCCGGAAGATAAGATCCGTAAAGTGCTGAAGATCGCCAAAGAGCCAATCTCCATGGAAACGCCGATCGGCGACGATGAAGATTCGCATCTGGGTGATTTCATCGAGGATACCACCCTCGAGCTGCCGCTGGACTCTGCAACTACCGAGAGCCTGCGTGCCGCAACGCACGACGTTCTGGCTGGCCTGACCGCCCGTGAAGCGAAAGTTCTGCGTATGCGTTTCGGTATCGACATGAACACCGATCATACGCTGGAAGAAGTGGGTAAACAGTTCGACGTTACTCGCGAACGTATCCGTCAGATCGAAGCAAAGGCGCTGCGTAAACTGCGTCACCCGAGCCGTTCTGAAGTGCTGCGTAGCTTCCTCGACGATTAATCGTAATTAATTGTTCTTAAGCCCTCCTCGTGAGGGCTTTTTTACAGGAGCACTGTCATGCAACAAGGATGCTATTCACTCCCCGCGCTAATCCGTGCGCTCAATAACAAACAGCATGTTGAATACCTGTGGTTCTGGGGACATCAACCCTCCGCTGACGGCACGATTACCGCCTCTTGTTTCAGTCAGTGGTGGCAGAATTCGCCATTCAGTCATAACGGTGTGGTCTATGCCACGGCGGAGCACTGGATGATGGCCGGAAAAGCGCGTCTGTTTGGCGATCAGGCCACGCTGGCGAAGATCCTCGCAGCGCAAACGCCCGCAGAAGCCAAAAAGCTGGGACGCAAAGTCGAAGGATTTGACGAACGCTGCTGGCAGGAGAGCTGTTTTGAGCTGGTATGCGAAGGCAATTACCAGAAGTTTAGCCAGCATCTTGCGCTTAAATCATTTCTCCTCAGTACCGCCCCTCGTGTTCTGGTGGAAGCCAGTCCGGTAGACAAAATATGGGGAATTGGTCTGGCAAAAGATCACCCTGATGCCGCAACACCGTCACGCTGGCAAGGTGAAAATCTGTTGGGATTTGCCCTTATGGACGTTCGTGATCGCCTGGCGAAAGAGTGATAATTCAACGTAACCCCGGCTTGCGTCGGGGTTTTCAAGTCATGTTTAACGTCCGCGCGCCGTCAACTCCTCATCCAGCTCCCGATAGGCTTCGACCAGCTTGTCCAGAGCGATCCGGCTTAGCCCACTGGTATTCGGTAACACCCAGACCTGAGTCGCGCCAATACTCATCGCCTGTTTGCCCCACTGCACGCCACGCTGTCTAAATCCCTGCTCAAAAGCCTGCTTACCCAGAATGGCCAACGCCTGCGGCTGATAGAATTCAATCTTCTCAATCAGGTTACGACCACCGCTGTGTAACTCCTCTCGCGACACCTCATTTGCTTGTACCGTCGGCCTGTCGACCAGTTTGGTCACGCCACAGCGGAAATCCAGCAGATGCTGCGCCTCTTCCGGTTTTAGTTGGCGATCGGTAAATCCGGCCTGATGAATCACCTTCCAGAAGCGGTTAGCAGGATGCGCAAATGGAAACCCCGTCCCCGCCGAAGACAGCCCCGGATTAATGCCGCAAAACACAACACGAAGCCCCGACGCCAGTATGTCCTTAACCATGATACCCCCCAAACAATACAACGGAGGGAAAGTATAACGAATTGAAAATACGTTGTTTATAAAAACAGCATACGTACGGTTATGGCTGGATTGCAGCAGAGAGTTACTTTATAATCCCTCGCCACGGCCCCTTAGCTCAGTGGTTAGAGCAGGCGACTCATAATCGCTTGGTCGCTGGTTCAAGTCCAGCAGGGGCCACCAAATTTTAGCTTTAAAATCATTGATTTAGGCCACTCAACAGAGTGGCCTTTTTTATTGCTTCTCAACGAGTGTCTCAAAAGTGTCGCACGAGACAAATGCTCCACTTAAGTAAACGTGGATGAGTGAGGTTAAAAACATGGCGATAGATTCAGAAACTTTCAGATGGTGTGCAGGCGGGTTCTTCACTGCAATGAGCGTGATTTCTGGTATTGCGTACCATGACCCGAACTTCTTTCTCAGCTGGTTTTTAAAAAAACTAATAGGTGCGATACTATTTATTGGCGTTGTCGTATCTGCTTTTTGGGGTGGCGCCAGGCTAATAAATGATTATGTAAATTATAAATTATCAATCCCGACAGACCAGACAGAAAAATTATTAGCTACTTACAATAACTTAACTGATATTTTATTCTTGCTGATTATTGGCGCTTTCATCGCATACTTTTGGGTGTTGGGACTTTATAGCCTCTCGGTTGAACGTCAAAAAAAGAAATCTCCATAATGTTTCCCTCGCCGATAACTATGCACTTTTTTCAGTTTTAAAACACATATCGACTTTCACCAGCCCAATAAGCGGCTGGTGTCTCCGCGTTTTACTATCTAGCCTTTCATCAACCTTGCCAGTACATTTCAGTACAACTACAATCCTGAAAAACATAACGAGGTCTTGCTAATGAGACCTGAATCAGCGCCATCTCAGGTTACCAAGGCACAGATATACCGTTCTGTTGCCAGCTCAACCGCTATCGAGACAGGTGTTTCAGTGCAAAAAATTGAGCAGCAACTCAAACAAAATCTGGCACAGGCGAAAGCCGTTGGCCTTGCACGCTAGTTTGGCAAGATGTCGTTCACCAGTTGCATCATAGGGCTGTAGTTCCCTGATACACCTGCCTGTATTGCCTTGAAGTAAAACGCCTTGTGCTCATCCCACAGGCTGTAATCCAGTAAGCCCTTCCCCGCCAAAACCGACAGCACATCACAAAGCAATCTCGACAGACGCCCGTTACCTTCTCTGAATGGGTGGATCACAATAAACTCCACATGGCATTCAGAAAGATAGCTAACCAGTTCAGAACGAGACAGGGATTTTAACTCACCAGACATGGAGAGAAACTGCTTCTCGAAACCATCAAGAAGAAGCGATAAAGAAAATGCGAAGGTAGGCTGTTCTGCCCATCCTTTATGGCAGAAATGGATGCTCCCACATCGGAGGTGAGAGCATTGGGAATAAGGTTATCTTTTGAAGCGTGTCGACCTATACCAGAGCCTGAAGTTGCTCACGCATATAGGACGTAAAAAATTCAGGGTTTTTGATCAGTACACGCTCCCCTGACGCAATTTTTTCAGCCCATCCGGCTACTTTTTGAGTGAATTCGGCGTTCCATCCCTCCTGCTCGCCTCGTGCAGTAATCTCGGCTGCGCTGGCGGGTACACCTAACTCATTCAAATACTTTAAAATTCCCTTAGTGGTACTTTCATCCATTGAGTCTGGGGGGGCGACGGATGTATTCATACCGTTAATGAAATCCAGTGCTTTCTCAATTGCTGTTGGCATGCTCTTATCCTTAAAATTAACCACGTAAACATCACATCTACACTATGACCTTAAACCGATCTTAATATCAAAGAAATCATTAAATTTATGTCGGTTTACGCGGTTCATTCCTTCGTTGCCGTTTCGTTGAGACGAAAAGGCGCCAGGGTGCTGGCGATACCTTTTCTATGCTAACAGCACCGACGCAACTCGGTTCGCGGCCATCGGGCAAGCCTCATCGCCCAATCCCCTCATTGCCTTTTTAGGGGGATGACTGATGAATTAATCGAGCGATGGCTTGCTGTGCCAGTAGGCTGCCGCCCGCACCAAATGAGGATCAAAAGCCGCAGTATCGAACCGTTGACTGAGATTTTTAACAACCTTCCCCTCACCGGTTATCCAGATGAAATAATCATCCGCAGGAATCGAAAGCTGGGACAATCGCGCATCCACTGCCTGCTCGTCCTGACCGACGAACCACTCAATCGCAAATCCATCAAGATGGGAGAGGTAATCCTGATACGCCGCGTTTTGCACACTGACCAGCACCGTGACATTTGGGCGCACCGTCAGTCGGCTGATAGCCTCCAGGCGGCGGCGCAATGCCGGCATTCCCGATTCATCACAAACATAAACCTGGTATGCGTAATCGTCTGGCACCACCAGCGAACCGCGCGGCCCGCCAATCGTGAGCGTGTCCCCCTCGCGGGCCTGCTTCGCCCAGGTGCTCGCTACCCCACCCTCATGGAGATAAAAATCCAGCACCAGTTCATGGCGTTCCTCATCGTATAACGGTGTGTAATCACGCGTTGTCGGACGAATACCATCAGCCCAAACGATACCTTCGTCAGTCACGGTCGGCGGTACAAAGTGACTGCCCGGCGCCGGGAAAAAGACCTTGGTGTGGTCGTCAAATCCCAGAGAGCGAAAGCCTTCCAGGGCATTCCCTCCCAGCACAATACGCTGAAAACCCGCGCTGATACGTTCAACACGCAGGACGGTCAGTTCGCGAAAGCGCAGTTCATTACGAATGCGCTGTGGGTAGCGTGAGGTTTTTTTGGTCATTCTTTTCGCCTTCGTGAGTGTATTACGATATATCTAAATCAACCATTCCAAATGATAATGATTGTTAATTAGAAATATTGCAAGTCTTTTCTGATATAGCCATCGTTCTTCAATCCATCATCAAAAACAAAATAAACACCAATAAAATCATAAAATTAAAAAACAAAACAACTTAAAACTTGCACAAATAAAATATTTAGATATAAATTAGATATATCGAAACAACATCAGGAGATGATCATGCGACACCCACATGAGGGTTGCTGTAAAGGCGAAGGACACCAGCACGAAGGCTGCCATCACGAGCATCATCAAGAGGGTTGCTGTAAAGGCGAAGGACATCAGCGCGAAGGCTGCCATCACGAGCATCATCAAGAGGGCTGCTGTAAAGGTGAAGGAGATCAGCACGAAGGCTGTCATCAAGGGCATCATCAAGAAGGTTGCGGCAGGGAACGTCATCACGGCCATGAACATGGCTGCGAGCATCGCCTCGGTCGGGGCGGGGGCGGAGGCGGACGTCGCCAGCGATTTTTCGGTCACGGCGAATTACGTCTGGTGATTCTGGATATCCTGACCCACGACGCGAGCCACGGCTATGAGCTTATCAAAGCCATTGAAACGCTGACTCAGGGTAACTACACCCCAAGTCCGGGTGTGATCTACCCAACACTTGATTTCCTGCAAGATCAGGAATTTATCAGCATTAGCGAAGAAGAAGGCGGTCGGAAGAAAATAGCGATCACCCAGGCCGGACAGCAATGGCTGGATGAAAATAATGAACAGCTAGAACGTATTCAGGAACGTGTAAAAGCACGCTGTGTCGGTTTCGAATTACGTAAAAACTCGCAGATGAAGCGGGCGCTGGATAACTTCAAAGCCGTACTGGATCTGCGGGTGAATCAGGCTGATATCAGTGAAGCACAGATCAAAAAAATCATCGGCGTGATTGACCGTGCGGCGCTGGACATTACCCAACTCGATTAAGCGGGCTGTGTATTCGCGTCCCTGCCCCGCCTCCTTCTGGAGGCGAGAGAAACCGCGTCAGGGACGCGGACTCAGTGCAGAACCGTGACGGCATCTTCCAGACGGCTGGCGCGGTGTTTTACCATTGCTGAAACTCTGGCGCTCTCTTCCACCAGTTCGGCATTCTTATGCGTGATGTTATTTAACTCATCCACCGCCAGCGTCAGGCTGGAAAGCCCGTCCGACTGCTCCAGCGTCGAATGACTGATTTGGGCGATGAGTTGGGTCACATTTTGCACCTGTGCCACAATGTCGTCCATCGTCCTTCCTGCCGCATGAACCTGCTCTGAACCGGACTGCACCCGGGAAGCACTGGCATCTATTAGCTTACGAATATCATTCGCCGCGCTGGCACTTCGACTGGCAAGGTGGCGAACCTCCCCGGCGACCACCGCAAACCCTTTGCCCTGTTCGCCTGCCCGCGCGGCCTCAACTGCGGCATTCAGCGCCAAAATATTGGTCTGAAACGCGATATCGTTAATGAGTGCGGTGATCGTGCCGATCCGTTGCGTACTGTCGGCAATGTCATCCATCGTTTTGATGACCGTCTCCATCGCCTCCCCACCCTGAGTTGCCGCACCGCTGGCCGCGATGGAAAGTTTGTCGGCAGCCGATGCGGTGGCGGTATTTTTCTTCACCGACTCCGCCATCTGGTTCATGGTCGTTACGGTTTGCTGCACATTTTCCACCGTCTGGCGGGTGTGTTTGTTCAGATCGTCATTCCCTTTCGCCAGGGTTTCACTGCCATTTCTGACGCTGGAAACCTGACTTGAGACATCATTAATGAGCCAGCGACACATCAACCCGAGCTGGCCCACAGCCCGCAACGTCAGCCCCAACTCGTCGCTACGATTCAGATGCGTCACACTGTTACGATCCCCTGTCGCCACCTTCAATGCCTGCCGGGCCACATTTTCAATCGGACGCACAATTTGCCACTCAAACATCGCCGTCCCCAGCAGCATGACCAGCGCGCCGATCACGAGAGAAGCCACGGGCGCACTCTGCTGCACCAGGCTCGCCGCCAGTACCGCGAAGATAAACGCCATCACACAACGTACCCGCCAGCGGATGGGAAGTGCCGGAAGTTTGCCTAACCAACCCTTACGCACCACCAGCCCTTTGTGGAGACGTTTACGGCAGCGTCCTTCCTTCAGAGCGTGATACAACGGCTCAACCGCCGCAATTTCATCTTCCGTCGCGCGGATACGAATGGACATATACCCGGTCACTTTTCCCTCGCGAACCATCGGCACCGCGTTGGCGCGGATCCAGTAGTGATCGCCATTCTTGCAGCGATTTTTCACGATGCCGCTCCACGGTTCTCCTTTTTGCAGGGTGTACCACATATCCGCAAATGCCGCTTTCGGCATATCAGGATGGCGCACAAGGTTATGCGGCTGCGCCTGGAGTTCGCTCAGCGAATAGCCGCTCACCTGGACGAAGGTGTCATTCGCATGCGTGATATAGCTGTTTAAGTCAGTCGTGGACATGAGGGTCGTATCGTCGTCCAGCGGAAGGCTTTTCTGGCTGACGTAGAGATGAGAAGACATGATCGCGTCCTATGCAGGTTATTTTGGTGTTAACTTTTCTGTCAGATGTTATTTCGGCGCTAATCGATTTATCTTTAGTTGTTAAAATTGATTTGGATCGCAATTTGCGATTAAACCTCAACATTTGTACGCAATCTAATCCATTGATTTAAAATACTTTCATTACGTAACTATCAAGCCATGCTGAATCCTCCGCCCTGTTTTTGGGCATTTTTTGCACTTTTTCGGGGCATTTTGCGGGTAAAAAGGAACGCGTCGACGTACGTAAAGTCGGTTATGCCGCCACGATTGTTAACAAATGAGATTAAATGTTGCGTAAATGCGATTATTCCTGGTGTTTATCCCGATTTTCGTGAACGCCTTCGGGATGGCGCAATCCCTGCAATACTTAAATCGGTATCATGTGATACGCGATCCCCGGGAGCACATTTTGAACAGGTTACCTTCCAGCGCCTCAGCGTTAGCCTGCAGCGCGCACGCACTGAATCTCATTGAGAAGCGAACGCTTGATCATGAGGAGATGAAAGCACTGAACCGAGAGGTGATTGAGTATTTCAAAGAGCACGTCAATCCGGGGTTTTTAGAGTACCGAAAATCTGTGACTGCTGGCGGGGATTACGGAGCCGTAGAGTGGCAAGCAGGAGGTCTGAATACGCTTGTCGACACTCAGGGACAAGAGTTTGTTGATTGCCTGGGTGGTTTTGGAATTTTCAACGTGGGGCACCGTAATCCAGTTGTGGTTTCCGCCGTACAGAATCAACTCGCGAAACAGCCATTGCATAGTCAGGAATTACTTGACCCGCTTCGTGCCATGCTGGCGAAAACACTCGCCGCACTGGCGCCCGGTAAACTGAAATACAGCTTCTTCTGTAACAGTGGAACAGAGTCTGTGGAGGCCGCGCTGAAACTGGCGAAGGCGTATCAGTCGCCGCGAGGCAAATACACTTTCATCGCCACCAGCGGCGCGTTCCACGGAAAATCGCTGGGCGCGCTTTCCGCTACGGCAAAATCCACCTTCCGTAAACCGTTTATGCCGCTGCTGCCGGGATTCCGTCATGTGCCTTTTGGTAACGTTGAGGCCATGCGTACCGCGCTTAGCGAGTGTAAAAAAACCGGTGACGATGTGGCCGCCGTTATTCTGGAACCTATCCAGGGCGAAGGTGGGGTGATCCTGCCGCCGCCAGGTTATCTGACCGCCGTACGTAAACTCTGCGATGAGTTCGGCGCGTTGATGATTCTGGATGAAGTGCAGACCGGAATGGGGCGCACCGGCAAAATGTTCGCCTGTGAACATGAGAATGTGCAGCCTGACATTCTGTGCCTGGCAAAAGCGTTGGGGGGCGGAGTGATGCCGATTGGCGCCACTATCGCAACCGAAGAAGTGTTCTCGGTGTTGTTCGACAACCCCTTCCTGCATACCACGACGTTTGGCGGTAACCCGCTGGCCTGTGCGGCGGCGTTAGCCACCATTAACGTGCTGCTGGAGCAGAACTTGCCGGCTCAGGCGGAACAGAAAGGCGATATCCTGCTGGACGGTTTTCGTCAGTTGGGTCGGGAATATCCGGATCTTATCCAGGAAGCGCGTGGTAAAGGGATGCTGATGGCGATTGAGTTTGTCGATAACGAGATCGGCTACAACTTTGCCAGCGAGATGTTCCGCCAGCGCGTGTTGGTTGCCGGAACGCTCAACAACGCGAAAACGATTCGTATTGAACCGCCTCTCACCCTGACCATTGAGCAGTGTGAACTGGTACTCAAAGCGACTCGCAAAGCGTTGGCGGCCATGCGCGTCAGCGTGGAGCAAGTGTGACAGATGCCGGATGGCAACGACGTTCTTAACCGGCCTACGCAGGCACCACACGTAGGCCGGATAAGATAGTTAGCATCGCCATCCGGCCTGTTCACACCACTCACACAATCCGCACACCGGCGGGCATCACGCGTTCCGGCGTCAACAGAACGCTTTCGCTACCATCGTCGGTTTCGGCGCACAGCAACATGCACTCCGAGGTTTCGCCGCGCATTTTGGCTTTGGCGAGATTACACAGCACCACCACCGTTTTCCCTGCCAGTTCCGCCTCACTGTAGTAAGGCACCAGGCTGGTGACGGTCTGCAACGTCCTCTCGCCAACATCGACCTGAACGATGTAAAGCTTATCGGCGTTTTCATGGCGTTTAACCTGAACAATTTTTCCAACCCGCAGTTCCAGCCGGGCAAACTCCTCAAATGCAACAGTATCCATTTCCCCTCCCCTAGTAAAATTTTACTAAAAAATAATAGCGCATTTATGAGAGACTAAGGCTAAAGAATTTACTAAAAGCAGATGCATATCATGGGGCTTCATTTACAATAACCCCCCATGCAGTCGAATGGCGGAATGAAAGGCAAATATGGCAACACTTAAAGATATCGCAACGGAAGCAGGCGTTTCCCAGGCAACTGTTTCCCGAGTTTTGAATGACGATCCAAATCTGAATGTGAAAGAGGAAACACGGCACCGTATTCTGGAAATTGCAGAAAAACTGGAATACAGGAGCAGTTCTTCACACAAAACGCAGGTTAACATCGTCAGCCAGCACCACATTCTTGTGCTTTATAGCTATCAGCAGAAGCTGGAGATCAACGATCCTTACTATCTGTCTATTCGCCACGGTATCGAAACTCAGTGTGAAAAGTTGGGCATTGAGCTAACGAGCTGCTACGAACATCATAGTTTACCCAGTATCAAAAAACTCACCGGGGTCCTCGTTGTAGGGAAGGCCAGCGATGCAATTCAGCGTACTGCGGCAACGTTGACGGATAACATCTGTTTTATCGATTTTCAGCCCCCATGCGGCAACTACGATTTTGTCGATACCGACCTGGCAAAGATCAGCCAAGATATCATCAACTTTTTCATACAGCAGGGCGCGACAAGAATCGGTTTCATTGGCGGCGAGGATGTGCCCGGTGAAACAGATATTCGTGAAGTCGCCTTTGTTGAATACGGGCGACAGAAAGGCGTCGTGTCAGAAACGGATATTTACCGCGGTGGCTTTTCCAGCGCCTCCGGTTATGAGCTGGCCCAAACTATGCTGGCTAAAAAAGATTACCCACCAGCGTTATTCGTCGCTTCCGACTCCATCGCTATCGGCGTATTGCGTGCGATTCATGAAAATGGGATTCGTATTCCAGAGCAGATATCGCTCATCAGCATCAACGATATCCCGACCGCACGCTTCACCTTTCCTCCACTCTCAACCGTGCGCATTCACTCCGAAATGATGGGTATCCAGGGCGTTAACCTATTGATAGAAAAAGCGCGTGATGGCCGAGAATTGCCGCTTCAGGTCTATGTTCCGAGTCAGTTGAAGTTACGCGGAACCACCCGCTAAGATCCACCTGGCCCGGCCATGTCGTCGGGCTCCCTCCTCTTCGTTGTTACGTGTCCAATTTCTTCATTTCGTGATCGAGTTAAAGTAAATCAGTTTTCTTAATTCCATTTAGTAAAATTTTTACTAAAATGATTACCTATGATGCAGCATCACTTATGGTAGCTCCGCAAACGTTGTTGACGATGGTTCATGCATAAGGAAGAAAAATGAGAATTCTCGATAGCTTCGAACTGTTTCAACAACATGCACATACGAAGAGTCACTGGCAGCGTTGTGCCGAGTTGATGGAAAAAATTGATGATCTCCCTACTGGTGTCATCCGTTCTCAGGGAAATACCCTGAACTACGGCATAAGAATCGACAGTACCACCGATGCCTTATTTATCGGTCATCGCGATTATGTTGAGGTGCATTGCTATTTACGCGGAACACAAAAGATCGAGTATGCGGCGAAAGAGCAACTACAGGAAGTCGATTACTATCGGAAGGAAACCGACCGGGAATACCTGAAAGGTTTAGGACAAACCGTTCAGATCCATGAAGGACAGGTGATCATTTGCGATAATCGTGAAGCGTACCGCTTTATTACCCACTCCACGGTAAAGAAACTGGTTATTAACCTCATAGATAAAGAAACCGAACAACTACCGTAAATAATGTTTGCGGAGATAACATCAAACCATTAATACATATCACAAATAGCATTATAAATATCATTTAATCTGGAGATATATTATGAGTGCCGTTGTCTCTGACAAACAGAAAATTATTTCTTTGTATGCAGAATACAATCATGTTCCAGCGGTGATGGAAGACCATCGCATCAATGGCATTAACAAAGAACCACCAAGACCGCATCTATTCCCATTTACTAGCTCGTATCTGGCAATAAAAAATGTACCCTCAGAAGCCAGCAACTACCTTTCTCTAAATGGAATATGGAAATTCAATTGTTCGAGTAACCCACAGTCAAGGCCAAAAGAATTTTACGAGGAATCCTATGACGTCTCTACATGGGATACGATTAAAGTGCCGGGTAATTGGGAAGCTCAAGGTTTTGATAAAGCTATTTATATTGACGAGCGTTTCCCGTTTACCACCCAATGGCCCGAAGTGCCTCGAGATTATAATCCCGTAGGCTCTTATCGCCGTACTTTTTCTCTGGACAACAGTTGGGCCGATCGTGAAATTTTTCTACAACTGGCCGGAGCCAGAACGGCATCATTTATATGGATAAATGGTCAACGCGTGGGTTATACCCAAAACGCTAAAAACCCAGCAGAATTTAACATCACACCTTATGTCAGAGCGGGTGAAAACACCATCGCACTGGAAATTTACCGTTGGTCCAACGCGAGTTATGTAGAAAAGCAAGATATGCTGGATATGTCAGGTCTTGAGCGGGAGGTTTTTATCTATTCGACCGCAAAAACGAGGATCTACGATGTCTATTGCAAGCCAGAATTAAACGATGATTATACGCAAGGAATATTCAACGTTAACGTAAGCCTGAAGCATTATGATAACCATTCTGACGACTTCTCATTGAATATAAAACTGCTGGACGATGCGTGTGATTTTTCTGTATTAATAGACAAAAATCAGTTATTTGTTCGCAACGGCACAGAACAACAATTCAGTTTCATCGATTACGTGCAGTCCCCTCGCCTTTGGAGCGCAGAAACCCCCAACCTTTATACATTGCTCGTTACGCTTACCAATCAACATGGTGAAACAATTGAGGCGACAAGCCATAAAATTGGCTTCCGTAAGATACAAATCATCAATAGTCAGCTAATGGTAAATGGCAAAGCGATTAAAATTAAAGGGGTAAACCGGCACGAACTCCACCCGTCTTTGGGACACGTCCCAACGGAAGAAAATATGCTCACTGATATTAAACTCATGAAAGAACATAATATCAATGCAGTGCGCACCAGCCATTTTCCCTGCCATTCCCGCTGGTATCAGCTATGCGATGAATATGGTATCTATATTGTCGATGAAGCCAATATTGAATCACACCCGTTAGCCTTAAAACCGGAGACGCAAATCGGCGACACCGAGTCCTGGATTCCCGTTCATTTAGATCGCGTACAGGCGATGGTCGAACGGGACAAAAATCATGCCTGCGTTATCGTATGGTCGATGGGAAATGAAGCCGGTACCGGATGTGTCTTTGAAACGCTTTATCAATGGATAAAAGAGAAAGACAGCAGTCGTCCGGTACAGTATGAGCCGGCAGGCGAAGCGCATTACAGCGATATTGTTTGCCCAATGTACCCCACACTTGAGCGTTTAGAGCAATTTGCCCAACAGGGCAGCGATCGCCCTATGATTATGATCGAGTATGCTCATGCCATGGGTAATTCAGTAGGAATTCTGGGCGATTACTGGAAAATTATCGACAGCCATAACAATCTACAGGGTGGTTTTATTTGGGAGTGGATGGATCATGCGCTGGAATTAACCAATGAACGCGGTCAAAAATATTGGGGATACGGTAAAGATTATCACCCTGATAAGCCCAGCGACGGTAATTTTATGAATGACGGACTGGTCGCTGCTGACCGCACTCCACATCCTCACATGGCGGAAGTGAAAAAAGTGTATCAACCCGTCAAATTTCACTCATCGAATCCGGTAGCGGGATTGTTCGAAATAGAAAATCGTTATGATTTTATTGAGTTATCTCATCTCGATATTCAGTACAGTATCACTGAAAACGGACATCAACTCACCAACGGTAGCCTGGGCTCCCATTCCGTTGCACCGGGTCAGCGTCAATCAATTTATATCCCCGTAGAAAATTTAGTGTTTCAGGAGAATAAAGAGTACCTGGTTACGCTTAGCGCAGTGACCAAAAATGAAGCTCCGCTTATTGGTAGTGGTTATGAAATCGCCTGGGAACAATTTAGCGTAACACCGCCCGCAGCTTATCTTATCAGCCCTGATGCGTGTTCCCTGGCTTTATCCGTTCAAGAAACACCGACTACCATTGATATCCGCGGTTCTGATTTTACCCTCGCATTCGATCGTCGAAATGGGCGAATGGATCACTTTGTCGTGGGAGGGAAAAATCTGATTCTTACCGGTATTGAACCCAATTTCTGGCGAGGACTGACAGATAACGATCTCGGCGCCAAACTTTTCGAAAAATCTGCAATTTGGCAAGACGCGGGTAAGCAACGCGTATTATCCAGCCTCAGCGTAGAGCAACCCTCCAGCCATAAAGCGATCGTCACCACAGAATTTACGCTTCCTACGGTTGATTGCAAATATACGCTGACCTACGCCCTATATGCGACGGGTGAAATGCACATCAGCATTGATTTTATACCGGGGTCTCGTGAACTTCCTTTGATGCTACGTGTGGGCTCACAACTGACCCTGCCCAGTGAATTTAAATACATCCAGTGGTTTGGTCGTGGGCCAGTAGAAACCTATGCGGACAGAAAGGGGGCAAAAGCAGGTATCTACGGCGGGACTCTATGGGAACAATTTCATGCCTACCCAAGACCGCAGGAAAGCGGTAATAAAACAGATGTTCGCTGGGTACGTATCGTAAATCATGACGGATTCGGACTAGAAGCGATTGCTGACGGCCAATTGTTAAACACCAGCGCCTGGCCCTTCGCCGCTAGCGAGCTCGATTTTGTCGCTGATAATAACGGCAGCAGCGCGTCGGGATTAACACCATTATCACGTAAACATGGCGTTGATGTTCAACCGGGAGATATAACCACGTGGAACATTGATCTGGCACAAATGGGCACGGGGGGACAAAACTCATGGGGCTCTCTCCCCCCCAAAGATTATCAATTACCGATACAGCCTTATCACTATGCGTTTTATTTACGCCTGGTTCAGCCCAATAGACAGTAACATTTAATGTACTCCCCTTTCGAATGCTCTTTAACGGGCATTCGAAACTACCTGTTAAATAAAACGATACTGATACACAAATAAAGGGAAATGGTATGTCTGAAAAATCCGATACAAGATATCAGATGTCATTAATTACATTCTTGTTTTTCTCTATTGCTGGGGGAGGTTTTGTTCTTAAAGGTGTGGTAAGTCAATATACTGACTGGGGCTATAACTCCTGGTTATTATATGCCTTCGCTTCATTATTTTATGCAATCCCCTATACGTTTATGATCATTGAGCTTTCATCGATTAAAAAGCTGCGTGAATCTGAAAGCGGATACCAAACATGGCTGAACCTGATTTTAGGCAGGAAATTTGGATTCATCGCCGGTTTTTTCTACTTCTACGTTAATATTTTTTACTTCGTTGATCTGTTGCCTAACATCATTACTTATTTTATCTATACCTGTAGTAGTGATGTGGCCTTTGTCACTGCGTTAACGAACCAGACCTGGTTTAAACCGGTGATCAGTATTACCTCGATTGCTTTGTTCTGGCTGGCAACCTGGGTATCGATGAAAGGGCCAAAGTGGCTATCGCGCGCACTGTCATTCTCCGGTTATGCTGGGTTTGCCTTGACCATGTTGTTCATCATTGCCGCAACCTGGAAGTTATCTACCGGCACCGTCACGTTTAACGGCACACCTATTGCTCCAGAGTATTTGCAGCACATTGACTTATCCTGGTCTAAAGTCGCATCAATGTCCTGGGCATTACAGTCATTGGGTGGGCTGGAAGCATTAGCCGCCTATAAGCGAAATATCCGCGGCGGCGATCGTAATTTCAGAACCGGGCTTATCCTTAACGTCTTCATCTTCTCAGGTATTATTGTGATTTCATCTATCTTGATGAACTTTATTTTACCTGCAGATCAAGCGTCTAACCTTGGCCTGCTTTCTGCAATCTACGTCGCATTTCAGCAGTTAGGTTTTCCTGCCTGGTGGACCAACGTTATTGCCTTGTTCCTGATGATTACCACGCTGTGTGGTTCCCTGATGCTGTGGACTGCCGCCCCCGTAAAAATGTTATTTGTCGATGCGCCAAAAGGCATTTTTGGACATAAACTCTCTGAAGTAAACAGCGAGGGTACTCCCATCAATGCTTTGAAAATGCAGGGCGTTGTCGTCACAATTATCATTATTCTGTTTATGCTAGGCCAGTTTAACTCCGAGATGAACACCATTCTGGTGGCGGTAAAAAATCTGGATGGCGGCGCAGCGACAATTCCGGTGCTGTTTATGGTTGCTGGCTATATTAAGCTGCGAATGAAATCCAACCATGAAGACTACGTTCGCGATTTTCACTTCCTTGGTAAAGGTCGCCTCTGGGCACTGTTATCCGTTGCACCAATAGTGATTATTTTTACCGCCTCTACAGTTGCCGCATTAATTCCTGGTCCAGAAGACTGGAATACAAACTTTATGGGGTCATTAATTCAGCTCATCCTGGGGCCTGTCAGTATCATTGCGGTGTTCTATTACTGTAGCATTATGTTTAATCGGTGGAGGGTCAAAAACCCTAACGATAATTCGCTGTTTAATAAAATTTAAGCCATCGTTTTATCGTTGCAATGCCATTATTTGAAATTTGCCACCCTATCAATAACATGACAGGGTGGCAAATTTATGGGCGAAATAATTACAGGATAATATATAAAAATATAATCATTTTTATCTAATGGAATAGAAACATGATACTTAATATTAATACTGGTAAGGCGTTGATAGCCTTATCCTTTTGCTGTTGCCTTCCTTCGGCAGTTGCGGAAGAGAACATTCCGGCAAGTCACGACGATACTAAAGTACCAGAAATAACAACGTCTTCTCCTTCATTTCGCTTTTACGGCGAAATGGGTGTTGGGGGTTATATGGCTCTGGAGGGTGATTACAAGGACAAATATGAAGATGGTACTTATATTGAAGGCGGCGTGGAGGGGAAATACGGTCACTGGTTTGGTTTGATTTATGGCGAGGGCTGGACAGTACAAGCAGATCATGACGGCAACGCCTGGGTACCGGATCACAGTTGGGGAGGATTTGAAGGTGGCATTAACCGTTTTTACGGCGGCTACCGTACCGATAATGAGACCGAAATAATCCTCAGCCTGCATAACGACTCCTCACTGGATGACCTGCAATATTGGGCCGACTTTACGCCTGAATTCGGTTACGAAATTCCTAATACCCGCGATATCACTACCGCGGTAAAAGTACAAAATCTCAGCGGTGATTTTCGCTATAGCGTCATCGCGACGCCAGCGGGGCACACAGATGAAAGTAAGGCGTGGCTGCATTTTGGTAAATACGACCGCTACTCTGATAAGTACATTTATCCAGCAATGATGAACGGTTATATCCAGTATGACCTAATGAAAGACGTGACCTGGATGGGAGGTGCGGAAATCACCGATGGCACCGGGCAACTGTTCGTGACCGGCCTCCTGACGCCAAATTTCGGTGCACGCGTCTGGCACCATACCGGGCGCGGCGAAGGCCTCGGTAACCCCGGCACGGAAACCGGCACCATGCTGAGCGCCATGTATGAGGCGTTTAAAGGTTTCTATCTATCCAGCGCCTACAGCTATGCAAAACACAACCTGGATAACGACCCTGACAAAACCACATCCTACGCGCAATTTGGTATCTGGTACGAGTATTACGGCGGCAAGTTTGCGACGGCTTTAGACAGCAGATTCAACCTGGGAAACAGTAGTGACGGGTCTGATAACAAGTTGTTTCTGATGCAATATTACTATTGGGGTCATTGATTTCGTTACTCATTGCGCCGTTAGCGTGAAAAGGAGCTTCATCATTATGAAAAAATTTTATGTATTCACCCCCCTGGCCTATGCGCTGTTACTCAGCATTTCTGCTCACGCGGCGACGGCTACCGATTTTAAAAACGTGATCGACCGCTATGGTGCACCTGAATATATGCGTGACGACGGCAATGACAGCCACCAGCGGTTTAATCCATTTTTCGATCTGGGCTCCTGGCACGGGCATTTGTTACCGGATGGCCCGAATACCATGGGCGGCTTCCCTGGCGTAGCGCTACTGACGGAAGAATACATCAACTTTATGGCGACGAATTTTGATCGCCTGACGGTATACCAGAATGGGAAAAAAGTGGCGCTCACTATGCAAGCCTGGAGCATTCCCGGTGCGTTGAAACAAACTCTCTCCGCCCCAGGCATCAGGATTGATATGACGCTACGTTTTGCCAGTTCACATACCTCCTTACTGGAAACCAAAATCAGCAGCAGCTCCCCACTGGATCTGGTATGGGACGGTGAATTGTTGGAGAACCTGGAAGCCACGGACGGAAAAGCGCTTTCTGATAAAACAATTGATAGCGAATACCCGGACTACCAAAGAAAAATCACAGCAACACGTAATGGCCTGAAGGTCACCTTCGGCAAAGTACGATCAACATGGGATCTGTTGACCTCTGGCGAGTCGGAGTATCAGGTACATAAATCCCTTGCAATGGAAACGACCGTTAACGGCCATCGATTTACCAGTAAAGCACATATCAACGGTTCTACGACCCTTTACACTACCTATTCGCATCTACTCACCGCGCAGGAAGTCAGTAAAGAACAAATACAGATCCGCGATATTCTGGCCCGCCCCTCTTCGTATATGGTTTCCTCAAAGAAACGGTGGGAGGAGTATTTGAAAAAAGGGTTAAACAACCCGGACGCCACCCCAGAGCAAACCCGCGTGGCAGTGAAAGCTATCGAAACGCTGAACGGCAACTGGCGTTCACCGGGTGGGGCGGTGAAACATAATACCGTCACGCCATCGGTAACAGCGCGTTGGTTCTCTGGCAACCAGACATATGCCTGGGATTCGTGGAAGATTGCCTATGCGATGGTGCACTTCAACCCGGAGATTGCAAAAGAGAGCATCCGTGCGCTCTTTGACTGGCAAATCCAGCCTAACGATCCGGTGCGCCCGCAGGATGCAGGTATGATCCTTGATTTAATCACATGGAACACGATCCCAGTGCGCGGGGGCGACGGCGGTAACTGGAACGAGCGTAACACCAAGCCAAGCCTGGCGGCATGGTCGGTGATGGAAGTCTACAACGTCACCAAAGACAAGAGCTGGCTCAAAGAGATGTATCCGAAGTTAGTGGCATATCACGATTGGTGGTTACGTAACCGCGATCACAATGGCAACGGCGTCCCGGAATATGGTGCAACCCGAGATAAAGCCCACAACACAGACAGCGGCGAAATGCTGTTTACCGTGAAGAAAGGCGACAAAGAAGAAACCCTGTCCGGTCTGAAAAACTATGCCGCCATCATCAGTAAAGGACAATACGACAGCCTGACAATCCCGGCGCAGGAAGCTGCTGGATGGGAGTCTGGCCGCGATAATGCCGCGGTATTTGGTTTTATCGATAAAGTGCAGTTGGATAATTACGTCGCCAATGGAGGGAAACGCAGCGACTGGATAGTCAATTTCGCTGAAAATCGCAGTAATGAAGGTAAATTACTGGGATATTCGCTGCTACAGGAATCAGTTGACCAAGCCAGCTATATGTACAGCGATAAACATTACCTGGCGGAAATGGCAACCCTGCTCGGTAAAACGGAAGATGCGAAAAATTATCAGGCACAGGCGAAGAAACTGGCTGATTACATCAATACCTGCATGTTTGATCCCACGACCCAATTCTTCTATGACGTGCGAATCGAAGATAAGCCACTGGCAAATGGGTGTGCGGGGAAACCGATTGTCGAGCGAGGCAAAGGGCCGGAAGGTTGGTCACCGCTGTTTAACGGTGCTGCCACACAACCCCATGCGGATTCGGTCGTTAAGGTTATGCTCAATCCTAAAGAATTCAATACGTTTGTACCACTTGGCACAGCCGCACTGACCAACCCGGCCTTCGGCCCTGACATTTACTGGCGCGGGCGCGTATGGGTGGATCAGTTCTGGTTTGGGCTACAAGGGATGGAGCGCTACGGTTATCGCAACGAGGCGTTAAAACTGGCGGACACATTCTTTAGACATGCCAAAGGACTCACCGCAGACGGCCCGATACAGGAAAACTACAATCCGCTGACCGGCGCACAGCAGGGTGCACCCAATTTCTCCTGGAGCGCGGCTCATCTCTATATGCTGTACAGTGACTTTTTTAAAAAGCAGTAACGTCAACCCCGCTCTCCCTTCGGGGGGAGCTTCTTTTTTGAATCCCATCACAATCATTACATTCCTCTTTTCCCTTTTGCGCGCCGACAGCTAAATTAGAACTCATCCGACCACATAACAATAATTTTACATACTGGACACCCTTATGAGCTATCCGTCGCTGTTCGCCCCCCTTGACCTGGGCTTTACCCAGCTTAAAAATCGCGTGCTAATGGGTTCAATGCATACCGGCCTCGAGGAGTATCCCGACGGCGCACAACGTCTGGCGGCCTTCTACGCCGAGCGCGCGAAACATGGCGTCGCGCTGATTGTCAGCGGTGGTATCGCCCCTGCACTCTCCGGCGTGGGAATGGAAGGCGGCGCAACGCTGAATGACGCCAGGCAATTGCCATTCCATCGCGAAATCACCGATGCGGTTCATGATGAAGGCGGTAAAATCGCCCTTCAGATCCTGCACACCGGTCGCTACAGCTACCAACCGCATCTGGTGGCGCCCTCTGCGCTACAGGCACCGATAAACCGCTTTACGCCTCATGAGCTGACCCATGATGAGATCCTGCAACTGATTGACGACTTCGCGCACTGCGCCCAACTGGCGCGCGAAGCGGGATACGACGGCGTGGAAGTGATGGGCTCTGAAGGGTATCTGATAAACGAGTTTCTCACCCTACGCACCAACCAACGCCAGGACCAATGGGGCGGCGACTATGCCAACCGTATGCGTTTTGCGGTAGAAGTCGTGCGGGCAGTACGCCAGCGAGTCGGCAACGATTTCATCATTATCTATCGCCTGTCGATGCTGGATTTGGTGGAAAATGGCGGCACTTTTGAGGAAACAGTACAACTGGCGCAGGCCATTGAAGCCGCTGGCGCAACGATCATTAACACAGGCATCGGCTGGCATGAAGCCCGTATTCCTACCATCGCCACGCCGGTTCCGCGCGGCGCGTTTAGCTGGGTAACCCGCAAGCTGAAAGGCCATGTGACGATCCCGCTGGTCACCACCAACCGCATCAACGATCCGCAGGTGGCCGACGATATTCTGTCCCGTGGCGACGCGGATATGGTGTCGATGGCGCGTCCGTTCCTCGCCGACGCCGAACTGCTTTCAAAGGCACAGTCCGGGCGTGCCGACGAGATCAACACCTGCATCGGTTGTAACCAGGCGTGCCTGGATCAGATCTTCGTCGGCAAAGTCACTTCATGTCTGGTAAACCCTCGCGCCTGTCACGAAACGAAAATGCCGGTCTTGCCGACGGTGGTGAAGAAAAAACTGGCGGTAGTCGGGGCCGGGCCCGCAGGTCTTGCTTTTGCGATCAACGCCGCCGCGCGCGGTCATGATGTCACCCTGTTTGATGCCAACGCCGAGATCGGCGGGCAATTTAACATCGCCAAACAGATCCCCGGCAAAGAAGAATTTTATGAAACGCTGCGCTATTACCGCCGGATGATCGACGTCACTGGCGTCACGCTGAAACTAAATCAGTTGGTGAGCGCCGATGCCCTTCAGTCCTTTGATGAAGTGATCCTCGCCAGCGGGATCGAGCCGCGCAAGCCGCCGATCGCCGGTATCGAACATCCGAAAGTGCTGACCTATCTTGACGTCTTGCGCGACAAAGCTCCGGTCGGAAAGCGCGTGGCGATTATCGGCTGCGGTGGGATCGGTTTTGATACCGCCATGTACCTGAGTCAGCCTGGCGATCCCACCAGTCAGAGCATTGCCGAGTTTTGCGTGGAATGGGGTATCGACACCAGCCTGCAACAGGCAGGCGGCCTGCGCCCGGAAGGCCCGCATTTATCACGCAGCCCGCGACAAATCGTGATGCTGCAACGCAAAGCCAGCAAACCCGGTCAGGGGCTGGGGAAAACGACGGGCTGGATCCACCGCGCGACCCTGCTCTCTCGCGGGGTAAAAATGATCCCGGCGGTCAGCTATCAGAAGATCGACGATGACGGATTACACGTATTGATCAACGGCGAGCCGCAACTTCTGGCCGTCGACAACGTGGTGATTTGCGCCGGGCAGGATCCAAGGCGCGAGCTGGCCGATCCGTTGCACGCGGCAGGTAAGGTGGTGCATTTGATTGGCGGATGCGATGTGGCAATGGAGCTGGATGCCCGACGCGCCATTGCCCAGGGGACAAAACTGGCGCTGGAAATTTAACCTATTGCCCGGTGGCGCTACACTACGCTTACCGGGCCTACAAAACCTCGTAGGCCGAAGCAAGCGAAGCGCCGCCCGGCAAACAATAGTTTAGCGACGACGGCCCAGTTTCACCGCCTTCAGCACCACAAATTTATTGTTGGTGGCGATGGTTTCGCAGTTGCCGAAGATCTTCTTCAGTTTGTGGAAGTAGTCGAGGTGACGGTTCGCCACAATATACAACTCGCCGTTGATTTTCAGGCAGCGGCGCGCGTGATGGAACATTTCCCACGCGACGTTATCCGTCAGGGCGTGCTTCTGATGGAACGGCGGGTTGCACAGCACAGCGTTAAAGCGGAATGGCTCCACACCAGAGAGTGCGTTATTGATCATAAATTCGCAGCGATCCAACGCTTCCGGCATGTTGGTTTCCACGTTCAGACGACTGGACGCCACCGCCATTGGCGACTCATCGGTAAAGATGACGCTGGCTTCCGGGTTTTTCTCCAGCAGCGTCAGACCCACAATACCGTTGCCACAACCGAGATCGACGATTTCGCCTTCCAGATTGTCCGGCAGATGTTCCAGGAAAAAGCGGGCGCCAATATCCAGCCCGGTACGTGAGAAGACGTTGGCATGGTTATGAATGGTCCAGTTGGTTCCGTCCAGCTTCCAGCTCAGCGTCTCTGGTGCATCGGCAAGTTCAGGTTTAGTGAACGTTGGGTTGATCAAACGCGCCTTTTTCCACGCCAGCGTAGTGGTGGTTGGCCCCAGCACTTTTTCGAACAGCTCAAGCGTGGAGTTGTGAATGTCACGCGCTTTAGCGCCCGCGATAATCCGCGTTTCTGGGGTGACTACCTGACGCAGTGCGCGCAGTTGCTGTTCCAGCAGGGCCAGCGTTTTAGGAATTTTAATCAGCACCACACCCGGCGCCTGCGGGTATTGTGCAGTGCTGTCGAGGAACTTGACGCTGGATTCTGCAATATCGTTATGGCGCAGGTTTTCACGCGTGGCGAGTTCGCTTAAATAGGAATCACCGATGCTGTAAGGCGAGTGTTCAGCCAGTGCGCAACCCAGTGCTCCGAAGGTATCATTCAGGATCAAAACCGGGCCGACAATTTCAGTGTCATCCAACTGTTGCAGCAGATATTCATCCGCCGCTTCCCACGCCTGAAGCGGGTTAACGTCGTCCGTTTCCGGGAAACGTTTAAGATTGAGTGAACGGAAACCGTTGTCTAAGTGGCTCATCGGCCCTCCTGAGTGGTAAAATTTCGGCGTTATCCCTGAAAAGGGTGCGTGAGTATACCCTTTTTATACACAAAATCATTCAAGTTGCATGAAGTCGGCAAGGGAGAGAATCCCCAGGAGTTTACATAAGTAAGTAACTGGGGTGAACGAACGCAGCCAACGCACAGGCAGCTTGAAGGATGAAGAGTATGGAGCGTTGATGAGCAATCTTAGTTATCTGCAGGGCTATCCGGAGAACTTACTTTCCCAGGTACGCACCTTAATTGCCGAAGAGCGGCTGGGCAGCGTTCTTGAAAAACGGTATCCAGGAACACACAGTTTCGCGACCGATAAAGCGCTCTGGCAGTACACCCAGGATCTGAAAAGCCAGTTTCTGCGTAATGCACCGCCGATCAATAAAGTGATGTATGACAATAAGATCCACGTCCTCAAGAACGCCCTCGGCTTACATACCGCCGTTTCACGCGTCCAGGGTGGAAAGCTGAAAGCGAAGGCGGAGATCCGTGTCGCCACCGTTTTTCGCAATGCGCCGGAGCCGTTCCTGCGGATGATCGTCGTCCATGAACTGGCGCATCTCAAAGAGAAAGAACACGACAAAGCGTTCTACCAGTTGTGTTGTCATATGGAGCCGCAGTATCACCAGCTTGAGTTTGATACCCGCCTGTGGCTGACGCAGTTGTCGTTAAAGGAAACTGCGTAGTCGCGCACTGGCTTTGCCATAAAGGCGTGATACATTGGCGCGAGAATCCCTTTATGGAGCCTGAAGGCGTTTATGATACGTTTCGCTGTTATTGGCACAAACTGGATCACCCGCCAGTTTGTCGATGCCGCTCATGAAACCGGCAAATATAAGTTAACCGCAGTCTATTCCCGCAGCCTCGAGCAGGCGCAAACGTTCGCTAACGACTATCCCGTCGAACATCTGTTTACCTCGCTGGACGCCATGGCGCAAAGCGAGGCGATTGATGCGGTCTATATCGCCAGCCCAAACTCGCTGCATTTTTCCCAGACCCGGCTCTTTCTCAGTCACCAAAAACATGTGATTTGCGAGAAGCCGCTGGCATCGAATCTGGCTGAGGTTGAAGCGGCTATCGCCTGTGCCCGCGAAAATCAGGTCGTGCTCTTTGAAGCCTTTAAAACGGCCAGCCTGCCCAATTTCTTGCTGCTGCAACAGGCCTTGCCGAAGGTGGGGAAAGTACGTAAAGCATTGATCAATTACTGCCAGTACTCCTCGCGTTACCAGCGCTATCTGGACGGTGAAAACCCCAACACCTTTAATCCGGCGTTTTCAAATGGCTCGATCATGGACATCGGCTTTTATTGCCTGGCGTCCGCCATCGCACTCTGGGGTGAGCCTCGCGGCGTGCAGGCGTCTGCCAGCCTGCTGGAAAGCGGCGTTGATGCCCACGGCGTCGTGGTGTTGAATTACGGTGATTTCAGCGTGACCTTGCAGCACTCCAAAGTCAGCGACTCTGTACTGGCCAGCGAAATTCAGGGTGAAGCCGGATCGCTGGTGATCGAAAAAATCGCCGAATGCCAGAAAGTTTGCTTTATTCCACGCGGCGGCAAGACGCAGGATCTCTCGGTGCCGCAGCATATTAATACTATGCTCTATGAGGCAGAGGTCTTTGCACATTTGGTTGAAACGCATGAGGTGAATCATCCCGCTCTGGAAGTCAGCCGCATTACCGCGAAACTGCAAACGGAAATTCGTCGCCAGACAGGCGTGGTATTCCCGGCAGATGACCAAAACCCGGTCGCCACTGCGTAAATCAATGTAAAACAGATGTAACAGGCCATTGACTGGAAGCATGGCCTGTCATATTTTGTTACCCGCAAAGGGGAGTAACTTCCTTGCCGGTGGATCGTCATTACGATGTGTGAAAAACCACATCCGGTCACCGGGCAACAACACAGGAATGCGTCGTCGTATTCCTGCGTTGTTGTAAGTGAGACCTTGCCGGAAGGCGAGGTCTATGCATATAAAAAGCAACGGCTGCCGTCTTCTGACGTCAGCCGTTTTTTTATGTGTAAGGAAATTTTATGAATACTGTCGGCACACCGTTGTTATGGGGTGGATTCGCTGTCGTTGTGGTGATTATGCTGGCTATTGATCTTCTGCTACAGGGGCGTCGTGGCGCACATACGATGTCAATGAAGCAGGCGACAGTCTGGTCCCTGGTCTGGGTAACGCTCTCATTATTGTTTAACGCCGTGTTCTGGTGGTATCTGGTTCAAACGCAAGGACGTGCGGTCGCCGATCCGCAAGCGCTGGCGTTTCTGACCGGTTATTTGATCGAAAAATCCCTGGCAGTGGATAACGTCTTTGTCTGGCTGATGCTGTTCAGCTACTTCTCTGTCCCGCCCGCGCTGCAACGTCGGGTGCTGGTCTATGGCGTACTCGGTGCGATCGTGCTGCGTACTATCATGATCTTTGCCGGAAATTGGCTGATAACACAGTTCGAGTGGCTGTTGTATGTGTTCGGCGCCTTCCTGCTGTTTACCGGTGTAAAAATGGCGCTGGCGAAAGATGATGCGTCCGGCATCGGCGACAGGCCGGTAGTCCGTTGGCTGCGTGGACATCTGCGCATGACCGACACCATCGAAAACGAGCATTTCTTTGTGCGTAAGAACGGCCTGCTGTTCGTGACGCCGCTGATGCTGGTACTGATTCTGGTTGAACTGAGCGACGTCATTTTCGCCGTCGACAGTATTCCGGCTATCTTTGCCGTGACGACCGACCCGTTCATTGTACTGACCTCTAACCTGTTCGCGATTCTGGGTCTGCGTGCAATGTACTTCCTGCTGGCGGGAGTCGCAGAGCGCTTCTCAATGCTCAAATATGGTTTGTCGGTAATCCTGGTGTTCATTGGGATTAAGATGCTGATTGTCGACTTCTATCATATTCCTATCGCCATCTCGTTAGGTGTGGTGTTTGGGATCCTGGCCGTCACGCTGCTCGTTAACGCATGGGTAAACCATCAAAACGACAAGAAACAGCAAGCGCAGTAATCACCATGGCCCGGCAGTGCCACTGCCGGGCCAATAAAAACAGGTTCCGCTGAGCGGTAAACGTAGCGCCCCCTGGCAATACGTAAATAAATAGTTAAAAAATATGATGTAACGCGTAAATTTCAGTATTTTACGCTTCCCCACACCGCATCTTTCCTTATACTCATTCAGGCAAACACTTATTACATCCGGGCATAAACGTAACAAAGAGTACGTTCCAGGATGAACGCAATATCACTTAAGGAAATCTTCATGAAGTCATCAACTTCAGGCCTGCTCGCGCGCCTGTCGCAAGGTAGTCTCGTAAAACAAATCCTCATCGGTTTAGTGCTCGGCATTTTACTGGCGCTGGTGTCTAAGCCTGCGGCGGAAGCATCCGGTCTGCTGGGAACGCTGTTTGTTGGCGCCCTGAAAGCCGTTGCACCTGTTCTGGTGCTAACGCTGGTCATGGCCTCTATCGCCAATCACCAGCAGGGTCAGAAAACCAATATCCGTCCGATTCTGTTCCTGTACCTGCTGGGTACATTTTCTGCGGCCCTGGCGGCAGTAGTGTTCAGTTTTGCCTTTCCGTCAACGCTGCATTTATCCACTGGCGCAGGCGATATCGTACCGCCCTCCGGTATTGTAGAAGTGTTACGCGGCCTGCTGATGAGCATGGTCACTAACCCGATCGATGCCCTGCTCAATGCGAACTACATTGGTATTCTGGTCTGGGCCGTGGGTTTGGGCTTTGCGTTTCGCCACGGTAATGAGACGACAAAAAATCTCGTGAATGACATGGCAAATGCCGTGACCTTCATGGTGAAAATGGTTATCCGTTTCGCCCCTATCGGTATCTTTGGGCTGGTTTCATCCACGCTCGCCACCACCGGTTTTGCGACGCTTTGGGGCTACGCTCAACTGCTGGTCGTGCTGATTGGCTGTATGCTGCTGGTCGCGCTGGTTATTAACCCGCTGCTGGTATTCTGGAAGATTCGCCGTAACCCGTATCCGCTGGTCATGGCCTGTCTGCGCGAAAGCGGAATCTATGCATTCTTTACCCGCAGTTCTGCCGCCAATATCCCGGTCAACATGGCGTTGTGCGAAAAGCTGAACCTGGACAGGGACACCTACTCCGTTTCTATCCCGCTGGGTGCGACCATCAATATGGCCGGGGCGGCGATCACCATTACCGTCCTGACGCTGGCCGCAGTTAACACGTTAGGCGTTCCGGTGGATCTCCCGACGGCGCTGTTACTGAGCGTGGTTGCCTCGCTGTGCGCGTGTGGTGCGTCGGGTGTGGCGGGGGGCTCTCTGCTGCTGATCCCGCTGGCGTGCAATATGTTCGGTATTCCTAACGATATTGCTATGCAAGTGGTAGCCGTCGGCTTCATCATCGGCGTACTGCAGGACTCCTGTGAAACGGCGCTGAACTCATCGACTGACGTCCTGTTCACCGCAGCGGCCTGCCAGGCAGAAGACGAACGTCTGGCTAACAACGCTCTGCGCGGTTAATCTCTTCCCCCCTCCGTCAACGTGCGGAGGGGTTTTCCTGCGACGCTGCATTCTCCATTCTGAAAGGATCAATACCGCGTTTTTGCATACGTCTGAAGCGGATGATATTGAGACCATTTATCACCAAAAAGCTGCCCTCAATAAGCGTACCGCCAATCGATCCCAACCAGAAGTTATGAATGACCCAACAGGCCGTGGCACACCACATCACGCAGCGCACGGTTAACCCTTTGCAGCGAAACAGCGCCCAGGTGCTGGCGAGCGTGCCCATAATGGGCAACAGTTCCATCGCATGTTGCAGTTTCGCCAGGCCGAGAACCAGCGTGAGCACAATGAAAACGGTCATCACCCAAAGCCGCCGGGTATACATCGACACCAGTGTGCGTATGGTGTTGAGTTCGGCACTCATTCCGGCAGGGGCGGCGCCCATCAAAAAGAAATGCACGCCAATGGTGGCGCTATAGACGGCAAGTTGCAGTCTGAAACGACGCTCGTCACGGTTGAAAAAGGTGGTAATACCAATCAGAAAAGCGATGACGCCAACGCTCTGGGCCAACCAATACGCGGTCATGAAGAGTCCCTGTAGACAGGCAAAAAGAAACGGCGCCCCATTGAATGAAACGCCGTTTCAATTTTAAAGCAATCGGTTTATAACGTCACGCCGCTTTTGAAGATCGCCAGTTCCCGGAAGTCGTTACGCTCATTGCAGGTCTGCTTACCATTAGCAAAATCAACGATCGTATCGACAAACTCATTGAGTAGCTGCGGCATCGCTTTACCGTGGATCAGTTGCCCGGCATCAAAATCGATCCAGTGCTTTTTCTTCGCCGCCAGCTCGCTGTTAGTGGCGATTTTTACCGTCGGTACAAAGCCGCCGTAGGGCGTGCCGCGACCGGTACTAAATAGCACCATGTGACAACCTGCCCCTGCCAGCGCACTGGTGGCGACAGCATCATTACCCGGCGCGCTCAGCAGATTCAGGCCCGGCGTTTTCAGACGCTCGCCGTAGCGCAGCACATCCACCACCTGACTGGCCCCCGCTTTCTGGGTGCAGCCCAGCGATTTATCCTCAAGCGTAGTGATACCGCCCGCTTTGTTGCCCGGTGACGGGTTCTCGTAGATCGGCTGGTTATGCGCAATGAAGTACTGCTTGAAGTCATTGACCATGGTGACCAGTTTTTCAAACGTCTCTTCGTCACGGCAATGCGTCATCAGCAATTGCTCTGCGCCAAACATTTCCGGCACTTCCGTCAATACGGTCGTTCCGCCATTGGCAATCACGTAATCGGAGAAGCGTCCCAGCATCGGGTTGGCAGTGATGCCAGACAGGCCATCTGAACCACCGCACTCCAGACCAAACTTCAGTTCGCCCAGTTTGCCCGGTTCGCGCTTGTCGTGACGCATCACGTTATACAGCTGATGAAGATGCTCGAGGCCCGCTTCCACTTCATCGTCCTGCTGCTGACAGATCATAAAGTGAACGCGGTCGGCATCAAACTCGCCCAGCGTTTCGCGGAAGGCGTCCACCTGGTTGTTTTCACATCCCAGGCCAATCACCAGCACCGCACCGGCATTCGGGTGGCGCACCATGTTTTGCAGCATGGTGCGGGTATTGATATGGTCGTCCCCCAACTGTGAACAGCCGTAGGTGTGGCTGAAGAGATGCACGCCGTCAGTTCCCTCGGCGTCGTTGGTCTCCTTCAGGAAGCGAGTCTGGATCTGACGTGCAATACCGTTCACGCAGCCGACCGTCGGCAAAATCCACAATTCGTTGCGCACACCCACCTCGCCGTTGGCGCGGCGATAGATCTGCACATTGCGATCGGCAGGCTGTACTTCTTCGGCCTGAAAATCGGGTTGATAGCGATACGTATCCAGATCGCTCAGATTGGTACGGGTATTGTGGGCGTGAATATGCTCCCCCGCCGCAATGTCCGCCAGCGCATGACCGATCGGCAGACCATATTTAATGACGTTTTCGCCTTTTGCGATCCGGCTTAACGCAAATTTATGTCCACGAGCAATGTCCTGACCTAGCGTTACGATGTGGTTATCAATACTGACTTCTGCGCCCTGCGCCAAATCGGCCAGGGCAACGGCAACGTTATCCAGCGAGTGGATCCTGATGTATTGCATATCAACCCCAGACCTTAGTTCAGTTCAATAGCGAAGTAGTCACGCGCGTTGTTAAAGCAAATATTCCGTACCATCTCGCCCAACAACTGGATATCCGCCGGCGCTTCGCCAGCCGCGACCCAGCGGCCAATCATCTGGCACAGGATGCGACGGAAATATTCATGGCGGGTGTAGGACAAGAAGCTGCGGCTGTCGGTCAGCATACCGACAAAGCGGCTCAGCAGGCCAAGCTGCGCCAGTTGGGTCATCTGACGTTCCATGCCGTCTTTCTGGTCGTTGAACCACCAGCCGGAACCGAACTGCATTTTGCCCGGCATCCCTTCGCCCTGGAAGTTACCGATCATCGTGCCCAGCACTTCGTTATCGCGCGGGTTCAGGCAGTAGAGGATGGTTTTCGGCAACAGGTTCTGCTCGTTCTGTTTGCTCAGCAGTCTGGAGAGCTCTTCCGCCATCGGGCGGTCGTTGATGGAGTCAAAGCCGACGTCTGCGCCCAGCAGTTTGAACTGGCGCAGGTTGTTATTACGCAGCGCGCCAATGTGGTACTGCTGTACCCACTCGCGACGCGCGTATTCTGCGCCAAGGAACACCAGTACAGCCGTTTTGAACTGCGCCACTTCGTGCTCGCTCAGGGTTTCGCCTGCCAGACGACGCGCCAGAATGCTGTCCAGCTCGGCGTCGCTCGCATCAGCGAACATCACGACGTCCAGCGCGTGGTCGGAAACTTTACAGCCATGTGCGGCGAAGTGATCCAGACGTTTGGTCAGTGCGGTTTGCAGGTCGGTGAAACGACGAATCTCGGTGTCGGAGACTTCGCCCAGTTTCGCCATGTAATCGTTAAAGGTCGCCTGCTCAATGTTGAAGGCTTTATCCGGACGCCAGCTCGGCAGCACTTTGATGGCAAAGGTGCTGTCTTTGGCAACCGTTGCGTGGTGCTCCAGCGTGTCGATCGGGTCATCGGTGGTGCCGACCATTTTCACGTTCATCTGCTGCATGATGCCGCGCGCGGAGAAATTGTCCTGCGCCAGCAGTTCGTTGCACTGGTTCCAGATTTCGTCAGCGGTAGACGGTGAAAGCAGTTTGCCGGTAATACCAAACGGACGACGCAGCTCGAGGTGCGTCCAGTGGTATAACGGGTTGCCGATAGTGTGCGGAACGGTCGCCGCCCAGGCATCAAACTTCTCACGATCGGAGGCATCGCCGGTACACAGGCGTTCAGCGACGCCGTTGGTACGCATAGCACGCCACTTGTAGTGATCGCCTTTCAGCCAGATGTCATACAGGTTGTTGAAGCGGTAGTTTTCGGCGATTTGCTGCGGCGGCAGATGGCAATGGTAGTCGAAGATGGGCTGGTCTTTGGCGTAATCATGGTATAGCCGACGGGCAAATTCGGTATCCAGCAGGAAATCTTCAGTCATAAACGGAGTCATTTATCGTCTTCCTCTCAACGAGTGCGTCAGATTGCTTATGTTTAGATGCTGCAAAGTTATCACACCAATTTCCAGTCACTGAAGAATTTTTCGTGAGATAGATCAATAAACCTAAACAATTAAATTCCCCTTCACGAAGTAAATAGCGCTCCAGACCGCGCCACTACTGGCTTCATGGAATCAAAATAATACCCCTGTGAAGATTCATACTTTTGTGATGTCACTCACCTTTTGAAGTTGTATGACAAGTTATCTTTTTTGCCGTCGCGATACATAAGCCGACTGAATCTAAAAATACCGGGGGTTCACTCCCGGATTAAACGGTACGGAAACCGAATTAGCACGATGACTTACATGGCAAGGTTCGGGGAGTATCTCATTTCACGGTTACCCCCCTTTCGTTAAAGAACATCCTCCGCCCCGAGCAGGAAGATAGCCGCATTTCTTGCGGAAATAACAAAACGATGAGGTTTTACATGCGTAAAATTAAAGGGTTACGTTGGTACATGATTGCACTGGTGACCTTAGGCACCGTGCTGGGTTACCTGACACGTAACACGGTTGCAGCCGCTGCGCCAACGCTGATGGAAGAGTTGCACATCTCCACCCAACAGTACTCCTATATCATCGCAGCTTATTCTGCGGCTTACACCGTTATGCAACCTGTCGCTGGCTACGTCCTGGATATACTCGGCACGAAAGTGGGCTACGCGATGTTTGCGGTATTGTGGGCCATTTTCTGCGGAGCAACAGCGCTGGCAGGAAGCTGGGGCGGTCTGGCCCTGGCGCGTGGTGCCGTCGGCGCCGCTGAAGCAGCCATGATCCCGGCAGGTCTGAAAGCCAGTTCTGAATGGTTCCCGGCAAAAGAACGTTCCATTGCCGTGGGATATTTCAACGTCGGCTCCTCGATTGGCGCGATGATAGCGCCACCTCTGGTGGTCTGGGCGATCGTCATGCACAGTTGGCAAATGGCGTTCATTATTTCCGGCGCGCTGAGTTTTATTTGGGCGATGTCATGGCTGGTTTTCTACAAACATCCTCGCGATCAGAAAAAACTGTCTGACGAAGAGCGTGACTACATCATTAGTGGTCAGGAAGCACAGCACCAGGTGGGTGCGGCGAAGAAAATGTCCGTTGGCCAGATCCTGCGTAACCGCCAGTTCTGGGGGATTGCACTGCCGCGTTTCCTGGCTGAACCGGCCTGGGGTACCTTCAACGCATGGATCCCGCTGTTCATGTTTAAAGTCTACGGCTTTAACCTGAAAGAGATCGCCATGTTTGCCTGGATGCCGATGCTGTTTGCCGACCTGGGCTGTATCGTTGGGGGCTACCTGCCACCGCTGTTCCAACGCTGGTTTGGCGTGAATCTGATCGTTTCCCGTAAAATGGTCGTCACCATGGGCGCATTTCTGATGATTGGCCCGGGCATGATCGGCCTGTTTACCAGCCCCTATGCCGCCATCGCGCTGCTTTGCGTCGGCGGCTTTGCTCACCAGGCGCTTTCCGGCGCACTGATTACGCTCTCTTCGGATGTCTTTGGTCGTAACGAAGTGGCGACGGCAAATGGTCTGACCGGGATGTCCGCCTGGATGGCAAGTACGATGTTTGCGCTGGTGGTTGGCGCACTGGCCGACACCATTGGCTTTAGCCCGCTGTTTGCGGTGCTGGCGGTGTTCGACCTACTGGGCGCGCTGGTCATCTGGACCGTGCTGCAAAACAAATCGGCGGACGATTCAGGTTCAGGCGAATCACTCAACGACCCCGCCCCGCAAAATTGACCCAACACAATCTGTCATCAACTACCGCTAAAGCCGCCTGTTCACAGGCGGCTTTTTCATCAGTACAAGTGGAGCCAGACTCGCAAAAGTGGTATAACAAATATAGTCTGCCGTATCATGCTTGGAGCGCATATGGAAATCACCGAACCACGACGTTTGTATCAACAATTAGCCGCTGACCTTAAAGAGCGTATCGAACAAGGCGCTTATCTCGTGGGCGAAAAACTGCCTGCAGAGCGTTTTATTGCCGATGAAAAAAATGTCAGCCGCACCGTGGTTCGCGAAGCTATCATCATGCTGGAGGTTGAAGGCTATGTAGAAGTGCGCAAAGGTTCCGGTATTCACGTCATTTCGAACCAGCCAAAACACTATGTTGCGCCAGACGAAAACCTTGAATTCGCCAGCTATGGCCCGTTTGAGCTGCTCCAGGCTCGACAACTCATTGAAAGTAATATCGCCGAATTTGCTGCCACCCAGGTGACCAAGCAAGACATCATGAAATTGATGCAGATTCAGGAGAATGCGCGTAACGAGAAATGTTTCCGCGACTCCGAATGGGATCTCCAGTTTCATGTCCAGGTTGCGCTGGCCACACAAAATACCGCACTGGCCGCCATCGTTGAGAAAATGTGGACTCAGCGCGTGCATAACCCTTACTGGAAGAAACTTCACGATCATATCGATCTCCGCACTGTGGATAACTGGTGCGACGACCATGATCAGATCCTGAAAGCGCTGATTCGCAAAGATCCCCACGCGGCCAAACTGGCGATGTGGCAGCATCTTGAGAATACAAAACAGATGCTTTTCAATGAAACCAGTGACGATTTTGAGTTCAACGCCGACCGTTATCTTTTTGCAGATAATCCCGTCGTTCATCTTGATACTGCGGCCAACAGCGCAAAATAAACACTCTGACGTCGGCAGGCGCGGCAATGCGCCTGTCAGCAGTATTCAGTAAGCGGAAGGTATAAAGTGTCAGCCTGTGTAAATCCTCTCGCCACCCTCCTTTGCGATAAGCAAAATCAGCGTGTATCAACGGCAATTTCTATAACGGACTACGTTGACCTTTGTTACACTTAGATGTTTTTTAAATTATGTGTGTTAGTACTTGCTTACTTCATAACTTAACCATGAATTGTGCAAGCCGTGACTTTGCACCCTACAGCGACCCATACGAAAAAACGAAGAATGTCGCAATGTTGCAAACTCCAGAAAACCGGCATGACGATAACCGATTCTCCAGGAATACTGAATGGAACTTTTGACCCAATTGCTGCATGCCCTCTGGGCTCAGGACTTTGAAACACTGGCCAACCCGTCAATGATTGGCATGCTTTATCTAGTCTTGTTTATGATTTTGTTCCTGGAAAACGGGTTGCTTCCTGCTGCCTTTTTGCCTGGCGACAGCCTGTTGGTTTTGGTCGGCGTACTCATTGCAAAAGGCGCCATGGGATTCCCACAAACAATTCTGTTACTCACCACCGCAGCCAGCTTAGGCTGCTGGGTCAGTTATATACAGGGTCGATGGTTAGGCAATACCCGAATCGTACAGAACTGGCTGTCTCATTTACCGGCGCACTATCACCAACGCGCTCACCATCTTTTCCACAAGCATGGCTTATCGGCATTATTGATCGGCCGCTTTATCGCCTTTGTGCGTACATTACTGCCCACCATCGCTGGTTTGTCTGGCCTCAATAATGCGCGTTTTCAGTTCTTCAACTGGATGAGCGGCTTATTGTGGGTGGTTATTCTGACCACCCTGGGCTACATGCTGGGCAAAACGCCCGTCTTCCTGAAGTACGAAGATCAGCTAATGTCGTGCCTGATGTTACTCCCCGTAGTCCTGCTTGTGTTTGGGCTGGGAGGTTCGCTGATTGTGCTGTGGAAAAAGAAATACGGTAATCGAGGGTAAGTGATGCTGAAACCACGCCTGACGCTTCGACAACTGGGCTGGACAACCTCATTTTTGGTGCTGCTGACCGTACTGATTCTGGTGTGGTCGGCGATTCGGCAACAAGAGTCGACGCTCGCTATCCGTGCGATTGATCAGGGCGCCAGCATGCCGGATGGCTTTTCAATCTGGCATCATCTGGACGCCAATGGCATTCGTTTCAAAAGCATCACCCCGCATAACGACACCTTACTGATCACATTCGACTCTCACGCACAAAGCGTGGCCGCCCGGGCGGTGTTAGTCAGAACGTTGCCCCGTGGCTACATCATTGCCCAACAAGATGGCCAAAACCCAGCGGTGCAGTGGATTTCCCGTTTACGAGATACCCCGCTTCGCTTCGGATAATTTCAAACAATCCGAATCATATCACTCACTTTGGTGATTTCGCTGTTTACTGGCTATGATTAAGTGAGCGGGTACATAACCCGCCGCGTTGTTATTTGGATCATCGGGCCCGAAAAATGGGTACGAGTCACAATGGAAGGTTCACGAATGAAATACCGCATTGCTTTAGCTATTACCCTTTTCACGCTCAGTGCCGGCAGCTACGCCAACACCCTCTGTCAGGAAAAAGAGCAGGATATTCAGCGGGAAATCAGCTATGCCGAGAAGCACAACAACCAGAACCGCATCAACGGTTTGAATAAAGCACTCAGTGAAGTCAGAGCAAACTGTAGCGACAGTCAGCTACGTGCTGACCATCAGAAAAAAATCGAAGAACAGAAAAATGAAATTTCTGAGCGACAACGTGACTTAGCAGAGGCGAAACAAAAAGGCGATGCGGATAAGATTGCAAAACGCGAACATAAGCTTGCCGAAGCTCAGGAAGACCTGAAAAAGCTGGAAGCTCGCGACTACTGATTTATCTGTAACAATCACTACTCACTCACCTGGAGAAAACTATGTCGAATGATAACACTACGGAACATCTGCGCGCTGAGTTGAAATCCCTGGCCGATACGCTTGAAGAGGTGCTTAGCTCCTCTGGCGATAAGTCAAAAGAAGAGCTGAGTAAGATTCGTAGCAAAGCCGAGCGCGCGCTGAAAGAAAGCCGCCATCGTCTGGGAGAAACCGGAGACGCGATTGCGAAACAGACCCGTGAAGCTGCGGCCCGCGCCGATGACTATGTGCGTGAAAATCCGTGGACGGGCGTCGGCATCGGCGCTGCGGTAGGTGTCGTGCTGGGCGTACTGCTGACGCGTCGTTAATGATGGCGGATTCTCATCAAACACCAGGACCGGGTAAAAGCGTTCTGGGGATTGGCCAGCGAATTGTCACTATTCTCGTTGAGATGGTGGAGACCCGTTTGCGACTGGCGGTTGTTGAGCTGGAGGAAGAAAAAGCAAACCTCATCCAGCTTTTGCTGATGCTGGGTCTTACCATGCTGTTTGCCGCTTTCGGTCTGATGAGCCTGATGATTCTGATCATCTGGGCCGTTGATCCCCAGTATCGACTCAATGTCATGATCGCCACGACAGCGGTGCTGCTGGTGATGGCATTGATCGGCGGAATCTGGACGTTACGCAAGGCGCGTCGCTCTACCCTGTTGCGCCACACACGACGCGAACTGGCGAACGACAGACAAATCCTTGAGGATGATGCCCAATGAGCAGCAAAGTCGAACGCCAAAAGCGTAAGGCCATCCTGCTTAGTCAGATCCAGCAACAAAGGCTGGATCTGTCTGTCTGCCGTCGGGACTGGCTTGAAACCACCCGGGCATACGATCGCGGCTGGAACACGCTACTCAATCTACGCTCCTGGGCGCTGGTGGGCAGCAGCGTGATGGCCATCTGGACACTTCGTCACCCCAGCAGGCTGGTGCGTTGGACGAAACGCGGATTCGGCCTCTGGAGCGCCTGGCGCCTGGTTAAGTCGACGCTACGGCAGCAGCATTTACGCGATTAACCTTGTCACACCTCAAGCCTGATAACGCTTCGTTTATCAGGCTGCCCCCCTTCTTCTGCGCATCACTCAAATTTTTTGAAAAATACTGACAGTTTTCCTTGCTAACAATTGTCATTAGCCACGTTTATGATTCTCTCCATCGACAGCAACGACGCGCCTTACCGCGTAATAGCATAAAAAAACATAATCAGCAGCCTGAGTGGTTTCCTGGAGAGTAAAATGAAAAAATTAGAAGATGTTGGTGTACTGGTAGCGCGCATTCTGATGCCAATCCTGTTTATTACCGCAGGATGGGGAAAAATCAGCGGATATGCGGGTACCCAACAATATATGGAAGCGATGGGCGTCCCTGGCTTTATGTTGCCGCTGGTTATCCTGCTTGAGTTTGGCGGCGGTCTGGCAATCCTGTTTGGTTTCCTGACCCGTACGACGGCGCTGTTCACTGCGGGCTTTACACTGTTAACGGCATTCCTGTTCCACAGCAACTTTGCCGAAGGCGTAAACTCGCTGATGTTCATGAAAAACCTGACCATCTCTGGCGGCTTCCTGCTGCTGGCTATCACGGGGCCGGGCGCATTCAGCATCGACCGCGTGCTGAATAAAAAGTGGTAAGCGCACTATAATTAAGAATCAAAAAACGAGGAGACTGACTCCTCGTTTTTACTATCCGCAGGAGAGAGAAAATGGGACAACTGATTGACGGCGTCTGGCATGATGTCTGGTATGACACCAAATCTACCGGCGGGAAATTTCAACGTTCCGTATCGGCGTTCCGTCACTGGCTCACTGCGGATGGCGCGCCGGGCCCGTCTGGCAGCGGGGGTTTTGCCGCGGAAAAAGACCGCTATCATCTGTACGTCTCTCTAGCCTGCCCCTGGGCGCACCGCACGCTAATTTTACGCAAGCTCAAAGGCCTGGAACCGTTCATCTCAGTGTCTGTCGTCAATCCGCTGATGCTGGAAAACGGCTGGACGTTCGACGATGATTTTCCCGCGGCGACGGGAGATACGCTCTATCAGCATGAATTTCTCTACCAACTTTACCTGCACGCCGACCCGCAATACAGCGGTCGCGTCACCGTGCCGGTGTTGTGGGATAAAAAGAATCACACCATCGTCAGTAACGAATCGGCGGAAATCATCCGCATGTTCAACACCGCGTTTGACGCGCTGGGTGCGAAAGCGGGCGATTACTACCCTCCGGAACTGCGCTCTGAAATAGACGAACTGAACAACTGGATTTATGACAATGTGAACAACGGTGTCTATAAAGCCGGTTTTGCCACCAGCCAGCAGGCTTATGATGACGCCGTGACCCATGTCTTTGATTCGCTGGCGCGCCTGGAACAGATTCTGGGGCAGCATCGCTATCTGACCGGCGATCGGTTAACGGAAGCAGACATCCGACTGTGGACGACATTAGTGCGCTTCGATCCGGTGTACGTGACGCATTTCAAATGCGACAAGTACCGTATCAGCGATTACCTGAATCTGTACGGTTTTTTGCGCGATATTTACCAGATTCCGGGCATCGCGGAAACGGTCAATTTCGACCATATTCGCCACCACTATTTCCGCAGTCACAAAACCATCAACCCAACCGGCATTATTTCTGTCGGCCCGTGGCAGGATCTTAATGAGCCTCACGGACGCGATCTCCGTTTTCGTTAGTTTACAGGGCACCCTTCAGGGTGCCTTATTTATTCACGTGGCAAATATTTACCACCAATCCATTCGCGACTATTCTTGATTTGATTACTTTAAAAACAAGTGATTGACCACGATTGAGGAAAAAATGGACTGGTATTTAAAAGTATTAAAGAACTACATCGGTTTTGGCGGTCGTGCGCGGCGCAAAGAGTACTGGATGTTTGTTCTGGTCAACGGCATCTTTACAGTGGTACTGGCGGTACTGGACAAGATGTTTGGCTGGGAGGGCACTGCGGGAGAAGGCACGCTGACCACTATTTATGGGTTTCTGATTTTTTTACCCGGATTAGCGGTACTGTTTCGCCGTCTGCATGACACAGACCGCACAGCATGGTGGCTATTGATATTACTCATCCCCATCATCGGCTGGCTGGTCATTTTTATCTTTACCTGCCAGAGCGGCGTGTCGGGCGAAAACCGTTTCGGCGCGGATCCGAAGCTTAACGCCTGATGTCAGCTTCGCACCTCTCGTCAGAGGTGCGTTTCACGTTTATTTTCCGGCAAACAGTTTGGGGATCTCTCGCAGACACCAGGACTTCGCTTCTCCCATGCTGTCACGTCGCCACGCCATGATGATATCGATCTCGCTGGTCGATTCCGGGCTGACAACGCGTAGCCGTCCTTCGGCAATATCCTGCTCCACCAGCGGATACGGCATCGTTGCAACGCCAAGTCCGGCCAATAGCGCCTGACGCTTATCCTCAATGGTGCTCACCGTCAGACGAGGCTGTTTATCCAGAAGCTGAACAGTTAACACCGGACGCTCACGGGCGGTATCCGCCACCGCAATCCCACGATATTTGACGCGCGTAACTTCCGATAATGGTTCAGGCTCCTGATGAATAGGGTGGTCAGGTGCTGCCACATACACGTTCATCAGGGTGTACAGCTTGCGGGAATTAATTTCTGACGATGAACGAAAATGCATATCCGGCGCGATGACAATATCGGCACGCCCCTGCTCCAGACGTTCCCATGCGCCCGCCAGCACTTCGGTAATAACCGAAAGCTGGGTATTCGCTTTACCGGCCAGCCTGTCGATCAGCGGGAAGAACGCCGACGTCGGCACCAGAGCTTCCGTTACCAACGTCAGATGCGTTTCCCAGCCACGCGCCAGCGCTTCCGCATCCGTCGTGAGCTTGTCAGCCGCTTCCAGCAGTACCCGCCCGCGCTCCAGCAACATACGCCCGACATTGGTGAATTTTGTCCGGTGGCCCGAGCGGTCAAACAGCACCACATCCAGCTCTTCTTCCAGTTTTTGCATGGTGTAGCTGAGCGCAGAAGGCACGCGCCCCAGCTCATCCGCCGCCGCAGCAAAACTGCCACGCCTGTCAATCGCATCCATTACACGTAACGCTTCCAGCGTTAACGCCCTTTCTTTGGCCATAGCGTTCTCATTCAGGAAATTTGAACATACCGGGCAGAATATCTGGCTAACAATGCAGCGTCCAGCCCCTTAACATAAAAGGAAGTAAAGAGAGGTCAAGAATTATGATTACTACACGAACAGCCAAACAATGCGGCCAGGCAGATTATGGATGGTTGCAGGCCCGTTATACCTTTTCTTTTGGACACTACTTTGACCCCAACCTGTTGGGATACGCCTCGCTGCGCGTCCTGAACCAGGAAGTCCTTGCGCCGGGCGCCTCTTTCCAGCCGCGCGCCTATCCGAAGGTGGATATTTTAAATCTGATTCTGGAAGGTGAAGCCGAGTATCGCGACAGCGAAGGCAACCATGTCCAGGCGAAAGCGGGAGAAGCATTACTGCTCGCTACCCAGCCGGGAATCAGCTACAGCGAACACAATCTCAGCAAAGAGAAGCCGCTGACCAGAATGCAGCTGTGGCTGGACGCCTGCCCTGAACGGGAAAATGCGCTGGTACAAAAAACCGCGCTAACCCTGGGCAAGCAGCAACTGATCGCGTCCCCGGACGGCGCGCAGGAAAGCCTGCAACTGCGTCAACAGGTGTGGGTGCATCACATTATGCTCAATCAGGGTGAATCCGTGAGTTTTCAATTGCATGGCCCACGCGCCTATCTGCAATCGATCCACGGTACGTTCCATGCGGTGACGCATAATGAAGAAAAAGAAGCGCTAACCTGCGGTGATGGCGCCTTTATTCGTGATGAAGCTAACATAACGTTAGTGGCCGATACGCCATTGCGCGCATTGCTGATAGATTTGCCTATATAGTCTGGAAAAACAAGGGAGTATGACTATGAGCAAAAAGTCGGCTAAACAGCGCCAATCCGTATCAAAAAAAAGCGTGCAGGACACCGTGAGCAAACCTGCCCCGTTTGGTTATGAAGAGATGTTGACCGAGCTGGAAGCGATTGTCGCGGATGCCGAAATCCGGCTGGCGGAAGAAGACGCCGCCTGACAACCCGATAAGCACAACGCCATCGGGGAGTCAGACGGTAAATTGCCGGATAATGACGCCAGCGCGTCTTATCCGGCCAGGCAATTAATGTGCCTTACTGGCCATGATCTCAATGATCTGCTTGTCCGTTTGCTGCATGGAGCGAGACGCCAGCGCACACAGGTTCGAGATAGACTGTTCGACGTTGTGCGCCACAATCCCCTCATTACCGGTCACCGCCGTATCATCCAGTGCCATTAACACCGCTTTCCATGCCGACGATGCGCTGGTGGACACTTTCATTGCACAACTGTTCGATGCACCATCGCAAATCATCCCACTGACGTCGCCGATCATACTGCCAATCGCCATCGCAATGGTGTTGTAGCGCCCGTCAATCAGCCACGCCATTCCTGCTGCTGCCCCCATCGCCGCCGTGGTCGCCGCACACAGGGCGGACAAACGCGGCAACTGGTAATGGATGTAAATCGCACTCAGGTGTGACAGCATCAACGCACGTGCGAGACGCTCCTCATCAGCGCCGAAATGCTCAGCAACCACCATCACCGGCACCGTCGCGGTAATCCCCTGATTACCCGAGCCAGAGTTACTCATTGCCGGTAACGTTGCGCCCCCCATTCGCGCATCCGACGCCGCACTGGTGCGGATCAGAATGGCGGTGGACAGATCGTTTGCCAGCAGACCCCGGGCACACTGTTTCTCCATCGTCGCCCCGATATGCAGACCCCAGGCGCCACGCAGGCCTTCCTGAGACAGCGCGCCGTTGAGCTTCGCAGCGTCGAGAATAAAACGGATCAAGTCGAACGGAACCGCGTTCACAAAGGCTAAAATCTCCTCCAGCGACGTCTCAGCAAGTACGTCCAGCGGCGACCCCTGCTCTTCATGCTGACGGCATTCATCCTGCGTAAACACCACGCCCTTGTTTGTTTCAACACGCACGATGTTGGTATGACCGCCGACGATCGTCACGCATGCCCATCCTGACGCGCTATAGACTTTAGCGCGTGAGAACAGGATATCTTCGCAAGGCTCCTGCAACATCACCGAAACCTTGCCGGCCGCCAGCAGGTTTTTCGCCTCTGCAATCGTCTTGGCAGACGCGTCTTTCAGTACTTCAAGACCGGCATGTGCATCTCCCCCCAACGCCCCCAGAGCTGCCGCAACGGGCAACCCGACCATCCCTGTGCCTGGCACGGTAACCCCCATGCCGTTTTTCATCAGGTTTGGTGAGACCCACGCATCAATGCGTTCGACCTGGCCTTCAAGCTCAGAGACCGCAACCGCTGCCGCCAGGGCCAGTGAAATGGGTTCAGTACATCCCAGCGCCGGTTTGACTTCTTCCTGCACCGCCAGGATAAAACGCTGCCATAATGGATTTACTGTAGTCTCAAACATAACAATGACCTTAAAATTTCATCAATATCAAGAAAATGCCAGGAACGGAGAAACGCACAGCAACAGGCCAGTGAAGATAATCAGATATAACGACGCGCCTTTGTATTTGTGCAATGCAGGAACTTTGTAGACCAGCCACGCTGGGATCAAACATCCCACCATGCCGAAGATTGGGCTACAAATTGAGGTAAAGCTAAGGACGGGCGCATTCAATACAATCGCGCTCCAGGCCAGTAAGATGGCGAACAGCATAATGCCGCGCTGAACGAGTGTTTCGTTGATTTTCTCGGCAGGCATTTTGCGGCGCAACAGGTTCATCACAATCCCTTGCGTGGCTTCACGAAAGCCCAGGTAAACCCCGAAGAATGCAGTCATCACCGCAAAGATGTTCAGAATGACGCTGACCACTTTGACCCAACCGGCCCCATCGCCACTGATAAACTGTGCAGCAATCGCGAGAGCGGAGATATTCTGCTCATACGCTTTCACCGCTTCATCGTGGCCCATCGCCAGAGTGAAAGAGACAGCATAGAAAAAGACCGTGACAAACAAGATCCCAAACGCAATATTCATGGCACGCAGGGCTTTATGACGCGCCACCTCGATGGATTTTGAACGTGAACGGTAAGAGATAACCATCGGGCTTAAGGTTTGGATAAACAGGATTGACGTCAGGGTAAACGGCAGCGTGATGATGGCGTTTTTCACCAGCAGCGCCATCGGCGGCAGTGCGCCAATGTTATACAGATGCCACATCCCGATCATTGATACACCCAATGCCGCCACCACTAATAGCTTGGTCAGCACCATGCCGGTAGAGATTTTAAACAGCAGCTTTTCACCGCGTGATGAGATGGCCACCAGCGCACAAATCAGTACCAGGCCATAGAACGGGCTGTCAGAGAGTAAACCTTCAGTGACGCCGAAGGTGTGCAGATATGACGCGCTGTCATTGGTTATGGCGGTGGAATACACAAACATCCAGATAACCAACATCACAAAGTAAAGCGCACCTAACAAGATCCCCCAGTTTTTACCCAGATAGCCGCTGATGACGCTGGGGTAGTCTTTGCACTCAGGGGATTCCGCCAGGGTGTTAATAAACAAACGCTGAAACAGGTACATCGCCGGGTAGCCAATAATGGAGGAGAGCAAAAAGACCCACAGCCCCATTAATCCCACCTGGACAGGGAGAAAAACAATCCCCGCGCCAATCGCCATGCCGATACTCATAATGACCCAGCCAGTATCCATGCTGTCGAATTTAATCGCTTCACGCCATTCACTTTCACTCATTCCAGCCCGGCGCGCTGGAGCCGATGCGTCGAGTATGACGCTGTTATTCGTTGCCGTTTCCATAGGGTTCTCGCTTAATGTCCAGGTAGAGGTATTTTTTTATTTTTTTCGTGCCGCATCAAGGCGATACGCGGTACGTTTTCTGCAGGCGAGCTTTTGTAATGAAGAAATCATACGCCCAGGGTCAGAGAAAAACTTCACAATAAAGCCCCTACAATTTCTAAAAGTTAAGAAATATTTTCTATTTAAAAAGCAATAAGTGAGTACATTTTCTCTATTTGAAGGGGATCACAACATGAATTTGACGGAGATCACAACATAAAAAAAGGCGCACCAGGATGCGCCTAAAGGGGGAAGAGAAGAAGGGTTATGTCAGGTACAAACGACTTTAATTGCCAGACCGCCACGTGAGGTTTCACGGTATTTATCGTTCATATCTTTACCGGTCTCATACATCGTCTCGATGACTTTATCGAGAGAAACCCGTGGTTCAGATGTCCGGCGCAACGCCATACGCGCCGCATTCACCGCTTTTACAGCATTAATCGCGTTACGTTCAATGCACGGAATTTGTACCTGTCCGGCTACCGGATCACAGGTTAATCCCAGGTTGTGTTCCATCGCGATTTCCGCCGCAATACAGACCTGCGCCGGACTACCGCCCAGCAATTCTGTGAGTCCTGCCGCGGCCATCGAACAGGCGACGCCTATCTCGCCCTGACAGCCAACTTCCGCCCCGGAGATGGAAGCATTCATCTTGTACAACGCGCCAATAGCGCCAGCCGCCAGTAAATAACGGGCAATTGAGTTTGCATTCACCGGACGGCGGAACTTGTCATAATAGGCCAGTACGGCAGGGATAATGCCACACGCACCGTTTGTCGGCGCGGTCACGACCCGTCCTCCCGCCGCGTTTTCTTCACTCACGGCTAAGGCAAACATGTTGATCCAGTCGATAACATTCATCGGATCGCTCGACAGGCTGTCGCTGGAAACCAGTAACCGACGCAGCGCGACCGCGCGACGCGGTACATTAAGCGGTCCTGGCAGCACGCCTTCGGTGTTCATGCCACGTTCTATCCCGGCATGCATCACCTCCCAGATACGCGCAAATCCCGCATCCACTTCGTCTTTACTGCGCATCGCCAGCTCATTTTGCATCATCAAGCCAGAGACGGAGAGACCATTTCGTTCACACAGTTTCAGGAGTTCGCTGGCGGAGTGAAAGCCATAAGGTACAGACGTTTCAACGTCATGCGCCTGACCAAAACGCTCCTCTTCGACGATAAAGCCGCCGCCAACGGAGTAATAGGTTTTGCTTAGCAGTTTTTCCTGCCCGTTCCACGCGGTGATGCGCATCCCATTCTCATGGCGCGGGAGCGTTTCTTCATGGAAGAGAATACTGTCGGCTACGGGAAAATCGACGACGTGAGCGCCTTGTGCCACCGACAGGCGTCCGGTACGGGTAGCTTCCTGAATAAACGCAGGAATACCATCAATATCAACATCCTGTGGGCTATTTCCAGCCAGTCCCATCATGATGGCGACATCCGTCGCATGACCTTTTCCGGTCAGCGATAACGATCCATACAGATCGACCACCATACGCGTCGTCTGCAGCAGTGCCCCAGAACGGGTCAGTTGATCAATAAAACATTTTCCAGCATTCATTGGCCCTACGGTATGCGAGCTGGAAGGTCCAATGCCAATCTTAAAAATTTCGAATGCGCTAATCATATCCACACCCTCGGATTGCCGTTCAGTGAAGACCAGGTTTCACACTCATTATTGAGTTCGGGGCGATCCTAACGATCGCCCCGCAGGGGATGACGACTTACGCGCTGCGCACCGCGATGGCTTCAATCTCCAGTTTCACGTCCTTCGGCAAACGGGCAACCTGAACGCAACTGCGTGCGGGATAGATAGCCTGGTGTTCGTCAAAGAACTGCTGGTAAACCTGATTGATAGTGGCAAAGTCATTCATATCGGTAATGAAGACAGTTGTTTTCACGATGCTGCCCACGTCTAACCCGGCGGCAATCACGATGGCCTTCACGTTCTCAAGGCTCTGGCGCGCCTGATCGGCAACGTTTTCAGCAACCTCACCCGTTTGCGGGCAAACCGGGATCTGGCCCGACGTCAGCACCATACTGCCTAAATCAACGCCCTGTACGTAGGGGCCGATGGCCCCCGGTGCACGTTGGGTCTCAATACTCTTTCTCATATCGCCTCCGGCGTTAAATCGCCTGGGTGAAAGTACGCGAAATGACATCCTGTTGCTGCTCGCGGGTCAGCGCATTGAAGCGCACAGCGTAACCGGAGACACGGATTGTCAGGTTTGGATAGTTTTCCGGGTGCTCAATCGCATCCAGCAGCATTTCACGGTTCATCACGTTCACGTTCAGGTGCTGCCCACCTTCAACATGTGCTTCATGATGGAAGTAACCGTCTAACAGACCGACCAGGTTGGTTTTGCGCACGCCATCGTCTTTACCCAGCGCCGCTGGCACAATGGAGAAGGTGTACGAAATACCGTCTTTGGCGTAGGTGAACGGCAGTTTTGCTACCGATGTCAGCGACGCTACAGCCCCTTTACGGTCACGGCCATGCATCGGGTTAGCCCCTGGCGCGAACGGCGTACCGGCGCGACGACCATCCGGGGTGTTCCCGGTTTTCTGTCCATACACCACGTTAGAGGTAATGGTCAGGATAGACTGCGTCGGCACTGCATTACGGTAGGTTGGCAACACTTTAATTTTCTTCATAAAGCGTTCAACCAGATCGCAGGCAATGCTGTCCACACGCTCGTCGTTATTCCCGTACTGCGGATAGTCGCCTTCAATTTCAAAGTCGACAGCCAGTCCGTTTTCATCACGAATCGGTTTCACTCGCGCATACTTGATGGCTGAGAGGGAATCCGCTGCGACGGACAAGCCCGCCATTCCGCACGCCATCGTCCGATAAACATCGCGATCGTGCAGCGCCATCAGTGACGCTTCGTAGCTGTACTTGTCATGCATGTAGTGGATGATGTTCAGGGCGCTGATGTACTGCACCGCCAGCCAGTCCATAAAGTGGTCAAGGCTCTCCATCACCGTGTCGTAATCCAGCACGTCATCCATCAATGGCGCCGTTTTCGGCCCAACCTGGATTTTCAGCTTCTCATCAACACCGCCGTTAATTGCGTACAGCAGGGTTTTTGCGAGGTTGGCTCGCGCACCAAAGAACTGCATTTGCTTGCCGATCACCATCGGGCTTACGCAGCAGGCAATGGCATAATCGTCGCTGTCGAAGTCAGCACGCATCAGATCGTCGTTTTCATACTGCAACGATGAAGTGACGATAGAAACCTGTGCAGCATACTTTTTAAACGCAATCGGCAACGCTTCCGACCACAACACGGTCAGGTTTGGTTCTGGCGCTGGCCCCATGGTGTGCAGCGTATGCAGGTAACGGTAGGAGTTTTTGGTCACCAGCGTGCGACCATCCAGCCCCATCCCGCCGATCACTTCGGTCGCCCAGATAGGGTCGCCGGAGAACAGCGTGTCGAATTCCGGCGTACGCAGGAAGCGCACCATACGGATCTTCATGATGAAGTGGTCGATCAGTTCCTGTGCCTGCTGCTCCGTCAGGACGCCGGCTTTGAAGTCACGTTCGATGTAGATATCAAGGAACGACGCGGTACGACCGAGTGACATTGCACCGCCGTTCTGCGATTTCACCGCCGCCAGATAGGCAAAGTAAACCCACTGTACGGCTTCCTGCGCATTACGCGCCGGACGGGAGATATCACAACCGTATTTCGCCGCCATTTCCTGCATTTGCAACAGCGCGCGACGGTGCTCTGAGAGTTCCTCACGCAGACGAATGGTCGCCTCAAGATTCTGCCCCCACTCCAGATTCGACTGGAGATCGGCAAATTGCTGTTCACGCTCACGCACCAGATAGCGGATACCGTACAGCGCGACGCGGCGGTAATCGCCAATGATGCGGCCACGGCCATAGCCATCCGGCAGACCGGTCAATACGCCGGACTTACGGCAACGCAGCATATCCGGGGAATAGGCGTCGAACACGCCCTGGTTATGGGTCTTACGCAGTTCTGTAAATTGATATTCGAAATCGGCATCCATCTCACGACCATAAGCATCGAACGAGCTTTTGATCATATTGACACCGCCAAACGGGTGCAGAGCGCGCTTCAACGGTTTATCCGTTTGCAGACCGACGATCTTTTCCAGCTCTTGTTCAATATATCCCGCATCATGCGCGGTGATCGTTGTCGCTACATTAGTATCGAAATCAACCGGGGCATGGGTTGAGTTTTCAATACGAATTCCCGCCATGACTTTTTCCCACAGTGCTGTGGTTGCCGGGGTCGCTTCTGCGAGGAAAGATTCATCCCCTTCATATGGCGTATAGTTGTGCTGAATAAAATCACGGACATTAATTTCTTCTTTCCAGTCCGTACCTTTAAAACCAAGCCAGGCGTCGGCATACAGCATATCGCTGGTATCGATATTTACCTTCATGAAAAATAATCTCTCTACAGAACAACAAATAAGTTATGCAAATTCCACGGGGGCGTTAACTTTGCCTAAATGAATAGCATCGAGTGCAATCATTTTTTCTTCATTCGTTGGAATGACGGCGCAAATAACACGAGCCTCTTTGCCTGAGATAATTCTTTCGCCATGGGAGTTAGGCAGACTGTTCATATCGCTGTCTACACTCACGCCCAGTACGGCCAGGTGTTCAATCACCAGGCGGCGAATTAACACGGAGTTCTCACCGATACCGCCAGTGAAAATAATGCCGTCCAGACGATGTAACGACGCAGCGTGGCCAGCAATATGGCGTGCAATGCGATGCACAAACGTTTTGATCGCCAACTGTGCGCGTTCATGACCTTCGTGCCAGGCTTTTTCCAGCACACGTAAATCAGAAGACAGACCCGAAATTCCCAGTAAGCCGGACTCTTTGTTGACCACACGCTCAAGGTCACTCAGCGTCTGGTTGGTTTCGCTGGCTACCCACGCCATGGCGCCAAAGTCCACGTCGCCGCTGCGCGTGCCCATCATCAGCCCTTCCAGCGGCGTCATCCCCATCGAGGTGTCGACGCTCTGTCCGTTACGCACAGCGCAGATTGACGCGCCATTGCCGAGATGAGCAATCACCAGACCTGAATCCGGCTCCTGAAGTTCGAGGAGATCGTACGCACGTTGTGAAACGTAGCGATGCGATGTGCCATGAAATCCATAGCGACGCACACCCAGCTCTTCAAAATATTTCCACGGTAAACCGTACAGGTAAGCCTCAGGTGCCAGCGTTTGATGGAAGCTGGTATCAAAAACGGCCACCTGCTGAACACCAGGGAACAACTGCTTTGCCGATTCAATTCCGCTTAAATTCGCGTAATTGTGTAAGGGTGCTAAAGGAGAAACCCGGCGAATATTTTCAATAACTTCATCAGTGATAATGGCCGACTCAGTAAAGATATTTCCGCCGTGGGCGATACGGTGGCCAATTAAGGCCACGCTATCGATTAAATTACGTTTTTCCAGCTCAACGGCTATTGCCTGGAATGCACCTTCGTAGCTGTGGTGAGCCAGCTGAGCTGGCTCTCCTCCATTCACGACCAAAAAAGCATTTTCAGAATTAATCCCGTCCGCAATACCCGCCATCAAAACATCACAATGGGTTGCATCCAGCACTGAAAACTTAATTGAAGATGATCCACAGTTAATAACCAAAACTACCGGGAATTCATTCATTTCACTACTCATCCTGCGTTTAAGGATTAAAACAGTTTGTACACGATGTTCAGAATGGTCAGCAGACCAATGACGGTAACAAACACGTTATCCAGACGACCACGGTACTTCGCCAGAGACGGCGCTTTACGGATGGCGTACATCGGCAGCAGGCAGAGCAGCGATGCAATGATCGGCGCACCCATGGCTTCAATCAGGTCCAGAATGTTCGGGTTGGCGTAGGCCACAACCCAGGTGGAACCCATGATGAAGATCATGCTGATGGTGTTAAGTTTGCCGGAGGAAACTTTGGTTTTATCGCCTTTATAACCGAACTTCAGCACCAGACCGTTCAGACCTTCCAGCGTGCCCAGATAGTGACCGAAGAAAGATTTGAAAATGGCGACCAACGCGATGATGGAAGCGCCGTACTCCAGAACCGTGGCGAAAGTCGATTTCGTGCCGGACAGTGAAGCAAAGTGGTTTGCCAGGTAAGAAAGCACCGGAATGTTCTGCGCTTTGGCTTCCGCCATGTTTGCCGGAGAGAGCGTGAACAGGCAGCTAAAGGCGAAGAACATCACCACGGCAACCATCAACATACTGGCGCGGGAGATGATTTTGGAACATTTCTGCTCAGTAAACTCACGACCGAAATCTTTCTCATACTCTTCGCGTTTAGAGACCACGAAAGAAGACACAATCGGCGAGAAGTTGAAAGAGAACACCATGATGGAAATACCCAGCCATACGGTAACCAGGATACCGTCATGCCCGGTCAACGCGATATTACTGAGATCCACCTGATCGATAACCGCTGAGTTCCAGTAAGGGATCAAGGACATGGAGATCAGCACCAGGCTGGCAATGAACGGCCATACCAGGTAGCTCATCACTTTAACCATCAGATCTTTACCGAACCAGATGACGAATGCCATCAGGAGCAGCAGGAACAGTGCCACGAAGCCACGGTTAAGCGCTGGCATCTGCAACTGGTTTTCCCAGAAAGTCATAAAGGTGTTGGTGATGGTGACGCCATAAATCCACAGCAGTGGGCAAATCGCAAAGAAGTAGAGGAACGTGATAACCACGCCGCCTGTTTTACCAAAATGCTCTTCAACCGTTTCTGTGATGTTCCCGGATGGATTAGAACCGGAAAGACACAGGCGTGCCAGTGCACGGTGGCAATAGAACGCGATGGGGTATGCTAGCACCAGCATCAACAAAATGGGGATCAGTCCGCCAAAACCTGCGCGGATGGGGAAGAACAATACCCCTGCGCCGATGGCTGTACCAAATAAACCCAGTGTCCAGGTGGTGTCCGATTTGCGCCAGGACGACTGTTTTGTCTGGCTGGATACAATGCTATCAGTAGTACTCATATCCTATCCTCAACGAAATATTAAGCGTCAACTAAACCAGTAATTTGAGAAACACGAGAAAGATCGATATTACCGCCAGAAATAATGCAGACTGTTTTTCTGTTCTGGATATAGCTATCTAATTTCCCGCTTAATAATGCTGCACAAGCCAGAGCACCAGCGCCTTCGGTGACAACTTTATTACGCTGTATTAACGCAATCATACTGCTGCGAATTTCGTCCTCGCTGACCAGTACGATGTCGTCAACTAATTCACGAACAATTTCATAGGTCAAATTACCCGGGCGAGAGACATCACAACCATCCGCCAGGGTGCCGGTCGTTCGATGCGTGGTTATTTCACCGGCATGGTAAGATGCCGCCATACCGTGTACGTTTTCAGACTGTACGCCGATAATTTTAATAGTCGGGTTGATCGATTTAATCGCAATCGCAACACCTGCAATTAAGCCGCCGCCGCCGATTGGCACAATCACGTTATCGACATCATATAAATCTTCCATGATTTCCAGGCCAATTGTACCCTGACCGGCAATCACTTTCGGATCATCATAAGGCGGAATAAAAATACGCCCTTCGGTTTCAACAATTTCACTGACTTTGGCAATCGTGTCGTTGAAGTTGTCACCGTGCAGGATTACTTCTGCAGAATAGTCACAGGTGGCCGCGACTTTAGACTTAGGCGCGCCTTTAGGCATAACAACCTTGCCGTCAATTCCGAGCATGGCACAGGAGAGAGAAACCCCTTGCGCGTGATTACCCGCAGAACAGGCCACCACACCTTTGCGTCTTTCCGCTTCCGTTAAAGAGCTGAGTTTATTAAATGCGCCACGGATTTTAAATGAGCCGGTACGTTGCATATTTTCAAACTTCAGGAATATTTCACCTTTGCAACGTTCACTCAAATAGTTGGAGCGAGGCATCCCCGTTTTATAGATTTTGCCCGCAAGTCTTTTTTTCGCTTCGATGACATCTTCAATAGCAACCGGGAGATCGTATGTAATGTGCATGAAAACCTCTTACCTGGGTATTAAACTAATATGAATAGCTGTTACCAATGCCTGATATTCAGACACATGGCGTCAATTACGGATTAAAACTAAGTTCAGTTAATTTCGATTAATTGCTTTCGTCTGCAACCATTATATGATGAATATTCTTTGGCTAATTCAACCAAAACCGATGCCGCCTTTTTAATTCGATAATTTTTAGACCATACCGCGGCATATCGCGCAACCGGTAAAGTCTCTTCTACTGGAATAGTAATAAACTGATTTGAACCAAAAGGTGTGGTCATATCGCAAGGAATGACTGTCAAGAAATCAGCATTGAGAACCAGATTATAAATGGTGACAACAGAATCTGTTTTAACGATGTTTTCACTGTTGATGCCGTTTCTTTGTAACGTGGTGAGGAGTTCGCTGTAGTAGCCCATATTCGTTTGTGGCAACACCCACTGTTCGTTCTTCAACGATTCCAGCGTAGTGATGCCGTTGCATGTTCGGGACTTGCTGGCAACTAACACAAACTCGGATTCAAAGAGCGGCTCCACATGCAGATCTTGCAGTTTCATCTCATCGCTCAGCGTACCGATAGCGAAGTCCAGTCGGCCATCACGAATCGCAGGTAGAAAAGAGGAAAGCTGCGCTTCGTACATCGAAACCTGCGCTTTCGGGAACACCTCTTTAAACTTGTGAATCATGTCTGACATGAACGTAAAGCCAATCAGCGAAGGAAAACCAAACGAGACGTCGACGACCGTATTACAGGTCATGCTATTCATCTCACTCACCATGTTTTTCATTTCACGGGTAATTGTTTCGGACCAGGACAACAATACCTGACCCGCACTCGTCAATGTCACACCCGTATTTTTACGAACGACTAACTCAACACCAAAATAGGCTTCAACATCACTGACAATTTTGCTGACTGCGGGTTGAGTTAAGCCTAATTCTTTTGCAGCCGAACCGATAGAACCACTCCTAATGACTTCCTGGAAGACCACTAAATGCTGTGTTTTAGGGAGAAGAATATTATTCATATCGGCCTGCACTAATTACTTTATTGACGGCAGGAAGTGTACCAAATAAAAGTTATGTGGTTATGTGCGACCACTCACAAATTACCTTACCTTACATTTATCAGACCTATGATTTTCAAAATAAACACTTATAAATCAATGCTATATTGGCTTATATCGAGGCTTTGACAGGACTTTCATCAAGAAAAACCACAGGGGATAACGATATTTTATGGCGATAACATCTGCGTTTTAGAGGTTATTTTAAAAAGACCGCACAGACGATAATTCAAGCAATTACAGCGTGATTATCACACAAATTTACATTTAAATTTATAAAGTAATTTATCAACTATCTGTATAAGCAGGACAAGATCGCCGTTAAAAATTGTGGCACATCACACTTTTTCACCCCGTTTGTTTGTAAAAAAATATTATATTTATCATTTCTTAAACTATTTAACTCCTTTTGTTATCATTTAAAACATTATTTTAACACTTAGTTTGTCAATTTTTGCAGCGCGTAATTTTGTGATTTTGATCATCTGCATTTCTTTTGTCTGGCAAAAATACTCAGCGGTAGCGATTTGCGTTAATCGTCACAAAACAAGAAATCTTTCCCGGTGGATGCTGCCCGCGTTATTTCAAATATGCCGATTTATTACCCGACCCCTCCCCACTTATTACGCTCCGGGAGCGCTAAATTCATGCCATCAACGAGTACATTATCCGCTAAAAAACGGGTTGTGCGGACACCGGCTCGCTCCCGGAGGGGAGCAAGCCTCACCCCCTGCCCCGTAAAAGCAAAAAAACGCCGAAGCGGTAACACCGTTAGTTGATGATCGAGATGTCCGGGGCGACCACCGGGTTTGGCGTCCCTCCGGGAACCAAATCCCGGCGTTTCCCCTCATTCATTGGCTTAAGTGAACGGTATTAGCCGAAGCGGGGTTCTTTAAGCGGTGAAACTGACCGATAAGCCGCTTTCTTTTGGGTATAGCGTCGTTGGACAGTCATTCATCTTCCTGCCCCTGAAAAGCAAAAACCCCGCCGAAGCGGGGTTTTTTAAGAGGTGAAACTGACCGATAAGCCGGGTTCTGTCGTTGGACAGTCATTCATCTAGGCCAGCAATCGCTCACTGGCTCAAGCAGCCTACCCGGGTTCAGTACGGGCCGTACCTTATGAACCCCTATTTGGCCTTGCTCCGGGTGGAGTTTACCGTGCCACGGACTGTTACCAGCCGCGCGGTGCGCTCTTACCGCACCCTTTCACCCTTACCTGATCCCGCTTGCGCGGGCCATCGGCGGTTTGCTCTCTGTTGCACTGGTCGTGGGTTTCCCCCCCAGGCGTTACCTGGCACCCTGCCCTATGGAGCCCGGACTTTCCTCCCCTCCGCCCGTCTCCCCCGAAAGGGACGACGACGAAGCGGCGACTGTCTGGTCAGCTTCGGCGCGAAGTATAGAGGGTTTGCGTGCCCTTGTCACCCCGCACTGTGCATCCCGACGGCCAGCGTGGCTGCAATATTGCGCGAGGCACGATAAATATTGTCAAATGCGCCCCGGAAGGCCTCTTCCAGCGTCTCAATCCGGGTCAGTACGCTGAAGACCGCGTCAATACCATACTGATGCACAACTGCGACATCGCTTGTCAGGCTGCCTGCAATGCCAATCACCGGTTTATGGTATTTTTTCGCCACGCTTGCCACGCCAACCGGCACTTTGCCGTGAATGCTCTGGCTGTCGATGCGCCCTTCACCTGTCACCACCAGCGTACAGTCGTGGATATGCTCTTCGAGATGAAGCGCCTGGGTCACTATTTCAATTCCGCTCTTCAACTCAGCGCCAAGAAACGCCATCAGTGCCGCGCCCATCCCTCCAGCCGCGCCCGCGCCAGGCACGTCTTTCACATCGATACGCAGTGATTTTTTTATTACGTCAGCATAGTGCGCAAGATTGCGATCCAGTTCAGTAATACGCGCTTCGGTCGCCCCTTTCTGAGGCCCAAAAATACGTGAAGCGCCATTCTCGCCGAGAAGCGGGTTGGTCACATCACAGGCGACGCGGATAGAGCAGCCTTTTAAGCGTGGATCCAGACCGGAGATATCAATGGAGTTCAGGCTGTTCAAACTCCCACCGCCGTAACCTATCTCTGTGCCATTTGCATCACAAAGTCGGGCGCCCAGGGCCTGTACCATACCGGCCCCACCATCATTGGTCGCGCTGCCGCCAATACCGATAATGATGCTTCTGGCGCCGCTTTCCAGAGCATGCAGAATGAGTTCCCCGGTTCCACGCGAGGTCGTGATTAACGGGTTACGCTTTTCCGGGGGAACCAGAGCCAGCCCGCTGGCCGCCGCCATTTCGATAAACGCGGTTTTACCGTCGCCGGATATCCCCCAACAGGCATTCACCTTGTCACCCAGCGGCCCGGTTACCCGCGCGACATGTGCAGAACCTTGCGTGGCGGCAATCATGGCTTCAACAGTCCCTTCGCCACCATCGGCAACAGGAACAGAAACATATTGCGCATCGGGGAAAATTTCCCGAAATCCTTTTTCTATCGCCTGTGCTACCTCGGTGGCAGAAAGGCTTTCTTTGTAAGAGTCTGGGGCGATTACGATTTTCATAGTAGTAGCCTGTTACTGCACAACGCCGGATGGCGTTTCACTTATCCGGCCTGGGATCCAGGCCCGGAGCGCTGGGCGCCATCCGGGCACAACGTCATTAGCGAGTGACTTCCACTTTCGCCAGTTTTTCGTAGTAGCATGCAAGCGCGCTGTGATCGGCCGTCCCCAACCCATCAGCACGCAGCGCCTGCATCATCTCCATCACTGCTGCGGTCAGCGGCAACTGCGCCCCAACGCCGTGAGAAGTATCCAGCGCATTGGCCAGATCTTTAATGTGCAGATCGATACGGAATCCCGGCTTGAAGTTACGATCCATCACCATCGGTGCTTTCGCATCCAGCACGGTGCTGCCCGCCAGACCGCCACGAATCGCCTGATAAACCAGATCCGGATTCACGCCCGCTTTGGTTGCCAGGGTCAGTGCTTCAGACATCGCGGCAATGTTCAGCGCGACAATGACCTGGTTTGCCAGTTTGGTAACGTTACCCGCACCGATTTCCCCGGTGTGTACCACAGAACCGGCCATCGCTTTCAGCAGGGGGTAATATTTGTCGAAAATCGCTTTATCGCCGCCCACCATCACCGACAACGTGCCATCGATCGCCTTCGGTTCACCGCCGCTTACCGGCGCATCCAGCATATCGATACCTTTCGCTTTCAGCGCGTCGCTGATTTCACGGCTCGCCAGTGGTGCGATGGAGCTCATATCGATAAGCACTGTCCCCGGTTTCGCCCCGTCGATGATGCCGTTTTCGCCCAGCGCCACCTCCTTAACGTGCGGGGAGTTTGGCAGCATGGTGATAATCACATCACACTGCTCCGCGATTGCTTTTGCCGTTGTCGCGGTTTCTGCGCCTGCCGCAATAACTTCAGCAATCGCATCACGGTTACGGTCTGTCACCACCAGCGAGTAGCCCGCTTTGAGGAGGTTTTTGCACATGGGTTTGCCCATAATGCCCAGGCCAATGAAACCTACTTTCATCGTCATAATTGCGTCTCTCTCTTCTTTTGGTGGTGTTTATTTCTTAAAGGAATCAGCCAGTTTTTGCGTAGCAGAACGGAAGACACCGAGGTCGCTGCCGACAGCAACGAAGGTTGCGCCCCATTCCAGATAGCGGCGCGCATCAGCGTCAACTGGCGCCAGAATGCCGCTCGGTTTGCCGTGTGCTTTTGCACGGGCAAAAATATGCTGGATGGCTTTTTGTACTTCCGGATGCGCCGCATTACCGAGATGGCCGAGTGCCGCCGCCAGGTCACTTGGCCCGACGAAGATCCCGTCCACACCGTCGGTGGCGGCGATGGCATCAACGTTGTCCACCCCTTGCTGGCTTTCAATTTGCACCAGAATGGTGATGTTCTTGTTTGACTGCGCAAAATAGTCCGGCACGGTGCCAAACATGTTGGCGCGGTGAGAAACGGAGACGCCACGAATGCCTTCCGGCGGATAACGGGTGGACGCCACAGCCAATACCGCTTGCTCTTCTGTTTCCACAAACGGGATCAGAAAGTTATAGAAACCGATATCCAGCAGACGCTTAATGATCACCGGCTCGTTGGTCGGGACACGCACTACCGGCGCGCTGGTACTGCCTTTCAGCGCCATCAGTTGCGGGATAAAAGTGGAGATATCGTTTGGCGCATGTTCGCCATCCAGCACCAGCCAGTCGAACCCGGCCAGACCCAGCACTTCTGTGCTAATCGGGTTTGCCAGCGCAGACCAGCAGCCAATCTGTACCTGTTTGGCAGCCAGCGCGGCCTTAAACTTATTCGGGAAGATATCGTTATTCATCGCTTATACCTTGTCTCTTAACCGTTAATTACTTTTGTAATTCCATACGTTTAATGTCGCCGACAATAAACAGGTAGCAGACCATCGCCATCAACGCTGAACATCCAACGAACACCAGCGCGGCATTAAATGAGTGCAGTTCACTGACCAGGTAGCCAATCACCAGTGGGGTGACAATGGAGGCCACGTTACCGAATACGTTGAATACCCCGCCGCACAGGCCAACAATTTCTTTCGGCGCGGTGTCGGAAATCACCGGCCAGCCCAGCGCGCCAAACCCTTTACCAAAGAACGCCAGCGCCATCAGCATCACCACTAACACGGTATTGTCGGTGTAGTTACACAGAATGATGGTCGAGGCCAGCAGCATACCGAGAACAATCGGTAACTTACGTGCCAGTGTAAGGGTAGCGCCGCGTTTAATCAGATAATCGGAGAACACGCCGCCGAGTACACCGCCCGCAAATCCACACAGCGCCGGGATAGACGCCACCAGACCCACTTTCAGAATCGACATCCCCTTTTCCTGCACCAGATAGATCGGGAACCAGGTCAGGAAAAACCAGGTAATGGTGTTGATGAAATACTGTCCGAAGAACACGCCCAACATCATGCGGCTGCTCAACAACTGCTTGATGTAATGCAGTTTTGGGCCGCTGGCTACCGCGTTGCCAGGCTTTTTGTGGTCCATATCCACCACTGCGCCGTTTTCAGAGATGAACTTCAACTCTTCCGCAGACATGCGTGGATGGTCTGTCGGGTTGTGGATCAGTTTTACCCACAGCGCCGTCAGTACGAAGCCGATGCCTCCCATCACGGTAAACACGTGCTCCCAACCCCAGGCAAAGGTCAGCCAGCCCAACAGCGGCGAAAACAGCGCCAGCGAAAAATATTGTGCCGAGTTAAAGATAGCGGAGGCAGTACCACGCTCTTTGGTCGGGAACCATGCGGCGACAATACGGGCGTTAGCCGGGAAAGAAGGCGCTTCTGAAAAGCCCAGCATAAAACGCATACAGAACATGGAGACACCCGCCCAGGCCAGCGGGAACATATCCACAAAGCCCTGCAGGAAGGTAAACAGCGACCAGAAGAACAGACTCCAGGTATAGACTTTCTTCGAGCCAAATTTGTCGAGCAGCCAGCCGCCAGGGATTTGCATCAGCAAATAGGCCCAGCCGAAGGCAGAAAAAATGTACCCCATTGACACCGCACTCAGCTGTAGCTCTTTCGCCACTTCGGTACCGGCAATGGAAAGTGTCGCGCGGTCAGCGTAGTTAACGGCCGTCACAATAAAAATTATTAGCAAGATTAAATAGCGGGTATGCGTACCTTTCTTTTTCTCTTCAACCGTATCCAGTATCATTTTATTTACCTCAGGCACTTAAGAAGACATTCTTATTATTATTTGATTGTGATTTCATATGACAAATTACTAAACAAAGAGAATATCAAATAATTTATCAGACACCTTAAACCGTGATTCAGTATAATCAGCGAGGCGATATCAGGCATTGTGCAAAAGAACATTTAATCCATAATATTTAAATATTATCTTGAGCAAATGCACATAATGCTGGGCGCTGATGCACAGATTTACGCTTTACTGCCCCTTGTGGCGCGGCGCTCACAGCAATGAGTGACATTGATCACATTCTTGACTTTGAACTCCTGACATTCTTATTTCACAACATTGAATCTTTAATTCTTATCATCAGATTCGACTCTTATTTTTTATTATCACCACCTGGCTGGAGAATACTGGACAATGGCCGACATCGAAATTAGGCAAGAATCGTCACCGGCGTTTTATATTAAGGTGCATGACACTGACAATGTAGCGATTATTGTCAATGACAATGGTCTGAAATCCGGAACCCGCTTCCCTGACGGACTGGCGTTGATTGAACATATTCCTCAGGGCCATAAAGTGGCACTGGAGGCCATTCCGGCTCACGGTGAAATCATTCGCTACGGCGAAGTCATTGGGTACGCAGTTCGCGACATTGCGCGCGGGAGCTGGATTGATGAATCGCTGGTTGAGCTGCCCAAAGCGCCGCCGCTGAATACCCTGCCACTGGCAACCAAAGTACCGGAACCGCTACCGCCGCTGGAAGGCTATACCTTTGAAGGCTACCGCAACGCCGATGGGAGCGTCGGGACCAAGAACCTGCTCGGTATCTCGACCAGCGTCCATTGTGTTGCCGGGGTTGTGGATTATGTGGTGAAAATCATTGAGCGCGATCTGCTGCCCCATTATCCAAACGTAGATGGCGTGGTGGGGCTAAACCACCTCTATGGTTGCGGCGTGGCGATTAACGCCCCGGCGGCTATCGTACCGATTCGCACCATCCATAACATCGCACTGAACCCGAACTTTGGCGGCGAAGTGATGGTTATCGGGCTGGGTTGCGAAAAGCTGCAGCCGGAACGTCTGCTGGAAGGCACCGACGATGTGCAAAGTATCCCGGTGGATAGCGCCAGTATCGTGACGCTCCAGGATGAGAAACACGTAGGCTTTAAATCGATGGTCGATGATATTTTGCAGGTGGCGAAACGGCATCTGGAAAAATTGAATCAACGCCAGCGCGAAACCTGTCCGGCCTCAGAACTGGTGGTGGGTATGCAGTGCGGCGGCAGCGATGCGTTTTCCGGTGTAACGGCCAACCCGGCGGTGGGTTATGCCTCTGACCTGTTAGTACGCTGCGGCGCAACGGTGATGTTCTCAGAAGTGACCGAAGTGCGCGATGCGATCCATTTGCTGACACCGCGCGCCGTGAATGAAGAGGTGGGCAAACGCCTGCTGGAAGAGATGGCCTGGTACGATAACTATCTTGATATGGGGAAAACCGACCGCAGCGCTAACCCCTCCCCTGGCAACAAAAAGGGCGGCCTGGCGAATGTGGTGGAAAAAGCGCTTGGCTCTATCGCAAAGTCCGGTAAAAGCGCCATTGTGGAAGTTCTCTCTGCGGGCCAGCGACCGAGTAAACGCGGTCTGATTTATGCCGCCACGCCCGCCAGCGATTTTGTTTGCGGCACGCAGCAGGTGGCTTCGGGTATTACCGTCCAGGTCTTTACCACCGGACGCGGAACACCGTACGGTTTGATGGCAGTACCGGTGATTAAGATGGCGACCCGTACAGAGCTGGCGAACCGCTGGTACGACTTAATGGACATTAATGCGGGTACGATCGCCACGGGTGAAGAGACCATCGAAGAGGTGGGACTGAAGCTGTTCGAGTTCATCCTTGACGTCGCCAGTGGCCGCAAGAAAACGTTCTCGGATCAATGGGGACTACACAATCAACTGGCCGTATTTAACCCCGCGCCAGTGACCTGATATTGATACCCTGGCCGGGTGCGGCACCCGGCCTTCCCCTCTTCTACACGGTGTAGAGAGGGGATTAATTCTCAACCAGAATCACATCAATACCCATTTTCCGTAATGCTTCCAGACACTCAACGGGAATGCCTTCATCAACAATAATCATATCAATACGCTGCATATCAATGATTTTATGCAGGCTGGAGCGGTTAAATTTGCTGGAGTCGGTGACGACGATAATCCGTTCCGCCACTTCACACATTCGGCGATTGAGTCTGGCTTCATCTTCGTTGTGTGTGCTGACACCGCGATCTAAATCGATAGCATCGACACCGAGAAACAACATATCAAAGTGGTAATTTTGCAGTGACTGTTCCGCCTGATCGCCGTAAAACGACTGCGACTGGCGACGCAAATGCCCGCCCGTCATCAGTAGTTCGACCCCTTCAGCGTCGAGTAACGCATTGGCAACGTTCATACCGTTGGTCATCGCAATCACATCGGTATGCTGGCGTAGCATACGGGCAATTTCACAGGTGGTGGTACCGGAGTCCAGGATCACACGATGCCCGGGTTTGATCAGTTCCGCGGCCGTTCTGGCAATACTGCGTTTCACCGCCGTATTAAGAGAACTTTTATCTTCAACAGAAGGTTCCGCGGCAGGCGTATTGCTATCGCAAATCAGCGCGCCGCCGTAGGCTCGAACAGCAATGCCCTGTTTTTCCAGAAATGCCAGATCGTTGCGGATTGTTACCGTGGAAACCCCGAATAAGGCTGAAAGATCGTTTACCTGCACACTTCCCTGCTGTCGCAACCGCTGAATAATCTGCTCACGCCTTTCGCTGGTACCCGTTACCCGCTTATCTGCAGAAGCGTCGGTATTACTCATAAAAAATCCTTTAGTAAATCTTTCGTTTCATTTCGTTTTCCTTATTAACGCCTTTCTTTTAGCGGAATGCAAGTCCCATAAGCCTGTCATGCCTCCGTCAACACGTCGCTGAAACCTTTCACTATGTTTCTTTTGTGAAGCAGATCGGAAAACCAATATCTTTCGTTTTATTTTTACAACACGATAAAGCAGTATCAATCGAAACAAAACGAAAGATTATTGTCATATACATCTGACCGGGAGAGGGAAGTGAAACATCTGACAGAGATGGTGGAACAGCATAAACGGGGAAAAACAAACGGGATCTATGCCGTTTGTTCCGCACATCCACTGGTGCTTGAAGCCGCATTACGCTACACCCACGAACACCAGACTCCGCTGCTGGTAGAGGCAACGTCGAACCAGGTTGATCAGTTCGGTGGCTACACCGGTATGACGCCCGCCGATTTTCGCGGATTCATTTGCAGGCTCGCCGACTCACTTGGCTTCCCACAGTCGCAGCTTATTCTGGGAGGCGATCATCTTGGCCCTAATCGCTGGCAAAATCTCCCCGCCGATCAGGCCATGGATAATGCAGACGAGCTGATCAAAAGCTATGTCGCCGCAGGATTCAAAAAGATCCACCTTGATTGCAGTATGTCATGTGCCAACGATCCTGTTCCGTTGACTGACGAGATTGTCGCAGAGCGCGCCGCTCGCCTCGCGAGGATCGCGGAAGAAACCTGCTGCGAACATTTTGGCGAAGCCGATCTGGTTTATGTCATCGGTACCGAAGTCCCCGTCCCCGGCGGCGCTCATGAGACACTCACTGAACTTGAAGTCACAACGCCAGATGCAGCACGCGCGACACTGGAAGCCCATCGGCACGCATTTGAAAAGCAAGGGTTAAATTCTATCTGGCCCCGCATCATTGGGCTGGTGGTACAACCCGGCGTCGAGTTCGATCACACGCATGTTATTGACTACCAGCCGCATAAAGCAGAAGCACTCAGCGCGATGGTAGAAGCGTATGACACGCTGATCTTTGAAGCACATTCAACGGACTATCAAACACCTCAGTCGTTGCGCCAGTTGGTGAAAGATCATTTCGCAATTCTGAAAGTCGGCCCGGCTCTCACCTTCGCCTTGCGCGAGGCGCTCTTCTCACTGGCAGCCATAGAAGAAGAATTACTCCCGGCAAAAGCAGGTTCTGGACTGCGTCAGGTTCTTGAAAACGTGATGATTGACCGCCCTGAGTACTGGCAAAGTCACTACCACGGTGATGGAAATGCGCGTCGGTTTGCTCGCGGTTACAGCTACTCCGACCGCATCCGCTATTACTGGCCTGACCAACACATTGATGACGCGTTTGCCCGTCTGGTGCGCAACCTGGCTGACGAACCGATTCCACTGCCGCTCATTAGCCAATATTTACCGCTGCAGTACGTCAAAGTCCGCGAGGGGGTTCTCAAGGCTGCACCACGAGACCTCATCATCGACCATATCCAGGACATCCTGCGACAGTACCATGCAGCCTGTCAGGACGTTACGTCCCATAACGCGTAGCCACAACGAGAAAAATACTATGCCAAACATTGTATTGAGTCGCATTGACGAACGTTTGATCCACGGTCAGGTCGGCGTTCAATGGGTCGGATTCGCCGGAGCGAATCTGGTGCTGGTCGCTAACGATGAAGTTGCTGAAGACTCTGTGCAGCAAAACTTAATGGAAATGGTGCTCGCAGAAGGTATCGCCGTACGCTTTTGGTCACTGCAAAAAGTGATCGATAACATTCATCGCGCCGCCGACCGGCAGAAGATTTTGCTGGTTTGCAAAACACCGGCGGATTTCCTCCGCCTGGTCGAGGGCGGCGTTCCCATCTCGCGAATTAACGTAGGAAACATGCATTACGCCAATGGCAAACAACAAATTGCCAAAACGGTTTCTGTCGACGCGCAGGATATTACTGCGTTTAACGACCTGAAAGCTGCCGGAATAGAATGCTTCGTTCAGGGTGTCCCAACAGAACCCGCTTTGGATCTCTTTAAATTACTCTGAGGGATTCACAATGGAAATCAGTCTGTTGCAGGCTTTCGCACTCGGCATACTTGCCTTTATTGCGGGCCTGGATATGTTCAACGGTTTAACGCATTTGCACCGCCCCGTTGTGCTTGGGCCGCTGGTCGGCCTGATTCTGGGGGATTTGCAAACCGGTATTTTAACCGGCGGTACGCTCGAACTGGTCTGGATGGGTTTGGCCCCGCTGGCCGGTGCCCAGCCGCCGAACGTCATCATTGGTACTATCGTGGGGACGACCTTCGCCATTACCACGGGGGTGAAACCTGATGTCGCTGTTGGTGTCGCGGTGCCGTTCGCCGTAGCGGTACAAATGGGGATCACCTTCTTGTTCTCAGTGATGTCCGGCGTGATGTCTCGCTGTGACCGTATGGCCGCGAATGCCGATACGAGAGGGATCGAGCGCATTAACTATTTAGCGCTATTGGCGTTAGGTATTTTCTATTTCCTGTGTGCTTTTCTACCGATTTATTTCGGCGCGGAACATGCGAAGACCACCATCGATGTCCTCCCGGAACGTTTGATCGACGGGCTTGGCGTCGCAGGCGGCATTATGCCTGCTATCGGTTTTGCCGTGCTGCTGAAAATCATGATGAAAAATGTCTACATCCCCTATTTCATTATCGGCTTTGTTGCCGCCGCCTGGCTCAAACTTCCTGTGCTGGCTATCGCTGCTGCCGCGCTGGCTATGGCGATGATCGACCTGCTGCGCAAATCTCCTGAAACAACGGCCCCAGCGGTCCAGAAAGAGGAATTCGAAGATGGCATCTAATCAAACCACCCTGCCAGGCGTCTCAGATTCCGAAGAGACATTGCTTTCCGGCGTGAATGAAAACATCTATGAAGACCAAAACATCGGTGCAGAGTTGACGAAAAAAGATATTAATCGCGTCGCCTGGCGTTCAATGTTACTTCAGGCCTCTTTTAACTATGAACGTATGCAGGCTTCCGGTTGGCTGTATGGTCTGCTCCCCGCACTGAAAAAAATCCACACCAATAAACGCGACCTGGCCCGCGCCATGAAAGGTCACATGGGGTTCTTCAACACCCACCCATTCCTGGTGACGTTTGTTATTGGCATTATCCTTGCCATGGAACGATCCAAGCAGGATGTGAACAGTATCCAAAGCACTAAAATTGCGGTAGGCGCGCCTCTTGGCGGCATTGGTGACGCCATGTTCTGGCTGACGTTGCTACCTATTTGCGGTGGTATCGGGGCCAGCCTCGCCCTACAGGGTTCCATTCTCGGCGCAGTCGTCTTTTTTGTGTTGTTCAATGTGGTTCACCTCGGCCTGCGTTTTGGTCTGGCTCACTATGCTTACCGCATGGGTGTCGCTGCAATTCCACTGATTAAAGCCAATACAAAAAAAGTGGGGCACGCAGCATCGATTGTCGGCATGACCGTGATTGGTGCCTTAGTTGCCACCTACGTGCGGCTTAACACGACGCTTGAAATTACCGCAGGTGATGCTGTGGTGAAATTGCAGACCGACGTTATCGACAAACTCATGCCTGCATTTTTACCTCTGGTCTACACGTTGACAATGTACTGGCTGGTGCGTCGTGGCTGGAGCCCGCTGCGTCTAATCGCCATCACCGTTGTACTGGGTGTCGTCGGCAAATTCTGTCACTTCTTATAGATACAGAGGGGTTATCGGATGTTAGGGATTATTTTGACGGGCCATGGCGGATTTGCCAGTGGTATGGAAAAAGCGATGAAACAAATCGCGGGTGAGCAGTTGCAATTTGCCGCCATTGATTTCCCCGAAACCTCAACCACTGCGCTGCTGACTTCTCAGCTTGAACAGGCGGTTGCTGAACTGGATAGCAAAGAAAATATCGTTTTTTTGACAGATCTTCTGGGCGGCACACCCTTTCGCGTGGCGTCAACACTGGCGATGCAAAAACCGGGAAGCGAAGTGATCGCTGGCACTAATCTTCAGTTGCTGCTGGAAATGGTGCTGGAACGCGAAGGATTAGATAGCGAGACGTTTCGCCTACAGGCGCTGGAGTGCGGACATCGGGGGCTGACGAGCCTGGCCGATGAACTGGAGCGCTGTCGTGAAGAAACCCCAGCAGAGGAAGGAATATGAGTCAGTGGCTACGCGCCAGGCGCCTGCTCACTGAAGAGGGCTGGCTCGACGACCACCAACTGCGTATCGAAGACGGCATTATCACAGCAATAGAGCCTATTCCTGCCGGTATCACCACGCGCGATACCGAGATGCTGTGTCCGGCTTATATTGATACGCATGTCCATGGTGGTGCAGGGATTGATGTCATGGATGAGGCTCCCGACACGCTCGACAAACTGGCGCTGTATAAAGCCCGTGAAGGCGTGGGGGGTTGGCTGCCCACGACCGTCACCGCTCCATTGAGCGCTATCCACACTACGCTTGCGCGTATCGCACAGCGTTGCCAAAACGGGGGGCCTGGCGCACAGGTATTGGGCAGTTATCTGGAGGGGCCGTATTTCACGCCGCAGAATAAGGGCGCGCATCCGCCTGAGTTGTTCCGCGAACTGAATATCGCCGAACTGGACGCACTGATTTCTGTCTCACAACACACGTTACGCGTGGTGGCGCTGGCTCCGGAGAAACCGGGGGCGCTGGCGGCTATTCAGCATCTCAGGCAGCAAGGCATTCGGGTAATGCTGGGTCATAGCGCGGCCACCTATGAGCAAACGCGTGAGGCATTTGATGCGGGAGCCGATGGGTTAGTGCACTGCTTTAACGGTATGACCGGCCTGCATCATCGGGAACCCGGAATGGTCGGCGCCGGACTCATCGATTCGCGAGCCTGGCTGGAACTTATTGCAGACGGACATCATGTCCATCCGGGCGTCATGCGAATTTGCTGCTGCTGTGCAAAAGAACGGGTGGTACTGATTACCGATGCAATGCAAGCCGCAGGGATGCCTGATGGGCGTTACTCGCTGTGTGGCGAGCAAGTAGAGATGCGTGATGGCATTGTGCGAACCGCCGCTGGCGGACTCGCTGGCAGCACACTCTCACTTGATGCGGCAGTGCGTAATATGGTTGAACACGCGGGTGTCACGCCAGAAGATGCCATCCACATGGCCTCGCTTCACCCGGCCCGATTACTCGGTATAGAGCGCCAACTCGGATCGCTAAGAGCAGGCAAGTGCGCCAACATTATTGCCCTCGATAGTGGACTCCATCTTCAGCAGATCTGGATTCAGGGTCATCCCCACCCTCTTTAGCCCTGATACGTTGTCTCACGCAGGCCTTCGGTACTCACCCGAAGGCCTTTTCTTTCTTTTCCTTTCGTTTAGTCAACTTTCTCCTGGCCCAGAGCCCAAATTCAAGAGATTAAATATCAATGAGATATCTTTTACTTTCATTTCATTGATCACAATTTTCGTTTTATTCCCCTTTCTTTCATTGAAGTTTCGATTTCTTTCTTATAGATTTCACTTAATTGATTATGTGAACAAGTGAAATGAAACGAAAGGTGATGACCTTTTGGCCAGCATCTGATGTGGAATTCACACGACTAAGGATTGAGTTATGCCTGAAACCTATACTTACGCCACCGCCGCAACCGGCACCTGGACTGAAGAAGAGATCCGCCAGCAACCCGCAAGCTGGACCCGCTCACTTAAAAACATCGACACTCTTCGAGCCGCTATCGATGATTTTCTTACACCGCTGTTGCGTAAGGATGATCTGCGGATCGTATTGACCGGCGCCGGTACCTCGGCATTTATCGGCGACATCATCGCCCCCTGGCTCGCCAGTCATACAGGAAAAAACATCAGCGCCGTACCGACGACCGATTTGGTTACCAATCCGATGGATTACCTGAATCCTGCACACCCTCTGTTGCTGGTTTCTTTCGCTCGCTCTGGCAACAGCCCGGAGAGCGTTGCCGCCGTTGAACTGGCAAATCAACTCGTCCCCGAGTGCTACCACCTTTCCATCACCTGCAATGAAGCCGGAAGCCTGTATCGAAATTCCGCCGATAGCGATAACGCCTTCGCTCTGCTGATGCCTGCAGAAACCCACGATCGCGGGTTTGCAATGACCAGCAGTATCACCACCATGATGGCCAGTTGCCTGGCGGTATTCGCCCCTGAAGCAATTAACAGCCAAACGTTTCGTGATGTGGCCGATCGTTGCCATGCGATCCTCACTTCACTCGGTGATTTCAGCCACGGCGTGTTCGGCAATGCGCCATGGAAACGCGTCGTTTACCTCGGTAGCGGTGGATTACAGGGCGCTGCGCGCGAATCGGCATTGAAAGTACTGGAACTGACGGCGGGTAAACTGGTTGCGTTCTATGACTCCCCTACCGGTTTCCGTCACGGTCCAAAATCACTGGTCGATGGCGAAACACTGGTTGTGGTGTTTGTCTCCAGCCATCCATACACACGCCAGTACGATCTTGATCTGTTGGCTGAATTACGTCGCGACCAGCAGGCAATGCGCGTCGTGGCGATTGCGGCTGAAAGCGATGCCATCATCGAGGCAGGCCCACATATCCTGCTGCCCCCTTCGCGCCCATTTATCGATATGGAGCAGGCATTTTGCTTCCTGATGTACGCGCAAGTATTTGCGCTGACGCAATCCATCAATGTCGGTAATACCCCGGATACACCTTCCGCCAGCGGCACGGTAAACCGTGTTGTGCAAGGCGTCGTTATTCACCCCTGGAATGCGTAAGAGGATCTCGCGATGAGTATTATTTCCACCAAATATCTTCTTCAGGATGCCCTGGCAAAAGGCTATGCGGTTCCCGCCTTCAACATCCATAACGCCGAAACGATCCAGGCGATCCTCGAGGTCTGCGCTGAAATGCGATCGCCGGTGATCCTTGCCGGGACGCCAGGCACCTTTAAACACATTGCCCTGGAAGAGATTTACGCACTGTGCAACGCCTATTCCACGACCTATGACATCCCGCTGGCACTGCATCTTGATCACCATGAATCGCTGGATGACATCCGCCGTAAAGTGAATGCCGGCGTTCGTAGCGCCATGATCGACGGCAGTCACTTCCCGTTCGAGGAAAACGTGAAACTGGTGAAATCGGTTGTCGATTTCTGCCACGCGCGTGATTGCAGCGTTGAGGCAGAACTGGGACGTCTGGGTGGCGTAGAAGATGACATGAGCGTCGATGCAGAAAGCGCCTTCCTGACCGATCCCCAGGAGGCAAAACGTTTTGTTGAGCAGACAGGTGTCGATAGCCTTGCCGTCGCTATCGGTACTGCACACGGTCTTTACACCAAAACGCCCAAAATCGATTTCCAGCGTCTGGCAGAGATTCGTGACGTTGTCGATATCCCACTCGTGTTGCACGGCGCAAGCGATGTACCTGACGAATACGTCCGCCGCACAATCGAACTCGGCGTCTGCAAAGTCAACGTCGCCACCGAACTGAAAATCGCCTTCGCCGACGCGGTCAAAGGGTGGTTTGCTGAAAATCCACAGGGTAACGACCCCCGCTACTACATGCGCGTCGGTATGGACGCCATGAAAGAGGTGGTGAGAAGCAAAGTCAATGTCTGCGGCTCGGCTAACCGCCTGCTGCTCACTGCTGAAGCCTGAAAAATATCAGGTATCAGGATCACCACATAAAAAAATAATTCTAAACCTCTCAAATATGAAGGTGCGTTCTTAATACAAGGCGGACCTTCAATTAATATTATCGATTCCGAGGAGTCCCTACATGACGCAGGCAAAGTCGTTTAAATCGAAGGCGTGGGAGTTTTTTCAGAGTCTGGGAAAAACATTTATGTTCCCAGTATCCCTCCTTGCATTTATGGGTTTATTACTGGGCATTGGTAGCTCAGTCACCAGTCCTTCTACAATCAAAAGCTTCCCCTTTTTGGGAGGAGAACTTACCCAATTAACCTTCGGCTTTATTGCTATGGTCGGTGGGTTCGCCTTCAGCTATCTTCCTATCATGTTTGCCATGGCTATCCCTATGGGCCTCGCCACACGTAACAAAGCGGTAGGTGCCTTTGCTGGCTTTGTGGGTTACATGCTGATGAACATGAGCATTAACTACTATCTCACCGTTACTCACCAACTTGCCGATCCTGCGGCGATGAAACAAGTGGGTCAGTCAATCGTGTTAGGTATCCAGACTCTTGAGATGGGGGTACTTGGCGGGATTGTGGTGGGCGTAATTACCTATTTTCTCCATGAGCGCTTTCAGGACACCGTGCTGCATGATGCTTTCGCATTTTTTAGCGGCATCCGTTTTGTCCCGATTATTACGGCGTTAACACTCTCGTTGGTGGGTCTGTTTATTCCTCTTCTGTGGGAGTACGTCGCGCTTGGCATTGCCGGGATTGGTCACCTCATTCAGGGTACCAGCGTCTTTGGGCCATTCCTGTACGGCGTGGGCGTGCTGTTGCTCAAACCCTTTGGCCTGCACCACATTCTGCTCGCGATGGTGCGTTTCACCCCAGCGGGTGGCATGGAAATTGTTAATGGTCATGAAGTCGCCGGGGCACTGAATATCTTCTACGCAGAACTTAAAGCGGGTTTACCGTTTAGCCCACACGTTACGGCATTTCTGTCACAAGGGTTTATGCCAACGTTCATTTTCGGCCTGCCTGCCGTGGCTTACGCTATTTATCGCACTGCTCGCCCGGAAAACCGCCCGGTGATTAAAGGTCTGTTGCTTTCTGGCGTGCTGGTGTCAGTGGTCACGGGGATTTCTGAACCTATCGAATTCTTGTTCTTGTTTATTGCCCCAGCGTTGTATGTCTTCCACATTGTGATGTCAGGTCTGGCCTTGATGGTCATGGCGCTGTTAGGCGTCACAATCGGTAACACCGACGGCGGTATTCTTGATTTACTGATCTTCGGTGTTATGCAGGGCTTGTCAACGAAATGGTACCTGGTCTTCCCTGTTGGGATCGTATGGTTCGCCACTTACTTCTTTGTCTTCCGTTGGTACATCCTCAAACACGATATCAAAACACCAGGACGCGAAGAGGACCAACAAGGCGCATCACAAGCGGTTGAAGCTAACACCAGAGCACGAGGGAAATCGAAATACGATCATGGCCTGATTCTCCGCGCCCTTGGCGGGAAAGAGAACATTGATTCGTTGGACAACTGCATTACCCGCCTGCGTCTGGTCGTGAAAGATATGAGCAAAATCGATCAGCAAACACTAAAGAATGCGGGTGCATTATCAGTGGTCGTTCTTGATGCGCACAGTGTGCAGGTCATTATCGGACCACAAGTCCAGAGCGTAAAAACAGGCATTGAAGCATTAATCTAACAGGGGGTTGTTGTGTTTGATTTTGATAAAATCATCGAACGAAAAAGCGATAAATGCCGGAAATGGGATCACGCTTTTGTCTGTTCTCGCTTTGGGGAGATCCCTGCGGACTTTATTCCGCTGTGGATTGCCGACATGGATTTCACTTCACCGCCTGAAGTTATTGAGGGTTTCCAGCGGATAGTCACGCACGGGACATTTGGATACACATGGTGCTTTGACGAATTTTACGATGCCGTTATTAATTTCCAGCGGCAACGTCATCACGTCAGTGTTGAAAAATCATGGATAACATTAACCTACGGTACTGTTTCTACATTGCACTACACGGTTCAGGCGTTTTGCCAGCCGGGCGATTACGTAATGATGAATACGCCAGTCTACGATCCTTTTGCAATGGCGGCGCAGCGACAGGATGTACGCGTTCTCGCCAACCCACTTCAGGTAGAGAACAATCGCTATCAGTTGGATTTTGATCTCATTGAAAACCAGCTTAAAACCTATCACCCTAAACTGTGGTTCTTCTGCTCTCCGCATAACCCGTCAGGGCGGATATGGCGCGCCGCTGAAATTCGTCAGGTTTCAGAACTGTGTAAACGCTACGGTGTGATACTGGTCGTCGATGAAGTGCATGCTGAACATATTCTTGACGGCGAGTTTGTCAGTTGCCTGACATCGGGGTGCGCAGCGCCAGATAACCTGATCGTCCTTACGTCGCCTAACAAAGCCTTTAACTTAGGTGGGTTGAAAACCTCGTACTCCATGATCCCGGATGCAACACTCCGGCAGCGTTTTCGCCAGCAACTGGAGAAGAACTCGATTACCTCGCCAAATATCTTTGGCGTCTGGGGAATTATTTTCGCCTATCAACAGGGACTTCCGTGGCTGGATGCGTTAAATAGCTACTTACGCAGCAACGCGTTATATCTGACGGACGCTATCAGATCACACTTCCCTGACTGGAAAATGATGAATCCAGAATCTTCATATCTTGCATGGATAGATGTCAGTGCCGATAAACGCAGCGCGACACAATTAACTCAGCATTTTGCCCGGCAGGCGGGTGTGGTGATTGAGGATGGCAGCCATTATGTACAGGATGGTGAAAACTACTTACGCATTAACTTCGGTACTCAGCGTTATTGGCTGGAACAGTCAATAGACCGAATGCTGAAGCATTACTGATCCTCGTACGGCAGTGCTGTCCCTTTTGGGGCAGCACTGTTTATCTTAAAAAACGAAAACCAGCACTCACCGTGAAACTAAGCCAACGGCAAAATACACTCCAGGCTATAGCGGTGAAAACTACTTGACGACGGCCATTCCGGCCTCGTTTTTGTGGCTGCATGACAATACAACATGCTTACTACTGGATGGCTCGCGTTATTCAGACCGATAGCCCTCAGCACACTCGCCACGTCCCGCCTTTCTTCGCGCCAACGCGTTGCAACTTTCCTTTTTGCTGCAACGCTTTCAGATATGGTTCAACGGTTCGGGATGAGATTTCGCATTCATCCGCAATATTTTTAGCGGTTAACTTAGGCTGAGTCGATAAGAGCCGTAGAATGCGTCTTTCTATTTCCACTAACTCAAACGGCGTTTCTTCCGACATTTCTTCCGACACTTCTTCCGATATTTCTTCCGACATCGTCGGCGCTTGCCCTAATCCTTCTTTCAAAGCGGAGATGATATACCCGCCATCGCCGCCCAGTGTCCCATAAGCTCACCAATCTCAATCACTTGATTGAGTATCAATGGGGTAACAACGAAAGGAGGCTGATATCCACCCACTCTTATTCTCCCTGCTGCTCCAGCGCATACTTATACAGCGCATTCTTTTTCACGCCGTGAATTTCAGCGGCCAGCGCGGCGGCCTTTTTCAGCGGCAGTTCCGCCTGTAATAATGCCAGCGTGCGTAGCGCATCGGCGGGAAGATCGTCGTCCTGCGCTTTGTGCCCTTCGACAATCAGAACCATCTCACCTTTGCGACGGTTTTCGTCCTCTTTAACCCATGCAAGTAATTCACCCACTGGCGCGCCATGGATCGTTTCCCAGGTTTTTGTCAGCTCACGGGCCAGTACCACATAACGGGACTCTCCCCATACGGCGACCATATCTTCCAGGCTGTCTAATAAACGGTGGGTGGATTCATAGAAAATCAGCGTACGCGGTTCTGTTTCGATAGCTTTCATCGCATCGCGACGCCCTTTGGATTTTGCCGGCAGGAATCCTTCGTAGCAAAAACGGTCAGACGGCAACCCAGCCGCACTTAAGGCCGCAATCGCGGCGCACGGCCCCGGTAAAGGCACCACGCGAATCCCTGCTTCACGGCAGGTACGCACCAGGTGGTAGCCAGGATCATTGATGAGCGGCGTTCCCGCATCGGAAACCAGCGCAATGTTCTGCCCTTCTTTGAGTTTCGCCACCAGCGTTTCAGCCTTTTGCTGCTCGTTATGGTCATGCAGCGCAAACAGGCGAGCGTTAATCGCAAAGTGTTGTAACAATAAACCCGTGTGGCGAGTATCTTCAGCAGCAATTAAATCAACGGCTTGCAAAACTTCGAGCGCTCGTTGGGTAATATCAGCCAAATTCCCGATAGGAGTAGGTACAATAAAGAGCTGGCCTTGAGAATTATCCGCCGATTCGTGTTGTTTCATTGTGTCGTCCGTATTGCCGATTTAATATTGAGCATTGCGTAAAAAATATCACTGGATACAGTATGGTACCCTCAACATTTTGTCGTTTGAAAGCCGCGCGTTGTCTGCCCGTCATCCTGGCAGCCTTGATGTTCGCCGGTTGTGGCACCCAGGCGCCCGATCAGAGTGCAGCCCATATGCAGGGCACTGCACAGGCTGATTCCGGCTTTTATCTGCAACAGATGCAGCAAAGTTCAGATGATAGCAAGACCAACTGGCAATTACTCGCCATTCGTGCACTGCTGAAAGAAGGTAAAAGTCAGCAGGCGGTCGAATTGTTTAACCAGTTGCCGCAAAAGCTGAACGATACCCAACGCCGTGAGCAGTCTCTGCTGGCGGTGGAAATCAAGCTGGCGCAAAAAGATGTGGCTGGCGCGCAGGCGTTGCTGGATAAGCTGACCCCTGCTGATTTCGATCAAAATCAACAGGCGCGTTACTGGCAGGCGCAAATTGATGCCAGCCAGGGCCAACCTTCCCTCTCCTTGCTGCGTGCATTAATCGCTCAGGAGCCGTTGCTGGCCGCTAAAGATAAGCAGAAGAATATCGATGCTACCTGGCAGGCGCTTTCGTCCATGACGCAAGAGCAAGCTCAGGCGCTGGTCATCAACGCGGATGAAAATGTCCTGCAAGGATGGCTGGATCTGCAGCGTGTCTGGTTTGATAACCGTAACGACCCGAACATGATGAAAGCTGGCATTGCTGACTGGCAAAAACGCTACCCGCAAAACCCGGGGGCGAAAATGTTGCCAACGCAGCTAACTAACGTTCAGAGCTTTAAACCCGCCTCGACCAGTAAAATCGCGCTTTTGCTGCCGTTGAACGGCCAGGCGGCCGTCTTTGGTCGCACTATCCAGAAAGGTTTTGAAGCGGCAAAAAATATGGGGACTCAGCCGGTAGCCTCGCAACCGACTGCAGCACCCGCGCCCGCGGCGGAACCTGTCGTCGCGGAGAGCCAACCGCAGGTCACGGACGGCGTCGCCAGCCCTTCTCAGGCCTCCGTCAGCGACCTGACGAACGATCAGCAGACGCAACCCGACGCGCCAGTCAGCGCGGTGCAAGCCGCACCGGCGCAAACGGTAACGGCCAGCGCCCCTGCGAACCCTTCGGCGGAACTGAAAATCTATGACACCAGCGCCCAGCCGCTGAGCCAGGTTCTGGCTCAGGTTCAGCAAGATGGCGCCAGCATTGTTGTTGGCCCGCTGCTGAAAAATAACGTCGAAGAGCTGATGAAGAGCAACACGCCGCTGAATGTACTGGCGCTGAATCAGCCTGAAGCGGTACAGAATCACGCCAATATTTGTTACTTTGCCCTTTCGCCGGAAGATGAAGCTCGCGATGCGGCACGCCACATCCGTGAGCAGGGGAAACAAGCCCCCCTGTTGCTGGTTCCGCGTAGCGGGCTGGGCGATCGCGTGACAAACGCGTTTGCTCAGGAATGGCAGAAATTGGGCGGCGGAACCGTGTTGCAGCAGAAGTTTGGCTCAACCGCTGAGCTGCGAATGGGCGTCAACGGCGGCGCAGGTATCGCGCTGAGCGGAAGCCCGGTCACCACCGGTAGCGCGTCACAACCTGGCGTTACGATTGGCGATCTGACGATTCCAGCCCCGCCGACAGACGCGCAAATCACGGGCAGCGGTGGTCGGGTGGATGCGGTCTATATTCTGGCAACACCAGAAGAGATCGCCTTTATTAAGCCGATGATCGCCATGCGTAACGGTAGCCAGAGCGGTGCGACGCTGTACGCCAGCTCACGCAGCGCACAAGGAACCGCAGGCCCGGACTTCCGTCTGGAAATGGAAGGTCTGCAGTACAGTGAAATTCCCATGCTGGCGGGCAACAATGCCCCGTTGATGCAGCAAGCACTCAGCGCGGTGGGGAATGACTACTCTCTCGCCCGTATGTATGCCATGGGCGTTGATGCCTGGTCTCTGGCCAACCATTTCTCGCAGATGCGCCAGATGCAAGGTTTTGAGCTTAACGGAAATACCGGCACATTAACTGCCACGCCAGATTGTGTGATTAACAGGAAGTTATCATGGCTCAAATACCAGCAAGGACAGGTTGTTCCCGCCAGTTAACGCATAAACAGACCGGAGACGCGTGGGAAGTAGCCGCGCGTCGATGGCTGGAGCGCAAAGGACTGCATTTTATTGCCGCCAACGTGCATGAGCGCGGTGGCGAAATCGATCTGATCATGCGTGAAGGCAATACCACAGTTTTTGTTGAAGTCCGTTACCGACGCTCTGCCTTGTTTGGTGGAGCGGTAGCCAGTGTGACCCGGAGCAAACAACACAAATTATTACAGACCGCCCGCGTGTGGCTCGCGCGCCATAACGGAAGTTTTGATACTGTGGATTGCCGGTTCGATGTGTTAGCCTTCACCGGAAACGACGTTGAGTGGATTCAGAATGCGTTTAACGATCGCTCGTAATTGAAGATTTAAGGATTAGCGTGCTAGAAAGAATCAAAGTTTGCTTTACAGAAAGCATTCAAACTCAAATTGCTGCGGCAGAAGCGCTCCCGGATGCTATCTCCCGTGCCGCCATGACGCTGGTTCATTCCCTGCTTAATGGCAACAAAATTCTCTGTTGTGGTAATGGTACCTCCGCTGCCAACGCACAGCATTTTGCTGCCAGCATGATCAACCGTTTTGAAACAGAACGGCCCAGTTTACCTGCCATTGCACTTAATACCGATAATGTGGTCTTAACAGCGATTGCTAACGATCGTCTGCATGATGAAATCTATGCCAAACAGGTCCGCGCGCTGGGACACGCGGGAGATGTCCTGTTGGCAATTTCAACGCGTGGCAATAGCCGCGATATCGTGAAAGCCGTAGAAGCTGCCGTCACTCGTGACATGACCATTGTGGCGCTAACCGGTTATGACGGAGGCGAACTGGCGGGATTGTTAGGGCCGCAGGATGTTGAGATTCGTATCCCTTCACACCATAGCGCGCGCATTCAGGAAATGCATATGCTGACGGTAAACTGCTTGTGCGATCTGATCGATAACACGCTTTTCCCTCACCAGGATGATTAAGGAGTACACATGAAGGCACTTTCGCCGCTCGCAGTCCTTATTTCTGCGTTGCTGTTGCAAGGTTGCGTCGCTGCTGCCGTTGTCGGTACTGCAGCCGTTGGAACAAAAGCCGTCACTGACCCACGTAGCGTAGGGACTCAGGTAGACGACAGTACCCTGGAGTTACGCGTGAACAGTGCGCTGTCTAAAGACGCGCAAATCAAGAAAGAAGCACGCATCAACGTAACAGCCTATCAGGGTAAAGTTCTGCTCGTCGGCCAGACGCCGAATGCTGAGCTTTCCTCACGAGCAAAACAAATTGCGATGGGTGTGGAAGGAACGACGGAGGTGTTTAACGAGGTTCGCCAGGGTCAGCCCATTAGTTTGACTGAGGCCTCTAACGACACCTGGATTACGACCAAAGTTCGCTCCCAGTTGCTCACCAGCGACCAGGTAAAATCGTCTAACGTGAAAGTAACCACCGAAAATGGAGAAGTCTTCCTGATGGGTCTGGTGACTGACCGTGAAGCAAAAGCGGCGGCGGATATGGCCAGTCGCGTCAGCGGTGTGAAACGCGTCACCACTGCCTTTACTTTTATTAAGTAGCCGTCATCCATTGCCCGGTGATGCTTCACCGGGCATGTTCACGATACCTTCACGCCGCTCTTTCACGAAGCTGTGAAGAGTTCAAAATAGTCACACCCTGTTGGTCTGGTGACAGAGCTTGCGCCAGCATCACGCTTGCCACATCACGCGCCTCGATCGATTTCCAGTTTCCTGGCAGCAGCCGAAACAACGGCGCAAAGATCGTTTCATTCATGCGTTGCTTTGACCTCTCGCCGAGCAACATGGAAGGACGCACAATGGTTAATCTGGGCCAGTTTTGCGCCATCAGCGCCTCTTCCATTTCGCCTTTTACCCGATTGTAGAAAAAAGGCGAATGGGCATTTGCCCCTATCGCGCTCACCACCAACATATGTTGCGCCCCCAGACGTTTCCCCGTCAGAGCGGTGTCCACCACCAGCGTATAGTCCGCATGGATAAACGCTTCTTTACTTCCTGCCTCTCGCCGGGTCGTTCCCAGACAGCAAAAAACAATATCTATCGGATCGGTGACCTGCGCCAGCGCATCGGTGAGTTGTGGATCGTGCGGGTTATAGATACCTGGCGTATCCGGGAGAGGACGACGTGTAGGCGCGGCGATGGAATGGATCTTCGGTTCGTTCAGCAACATTCGCAGTAGATGGCCGCCCACCAACCCTGTCGCTCCCGTGATTAACACCTGGCTCATCGCGTCTCCTGGTTTCTGGCACAATACGCCTGTTAACTATAGAACACCGGTTTGCTCACGTAACCAGTGCATTTTTTTGCCAAAACCCATGGTGTTGTCAGTAAACTTGATTTCGTCCAGGCGAATTTCCCATACCGGCGCATGTAGCACTCTGGCAACGGGGAAACGGCGGTTGTAGAGCCTGCGCGCGGAGTCACTGTCCTCACCGTCAAGACGCCGGATTTCCCCTTTAAACTGGACGCCACGGATCAGGGCGACGGTTTTTGGCTGACCATTCACCGTCCCGGCGACGGGCGCTCGCGGCCCTGACATCCGGGCGTGGCGGGTTTTCTCTTCCGTCAGCACATAAAATGCCATTTTCTGAGCATCAAACAGGTAAAAGGCATTGGCGCACCACAGTTCGCCGTCATGGTGTACACACCAGGTCACAACGTGCTGTTTCGTTAGCCAGCGAGTAATCGCCGCAAGTGTTTCCATCTCTGTTCTCTCTTATACTAAGCGCCTGAACGTTAACATATGATCATTCAATGACACCCTGGTATCTTTATCTCATCCGCACCGCAGACAACGCTCTCTACACCGGGATAACCACCGATGTGGATCGCCGTTACCGGCAACATCAACGTGGGAAAGGGGCGAAAGCGTTACGGGGAAAGGGGGAATTAACGCTGGCTTTTTCGGCACCCGTCGGCGATCGCTCTCTCGCTCTGCGCATGGAATATCGGGTCAAGCAACTGACCAAGCCCCAGAAAGAGCGTCTTGTGGCGAAAGGGGAAGGGTTTGAGGCGTTGTTAGCCAGCCTGCAAACCCCTTCGCTTAAAAACGATTGAAATGGTCGTGGTATTCCACCAGACCGGTGACGCCGTTTAGCGCGTCTTCTGCCAGTCGGTGCACCTGGAAGGCGCTTTCTGTTCCCGGCCAGCGGCAATGCAGATCGTAATGCGCTGCCAGTTCGAAGCCAAAGCGGCTGTATAATGCCGCATCGCCTAACGTCACGACGGCGGCATAGCCGAACTCATTAAGCGAATCCAGTCCTTCGTAGACCAGTTGGCGGGCCAGCCCCTGTCCACGGTAGTTTTCATCTACCGCCAACGGCGCCATCCCTACCCATTGCAGATCCTCGCCCTGCACATCGACAGGACTGAATGCAACGTAACCAATCACCTGACCTTCATCGTCAGTGGCCACCAGGCCCAGCGTCAGAAAACCATCTTCACGCAGGTCATGGACCAGTTTCGCTTCCGCATCGCTTTCGAACGAACGGCGTAACAGGGCATCAATACCAGGGGCATCAATGGGAATTTCTACTCGAATCAGCATGGTTCACCTACCGATGTCTGTTTAGTTTCCGGCGAGTGTTTCATGCCCGCCTCAACAAAATCTGCCAGTTGCATCAGCATAACGCGTAACGCTTTTGGCATCTGCTCCAGTTCGATCGCATCCATCAGGTTTTTCACATACAGCCCTAACTCGGTATCGCCTTCGATCACCAGGCGGCGCTGAAAGAAAAGCGTATCCGGATCCTGTTTACGTGCCGCGATCATCAGCAAATCACTGGCGTCGGCACTAAAACTCACGTCTGCATCAGCATTCTGGCTGACGATAAGTTTGCCATTCTCAACAGAGGTATACCATCTGAGATCAATATCACGAACATGAATACTCAACCAACGGCCTTCGAGGAACTCCAGCTCCCCATCTGCCAGCGCCTGGCGGAATTGCCAGCTCAGGACTTGTTCCAGAACCTGGCGCTTTAATGCAAAGGGCGTCAGTTTAACCGGTACACTCATCAGAGAAGGACCAACATGTACTAAGCGTGAACGCAGTTTTTCCAACACGAGCTTTACTCCCTGTTTCATTAGTCCTGCTATTTTGCCATATCAGATAAACAACATAGCGGCGTAAATCAACAATTACGTGTGAATTTGCTACCCCGTTATTGCTGTTACCAATACGACTTTAACTGCCTCAAATCAAAAATTGTCGCAGCAAGGTTAACTAAAATCCCTGTTCGTTAACAATTATGCGTCCCAGGCGGCGCAACCTTCAGGATAAATTATGGAGCTGCTCTGCCCTGCCGGAAATCTCCCGGCGCTTAAGGCGGCCATTGAGAACGGCGCTGATGCCGTTTATATCGGGCTGAAAGATGACACCAACGCCCGCCACTTCGCCGGCCTTAACTTTACCGAAAAAAAATTGCAGGAAGCGGTGAGTTTTGTCCATCAACATCGCCGTAAGCTGCACATCGCGATTAACACGTTTGCACACCCGGACGGTTACGCCCGCTGGCAGCGCGCTGTGGATATGGCGGCGCAACTCGGTGCGGATGCGCTGATTCTGGCCGACATTGCCATGCTTGAGTATGCCGCAGTTCGTTACCCCCATATTGAGCGCCATGTCTCTGTTCAGGCATCTGCGACCAATGAGGAGGCGGTGAACTTTTATCATCGCAATTTCGACGTCGCGCGCGTTGTACTCCCACGCGTACTGTCGATTCATCAGGTCAAACAACTGGCACGCTCAACTCCTGTACCGCTGGAAGTGTTTGCTTTCGGTAGCCTGTGCATCATGGCGGAAGGTCGTTGCTATCTCTCGTCTTATCTGACAGGAGAGTCGCCCAATACGGTAGGCGCGTGTTCCCCTGCCCGATTTGTACGCTGGCAGCAAACGCCGCAGGGTCTGGAATCCCGCCTGAATGAGGTGCTTATTGACCGTTATCAGGACGGTGAGAATGCCGGTTACCCAACACTGTGCAAAGGCCGCTATCTGGTGGATGGCGAGCGCTATCATGCGCTGGAAGAACCGACCAGTCTCAACACGTTAGAGCTGTTGCCGGAACTGCTGGCCGCCAATATCGCCTCCGTGAAAATCGAAGGTCGCCAGCGTAGCCCGGCCTACGTTAGCCAGGTGGCGAAAGTGTGGCGTCAGGCGATCGATCGCTGTAAAGCTGACCCACAAAACTTTGTCCCGCAACGCGCCTGGATGGAAACACTCGGTTCGATGTCCGAAGGCACGCAAACAACGCTTGGCGCATATCACCGTAAATGGCAGTGAGAAAAGCAATGAAATATTCATTAGGGCCGGTGCTGTATTACTGGCCGAAAGAGACGCTGGAAGCGTTTTACCAGCAAGCCGCGACCAGCAATGCCGACGTGATTTATCTCGGCGAGGCGGTCTGTAGTAAGCGCCGCGCAACCAAGGTCGGTGACTGGCTGGATATGGCGAAATCACTCGCCGGAAGCGGCAAACAGATTGTGCTTTCAACGCTGGCACTGGTTCAGGCATCGTCCGAACTGGGCGAACTGAAACGTTATGTTGAAAATGGTGACTTCCTGCTGGAAGCCAGCGATCTCGGTGTCGTGAACATGTGCGCTGAACGCAAACTGCCGTTTGTCGCCGGACATGCGCTCAACTGCTACAACGCCGTGACGCTGCGCCTGCTGCTCAAACAGGGAATGGTGCGTTGGTGTATGCCGGTGGAACTTTCACGCGACTGGCTGGTGAATCTGCTCAACCAGTGCGATGAACTGGGCATTCGCCAGCAGTTTGAAGTGGAAGTGTTGAGCTACGGCCATCTGCCGCTGGCTTATTCAGCCCGCTGCTTTACCGCCCGTTCAGAAGACCGCCCGAAGGATGAGTGTGAAACCTGCTGTATCCACTATCCGAACGGTCGCAATGTGCTGTCTCAGGAGAACCAGCAGGTGTTCGTGTTGAACGGGATTCAGACGATGAGCGGGTACGTCTACAACCTCGGAAATGAACTGAACTCCATGCAAGGGTTGGTCGATATCGTACGCTTATCGCCGCTTGGCACAGAAACGCTCTCCATGCTTGACGCCTTCCGCGCCAACGAAAATGGTTTATCGCCGCTGCCTCTGACAGCTAACAGCGACTGCAACGGCTACTGGAAGCGTCTCGCCGGTCTGGAGCTACAGGCGTAAAAAAGCTCACTTTGTTAACAACGATAATCAAATTTTAATGCAGTATTAAATGATTAACCGTCGACAAAGTGAGCTGTTATGACAGACAACACGATTCCCTTTTCGGTGCTGGACCTGGCGCCGATCCCCGAAGGCTCCTGTGCCAAAGAAGCGTTCTCGCACTCGCTGGCTCTCGCCCGTCTGGCAGAAAAGCGTGGCTATCATCGCTACTGGCTGGCAGAGCATCACAACATGACCGGTATAGCCAGTGCGGCAACCTCGGTACTGATTGGCTATCTGGCGGCGAACACGACCACCCTGCACCTGGGATCCGGCGGTGTCATGTTGCCAAACCATTCCCCGCTGGTGATTGCCGAACAGTTCGGTACGCTCAACACACTTTATCCGGGGCGTATCGACTTAGGGTTAGGTCGCGCGCCGGGCAGCGATCAACCGACAATGCGCGCGCTACGTCGCCATATGAGCAACGATATCGATAACTTCCCGCGCGATGTGGCCGAACTGGTCGACTGGTTCGATGCCCGCGATCCTACGCCACAGGTTCGCCCGGTGCCCGGCTACGGCGAAAAAATCCCGGTGTGGTTACTCGGCTCCAGCCTGTATGGCGCTCAGTTGGCCGCACAGCTCGGTCTGCCGTTTGCATTTGCCTCTCATTTCGCGCCAGACATGCTGTTCCAGGCGTTGCATCTGTACCGCACCCAGTTTAAGCCGTCTGAGCGGCTTGAGAAGCCCTATGCCATGGTGTGCATCAACATTATCGTCGCCGACAGCAACCGTGATGCTGAGTTCTTGTTTACCTCGATGCAGCAGGCGTTCGTAAAATTACGCCGTGGCGAGACAGGGCAACTGCCGCCGCCGGTAGAAAACATGCATCAGCTATGGTCTGCCTCTGAGCAGTACGGTGTGCAGCAGGCGCTGAGCATGTCGTTAGTGGGGGATAAAGCGAAAGTGCGCCACGGTCTGGAATCCATCCTTCGTGAAACCCAGGCCGATGAGATCATGGTCAACGGGCAGATCTTCGATCACCAGGCGCGGCTGCACTCGTTTGGGCTGGCGATGGATGTGAAAGAGGAACTGTTGGGGTAATTTGTCGTTTGCCGGATGGCGACTGCGTCTTATCCGGCCTACAAGAACCTGTAGGCCCGGTCATACAGCTGCGCCATCCGGCAAACGGTTTTACTGATAAACCGGCAACAAATTAAAGCTCGACAGAATATGCACCAGCGCGTTACCGACACCAAATACCAGAATCAGCGCAATCATCGGCTTGCCACCCCAGACGCGGAATTTCGGGCTGCCAAAGCGCTTACGTGACGCACGCGCCAGCAGTGCCGGTACAATTGCCGCCCAGATGGTCGCCGCCAGTCCGGCATAGCCGATAGCGTACAGGAAGCCGTTCGGCCACAGCAGGCCACCAATAATTGGCGGAATGAAGGTCAGCAATGCCGTTTTAAAGCGGCCCGATGCAGAATCGTCAAAACCAAACAGATCCGCCAGATAGTCAAACAGACCCAGCGTGACGCCGAGGAAAGAGCTTGCGACCGCAAAGTTAGAGAACACCACCAACAGCAGATCCAGGCTGCGGCTATTCAGTACGCCGCTCAGCGCCTGCACCAACACATCAATATTGCCGCCCTTCTGCGCGATACCGATAAATTCCGGGCGTGGAATATTACCCATCGTTCCCAGCAACCAGACCGTGTACAACACCAGCGCCAGGAGCGTTCCGTAGACCAGACACTTAACGATAGTGCGCGGATCTTTGCCGTAATACTTCATCAGGCTCGGGACGTTACCGTGATAACCAAACGAAGCCAGACAGAACGGCAGGGTCATCAACAGATATGGCGTGTACGATGCGTGGCTTTCCGTCACGTTAAACAGGGTTGTTGGCGTCACGTGCCCCAACAGACTGCCGAAGGTCAGGAAGAATGTAATCACCTTCGCACCCAGCACAATCGCCGTCATCCGGCTAACGGCTTTGGTACTCAGCCACACCACAAACGCCACCAACAGCGCAAACCCCAAACCTGCCGCCCGCGCCGGAACGTTCAATGACATTTCGGCAAAGGTGTGGTGCAGAATCGAACCACTCGCAGAGATGTAGGCATAGGTCAGGATATACAGGACAAAGGCGATGGAAATACCGTTGACCACGTTCCAGCTTTTACCCAGCAGGTCTTTGGTGATGGTGTCAAAACTCGAACCAATCCGGTAGTTGAGGTTAGCTTCCAGGATCATCAGCCCCGAGTGCAGCATACAAAACCAGGTAAAGATCAGCGCCGCCATTGACCAAAAGAACCAGCTACCCGCCATCACTACCGGCAGGGAAAACATCCCTGCGCCAATAATGGTTCCGCCAATAATCACAACGCCGCCAAGCAGCGAAGGGGACGTTTGGGTGGTGGTTAGTGTTGCCATTCAGCCATCTCTCCAGTGAATAATATTGCAACTGCATTTTATTGTGTCGCACTGTACCAGTACATGAGTACAAAAGAAATAAAAAAAGCCCCGATCATGAATATCGGGGCTGTATATTTTACTTTACAGTACGGGTGCGTTGATCAGCGTAGATTACGCGTCACCACCGAAACGACGACGACCGGTGGAGTCATCGCGACGCGGCGCACGGCCTTCACGACGCTCACCGCTGAAACGACGACCGTCACCACGGCCACCTTCACGGCGCTCACCGCTGAAACTACGACCGCCTTCGCTACGACCGCCTTCACGACGCTCGCCGCTGAAACGACCACCGCCACCACCACGACGCTCGCCACCGGTATGCGGAACTGCATCGCCAACCAGTTGCATGTTCATCGGCTTGTTCAGGATGCGGGTACGGGTAAAGTGCTGCAGCACGTCGCCCGGCATACCTTTCGGCAGTTCGATGGTGGAGTGGGAAGCAAACAGCTTGATGTTACCGATGTAACGGCTGCTGATATCACCTTCGTTAGCGATCGCGCCAACGATATGACGTACTTCCACGCCGTCATCACGGCCCACTTCAATGCGGTACAGCTGCATATCGCCAACGTCACGACGTTCACGACGCGGACGGTCTTCACCACCACGTTCTGGACGATCGCCACGCGGGCCACGGTCGTTACGATCGTTACGATCGCGTGGACCACGGTCATCACGGTCACGGAACTCACGCTTAGGACGCATTGGCGCATCTGGCGGAACGATCAGAGTACGTTCGCCCTGTGCCATTTTCAGCAATGCGGCGGCCAGGGTTTCGAGATCCAGCTCTTCACCTTCTGCCGTCGGCTGGATTTGTGCCAGCAGTGCGCGGTATTGATCCAGATCGCTGCTTTCCAGCTGCTGCTGAACTTTCGCGGCGAATTTCTCCAGACGGCGTTTGCCCAGCAGTTCTGCGTTCGGCAGTTCCACTTCCGGAATGGTCAGTTTCATGGTGCGTTCGATGTTACGCAGCAGACGACGCTCACGGTTCTCAACGAACAGCAGAGCACGACCAGCACGGCCCGCACGACCGGTACGACCGATACGGTGAACGTAAGACTCGGAATCCATCGGGATGTCGTAGTTCACAACAAGGCTGATACGCTCAACGTCCAGACCACGGGCTGCAACGTCAGTTGCAATCAGGATATCCAGACGACCGTCTTTCAGACGCTCCAGAGTCTGCTCACGCAGCGCCTGGTTCATGTCGCCGTTCAGCGCTGCGCTGTTATAACCGCTACGCTCCAGCGCTTCGGCCACTTCCAGGGTCGCATTTTTGGTACGAACGAAGATAATCGCCGCATCAAAATCTTCTGCTTCGAGGAAACGCACCAGCGCTTCATTTTTGCGCATACCCCAGACAGTCCAGTAGCTCTGGCTGATGTCCGGGCGAGTGGTAACGCTGGACTGGATACGCACTTCCTGCGGCTCTTTCATAAAGCGGCGGGTAATGCGGCGAATCGCTTCCGGCATGGTGGCAGAGAACAGAGCGGTCTGATGACCTTCCGGGATCTGCGCCATAATGGTTTCAACGTCTTCGATGAAGCCCATACGCAGCATTTCATCGGCTTCGTCCAGTACCAGACCACTCAGTTTAGAGAGATCCAGCGTACCGCGCTTCAGGTGATCCAGCAGACGACCCGGCGTACCGACAACGATCTGCGGCCCCTGACGCAGGGCACGTAATTGCACGTCATAACGCTGGCCGCCGTACAGGGCAACCACGTTCACGCCGCGCATGTGTTTAGAGAAATCTGTCATGGCTTCAGCAACCTGAACCGCCAGTTCGCGGGTCGGTGCCAGCACCAGGATTTGAGGTGCTTTCAGCTCAGGATCAAGATTGTTGAGCAGCGGTAAAGAGAACGCTGCAGTTTTGCCGCTACCCGTCTGGGCCATACCCAGAACATCGCGGCCGCCCAGCAGATGCGGAATGCACTCTGCCTGGATTGGAGATGGTTTTTCGTAACCCAGATCGGTAAGGGCTTCAAGGATAGGAGCCTTCAGGCCCAGATCTGCAAAAGTGGTTTCGAATTCAGCCATGTAGTACGTGTGCCTCAAAATTAATGGCGGCCAGTCTACATAACTCATCATGAAATTGATCTGCAATTTTCATTGAAAAGTGTGAACCGGCTCAAAGTAGGTGTATTAACGAACAACAACGCCCTCACCCGTTAAGGTGATGGCAATCAAAAAAGATTACGGGCTGATGTGTACGTCAGCTATTGCTGGTCCGATTCTGCCAGGTCATCTTGGTCCTGGCCCAGGAGCGATAATTCCAACAATGCGTATCGGTGCTCAACAAAGTTATGAACGTTGTTAGCCACCGCCAGTTTGAACAATGCCGTAGCGTTGTCCAAATCCCCCAGACTTAGGTAGTACTTACCTAAATAGAAGTTGGTTTCACTGAGATGCTCAGCGAGCGAGGTGTTATCCGTTGCGTCTGCCTTGAGCCTTTCCATCAACGTTGCTTCGTTAATGTTGCCCAGGTAGAACTCGACAATGTTCCATCCCCATTGCTCTTTATCCGATTTCTCGAAACGTTGCTTTAACGCTTCTTTAGCCTGCTTCTCATCGAGCTTCTGCTCAGCGAGATAAAGCCACAGACTGCGGAAAGGATCATTGGGATCGTCTTGATAAAACGCCAGCAGATCATCTTGCGCTAACTTGTCGCGGCCGCCGTAATACAATGCGATACCACGATTTAAGTGCGCGTAGTTGTAAGTTGGATCAAGCTCAAGTACAGAATCAAACGCTTCATAGGCAGCATCAAAATTGCCTGCCTGCGTTAAATAAATGCCTAAGTAATTGAATACTTCAGGCATATCTGGTCGGATTGCCAGCGCTTGTGAAAAATCATTTCGCGCTAATGCCCTCAGACCGAGACTATCATACAACACTCCGCGCTCATATAAAAGCTGTGCGCGTTCGTCATCGGTTAAAGCCCGACTGGCAAGAATTTGTTCCATGCGTGCCAGAATCACTTCCTGCTGCAAAGTCGGTTGCAATGGCACTGCGAGGACTTCACTCTTACGCCAGGCAGAGTTGCTGCATCCTGCCAGCGTGAGTGCTGTCGCAACGAAACACCAGCGCAAAAAAGGCTTCATTTCCCACTCCCGAAGACAACGATTGAATGAACGTCCTGTTCCCCGGTTGCTAACAAGGCTTCCTGCCGGGTCAGAGGCCCTCCGCAATGGCGGAGGGCAAATGGCAACCTTACTCGCCCTGTTCTGCTGCCGGTGCTTCCGGCGCAGCAGCTGGCTGAGAGTGCTCAGTTGCTTCTTTAATGCTCAGACGTACACGGCCCTGGCGATCAACTTCCAGAACTTTCACCGGTACTTCCTGACCCATCTGCAGGTAATCAGTCACTTTCTCAACACGCTTGTCAGCGATCTGAGAGATGTGAACCAGACCTTCTTTACCGCCACCGATAGCAACGAATGCGCCAAAGTCAACGATACGGGTTACTTTACCAGTGTAGATGCGACCCACTTCAATTTCTGCCGTAATTTCTTCGATGCGACGGATAGCATATTTTGCTTTCTCACCGTCGGTCGCCGCAATCTTAACAGTACCGTCATCTTCGATTTCGATAGTGGTGCCAGTTTCTTCGGTCAGGGCACGGATAACAGAACCGCCTTTACCGATGACGTCTTTGATCTTGTCCGGGCTGATCTTAATGGTATGGATACGCGGAGCGAACTGAGAAATGTCGCCGCGCGGCGCGTTGATCGCCTGTTCCATCACACCCAGGATGTGCAGACGCGCACCTTTAGCCTGGTTCAGAGCAACCTGCATGATCTCTTTGGTGATACCTTCGATTTTGATATCCATCTGCAGTGCAGAGATACCATCGCGGGAACCCGCCACTTTGAAGTCCATGTCGCCCAGGTGATCTTCGTCACCCAGAATGTCAGACAGAACAACAAAATTATCGCCTTCTTTCACCAGACCCATTGCGATGCCCGCAACAGCCGCTTTGATCGGCACGCCTGCGTCCATCAGCGCCAGAGAGGCACCACACACGGAAGCCATGGAAGAAGAACCATTGGATTCAGTGATTTCAGATACTACGCGAACGGTGTACGGGAACTTCTCGATATCCGGCATAACCGCCAGCACGCCACGCTTCGCCAGACGACCGTGACCGATTTCACGACGCTTCGGAGAACCGACCATACCCGTTTCACCCACGCAGTACGGAGGGAAGTTGTAGTGGAACAGGAAGGTGTCAGTACGCTCGCCCATCAGTTCATCGAGGTTCTGAGCATCACGCGTCGTACCCAGCGTTGCAGTAACCAGCGCCTGAGTTTCACCACGGGTGAACAGTGCGGAACCGTGGGTACGCGGCAGAACACCAGTGCGCACATCCAGGCCACGGATCATGTCTTTTTCACGACCGTCGATACGCGGTTCGCCTGCCAGTACGCGGCTACGAACAACGTTTTTCTCGATTGCGTGCAGGATTTCACCCAGTTCGTTAGCGTCCAGGGTTTCGTCTTCTGCAACCAGCGTCGCGATCACTTCAGATTTGATAACATCAACCTGAGCATAACGTTCCTGCTTGTCGGTGATGCGGTAAGCATCGCTCAGGCGGGATTCTGCCAGGGCTGCAACACGCGCGTTCAGTGCGTCGTTTGCTGCTTCCGGCTGCCAGTCCCAACGCGGTTTGCCCGCTTCTTTAACCAGATCGTTGATAGCCTGAATAACAGTCTGCTGCTGCTCGTGACCGAAGACAACGGCACCCAGCATGACGTCTTCGCTCAGCAGTTCTGCTTCGGATTCAACCATCAGTACAGCGGCTTCAGTACCGGCAACGACCAGATCCAGTTTGCTTTCTTTCAGCTCGTCCTGGGTCGGGTTCAGAACATACTGGTCATTGATATAACCAACACGTGCAGAGCCGATTGGGCCGTTGAACGGAATACCAGACAGAGACAGCGCTGCGGAAGCACCGATCATCGCAACGATGTCCGGGTTAACCTGCGGGTTTACGGACACAACGGTCGCGATAACCTGAACTTCGTTGACGAAGCCTTCCGGGAACAGCGGGCGAACCGGGCGGTCAATCAGACGCGCAATCAGGGTTTCGCCTTCGCTTGGACGGCCTTCACGACGGAAGAAGCTGCCCGGGATACGACCAGCAGCGTAGGTACGCTCCTGATAGTTAACGGTCAGCGGGAAAAAGTCCTGGCCTGGCTTCGCTTTCTTCTGACCTACAACGGTAACGAATACCGCAGTGTCATCCATGCTAACCATCACAGCGGCAGTTGCCTGACGCGCCATCATGCCGGTTTCCAGCGTTACGGTATGTTGGCCGTACTGGAATTTACGAACGATCGGATTAAGCAAAATTCTATCCTTTCTCTAATTTTTGATAGCACCACCGGCGCCATCGTTAATACCCGATCTTCAGCGCATCCTCGCGACTAATGACAATCCTAACCCGTCAGCGGGTCAAGCCTCTCATTAGCCGCGCGAACCTCTGCAACAGAAGATCATACTTAGCAACAATACATTAGTTTCCAGTGAATTGCTGCCATCAGCTTGAAAAAAGGGGCCATGAAGGCCCCCTCTTTCTGAAACTCGCAAGAATTAGCGACGCAGACCCAGACGCTCGATCAGCGCGGTGTAGCGTGCAACATCTTTACGTTTCAGGTAGTCGAGCAGTTTACGACGCTGAGAAACCATACGCAGCAGACCACGACGGCTGTGGTGATCTTTTTTGTGCTCTGCAAAGTGACCCTGCAGGTGGTTAATCTGTGCAGTCAGCAGTGCAACCTGAACTTCGGTAGAACCGCTGTCGTTAGTACCACGACCAAACTCAGAAACGATTTTAGCTTTAGCTTCAACGCTTAGAGACATGATGAACTCCAAAAATAATAAAAAATGAAAGGGTGCCAATCTCTAATTCAGCAACCCCAGGTAAACACCGCATGAACTGTTAAAAAATTTACGCGGTGTTAAGCGGCAGTATTCTACCCGCAGCGTCCTGTTATCGCAAGACTGAGCAGAGTTACGCCGGATACTCCACGACCAGACGACGAGGCGCTACGCGGCCTTCATCATCCATTTCGCCCATCCCGATAAACTTACCGTCATCGCCTTCCGTTACGCGAACTAATCCTTCCAGTGGCGCGCCTGTCGTACGAACCGGATTACCATTTTTAAAGTAAACCGACGAGGTTAAAGGAAGATTAACGATGGGGTAGTCCGAAGCCGGACTGTCCATGGGCATCAGCAGCGGATCAAGCAGTTGGGCTGCAGGGATCCCCTGCTGTTCGGCCTGCTCGATGAGAAAGCGTAAATGCTCCAGGGTGACCATCCGATCAACCGGGTATTTGCTGACAGTCAGACGACGCAGGTAAGTCACGTGCGCGCCGCATCCAAGCGCCTCACCCAGATCATCAATAATGGTCCGAATATAGGTGCCTTTAGAACAGTGAACTTCCAGCTCCAGTTCGTTACCTTCGTGACGAATAAAGAGCAGTTCATAGACGGTAATCGGTCTGGCTTCTCGCGGAACCTCAATACCCTGGCGCGCATATTCGTACAGCTTTTTACCCTGGTATTTCAGCGCCGAGTACATCGACGGTATCTGCTCGATATCACCTCTGAACGTTTCCAGCGCAGCCGCCAGTTGTTCCGGGGTAAACGTGACAGGACGTTCCTGCACGATTTGACCATCGGCATCTGAGGTGTCAGTCCGCTGTCCCAGCCGTGCAATGACACGATAACGCTTATCCGAATCAAGCAGATACTGGGAAAACTTCGTCGCTTCACCGAGACAAATCGGCAGCATACCCGTCGCCAGCGGATCCAATGCTCCGGTATGACCAGCGCGATTGGCGTTGTAAAGACGTTTTACTTTTTGCAGCACGTCATTGCTGGACATGCCCTGCGGCTTGTCCAACAACAGGACACCGTGAATGTCGCGACCACGACGACGAGGACGACTCATTAGTCCTCCTTGCTGTCGTCCGGGTTCACACGACGTTCTTCGTCATGTTTCACCACGTTAGTCACCAGGTTTGACATACGCATCCCTTCTACCAACGAGTTATCGTAGAAGAAAGTCAGTTCCGGCACGATACGTAAACGCATCGCTTTTCCGAGCAGGCTGCGGATAAAGCCAGAGGCTTCCTGCAACGCTTTGATGCCCGCTTTTACTGCGGCTTCATCTTTGTCGTTCAGGAAGGTGACAAACACTTTGGCATAGGCCAGATCACGCGACATTTCGACACCGGAAACCGTGGTCATCATGCCCAGACGAGGATCTTTAATTTCGCGCTGCAGGATGATAGCAATCTCTTTTTGCATCTCCTGAGCGACGCGCTGTGGGCGACCAAATTCTTTCGCCATAACAAATTCTCCAGAAAAAAGACAAAAAAGGGGCCAAAAGCCCCTTTTTAAAATAAGTTCCAGGTGGTTCGGGCTGTTCACCGTAGGCCTGATAAGCATATCGCCATCAGGCATCACATTACCGGACGCGGCGTAAACGCCTTATCCGGCCTACAACCCAGAAAACCTTAAGCAATAGTACGTTGGATCTCGATGATCTCGAATACTTCAATCATATCGCCAACGCGTACATCGTTGTAGTTTTTCACGCCGATACCACATTCCATGCCGTTACGGACTTCGTTAACGTCATCTTTGAAGCGGCGCAGGGATTCCAGCTCACCTTCGTAGATAACCACGTTGTCACGCAGTACGCGGATTGGGTTGTGACGTTTAATCGTACCTTCGGTAACCATACAGCCCGCGATCGCACCAAATTTCGGTGATTTAAACACATCGCGAACTTCAGCCAGACCGATGATCTGCTGTTTCAGTTCCGGAGACAGCATGCCGCTCATCGCCGCTTTCACTTCGTCAATCAGGTTATAGATGACGGAGTAGTAGCGCAGATCCAGGCTTTCGGATTCAATCACTTTACGTGCAGAGGCATCAGCACGAACGTTGAAGCCGACCAGAATCGCGTTGGATGCCGCAGCCAGGGTTGCGTCGGTTTCGGTGATACCACCTACGCCAGAACCGATGATCTTCACTTTAACTTCGTCAGTAGACAGTTTCAGCAAGGAGTCGGAGATCGCTTCCACAGAACCCTGAACGTCAGCTTTCAGAACGACGTTCACTTCGTGAACTTCGCCTTCGGTCATGTTAGCGAACATGTTCTCGAGTTTGGATTTCTGCTGACGAGCCAGTTTAACTTCACGGAATTTGCCCTGACGGTACAGTGCAACTTCACGCGCTTTCTTCTCGTCACGAACAACGGTAACTTCGTCACCCGCAGCCGGAACACCGGACAGACCCAGGATTTCGACCGGAATAGACGGGCCGGCTTCCAGCACTTCCTGACCCAGTTCGTTACGCATTGCACGAACACGGCCATATTCGAAGCCACACAGCACGATATCACCCTTGTTCAGGGTACCTTCACGCACCAGGACGGTAGCCACTGGGCCACGACCTTTGTCCAGGAAGGATTCAATTACCGCACCGCTCGCCATACCTTTACGAATCGCTTTCAGCTCCAGAACTTCAGCCTGCAGCAGGATAGCGTTCAGCAGGTCATCAATACCGGTACCCGCTTTCGCAGAAACTGGGATGAACTGTGATTCGCCGCCCCACTCTTCCGGCATAACACCGTACTGAGACAGTTCGTTCTTAACGCGATCCATATCGGCTTCTGGCTTATCGATTTTGTTCACTGCAACAACCATCGGTACCTGCGCTGCTTTCGCATGCTGGATAGCTTCGATAGTCTGCGGCATCACGCCGTCGTCTGCTGCAACAACCAGAACAACGATATCCGTTGCCTGCGCACCACGAGCACGCATAGAGGTAAACGCGGCGTGGCCCGGGGTATCCAGGAAGGTGATCATACCGTTGTCGGTTTCAACGTGGTACGCACCGATGTGCTGGGTAATGCCGCCCGCTTCGCCAGAGGCCACTTTCGTTGAACGAATGTAGTCCAGCAGAGAGGTTTTACCGTGGTCAACGTGACCCATGATGGTCACTACCGGTGCACGCGGTTCAGCCGCAGCGCCAGTGTCACGGTCGCTCATTACCGCTTCTTCCAGTTCGTTTTCACGACGCAGGATAACTTTGTGGCCCATCTCTTCGGCAACCAGTTGTGCGGTTTCCTGGTCGATGACCTGGTTGATGGTGGCCATTGCGCCCAGTTTCATCATCGCTTTGATGACCTGAGAGCCTTTAACCGCCATCTTGTTAGCTAAGTCGCCAACGGTGATGGTTTCGCCAATCACAACGTCACGGTTAACCGCCTGAGCTGGCTTCTGGAAGCCCTGCTGCAGAGAAGAACCTTTACGCTGTTTGCCGCCTTTACCGCCACGAACCGCTGCACGCGCTTCTTCACGGTCAGCTTTAGATTCAGCGTGTTTGTTGCCTTTTTTAGCCGGACGAGCCGCTTTCGTGGTGCGAGTACGGCCACGACCGCCTTCGACTTCACGATCGTTTTCGTCTTCAGCCTGGCGTGCGTGCTGAGAAGTGGTGACGTGATAATCGCTCTTATCCTCTTCCACTTTCTCTTTCTCTTGTTCAGCCCAAACACCGGCATTTTCTTCAGCCATACGGCGAGCTTCTTCAGCCACTCGGCGAGCTTCTTCTTCAAGCTTACGGCGTGCTTCTTCTTCCGCTTTGCGCTTCAGTTCAGCGGCTTCATTTTCACGGCGGGCTTTTTCTGCCTGGGCGGTTTTGGTCATATCGTCGGTCTGTTGATTGCTCACTTTGTCTTTTTCCGCAGCTTCACGTTTCGCTTTTTCAGCGGCTTCACGCTTAGCTTGTTCTGCGGCCTCACGTTCAGCTTTTTGTTGCGCCTCGCGTTTGGCTGTTTCTTCAGCTTCACGACGGGCTTGCTCTTCCGCTTCACGCTGCGCCTGCTCTTCCGCGGCAAGGCGTTCAGCCTCTTGCGGATCGCGTTTTACAAAGGTGCGTGTCTTGCGGACTTCGATTTGTACCGATTTACTTTTTCCACCGGTACCTGGAATATTGAGAGTACTGCGCGTTTTGCGCTGCAATGTCAACTTATCTGGGGTTGAACCGTTTTCACGGTTCAGATGCGCCAGTAAGGTCTGTTTCTCTTGTGCGGACACAGAGTCATCAGCAGACTTCGGGATACCTGCATCAGCAAATTGCTGTACCAGGCGATCCACGGAGGTCTGTATCTCTGCAGCCAGCGTTTTTACGGTTACATCTGTCATACTGTTCCTTCCTGCTACAGTTTATTACGCTTCGTCGCCGAACCAGCAAATATTACGGGCAGCCATAATCAGCTCACCGGCTTTTTCGTCGGTCAACCCTTCGATATCAGCCAGATCATCAATGCCCTGTTCAGCGAGATCTTCCAGCGTACAAACACCACGGGCAGCCAGTTTGAATGCCATTTCGCGATCTAATCCTTCCAGATTCAGCAGATCGTCAGCCGGTTTGTTATCACCGAGGCTTTCTTCCTGGGCCAGTGCCAGAGTGGTCAGTGCGTTTTTAGCACGCTCGCGCAGCGTTTCAACGGTCTGCTCATCGAGGCCGTCAATTGCCAGCAGTTCTTTCATTGGCACGTAAGCCAATTCTTCCAGCGTAGCAAAACCTTCTTCCACCAGAACAGTCGCGAAATCTTCATCGATATCGAGATATTTGGTGAAGGTATCAATGGCTGCATGCGCTTCAGCCTGATGCTTAGCCTGCAGGTCATCAACGGTCATCACGTTGAGTTCCCAACCGCTCAGTTGTGAAGCCAGGCGGACGTTCTGACCGTTACGTCCAATCGCCTGTGCCAAATTACCGGCTTCAACCGCGATATCCATAGTGTGTTTATCTTCATCCACTACGATAGAAGCGACGTCTGCTGGCGCCATTGCGTTAATCACGAACTGTGCCGGATTATCATCCCACAGGACGATATCGATACGCTCACCGCCCAGCTCGGTAGAAACCGCCTGAACACGCGCACCGCGCATACCCACACAAGCACCAACTGGATCAATACGCTTATCGTTGGTTTTCACTGCGATTTTCGCACGAGAACCTGGATCGCGAGCAGCCGCTTTAATTTCAATCACTTCTTCGCCAATTTCTGGCACTTCAATGCGGAACAGTTCAATCAGCATTTCCGGTTTGGAACGCGTCACAAACAGTTGCGCACCGCGCGCTTCTGGGCGCACGGAGTACAAAACGCCACGAATGCGGTCACCCGGACGGAAGTTTTCACGCGGCAGCATGTCTTCACGCTGGATCACGGCTTCAGCATTGCTGCCCAAATCCAGGGAAATGTTGTCACGGTTTACTTTCTTCACGACACCGGTAACGATCTCGCCTTCGTGTTCACGGAACTGATCAACAACCATCGCACGTTCGGCTTCACGTACTTTCTGTACGATAACCTGTTTTGCCGTCTGGGTAGTGATACGGTCAAAGGTGACAGATTCAATTTGATCTTCAACGTAACCGCCCACGTTCAGACTTTCGTCTTCATAACGTGCCGCTTCCAGCGTAATTTCTTTCGTCGGTTGAGTAACTTCTTCCACAATAACCCAACGGCGGAAGGTATCGAAATCACCGCTTTTGCGATCGATCTCTACGCGAACGTCGATCTCTTGCTCATATTTTTTCTTTGTAGCTGTAGCCAGCGCACTTTCCAGCGCTTCAAAAATTTTCTCGCGTGGCAGCGCTTTTTCGTTGGAGACGGCTTCAACAACAGCCAAAATTTCTTTGTTCATCGCGGGCTTTTCACCTCAATCCAGACTGTTAAAAGTGGGGAACCAGGTTCGCCTTCTGGATATTACTCAGCGCGAACACTTCATCTTTACCTTCGACTGTGACAGTGATCATTTCACCGTCCACCGCTTTGATAACGCCCTGCCATTTACGACGGTTTTGTACCGCCATACGAAGCACCAGTGCAACTTCTTCACCCAGGAAACGCACATAGTGTTCGGCAGTGAACATTGGACGGTCGAGGCCCGGTGAGGATACTTCCAGGTTGTAAGCAACGGTGATTGGATCTTCAACGTCCATTACCGCGCTGACCTGGTGGCTCACATCAGCACAATCATCAACATTGATGCCATCTTCACTATCAATATAGATGCGCAGTGTGGATGTGCGACCGCGAATAAATTCGATGCCGACCAGTTCGTAACCTAAGGCTTCAACTGGTGCTGTAATCATCTCTGTTAATTTTTGCTCTAATGTGGACAAGCCCACCCCCAAGACATAAAAAAAGGGCCTAAAGCCCAGTTATTCTGTAGTCAGATAACAAAAAACCCCGATAAATCGGGGCTTTAGATAACTGAACCCTATAACCGCAACTGCGGTCTGGAGAACCTTCCGAAAGAATTTTTTTCAAATCCAGCTACGAAGGCCATAGTCTTCACAGTATATTTGAAAAAGAACTCTAAGGGAAAGTGGTTGCGGGGGCCGGATTTGAACCGACGACCTTCGGGTTATGAGCCCGACGAGCTACCAGGCTGCTCCACCCCGCGCCTGAAACGTGGCAAATTTTACTCGCTTTGGGTAAAAAATGCAAATACTGCTGGGATTTGGTACCGAGGACGGGACGTAAAATCTGCGCGTAGTATAGTGATCCAGAGCGCATTTTGTCAACCAGGTTAATAATATGCACATTAATGAATAGCCGCGTTCTCCTCATAGCCTCGAAGCCAGATAAACACAGGGATACAATCAGGGGCATTTATTAACGAAATTATCACGAAGCTCTTCCTGTCACCCGCAAAAGATGATTAAATGAAAACTCATTTATTTTGCATAAAAATTCACTGAGAACAGAAAACCGATCTCTTCATCAGTCAATCAAGCAGGATTTTATTTTATGACGACGATTCTCAAGCATCTCCCGGCAGGTCAACGTATTGGTATCGCTTTTTCCGGTGGTCTGGACACCAGTGCTGCGCTGCTGTGGATGCGACAAAAAGGGGCTGTCCCATATGCATATACTGCAAATTTGGGTCAACCGGATGAGGATGACTACGACGCCATTCCTCGCCGTGCAATGGAGTATGGCGCAGAGAACGCTCGCCTGGTTGATTGCCGTAAACAATTAGTTGCGGAAGGGATTGCCGCTATCCAGTGTGGTGCATTCCATAACACCACCGGCGGGCTCACCTATTTCAACACGACGCCATTAGGTCGCGCCGTGACGGGCACCATGCTGGTTGCCGCCATGAAAGAGGACGGCGTGAACATTTGGGGCGACGGCAGCACCTATAAAGGCAACGACATTGAGCGTTTCTATCGTTATGGTTTGCTGACCAATGCCGAACTGCAGATCTACAAACCGTGGCTGGATACCGATTTCATTGATGAACTGGGCGGCCGCCACGAGATGTCTGAGTTTATGATTGCCTGCGGTTTCGACTACAAAATGTCCGTTGAGAAAGCCTACTCCACCGACTCCAATATGCTGGGTGCGACTCACGAAGCGAAAGACCTGGAATTTCTTAACTCCAGCGTCAAGATCGTTAACCCGATTATGGGCGTGAAGTTCTGGGATGAAGATGTGAAGATCCCGGCAGAAGAAGTGACCGTACGTTTTGAACAAGGCCATCCGGTTGCCCTGAACGGTAAAACCTTCAGTGACGACGTTGAGATGATGCTGGAAGCCAACCGTATCGGTGGTCGTCACGGTCTGGGCATGAGCGATCAAATTGAAAACCGTATTATTGAAGCAAAAAGCCGCGGCATCTATGAAGCCCCAGGAATGGCGCTGCTGCACATCGCTTACGAACGTCTGCTGACCGGTATTCACAATGAAGACACCATCGAACAGTATCATGCGCATGGACGCCAGTTAGGTCGCCTGCTGTATCAAGGACGCTGGTTCGACTCCCAGGCACTGATGCTGCGTGACGGTCTGCAACGTTGGGTGGCAAGTCAGATTACCGGCGAAGTGACTCTGGAACTGCGTCGCGGTAACGACTACACGATCCTGGATACCGTCTCCGACAACCTGACCTATAAGCCAGAACGTCTGACGATGGAAAAAGGCGACTCCGTGTTCTCTCCGGACGATCGTATTGGTCAGTTGACCATGCGCAATCTGGACATCACGGATACCCGCGAGAAGCTGTTCGGTTATGCGCAGTCCGGCTTACTTTCCGCCTCTTCTGCGACAGGTCTGCCGCAGGTTGAGAGTCTGGAAAATAAAGCGAAGTAATCGCGTTCCCGAGAGAAGATTAAAGCCGCGAAAGCGGCTTTTTTATTGCGTGAAGCGTAGGCCTCATCTAATGGCTTGTAGGTCGGATAAGGCGCTTGTGCCGCCATCCGACATTGAGCAGCGAGTGCATGCCTGATGGCGCTATGCTTATCAGGCCTACGTTCGGCTACAGACGAAAAAAAAGACGCTTTTCAGCGTCTTTTCTTCGGAATATTGGTACTGAGGATGGGACTCGAACCCACAAGCCCGTTAGGGCACTACCACCTCAAGGTAGCGTGTCTACCAATTCCACCACCTCAGCACGGATACTTCTATTAGTGTGGGATATCGCTGGTCGGCTTAGCCGGAGCAGCTGGCTGAGTTTGCTCAGTTTTCGCTGGAGCACTCAGATTTTCCCACTCACTTCCTTTATTGGTTTTGTTGCTGTTGATATTGCCCAGCACCAGACTGATAACGAAGAACAAGGTTCCAAACAGCGCTGTCATTCGGGTCATGAAGTTACCAGAACCACTTGAACCAAACAGCGTACCGGAAGCGCCTGCTCCAAAGGAAGCACCCATATCAGCGCCTTTACCCTGCTGCAGCATGATCAAACCAACCAATACAATTGCTACGACAAGGAAAATACCTAAAAGAGCTTCGTACATAATCAACCTGTTCCTTGCGGAGTTGCCGCGTACCAATGCTTCAACCAATAAAGCGGGACCATTTACTGTTTCCCACTGAAGCGGGTTTGAATACTAACCAAAGCGAATGACCTTCGCAAGGGCAATTTAAGCGCATTGTATCAACTGCGGAAAAAAACAGCAAAGCTGTCTCTTTCCGCGACTAAAAGGCGGTAATTGCCGCCTCTTTAGTCACTTAATACCCGCATTAAGCCGCTTTTACCGCATCAGCGATACGATGAGCAAATTCGGTCACCTGGTCTTCATCTTCGCCTTCAACCATGACACGAATTAACGGCTCAGTACCGGACTTACGCAGCAGCACGCGGCCACGATTGCCCAGCGCGGTTTCAACGTCAGCCATAACAGCCTTAACCGTTTCATTTTCCAGCGGATCGCCACTACCTGCGGTGTAGCGCACATTCACCAGGATTTGCGGGAACATTTTCATACCGCTACACAAATCGTGCAGACTCATATGATTACGAACCATTGCCGCGAGAACCTGCAAACCGGCCACAATACCGTCACCGGTGGTTGTTTTGTCCAGCAGGATCACGTGACCGGAGTTTTCTGCACCGATACGCCAGCCTTTTTCCTGCAGTTTCTCCAGCACATAGCGGTCACCCACTTTGGCACGGGCAAACGGAATGCCAAGCTGTTTTAACGCCAGCTCCAGACCCATGTTGCTCATCAGCGTGCCCACCGCGCCACCGCGCAACTGACCCTGACGCAAACCCTCACGGGCGATGATATACATGATTTGATCGCCGTCGACTTTGTTACCTTCGTGGTCAACCATGATCACACGATCGCCGTCGCCATCCAGCGCAATACCGATATCCGCTTTTTCCGCGAGCACGCGCGCCTGTAGCGCCCGCACATCTGTGGCACCGACTTCTTCGTTGATATTGACGCCATTTGGCTCGCAGCCAATCGTGATGACATTCGCGCCCAGCTCACGTAATACATTAGGCGCAATGTGATACGTCGCGCCGTTAGCGCAATCCACCACGATCTTGAGCTCATTGAGGCTCAATTCGTTCGGGAAAGTCCCTTTACAGAATTCGATGTAACGCCCGGCAGCATCCACGATACGGCTGGCTTTTCCCAGCTCAGCAGAGTCCACACAGGTTATCTCTTTTTCCATCTCCGCTTCGATGGCTTCCTCAACCGCATCTGGCAGTTTGGTTCCGTCGATGGAGAAGAATTTAATCCCGTTGTCGTAGAACGGGTTGTGTGAAGCAGAAATAACAATCCCGGCTTCTGCACGGAAAGTGCGCGTCAGATAAGCCACCGCAGGAGTAGGCATTGGCCCGGTGAAGGACGCAGATAAACCTGCCGCCGCAAGACCCGCTTCTAACGCAGACTCCAGCATGTAGCCAGAAATACGCGTATCTTTACCGATAATAATTTTACGGGAGCCATGGCGCGCCAGTACTTTCCCTGCGGCCCAACCCAGCTTAAGTACAAAATCAGGGGTGATCGGCGCATCGCCCACGCGACCACGGATCCCATCGGTACCAAAATACTTGCGATTACTCATAACGTTTATTTCCCTTCGCAGACAGGGTGGCCTCAACCACGCGCATCGCTTCAACAGTTTCTTTTACATCGTGGACGCGAACTATGTGCGCGCCCTGCATGGCTGCAATTACTGCACACGCCAGGCTGCCGCTAAGGCGCTCTGACGGCCCCACGTTAAGCAGCTGACCAATCATCGATTTCCGCGACATTCCCACAAACAGCGGTAGCCCAAAATGATGAAACTCAGACAGGCGAGCCAGTAAAGCATAATTATGAGAGAGATTTTTACCGAAACCGAACCCCGGGTCGAGCAACAATTTATCTTTTGCGATGCCCGCCTGCTCGCAACGTGCGATCTGCTCGACAAAGTAGCGATTAACATCAGCAAAGACGTCATCATACTTTGGTGCATCCTGCATCGTTTTGGGGTTGCCCTGCATATGCATCAGCGATACCGGCAGCCCGGTTTCCGCCGCGGCTTCCAGCGCGCCGGGTTCGCTCAGCGAACGGATATCGTTAATGATGTGCGCCCCCACGCGGGCAGACTCGCGGATCACTTCCGGCTTTGAGGTGTCGACTGAAATCCAGACTTCAAACCGTTGAGCAATCGCTTCAACGACCGGGATCACGCGTTCCAGCTCCTCTTCCACACTGACATCGGCCGCACCGGGTCGCGTTGATTCGCCGCCAACATCAATAATAGTTGCTCCGGCGTTAATCATCAGATTTGCATGTTTCACCGCCTCAATCAGCGTATTGTGCGTTCCGCCGTCGGAGAAAGAGTCTGGTGTGACATTCAAAATCCCCATGACGTGAGGATGGCTGAGATCCAGCGAAGTCCCCTGGGCAAAGAGTTTCATGGTGTTATCCCTGGTATGAAATGGGTTAAGCAGATAAGAAAAACCCCGGAGCAAGCCCCAGGGTTTTCGATTAAAACGCAGCCATCGACAACGTGAACTTATTTGTCGCCTAACTGCTCTGACATGTTGCCCGGATTCGGCGTACGCGGCTCTTCAGTCGGACGCGGCGCACTCGGGGTGCCATTGTTGCCAGAGTTGTTAGACGTACCGGACTCTTCCCAACCCGCAGGCGGGCGCACATCGCGACGAGCCATCAGGTCATCAATCTGCGGCGCATCGATGGTCTCATATTTCATGAGCGCATCTTTCATCGAGTGCAGAATGTCCAGGTTATCGTTCAGAAGACGACGTGCGCGGTCATAGTTACGTTCAATCAGCAATTTAACTTCCTGATCGATAATACGCGCGGTTTCATCGGACATATGTTTTGCTTTCGCAACAGAACGTCCCAGGAACACTTCGCCTTCTTCTTCTGCGTACAGCAATGGACCCAGTTTTTCAGAGAAGCCCCACTGCGTGACCATGTTACGTGCCAGGTTAGTCGCGACTTTAATGTCGTTCGACGCACCGGTAGAAACGTGTTCTACACCGTAAATAATCTCTTCTGCCAGACGACCGCCGTACAGCGTAGAGATTTGGCTTTCCAGTTTCTGACGGCTGGCGCTGATCGCGTCGCCTTCAGGCAGGAAGAAGGTCACACCCAGCGCACGACCACGCGGGATAATCGTTACTTTGTGTACCGGATCGTGTTCCGGCACCAGGCGACCGATAATCGCATGGCCTGCTTCGTGGTACGCGGTAGACTCTTTCTGCGCTTCCGTCATCACCATGGAGCGACGTTCCGCACCCATCATGATTTTGTCTTTCGCTTTCTCGAACTCAACCATCGATACAACGCGTTTGTTGCCACGGGCAGCGAACAGTGCCGCTTCGTTTACCAGGTTCGCCAGGTCTGCACCGGAGAAGCCAGGGGTACCGCGGGCAATGATTGCCGCATCGATATCCGGCGCCAGCGGTACGCGACGCATGTGAACTTTCAGGATCTGCTCACGACCGCGAACATCTGGCAGGCCAACCACAACCTGACGGTCGAAACGGCCAGGACGCAACAGCGCCGGGTCCAGAACGTCCGGACGGTTAGTTGCCGCGATAACGATGATACCTTCGTTACCTTCGAAGCCGTCCATCTCAACCAGCATCTGGTTCAGGGTCTGCTCACGTTCATCATGACCGCCGCCCAGGCCCGCGCCACGCTGGCGGCCTACGGCATCGATTTCATCGATAAAGATGATGCACGGGGCTGCTTTCTTGGCCTGTTCGAACATGTCACGCACACGAGATGCACCAACACCCACGAACATTTCAACGAAATCAGAACCGGAAATCGTAAAGAAGGGAACCTTCGCTTCACCTGCGATAGCTTTCGCCAGCAGGGTTTTACCAGTACCCGGAGGGCCGACCATCAGGACGCCTTTCGGGATTTTACCGCCCAGTTTCTGGAAACGGCTCGGTTCACGCAGATATTCAACCAGCTCAGCCACTTCTTCTTTCGCTTCGTCGCAACCGGCAACGTCAGCAAACGTGGTTTTGATCTGATCTTCTGTCAGCATGCGCGCTTTGCTCTTACCGAACGACATGGCACCTTTGCCACCACCGCCCTGCATCTGACGCATGAAGAAGATCCAGACGCCGATTAGCAACAGCATCGGGAACCAGGAAATGAAGATAGAAGCCAGCAGGCTTGGCTCTTCTGGTGGTTCACCAACAACCTTAACGTTTTTAGTCAGCAGGTTATCAAGCAGCTTCGGATCGTTAACCGGTATGTAAGTCGTGTAACGGTTACTATCTTTCTTGGTAACGTTGATCTCACGTCCGTTGATACGCGCTTCACGAACCTGGTCCTGGTTGACCTCTTGCAGGAAGGTAGAATAATCCACCTTACGGCCATTAGACTCGCTGGGCCCAAAGCTCTGGAATACTGACATCAGCACGACGGCAATGACCAGCCAGAGTATTAGGTTTTTCGCCATGTCACTCAAGGGATTAACCTCTTATTACAACTGTGTTAAAAACAGCGTCAGGATACTCTATATCCAGTGTCTTTCAAACTTTCGTTTGAAATCTACCGGTTATGGTTTTCGCCCGGTCGCTACAATGTACACTTCACGTGAACGCGCACGAGAAGAGTCCGGCTTACGAACTTTCACCTTCGCAAACAGGGAGCGAATTTCTCTTAGATACTCATCGAATCCTTCGCCCTGGAACACTTTCACTACAAAACTACCACCTGGCGCTAAAACATCACGAGCCATTCCCAGCGCCAGTTCTACCAGATACATCGCCCGGGGAATATCGACCGCCGGTGTACCACACATATTTGGCGCCATATCAGACATGACAACTTGTACTTTACTGTCACCGACACGTTCAAGTAACGCTTTCAGGACTAATTCATCACGAAAATCGCCCTGAAGGAAGTCTACACCAACGATTGGATCCATCGGTAAAAGATCACAAGCGATAATGCGACCACTGTTCCCTATCTGCGTAACCGCATACTGAGACCAACCACCGGGTGCTGCACCGAGATCGACAATCGTCATCCCCGGTTTAAAAATCTTGTCACTTTGCTGTATTTCATCAAGTTTAAACCAGGCACGAGAACGTAACCCTTTTTTCTGCGCCTGCTGAACATATTTATCGCTAAAGTGTTCCTGGAGCCAGCGACTGGAGCTGGCAGAACGCTTTTTACCTGTCATTTCACTTTCCCATCGGGGCAGTTCATCGTAACCAACGGTGTAAATTTCTACACGGCTATTTGGTGATATAAGGGAGATGGCGGTAGAATGACCCGTTTTCAATCCCAACCTAAGCAAAAATATACGATGAATCTGAGTACTAAACAAAAACAGCACCTGAAAGGTCTGGCACATCCGCTCAAGCCTGTAGTTATGCTTGGCAATAATGGTTTGACCGAAGGGGTACTGGCCGAGATTGAACAAGCGTTAGAGCACCATGAACTTATCAAGGTGAAAATCGCCTCGGAAGATCGCGAAACCAAAACCTTGATCGTGGAAGCTATCGTACGCGAAACCGGCGCCTGTAACGTACAGGTCATCGGTAAAACGCTGGTACTGTATCGCCCGACTAAAGAACGTAAAATCTCGCTGCCACGCTAAGAATATCCTAAAGTTGAACACGAATTCTGTGTAAAACGAGGGGTTTTCCGCAAGCAGGAGAGCAAAATGCCACGCTCTGTTCGTTGATAAAAGGCCGCTATGCGGCCTTTTTCCTTTCTTTACAATACATCAACAACCTGAGTATTGGGTAATTCTTACAGGTATTCTACCTTAATCACTTCATATTCTACTTCGCCGCCTGGCGTTTTAATCACCACAACATCATCCTGCTCTTTGCCCACCAGGCCACGCGCGATAGGTGAGTTCACAGAAATCAGGTTCTGTTTAAAATCCGCTTCATCATCGCCAACGATGCGGTAAGTCTGCTCTTCGTCAGTGTCGAGGTTCAGAACGGTGACGGTGGAACCAAAAATCACGCGGCCATTGTTTGGCATTTTAGTGATGTCGATGACCTGCGCATTGGACAGCTTTGCTTCGATATCTTTAATGCGTCCTTCGCAAAAACCCTGCTGCTCACGCGCGGCGTGATACTCAGCATTCTCTTTCAGGTCGCCATGTTCACGCGCATCGGCGATAGCGGCAATAATTTCAGGACGGCGCACAGATTTCAGAAAATCCAGCTCTTCGCGCAGTTTTTCAGCACCACGTAAGGTCATCGGGATAGCTTGCATTTGTTATACCTCTTGAACATTCCTGTAGGGGGGCGATAAACCCTGCCCCGGCTGCTAAGCCCGCCCTGGCATGACGCCACACCAAGGCCAGAAGCAAAAAAATACCGACCCGGGGCGCAAGGTCCCAGGTCAGCTACAATTCTCTATTTGATAGTCATTTTACCCTGGAGTTCCCTATGGGTCATCGTTTACTTTTCAGGGCAATGCGCCGTAGTATGACGGCTTGTTTCCAGGTTGTTAGCGCGAGATTATGCGATTTTCCAGATTTATCATCGGATTGACCACCAGTATAGCGTTCAGCGTTCAGGCCGCGAATGTTGACGAATACATCAATCAACTCCCCGACGGGGCCAATCTTGCCTTAATGGTACAGAAGGTCGGTGCCCCCGCGCCCGCCATTGATTATCACAGCCAGCAGATGGCGCTTCCCGCCAGTACGCAAAAGGTGATCACCGCGCTGGCGGCATTGATTCAGCTTGGCCCCGACTTTCGTTTTACCACCACGCTGGAGACAAAAGGGGCGGTGGAAAATGGAGTGTTGAACGGTGACCTGATTGCGCGATTTGGGGCCGATCCGACGCTAAAACGTCAGGATATTCGCAATATGGTCGCCACCTTGAAGAAATCTGGCGTGACGCAAATTTCAGGTAATGTCCTCATCGACACCTCCATTTTTGCCAGTCACGATAAAGCGCCCGGCTGGCCCTGGAACGACATGACGCAATGTTTTAGCGCGCCGCCCGCTGCCGCCATTGTCGACAGGAACTGCTTCTCGGTTTCGCTTTACAGCGCAGAAAAAGCGAATGATTTAGCGTATATCCGCGTGGCCTCGTATTACCCGGTGACGATGTTCAGCCAGGTTCGCACGCTACCGCGTGGCTCTGCCGAAGCGCAATATTGCGAACTGGATGTCGTCCCCGGCGATCTAAATCGCTTTACGCTCACCGGTTGCCTGCCTCAGCGTAGCGAACCTCTTCCACTGGCCTTCGCGATCCAGGATGGCGCCAGTTATGCGGGAGCCATCCTGAAAGATGAGTTAAAACAAGCGGGGATCGCGTACAGCGGTACGCTATTACGCCAGACGCAGAGCAACGAGCCAGGAACGGTCATTGCCAGTAAACAGTCTGCCCCTTTGCATGACCTGCTTAAGATTATGTTGAAAAAGTCAGACAACATGATCGCCGATACGGTGTTCCGTATGATTGGTCACGCGCGTTTTAACGTCCCTGGGACGTGGCGCGCAGGCTCTGATGCCGTTCGCCAGATCCTGCGTCAACAGGCAGGGGTTAATATCGGCAACACCATTATTGCAGACGGCTCTGGTCTTTCCCGCCATAACCTGATTGCCCCGGCCACCATGATGCAGGTGCTGCAATACATTGCCCAGCACGACAATGAACTGAACTTTATCTCGATGCTGCCGCTGGCGGGCCACGATGGTTCTCTGCAATACCGCGCAGGGCTTCATCAGGCCGGCGTAGATGGCAAGGTATCGGCGAAAACGGGTTCACTGCAGGGGGTGTATAACCTGGCGGGCTTTATCACCACCGCCAGCGGACAGAGGATGGCATTTGTGCAGTACCTTTCCGGGTATGCCGTAGAGCCAGCCGACCAACGCAACCGTCGTCTTCCACTGGTTCGTTTTGAAAGCCGTTTGTATAAAGATATTTATCAGAATAACTGAGTGCGTTTTACCGGATGACGGCGCGGTTGCGCCTTATCCGGCCTACGACAAGACGCAAAACGGGCCGCTGATGCGGCCCGTTTTTATGTGACGATGCGAATTAACGCTTGTAGATGAACTCGACGCCTTCTTCGTCGTCTTCATCCCAATCTTCATCCCAGTCATCTTCCGCTTCGTCTTCGACTTCCGCGAGCTGCTGACGGTGATAATCGTCCCACATGAACTCGACTTTCTCTGGCTGTTTCGCTTCTTCAGCCTGAACAATCGGATTCTCAATGATAAAGGTCATCACATCCCAGCAGAGATCTTTCACGCCTAACTGGCTGGCTGCGGAGATCAGATAGTATTTATCTTCCCAACCCAGCGCCCCGGCGATAGCTTTCGCTTTTTCTTCCGCTTCCGCTTTGTCCATCAAATCAATTTTGTTGAACACTAACCAGCGCGGTTTGGAGGCCAGATCCTGACTGTATTTTTCCAGTTCGCCAATAATGATACGGGCATTCTCAACCGGATCAGAACCGTCAATTGGATCGATATCAATGAGGTGCAGCAGTACGCGGCAGCGCTCAAGATGCTTCAGGAAGCGAATGCCCAGACCGGCGCCTTCAGCAGCACCTTCAATCAGACCAGGAATGTCGGCAACCACGAAGCTCTTTTCGTTATCCATACGCACAACGCCCAGGCTCGGCACCAGCGTGGTAAACGGATAATCCGCTACTTTGGGTTTCGCTGCAGAGACTGCGCGGATAAACGTCGATTTACCGGCGTTAGGCATCCCCAACATACCGACATCAGCCAGCAGCATCAGCTCCAGCATCAGATCGCGTTTATCACCCGGCGTACCCATCGTTTTCTGACGCGGAGTACGGTTCACCGAAGATTTGAAACGGGTGTTCCCCAGGCCGTGCCAGCCACCTTTGGCAACCATCAGACGCTGACCATGCTTGGTCATGTCACCCATCGTTTCGCCGGTACCCTGATCGATAACGCGCGTCCCTACAGGCACTTTAACGGTGACATCTTTGCCGCGTTTACCGGTACAGTCACGACTGGCGCCATTCTGGCCACGTTCTGCACGGAACGATTTTTCAAAGCGGTAATCGATCAGCGTATTCAGGTTTTCGTCGGCTTCCAGCCAGACGTCACCGCCATCACCACCATCACCGCCATCCGGGCCACCTTTCGGGATGTATTTCTCGCGGCGGAAGCTGACGCAACCATTACCGCCATCACCTGCAACGACCAGAATCGATGCTTCATCAACAAACTTCATTTTACTCTCCGTAAATCATTCGCCTGAGCGGGGTTGCGAAACCACCGTTTCATGCTTACGTAATCCGCCCCAAATACGATGACCAATGGCGGAATACATCGCGCCCGCAACCACGACAAACGCACCGAGATAACCTAAAAGGTTTAACATCGGTCTGGCGAAGAAATCGGGCCAGGCCATAGATAATAGATCTGAAAATAACAGCGTAAACAGCGGCGTGAGCGTGATTAACGCGCTCACCTGCGCTGCTTGCCAACGCGCCATCGCTTCCGCCAGGGCGCCATATCCTACCAGCGTATTCAGCCCGCAGAAAACTAAACACGCGAGCTGCCAGTCGCTAAGCTGCGATATCACCCCAGGCTTCGCCAAAGGCAATAACGCAATTGTACACAAAGTGTACAGCAAAAACAGAATCTGCTGTGAGGCCAGACGACGCAATAACACCTTTTGCGCGACGCCATAACTCACCCAGACTGTCGCCGCCCCGACACCAAAAATTACACCCCAGGTGTAATCCGTCAGTTTGGTAAAAATCTCGAACAGACTGGTGTTAAAGAACATCACCAGCCCACTCAGAAGCATGATTGCGCCAACAACCTGCGTGCCACGCATTTTCTCCTTGAGGATAAATACGCTGGCGACCATCATGCCAACCGGTGACAGTTGACCGATAACTTGCGAGGCCGTGGGACTCAAATACTGCAGAGAAGAGCTGAACAGGATGAAATTCCCGAACAACCCGCCAGTGGCAATGGCCAGTAATACCAGCCAACGCGGTTTACGAAAAATACGCAACGGCGGGAGCTTTCTTCTAACCGCAAGAATGGTTCCAAGACCGAGACTTGCCATTAGAAAACGGTAGAACACGACGGTAGGTGGTTCCATCACCTCCAGCACTTGCTTCATCGCGATTGGCAACGCACCCCAGCATATTGCGGTGATCAGCGCCAAAAGAATACCAATGCCTGCCTGCTGCTTCATACCGTATTCCCTGCAAAATCTCGCTTTCCGAAAGATAACGGTACCGCGAGCATATTTACCGGTCGTCGAATGTAAAAAGCCCCGCAACACGTTGCGGGGCTTTTATCCGTTACCGGGACGCGAAAAACTTATTCAGCAACGATGCTGATGAACTTACGGTTTTTCGGGCCTTTCACTTCAAATTTCACTTTACCGTCTGCTTTGGCAAACAGAGTGTGGTCTTTGCCGCAACCAACGTTAGAACCAGCGTGGAACTTAGTACCACGTTGACGAACGATGATGCTACCAGCCAGAACTGTTTCGCCGCCGAAGCGTTTTACGCCCAGACGTTTAGCTTCTGAATCGCGACCGTTACGAGTCGAGCCGCCAGCCTTTTTATGTGCCATTTAATCTGCTCCCCTTAACTTAAGCGCTGATGCCAGTGATTTTCACATCAGTGAACCACTGACGATGGCCCTGCTGCTTACGGTAGTGTTTACGACGACGAAACTTAACGATTTTAATTTTCTCGCCACGACCATGAGCAACAACTTCAGCTTTGATTACGCCGCCATCAACGAAAGGAACGCCGATTTTGACTTCTTCACCGTTTGCGATCATCAGAACTTCAGCGAACTCGATAGATTCGCCAGTTGCGATGTCCAGCTTTTCCAGGCGAACGGTCTGACCTTCGCTTACTCGGTGTTGTTTACCACCACTTTGGAAAACCGCGTACATAAAAAACTCCGCTTCCGCGCACACCTTTCAATGATTCAGAGTGCGCTATAAATATTCACAATAGGGCGCGAATATTACGCAAAACGCGAGCCTTTGACAAGTGCTAGCATCAATACATGAAGAAAAAAAACACAACACGTACGGTAACGTTTATCTATGGCGTTTTTTCAGTACAATCAGCATATATTCCTAACCCTAAACCCTAAGTTACCTTGTTGCACTGTGAGGTAATCGGGGCGATAAGCCCGGCTTTTGCGATGAATTTAGAAAAAATCAATGAGTTAACCGCGCAAGATATGGCGGGTGTCAATGCGACAATCCTTGAACAGCTTAATTCCGACGTCCAACTGATCAATCAGTTAGGGTATTACATCGTGAGTGGCGGCGGAAAACGCATCCGCCCGATGATCGCCGTCCTCGCTGCACGCGCCGTCGGTTATGAGGAGAAAAAACACGTCACGATTGCAGCGTTAATCGAATTTATCCACACGGCAACCCTGCTTCACGACGATGTTGTCGATGAATCAGATATGCGCCGTGGGAAGGCAACGGCAAATGCGGCGTTTGGCAATGCGGCCAGCGTATTAGTGGGTGATTTTATCTATACCCGCGCCTTCCAGATGATGACCAGCCTCGGTTCGCTGAAAGTGCTGGAGGTGATGTCTTCAGCCGTCAACGTTATTGCAGAAGGTGAAGTCCTGCAGCTAATGAACGTGAACGATCCTGACATCACCGAAGAAAACTATATGCGCGTCATCTACAGCAAAACGGCGCGACTGTTTGAAGCAGCGGCACAATGTTCAGGCATTTTGGCGGGTTGCAGCGACGAACAGGAAAAAGGATTGCAGGATTATGGCCGCTATCTTGGCACCGCTTTCCAGTTGATTGACGATTTACTGGATTACAGTGCGGATGGCGAGCAGTTAGGTAAAAACGTGGGTGACGACCTTAACGAGGGTAAACCAACGTTACCTCTGCTGCATGCCATGCGTAATGGCACCCCAGAGCAAGCGCAGATGATCCGTAGTGCCATTGAACAAGGTAATGGCCGACATCTTCTGGAACCTGTTCTGGAAGCAATGACCGCCTGCGGGTCACTGGAGTGGACGCGTCAGCGTGCAGAAGAAGAAGCCGATAAAGCGATCGAAGCCCTTCAGGTTCTCCCTGACACCCCATGGCGCGAGGCATTAATTGGCCTGGCGCACATTGCCGTGCAACGCGATCGTTAATCCCTTTCTCTCATCCCGTGCGATGCGCGGGATGATTCCTGTATGTTCCAAAAAAATCTAAAAACACCTCTACAACCCTTGCATGTGTTGCACCTTTCCCTTGGTATATTCTGAATATGCACACCCGTTACATGAACATTTTAGAACATTCGTTCTCCGGGAGTATAGTGTCTATCACCCGCTGATTTTTCCAACAGCAAGTGACTGACCAAAGGAGTGAGGGATTAATGGAGAGCAAACTCATTGACTGGCATCCCGCCGATATTATCGCTGGATTACGTAAGAAAGGGACATCTATGGCTGCGGAATCACGCAAAAATGGGCTCAGTTCTTCTACGTTAGCGAATACCTTGTCCCGCCCGTGGCCTAAAGGTGAATTGATTATTGCACAAGCACTCGGAACGGATCCCTGGGTGATTTGGCCATCACGCTATCATGATTCGCAGACCCACGAATTTATCGACAGAACACGACTGATGCGCGCTCGCAGAGAGAAGAAGGTCGTAGAGTGAAGGAAAACGGTAATCCCCATCTTGCTGTAAAAATGGGGATTACCAAATCAGAAGGCGATTATTCGCCTTTCACACGCTCAATGTTCGCACCCAGCGCACGCAGTTTATCTTCAATGCGCTCGTAGCCGCGATCGATGTGATAAATGCGATCCACCACCGTGGTGCCTTCCGCAATACAACCCGCCAGTACCAGGCTCGCAGATGCGCGCAGATCCGTCGCCATGACCTGCGCGCCGGAGAGTTTTTCAACGCCGTGGCAAATCACCGTGTTGCTTTCGATTTCTGCATGTGCGCCCATACGACTCAATTCAGGGACGTGCATAAAGCGGTTTTCAAAAACGGTTTCGGTGATGAATCCAGTCCCTTCCGCCACCAGGTTCAGCAGAGTGAACTGCGCCTGCATGTCGGTCGGGAACGCCGGATGCGGCGCAGTACGCACATTGACCGCTTTCGGACGTTTGCCGTGCATGTCGAGGCTTATCCAGTCAGCGCCAACTTCAATGTCCGCGCCTGCATCACGCAGTTTTGCCAGAACGGCGTCCAGGGTGTCTGGCTGCGCGTTACGGCAGACAATTTTGCCGCGAGAAATGGCGGCTGCCACCAGGAACGTACCGGTTTCAATACGGTCAGGCAGAACACGGTAGACACCGCCCCCCAAACGCTCAACGCCTTCGATGGTGATACGGTCAGTGCCCTGCCCGCTGACCTTCGCACCCATCGCAATCAGGAAGTTCGCCGTATCGACAATCTCCGGTTCACGAGCGGCGTTTTCGATGATGGTGGTGCCTTCTGCCAGCGTAGCGGCACACATGATAGTGACCGTCGCGCCAACGCTGACTTTGTCCATCACGATATGCGCGCCTTTCAGACGCCCTTCCACTGACGCTTTAACGTACCCTTCTTCCAGCTTGATGGTGGCACCCAGTTGCTCCAGACCCGTGATGTGCAGGTCTACCGGACGCGCGCCGATAGTACAACCACCCGGCAGAGAAACCTGGCCCTGACCAAAACGCGCTACCAGCGGGCCAAGCGCCCAGATGGATGCACGCATGGTTTTCACCAGGTCATAAGGGGCGCAGAAAACGTTCACGTCGCTGGCATCAATATGCACAGAGCCATTGCGTTCAACTTTTGCGCCCAGTTGGCTCAGCAGTTTCATTGACGTATCAACGTCTTTCAGTTTGGGGACGTTCTGAATTTCTACCGGCTCTTCTGCCAGCAATGCGGCGAAGAGGATCGGCAGTGCGGCATTTTTAGCGCCTGAAATTGTGACTTCGCCCTGGAGCGTAGTCGGCCCCTGAACACGAAATTTATCCATTATTCTGTTCTCTGTTAAGAATTCATACTCGCTACCGGTGTGTCACCCGTAGCTCAAAAACCGTTAAGTTTGCGATCGCGCGCCCACTCAGCAGGCGTAAACGTTTTGATCGACACGGCATGGATGCGGTTGTCCGCAATGTACTCCATCAACGGACCATAGACCGATTGCTGTTTCTTGACCCGGCTCATACCGTCAAACATCTCACCCACGGCGATAACCTGAAAGTGACTGCCATCGCCAGAGACGTGGACTTCCTGGAGGGAGAGTGCGTTCATCAGCACGCTCTGAATTTCATGATTTTCCATGGGCTCTTTATTCGTCAAATAGTGAAAACAGCCCAACATCTTAGAGCAAAGTGGCGCTGTCTTAAATAAGCAAAAAGCCCCGCCGATAAATCAGACAAGGCTTTGGTGGTTACTACCCTTTCAGGGGGGTTGCCGGATGGCGGCACAAGGCCTTATCCGGCCTACAATAATTAGCGTGGCAGCACGTCGTTGGGCAAATTGTAAAGCTGAGCCAGCGTATAAACTTTTTCGTTTACTCCGCTAAGCGAAACGGTATTACCCTGCCGTTTTGCCTGATTAATGAGATGGACCAGTAACGCCAGACCTCCCGAATCCACCCGGGAAACCTGGCTCAGATCGATGCAGGTGACACCTTTCATGACCTCCACACGTGCATCCCATAACGGGTTTAGCACGTCCTGATCCAGTTCACCCGCTAACGCCAGCTTTTCACCTTCACGCGTCCAGCTGAGTGACTGCGTCATTATTTTTTCTCTTCCAGTGTAATTTTTTGTTGAGCAATGGATTTCAACTGTGCGGTCAGGCCATCAATGCCTTTGGTACGCAGCAGGTCGCTCCACTCATTCTGTTTCGTGGTGATCATGCTGACGCCTTCCGCGATCATGTCATAGGCCTGCCAGTGACCGTTTTGCGAGTTTTTACGCCACTGAAAATCCAGGCGAACCGGAGGACGACCGTTCGGATCATTGATGGTGACACGAATCGGTACAATGGTCGCATCGCCCAGCGGTTGTTCCGGCGCAATCTGGTAAGTCTGACCATGGTACATCGCCAAAGCCTGACCATAAGCCTGTTTCAGGTATTCACGAAAAGCAGCAAAATAGGCATCGCGTTGTGCCGGAGTGGCGTCTTTGTAGTAACGCCCCAGAACCAGAGCGCCAGCGTATTTCACCTGCACATACGGCAGCAGTTCCTGATCAACGACAACACGCAGGTAATCCGGGTTAGCACGGATTTTAGGCTGTTCATTTTTAAGACGGTCAAAGGTTTTTTGCGCCGCTTCGTCCATCTGTTTGTACGGGTTGGTCTGGTCAGCCGCCGTTGCAGCGCTCAGCGGTGCAATCACCAGCAGCGCTACCATCATTAATCGTTTAAACATACGTCGATTCTCCTGAGATTATTTCGTTGCGCCCGCAGGCCCAGTAGCATCATTATTGCCGTCCGTTGCGCCAGGCGCATCGCCAGAATTCTGATTCTCATCCCCTTTACTGTTGCTGTTGTAAAGGAACTGACCAATCATATCTTCCAGAACCATTGCAGATTTGGTGTCCTGAATAGTGCTGCCATCCTTGAGCATAGACGTTCCCAACTCTGGATCGTCAAAACCGACGTTCAGAGCCAGGTATTGCTCGCCAAGCAGACCGGAGGTACGGATGCTCAGGGAACTGGTATCAGGAATTTGGTTATAACGCTCTTCGATATCCAGCGTAACGCGTGGCAGATAGGTTTTCGGATCTAACGAGATGTCTGACACCCGTCCCACAACCACCCCGCCAATACGGACGGGAGAACGTTCCCTCAGTCCACCGATGTTATCGAAAGTCGCATAAACCGTGTAGGTCGGCTCCGTTCGCATGGAGGTCACGTTTGCCGCTTTCAGGCAGATAAACAACGCCGCCAGCAGCGCAACCAACAAGAAGATCCCCACCCAAATTTCATTTTTTTTCGTTTGCATGAACTCAATTCCCAAACATCAGTGCGGTCAGCACAAAATCCAGACCGAGAACGGCCAGAGACGCGTGCACAACGGTGCGTGTCGTTGCCCGGCTAATCCCGGCAGAAGTCGGGATCGCGTCATATCCATTGAACAGTGCAATCCACGTTACTGTAATGGCAAACACCACGCTCTTAATCAAACAGTTCACCAGGTCCAGACGCCAGTCGACAGCGTTCTGCATCGCCGACCAGAAGAAACCAGCATCGATACCTTTCCAGCTTACGCCAACCAGCGACCCGCCCCAGACTCCCACCGCGACAAAAATAATGGTGAGCAACGGCAACGAAATAACGCCCGCCCAGAAGCGCGGTGAAATCACCCGGCGCAACGGATCGACCGCCATCATTTCCATACTGGAAAGCTGCTCGGTCGCACGCATAAGACCAATTTCCGCAGTTAAGGCAGAACCGGCGCGCCCGGCAAACAACAGCGCCGCAACAACCGGCCCCAGTTCACGCAGCAACGATAGCGCCACCAGCATACCGAGACTGGTTTCCGCGCTGTACGTCGTCAGAACCAGATAGCCCTGCAGCCCCAGCACCATACCAATGAACACGCCAGACACAATAATGATAAGCATCGACAAGACACCCACATTATAGAGCTGGCGAATCAGTAACGGCGCATGCTTGCGAAACTCCGGCTTACCAACCACCGCATTGAATAACATTAACCCGGCCCGCCCGAACGTCCTGAGAGTTTTGATCCCTCTGTGTCCGAGTGATGCCAGCGCATTTAACAGCATGAGTGGCTTAACTCCCTGTTTCGAGTAAATCGGTGTGATAGTCGCCCGCCGGGTAGCGGAACGGAACGGGTCCGTCGGCGATACCATCAAGGAACTGGCGTACACGCGGGTCTGCGTTGTCTTGCAGCGCCTGAGCACTGCCATGAGCCACAATTTTTTTATCCGCCATGATAAAGGCGTAATCCGCAATGCTCAGCACTTCGGGAACATCGTGAGACACCACGACGCAGGTCACGCCCAGTGAGCTGTTCAGTTCTGAAATCAGCTTCACCAGTACGCCCATGGTGATAGGATCCTGACCAACGAACGGTTCATCAAACATGATGAGATCCGGCTCCAGAGCAATAGCACGCGCTAACGCCGCCCGTCGCGCCATCCCACCAGAAAGTTCAGAAGGCATTAATTTTGCGGCACCGCGCAGACCAACCGCCTCAAGTTTCATCATGACGGTACTTTTGAGTAAGGCCGCAGGTAAATGCGTATGCTCACGCAGCGGATAGGCCACGTTATCAAACACATTCATATCAGTGAACAGCGCCCCTGACTGAAACAGCATACTCATACGCTTACGCACAGTGTATAGCCGTGAACGGGACATGGCGGGCACATTCTCGCCATCAAACAGAATCTCTCCTTTGTCAGGCGCGATCTGTCCACCGATCAAGCGTAACAGCGTGGTTTTACCGATGCCCGACGGCCCCATGATCGCTGTGACCTTTCCACGTGGCACCGTCAGGGAAATATTATCGAAAATACAACGATCGCCCCGGGTAAAGCTGACGTCGCGCATATCGACTAAATTCGCCACAGACTGACCCATTGATTCATCCTTCGTATTACTTTGTTGATCTCATCATGGAGCTGAATTTCACCATGAACCCAACATATTTACAGAATATTACCCGCCCTGGTTAGCTAAAGCTGGCATTTGTTTTACTTTTTAGCCGCATAAAGTCAAAATTAAGAATTCGTTACGGCCTCCAGGCAATCTCTCCCGTGGACCGGCGAGTATACCTGAAGAAAGGACTTTAGATGCTTTTAGCAACGGCGCTGTTAATTATTGGTTTACTTCTGGTCGTCTACAGTGCCGATCGCCTGGTGTTTGCCGCATCCATTTTATGTCGAATGTTGGGTGTCCCTCCTCTCGTCATTGGGATGACGGTGGTCAGCATCGGGACATCATTACCGGAAATTATCGTGTCGGTTGCCGCATCGCTACATGGACAACTCGATCTCGCGGTCGGTACGGCAATGGGTTCAAATATCACCAACATTCTGTTGATTTTAGGCCTGGCCGCGCTATTTCACCCTTTTACCGTACATTCTGATGTTCTGCGTCGTGAATTGCCATTAATGTTATTCGTCAGCGTTCTGGCAGGTTATGTCCTGCACGATGGGCAACTCAGTCGCAGCGATGGGATCTTTCTCTTACTTCTGGCTGTGCTATGGCTGCTATTCATTGTTAAAATCGCCCGTCTGGCCGACAGTCAGGGAAATGACAGCCTTACCCGTGAACAGGTGGCAGAGCTACCGCGTGAAGGCGGATTGCCCGTTGCATTTTTGTGGCTCGGCATCGCCCTGATTATCATGCCAATGGCAACCCGTATGGTGGTTGATAACGCGACGGTACTGGCCAATTATTTTGCCATGAGCGAGCTGACTATCGGGTTAACGGTGGTCGCCATCGGCACCAGCTTGCCTGAGCTGGCGACCGCTATCGCGGGTGTGCGTAAAGGAGAAAACGATATTGCCGTCGGCAACATCATCGGCGCTAATATTTTTAATATCGTTATCGTGTTGGGGTTACCGGCGCTGATAGCACCCGGTGGCGTTGACCTTTTGGCCTTTGGCCGTGACTACAGCGTCATGCTGCTGGTCAGCATTATTTTTGCAATACTCTGCTGGCATCGTTCACGCCGAATTGGTCGGGGCGCGGGCGCATTGTTGACTGGCGGTTTTATCATATGGCTGGCGATGCTGTACTGGATATCGCCACTTCTCGTTGGGTAACTGGAAACGGATTATGTCTCACTTAGAGTTGCAACCGGGTTTTGACTTTCAGCTAGCAGGCAAAGAAGTCCTGGAAATTGAACGTGAAGGCCTGGCCGAGTTAGGCCAGTACATCAACCAGAATTTCACCCTTGCGTGTGAAAAAATGTTCTGGTGCCCGGGCAAAGTCGTCGTGATGGGAATGGGGAAATCAGGACACATTGGGCGCAAAATGGCGGCAACATTTGCCAGTACCGGTACGCCGTCATTTTTTGTTCATCCTGGTGAAGCAGCCCACGGCGATCTCGGCATGGTGTCGCCGCAGGATGTGGTTATTGCCATTTCAAACTCCGGCGAATCGAGTGAAATCACGGCGTTGATTCCCGTACTCAAGCGCCTGCATGTCCCGCTCATCTGCATTACCAGTCGACCAGAAAGCAGTATGGCGCGTGCCGCAGATGTGCATCTGTGTGTTAAAGTGCCCCGGGAAGCCTGCCCTCTGGGCCTGGCGCCAACCAGCAGCACCACCGCCACATTGGTGATGGGGGACGCGCTTGCCGTCGCCTTACTAAAAGCCCGTGGATTCACCGCAGAAGATTTCGCGTTATCCCATCCGGGCGGGGCACTCGGACGTAAACTTTTGCTACGCGTTAACGATATCATGCACACAGATGATGAAATCCCGCATGTGAAAAAAGACGCCAGCCTGCGTGATGCGCTATTGGAAATCACGCGTAAGAATCTTGGGATGACCGTCATTTGCGATGACGATATGAAGATTAACGGTATCTTCACGGATGGTGATTTACGTCGCGTCTTTGATATGGGCGGTGATGTTCGCCAGTTAGGGATTGCCGATGTTATGACGCCTGGGGGCATTCGCGTACGCCCAGGTATTCTCGCCGTTGATGCTCTGAATTTGATGCAATCCCGCCATATTACCTCGGTGTTGGTTGCCGATGGCGACCAGTTACTCGGTGTGTTACATATGCATGATCTCCTGCGTGCAGGCGTAGTGTAGAAACTCAAGGATAATAAAAATGAGTACAGCAGGTGCGTCGCTTGCGACCTGTTATGGACCCGTCAGCACTCAGGTCATCGCCAGGGCGGAAAACATCCGTCTTCTCATCCTCGATGTTGATGGCGTACTGTCTGACGGTCTGATTTATATGGGCAATAACGGTGAAGAGCTGAAGGCCTTCAACGTCCGTGATGGCTACGGTATTCGTTGCGCACTCACTTCCGGGATTGAGGTTGCCATTATTACCGGACGAAAAGCTAAACTTGTAGAAGATCGCTGTGCCACACTTGGGATCACACATCTTTATCAGGGTCAGTCAGACAAGCTGGTCGCCTTTGCCGACCTGTTGAATAAACTGGGCGTGGCGCCTGAAAACGTCGCCTACGTCGGTGATGATCTGATCGACTGGCCAGTGATGGAAAAAGTGGGATTGAGCGTTGCCGTGGCGGACGCTCACCCATTGTTGATTCCACGCGCCGACTACGTGACGCGTATTGACGGAGGTCGCGGCGCCGTTCGGGAAGTTTGCGATTTATTATTATTGGCACAAGGCAAACTGGATGAGGCCAAAGGGCAATCGATATGAGTAAAACCAGACGTTGGGTTATCATTGTGCTGTCGTTGGCCATTCTGGTGCTTATCGGTATCAATCTGGCCGATAAAGACGATGCGCCCCAGGTTGTCGTGAATAACAGCGACCCAACTTACAAAAGTGAGCATACGGATACCGTCGTATACAGTCCCGAGGGGGCGCTGAACTATCGCCTCATAGCTCAACATGTTGAATACTATTCAGATCAGGCGGTTTCGTGGTTTACCCGCCCGGTGTTAACCACCTTTGATAAGGATAAAGTCCCGACATGGTCGATTAAGGCCGACAAAGCTAAATTGACCGATGACCGGATGCTGTACCTCTACGGCCATGTTGAAGTCAACGCGTTGGTGCCTGACTCTCAACTACGCAGAATTACGACCGATAACGCGAAAATCAATCTGGTAACGCAGGATGTTACCTCTGACGATCTCGTGACGTTATACGGAACAACATTTAACTCCAGCGGACTGAAAATGCGCGGCAACTTACGCAGCAAGAACGCCGAGCTGATTGAAAAGGTTAGAACCTCCTATGAAATTCAAAACAAACAAACTCAGCCTTAATCTTGTGCTTGCCAGCTCACTTCTGGCCGCCAGCATTCCGGCGTTCGCCGTCACGGGCGATACCGAGCAGCCGATTCATATTGAATCGGACCAGCAGTCCCTGGATATGCAGGGCAATGTCGTTACCTTCACCGGTAACGTTATTGTCACCCAGGGCACCATCAAAATTAATGCCGATAAAGTGGTCGTTACCCGTCCAGGCGGCGAAGAAGGCAAAGAAGTGATTGATGGCTTCGGCAACCCTGCCACCTTCTATCAGATGCAGGACAACGGTAAGCCGGTAAAAGGCCACGCCTCGAAAATGCATTATGAGCTGGCAAAAGATTTCGTCATTCTTACCGGAAACGCCTACCTGGAGCAGCTCGACAGCAACATTACCGGCGACAAGATCACCTATCTGGTGAAAGAGCAAAAAATGCAGGCCTTTAGTGAAAAAGGCAAACGTGTGACCACGGTTCTGGTTCCGTCGCAGCTGCAAGACAAAAACAAAGGCCAGGCCCCGGCACAGAAGAAGGGTAACTAATTCGTTATGGCAACATTAACTGCAAAGAATCTTGCAAAGGCCTATAAGGGCCGCCGGGTGGTGGAAGATGTCAGTCTGACCGTCAACTCCGGGGAGATCGTGGGTCTTCTTGGCCCAAACGGCGCGGGCAAAACCACGACCTTTTATATGGTTGTGGGCATCGTGGCGCGCGATGCAGGCAACATCATTATTGATGACGAAGATATCAGCCTGCTGCCGCTTCATGCGCGTGCACGCCGCGGTATTGGCTATTTGCCGCAGGAAGCCTCTATTTTCCGTCGCCTGAGCGTATTTGATAACCTGATGGCGGTGTTGCAAATCCGTGACGATCTGTCGAGCGAACAACGCGAAGACAGAGCCAATGAGCTGATGGAAGAATTTCACATCGAGCACCTGCGTGACAACCTGGGGCAGTCGCTCTCCGGGGGTGAACGCCGTCGTGTGGAAATCGCCCGTGCGCTGGCGGCAAACCCTAAATTTATCCTGCTGGATGAACCTTTTGCGGGTGTTGACCCCATTTCCGTTATCGATATTAAACGCATCATTGAGCATCTGCGCGACAGCGGACTCGGCGTATTGATAACTGACCATAACGTCCGTGAAACGCTGGCGGTCTGCGAACGCGCGTATATCGTGAGTCAGGGACACCTCATCGCACACGGTACACCGACTGAAATCCTGCAAGACGACCACGTTAAACGTGTATACCTTGGGGAAGACTTCAGACTCTGATAGGGTAGAAGATTGCGACGTCATAGCGGGAGAAAATCATTCTGAACATGAAGCAAGGTTTGCAACTCAGGCTCAGCCAACAACTGGCAATGACGCCTCAACTACAACAGGCTATCCGTCTGTTGCAGTTGTCCACGCTGGAACTTCAGCAAGAACTTCAGCAAGCGCTGGATAGTAATCCACTGCTCGAGCAAACCGATCTTCACGAAGAAATCGACACCCAGGAAACTCAGGACAGCGAAACCCTGGACACCGCAGACGCACTCGAACAAAAAGAGATGCCGGAAGAGCTGCCGCTTGATGCCAGTTGGGATGAAATCTACACCGCAGGAACGCCGTCCGGCCCCAGTGGCGACTATATCGACGACGAGCTTCCGGTCTATCAGGGTGAGACTACGCAGTCGCTCCAGGATTACCTGATGTGGCAGGTGGAGCTTACGCCGTTCTCGGACACCGACCGGGCAATCGCCACGTCGATCGTCGATGCAGTAGATGAAACCGGCTATCTCACCGTCTCGCTGGATGAGATCCTCGAGAGCATGGGTGACGAAGAGGTAGACCTTGATGAAGTCGAAGCGGTACTTAAACGCATTCAGCGTTTCGATCCTGTCGGCGTGGCGGCAAAAGATCTTCGCGACTGTTTGCTGATCCAACTCTCGCAATTCGACACCGCTACCCCCTGGCTGCAAGAGGCTCGCCTGATCATCAGCGATCACCTTGATCTGCTGGCCAATCACGATTTTCGCTCATTGATGCGCGTCACCCGCCTGAAGGAAGAGGTGCTTAAAGAAGCGGTCAATCTTATTCAGTCGCTCGATCCCAGACCCGGGCAGTCGATCCAGACTGGCGAGCCGGAATACGTGATCCCTGATGTGCTGGTTCGTAAACATAACGATCGCTGGACGGTAGAACTGAACAGCGACAGCATTCCGCGTTTGCAGATCAATCAGCACTATGCCGCCATGTGCAATGGCGCGCGTAACGATGCGGACAGCCAGTTTATCCGTAGCAATCTTCAGGATGCGAAGTGGCTGATCAAAAGTCTGGAAAGCCGTAACGATACGTTGCTGCGCGTCAGTCGCTGTATCGTTGAGCAGCAGCAAGCCTTTTTTGAGCAGGGCGAAGAGTTTATGAAACCGATGGTGCTGGCGGATATCGCCCAGGCCGTCGAAATGCATGAGTCGACAATTTCCCGTGTGACCACACAAAAGTATCTGCACAGTCCGCGCGGAATTTTTGAACTGAAATATTTCTTTTCCAGCCACGTCAATACCGAAGGCGGCGGTGAAGCCTCGTCCACGGCAATACGGGCGCTGGTGAAGAAGTTAATTGCTGCGGAAAACCCCGCGAAACCACTGAGCGACAGCAAGTTAACCTCTATGCTGTCAGAACAAGGTATCATGGTGGCGCGCCGTACCGTTGCGAAGTACCGAGAGTCTTTATCCATTCCGCCGTCTAACCAGCGCAAACAGCTGGTATGACCCAACCGATAAGGAAGACACTATGCAGCTCAATATCACTGGAAATAACGTCGAAATTACTGAAGCTTTGCGCGAGTTTATTTCAGGCAAGTTCGCTAAGCTTGAACAGTATTTTGACCGGATTAATCAGGTCTACATTGTGTTGAAAGTGGAGAAAGTGACCCACACCTCGGATGCGACACTGCATGTGAACGGCGGCGAGATTCATGCCAGTGCCGAAGGTCAGGATATGTATGCCGCTATTGACGGATTGATTGATAAACTGGCCCGGCAATTAACGAAACATAAAGATAAACTGAAACAACACTAATTGTCCGGGCAGTTAACGGGTGCAGGACGGCCTGTTGTGAAGCACAACAGGCCATTTGTACAGTTAGCGCTCCGAATCTGACCCGTCAGTTGGATGGGGCAGGTTCTTAGGTGAAATTATGATAAATAACGATTCGACTCTACAACTGAGCAGTGTACTTAACCAGGAATGTACGCGCAGTGGTGTCCACTGCCAAAGCAAAAAACGCGCGCTGGAAATCATCAGCGAACTGGCGGCAAAACAGCTCAGCCTGCCCTCTCAGGTGGTTTTTGAAGCCATTCTGACGCGTGAAAAAATGGGCAGTACCGGGATTGGCAATGGCATTGCAATTCCACACGGGAAGCTGGAAGAAGATACGTTACGCGCTGTCGGCGTGTTCGTACAACTCGAAACGCCTATTGCTTTCGACGCTATAGATAATCAGCCTGTCGACCTGCTTTTCGCCCTGCTCGTTCCCGCCGACCAAACCAAAACGCACTTGCATACGCTGTCTTTGGTGGCGAAACGTCTGGCGGATAAAACCATCTGCCGCCGCCTGCGCTCAGCCCAGAGTGACGAAGAACTCTATAAAATCATCACTGACACCGAAGGTGAACAGGATGAAGCATAACAACCCAATGGCATCTCTTTTTGTCGTTGTGAGGAGAAACGGTACATGGTACTGATGATCGTCAGCGGTCGTTCAGGGTCAGGTAAGTCTGTCGCCCTGCGTGCGCTGGAAGATATGGGTTTTTACTGCGTGGATAACCTTCCCGTAGTGCTGTTGCCCGATCTGGCCCGAACACTGGCCGATCGCCAGATTTCTGCGGCCGTCAGCATCGATGTGCGCAACATGCCGGAATCGCCGGAGATTTTCGAGCAGGCAATGAACAACCTGCCGGACGCCTTCTCCCCTCAGTTGTTGTTTCTCGATGCCGATCGCAACACACTCATTCGCCGTTACAGCGACACGCGCCGCCTGCACCCGCTGTCCAGCAAGAATCTGTCGCTGGAAAGCGCCATTGATGAAGAGAGTGATTTGCTGGAACCCTTGCGTTCCCGTGCAGATCTGATCGTTGATACATCCGAAATGTCGGTGCATGAACTGGCAGAGATGTTACGAACTCGCCTGCTGGGTAAACGTGAACGCGAACTGACGATGGTCTTCGAGTCTTTCGGCTTCAAGCACGGTATTCCGATTGATGCGGATTATGTGTTTGACGTGCGCTTCCTGCCTAACCCGCACTGGGACCCGAAACTGCGTCCAATGACGGGCCTGGATAAGCCGGTCGCCGCGTTTCTCGACCGCCACACAGAAGTACACAATTTTATTTATCAGACTCGCAGCTATCTTGAGCTATGGTTACCGATGCTGGAGACAAACAACCGCAGCTACCTGACCGTAGCCATTGGTTGTACTGGCGGGAAACACCGTTCGGTGTATATTGCAGAGCAGCTGGCAGACTACTTCCGTTCTCGCGGCAAGAACGTGCAGTCACGCCATCGTACGCTGGAAAAACGCAAAACATGACCGTGAAGCAGACTGTTGAAGTCACGAATAAGCTGGGTATGCATGCCCGGCCAGCAATGAAACTCTTTGAATTAATGCAGGGTTTTGAAGCTGAAGTATTGTTACGCAATGATGAAGGGACTGAAGCTGAAGCAAACAGTGTGATTGCACTCCTGATGCTGGACTCAGCGAAAGGACGCCAAATCGAAATCGAAGCCACCGGCCCCCAGGAAGTCGAAGCACTGGCGGCGGTCATCGCGCTGTTCAATTCAGGATTCGACGAAGACTAATCAGTCGTTCCTCTGCGATAGCGTCATCTCTCCCGAAAAACACCGTCCAGCCCGGTATGTATAAGCTTACCGGGCTGAACTGCCTGTATACACACTGATACGGTACGCCCCCTTCGGCAAACCTGCGATGTTCACCACCTTCGTGCTGCCCTCTTTACTGTTACATTCAGACATTACTTGTACATTTAGTGCGCTTTTTTGCCCTATAACAATATTAAGAAAACCTTAAGGCTGATCGTTTAGGATTCATTTAAGTTAGAAGGTCATACTGGATTTATGTCAGAAAACATTTCCAGAGATCTTATGATACGTTTATCCCAACAGATCCCCCTGGGCACCGGAAGACATCGTAAATGTTATGCGCATCCGGATGATGCCCAGCGTTGTATTAAAGTCGTCTACCACAATGGAGATGGCGGCGATAAAGAAACCCGACGCGAGCTGAAATACTACGCGCACCTGGCACGCCACCTGAAAGACTGGAGCGGTATTCCGCGCTATTACGGTACGGTGGAAACCGATTGTGGTACAGGTTACGTCTACGATGTCATCGCCGACTTTGACGGCAAACCGTCCGTCACGTTGACGGAGTTTGCTGCCCAGTGCCGCTATGAAGAAGACACCGTTGTCTTGCGTCAGCTCCTGAAAAAACTCAAACGCTATTTGCGTGACAACCGCATTGTCACCATGACCCTGAAGCCGCAGAATATTCTGTGTCATCGCATCAGCGAATCAGAGGTTATCCCGGTGATTTGCGACAATATCGGAGAGAGTACGTTTATCCCACTGGCGACCTGGTCGAAATGGTTCTGTGAGCGTAAACAGGAAAGATTGTGGGAGCGGTTTATCGCCCAACCTGCACTCGCGGTAGCGCTGAAGAAAGACGCGCAGTCGAAAGACAGAAACACGCTGGCTCTGTCATCCCGCGAAGCGTAACGCCCGTTTATTGATACAGACGGTGGCGGGTCATAAATGACTCTCCGCCTAGCTGGCGCATCTGGCGAAGGATCCACGCCTGACGGCTACGCACATACCCTGATGGCGCACTGGCTTTAAACCGCAATGGATTCGGTAGCACCGCCGCCAGAAGCGCCGCCTCCGACATCGTTAATCGGCTGGCGGGCTTGTGAAAGTAACGAAGCGCTGCGGCTTCCACACCAAAAACGCCGTCGCCAAATTCCGCGATATTCAGGTAAACCGTCAGAATACGTTTCTTGCTCCAGACCGTTTCCATCCCTAATGTTAAACCGGCTTCCAGACCTTTACGCACCCAACTGCGACCATCCCATAAGAACAGGTTTTTTGCGGTCTGCTGGGATAACGTAGAAGCACCACGAATACGGTTCTCATTGCGCTCATTGTGCGCCAGCGCTTTCTCAATGGAAGCCATATCAAATCCCCAGTGATCGGGGAACTTCTGATCTTCTGCGGCAATCACCGCCAGCCCCATCCACGGAGAAATTTCGTCCATGCTAACCCAGTCGGAATGCGCCACGTAGCCAAAGTTGCCCTGCAACCATGCGCCAATTTGCCGTTCCACCATGACCGCCGAGAAGGGCACGGGCACCACGCTGAAGAGCGCAATCCCCCCGCCCCAAAAAACCGCCAGCACGATAACCGCGCGCAGAAAAAAGCGCTTTAAGATAGCCAGCGGTATACCGTGCCCTTTACTCATTCGGTTAAAGCCAGTACGCGCGATACCAGTTTTTCGATACCGAGTGCCGCCTGAGCAATATCCTGCGCCAGCATATAGGCGGGCGTGGTGACAATTTTGTTGTCTTCATCCACCACGATATCGTCGACCGGGCACGGCACATGCTCTGCGCCCATATCTTCCAGCACTTCAGCCGTATCAATATCAGTGCCGATGGTTACGCGCAGCGGAAAATCGAAAATTTTCGGTAACATCGCGGGCGCAATGCACATAAATCCCAGTGGTTTACCCGCCTGATGCATCGCCACCGCCAGCGCCGCCAAATCGCTGTCGACCCGACATTCACTGCCCTGACTGGCAAAATTACTCAGGTTTTTCGCTGCCCCAAAACCACCGGGGACAATCAGCGCATCCAGGTCGCTGGCAACGGCCTGAGCCAGCGGGCGAATATCGCCCCGCGTAATACGCGCCGCTTCAATCAGAACATTGCGTGATTCTGCCATCGCTTCGCCAGTCAGATGATTAATCACATCCATTTGCTGCCTGTCAGGTGCAAAACAGATGGCCTGAGCGTCATTGCGGGCTATCGCCAGCAACGTCAAAACGGCTTCATGAATTTCAGAACCGTCATAGACACCACAGCCACTGAGCACTACACCAATTTTTTTCATCGTCATCGTCCTTTTCGCATCTGACTGAAACGCATTAATAATTGTAATAAAAATGCTACGCTTCACACATTTCGCTGTTTCGTGTAACAAAATATTTAAGATGTTGCTATCTTAACTGCGTGCGGCCTGAAAAACAGAGCTGCGCCCTTGTAAATCATCACTATAACTTACGGCGCAGCCACGATTTCCCTGGTGTTGGCGCAGTGTTCGCGCACCCCGGTCAAGCCGGGGTCATTTTTTTCCAGCGTTTGCCACCCAGGCTTTCAGTACAGCGACGTCGTGCTGCCACTCCTGCTTCATCTCTTCAATCCATTCACCCACGTTATCTTCCCAGGCCGGGAGATCCGGTGATTGAATTTGCTGACCGAGCTGTTGCAAGCGGCGCAGGCCAACGGAACCCGCCGCACCTTTGATTTTGTGGCCTTCTTCAACAACACCTTTTTTGTCACGCGCCGTTAAATTAGATTCCAGCACGCTTAAATAACCCGGCATCATCTTCTCAAACACCGCCAGACCGTCGGTAATTAACTTCGGCCCAACCAGGTCGATGTACTGCTCTAACATCGGGATATCTAACAGCGCTTGCGATTTACTGCTTTCTTCAGGTGTCACAGTGCTCTCCTCTTTATCACGGGTATCCCAGTATTTTTTAATCATGGCCATTAGCGCCGGAACTGACAACGGCTTGCTCAGCACATCGTCCATTCCCGCATCCAGGTACTCTTTTTTGTCTTTCAGCACGTTGGCGGTCAATGCCACCAGCGGCGGTAGCTCTTCCCGCGCAAAGCGCTGGGTGAGCTCTCTGGAGATATCCAGTCCGGTCATGTCCGGCAATTGAATATCCAGCAGCACCAAATCGTATTCACCCGGAGTAAACATTTCCAGTGCGGCTTTTCCGGTCATCGCCACATCCACGCTGTTACCCAGTTTTTCCAGCACCGAGCGCGCGACAATCACGTTCAGTTCAATGTCTTCGACCAGCAGTACATGAAGCGCCGGCAGCGGTAATTCGTTTTCCTCAAACGCATCCTCTACCTCTTCGGCAACGGCGGGCGCGTGCACGGTAAGCGTAAAGACAGAGCCGTGGCCCGGCTGGCTGGAAACCGTAATATCACCGCCCATGTTTTTGGCCAGACGCCGCGAGACGGCAAGGCCGATCCCGGTGCCCGTCGCAGGTTTACCGCCGTGGCTGTCTTTCACCTGATAATACATAGCGAAGATTTTATCCTGCTCATCCTGCGGGATACCGATCCCGGAATCTTCGACTTCGAAGTGCAGCATATCCCCTTCATCAAAGCGGGCCCGCACCGTGACCTGTCCTTGCTGGGTGAACTTCACCGCATTACTGATCAGATTCCACAGGATCTGACGCAGTCGCGTACCGTCAGTGATCACTTTATGCGGTAATGGCAAGGTCGGATCAAGGACAAAACGCAGCCCTTTTTGCTGGGCCTGCAGACCAGAGAGATTCTCGAGATCCGCCATAAAGCTGGTGAAATCGACCGGCTGGTTATCCAGTTGAACCTTACGCCGCTCCATCTTATCCATATCAATAATATCGTTGAAAATATTGCCCAGCGTCACCGCTGATACATGGATAGTTTTCAGGTATTTTTCTTGTTCGCTCGTCAGGTCAGTGTCGAGCAGAATGCGGCTTAAGCCGACAATACCGTTAAGCGGGGTGCGTAGCTCATGGCTGATGGTCGAAATAAACGTCGTTTTGTCGCGGCTGGCGCGCTCCAGCGCATCCTGATAGCGTTTACGTTCGGTAATATCGCGGCCAAAGCCCATAAGACCGTGGCGCTTACCTACGCGGTCGTAATAAGGGACTTTGCGAATTTCAAAGCAGGCTTTGCGCCCGTCGGGATAATCCAGCCATTGCTCATAGGTCAGCGAAACATTGTGGCGAAAGACTTTCTCGTCCGTTTCAATCACCTTCTCCGCGGCTTCTGGCGAGTAAACATCAATAGGCCTTAAATTAACCAGTTGCTTTTCGCTCTTCCCGGTCAGCAGTTCCATCGCGCGGTTACAGCCAGAAAACTCTTTATCTTCATTACGATAAAAAACCAAATCCGGCGAAGCGTCGAGGAAGGAACGTAAGAAGGAGGATTGCTGTTCAAGCTGGATTTGCGTCTCTTCACGCTCTTTAATTTCCACCTTGAGCTGCTCAAACGTCGAGTGCCGTTCCGCTTCTGCTTTTTCGCGGTCAGCGATCTCCTGATTAAGCTGGGAAATATTGTCTTTCAACTGCACATTGAGCTTGAGATCGCGTTCGCGCATCTCTTCCAGTTTTTGGACCAGACGCGACAAACGTTGCCTGGACTCTTCCAGTTGCTCCACCACCACCGACAGAAAATAGACCGCCCAGGGGGTGATTAGCAGGCCGAAAAAGATCGAGCGAATGACATCGATACTTTCGACCTCGCCATGCAATACCATGGTGACAGCCATCTGCACCACAATGGCCAGCACGACCAAAGCCAGCGCTAACAACAGCGAAAAGCGCACCAAACCCAATTTCATCATCAGGTCGACATAGTACTGCGCCAGCATACGGATTTGCTTCATAGAGGGTTCCTTCACGACAACCTGGCACAATAATACTCAATTCTGAGCAAGGCGTTGAAGAATGTGTGAAAAATACGTGAACGACACCATTTTTACGCCGGATGGCGCCAGCGCCTTATCCAGCTTGTGTTTTTCTGCCCATGTCGGATACGCGCTGCGTCCTCCAACATCTTAACGCACAGTGTCAGGTAGCACCCAACCGCGCCCCAGCGCCGAGCCCTGCACGCCGTGTTCATTCAGGTACTTATCCAGCTCTACCATACCGGTCCAGCGGTTTTCGCACCACAGCGGGGCCAGCAATGTTGGCCGACGGGCGCTGGCAGAGATGCGATGGAAAATCACCTCCGGCGGCGTGTGGCGGATCATCTCGCCCGCAGTAACGGTGTAATCCTCCAGTGCAATGCCGCTTAAGCGCCCCGCTTCCCACGCTTTCGCCATAATGCTGCCTTTAACAATGTGCAGCGGGTGCAACTTAATGCCATCGACGCCGGTTTCCACGACACGCTCCAGGGTTTGCAGACATTCGCTCTGCCCTTCTCCCGGTAGGCCGACAATCAGGTGCGAGCAGACTTTTAATCCGCGCTCACGGGCACGTTGGGTGGTGTGTTGATAACAGGCGAAATCATGGCCGCGATTGATGCGGTGTAGCGTTTTATCGTTCGCGGTCTGCAGCCCCAGTTCCAGCCAGACTTCATAGCCCTGGTCTTTGTATTCGCACAGCAGATCCAACACGGCATCGGGAACGCAGTCCGGGCGCGTGCCCACGCACAGTCCCACAATGCTGGCCTGGCTTACCGCCTGTTGATACATCGAGCGCAGTACCTGGACTTCGGCAAAGGTGCTGGTATACGCCTGGAAATAGGCCAGATAACGTTTGGCGCGATTCACCAGATTCGCCTGATGCGCGAGTTGCTCTGCAATGGAGTGATGCTGCTGCGCTTCATCGGCAAACGAGGCGACATTACAGAAAGTGCATCCGCCACGTCCGATGGTACCATCACGGTTTGGGCAGCTAAACCCGCCGTGTAGCGTCAGTTTATGAACCTTTTGCCCATAACGACGTGAAAGATCACCACCAAACATATTGACTAATTTCTGTAACTGCATAATCTGAGAGACCGCGCCTTGAAAAGAGGCCAAAGCCTGCCATTTTTAGCCTTTGTTGGCGATGACCTGGATCAATCGTCACGGCGGCCTTTTATCAATTGCATAATCAATCAAAATAAACGATATTTCATTCAAAGTAGCGTTGATTACTTTTCCTTATCTTTAGCCCTTTTTTTCATCTTCTGACAGCTTCAGCGCAAAAACAGTATCATGAAACGCCTGCCATCCATAAACCAGCATAAAATGCTGAATCTCACGGTTTATCAAGCGTAGACTGGGGTCAACAGCCCTTCCAGACAGTGAGACAGATCACACTCTCCGCTCCGTTTACCGAGCGTTAAATCAATGTAAAAAGCCTATCATTTTCAATGCATTCAATACATTAATCGACCAATAGCACATTTTTGCATAAATAAGATTGCCATTTGACCTGTGTGTGGATTCCCGATAAGTTGGAAATCCGCTGGAAGCTTTCTGGATGAGTCGTGTGCTCATCATATTTATGCAGTAATTGAGATTCCCTCTGACAGCAAGTCCTCAAACTTGTTTGACCTACGCGAAACGGATGAAAGAGGGCGAATGCGAGGTAAGCGTATGACACGCAAACCCCGTCGCCATGCTCTTGGTGTGCCCGTGCGCAGCGGTTCAGAGAGGCGTCCCTCAGAGCCTGGGGAGGTTCACTGATATGTTGTACGATAAATCTCTTGAGAGGGATAACTGTGGTTTCGGCCTGATCGCCCACATAGAAGGCGAACCTAGCCACAAGGTAGTGCGTACTGCTATACACGCGCTGGCCCGAATGCAGCACCGTGGCGCCATTCTTGCGGACGGAAAAACCGGCGATGGCTGCGGTTTGCTGCTGCAAAAACCCGACCGCTTTTTTCGCATTGTTGCCGAAGAGCGCGGCTGGCGTTTAGCCAAAAACTACGCCGTCGGCATGATCTTTCTGAATAAAGATCCTGAGCTGGCGGCCATATCCCGTCGTATTGTCGAAGAAGAACTCCAGCAGGAAACCCTGTCGATCGTTGGCTGGCGCGAAGTACCGACCAACGAAGGCGTTCTCGGTGAAATCGCCCTCTCCTCTCTGCCACGTATTGAGCAAATTTTCGTTAACGCACCGGCGGGTTGGCGTCCACGTGATATGGAACGCCGCCTGTTTATCGCCCGCCGCCGCATCGAAAAACGTTTGCAGGACGATAAAGAGTTCTACGTCTGTAGCCTCTCGAACCTGGTGAACATTTATAAAGGTCTGTGTATGCCGGCGGATCTGCCGCGCTTTTACCTGGACCTCGCGGATCTGCGTCTGGAATCAGCTATCTGCCTGTTCCACCAACGCTTTTCCACTAACACCGTGCCGCGCTGGCCGCTGGCGCAGCCGTTCCGCTACCTGGCGCACAACGGTGAAATCAATACCATCACCGGCAACCGCCAGTGGGCACGCGCCCGTACCTATAAATTCCAGACGCCGCTGATCCCGGATTTGCAGTCTGCCGCCCCGTTCGTCAACGAAACCGGCTCCGACTCCAGCTCACTGGATAACATGCTGGAACTGTTGCTGGCCGGCGGGATGGACATCATCCGCGCCATGCGCTTGCTGGTACCGCCAGCCTGGCAGAACAACCCGGATATGGATCCGGATCTGCGCGCTTTCTTTGACTTTAACTCCATGCACATGGAGCCGTGGGACGGCCCGGCAGGCATCGTAATGTCTGATGGTCGCTTTGCGGCCTGTAACCTTGACCGTAATGGCCTGCGCCCGGCGCGCTACGTGATCACCAAAGATAAGCTGATCACCTGTGCTTCTGAGGTGGGGATCTGGGATTACCAGCCTGACGAAGTGGTCGAGAAAGGCCGCGTCGGCCCGGGCGAACTGATGGTTATCGATACCCGCAGCGGGCGCATCCTGCACTCTGCGGAAACTGACGACGACCTGAAAAGCCGCCACCCGTATAAAGAGTGGATGGAGAAAAACGTCCGCCGTCTGGTGCCGTTTGAAGAACTGGCTGATGACCAGGTGGGTCAACGCGAGCTGGATGACGACACCCTCGCCAGCTACCAGAAACAGTTTAACTACAGCGCCGAAGAGCTGGATTCTGTGATCCGCGTATTGGGCGAAAACGGTCAGGAAGCGGTGGGATCAATGGGTGACGACACCCCGTTTGCCGTGCTCTCCAGCCAGCCGCGTATCATTTACGATTACTTCCGCCAGCAGTTCGCGCAGGTCACCAACCCGCCGATCGATCCGCTGCGTGAAGCGCACGTAATGTCGCTGGCCACCAGCATCGGTCGCGAAATGAACGTCTTTTGCGAAGCGGAAGGCCAGGCGCACCGCTTGAGCTTCAAATCGCCGATTTTGCTGTACTCCGATTTCAAACAGCTCACCACCATGAAAGAGGAGCATTATCGCGCAGACCGGCTTGACATCACCTTCGACGTAACAGAAACCTCGCTCGAAGAAACGGTGAAAGCGCTGTGCGACAAAGCGGAGCAAATGGTTCGCAACGGCACCGTGTTGCTGGTGCTCTCCGACCGTAACATCAGCAAAAACCGTTTACCGGTTCCGGCGCCGATGGCGGTTGGTGCGGTGCAGACACGTCTGGTAGAACAGAGCCTGCGCTGTGACGCGAACATCATTGTCGAAACCGCCAGCACCCGCGATCCGCACCACTTTGCCGTGTTGCTGGGCTTTGGCGCGACGGCAATCTATCCCTACCTCGCGTATGAAACGCTGGGCCGCCTGAGCGATACCCACGCGATTGCGAAAGACTATCGTACGGTGATGCTGAACTACCGTAACGGCATCAACAAAGGTCTTTACAAGATCATGTCCAAAATGGGCATCTCGACCATCGCCTCTTACCGCTGCTCAAAACTGTTTGAAGCCGTCGGGCTGCACGATGATGTGGTCAGCTTATGCTTCCAGGGCGTGGTCAGCCGCATCAGTGGCGCGGGTTTTACCGACTTCCAGCAAGACCTGCTGAATCTCTCTAAACATGCCTGGCTGGCGCGTAAACCGTTGGGTCAGGGCGGTCTGCTGAAATATGTTCACGGCGGCGAATATCACGCCTATAACCCGGATGTCGTGCGCACCCTGCAACAAGCCGTTCAAAGCGGCGAGTACAGCGACTATCAGGAGTACGCGAAACTGGTCAACGAACGCCCGGCGACAACGCTGCGCGATCTGCTGGCAATCACGCCCGGCGAAAAAGCCGTGAGCATTGATGAAGTTGAGCCCGCCACGGAACTGTTCAAACGCTTCGATACGGCAGCGATGTCAATCGGCGCACTGAGCCCGGAAGCGCATGAAGCGCTGGCGGAAGCGATGAACAGCATCGGCGGAAACTCTAACTCCGGCGAAGGCGGTGAAGACCCGGCGCGCTATGGCACCAACAAAGTGTCGCGCATCAAGCAGGTGGCTTCCGGTCGCTTTGGCGTGACCCCGGCGTATCTGGTGAATGCCGATGTGATTCAAATTAAAGTCGCTCAGGGCGCGAAGCCGGGCGAAGGCGGTCAGTTGCCGGGGGATAAAGTGACCCCGTACATCGCCAAACTGCGCTACTCGGTACCGGGGGTGACGCTGATTTCCCCGCCGCCACACCACGATATCTACTCTATCGAGGACTTAGCGCAGTTGATTTTCGACCTCAAGCAGGTCAACCCGAAGGCGATGATCTCCGTGAAGCTGGTTTCCGAACCGGGTGTCGGCACCATCGCCACCGGCGTGGCGAAAGCCTATGCCGATTTGATAACCATCGCCGGATACGACGGCGGCACCGGCGCGAGCCCGCTCTCGTCAGTGAAATACGCGGGCTGTCCGTGGGAACTGGGCCTGGTGGAAACCCAGCAGGCACTGGTCGCTAACGGTTTGCGCCACAAGATCCGTTTGCAGGTCGACGGCGGTCTGAAAACCGGTGTCGATATCATCAAAGCGGCAATCCTGGGTGCGGAAAGCTTCGGCTTCGGTACTGGCCCGATGGTAGCGCTGGGGTGCAAATACCTGCGTATTTGCCACCTGAACAACTGCGCAACGGGCGTGGCAACCCAGGACGAAAAACTGCGTAAGAACCACTACCACGGCCTGCCGTTCAAAGTGACCAACTACTTTGAATTTATCGCCCGCGAAACCCGCGAGCTGATGGCAAGCCTGGGCGTTACTCGCCTGGTGGATCTGATTGGCCGTACCGACCTGCTAAAAGAGCTGGAAGGGTTTACCGCCAAACAGCAGAAACTGGAGCTGTCTCGCCTGCTGGAAACCGCCGAGCCGCATCCAGGCAAAGCGGTGTTCTGCACCGAAAACAATCCACCGTTCGACAACGGTGTGCTGAACGCGCAGTTGCTACAGCAGGCAAAACCGTTCGTCGACGAGTGCCTGAGCAAAACGTTCTGGTTTGATATTCGTAACACTGACCGTTCCGTCGGCGCGACGCTCTCTGGCTATATAGCGCAGACGCATGGCGATCAGGGACTGGCGGCAGACCCTATCAAGGCACACTTCAGCGGTACTGCAGGTCAGAGCTTCGGCGTCTGGAACGCGGGCGGCGTGGAGTTGTACCTGACCGGCGATGCCAACGACTATGTTGGCAAAGGCATGGCGGGCGGCTTACTGGCGGTGCGTCCTCCGGTCGGTTCGGCCTTCCGCAGCCATGAGGCGAGCATTATCGGTAACACCTGTCTGTATGGCGCCACCGGGGGACGTTTGTTTGCCGCAGGGCGCGCGGGTGAACGTTTCGGCGTACGCAATTCCGGCGCGATCACGGTCGTGGAAGGCATTGGCGACAATGGCTGTGAATACATGACCGGCGGTATTGTATGTATTCTCGGTAAAACCGGGGTGAACTTCGGCGCTGGCATGACGGGTGGATTCGCCTACGTGCTGGACGAGAGCGGCGACTTCCGCAAACGCGTGAACCCGGAACTGGTGGAAGTGCTGAGCGTCGACTCGCTGGCTATCCACGAAGAACACCTGCGCGGTTTGATCACCGAGCATGTGCAGCACACCGGTTCTCAACGTGGTGAAGAGATTCTGGCAAACTGGCCTGCTTTCTCCGCGAAATTCGCGCTGGTTAAACCGAAGTCCAGCGATGTGAAAGCACTGTTGGGTCACCGTAGTCGTAGCGCAGCTGAGCTGCGTGTGCAGGCGCAGTAAGGGGTTAAGATGAGTCAGAACGTATATCAATTTATCGACCTGCAGCGCGTTGATCCGCCGAAAAAACCGCTGAAGATCCGTAAAATCGAGTTTGTAGAAATCTACGAGCCGTTTTCCGAAGGTCAGGCAAAAGCACAGGCGGATCGCTGTCTCTCCTGCGGCAACCCGTACTGCGAGTGGAAATGTCCGGTTCATAACTACATCCCGAACTGGCTGAAACTGGCGAATGAAGGGCGCATTTTTGAAGCGGCGGAGTTGTCTCACCAGACCAACACCCTGCCAGAAGTGTGCGGTCGCGTCTGCCCGCAGGACAGACTGTGCGAAGGTTCCTGTACGCTGAACGATGAGTTTGGCGCGGTGACTATCGGCAACATCGAACGCTATATCAATGATAAAGCGTTCGAAATGGGCTGGCGCCCGGATATGACCGGCGTACGCCAGACCGACAAACGCGTGGCGATTATCGGTGCAGGGCCTGCTGGGCTGGCGTGTGCCGATGTGCTGACCCGCAACGGTGTGAAGGCGGTGGTTTATGATCGTCACCCGGAGATTGGCGGCCTGCTGACCTTTGGTATTCCTGCCTTCAAGCTGGAAAAAGAGGTGATGACCCGCCGCCGTGAAATCTTCACCGGGATGGGCATTGAGTTCAAACTCAACGTTGAAGTGGGTCGCGACGTACAGCTCGACGCGCTGCTGAAAGAGTACGATGCTGTCTTCCTCGGCGTTGGAACCTATCAGTCGATGCGCGGCGGTCTGGAAAACGAAGATGCCGATGGCGTGTTCGACGCCCTGCCGTTCCTCATCGCCAATACCAAACAGATGATGGGCTTTGGCGAAACCACGGCTGAGCCGTACGTCACCATGGAAGGCAAACGCGTCGTGGTGCTGGGCGGTGGCGATACCGCGATGGACTGTGTGCGTACCTCGGTTCGCCAGGGTGCGACACACGTAACCTGCGCCTATCGTCGTGACGAAGAGAACATGCCAGGCTCCAGACGCGAAGTGAAAAACGCGCGTGAAGAAGGTGTCGAGTTCCAGTTCAACGTCCAGCCGCTGGGCGTTGAGATAAACGCGAACGGTAAGGTGTGCGGCGTGAAAATGGCGCGCACTGAGATGGGTGCACCGGATGCAAAAGGTCGTCGTCGCGCGGAGATCGTTGCCGGTTCCGAGCACGTTGTTCCGGCTGATGCGGTGGTGATGGCGTTTGGTTTCCGACCCCACAGCATGGAATGGCTGGCGCAACACAGCGTTGAACTGGATCCTCAGGGGCGGATTATCGCGCCGGAAGGCAGCGACAACGCCTTCCAGACCAGCAACCCGAAAATCTTCGCCGGTGGCGATATCGTTCGCGGTTCGGATCTGGTGGTCACAGCGATTGCCGAAGGCCGTAAAGCGGCGGATGGGATCATGAACTGGCTGGAAGTGTGATTCATTTACATTTTAATATTATATTATTTTAACAATAATATCTCCGCCCCGGTTTAATCCGGGGTGATTGCTTATTATAAAACCCACTGAAAATAAGTAATTTATTGCATTATGGATATCTACATTCTCTTTTAGATTTATATGTATCATTTTCTTGTTTTGATGATGGGTATTTTTCAATATAATCACCAGACACCAACACAGCCTGTTCAAGCTCTTTTCCTGTAAGTTTCATTGCTATTTTATCTCGTGAATCACTCGCATCCTTCTGGCCATTGAAAAATGCCACAGAAAACCAAGCATAAGCCTGGACATTATCTTGAGGTGTTTCACTATTGCCATTTGAATATACCAACCCCAGATTATTCTGTGCTACAACATAACCCTGACATGCCGAAGCCTTTAATAACCTCAGAGCTTTATAATTATCAACTGGAATATATCCTATTTCTTGTAGATAGTATAAAGCCAGCATATTTCGAGCCTTCATGGATCCTAAATCAGCCGATTTTTGATACCACTCGATAGCTTTGGAATGATTTTTTGGTATACCTAATCCTGAGCTATACATGTAGCCTAAGTTATTCATTGCTATAGTATTGTTTTTATCTGCGGCACTTTGAAACCAATGCCGTGCCTCTTTATAATCATTGATTCCTGCAATTCCTTCGAGATACATAGCCCCCAAATTAACTTGTGCCTGTTCAATCCCTTGCTCAGCTGAGCGGCTATACCATTTTCTTGCTTGTTGTAAATCACGTACGGTACCACGACCATTTTCATAGGCCGCGCCAAGATTATATTGTGCTATTGCATAGCCTTGCTCTGAGGATTTTTTATACCAATAAAATGCCATGCTGTAATTTTTCTCTACTCCTTTCCCATTCTCATATAAAAGGCCAAGGTCAGACTGTGCCTTCATATTTCCTTTTTCAGCATTTTTTCGCAGTTCGCTTACCGTGCTACTTGTATAGTATTTTTCTTGTATGTTTACAGCACCTACATTACTATCCCCTATCGAGATACTTTTCCAAATAAAAAAAACCAATAGCGACATCACTATTAATAGCGAAAGAATTCTCCTCACTATATTTTTGTTCATTTTACACATTTTCATAACCATCATGCTTTCTGTTTAAATGATGACAAACTATCAATTAAAAAATCGGACCATTTACTTTGTAAAGTCGACGTTCCTTTGTTCATAAAACTTTTTGTACAAGTCAAAGTCAATTCTTTGGCGTTTATATTTCCTTCCACTATCATTTCCTTAGCTACATCTTCAATGCATGCCGCGCTTTTCTCTGCCACGATAGCACCTGTTGCAGGCGCACTAAGTACAGCCATACCTACAACGGCGGGAATAACTGAAACTCCATAAGCAAATTCACCTAGTGGGTTATATACATTATGCATGGTTTCATTATTGTTTATCGCTATTTCAGCATCTTCCGGAGACAGATAATTAACAGCGGACCAAATACCCTGACAATATTTATCTGCCCCTCCCCCCCCAAGACCTAATCCTGTCAATCCCAGAGGATCCACGTTTTGGAGTGGGTCTAACGGATAAACATATCCATTCCATCCCCCCCTCAACCCAATCGGGTCCTGCGTAATATACCGTCCTTGCTGCGGGTCATAATAGCGATGCCGGTTATAATACAGACCTGTTTCTACATCGTATTGCTGTCCCGGCAGACGAATCAGCTGTTGCAAATTGCCCGGATTGTCTTCGTGCAGGAAGTTTCCCCATTCATCAAACTCAGCCTGCCACGCGAGACTCCCGTCTTCATTCACTAAGGCCAGCGGCAGCCCCCGGTGGTCGCAGTGGTACAGGTGGATTTTCCGCGCCGGAGTGTATTCCGGCTCCATCTGGTTTTTCATCTGCTCTGCCGTCAGCCCGTACCCGGCCAGCCACTGCTGATTGGGTTCACTTATCTGGTTGCGTTTCAGTTCCTGTTCCAGGTTATCCAGCCTCGCGATCAGCTCCGGCGCAAACACCATGTTTGCATCCTGCTGAAGTTTTTCCGCCAGCGAGCGGCGAATGGCTTTCGTCAGTTCGTCTGTGGCGGTTTCGACACGCAGCAGCGGGGTGAAAGCGCCCGGCTGGTAAATCGTCTGGATGCGTGTGGTGTCCGTCTGCGTGGTGGTCAGCCGGTCGCCGTCCCAGCCGTACCATACCGATTCGGCGGGCTCTGGCGGAACCCACCATCCGCCGTCGTATGCCTCACCCTGCCAGACCTGTTTGCGGATACGACGCCCGGACGGATCATACGCGTAACAGCTCTCAGTCAGCAGGTTGCCGTTCTGCATTTTTTGGTACTGCGTGAGCCGGTGCTGGTTATCGTATCCGTAGTGATGGGTGATGCTGCCGTCTTTATGAATGCAGCGCTCGTCTTTTTCCGTCAGCCTGCCGTGGCTGTCGTAATGGTAAAAGTGGTCTGCGTCCTGGGCGATGCGGTTATCGCGCCAGACATCCGGCAGGGTTTCCTGCGCCGCAATACGGTTACCCGCCGGGTCGGTCGGTGTGTGTTGCGACAGGTCATGGTGCGCGGAGGTGATGCGGGTGCTGAGCAGACGTCCGTTCTCATACCCGTAGTCGCGCTGGTCGTGCAGGCCACGGATTCGGGTGAGCTGGCCACTGTTGTTCCAGGTGTAGTCCCGGTTAAGCTGCGGGATGTTCAGGTGATGGCTCTGGAGCTGCCCGCCCGGCGTGTACGTCGTGGCTAACCCGTAGCCACCGAAGCAGCGCTGCGTTTCCCGGTGCAGGCGGTCACGGGTGTACTCGATTAGCGGCGTGTCGCCGAGCTTCATCCCGGCCAGGTAACCGGAGCCATACGTCAGCCATTCCACCGGCGGCAACTGATCGTGCTGCACCCGGTTCACCATACCGGCGCGGTAGTCGTGTTTTGTTTCATGCTGCCAGAGCAGAGCGTGCGTTTCGGGACAGTGCGCCATCTGGCGCTCACCGGTCAGGCGGCCTGTCTGGTCGTAACCATACTGCACCGCGATGCGATAACCTTCACTGAGATGACTGATGTCCGTCAGCCAGCCGCGCGCATCGTACTGCCACGCTTCTGCCGGTTCTCCATTTACGGTGCGACTGAGCAGACGGTCAGCGTCGTCGTATCGCCAGACTGTGACCACTCCTTCGTCTTCGCTATGGCTGAGTCTTCCTGCCGGGTCGTAGTGATACCGTTTTGTGCGCCCGTCAAAACCGGTTTCCTGTGTCAGTCTGTCCAGAACATCGTAAGAGAATTCAGTGTGGCTGCCGTTCTCGTTGATAAGGGTGGTGACACGGCCTGCGGCGTCGTACGCCATTCGCCGGGTGAGCGTGCCCTGTGTTGCGAGGATGATGTTGCCGAGGGCGTCATAACCCGTTTCACTGCGCTGACCATCCGGGGATATCACCACCGTCAGGTCGCCTGCGACATTGTATTCGTAACGGGTCTGATGACCGGCGGCATCGGTCTGACTGACCAGCCTGCCGCGCGCATCGTATTCCCGGTACTGGCTTAAACCCTCCTCCCGATGAACGGCGGTCAGCTGGCCGAAACGGTCGTATTCATTGCGGGTTTCATACCCCGAGCAGTCGGTGTACGTGAGAAGCTGGCCGTAGCGGCTCCAGGTCATCTGTTTCCGGCTGCCGGTCGGGTCTTCGGTCGCGGACGGATATTCGCTGTGCGGACGGTCATACTCATGGCGCGTCACGTCGCCCTGGCGCGAAGTGTCAGCCGTCAGCCTGCCCAGGTCATCGTACTCCTGACGACTTTTCAGCCCGTCCGGGTACACCGTGCAAGCCAGTTGGCGCTGGCTGTTGTAATAAAACTCCGTGAGTCTGCCGTCCGGCGTGACGGTTCCCGTCAGCAGACCCGAACCGGGGCTGAGCCGGTATTCGGTTTTGCGGCCTGCCGCATCGGTCTGAGCCACCAGGCGGCCTGCGTTGTCGAACTCACTGTGAATGATGCTCCCGTCTGCCAGCTCTTTCTTCACAACCCGTTTCAGACCGCCTTCACCTTCAGTGTGCAGCACTTCGCGGCGGTTCAGGCTGTCAGTGATGACCGTATGGTGTTTTTCATACTGGTAGCGGTAGCTGAGGCCGTTCTGACTGAGCTGTTCCGTAACGCGTCCGGTGGCATCGTAGCGATAGGTCGTCTGCGGTCTGCCTGCGTACTGATGGGCCACCATCCGGCCCGGAACTTTTTCATCGTAAGTGAAAGACCGCACCTGAATGCCGCTGCGGTCAAAGACGGCCACCAGTTCACCGCGCGGGGAATACTGATAACTGACCAGCGGTGCGGCGGGCAGATTGGCCGGGTATTCCGGGTCATGCATCAGCCAGACTTCGGAAAGCCGGATGCCGCTGGCTGTCGTGGCCAGCACCAACCGGAAGCGGCGACCTGCACCGTCGGTCACGCCAGTGACGACGCCGGTAAATTCCCCGGAGGCGGCGCGGTGAAACGTCAGCGTGCGGCCGAAATTATCCACCAGCCCGGTCAGCACCCGGTATGGCGGCAGCGGGGCGGGTAGGGTTTCATCCGCGGACGGCACACGTTCAGACCAGCCAAGGATCCACCACGGACCCTGCAGGCTGTTGGTGGCCAGCCAAATATTCGGGCTGAGGCGGATATCCTCGGGCAGGGTCTGCCAGAGACGATGCAGGGGATGAACTTCATTCAGATTCAGCACGCCACCGCGCGCCAGCCAGAAGGACTCGGTGCGGCTGAACGTCACCTCGCCCGGCAGTAGCAGGTCAAAGTGAATGCTGCGACCGCCGTTGTCGTTGAGGATGAGTGCGTTATCGCGAAGTTGCAGAAAAATATCAAAGGGTGCTTTCCAGCCGGAACCGAAAACGCCATCGGGTGCCGGGGTTCTGGTGAGGTAACTGCTGTAGGTTCGCGACAGGACAAACGGCAGCGGACCGGGAAGGGCGAGGTCGGTTTCGCCCGGCAGGACTTTGGCCCCGAGCAGCGGGTTCACCGGACTGCCGGACACCACACCGCCCGGGCACACCGAACAGGCAACGCCGGTCGGCGCGCCAATCATCACCCCGAGGCTGCCCTGCACAATGGGGCCACCGCTGGCAGTCATGTCGCCCTGGCGGGCGGCGGGTTTTCCGCTCATGGTCAATTCCTTTTGAAATTAGCGATGAGCGAAGACTACAGGGAACAGCGTCTGAAAAAATGGTCTGAAAAGCGACAACTGCAACTTTAGGAATTTATAAAGGCTGATGACATCAATCAGTCTTTATCTGTTCACCAAACCAGCACGCACCTTCACCACCACTTTCTTAATCTCTTCCGGTTCCTTCACCATACACCCAGGTTTATGCGGTTCGCCGGGCATAAAGATAGCGTACATGCCGGGTTTCAAATCAAGCGTCTGCATACCTTCGATAGCGCTGCACAGTTGATAATCCTCCTCGATATGCATCTCTTCACACTGACGCGCCGCGCCGGTGATGCCGAACAGAATGCGTTCCTCACCCGCCAGCAGCAGTTGGATATCGATATACTTTTCATGCAGCTCTGCCTTCTTCTCCTGCGGAGGCTGCGTGGCAAACTGCATCACATTCATAAAGATATCGTCACCGCGCAGTTCATAGCGCCCTGGCGTTGTTTCCTGTGGTCGGGCCGCTAACGCCAGCATCAGCGCCTCTTCCAGTACCGGATGTAGCCCCGCAGTCGGTAGCGACTGCACGTCCCCCATCATCATCATCTGTCTCCCTGAGCTATCAACGCAGCCCCTAATAACCCGGCGTCATGCCGGTAATGCGCGGCACTCAGCGCCACGTGGTACACCGACAACTCCTGCGCCAGAAAGTGACGAACCTGCGCCAGATACCCTGGCGACAGGCCGACACTGCCGCCAACGACCACCCACTGGCAATCGGTGGTGGCTTTCACATCAGCAATTAACCGTGCCAGCACCTGAGCGGAATGCTGAACCAACCGTATTGCCTGTTCATGCCCTTCAGCCGCCCGGGCAAAAATTGTTTTTGCATCACATCCGGCAAGTTCCCCCTGAGCCGCTGCCGCGATCCCACGTCCGGAGGCGATCGCCTCCACACACCCCACGCGGCCGCAGCCACACACCGGCCCCCGCGGATCCGCCAGCGTATGTCCCAGATGTCCGGCAAGTCCCCCCTCTCCGGTCAGTAATTGACCGCCGCTGACGATACCTCCCCCGACGCCGGTTGAAACGGTGATAAACACCATGTCGCTGACCTCTTTCGCCATGGCATGGTATTCCGCCCAGGCCGCCGCCTGAGCATCATTCACCGCCAGCGCCGGTAATCCGGTCAGTTTCTCTAAGGTGTGTACCAGCGGGAAGTGCATCAACCCACCCAGATTTTGCGGATTAATCGACTGCAAGACGCCCTGATGAATAATGCCGGTCGAGGCAATCGCCACCCGTTTCGCCTGACTTTGCAGCGGTTCAATCAGCGCTTTTAAGGCTTCACGTAGCGCATCCGGTGTTTTGCTGGCAGGGGTAGGACGTTCACAACGTTCACGGATCTGCAGATCGTCGCCCACCAGCGCGGCAGCCAGTTTGGTGCCGCCGATATCTATTGCCAACGTCGTCATTTCACCGCCTCGCGCTCGCTTTTGATGCTGCCCAACGGTACGACGCCGCTGAACGGTTTGCCGTCAATAGCGTCATGCGTACGCAGCGCTTCTGGACGCAGCCAGCGCTGAACACGCGTCGGCATATCGAGGCCAATCAGCAGGATCACCACAAACGTCAGGCTAAAGGAGAGCGATGCCAGCGCAGTGCCCAGATCCAGGCGTTGCGCAATCAATGCGCCGAGGATCGGCGCCAGCGCGCCACCCAGAGCACCCACGTTATAAGTAAAGCCCAGACCGGCCGCACGCTGGTCGGTATCAAAATAGCCGCCGATCAGTTTCGGCAGGATCCCTGAGATCCCCTGACCCAGCATCTGTTGGAAGAACAGCAGAAAACCCAATACCCACACGTTTGAACCGCCGATGGCAAAGACCGGGATAATGAGCAATTGTGAGGCCAGCAGGCTACAAACGTAGGCTTTGCGGGTGCCCAGCCAGTCGCCGAGGAAACCGCCCACGCAGCAGCCAACTGCCGCGCCGAAGCCGCTAAAGAACAGGATGTTCGCTACCGTGTGTGGATCATAAGACAGCTCGGTTTTGAGATAGGTCGGGAGCAATGCCTGGATAGGCCAGGAGTAGAGGAACGCGAACAGCACCACCAGCATGAGCGTGACGCCGGTTGGCCAGCGTTTACCGCTGCTCTGTACCATAAAACTGATGAAGATGACGGCACACAGCAGACCTAACCCCGCCACAATGGCGGCATTGTGCAGATTGCCTGCGAAGCAGAACCACAACGCAGTCGCCGCCACGATAGTCATCAGGATATTCATGACCCGATGTTCGCCCCGGTAGAGAATATCGACCATGGTGCGTACCGGCGCTTTTCCTTCGTGTTTTTCTTTCCAGTCTTCCGCTTCCGGGATATTTTTTCGCAGCCAGAGTGCAAAGACGATCGGTACGATGCCGATGAAAAAGAGGACTCGCCAGCCCCAGATGGGTACCACCAGACTGTAGACCTGGGCTGCGATAACCGCGCCAATAGAAAAGCCGGAGATCAAAAATCCGCTGGCTTTGTTACGCAACTGCTTCGGCCAGCTCTCAATCACGTAGGTTGCGCTTGAACCATATTCGCCTGCCATGCCCATACCAATGACCAGACGAGCGATAAACATGGTGGTGTATCCAGGTGCAAAACCGCAGGCCAGCGTACCGACGGAAAAAAGGATAATGCTACTGACCATTGCCAGACGGCGACCGTAACGGTCCCCCATGGCGCCAAGCATCAGCCCGCCGAACCAACGGGAAATAAACGCAGCCGAGATCAGACTTGCCGCCTGAACCGTCGTCAACCCAAACTCACTTTGCACATCTGTCAATACAAGCGCAATTAATACAAAATCAAATCCATCAAGCACATACCCTAACCAGGCGGCGGAAAATGCCCGCCACTGTGCCCGGTTGAGATAGCGATACCACGGGATGCTCTGGGTATTAGTACTCATTTTACTCTCCCGACGATCTTTGTTTGTATTGCCGGATGGCGGCTGCGCCTTATCCGGCCTACGTGTCATGTTTGGTAGGCCGGATAAGCGAAGCGCCATCCGGCCTATGTGTCGTGTTTAGTAGGCCGGATAAGCGAAGTGCCATCCTGCCTATGTGTCGTGTTTAGTAGGCCGGATAAGCGAAGCGCCATCCGGCCTACGTGTCATGTTTGGTAGGCCGGAAAAGCGAAGCGCCATCCGGCCTATGTGTCGTGTTTAGTAGGCCGGATAAGCGAAGCGCCATCCGGCATTGGGCTAACGCTGCTCCGCCATTAACTGCTCTGCGAGGGCTTTCAGCTCCGGCAGATACTTTTCATCCACAGGCGCAAACGGCTTGCGGCACAGCGGTACCGAGACGACGTCCATGTAGTGCAGTACGGTTTTCAGCCCACGGAACACGCCCACTTTGATCAGCAGGTCAATAACCTTGTTACATTCGCGCTGTAACTGCTGCGCTTTAGCGACATTTCCTTCTTTCAGGGCCTGCACGATCCCCATATAGCGCCAGCCCATAATGTTGTAGGTACTGCCGATCCCACCATCCGCGCCCGCCAGCAGGCCGGAAGCAAAAATTTCGTCGTAACCGTTGTAGAGCACCAGATCCGGATGCGCACGGCGGATCTGCTCCATCTGATAGAGATCGCCCGAGGTCTGTTTTAGCGCGCCAACGCCTGGCAGCGTGACCAGCGTATTGATTTGATCCAGCGTCAGTTTGACACCGCTCAGCGCCGGGATGTTGTAGACCACCATCGGTAATCCATCAGCAGAATCGATAATCGCACGGTAGTGATCGCAATGTTCTTCAAAGCTGAACGGGTAGTAGAACGGCGTAACCGCAGAGACAGCATCAAAACCATAACGTTTTGCCGCCGCTGCCAGTTGCTGGCTTTCCGCCGTGCTGACACAACCCACATGGGCAATCAGGGTGATTTTGCCTTTTCCCTCTTCGGCCACGATTTCAAGCACTTCTTCGCGCTCGGCAAGGCTTTGCACAAAGGCTTCCCCGGTGGAACCGCCGACATACACCCCATCAATTCCCTGCTCAATGTTGAATCGCACCAGGCGGCGCAGGCTGTCCTTATCAACCTTCTGCTGCGCGTCGAAAGGGGTCAGGAGTGCGGGCATCACGCCACGTAAATTGCTTGCCATAAATACCTCGTAGTGGTGTTTTAACTGATTAACTGTGTACCTTTATACCTGTTATACCAGATCGTTTTTACGACAGCGTAATACAGAAAGCTTATTGTGCGATCGACTTCACTAAACCGATCGCAATACGGGGATTACTTGCGGGATTTTTTGGCTTTACCGAAGGCGTGCCAGGTGGCAGACACGCTGTTGAGATGGCTTTGCAGTGCGCGATCCGCTTCGTCAGGATCGCGGGCGCGGATCGCATCGACAATAGCGATATGCTGTTGATAACTCACGCTGTTATGCTCATACAACGCTTCGTCGGCCACTTTCGGGCGCGTGGCGATCAGCCAGTCGAGTAGCGCGACGTGGATCGCCATAAAGATCGGATTACCCGGGATCTCTGCCAGCACACGGTGAAAATCAACGTCGGAACGAATGAACTGACTATTGTCATCCAGCGACTGACTGTTGATCTCCAGAGCTTTGCTCAACAGGGCTATCTGTTCGTCCGTGGCGTGCTCGGCGGCGTAACGCACCAGGCTTGATTCAAAGAAAAGACGTAGTTGTTCAAAATGCGCGATACCGCCAGGGTGCGAGAGAAAATCTTTCGCCATGCCGGAAAGTTCGCTGATGATGGTGTCCGCCGAGGGGCGCGAGACGCGCGCGCGTTCACCGTTGTTGATTTGTACCAGACCTTTGCGCTTGAGTGCGGCCAGTGCTTCACGTACCGACGGGCGTCCGACGTTAAAGAAGGCCATCAGTTCGCGCTCGGATGGCAACGGCTCACCTTCGCCAAATTCACGGCGCCGGATCATCTGCTCCAGTTCTTCTTCAACCATTTCAGAGAGTTTTTTACGTGCCAGCGGGCGGCGACGCAAACTGTTACCGATGGTTGATGGAGAATCTTCTGCTTGCGAATCAAATGCGTTCATAGCGTCCAGTCTGATGAATTATGACCAACAACAACAAAAGTTATCCTAACACAGGATCGAAAGCGGGGTGAAATGCGCCGGCTTATTCATTCAGAAAACATATGTTTCCTGAGTTCTATGATTATACATGAATTAGTCAGTGCGCTATTTTCCCCTCTATTTTCTCTTTATTTATTCTCTCTGTTTTAAGGAGATGCGTCCTCTGACCAGGTTAGTGAAACTTAAGAATATGATCTTGAAAAATAATCATAACAATATGTTTTTAAACACAATAACTAAATCTGCAATTTAAAAACACGATATCCCTACCACAAAGAGCGTAAAGGCAAATATAACATCCGCTTCAGCACACTATTATCACCTGTTTCATCTTCTTTCTGGCACATACCGACTGTATGCAGTCAGAACTCGATTTGGTCGTGGTGATGCTGATGAGCATTTCCGCCGTCGCTATGATCATGCCGATGCATTTTGCGACAACGCTGGCTCGTACGGTTTCACCGATCACCGCCGTCATTGTTGTGACGTCAGGCATTGCGGGCGTCTCACCCTTTGGGTGGTTAAGCGTACGGCGATCCCAAAGGCAGTAGGATTCGTGGTGAATATGATTGCCACTATCTTATTATTTTATTAGCGGACAATAGAATGCAAAACAGGCCCCTGGGGGCCTGTTTGATTTCATAGACGACTTATTTTACGACGCGGAGCGCCGGTCGACCACCACGCGGCGGTGGCGGCGGATCGTCATCGGGACGGTTGTCATCATCATGATCCGGCTTATCGCCATCGATAAGCGACATGACCGTTTCGCCCTCAACACCAGCGATTTCGTCGTCATCATTGATACTGGTGACGTTTTCGTCGTAAGCGGCTTCAGGTTCGAACATTGTACCCGCGCCATTCTCACGTGCATAAATCGCCAGTACGGCAGCAAGTGGAACTGAAACCTGGCGAGGTACGCCGCCAAAGCGCGCATTGAAACGCACTTCGTCATTCGCCAGCTCCAGGTTCCCCACCGCACGAGGCGCAATGTTCAGGACTATTTGCCCGTCACGCGCATATTCCATGGGGACATGCACGCCAGGAAGCGTCACATCCACCACCAGGTGCGGCGTTAGCTGGTTATCCAGCAGCCATTCATAAAATGCACGCAGCAGGTATGGACGGCGTGGGGATAGCTGTGACAAATCCATACAGATTAACCCCGGCCGAGGCGCATTTCACGCTCAGGTTCGGTCAGCGACGCCAGGAAAGAGTCACGCTCAAATACGCGAGTCATGTACCCTTTCAGCTCTTTCGCACCCGCACCACTGAACTCAATGCCCAACTGCGGCAAACGCCACAGCAACGGCGCCAGGTAGCAATCGACCAGGCTGAATTCATCACTCAGGAAATACGGTTTCTGACCAAATACAGGCGCAATCGCCTGCAACTCTTCACGCAGTTGTTTGCGTGCAGCGTCAGCTTCAGAAGCAGATCCGTTTACGATGACGTTCATCAGCGTATACCAGTCTTTTTCTATACGCTGCATGTACAGGCGGCTTTCACCGCGAGCAACCGGGTAAACCGGCATCAGCGGCGGATGAGGGAAACGCTCATCAAGATATTCCATAATGATGCGAGATTCCCATAGGGTCAGCTCACGATCCACCAGTGTCGGTACGCTCTGATTCGGGTTGAGGTCAATCAGATCCTGAGGTGGATTGTCCTTTTCCACGTGCTCGATCTCGAAACTAACACCTTTCTCAGCCAGCACAATGCGGACCTGATGGCTATAGATGTCAGTAGGACCAGAAAACAGCGTCATTACCGAACGTTTGTTGGCAGCGACAGCCATGAAAACCTCCAGGTATATTCAGAATTTTTACTGCTACCAGCCACCAGGTGACCAGTCAGAAGTTATGTTTCCCATCGTCGGAAAAGTCATTCGCTGTTCAAAAATCAAACAAAAAATGAACAATACTCGATATTTGGGCAGAAAATTGGATGATAGTTTACCAGATTTTGTGACCTTTGTGGTGAGTCGATTCTGGAAATGGGGAAAAAGAGGGCGCTAATCGGAGGATAGCGGTGCGTTTGATGGTGATATATCGATAAAAAAACCCGCCGAAGCGGGTTTTTCGCCAACTGTGCTCTGCCGAAGCAGAAACCAATTAACGTTTGGAGAACTGCGGACGACGACGTGCTTTACGCAGACCGACTTTCTTACGTTCAACCTGACGAGCGTCACGAGTAACGAAGCCAGCTTTACGCAGTTCAGAACGCAGGGATTCGTCGTACTCCATCAGAGCGCGGGTGATACCGTGACGGATCGCACCAGCCTGACCAGAGATACCACCACCTTTAACGGTGATGTACAGATCCAGTTTCTCAACCATGTCGACCAGTTCCAGCGGCTGACGAACTACCATGCGGGCAGTTTCACGACCGAAGTACTGTTCCAGAGAACGTTGGTTGATTACGATTTTACCACTGCCCGGTTTGATGAAAACGCGAGCTGCGGAACTTTTGCGGCGACCAGTGCCGTAGTATTGATTTTCAGCCATTGCCTATAATCCCGATTAGATGTCAAGAACTTGCGGTTGCTGTGCCGCATGGTTGTGCTCGTTGCCCGCGTAAACTTTCAGTTTACGGTACATAGCACGGCCCAGCGGGCCTTTTGGCAACATGCCTTTAACCGCGATTTCAATCACACGCTCAGGACGGCGGGCAATCATCTCTTCAAAGGTCGCTTGTTTGATACCGCCGATGTGGCCAGTGTGGTGATAGTACACTTTGTCAGTACGCTTGTTGCCGGTTACAGCAACTTTGTCAGCGTTCAGAACGATGATGTAATCACCGGTATCTACGTGCGGAGTGTATTCCGCTTTGTGCTTACCGCGCAGGCGACGAGCCAGTTCAGTAGCCAGACGGCCCAGAGTTTTACCGGTCGCGTCAACAACATACCAGTCGCGTTTTACGGTTTCTGGTTTAGCTGTAAAAGTTTTCATTAAAAGCTTACCCAAATAAATAAGTTACACGTTGGTGAACACCCAAACGTTTAGTCAGTTGAGGTTCACACGACATTGTCCAGCAAACCTACCCCTTCGAATAGCCTATGCCGGCGCAGAGAAAGTTTCGGGAAAAAAACTCTCTTGTAACGTGGGGTCGCAAGATTATAGAGAAGTCGGGGTCAAAGGTCGACCCCTTTATGTGATTTGCGACAGGTTTAACCGGCAAGGTGCTCCCGCTTGAGGTACTCCTCGCTCTGCATCTCCTGTAAACGCGACAGACAGCGCTGAAATTCGAACTTCAGACGCTCGCCCCGATAGATCTCATATAAAGGTACGGCGGCGCTAACCACCAGTTTGACGTGGCGCTCATAAAACTCATCCACCAGCGCAATAAAGCGACGCGCTTCGCTTTCCATCAACGGCGTCATCACGGGAACATCAAATAACAGCACCGTATGGAAAAGACGCGACAACGCAATGTAGTCATGCTGGCTGCGGGCATCCACGCACAGCGTAGAGAACGAGACTGCCAGCGTTTGGTTTTCTACTCCCAGCGTTGCGAGCGGACGATGGTTAACTTCCAGCGTCGGCGCATGCTCACGCTTTGCTCCCGCAAGCGCCAGCCAGAGCGAATCCATCTGCCGCTGCGTGTCATCGTTGAGCGGGTCGAGCCATAAATGCGCCTGAGTCAGCGTACGCAGGCGATAATCGACCCCGGCGTCCACATTCATGATGTCGCAGTGCTGTTTTATCGCGTCGATGGCCGGAAGAAAACGCGCACGTTGCAGGCCGTTACGGTACAAGTCGTCCGGTGGAATGTTGGATGTCGCCACCAGCGTGATACCGCGAGCAAACAGCGCCTTCATTAATCCACCCAGCAGCATCGCATCGGTGATATCCGAAACAAAAAACTCATCGAAACAGAGCACATCCGTCTCGGCTTTAAAACGATCGGCAATGGTCTCCAGCGGATCGGTTTTCCCCTGTAGGGCGGTCAATTCTTCATGTACACGCAGCATAAAGCGGTGGAAATGCAGTCGCTGTTTACGTTCGCCCGGCAAGCTGTGATAAAACAGATCCATCAGCCAGGTTTTCCCGCGTCCCACCCCGCCCCACATATACAGGCCGCGCACCGGTAAACGTGTTGCTGGCTCACGTTTTCCCAACAATTTGCCAAAACGGGCCATCAGTCCACCGGCCTGTGGCTCAGGGGACACGCTGCTCGTCAGCTCCTGGTAAATGGTTTCCAGCCGGTTAACCGCTTCTTTCTGTACGTCGTCGGGTTGATGGCTTCCCTCGTTGAGGGCATGGAGGTAACGCGATGTCGGGGAAAAGCTTTGCATGATGTTATTGTTATTCCTTGAGAATCGATGTGCCGTCGTTCACGGTTGACGAAAAAAAGGCCGTTCTACACTACGCGATATAAAGTCGGGATTCCACTTCTACGGGATTAGCGGTTATAGTGGCATAATCAGGCGCAGGCATGGAGCCTAAAGCCAACACCCTACGGAAACAAAAGACAACGGGAGATGTTCATGACCTGGGAATATGCGCTAATTGGGTTAGTCGTCGGTATCATTATTGGTGCCGTAGCCGTGCGTTTTGGTAATCGTAAATTACGTCAACAGCAGGCATTGCAGTACGAACTGGAAAAGAACAAAGCTGAGCTGGAAGAGTATCGTGAAGAGCTGGTCAGCCACTTTGCCCGCAGCGCTGAGCTGCTGGATACCATGGCGCATGATTATCGCCAGCTATATCAACACATGGCAAAAAGCTCCAGCAGCCTGCTGCCGGAACTGTCTGCAGAATCTAACCCGTTCCGTAATCGCCTGGCGGAGTCTGAAGCCGGTAACGATCAGGCGCCGGTTCAGATGCCACGTGACTATTCCGAAGGGGCATCTGGTCTGCTGCGTGCAGGCACTAAACGCGGTTAACCACACAACGTAAATTATTTTATTGGGCGCAGTCATTGCGCCCTCTCTTCTCTCCTGTCCCAGCTATTATTTAGTCAGCAGTCTCATTGTTGCCATGTCGAAAATTCAATAACATCAAACTGTTTTGAATCGTCTTTCCTTTCACTCAAGGTACGAGAGCAGGATCCATGAAAAAACAAACCCAGTTGTTGAGTGCATTAGCGTTAAGTATCGGTTTAACGCTCTCAGCGCCGTTTCAGGCCCTCGCGTCAATACCAGCACAAATTCCAGGCCAGGCAGCGCTGCCAAGCCTCGCCCCAATGCTGGAAAAGGTACTGCCTGCCGTGGTGAGCGTCAGAGTCGAAGGAACGGCTGTCCAGGGGCAAAAAGTCCCGGAGGAGTTCAAAAAATTTTTTGGCGATGAGTTGCCTGAACAACCGTCACAGCCATTCGAAGGTTTAGGGTCTGGGGTCATCATTGATGCCGCAAAAGGGTATGTTCTGACCAATAATCACGTTATCAGTCAGGCGCAGAAGATCAGCGTCCAGTTAAATGACGGGCGCGAATTCGATGCCAAACTGATCGGCAGTGACGATCAGAGTGATATCGCTCTGCTGCAAATTCAGAAAGCCAGTAATCTGACGCAAATTGCCATCGCTGACTCCGACAAGTTACGCGTAGGGGACTTTGCCGTCGCCGTAGGCAATCCGTTTGGGCTGGGGCAAACGGCGACGTCCGGTATTGTGTCTGCGCTGGGACGTAGCGGGCTGAATCTGGAAGGACTGGAGAACTTTATTCAGACTGACGCGTCCATTAACCGCGGTAACTCCGGCGGGGCCTTGCTCAACCTAAACGGCGAACTGATCGGTATTAACACTGCCATCCTCGCCCCTGGCGGCGGCAGTATCGGAATTGGGTTTGCGATCCCGAGCAACATGGCGCGTACGCTGGCGCAGCAGTTGATTCAGTTCGGGGAAATCAAGCGGGGTCTGCTGGGCATCAAAGGCACGGAAATGAGTGCCGATATTGCCAAAGCGTTCAAACTTGACGTACAGCGTGGTGCATTTGTCAGTGAAGTGCTGCCAAACTCAGGTTCCGCAAAAGCGGGCGTGAAGTCCGGCGATGTCATCACCAGTCTTAACGGCAAGCCACTCAACAGTTTTGCAGAGTTACGTTCGCGTATTGCAACAACGGAGCCCGGCACCACCGTGAAACTGGGTCTGTTGCGTGACGGTAAACCCCTGGAGGTCGACGTTACCCTGGACTCCAACACATCCTCCTCCGCCAGTGCTGAGATGATCGCCCCTGCGCTGCAAGGCGCTACATTAAGCGATGGCCAATTGAAGGACGGCAGTAAAGGCATCAAGATTGATAATGTTGAAAAAAGCAGCCCTGCGGCTCAGGCGGGTTTACATAAAGATGACGTCATCGTCAGTGTAAACCGCGATCGCGTGAACTCTATCGCAGAGATGCGCAAGGTGCTGGAGGCTAAACCGTCCATCATCGCCCTGCAAATCGTTCGCGGAAATGAGAGCATTTATTTGCTTTTACGTTAAGTCCGTCGTGAACCGGACATCAGCCTCGCGTGTGATGTCCGGTAAACTCATGGTATGCTGCTGCCGTTCCCTTTTTTAATGACGCCTCCATCATGTTTGTGAAGCTCTTACGTTCAGTCGCGATTGGTTTAATTGTCGGCGCCATTTTGTTGGCTGCTATGCCTTCGCTGCGCAAAATAAATACCCTTACGGCTCCGCAATTCGACAGCACCGATGAGACGCCTGCCAGTTACAACTCGGCGGTTCGCCGTGCGGCGCCTGCCGTCGTTAACGTCTATAACCGCAGTATGAACAGTACGGCGCATAACCAGCTTGAGATCCGCACGCTGGGCTCCGGTGTTATCATGGATCAGCGCGGTTATATCATCACCAACAAGCATGTCATTAACGACGCCGATCAGATAATCGTGGCCCTGCAGGATGGACGCGTGTTTGAGGCGCTGCTGGTAGGGTCAGATACGCTGACCGATCTGGCCGTGTTAAAAATTAATGCCGCCGGTGGACTCCCGACCATTCCGATAAACTCGCGCCGTACGCCGCATATTGGCGACGTCGTTCTGGCTATCGGCAACCCGTATAATCTCGGACAAACCATCACCCAGGGGATCATCAGCGCAACCGGTCGCATTGGTCTGAACCCTTCCGGGCGCCAGAATTTTCTACAAACGGACGCCTCCATCAACCACGGTAACTCCGGTGGCGCGCTGATCAACTCGCTGGGTGAGTTGATGGGCATTAACACCTTATCCTTTGATAAAAGTAACGACGGTGAAACGCCGGAAGGCATTGGCTTCGCCATTCCATTCCAGTTGGCGACAAAAATTATGGATAAACTTATCCGTGATGGTCGCGTGATCCGTGGCTACATCGGGATTGGCGGTCGCGAAATCGCGCCAATGCATGCCCAGAGCGGTGGGATAGATCAAATTCAGGGAATCGTCGTCAACGAGGTATCCCCGGATGGCCCGGCAGCTCAGGCTGGCATTCAGGTCAATGATTTGATCATTTCGGTGAACAACAAGCCTGCTGTTTCCGCGCTGGAAACGATGGACCAGGTGGCTGAAATTCGCCCTGGCTCGGAGATCTCGGTAGTCGTCATGCGGGATGACAAGCAGTTGACGCTGCAGGTGACCATTCAGGAATATCCGGCAACGAACTGAGTCTTTCCCGAAGCCAGAGACAAAAAAACCGGAGTCGCAATGCTCCGGTTTTTTTTCACTGATGGCGGTTCGCTTACTTATTAACGAACTCTTCGCCCAGGGTGATATCTTTCTTCAGCGTATCCAGCATACCTTCCATCGCATTCTGCTCAAAGGCACTCAGTTTGCCGATAGACTGGCGCTCTTCCACACCATTTTTGCCCAGCAGCAGCGGCTGTGAGAAGAAACGCGCATACTGGCCGTCGCCTTCAACGTAGGCACATTCCACAACGCCTTTTTCGCCCTGCAGCGCACGAACCAGCGACAGGCCAAAACGTGCGGCAGCCTGACCCATAGACAGGGTTGCAGATCCGCCACCGGCTTTAGCTTCAACCACTTCAGTACCCGCGTTCTGGATACGTTTGGTCAGGGCTGCGGCCTCTTCCTCGGTGAAGCTAACGCCAGGGATTTGCGACAGCAGTGGCAGAATCGTCACACCAGAGTGTCCGCCAATCACCGGTACTTCAACCTCAGTTGGCAGCTTGCCTTTCAGTTCCGCAACAAAGGTGTTGGAGCGGATGATGTCCAGCGTGGTCACGCCAAACAGTTTGTTCTTGTCGTAAACACCGGCTTTCTTCAGGACTTCTGCAGCGATAGCGACAGTGGTGTTCACCGGGTTGGTGATAATACCCACGCACGCTTTCGGGCAGGTTTTCGCAATCTGCTGAACCAGGTTTTTCACGATACCGGCGTTAACGTTAAACAGGTCGGAACGATCCATACCCGGTTTACGCGCCACACCCGCGGAGATCAGAACCACATCCGCACCTTCCAGTGCCGGGGTTGCGTCTTCGCCACAGAAACCTTTGATCTTCACAGCAGTTGGGATATGGCTCAAGTCAGTGGCCACACCTGGGGTCACTGGAGCGATGTCGTACAGGGAGAGTTCTGAACCTGAAGGCAGTTGATTCTTTAACAGTAATGCTAGCGCCTGACCGATACCGCCAGCTGCGCCGAGGACTGCAACTTTCATCCTAAACTCCTTATTATATTGATAAGCTAAGTGTTTAATGCTCCGCGGCGGCGACCTTAATTCACAAAATTAATGATTACAATACTCACGTGTCAAGAATGCGGAGTCACGCGAATTTGGCTTTTATGCATTTAATTTACGTAATCCAAAGCCACTGCAGCAGTAGAGCAACTTTTCCACAGGTGCGGACAATATACCCTACTCCCCCCTCAAAACAACATCAATTTGATAACATTTAATTTACTTTTAACCTTATTTGCGAGCCGTGACACAGGCATGTTTCTTGATAACGAAATTTGATAAAATTCCGCTCTTTCATAACATTATTTCAGCCTCGAACAAGGCAGACTGTTTGCATAAAAATTCATCTGTATGCACAATAATGTTGTTTCTACCGCCATATTACGGGTGACTTATGCGAAGCTCGGCAAAACAAGAAGAATTAGTAAAGGCGTTTAAAGCGCTGCTTAAAGAAGAAAAATTCAGCTCACAGGGTGAAATCGTCCTCGCTTTGCAGGATCAGGGCTTTGATAACATCAACCAGTCCAAAGTCTCACGTATGCTGACAAAGTTCGGCGCCGTGCGAACCCGCAACGCAAAAATGGAGATGGTGTACTGCCTCCCGGCAGAGTTGGGTGTCCCCACGACATCCAGCCCGTTAAAGAACCTGGTATTAGATATCGACTTCAATGATGCCGTTGTGGTGATCCATACAAGCCCTGGCGCTGCGCAACTGATCGCACGCCTGCTGGATTCACTGGGCAAAGCGGAAGGTATCCTCGGGACAATTGCGGGCGATGACACCATTTTCACAACCCCTGCTAATGGCTTCTCGGTGAAAGATCTGTACGAAGCGATTCTCGAACTGTTCGAACAAGAGCTGTAATCCCCTCTCCCCGCCGCCATACACGGCGGGGAAAATCCTGTCTTCCCCCCTGCTTCACGCATGTTTCCACTGCTTTTAATTTAACGAATAGTGCGTTTAACCGCTGAAACACATTCACCCAATCAATGATAAATTCAAAAACGCACATTTTGTTAAATATCATATCTTTATGAATTTATTAGCTTTAAATCGAAAAACTCGCCATCAGGCGCATTTTTAATTCCATGTGATTATAAAAACCATATTTTTTAATACTTAATTACCCACTAAACCATTAGCAGGGTATTAATTAATCGCGTGACTAGTGTATACTTGATTTTGTGATGAGGGTCACGAAACAAAAGACCCCAATAAAAGAATTCGACGAGGTAAATATCATGAAAATCAAAACAACGGTTGCTACGTTAAGTATTCTGTCTGTTCTCTCATTCGGTGCATTCGCCGCAGATTCCATCAATGCCCAGCAGGCGCAAAACCGCGAAGCTATCGGTTCGGTTTCCGTCAGCGCGGTCGGCTCTTCACCGATGGACATGCATGAAATGCTGAACAAAAAAGCGGAACAACAAGGCGCCTCCGCATATCAGATAACCGAAGCGCGTAGCGGTAGCCACTGGCACGCCACCGCAGAACTGTACAAATAAGTTACGCCTGGTATCGCTAATGCAAACAGTCACTCGCGGGAATATCGCATAAGAACACCCTGCAAACCGCTGAGTTAACCGTATTGAGGAATGTCTATAATGAACACTAAATATCTTATCGCTTCACTCGGCCTGGCTTCCGTTCTCTCTTTCGGCGCAAACGCCGCCGTACACCAGGTCAACGCGCAAGAAGCACAAAATCTGCAATCCATGGGCAGTATCTCTGTTTCTCAGATTGGTAGCTCGCCGATGGATATGCGTCAGGAACTCGCCGCTAAAGCCGAGAAAGCAGGCGCCAGCAGCTATCGCGTGGTTGAACTGAAAGAAGGGTCACAGTGGCACGCCACGGCAGAACTCTATAAATAAACCCTCGTCGTCTAGTCCGACGACTTGCCCCCGCCTGTCGGGGGCTTTTTTATACCTGACGTTTAGATCCGAACGTTAAAACGTAGCTGTCCTTCCAGCTCTTCTTCTGCTTCATCGAACAGCAAAATCAACGCCCCATAACGTCGGCGCTGCTTTTCAGGTAGATGAACAAACTCTATTTCCAGCGGCAACGGCAATACTTCGCCGGTCACTATCTCCCACAAAGAATCCAGATCGCTGATCTGTTCTCTGGCAATACCAAACATCCGCGCAAACTCACGGTAAAAATCACTCTGGTTTTCTATCTCATCAAAATCAAAGGTATAGATATTCATTGCCCGCCACCACCTCCGGTAAGCGCTTTCGCATCCCACCACACTACCTGCCACGACGATTCCTGCACATCGGTTAAGTATAGCCATAAAAAAACCGGCGCTTTTGGCGTCGGCTTTTCCGTGTTTAGTTATCCGTCAGGGCATGCTGGTATTTATGCAACATGCCAGAGAGGCGTTTTACCGGCTCCGTAACCTGCGGTGGCGCTTCCCAGATGCGCAGTTTTTCCTGATAGACATCGAGTTCCTCAAGGAGTTGTCCGAAGTATCGCCGACGCTTGTCGTCGCTGCTGGCGGAAATCACGCGATCGGCGGAGCGGCGAAGCTGACGGTGGAAAATAGAGAGATCGTCATTCACCGGAACCGGCGCGTCACGAAGACGTTGATGCGCAATGATCATCGTCAGCGCCAGGCGGAACTTGGGTAAGTCCCCGGGGAATTTGTTCATCAGCAAAAACAGTTGCTGGTAGAGCGCCGGCAGATGGTTTTGCTTACGCCGAACCACATTGGTGGTCATGGCTGAGACAGCCGCCGACACAAACTGATTGAGCAACACGCGACCGGTTCTGTCACGAGAGTTATCCCGCACCAGTAAGATCACGATAAACGCCAGCATACAGCCGACAATCTGCCCCAATGCACTGTCCAGAAACTGGCTGAAATGGAAGGTCATGGGGTTATCGAGCACGATGATGTTAATGGTACTCGCCAGCGCGCCCATGGAGCCCAGACGGCGTTTCTGGACTTCAATGCCCAGAAAGAAGCCCAGTACCGCCAGACTCAAACAGAGCAGCAACATACTTTGTTGGGTGTTAGGGATGATCACCAGAAAATAGAGTAACCCCAACGGCAGCGCCGCCAGCGTCCCGTAGATAAAGTCGATCGCGACCATTCGCGGATTCGGTAATCGCATCGCCAGTGAGGTTACGACGGCAATCATCACCATCGCGCCGCTACCCGACGTCCATCCCGTCCACAGCCAGAACAACGTCCCCAGCACGCATGACAAGGTGGTGCGCCAGAAGTTGACCATCGCATGGTGACGCTCGGCGGACTCCACCTTCACCACGGGCTCACCCTGTAAAACCTCTTCTTCAGTCGCACTGATTTTCGTATTGCCTACCACGCCGCGTTTCAATAACAGATACCGCGTTGCAGCCCCAGCCCAGGTGTACAGGGTGACAGGCGTTTCCCGCTCCCCCGTCCAGGCGATCACGCGGCGCATGCGCTTGAGCTGCCGATGAACATCCTGCGCAGTTTCAACGGGGGTTTCGAACAACTCACGAAACGTATCGGTGATCAGCTCCGGACGCGTATTTTGAATCATGTAGGTTTCACAGGATTGCGTAATCAGCGTCAGGGAGAGCGTATTCAGCGCCTTCAGGCGTCGGTTAGCACGCCCCCAGCGCGAGGACTCCATGTTCAGATTGCTGCGCATGCCATCCAGTGCCGCGGTACGGCGCACAAGTGCGCTCCAGGCGCGATCCACTTCCTCACTGTCACCGTGTTTAATACACAGTTGCATCAGTTGATACTGTGCGATGAGCAGGTTATCCAGTTCAAGATCAACCTCTTGCTTCACCGATCGTGGAGAGAAAATGAGATCCGCGACGATGGCGCAGACGATGCCAATCACAATCTCGCTACAGCGCTCAAGGGCAAACTGCGGCGTCAATAGCGGTTCCGTTTGAATGGTGATGACGATAATGAGTGCGGTATACCCCGAAAGCCCCCATGCGTAGGAATTTTCAAGGCGCACCAGAGAAGAGATCCAGGTACAAAATCCCGCCCAGATACAGCACACCAGAATCATCAGCAGCGGTGCGCGAATCATGGTGATGATGATCGCCAGCGCGGCGATACAACCAATAAAGGTTCCGATGATGCGCAACATACCGCGATAGCGGATGGCCCCGGAATAGGGTTCGCCTCCGGCAGCAAATGCCGGGCCCGCCGCAACAAGCGCCGCAGTCAGCACCGCCCAGCGTGGCGTTTCAAGCTGAAAGTGAAAGCCAACAAACAGCGCCAGTACAATTGCGCACGCCAGTTTTATCGCGAAGCGAACGTGTTGGCTGGCGATGGTGAACATCCCCATCATGATTAACCAAACTCGCGCAGACGATGCGCTATTTTGCGAAAGAAGGAATCCTGGCTTTCATCACGATCCTGCTGACCGGTGATCACGACCGTCGCCGTTGTGCCTGCTGGCCATATGTTGTTCTGCTGGTCATCAAGACGGATCCGCACCGGAACACGCTGCGCCAGCCGCACCCATTCGAGGTTGGAATCAATGGTCGCCATGCCTTTCGCATCGCGGGTACTGCTGGCATTTGTGACCCCTGCCGCCACGCTGTCCACACTTCCTTTTAATACCCGATTACTGCCCAGTGGCGTAATTTCCGCACGATAGCCCGGATGAACCCCCTCCAGCTTGGTTTCTTCCATATACGCCAGTACATAGAAAGAGTGCTGTTTTACCAGAGCAACCGCCGTGGAACCACGGGTAATAAACTCACCGGTATAGACGTTCAGGTTGGTGACCCACCCGTCTGCCGGCGCACGAATCACGGTTCGTTCGAGATCTAATTTTGCCAGGTCACGGGTAGCCTGCGCTCTCGCGAGCTGGTGTAATACGGTTTGCAGCATGTTGTTGGCCTGATCGATCTCTTCACGAGACATCGCCTGGACGCCAAGACGATTACGTCGACCGGCCTCCTGGCGTTTTTCCTGCGACAACACCTGGTAATACGCCACATCGGCTTCGGCCTCTTCAAGCGCCTTTTTATAACGCGGCTGATCGATGGTGAACAGCACCTGATCCTTTTTCACCAGTTGGTTATCGCGAACATTAACATGGGTGATAAGCCCTGCCACATCTGGCGCGATGGCCACAACATCCGCGCTGAAACGCGCATCACGCGTCCACGGTGACTCGGTGTAATAGACCCAGGCACGAAAAATGGCGATGAACGCCAGAATGACCAGTAACAGCGTAATGGCCGTGCGGGAGATTTTTCTTGTTAGTGTTTTCACTTCAGCCTCAAACAAACATGCGCGATATCAGATAAAACAGGCAGCAATAGAGCGCGGTATTAAACAGCGCCGGATGCCATACAAAATCATAGATACCTGTCGGTACCAGCACCCGGCGCACCAGCCAGAAAATCGCCAGTGATAAAAGAAGTTCGAAAAATATCGGTGGGAAGGACAGCCCAAACACCACGATAACGGGAAACAGACTCATGTTGACCTTGATTGTAGAGAGAGTGCAGGCGATAGAATTATCAGCCGGTGTCACCGCAGAGAAGGGCAAGGAAAGCCAGGCGAGAGCGACACTGCTGTTATTTGAATAATAATATATTAGCGTAACTGTTATGCTGTTATCTATATTATGTGATCTAAATCACTTTTAAGCCAGAGTGAATAATGGAACGATTAAAACGTATGTCGGTGTTTGCCAAAGTGGTTGAATTTGGCTCCTTTACCGCCGCTGCCAGACAGCTACAAATGAGCGTCTCCTCCATTAGCCAGACCGTGGCAAAACTGGAAGATGAACTGCAGGTGAAGCTGCTGAACCGCAGTACTCGCAGCATTGGCCTTACCGAAGCCGGTAAAATTTACTACCAGGGCTGCCGCAGAATGTTGCATGAAGTCCAGGATGTCCATGAGCAGCTCTACGCGTTTAACAACACCCCTATCGGTACGTTGCGCATCGGCTGTTCTTCAACCATGGCACAAAATGTCCTCGCGGGGATCACCGCCAAAATGCTCAAAGAGCATCCTGGTCTGGCGGTCAATCTGGTGACAGGGATCCCCGCCCCTGACCTGATTGCCGACGGTCTGGACGTCGTGATTCGGGTCGGCGCGTTGCAGGACTCGAGCCTGTTTTCTCGCCGTCTGGGAGCCATGCCGATGGTGGTCTGCGCCGCAAAAAGCTATCTCGCACAGTTTGGCATACCGGAGAAACCCGCCGATCTCAGCAACCACTCCTGGCTGGAATACAGCGTGCGACCGGATAACGAATTTGAACTGATCGCCCCGGAAGGGATCTCCACCCGGCTAATCCCTCAGGGAAGATTCGTGACCAACGATCCTATGACGCTCAGCCGCTGGCTGACTGCAGGTGCCGGGATCGCCTATGTGCCGCTGATGTGGGTGATCAACGAGATCAATCGGGGAGAACTTGAGATCTTACTGCCCCGCTATCAGTCGGATCCTCGTCCGGTCTACGCGTTGTACACCGAAAAAGACAAATTACCCTTAAAAGTGCAGGTGGTGATCAACTATCTGACGGACTACTTTGTCGACGTGGCGAAGCTGTTTCAGGGGATGTACGGTCGGGGAAAGAAAAAGTCATAATAAGGCCCGATAGCGCTGCGCGTATCGGGCCTGGAACAAGAATCAAATTCGCAGGCCGGATGAATCCGGCCTCTGATAATCAGGCAGTACCACCCACCGTCAGGTTATCCACCTTCAGCGTTGGCTGACCCACGCCAACCGGCAGGCTTTGCCCTTCCTTACCGCAGACGCCAACGCCGTTATCCAGTTTCAGGTCATTGCCGACCATCGAAATTTGCTGCATGGCTTCAATACCAGAACCAATCAGCGTGGCACCTTTGACCGGCTTAGTCACTTTTCCGTTTTCGATCAGATAGGCTTCTGAGGTCGAGAACACAAATTTGCCGGACGTGATATCCACCTGACCGCCGCCAAAGTTAGGCGCGTAGATCCCGAATTCAACCGATTCGATAATTTCCTGCGGTGTGGATTTTCCTGGCAACATGTAGGTGTTGGTCATACGCGGCATCGGCAGGTGCGCATAAGACTCACGACGCCCGTTCCCTGTCGGCGCAACGCCCATCAGACGCGCATTCAGTTTATCCTGCATGTACCCTTTCAGAATGCCGTTTTCGATCAAGACGTTGTACTGGCCCGGCGTCCCTTCGTCATCAATGGCGACAGAGCCACGGCGGTCAACCATGGTGCCGTCGTCAACCACGGTACAGAGCTCAGAGGCCACCAGTTCACCCATATGGCCGCTGAACACTGAGGTGCCACGACGGTTGAAATCGCCTTCCAGTCCGTGCCCTACTGCTTCGTGCAATAACACGCCCGGCCAGCCTGCACCCAATACCACCGGCAGCGTCCCCGCTGGCGCGGCAACCGCAGAGAGATTCACCAGCGCCATACGTACCGCTTCTTTTGCCCAGGCATCCGCGCGCACTTCGCCGTCCAGCGAACCTAAGAAAAACTCATAGCCAAAACGACCGCCGCCGCCGCTGGCGCCGCGCTCGCGTTTGCCGTCCTCTTCAACCTGTACACTGACAGACAGGCGCACCAGCGGGCGAACATCTGCCGCCAGCGTACCGTCGGTCGCAGCCACCAGAATAAGCTCATAAACGCCGGTCAGGCTGGCAGTCACTTCCTGCACGCGTTTGTCGGCTTCACGCGCCACTTTGTCCACGCGGCGCAGAATGTCCAGCTTCTCTTCACGGCTCATGCTTTGCAGCGGATCAGCCGAGGTATACAGCGCCTGATGCTCCACGGCACCCAGCGTTTTCACTTTGCCGTCGCCACTGTCCCGCACAATGGTACGCGCCGCGTGAGCACTTTGTTCAAGCGCCAGCAGGCTTATCTGATCCGCGTAGGCAAATCCGGTTTTTTCACCACTAACCGCACGTACACCGACGCCCTGATCGATGTTGTAAGAACCATCTTTAATGATGCGGTCTTCTAAAACCCAGGATTCGTGATAGCTCGACTGAAAATAGAGATCGCCGTAATCAAGACGGCGTTCGGCCAGTTGGCCCAGAATAGCGAACAGATCCTGATGTTTCAGGCCATTCGCCGCTAGCAATTGTTCACTTACCAGGTTCAGACTCATCGTTTTGCTACTCGTTAGTTACTGCGGTAGAAGTTCTATTTACTGAGATTGGGGCAATTACTCGCCCCCGTCAAATCATTGCGGGCTTTCTTTACGCGCCTGGCGCAGGACTTCGTTAATCTGCGGTTTGTCTACCGGCCCCGTGATGCGGTAGCGCAGGATCGACACTTTGCTCCACAACGGCCCCAGCACTTTACTGGCAGCAAACACTGCCGCACCGACAATCGGGTTAACCGCAAACGCAGCCGCCACGCCTACTGTCGCGGAGATCTCCGGCGCCACAACGGCTTCCAGATTGAGCTCCCGGCGCACCAGATTCACCGACCCCTTCATGGCGATATCGGCCTCCAGGCCATCCACCAGCGTGTCGTCTGTATTCAGGACGCCGTCTTTAATCCACGCCGTACTGCGGATGGAATCGAAATAAAAACCTTCGTTAAAGGTGTCACTGAAATCAAAACGCAGCTTACGTAGCAGGGCATCAAAACTCAGCAAACGCAGCAATTGACCGGCATGACCGGTACTCAGCTCCGTGATCTCACCTTTGCCAAGATTCACTTTTAAAATACCGTTAAGCGAGGATTCTTCGGGCTGCCACGGCGGGTTACGCCAGTGCAGATCGTAATCCACATTAAACGTCGCATTACGGATCGGGGTTGAGAAACCAAAGAATCCCGCAGCGGCGTCAATCTTGTTACCGCGCAGTTTACCTTTGAGCGATGTGCGTTCACGGTCAGGGATATTTACCCACTCGCCGTCTACCGTCAGTCGGGCGAAACCGGTATCCAGTAACCCATTAGACAGCGTCAGCGTGTCGCCTTTGATACCCACATCCCCGTCGATTCGCCCGTATTTTTGTCCCCACATCCAGCACTCTTCACAACGCAGTTGTACGTCTGGCCAGCCACGGAAACTCACCCGGTCAGTCGACGAGAACGGTGAGGGTGACGGCGTGCTTCCGCTACTCTTCGCTATGTTCGGGTTGTAATAGAGGTACTTAATATTGGCCAGCCATGGCGCGTTATTACGCATCGCCAGCGTTGCGTTAATTTCTCGTCCTTGTGCAGCGACCTGAGCGCCATTCGACGAGGGTTCTGAGACAATACTCAGGTTATTCCACTGCTGCCCACCGAGAGCCAGAGAAGGCGTACGCAGCGTAATACGCTGAGGGAAATTGGCATTGGCGCCGACATTATCTGCCGCACCTTTCTGGAACAGCGCTAACCATTCTGCGCCATCCATTGCCGGCAGGTTGAGTTCGACACCTTCTTTCTCCGGCAGTTGCGGCGTTGTGTGGCTGTCGGTTGTCCAGATAGCGCGATCCAGCGTCAATTTGTGATTCAGCAGCCAGCGGGTATTAAAATGGTTTTTATTGCCTGCGCTACCTGTCAGGTCGAAACTCTGCAAGTTACCCGTTGCTTTAAGATTCACAGGCAACGGTTCACCGGGCTGTTTATTTAACGGCGCGGGTAAGTGACTACTTACATTGCGCAGATCGCCCGTCATGTCGATGTTGTACGTTGCACCTGCGTGATACGGGAGATCGATCCCCACTTTGCCGTTCCACGCCATGCTCCCGTTTAACGCACCGCTGACTTGCTCTGGCAGCACGCCCATGCGCGCTGGATGCCAGTTGCCCTTGAGATTGACCGCGACCTGATAGGCTTTCGCGCCTTCGTTGGTAGAAAAATCCACATTCAGCGGCTGATTAAACCAGTTCGCCGTCAGCGGCTCGCTCTTGAGATTGCCATTCACAAAACTAAATTTGCCGGTCAGATTTTTCAGCGTGCTGTCGAGCGGTTGAATGAACAAGCTGTTGTTGTTCAATGAAACATCGCCCTTCGCCGTCACCTGCTCGCCATCCAGCGGGATGTCGAGATGTAAGCGAGCATTCACATCACCATCAATCTGGAGTTGTTCCAGCGTCGCGCCGAGAGAGTCCTTCAGCGGCGTTTCGTCGAAATAGGGGCCGACCGCTTTACCTGGCCCCTTGATATCCGCGTCAATCAGCAGTTTTTGTTTGCTGTAGTCAGGGATATTCGCCGTCAAATTGCTGGCCCTGACGCCGCCCAGATTGACGCCATCGGTCTTCATCCACAGGCCATCGTTCAGGAAGTTGAGCTCAATATTGAGATTTGTCAGCGCGGGCCAGTCCGGCTGAAACGCAAATGTCGCATTACGCAGCGGCACCAGTACCTGGAACTGACCTTCATTATGTTTATACGGGAACAGACGCGGATTACCGCCATAGACCAGCGTGGCATTATCCGCCTGGCCCCCCTGAATCGCACCACTGAGATAATCGACCAGCGCAGTACCCATCAGGTTTTCCGGAAAGTAGCGCCAGGCCTGGGAACCGTCGTCCGTGCTGATGCCCGCCAGAATGCCTAACCAGGGTTCATCGCCCGCAGGTTGCAGATAACGGAAACCACCGCGCGCATGGACAGCTTTTGCCTTAACGTCAATATTTCGCCCGTCTAACTGAAAACCCTTATCGTTCTTCAGCCAGTTCAATGTCGCTACGCCGCGTTCAATTTCTAATGGCGCGCGGAAGACGGTTTCATACGGCATTTTGGCCTGTTGCATCGAGGCCGTCAGCGCGCCATTTTCAACGCTCCCCGACAGCGTGCCGGAGAAATTCTCCGCACCGGGTAGCAGTTTCCATTGTTTCCAGGCCAGATCATTCCATGAGGCCTGGAAGCGCGTTTTTTCCGTCGCCTGCAGGGGAATATCCAGCGCCAGGATGTCAATCTTTCCGCTCGGTTGTGTGGCTTGCCAAATGTCACCCAACGCAGGGGAAAGTTTTGTGACGACAGGGCGCAACCCGTCCATATCGGACAGTTCAAGGTTACTGGCTCGAATACGTAATTCATCACTACGTTTATTGTTCTGCCCGCCCACTTCCTGTTCCGGAACCCAGGCCAAGGTCAGCGCCCCACGCGGCCAGGGCTTGTTATCCAGCGTGATGCTGGTATTCGGAATATAAAATTGCCAACCGGGCTGTGCGCGGCTGATATGCGCGGTCAGATTGTCGACGGAGAGGGAGTGTGCATTATTGTCGCCCTTCCAGCTTGCCCCACCCTTTTTAAGCCAGATATCGCCGCTGGAGACTTCGCCTTTGTTAAGCGTCATCCACCCTTCCAGGCTAAAACGTGCCGTCTGTAACGCCACATTGTCCTGCATCCATTTGCCCAGCCACGGCTTCACGTCGATGTCATCAGCCTGTAGCCAGACCCGACCATTGTTGAGCAGTCCTTCATCGTCTCGCAGATCCATACGAACCTGCATTACGCCATGCTGCCCGGTGAGGCTGGAGAGGCTAACCTGCCCTTCAGCGCGGTGTCTGTCTTTGCCGTTTAGCCAGGTAAGTTGCGGGATCGCGAGTTCAGCGCGCTCGCCTGAAAGCGTGAGAAAACTGATTTGGCTGTTGCGCAGATCGAAGTGATCAAACTGGCGCAGGAAGAGATCGCTAACGCGGTTGGTTTCAAATCCGTCGCCGTTCTCGCTGCGTTGGATCGGCGTATTGGTGCGGATATTCAACTGCCAGAAGGTCAGGTCGCGAAACTGCCAGCGCATGTTCAGCAGGCTTTGCCAGACATCCAGAGCCAGCGTGACGCGCTTGACGGAGAGTTCACCGCCATCTTTCAGGCTGGCGTGAATGTCTCTCGCCTCGAGTGTAGGGCCGAAATTTTGCCAGTTGGCGTTCAGTTGGCTGGCAGAGACAGGGATCCCCGTTGCCGACTCAATCCGGGAAAGAATCGTTGGTCGCCAAGTGTCCAGATGGGGCAACGCAAGGCGCAGCCCACTGACCAGCAGCGCTGCGACGACAACGAGCGCGGCTCCAGTGAGCAATAAAATCCCCGGCAATCGCCTCACGCGTCTCTCCTTGTCTACCTAAAAATATGACTCACAAACCCACTTCTCCGGATGGCGGCGTGAACGCCTTATCCAGCCTACGTCCGGTTTGTAGGCCCGATAAGCGCAGCGCCATCGGGCACAGTCGTTTTACATCATGACTACGTCAAACTGCTCCTGGTTATAGAGCGGTTCAATTTGCACTTTGACCTGCTTGCCGACGAAGATTTCCACTTCAGCCAACGCATGCGACTCCTCGCCTTTCAGCGTTTCCGCAACGGAAGGAGAAGCATAGACCAGGAAGCGGTCAGAGTCGTAAGCATGATGAACGCGGACAATTTCACGCATGATCTCATAGCAGACGGTTTCGACCGTTTTCACCGTACCGCGCCCGTGGCAAGTCGGACACTCATTGCATAGCACATGTTCCACACTTTCGCGCGTACGCTTGCGCGTCATCTCCACCAGCCCCAACTGCGAAAAGCCGTTGATACTGGTCTTCACGCGATCTTTGCTGAGCGCCTGCTCCAGTGAATGCAGCACGCGGCGTCGGTGATCTTCATTATTCATGTCGATAAAATCGATAATGATAATCCCGCCCAGATTGCGCAATCTCAGCTGTCGGGCAATGGCCTGCGTCGCTTCAATGTTGGTATTGAAGATGGTGTCATCGAGGTTTCGATGCCCCACAAACGCGCCAGTATTAATATCAACGGTGGTCATGGCTTCAGTCTGATCGATAATCAGATAGCCGCCAGATTTCAGCTCAACTTTGCGCTCCAGCGCCCGCTGGATCTCATTTTCGACATCAAAGAGATCAAAAATGGGCTGACGTCCGCTGTAATGCTCCAGCTTACTGGTCATCTCGGGAATATATTCTGCGGTGAACTCCAGCAGCGCTTCGTAAGTCAGGCGGGAATCCACACGGATCCGGTCGAGTTGCGCGTCGGCAAAATCACGTAAAACACGCTGTGCCAGTGCCAGTTCGCCATACATCTGATAGCGGGTTTGCGGGCGCTTTTTGCGCTCCATGACTTTAGTCCAGACGCGCTTGAGATAGGCGGCATCTGACGCCAGATCCTCTTCGCATACCCCTTCCGCCGCCGTACGAATGATAAACCCGCCCTGCTCGTCGCAATAATCGGCGACTACATTTTTCAGGCGTTCACGTTCGGCTTCGCTTTCAATACGTTGAGACACGCCAACGTGTGATGCGCCAGGCATAAAGACGAGATAGCGGGAGGGCAGCGTAATGTCCGTGGTCAGGCGGGCGCCTTTCGTGCCGAGCGGATCTTTCACCACCTGCACCATCAGATCCTGTCCCTGACGCACTAACTCAGAGATGTCACGCACGGTGAAGTTTTTTTGTTCCTCACCGGCCACGCACTCGGTGTGCGGCATAATGTCTGAAGCGTGAAGAAATGCGGCTTTATCCAGTCCAATATCTACAAAAGCCGCCTGCATACCCGGAAGTACACGACTCACACGACCTTTGTAGATATTGCCTACGATTCCGCGTCGCGCTTCACGTTCAATATGAATTTCCTGAAGAATACCGCCATCAATGTACGCTACCCGTGTTTCCGATGGCGTTACGTTTACCAACAATTCAGCCGTCATGTGTATCCCTTTTCTCACGCAGTGAGTTAAAATTACTCAGCAACTCATACGTTTCAACCAGCGGTAAGCCGACCACGGCGTGATAGCTGCCATTTATCTTCCTGACAAAACAGCCACCCAGCCCCTGAATACCGTATGCACCTGCTTTATCCATCGGTTCACCGCTGGCGACATAGCCTGCGATGTCCTCGTCGGTCAGTGCTCTGAAAGTCACCTCTGTCACCACCAGGCAGTCCAGCACGTACTGGCTGTCAGCCAGCGCAACGGCGGTCATCACCTGGTGCGTTTGTCCGGACATTTTGCGCAACATCTGCGCCGCGTGCGCAGCATCACGCGGTTTTTCCAGCACTTCACCACCCAGGATAACGATGGTATCTGCACCCAGCACCGGTAAATCACGCGGCGTTTGCGCCACGCCAGCTTGCGCCTTTTCTCGCGCCAGACGAGAAACATACTGTTGAGCGCTTTCTCCCTCGCCGCGTTTTTCTTCAACGCCGGTAAGGATACGTTCAAAAGAGACGCCAAGCTGCGTTAACAACTCCTGACGACGCGGAGAACCGGAAGCTAAATACAGAGAAGTCATAAAAACCTTTATTGCACCGCGAACTGCTGACGCACTTTACGCATCAGCAAGAATAACCATGGCCAGAGCACACCATTTACTACACTACTCCAGAATACTTCAGGTCTGAAAGAGACGTTGATCACTAAAAACTCTGACCAGAACACAATAATATCGACGACCAGAGAAAGTAGCATGACCACCAGCGCCTGTTGCCAGAGCGCCAGGTTTCTGAATAGTTGAAATTTCAGTGCGACCAGATAGGCAATGATGCTCATGGACAATGCCCGCACGCCAAGCGTTGAGCCGCTGATCAAATCCAGTATGGCACCCATCACAAACCCCGTACCGACATTTACGCGGTGCGGTAGTGCAAGAGTCCAGTACAACAAGATGAGCTGCACCCAGTTTGGCCGGAAGACGATAATGTCGTCCGGCCAGGGCATGACTTGCAGCAAAAGTGCGATCAGAAACGAGAGCCAGATAACCCAGCGTCCCTGGCTACGGTAACTTGCCACTATTGCCCTCCCGGCGCGCGTGGCGGAGGCGTTGCCGCATCCGCTGGCGGTGGGGTTATCCCTGTCGCAGGAGCTGGAACGGGCGCAGGCGGCCCCATCGCGTCTGGCGCAGGAAGAACTTGCGGCATCATCTGCATCAGGCGTTCATTTGCTACACGGTGCACTTCTTCCGGCGTCATGGGGTTCGCGCCATTACGGTCAGCACCCCACAGCAACAACAGGTAACGCAGGCGCTGTAGCCCCGCCGTCGGACGAGCCTGAATCACGGTGTAAGCACGCTGTGTATCCAGCTTAACGGAAGAAACCACGCCAACCGGATACCCTTCCGGGAACCGACCACCCAGACCGGATGTCACCAGTACATCACCAACGCGAATATCGGTATTGGCCGGTAAATGCTCAAGCTGCAAATCATCCGTGCAACCATTACCCGCAGCGATAACGCGAATATCGTTACGCAGTACCTGAATCGGCAGCGCGTGCGTCGCATCGCAAATCAGCAGCACACGGCTGGTCAGTTTTGCGACGGCAACAACCTGACCGACCACGCCTTTGTCACTGATGACCGGCTGGCCTTCATAAACGCCGTTAACGCTACCTTTGTCGATCACCACCTGATCGCTGTAAGGGTCGTTCACCGTTGAGATGACCTGAGTCACCATCTTTTGCTCATCCTGACGCAGCGGCGATCCCAGCAGCTCGCGCAAACGCGCGTTCTCCTGTTTATATTGCCCCAGCATCAGTATTTCGCTGTTTTTCAGCAGCAGTTCCTGGCGCAATGCCCGGTTTTCAAGTTCGAGTTGATCACGCGACGCCAGCGTTTGCGACACGCCGTCGAGCAATTCCCGGGGGCCATTTGAAATAAAGTAGAAAGGACTGACGGCGGTATCCATGTACGTTCGAATTTGGCTGAACGTACCCAGGCGGCTGTCGGCAATAATCACGCCGAGCGCAACCAGCACCGCCAGAATGAGGCGAATCTGTAGCGACGGACCACGGCTAAAAATGGGCTTCATAGGCTATGCGTATTCTCGTGTCAGAGCGGAAGGGCAGCCCACGGACTGCCCTGCCTGCACTCGACTACTCTTCGCTAAACAGGTCGCCGCCGTGCATGTCGATCATTTCCAGCGCCTTGCCGCCGCCGCGCGCCACACAGGTCAGCGGATCTTCAGCGACAACAACTGGGATACCGGTCTCTTCCATTAACAGACGGTCAAGGTTACGCAGCAATGCGCCACCGCCGGTCAGAACCATACCACGCTCGGAGATATCGGACGCCAGCTCCGGCGGGCACTGTTCCAGTGCAACCATCACCGCGCTCACGATACCGGTCAGCGGTTCCTGCAGTGCTTCCAGAATCTCGTTTGAGTTCAGGGTAAAGCCACGCGGAACGCCTTCAGCCAGGTTACGACCGCGAACTTCGATTTCGCGCACTTCGTCGCCCGGATAAGCAGAGCCGATTTCGTGTTTAATACGTTCTGCGGTGGCTTCACCAATCAGAGAGCCGTAATTGCGACGCACGTAGTTGATGATCGCTTCGTCGAAACGGTCGCCACCAATACGTACGGAAGAAGAGTAAACCACACCGTTCAGAGAGATAACCGCAACTTCAGTCGTACCACCACCGATATCGACAACCATTGAACCGGTTGCTTCGGAAACTGGCAGACCAGCACCAATTGCCGCCGCCATCGGTTCTTCAATCAGGAACACTTCACGGGCGCCTGCACCCTGAGCGGATTCACGGATCGCACGACGTTCAACCTGAGTAGCACCAACCGGCACACAGACCAGCACGCGCGGGCTTGGGCGCATAAAGCTGTTGCTGTGAACCTGTTTGATAAAGTGCTGAAGCATTTTTTCAGTCACGAAGAAGTCAGCGATAACGCCGTCTTTCATTGGGCGGATCGCGGCGATGTTACCTGGGGTACGACCCAGCATCTGCTTCGCATCGTGTCCTACGGCTGCCACGCTTTTCGGGGAGCCGGCACGATCCTGACGAATGGCCACAACGGAAGGCTCATTCAATACGATGCCTTGTCCTTTTACATAAATCAGGGTATTCGCAGTACCCAGGTCAATGGACAGGTCATTGGAAAACATGCCACGAAATTTTTTCAACATACTAAGGGATAATCCTGAAAGCTGGGGCGGAAAACAAAATCCGCTTACTTTACCAACCACGCGCAGCAGCGACAAGGCGCAAAAATCATCTGCTACGGTGAAAATTAGTGCAGTTCGTTTCCTTTGTTACAAATCTCGGCCTGAGTCCCTCAGGGCTGAGCACACCGGCAGCCATCCTCGCCGCATTTGCAACCTGTCAAAGGTCATTCACCTGCATATTTGCTGCAACAATCTGGCGAGCAGACAAGCACACCCCCATGAGGCACAGCGCGCGTTATTCTACGTGAAAACAAATTAAACGGCAGGTTAAACCGAGTATCTTTGCGAATATTTTTTCACGTTGGTGTCAAGTGGCTGTGATGCGGCAAAAAAATCGCCCTGTCCACCCGCCACTCCGCGCTCTGTCAGTATGCGCCACTCGCTACGCGATCGAACGCCCGTGGCGTAAACCTGCGTATGGGTGCCCGTGCAAGCCTCTACCAGACTTTGAACCAACAGTTGGTTCTCTGTTCGCTTCCCAATATTTCTTACCAGGCTGGGATGCAGCTTAAGTAATTCGACATTGAGCTCTTTAATCCAACTGGTGCTAACCAGCGTCAAACCCGCCTGTGTAACCGCCACTCTAACGCCAAGCGCGTTCACCAGACGAATCACAGGCTGTAACCGGCTGATGTGTTGACACACATCCGCCTCTGCAAGTTCAATAATTATGCGTTTGCGATACGATTTTTCACATTGCATCAAGGTATCGCGCAACCAGCGCTGGAAACGGGGACGAATTAACGACTCCACCGTCACCTGCATGGCCAGGGATTCTTGCGGCCAGTAACCTAATAATGGGATCAGGCGGCCGATCTGTAGGCGGTCATACTCTTCCGACAAACCAAACTGCAGCACCATCGGCATGTATTCCGCAGCAATCACCTCTTCTTCGCCATCAAAAATGCGACACATCAGCTCCCGATGGTGCACATGGCCTTCGCGCGTCACCGCCGGTTTTTGATAAATTCGCGGCCCCCCGCGGGTCAGCATCTGCTCAATGAGCGTCCGCCAGCGCACGTTGCCACGGCCTTTTTCCGGCAGGGAATCGTCATAAACGGCCCAACTGTTCCCTCCCTGCAATACCGCATTGCGGGTGGCGGCTTCAGCATGTTCCATCACTTGTTCCGTTGACTGCCCGCTGCGCCAGGCGCAAATACCGATATGCATCATATCGTCCCGATCGAGCATTTTATTCACCGGTAACGCATCGACCGCTTTTAGCAACTGCCCGGCAATACTTTCAGATTCTTTCAGTGTGCGGTGCGGTAATAAAACGGCAAAGTCGCTGCGGTGATAGCGCGCCAGTAGCGATCCCGGGTAGCGCATGATGAATGTCGAGAGCAGATTAATAAGCATGAACAGTTGCTCTTCGGCAAGGCTACGCCCCCCACTGTCACGCAGAAGATTAAAGTCAGGCAGCCGGATCATCATCACCACCCCATGCGCGCCGACCTTCTCCTGATCTTCCAGCAACGTCGCCAGTTGGTTATCGAAAAACAGGCGGTTGCCCAGCCCTGTTTTTATATCCTGCGCCGCGTAAGAACGGATCAGCGTGTCCAGCCGACTGCGTTGCTCGCGGGCATTCTGAATTTCAGAGAGCAGCATGTCGAGCGCACTACTGGTTCGCGCTGGCCACTCATAGACGGAGCCACGCACGTTTGGCCCACGCTCGCCATTTAAAATGCGCGTCGAGCGCACCTCCAGCAGTTCCTGACCGAAAAGCTGACGCTGCAGCCAACGCACCGCCAGAAACAGCATGAGAATAATGAATCCAATCGCCAGCGTCAGCGGTGCGGTGGTCATCAGCGAATGGAAATAATTGCCCATCGGATCCTGATACACCAGATGCAATGACATTCCAGGCTGCTTCATCAAAGGTACCGTCACCTCGTGACAAAGGTTATTGGTGCCTGCCGGGCGATAGCTGCTGTGACGTGAATAACTGTAAACCGGCCGGGTTCCCTGCAGAAGATCGACGCGCACAATATCGGCCGACATCATCAGTTCGTTAACCTGGGGCGTCAATGTGACGAAATCGCTGGAGACGAGACGGGTATCGATCGCCGTGGCAACCGCCTGAACGCGGCTGGCGTACTTGTTCTGAATGGCATTGTAGAAACTCAGCGAGCAGCCAATGAGCGTCACAAAGATCGTAAGCCCAGTGAGCAACGTAACAAAGGCTGAAAATTTCGTCGTTAATCGCATCCTTGTGTTAACTCCGATAGTGATAAAACTGCATAAGAGTGATAAAGCGACGCGAAAACGCAAAACTGAATACGAAATCCGCCCTGTTGCGCAAAGTGTGGGGGCATACTACCAAATCAGGTATATCTGGCAATTTATTGCGCTGAATCGACATCACGTTTTAATTAGCGAGTATAGTCTTCGTAGATAATTTTCCAATCCACGATGCCCACTGGATTTCGGGTTGCCGCTTGAAAAACGACGGGCACATGCAAATTGAGGACAGGTTATGCAGGCTTTGATCTTAGAACAGCAGGACGGTAAAACCCTCGCATCCGTACAGACCCTCGAAGAAAGTCGGCTGCCGGAAGGTGATGTGACGGTGGACATACACTGGTCGAGCCTGAACTACAAAGACGCACTCGCTATCACGGGCACAGGTAAAATTATCCGTCATTTTCCGATGATTCCTGGTATTGATTTCGCAGGGACGGTTTGCGCAAGCGACGATCCCCGTTTTCAGGCAGGGCAAGAGGTATTACTGACCGGCTGGGGAGTGGGTGAAAACCACTGGGGCGGTCTGGCAGAACGCGCACGGGTGAAAGGTGACTGGCTGGTTGCCCTTCCGCAAGGGTTGGATGGCCGTAAAGCGATGGTCATCGGCACCGCCGGATTTACGGCAATGCTGTGCGTAATGGCGCTGGAAGATGCAGGCATCCGCCCTGAAGACGGCGAGATTGTGGTCACTGGTGCCAGCGGTGGCGTGGGCAGTACCGCCGTCGCGCTGCTGCATAAGCTGGGTTATCAGGTCGCGGCGGTATCGGGCCGTGAAAGTACCCATGACTATTTGCGCAACCTTGGCGCTAACCGCATTCTCAGCCGCGATGAATTTGCCGAATCTCGCCCGCTGGAGAAACAGCTCTGGGCAGGTGCAATTGATACTGTCGGCGACAAGGTGTTGGCAAAAGTGCTGGCGCAAATGAACTACGGTGGCTGTGTCGCCGCCTGTGGATTGGCGGGAGGATTTACGCTGCCCACCACGGTGATGCCGTTTATTCTGCGCAATGTGCGTTTGCAGGGCGTGGATTCGGTCATGACCCCTGCCGCTCGCCGTGCGCAAGCATGGGCACGCCTGGCCTGCGATCTACCGGAATCCTTCTATACACAGGCAGCAACGGAAATTACCCTGGCTGACGCACCGAAGTTTGCGAATGCCATCATTAATAACCAGATCCAGGGCCGCACGCTGGTGAAAGTAAAATAAGGGCGCGGGCAGCAGAAATTTACACTTTATTAACTAAATTTCGCAGCACATTGACAGACTTCCTGCCATAGTAACTACGCGCCACCCGTGAGCCATGGCGCGTATACCGGGGTCTGTTATGAAAAAAATACGTCCATTTACAGAAGCCGATGTCACTGCCGAATCGGCTTTTTTTATGCAACGCCGCCAGGTCCTCAAAGCGTTAGGGATCAGCGCCGCGGCCCTGTCATTACCCGCCACTGCCCATGCCGATCTCCTGGATTGGTTTAAAGGCAACGATCGCCCGCCCGCACCTGCCGGTAAGCCGCTGAAGTTCAGTAAGCCTTCTGCCTGGCAAAACGATCTGCCGTTAACGCCAGCGGATAAAGTCTCCGGCTATAACAACTTCTACGAATTTGGCCTCGATAAAGCAGATCCGGCGGCCAATGCGGGTAGCCTGAAAACCGATCCCTGGACGCTAAAGATCAGCGGAGAGGTGGCGAAACCCTTAACGCTGGATCATGACGCGCTAACCACGCGTTTTCCGCTGGAAGAACGTATTTATCGCATGCGTTGCGTTGAAGCGTGGTCCATGGTCGTCCCCTGGATTGGTTTTCCTCTGCATAAATTGCTGGCACTGGTTGAACCCACCAGCAACGCCAAATATGTCGCGTTCGAAACCCTCTACGCCCCCGACCAAATGCCGGGGCAAAAAGATCGTTTTATTGGCGGAGGGCTGAAATACCCCTACGTTGAGGGGCTGCGTCTGGATGAAGCGATGCACCCGCTCACGCTGCTCACCGTTGGGGTTTATGGCAAAGCGCTCCCCCCACAAAACGGCGCACCTATCCGTTTAACCGTACCGTGGAAGTATGGTTTCAAAGGGATTAAGTCGATTGTAAGTATCAAATTGACCCGTGAACGCCCTCCAACCACCTGGAATCTGGCCGCCCCTAACGAATACGGTTTTTATGCCAATGTGAACCCGCAGGTCGATCACCCTCGCTGGTCGCAAGCGACTGAACGTTTTATCGGTTCAGGCGGTATTCTTGATGTGCAACGCCAGCCCACACTGCTGTTTAACGGTTATGCCGATGACGTTGCCGCGCTCTATCGCGGTTTGAATTTGCGGGAGAATTTCTAAGTGCGATTGTCGGTAAAACATATCACCTGGCTGAAAGTGCTTTTACATCTCGCCGGTTTGTTACCGTTTCTATGGCTCGTTTGGGCAGTGAACCACGGGGGATTAAGCGCTGACCCCGTCAAAGATATTCAACACTTTACCGGTAGGACTGCACTGAAATTCCTGCTGGCGACCTTGCTCGTCACCCCACTGGCGCGCTACGCTAAACAGCCATTATTGATACGTATCCGCCGCTTATTAGGGCTATGGTGTTTCGCCTGGGCGACGCTGCATTTGACCAGCTATGCGACGCTGGAGTTAGGTATTAATAATCTTGCGCTGTTCGGTCGCGAGTTGATTACGCGCCCCTATCTGGTGCTGGGGATTATCAGTTGGACTATATTGTTGGCCCTCACATTAACGTCCACGCAGACTGCACAACGAAAACTGGGTAAACGCTGGCAACTTTTGCACAACTTCGTCTATCTTGTGGCGATTCTTGCGCCCATTCATTACCTGTGGTCGGTAAAAATTATCTCCCCGCAACCGGTCATTTATGCGCTGCTTGCATTCGCGCTTTTGGCATGGCGTTACAAGAAGTTCCGCCAGTGGTGGCGGTAGTTGCCGGATATGTGCGGCTTGTTGCAAAACACAGACTCTCTGATGGCGTTTACAGGTTAGCGGTTGATTATCTTCCCTGATAAGACCAGTATTTAGCTGCCAATTGCTACGAAATCGTTATAATGTGCGACTTTAGTTTCCCTGACAGTGTTTTTAAGCCGCTGAAAAGGTGACATTCGCGCATTGAAGGTATATTTTGTTTTTTGCCGGAGGATTGCAGAAGATCGCAGCACAATGTCCGACAAGTCTCATCTAACAACGTGAGGCCGAATATACCGGCGTCCCGATCTGACTGGAGATTCACTCTATGATTGCCAGCAACGGGATATACGCTTTACAGACGGCAGTAAAACGCCTGTCACAATCACACTAAACAAAGAGTACGGAACCCACTCATGGATATTCGTAAGATTAAAAAACTGATCGAGCTGGTTGAAGAATCAGGCATCTCCGAACTGGAAATTTCTGAAGGCGAAGAGTCTGTACGCATCAGCCGTGCAGCGCCAATGCAAAGTTTCCCAGTGATGCAACAAGCTTACGCTGCACCGATGATGCAGCAGCCAGCTCTGTCTAACGCTGTCGCCACAGCGACAACTCCAGCGATGGAAGCGCCTGCAGCAGCGGAAATCAGTGGTCACATCGTACGTTCCCCGATGGTTGGTACCTTCTACCGCACGCCGAGCCCGGATGCAAAAGCGTTCATCGAAATCGGTCAGAAAGTTAACGCGGGCGATACCCTGTGCATCGTTGAAGCCATGAAAATGATGAACCAGATCGAAGCCGATAAATCCGGCGTGGTAAAAGCGATTCTGGTCGAAAGTGGTCAGCCGGTAGAATTTGACGAGCCGCTGGTCGTCATCGAATAACGAGGCGAACATGCTGGATAAAATTGTTATCGCCAACCGCGGCGAGATCGCACTGCGTATTCTTCGTGCCTGTAAAGAACTGGGCATCAAGACTGTCGCTGTGCACTCAAGCGCGGATCGCGATTTAAAACACGTATTGTTGGCGGATGAGACGGTCTGTATTGGCCCGGCTCCGTCCGTAAAAAGCTATCTGAACATCCCGGCTATCATCAGCGCCGCTGAAATCACCGGCGCGGTGGCAATTCATCCGGGTTACGGCTTCCTCTCTGAGAACGCCAACTTTGCTGAGCAGGTTGAACGCTCTGGCTTTATCTTCATCGGCCCGAAAGCCGACACCATCCGCCTGATGGGCGACAAAGTGTCTGCAATCACCGCAATGAAAAAAGCCGGTGTTCCAACCGTACCAGGCTCTGACGGCCCTCTGACTGACGACATGGATGCTAACCGTGCACATGCTAAACGCATTGGCTACCCGGTTATCATCAAGGCGTCTGGCGGCGGCGGCGGTCGCGGTATGCGCGTTGTGCGTAGCGATGCTGAACTGGCGCAGTCCATCTCCATGACCAAAGCTGAAGCGAAAGCCGCTTTCAGCAACGACATGGTTTACATGGAAAAATACCTGGAAAACCCACGTCACATCGAAATTCAGGTGCTGGCTGACGGTCAGGGTAACGCTATCTATCTGGCAGAACGTGACTGCTCCATGCAGCGTCGTCACCAGAAAGTGGTCGAAGAGGCTCCAGCACCGGGCATTACGCCGGAACTGCGCCGCTACATCGGCGAGCGTTGCTCTAAAGCGTGTGTCGATATCGGCTATCGCGGTGCGGGTACTTTCGAGTTCCTGTTCGAAAACGGCGAGTTCTACTTCATTGAAATGAACACCCGTATTCAGGTTGAACACCCGGTTACCGAAATGATCACCGGTGTTGACCTGATCAAAGAGCAGTTGCGTATTGCTGCCGGTCAGCCTCTGTCCATCAAGCAGGACGAAGTTGTGGTCAAAGGCCATGCGGTAGAATGCCGTATCAACGCCGAAGACCCGAACACCTTCCTGCCAAGCCCGGGTAAAATCACGCGTTTCCACGCGCCGGGTGGCTTTGGTGTACGTTGGGAATCTCATATCTACGCCGGTTACACCGTACCGCCGTACTATGACTCAATGATCGGTAAACTTATCTGCTACGGCGAAAACCGTGACGTGGCGATTGCCCGCATGAAGAACGCCCTGCAGGAGCTGATTATCGACGGTATCAAAACCAACGTTGAACTGCAGATGCGTATCATGAGCGACGAGCACTTCCAGAATGGTGGAACCAACATCCACTATCTGGAGAAGAAACTCGGTCTGCAAGAAAAGTAAGCATACGCTAACTGAGAAAGGCCGGATAATCCGGCCTTTTTTATTTCTGGGGGGAGTTATGCCCCATCATGTACAATCCCCGCTTTCTTGATCCACAAGGGACAAAAAATGGACAAACGTTTTGTTCAGGCCCATAAAGAAGCGCGCTGGGCGCTGTGGCTGACCCTTTTATATCTGGCGGCTTGGTTAGTGGCTGCTTACTTACCTGATTCGGCGCTGGGCATCACCGGACTGCCGCACTGGTTTGAAATGGCCTGTCTGTTAACGCCGCTGGTCTTTATTTTACTCTGCTGGGCAATGGTGAAATTTATCTATCGCGATATTCCTCTGGAGGATGACGATGCAGCTTGAAGTCATTTTGCCGCTTGTTGCTTATCTTCTGGTGGTGTTTGGCCTCTCGGTTTACGCCATGAGAAAAAGAGCCACCGGCAACTTCCTGAACGAGTATTTTCTCGGTAGTCGCTCGATGGGGGGGATTGTCCTTGCGATGACGCTGACCGCCACCTACATCAGCGCCAGTTCATTTATTGGTGGCCCCGGCGCCGCCTACAAATACGGACTGGGTTGGGTACTGCTGGCGATGATCCAATTACCCGCCGTCTGGCTCTCGCTGGGCATTCTCGGTAAAAAATTTGCCATCCTGGCGCGACGTTACAACGCCGTGACACTCAACGATATGTTGTTTGCCCGTTACCAAAGCCGTCTGCTGGTGTGGCTGGCAAGTATCAGTTTACTGGTAGCCTTTGTGGGCGCAATGACCGTGCAATTTATTGGCGGCGCGCGTCTGCTGGAGACAGCAGCGGGTATCCCTTACGATACCGGCTTGCTGATTTTTGGTATCAGTATCGCGCTGTACACAGCATTTGGCGGTTTTCGCGCCAGCGTGCTCAACGACACCATGCAGGGCATGGTGATGCTGATCGGTACAATCGTCCTGTTGGTGGGCGTAGTACATGCAGCAGGCGGTTTAAGCCATGCCGTAGAAACCCTGCAAACGATCGATCCGAAACTGGTTTCGCCACAGGGTGCGAACGATATTCTGTCGCCAGCCTTTATGACCTCGTTTTGGGTACTGGTCTGTTTCGGCGTTATCGGCCTGCCACATACGGCAGTACGCTGCATCTCCTATAAAGACAGTAAAGCGGTACACCGGGGAATCATTATCGGCACGATTGTGGTGGCGATCCTGATGTTCGGTATGCACCTGGCGGGTGCGTTAGGCCGTGCGGTCATCCCCGATCTGACGGTGCCCGACCTGGTTATCCCGACGCTGATGGTCAAAGTGTTACCGCCCTTTGCTGCAGGGATCTTCCTGGCTGCCCCCATGGCGGCGATCATGTCGACGATCAACGCCCAGTTGCTGCAAAGTTCCGCTACGATCATTAAAGATCTCTATCTGAACATTCGCCCGGAACAGATGACCAACGAAAAACGGCTCAAGCGGATGTCGGCGGTGATCACCCTTTTGCTGGGCGCGCTGCTGCTGCTTGCCGCGTGGAAACCGCCAGAGATGATAATCTGGCTGAATCTGCTGGCATTCGGCGGGCTGGAAGCGGTGTTCTTGTGGCCTCTGGTACTCGGGCTGTACTGGGAGCGTGCAAACGCGGCAGGCGCATTGAGCGCCATGATCGTCGGCGGTGTGCTGTATGCCGTACTGGCCACCTTTAATGTTCAGTACCTGGGCTTCCACCCTATTGTGCCCTCGTTGCTGCTAAGCTTGTTGGCTTTCCTGGTCGGAAACCGTTTTGGTTCAACCGCCCCACAAGCCTCCGTATTGACTACTGATAAATAAAGAGTTTTGCTATGCCTTGGATCCAACTGAAACTGAATACCACCGGTGCGAATGCTGAAGAGTTAAGCGATGCGCTGATGGAAACGGGCGCCGTGTCTATCACCTTCCAGGATACACACGATACGCCGGTGTTTGAACCGTTGCCGGGCGAAACCCGTCTTTGGGGCGATACGGATGTGACTGGCCTTTTCGACGCCGAAACCGATATGAAAGAGGTGGTGGCCATCCTTGAGAACCACCCTCTGCTGGGTGCGGGCTTCGTGCATAAAATCGAACAGCTTGAAGACAAAGACTGGGAGCGCGAATGGATGGATAACTTCCACCCAATGCGCTTTGGCGAACGTCTGTGGATTTGCCCAAGCTGGCGCGATGTGCCTGACGCGAATGCCGTCAACGTGATGCTCGATCCGGGCCTGGCCTTTGGTACAGGCACCCATCCAACCACTTCTCTGTGCCTGCAGTGGCTTGACGGGTTAGATCTGGAAGGCAAAACCGTGATCGACTTCGGCTGTGGCTCCGGCATTCTGGCCATTGCGGCCCTGAAACTGGGTGCGGCAAAAGCGATCGGTGTGGATATCGACCCACAGGCCATTCAGGCCAGCCGTGACAATGCCCAACGTAATGGCGTATCCGAGCGCCTGGAACTCTATTTGCCAAAAGACCAGCCAGAGGCCATGAAAGCCGACGTGGTCGTGGCAAACATCCTGGCAGGCCCTTTACGCGAACTGGCGCCGTTAATCAGCGTGCTGCCCATTGAGGGCGGTTTACTGGGACTTTCTGGCATCCTCGCCAGTCAGGCAGACAGCGTCTGTGAAGCGTACGCCGATCTCTTTACCCTCGACCCCGTGGTAGAGAAAGAAGAATGGTGTCGTATTACTGGTCGTAAAAAGTAATACATTTGGCGTGGTCATCTGACCACGCTTTTCTCCCTCTGATAGATAGTACTCACACCCCTTCCTGAATTTCAGTAAACTAATCTCGCTAATTATAACTAAATAAATTAATACAAATACAATAATTAACGGGATTAATAAAATGACGTTCTTTACTGGCAAGACAGCGCTTCTGGCGCTGAGTATTATCTCGTCTTCAGCTTACGCATCACACTGGAGTTACGAAGGAGAAAGCGCTCCGGAGCACTGGAGCGAACTGGACGATGCTTACAAGACCTGCCAAAGCGGAATGAATCAGTCCCCTATTAATATTGATTCAACGGCTCAAGCTCACCTCTCGCCACTGGAAACGCACTACAGCGAGGGGCCAGTGACCCTGACGAACAACGGGCACACCATCCAGGCCGGCGAGAAGGTTGATACTCGCGATAGCATCACCCTCGATCAGCAAAACTGGTTCTTGCAGCAGTTCCATTTCCATGCCCCGAGTGAAAACACGGTGCACGGTAAAAAATACGCGATGGAAATGCACCTGGTGCATAAAAATGCCCATGGCGAACTGGTGGTTGTCGCGGTGATGTTTGATACAGGCGCGGCCAACAACGAGCTGGAAAAACTGTGGACCGTGATGCCCGGGCAGGTCGATCAGAACATTACTATCAAGCCGAATCTTGATATGAACAAACTGCTGCCAAAGAGCAAAACCTACTGGCGTTTTAGCGGTTCTCTGACCACACCACCGTGCTCTGAAGGTGTCACCTGGATTGTGCTCAAACAACCGCTGACGGTTTCGGTTGAGCAACTGGAGAAATTCACCCACACGATGCATCACGATAATAATCGCCCGGTTCAGTCACTGCATGGCCGCGTTGTGGTGGAATAACACGCATTTTTAGCGCTGAAATCATATCCTGAAATGCGACACAGATCGCAAAGAAGAGGGATAATCTGCTGCTAAAAACAGCAGATTATCCCGGGCAATGGATTCATTTATTCAGAAATAGTGAGAAGTTCCGGGAAATTGTAAGCGCCCATAAAACAATCAAAAAAATATAACGCAATGATTTAAATGATGAATATTTTTTACCGGGAAGACTGAGCGGTGATTCCTTGATCTACAACAGAGGATTGTTCAAAGTTTGGCCTTTCATCTCGGGCAAAAAATGCGTAATATACGCCGCCTTGCAGTCACAGTATGGTCATTTCTTAACTCATGCGCATCGGACAATACCAGCTTAGAAATCGCCTGATCGCAGCGCCCATGGCTGGCATTACTGACAGACCTTTTCGGACGCTGTGTTATGAGATGGGAGCAGGTTTGACAGTATCTGAGATGATGTCTTCTAACCCACAAGTCTGGGAAAGCGACAAATCTCGTTTACGGATGGTGCACGTTGATGAGCCAGGAATTCGCACGGTGCAAATTGCCGGTAGCGATCCTGTTGAGATGGCTGCTGCCGCACGTATTAACGTGGAAAGCGGCGCCCAAATTATTGATATCAATATGGGGTGTCCGGCTAAAAAAGTGAATCGCAAGCTTGCAGGTTCAGCCCTACTACAGTACCCGGATCTCGTGAAGTCGATACTCAACGAAGTCGTCAGTGCTGTGGACGTTCCTGTCACTCTCAAGATTCGCACCGGTTGGGCTCCGGAACACCGTAACTGCGTAGAGATTGCCCAACTGGCTGAAGACTGTGGCATTCAGGCTCTGACCATTCATGGACGCACCCGCGCCTGTTTGTTCAATGGAGATGCTGAGTACGACAGCATTCGGACAGTTAAGCAGAAAGTTTCCATTCCGATTATCGCGAATGGCGACATAACTGACCCGCTTAAAGCCAGAGCTGTACTCGACTATACGGGGGCGGACGCCCTTATGATAGGCCGTGCAGCTCAGGGAAGACCCTGGATCTTTCGGGAAATCCAGCATTATCTGGACACTGGGGAGTTGCTACCCCCCCTGCCTCTGGCAGAGGTTAAGCGCTTGCTTTGCGCGCACGTTCGGGAACTGCATGACTTTTATGGTCAGGCGAAAGGGTACCGAATTGCACGTAAACACGTCTCCTGGTATCTCCAGGAGCACGCTCCAAATGACCAGTTTCGGCGCACATTCAACGCCATTGAGGATGCCAGCGAACAGCTGGTGGCGTTGGAGGCATACTTCGAAAATTTTGCGTAAACAGAAATAAAGAGCTGACAGAACTATGTTCGAACAACGCGTAAATTCTGACGTACTGACCGTTTCTACCGTTAACTCTCAGGATCAGGTAACCCAAAAACCCCTGCGTGACTCGGTTAAACAGGCACTGAAGAACTATTTTGCTCAACTGAATGGTCAGGATGTGAATGACCTCTATGAGCTGGTACTGGCTGAAGTAGAACAGCCCCTGTTGGACATGGTGATGCAATACACCCGTGGTAACCAGACCCGCGCTGCCCTGATGATGGGCATCAACCGTGGTACGCTGCGTAAAAAATTGAAAAAGTACGGCATGAACTAATTTCGATTAGCTAATTGCTTGTTTAAAAAGGCGCTACTCGGCATGGGGAAGCGCCTTTTTTATTCGCATCACACAGGAGTTTAACCATGAATGCTGGATTTGCCCCTAACTACTATGGCGATGAATCTAAAAAAATAATCCATGGTGATGCGCTGACTGAACTGAAAAAACTGCCCTCCGACAGCGTCGACCTTATCTTTGCCGATCCCCCTTACAACATCGGAAAAGACTTCGATGGCATGGTCGAATCATGGAACGAAGAGGTTTTTCTTGCCTGGCTGTTCGAATGTATTGAAGAGTGCCACCGGGTACTGAAGAAACAGGGCACGATGTATATCATGAACAGCACCGAAAACATGCCGCACATCGATCTTAAATGCAGAAAGCTGTTTGATATTAAAAGCCGTATCGTGTGGTCATATGACAGCTCAGGCGTACAGGCTAAAAATTTCTTTGGTTCGATGTATGAACCGATCCTGATGATGGTCAAAGACCCCAAAAGTTATACCTTCAACCGGGAAGACATTTTGGTTGAAGCCAAAACCGGCGCCAAAAGAGCGCTGATCGATTACAGGAAAAACCCACCGCAACCCTACAATCAGCAAAAGGTGCCCGGAAATGTCTGGGACTTCCCGCGGGTGCGTTTCTTGATGGATGAATACGAAAACCATCCAACGCAAAAACCCACGGCACTGTTGAAGCGGATCGTGCTGGCCTCCTCGAATCCGGGTGATACTGTATTGGATCCATTTGCAGGGAGCTTCACCACCGGAGCCGTGGCGGTGGACGCAGGGCGAAAATTTATCGGTATCGAAGTCAATAATGAATACGTCAAAATGGGTCTGCGAAGACTGCGCATCAGTTCGCATTATTCGGAAAAAGACCTTGAAAAAGTGAAAAAGCGGAAGACGAAAAACTTGTCCAAAAAGAGTCGCAATACAGAAACGACAGACGTGAATTCAACGAATTAAAAGCATTGTAAGTCTGCTTTTCCGTCATCAAAATTCCTGTATATTCCCTGCACGTTCGGGCATGAATACATGGGGTTTAGCAATGATTCGCAAATATTGGTGGCTGGTTGTTTTTGCTGTTTCTGTTTTTCTGTTTGATGCACTACTCATACAATGGATCGAACTGATGACCACAGAATACGACAAGTGCCGTAATATGAACTCCGTCAATCCCCTCAAACTGGTCAATTGTGCCGACCTCCAGTAAGACCAGGGTATTCGACTCACTCATATTCGATGAAAAACCGTTGTCAAAAAGTAATTATGCTTCCTCAATGCAGTTATCGCTCTGCATCAGTTGCATTACGCAACCCTCCGGGCTGAGCATTCTCAGAACATTATCGACTAATACGGGCGCCTGGTTGTAGAGATCATAACTTGCCGGATTCATTAACCAGTTTTTTACTATTCCGCTAAAACTACCGTGCAGAATAATTAAGATGACATCTAAATCAAGGCTGATTGAAATCAAACTTTTCGCCATGCATTGTTGAAGTAGCTCACGCATTGTCTGATGGCTGAAGCCAATTTTATCTCGAATTTCCTGTTCTGATGTCATGCCGTTAAGGAATTCACATTTATGATATAAAATTTGCATTAACGCCTGCTGTCTTGGGTTTTCTGCAATATATTGTAAACCAGCCACTAATTTCTCACGCAGATCCTGTAACGGATTCACCCCAGGGTAAGATGTCAATCTGTCCTGAATAAGATCGCGCAGTGCGGGCTGTTGCAACCACAACTCATTAAAAAGCTGATTTTTATTTTCAAAATGCCAATAGATAGCCCCACGGGTGACGTTCGCCGCATCCGCGATATCGTTTAAAGTCGTATTGCCTACACCACGCAAGGCAAACTGCGTAATTGCAGTTTCAATCACGTGTTGCCGGGTCTTGAGGGCATCAGCTTTCGTTTTTTTAACCATGATTCAGCGTGTCTGGGACAGAGTAAGAGACGATAAAGAGATGATTAAGACAATCTCATAATATCTTTAATAGTGAAGGAATGTATCACTTACTTTTAATTAAGCACGAAATATTCAAAAAAACAATAAATGTAAGACATATAAAAACGTTAAATATTCATAACATAAATATAAATTTCAAGATGTGTTAATAAACATCAAAGCTTTACCTCTCCAATCATTTAAAGAATGCAAAATGTTAATCTTTTTTTTGTGTTTCCGTGCCGTTGGCGGCGCAACGAATAAGTATTGCTTACATCGCAAGCTAATAATTTGTAGGATAGCCAACTGTTATTTTATTTGTACACGTTAACGCCTTACCGTTACCCGGTAAATAACGAGCTTTTGGTTTTTTAAGGAACAGTAATGACGAAATATGCCAGGTTTTCACTCCTGCCCTCATTCATCATAATCTCTGCTGCGTTACTTGCCGGTTGTAACGATCAAGGGGAAACACAGGTGAATCCCGCTGAACCACAAGTTACCGTTCATGTGGTCGAATCCGCACCTCTCGCTATCACCACTGAGCTGCCTGGACGCACAGCCTCATTTCGAATTGCAGAAGTACGCCCTCAGGTAAGTGGAATTGTTCTCAAAAGGAATTTTACTGAGGGCAGCGATGTTGACGCCAGTCAGTCGCTTTACCAGATCGATCCCGCGACGTATCAGGCCGATTACAACAGCGCTAAAGGCGAACTGGCAAAAAGTGAAGCTGCGGCCACTATCGCACATTTAACCGTGAAACGTTATGTTCCGTTAGTAGGAACAAAATACATCAGCCAGCAAGAGTACGACCAGGCCGTTGCTGATGCTCGTCAGGCCGATGCCGCGGTGGTTGCGGCAAAAGCAGCGGTTGAGAGTGCGCACATCAACCTTGCTTACACGAAAGTGATATCGCCAATTAGCGGGCGTATTGGTAAATCCAGCGTAACGGAAGGCGCTCTGGTGACCAATGGTCAGTCAACCGCGCTGGCGACCGTGCAGCAGCTTGATCCTATTTATGTGGATGTGACGCAATCCAGCAACGATTTTATGCGCCTCAGACAGTCGGTTGAACAAGGAAGCCTGCATAAAGACAATACCCGCAGCGATGTTGAACTTGTCATGGAGAATGGCCAGGCATATCCGCTGAAAGGCACCCTGCAATTCTCAGATGTGACGGTTGACGAAAGCACCGGATCAATAACGCTCAGAGCCGTTTTTCCTAACCCTCAACACACCCTGCTTCCCGGCATGTTTGTGCGCGCGCGCATTGACGAAGGGGTTCAGCCCAATGCCATTCTCGTTCCGCAACAAGGCGTCACACGCACACCTCGCGGCGATGCCACAGTGATGATGGTCAACAAACAAAACCAGGCAGAAATGCGCACGGTTATCGCCACGCAGGCGATTGGCGATAAATGGCTCATCAGTGAAGGCTTGCAACCCGGCGACAAAGTCATTGTTAGCGGATTACAGAAAGTTCGCCAGGGTATCCATGTCCAGGCAACCACCGACGCCCCGACAGCCGATGCGGCGCAATAAGGTAACAGGACATGGCTAATTTTTTTATTAATCGCCCTATCTTTGCCTGGGTACTGGCCATCATTCTGATGATGGCCGGTGTTCTGGCAATAATACAGCTACCTATTGCGCAGTACCCCACTATTGCGCCGCCTGCTGTTGCTGTTAGCGCGACTTACCCAGGCGCGGATGCGCAAACGGTGCAGGACACAGTGACCCAGGTTATCGAGCAAAATATGAATGGCATCGATAACCTGATGTATATGTCATCCACCAGCGACTCTTCCGGAAGCGTGACGATCACGCTGACATTCGAGTCAGGTACCGACCCTGATATTGCGCAAGTTCAGGTGCAGAATAAGCTGCAACTGGCTATGCCTCTCCTGCCTCAGGAAGTACAACAGCAGGGCATTAGCGTCAAAAAATCCAGCAGCAGCTTTCTGCTTGTGGCGGGATTCGTTTCCGACAATAAGAGCCTGACGCAGGATGACATTTCCGACTATGTCGCGTCTAACGTCAAGGATGCCATCAGCCGCACATCAGGCGTGGGCGACGTGCAACTGTTTGGTGCGCAGTATGCCATGCGAATCTGGCTCGACAGCAACGCGCTGAATAAGTATCAACTCACGCCGCTGGACGTTATCAATCAGCTAAAAACGCAGAACAACCAGATTGCGGCTGGCCAGTTGGGAGGAACCCCCTCCATCGCCGATCAACAGTTAAACGCATCGATCATTGCTCAGACAAGGCTGAAAACACCCGAGGAGTTTGGTCGCATCACGCTGAAAGTGAACCAGGACGGTTCAATGGTTCACCTCAAAGATGTAGCTCGCATTGAACTTGGCGGCGAAAACTACAACATGGTGACCAAAATTAATGGTCAGGCGGCAACAGGCTTGGGGATTAAGCTGGCAACTGGCGCCAATGCGCTGAATACAGCGGCGGCGATCAAAGCAAAACTCGCAGAATTGCAGCCTTTTTTCCCACAAGGTTTAAAGGTCGTTTATCCGTATGACACGACCCCCTTTGTAAAAATCTCGATTCACGAAGTCGTGAAGACACTGTTTGAAGCCATTATCCTTGTCTTCCTGGTTATGTATCTGTTTTTACAAAACCTACGAGCAACGTTAATTCCCACCATCGCTGTGCCAGTTGTACTGCTGGGTACGTTCGCCGTACTGGCAGCCTTCGGATTTTCGATCAATACCCTGACGATGTTTGGGATGGTTCTTGCCATTGGCTTGCTGGTTGATGACGCCATCGTGGTGGTAGAAAACGTCGAACGCGTGATGGCGGAAGATAAGCTGCCGCCGAAAGAGGCAACGCAGAAATCCATGGAACAGATACAGGGGGCGCTGGTCGGCATTGCGATGGTGCTCTCCGCAGTGTTTGTCCCGATGGCTTTCTTCGGTGGATCGACCGGCGCAATATACCGCCAGTTCTCGTTGACCATCGTGTCAGCGATGGCGCTTTCCGTGCTTGTCGCGCTCATTCTGACCCCTGCCCTTTGTGCCACGCTGCTCAAACCGGCCTCTGAAGAACATCATGAAAAGAAAGGCGGTGTCTTCGGCTGGTTTAACGCGCTATTTGAAAAGAGCGCGGATCACTACAGCAGCAGCGTGAGCGGTATTCTGCGCAAGACAGGACGTTATTTGTTGGTATATGTCCTTATTGTCGGTGGGATGGCCATCCTGTTCCTGCGCCTGCCAACCTCCTTCCTCCCGGATGAAGATCAGGGCGTTTTCATGACGATGGTGCAGCTTCCGGCAGGCGCGACGCAGGATCGAACACAAAAAGTCCTCGATCAAATTCAGAATTATTATCTGAACCAGGAAAAAGCCAACGTTAACTCCGTCTTCACCGTTAATGGGTTCAGCTTCAGCGGTCAGGGGCAAAACTCCGGTATTGTCTTTATTAGTCTTAAGCCATGGGAAGAACGCTCTGGAAAGGAAAATGGTGTAGGCGCGATCGTGGCGCGTGCAACTCAAGCCTTCGGCCAGATCAAAGACGGGCTTATCTTTCCGTTTAACCTCCCGGCCATTATCGAATTAGGTACGGCAACGGGTTTCGACTTCGAGTTAATCGACCAGGCTAACCTCGGCCATACGGAACTCACCAATGCGCGAAATCGGTTGCTGGGCATGGTGAGAGAACATCCGGATTTACTGGTACGTGTGCGTCCTAACGGCCTGGAAGATACCCCGCAATTCAAGCTGGAAATCGATCAGGAAAAAGCGCAAGCGCTGGGAGTGAGTCTGTCTGATATCAACCAGACGATCTCTACCGCTCTCGGTGGCACCTACGTGAATGACTTTATCGATCACGGCCGGGTGAAAAAAGTCTATGTACAGGCGGATGCGCCGTTCCGCATGCTGCCCAGCGACATCAACAATTTCTATGTGCGCAGCGCAAATGGCGAAATGGTGCCGTTCTCAACCTTCAGTTCGGCTCACTGGGTATATGGCTCGCCGCGCCTGGAACGCTACAATGGTATGCCGTCAATGGAAGTGCTGGGTGAAGCAGCACCTGGCAGAAGTACGGGCGAGGCCATGGTGCTGATGGAAAGTCTGGCAGCCAAACTTCCTGGCGGGATTGGTCACGACTGGACGGGGATGTCATACCAGGAACGTCTTTCTGGCAACCAGGCCCCCGCGCTGTATGCGATCTCGTTAATCGTGGTCTTCCTCTGCCTCGCCGCACTGTATGAAAGCTGGTCCATTCCGTTCTCGGTCATGCTGGTGGTACCGCTCGGTGTGGTCGGCGCGCTTCTGGCAGCATCGCTTCGCGGCATGAACAATGATGTGTACTTCCAGGTTGGTCTGCTAACGACGATCGGGCTTTCAGCCAAAAACGCCATTTTGATTGTCGAGTTTGCCAAGGATCTGATGGAAAAAGAGGGACGCGGATTGATCGAAGCTACCCTCGAAGCGTCACGTATGCGCCTGCGTCCTATCCTGATGACATCCCTCGCCTTTATTCTGGGGGTTATGCCACTGGTTATCAGCCATGGTGCAGGCAGCGGTGCGCAAAATGCGGTAGGCACAGGCGTGATGGGGGGAATGCTTACGGCGACATTGCTGGCTATCTTCTTCGTGCCCGTGTTCTTCGTTGTGGTTAAACGCCGCTTCAATCGACATCCCGATTAATTTGTAAAATAAAGACGCCTCCGGGCGTCTTTTTACAAAATATCCACCGCCTTATTTATTAAATAGATAGTTATTTATTTTTCTCTATTTCATCCCGATAACGTTCTCTCAACCGCTTTGTTTCTCCATTATGTTTACAATCCACACGAATTGAGATTATTCCCTATGCCAGCCGCTTTTTAAGTGGTGGTAAAATAACCACGAGTTCGCAGATGGCCTGGCATTTGTCTTTGCTGTATTTCGCGAAACGTTTATTTTTGAGGTAACACCATGAAAAGATTAATTTCAGTTGCATTGCTCACCGCATTGCTGGCGGGCTGTGCACATGATTCCCCTTGCGTACCCGTGTATGATGATCAGGGCCGTCTGGTTCATACCAATACCTGTATGAAGGGAACCACTCAGGATAACTGGGAAACTGCAGGGGCTATCGCCGTCGGGACTGCCGCCGTAGCTGGCATGACAATGGGGATCATCGCCCTGTCCAAATAAATGTTAAAAGCGCGGCATTGCCGCGCTTTTAACGTCAAAGAAATAATCTTCATATAAGACAAAATGTTGGCTTCGTTTTAATCCCTGATTTTTAATTATTCGTTTTACTTACAGAGTACAGCGATAAATTTAACAACCAAATCCTTCGCAACTATCATCATTTTTTTCTACATCCTTACCCTGTCAATTTTCACGCCCGAAATCATTATTCAACACATCACCTGAAATTTAAATATTTTGCTCCAAAATGTGGCTTACGTTTCAATTTCGCACCATTTCAGGGCGCTGAATTTATTTTTTCCTGTCTACACTCAGACATATTGCGTTAGAGATCCGAACGCAAAACCTGGCACTACCTTTGCTTAAAAGAGTATGGCCAGAGCCACAGACAGGTAAAAGGCGTTTCCAGAACGTCTCTCAATAACAATAATTTCGCCACACAGGATGCATTATGAAAAAGATGATGATAGCCAGCTTTGCTGCGGCCGGCGTGCTGCTTGCGGTTGCAAATCAGGCACATGCCGGAGCCACTCTGGATGCAGTGAAGAAAAAAGGTTTCGTACAATGTGGTATCAGTGACGGCCTGCCTGGTTTTTCTTACGCTGACGCGAGCGGTAAATTTTCGGGCATTGATGTTGATGTTTGTCGTGGTGTCGCCTCTGCAGTCTTTGGCGATGATACAAAAGTAAAATACACCCCGCTCACGGCAAAAGAACGTTTTACTGCATTGCAGTCTGGCGAAGTTGATATGTTATCCCGCAATACCACCTGGACCTCTTCCCGCGATGCCGGCATGGGCATGTCTTTCACCGGTGTGACTTACTACGATGGCATCGGTTTCCTTACGCATAATAAAGCAGGCCTGAAGAGCGCCAAAGAGTTGGACGGTGCCACCGTTTGTATTCAGGCGGGAACCGATACAGAACTTAACGTGGCCGATTACTTCAAGGCCAATAACATGAAATACACACCGGTGACTTTCGACCGTTCTGACGAATCAGCCAAAGCGCTGGAATCAGGCCGTTGCGACACATTAGCCTCCGATCAGTCTCAACTGTATGCCCTGAGGATCAAACTCAGCAACCCGGCTGAATGGGTAGTGTTGCCGGAAGTCATTTCAAAAGAACCGCTGGGGCCTGTCGTGCGCCGTGGCGACGATGAGTGGTTCTCTGTCGTCCGCTGGACGCTCTACGCCATGTTGAACGCAGAGGAAATGGGCGTGAACTCGAAGAACGTCGATGAAAAAGCCGCTAACCCGGCAACACCTGATATGGCGCACCTGCTGGGTAAAGAAGGGGATTACGGCAAGGATCTTAAGCTCGATAACAAGTGGGCTTATAACATCATTAAGCAAGTGGGGAACTATGCGGAGATCTTTGAACGTAACGTGGGATCGGAAAGCCCACTGAAGATCAAACGCGGTCAGAATAATCTCTGGAACAACGGCGGTATTCAGTATGCCCCTCCCGTGCGCTAATCCGATGTGATGTAACGGGCGCCGCGACCAGGCGGCGCTCAGCCAAGAGTCATGGTTTCCGAGGTTCTCTTATGTTCCATCGCCGCTCCCCCGTAAAAGGAACGTTATCCTTTTCTAACCCTGCGGTACGCGCCTGGTTATTTCAAATACTCGCCGTCATCGTGGTTGTCAGCGTTGCTATCTATTTAATACATAACACCATTAATAACTTGAGCAACCGGGGCATTACCTCTGGGTTTGCTTTTCTCGATCGCAGTGCCGGATTCGGAATCGTCCAGCACCTGATCGATTACGAACAGGGTGATACCTATGGCCGCGTTTTTATCGTCGGATTGCTCAATACGCTCTTGGTTTCTGCATTATGCATTGTATTCGCGTCATTTCTCGGTTTCTTTCTGGGGCTTGCTCGCCTGTCGGACAACTGGCTATTACGCAAACTCTCCACTCTCTACATCGAAACCTTCCGCAATATCCCGCCGCTGCTGCAGATCTTCTTTTGGTATTTTGCCGTACTGCGCAATCTTCCGGGACCGCGTCAGGCCGTCGGCGCACTGGATCTGGTCTTTCTGAGCAACCGGGGGCTCTATATCCCAGCCCCATTGATTGGGGAAGGTCTGTTCGCGTTTTGCCTTGCGATCCTGTTTGCCGCAGCAGTATCCGTTGGACTGTTTCGCTTCAACAAAATGCACCAGATGAAAACAGGTCGGCTACGCAGAACCTGGCCGACGGCAATGGCATTGTTAGTCCTGTTCCCCATGATGGCGCACTGGATTTTTGGCGCTGCGCTTCACTGGAACGTACCGGAATTACGCGGGTTTAACTTCCGGGGGGGAATGGCTCTCATCCCCGAGCTGGCGGCGCTGACTCTGGCGTTATCTGTGTATACCTCCGCATTTATTGCAGAAATCATTCGGGCCGGTATTCAGGCGGTTCCTTATGGTCAACATGAGGCTGCACGTTCACTGGGTCTGCCAAATACGGTGACGCTACGCCAGGTCATTATTCCTCAGGCGCTACGCGTGATCATCCCGCCACTCACCAGCCAGTATCTGAACATTGTCAAAAACTCTTCGCTTGCCGCCGCTATTGGCTACCCGGATATGGTGTCGCTGTTTGCCGGGACGGTGCTCAACCAGACGGGGCAAGCCATTGAGACTATCGCCATTACCATGTCGGTGTACCTCATTATCAGTCTGTCTATTTCACTGCTGATGAACATTTATAACCGCCGCATCGCACTGATAGAGCGCTAAGGAATCATGATGACAAAAGCTCTGCTGTCTCATCCCCCGCGCCCAGCCAGTCACGGCGCAGACCGTGCAGTGTTGTGGGCCCGTAAGAATTTATTTTCCACCTGGTCCAATAGTCTGCTGACGATTTTCTGCCTATGGCTTATGTGGGAACTCATTCCCCCTCTACTGAACTGGGCATTCTTGCAGGCTAACTGGATAGGTTCTACCCGGAGTGATTGCACAAAAGCAGGCGCTTGTTGGGTGTTTATCCATGAGCGCTTCGGCCAGTTTATGTATGGACTCTATCCACATGAACAGCGCTGGCGTATCAATATTGCATTACTCACAGGCCTGCTCTCCATTGCCCCCATGTTCTGGAGGTCGATACCGCATCGCGGGCGCTATATTGCGGCCTGGGCCGTTATCTACCCTATCGTTGTTTGGTGGCTTCTGTATGGCGGTGTTTTGGGGCTCGATCGGGTAGAAACGCGGCAGTGGGGCGGGTTAACGCTGACCCTGATTATTGCCTCGGTGGGCATTGCGGGGGCACTGCCATTAGGGATTTTGCTGGCTCTAAGCCGCCGTTCTCATATGCCAGTTGTTCGCGTACTGTCCGTCATTTTTATTGAATTCTGGCGCGGCGTCCCCTTGATTACCGTCCTGTTTATGTCTTCCGTCATGCTACCGCTCTTCATGGCGGAAGGTACCAGCATCGACAAACTTATCCGCGCATTGGTAGGCGTAATTCTGTTCCAGTCCGCCTATGTCGCTGAAGTGGTGCGTGGTGGACTACAGGCGTTACCAAAAGGCCAGTATGAAGCCGCAGAGTCTCTGGCATTGGGTTACTGGAAAACCCAGGGGCTCGTCATTCTTCCGCAAGCGTTGAAGCTGGTGATCCCAGGCCTTGTAAACACCATCATTGCCCTGTTTAAAGATACCAGTCTGGTGATCATCATCGGCCTGTTTGATCTGTTTAGCAGCGTGCAGCAGGCCACTGTCGATCCCGCCTGGCTGGGCATGTCGACCGAAGGATATGTTTTTGCTGCCCTGATTTACTGGGTTTTCTGCTTCAGCATGTCTCGCTATAGCCAGCATCTGGAAAAACGTTTTAACACCGGGCGTACACCGCACTGAGGAATCTATGAGCCAATTATTAATCCAACCTGCCGACGCGATGATTACGCTGGAAAACGTCAACAAATGGTACGGACAATTCCATGTCCTGAAAAATATCAATCTGAACGTGAGACAAGGCGAGCGAATTGTACTTTGCGGGCCATCCGGCTCTGGTAAGTCGACTACCATCCGCTGTATTAACCATCTGGAGGAACATCAGCAAGGACGTATCATCGTTGATGGGATTGAACTCAATGACGACATCCGCAATATCGAGCGTGTCAGACAAGAAGTTGGGATGGTGTTCCAGCACTTCAATTTGTTTCCTCACCTGACGGTTTTGCAAAATTGCACGCTCGCGCCGATTTGGGTTCATAAAATGCCAAAGAAAGAGGCTGAAGCGCTAGCGATGCATTATCTGGAGCGGGTACGAATTGCAGAACATGCACATAAATTCCCGGGACAAATATCGGGAGGCCAACAACAACGCGTGGCGATTGCACGATCGCTGTGCATGAAACCGAAAATTATGCTTTTTGACGAACCCACCTCGGCTCTGGATCCTGAAATGGTAAAAGAGGTACTGGATACCATGATTGGCCTGGCGCAATCCGGGATGACGATGCTGTGTGTGACGCATGAAATGGGGTTTGCCAGAACGGTAGCTGACCGGGTGATCTTTATGGATCGTGGTGAAATTGTTGAACAGGCGCCCCCGGAGGAGTTTTTCGCGCAACCAAAATCGGAGCGTACCCGCGCGTTTTTATCGCAGGTACTGCATTAATTTTGATGATTTATTGTCTGGCAAGACCCGTAAGCCGGATAAGGCGTTTACGCCACCATCCGGCTAAATTCCTGCACCTGTCGCGCCTTATGCCACTGCGCTTATCAGGCTGATAAACGCAAAAAACCCCGGACCTTGCGGACCGGGGTTCTTCTTATTTGATGTCTGGCAGTTCCCTACTCTCGCATGGGGAGACCCCACACTACCATCGGCGCTACGGCGTTTCACTTCTGAGTTCGGCATGGGGTCAGGTGGGACCACCGCGCTACAGCCGCCAGACAAATTCTTTTCTACTGCACCGAACTTTAACCGAATTAAGTGGTGCTGATACCCAGAGTCGAACTGGGGACCTCACCCTTACCAAGGGTGCGCTCTACCAACTGAGCCATATCAGCACGCTAAATTTGATGCCTGGCAGTTCCCTACTCTCGCATGGGGAGACCCCACACTACCATCGGCGCTACGGCGTTTCACTTCTGAGTTCGGCATGGGGTCAGGTGGGACCACCGCGCTACAGCCGCCAGGCAAATTCTGTTTATTAACACGCATCTCTGCGCGTTAATTTAATCTGTATCAAGCTGATATTGATGTCTTTCTTTCACCAAAACACCTTTGGCGTTGTAAGGTTAAGCCTCACGGTTCATTAGTACTGGTTAGCTCAATGTATCGCTACACTTACACACCCAGCCTATCAACGTCGTAGTCTTCAACGTTCCTTCAGGAGACTTATAGTCTCAGGGAGAACTCATCTCGGGGCAAGTTTCGTGCTTAGATGCTTTCAGCACTTATCTCTTCCGCATTTAGCTACCGGGCAATGCCATTGGCATGACAACCCGAACACCAGTGATGCGTCCACTCCGGTCCTCTCGTACTAGGAGCAGCCCCCCTCAATTCTCCAGCGCCCACGGCAGATAGGGACCGAACTGTCTCACGACGTTCTAAACCCAGCTCGCGTACCACTTTAAATGGCGAACAGCCATACCCTTGGGACCTACTTCAGCCCCAGGATGTGATGAGCCGACATCGAGGTGCCAAACACCGCCGTCGATATGAACTCTTGGGCGGTATCAGCCTGTTATCCCCGGAGTACCTTTTATCCGTTGAGCGATGGCCCTTCCATTCAGAACCACCGGATCACTAAGACCTGCTTTCGCACCTGCTCGAGCCGTCACTCTCGCAGTCAAGCTAGCTTATGCCTTTGCACTAACCTCCTGATGTCCGACCAGGATTAGCTAACCTTCGTGCTCCTCCGTTACTCTTTAGGAGGAGACCGCCCCAGTCAAACTACCCACCAGACACTGTCCGCAACCCGGATCACGGGTCTACGTTAGAACACCAGCCATTAAAGGGTGGTATTTCAAGGTTGGCTCCATGCAGACTGGCGTCCACACTTCAAAGCCTCCCACCTATCCTACACATCAAGGACCAGTGTTCAGTGTCAAGCTATAGTAAAGGTTCACGGGGTCTTTCCGTCTTGCCGCGGGTACACTGCATCTTCACAGCGAGTTCAATTTCACTGAGTCTCGGGTGGAGACAGCCTGGCCATCATTACGCCATTCGTGCAGGTCGGAACTTACCCGACAAGGAATTTCGCTACCTTAGGACCGTTATAGTTACGGCCGCCGTTTACCGGGGCTTCGATCAAGAGCTTCTCCCTAAGGATAACCCCATCAATTAACCTTCCGGCACCGGGCAGGCGTCACACCGTATACGTCCACTTTCGTGTTTGCACAGTGCTGTGTTTTTAATAAACAGTTGCAGCCAGCTGGTATCTTCGACTGATTTCAGCTCCACGAGCAAGTCGCTTCACCTACATATCAGCGTGCCTTCTCCCGAAGTTACGGCACCATTTTGCCTAGTTCCTTCACCCGAGTTCTCTCAAGCGCCTTGGTATTCTCTACCTGACCACCTGTGTCGGTTTGGGGTACGATTTTGTGTTACCTGATGCTTAGAGGCTTTTCCTGGAAGCAGGGCATTTGTTACTTCAGCACCGTAGTGCCTCGTCATCACACCTCAGCGTTAATAAGCGTCCGGATTTACCTAAACGCTCCGCCTACATGCTTAAACCGGGACAACCGTCGCCCGGCCAACATAGCCTTCTCCGTCCCCCCTTCGCAGTAACACCAAGTACAGGAATATTAACCTGTTTCCCATCGACTACGCCTTTCGGCCTCGCCTTAGGGGTCGACTCACCCTGCCCCGATTAACGTTGGACAGGAACCCTTGGTCTTCCGGCGTGCGGGCTTTTCACCCGCATTATCGTTACTTATGTCAGCATTCGCACTTCTGATACCTCCAGCAACCCTCACAGGCCACCTTCAACGGCTTACAGAACGCTCCCCTACCCAACAACACATAGTGTCGCTGCCGCAGCTTCGGTGCACAGTTTAGCCCCGTTACATCTTCCGCGCAGGCCGACTCGACCAGTGAGCTATTACGCTTTCTTTAAATGATGGCTGCTTCTAAGCCAACATCCTGGCTGTCTGTGCCTTCCCACATCGTTTCCCACTTAACTGTGACTTTGGGACCTTAGCTGGCGGTCTGGGTTGTTTCCCTCTTCACGACGGACGTTAGCACCCGCCGTGTGTCTCCCGTGATAACATTCTTCGGTATTCGCAGTTTGCATCGGGTTGGTAAGTCGGGATGACCCCCTAGCCGAAACAGTGCTCTACCCCCGAAGATGAGTTCACGAGGCGCTACCTAAATAGCTTTCGGGGAGAACCAGCTATCTCCCGGTTTGATTGGCCTTTCACCCCCAGCCACAAGTCATCCGCTAATTTTTCAACATTAGTCGGTTCGGTCCTCCAGTTAGTGTTACCCAACCTTCAACCTGCCCATGGCTAGATCACCGGGTTTCGGGTCTATACCCTGCAACTTAACGCCCAGTTAAGACTCGGTTTCCCTTCGGCTCCCCTATTCGGTTAACCTTGCTACAGAATATAAGTCGCTGACCCATTATACAAAAGGTACGCAGTCACCCCATAAAGAGGCTCCCACTGCTTGTACGTACACGGTTTCAGGTTCTTTTTCACTCCCCTCGCCGGGGTTCTTTTCGCCTTTCCCTCACGGTACTGGTTCACTATCGGTCAGTCAGGAGTATTTAGCCTTGGAGGATGGTCCCCCCATATTCAGACAGGATACCACGTGTCCCGCCCTACTCTTCGAGTTCACAACACATGCGATTTTGTGTACGGGGCTATCACCCTGTATCGCCGGACTTTCCAGACCGTTCCACTACCACACATGCTGATTCAGACTCTGGGCTGCTCCCCGTTCGCTCGCCGCTACTGGGGGAATCTCGGTTGATTTCTTTTCCTCGGGGTACTTAGATGTTTCAGTTCCCCCGGTTCGCTTCATTACGCTATGTATTCACGTAATGATAGTGTGACGGATCACACTGGGTTTCCCCATTCGGAAATCGCCGGTTATAACGGTTCATATCACCTTACCGACGCTTATCGCAGATTAGCACGTCCTTCATCGCCTCTGACTGCCAGGGCATCCACCGTGTACGCTTAGTCGCTTAACCTCACAACCCGAAGGTGTTTCGTAAAACACATCGTGTTGCGAAAATTTGAGAGACTCGAACACACCATTTTTCATTTCTTATTACGGAGAAATGAAACAGTGTGTCGTTTCAATTTTCAGCTTGATCCAGATTTTTAAAGAGCAAAACTTCGCAGTGAACCTTTTCAGGTACACTCTGAAGTTTTCTTGTGTTTTTGCAGTAAGTAATGGTGGAGCTATGCGGGATCGAACCGCAGACCTCCTGCGTGCAAAGCAGGCGCTCTCCCAGCTGAGCTATAGCCCCATCACAAATGCTAAATCTCATTACCGGTAATTTATACTGAGACAAGGCGTGGAAGGGCGAAGCATACTGAAGTATGCGAGTCGTTTCACAACGCAGTATCAGGATAAATTTGGTAGGCCTGAGTGGACTTGAACCACCGACCTCACCCTTATCAGGGGTGCGCTCTAACCACCTGAGCTACAAGCCTGCAGAGATTTCTTACTGCTAATTTTCATCAGACAATCTGTGTGAGCACTACAAAGGCAGGTTCTTTAAGGTAAGGAGGTGATCCAACCGCAGGTTCCCCTACGGTTACCTTGTTACGACTTCACCCCAGTCATGAATCACAAAGTGGTAAGCGCCCTCCCGAAGGTTAAGCTACCTACTTCTTTTGCAACCCACTCCCATGGTGTGACGGGCGGTGTGTACAAGGCCCGGGAACGTATTCACCGTGGCATTCTGATCCACGATTACTAGCGATTCCGACTTCACGGAGTCGAGTTGCAGACTCCGATCCGGACTACGACATACTTTATGAGGTCCGCTTGCTCTCGCGAGGTCGCTTCTCTTTGTATATGCCATTGTAGCACGTGTGTAGCCCTACTCGTAAGGGCCATGATGACTTGACGTCATCCCCACCTTCCTCCAGTTTATCACTGGCAGTCTCCTTTGAGTTCCCGGCCGAACCGCTGGCAACAAAGGATAAGGGTTGCGCTCGTTGCGGGACTTAACCCAACATTTCACAACACGAGCTGACGACAGCCATGCAGCACCTGTCTCACGGTTCCCGAAGGCACTAAAGCATCTCTGCTAAATTCCGTGGATGTCAAGAGTAGGTAAGGTTCTTCGCGTTGCATCGAATTAAACCACATGCTCCACCGCTTGTGCGGGCCCCCGTCAATTCATTTGAGTTTTAACCTTGCGGCCGTACTCCCCAGGCGGTCGACTTAACGCGTTAGCTCCGGAAGCCACTCCTCAAGGGAACAACCTCCAAGTCGACATCGTTTACGGCGTGGACTACCAGGGTATCTAATCCTGTTTGCTCCCCACGCTTTCGCACCTGAGCGTCAGTCTTTGTCCAGGGGGCCGCCTTCGCCACCGGTATTCCTCCAGATCTCTACGCATTTCACCGCTACACCTGGAATTCTACCCCCCTCTACAAGACTCTAGCCTGCCAGTTTCGGATGCAGTTCCCAGGTTGAGCCCGGGGATTTCACATCCGACTTGACAGACCGCCTGCGTGCGCTTTACGCCCAGTAATTCCGATTAACGCTTGCACCCTCCGTATTACCGCGGCTGCTGGCACGGAGTTAGCCGGTGCTTCTTCTGCGAGTAACGTCAATCAACACGGTTATTAACCGTATCGCCTTCCTCCTCGCTGAAAGTACTTTACAACCCGAAGGCCTTCTTCATACACGCGGCATGGCTGCATCAGGCTTGCGCCCATTGTGCAATATTCCCCACTGCTGCCTCCCGTAGGAGTCTGGACCGTGTCTCAGTTCCAGTGTGGCTGGTCATCCTCTCAGACCAGCTAGGGATCGTCGCCTAGGTGAGCCGTTACCCCACCTACTAGCTAATCCCATCTGGGCACATCCGATGGCAAGAGGCCCGAAGGTCCCCCTCTTTGGTCTTGCGACGTTATGCGGTATTAGCTACCGTTTCCAGTAGTTATCCCCCTCCATCGGGCAGTTTCCCAGACATTACTCACCCGTCCGCCACTCGTCACCCAAGGAGCAAGCTCCTCTGTGCTACCGTTCGACTTGCATGTGTTAGGCCTGCCGCCAGCGTTCAATCTGAGCCATGATCAAACTCTTCAATTTAAGTTTGATGCTCGTGAATTAAACTTCGTAATGAATTACGTATGTTCACTCTTGAGACTTGGTATTCATTTTTCGTCTTGCGACGTTAAGAATCCGTATCTTCGAGTGCCCACACAGATTGTCTGATAAATTGTTAAAGAGCAGTTGCGACGCGCTTTAGCGCTCTGTCGCGAGGTGGCGTATATTACGCTTTCCTCTTTCAGAGTCAACCCTGATTTTCAGAATTTTTCTCTTCAACCGAACCGGCTGTTTGTGTGAAGTGATTCACATCCGCCGTGTCGATGGAGGCGCATTATAGGGATCCGTGATTTTTGCACAAGAGTTTTTTCGATCTTTTTTTCTGTTTGCTGTTTTTTCACCCCTTTCGTTCCATTCCTGCGCAATTCGCCTGGTTTTTGATACTCAAATCGCTTGCACAGAGCCAATAATCCAACCAAAGTCATCATTACGGTTCTATTTTGTTGAGGTAACTATGTCTGACGTACTACGTCCTTATAAGGATCTTTTCCCTCAGATCGGACAGCGAGTGATGATCGATACCAGCAGTGTCGTCATTGGCGATGTCCGTCTGGCGGATGATGTCAGTATTTGGCCGCTCGTTGCTATTCGCGGAGACGTGAATTATGTCGAGGTCGGCGCCCGTACGAATATTCAGGATGGCAGCGTACTGCATGTCACTCATAAATCGACCTCCAACCCACAAGGTAATCCCCTGATCGTGGGTGAGGATGTGACCGTCGGCCATAAGGTCATGCTACACGGCTGCATTATTGGTAACCGCGTCTTAGTCGGTATGGGATCGATTCTGTTGGATGGCGTAGTAATAGAAGATGACGTCATGATCGGGGCGGGTAGTCTCGTGCCGCAAAACAAACGTCTTGAGAGTGGATATCTGTATCTGGGAAGCCCGGTGAAACAAATCCGCCCTCTGAGCGACGCGGAGAAGGCGGGTCTGCAATACTCCGCGAATAATTACGTGAAGTGGAAAGACGAATATCTCAGTCAGGACAACCAGATCCAACCGTGATCGTCTTCTTGCTGGGACTGGATCAGCGCTTCAGCTTCTTCTTCCAGATCCCAGCGATGTTCACAAAAAGCAGCCAGCCACTGCTCCGGGGTATCGCCGCCAAAACGATGCGCCAGCCTCTCTCCTTTAATTGCACACATGAATTGCATACCATTTACCAGCGCAGGAAAGCTGACAGCGTCAATATCTGCGTTCCACTCTTCCCTGTCAGGGAACTGGATAGCCTGATTCATGCCGATAACTCCTGTTGCAGCAATTTAATCACTGGCTCAACGTCTGGTAATGTACCGTGCCAAAGCAAAACAGCATGCGCCGCTTGCCCCACCAGCATACCCAGACCATCTGCGTAAGATCGGGCTCCCTTTTCTATACACCAGGTAAGAAACGGCGTATTCCCTTTCTGATAGAACATGTCGTAGCAATAAACAGAAGGATGAATAAGGGATGCCGGAATAGCAGGAATATCACCACTGATCCCGCTGGATGTTGCGTTAATAATCAGATCGAACTCATGATCCACCAGCGCATCCATTTTCAGAGACTGAACACTCCCTGTATGGGCAAAAATTTGCGCCAGTTCTTCCGCACGCGAAGCGGTTCGGTTCACGATCGTCACTGCACAATCCATCGAAAGCAGTGGCAACAATACGCCACGGGAAGCTCCACCCGCGCCAATGAGCAAAACGCGCGAGCCCGGTCGAATGAAGGATAAGCGTTCAAGATCGCTTAACAGCCCAATGCCGTCAGTGTTATCACCCAGTATGCGACCATCCTCAAGCTTTTTAAGCGTGTTGACAGCCCCGGCAAGAGCCGCACGCTCCGTCAATTCATCCGCCCGTGCGAACGCTTCCTCTTTAAAAGGAACGGTAACATTCGCCCCTTTTCCCCCTTCAGCAAAGAAGGTATTAAGCGTACCAATAAAATCATTGATCGGCGCTAATACACGCCCATAGGGATGTTCAATTTGCAGTTGTTGTGCAAAATGCTGATGAATGAACGGCGACTTACTGTGTGCGATCGGATTACCAAAAACGGCGTAGGTTTCCATCATCTTACCCCTGTCGAAACAATTCACCCGTCAGGGCATCACGAATTTCAGATGGATTCAAACGACCTCCCGTTTCACCTTCAACAACAGGGAAGTCTGCCCCGAACTGCTCCCGTACTTCTTCAACGGTACGGCATGGTGGCAATCCACTCAGGTTGGCGCTGGTAGAAACTAACGGCTTACCATAAGCCTGGCACAATGCAACCACGAGCGGATGGTCGGTGACGCGCACGGCCAAAGATGAAAACCGACCTGTCAGCCAGCGAGGCGTCGATGCAGGGGCTGGAAAAACAAACGTGACAGGACCAGGCCAGCGGGCAAATACGGCTTCCCGTTGGGCATCCGTAAGCATGCTGTCATCAATATAAGATCTAAGCTGTTCAAAATTTGCTGCGATCAATATGAGACCTTTATCAACGGGTCGCTGTTTCAGCTCCAACAATCGAGTGACCGCGGTTTCGCTGTCAGGATCGCACCCGACACCGAAAACAGCTTCTGTTGGATAGGCGATGACATTTTCTTTATTCAGTACTTCTATCGCCGCGGCGATAGCGTCTGCTGGCAGGTTCTTATTCACTTTTAATATCCGCCGGTAACGGCTTTCCACATTGTTTACTGGCACAGACGTGTTTCACACCCTGCGCGGTTTTCTTTTCGATGAGTAGAGGGTAGTGGCACTCAGGACACTCTCCCGCTATCGGTTTGAAGTTGATGACAAACTGACACTCAGGATAGCGATCGCAGGAATGAAAGGTTTTGCCATAACGTGAACGGCGCTGAACCAGATGGCCCGTCCGGCACTGAGGGCAGGTAATCGCGGTTTCATCAGGTTTATCGATAATTTCGGTATGCCCGCACGCGGGATAATCGCTGCAACCAATAAACATACCAAACCGCCCCTGCCGCAACACAAGTTCAGCGCCGCATGCAGGACAGAACTTACCCTCCAGAACTTTGACAATATGTCCGTCCGCTGACGATTTCAGAGGACGGACATAATCACATTCCGGATATTGCGAGCAGCCGAGAAACGGACCGTGTTTCCCGGAACGAATAACAAGCTCAGCCCCGCATTGCGGGCAGGGCTCATTTTTGCGCACCGTGAACAGTGCTGATTTAGCCATAACAACTCATGCTGAATGAAGATCGTTTAATGCAGCATACCTTCATTCACTTCAAAGAGTAATTCTTCCATTTGTTGATATGCATTTTCACAACCTGGAATGTTGAACAGAACCATCAGGATCACCCACTTTAGATCTTCCAGGTCGAATTCTGCAGTATCCAACGCGAGCACACGTTCAATGACCATTTCCCGTGTTTCGAGGTTTAGCACCTGTATCTGCTCCAGGAATAACAAGAATCCCCGGCAACTGGCATCCAGGCGATCGCACTCCTCAGCAGTATAAATACGTACAGAGAGCGGATCTGAGGCAAGTTGCATGGGTTCAGCGAGGCCTTCCTGATAGTCAGCAAGCTTTTCCAGCCACAATAACGCGTTGTAGATGTCTTCACGATCAAAACCAGCGTCGGTAAGATCCCGTTCCAGTTTGTCCTGATCCACACGCAGTTCAGCTTCGTTATGGATGTATGTCTCAAACAAATACATTAGTACGTCGAACATGGCTTGCCCTCCTCAATCGGACATAGCCGCCGGGTACAGCTGCGATCCATCCTGCTAACTCCAGTTCGAGTAGCTGAGCCACTACCTCTGGCACAGGTTGGCCGGCACGTTCAGCGACGACGTCAACAGGTGTTGCCTCATCTCCTACGTTAGCCAGGAGCTCAGGAAATGGCAATGCCACCGCTTCGTGATCTGGTGAATAAAGTGTATTTTCAGGCTCATCTGGCAACCAATGTAACCCGTATTGCAAATTTTCAAATATATCCTCTGGCGCTGTCACCAGTGTGGCCCCCTGCTTTATCAGCCAATGGGGACCTTCACTTCCCGGGCTGCCTATCGGCCCTGGTAAAGCAAAGACCTCTCGCCCTTGCTCCATCGCGCAACGTGCGGTAACCAGAGAGCCACTGCGCAGAGCTGCCTCAATCACCAAAACGCCTTTACTGAGACCACTAATAATGCGGTTTCGCCGGGGGAAATGATGCGCTAACGGAGGTGTCGCCAGCGGAAACTCAGAGATCAGGGCGCCTCCCATACCAATGATGTTTTCTGCGAGCTGAGCATGCCGACGCGGATGTACAGCCAACAGACCGTTACCCAATACGGCAACGCTTTTCCCATTGACACTTAACGCGGCTTTATGTGCGACACCATCGATACCAAGTGCCAGTCCGCTGGTCACCGTAATCCCTGCCGCGGCAAGCTTTTCGCAGAATATGCGCCCCCATCGTTCACCATACCAGGAGTGTGAGCGACTCCCCACAACAGCAAGCTGGACGGAGTCGAGACATTCTGGCTCCCCGGAGACAAAGAGCACGCCAGGGTAGTCTTCAATCGCACGAAGCTGTGGAGGGTAATACTGACTCTCCGCCGTAATGAAATAGTGATGGGGCTGCGCTAACCAATTCAGCGCAGAGTCCAGCTCCTTTTGCGGCAGCGTTAAAAAGCGTTCAGCCTGACGGATTGAGAATCCTGCACTGTGCAACAATTCCGAATCGATATGGGTCTGGTTAATGAGAAAATTGGCCGTACGTACCATTGTGTCACCGTACATCTCACTGACACGCATTAGGCGTAACCAAATTTCGATATGGGTCATCCTTCTCCCCCTGTCACAAGCGGTCCTGGCAATCTTTGCGATTGGTCAGTGATGCTGTCAATCAGCAGGGGTTTTGTCTAGAATAGAGGTAATAATCTTTCCAACTCCTGAACACAACTCTGGATAACTATGTCAGTTTTGCAAGTGTTACATATTCCGGACGAGCGCCTTCGCAAAGTCGCAAAACCGGTAGAAGAAGTGAATGCAGAAATTCAGCGTATCGTCGATGATATGTTCGAGACGATGTACGCCGAAGAAGGTATTGGTCTGGCGGCAACGCAGGTCGATATCCATCAACGTATTATCGTGATTGATGTATCCGAGAACCGCGATGAACGCCTGGTACTCATCAATCCAGAGTTGCTGGAAAAATACGGTGAAACCGGTATTGAGGAAGGCTGTCTTTCTATTCCAGAACAGCGTGCGTTAGTGCCACGTGCAGAGAAAGTAAAAATTCGCGCCCTCGATCGCGATGGTAAACCTTTTGAACTGGAAGCGGATGGCCTGCTGGCGATTTGTATTCAGCATGAGATGGACCATCTGGTCGGTAAACTCTTTATTGATTACCTGTCGCCGTTGAAACAACAACGTATCCGTCAGAAAGTTGAAAAACTCGACCGCCTGAACGCCCGAGCTTAAGGACAAGAATCAACGTGTCAGACTCACTACGTATCATTTTTGCGGGTACACCTGACTTTGCAGCGCGTCATCTCGACGCGCTGTTGTCTTCAGGACATAACGTCGTTGGTGTGTTTACCCAACCTGACCGCCCGGCAGGACGCGGCAAAAAACTGATGCCCAGCCCTGTGAAAGTCCTGGCCGAAGAGAAAGGGTTACCGGTTTTTCAGCCCGTCTCTTTACGCCCGCAGGAAAACCAGCAACAGGTCGCCGACTTAAACGCGGATGTCATGGTCGTAGTGGCCTATGGGCTGATTCTGCCAAAAGCGGTACTGGACATGCCACGTCTTGGCTGCATCAACGTTCACGGATCCCTGCTCCCTCGTTGGCGCGGCGCCGCACCTATTCAGCGTTCGCTGTGGGCTGGCGATACCGAAACGGGTGTAACCATTATGCAAATGGATGTCGGCCTGGATACGGGTGACATGCTTTATAAGCTTGCATGCCCAATCACAGCAGAAGATACCAGCGGCACGCTGTATGACAAACTGGCAAACCTGGGCCCGCAGGGGCTGATCGATACACTCAAGCAACTCGCTGCAGGTACCGCAAAACCTGAAGTGCAAAACGACGCTCTGGTTACCCATGCAGAGAAGCTCAGCAAAGAAGAGGCCCACATAGATTGGTCTCTCTCTGCCGCACAGTTAGAACGTTGCATTCGTGCCTTTAACCCCTGGCCGATGAGCTGGCTGGAAATAGAAGGTCAACCCGTGAAAGTCTGGCAGGCATCAGTCATTGAGGCCTCTACGCAAGCAGAACCCGGCACCATCCTTGAGGCCACAAAACAAGGAATCCAGGTCGCGACGGGCAGCGGCATCCTGAACCTGCTCTCATTGCAACCCGCAGGGAAAAAGGCGATGAGCGCCCAGGATCTACTAAATTCACGTCGGGAATGGTTTATTCCTGGCAACCGTCTGGCCTGACGGTCACCTCTCAATACGCCCGGTGTAACCGGGCATTTTTATTTTTGCGGTTATGAAAAAACAATTTAATTTACGTAGCATAGCGGCGCAAGCCATTGAGCAGGTCATCGAGCAAGGACAATCGCTTAGCAATGTCCTGCCTCCCTTACAGCAAAAGGTTTCTGATAAAGACAAAGCGCTTCTCCAGGAGTTGTGCTTTGGTGTATTGCGCACGCTTTCGCAATTAGACTGGCTGATCAACAAGTTAATGTCTCGGCCGATGACTGGTAAACAGCGCACCGTGCATTACCTGATTATGGTGGGCTTCTACCAACTGTTGTACACCCGCATTCCTCCCCATGCCGCCCTGGCGGAAACAGTAGAAGGTGCGGTTGCAATTAAGCGCCCACAGCTTAAAGGGCTGATCAACGGGGTATTGCGCCAGTTTCAGCGCCAGCAAGAAGCGTTGCTGGCTGAGTTTGCCGGCAGTGATGCGCGTTTTTTGCATCCTTCCTGGCTGTTAAAACGTTTACAGAATGCGTATCCCACACAATGGGAAGCCATTGCGGAAGCCAATAATCAACGCCCGCCTATGTGGCTGCGAGTGAACCGTACGCACCATTCTCGTGACGGCTGGCTGGCATTGCTGGAAGAAGCGGGTATGACCGGCTTTACTCATCCAGCTTATCCTGACGCCGTTCGCCTGGAAACACCGGTACCCGTTCATGCTTTACCCGGCTTTGACGCGGGTTGGGTCACCGTTCAGGATGCTTCTGCGCAGGGTTGCATCACTTATCTCTCTCCCAAAAATGGTGAGCAGATTTTGGATCTTTGCGCAGCCCCTGGCGGTAAAACAACGCACATTCTCGAAGCTGCCCCAGACACGCACGTTATGGCCGTTGATATTGATGAGACGCGACTTTCTCGCGTCTATGACAACCTGAAACGTCTGGGCATGAAAGCGAGCGTTAAGCAAGGTGATGGGCGTTATCCAGCACAATGGTGCGGCGAGCAGCAGTTTGACCGTATTCTGCTGGATGCCCCCTGTTCAGCGACTGGTGTTATTCGTCGCCATCCGGACATCAAGTGGCTGCGTCGTGACCGTGATATCGCTGAACTTGCTCAGTTGCAGTCTGAAATTCTGGATGCCGTATGGCCACATCTGAAACCAGGCGGTACGCTGGTTTACGCTACCTGTTCCATTCTGCCGGAAGAAAACAGTCAGCAGATTAAAACCTTCTTGCAGCGCACGCCAAACGCTCTGTTACAGGAAACAGGTACACCTGATAATCCAGGGCTGCAAAATCTACCAGGACTGGAAGACGGTGATGGCTTCTTTTACGCTAAGCTAATCAAAAAGTGATGAGATAACGGGTCGCGACTGATGAAAATTATCATTCTGGGCGCAGGACAAGTTGGCGGTACGCTGGCTGAAAACCTGGTCGGAGAGAACAACGATATCACGGTGGTCGATACCAACGGTGAGCGCCTGCGCAGTTTGCAGGACAAATTCGATCTTCGCGTGGTACAAGGGCATGGTTCCCATCCTCGTGTGCTGCGTGAAGCGGGGGCTGATGATGCGGACATGCTGGTCGCCGTTACCAGCTCCGATGAAACCAATATGGTCGCCTGTCAGGTAGCCTATTCTCTCTTCAACACGCCGAACCGTATTGCACGAATTCGCTCGCCAGATTATGTCCGCGATGCGGATAAGCTATTCCATTCCGACGCGGTTCCTATTGATCATCTCATCGCGCCGGAGCAATTAGTCATTGATAATATCTATCGACTAATTGAATACCCTGGCGCATTGCAGGTGGTCAATTTCGCGGAAGGTAAAGTCAGCCTGGCTGTGGTAAAAGCCTATTATGGCGGTCCGCTGATTGGAAACGCATTATCCACCATGCGCGAACATATGCCGCATATCGATACCCGTGTCGCGGCAATTTTTCGCCACGACAGACCGATTCGTCCGCAAGGATCCACCATTGTCGAAGCGGGTGACGAAGTCTTCTTTATCGCTGCCTCTCAGCACATTCGTGCTGTGATGAGTGAATTGCAACGCCTGGAAAAACCCTACAAACGCATCATGCTGGTCGGTGGCGGGAATATCGGCGCAGGCCTTGCACGTCGTCTGGAAAAAGATTACAGCGTGAAGTTGATTGAGCGAAATCAGCAACGTGCAGCCGAGCTTGCCGAGAAACTACAGAATACAATCGTCTTCTTTGGCGATGCTTCGGATCAAGAATTATTGGCGGAAGAACATATCGATCAAGTTGATCTGTTCATCGCGGTCACCAATGACGATGAAGCGAATATTATGTCGGCAATGCTCGCCAAACGGATGGGGGCCAAAAAGGTGATGGTGCTGATTCAGCGTCGTGCCTATGTCGATCTTGTTCAGGGCAGCGTGATTGATATTGCGATTTCACCGCAGCAGGCAACCATCTCCGCACTTCTCAGTCACGTACGTAAAGCTGACATTGTCGGGGTATCTTCATTACGACGTGGCGTTGCGGAGGCCATAGAAGCTGTTGCACACGGTGATGAGACGACTTCCCGCGTCGTGGGCCGCGTGATCGATGAAATAAAACTTCCGCCGGGAACGATCATTGGTGCAGTTGTCAGAGGAAACGATGTCATGATCGCCAACGATAATCTGCGTATTGAGCAGGGCGATCATGTCATTATGTTCCTGACAGACAAAAAGTTTATTACCGACGTTGAACGTTTATTCCAGCCAAGTCCTTTCTTCCTGTAATTTTAAGAGGGCACCGTTTCGGTGCCTTTTTTAATTCCCTTTATTTATCAAGGTTTAATTTATTTTCCTAAAGAGAATATCCATAAATGGAAAATACTTTAACATTTGTTAAACTTAGACTCGTCAGCTGCTTAGGGAGAATAAAATGAGCATAATTAAAGAATTTCGCGAATTCGCGATGCGCGGGAATGTTGTGGATTTGGCGGTGGGCGTCATTATTGGTGCGGCATTCGGTAAAATTGTTTCCTCACTGGTTGCCGATATCATCATGCCGCCTCTGGGATTATTAATTGGCGGGATCGACTTTAAACAATTTGCTGTCACATTGCGTGCCGCGCAGGGAGATATCCCGGCGGTCGTCATGCACTATGGTGTATTCATTCAGAACATCATTGATTTTGTGATTGTCGCATTTGCCATTTTTATGGCAATCAAACTGATCAATCAACTCAATCGTAAGAAAGAAGAACCGGCTGCTGCACCTGCGCCGACAAAAGAAGAAGTGTTACTTACCGAAATCCGCGACCTGCTGAAAGAGCAAAATACGCGTTCTTAACACGTCGCTGAAAGCAGAAGGCCAGTGGTAAGAGAGTGATTTACGCTCTTGCCACTGGCCTCCCAGTTCCCCCGATTGCCATGCTTACCTTTTCGTAGATAACTTCCTTTCCCTTTCTTATTTTTTTCTACGCGCTGCCTGAATAAAGGGTCATGCAGTAATGCCTCGATGGCATTGTCCTTTATCTGCCCTTTCGTATGCTGATAACGACTCATAATTTCTCCAGTGGTTGTTTTACGGCGCGAGTGTAAGCGCCTGCGTTCAATAAATCAACAGCCTGTTTTGACTCCACTCGCCCCCTGTTCCAGGGCCTCCAGAATCGAACAATAGACACTACTGTGCGCTTTGCCACAGCAAGCATCATTGAGTCTTTGCAGTGAACGCTGCATGGTTTGCAGTTCTGCAATTCTGGCTTCCACTTCTTTCAGTCGCTCCTGCACAATCCCCTTCGATTCCTGACATGTGTGATGTTCAGGATCAACGCGGATCGAAAGCAGTTCGCGGATCGACTCAAGCGTAAAACCAAGCTGGCGCGCATAACGAATAAACTTAAGCCGCTGGAGATCGCTTTCGGTATAAAGCCGAAATCCCCCTTCGGTACGCACTTCATGCTCCATCATTTGCTGCTTTTCATAATAGCGGATGGTATCAGGGGTCACTTCTGCCAGCTTTGCCAGCTCACCAATGCGGTACATAAGAACTCCGTTATTGATCGTTGATTTTATGCATCAGTTTGTCTGCATATTCTCCACGTAAAAACTCAGTACTCAAACCCGCCTGTCTCAATTTTAACTCGAGCAACGACAGACGTCGGCTAACTTCCTGATACTGCGGGTCGTCCTGCCTGATACCCTTGAGCATATCAAGTAACTGAATGGCCTCTCTGCGGTGTTCCAGCTCCGGAGGCAGGCATCCTGCATTTTTTAATAAACGATAACCAACACGAAGATCTTCGGGGACATGCGAGTCATCATCAAGAATGAGCGCTTTCCCGCTACCAGGAAGATTATCAAACTCGCCTTTGGATTGTGCATCGACAATATGGCGCTCTGCCCACTGGTCAAGTAACCACATAAATACTCCAGGGGATGAACAAAAAGAGTACAGATATTGTAGGCAAGTGGGGACACAACGGATATAAAAAAACCCGCCGGGGCGGGTTTTTTTACGTTACTACAGATTACTCTGCAGCAGCTTCTGCTTTCGATTCAGAGCGATCAACCAGCTCGATGTATGCCATCGGCGCGTTGTCGCCTGCACGGAAGCCACACTTCAGAATGCGAGTGTAACCACCGGCGCGGCTCGCGAAACGCGGGCCCAGCTCGTTAAACAGTTTTGCCACGATCTCGTTATCACGAGTGCGGGCGAATGCCAGACGACGATTAGCTACGCTATCAGTCTTGGCAAGAGTAATCAGCGGCTCAACTACGCGGCGCAGCTCTTTCGCTTTAGGCAGGGTCGTCTTGATGATTTCATGACGAACCAGTGAACCTGCCATGTTGCGGAACATTGCCTGGCGATGGCTGCTGTTGCGGTTCAGTTGACGACCACTCTTACGATGGCGCATGACCTTATCCTTCTCAGTAAAACCTTAACCTGTGATCCGGTTACTCGTCAGCGATGCTTGCCGGTGGCCAGTTTTCCAGGCGCATGCCCAGAGACAGTCCACGGGAAGCCAGCACGTCTTTAATCTCAGTAAGAGATTTTTTACCAAGGTTAGGCGTCTTAAGAAGCTCAACCTCAGTACGCTGTACCAGATCACCGATATAGTGGATAGCTTCTGCTTTAAGGCAGTTAGCAGAGCGGACAGTCAATTCCAGATCGTCAACAGGGCGCAGCAGGATCGGATCGAATTCTGGTTTCTCTTCTTTCACTTCAGGCTGACGTACATCACGTAAGTCAACAAAAGCTTCCAGTTGTTCAGCCAGAATGGTTGCCGCACGACGAATCGCCTCTTCAGGATCGATTGTGCCGTTGGTTTCCATTTCGATGACCAGCTTGTCCAGGTCGGTACGCTGTTCTACACGCGCTGCTTCAACATTGTAGGCAATACGCTCTACAGGGCTGTAGCATGCGTCGACCAGCAGACGGCCGATTGGGCGCTCATCTTCTTCCGAATGAATTCGGGTAGAAGCCGGCACATAACCACGACCGCGCTGAACTTTGATACGCATGCTAATAGACGCGTTCTCATCGGTCAGGTGGCAGATCACGTGCTGCGGCTTGACGATTTCGACATCCCCATCATGGGTGATATCGGCTGCAGTCACAGGGCCAATGCCAGATTTATTCAAGGTAAGAATAACTTCATCTTTACCCTGAACTCTCACCGCCAGCCCTTTCAGGTTGAGCAGGATTTCCAGGATATCTTCCTGAACGCCTTCTTTGGTGCTGTACTCATGTAGTACACCATCAATCTCAACCTCGGTCACCGCGCAACCCGGCATCGATGAGAGCAGAATACGGCGCAGTGCGTTACCCAGAGTATGGCCAAAGCCACGCTCTAAAGGCTCAAGGGTCACCTTGGCGTGCGTCGAACTCACTTGCTCGATATCTACCAGGCGCGGTTTTAGAAACTCTGTCACAGAACCCTGCATTGTGTCCTCTCTTTGGTACTAAGCTTTACTTGGAGTAAAGCTCGACGATCAGGTGTTCGTTAATGTCCGCAGACAGATCAGAACGCTCAGGCTTACGCTTAAACGTACCTTCCATCTTGCCAGCATCAACTTCCAGCCAGGTTGGCTTTTCACGCTGCTCAGCCAGCTCCAGAGCGGCTTTCACGCGAGACTGCTTCTTCGCTTTCTCACGAATGCTAACAACGTCATTCGGACTAACCTGATAAGAAGCGATGTTAACAACACGACCGTTTACCATAATTGCTTTATGGCTTACCAGCTGACGTGCTTCTGCACGAGTGGCGCCGAAGCCCATACGGTATACAACGTTGTCCAGACGACCTTCCAGCAGAGCCAACAGGTTTTCACCGGTGTTGCCTTTCAGACGTGCTGCTTCTTTGTAGTAGTTACGGAACTGACGCTCCAGCACACCGTAGATACGGCGAACTTTTTGCTTTTCACGCAACTGCACACCATAGTCAGACAGACGCGGTTTACGCGCACCGTGCTGGCCAGGAGCTTGTTCAATTTTACACTTGGTATCGATCGCGCGAACGCCAGACTTAAGGAATAAGTCGGTGCCCTCACGACGGCTCAGCTTGAGCTTAGGACCCAAATATCTTGCCATTTTCTTTCTCCAACAAACCTGGAAACGACAGCGTTATACGCGGCGTTTTTTCGGCGGACGACAACCGTTATGAGGGATCGGAGTCACATCAGTAATATTAGTGATGCGGAAACCAGCGGCGTTCAGTGCACGAATAGTAGATTCGCGACCTGGACCCGGTCCTTTGACCATAACTTCCAGATTCTTGATGCCGTATTCTTTCACGGCGTCAGCGCAACGCTCTGCTGCAACCTGAGCTGCAAACGGAGTGGATTTGCGAGAACCACGGAAACCGGAACCACCGGCTGTTGCCCAACCCAGCGCGTTACCCTGACGATCAGTGATAGTCACGATGGTGTTGTTGAAAGAAGCATGGATATGAGCCACGCCGTCAGAGACTTGTTTTCTTACACGTTTACGTGCACGAATTGGTGCCTTTGCCATTATTCAATCACCCCGATTATTTCTTGATCGGTTTGCGCGGACCCTTACGGGTACGTGCGTTGGTCTTGGTACGCTGACCGCGAACCGGGAGACCACGACGATGACGCAAACCGCGATAGCAACCAAGGTCCATAAGGCGCTTGATGCTCATGCTAACTTCACGGCGCAGATCACCTTCAACGACAAATTTGGCAACTTCGTCACGCAGCGTGTCGATTTGTTCTTCAGACAGCTCACTGATCTTAACATCTTCAGCGATACCCGCTGCAGCCAAAATGGCCTTGGAACGGGTCTTGCCGACGCCGTAGATCGAAGTTAATGCGATCACAGCATGTTTTTGATCAGGAATGTTAATGCCTGCTATACGGGCCACTATGCACTCCTACTATTTAATATGTACGCACCATGCTGAAAAGCCCGTTTTCAGGATACTCAAATGGAAACGCACAGACATACAAAAGATTGGCTGGCTAATCTAGCCAGCTCAACCCAACTTTGCAAGAAAAATATGCGAATAAATCAGCCTTGGCGCTGTTTATGCTTCGGCTCGGCACTGCAAATCACACGGATGACACCATCACGCTTAACGATTTTGCAGTTACGGCATAATTTCTTGACGGAAGCACGAACTTTCATTTTTACTCTCCGTAACTTCTCGGGCGACCAGTTATCGGCCGTAGCCTTTCAGGTTCGCCTTCTTCAATGCAGACTCGTACTGACTTGACATCATTAGAGTTTGCACTTGAGCCATAAAGTCCATAATCACGACAACAACGATAAGCAGTGAGGTCCCACCGAAGTAGAACGGTACTTTCATTGCATCACGCATGAACTCCGGGATCAGGCAGATAAAGGTAATGTAAAGCGCACCAACCAGGGTCAGGCGGGTCATTACTTTATCGATATACTTCGCCGTTTGCTCTCCCGGACGAATTCCTGGTACAAATGCACCGGACTTCTTCAGGTTATCTGCTGTTTCACGCGGGTTGAAAACCAACGCCGTGTAGAAGAAACAGAAGAATATGATTGCAGACGCATAGAGTAACACATAAAGCGGTTGCCCAGGCTGCAAATACAGCGAAATTGTTGTCAGCCAGTTCCAACCGGTTCCGCCCCCGAACCATGACGCGATGGTTGCTGGGAACAGAATGATACTGGAAGCGAAAATTGCCGGGATAACCCCCGCCATATTCACTTTCAGCGGTAAATGTGTGCTCTGTGCAGCATAGACACGACGACCTTGTTGACGTTTCGCGTAGTTTACCACAATGCGGCGTTGACCACGCTCAACAAATACAACAAAGAACGTCACTGCAAATACTAATACTGCAACCAACAGCAACACGAGGAAGTGCAGGTCGCCTTGACGCGCTTGCTCGATAGTATGGGCAATGGCTGGCGGGAGTCCCGCAACGATACCGGCGAAGATAATGATCGAGATACCGTTACCGATACCACGTTCAGTAATCTGTTCGCCGAGCCACATCAGGAACATAGTCCCTGTAACCAGACTCACAACAGCGGTGAAATAGAATGCAAAGCCCGGATTCATTACCAGGCCTTGCATACCAGGCATATTCGGCAGACCGGTAGCAATACCGATCGACTGGAATATTGCCAGCACCAGAGTACCGTAGCGGGTGTACTGGCTGATCTTACGACGACCAGACTCCCCTTCTTTCTTGATTTCTGCCAACGTTGGGTGAACCACCGTCAGTAGCTGGATAATAATTGATGCCGAAATATACGGCATGATACCCAGAGCAAAGATAGAAGCACGGCTGAGAGCACCACCAGAGAACATGTTGAACATTTCAATGATGGTGCCTCGCTGTTGCTCAAGCAGTTTGGCAAGTACAGCGGCATCAATACCAGGGATCGGAATGAAAGAGCCAATACGGAACACAATCAGCGCGCCGATTACAAACAGCAGTCTGCGTTTCAGCTCGCCTAAGCCACCTTTGGCACTTTGAAAATCTAATCCCGGTTGTTTAGCCATCTGCTACTTATTCCTCGATTTTACCGCCAGCAGCTTCGATAGCAGCACGAGCGCCTTTAGTAACACGCAGGCCACGAACAGTTACCGGAGTTGAAACTTCACCAGCCAGGATCACTTTCGCGAACTCGATCTGGATACCGATAATGTTAGCTGCTTTCAGCGTGTTCAGGTCTACAACGCCGCCTTCTACTTTAGCCAGGTCAGACAGACGAACTTCGGCTGTAATCGCTGCTTTACGAGAAGTGAAGCCGAATTTCGGCAGACGACGGTACAGAGGCATCTGACCACCCTCGAAACCGCGACGTACGCCACCGCCAGAACGAGACTTCTGACCTTTGTGACCACGACCACCGGTTTTACCGAGGCCAGAACCGATACCACGACCCAGGCGTTTACCCGCCTTTTTGGAGCCTTCGGCCGGAGACAGAGTATTTAAACGCATCTCTTACTCCTCAACTTTAACCATGAAGGAAACCGCGTTGACCATACCACGAACAGCAGGAGTATCCTCGCGTTCTACGGTGTGACCAATACGACGCAGACCCAGGCCAAGCAGCGTTGCCTTGTGTTTCGGCAAACGACCGATTGCACTGCGGGTTTGAGTAATTTTAATAGTCTTTGCCATGGTTTATTTCCCCAGAATTTCTTCAACGGATTTACCACGCTTGGCAGCGACCATTTCCGGAGATTTCATATTTTCCAGACCATCGATAGTTGCACGAACCACGTTAATCGGGTTGGTGGAACCATACGCTTTAGCCAGAACGTTACGAACTCCAGCGACTTCCAGGACGGCGCGCATTGCACCACCGGCGATGATACCGGTACCTTCGGAAGCCGGCTGCATGAATACACGAGAACCCGTGTGAGTACCCTTAACCGGGTGCTGCAGGGTGCCGTGGTTCAGCGCGACGTTAATCATATTGCGACGAGCTTTTTCCATCGCTTTCTGGATCGCTGCCGGAACTTCGCGTGCTTTACCGTAACCAAAACCAACGCGGCCATTACCATCACCAACAACAGTCAGAGCTGTGAAGGAGAAAATACGACCACCTTTAACGGTTTTAGATACGCGGTTTACCGCGATCAGCTTTTCCTGCAGTTCGCCAGCTTGTTTTTCGATGTGAGCCATCTTACACCTCTACCTTAGAACTGAAGGCCAGCTTCACGGGCAGCATCTGCCAGTGCCTGGACACGACCATGATATTGGAACCCGGAACGGTCAAAGGAAACATCTTTGATGCCTTTTTCCAGAGCGCGTTCGGCGACAGCTTTACCCACAGCTGCAGCAGCGTCTTTGTTACCGGTGTACTTCAGTTGTTCAGCGATAGCTTTTTCTACAGTAGAAGCAGCTACCAGAACTTCAGAACCGTTCGGTGCAATTACCTGTGCGTAAATATGACGCGGGGTACGATGTACCACCAGGCGAGTTGCGCCCAGCTCTTTGAGCTTGCGGCGTGCGCGGGTCGCACGACGGATACGAGCAGATTTCTTATCCATAGTGTTACCTTACTTCTTCTTAGCCTCTTTGGTACGCACGACTTCGTCGGCGTAACGAACACCCTTGCCTTTGTAAGGCTCAGGACGACGGTAGGCACGCAGATCTGCTGCAACCTGACCGATCACCTGCTTATCAGCGCCTTTCAGCACGATTTCAGTTTGAGTCGGGCATTCTGCAGTAATCCCTGCCGGCAGCTCATGATCAACAGGATGAGAGAAACCCAGAGACAGGTTTACTACATTCCCTTTGACCGCTGCACGATAACCTACACCAACCAGCTGCAGCTTCTTAGTGAAGCCTTCGGTAACACCGATAACCATTGAGTTCAGCAGGGCACGCGCGGTACCAGCCTGAGCCCAACCGTCTGCGTAACCATCACGCGGACCGAAGGTCAGTGCATTATCTGCATGATTAACTTCAACAGCATCGTTGAGAGTACGAGTCAGCTCGCCGTTTTTACCTTTGATCGTAATAACCTGACCGTTGATTTTTACATCAACGCCGGCAGGAACAACGACCGGTGCTTTAGCAACACGAGACATTTTTTCCTCCGATTAGGCTACGTAGCAGATAATTTCGCCACCAAGACCAGCTTGGCGCGCTGCACGATCAGTCATAACACCTTTAGAGGTAGAAACAACTGCGATACCCATGCCGGCCATAACTTTCGGCAGCTCATCTTTACGTTTGTAGATGCGCAGGCCTGGGCGGCTGACACGCTGAATGCTTTCTACAACAGCTTTACCCTGGAAATACTTAAGAGTCAGTTCCAGTTCCGGCTTGGTGTCGCCTTCAACTTTAAAATCTTCAATAAAACCTTCTTCCTTCAGCACGTTGGCAATTGCCACTTTCAGCTTGGAGGAAGGCATGGTGACCGCAGCTTTGTTCGCGGCCTGACCGTTACGGATACGGGTCAGCATATCCGCGATCGGATCTTGCATGCTCATCTGTCTTTACTCCCGTGATTCAATTGGTGACAATTACCAGCTAGCCTTTTTCAAGCCTGGTACTTCACCGCGCATGGCGGCTTCACGCAGCTTAATACGGCTCAACCCGAACTTGCCCACATAACCATGTGGACGACCTGTTTGACGGCAGCGGTTACGCTGACGAGACGGGCTGGAATCACGCGGCAGAGTCTGCAGCTTAAGAACGGCATTCCAACGATCTTCGTCGGAAGCGTTCACATCAGAGATGATCGCTTTCAGTTCAGCGCGTTTCGCGAAGTATTTATCAGCTAAAGCTACGCGTTTTACTTCGCGTGCTTTCATTGATTGCTTAGCCATTAGTAACCCTACCTTACTTGCGGAACGGGAAGTCAAAGGCAGCCAGCAGAGCACGGCCTTCTTCGTCAGATTTCGCAGTAGTGGTAATGGTAATATCCAAACCACGCACGCGGTCGACTTTATCGTAGTCGATTTCTGGGAAGATGATCTGCTCACGGACACCCATGCTGTAGTTACCACGACCGTCGAAAGACTTAGCGGACAAGCCACGGAAGTCACGGATACGTGGAACAGCAATAGTGATCAGGCGCTCAAAGAACTCCCACATGCGTTCGCCACGCAGAGTTACTTTACAGCCGATCGGATAGCCCTGACGGATTTTGAAGCCTGCAACTGATTTGCGTGCTTTGGTGATCAACGGCTTTTGACCGGAGATTGCTGTCAGATCAGCTGCTGCGTTATCCAGCAGTTTCTTGTCAGCGATCGCTTCACCAACACCCATGTTCAGGGTGATCTTCTCGACCCGAGGGACTTGCATGACAGAATTGTAGTTAAACTCAGTCATGAGTTTAGCGACTACTTCGTCTTTGTAGTAATCATGCAGTTTCGCCATCGTACTACTCCAAATTACTTGATAGTTTCGCTGTTAGACTTGAAGAAACGGACTTTTTTGCCGTCTTCGAATCTAAAGCCTACACGGTCGGCCTTGCCGGTTGCCGCGTTGAAGATAGCAAGGTTAGAGATCTGAATAGCTGCTTCTTTCTCTACAATGCCGCCTGGTTGGTTCAGGGCCGGAACCGGCTTCTGATGTTTCTTAACCAGGTTGATACCTTCAACAATGACCTTGCCGGAAGACAGGACATTTTTTACTTTACCGCGTTTACCTTTATCTTTACCGGTTAACACGATAACTTCGTCATCACGACGGATTTTCGCTGCCATGATTCGCTCCTTAGAGTACTTCTGGTGCCAGAGAGATAATTTTCATGAACTTCTCGTTGCGAAGTTCACGAGTTACCGGCCCAAAAATACGCGTACCGATAGGCTGCTCACTGTTATTGTTTAAAATAACGCATGCATTACCATCGAAGCGAATGACAGAACCGTCCGGGCGACGAACACCCTTCTTGGTGCGCACCACTACCGCCTTCAGCACATCACCTTTTTTGACCTTACCACGCGGAATTGCTTCCTTGATGGTGATCTTGATGATGTCGCCTACGCCTGCGTAGCGACGGTGCGAGCCACCCAGAACCTTGATACACATTACGCGACGTGCACCGGAGTTGTCGGCGACGTTCAGCATAGTCTGTTCTTGGATCATTTTAGTGCTCCGCTAATGTCAACTACTACTGAGACCCGAATATCAGGTCATTAAAAAGCCCCATATTGAGGGCGCAGCATTATAACACCGCTCAAACGATATGGGTAGAAAAAATAAACGGCTCACTGCTGAGCCGTTTATTCGTTGAGAATGCATACTCTATTACAGAACAGCTTTCTCTACAACGCGAACCAGCGTCCAGGACTTAGTCTTGGACAGCGGACGGCATTCGCGGATTTCAACCACGTCACCAGTACCGCATTCGTTGTTCTCGTCATGTACGTGCAGTTTGGTCGTACGCTTAATGAATTTACCGTAGATCGGGTGTTTCACAAAACGTTCGATAGCAACAACAATGGATTTCTCCATTTTATCGCTAACAACGCGACCTTGCAGAGTACGGATTTTATCGGTCATTACGCACCCGCCTTCTCAGTCAGTAAAGTCTTAACGCGTGCGACATCACGACGCACTTGCTTCAACAGGTGAGACTGTTGCAGCTGGCCACTTGCTGCCTGCATACGCAGGTTGAACTGCTCACGCAGCAGATTCAGCAGTTCGGCGTTCAGCTCTTCAACACTCTTCTCACGCAGCTCTTTTGCTTTCATTACATCACCGTCTTAGTTACAAAGGTGGTTTTAATCGGCAGTTTCGCTGCTGCCAGCTTGAATGCTTCACGGGCCAGCTCTTCCGGTACGCCGTCCATTTCATACAGGACTTTACCCGGCTGAATCAAGGCAACCCAATACTCCACGTTACCTTTACCTTTACCCATACGCACTGCCAGCGGCTTTTCAGTGATCGGTTTGTCTGGGAATACACGGATCCAGATCTTACCTTGACGCTTAACTGCACGGGTCATAGCACGACGTGCTGCTTCGATCTGACGGGCAGTCAGACGACCACGGCCAACAGCTTTCAGACCGAAGCTGCCGAAGCTAACATCCGTACCCTGCGCCAGACCGCGGTTACGGCCTTTGTGCATTTTACGGAATTTTGTACGCTTTGGTTGTAACATCAGCGACGCTCCTTATTTACGGCCTTTACGCTGCTGCTTTTTAGGTTGAGCAGCCGGTTTTTCCGGTTGTTCAACAGCAGCCATACCACCCAGGATCTCGCCTTTGAAGATCCACACTTTAACGCCGATTACACCGTAAGTGGTGTGCGCTTCAGAGGTGTTGTAGTCGATGTCAGCACGCAGAGTGTGCAGAGGAACGCGACCTTCGCGGTACCATTCGGTACGTGCAATTTCCGCGCCGCCCAGACGGCCGCTAACTTCAACTTTAATACCTTTCGCGCCCAGACGCATTGCGTTCTGTACAGCACGCTTCATAGCACGACGGAACATAACGCGACGTTCCAGCTGAGAAGTGATGCTGTCAGCAACCAATTTTGCGTCCAGTTCAGGCTTACGCACTTCGGCGATATTGATCTGGGCAGGAACGCCAGCAATATCCGCTACGACTTTGCGCAGTTTTTCTACGTCTTCGCCTTTCTTACCGATAACGATACCCGGGCGAGCGGTGTGAATGGTCACACGGATGCTCTTAGCCGGACGCTCGATAACGATACGAGATACAGACGCTTTAGCCAGTTCCTTAGTCAGGTACTGACGTACTTTAAAATCGCTGTCCAGGTTGTCAGCGAATTCTTTGGTGTTCGCAAACCAGGTTGAGTTCCATGGTTTTACAATACCCAGGCGAATACCATTAGGATGTACTTTCTGACCCATTGCTAGTCTCCAGAGTCTCAGCGATCGGACACAACCACAGTAATGTGGCTGGTGCGCTTCAGGATGCGATCTGCACGACCTTTTGCACGCGGCATAATGCGCTTCATGCTCGGGCCTTCGTCTACGAAAATTTTCGTAACTTTCAGATCGTCAATGTCAGCGCCATCGTTGTGTTCAGCGTTAGCAATGGCAGATTCCAGAACCTTCTTGACCAGTACAGCCGCTTTCTTATTGGTGTAGGTCAGAATATCCAGGGCCTGCGACACTTTCTTACCGCGAATCAGGTCTGCAACAAGGCGAACCTTCTGAGCAGAAGAACGAGCATGGCGATGTTGAGCTAAAGTTTCCATCTCTTCCTCCTACCTTATTTCTTCTTCGCTTTTTTATCAGCAGCGTGGCCGCGATAAGTACGAGTCGGTGCGAATTCACCCAGTTTGTGACCGACCATTTCATCGGAAACAAATACCGGAACGTGCTGACGACCATTATGGACAGCGATGGTCAAACCGATCATGTTAGGAAAGATCGTTGAACGACGGGACCAAGTGCGCAGGGGCTTCTTGTCTCCGCTTTCCACCGCTTTCTCTACCTTCTTCAGCAAGTGCAGGTCAATAAAAGGACCTTTCTTGAGAGAACGTGGCATGGCTTATCCTCTAAAATTATTTGCTACGGCGACGTACGATGAATTTATCAGTACGCTTGTTGCTGCGGGTCTTCTTACCTTTGGTCTGAACGCCCCACGGAGTTACCGGGTGCTTACCAAAGTTACGACCTTCACCACCACCATGTGGGTGGTCGACTGGGTTCATCGCAGTACCGCGAACGGTAGGACGAACACCACGCCAGCGTGCAGCACCTGCTTTACCCAGAACGCGCAGCATATGCTCAGCATTGCCAACTTCGCCCAGAGTTGCACGGCAGTCTGCTTCGACTTTACGCATTTCACCAGAACGCAGACGCAGGGTGACATAAGCACCATCACGAGCAACGATCTGAACGTAAGTACCAGCGGAACGTGCCAGCTGACCGCCTTTACCTGGTTTCATTTCTACGTTATGAACGGTAGAACCAACCGGGATATTGCGCATCGGCAGGGTGTTACCTGCTTTGATTGCAGCATCAACGCCAGACTGAATCTGGTCGCCAGCTTTCAGGCCTTTAGGGGCCAGGATGTAACGGCGTTCGCCATCTTTGTACAGAACCAGCGCGATGTTCGCGGAACGGTTCGGATCGTACTCAAGACGTTCAACAACTGCCGGGATACCGTCTTTGTTGCGTTTGAAGTCAACAATACGATAAGCCTGCTTGTGACCACCACCGATGTGACGAGTGGTGATGCGGCCATTGTTGTTACGACCACCGGATTTGCTGTTTTTTTCAACCAGCGGAGCAAAAGGTTTGCCCTTGTGCAGCTCTGGGTTGACCACTTTAACGACGTGGCGACGACCCGGAGATGTCGGTTTACATTTAACAACTGCCATTGTATTACTCCTCCGACTTACTCAGCGCCGCCGACGAAGTCCAGATTCTGGCCTTCCTTCAGGGTGACGTAAGCTTTTTTCCAGTCGCTACGACGACCGATACGCTGTCCGTGACGTTTAACTTTCCCTTTAACAACCAGGGTGTTAACGACTTCGACTTCGACTTCAAACAGTTTCTGCACAGCAGCTTTGATTTCTGCTTTGGTCGCGTCTTTAGCAACTTTGAGAACGATGGTATTGGTTTTTTCCATCGCAGCAGACGCTTTTTCAGAAACGTGCGGTGCACGCAGCACCTTCAGCAGACGTTCTTCACGAATCATGCCAGCATCTCCTCAACTTGCTTAACAGCATCAGCAGTCATTACGACTTTGTCGAAGGCGATCAGGCTAACCGGGTCGATACCCGTTGCATCGCGAACGTCAACCTTGTGCAGGTTACGTGCTGCGAGGAACAGATTTTCGTCCAGCTCACCGGTGATGATCAGCACATCTTCCAGAGCCATGTCTTTCAGTTTCTGTGCCAGCAGCTTAGTTTTAGGCGCTTCTACAGAGAATGATTCGACAACGATCAGACGATCCTGACGTACCAGTTCGGACAGAATGCTTTTCAGCGCGCCGCGGTACATCTTTTTGTTAACTTTTTGACTGTGGTCCTGCGGGCGAGCAGCGAAGGTCACGCCACCGGAACGCCAGATCGGGCTCTTGATAGAACCTGAACGCGCACGGCCGGTACCTTTCTGGCGCCACGGCTTTTTGCCTGAACCAGTTACTTCAGCACGAGTCTTCTGAGCACGAGTACCCTGACGAGCACCAGCTGCATAAGCAACAACAACCTGGTGAACCAGCGCTTCGTTGAAATCACGACCGAAGGTAGTTTCGGAAACAGTCAGCGCGCTCTGCGCGTCTTTCAATACTAATTCCATTGCTATCCCCTTACGCCTTCACAGCTGGTTTAACGATCAGGTCGCAACCGGTCGCACCCGGAACACCACCTTTAACCAGCAGCAGGTTGCGCTCAGCGTCAACGCGTACTACGTCAAGGCTCTGAACGGTGACACGCTCGTTACCCATCTGACCTGCCATTTTCTTGCCTTTGAACACTTTGCCCGGAGTCTGGTTCTGACCGATAGAACCCGGAACGCGGTGAGACAAGGAGTTACCGTGAGTAGCGTCCTGGGTACGGAAGTTCCAGCGCTTAACGGTACCAGCGAAACCTTTACCTTTAGAGGTACCGGTTACGTCAACTTTTTTAACGTCAGCAAACAGTTCAACGCTAATGCTCTGACCTACGGTGAATTCTTCACCATCTGCCAGACGGAACTCCCACAGGCCGCGGCCAGCTTCTACGCCAGCTTTAGCAAAGTGGCCAGCTTCCGGCTTAGTTACACGGTTAGCTTTTTTAGCACCGGTGGTAACCTGAACAGCGCGGTAGCCATCGTTAGCCAGGTCTTTAACCTGAGTAACGCGGTTTGCTTCAACTTCGATTACGGTTACTGGGATAGATACGCCATCTTCAGTGAAGATGCGGGTCATACCCACTTTTTTACCGACTAAACCAATCATTGTATCAACCTCTCAATCGCTCGATGACCTGATTAACCCAGGCTGATCTGCACGTCTACACCGGCAGCCAGGTCCAGACGCATCAGAGCATCAACGGTTTTTTCAGTTGGCTCAACGATGTCAACCAGACGCTTGTGAGTGCGAATTTCGTACTGATCACGCGCGTCTTTGTTAACGTGCGGGGAGATCAGAACGGTAAAGCGCTCTTTGCGGGTCGGCAGCGGGATCGGACCACGAACTTGCGCACCAGTGCGCTTAGCAGTCTCGACGATTTCCGCGGTTGATTGATCGATCAGACGATGATCAAACGCTTTCAAACGGATACGGATTCTTTGGTTCTGCATGAGACCAGAGCTCCAATTATTTTATAGACGAAATAGTTACTCCTCAAACCCATTACGATTGATGGGAGAGTGTAACCGTTCTTACAGAGTTCCCCGATTGGGAACATTGTCTGGTATCGCTTTCGCAGTACCTGTGGCTCATATCGAACCGCTGTCAATATTAGACAAGCCCGCGCATTATACGTAAATCTCAGTCTTACGCAAGCGCCGCGTAGATATTAATCATTTTTTCGCCAATGCGGGCACCGTTCCATCCTGTCTGTAATAATTGCAAATTTCATTTTTTCTGCGGAACGAGGGGAGCAAAGCAGCAGATACGACATTGCGTGGAAAGCTGTCGCCGCTAATGTGGTTCCACTGTCTACTCAGGAGTTATCCATGTACTCTGCGCTCCCTTTTCTGCTCACATATCTTATTTTATCAGGACGTCTGTGGGTCACCGATTTACGAACGGGTTTTTTACCCGATCGATTAACCTGCCCTCTTCTGTGGAGCGGTCTCATTTACCATCAGCTTTTGCTGCCCGTACGCTTGCCCGCTGCCCTATGGGGAGCCGTAGCGGGATATGGCCTGTTCGCTCTTCTGTACTGGGGTTATCGTCTGACTCACCGACAAGAAGGGTTGGGCTATGGCGATGTGAAGTTTCTTGCCGCCCTGGGCGCATGGCATGAATGGCAGTCGCTACCCATGCTGGTGTTTATTGCTGCTTGTTTGGCCTGCGCCGCGGTGGGGATAGATTACTTCAGGTATGGTAAGGCGGTATTAAAAAACCCGCTGCCTTTTGGGCCATATATGGCGGCTGCGGGTTTTATCATGGGATGGAAAACACTGATGCCAGAGAGTTAGTCTGCGACTTTAATTTGCGATTGCAGATAATTTTGCAAGCCAAGTTTCGAAATTAAATCCAGCTCGGTTTCCAGCCAGTCGATGTGCCCTTCTTCATCGGCAAGAATTTCAATCATCATATCCCTGCTGACATAATCATGAACGGTATCTGCGTAAGCAATAGCTTCACGTAGATCCTTCGCGCCTTCAAGTTCTAGCCGAAGGTCGGATTGCAGCATCTCTTCGACATCTTCACCAATGCCTAACTTGCCAAGATCCTGCAAATTGGGAATGCCCTCCAAAAACAAGATACGCTCGATGTACTTATCAGCGTGTTTCATCTCATCAATGGACTCATGGTATTCGACATCATTGAGGCGAATCAGTCCCCAATTTTTAAACATACGAGCATGGAGAAAATACTGGTTGATCGCGACAAGCTCATTACCCAATAGTTTATTGAGATAACTTATGATTTTAACATCACCTTTCATTTTATAGTCCCTCCGCTTCCACTCTTTGAAGAGTAGATGGGGCTACAGGGATGTCAAAAAAAAGAATGTGACTCAGGCGATCTCTTTAAATTCCGGTATCTGTGTCAATTCGTCCTGCATTACTTCACGTGCAGCCCGAACACACTTACCACATTGATTTCCAACAGCAATAAACTTGCGCAATTGTTGGAAAGATTGTGGATGAAACTGGCGTACCGCCTGACGGATTTTTTTATCACTGACACCATTACACAAACAAACGTACATGATCGCTCCCGTTCAATTTCTGCGCAAAGTGTAAATGAGAATAGTTATGATTACAATAGCACAAATATATAGACGCAGCCGGAGAGCAATAAAAAATGCGAATAAATATGACAGACTAAATGCCAGGCAGCAAAAAGGGCGCCGTAGCGCCCTTTTTAAGCTCAAAACTAATTAGTAAATAATTAGCTCATTACTTTAGCAACAACGCCCGCACCAACAGTACGGCCGCCTTCACGGATTGCGAAACGCAGACCGTCGTCCATCGCGATCGGGTGGATCAGGGTAACAACCATTTTGATGTTGTCGCCCGGCATTACCATCTCTACGCCTTCCGGCAGTTCGATGGTACCAGTCACGTCAGTAGTACGGAAGTAGAACTGCGGACGGTAGCCTTTGAAGAACGGAGTATGACGGCCGCCTTCGTCTTTGGACAGGATATAAACTTCAGATTCGAACTTGGTGTGCGGCTTGATAGAACCCGGCTTAGCCAGTACCTGACCACGTTCGATTTCTTCACGTTTGATACCACGCAGCAGAACACCAACGTTCTCACCAGCACGGCCTTCGTCCAGCAGTTTGCGGAACATTTCAACGCCAGTACAGGTAGACTTAGCAGTCTCTTTGATACCAACGATTTCAACTTCTTCGCCAACTTTAACGATACCGCGCTCTACACGACCGGTAACAACGGTACCACGGCCGGAGATGGAGAATACGTCTTCGATAGGCAGCAGGAACGGCTTGTCAATCGCACGCTCTGGTTCTGGGATGTAAGAATCCAGGAAGCCAGCCAGTTCGATGATTTTCGCTTCCCACTCTGCTTCGCCTTCCAGCGCTTTCAGAGCAGAACCACGAACGATCGGAGTGTCGTCGCCCGGGAAATCGTACTGAGACAGAAGTTCACGAACTTCCATTTCTACCAGTTCCAGCAGCTCTTCGTCATCAACCATGTCGCATTTGTTCAGGAACACGATGATGTACGGAACGCCTACCTGACGACCCAGCAGGATGTGCTCACGAGTCTGCGGCATCGGGCCGTCAGTCGCAGCAACAACCAGGATCGCGCCGTCCATCTGCGCAGCACCGGTGATCATGTTTTTAACATAGTCGGCGTGGCCCGGGCAGTCTACGTGCGCGTAGTGGCGAGTCGGGGTGTCATATTCAACGTGAGAAGTGTTGATGGTGATACCACGAGCTTTTTCTTCCGGCGCGTTATCGATCTGGTCGAATGCGCGAGCAGCACCGCCGTAGGTTTTAGCCAGTACGGTGGTGATTGCAGCGGTCAGAGTAGTTTTACCGTGGTCGACGTGGCCGATAGTACCAACGTTGACGTGCGGTTTTGTACGTTCAAATTTTTCTTTAGACACGGCTATATTCCTTACTATAGTGCTCCCCCCTTCAGGAGAGAGCACGGGACTTAGGTTTTAACCCCGGGGCTTATTTACCACGGGCTTCGATTACGGCCTGAGCAACGTTGTTCGGCGCATCATCATACTTCAGGAATTCCATCGTGTATGATGCACGACCTTTGGTCAGAGAACGCAGCTGAGTTGCATATCCGAACATTTCAGACAGCGGAACTTCAGCGTGGATCTTAACGCCAGTTACTTCAGATTCCTGACCGCGCAGCATACCGCGACGACGGCTCAAGTCACCGATAACATCACCAGTGTTCTCTTCCGGAGTCTCTACTTCAACCTTCATGATCGGCTCAAGCAGAACAGGTTTTGCTCTCTTAAAGCCTTCTTTAAAGGCGATAGAAGCAGCCAGTTTAAACGCCAGTTCAGAGGAGTCAACGTCATGGTAAGAACCGAAGTGCAGACGAACACCCATGTCTACTACCGGGTAACCAGCCAGCGGACCAGACTTCAACTGCTCCTGGATGCCTTTATCAACGGCAGGGATGTATTCGCCAGGAATTACACCACCTTTAATGTCGTTGACGAACTCGTAACCTTTCGGGTTAGAGCCCGGCTCCAGCGGGTACATGTCGATAACGACGTGACCATACTGACCACGACCACCAGACTGTTTCGCGTGCTTACCTTCGATATCGGTAACTTTCGCACGAATCGCTTCGCGGTAAGCAACCTGAGGTTTACCGACGTTCGCTTCAACGTTGAATTCACGCTTCATACGGTCAACGATGATGTCGAGGTGCAGTTCACCCATACCGGCGATGATGGTCTGGTTAGATTCTTCGTCAGTCCATACGCGGAATGACGGGTCTTCTTTAGCCAGACGACCCAGAGCCAGACCCATTTTTTCCTGGTCAGCTTTGGTTTTCGGTTCTACTGCGATGGAGATTACCGGCTCAGGGAATTCCATACGCTCCAGAATGATCGGCTTGTCCGGATCACACAGAGTATCACCAGTAGTCACGTCTTTCAGACCGATCGCAGCAGCGATGTCGCCTGCGCGAACTTCTTTGATCTCTTCACGTTTGTTAGCGTGCATCTGAACGATACGACCGAAACGCTCACGTGCAGATTTCACGGAGTTCAGTACGGTATCACCAGAGTTAACCACACCGGAGTACACACGGAAGAAGGTCAGGTTACCTACGAACGGGTCGGTAGCGATTTTGAACGCCAGCGCAGAGAACGGCTCGTCATCACTTGCGTGACGCTCAGCCGGAGTATCTTTACCGTCGTCCAGGATACCGTTGATCGCAGGAACATCAGTCGGAGCCGGCAGGTAATCGATTACCGCATCCAGCATCGCCTGAACACCTTTGTTCTTAAACGCAGAACCGCAGGTTACCAGGATGATTTCGTTGTTCAGAACGCGCTGACGCAGAGCTTTCTTGATTTCTTCCTCGGTCAGCTCTTCGCCGCCCAGGTATTTTTCCATCAGCTCTTCAGACGCTTCCGCAGCGGACTCAATCAGGTTCTGGTGCCATTCTTCAGCCAGTTCCTGCATGTCAGCCGGGATATCTTCGTATTCGAAGGTTACACCTGCGTCTGCTTCGTTCCAGTTGATGGCTTTCATTTTCACCAGGTCAACAACACCGGTGAAACCTTCTTCAGCACCAATTGCCAGCTGCAGCGGAACCGGGTTCGCGCCCAGACGGGTTTTGATCTGACCAACAACTTTCAGGAAGTTCGCACCCATGCGGTCCATTTTGTTAACGAACGCAATGCGCGGAACTTTATATTTGTTTGCCTGACGCCATACGGTTTCAGACTGCGGCTGAACACCACCAACTGCGCAGTAAACCATTACCGCACCATCAAGAACACGCATGGAACGTTCTACTTCGATAGTGAAGTCAACGTGCCCCGGGGTGTCGATGATGTTTACGCGATGCGGCTCATACTGCTTAGCCATACCTGACCAGAATGCAGTAGTCGCTGCGGAAGTGATAGTAATACCACGTTCCTGCTCCTGCTCCATCCAGTCCATGGTAGCTGCGCCGTCATGAACTTCACCGATTTTATGGTTTACACCGGTGTAGAACAGAATACGTTCGGTAGTGGTGGTTTTACCGGCGTCGATGTGCGCACTGATACCGATGTTACGGTAGCGTGCGATGGGTGTTGTACGAGCCATTTGATTCCTCGTTTATCTTTTAGGCGTTCAATATAAGTAGCCCAAAGCGGGCTGCTTGCTAGAAGCGCCCGCCTGGTGACTATTACTCCGAAGGGATTACCAACGGTAGTGTGCGAACGCCTTGTTGGCTTCTGCCATACGGTGAACGTCTTCACGTTTCTTAACTGCAGTACCTTTGTTTTCTGCAGCATCAGAAAGTTCGTTCGCCAGGCGCAGAGCCATGGATTTATCACCGCGTTTACGAGCAGCTTCAACGATCCAACGCATTGCCAGAGCATTACGACGAACCGGACGGACTTCAACTGGTACCTGATAAGTAGAACCACCAACGCGGCGAGACTTAACTTCGACAGTCGGGCGCACGTTTTCGAGAGCTACTTCGAAAGCTTCCAGTTCGTTTTTACCAGAACGCTGAGCCAGGGTCTCAAGCGCGCTGTATACGATAGTTTCGGCAGTAGATTTTTTACCATCTACCATCAGGATATTTACAAATTTAGCCAGCAGTTCTGATCCGAACTTCGGATCCGGCAGAATTTTACGCTGACCAATGACGCGACGACGTGGCATGGAAATACTCCGTTGTTAATTCAGGATTGTCCAAAACTCTACGAGTTTATTTTGACATTAATTTAAAACGTTTGGCCTTACTTAACGGAGAACCATTAAGCCTTAGGACGTTTCACGCCATACTTGGAGCGTGATTGCTTACGGTCTTTAACGCCGGAGCAGTCAAGCGCACCACGAACGGTGTGGTAACGAACACCCGGGAGGTCTTTTACACGACCGCCACGGATCAGGATCACGGAGTGCTCCTGCAGGTTGTGACCTTCACCACCGATGTAGGAAGTCACTTCAAAACCGTTAGTCAAACGAACACGACATACTTTACGCAGTGCGGAGTTCGGTTTTTTAGGAGTGGTAGTATATACACGAGTACATACGCCACGTTTCTGCGGGCATGCTTCCAGCGCAGGCACGTTGCTCTTTGCAACTTTGCGTGCGCGTGGTTTGCGTACCAGCTGGTTAACTGTTGCCATTAAATAGCTCCTGGTTTTAGCTTTTGCTTCGTAAACACGTAATAAAACGCCCTCATACAATATGAGGACGCAGAATTTTAGGGCGACGTCGAAAAGGTGTCAAGAAATATACAACAATCCCGCAATTACCAGGTCATCTGGCGGGGATGTTTCGCCACAAGTCTGACGAAGTCAGTATAGTCAACCCTGACGACGCTGTCTGAAATTTGACCACCCAAACCGCGAGCTTTAATGTCTTCTTCCAGCACGTATATCTTAATGGGGGCATTCAGCAAACTTTCAAGGAAACGGCTGCCTTCAATAGCGGTCATCACGCCATCCTGTAGCAACAAAAGCTCATCCCCTTCTTTGAGCAGACGAAGAAGAGAGGAGAGATCCGAATGCCACGCAGAGCGATGTAAAGTGTGCAGTATAGACATAAGGGACTCAGAACCTCAGGATAACGTCATAGCCGTCGAGCTCATTGCGCAACGCTTCAGGCTCAAGCCGTGTCGCATCAATGACAAAGCGCGTGTCTTCCGCCAGACCTCGTTCACGCAAAGAGGCGGCACAGAGCCAACACTGCTCAATGTCGTAGAGTTCCAGCAGTTTAAAGGTAGCAATGTAATCGCGCGCCAACACCACATCAGGTTTTTGCCCCTGAAGTATCTGAAAAACGCCATCGCCAATAAAAAAGACGCCAAGCGCTTCTGTTAATGCAGATGTTGCCAGCAACGCATCCAGCCCTTCACGGCCCGATGCGCTACCGTGCGGCGCAGTAGAAAATACAAAAGCAATGCGTTTCATTAAAATTGCACCACGCGATCGCAGGTCAGCGACGCTTCCGCCAGAGCCCCAAGCCCACTGAGAACAAAACCTGGCTGTAAGTTAGCCGCCGCCAGGCCGAGTCTGGAGGACTCCGTCTCATCCACAATCCCCCGGCGCAACGCCGCCGCAACACAGATGTTTAACGTCACACCCTGCGTTTGGTTCAGTTGTTGCCAGGCTCGTACCACGTCAAATTCGTCACTGGCAGGCGAAGTCAGCATGTTTGCGTTATAGACACCGTCCTGGTAGAAAAAGACGCTGCTCAGTTCGTGCCCTTCATTGAGCACCGCTTGGGCAAACTGCAAGGCGCTGCTCGCCTGCTGTGTGCCGTAAGCAGGCCCAGTGACCACAATGGCGAAACGCATTACTTAGTATCCTGTCCCTGAAAATCGCCGCTTTTGAACTGACGTATGTAAAGGTATACCGTGTGCTTGGAGATGTTCAGGCGGTCAGCCACCTGGTTAATCGCATCTTTGATATCGAAGATGCCTTTCTCGTAGAGGTTGAGCACAATCTGGCGGTTCTTCGTATTGTTAGACACGTTTCGGTCAGCGTTCACTTCTTCAATCGTGAACTCCAGCGTTTGCGTGACTAAATCTTCTACCGAGGAGGCAAAGTTAACTGAGGAACCCACTTCCGGCGTTTCCGGCGGAATGAAGGTATTCATAATCTGTGAGAACGGTACATCAAGGTTCATGTTAATGCACAGTAGACCAATTACACGATGCTCGCGGTTGCGAATAGCAATCGTCACCGACTTCATCAAGACACCGCTTTTCGCGCGTGTAAAGTAGCACTTCGACACGCTGCTGTCCGCACCCGTCATATCATGCAGCATGCGCAACGCAAGGTCAGTAATCGGCGAGCCAATTTTGCGGCCCGTGTGTTCACCGTTAGCAATGCGAATTGCCGAGCATTTCAAATCCTGCAAAGAGTGCAATACGATTTCACAATGGGAACCAATGAGCATCGCTAACCCGTCCACCACCGCTTCGTAGGATTTCAGAATATCGAAGTCGGTTTGATCGAAAGGACGTTGATCCAGCAAATCAAGTTCACTGGTTTCGTTGGTTAAAAGCGACCTGGACATGAAAAAAAACACTCCTTTTCAGGAGCCTGTCGGTATGTTTTCAGGGCAGGCTCATTATTTACGCGGACAACTAAATTAATACAGCGGAGGTTCCGCTTTCCAGTACTAATTATATCCGGCCTGCAATTAAAAAACCGCCGCCATACTGGCGGCGGTTCTCAGTTTTTATTTTTTAGCAGCATCTGCTGCTTTAGCGTCAGCTTCTGCTGGCGCTGCGGCATCCGCTTTCGGTGCCGGTTTGATGTCCAGCAGTTCTACGTCGAATACCAGCGTAGAGTTAGCCGGGATACCCGGAACGCCCGTTTTACCGTAGGCCAGATCCGGTGGGATAACCAGTTGGATCTTACCGCCTTTCTTGATGTTCTTCAGACCTTCAGTCCAGCCCGGGATCACACCATCCAGACGGAAAGAGAGCGGCTCACCACGGGTGTAAGAGTTATCGAACTCTTTACCGTCAATCAGCGTACCTTTGTAATTCACTACCACAGTATCGCTGTCTTTCGGTGCATCGCCAGTACCGGCTTTTTCTACTTTATAGACGAGGCCAGTAGAAGAGGTTTTGGCCCCTTTCTCTTTAGCGAATGTCTCGCGGAATGCTTTACCTTTGGTTTCGTTTTCAGTCGCGTCTTTTTCCATCTTCGCCTGAGCGGAGGTCTTCACGCGAGCTTCAAACGCCTGCAGCGTTTGTTCGATTTCCTGATCAGACAATTTGCTCTTGTCTGCAAACGCATCCTGAACACCCGCGATCAGCTGATCTTTGTCCAGCTTAATGCCTAATTTTTCCTGCTCCTTCAGGGAGTTTTCCATGTAACGACCCAGAGAAGCACCCAGCGCATACGCTGATTTCTGATCGTCATTTTTGAACGCAGCTTTGCTCTCGGCAGTTGCCGCAGGTTTTGCAGCATCAGCAGCGAAAGTGATCGGAGCGTGCAGAGCAACGGCCATTGTGGTCGCCAGCAGCGTTACTTTAAACAGTGATTTCATCCATATCTCCAGGGCCGGGGCATCTCACCCCAGGGTTAACTTACACAAGAAACGTACTATAAAGCGTTGTAGAACAAATCAACATACGAACACGCCCTATTATCACCCCTTTTCAGACTCTTTTTATGTAATTTAGTTTCCTGAAAGGATAATGGGTACTGTGCAATCCCGTAAAGTTAAGTAGAATCCGCGGCCGGGAACAACAAAAGAGGTGAATCATGCAGGATATAACGATGGAAGCTCGCCTGGCTGAACTGGAGAGTCGCCTGGCTTTTCAGGAGCAAACCATTGAAGAACTCAATGTGACAGTGACCGCTCATGAGTTGGAAATGGCTAAACTACGCGATCACCTGCGTTTGCTGACGGATAAACTCAAAGCCAGCCAACCGTCAAACATTGCCTCTCAGTCCGAAGAGACGCCACCACCACATTATTGAGACGTAAAAAAAGCGGGTTCCCCCGCTTTTTTTGTGCCCGGTATCGCTACGCTTACCGGGCCAGCATGCCGATTAATGGCAACCGCAACCGCCATTACCGCCACAACCACCTTTGCCGTGCTCATGACCATGGTCATGATCGTGGCCGTGGCCACCGCAGCAACCTTCGTGGTCGTGGTCATGGTCGTGACCGTTAGCACCGTGAACGTGGCCATGAGCCAGCTCTTCTTCGGTTGCTTCACGAATCGCGACAACTTCCACGTTGAATTTCAGGTTCTGGCCAGCCAGCATGTGGTTACCGTCAACCACAACGTGGTCGTCTTCCACTTCGGTAATTTCTACCGGTACCGGGCCCTGGTCGGTTTCCGCCAGGAAGCGCATGCCAACCTGCAGTTCATCAACACCCATGAACACGTCTTTAGGAACGCGCTGCACCAGGTTTTCATCGTACTGACCGTAAGCGTCGTTAGCGCCTACAGCAACGTCAAATTTGTCGCCAACATCGTGACCTTCCAGCGCTGTTTCCAGGCCAGAGATCAGGGAACCGTGACCATGCAGGTAGTCCAGCGGCGCACTCACCGGAGACTCATCAACCAACACACCGTCTTCTGTACGTACCTGATAGGCCAGGCTGACCACCAGGTCTTTTGCTACTTTCATGATATCTCCTGAGCATGGGAAGAATAGTGGCGCAGATTGTAGCGGAATTCTGCACTCGTGTACCCACTAGCTTAAAAAAACCTGCGACATATCGCTAGTCCGGATGAAAAATCCCGATCACTTGCTCTTCTTTGCGAACATGCTCGCGCGCCGCTTTATCGGCTTCACGCATCTGATGGCCACACTTAACGCATTCAACAATATCAACATTATTTTCGCGCCACATCGCCAGAGAATCCTGCGCCTGGCAAGATGGGCATTTTGCACCTGCAATAAAACGTTTACGAATTGCCATACTGCTCCCCTACTCAAATTCATCCCAGCCATCCAGTTGGCGCCGTTCTTTCTGCATCTCTCGCTGGAAGATCTCCTCCAGCTCGCGTCGGGCTTCCGTGGCGCGTGAGATTTGAACCGTATCGGTGTGCATCGGGATCAACTCCCGTAACATACGCATGTCCAGGCGACGAAAGTGCAGTTGCGCCCGCTGCGCCTGATGCGGATGCATCCCTAATGACACCAGCGTTTTGCGCCCCAACTCCAGCGCACTGGAGAAGGTTTCACGAGAAAACTGCGTCACCCCCACCTGTAATAACTCATGTGCTTCTACACGTCCGCGCGCCCGCGCAAGAATATGCAAATGCGGGAAATGCTGCTGGCACAGTTCCACCAGCTTCATGGTGTCTTCAGGCTCGTTACAGGTGATGACGATCGATTCTGCCGCTTCCGCCCCTGCCGAACGCAAGAGATCTACCTGGGTGGCATCACCGTAATACACTTTGTAACCATACTTGCGCATCAGGTTGACGGCGCTGATATCCCGCTCAAGCACCGTAATACGCATTTTGTTCGCCATCAACAAACGCCCAATCACCTGACCGAATCGCCCAAACCCCACCACAATGACCTGCGGTTTATCATCATCCACCCACGGCGCTTCGTCTTCCTCTTCCGGGCCATTGATCTGTCTGGAAAGCCATTTATCAATGAGCTTCATTAGCAAGGGTGTTGTCATCATCGACAGCGTGACGGTCACCAACAGCAACGCCATCTGATCGCCCTGGAACAATCGCTGCGAAGACGCGGTAGAAAAGAGCACAAAGGCAAACTCGCCCCCCTGACTCAACACGCCCGCAAACTGCATTCGCTCCGAACTCCTCACACCATACACGCGCGCCAGCAAATAGAGCACCAGCGTCTTGACGGCCACCAGAATGACGACGCTCATTGCGACCCACAACAGATGGGTGTAGAGCACACCAAGATTCAACGACATCCCGACCGAAATAAAGAACAGCCCCAGCAGCAAGCCTTTAAAGGGATCGATGGCGGTTTCCAGCTCATGACGATATTCACTTTCCGCCAGTAACACACCCGCAATAAACGTCCCCAGAGCCATCGACAGCCCCAGCGCGTCCATAAACAGCGCCGAAGCCAGCACCAGCAGAAGGGTGGCGGCAGTGAAAACCTCCCTCACCCCTGAACTGGCGATAAAGCGAAACACGGGGCGCAGCAGATAGCGTCCGCCAATCAGCATGCCCGCAAATGCCAGCACCTTCATGCCCACTTTGATCCAGTCAAAATGTTCATCTGCGGAGCCCGCCAACAGCGGCACCAGTGCCAGCGCCGGGATCACCGCCAGATCCTGAAACAGCAGCACAGAAAAACCCAGTTGTCCGGATTCACTGCGGTTCATCCCTTTTTCACGCATCAACTGCAATGCCATAGCAGTTGACGACATCGCCAGACCGATCCCCCCGACCACCGCCGCCTGCCACGAAAAGCGGGTCAGCATTAATAACCCCGCCAGCACCGCCGCGCTTAACATCACCTGCGCCGCCCCAACGCCAAAAATGGAACGTCGCAACTGCCAGAGCTTTGCCGGATTCAGCTCTAACCCAATGATAAACATCAGGAAGACAACACCCAACTCAGAGAAATGCAGAATTTCATCAACGTCGCTGATAAACCCCAGCCCCCACGGACCAATGGCGATCCCGGCCAGCAAGTAGCCCAGAACCGCACCGATACCCAGTCGCGCAGCCAATGGCACCGCAACCACTGCCGCGAAGAGAAACAGCACGCCCGCAGTCAATAAATCGGAACCTTCCATCAGCGACCTCCCGCAACAACGGGGTTTGCCAGCCACTCACCATACGCCCTGGCATGACTGGCTAATTCCTGCGCACTTTGTCGCCTGGCCCAGTAAATAATGATCGGACTCATCCAATGCATACGACACATCGCCGCCGTCAGTTCAAAGGGGCGCAACACGTCGCTCATCGGATAACGGTTCAGCGCGTCATAGCGGTAAGCACTTTCCGGCTCGCCGGTCGTGATCACGCTTCGCCAGTACTTTCCCGCCAGTTGATTTCCTCCGGGGCCGCTGGCAAAACCGCGGCTCAACACCCGATCGAACCACTCTTTGAGCAGTGCCGGGCAACTGTAGGTATACAAAGGGTGCTGAAAAACAATCACGTCGTGTTCACGCAATAGCGCCTGCTCATGCGGAATATCGATAAAAAAATCAGGGTAGTGCGCGTAAAGATCGTGCACTGTCACATTACTGAGCTGCATGGCCGGCTTAAGCAGAACCCGATTGGCGACCGAGTCCTGAGATTCCGGATGGGCATACAGCAGCAAAACTTTCGCTGGCTGGGACATCATCCCCCTCCCGGTTTTTGTGTATAGTCGTTGTTTTGGGCTACCATTGCGCTCCAGTGCGGCAGTACGCCCACACACACTACATTATCATAATGATAAATTAACATAGTCTGAACATACGGCGCCTTATGATTGTTTTCTCCTCGTTACAAATTCGCCGCGGCGTACGCGTCTTGCTGGACAATGCTACAGCGACCATCAATCCTGGTCAGAAAGTCGGTCTGGTGGGTAAAAATGGCTGCGGAAAATCTACCCTGCTGGCATTGCTAAAAAATGAAATCAGCGCCGATGGCGGCAATTTTTCCTTCCCCGGCAACTGGCAACTGGCGTGGGTGAATCAGGAAACGCCTGCGCTTCCTCAACCTGCGCTGGAATACGTTATTGACGGTGACCGTGAGTATCGCCAGTTGGAAGCGCAACTGAACGATGCCAACGAACGTAACGACGGACACGCGATTGCCACCGTGCATGGCAAACTGGACGCCATCGACGCCTGGACCGTGCGTTCCCGCGCCGCCAGTCTGCTCCACGGCCTCGGTTTCTCTAATGAGCAACTTGAGCGCCCGGTTAGCGACTTTTCCGGCGGCTGGCGCATGCGTCTTAACCTGGCCCAGGCGCTGATCTGCCGCTCAGATTTACTGTTGCTCGATGAACCGACCAACCACCTTGATCTGGACGCCGTCATCTGGCTGGAGAAATGGCTGAAGAGCTATCAGGGAACGCTGATCCTTATCTCCCACGACCGCGACTTCCTCGACCCGGTGGTCGATAAAATTATTCATATCGAACAACAAACGATGTTCGAGTACACCGGCAACTACAGCGCGTTTGAAATTCAGCGAGCCACGCGCCTGGCGCAACAACAATCGATGTACGAAAGCCAGCAGGAGCGTGTCGCGCACTTGCAAAGCTATATCGACCGTTTCCGCGCCAAAGCGACCAAAGCGAAGCAAGCCCAGAGCCGCATTAAGATGCTGGAGCGCATGGAGCTTATCGCTCCGGCGCATGTCGACAACCCGTTCCACTTCAGCTTCCGGGCGCCGGAAAGCCTGCCTAACCCGCTGCTGAAAATGGAGAAAGTGAGCGCTGGATATGGCGAGCGCGTTATCCTCGACTCCATCAAACTTAATCTGGTTCCCGGCTCACGTATCGGACTGTTAGGACGCAACGGCGCGGGGAAATCGACGCTGATCAAACTGCTGGCGGGCGAGCTCAACCCTGTCAGCGGGGAGATCGGTCTGGCAAAAGGCATCAAACTGGGGTATTTCGCCCAGCATCAACTGGAGTTCCTGCGCGCAGACGAATCACCGTTGCAGCATCTGACGCGAATGGCACCGCAGGAGCTGGAACAGAAGCTGCGGGATTATCTCGGCGGCTTTGGCTTCCAGGGCGATAAGGTCACTGAAGAGACTCACCGTTTCTCCGGCGGTGAAAAGGCCCGTCTGGTGCTGGCGCTGATCGTCTGGCAGCGTCCGAACCTGCTGCTGCTCGATGAACCGACCAACCACCTGGATCTGGATATGCGTCAGGCGCTGACTGAAGCCTTGATCGACTTTGAAGGGGCGCTGGTTGTCGTTTCGCACGACCGTCACCTGCTGCGCTCAACCACTGACGATCTCTATCTGGTTCATGACCGTAAAGTCGAGCCGTTCGATGGCGATCTGGAAGATTATCAACAATGGCTGAGCGACGTGCAGAAACAGGAAAGTCAGCCTGATGACGCGCCGAAAGACAACGCCAATAGCGCACAGGCGCGTAAAGATCAGAAGCGCCGTGAAGCAGAGTTACGCACGCAAACTCAGCCACTGCGTAAAGAAATTGCGCGACTGGAAAAAGAGATGGAGAAACTGAACGCGCAACTGGCGCAGGCGGAAGAAAAACTGGGCGACAGCGAGTTGTACGATCAGAGCAGAAAGGCCGAGCTCACCGCCTGTCTGCAACAGCAAGCCAGCGCCAAATCAGGGCTGGAAGAGTGTGAAATGGCCTGGCTTGAGATACAGGAACAGCTCGAACAGATGCTGGCCGAGTAGCCGTGATTGCCGGATGGCGGCGCTTTTGCGCCTTATCCGGCCTACGGACGGATAGCGATGTTGAAGCGCCGCTATCCGGTCTGCTGTCTGAAAAACAGGTAGGAGTTCAGCATTGCGTCGCCAGTCGCTGGCGGATTTGTTCAAAATGTTCACGGTTGTAAAGCCGCCCATCAAGGAAACGCGTCTTCAGCTCACCCTCTTGCTCCTGAACCCAGCTTTGTTCATCGTGCAGACGTAACTCACCCTGCTCATCACGCGCAACGCGCAGCAAACCGCGGGCAGAGCGTTTCAGTCCATTATCGGTTTTCGGCGCTTTAAAGATTGTACGGCCGTTGCCGTCTACCTCACCCCAGGTCGCTTTCATCGCAAAACCAAAGGTGTCCCGCGTGTTGTATTGATAGGTGAAAGAACCGACCCCGAAGACCACGTTTGAACTGGCAAACCCTTTTGCCTCCAGCCGCCGCAGGATCTCATTCGCCCGTTCAAGGGTGATCGAGTCGCCATAAATCAGCCCGACGTGCGGGTCGAGTACCTTATAACCTTTATCATTGATTGTGCCGCCAAAAATCTCCCACAGCACTTCCACCGATCCTTTCTCTTGTGGGCTGCGGTCGCCGCGATCATCCTCGTCCAGTCCGGTGCCACAAAGGATCGCCACCGGATCACCGCTGTCGGGGCGAAAGACCACCCGCCCTTCCCGCGCCAGAATGGTATTTTTGAGTTCACGGGTATACTCCGTCAGCACCTGCCAGTAGTCCCAGGTATCAGACACTATCGACACAAAACCCTGCGGGTAAAGATCGACAATCAACCGACGGAACGTTTCAATCTCATGTTCACGCTCGCCCATGCACATCACGCTGTGCTCGGTCGCCGGAATACTGGCACCGATAAAGTACGCGTCGCCGTCGGTGTAGTAATCACGGGCATACAACAGTGACGGAATGCTATCCGTGCCTTTAAAACTCAACAGATGTCCACTGCCCGCCTGCATGGTGTCCTGAAGACCCGCCATGCCGCGAAACGAAAAATCATGGCACTGAAAATCGAGATGCGTCAGGTCGCTACAGGTTTTCTGTGCCCAACGCGCGCAAATTTTTCGGTAATGGTGAGCAATAGTGGCGTTCGTTGAGGCTTTCCAGAGTTCCGCCGACAGTACGGTTTCCAGGTAATTCACCAACCAGAAAAACTCGGGTTTGGTGTTGATAATGGTGAGTACGGGCACCGCCATGGGTACTTTAGTACCTTCATCCAGCGCCTTAATATGCAGCGGCAGGTAACCCAACTGATGCAGCGCGCGAATATGATCAACCGCGACGGCATCGCGACCGAGGTAGCTGTCCATCACCTGCTTATACTCGTTGACCACCTCGTCTTGCGGGCGAGCAAAAAAAGCCTCATTAAACAGATCAACCAGAAACCACTGCAAAAAGCCCTGTAAACCAAAGAACACCAGCTTGCCGTCCGGCAGCGGCGACTGAAAATAGCGATCGCTGCGCGGCGTGAAGTTGGAATACACCCGGGTGGTTCCCTGCGGATACTGTACGCGGTGGGAGACTTTATAGCCGTCGATAGCCAGAATTGGATTCATTTTCATTATGTTGTCTCCCTCAGCGGTAAATTGCGTCAATGTCGATAAGTTCAAGCTGCGGATGCGCCAGCGTCGGTGCAGCCAACGAGGTGGTGGTGTAGAGGGCATCAATGCCATTGGCAAACAGGTGTTCCACACCTTTCGAGAAGATGCCATGCGTCACGTACAGACTGACACTGCGCGCTCCGGCATCACGTAATACCTGCGCCGAACCAATGAAGGTGCCACCCGCGTCGCACAGGTCATCGACAATCAGCACATCCCTGTCCTTCACGTCCCCCGCCACCAGCGCGAAGCCGGTCAGATTACCGCTCGCCACATCGCGTTTTTTGCTCAGAATGGCGTACTCCGCTACCCCTGCAGCTCTGGCCACAGCATCGATTTTCTTCAGCGCCCCGGCATCCGGCGCCACCAGCATCAGCGCATGGTGTTGAAACTGACGGCGCAGAGTCGCGCTTTGCAGCAGGCAGGCTTCCTGTGGCACCGCGACCAGGTTATCTATCGCCGCCGCTGCCGCGTCGCTATGCGGGTCGAGCACGTTCACCTTGTCGAACTTCAGCGTGTTGAGCTGACGGGCAAAGACTTTCAGCGCAAAGCTGTCACCGGCAACCATATGGCGGTCTTGACGCGCCCACGGCAGCCAGGGAAGTTCAAGATGGCTCACCAGCACATCCGTCTGGTGGCGTACCGCCTCAACCAGTTGCGCCAGCAGCATGAAATCGTTCATATCCCGCATCGCCGCTGCGCGAATGCGCATCAGACGGGCGGAGGACGGTAACGTCTCCGTCACCTTGATCCAGACAGCGCCATCCGGAAAAACACCGCTGGCAATGGCGTAGACCTGCTCATCCAGCGTTAATGTCAATTTTTCGCTCATCTCATATCCCGCCTTTAATTGTGTCCCTTCGACACAATTAATAATGTCCCTAAGACACATATTAAGCAAGCGCAAAATTGATTAATTTTTCACAGAGAAGTTAATCACCTGATAAGTATTGGAAAAAAACGCGCCTTGCCGCCTGATGTCGTGCTGGTACACTTGTGAGCGTTCCACATCACCGTGAGTGCCTTATGACAACCGAAGCCGACTATCTGAAACAGTATGATGCCAGCCGCTTTCCTTCTCCCCTGGTCACAGTGGATAGCGTGTTGTTCACCCTGCATGAACAAACGCTGTGTGTCCTGCTGGTCGAACGGGCAAAGCAGCCGCAGAAAGGGCGCTGGGGATTGCCTGGCGGCTTTATTGATATGGCACGCGATGATTCCACCCGCGCGACGGCGCTACGTAAACTGACAGAAAAAACAGGGGTTTCCCCTTCATGGCTGGAGCAACTGGATACCGTCTCCGGGCCTGATCGCGACCCACGCGGCTGGAGCCTGACCGTCACCTGGTTCGCGCTGATCGCCTGGGCCGATTGCGCGCCGCATATCGCCAGCGTTAGCGACGCCCGCTGGGTGCCGCTCGACAAGCTTGCCGAATATCCTCTGGCGTTCGACCACGAGAACATCATTGCCTCAGCGCTGCATCGCCTGCGGCAAAAAACGATGTACTCGTTACTGCCCGTTTACTGTCTACCGGCGTCGTTTACCCAGGGTCAGTTGCAGGAGGCGACCGAAATCATTTTGGGTCAGGCCATTCAGCGTAAAAGTCTGATTCGCCGTTTTGAGGCGTCGGGCATGTTTGAAGAGACAGGGGAAAGTGCGGCGACAGGGACACGTAAAGCCCGTCTCTGGCGGCGTAAACCCGGGGTGGACATCCATCTTTTCTCACGTAACCTCCTGACTGACTAAGCGTAAAATCACATATTGGCTAACCTGCCAGCCGTGTGCGCGGTATAGTTATTCTTCCCGATGATTAATTGCTCTGGTGCTATGGTTGAAATCACCCCCACAGAAATGACCCCGACCGACGCTGATTCGTATGAGTTCCGCCCGATGCGCGGCATCAGCAATCGCCATCTACAAACGATGCTCCCACGACTGATCCGCCGTAAAGTGCAGTTCAGCCCACACTGGCAACGCCTGGAATTACCCGACGGCGATTTTGTCGATCTGGCATGGAGTGAAGATCCACATCAGGCGAAGCACAAACCACGTCTGGTGGTGTTTCATGGTCTTGAAGGGAGTCTGAACAGCCCGTATGCCCACGGACTCATAGAGGCCGCACAAAAGCGTGGATGGCTGGGTGTCGTGATGCACTTTCGCGGTTGCAGCGGCGAACCCAATCGCCTGAATCGCATTTATCACTCCGGGGAAACGGAAGACGGCACCTGGTTTTTACAGTGGCTGCAACGCGAGTTTGGTCGTGTTCCCACCGCTGCGGTTGGCTATTCGCTCGGCGGCAATATGCTGGCCTGCCTGCTGGCGAAAGAGGGTCGGGGGATTCCTGTCGATGCGGCAGTGATTGTCTCCGCGCCTTTCGTGCTTGAAGCCTGCAGCTATCACATGGAAAAAGGATTTTCGCGCGTTTACCAGCGCTACCTGCTCAATCTGCTCAAAGCCAACGCGTCACGCAAACTGGCGGCCTATCCCGGCACGCTTCCTGTCAATCTGGCGCAGCTAAAAGCGGTACGACGTATCCGTGATTTTGATGATCTTATTACTGCCAAAATTCACGGTTTTGCTGATGCGATAGACTATTATCGTCAATGTAGCGCCATGCCGTTGCTCAATCAGATCGCCAAACCTACGCTGATTATTCACGCGAAAGACGATCCGTTTATGGACAGTCATGTGATCCCGAACCCCGAGAATCTGCCGCCGCAGGTAGAGTATCAATTAACCGAGCATGGCGGGCACGTCGGCTTTATCGGCGGGACGCTGCGCCGCCCGGAAATGTGGCTTGAATCGCGCATCCCTGACTGGCTCACCACATATCTGGAAGCATAATCATGATCATCCCCTGGCAGGAGTTGTCCGCTGAAACGCTGGATAACCTGATTGAAAGCTTTGTATTGCGCGAAGGCACCGATTATGGTGAACATGAACGTTCGCTTGCGCAAAAAGTCGCCGACGTAAAACGCCAGTTACAGCGCGGCGAGGCCGTTCTGGTGTGGTCCGAACTCCACGAAACGGTCAATATCATGCCCAAAAAGCAGTTGCACGAGTAATCCCCCGCTGAGGGCCGACTATACTAAAACGAGTGTTTATTCATGGAGTTGTTATGTCTGCCAAACATCCAGTGATTGCGGTAACAGGATCCAGCGGCGCGGGGACCACCACCACCAGCCTCGCGTTCCGTAAAATTTTTTCACAGTTAAATCTGCGCGCCGCCGAGGTGGAAGGCGACAGCTTTCATCGCTATACGCGTCCGGAAATGGACATGGCGATCCGCAAAGCGCGGGACGCCGGGCGACATATCAGTTATTTCGGCCCCGAAGCCAATGATTTTGGTCTGCTGGAACAAACGTTCGGCGAGTACGGACACGCGGGCAAAGGCCAGTCGCGGAAATATCTGCATACCTACGATGAAGCAGTACCGTGGAATCAGGTGCCGGGAACCTTCACGCCATGGCAACCCCTGCCCGAACCGACCGACGTCCTGTTCTATGAAGGACTGCACGGTGGCGTAGTGACGCCGCAGCATAACGTGGCGCGCCATGTGGATTTACTGGTTGGCGTAGTACCGATAGTCAACCTGGAGTGGATACAAAAACTGATCCGCGACACCAGCGAGCGTGGACACTCCCGCGAGGCGGTGATGGATTCGGTGGTTCGCTCTATGGATGATTACATCAACTACATCACCCCGCAGTTCTCCCGTACGCATATTAACTTTCAGCGCGTCCCCACGGTGGACACCTCGAATCCCTTCGCGGCAAAAGGCATCCCGTCATTAGACGAGAGCTTTGTCGTTATTCATTTTCGTAATCTGGAAGGGATCGATTTTCCCTGGCTGCTGGCAATGCTTCAGGGCTCGTTTATTTCACATATCAATACATTAGTCGTGCCGGGCGGCAAAATGGGACTGGCAATGGAGTTGATCATGCTGCCGCTGGTTCAGCGACTGATGGAAGGCAAAAAAATCGAGTAAGGTAAGATTTTGCCGGATGGCGGTGTTGCGTTATCCGGCCTACTCCTGTCGTAGGCCCGATAAGCGCAGCGCCATCAGGCAAGGATCATCAGGCAGCAATCACTTCGTATGAATGCGTGATATTCACTGCTTTTTCCAGCATCAACGCCACGGAACAATATTTTTCAGCAGACAGATCGACTGCGCGCGAAACGGCGGCGTCTTTGAGATCATTGCCAGTCACAATGAAATGCAGATTGATATGCGTGAACAGGCGCGGCGCCTCTTCACGACGCTCGGAAGTGAGCTTCACTTCGCAATTGGTCACGTCCTGGCGTCCCTTTTGCAGAATAGACACCACATCGATCGCACTGCACCCACCCGCAGCCATTAACACCATTTCCATCGGACTCGGTGCTTTATCACCGGAGTTACCATCCATCAAAACCTGGTGTCCGGAAGCAGACTCTCCCAGGAAGGTTAGGCCTTCAACCCATTTCACACGCGCTTGCATATTTCGTAACTCCAATGTTTCAATTTTCCTGACAGATTACGCGGACATAACAAATCTCGCAACGGAAGGCGACCTGTATCAAGCTGAAGCGAGACACCAGGAGACACACAGCGAAAGCTATGCTAAAACAGTCAGGATGCTACAGTAATACATTGACGTACTGCATGTATGCAGAGAACATCACATTACAGGCTGCAGTACATTTTTAGCAGCCCCCTTCCCTGGCAGCGGGAAGCATATTTTGGCAACCCCAGAGACAGCGTCGTTTTCTGGCTCTGGAGACAGCTTATAACAGAGGATAACCGCGCATGGTGCTTGGCAAACCGCAAACAGACCCGACTCTCGAATGGTTCTTGTCTCATTGCCACATTCATAAGTACCCGTCGAAGAGCACGCTGATTCACCAGGGTGAAAAAGCAGAAACGTTGTACTACATCGTTAAAGGCTCAGTGGCTGTGCTGATTAAAGACGAAGAAGGGAAAGAGATGATCCTTTCTTATCTGAATCAGGGCGATTTTATTGGCGAATTGGGCCTGTTTGAAGAAGGCCAGGAGCGCAGTGCATGGGTTCGTGCAAAAACGGCCTGTGAAGTCGCTGAAATCTCCTACAAAAAATTTCGCCAATTGATCCAGGTGAACCCGGATATTCTGATGCGCCTGTCTTCCCAGATGGCTCGTCGCCTGCAAGTTACGTCCGAAAAAGTCGGCAACCTTGCCTTCCTCGACGTAACCGGTCGTATCGCTCAGACTCTGCTGAACCTGGCGAAACAACCCGATGCGATGACTCACCCGGACGGCATGCAAATCAAAATCACCCGTCAGGAGATCGGTCAGATCGTTGGCTGTTCTCGCGAAACCGTTGGTCGTATTCTGAAAATGCTGGAAGATCAGAACCTGATCTCCGCGCACGGTAAGACCATCGTCGTCTACGGCACTCGTTAACCCCGTCAAAATGGCGTATTACCCTGTAATACGCCATTTTTGTTGGCACCGATGTGGCGAAGACTGATCTATCACCCTGAAATCAACTACGCACTGCGGCAAACGCTGGTGTTGTGTTTACCTGTGGCGATCGGCCTTATCATCGGCCAGTTGCATCTGGGATTGCTCTTTTCTCTCGTTCCCGCCTGCTGCAACATCGCCGGGCTTGATACCCCCCACAAACGCTTTTTCAAACGCTTAGTCATTGGTGCATCGCTGTTTGCCGGATGCAGCCTGGCAATGCAGCTCCTGCTCGCGCAAGCAATACCGCTGCCGCTGATTCTGACGGGTTTAACGCTGATTCTTGGCGTGACGGCTGAACTCAGCGCCTTACATGCCCGACTCCTGCCGGCTTCGCTGATCGCCGCCATTTTCACACTCAGCCTTGCCGGTAACATGCCCGTGTGGGAGCCGTTGCTGATCTATGCCCTGGGCACCCTGTGGTACGGGCTTTTTAACTGGTTTTGGTTTTGGCTCTGGCGTGAACAACCGCTGCGCGAGTCGCTCAGTTTGTTGTACCGCGAATTGGCCGACTACTGCGAAGCCAAATACAGTCTGCTCACCCAGCATGCGGATCCTGAAAAAGCGCTGCCGCCTTTGTTGGTACGCCAACAGAAAGCGGTGGATCTCATCACCCAGTGTTACCAGCAAATGCACATGCTGTCGGCGCATCACAACAATGAATACAAACGTCTGCTGCGGGCCTTCCAGGAAGCGCTGGACCTACAGGAACATATCTCCGTCAGTCTGCATCAGCCGGAAGAGGTGCAAAAGCTGGTCGAACGCAGCCATGCGGAACAGGTGATTCGCTGGAACGCTCAAACGGTCGCCGCACGTTTACGCATCCTGGCGGATGATATTCTGTATCACCGCCTGCCAACTCGCTTTACCATGGAAAAACAGATTGGTGCGCTGGAGAAAATCGCTAACCAGCATCCCGATAACCCGGTCGGTCAGTTCTGTTACTGGCACTTTAGCCGCATTGCCCGCGTATTGCGGACCCAACGCCCGCTCTACGCCCGCGACCTGATGGCGGATAAACAGCGCCGACTCCCGCTGATCCCGGCGTTAAAAAACTATCTGTCCTTCAAGTCGCCCGCGCTGCGAAATGCCGGGCGTATTAGCGTCATGCTGAGTATCGCCAGTCTGATGGGCAGCGCGTTACATCTGCCGAAACCGTACTGGATCCTGATGACGGTGCTGTTTGTGACGCAAAACGGCTACGGCGCGACGCGGGTTCGCATATTACACCGTTCGGTAGGTACGCTGGTCGGGCTGGTGATTGCGGGCGTGACGCTACACTTCCATATTCCCGAAGGCTTCACGCTAGCGGGCATGCTGGTCATTACACTGGTGAGCTATCTGATCATTCGTAAAAATTACGGTTGGGCAACGGTCGGGTTTACGGTCACTGCGGTGTATACCCTGCAATTGCTGACGTTAAACGGTGAGCAGTACATTGTGCCGCGGTTTATTGATACGGTGATTGGCTGCCTGATCGCGTTTGGCGGAACGGTCTGGCTCTGGCCGCAGTGGCAGAGCGGTCTGTTACGCAAAAACGCCCACGACGCGCTGGAAGCCGATCAAGACGCTATACGCCTGATCCTCAGCGACAATCCACAGGCAACACCGCTTGCGTATCAGCGTATGCGTGTCAATCAGGCGCACAACACGCTGTACAACTCGCTGAATCAGGCCATGCAGGAACCCGGCTTTAACGCGCACTATCTGGCCGATATGAAACTGTGGGTGACGCACAGCCAGTTTATTGTCGAGCACATCAACGCCATGACCACGCTGGCGCGGGAACATACGATGCTGACGCCAGACCTTGCGCAACGCTATCTGGAATCGTGCGAAATTGCGCTCCAGCGCTGCCAGCAGCGTCTGGAGTATGACGGGCCGGGCAGTTCTGGCGATGTGAATATCCTGGAAGCGCCAGAGATGCTCTCCCATGGGTCATTAAGTACCCTGGAACAGCACCTGCAGCGCATACTGGGCCACCTGAAAACCATGCACACCATTTCGTCGGTCGCCTGGCGTCAACGGCCTCACCACGGGATCTGGCTCAGCCGTCAGTTACGGGATATTAAGCGTTAACGACTTTCGCGACGGCCTGAGCGAAACGCTGCATTCCCTCATCGATATCCGCCTCTTCCACCACCAGCGAGGGGGCGAAGCGCATCACATCCGGGCCGGCATTCAGCACCATCACGCCTTCATTCGCGCCCGCATAAAGAAACTCGCGCGCTCGTCCCTGATATTGCGGCTTCAACTCTGCCCCAATCAACAGTCCCATCCCGCGAATGTCGCTGAAGACGTCGTACTGCTCGTCAATTTTCTGCAAATGCTGAACAAATTTCTGCCGTTTTGTCTGAATGCCGTCCAGCACGTCTGGCGTGTTAATAATATCGAACGCCGCGCCAGCAACCGCGCAGGCCAGCGGGTTGCCACCGTAGGTAGAACCGTGGGAACCGACGTGAAACGCACTGGCAATCTCCTGCGTGGTCAGCATGGCGCTCACCGGGAACCCGCCGCCAAGCGCCTTGGCGCTGGTCAGAATATCCGGCGTCACGCCATAGTGCATATACGCAAACAGGGAGCCTGTACGCCCCATGCCGCACTGCACTTCATCAAAGACCAGCAATGCCTGATGCTGGTCGCACAATTCACGCAGTCCTTTCAGAAACTCGGGAGTTGCCGCCGTTAATCCTCCTTCCCCCTGGATGGGCTCCACCACCACCGCGCAGGTATGGTCATCCATCACGGCTTTCACCGCATGAAGATCGTTAAAGGGAACGTGGACGATGTCGGCCGGTTTCGGCCCAAAACCATCGGAATACTTCGGCTGGCCGCCAACCGTTACGGTGAACAGCGAGCGACCGTGAAACGCATTGTGGAAGGCGATGATTTTGGTTTTGAATGGGCTGTGGCGCACGCAGGCGTAATGACGTGCCAGTTTGAAGGCCGTTTCATTCGCTTCTGTACCAGAGTTCATGAACAGCACGCGTTCTGCAAACGTCGCGTCGATAAGCTTACGCCCCAGTCGTAGCGCCGGTTCATTGGTGAAGACGTTACTGGTGTGCCACAACGTTTCGCCCTGGGTTTTCAGCGCCTCAACCAGCGCCGGGTGACAATGCCCCAACGCCGTTACTGCAATCCCGCCAGCAAAATCAACGTATTCCTTTCCTTGTTGATCCCAGACGCGGCTACCTTTGCCTTTTACCGGAATAAACTCCGCCGGTGCATAAATCGGCAGGATAACCTCATCAAAAGTCGCGCGCGTAATTGCAGTTTGTTCAGTTGCCATCTTATGACCACCCAGTTATGCAGAAATTAATGTGAAATTATAATCACAAAATATGCATAAAAAATCACTAGATAGCAACTACAAATCAGCGCTGGAGGAAATTTGCCAGTAGCTGATGCCCTTGTTCGCTGAGAATACTTTCTGGATGAAACTGTACGCCTTCCAGATCCCATTCCCGATGACGAATGCCCATAATTTCCTGGGTTTCACTCCAGGCGGTGACGTCAAAACAGGCGGGAAGCGTGGCGGGGTCAATCACCAGAGAATGGTAACGCGTCACACGCAATGGCGTCGGCAACCCCAGGAAAACCCCCTGACCGGTATGGGTTATCGGTGAGGTTTTGCCATGCATGACTTTCGCGGCCCGAACGATGGTCGCGCCGAACGCCTGCGCCAGTGCCTGGTGGCCCAGGCACACGCCCAGGATGGGCAATCGCCCGGCATAATGGCGAATCACATCCAGCGAAATTCCGGCTTCGTTCGGCGTGCAGGGGCCTGGAGAAATTACGATCTTTTGCGGATTGAGCGCGTCGATTTGCGCCAGCGTCAACTCGTCATTCCGTTTGACCAGCACATCCGCGCCAAGCTCGCAAAAATACTGGTAGAGGTTCCAGGTGAAAGAATCGTAGTTGTCGATTAGCAGGATCATGGCGGCTCCGGTACGTTAGAACCGCGCTATTCTACTCAGTTTCCTCCGCTTCGCTCACCACTTTACGAAATATTGCCTGCAATGCCGACAGGTCGCCCATGGCGCCACTCTGGTTGGCCTGATTCCACTCATCCGCCTGAATACCGTTCCAGCTCAGCGCGTAACCGGCATGAATCGCCAGTTGTTCAAAGAAGATGCGCTGCGCCAGGCCGCTGCCGATACGAAACGGATGCAGCACATTAATTTCACAATAATAATGCGCGAGCCTGACGACGAATTTCTCTTTTGGCAATCCGGACAGATACCCTTCTTCTTCCAGATCCTGCATCAGGGCATTGCCCTCTTTTTCGATCCAGGCAAAATGGCAGAAAGGCGTGTCCCCCTGATAGATATCCACTTCGCGTAATTTTCCCGCCCAGTCGAAAATGTCCTGATAAAGTTGGCGATGAATAGCGCACAGGTAAGGTAAACCACGAACCCGCGGCCCCAGTTCAATGGTCGCGGCGCGTAATGCCGTCAGTTCATATGCTGCCTGCTCCAGACGTTGAACCTGACGAATGCCTAAACGGTTACGCATGACATCGAGACCGTCGTAAAGATAGGGGTCGCGTCCTTCACCAAATTTATCGCTCATAGTGCCTCCTCAACGCCTCAAGGCGTACAAGGGCTTCCTCAGCGGTCAGAGTAACCAGTAGGATTTCAACACCTTCAAGACAGCGGCTGGCCTGGAAATTGGCGTTTCGCAGATGTTTCCAGAGACGAGATTTTTGTTTATCGGTGAGCTTTTTCACGTGACCTCCCTGAATGCGCCTTCACTTGCCACAAGTATAAGCAGCAATTTCGGGTTACGCAGAGGCCGGGAGTCGCGCGGGCATCAGTGCCCGCGCAAAATGCGATTACGGCAGAACTTTCGCGGAGAGGATAACAACCGGTTTTGACGGAACGTTTTGATACGGCCCCACGTCATGGGTCTGAACCTGGGAGATTTTGTCCGCCACATCCATCCCCTTCACGACTTTACCGAAAACGGCATAGCCGAAGTCACGCTGGCCGTGATCGAGGAAAGCATTGTCCGCGATGTTGATAAAGAACTGGCTGGTCGCGCTGTCTTTGTCGGCCGTACGCGCCATCGCAATGGTGCCACGGGTGTTACGTAAACCGTTATCCGCTTCATTTTTGATTGGCGGGTTAGGTTTCTTCTGCTGCATTTGTTCGTTAAAACCGCCGCCCTGAACCATAAAGCCGGGGATCACACGGTGAAACGTGGTGTTATTGTAGAAACCACTGTTTACATAATCGACAAAATTTTGTACTGAAACAGGCGCTTTCTGGCTATTCAGCTCCAGCTCAATATTACCGGCAGAAGTTGTCAGCAGAACGCGAGGATCACCTTTCGCTGCCAGCGCTGCAGGAGAGAGAGCGGAAAGAGCGAGAACAGCTGCAACAGCCGCCAGAGTCGATTTGAGCATGAGATTTCCTTAACGGGAGCAGAAACAAAAGCAAGTGGATTGATTCTAAAGAGCCTTCCATGACAAGGCCATCCCTTTACTTAATTTTACGTATCGGATCCCCTGGTCATGTCAGGCCGCCTAATTTTTTTGTGACAAATATCACTTTAAAAAATGCAACAAATGTATCAATTACTAAAAAATATTTAAATACATCACTAAAACGCCTAAAATCTGCCCGCCCATTGCGCTGTCAACGCGCTTTACACCTCTATACACAGGCCAGTCATGACTAACAGCAATCGTATCAAGCTCACATGGATTAGCTTTCTCTCCTACGCCCTGACAGGGGCGTTAGTGATTGTCACCGGAATGGTGATGGGAAACATTGCAGATTACTTCCATCTGCCTGTTTCCAGTATGAGCAACACTTTCACCTTCCTCAATGCCGGTATTTTGATCTCTATCTTCCTCAATGCCTGGCTGATGGAAATTGTCCCGCTGAAAACACAGCTGCGTTTTGGGTTTATCCTGATGCTACTGGCGGTTGTCGGACTGATGTTCGGCCACAGTCTGGCGCTGTTTTCTGCCGCCATGTTTGTTCTCGGGCTGGTCAGCGGTATCACTATGTCGATCGGTACGTTCCTGATAACGCAAATGTACGAAGGTCGTCAGCGCGGTTCACGCCTGTTGTTTACCGACTCTTTCTTTAGCATGGCGGGGATGATTTTCCCGATGGTTGCCGCGTACCTGCTGGCACGCAGCATCGAGTGGTACTGGGTTTATGCCTGCATCGGTCTGGTCTACGCGGCAATTTTCATTCTGACTTTCGGCTGTGAATTCCCGGCGCTGGGTAAACATGCGCAGCAAACCGAAGCCCCCGTGGCAAAAGAAAAATGGGGCATCGGCGTATTGTTTCTGGCCATTGCAGCCCTGTGCTACATCCTCGGTCAGTTGTGTTTTATCTCCTGGGTGCCGGAATACGCCAAAGGTCTGGGTATGAGCCTGAATGATGCCGGTACGCTGGTCAGCGATTTCTGGATGTCGTACATGTTCGGGATGTGGGGATTCAGCTTCATTCTGCGTTTCTTTGACCTGCAGCGTATTCTGACGGTGCTGGCAGGCCTGGCAACCGTGCTGATGTACCTGTTTATTACCGGCACGCCAGAACATATGCCGTGGTTTATCTTGACGCTGGGCTTCTTCTCCAGCGCCATTTATACCACCATCATCACACTCGGTTCACAGCAGACCAAAGTCGCCTCGCCAAAACTGGTTAACTTTATTTTGACCTGCGGCACCATCGGCACGATGTTGACCTTTGTGGTTACGGGGCCAATCGTGGCGCACAGCGGCCCGCAGGCGGCGTTGTTCACCGCCAATGGTCTGTACGCGGTCGTCTTTGTGATGTGTTTTATCCTCGGATTTGTCACCCGTCATCGTCAGCACAGCGTCCCGGCAGCCCACTAAGTTTTTCCTGCCCCTTTTCGTCCTGAAAAGGGGTTTATTCCCTCCTCATCCTGAAGGCGTAAACCTCGACATCGCCAGAGGTAGCGGCTAACTCCTTAAAACCTTTCAGTTTGTATTCTTTTTGTACAAGCACGAAAAGCCAGACAATTCCGTGACTTAGAAAAATGCTGACAAATCAGCAATATACCTCTAAAGGAGTATATAAAGGTGAATTTGATTTGCATCAATAAGTGGGGTAGCTGAATCGTTAAGGTAGGCAGTAATAGAAAAGAAATCGAGGCAAAAATGAGCAAAGTCAGACTCGCTATTATCGGTAATGGTATGGTCGGCCATCGCTTTATTGAGGATCTTCTTGATAAAGCTGACGCGACCCAGTTTGATATTACCGTCTTCTGTGAAGAACCCCGCAAAGCCTATGACCGTGTCCACCTGTCTTCTTACTTCTCCCACCATACGGCTGAAGAGCTGTCGTTGGTGCGCGAAGGGTTTTACGAAAAGCACGGTGTGAAAGTTCTGGTGGGCGAACGTGCCATCACCATTAACCGCCAGGAGAAGGTTATCCACTCCAGCGCCGGGCGTACGGTTTATTACGATAAGCTCATCATGGCGACCGGTTCTTATCCGTGGATCCCACCGATTAAAGGTTCCGAAACGCAGGATTGCTTTGTTTACCGCACCATTGAAGATCTCAACGCCATTGAGTCCTGCGCTCGTCGCAGCAAGCGTGGGGCCGTTGTAGGCGGTGGTCTGCTGGGGCTGGAAGCCGCTGGCGCGCTGAAAAACCTCGGCGTCGAAACGCACGTGATCGAATTTGCACCGATGTTGATGGCTGAACAACTGGATCACATGGGTGGCGAGCAGTTGCGTCGCAAAATTGAAAGCATGGGCGTGCGCGTACACACCAGCAAAAACACCAAAGAGATCGTTCAGGAAGGAACTGAGGCGCGCAAAACCATGCGTTTTGCCGATGGCAGCGAACTGGAAGTGGATTTTATCGTCTTCTCCACCGGTATTCGCCCGCGTGACAAGCTGGCCACCCAGTGTGGTCTGGACGTCGCTCAGCGCGGCGGTATCGTGATTAACGACACCTGCCAGACCTCTGACCCGGACATCTACGCGATTGGTGAATGCGCTAGCTGGAACGATCGCGTATACGGTCTGGTCGCACCGGGCTACAAAATGGCGCAGGTCGCCGTTGACCATATTCTTAACCACGAAAACGCCTTTGAAGGCGCGGATCTGAGCGCCAAGCTGAAACTGCTGGGCGTCGACGTGGGCGGTATCGGCGATGCGCATGGCCGTACGCCTGGCGCACGTAGCTATGTCTATCTTGATGAAAGCAAAGAAGTCTACAAACGCCTGATCGTAAGTAAAGATAACAAAACGCTGCTCGGCGCGGTTCTGGTCGGTGACACCAGCGATTACGGCAACCTGCTGCAACTGGTGCTGAACGCCATCGAACTGCCGGAGAACCCGGACTCGCTGATCCTGCCAGCGCACGCGGGCAGCGGTAAGCCGTCCATCGGCGTAGATAAACTGCCGGACAGCGCGCAGATCTGCTCCTGCTTCGACGTCACGAAAGGTATGCTGGTCGCCGCCATCAACAAAGGTTGCCACACCGTCGCCGCCCTGAAAGCGGAAACCAAAGCAGGAACCGGCTGCGGGGGTTGTATCCCACTGGTCACTCAGGTACTGAATGCCGAACTGGCGAAACAGGGCATTGAAGTGAACAACAACCTGTGCGAGCACTTCCCGTACTCTCGCCAGGAGCTGTTCCATCTCATCCGGGTGGAAGGCATCAAAACCTTTGAAGAACTGCTGGCGAAACACGGTAAAGGCTACGGTTGTGAAGTGTGTAAACCCACCGTTGGCTCCCTGCTGGCCTCCTGCTGGAATGAATACATTCTGAAGCCGCAGCACACACCGCTACAGGATACCAACGACAACTTCCTGGCCAACATTCAGAAAGACGGCACCTACTCCGTGATCCCACGTTCCGCGGGCGGTGAAATTACCCCGGAAGGTCTGGTGGCGGTGGGCCGTATCGCCCGTGAATTCAATCTGTATACCAAAATCACCGGCTCTCAGCGTATTGGTCTGTTTGGCGCGCAGAAAGACGACCTGCCGGAGATCTGGCGTCAGCTAATTGACGCAGGCTTTGAAACCGGTCATGCGTACGCGAAGGCGCTGCGTATGGCGAAAACCTGCGTCGGCAGCACCTGGTGTCGTTACGGCGTGGGCGACAGCGTCGGTTTCGGCGTTGAGCTGGAAAACCGTTACAAAGGCATCCGCACCCCGCACAAAATGAAATTCGGCGTTTCCGGCTGTACCCGTGAGTGTGCGGAAGCCCAGGGTAAAGACGTCGGTATTATTGCGACGGAAAAAGGCTGGAACCTGTACGTCTGCGGCAACGGTGGGATGAAACCGCGCCACGCCGATCTGCTGGCGGCGGATATCGACCGCGACACGCTGCTCAAATATCTCGATCGTTTCATGATGTTCTACATCCGCACGGCAGACAAACTGACGCGTACCGCACCGTGGTTAGATAGCCTGGAAGGCGGTATTGAATACCTGAAGTCCGTCATTATCGACGACAAACTGGGGCTGAACGAACACCTGGAAGAAGAGATGGCGCGTCTGCGTGAAGCCGTCATCTGCGAGTGGACAGAAACCGTCAACACGCCGTCTGCCCAGGTTCGCTTCAAACACTTTATCAACAGCGATAAACGCGACCCGAACGTGCAGGTCGTTCCTGAACGTGAACAGCATCGTCCGGCAACACCGTACGAACGCATTCCGGTAACTCTGGTGGAGGAGAACGCATGAGCCAGTGGAAAAACATCTGCAAAATCGATGACATTCTGCCTGCAACCGGCGTCTGTGCGCTGTTAGGCGAAGAGCAAGTCGCTATTTTCCGTCCTTACCATAGCGACCAGGTCTTTGCGATCAGCAACATCGATCCCTTTTTCGAATCCAGCGTGTTGTCTCGCGGGTTGATTGCAGAGCACCAGGGGGAGTTGTGGGTCGCCAGCCCGCTGAAAAAACAGCGTTTTCGCCTGAGCGACGGCCTGTGCATGGAGGACGAAAGTCACTCCGTGGCGCACTACGAAGCCCGTGTTAAAGACGGTGTCGTGCAGTTGCGCGGTTAATGGATTAACGGGAGGTGCAACGCCTCCCTTATTTGACGTATTGGGTAGGCCTTTTTTCGCAGGCCTGATAAGCGTAGCGCCATCCGGCAAATTGCATAAGCACATTGCCGGATGGCGACATAAATGCCTTATCCGGCCTACGTATGATTGTTTTTTTTATTATTTATATTTCAAGGATAATCAAATACATGTTCACAGACACTATCAATAAGTGTGCGGCTAACGCTGCGCGCATCGCACGCTTGTCGGCGAAAAACCCGCTTGGCTTCTGGATTAGTTCTGCAATGGCGGGGGCCTATGTCGGTCTCGGTATTATCCTTATTTTTACCCTCGGGAATCTGCTCGACCCTTCTATTCGTCCACTGGTGATGGGTGCAACCTTTGGTATTGCGCTGACGCTGGTGATTATTGCCGGTTCTGAACTCTTCACGGGTCACACCATGTTCCTGACGCTCGGCGTCAAAGCAGGTACCATCAGCCACGGGCAAATGTGGGCTATTCTGCCGCAAACCTGGCTGGGCAACCTGGTGGGTTCGGTGTTCGTCGCGCTGCTGTATAGCTGGGGCGGTGGTAGCCTGCTACCGGTCGATACCAGCATTGTGCACTCGGTTGCCCTTGCCAAAACAACCGCCCCGGCCACCGTGCTCTTTTTCAAAGGCGCGCTGTGTAACTGGCTGGTTTGCCTGGCAATCTGGATGGCAATCCGTACCGAAGGCGCCGCGAAATTCATCGCTATATGGTGGTGTCTGCTGGCGTTTATCGCCTCTGGCTATGAGCACTCCGTTGCCAACATGACCCTGTTCGCCCTCTCCTGGTTTGGTCATCACAGCGACGCGTATACCTTGTCCGGGATCGGTCACAATTTGTTGTGGGTAACACTAGGTAATACTTTGTCCGGTGTCGTGTTCATGGGATGGGGTTATTGGTATGCTACGCCGAAATCGGAGCGTCCGGCTCCGGCAAAAATCAACCAAACTGAGGCTGCTGCCAATAATTAAGGGGTAATGTCGTGGATCATTTGCCTATATTTTGTCAACTACGTGACCGCGACTGCCTGATCGTCGGCGGGGGTGATGTCGCAGAACGCAAAGCGCGGTTACTGCTGGAAGCCGGTGCCAGACTCACGGTCAATGCACTGGCGTTTATTCCACAGTTTACCGTATGGGCAAATGAAGGCATGTTAACGCTGGTGGAAGGGCCGTTCGACGAAGCGCTCCTCGACCCTTGCTGGCTGGCTATTGCAGCAACCGATGACGATGAAGTGAATCAACGCGTTAGCCGCGCTGCCGAAACTCGCCGTATTTTCTGCAATGTGGTCGATGCGCCGAAAGCCGCCAGCTTTATTATGCCCTCGATTATTGACCGTTCGCCGCTGATGGTCGCCGTCTCCTCGGGCGGCACATCGCCGGTTCTCGCGCGTTTATTGCGTGAGAAACTTGAGGCCATGCTGCCCCAGCATTTAGGCCAGGTTGCGCAGTATGCCGGGCAGTTACGCTCCCGGGTGAAAAAACAATTCGCCACCATGGGCGAACGCCGTCGCTTCTGGGAGAAACTCTTTGTCAACGACCGTCTGGCGCAGTCGCTCGCCAACGACGATCGCCAGGCCATTGAACACACCACGGAACAAATGCTCAGCGAACCGCTGGATCACCGTGGTGAAGTGGTGCTGGTGGGTGCCGGCCCTGGCGACGCCGGTCTGCTCACCCTGAAAGGGTTGCAGCAAATTCAGCAGGCCGATGTGGTGGTGTACGACCGCCTGGTTTCCGACGACATCATGAACCTCGTCCGCCGCGATGCTGACCGCGTCTTCGTGGGCAAACGGGCGGGATATCACTGCGTGCCGCAAGAAGAGATTAACCAGATCCTGCTGCGTGAAGCCCAACAGGGTAAACGCGTCGTGCGTCTGAAAGGCGGCGATCCGTTTATTTTTGGTCGCGGCGGCGAGGAGCTGGAAACCTTATGCCACGCAGGGATCCCCTTCTCGGTGGTTCCGGGAATTACGGCGGCTTCAGGCTGTTCAGCTTACTCCGGGATCCCGCTGACCCACCGCGACTACGCGCAAAGCGTCCGTCTGGTTACCGGGCATCTGAAAACCGGTGGCGAGCTGGACTGGGAGAACCTGGCGGCTGAGAAGCAGACGCTGGTGTTCTACATGGGGCTGAATCAGGCGGCGACCATCCAGGAAAAACTGATTGAATTCGGTATGCAGGCTGATATGCCTGTTGCGCTGGTTGAGAATGGCACTGCCGTGTCACAACGCGTGGTTAACGGGGCGCTGTCGGAGTTAGGTGACCTGGCGCAACGTGTTGAAAGCCCTGCGCTAATTATTGTCGGTAGAGTGGTCGCTCTGCGCGATAAGCTAAACTGGTTCTCGAACCATTAATGTAAAAAAACCGGGAATTTCCCGGTTTTTTTATGCCTGTCATCACCGGGCGCTAGCCAGCCATGACCTGCCCGATGCTTTCCCGCAAGATTCGCAGCACCGTCTCTTCGCCGCTACGGTTTGGATTAATACGAATCGCATACTGTTCCAGACCCGGCGCGGCTTCGCGAAACGTCCCGGAGAGACGATAAAACAGAGGCGGGATCTCATATTTTGATTCCGCCCCCACCGGGTAAGGCAGCGCCCCGCGTTTGTGCGCTTCTTCCAGCACTCTCCCGGCAATCGGGTGATTGAACTCCACGATCAGCACTTTCGACTGCGCATTGGCAATGACCGCCTGCTTCACCTCCGGCAAACTCCCGCCATTGAGTCGTGCGAGCAAACGCTCGGATACCCCCGCCTGCACGGCATGCATCACGGGTGCGAAAACCAGTCCACGCAGTACTTCCAGCGCTTGCGCGCCCTGGATCTGGCTCCCGCCGGAATACAGGGTAGAGCGGATTTTAGCGATAGCGTCGGCCTCTCCAACCACCGCCCCCACCCCTTCAGGCCCGAAGAGTTTAAAGCAAGAGAACGTAGAAAGTGTGGCACCGCACTCACACCCGATGCTGTCCACTTTCATGACCGCATAGTTGTCATCGGTCAGCGTGGGAACCCCGCTCTGTGCGATTTCCTCCAGCACCGCCGTCAGCGAGTAGCTGTCCCGGGGTTGCTGGCGTGTGTGCTGAACTAGCGCCGCCTGAGGGCGGTGCTGGGCAATAGCCTGCGTTATCGCGCCGGGAGTATTGAAATCGGCACGGATAAGTTCAATACCCATCTGTTCAATGATGCACGCCGTGGTGGGATACACCGGCGCATCATGTGCCAGTAGCCGCTGCCCGGGTTTGAGCAACGCGCACAGCCCTGCACGAATAGCCCCCGTACCCGCGCCCTGCACCAACACGGCCGCCCCGGCGTGAAACGCATCCGCCAGTACCTGTTCTACACGCTGCGTTACCCGGGGCTGATTTAGCCCCGGCACCAACCCTAGATCGCCGCCTGCCAAAAAATCAGCACCGGGAAAATGGCGGCACAGTGTGTCCACCAGCGCAAATTGCTTCTCCTGAGCCTCCATCAGCGTCAGGCTTTGTAATGGATAGGTTTCCATGGCGATGACCTTAGGGTTGCACAATACCGATAAAATATAAGAGGTTAGCCAGTATCCCGACGGCAATCGTGGCAACCGGGCCAATAGACATCTCCACCAGTGGTCTACGGGAGGTTCGGTTAAGCAGATAAATGCCTGCAACGATCATGAATCCCATACCCGGTAAAATGGCATTAGACGCAATCATCCCACCCACCAACAGCGACACTTCCAGCATTCGTGTGATCGCGGTGCGGATATGATCGCCACACGCTTTGACGCCAGGATATTTGTCCAGCCAGATAGCCGTTCTGGCGAGCAGTCTAATCTCCAGGAACATAATGACGCCGCCTGCAATGAACGCGATAAAAGGGTTGTTCGTCGCAAGGCCGGCAACAAAAACAAACTTCATGCCTTCCGGGCTGTAAACCCCTGTCGCAATGGCCGTCATACCGACCAGGGGGATAAAACTGATCGCTCGCGCCAGGGCGACCAGCATGGCACTGGTTTGCTCTCCCTGCGCCATCAATTGCAGCGAAACGGGGCCTTCTGCCAGCAAACTGAATGACATCGAACCGGCCATCGCACATAAGCCGCCGCTGAACACCAACAGCCATTTGTTTTTCTGAATGCGCTCTATACGTGCCGAAAAGAGGCCCACCAGCATCTCATTCGCGCCTTTCGTCTTTACCCCATCCGCATTTTCTGACGTCGCAGGACGCTCTTGCATGGTGAAATAGAACATCGCGATCATCGCAAGCAATAGCGCAATGCCGTTCGGGTCAAGCTTGACGGGTTTTTCAATGCGCCCGCCAAAACTGATACTGCCAAAAGAGTGCGCGACCAGATATCCCACCAGTGTCGCCACCAGCACCCACATGCCTTTTTTGTATCCGTACTGATAACCGACAACCAGTGCAGGAAAGAGGGCGAAACAGACAATAATCGGGTCTCCCACCTGGCTGAGGTTATTCATAAAATTCACGGGCATCATGTTGAACAGATCAACCACTGAACGCAGTCCAACCATCAGCGCCACGCCATAAAGGGCACCAATGACGCCGGAGAGCAGAAAGCCACGGCGACTATTGTTACACCATGTGCCCACCACATCGGTTCCCAGCAACAGGCTATGCACCAGAATAATCGGCGCGGTCAGTGAAAATGGCAGCCCAAATCCGATGACCAATCCGAAACTCAGTGCAAAGCTGGTTGCCGCCAGCGTTTTGTGATCCATTCTCCCTTCGAGATATTCAGGCATCAATGGCCGCAGGCCATCATGAAAAACCGCAATCCCCCGGTTGGCCATCATCGCAGACAGCCCGCCAATGAGCGCGATCAATCCAGCCTTCATGGGATCGATGGTTAACAGACGCATCAGAAACTCATGTTCCATTTTTCCTCCTATGCGCCCAGGATTGCCTTGATAATTACCGGGACAACGATTTCAGTGTCCTGCCCCGTAAAACCGAATGCTTTTTTCCCTGCGTTTACGCCTGCAATAATCTCTTCATTTGACAGAATTTTTCCCGGCATGCCGACGGTAATACATTGGCTGGCCCCCGCAATTGCAATCGCCATTGCCAGCGCCCCGCCGCCACCGGTATTACACGCGCCGAAATAGTAGTCGGCCGCGCCACTTTTTAATGCCATGGCTGCTTCAATGTCCCCCATGACAGTGACTGAGGTTGCACGATCGCCCGCTTCACGGCGGACTGTTTCAGCTATTTTGTCTTTCTCAATCTGACCACCAATCACGATTTTCATTGTCTGTATCCTTATTGATTTATTTCTATCGCTAATACGTTATTAAAAACGCCTACCCTCAACGCGCGCTGTCTCAATCAAACCGACCTACTGGAAGAAACGAGCAGGGTTATCACGCAGCATCATGTCCACATCGACCTGACTGAACCCTGACTGGCGCAGTTGTGGGACAAAGGTGGTTAACAGGTAGTCGTAGCCATTACCGCCGTTCGCTTTCAAATGTGACCGGCGGGTAATATCCATTGAGAGCATCACGCGGTTGAGCAAACCGCGATCGCGAAGCACATGCAGCATCCCAATACGTTTCTCGTCCGGGTAGTAGCTGCTTTTACCGATAGTGTCGAACTGCACATACGCGCCGAGATCGATCATGCGTAAGATATTGTCGAGGTTATCTTTGAGATCGCAGTGACCAATCACCACTCGCGAGAGGGAGACGCCCTGCGTTTTCAGTAAGGCCAGTTGTTCCAGACCCATCGTGCCGAACGAGGTGTGTGTAGAGATTGGGCGCCCGGTTTCATTGTGGGCACGCGCGGCAGCAATAAAGACCTTTTCTTCAAGCTCCGTGATTACGCCTTCACTGGAGCCGATTTCAGCGATGACCCCGGCTTTCAGTTCAGTGCCATCGATTCCGTCGACAATTTCATCGACCATTTCCTGGGCCAGTTGCTCCACGCTGCGGGTCGCGACGTGTTCCGGGAAAAACTGATTCTGGTAATACCCCGTGCAGGCCACCACATTCATTCCCGTATCACGCATCAGATCGAGCATAAATTGCGGGTTACGCCCCATGTAACGGTTGGTCATCTCAATGATGTTACGCACGCCCAACGCCATCAGAACGTTCATCTCCTGGCAGATGAGATCGTACTGATCGAACCGGCAGTCGAGATTATTTTTGAACCCGGAGAGATCGATATGCAGATGCTCGTGGGCGTAGGTGTAGCCTGAAGTATCAATGCTCATAACGCGTCTCCTGTGAGCCGTAATGCCGAAAGAAAAGAGGTGCCGTTTTGCGGGGCGGCGGCGCCAAAGAATTCGCATACTGTGGCGCCCACATCTGACAGCGTGGCGCGAACGCCTAACTGCGCGGGTTCCAGCCCCTGTCGATACACCAGCACCGGCACCACTTCACGGGTGTGGTGGCTGTGCCCGATCGTGGGATCGTTGCCGTGATCGGCCATGACGACCAGGTAATCATCGGCTCCCATATCAGACAGAAGGCGCGTCAGATTACTGTCAACAACCTGTAGCCGTTCCGCATAACGTGCGACATCCTCAGCATGACCGGCGAGATCGGTTTCCTGGATGTTGGTGCAAATAAACACGGTCTGTTCCGCGTTAAATTCGTCTCGTGTGATATCCATAATGCGCTGGCTATCGACCAGGTTTTGCCAACTGCGCCCATGTGGGTTGCTGACAATATCGGCCACTTTGCCGACCAGTACGGTTGGCACGCCGACCTCATGCAGCTTCTGCGGAACCTGAACCTGCGCATCAACGCCATAGCCCATGTGAATCACCTGAAAACCGTGTTTATACGCCCCGGAGCGCGGTGCATTGATACCGATAAAGCGTTCCGCTTTCGTCTCAACGGCATCCAGAATCTGTTGGCTATCGTTCAGCATGCCGCCAAAAGCAATGACCCGCCCAACCTGTACATGCTCACGCACGATGCGGCCAATTTTCACCACCTCGTCGAAGTCAATGACGGAAAGGTTGCCGGTAATGTTGTAGACCTGCCCCAAATCCGCTTCGAGGTTATCGCCAATAGCGACCGCCTGATTCACCCACAGAAACGCCAGCCCATCGCCACGCCGCTCCACCTGCCAGCCTGCGGCTTTCAGCGCCTGTTCAACGCGCCCAATAACCTCGCTAAACGGCATGCGCAGCGGCGCCTGGGGTCGCGAACCTAAAATCTCCTGATGCCCCATGAAAGTATCGCCCCCTTCATGTTGCAATTCCGCGACGCCCCATACCGCAGATGCAGACGGTTTCATCACGCCAGGCGTGTACCCCAGCGCATTCATCAACCCCAGTTTTTCCAGCGTTGGCAGACGTAACTGCGGCTGCTGACTCAGGATATGCCCGCAAGTATTCGCGCCAGCATCCTGCGGTCGGGTCAGTGCAACATCTTTCATGGCCCCGACGCCGAAGCTATCAATCACTACCACCACGAAACGAGCCATTAGTCCTCCAGAAGGTTTCCGAGGCTGTCATAACGGGCGACAATCTCAGGCGCGCCGCGCTGAATACCGGACACCAGCACAACGTCACTGCGCGTCACAAAGATTTGTGTGCGAAAACAGAGCACAACGGCACTGCTTACCGGAAATTCCCCGGTAAGCGGCAGGTAATAATCAATACTGCTGTCATCAACAGGTTTCAGTTGCGTCTCAACCGGCGCGGCATTTTCATGGGCAAACACCAGCGCATTACGCGCATGCCCGCGACGGTAATAACCGCCGCCATAGCAATAACTGTCGCCGTGAAAATGGTGAGAAATCTCGCTTAGCCAAAGCATCGCAATGCGCTCAGGCTGGTCACCCTGTTGATTAGAAGGAATCGTGCCGGTCAACGCATGACCAGGCTCAGCGTGAGTGACGCCATACTTTGCCAGCAGCGGCAAAGAGGCGCAGCTGGTCGCAGATGGAGCATTCAGTTGTTCGATAGCAACGCCTGACGCTTCCACCTGGCGTCGCGCATCAACCAGCGTGTGCAGGTTAGGCGTTGGTACAATTTCACCTGCCGCCTCATCCCAGAGCAGACAGGGAAAATGCGTTAATCCGCTCAGATGCAAACCCGGTAGCCGTTGAACCTCGGCAACAACCTCATCCAGATTGGCCAGCGGGAAGCCGCTTTCCTGCCCGGGATAAAGAAAGTCGTTGTCGTCATACACCTTGAGCATCACCGCCTGCGTCTGCCCGGCTTTCACGGCGGCCGCAGAAACTTCTCGCGCTTTCTCTAACGAAAACAGCGTGATGACATCCGTATTTTGTTGTACTGCGGCATCAACGAGTCGGGACGGGATCTGCACCAAATGACCCTGATGTGCGATCGGTAATCCGGCGCGGCGCAGGGTTCGGCCCTCTTTATAGTCCACCACGACAATCCCGGCATAACCCAGCGCCAACAACTTTTCCGCCAGCCAGGGATTTCGCCCAACCTGCTTGGTCATCAGATACAGCGTGATGCCGTGTTGCTGCGCGACATCAATCAGGCGCTTACCATTTTCCAGAACCTGGTCAACATCAATCACCCAACTATCGGGGACAATCTTCCCCTGTTGCCATAGCCGAAGCGCGGCGGTAATAAGCGCAGGGTTCTGCCGTTTCAGTGCGTGTGTAAACATCTTTTAGCCTCGTTTCCAATCCCTGATTTAAATATTCATTTTTTTGAATATTTAAGGTGTAGGACATTGCTATTCCATCAATTTCAAACGCCTTCTTCTGCCGCCATCCACAATCCGTACAGGTTCGCCAGCAGATATCCCTCTTCATTTGCATGAAGCGTCACCGCAAACTCTTTCAGCAATGCCTGGTGCACCAGCAAAATGGTCGGCCAAAAGTTTGATTGCGCCATTTCAGCCAGTAACTCGTCATCCAGCGGCCCAATCACTTCCCCACGGCGGCTGCGCATTAACGCGCTCGCCATGTGCGTCATCGCCATCGTCCCTTGCTCGGTGTGAACCGGCAGATGCCACTCATTGCTCAACCGTTCAACAACCTGCAGCATGCCGCTGCAGATATCTTTATCAATCACACCCGCTTCACATAGCAGGTTCAGTCGGTATTCCATCAAAACGCCCTTAACTTAATAGCTGGGTTCCTGCTCACCTTTAACGACCCGTTGCTGGTGGGCGAGCAGCGCCTGTTTATCCACCACCGCGCGCAGTAATTGCTGCATCGGATAATCATCTGCGCGTGTCAGTACGACGGCTTCCGTTGCCTGTAAGAATCGGGGATCGCGGGTGAGCGGGGTCGCTTCTAAACCCAGCATCGCCAGTTCGGCATCCGCCACGACGTTCCAGATCACCGCATCCACATCCCCTTTCACAATGCGCTGGAGGCTTTCGTGGTAGGAAAGGTCTACCAACTCCACGTCACTGTCGCCAAAACACGCTTCCGTCATGATTTTCTGATCCGCCGAGCGGTTATCCAGACCTACACGTTTCACGTGTTCAGCTTCACCTTTGCGACAAATGAGCTGATGCTCGCCGACATAAGTATGTGGGCCCAGTTCCAGCGCAATGCGTAACCCGTTCTGCGCCAGATAACTGTCCGCCGCCAGACGGGAAACCACCGCCATGTCGTAGACACCGTTCAGTAAACATTCCACGCGAATATCCGCCCCACGCATGTGTGCGTAATAAAAGGGGATCCCCTCAAATTGCGCTTTCAGGCCGCTCGCCAACCCTTCGTACAGACGGGTATACGGCAACGGCATGGCACACACCACGTTGTTGATATCCACATGCGTCAACAGCGTTTTGTTATCCATTTCGACCAGGAAACTGCCATTACGCCCACGACGCTCAATGCGGATTGCCCCTGAGGATTCCAGCGTTTTCAGCGCGGCCTGCGTTAATCCGACTGATGAGCGGCATTCATTTGCCAGCTCATCTATGGTTTTCAAACGGTTACCACACTTTTCACCCAACAGGTAACGAGCCAGAGTTGTTAAGACAACCCCTTCTTTCTTGATAAATGTCCGACGCATCATATATTTTCAGTAAATTGAATATTTATATCTTCATTAAATTGAATATATAGCGCAATGGCGAGATGTGCAAACGGCGAGGCGCTTCACAGTTTTTATCGGTCACAGAAAAGACAGGCGAAAAAAAACCGGGATTTACCCGGTTTTTAGCGACACAGTTGAATTACGGTTTTGCGACAAAGCCGATCGCTTCGTACACCGCTTTCAGGGTGACGGAAGCCCGAGCGCTGGCTTTTTCAGCCCCTTCCTTCATCACGTTCTGCAGGAATGCTTCATCGTTGCGGTAGCGATGATAACGCTCCTGCAACTCGGTCAACATGCCGGAAACCGCGTCCGCCACTTCACCTTTCAGATGACCGTACATTTTGCCTTCGAAGCGTTGTTCCAGCTCAGGAATGCTCTGGCCGGTCACAGCAGAGAGGATATCCAGCAGGTTGGACACGCCCGCTTTATTCTGGACGTCGTAACGCACAACTGGCGGCTCTTCGGAGTCTGTCATCGCGCGTTTGATTTTCTTCACGACGGATTTCGGGTCTTCCAGCAGGCCAATCACGTTGTTGCGGTTGTCGTCCGACTTAGACATCTTTTTCGTCGGCTCCAGCAGCGACATCACGCGCGCGCCGGATTTCGGAATGAACGGCTCTGGCACTTTGAAGATATCGCCGTAGATGGCGTTAAAACGCTGGGCGATGTCGCGGCTCAGCTCAAGGTGCTGTTTCTGATCTTCACCGACCGGAACCTGGTTGGTTTGGTACAGCAGAATGTCCGCCGCCATCAGAACCGGATAATCAAAAAGGCCGGCGTTAATGTTTTCCGCGTAACGCGCAGATTTATCTTTGAACTGCGTCATACGGCTCAGTTCGCCGAAGTAGGTGTAGCAGTTCAATGCCCAACCCAGTTGCGCATGTTCCGGCACGTGGGACTGAACGAAGATGGTGCTTTTCTCAGGATCGATACCGCACGCAAGATAAAGCGCCAGCGTATCCAGCGTCGCTTTACGCAACTGCTGCGCATCCTGACGCACGGTGATGGCATGCTGGTCAACGATGCAGTAGATGCAGTGGAAATCATCTTGCATGTTCACCCACTGACGCAGCGCACCCATGTAGTTGCCAATGGTCAATTCACCTGAGGGCTGTGCGCCACTAAAAACGATGGGCTTAGTCATTTTTCAATTCCTGATTTTCGCTTTGCAAAAGCCCGAGAGCGGGCAGAATGTCATTAATACTGTCATAAACAACGTCTGGCTGGCTAAGGTCAATCGCTTCACCGTAGTTATAGCCATACGTAAGTCCCACAGACGGACAGCCTGCGGCAACCGCGGCCTGAATATCATTTCGTGAATCACCCACGAAAAGCATCTGCTCAGGCGCAATACCCATGCGGCTCGCAACGAGCAGTAGCGGGTCTGGATGCGGTTTTTTGTTCTGTACGTCGTCACCACCGATGACCACGCTAAAATATTTGGCGATATCCAGCGCTTCCAGCAGAGGCGCAACAAACGGCGTCGGCTTGTTGGTGACCAGACCTAACGGCAACCCGCTGGCGTGTAGTGCGCCCAGCGTATCCGCGACGTTGGGGAACAGGAACGTCCCCTCTTGCGCCACATCCGCATAATAACGGTCGAACAGCTTACGCAAAATACGCACCTGTTCTTCAGCAGGGATGCCATCATCAACAGGCGGTTTACCCATTGTTTTACGCTGCATTGCACGTTCCTGGCGAGACCAGGTCAGTGCGCGTTCCATCAGCACATCTGCGCCGTTACCAATCCAGGTAATAACACGCTCTTCGCCTGCCGTCGGCAGCTCCAGCGCATACAACGCCATATCTACCGCAGCGGTCAATCCCGGTGCGCTGTCGACCAGCGTCCCGTCGAGGTCAAATGCAACACCCCGAATATTCTGCAATTTATCCATGACTTACCTTCGCCAGTTCACGGCGCATTTCATCTATCACTTTTTTGTAGTCTGGCTGGTCGAAGATGGCAGAACCAGCCACAAACATATCCGCGCCAGCCGAGGCGATTTCACCGATGTTGTCCACCTTGACGCCGCCATCCACTTCCAGGCGGATATCGTAGCCGGATTCATCGATACGACGACGTACTTCGCGCAGCTTCTCCAGCGTCTGTGGAATGAAGGACTGACCACCGAAGCCCGGGTTAACGGACATCAGCAGGATCACATCCAGCTTGTCCATCACATAGTCCAGATAGCTGAGCGGTGTAGCCGGGTTGAATACCAGGCCAGCTTTGCAGCCGTGCTCTTTTATCAGTTGCAAGGTGCGGTCGACGTGTTCGGAGGCTTCCGGATGAAAAGTAATGATGTTGGCGCCTGCGGCGGCGAAATCCGGCACAATACGGTCAACCGGCTTCACCATCAGATGTACGTCGATAGGTGCTGTAATACCGTATTTACGCAGGGATTTCAGCACCATGGGCCCGATAGTCAGGTTCGGCACATAGTGGTTGTCCATGACGTCAAAATGCACAACATCGGCGCCAGCAGTCAGTGCTTTCGCGGTGTCCTCACCCAGGCGAGCAAAATCAGCCGACAGAATTGAGGGGGCAATCAAATACTGTTTCATCCGCTTCTCCTTGAGAATTATTTTTTCGCGGGCGAAACGACTCCTGGTTGGTACAGAGCCAGCAGTTCGTCCACCTTTTTTCGTGTGCCGCCGTTGCTGCTTATACTGCGCCGCACTTTAACCTGAAAATGTTTCGCCGCTTTGTACCACTCACGGGTATCGGGCGTGTCATGGTTCGAAATTAACACTGGGATCCGCTTACTGACCAGCTTTTCTGCCATTTCTGCCAGATGTGCCTGCTCTCTGTGGCTGAAGCTGTTGGTATGATAAGCGGTAAAATTCGCCGTCGCAGAAAGGGGCGCATATGGCGGGTCACAATAGACCACAGAGTCTGCATCCGCACGATCCATGCACTCTTCATATGAGAGACAATGGAACTCTGCATTCTGCGCTTTTTCGGCAAAGTGATACAACTCCGCTTCCGGGAAGTAGGGCTTTTTGTAACGGCCAAACGGCACGTTAAATTCCCCGCGCAGGTTATAGCGGCACAATCCGTTGTAGCCAAAACGGTTCAGGTACAAAAACAGCACCGCACGGCGGAACGGATCCTGACACGCGTTGAATTCCCCGCGGAACTGATAGTAAACCTCAGCCTGATTTGTCTCAGGCGTAAACAGCTCGCGGGAAGCCTGCACATACTCATCGGTACGTGACTTCACGATGTTATAGAGACTGATGAGGTCGCTGTTGATATCGGCGAGGATATAACGAGAAAAGTCGGTGTTGAGAAACACCGACCCGGCACCCACGAAGGGTTCAACCAGACACTCACCCGGTGGCAAATGCCGTTTTATATCATCAAGCAGGGGGTATTTTCCCCCTGCCCACTTCAAAAAAGCGCGATTTTTTTTCATGCTGACTAACTAATTACACCTTCTCCGGCTGTGGAGAAAGCTCCGACAGCATCCTGCGCTTTAATAACATTACTTCAGATCGGCCTGAACCTGATGCAACGGTTTTGCCCACGGGTTTTTCGCCTGCACATCGGCTGGCAGCGTAGACACCGCGCGTTTCGCATCGTCTTTCGAGGCGTACACGCCCGTGACCAGAACATACCACGGCTGGCCGTTACGCGTCGTCTGATACACCACAAAGTTTTTCAGGTTCTCTTTCTTCGCCCAACTGTTCAGGTTGTCGTAGTTAGAAGAACTGCTGAGCTGCAGGGTGTAATGGCTGCCCGGTGCAGATTTTAACGACCCAACGTTGCCTGCACTCTTCCCACCAGCCGCGCTGGGTGTCGCAGCAGCCGTCGGCGCAGTTTGCGCAGGCTGTGCCGTTTGCGCAGGCGCAGTCGTCGTGCTGGCGGTCGCTTTCGGGGCAACCGTTGCAGCCGGTGCAGTTGTTGCTGCAGGGGCTTTCGTGGTTGTCGCCGGAGCCGTTGGTTCCGTACGTTTCGCCTGAGCGACAGGTTTCGGTTCAGTTGCCGTCGCCTTCACCGTCGTCTGCGGTTTCTTCGGCTCAATCACGGCCTGTTTGCGTTCCGGACGAGTGGTTGTGGCAGGAGCCGCAGGTTCCTTTGTCTCCTGACGCGACGCAGCGCCGTTGCGGATTGGCGCAACCGTGGCCGGTTCAGTCGGCAGTGTGGAGTTAACCACCACATTGTTAACCTGGCTCTGGTTTTGCGGCTGCGAGAGCGCATTGTTCAGGTCACCCTGAACTTCAACACGCTGCTGGCCTTCGGCCGTTGCAGGCGCTTGTCCTTCGGTCGGCGTGGACGAAATTGGCGGCAAGGAAACTTCTTGCTGCGGTGCATTACCGGCGGTTTGCTCAGCAGATGTTGCACCCGGCGCAGGCTGGGTTGCATTCGCTTGATCGGCGGTATTGCCAGAAAGATCGATACTCTTCTCGCCAGAAGCAGTTTGCTCGCTTGAAGAGGAGGTTGAAGGTGCCTTCAGCGCAGAGCCGATTCCAATGATCAGCAGCAGCAGGACAAGAACACCAACACCCATCATCATGTACTGACGAGAAGCCGGCTTACTGACCGCTTTTTTGCGCTTGCGCGGACGACGCTCTACACGTTCTTCGTCATCATCCACCGCATCATCATCGGATTCGTAATCTTCTTCAGGCTCGACATCCGACTCCTCATTGCGGTCTTTACGCGCACGTGTCGGGCGATGATCGTCCGTATCCAGATCAACATCATCAAAGTTGATCTGCGGCTCACCACGTTCAGAAGATTGACGAGAACGACCAGTACGACGATCGCTGGGATCGGGTTTCAGCTCGTCTTCTGGTTTGAATTCATCCATTTAACACCCCACTCAAAGGTTAATGCTTACAACGTTGCAGTTAACCTGAAGCTAAAAGACCCAATAATTGCGGTCTGACCTTTCTTGTTGTTACGCCTGCTGACAATCAGCAATCGCGCTAAGAACCACCTCGTGCGACACTCCGCCGCGGACTTCACTCTTCCCTATTGCCAGCGGGAGAATTAAACGCATTTCACCCGCCAACACTTTTTTATCACGCAGCATGTGCGGCAAATAAGCCTGTGCGGACATCTCGCGGGGTCCGTTAACAGGTAAGCCAGCACGCGCAAGCAGCGTAATAATACGCTGTGTGTCAGTTGCATTAAACTGACCCAGACGTTCTGACGTGCGAGCAGCCATCACCATACCTGCAGCGACCGCTTCACCGTGTAACCAATTGCCATAACCCATTTCGGCTTCGATAGCATGGCCAAACGTATGCCCCAGATTCAGTAAAGCACGTAAGCCCATTTCTCGCTCGTCTGCGGCAACAACTTCTGCTTTCAGCTCACAACAACGGCGAATACAGTACGCCATCGCTGCGCCATCCAGACGCAACAACGCATCCAGATTTTCCTCCAGCCAGGTAAAGAACGCCCCATCCAGAATGATGCCGTATTTGATCACTTCCGCCAGACCCGAAGCCAGCTCACGCGCAGGAAGCGTTTTCAGACAGTCGAGATCCACCACCACGGAAGCAGGCTGGTAGAACGCGCCAATCATGTTTTTACCGAGGGGATGGTTTACAGCGGTTTTCCCGCCAACGGAGGAGTCAACCTGAGACAACAGGGTTGTTGGAACCTGGATAAAACGTACACCGCGCTGATAGCTCGCCGCCGCAAAACCGGTCAGATCGCCAATCACGCCGCCACCAAGGGCTACAAGCGTGGTATCGCGACCGTGCGGTTTTTGCAGCAGAGCCGTAAAGACCGTATCAAGCACCGTCAGGCTTTTATACTGCTCGCCATCAGGAAGAATAACGCTATCAACGTTAACACCCGCCTGTTCAAGTACGTCGCGAATCTTATCAAGATAAAGAGGAGCCAGGGTTTCGTTGGTCACCAACATAACCTGCTCGCCCGATTTCAGCGGTAAGAATGAAGCTGGTTCGTTAAACAAACCAGCCGCGATGGTGATAGGGTAACTACGTTCCCCGAGAGTGACTGTAATCCTCTCCATGACGCGATATCCACCTTAATGGCTTGTACCCGCAGGCAAGTGTGTATTAAGCCAGAATCAGTTGCTTTCCAGCATGTGAATAATCTGGTTTGCTACGACTTTGGCGCTCTGATCGTCGGTACGAATGGTCACGTCTGCAATCTCTTCATACAGAGGATTGCGTTCGTCAGCCAACGCTTCCAGAACTTCACGAGGCGGAGCTTCGACCTGCAACAGCGGACGTTTTTTATCGCGCTGCGTACGCGCAAGTTGTTTTTCGATCGTCGTTTCAAGATAGACCACGACGCCACGCGCGGAGAGACGATTACGGGTTTCACGTGATTTTACAGAGCCACCGCCGGTTGCCAGCACAATACCCTGTTTTTCCGTCAACTCGTTGATGACTTTCTCTTCACGATCGCGGAAGCCGTCTTCACCTTCTACATCGAAGACCCAGCCCACATCAGCTCCGGTTCGTTTCTCAATCTCTTGATCAGAATCGTAAAATTCCATATTGAGTTGTTGAGCTAACTGGCGCCCAATAGTGCTTTTTCCGGCACCCATAGGCCCAACCAGAAAGATATTGCGTTTCTCTGCCATTTTTTCGGTACTACTAAGACTATTCGTTAATGATAAACCCGCGTCGCAGATACCCAGCGCAGCAGGACATGAACTGAAACCTCATAAGATATTGCGAGAGTCAGGTTGAAAATTATCTCAATACTCAAGCAGGTTTGGCAACTGAATAAATTACCAAACCCCGTGCATTTCCGGTCACGACAAACCAGCAGTCTCATAAACACTGAACTCAGCGACATATCGCGAAGCCAGATAACACGAAACCAGCCAACTATTTGCCGCTTGAATGGTGAAGAGTAATCACGGGTGCGTAAGCAACGAAAAGTACTGACTCTCAAATCGGTACTCCTTGTATGCTAAATACACCCCCACGTCAAATCCCTGAAACGTGTTCAGCGCAAAAACAGCGGTATTTCTCGCACAAATCATTCCGCCGATACCAGCCTGGGCGTGATGAACACCACCAGCTCACGTCGCTCATCTTCTTTACCATCGTGGCTAAAAAAATGGCCGAGCCAGGGAATATCCCCTAGCAGCGGGACACTATCCTTACCTGATTTTTTCTTTTGAGAAAAAATACCGCCCAGCGCCAATGTTTCACCGCTTTTCACCTCGACCTGCGTTTCGATCTCCTGCTTATCAATAGCCAGCACTTCGCCATCCGATTGTTGCAACACCTGGCCGGGCATATTCTGACTAATGCGTAACTTCAAACGAATGCGTCCTTTCTGTAACACCGTCGGCGTCACCTCCATCCCCAACACCGCTTCTTTAAATTCCACAGAGGTCGCGCCGCTTTCGCCGCTGGAAACCTGATAGGGGATCTCACTGCCCTGCTTGATACTGGCCGGTTGTAAATGCGAAGCGAGCAGACGTGGGCTGGCGATAATATCGAGTTGCTGTTTTTGCTCCAGCGCCGAAAGTTCAAGATCCAAAAGTCGCCCGTTAATGCGTCCGATGTTAAACCCAACGCGCGTCGTTGCCGTGGCAACGGAGAGATCGCTGGTCATCGTGGTCACATCCCCCACGCCTCCAGCCTGCTGGGCATCCGCAAGCGTCCATTTCACACCCAGCTCACGTAAACTTTTTTCGTTAATGGTCACAATATGCGCCGCCAGTTCAACCTGCGCGATGGGCAAATCCATCTGTTCCACCCATTTCTCCAGCATGGCCAACGCAACCCTGTTATCGCGAAACATTATCCTGTTGGTACGCTTATCCACCGTAATGCTGCCTTTTGCGCTCAGCAGTTTCTCACCGACTTTCGCCAACTCTGTCGCATCGGCGTTTTGCAAAAAAATGTTGCGGTTTTCCAGTGGCATTGTTGCCTGCTGCTGCGCCCGCTCAGCCTCCTGACGCGCCATCATTTCTTGCTGCCCGGCCGCCGTCTGAACATGCAAAATGCCCCCTTCCTGGCGTAATACCAGTCCGGCGCTTTTCGCGACGGTTTGCAGCGCCAGCGTCCACGGAACATCCGTCAGATGGAGTGACACCGAGCCACTCACATCCGGCGAGATCACCATATTTTTCCGCTCCTGTTCAGCAAGCGCCTGCAATACCTGAGCCACCGGAACGTCATCCACCATTAGCGTGACGTTTTGCGCTTTTCCCGCCTGCGCTGTCTGCATGATGATCATCAGCGCGGCGGCTATCCATCGCTTCATCCTTTTCTCCTTGTCGTTGCCACTGCCACTGCGATGGCTCACAGCTTTCCCCAAGCTCAAGCGTTAACGTTTGTGTGGTCAGTTGGGAGACTCGCCATCCGTTATCCAGTGACTCGTCAGGTTCCACCCGGCGCCATTTCTGTTGACTGTCTTTGACAATACCGATCAGCTTTTCGCCCCGACTTACCGCCCCCTGAAAGCGCCATTGCAAGAGCTCGCCACTCTTGCAGCGGTCTTCTGGTAGTTTGAAAGGATCGCGCATCCCGGTCAGCGTCAACAGAGAAAGGCCAACCAACAGCCAGCGTTTACCCCTCATTCAGACGCTCCAGTTCCAGCGTCAGCCGTAATTCCGACCTTTCCACGCTCAGTGAAAACCGACGTACGTTCATCCCGCATGCCGCCAGTCGAACAAAGACGTCAGGAACGGCCTCCCAGACCGAGGCCAACGCCATCTCGCCACCTTCTGCAGAAGGCAACCAGTGAACAAGACGACGATGTGACGTCTGAAAATCCAGCGGAGAAAAAGGCAGACGCTTTTCATCTGGAGCAACGCGGGCTTCACCGCTCGCTGCCATCAGCCGGTACTGTGCTCTCCACTGCTGCTGCACGGTTTCCCGCTGCGCAACCAGCGCTTCCCGCTGTATGTGAAGCGCTGGCCCGCCCAGATAAAACAGGCAAATAAGGAGCAGGATCCCCAGACAGAGGTTTCCGGCACACCAGCAGAGCATTCGGGTTCGGGGCGTTAACGCGCACCAGACATCAAAGAGGGCGTTCATTCATCTCGCTCTTTTTTAACTGATAGTGAAACTGCCAGCGCCCCTCTGCGTCCTGGCGGGTTGCGCCGGTGTTGCTTAACGCGAACATCGGCAAATGACGCAACATCGCCTCCAGTGAACGTAACGCGGTAAAGCTCAGCGCGTTGCCTTCAAGCTCAAGCGTCTCCTGTTGGTAGGCCATTCTGGTGAACCATGCCTGCTCAGGCATCTGGTGAGAAATCACGTCCAGCACCGACTGCCAGCGATGCGTCTGGTCACGCAGTATTTGTCGCTGCAACACTTGCTGGCGCTGCTGGTGCTGTTGATCCAAACCCCGCTTTCTCGCCATCAGCGCGGCGGCCCTTGTTTGTTCGGCCTCCAGTAAAACCGTGTTGGTTCGGGCTTCCTGCTCTGTAACACAGTAAACACGCAGTGCAATAACGATGAATAAGAGCAGTGAACCGCCGAACAGCACTGCCCAACATCGCAGGCACGCCATCCGTCGTGAGCGACGCCAGGGCATAAAATTGATCGGTGGGCTCATCAACGCATCTCCCCCATCGCAAGACCGAGGGCGATGGCAAAAGCATGTCCTTGCGGCGGAATGGGGGGCTGGCGTACGGACACGGCTTCCCAGGGGGAGAAACCGTCTTCACTGCACATGACCAACGTGTCGGGAGGCATGGACAACGCTGCGGCGAGATCATCAAGACGGCCAATTTCTTCAGCGGTTTTACGCCCCCAGGCATAACGTGTCGCCCACAACCACTGCACGTCATCACGCCACACCAGACACTGCTGCCCCGAGGCTAAATACGGAATAAATCGCTGTAACGCACAGGCATCCGGCGTGACCGCCGTCACCCGCACCTTTAGCGTTTGCATGAGAGTCAGTAACGCCGAGATCTCCTTGCTTTGCGCAGCAGTCACATTGAACGACGAACTTAACGTATCCTCGCTATAGTCAAAACGTAGGGAGTCAGGATCCATGTCCAGATCGCGCGCCATCGAACCGGTTAACCATGCTGTCTGTTCGCGTTCCCGCAGCGACATCGCCGGGCGCGGAAAGCGTCTTTGCAGTGTTCTGCTGGAGGGAAATGAAAGGTGAATGGCGTGCTGATGAGGAAGCTCACGGCTCCACGGTTGGAGTACCGCGGCAAGCTGTTCAGGATTGCAAATGTAACCTTCTTTGAGGACGAGCTGGTCGAGCGGCATACGCCACCAGCGTTGTAAAAGCCAGCCCGATGCGCCGCGAACAACGGCAACCGCCAGTACTTCATGCGGTTGAATATGAAGGCCTATTTGCCAGAACCGGAAAGCCATAGCTGATGATCTCCTTATCACCCGTCACTCTAACGGGTATATCAATGCGTCTGGCTTGCCTTTATACTACCGCGCGTTTGTTTATAAACTGCCCAAATGACACTAAATGGGAAATCTCCAGTGAAGTTCGTAAAGTATTTATTGATCCTTGCAGTATGTTGCATCCTGCTGGGAGCAGGCTCGATTTATGGTCTCTATCGCTATATCGAGCCGCAACTACCTGACGTCGCGACGTTAAAAGACGTGCGTTTACAGATTCCGATGCAGGTTTATAGCGCGGAGGGTGAACTGATCGCGCAGTATGGCGAAAAACGTCGAATTCCGGTCACGCTCAACCAAATGCCACCCGTCATGGTGAAAGCCTTCATCGCCACGGAAGACAGCCGCTTTTACGAGCACCACGGTGTTGACCCTGTCGGGATCTTCCGTGCGGCAAGCGTAGCGCTGTTCTCTGGCCATGCGTCGCAGGGGGCGAGCACCATTACTCAGCAGTTGGCGAGAAACTTCTTCCTCAGTCCTGAACGGACGCTAATGCGTAAAATTAAGGAAGTGTTCCTTGCCATCCGCATTGAGCAACTTCTGAGTAAGGATGAAATCCTCGAGCTCTATCTGAACAAAATCTACCTCGGTTACCGTGCCTACGGTGTGGGCGCCGCGGCGCAGGTCTATTTTGGTAAAACTGTTGACCAGCTTAGTCTGAGTGAAATGGCGGTCATTGCCGGCCTGCCAAAAGCCCCTTCCACGTTTAATCCGCTTTATTCCATGGATCGCGCCACAGCGCGACGTAACGTGGTTCTGTCGCGTATGTTGAGCGAAGGGTATATCACCCAGAATCAGTACGATCAGGCGCGTAACGAAGCGATTGATGCAAATTACCATGCGCCGGAAATTGCGTTTTCTGCCCCCTATTTGTCAGAAATGGTGCGCCAGGAAATGTACAACCGGTACGGTGAAAATGCCTATGAAGATGGCTATCGCATTTACACCACCATCACCCGCAAAGTCCAGCAGGCGGCTCAACAAGCTGTCCGCAACAACGTACTGGACTACGACATGCGCCACGGCTATCGCGGCCCGTCGAATGTCTTGTGGAAAGTGGGTGAAACAGCCTGGGACAGCAAAAAAATTACCGACACGCTGAAAGCGCTGCCGACCTACGGCCCCTTGCTCCCGGCTGCGATCACCAGCGCCACCCCGCAAGAAGCCACGGCAACGCTGGCGGATGGCACGTCGGTATCACTGCGTATGGAAGGTGTACGTTGGGCGCGTCCGTACCGCTCAGATACACAGCAGGGCCCTACGCCGCGTAAAGTGACCGATGCCGTACAAGCCGGTCAGCAAATCTGGGTTCGTCAGGTGGGCGATGCCTGGTGGCTGGCGCAGGTGCCGGACGTTAACTCCGCGCTGGTTTCCATTAACCCGCAAAACGGCTCGGTAATGGCGCTGGTCGGTGGTTTTGACTTCAACCAAAGCAAATTTAACCGTGCCACCCAGGCGCTGCGTCAGGTGGGCTCGAATATCAAGCCGTTCCTCTATACCGCCGCGATGGATAAAGGTTTAACCCTGGCGAGTATGTTGAACGACGTGCCTATTTCACGTTGGGATGCCGGTGCCGGTTCTGACTGGCGCCCCAAAAACTCACCGCCGCAGTACGCCGGCCCGATCCGTTTACGTCAGGGTCTCGGTCAGTCGAAGAACGTGGTCATGGTGCGTGCTATGCGCGCAATGGGTGTCGATTACGCAGCAGAATATCTGCAACGTTTTGGCTTCCCGGCGCAAAACATCGTGCATACCGAATCGCTGGCGCTGGGTTCCGCATCCTTCACGCCGATGCAGGTAGCGCGAGGTTATTCCGTTATGGCAAATGGCGGCTTCCTGGTCGATCCCTGGTTCATCAGTAAGATTGAAACCGACCAGGGCGGCGTCATATTTGAAGCGAAGCCAAAAATTGCCTGCCCGGAGTGCGATATTCCGGTCATTTATGGCGATACGCAAAAATCGAACGTCCTGGAGAACAGCAACGTCGAAGATGTCGCCGTTTCTCAGGAGCAGAAAAACGCCACCGTGCCGATGCCACAGCTTGAACAGGCAAACCAGGCGCTGGTTGCCCAAAGCGGTACACAGGAATACGCCCCGCACGTGATTAGCACGCCGCTGGCGTTCCTGATAAAAAGCGCGCTGAACACCAACATCTTCGGCGAGCCCGGCTGGATGGGCACCGGTTGGCGAGCGGGTCGCGACCTGCAGCGTCGGGATATCGGCGGAAAAACCGGTACCACCAACAGCTCGAAAGACGCATGGTTCTCCGGATACGGTCCAGGCGTGGTGACATCGGTGTGGATTGGTTTTGACGATCACCGCCGCGATCTGGGACGCACGTCGGCGTCTGGTGCTATCAAAGATCAGATCTCCGGCTATGAAGGCGGAGCGAAGAGTGCGCAACCGGCATGGGACGCGTTTATGAAGTCCGTTCTGGAAGGCGTACCTGAACAACCGCTGACGCCACCGCCGGGGATTGTGACGGTCAATATCGATCGCAATACCGGTCAACTGGCCAATGGCGGTAACAGTCGCGAAGAGTATTTCATCGAAGGCACCCAGCCAACACAGCACGCGGTGCATGAGGTGGGAACAACCATTATTGATAATGGTGAGTCGCAGGAACTGTTCTGATCAAAAAAGGCGCTTCGGCGCCTTTTTGTTTTTACTGCGTTGGTCTGCCGGGCGAAGGCCTACAGGCGCCCTTGCCCTTTCAACCACTCGCGCACCAGAAACAGAGCGCTCACGTTACGCGCCTCATTAAAGTCCGGCTCTTCCAGCAAGTCCATCAAATGCGCCAGCGGCCAGCGCACCTGCGGCAGCGGTTCGGGCTCGTCGCCTTCCAGTGATTCCGGGTAGAGGCCTTCAGCCGCCACGATATTCATTTTGCTGGAAAAATAAGATGGCGCCATGCTCAGTTTCTTTAAGAACGTCAGATCCTGCGCACCAAAGCCAACCTCTTCTTTTAATTCTCGATTCGCGGCCTCAAACACACTCTCTCCGGGATCGATAAGCCCCTTGGAAAACCCCAATTCGTAGGACTCCGTTCCCACCGCATATTCACGGATCAGAATCAGGTGATCGTCAACGATAGGTACAATCATTACCGCTTCGCGGGTGGACGGACGCATACGCTCATAGACACGTCGCACACCATTGCTGAACTCAAGGTCCACGCTTTCAACGTTGAACAGGCGCGATTGTGCGACAGTTTCTACTTTCAAAATGGTGGGTTTTTGTAATGATTTGCTCATCGTGAGAGTCTTTGCAGTGAAATCTGACGCCATTGTGCGATATGCAGCACGGTTTCGGCAATGTGAATTGCCATTTATTTACATTTATGCAACGCAGTTAAAATTAATTCTTATTTCAAATTAAAAGTCAATAGGTTGAAATAACTCCAGGAATTTGCTGATATTCCGCATTTGGTGGTTTTGCTATGATTTGCATTCAATGGGATGCGCTTAAAAATGCTCAAGTTCAACTCCACACTTGCCGATAGCCAACCACAAAATCACGTTTATTGGACAGGGTGCGACTGACCACGCCTGACAGACTTAGTAAGATGGGGAAAGCATGAGCACCATTTTGATTTTTTTAGCTGCTTTGCTGGCCTGCTGTCTACTGGCAGGATGGCTACTCAGGACACGCGCCAGGCGGCGAAGCCTGCCCTGGATCAATGCCTTCCCGGAGGCAGCCACGCGTAAGCTGACGCCCGAAGAGCGCAGCGCCGTTGAGAACTATCTCGACAATCTCAGCCAAATCCAACAAGTGCCAGGCCCCACAGGCGCCAGCGCCGCGCCTGTGTCGCTCACACTCAATGCTGAGAGCAACAACGTTATCGTTCTGACGCATTCGATTACGCGTTACGGCATTACCACCGACGATCCCAACAAATGGCGATACTATCTCGACTCGCTTGAGGTTCATCTGCCGCCTTTCTGGGAACAGTACATCAATGACGAAAATAACGTTGAGCTGATCCATACCGATAAGCTGCCTTTGGTTATCTCGCTGAACGGTCACACGCTGCAGGAATACATGCAGGAGACGCGTGGCTATGCATTGCAGCACACCGCCTCCACTCAGGCATCGATCCGCGGTGAAGAGAGTGAACAAATTGAGCTGCTCAACATTCGTCAGGAAACGCATGAAGAATATGCGTTGAGCCGTCCTGCGGGTCTTCGTGAGGCATTGCTGATTGTCGCCTCTTTCCTGTTGTTTTTCTTCTGCCTGATAACGCCAGATGTCTTTGTTCCCTGGATGGCGGGCGGCGCTATTTTGTTGTCGGCAGCGGGACTCTGGGGATTGCTTGCCCCGCCGTCTAAAACCGCGTTACGGGAAATCCACTGCCTGAGAGGCACCCCGCGTCGCTGGGGATTATTCGGTGAAAACAACCAGGAGCAAATCAACAACATCTCACTGGGGATCATTGACCTGATTTACCCGGCTCACTGGCAGCCGTATATCGCGCAGGATCTCGGTCAGCAAACCGATATTGATATCTATCTGGATCGCCACGTTGTACGCCAGGGCCGCTTTTTATCCCTGCATGACGAAGTCAAAAACTTCCCACTACAGCACTGGTTGCGCAGTCTGGTCATCTCCGGAGGTTCCCTGCTGGTACTGCTGATGCTGCTGTTTTGGATCCCGCTGGATATGCCCATCAAATTCACGCTGTCGTGGATGAAAGGCGCCCAAACCATTGAAGCCACCAGTGTGAAAAAGCTCGAAGAAGCCGGGGTTCGTGTTGGTGATACCCTGCATTTGAGCGGTAAAGGCATGTGTAATATTCATACGCCGGGAAGCTGGACTGCGCAGGCTGGTTCCCCGTTCATGCCTTTTGATTGCTCGCAAATTATCTGGAATGACGCTAAGGCTCTGCCGCTGCCGGAGTCCGAACTTGTCAATAAAGCGACGGCGCTCAATCAGGCCATCAGCCGACAATTGCACCCCAAACCCGAAGATGATTCGCGGGTCAGCGCCTCATTACGCTCGGCGATTCAAAAATCTGGCATGGTTTTATTGGATGACTTCGGTGACATCGTGCTGAAAACGGCTGACCTGTGTTCCGCCAAGGATGAGTGCGTACGTCTTAAAAATGCGCTGGTGAACCTCGGCAATAGCAAAGACTGGAATGCGCTGGTTAAACGCGCCAACGCCGGTAAGCTCAATGGCGTCAATGTTCTACTGCGCCCGGTCAGCGCAGAGTCGCTGGATAATCTGGTGACCACCTCGACAGCGCCGTTTATTTCGCGTGAAACAGCGCGTGCTGCCCAGGCGTTAAACAGCCCCGCGCCGGGGGGATTCCTGATTATCAGTGACGAAGGCAGCGATCTGGTCGACCAGACTTACCCCGCCGTTTCACTGTATGACCACCCGGCTCAGGAGCAATGGGGTGCCTTCCAGCGGTTGGCCCAAATGCTTATGCAAACGCCGTTTAGCGCGGAAGGGATTGTTACCAGCATTTATACCGACGCCAACGGAACGCAGCACATCAGCCTGCACAGTATTCCAGACCGTTCAGGCCTGTGGCGCTATCTCGGTACGACGCTGCTGATGCTGGCGATGCTGGGCAGCGCGATTTACAACGGCATACAGGCGTTCAGACGCTATCATCGTAATCGCACCCGTATGACCGAAATTCAGCAATACTACGAAAGCTGCCTGAACCCGAAACTGACAGCGTCCCCTGAAAGCCTCATCTGATAACACGCCCGTGCGGCAGGGTGTGCTACCCTGTCGCGCAAATTGCTTCACTCAGGAGAGAACCCATGCACATTGATATCGCCTGGCAGGACGTAGACACCGTTTTGCTGGATATGGACGGCACGCTGCTTGATCTCGCGTTCGATAACTATTTCTGGCAAAAACTGGTGCCGGAAACCTACGGCGCGCAGCACGGTATCTCTCCACAAGAAGCCCAGCAATTTATTCGCCAGCAGTATCAAGACGTACAGCATACGTTAAACTGGTACTGCCTGGATTACTGGAGCGAACGGCTGGGGCTGGATATCTGCGCCATGACCACGGAACAGGGGCCGCGCGCCGTTCTGCGCGAGGATACCGTTCCGTTTTTGGATGCGTTAAAAGCAAGCGGTAAACGCCGTATTTTGCTCACCAATGCGCACCCACACAACCTGGCGGTGAAGCTGGAACATACCGGTCTGGCCTCACACCTTGATTTATTACTTTCTACCCACACATTTGGTTATCCCAAAGAGGATCAGCGGTTATGGCACGCTGTGGCTGAAGAGACGGGCATGAACGCGGAGAAAACGGTGTTTATCGATGACAGCGAGCCTATTCTCGATGCCGCCGCCCAATTTGGCATTCGTTACTGCCTCGGCGTGACCAATCCCGACTCCGGCATCGTGGAAAAGCAGTATACTCGCCATCCGTCGCTGAATGACTACCGCCGATTGATCCCCTCGCTGATGTGAAGGAGTCGCCATGAAAGAGAAACCCTCTGTTGAGGTCAGGCTGGATAAATGGCTGTGGGCTGCCCGTTTTTATAAAACCCGCGCCATCGCGCGTGAAATGGTGGAAGGCGGTAAGGTGCACTACAACGGGCAGCGCAGTAAGCCGAGTAAAATTGTCGAGCTGAATGCCACCCTGACGCTGCGCCAGGGAAATGACGAGCGCACGGTCATCATCAAAGCGATTACCGAGCAACGCCGCCCGGCAAGCGAAGCCGTCGCACTGTATGAAGAGACGGCAGAAAGCGTAGAAAAACGCGAAAAAGTCGCGCTGGCGCGTAAGCTTAATGCGTTGACCATGCCGCACCCGGACAGGCGCCCGGATAAAAAAGAACGCCGCGACCTGTTACGATTTAAACACGGCGACAGTGAGTGACTGTCACCTGCAAGAGAGATGATTATGCCGCAACATGACCAATTACACCGTTATCTGTTTGAAAACTTTGCCGTACGCGGCGAGCTGGTGACCGTATCGGAAACCCTGCAACAGATCCTCGAGAATCATAGCTATCCGCAGCCGGTGAAAACCGTGCTCGCCGAACTGCTGGTTGCGACCAGCCTGCTCACTGCAACGCTGAAATTTGCGGGTGATATCACCGTGCAACTGCAGGGTGACGGCCCGATGAGCCTGGCGGTGATCAACGGAAACAATAACCAACAGATGCGTGGCGTCGCCCGCATTCAGGGCGACATTCCTGAAAATGCCGATCTGAAAACGCTGGTCGGCAACGGTTATCTGGTCATCACCATCACGCCAGAAGAAGGCGAACGCTACCAGGGCGTGGTCGGTCTGGAAGGCGATACGCTGGCAGCATGTCTGGAAGACTATTTCCAGCGCTCTGAGCAGTTGCCCACACGCCTGTTTATTCGTACGGGCGACATCGAGGGTAAACCGGCGGCAGGCGGTATGCTGTTGCAGGTGATGCCAGCACAGAATGCCCAAACGACTGATTTTGATCATCTGGCGACGCTGACAGAAACCATCAAAACTGAAGAGCTGTTGACGCTGCCTGCGACCGAAATACTGTGGCGTCTGTATCACGAAGAAGAGGTCACGCTCTACGATCCGCAGGACGTTGAGTTCAAATGCACCTGTTCGCGTGAACGTTGTGCGGGCGCGCTGAGAACACTGCCGGATGAAGAGGTCGACAGCATCATTTCTGAAGAAGGCGAGATCGATATGCACTGCGATTATTGCGGCAGTCACTATCTGTTCAACGCGATGGACATTACTGAGATCCGCAACAACGCCTCTCCTGCCGATCCGCAAGTCCATTAATCGCGTATAAAACGCCGGATGGCGACGCGACAGAGTCTCTAAAAGGCCGGGTGTGCGGTAACACCGCCCGGCATTCCTCACATTTTTCTCGCTGCCCCTCACTTTTTATTTCGACGTGAATCGATAATTTAAATTTTGTTGTTACGTAATTTTCTTCTATGAATGCGATTACAGTCACAATATTCCCGCCAAATACACTTCTGTTTAACGTTTTAAGAACATTTTCCACAACAAAAAAGTGTTTCCTGCCATAATAATCGCCGCTTCGTGACAGGAGTTGCAGCGTTTTCAGTCACTCGTGATTTTTTTCAGATGCGTAAATCTATGAGCCTTGTCGCGTTAAACAAACCCTAAAAAACCTTAATATTTCAGGCAATACATCTTGGCTAAGGAGCAGTGAAATGCGTGTGAACAGTTTAACCCCGCAAGATCTCAAGGCTTATGGTATCAATGACGTTCAGGATATCGTTTACAACCCAAGCTACGAAACGCTTTACCAGGAAGAGCTCGACCCTTCCCTGGAAGGCTATGAGCGTGGTGTGCTAACGAACCTCGGCGCCGTTGCTGTTGATACCGGTATCTTTACCGGACGTTCGCCAAAGGATAAGTACATTGTTCGTGATGACACCACGCGTGATACGCTCTGGTGGTCCGACAAAGGCAAAGGGAAGAACGACAACAAACCGCTCGCCCAGGAAACCTGGCAGCATCTGAAAGGTCTGGTGACCCAACAACTCTCTGGTAAGCGCCTGTTCATTGTTGATGCCTTCTGTGGCGCCAACGCCGATACCCGTCTTTCTGTGCGCTTTATTACGGAAGTGGCCTGGCAGGCACACTTCGTTAAAAACATGTTCATCCGCCCGAGCGATGAAGAGCTGGTCAGCTTCAAACCTGACTTTATCGTAATGAACGGCGCGAAATGCACCAACCCGCAGTGGAAAGAACAGGGATTAAACTCCGAGAACTTCGTGGCGTTCAACCTGACCGAACGCATTCAGTTGATTGGCGGTACCTGGTACGGCGGTGAAATGAAGAAAGGGATGTTCTCCGTGATGAACTACCTGCTGCCGCTGAAAGGCATTGCGTCCATGCACTGCTCCGCCAACGTGGGCGAGAAAGGCGATGTCGCGGTCTTCTTTGGTCTTTCCGGCACCGGCAAAACTACCCTCTCTACCGACCCGAAACGTCGTCTGATTGGCGATGACGAACACGGCTGGGACGACGACGGCGTGTTTAACTTTGAAGGCGGTTGCTACGCGAAGACCATCAAGCTGTCTAAAGACGCTGAGCCGGAGATCTATAACGCCATTCGCCGTGATGCGCTGCTGGAAAACGTGACAGTTCGCGACGACGGCACCATTGATTTTGATGATGGTTCAAAAACCGAGAACACCCGCGTTTCTTACCCGATCTATCACATCGATAACATCGTCAAGCCGATCTCCAAAGCGGGTCATGCCACTAAAGTTATCTTCCTGACCGCTGATGCGTTCGGCGTATTGCCGCCGGTTTCCCGTCTGACGGCAAACCAGACCCAGTACCACTTCCTGTCAGGCTTTACCGCTAAGCTGGCAGGGACTGAGCGTGGCGTTACTGAACCCACACCGACCTTCTCCGCCTGCTTTGGCGCAGCCTTCCTGTCGCTGCACCCAACACAGTACGCAGAAGTGCTGGTGAAACGTATGCAGGACTCAGGCGCGCAGGCATACCTGGTGAACACCGGCTGGAACGGTACTGGCAAACGTATCTCCATCAAAGATACTCGCGCCATCATCGATGCCATCCTGAACGGTTCCCTGGACGACGCGGAAACCTTCAGTCTGCCGATGTTTGACCTGGCAATCCCTACCGAACTGCCGGGTGTGGACACGCGTATTCTTGATCCGCGTAACACCTACGCGTCACCTGAACAGTGGCAGGAAAAAGCGTCCGCGCTGGCAAAACTGTTCATTGAGAACTTCGAGAAATATACCGATACCCCAGCAGGCGCAGCGCTGGTGAGCGCCGGCCCGAAGCTGTAAATTTCTAAGATAATGATCCAGCCCCTTTTCCTTCAGGATTAGGGGCTTTTTTATTGTGAGAACGCTTTTAAAATGTACACGGTACACCTATAATCCTGGTTAGCATCACTATACGCAGGAAGCGTCATGTTCACTTTTATCGAACTACATGGATTCAGTAAGCGACGTCAGATGCTGTTACCTGATGATGAGTTCCGCGCTTTCCAGGAGATGCTCATTGAAGATCCTGAAACTGGAGCTACCATCGCCGATACGGGAGGATTTAGAAAAATCCGCTGGAGCCGTTCTGGTATGGGTAAGCGTGGCGGTGTTCGGATAATCTACTATAACGTGATGCGAAACGGTCGAATTTATCTGGCACTGGTCTACCCCAAAAATGAGCAGGATGATTTAACCGCAGAACAGAAAAAAATTCTGAAGCAACTATCCGATATGCTGCAGTAACGCAGAGGTTCTGTTACTCCCACCATGGGAAAAATCCTGAGTGTGGTGTCAACAAGGGCAATGAGAGACAGATGAAAGACGAATTATTTGCCGATCTGCTGGCCAGTGCAGAAGAAATGGTACGTATCGAAAAGGGCGAAGAAACCCCTAAACCGGAATGTGTGCATACCTTTAGTGAGATTGATGTCAAAGCCATTCGTGAAGCAACCGGATTACGTCAGCAAGATTTTGCCGTCGCGGTTGGCGTGAGTTATGACCTGGTTAAAAGCTGGGAAACAAAACGACGTCAACCTACCGGGGCCCCGAGAAAATTACTCCTTCTGCTCCAGGCTAATCCTTTTATCATCAATCAATTAAAAATGATTTAAAACATGAGATTTAGTGTTGAGCACTAAACGAAGGGAGGCATTTAGCCTCCCTTTTTTACACGTTTTTTCTACACGTCTTTGATTGACGCCGGAATGCGAGCCATCGGAACCGGCAGCCAGGCGCGAATTGAGAGCCCACCCCGCTCGCTGGTGCCTATCTCCAGCATACCGTTATGGTTATCAATGATACGTTGCACAATCGCCAGACCCAGTCCGGTACCGCTGGTACTGCGGGCGCTATCGCCGCGTACAAACGGCTGGAACAGGTGTTTGCGCTGCTCCGGTTTAATCCCCGGGCCGTCATCTTCAACCTGGAACCAGGCGCGATGAGGTTCCGTCCCGCTACTGACTTTAATCCAGCCATTACCATAGCGTGCCGCGTTGACCACCATATTGGCGACCGCACGCTTGATCGACAACGGATGCATCTTCACCTGAATCATGCCCGGCTGTAGCCCGGTATCGATTTCGCGCTCGTAACCGCTTTCCGCGGCAATGACTTCGCCCAGCACGGCATTAAGATCGGCCATTTCCATCGGCATTTCCTGCCCGGTACGCAGGTAATCGATAAACTGCTCGATAATGGCGTTGCACTCTTCGATATCTTTGTTGATGGACTCCGCGAGGTAACCGTCCTCTTCGCCCATCATCTCAGTAGCCAGACGAATGCGCGTCAGCGGAGTACGCAGATCGTGGCTCACCCCCGCCATCAGCAAGGTGCGGTCATCGGCCAGTTGCTTCACGCCCGCCGCCATATGGTTAAAGGCTCGGGTCACGGAGCGCACCTCCGACGCGCCATACTCACGCAGCGGCGGCGGAATAATGCCCTTCCCGACCTGTAACGCCGCATGCTCGAGATCCACCAGCGGTCGGTTCTGGATACGGATAAACAGCCATGCGCCGCCTATCGCCATGAGCATTATCGCCAGCGTATAGCGAAACAGTGGGGAGAAATCGCCCTGATGGATTTCAGTCAGCGGCACACGCACCCAAATGTTGGGCGATAGCCAGGTTTTTAGCCAAACGACGGGCGAGCTTTTGTTGACCTCAACGCGAACTTCCGTGGGGCCACCCAACTGCTGCGCCATCTGATGGCTTAAGAACTCATAGTGTTGCGCCCAACGAAGGCCAGCCTCTTCGGCGGCTTCGTTAGAGTAGAGGGAAATGCCCAACTCACGGTAAATTTCCCGGCGGAACGCGGGAGGCACAACGAGCTGCGTGCCGTCCTCCAGTTGCAGTTTATCCGTCATCAGCATACGAACTTCGTAAGCCAGGACCTTATTAAACTGCTGGAGGCTCGGCAGAATCGCAAAGTTCAGCACCACCAGATAGGTCGTCACCAGGCTGACAAACAGCAAAGTGACGATGAGTAGCAACGTGCGGGCAAATGAACTTCGTGGAGAGAAGCGCATTCGCCTCATGCTTTAGAACCGTCCGGCACAAAGACATAGCCCAGACCCCAAACGGTCTGAATATAACGCGGGTGCGCCGGATCTTCTTCCACCATACGACGCAAACGCGAAATCTGCACATCGATGGAACGTTCCATTGCGGAGTATTCACGACCACGCGCCAGGTTCATCAGTTTGTCGCGCGACAGCGGCTCACGCGGGTGGCTCACCAGCGCCTTCAGAACCGCAAACTCACCGCTGGTCAGCGGCATCGGCTCGTCTTCACGGAACATTTCGCGGGTGCCCAGATTCAGTTTGAACTTACCGAAAGCAATGACCGCTTCTTCCTGAGAAGGTGCGCCTGGCAACTCGTTCGCCTGACGACGTAGCACTGCACGAATACGCGCCAGCAGTTCACGTGGGTTAAACGGTTTAGGAATATAATCGTCAGCACCGATTTCCAGCCCCACAATGCGGTCAACTTCCTCGCCTTTGGCGGTCACCATGATGATCGGCATCGGGTTGCTCTGGCTACGCAGACGACGGCAAATTGACAGGCCATCTTCTCCTGGCAACATTAAATCCAGTACCATGAGGTGAAAGGATTCGCGGGTTAGCAGACGATCCATCTGCTCAGCGTTGGCGACGCTTCGAACCTGGAAGCCCTGCTCGGTCAGATAACGCTCCAGAAGCGCGCGCAAACGCATGTCGTCATCTACCACCAGAATCTTATAATTCTCTTGCATTGTTTGTACTCCCAAAGGTTCGCAACAATTGTAAGTGTGTATTCTTAAGAAAGCTCACGTTCGCCACCAGTGAATTCTGGTATGAATTCCAGGCTAAATTGTTACAAAGCATATTTAACAGCAGCTTAAGTATACAATGAAACTTGCGGCACATTATTTATTCTGTTGATTACGTCGCGTAATACTAATTGTGCGCATAATCACAGCGTCGAAGGTAAATCAATAAGATGAAAACGCCCCTGATTACCCGGGAAGGGTACGAAAAACTCAAGCAAGAGCTGAATTATCTCTGGCGTGAAGAGCGCCCTGAAGTCACCAAAAAAGTGACCTGGGCTGCAAGTCTTGGCGACCGCAGCGAGAATGCCGACTACCAGTATAATAAAAAGCGGCTGCGTGAGATTGACCGCCGTGTCCGTTATCTCACCAAATGCATGGAAAATCTCAAAATTGTCGACTACTCCCCGCAGCAGGAAGGCAAAGTGTTCTTCGGTGCGTGGGTGGAAATCGAAAACGACGACGGTGATATCCGTCGCTTTCGTATCGTCGGTTACGATGAGATTTTCGGCCGTAAGGATTACATCTCTATCGACTCGCCGATGGCGCGCGCGCTGCTGAAAAAAGAGGTGGGCGATCTCGCGGTGGTGAACACGCCTGCGGGAGAAGCGAGCTGGTACGTTAACGAAATTGAATACGTAAAATGAGCAGGAACAATCCGAAGCCCCTGTGGATGACTGGCATTTTTGCCAGTCAGTCCGTATAACTATTCCCTGATTTTTACTCAGTAGATGAAGCCAATCCATGATGAATGATTCTTTCTGCCGCATTATTGCGGGCGAAATTCAGGCACGCGCCGAACAGGTAGAAGCTGCCGTTCGCCTGCTTGACGAAGGGAACACCGTGCCGTTTATCGCACGTTATCGTAAGGAAATCACCGGCGGTCTGGATGATACGCAACTGCGTAACCTGGAAACGCGTCTGGGGTATTTACGCGAACTGGAAGACAGACGTCAGTCGATCCTCAAATCTATTTCCGAGCAAGGCAAACTGACCGATGCGCTGGAAAATGCCATCAACGGGACGTTAAGTAAGACCGAACTCGAAGATCTCTACCTGCCCTATAAACCGAAGCGCCGTACCCGTGGGCAAATCGCCATCGAAGCAGGCCTTGAGCCGCTAGCCGATCTGCTGTGGACCGACCCGTCCAACGACCCGGAAACAGAAGCCGCCAACTATATCGATGCCGAAAAAGGCGTGGCCGACACCAAAGCGGCACTCGACGGCGCGCGTTACATCCTGATGGAGCGTTTTGCCGAAGACGCCGCTCTGTTGGCGAAAGTGCGTGATTATCTGTGGAAAAACGCCCACATCGTGGCAACCGTGGTGGCAGGCAAAGAGGAAGAAGGCGCGAAATTCCGCGACTACTTCGACCATCACGAACCGATCTCCTCCGTTCCGTCTCACCGCGCGCTGGCAATGTTCCGCGGTCGTAACGAAGGCGTATTACAGCTCTCGCTGAATGCCGATCCGCAGTTCGACGAGCCGCCGAAAGAGAGCCACGGCGAACAGATTATCCAGAACCACCTCGGCCTGCGCCTGAATAACGCCCCGGCGGATGGCTGGCGTAAAGGCGTCGTGAGCTGGACATGGCGTATTAAAGTGCTGATGCACCTCGAAACCGAGCTGATGGGAACCGTGCGCGAGCGCGCGGAGGATGAAGCGATTAACGTCTTCGCCCGTAACCTGCACGATCTGCTGATGGCAGCGCCTGCCGGTCTGCGTGCCACCATGGGTCTCGATCCCGGTCTGCGTACCGGCGTGAAGGTCGCCGTTGTCGACGGCACCGGCAAACTGGTCGCCACCGACACCATTTACCCGCATACCGGTCAGGCAGCGAAAGCCGCCGTCGCGGTTGCCGCGCTGTGCGAAAAATACAACGTTGAGCTGGTCGCCATCGGTAACGGCACCGCATCGCGTGAAACGGAGCGTTTCTTCCTCGACGTACAGAAACAGTTCCCGAAAGTGACCGCCCAGAAGGTGATTGTCAGCGAAGCTGGCGCCTCGGTTTACTCGGCTTCCGAACTGGCAGCACTGGAGTTCCCGGATCTCGACGTTTCGCTGCGCGGCGCGGTTTCTATCGCCCGTCGCCTGCAAGATCCGCTGGCCGAGCTGGTAAAAATCGATCCGAAATCCATCGGTGTAGGCCAGTACCAGCATGACGTTAGCCAGACTCAGCTCGCCCGTAAACTGGACGCCGTGGTCGAAGACTGCGTAAACGCCGTCGGTGTCGATCTGAATACGGCTTCCGTGCCACTGTTAACCCGCGTGGCAGGTCTGACCCGAATGATGGCGCAGAATATCGTGAGCTGGCGCGATGAAAACGGCCAGTTCCAGAACCGCCAACAGTTGCTGAAGGTGAGCCGTCTGGGGCCAAAAGCTTTTGAACAGTGTGCGGGCTTCCTGCGTATCAACCATGGCGATAACCCGCTGGATGCGTCCACGGTTCACCCGGAAGCGTATCCCATCGTCGAACGCATTCTGGCGGCCACCGAACAGTCCTTGCGCGACCTGATGGGCAACAGCAACGAGCTGCGTAATCTGAAAGCGTCTGATTTTACTGACGAACGCTTCGGGGTACCGACCGTCACCGATATCATCAAAGAGCTGGAAAAACCGGGTCGCGACCCGCGTCCGGAGTTTAAAACCGCCCAGTTTGCCGATGGCGTGGAAACCATGAACGATCTGCTGCCTGGCATGATCCTCGAAGGCGCCGTCACCAACGTGACCAACTTTGGCGCGTTTGTGGATATCGGTGTCCATCAGGACGGACTGGTACATATCTCTTCCCTGTCGAACAAGTTCGTCGAAGATCCGCATACCGTGGTGAAAGCGGGCGACATCGTTAAAGTGAAAGTGATGGAAGTGGATCTGCAACGTAAGCGTATTGCCCTGACCATGCGTCTGGACGAACAGCCTGGTGAAACGAACGCCCGTCGCAGTAGCGGCAGTAACGAACGTGCCCAGGGCAATCGTCCGGCGGCAAAAGCGGCGAAACCACACGGTCGCGACGCTCAACCTGCCGGTAACAGCGCCATGATGGACGCACTGGCCGCAGCGATGGGTAAAAAACGCTAACGCCTGTTTGCTTGCCTCTTCCTGCTTCTGGCACACCTCTCGTGCCAGAAGCAGTCTTCTGTTTCCCGGATACCCAACGTTTTTCCCTTTTCTTCCCGGCAAGCCATTCCATTTACCGATTAACAATTAATGTTTGCAGAATGAATCTGTTAATTAATTTCATCAGGTGAGAATGACACTTTTAATTATCACACCGTTAACATATAAAACGTTAATTAAACATTAAGAAGGGGTCATTATTGCCGAAGGGCATGACCTGTCCGTAAGGGGAATAAATGTTGAGCCATATCAAGATTGGTTCAATTTATTATACAAAACCACATTCGGTCACATTTTAAGTATTGATGATAGAAACCATTCTCATTATCATTGTACTGTTGATTATTTAATCTTTCCTTCGTTGGCTAATCATCTGGTCTCATGCCCTCCGCTCTGCGCACCGCATGAGGTAAACATCCAGTTAGCGAGAAACAAAGTAGGCCCTATGCAATTTACTCCAGACACTGCGTGGAAAATTACCGGTTTTGCCCGTGAAATCAGTCCGGCGTACCGTCAGAAACTGCTTTCTCTTGGCATGCTGCCCGGCTCTTCTTTTAATGTGGTGCGCGTTGCGCCCTTAGGCGACCCCATTCATATCCAAACGCGTCGTGTTAGCCTGGTATTGCGTAAAAAAGATCTGGCCTTATTAGAAGTGGAAGCGGTTTCCTGTTAATACAGTGAGTCTATAAAAATGAAAAAATTAACCATTGGTTTAATTGGCAATCCAAATTCCGGCAAGACAACCTTATTTAACCAGCTTACCGGTGCGCGTCAGCGCGTGGGTAACTGGGCTGGCGTGACCGTCGAGCGTAAAGAGGGTCAGTTCGCCACGACCGATAACCAGGTCACGCTGGTCGATTTACCCGGCACCTATTCGCTGACCACCATTTCGTCGCAAACCTCGCTTGATGAGCAGATTGCCTGCCATTACATTCTGAGCGGCGACGCTGACCTGCTGATCAACGTGGTCGATGCCTCTAACCTTGAGCGCAACCTCTATCTGACGTTACAACTGCTCGAATTAGGCATTCCCTGCATTGTGGCGCTCAACATGCTGGATATTGCTGAAAAACAGCAGATCCGTATCGATATTGATGCCCTGTCCGCACGCCTTGGCTGTCCTGTGGTTCCGCTGGTTTCCACGCGGGGTCGCGGGATTGAAGCGCTGAAACTGGCCATTGACCGCCATCAGGCGAATGACAGCGTTGATCTGGTGCATTATGCCCAGCCGCTATTACGTGAAGCCCATTCACTGGCTGATGCGATGTCCACGGAAATGCCGTTGCAACAGCGTCGCTGGCTTGGCCTGCAAATGCTGGAAGGCGATATCTACAGCCGCGCCTATGCCGGTGACGCAGCCCAAAATCTGGACGCCTCCATAGCGCGCTTAAGCGACACGATGGAAGACCCGGCGTTGCACATTGCCGACGCGCGTTACCAGTGTATCGCCGCCATTTGCGACGTGGTGAGTAATACGCTGACGGCAGAACCCAGCCGGTTCACTACGGCAGTGGATAAAATCATCCTTAACCGCTTCCTCGGCCTGCCGATTTTCCTGTTCGTCATGTACCTGATGTTCCTGCTCGCCATTAACATCGGTGGCGCTTTACAGCCGCTGTTTGACGTCGGTTCGGTCGCGCTGTTTGTACATGGGATCCAATGGATTGGCTACACCCTTCATTTCCCGGAGTGGTTGACTATCTTCCTGGCCCAGGGTCTTGGCGGTGGGATCAACACCGTTCTGCCGCTGGTACCGCAGATCGGGATGATGTACTTGTTCCTCTCCTTCCTTGAAGACTCCGGTTACATGGCGCGCGCCGCGTTTGTGATGGACCGCTTGATGCAAGCGCTGGGGCTGCCGGGCAAATCATTCGTGCCGCTAATTGTGGGCTTTGGTTGCAACGTCCCCTCAGTGATGGGTGCGCGTACCCTGGATGCACCGCGTGAACGCCTGATGACCATCATGATGGCGCCGTTCATGTCCTGTGGCGCACGCCTGGCGATTTTTGCGGTGTTTGCGGCTGCGTTCTTTGGGCAGAATGGCGCCCTGGCGGTCTTCTCACTCTACGTACTCGGTATTGTGATGGCAGTATTGACCGGCCTGATGCTCAAACACACCATCATGCGTGGCGAAGCCTCTCCGTTTGTTATGGAACTGCCGGTCTACCATGTTCCGCACATTAAGAGTCTGGTCATTCAAACCTGGCAGCGCCTGAAAGGCTTCGTCCTGCGCGCCGGTAAAGTGATCATCATCGTCAGTATTTTCCTCAGTGCCTTTAACAGCTTCTCTCTGAGCGGGAAAATCGTCGACAACATCAACGACTCCGCCCTCGCCTCCGTGAGCCGCGTGATCACCCCTATCTTTAAACCGATTGGTGTTCATGAAGATAACTGGCAGGCAACGGTAGGGCTGTTTACCGGGGCAATGGCGAAAGAGGTCGTGGTCGGTACGCTCAACACGCTCTATACCGCAGAAAACATCCAGGAAGAGGAGTTCAACCCCGCAGAGTTCCACCTCGGTGACGAGTTGATGGGCGCGGTAGACGAAACCTGGCAGAGCCTGAAAGATACCTTCAGCCTCAGCGTACTGGCGAACCCGATTGAAGCCAGCAAAGGCGACGGCGAAATGGCGACCGGCGCAATGGGCGTGATGGGTGCCAAATTCGGTAGTGCGGCAGCAGCTTACAGCTATCTGATTTTCGTCCTGCTGTATGTCCCGTGCATCTCGGTGATGGGGGCTATCTCCCGTGAATCCAGTCGCGGCTGGATGGGCTTCTCCATTCTGTGGGGTCTGAACATCGCCTATTCACTGTCGACGTTGTTTTATCAGGTTGCCAGCTACAGCCAGCACCCGACCTACAGTCTGGTCTGCATTCTGGCCGTCATCCTGTTCAACATTGTGGTGCTGGGTCTGTTGCGTCACGCCCGTAGCCGTGTGGATATCGAACTGCTGGCAACGCGTAAAACGGCAAGTTCCTGCTGCGCCAGCTCAACGGGCGACTGCCACTAAGGCGGTGAACAATGGCTTCACTTATTCAGGTTCGTGATTTACTGGCGCTGCGGGGGCGGATGGAGGCTAAGCAAATTAGCCACACACTTAATACCCCGCAACCTATGGTTGATGCGATGCTGGGTCAACTGGAGAACATGGGTAAAGCCGTGCGCATTCAGGAGGATGCCGACGGGTGCCTCTCCGGAAGTTGTAAGAGCTGCCCGGAGGGGAAAGCGTGTCTGCGCGAGTGGTGGTCGTTACGCTAGTTCACCGCACAAGGCCCGGCGAACAACACATCGCCGGGCAACATGCTGCTGTTACAGTTTTTCCTTCACGGCGATGAGCGCCTGACAAAACGCATCAGGATGCGAGATAAACGGCGCATGTGCCGCTTTCGCAAAAACCTCAGATTCACTCTCCGGCCATAACGCATCCAGCATCGGCACCACTTTGCGCGGCACCAGACCATCCAGATGACCGTACAGACGCAAAAACGGCATAGTCAGTGTTTTTAGCGGCTCACGGAGATCGACGGTTTTGAGGATTTCCAGACCGCCATTCAGCACCTCGACTTCCGGCATGGGCAGTGCCAGTACGGCTTTTTTCAGTGCACGTGCATCCTGACGCGCCGTCTCCGTTCCCAACGTTTGCAGCGCCAGAAAACGTTCCACCGTACGCTGGAAGTCTTCACTCAGTTGATGTTGAAAACCGGCTAAAATTTCCGGTTTGATGCCAGGCCACGCTTCATGAGCGCTAAAGCATGGCGATGAGGCCACGGTGACCAATGCCTGAACACGCTCAGGATGCGTTAACGCCACCTGACTGGCGACCAGCCCGCCCAGACTCCAGCCGAGCCAAACGGCTTTATCCGGCGCCTGTTTCAGTACGCATTCCGCCATCGCCTCGAGCGTCATTGCGCCAAATCCCTGACTCCGGCCAAAGCCCGGTAAGTCAACGAGATGCAGAGTGAAATGCGAAGCCAGTTCCGCGCTTATGCAATTCCAGACTTCGGCATTCAATCCCCATCCGTGCAGCAGCACAAGATGACAATTTCCCTGACCTTCGGTCTGCCACCAGATGTCATTCATCAGTTACTGTTCTCTTTTAGCTAACAAGGATGTGCATATGCTATCAGTACCGGGTTTATGCTGGCTATGCCGAATGCCGCTGGCGCTCGGCCATTGGGGAATTTGTTCGGTATGCGCGCAGTCGGTACGCTGTCGCGTTTGCCTGTGTCCGCAGTGCGGTTTACCGGCCGCACATACCACGCTTCCCTGCGGGCGTTGTCTGCAAAAATCGCCCCCCTGGCAACGACTGGTCACCGTTAGCGACTATGCGCCGCCGCTGAGTTCGCTCATCCACCAGCTTAAATTTTCCCGTCGCGCTGAGATTGCCGTCGCCCTTTCGCGTCTGCTATTGCAGGAGGTATTACTGGCGCGGCGCGCCACTGGCCTCAGGTTGCCAGACCGGATAGTCAGCGTACCGCTTTGGCAGCGTCGCCACTGGCGCAGGGGATTTAACCAAACCGATCTCTTATGCCGTCCGCTGGCACACTGGCTGGGATGCGCCTGGAATAGTCAGTCCGTGACGCGGGTTCGGGCGACGGCCACTCAGCACCATCTCAGCGCGAGATTACGCAAACGTAACCTGAAAAACGCATTCCGCCTTGAATTGCCGGTGCGGGGACTCCATATGGTTATTGTGGATGATGTCGTCACTACCGGAAGTACCGTTGCGGAGATCGCGCAACTGCTTTTACGCCACGGCGCAGCGACTGTCCAGGTATGGTGCCTGTGTCGAACCTTGTAGAGCCTCGATGATGGGCGTATTATAACCAACTAGAATAGTCAACTATTAGGCCATTACTATGATCCATATTTCCGAGGCTGCACAAGCGCACTTTGCCAAACTGCTGGCAAATCAGGAAGAAGGGACACAAATCCGCGTATTTGTGATCAATCCCGGTACGCCTAACGCTGAGTGTGGCGTTTCTTATTGTCCGCCGGACGCCGTGGAAGCAACCGACACGCCCATCAAATTTGACCTGCTGACGGCTTATGTCGATGAGCTGAGCGCGCCGTATCTGGAAGATGCGGAAATTGATTTTGTGACCGACCAATTAGGTTCTCAGCTGACGCTGAAAGCGCCAAACGCGAAAATGCGTAAAGTTGCTGATGATGCGCCGCTGATGGAGCGCGTGGAATACGCAATCCAGTCGCAGATCAACCCACAGCTAGCGGGCCACGGCGGTCGCGTGACGCTGATGGAGATAACCGACGAAGGCTACGCCATTCTGCAGTTTGGCGGCGGCTGTAACGGCTGTTCTATGGTCGATGTCACCCTGAAAGAAGGCATCGAAAAACAACTGCTGAATGAGTTCCCTGAACTGAAAGGCGTTCGCGATCTGACCGAACACCAGCGCGGCGAGCACTCTTACTACTAAGAGCCTGCCTTTGCCCGGTGACACCCTGCTCACCGGGCCTGTATTTGCCTTCTCTTTCCTGCAAGATCCGACCACATAACATGACCTACGTCTCATAATTCAAATTTTGCCTGCCTGGGTGATTCTCAACCCACGCATGTTACCCGTATCATTCATGTGGGCACCTAACCACCCCATAACAGCCGACTAAACTAAAGAGTTTCGAAGGCACTCAGTACTGGTGCCGCTGCGGTTCTGTTCCCCATTGGGAAAACCGGATTTTGTCATCTAAACACTGACGTTACCCATAACAAAGTAAAGGCCAGGTAAATCATGCCATTAGTCATCGTTGCTATCGGTGTAATCTTGTTACTTCTTCTGATGATCCGCTTCAAAATGAACGGATTTATCGCTCTCGTCCTGGTAGCGCTTGCAGTCGGTCTGATGCAAGGCATGCCGTTGGTTAAAGTGATTAGCTCCATCAAGGCTGGTGTTGGTGGAACCCTGGGCAGTCTCGCCCTGATTATGGGTTTCGGCGCCATGTTGGGCAAAATGCTGGCGGATTGTGGTGGCGCGCAGCGTATCGCCACCACGTTAATTGCCAAATTTGGTAAAAAACACATCCAGTGGGCTGTCGTGTTAACCGGCTTCACCGTAGGTTTCGCCCTGTTCTACGAAGTGGGCTTCGTACTGATGCTGCCGCTGGTGTTCACCATCGCTGCTGCTGCCAATATCCCGCTGCTGTTTGTCGGTGTACCGATGGCGGCCGCGCTTTCCGTGACCCACGGCTTCCTGCCGCCGCACCCGGGCCCAACGGCCATTGCGACCATTTTCCATGCCGATATGGGTAAAACCCTGCTGTTCGGTACTATTCTGGCAATCCCAACCGTTATTCTGGCCGGCCCTGTTTTTGCTCGCTGCCTGAAAGGCATCGACAAACCGATTCCGGAAGGTCTGTACAGCGCCAAAACCTTTACTGAAGAAGAGATGCCTGGCTTCGGCGTCAGCGTCTGGACTTCCCTGGTGCCGGTTATCCTGATGGCGTTCCGCGCCGTTGCAGAGATGAGCCTGCCGAAAGGTCACCCGTTCCTGGCTGTCGCAGAATTCCTCGGCGACCCGGTCATGGCGACGCTGATTGCGGTTCTGATTGCGATGTTCACCTTCGGTCTGAACCGTGGTCGCTCCATGGATCAGATTAACGAGACCCTGTCCTCTTCCATCAAAATCATTGCCATGATGCTTCTGATCATCGGCGGTGGCGGTGCGTTCAAACAGGTTCTGGTTGATAGCGGCGTTGATAAATACATCGCCTCTATGATGCACGAAACCAACATCTCCCCGATTCTGATGGCGTGGTCTATCGCTGCCGTCCTGCGTATCGCGCTGGGTTCAGCAACGGTCGCCGCCATTACTGCGGGCGGTATCGTGGCACCGCTGATTGCTACCACTGGCGTAAGCCCTGAGCTGATGGTTATCGCCGTAGGTTCTGGTAGCGTGATTTTCTCCCACGTGAACGATCCGGGCTTCTGGCTGTTCAAAGAGTATTTCAACCTGACCATCGGTGAGACCATCAAATCATGGTCAATGCTGGAAACCATTATCTCTGTCTGCGGCCTGGTAGGGTGTCTGCTGCTGGGTATGGTGGTTTAACACCGCACTTCCAGACTAAAAAGCCGGGGATTCCCCGGCTTTTTTTATGCTTAGCGTTCACCGTGTCGGCCTGATAAGCGAAGCGCCATCAGACGCGATTCGGCACATTGCCGGATGGCGGCTTTGCCTTATCCTGCCTACAACAACCTCACTCGGCCAGGCTACAGATAAGAAAACGCCGGGGTTTGCCCCGGCGTTTTGGTGTTTACTTCTTCTTCGTTGCCGCTTTTCGCCGCTTATCCAGATCCTTAATCAGCTTGTTCACCTCATCATCGGCAAACATCTGTTCAAGAGGGATAGCCAGTTTACGCCGCCAGTTCTTGTACTGTTCGCTGGTGCCCGGAATATTGACCGGCTCCGCCATATCCAGCCAGTCTTCCGGCTGCAACCCCAGCAGCGCGCTATTACTGTCTGCAATATAACGCTGTAGGCCACGATTAAGCGTCGACGTCATCGACATCAGCGATGCCTTATGCCCTGCGCGTTTTGGCAAGCAGCCATACTTGTGCAACGCATCCAGCAGCCCTTGTTTCGCCTGCTCGCGATCCTGATACAGCTCACGCAGAACCGCTTCATCCGGGTAAAGCCCCAGCGTTTTGCCGAGCGTCAGATCGCCGCTGTCCCAATAGCCACGCAGCGTAGGAAGATCATGCGTCGTCGCGACAGCCATTGATTGTTCCGGGTACGCTTGCGGCGCACGGAAGGTCTTCTCATGGTCATTTTCAAAATAGAGGACTTTGTAAGAATAGACGCCGCTATTACGCAGTTTGCTGACGATCTCCACCGGCACAGTACCCAGATCTTCACCAATCACCATACAGTGATTACGTTGACTTTCCAGCGCCAGAATAGAGAGCAGATCGTCCACCGGATAATGAACATAAGCGCCATGATCCGCCGTTTCACCGTAGGGGATCCACCACAAACGCAGCATCGACATCACATGATCGATACGCAGCGCGCCGCAGTTTTGCATATTGGCGCGCAGTAGCTCGATAAACGGCTCATAGGCACGTGCGGTGATAATGTGGGGATCCATTGGTGGCAATCCCCAGTTCTGACCGAGCGGGCCGAGGATATCCGGCGGCGCACCGACAGAGGCTTTCAGGCAATACAGCTCCCGGTCACACCAGGTTTCCGCACCGCCCTCCGCGACGCCCACGGCCAGATCACGATACAGGCCAATCGGCATGTCGAATCCCTGGCTGGTTTGCCAGCAGGCGGCGAACTGGGTATACGCCAGCCACTGTAGCCAGAGATAGAAATCCACCTCATCCTGATGCTGTTCGCAGAACTGTTTGACCTGTGGAGAATCCACCGACTGATACGCCTTCGGCCACACCGGCCAGCCCCAACGCAAGGCGTCCTCTTTCACCTGATAAGCATGCAGCGCGTCGAACGCGGCCTGCCAGTACAGGCTTTCGCCTTCCTGTTCGACAAAGTGGCGAAACTCAGCCATTTGCTCGTCATCACGGGCGGCGAAACCAGGCCATGCCATACGCAGCGCCGTCATTTTCAACGCCGTCACGGCGGTGTAATCCACCCATTCGGCGTCCCGCGCCTGTTTCAGCGCTTTCTGCGTAGCGGGCTTCTGCCACCACGCCTGCGCCTCTTCGCTCTGGCGGAAGTCTTCTACTGCGTTCACATCAATGTAAATGACGTTCAGCCAGCGGCGCGAAGAGGGGCTATACGGACTGGCGCTCTCGGGGTTCGCCGGATACAGCGCATGAATGGGATTCAATCCAATGAAGGAACCGCCGCGTTTCGCTACGTCTACCAGCATGGCCTTGAGATCGCCAAAATCGCCAATCCCCCAGTTACGCTCTGAACGCAGGGTGTAGAGCTGCACACATGCGCCCCACAGTTTTTGGCCCGTCAGCAACGCCTGAGGTTCGTAGCAGCGCTTCGGTGCCACAATGATCCGGCAGTGCGAACGCTGTTCGCCCTGGGTTAATGTCAGCGTGTGATACCCCTCCGGCAGCTTTGCCGGAAGATGAAATGCTTTGCCACCCGTGGCGTGCCCTTTGTGCTGCGCCCCCTCTTCGGTGGTCAATATCCACGTAAACTCCCCACTCCCTTCGACCGCCAGCGGCATTTTTTTGCCTGCGATATACACCATCACATTTGGCACGGGTGTCACCGCCACCGTTGTGGCGGCGGTGGTGCGATGCATGGCGTCAAGCAAACGCCGCTTGGTTTCGGCGCCAATCGACTGCGGTTTACCGTGGGCATTGATATAATTGGGGCTGATCCCCGCCGCTAACGCGGCATTATCCAGACGTTTGCTTTCCATCGCGTTTCCTCAGCGCTTTGCCTGCCAAATGCGGGCCTGATAATCACGGATGGAACGATCCGAGCTGAACATGCCGCAACGCGCCGTATTCAGAATCGCCGCACGGGTCCAGGCTTCCTGGTCGCGATACAGCACATCGACCTGCTTTTGCGCCTCAACGTAGGCAGCAAAGTCCGCCATCACCAGATACGGGTCACCGCCCTGCTTGCCCATGCTATGCAGCATCTGGTCAAACGCGTGCTTATCGCCGCCGCTGTACTTCCCGCTTTCCAGCTCTTTGAGTACCGCATCCAGCACTTTGTCTTTTTTACGCCATTTCACCGGGTCGTAACCTTTGGCTTTCAGCGCTTTCACCTCTTCCACGGTATGACCGAAGATAAAGATGTTCTCATCGCCCACCTTCTCGGCGATTTCGACGTTTGCCCCGTCCAGCGTACCGACAGTCAGCGCACCGTTCAGCGCCAGCTTCATATTGCCGGTGCCGGACGCTTCCTTACCGGCCGTCGAGATCTGCTCGGAGATATCCGCCGCCGGGATCAGCATTTCCGCCGCCGAGACACAGTAATCCGGCAGGAACACCACTTTCAGCATGTCACCCACTTTGGGATCGTTATTGACAGCTTCCGCCACCTTGTTGATCGCAAAGATAATGTTCTTCGCCAGGTAATAACCCGGCGCCGCTTTCGCGCCAAACAAGAACACGCGCGGCACGCGGTCTGCTTTCGGGTTCTCACGGATCTCTTTGTAGAGAGCCAGAATATGCAGCAGGTTCAGATGCTGGCGTTTGTATTCGTGCAGACGCTTAATCTGGATATCGAAAATCGCCTGCGGGTTAATTTCAATCCCGGTACGCACCTTCACAAACTCGGCCAGACGGATTTTGTTCGCCTGTTTAATCTCGCGATACGTCTGACGGAATTTCGCGTCGTCGGCAAATTTCTCCAGATTGATCAGTTGATCGAGATCGTTGGCCCACTCTTTCTTCAGCGACTTGTCGAGCAGCGCGGCAAGTTGAGGGTTGCACTGTTTGATCCAGCGACGCGGCGTAATGCCGTTGGTCACGTTATGGAATTTATTCGGCCACAGTTGGTGATATTCCGGGAAGAGATCTTTTACCACCAGATCCGAGTGCAGCGCCGCCACGCCGTTGACCGCAAAGCCACTCACCACACACATGTTCGCCATGCGCACCTGTTTGTCGTGAACCACTGCCAGCTTAGCCCACACCGCTTTGTCGCCCGGCCAGGTTTTATCCACCAGCGTCTTAAAGCGGTCGTTAATCTCTTTGATTATCTGCATATGGCGCGGCAGCAGCGCTTTCACCAGTTTTTCATCCCAGCACTCGAGCGCTTCCGGCATCAGGGTGTGGTTGGTGTAAGCGAAGGTTTTGCTGGTGATCGCCCACGCATCGTCCCAGCTCATCTGGTGCTCGTCGAGCAGCACGCGCAGTAGTTCAGGAATGGCGATAGTCGGGTGGGTGTCGTTCAGTTGAATCACTTCGAAATCGGCCAGCTCATGCAGCTTGCGACCCGCCAGGTGGTGGCGACGCAGAATGTCAGCCACGGAGCAGGCACACTGGAAGTACTGCTGCATCAGGCGCAACTTTTTGCCTGCGGTGTGGTTGTCATTCGGATACAGCACTTTCGTCAGTTTTTCTGCGTCGATGCCCTGCTGTTCCGCCCGCAGGAAATCGCCATCGTTAAATTTGGTCAGATTAAACGGATGCGCATGGGTTGCCTGCCACAGACGTAGCGGTTGCGCCATCCCATTGCGATAGCCAAGCACTGGCAAATCCCACGCCTGACCCGTTATTACAAAGCCAGGTTCCCAGTGGCCGTCTTTACTCACCTTGCCGCCAATACCGACCTGGACATCCAGCGCTTCGTTATGGCGAAACCACGGGTAACTCCCGCGATGCCAGTCATCTGGCGCTTCCATTTGCTGCCCATCCGCAAAAGACTGACGGAACAGGCCGTACTGATAATTCAGGCCATAGCCTGTCGCGGACTGACCCACGGTGGCCATCGAGTCAAGGAAGCACGCCGCCAGACGCCCCAGACCGCCGTTACCCAGCGCCGGGTCGACTTCTTCTTCCAGCAGGTCGCTCAGGTTGATGTCGTGTGCTTTCAACACGTCACTCACCTCCTGATACCAGCCCAGGTTAAGCAGGTTATTCCCTGTCAGGCGGCCAATCAGAAACTCCATTGAGATGTAGTTAACATGGCGCTGATTTTTCGCCGGTTTTGCCGCGGGTTGCGCGCTGAGTAACTCAGCCAGTGCGCCGCTAACAGCCTGCCACCATTGACGAGACGTCATCTCTGCAGCCGACAGTAAACCGAAACGCTGCCACTGACGCGTCAGGGCAGCCTGAAATTGCTCTTTATTAAAGGTAGGCTGTGACATAGGAATTCCGGGTCCTCAGGTAATAAAACAACGTTATTGCTAGTTTGCCTGGCTCGTTGTTGACCTTCCTCCTCCCACCGGGGATTAGGCGGGGAGGAGTAGTGGGGATGAGCATAAAAATGTGATCGCCGCCACTTAATGATAGTGCGATGACCCGTCAATGCTCAGAATGACCACACAGATCCCTGCAAGCCATACATTGTTTTACGCATTCTCGAAGGGAATAAACAGAGGCCAGGAAAAATTGTGGAATATCATTTAGAAAGAACATGTAAATACGGAAATAATTTCTAACCTAAAATACCCCCCTGGTTTATCACTTTTTCGTAAATGTTTATTCTCCCGAAACGAAAAATGACGATATTCATGACAAAAACGCAGTCGCAATGCAGCGCTGATGACATGCTCTGAAACAGCCTGAATAAGGTATCAATCCAGGATCCGCGCACATTCAGACGATAAAAGAGCGTTTCCAAGCAGATATATTTATATTTGTGACATAGTGCAAATTCAGAAGCACAAAAAGTCCGCTTAACTTGCATTAAACCGGTTTCTGTCCGACCTTATATCTATTAATTACGAAGCGCAAAAAAAATCGTTTTTCCCCATTTCCTCACAGTGAAGTGATTAACTATGTTGATTCCGTCTAAATTAAGTCGTCCGGTTCGACTCGACCATACAGTGGTTCGTGAGCGCCTGTTGGCTAAACTTTCCGGCGCGAACAATTTCAGGTTAGCCCTAATCACAAGTCCTGCTGGTTACGGGAAAACCACGCTCATTTCACAATGGGCGGCCGGAAAAAATGAGTTAGGTTGGTTCTCACTGGATGAAGGTGACAATCAGCAAGAGCGATTTGCCAGCTATCTGATTGCCGCTATCCAGCAAGCCACTGGCGGACACTGCTCGACCAGTGAAGTGATGGTGCAAAAGCGCCAGTACGCCAGCCTGACGTCACTTTTTGCCCAGTTGTTTATCGAACTGGCAGAATGGCATCGCCCGCTGTATCTGGTCATTGACGATTACCATCTCATCTCTAACCCGGTTATCCATGAGTCGATGCGCTTCTTCCTGCGTCATCAGCCAGAAAACCTCACGCTGGTGGTACTGTCGCGCAACTTACCGCAGTTGGGCATCGCCAACCTGCGCGTACGCGATCAGCTCCTGGAAATAGGCAGTCAGCAATTAGCCTTTAACCACCAGGAAGCCAAACAGTTTTTTGACCGTCGTTTATCTTCCCCGATTGAAGCCGCTGAAAGCAGTCGGATGTGTGACGACGTCGCTGGCTGGGCAACGGCGCTACAGCTTATTGCCCTTTCCGCCCGCCAGAACAATAGCCCCGCTCACCAGTCGGCCCGTCGCCTGGCGGGGATCAACGCCAGCCACTTGTCTGATTATCTGGTGGATGAAGTGCTGGACAGCGTCGATGTTGACACCCGTCACTTCCTGTTAAAAAGCGCTGTTTTACGCTCCATGAATGACGCCCTCATCGGCCGTGTTACTGGCGAAGAAAACGGCCAAATGCGCCTGGAAGAGATTGAACGTCAGGGTCTGTTTCTGCAACGGATGGATGACACCGGTGAATGGTTTAGTTATCACCCGCTATTTGGCAACTTTTTACGTCAGCGTTGCCAGTGGGAACTGGCGACCGAGCTGCCGGAAATTCACCGCGCCGCCGCCGAAAGCTGGATGGCGCAGGGGTTCCCCAGCGAAGCCATTCACCATGCGCTGGCGGCAGGCGACGCACATATGCTGCGCGACATTCTGCTTAATCATGCGTGGGGCCTGTTCAACCACAGCGAACTGGCGTTGCTGGAAGAGTCACTGAAAGCGCTGCCGTGGGAAAGCCTGCTGGAAAATCCACGACTGGTGCTGCTGCAAGCCTGGCTGATGCAAAGCCAACACCGTTACAGCGAGGTCAACACCCTGCTGGCGCGCGCCGAGCAAGAGATCAACGGCGTGATGGAAGGTACACTTCACGCGGAGTTTAACGCGCTACGCGCACAGGTGGCGATTAACGACGGCAACCCGGATGAAGCGGAACGGCTGGCAAAACTGGCGCTGGACGAACTGCCGATTGCCTGGTTCTATAGCCGAATTGTTGCCACTTCCGTACACGGTGAAGTTCTGCACTGTAAAGGCGATCTTGCCCAGTCGCTGTCATTGATGCAGCAAACGGAGCAAATGGCGCGCCACCATGACGTCTGGCACTACGCGCTGTGGAGCCTTATCCAGCAAAGCGAAATTTTGTTTGCCCAGGGCTTCCTGCAAGCGGCCTGGGAAACGCAAGAGAAAGCGTTCCAGTTGATCAAAGATCAGCACCTGGAACAGTTACCGATGCACGAATTCCTGGTACGCATTCGCGCGCAGCTCCTGTGGGCGTGGGCGCGTCTGGATGAGGCTGAAGCCTCAGCCCGTAGCGGCATTGATGTGCTCTCTGGCTTCCAGCCGCAACAGCAGTTGCAGTGTCTGGCGCTCCTTGTGCAATGCTCGCTGGCGCGTGGCGATCTGGATAATGCCCGTAGCCAGTTGAACCGGCTGGAAAACCTGTTGGGCAACGGCCAGTATCACAGTGACTGGATCTCCAATGCGGATAAAGTGCGGGTGATTTACTGGCAGATGACGGGCGATAAAAAATCGGCCGCTCACTGGCTGCGACACACGCCAAAACCGGAGTTTGCCAACAACCACTTCCTGCAAAGCCAGTGGCGCAACATTGCCAGGGTGCAGATCCTGTTAGGCGAGTTCGAACCCGCAGAAATTGTGCTGGAAGAGCTGAACGAAAATGCACGTAGCCTGCGTTTGATGAGCGATCTGAACCGCAACCTGCTGCTGCTCAACCAACTGTACTGGCAGGCCGGACGTAAAAACGATGCCCAGCGCGTGCTGCTTGAGGCGCTGCAACTGGCGAATCGTACCGGTTTCATCAGCCATTTTGTGATTGAAGGGGAAGCGATGGCGCAGCAACTTCGCCAGTTGCTTCAGCTCAACATGCTGCCGGAACTCGATCAACATCGGGCGCAACGTATCCTGCGGGAGATTAACCAGCATCACCGACATAAGTTCGCCCATTTTGACGAGGGTTTCGTTGAGCGTTTGCTTACGCACCCGGAGGTGCCGGAACTGATCCGCACCAGCCCGCTGACACAACGTGAATGGCAGGTTCTGGGGCTTATCTATTCCGGTTACAGCAATGAACAGATCGCGGGCGAGCTGGCAGTCGCCGCAACCACCATCAAAACGCACATTCGCAACCTGTATCAGAAACTTGGCGTCGCACACCGGCAGGATGCGGTGCAGCACGCGCAGCAATTGTTGAAGATGATGGGTTATGGGGTGTGATTTTGCCCGGTGGCGCTAGCGCTTACCGGGCCTGCGAGGCGGGTGATTTTTTAGCTGTCATCCGGCAAACGTCATTAGCACAGCTCCAGCTGAATATGATGCTCTGCAATCACCTGCATCACGCCTGCGGGCGGCATGGTATCGGTATAGACCGCATCGACCAGACTAATGCTGCCCATGTTCACCATCGCATTACGACCAAACTTCGAGTGATCCACCACCAGCATGACGTGGCGTGAATTTTCAATGATCGCGCGCTTGGTGCGTACTTCGTGATAATCAAACTCCAGCAATGAGCCGTCGCTATCGATGCCGCTGATCCCCAGAATGCCAAAATCGAGGCGGAACTGAGAGATAAAATCGAGCGTTGCTTCGCCAATGATCCCGCCATCACGGCTGCGAAGCTCACCGCCGGCCAGAATAATGCGAAAATCCTCTTTCACCATCAGCGTGTTCGCCACGTTGAGGTTGTTGGTCACAATACGCAGATTGCTGTGATCCAGCAGCGCATGCGCGACCGCCTCCGGCGTTGTACCGATGTCGATAAACAGCGTGGAGCCATTCGGTATTTGCGTGGCGACTTTACGCGCGATACGCTCTTTTTCCGCCGTCTGCGTTGCTTTTCGATCATGCCATGGCGTGTTCACGGAACTGGAAGGCAGCGCCGCACCACCGTGATGACGCAGAATCATATTCTGATCGGCCAGTTCGTTGAGATCGCGGCGAATCGTCTGCGGGCTGACGGAGAAATGCTCCACCAACTCCTCGGTGCTGACGTATCCCTGCTTTTTTACCAGTTCAATGATCGCATCATGTCGTTGTGTTTGTTTCATTCTGAATCCCTGGAATTATGAAATTCGTCCAGCAGGCGTTATTGTTGCAGCCCGTGGGCGAATTTCTATGTTCGTTTTCGCACATTAACAGTATCAGCCAATGCCATTGCCAAACCTACCGCCAGCCCGGCGATGTGTGCGCCATTCGCCATCGACATCCCAAACATGTCAAACCAGCCAGCCACTATCCAAATCAACGCAAAAATAATCAAACCACGCTGAAGGTATATGCCACTTTGCGGATCGCGTTCACCGCGCAGCCAGACATACCCCATCAAGGCGTAAACAACACCCGAAAGCCCGCCAAACCACGGGCCGCTAAATTTCTGCTGCACATAGCCGCTCAGCAGTGCGCTGATCACCGTAATGACGATCAATTTGCCGCTGCCCAGACGTTTTTCGACCGCCCCGCCAAGGTACCACCACCACAGCAGGTTAAAGAGAATGTGCATCAGCGAGAAGTGCATAAACGCGTGGGTGAAATAGCGCCAGAACTCATATTTCAGCGACGGGTCAAACGGCCAGGCCAGCCACAGCATCACGTTCTGATCGCCCATGATGTTCATCGCGAGAAACACCAGAATGCATGCCGCCATGACCAGCCAGGTCACGGGGCCTGCCCGTTCACGCAGCGTGGCAATAAACGGGAAACGGCGGTAGTGGAGCCCGCTGTCGGTATGACCGGACTGCCAGCTCGCCGCCAGATAACGCGGATCGCCCGGGTTTTCGAGGAATCGCGCCAGCTCCGCCTGTACACGCCCGGCCTGGGATTCATCCGCCAGCCAGACGTCGCTTTGGTCATGTTGTTGAATCGTCAGGATAACGCCCTGCGTCGCCATATAATCAACAAATGCCTGCGCCACGCGGGGGTTAGCAAAAGAGGTAATCATCAACATCGTTGCTGTCGCTTAGTCCACACAAAAGAGGACAGTATAAAGGCTTACGAGCCGTATGCCACCTCTGAGGGAAAATGGCGGTGCCAGGCATCAAAACCGCCATCAATACTGTAGACCGCGTCATAGCCCTGCTGGAGAAGATACTGCGCCGCCCCTTTGCTGCTGTTTCCGTGGTAGCACATCACCATCACCACGTTATCAAAGTCATGCTCGCGCATAAACGTACCCAGCGTGTCATTGGTCAGATGGAACGCGTGCGGCGCATGTCCCATCGCAAAACTTTGCGGATCGCGGATATCGACCAGTACCGCCTTTCCGTGATGCAGTTTTTGATGAGCTTCTTCAACATTAATACATTCAAACTGATCCATAGACTCTCTTTCTTTTATTACCGGTAAGCCATAGTAACGCCCAGTGTACGTTCAGACGGCAGGTAAACACCATAATGTTATATGTATCACTCTAAAATGTTTTTTCGATGTTACCAATGGCGCGTTTCTTTGCTATTATGTTCGATAACGAACATTTCTGAGCTATAACGAAAGCGTAAGAGGGCAGCATGGAAACCAAAGATCTGATTGTGATAGGCGGGGGCATTAACGGTGCCGGTATCGCGGCAGACGCCGCTGGACGTGGTTTATCCGTGCTGATGCTGGAAGCGCAGGATTTAGCCTGCGCCACCTCCTCTGCCAGTTCTAAACTCATCCACGGTGGCTTGCGCTACCTGGAACACTACGAATTCCGCCTGGTCAGCGAAGCGCTGGCCGAGCGTGAAGTACTGTTGAAAATGGCGCCGCATATCGCCTTCCCGATGCGTTTTCGTCTGCCGCACCGCCCGCACCTACGCCCGGCATGGATGATCCGTGTCGGTCTTTTTATGTACGATAACCTGGGCAAACGCACCAGTTTACCCGGTTCAACCGGTTTGCGTTTTGGCGCAGACTCTGTGCTGAAACCTGAGATCGTGCGCGGTTTCGAATATTCTGACTGCTGGGTAGACGATGCGCGACTGGTTCTGGCAAACGCCCAAATGGTGGTTCGCAAAGGGGGTGAAGTGTTAACCCGTACCCGTGCGACCTCCGCCCGCCGCGAAAACGGTTTGTGGGTCGTGGAAGCGGAAGACATCGATACCGGTAAAAAACTGACCTGGCAGGCGCGTGGCCTGGTCAACGCGACGGGCCCGTGGGTGAAGCAGTTCTTCGACGACGGTATGCATCTGCCTTCACCGTACGGTATCCGCCTGATCAAAGGCAGCCACATCGTCGTGCCACGCGTCCACACGCAGAAGCAGGCTTACATCCTGCAAAACGAAGACAAACGCATTGTGTTTGTGATCCCGTGGATGGATGAGTTCTCGATAATCGGCACCACCGACGTTGAATATAACGGCGACCCGAAAGCGGTGAAAATTGACGAAAGTGAAATCAATTACCTGCTGAAGGTCTACAACGCGCACTTTAAGAAACAACTGGGGCGCGACGATATCGTCTGGACTTACTCTGGCGTACGCCCGCTGTGTGATGACGAATCCGATTCGCCGCAGGCCATCACGCGTGACTACACGCTGGATATTCACGACGAAAACGGCAAAGCCCCGCTGCTGTCTGTGTTTGGCGGCAAGCTGACCACCTACCGTAAGCTGGCCGAACACGCGGTGGAAAAACTGTCGTCTTACTATCAGGGCATTGGCCCGGCCTGGACCAAAGAGTGCATCCTGCCAGGCGGCGAGATTGGCAATGACCGCGAAGATTACGCAGCAAAACTGCGCCGCCGCTACCCTTTCCTGACGGAATCGCTGGCGCGCCACTACTCGCGCACTTACGGCAGCAACACGGAATGGATCCTGGGCGAAGCCACGTCGATTGCGGACTTAGGCGAAGATTTCGGTCACGAGTTTTACGAAGCGGAGTTGAAGTATCTGGTCGAGCACGAGTGGGTACGCCGCGCAGACGATGCGCTGTGGCGTCGCACCAAAGAAGGGATGTGGCTCAACGCCGAACAGCAGTCCCGCATCACCCACTGGCTGGCGGAATATCTGGATAAACGCCAACTGTCGTTAGCGTCTTAATCAAAAAACGCCCATTAGAGAAACACTAACGGGCATTTTTAGTCCTATCTGAGTGACTTTATTTTTCCTTTTCGGGTTTGTCCAACCGCATCTGCAGCTCTCAATGCTGCAAGAACGGCGTCTGGTGTAATTTCACACGGCTCATTATGAATGGTTTCTCCCGGCTGGCAGGCTGCCTGTGCTACCGCCAATAGCTCTTCGTCACTGACATCAGTCAGACCAATGTCTGCCAGCGTTGTCGGCAGTCCTACTTCTTCGCAGAACTGATACACCTCTTCAATGAGTTCAGGTGCCCTGTCAGTTAATAGCAACATTGCCAGCGTACCAAAGGCAACCTTTTCGCCGTGCCAGTACTGATGCGTTGCGGGAAGTACTGTTAAACCATTATGAATAGCATGCGCTGCCGCCAGTCCTCCACTTTCAAAACCAAGTCCGGATAAAAGGGTGTTGGCTTCAATAATATGCTCCAGTGCTGGCGTAACCTTATGTTGCTCACAAGCCAGCTTTGCCAATTGGCCATAGCGGATCAACGTGTTGTAACAGAAACGCGCCAGTTCAAAAGCGGTCATCGGTCCTGGACGGGAGGTCATATTACCGGCCCCTTTTATCCGACAATCTTCCGCTTCAAACCAGGTTGCCAGCGCATCCCCCATACCAGAGATTAAGAAACGAACCGGGGCTGCGGCAATAATCGCACTGTCCACCAGCACCAGTGTGGGATTACGAGGGATCATCAGATAACGTTTGAATTTACCTTCCGGTGTATAGATAACCACTAATGAACTGCAGGGAGCGTCTGTTGAGGCCAGCGTGGGGACGACAGCAATCGGAAGGCGCAAACTTGCCCCTGTTGCTTTGGCTGTATCTAATGTTTTTCCACCGCCCATACCTACAATAACATCTGCCCCAGTCTGCTGCGCGCGCGAAGAAATTCGGGCGATCTCTTCATCGCTGCATTCACTATTGAACACCTCAATCTCAAAATCAATCACGCCGCGAAGTGCCGACGCGAGAATATCCTGATACCCCTTATAAACCACAGGATCTTGTAAAATAAGCGCTTTATGACCTAAAGATGCAAGTTCCTGAGGCAAATGTGTTGTTAATGCCCCTTTCCCCTGAACGTAGCGCGACGGAAATATTGCCGTTGTAACCATTTTGATTCTCCTCATAATTCAAGTTCCATATACAGAACATAAATTCTACCCATGGAATTTATTGTAAGATATCTGATGCACACAACCCGAAAATAAGAAGAAAGGTTCATCCTGTGAAGGGTGACACAGTTTTGCTATCGCTTCGCAAAACTGGCCTGTTTTAAGCAAGGAGACGGATATTCCACAGCCGTTAACAACAGGATATGAAGCAAATCACAAAACATAACCTTTCTTTAAGCATGGAATTGACGCTAAAAAAATATCCCCTCATAGTATTTACATGCAGAACAATAGTTCCATACACAGAACACACTATTTTATATAAAGGGATGTGCTAATGAGCATTGAAATCGACAAACCGACTACACGAGGACGCTGGCTACACATCATTCCAGCAACCATCCTCGTCTATATCGTGGCTTACATGGACAGGACGAATATCGCTATTGGGATAGCAGGGGGAATGGAGGAAGACCTTGGCATGACCGCCTCTTTCGCCGGTCTGGTTGCAGGGATTTTCTTTATTGGATATATCTTTTTGCAAATTCCCGGCGGTCAAATCGCGGAACGATTAAGCGCCAAGAAATTAATCGCCTGGACAATCGTTGCGTGGGGCGGATTTGCGCTGTTGACAGGCTTCGTACAGACCCCCACACAGTTGTTAATTATCCGCTTTGTCCTTGGCGTTGCTGAAGGCGCAGTCTATCCCGCCATTCTGGCACTAATTGGTCACTGGTTCCCCAATGAAGAACGCGCCAGGGCGATTGCCTATTTCCAGATGAACCTTGCCGCGGCTTCTATTATCACCGGGCCACTTTCCGGGTGGTTAATCGAAACGTATGGCTGGCGAGAAATGTTTATTATCGAAGGCTTACTTTCCCTGGGCCTGCTGTTTGTCTGGTTGCCTTTGGTCTCTGACCATCCTCACCAGGCCAAATGGCTGGATCCTAAAGAACGTGCCTGGATAGAGCAGAAATTGCAGTCAGACCGCGCACTCGCCATCGGCGGAGATACAAACAGTATCCGCAGTGTCCTGCGCAGTATTAATTTGTGGAAGCTTATCGGTATCTATTTCTTCGTGCAGGTCGGTTTCTACGGTTTTGCTCTCTGGATGCCTAATCTGATTAAACACCTGACAGGCAGCGGGATGACCATCGTCGGTTTGCTTACTGCTGCACCTTATATTTTGTGCATCGTCGGTCAGTATTACATTGCAAAATGGTGCGACAAAACAATGAATCGCCGCCTCTATACGGCCATTCCATTGCTGGGTTTTGCCGCTTGCCTCGCACTCTCCTTAATGTTGAAAGATAGCGTCTGGCTTTCATACGGCATGATGGTCATCTGCGGCTTCTTCCTGCAGGCCTATGCGGGACCTTTCTGGACATTACCACCGTTACTCTTTGCACCCAATGTCCTGGGAGGTGTACGCGGCACAATCAACGCACTGGGCAATATCGGCGGTTTTATCGGTCCTTATCTGGTGGGACTGTTAACCGTCTCGTTCTCACAAACGGCTGGGATGACGGTCCTGGTTGCCGCGTTGCTCATCGCTGTCGCACTGCTTTTCAGTCTACCTTCTGTTACCGCCCGTCCTGCTGGCAGTAACAACACTCATCATGCACCGGCGTCCGATACGTCGCTGAAACAAGAAGGAATCGCCAAATGAGTCAGAAATGCCAACAAGCCCGTGACCTGTGGTCACAACTGGACGCCTTGCGTCTTGGGATGAATTACACCAAAGAAGATGTTAATAAGCTGCAAGTTCTGGTGGATGACTGCTATGGCGAAAGTCATCCGGGCAGCTTTCATCTCAATCATCTGGGCGATGAAGCCGTATTAGGTATCCATGAAAGTGGCGGTCGTGCGGTTCGCCATCATGTGACCGATATTTGCGATGGCTGGGGCCAGGGACATGATGGGATGAACTATATTTTAGCCTCCCGTGAGGCTATCGCGAATATGGTCGAAATCCACGCTTCCGTCGTGCCCTATGATGCAGGCATCCTGATCTCAAGCTGCGATAAATCTATCCCGGCACATCTGATCGCCGCTGCACGCCTGAATTTACCTATGCTGCATATCCCCGGTGGCTCAATGCGTCCGGCCCCCAATATGAGTACCTCCGATCTTGGTGGCATTACTGCCAAACTCAAGAAAGGCGAGATAGGCATCCAGCAGGTGGAAGCCATGCAGCAGTGCGGTTGTCCTACAGCAGGCGCTTGTCAGTTTATGGGAACGGCCAGCACTATGCAGTGCATGTCTGAAGCGCTAGGACTGGCCTTACCGGGAAGTGCATTACTACCTTCTACGCTGGCCGAGATCCGTCGCATCGCACGTAGCGCGGGCCATCAGGCGCTCTATCTGGCAGAAAAAAATATCACAACACACAAAATTCTCACCCCGGCTGCGTTTGAAAACGCCATTAAGGTGCATGCCGCCATTGGTGGCAGTACCAACGCCATGATCCATCTTCCGGCAATCGCTCATGAGCTAGGTTGGGAGCTCAAACCGGAACTGTTTGACCAGATTAACAATCAGATCCCTTATCTCACCAATATTCAACCCAGCGGTCAGTACGTCACTGAAATGATGTGGTTCGCAGGCGGCGTACCAATGGTGCAATGGTATCTTCGCGACTATCTGGATCTGGATGTCCTGACGGTAACGGGGCGCACACTGGGCGACAACCTGGAGATGCTCCATCAATCTGGCTTTTTTACCCGTAACCACGGATACCTCAGTAATTATAAAGTCAGTCCAGAAGAGGTGATTCGTAAACCAGAAAATGCCACCAAGAAAGGCTCAATTGCCGTGCTCAAAGGCAATATCGCGCCAGAAGGTGCGGTGATCAAATATGCAGCGTGCGCGCCAGATATGCACCACCATACAGGGCCTGCGCGCGTCTTCAATTCTGAAGAGGATGCGCAGCAAGCCATTATTCATAACCATATCGAACCGGGCGATGTCATTTTTATTCGTTATGAAGGCGCCAGGGGGTCAGGCGCGCCAGAAATGCTCATGACAACAGACGCGATTGTTTACGACAAACGTCTTGATGGCAAAGTCGCGCTGATTACCGATGGTCGTTTTTCTGGCGCCACCAGCGGACCGTGCGTCGGTCATGTTTCTCCGGAAGCTGCGGATGGCGGCCCCATCGCGCTTGTCGAAGAAGGCGATCTCATTGAGATGGATGTCAAAGGGCGCAAACTCAACATTGTGGGCATTAACGGCGAGTATAAAACAGAAGAGGAAATCCAGCGCTGCCTTGAAGACCGTCGGGTGAACTGGACGAAACCCGATTATTCACATCGACGTGGCATCTTTAAGCAATTTACGACCAACGCAACCTCATTAATGGCGGGCGCCTGGATTAAATAATTTCCCTGGTGGGCTGAGTCATTTTTAGCCCACCTGCTTTTAAGGATAAATACATCATGCAAACAGAAAAATTTAAAGGCGTCTTTCCGCCTGTACCCACTATTGTCAACGCGCAGGGAGAATTAGATAAGAAAGGGATGGCGACTTTGCTCGATCATCTTATTGATAACCAGGTCGACGGTGTATTATTACTGGGAAGCGGTGGTGAATTTTGCCACATGACAAAAGAGCAGCGCTTTGAAGTCGCCGAGTTTTGTGTTCAGCACATCAATCATCGAATTCCAGTCTTATTAGGGATCAGTAGCACCAGCACTCAAGATGTGATCACTTACGGTCAGCATGCCGATCACCTTGAGGTTGATGCCGTGCTGGTTCTCAATCCTTATTATGCGAAACTGACTGATGACTATATTTATCATCATTTCAGAATGGTCGCCGAGAACATAAAAACACCGGTAATTCTTTATAACTTTCCGGCGCTCACCGGTCAGGATCTCAGCGTTGAATTAATTACTCGACTCGCACATGACATTCCCAATATCATTGGGATAAAAGACACAGTGGATAATATTAGCCATATTCGTGAAATCATTAATACAGTAAGACCTGTTCGCCCTGATTTTATTGTTTTCTCGGGCTATGATGAATATATGATGGATACATTGATCATGGGCGGAAATGGCGGGATCCCCGCGACGGCTAACTTTGCCCCGCAGCTAACCTGTGGCATTTATCGTGCATGGTGTGAAAAAGAATATGAAACCATGTTTAACCTGCAACGCAGACTGTCTGCATTATCGACCATTTACAGTCTGGATACCCCTTTCTTCGGGATTATCAAAAAAGCAATTCAACTCAGTGGCATCGATATACCGGTAGGAGTTATGCCCCCGGTACAACCTGCAAATGACGCACAAATTGTCAGTCTTAAAAAAGTATTACATCGCGCGGGGTTGTAAATGATAAGCGGGCTTAACGCCCGCATTTTTCTGCATGATCCCATCGGAATGCTAGCGCAACATATACGACAGGCGGCGACTGGCGTCCATCATCTGCGTCGCGAGCGATTCTCTTTTTTCATCCGGGATTTGAAATGCCACGCCCGATACGCTCAATGCCGCAACTACCTTCCCTTCGGCATTAAATACAGGAGCCGCGATGCAACGAACCCCCAAAGAATCTTCTTCATTATCATAACCCCAACCACGCCGACGAATCCCCGCTAACTCTTGCTTAAGAATATTAACATCGGTAATTGTCGTATCAGTAAATCGGGTCAGTACCTGATCGGGAGGCAACAGATCATCCAGTTCTTCACTGCTAAGCCAGGCAATCAGTACTTTCCCCAAACCAGAACTATGCAGAGAGAGGCGCTTCCCTTCCCAACTGCGTATTACGATAGCCTGTGGGCTTTCCAGCTTCAAAAGATAAATAGGGGAGTCGCCTTCAAGAACGCCAAGGTGACACGTTAAACCTGTTGAATCACGAATTTCTTCCAGAACCGGTAAAGCAATTTTTTTAATATCGTACTGTTCTGCGGCTTTATTACCTAATTCATAAAGGCGTAAGCCCAGATAATACTTGTCTTTTTCCTGACGCAATAAGCCATGAGCAACCATACCCGTAAGTAAAGATGAGGTACTGCTTTTTGCGATCCCTGAATTCTGGTGAATCTGCGTGAACGTCGCGCCATCGCACTCCATAAGGTAAGCGAAGACCCGCATAATTTTGTCGAGAGCAGGAATAGATGTTGTGATTTTTTTCATAAGTTTATCAATTAATTATAATTAATTCTTTGAATACTATACACCACCAGACGGTTATTATTCCATATCAACGCACAATAACTGAGCATAAAAATGCGACCCCAAGGGCTAACACTTGTGAGCTAAGCTTTTGAAAGAAGCCACAGCGCCTGGCGTTGCGGCTGCTTTACTGCCGTGGATAGGGGTTCACTCTATTGCAACGTCTTATACAGCGGTACATACCCCACATCCTGCACCAGTTGCTGCCCCTGCGGGCTTAAAAACCAGTCCACCAGCTTTTGCGTTTCCGGCGTTGGGTTTTCGCGGGTGACCATATATGCCTCGACAATGTACGGATAAGTCCCGTTGCGGATATTTTCTTCCGTTGGCGCGATGCCGTTGATTGCCAGCAGCTTGATCTGTTTGCGCATTTTGAGCATGTTCGCGTTCATACGCGTCACATAGTAGCGGAAGGTGTAGCCAATCGAAGAGGGTGTATTCTGGTAATCAGCCACTTCCGTGATGAGGCCGCCCATCAGATCAATCACCGTCGATTTTTTGGCAGGCAGCATCGGCGTCCCTTGCATCACCACCTCCTGCATGACCGTCTGACTCCCGGAGTCTTCCGGGCGTTGCCAGACTTTTATACGCTCGTTGCTGCCTCCTGCTTTATTCCAGCGGGTGACTTTACCACTGAAAATATCCTTCACCTGCTGTGAAGTAAGCGTGTTAACTGGATTTTTTATATCAACGATAAAGACAAAGGCTTCGCGGGCGAAAGGCGTGTAGGTCAGTTTGACGCCAGCCTCCGCCGCCCGTTTCTTTTGCCCTTCAGAAGGTTGAGCGACAAAAATAATATTGGCAGTGCCTTTGATGAGATTGTCATACGCTTCAGGCGTGCGTGTCTGATACAGACCATAATTTTGCCAGGCCACAGAGGTTTGAGCGGAATCCGTGGGTTCTGGCACTAACTGGTAGTAAGCAGAAGCATAAAGCGGATATAAGGCCGTTGCGCCATATACCCTCGGCCACTTTTGCCACTCATCGGTGTAACGGAGGGTCGGCTCTCCCCATATAGTGGTCAACTTATGGCTCTCTTCTTCTCTTACGCTGTTGTAGTATCCTTCCCGATCGACACAACCTGCCGTCAGAGTTAACACCGTCATCAAGAGCAATGCTGAGCATAGACAATCGCTAAATGCCGTTGTTTTCCGTAATAATTCCATCTTGTTAAAGTCCCTTTATATCGTGTGCTTATCACATTCCCGGTTTCCATTTGAGTATAAATCACACGCATCGCAGTTCCTTCCGGGCGCTTTTCTGAAATAACGGCAAAAAAACGGGACCGTGTGGTCCCGTTGACGTTAGATAAACAACTTACAGCCGCACCGAATCAATATGCCAGATGGTGTCGGCATACTCTTTGATCGTCCTGTCGGAGGAGAAATACCCCATATTGGCGATGTTGAGCATGGTCTTGGCCGTCCACTCTTCCGGGCGCTGGTACAGGTCGTCGACCTTATCCTGACAGTCAACATAGCTGCGGTAATCTGCAAGCACCTGATAGTGGTCGCCAAAGTTGATCAGCGAGTCCACCAGGTCACGATAACGGCCGGGTTCTTCCGGACTGAACACACCGCTGCCAATCTGCGTCAGCACCTGATGCAGTTCTTCGTCTTTCTCGTAATACTCGCGAGGTTTGTAGCCCTTACTGCGCAGCGCTTCGACCTCTTCCGCCGTATTACCAAAGATAAAGATATTTTCCGCACCCACATGCTCCAGCATCTCGACGTTGGCGCCGTCCAGCGTACCGATCGTCAGCGCGCCGTTGAGGGCAAATTTCATATTACTGGTGCCGGACGCTTCAGTTCCTGCCAGTGAAATCTGCTCAGACAGGTCGGCGGCAGGAACGATCACCTGCGCCAGGCTGACGCTGTAGTTAGGAATAAAGACCACCTTCAGCTTGTCGCCAATCAGCGGATCGTTGTTGACCACTTTCGCAACGTCGTTGATCAGGTGAATGATGTGTTTCGCCATGTAGTAAGCGGAAGCCGCTTTCCCGGCGAAAATATTCACACGCGGCACCCACTCGGCATCAGGATCGGCCTTGATGCGGTTGTAACGGGTGATCACATGCAGCACGTTCATCAACTGACGTTTGTACTCGTGAATACGCTTGATCTGCACATCAAACAGCGCTTTCGGATTCACCACCACGTTCAGGTGCTGAGCGATAAGCAGCGCCAGACGTTTTTTGTTCTCCAGCTTCGCCTGACGCACCGCATGGTTAACCAGCGGGAAATCGCAGTGCTGTTCAAGCTCGCTCAACTGGCTGAGATCGGTACGCCAGGTGCGGCCAATGTTCTCATCCAGCACGTCGGAGAGCGGCGGGTTCGCCAGCGCCAACCAGCGGCGCGGCGTCACACCGTTGGTGACGTTGCAGAATCGCGTCGGGAAGATCTTCGCAAAATCGGCAAACAGCGACTGTACCATCAGGTTGGAGTGCAGCTCGGAGACACCGTTAACTTTGTGGCTCACCACCACCGCCAGCCACGCCATCCGCACGCGACGACCGTTGGACTCGTCAATGATCGACGCGCGTCCCAACAAAGCGGTATCGTTGGGATACTGTTCCTGTAGAGTTTTCAGGAAGTAGTCGTTGATCTCAAAGATAATCTGCAAATGACGCGGGAGAATTTTACCCAGCATATCGACCGGCCAGGTTTCCAGCGCCTCACTCATCAACGTGTGGTTGGTGTAAGAGAAAACCTGGCAGCACACTTCAAACGCATCATCCCAACTGAACTTATGGTCGTCGATAAGCAGACGCATCATTTCAGGAATCGACAGCACCGGGTGGGTGTCGTTGAGGTGGATAGCAATTTTATCCGCCAGATTGTCGTAGGTTTTGTGCAACTGGTAGTGGCGACTCAGGATGTCCTGGATAGTCGAAGAGACGAGGAAGTACTCCTGGCGCAAACGCAGTTCACGCCCCGAATAGGTCGAATCGTCCGGATAGAGGACGCGGGAAACGTTTTCGGAATGGTTTTTGTCTTCCACTGCCGCAAAGTAGTCACCCTGGTTAAATTTACCGAGGTTGATTTCACTGCTGGCCTGCGCATTCCACAAACGCAGTGTGTTAGTCGCATCGGTGTCGTAACCCGGGATTATCTGGTCGTAGGCAACGGCCAGAATTTCTTCGGTTTCAATCCAGCGCGTCTTCTTGCCTTCCTGCTGAATACGTCCGCCAAAACGCACTTTATAGCGTTTGTTATGGCGTTTGAACTCCCACGGGTTGCCGTACTCCAGCCAGTAGTCCGGAGACTCTTTCTGCCGCCCGTCGACGATGTTCTGCCGGAACATGCCGTAGTCGTAGCGGATACCGTACCCGCGTCCCGGCAGACCTAACGTTGCCAGCGAGTCGAGGAAACACGCGGCCAGACGCCCCAGACCGCCGTTACCGAGGCCCGGGTCGTTCTCTTCATCAATCAATTCCTCAAGGTCGAGCCCCATACCTTCCAGCGCATTTTTGACATCGTCATAAATACCTAACGATAACAGCGCATTGGAAAGGGTGCGGCCAATCAGAAACTCCATCGACAGGTAGTACACCTGACGGGTTTCCTGTGACAGTTGAGCACGGTTAGAACGCAGCCAGCGCTCCACGAGACGATCGCGCACCGCGAACAATGTAGCGTTCAACCACTCATGTTTGTTGGCAATGACCGGATCTTTGCCAATCGTAAACATCAGCTTATAGGCAATAGAATGCTTAAGGGCTTCTACGCTGAGTGTGGGCGATGCATAAGAAAATGGAGCATTCATATAAGTGATTCCTGGATAACTATTTCAAACGATAGTAAAGCTCGCGGTACGACTTCGCCGCGACGTGCCAGCTAAAGTCCATAGCCATTGCCTGTCGCTGGACAAAACGCCAGAGCGAAGGCCGGGACCACAACACGAAAGCCCGTCTAATCGCTCTTAATAGCGACCAGGCGTTACTATCTTCAAATACAAAACCACTGGCAATGCCGTCCGCCAGATTCTCCAGAGAACTGTCCGACACGGTATCAGCCAACCCACCAGTACGCCGCACCAGGGGCAGCGTGCCGTACTTCAAACCGTATAACTGCGTTAAGCCGCACGGTTCAAAACGGCTGGGCACCAGAATGACATCCGCGCCACCCATAATGCGGTGTGAGAACGCCTCGTGATAGCCGATCTGCACGCCGACCTGACCCGGGTGCTCTGCGGCGGCAGCAAGAAACCCTTCCTGCAAGATGGGGTCGCCTGCGCCGAGCAACGCCAGTTGCCCGCCCTGCTCTAACAAACCGGGTAAGGCTTCCAGCACCAGATCCAGCCCTTTCTGGCTGGTCAGGCGGCTGACGACCGCAAACAGCGGAGCCTTGTCATTGACCTTTAAGCCCATCGCTATCTGCAACTGCCGTTTGTTTTCCGCTTTCTCTTCCAGCGAATCACGCGTGTAACGTGACGCCAGCAGAAGATCGGTTTCCGGGCTCCAGATATTCTCGTCCACACCGTTCAGCACGCCGGAAAGACGTCCTTCACGGTGCCGTTGCTGCAGCAGACCTTCCATCCCGTAGGCAAACTGCGCTTCCGTGATTTCACGCGCATAGGTCGGGCTGACCGCCGTGATATGGTCGGCGTAGTACAGCCCCGCCTTCAGGAATGAAATCTGTCCGTTAAACTCCAGTCCGTGCACATTAAAGAACGACCATGGCAGTTGGATGTCATCCATATGCTTTGCATAAAACATGCCTTGATATGCCAGGTTGTGTACGGTGAACACCGATTTCGCTGGATGGCCGCGCGCCGCCAGATATGCAGGCGCCAGACCTGCATGCCAGTCGTGCGCATGCACCACATCCGGGCGCCAGAATGGGTCAAGGCCGCAGGCCATTTCACATCCGACCCACCCCAACAACGCAAAACGCAGCACGTTATCGGTGTACGCAAATAAGTTGGTGTCGTGATACGGGCTACCCGGGCGGTCATACAAATGGGGCGCATCAATCAGGTAGATACCGACCCCGTTGTAATGACCAAACAGCAGCGTGATCCTTCCAGCGAAGGTGTCGCGTCGGGTAACCACCTTTGCATCGGTGACCCCCCGACGAATGTCAGGAAATGCTGGAAGCAATACACGGGCATCCACGCCATCCGCAATTTGTGCCGCGGGCAATGCGCCAATCACATCCGCCAGCCCCCCGGTTTTCAACAGGGGGAACATCTCTGAACATACATGTATAACCTGCATTATCGCTCCTGATTGACCTGCAGTTTGCGCAGCATCTCACGCGTGACCAGCACAATGCCTTCTTCTGAACGGTAAAAACGACGCGCATCCTCTTCCGCGTTTTCACCAATCACCATGCCTTCCGGGATAACACACGCGCGATCGATGATGCAACGGCGCAACCGGCAGGAACGTCCGACCCAAACTTCTGGCAACAAGACTGCCGAATCAATGTTACAGAACGAATTCACCCTTACCCGTGGGAACAGAACCGACTGCACTACCACCGAACCGGAAATAATACAGCCGCCGGAAACCAGCGAGTTGAGCGTCATCCCGTGACTGCCGGAACGGTCTTGCACAAATTTCGCGGGCGGCAACGGTTCCATGTGCGTACGGATAGGCCATTCCTGGTCGTACATATCGAGTTCTGGCGTAACAGACGCCAGATCCAGGTTGGCTTTCCAGTACGCTTCCAGGGTTCCAACATCGCGCCAGTACGGTTCGGCATCTGCGTCAGACTGCACGCAGGACAATGGGAATGGATGAGCAAACGCCATGCCAGCTTCGGTAATTTTCGGAATAATATCTTTGCCGAAGTCATGGCTGGACGCCTCATTCCCATCATCTTCCTCCAGCAGTTCGTAGAGGTAGTCGGCATCAAAAACATAGATGCCCATACTGGCGAGGGACTTGGTCGGATCGTTTGGCATCGCTGGCGGGTTCGCCGGTTTCTCCACGAACTCGATAATTTTGTCGCTCTCATCAACAGCCATCACGCCAAATGCGCTGGCTTCTTCGATAGGCACCGGCATACATGCCACGGTGCAACGCGCCCCTTTTTCAACATGGTCTATCAGCATACGAGAGTAATCTTGCTTATAGATGTGATCGCCCGCGAGGATCACCACATATTCCGCTTTATAGCGACGAATGATGTCCAGGTTTTGGGTGACGGCATCTGCCGTGCCGCGATACCAGTTTTCGCCCTGCATCCTTTGCTGGGCGGGCAGCAAGTCAACAAACTCATTCATCTCTTCACTGAAGAATGACCAGCCGCGTTGAATGTGCTGCACCAGGGTATGGGACTGATACTGCGTGATGACGCCAATACGGCGGATCCCGGAGTTAATGCAATTGGATAACGCAAAATCGATAATGCGGAACTTGCCACCAAAGTGAACGGCTGGCTTGGCGCGTTTGTTAGTTAAGTCTTTTAGACGGGTACCACGGCCACCGGCCAGGATCAGGGCAACAGATTTTAATGGCAGCTGGCGCGCCAACATTAAACGATCGTTTTTATCTAAACTCACCATGACTAACTCCTTTTTTATCATCTTTGGAACACACACAGTCCGTGCGCAGGTCCCTGCCAGACAGCCGTAATCACTGGATTATCCTCTCCAGCGAATGGGGGAATAGCGCGCCATTCCCCTTCAGGTAAAACGATATCTGTTACCTCAAGCGTGGCGTTTATCGCGATCAGAAAACGACCCGACAGCAAGATTTGTAGCTGTTTCGGTCCGTTTTGCCACTCATCCCCACTCAAGGGTTTTGCATACTGATTAAGCCACTGCACATTACCGTCATTTTCTTCCCACCAGCTATCCCGGGTTAACGCAGGGATCTTCTGGCGAAGATGAATCAACGCGGCAGTGAAGAGGGTTAACCCGCTGTTCGCCTGCTGCCAGTCCAGCCAGGTTAAGGCATTATCCTGGCAGTAAGCGTTGTTGTTGCCATGCTGGCTATGACCATGCTCATCGCCCGCAAGCAACATCGGCGTCCCCTGAGAGAGCAGCAGCGTCGTCAACAGGGCATGAATGCTGTCGCGCCGCCGTTCAATCAGGTCTAACGTACCGCCTAATCCTTCTTTACCATGATTGTTACTGTAATTGTTGTTGGTGCCGTCGCGATTTTCCTCACCGTTTGCCTCATTATGTTTCTGATTGAAACAAACACAGTCTCTGAGCGTAAATCCGTCATGCGCAGTAACCAGATTCACGGTTGCGCTGGGTTTACGGCCATTGCGTTTAAACACATCGCTGGAGGCGGCAAAACGCTGCGCAAAATCACCTGACGACAGATTGTGTTGCAACCAAAAACGCCGGGTTGCGTCGCGGAAATGATCGTTCCACTCGGCAAACGGTGGCGGGAAATTACCGACCTGATATCCCCCTTCACCGATGTCCCATGGCTCAGCAATCAGCTTAATATTTGAAAGCAACGGACAGTTTTTGATGGCGTTAAACAGTGGCGCATCCTGACGAAACTCAGGCGTACGCCCCATGACGGAGGCCAGGTCAAAACGAAAGCCATCAACATGGCACGTCTCAACCCAGTAGCGCAGGCACTCGCACGCATACTCCACCACGCCGGGATGGCTTAAATTGAGCGTATTACCGCAGCCAGTCCAGTTGTGGTAATCACCATCTTCTCTAATCCAATAATAGCTACGGTTGTCGATTCCGCGCAGAGAGAAGAACGGGCCATCGAGATCCAACTCCGCGCTGTGGTTGAGAACAATGTCGAGAATGACTTCGATACCGGCTTTATGCAGCGCTTTCACCGCGTCGCGAAACTCATCGAGCGCCGTCTCCGGGGAGCAGGCATAGGCCGGATGAAGCGCGAACATCGCCATGGGGTTGTAGCCCCAGTAGTTCGACAGCCCCAGCCGCTGTAAACGCGGTTCGCTGGCGAAATGCACCACCGGCAACAGCTCCAGGGCGGTGATCCCCAACTGTTTGAAATACGCCACCATCACCGGATGACCGAGCGCCTTGTAGGTGCCGCGTATCGCCTCCGGGATCCCCGGATGCAGATACGTCAGCCCCTTCACATGCGCCTCGTAGATAACCGAATTGCCCCACGGCGTACGCGGCGGGGCGTCATCTTCCCAGTCATAATGATCGGCCACCACCACGCATTTGGGCGCGATGGCGGCACTGTCACGGCGATCCGGCGCGTCGTATCCACCATGCAACTCGGGATGATCTTTCAGAAAGCCCTCAACCCGACGCGCATAAGGGTCAATCAGCAATTTCGCCGGATTGAAAAGCAACCCCTGTTCAGGCTGCCACGGGCCGTACACACGATAACCGTAACGCAGACCGGGTCTGGCATCGGCCAGAAAACCATGCCAGACATCGCCGCTCCGCCCCGGTAGCTCATAGCGTTTCTCGCCCCCCTGCGCGTCGAAAACGCACAGTTCTACGCGCGCGGCATGTGCAGAAAAGAGCGTAAAGTTAACGCCATGACCGTCGTAGGTTGCGCCATGCGGCGTGGCATTGCCGATGGCCAGTTGGCTCATTCCCCCTCCCGCATCAGCCAGATGGTGGCTAACGGCGGCAATGTGAGGCTCAGTGAGTGCTGGCGACCGTGACTGGCAATTTCATCGCTTTGTACAGCTCCGCCATTGCCAGTATTACTGCCGTGATAGTGCATAGAATCGGTATTCACTATCTCGCGCCATTTCCCCGGCTGATTAATGCCGAAGCGATAGCCAGGACGTGGAACCGGCGTAAAGTTGCTGGCGACAATAATTTCGTTACCGGCTTTGTCCCGACGGGCAAAAATCAGCACCGAACGTTCGTTGTCGTCCACCACCAACCATTCGAATCCATACCCATCAAAATCAACCTCATGCAGCGCTTTATGGTGACGGTAGGTGTGGTTCAGATCGCGAACCAGGCGTTGGACGCCGTGGTGCCAGTTGTCGCCGCCTTCCAGCAGATGCCAGTCAAGGCTGGCGTCGTGGTTCCATTCGCGCCCCTGGGCAAACTCGTTACCCATAAACAGCAATTTCTTACCGGGGAAGGCCCACATCCAGCCATAATAGGCACGCAGGTTGGCAAATTTCTGCCAGGCGTCGCCAGGCATGCGATCAAGAATGGATTTTTTGCCGTGAACCACTTCGTCATGCGACAGCGGCAGAACAAAGTTTTCGGTGTAGTTGTACAACATGCCGAACGTCAGCTTATCGTGATGATACTGACGATGAACCGGATCCAGCTTCATATAATCCAGCGTGTCATGCATCCAGCCGAGGTTCCATTTGAACCAGAAGCCCAGCCCCCCCATGTCCTGCGGGCGAGAAACCCCTGCAAAATCCGTAGACTCTTCCGCCATACTGACCGCGCCGGGCACCTGCTCGCCCAGAATACGGTTGGTATTGCGTAAAAACTCGATCGCTTCGAGGTTTTCGCGACCGCCATACTCGTTGGGGATCCACTCCCCGTCTTTGCGGCTGTAATCGCGATAAATCATCGACGCGACGGCGTCCACGCGCAGCGCATCGATCCCGAAACGTTCAATCCAGTACAGGGCATTGCCGACCAGATAGTTACTGACTTCGCGGCGACCGTAGTTGTAGATCAGCGTGTTCCAGTCCTGATGGTAGCCTTCGCGCGGGTCGCTGTGTTCGTACAGGTCGGTGCCGTCAAACTCTGCCAGGCCAAAATCGTCTGACGGAAAATGCCCCGGCACCCAGTCGAGGATGACATTCAGCCCCGCCTGATGCGCGGCATTGACGAAATAACGGAAGTCGTCGCGCGTACCAAAACGGCGCGTCGGCGCATACAGGCCGGTAGGCTGGTAGCCCCAACTGCCGTCAAACGGGTGTTCATTAATCGGCAGTAATTCAATGTGCGTGAAGCCCATCCACTTCACGTAAGGAATCAACTGGTCTGCCAGTTCACGATAACTGAGCCAGAAATTATTGTCGGTGTGACGCCGCCAGGAGCCGAGATGCACCTCATAAATGGAGATCGGCGCGTCGAACTGATTGGCCTGTTTGCGCGCCTCGCTCTGGACGACCTTTTCCGGCAAACCGCAAATGAGCGACGCCGTCTCCGGGCGCATTTGCGCCTCAAACGCATAGGGGTCGGCTTTAACGCGCAGGCGGCCATGTGCGTCGATCATTTCGTATTTATACAACTGGCCATTATGCGCGCCGGGGATAAACAGCTCCCAGATGCCGCTCTCTTTGCGCAAGCGCATTGGGTGGCGACGACCATCCCAGTAGTTAAACTGTCCGACTACCGAGACGCGCCGGGCGTTAGGCGCCCAGACGGAGAAACGCGTACCGGTAACACCGTCCATCGTATCCGCATGTGCCCCCAGGGTTTCATACGGACGCAGATGCGTGCCTTCAGATAATAACCAGGCATCCATTTCCTGGATCAAAGGGCCAAAGCGATAAGGATCATCAATCAGATTCTGTTGCCCATGCCAGACAACAGCGAGTTGATAGCGGAAGACATTTTTACGCCGGGGCATTACGCCGCAAAAGAAACCCCGTGAGTCGAGGCATTCCAGATTGCCGACTTTACGCCCGGTTTTAGGTTCGATCACCCACACTTCGGTGGCGTCAGGTAATAGGGCCCGAACTTCAAGGCCAGCGTCAGTTTGATGCATACCGAGTACGGAAAAAGGATCCGCAAAGTGGCCTGCAATAAGCGCATTAATCACGTCTCTATCGATACGAACGGACATGGTTGTCATCCTGTTTTATGGTATCGCCCCTTCCAACTGATCTTCGACATCAGGTAGCGACACTTCTTTGACCTGAACGGCGCAGCACACTGTGCATCCTTTCTGCTCCGTCCTACCTCCAGGTAAAGACTAAATACGCACCGTATTTAGCCACCCTTAAAGAATAGCCAATGCTCTATCTAACTCCTGGTAAATAATGAAACATCGCGTTTACTCCTGTATTACGCAAAAAAGGGGTGACTCAGCACCCCTGTATATTTAACACACTGTTATGCCAACTGACGCAGCATTCTGCGCAGCGGTTCTGCAGCACCCCAAAGCAGTTGATCGCCGACGGTAAACGCTGAAAGGTATTCTGGTCCCATATTCAGCTTACGCAGACGCCCGACTGGCGTGGTTAGCGTGCCGGTAACGGCCGCCGGGGTTAACTCACGCACGGTAATATCACGATCGTTGGGTACCACTTTCGCCCACGGGTTATGGGCCGCCAGCAGTTCTTCCACGGTCGGAATAGACACATCTTTTTTAAGTTTAATGGTGAACGCCTGGCTGTGGCAGCGCAGCGCGCCCACGCGCACGCACAGGCCATCGACCGGGATCACAGACGCGGTATTGAGGATCTTGTTGGTTTCCGCTTGTCCCTTCCACTCTTCACGGCTCTGGCCGTTATCAAGCTGTTTGTCGATCCACGGGATCAGGCTGCCCGCCAGCGGTACGCCAAAGTTATCAACCGGCAACTCGCCGCTACGGCTTAGAGTGGTGACTTTACGTTCAATATCGAGGATCGCAGAAGAAGGAGTCGCCAGTTCCTCGGCCACATGACCATACAAATGGCCCATCTGGCTCAGCAGTTCGCGCATATGGCGTGCGCCGCCGCCGGATGCGGCCTGGTAGGTCGCGACAGACACCCAGTCAACCAGATCGTTGGCGAACAGGCCGCCCAGCGACATCAGCATCAGACTCACGGTGCAGTTGCCGCCGACGAAGGTCTTAATGCCTTTATTTAAGCCGTCGGTGATGACATCCTGGTTAACCGGATCGAGAATGATGATGGCGTCGTCTTTCATACGCAGTGAGGAAGCGGCATCAATCCAGTAACCCTGCCAACCGCTTTCACGAAGCTTTGGATAGATTTCGTTGGTATAATCGCCGCCCTGACAGGTCACAATGATGTCGAGCGCCTTCAGCGCGTCCAGATCAAATGCGTCCTGAAGCATACCGGTGGAGGTCGCACCAAACGTCGGTGCCGCCTGCCCGAGCTGGGAAGTAGAAAAGAAAACAGGGCGAATGGCGTCGAAGTCGCGCTCTTCAACCATGCGTTGCATGAGTACAGAGCCGACCATACCGCGCCAGCCGATAAAACCAACATTTTTCATAGCGTTTTTTCCTGCAGAGATGTGTGCTGTGTATGTGTGCCAGTATCCTGCGGCACATCCTTCACCATACAAAAAGCAGCCAAAGTCGCAAGTGAAATTAATCAATGATAGCGAAGCCATCAGTAACGCGACTTATCCCGCTGCGCAAACAAGCAGAAAGTCCGTATTGATTATCTGGGAATTTGACTTATGAATGAAATCATTTCGGCGTCAGTTTTATTGATCTTGATTATGGATCCGCTCGGAAATCTGCCCATTTTCATGTCCGTACTGAAACATACCGAACCCAGGCGCCGACGCGCAATTATGGTTCGCGAGCTGTTCATTGCGCTGTTGGTGATGCTGATATTCCTGTTTGCGGGCGAGAAAATTCTGGCATTTCTGAATCTGCGCGCAGAAACCGTGTCGATCTCCGGCGGTATCATCCTGTTCCTGATCGCCATCAAGATGATTTTCCCCAGCGCGTCAGGCAACAGCGCCGGGCTTCCGGCGGGTGAAGAGCCGTTTATCGTGCCGCTGGCGATCCCGCTGGTCGCAGGCCCGACTATCCTGGCATCGTTGATGCTGTTATCGCATCAGTACCCAAATCAGATGGGGCATTTGGTGATTGCGTTGCTGATCGCCTGGGGCGGTACATTTGTGATTTTGCTGCAATCGTCGCTATTTTTACGCCTGCTGGGCGAGAAAGGGGTTAACGCGCTGGAACGCCTGATGGGGCTGATTCTGGTGATGATGGCGACCCAGATGTTCCTGGACGGCGTTCGGATGTGGATGAAGGGGTGAAAGAAGGTAATCCCTGCCAAAAAAACAACCCCGAAACCATTTTCATGATTTCGGGGCCGGTATCCTTTCGCTTGTTATCGAAGAACTGGCACCACGACAAGGTGGGAGAAGAACTTTCGACTAGCTACGTGGTTAAGTATATCGGCTCATTTTTTGAGTATCAAGTAATACCATGTATGTACCCTGTATTTACGATATATAGCCATTAGTTAACAGCACAGGACCTTCAGGATTTAGTGGTTAACCCTCTGAGGATTTGGAATAATGACTAAAAAACCACTGCATACGAACGATCATGCCTGAATCCTATGACTACTCTGAACCAGCAAGGCTCCTAAGCCGTATACGACTAAGCAGTTATACCACGTCACTTGCAACGAAAACGGATGCTCAGCTTTTAGGCGCTTATTGCTGGAATCTCGCTGTTGTGGGCGCGTTTTATCCTCTTATTCAACTTGTTGAAGTCGCATTACGCAATGCCCTTCACGACGTGGCGTTTTCCAAATACCAGGCAGCGAATGGCGAGTATTGGTTTGGACTCGTGCCATGCAGTCAAGGTACTGACGATAGTGGCAACCCGGCGACGGCTGAACAAGTGCGTAAATTCAACGATAGCATTAAGACTGCGAAAAAGAGCGCTAAGCGAAATCTGGAAAACAAAGGAATTGCGAACCCTACACCGACAGTTGATCAGGTAATATCACAATGCGATTTTGCGACCTGGGAGTATCTGCTGGACAAGCATTTTTATGACGGTTCAAATAAAAGTTATCTCTGGCCCCATGAATTAACCAAAGTCTTTCGTAAGCTTCCCAGGGTCCCGGAAAAGAAAAATGTTATGTTTCATCAACGAGATACCATTAGACGCCGCATAGAGGAAGTTCGATCTTTCAGAAATCGAATTTCCCATAATGAACCTGCATGGATGATAGGGTCGGTAAGGAATAAACAGGATGTCATTGAGACTCTTACAGAAAAGCTCAATCACATTATGGAGTTACTTTTTTGGATTTCTCCCAAGTTCAAAAATTACATTATGGATGTGGGCATTGAATCACGTATTCGTCAAATTCTCTGTATGCGAGAACTCGACCGATATATGCATTGTTATGAACGTTATGACATTGATGATCTTCAGAAAATCAGTGAATTGCTCACCGAGTCCAATACTCATAACTACCGATGCTATTTCAACATAAACGGGACCCCGGGAATTCTGTCTCCATCCAATTCATCGCTATTGCAATAAATTAGGGCCTCCTGACTGGAAGCCCTAATTATAGGGTGAATTAGAACACTATTAGCTCAGAAGCTGGAACGCAATCATACCGACAATCGCGCCAACGGTGCCGAGGATGGTTTCCATCATCGTCCAGGTCTTCAACGTTTGGGCTTCGGTCGCTCCGGTAAACTTACCGAATAACCAGAAACCGGCGTCGTTAACGTGACTGACCACGATTGAACCGCCAGCAATACAGATGGACAGTGCCGCCATTTGTGCGCCGGAGAAGTTCAGTTGTTCAATCACCGGCATCACCAGACCCACCGCCGTTAAACACGCAACCGTCGCAGAACCCTGAATGATACGTACCGCCGCCGCCAGCACGAAGCAGGTAATGGCAATCGGTAAGCCCATCCCGGTCAACGCTTCGCCCAACGCCGGGCCCACGCCGGAATCGACCAGCACCTGTTTAAACACGCCGCCTGCACCGATCACCAGCAGAATAATCCCCGCCGGTTGCAGCGCATGACCACAAATTTCCATCACCTTGTCTTTCGGCATACCCTGACGCATTGCCAGGCCGTAAATCGCCACCAGACACGCCACCAGAATCGCGGTGAACGGATGACCAATAAATTCAAACCATTGGTAAGCGTCAGACCCGACCGGCACAAAGCGTGCCGCGATAGTTTTGAACCCGACCAGTACCAGCGGCAGCAGGATCAGCGACAGGCTAAAACCGAAGGACGGCATTTTGCCTTCGCCCAGATGCGGTTCGGTAATGTCATCAGGAATATTCAGCTCGACATAACGGCTGATGAAATTGCCCCACAGCGGCCCGGCGATAATCATGCCTGGGATTGCCGCGCACAGGCCAATCAGGATCATCCAGCCAAAATCGGCGTGCATTTGAGAAGCCAGCAGCATCGGCGCAGGCCCAGGCAACAGAAAGGCGGCAGCGGCAGCCACACCCGCAAACAGCGGGATCACCAGCTTCACGAGGTTGGTGCCGGTGTGACGCGCCATAGAGAACGCGACGCTAATCAGCAGGACGATCGCCACCTCAAAGAATAGCGGCAGCGCGCAAATCAGCCCCGCCAGACCAATCGCATAGTGCGCCCGGCTGTGGCCAAAAGATTTGAGCATTTTGACGGCGATCTGATCGACCGCCCCCGTCTCATGCAAAATCTTGCCGAACATGGCGCCCAGCGCAACTACAATCGCCAGGAAGCCCAGGGTTCCCCCCATTCCCTTTTCCATCGTCGCTGCGATTTTGTCGAGCGGCATTCCGGAAAAAAGACCTGCACCAATAGACACCACCATCAAAGCAACGAAGGCGTGCATACGCGCCTTCATCACTAAAAACAACAGCAGTAAAACAGACCCTACTGCTGTTAAAACAAGCGTTAATGTACTCACTACTTACTGCCTTTGTTAATAACCTCAACGGTGCTTGCGACAACACCTTCCAGCGGCTGATCGATATTCACCACCAGGACATCGCTCTCGTCAGCGCCCGGTTCTTCCAGTGTTTCAAACTGGGTCACCAACATCTGCGTTTTAAAGAAGTGGCCTTTACGCGCCTTCAGGCGGTTTTCGATCACTTCAAAGTCCCCTTTCAGATAGATGAAAGAGAGGTTCGGGTTACCGTCGCGCAGCAGGTCACGGTAATGCTTTTTCAAGGCGGAACAGACAATCAACGAAACCTTGTTGGTACGCTGCATCGCGAACGCGGCATCATTCAACGCCTGTAACCACGGTTTACGGTCGTCGTCATTCAGCGGTTCGCCGGACGCCATTTTTGTGATGTTGCAGCGCGGATGGAGAAAATCGCCATCAAGAAACGCGGCATTCAGTTGATGCGCCACTTCGCTGGCAACAGCGGATTTGCCGCTGCCTGATACGCCCATCAGAACGTAAACGTGGTGATCATGGTTAGTCGTGCTCAAAGTGGGCCCCCACAGTACAAGGTTCAGGAAATTGTTACGGGTAACTGTTATCGGTAACATTGTCCAGCCGGACAAATAGAGAAGCAATATCCATTCGTGCCAGAAGTGAATAAGTGTGAGCTACTTCAAACTTGTTGGGTTAAATAGATCCGCCCGGTGACAAGGTGAAACCTAAATCTAACATTTTAGGTGTCACCGTTTCACCGCGAATACGCGCCAGCAGACGTTCTGCGCCAATGCTGCCCATCCGTTCACGGGGTGTGAGCACGCTGGCCAGTCGGGGTTCCATCACCTGACCAATGTCATGTCCGTGGAAACCGGCGATCGCAATATCATCAGGAATTTTGAGGCCTAAACGCTGGCACTCAAACGCCGCACCGACAGCCAGGTCATCGTTGGTACAGAACACGCCATCCAGTTGCGGATATTCGCGTCTTGCCTGACGAATCAGCTCAATACCGGCAGAGTAAGAAGAAGACTGTTCCACCATCACGCTGTAAGGCACCAGACCGGCATCCAGCATCGCCTGCTCGTAGCCCTTCTGTTTGATGATAGTACGTTCGTCGAGACGCGCCCCCAGATAGGCGATATGGCGATGACCCCGCGCGATAATCGCGGCAGTCATCTGACGCCCGGCTTCATAGTTGTCAAACCCCACCGCAATGTCCAGGCACGGTGACTGGCTGTCCATCAGTTCGACCACCGGAATACCCGCGACCTCAATCATCTTCAGGGTGCGCGCCGTGTGAGTACGCTCAGTGAGGATCAGGCCATCGATATTCCATGACAGCATCGATTCCAGACGTTCCTGCTCCATCTCGGGTTTATAGCCATAGTGCGCCAGCATCGTCTGATATCCGTGGGCGTCAGTGACGGCCTCAATGCCGCGGAGTACTTCAGCAAAAACCTGGTTGGTGAGAGAGGGTAACAGCACGCCGATCGCACGACTGGTGGCGTTAGAAAGGATATCAGGAGCACGATTGGGAATATAACCCAGTTCATCAAGTGCGGCTGCAATTTTGCCGCGCAGCGCAACAGAGACTTGCTCTGGATTACGCAAGAAACGGCTGACCGTCATTTTGGTCACGCCTACGCGGTCGGCCACATCCTGAAGTACGGGTCTTTTCTTTTTCATCGTCCTGAAGGGTACAAAAAGGGGATCATTCCCCTGAGTTTATCACGGACTTGCAAAATTAATGACAAACGATGAAGGCCGGATGGCAACGCTCACGCGTCTTATCCGGCCTATGGAAGGTTAGGACACTTATTTAGACGGGCGGCAGATCAAACAGCAGAACTTCACTGTCGCTATCGGCATGAATAGAGATTGCCTGCTCATCCCAGATTGCCAGACCGTCACTGGTCGACGCGTTGGTGCCGTTAATGGTGACATTGCCTTTCACCACCTGGATCCAGACGCGGCGCTCAGCGGAGATCTGATGCACTGACTGCTCATCTTTCAGCAACGCCCAGCGATACAGTTCCATATCCTGATACACCTTCAGCGAACCGTCTCGCGCATCCGGCGACAGCACCAGTTGCTTGCCCTGTACGGCGTCAAAACGACGCTGTTCGTAACGTGGCGTAATTCCGTTTTCCTGCGGCATGATCCAGATCTGGTACAAACGCAGACGTTCGGTGTCGCTCGGGTTGTATTCAGAGTGACGGATCCCCGTCCCGGCGCTCATTATCTGAAATTCGCCCGCCGGAACCTGCTCTTTATTGCCCATACTGTCCTGATGTTCAACCGCGCCTTCCAGAACATACGTCAGAATTTCCATGTCTTTATGGGGGTGGGTTCCAAAGCCCTGACCGGCTTCAATCACGTCATCGTTAATGACACGCAGCGCCGAGAATCCCATAAAGTTCGCGTCGTAATAGTTGGCAAACGAGAAGGTGTGCCAGGAATCCAGCCAACCATGATTGGCATGGCCACGGTCGTTTGCTTTGCGTAAGTAGATCATTGTATTCACCCCCAGATGTTTTCGATGGACTCAGTGTGAACCCAATCCTTCTGCGATCATAGAGGGTGAAAATTGACTCCTCTGTTCAAAAATTATGAACAAATACAGAGGAGCCGATTTTACTTATCTGGCGAGGGTAATCGTCGCTGGAGACGCCTGTTCGAAGGCGCGCTCGAGGAGTTCCAGGTTGGTGAGAACGTCAGATTCCTTGACGTAGTTCGGTTTGCCGGTGGCTAACGTCTCATACAACGCATCATAGACGCGCCCGTAGTCACCGATCTCTGGCGTCATCACTTCTTTAACGGTGATGCCGTCTTCGTTCACATACTCCAGTTGCCCCACGGAATCGTCAGCCGCAAATCCGGGTTCGCCGGGCATGATATTGGCCTTCAGGCTGGTTTCCTGCTGGTCGATACCATATTTCACAAACGAGCCTTTCGTCCCGTGGACGATAAACTTCGGATACTCGATTTTTACCAGATGACTGGTTTTGACGATGGCTTTGAGGTTGCCGTAAAAGAGTTGCGCTTCAAAGGTGTCATCCGGGTTAGCGCGGTCACGCACGCTACGGATGTCGTAAGCCACATGATCCGGTCGGCCAAACAGCGAGATGATTTGGTCAAGGGTATGCACGCCAAGACCGTAAAAAGCGCCATCCTGCGGTAAACCTGGTTTGGTTTCCACCACCGGGCGGTAATAGTCAAAGTGACTTTCGATTTCCACAATATCGCCCAGCTTGCCGCTTTCAATCGCTTTTTTGGCGGTCAGAAAACAGGAATCAAAGCGACGATTCTGGTACGGCGTAACGGTCAGCCCTTTGCTTTTCGCCAGTTCAAACAGCGCTTTCGCTTGCGCCAGCGTCGGGGTAAACGGTTTTTCAACCAGCACGTTTTTCCCGGCTTCCAGCGCGCGACGGGCGTAATCGAAATGGCTGTCAGCGTGGGTACATACGATCACCAACGTCACCTGCGGATCGTTAAACACCTCATCAAGATCACTGGTGAAATGGATGTGGGAGTACTGCGGATGCTGCTCCTCCGGCTTCGCGCTACGACGATAGATATGTGCAACGTGCCAGCGGTCTTTACGATGGAGGACATACGGTAGGTGGTAGCGAGTGGTACTTTTACCGAACCCGATGAATGCGCAGTGTAAGGTCATGAAAGCGTCCTATTGAAGGTGATTGCCTACACCATAGCGCAAAGCAGAGAGGGACAAAACATTGAACGTTGTAGCCCGGATAAGCGCCAGTGCCGTCCGGCAACAGCCGTGCAGCAACAGCCGTGCAGCGCCGGATGGCGGCGTTGCCTTATCCGGCCTACAAAACATTGATGCCCGCACACCCGCCGTCGGCGGTGCAGCCAGGCTGGAACAAGACAAAAAAAAGCCAGCGCAAGGCTGGCTAAAATAATACTGGAAGCAATGTGAGCAATGTCGTGCTTCAGGTTCTCCGCATGGGTTTCCCTGAACGCATGGCAATAATAATCATTATCATTCGCACTTGTCCAATACTTTTTGCAAAAAAAGACGGTTGACTCAAATTTCAAAGTCAATGATGTTTAAAGGACATTTACCCCACAGAGGACGAAGGAATGAGTGACATTGTGATACGCCATGCAGAACCAAGAGATTACGACGCAATCCGTCAAATCCATGCTCAGCCAGAGGTGTATCACAACACGCTACAGGTTCCTCATCCTTCCATGGAGATGTGGCAGGATCGGCTAGCCGATCGCCCTGGCATCAAACAACTGGTTGCCTGTATTGATGATATTGTCATGGGGCATCTGACCATTGAGGTTGCCCAGCGCCCGCGCCGTAGCCATTTTGCCGATTTTGGTATTTGCGTCGGTGCGCAGTGGCAAAATCGCGGCGTCGCCAGCGCGTTGATCCGTACCATGATTGACATGTGCGACAACTGGCTGCGGGTGGATCGCATTGAGTTAACGGTGTTTGTCGATAACGCCCCGGCGGTTGCGGTGTACAAAAAGCATGGATTCACGATTGAAGGCACCGGGAAGAATTACGGTCTGCGCAATGGTGAGTATGTGGATGCGTATTTTATGGCGCGGGTGAAATAATTTTTTGGGCGAGTCATCTCGCCCTATTTTATTTATTGAAAGGATTCATCGTGAAAAAATATTTATCGCTGGTTCTGCTGGCAATGATTTCCCCCGGTTACGCCACGACCGTTCAAAATCTGGATTCAGTTCCCGGCGCCATTCAACATTCGGAAGGCAAGCAGATTTTCGCCGAACAAATGAGGGGTGCCACACCCGCCAACGGGTTTGGCGAACTTCCGCAGGGATTAGATGAGGACCGGTGGATTGCCTGGGTTGCGCCAAATGAAGATCCCAAAAATCTTATCCTGACCGGCGCCAAACCCTGGGGTAAAAATGGGAAATATATTGGTGTCGCCTGTTTTGCCGATAATCCGGCAGATGCCGAACAAGCAAAACAATACACGGGTAACGATTGCCCGGAAAATAACAACAGCGGACGCGTCAATAAATTATATCTCGGTGTTTTTTCCTGGCAGAACCAACAATTGCAGCCGATCGCACGTTCGGAAAAACCGCTGGAACAACTTTCAGCATGGAATAAAAACGCCGAAAAAGAGAGCAATGATGAGTCAGTCAGGCAACTGGCATATTATACAAAACTGGATCTGGCGCCCTATCGGATAGCACCGGATACCCTGGCGTTCGGGGTACGAGGCGGGTACTCAAATGCCTATTCCGGCGGTGGCGCATTTTATGAAGTTCTGGAACTCTACATGATTAAAGACAATAAGATAATCAATGTGTTTTCCGACCTGGTTTATCACTATGAGGACATCGCCGGAGACTGGAATCAAGACGGCACGCGACAGCACGACATCAGCGAAAGTAAATACATCCTGAAACTGCGCTCAGCAAAGACCAACGGGTTTTATGATTTAGAGCGCGTTAACCTGCAGGATAAAAGCAGTCACATATTTCGTTGGTCCGAATCACTGCAACAGTATGTCCCATAACCCACAGATAAGGCCTGTCGCGTTTAACACGCGCCAGGCCGCTGACGGCGGTTAATCAATACCCACACACGCGCCATTAATAACCCTCCCTTATTAAATATATAAATATCTACTCCGCGCCTTATTCATAATCAGATTTCACTCAAACAAATACACGTAAAGTGAAACATTTTATTTTTCCTCTATACGAACATCATCATAAAGCGTAAATAAAAGATTAAGAATATTAGCCGCCGTTATTTTACGACAGCACGTAATAAAAGGATAAGGATGTCATGAGTGATATCGTCTACCTGACGGTTTCAGGAGAACAACAGGGCGCTATTTCTGCCGGGTGTGGAACCGTTGCCTCTGTGGGAAACCGTTGGCAATTTGGGCATGAAGATGAAATATTCACATTTTCGCTCTCTACTAGCATAACCAGTACTGGCGAAGGCTCTCAACGGCAAGGACTGCGTTTCTGTAAACTGATTGATAAAAGCACACCACTGCTGAGTAATGCCATTAACAATAACGAACAGTTATATATGGAGTTTTATTTTTCCCGAATCAATAAATTTGGCAGATGGGAGAAGTATTATTACATCCAGATTCGTGGCGCATTCTTATCAGGCATTCAGCGGAGATTCAGCGAAAACAGTCTTGATACAGAAACGATCGCTGTCCGTTATGAATACATCCTCTGTAAGCATCTTATCGCCAGCACCGAATTTAGCTATCTGGCACTGCCCGCAGACTATGACCGCCTGTTTATCCCCCGCCCAAAAACGCCCGCAACTAACGGCTTCAAAACGATAAACAGCAAAGCGGCTGGCAGACTCCTCGCCGCTGGCGGCGTTTATAACGGAAATATCGAGGGATTCAGAGAAACAGCGAAGAAACTGGGGAGCGATGCACCTGCGGGTTACGATCAAGTCCTGAATGAAAGGACAGCAGGTACTGCGCTCGTTGCCGCATCTATTTTGTTAGCTAAACGCCCTAATTCTGATATTTATGCTGAAATTAATACCTATATGGGTAGATTACGAGGTGAGTCAAAATTACTCAAGGACGTTACAATAAAAGAAATAAATTATATTAGAAGGAATCCAACTGAAACTGCAATGTTACGAAAAGAATTCAATAGCACTGTGAGAAAAAGCTTTCTTATTAATCTTTCAAAAACACCGGATATCAATAATAGATTCAGTCCAGAAAATATTTTAAAAATGCATAACGGAAGCGCCCCCAATAATTATAGCGTTCATCATAAACTACCTTTAGATGACAGCGGTACAAATGCTTTTGATAATCTAACACTGATAGAAAATGAACCCTATCATAAGACATTTACAAACATGCAATCGACTGTGATAAGAAATATGCTACCCGGTGAAAGCAAAACCACTCTTTGGGCCATTCCATCAGGTTCAATCTACCCACTTAAATAATCACTCAGGAGATAATTTAAATGAATATTGGAAACCTTTTAATTGAACTAACGAATATGATGGGCGTTTTAGATTACCAAATAGAAGATGCCATCAAGAATTCATTTATTGAAAGCATCACAAAAAGAAAGCCAGAAACGAATACATCTCCAATTTTTGAACAATTATGTGCTGAAACTTGCATACTGTTTTCCAATCAACCAGATTATATGACGTTCTTAGAAAAAATGGATGGGTTTGAGTATAACGGATTGAGAATTTTCAGCCTATCAATACCAGAACCATTAGTTAAAAACTTATTTGTAATGAATGAGTTCTACAGAAATAATGGTGATTATATAAACCCCGACCTTGCAGAAAGATTAGTTATTGGTGATGACAGTATTTCTTTATTCACCTATGACACAAAAACAGACCTTTTTGAAATTCGAGACAACATTGGCACAGATAATGTATTTGGTTCATTTAATTGCTTTTCTGACTTTCTCAATGAAATATTAGACACTGTTCGTTAACATATTAATAATCACAAAGTGAAAAAATACCTTTAGATGATTTACAAGACGATAAAGAAAACAAAATGCATCAGGCCAGGTTTACGTTAGTCTAGCCATGCACACCCGGACGCACCATCATGATAAACAATACTGAACTTAACATCTTGAAACTATTAGCCTCCAGAGATGATGTAAATTGGACCTGGTATAATCTTGATCGCGCAATGACCAGCAGGAGAATGGATGGGGTTGGTAACGTAGCCAGACTGGTAGGTAACCTCTCCAAAGCGGGTTTAGTCGACATAGGGCCAAGAACACCATCAGGTATGGATTATTACCGCGTATCCGCCCAAGGTCATAAGTTGCTAAATGAATTGGCTAAATAGCTGTGCCTGATGAAGTTACACTTTTGCCAAAGCATGTTTCCCTCCCGGGAATGGGCGGGCGTTTTTCATAAAGTGGTGAACTTTTTTCAGCAACCACTACATCGAACGGCGCTGACGATTACGGGTTATCGTGTCGTGAAGCGCCTGCCATAACCGCTCAACGTGATTTACCCACGGCAAGTAAACCGACTGGTAAATCAATCTGAACTCTGGATTCGCTTTCTGCCAGCGTTGTGTTTTATGGCGTTGTGGATGATGTAGTTCTCCACGATAAGCGTGATGGTTTTCACCCGGACGCAAAAAAATGACAATAAACAAAATCGAGTTTAACGTACTGAAAGTAATGACAGAAAAAGATTTTGATTGGAACTGGATGATTTTGGATCGTACTCTTTCTACGAGAAACATTCCTGGATTTGGCAACGTTGCGAATATCGTCACTCATCTCGTTAATCACGGATTAGTTGATGTCGTATATGGTGAGGACAAATCAAGACCACGCTACAGAGTTTCCCAAAATGGTTTTGAGTTTCTTAAAGACCAACAACATCTGTTTTAGTTTGAAATTTGGCGGTTCTCCAAAAATTGAGTCTGGTAAATTTGCCCTCTTCCACTGAAGAGGGCCGTTCACCTTAGTATCCTGCCGTTAAATCATCGACTGAACGCGGGTCTGACGCGCCATACAACGCGCCGTCCGGCCCCACCATAATGCTCTGGGTGCTGCCCATCGCCTCTTTCAGCGCGACTTTCTGCCCCTTTTGTTCCAGCAGTTTGAGAGTATCCGGGCTGAAGCCTTTCTCCACGCGCAACTCATCCGGTAACCACTGATGATGGAAACGCGGCGCATTGGTTGCTTCAGCGACGTTCATCCCAAAATCAACACTGTTGACTACCATTTGCAGCACAGTGGTGATAATTCGGCTACCGCCAGGGCTGCCGGTCACCAGCCAGGTTTTGCCGTCTTTCACCACGATGGTTGGCGACATGGATGACAGCGGGCGTTTCTTCGGCCCCACCGCATTCGCATCGCCACCCACCAGACCGTAGACGTTTGGCACGCCCGGTTTGGCAGAAAAGTCGTCCATTTCGTTATTAAGCAGAATCCCGCTGTTTCCGGCCACAATCCCGGTACCAAACGTGGTGTTCAGGGTATAGGTCACCGCCACGGCGTTACCGTCTTTATCCACCACCGAGAAGTGGGTGGTCTGGTTACTTTCGTACGGCGCAAGTTTACCCGGTTTTATTTCGCTGGACGGTTTAGCTTTGTTGATATCTATCTGATCGGCAATAGATTTTGCATACGCTTTATTTGTTAATGCCTGCCACGGCACCTTCACAAAATCCGGGTCGCCGAGATATTCCGAGCGATCGGCATAGGCATGTTTTTCAGCTTCCGCCATTACCTGCATCGCGTCTGCGCTACCGAATCCGTATTTCTTCATATCGAAGTTTTCAAGAATATTAAGGATCTGCACGATATGAATACCGCCGGAGGACGGTGGCGGCATGGAGAAGACCTGATAGCCACGATAGTCGCCGCCGATCGGCGTGCGTTCCACCGCTTTATAGGCCGCCAGATCGTCTTTGGTCATCAACCCGCCGTTCTTCTGCATCTCTTGCGCAATCTGGTCTGCTATCGCCCCTTTATAAAAGGCATCCGGGCCGTTTTCCGCAATCAACTCCAGACTTTTCGCCAGATCTTTCTGTACCAGTTTGTCGCCCTTTTTCAGAGGTTCGCCGTCTTTCCAGAAAATCGCTTTACTGTTCTCATGGTTGGGGAGCACTTCGCTGCCGTAGGTTTTCAGATCGTCGGCCAGCGCATCGTTAACGATGAATCCCTCTTCCGCCAGTTTCATTGCCGGGCGCACCACTTTGTTCAGCGGCATCGTGCCGTATTTCTCCAGCGCCAGCGAGAAGCCGGCGACCGTTCCCGGCGTACCGGAAGCCAGATGCGAGGTCAGCGATTTATTGCTGTCGGGATTACCCTGATCGTCGAGGAACATGTCACGGGTGGCGCCCGCAGGCGCCATTTCACGAAAATCGATCGCCGTGGTATTACCGTCTTTGGTGCGCAGCAGCATAAATCCGCCACCGCCTAAATTACCGGCCTGCGGATGGGTGACGGCCAGCGCGTAGCCCACCGCCACTGCGGCATCCACGGCGTTACCGCCTTGCTTAAGAATATCGACCCCCACCTGGGTGGCCATCGCATCCACTGAGGCCACCATCCCCTGCGTCGCCCGCACAGGATGGAACACATCCTCTTCAACGCCGTAAGACACCGGAGATGGCGCTGGCGGCGCAGCAATAGCACTAAAGCAGCTTCCTGACAGCAGAGCAGCAAGCGCTACCCGGCGAAAAAACGTCGGTTTCATCATTATGATTCTCCAGAAGTTCCGGGGTAAGCCCCCCACTAATCCTGGTGCATAACTCTGAAATAACCATCGTTACGGTAAGAAAGGAGTAAACTTAAGAGATCCCCCCAGAGGAGGAAAGACGATGAAACGATTCTTTATTTTAACGGCGCTGCTGCCGTTTGCTGTTTTTGCACAGCCCATCAACACCATGAATAACCCGAACCAGCAAGGTTATCAGATCCCCAGTCAGCAACGTATGCAGACGCAAATGCAGTCGCAGCAAATCCAGCAGAAAGGGATGCTCAACCAGCAGTTGAAAACACAAACTCAAGTACAGCAGCAGCATCTGCAAACGCAGATGAACAATAACACCCAGCGAGTCCAGCAAGGTCAGGTACGCGCACAACCGCTACCGAATACCAACGGCGGTATGTTGAACAGCGGAACAAGTCAGAATAGCGGTCAGCAGCATATGCTGCCACCGCGTCAGAATGGCGATATGCTTAATAATTCGCAGCGGTAAAGTCCGGGCCTATAACGTCGATCGCATCGGTGCAAATGCAGTTTACTCCCCAGCGCAGCAGTTGTGCGGCGCGCTGGGGTTTGTTGACGGTGTAGACCAGAATCTTCAGCCCCGCCTCGCGCAAACTCACGACCCGCGCTTCATTCAACAGATGATGATTAAGATGAATGGAGACGCACGCCAGTCGCGTGGTCAGTTCACGCCAGTCATCGCGCCACTCATCCAGCAGCAGCCCACGCGGTAATTCCGGCGCGGCCCGTTGCGCGGCTTCCAGCGCATCTATTTCGAAAGAAGAGAGTAGCGGCGGCGTCATATCTGCCCACAGCGCGCGTGCCGCCAGCGCCACCGCATTTCCCGTCAACGGCCCGGTGCCCGTGGTGGGTTTAATTTCGATATTGGCCATCATGCCGTATTTCCGGCAGCGTTCCGCCACCTGTGCGAGCAACGGCAACGGTTCGCCTTTGAACTCGCCGCTGAACCAGCCGCCCGCATCCACACGCAAGAGATCCTGCCACGCCAGCTCACCCGCCACGCCCCAGCCGTTGCTGGTGCGCTCGAGATTGTCGTCATGCAGCAGAAAGATTTCGCCGTCTTTCGACAACTTAACGTCAAATTCAATCATGGTGTGCCCATAACGCGCCCCCACATCAATGGCCGCCAGCGTGTTTTCCGGCGCCAGTTTGCCGCCGCCGCGATGGGCTGCAACGTGGGGGTAAGGCCAGTTACTCATAGTCGTTGTCCTGTTTCACCATCAAAAAGATGCAAATGATTGTCCGGCAGATGGAGCCACAGTGTGTTACCTGCGGTTGGACGTTCCTGATGCGCGAGGCGCACCACCAGCTTTTGCTCGCCCCAGCGACCGTGCGCGAGGTTATCCGCGCCCAGCATCTCCAGCGTCTCCACCACCAGCGGCACGCCGCCTTCTGCCTGCGAGCTTAGCGCAATATGCTCCGGGCGGATACCGAGGGTCATTTTACGCCCGGCGTGTTGGCGATGCGCGCCGTTAAGCGGCAGTGCGAGGCCGCCGTCCAGTTCAAAATGAGTCCCTTCACCGTTGAGCCGCCCCGCCAGCAGATTCATCGCCGGGCTGCCGATAAAGCTCGCCACAAACAGGCTGGCGGGCTTTTCGTAGACGTCCACCGGCGTACCGATTTGCTCGGCAATACCGTTGTTCATCACCATCACCCGCTGGGCAAGGGTCATCGCTTCCACCTGGTCATGAGTCACATACAGCGAAGTCGTTTTCAGGCGGCGGTGCAGTTGTTGCAGTTCAAGACGCATCTGCACACGCAGTTTGGCATCGAGGTTAGAGAGCGGTTCATCGAACAGGAACACCGCCGGGTCACGCACGATGGCGCGCCCCATCGCTACACGCTGGCGCTGACCGCCGGAAAGCTCGCGCGGGCGACGTTTGAGCAAACCGTCCAGTTCCAGAATTCGGGCGGCCTCTTTAACGCGTTCGGCAATCTGACCTTTGTCCATTCCACGGATCTTCAGCCCCCACGCCATGTTCTCCTCTACGCTCATGTGTGGGTAGAGCGCGTAGTTCTGGAACACCATCGCAATGCCGCGATCTTTCGGCTCCAGTTCAGTCACACACTGGCCGTCGATCCAGATATCGCCGCTGGTCGCCCGCTCCAGCCCGGCCACCATCCGCAGCAGCGTCGATTTTCCGCAGCCGGAAGGCCCCACCATCACGATAAATTCACCGTCTGCCACCTCCAGCGTCAGCGGTTTAATGACCTGGGTTTTGCCATCCCAGCTTTTGGTCACTGCCTGTAACGTTAATCCCGCCATCTTATTTCTCACTGTCCACTAAACCGCGTACGAAGGCACGCTGCATCACTAAAACAACCACTACCGGCGGGATAAGCGTTAACAACATCGCCGCCATCACATGGTTCCACTGGGTCGTGCCTTCGCCGGTGGCAATCATCCCCTTAATGCCCGCCACGGCGGTACCGAGATCAACATCGGTGATAATCAACAACGGCCACAGATACTGATTCCAGCCGTAGATAAAAGTGATCACAAACAGCGCCGCGAGGTTGGTTTTCGACAACGGAAAAACGATATCGCGAAAGAAGCGCATTGGCGAAGCGCCGTCGATGCGCGCCGCTTCCACCAGCTCATCCGGCAACGTCATAAAGAACTGGCGGAACAGAAAGGTCGCGGTGGCAGACGCCATCAGCGGCAGCGTCAGACCAGCGTAGCTGTCGAGCATTTTCAGGTTGGCGATCACTTCGACCGTCGGGAAAATACGCACTTCAACCGGCAGCATCAGGGTGATAAAGATCATCCAGAAGAACAGGTTACGCAGCGGAAAACGAAACCAGACGATGGCGAACGCCGAGAGCATCGAAACCGTGATTTTGCCCACCGTGATGCTGAACGCCATCACAAAACTGTTGAGCATCATCCGCCAGAACGGCGCACTGTTCACACCGACGCCGTTGATCCAGATGGAGTGCATATTTTCCAGCAAATGCCTGCCGGGGATCAGCGTCATCGGCGCGGCAAACACCGCCTGGTCATCCAGCGTCGCCGCCACAAACGCGACGTACAGCGGGAAGAGAATTACCGCGATCCCCAGAATCAACATGGTGTGGCTGAATATTGTCAGCCACGGACGGTTCTCAATCATTGGTAGCGCACCTTACGTTCGACATAGCGGAACTGCACCACCGTCAGCACAATGACGAGGAACATCAGCACCACCGACTGCGCGGCGGAAGCCGAGAGATCCAGCCCGGTAAAACCTTCACGGTAGATCTTATAAATAAGCGTCGTCGTCGCCTGCACCGGCCCCCCGGCGGTGGCCGCGTCGATCACCGGGAAAGTGTCGAAGAAGGCGTACACCAGATTGACCACCAGCAGGAAGAAACTCACCGGCGCAATCAGCGGCAGGGCGAGTTTAAAGAAGCGGCGAATCGGGCCTGCGCCATCAATGGCCGCCGCTTCGATAAGCGATCGGGGAATGGATTGCAGCGCGGCATAGAAGAACAGGAAGTTGTAACTAATCTGCTTCCAGACAGAGGCGAACACCACGAGGAACATCGCCTGACCACTGTATTGCGCGTGGTTCCAGTCATAGCCAAATTCAGCGAGAAAATGGGTGATCAGTCCGCGACCAGGGTTAAACAGGAAGATCCACAGCACGGCGGCCACCGCAGGCGCAACGGCGTAGGGCAGCAACATCAAGGTTTGATAGATACGGCTACCGCGCACGATGTACTCCACCAGCGCAGCGAAGAACAGAGAAACTAGCAGGCCACTGACGGTGACCAGGGTGCTGAATTTTATCGTCGTCCAGAAAGAGTCGAGGTAATAGCTGTCATGAAACAGCGCGACGAAGTTTTCCAGCCCAACAAACCGGCTTGAGAAACCAAACGGATCAACGCTTTGCAGGGAGTACCACAGCGCTTCACCCGCAGGCCAGATAAAGAAAATAAGGGTGATAACCAACTGCGGAGCGACCAGCAAATAGGGCAACCAACGCGAGCGGAACACCGGACGGGATGAAGACATAAGGGGTTGATTCCTGAACAACGCCGGATGACGCTACGCTTACCCGGCCTACAGATTCGTGTAGGCCGGGTAAGGCGAAGCCGCCACCCGGCATTTCATATTACGATTTCGTTGACTGTTCAAAACGACGCAGCAGTTGATTCCCGCGCTCAACGGCGGAATCCAGCGCCTGCTGAGGGGTTTTCTTGCCGGTCCACACGCTTTCCAGCTCTTCATCCACAATGGTGCGGATTTGCGGCATATTGCCCAGACGCAGCCCTTTGGTGTACGGCAACGGCGGCTTGTTCAGCATCTGGCGCGTCGCGATATCTGAGCCAGGATTCTTATCGTAGTATCCCTGTTCGCGGGTCAGGTCATACGCTGCGGTGGTGATCGGCAGATAGCCGGTCTTTTGGTGCCACTCAGCCGCATTTTCCGGCTGCGCCAGGAAGTTGAGGAATTTCGCCACACCGGCGTAAGTCTCTTTGTCTTTACCCTGCATCACCCACAGGCTCGCCCCGCCAATGATGGCGTTTTGCGGCGCGCCTTTCACGTCAGCGTCGTAAGGCATCATGCCGACGCCGTAATTGAATTTGGCATACTGACGAATGTTGGCAAGCGATCCGGAAGAGGCCGTCGTAATGGCGCAATCCCCGTTGTAGAACTTCTCGGTGGACTCATCTTTACGCCCCACGTAGCTGAAATCGCCCTTCTTGTTCATCTCTTGCAGCAGCGCAATATGTTTCACCTGCTCCGGTTTGTTGAACTCCAGCACCGCGTCCGCGCCGTCAAAGCCATTGTTTTTGGTCGCAAAGGGCAGGCCGTTCCAGGCGCTGAAGTTTTCCAGTTGGATCCAGCCCTGCCAGCCGCTGGCGTAACCGCACTTCATGCCCGCCGCTTTCAGCTTCTCGGTATAGGCCGCCAGATCCTGCCAGGTTTTCGGCGGTTGCTCGGGATCTAAGCCCGCTTTTTTGAAGGCATCTTTGTTGTAGTAGAGCACCGGAGTCGAACTGTTGAACGGCTGTGAAAGGAGGTGCCCGCTTTTACCATCGGTGTAATAACCAGACACCGTCGGCACAAACTGCGATTCATCAAAGCTGATGCCCGCATCTTTAAACACTTCATAGACCGGTTTAATCGCCTTCGACGCCATCATGGTGGCGGTGCCGACTTCATATACCTGCAAAATCGCCGGGGCGTTACCGGTACGGAATGCCGCAATACCTGCACTGAGGTTTTGCTCGTAGTTGCCCTTGTAGACAGGCACCACTTTGTAATCCGGGTTGGCCGCATTGAAACGTTGCGCCAGAGAATCAACTTCTTTACCTAATTCCCCTTCCATTGAGTGCCAGAATGGAATAGAGGTCACTGCCAGTGCTTGGCCAGCCAATGCCAGGCTGAGCGCCAGTCCTAAGGCTGTATGTCGTAACGGTTTCATTGATTATCTCTCTTGTTGTTTCGAATGCGCGATTTCACGCGTTTTATGTTCGCGGAAGTAACATGACATGCTCGAATTACAAAAAAATAACGTTTTGATTACAAAAAAAAGATAGTAAGGCGTCAGTGGGATGGCAAGACGATGAAGGCTCGGTGACAGGAAAATGGGAGCTGAGGCACGTATAAGTCAAATAAAAAGCCGGGTGGTGGCATCACCTTACCCGGCCTGGGATTCAGGACATCGCGGTATTACCCGCCCAGATAGGCGCTTCTTACCGCTTCATTCGCCAGCAGTGCATCGCCGGTATCGGAGAGCACCACATGACCGTTTTCGAGCACATAACCGCGGTCGGCAAGCTTCAGCGCCTGGTTGGCGTTCTGCTCAACAAGGAAGATGGTCATCCCCTGCTCGCGCAGTTGTTCGATGGTGTCGAAAATTTGCTGAATGATGATCGGCGCAAGCCCCAGCGACGGTTCGTCCAGCAGCAGCAGGCGCGGGTTGCTCATCAGCGCACGACCAATCGCCAGCATTTGCTGTTCACCGCCGGACATGGTGCCCGCACGCTGAATGCGGCGCTCATGCAAACGGGGGAACAGTTCGTACACCCACTTGATGCGCTGCTGGAACTGGTCGCGTTCGGCAAAGAAGCCGCCCATCGCCAGGTTCTCTTCCACGGTCATACGTGAGAAGACGCGACGCCCTTCCGGGACAATCGCCACCGCTTCACGCATAATTTTCGCCGTCTGCCAGTCGGTAATATCTTTGCCGTCAAACACAATCCGGCCGCTGGTCGCACGCGGATCGCCGCACAGCGTGCCCAGCAGGGTGGTTTTCCCTGCGCCGTTCGCGCCAATCAGGGTGACGATTTCCCCCTGGTTAATGTGCAGGCTCACCTCGTGCAACGCCTGGATTTTGCCGTAGTGGGCGCTGACTTTGTCAAAAGACAACATGACTTTTTCCATCTTATGCCTCACCAAGGTATGCGCGGATCACGTCCGGGTTGTTACGAATTTGCTCCGGCGTCCCTTGCGCCAGCGGCGTTCCCTGATTCACTACATAAATGCGATCGGAGATGCCCATCACCAGCTTCATGTCATGTTCAATCAGCAAAATCGTGGTGTTGTGATGGTTACGCAGTTCAGCAATCAGCTCGTCCAGCTCTTTAGTCTCTTTCGGGTTCAGACCCGCCGCCGGTTCGTCAAGCATCAGGATCTCCGGTTGCGTCACCATGCAGCGGGCGATCTCCAGACGGCGTTGATCGCCGTACGCCAGGTTACTGGCCTGACGGTTGGCGTGCTCCAGCAAACCAATACGCTCCAGCCAGCTCGCCGCGCGGTCCAGCGCTTCGCTCTGCGCCCGTCGGAAGGCCGGCGTTTTGAACAATCCCGAAAAGACGCCGGTTTTCAACTGTTGATGTTGTGCCACCAGCAGGTTTTCAATCACCGTCATTTCACGGAACAGACGCACATGCTGGAAGGTACGCACCACGCCCATACGGGCAATTTGCTGGCCCGGCAGCCCTTCCAGATGCTGGTCACGTAACGTGATGGTGCCGCCAGTGGGTTTATAAAAACCGGTCAGACAGTTAAAGACGGTGGTTTTGCCCGCACCGTTCGGACCAATCAGAGAGACGATTTCCTGCGGGTGCAGCTCCAGGTTGACGTTATTTACCGCCAGCAAACCGCCGAAGCGCATCATCAGACCGTTAACCGATAATAATGGCTGACTCATGCCTGCTCTCCTTTCGGTTGCCCGTTTTTCAGTTTCAACTGGGGACGGGTCATCGGCAGCAAGCCCTGCGGACGCCAGATCATCATCAGTACCATCAAGCCACCCAGCATCAACATGCTGTATTCGTTGAAGTCACGCATCAGCTCGCGCGAAACCACCAGCAGAATAGCCGCCAGGATCACCGCAAACTGCGACCCCATGCCGCCCAGAACCACAATCGCCAGCACAAACGCCGATTCGGCAAACGTGAACGACTCCGGGCTGACAAAACCCTGGCGCGCGGCGAACAGTGTTCCGGCAAAACCGGCAAACGCGGCGCTGATGGTAAAGGCCGTCAGCTTGATGCGCGTCGGGTTTAAGCCCAGTGAACGACAGGCGATTTCATCTTCACGCAGCGCTTCCCATGCACGACCCAGCGGCATACGCAGCAGGCGGTTAATCACGAACAGTGAGAACACCACCAGCAACAGCGCCACCAGATAGAGCCAAATCACGCGATCGGACGGATCATACTTCATGCCAAAGAAGTTACTGAAGGTGTCCCAGCCGCCTTCACGGGCGGTGCGACTGAACTCCAGACCAAAGAAGGTCGGTTTCGGGATCTGGCTGATCCCGTTCGGGCCGCCGGTCACTTCGGTGTTGTTGAGCAGCAGAATACGGACGATTTCACCAAAGCCGAGAGTGACAATCGCCAGATAGTCGCCGCGCAGACGCAGCACCGGGAAGCCGAGCATGAAGCCCGCCGCCGCAGAAACCAGCCCCGCCAGCGGCAAACAAGTCCAGAAGCCGAGGCCGTAATAGTGGTTCAGCAGCGCGAAGGTGTAAGCGCCGATAGCGTAAAAACCGCCATAACCCAGCACCAGCAGGCCGGAAAGCCCGACCACCACGTTCAGCCCAAGACCGAGGATGATGTAAATCATGGTCAGGGTGGCAATATCCACCGTCCCGCGCGACACCATAAACGGCCACGCCACGGCGATAACCAGCAATGCCACAAGGAACAGCTTCTGTTTGGCGGTTGAACCGTCAATGGCCGGCAGAATAAATTTCGGCCCGGAAACGCTCTTCAGCCCCTTCTGGAATGTCGGGCGCAGCATCTGGAAGATAAAGACCACCGCCGTACCGATAAACACCCACTGCCAGCGAATGTCACCCGCCGTGTCGACCACCAGCTTAGTGCCATCGAGCTCTAACTGGACACCCATAAAAACGCTCGCCAGCACGAAGAACATCGCGGCAGAGAGCAGCGCCATCGCAAAATGCATCGGTTTCATACTTTCTCTACCTCCGGACGACCCAGAATACCGGTCGGCATCACCAACAGCACCAGAATCAGCAGGGCAAACGACACCACATCTTTGTATTCTGTGCTCAGGTAGGCAGAAGAGAGCGCCTCGGCAACGCCAAGGATCAGGCCGCCAATCATGGCGCCCGGAATGCTGCCGATACCGCCCAGTACCGCTGCGGTGAAGGCTTTCATCCCGGCCATAAAGCCGATGTACGGGTTGATAACGCCGTAAAATTGTCCGAGCAGCACACCCGCTACCGCCGCCATCGCTGCGCCAATAACAAAGGTCAGCGCAATCACACGGTCGGTATTGATCCCCAGCAGACTCGCCATTTTCAGGTCTTCTGCACAGGCGCGGCAGGCGCGCCCCATACGGGAATAACGGATGAACAGCGTCAACGCCAGCATCGCCACGAAGGTGACAATCCAGATAACCAGTTGCATGGTGGTGATGCTGGCAGAGAAGTTCTCACTGCTGCCCACCACCCACTGGCCGTTAAACAGGCTTGGCAGCGCCACGTCGCGCGACCCTTCGGTCAGGCTGACGTAGTTTTGCAAGAAGATCGACATCCCGATGGCAGAGATCAGCGCAATCAGGCGCTTGGAGCTGCGCACGGGTCGGTAAGCCACCCGCTCGATACTCCAGCCGTAGGCGCTGGCGATCACAATGGCGCCAACAAACCCGGCGGCCACCAGTAGCCAGCCGGTATCAATGCCCATCATCATTAGCGCGGCAATGATCATAAAAGAGACATAGCTGCCGATCATGTACACCTCGCCGTGGGCGAAGTTGATCATGCCGATAATGCCGTACACCATCGTGTAACCGATAGCGATCAGCGCGTAGGTGCTTCCCAGCGTGACGCCGTTAAACATCTGCTGCAGAAAATAGAGAAACTGCTCGGACATAAGACTACCTTTCTCATTCCGCCCGGTAACGCCGGGCGGTGGGATGATTATTTGGCTACCGAGGAAGAACCGTCGGCGTGCCACTGGAAGACACCAAATTCAAATCCCTTTAGATCGCCTTTTTCATCCCATTTCAGCGGCCCAATCACGGTATCAGCCCCGTGTGCTTTCAGATCTTTCACCAAATCCAGCGGCGCTTTGCTGCCGCTACGCTCCAGGGCTGTCGCCAACGACTGCACCGCAGCATAGGTTATCCACACATACGGACCGCTCGGATCTTTTTTCTCTGCCTTCAGCTCATCCACGATAGCTTTGTTCGCCGGATCCTGGTCATAGCGTTTCGGCATCGTCACCAGCATACCTTCGCCCGCCTCGCCCGCGATGTTCGACAATGACGCATTACCCACGCCTTCCGGCCCCATAAACTGCGTTTTCAGGCTGACAGCACGCGCCTGGCGCAGCATCTGGCCCATTTCCGGGTAGTAGCCGCCGTAATAGACGAAGTCGATGTTGTCTTTTTGCAGACGCGCAATCAGCGCAGAGAAATCTTTCTCTCCAGCCGTGATCCCGTCAAAGAAGACGATATTGGCGTTGCCCGCTTTCAGGCCATCCTGCACCGAACGCGCCAGCCCTTCGCCGTATTGCTGCTTATCGTGAATGATGGCGATACGCTGCGGCTTCACGGTTTCAAGAATATATTTGGCCGCGGTCGGCCCCTGAGAAGAGTCCAGGCCCGCCGTACGCATGATGTGTTCATAGCCACGCTGCGTCAGCTCCGGGTTCGTCGCCCCTGGCGTTATCATCAGAATGCCTTCTTCTTCATAGATGTCAGACGCAGGCTGGGTGGAAGAAGAACACAAGTGGCCGATAACATACTGAATGCCGTCGTTGACGATCTTGTTCGCCACCGCCACGGCCTGTTTTGGATCGCAGGCGTCGTCATACTCAACGCCAACCAGCTTGTCGCCTTTGATGCCGCCTTTGGCGTTGATGTCTTTAATGGCCTGACGCGCACCATTAAATTCCATGTCTCCCCATTGCGCCACCGGGCCGGACATCGCCCCCACGACCGCCACTTTAATATCCTCAGCCATTGCTGCATGCGATATCGCTAATGCAATGACCCCTGCGATGACCGTTTTCGCATTCCGTTTCATTCTGAGAACCCCATTTGTGATGTGATTTATAGTTTGTATTTATATGGTCAAAAAGCAGTCTGTGCTTTTTTTGAACTTCGCTACTTTTATCAATCCCATTAATGGTTTAGCGATGCCTTTTAAGCAAATACAGATTAAAATCTCTATTTTTCAGTCTATTAAGAAAAGATAATATTCTGCTTTTCACTATAGATAAACAAAAAAAAACGCCGTTGTCAGCATAAAATAACGATACAAAGGGCGGAATAAAACACTGCCTTTTAGGGAATTATTCTGCCTAATTTTCATTCTCTAATGTTTCAAACTGTACTTTTCGCTGTCAAAACATTAATCACCTAACAAATGATAGAAAAAAGAGAAAGCCTCCGGGGAAATTATTTCGGTAAACTGTCCCCATCTTTTGAGATTTGGACATGCTGTTGATGAAGCTGACCATCATTCGTTTAGAAAACTTCAGCGCCCAGGATCGCATCGATCTGGGCAAAATTTGGCCGGAATATTCCGCCTCCTCGTTAACACTTGATGAGACGCACCGGATCTACGCCGCGCGCTTTAACGAGCGTCTGCTGGGCGCCGTTCGGGTCACACTCGGGACAACGCAAGGCGCGCTGGATTCATTGTGTATTCGCGAAGTCACACGCCGCCGTGGCGTGGGGCAATATTTAATCGAAGAAGTGCTGCGCGATAACCCGAACGTCGTCTCCTGGTGGATGGCGGATGTCGGCGTTGAGAACCGGGATGTGATGGCGGCGTTTATGCAGGCGTTGGGCTTTACGGCCCAGGAGAATGGCTGGGAGAAGCGGTAAAAAAGCCGGGTGGCGACTGCGCCTTACCCGGCCTTGAGATGGCGTGTTGTAAGCCCGGCAAGCAAAGTGCCACCGGGCAATGCCGTTATTTAGCGTCGGTCGCCGTACCGTTGGCGTGCCAGTCAAAGACGCCGAATTCGAAGCCCTTCAGGTCGCCTTTCTCATCCCAGGAGAGCGGCCCCATCACGGTTTCTACGGTGTTCGCTTTCAGGTAGTTGGCGATCTCTGCCGGATCTTCGGACTGATTCAGGCCAGCCTGTAAAGATTGCAGTGCCGCGTAGGTAGTCCATACGAACGCACCGCTCGGATCCTGCTTCTTCGCTTTGATAGCATCCACAATCGGTTTGTTCGCCGGAACCTGATCGTAGTTCTTCGGCTTCGTCACCAACATCCCTTCGGCAGATTCACCAGCAATGTTAGACAGAGAGACGTTCGCCACCCCTTCTGGCCCCATAAACTGCGTTTTCAGACCCGCCGCACGCGCCTGACGCAGGATCTGCCCCATCTCCGGGTGGTAGCCGCCGTAGTAGACAAAGTCGATGTTCTCTTTCTTCAGACGCGCCACCAGCGTAGAGAAATCTTTCTCACCCGCCGTAATACCGTCAAAGAAGACGACGTCGGCGTTACCTTTTTTCAGGTCGTCCTGAACGGCACGCGCCAGACCTTCACCGTATTGCTGTTTATCGTGAATGATCGCGATACGCTTCGGTTTCACGCTGTTCAGAATATATTTCGCCGCCGTCGGCCCCTGGTCAGAATCCAGACCGGTGGTACGCAGCAGCAGTTTATAGCCACGCGCGGTCAGTTCCGGTGCGGTTGCCGCTGGCGTGATCATCAGAATGCCTTCGTCTTCATAGATGTCAGACGCAGGCTGAGTGGATGAAGAGCACAGGTGACCAATCACGTACTTAATGCCGTCGTTAACCACTTTGTTGGCAACCGCGACCGCTTGTTTCGGGTCACAGGCATCGTCATATTTCACGACGACCAGTTTGTCGCCTTTAATGCCGCCTTTCGCGTTGATATCAGCAATCGCCTGCTCCGCACCCGTAAACTCCTGATCGCCATACTGCGCGACCGGCCCTGACATTGCGCCGACGACTGCGACTTTAATATCCTTAGCAAACGCCATATTGCTCAAAGACAGGGCGATACATCCTGCCAATAACGCTTTACCCTTCATATTCATCCTGAGAATCCCCATTATTGTGGTTATTACGTGTGTTGTGATGTTGTTGTTTAGCGTTTTATTTCAATTATAGGTGTGCAGTTCACGCTTTTTCAGCACACTCTGCTAAAACATACCCGATTTTTAAGATTTTGGAATAGCTAATTTGACAGTCAGATAACAAGTTGATGACAAAAAAAGTGGCCGCCGCAATGGGCGGCGCAGGTTTATCGTGTCAGCGAGTGCGTAATAATCTCCAGCGCTTTACGAAATTGCGCGTCGGGGATAGTCAGCGGGTAGAGGAAGCGGATCACATTGCCGTAGACGCCGCAACTGAGCAGCAAGAGTCCTTGCGCCAGCGCTTTACTCTGCACCTGGCGGGTAAATTCAGGAGACGGCTGGCCGGATGACGGGCAGTTAAACTCCACCGCCACCATGGAGCCCTGCGCACGAATATCCGCAATATGCGGGCAATTCGCTTTGGCCGAGTTGAGCGCCTCAACCAGATGTTGGCCTAAGGCGGCGGCACGCGCACACAGTTTCTCTTCGTCAATCACATCCAGTACGGCATGTGCGGCGGCAACGGCCAGCGGATTCCCGGCGTAGGTGCCGCCGAGTCCTCCTGGCGCCGGTGCATCCATAATATCGGCGCGCCCGGCAACTGCCGACAGCGGCATCCCGCCAGCCAGACTTTTCGCCATCGTGATGAGATCGGGTTGCACGCCATAATGCTCCATCGCAAACAGCTTGCCCGTACGGGCAAAACCGGTCTGCACCTCATCGGCAATCAGGAGAATACCGTGGGTATCGCACAGTGCGCGCAGCGCGTGCATAAATTCGCCCGGCGCGACGTTAAAGCCCCCTTCACCCTGTACCGGCTCAAGGATTATCGCCGCCACCTGATCGGGTGCGATATCCGCTTTGAAAATTCGTTCCAGGCTTTGCAGCGCGTCTGCCGTGCTAACCCCGTGCACCGCATTAGGATACTGGGCGTGATACACCGATCCGGGAAACGGCCCAAAGCCAATTTTGTAGGGGGCAACCTTTCCGGTCAGTGCCATGGTCATAAAGGTTCGCCCATGGAAGGCGCCGCCAAAGGTGATAAGTCCTGGTCGTTTGGTGTAGGCGCGGGCAATCTTCACCGCGTTCTCTACCGCTTCCGCCCCGGTAGAGAAAAAGGCGGTTTTTACCGGCCCGTTGATGGGGACACGTTCGTTGATGCGTTCCGCAAGCCGGACGTAGCTTTCATAAGGAACGATTTGATAAGCCGTATGGGTGAATGACTGAAGCTGTTTCTCAATGGCCGCGATAATTTTTGGGTGTCGATGACCGGTGTTAAGCACCGCAATACCGGCGGCAAAATCAATCACCTCATTGCCTTCCACGTCCCACAGCGTTGCGTTTTCTGCTCTGTCGGCATAAAAATCGCACATCACGCCGATACCGCGCGGCGTCGCCTGTAAACGCCGTTCATTCAGTTCGTTATTTTTCATTTTGATCCCCTAAGATGCGCAAAACCCATCGGTAAGTGTTTGCCAGGGGGAGAAAATTCGCCAGAGCAGGCGTTAAAAAAACAAAACCCCCGAATTTGCATTCGAGGGTTTATCGGGGACTTCGCGGGAATTACGCTTCGATAGCGGCGCGAAGTTTTTTCATGGCGTTCTTTTCAAGCTGGCGCACACGTTCTGCGGAAACGCCGTAGCGATCGGCCAGTTCCTGCAAGGTAGACTTGTTGTCTTCATCCAGCCAACGCGCACGAATGATGTCCTGGCTACGTTCGTCCAGCCCCTGCATGGCGTCGGTCAGACGGTTTGCCGCCTGCTCTTCCCAGTTATCGTCTTCAATGCCGTCGGCAAAGTTAGACGATTTGTCCTGCAGATAGAGCACCGGTGCCATCGGCTGGCTGTCGGACTCGTCGTCCGAAGACATATCAAATGTCATGTCCTGGGCCGACATACGGGATTCCATTTCGCGGACGTCTTTGCTGGAAACACCCAGCTCGCGAGCCACCATTTCGACTTCATCCTGATTAAACCAGCCCAGACGCTGCTTGGTTTTACGCAGGTTGAAGAACAGCTTACGCTGCGCTTTGGTGGTCGCGACTTTGACGATACGCCAGTTACGCAGAACATATTCGTGGATCTCAGCTTTGATCCAGTGCACGGCGAAGGAAACCAGGCGCACACCCACTTCCGGGTTAAAACGGCGCACGGCTTTCATCAGGCCGATATTACCTTCCTGAATCAGATCCGCCTGCGGCAGGCCATAGCCCGCATAGTTACGAGCAACATGAACAACAAAGCGCAGGTGAGACAGAATCAGCGTCTTCGCTGCCTCCAGATCGCCCTGGTAATGCAGCTTTTCAGCAAGTGCCCGCTCCTCGTCAGCCGACAACATCGGCCACGCGTTCGCAGCCCGGATGTAAGATTCCAGGTTACCAACAGGGGCTAAAGCTAAATTTTGCATTTCTTTGGTCATTCAAATCCTCTCAATCTTTATCTTCCGGCGTTACAACAACAATCGTGCCAGAGCTTATGAGCAACGAGAATATCATTCACATTTTTATCAGACAGTGATTCTATCCACAAGTTCAATGCAACGCTGTGAATAAACTACGCACAAAATGTGACACCGTTATGAAAAATACGCGGGCAGGGACAGGAGATTTTTTTTGAAGCTCTTTCCCTGCGAACGGGAATTCATTGCAGGGAAAGATTATATCACGGTTTTTTTAGTCGGGAGTAAAGTGACGTAAATGTTGTACCGTGGCAAGCCAGGCTGCCACCCAGCCAATCATTGAGCACACCAGCAACAACAGCAGACACTCGTCGAACGATAACCCGTTGATATCGAATTTCGTTCCGAAAACCTGCGCCACTTCCGTCACGGCGGACGACAGCCGCATCACCATAATTTCCGACAAAATCAGAGAGAGAAATGCGCCAGAGAAGCCCAGCAGCGCACCGCCATACAGGAACGGACGCAGAATAAAACCGTCTGTCGCCCCGATCAGTTTCTGCACATTAATGGTATCGCGACGGGCAAAGATGCTCAGGCGCACGCTGTTGCCGATGACGAGGAATACCGCCGCCACCATCAGTACGCCGATCATCGCCGATACCCGACCCACCAGACCGGTCAACGCAGCGAGACGGGCAAACCAGCTATCATCCATTCGCACTTCGTCGATACCGTTAATTTGCGAAATCCGATCGCGCAACGTATTCAACGAATCCGTTCCCTGAAAGTCGAGTTTCGGCACCACCACCGCCACTGCCGGCAGCGGGTTCTCTTCCAGCATGTCCAGCGCGCCGCCAAATCCTGACCAGTTACGGAATTCACCCAACGCGTCGTCTCGCGACAGATAATTCACTTTTTCCACGCCCTGCTCAGCATGCAACTGCGCCACCACCCCTGCCGCGGCGTCATCGTCCAGCGTTTTTTGCAGATAAACGGTTATCTGCGGAGAAGGGTAATATTGCGTCGCCGCATGGTTCACGTTTTTGTAAACCATGTAGCACACGCTCGGCAGAGTCAGGGAGATAGCGATAACCATCACCGTCAGAAACGTCGCCAGTGGTTTGCTTTTCAGATCCTGCAACGCCCCCTGGAACGCGTAGCGTACCTGCTCGTTAAAGACGTTAGTCTTACGCGAGTTCGGTTTTGGCGAAGACTTCGCACGTTTTGGCGCATTGCGACCGCCGTCTGGGGACGCGCCGCCAGATTTACGGAAGCGGTCAAGCCGACCTCCGAATTGCCTGATTTGATTAATCGCGTCGCGCTTATTCACGGGCCTCGCCTCCATGCAAATGTCCATCGCTCAGGGTCAGCATCCGATACGAACGACGGGAGATCAGTCCAATGTCGTGCGTTGCCATCAGTACCGTTACCCCGACGCGGTTAAACTCTTCGAACAGACGTAAGATCCCTTCCGACAGCGCATCATCCAGGTTCCCGGTCGGTTCATCCGCCAGCAATACTGCCGGTTTGTTCACCACCGCACGGGCAATGCCCACACGCTGCTGTTCACCGCCGGAGAGTTGAATCGGGAAGTTCTTCGCTTTGTCCAACAGGCCTACTTTGTCCAGTGCCGCCGACACGCGACGACGAATGTCGTCTCCGCTGGCGCCCGCAATAATCAGCGGGATCGCCACGTTGTCGAAGACCGTCCTGTCCATCAACAGGTGGTGATCCTGGAAAATCATCCCGATCTGACGGCGCAGAAACGGCACTTCACGGTTTTTCAAACGCGTGATGTCATGCCCGCTGAAGTAGATTTTCCCGGCGCTTGGCCGCTCAATCCCACAGATCAGCTTCAGCAGGGTACTTTTCCCCGCACCTGAGTGACCGGTCAGGAACGCCATCTCGCCAGGCTGCATGTGGAATGTGACCCCTTGCAGCGCTTGTCTCCCACCGAGATAGGCCTTGCTGACATGTTCAAAGCGAATCATTGTTAATCCTCTCGGGCAAAAAGTGCCTCTATAAAATCGCCCGCTTTAAACGGACGTAAATCCTCGATACGTTCGCCCACACCAATATAGCGGATAGGAATGCCAAACTGATCGGCAACGGAGAAGATAACGCCCCCTTTCGCCGTTCCGTCCAGCTTGGTCAGCGTGATACCGGTCAACCCCACCGCTTCGTGGAACAGTTTGGCCTGGCTTATCGCATTCTGCCCGGTGCTGGCATCAATAGTCAGCATAACTTCATGCGGTGCGTCTTCATCCAGTTTCTTCATGACGCGAACGATTTTCTTCAATTCTTCCATCAGGTGCGCTTTGTTCTGCAGGCGACCTGCCGTATCGGCGATCAGCACGTCAACGTTACGCGCCTTCGCCGCCTGGATCGCATCAAAGATCACGGAAGCGGAATCTGCGCCTGTGTGCTGAGCAATCACCGGTATGTTGTTACGTTGCCCCCAAACCTGCAACTGCTCTACCGCAGCGGCACGGAAGGTGTCCCCTGCCGCCAGCATCACGGTTTTGCCCTGCTGTTCAAATTGACGCGCCAGCTTACCGATGGTGGTGGTTTTACCCACGCCGTTAACGCCCACCATTAAAATAACAAACGGGGTTTTGCCTTCCACATTCAACGGTTCTTCGACTTTCGCCAGAATCTCGCCCATTTCATCCTTGAGCAACCCGTAGAGCGCTTCGGCATCGCGCAGTTGCTTACGGCTCGCGCCGTCGGTCAGATTAGCAATAATCTTGCGGGTGGTTTCCACCCCAACGTCGGCGATCAGCAACTGCTCTTCCAGCTCTTCGAAGAGATCATCGTCGATTTTCTTGCCACGGAACAGACTGATAAATCCGGAACCGAGGTTTTCTTTGGTTTTTAGCAGACTGCGTTTCAGACGTGCAAAGAAACCTTCTTTGGTCGGTTTTTCTTGTTCCTGAGCGCTCTCTTCAACCGGCGTCTCTTCTTGTGCTTCTTCGGCGTCAACAACCGCCTCTTCTGTCTCTTCGACTTCTTCTGCTGCGTCGGCGGCCAGCGCCTGCACTTCCAGCTCTTCGTCGGTTAATTCGGGTTCGTTTTCCGCCGCTTCCTCGACCGCCTCAATGATTTCGACGGTTTCCGCTTCCGCCTGCCACTCTTGCGGTGAAATCTCTTCGGCTTTCACCTCTTCCGGCAACGGCAGCGCTTCAGGTTCGATAACATCGGCGACAGCAACGGTCGGTGCAGGTGTTTCAACAACCGGTTCTTCGACGATCGCAACGGGTGTTTCTACGACCTCAGGCTGCGGTTCAACGTCGGATTCGACCGGCGCGGCGTCAACAATGGCTTGCTCCGGCAGCGATTTTTCACTTTCAACAACCTGTTCAGTGACCTCGACCACTTCAGCGGCAAAGGCTTCCGATTCAGCCTCTTTGTGCGGTTCCGGGGTGTGCTGCTGCTCTTCAGTCGCCACAACCTCATCAGTAACCTGTTGTTGTTCTTCGCTTTTTAATTCTGTCTCGTTTTCCGGTGCCTGCTCTTTTTGACCAAAGCCCAGCCAGGAAAAAAAGCCACGTTTTTTCTCTTTCGCCATTTGCGACCATACTCCCCGCTGTTGCTTCATGGCACAGCGTCAACGCTATGTACATAGCAGCTATAAAAATGATGAAATAGTCTATCACTTAACTTAATTCACATCACCGCCTGGTATTACGTATCAGCCGCGGATTGGGCCATTATTGACATGAAAAAACCGAATCACTCAGGCAGCGGTCAAATCCGGATTATTGGCGGACAATGGCGAGGTCGTAAACTCCCGGTTCCGGACAGCCCGGGTCTGCGCCCGACGACTGACCGGGTGCGCGAAACGCTGTTCAACTGGCTGGCGCCCGTCATGGTCGACGCCCACTGCCTGGACTGTTTTGCGGGCAGCGGCGCACTGGGGCTGGAGGCGCTGTCTCGCTACGCGGCTGGCGCGACGCTACTGGAGATGGATCGCGCGGTTTCCCAACAGTTGCAAAAAAATCTGGCGACGCTGAAAGCCAGCAATGCCCGGGTCATCAATACCAACACCCTGGCGCACCTTGCCCAAACCGGGACGCCGCACAACGTGGTTTTCGTCGATCCCCCCTTTCGTAAAGGACTGCTGGAAGAGACGCTGACATTACTGGAAACGCGCGGCTGGCTGGCGGATGAAGCCTATATTTATGTCGAAAGCGAAGTCGAAAACGGTCTGCCGCCCGTCCCGGAAAACTGGTCGCTGTATCGCGAAAAAGTGGCCGGACAAGTCGCATACCGTTTATATCAAAGAGAAAAACAAGGAGAATGTAATGCTGATTAATCTGGGACGGTTGTTGATGCTCTGCGTCTGGGCGTTTTTATTGCTTAACGTGGTACAACCTTTCCCACGGCCACTCAATATCTTCGTGAATGTCGCGCTGATTTTTATGGCGTTGATGCACGGTATGCAGCTCGCGTTGCTGAAAAGCACCTTGCCAAAAGAGGGGCCGCAGATGACTACCGGTGAAAAAATCCGCATTTTCCTGTTCGGTGTGTTTGAACTGCTGGTCTGGCAGAAGAAACTGAAGTCACAGATGAAGAAGTGATTTTTTTGCCCGGTATCGCCACGGTTACCGGGCCTCTGTCTGACCCACAAAATCGACAAAGCGCGTTCCTTTGTAGCTCAGCGTGCCTTTGTCTCCCACGGTCAGCGCATGATATTGCTGTGCATCAAGACGGAAGGTTTGTTCCAGACCGCCGCTCTGCGGTTTAAAGCTCGCTTCATAACGCATACACGTACCCGCCGGGGTGACCTGCTGCTGGCGCGAGCGTCGGTCATTGAGCGGTTTTTCACGTTTATTGCTGACCACTACCGACTTTTGCAGTAACGGCGCGTTCTCATTATCTGCTTTTTCTCGCCGCTGTTGAACAAAGCGAAACGACGCAGCAACGACAATCAACCCAATGATAACAATGAAAAAAAGAGGTGGCTTACTCATGTTTTTAACCCATCAGAAAATACGGAAATAAGCATACCTTGCCTGTTATGGTGTTGTCATCCGCCTGTACCCGCCTCTACACTGGACACTGTGGCCGTGAGCATATCGCTTACGAAAAAATAACGAATTCAAGGAACTAAGATGCTTTGGTCGTTTATCGCTGTCTGTCTTTCCGCATGGTTATTTGTGGATGCTTCTTATCGTGGGCCGGCGTGGCAACGTTGGGTCTTTAAACCCGTCACTCTATTACTCCTGCTGTTACTGGCCTGGCAAGCGCCGATGTTCAGTGCCGTCAGCTACCTCGTCCTCGCGGGGTTGTGCGCCACACTGGTGGGCGACGCGCTGACCCTGCTGCCTCGCCAGCGTCTGCTGTATGCCATTGGCGCGTTCTTCTTGTCGCACTTGCTGTACACCATCTACTTCGCCAGCCAGATGACGCTCTCCTTCTTCTGGCCGCTGCCGCTGGTACTGCTGGTGCTGGGTGCGCTGCTGATCGCCGTCATCTGGACGCGTCTGGAAGAGTTACGCTTACCGGTGTGTACGTTTATCGCGATGACGCTGGTGATGGTCTGGCTGGCCGGTGAACTGTGGTTCTTCCGTCCCACCGCACCGGCGTTTTCTGCGTTTATGGGGGCGGCATTGTTGTTCATTAGCAATATTGTCTGGCTGGGAAGCCACTATCGCTATCGCTTCCGTGCGGATAACGCGATTGCCGCCGCCTGCTACTTCGCGGGGCACTTCCTGATTGTTCGCTCACTTTATCTCTAATAACGCTTGACTCTGGAGTCGACTCCAGAGTGTATCCTCCGGTTAATGAGAAAATTATCATCGACCGGAGGATGCCATGTCGACACCCGAAACTGATGGCAAAAAGGCACCACAATTTTCATCCTTTACCCTTGCTCCCGCGCCACAGAAGTCAGATGACTGCTGCTGTGAAGGGACGTGTAGCGCCTCTTCCCTCCCTGTTTCCGACACGATTGAAGGCACCCGTTATACCTGGAAAGTCGCGGGTATGGATTGCGCCGCCTGTGCGCGAAAAGTCGAGAATGCCGTACGCCAGGTGAGCGGCGTTAATCAGGTTCAGGTGCTCTTCGCGACGGAAAAACTGGTGGTCGACGCAGGCCCAAATCTGCGTCAGCAAATTGAAAGCGCCGTCCAAAACGCGGGCTACACCCTGCGCGACGAACAGGCATCAGCAGAAGCCCCGGAGTCCCGGTTTAATGAAAACCTGCCGTTGATTACGCTTATCATCATGATGGCGATCAGTTGGGGGCTGGAGCAGTTCAACCATCCTTTTGGTCAGTTCGCGTTTATCGCCACCACGCTGGTCGGTCTTTACCCGATTGCCCGCCAGGCGCTGCGCCTGATGAAAACCGGCAGCTATTTCGCCATTGAGACGCTGATGAGCGTCGCCGCCATTGGCGCGCTGTTTATTGGCGCCACCGCAGAGGCGGCAATGGTGCTACTGCTGTTCCTGATTGGCGAACGCCTGGAAGGTTGGGCTGCCAGCCGCGCCCGTAAAGGGGTCAGCGCGCTGATGGCGCTCAAGCCAGAAACCGCCACGCGCATCCGCAACGGACAGCGTGAAGAGGTGGCGATCGCGACCCTGCAACCGGGAGATATGATTGAAGTTGCCGCCGGGGGGCGCTTGCCCGCTGACGGTAAACTGGTTTCCGGTTTCGCCAGTTTTGATGAAAGCGCGCTGACGGGAGAATCCATCCCGGTTGAACGCGCAACAGGCGAAAAAGTGCCTGCGGGCGCTACCAGCGTTGACCGTCTTGTTACGCTCGAAGTGCTTTCTGAACCGGGCGCCAGCGCGATTGACCGCATTCTGAAGCTGATTGAAGAGGCCGAAGAACGCCGCGCGCCGATCGAACGTTTTATCGATCGTTTCAGCCGAATTTATACGCCGGCGATTATGGCCATCGCGCTGCTGGTCGCCCTCGTTCCGCCGCTGCTGTTCGCCGCCTCATGGCAGGAGTGGATTTATAAAGGTCTGACGCTGCTGCTGATTGGTTGCCCGTGTGCGCTGGTTATCTCAACACCCGCCGCGATTACTTCCGGGCTGGCCGCCGCGGCGCGCCGTGGCGCGTTGATAAAAGGAGGGGCCGCGCTGGAACAACTGGGCAGAGTCACCCATGTCGCGTTTGATAAAACCGGTACGCTGACCGTCGGGAAACCCCGTGTTACGGCGATTCATCCGGCAGCAGAAATTAGCGAATCTGACCTGCTGGCACTGGCAGCGGCGGTGGAGCAAGGAGCGACGCACCCGCTGGCGCAGGCCATCGTCGGTGAAGCCCAAACGCGCAAACTGAGTATTCCCGCCGCGCAGTCTCAACGTGCGCTGGTCGGTTCCGGCATTGAAGCGCTGGTCAACGACGAGCGCGTGCTGATTTGCGCGGCAGGTAAACAACCAGCCGGTACCTTTGCCGGGCAGATAGACGCGCTGGAAAACGCCGGACAAACGGTGGTGCTGGTGCTGCGTAACGAGACGATTCTTGGCGTGATTGCGTTACAGGATACGCTGCGTGAGGATGCCCACACCGCCGTTAGCGAACTCAAAACGTTAGGGGTGAATGGCGTGATCCTGACCGGCGATAACCCGCGTGCCGCAGCGGCGATCGCCCGTGAGCTTGGTCTGGAATTTAAAGCCAGGCTGCTGCCAGAAGATAAGGTCAAGGCCGTTTCTGCCCTTAACCAGCAGTCGCCGCTGGCGATGGTTGGCGACGGTATTAACGATGCGCCCGCCATGAAAGCGGCCGCGATTGGCATCGCGATGGGCAGCGGTACAGATGTCGCGCTGGAAACCGCCGATGCCGCTCTGACCCATAACCGCCTGCGCGGGCTGGTTCAGATGATTCAACTGGCGCGTGCGACCCACGCCAATATTCGACAGAACATCGGCATTGCGCTGGGATTAAAAGGGATTTTCCTTGTCACGACGCTGCTGGGGATAACCGGTCTTTGGCTGGCGGTGCTGGCGGATACGGGGGCGACGGTGCTGGTGACGGCGAACGCGCTGCGGCTGTTGCGCCGCTGATACTATTGCCGGATGGCGGCGTTGCCTTATCCGGCCTACGGGCTGCACGTGAAGTATTATTCTTTGCAGGCCGGATAAGCGTAAGCGCCATCCGGCTTACGGGCTGCACGTGGAGTATTATTCTTTGTAGGCCGGATAAGCGTAAGCGCCATCCGGCTTACGGGCTGCACGTGGAGTATTATTCTTTGCAGGCCGGATAAGCGTAAGCGCCATCCGGCTTACGGGCTGCTCGTGGAGCATTATTCTTTGTAGGCCGGATAAGCGTAAGCGCCATCCGGCCTACGGGCTGCGCGTGGAGTATTATTCTTTGTAGGCCGGATAAGCGTAAGCGCCATCCGGCTTACGGGCTGCTCGTGGAGTATTATTCTTTGTAGGCCGGATAAGCGTAAGCGCCATCCGGCCTACGGGCTGCACGTGAAGTATTATTCTTTGCAGGCCGGATAAGCGTAAGCGCCATCCGGCTTACGGGCTGCACGTGGAGTATTATTCTTTGTAGGCCGGATAAGCGTAAGCGCCATCCGGCTTACGGGCTGCACGTGGAGTATTATTCTTTGCAGGCCGGATAAGCGTAAGCGCCATCCGGCACCGCTTACCGTCCTTTACGGATCAAATAGCGGTACGGCAGCGATTCCGTCTCTTTCGCTAACAGCTCATGTTCCATAAAGGTACAAAAACCGGGGATGTCGCGGGTCGTCGCCGGATCGTCAGCGACAATCAACAGCGTTTCGCCTGTCTGCATGGTGCGTACCGTTTTACGTACCATCATGACGGGTTCCGGGCAGCGCAGTCCCTGAGCATCAAGCGTATGGTCGGGAGTAGAAAGCAGGAAAGTCATCATCGTCTCATTTACGCAAAAAACGGCGGTAGTTTACCGCCAGTTTGCAAGTAAGCCAATCAGGTTAACGATTGCGTGAAAAACAACCATTGCAAAGCGCGCAGAACGCAGTATCATTCGGCGGTTTTTTATTGGGTTCCCTCACCCCATCGCTAAAAAGGTCACAATATGACGCAGTTCTCTCAAACGCAGCGCGTAAACGCGTTGTTCTGGCTATCGCTTTTCCATTTGCTGGTGATCACCTCCAGTAACTATCTGGTGCAGCTCCCGGTTTCCATTTTTGGTTTCCACACCACGTGGGGCGCGTTTAGCTTTCCCTTTATTTTTCTCGCCACCGATCTGACCGTGCGTATTTTTGGCGCGCCGCTGGCACGGAGAATCATCTTTGCCGTGATGATCCCGGCGCTACTGATCTCCTATGTCATCTCGTCGCTGTTCTATATGGGTTCCTGGCAGGGATTTGGCGCGCTGTTGCACTTCAACCTGTTTGTCGCCCGTATTGCCGCCGCCAGTTTTATGGCTTACGCGCTGGGGCAGATTCTGGATGTGCACGTCTTTAATCGCCTGCGCCAGAATCGTCGCTGGTGGCTGGCGCCGACAGCATCGACGCTGTTTGGTAATGTCAGTGATACGCTCGCCTTCTTCTTTATCGCTTTCTGGCGTAGCCCGGACGCGTTTATGGCCGAGCACTGGATGGAGATAGCGCTCGTCGACTACGCATTCAAAGTGCTGATCAGCCTCGTCTTCTTCCTGCCGATGTATGGCGTATTGCTGAATATGTTGCTGAAAAGGCTGGCAGATAAATCTGAAATCTCGGCATTACAGACGAGTTAAAGGTTCATTTTCCGAGTTGTGATAAGATGGGCGAATGAGCCGTTATGGCCGTTTATCGAAAGGAAGAAGTCAATGCGCAATCTGGTTAAATATGTCGGTATTGGCCTGCTGGTTATGGGGCTTGCGGCCTGTGATAACAGCGATACGAAAGCTCCGGCAGAGGGTGCCACAGCGGAAAGTAACGCAACCGGACAACCTGTCAGCCTGATGGATGGCAAACTCAGTTTCTCACTGCCGGCAGAGATGACCGATCAGAGCGGCAAGCTGGGGACTCAGGCCAACAATATGCACGTCTATTCTGACGCCACCGGCCAGAAAGCCGTCATTGTGATTGTGGGCGACGACACCAAAGAAGAGCTGGCCGTGCTGGCGAAACGTCTGGAAGAGCAACAGCGTAGCCGCGACCCGCAATTGCAGGTCGTGACCAACAAATCTATCGAGCTGAAAGGCCATACGTTCCAGCAGTTAGACAGCATTATTTCGGCGAAAGGCCAGACCGCTTACTCTTCCGTGGTGCTGGGTAAAGTGGGCGACCAACTGCTGACCATGCAAATCACGCTGCCTGCGGACGATCAGCAAAAAGCGCAAACTGCCGCTGAAAACATCATTAACACGCTGGTCATTCAGTAACGGTTAAGACGATGATACGGCCTCCTGCATTGTTGCCGGGGGCCGTTTTTTTAACCGCCAGGTCAACAAAAACGCAACCGCCACCAGTCCCGCCGCCGCCAGATAGATAACCGGCACACCCGCCCATGTCATCACCAGCCCGGCCAGTGGCCCGGTAACGCCCAACGACAAATCCATAAACACCGTATAGGTTGCCAGCGCTGCGCCCTGGTTTTGCTGCGGCACCGCTTTCACCGCCACCACGCCCAGCGCCGGGAAGACCAGCGAGAATCCGGCCCCTGCCAGCAATACGCCGATTTTCGCCATCCACGGCAGTACTGCCATCCCCACCAGCAGCAACCCGACAACCTCCACCGCAAAGCAGATCATCGCCACATTTAAACCGCCGATCCGATTGATGCCATTGGGAAACAACAGACGCGTGCCGACAAACGCACAGCTAAACAGCGTGAGGGCGAACGCCGCGCCGTCCCAGCCTTTGGCGTCATAAAACAGGGTGATAAAGGTGGCTATTACGCCAAATCCGGCAGACGCCAGCGACAGGGCCAGGCCGTACAGCCAGACCCGTCCGAGCACAGCGCGAAACGGCATGGGTTTGCCTTTACTGGCTTTCACAGCCGGGCGCGGGAGCGCAAACAGCACCGCCAGCAAGGCGACGCCCATTATGGTCAGCGCCAGCCCTTGCAAACCACCCCAGGCGTAGAACAGCACGCCGAGCGGCGCCCCCATCGCCATTGCCCCATAGGTGACAATTCCGTTCCACGAAATCACCCGCCCAATGTGCAACGACCCCACCACCCCGACACCCCACAGCGTGGAGCCGGTTCCCGCAAAACTTTGGCCGACACCTAATATCACCCGCCCCAGACACAATAGCAGTAAGCTCGCTATCGGCCAGCCGCTGGTGACGCCCGCCAGAAAATAGCTCAGGCCACTTAAAAAACAGCCGCACAGACCGAATACCACGATTTTTTTTGGCCCAAGGAGATCGGCAAAACGTCCGGCATGGGGCCGACTCAGGAGGGTCGCAAAGTATTGCAGACTGATGACCAGCCCCGCCCAGAAGGCGCTGAATCCCATCACATCATGAACATAGCCAGGCAGTACCGCGAGCGGCAGGCCGATGGTCAGATAGCTGGCGAAGTTAAAAATGACAACCGAGACAATGCGTAGATTAAGACGTAATCCATTGAGCGCCGGTTCAGCGACGGGTTCTGGCATGGGATCCACCACGTTCTTACAACAGTGTTTCATTTCTATCATGCCCGGCCACGAAAATCAGCAGCAAGATTCAGATTAGCAGCCGCAAGCCAGCCGCTACACTTAGCAAACGAAACACAAGAAGGACGTAGACATGACGACCCCTCAGCCTGACAAAACGGGTTTGCACATTCTGCTAAAACTGGCGGCGTTAGTGGTCATTCTGGCCGGGATTCATGCCGCAGCAGATATCATTGTGCAACTCTTACTGGCGCTCTTTTTCGCCATTGTCCTGAACCCGCTGGTCACCTGGTTCATTCGACGGGGTTTGCGTCGTCCGCTGGCGATCACGCTGGTGGTCGTCGTGATGCTCATCGTGCTCACTGCGCTTGTCGGCGTGCTGGCCTCCTCGGTGAATGAGTTCATTGCTATGTTGCCGAAATATAACAAAGAGCTGACACGCAAACTCCTGCACCTGCAGCAGATGGTGCCGTTTCTCAATCTCCATTTGTCGCCAGAGCGTATGCTGCAACGCATGGATTCTGAAAAGCTGATGACCTTCACTACGGCGCTGATGACCGGGCTGTCAGGCGCGATGGCCAGCGTTGTGCTGCTGGTGATGACCGTCGTGTTCATGCTGTTTGAAGTCCGCCACGTCCCGTACAAACTGCGTTTTGCGCTGAATAATCCGCGGATCCACATTGCCGGACTGCATCGGGCGTTAAAAGGCGTCTCACACTATCTGGCGCTGAAAACGCTGCTGAGTTTATGGACCGGCGCCATTATCTGGCTGGGGCTTGCGCTGATGGGGATTCAGTTTGCGCTCATGTGGGGCGTGCTGGCCTTCCTGCTGAACTATGTTCCCAATATCGGTTCTGTTATTTCTGCGGTGCCGCCGATTGTCCAGGCGCTGTTATTTAATGGGTTTTATGAATGTATCCTGGTGGGGGCGCTCTTTTTAGTGGTTCATATGGTTATCGGTAATATTCTGGAACCACGCATCATGGGACATCGTCTGGGAATGTCCACTCTCGTGGTATTCCTCTCATTACTGGTATGGGGATGGTTATTAGGCCCGGTAGGTATGCTACTTTCTGTTCCCTTAACCAGCGTGTGCAAAATTTGGATGGAAACCACCAAAGGCGGCAGCAAACTGGCAATACTGCTGGGGCCAGGACGACCGAAGAGTCGATTACCGGGATAAGATGACAAATGATACACTGTGTAAATTCCATTATTATTAAACGTTGGTCCTGATATGTACCGGATCGTTCTGGGAAAAGTGTCGACACTGAGCAAAGGCGCCCTGCCGTCTTCGCTGTACGCTCAAGCCCCACAAGGCAAGCGTCGCGCCCGCTGGCTGGCGGGCCGTGTGCTGCTATCCCACGCGCTTTCACCCTTGCCCGAGATTGTTTACGGCGAACAGGGAAAACCGGCGTTTTCAGCCCAGACCCCGCTGTGGTTCAATCTGAGTCACAGCGGCGATGACATCGTCCTGCTGCTGAGCGACGAAGGCGAGGTGGGTTGCGATCTCGAAATCATTCGTCCGCACCATAACTGGCGGGCGCTGGCCAATGCGGTATTCAGCCTCGGGGAACATGCCGAGATGGAAGCAGAGCATCCGGACCAACAACTGGCCGCGTTCTGGCGCATCTGGACACGTAAAGAAGCGATGGTGAAACAGCGCGGCGGCACCGCCTGGCAAATCGTCAGCGTCGATAGCACACTCGCATCTACCTTGTCGGTCAGCCACTGCCAGCTTGATGCACTGAGCCTGGCCGTATGCACCCCTACGCCGTTTCAGATTACCGCTGCATCAGTACAGAGACTGGACGCGGTTGCCTGACATAACCGCTGAGAAACACGGGCATCCCGCGCCCGTTTCTCACTATTTACTCTACGATTTTTGTATACATTTCCCTTCTGGTTGCCCATCTATTGATCCAGAACACGTCAAAAGTATGATGAATCTCTAGAATCGTCATACCCTTTTAGTCGTACTTCTATTCATCATTTAGGGCCACCATTTTGACCAGATTACGCCGCACTGTATTTGCGCTGCTGGCCTGTGCGTCATTCCTCGCACACGCCGCCGCACCTGACGAGATAACCACCGCATGGCCGGTAAATGTGGGGCCACTCAACCCGCACCTTTACACGCCGAATCAAATGTTCGCCCAGAGCATGGTGTATGAACCGTTGGTAAAATATCAGGCAGACGGTTCCGTGAAACCGTGGCTGGCAAAAAGCTGGAGCCACTCGGCAGACGGTAAAACCTGGGTGTTTACCCTGCGCGATGACGTTACATTCTCGAATGGCGAAGTCTTTGATGCGCACGCCGCAGCGGAAAATTTCCGCACGGTGTTAGATAACCGCCAACGTCATAGCTGGCTGGAATTGACCAATCAGATAACCGACGTCAATGCGTTGAGTAAAACCGAGCTGCAAATCACGCTGAAAAGCGCGTACTACCCCTTCTTGCAGGAGCTTTCCCTGCCGCGCCCTTTCCGCTTTATCGCCCCATCGCAATTTAAAAACAACGAAACGATGAACGGTATTAAAGCACCCATCGGCACGGGGCCGTGGATACTGAAAGAATCAAAGCTCAATCAATACGACGTGCTGGTACGTAACGACCATTACTGGGGGGAGAAACCCCAGATTCGCCAGATTACCGTCAAGGTGATCCCAGACCCGACCACCCGTGCCGTGGCCTTTGAAACCGGTGATATCGATCTGCTTTACGGTAACGAGGGGTTGCTGCCCCTCGACACGTTCGCCCGGTTTAGCCAGACACCGACTTACCACACCCAGCTTTCACAACCGATTGAAACCGTGATGCTGGCGCTCAACTCTGCTAAAGCCCCCACCAACGAGCTGGCGGTACGCGAAGCGCTGAATCATGCCGTGAACAAAAAGTCCCTCATCGACAATGCGCTGTACGGCACACAGCAGGTGGCGAATACGCTGTTTTCGCCCTCAGTGCCTTACGCCGACATCGGTCTGAAACCACGCGAATATGACCCGCAGCAGGCCAAATCACTGCTGGAAAAAGCCGGTTGGGTTCTGCCCGCCGGGAAAGAGATCCGCGAGAAAAACGGCCAGCCGCTGCGCATTGAGCTGTCGTTTATCGGCACCGACGCGCTGAGCAAATCAATGGCCGAAATCATTCAGGCTGATATGCGTCAGGTTGGCGTCGATGTGGCACTTATCGGCGAAGAAGAGAGCAGTATTTACGCCCGCCAGCGCGACGGGCGCTTCGGCATGGTTTTCAACCGCACCTGGGGCGCGCCGTACGATCCGCACGCCTTTATGAGTTCAATGCGCGTTCCCTCGCATGCTGACTTCCAGGCACAGCAAGGGTTGCCAGACAAACCGCTGATCGATAAAGAGATTGGCGAGGTGCTTTCCACCACAGATGAGAACAAGCGCCAGGCGTTGTACCGCGACATTCTGACCCGCCTGCACAACGACGCGGTCTATCTGCCGATAAGCTACATCTCCATGATGGTGGTTGCGAAACCGGCACTGGGAACCATCCCTTATGCTCCTATCGCCACTGAGATCCCGTTTGAACAGATAAGCGCGGTGAAACCCTGATGTTACGTTATGCTTTGCGGCGTATTCTGCTGCTGATCCCGATAGTTTTCGCCGCCTCGGTGATTATCTTTTTGATGCTGCGCCTGGGAACCGGCGACCCTGCGCTCGACTATTTACGTCTCTCTAGCCTGCCGCCGACGCCGGAAATGGTCGCCTCTACGCGGGTCATGCTGGGACTGGATCAGCCGCTGGCCGTCCAGTACGGAACCTGGCTGTGGAAGGCGCTGCATCTGGATTTCGGCATCTCGTTCGCTACTCAGCGTCCGGTGCTGGATGACGTACTCAACTTCCTGCCTGCCACACTGCAACTGGCGGGCGCGGCGTTGGTGCTTATCCTGCTCACCTCCGTACCGCTCGGCATCTGGGCGGCGCGTCACCGTGACCGTCTGCCGGATTTTGCCGTGCGTTTCATCGCCTTTCTCGGCGTGTCGATGCCTAACTTCTGGCTCGCCTTTCTGCTGGTGATGTTCTTCTCCGTCTATTTGCAATGGCTACCCGCAATGGGTTACGGCGGCTGGCAGCACATCGTTTTGCCTGCCGTGTCGATAGCCTTTATGTCGCTGGCGATCAACGCCCGCTTGCTGCGCGCCAGTATGCTCGAGGTCGCCGGACAACGGCACGTCACCTGGGCGCGTCTGCGTGGTCTGAATGAGAAGCAAACGGAACGTCGTCATATTCTGCGTAACGCATCGCTGCCGATGATTACGGCGGTGGGTATGCATATTGGCGAGCTGATTGGCGGCACCATGATTATCGAAAACATCTTTGCCTGGCCTGGCGTCGGGCGCTATGCGGTTTCGGCGATTTTTAACCGGGACTACCCAGTCATTCAGTGCTTTACGCTGATGATGGTGGTGGTTTTTGTCGTCTGTAATCTGATTGTGGATTTACTGAACGCTGCGCTGGACCCGCGCATTCGCCGCCATGAAGGAGCGCATTCGTGAACTTTTTTCTCTCTTCGCGCTGGTCGGTGCGCCTGGCAATGGTCATTATCGCCCTGCTGGCGATGATTGCACTCACCAGTCAGTGGTGGCTGCCCTACGATCCGCAGGCCATTGATTTATCGTCGCGTTTGCTCTCTCCGGGGAGCCAGCACTGGTTGGGCACCGATCATCTGGGCCGTGATATTTTTTCTCGTCTGCTGGCGGCAACGCGAGTCTCGCTGGGTTCGGTGATGGCCTGCCTGCTGTTAGTGCTGGCGCTGGGGCTTGCCGTTGGCGGCAGCGCCGGGTTGATCGGTGGCCGTGTCGATCAAATCACCATGCGCATCGCCGATATGTTTATGACCTTCCCCACCTCGATCCTCTCCTTTTTTATGGTCGGCGTGTTGGGGACGGGACTGACGAACGTCATCATCGCCATCGCGCTCTCACACTGGGCATGGTACGCCCGCATGGTGCGCAGTCTGGTCATCTCTTTGCGCCAGCGTGAATTTGTGCTCGCGTCGCGCCTTTCCGGTGCCGGTCATGTGCGGGTGTTTGTCGACCATCTGGCCGGAGCGGTGATCCCCTCTTTGCTGGTACTGGCGACGCTGGATATTGGTCACATGATGTTGCACGTCGCCGGGATGTCATTCCTCGGCCTCGGCGTCACCGCCCCCACCCCGGAATGGGGCGTGATGATTAACGATGCGCGCCAGTATATCTGGACTCAGCCATTACAAATGTTCTGGCCGGGTCTGGCGCTGTTTATCAGCGTGATGGCCTTTAACCTGGTGGGTGACGCACTGCGCGATCATCTCGATCCCCATCTGGACACGGAGCATGCTCACTGATGCCGCAACAGATTGAATTACAGAATATTACCCTGACAGCGGACAGACCGCTGGTGCATGGCGTTTCGCTGTCGCTCAAACGCGGGCGGGTACTGGCGCTGGTAGGCGGCAGCGGCAGCGGTAAATCGCTGACCTGCGCGGCAGCGCTGGGCATTCTGCCTCCGGGCGTACGTCAAACGGCAGGAACCCTGCTGGCGGATGGTAAACACATTTCCCCCTGCGACCTGCGCGGCGTCAAAATCGCCACCATTATGCAGAACCCGCGTAGCGCGTTTAATCCGCTGCACACCATGGCGGCCCATGCGCGGGAAACCGGTCTGGCATTAGGTAAACCCGCTGACGACGCCACGCTTATCCAGACGCTGGAGGCCGTGGGGCTGGAGAACGCGGAACGCGTCCTGAAACTTTACCCGTTCGAGATGAGCGGCGGGATGTTACAACGCATGATGATCGCGATGGCGGTGCTGTGCGACGCGCCGTTTATCATCGCCGACGAACCGACCACTGACCTGGACGTTGTCGCGCAGGCGCGCATTCTCGACCTGCTGGAGAGCATTATGCAACGCCGGGCGCCCGGTATGCTGCTGGTCACCCATGATATGGGCGTCGTCGCGCGACTGGCGGACGATGTGGCAGTCATGGACAACGGGAATATTGTGGAACAGGGCGACGTCGAAACCGTGTTCAACGCACCAAAGCACAGCATTACCCGTAATCTGGTGTCGGCGCACCTCGCCCTGTACGGTATGGAGCTGGCATCATGACATTACTCACCGTCTCTGACCTTTCGCACCAGTATGCGCACTCAAACCTGAGCGGCAAACATCAGCATCAGGCGGTGTTGAAAGAGGTGTCATTGCACCTGAAAAAGGGCGAAACCGTGGCATTGCTTGGCCGCAGCGGCTGTGGCAAAAGTACCCTCGCGCGTCTGCTGGTCGGTTTAGAATCCCCGACGCAGGGTGAGGTGTGCTGGCAGGGAAAACCGTTATCCCAGCTTAACCGCGCGGCGCAAAAAGCGTTTCGCCGTGATATTCAGATGGTGTTTCAGGACTCCATCAGCGCGGTGAATCCGCGTAAAACTGTCCGTGAAATTCTGCGCGAGCCGATGCGTCATCTGCTGTCGCTGAGCAAGTCTGAGCAAATGGCCCGCGCCAGTGAAATGCTCAACGCGGTAGATCTGGACGACAGCGTACTCGACAAGCGGCCACCGCAGCTCAGCGGTGGACAGCTCCAGCGTGTGTGCCTGGCGCGGGCGCTGACGGTTGAACCCAAACTGCTGATTCTTGATGAGGCGGTCTCTAACCTCGACCTGGTGTTGCAGGCGGGCGTGATCCGCTTGCTCAAAAAATTGCAGCAGCAGTTCGGCACCGCCTGTCTGTTTATCACGCACGATTTACGTCTGGTCGAGCGCTTTTGCCATCGCGTGATGGTGATGGAAGACGGCAAAATTGTGGAGACGCAGGATGTGGGCGACGCATTAACGTTTTCCACGGATGCCGGACGTGTGCTACAAAATGCGGTACTTCCCGCATTCCCCGTGCGCCGCAGCCGGAAATAATAAGGTTTAACTCAGATGCAACGTGTCACCATCACCCTCGATGACGATTTACTGGAAACGCTGGACAGCCTGAGTCAGCGCCGTGGCTACAATAACCGCTCGGAAGCAATCCGCGATATTCTGCGCGACGCGTTGTCGCAGGAGACGACGCAAGAGCATGGAACCCAGGGTTTCGCGGTGCTTTCATACGTTTATGAGCACGAGAAGCGCGATTTAGCCAGCCGCATTGTCTCGACCCAGCACCATCACCATGATTTGTCCGTTGCCACCTTGCATGTACACATCAATCACGACGACTGTCTGGAGATTGCCGTTCTGAAAGGCGACATGGGCGACGTCCAACATTTTGCCGATGATGTCATCGCCCAGCGCGGCGTGCGTCACGGTCATTTGCAGTGTCTGCCGAAGGAAGAGTGATATCCCGCCCGACAGGTGAATCGTCGGGCGTGTTTTCGTCTCAGAATGCCTGCTGATAAAGCCGCAGCGCGTCATCTTCACTCAGTTTCAACGGATTATTCACCAGCAAGCGCGTTTGCTGCATCGCGTCATGCGCCAGCGCAGGCAGATCTCCCTGCTGAATATCGACATCACGAAGCCGCTGCGGCGCGCCGCTTGCCGCGATAATCCGTTGCATCTCGTCGATAAACGCCTGCGCATCCTGTTCGACATTGCCGGTTCCCCCGACCCCAACCACCGCGGCCAGTTCCGCGTAGAGTGGCGCCGCCACCGCAGCATTAAACCGCAGCACAGGAACCAGCATGAGCGCATTCGAGAGGCCGTGAGGGATGTGATGCCGCCCGCCCAGCGGATACGCCAGGGCATGCACGGCAGCAACGGGCGAGTTAGCAAAAGCCTGACCCGCCAACAACGCGCCCAGCAGGACACTCTCCCTCGCTTCACGGTGTTGTCCGTCATGGCACGCGGTAACCAGATGGCGGCTTATCAAGCGTAACGCCTCACGGGCAAGCGCATCCGAAATCGGGTTTTTCTTGTGCTTCCCGGTATACGCCTCAATGGCATGTACCATGGCATCGATTCCCGCGGCAGCCGTATGAACGCGGGGTAAACCCAGCGTCAGTTGCGCATCCAGCAGTACCAGATCGCAATAGAGCTGTCTGTCGACAACCCCCATTTTGCTGTTTTCACCAGTGGTGAGAATCGCAATATTGGTCACTTCAGAACCGGTTCCTGCGGTGGTCGGGATCTGCACCAGCGGCAGACGCTGCCCGCTCACTTTCCCAATGCCATACAGATCCTGTACTTCTTGTTCTGAAGGGATTAATACCGCCGCCAGTTTAGCCACATCCAGGGAGGAACCACCGCCCAGGCCAATCACCATGTCGCAGTGATGTTCCCGCGCCACACGCGTCGCCTTGCGGACAATACACTCCTGAGGATCGGCCTGAACCTGGTCATAAAGGGTGACCTGAAAACCGGCTTCCCGCAGGCTAAACAGAACCGGTGGGAGAACCCCGGCGTTCACCAGGCCAGGATCGGTCACTACCAGCGCATTGCGGGCGCGCAAGCGCGTTTGCAGTATCTCTCCAAGCCGCGCCGCGCCTGCCCACTCAACAATGACTTCCGCCACGGTGGCAAATTCAAAAGGTTTAATGACATTATTCATTCAGGTATTCCTTGCTTGCACACTGTGCGCTTTTAACCTCGCGGATCGTCGGCGTTGACGAGAAAACTTTTCACCTCTTTACGCAGCAGAAGTGGCGTGATGACCCCAACGCCAATCCGTTGGAAGTGCTCCGTTTGTCGGTGAAGTTCAAGGCCGTCGGCGCTGCGGTAGGTTTCCAGAATGACAAAACGATCGCTATCTTCCGTCGAGCGGAAAAATTCATACGAGAGGTTTTCAGGTTCCTGACGTGTTGCGTCAGCAAGCGCCCTGAGCGCCTCATCAACCTTATCGCCCATTGATTCACGGACAAAATACCAGGCTATCACCTGTAGATGCGTATTCCCCATTCCTGACTCCCGCTTTTCTAACGTTGAATATTCAGATTCCACAACGCGCTGTCACTGCTTGAAACAGCGACTCACCGTGTTGTAAGGCTGTGCGGGCATGTTCCTGATTAGAGACAAACCCGGAGGCCACAATCGGCGGCAGTACATTGCGATCGGTTTGTGACAGGAGCGGCAACATCTGCGCCGGCATCAGTTGCACATAATCAGGTTCGCTTTGCTCAACCGCATGCAGACTTCGTGACCATGCAGAGCGGTCAGTCACAAAGATTTTTTGCATCGTGACCAGCCCGCATTTCTTCGCCCGTTGCACCGTTTGCAAACGCGTTGAGAGCAGCCCCATCGCGCCGGTTTCAGCAACAAAATCGATGCCGCCTTTGTCCTGCGACAAGCCGTTGCAACTGTCAATATTCACAATGACGTACTTCCCCGCTTTCGAAAGCACTTCGATGACCGGTTGCAGCTTAATGAGGTCAATATTGGCGATAATGCACACTTCTGCCGTACTGGAGAGCGCGGTTTTCAACTGCTCAATACCGTAAATCGCCATGATGACGGGCTGGCGCGCCAGAAGCGCGCCAAGATTTTTGATCATTACTCACCTGCCTGATGGGGTGAAAGTGTGGCGCTCAGTCCCAGTTTTCCTGGATTAAGGATATTTTGCGGATCGAGCGCCTTCTTAATATCAGCCAGAACGGTGAGCGTTTCGCCCAACGATGCCTGCATATAAGGCGAGCGAAGCAATCCCACACCGTGATGGTGACTGAGTGACGTATTGTGTTGAATTAATACGGCATTCGCCGCATCCCACGCCGCACGGTACCAGGCGGCACGCTGTTCGACGGCGACATCCCCACGTAATGAAAAATAGAGACAGGCGCCATCGACATACGCGTGGGACTGGTGTGCGGAACCGGCCAGCGTCCCCGGTACCGCGTTAATCGCCGCCACCACATCATCATAGACGATACTGAGAGAGCGCCAGGGGCCAACCATCTCCAGCGTGTCTGCCACCAGCCCTGGGCTTTTCTTGAAGCCTTCGGCACTTTTTCCGGTCAGATAGCGAGTGTCCAGCCAACGCTCGAACAGCGTATCGCCATCGAGTTTTTGCCCGCTACGCTGGCAAACGCGCTCGCTGATTGCCAGCACGGCATCAACAATTTCAGGTTCGCCTTCATCCGCAATTAACAGGACATTGGTGTCAGGCAGGCCAAACTGCACGCCGCTTTCCAGATTATCGTACAGGCGAAGCGCGGCAGGGTTCGCGCCATGCTGTAGGATTTCGCGACAGGCGTCTAACCCACTGGCGAAACTGGAGAAACCCCAGGCAATCGCACGGCCATAATCAGGCAGGCGGTGCAGTTTCAAACGCAGGCGAACAATCACGCCCAGCGTGCCTTCCGAGCCGATAAACATCTGCTGCAAATCCGGCCCCGTCGCACTTCGCGCATAACCGCCGACGGTAATTAAGCGTCCATCCGCGAGCACGACATCCATGCCAAACACCATATCTTCGATTTTGCCGTAACGCGTGGAAAGCTGACCTGCGCCGCGACAGGCCGCCCATCCCCCCACGGTGCTGATCCCGAAGGATGACGGCCAGTGTCCGAGGGTCATGCCATATTCTTGTTGGATCGTTTGCTCGAAAATATCGCCAAACATGCCCGCTTCGACCTCAACAATCTGGCTTTCCTTGTCAAAACCGATCAATTTATTGAGTTCGCACACATCCAGCACGATCCCGCCGCGAAGCGGCAGAGCCGCCCCTGTGACATTACTACGTCCTGCTGAAACCGTGACCGGAATGGCGGACTCGCTCGCAAGGCGCATCACGTCCTGAATCTGTTCCACCGTCGAGACGCGAACAATCGCCCCTTTTGGCGTGGCGGGCGCGCCTTGCGTTTCCGCAATCATAGAGCCCGCCCACCAGTCGCGGGTCCAGGTGATGACATCGGCTTCTGCCGTCATCACCTCATCGGCAATCACCCGCAGCCGGTCAATGGCCGCCTCGCTCATGACGATGGGGTCAATCTGCATCCCTTTTGCGCCGTGACTGCTGTCGATTTCGGTTGCCCATCCCGGGCGCGTATGTGCGCCAACGGTGTAATTGCCCCGGTTATAGCCTCGTTTTATCGCCTCTTTGCTGATCATTCAGATGTCCCCATCAGTTCGGATTTTTCATGTTTAATTGCCGCCCGATAGCTGGCGACCTGTTCTGCGACCTGTTCCGGTTGCAGTTTGAGTTCTTTTTGCAGAATTTCACCGACACGCCCGGCGGCGCTGGCTGACGCATCCCGGGCCATTAACCGCGCGCGAATTCGGCGCGACAACACATCATCCACGGTGCTGGCAAGCTCGTGACGCACGGCATACACCACCTCAGCTTCGGTATACGGAAGTCCTTCAACGATAGGGGTGAGCAAGCGGGGATCGCTCTGGATAATGTCGCTCACGAAATGGGCCTCCGTGCCGTAACGCTCACCCAAATGTGCGGATAGCCCGCCGGACGCCAGAATGGCCTGCGAGTCGTACCCTGCGGCACCTAACAGGTACGCCGTTTTCGTTGAACAGGCTTTTTTACGCCCCAGGATCTTGCTGGCCACATCGATCGTCTCTTCCGCCATATGACGAGATGTGGTGAGCTTGCCACCCACAATCGTGATCAGCCCATCCGGCGAGACGGTAATTTCATGGTTACGTTTCATCTCCACCGTCTTCCCGCCAGCCGTGCCGACCAGAGGGCGACAACCGGCAATGCTTCCCACGACGTCCTCGGGGCGAAGATCTGTTTTCAACGCCGAATTTGCCCCCTCTAACAGAAAGTCCAGTTCAGAACGTTTGCAGTGCACATCATTGAGATCGCCCTGGTAATCTTCATCCGTCGTTCCCAGATAAGAAACGTTGCCCCAGCGCGTGATGGTGGCGCGGCGACTGCGCCCGGCGACCGGGATCGTCACCGTGCAGTCGTTGCGAATCTTCATCCACGGAATCGCGACGTGAACCCCCTTTGCAGGACGGATATGCAGCGGCGACGCCTCGCCTTTCTTCAGCCCATTCCAGTCGCGCAGCCAGACGCCGGTCGCCATAATGACCACCCGTGCCTTGACATGAATCTCCCGGCTATCGGCATGGATCATGGCTCCGTTCACCTTGCCATGCGGGTCGCGCGTGGTGGCGATCACCTCGGCATGATTAGTCACCACCGCGCCATGAAAAGCCGCCGTGCGGATCAGCGCGAGTGTCAGCCGGGCGTCGTCCACGCGGGCATCGAAATACATAAACCCGCCGGACAACTGCTCCTCTTTCAGCGTCGGACAGTGCGAAAGCACCTCCGCTGGCGTTAATTTTTGATGCAGGATGCCTTCACGCCATCCGCCAGCGAGATCGTATGTCCAGAGCAGACTTTCAAACGCCGAAGACAACCGCTTATCAAAGACGCCGTTTTTGTCGAGCACAGGAAATAAAAACGGCAGCCGTTGCACCAGGTGGCGCGCGTTTCGCCGCATACGCTGGCGTTCAAGCAGAGAATGGCGAACCAATCCCAGATTCCCTTGTTCGATATAACGCAACCCGCCGTGAACCATTTTTGATGACTTCGACGACGTACCGGAGGCAAAGTCGCTCTTTTCGACCAATGCCACCCGATAGCCGCGCAAACTGGCGTCGAGCGCGGCGTAAGCACCGGTCACGCCACCGCCAACAATCAGAATGTCGAAGGTGTCGCTCTCCAGCATGCTCAGTTGTTCAGCGCGGTGAAGACGCAGCGGTTGTGCGCCGTACATTTCACTGCGGGATTTATTTGGCTTTCGCGAGGGGAAAAATTTCATGAGCGGCTGGACTCCTGAGTAGCAGAGGTGTGACGGGAAGCCGTCTCCATTTCGAGCGCAATGCGGGACTCCCACCAGGCGAGCTTCTGTTCACGGCAGCGATCGTCAATGCGGGGTTCAAACAGTTGTGCCGTTTTTAGCGTGGCGCAGGCATCAGACAGCGAATCCCACAGCAGGCCCGCGGAACCAGCCAGAAACGCCGCGCCGCGAAGACTGGCCCTTGCGGTTTCCGCCATCCGGCGAACAGGAACGCCGCTCAGGTCGGCCTGAATTTGCAGCAATGTGTCGCTGTTGGAGAGTCCTCCTCCAACCACCAGCTCTTTTACCGCGATCCCGGTCGACGCTTCATTGGCCCGCATACAGGCCGCTACCGAATGCGCGATGCCTTCCAGAACGGCATACGCCACCTGCGAACGAGTCGTTGAAATAGAGATGCCGTTAAGCGATGCGCGCGCCTGCGGCTGGAGATGCGGCACCCGCAGCCCGGTTAACGCCGGAATGAAACTGACGCCACCGGAATCGGTCGCCTGCAACGCCAGCTCGCTGATGTGTTCCGGCGAGTCAAACCAGTGCAGCTTGTCGCACACCCAGTTCAGCGCCGAACCGGTGGTTGGCACAAAGGTTTCGACGGAGTAATGCGAAATCCCCTTCTGACGGCGCGCGGTCATCGTGAGCGTACTCTCACAGACAGGGTTCAGCACCGGAACCTGCGGCCCCACCATCAGATCAACAAAACTCCCCGTGCCATGCATACAGAAAGCGTGTCCGCGCTCTGTGCAACCCAGCCCAATCGCCCCGGCAAACTGATCGCCCGCGCAGGCAAGGATTGGGACGTGAATGCCCAGAATTTTTTGACTTGTTGCGCCAAAGTTATCGGCGTCGTCACGGAGTTCAGGCAGCAATAAAGCAGGAAAATTAAGGGTCTGGAGCCATTCAGAGTGGTACTGGTGGTCTTTGAGACGATAAGCGCCTGCTGACGTCGCATTGGTTGGCGTCGTGACGCATTTTTTTTCTTCCGCCAGATGCCACAGCAGCCAGGTGTCGACAGTGCCAAACACTAAGGTTCCCGCCTGATGCGCCTTCGCCACCGCGGGCGTATTCGCAATATGGTGCGCCGCCCACAGATAAGGTGAACGAATTCCTACCGGGCGGCCAATCTGCGGGATCAGTTTCGCATCCCACTGTGGGGCCAGTTCGGCAAGAACATCCGTAAAACGCGAATCCTGCCAGACCATCGCAGGGGTTAGCGCGTTTCCTGTTTGCGAGTCCCAGAGCACCGCCGTTGAACGCTGGGTGGCAATCGCCAGCGCCACGATACGCATATTCTGCTGTTGCGCGCTGGCAATCGCTTTGCGACAAACGGCAACGGTAGCGCACAGAATTTCATCAGCATCTTGTTCAACAACGCCATGCCGTGGGCTACTCACCTGCAGCGTTTGATATTCCAGACAGTGAACCTGACTGTCCTGGGTGACTACCGCAGCACGCGTGCCCGACGTTCCCTCATCAATCGCCAAAATTACATCTTTATATTCTGTCATTTAGAACTCCTGCTGGACTCCGGTGCCATTGACTCAGGATAGGGAGAGGTGCGCGATTCAAATTGCGGTGCGCCCGGTTCGTTATCCGGTTGAATCGTGGTACGCGTTGGGTCCCACTGGATAACAAAGCAGACGACACTGGCAAAAAGAGGGACGACCGACATGATTAAGAACGTCGTTTGCAGGCCATACAGCTCGCGGAACACGGGGAAAATAAACAGCCCCAGCGCCGCGCCGATGGCTCCCAGAGCCCCGACCACACCGTTTGCGCCAGCGCGTAATTCGCTACGAAACGACAGCGATGACAGGCTCTTCCCGTTCGCACCGGGGCCGCCCGAGTGGCAAAGGATAAATAACGCGGGGACCAACAAAGAGGCCCACAGCGGCATGCTGTCACTGAACAGCCCCAGTGTGAGCAGGACGAGGAACGCGACGGCGAAACCCATTGCAGAGGCCCGGCGTAAACCAAGACGACGGCCAATCACGGGCGACAGAAATCCCCCGACGATCCCGAATACGTTAAAAAATAGTGAACACAAAGTTGCATAGACAAAGTTTTTACCAAACATCGCCGCGCTGATCACGGGTAAATACCAGCCGACACCAAAATATTGAATCGACTGGCACACTTGTACCGTAGAGGCCAGAATCGTACGGGGTAAATAAACACCACGAAAAATCAGCAGAACATTTTTAGCGCCCTTTTGCGCCTGCCCAATAACAGGTTTTTGTTCTGATTTTGGCGCCAGAATAAATTGATCACCGTATATTTTATTCATGGCTACCGTTGCTTCAGAAAGGCGTGACTTTCTTGCCAGCCATACCGGACTTTCAACCAAATAGCGGAACTGGAAAAACAGGATAATTAATCCACACAATGCAGTTACGGCAATAGAATAACGCCAGATAGCATCACCGACATTCCATGAATAAAACATTAAGGCCAGTGCCAGATTTAAACACACGGCGACATACCAGACCCCTTGCCAGGTGTTTAATCGGCTCTTGAGTTTCGCCGGGGTGAACTCGGCCAGCATCGCCATGGCGACGGCAAAATCCATTCCATACGAGACGCCAACAAAGAAGCGCCCCAGTATTATCGTGCCAAAATCCGCGGAGAACATCACCAGCAGCGCACCGATAACGGCCATCAGCTTGGCGATGATCAACGGCGGAACCCGGCCCCAGCGATCGGCAATCCAGCCGCCAATCGGATTAAATAAGATAGCAACCCACGATGAAAAAGAGGTCAACAGCGCGACTTCCGTTGCACTGAGATTTAAATTACGCGTCATTGGGTTTAATCCAGCGCTAAGCGCCGAATTTGAAAATGCATCAAGAAAAAGGCCACCTAATGCTAACCACCAAATAACACTGGCTCTGCCGGCAATATGCGTCCTGGCATCGATGAAATTAATAACATCATCAACACCGCGGATTTTTACAGGATGTGAGAATGAGCATGCGGACATGGCGTTCCCCTTCATAATATTAGGAAGAAGGTCGCCAATGGCTAAAAAAAAGCAATAAGAGACCATCTTAATAGCACAGATAGTCTCTTATCTAAAATCTGTAAGTTTCACTCTAGAAGGGAAGGAAAAGCGTGTCAAAGCGACTTTTCAGTGGGAGCGTTATTTTGTGATATGTAGCACAATTGTTAATGATTAATTAACAAAACAATCAGGTAAAACGATAGAGACAACGTCTTCCACCGTTTACCTGTTGCTCAGGTTGGGTTACGCGTGGGCTGGCGTTAAATCCTGCGCACAGGCCCAGGCGCTCGACCACGCCCACTGGAAATTATACCCACCCAGCCAGCCGGTCACGTCCATCACTTCACCAATAAAGTAGAGGCCTGGCACCTTACGCGCTTCCATTGTGCGGGAGGAAAGCTCATTGGTATCGACACCGCCCAGCGTGACTTCCGCCGTGCGATATCCTTCCGTGCCGTTAGGCTGCACGCGCCATTCCGTTAACGTCTCCACCAGCAGTTGTTGGTCGCGTACGTTGAGCTGTTTCAGAGAGATCTCGGGGATTTGCCCTAACGCTTGCAGACATTCCACCAGGCGTTTCGGCAACTGCATCGCCAGCGTGTTTTTCAGGCTCTGATTCGGGTGCGCGCTACGCTGTTCATTGAGGAAAGCGTCCAGATCAATATCAGGCAATAAATTAATGCTGACAAATTCTCCGGGCTGCCAAAAACTCGAAATTTGCAAAACAGCCGGGCCTGAAAGTCCGCGGTGCGTAAAGAGCAGATTTTCACGAAATACCGTGCCGTCCTGCGACGTAATCACCGAAGCAACGGAAACGCCCGACAGCACCTGGAGCTGTTCCAGCAACGGTTTATGCAATGTAAAGGGCACCAGACCCGCGCGCGTTGGCAGCACGTTCAGGCCAAACTGCTCGGCAATTTTATAACCAAACGGCGTTGCCCCCAGACCCGGCATCGAGAGCCCGCCGCTGGCAATCACCAGGTTTGGCGCGCTGACCGTCATACCGTTCAGCTCGAGGGTGAATCCGTCATCATCACGATTAACGCTGAGCACCTCACTGCGCAACCGCAGAGTGACGCCGCCCTTCTCGCATTCCGCCACCAGCATGTCGACGATTTGTTGCGCAGAATCGTCGCAAAATAGCTGGCCGAGCGTTTTCTCATGCCAGGCGATTCCGTGTTTACCGACCAGATCGATAAAGTCCCACTGGGTATAGCGCGCCAACGCTGATTTACAGAAATGAGGGTTTTGACTTAAATACGCCGCGGGTTCCACATAAAGATTAGTAAAGTTACAGCGTCCCCCGCCGGACATGAGGATTTTACGCCCCGGCTTTTTACCATTATCAATGAGCAACACGCGGTTACCCCGTTGCCCAGCCTGTGCGGCGCAGAACATACCCGCCGCGCCAGCGCCTATAATAACGGTATCAAACCTTTCCACTTTGCGATCCTCTCTTAAATCCGGGCGTGGATTGTAAAGTTTCCTCAGTGAGCGTACCAGCGACAAGATCGTGAAAAACAAGTATTTATTTGAAATATATAAGATAATTCTTTACTTGGAGAAAACAATTCAGGAGACAAATCAAAAAAAGTCTATATTTCACTTTGCCCGCGTCGCCAAAGTCCCTGATAATGCGCCGCGTTCATGTCCTCAAAATGGCGTAACGTCCTATGCTACATTTGTTTGCTGGCCTGGATTTGCATACCGGGCTTTTACTATTGCTTGCTTTGGCTTTTGTGCTGTTCTACGAAGCGATTAACGGCTTCCATGATACGGCAAACGCAGTCGCAACCGTGATTTATACCCGCGCAATGCGTTCGCAACTCGCGGTTATCATGGCGGCGGTCTTCAACTTTTTTGGTGTTTTGCTGGGCGGTCTCAGCGTAGCGTATGCCATTGTGCATATGTTGCCAACGGATCTGCTGCTTAACATGGGTTCTTCACATGGCCTCGCCATGGTGTTCTCCATGCTTCTGGCGGCAATTATCTGGAACCTGGGTACCTGGTACTTTGGTCTTCCGGCCTCCAGTTCTCACACTCTGATTGGCGCCATCATTGGTATTGGTTTAACCAATGCTTTGATGACCGGCACATCGGTAGTGGATGCCCTTAACATACCGAAAGTGATCAATATTTTCGGTTCTTTGATTATTTCCCCCATTGTCGGCCTGGTGTTTGCTGGCGGTCTGATCTTTTTGTTACGTCGCTACTGGAGCGGCACCAAAAAGCGGGCGCGTATTCACCTGACCCCAGCGGAACGTGAAAAGAAAGACGGCAAGAAAAAGCCGCCATTCTGGACGCGTATCGCTCTTATTCTGTCTGCTATCGGCGTCGCATTCTCCCATGGCGCTAATGATGGACAGAAAGGCATTGGTCTGGTGATGCTGGTTCTGATTGGCGTGGCGCCTGCGGGCTTCGTGGTCAATATGAACGCTTCCGGCTATGAAATCACCCGTACCCGTGACGCCATCAACAACGTCGAAACGTACTTCCAGCAGCATCCTGATATGCTGAAAAAAGTGACCGGCGTCGATCAGCAGATTCCACCTGTGGAAACCGCGACAACGACAGAGACCGAGTTCCACTGCCACCCGGCAAACACCCTGAATGCGCTCGATCGCGTGAAGGGCATGCTGGCGAATCTGGAAACGTACGACAAGTTAAGCGTTGACCAACGTGGTCAGTTGCGTCGCATTATGCTGTGCATCTCTGACACCACCGATAAAGTGGTGAAACTGCCTGGCGTAAGCAACGACGACAAACGTCTGCTGAAGAAACTGAAAACCGATATGCTGAGCACCATTGAGTACGCACCGGTCTGGATTATCATGGCCGTCGCACTGGCGCTGGGTCTTGGTACGATGATCGGCTGGCGTCGCGTGGCTACCACTATCGGCGAGAAGATCGGTAAGAAAGGCATGACGTATGCGCAAGGGATGTCTGCGCAGATGACTGCCGCGGTGTCTATCGGTCTGGCGAGTTACACCGGTATGCCTGTTTCCACCACCCACGTACTTTCTTCCTCTGTTGCGGGGACGATGGTTGTCGACGGTGGCGGTCTGCAGCGTAAAACGGTTACCAGTATTCTGATGGCCTGGGTCTTTACCCTGCCTGCAGCGATTGTGCTTTCCGGGGGGCTGTACTGGCTCTCCCTGAAGCTTATCTAAGCGGGTTAGTCTGTAAAAAAAGCGGGTCCAGGAAACTGGCCCGCTTTTTTTTGCCTGTGCGATACGCCCAAAGGGCTCAATGCCACATCACCAACCCTACCATACTGATAATCACCAGACCGCATAACGCGCTGGTGAGGATGAACTGGCCGCGAACACGTTCACAACGGCGAATAAACTCATCATCGTGATGATCCCGATAGCGTTGGGCATAGATATACCACACCAGACGCATTTGCTTGTTGGGTTGGCCATGCGAGGTAAAAAACCCCCCTCCATCGACATATTGATAGAGCAATGGATCGCAACCACGAAGTACCACTAACAGTGCACGTAATGACGAGAAATAACGCGCCATATTCACAATGCAAACGACACATAACGCCCAGAATAATGCGACGGTGCTTATCATACCACCTCCCCGGCGACCCACCCACGGAGCTCCTCTCCGGGACAATCGCTCCCCGATACCCTGCCAGACAGTTCAATGGAAAAGCCCTACCAAGCCATGATGAGGATGCTCTGCATCCGAACGGCTCTTTAAATATTGTAGGAGATCAGTTAATTTTTTTGCCAGAACGTTAACCGCTATCAATGCATTTAACAGAAAAATTTGTTTAACTGATTGGCAACCAAGGCGGATTGACGGATTATCCTGGTCGCTATAATGTAATGATAGTCTAAACAATCCATCTTTACGGCTGGGCTAGCCCCGCGCATATAGTTCGCAGGACGCGGGTGACGCGACGGCAAAGAAACGCTAGCTGGCTAGTCATCGACAACTTTATGGAAGGAGTAACACTATGGCTTACAAACACATTCTTATCGCGGTTGACCTTTCTCCGGAAAGCAAAGTTCTGGTAGAGAAAGCGGTTTCTATGGCGCGTCCTTACAACGCGAAAGTTTCCCTCATCCACGTGGACGTGAACTACTCTGACCTGTACACCGGGCTTATCGACGTCAATCTCGGCGATATGCAGAAACGCATTTCTGAAGAAACCCACCATGCGCTGACTGAACTGTCCACCAATGCGGGCTACCCCATCACCGAAACACTGAGCGGTAGCGGCGATCTGGGTCAGGTGCTGGTTGATGCTATCAAGAAATACGACATGGATCTGGTCGTCTGCGGCCACCACCAGGACTTCTGGAGCAAGCTGATGTCTTCCGCACGCCAGTTGATCAACACCGTTCACGTTGACATGTTGATTGTTCCACTGCGTGACGAAGAAGAATAAAAGTTCGGCACCGGAGAGCATCTGACGCTTTATCCGGTTAATCGTCGATACCACTGCGCCCGCTTATGCGGGCGTTTTTATTTCTGCTTTTTTAAATAGTTAGTACATCACTCCAGTCCACAAATCATAAATAGTGTGATCATCTAGTTAGATCGAAACCACTCAATATAATACTCTACCCATCCGGTTAATGACCGCAGTCTATAACAGAGTCAGACTTTTTCAGCGCGTTTTAGCATACGCGTTCATACTTTTCAGGATGGCATTTAAAGGCGAAGGAATATGAATACAACTGCACCTACGGGTTTGCTGCAGCAACCTCGTCCGTTCTTCATGATCTTTTTTGTAGAATTATGGGAACGATTTGGCTATTACGGCGTTCAGGGCATCCTGGCGGTCTTTTTTGTTAAACAGCTTGGGTTCTCTCAGGAACAGGCGTTCATTACCTTTGGCGCGTTTGCCGCGCTGGTCTATGGCCTGATTTCGATTGGCGGCTACGTTGGCGATCACCTGTTGGGAACCAAACGTACGCTGGTGCTCGGCGCGATCGTCCTGGCGCTGGGTTACTTCATGACCGGGATGTCACTGCTCAACCCCGATCTGATTTTTATTGCACTTGGCACCATTGCCGTCGGTAACGGGTTATTTAAGGCAAACCCGGCAAGCCTGCTGTCTAAATGCTATCCGCCGAAGGATGCCCGTCTTGATGGCGCCTTCACCCTGTTTTATATGTCGATTAACATCGGTTCCCTGCTGTCGCTATCGCTGGCGCCGGTCATTGCCGAAAAATTTGGCTATGCCGTCACCTACAACCTGTGCGGCGCGGGTCTGATCGTCGCTCTGCTGGTCTATTTCGCCTGCCGCGGTATGGTGAAAGATATCGGTTCAGAGCCAGACCACAAGCCGCTGGTTCTGCGTAATCTGCTGTTTGTGCTAGTCGGTACTGTGGCGATGGTGTTCCTGTGCGCCTGGCTGATGCACAACGTCAAAATCGCCAACCTGGTGCTGATCGTGTTGTCGATCATCGTCACAATTATCTTCTTCCGTGAAGCATTCAAGCTGGATAAAACCGGGCGCAACAAGATGTTTGTCGCCTTCATTCTGATGCTGGAAGCGGTGCTGTTTTATATTCTTTACGCACAGATGCCGACCTCGCTCAACTTCTTTGCTATCAACAACGTACACCATGAGATCCTTGGCATCACCATCAACCCTGTCAGCTTCCAGGCGCTGAACCCGTTCTGGGTCGTGCTCGCAAGTCCGGTGCTGGCGGCCATCTACACCCGTCTGGGGAACAAAGGCAAAGACCTGACCATGCCGATGAAGTTTACGCTCGGTATGTTCTTATGTGCGCTGGGCTTTCTGACCGCTGCCGCGGCGGGAATGTGGTTTGCCGATGCGCAGGGGCTGACGTCACCGTGGTTTATCGTGCTGGTTTATCTGTTCCAGAGTCTGGGCGAATTGCTGATTAGCGCCCTGGGTCTGGCCATGGTTGCCGCACTGGTACCGCAACACCTGATGGGCTTTATCCTGGGGATGTGGTTCCTGACGCAGGCCGCCGCGTTCCTGATGGGGGGATATGTGGCAACATTCACAGCCGTACCGGAAAACATTACCGATCCGTTGCAGACGCTGCCCATCTACACGGGCGTGTTCAGTAAAATCGGGCTGGTGACGCTGGCCGTAACGATAGTGATGGCAATTATGGTGCCGTGGCTAAACCGGATGATCAATACGCCGGATAGCAGCAAATAACGGCAATAACCTCAGTCAGCCTGGGCTGGCTGAGGTTAGCTTTTCCGCGCGGCAATCCACTCCTGAACTTCAACCACAAACGTCTCCGGCGCTTTGCGGTACATTTTGCGCGCAAGGTCGAGGATTGTATGTTGGCTGAGCGCCTCTTCCATCCGCTGTTGCGCCGCATCCATTACCGAACGCACACCGCAAATGCCAGCGCATGCCCATTCCGGCGGTTGCTCATCAAACACCGCCAGTCGCTGACGAATTTCACGGCATTCGAAAATACGTTTGTCACCATCAATCGCGTTAACGACATCCAGTACAGTGATGTGTTCAGCAGGCCTGGCCAACTGGAATCCACCGCCCTTACCTTCAATGCTGCGCACCAGTCCGGCCTTTGACAGACGCGTAAAGATTTTGGCCAGGTAGTCATAGGGAACGCTTTGCAGCTCGGCAATCTCCCGTACGCTCATATCGCGGGCATCACCTTTGCTGTCGACCATACACATCAGGCTATGGATGCCGTACTCAACCCCGGAACTGTAAAATGCCATTCTCTAATCTCAGCCAACATAATTCTGAGTTATTGTAGCTATTTCACCCTCGCCATGCCATACCGTTCCTTTCATACCGGCTCAACTTAAGAAATAAATAATTATTAATCAATACGATAAGCACCAAACAATCAACACTTTCACTTTTCGCATTGCATTTCCTAACTACGACCAATAAAATCCGAGTCAATTAATCGGAGTTAACAGAGTGAAAAAGCAATGCGTAAACAAATTCTGATCGTCGGTGCCGGTTTTGCAGGCATGTGGGCCGCCCTGAGCGCGGCACGTCTGGCCGATAAACATGACAACCAGGCCATTGATATTACAGTGATTGCCCCACAACCGGAGCTTCGCGTACGTCCGCGTTTTTATGAGAGTCACGTTGAAACGCTGGTCTCTCCGTTACAACCGCTGTTTGACGTCACCGGTGTGAAATTCCTGCGCGGCACCGTATCAAACATCCATCCCGACTCGCACAGTGTGAGCTGGAAAGATGCCAACGGTGAAACCCATCAGCACCCCTATGATCGCCTGATTCTGGCGAGCGGCAGCCACGTAAACCGTTCATTTGTCTCAGGTGTAGAGGCGCACGCCTTCGACCTTGATCAACTGGAAAGCGCCGCCATTTTAGAGAAACATCTGAACTCGCTGGCCCACCAGCCAGAAAGCGAGGCGCGTAATACGGTCGTGGTTTGCGGCGGCGGCTTTACCGGTATTGAGATGGCGATGGAACTGCCGGGCCGTCTGCGCGAAATCCTCGGCTCAAATGCTAAGACCAGAGTAGTCGTAGTTGAACGCGGCCCGCAGCCAGGCTCGCGCTACAGCGAAGCTCTGCGCAATGTCATCGTCGACGCCTCTGCCGAACTGGGCGTCGAGTGGTTAGTGAATGCGGAAGTAGAATCCGTTGATGCTTCAGGCGTGACGCTGAAAGAGGGGCAGAGAATCGCCGCGTCGACGGTTATCTGGACTGTGGGTGTCCAGGCAAGCGACCTGACGGCGCAGATTAACGCCCCGCGCGATCGCCAGGGTCGTCTGCATGTGAATGCGGATCTGCAGGTGGTAGGCTATGACGATATCTACGCCACCGGCGATGTCGCCTGTGCCGCCACTGATGACAAAGGCAACCACGCGCTGATGACCTGTCAGCATGCGATTTTGTTGGGTAAATTCGCCGGGAACAACGCGGCGGCCAGCCTGTTGAAGGTGGAACCGTCGCCGTATCGCCAGGAGATGTATGTCACCTGTCTGGATCTCGGCGCCTGGGGCGCGGTCTATACCGAAGGCTGGGATCAGCAGGTGAAACTGACGCGCGAAGAGGCCAAGACCTTGAAGATGTCGATTACCCGCGAGCTGATTTACCCGCCGAAGGCAGAGAGAACCGTGGCGTTTGAGATGGCGGATCCGTACGCGCCATTTGTGTAGACCTGCTCGTTGCCGGAGCACTGATAAGCGTGGCGCCCTCCGGCAATTTTTGCACCATTGCCGGAGGGCGGCGCAAGCGCCTTATCCAGCCTACCGAAGACGGCGCGATCGGTTCGGCGGCGAAAAATCTATTCCGCCGTCCCCGCATAAATATCAAACCGATGGCCTTTGGTCACCACCGCGTTAGGGGTAGCGACATCGGCAAGCGGCGGCGCGTAGTCCGGGCGTTTCACCACCACCCGTTTTGTCGCCAGTTGCCGCGCGGGTTCCAGCAGCCCGTCGGCATCTAAATCCGGCCCCACCAGCGACTGAAACACGCGCATCTCTTTTTTCACCAGCGCGCTTTTCTGCTTGTGCGGAAACATCGGGTCGAGATAAACCACCTGCGGGCGCGGGGTAATGTCGGTCAACGCCGTCAGGCTGGAGGCGTGGATCAACTGCAAACGCGCCTGCAACCACGGGCCGATTTCCGGGTCGGCATAACCCCGCGCCAGACCGTCATCAAGCAGCGCCGCGACAACCGGATTACGTTCCAGCATCCGCACGCGACAACCCACCGACGCCAGCACGAAAGCATCACGCCCCAGTCCTGCCGTGGCATCCACCACATCCGGCAAATAATCGCCTTTGACGCCGACCGCTTTCGCCACCGCCTCGCCACGACCACCACCAAATTTGCGGCGGTGCGCCATCGCCCCACCGACAAAATCCACGAAAATGCCGCCAAGCTTCGGTTCATCGCGCTTACGCAACTCCAGATGTTCCGTGGTCAGCACCAGTGCCATCAAATTATCTTCATCGTGTTCCAGCCCCCAGCGGGCGGCAAGAACAGATAAGGCGCCGTCTCCGGCGCCCGTTTCATCAATTAAGCAGATTTTCACTCGTGGACTAACCTTTGATTCCGTAATGCTCCAGCATCGCGTCGAGCTGCGGTTCGCGGCCACGGAAGCGTTTGAACAGCTCCATCGGCTCTTCGGAACCCCCACGGGTCAGGATGTTGTCGAGGAACGACTGTCCGGTATCGCGGTTGAAAATCCCCTCTTCTTCGAAGCGCGAGAAGGCATCAGCCGCCAGCACATCGGCCCACAGATAGCTGTAGTAACCCGCCGCATAACCACCGGCAAAGATGTGGCTGAAAGCGTGCGGGAAACGGCCCCATGACGGCCCCGGCACCACAGCAACCTGTTTCTTGATTTCTGCCAGCGTATCGAGGATTTTCGCCCCTTGTTCCGGGCTAAATTCGGCATGCAGGCGGAAGTCGAACAGACCGAACTCCAGTTGACGCAGAATAAACAGCGCCGCCTGATAGTTTTTCGCCGCCAGCATTTTATCCAGCAGTTCTTTCGGTAACGGTTCGCCAGTCTCATAGTGACCGGAAATGAACGCCAGCGCATCCGGCTCCCAGCACCAGTTTTCCATAAACTGGCTCGGCAGCTCGACCGCATCCCACGGCACACCGTTGATACCAGAAACACCGGCGGTTTCAATGCGGGTCAGCATATGGTGCAGGCCATGACCGAACTCGTGGAACAGGGTGATCACTTCGTCGTGAGTAAACAGCGCCGGTTTGCCGTTGACCGGGCGGTTGAAGTTACAGGTCAGGTAAGCGACCGGTTTTTGCAGCGAGCCGTCGGCTTTACGCATCTGACCGACACAGTCATCCATCCACGCCCCGCCGCGTTTGTTTTCACGGGCGTACAGGTCGAGATAGAAACTGCCGCGCAGTTCGTTGTTTTCGTCATACAGTTCGAAGAAGCGCACTTCGGGATGCCACACGTCCACATCCGTACGCTCTTTCGCGGTAATGCCATAAATACGTTGAACGACCTCAAACAGACCGTTAACCGCTTTGTTTTCCGGGAAGTACGGGCGCAGTTGCTCGTCACTGATGCTGTACAAATGCTGCTTCTGTTTTTCGCTGTAGTACGCGATATCCCACGGCTGGAGCTCATCAACGCCAAATTCCGCTTTTGCGAACGCGCGCAGTTGCGCCAGTTCTTTCTCACCCTGAGGACGGGCGCGTTTCGCCAGATCGGTTAAGAAATCGAGCACCTGCTGCGGGTTTTCCGCCATTTTGGTGGCCAGCGATTTAAAAGCGAAGCTTTCAAAGCCCAGCAGTTGCGCCAGCTCATGACGCAGGGCGAGGATCTCTTCCATCACCGGGCTGTTATCCCATTTGCCTGCGTTCGGGCCCTGATCGGAAGCGCGGGTCACATAGGCGCGATACATCTCTTCACGCAATGCCTGGTTGTCGCAATAGGTCATCACCGGCAGATAGCTCGGGATGTCCAGCGTCAGCAGATACCCTTCCTGCTCTTTCGCTTCGGCCTGGGCTTTGGCTGCTGCCAGCGCGCTCTCCGGCATCCCGGCGAGCGTGGCTTCATCCGTCACTAACTTCGTCCAGCCCATCGTGGCGTCAAGGACGTTGTTGCTGTACAGGTTACCGAGTTCAGACAGGCGGGTGGCGATTTCACCGTAGCGCTGCTGTTTTTCTTTCGGCAAACCAATACCCGAGAGTTCAAAATCACGCAGCGCGTTATCCACGGCTTTTTTCTGTGCGGTGGAGAGCGTGGCGTAGTGATCGCCGTCGCGCAGGTCGCGATACGCCTGGTACAGCCCTTCGTGCTGTCCAACCCAGGTGCTGTATTCAGACAGCAGTGGCAGGGTTTGTTCATACGCTTCGCGCAGTTCAGGACTGTTTTTTACCGAGTTCAGGTGGCTGACCGGCGAGAAAAGACGTCCCAGCACGTCATCCACTTCCGCCAGCGGTTGGCATAAGTTTTCCCAGGTGTACGGTGCGCCCTGCGCGACCACACGTTCCACATTTTCGCGGCAGTCATTCAGCGCCTGGGTAACGGCGGGAACCACATGCTCTGGCTGAATTTTGGAAAACGGCGGCAGGTCGAAGGGAGTCAATAATGGATTCGTCATATGCACAGTCCTGGTTAAAAAGGGGGAACGAAACGCGTCACGCGTTTTCGCCGGATGCGGAGCGTCTTATCCGGACTACAGGTTTCATCATGTGTAGGCCGGATAAGGCGTCAGCCGCCATCCGGCGCGTCATACTCAGTAGCATGGGGTTAAGTGTAGTGAATTTCAATGCTGTGCGTTGTCCTTTCGCGGCGATGGTGACTTTTCTGTATACTGTGCCGATATGCTTTATTTTCGCCCGATGGCGCTTCGCTTATCGTGCCTACGCTTTTAACCTGGAACTCCGTTACCCATGCTCAGTTATCGCCACAGCTATCACGCTGGCAACCACGCCGACGTCCTTAAACACACCGTTCAGAGCCTGATCATCGAGTCGCTCAAAGAGAAAGAAAAACCGTTTCTCTATCTGGACACCCATGCGGGCGCTGGCCGGTATCAACTGAGTGGCGAGCATGCCGAGCGCACCGGGGAGTATCTGGAAGGCATCGCGCGCATCTGGCAGCAGGATGATTTACCGGCTGAGCTGGAGCCGTACATCTCCGTCGTGCAGCATTTTAACCGCAGCGGTCAGTTGCGTTATTACCCGGGTTCACCGCTGATTGCCCGCCAGTTGCTGCGTGAGCAAGACAGCCTGCAACTGACCGAACTGCACCCAAGCGATTTCCCCCTGCTGCGCTCCGAGTTTCAGAAAGATGAACGCGCCCGTGTGGCACGCGCAGACGGCTATCAACAACTGAAAGCGAAATTACCGCCAGTTTCCCGTCGCGGACTGATTCTCATCGATCCGCCTTATGAAATGAAAACGGACTATCAGGACGTCGTCAGCGGGATCAACGAAGGGTATAAACGTTTTGCCACTGGCACCTACGCGCTGTGGTATCCGGTCGTCCTGCGTGCGCAAATCAAACGCATGATCAAAGAGCTGGAAGCCACCGGTATTCGCCGTATTCTGCAAATTGAGCTGGCCGTTCGCCCGGACAGCGATCAACGGGGAATGACCGCATCCGGCATGATTGTGATCAACCCGCCGTGGAAGCTGGAGCAGCAGATGAATGCCGTGCTGCCGTGGCTGCACAGCAAGCTGGTTCCGGCCGGCACCGGTCATACCTCGGTAAACTGGGTCGTGCCGGAGTAATCACAGCCATCGGTGGAACCTTTTAAGTCTCGCGCTACAATCGCAGCAATCAACGATTAAGGACAAAAGTCATGACCAAACACTATGATTACATCGCTATCGGCGGCGGCAGCGGTGGTATCGCCTCCATTAACCGCGCGGCCATGTACGGCCAGAAATGTGCGCTGATTGAAGCCAAAGAGTTAGGCGGCACCTGCGTGAACGTCGGCTGCGTACCGAAGAAAGTGATGTGGCATGCCGCGCAGATTCGCGAAGCGATCCACCTGTATGGCCCGGATTACGGCTTTGACACCACCATCAACGCGTTCAACTGGAACACGTTGATCGCCAGCCGTAGCGCCTACATCGACCGTATCCACACCTCATACGATAACGTACTGGGCAAAAATAAGGTTGATGTGATCAAAGGCTTTGCCCGTTTCATTGATGCGAAAACCATTGAAGTCAATGGCGAAACGATCACTGCCGACCACATTCTGATTGCCACCGGCGGTCGCCCAAGCCACCCGGAGATTCCGGGCGTGGAATACGGTATCGACTCCGACGGCTTCTTTGAACTGCCCGCGCTGCCGGAACGCGTTGCGGTCGTCGGCGCAGGTTACATCGCGGTTGAACTGGCCGGTGTGATCAACGGTCTGGGTGCTAAAACGCATCTGTTCGTGCGTAAACACGCGCCGCTGCGCAGCTTTGACCCGATGATCACCGAAACCCTGGTCGAAGTGATGAATGCCGAAGGCCCTCAGCTTCACACCAACGCCATCCCGAAAGCGGTGGTCAAGAATGCCGACGGCAGCCTGACGCTGCAACTGGAAGACGGTCGCAGTGAAACCGTTGATTGCCTGATTTGGGCTATTGGTCGCGAACCGGCAACCGACAACGTTAATCTGGCGGCAACGGGCGTGAAAACCAATGAGAAAGGTTACATCGTCGTCGATAAATTCCAGAACACGAATGTAGATGGCATTTACGCGGTAGGCGATAACACCGGCGCCGTAGAGCTGACGCCAGTGGCGGTGGCGGCGGGTCGTCGTCTTTCTGAGCGTTTGTTTAACAACAAACCGAACGAGCATCTGGACTACAGCAACATTCCGACCGTGGTCTTCAGCCACCCGCCGATTGGCACCGTGGGTCTGACTGAACCTCAGGCGCGCGAGCAGTATGGCGACGATCAGGTAAAAGTGTACAAATCGTCATTTACCGCGATGTACACAGCGGTGACCTCTCACCGTCAGCCGTGCCGTATGAAGCTGGTTTGCGTAGGCCCGGAAGAGAAAATTGTCGGTATCCACGGCATCGGTTTCGGTATGGATGAAATGCTGCAAGGCTTTGCGGTAGCGCTGAAAATGGGCGCAACCAAAAAAGACTTCGACAACACTGTCGCCATCCACCCCACCGCATCGGAAGAATTCGTTACCATGCGTTAAGTCAAACCTGCTGCCGACACACGTTAGTCGCCCTGAAAAACTGGCTGTTACAGGCCAGTTTTTTATTTCTATTAATAGTGGTTAATATTCTAATTTTAAGTTTTTTTCTACATAATATTGAGACCAAGATTAAACAGGTGAAAACAAAAATGCATCAATCACTTGTTTATATAGAGAACTAATTTTTAGATTCATCGCATGATCTGGGATAGAAAAAGAAGATGTACTCGCTTCAGTGAATTCCATTTTCAGATCTGTTTCTCCGAATTTTTTTATACCCTTTCTTTCCATGAAGCCCTGAGATACAGACGATGTCTCATGTACGGGTAATGACCATTCATCCTGTTGTGTATGTAAAAATTTATAGTCCTCTGGTAAGTCCTCGGCCAGTCTCACCATAACCTAAAAAGTCAAATATTGTCGTTCCAAAGCCTAAGGTATCCAGAAGATTTCGGTATTTCTAGAAAACGGACCGATCTTTACCGCCGCCATGAAGCATAAGGACATGTCCATTGCACCCAAATGTGCTTTCAGCGTTAATCGTTTTGCAATGAAACGGGGCCTGGAAATAGTGACTAGAAATCATCTGCGTATGTGTTTTTGGAGTAACGATTTATTCGTTGTATCAAACCCGATCGCACCATGCAGTGTCAGTTGGCGTTTTAGTTGCCTTATAATATGAATCACAGTAAGGGAAGAGTTTAATCGTTAAAAATGCCGCACACTACAATTCATGTTAGCGACTATCTCATCATGAATTCTCAGTACGGGCTATAATAATCGTACGCGCAAGGTGGAATGACGAAATATCATCGGGAATTATCACTCTCGTTTCATAAAACTGACAAGTTTCATTACAGTGGAAAATGGAAAAGGACCGCCCTTAGACGGTCTCCGGGCTATCATAGCTACACTATATTGAGTTTCTAAGAAAGATGAATGTAGTTCATCTATTAACAAAATAAAATAGATGCTATTTGATGCAGATCACATATAACCCAATGAAAAGTAGAATGCAACATCCTTCAATCCATTAACAATAGTCATGAACTAATTCGTGATAGATTTATCAAAATCTGAGGTTTACTGGTTATGATCTCTCACGCAATCCAGTAATTAAGTTGTGTTTTTTCCATAAAAACCCTTGAGCGTTTTTGATTCCATGTTTTTTGATTAGCTTCAAGTCAGAGGGGGTTTCGATGCCTTCTATTATTATTGGCAATTCACCTAAGTGTTCTTTAATCAATGATATCAGCTTAAGCAATTCCTGCCCGTTTAGTTCTGAACGGTCTATTTTAACACCATCAACTCTTCCGATAAATAAAGGCAGGAAAATTGAGTTAAACCTGGTCAAATCGTCAATCCAGACGTTAATGTCTACACATCGCAGTTTACTGATGTTTTTCAAGAAGGTGACCATTTCATCCTGAGGCAGTAACGCAATATTGCTTACATCTGAGATTTCAATGCTGAACCGTTTGTATTTACTTATCTTTGTAATGTCATCATGCGTAAGCGCTATAAATCCCTGCACCGTCAAATTAAAGAAGCATTTCCGGAGAAGGGATAGCTGATGAACGAGTTCCATCTGTCGGTGGAGACATTGCACCTGCGTAGCAGGGTCAAATGATGAAAACCATGTTTCTGGACACACTTTTTCATTTAATCCAGACAAAATCTCATAGCCCCATATCAGGGAGTTTTCTGATTCCACTAAGGGCTCCAGTCGCAAATATTCTATGTTGAATTTTTTCATTTTCTCTCCATTTATAAATACTAGACCGGCTTTAACAAACAATTAAACCTGGATTTGTATTTATGATATCTACGTTTAGTTACAGTTTACTGTCACGTTAAAAGTACGGCTAAATGGACCCAAAGCATCTTTCGTTGCAGTCACCTGGGCCTGAATATCAATAGGCTTATCACTACTGTTATCACCAGCGAAGAATTCACGTTCTTTAAGAATCAGTCCATTACCATAAGACTGGAAAGATGTTCTACTTGGATTCAAATCAATTGTTACACCAGGATTATTAGTTGGGATTTTTTTACCTAAAGACGGGTACTCACCACCACCATTTATTATTATTTGCCCGGTGGTGAGTCGTCCGAAGTTAACAAGCTTAGACTCGCCTGCAACAAGGTCGGGGATTTCAATAACATCCTCAACTTCTGCTTTTGTTATATACCGTGTTAAAAAATCGTGACCAACGCCTGCATCTGTGTTTAAGGTTGAATTATTTGCATCCCCGGTAAACAAAATCCTATAATCCTCAAAGTTCCGATGTTCAAGATATAAGTCATCAACGTTTTCAGTGGAGATTCTCCGATAAGAAATGTATTGGCTCGAGCTATTTTGCTGTGTAATTTGAAAAGGGAAGCTTGTTGTAGATTCCCAGTAATCATAATCATTCGTGCTTTGAGAAACATGATTTATGAACGTAGATGAATGAACTGCCCCGCTATGATAGTCAGTCAATGTTATCGACTCTAAATAAATCTTTCCTTTTGGTTTCGATTTGACTATTAGTGTTTTATTTACATTATGCATTGTAAAGCCGGGTATAGCTCTGTTAGTTATGACACCATTGCTCGATTCCCATACGGCCCTGCCGCAATAAATTTCCTGTGAATGTGCAACAGGCATACCCAGCATAAAAATTACTGCTAAAATTACCTTTTTCATGTTTTAGCCCTGTTTTTACTCAATGTCAGTGATATTTTGTTAAAGTATTACATGTATTCAAAAAACAAATCTGCTGTCGAATAAAAGCTACCAGGTTCAACCGGCATGGATGTGACCATATAAGCTGCTTTCATTTTCAAACTTCCATTGCTGTTTGTAATAATCATTTCTCTATCTTCGCCCGCAGGGCTAATGATATGGTCATCATCAGCAAAGCTGAGTCTGAGACCAACGTTTTTTGCTGTTCCAGCATTTAAAAAAAGTGTGCCTGTAGAGTCGGGTTCTGATGCACCTGATATTGTAATTTTTAATCGCGATACTGATTCGTGACATGAGGTGATATTAACCATAAATTCAGTCACTCCTGAAATGCCCTGATTTGAGAACGAATTCGATGTTACATCTTTCAATAAAACGCTTTGGTTTTTTTCTTCAAAAGTACAGGTTCGAGGCACCACATTCCCGGAAATTGTCACGGTTGTAGATGAAAGAGCACTTCTTACCTCGGAACTCATCAAAGCAGCGAAAAAAACGCAAATTAAGATGAGCAGTTTGTGGTGAATATTTTGCGTCATCATTACACGCATTCCCCTGTGACATTTGCCATATATAACGATTTTGATTTTTCATTAAGATGATATTCAGCAGTACATTGCTGCTCAGGTTGGTCACCCCATTTTATCAAAACGCGCCCCTTATCCGGCATGCCGGTCATATACACTTGTCCTGAGTCACCAACAATACCGCTATAGTTGCCCAGTGATGCTATTGATCCGAAGGGAATCGGATTACTTTTATGCGTCAGCGTTAAAAGAAGTTTCTGGCCCTTATGTACGGTGAAATCAGCCTTCACAATCGCTCCTTTTGTAGGAACAACGCGAGTAACCGCACTATCAATTTCCGTTTTATCGTCGAGGTTACTAATATCGAGAGACACGCTGTTTTCACGATAGGGTGATGCGTATGGTTTAATCGCGTATCCACGGCTATCAGTTTTTACTCCCCGCTCGTATTTGAGGTTTGTTCCTGAAGCCCCTGGGGCGGCAATGAGAACTGCACTATCGTTTATTGGCTGGCCTAGTGTCAGACCATCACTGTGTAAAAGAGCACTTCCGTTAAGACCGTAATTTACTTTCTTGTAATTATTTCCATAGCTATAACCAGCGCTCATGTTACCGCTGCCACCTCTGTAAGATAATCCTGTATTCCCGCTATACCCCTGGTTTTGATCATGCCCCTGGGATACGTTCCAACTGAGGTTGTTGTTCTCCAGCATGGACCCGCTTAAACCCGCCTGATGAGTCATGCCACCCTGGCTGGTTCTGGTTGTGTTATAAGTTGCATTAATAGGACTGACTTTATTGTCAGAGGACAGTATTCTTCCTAATGGGACTGATATTGATAAATTAGCCGTGCGCTCATTATAAGAAGGGGCATCTGTTCGGCTTTGCTTGCTGTACCCATAGGAAAGTGAATAATTAACAGACCCCACACTGCTGCTGAAACCTGACTGGAGGGAGTTGCTCGTATTACTGGTACCCCAGAACGTCTGTCGAACTCCGGTGACATACATAGAGCCGATGCTGCCCAAGCTTTGAGAAATATTTGCCTCTAACCGGGCGCGCTTAGTGTTATATAGCGAATAGTAATCTCTGTAGTTGTCCTTAATCAGTTCTCCAAAATCGTCGTAAACGTCCTGCTCATACAATCGACCGCTCATTCGGTTCAGTGCGGTTTCATCTAAAGTGTAGAATCCTTTTGTCGAGTATCTGTAGCCGGTAAGTCGGAAAGTCGTCCCGAGATTATTCAGTGAATGTCCGTACAGGAAACGAACGGATTGTCCCTTATGGTGGCTTCCGTCAGTAAGTGTGCTGTCGGCGTGAGTGACATCGACTGAAACGGCCCCGAGTGAACCAATATTGACGCCGCTACCTAACTGAGTCGCTAGATATTTTTCTGAATACTGCATACCACCGTATGCAGTAAAGTTATGCGGGAGTCCCCATAACAGTGTGCCTTCACCGAACGTTGGGTTTTCGTACTGCACGCTACTGTTCTGATACTTACCAGCAGTAAGACTGTACTTTACCCGTCCTTCGCGTTGTAAAATCGGAACCGAGGAGTAGGGAACAGTGAACACTCTGGTGTTTCCGTTTGCTTCTTTTACGGAAACTTCCAGATCACCACTTGAATACATTGGGTAAAGATCATCAATCTCAAACGCCCCTGGGGGCACAGTCGTTTGGTAGACGTTGTAACTATTCTGGCGAATGCTTACCTGCGCATTACTTTCAGCAACACCTCGAATTGTTGGTGCATAACCCCGACGCGTATCTGGATACATGTTGTCATCAGTGATTATTTGTACGCCGCGAAAACCAAGCGAATCAAATATTTCACTACTTGTGCTACTTTCGCCAACACTGAGTGAGCTGCGCAGAGGAATAATACTGCGCTCCGCATACGTTTTAACGCGTTGCCATTGCTGGCGGGAAGTGTACTTGTTCTTGTAATAATTCCAGATGCGGTAATCGCGTAAACGCCAGGCGCCTAGGTTTAAACCAGAAGTCAGGTTCAGATAATAATTATCACTGCTGCTGTCACTGGACGTACTGTTGCTGCCAGAAAAATGATAATTCATTAACGCTGCATTAATTCCTTCGTCCCAAAGTTCAGGCTCAATGTATCCTCTGGCATTAGCATTAATTGCAGCTTGAGGAATGCTGATGTCCAGGCGCATACGTGTAAAACTGAAACGACTAAATGCTTCTGGTATTGACTGCTCCAGGTCAATACATGTTGTTTTGTCAGCTGCCGCTAGGGCAGGGTAGTCAGCGACCTTGACCCCCATCTGGAACAGATCCTTACGAGTCAAACATGCCATCAGTCCCGTGTTGTCGGCATGCTTTATTGATTTTTCTCCTGAAACCTGGGCGCTATCCTCTCTTATTACAAAACCGAGTGTTTTTGCATAGATGAATTGCTGGTTAAGGAAGACATCAACTGAATATTCGCCAGGTAATTGATTTCCATCCCCCTGAAAATGAGACAAACTAGCTACCTGTTGCTCACCAGTAGAAAGCAACTCCGGAGGGAAATATAGTTCGGAGCCATGACCATTTTGGGATAAAAAAATAATCATAGAGATGCAAACACATAAACTTGTTTTGTTCATCTTTCTATTTTTAAGCTTCATAGTAATCACTAATTCTCAGAGCGTTGCTACACAACAACTGGTACTGTTAGCTATTTAAGGACGGACGTTTTCTGCGGCGTTGTCGCACCATGGTCATTGATGGTGCTGTAGTGGATCATGGGGCTGGCACCTTTTGGCAAAACAATGGTGTCCTCACTCATCGGGGCAATCATCAAATCTTTAAGTGGCGTATTTCCTACCTTCATGTTCACCATCGTAATGTAGTATGGCGAAGGGTTGTGGATCGATAACCGCTCCCCCGAACGACTGAAGACCAAAGAGGAAGCAGCCTCACTGGGTGAGGTTTTCAGACCTTCGGGCCGCACGAAAACCTTGATTCGGGTAACTGCAGCGAGCAGCAAGACGTTTTTACCTTCCAGCGCTTTTTTATCAACGGAAGGAACTGATTTTGCGTTGAAGTAATAAAGTGTTTCCCGGTCCTTAGGTAAAGGCTTACCCGTATACATTACTCGTAATACATTCTCATCCTTTGGGTTACTGACATACAATGGGGGGGTGACGAGGAAGTCAGTTGCTTTCTTCCCATCACTTGATTCAATCCAAGTTTGCACCAAATAACTTTTTTTAGATGAAGTGTTACGAATGGATTGGGTAACCTGCTTATTTTCAGCCGGATAAATAATCCTCGTCCCGGCCAAAGCAATACCTTCAGCAAGGGTTGCCACAGGGAAGAGCATTGCAATAAGAGAAAGACCTAATGCAGCATGTTTTGCCATGTTAATACCAAACATTTTATTCTCCTTATTCATTAATGCATATATGTCGCCCCACATATATAATATGTTGATGTGGGGCATTAATTAACTACCGATATTCAACCGTGAAATTGGCGTTTGCTTTTGCATCACCAACCCCAACTGTATTGTCCAGAGCAATATAGCGAGTTGTGAAATCGAAAGTATTAGTCCCACCCTGCAATAATTTTTCAGCTGAAGATGATGAACCGTCCAGCGCGAGAGGGATTCCATTTTCAAGAATTTGAAGACCAAGGTTTGTAGCACCACCAGTTACACTCAACTGGGTGTTGGCGCCAATAGTGTCTCCACGAAAAGTAATCTTCGCATTTTCATATGTACTGGGGTTACAGTCTTCAAGTGAGATGGAAAAACCATGCTCTAAGCTCGTATCATTAACAGCACTGAATGTATTTGACGCTATCGTTCCAAGATCAATTTGCTGACCTATTTTGGATGTATTATCGAGCGTACAAGTACTTTCAACAATTTTACCTGTGAAACTGATGGTGCTGGTTTCACCTTCAACGTCTGCATAGGCGTTAGAAAAAAGTGCAGATGTAATTGCCAAAGCCAGTGTTAGTTTTTTCATGATGTATAATCCTTAAGGTTGTGGTTAAGTTTCACCCAATTAAAAAGCTGACATGCGACATCAATTTTTTCTGATGAAGTCCATATAATCTCGGAAACAAGAGAAGTTATGTTTTTTGTACATCTGTTCAAGGTATGCCCTGATGGTTTTCTCAGAAAGAGATAAGTTGTCTGCTACTTCCTTTATGTTTAAGGTTGATTTAAATAGATGCTTTATATATACCTGGCGTCTAGTCAGGTGTTTTCCATTGATATAGATAGAAAACAGTTGCAACCACTCATCACGCGAAGGCTTACATTGTAACTTCAGAATTTTAAACCAGTTATCGATTGGCTCATGTATAGATATTCCACCATGCTTCATCAAGGGTTGCGAATTAACACCCCCTCTCAAAATGATAACTATGACGTCATTACATGATGCAGAGTTTATAAATAACTTTATACTCTGGTAATTATAAATTCGATCTACATCAATGAACTGATATCTTTTGTTTTCATAGCCTTTGAATAAACAGGTTATGCCGATAACAAGATAAGCATCATCACTCTGTATACTTACAGTCACATTTAATTTACCTCCAAAAATACCGAACAATTCTGATTCGTAAGCCCAAGTAGTGAGTTAATCCCTCCCCCTCTCCGGCAACGAAATTAATTATAAGCAAAATCCCAAAAATCGATACGATATAATTCATATATTGATAATTATAGGTTATTATGCTTAAATACATGGGTTTTATAGGCGGCTATGGATAATGATACTATGCTGTTGCAACGTAAGCAGGCTTGGTAAATTCTATAAAATGTCGACAACATAATTCACCGGACTGAATCAGCTTATATTAGGCAAAGCTTCGGCTGCGTATACGTGGATTTAGTGTCGTTTGGTAGGAGAACCATGATCTACATCATAAATAATGTCGTGGTGTATGACAGTGCAAGTGCGACAATCTCACTTATCGCAGCGCATGAAGAACCTGAGCATAAGGTGACGGCGATCAATAACCGCCTGCTCAGTCTTCTCATAGAGAATAAAGGTGAGATTCTGTCTAAGGAGCAGTGCCTGCAAAGTGTATGGGAGGCACATGGCCTGGACGGATCAGTGAACACATTGACACAATACATTAGCAACCTCCGGAAAATTTTCTCCGTATATTTCGATGGTGAAGAGTTTATCATCACGGTACCGCGTAAAGGGTACAAGGTGTCCACAGACTTTAACATCACACAGGCCCCTCAAAAAGATATACAACTGTTAGATACTGTCGAAACTCAATCACAGGAGCATTTCACCAAAAAAAATAATAAAGAGAGTTATTTTTTCATTGGAGGGATAGCCTTAACACTAATCATGGCTGTGTACCTGTATATGGGTAAATCGGACATACCTAAGTTGGAAAATGCCCTGCTCTTCACTTATGAAGAGTGTCCGGTCTATACACTGGACACTGCTAACCACGACATGGCAATTGAATATCGAACAAAAGTCGCAAGGTTACTTCTTAGTGAGCATGAAATATCTTGCTTGCCGTCTTCTTCTTTTTATATAAGTGTTAATAAAGGTGCGGAAAATGGAATTTCTGGGAGCGTAATGCTGGCGAGATGTCTTGATAATGAATCTGCTTCGAACTCCTGTATAACATATCATTACAGTCGGTGGTGAAATGATTAAGCGTAATATTGCACAGGCATTTGCCTTATTTATATTAACCATATTTGGTGGCGTCGTATTTTTTGCACAACAAAATAAAGGTACTGACCTTACTTGCGAAGGAGTCCTGGTAGGCAGCGTTCATCATGATGACCCTCTTTTTTCATATCAAATAACACACCGCCTGATTATTGGAAAAAACAATATGGCAAGGCGTGAGATTAACGGATTTGGTTACAGTAATGGAAAACGTTACACTTATAACCGGACTGTTTTTTATAAATACTCCAGCCTCCAGGGTGAGAGTAATAAATACCATGTCAAAGTTGTTGATGTTCGTAAAACCGGGGCGGATGATATCCCACCCGAACTAGAAAAAAATTCTTATCTTTTGATATTACTGGGGGTGAAAGGACTGTGGGGATTAGTGAAACCTCTTTCGGTGATTTATTGTTAACTACCGCGAATGGTCCTTTTTTTATGTGTGACAGAGTTAACTAAAAAGGTGGTGCTTAATATTTTCGCAAGACCTTGTTATTCCTCGGTCATAGTTTCCTCATCGGGTAAATATGTACATTTTTCAGTTTCTACCCCCCTCACTCCGGCACCTCCCCTTTAAGCACTGACTTCGGGAAAACAAGCATGCGCCTAAAAAACAATCAAAACAGCGCGGATAAGTTACTTAGGTTGTCTGCTACTACAATCCCCAACCTTCTCAGTCAGTTGTTTATGGACTGACAGAAAGTAAAAAAGCCTATTAAAAAGAGCAAAAATAAGCAGCTAAACAAACAGGAAGCCTCTCAATCAAATGATAGTATTCCGAAATCAGCAGTTCAGTATGTAATAGATACAAAATTTTTTTAATAAACGCCGTTATCTTGATTAGCCACCTGAGTCAAAAGCAAGACGACATAAGTAATCTGTACACGAGGGAGTTATGGTCTCTAATGAATCGAGTTAACCAAGCACAAGAAGGATGGAAATTGCCGGACACGAAACTCTGGAAAATTCCCTTCTTGCCCAGAAGGCTTCTCCCACAAGGCTTTCCAGTTTTTCTACAGTCAAATCCTGTATGGGTAATTCGTTACCATGCGGTAAGTCGAATGCCCCTCCCCGGAGGGGCATTTTTTTATCCTTCATCAATCGCTTTTCACCGAATGCTCTGAATTTTTTCCCGCTATTGTTGTAAATCCCTCTGGTGATAACGGCTTAGAAATCATCAAGTAACGAGAGATGCGCACTCGTTCCCCTCAGCCATAAATGTGAACCACCGCACACTTTGCCCCCCACGCACCGAAGCGAATGTCTACGCTTAAAAAACAGCCGGGCAATACCCGTATCCTTTACGACGCAATCCGGAGGCCCTTCTCATTATGCTCAACCAGAAACTGCAACACGTCCCATCCGACGAAATGACGATCGAGGTTGATCTGATTTATGAAACGGATCCGCACGAGTTAAAGCTGGATGAAATGATCGAGGCAGAACCTGAACCCGAGATGATTGAGGGGCTTCCCGCCTCCGACGCGCTTACGCCAGCCGATCGTTACCTCGAACTGTTCGAGCATGTGCAATCCGCCCGCATCTTTGCCGACAGCAAAACCTTCCCGGACTGCGCGCCGAAAATGGATCCGCTCGATATCCTGATCCGCTACCGGAAAGTCAGACGACACCGGGATTTCAACCTGCGACAGTTTGTTGAACGCCACTTCTGGCTGCCGGACGCGTCCTCCACGGAGTATGTCTCTAACCCGGAAAACTCGCTGAAAGAGCATATCGATCAGCTCTGGCCTGTGCTGACGCGCGAGCCGCAAGACCACATTCCGTGGTCTTCGCTGCTGGCGTTACCGCAGTCCTACATTGTCCCGGGCGGGCGATTCAGCGAAACCTACTACTGGGACTCCTATTTCACCATGCTGGGGCTGGCGGAAAGCGGTCGCGGAGATCTCCTGAAATGTATGGCGGACAACTTCGCCTGGCTGATTGAGAACTACGGCCATATTCCGAACGGCAACCGTACCTACTATCTGAGTCGTTCCCAGCCGCCGGTGTTTGCCCTGATGGTCGAACTGTTCGAGGAAGATGGCGTACGCGGGGCGCGGCGCTACCTCGAACATCTGAAGATGGAGTACGCATTCTGGATGGATGGCGCCGAATCACTGGTGCTCAATCAGGCGTATCGTCACGTCGTCCGGATGCCCGACGGTTCGCTGCTCAACCGTTACTGGGACGATCGCGACACCCCGCGTGACGAGTCGTGGCTGGAGGATGTGGAAACCGCCAAACATTCCGGTCGCCCTCCCAATGAGGTGTATCGCGATCTGCGTGCCGGAGCGGCTTCCGGCTGGGATTACTCATCCCGCTGGCTGCGCGATACAGCGCGCCTGGCGAGTATTCGCACCACCCAGTTTATTCCCGTCGATCTCAACGCCTTTTTGTTCAAACTGGAGAGCGCCATTGCCAATATTTCTGCGCTGAAGGGCGATCGGGATACCGAGGCTCTTTTCCGCCAGAAGGCCAGCAACCGTCGGGCCGCCGTGAACCGTTACCTGTGGGATGACGATAATGGCTGCTATCGGGACTATGACTGGCGGCGCGAGCAGATGGCCCTGTTCTCCGCCGCCAGCATTGTGCCGCTGTATGTTGGCATGGCGACACATGAACAGGCCGATCGCCTGAGCCACGCAGTTCGTAGCCGCTTACTGACACCCGGCGGGATTATGGCGACCGAATACGAAACCGGCGAACAGTGGGATAAACCCAATGGCTGGGCGCCGCTACAGTGGATGGCGGTTCAGGGGTTCAAGATGTATGGCGACGACGCCCTTGGTGATGAGATTGCCCGTAGCTGGCTACAAACGGTAAACCATTTTTACCAGCATCATCATAAGCTTATCGAAAAATACCATATTGCGGGCGGCACGCCGCGTGAAGGCGGCGGCGGCGAATATCCCTTACAGGATGGATTTGGCTGGACTAACGGCGTGGTGCGCCGCCTGATTGGGTTATACGGGGAGCCGTAACGCCCCCGCTAGCCGCGAATCTCCTTATAAATGGCGGTCTGAATCTTCAGCCATTTCTTGTTGTCCGCGCTGGGTTCAGCGCGGGCGCGTAATGTCGCCTGCTCAGCCTCATGTTTTTGGCGCGCCACGACCGCAGGCACCGTGCAAAAACGTTGCAAATACAAGGCGTGTTCGGCGGTCAGCGTCGCGCCGTTCGACATGGCGTGCCCCAGGGTATTAATAAACCGTCGACAGGGTTTAAGCTCATCCATCTGCGAAGGGTAACGTAGCAACAATTGCAGCACGTCAGTATTTCCCAGTGAGAAAGCCTGCTCGGTCCAGGCTAACTGCCAGTTCATCCCGCCCTGTAAAAACAGGGTGGTGACATGGGTGTCATTCCTGTCGATAGCCGCCCGCATGTTAAAGGCATCCCAGGTGATCCCTTTCTGCGTGATACTCTCCCGCGGCGAAGGCGATTCCCGTTTTGGCTCATTCTGTACGATCTCAATGCCCGGCGCAGTGGGCGACGCTTGCGAGCTGAATAACCAAATCCCGCCCCCCAGTATCGCCAGCACCATGGCGCCGACAGCGCCCCACAGGGTGCCGGAGATCAGCTGTTCCCGCTCTTCTGCGCTACGTTGCGGCCGTTTGCGCGGGGGTTCTATCGTTTCACCAATCTCTTGCCGCTCGCCACCCGCCTGGTGATTTATATGTCGCGCACGCTCCCAATACTGTTCCAGTGGCGCGTCATCGACAATCAACAACGAGGCGGGATTCACCCGCGTACGCCCGCGCTCAAACGCCCGCTGTACCGGGCGGGTAATATGCTGATACTGGCAGGAGAGCAGCGTCAACTGCGCCGCCGTGAGCGGTTCTCCGGCAATCACGCGATTACGCGCCTGTCGACAGTCGTCGAGAAATTGCCGCAGTGTCGCACGAGGTTCAACAAACAGCGTCAGTACCGAGGTATCGTTAAACACCCCGGCGTAGTGGCGAGCGAAGCTCTTTTTATCGACCACCATCAGCGCCAGCTCACTAAAACACATTCCACTGAGCGCGTCCTGGCCGTCGCCCTGTTTAATCCAGTGCCTGAGGCGATCGGCGCCAAAGTGCTGTTTTAAATACGCATTCAGTGACTGGCTGTCCGGCCAGACCTGCGCCACCAGTCCTTTTAAAACCAGCTCAATCACGCGAAGCTGGCGTTCTGCACGCCGTTGCTGGCTTTCATCGCTGGCGTCGACGTCTGTGAGATACGTCAGCAGCGGCTGGCACTGGCGTAGCTGCTCCAGCGCGGTGACGAAACGCAGCGCGGCAATCAGTTGATTCTCACTCACCGCCTGACCGCTTTCATATTGCGGTACGCATTGCTGGAGATGGCGCAATCGCAGGGTAAACTGGCTGAGTTGCGCGTCATTCATATGCAGTCGTTTTGCCACGGCATTCCAGCCGCCAAGGTTCAAACGGGCCTGATCCAGTTGTTCGAGAAACCAGCGCGGATCTTTCCCTTCGCAGGCGTGAACCCCTAACAACAGCAAAATTTCCACCGAGGCATGGCGGATAATACCCAGACAGTGCTCAAAGGTGGTGCTTGTCGTCTGTAAAACGCTGATCGTCATTATCATCCTTAATCTAAAAAAACGCCCACCAGGGTAACACCGTTCACTTAAGCCAATGAATGAGGGGAAACACCGGGATTTGGTTCCCGGAGGGACGCCAAACCCGGTGGTCGCCCCGGATATCTCGGTCTTAAACTAACAGTGTTCCCCCTGGGGAAGTTCGTTATATTCATTTTAATTATCTGTTTTTATAGATATAACAAGTTAAACATATATAACAGTGACCACGACGTGAACATTGAGAAAATTATTCGGAGGAACGCTCGTGCCCGTATTGAAAACCTCTCGCCTGACCTGTCGCCCGCTTGAGCCCACCGACTGGCCCTTTTTTCTCTCGCTAGAGCAACAACCTGACGTGATGCGCTATATCGCTGATGCACGTAGCGAAGCAGAGATTCGCGAGGCCTTCGACTCCCGATTACCCGAATGGCAGCCCGGGAGTCCACACTGGCTGTGTCTGATCCTTTGCGACAACGAAACGGGCAAGCCGCTCGGCCTCAACGGGTATATTCATCGTGGGAAAGATTGCGCCGAAGTCGGGTTCCTGCTGGCGCCCGAAGCTCAGGGAAAAGGCTATGGGACGGAGTCTTTACGCGCCGTCTGCGATTATGCATTTTCCGCGGGCGGCCTGCGGCGACTGACAGCCTGCGTCACTGCTGGTAATCAGGCTTCGCGCCAGTTGCTGGAAAAAACAGGATTTGTGCTGGAAGGGACGCTGCGCGAAAGCTACTGGCTACAGCAACGCTGGCAGGATGACTGGCTTTTTGGCTTGTTAAAGCATGAGTGGCGCTGATATTCACTCGCCGATGCTAATCCGGTGGACAATCTCACCCACCGGATTAGCATCGCCCCACGCTTACAGAAACATGCCGCCTGACACTTCAATCCGCTGCGCCGTCATCCAACCCAGTTCATCGCTGAGCAATGCGGCAATGGCATCACCAATATCCCCCGGCAAACCGGCGCGTCCCAACGCGGTTTGCGACGCAACGTAGGCATTCAGCTCTTTGTTGTCTCGCAGTCTGCCGCCGCCAAAATCAGTTTCTATCGCGCCTGGCGCAATGCTGTTCACCGTGATCCCGCGCTCACCCAACTCTTTGGCCTGATAGCGCGTCAGCACTTCCATCGCCCCTTTCATTGAGGCGTAAGCGGCATACCCCGGCAGGGCAAAACGGGCCAGTCCCGTTGAGACATTCAGGATCCGTCCCCCATTTTTAATCAGCGGTAACAGGCGCTGAGTCAGGAAGAAAGGGCCTTTAAAATGGATGCTCAATAATTCATCAAACATGGCTTCCGGCGTGTCTGCAAACGGCGCATACAGACCGACACCCGCATTGTTCACTAAATAATCAAACGTCTCGCGATTCCAGACATTTTTCAGTTGTGTTTTGACGTCGCGGGTGAACGTCTCAAAACTGGCAATATCACTGACGTTTAGCTGTATTGCCACCGCTTTTCGCCCTTTTCGCTCAATTTCAGCGACAACATCCAGAGCCGCCTGCTGCTGGCTATTCCAGGTAAAAATAATATCCGTTCCCTTGTCTGCCAGCTTCAACACCGCGTTTTTACCCAATCCACGGCTACCACCGGTCACTAATGCGATACGTTGTGTCATAAGAAACCTCATTTCAGGTGTTGTTAAGATTGAGATAGAGCTTATTAGGTGATAGAAAAACTATAAAGATAGCCAGATACGCATCACTGTTTCACACAGAACAACAATAGGCGGTCGGGATGGATAAAATTCACGCAATGCAGTTGTTCATCCGCGTCGCGGAACTGGAGAGTTTTTCGCGCGCCGCCGAGACATCCGGCCTCCCTAAAGGTAGCGTATCTCGCCAGATTCAGGCGCTGGAAAACCTACTTGGAACGCAGCTACTGCACCGGACTACGCGGCGCGTTCAGCTCACGCAGGACGGGATGGTCTATTACGAGCGCGCCAAAGATCTGTTGAGCAATCTTGATGAGCTGGACGGTCTGTTTCAGCACGATCCGAAAAGCATCAGCGGTAAACTGCGGGTGGATATGCCGGTCGGCATCGCCAAAAACCTGGTTATGCCGCAGCTCCCTCAATTTTTGCATCAGTATCCGGGAATTGAACTGGAGCTCAGCAGCAGCGACCGCATGGTCGATTTAATTCGCGAGGGCTTTGACTGCGTCGTGCGCGTTGGCGCGCTGAAAGATTCTGGATTGATCGCACGCCCGCTGGGAAAACTGTCGGTTATAAATTGCGCCAGCCCCCAGTATCTGGCGCGTTTTGGCTATCCAGAGAGTCTGGAAGACCTGGCCACGCACGCGGTGGTGCACTATTCCCTGAACCTGGGCACACGGCCACTGGGTTTCGAAGTCGCCACGGTCAATGGGACACAGTGGATTAAAACAGGCGGCATATTAACGGTGAACAGCACTGAGACTTACTACGCGGCTTGCCTGGCGGGTCTGGGCATCATTCAGGTGCCGCGCGTTGGGGTGCGTGATGCGCTGCGTGCAGGGACGCTCATTGAAGTGTTACCGCAATATCGCGCCGACGCTATGCCGGTTTCGCTGCTGTACCCACACCGTCGCAACCTTTCCCGCCGGGTTCATCTGTTTATGGAGTGGTTAACCGGGGTGATGAAAGGCTATGTGGATTAGCATCCGGTCGCACTTTTCGGGAAGCCGCCCTAAGAGGCTATACTAACCCGATAGCAGACAAAAGAAGGACTATCGACCTGATGATGCAGGAAAATGATGTAAAACACCCGGATCAGGAACTGGAGCACGACCCGATTCAAAATGCAGAGACTGGCGCGCGAGAAGCGCCAGAAAAAAGCGGCAAAGCCCACAAGACGCTGAAAACCGTCACCACGACCGCGCAAAAGATCCAACGCCAGCCCGTGATTGCCCATCTCCTGCGTGCAGCAGAACGTTTTAATGACCGACTGGGAAACCAGTTCGGCGCGGCCATTACCTACTTCTCGTTTCTGTCGATGATCCCCATTCTGATGGTGTCATTCGCCGCCGCCGGGTTTATCCTCGCGTCGCACCCCACACTGCTCCAGGATATCTTCGAAAAAATTCTGCAAAATGTCAGCGACCCCACCCTGGCCGCTACGCTTAAAAGCACGATCAATACCGCCGTTCAGCAGCGTACTACCGTCGGTCTGGTCGGTCTGGGGATTGCGCTCTATTCCGGCATCAACTGGATGGGAAACCTGCGGGAAGCGATTCGCGCCCAGTCGCGGGACGTCTGGGAACGCACGCCGCAGGATCAGGAAAAGATCTGGATAAAATACCTGCGTGACTTTATCTCCCTGATCGGCCTGTTGGTCGCGTTGATCGTCACCCTTTCTATTACCTCCATCGCCGGGTCTGCCCAGCAACTGATCATTTCGGCGCTGTATCTCGACAGTATCGAATGGCTGAAACCCGCCTGGTGGCTGATCGGGCTGGCCATTTCAATCTTTGCCAACTACCTGTTGTTCTTCTGGATTTTCTGGCGATTGCCACGACATCGCCCACGCAAGAAAGCGCTGATCCGTGGAACGTTTATTGCCGCCATCGGCTTTGAAGTCATCAAAATCATCATGACGTGGACACTGCCCGCGCTGGTGAAATCCCCTTCCGGCGCTGCATTTGGCTCGGTGCTGGGTCTGATGGCGTTCTTCTATTTCTTCGCCCGCCTGACGCTCTTCTGCGCGGCCTGGATTGCCACCGCGCAATACAAAGACGACCCGCGGATGCCAGGCAAAACACACCGTTAAATCATTCACGGGGCTGATGAAAAACAAAAAATATCAGCCCCACTCGCCATTTCAGAATATAAATCCAGTCCTTAACTTTTATTTAACCAAAAACCAGTTTTATTATCTAAGTTTAAAATTCTGTGAAGCATTTCATAGAAGCGAAATCGCTGGCCTAAAAATTATCCCCTTTTTGCCGCTTTTATGAGCAAAACCCCATTTTGTTACATATTGAAATGTCTCTTTTGCTGTGCGTAATATGGCCATTCGTTCGCCAAAAAATAAGAAAATACTATGCAAGCAACCGCCACAACACTCGACAACGAACAGGAACACACGCCGGTCAACTCGCGTAATAAAGTCGTCATCGCATCTCTCATCGGCACCGCCATTGAGTTTTTCGACTTTTACATTTACGCCACCGCCGCCGTGATCGTGTTCCCCCATATTTTCTTCCCACAGGGCGATCCTGCGGCAGCCACGTTACAGTCGCTTGCCACCTTCGCCATCGCCTTTGTGGCGCGCCCGATTGGCTCCGCCGTATTCGGCCATTTTGGCGACCGCGTTGGACGCAAAGTCACTCTGGTGGCTTCACTGCTGACAATGGGGATTTCCACCGTCATCATTGGTCTGCTGCCCGGCTACGCGACAATCGGTATTTTCGCCCCGCTGTTGCTGGCGCTGGCACGTTTTGGTCAGGGGCTGGGACTTGGCGGTGAATGGGGTGGCGCAGCGCTACTGGCAACCGAAAACGCACCGCCGCGCAAACGCGCGCTGTACGGCTCCTTCCCCCAATTGGGCGCGCCCATCGGTTTCTTCTTTGCCAACGGCACGTTCCTGTTGCTCTCCTGGTTACTGACCGATGAGCAATTCATGAGCTGGGGCTGGCGTGTGCCGTTTATCTTCTCTGCGGTACTGGTGATTATTGGTCTGTATGTGCGTGTCTCTTTGCACGAAACACCGGTATTCGCGAAAGTTGCCGCGGCGAAAAAGCAGGTAAAAATCCCGCTGGGAACCCTGCTGACAAAACATGTGCGCGTCACGGTGCTCGGCACATTTATCATGCTGGCGACCTATACGCTGTTTTATATCATGACCGTCTATTCCATGACCTTCAGCACCGCTGCCGCCCCTGTGGGTCTCGGTATGTCGCGTAACGACGTATTGTGGATGCTGATGATGGCAGTTATCGGATTCGGCGTAATGGTGCCGGTAGCAGGCCTGCTGGCCGATGCCTTTGGCCGTCGTAAAAGCATGGTCATTATCACCACGATGATCATTCTGTTTGCGCTGTTCGCCTTTAAACCGCTGCTGGGTTCCGGTAATCCGGTGCTGGTCTTCGCCTTCCTGTTGCTGGGGTTGAGTCTGATGGGGCTGACTTTCGGCCCGATGGGCGCGCTGCTGCCGGAATTGTTCCCGACTGAGGTACGCTACACCGGTGCGTCGTTCTCCTATAACGTCGCGTCGATTCTCGGTGCCTCTGTCGCCCCCTACATTGCCGCGTGGTTGCAGACAAACTACGGTCTGGCGGCGGTGGGGATTTACCTGGCATCAATGGCGGGACTGACGCTGATAGCGCTCCTGTTAACACATGAGACGCGCCACCAGTCGCTGTAATGTGATTGCCGGATGAACGACATGTTGCCCCGGAATTCGATTGTTCAGGGGCAACATTATCGCTGAATTACGAGCCAGGAACGCACACTACGCTGGCGTTCGGGGTTAATGTTTGCGTGACCACCACAACAGGCTTACAGGGTGCTGGCGCTGGCGCTGGCTTACTGGAGAACAGGTCAATTAACCCCATTAACAGGCACAGTGCAATAATGAGGGAATAGGGCAAATGAACAAAATCCTGAAAGGCGGCTTTTTTTAAGCGAACAAAACGGCCTACCGGCTTATAATATTGTTCATATTTATAAATAGGGTTGTTCTTTGCATAAGACTTAAACCACCAATTATAAATCTGAAATGGCGCAGGGTTTTTAAATAAAATATCAGGGTCTTTTCGGAAATGCGCCTCAATAACTCTGATACGACTGGCAATCGCGTACTGGAATGTTTTCCATTTGGCTTCAAGATACCAAAAACAACTGGCGATCAGTGCAATTGAAAAAAGTGTCAGAAAGGTGATGGGTTTATCGCCATTGGTTCCCAACGCAAACCCGGCAATAGATCCTGCCCCTATCCAGCCTTTTATAAGCAAGGCTCTTCGGTCATAATCTTCATATTGATCTTGCAGCTTTAAGTATTCATCTTTAAGAAAACTGTCGCTTTGGTCTGTCATTGACGTATCTCCAGTCACGGATTTTCCCGGAGGTGTTCATAAGCAGGCTGTTCTCCTGCTGGTGAACCTGAGTCCACAAACACACATTCCATTTTCAATGCACTGATGTTTAAGACAATAATTATATTCCACGCTTAAAAATTGCGTATCTGGTTAATCTATAGAGTTAAATTAATGGCTGAACCATAGTAAATTAGAATGAATTTACTCTTCCAAAAACCACGAATACCCTATTGCATCTTCCGGGGAAAATGACCGTCATCTATCAGACAACGACGTCACGAATATTTAAATATCACCTATGGAGTGAATATCTGAACATTCACGAATTCGTGTCACAGGAAGATATACAGGAACAGGTCGACGGCTAGCGCAGGGAATATCATTAAATAAGAAACATATTCACCATTAAATATCCTGACCCCGCTAAATTTATCCGCAGCCAGGGAAAAGACGCAGATCGCTGGTTTTGTGCCGAACTGATTTTGAGCCAGAATCATGCCCTAAAGACAGTCCAGCATTACAGCGTCAAAATAACCTCTTTGAGGGTATCCAGCGCGACCGGGCGTGATAAGAAATAACCTTGCGCAGCAAACGCTGGCGAGTTCTGCACATCGCGCCACTCTTCCAGTGTTTCAACACCTTCAACAATGACGCCACGGCAATAACGGTTCATCAGTTGCAGCAGCAAAGTGAACAGATTTCGCCCCTCTGGGGTTTGCCGCAGCATAACAAACAGATCCCTGGCGACTTTGATGTAGTCGTAACGCACTTCACTGAGTGCGGAGAAGTTTGCCATTCCGGTTCCAAAGTCATCCAGCCAAAGCGGGCCAAACTCGCACATTGAGGCAAACGATGAATCTTTTGGCAGACGGATGTGCTCTACCAGCTCGAAGCGCAGCCAGGGCAGACGTTCAATCGTATTCAGGATATCGCTCTGTTGGCGCATGGCAATAAGCGTTGGGCCGTCGACGTTCACCGAGGCCAGCAAATCATGATCCCTGAAAAATCGTTCATTCTTTTCCAGCAGAGCGAGTTGCTCTTTGACAACATCGATACGGTGTCGCACCGCGACTTCGGCAAAGTAGCGATCCGGGGCCAGACGTTGAGCGGGATTATCAGGGTGTGTCACTACCGTCAGCAGTTCGACGGCCATCAATCGCCCACTGGTCTGATAGATCGGTTGGTAGGTATAAGCCCGCTCGCACTGCAGCCAAAAGCGCCGCTCCTGCAAGCTTTCGATGCTTGCATCAGGAATGCTTAGCTGCTGGATAACCTGCTTTATCATCTCAGATGTCCTGTGTGTGAGAGTGTGACTGCCCGGACTCGTCAAAGGTTATCGGCGCTTAAGCGGAGAACTTTATGTTCAGTCACTTGCAAAATAGAAAACAGATCGCCAAAAAATCATCTCAGAATACGCGTTGGCTCAAAAAAATAATGGAACGTTGTTTTAATATGGTTGACCACTAAACACCCACAGCGCACACTACCGCTATTATTTTCAGAGCAGGTTCACGACTATGTCCAAAAAGATTGCCGTGATTGGCGAATGCATGATTGAGCTGTCACAGAAAGGCGCCGACGTTCAGCGCGGATTCGGTGGCGACACGTTGAATACATCCGTTTATATCGCCCGCCAGGTCGATTCTGCGGCATTATCCGTTCACTATGTCACGGCACTGGGCACTGATAATTTCAGCCAGCAAATGCTGGAATCCTGGCAGGGTGAAAACGTCGATACCTCCCTGACGCAACGCATGGGGAACCGTCTGCCGGGCCTCTATTACATTGAGACCGACAGCACCGGCGAGCGCACCTTCTACTACTGGCGTAATGAAGCCGCCGCAAAATTCTGGCTGGAGAGCGAGCAGTCTGCCGCGATCTGCGAGGAGCTGGCGACATTCGACTACCTGTATCTGAGCGGCATCAGTCTTGCGATCCTGAGCCCTGGCAGTCGCGAGAAATTATTGACCCTGCTGCACGAGTGTCGCGCCAACGGCGGGAAAGTGATTTTTGACAACAACTACCGTCCTCGCCTGTGGGCAAGTATTGAAGAGACGCAGCAGGTGTACCAGCAAATGCTGGAATGCACCGACATCGCCTTCCTGACGCTCGATGATGAAGACGCGCTGTGGGGCGAAAAACCGGTTGAGGACGTGTTTGCACGCACCCATGCGGCGGGCGTACAAGAAGTGGTGGTAAAACGCGGCGCGGACTCTTGCCTGGTCTCAATTCAGGGTGAGGAACTGATCGATGTCGCGGCCGTGAAACTGCCGAAAGAGAAGGTGATTGACACGACTGCCGCGGGCGACTCCTTCAGCGCAGGCTATCTGGCTGTGCGTTTGACCGGCGGCACTGCGGTTGATGCAGCAAAACGCGGTCATCTGACAGCCAGCACCGTCATTCAGCATCGCGGGGCAATCATCCCACGCGACGCAATGCCTCAGTAATGCTCATTATCAGGCCTACGGTCTTGTAGGCCTGATAAGCGTAGCGCCATCAGGCATCACACTATCGCCGGATGGCAGCGTTAACGCCTTTTCCTGCCTACCTTTCTACTGTGCCGCCGGAATGTCGGTCACTTCCGGATGCGATTCATCCATTTCTATGCTGGTCGCGGCTGCCGCTGAAGCGACAGGCGTCATGATTTGATCCCATGTTGCCTGGAGATCTTTCATGTTGAACTCCGGTTCGCCTTTCGGTTGCAGCAGAATCAGTGCCATATCCTGCGATAACTGCTGGCGAAGATCCTGATTCAGCATTTCAACAGTGAGGCTGTTGAGGAAGTCCTGGCGTAGTTTCTGATACTGCTCAGGGGCGATATCCACCACCTGATTTTGCAGCGAACGCATGCGCTGGCTAATCAGGATATCAGTATCGGTACGCGCATAGGTCGCAAACAGCTTCTGCAATTCCAGACTCTTTTGCGCCACCAGCGCGTTAAATTCCTCTTCCGGCAGGCCATCGTTGCGAACTTTCGCCAGCTCACGCGCCACCATCCCCAGATTCGCATTCAGCCTGTCGTTGGCTGACTCGATGTTGATCGCGCATTGGGCGCGCAGGAACAGTACCCGGCAGTCAAAGCCCAGACCAATTTTCGCGTTGTTCTTGCTCAACGTTTGCTGAACATGCCAGAACAGCGCTTCACGGGCTAAATCAGCACGCCAGTAGCGCAGCAATGCGGCAGATTCGCGGATAGGTTGCCACGGCGCGTCCCACATAATGGAAAGACGATCCTGGCGTACGGCATCCGTCATGATACTGACCGCTTCCGCACGCAGCGGTGAAAGGGTCGGTACGGGCGCAGGCGTTTCACGCTTGCCTTTTAATTCACCAAAGGTTTTGTTGATTTGCTCTGCAACCGAACGCGCATCAACGTTGCCGACAATAATCAGCGTCATCGCGTCTGGGGTGTACCATTTCTGGTAGAAATCTTCGATTTTCGCCGCATCGACCGGCTGTTTCAGCGGGTCTGCAGGGTCATGGCCTAACAATGCCGACCCTTTCAGACGATAGCGCCACCACCCTTCTTTGGTGTCCATCGGCCAGGTCGTGACCATATCTTCGCTGCTCAGCGCGTAATTCACCGTTTCCGGTGTGATCGTTAGCTTACCGGAGACGGTGGCCAGGTAAGAGAGTGCTTCTTTAAGCAGATCGTTACGGCTATTCGGCAAGCTGAGGTTATACAGCGTGGAATCGTAGGAAACGATAACCGGCGGCATCGGGCGTTTAGGATCAAACCCTTGCTGCCAAAGTGAACGTGCTTGCGTGGCCTCCAGGCCGCCGCTTTGCGTCAGCGCAATACGCGGGATAGCATGGCTGAAACCGCTCTGTTGTGTGCTCTCAGCGAGAGAACCGGTATTGACCAGCAGGCGAACCTCAATTCGGTCGCTGGGGCGCTGCGGAGTGGCTAAAACTTGCCACTGCAAACCATTTGCCAGCGTCCCCTGTTGCCATGCTGGATCGGGCTGGAGCGCATCAGCCTGCACATAGCCGGCAGCGGCCATCATCAGCAAACCGCCCGCTAAAAGTCGAATTTTTGTGCCCTGCATGTGAACCCCTGATCAACAATCCTGGTAATAAAAAGACAATCCTGAAAAGGCTTATCTGAATATGACGTTAAAAACACTTCGTGTTAGACCGCAAGAACATGGAAATGTCACGGAAGAAGTGTAAAAAAACCGAAGCCGCCGGGTAAGGCGGATTCTGGTGCAGGGGTCAATTATGCGCAAACACCCGCAGTCCTGGAAGGGACTGCGGGCATTAGAGGCGAGATTAAGAGGATATTTCGTGCGATTTGCCTTCCGGCGAACGATTATTCAGCACATCGTCGAGTTTTTTGTGGTCCAGTTCTTTCACCCATTTGGCAACCACGACTGTCGCCACGCCGTTACCGACCAGGTTGGTCAACGCACGGGCTTCAGACATAAAGCGGTCGATACCGAGGATCAGCGCCAGACCCGCAACCGGTAAATGCCCGACGGCGGAGATGGTGGCAGCCAGAACGATAAAGCCACTTCCGGTCACCCCTGCGGCCCCTTTCGAGGAGAGCAGCAACACCACCAATAGCGTTATCTGATGGAAAATATCCATATGGCTGTTCGTCGCCTGCGCGATAAACACCGCCGCCATGGTTAGATAAATGGATGTGCCATCCAGGTTGAATGAATAGCCGGTTGGAATAACCAACCCGACGACCGACTTCCGACAGCCCAGTTTTTCCATCTTGTCGAGCATACGCGGCAACGCAGACTCGGACGAAGAGGTTCCCAGTACAATCAGCAGCTCTTCACGGATGTAGCGAATAAATTTGAAAATGCTAAAGCCAGTTGCACGGGCGATCCCACCCAGTACTACCACCACGAACAGGATACAGGTGATATAGAAGCAGATGATCAACTGCCCTAACTGCACCAGCGACCCCACACCGTATTTGCCGATGGTAAAGGCCATTGCGCCAAACGCACCGATAGGCGCCAGACGCATGATCATGTTGATGATGCCGAAGATGACCTGCGAGAAGCTTTCAATCACGTTGAAAATCATCTGCCCTTTGCTGCCCAGACGATGGAGAGCAAAACCAAACATCACGGCAAACAGCAAGACTTGCAGGATGTTACCGCTGGCGAACGCACCGATAACGCTGCCCGGGATAATATCCATCAGGAAGCCCACGATCCCCTGGTCCTTCGCCTGCTCGGCGTAAATCGCGACGGCTTTGGCATCCAGAGTGGCCGGGTCGACGTTCATCCCGGCGCCAGGTTGCACCACGTTTACAATGATGAGGCCGATGATCAGCGCGATAGTACTGACGACTTCAAAGTACAGCAGCGCAACCGCACCTGTGCGGCCAACGGCTTTCATGCTTTCCATGCCTGCAATGCCGGTTACGACAGTACAGAAGATGACAGGAGCGATGACCATCTTAATGAGCTTAACGAACGCGTCGCCAAGCGGTTTCATTTGAGCGCCTAATTCAGGGTAGTAATGGCCAAGGAGTATACCAATGGCGATTGCTGTCAGGACCTGAAAGTAAAGGCTTTTGAACAGAGAGGTTTTCATAGGGTGTCCTTGAAGTAAAAACCACAGGCCTTGTAAGGTTATGATTGACCTGCGGCCTTAAAATAACACCCCAACAACATGACAGAAATGTACCTGGATCATAATTGAAACAAAAATGTTAAAAAATTTGAACTGGCTCGCACAAGCCCGACCTTTTTTAAGTTTTGTAATCAGGCGATACGTCATTCAGGTAACGTTCTTCAAACACTTCAGCAGGAACAGGACGGGCAAATAAGAAACCTTGCGCCACTTCGACCCCCGCATTTGCCAGCCAGTCACGCTGCGCTTGTGTCTCCACGCCTTCTGCAATCATCTGTAAATTGAGGCTACGCGCCATCAGGATAATTGCGGTGACCATGCTGTTATCTTCCGGTAACCCATCAACAAACATTTTATCGATTTTGAGCACATCGACTGGCAGCGACTTCATGTGTTGTAGCTGGCGTAACCCCGCGTATCCCATGCCAAAATCGTCCAGCGCAATTCGAACGCCTGCATTACGTAATGGACGTAAGATCGCGACCGCGGCATGAGGGTCGTCAATCCGGCGGCTTTCTGTCACCTCCAGAATCAATGTGCCCGGCTCGATGCGGTAACGGTTTAACAACTCCAGCAGATCCGACACCATACTCGGGTGCATGAGCTGCAACGCGGAGAGATTCACGGAAAGCGGCATCATCTGACCGCGCTGTTGCCAGGCCGAAAGCTGGCGGCAGGACTCTTCCAGCACCCAATGGCCGACCGTCACCATCAGGCCACAGGATTCAATGCGTTCAATCAACCCTTCAGGCAGTTCCCAGCTTCCATCCGGCTGCTGCATACGCAACAACGCTTCTGCGCTCAGCACCTTGCCGCTGGACATCTCCACCTGCGGCTGTAACCAAAGGGAGAACTGGTGATTGTCCAGCGCGCTAAGAATATCGCTTTCTTCAGTCAGGCGTTGCTGTGCCAGCTCCATCTGTTTCGGATCAAAGAACTGAATTTGATTTTTGCCTTTTCGCCGCGCGGTAAAGGCGGCGGACACCGCGCGACCGTACAGTTGCTCTGCGGTTAGATCGCCATAAAACATTGCAACGCCAATGCTACAACTGGGGCGCAGTTGTATGCTTTCGATTGGCAGTCGTTCATTAATGATAGTGAGCACTTGCTGACCTAATGTTATCGCATGCCACGGCTCTTTGACGCCATGCGCGATGATCGCAAAGTCATAACCGCTCACCTGGGTGAGCACCATTCTCGGCGCCAGCACGGATTTCATCTTTTCCACCAGCGTCAGCAGCAGGATTTCCCGCTGCGTCTCTTTAAGAACGCCAGCGGTATCCCGCAGTGTTTCGCATGTCACAATCATCAATGCCGTTGTCTGCTGGCGCGCGACCACTTGTTCCAGCATCCCCATCAGGAACGCTTTATTCGGCAACTCTGAAACCGGAAAACGCATCGCGTTGTCCGTCTGCTCTTCGTTGTAACGCAGCAAAATCTGCTGATTCAGGTTGTAACTGCGCACCAGCATGCCGATTTCATCATCCTGATGCAGCCGCGGTAGCGTCAGTTGATGCCCGATCAGGTCTTCTTGCGAAACGTCATTGAGCTCACGCGCAATATTACGTAATGGATGCAAAATCAGGCGGTTTACACACCAGGAGATAGCCACCGTGAGCACCAGCGACAAAAGTAAGTAAATGGTCACTAATGTGGAGACGGTGCTCATGACAAACTTATACATGCGGAACGAGTCGGCCTGGAGCACCAGATACGCCAGCGGCTGCGGGTTTGCCGGGCGTTCAAGCGAATAAACCGGCAGCGAGATCTGTACCGGCAGCTCGAACAGGCGCGTGATCATGACCGGCACCGGGCGCTCGGGAATAAAGCTGATACGCAGCGCCTGAAACTGATTAGGCAATACGACATCGGCGCGGCTGACCACCCCGGCAGGTCTGATACTGACAAGAATAGATTCCGCTTCGGGGATATCGCCCTTGAGTATTGCCGCAGACAAAGGTTCCCGAACAGAGCGAGCGATGCTTTCCAGTTGCGTAGCCGTGTTATAGCGGTTCTGCTGTACCAGATGAAACAGCAAAACGGTGCAAAATATAAAAACGAACACCATGACAACGGCCGCAACCATTGCCATCTGCTTAATTGTTAACGAGCGACTGACGCGCAAATTGACTCTCCAGGAATATCTTTAAAAGCCGCCAGAGTATACCCGATCGTGACGGCATTAAGAGAGGCGGTATCTGAAAACTTACCAGTCGGCGTAAGGCACCAGCGGCTGTGGCGGCAAATCCATATCACCCTGCCAGCCTGCGGCAGAATAACGCGCATACAACAAGAAATGGCTTGGGGTGTAGTCCTTCGCCTCCTGAATATCTATCGCCGTTCCGATAAACCAGTTAGAGGTGACGCGACGTTCGATCAGCGCCCGCGCCGTGTAGCCAAAGCCCTGGCTACTACCGCCATCGTTGGTCTGGGTGCGTGCTTCATCCTGAAAATCTTCGGGGATTAGATTGATAAGTGGATAACGCGGCATTGTCTTGGTGCGCGAATGCGACCAGGACACGGAACCGCCCAACTCCCATGACCAGTGTTCTGTGCGTTGGCGCCACATCACCGGTACGGCGAATGAGAGATACTCTTGCGGGCTGTAGTAACCGCCCTGTCCCAGCGAATATCCGCTCAGGTCTTTGTCGTAGTGCCAAATCATGTTGTTCAGACCGATAGTGACACGACGATTATTCTCGTTAATGATCTTGTAGTAGTAACCGGTCATCCAGCGCACGCGCCAGTTGTCTTCCACGTTCTGCCCGGTGAGCTGATCGCCGGTCAGTGACGCCCAGACGCCGTTCGCTTCGCCTTTGTCATAGCTGAGGCTGACGCCGCCGCCGTCTGCACGCACACCACCCCATGTTTTGTTGGTATTACTTGGCGCATCTTTCTGCCCGCCAAAGGCCAGCAGAGAACTGGAGATAGGACGACGGTGCGCGTTCAGAGTGTATCCCAACGGGCCGATGTCGTTGCTGTAACTCACGCCGCCCACGACATCAACAATATTGAAGCCCATTGGCGTGGTGCCAATATCCCAGCTCCAGGTGTCATTCGCCCAGCCAACGGCGACGCTGGCGCCACGATCCGACTGACTGCGGCTGCCGCTACAGTCGGACAAGGTACACGTGCCCCAGTTGTCATCGTATTGCCCGTTGGCATCATCAGAGAAGCTGCCTACGTTCACGTTGACCATGTCGGTACGAAAGAACATGCGCCCGTCGGAATACGGCGCATCCACATGCAGCATGGTGGTGTGTGCTTTCAGGTCAGAATACCCGCCGGTGCCGCTCGATCCCCAATAATCATGCTCAAGGGTGACGTTGAGATCCTGCTGACGATATAAATCTGCCGCATCGCTACGTACGCCGCGTTTCAGCCAGTCGTCTTTCTCGTCATTGCGCGTCAAACGGGTAAACGTATCATTATCCTCGGGACGCGTTGGCGTGATCCCCGCAGCGACCATCGCATCTTTGTAGGTGTCGAGCGCCTGCTCTGGTTCGCCCGCCTGCGCCTGAATCGCAGCAGCGTCACGCAGCACCATCGCATTTTCCATTGACGGTGGTTGCGACTTCGCCTGCGGTACGATTTTATTGAAGGTTTGCTGCGCGCTCGCGGTGTCGCCCAACTGCATCTGCGCCAGCGCGATACGACGCTGCATATTGATGGACGGCGTTTCTCCGGCTTCTGCCGCCGGCAATTTTGCCAGTTCAGCGCGGGCCGCCGCTTTATCCCCTTGAGCGAGATAGACTTCCGTCAAACCAAGATGGGCATCAACGTTATTCGGCTCGCGAGCCAGAACCGCCTCATAGGAAGCGCGTGCAGTCGCGTACTCACGGCGCTGTTGCGCCCAGTCGGCAAGCGTTAAATCAATACGTGTGGAGGCGGGTTGCTGGCGGAGTAACTCTTCCGCGTCCTGTTCTTTGCCGCTGTCACGCAGACGGTTAGCGGTTTCCAGCACCTGATTGCTTTGCAACCGGTCTGCCAGTTCCTGAATGTTGCTGTTCCACTGGCTGCGCGGCAGGCTGTTAATATGCGCCATTGCCGCACGATCCTGATCGTTACCGGAGAGGTAAAGTCCGTAGGCGTAGACCTGTTCCGGGTCATTGGGCTTCTGGCGCGCCAGCGCGCTCATTTGCGCATCGGCCTGACTGCGCTGCCCGGCGTTCCATAAATCGCGTGATAAACGATAAGTGACCCAGACGCTGCCCGGATCCATGGCCAGTCGGCGACGGTGTAGTTCAGCGGCTTGCGCCCAGTTCCCCTGATTTTCCAGCGCTTCTGCTCGCTGCGCCAGACGATCGTTTTCCAGGCTGCGCTCAATGTCATCAATACTGCGACGCTGGCTGGCGGAGAGCGAGGCGATAAATGCCGAGGCTTTCTCCGGGGATTGCTGGCGATAAATATTCGCTAACCCACGCACTGCGTTGCTGTTGCTGCTGTCCATGCGCAGCGTTTGTTGATAGTACCGTTCGGCGGCGGCGTAATCTTTACGCGCCATCGCCACATCACCCAGTCCCAACACCGCATAGCTGTCAGTGTTATCAATGTTTCTCGCCTGCTGATAAAGACGCTCTGCCTGGTCTGGATTATTGGCTTTCAGGGCAGCGTCACCCTGCTGAATTGACAGCCAGTAACGGTTGACTTTAAGCAGGCTTTCCCACTTGTCGCGGCTGCTGCTTTGCGGGTCCATCGCCAGGGCTTTCTGAAATTGCGCCACGGCGCGTGCGCGATCGCCACGCTGTGAATAGGCTTGCCCCAGCGCGCCAACGGCTTCGCTGTCGTTATGGTTTGCGCTGACAGCCTGCTGTAATTCCGACACGGCTTTGCCGCCTTGTCCGGCGTCAACCGCAGCCATCCCCTGGGCTCTTGCTTTGAACGCGGGATCGGCCAGTTGTTTTTGTTGATCATTTAGCTTGCCGCGCGCTGCATTGACGCTGCCGCCTTCGCTGAACACCGTCAGGTACTTTTGCAGTGCCTGTACGCTGGATTCACTTACCGGCAAGTCTTTTATCTGACCATACCAAATATCCGACGCCGCGTTGCGTCCGCTGTTGGATTTCGCCATCTGTTCTAATACCGCAAACCCTTCGTCGCGCCGTCCACTGTCAAACATCAGCTGCGCCAGTGAGTTTTGTAAAGCGTTGTTGCCCGGGTTGCTGGCATTGATTTTTTTGAGCTGATTAATGGCCTCATTGCGTCGTGCGGGTAATTTCGCCACCGTCGTCCAGTATTCGACGGCCAGCTCACCCTCAGGCGGATTCCCCTTGAACAGCTTATCGTAAGCGGCAATCGCTTCTTCCGGATGCCCGGTGGTGGCCTGCAGACGCGCCTCCTGCAAAGACTGTCTTCCCTCCGCCGTGGAGAGCAGCATGGTCGTGTGGGACGATTTATACGCGGTGGAACTCGGTGCTAATTGGGAGAGTCGGTCGAGTTGCTTCTGTGCCCCAGCGATATCGCCCTGACGCAGTAAATAACGAAAACGGGCGGCAATCACGTCCGGATTATTCGGGTTCATCAGTTCCAGACGATACAAAGACTGTCGCACCAGATCTTCACGGTGCGAGGCTTCGCCGAGTCGCACCTGCTCCAGCAGTTGCTGTTGCGCGGAAGGCGCGGCATGAACCATCGGCATTAATGTCAGGCCGAGCGATATACTGAGTAAACTTAGTGTGAACTTGCGCATTCCTGGCCCCAGTCAGGTAGTAACTCACCACGAAGGGTGAAGCGAAAACGATGCTGATCCCAACCTTGTCCAAAAAGGGTCAGCACGTAGCTGTAATAGGCATCGCTGCCAGGAAAGTTGTCAGTCACACGCTGTCGCTGCACCGCTGTCGCATCGCGGTTTTGCAGAAAAGGCAGCATCGCGGCAGAGAAGCCCACCGGGCCATTGCCCTGTGCTTTGCCGCTGGCGACGTCCACTTTCTCCGGCGGAAGGCCGTTTTTTGTTGTCAGGGTAGCCATCGGTTTAAATCGCGCGAGCAGGCGCGCTTTTTGCGGATCGCCATCATGCAGCATACCCGCCCACATATAGACGCGAATGGCATCGTAGCTGCTGACCAGCGTTTTTTCCGGCTTCAACTGCCAGCCTTTGTTTTTCTCATAACGCACCCAGTCCGGCGAAAAGCCTTTCGGGGCTGTTTCCAGCAACAGGCGAAGATTGGTTTCACGCAGGGTAGTCCACGGCGCGCCAAAACGGGTAAAGTACTGCGCCAGTTGCGGCGGTAAATAGCTTGGATTAAAGCGCCAGCTTGTCGTTTCCGCGAAACCCACTTTGCCCGGCAACAGCATGGAGCCCAACCCCGGCACGGTGACCACTTCCTCGCGGGCAATGCGTTTTAACAGCGCAGTGCCGATGTCGGTATAGCGCGGCGCTTTCCACAATCTGCCCGCTTCCAGCAAAGACCAGACAATCCAGACATCGGCATCAGACGCGGAATTACTGTCCAGCACGCTCCACGTTTTCGGATCTTTTTGCCCCCAGAGCCAGGCTGGCAGATGCTCCTGCAAAGCGCCCTGCGCCAGGTTGTTCTGCGTCCAGTCCAGCAGAAGATCAAACGCCGGGCGGTCATTCGCGGCGAGGGCAAAGAACATCGCGTAGCTTTGCCCTTCCGAGGTAGAGATTTTACGCGCATCGCTGGGATCGATTACCCGCCCTTGCTGGCTGATGTAATCTTTTTTGAACTGTGTCCAGGCAGGCCATGTGCAGGCTGCCTGCACATTCACGGCGGCCACCATTAACACCGTTAACGTCCATCCACGAAGCGCGTTCATCGTTAATTACTCATTGTCCGGATCAAGACGGCGGCGGCTAATGATACGCAGCAGACGCCACAGCACCCAGGCCAGAAGCACGACACTCACCGCCGCCAGAATGGCCAGCAGTACCGGGTGATTCGACAGGGCATACCACAGGCGTTCAAACCACGGTAAATGTCCGACGTAGTAAACATCCCCTACCCGCAGGCTGTTAACACCAGACTCACGGATCACCGAAACAGAACCAAACATCGCCGCCCGTTTTCCGCTGTCGTTCATCGCTTCGTTCAGTAACGTATAACCGCGTGGGCTATCGGCCAACAACGCAATCACACTTCGCTGATCGTTAAACGGCGACTGGAAGCCCACCACGGCCGCCATTGGGCCAGAGGAGGTCAGGGTCGTACGCACATCCGCCGCACGATCGGCCATATCCGGCATAATGCTCGGGAATGAGGTCTGGCGCGTCGGGGTGTTTACCCAGCTCTGCGTCGCCTGCACCAGCAGATCGATTCGCTTATCATCTTTCAGCTTATCGGGAATGCTGCCGATTAACATGATGTCGACGTCTTTGCCCTGAATCTGGCTGCTATCGTCGGTGATGTTCAGGTTAATTGACGGGAAGCCGGTTTGCGCCCCGATCGTCCCGGTCACATCCAGCAGCGTTTCCATCTGCGCTTCGTTCGGGGTTTTCGGCATCACCATGATGGTTTCGGACAGGTCAGCCATACGGCTGAACGGGAAACCCGCATTCGCGAAAGCACGCAAGTCCGGCATCGCGATAAAGTGGTAATACTTCGAGAAGTCGATAGTGGAATCGTCGCTGATCACGACATGGTTTTGTACCGGCTGGAAAGTGACACAATTATCAACCGATCCCCCCGGCATCGGATTCATATACTGGAAGTCAAAGCGCAACTGGTTCATCGCCCCCAGTTTCAACGCCGGGATCGAAACATCCGTTTTGCCGTCCAGCAGCCCTTGCAGAACCGGCAGACGCAGCAACAGGCGATTGCTTTCCTGAGCGCTGTTCAGACTAAACGCTTGCAGGAACTGGTTATTCAGGCTGATATCCATCCGCGAACTGTCTTTCTGCGGCGGCGTGGTGTAACGGTAGTTGAGGTTCATATCAATACCGGTACTGCGTAACAGATAAAGATCCGGCGGCAGGTTCAGCGACATGTTGATCGGCGCAGGCTCCAGCCCCGTGGACTGTAACTGCTCCTCATAGGTTTTCAGCTCACCAAAGGTCACCGCGCGGTCAGTACGCACCCAGTTCGGCGCGTCATAGGGCTGACGGGCCAGCAGCGGTTTCACTTCATTGACCACCACGCTATTGCCACGGAACAGAATATTCCCCTGAGCTATCCCTTTCGCTGCCTGTAACAGGTCTTTGTCATCGCGACCGAAAACCACCAGCAGTTTCACATACGGGTTATCCGGATGGTTCATCAACTCGATAACCGGCGCTTTCACTGCCGGATGCTCGCGCAGGAAGTCAGGACGTTTGTCGTTAGTGGCAAAGACAATCGCATTACGGTCCGGCAGTTTGTTATACATCACCGGGAATTGCTGGCCGCGCCAGCCCGAACGCGAACCAAACCAGGAGGAGACGATCGACGCCGCCTGTTGCAGTTCCCGATCCGGTGATTGTGCAAATACCATTGGCAAGGTAACAGGACGATTATCTCGCGGGTCAAAGAACGGGATCGGGAAATGCGAGAGATCGTTGTTTACCGGCAGCGTCTGGTAGGTCAGATTCAGCACGCTGCTGCGGCCGACATCCAGCCACAATGTGCTGCTGGCCGGGTTTTCACAGACATCGCGGTAGTGCCCGACAAACTCCAGACGCACCCGGTTAAAATCGGTGATAAACAACGGGTTGATCGGCATCTGGGCAAACGTTTTTTTACCCAGTTGCTCTTTGGTGATAGGCAATACGCCCATCAATTCATCATTCAAATAAACCTTGAGCTGAGACTGTATCGGGAACAGCGACGGCGAAGGGGTGTATTCGAGGTTCAACACCGCTTTCGAAACCACTTCATCGCTGCGCATCCCGAACTCAATCCCCCCGTTCGGATTGACGCCGCGCAGAACCATGCTGCCCGGCGGCGGCGCAATTTGCGCAAAGGTGAGCTTCACGTCACGGGAAGGTGCATTCTGAGCGACAATGGGCGCGTTTGCCCCTGCCACACCCGGCATCACCTGCCCGACGGGCTGATTTTCATCTGCCGGCGCAGGCACAGCTGGCGCCTCTGCTGGCTCAGCATTTACCAGTGGTTGCATTGCAGGCGTCGCCTGCGTCATGAAAGAAGGGAACGTGCTCATCCCTATTGCCACTGCACAAATCCAGGAAAGTTTTCTTTTCATCGCGTTATCATCATTGTTGAGCCATAACCTGATCCGGCTGTTGTACTGCCACGTCCCGCTCCGGGCGACGTGGAATAAACGACACAATCCAGGAAACCAGCGTCGTCAGAGACCGGAAAATTACTTTGACGGAAGACGGGGCAAACTCAGCGAGGTGCCGATAACCACGGAAGCCCAGCTTCAGAATATCCAGCAGACTTTCCAGAGGTTTATCTTCCGGGAAGCTGTCCTGCCAAAGTGCCCAGGTATCTGCCCGGGCGAACGTGCACTGTACAAAATCAATATGTTGCTTCGTGGTCAATGGCATCAGTTGCAGCCCCACTTCATTACCCAGCACGCGCACGACCTGCGTCGGGAAGACATATTCCTGCTGGCCGCGTTTGAGCAACAAGTTCACCTTCTGTCCTTCCAGCACCTGCGCCCGTCCGTTGATCTTGATCCCCAGACCGCCGTCGGAGAAGTCATGCACGGTGCACGAGAACAGATGACCATCTTCACGGGCAATGGCGGCAGGCATTGAGATTTCAACACGATGCGCCCGTCTGACCTGTTTGCTCTCCACGGAGACAGCCACCGCGCCGCCGAGAATAATCAGGTTGTAGAAAACCCATACCAGGCTGACGATCACGGTGAGTATTTCGGTTTCAGGGCCGTAGTAGTAACGCCAGACGCCCACCGCCACGCCCAACAGGTTGAGCAAGACCAGGAAGATATAGGGCCGGGAGATAACCCAGTCCACGTACTCTTCTTCGACCAACCCGCCTTTTGCCGTGACGTTAAACTTCCCTTTGTGTGGGTTGATCAACGCCACCATCGTCGGCGGAGCGATATACCAGGCCAGCACCGTTTCGTAGATCTCACTCCAGAACGAGTGGCGGTATTTCCCCTGAATCTTCGAGTTGGTCAGGCTGGCGTGGATCATGTGCGGCAACACGAACAACGCAATCATCAACGCAGGGGCATAGATGATATAGGCGTGTAACAGCAGGAAGGCCAGCGGCGCCGTCAGGAAGATAAGCCGGGGAATACCGGACAAAAAGTGGAACATGGCGTTTACGTAGCACAACCGCTGCGCCAGTTTTAAGCCTTTGCCGGTAAGCGGATTGTCCAGACGGAAGATTTGCACCATCCCGCGCGCCCAACGAATGCGCTGCCCGATATGCGCTGACAGACTTTCTGTCGCCAGCCCTGCGGCCTGCGGAATACGCATATACGCAGAGGTGTAACCACGGCGGTGTAAGCGCAGCGAGGTATGGGCGTCTTCGGTCACGGTTTCTACGGCGATGCCGCCAATCTCATCTAACGGTTTACGACGGATCACCGCACACGAACCGCAGAAGAAGGTCGCATCCCACATATCGTTGCCATCCTGCACCAGCCCATAGAACAGCGTCCCTTCGTTCGGCGTTTTACGAAAACGTCCCAGGTTGCGTTCAAACGGGTCTGGCGAGAAGAAATGGTGCGGCGTCTGCATCATCGCGAGCTGTTTCTCTTTAAGGAACCAGCCCATCGTCATTTGCAGGAACGAGCGCGTCGGTACGTGGTCGCAGTCAAAGATCGACACAAACTCGCCCTTCGCATACTTCAGCGCGTTGTTAATGTTCCCGGCTTTCGCGTGTTCATGGGTAGTACGGGCGATGTATTGCACCCCGACGGACTGAGCAAACTGGCGGAACTCTTCTCGCCCGCCATCATCCAGAATCCAGACCGTCACCTTATCTTTTGGCCAGTCGATACCCAGTGACGCATAAATGGTGTTTTTTACGACGCTGAGATCTTCGTTGTACGTGGGCACAAAAATATCGACGGTCGGCCATTGCGCCATATCTTTTGGCAGCGGGACAGGTTGACGATTAAGCGGCCAAACCACCTGGAAGTAACCCAGCACCAGTACTATCCAGGCGTAGGTTTCAGCAAACAGTAAAACAAGACCGCAAACCAGACTCACCGGGTCATCCCAGTTCAGCGTCGAGGTGTAGCGCCACCAGATATAACGGCACGATACCGTCAGCGACAGCACAATCAGCATCAGAGCCGAGAAACGTCCCGGCAGTCGGCGCACCAACAATGCCACGCCCCACAACAGCATCAGGAAGATAAACTGCGACAGCGGGTTAAACGGCTGGGTAATACAAATCACCGCTAAAATCAGCGAAAACGTCACGATAATGCCCAAAATGAATCGACGCGCCCCAGTACTGAGATGCCCCAACTCTTTATGCGAGTCCAGGTGGTTCGTTCGCTGACTCACGCGCTCAGGTAACGCATCCATCCATTGATGATAGCGGCCACGTACCCCCTGAAAACGAGCAAAAGACCGCCAGCGCGGTTCTTTATTTTCTTTTCGCTGTGAAGTTGCCATCAGCCAGAGCGTCTGAATGGCGTAGCGGGCAGGATCCAGCGGCCGCGGGCGGGCAGCGTTAATATGCGGATACAGCGCTTTATGCTGGCCGCGAATACGCTGCCAGCGCGGATGTTCAAGCGGGATAAACACCCATGCCAGAATCACCCAAAAACAGCCCATCGCGGCGCTGAAACATGACGCACCATGACGACGATACCCCTGATAACGCTCGCTCAGGCGCGCGCTAACCGGCGGAATGAGCAACCACCGGGACAGGAGAGTCATGATGGGCTCCCGACAGGCGTTTTATGATCGGCATAATGCAACAGACACCAGTTTGCCAGCGTCATGATCTCTTCTGCCGCCAGCGAATCGCTGCGATATTCTCCCAGTGGCTGCTTCGACGCCATGCACTCCGCCATCGCTTCATCCCGATGAATAATCATCGGCAGCAGACGACGCTGACTTTGCAGCCAAATCTGGTACAGGTCATCCTGCAACTGGCTGCCAATACGTAAGTCATTAATCAGAATATGCGCGCCGGTGGGCAGCGCCTGCTGGTGAAGACGGATATGGCAGTTGGTGTCTGCTTTCACCACGGCCAGCGTGTGATCGCAAAGATTCACCCACTGGCGGGTTACCGGTGAGGTGTCAGAGGGAAGATCCAGCAAAATCCATGAATAGCGTCCGCTCTCTTTTAGCGCGGAGATCCCCTCGCAAACACCGCCCAGGCGATCCTGCCACTCCTGAGGATTTTCACGCTCTTGCGCACTCAGTTGACCAAATGGCAACAGATCGAGTTGCGAGGTATAGCGCATTCCGGCATCACGCCAGTCGCGGTTATCCAGTATCGCCCTCGCCCACCCTTCACGATGCACAAAGTCCACGTTGAATGACAGGCGCAATAAATTGTCGGGACTGGCGTCCACAACGAGCACGTTTTCCCCTAGTATCTGCAACGCCCAGGCGAGTGCCGAAGTGATCGACGTGGTACCCACACCACCGCGCACGCCCTGCAATCCCAGAATAGCCATCCACGGCTCCCTTATTGTTGTTGCGCAAATTCAGCCAGCAACGGCCAGCGTTTAATCGCCGCAGAGAGCTGTTCGCGTTGGGAAATATCGGTGTAATCTATTTCAGGCAGTGAAAAAGCCTGGCTTAGGGCCAGAAAATCATTTTGGAAGGTATAGCCCAAAGCTGAATCAGACTGAGTACCTGGTTCATTGTTATACATTCTGATTTATCCCTTTTGAATATACTCGCCACGCTTCAGACATTTTCCTGGCAGCATTCCGCCCCTTCTCATTGTTTATCTTTAGCACAGAAAATCGTTCATTTTTTGAACTTCTCATTGCGCGATTTATAATGATAATGAAAAACTCAGAGACCGGTGTCACAAGGCTTCCTGCCTGACAGATTGATTCACATGCTAAATCTGATACGTTTTAATTTCAATTATGTTTTAATTTCAATGTTAGGTTTATTTCTGTGCTTTCGCTAGTAAACTGATAAGCAGATAAAATAGTGACAAGAGGGACACTGTGGACCCCGTATTTTCTATCGGTATCTCATCATTATGGGATGAACTGCGCCATATGCCAGCCGGCGGTGTCTGGTGGCTTAACGCTGATCGCAATGAAGACGCCCTCAGCATGGTGAATCAAACGATTGCGTCTCAAACGGGCAGCGCGAAAGTCGCGGTCATTTGCATGGGGAACGATCTGGAAAAATCAGTCAAATTAGACGAGGCTCACGGTCCGGAAAAAATTCAGTTATTTTCCATGCCGAACTCGGAAAAGGGACTATACTCATTGCCCCGCGATTTGCTTTGTTCCCTCCAGCCCACTCATTATCTTTTCATCCTTATTTGCGCAAATAACGCGTGGCAAAATATATCCTCTGACCGACTGCGTCAGTGGCTGGTAAAAATGAATAAATGGACCCAACGCCATCACTGTTCACTGCTGGTCATTAACCCAGGGAACAATAATGACAAACAGTCATCATTGTTGATGGGAGAATATCGCTCACTTTTCGGTCTTGCCAGTTTACGTTTTCAGGGCGATCAACATCTGTTCGATATCGCATTCTGGTGCAATGAAAAAGGGGTTAGCGCACGTCAGCAACTCACCTTGCGCCATCAGGATAATCGCTGGGAACTGGCTCAGCAGGAGGAAGCGGCGATCCAGCCTCGCAGTGACGAAAAACGGATCCTCAGCAACGTTGCCGTACTCGAAGGCGCCCCTCCGCTCTCTGAGCACTGGATGCTTTTCGACAATAACGAAACCTTATTCAACGAAGCGCGTACCGCTCAGGCGGCGACGATCATTTTCTCTCTGGCCCAGAATAGCCAGATCGAACCGATGGCGCGCAGCATCCACACCCTGCGTCGCCAGCGGGGCAGTGCGCTGAAAATCATTGTGCGGGAAAACACCGCCAGTTTACGTGCCACCGATGAACGCCTGTTACTAGGCTGCGGCGCCAACATGGTCGTTCCGTGGAACGCGCCGCTCTCCCGCTGCCTGACGTTAATTGAAAGCGTTCAGGGGCAACAATTTAGCCGTTACGTACCGGAAGACATCACCACGCTTCTCTCAATGACACAACCGCTGAAACTGCGTGGCTTTCAAAAATGGGATGTCTTCTGCGAAGCGGTGCATAACATGATGGCCAATACGCTGCTTCCCGCAGATGGGAAAGGGGTTATGGTGGCATTGCGACCGGTACCTGGCATTCGTGTCGAGCAGGCGCTCACATTATGCCGTCCCAACCGCACCGGCGACATCATGACCATTGGCGGCAATCGTCTGGTGCTGTTTCTGTCGTTCTGCCGGGTTAATGATTTGGACACCGCGTTAAACCATATTTTCCCACTGCCGACAGGCGATATTTTCTCCAACCGTATGGTCTGGTTCGAAGATAGCCTGATTAGCGCCGAACTGGTGCAAATGCGCTTACTGTCGCCAGAGATGTGGGGCAAACCACTGCCGCTGACGCAAGGGCCGAACCCCGTATTAAATGCTGAACACGATGGGCGAGTCTGGCGGCGTATTCCGAAACCATGGCGACTGCAGGATGATACCGTGGAGAGAACATCATGATGAGTATCAATGATATCATTCAGATCATTGTCTTCTGCGCACTGATTTTCTTCCCGCTGGGCTATCTGGCACGCCATTCACTTCGCCGTATCCGGGATACAACCCGGCTTTTATTTGCCAAACCTCGCTATGTAAAACCAGCCGGAACCTTGCGCCGCGCTTCGAAAGTCAAGGCAGACAACAAATGACTCAGTATACTCAATCCTCATCAATGCCTTCGCCGTTATGGCAATACTGGCGTGGGCTTTCTGGCTGGAATTTTTACTTTCTGGTGAAATTCGGTCTGCTGTGGGCTGGCTATCTCAATTTCCACCCATTACAGAACCTGGTATTCATGGCCTTTTTGCTCATGCCAATACCAAAGTACAGTTTGCATCGCATTCGCCACTGGATTGCTATTCCGATTGGTTTTGCGCTTTTCTGGCATGACACCTGGCTACCTGGCCCGGAAAGCATCATAAGCCAGGGTTCGCAAGTTGCCGGATTTAGCGCCGACTATATGCTTGATCTGGTGACCCGTTTTATCAACTGGCAGATGATTGGCGCGATATTCGTTCTGTTGATCGCCTGGCTATTCCTGTCGCAGTGGATTCGGGTGACGGTTTTCGTCGTCGCGATCCTCATCTGGCTTAACGTTCTGACGCTGGCAGGGCCGAACTTCTCTCTGTGGCCAGCAGGTCAACCCACCAGCACGGTCACTACCACCGGTGGTTCCGCGGCAGCGACCGTCGCCACCGCGGGCGATACGCCAGTCGTGGGTGATATTCCGGCCCAGACGGCACCGCCCACCACTGCGAATCTGTCTGCCTGGCTGAACACCTTCTACAATGCCGAAGCGAAACGGAAAACGCCGTTCCCGAGCTCACTTCCAGCAGATGCTCAACCGTTCGAACTGTTGGTGATCAACATCTGTTCGCTCTCCTGGTCTGATGTCGAAGCCGCAGGCCTGGCGTCGCATCCGCTGTGGGCGCATTTCGATATTCTCTTCAAACACTTTAACTCCGCGACCTCTTACAGCGGCCCGGCGGCGATTCGCCTGCTGCGCGCCAGTTGCGGTCAGCCTTCGCATACGAACCTGTATCAACCCGCGGGTAATGACTGTTACATGTTCGATAATTTGTCAAAGCTGGGTTTCACCCAACATCTGATGATGGGGCATGACGGCGAGTTTGGCGGCTTCCTGAAAGAAGTTCGTGAGAATGGCGGTATGCAGAGCGAACTTATGGATCAGAAAGGTCTGCCTGTCACCCTGCTGGGCTTTGATGGCTCCCCGGTTTATGACGATACCGCGGTTCTCGATCGTTGGCTGGAAACCACCGAGAAAGATGAAAACTCGCGGAGCGCGACGTTCTACAACACCCTGCCGCTGCACGACGGAAACCATTTCCCTGGCGTCAACAAAACGGCGGATTACAAAGTCCGCGCCCAAAAACTGTTCGATGAGCTGGATGCCTTCTTCACTGAGCTGGAGAAGTCTGGCCGTAAAGTGATGGTCGTGATGGTGCCGGAACACGGTGGCGCGCTGAAAGGTGACAGAATGCAGGTCTCCGGTCTGCGTGATATCCCCAGCCCTTCCATTACCAACGTACCGGCTGCGGTGAAATTCTTCGGGATGAAAGCCCCTCACCAGGGTGCGCCGATCGATATAAACCAGCCGAGCAGCTATCTGGCTATCTCCGAACTGGTGGTACGTGCGCTTGACGGGAAGCTGTTTGCAGAAGACAACGTTAACTGGAACCAGCTGACGGGTGGACTGCCGCAGACCGCACCAGTCTCCGAGAACGCCAACGCGGTGGTCATTCAGTATCAGGGTAAACCGTATGTGCGCCTGAACGGCGGCGACTGGGTTCCTTATCCGCAGTAAACCGAAAAAGGCCGCAGAGTCTCCCCTGCGGCCTGGTTCGGGCGCATGTTGCCATCGCAGCAGGTTGACGCCCACAAGGCACATTACTTCCGGTGACGTAGCCAGTTCACAATCAGGCTGACAATAATGCCAGCGATGACCGGAGCCGCCAGATCGTGCCAGAAGGCCGTGCTCAGTTGCATGAGCGTCATAAAACCGCCTGTGTTGCAATGGCAACTGTTCGCGGCTATTCTTAACTTCTCTGGAGTCAAGTTAGCCCCCGTTTTGTTGCCTGGTTTATACCGAACAACGTGCGGGGGTTTTCTCTTTCCAGCAACCGATGCCGCCGGGGATCAAGCCCCCGCAACATTGCGCCTCACCGGGTAAACCCGGCTTAACGCAGATTCTACGGCAACGCCCAGCCCTTAACATCCCGCACACCCCCACACTGCGTGACGCCTCGCATTTAGCGGATTTTCATCACGATCGGCCACTCCGCCGCTGGAAAGATTTTTGCCAGTTGGCAACTTTCCTGACACTCGCCCTGACATAAATCCTCCTAATACATTGATATTAAACAACTCATTTCATGGCACAGCGATTGCTATCTGAGTATGAGCTGTTTTGTTTCGAATCAAAGGAGATATCATGACTGACTGTCGTACTTACGGATTCAACACCCAGATCGTTCACGCGGGCCAACAACCCGACCCTTCCACAGGTGCGCTCAGTACACCTATTTTTCAGACCTCAACATTTGTTTTTGACAGTGCAGAACAAGGCGCCGCCCGCTTTGCTCTCGAAGAATCCGGGTACATTTACACCCGCCTTGGCAACCCGACAACCGATGCGCTGGAGAAAAAACTGGCGGTGCTCGAAAGAGGTGAAGCGGCACTGGCAACGGCCTCGGGTATTTCGGCAATCACCACCACGTTGCTAACACTGTGCCAGCAAGGCGACCATATCGTTTCTGCCAGTGCGATTTATGGCTGTACCCATGCCTTCCTGTCGCACAGCATGCCGAAGTTCGGCATCAATGTGAGCTTTGTCAATGCCGCCAGTCCCGACGAAATTCGTGCGGCGATACGCCCGGAAACCCGTGTTGTCTATATCGAAACACCCGCCAACCCAACACTCTCACTGGTCGACATTGAAACGGTCGCCGGAATTGCGCATCAGCATGGCGCATTGCTGGTCGTGGACAATACATTCATGTCGCCGTATTGCCAGCAACCGCTGCGGCTGGGCGCAGACATCGTGGTGCACAGCGTCACGAAATACATTAACGGCCATGGCGATGTCATTGGCGGCGTTATCGTCGGTAGTCAGGCATTCATTGATCAGGCCCGTTTTGTCGGTCTTAAAGATATCACCGGCGGCTGCATGAGCCCTTTCAACGCCTGGCTCACACTGCGCGGTATTAAAACGCTGGGCATCCGCATGGAGCGCCACTGCGAAAATGCGCTAAAAATCGCCCGTTTTCTGGAAAATCACCCGGCAATCACGCGCGTTTACTATCCCGGGTTGCCATCGCACCCGCAGTACGCGCTTGGCAAACGGCAAATGAGTCTGCCGGGCGGCATTATCAGCTTTGAAATTGCAGGTGGACTCGAGGCTGGCAGACGAATGATCAATTCTGTAGAATTGTGCCTCCTCGCGGTCAGTCTCGGTGATACCGAAACCCTCATTCAGCATCCTGCGTCTATGACACATTCGCCTGTTGCACCAGAGGAACGGCTAAAAGCAGGTATTACCGACGGACTTATCCGTCTTTCTGTGGGTCTTGAAGATCCCGAAGATATTATTAACGACCTTGAAAATGCCATCAGAAAGGCAACGTTCTGACCATGACGCCCTGGACCGACATCACCGGTCCAGGGGGATGAAATCAAGGCACAAACAGCCTGGCTATACGCCTCATCCTTCGCCATGAAGCACCCCGGAGGATGATGTGTATTTTGGGCAGGGGGCTCTATGCAGGACAACACAATACAATTAAGTAACAATAAAGCAACCATTACGCCATCCTCAAAAAAATTACCGTTTACAAAATATGATTTTGGCTGGGTGTTATTATGCATCGGTATGGCCATTGGCGCGGGAACAGTACTGATGCCCGTGCAAATCGGTCTTACCGGAATATGGGTATTTATCGTCGCCTTTATTATTGCCTATCCGGCGACCTATATTGTGCAGGATATTTATTTAAAGACATTATCTGAAAGTGAAACCTGTAACGATTATACCGATATTATCAGCCACTATTTGGGTAAAAACTGGGGAGTATTTCTGGGGGTAATCTACTTCCTGATGATTATCCACGGTATCTTTATCTATTCGTTATCCGTTGTATTTGACAGCGCATCGTATATTAAAACATTTGGTTTGACAGAGGCAGACCTCTCGCAATCGATCCTCTACAAAGTGGCGATCTTTGCCCTTCTTGTCGCCATTGCATCCGGCGGTGAAAAGTTACTGTTTAAAATCTCAGGGCCGATGGTCGTGGTGAAAGTCGGCATCATTGTCGTGTTTGGTTTCGCCATGATTCCACACTGGAATTTCAGTAACATAACGGCATTTCCACAGGCATCAGTCTTCCTCCGCGACGTGTTGCTGACGGTTCCTTTTTGCTTTTTCTCCGCGGTGTTTATTCAGGTGCTAAACCCAATGAATATCGCCTACCGCAAACGCGAGGCCGACAGGGTTCTGGCAACCCGAATGGCGATCCGTACACACCGTATTAGCTACATCACTCTGATTGCGGTTATTTTATTCTTCTCCTTCTCGTTTACGTTTTCGATTAGCCATGAAGAAGCCGTTTCCGCTTTTGAACAAAATATCTCCGCACTGGCGCTGGCAGCGCAGGTGATTCCGGGGAAAATTATTCATATCACATCCACGATATTAAATATCTTCGCAGTGCTGACGGCCTTTTTTGGTATTTATCTCGGTTTTCATGAAGCGATGAAAGGCATTATTCTTAATTTACTGAGTCGCGTAATTAACGTTGAGAAAATTAGCCCACTGACGCTTACCCTGGGTATTTGTACTTTTATTGTCATCACACTGGTTATTTGGGTTTCTTTCCGCGTCTCGGTACTTGTATTCTTCCAGTTGGGTAGCCCGCTCTACGGAATTGTTTCCTGTATCATTCCATTCTTCCTGATCTATAAAGTCAAACAACTGGAAAAACTGCGCGGTCTGCGAACCTGGCTGATTTTGCTGTACGGGATCCTGCTGTGCTTTTCACCGCTATTGAAGCTGATTGAATAATTCGGGTTAAGCGCCGTCAGCGGCTCCTGCGAGTGGCGGCGCTTAATGAACACCCTCAAGTTGATAACTACGGATCTTATTCAGCACGGTGGTATGCGAGACACCCAGCGCTTTTGCAATATCCCGTGACGATACGTTCTCACCGACCATCTGCTCAATGATTTTACGCTCTGCATGCTGAACCTGCTCTTTAAACGGGAATGCCGTACCCTGGTTTATATTTGGGCATTCTTCAACCGGCAGGCTCACCAGACGTAAATCCTCCGTCGTTATCACATCACACTCAGACATTAGCATCAGCCGGATAATGGCGTTTTCCAGTTCTCTGACATTACCCGGCCAGCGATGACGGAGTAAAAATGAAAAACAGGCTCTGTCCAGAATAAGCCGCCGCTGAAACTCCTTTGCATATTTATGGACAAAGTGGCGGATCAGCAAGGCGATATCCTCCGGGCGTTCGCGAAGCGGAGGGATAGTGAGCGAAAGGACATTAATACGATAATAAAGATCGGCGCGCAGTTGACGCAGTTCAACCATCTCTTCCAGGTTGGCGTTGGTGGCGACAATAATACGCGCATTAACCGGGATAACGTGTGAACCGCCGACCCGGCGAATGCCGCCATCCTGCAACACACGCAACAATTTAACCTGAAGATTCAACGGCATTTCACCGAACTCATCCAGAAAAAGCGTACCATGGTCCGCCATCTCGAAAAGGCCTTTTTTCCCTTTGCTGTCAGCACCGCTGAATGCCCCTTTTTCATAGCCGAAAAATTCACTCTCCATCAGCGTTTCAGGAAGTGCAGAACAGTTCACGGGGATAAAAGGATAAAAACGACGCTGCCCGGAATTATGAATAGCGCGTGCCAGCAATTCCTTACCGGTTCCGGTTTCACCCCGGATCAACACCGTATATTTGCTGTCGGCAATTTTTATCGCTTTTTCAATCAGCGACTGCATGCCCGGGCTGCTGCAAATGATATCGGAGAAATAACGCGGGCGAGTCAGTTCTGACGACGAGCGCTCAGTCATATCTTCGGAAAGGTAAGTAACATTGATAATGTCTGCGCGCTGGCATAACCGGGCCTGCACGCTGGAAATATCCTGCATGCGACGGCACCAGGATTTAATCAGGATCCTGCCGGGCGCGACCTTCATTGAAATAATATTAGTGTCGCAGCAGGAGAACTCCTTGAGGACATCCTCAACCATGGACAGGCGATCGATTGTTCTGATATCCCAGCGTATCGTGACCACGTTTGCTCCATTTTATTCAGCAACTGCGATTTAACCGATAATTCTGTGACGTTACGAATTCTGCATACATTCTAATCTATACGAAATAATCTTCTGCCAATGGACTCACATTGTGGGTTCAAAAATAAAATATAAAAAAACCGGAGCACAAGGCTCCGGTTATGCGGGGATAATCGGCAGTTATTGCTGCGGATTTTCATCCTGATCGACAGCGAAGCAGGCCACCATTTGACCACGGTAGTCTTTAAGCTGCGGCTGCAACTGAGTGCAGGGGCCGAAGCGACGACGACAGCGCGCATTAAAGGCGCACCCCGGCGGCGGATTCAACGGGCTGGGCAGTTCGCCAGTCAGTTTGATGCGCTCGCGGCGATCGTCCGGGTTCAGACGCGGCGTTGCGGAAAGCAGAGCCTGCGTATACGGATGGCGGGGATTGCTGAAGATCTGGTCTTTCGTTCCTTTCTCCACGCAGCGGCCTAAATACATCACCATCACTTCATCGGCAATGTGTTCCACCACCGACAGGTCATGCGAGATAAAGACATACGAAAGCCCCAACTCCTGCTGCAAATCCATCATCAGGTTCAGCACCTGCGCGCGCACAGAAACGTCCAGCGCGGAGACCGGTTCGTCGGCAATCACCACATCGGGATCGAGCATCAGTCCACGGGCAATGGCGATACGCTGCCGCTGACCGCCGGAGAACATGTGCGGATAGCGATCGTAATGCTCGGTTTTGAGTCCGACTTTCGCCATCATCGCCAGCGCTTTTTCACGGCGCTGCTCTTTGCTGAGCGAGGTATTAATCAGCAGCGGTTCTTCCAGAATCTGTCCCACCTTTTTACGCGGGTTCAGGGAACCGTACGGGTTCTGGAAAACGATCTGGATTTTCTGCCGACGCAGTTTCTGCGCCTGCGGATCGTGCTTGAGCAGATCCTGTCCCTGATAATACAGCTCACCGCCGGTCGGGGTTTCAATCATCGTCAACAGACGACCAAGCGTGGATTTCCCACAGCCAGACTCGCCCACCACCGCCAGGGTTTTACCGCGCTCCAGGGTAAATGAAACGCCATCCAGCGCTTTTACCAGTCGTTCAGGGGCGAACAGCCCCTTTTTCACCGGATAGTATTTCTTCAGATCGATTGCCTGCAACAGCGGTTGTTGCGAGGTGGCCTCGTGCGTACTCATAGTGTTGGCCTCCCGGCATCATCGAGTGGGTAGTGGCATTTCGACTGGCGACCTTCACCCAGTTGCATCAGTTCCGGCTCTTCGCTACGGCATTTGTCCGTCGCATACGGGCAGCGAGGATTCAGCAGACAGCCATTCGGGCGGTCATATTTCCCCGGCACCACGCCCGGCAGCGAGGCCAGTCGCGCCTTGTCCTGCGCAAATTCGGGCAATGCGCGTAACAGCGCCTGCGTATACGGATGTCGCGGAGCGCGGAAGATATCATGCGCATTACCCGTTTCCACCACCTGACCGGCGTACATCACAATGATTTTGTGTGCAGCTTCCGCCACCAGCGCGAGGTCGTGGGTAATCAACACCAGCGCCATGTTCTCTTTCTGCTGCAGTTCCAGCAGCAGTTCGATGATTTGCGCCTGGATAGTCACATCCAGCGCGGTGGTGGGTTCATCGGCGATCAGCAGCTTTGGCCGACAGGCGATGGCCATCGCAATCATCACACGCTGGCTCATCCCACCGGACAACTGGTGCGGATAGACATCCAGGCGTGAGGCCGGGTCAGGAATACCGACCAGGTTTAACAGGTCGATCGCACGCTGAAGGCGAGTTTTCTTGTTGCCGCCCTGATGCACCTTGATGGCTTCCATAATCTGGAAACCGACGGTGTAGCACGGATTAAGGCTGGTCATCGGATCCTGGAAGATCATCGCCACTTCGGCACCAACCAGATTGCGTCGCTCTTTCTCAGAGATCCGCTTCAGATCCTGGCCGTTAAACTCCAGCTTTTCCGCCATCACGCGACCGGGATAATCAATCAGTCCCATGATCGCCAGCGAACTGACCGATTTACCCGAGCCGGACTCACCCACAATACCGACCACTTCGCCCTGATTTACGCTATAGCTGATACGGTCTACGGCGCGAAATGGGGTACCTTCGTCGCCGAAGTGTACCGATAATTTGTCTACATTTAATAACGCCATCTCGAACCTCTTACTGCTTCAGTTTGGGATCGAGCGCGTCACGCAGACCGTCACCCATCAGGTTAAATGCCAGCACCGTCAGCAGGATCGCCAGACCCGGGAAGGTCACGACCCACCAGGCACTTTGCGCGAACTGCAACACGTCGGAGAGCATGGTGCCCCACTCCGGCGTTGGCGGCTGCGCGCCCATACCCAGGAAGCCAAGGGCAGCCATATCGAGAATGGCGTTAGAAAAACCGAGCGACGCCTGAACGATCAGCGGCGCAAGGCAGTTAGGGAATATATTGACGAACATCTGACGCATCGCGCCAGCGCCTGCCACGCGGGATGCGGTGACATAATCGCGGTTCACCTCGACCAACACCGCCGCACGCGTTAAACGCACATAGTGCGGCAGCGCCACGAAGGTCAGCGCCAGTGCGGCGTTACCAATCGAGGGGCCAAATATCGCCACCAATACCAGCGCCAGCAGCAGACTTGGCAAGGCCAGCATGATATCGACCACGCGCATAATGATGTTATCGACGATACCGCCGAAGTAACCCGCCACCAGTCCCAGCACGACGCCCATGATCAGCGACAACACCACCACCAGACAACCGACCAGCAGCGATAAACGCGCGCCGTACATCAGGCGCGACAGCACATCACGACCTACGTCGTCAGTTCCCAGCAGGTGCGCCAGCGTGCCACCTTCCTGCCATGCAGGCGGTGCCAGCAGCACATCACGGAACTGATCTGCCGGATTATAGGGGGAGAGGAAGTTTGCAAAGGCCGCAATCAGGATCATGATGACGACATACACCAGACCCACAACGGCACCTTTGTTGCGTTTAAAGTAGTGCCAGAACTCCTGCAGCGGGGTCATTGGCACCGGTGCAGCAATAACTTTATTTTCAGTAACCTGTGACATGATGGCCCCTTACTTCTTATGACGAATACGCGGGTTCACCACGCCGTACAGCAGATCGACCAGCAGGTTGACGAGAATAATCATCGTCGCGACCAGCAACACTCCGCCTTGTACTACCGGATAATCACGACGTTGCAACGCATCAATCAGCCAGCGCCCAAGTCCAGGCCACGAGAAGATAGTTTCGGTCAGGATTGCCCCGGCCAGTAACGTCCCCACCTGCAAACCAATCACCGTCACGACAGGCAGCATGGCGTTACGCAGGGCGTGAATGACGATCACGCGCATCCTGGTGAGCCCTTTGGCGCGCGCGGTACGGATGTAATCCTCACCCAGCACTTCCAGCATCGAGGAGCGCGTCATACGCACAATCACCGCCAGCGGGATGGTGCCGAGCACCATGGCAGGCAGAACCATATGCGCCAGCGCATCAATAAAGTTGCCCTCTTCACCCCAGATGGCCGTGTCGATCAGCATAAAGCCGGTCAACGGATTGGTATCGTCAAGGAACACCATATCGCTCACCCGCCCGGAAACCGGCGTCAGGTTCCACTGCACGGAGACCAACATAATCAGCATCATGCCCCACCAAAAAATAGGCATGGAGTAACCGGTCAGCGCAAGGCCAACGGCGGTGTGATCGAAAATGGAACCGCGCTTGACGGCGGCGAGAACCCCGACCGGAATCCCGACCGCAGTCGCGAAAATCATGGCGCAAACACCCAGTTCCAGCGTCGCTTTAAAGCGAGGGACGAACTCTTCCCACACCGGTAAGCGGCTTTTCAGCGAGATGCCTAAATCACCATGCATAACCCCCCAAATATAATGGAGGTACTGCTGCCACATCGGTTTATCAAGACCGAGTTCAGCCAGTAATTGAGCGTGACGCTCAGGGGAGATACCACGCTCACCCGCCATGATCATCACCGGATCGCCAGGGATCATATGAACGAAGGCAAAGGTGAGAAGAGTGATACCGATAAACGTGGGGATGACGAGTCCCAAACGTCGGAGAATGAACTGCAACATAACCCGGATTCTCTCTAATGACGCGCCGCCTGGTGACAGTGCATCTGTATTGCTCACAAATCTTATCTCCCCCTCACGCGAGAAGGAGATAAAGCATTACTGCCGGGGGCGATACGCGAACCGACTTAACGGTGCGTAGCGCCTCCCGGCGTTGCTTTTAATTATTCGATAGAAACGTTTTCGAAGTGGTGTTTGCCTAATGGATCAACCACATAGCCTTTGACTTCTTTACGCACTGGCTCATACACGGTGGAGTGAGCAACGATCAGCGCAGGCGCCTGGTCATGCATCACAACCTGAGCCTGCTTGTAGAGCTCAATACGCTTGTTGTGGTCGTCGGTCGCGCGAGCCGGTTGAATCAGGTCTTCAAACGGCTTGTAGCACCAGCGAGAATAGTTGGAACCGTCTTTCGCCGCAGCGCAGCTAAACAGGGTGGCGAAGAAGTTATCCGGATCCCCGTTGTCGCCAGTCCAGCCCATCATAACGGCCTGGTGTTCACCCGCTTTGGCGCGTTTCAGATACTCGCCCCACTCGTAGGTCACGATCTTGGCCTGAACGCCAATCTTCGCCCAGTCGGCCTGAACCATCTCAGCCATACGGCGAGCGTTCGGGTTGTACGGACGTTGTACCGGCATTGCCCACAGCTCGACAGTAAAGCCTTTGTCCTGACCCGCTTCTTTCAGCAGCGCTTTGGCTTTTTCCGGGTCATAGCTGTAGTCTTTAACGTCGTCGTTATAGCCCCACATGGTTGGCGGGATCAGGTTCTTCGCCGCAACGCCTGCGCCCTGGTACACCGCTTTAATGATCGATTCTTTGTTCACCGCATAGGTCAGCGCCTGACGGACTTTCACATCATCAAATGGTTTCTTCTCGGTGTTGAAGGAGAGATAGCCGACGTTCAGACCCGCCTGCTCCATCAGGTTGATGCTTTTGTCCTGCTTCATACGCGCGATGTCTGCCGGGTTCGGGTACGGCATCACCTGGCATTCGTTCTTCTGCAGTTTGGCGTAACGCACAGAGGCGTCAGGCGTAATGGAGAAAACCAGACGATCGATCTGCGGCTTGGTGCCCCAGTAGCCTGGGAACGCTTTGTAGAGAATACGGGAGTCTTTCTGGTACTGCAGCAACTGGAACGGACCGGTACCGATTGGGTTCAGGTCGACTTTTTCCGGCGAACCGGCTTTCAGCATGTTGTCAGCATATTCTTTAGAAAGAATAGAGGCGAAGTCCATTGCCAGGTCAGCAAGGAACGGCGCTTCCGGGCGCGTCAGCACGAACTGAACGGTGCTGTCGTCCACTTTCTTCACTTCGCTAATCAGGTCAGGCAGTCCCATCCCTTCAAAGTATTCATAGCTGCCGCCAGAAACTTTGTGGTACGGGTTTTGCGCATTTTTCTGACGATCGAAGGAGAACACGACGTCGTCAGCATTAAAGTCGCGCGTCGGTTTAAATTCTTTGTTGTCCTGCCACTTCACGCCTTTGCGCAAATGGAAGGTATAGGTTTTACCGTCTTCGCTGACATCCCACTTCTCAGCAAGGCCAGGAATGACTTCGGTCGTACCGGTTTTAAATTCTACCAGACGGTTATAGATAGGCACTGAGCTGGCGTCATAGGTTGTACCAGAGGTGAACAACTGCGGGTTGAACCCTTCAGGAGATCCTTCTGAACAATAAACCAGAGTTTTAGCCTGTACACTTGCTGCGACAGTCATAGCCACAAGGCTCAGACCAAGCTTCAGCATCCCTGACTTCTTCAAGGAAATACTCATTCTTCTGCTCCAATTGTGATGTTTTGTTGTTTTACCCTTTGCAGTGGGCTGCACCGCCTGGCCTTTTTTGTTTTTTACCCGGCCGGGTCGGCGTTAAGAGGATGGGGATTCCGTTCACATAAACGACTGAGTTGCAGTGCGGATTCTCCATGAAATGCCCCTCATGCCCTACAATCTGTCAACAGAATGTGAAAACGTCAATACAGGTAACCGCGATTTACAACAATGGTGAGAATTCACAAACAAAGATTAAAAAAACTTCAGACCGCTATTTTCAGCAGAGAAATTTGTGCTACGCGCACAACACCAGAATTAATCGCTTCATACTTCGCAACATTTAGTGGTTAACGTTTGTGCATATTATGAAAAATTTCTGACCAGATGCTGCATATCTGAGCGATTAATATCATGAACGTTAAAACGCACAGCGGAAAATGCTGGTTTCAGTCATAAGTAACGCAAAAAAAGATTCAAGCAAATATCAAAAAAGGCAATGGAATATGTCACAAAATCGTTAACACACAGTGAGAAGTGGGGAAGATTTTTTGTCGTAATCGCGCAGATCAGCCACAGGTGGGATTCGGGACGCACATTGCCTGATGGCGCTTCGCCCCCAGGACGGATAAGGCGCTTTCGCCGCCATCCGGCAATGCCAGGTACGATGCGGTGTTTTTGCCTGATGGCGCTTCACCCCCAGGACGGATAAGGCGCTTGCGCCGCCATCCGGCAATGCCGGGTGTGATGTGGTGTTTTTGCCTGATGGCGCTTCGCTTATCAGGCCTACAGATGCAAAAAGCCCGCTCAGAGAGCGGGCTTTTCTAATTTGGTCGGTGATAGAGGATTACTCGCCACTACGTGGCTCGCCCTGCGGGCCGTTGCTGACGCAACGTTCTCTCGCTACGCTCGAGTCGAACCTCTTGCCCCCGGAGGTTCTCATCCTCGTGGATTCCGGAAAGCAAAAAGCCCGCTCAGAGAGCGGGCTTTTCTAATTTGGTCGGTGATAGAGGATTCGAACCTCCGACCCCTTCGTCCCGAACGAAGTGCGCTACCAGGCTGCGCCAATCACCGAATGCGGGGCGCATATTACTGCTGGGGTGCGCGCCCGTCAATCCCTTAGTATTAAAATGTCCACTAATCGGCGAGAAAGTCAGCAGTGCGGTTAGTTCGCTGCGGCTTTCCCCGCGTCAGGAATACGACACCAGTTATTGTTCTCGTTAATTCCGCCATCTGGCGAGGTAAAACCGAGGCAACCCATAATGGTGTCATAGAGTTCAACATGACGACGCGGCACCTTCATTTCGGCTTCCTGCTTCAACTGAGCAAACATCTGCGCATGTTGCGGATTCTCAAGATACTTGTCGGACATCCAGACCAGCATGGGGACGCGGAACTGCTCTGGCGGCGCCATATTACGCGGTGTGCCGTGCAGATGCTCACGCTCATTGATCGACTCGCCATGATCCGCAGCATAGAACACAATGGCTTTCTTATCGCGCAACTGGTCATAAACGCTGGTAATAAAATGGTCGACGTAAGTCACCGAGTTATCGTAAGAGTTGATCATCTGGGCTCGGGTACAGCCGTTATCCACCCCAACACACTCCGGCGTCCATTGCGCATAGCTACGCGGATAGCGCTGGGTGTAGTTAAAGTGCGACCCTTTGGTATGCAGAATAATCAAATGCTTGCCGTCTGTATTACGCTTTAATGACTGCTGCATTTCCTCAACCAACAGCATGTCATCGACAGTCTTGCCACGGTTGCGCGGCTCGGCGCCAATCTGCTCACGATAGGCGATATTATCGGCCATCGTGTTGCTGTAGAACCACATCTCGCTCTGCATCGCATACAGGTCTGAGCTGAATCCTAACTGCTTAAGCACCGCAAAAATGTTCTGCTCTTTCAGCGTACGTTGCGGGTTATCTTCCGCCCCACCCTGACGCACAAACATGCAACGCAGGGAGAGTTTCGTCGCGGTATCGCATGAGTAACCACGGAATGCCGCCAGGTTCTTCTCCTGTGCCAGCTTAGGCGTGGTATTTCGTTCATAGCCGAAAATACCCATGTGATCCCAGCGCGTCGTTTCGCCAATGATAAACACCACATACGTGTCATCGACGTCTTTTGGCGCTACATAGGTGAATTTCTTGGCTGGGTTCATTAACGACTTATTATCGGAGGATTCATCCACCTGTGCCCAGGCGTATAAACCCAACGCGGATAGCCAGTTTGATGGCAGGTAAGAGTTTGCCACCACACCGCCATAACTGGGTAAATCGACCCCCGTTGCCCGCTCAACTTTCTTCTGCTGTACGTCAAGCAAACGAATCGGCGCCCAGACCATCAGTCCGGAAAGCACGACAACGGCCACACTGCGAACGCGCAGACCCGGCGTGCGCAACTGGCGCAGTAGCGTATAACGGCAGCGGTTGCTCCAGATAAAAAACAGCGGCAGGATGCTTACCGCCACTAACCATAGAATGAAATGCAGCCCCACAACCTCTTTCGATAAATCAATATCGGTGGTCATGACAGAAGCCACAATGCCGTAGCCGATGACCACATTCAGGAAGGTCATGTAATAACTGGCGCCAGCGGAAAAGAGTACAACCAGCGTGGTGAGTACACGCCAGGCTTGTCGGCCAAACAGCGAGAGAAGGCGTAATAAAAAGAACGTGACGAGAACAGTACCCGCCAATTCGACAGCCGCAGAGAGTCCTTTCCAGACGGTAAATTCTTGCGCGTAGCTACCGAAGCGACGGTAAAATACAGCACAATTCATAAACAGACCGATATAAAGCGCCAGCAAGAAGCTAAGCCTTTGCTGCGTTATCGACTTAATGTATCTCATGCAAACAAACCCTGGGAGTCGGGATTAAAACTGCCTGCGCAACGGTCAAACAGACCGGACAGGTGAAAATGCGGAAGTAGTAGTATCAGGACAATCTACAAGCGCGGCTAAGTAGACCACAAGAAGAGGAAAAAGTGTCTACAAAGTGTGTGATCAAAGCATAGATTTACAAAAATGCAAGAACCAATACACAAATTATCAGTGACAGCAGACGGGGAATACGAAAAAAGGCCAGTCATTAGACTGGCCTTTCTCAACGTGTTTATCCGGTGTGAAGGTTACGCATGCACCGCTTCGAGTCTTTCTTGTTTCGGCTGGCGAATCGTTGTGGAGAGCGCCAGAGAGATAATCAACAACGCGAAGATAACGCAGAAGGTAACGTAAAACCCACCAAACAGGGACGCAATCAGCGAACCGCAGATACTGCCGATACCAAAGCCCAGGTAAATAACACCGTAGTTTTTCGCCAGATTATTCAGGCCGAAGAACTCGCTGACCAGCGATGGGTACACCGTGATCGTACCGCCAAAGTTGAAAGCAACACAGGCGATGGCAGCAAAGAACGTCACCTCATTCAGCGGGGCGAAAAGCAGAGCCGCCATACCAACCAGTGAAATGACCTGACCGATCGTGATGACCCGGATACGGGACATTTTGTCAGACAGGATACCCAGCACCAGACGACCAGACAGGTTGGCGATAGAGATGACGGTCACTGCATTTGCCGCCGTCGCAACGTCCATATGCACCAGACCCTGAGCAATATCTTTCGCCACACCAATGACATACAAACCGCTCATGCACGCCGTCAGGAACATCACTGCCAGCATCCAGTACTGAGGTTTACGCATGGATTCAGCCAGCGTGTAGTCGTTCTCCATAACGCCATTTTTCGCTTTAACTTCCTGATTCGGTGCGTCTTTCATCAGTGTGGCACCAAAGACAATCATCACCAGCGCAATAGCGCCCCAAATCATGAACGTTTTTTCCAGACCTACGCTTGCCAGAAGATGGCTATCGATAAATTTGAAGCCCAGGCTGCCCAGACCATAAGAACCTATCGCAAAAGCAGAAATCAGACCTTTGCGCTCCGGGAACCACTTCACGCAGTTGGAGAGGGTTAACAGGTATCCTGCGCCATCCGCCAGGCCGACCAACACACCGGCACTCAGCCACAGCATGATCAGGTTGTCAGAGTGAGCCGTCAGGAAGAATCCCACGCCCAGCATAATCCCGGACGCCATCGTGACGCGTTTCACGCCGAAACGTTCCTGAAGTTTACCGGCAACGGAAGAAGAGATCGCCAGGCCCAGGCTCAACAGACCGAATGAGAACGCGACCTGACTGACGGGCGCATTCAGCTTTTCAGAGAGCGCGCCGTTAAACAGGCTCCAGGTGTAAACAGAACCTAACGCAAATTGTGTAATGATGGTGCCGATAAGCGTTAACCAACGGGTGCGCTGATAATCAGAATTTTTCATGGCCGTCTTCCTGCATAAACAAATGGAGTCATTCACTGCTGACCACAATAACGAAGTGCTTTTTATGCAGGGAAAAAACGGCATGAAATGCCATCAGAACGGAATGAAATGCCTGGATTGCGGAATGAATGACGAGACAAATAAGCGATGAGCTGATTTTTTTTGAGTCAGTTAGTACACACTATCGCTGAGAACGTTATAAATATTGAATACGGCATGTGAATAAATTGTTTTAATTAGGTATCCGTATTGATCAAAATCTGGCGCTTACCCCCATGGTGTAAAGATAGTCACTGGTATTCGCGCTATTTTCCGCCTGCGAAAGCGCCGCATAGGCCGCCATATGAGGGTTCAGCAACATGTCTGCGCCCACGGTCATATCCAGCCAGTTATTCTCCTGGCTCGTTGCTGTCATACGACTTAACCCCGATTGCGCTTTCCAGATATTTTCCCCAAATTGCTGGTTGTAGCTAATTTGCGCCCAGGGCCTCACGTCGCCAAACTGCGAATTAACTCGCCAGCCTAGCGTACTGACACTGGCATGCCACAAGGGATCGGTCAGCGTTTGCGTCGTCACGCTGTCGCCAAATTCGTTGTACGCCGTGGTGGGCGAACCGTCGTAATGCAGGGCTGCAATGGGCCCTGTGGTGACCCGCTCCGAAACGGGAATGTTCCAGCCCATGCTCATGCCGCTGGTTGACTCTATCGGCGATTCATCCGCCATACTGACCACCAGCCCAGGCGAATGCTGAGCAGCGCTAATACGTTCTGCCAAAATATCGTTATAACTTGGTTGGTGATCGCTATCCCATGTATAACGTTCTGTCGTATGACCCGAAACGGCATCGACGATATATTCTTGCTGCCAGGCATAAGCTGTGTTGATGTAAAACGAACAGACTACTACGCTCGCCGTCACGCATAACGCCCGGCGACCACTGCATTTTTTTATAATCATCAATGCGACTCCAGAGAAGAGCCGAATTCGGCGATATTATTGTCATTGTGTGAAGGATACCGGGCAACTTAGCCCTGTATTAAATATTGTCTTTTTAGCTGGCGCGTCAAGGCGAGCCGAATGAAATATTTACGCGAGTCAAAAGCGAGGAAGAATATGCAGCGTTGCGGCTGGGTCAGTCAGGATCCCCTTTACATTGCTTATCACGACAAGGAATGGGGCGTCCCCGAAACCAATGGCAAAAATCTGTTCGAAATGATTTGCCTGGAAGGGCAACAGGCCGGGTTGTCCTGGATAACCGTGTTGAAAAAGCGTGAGAACTATCGCGCGAATTTTTATCAGTTTGATCCCGTTCGCGTAGCGGCCATGCAGGAAGAGGACGTTGAACGCTTACTCCTGGATGCTGGCATCATTCGCCATCGTGGAAAAATTCAGGCCATCATCGGCAATGCCCGGGCTTACCTTGCGATGGAGCAAAACGGTGAACCTTTTGCCGATTTTGTCTGGTCATTTGTTGATAACCCGCCACAGGTGACGCGTGCCGCCGAACTGAGTGAGATCCCCACATCCACCCCCGCCTCCGATGCGCTCTCTAAGGCGTTAAAAAAACGTGGGTTTAAGTTTGTCGGAACCACTATCTGCTACTCCTTTATGCAGGCGTGCGGACTGGTCAATGACCATGTGACCGGCTGTTTTTGCCATCCGGGAGAACCTCATGATTCGCGAGTCTCAGAGTAACGATATGGCGTCACTACTGGCGCTATGGATGAAGAGCACCGTTTACGCCCACCCGTTCATTGAAGCGCGCTACTGGCAGGAGAGCGAGGATATTGTGCGGGATGTCTATTTGCCTGCTGCGCAAACCTGGGTATGGGAAGAAGACGGCATTCTGAAAGGTTTCGCCAGCATCATGGAGGCGAGATTTCTGGGCGCGCTGTTTGTCGCGCCAGAGGCCATCAGAAGCGGGATCGGCAAAGCGCTGGTTCAGTTCGTTCAACAGCGCTTTCCGGTTCTCAGTCTGGAGGTCTACCAGAAAAATCAGTCTGCCGTGAATTTCTACCATGCGATGGGTTTTCGTATTGAAGACAGCGCATGGCAGGAAGAGACCCAGCATCCGACCTGGATCATGAGCTGGCGGGCGGATCAAACGCCGTAAGCGTCAACGCCGGGCCGGTGTACTTCTCCACCCGTGCCAGTGCGGTGTTGCCTGCACAACCATTCCCCAGCCGCGAGCTGGGGAGATCTTTGGTTAACACGTTGACCGCGCCATTTTTGCACATTCCCCCCGCGGTATTCTCCAGGTCTGGCCACGCACCTTCGTGAATACACATAACGCCAGGCTTAATCCCCTCCGTCACCACCGCACCCGCAAGGATTTGTCCACGCTGATTCCAGACCCGCACCGTATCGCCATCGGCAATGCCCCGCGCCTGAGCATCCCGTGGATGCAGTGTGATCGGCTCGCGACCGGCCACCGCGTACTGCTCGCGGAGTGAGCTGTAGTTGAGCTGGCTGTGTAAGCGATGCGCCGGATGCGCAGACAAAACCTGCAGTTGATCCGCTTCAGCGTTACCGTGCCATTCGTCCGGCACCAGCCACGTCGGATGCCCTGGACAATCGGCATAACCGTAACCAGCAATTCGCTGGCAGAAGATCTCTATTTTGCCGCTGTCTGTTTTTAGCGGATAAGCCTTGGGATCACGACGAAAATCGGCGAAGCGAATAAACTGCGCATTGGCCGGGTGTTCCGCCATTTCAATAAGGGAATTCTCCGCCCAAAACGACGCAAACGGCGGCAGCGTCACCTGCTGGCTGGCACCGCGTTTCCCGGCAATGTTGTAAAACGTCTCCAGCCACTCCAGCTCGCTTTTTCCTTCGGTGAAACGCGCATAGCCGCCCGCTTCCCAGCGCTCGCACAGCGCAGCAAACACATCAAAATCATTACGTGCTTCATCACGCGGCGGCACAACCTGCTTCATGGGCACCAGGTGCTGATTGCTGTAATCCCCGGTCATGGTTAAATCGTTGCGTTCATAGGAGGTCGTGGCTGGCAACACAATATCCGCGTGCTTTGCCGCCGCCGTCCAGAAACATTCGGAGATAACCACCAGCTCTGGCTTTTGCCAGGCCTGAATCAGGCGATTCGTGTCCTGGTGATGGGTAAAGTTCGCCCCGCCCGCCCACCAGACAAAGCGAATGTCCGGGAAATGGCGATCCATACCGTTATGCTGGTAAAACCCGCCGGGATTCTCAAGCGCTTCGACAATGCGCGCTACCGGAATTTTATCCACCGCATCGGTGCCACCCTTGAGGCTCCCTTGCATGGAAGCCAGTACCGCCGCGCGTCGCGTCGGGTTGCCGCCATTGGCAAAGTGATAAGACAGACCAAAACCGCCGCCGGGCGTGCCAATTTGCCCAAGCATGGCGGCAAGCGTGACGATCATCCAGTGTTTTTGCTCGCCAAATTGCTGGCGCTGCATACCCCAACCGGCCATCAGCATAGTGGTGTTTTGATGAAAAATTGCTGCCAGTTCGCGAATTTTCGCTGCCGATAAACCACAAATTTCTGCTGCCCACTCCGCCGTCTTCGCTGTCCCGTCGCTCACGCCCAGCAGGTAATCAGCGAAGCGCTCGTATCCGGTCGTACAGCGCGCCAGAAAGGCTTCATCATGCCAGCCATTTTCGACCAGCGTATGCGCAATACCCAGCATCAGTGCGACATCCGTGCCCATATGCGGAGCGATCCACTCCATTTTGTCGCCAAAGAAATCGACGCTTTCCGATCGCATAGGATCGATGCAGATCAGTCGTTTACCGCTTTTACGCAGGGCATCAAAATAGGCGATGCCTTGTTCATCCGACGCATTCCACGCAATTTTAAGCGTATTCAGCGGGTTAGCGCTCCACAACACCACTACATCGCTGTGTTCCAGAATCATCGGCCAACTGGTTTGCTGCTGATAGACCTCATTGCCACCGACCACATACGGCATAATGGCCTGCGCCGCGCCGGTAGAATAATCTCCCAGATGTCCCGTATACCCGCCAGCAAGCGCCATATACCGCTGCAACAACGTCGCCGCTTTGTGAAGTACGCCGTTCGAGCGCCAGCCGTACGAACCCGCGAAAATCGACGCCGGGCCATGGTTGTCGCGAATGCGTTTGTGCTGCGCGTGAATCAGATCCAGCGCCTCATCCCAGCTCACGCGGACAAATTCATCCTGTCCACGCACGCCCTGCGGGCATTCTGGCGAGGCGAGGAATCCTTTACGCACCATCGGGAAACGAACCCGGGTTTTACTGTGTACCTGATCGCGCACGACGGTTTGCAGCGAGTTTGGATGTGGCGTAGGTAATGCTCCACGGGACGAAAAGACGGTGTTACCATCCGTCTCGACCAGAACGGGTCCCCAGTGAGCAGCGGTGAGTACTGAATAGCGTGATGATACGTTGGACAAGTGAGACGCTCCTGCAGGTGTGGCGGCTTTTTTATTGTTCCGTTCAATGTTACTTACAAATTTCAGAGTCTTCCCTGGAATTTTCTTCATGTTCACGCGTCATAATCAATCGCCACGGTCGCTGTGGTAAAGAATAAAAAGTCATTAAGGAATTAAGATGAAGAAACGTGTATTTGTGATTGCTGCCATTGTGAGCGGCGCCCTGGCGGTATCAGGCTGCACAACAAACCCTTACACCGGCGAGCGCGAAGCGGGTAAAGCCGGTATTGGCGCAGGTATTGGTACGCTGGTTGGTGCTGGCGTCGGCGCCCTCTCCTCATCCAAAAAGGATCGCGGTAAAGGCGCACTGATTGGCGCCGCGGCGGGCGCTGCATTAGGTGGCGGTATTGGCTACTACATGGACGCGCAAGAAGCAAAACTTCGCGAGAAAATGCAGGGAACAGGCGTGAGTGTGACCCGTAGTGGCGATAACATCATCCTGAATATGCCAAACAACGTGACCTTCGACAGCAGCAGCGCCAACCTGAAACCAGCGGGTGCCAATACCCTGACAGGCGTCGCGATGGTACTGAAAGAGTACAATAAAACGGCAGTCAACGTCCTTGGTTACACCGACAGCACCGGTAGCCAGGATCTGAACATGCGTCTGTCGCAACAGCGCGCAGACTCGGTGGCCAGTTCGCTAATCACCCAGGGTGTTGAAGCTAACCGTATCCGCACCAGCGGTATGGGCCCGGCAAACCCAATTGCCAGCAACAGCACCGCAGAAGGCAAAGCGCAGAACCGCCGCGTCGAAATCACCTTAAGCCCGATTCAGTAATTTCTGTTGCCGGAAAACGACGCGCCAGCGTCCAGTCCGGCCTCGGGTAGATATACGCAAGCCCGGTAAGCGTCGTGCTGCCGGGCAAAATACTTGATTAGCCAAATTTTCGCGCTAAGGTGTTCACTCTTTCAGGCGAGGGAATCTCCATGGCAACATCAGCGCGCCCCACTATCAGCGACGTAGCAAAAGCCGCAAAAACAGGTAAGACCAGCATTTCGCGTTATCTTAATGGCGAAAAGCATCTGCTGTCCGACGCGCTGCTGGCTCGCATTGAAAAAGCCATTGCCGAACTCGACTATCGCCCCAGCCTGATGGCCAGAGGTCTGAAGCGTGGCCGCACCCGACTGATTGGCCTGATCATCGCCGACATTACCAATCCCTATTCTGTAAACGTATTGAGCGGTATTGAAGCGGCATGTCGCGAAAAAGGCTTCACCCCGCTGGTCTGCAATACCAACAACGAAGTGGATCAGGAGTTGCATTATCTTGACCTTCTGCGCAGCTATCAGGTGGAAGGAATTGTGGTTAATGCGGTCGGCATGCGTGAAGAAGGGCTGAATCGCCTGCAACAATCCGCGCTCCCGATGGTACTCATCGACCGAAAAATCCCCGACTTCGCTTGCGATGTTGTCGGACTGGATAACACTCAGGCGGCGACCACCGCCACCGAACATCTCATTGAACAGGGCTTTGAAGCGCTGCTGTTTCTCAGCGAGCCGCTGGGCATGGTCAATACGCGCCGCGAACGTCTGAGCGCATTCCACGCGACGCTGGCGCGTTATCCCGGCGTGGTTGCCGAAAGCGCCGAAGTCCCCCTGGCGGAAAATAGCCAACTGGATAATACCTTGCGCCAGTTCCATCAACAGCACCGGGGCATGCGTAAAGCCGTTATCTCCGCCAATGGAGCGCTAACGTTGCAGGTTGCCCGATCGCTCAAACGTATTGGCCTTAACTGGGGCAGCGACATCGGTCTGCTCGGCTTCGACGAGCTGGAATGGGCAGAGCTGGCTGGCGTAGGTATCACCACCCTGAAACAACCGACCTGGCAGATTGGTTTTGCGGCCGTCGAACAGGTGGTGCGCCGGATTGAAGGCGGGTCGGGAGCTATCCACGAACAGGTATTCTCTGGCGAGCTGATCGTCCGCGGTTCCACCGCCCGTTAATTAACCTTCGTGATGCCGATCATAATTTCGCGATCCTGAACTTTTCTTTGGAACCGGTTCCATCTAGCGTATTAAAAAGAGCGTTAGATTTGGAGTTACCATGCAGAGAAAAATTATGGTGGTCACTGCCGCCTATGGTTATGACCCTATCCGTGCAGCAGGCGGACAAGCCGCGATTCTGCCCGTGATTGCTGAAGCCGGAGCAGACGGTGTCGAGATCCGTCGTGAAATGTTGACCCCGGCCGAGCTGAAAGCACTGCCAACACTGGCTTCCGCTATTGAAATTTTTGGTCTTCTGACCTGTTACTCCGCACCGGAACCGTTGTTTCTTGAAGACGGAACGCTCAATCCGCTTCTGCCAGACCTGCTCAACGAAGCCCAACACCTGCAAGCGCTGTGGCTAAAAGTCTCACTGGGCCATTTTACGCGCCTGGAAGAACCTGGCCGCCTACAGGAATGGCTGGAAAACAGTGGAATGGCCCTGGTGGTGGAAAACGATCAAACTGTCTGTGGGCAACTTCGTCCAATGCAGCAGTTTAATGCGGCGTGCCAGGCGCTGAACCTGCCTATCTCGCTCACCTTCGATATGGGTAACTGGTTATGGGTGGGCGACTCGCCGGAGGAGGCTGCACGTCTGCTGTCACCCGCCGTTGGCTATATCCATGTCAAAGCCGCCGAGCCTTATCGGGACAGTTTTCGCGCTATCGCACCAGATGTGGGCGATCCCCGCTGGCTGGCGCTGTTAAGCGCACTGCCTGCTGATGTGCCGCGCGGTATTGAGTTCCCACTGGAAGGACACGATTTAACGGCCGTAACCCGCCGCTATGTCGATTTGTTACGTAAGGAGTAACGCATGAAAAATGCTCTGGATGTCATCACCATTGGCGAAGCGATGGCGATGTTTGTCGCGACTCAGCCGGGTGATTTGGCAGATGTCGATTGCTTTATTAAACGTGTTGCAGGTGCCGAGCTTAACGTGGCAACCGGTCTTGCACGCCTTGGACTGAACGTGGGCTGGGTGAGTCGCGTCGGCAATGACAGTTTTGGCCGCTTTGTTCTGAACTCGCTGCAAAAAGAAGGGATTGATGCGCGATGCGTCACCCTTGATGAACATCACGCAACCGGTTTTCAGCTCAAATCTAAAATCGAAAATGGAACCGATCCCATAGTGGAATATTTCCGCAAAGGATCGGCCGCCAGCCGCCTCAGCCCCGAAGACTATAACGATGCGTACTTCTCCAGCGCCCGCCATCTTCATCTCAGCGGCGTGGCGGCGGCGCTGTCCACAAGCTCATACGCGCTGCTGGCACATACCGCTCGCACGATGAAAGCCCAGGGCAAAACACTCTCTTTTGACCCGAACCTACGTCCGGTGCTGTGGCACAGCGAGGCGGAGATGGTGGAAAAACTCAATCATCTCGCTTTCCAGGCTGACTGGGTGTTACCGGGCTTAAAAGAAGGCGTGATCTTAACCGGACAGCAGACACCGGAAGGCATCGCCGATTTCTACCTTCGTCGCGGCGTGAAAGCCGTGGTGGTGAAAACCGGCGCTGACGGCGCCTGGTATAAAACCGCCAAAGGCGAGCAAGGCTGTGTTGCCCCGGTAAAAGTCGACAATGTTGTCGATACGGTTGGCGCTGGTGATGGCTTTGCGGTAGGGGTCATCAGCGCCCTGCTGGAAGGACGCACGCTGCATCAGGCCGTCACCCGGGGCAATAAGATTGGCGCACTGGCCATTCAGGTTCAGGGCGACAGCGAAGGATTACCCACACGTGAACAATTAGGGGAATAACCCCAGACCCTTCTCTGCACCCTACACCGCAGAGGCGTCAGAACCTGAACCAAAGAGGCAGGCCTATGAACAGCTCAACAAATGCAGCAAAACGTTGGTGGTACATCATGCCCATCGTGTTTATCACGTACAGCCTGGCGTACCTTGATCGCGCGAATTTTAGTTTCGCATCCGCCGCAGGGATTAACGAAGACCTTGGCATCACGAAGGGGATCTCCTCCCTGCTGGGTGCCCTTTTCTTCCTCGGTTATTTCTTTTTCCAGATACCGGGCGCGCTCTACGCTGAACGTCGCAGCGTACGCAAACTGATTTTTGTCTGCCTCATTTTATGGGGCGGATGCGCGTCACTTACCGGGATGGTCAGCAACATTCCCATGCTTGCCGCTATTCGCTTTATTCTGGGCGTGGTGGAAGCCGCCGTCATGCCTGCCATGCTGATTTATATCAGCAACTGGTTTACCAAATCCGAGCGTTCACGCGCTAACACCTTCCTGATCCTCGGCAACCCGGTCACCGTGCTGTGGATGTCCGTGGTTTCCGGCTACCTGATCCAGGCGCTCGGCTGGCGTGAAATGTTCATTATTGAAGGTTTCCCGGCGATCATTTGGGCGTTTTGCTGGTGGGTGCTGGTGAAAGATAAGCCGTCCCAGGTGGGTTGGTTAACAGAATCTGAAAAAGCCGCACTCCAGGCACAACTGGAAAAAGAGCAACAGGGCATAAAAGCCGTGCGCAACTACAGTGAGGCCTTCCGTTCACGAAATGTCATTCTGCTGTGTATGCAATATTTCACCTGGAGTATTGGGGTTTACGGTTTCGTACTGTGGCTACCGTCAATTATCCGCAGCGGCGGCGCAAATCTAGGGATGGTGGAAGTCGGCTGGCTTTCGTCTGTGCCCTATTTGGCAGCCACCGCAGCCATGATCCTTGCTTCCTGGGCATCCGATAAACTCCAGAACCGTAAGCTGTTTGTCTGGCCATTGCTGCTGATTGCCGCCTTTGCCTTTATCGGCTCCTGGGCCGTAGGTGCAAACCATTTCTGGGTTTCTTATACCCTGTTGGTCATTGCGGGCGCAGCAATGTATGCGCCATATGGCCCCTTCTTCGCCATCATTCCCGAAATGCTGCCACGTAACGTTGCCGGTGGCGCAATGGCGCTGATCAACAGCATGGGCGCGCTGGGTTCGTTCTTCGGTTCGTGGTTTGTAGGCTATCTCAATGGCGCAACCGGCAGTCCTTCCGCCTCTTACATGTTTATGGGAGTGGCGCTTTTTACCTCAGTATGGCTAACTTTAATCGTTAAACCCGCTAATAATCATCAGTTGCCGGTTGGCGCACGCCACGCGTAAATTTTAACTCACGGAGATTCGCATGAAGCCGTCCATTATTCTCTACAAAGCGTTGCCTGACGATTTACTGCATCGCCTGGAAGCACACTTCACCGTGACTCAGGTGCCAAACCTGCGTCCGGAGACGGTAGAACAACACGCCACAGCCTTTGCCGCCGCAGAAGGTCTGTTGGGCTCCAGTGAAACCGTCAACGGCACATTGCTGGAGAAGATGCCGAAACTGCGTGCAACATCCACCATCTCAGTAGGCTATGACAATTTTGATGTGGATGCCCTGAATGCGCGCAATGTCCTGCTGATGCACACGCCCACCGTGCTGACAGAAACCGTTGCCGATACGGTGATGGCGCTGATCCTGAGCACGGCACGTCGCGTGGTGGACGTCGCAGAGCGCGTGAAGGCGGGCGAATGGACGAAGAGTATTGGCCCGGAGTGGTTTGGTACCGATGTTCACCACAAAACAGTGGGGATCGTTGGCATGGGCCGCATTGGTCTGGCACTCGCGCAGCGTGCCCATTTCGGTTTTAACATGCCGGTTCTCTATAACGCACGCCGCCATCACCAGGAGGCGGAGGATCGTTTTAACGCGCGCTATTGCGACCTCGACACGCTGTTACAGGAATCTGATTTTGTTTGCCTGATCCTGCCGCTAACGGAAGAAACACATCACCTGTTTGGCGCAGCGCAATTTGCCAAAATGAAGTCTTCCGCCATTTTCATCAACGCAGGGCGCGGCCCGGTTGTCGATGAAAACGCACTGATTGCCGCCCTGCAAAACGGCGTGATTCACGCAGCAGGCCTGGATGTGTTCGAGCAAGAGCCGTTGCCGGTAGATTCACCGTTATTGTCTCTGTCGAACGTGGTAGCAGTGCCGCACATCGGATCGGCGACCCATGAAACGCGCTATAACATGGCCGCCTGCGCCGTGGATAATTTAATCGATGCGCTGCAAGGCAAGGTAGAGAAGAATTGCGTTAACCCGCAAGTTGCGAGGTCGTGATAAAAAAAGAGGCGAATCGCTCGCCTCTTTTTCGAATCAACGGTTTCAATGCCCGATCCCCTCGGGCATTCATCGTTTATTCGGTCGCGTTCACCGCAGCCGTCCAGGCCTGAGTAAATGCCTGATGCTGGGATGCCAGCGGGCCAATCAGCGTGTTGTACTGGCTGGCTTGTTGAGAGGTAGGGAACTGAATGCCGTTCGCCACAAAGCTCACCTGTGCTTCTTGCTGCGCCACAAAATCGCCGACCTGTACCAGTTGCTGCGTAAAAATTTGCGCGGCGGGGATCAGCGGCTGCAACGCATCTGCCGGTGCGGTAACGACTTTGCTGTAAACCTTATCGAAAACAGGTTTCAGATCGTCAGCCTGTTTCAGCGCGCTATGCGCAGCATCTGCCTGCAATTTTGCGTTCTGCAATTGCTGGGCAAGCACACCTAACGAACCATTTGCCTGACGCAGCGGTTCACGTTGGGTTAAGTAATCCTGAGGAACGCGGATTGTATTGACGCTATCAACGACCGGGCGCAGACCCGCATCCATCGCCTGATTTACCTGCTGCGAAAAGCCATACAGAACGGCGTAATCAGAAACAAAGGGACCAAACTGTTTTTTCTGATCGGCGGTCAGCGTCGGTAAACGTTCCCCGCTACGCATTGCAGTATTCTGCAGGAAATCGATAAACGCTTTGCGCTGATCGCCTTCTTTATCAAAACACCCGCTCAGGCTAACTACCATTAATAACGCCACAACAGGCGCAAACCAGCGAGAGCAGGACTTACCTGTCGCCATTTTAATACTCCTTTCACCCATAAATGCGCACAACGACACCCGCGTGCCTGACGCTGACAAGGATAGTCCAGGTCAGGCTTGCAAGATACCCTTTCCACGTAATCTTGTAGCGGAAAATAACAGAAGTGAAGGCGGCAATACAACGAGACGCGAAAAGCGGATTCTGCGCGGCCAGTAACCCGCTTCCCACCCCACCTTCGCGATATAGTAAGAATTTCGTAATCTTTACAAATATTGCTGATACTGTGCATATATCGACCGATATCAGGCCATTAGAAAACGACCGATCCGCACCGGACTTTTGCTGAAACGAATCCACTTCGGAATAACAACCGGCGTCTTTCTCCCCGCCCTATTTTTCCCGACTATTCTTAATGAGCTTCGATGAAATTCACGATCCCGCTGTGTGATTTATAGGAGTTATCAATGGAATATAAAGATCCCATGTCTGAGCTACTGATCAGCCTGGAACAGATTGTTTTTAAAGATGAATATCAAAAGATGACCCTGACGCATAAGCCCAGTCCCTTCACCGAATTTGAACAACTGCGAAGAGGAACCGGGTTGCAAACAGATGAGTTCGCCAAAGCGTTGGGCGTGACAGTTGCCACGGTGCAAGAGTGGGAGTCAAAACGCGTAAAACCTTCTGCCACCGAGTTAAAACTGATGCGTCTCATCCAGGCGAACCCGAGATTAAGTCAGCAATTGATGGAGTAAGCGACCGACGAACGCCCTCATTTAACGGTCCTGCACCGGGACCGTTTCCCGATTAGTTTCCGAAAGGAGAAAATAATAGTTGCATCGATACGCGTTACATGAGTTAATGCACTCAACGGTTTGACGTACAGACCATTAAAGCAGTTTAGTAAGGTAGTCCCCTTCAAGAGTTATCGCTGATACCCCTCGTAGTGCGCATTTCCTTAACGCTTAAAAAATCTGTAAAGCACGCCATATCGCCGAAAGGCAAACTTATTTTTTAAAAGGTAATTCACTATGTCCGGTAAAATGACTGGTATCGTAAAATGGTTCAACGCTGATAAAGGCTTCGGCTTCATCACTCCTGACGATGGCTCTAAAGACGTGTTCGTACACTTCTCTGCTATCCAGAACGAAGGTTACAAATCTCTGGATGAAGGTCAGAAAGTTTCCTTCACCATCGAAAGCGGCGCTAAAGGCCCGGCAGCTGGCAACGTAACCAGCCTGTAAGCTTAAAAAGCTCAGAATTCAAGATCCCTGCCAAATGGCGGGGATTTTTTTATCTGAATCCTGCCTAACCTGCACTCTCCCCCGTCTTTGCATTACTTTACCTGCGTTACCTTTGACCTTTCCCTTAGGGCAAGCATTATAGTGAAATCCCTGTTTTTCACATGGAATTGAAGCTATGCCGAAACTTTCACTCTTGTTATGCCTGGGATTACTCACCAGCAGCGCCGCATTCGCCGCAACGTCAGAATCCGCATTCCTTGCTGAGCACGGGCTTGCCGGTAAATCCGTTGAGCAGATCGTCGAAACCATTGATCAGTCGCCACAAAAACGCCCACTGCCTTACTCTGCCTCCATAACCGGTACCGAGCTGAAGTTATCGGACGCAGACCAGACATACACCTTGCCGCTGGGTGATAAGTTCTATCTCTCCTTTGCGCCTTATGAACAGCAAACTCACCCCTGCTTCAACCACAGCCTTTCCGGATGTCGGGGGGAGATGCCGAACACAACATTTAATGTGAAAGTGACGGATAACAAGGGTGACGTTGTCGTCCAAAAAGAGATGAAAAGCCATCAGAATGGCTTTGTCGGCGTATGGCTGCCACGCAATATGGAAGGTTCCATTGAAGTGAGCTACAACGGCAAGAAAGCCGTTCATCCTATTAAGACTATGAATGACAGCCAAACCTGCCTGACCTCGTTGCAGCTTCTCTAACCCTTAGGCATAAAAAAACCTGCCATATGGCAGGTTTTTTGGCGTAAGAGCGAACCTTACTGCAGCAGCGAAATATCCGCGACGCGCAGGAACAGTTCACGCAGTTTTTCGAGCATAGAGAGACGGTTAATACGCAGATCTTTATCCTCGACGTTCACCATCACTTTCTCGAAGAAGGCATCGACCGGCTCACGCAGTTCAGCCAGTTCAACCAGCGCTTCCTGATAGCGACCTTCAGCAAAGAACGGCTCCAGCTTGTCACGCAGCACCACAACCTGCATCGCCAGCTTAATTTCTTCTGGCTCTTTCAGCGTCGCGGCGTTCACACGCTCGTTCAGCGTTTCGTCGGATTTCGCCAGAATGTTGGATACACGCTTGTTAGCCGCAGCCAGTGCAGATGCCGCTTCCAGAGTACGGAAGTGCGAAACCGCCTTCATACGCGCATCGAAGTCTGCCGGACGGGTCGGACGACGCGCCAGCACCGCCTGAATGGTGTCGACGGTGTAGCCTTCGTCCTGATACCAGGCGCGGAAACGGCCCAGCATAAAGTCGATAACGTCATCCACCACGTTAGCGTTCGTCAGCTTGTCGCCGTACAGACGCACCGCTTCTTCGGTTAAGGTCTGCAGATCCAGAGACAAATTCTTCTCAACGATGATGCGCAGCACGCCGAGCGCAGCGCGACGCAACGCAAACGGGTCTTTGTCGCCTTTCGGATGCTGACCGATACCGAAGATACCCGCCAGGGTGTCCATCTTGTCGGCAATCGCCACGGCACACGCCACCGGGTTTGACGGCAGTTCATCACCCGCGAAACGCGGCTGATACTGCTCGTTCAGCGCCACGGCCACATCTTCCGCTTCGCCATCATGACGCGCGTAGTGCATACCCATCACGCCCTGAGTGTCGGTGAACTCGAAGACCATATTGGTCATCAGGTCGCACTTAGACAGCAGGCCCGCGCGGGTCGCGTGGTTTACATCAGCGCCAATTTGTTCTGCAATCCAGCCAGCCAGCGCTGCAATACGATCGGTCTTGTCACGCAGCGTACCCAGTTGCTGTTGGAACAGCACGGTTTGCAGGCGCGGCAGATTGTCTTCCAGACGTTTTTTACGGTCGGTGTTGAAGAAGAACTCAGCATCCGCCAGACGTGGACGAACCACTTTCTCGTTACCGGAGATTATCTGCTGCGGATCTTTCGACTCAATGTTGGAGACGAAGATAAAGTTCGGCAGCAGTTTGCCGTCGTTCGCGTAAACCGGGAAGTACTTCTGGTCACCTTTCATGGTGTGTACCAGCGCTTCAGACGGCACGGCGAGGAATTTTTCTTCGAATTTCGCGGTCAGGACAACCGGCCATTCCACCAGCGAGGTCACTTCTTCCAGCAGGCTTTCGCTCAGGTCAGCGTTACCGCCAATCTTACGTGCAGCTTCTTCCGCGTCCGCTTTAATCTTCGCCTTACGCTCTTCGTAATCGGCGATAACTTTACCGCGCTCACGCAGAATTTCAGGATACTGATCGGCGTTGTCGAGGGTGAATTCCGGCTCGCCCATAAAGCGGTGGCCGCGAATCACGCGATCGGACTGAATACCGAGAATGGTCGCAGGAATGACTTTATCGCCCAGCAGCAGAGTCACGGTATGTACCGGACGCACAAAGTGGACGTCGCTTGCTCCCCAGCGCATCAGTTTAGGGATCGGCAGTTTCGCCAGCGAGGTTGCCACCATGTTCGGCACCAGCGCTTCAGTGCTTTCGCCCTTCACGTGGGCGCGATAGAGCAGCCATTCGCCTTTGTCGGTGGTCAGACGCTCGGCCTGGTCTACGGTTATCCCGCAGCCACGTGCCCAACCTTCTGCCGCTTTGCTCGGTTTACCTTCCGCGTCGAACGCCGCAGAGACGGCCGGGCCGCGTTTTTCAACTTCGCGGTCTGCCTGTGACTCAGCCAGATTCGCGACTTTCAGCGCCAGACGACGCGGAGCAGCAAACCACTCAACGTTGCCGTGTGCGAGGCCAGCGTTGTCCAGCTCCGCGGTAAAGTTCGCAGCAAAGGATTCCGCCAGGCTGCGCAGGGCTTTTGGTGGCAGCTCTTCAGTGCCGATTTCCACCAGAAAAGTTTTCTCAGACATGGCCGCCTCTTATTTATTCTTGTTGCACATCGGGAAGCCAAGGGCTTCACGGGAAGCATAATAAGCTTCTGCCACTGCTTTGGTCAGGGTGCGAATGCGCAGAATGTAGCGCTGACGCTCGGTGACGGAGATGGCTTTACGCGCATCCAGCAGGTTGAAGCTGTGAGCGGCTTTCAGAATACGCTCGTAGGCAGGCAGCGGCAGTGGGTTTTCCAGCGCCAGCAACTGTTGAGCTTCTTTCTCATACTGCTCGAAGCAGGAGAACAGGAAGTCCACGTCCGCGTATTCGAAGTTGTAGGTGGATTGCTCCACTTCGTTCTGATGGAACACGTCGCCGTAAGTGGTTTTACCCAGCGGGCCGTCGCTCCAGACCAGGTCGTAAACGCTGTCTACGCCCTGAATGTACATCGCCAGACGTTCCAGACCGTAGGTGATTTCACCGGTCACCGGTTTACACTCCAGACCGCCCACCTGCTGGAAGTAAGTGAACTGAGTCACTTCCATCCCGTTCAGCCACACTTCCCAGCCCAGACCCCAGGCACCCAGCGTTGGGTTTTCCCAGTTATCTTCCACGAAACGGATGTCGTGGATGGTCGGGTCCATTCCCAGCTCTTTCAGTGAACCGAGGTACAGTTCCTGAATGTTGTCCGGAGATGGCTTGATGACCACCTGGAACTGATAGTAGTGCTGTAAACGGTTCGGGTTTTCGCCGTAGCGACCATCGGTCGGACGACGGGAAGGCTGCACATAGGCAGTCGCCATCGGCTCTGGCCCCAGCGCACGCAGGCAAGTCATTGGGTGAGAAGTCCCCGCGCCGACTTCCATGTCCAATGGTTGAACAATGGTACAGCCCTGGCGAGCCCAGTAATCCTGTAAGGTCAGGATCAAGCCCTGGAAGGTCCTGGTATCAAACTTTTGCATATTATTTCGTGCTGGATACGTGTGGATTTAAAGGAAGGGATCAGTATACCCGCTGACTGCAAGATATACAGTACGAAACGGGAAAAAGGCAGGGCTTAACGCATGGAAAGGTGTAAAAACTGCCCGTCCGCGTCAAAAGAACAGACAAAACCCTCTTTGCGGAAGGTATAGCCACGCATTTCATAACTGCCCTGGAACTGCTCAAAGCCGGTGACATCAATTTTTTGTGGGCCGGTGTTGTAGCGCTTTGCCGCCTGACCTTTGCATAACGCTTCCATATTCAGCGTTCTCGAGGGGCTCACTTTGAGCTTCTGCGCTTTTTGCACCGGCGGTTGCTCGCCAGCACATCCCGCCAGCACCAGAGTTAGCATGGCCGGGAAGAGTGTCTTCATCATCATTTTTATTACCGCCTTATATGCCGGTCTGTCTTATTATTATTAACCTTCGTGTAGCCAGCGCATTTTGCGAATCTCGCCAACGCATCACAAGCTTTAGCGTATAAACTCAGATTATTCCAGTGAGATACACCGGCAAATCACCAGTCAGACTATTTTTAGAACAGCAACAGAGGCACTGATGCAGCCCAAAATATATTGGATTGATAATCTGCGCGGGATAGCGTGTTTAATGGTGGTCATGATTCATACCACCACCTGGTACGTCACTAATGCGCAAAGCATCAGCCCGATGAATTGGGATCTTGCGAATGTCCTGAACTCTGCTTCACGCGTGAGCGTTCCGCTTTTCTTTATGATTTCAGGCTTTCTCTTTTTTGGGGAACGTAGCGCCCAGCCACGTCATTTTTTACGCATTGCGCTGTGCCTGTTGTTCTACAGCGGCGTGGCGCTAGCGTATATCGCGTTATTTACCTCTATCAACGCAGAACTCTCGCTGAAAAATCTGCTGCAAAAACCGGTGTTCTACCATTTATGGTTTTTCTTCGCGATCGCCGTCATCTACCTCGTATCACCGCTGATACAGGTTAAAAATGTCAGTGGCAAAATGTTGCTGGTACTGATGGTGATGATTGGCATCATCGCGAATCCCAATACCGTGTCGCAGAAAATAGGGGGATTTGAGTGGCTACCGATAAATTTATATATCAATGGCGACACCGTCTATTACATCCTGTACGGCATGCTCGGTCGGGCAATTGGCATGATGGACACGCAAAAAAAAGCGCTCACATGGATTAGCTCGCTGCTTTGTATTACCGCTGTGGTGGTGATTTCTCGCGGCACGTTGTATGAACTGCGCTGGCGGGGAAATTTTGCCGATACCTGGTATGTCTATTGCGGGCCAGCGGTGTTTATTTTCGCGATGTCGCTGCTGACGCTGGTCAAGAATACGCTGAATACACAAACCGTTCCGGTGCTGGGGGTGATTTCGCGCCATTCACTCGGCATTTATGGATTCCACGCGCTCATTATCCATGCGTTGCGCACCAATGGGATCGAAATAAAGCACTGGCCGCCGCTGGATATTGTCTGGATTTTCAGTATCACGCTGGCGGGGAGTTTGTTGCTTTCCATGCTATTGCAGCGAGTGGATACGCGCAGACTGGTCAGCTAAGCCGACGAATGATGGCTTCGGCCATCATTCACTTTCACGATATGAGGCATACATGTCTGTGCCATACAGAGCCACGCCCACGGCCAACAGGCAGGTAACGTTCATTGCGGGTGACACCCCAATATTCCATAACCCAACCAACAGCATTCCAGAACCAAACAATAACAAATACTTACAGAGAGCGAGCAGACGTCCACCGCCGGTCTGTTCATAACGCATCAGAACGGGAAAGCCCATCATGGCGATGACGCCCAAAAAATAACCTTTCTGGAACAGCGTCTGGCAAACAGGCCAAAGCCCTGCGAGATAGACCAGAACCCCACTGACCAGCAGTAGTAACCCCACCGCCTGCTTCCTGCGCACAATGTTATCGTCCATATCACTCTCCTAATGCTTTGGTGATTCACATTAAGGCAAGAAATAGAAATGAGAAAGACGATGGCGCGGTCACACCGTGAAAATCAGAAAACACACATATTAATTTCTATGTGCATTCAATGAGGAATAGATATCGCGAATTCCTTCCGGCGCAAACCGGAAGGAGATACGGATTAAGACATCAGCGGCAAGAGTTGCTGATAGAGGCGGCGGAAAGTAGCGCGTTGCTGTTGATAGTGCGTATGGCGCTGCGTATCTGGAAAATGCGCCTGTTCCAGCGGGAGTTGTGGTAGCAAATCGGATAACGGTTTTTCGGGATTCACTGCAATTTGTGCCAGACGTGCCGCCCCTAATGCCGGCCCCACATCGCCACCCGTACGATAATCTAATTGCAATCCACTGATATCAGAGAGCATTTGTCGCCAGTACTCGCTGCGGGCACCACCGCCAATCAGCGTAATGCTGCCGGGCTGTACGCCACACGCATGTACCGCATCCATGCCATCAGCCAGCGCGTAACCGACCCCCTCCAGTACCGCCCGCGCCAACTCTGCCGGGCCATGCTGATGCGTCAGACCAAAGAACACCCCCTTAGCCTGCGGGTTGTTGTGTGGCGTACGCTCGCCGGAAAGATAGGGCAGGAACCAGACGGTTTCGACGTTATCACTCGCCTGCTGCGCGGCGGCGATCAGCGCAGGTACGTTTGCCATCCCGGTTAATTTTGTCGCCCAGTCCAGGCATGAAGCGGCGCTTAGCATAACGGACATTAAATGCCAGCGTCCGGGCAGCGCGTGACAAAAACTGTGTACTGCGCTCTCGGGTCTGCTGAGGAAGCCATCGCTCACCGCAAAATAGACGCCGGATGTGCCCAGGGAGAGCATTGCCTGGCTGGCATTCATCATCCCGATACCCACAGCACCGGCAGCATTATCGCCCCCGCCTGCCACGACGGGCACCGCAGACATCCCCCATGACTGCGCCACTTCTGGCAGCAGCGTTCCGGTGATGTCGCTCCCTTCGTATAAAGCGGGCATATGCTCACGGGTCAGTCCGCACGCTTCAAGCATGACGTCACTCCAGTCACGCTTCGCCACATCCAGCCACATCGTACCCGCAGCATCGGACATATCGCTGGCAAACTCGCCGGTGATGCGCAGACGCAGATAATCTTTCGGCAGCAACACGCTGGCGACCTGACGAAAAATCTCCGGCTCATGGCGTTGCACCCACAAAACTTTAGGCGCGGTAAAGCCAGGCATCATCAGGTTGCCGGTAATGGCGCGAGACGCAGGCACCTGTTTTTCAAGTAATACGCACTCTTCAGCGCAGCGACCGTCATTCCACAGGATCGCCGGGCGTAATACGTTCTGTTGTTTATCAAGTAACGTGGCGCCATGCATCTGTCCCGCAATACCCACGGCTTTCACGCCGCTCAAGGTGTGCTGTTGGCTCAACGCTTTTACCGCACGATCGGTCGCCTGCCACCACTGTTCTGGATCTTGTTCTGACCATAATGGATGAGGGCGGGAGACGGTAAGCGCCTCTGTTTGTGAGGCAACGACCTCCCCTTGCTCATTCACCAGAATGGCCTTCACGCCGGAGGTACCCAGATCAATCCCGATATACATAGCGATGATTCCTTTAAAAGAAATGCCCGGTGGCGTTCTCGCTTACCGGGCTTACGGGCAGCTAATGAAGCCGGTTACTTGTCGAACAGATAATGATTCACCAGATTTTCCAGCAGTTCCTGATGGCCGCTCTGATGAACCGGCGCCAGATTACGTTGTTCAGCATACTGCGACAGCTCACTGAGTGATAACTGACCTTTCAGGATTTGCTGACCCAGCTCGCCATTCCATCCGGCATAACGTTTCGCCACGCGTTTATCCAGTTCACCGTCTTCCAGCATACGCGCCGCCACCTTCAGCGACAGCGCCATGGTGTCCATTGCCCCAATGTGGCCGTAGAACAGATCGTATTTATCGGTGCTCTGGCGACGCACTTTGGCGTCAAAATTCAGGCCGCCGGTCGTAAAGCCGCCCGCTTTCAGGATCTCATACATCACCAGGGCGTTTTCTTCCACGCTTATCGGGAACTGATCGGTGTCCCAACCCAGTTGCGCATCGCCACGGTTGGCGTCAACGGAACCAAAAATACCCAGCGCGATAGCAGAGGCAATTTCATGGTGGAAAGAGTGTCCCGCCAGGGTTGCATGGTTCGCTTCAATGTTAACTTTGATCTCTTTTTCGAGGCCGAACTGTTTGAGGAAACCGTAGACAGTCGCCACATCATAATCGTACTGGTGCTTGGTGGGTTCCTGCGGTTTGGGTTCGATCAGCAACGTGCCCTGGAAGCCAATTTTGTGTTTATGTTCCACCACCATCTGCATAAAGCGACCAATTTGCTCGCGTTCCTGTCGCAGATCGGTATTCAGCAGGGTTTCGTAGCCTTCACGACCGCCCCACAGCACGTAGTTTTCCCCACCCAATTTATGGGTGGCATCCATTGCCGTCACCACCTGGGTAGCCGCCCAGCTAAAGACTTCCGGGTCGGGGTTGGTGGCTGCGCCCGCGCCGTAGCGAGGATTGGTAAAGCAGTTCGCCGTCCCCCATAACAGCTTTACGCCGCTCTGGTCTTGCTTTTGCGCCAGAACATCAACCATTTGCGCAAAGTTGTTTTTGTACTCTTGCAACGAAGCGCCTTCAGGTGAGACATCCACATCATGGAAACAGTAATACGGCACATTCAGTTTGTGGAAAAACTCAAACGCGACATCCGCCTTGCGCTTCGCAAGCTCAATCGCGTCGCCAGGTTGCTGCCATGGGCGATTAAACGACCCAACGCCAAACATATCGGCGCCATTCCAACAGAAGGTATGCCAGTAGCACGCCGCAAAACGCAAATGATCTTCCATGCGTTTGCCCAACACGATTTCGTCCGGATTATAGTGACGAAATGCTAATGGATTAGTTGATTTGGTGCCTTCATAACGAACACGTTCAAGCTGGTCAAAATAGGCTTGCATAATGAACTCCATAATCAGGTAATGCGGCGGGTGATTGATAATGTCGTAATATTGGGCACTCCCTGACCATTGCTCAATTATGTTATTTCACACTGCCATTGAGATAATTCACAAGTGTGCGCCACTTCGCAAAATAAAAGCCAAACAATTAAAAAAACGTTACATATCAAACTCAAATGCAAGTTCAGCGGTAATTCATTTAAAATAAGATCCCGGTCATAAATTACGAAATAAACCAAAAATCGTAACCGGAAGATAAAAATCTATAATTGCCTTCTGTGCATTACCTGTTAAAAATCTGCTACGTCTTACGCTGTGATTGTTACTTTTACTGCCGTCCTCTCCTACAAAAGGCATCACGATTATGAAGATGAAGATAAAAAATATTGTACTAACTGTCTGCACATCCCTTTTACTCACCAGCGTCGCGGGCCATGCCAAAGAAGTTAAAATCGGTATGGCGATTGATGATCTCCGCCTGGAGCGCTGGCAGAAAGATCGCGATATTTTCGTCAGCAAAGCGGAATCGCTCGGTGCAAAAGTATTTGTACAGTCTGCCAATGGTAATGAAGAAACCCAAATGTCGCAGATTGAAAACATGATCAACCGGGGTGTAGACGTCCTGGTGATAATTCCTTACAACGGACAAGTCTTAAGCAACGTTATCAAAGAGGCGAAGCAGGAAGGGATAAAAGTCCTGGCGTATGACCGCATGATCAATGATGCCGATATCGATTTTTATATCTCTTTTGATAATGAAAAAGTGGGTGAATTACAGGCTCAATCACTGGTCGATATTGTACCTCAGGGAAATTATTTTCTGATGGGAGGATCACCTGTCGATAATAATGCAAAACTGTTCCGCGCCGGGCAAATGAAAGTATTAAAACCGTATATTGACGAAGGCAAAATTAAGGTCGTCGGCGATCAATGGGTTGACGGTTGGTTGCCTGAAAATGCGTTGAAGATTATGGAAAATGCGTTGACCGCCAACAATAACAAAATTGATGCCGTCGTCGCCTCAAATGACGCAACGGCGGGCGGCGCGGTTCAGGCGTTAAGTGCGCAAGGTTTGTCAGGAAAAGTCGCTATTTCCGGGCAGGATGCAGACCTCGCCGGTATCAAACGTATTATGGCGGGAACGCAAACGATGACGGTGTATAAACCGATCACCCTGCTCGCCAACACCGCAGCAGAAATCGCTGTCGAATTGGGAAATGATCAACAACCCAAGGCAGATACCACGCTGAGCAATGGTTTGAAAGATGTCCCTTCCCGACTGCTTACGCCTATTGATGTGAACAAAGACAATATTACCGAGACGGTCATCAAAGACGGATTCCACAAGAAAAGCGAGCTTTAAGCGTTACGCCCTCTGAGTCATCAGAGGGCGATACCGACGTTGCAGCACAATAACGACAGGTATATTCGCAGGGTTCTCTCATTGGCTTATGTGGAGCAGTTATGCCATATCTACTTGAAATGAAGAGTATTACCAAGACATTCGGCGTCGTGAAGGCGGTTGATAACGTGAGCCTCAGGGTCAATGCTGGCGAAATCGTTTCATTATGCGGCGAGAATGGTTCCGGGAAATCGACATTAATGAAGGTGCTGTGCGGTATTTATCCGCATGGAACCTACGAAGGTGAGATAATTTTTGCGGGCGAAACGATTCAGGCTAACCATATTCGCGACACCGAACGCAAAGGTATTGCCATTATTCACCAGGAATTAGCCCTGGTTAAACATTTGACGGTTCTTGAAAATATATTTCTTGGCAGCGAAATCACGCGTCACGGCCTGTTGGATTACGACATGATGACGCTGCGTTGCCAAAAATTATTAGAACAGGTCAGTTTGTCCATTTCGCCTGACACACGAGTCGGTGATTTAGGTTTGGGACAACAGCAACTGGTCGAAATCGCCAAGGCGCTGAACAAACAGGTTCGTTTGCTCATTCTGGATGAACCCACGGCCTCACTCACCGAGCAGGAAACCGCCATCCTGCTGAATATCATTCGCGATCTGCAACAGCACGATATTGCCTGCATTTATATTTCTCACAAACTCAATGAGGTTAAAGCCATTTCGGATACGATTTGCGTTATTCGTGATGGTCAGCATATTGGCACCCGTGATGCCACTGGCATGAGCGAAGACGATATTATCACTATGATGGTCGGGCGTGAGTTAACCGCGCTCTACCCCAGTGAGCCGCACACAATGGGGGACGAAATTTTACGGGTTGAGCACCTCACCGCCTGGCATCCCGTGAACCGCCATATTAAGCGGGTTAACGATATTTCCTTCTCCCTTAAGCGCGGTGAAATTCTGGGTATTGCCGGACTCGTCGGAGCCGGGCGTACCGAAGCCGTGCAGTGTTTGTTTGGCGTCTGGCCTGGCCGTTGGGAGGGGAAAATATTCATTGAGGGCCATCCCGTGGATATTCGAAACTGCCAGCAAGCCATTGCTCAGGGTATTGCCATGGTTCCCGAAGACCGTAAAAGAGACGGCATTGTTCCCGTGATGGCGGTAGGAAAAAACATCACGCTGGCGGCTCTCGACACTTTTACCGGGACTCTGAGCCATCTCGATGATGCCGCAGAACAAAAATGCATTCTGGAATCTCTCCAGCAGCTCAAAGTCAAAACCTCCTCTCCCGATCTTGCTATTGGTCGTCTGAGCGGGGGCAATCAGCAAAAAGCGATTCTGGCACGTTGTCTGCTGTTAAATCCCCGCATTCTTATCCTTGATGAACCCACGCGGGGAATTGATATCGGCGCTAAATATGAGATCTACAAGCTTATTAACCAGCTTGTGCAGCAAGGGATCGCCGTCATTGTCATCTCTTCCGAATTACCCGAAGTGCTCGGGCTGAGCGATCGCATCCTGGTGATGCATGAAGGAAAACTGAAAGCTAACCTGGTGAATCATAACCTGACTCAGGAACAGGTCATGGAAGCCGCATTGAGGAGCGAACAGCATGTCGAAAAACACCCCGTCTGAAGTGAAACTCACGGCCCCACGGGCAGGCGGCTTCCCTGGGATCAAATCGCTTAATTTACAAGTCTTCGTCATGATTGCGGCGATCATCGTGATTATGTTGTTTTTCACATGGACGACAGAAGGCGCCTATCTGAGCGCCCGCAACGTCTCTAACCTGCTGCGGCAAACCGCGATCACGGGCATCCTGGCGGTCGGTATGGTGTTCGTGATTATCTCTGCCGAAATCGATCTCTCAGTCGGTTCGATGATGGGCCTATTGGGCGGCGTCGCGGCCATCTGCGACGTCTGGCTCGGGTGGCCATTACCGCTAACGGTGATCGTCACGCTGGCTCTGGGCTTGCTCCTCGGCACATGGAACGGATGGTGGGTCGCCTACCGCAAAGTCCCTTCGTTTATTGTGACGCTTGCCGGGATGCTGGCTTTTCGCGGAATTCTTATCGGGATAACTAACGGCACAACCGTCTCGCCCACCAGCGCCGCAATGTCGCAGATTGGTCAAAGTTACTTGTCTGATGGCACTGGCTTTATCATCGGCGCACTCGGGTTAATGGCGTTTATCGGCTGGCAATGGCGTGGGCGTATGCGCCGTCAGGCGTTAGGTCTTGAAGCTCCTGTACCGACGTCGGTTGTCGGTCGCCAGGCGTTGACGGCCATTATCGTATTAGGCGCAATCTGGCTGCTGAATGATTATCGTGGCGTCCCGACGCCGGTGCTGCTACTGACGCTGTTGTTGCTCGGTGGCATGTTTATGGCGACGCGCACCGCCTTTGGTCGTCGCATTTACGCCATCGGCGGCAATATCGAAGCCGCGCGACTGTCTGGTATTAACGTCGAGCGCACCAAGCTCGCGGTCTTCGCTATTAATGGCCTGATGGTGGCGATTGCCGGGCTGATCCTCAGTTCACGACTTGGCGCGGGCTCCCCTTCTGCCGGGAATATTGCGGAACTGGATGCAATTGCCGCGTGTGTGATTGGGGGAACCAGTCTGGCGGGCGGTATTGGGAGTGTCGCCGGTGCCGTTATGGGGGCATTTATTATGGCCTCTCTCGACAACGGAATGAGTATGATGGATGTTCCCACATTCTGGCAGTATATCGTGAAGGGAGCGATTCTGTTGCTGGCGGTATGGATGGACTCAGCAACCAAGCGCCGTGCCTGAATGTAAGAAAATGGGGAAGTTTCAATGCCGGTAAATGCCTACCGGCATTGTTTTTATGCATGATTCAGCAGGAAAAGAACCATGTTTGATAAACGTCATCGTATCACGCTGTTATTTAACGCCAACAAAGCTTACGACCGTCAGGTCGTCGAAGGTGTCGGTGAATATTTGCAAGCGTCGCAATCCGAGTGGGATATCTTTATTGAAGAAGACTTTCGTGCCCGGATTGATAACATCAAAGAGTGGCTGGGAGATGGCGTCATCGCCGACTTCGACGACGATGAGATCGCCCGCCTGCTTGCTGATGTTGACGTTCCCATCGTCGGCGTCGGCGGTTCCTACCATCTTCCTGAACATTATCCTCCGGTTCACTACATCGCCACGGATAACTTCGCGTTGGTGGAAAGCGCCTTTCTGCACCTGAAAGAAAAAGGAATTAACCGTTTTGCCTTCTATGGCCTGCCCGCCTCCAGTGGTAAACGCTGGGCAGCAGAACGTGAATACGCGTTTTGTCAGTTAGTGGCAGAAGAAAAATACCGCGGCGTGGTCTATCAGGGACTGGAGACGGCGCCAGAAAACTGGCAGCACGCGCAAAACCGCCTGGCGGACTGGCTGCAAACCCTGCCGCCACAAACCGGCATTATTGCGGTGACGGACGCCCGCGCGCGGCATGTACTGCAGGTCTGTGAACATCTACATATCCCGGTGCCCGAAAAGCTGAGTGTCATTGGGATTGATAACGAAGAACTCACCCGATACCTGTCACGCGTCGCGCTCTCGTCGGTCGCACAGGGCGCGAGGCAAATGGGGTATCAGGCAGCCAAAATGCTGCACCGCCTGCTGGCCAACGAAGAGATGCCTTTGCAGCGCATCCTCGTCCCTCCGGTGCGCGTCGTGGAGCGTCAGTCGACCGACTATCGTTCGCTCACAGACCCGGCCGTTATTCAGGCCATGCATTTCATTCGCAATCATGCCTGTAAAGGTATCAAGGTTGATCAGGTGCTGGACGCGGTAGGAATTTCCCGCTCAAATCTGGAAAAGCGATTCAAAGAGGAAGTGGGTGAAACTATCCATGCCGTAATCCACGCCGAAAAGCTGGAAAAAGCACGTAGCCTGTTGATTTCCACCACGCTGTCGATCAACGAAATCTCGCAGGTATGCGGCTATCCTTCCCTGCAATATTTCTATTCGGTCTTTAAAAAAGAGTATGGCACGACCCCGAAAGAGTACCGTGACCTGAACAGTGAAGTGTTGTTGTGATGTGCTTGCCGGATGGCGGCGCTAATGCGCCATCCGGCATGTAACGATTACATATGCGCGGCAATTAAGCGCTGGTTATCCTGGTACATGGCGAACAGATAGTTGTTGTAGCTCTGTCCTTTCGTTGAATAACCCTTCAGCTTATGAATCATCGCGGTCGCCGTCACTTCCTGATCCGCTTTGCGCAACTGTGCGCGCGACTTACGGAAGGAGGAGTAAGCCGGGTGGGTATTCAGGTTGATGACATAGGCGCTGACCGACTCTTTAATAGAGTCGAACTGAGAATAGCCTTTCACCTTACCAGGCGCGTTGCTGCAACGGCCTTTCCCGCACTTCATACCAAACAGATTGTTATTGTTACGGGCCAGCTTAGAGGTACCCCAACCGCTTTCTGCCGCCGCCATTGTCGCCACCATACTGGTGGGGATAATGTCGACACGCTCAAGCAACGTGTTCCACGGAACTTTACGCGTATTGCCAGACCAGCTCACCTTGTAGCGCTTCGCGATATCTTTCATACGCGCACGCTCAGAAGGCGACCAGCGGTTCTGGTATTGCTTTGAAATCAGCCAGTTACGATCAGCCGTAATGGCAGCATTTTGACTGGTAATATAAGGCATAACCGTCCGGAGAAACGCTTTTTTCCTTGGTGTTCCGGAAGGGTATTTTCGCAAATCAGGAAGTGAACTGCTCTTTGCACTATTGCGAGAATACTCTTGTTTACTGCTTGCCTGTGTATTACTTGTCTTGGTTATGTGGGACTTCTGACTCGTTGTCGTCGTGTGCGTCTTTGCCAGCACCTCACCCGAAAATGCGATGGTGAGTAACATAAGAATCATGGCCCCATATCGTCGAATGGGAGTCAATATCATTAGGTCTCCTGGTCGGATTTATACATTCCAACACCTTATATTTTTCACAAAAATGAGAGTTGAATCTCAAATCATATCAAAAATAGCCGTCAAGAGCATCCAAAGGAATAGTCCAATTCTGAAACTATGTCACGCACTAACGGTTAGGAATGTCATTAATTCGATGAAAATGTGGCGATTATCGCAAAATAAGACGGTTTTTTGCGCACGATCGCTCATCCTCGCGTCTCCTCCTGGATGTATTCATCCAAAGGATGAGTTTCCCGTCCCATTTCACTGGCAAACTGACTAAAATCGCAGCAACAAGGACCGCGTTATGAAACTTGCCGCCATTGCTCTGGCGTTAATGCCCGGCATTGCGATCGCCTCATCATGGACTGCGCCCGGCTTTCAGGCCTTCACGGCACAAGGAACCGGTAAATTTGTCAGCCATACCACGTTGACGAAGGGTACGCGTCCTTTAACGCTCACGTTTGACCAACAGTGCTGGCAGCCCGCAGAGACGATAAAGCTCAATCAGATGCTATCCCTCAAGCCGTGCGAAGGAACCCCTCCACAATGGCGGCTTTTTAAAGCGGGCGACTATACGCTGGAAGTGGATACCCGCTCAGGCACACCGACGCTGATGCTGTCGGTACAGAATGCCGCCGAACAGGTCGAAAACCCGGTACGCCAGTGTCCGAAATGGGACGGTTCACCGCTGACTCTGGATGTCGCCCAGACCTTTGCAGAAGGCTCAAAAGTACGCGATTTCTACAGCCAGCAAATCGCCACGGTTAAAGATGGTCACATCACGCTCCAGCCCGCGGCGACCAGTAATGGGCTTTTACTGCTTGAGCGGGCAGAGACGGACGCTCCCGCCCCATTCGACTGGCATAACGCCACCGTCTATTTTGTGCTGACAGACCGCTTCCAGAATGGCGATCCGACCAACGACAACAGTTATGGCCGCCATAAAGACGGTATGCAGGAGATCGGCACCTTTCATGGCGGCGATTTACGCGGACTGGTAAGTAAACTGGACTATCTGCAGCAGCTTGGCGTCAACGCCCTGTGGATAAGCGCCCCCTTTGAACAAATTCATGGTTGGGTCGGCGGCGGCACCAAAGGCGACTTCCCTCATTACGCTTACCACGGTTATTACACGCAGGACTGGACCCGGCTTGACGCCAATATGGGTACCGATGATGACCTGCGTGCGCTGGTCGACGGCGCACATCAGCGCGGTATTCGAATTTTGTTCGACGTGGTGATGAACCATCCCGGTTACGCCACGCTGGCGGATATGCAGGAGTACCAGTTTGGCGCGCTCTATTTATCGGGGGACGCACTGAAAAAAACGCTCGGTGAGCGCTGGACGGACTGGAAACCCGCAGCAGGTCAAAGCTGGCACAGCTTTAATGATTACATCAACTTCGGCGATAAAGCCGCCTGGGAAAAATGGTGGGGAAAAAATTGGATCCGCACCGACATCGGTGATTACGACGCGCCGGGCTTTGATGATCTGACCCTGTCTCTGGCTTTTCTGCCGGATCTCAAAACCGAGTCGACCGCCCCTTCTGGCCTGCCCGTCTTCTATCAACATAAACCGGACACCCACGCCAAAGCCATTGCGGGTTACACGCCACGAGATTATCTGACTCACTGGTTAAGTCAGTGGGTTCGAGACTACGGTATCGACGGTTTCCGCGTCGATACCGCAAAGCACGTCGAACTTCCCGCCTGGCAACAACTGAAAACGCAGGCCAGCGCAGCGCTGGTTGAATGGAAGCGCGCCAATCCGGACAAAGCGCTGGATAACAGCCCCTTCTGGATGACCGGTGAGGCCTGGGGTCATGGCGTGATGCAAAGCGACTACTATCGCCACGGCTTCGACGCGATGATCAATTTCGATTACCAGGAACAGGCGGCAAAAGCGGTCGATTGTCTGGCCAACATGGATCTCACCTGGCAACAAATGGCAGACAAGTTGCAAGATTTCAACGTTCTGAGCTATCTCTCATCGCACGATACTCGCCTGTTCCGGGAAGGTGGCGATAAAGCCGCGGAGCTGTTGCTACTGGCGCCAGGCGCGGTGCAGATCTTTTACGGTGATGAGTCCGCGCGACCTTTCGGCCCGACAGGTTCCGATCCTCTGCAAGGGACACGGTCAGCGATGAACTGGCAGGACGTGAACGGTAACGCGGCGGATACCGTGGCGCACTGGCAGCGTCTCAGCCAGTTCAGAGCCCGGCATTCCGCCATTGGCGCGGGGAAACAAACGACTCTCTCATTACAGCAGGGATACGGCTTCGTGCGCGAGCAGGGTGACGATAAAGTGATGGTCATTTGGGCTGGCCGCCCCTGACGCTATTCGGGTTCTGGCATCCGCCATGTGTCAGAACCCTTTAGCAATATAAAACACTAACCAGAAGGAAACTGGCAGCATAAAGCATGACTCTCTTCACCGTCGGCTGATTTGCACCCTGCCAGAGGTAGCGCTATGGTTAGCCACTTTACTACTCAGCCAGACAGATCACCTGCTATGACATTCTCACTTTTTGGCGACAAATTTACCCGCCACTCAGGCATTACCCGCCTGATGGAAGACCTCAACGACGGTTTACGTACGCCCGGCGCAATCATGCTTGGCGGCGGTAACCCGGCGCAAATCCCGGCGATGCAGGAATACTTCCACGCGCTGCTGGCCGGGATGCTGGAAAATGGCAAAGCCATTGATGCGCTTTGCAATTATGACGGCCCTCAGGGAAAAAACGAATTGCTGAACGCGCTCGCCGCACTGCTGCGTGAAACGCTGGGTTGGGAGATCGGGCCACAAAATATTGCGCTAACAAATGGCAGTCAGAGCGCGTTTTTCTACTTATTTAATCTCTTTGCCGGACGCCGCGCCGACGGCACGACCAAAAAAGTGCTTTTCCCGCTCGCGCCGGAATACATTGGCTATGCCGATTCGGGCCTGGAAGAAGATCTCTTCGTTTCGGCACGCCCGAATATTGAGCTGCTGCCGGAAGGCCAGTTTAAATATCACGTTGATTTTGAACATCTGCATATCGGCGAAGAGACGGGCATGATTTGTGTATCGCGCCCAACAAACCCAACAGGCAATGTCATCACCGACGAAGAACTGATGAAGCTGGACGCTCTGGCGCATCAACATCGCATCCCGCTGGTGATTGATAACGCCTACGGCGTTCCCTTCCCGGGGATTATTTTCAGCGACGCACGACCATTATGGAACCCCAACACTATCCTGTGCATGAGCCTCTCCAAGCTGGGGCTGCCGGGTTCTCGCTGCGGCATTATTATCGCCAATGAAGACATCATCACCGCCATCACCAACATGAACGGCATTATCAGTCTGGCGCCGGGGGGGATGGGGCCCGCGATGATGTGTGAGATGATCAAACGCAACGATCTGCTGCGCCTGTCAGAGACGGTGATTAAACCGTTTTATTACCAGCGCGTTCAGGAGACGATTGCCATCATTCGTCGCTATTTATCTGAAGACCGCTGCCTGATCCATAAACCAGAGGGCGCCATTTTCCTGTGGTTGTGGTTTAAGGATTTGCCCATCACAACAGAATTGCTCTATCAGCGTCTGAAAAAACGCGGCGTCCTGATGGTGCCAGGTGACTACTTCTTCCCAGGTCTTGATAAGCCATGGCCGCACACGCATCAATGTATGCGGATGAATTACGTTCCCGATCCGGAAAAAATCGAAGCGGGCGTAAAAATTCTGGCTGAAGAGATTGAACGCGCCTGGCTTGAGGGTTGAGATAACGTCATATTCCCGGTCATGATTGCCGGGAATATCGTGTTCACAGCGGTTGGGAAAGCAGACGATGACGTTGTAACGTGGCAACGTCCAGGCACGCTAAAGCATGGGTTGGACAGGCCTCGACGCAGGCGGGCCCCGCCTCGCGATGCCAGCAAAGATCGCACTTGATGGCCTGCGTCCGGGGCAACGTCGAAACCACATTCATCGCCCCAAACGGGCATGCCAGCATACAACTTTTACACCCGATGCAGCGCGATTGCTCAACGAAGATATGCCCATGTTCGCGACGAATCGCCTGCGTCGGGCAGACGTTCGCACACGGCGCGTCTTCGCATTGATGACAGGTGACCGCCGTGGTGAATGCATTATCTTTAATGACCCGGATTCGCGGGACGAATTCTCCAGAGGACACGGCTGCGCAGTCCTGGTTCTCCTGATGTGAAACCACACAGGCCACTTCGCAGGTCCGACATCCAATGCACTTCGTTGCATCCGCCACAATAAATGGGTTCATGACCTGCTCCCTCCGACCTAAAACGCCAGAGTGCCAGAGAGGTCGCCAACGCTGCTTTGATCCGACAACGGAAACCGCGCATTTTTGTCAGATGCCCGTCATGTTCTGGTGTTTTGCCTGATTGTCTTACTCACGCAGAATTAATATGTTCCTTGCAGTACCGTTGTTTCCAGGCGGCGGGAGTCAACCCTGTATTTTTACGAAATATTTGACGAAAATAGCCGACATCGTTAAACCCACATAATTCCGCCACTTCTTTCAGCGAGCAGGCATCACTGATGAGCAATTTCTCCGCTTCCCGCACGCGCTGACGGTGTATAGCCTCCGTTAATGTCAGGTGAAATACCCGGCGATACACCCGACCAAGATAATCCGCATTGCAATGAAGTTCTTTCGCCAAAATCGCGGTAGAAAGCGCTAAATGATAGTGAGTACGAATAAGCTGCCGCGCTTTCCAGGCCAATACGCTCCCCGCGTCATTGTGGTTCTCACGTTGTTGGGAAGCACAGGTAAGCTGCTGCAAAATAAGCAAAACAATAAACTCCAGCGCGGGGCCGCGCTGAAGTTTTTCCTGTTCACTCATAAATTGACGAAACAGCGCAACCAGCGCCTGGGGATCGGCGACGTGAGTATGCTGGGGCACAGAGAGATGGGTCAGCCAGCGTGGGTCATTGTCCGGCGCTTTAACTTCAAAGTGAAGCCAGTAAAACTTGAGGTCGGCGGGAAAATCCGCCGCGCCAGTATGACGCCGGTGTGGCCAGAGCAACAAGCTTTCCCCGGCATTCACGTAAAATGTGCGATCCTCTTCCTGAATGACCAACTGACCTTTTTCAACAAAGATAATTTCCCATGACGCCAGTCGCCTGGCAGGATGTCGCCCCACGCCACGGGAAATGAATAATCCACCGTTTTGCACTTTAATCGGTAATGTCATGGATAATTCGAGCATAAATATGTATTTTCCCGTTAAAAACGCATCATAAAATCACATTACACTTTGATTATTAATCAAAAAACAAAGCCACCCCGGATCTAAATCACAAATTTACTAACAGGTCGGAATCGTCATCTTTTTTTACTCAATCGTCGCCTTGTCGCCACCCGCGATCCGGGCAAAATTAATCAGGTCATAACGCGTAAAACAATAATCACTGAAAGATACCTCACCCTTTAGCGAGGAATATCCATGACCTCTACACCGATTGCGACCTCCCATAGTGTCCAAAATAGTGCCGATGATGCGCTGACCGTACGTGAGAAGATAGGCTACGGACTGGGAGATGCAGGCGGGACTGTCATCACCTGCCTGATCATGAACTTTCTCACTTTTTTCTACACGGATGTGTTCGGTTTAACCCCCGCGCTGGTCGGTACGTTGTTTATTGCCCTGCGTGTCTTCGATGCCATTTCCGATCCCTGCATGGGCGTGATTGCCGACCGCACACAAAGTCGATGGGGACGCTTTCGTCCATGGCAGCTTTGGATTGCCTTGCCCATTGGCATCATCGGCGTTCTGACCTTTACCGTCCCGGATGCCAGCATGGGGATAAAAATCGCCTGGGCATTCGGGACTTATCTCTTACTTTCGGTGGGTTATACCGCGATCAACGTGCCTTACTGCGCGTTGATCAATACCATGACCACCCGCCACAACGAGGTGATCTCGTGTCAGTCCTGGCGATTCGTTCTGTGCGGCGTCGCCGGATTTCTCGTGTCTGTCGGGCTGCCCTGGATGGTCGATATACTCGGTCAGGGCAATATGGCCGCAGGCTATCAACGGGGGGTTGGCGTACTGTGTGCGGTCGCCGTGGTGATGTTTTTATGCTGTTTCTTCTGGGTACGTGAGCGTGTCCCGTTGGCGATGATGGGGAAATTTACCCTGCGCGAACATCTCAGCGGACTGCGTAAAAATGACCAGTTATTGCTGATGCTGGTGATGTCTTTCTTGCTCATCAATGTGTTTAACATTCGCGGCGGCGGATATATGTACTTCATTACTTACGTCCTGGAGGGCAGCACCGCGTATACCTCACTGTTTTTCACCATGGTGACTTTCGCCTCTATTCTCGGTTCCGTGATTGTTAACCCCATGGCTCGCCGGGTCGATGCCGTCAAACTCTATTATTACACCAACCTGGTGCTGGCTCTGTTTGCCGTGCTGATGTGGTTTCTCCCTTCCGCTCCGGCTTACCAGACGCTGTGGCTGGTCGTCATTCTCAGCAACGGTATTATTCTTGGGTTCACGCTACCGCTGCACTTCTCACTGATGGCGTTTGCCGACGATTATGGTGAATGGAAAACCGGCGTGCGCTCTTCCGGCATGAACTTCGCCTTCAATCTGTTTTTCATCAAACTGGCCTGGGCTTCCAGCGCCGGGATTATCAGTTTGCTGTTCATTTTTGTCGCCTATCAACCCGGCACAGCGAATCAGACCCCACAGTCATTGCAGGGGATTACCGCCATGGAAACGCTACTCCCTGCCCTTTTTCACCTGCTGTTGGCGCTGTCGATCCGTTTTTGCAAACTCAATAACCCGATGATGTCTCGTATTGCCACCGACCTGCGTCAACGTCATGCAAAGCCTTAAGGAGCACACAGTGAACGTACAGGAAATCAATCTGCATAAACTCACGGTTAACGATCCGTTCCTCGGACAATATCAGCAACTGGTTCGCGATGTCGTTATCCCCTACCAATGGGACGCCTTGAATGACCGTATCCCTGAAGCCGATCCCAGCCATGCGATAGAGAATTTCCGTATTGCCGCAGGCCAGACGTCGGGGGAGTTTTACGGAATGGTTTTTCAGGACAGCGACGTGGCGAAGTGGCTGGAAGCCGTTGCCTGGTCGCTGTGCCAGAAACCGGACGCTCTTCTTGAAAAAACAGCCGATGAGGTCATTGCACTGATTGCGGCCGCCCAATGCCCGGACGGCTATCTCAACACCTGGTTTACAATAAAGGAGCCCGAGAACCGCTGGACTAACCTCGCAGAGTGCCACGAACTCTATACCGCCGGACATATGATAGAGGCAGCCGTTGCATGGTTTCAGGCCACCGGAAAACGCAATTTACTGGAGGTTGCCTGCCGCCTTGCCGATCATATCGACAGCGTATTTGGCGCTGAGCCAGATAAGTTGCAGGGTTACGATGGACACCCGGAAATTGAACTGGCGCTCATGCGCCTGTTTGAGGTCACTCAGGAAACGCGTTATCTGCAACTGGTGAATTATTTTGTTGAACAGCGCGGTGCGCAGCCACACTTCTACGACACGGAATTCGACAAACGTGGCGGTACCTGGCACTGGCCAAATCATGGCACCGCCTGGATGGTGAAAGACAAACCCTACAGCCAGGCGCATTTACCGCTATCAGAGCAGCCCGTAGCCATCGGTCATGCCGTCCGTTTTGTCTATTTGATGACCGGTGTCGCGCATCTGGCGCGCCTGAACCACGATGAAAACAAACGTCAGGATTGCCTGCGCTTGTGGCAAAACATGGCCCAGCGCCAGTTGTATATTACTGGCGGAATTGGCTCACAAAGCCGGGGAGAGGCCTTCAGTAGCGATTACGATTTACCTAACGACACGGTGTATGCCGAAAGCTGTGCGTCTATCGGGTTGATGATGTTCGCGCGCCGGATGCTGGAACTGGAAGCCGACAGCCAGTATGCCGATGTTATGGAACGTGCCTTATATAACACCGTGCTCGGCGGAATGGCGCTCGATGGGAAACATTTCTTCTATGTTAACCCGCTGGAAGTCCATCCAAAAACATTAAAATTCAATCACATTTACGATCACGTGCAGCCGGTTCGCCAGCGTTGGTTTGGCTGCGCCTGTTGTCCGCCAAACATTGCACGCGTACTAACCTCCCTGGGCCATTACATCTACACGCAGAGTGAAAACACCTTATATATCAACCTGTATGTAGGAAATCGTGTAGAAATTCCAGTGCAAGACAGCACGCTGCAACTCTGCATCAGTGGAGACTACCCCTGGCATGAGCAAGTCAACATCACCATTGAGTCCCCGCACCCCATCCGCCACACCCTGGCCTTACGCCTGCCCGATTGGTGTTCAGGCGCACATGTCACCCTGAATAATCAGGCGGTGGCACAGGAGACACGTAAAGGCTATTTGCACATCACCCATACATGGCAGGAAGGCGATACGTTGATTCTGACATTGCCGATGCCGGTGCGTCGCGTATACGGTAATCCGCTGGTACGCCACGTGGCGGGTAAAGTCGCCATCCAACGCGGCCCGCTGGTCTATTGTCTTGAGCAAGCGGACAACGGCGAAGAATTACACAATCTCTGGTTGCCCAAAGAGAGTGAATTTCGGGTGTTTGAAGGTAAAGGATTGTTCGCGCGTAAAATCCTGATCCAGGCTGAAGGCGTAAAACAAAGCGTCGGTAATGCTCACCAACAATCGCTGTGGCACTACGACGTCTCACCGGGTTCCCGACACGCGCATACGCTGACCTTCATTCCCTGGTTTAGCTGGGCGAACCGTGGCGAAGGTGAAATGCGGATTTGGATCAACGAGAAGTAATGGATAACCTGCCGGATAGCGACGCTAACGCGTTCTGTCCGGCCAGGCGTGATGGGTATTTCACGATATGGTGCAAAGAGTTGCCCCCTTCCCTGAGGGCGAACAGGATGATAATCAGAAGCGCCAGCTCAGCCCAGTCATGAAAGCAAAGCTGTCATCGCGATCCACCATCGGGCTGTCTTTAACATCGTCCGGCAGCACGGTATAGGTTGCGTTGGAAATCAACACCAGATTGTTGGTTAACGGATACTTCATGGTCAGACCCACATACGGCATCCAGCTATCGTCAGGCGAGTAGCTGGACATTCCGCTGCGGCGGGATTCGCTGCCCGATACACCGTAGTAGTAGTCGTTGAAATTTTCGTCGTAATAGAAGACACCAGCAGACGGTGTAAGGGTGAATTTACCCACAGGCATTTGGCGGAAAACAGAAACTTCACCCACCCAGCCATTGCTGTTATCCAGAACATCTGCGGCAGCAGAGACTTTCACGCTTCCCCATTTCTCGTGGCGATACCATGCGGCGCCGACCATCGCAGTGCTGTCGCGCTTATCGAGCTGCTTCATGTCATGCTCGTCGTTGTCGGAAGGATCAAACTCCAGCGGCATCCAGGAAGCGGTTATGCTAAATTCGTTTTTCTCATTTTTTGAAAGAATATAGCCTAAGGATGTTTGTCTGAAATAAAATGACTCACTTTCGTAACTGATCAGCGGTACCGCGTGAACATTTTCATTATAACCGCGATACGGTGATTCATTATAAACAGCACCTGCACCAAGAGAGAATTCTGAAGCAGTTGCACTGGCCATAAAAGACATTGCAAATATTGCCAAAATATTGCGTTTAATTAACATGCCCAACTTTCCATTTTAAAATAAGCTACAAAGCGCGTGCATAATAATGCTTACAATTTCATCGATGCAATGCACTTATTTATATAGTAATATATGATTTCATATATACATGGATTCTATGATGAATAAACAACAACTCAAGCTGAGAGAATTAAAGATTATCTCGGTGATTGCTGCCAGCGAAAACATCAGCCATGCCGCGTTAGCGCTGGGTATCGCACAGGCAAATGTCAGCAAGTATCTTGCTGATTTTGAATCAAAAATAGGATTAAAGGTTTTCGACAGAACCACCCGACAATTGACGCTAACGCCATTTGGGGCCGCGCTTCTCCCGTATATCAATACTTGCCTGGATAAAAATAATCAGTTAACTAATTTTATTGCTGATTATAAGCATGAAAAAAGCGGACGCGTTACCGTGTATGCACCTACAGGTATTACTTCTTATTTATCTAAGAATGTTATTGCTAATATATCGAATATTGGCGACATTATTTTAACACTTAAAACATCAAACCTTGAACGAAAAGCATTTTATGAAGGTGTCGACTTTCCAGATGATTGCGACATTATGGTGACGTATGCGCCGCCGAAAGATCAAACGCTGGTTGCCTCATTCCTGGCAAAATATGCTGTCAGCGCTTATGCCAGTCATGAATATCTAAAAAAACATCCCATTAATCATCCCCTGGAACTTGAAAATCATTCCTGTATTCTTATTGATTCAATGATGATTGATGATGCCAATATCTGGCGTTTTGCATCAAACGGCGGGGTGGATATTCATGAATATCGGGTGAAAGGAAATTATGTTTGCGACAATACTCAAGCAGCACTCGACCTTGCCCGCAATCATTTGGGCATTGTCTTTGCACCAGATACAACATTGAAGCAGGATATTCAGTCTGGAACATTGCTCCCCTGTTTTCCGGAGCAACATCAGTGGTGGCTGGATTTAGTCGTTATCTTCCGCAAGCGTGAATATCAACCCTGGCGGGTGCAGTATGTGCTGGATGAGTTGCTGAACGAAATTCGTCATCAGCTTGCTCACGTAATCCAGAAATCACCTGAGCAAGCTTGTCAGTTAACCGATCAATGATCGAGATACAGGTAGTGCATCCAACTGGTCATTCGCAACAGCACTTTACGCATAATGGAGACGTGGCTGAAGTGCTCGGAATAGACGGCAACCTGGGCAAAAATACCGTCAGGTAACGCGTTGAAATCCACATTCTCATTCAGTTCGATGCTGGCGATCACCCCATCCGTTCCAGGCGTGGTATTTAACGATTGTAAAGCGCCCATCGACTGATATGTCCCACCGGGTACTGCGGGGCTAATGGAAGAAAGCTTCCCGCTATACACTCTTCCCGGCAAGGCATTAAACACCACTTCAGCTTCATCGCCAGGTTTCAGACGCAGCAGCGAGTTCTGCCGGAACTGGGCGATAATTTGTCGTTTCTGGCTGGGAATAAACACCATCACCGGACGCAGAGGCAGAGCGGCGGCATAGGTGCCAGGACGGATTAATACCTGCGTCGCATAGCCATCACTCGGCGCACGCACGACGGTTTGTTCAAGGTTAAATTCCGCTTCCGCAAGTTGCGCTCTGAGGCTGGCGACCTGCGAGTTTTCGCCCTCAACCAGACTGTCTAACTGACTTTGAATCTGTTGCTCTTCTGCAATGGATGATTTTACTGCCGCTTCCTGCGCCAGATAGTTCTGCCGTGCAGCATCAATATCGCGTTCCGAGAACGGATTCACTTTTGCCTGACTGCCCTGCAGGTAACGCTGATAATCTTTCCCGAGCCGATCCCGCGTGGCTGTCGCCTTCTGAGTATTTGCCTGCATTTCTGCCAGTTGCGCGACAAGCGTCTGCTCTTTATGGGTCGCCGTGACAATATCTGCCTGCAGGCGATCAACCCGGGCCTGATAACGCCCCGGATTCAATTTAAAAAGAACTTCCCCTTTTTTTATCAGGGTATCTTTCTTATCCGTCACTTCAATGACAGTACCTGTCACCAACGGCACTACCGGAATAGAAACCACCGCCTTCTGCGCTTTAAAAGTATACGGATGGTTATAGTTCATCAGTAATATTAAACCGCTAACAATAAATATACCGCCTAATGCCGCAGTCGGTATTGTCCATTTATTGACGGGAATTTTGAAGATCTTAAACATGGCCCATGCAAAAGCCACATAGGTGAGAATAATCAGTAAATCCATATAAATTACTCCACTGGGGAGGACTTAGCCTCGGCCAGTTGTTTTTCCAGTCCTGCGACACGCTGCTGCAACGCAATAAGATCAGGGTTATGACTCTGCATTCCCCAGCCGCGATCAGGACGATAAAGCGTGGCCCAAATCCATAAGAAAGGCCAAATAATATGTAGCGTAAACAAGCTCACCCAACCGGCGACATGTATCGCGTCGGCATGAGGATGATTGCGTTTTTTCGCAATGAGGTAGGGAATATCATGCAGAATGATAATCCCATAAAAAATAACCAGGAATACGACAACCAATACACCTAGCGCAAAATAATTCAGGAACATATTTCCCTCAAAAAACCAAAAAATATCAATCAGCATTTTAACAAAAACAAATACATCTGGAGGATAGTACTGGGGGGGGCGCTCGCCAGGCAATGCCCATATTTATATAAAGTCATATAGTTTTATATATACTATGGCGATGTTGCGGATGGCGCAGCGTTGGTATTGAAGGGAATCATGCCCGATGAACGTGAAGTCACCGGGCATGTTATAAAATAAATATCAGAACAATCCTAGCGGTTTATCAGAGTAGCTCACCAGCAAACATTTGGTTTGCTGATAGTGCTCGAGCATCATTTTGTGTGTCTCACGACCAATGCCCGACTGCTTATAGCCCCCAAATGCGGCATGCGCGGGATATGCATGGTAACAGTTGGTCCACACGCGCCCGGCCTGAATACCACGCCCCATTTTATAGGCCAGATTGCCATTGCGACTCCAGACCCCCGCGCCGAGGCCATATTGGGTGTCGTTGGCGAGCGCCAGCGCTTCATCCATCGTTTTGAAGGTCGTCACCGCCAGCACCGGGCCGAAGATCTCCTCCTGGAATACGCGCATATTGTTCTTACCGAACAGGATGGTCGGCTCGAGGTAATAGCCCTCTTTTAACTCGCCGTCCAGTTGCTTACGCCGCCCGCCAGTCAGGACATCGGCCCCTTCTTTCTTACCAATATCAATGTAATTTAGAATGGTTTCCATCTGACCATGAGAAACCTGCGCTCCCATCTGCGTCACGCTGTCGAGCGGGTTACCGCTGCGGATGCTCTCCACCCGGCGAATCGCCCGTTCCATAAAGCGCTCATAAATGGATTCCTGCACCAACGCACGACTCGGGCAGGTACAGACCTCGCCCTGGTTAAATGCAAAGAGGGCAAAGCCTTCCAGCGCTTTGTCGAAGAACGCATCTTCTTCATCCATCACATCGGCAAAGAAGATATTCGGGGATTTCCCGCCCAATTCCAGCGTCACCGGAATAATGTTCTGCGTGGCATATTGCATGATCTGCTGCCCAACTTCCGTTGAACCGGTAAACGCCACTTTTGCGATACGTTTCGAGGTTGCCAGATATTCACCGATCTCCCCACCCGCACCGTTCACCACATTCACCACGCCTGGCGGCAGCAAATCGCCAATGATTTCCATCAGCAACAGTACCGAAAGCGGTGTCAGTCGTGCAGGTTTGAGCACCACACAGTTGCCTGCCGCCAGCGCGGGCGCCATTTTCCAGCTTGCCATCAGCAGGGGGAAGTTCCACGGAATGATTTGTCCCACCACGCCAAGCGGTTCATGGAAATGGTAGGCGACCGTGTCGCTGTCCACTTCACTGATGCCGCCTTCCTGCGCACGGATGCACGAAGCAAAATAGCGGAAATGATCGATCGCCAGCGGCACGTCGGCAGCACTGGTTTCACGAATCGGTTTGCCGTTATCCCAGGTTTCCGCCGTTGCCAGCAGCTCCAGATTTTGCTCCATACGATCGGCAATTTTGAACAGAATGGCAGCGCGATCCTGCACTGAGGTATGCGCCCATTTGTCTTTTATCTTATGAGCCGCATCAAGCGCCAGATCGATATCTTTTTTGCCGGAAGAGGCCACTTCACACAGCAGTTGCCCGGTTACAGGCGTCAGGTTCTGATAGTACTCACCGTCGGCAGGCGCAACCCAGTCGCCACCGATAAAGTTATCGTAGCGGGCTTTTAACTTCAGAGGATAACCATACTCGCCGGGCTGGATACGTGTTGAAGGGGGATTATTGGTCATGAACGTCTCCTTAGCTGTAGAGGTACTACAAGGGTAGACGTGGCTGGCGAAATCTTCGCCAGCCTTTTCATGCTTTACGACAGGTATCACGAATTACATGGCAGCACGATAAATCGCCATGATCTCCTCGTGGGTCGCCTGAATCGGGTTGGTCATGCCGCAGGCATCTTTCAGCGCATTGGTCGCCAGTACCGGAAAATCTTCTTCTTTCACGTTCAGATCCCGCAGACCCGCCGGGATGTTCACCTGATGTGCCAGTTCACGAATCGCGGCGATACAGGCTTGTGCTCCTTCCGCTTCACTCATACCGGCCACGTTCACGCCCATTGACGCCGCGCAATCACGCAGACGCCCTGCTGCAACCTTGCTGTTAAACACCTGAACGTGCGGCAGCAATACGGCGTTACACACGCCATGCGGCAGGTTGTAGAAACCGCCGAGCTGGTGCGCCATCGCATGGACATAACCAAGAGACGCGTTGTTAAACGCCATTCCCGCCAGGAACTGCGCATAGGCCATCGCTTCACGCGCCTGCGCGTTACTGCCATCTTCAACCGCAGTCGGCAGATTCTCGACAATCATGGTGATGGCTTTAAGCGCACATGCATCGGTAATCGGCGTGGCGGCGATGGAAACATACGCTTCAATCGCGTGGGTTAACGCATCCATTCCGGTCGCGGCGGTCAGCGATTTCGGCATACCGACCATCAGCGAAGAGTCGTTCACGGAGAGAAGCGGTGTGACGTGTTTATCCACAATCGCCATTTTAATGTGGCGCGCTTCGTCGGTGATGATGCAGAAGCGAGTCATTTCCGATGCAGTGCCTGCCGTGGTGTTGATGGCAATCATTGGTAGCTGTGGTTTTGCAGAACGGTCCAAACCTTCATAATCACGGATATCACCACCGTTAGCCGCCACCAGCGCAATACCTTTTGCGCAGTCGTGCGGAGATCCACCGCCCAGAGAAATCACGCTGTCGCACGCATGTTCTTTAAGCACTTTCAGCCCAGCGGCAACGTTTCCTGTGGTTGGGTTAGGATGCGTACCATCATAAACGACGCTGAAAATATCATGTTCCTGCAGTGCTTTTTGAATTTCGTCCGCCATGCCTAATTTTGTCAGCATCGTATCCGTGACAATTAACGTGCGGCGAAATCCATATTCCACCATCGTCGTCATCGCGTCTTTTAGTGAATCAGCGCCAATGATATTAACGGAAGGAATAAAAAATGTTGAAGCAGCCATATGACTATCCTTAATCTCATCAATAAATTAGAAAAACAGCATACGGAGTAACGTTTACTCAAAATATGATCAGCGTTATTTTTTTCATAATGACTAAAATAAAAAAGCACATTCGGCTAATAACTGAACGTGCTTTTTTCAAATCAATGTATTTTTTGTATTAATTTATGTAGTACATATATTAATCATATCATTTCTTTTCAGGAAATAATAAAGCATCCCGTAACAGGTGATCATTTCCCCGGCGACGCGTAAAACCAATCCGGTCAAAATACTCCAGAATCTGAATAGCAAGTTTTCGCCCAACATTGAGTCGATCACGAAAATCAGCCGCACAGGTTGAGCCTTTTTCCCGATCCAGGTCGCGGATCAAATTGGCAAAAGAGACAATCCGATCATTGCGGTAATAGCGATCTTTCACGATTGCCGTAATCATTCCTTGCTGCGCGGCTTGTCGTAATACCTGACGCATGATTTGTTCGTCAGTTCCGGTTTCCCGCGCCAGATCCCGCACCCACCAGGGTTCATCGCCAAACAGCGATTCGGTTTTGTGCCAAATGACCTGTTGCTCGTCGCTGAACCCCGCTTTGTGATCGGGGAGATGCAGCCACCCATGATGGCTATGAATAACGCCGCTTTCCCGCATACGTTCGATCAGTAACAGTACCAGCGCTTCGTCTTCCATTGGCAGCGCCATGCGTCGCAGCCGCTCGCGTCCAGGCCCCGGTTCGTCACGATGCTGCTCATGGTAGGTCGCCAGCGTATCGAGGATTTTACGCTGCCAGTGGGCGGCGACAGGGGCGTTCAACAGGCTGTATCCGGCCTGGATAAAACCAGGCTTACCAATAAGTTGACGCATACCCTCGCCATTGAGTTGGCGGGCCCACGCAAAATCGGGCAAATTGACGGCACCACGCTCCAGATGAATCGCCAGCGCGGCGTTGTCATCCTGCGCATTTTCCAACGCCGAGAGCCACTGTAAATAATCGGGCTTACGTTTACCGCGGCGCGGGGGATTGAGCATCACAACACGCGCGCCCGCCAACGTGGCGCGTGCGGAGATATCACGCAATACCAGGCGGTCGTTATCAGCAAGCCAGAGCGGAGTATCAAAAACCAGTTCAGCCAGCGAACCTTCCAGCAGAGAAACACGCCCGGTCACATGGCTGGCGGCATGGTGAATATGCAGTGGCTGCCACTGCGTGAGCGCCACCTGTTGTTCTAAAGAGACAATGACGCGGGTGAATGCCTCCGGCGGCGCATCGGAGAGCAGCCAGTCGCCACGGTTCAGTTGATCTTTTTCCGCGTCGCCCGCGATGTTCAACGCGATACGCTGTCCGGCATGGGCATGCTCAGTCGGCTGATTTTGCGCATGCAGACTACGTACACGCATCGGTTTATTCACGCCAGTGAGCCACAACGTGTCGCCGACATTGACCTCGCCACTGAGCGCTGTTCCGGTCACCACCAGTCCCGCCCCTTTCACCGTAAAGGCGCGATCGAGAGCCAGACGGAAACTCTGATTGCTTGCATGGGCACGCGTCGATAATTGCTGCAGATGTTCACGCAGCGTGTCAATGCCGCGCCCTTCACTGGCGGCGGTCACAAACAGCGCAGCCCCGGAAAAACCATAGTGGGCCAGCGTCGTCTGGATCTCTTCACGCACTTCGTCAATTCGCGCTTCATCCACGCGGTCAGCTTTGGTGAGTGCGACGGTGAGTTGCGGATTCCCCGTCAGTTTTAGGATCTGCAAATGTTCGCGCGTTTGCGCCATTACGCCGTCGTCGCAGGCCACCACCAGCAGAGCGTGGTCAATACCACCCACCCCCGCCAGCATGTTAGACAAAAATTTCTCGTGGCCTGGAACGTCAATAAACCCAAGCACGCGGCCATCCGCCTGCGGCCAGTAGGCATACCCCAGGTCGATGGTCATGCCGCGCTTTTTCTCTTCAGGCAGACGATCGGCATTCACGCCCGTAATCGCCTGTAATAACGTTGTTTTACCGTGGTCAACGTGTCCGGCAGTGGCAATAATCATTTCAACATCAACTCCATAAACCGGGTTTCATCTTCAAGGCAGCGCAAATCCAGCCATAAGCGGCCATCGTAAATTCGCCCAATGATGGGCGTGGGCAGCGCACGCCAGCGCGCCGCCAGCGCGTCAAGATGGCTTCCCCGCCCATCATGCGGGGTAAATGTCAGTGCCGCGCTGGGCAACCGATCCACCGGCAGTGAACCGCTGCCAATCTGCGACAAACAGGGCATGACATTGACGGCAAACGCCCCTTCATAATGCGCGGCCAGCAACGTCTGTAACCGCTGCGCCTGTGCCTGAATCGCCGCTTCGCTGCGGATTAACAGCCGCAGTGTCGGTAATTTCTCAGCTAAGGCTTCCGGGTGCAGGTACAGACGCAGCGTCGCTTCCAGCGCCGCAAGGGTCATTTTATCCGCCCGCAGCGCGCGTTTCAGCGGGTGACGTTGCAAACGGGCAATCATCTCTTTCTTACCGACAATAATCCCGGCCTGTGGCCCGCCCAGCAGTTTGTCGCCAGAAAAACTCACCAGGCTGACGCCGGCCGCAATCAGTTGCTGCGGCATCGGCTCTTTCGGCAAACCATACTGGCTCAGATCCACCAGAGAACCGCTCCCCAGATCGGTCACCACCGGAATATCCCGCGCCATCCCGATGGCCGCTAATTCAGCTTCATCCACCGAGTGAGTAAATCCTTCGATGCTGTAGTTGCTGGTATGCACTTTCATCAACAGACCGGTGTTCTCGTTCACCGCCTGGCGATAATCCTCTGCATGCGTCCGATTGGTCGTCCCCACCTCATGCAGCGTACACCCGGCCTGACGCATGACATCCGGGATGCGAAATGCGCCGCCAATCTCGACCAGTTCACCGCGGGAAACAACCACCTCTTTGCCGCTGGCCATCGCTGCCAGCATCAGCAGCACCGCCGCCGCGTTGTTATTGACGATACAGGCGTCTTCCGCACCGGTGATGCGGCACAACAGGTCAGCTAACGCCCGATCGCGATGCCCACGTCCTGCATCATCCAGGTCATACTCCAGCGTGACCGGAGAGCGCATCGCATCTGCGACGGCGTCAATAGCCTCTTGCGCCTGTATCGCACGCCCGAGATTGGTGTGCAGTACCGTTCCTGTCAGGTTGAACACCGGGCGTAACGCACTTTGCGATGCTTTTTCCAGCCGGGCTTTCGCTTCTTGCGCCCAGTTTTCACTCCATACCGGCAATGCCTGCGCGTCCCGAATCATCTCTCTGGCTTCATCAAGCATCTGGCGAAGCAGCTCCACCAACTGGGTATGCCCGTGAATGTCACGCAAAGTATGAAAGGCGCTATCACGCAATAAGCGATCAATAGCGGGAAGCTGACTGTAAAGCGAACGCGTTTCGGTTGTCATGAAAAAGCCTGGCTGTTGGTGGCCCTCTCCGGTGCGAAGAGGGAGGTAGATATAGGGGGGATTGTACCGTGAGTTTATTCAGGCGGACATAATGCGTATCAAGCCTTTGGCGGTTCCGTGCGCGCGAAGCTTTCACGACTAAAGAGCGTTTCAACCAGTTTGACTAACTGCGGCCTGTCCACACACCAGCCTGGCGCTACGCGGCGGAAGTTGAGATAGCCCACCGCACAGGCAATCGCGATAGTGGCGAGGTTCACCGTATCGGTGGTGATCGTCCCCTTCGCGAGATAGCCCTCCAGCGCATCCAGGCTGCGGTTGATCTTCTCCCGCTGGCGCAGCAGTTCTGTTTCTGATTGCTGTGCTGCGGGTCGCGCCTGTTCACGAACAGAAACCAGCCCGGCGTCCATGATGCCGTCCGCCAGCGCTTCAATCTGGCGTACTTTCAGTGACGCCATCGGTTCACGCGGTAGCATTGCCGGTGCGATATCCAGCAATTCGATATATTCCGCAATGATGGGCGAATCAAACCAGAATTCCCCGTCATCCGTCACCAGCGCGGGGACTTTGCCCAGCGGGTTGTAATCCGCCACACTATTTTCTGCGTTGTAAGGGAGTTCATTAACAAATTCGAAGGTGATGCCCTTTTCCAGCAACAGAATGGAAATTTTGCGCACAAATGGGCTGGTGTAGCTGCCGATGAGTTTCATGTTCAGTCCTTTTTGCCAACAAAAATATCAGTATGGCTCAGGATTGAGCAAAAGGCAGGTAATGCTTATCGCACGCCTGCCTTTCATTTCATTAGTGATCTAAATAGAGATAGTGCATCCAACTGGTCATGCGCAGCAATACCTTACGCATGACGGACACGTGGGCGAAATGGTCAGAGTAAACAGCCACCTGCGCATAGATACCGTCGGGTAATGCTTCTACATCGGCGTTCGGATCCAAATCAATCAGTGCGAGGACGCCATCCGTTCCCGGAACCACCGTCAGCGACTGCAATGCCCCCTGAGCCTGGTAAGAGCCGCCAGGAACCACCGGCAAAACGCTGTTCAGTTTGCCGTGAAAAACTTGCCCTGGCAGCGCGTTGAACACCACTTCCGCATCATCACCCGCTTCAAGACGTAACAATGAGTTTTGGCGGAATTGCGCTACGATTTGTCGTTTTTGCTCAGGAATAAACACCATCACCGGGCGTAACGGTAGCGCGGCTGCGTAGGTGCCAGGGCGAATGAGCACCTGGGTAACATAACCGTTGCTGGGCGCGCGAATAATCGTTTGTTCAAGGTTATATTTGGCCTCTGCCAGTTGTGCTCTCAGGCTGACTATCTGCGACTGCTCGCCGTTAACCATACTGTCTAACTGACTCTGAATTTGCGCTTGTTCCGCAACGGAAGCTTTTACCATGGCATCCTGCGCCAGATAGTTTTGCCGCGCGTTGTCGATATCGCTTTCAGAGAAAGGATTCACCTTCGCCTGACTGCCTTTCAGGTAACGTTGATAATCTTTGAACAACCGATCGCGTTCGGCGCTTACCCGCGTGGTATTCGCCTGCGCTTCAGAGAGCTGCGCTTTTAACGTCTGGATATTATGCGTCGCCGTCACCAGGTCAGCCTGCAGGCGATCGACTCGCGCCTGATAACGAACAGGGTCGAGTTTAAACAACACTTCGCCCTTATTAATCAACTGATTATTTTTATCCGTCACTTCGCTCACAATGCCGGTGACCTGCGGCGTAATCGGGATGGAAATAACCGCTTTCTGTGCCGTAAAAGTGTAGGGGTGGTTATAGTTCATTAAGAGAATGAGCCCACTCACCAAAAATACGCCGCCTAATGCTGCCGTTGCCAACGTCCATTGATTGACCGGGATCCTGAAAATCTTAAATACCGCCCACGCCAACGCCACGTAGGTCAACACAATCAGCAGATCCATGATTAGCGCTCCACAGAGGAATCATCGTCGGGGGTTTGAACCCGGGCCAGTTTTTGTTCTAGCTGTGTAATACGCTCTGACAGCGCGGCAATGTCGGGGTCAGGTTCCTGCCCTGGCGGTTTGACGTGGGATTGCATGCCCCAGCCTCGTTCAGGCTGATAGAGCGTTGCCCAAATCCACAGAAACGGCCAGATAATATGCAGCGTAAATAAGCTTACCCAGCCTGCCGTGTGGATGGCGTCGGCATGTGGGTGATTACGCTTTTTCGCAATCAAATAGGGGATATCGTGAATCGCGATGACTCCATAAAACAGAACCAGAAAAACGAAGATCAACACTCCTAACGCGAAATAATTTAGAAACATACCTGCCTCGCGTTCACGTTTAATTAGAGTTTTAAATTGCAGGCAGCCGACGAATGTCATGGCTGGTGTTTTGAACATAATTCGAAATCATCAATTACGCCATAGCACGAAATGCTAAATTTTCAGGGTGAGAGGTTGCTCAATTTCAGGGGCGTTTAAATGAAGGGTAGAACCTCTGATAGAACACGTCCATGCGTCGCCGCGACAAAAATATCTTGTGATTGGCATCACAAAAATTCAACAAACACCCAAAGAGAAAAAGTGATCAGCTTCACATTTAATTGCCATTTTTTGCCGCTTCGGTGGTTTTGTTGTTTTTTTACACTGCTTTATCGTGATCGATATCACATCAAATACCGCCCTACCCCCTATAGTTATGTGACAAAAATCACACAACAGGTCGTCGACTGGACAGTTGAACGATTCAGTGCCAGATTTCGCTGTATCTACAGGGTCCGGCTACCTCTGCCGCCACATTAACAATAATCCTCGGGCTTCCGGCCTGCGCGACAGCAACATAAGAAGGGGTGTTTTTATGTCATCCGATATTAAGATCAAAGTGCAAAGCTTTGGTCGATTCCTCAGCAACATGGTGATGCCAAATATCGGCGCGTTTATCGCGTGGGGTATTATCACCGCATTATTCATTCCAACAGGGTGGTTGCCGAACGAAACGCTGGCGAAGCTTGTTGGACCGATGATCACCTACCTGTTGCCGTTACTGATAGGTTATACCGGCGGCCGTCTGGTCGGTGGCGATCGCGGTGGTGTGGTGGGTGCCATCACCACGATGGGGGTTATCGTTGGTGCGGATATGCCAATGTTCCTCGGCGCGATGATCGCAGGCCCGCTGGGTGGCTGGGCAATCAAACATTTCGATAGCTGGGTCGATGGTAAGATCAAGTCCGGTTTTGAGATGCTGGTGAATAACTTCTCCGCTGGCATCATCGGTATGATCCTCGCCATTCTGGCGTTCCTCGGCATTGGTCCACTGGTTGAAGCACTGTCCAAAATTCTGGCTGCTGGCGTTAACTTCATGGTTGTCCATGACATGCTGCCGCTGGCCTCTATCTTCGTTGAACCGGCGAAAATCCTGTTCCTCAACAACGCCATCAACCACGGTATCTTCTCACCTCTGGGCATTCAACAGTCCCATGAGATGGGCAAATCCATCTTCTTCCTGATTGAAGCGAACCCGGGCCCGGGGATGGGCGTTCTGCTGGCGTACATGTTCTTCGGTCGCGGCAGCGCTAAGCAGTCTGCTGGCGGTGCGGCAATCATCCACTTCCTGGGCGGTATCCACGAAATTTACTTCCCGTACGTGCTGATGAACCCACGTCTGATCCTCGCCGTTATCCTTGGCGGTATGACGGGTGTGTTCACGCTGACCATTCTCAACGGCGGTCTGGTTTCTCCGGCCTCTCCGGGTTCCATTCTGGCGGTACTGGCGATGACGCCAAAAGGCGCCTACTTCGCGAACATCGCAGCAATCTGTGCGGCGATGGCGGTCTCCTTCGTTGTCTCTGCCATTCTGCTGAAAACCAGCAAAGTGAAAGAAGAAGAGGACGATATTGACGCGGCAACTCGTCGTATGAACGACATGAAAGCCGAGTCAAAAGGTGCCTCTGCGCTGACCGCAGGTGATGTCACCAATGACCTGAGTCACGTGCGTAAAATCATCGTTGCCTGCGATGCCGGTATGGGCTCCAGCGCCATGGGTGCAGGTGTGCTGCGTAAAAAAGTGCAGGATGCAGGGTTGAGCCAAATTTCCGTCACCAACAGCGCAATCAACAGCCTGCCGCCAGATGTGGATCTGGTGATCACCCACCGCGACCTGACCGAGCGTGCGATGCGCCAGGTGCCTCAGGCGCAGCATATTTCGCTGACTAACTTCCTCGACAGCGGCCTCTACTCGAGCCTGACCGAGCGTCTGGTTGCGGCACAGCGCCACAACGTCAACGAAGAGAAAGTTCGCGATCATCTGAAAGACAGCTTTGACGAAGGCGACAACAACCTGTTCAAGCTGGGTGCGGAAAACATCTTCCTGGGTCGCAAAGCGGCGACGAAAGAAGAAGCCATTCTCTTTGCCGGTGAGCAACTGGTGAAAGGCGGCTATGTAGAGCCTGAATACGTTGCTGCGATGCTGGAGCGTGAAAAGCTGACCCCGACCTACCTGGGCGAGTCTATCGCAGTTCCGCACGGCACCGTTGAAGCCAAAGACCGCGTGCTGAAAACCGGCGTAGTGTTCTGCCAGTACCCGGAAGGCGTTCGCTTTGGCGAAGAAGAAGACGACATTGCCCGCCTGGTGATTGGTATCGCCGCGCGCAACAACGAGCACATCCAGGTGATTACCAGCCTGACCAACGCACTGGATGATGAATCCGTGATCGAACGTCTGGCGCACACCACCAGCGTGGATGAAGTTCTGGAACTACTGGCCGGTTGTAAGTAAGTCACGTAGCCCGATGACGCTAACCCTAATCGGGCCTACGCCCTACTCTCTCCCGTAACGGGAGAGGGTTTGGGTGAGGGGGAACGTCTCGCAGTCCCTCACCCCAGCCCTCTCGGGTAAAAACATTAATGAAGGTTAACACTATGAAAGCATTACATTTTGGCGCAGGTAATATCGGTCGTGGCTTTATCGGCAAACTGCTGGCCGACGCGGGGATACAACTGACTTTCGCGGATGTAAATCAGGTGGTACTCAACGCCCTGAATGCCCGTCATAGCTATCAGGTTCATGTTGTGGGTGAAAATGAGCAGGTCGAAACCGTGTCTAACGTGAATGCCGTAAGCAGCATCGGTGACGAAGTCATTGATCTGATCGCGCACGTCGATATCGTGACCACTGCGGTTGGGCCGGTGGTGCTGGAGCGTATTGCACCGGCGGTCGCCAAAGGACTGGTGAAACGCAAAGCGCAGGGCATCGACACCCCGCTGAACATCATCGCCTGCGAAAACATGGTGCGTGGCACCACCCAACTGAAAGGCCATGTGATGAATGCGCTGCCAGAGGAAGATAAAGCCTGGGTTGAGCAACATGTGGGCTTTGTGGATTCCGCCGTAGACCGTATTGTTCCGCCTTCAGCATCGGCCACCAACGATCCGCTGGAAGTGACCGTAGAAACCTTCAGCGAATGGATTGTCGACAAGACTCAGTTCAAAGGCGAACTGCCAAACATCCCAGGTATGGAATTAACTGATAACCTGATGGCATTTGTCGAACGTAAACTCTTCACGCTGAACACCGGGCATGCTATAACCGCGTACCTCGGAAAATTGGCAGGTCATCAGACCATCCGTGACGCGATTCTCGATGAGAAAATCCGTGCGGTGGTAAAAGGCGCGATGGAAGAGAGCGGCGCGGTGCTGATCAAACGCTACGGCTTTGATGCAGATAAACACGCCGCTTACATTCAGAAAATCCTCGGTCGCTTTGAAAACCCGTATCTGAAAGATGACGTTGAGCGTGTGGGACGTCAGCCGCTGCGTAAACTGAGCGCAGGCGATCGTCTGATCAAACCGCTGCTCGGCACGCTGGAATATGCACTGCCGCATGCCAATCTGGTCAAAGGGATTGCCGGCGCAATGCACTATCGCAGCGATGAAGACCCACAGGCTCAGGAACTGGCTGCACTGATTGAAGAGAAAGGCCCGCAGGCGGCGCTGGCACAGGTTTCCGGACTGGATGCTAATAGCGATGTCGTTGCCGAGGCGGTTAGCGCGTATAACGCAAAGTAATTATGATGCCGTACCAGGCGCAGGGCATCCTGCGCCTGAATAATAGATTGTCAGATATGCAGCCAATAATGGAACAAACCCAGGCCTTTGAAAACCGTGTGCTTGAACGTCTGAATGCTGGCAAAACCGTACGAAGTTTCCTGATCACCGCCGTGGATCTACTCACCGAGGCGGTGAATATTCTGGTGCTTCAGGTATTCCGCAAAGACGATTACGCGGTGAAATATGCTGTTGAACCGTTGCTCGACGGCGACGGACCGCTGGGCGATCTTTCTGTGCGTCTGAAGCTCATCTATGGCTTAGGTGTTCTCAGCCGTCCAGAATATGAAGATGCTGAGCTATTGATGGCGCTGCGTGAAGAACTGAATCACGACGGCAATGAGTACGCATTTACGGACGACGAAATCCTCGGGCCATTTGGCGAGCTACACTGCGTGATGGCGCTTCCGCCGCCACCGCATTTCGACACCTCTGACCCCAGTTTGTATGCCATGCAAATTCAGCGCTACCAACAAGCAGTGCGCTCAACCATGGTGCTTTCTCTGACCGAGCTGATTTCCAAAATCAGCTTAAAAAAAGCATTTCAGAAATAGCCCGGCGCAGACCTACTGATTTTCGTCCTGCTTTGGCCTGTATATCTGTCGATAATATTCCAGCCGCTGCAGATACATCTCCACATTCGCTTGCGGTACCTCAGTAGGGACAACATTCCGCGGTGGTGTTTTATTCAGATATTCCCGGAAAGCCTGACTTGAAGCCATAAAATCTACAGTCTTATCAATAAGAACTGAAGCATTCTCACCGATTTTTCCCATGATAAACCCTCCATGAATTCTCCGCGTTTCAAAGACGCGATTGCCTATTGCAGTTTAGGATCAGATTAATAATGACATTGAGGAAAACGTGCTTAATCGTAAACCGATTAATTAATCTTTACATCCTCCCCTTTTAATCTAAAAATCTTATTTAATCAGTCTGCTACGCAAAATAATTAGCATCATAATACTTACCATGTTTCATTATTTTTATCCCATTAGTTGTGAATAATACCGCTCTGCGGGCATACTATAAGATATTCATCCTATTTCCATCAGAAGCTATCCCATGAAAGAAATTGAAAAAAACGAAATTAAACGCCTCAGCGATCGCCTGGATGCCATCCGCCACCAGCAGGCCGATCTCTCCCTGGTCGAGGGCGCCGAGAAGTACGCTGAACTGGAACAAGAAAAAACAACTCTGGAAGCTGAAATTGCGCGTTTGCGCGACGTTCACAGCCAAAAGCTGAGTAAAGAAGCACAGAAATTGATGAACCTGCCGTTTCGTCGTGCGATTACCAAAAAAGAACAAGCTGACATGGGCAAGCTGAAGAAAAGCGTCCGTGGTCTGGTGGTCGTACACCCGATGACAGCGTTAGGTCGCGAAATGGACCTGCAAGAGATGACCGGTTTCGCGAAGACCGAATTCTGATCTTCAGCCGGGTAACTGCCATGCTTACCCGGCCCCTTCGATTGGCCCTACCAATTCTTACCTAATCCGCCCAGTGGTTCACACTTCCCTAAATTTTCATTACACTACCGTTGCCAATAAATAACATTTAGTTAACTATTTGTTGTCATTACCCCTACATAACAATATTGGCAGGGCCACTTTTACACAGAATGTGACCAACAGATGAGCACAGACTCATTGCATTGTGTGCGTGGCCCTCAGGAGACCTGCAATGAATCTCTGGCAACAAAACTACGATCCGGCCGGGAATATCTGGCTTTCCAGTCTGATAGCATCGCTACCCATTCTGTTCTTTTTCTTCGCTCTGATTAAGCTCAAGCTGAAAGGCTATGTTGCCGCCTCGTGGACGGTGGTTATAGCGCTAACCGTGGCGCTGCTGTTCTACAAAATGCCTGTCGATCATGCGCTGGCCTCTGTGGTATACGGCTTCTTCTACGGTCTGTGGCCGATTGCCTGGATAATTATTGCCGCGGTGTTCGTCTATAAAATCTCGGTGAAAACAGGCCAATTCGACATCATCCGATCATCGATATTGTCGATCTCCCCTGACCAGCGTTTGCAGATGCTGATTGTCGGGTTCTGCTTCGGCGCATTCCTTGAGGGAGCGGCAGGTTTTGGCGCTCCGGTAGCGATTACCGCCGCGCTGCTTGTCGGCCTGGGTTTTAATCCGCTGTACGCAGCGGGACTGTGCCTGATAGTGAACACCGCGCCTGTGGCGTTTGGCGCGATGGGTATCCCTATTCTGGTTGCCGGTCAGGTCACCGGGCTGGACAGCTTCGAAATAGGCCAGATGGTGGGGCGTCAGCTACCGTTTCTGACAATTATCGTGCTGTTCTGGATCATGGCGATTATGGACGGCTGGCGCGGCGTGAAGGAAACCTGGCCAGCGGTCATGGTGGCTGGCGGTTCGTTTGCCATCGCCCAGTATCTGAGCTCTAACTTTATTGGACCGGAGCTGCCTGACATCATCTCGTCACTGGTTTCTCTGGTGTGCCTGACCCTGTTCCTGAAACGCTGGCAGCCGGTACGCATCTTCCGCTTTGGCGATATGGGCGCGTCACAGGTCGATCAGACCCTGGCCCGTACAAACTACACCGCGGGTCAGGTTGTTCGCGCCTGGTCACCGTTCCTGTTCCTGACCGCAACCGTGACGCTGTGGAGTATCCCACCGTTTAAGGCGCTGTTTGCGCCGGGTGGCGCGATGTACCACTGGGTGATTAACATTCCGGTTCCGTATCTCGACAAACTGGTCGCCCGTATGCCGCCGGTGGTACACGAAGCCACCGCCTACGCTGCGGTCTACAAGTTCGACTGGTTCTCGGCCACCGGTACCGCCATTCTGTTTGCCGCATTGCTGTCAGTGGTCTGGCTGAAAATGAAACCGTCTGCCGCCCTCCAGACTTTCGGCAGTACCCTGAAAGATCTGGCGCTGCCGATTTACTCCATCGGGATGGTGCTGGCCTTCGCCTTTATCTCGAACTATTCCGGCCTTTCCTCGACGCTGGCATTGGCACTGGCGCACACGGGCAGCGCTTTTACCTTCTTCTCACCGTTCCTGGGTTGGCTGGGGGTATTCCTGACCGGGTCAGATACCTCTTCGAACGCGTTGTTTGCCGCGCTCCAGGCGACTGCCGCTCAGCAAATCGGCGTCTCTGACGTGTTGATGGTGGCCGCCAATACCACCGGTGGCGTTACCGGCAAGATGATCTCGCCGCAGTCCATCGCCATCGCCTGTGCGGCGGTCGGACTGGTCGGCAAAGAGTCGGATCTGTTCCGTTTTACCGTTAAACACAGCCTGATTTTCACCTGTATGGTGGGCGTGATCACCACGCTTCAGGCCTATGTCCTGACCTGGATGATTCCATGATTGTGATGCCCAGACGCCTGTCGGACGAGGTCGCTTCTCGTGTGCGGGCGCTGATTGAAGAACAACAGCTGGAAGCGGGCATGAAATTGCCCGCTGAGCGCCAGTTGGCCGTACAGCTTGGCGTGTCGCGCAATTCCTTGCGCGAGGCGCTGGCAAAACTGGTGAGCGAGGGCGTGCTGCTAAGCCGCCGCGGCGGTGGGACATTTGTCCGCTGGCAGCATGAAACCTGGTCTGAACAAAATATCGTTCAGCCGCTGAAGACCCTGATGGCAGACGACCCGGATTACAGTTTTGATATCCTGGAAGCCCGCCACGCTATCGAAGCCAGTACCGCCTGGCACGCCGCGATGCGCGCCACGGAGATCGATAAAGAAAAAATTAAGCTCTGCTTTGAAGCCACGCTGAGTGAAGACCCGGATATCGCCTCACAGGCGGATGTTCGCTTTCATCTCGCCATTGCCGAAGCGTCGCACAATGTGGTGCTGCTGCAGACCATGCGCGGTTTCTTCGACGTACTGCACTCTTCGGTCAAACAGAGCCGCCAGCGTATGTATCTGGTTCCACCAGTCTTTGCCCGTCTGACAGAACAGCATCAGGCCATTCTCGACGCCATTGTGGCAGGCGACGCGGAAGGCGCACGTCAGGCGATGATGGCCCACTTAGGTTTTGTCCACACCACGATTAAACGATTTGATGAAGACCAAGCCCGCCAGGCACGAATCACCCGCCTGCCCGGAGACCATAATGATATTTCCAGGGAGAACAAAGCATGATTATCTCAGCAGCCAGCGATTATCGCGCCGCAGCCCAGCGCATTCTGCCCCCTTTCTTGTTCCACTATATTGACGGCGGTGCCTACGCAGAACACACCCTGCGCCGCAACGTGGAAGATTTGTCTGAGGTGGCACTTCGCCAGCGTGTCCTGAAAAACATGTCTGACTTAAGCCTGGAAACCACGCTGTTTAATGAAAAGCTGTCGATGCCGGTTGCCTTAGCCCCGGTCGGGTTGTGTGGTATGTACGCCCGTCGTGGCGAAGTGCAGGCCGCCGCCGCCGCTGACGCCCACGGCATTCCGTTTACGCTTTCCACCGTTTCCGTCTGCCCGATTGAAGAAGTGGCGCCGACCATCAAACGCCCGATGTGGTTCCAGCTTTACGTGCTACGTGACCGCGGCTTTATGCGCAACGCGCTGGAACGCGCGAAAGCAGCAGGTTGCTCAACCCTCGTCTTTACCGTTGATATGCCAACGCCGGGGGCGCGCTACCGTGATGCTCATTCAGGCATGAGCGGCCCAAATGCCGCGCTGCGCCGCTACTGGCAGGCAGTGACCCACCCACAATGGGCGTGGGACGTCGGTCTGAACGGTCGCCCACACGATTTAGGCAACATTTCCACCTATCTGGGTAAACCGACCGGACTGGAAGATTACATTGGCTGGCTGGCGAACAACTTCGATCCCTCTATCTCCTGGAAAGACCTCGAGTGGATCCGTGAGTTCTGGGACGGCCCGATGGTGATCAAAGGGATCCTTGATCCTGAAGATGCCCGCGACGCGGTGCGCTTCGGTGCCGATGGTATCGTGGTATCTAACCACGGCGGTCGTCAGCTCGATGGCGTGCTCTCCTCCGCACGCGCCCTGCCCGCCATTGCCGATGCCGTTAAAGGCGATATCGCTATTCTGGCCGACAGCGGTATCCGTAACGGTCTTGACGTCGTACGTATGGTCGCTCTGGGGGCTGATACCGTGCTGCTGGGACGTGCGTACCTATACGCGCTGGCCACGGCAGGACAAGCGGGGGTGGCCAACTTACTGAATCTGATCGAAAAAGAGATGAAAGTGGCAATGACGCTGACCGGCGCGAAAACGATTAGCGACATCAGCCGCGATTCTCTGGTGCAGGAGCTCGGAAAAACCCTGCCTGCCACGCTGACGTCACTGACCCGTGGTGACGCTGCGTAACTCAGTCCCCTCTTAACATCCTCTGTTTCCGAATGGCCGGTCTGATTTTCAGTCTGGCCATTTTTAATTCAAAAATAACGATTAGTTAACATTTACATCAAATTAATTTGACAATTTTTTGCGCGATCGCAAATGTATATACAAGCAAATACAAGAGCAATTCACACACATCCAACATCACAACGGGCGAGGGTTACATGGTGTATTCCGGCAAAGTGAATATCCAGCAGGCAATAGATGACACTCCTTTTTCGCGCTTTCACTGGGTGATTATCGTATTGGGGTTTCTGGTTCTGGCCATCGACGGATTCGATACGGCGGCGATGGGCTATATTGCGCCCACGCTCTCTGCCGACTGGGGGATTCAGAAGCAGGATCTCGGGCCGGTATTAAGCGCTGCACTGCTGGGGCTGTCACTCGGGGCGCTGGTTGCCGGGCCGATGTCAGATCGCATGGGGCGTAAGCGCGTGCTGGTCTTTTCCTGTCTGTTTTTCGGCCTTGCCAGTCTGGGCACCGCGTATGCGCAATCGCTGAATATGCTCACGCTCTGGCGGTTCCTCACCGGGCTCGGACTGGGTGCCGCGATGCCCAACGCCATTACGTTAGTATCTGAATTTGCGCCAAAGCGTTGCCGTTCGATGACGATTAACGCGATGTACTGCGGTTTTCCTCTCGGCGCGGCGGGCGGCGGGGCGATATCTTCCTGGCTTATCCCCCACTACGGCTGGCACAGTGTGCTGCTGGCGGGTGCTATCGCCCCGTTGGTCTTAACCGTATTACTGGTGCTATTCCTGCCGGAGTCGGTCAAATACCTGGTGCATCGTGGTAAAGACATCGCGCAAATCAGACGTGTCGCCCAGCGTTTCATCACGGGCAATCTTGAGCAGGTCACCCAGTTTTATCTGGATGAAGAACGCACCGCAGACAAAAAAGGCAGCGTGGCGCAACTGTTCAGTATGCCCTGGTTACCCGGCACGTTGATGCTCTGGACGACCTACTTTATGGGGCTGGTTATCTATTACGTGCTCTTGAGCTGGATGCCGACGCTGATGCTGGGAATGGGCTACCCGCTTGCAGAATCGGCGTGGCTCACCTCGCTGTTCACCTTCGGCGGCACCGCAGGGATCCTGCTGGCAGGCTGGATGATGGACCGCTGGGAAGCGCACAAAGTGGTCACCACCGGTTTTATCCTGACCATGCTGTTCGCCCTTGCGCTCGGGTTTGAAAACAACCATATCATCCTGTTTGGCGCGCTGATCTTCCTGATGGGGATCACCATGAACGGCGCGCAATCCGGCCTACAGACGCTGGCAGCAACGTTCTATCCTACCCACTGTCGCGCAACGGGTATCGCCTGGATGCAGGGCGTCGGACGCTTTGGCGGCGTGGCAGGCACCATGACCAGCGCGCAGTTGCTCTCTCTGCAATGGCAGGCCGACAGTATTCTGATGTTTCTCAGCCTGCCGGCGCTCGTGGCCGCCGCCGCCACACTTTATAAGCTGCAACGCTACAAGCTACAACGCCTGACCGTCGCATAATACGGGTGATTTCTGCTATTCTGCCCCCCGCACTCAAGGGGGCAGTATGCTAAACATCGTTCTATTCGAACCAGAAATCCCGCCAAATACCGGCAACATCATTCGTCTTTGCGCCAATACCGGCTTTCGTCTGCACATTATTGAACCGATGGGGTTCACCTGGGACGACAAGCGCTTGCGCCGCGCAGGGCTGGATTATCATGAGTTCACCGCAGTAAAGCGCCACCACGATTACGACGCTTTTGTGGCGGAGGAAAATCCCCAGCGTCTGTTTGCACTGACCACCAAAGGGACACCAGCACACAGCGCAGTCAGCTATCAGGATGGCGACTATCTGATGTTTGGGCCGGAAACCCGAGGTCTGCCAGCCAGTATTCTTGATGCCCTACCCGCTGAACAAAAAATTCGCATTCCAATGATGCCGGACAGCCGCAGTATGAACCTGTCAAATGCCGTGTCAGTGGTGGTGTATGAAGCGTGGAGACAGCTGGGATATCCCGGCGCGGTATTGCGGAGCTGATTTTTGTCGGATGGCGGCTGACGCCTTATCCGACCTACTAACGCATTTGCTATGTATTTTTCGGGCGTTATCGGCGCCGTCAGTCGGATGGCGCTGCGCTTACCCGACCGGTGAACGCATTTGCTATGTATTTTTCGGGCGTTATCGGCGCAGTCAGTCGGGTGGCGCTGCGCTTACCCGACCGGTGAACTTGTAGGCCCGGTAAGCGTATCGCCACCGGGCGTGAAATCAGATACCGTCGCCGAACTCAAACGTATGATGTATCCCGTTGAAATGCTGATCCATATCCATGGACGGCTTATCGCTGTCAGGTTTACCGACAATACGTGCCGGAACGCCCGCGGCGGTGGTGTGCGGCGGAACAGGCTGCAATACGACGGAACCTGCGCCAATCTTCGCGCCGCGCCCGACTTCAATATTGCCGAGGATTTTCGCCCCTGCGCCAATCATCACGCCTTCACGAATTTTCGGATGGCGGTCGCCGCCCGATTTACCAGTTCCGCCCAGCGTAACGGATTGCAGGATGGAAACATCGTTTTCAATGACGGCTGTTTCACCCACCACTATCCCGGTGGCGTGATCGAGCATAATCCCACGGCCAATTTTGGCCGCCGGGTGAATATCAACCTGGAAGCTCACTGATACCTGATTTTGCAGGAAAATCGCCAGCGCCCGGCGACCTTCATTCCACAGCCAGTGACCAATACGGTACGCCTGCAGGGCATGAAAACCCTTCAGGTACAAAAGCGGGGTTGAGTATTTATCGACTGCCGGGTCGCGCGTGCGCACCGCCTGAATATCGCACGCCGCCGAAGCGATCATTTCCGGGTCTGCCGCGTAGGCTTCTTCCACCACTTCACGTATGGCTATCGCGGGCATGATGGGCGAAGCCAGTTTATTCGCCAGCATATAACTGAGCGCACTGCCCAGATTTTCATGCTTGAGTAGCGTGGCGTGGTAAAAACTGGCCAGCATCGGCTCACAGTCCGCAAGTTGACGGGCTTCGGCTTTAATATTGTTCCAGACGATATCCAGTTCTTCACACGGCATTGCAGACTCCAGGTATTGAGGCTAACGACCGGCTCGTTCTTCGCGGGCCGGGTCATTTTGTGATGACAGATCCTTGCGGCTAGTGGCGGCTCAGCTCATCCTTGCGTGCACGACCTAATAACGTCAATGCTGCCTCGCGCGCGTTTTTTCCGCAATACAATACTTGATAAATTTCCTCGGTTATTGGCATTTCGACACCAAAACGGTGCGCCAATTCACGAACTTCTTTCGTATTGCGATAGCCTTCAACCACCTGACCAATCTTGTCCTGCGCACCCTGAACATCCATGCCCTGTCCGAGCATCATGCCAAAGCGGCGGTTACGCGACTGGTTGTCAGTACAGGTCAGAACCAGATCGCCTAACCCAGCCATCCCCATAAAGGTGGTCGGATCGGCGCCCAGAGCTGCCCCCAAACGTGACATTTCGGTCAGCCCACGGGTGATAAGCGCTGTACGCGCATTGGCGCCAAAACCGATACCGTCGGACATTCCCGCGCCAATCGCAATCACGTTTTTCACCGCGCCGCCCAACTGTACGCCAATGAAATCCGGGTTGTTGTAGACACGGAAACTTTTACCGCAGTGCAGCAATTGCTGCAGGTCGTCAGCAAACGTGTCATCCGTTGAGGCCAGGGAAATCGCCGTCGGTAAACCTGCGGCCAGCTCTTTGGCAAACGTTGGGCCAGAGATAACCGCAAGCGGAATTTCCGGCCCTAACGCTTCGCGCGCGACATCCTGCAACAGGCGTCCCGTCTCCGCTTCCAGACCTTTTGTCGCCCATACCAGGCGCGCATCCGGGCGCATCAACGGTTTTACCTGACGCAGAACTTCACCAAAGACATGGCTCGGCACCACGACCAGAATATTACGGCTGGCCGCCAGCGCAGTGGCTAAGTCACTTTCCAGGCGCAGCGAGTCAGGAAAAGGCACATCAGGGAGGAACGCGACATTACAGCGATCGTGTTCAAGGGTCGCGATATGTTTAGGATCATGGCCCCACAGGACAACCTGGTGGCCATTTCTTGCCAGCGTGATGGCAAGAGCGGTGCCGTACGAGCCGGCACCGATCACAGTCATTGAAGCATTACTTTGGTTCATCAGGCATCCTGATGTTCTTCAGTACCTTCGCCAGCCTGCTGCTGTAAATAGTTCATGAACAGCGCATCAAAGTTGACCGGCGCAAGGTTCAGTTGCGGGAATGTACCGCGGGAAACCAGGCTGGTGATGCATTCGCGGGCATACGGGAACAGAATGTTCGGGCAGTATGCACCCAGGCAATGCGCCATTTGAGTCCCTTCAATACCACTGATGGAGAAAATACCGCCCTGCTGAACTTCACACAGGAACGCCGTTTCTTCACCCAGGGAAGCCGTTACGGTGACACGCAGCACAACTTCATACACGTCATCTGCCAGTTGGGTTGATGCCGTATCAAGATCAAGTTTAACCTCTGGCTGCCAATCTTTCTGGAAAACATGCGGCGCATTTGGCGCTTCGAAAGAGACATCCTTGGTATAAATACGTTGGATCTGGAAAGCCATTTCAGTGTTGTTTTGTTCTGACATGTTTAGAAAACCCTTTAATGTTGTCCTTTAATACTGTCTTGATGCAATGTTAACGACGTGCGTTAGCTCAGCAGGGGATCCAGTCCACCACGCGCATCCAACGCATACAAGTCGTCACACCCACCGATATGCTGCGCATCAATAAAAATCTGCGGAACCGTCGTACGACCACTACGCTTGATCATCTCTTCACGCTTAACAGCATCGCCATCAATTGGAAGTTCCTGGAAACTCACACCCTTACTGCTCAGCAGCGCTTTTGCACGATGGCAAAACGGGCAGGTCGCTTTGGTGTAGATTTCAATATTGGCCATGACTTTGCTCCTGTTTACCTACAGCTTACTTACCGCGTACCAGAGGCAGGTTTTCACCACTCCAGCCTGCAACACCTTCTTTCAGCACAAATACTTTCTCAAAACCGGCTTTAATCAGCGCGGTTGCAGAGTCCTGGCACTGCATGCCAGAGCCATCCACCACGATAACCGGTTTGTCTTTGTGCTTCTCAAGCTCGCCGACGTTGTTGGCTTTAATTTCGCTCGGCAGCAGGTTAGTGGAGCCCGCGATATGGCCTTTGCGGAAGTCGTCGCGCTGACGTAAATCCACAACAACGGCATCTTCTTTATTGATAAGACGTGTCGCTTCGCCGCGTGTAATCACCTTCACTTTCGAGGTCAGGCCTTTGAACGTGGTGAATAATACCGCCACCAGTAACGCAATCCAGGCGATACTTAGAACAGGATGGCGGCCAACAAATTGCATAATTTCTTGCATGGGGGGTAACAACTCCCGACTCAGTGATTAAAAAAACCAGGGAAGAAGTATACCTGCGCGTTGTCGCAAATACAGCCAGAGCGTGCAATGGATTGCATTTTTGCGGGGTGCTACGGAAAAAAAACCGTAAATCCGCGCCATCCTCAGACCGCTCTACTTCATTCTTTGATCTTCTGAGGCTATTTTATCGATTCAGCTGTAGTAAAATTACGCAATTATTTTTGTCTCTTGAGTATGAGGTTGTCGCAATGTCGGTTTCTAAAAAACCTATGGTACTGGTGATCCTGGATGGCTATGGCTATCGCGAAGACAGCCAGGATAACGCCATTTTTAATGCCAAAACCCCAGTAATGGATGCTCTGTGGGCAAAACGTCCGCATACCCTGATCGATGCTTCCGGTCTGGAAGTGGGTCTGCCTGACCGTCAGATGGGTAACTCTGAAGTGGGCCACGTCAACCTGGGCGCAGGCCGCATCGTGTATCAGGATCTGACTCGCCTGGACGTTGAAATTAAAGAACGCACTTTCTTTGCGAACCCAACGCTGACCGCTGCCGTTGATCAGGCGAAAAACACCGGTAAAGCCGTACACATCATGGGTCTGCTGTCTGCGGGCGGCGTACACAGCCACGAAGATCACATCCTGGCGATGGTGGAAATGGCCGCCGAGCGCGGCGCAGAGAAAATCTACCTGCACGCCTTCCTCGATGGTCGTGATACTCCGCCACGCAGCGCTGAATCCTCGCTGAAAAAATTCGAAGACAAATTTGCCGCACTGGGCAAAGGGCGCGTAGCGTCTATCATCGGTCGTTACTATGCAATGGACCGTGACAACCGTTGGGATCGCGTTGAACAAGCGTATGACCTGATGACGCTGGCACAGGGCGAATTCCAGACCGACACCGCTGTTGCAGGCCTGCAGGCCGCCTATGCGCGTGACGAAAACGACGAATTCGTCAAAGCCACCGTGATTCGTGCAGAAGGCCAGCCCGACGCAGCGATGGAAGATGGCGATACGCTGATTTTCATGAACTTCCGTGCTGACCGTGCCCGCGAAATTACCCGCGCATTTGTTAACGCTGACTTCGACGGCTTCGCCCGTAAGAAAGTGGTCAATCTGAACTTCGTGATGCTGACCGAATATGCGGCCGACATCAAAACCGCAGTGGCTTACCCGCCCGCATCGCTGGCGAACACCCTCGGCGAGTGGATGGCGAAGAACGACAAAACTCAGTTGCGTATCTCTGAAACCGAGAAGTATGCACACGTGACCTTCTTCTTCAACGGCGGCGTTGAAGAGCCGTTCAAAGGCGAAGATCGCATTCTGATCAACTCGCCGAAAGTGGCGACCTACGACCTGCAGCCAGAAATGAGCTCCGCTGAGCTGACCGAAAAACTGGTTGCCGCCATCGAGAGCGGTAAATACGACACCATCATCTGTAACTATCCGAACGGCGATATGGTGGGTCACACCGGTGTGATGGACGCGGCGGTTAAAGCGGTTGAAGCGCTGGATCACTGCGTTGAGCAAGTGACCAAAGCCGTTGAGTCCGTTGGCGGCCAGTTGCTGATCACCGCTGACCACGGCAACGCTGAACAAATGCGCGATCCGGCGACGGGTCAGGCGCATACCGCGCACACCAACCTGCCTGTTCCGCTGATTTATGTCGGTGCTAAAAACGTGAAAGCGATAGAAGGCGGTAAACTTTCCGATATCGCGCCGACCATGCTGACGCTGATGGGTATGGAAATCCCGCAAGAGATGACTGGTAAGCCGCTGTTCATCGTGGAATAATCCCTCCCCATGAGGGGAAAGGCGTTTAATTCCATTACATGGGCCGTGAAACCGCAAAGGTTTTCAGTCAGGCCCCTGATCTACGCCAGCGTGATTAGCGCTGGCGTATTGTTGTGCGCCTTTTCCGCACACGCGGATGAGCGTGACCAACTCAAATCCATTCAGGCAGACATCGCCGCGAAAGAACGCGCCGTGCGTCAGCAGCAGCAGCAGCGTTCAAGCCTGCTTGCGCAGTTAAAAGCCCAGGAAGAAGCCATTTCTGCCGCCGCCCGTCAACTGCGTGAAACCCAGAATACCCTCGCCCAGTTGAATAAACAGATCGCCGAGATGAATGCGTCCATTGCCAAACTGGAGAAACAAAAAGCCAGTCAGGAACGCAGCCTCGCCGCGCAGCTTGATGCCGCATTTCGCCAGGGCGAGCATACCGGAATTCAGTTGATTCTCAGCGGCGAAGAGAGCCAGCGTGGACAGCGTCTGCAAGCCTACTTTGGTTATTTGAACCAGGCGCGTCAGGAAACCATCGCTGAACTGAAACAAACCCGCGAAGAAGTGACCTCGCAAAAGGCCGAGCTGGAAGAGAAGCAAAGCCAGCAGCAGACGTTGCTGTACGAACAGCGCGCTCAACAGGCCAAACTGGAACAGGCGCGCAGCGAGCGCCAAAAAACGCTCTCCGGGCTGGAATCATCGATTCAGCAAGGCCAACAGCAGTTGAGCGAAATGCGCGCTAACGAATCCCGCCTGCGCAACAGCCTTGCACGGGCAGAAGCCGCAGCAAAAGCGCGGGCTGAACGTGAAGCCAACGAGGCGCAAGCCGTGCGTAATCGCCAACAGGAAGCGACTCGCAAAGGCACAACCTATAAACCTACCGAAAGCGAAAAATCACTGATTTCACGTACCGGCGGTCTGGGTGCGCCTCGCGGCCAGGCATTCTGGCCAGTACGCGGTCCAACGTTGCATCGTTATGGCGAACAACTGCAGGGTGAGCTACGGTGGAAGGGGATGGTTATCGGTGCGTCTGAAGGCACCGAAGTGAAAGCCATTTCGGATGGCCGGGTCATTCTGGCGGACTGGCTACAGGGTTACGGTCTGGTTGTTGTTGTAGAACACGGCAAAGGCGACATGAGCCTTTACGGTTACAATCAGAGTGCGCTGGTCAGTGTTGGTACACAAGTGCGCGCGGGTCAGCCTATTGCGCTGGTTGGCAGCAGCGGTGGTCAGGGTCGACCAGCGCTCTATTTCGAAATTCGTCGCCAGGGTCAGGCCGTCAATCCACAGCCGTGGTTGGGAAGATAAGTTTTGCCTCAGTTTCGCCGTATCATGCTCTCACTGGTCAGCCTGCTGGCGTTCGCAACTCCTGTTTTTGCTGGCAAACTTGCCATCGTCATCGATGATTTCGGCTACCGCCCGCATAATGAAAATCAGGTGCTGGCGATGCCTTCCAATATCTCTGTCGCCGTGCTGCCCAATGCGCCGCATGCGCGTGAAATGGCAACCAAAGCGCACAATAGCGGCCACGAAGTTCTGATCCATCTGCCAATGGCGCCATTGAGCAAGCAGCCGCTGGAGAAAGACACCCTGCGCCCGGAGATGAGCAGCGCCGACATTGAGCGGATTATTCGCGACGCCGTCAACAGCGTGCCGTATGCCGTCGGACTTAACAACCATATGGGCAGTGCGATGACCTCCAGTCTGTTTGGTATGCAAAAAGTGATGCAGGCGCTGGAGCGTTACGATCTCTACTTCCTCGACAGCATGACTATCGGCAACAGCCAGGCAATGCGGGCCGCATCCGGAACGGGCGTGAAAGTGATTAAACGTAAAGTGTTCCTTGATGACTCGCAAAACGAAGCGGACATCCGCCATCAGTTTAATCGGGCTATTGAGTTAGCTCGCCGTAATGGTTCCGCCATTGCTATCGGGCACCCTCACCCATCAACGGTGCGTGTGTTGCAACAGATGGTCTATAACCTACCGGCCGACATCACGCTGGTGCGCCCAAGTACTTTGCTCAACGAACCTCAGGTGGATACTTCCACACCGAACCTGACGCCGCCGGGCAACAGCGAACCCAACGCGCCGCGCAACCCGTTCCGTGGTGTGAATCTGTGTAAACCGAAGCAACCGTTAGCACCGGTCTATGCCGACCAGTTCTTTAACGTATTGAGTGAAAGTATTCGCCAGAGCACCGTTGTCACCTACTTCCAGCATCAGTGGCAAGGTTGGGGGAAAACATCCTCATCCAACGGAATTAACGCTAACGCAAATTAAGCGCTTTACGCGCGCAGCGACAAATTTTTAGGACAACGCCTTCGTAGCGTTCAGATGTTCTTCAGAAAAAAGGGCTGGATAACCAGCCCTTTTACTATTAATCCCAGCTCAGGATCACTTTCCCTGACTGGCCCGAGCGCATTGCATCGAAGCCTTTCTGGAACTCATCAATTGAGAAGTGATGGGTGATGATCGGAGTCAAATCCAGGCCAGACTGGATCAGCGCGGCCATCTTGTACCAGGTTTCAAACATTTCACGACCATAAATGCCTTTGATAAACAGGCCTTTAAAGATAACCTTAGTCCAGTCGATCGACATGTCTGAAGGTGGTATCCCCAGCATGGCAATACGACCACCGTGGTTCATGGTATCCAGCATGGCACGGAACGCTGGCGGTGCACCGGACATTTCCAGACCCACGTCAAACCCTTCGGTCATTCCGAGTCTGGCCATCACATCAGGCAGGTTCTCTTTCGAGACGTTTACTGCATGTGTAATGCCCATCTTACGTGCCAGTTCCAGACGGTATTCATTGACGTCAGTGATGACTACGTGGCGCGCACCCACATGTTTTGCCACTGCCGCCGCCATAATACCGATCGGGCCCGCGCCTGATACCAGCACATCTTCGCCCACCAGATCGAACGACAACGCCGTGTGTACCGCATTGCCGAACGGGTCAAAGATAGAGGCTAAATCGTCGGAGATGTTGTCCGGGATTTTAAAGGCGTTAAACGCAGGAATAACCAGATACTCAGCAAAACAGCCAGGGCGGTTAACACCCACACCGGTCGTATTACGACACAGATGAGTGCGTCCGCCACGACAGTTACGACAGTGCCCACAGGTGATGTGACCTTCACCGGAAACGCGGTCACCCACTTTAAACCCTTTGACTTCCTGGCCGATACCGACCACTTCGCCAACGTATTCGTGCCCAACAACCATAGGTACCGGGATCGTTTTTTGCGACCATTCGTCCCAGTTATAGATGTGAACGTCGGTCCCGCAGATGGCTGTTTTACGGATTTTAATTAGCAGATCGTTATGTCCGAGTTCCGGTTCAGGAACGTCGGTCATCCAGATGCCCTCTTCCGCTTTCAGTTTGGATAACGCTTTCATCTCACATCCTCAGGCGATTACGCCCAGTTGTTTACCAATACGCGTGAACGCCGCAACGGCACGCGTAATTTGCTCAGGCGTATGCGCCGCAGACATCTGGGTACGAATACGCGCCTGACCTTTTGGCACCACCGGATAGAAGAACCCGGTGACATAGATACCCTCTTTTTGCAGTTCGCGAGCAAATTCTTGTGCAACCACCGCATCTCCCAGCATGACCGGGATAATGGCATGGTCAGCGCCCGCAAGCGTAAAGCCTGCAGCAGACATCTGCTCACGGAACTGACGGGCATTCGCCCACAGACGGCCACGCAGTTCGCTGCCCGCGTCCACCATCTCCAGCACTTTAATGGAGGCGGCAACAATCGCCGGAGCTAATGAGTTGGAGAATAAGTACGGGCGAGAACGCTGACGCAACCACTCCACCACCTCTTTACGCGCTGCCGTATAACCACCGGATGCGCCACCCAGAGCTTTACCTAACGTACCGGTAATGATGTCTACACGGCCCATCACATCGCAGTATTCATGAGAGCCACGACCGTTTTCACCCACAAAACCAACAGCATGAGAGTCATCGACCATCACCAGCGCATCGTATTTATCCGCCAGGTCGCATACCCCTTTCAGGTTGGCAATCACGCCGTCCATGGAGAAGACACCGTCGGTCGCGATCAACACATGGCGGGCACCGGCTTCACGCGCTTCTTTCAGACGTGTTTCCAGCTCCTGCATATCATTGTTGGCGTAGCGAAAACGCTTCGCTTTGCACAGACGTACACCATCAATAATAGAGGCATGGTTCAACGCATCGGAAATAATCGCATCTTCTGCGCCCAACAACGTTTCGAACAGACCGCCGTTGGCATCAAAGCAAGAGGAATACAGAATGGCATCTTCCATCCCCAGGAACGCTGCCAGTTTTTGCTCCAGCTGTTTATGGCTGTCCTGGGTACCGCAGATAAAGCGCACCGAGGCCATGCCGAAGCCGTGAGAATCCATGCCGGCTTTCGCCGCTGCAATCAATTCCGGATGATTCGCCAGCCCCAGATAGTTGTTGGCGCAAAAGTTGATGACGTGGCTTCCATCTGCCACGGTGATGTCCGCCTGCTGCGCAGACGTGATAATGCGCTCTTCTTTAAACAATCCTTCCACTCGAGCGGTTTCCAGATCGTTGTTCAACTGCTTATAAAAATCCCCACGCATTGCGATTCTCCAGACTGGGCAAATTTCAGCACATATTACCCAAACCTATACGTTGATACGAGATGACGCGTTATCACTTCTTTAAAATGCAGCATAAATCACGCGTATCCACATGGCTTATCGGTGAATGGCTGAAGCCAAGGGCTTGTGATGGTATGATTACAGATATTCGTGTCTGAGATTGTCTCTGACTCCATAATTCGAAGGTTACAGTTATGATCATCGTTACCGGCGGCGCGGGCTTTATCGGCAGCAACATCGTTAAATCCCTGAATGATAAAGGCATCACCGATATCCTGGTGGTGGACAACCTGAAAGACGGCACCAAGTTTGTGAACCTGGTGGATCTGGACATTGCTGACTACATGGATAAGGAAGATTTCCTGATCCAGATTATGGCAGGGGAAGAGCTCGGCGATATCGAAGCAATTTTCCATGAAGGCGCATGCTCCTCCACGACAGAGTGGGATGGCAAGTATATGATGGACAACAACTATCAATACTCCAAAGAGCTGCTGCATTACTGCCTGGAGCGCGAAATTCCGTTCCTGTACGCCTCTTCCGCAGCAACCTACGGCGGCCGCACATCCGATTTTATTGAATCTCGTGAATACGAGAAACCACTAAATGTTTATGGGTATTCCAAATTCCTGTTCGATGAATACGTGCGCCAGATCCTTCCAGAAGCCAACTCACAGATTGTAGGCTTCCGCTACTTTAACGTTTACGGACCGCGTGAAGGCCACAAAGGCAGCATGGCGAGTGTCGCATTCCACCTGAATACCCAGCTCAATAACGGTGAAACACCAAAACTGTTTGAAGGCAGCGAAAACTTCAAGCGTGATTTCGTCTATGTTGGCGATGTGGCTGCCGTGAATTTGTGGTTCCTCGAAAATGGTGTTTCCGGCATCTTTAACCTGGGAACAGGCCGTGCGGAATCCTTCCAGGCCGTAGCGGATGCCGCTCTCGCTTACCATAAAAAAGGCGACATCGAATACATTCCGTTCCCGGAAAAACTGAAAGGCCGCTATCAGGCGTTTACACAGGCTGATCTGACCAACCTGCGCGCAGCTGGCTACGACAAGCCGTTCAAGACCGTTGCCGAAGGCGTAACGGAATATATGGCCTGGCTGAACCGCGACGCGTAAGTATGAAAATTTTGGTGGTAGGCCCGTCATGGGTGGGCGACATGATGATGTCGCAAAGTCTCTATCGCACGCTCAAGGCGCGCTATCCCCAGGCGATAATCGACGTGATGGCTCCTGCGTGGTGCCGTCCGTTGTTATCGCGGATGCCAGAAGTCAATGAAGCAATCCCGATGCCGTTGGGTCATGGCGCTCTGGAACTGGGCGAGAGGCGCAAACTTGGACATGGTTTGCGTGAAAAACGTTACGATCGGGCTTACGTGCTGCCAAACTCGTTTAAATCGGCGCTCGTCCCCTTCTTTGCCGGCATTCCTCATCGTACGGGCTGGCGCGGCGAAATGCGCTATGGCCTGCTTAACGATGCGCGCGTGCTCGACAAAGCAGCCTGGCCATTGATGGTCGAGCGCTATGTCGCGCTGGCCTACGACAAAGGCGTGATGCAGACGGCAAAAGACTTGCCACAACCTTTACTCTGGCCGCAATTGCAGGTGAGTGAAGGTGAAAAATCACTCACCTGCAGCGAATTCGCACTTTCAACGGAACGTCCGATAATCGGCTTTTGCCCTGGCGCTGAATTTGGTCCGGCAAAACGCTGGCCGCACTATCACTACGCGGAACTGGCTAAACAGCTCATTGATGAAGGTTATCAAATTGTCCTGTTTGGCTCGGCGAAAGATCATGAGTCCGGAAACGAGATTTTGGCGGCGCTGAACACCGAACAACAGGCATGGTGCCGTAATCTGGCTGGCGAAACACAGCTAGAACAGGCTGTCATCCTCCTCGCAGCGTGTCAGGCCGTCGTTACCAACGATTCTGGCTTGATGCATGTGGCAGCTGCGCTGAACCGTCCGCTGGTCGCACTTTATGGCCCAAGCAGCCCGGATTTCACACCGCCACTGTCGCAGAAAGCGCGCGTGATCCGCCTGATTACAGGTTATCACCGGGTGCGAAAAGGAGATGCGGCAGAAGGGTATCACCAGAGCCTGATAGACATTACGCCAGAGCGTGTCCTGGAAGAACTCAACAGTCTGTTGTTGCAAGAGGAAGCCTGACGAATGCGGGTTCTGATCGTCAAAACATCATCAATGGGTGATGTGTTACATACGCTTCCTGCGCTCACGGATGCACAGCAGGCCATTCCGGGCATTCGCTTTGACTGGGTGGTGGAAGAGGGGTTTGCACAAATTCCGTCATGGCATGCTGCGGTTGATCGGGTGATCCCGGTGGCGATTCGCCGCTGGCGAAAAGCCTGGTTTTCTGCTGCCATTAAAGCTGAACGCAAAACCTTTCAGGCGGCAGTACAGGCACAACATTATGATGCCATTATTGATGCGCAGGGGCTGGTGAAAAGCGCGGCATTGGTCACTCGTCTGGCGCGTGGCGTCAAGCATGGCATGGACTGGCAAACAGCCCGCGAGCCGCTGGCCAGCCTGTTTTACAACTGTCGCCATCATATTGCTAAACAGCAGCATGCGGTAGAGCGCACCCGCGAACTGTTCGCCAAAAGTCTGGGTTACAACAAACCGCAGACTCAGGGCGATTACGCCATAGCGCAGCATTTTTTGATCAATATGAATACCGATGCGGGCCAGTATGCTGTATTTTTACATGCCACCACCAGAGATGATAAACATTGGCCGGAGGCAAACTGGCGGGAATTAATTGGTCTACTAAGCCAGTCTGGGGTACGCATTAAATTGCCGTGGGGAGCCGCTCATGAAGAGGCCCGGGCGAAGAGACTGGCAGAAGGATTTGATTACGTAGATGTTTTACCACGTATGAGTCTGGAAGACGTCGCGCGCGTATTGGCAGGGGCAACGTTTGTTGTGTCGGTTGATACAGGGCTGAGTCACCTGACTGCCGCGCTAGACCGTCCGAATGTAACGCTATACGGCCCAACGGACCCTGGGTTGATTGGTGGCTATGGAAGAAACCAGGTAGAATGCCGTGCTCCAGGGAATAATTTAAAATTACTAAAGCCAGAAACCGTTTTCGGTAATTTACAGATTTTTGAGTAATATGAGTGGGTTTAAACCCACTCATCCCTCGTTCTTTCATTTTATTTCTTCTTTCTTACTCAGTAATGAAACCGAAAGAAACAAGCACACAATCCATGCTGCAGGTATAGGTTTAGCATGCGTTACTACGTCGCTGAAACCGAATAAAATAATTGTCGCAGGGAAAATAAGTAGCAAATATTTTTTTTCGAAGATACAGTAATAAATCAATACTGAATAGAAAAAAAATAAAAAAATAACACCAAACACACCTTTAGTTGATAGTGCTTCTACAACCTCATTGTGCATGTGAACATCCAGAAATTCCGTCGCGCCTTTATAGATGCTATCTTGCTTACTTAGAGCTGTAATATTAATTGCTCGTTGTTCAAGTGACTGCCACTCAAGTCCAGGAGGTGCACTTTTAATACCTGCCTGAATCATAGAAAAACGGGCACCTACTGATGATACACTATTGTTTTTAGTTGTGTATGAAATTATATCTCCCTTAAATTCGTCAATGCGTCTTTCGATTTCTTTACTAAATAGTAATCCACACCCGAGTAATAATACCAATATCCCACTAATGCCCTTAGCCAGAAAAATTTTCTGTTCCCGGTGTTGAATGAATAACATCAAAACGGTTATAAATGGATAAGTAATGATTGCAGCTCGTGTCCCGGTCATCACTAATGCAGCAAAACTTAACCCAAAGTTGGCATAAAAGAGGAGCCATTTATACTTTGAGTTTAGCTTCAAAAACACAATTGACGCGTACAAAGCGCTGAACGTAATAATATAAGCTGCAATTGTGGCAGCCCCCATCTGACCAATATTTCCACTCATTGCCGACAAAGGAATCCTATCGGCATTTAATATAACCCCTTGATAATAAACTCTCGAAAAAATTATCGATTGTGTTAATGTAGCAGCAACAATATGAAATTTAATATTAGACCTAAGGTTGCTTTTATTTGATAATAAAAAAGTAAAGGAACTCAATAAAAACATTTTCCCAGCTTCCAGGTATCCCCTGTAGCCGTTTTTATAAATCACTTCACTCGTTTTATATAACTCATACCAAATTAAATCGATTGCACCCAACAAAAATAAGCCTGCAGCAAAATAAATTACACCTCTATCATATTGGTTCTTTTTTTGTAAAAGCAAACAGACAAAAGATACTATACCTGTCAATACTATGATTTTATTTGTGATATGAAGATTAATAGGGATAAATACGACCCCGACCAAATACAACAAAAAAATAAAATCACAAATAATATATTGGTTTTTTTTAAAGGATAGCTTCACGATAAATCGCTCGTATCTAATAATATAAAAAAGGTTACTTGAAAAAAGAGAAAAATGTAACCTTTGCCCAAGAACGAAGAAATTTCATTCTTTTCTGTAAATTACTACGTGGCTGTTTTTGTTCTGACCTTAACATTCTCTCATTTTCGAGATGGCTATTAAATTCATTCAAAACAGGATGCAATATAATTTCATCAAGATAAAAATCTTTAATGATATTTTTCTGATGCATGAGTTTCCAGCTATCTGCTCGATACGTACCGTATACATTGGTTAAGTCAATTAACTGACGAGCCATAATATTATTCATCAGATAGCAACAAGTTCTGCGAATTTTTTTTTGATTAAAATTTACACGATGGAAATTACAGCCAGCCACTTTTTGGGTACTAAAAAGGCTAACGCCTAATACAGGATAATCATGTAGACCTTTCTGACCACCAAGTAAATAAAGATTTTCTTTACTTAATTTTTTGTTTTCTTGTTCATTAAATAATGTTAAAAAAGTTTTGAACCGATGATCGACTATAACATCATCTTCTAAAATTATAGCCCAGTCAATGTTGTTTGAAAGCATGTCCTGATAAACAAACTGATGGCTCAACGTACATGCTATTTCACCATCAGTCATTTCGTGGCCAACTCCTTTTTCTCTCATACTTCCAATCAGGTCAGCATTACGAGAATCCTTTGCATCTATAGCATCAAAAAATCTAAATTCAATATCTAGTTCAGAAAAATCTTTTAGAATTTTATTTCTTCTTTCGCTATCTCTTTTCAGAGAGACAACATAGACGGGAACTTTCATCAATGAACCTTAAGGTAATTACGTTAATAACAAACGGTGTTTTACTTTGAAAATAATTTACGACTAATCTTTCTACAATAAAATTGAAATAAGCTAATATAAGCTGATAGATATATCCTATTTTTATTTTTATGTTTATATTTTACGTAATACTGTTTTTCCCCAAATGCTGAGATCAAAGGAATATCGTGCCAGAATGAAGCAGAGTAGGCATCATTAAAATATTTTTGACATGGATAGTTTGTCCAATCATGCCATGGTTTCGTGACACCAACGTAGTGAATGAGCTTCGTCTCATCGGTGATGATTTTTTTATAATCGTCATTTGTTTTATTTTTAAGCTCGTAATCGACACCATAAAAACAATCATAATCACCGCTGATAAATATACAATGACCATAAAATAATATATTTAATATATCCTGATCAAGGCACTTATATTTTTTATGCTCTGGGTCACTGGCTAACATCGCTATCGCTTTATTCATGAAGTCATTTTGTTTCCAGGCCTTCAACTGAAGATAAACAACACCCGCATTAAAATAATTCCCAGGCAACCCTTCTATGTTCAAACGTTTAGCGGGTTTTTCCTGCATAAACGGAACATCTCTTATCACAGCAGCAAATTTATCACTATGAAAATGAACATCCAACAGACCTGACAACGGTCCCTTACATATAACATCAGCATCAATATATAATAAATTCTCAATGCTATCACTGAGATATTGAAAAGCGACTAACCTAAAAAAAGTAGCATATGACCACTGCTTTAAACTCGGGAATATACCAATAAATACACTGGAAACTTTATAAATACATACCTGAATATTCTTGTTTTTCCCTGTGAAGAAATCAACTCTCTTTAGATAGTCATCATCAATATAATCCGTAAAGATATGAAACCGAAGAGAAAGATCAGTGTTGTGCATCGCAACAGATTGCATAGATACTGCAGCACCAAATAAAAAATTGCGGTCTATACCGTATGCTATATTTAACTCACGCCCACTGTCGATAACTTCCCCGGAAGTAAATACTTTACTAATACTTTCGCCTAACAAATCCATAACTTATTCCCAGAGTCAGTTTATCGCTTACGCTTTACCTTTCAATTTTTTAATTACTCTACGTAATTTTGCTTTGAAAATTACATAATAATAACCAAAGTCTTTAATTTCATTTTCAATATCAAGATGTCTTTCCATTGCCATGCGATCCCTCGCCTTCCTCTCGGATGTACTACTTTTGCCAGAAAGATCTATTATTCTGACACCATCCTTACTGACAATAAAATTACCACGATGTGGATCACCAGATAGCATATCCAGCGCATGCAATTTTTGCATTTCAGTTTTAATCTCTAACTTTACACTATCTGGTATTACGGACATATCATTGAGCTCAATGCCCTCAACATATTCAATCAGCATGACAAACACACTAGCGTAATTAAATATTTTACGCTCAGCTAAAAAATAAAAATCATTAGGGAAGAGAAGCCCTGCATTTCTGACACGATCTGTTTCTACAATTAAATTTTTATAATAGTCTCCCTTTACGAAAGACTTCAAAAATCGTTCAGTTTTTTTAGTTTTAGGCGCAAATACTTTAAAAACATAGCGACCATATTGAGTATCAATCAAAGACACTTTAGTGTCGTCTATGTTTCGTAATACCTTTACCGTTTTAAATTTGTAGGCAAGTATTTCATCAAATATTTTCTTATATTTATTATCGTTATCTTTAAAATAAAATGAGAAACCTCGATAATTCGTACTTTTAATCATAATATTAATGTGTTTTTTTAAGTTTATATTTAAACAATGATACAATACCGTTTAGGTACTCGCCATGTGCAAAACAATGTTTATATTTTTTTTGCATCTCGGCCACCGTTCTGGCCTCCTTTAAAGGATAGTTTTTCCATGGTGAGTTTTCACGCGCAACATTAAAAAATTGAGCAGCTGGATAATTAGCCCAACTATGCCAAGGTTTTGTTATACCAGTATAGTGAATTAAAACAGTGTCTTGGGTAATTACATCTTTATACTTCTGATGACTACGGTCGCTTAACTCATTTTTTAATGTATATATTTCATCATAGTTTTTTGATATATATATGTTGTTCATTTTGAATGCAATATTGAGTGCATCCTGATCTAAATACTTTAATAAACCGTATTCTGTCCCACCTCTTAATAACGTTAAAATATATGGAGTTAGATTGGATTCATGCCATTTATTAAGGTTAACATAGAGTACTCCCGCATTAAAATAGCGTCCATTCATCTCTGGAGTCTTGAGTCGCTCTGCACTCATGGCCTGAGTATTATCATTATCTGTAATAACTGCAGCAAACTCATCCTGAAATTCAATCTCAGTGATTAGCTTCAGACTTCCTTTGCATACAACATCAGCATCAAGATAGAGCAGAGTTGATAAATTCTCACTTAAGTATTCAAATGATAAAACTCGAAAGTATGTAGCGTATGACCAAAACTGTGAGGTTGGAAGATCAAGAAAGTAAGCTGGGTCAATGAGGTACACAATAATTGTTGTGTTAAAATTTTGTGCTGTTTGCTCAAACGTTTTTAAATATGTTTCGTCAGTATAATCAGTGAAAACATGAAATACAAAATTAATATCAGTATTATTTATCAAAACTGAAGAAATTGAGACTCCAGCCCCAAACAAAAAATTCTTATCAATTCCATAAGATATGTTTAGTTCAGGAGCATTCTGAATTTTAAGGCTAGCCTGAAAAACATGTTTTTCTTTGATAAATTCGTTCATATAATGAGATTCTCGAATATTATTTCACTATTTTCAAATAAAAATAATAGAGATAATTTTTTATTCCAGCCAAAGGTCTTCCTTGTTTAAAGTTATGCTTTGCACAGTAGCGAGCATAATTAGAATTCGTTGGCTTCATTAATGGTTCATTTTCCCACGGGGATTGCGATTTTGCGCTTCTGAACGGTTCACAACTTGGATAACATGACCAGTCATGCCAAGGTTTGGTAGGCCCAACATAGTGGATCAGAGCTGTGGTTTCATTGATCGGATTTACGAATGACTCTTTCAATTCATAGTTAATACTAAACTGAGTATTGTATGCAGAATCAATAAACTTCACTTTCCCAATCAATATGATATTCAGAATATCCTGATCCATGTACGTTAATCTTTGTGTCACGTTTTTGTCGGACAGCATCAACATCGCCTTACCCGAAACATGATATTTTTCCCATTCAGCAATATTTAGCAGTAAAACACCAGAGTTAAAATAACCTTTTGTCAAAGATGGACAGTCCAGACTTTTTGCCCGTACAGCCCACCATTTATCATCTCTTTCAACGACAACACCTGCAACATTCTCATCCAGAGAAATCGTCATTAAATTATTAATCTTTCCTTGACATACAATGTCTGCATCAAGATAGAGGATACATGCTTGCTTACCAATAAAGTAATCACCAATGATAAATCGAAAATACATGGCAACAGACCAGTTTTTCGTTGTAGGGAACACCCTCAGTCTATCGCAGTTAACAATATGAATTTGAATACAGGTTTTAAAGGACTGTGCTAACTGTAAAAAACGAGTCTTATCAACTTCCGATATTTCATCAATAAAAATATGAAAAACAAAATTCATCATACTATTGTTGATAAGAACAGAAGTTATTGAAACACCACAGCCAAAGAGAAAATTCTTATCAACCCCATAGGCTATGTGAAAAGGCGATGTCTCTAACGATACCGGAGTCTCATCGAAAATGATCGTGCTTTTGATTATTTCCGCATCATTCAGATACTGATAGTGCATATTTATTCCCCGGAATTTATAACGATTTTCTAATCGTTCTTTCCTTTATTTTATTGGCTTTCTTTTGCGCTATAGATAACAGTCCTTGTTCTTTCGTTATCATATCCCTGAGAGATTGGTCAAAATACACCTTCATAAAGCGGAAAACGTCCCGCTGAGTCAGGCCAATGTTCATTGAGGAAAAATAGAGACCGATCAAATCTTTATCGCGCCAGCGGCGTGGAACGTTATGACGAATCTGCGCCCGATGAAGGTCAATAACCGAAATCTTGAGATCTTTTTCCTCACCAGAGAAAGGCAGATGCAAAAGGAAGTGGCAGATATAGCAATCACGATGATTGATCCCGCCTGCATGCATTTTTTGCACCATCGTAGCGACACGCTCGATGATCATCCGCTTCACTTTTACATCCGGAGGATTGGTTGCCCAATCCGCGCAATACTCTTCCAGACTGATTGTGGGTGTGAGATCTTCGGTAATGATGAATGAGGTTCTGGTCAGAGGATTCACCCCTTTTTCACCAAACCCCACACCGTGCATCGTATCTACACCTAAATCACGGAGACGATGAATCGCATTCCACTCTCTGTCGGCACCTAACACCGGCATACGCAGTGAGAGTAGATTTTTGACAATCTCTTTTAGGGACGTGCCTTTATGCCATTTAAGGAAGTAGCTTTTATCGGCCAGTTCAAATCGCAGTGTTCTGCGAGTCTCCAGTTCTCTGAAGACTTCACCCTGCAACGTTTTAACTTCCTCGAACGCATCTTTACCTCGCCATAGCGTGGTCAGCGGCTCTTTCAGCTCAACCATCCAAATCACCTGTAATAATATCCGCCGCTTTTTCTGGCAGACTGTACAAATCTTGTGTATCGGCATAATGCCTGGCGTTTTCTGCCCAGGCTGTACGCAATGAAGGTTGAGTTAACGCTTTGCGTAGAATCTCATTTAACCCTTCTTGTCGATAAGGCTCTTCTATTACTGCACCGCAATTTGCATCCACAATATAATGTGCGTAGCCACAAACGGAGGTGGTCAGTACCGGTAATCCCGCGGTGATCGCCTCCAGTAGGACAATACCGGCGGCTTCCTGATAAGCAGGGTGTAATAATATGTCGGCGGCGGCCATTAACTCAGCCACGTCATTACGGCCAGAAAAGAAATGGACATTTGCTCTTACGCCCAGCTTTTCCGCCAGAGATTCAAATTTTCTCGGCTTATCCTGTCCCACAATAAACAGCAGCGTATTATGCCGCAGAGCCTCGGGTAATGATGCAAGCGCCTCGAGAGATCGATCGACGCCTTTACGCGTGAAATCAGAACCGACCTGTAACAGTAAATTCTGTTGCTCTGTGATACCGTTTTTCTGACGGTAAATTTCCCGGCTATCTGGAATTTGCTCACTGTATTTTCTGTCCGGATAAATTCCCGGCGGGAGAATGTGAAAGCGATCGGCTTCAGTCTGATAATGCTTCTGAAAATCGGCTATCTGCTTATCCGTTAACATCAGTAATTTCGTCGGCTTACCTTGTTCAAAGGTTGCACGTTCGAAGGCTGCATAATGGCGATACCGTGACGTTAGTCGGTAAAAAAAACCTTTTTCCTGTGCGACTTTTTCGGCATAACACACATCGGCTGCGTAGTAGACATCCAGCCCTGGCATTTTATTAAACCCGACAACCCGATCGACCGGATGCTCACGCATATGCGCCTGCACCCAGGAATAATACTCAGCGTTACGACCATGATTCGTGCGCGATTTCACTGGAACCCGGATCAGTTCAAAAACATCAGGGCACTCGCCTTCCCAGGACTGGGTATAGACCCGAACATGATGACCACGCGAGGCAACGGTCTGTGCAATACGCATAAAATCACGCTGTAAACCGCCGAAAGGAAAATATTTGTACAGGCAAAATGCGACGATCATGATGGGGTATCCGCCACTGAAGAAACGCAACCCGATGGCAGCAGCTTATCAACAGCCGCAATAACGTCACTTGCCGGAATCACGGAAAGGTACATTTCATTGCGATCGCGCTGCTCGCGTGGAGGCATGGCGCGATAGTCACCCGCCCAAAATTGAATCATATTATTCGACCACGGCCGCCAGAAATTATGGTCTGTCGCCCCAAACAGGCAAATCAGTGGAGTATCGACGGCAGCAGCAATGTGTCCAGGCGCTGAATCTACGCCAATAAACAGATCGGCATGATCAATCAACGCCCCCAGTTCCGGAAACGTCACTTTACCGGCAAGCGCCGTAACAGGTTGTGTTTTACAGCCCTGAGCAATGGCCTCAACACAGGCCAAATCGTCCTGCCCGGGCCCGGAAGTCAGCACAACCTCGTAACCACGATCGTGCAAAGCATCAACGACCTGTGAAAACTTGTCGTTATTCCAGCACTTAAAAATTTGCCGCGCGGTGGGTTGGATCACCACATAACGCTCACCGACCCCCGCCTTATCTAACTCGCGGCGCACACGCTCCCAGCAAGAAGGGTTATAACTCATGGTCGTGCGAGCCACGTTCGAGGTGACCCCTAATGGAGCCAGAACGGATAAGTTACTCTCTACCACGTTCGCCCCCTGCAGTGGCGCCATAGCGGTAAAGCTATTTCGCCAAAATGAGGACTGACGGTGGCTATAATCCTGTGAAATCCTGACCGGAACATTCAGCATTCGCACCAGCAAGGCGACGATCCACTGGTCGGTCAAATTTACAATCAGATCGTATTGGTTTGCCCGTAACGTTTTGACCAGTTGGATGAAGTTTGAAACTTTCTCCATCGCGCCGGCTTTCTTATTTTTTATGCCGTAAAGAGCATTAATCTCAGGATTTTCAGACAAAATGGGCATTGTGTCCTGGTAAAGCAGCACATCGATTTTTGCATCAGGGTAATTCTGCTTTAGCGTACTAATAACGGGAGTCGTGAGTAGCATATCTCCGTGAAAACGCATTTTTACGACCAGGATTTTTCTAAATGGCTTATCCACAAGCGACTCTTTTGTTGTGATTTTCCGGTAAAGGTAAGCAGAAAAAAAGCACGCTACCGCCCCAGGCTCAACAGCTACCTGAATACTGATACGCGCACTCACTTTGTGCATGTTAGTGTATCACTTCTTTCGCCGCGATCCGATATGAATAAATTTTAAGCGCGTCTCATTTTTTTTCTTTTATAATCAGTGAAATAATAAACAGCACGTCGAGCTAATACGGCCATTTAAGATTGCGATACAGGGGAAAATCAATGAATCGCATAAAAATACAAAAAAACTGTGGCCTCCTGCATTCTTTATCCACGTTTCAGGCTATTTGATTCAAAAATAGGAAAAGTAATGGTAAAGCCTGAGCTAAATACATAGAATCCCCAGCACATTCCTATGTCAGCTATTTATTATGCTCGAATTGCTTTACACCGCCCTTCTCTACCTTATTCAGCCATTGATCTGGATACGGCTTTGGTTGCGCGGACGTAAGGCGCCAGCCTATCGAAAACGTTGGGGCGAACGCTACGGATTTTACCGCCGTCCATTGAAACCCGGTGGGATCATGCTGCATTCCGTCTCCGTGGGTGAAACACTCGCCGCAATACCTTTAGTCCGCGCCCTGCGTCACCGTTATCCGGATCTTCCGATCACGGTCACAACCATGACGCCTACGGGTTCAGAGCGCGTGCAGTCCGCTTTTGGTAGCGATGTTCAGCATGTCTATTTGCCTTATGATTTACCAGACGCACTCAATCGTTTCCTCAATAAAGTCGACCCCAAACTGGTGTTGATCATGGAAACTGAGCTGTGGCCAAATCTGATAGCTGCACTGCACAAACGTCATATTCCGCTGGTGATTGCCAATGCGCGCCTTTCTGCACGGTCAGCAGCGGGTTACGCAAAACTGGGCAAATTTGTCCGCACGTTGCTGCGTCGTATTACGCTCATCGCGGCGCAAAATGGCGAAGACGGTGAGCGTTTCGTCACGCTGGGGGCGAGAAGCAATCAAGTTACCGTCACCGGCAGCCTGAAGTTCGATATTTCTGTCACCCCACAGCTTGCGGCGAAAGCCGTCACCTTGCGTCGTCAGTGGGCGCCGCATCGTCCCGTGTGGATTGCCACCAGTACCCATGACGGCGAAGAAAGCGTGATTATCGCCGCGCATCAGGCGTTGCTACACCAGTTTCCCAATCTGCTGCTGATTCTGGTTCCCCGACATCCTGAACGTTTTCCGGATGCGATTAACCTCGTACGTCAGGCTGGACTAAGCTTTACCACACGCTCCTCAGGAGAAGTCCCCTCCGCCAGTACTCAGGTGGTCATTGGCGACACTATGGGCGAGTTGATGTTGCTCTACGGTATTGCGGATCTCGCCTTCGTCGGCGGTTCACTGGTTGATCGGGGCGGGCATAATCCACTGGAAGCCGCTGCACACGCTATCCCGGTATTAATGGGGCCGCATACCTTTAATTTTAAAGATATTTGCGCCCGGCTGGAGCAGGCAAGTGGTCTTATCACCGTCACTGATGACACAACACTGGCAAAAGAAGTCTCTTCTTTGCTGACCGATGCCGATTACCGTAATTTCTATGGTCGCCATGCTGTTGAAGTGCTGTATCAAAACCAGGGCGCGCTTCAGCGTCTGCTACAACTGCTGGAACCCTACCTGCCACCTAAAACGCATTGAGGGCTGTCATGCAAAAACGGGCAATTTATCCGGGTACCTTCGATCCGATTACTAACGGTCATATCGATATCGTGACACGTGCGACTCAGATGTTTGATCGCGTGATTTTGGCCATTGCTGCCAGTCCCAGTAAAAAACCGATGTTCACGCTTGAAGAGCGCGTGGCGTTGGCGCAACAGGCGACGGCACATCTCGGTAACGTTGACGTGATGGGGTTTAGTGACTTAATGGCGAACTTCGCTCGTGAACAACAGGCGAGCATTCTGATTCGAGGTCTGCGTGCGGTCGCGGATTTTGAGTATGAGATGCAGTTGGCGCACATGAATCGCCATCTGATGCCTGAACTGGAAAGCGTCTTCCTGATGCCCTCCAAAGAGTGGTCATTTATCTCTTCTTCGCTGGTCAAAGAGGTGGCGCGTCATCAGGGCGATGTTACCCATTTCCTGCCAGCCAACGTCCATCAGGCGCTGATGGATAAGCTGAAGTAACGACGATGCCGGATAGTATTAGCGCTTGTCCGGCATGCAACCGCCCATCACTTCAATCACTTCTGACACTGACGACAATAAAACGTCGCGCGCTGAGCATGTTTGGTGGCGATAATCGGCGTGCCACAGACCCGACAAGGTTCACCTTTACGTCCGTATACCTGCAATTCCTGCGCAAAATATCCCGGCTTACCATCACTTTGCAGGAAATCCTTCAACGTCGTTCCGCCCTGCTCGATAGAACGCTGTAAAACAGCCTTAATCACGCGTGCGAGCCGCACATACTCATCCTGTGACAATGACGATGCCTGACGGTCAGGATGGATGCCTGCCGCAAACAGCGACTCGCTGGCGTAGATATTACCAACGCCCACCACTAACGTGTTATCCATCAACCACGGCTTTATGGCGGTTTTCTTCTTTGCGCACTTCTGTTGCAGATACTCGCCGTTGAAATCGTCGCTCAACGGCTCCGGGCCAAGATGCGCCAGGACATTATGCCCTTCCAGCGCTTTCGTCCACAGCCAGGCGCCAAAGCGACGCGGATCGGTGTAGCGGAGAATTTTCCCGTTGCTCATCACCAAATCAACATGGTCGTGCTTTTCTGCGGGGAGTTCTTCAGGGAGGATACGTAAGCTGCCTGACATCCCCAGATGAATGATTATCCAGCCATCCGGTAACTCCAGCAGCAGGTATTTGGCGCGGCGCTGCACGCTCAGTACGGGCTTATCGCTCAGACGGTAGATTTCTTCTGATACAGGCCATCGTAAACGCCCATTGCGCACATTGGCGTGCAAAATGGTTGCCCCGACCAGGTGGGGTTCGATCCCACGGCGGCTGGTTTCTACTTCAGGTAACTCAGGCATAGCGTCTCCGGCACTGTTTCATATGTTTTTATTATGGGGACAGCCAGAAAACAAAAAACCCCGCCGAGGCAGGGTTTTTCTTTACATCAAAACGAAAATTATTTGATTTTCGCTTCTTTGTATAAAACGTGCTGACGAACAACTGGATCGAATTTTTTCAGTTCCAGTTTTTCCGGCTTAGTACGTTTGTTCTTCGTGGTGGTATAGAAGTGACCAGTACCAGCAGAAGAAACCAGCTTGATTTTCTCACGAATACCTTTAGCCATGATTTATTTCCTCTTAGTACTTAGTACTTTTCGCCACGGGCACGCAGTTCAGACAGAACTGTTTCGATGCCTTTCTTATCAATAACACGCATACCTTTAGCAGATACGCGCAGGGTGACAAAACGCTTCTCGCTCTCAACCCAGAAACGGTGAGAGTGCAGGTTAGGCAGGAAACGGCGTTTAGTCGCGTTCAGTGCGTGGGAACGGTTGTTACCGGTCACCGGACGCTTGCCAGTAACTTGGCAGACTCGGGACATGTCTATTCTCCAAAAATCAAATTAGCTCGAGCTTCGTATGGGGTATTGGCGCCTCGTCAGGCTTCTCAGCCCGGTTATCGCAGTTCTAAGCGAACTCTCGATTGCCAGGCCCAAATGCCAAACCCGAGATTCTCAAAGGTGGCGTAGTATACGCTGTGTAAGCGGTGTGCTCAAGTCCCGAACAGACAAAGATCCCACTGGATCGCGCAAAGTGGTCTAAATCCAGCCACGTTCGGCAAAAGAAACGTACTCTCCGCGCCCAATCACGAGGTGATCAAGCACTCTGATATCCATGAACTGGCAACATTTTACCACACGCTCGGTGATGAGTTTATCCGCTTTACTCGGCTCTGCACACCCCGAAGGGTGATTATGTGCAAGGATCACCGCCGACGCATTTAATTTTATCGCCTCGCGGATGATTTCACGCGGATGCACCTCAACATGGCTGAGCGTTCCGGCAAACAGACGGCTGTGAGTAATGACGCGATGCTGGGCATCAAGAAAGATCACCAGAAAGATCTCCCGTTCCTCTTCCATGAGCTGGCTTTGCAAAAAATCCCGCGTCATTTCCGGACTCAGCAGCGAATTTTCCTCCATCATCCGCACGTTGTAGTAACGCCGGGCCAGTTCGGCAATCCCTTTTAGCTGCGCATATTTCGCAATGCCCACCCCTGAAATGGCACGGAACTGTATAAAATCAGCCGTCAGCAGGCCGTAGAGCGAACCGAAATGGCTGAGCATCTCTTCCGCCAGCGTCATCACATCTTTACCCGGCGTTCCCGTACGCAAAAAGAGGGCCAGAACCTCCACATCGCTGAGTGAACCAATTCCTGACTGCAGCATTTTTTCCCGAGGCATCAAATTTTCTGCGGTATCCATACGCACCCTCCCCTTAGTCATGCCACATGTTGGCACAGCCACTCAGGGGATTCGACGCCCTGTTATCACTCCTGCGTAGCGCTTCGCAAAGTGAATCGCGGGCAAAAACACGACGCGCTGTGGATTGTGATAAAATATCCGCCTTCTGGTGAAACCCAACACCCAACAGGAAAGATCATGATGAGCCTGGCCGGTAAAAAAATCGTTCTCGGTGTTAGCGGCGGCATTGCGGCCTATAAAACCCCGGAACTGGTACGTCGGTTGCGCGAACGCGGCGCCGATGTCCGCGTGGTAATGACTGAAGCGGCAAAAGCCTTTATTACCCCCCTGAGTTTACAGGCGGTTTCGGGCTACCCCGTTTCCGACAGCCTGCTGGATCCCGCAGCCGAAGCGGCCATGGGTCACATTGAGCTGGGGAAATGGGCCGATCTGGTTATCCTCGCGCCAGCGACGGCCGACCTGATTGCCCGCGTCGCTGCCGGTATGGCGAACGATCTGGTCTCAACAATCTGTCTGGCCACACCGTCACCGGTTGCCGTGCTTCCGGCGATGAACCAGCAAATGTACCGCGCCACGGCAACACAGCACAATTTGAGCGTTCTTGCCTCCCGCGGCCTGCTGATTTGGGGCCCGGACAGCGGAAGCCAGGCATGTGGAGACGTGGGACCAGGCCGCATGCTCGACCCATTAACGATTGTGGATATGGCCGCAGCACATTTTTCGCCTGTCAACGATCTGCAACATCTCAACATCATGATTACAGCGGGCCCAACGCGCGAACCTCTCGACCCGGTGCGTTATATCTCTAACCATAGCTCCGGCAAGATGGGTTTCGCGATTGCCGCCGCGGCCGCACGGCGCGGGGCTAACGTGACGCTGGTTTCCGGGCCGGTTTCACTGCCGACACCGCCTTTTGTTCAGCGTGTTGATGTGATGACGGCACTGGAAATGGAAGCCGCAGTTCAGGCGGCGGCGCAACAGCAGCATATTTTTATCGGCTGTGCCGCAGTGGCTGACTATCGGGCTGCCTCTGTCGCGAATGAAAAAATCAAGAAGCAAGCCACTCAGGGTGATGAATTAACAATAAAAATGGTCAAAAACCCTGACATTATCGCCGGGGTCGCCGCACTTGATGCTAATCGCCCCTTTGTCGTTGGGTTTGCCGCCGAAACGAATAATGTGGAAGAATATGCCCGGCAAAAACGCATCCGTAAAAACCTTGATATGATCTGCGCGAATGATGTTTCGACTACCACTCAAGGCTTTAACAGCGACTGCAACGCTTTGCACCTTTTCTGGCAGGATGGAGATAAAGTCTTACCGCTTGAGCGTAAAGAACTCCTCGGCCAATTATTACTCGACGAGATCGTGACCCGTTATGATGAAAAAAATCGACGTTAAGATTCTGGACCCGCGAGTTGGACAGCAGTTCCCGCTTCCGACATATGCCACCTCCGGTTCCGCCGGACTTGACCTGCGAGCCTGTCTCGACGCCGCTGTAGAGCTGGCGCCTGGCGCAACGATGTTGCTGCCGACAGGATTGGCAATTCATATCGCCGATCCCTCTCTGGCAGCCATTATTCTGCCGCGCTCTGGCCTGGGTCATAAACATGGTATCGTGCTGGGCAACCTGGTCGGCTTGATCGACTCAGATTACCAGGGCCAGTTGATGGTTTCCGTCTGGAACCGTGGTCAGGACAACTTCACCATTGAGCCTGGCGAACGTATCGCACAGATGGTTTTTGTTCCTGTTGTGCAGGCCGAATTTAATCTGGTGGAAGATTTTGATGCCACCGACCGTGGTGAAGGCGGCTTCGGCCATTCAGGACGTAAGTAGTACATCACGTATCCCACTACGCAATAACGTCATAACATTACCGCAAACCCTGAGTTTGCGGTCGTAGTGTGGGTGCCAGCCTGGCAAGTGCTTATTTTCAGGGGTATTTTGTAACATGGCAGAAAAACAAACTGCGAAACGGAATCGTCGCGAAGAAATACTTCAGTCTCTGGCTCTGATGCTCGAATCCAGTGATGGAAGCCAGCGCATCACGACAGCAAAACTGGCAGCTTCCGTCGGCGTTTCTGAAGCTGCGCTGTATCGCCATTTTCCCAGCAAGACGCGCATGTTCGATAGCCTGATCGAGTTTATCGAAGATAGTCTGATTACCCGTATCAATTTAATTTTGAAAGATGAGAAAGACACCGGCACACGCTTACGTTTGATTGTGTTGCTCATTTTGGGATTTGGCGAACGCAATCCCGGCCTGACGCGTATTCTCACCGGACACGCGTTAATGTTTGAGCAAGACCGCTTGCAAGGGCGAATCAACCAGCTTTTCGAACGTATCGAAGCGCAGTTGCGTCAGGTTCTGCGAGAAAAGAGAATGCGGGAAGGTGAAGGTTACGTCACGGAAGAAACGCTGCTGGCGAGCCAGATTCTGGCGTTCTGTGAAGGCATGCTGTCGCGTTTTGTACGCAGCGAATTCAAATACCGACCGACGGACGATTTCGACGCCCGCTGGCCGCTGGTTGCCACACAGTTACAGTAACGGTTTAGCCGGATGACAGCGATGCCTTATCCGGCTTACTAACGTGTAGGCCCGGTAAGCGCAGCGCCACCGGGTAAATCAACGCGAATTACACCCCAAACTCTTCCCGATACGCGCGAACAGACGCCAGATACTCAGCCATTTCTGGTTTCTCTCCCAGGTACTCAATCAAATCTTTCAGCGTAATAATAGAGATAACCTGGCAGCTATAGTCACGCTCCACTTCCTGAATGGCTGAAATCTCTCCGCGTCCACGCTCCTGGCGATCCAATGAAATCAGCACGCCCGCAAGCGTTGCGCCATTCGCCTGAATAATCTCCATCGATTCGCGGATCGCAGTACCGGCAGTAATCACGTCGTCCACCAGCATCACACGTCCCTGTAGCGCACTGCCGACCAGATTGCCGCCTTCGCCATGGTCTTTGGCTTCTTTACGGTTAAAGCAGTACGGCAGGTCTTTGTCGTGATGCTCCGCCAGCGCAACCGCAGTTGTGGTGGCAATCGGGATCCCTTTATATGCAGGGCCAAACAATAAATCGAACTCAATGCCGGAATCCACCAGCGCTTCTGCATAGAAACGACCTAACAGAGCCAGGTCGCGCCCGGTATTAAACAGTCCGGCATTGAAGAAATAGGGGCTCTTGCGCCCGGATTTCAGCGTAAATTCGCCAAACTTTAGTACCTGCTTGTTAAGCGCAAACTCAATAAACTGGCGCTGATACGGTTTCATGGATTCGCTCCTCATCTCACTTTATTTCAGACAAAAAAAAGGCGACTTCTCAGTCGCCTTAAAAATCAATTTTCTAACGCCGCCTTCTGCGTCGCTACAATAGATTCGATTCCCCCTCGGGCTAGCGCCAACAAGGAAAGAAGTTCTTCGTGGCTGAACGGTTCGCCTTCTGCCGTACCCTGAACTTCAATCATGCGGCCATCTTCAGTCATCACCACATTCATATCGGTTTCTGCAGCAGAGTCTTCAACATACTCTAAATCACACAGCGCTTCGCCATTCACGATACCCACGGATACCGCGGCAACCATTCCTTTCATCGGGTTGGTTTTCAACTTACCGTTCTCGACCAGCTTTTTCAGCGCATCGGCCAGAGCAACACAAGCACCGGTGATAGAAGCCGTACGAGTACCACCGTCAGCCTGAATAACATCGCAGTCCAGGGTGATAGTAAATTCACCGAGCGTCTTGAGATCAACCGCAGCACGCAATGCACGCGCGATCAGACGCTGAATTTCCATGGTACGGCCGCCCTGCTTGCCTTTCGCCGCTTCACGCGCATTACGCGTATGTGTAGCGCGTGGCAGCATACCGTATTCGGCAGTAATCCAACCCTGCCCTTGCCCTTTCAGAAAACGCGGTACGCCTTCTTCAATAGAGGCAGTACACAGCACTTTGGTATCTCCAAATTCGACCAACACCGAGCCTTCAGCATGTTTTGTATAATTACGGGTCAGGGTTACGGGACGCACCTGATTAGCGCTACGGCCTGCTGGACGCATATTGAGATCTCCGGCTTGAAACGAATGTGGCTGCGCATTATACGGACTTCCGTCGGTTATTCCTATCCTGACAGGGCATGCATAGCTATAATCCCCCCATCTCTCCTTTCAAAACAGGAACGTCTATGATCCGCAGTATGACCGCCTACGCCCGGCGTGAAATCAAGGGTGAATGGGGTAGCGCCACCTGGGAAATGCGCTCGGTAAACCAGCGTTATCTGGAAACGTATTTTCGTCTGCCGGAACAGTTTCGTAGCCTCGAACCTGTTGTTCGTGAACGTATTCGCACGCGCCTGACGCGCGGTAAAGTCGAATGTACGTTGCGTTTTGAACCTGATGCCAGCGCGCAAGGTGAACTCATTCTGAATGAGAAGCTCGCAAAGCAACTCGTCACCGCCGCTAACTGGGTCAAAATGCAGAGTGATGAAGGGGAAATCAATCCGGTTGATATTCTGCGCTGGCCGGGAGTCATGGCCGCTCAGGAGCAGGATCTGGACGCCATCGCAGCAGAAATCCTGAGCGCCCTTGACGGTACGCTGGACGACTTCATCATCGCCCGCGAAACCGAAGGCCAGGCTCTGAAAGCCCTGATTGAGCAACGTCTTGAAGGCGTCAGCGCCGAAGTCATCAAAGTACGCTCGCACATGCCGGAGATCTTACAGTGGCAGCGAGAACGTCTGGTGGCCAAGCTGGAAGACGCACAGGTTCAACTGGAAAATAACCGCCTGGAACAAGAACTGGTGCTGATGGCGCAACGCATCGACGTGGCAGAAGAGCTGGATCGTCTGGAAGCGCACGTAAAAGAAACCTACAACATCCTGAAGAAAAAAGAGGCGGTTGGCCGTCGTCTGGACTTCATGATGCAGGAATTCAACCGAGAGTCGAACACGCTGGCATCAAAGTCTATCAATGCAGACGTCACTAATTCCGCCATTGAACTGAAAGTATTGATCGAACAAATGCGCGAACAGATTCAGAACATCGAGTAAGCCATTTTCACCACGTAGCCCGTAAACATGAAGCGGTGCTACGTGTTTTTCCATTGTTTCAAGTCACCCGCCTCTTTTCCTATTAGTTTTTTTCATCATGTTTTTTCAATCACAGAACCTGAAAAGGCGTGAAATATGATGAATATTATAATATTGCATAAGAAAAAGTTATTAAAATCACCTCGCCTTAGAAAATCTCAATCGTGATACTGCGCACAAATCGCTAACCTTTATCCCCAGTAAATCAGGGGGAAGGCATGCTGTTACACGTTTTGTACTTAATTGGCATTACCGCAGAAGCCATGACGGGCGCACTTGCTGCAGGTCGTCGTCGCATGGATACCTTCGGCGTCATCATCATTGCAACCGCGACCGCCATTGGCGGCGGCTCCGTTCGAGACATTTTGCTTGGGCATTACCCGCTCGGCTGGGTAAAGCATCCTGAGTATGTCATTATCGTGACGACAGCTGCGGTTCTAACAACCATTGTTGCCCCCGTCATGCCTTATTTGCGCAAATTATTCCTTTTGCTCGATGCGCTTGGTTTAGTGGTCTTTTCCATCATCGGCGCTCAGGTTGCGCTGGATATGGGTCATGGCCCGATCATTGCGGTGGTCGCCGCAGTGACCACCGGCGTATTTGGCGGCATACTGCGTGACATGTTCTGTAAACGCATTCCCCTCGTCTTCCAGAAAGAGCTGTACGCCGGTGTGTCGTTTGCTTCTGCCGTGCTTTACATCGCGCTTCAGCACTACGTCTCCAGCCATGATGTGGTCGTTATCTCCACGTTGATCTTTGGCTTCACCGCGAGATTGCTGGCGCTGCGTCTCAAGCTGGGTTTGCCCGTGTTTTATTATCATCACGAAGGCCACTAAGGCATAAATCCCGCAATACGCTGAGCGGCTAACCACTGGCTCAGCGTTTTTATCTCCGGGTTCTCTCTCCACTGAATGACCTTTCTGGCGCGGCGCTCACCCGTTGACGGCAGCATTCGCCAATATTGCTCTGTCTGCGTCAATAATGGCCCCCACGAACGAATACCACTGGCCTTAAGCGCCGCCTGCGTTAGCGGCATATCCATCGCCATAACCCAGCGGATAAAGGGCTGGCGGCGCGCCATATTGAACTGATGCCACAATTGCGCGCCTTTCTCTTTGCCTACACCAGGTGTGTTCTGTAATTGCTCCTGAGTTAACGCAAGCCAGGAAAATATATGCTCAAAGTGATGTGTCTGATGAAGCGCACGCCATCCTGCCTCTCCTACACCATCCAGATCCAATACAAATTTCGCCCCCAACCAAACCAGTCTCGCGATGAATTGTTCCCGACACTCGGATGAGGCATAAAAACAGGTCAGCGGCCCCAAATGCCCTCCGGGAGGTGTTGGTTTAGTCCGCTGCGTACTCCGCCAGACAACATCGTCGATACGGGGAATACCTTGTCCGGCAAGGCTGACCAGAATGCGGTCGCCAGGTGCGATATCCCACTCCTCCCAACGCCTGACGGAACCCAAATTGACACGCTGAACCTTTTTATCGTCCAGCATGACAGGAACAAGCGATGCCACCACTGCGGTTTTCCCACTTTTTCCGGTGGTGAAGAGGATTTCCGCGACCTCTGCGACCTGCGCCACCGGAGTGTATTTCCAGGCAACCAGCCAGTCCCCTTCGCCAGGAAGCCAGCTTCGGGCGTCTGGTTCTTTCCCCATCCGTACCACTACGCCATCGGTTGCAAACGGTAGGCTCGTTGTCCACCCTCTCTCTCGCGCTTTATCAACCTCATCGACGTTGCTCACCGGTTGGGTATAGCGCTGCGTTAAACCAAACCCCGCATCGGTCAGTTTCTGCAATCGTTCAGGCATCGACTGCGGGCCATCAGGCCACGCCCAGATAAAAATGCCTAATGCGCTTAGCGAGGAAGAAGGCTCTGCACGCATCATCATCCCTGCGACTTTTGCGCGGGCATTCATTCCCCCCATTTGCCGCTGGATATGGTTTTCCTGAAGCAGGAAGATTTCGCCCTGTAGGATGCTATTGGCAAGCGTTCCTTTTGTGGTGCGCGGTACAGACGGAATATGGCGAACCTTTTGCGTCCAGTCCTCACCTTCCAGCCCGTTTCCCCGGCTAATCGCCCTGATGAGATTGCCGTCGCGGTACACTAGCGTCACCGCCACGCCATCCACCTTCGGCTGAACCCACAGATCGCTTCGATGATGCATCCATTGCTGCATTGCCTGCTTATCTGCAAGCTTACGTACACCGGTATGAGCAACAGGATGCAAGATTGCGCCATTTTTTGGTGGCGGAGGCGAGTCTGTCGTGGCGTCATCGCCAAAACAGCGTCGCCATTGTGTAAGTTGCGCACTGAGCTGGTCGTAAACGGTATCATCGACCGCACTAACGCCCTGCTTCCAGTAAATGTCATTCCACTGCGCGATTTGCCGCGTTAAGCGGGCAATTTCCTCTTCCGCCCTGGCCGTCGACCAGGCGGGGCAAATCGCGCCAGCCGATGAATGGCACAGCAATACACTGATTGCGATGTACTTCCATAATGTCATTTGCACCTCCGCTGCACGTTGTCCGGCAGGTATAGCGCAAAATGATTTAGCGACCGAGCGGCAAACGCACAGCCTGCGAGCAGGCTTCCTGTCATTTTCACTCATTGCAGTAATTTCACGGTAAATCAGGAAAAAGGTACGCAAAACGCAATAATCAGAGGCAAAAAGTGTGACAAGGACTACGTCATATAGCGCCGACGTGTATAATAAGCTCGTATGTAGGCTCTCTTTCGACAATCACATACATAAGATACTCATGGCTCAAGGCACGCTTTATATTGTTTCTGCCCCCAGTGGCGCGGGTAAATCCAGCCTGATTCAGGCTTTATTGAAAACCCAACCGTTGTATGACACCCAGGTTTCTGTTTCACACACCACACGCGCTCCGCGTCCGGGTGAAGTGCATGGCGAACATTATTTCTTTGTGAATCATGATGAATTCAAAACCATGATTGGCAGAGAGGCGTTTCTCGAACATGCCGAAGTGTTCGGTAATTATTACGGCACGTCTCGCGAAGCCATTGAGCAAGTGCTGGCTTCCGGTGTGGATGTTTTTCTTGATATTGACTGGCAGGGCGCCCAGCAAATTCGTGAGAAGATGCCGCAGGCACGCAGTATCTTTATTTTACCGCCGTCCAAAATTGAGCTGGACCGCCGTCTTCGCGGTCGCGGTCAGGATAGCGAGGAAGTCATTGCAAAACGTATGGCGCAAGCTGTTGCAGAAATGAGCCATTACGCCGAATATGATTACCTCATTGTGAATGATGATTTTGATACCGCCCTCGGCGATCTGAAAACTATCATTCGCGCCGAACGTCTGCGCATGAGCCGCCAAAAGCAGCGTCATGACGCTTTAATCAGCAAACTGTTGGCAGACTGAACCCACATTCAGTATCATGCCCAGTCATTTCTTCACCTGTGGAGCATTTTAAGTATGGCACGCGTAACTGTTCAGGACGCTGTAGAGAAAATTGGTAACCGTTTTGACCTGGTACTGGTCGCCGCGCGTCGCGCTCGTCAGATGCAGGTAGGCGGAAAGGATCCGCTCGTACCGGAAGAAAACGATAAAACTACCGTAATCGCGCTGCGCGAAATCGAAGAAGGTCTGATCAACAACCAGATCCTCGACGTGCGTGAGCGCCAGGAACAGCAAGAGCAGGAAGCCGCTGAATTACAAGCCGTTACCGCTATTGCTGAAGGTCGTCGTTAATTACTCAGCGGGTCACCCTTGTATCTGTTTGAAAGCCTGAATCAACTGATTCAACATTACCTGCCGGAAGACCAAATTAAGCGTCTGCGGCAGGCGTATCTCGTTGCACGTGACGCTCACGAGGGACAGACACGTTCAAGTGGTGAACCCTATATCACCCATCCAGTCGCCGTTGCCTGCATTCTGGCCGAGATGAAACTCGACTATGAAACGCTAATGGCGGCGCTGCTGCATGATGTGATTGAAGACACTCCCGCCACCTACCAGGACATGGAACAGCTTTTTGGTAAAAGCGTTGCTGAACTGGTAGAAGGGGTGTCGAAACTTGATAAACTCAAGTTCCGCGATAAGAAAGAAGCGCAGGCCGAAAACTTTCGCAAGATGATTATGGCGATGGTGCAGGATATCCGCGTCATTCTCATCAAACTCGCTGACCGAACCCATAACATGCGCACGCTGGGCTCATTACGCCCGGACAAACGTCGCCGCATTGCCCGTGAAACCCTCGAAATTTACAGCCCGCTGGCGCACCGTTTAGGTATTCATCACATTAAAACCGAGCTCGAAGAGCTGGGTTTTGAAGCGTTATACCCGAACCGTTATCGCGTTATTAAAGAAGTGGTGAAAGCTGCGCGCGGAAACCGTAAAGAGATGATTCAAAAAATCCTCTCAGAGATTGAAGGGCGTTTGCAGGAAGCGGGAATTCCGTGTCGCGTTAGCGGTCGCGAAAAACATCTGTACTCGATCTACTGCAAAATGGTGCTTAAAGAGCAGCGTTTTCACTCGATCATGGACATCTACGCGTTCCGCGTCATCGTCCATGATTCCGACACGTGCTATCGCGTGCTCGGCCAGATGCACAGCCTCTATAAGCCGCGTCCAGGGCGCGTGAAAGACTATATCGCCATTCCAAAAGCGAACGGCTATCAGTCTTTACACACCTCGATGATCGGCCCGCATGGCGTTCCGGTTGAGGTACAAATCCGTACCGAAGACATGGACCAGATGGCGGAAATGGGGGTTGCGGCGCACTGGGCTTATAAAGAGCACGGCGAAACCAGCACCACCGCGCAAATCCGCGCTCAGCGCTGGATGCAGAGCCTGTTGGAACTCCAACAGAGTGCCGGTAGTTCGTTTGAATTTATCGAGAGCGTTAAATCCGATCTCTTCCCGGATGAGATTTACGTTTTCACACCGGAAGGGCGCATTGTCGAACTGCCTGCCGGCGCCACGCCTGTCGACTTCGCGTACGCGGTACACACCGATATTGGTCATGCCTGCGTCGGCGCGCGCGTCGACCGTCAACCCTATCCGCTGTCACAATCGCTTTCCAGCGGCCAGACGGTTGAGATTATTACCGCACCGGGCGCACGTCCAAATGCTGCCTGGCTTAACTTTGTCGTCAGCTCGAAAGCGCGCGCTAAAATTCGTCAGTTGCTGAAGAACCTCAAGCGCGACGATTCCGTGAGCCTCGGCCGTCGCTTGCTGAATCATGCCTTAGGCGGCAGCCGTAAACTGGCTGAAATTCCGCAGGAAAGCATCCAGCGTGAACTTGAGCGCATGAAGCTCGCGACGCTGGACGATCTGCTGGCGGAAATCGGTCTGGGTAACGCCATGAGCGTCGTGGTGGCGAAGAATCTTCAGCAGGGCGAAGCATCGACAACCACATCGGCGCAGTCCAGCCACGGTCATCTGCCAATCAAAGGTGCAGATGGTGTGCTGATCACCTTCGCCAAATGCTGCCGCCCGATTCCCGGCGACCCGATTATCGCTCACGTCAGCCCCGGAAAAGGTCTGGTTATTCACCATGAGTCCTGCCGTAACATCCGTGGTTACCAGAAAGAGCCAGAGAAGTTTATGGCTGTCGAATGGGATAAAGAGACGGAGCAGGAGTTCATCGCTGAAATCAAGGTGGACATGTTTAACCACCAGGGTGCGCTGGCGAATCTGACTGCGGCAATTAACACCACCACCTCCAATATTCAAAGTTTGAATACTGAAGAGAAAGATGGTCGCGTCTATAGCGCCTTTATTCGCCTCACCGCACGCGATCGTGTGCATCTGGCGAATATCATGCGCAAAATCCGTGTGATGCCGGACGTGATAAAAGTCACCCGTAACCGAAATTAACTTATACACAAAATCATTCGAATTGCAGCAAGGTGGCAAGCGAATGAATCCCCAGGAACGTACAGAAGTACGAGACTGAGGTGAGTGAGTGCCGCCAACGCCGGGGCAATTTGAAGGAAGAAGCGTCTATGAATGCACAGCGTTATGCGCGTATCTGCGAGATGCTCGCCAGGCGCCAGCCTGACCTGACCGTCTGCATGGAGCAGGTCCATAAACCTCATAACGTTTCTGCGATTATCCGTACCGCAGATGCCGTTGGCGTACATGAAGTCCACGCCGTCTGGCCGGGTAGCCGTATGCGCACCATGGCCTCTTCGGCGGCGGGAAGCAACAGTTGGGTGCAGGTGAAGACTCACCGCACCATTAGCGACGCCGTCTCCCACCTGAAAAGCCAGGACATGCAGATTCTGGCTACTCACCTTTCGGACAAAGCCGTCGATTTCCGCGAAATTGATTACACCCGCCCGACCTGTATTCTGATGGGACAAGAGAAAACCGGCATCACGCAAGAAGCACTAGACCTTGCGGATCAGGACATCATCATCCCGATGATTGGCATGGTGCAGTCACTCAACGTCTCCGTCGCTTCGGCACTGATTCTCTACGAAGCACAGCGCCAGCGGCAAAACGCGGGCATGTACCGACGTGAAAACAGTATGTTGCCGGAAGACGAGCAGCAGCGTCTGCTGTTTGAAGGCGGTTATCCGGTACTGGCGAACGTGGCTAAACGCAAAGGCCTGCCTTACCCCCATGTGAATGCGCAAGGCGAAATTGAAGCCGATGCCGCATGGTGGGCAACCATGCAGGCCTCCAATATCAGGCAAAATCATTCACGTTGCATCGCGGCGGCAAATGAACAAATCTCCGGGAGCATAGAAAACGATGTGACCGGCGTGAGTGAATGCAGCCAGCAAAGAGGCAGCAGGAAGGATAACGCGTAAATGAAAGGACGCCTGTTAGATGCTGTTCCGCTCAGTTCGCTAACGGGCGTTGGTGCAGCACAAAGCAGTAAACTGGCGAAAATTGGCCTGCATACCGTCCAGGATCTCCTCCTGCACCTACCACTGCGTTACGAAGATCGTACTCATCTCTATCCGATAGGCGAGCTGCTACCGGGCGTTTATGCCACCGTAGAAGGGGAAGTGCTGAACTGCAACATCACGTTTGGCGGCCGCCGGATGATGACCTGTCAGATCAGCGACGGCTCCGGCATCCTCACAATGCGTTTTTTCAATTTCAGTGCGGCAATGAAAAACAGCCTGGCAACAGGTCGCCGCGTACTGGCTTACGGAGAAGCAAAGCGCGGAAAATATGGAGCAGAAATGTTCCACCCGGAATACCGCGTTCAGGGCGATCTCAGTACGCCGGAGTTGCAGGAGACGCTCACTCCCGTTTACCCGACCACCGAAGGGATAAAGCAGGCGACGCTGCGCAAACTCACCGACCAGGCGCTGGATTTACTTGATACCTGCGCCATTGCCGAACTGTTACCGCCAGAACTTCTACAGGGCATGATGAGTCTGCCGGAGGCATTACGTACCCTGCACCGTCCGCCGCCGTCGCTCCAGCTTAGCGACCTGGAAACCGGGCAACACCCGGCGCAGCGGCGACTGATCCTGGAAGAATTACTGGCGCACAATCTAAGTATGCTGGCGCTACGCGCCGGAGCGCAGCGATATCACGCGCTGTCGCTCAGTGCGCAAGGCGAACTCAAAAATCGTTTTCTTGCTTCCCTGCCCTTTAAACCGACCGGAGCGCAAACGCGCGTGGTGGCGGAAATCGAACGCGACATGGCGCTGGATGTGCCGATGATGCGTCTGGTGCAAGGTGACGTCGGCTCCGGTAAAACGCTGGTTGCGGCACTCGCCGCGCTGCGGGCGATTGCCCACGGCAAACAGGTGGCGATGATGGCGCCGACCGAACTGCTTGCTGAACAGCACGCCACTAATTTCCGCCTCTGGTTTGCCCCGCTTGGCATTGAAGTGGGCTGGCTGGCGGGTAAACAAAAAGGGAAGGCACGTCTTGCGCAACAGGACGCCATCGCCAGCGGTCAGGTACAAATGGTGGTCGGCACTCACGCTATTTTTCAGGAACAGGTGCAGTTTAACAAACTGGCGCTGGTGATTATCGACGAACAGCACCGTTTTGGCGTGCATCAGCGACTGGCGTTATGGGAAAAAGGCCAACAGCAGGGCTTCCACCCGCATCAGTTGATCATGACCGCGACACCGATCCCACGCACCCTGGCGATGACGGCGTATGCCGATCTCGACACTTCGGTGATCGACGAACTGCCGCCGGGGCGCACGCCGGTCACCACGGTCGCCATTCCTGACACCCGCCGCAGCGATATTATTGACCGGGTGCGTAACGCCTGCACCCACGAAGGACGCCAGGCTTACTGGGTCTGTACGTTGATTGAAGAGTCGGATCTGTTAGAAGCGCAGGCGGCGGAAGCCACGAGTGAAGAACTAAAACTTGCCCTGCCGGAGCTGAACATTGGTCTGGTGCACGGGAGAATGAAACCCGCCGAGAAGCAGGCGATTATGGCTGCCTTTAAGCAGGGTGAACTTCATCTTCTGGTTGCGACCACCGTCATTGAAGTGGGGGTGGATGTTCCCAACGCCAGCCTGATGATTATTGAAAACCCGGAGCGTTTGGGGCTTGCGCAATTACACCAGTTGCGCGGGCGCGTAGGCCGTGGCGCAGTGGCGTCGCACTGCGTTCTGCTCTACAAATCTCCCCTGTCAAAAACGGCGCAGACACGCCTGCAGGTTCTGCGCGACAGCAACGACGGTTTTGTGATTGCGCAAAAAGATCTGGAGATCCGCGGGCCTGGCGAATTGTTGGGAACCCGTCAGACGGGTAGCGCTGAATTTAAAGTGGCGGATTTACTGCGTGATCAGGCCATCATCCCGGAAGTTCAGCGCATTGCGCGCCACATTCACGAACGTTACCCACAACAGGCTACGGCGTTGATCGAGCGCTGGATGCCGGAAACCGAACGTTACTCCAACGCCTGAGACTCAAACAGCGCGGCGGTTTTTACACCGCCGCATTGTCCTTATTGCGCAAAAATCGGCAACAACAGATACAGCTTAATCACCAGCGCGTTGACGATATCGATGAAGAATGCCCCCACCATCGGCACCACCAGAAACGCCATATGCGACGGACCAAAGCGCTCGGTAATCGCCTGCATATTGGCAATCGCCGTCGGCGTCGCGCCAAGACCAAAACCACAATGCCCAGCAGCCAGCACAGCGGCATCGTAGTTTTTACCCATCATGCGCCAGGTCACAAACACGGCGTACAGCGCCATGAAGATCGTCTGCACCACAAGAATCGCCAGCATCGGCAACGCCAGCGAAGCCAGTTCCCACAGCTTCAGGCTCATCAGCGCCATCGCCAGGAACAGTGAGAGGCTCACGTTGCCCAGCACCGAAACCGCCCGCTCAAACACGCGATAAAAGCCCGCGAGCGCCAGACCGTTACTGAGGATCACGCCGACGAACAGTACACAGACGAATGTCGGCAGTTCCAGCACGGTTCCCACCAACATCTGGGCAACCACTTTGCCGACGGTTAGACAGATGGCGATAAGCGCAATGGTTTCGATCAGCACCAGTGAGGTGATCATGCGCCCAACGTCCGGTTTCTCAAACGCTGTCGGCACAGCCTGATCGTCCGGCATACCGTCTGGCGTGGTGGAGTGCTTCACCAGGTAACGCGCCACCGGGCCACCAATCAGCCCACCCAGCACCAGACCAAAGGTTGCGCACGCCATTGCCACTTCCGTCGCATTGGTGAAGCCATAACGTTCGATGAACAGCTTGCTCCACGCCGCGCCGGTGCCGTGTCCACCCGAAAGCGTAATTGAACCCGCAATCAACCCCATCAACGGATCCAGCCCCAACAGGCTGGCCATACCGATGCCGATGGCGTTTTGCATCACCAGTAAACCCACCACCACGATCAGGAAGATGCCAACAACTCGCCCACCCGCACGCAGGCTGGCAATGTTAGCGTTCAGACCAATGGTGGCAAAGAACGCCAGCATCAACGGGTCTTTCAGACTCATATCAAAATCCATTTCCCAGCCCATGCTCTTTTTCAGCACCAACAGGGCGATTGCCACCAGTAATCCACCGGCAACGGGTTCAGGAATGGTGTATTGCTTCAGAAAGGAGACAGACTGGACCAGCTTGCGTCCCAGCAGCAACGTCAGTGTTGCGGCAACAAGTGTCGATAAAGTATCGAGATGAAACATATTAAGCTCCTTTAAGTACGCATCGCTCATCGCGAACGATGTATTCCTCGGCCATTTCTCAGCTCTTAACGAGTAATCGGCATGGATTTTAATCAGAAAAGGTACAAAAGTTATATAAAAAGGTGATTTTATCTGTTTTAAATATTAAGAATAACACCTGGCAAACGTTTGCTTTTGCCCCCTGGTCGGATAAAATGCCCGCTTTTACACCACGGGATTGCCTCTGATGTCTGTTAACACTGTCGAGTCAGAAAATGCGCAACCGATTGCGCAGACTCAAAACAGCGAACTGATTTACCGTCTTGAAGATTGTCCGCCGCTTCCTCAAACTCTTTTTGCCGCGTCTCAGCATCTGCTGGCAATGTTCGTCGCCGTCATCACGCCCGCGCTGTTAATCTGCCAGGCGCTCGGTTTACCGGCCCAGGATACTCAACACATTATCAGTATGTCGCTGTTTGCCTCCGGTGTGGCCTCTATTATTCAAATTAAAGCATGGGGTCCGGTAGGCTCGGGGTTACTCTCGATTCAGGGAACAAGCTTCAACTTTGTCGCCCCGCTGATTATGGGCGGTACGGCGCTGAAAACCGGGGGCGCAGACGTTCCCACCATGATGGCGGCGCTGTTCGGCACACTGATGCTGGCGAGCTGCACCGAAATGATTCTCTCCCGCGTACTGCATCTGGCGCGTCGTATCATCACCCCGCTGGTTTCCGGCGTGGTCGTCATGATCATCGGGCTGTCGCTGATTCAGGTCGGCCTGACGTCCATCGGCGGTGGTTATGCCGCGATGAACGACAACACCTTCGGCTCGCCGAAAAACCTGCTGCTGGCGGGCGTCGTACTGGCGTTGATCATTCTGCTTAACCGTCAGCGTAACCCTTACCTGCGAGTGGCTTCGCTGGTGATCGCCATGGCCGCAGGCTACGCAATGGCCTGGTTTATGGGCATGCTGCCGGAAAATACCGCACCGACCACCCAGGATGTCATCATGGTGCCGACGCCGCTGTATTACGGGCTGGGCATTGACTGGAATCTTCTGCTGCCGCTGATGCTGGTCTTTATGATCACCTCACTGGAAACCATTGGCGATATTACCGCCACCTCCGATGTTTCTGAGCAACCCGTTTCCGGGCCTCTGTATATGAAACGTCTGAAAGGCGGGGTGCTGGCTAACGGCCTGAACTCGTTTGTTTCTGCGGTGTTTAACACCTTCCCGAACTCCTGTTTCGGACAAAACAACGGTGTTATCCAGTTGACGGGCGTTGCCAGCCGCTATGTTGGTTTTGTGGTCGCGCTGATGCTGATTGTCCTGGGCCTGTTCCCGGCCGTGAGCGGTTTTGTGCAACACATTCCAGAACCGGTACTCGGCGGCGCGACTCTCGTGATGTTCGGCACCATCGCCGCCTCCGGGGTGCGTATCGTGTCTCGCGAACCCTTGAACCGCCGCGCTATCCTGATTATCGCTCTTTCGCTGGCGGTGGGTCTGGGCGTTTCCCAACAGCCGCTGATCCTGCAATTTGCACCGGACTGGGTGAAAAACCTGCTCTCCTCCGGGATTGCTGCGGGCGGTATTACCGCGATCGTTCTGAACCTGATTTTCCCCCCCGAAAAGCCGTAAGCGGAATGTGGCGGCGATCGACAATCGCCGCCACTGAAACGCTCTTTCACTATTCCCGCCTTGAGGATTACGCCTAAATCGTGCATAACTCAGTTATGTGCACTTCGCGGGATGGAAGACCATGAAAATTATTGGAAAGCTGCTTATCTACGTGCTGACAGCCTTTTTGGTGGTGCTTCTCGGCCTCTATTTTCTGCTGCAAACCCGCTGGGGAGCAGAACGCGTCAGCAACTGGATCTCTGAAAATAGCGGCTACCACGTGGCCTTTGATGCGATGGATCACCGTTTTTCCTCCCCTTCCCACATCCTGCTGGAGAACGTCACCTTTGGCCGGGATGGTCAACCCGCCACGTTAGTCGCCAAAACCGTGGATATCGGACTCAGTAGCCGCCAACTGACCGATCCCCGGCATGTTGACACCATCCTGCTTAAAGACGGGACGCTGAATATCTCCTCGCAAACGGCGCCGCTTCCCTTCCGGGCCGATCGCCTGGAGTTGCACGAGATGGCGTTCAACAGTCCCGGCAGTGAGTGGAACCTGAGTGCGCAACGGGTGGACGGTGGCGTGATCCCCTGGGCTCCTGAAGCGGGACGGGTGCTTGGCAGCAAAGCGCAGATCCAGCTCAGCGCAGGTTCGCTAACCCTGAACGACGTTCCTGCCACTAACGTGCTGATTGAAGGCAGTATCGACAAAGAACAGGTGACGCTTAGCAACATTGGCGCAGATGTCGCACGTGGCGCATTAACCGGCGTGGCGCGACGAAATGCAGACGGCAGTTGGATTGTTGATAGCCTTCGTCTGAACGACATCCGCTTACAAAGCGACAAAGTACTGGCGGAATTCTTTGCGCCGCTCACCAGCATCCCGTCCCTGCAAATTGGCCGTCTTGAAGTCACAGACGCACGCCTGCAAGGCCCGGACTGGGCAGTCACCGATCTTGACCTCAGCTTGCGCAATCTGACCTTCAGCAAAGATGACTGGCAGACGCAGGAGGGCAAATTGTCGATGAATGCCAGCGAGTTCATCTACGGTTCGCTGCATTTGTTCGATCCCATCTTAAATGCTGAATTCTCCCCGCACGGCATCGCGCTACGTCAGTTCACCACCCGCTGGGAAGGTGGCATGGTTCGCACATCCGGCCATTGGCAGCGTTCCGACAAAGCCCTTGTTCTCGACGATACGGCCATTGCCGGGCTGGAATACACACTGCCGACAAACTGGAAACAGTTGTGGATGCAACCATTACCCGGCTGGCTCAACAGCCTGACGTTGAAGAAATTCAGCGCCAGCCGCAATCTGGTGATTGATGTTGATTCCACCTTCCCGTGGCAGCTCACTGCGCTGGACAGCTACGGCGCGAACCTGGGGCTGGTTCAGAACCATCAGTGGGGCGTGTGGAGCGGGAACGCCACCCTCAACGCCGCGGTGGGCACGTTTAATCGCGTTGATGTACGTCGCCCTTCTCTGGCGCTGACGGCGAACAGCAGTACGATTAACATCAGTGAACTGAGCGGCTACACCGAGAGAGGATTACTGGAAGCCACCGCCAGCGTTTCGCAGGTGCCGCAACGCCAGACCCAGGTAAGCCTGAACGGGCGAGGTGTTCCGGTGAACATCCTGCAAGCGTGGGGCTGGCCAGCGTTACCGATTTCTGGCGACGGGAATATCCAGCTCACCGCCAGCGGTACTGTTCAGGCCGATTCGCCGCTGAAACCCACGGTGAACGGTCAGTTAAACGCACTGAATACAGAGAAGCAGCAGATAGAGCAGACGATGACAGGTGGCGTGGTGTCGACGGTTTCTGCTGTAGTTCCCGCTGCGGCTTCTTCGTCACCCCAGCCCTGAATGCCAGCATAAAAGCCGGGTGGCGGCTTCGCCTTACCCGGCCTACAAAACCAAATCCACGAACCGTAGGCCCGGTAAGCGCAGCGCCTCCGGGCAATTTTAGGCTCTGGTGCCAACAAAAAAGCCGGGTGGCGGCTTCGCCTTACCCGGCCTACAAAACCAAATCCACGAACCGTAGGCCCGGTAAGCGCAGCGCCACCGGGCAATTTTAGGCTCTGGTGCCAGCAAAAAAGCCGGGTGACGGCTTCGCCTTACCCGGCCTACAAAACCAAATCCACGAACCGTAGGCCCGGCAAGCGCAGCGCCACCGGGCAATTTTAGGCTCAGGTGCCAGCAAAAAAGCCGGGTGGCGGCTTCGCCTTACCCGGCCTACACATCACACTCCGGCACCCCTCGCCCTTTTGGGGAGAGGGGAACAGCATCACAGGTGAATCACCAGCTCGTTTCCTGCTGCTTTCACCACCACACCCCACTCGCTGCTGATATGTGACCCCCCTTTCACACCCGCGATCTGCGGGATGTTACGCAGGCACAGCGTCCAGTCGCGCGCGTCGCCTTCGCCCGTTACCGTGAGCGTATTATGGGTACGCTTCGCTTTGAGCGTGAAGATGACCGAACCATCTGCGGCAGGGACTTCGCACAACGTTTCGCGCCCCTCTTCCAGATGGAACAACTGGAACGCGGTGCCTTCATGCCAGGCGTAATCCGGTTTCTGGCTATTGCTGCCCAGCGCCAGCAGGGTGTTGTCTCGCACGTACACCGGCAAACTCAGGACGTCATGCTGCTGTTTGTGCCAGCGGCTACCCGCGACCTCGTCATTGCGCCACAGGTGCGTCCAGCGGCCTTCCGGCAGATAAAACTGCACGTCGCCCGCCTCCGAGAACACCGGCGCCACCATCACGGAATCCCCCAGCATGTACTGGCGGTCGAGGTAATCGCAGGCGGGATCGTCCGGGAACTCCAGCATCATGGCGCGCAGCATTGGCGTACCGCACTCGCGAGCCAGCGCCGCCTGGCGGTACAGATACGGCATCATCCGGCACTTTTGCTCAGTGAAATAGCGCACCACATCGCAGGATTCGTCGTCATACGCCCACGGCACCCGGTAGGATTTGCTGCCGTGCAGGCGACTGTGGCTGGAGAGCAAGCCAAACGCGCACCAGCGTTTGTAGACGTGCGCTGGCGCGGTATTTTCGAAGCCGCCGATATCATGGCTCCAGAAACCAAAGCCGGAGAGGCCGATAGACAACCCGCCGCGCAGGCTTTCCGCCATGGATTCGTAGTTGGCGTAACAGTCACCGCCCCAGTGTACCGGGAACTTTTGCGCACCGACGGACGCAGAACGCGCAAACAGTACCGCCTCTTCTTCACCGACGGTCTCTTTGAGCACGTTCCACACCAGTTCGTTGTAGATGTACGCATAATGGTTGTGCATTTTCTGCGGATCGGCACCGTCGAACCACTGCACATCGGTCGGAATACGTTCGCCGAAGTCGGTTTTAAAGCAGTCGACGCCAATATCCACCAGGCCTTTCAGCTTGTCGGCATACCATTTACAGGCATCCGGATTGGTGAAGTCATAAATCGCCAGACCCGGCTGCCATTTGTCCCACTGCCACAGAGAGCCGTCCAGGCGCTTGAGCAGATAACCTTTCTCTTTCAGTTCCTTAAACACCGGCGATTTCTGGCCGATGTACGGGTTTATCCACACGCAGACCTTCAGCCCTTTGGCTTTGAGGCGGCGGATCATCCCCTCCGGGTCCGGGAACGTCACCGGATCCCACTCAAAATCACACCACTGAAAAGCCTTCATCCAGAAGCAGTCAAAGTGGAAAACATGCAGCGGCAAATTGCGCTCCGCCATACCGTCAATGAAGCTGTTGACCGTCGCTTCATCGTAATTGGTGGTGAACGAGGTGGTGAGCCACAGGCCAAACGACCACGCGGGCGGCAGCGCCGGGCGGCCGGTGAACTGCGTATAGCGGTTCAGCACCGCTTTCGGGGTCGGGCCGTCGATCACGAAATATTCCAGATACTCGCCTTCGACGCTGAACTGCACTTTGGAGACTTTCTCGGAGCCGACTTCGAAGGAGACGTTTTCCGGATGGTTCACCAGCACGCCGTAGCCGCGGTTGGTCAGGTAGAACGGAATGTTTTTGTACGACTGTTCGGTACTGGTGCCGCCGTCGCGGTTCCAGGTTTCAACCGTCTGACCGTTGCGCACCAGCGCGGTAAAGCGCTCGCCCAGGCCGTAAACCGTTTCGCCGACGCCCAAATCGAGGCGCTCAAACATGTAGTTACTGTCGGTGTTGCCATCCTGCACGTAGCCGTTGTTTTTCAACTGGCTGCCGGTGATACGCTGCCCATCGCGCAGGAAATCCAGCGCCCAGAACTCGCCCCTGGTGACGCGCACGCTGAGGTTACCGCTTTTCAGCTCGGCAAACTCCGCGTTGTTTTCAATCTCAACTTTTATGTCTTTCAGCACGTTCAGCGGATAATGCGGCCCGTTGTTAAGCTGACCCTGGAAGTGCTCGATGCGCACACCGACAATCCCTTCCTGTGGCGAGAACAGGCGAACCGTAAACATCAATGTGTCGAGCTGCCAGGTGCGCTCACGCACGTCGCGCGGCGCAACGTACACCACCAGGTCGTTGCCCTGCTGCTCCACATCAAACACCTGAACCGGATACGTCACATTCAGGCCCGGCTGAATGAGCCAGTTACCGTCACTGATTTTCATACTTTTATCCTCTTAGTTCTGCAATTCTTTGCTGACCGGCAGGGTTTCAAATTCCTGCTGATTGCGGCGCGCGCCTTGTGCCAGCTCGCCCAGGATTTTGGTCAGGAATGGCGTTTTCAGCGTGTAATAGCGTTTGGCGATAATCGCGCTCAGCACGTAGCAAATGGCCGGGGCCAGGGTGAACAAGCCAATGATGATGCTGATAGTGGTGCTGTTCTGCGTTTTGGCAGCGGCATCGTAGCCACCGCCTGCCAGCATCCAGCCAATCATCGCCCCGCCCAGCGCCAGGCCGAGTTTCAGCACGAACAGCGTGCCCGCGAAGCTGATGCCGGTCAGGCGTTTGCCGTTAGTCCATTCGCCATAGTCGACGGTGTCGGACATCATGACCCACTGAATTGGTGTTACCAGTTGGTGCAGTACGCCAATCACGAAGATAAAGACGAACATCAGGATTGTGGCCTGCATCGGCACGAAGAACATCGCTACGCTCACGACCGCCAGTGCGGCGTTAGTCCACCAGAAGATACTGACTTTACATTTCCAGTCGGTGAGCGGTTTCGCCAGCGCGGAACCGATCAGGTTGCCGACGCAGTAGGTGGTGAGGAACGCGACGAAGATTTCCGGCGAGCCCATGATCCAGGTACAGTAGTACATCATCGCACCGCCGCGCACGCAGACGGCAAGAATGTTGAGAATGGTGAGTGCGCCAACGACGCGCCACTGGTCGTTTTGCCAGATGTCGCGCAGGTCTTCACGCATGGAAGTGGTGCTCGGCGGCACCTGGATGCGCTCTTTGGTGGTAAAGAAGCAGAACGCCAGCATCAGAAACGCCACCACCGACAGCACGGCGATCCCGCCCTGGAAGCCGAACGCTTTATCTTCACCGCCCATCAGATTCACCAGCGGCATCATCAGCACCGTCGAGAGCATACCGCCCGCCGTCGCCAGCACAAAGCGCCAGGATTGCAGCGAGATACGCTGCGTCGGGTCGTTGGTGATCACGCCGCCCAGCGCGCAGTAAGGGATGTTGACCACGGTATAGAGCAGGGTCAGCAGCGTGTAAGTAACGGCGGCATAAATCATTTTACCGTTCAGGCTGAGATCCGGCGTGGTGTAGGCCAGCACGCAGACGATGCCGAACGGGATCGCACCAAACAAAATCCACGGACGGAACTTACCCCAGCGGCTGCGGGTACGGTCGGCAAGCAGGCCCATGCACGGGTCGGAAATCGCATCCAGCGCACGCGCCAGCAGGAACATGGTGCCGACAAAGCCAGCGGGAATACCAAAGATGTCGGTATAAAAAAACATCATGTAAAACATGACGTTATCAAAAATGATGTGGCTGGCGGCGTCACCCATGCCGTAGCCAATCTTCTCTTTAACGGATAACACTTCACTTTTCATCTGCTTATCCTTGGTGCTATGAGACCGGTTACAGACGTTGTAAACCATACTTGTCGGCGCGAGTATTCCGTTATTTTGTTATCAACTTACGATTCTTGTTTTCTGTGATCGGCGTAGCGCTGCCGGAGAGGTGAAGATGTAACTAATGGATTTTATAAGGATTTATATGAAACCGATCATAGTAAGACGAAACGGTGAGGAAAAAAGTGTGATTAGTGATGTGGAATCGCCAGGAAGTAGCTATAATGCGCCCCGCCTCCATGTAGCAATCGAGGCGCGGAAGATCGTCATCTCCGGTGAGGTGGCTGGACTTCAAATCCAGTTGGGGCCGCCAGCGGTCCCGGGCAGGTTCGACTCCTGTGATCTTCCGCCAAAATTCCACTGTTAAAACATGATTATCGTAGCTACTTGCTGTTTCATCTGGCACTATAATTTTTCTCAAACATCGTTGGTCACTTAGCTATCAATATAGATGAGGTGATTTTTATACTGATATATTTAGTGATTAATTAAAAACCCTCTTCTAACATATTAAATTTTCAAGCTATCTGACCACAATGAAAATCCTTGCTTACATAACCAATGATTAAAAACGGTGGATTATAATGGACTGTAAAATTCCAAACCAACTAAAAAATGCCATAAAAGAAGATAAACTTTTGATATTTGTTGGAGCTGGTTTATCATCTAGCGTTGGATTGCCGCTCTGGAAAGACATTGTTAGCAAGACCCTTGATAATCCTAACATTGAAAAAGGCCCAGGATACAAATCAGCTTTGAATGATGGTTTATTTAGCCCACTTGAAATACTCGACAAAATAAAAGAAAGCAATAAACGAGAAATATTTAAAACATTCGAATCAGAAACATCAAAGCAGATTAAATCTGGTATATATAAAAAACTTGAAAAATTAAGCAAAAAATTCATTACCACTAATTATGATACTTTAATTGAGTTTAACACCGGCATCAGAAAAATCGATACAAACAGTACATATAACCTCCAAAAAATTGATGAATCAGAACCTTTTGTATTAAAAATACACGGATGCACAAGTGCTATTGATAATGCTGTTATATTTACATCTGATTATAAAAATTTATATGAAGGAAATGGCTTAGCCAAATTCCAGCTTACTAAAATAATATCCTCACACAGTTGTCTCTTTATCGGATATAGTTTGAGCGATCATTATTTAGTTGATCTTTTTAGCACTCTTAATAGTATGTATGAAGGCATTGGAAAAGAACATTACATCATTTCAACGGAGAATATAAACCACGATTTTGTTGATACAATTAGATTAAATAACTATGATGAACTCCCATTATTACTAGAAAAATTAACAGATAATAGTGATGGTAAAGAAGTTGAAGTTATTAGTAATAATGAGGTCTATGAAAACAATGATAACGATGACGGATATCAAATCAAGTTAGTGCATGATACTCCACCTATAATTGAATGCTGGGCTGGACGAATCGATGAAATGAATGCATTAAGTTTATTTCATAAAGCTTGTTTTATTACCGGCATTGGCGGTCAAGGAAAGTCAGCTCTAGCATCAAAATATTTAACGGAAATTGCTCCGAGCGATTTTGACATTTGTGAGTGGAGAGATTTTAAGGAGGAAGAACTAAATTTCCAAACAAAACTATATCAACTAATAGAAATTATTTCGAAAAATGAAATCCTTACGAAGAATCTGATTGGGCTAGAAACTGATGCTCTCGTAGATATTTTCTTCCAGCAATTAGGTGAGCAGAAGGGTGTTTTTGTATTTGACAATATAGATAAGTATATTGATTTACAAAAATTCGTACCTTCAGGCGAAATGAAAAAATTCTTTGAATGTGTATTGAATATAAACCATAACTCAAGATTTATATTTACGTGCAGACCTTTTATCCATTTGGCACGAGTAGGTACTTATCAAATACGTTTAGAAGGATTAAAATACCATGAGGTTCAGGAACTAATTACTAAATATCATCATAACATTAAAGATAATGATTTAAAAAATTTAGCAGAGCGCCTATATAGAAACACCCAAGGGCATCCTTTATGGATGGGACTTATCCTTGCACAATCGAGAGTCAAGGTTGAAAACATTGATAAAGTTTTGAAAAAAATAGAAAGAAGGGACATATCAAAAGATGACACAAATTTTTCCACTATCGTTTCAGCAACAGTTTTAGAAAATTTATGGGACGAACTAAAGGAAAAAGAAAAAGTAATATTACGGACATTATCAATATGCAACATAGCAGAATCCCATGACGAACTTGCGAAAATAGTTTCAAGGAAACTTAATTATAATCAATTTTCAAAATCAGTAAGATCATTAAAATCACTTAATTTACTTGTTGAAAAAGGAGGTGAGGGATATTTAGAATTACATCCTTTGGTTAGAGAATTCATTAAAGGAAAATACGATGAAAGAGAGCAAGAGAGTTATATAGCATTATATGTTAGTTATTTAGATGGTATAATAGTATTACTAAAAAACAAATTTGGAAAAGTTCTTCCACAAGATGAAATAGAGTTAGTCCTAAAGAAAATAGAAATTCTCATTTCTGCCAACAAAATACAAGACGCTATTGATGAAATTAGATTAACTTCAGATTCATTATTACTTTCAGGCTACTGTGAAGAATACCTTAGGTTATCAGACCTATTATTAGAAAAAATAACATGGTCAAATAAACATATAACTAATCTTTTGGGGTTCTCAGATTTTATAGACATGTTCTTTACCCGGACATCTGTGTTTGGAAGATATGATCTCTTTGATAGATACTCAAAAAGATACGCTGATACATTTCAAATGGCAGACGCTAATTTAATCTTATTAAAATCAGCTCAGTGCCATAAATTTTGGATTGAAAATGATATTAAGCAAGCTATAACATTTGGCAAAAGTGCCTCTGATTTAATAGATATGCTTGGGGAGAAAGATATCTGGTTTGGAAAGCACAGATACAACCTTGCACTTCGTGACTCATGCTTTGAAAGTAATATTGACAAAGCATTGATTTACTTTTGCGAAGGTAAGAGCTTGGATGAAATCACAGATGATAAGATTGACATAACATTTGCTTCGCATTATGGAAACATTGGCAAGTGTTATCTTTTAAAGAAAGAGACAGATATGGCATTAAAGCTTATTTGCAAATCTTATACCGCATTCAAACAATCTTCGTTAAGTTATCACAACCAACATAATATTGGATATGCAGCAAAGTGGATATCTGAAATCTGCTTGTTAGCAGATAATTCAGATTTGAATGGAATATATTTTCTAGTTTATGCTAGAAATATTTGGAAAAATGACATGCCCGGTGAGGCTAATATTATTGAGCGCACAATATCTTCATTACCTTATACTACAGCAGTTCAAACTATTATTAGTCTAGAATCATGGCAAATTGAAAAGTACTGTAACGAATGGGTTGAGTCTGTCCTTGCTTAGAATCCCACTAAAATGATTACGAGCGCTTATTATGAGCGTTCGTAACACTTTTCCTTTTATTGAAGTAGTTTACTATAAATTAGTTAATCCTCTTTAAATTCTAATCTTATTTTACAAGCCTCTTTCACCCACTTACTAAAATTCCCTTTCCCCGCAGCTTTCTCGATCTGTTCTAAAAGCTCGTCCTCAAAACGGATGTTCTTCATCGTGCTTTTAGTACGGTCAAAATTGGGTTTCTTTTTCTCTTGCATGGTAGGTACCATTTCGGTTAGTTTATCTGCATGTGGTACCTACCACATGGATTCGTAATTCTGACAACGCCCAGCAGTGTTGGAGCACTAAAGGGCGTCTAACCTCACCAACTATCAAGGAGTTGATTATGGCTGATCCGCATTCTACCCCAGACACCCCGATTGCAAAAACCGATCGCACGCTCATTGTGGGATATCGCCCGCAGGGAACGAATAAAAGCACACCGAGCCTGACGCTTTCAGGGAAGTGGCTACGAGAAGCGGGATTTGATACCGGGCATCAGGTGACGGTAAAAGTCGCGGAGGGATGTATTGTCCTGATGGCCTGTGACGAACAGCAACAAAAGTTGCTGGATGCGCTAAAAGAGTCCCAACATAAGCTAAAAAGAATAGAAAGTATGCTGGCAGCCCCCCAATAGACCTCCGTTGAACCTGTAAGCGAGACTTACAGGTTCAATATGTGAATCAGCCCTTAATCTGGGCTGTCGGTTATCTCGCCCGCCACCCGTGGGACGCAATTTCAACAGTCGAGTCCTGCGGGCCACACCATAGCACCGATACACCAAGGCGCGCCTACTCAGCGTTCTGCCGCTTCTGTTACAATGCCTCCCCCCGGATCCTGGTGAATGGCGCTCCCGCTGGAGCGTGACGTCGCTGGCATCCATAATCTATCGGCGACGCGTTGCATTTCACATTGCATGATATGTCCGCTAAATGCAGTCGAGCAGTTAACCCGTATCCGGAGAATGCTATGCTCAAATATATTCTTTTAAATTACATGCCAGGCTTAAAGAATTTATTAGATTACGAAAAAAGCTGGCTAAAACAGGATATTAGAGCTGGATTATCCGTCGCGGCGGTGGCGCTTCCCGTTGCTATTGCGTATGCCGAGCTGGCCGGTGTGGGGGCTGTCGTCGGGCTGTATTCCTGCATTTTACCGATGATTGCCTATGCGCTGTTTGGTTCTTCCCGACAGCTTATTGTCGGCCCCGATGCCACCACCTGCGCCGTGATCGCGGCTGTCGTTATTCCTCTGGCCGCCGGAAACCCTGAACTTCACTGGCAACTGACCATCGTCATGACGCTGATGATGGGCCTGTGGTGTATTCTTGCCAGCCAGTTTCGGCTTGGCGCCATTGCCGACCTGCTTTCACACCCGATCCTGACCGGTTTACTTAACGGTGTTGCCATCACCATTATTGTGGGGCAACTGGGAAAAGTGCTGGGCATTACACTCAACCAGGAGCAGGTGATTGAGAAAATTATCGCCTTACCGGGTCGGATCCCGGACAGCCATTTATTAACCGCCGCGATTTCACTGTTAACGTTCGCCATCCTCATTACTGTCAAGAAGTTCCGCAGCCAGTGGCCCGCCCCTTTAATTGCCATCATATTGATGACACTGCTGATGTGGTGTACCCCGGCACAACAGCTTGGTGTTGCCACCATCGGCGGAAGTAACTTTCAGTCGGGTCTGCCCGTTGTCCACTGGGGAACATTCCAGCCCGGTTTAATGCGTGATTTAGTGATCCCGGCGCTCAACCTGGCGTTAGTCAGTTTTGTCAGCCTGATGCTGACAGCGCGCAGTTTTGCGGCCAAAAACGGCTATGGGATTAACGCCGACGTTGAATTCAGAGCCCTCGGCATTGCGAACATCATGTCCGGTTTATCGCAGGGGTTTGCGATAAGCGGCGCAGACTCCCGCACCGCCGTGAATGACGCCAACGGCGGTAAAAGCCAGTTGGTGTCTATTATCGCCGCGCTGGTGATTGCGGTTATCGTCTTGTTCTTCACTGACCCCTTAAAATACATCCCGGTTTCCGCCCTCGGCGTCGTTTTAATTTTTGCCTCATGGTCGTTGATCGATTTACGTGGGCTGTGGGGGCTGAGAAAGAGGAATAAACCGGCTTTCCGTCTGGCCTGTTTTACGTTTGTCTGCGTGTTACTGATTGGCGTTATTCAGGGTATCGGGCTTGCTGTATTACTGGGTTTACTGCAATTTTTGCGCACCGTATTTCGTCCTACGGAGCAACTGCTCGGGACAGATGAAAATGGGATGATCCACTCTTTAGGGAATTCAAACGAGATCAAAATGGTTCCTGGGGTCATGATGTATCGCTTTAATTCACCCCTGACCTATTTTAATGCGGCCTATTTTAAACGGCGGATACTGAATCTGGTTGATGGCGCCACGTTTGACCCCAAATGGGTGGTGATTGACGCCGTTGCGTGCTTTACCCATCCGGATATCAGCGTATTAGCCACCATTGATGAATTAATCAATGAACTCCAGACCCGTAACATCGTGTTAGTGCTGGCAGGCAGAAAAACGGAGTTAACACGCTGGTTTACTGAACACCGACCGATGATGGACGAGAGTAATATTATCTTTGCCCCCGACCTTTATCTGGCGCTCAGGCTGATTCAAAGTAAAGACAGTATGGATCAGGACGCGTAACCGGCGGCGTTTACAGACTGTACCAAAAGCGCATCCCTAAACACTTTTGGTACGGTCAATATTTCGCGTCGGGTTCAGGTTCAGGGAAGTGACTGCTCCAGCGCGTCGCAGCGCGCTTTGACCGCTTCATGCAGCAAGCGCACGGCGGCGGAGAGTTGTTTGCGGTGCGGGCAGATCATGTTTAATGGCGCGCTCTCGCCCTGATATTCCGGCATCAGCACCTGCAACTTTCCGTCTCGCACATCGTCACAGACGTCCAGCCAGGACTTGTACGCGACCCCTTCCCCTGCAATCGCCAGCCGCCGGATGACTTCGGCATCATCGCTCATCATGACGCCATTCACCTGCACGCTACTGACTTCGCCGTTGCGGATGAACGTCCAGCGGTCGTGAAGGCGTCCACGCAGCACGAACGTCAACGCATTGCGCTGCGCCAATTCCTCCGGGCTGTGCGGTTCGCCATGTTGCGCAATCCAGTCTGGCGAGGCCACCAGCACGCGGCGATTACCGGGTGCAACAGGCAGCGCGATGTACGAGGCGTCTTCGGTGTGGCCATAACGAAACGCGACATCAACCGGATCTTTGAACACATCGGCTATTTGATCGGAGAAAAATATCCGCAGCCGTAGCGCGGGGTGGCGACGGCGGAAGGACTGAAAAACAGGCAACAGCAGGTTTCGCCCGAGGTCGGACGGCACGGCAATTTGCAGCGTCCCGGAAATCTCGTCGTCCGGCGTGTGGATCTTTTGCAACCCCGCGTACATCGCCTCCAGCATCTGGCGGGCGTAGGGCAGCCAGATTTCGCCTTCCGGCGTCAGGCGCAGGCTGCGGGTCGAGCGGGCGAACAAGCGAATGTTTAATATGGATTCCAGCCGTTTGATGGCTGAACTGACCTGAGCAGGCGGCACGCCTGCTTCTCGCGCGGCGTCACTAAAACTGTTTAACGCCGCAGCGCGGACAAACAACGTGAGATCTTCAAGGCGGAACATGTGCACTCCCCGAGTATAAGTCCGGTCGCCGTCAGGCTATTTTTCCCGTTCTGCCGTCGGTTTGCCATCGAATTATTCATACAGAATATCCACGCGGTTACCGGTGACGACTTGCACATTATCTCTGCTATTATGCCTGCACATAAAAAAGACAAAACAACACGCAGAGGAAATAATGAGTTCCACCAGAAGAGGGATGATGAACGTCCTGATCGCCGCCGTTTTGTGGGGCAGTTCAGGGGTATGCGCGCAGTACATTATGGAGCAAAGCCAGATGTCGTCGCAGTTTCTGACGATGACGCGTCTGATATTCGCCGGACTGATCCTCCTTATGCTTTCCTTTGTGCATGGCGATAAAGTGTTTTCCGTCATCAGGAATCGCAAAGACGCCCTGAGCCTGCTTATCTTCTCCATCGCTGGCGCGCTCACCGTACAGTTGACCTTCCTGCTCACTATCGAGAAATCCAACGCCGCCACCGCCACGGTGCTGCAATTTTTGTCACCGACGATTATCGTGGCGTGGTTCGCGCTGGTGCGTAAAGCGCGACCCGGCATTCTGGTGCTAACCGCCATTCTCACCTCGCTGATTGGCACTTTTTTACTGGTGACTCACGGCAACCCAACGTCGCTGACGATTTCACCTTCCGCACTGTTCTGGGGAATTGCCTCAGCCTTTGCCGCCGCGTTTTATACGACCTACCCGTCGACGCTGATTGCGCGGTACGGCACGTTACCGATTGTCGGCTGGAGTATGTTAATCGGCGGGGTGATCCTGTTGCCGTTTTACGCAGGAGAGGGCACCCACTTCGTGGTCAATGGCAGTCTGATTCTGGCGTTTTTCTATCTGGTGGTGATCGGCACGTCGCTGACGTTTAGCCTGTACCTGAAAGGCGCGCAGATGATTGGCGGGCCGAGGGCCAGTATTCTGAGCTGCGCAGAGCCATTGAGCAGTGCGTTGCTCTCACTGCTGTTGCTGGGGATCACGTTCACCCTGCCGGACTGGCTGGGTACGCTGCTGATCCTCTCCTCGGTGGTGCTGATTTCAATGGACTCCCGCCGCCGCGCCAGAGGAGTCTGATGTCAACCGGCGCGGCAACGGGTGAGCATTACCAGCCCGGCACCGCGCCGCCGTTAAAGATTTTCTCTGCCGCTTTAGCGACTTCAGGCGACTGATAGGACTGAAGAAATTCTTTCACGTTTTCGGCGTCTTTATTGTCTTCCCGCGCCACCAGAATGTTCACATACGGCGAATTTTTATCTTCAATGAACACACTGTCATGCACCGGAGACAGCCCGGTCTGCTGAATGTAGGTGGTGCTGATGATCGCCACATCGACTTTGGCATCGTCCAGGACACGCGGTAACTGTGCGCCTTCCAGTTCCATAATGTTCAGGTGACGCGGATTGTCGGTGATATCCAGCGCTGTTGGCAGCAGCCCTGTCCCCGCTTTCAAGGTGATCAGCTTTTCTTTTTGCAGCAGTAACAGCGCGCGACCGAGGTTGGTTGGGTCGTTGGGGATCGCCACCGTCGCCCCCTCTTTCAGTTGATCAACGGTTTTAATTTTTTTCGAATAGCCCGCCATCGGGAAGACAAACGTATTGCCCACCGTCACCAGTTTGTAGTTGTGCGCTTTGTTATCCTGTTCGAGGAACGGGCGATGCTGGAAAACGTTAGCATCCAGTTCGCCGTGGTTGGTGGCGTCGTTGGGCAGCAGCGAACCGCTAAAACCGACCAGTTCGACGTCCAGGCCGTATTTCTCTTTTGCCACTTTTTTGGCGACTTCCGCCACATCCTGCTCGGCGCCGTTAATCACGCCCACCTTGATGTGTTTTGCATCGCTGCTTTGTTGATCGCAGCCTGCCAGCAGTAATCCCGCCAGCAATACTGCCGTGCCTGTCCAGACATGAGGTATCGTCAATTTCACGTTTTTATCCTTTTTAAATAACCGCCTAATGAGTAATGAAATGACTATAACGGGAGAGGCGCGGCGGTTTAAAAATCGAAAAAGCATCAATAAGAAGAAAAAGGCATAACGGGAAAATACCGGATGGCAGAAATCCCGGTTTTCTTCTGGCTCCGCCATCCGGTCATCAAAATGTTTTCGACAAATAGTGGCGGGAAATGCCTTTTTCCGGGAAGTCCGGCAAGGTCATTTGCTGTGTATAGCCGTGTTTCTGGTAAAACGGCAGCGCCTGGAAACTGAAGGTATCCACCAGCGCATGCAGACAACCCCGCGCCTGTGCAGTTTGCTCCGCCGCCTGCATCAGCTTGCTGCCATAACCCGCTTTACGTAAGGATTCACTCACCCACAAATACTCAATGCACAACCAGTCGCCCTTAATTTTCGCAATTAATCCCCCCTGCATTTCACCTTGCGAATCCCGCCAGTAGACAGCGAGATCGCCGAAATTCGTCGTTTTAATAAACTGGCCGTTATAGGCTCGCAGTCCCTTAAAGAGCGCATTCTGGTCGTCTTCGGTCACCGTATCGGTAATCTGTATTTGCATTTTATCCCTCTGAAAAACTACAACTTATGGTTGAACGCATTATTGAAGGTAGCACAGGCTGATGAGAGAGCACGGAACTGTCTACACTTACTCTAGTGATGATGCGCATTGATAAAAGGATGATGACTATGAAACGAATCATGTTACCGCTCGTGACCGCCCTGCTCGTATTGCCGGGAATTGCGCAGGCCAACTCCGCTTACAGCGGCCTCCAGACGGCGAATGAAAAGACGACGGTGCTGAACGACTTACGCAAAATATGCACACCGCAGGCCTCAATGTCGGATGCGGCCTGGGAAAAAAGCATTATGTCTGGTGAAAATAATCAGCAGCATATCCGGGAAGCCATTATCGCCATTGAGCGAAATAACCAGAATAACTACTGGGAAGCGCTGGGTAAGGTTGAATGCCCTGATATGTAGCACGCGGTAACGCGTTGTTAATCTCACCCGCGATACCTTGAAAACGGGCGCTGTAACCGGTTTCTTTTTTCTAAATTCGCTTATTCTCTTTGGAACAGACATTTGTTGCTGACCAAGGAGAAAAAACAATGCGATACCGTTTTCCTGAAAACTTTTGGTGGGGCAGTGCCTGCTCGGCGCTGCAAACCGAAGGCGACAGCCTGAACGGCGGCAAAAGCCAGACCACATGGGATGTGTGGTTTGCACGCCAGCCAGGTCGTTTCCATCAGGGGATTGGCCCAGAAAATACCTCTGGGTTTTATCAGCACTGGAAACAGGACATCGCACTGCTAAAACAGCTAAAACATAACAGTTTCCGCACGTCGCTGAGCTGGTCGCGCCTGATCCCCGACGGTACCGGCGAGGTCAATCCTGAAGCCGTTGAGTTCTACAATCAGGTGATCGACGAGTTACTGGCGCAGGGCGTCACGCCGTTTATTACGCTGTTCCACTTCGATATGCCGATGGTGATGCAGGAGAAAGGCGGGTGGGAAAACCGTGACGTGGTGGCGGCGTTTGGTCGCTATGCGCAAATCTGTTTCGATCTGTTCGGCAACCGGGTTAAGCACTGGTTTACCTTCAACGAGCCGATTGTTCCGGTCGAAGGGGGCTATTTATATGACTTCCATTACCCCAACGTGGTGGATTTCAAACGCGCGGCTACCGTGGCGTATCATACGGTGCTAGCGCACTCGTTAGCGGTTCGCGCTTATCGTGCCGGAAACCACGACGGTGAAATTGGCGTGGTGCTGAACTTAACGCCGTCTTACCCACGCTCGGCACATCCGGCAGATGTTAAAGCCGCACATCATGCGGATCTGCTGTTTAACCGCAGCTTCCTTGATCCGGTGCTGAAAGGAGAATATCCCGCCGACCTGATCGCATTGTTGAAAGAGTACGATCAGCTCCCCGCGTGTCAGCCTGGCGACAAAGAACTGATTGCCGATGGCAAGATTGACCTGCTGGGGATCAACTATTATCAGCCACGCCGTGTGAAGTGCCGGGATTCTGCCGTCAATCCTGACGCCCCCTTTATGCCGGAAGGATTATTTGATTACTACGAAATGCCGGGTCGTAAAATGAATCCTTACCGCGGCTGGGAAATTTATGAGCCGGGTATTTACGATATTATTACCAACCTGCGCGATCATTACGGCAACCCGCGTTGCTTTATTTCTGAAAACGGCATGGGCGTCGAGAACGAGCAGCGCTTTATCGAGGATGGCCATATTAACGACCAATACCGCATTGAATTTGTCAGTGAACATCTAAAGTGGCTACACAAAGGGATCAGCGAAGGCTGCAATTGCCTTGGCTACCACATGTGGACTTTTATTGATAACTGGTCATGGTTGAACGGCTATAAAAACCGCTACGGTTTTGTGCAGTTAGATTTAGAGACTCAACAGCGCACCATTAAACAGAGCGGAAAATGGTTTGCCGCAACGGCTGAAAATAACGGTTTTAATTGAGTAAAAGGGTGACCTCCGGGTCACCCTTCCTGCTTACGGATGGGCGCTTTTTATGCGCACTTTCGAAGCGACCAACAGCGCCGTCAGCAGCATCAATCCGCCGGAGAGCACCAACGGTGACAGCAACCCCAGGTTGTCGAGTGCGTAGCCCCCTGCCGCTGCGCCACAGGTGTTTGCAAGCTGGATCACCGCAACCTGAATAGATCCGGCTTTTTCCGCCTGATCGGCAAGCGTACGCGTGATCCACGTTGACCACCCGACCGGCACCTGCGCAAACGCCAGCCCCCAGATAATGGCGACCCCTGCGGCGACGCTTTTGTCACTCCCCCATAATGTCAGTACCAACGCGCTCACTGCCAGCACCAGCGGTGCGCCCGCCAGCGCCAGTTTGACCGACCGTTTGAGAATAACCGAAGAGAGCGACGTACCAACAAAGCTGGCAATACCAAAACTCAACAACACCAGCGTCAGACCATCAACGTCAAAGCCCGCCAGATTCATATACAGCGGGCGAATGTAGGTAAAGAACGCGAACTGACCGGCAAACGACATGAAGATGGCAATCATTCCGGCCATCACTCCGGGTCGTTGCAGCAGGCTAAGCATGTTTTGCTTTTGGTGAGACGGTTCGCCAGGCAGAGAGGGCAACGCTTTCACCACCCAGAAAATACACAGTACCCCCATCACCGCCGCCGCATTAAAGACGTTGCGCCAGCCAATAATACCGCCTAAAAAACTGCCCAACGGCGCCGCAATCACCAGCGCGATAGAGACTGCGCCAAAAATTACCGACAGCGCTTTTGGTACCGTTCGCGGCGGCACCAGGCGCATAGTGAGTGACGCAGACATCGCCCAGAAGCCGCCAAGCGCCAGTCCGAGGCAAGCACGCCCCATAAGCAGCAATGTGAAGGAGTTGGCAAACGAAACCAGCAGACATGAAATCGTCAGCAGAATGGCAAACAGGAGCACCACATAGCGACGGTCGGTCGCCTGGATAATTTGGGTCACGAACAGGCTGGCAAACATGGCGACAAACGCGGTGACAGTCACCGACTGACCAGCGACTCCCTCAGAGATCCCCAGATCCTGCGCCATGGGCGTCAGCAGACTGACAGGCAGAAATTCCACAGTGATCAGACAGGCGACGCAGAACGCCACAGCAAATACCGCAGACCAGTTAGGTCGGGCCATTTCTCCAGCGCGGGATTTTTCAGCTATACATTCACTCATTTTGTTACCTGCGTCGATTTTTTGTAGAAAAGTTACGCAGTGTAACATTTTAAATGTGACGAACTTAACGTTTTAGCAACTAAAACGCCTTAAACCGAAAGAATACGTCATCCAGGGGCATTAAATATGGAACGCCACTCTCTTACCTGTGGGCAACTTAACATCAATACTTAACTCGCCACCCAGCGCTGCTACGTAACGTTTCAACGTAGAGAGGCGAGGATCATTTTCAGCCTGTTCCATTTTTGCAATGGTTGGCTGCTTCACGCCCATTGCCGCAGCCAGTTCTGCCTGAGACATGTTAAGTTCTTCCCTTAACCTATTTAACGCGATAGCCTGGTGCATCTCCTCCACTTTCTCAGCAATACGCGCCTGACTTTCCGGGCTTTGTTTAACCATCAACTCTTTAAGAGTAGCCATAATTTTTCCTTACTTATTAAGGTGCTTTCTGTACTCAGCATCTGCAAACTTGATCATGTCTTCCTTGAGTGCTTCAGTCTGTTCGTCAAACCACCTGTCGAAAACGTCCGTTGTTTCAACATCCCACATTAGCGATCCCTCATAGCCAATAAGCTATAGATAAATTATAGCCTATTAGCTATAAAATCACTCTATCTCGTCACACTATTTACACGCTTGCCAGTCCGGCCTCACGCGCGGCACGCGCTAACCCGCTTATCCACTCCTGATGCCCGTTAATCATCGGATTCGGGATCGTGCGGGCCAGTTCTTGCGCGGGAACGCCAATCTGCGACTCCTGAGTCAGAATGCGCACGCGCCCCCCCGGTAAATCCTCAAATAGCCACGCGTGAATCACATCCAGACGCGTCTGCGCATCACCTTCCGCCCAACCGTGCCAGGCAATGCGCGCAGCCTGCCCATCCACGGGCGGCACATATTCAGTAATTTGCGCCTCAATCGGAAACCCAAAAGTGGTGAAGCGGAAGCGGGCATTGTCGCTCAACAGCGGGCCGGAGCCATCGTGAAAACGGATGTCCGCGACATTGCTGTAATAGGTCGGCCAGCGCGTGGTGTCGTTAAGCTGCGCCCAGACCCTGCTGGCGTTAAGCCCGGCAACAATGATTTCGTTAGAGGCAAAGTTATCCGTGGTGCCCGGCAGATACGCTTCTGGCCAGATAATGGCGTGTTGTTGAGTGGTTTGTTTCATGATGAACCTCGTCGTAATCGTTAACGAGGGACATCATGCGCGGGGTGAAGATATAAATATAATGACGATTTAGGATAACCATCATCACGAATATTGATATCAGTGCAACCAGTGAACGCCATCTTCGGGCTGAAAAAACGCGTTGTAGCGCATCTGAAAAGCGTTAATTTCCTGCATATCGGGCTCCATTTCGCGCAGAAAACCCAGCGCAAGGCGCACCTGCGCGTCGGTAATCGGTGCCGACAACCGGGCTTTTTGCAGTAAACGGTGCCACTGTTGCAGGCTCTGATCGCTGCCATCCACAATCACGTTCTGCCAGATCAGCAGCACCTGTGCGGCATTTTGCAAATGCGATTCATCGGGGCGATGCAGATACTGTAAAAACGCCTCGCCTTGCGTTTTGCCCATTTGATCGATCATCGATTCCACCGGCACCACATCAATACCAAGACGCTCGCTCAGACGGCGAATCGCCCGTCGGGATCCGGAAGTGAGTACCCGAAAACCGATAACAAACACCACCGCCAGTGTGGCCAGCATTATCCAGACCATGAGTTCTCCTGCTTTATCAGCACTCATGATATCTGGAAACCCCCTGTGAATACTAATCCACCAGAATGATTTTCAACGCAAAAAGCACCGCCACGGCAATGACGCAGAGGTTTAGCTCCCGCCAGCGCCCGGTAAACACTTTCATAATGCAGTACGACATAAAACCCAGCGCAATCCCCTCAGTGATGGAAAAGGTAAACGGCATCATCACCGTCGTGATAAACGCGGGAACCGATTCGGTAAAGTCATCCCAGTTAACGCGAGACAGGCTCGAGGTCATCAGTACGCCAACAAAAATAAGCGCCCCTGCCGTTGCATAGGCAGGAACCATCCCGACCAGCGGTGAAAAGAACATTACCAACAGGAATAATATTCCCACCACCACCGCCGTCAGCCCCGTACGTCCCCCCACGGCTACGCCAGAGGTACTTTCTATATAGGCTGTAACGGAAGAGGTGCCAATAAACGCCCCCGCAACCGAACTCAGGCTGTCGACATACAGCGCCTTATTCATGTTCGGAAATTTACCGTCTTGATCGATTAAGCCTGCTTTATCCGTTACACCAATTAGCGTCCCTGATGAATCAAATAAATTGATTAGCATGAAAGAAAAAATGATACCGGCCAAATTAAGCGATAATGCGCCGCTCAAATCGACTTCGCCCATCACAGCGCTGATATTGGGTGGAACAGAATATACGCCATTAAAATGAACATCACCGAAAAATAATCCACAACACGATGTCACCACGATTGAAACCAGTACGGCGGCATGAAAGTGTCGGGATGAGAGGATGGTAATAATAAAAAATCCCAAAATACCCAATAATACTGTATGTGAGCTTAAGTTACCGATCGCCACCAGCGTGTCTTTATTTGCCACGATGACGCCTGCATTTTTTAACCCCATCATCGCGATAAATAAACCGATGCCGCTGGTGATACCAATACGTAAACTGACAGGAATGTTAGAAATCATCCAGTAGCGAATGCGAAAAAGGGTAAGCAAAAACAGTCCCACGGCCCCCCAAAATATCGCGCCCATACCGGTTTGCCAGCTCACGCCCATCGCCCCAACGACCACAAATGCGAAAAACGCGTTCAGCCCCATTGCAGGCGCCAGTGCGACGGGTAAATTAGCCACCAACCCCATCGCAATACTGCCGATACCGGCAATCAGACAGGTCGTCACAAACACCACTTTGGGGTCCATCTGTGCGGCCCCCAATATCTGAGGGTTAACGAAAACAATGTACACCATCGTTAAAAATGTCGTCATACCGGCGATCATTTCAGTACGTACGGTTGTACCGTGCTGGTGAATTTTAAAGAATCGCGAAAGGCTACCGGAATCCTCTCTTATGTCATCACTGATCTCATTATTCATTTTTTCATCCATTAGCGAGAATATTAACCTGTCTCTTTTTTAAACATATCCCATACTTAATTCAGTGATAATTATCACATTGCAATTGTGCGTTAGCCGATAAACTTTAAATAATCATTTGGTGTTTCTTAATGATAAATAACAATCAAATTGATAAAATCAAAATGAGAAAAATATGGATACTTTTATTAGCTATAAGTTTCATTACATTAGCCGCCAGGAACAGCAGGAATTGTTGGCGGTTTCTCGTGGCGAAGTCGTCGCCGATTATATTATTGATAATGTCATTCTTCTCGACCTCATCAACGGCGGAGAAATGGCAGGGCCGATTGTTATTAAAGGGAAGCATATCGCGGGCATCGGCCCGGAATATATCGATGTCCCGGCATTGCATCGCGTAGATGCCCACGGCGCAACGGCAGTGCCTGGCTTTATCGATTCACACCTGCATATTGAATCGAGCATGATGACGCCCGTGACCTTTGAAACGGCGACGCTGCCACGCGGACTCACTACGGTCATCTGTGATCCGCACGAAATCGTCAATGTGATGGGTGAAACCGGATTTGCCTGGTTTGTCCGCTGTGCAGAACAGGCAAAGCAAAATCAGTACCTTCAGGTTAGTTCCTGCGTTCCGGCACTGGCGGGATGTGATGTGAACGGCGCCTCTTTCACCCTCGAGCAAATGCTTGCCTGGCGCGATCATCCCCAGGTGACCGGGCTGGCGGAAGTGATGGACTATCCCGGCGTCATTGCCGGACAGAATGCGCTTCTCGATAAAATGGATGCCTTTCGCCACCTGACGCTGGACGGTCACTGCCCGGGACTCAGCGGTAAAGCGCTTAACGCCTATATTGCCGCCGGGATCGAGAATTGCCACGAGAGCTACCGCCTGGAGGAAGGGCGCCGCAAACTGCAACTCGGAATGGCGCTCATGATCCGTGAAGGTTCCGCCGCCCGTAATCTCAACGCGCTGGCACCGCTTATCAATGAGATGAACAGCCCGCAGTGCATGCTTTGCACCGACGACCGTAACCCGTGGGAAATTGCGCATGAAGGACATATCGACGCGCTTATCCGGCGGCTGATTTTGCAGCATAACGTACCGCTTCATGTTGCTTACCGCGTCGCCACCTGGTCAGCCGCGCGGCATTTTGGCCTGCACCATCTTGGGCTGCTGGCTCCCGGTAAACAGGCGGATATCGTTCTGCTCAGCGATGCCCGCCATGTGACGGTACAGCAGGTCTTTGTCAAAGGAGAGCCCATCAACGCCGATGCTCTGAAAGCGGAAGAACCCGCAAGACTGGCGAAAAGCGCGCCTCCCTATGGCAACACCATTGCGCGGCAACCGGTATCCGCAGCCGACTTCCCGCTGCATTTCACGCCCGGAAAACGCTATCGGGTCATTGATGTTATCCCTAACGAATTAATTACTCACGCCAACACCAGCCTGTGCACCGAAACGGGTTTTGATCGCGATGATATCAACTATATCGCCGTCCTTGAGCGTTACGGACACCAGCTCCCCGTGGCCTGTGGTTTGCTGGGCGGATTTGGCCTGCGTGAAGGCGCTCTGGCGGCAACCGTGAGCCATGACAGTCATAATATTGTGGTGATTGGTCGCAGCGCCGAAGAGATGGTTCTCGCGGTGAATCAGGTGATCGCCGATGGCGGCGGGTTATGCGTGGTTTGTCACGGGCAAGTACAGTGCCATTTAGCGCTACCGATAGCCGGTCTGATGAGCACCGACACCGCACAATCGCTGGCGGAACAGATTGATGCGCTCAAGGCGGCGGGGCGCGAGTGCGGTGCACTGCCCGACGAACCGTTTATTCAGATGGCGTTTCTCTCTTTACCGGTCATCCCCGCATTAAAGCTCACCAGCCAGGGGCTTTTTGACGGCGAAACGTTTACATTTACCTCTCTGGAGATAGCTGACTAACTGAACAAGAGTAAAGCAAGGGCGAAAGGAGATGAAAACAGATATCCGTACGCTGGATCTCAACCTGCTGAAGACGCTGGATGCCCTGCTTGATGAGCGCAGCGTTACGCGTGCTGCCCAGCGCCTGTCACTGACGCAACCGGCAGTCAGCGGCATGCTAACGCGTCTGCGGGACTATTTTGACGATCCGCTGTTTACGCGTGCGCCTCACGGTATGGTGCCGACGCTGCGCGCTCAGCAGTTAGCGGCTCCCGTCAAACAGATCCTCAGTGACATTGATGCCTTGCTCAAACCCGCACAGTTCGACCCGCAAACGGCCACGCTCACGTTTACCGTCGCCGCCACCGATTACGCGCTGAAAGCGGTGATCGTCCCGTTCATTGCGGCACTGCGGATGCGTGCGCCGGGGGTTCGCGTACGGGTGGTTCCGGTCGAGCCAGAACGGCTGACCACGCAATTTGAGCAGGGTAAAATCGACCTCGCGCTGCTGACCCCGGACTCCACGCCGGGTGACCTGCACAGCCGCGCGCTTTACGACGAAACGTACGTCTGCATCCTGCGCGCCGATCATCCTGAGGCCCATAACGCATTAACCCTCGACAGTTTCTGCAAACTGGAACACGCGCTGGTTTCTTACGAAGGCGAAAGCTTCTGGGGCGTGACTGACGATGCGCTGGCCGGTGTCGGGCGCAAACGGCAGATTGGGTTATCGGTGAGCAGTTTTCTGGTCTTGCCGGACGTGCTCGCCATCAGCGATATGATTGCCGTCGTGCCTGCAAGGCTGGCACATGCCGATGCCCGGATGCAGGTTTTGCCGCCGCCGCTGCCGATCAAAGGTTTCACCAAAAGTATGGCCTGGCACGAACGAACACATCGAGATCCGGCGCACCAGTGGCTGCGTAATGTGGTGCATGACATCAGCCAAAAAAAAGCCCGGCATTAAGCCGGGCAAGACGTTACCAAATACACACTTAAGCGACTTTCAATTCTCGAATTTTCTTTTCACGGCGAATTTTGCGTTCTTCAAATACGGCCACGATGGCCATCAGGCAGATACAGCCGATGGCGGCCGTATCCAGCGCAGCGAAGGTGCCCGCCCAGCCGGTCAGACCGAAGACCGGCGTGCCGTCAGCAATCATCCCCAGTCCCAGCTTGGCGAAGCTGTCGCCAATCAGATACGCAAAGGTGCCTTTGATACCATCGGCAGCGCCGATCGCTTTTTTCGGTACAAAACCGACCGCCGCGACGCCGATTAACAACTGCGGGCCAAACACCAGAAAACCAAGGGCAAACAGGGATGCCAGATAAACGTACTGGTTGCTGGCATGTTGGTAGACGCCCAGCGTGGCAATGATCAGCGCCAGCGCAACGCAGGCCACCAGCGCACGACGCCCGTTCGCCAGGTCAGACAGCCAACCCCACAGCAGCGTCCCCACCAGTGCGCCCACTTCAAACAGGGTAAAGCCCTGAATCGCCACCTCTTTGGAGAGTTTCAGCTCCTGGAAGGCATACACGGTAGACCATTGGTCGATACCGATACGCACCACGTACAGGAAGATGTTGGAGAAGCACAGCAGCCAGATCACTTTGTTTTTCAGCACGTACTCAACAAAGATCTGCCATTTGGTCATCTCATTTTCTTCAGTCTCTTTGTCTTCTTCGCTGATCTCTTCGCCAAACAGCTCTTCCGCTTTACCAAGACCGTAAGATTCCGGGGAGTCGCTGCCATAGCGCAGGCCGATAAAGCCCACAATCAGCGCAATAATCGACGGGAAGATAAACATGCCGATCACATGACCGTCGAACAGGACGTTCGCGCCGAACAGCGCCACGCCCGCCGCGCCCGCGCCGCCAAGGTTGTGGGAAATGTTCCACATGCCGAGATAAGAGCCACGCTTACGGCGCGGCGTCCATTTAGTGATGGTGGAATAGCTGCAAGAACCGCCGGTACTCTGGAAGAAACCGCTCAGGGCATAAAAGGCGATCATCAGGAACAGGCTGGTAGAGCCGGTGCCCATGCTGGCGCTGAAGCCGAGCATACAGATAGCGGAGAGGATCAGCATAAACGGCAGAAATTGCTTGGTGTTTTTGCCGTCAGCGTAATAGGAGACGAGCGTTTTGCCCACGCCGTAGGTGATCGAAAAGCCCAGCCCAATCATCCCCAGTTGCGTCATGCTCAACCCGTAGGTGGAGATCATGTCGTTCTGCGCAATGTTGAAGTTTTTGCGGATCAGATACATGGTCAGGTAGCCGATGAAGACCACCAGATAGGACTGCATGAACGGTTTGAACCACATTTTGCGCCGGACATCGAGCGGCAGATCGAGGGTCGGTTTACGCACCTGGTTTAGGAAGGCCAGCATGGGTGGGATATCTCCTGATTTTTATACCTGCTTTATGGCAGTCATTGTAAAAATCAGCAGCCAACCCAGCCTGAGACAGCGTCCAGGCGGAACCGGGAAAATTTCTTAGTTTTGCCCGACTCGGTGTAAAAAGGAGAGGTGCGTCACGCTTCATTGACCTCGCGCGGCGCCTGGGCATTCAAAAATGGCAACAGCAGAAGCGCGGATATCCCGGCGGCAATGGCGATCACCACAAAAAAACCCGTCCAGTGCCAGGTTTCCATCACCTGCGCCAGCGGCCAGCCGGAGAGCGATGCGCCAAGATAGGCAAACAATCCGACAAATCCGGTAGCCGCCCCCGCGGCCTCTTTGTGCGAACACTCGGCCGCCGCCATACCGATCAGCATTTGCGGCCCAAAGACGAAGAAGCCGGTGGTGAAGAAGCAGGCGGCCTGCATCACGTAACTGGCAAACGGCATTAGCCACAGCGAGCCAACGGAAAGCAAAATGCCCGCCGCGAAGATCAGATTCATGGGCCCACGGTTGCCATTGAACAGTTTATCCGAGCCCCAGCCCGCCACCAGTGCGCCAATAAACCCGCCCAGTTCGAACATGGTGACAGCCGTGTTGGCGGTCACCAGGTCAACCCCCAGCGTCTCCGACATGTACAGGTTGCCCCAGTCGTTGATCGCCGCGCGCACCACGTACACCAGCACATAACAGAGCGAAAGAAGCCAGATGTAAGGGTTCAGCAAGACATATTTGGTGAGGATCTCTTTGCGGGTCAGCCCCGCGCCCTCCTGCTGCTGGGCGATTTCCAGCGCGTCATGCCGCCAGTCGCCCACCGGCGGCAAGCCGATGGCCTGCGGCCTGTCGCGCAGTCGCCAGCAGAGAAAAATGCCCACCGCAATCGCCAGTAGCCCGGCAATCATCATCCCGGCACGCCAGCCGTAATGCAGGGCGGCGGCCGCCATCACAATAGGAATCAGCGCGCCGCCAACGTTGTGTGCGGTGTTCCACAACGCCCACCAGCCGCCGCGTTCAGTGCGCGAGTACCATGCCGTCAGCAAACGGGCGCACACCGGCGAGCCCCAGCCCTGGAAGAAGGCATTCAGCGCCCACAGCAGGGCAAACGCCCACAGCGAGGTGGAGAAGCCGAACAAAATGTTCACCACGCCGGTGGCGATAAGCCCCAGCCCCATAAAATAACGGGCGTTAGAACGGTCGCTGACGATGCCGGAAAAAAACTTCGACAGCCCGTAGGTGATGTAAAACAGTGTGGCCAGCAGACCAATGTCGCTGCGGGTCAATACGCCGCTGGCGAGGATTTCCGGCACCGCCGCGTTAAAACTTTTACGGGTGAAGTAAAACAACGCGTAACCGAGCCAGATGGTGGTCAGAATATGTCGCCGCCAGTAGCGGTAACGGGCGTCGATTTCGCGTTTATCGTTAATTAACGGCGCATTCACCGGGGCTTTCAGAAACGTCAGCATCCCCTCTCCTTACACATAGCGCAGGGGCAATGAGACGCTCACGCGTGTGCCGTGGGTGCAGGAAATCGTTAGCATTCCCCCCAACGCCGTCACACGTTCACGCATTCCGGTCAGGCCAAAACCCAACTGACCCGATCCTGGCGGCAGCCCGCAACCGTCGTCCTCAATGACCAGCATCAGGCGTTCGTCCTGCTGCCAGCCCTGCAACGTCACCGCACTGGCGCTGGCATGCTTCACAATGTTATTCAGCCCCTCCTGACAGACCCGAAACAGGGTCACCCGCAGGCCTTCACTGAGCGTTGATTCGTCTATTTTCCAGTCGAGATGGCTGACGATACCGCGGCTTTCCAGCTCCATTTCACGCATCAGCGAACGAATGGCCTGCTCCAGCGTCAGATCGTCCAGTTGGCGAGGGCGTAAGCGCCCTAACAGGCGGCGCACCGCGTCATACACGCCCAACGATAATTGTTCGATATGCGCGCCGCTCTGCTTCACGCCCGCATTTTCCGGGGCCAGTCGTTGCACAATACCGGCCTGGGTGCGGATCGCGGTGATGGTCTGGCCGATATCGTCATGCAGCTCGCGCGCCACGTCGCGGCGTACGCTCTCTTCAGTTTCCAGCAGACGTTCCGCAAGGCGGTGATTACGCGCCAGCTCGTTTTGCAGCGACTGATTAAGTTCGCGCAGGCGTTGGATCCCGGTGCCGAGTAGCAGCCCGGTCAGGCTTTGCGCCAGCAATGAGAGCAATAAATCCACCGGGTGATCGTGCCAGGTCTGGCTGGCAATCAAGGCGATGGCGTTCATCAGAGTCGCAATCAGCGCCCCCTGCCAGCCGTAGTGCCAGGCCAGCGCGATAATCGGCAGCGCCAGACAAAACGGCGTAAAACGGGAAAGTTCGTCCGGCAACCCAAGCTGTAGCCACAGACTGACGGTGAACAACAGCAGATACCAAACCAGATGGCGACCGCGCCAGTTGACCGGCTGCGAAACCAGAGCCGGGCCGAGCGGCAGCCAGGTGGTGCTGGTGAGGTAATGCCAGAACACCAGGCAAATGGGGGCCAGCGTCAGCCCACCGGTGAGCGTCAGCAGCAGCGCGGTAAAGGCCGCTTCGCCTTGCCCCATCCACGGTAAAGACTGTAGCAATGCCGCCGCCGTGAGCGCCGCGCTCTGCAAAAGCAACGTGCGCCAGTCGCGTTGATGCCGATAGCGGGAGATTAACGCCACGGGAAGCAACGTCAGCACGCTTCCGATCATCAAAAGGGGAAGATGCGCAAGCGCCACTTCCTGCGCCAGCCAGTAAATCAGTAGCCATTCGGCACCCAGCAATACCGGCCAGTAGCCGCGCGGGCATTGCAGCATAAGCCCCAGCCGCAGACCAAATGGAAACAACAGCACCGCCATTTCCGGGCGCTCAACCAGATGCAGGCTGATGCTCCACAGGCAAAACCACGCGGCGGAGAAAATAAAAAAGCAGGCAATAACGGTAATTAACCGGGAGAAAAAGGTGCTCATTACCAGCCATCAAACATACGGCGAGCCAGTTCAACGTCATTGCTGACGCCCAGTTTTTCCATCAGATTGGCGCGATGCACGTGTACTGTTTTCGGCGACAGCCCCAGTTCGGCGGCAATCTCTTTGACCGCCATTCCCTGCGCCAGTTTTTCTGCCACCTGACGTTCGCGTTTGGTCAGTGGATCCTGACGCCCCGCCGCCAGCTTTACCGCAATATCCGGCGTCAAATAACACCCGCCGGTCGCCACCGTATGAACCGCAGAAATCAGTTCATCAGGACTACAGCGTTTGGAAAGAAAACCTCGGGCGCCTGCGTTCAACGCCTGCTCCACCAGCGCCGGACTGTCGTGAACAGAGAGCATGATAGTCGCCATCCCTTTTGGCAGTTGGCTTAACAACTCCAGCCCGGAAATATCCGGCATGGAAATGTCGCAAATGCAGACCTGCACGCCGCGCCCCGGCAGTCCCGCCAGCGCCTCACGCCCCGACCCGAACTCGGCTACAACCTGCAAATCAGGCTCCAGCCCCAGCAACTGTGCAAAGCCGGAGCGGACGATAAGGTGATCGTCAATAAGGGCAACGGTGATCATGGTTCTGTCCTGGCGGGTAATAAAACGCGCTTACCTTAACGATATACACTTCATCCTTCAAGCTGCCTCTGCGTTAGCTACATCTGCTCACCCCAGTCACTTACTTGAGTAAGCTCCTGGGGATTTTCAGACTTGCCGCCTTGATGCAGCTTGAATGATTTTGTGTACCCGCGCGTTGCTGTTCAAGCCTTGAGCTGTTATTCGAAAAAGACGGCAATCTTAGTAAACATGGTCGGATCTGACTGGTTACGCACCACTTTCACGACATCCTCCAGCTTATCAATCTGGCTAATCATCTGTTCAAGACGTTGATCGTCATTAACCAGTAGCCAGATGCGGCTTTGGTCGCTGCTCTGGATTGGCAAACAGAGGATGCCCTCCACGTTAAAGGCACGACGGGCGAACAGGCCGCAGACGTGGGTCATAACCCCCGGATGGTTACGCACGGTGAGTTCGAGAATGACGTTTTCATGTGACTGTTTCTGCATGGTTTATTCCCCCACCATTTCTGTATTTGCCGCGCCCGGCGGCACCATCGGATACACTTTTTGTTCCGCATCAATACGCACATGAATCAGCGCCGGCCCCGGACGGGAGATAATCGCCTGCAACGCCGCCTGCGGGTCAGCTTCATTATTCAAATCACAGGTTTCCAGACCAAATCCAGCGGCAATCTGCATAAAGTTGATCATCCCTGGATAGGTGGCGGCAAAGACGCCTTGCTTGTAGAACAGACTCTGCTGCTGATGAACCAGACCCAGCGCTTCGTTGTTCATCAGAATGATTTTCACATCCAGTTGGTTTTCGCTGGCGGTCGCCATCTCCTGAATATTCATCATCAGACTGCCGTCGCCGGAGAAACATAATACCTTACGGTCAGGGTTCGCCAGCGCGGCGCCAATCGCTGCCGGCAGGCCAAAACCCATGGTGCCCAGTCCACCGGAGGTCAGCCACTGGCGAGGGCGGTTGAGCGGATACGCCTGCGCCGTCCACATCTGATGCTGCCCCACATCGGTGGTGACAATCGCGCTGTCGTCCACGCAGGCCGCCACGGCATTAATCAGCCCATAATGGCTGAGGGGATCGCACTCTTGCGGGATCGCCCCCGGAAACTCGCGCTGCAAATCCGCCACCGTCCGGTGCCACTCCTCACGCGGTTGTACGTCAATGAATGGGATTAACTGGGCCAGAACATCATCCACATCGGCCTGAATCGCCACGTGCGCCGGCTTGATTTTCCCCAGCTCCGCACGGTCGATATCGACATGAATAATGTTGGCGTTCGGGCAGAACTGCTCCGTTTTACCAATCGCCCGGTCATCAAAACGCGCGCCAAGAACAATCAGCAAATCCGCCTCTTGCAGGATAAGGTTGGTGCTGCGTGCGCCATGCATACCCAGCATGCCTAACGACAGCGGGTGCGCTTTTGGCAACATACCCAGCGCCATTAAGGTCATGGTGGTCGGTAACTGCGCTTTTTCCGCCAATTCACGCACACGGGCAGGCGCATTGACAACACCGCCGCCGAGATACAGCACCGGGCGCTTTGACGCATTAATCATCGCGGCGGCATCACGGATACTTTCAGCGCTGAATTCCGGCGAGGGCGATTTCTCTGCCGCTGGCGGCAGTGCTTCCAGTTCGATTGTGGCGGTCTGCACATCCTTAGGAATGTCTATCCACACCGGCCCCGGGCGACCCGACTGGGCAATGCGAAAAGCATCACTCATCACCTGCGGCAATTCGTGAATATCTCTGACCAGATAGTTGTGTTTGGTGATGGGGATAGAAATGCCGTAGGTGTCCACTTCCTGAAAGGCGTCAGTACCAATCATGGAGGCGGGTACCTGACCGGTAATACACACCAACGGAATGGAATCGAGACGCGCATCGGCAATGGCGGTGACCAGGTTCGTCGCGCCCGGCCCGCTACAGGCCATACAGACAGCGGGTTTGCCATCAGTTCGCGCCATACCCTGCGCAATAAACCCCGCGCCTTGTTCGTGGCGCGCCAGGATATGACGGATTTGCGTGCTTTGGCTTAAGGCGTCGTAGACGGGAAGAATCGAACCGCCTGGGATCCCGGTCACCACGGTGATGCCCTGGCGTTCCAGTAAATGAACGATCAATTCTGCGCCCGTAAAGCGCTTACGTGTGGATGTTGTGCCCGAACTTGCCATGCTCCAGTCCTTTTGTTCTGGGCCGAGGCTCCGGGAGGGGCGCTTAAACGAAAAACCCCGCCCGGTTTGCGCCGGCGGGGTTTTGGAATCGTGTGTTCCGGACCCTACGGCGCATTGCCGACGACCACCACCACACGCACGACGACCACTGCGGCAGGTTGCGCAGTTTTTAGTAGGGTCGCAGTTAGCATGGAAGGGTTCATTAGGGACCTTGTCTGTTTATTGATTAACAGGATTTATACAAGCACAGCTTTTTAGATGTGACAATGGAAAAAATTTCATCTGTGAGAAAATGCGTCAACGATCACATTATCAATGATAACGATGTAAAAACAAAAAACCCCGCCGAAGCGAGGTTTTTATCAGCGTTATACGGCTGGTAACCGCAAAGCACACTGTGTTATGTCAACACCAGAAGTATACGCATTCCACGAAAAACACGCAATTTCGGCACAAATTTTGACGTTTTTGCGTAGGGTGCAGAGAGGTTGTCTCGCCTAAAAAATACTGTTTATTTATACAGTAAATCATCTATAATATCACTGTACGCAATGTGTTATGCGGGGCCGCATCGTAAACCGGCGCAACAAAGCCCTGGCTGAAACGGGTGGTGCCGTCAGCGCCTAAACCCCGTGTGAGCACACTGTGTTACGTCAACAAGCACAACGTTTCTTGCAAGAGAGACTGCGTGCGCAACAGCTGGCAACAGGCAGCGGAAAGGCACGTCGGCTGGCAGTGCTCCTTCACCACAGGAGACGCGTATGAGCCTCGTGGATATCGCTATTCTTATCCTGAAACTCATTGTTGCTGCACTGCAACTGCTTGATGCAGTTCTGAAATACCTCAAGTAATTCAGATTCAAGCCGCACCAAAGGGGAGCGGGCAACCGCTCCCCTTTTCCCCTCTGCCTGGTGCGTGTACCACAAGAGTATGTTACATTTTTATTACATCCCTTAAGACACTTGTCGCCATGACCCTTTCCGTTTTCTGCATTTTGCTGTTCGCCGCGCTGCTGCACGCCAGCTGGAACGCTATCGTGAAAGCAGGAAACGACAAGCTCTACTCGGCGATTAGCGTCAGCGGTTCTGCGGCATTAATGGCGCTGGTTTGTTTACCTTTTGCCCCGCAGCCTGCCGTTGCCAGCATCCCATTTTTAGCCGCCTCGACCGCGTTACAGGTGGTCTATACCGTTCTGGTCGCCAAAACCTATCAGGTTTCGGATATGAGCCAAACGTATCCCTTAATGCGCGGTTCCGCTCCGCTACTGGTCGCGATAATCAGCGTACTGTTTCTCGGCGACAGCCTCTCCGCACTGGCCTGGGTCGGTATTGTGGTGATCTGCATTGCCATCCTCGGTATGGCCTTTAACGGTCACGCCAGTTCCCGGCAGGGCGTGGTTCTGGCCTTGATTAACGCCTGTTTTATTGCCGGGTATACGCTGGTGGACGGAACCGGCGTGCGGCTGTCAGAAACCGCGCTGGGATACACATTGTGGACATTCTTCCTCAATGGCTCCTGCCTGTTGGGCTGGGCGATGATTGCCCGACGCCAGGAGGCCGCACGCTACCTGGTGCAGCACTGGAAGAAGGGAATTTTTGGCGGTATCGGCACAATGGGCTCTTACGGGCTGGCACTGTGGGCGATGACGCAATCCCCCCTGGCGGTGGTCGCCGCACTGCGTGAAACCTCTATTTTGTTCGGCGCGCTTATCGCGTGGCTATTGCTCAAAGAGCGGGTCGTCGGGTTACGTCTCGTCGCCGCTGGCGGTATTGCCGCTGGCGCCATGCTGCTTCGTCTGGCATGATGCAATCCGGCAACATTTGTTGCCGGATTTTGTTTACATATCCTGCCGTTCGCTGCTCCATCATTCCAGTCGTCTATCTGGCCTTCTTTTACTGGTGTGGTAGATTTCACTCGCATTTATCGCAATACATAGCTACTTATTCTTATTTTTTCTCTTTTTAAAAAGTAATCAGCGAAATGAAAAGGCAGAAAAGCGTCAATTTGTTGTTGATGTTGGTATTACTTGTCGCAGTGGGTCAGATGGCGCAAACCATCTATATCCCGGCAATTGCCGATATGGCGCGTGAACTGAATGTCCGCGAAGGGGCCGTGCAAAGCGTGATGGCCGCCTACCTGCTGACATACGGTCTGTCACAACTGGTTTACGGCCCGCTTTCCGACCGTGTCGGGCGTCGCCCGGTGATCCTCGTCGGTATGTCCATTTTTATGCTGGCCACCCTGGTCGCCATCACCACCCACAGCCTGACGGTGCTGATCGCCGCCAGTGCGATGCAGGGCATGGGAACCGGCGTTGGCGGGGTGATGGCGCGTACCTTACCGCGCGATCTGTATGAAGGCACACAACTGCGCCACGCCAACAGCTTGCTGAATATGGGCATTTTGGTCAGCCCGTTGATGGCTCCGCTGATCGGCGGTCTGCTGGACACTATGTGGAACTGGCGCGCCTGTTACATCTTTCTGCTGATCCTCTGCGCAGGCGTCACCGTTAGCATGGCACGCTGGATGCCAGAAACCCGTCCGACGGGCGCGCCGCGCACGCGGCTTATCACCAGCTACAAAACCCTGTTCGGCAACGGTGCGTTTACCTGTTATCTGCTGATGCTGATCGGCGGCCTGGCCGGGATTGCCGTCTTCGAGGCCTGCTCCGGCGTACTGATGGGTGCCGTATTAGGTTTAAGCAGCATGGTGGTGAGCGTCTTGTTTATTCTGCCGATCCCGGCAGCATTTTTCGGCGCATGGTTTGCTGGTCGTCCCAATAAACGCTTCTCGACGCTGATGTGGCAGTCGGTGATTAGCTGCCTGCTGGCAGGCGTGATGATGTGGGTACCAGGCTGGTTCGGGGTGATGAACGTCTGGACGCTGTTGATCCCGGCAGCCCTGTTCTTCTTTGGCGCAGGCATGCTGTTTCCGCTGGCAACCAGTGGGGCGATGGAGCCTTTCCCGTTCCTGGCCGGAACAGCAGGCGCGCTGGTGGGCGGTTTGCAAAACATCGGCTCTGGCGTGCTGGCGTGGCTCTCCGCAATGATGCCGCAAACCGGGCAAGCCAGCCTCGGGATGTTGATGACCTTTATGGGGCTGTTGATTTTACTGTGCTGGCTCCCACTGGCGTCTCGGGTGTCCCATCAGGAGCAGGCGGTTTAATCAGATGATGGCCCGGCTTATCGCCGGGCTGTTCGCACTCCGGCGATATCATCGCAGTCAATAGCGGTTCCAGCGCTGGCCGCCACGCCCCCTCTTCCCCATCATAAAACTGCGTATCTGCGTTGATAGCATACGGAATTTTCGCTTTCTTCAGCTCACAGGCCATAAAACTGGCAAAGGCTAACTGCGACGGTGAAGGCGCATTTTTGATGGTTTCACCCGGCGACCAGCCCCCAACCCAACTGGCATGACCGGTTTTCTGCTGCCAATGTAGGGCGGCGTTTATCCGCGCGCGGATGGCGGTTTTTTCCGCCGCTGTGCCGGAGGTCCAGGGGTATTTCCCATTACTTTTTAGCGGCCCCCACGGGAAGATATGCCATTGTGCCAACACGTAGTTTTGGCTTCCCGGCGGCAGTTTAAGACCCGGCAACGCCTCCGGGGTGGCGCGCATGCGTGGGGCAATAAAAATCATGCGCTGCGGGTCAATGGCATGGATCACGCGGATAGTTTTGTCATACACCCGATTGAGTGAAGCCTGATTATGGTTGAGTTTCTCCGCCGGTTCATCGATCACGTCAAAACCCAGCAACGGCGAGCTTTGCGCGAAATAGTGCGCTACGGCTACCCACCAGTTTTCCACCTCTTTTTCGTTTCCGGCGCTGGGATCGTTTTTATACTCATCGGCCTGATACGCAATAATGGGGATCACGCCATACTGGTTACAGGCTTCAACCAGTTTACGCAGGTGAATCAACCGCGCTTCCGTTGGCTCACCCGTGACCCGGATGCGCACGTGGGTTAATCCCTTTGCCCTGAAATCACGCACCACCAGTGGATCAAATTCGCGGATACCCCTGTCGGTTCGCGCCCAGTCGACCTCCATTCCTGTCCCCAACTGCTGCGCATAATGCGAAGCCGTGAGCGGCCGTTCAGCGGCGCACACGACAGCGCTGGTGAGCAACAGGAGAGAGATGAGCGGTTTTAACACGGTTGTCCTCAGTCATTAACCGGGAGGGATATCACGTATTTAGCATAATCCTCGCCATCAGGTGTAGAGTGCAAACGTAATAAATCTCATCGCACCTGCTCTTGCAGCCAGCCAATAAACGCCTCAATTTTCGGCCACTGCCTGCCAGGCAGCGTAGTCATGTAGTAATGCTGGTGGCATTTCAGCGCCATCGCCCCGAAAGGTGCGACAAGCTCCCCGCTGTCGAGTCGTTTTTGCACCAGCCGCTGACGCCCCATCGCGACGCCAATATGGTTCATTGCGGCAATCACCGCCAAATCAGACCGATCGAAGCCAATCCCCGATGATAACGGCAGATCCACCCCAAAGTGTTGCGCCCAACTGTGCCATTCATCCGTCCCGGAATCGTTGCTCCACGCCTGGCGGTCGTGCAACAGCGTGCAGTGACGCAGATTAACCAACGCCCCCTGCAGGTCAAAACGCCGGGCATAGTCCGGGCTGCATACAGGCAGGATTGCCTCGTCCATCAGGAAATGGTGCGTCAATTGCGCGGAGGGGGCGTCATCAAAGTAGATCGCCAGATCAATACCCGCGCGCTGGAGGTTCACGTTGTCGTTACCGGTCAATATGGTCAGCGAAATAGACGGATAGCGGCGCGTGAAATCACCTAATGCGGGCACCAGCCAACACTGGGCGATGGAAGGCCGCGAGTAAACCGTGAGCGTACCGGAGAGCTCCTGGTTTTTGATGTCGAGGATCTCCTGATTCAGCGTATCCAGCGACGATTTCAACGCCCAGAACACCCGTTTCCCTTCGTGCGTTAATTCCACTTTCCGGTGTGAGCGAACGAATAGCTGAATACCCAGTTCGTCTTCAAGCTGGTTAATACGATGACTGACGGCGCTGGGACTTAATGACAGCTCATCGGCGGCCAGTGCAAAAGACTGATGCCTCGCCGCCACTTCAAAGGTGTAAAGCTTTGATAACTGCCAGCCGTTGAGTAGACGATTTCTGACTTCGCGAAGGGGATCCATAACCACCTCTGAGACCTCTGATTATTGCCCGCAGTGTAAAAAAAGACGCTGGAAAAATCAGCACAAAGGTGAATCAGAGTGAACCATATCGCATAAAATAGTCATTATTAGATACATATCACCCTATTGATTCAATCTGGCTCATGTGAAGTGGGAATTATATCGTTTGTCAGACTACGCCGTTTTTTTGTCCAATATAACCACGTTAATCACAGGGCAAGGTGAGATATGCACTCTCAAATCTGGGTTGTGAGCACGCTGCTAATCAGCATCGTGTTAATCGTTTTGACCATCGTGAAGTTCAAATTCCACCCGTTTCTGGCGCTGCTGTTAGCCAGTTTCTTTGTGGGCACGATGATGGACATGGGCCCACTGGAGATGGTCAACGCCATTGAGAGTGGTATCGGTGGAACGCTGGGTTTCCTCGCCGCGGTTATCGGTCTGGGAACCATTCTTGGCAAAATGATGGAAGTTTCCGGTGCGGCAGAACGCATTGGCTTAACGCTCCAGCGCTGTCGCTGGCTCTCCGCCGACGTCATTATGGTGCTGGTGGGGCTGATCTGCGGTATCACGCTGTTTGTGGAAGTGGGTGTGGTGCTGTTGATTCCGCTGGCGTTCTCCATCGCCAAAAAAACCAACACCTCATTGCTGAAACTGGCGATCCCGTTATGTACTGCCCTGATGGCCGTACACTGCGTGGTGCCGCCGCATCCGGCCGCGCTGTTTGTCGCCAACAAACTGGGCGCCGATCTGGGTTCCGTTATCGTCTATGGACTGCTGGTAGGGCTGATGGCCTCGCTTATTGGCGGACCGCTGTTCCTGAAGTTACTCGGCAACCGTCTGCCGTATAAAGCTGTGCCCGCTGAGTTTTCTGACCTTAAAGTCCGTGACGAAAAAACGCTGCCATCACTGAGCGCAACGCTGTTTACCGTCCTGCTGCCGATTGGTCTGATGCTGGTGAAAACCGTCGCTGAACTGAACATGGCGAAAGGCAGTACGCTGTACACCCTGCTGGAGTTTATCGGCAACCCGATTACTGCCATGTTTATCGCGGTTTTCGTGGCGTATTACATTCTCGGTTTGCGCCAGCATATCGGCATGGGTACGCTGCTCACCCATACTGAAAACGGTTTTGGTTCCATTGCTAACATTCTGCTGATTATCGGTGCGGGCGGCGCGTTCAACGCCATCCTGAAGAGCAGCGGCCTGGCGGATACCCTCGCGGTGATCCTCTCCAATATGCATATGCACCCCATCCTGCTGGCCTGGCTGGTGGCGCTGATTCTGCACGCTGCGGTCGGTTCGGCAACGGTCGCGATGATGGGCGCAACGGCGATTGTCGCGCCGATGCTGCCGCTCTATCCCAACGTGAGCCCAGAGATCATCGCTATTGCCATCGGTTCTGGCGCAATTGGCTGCACGATCGTGACAGATTCCCTCTTCTGGCTGGTGAAGCAATACTGCGGCGCCACCCTGAATGAGACGTTTAAATACTATACGACTGCGACATTTATCGCGTCGGTTATTGCACTGGCTTGCACATTCCTGCTTTCCTTTATTATCTAAGCGCAAAGAGACGTACTATGGAAAACATTCAAAATCTCATCGCCCAGTATCCTTTGGTGGAGGATCTGGTCGCACTGAAAGAAACGACCTGGTTTAACCCGGCCACGACCACTCTGGCAGAAGGTTTACCGTATGTCGGCCTGACGGAACAGGATGTTCAGGACGCCCATGCTCGCCTGACCCGCTTTGCGCCGTATCTGGCGAAAGCCTTCCCGGAAACTGCCGCCACTGGCGGGATTATTGAATCCGAATTGGCTGCGATTCCCGCGATGCAAAAGCGGCTGGAAAAAGAGTACGGGCAGTCTATCTACGGCGAAATTCTGCTGAAAAAAGACAGCCATCTGCCCATTTCCGGTTCGATTAAGGCCCGTGGCGGGATTTATGAAGTGCTGACCCACGCCGAAAAACTGGCGCTGGCCGCCGGGCTGCTGACCACTGAAGATGACTACAGCGTGCTGCTCTCGCCTGAATTCAAACAGTTCTTCAGCCAGTACAGCATCGCGGTAGGTTCGACCGGTAACCTGGGTTTGTCGATCGGTATCATGAGCGCCTGCATCGGCTTTAAGGTCACTGTACACATGTCTGCCGATGCCCGTGCGTGGAAAAAGGCCAAACTGCGCAGCCACGGTGTGACAGTGGTCGAGTACGAAGAAGATTACGGCGTGGCGGTGGAGCAAGGGCGTAAGGCGGCCGAATCCGATCCAAACTGCTTCTTTATCGACGATGAAAACTCCCGCACCTTGTTCTTAGGCTACGCGGTGGCCGGGCAGCGCCTGAAAGCGCAGTTCGCACAGCAGGGGCGCGTGGTGGATGCCGATCATCCGCTGTTTGTCTATCTGCCGTGCGGCGTCGGTGGCGGCCCTGGCGGCGTGGCGTTTGGCCTGAAGCTGGCATTCGGCGATAACGTTCACTGTTTCTTCGCCGAACCGACTCACTCTCCTTGCATGTTGCTCGGCGTTTACACTGGCCTGCACGACGCCATTTCCGTTCAGGAGATTGGCATCGATAACCTGACAGCGGCGGACGGGCTGGCGGTAGGACGTGCATCGGGTTTTGTTGGCCGGGCGATGGAGCGTTTTCTGGACGGGCTGTATACCCTTGACGATCAAACCATGTATGACATGTTGAGCTGGCTGGCGCAGGAAGACGGTATTCGCCTGGAGCCGTCTGCACTGGCGGGGATGAGCGGGCCTCAGCGCGTATGCGGTTCAGCGGCATACCAACAGATGCACGGGTTCACTGCTGAGCAGTTAAACCACGCCACACATCTGGTATGGGCGACGGGTGGCGGAATGGTACCGGAAGCCGAAATGGCGCAGTACCTGGCTAAAGGTCGCTAAGTTTGACGCAGCATCGCCATCAGTTCCATCGGTGAGCGATGCTGTTTAATAAGATCACGCATCACCCGCATATACGGCGAAGAGTCGGTAAAAAAGGCTTTATAACCGGCACAAAGTACGCTTTTTCCGCTGCTATCACGATATTTCAGGCATTCACCAGCACAGAAGTGCAATACGTAACAGCTCCGACATTCAGCGCCGATATGCGAAGTATCCTGTAAATTCACCGCATCCGCACGACCACACCACTGCTTTAAGGTCTTATCAAAAAGCTGAATGGAAATCCGGTTAACATCTTCCCGTACCCAGAGAGCAAATACCGCATTTAAAAACAGCCCCCACCCTTCTGCGGTTACCGACTCTGCGGATAAATGGCCATTCCTGTCAAACTCGATGTGGGGAATAAACTGCACAGCCCTGATGCCAAGCTGCTGTAGGTTTCGATACAGTTCTTGCGCTTGTTGACTATTCTGGCGATTGACAACGATCTGATACGCCTCCTCACTGACATCCCTGTTTTCATTTCCCGTCATGCTAAATCCCCGATAAATGCGATAAGTTGGCGGACATGCGTTACAGCAAACAGTATTGCGAGGGATAACACCGCGAGGGAGATCATAAATTTGTCACGCACCGCGCGAGATTGAGAAAAATCGTGATGGGCGACGTCCATCAGGTTACGACTGCGGGTGTAGCGCCAGAGAATGATCGCCACAATCGCCAGCACGCCAATAGACACCCAGAACAAGAATCCCGCCTGGTGCCAGTGGTGTTTCAACGCCAGCGCCATTAGCGCGCCATAGCCCAGCAGCGTGCGAAACCAGGCCAGCGACGTGCGCTCCGGCTGAAGCCCCGGATCGGCAATGCGACGCGTTTTACGGCTTTCAGCCATACAGTACCAGCACCATAACGGTCACCGCGACGATCATCAAAATCAGACTGATAATCAGCAAACTGTGGGTGTACGGCAGATCCTCTTTCAGGCGCATCGCCTTTTCATTACGTAACCATCGCAGGTAGCCGTAAATCGCCAGGCCACCGGAAAACAAACACAGCAACAGCGCCAACAGTTCACGAATCACCGGCGTGGCAAAATCCGGCGCCAGTTGGTCAAGACCAACCCCCGCCGCCAGAAAACCCAGCGCAGTGCGGATCCACGCCAGAAAAGTACGCTCGTTTGCCAGCGAGAAGCGGTAATCCGGCGCTTCTCCAAGGCGAGAAATCTTCATCAGGGCTCCTTTTAATGACGTTCCCCCTCTTCAGGGGATCAGCGAAGGAAATCACAATAGTGCATCAGAACGTCGGCTTTTTCTCCTCTGCGTTCACACTTTGCGTGGGCAAGTCGGTATCGTCGCCTTGTTCCACCGGATATGAGCGTAGCCTGCGCGGATATGTGCTGAAAAGGTCACAATCTCCGGCTTGAATTGGCCTTATCGCGACGAAAGCAGGAAGGGAAGTGCGTGGGTAAGGTGAAGGTATGCTCTCAGCAAAGCCGTTACGCATAAATGGGATTCTTCACCGTCAACTGTGTTGAAACATCATCACCGGCACCCACAGGATGCCGGTCAGCAGGATTAACTCTCTAGCCTAATCCCCAAAAAATCACCGCCAGTAGCTGCGGCGTGATAATACGCAGGAACATCACCAGCGGATATACCGTCGCATACGAGAGCGCCGCTGCCCCGCTGGTGGTGTGCAGATTATTAGCAAACGCCAGCGCCGGTGGATCGGTCATCGACCCGGCCAACATCCCGCACAACGTCAGATAGTTCATTTTTGCGAAGATACGCGCCAGCAGACCCACCGTGATGAGTGGAATTGCGGTGATAAAGATGCCATAACCAATCCAGCTCAGGCCTTCGCCTTGCATCAGGGTGTCGACAAAATCACCGCCAGACTTCAGCCCCACCACGGCAAGAAACAGCACGATTCCCAGCTCGCGCAGCGCCAGGTTGGCGCTCGGCGGCATAAACCAGTACAGCTTACCAATGCTGCCAATACGCCCCAGAATCAGCGCCATGATCAGCGGCCCGCCCGCCAGCCCCAGCTTTAACGCCGCCGGGAACCCCGGTATAAACAGCGGGATTGAGCCAAGCAGCACGCCCAGCCCAATACCAATGAACACGGGCAACATTTGTACCTGTTGCAGTTTTTGTTGGGCGTTGCCCACAACATTGGCGACCGCTTCAATGGAAGAGGGCCGTCCGACCAGGTTGAGAATATCGCCAAACTGCAGACTCATCTCACCGCTTGCCACCAGCTCAACACCCGCACGGTTAAGCCGCGAGATAACCACGTCATAGTTCTCTTTTAGGCGCAGATCGCGAATGCGCTTGCCGAACACTTTTTCATGGGTGACGACCACACGTTCAACACGCAACTCCGTGCCCCGTGTTGAAAGCGAGGTGTCCACTTCCTGGCCAATCACCACCTGCGCATTGTGCAGATCCCCTGGCTGCCCCACCAGATGCAGCAGATCGCCAACCTGAATAATCGTCCCAGGCGAGGGCACCATCAGTGTTTCATCGTGTTTAAGTCGCGAGCAGATGATTTTGTCGCTATTGAGGATGGGCACATCCTGAATCGCCATATTGTTGAGATTCGGGTTCTCAACCCGGATGTTCATGGTCTGGATGAGCGAGTGGCCGCGGGAGAGCGTGGATTCATGCTGTTGCGCTTCCGCCTCGACATTGACGCGAAAGATCATTCGAATCAGCCACATCGAGAGTAAGATGCCGCAAATACCAAAAGGATAGGCCATGGCATAGCTCATCCCCATCTGATCCACCACTGCCGCCGGAGTGCCCAGATCGCGCAGAATTTGCTGACCCGCCCCCAATGCCGGAGTATTGGTTACCGCACCAGAGAATATTCCCAATACCACCGGTAACGGGATCGCAAAGACTTTATGCAGAATAGCGGTGATCAGACCGCCGATGATGACGATCAGCACAGCAAAGAGGTTCAGACGTAAACCTGAAACGCGCAGCGACGCAAAAAAACCAGGGCCAACTTGAATACCAATGGTGTAAACGAAGAGAATCAGGCCAAATTCCTGAATAAAATGCAGCATCTCGCCGCTAAGGGAGATGCCCAGCAGGTCAGCATAATGCCCGACAAGAATCCCGCCGAACAGCACGCCTCCAATGCCCAGCCCCACCCCGCGAACTCTGATGTTGCCGATCCATAATCCAACAACCGCCGCCAACGCCAGAACGCTAACTGTTAATGCTATCTCACTCATCTTCGTTTCCCTGTGAATAACATTATTATTTTAACCGGATTTTCGCAGAGTACAGGCGGTATGTATGGGTGGTAAAGCACAAAAAAGCCCCGTCATTTCTGGCGGGGCAAGGGCAAACAGCAAATTAGCTATTTAACGCAGGTCGTTCCTGAATCTCGATACGCTGCGGAGCGAGGGATTCTGGCACATTACGGGTTAAATCAATGTGCAGTAATCCGTTGGTGAACGTCGCACCAGAGACTTCCATATGTTCAGCGAGAGTAAAGCTCAAACTGAACGGTTGTGTGACCAGCCCCTGATGTAACCATTGGGTCTCTTTTTCCGGCTGCTCCGGGCTACCTTTCACCGTCAGGCGTGTGCCTTCCAGTTGAATATCCAGATCTTCCTGACGGAAACCGGCCAACGCAAGGGTGATGCGATAGTGGTTATCGTCGCTTTTTTCGATGTTATAGGGTGGGAAGCTCTGGCTTTCACCGGTGTTTTGCAAGGCGTTGGCCAGTTTGTCAAAACCGATCCATTGACGCAGCAGTGGGGATAAATCGTAGTTACGCATAATCATTTCTCCTTCTAAGAAGCGAGTAAGTACCTGCAAATCCACAGATTTGTAGATTTGCATATGCTCCCTGACGGCGAGCATGGGGATAACAGGCCGCGCAGCGCGGCCCGACAGAATTAATTGATTTCGATACGGCGCGGTTTATTCGCTTCCGGAATCACACGCTCAAGTTCGATATACAGCAGACCGTTCACCAGGTTTGCGCCTCGAACATGAATGTTCTCTGCTAACTGGAACTTGCGTTCAAAGTTGCGCTCGGCAATACCCTGATAAAGGTAAGTACGTTCTTTTTGCTCATCAGCATGAGCGCCTTTCACCACCAGCAGATTATCCTGGGCGGTAATTTCCAGCTCGCTTTCCGCAAACCCTGCCACGGCAATCGCAATGCGGTAATGGTTTTCATCCACCAGCTCAACGTTATACGGAGGGTAGCCGCCATTACTCTGGCTCTGATTGCTTTCAAGCAGGTTGAACAAACGGTCAAAACCAATAGCAGAACGGTACAGCGGGGATAAATCAAAATTACGCATAATCAATAGCTCCTGAAATCAGCGAGAATATGAGACCTTCCATCATGGACAGGTCAGGCGGACAGAACACCCCTCAGGCATGTTCTTCAATTTGTCCTTGTCTTAAAAATGGGTCCTGATATGAACTTTTCAAGCGTTTAATGGGGACTTTTTTTGCAGTTTGCTGTCTATGGCATAGACTGGGGGGGAAGCACAGATCGTTAAAGTGCGATAAGCACCACAGTGCGACATGCTGAGGGTATTCTTCCGGGCAATGGAACGCTATAACTCATCATGCAAACACCGTTGATCAACAGATGAATGAATCATGATAAAAAATGTGTTGTTACCGCTAGTGATGTGCGGCGGAATGGTTTTACTGGGTGGTTGCTCAAGCGTAATGTCACATACTGGCGGCAAGGAAGGAACTTATCCAGGCACACGCGCCAGCGCGACGATGATCAGTGAAAGTGATACAAACTGGGGTACAAAGTCTCTGGCAATACTCGACATGCCGTTCACCGCCGTGATGGACACCCTACTCCTGCCATGGGATCTCTTCCGCAAAGATGACTCGGTCAGGTCTCGCGTCGAAAGAAGCGAGGAGAGAACGCAGATAATGAACTCCGTTATCCCCCCGGCAGAAATGCCCACACCCTGATTTAACGCCCGGTTTCTGTCACCCACAACTGACGGAAACCCTGCACGTCTTCCATCCACGCAATTTGTCGTCCATCCGGTGAGAAAACAACGGCATCTGCGGAAGGCGGATTCCTGTGCTCCGACGTCAGGAAACAGACGTCTCCGCTGTGTGCGTCGCAGCAGGCAATTCGGTTCTCCAGCACATATCCCAACCATTTCCCCGACGGATGCCAGTTAAACGCCGACTGAATATCCGTTGCATGATGGGTAAGCTGACGCGGCTCTCCCCCTTGCGCGGCGATCAGCCAGAGCTGAACAACACCGTGCGCGTCACGCATCAAAAATGCAATCTCCGTGGCCTGCGGATTGCTACGCACCCAGTGACGCGGCACATTCACAAGTCCGGGGTAAGCGCGATCATGGGTAAACGTCAGACGGCGCTGGGTCACGCCGACTGGCGGTGCAGGCATCAATGATTCTGTTCCTGCCAGAGGTGTTTCTCCCGCCTGTTTCCAGTCGCTTTCTTCACGCGGCAGGTCGACGAGAAACAGTTCGGGCACCTTTTCGCCATTCACCGACCACGTATCGCCGATAAAGGCCAGCGCATGATCCCCGACCCAGCCCTCTTCATAGGCACGATTAATCTCATCGCTGCCAGGGCTCGGGGTGGGTGTCGTTTGACTGACCAGCACACACCAGTGGCTACCGCTGTATTCACGGGGATTCTGACCCGACACCGTAACCGGCCCCCATGGCGCCGCGACACCGACGTTGCGCAAATCCTGCATAGGGTCTCGCTCATGCAAGACGTGATCGTTATAGGTGAAGCTGACAAACTCGCCGTTCGGGCTGAAGACATGCACATGGCTACCACCGCGCAGCGCGCCGGGCGTGTACGGGGCGGTGATATCCATCGCATCCAGGTTGGCAACGTTTCCCTGATACGCAATAACTCCCCGGCGATGGTGAAAATCGTAATGCCATGCAGCATCTGGATTCTCAGGCCCATGAATAAACACATATTTATTCTCTTGCGGATGAACGGTCACCACACCCACATGCGCCCCCTGCGTGGCGCGATAAATCACCTCGACGGCCCCGGTTTCAACGTTTACCCGCTCGATGGTTTCCCCAGTAAAAGAGGCCCCCGACGGGCGTACATCGAACACCAGCCACTGACTATCCGGCGTCCAGGTATTGATATTGGTAAGCTGGTGATGACGTGGCGCAAAGGTGATTTGTTTCATTGCAAGAACCCTGATGCGAGACAATTGCGGCCATCATACTTCACAAGGGCTTCACTTTCAGGTTTTAGCATGCCTCCATCTCAATGACGGCGGGTAAACAGCAGCGGAGATGTAGACCCGCGCCCAGGATAAAAAAAACCCGCAACAGATGCGGGTCAGGAAAGCGTTTTTGTCGGAGGGGACTTAATTCAGCGCAAACTTCTCAATGGCGTACGCCACGCCATCGTCCAGGTTAGATTTGGTGACGAAATTGGCAACCTCTTTTACTGACGAAATCGCGTTATCCATCGCCACACCCATGCCGGCGAATTCAATCATTGCAATGTCGTTTTCCTGATCGCCAATGGCCATGATTTCATCGCGCTTAATACCCAGAGCATCGGCCAGCGATTTCACACCCGTGCCTTTATTCACGCGTTTATCCAGAATTTCGAGGAAGTACGGCGCACTTTTCAGCACGGTGTATTTCTCTTTTACCTCTGCCGGAATGCGGGCGATGGCTTTATCGAGGATGGCGGGTTCATCAATCATCATCACTTTCAGGAACTGCGTTGCCGGATCCATTTTCTCCGCTTCACAGAACACCAGCGGAATGGTCGCGACAAAAGATTCATGAACCGTGTAATAGCTGATGTCGCGGTTTGCGGTATACAGCGTATTGCGATCCAGCGCATGGAAGTGAGAACCGACGTCACGGGAGAGTTGCTCAAGATAGCGATAGTCGTCATAGCTCAACGCGGTTTGCGCAACCGTACTGCCATCACTCGCTTTCTGTACCAGCGCACCGTTATAGGTAATGCAGTAATCACCGGGCTGTTCCATGTGAAGCTCTTTCAGATAGCTGTGAACACCCGCAAACGGTCGGCCCGTGGTCAGCACCACGTTAACGCCGCGCGCACGCGCAGCGGCAATTGCCGTTTTGACCGCGGGTGAAATGGTGTGATCGGGCAGCAGAAGTGTGCCATCCATATCGATAGCAATGAGTTTGATAGCCATGAGTTCCCCGGATTAAATGAGTCTGTACTCATGCTAACGCGATTCCGCTCAAAAAACAGCAACGAAAAGGGGGATGGAAAGGGGAACAGGGATTCCCCTTTTGTAGAGCGGTTGTAGGCCGGATAAGGCCTAAGCCGCCATCCGGCAAACGTTGACGAACTGCCTGATGGCGCTTCGCTTATCAGGCCTACAGGAGCAGGCCTGGGGACAGGTTAAATATCGATGTTCGCTGCTTTCAGGGCGTTTTCTTCGATAAACGCACGACGCGGTTCAACGGCGTCGCCCATCAGCGTAGTGAACAACTGGTCAGCGGCAATCGCATCTTTTACCGTGACACGCAGCATACGACGGCTTTCCGGATCCATGGTGGTTTCCCACAACTGTTCCGGGTTCATTTCGCCCAGACCTTTATAACGCTGAATAGACAGACCACGACGGGACTCTTTCACCAACCAGTCCAGCGCCTGCTCGAAGCTGGTAACAGGCTGACGGCGCTCGCCACGTTCGATAAACGCGTCGTCTTCGATCAGACCACGCAGTTTTTCACCAAGCGTACAGATACGACGATATTCACCCCCGGTGACAAACTCATGATCCAGCGGATAGTCGGTATCGACGCCGTGGGTACGCACGCGAATGATCGGTTCGAACAGGTTCAGTTCAGCGTCTTTACGCACAAGGCTATTCCAGGTGCTGCCGTGCATTTCGTTTTCATTCAGCACGTTAACCAACTGGGAAACCCAGGCCGTGACTTTATCTTCGTCAGCCAGATCGGCTTCGCCCAGCGTCGGTTGGTAGACCAGTTCTTTCAGCAGTGAACGCGGGTAACGGCGCTCCATACGACCAATCATTTTCTGCGTCGTATTGTACTCAGAAACCAGTTTTTCCAGTGCTTCGCCTGCCAGCGCCGGAGCGTGGGCGTTGATATGCAGCGTGGCACCATCAAGGGCGATAGAGATCTGGTATTGATCCATCGCTTCATCGTCTTTGATGTACTGTTCCTGTTTGCCTTTCTTCACTTTGTACAGCGGCGGCTGAGCAATGTAGACATGACCACGCTCAACGATTTCCGGCATCTGACGGTAGAAGAAAGTCAGCAGCAGCGTACGGATGTGCGAACCATCGACGTCCGCATCGGTCATGATGATGATGCTGTGATAGCGCAGTTTATCCGGGTTGTACTCGTCACGACCGATGCCGCAACCGAGCGCGGTGATCAGCGTCGCCACTTCCTGAGAAGAGAGCATCTTGTCGAAACGCGCTTTCTCAACGTTAAGGATTTTACCTTTCAGCGGCAGAATCGCCTGGTTCTTACGGTTACGCCCCTGCTTCGCAGAGCCGCCCGCCGAGTCCCCTTCCACCAGGTACAGTTCAGAGTGGGCGGGGTCGCGTTCCTGACAGTCTGCCAGTTTGCCCGGCAGACCGGCTAAGTCCAGTGCGCCTTTACGACGGGTCATTTCACGAGCGCGACGTGCCGCTTCACGCGCACGGGCTGCGTCGATAATTTTGCCAACCACAATTTTGGCGTCGGAAGGGTTTTCCAGCAGGTATTCGGCCAACAGTTCGTTCATCTGCTGTTCAACCGCCGATTTCACCTCAGAAGAGACCAGCTTGTCTTTGGTCTGGGAGGAGAATTTCGGATCCGGTACTTTCACGGAAACAACGGCAATCAGACCTTCACGGGCATCGTCGCCGGTGGCGCTGACTTTCGCTTTCTTGCTGTAACCTTCTTTGTCCATGTAGGCGTTCAGAGTACGGGTCATCGCCGCACGGAAGCCTGCAAGGTGAGTACCGCCATCACGCTGCGGAATGTTGTTGGTGAAGCAGTAGATGTTTTCCTGGAAACCATCGTTCCACTGCAGCGCCACTTCAACGCCGATACCGTCTTTTTCGGTGGAGAAGTAGAAGATATTCGGGTGGATCGGCGTTTTGTTCTTGTTCAGATACTCAACAAATGCCCTGATACCGCCTTCATAGTGGAAATGGTCTTCTTTACCGTCGCGCTTATCGCGCAGGCGAATAGAAACGCCGGAGTTCAGGAAGGAGAGCTCACGCAGACGCTTCGCCAGAATGTCGTATTCAAATTCAACGACGTTGGTAAAGGTTTCATGGCTAGGCCAGAAACGAACCTGGGTTCCGGTTACTTCAGTCTCACCGGTCACCGCCAGCGGTGCTTGCGGTACACCGTGCACGTAAGTTTGCTGATGCACTTTACCTTCACGGCGAATCAGCAGTTCCAGTTTCTGCGACAGGGCGTTTACGACGGAAACCCCTACGCCGTGCAGACCACCGGACACTTTATACGAGTTATCATCGAATTTACCGCCTGCGTGCAGAACGGTCATGATAACTTCCGCAGCAGATACGCCTTCTTCCGGGTGAATACCGGTCGGAATACCACGGCCATCATCGGTAACGGACACGGAGTTGTCAGCGTGAATCGTCACCACGATATCTTTACAGTGACCCGCGAGCGCTTCGTCGATAGCGTTATCTACCACCTCGAATACCATGTGGTGCAGACCGGTGCCGTCATCCGTGTCGCCGATATACATACCCGGGCGCTTACGCACCGCATCCAGTCCTTTCAGGACTTTGATACTGGAGGAGTCATAAGAATTCGACATCAACGTTTCTCGCTCATTTTATCTTGGGTTAATCCGTTATTTTACCCTTTTCCACGGTGAACATCTTCGAATTTTTGTCCGACATGTCAAGAACGTGTTCAGCGCTGATTGCGCTGACAAAGACCTGAGATTGCGTTGCTTTTAAGCGGCTGGCCAGCAGCCCGCGACGCGCATCATCAAGTTCAGAGGCAAAATCATCTATCAGGTAGAGGCAGCGCCGCCCGCTTTCACGGGTCAGAAACTCCCCTTGCGCCAGACGTAAGGCGCACATCAGCAGCTTTAGCTGCCCACGCGATAAGGTATCTTCAACCGGCGCACCGTCGGCACGAATGCGGAAGTCCGCTTTATGCGGCCCGTGCGCGGTATAGGTCAACATGCGGTCGCGTTCAAAGCCCCGCTCCAGCACCTCGGCATAATCCGTCTCTTTTTCCCAGCCTCGCTGAAAAGAGAAAGAGAGAGAAAACTCGGGTAAAAATTGCTGACAGGTATCCGCCATATCGGCAGCGATACCGGCGCTGTACTCCGCGCGCCAGGTGCTGATTTGTTCCGCCAGCGGGATCAGCTCTTTATCCCACGGACGCAGTTGTTCATATCGACTCACCTGGCGCAACGCGGCATTGCGTTGTTTAAGCAAACGCTTGAGATTGCTCCAGGCGGTGAAGAATCCACGCTCATTATGAAAGCATCCCCAGTCCAGGAACGCTCTTCTGTATTTGGGGCCGCCGTTGAGTAAAGTAAACCCCTCTGGCGTAATCAACTGCATCGGCATCAGGTGCGCCAGTTCAGCCACCTTGTGGCCGTCGGTGCCGTCAATGCGGACTTTGCTGTCACCCTGCTTGTCTTTGGTCAGGCCGATGGAGGTCTCTCGTTCTTCACCCTGCAAACGACCATGAAGAACAAACGATTCCTGCTCGTGGCGAATCACGCGGCCAATCTGCAAACTGCGAAACGCCCGGCCATGGCCGAGTGTATAGATGGCTTCCAGCACACTGGTTTTGCCGCTGCCGTTCGCGCCCACCAGAAAATTAAAGCCGGGAGATAAAGCGAGATCCGCGTTTTCGATATTGCGGAAATCTTTGATTAGCAGTCGGGATAGCGACATATCAGCTCATCATCATTCAAGGGGCGTCGGTGTCACAGGCAGTTCGTCTGCCGCCAGCGCGCAAAAAGCGGAGCGTACACGAAGTACGTGAGCATTTTGAGCACTGCCGGGAGGCGAAATAGCAAGTAAACCAGCCCCTTTCAACACTACAAGCGCATTGGCATAACAACATAGGCTGCGCTTTGAGACGCCGCATCTTCAATTTGTACGCTGGAAACAGAGTCAGTCAGCATAATGCGCACGTTTTCGCACTTCAGCGCATTCAGAACATCCAGCACATAGCTGACGTTAAAGCCGATCTCCATTTCGGTGCCCGGATAAGTGACGTCCAGAATCTCTTCCGCTTCTTCCTGTTCCGGGTTATTGGCGGTGATTTTGAGCTGGTTTTCGCTCACATACAGACGCACGCCGCGGAACTTCTCATTCGAGAGGATCGCCGCACGGGCAAAGGCCTGTTTGAGAATATCGCAGCCCGCTTCCAGATGTTTGTCCGGATTCTTCGGCAATACGCGGCGATAATCAGGGAAACGGCCATCAACCAGCTTGGACGTGAAGATAAAATCGCCGACGTGCGCACGGATGTTGTTGCTGCCGATTTGCACGCGCAGCGGGTTATCGCCGCCATCAAGCATACGCATCAGTTCAATCACGCCTTTACGCGGCACGATCACCGAATGGTTCGGCAGCGATTGTCCGACCGGCATGGAACAGACCGCCAGACGGTGACCATCAGTGGCCACGGTACGCAGTTCTTCGCCTTCCGTCTCAAACAGCATCCCGTTTAAGTAATAGCGAACGTCCTGATGCGCCATCGAAAACTGGGTCGCTTCAATCAGACGCTTCATCGTCGCCTGCGGCAGGGTGAATTCGACTTCGCTCTGCCAGTCATCCAGGTTAGGGAAGTCGGCGGCTGGCAACGTGGAAAGCGAGAAGCGGCTGCGGCCAGAACGCACCAGCATCCGATCGCCTTCCAACTGAACGGCTATTTCAGCCCCTTCCGGCAAACCACGGCAGATATCAAAGAATTTCCGCGCCGGAACGGTGGTTGCGCCTGCTTCATGAGGCTGAATTAACGCCACGCGCGCCACCATTTCCATTTCAAGGTCGGTGCCGGTCAGAGAAAGCGTACCGTCTGCAACCTGCAACAACAGGTTACCGAGAATTGGCAGCGTAGGACGACCACCCAGCGGGCCGCTGACCTGCTGAAGCGGTTTTAATAAATGTTCACGTTCAACGGTAAATTTCATAGCGTCACGAAGATAATGTTCTGATTAAATTGGAGAAATCTTCTTTAATATCATGGCTTTCTTCACGCAACTGCTCAATCTTACGGCAGGCATGAAGAACGGTAGTGTGGTCACGCCCACCAAACGCGTCGCCAATTTCCGGCAGACTGTGGTTAGTAAGCTCTTTTGCCAGCGCCATAGCCATCTGACGCGGACGCGCTACCGAGCGAGATCGACGCTTAGAAAGCAGATCCGCAATTTTGATTTTGTAATACTCCGCCACCGTCTTCTGAATATTGTCGATGGTGACCAGTTTTTCCTGCAACGCCAGCAGATCGCGCAGCGCTTCCCGCACAAAATCGATGGTGATAGCGCGACCGGTAAAGTTCGCGTTAGCGATAACCCGGTTCAGTGCGCCTTCCAGTTCACGTACGTTAGAGCGTAGACGCTTGGCGATGAAGAACGCCACTTCGCCTGGCAAACGAATGTCGTTTTCGTCTGCTTTTTTCATCAGGATCGCGACACGCGTTTCCAGTTCTGGCGGTTCGATCGCCACCGTTAACCCCCAACCGAAGCGGGATTTCAGACGATCTTCAACGCCATTGATCTCTTTCGGATAACGATCCGACGTCAAAATGATCTGCTGATTACCTTCCAGCAAGGCGTTAAAGGTGTGGAAAAACTCTTCCTGGGATCGTTCTTTATTGGCGAAGAATTGAATATCGTCAATCAGCAACGCGTCAACGGAGCGGTAGTAGCGTTTAAACTCTTCGATCGCATTGTTTTGCAGGGCTTTTACCATGTCCTGTACAAAACGCTCGGAGTGCATATACACCACTTTTGCATTGGGTTTACGCGCCATAATGCCGTTACCCACAGCATGCAACAGGTGCGTTTTACCGAGACCAGTGCCGCCATAAAGGAATAACGGGTTATAGGCGCCGCCCGGGTTGTCCGCCACCTGACGTGCCGCCGCGCGCGCCAACTGGTTGGATTTACCTTCGACGAAGTTATCAAAGGTATGTTTAACGTTGACGTTGGAGCGATAGGTTGGCTCCGCCGGGGCCGGTACGTTGTCCCAACCTGGGCGTGCCGCAGGTGCTGCGCGTTGTGGCTGAACTTGCGCAACATGCGCTGGCGCAACAACATGATTAACAGGCGTCTTTAGCGTCTGAGTGACGGGTTTTGTTCCCACCTCAAAACGCAGTTGCGGGGCATCTGCGCCGCAAAAATTATTCAACAGTCCATTGATGTTATTAAGGTATTTATCCCTTACCCAGTCGAGCACAAAACGGTTTGGCGCATACAAAGCCAGCGTGTTATCGCTCAGTTCCGCCTGCAACGGGCGTATCCACATACTGAATTCTGTGGCTGGTAACTCATCCTGCAATCGGGCAAGACACTGCTGCCAAAGCGAAAGTGACAC